>OY760398.1:0-4422389 GCA_963663435.1 Aggregatilineales bacterium | reverse complement strand
TACCGTGCGTCCTTCATGCATAACGCTGGGCGGAATATTCTCGTGGCAGATATCCATCACCGCCGGGCAGCGACCGGCGAATTTGCAGCCGGTGCGCGTATATTCGTCGGTCTCGATCACCGCCAGGTCGATCTTCTCGTCCCAGGTTTCGTCCGATTTGATGCTGGGAATCGAGGTCTTCAGGTTCTGGGTGTAGGGGTGCAGCGGATTGCCTAGCACCCGCTCCGTAGGGCCCATCTCCACGATCCAGCCGCGCAGCATAACGGCGATGCGATCACCGGTATAATAGGCGGTCGCGAGATCGTGTGTGATGTAGATGACGCTGACGTTATTGTCTTCTTTCAGCTTGCGGAACATGTTCACGATTGACATGCGCAGCGAGGCGTCGAGCATGGACACTGGCTCGTCCGCGACGATCAGCGAAGGTTTGGTGATCAGGGCGCGCGCGATGGCAACGCGCTGCGCTTGCCCGCCGGATAGCTCATTGGGATAGCGCCCGGCAATCTCGGCCAGCGTCAAGCCGACCTCGCTCAATACTTCGTTGATATAACGCGGCGTTTCTTTCTTGTCCGCCACCATCTTGTAATTCTGCGCCGTCTCATAGAGATAGCTGTCAATACGTTTTAAGGGGCTGAAGGCCGCGAAGGGATCTTGAAACACCGGCTGCACTTCGCGGTAGAACCAGCGCTTCATTTCCTTTCGGCTGATGTCGTTGATGACGCGGTTTTTGTAACGCAAGATGCCCTGGGACGAGGTTTCCATGCCCAATACCATCTTCGCCAGCGTGGTCTTGCCGCTGCCACTCTCGCCAACTACGGCGAAGATTTCCGGTTTTTCGGAATCGATGACGATTGAGGCGTTGTCCACCGCAAGGAAGTCTTGCGAGGCGAAGCCCTGGCGGATATGAAAGACCTTGGTCAAGTTTTCTATTTGCAGGAGCGGCTCAGACTGCGACACCAGTTAGCTCCTCCTCGACTACGTGACAGGCAGTGAAATGCTTCGGCTCAATCTCGATCAGCTCGGGTTCAATCGTCTTGCAGATCTCCTTCGCCAGCGGACAGCGTTCATGGAAGCGGCAGCCGCTGGGCGGTCGATCCAAGGCCGGCGGGCGCCCGGGGATCGCCACGCGTTCTTCGCGCGAATCAAGGCTGGGCAGCGACTCAATCAGGTAGCGGGTATAGGGATGGCGCGGGCGTTCCAGGATCGTCCTGGTGTCGGACTCTTCCACCAGCTTGCCGGCGTAGAGAATGCCGATACGGTCGGCCAAATTGGCGTGAACGCCGATATCGTGCGTGATCAGCACCAGCGTGCTGCCTTCTTTCTGCTGCACATCCTTCAGCATTTGAATGACGCCGCGCTGCACGACGACATCAAGCGCCGTAGTCGGCTCATCGGCGAAGATGAGCTTGGGCCAGAGGATTGTCGCCAGGGCGATGGTCACGCGTTGCCGCATGCCGCCTGAAAGCTGATGCGGATAAGAGGCCATCACCTTCTCGGGCAGCCCCAAATCGCGCAGATATTCCGCCGTCAGTTGAAACGATTCGGATTTGGTCACATCGCGGTGGGCGCTGATGAAGTCGTGGAAGGTATCACGGATGCGCCGCACCGGGTTGAGCACATGCATTGAGCCTTGAGGGATATACGAAATCGTACGCCACTTCAGGTCCCGCTGCTGCTCCTCGGTCATTTCAGCGGCGTCGAGGACTTCGCCCTCGAGATGGTACTTCACTTCGCCGCCAACAACGGTCAGCGGCGGCTGATACGCGCCCAGCAGAATCCGCAGCAAGGTCGATTTGCCGCAGCCCGATTCGCCGGCGATGCCATAGACTTCGCCCTCCTGGATGCGCAGGGTGATATCGTCGACGGCCTTGACGGTGCGCTCGACGCCGTAGGCATTGGTGATGTAATAGGCACGCAGGTTGTTGGTTTCGATTATGGTGCCCATGCATCATCCTTGTCTTTGCGGGGGTCGTCATCCTGTGGCTCTTCGCCAACGTCCGCCGTCAGACGAACCAGCCGTTTGCGCGGATCGAGGTATTCGCCCAACCCAACTGACATCAGGTAGAAGCCGAGCACCAACAGCACTGTCGCCACGATCGGCGCGATCAAGACCCAAGAGCGCCCCACCCAGATCGACTGGTAATAATTGCCCCAGTAGATCATGGTGCCGATGGTCGGGCTGTCCAGGTTGGCCAGGCCGAGATAGGAGAGCGTCACTTCGATGCCAATTGAAAAGAGGAAGCCGCTGATGATATCCGCCAGCATGAAGGGAATGATAAAGGGCATGTGCTCGCGAATGACGATCTTGATGGTGCTCATACCGCTGAACACGGCCGTATGCGAGAAGTCGCGCTCGCGCAGGCTCAAAATCTGCGCGCGGTATCGCTTGGAGGGATAAGCCCAGTCCAGCAAGCCGATGAGAATGCCCAGCGAATAAATCGTCAGCGAGCCGCGCAATATAGCGCCGATCAATATGAGCAAGGGTAATCGCGGGATCACGATCACACTCTCAACAATGGATTGCGTCACCCGGTCGAAAGTCCCGCCCAAATAGCCCGAAATCATGCCGAGGACGACGCCGATGCCGCGTCCGATTAGCACTGCGATTCCAGAGATTATCAGCGTATTGCGAACGGCGAAGGTCAACATCCAGAAGACATCTTGCCCCTGCGATGTCGTGCCGAAAACGAAGTCGGCTGAGGGCGGCTGATTGCGTTTGACCTTGCGCCGCAGCTTGTCCTCTTCGAAGGGCGAAAAGACGGACAAGACCAGCATGATCACCACGAAGAGCAAAATAAGTGAACCGACGCGAAACGAAGGGCTGAACTTGAACAGATCACGTATTGTAGTAAGCAAAGCAGCCTCTCCTAACGCAGACGCACGCGCGGATCGAAGACGGGATAGAGCAAGTCGATGACGAGCGACGCCGTGGCGATGCCGACGATCGACAATAGCGTGATGCCCATGATGACGTTGTAGTCGCCGTTATAAATGGCGTTATAGGTGACAAAGCCGATGCCGGGATAGGCGAACAAGACCTCGGTGATAAGCGCGCCTTCAAAGATCGCGCCCAGCGAAAGCGCCAAGTCTGTCACTTGCGGCAGCATCGTATTGCGCGCGACATAAAACAGGATGATCTTGCGCTTGGGCACAGCGGCCAGCTCGGCGTACTGCACATAATCGCTGGCGATCTCGGTCGTCGTCAGCGACTTCGCCATGATGAAGCGGAAGGCCGTCGCGCCGATGACGATGGAAAGCCCCGGCAAGAAGCCGAAATAAAGCAGCGTGCTGATGTATTCCCAAGTCAGCGCCGGATCCCCGCGGGAGCCACCAACCAGCGGGAACCACTTTAACCAGGCGGCGAATATAAGAATGAGAATAAAGGCAATAATAAGATAAGGCACCGGATACACAACAACGACAACGCGCTCGAGCGCCTGCGCCCAGCGCCGGTCATGGAAATAGCCCGCCAGCGCGCCCAAGAGCACGCCCCCCGTCCACGAGAAGAATGTGGCGACGCCCAATAGTCCTATGGTCCAGGGCAGAGCCACGGCGATGACATCGGCAACCGGCCGCGGGAAGTTTCCGAACGACGGACCCAGATCGCCTTGCAGCAGCCGCCCCCAATAAGCGAAGTACTGCTCAATCAATGTCTTGTCCAGTCCATAGAGCGCCATGGTCGATTCGCGCATGGACGCGAAGGCTTCGGGATTCATCGACTGGAAAGCGGTCATGCGCGCCAGCATCTCGTCCACCGGATTGACCGGCGACAAGCGCGGAATCAAGAAAGTGGCCGTTATGCCGATGAAGACGACCAAGAACCACTGCAGGATACGCGGCAGGATGTAGGTTCGCAGGAGATTCATTCGTTGTCCCTTAGGCTCCCCAATCCCCGCCCCTTCCCTCAATCTCTATTGAGGGCATCCCCAAAACGAGGGAAGGGAGTCTTCATCGCGGGGAATCAGGCCCCAACAGATTTTGAGTGTGTATGGGCGACTCAGTGAGCCGCCCGCACAGTCAATTCAACTACGACGTTGGCGTCAGGTTCTGGATGGCGAACTTGCCGCCCATGAACCAGTACAAGGGCTGATAGTTCGGGTTCTCAGCAGTCGGGAAACCCGTCCAGTACTTCTCATCCCAGGTGACGAACTTCTTGAAGGCGATGGTGGTGATGTCGAGCATGTTCTCGGTCCAGTGCTTGACGAATTCATGCGCCAGCGCCAGATTCTCTTCCTCTTGCGCAACAGGGTTGACCGATTCCATCGCGTCAATCAGCTCGTCCAGTACCGTCTCCTGCTGGCGACGCAGGGAGTTGCCGCCGAGCGGATTGTAATCCTCGCCGCTGGGCGCGTAGTACTTGGAGTGGTAGCCGCGCACGTTGGGCCACATATCGCCCGATGCCAGCGCAAAGCTCTGCCATGGCGTACTGACCTCAAAGGCGCCTACGCGATGGTTTTGGGTCCAGGTGCTGCGGTCGAGCGTGATGAAGTTCACGTCAATGCCGAACTCCGACCACATGTCAGCCGCGGCTTGGCCCATACGATAGGCATCGTTCTCGCTCGGATCGGACTGGATGTCGAGCGTCCAGATCTCGCCGTCGGGCGTCAGCCAGTTGCCGCCGCCATCGCGACTCAAACCCGCTTTTATCAGCAGTTTCTCAGCCGCGTCCGGATCGAATTTCCACCAGCCGCTGCCAAATACATCGCGCGGTGTGCCGGGAACGGTGTGGCCATAACCTTCAGCCCAAGCCGCAATCTGGTCGGGCACGGTGGGATCGTAGGGGTTGTACATCTCGCCATCGCCCAGGTCGATCTGCAGGTCGATGAGCCACTGTTCGAGCGGTTCGTGATAGAGCTCGTAGAGCTTAGGCGTCGGCGGGATGTTGATGGGCGTTACCTTGGCGATGCCACCGATGTACTCGGTTTGCAGTTCGACGATGTTGATCGCCAGCGCCAGCGCCCAACGGACGTCCTTGTTGGCCACCAGGGCGTCGCCTTCAAGGTTGAAAGACATCGCGCGGCTGCTGACTTCGTTGGGATAGGCCCAGGGGAAGGCGGTGAACCAGCTGCGAGCGGTCGGCGCAGTATCGAGCGTGGTCTCGAAAGATTCGATATCCACATCGAAGTACACATCCAGCTCGCCACGGGACATGGCGATGGCTTTCTTGATGTTCTCGTTGCCGTACCAAATGCCCAGGGCATACGGAGGGCCAGAACCGCCGGTGATGATGCCAGCCAGCGAATTTTCGGGATCTTCACGGCGCTGGAAAAGCTGCCAGTAACCGTTTTCATCCCAGTCGATGGGCAGGTAGTTGCCCAAGACAACCATGTCTTCGGCTTCCCAATACCAATCGGTGAGGCTCTCGCCCTCGGCCAGGTTGGCTTCAACTTCGGCGACCACGTGGCTCGGCATCATATAAATGCCATTCCAACGGGATTCAAAGAGGGTGTGGAAACGCGGGTTCGGACGGCTCAAGGTGAAATTGACGCTGTATTCGCCGGTCTTTTCGACCTCAGCGCCGAAGTCGTTCAGCTGAACCTGCCAGCCGGACTGCGTTCCGCCTTCGTAGTTGTCCTTGAGGGCATTGATGGTGTAGACGACATCGTCGGCGTTGAATTCTTCGCCGTCAGTCCAGAGGACGCCTTGACGCAAGTCAACCGACATTTCAGTAAAGTCGTCATTGTAAACCGGGTCGCCTGCGGCTAATCCGTGGATGAATGCGCCGGTTTCCTGATCACGATTCCAGAAGGTTTCGTGCATCAGCGCGTGGAAGAAGGCCGTGTGGATGCCGCTCTTCCAAATATTCCAGTTAGCTTCCGTCGGCAGACGGTAAATGCGATCGAAAACCCAGAGGTTCTCGCGCCCGCCCGGTACCTCGACAGGAAGACCTTGCGGCTCCTGCGCGAAGCCGACAAGCGTTGGCACTGTCAACAGCGCCAACAATAACAAAAGTACGAGTTTCCTTGCCATACGAAACTACTCCTTGACTGATTTGTACAAAAGCGCCGGACGCCAACCTGCGCCCAACCTGCCCTCACAAGGGCGAATGCAGGCATATAGTAACGCAGAATCAAGACATTGCAAGTAATCGGTTAATTAAACTTGCGGAATTGACGCAAAATGGCTAACTTATTGGCTTATTGTCGAATTCGTAGCGCGGCTCAAACGCCTATGGTAGACTTTCCGCGTTCGTGAAAAGAGACACGAGGAGATTTACGTATGCCCAAAAAGCCGAATGTCCTGCTGATAGCCATCGATTCCATCCGCGCCGATCACATGTCGTGTTACGGCTACGGACGCAACACCACGCCGCATATCGATCGCTTCGCCGAGGGCGGTACGCTCTTCGAGAACACCTTCAGCCCGCATATACCCACCACGCCGGCCTACGCGTCGATGCTGACCGGCCGCGACTGCTTTGGCACGCAGGTGGTTGCGCTGCGGCATCAGGGTCCCCTGCGGGCGGAAGTACCGACCGCGGCCGAGATCTTTCGCGGATACGGCTACAATACAACTTGCGTCGGCTTCCCGGGCAATCCCAGTTCGCGCGGTTTCGACAAGTACATCGAGTACGCCGGCTGGGGCAGCTTCGAACTGGGACGCAGCCCCAAAGCGCAGAACCTGAACGATGCGACCATGCCGGAGCTGGAGCGGCTTAGCGCCGAAGACAAGCCCTGGTTCGTCATGCTGCGGCATATGGACCCGCACGCGCCCTACCTGCCGCCGGAACCTTACGAGCGCATGTTTTATCACGGCGACGAATGCGACCCGAACAATCGCTCGATGGATCCGGTGCTGGATTTCAAACCCTTCGCCACCTTTTACAAGTCCTGGATGCCGCCCGGCATCTCCGACAAAGACTACATCATCGCGCAGTACGACGGCGCCATCGCCTATATGGACGCCTGCATCCAGTCCATCTTTACGGCGCTCGAAGGCATGGGCATTCTGGACGACACCATAATCGTCGTAAATGGCGACCACGGCGAAACGCTCTATGACCACGAATTGTGGTTCGACCATCACGGCATTTTCGACAATGTGCTGCACGTCCCGCTGATCATTCGTTATCCGGGCGCGGTACCGGCCGGCGAGCGCGTCAGCGGCTTCAATCAGCATAAGGATTTGCTGCCCACCCTGCTCGACCTGGCCGGCCTGGCAGAGCAAGCGGAGACGGACGGCTACGCATTTGACGGCCAAAGCATGATGTCCATGGTCAATGGCGATGTATCATCTTTTGACAGCGAATTCTACATCAGCGAATGCACCTGGATGCGCAAGCATGGCTGGCGCACACCGGGCTGGAAGCTGATGATCGCGCTGGAGCCGGACTTCCACTTCAAGCCGGAGATTGAGCTGTTCAATCTGGTGGAAGACCCCAACGAAGACAACAATCTGGCGGAGGAGCGACCCGATGTAGTCGCGGCGCTGCGCGAGCGCATGGATGCCTGGATCGCCAAGCGCGAGGCCGAAACCGGCTTCACCAACCCGATGCTGACGCAGGGCGACTGGCACGGCCACAAGGGCGTAGGTCCATTCAAAACCTCGCAGCAAGCCTACGATACCTTGTACATCGGCGACTTGACCAAAGCCATCAAGATGCAGGCGCAATCACGCGAAGAAGAGTAGCAATCCACTGCTATTGTAGGGGCAAGCCTTGGGTCGCCCGAATAATGCGAATTGTAGGGGCGAGCCGCCGGGTCGCCCGCATAAAGCGAAACTGTAGGGGCGACTCGGTGAGTCGCCCACATATGAGAAGGAGAGAATTCTTATGACCTTACGCGTAGCGATCGTTGGAATGGGCGGGATCGGCAACAATCACGGGCGCTGTTACAGCAACCACCCGGAGGCCAAGGTCGTCGCCGTCTGCGACATCTTGCAGGAACGTTCGGACAAGGCGGCCGAGGCCTTCGGCTGTCAAGGCTTTTACTCGGTTCAGGCGCTGCTCGACAGCGGCGTCGAATTCGACGCGGCCAGCGTGACGACAGCCGGCGCCGAAAATGGCGGCGACCACTATGCGCCGACAATGCAGTTGCTGCGCGCCGGCTATCCCGTCCTGGGCGAAAAGCCCATCTCCAACAACGTCGCCGAGGCCGCAGAAATGGTCGCGCTCGCTCGTGAAAAGAACCTGCGCTACGGCATCAACCTCAATCACCGCTTTACGCCGGCGGCGGAATTGGCGAAAGACTGGATCCTGCGGGGACGCCTGGGCGAAGTCAATATGATCGATATGACCATGTGGATCAACAACCCCAACGAAACCTCGCCCCATTTTCATATGCGCGCGCTGCACCCGCATTCGCTGGATGTTATGCGTTACTTCGCTCAAGCGGATGTCAGCCAGGTGCACGCCATATTCAAGAAGGGCAAGGGCCGCAAAATCTGGTCCAACGTCCAGGTCAATCTGCTCTACGAAAACGGCATCATCGGGCATCTGCGCGGCAGCTACGATGGCAATTTCGGCGCCACCAAGATGGGCGGCGGCTCCTACGGCTTGGAGACGCTTGACGTCTTCGGCTCGGACGGGCGCATCTTTCTGCGGGACGCTTGCGAAGAACTCACCTATTATCCCCGCTTCGAGGGCCAAACGGAACGCCACGAGAATTACGGCGGCATGAGCCATTTTGGCGAGACCTTCCAGAGCCGCATCAATCACTGGGTGGATCAGAATCTGGCAAACGTGGCGCCTGACAAGATAGACGCCTCGGGCGCCGACGGCTTGCACGTTCAACAAATCATCGAGGCGGCCATTGAATCCTGGGATACGGGAAGGGTCGTCTCGCTGTGATAACGGTCATTGGCCGCGGCCACAGCGGTACACGAGCAATTTCCCATACACTCTACGCCTCTGGCGTTTACATGGGTCAAACGCTGAATCCGTCGGGAGATTTGGTGCCGGCGCATGCGATGTATGACGCCTGCCGCGTTTTCGCGCGTTACGTCAAGTGGAACGGCGACCTAAGCTGGGATTTCAGCCGCGCTCACGAGACGGAGATTCCGGACGTGTTCAAACGAAATCTTCATCGCTACCTGGAGTCAGTGCACAAACATTCGCGCCCGCTCAAGGGCTGGAAAGTGCCAGAGACGACGCTGGTCTTTCCTTGGATCCTGCGGATGTATCCCGATATGCATTACATCTTTTGGATTCGCAATCCGCGCGACTGCATCATCGGCTCGCACAAGACGGACGACATGCGCGACTTCGGCATTCAGTATCCGGAGACGGACGACGAACGCCTGCGCCGCGCCATCTCCTGGAAGTATCAGTATGATCTGGTCAAGTCGACGCCCAAGCCCAAACGCTGGATTGAAGTGCGCTTTGAAGACTTTGTCACGAAGCAGGAAGAAACGCTGCAGCGGCTGGAGGATTTTCTGGGCATACCGCTGGCGCGCATCATCATGCGGCAGGACACCATCAATCGCTGGCAGCGCGACGATGGCGTGAATTATTTTGACTTTCTTGAGCCAGCCATGCGCGAATACGGCTATGAGATGCCAGCCAGGGCGCCGGCTCGCGCAGGTTGATCGGGCGCGATGCAGATTTATTTCACCACAGAAGTAGTGCCGAGTAAGAAATGTGAATGATCGCCATGGAACCGAAATTGCCAAAATAACTGAGGAATTGTAGGGGCGAGCCATTGGGTCGCCCGCTTTAGAATGGACTTCCATTCAATTTTCGCATGGCCACCTTGGAACAACTGAGACACAAAGGGCACAGAGATAAACTATGGCACTTAGAGTAGCGGTCATCGGCTTGGGCCCGATCGGCAATCGGCACGCCAAGCTTTATGCGCAGAACGAGTTGGCTGACCTGGTCGGCGTCTGCGATGTCATCCCCGAACGCGCCGACCAAGCGGCCGGCCTCTATGACATTCCCGCCTTCTACGATGTCGAAGATATGCTGCGCGACCTGGCCCCCGACGTGGTCAGCGTCACAACCGGCGGCTTCGAGAACAGCAGCGATCATTACTTGCCAACGATGCAGGCGCTCTCGGCCGGCTGCCACGTCTTGGGCGAGAAACCCATCTCCAACGAGATTGCGCCCGCCGAAGAGATGGTGGCAAAGGGACGCGAGATGGGCCTCTGTTACGGCATCAACCTCAACCACCGCTTCACGCCCGCCGCGCGCCTGGCGAAATCCTGGGTGGATGAGGGGCGGCTGGGACAGCTGCTCTTCGTCAACATGGCGATGTGGATTATGAACCCGGCCGAGACCTCACCCTTCTACCATATCAAGTCGCTGCACCCGCATACGGTAGATGTCATGCGCTACTTCTGCGGCGACATTGAAGCGGTGCACTGCTTCGGGGCCAAGGCGCCGGGGCGGCAGATCTGGTCGACGGCGCAATTCAGCTTCCGCTTTCGCAATGGCGTGGTCGGGTCGCTGACGGGCAGCTACGATATCGAGCGCGGGCATCCGATGGAACGCTGTGAAGTGGCGGGCACCGGCGGCCGTTTCGTGCTGGACGACATGTGGCGCGAGTTGACGCTCTACCCGGCGGGCGACCTGCAGAAGACGGTTTATACTGACCCGCTTTTCGGCGGATTCCACAACTTCGAGAATACCTTTCGCGAGCGGATTCATTGTTTCTTGCGGCAGGTGACAGATGGCGTGGCGCCTGAGGACATCGACGGCAGCGCGGCTGAGGGTCTGGCGGCGCAGAAGGTGCTGGCGGCTGCCATCGAGTCGTTGGAGACGGGGTCGGTGGCCTACGTTGATTGCAGCAGGTAGGTGTTTTTTTGCCACCGAGGGCACAGAGTCAAAAAGAGGGCACAGAGTTTTTTCATTAAGACGTTCCTGTAGCGATTGAGCTAAGCAATGTACAACGGGAAACAAAATCACGGAGAGTACAGACGTTAAGGTACGCTGTCGTGTATTTCGATACGCCGAGCGGCATAGAGTCAAGTTCTTACTCTGTGTACTCAATTTTACTCGGTGTACTCGGTGGCAGAAATTGTGACAAGCGCGCTTTGAACACAAGCAACATACAAAAGTAGAGCGAGGCAAGGACATGAAACTGGGAGCAAATTCACTTTTATTCGGCAATTGGGATATGGAGACCGCCTTCAAGTACTTGAAGATGGCGGGCTACGACGGCATCGAGATGTCGGCGATTGACGCCATGAGCCAGCATCTGGTCTTGTCGCGTTGGCAGGAATGCGCGCCGGAGATAAAGCGCCTGTCCAAGGAATACGACCTGGAGCTGCTGGCGATGGAGCAGTCCTCGCGCGATCCGGATCTGATGGAGCGCGCCATGCAGGCGGCGGTCGAGACCGGCATCCCCATCATCAATGTCGGTCCGGGCGGGGTAGCCGATGACGAGTCAACCTACCAGCAGGTTCTCGACGAGCTGGGCGTCCTGGTGGACATGGCAGAAAAGTACGGCGTCATGCTTTGCGTCAAGGCGCATGTCGGCAACTATGTTTACAATACGCCGACCAGCTTGAAGGTCTTGCAGGACATCACCTCGCCCAACTTCGGGCTGGACATGGACCCCTCGCATATCTACCGCGCCGGCGAAAACCCGGTGGAAGCCATCGCAGCCGTGATCGACCGCATCAAACACGTGCACATCCGCGATTGCAAAGGCAGCCAACAGCAGGGACCGGGCGCGCCGGAAGATCAGGCTAACGGCCGCGGCGATATCGACCTGGTCGGCTACATCCGCGTCTTGCACGAGCACGGCTACACCGGTCCGCTCAACCTGGAAGTGATCGGCACCAAGAGGCTCGGCCACACGCTTGAGCAATGCATCACCATCGGCGCCGAATCGCGCGGGCACATGCAAGCCTGCCTGCAAGCCGCCGGCGCTCGCTAAAATTAGTGAATTTGTGTAGGGGCGAGCCGGTGGCTCGCCCACAGAAAGAAAGAGCGAATGAACTTCAAGACTTCGGACAAACAGATTGAAGCAGCTTACCAACTGGCGCGGGAACGCTACGCCGCTTTGGGCGTCGATACAGCGGCCGCGCTGGAGCAGTTGAAGTCGGTCGCTATCAGCCTGCATTGCTGGCAGGGCGACGATGTCGGCGGCTTTGAAGACCCGGAGCGCGGGCTCAGCGGCGGCATCATGGCGACCGGCAATTATCCCGGCAAAGCGCGCAATATCGACGAGCTGCGCGGGGATCTCGACAAAGCCTACAGCTTGATCCCCGGCGATCATCGCCTGGCGTTGCACGGCTCCTACCTTGATAGCGCCGCCAAAGTGCCGCGCGACGAACTGAAACCGGAGCACTTTGCATCTTGGGTCGACTGGGCCAAAGCCAATAATCACGGCCTGGATTTTAATCCCACGTTCTTTTCGCATGACCTGGCTGATGACGGCTTCACGCTATCGCACGCCGATGCCGGCATTCGCCAATTCTGGATTGACCACGCCATCGCCACGCGCCATATCAGCGCCTATTTCGGCAGCGAATTAGGCAGTCCTTCGGTTAACAATGTCTGGATTCCTGACGGTTACAAAGACATGCCGGCCGATCGTCTGGGCCCGCGGCAGCACCTGCTGGACTCGCTCGACCAGATCTTCGCAGAAGACTTGGACCCGGCGCATAACCTCGATGCTATCGAGTGCAAATTATTCGGCCTGGGCTCGGAGAGCTACGTCGTCGGCTCGCACGAATTTTACCTCGGTTACGCCGTCTCGCGAGGGAAGCTGCTCTGCCTGGACGCCGGCCATTTCCACCCGACCGAGACCATCGCCGACAAGCTCTCGTCAATTCTGCTCTACGTGCCTGAGATTCTGCTGCATGTCAGCCGCGGCGTGCGCTGGGACAGCGACCACGTCGTGACCCTGACTGACGATTTGCAGGCGATCATGCAAGAGATCGTCCGCTGCGACGCGCTGGAGCGGGTGCACATCGGCCTGGACTTTTTCGACGCCAGCATCAATCGCATCGGCGCCTGGGCCATCGGCACGCGCAACGCCTGCCGCGCCCTGCTGATGGCGCTGCTCGAGCCGCGCGAACTGCTGCGCGGTTACGAGAACGAGGGCGATTTCACCGGACGCCTGGCGCTGCTGGAAGAGTTGAAGGGCCTGCCCTTCGGCGCGGTCTGGGATTACTACTGCCGCTCGCAGGGCGTGCCGGTCGGCATGGCTTTCATGGACGAAATCCGCGAGTACGAGCGGACGGTTATGTCGCTGCGCAATTGACAGCGCCTGATCCGATCCAGATTTGAATCTGTAGGGGCGAGCCATTGGCTCGCCCTTATCTGTTTCGCGGACAATACTTATACTTGCGCGACAATTGTCAATCCTCCACCTACGGGAGACCCCATGCAAACATTCAATCCCTCCGAGTACCGTCACGTCAACTACTTGTGGGATGACGCCCGCGCCAATGCGATGGACGCCGTGGAGCGCCTCGTCTACCGCTCCAACCTGCTGGGCGCCGACCAGCGCATCACCAATACCGGCGGCGGCAATACCTCCAGCAAGATCGCTCAGGTCGATCCGCTGACGGGCGCGGATGTGGACATCATGTACGTCAAGGGCTCGGGCGGCGACCTGCGCACCAGCCAGCGCGAAAATTTCGCCTCGCTCTATATGGACAAGCTGATGCGGCTGCAACATGTCTACAACTCAGCCGAAACCAAGGGGGTCAAAACGCCGATCGAAGACGCCATGGTGGCGATGTACCCGCATTGCGTCCACAACTTAAATCCGCGCGCCAGCTCCATTGATACGCCGCTGCACGCCTTCATCCCCTACCGCCATGTCGATCACAGCCATCCCAACGCCGTCATCGCCATCGCCGCATCCAGCAATGGCGAGCAGCTCACGCGGGAAATCTACGGCGACGAGGTCGTCTGGGTCGATTGGCAGCGGCCCGGCTTCGACCTGGGTTTGGTCCTGGGCGAGACGATCGCGGCTAATCCGGGCTGCGTCGGCATCGTGCTGGGCGGCCACGGTTTGATAAACTGGGCGGACGACGACAAGGATTGCTACGACCTGTCGCTGACGCTGATCGAGAAGGCGGCGCGTTATCTGGAAGCAAACGAGCAAGGCGACGCGACATTTGGCGGCGCGATTTACGAGAATATCAGCGACGGCCAACGGCAGACCTTGCTGGCCGAGATCCTGCCCCATCTGCGCGGCATGGTCTCGCAACAGAGCCGCTTCATCGGCACGGTGCAGCACGACGCCGACATCCTGAGTTTTGTCAACAGCGCCGACGCCGCGCGGCTGGCTGAACTCGGCACCTCCTGCCCCGATCACTTCTTGCGCACCAAGATCAAGCCGCTCTACATCGACTGGGACCCGGCCGGCGCAGATACGGCCGCGCTGCTGGACAAATTGCGCGACGGCATCGCCCAGTACCGCCAGGATTACGCGGCTTATTACGATGCCTGCAAGCGCCCGGACAGCCCGCCCATGCGCGATGCCAATCCCACGGTGATTCTGATCCCCGGGCTGGGCATGATCGCCTTTGGCAAGAACAAAAGCGAATCGCGCGTGACCGCCGAGTTTTACAATTGCGCGGTCGCGGTGATGCGCGGCGCCGAAGCGGTCGGCGGCTACGTGGCGCTGCCGCGGCAGGAAGCCTTTGACATCGAATATTGGGCGCTGGAAGAAGCCAAGCTGCGCCGTATGCCGCCCGAGAAGACCCTGGCGCGCAAGGTCGTAGTAGTCGTTGGCGCCGGCAGCGGCATCGGCGTGGCGACCGCTCAACGCGTCGCAGCCGAGGGCGCCCACGTGGTCTGCGCCGACCTCAACAGCGCGGGCGCGCAGGCAACTGCTGATGCGCTAACGCAAAGCTACGGGCAAGGCATCGGCGTGGCCGGCTCAGGCGTTTCCGGCTGCGGACCCGCCATCGCGGCGGGGGTCGACATCACCTCAGCCGACAGCGTAAGCGCGCTGTTGCAGCAGGCGGTACTGGCTTATGGCGGGGTTGACGACATCATCGTTACCGCCGGCGTCTTTTTCACGCCCGACGCCGAGGGCGGCAATTCCGCCCAGCAGTGGCGCGCGTCCTTCGATGTAAATGTGCGCGGAGGCTATATGGTGAGCCAAGGCGCGCGCCCGATTTGGCAGGCGCAGGAGCTGGCCGCTTCGCTGGTGCTGACCACCAGTGTGAATGCCGTCGTCTCAAAAAAGGGCTCCATCGCCTACGATACCAGCAAAGCCGCCGCCAACCACCTGGTGCGCGAGCTGGCGATTGAACTGGCGCCGCTGGTGCGCGTCAACGGCCTGGCGCCGGCCACAGTCGTCAAGGGCAGCAGCATGTTCCCGCGCGACCGCGTCATCAGCTCGCTTATCAAGTACAACCTGGATTACCGCGAAGACGAAGACACTGAGATTTTGCGCGCGCGCCTGGCGGAGTTCTATGCGCAGCGCACGCTGACCAAAGCGCCAATCAGCCCGGAAGACCAGGCCGAAGTGGCTTACCTGCTGATCACCGATGCCTTCAGCAAGACGACCGGGCAGATCATCAATGTGGACGGCGGTCTGCACGAGGGCTTTTTGCGTTAGGGTAACGCCCCAACAGCCGCTCGCAAGTCGTGGCTTGGCTCGCGCAAAATATGAAATCTAATGCTGTGTGCGTAGGGGCGAGCCGGTGGCTCGCCCACCGATGTCCTGGCATACACGTTCGGGCGACCTGATAGGTCGCCCCTACGGCGTTCGACGTGAACGGGTCCCGCGAATTGACTGGGTTTCATAACAAAGAGCATACTAATGTAGAGGCGACTGACGGGCTGCGTCTACGCGCCCCTTGAGTCGCCCCCGACCTCCCAATTGTCTCTGCTGTCGCTACGAAGATTCCCGCCGCTCAAAGGTACGGAAGTAGTTGACCACATCCCAGCGTTGCTCGACGCTAAGTCCCGCCCCGCAAGGCGACAGGCCGCGCCAGCCTGAAGCGACCGCCTCGTACAGGAAGTCGTCGCGCGCGCTCGCCAGCCGATTGCGCAGCGCCCGGAAGTCCGCCGACTCGCCCTGCCAGACCAGGCAATGTTCGCGGTAGAGCGCCACACCACGCGCCAGCGAAGCAGCATCGGGCAAGACGCTGTTGACCACAACCGGCGGCGGATGAAGCGTCAATGTATATTCGCGCTGCCGCTCGTCCAGCATCAGCGCGCCGCCGACCATGACGCCCAGCGAGATGACTACCGCAGCGCCCGCGATTAAGAGGCTGGCCGGCGATAGCTGAAGCGCTGCCAGCAGACGGCGAACCCGCCCCAGCGACCAGGCGGCCAAAACGCAGGCGATGCTGAACAGCGTGACCAGATGAATGAGCTGCGGCTGCCGCGATTGCTGCACGGCGGCGGCATCGCTGATCTGCCAGATGAAGGCGGCGCGGCTGATTGCGCCGTCGGGCGTCGTGACATCCAGCAGCGTCCACCATTCTCCAGCCCGGTCGATCTCGTCGCCGGCGCTGACGTACAAGCCGTCCTGCGCCTGCTCCGCCATTTGCCAGGCGCTGCGGATATCGCGCTGTGGATCGACCAGTTGGATGTACACATCGACATCAGCAGCCGGCGCCTCGGCGCGCTTGAGGACCAGGTCATAGCTGTTGACGCCGGGCCCGCCCGGGATGATGGCTGCGCTGAGGCTCAAGTCGCCCAGAGCTGTTTCGGCCTGCGGCGCTGCGATATCAGCCCGGGCCAATACAGGCTGCGGGATCGGCGTCGCGCTTAACCAGGCTGCCGCGGCCAGCGTCAGCAGCATCAACGCGACCTCCAGCCGCAGCAGCCCCCCGCCAGCCAATCCAGCGCCCAGGCGAAAGCGGGCAGCCAGTTGCGGGCGCAGGGCGATATGCTGCCAGCCGCCCAGTACGAATACCGGCGCCGCCAGCAGCAGCTTGATGCCCAGCGTTCGTCCATAATTGCTGGCGATATCAGCCGGACTCACGAAATAATTGAGCGCGTTGTACAAGCCGCTCAAGACTGCCAGCGCGACCAGCGGCAGCATGAGGCGCGAGAAACGCAGCAAGACCGCCCGCAGCGCCATCGCCTCCTGCTCAGCTTCATAAGGTAAGAGCGCAGTCGGCAGCAGCAGCGTCATCGTCAGCGCGCCGCCGAGCCAGAAGGCGACCGCCAGGGCGTGCAGCCAGTCGACCGCGATGGCGACCCAGGGCAGCAGCGGCGAGCCGGCCGCGTGACTGGTTACCATCGTCAAGCCGATGAAAATCGCGCCCAGCCAGGGCAAACCGCGCCAGATGCCGGCCGCCAGTTGTGGCATTAGGGCGCGAAAATACTCAGCCACAAAGAGCAGGACGGCGCAAAAGATCAGCAGGACCACGCGGAAGGTCCAGATATCGCCAAAGCGCGAGCCGATGAGCACAACTTGCCAGAGATTCTGCTGCAAAACTTGCGAGGCATCGGTGTTGAAGAAAGCCATCGATTGCTGCAGCAGGCCGATCAGGTTGGCCGCGAATGCCAGCATGACAGCGGCAACATAGCAGGTCCGCAGCCGAGTCATGATGCGCGGCGGCAGTTTGCCTTGTGCGTTGCCCCAGGCCGGAATCAGCACCGCTGTATACAACAGGGACGCGCCGAAGAATAAGAAATTCGCCAGGTTGAGCAGGGCGCGCCACAATACTTCCAAGGGGATTGCACGCGCTTGGTAACTTCTGCCGCTGACGCCGCCAACTGCTTCGCCGACGAAGAAAACGCGGCTCTCGGCGATGACGTGGCCGTCGCTGGCGAAGGCCGGGCGCAATTCAACCACGTAAGCGCCATCGGGCAAGCCGGAGGGGACGCGCAGCGTCAGCAGCGCATGATTCGCCTCGTCAACGCCGCCGCTGGCGATCACGGCGCCGGCTTGATCACGCAGATGGATCTCGCTGAATCGCGGCTCCAGATCTTCGCTGAACCAGTATTGCAAACGCGTAGGCGGGCGTTCCAGCGTGCTGCGGTCGGCCGGAATAGCGCGCACGATATAACCGTGAGCACTCGCCGTGAGCGGGCTCAAGCACAGCAGCAGCAGGATCAGCGCGCGCAGATTTCCCAGCATGACCATCCCGCCATTGTACCCGATTGCACCCCGGCGCTACATCGCTCGGCGCACGCGATAGCCTATTGAAGGACAGGGGGACCTTGTTTATGATACGCGCTTGGCAGCCACAATCGGGAACAATGCGATGCCCGACGAAAACAGCAGCAATTTCATCACTGACATTATTGATTCGCACAATGACAGCGCGCGTTTTGCCGGCCGCGTGCATACGCGCTTCCCGCCCGAGCCCAACGGCTATTTGCACATCGGCCACGCCAAGTCCATCTGCCTGAATTTCGGCATTGCCGAGCGCTACGGCGGCTTGTGCAACTTGCGCTTTGACGACACCAATCCCGCCAAAGAAGAGCAAGAGTATATTGACGCCATCACTGAAGATCTGCGCTGGCTGGGCTACCAATGGCATGATCGCGTCTATTTCGCTTCCGACTATTTTGACCAGCTCTATGACATGGCGGTCGAGTTGATCCGCATCGGCAGAGCCTATGTCGACGAATTGACGCCGGAGCAGATCCGCGAATACCGCGGCAGCTTGACCGAGCCGGGCCGCGAAAGCCCCTATCGCAACCGCCCCGTCGAGGAGAATCTCGCCTTGTTCGAGAAAATGCGCGCTGGCGGCTTCCAGGAGGGCGAGGCGGTGCTGCGGGCGAAAATCGACATGTCCAGCGGCAATATAAATATGCGCGACCCGGTGATGTATCGCATCCTGGATACGCCGCATCCGCGCACGGGCGACAAGTGGAAAATCTACCCAATGTACGACTTCGCCCACGGCCAGTCGGACTCCATCGAAGCGATTACGCATTCGATCTGTACGCTGGAATACGAAGACCATCGCCCGCTCTACGATTGGTATCTGGACAATATCGAAATCTATCATCCCCAGCAGATTGAGTTCGCCCGCTTGAATTTGAGCCATACGGTCTTGAGCAAGCGCAAGTTGATCCGGCTGGTTGAAGAAGGTTATGTGCGCGGCTGGGACGACCCGCGCATGCCGACGATCGCCGGTCTGCGCCGGCGCGGTTATACGCCAGCGGCCATCCGCGACTTCTGCGAAGAGGTTGGCGTGGGCAAGGTAAAAGGCGTGGTAGCCCTGCACAAGCTGGAATACCATATCCGCCAGAACCTCAACAAGACGGCGCCGCGCGTCATGGCGGTCATCAATCCGCTCAAAGTCGTCATCGAAAATTATCCGGACGACCAGGTCGAGCAGATGGAAGCGATCAACAATCCCGAAGACGAGAGCGCCGGAACACGAAGCGTGCCCTTCTCCAAGGTGCTTTACATTGAGCGCGACGACTTCATGGAAGACCCGCCGCGCAAGTTCTTCCGCCTGGCGCCGGGGCGGGAAGTGCGCCTGCGCTACGCCTACTTCATCACATGCAAGGATGTGATCAAGGACGCGGACGGGAATGTGGTCGAGCTGCGCTGCGCTTACGACCCAGAGACGCGTGGCGGCGCCGCGCCCGATGGTCGGCGCGTCAAAGCGACCTTGCACTGGGTCTCGGCCCGGCACGCCATCGAAGCCGAAGCGCGCCTCTACGATACCTTGTTCAGCGAGGAATATCCGGAAAACGACCGCGACAAAGACTTCACCGAGTTCGTCAATCCTGACTCGCTGACCGTCGTCGACCCGATCTATGTTGAGCCGCATGTGAAAACTGCGGAGGCGGGCGATCGCTTTCAGTTTGAGCGGCTGGCTTATTTCGTCGTCGATGAAGAATCGACGGCTGAGAAGCTGGTATTCAACCGGACGGTTACGCTGCGCGATCAGTGGCGCAAGGCGCAGAAGAAAGCCGGCAAAGGCGCCAAACGCAGACGCCGCCGTAAAGCGCCGCAAGGCTAGCACGGGCGGGCAAGGCAGGCGCAGATGAGTATGGGAATAGGAATGCAGAAAGCGGTCTCCACTTGACAACCCGACGCTCGTTCATGATTGCGGCGTCGCTGCTGCTGCTTGGCGCATTCTTGACGTCCGCGCAAGACTTGAGCTGCAGCGAGACAGTGGCAGCGGCTTTTGCGTCTTTGCATGATAACTGCGCCGACTTGCCGCGCGACGGTTTCTGCTATGCCGCCGCGCCAGCCGAAGCCGATTTTGCCGCGGAAGCATACGCCGCCGACTTCAGTACGCCCGGCGCGCGAGCGCCCCTCGCCGGACTCGGGACCTTAACGACCAGCGCCGAAGACGCCGAGGCGGGGCGCTGGGGCGTCGCTGTGCTCAATATCGGCGCGCATCTGCCGCTGACCAGGCAGGGCCCCGGCATCATCGTGCTGCTGGCCGGCGACGCGGCGGTGGTCAACGAAGTCGACCCGGCCGATGCGATGCAGATTGGCCCGCCGCTCAGCACAGTCGCCACCGCAGCGACCGCCCGCTACAAGAATCCGGGCGTTATTCCCGCGCCGGTCGGCAGCCTGGCAGCCGAAGAACTGGTCTTGGTAGACGCCTGGGACAAAAGCGGCGATTGGCTGCGCGTCGTGAACGAGGGTGAGATCTCCTGGGTCGAAAGCGACATGGTTGTGCGTCTCAATGCTATGGACAATTTGCCGCGGCTGGCATTGGGCGCTGACTACACCATGAAGGCTTTCTCGCTCTCCACCGGCACCGCCTTCCCCGAATGCAGCGAGGCCGAGCCTTTCGTCGCCATTCAGACGCCGCCGGACCTGCCCGTCAGTCTCACCATCAACGGCGTGGACATCCACCTGGGATCGATGGTCACTTTCCAGCAAGTGCATCGCAACGCCCTCAGCATGACGGTGCATCGCGGCGAAGCCACCACTATCTTCGGCCAGACCGTAAAGCAAAGCCAGACGATCCTGGGCATCCTGGTCAAGACGGACGAGCGGGAAAACCAGGTGCTGGAATGGAGCGGCGCCTTGCGCGCCTCGGATGCGGAATTCGCCCGCGGCGAACGCGCCCAGGCCGCGCTCAACCGGCTGGCGCAGGCCAATGGCTGGGGCGAATTTGAATCATTCATGTACCCCGCAGACATCGTCCACGTGGTGCAATCCGGCGATACGCTCTACGGCTTGACCGCGCAGTACAATACCAGCGTCGAGGGCATCATCGCGGCCAACGGCGGTGGCGATGATCTGCGGCTGCTGATCGGTATGGAGTTAATCGTGCCCAAGCCCGGCAGCGGCTTCGCCTGGCGCAGCGAGTAAGAGCCAACCTGCTCAAGACACAGACCGCTTTAGCAACTCGACGAAAGCCGCGCGGTCGGCGCTGACGGCGACGTCCACGTTCGGCTCGCGCCCGGTGACGCCCAGCCGGTCCACCACTGTGATGCCCCGCGCCAAGCCGTCGCCCGTGGTCACATCGACGCGAAAACGCTCGTATTGGCAGATGGACGAGTCGATGGCCGCCGCCATGGCAATCGGGTCGGGCAGGTCGAAACCCGCCAGCGCATTCTCGCGCATGGAGAATTCAGTAAGGGTCTTCTGAATATCGATGACGAATTCCGCCAGCGGCGTGCCGATGCGCCGAATCTCGTCGGCTTGGCGGGCGTCAAAGGTGGCGAATTGCCAGGAGATGTCCCAGCCGACCATGGTGATATTCATGCCGGATTCGTAGACGATTTTCGCCGCTTCGGGATCGACCCAGATATTGAATTCAGCCGTGGGCGTGACGTTGCCGTGCCCAGCGCCGACGCCGCCCATGATGAAGCAGCGCGATACCCGGCTCGCCAGCTCCGGCTCGCGCAGCAGCGACAGCGCCACATTGGTCAGGGGACCGAGCGTCACCAACGTTATATCACCGGCGTCGGCGTTGACTGCCTGCCGCAGTACATCAGCGGCGTGGCCCGGCGCGGGCTGGCGTCCGCCCAAAGGCAAGCCGATGTCGCCCATGCCATCGTCGCCGTGCACGACCTCCGCCGTCTCCAGATCGCGCAGCAGCGGCTTGGCGCAGCCAGCGTAGACCGGCACCGAGGCGCCGCAGAGCTCGGCAGTGTAGAGGGCGTTTTGCAGGCCCTGCGGCAAGGGCACGTTGCCCGCCACTACCGTGATCGCTTTGACGTCGATGTCCGGCTGCTGCAACGCCATAACCAGCGCCACGGCGTCATCAGAGGCGGTATCCGTATCGATGATGAAATTGCGCATTCGTTTCTCCCGTTCAGTTTCGGCAAGGCACAGTAATCACAGGGCTATTGACTCATATCTGCCATCCGCTGCGGCGAGCACGATCAAACTGAATTTTAACCACAGAGAACACAGAGAGCACAGAGGAAAAGCCCTTGGTCGTAAGGACATCGACCCATCTGTAACTCTAAAGCAAGAATAAGCGACAAGCAAATCAGTATTTTCCTGCGTCTTGAAGAATTGAATAAGCGCTTCAAATCAAATCTTTGTGTCCTTTGTGTCTTTGTGGTAAATCAATTCGAAGCGATCGCTCGGCTTGTCCGCAGCAAAGCGCGACCATATGCGCGCCTTTCCCGCCCGGCCCTATGGTATACTCGCCCACTGAGTAATTCCACGCGCCGCAAGGGACTCGCCTATGGATTTTACCATTCCGCGTCATGTCGAGGCGATCGCTCACCGCGTTCGTCAGTTTGTCGAAGAGGAAGCCATCCCGCTGGAAGGCGAATTGCTGCGCACTGGCGCTGATCTGAGCGTCGAGATGGTGCAGGAGTTGCGCCGCAAGGCCCGGGCAGCCAAACTCTGGGCGCCGACCATGCCCAAAGCCTGGGGCGGCATGGGGCTGAATATCCAGGAAATCGCGCCCATATTTGAAGCGGCCGGGCGCAGCCTGCTGGGACCGCTGGCTATCCACTGCGCCGCGCCCGACGAAGGCAATATGCACCTGCTGCATAAATTCGCTGATGAAGTTCAGACGGAGCGCTTCCTGGTTCCCCTGGCCAAGGGCGAGACTTTCTCGGCTTTTTCCATGACCGAGCCGCCACCCGGCGCCGGCAGCGACCCGCGCATGATTCTGACGCGCGCCGTGCGGGACGGAGACGACTGGGTCATCAACGGGCATAAGTGGCTGACCTCCAACGGTCTGCTGGCTGACTTCTTTATCATCATGGCGGTGACCGACCCGGACGTGCATCCCTACCAGGGCACAACGCAATTCCTGGCGCCGCGCGAGACGCCGGGCATCCATATCCTGCGCGATGTGCCGGTGATGGGCGGGGTGGACTTCGGCGGCCACGTCGAAATACGCTATGAAGATGTCCGCCTGCCGCATAGCGCCATCCTGGGCAGCGAGGGCCAGGGCTTCATGCTGGCGCAATCGCGCTTGGGGCCGGCACGGCTAACGCACTGCATGCGCTGGACCGGCATCGCGCAGCGCGCCCTGGAAATCGCTACCGATTACGCTAGCGGCCGCGAAGCCTTTGGCGGCGCCCTGACCGGCCATCAGTCGGTGCAGTGGATGCTGGCCGATTCCGAGATGGAGCTGAAGATGGGCCGTCTGCTGATTCACGAAGCGGCCTGGCGACTGGCGCAAGGCGAGCAAGCGCGGGTGGAGACTTCAATTGCCAAGGTGCAGGTAGCGGAGACGGTCAGCCGCGTTCTCGATCGCTGCGTGCAAATCTGCGGCGGACGCGGCATCTCGCGCGATTTGCCCCTGTCCACCTGGTATGAAAAATCGCGCGCCTTCCGCATCTACGACGGCGCCTCGGAAGTGCATCGCATGGTGGTGGCGCGCGATGTGATCAAACGCTACGGCGCTGCCGAGCGCAGCTAAACTTGCCCGGCGCTCCGAAAAAATCATGACGAATATTTTCATCAGCCACAGCAACGAAGACAGCGAAGCAACCGATTTCATCGTGGCTGCGCTGCGACGGGCGGGCTATGGCGTCTGGGTGGACTTCGAGAATATCCGCGGCGGCGCCGAGTGGCTTTGCGAGATTGAAGCGGGCATCGAGCGCTGTGACGCAGTGGTGCTGATCCTCTCGGCCGCCAGCCGGGGCTCGACCTGGGTCGAACGTGAATGCCTCTATGCCTATCAACTGCGGAAGCCGGTCATCACCGCGCTGATCGCCGATGTCTTGATTCCGCTGCACTTGATAAACATCCAGTATTGCGACTTGCGCGAGCGGAGCGGCGGACTGGCGAAGCTGCTGGAAGCGCTGGCAGAAATCCAGCTTGAGGCTGAATCAAGCGATTATGTGCCCGCGGCCATTTCGCGCCAGCCGCTCGAAGCCAACTTTTTCCCTTATATGGAGCAACTGCCGTCGGGTGATGTCGCCGGTCTGGTGGCGCGCGACCTTTACCATTGGGCGCGGCAAGTCGCGGACGAAGTGGCTTTCGGCGGCGCGGTCAAACCGGGCTTCCACGCTCGCGTTGAACGCGGTACGGGTCTGGTGACCATCTTCTCCGTCTGGGCCTTCCGCCGCAGGCCATCGGCGCAGATTCCCCTCGATCTGCTGGCGTCGCAGGCGCCCTTTTCGCGCCGCTCCGCCCGCCGCGAGGTCTTGCGTGGGCTGAATAAGCTATTGCCGAGGCAGTCGCGAATCGCCGCCGACAGTTGCGACCGGCGCCCGACATTTGCCCTGCGCCACCTCAGCGATGCCGAGAAACTGGAAGCCTTCAAGCGCATTGTGCTGGATATCGCCGAGCGGCTGCGTCAGCCGCAATAGCGCTGGATCAGCGGGACGCCAACTCCAGGTGCTCGCGGCGCAAGCGGCGGTCATAGTACTTCTCGGCCGAATCCGCCATGCTGCGGATGGTCTGTACATTGAGGAAGGCGTTGGCAAAGGCACCGGCGACCGGCAAGAATCCGACGATCATGCGCGCCGGTATGCGCGTGCCGATGCGCGAGGCCAATCGGCTGGCCAGGCGGCGGCTAATCTTGCGCCCCATGGGTCGCGTCAGCATGACTTCGGTGTTCAAGTGCTGGACGTTTTTTTTCGCGCTGACGAGCAAGTCGGCCGCGGCTTCTTTCCCCGTCATCGCTTGCAACGCAGCATAGCCGCGCTCATCGCCAGCCACCAGGTTTTCCGCCAGCTTCTGCAAGATGTGATAAGTGCGCACGGTGGTATTGTCGTCGGCGGAGGCCAGCAGCGCGGGCATGGCAGCCTGCCCCTCCTCGCTCAGCGCCCAGCGCAGCGCCTCGAGCGAAATCGCCAAATGCTCCAGCAAGCTGGCGTTGAAGTCGCCCTCGTTGGCCCAGACGGCCAGGATATTGCGCAGATCGGAATAGGCCTCGGTCTCGACGACATAAGCGCCCTTTAGCGCGCCGATGCCCCAGCTGATATAGCCCATCTTGTGCAGCAGATAGCTGATGCCGGTCGGGATGGTGAAGGCGTGCAGGCCGGGCACGACCATTTCCGCCCCGCCGATGATCGCAAGCTTGGTCGTCTCCTGTTTGATCCACTGCGCGGCCGAACCGCAGTCCATGGCCGCCTCAACCGCTTTCTGCGGATTGCCGGCCAACTCGTCCATGCCCATGACGATGGCTTCAGCAATGGTGTCTTCCAATCCCATGATCGAATCCTGTAGGGCTGCTCTCATTCACTGTATACGCGAGCCCGCGCCAAGCGTCGCTTCTGCGACCGACAGAGGCGACCGGGTTCAGGGTCCGCGATCATCCGGCGCCGCTCGCCACAGCTTGAGGTCATCGATTGTGACCGTCAGGCGCTGTCCCGCGTAATTCATCACAGCGACCAGACCGACCGCGCCGGCGGACGCGCGCCTGTCGCGAGCGTCGACGACAAACTCGTCATTGACCCAGAGCGCCAGGTAATCGCCGACGCACGCAGCGCGCACGCGGTTGCTCGCTTCGCCGCGCCGGATATGCTTCGACGGCCGCGCCTCCGCGATTGGCTCGAGCGAGCGCCCATTGCTCCAGCGAATGCTGGCATAGCCGTCGCCGCTGATAAGAAAGAAGTAGCCGCGCCCGCTGTTAGCCGGGTCAAGGCGGCAGGCCAATCCGAAGGCGTTATGGTCATAGTCGGAATTCTGCTCGAAGTCAGCTTCGATTACGACATCGGTGTATTGCGCATCGCCTTGCGTCCAGACATATTTGCGCCCGACGAAATCGATCTTGTAAGCGCCGTCTTCCACACCCAGGAAGAGTTCGTCCGCGGCATAATTGCGCCAGGCGCTGCCGTCGGCGAAGTCGTCTTCGAGCAGCAGCTCAAGATAACGATAGCCCTGTGCCGGCGACTGCCCCGGCGCAAGGACCTGTTCGATAGCACTGCATGCCCCGGCGAGCAATAGCAGACAGCCGACAAGCATAAATCTCAGGGCGATCTCGAACAAATGCATTGCCTCAGTTTAACGAATCCGTCCGACAAATTGTAGTCGGGCTGTCTGCTGCATCAGGACAATGACTGGTGAATCCACCCTGTGGCTGCAATTGCATTGCCAACGATGCTGAAAGGCTATTCTCTGCGCCCTCTGTTTCTCTTTTTTATGAAACCTGCTGAACTCTGTCGAAATATGTAGGGGCGAGCCACCGGCTCGCCCGTACGCACACAGCATTGGATTTCATATTTTGTATGAGCCAAGTCGTGACTTGCAGGCGGCTGCGGCGAATAAACTTGTGAGGCCTTCACAGCTCGCAGAAGCGACGTCTTAATTTGATGTGGCGCGATTAGCGTGTATAATGGCAAGCAACTAAACCGTGAGTAAGGTGGGCGTCCAATGATTGAAATGATCGTGGATCGTGTTCAAGTTAGTTTGATGTCCCAGCATCGTCTCGTGGTATTGCGCGATATCCATGAAGAACTGTATTTGCCAATCTGGATCGGCCAGTTTGAATCGGAAGCCATCACGCTGGAATTGCAGGAAGTCGACCGCGAACGTCCCTTGACCCACGACTTGCTCAAGTCCACCATTCAGCGCATGGGCGGCGAAGTCCGTTACATCTTGATCAACAATCTGAACAAAGATGTCTTCTACGCCTTGATTATCATCGAAGTCAAGGGCGAGACCATTGAAGTGGACGCTCGCCCCAGCGACGCCATCGCCTTGGCCGTTCGTCTGCGCGCGCCGATTTACGTGGAAAAGGCGATTATGGACCACGCCGGTATCCGGCCGGATCGCAACGTCGAGCCGGAGATCCTGGGCTTGCCCGACGACATGCACGAGCGCGGCGAAGGCGGCGAGCGCGTTGACGAAAGCAAGCTGAGCGCCTTCGCCGATTTCGTGGATACGCTCAACCTGGAAGACCTCGAAGACGAAGAATGATGTCTTGCTCTTATAGTTGAAAAACCGCCATTTGCGGCAGCCGAGCACGTTTGATATTTTCGTGAATGCGTCAGCCGACATCGCTGCCGCCGAGCGGCTGGGCGAACCAGGTTAATATCTGCAGCAGAATCAGGCTGGTCAATGCAAGTTGAGCGGCGATAGCTTAACGTCTTGAAAGCTCCCTAATGGACTACCAAGCAGCGCCATCACAAATGCAACTTCCCATGAGCCTCGAGGCCGAAGAGGCGTTGCTGGGCGCGGTTCTGCTGGAGCCGAAGTCTTATCTGACTATCGCCGCCTTTCTTGATGGCGAAGATTTCTTTCTCAAACGGCACGAATATATTTGGAACGCCTTCAGCCGACTGCAAGAGCGCAACGACGCCATCGACTACGTGACGCTCACGCGGGAATTGCAGGCCATGAGCGTCCTGGACGAGATCGGCGGGCAAGCCTATTTGACCAACCTGGTCAACAAGACGCCCTCTGCCGTACATGCCGAGGTCTACGGCGAGATGGTGTCGCGGACTTCCACGCGGCGCAAGATGCTGATCGCTGCCGATACCATTCGTCAGACAGCGCTGGATGAAGAGCTGCCCATCGACAAAGTCATCAGCGAGGCGGAACAGGCGCTCTTCAACGTCAGCAACAGCCAGATCAAACGCGAATTTGTGCCGATTTGGGAAGCGGTCAGCGATTACTATGACGAGATCGAGAAGCTGCTCGAACTAGGCCCCGGCACGGTCGGCATTCCTACCGGTTTCAAAGCGCTGGACGGCCTGCTGGGCGGCTTTCAGAAGTCGGACCTGGTGGTCTTCGCCGGGCGCCCGGGCATGGGCAAGACCAGCTGGATCCTGACAGTCGCCATGCAGGCGGCGCGGCGCGGGGCGCGCGTGGCGATATTCACCATGGAGATGGGCGTGGAACAGATGGTGCAGCGCCTGCTGTCGATGGAAACCGGCATCAAGATTGGGCAGCTGCGAACGGCCAATATCGACGCCCGTGAACAGACGCGCCTCACCGAAGCCATCGGCCGCATTTCCAATCTGCCGCTTTTCATCGACGACACGCCCTCGATCACGCCGATAGAGATGCGCACCAAATGCCGCCGGCTGCAGCACGAATACGGGCTGGACATGGTCATGGTCGACTATATGCAGCTGATGTCCGCCGGCAAAGCCTACGAGAATAATCGCGTGCAGGAGATCAGCTATATCAGCCGCGCGCTGAAAGAGTTGGCGCGCGAGCTAAACGTCTGCGTCCTGTCGACAGCGCAGCTTTCGCGGGCGGTGGAGCAGCGGCAGGACAAACGTCCGCAGCTTTCCGACCTACGCGAGAGCGGCAGCATCGAACAAGACGCCGACGCCGTGATGTTCCTCTATCGCGACGAGGTCTACAATCCGGATACGACCGAGTTTCCCAATCAGGCCGAGGTGATGCTCTCCAAACACCGCCACGGGCCCACCGGCAAGATTGAGCTCTACTTCGAAAAGGCGATCACCAAGTTCATGGATGTCAACTACCAACGCGTTGATCTGAGTAATCTGGAATGAGGCCAATGGAAGCCGACCGACTGCCCGACCTGATGACGGGTAAGGAAGACAGCCGACTGCCGGCCGGGTTTTTCAGCCGGCTTTTGCCCGCGATAGACGACCTGGCCGAGCTGAAGTTGACGCTGGTCGCTCTGTCGATGCTGCGGCAGAAAGAAGGCGCCTATCGCTTTCTGCGTCACGACGAACTACTGGGCGATGCCGACCTGATGCGCGGCCTGGCAGCGGTGGAACCGGGAACTGACGCGAAGGACATTCTTGAAGCGGCGTTGCAAGGCGCTAGCAAGCGGGGTACCTTGCTGGAAACGCAGATCGAGACGGGTGACGAGCCCAGGCGTCTTTACTTCAGCAACGATAAGTGCGGGAGAGAGCTGCAGCGCCAGGCGCAGAGCGGCCAATGGCGGCCGGCCGCCGCCGACGAGATTGAAGTGCTGCCGCCCCGCCCCACGCTCTTCGCCATTTACGAAGAGAATATAGGTGTGCTGACGCCGATGCTCGCCGAGGCCATAAAGGAAGCGCAGGCGACTTATCCGCGCCAATGGATAGAAGACGCGATACGCTACGCTGTGGAACGCAACGCGCGCAGTTGGCGTTATATCAGCAAGGTTTTAGAAGCATGGCAGCAGGAAGGACGCAGCCGTGAAACCAGTGGGAGACTTCCTCGAGGGCCCCGACGGTACACTGCCGGAAAACGGAAAGACTTCATCAAGTCCTAACCGGGCGCCGGGCGACGCGATACCGAGCGAGATTATCTGCCGCGACCCGGAAGATAGTGACCGCCCCTGCCCGATATGCGCCGGCAAGGGTGTTTACGCCTATGATGTGCCGCCGGACGACCCGCGTTTCGGCAAGTTTCAGCGCTGTCCCAATAATCCCGTGCAGCGCGACAACTTCTTGCAAGAGCGCCTGCGCCGCTACGGACAGCTGAGCGCCTATCGCGACAAGACCTTCGCCGGTTTTCGCACCGACATGATCGGCGGCAGCTACACGCAGAATATCAACGCGTCCTTGTCGGACGCCAAACAGGCGGCGCAGCGATACGCTCGGCAGCCCGATGGCTGGATCGTCTTCGAGGGTTCCTATGGCTGCGGCAAGACGCATCTGGCGGTGGCGATCGCCAATGAGCGGCTGGAGCAATTCGGCCGTCAGGTCATCTTCGTCACCGCCCCCGACCTGCTGGACTTCCTGCGTGTCAGCATCCGCTCGGACAGCGACTCCGCCTATGACGATTATTTCGAGCGCGTCCGCAACGTATCGCTGCTGGTAATCGACGATTTGGGCGTGGAGAACCCCAGCCCCTGGGCCAAGGAGAAGCTGTTTCAGCTGCTGAATTTCCGGCACGTTAATCGGCTGGCGACCGTCATCACCACCAATACGCCCTTCGAGGAATTGGATCCTTGGCTGAGCAGCCGCATGATGGACCCGCGCATCGTCAGCCTCGTCAGAATTAACGCGCCCGATTATCGGCGCACGACCCGCGTACGCTCGCTGGACGACGGCTTCAGCAATTTGCAGCTATACCGCCACATGACCTTTGAGACCTTTGCGACCGACAGTTATTTTCGCGACGAATCGGCCAGTCTGTTGCGCGTTAGAAGCGCCGCGGAACGCTGGGCCCGAGCGCCGGAAAATTGGCTGTGCATACTGGGCGATTACGGCAGCGGCAAGACGCATCTGGCCGCCTCGATTGCCAACCGGCTGCACGAGAACGGCAAGGACGTCTTCTTTTATACCATCACCGACTTGCTGGACTTCCTGCGCGTGGCTTTCGATCCGCAATCCAATTCGCGCTTCGACAAACGTTTCCACGAAATCCAGAACGTGCCCTATCTGATTCTGGATGACTTGAGCCTGGCCAGCGCCACGCCCTGGGCGAAGGAGAAGCTATTCCAGATTATCGACTCGCGCTACCTGGCGAAGCTGCCGACTGTCGTCACCGTATCGGACACTATGGAACGCCTGGAAGCCATATCGCCTCGGCTGGCCACGCGGCTGCTGGACCGGCGAATATGCGAGGTCTACGCGCTGGAGCAAGTGCGCAGCTACATCGACCGGATGAACAGTCAAGCCTGATGCTGGGCACGCGGCTGCGCATCACGCCCTACGAACGACAGCATCGGCGGGCCTTGCTGGATCTCAGTTTTTCCAGTCACTGGACGCATAAACACCTCGATTGGCACACCGCGGGGCAATGGCTGGAGCGGGAGCGGGGCTTGGTATTCCTAGCCTGGCACGGCGCTGAGCTGGCCGGCTATATCGGTTTGTCGCGGCCGGTCCATGGCTGCAGCTGGATTCGTCTGCTGGGCATAAGCGATGGCCGCATGCCCGGCCGGATAATCGCGGACTTGTGGCGGGGAGCTCAAGCGCATTGCCCCCGGGCCGGCATTCGCTCAGTCGCCATTCTGATGATCGCCAACTGGCTGCCGACTTATTTCAGGCAGCTCGCCTTCGACGTCAGCGACGAAGTCATCACCATGAGCCATATCGGCAGCCGCCCGCCGACCGCGCCAACCGCTGACGCAACCCTTCGCCCGGCTGAGACCGGCGACATTAAGCGCCTCTGCGAAATCGACCAACTGGCGTTCGCGCCGCATTGGCGCATGTCCCCCAGCGATTTTCAGCAGGCGCTGCGCATCACGGCGGTGGCGACCGTAGCCGTGCGGCAGGGGGAGGTGCTGGGCTATCAATTCAGCACGCGCAACGACGAAGCCGGGCATCTGGCGCGGCTGGCGGTTGATCCCGCTTGGCAGCGCCGCGGCCTCGCCTCGCTGCTGCTTCAGCATCTGCTGGACGAATTGCGTCGCTTGCGCGTAGAGTCGGTCACCGTCAATACCCAGGCCAGCAATCATCGCTCGCAGCATCTTTATCAGCGCTTCGGCTTCTTCCGCAATGGCTACGACCTGGAGCTGTGGCAGAAACGGATCGCCGCGGCGAGCATGGAGTAATCGCAATGGCCAAGATTTATCGCGAAGAAGACGCCAATCTCAACCTGCTCAGCGGCAAAACGGTCGGCATCATCGGCTTCGGCAACCTGGGACGGCCGGTCGCCAATAATCTGCGCGATTCGGGCATCCGCACGCTGATCGGCTTGCCACATGACGACACGCGCGAGCATGCGCGCGAAGACGGCTTTGAGCCGCAGGACATCGAAAAGGTGATCCCCCGCTGTCACATCCTGATTCTGCTGATTCCCGACGAGGTCTTGCCAGAAGTTTATCTGGAAAAGATATCGCCCTATCTGGCGCGCGGCCATCTGCTGGTTTTCGCCAGCGGCTACAATATCGCTTTTGGCTTCGTCGAGCCGCCGCCCTTCGTCGATGTCGGCATGATCGCCCCGCGTACCATCGGCGCAGCAGTGCGCTCGCGCTTCCTCGATGGCAGCGGCTTTTTCAGCTTCATCGGCGCGGGCCAGGATGCCACCGGCACCACGCTCGAGACGCTGCTGGCGCTGGCGAAAGCCATGGGCAGCTTGCGCGCCGGCGCCATAGAAATGTCCATGCAGCAGGAATCGCAGCTGGACCTCTTCGTGCAGCAGGCGATTCTGCCGGCCTTCCACCATGTGATGACCACGGCAGCCGATGTGCTGCTGGAAATGGATTATCCGCCGGAAGCGGTGATGATGGATTTGATCATCTCGGGCGAATTCAAGGATTATCTGTCGCGCGCCTCGGAGCGTGGCTTGCTGCACGCCATGCGCCTTTCATCGCTGACCGGCCAATACGGCATCTTCAGCCGCTTGCATCGCTTCAAGGAGCTCAAGCTGGAAGGCCTGATGGAAGCCTCGCTGCAAGACATACGCAGCGGCGATTTCTCGGTGGAATGGTCGCGCGAATACGAGAACGGCTATCCACGGCTCACCCGCCTGCTGCGCGCGCAAGAGCAACTGACGCTCTGGGCGCTGGAGCAAGACACGCTCAATCGCTTGAAGTAGCGCCGCGTCTCAAGGCAATCGCTGGCAATCTATTTTCACCACAAAGACACAAAGGGCACAAAGGGCACACAGAAATATCTCTAAACTAGTACTCAGTTGCCGCGTAATGAAGGATAACGGTCTCTAGGCTGTTTCTGCGTCTGATTTTGATTGATTGCTAGTCCTATATCGATTCTTAACGGGCGTTTCCTCTGTGTTCTCTGGGTTCTCTGTGGTTCGGTTTTTACACGTCTAGCCAACGTCGCCAGCGTCGACGCTATGGCAGGCGCTGCCATTTGCGCTAGAATGGCGCTTTGTTCCCGTTAACGAGAGGGTAGATTCACTTGGCAAACTCAATCAAAGCCATCATCTCCGATATGGATGGCGTGCTGTGGCGCGGCTCTGACGCCCTGCCGGGCTTGCGTGACTTCTTCGAATTCTTGTTTGAGTGCGAAATCAGCTTCGTGCTGGCGACTAACAACAGCCGCAATACGCCGGAGGACTACGTCGAGAAGCTGGCGTCCATGGGCGTCTCGGGCATAAGACCTTGCCATATCGTGACCAGCGGAACTGCCACGGCCGTCACCATGCAAGCGCAGTACCCGGCCGGCACACGAGTCTACGTGGTCGGCGGGCATGGCCTGAAGCAGCTGCTGACTGACGCCGGCTTCCAGCTGGTGGACAAGGACGCGGAGTTGGTGGTCTGCGGCATCGACTTCGACCTCACCTACGACAAGCTGAAGACGGCTACTCTGCTCATTCGCGCGGGCGCGCGCTTCATCGGCACCAATCCGGATTCGTCTTTCCCCTCGCCAGAGGGCTTGGTGCCGGGCGCGGGCAGCATCCTGGCGCTGATCGAGTCAGCGTCCGGCTGCGCGCCCACCATCATCGGCAAGCCGGAACGCGGCATGTTCGAGGCGGCGCTGCGTCAAGCGGGGTCGAATGCGGCCGAGACGCTCATGATCGGCGACCGCATCGGCACGGATATCATCGGCGCGCAGGCGCTGGGCATTCAAACCGCGCTGGTCATGACCGGGGTCGAAACGGAAGCCAGCCTTCGTGCAAGCGAGACGCAGCCGGATCTGGTATTTGCGGGCCTGCCGGAGTTGATCGCGGCGCTGCGCCGAAGCCACTAACTGGAAATGTGGCGGTCAGCCGTCCGTAAGGTATCCGGGCAATGATTATCGGAAGACGCTTAGGAACCGTTCCGTACCTTTAATACACCAAAGAGAAAACGCCGAGTGGGCCCGTCACCAGTATTCGCCGACAGCCGCAACTCATAATCGCCGTCTTTCAGAGTCGCGGTATTCCATGTTCCCAAGACATCTGATCGAATGGACTTGATTTGCGGCAAGGTAGCAGGAAACCATTTGGCCTCATCATCGCCGCCAACTGGACGGAACTCAAAATAGAAACCCCTGATATCCGGCGCATCAAATGTACCAACGATGTCAACCTGGCCGCTGACAACCTGATCTGGCAATGGCGAGTTAACGTAAGCTGTCACATCGCTGGCGCGAGGTTCCGCGCCCGAGTCGGTCGCTGTTGCCACGGGCCGCGCTTCACGCGTCTTGGTTATGTCTACCTTCTTACTATTCCGTACCACAAGCGGACCAAAGGCAAGCGTCGACTCGCTGTCCCGGCCGGTCCCGACTCGCAGCCGCATTCCATATTCACCGTCGGGCAGCGTCGTAGTATTGAAAGTCCCAAGTCGATCGGCGAATTTCGGCTCGATTCCAGGCAGTGTGGCAGGGAACCAGTCTCTCTCGCCGCCTGAAATTGGCTTAAACTCGACATAAAAATGGAGCATATCCGGTGAATTCACTGAACCGAAAATTTCTACTTGGTCAGCAACCACTTGATACGGGACCGGCGATGTGATTTCGTACACGCTTGCGGCCCTGTTGGTCTCCGCCGCAGGAGACGTATCGAGCGCGCCGGCGCCGGCCATGAGCCAAAACAAGCCCGTCACAATACTCAGGATAGTGTTTAACATTCAGCCTGTTCCTCCGCTTCGGGCGGCGGCTTCTCGACATCAGTCAGCGCCCTCAGTACCGCCTCAAGCTCCGGCACGGCCTCGGCGTCTTTGAAACCCGCCAGGCGCGTATAGACTTCAAACGCCGCCTCAAAGAAACCGGGCGGCATGCCCGCCAGCTCAAAAGTCGCGGCGATCTCCTGCATTTCGCCGGCGAAGCGCCAGGCTTTGGACGTCACGCCGCGCACCTGATTCCGCCGCTGCTCCACTGACTCAGCCGAGCGCATGGCCCATTCCCGTTCCAATTCGTCGCGCACGCCCAGGTTCTCCGCCGTGCCGTATATCGCCGAGAGCAAGGCGGTCGAGCCTTTGGTCAGCGCCGCGAATGTCATCTTGAGCGCCGAGGCTTTGCCAATTTCTTCGCCGATAGCGATGGCTTCGGTCAGCGTGCCGGCGAATAATGCAGCAACTTGCCCAGCCGAGGGACCGGAGAGGTAGAAGCGGGTTGTGCCGGCTTGCCAGGCGGGCGGGCCGACAATGCTGCCGTCGACGAAATCGATGCCGGCCGCGCCCATCTGCTCAGCGATGGAAATCGCTTTCAGCGGCGAGATGGCGTTGCCCTCGCAGTAGAGTCCGCCGAAACCGGCTTCGATCAAGGCATCGGCCACCGCCTCAGCCGCATGGGGCGGGCAGACGCAGAGGATGATGTCGCAGGCGGCGCAGAGCTGTGCCAAGGACTCAACTTCGCGCAGGTCGTGCTCGGCCGCACGTTGACGGGTGGCGGCGCTGCGCCCGGCGGACGCCCATAAGACATCGTGCCCGGCCGCGCGCGCCGATGCCGCTATCGAAGTACCCATCGCTCCTGGATTGATGATGCCAACAGTTGTCACAGCATATTCCTTTGTTTGTTAGTCAGTCTGTGGAGTGAAGCAGGCGCTCAAAGCGGTCGTACGTCTCCGACTTCTCGTCAAAGACATAATCGGGATGCGCCACGATAATATCAGTTCCGCCGATAGCGCGCAGGTGCTGCATGGTCTTGTGAATCAGTTCGGAGCGCACCAGCAGATTGGTCTCGAACCACTTGTCCGTGCTGCCGGCAGGACTGGCCACCGCCACCACGCCCGGCCCCTTGCTGCCGCTGAGCGCCGGATTGGCCAGGATGCGCTGCTGCACATCACTCACGGATTCGCCGCTGATATTGGCGCGCAGCGAGACGAACTGCCGCGCGCGCCGGTTCGCTTCGATGAGCTCGATCATTTCGCGCAGGGTCTCGAGTTTGGCCGGCGATTCGCGCAGCTTGCGGCGATTGGCGATCAAGACGGCTTCCGAATCGATGATGGTACCGCCGTCAATCGGCCGCAGGTGATTTTCGCGCAGGGTCGTGCCCGTTTGCGACAGGTCGGCGATCAGATCGGCGTAACCCATGCGCGGCGCGGCTTCCATAGCGCCCTCGGCATGCACCAGCAGGAAATGCGCGATGCCGTGCTGATAGAGGAAATTGCGCGTCAAGTTGCTGAATTTGGTGGCGATGCGCAGTTGCCCGCCCCGCTCTTGATGGCGCAGGCTGAGGTCGGACAAGTCCGCGATCGAGGTCACGTCAATCCAGGAATCGGGCACGGCCAGCAGCAGCTCGCAGCGACCGAAACCCAGCCGGTCGATCACCATCACATCAGCCGAATCTTCGCCGTGCTCGGCCACGATGTCCAGGCCCGTGACGCCGATATCCGCCCGCCCCTCCAGCACCTTGTTGAGGATATCCAGCGGCCGCTGATAGACGACTTCCGCTTGCGGCAAGCGCGGAATGGTCGCGCTGTATTGCCGGCGATTCGGCTTGTAGATTCGCAGGCCGGCGCGCGCGAAAAAACCCTCGCAAGGCTCGGCCAGATTGCCTTTGCTGGGCAAGGCCACGATGAGATTGTCAGCGGGCATCATATTGTCCATTAGTATTCAGCAGCGCTCAAGCGCTCCGCGACCGTTCCCGCCAGCTCCGCCAGCGGGACGCGCCTTTCCTGGCGACCGTGCATATCGCGCAAAATTGCCGTTTGCGCCGCTCGCTCGGCTTCGCCAACGATGATAACCAGCGCGGCCCCGCGGCGGTCGGCGCGCTTTAAGCTGCGGCCCAGGTTGCGCCCGTCAATGCTCACTTCGGTCGCGATATTGCGCGCGCGCAGCTCTTCTGCGATGGTGAAAGCCGCCGCAAAGTCTGCTTCCGCGACCGGTATCACGCAGACATCGCCTTCAGCTGACGGCTCGCCTCTGTCCGCTTCCAGTACGCTGGCGATGCGTTCAATGCCGTAGGCGAAGCCCAGCGCCGGCGTGGCCTCTCCCCCGCCCAGAATGCTGACGAGATTGTCGTAACGCCCGCCGCCGCAGAGCTGAATCATCTCGCCCGTTTCCGTCGGGCAATGCAGCTCGAAGATCAAGCCGGTGTAATAGTGCAAGCCGCGATTCAAGCCGAAGTCCAACTCGATGTCGCCACTGATATCGCCATATTCCGCCAGGCAATCCAGCGTCCGCCCCAGCGCGTCCAAAGCCGCCCCATCGAGCTTGAAGTCCGCGGCCAGCGCGCGAGCTTGTCGCAAGGTTTCCGCCGGATCGCCCGTAAGCTCACCCAAACGCTGCATGAAATCCAGCGCGACCCGCAATTTGGGCTCCTGCTGATCTTCGCGGATTTTGTGCAGCAGGCGCTCGATAACTTCGCCTTCCGCGCGATTAGCGTCGATGCGGATATTCAGGCTATGCAAGAAGTCCGTGATCGCTTGATGCGCCTCGCCATCGGTCATTTCGCGCAGCGCGTTGATCAGCTGCTGGCTCTGGTTGTCGCCCGCTTGCGCTTTGCCAACGGCGGATACGGCGGCGCTTTCAAATTCGGGATAGATCTCGCGCAAAGACGCCACCACGGCCTCGATGCCGCGCTTGCGCAGGTTCTCCATGTTGCGCAGCAGGAAGTTGACCAGTTGCTTGCGCAAGCCCAAGCCTTGCAGGAATCCCTCCAGCACATCGGTGTGGCCGATCACGAGCTTGTAATTGCGGATGCCCGCTTGCTCCAGGCCGCCGCAAGCCAGGTTGATAATCTCGGCATCAGCCCGCGATCCCTTGGCGCCCAGCAATTCGGCGCCGCTAAGGGTGAACTGACGATAGCGATTTTGCTGCGGTTTCTCGTAGCGGAAGACCGGCCCGTTGTATTGAAGCCGCAGGGGCAGCGGCTCGTCTTGCAGGCGCTCGACATAAGCGCGTAAAATCGAAGCTGTCACTTCAGGGCGCAAGGCGACGCGGCGGCTGCGGTAGTCAAATTCGTAGAGGCGCGCCGCGATGTCTTCGCCGGACTTGCGCAGGTAGAGCTCGGTGTTCTCCAGAATCGGCACATCAATCGGCTTGTAGCCGTGCAAGCGCAGGTGCTGCTCGAGGCGGTCTTGCACAGTCCGCAGGCGAGTATATTCCGCGCTGAATACATCGCGCATCCCGCGCAAAGCCGAGATTTTGTCGGCGGATGGCATGCCGGTTTCTTTGCCTGTTTCCGATTGGTCCGATGTCGCTCAGGCTACCACTGAATCGCGCAAAGGCAAAGTGCCGGGCGCGCCTCAAAGGCTTTTACGGTACTGGGTCTAAAGCGGCGGGCTTTCGCCATTGGCGTGATTTCGACGCCTTTGCCACCGAGTACACAGAGTTAAATCGAGGGCACAGAGGGGCGGTATCGAGCCTAAGCAATGACATATTCGACGGATTTGCGGTTCGTTTGTGGCTCGCCCAACCTGATATCCTAAGGCCGCGCCGACGTCTCGTGAGTCGCCCTCTCTGTGTACTCATAGTTACTCTGTGTACTCGGTGGCAAGAGTGTTACCATTGCTTATGCGCGCGGCGCCCACCCCGACAAGTTGCGCCCATGGCTCAAAAGCAGCGAACCGGCTGTTGAGCAGCGGACACGCCATCAAGGGTCGCGTTTGAGATCCACAGCATAGTCCGCGGCGTCGTCGGCGATGAACCGCAGCAGGGCCAGCCCTTCTTTTTCGATGCCCGCGAGCGCCTCATCCCCCGGTGATTCGAACAGCGAGACCTCCAGAGTCGCGCAGGTTTTCTCGCGCCGAACGCGCCAAATCGCGCCCACGAAGCCGTCGATGACGACCGAGCCCAGTACGCGTCCGGCCGAGACGAAGACTTTCTTGCGATGTTCTTCCGGCAAGATGCGGGCCCGGTTCTTATGGGCGATCAAGATATTGTCGTACTCGGGCAAGAAGCGAATCGGCGCCGGTGCGTCGGCGTTTTCGATGGTCAACTCGGGCAAGTCGTAACAAACTTTGCCGGCTTCATCGCGATACTCGACGAGCTTCTCCAATGCCGCCGCCAGCTGAGACTTCAAGCTGGTCATGCCGGTCCAGGTTTGAAAGTCCATGACGCTGGCGGGGCCAAAGGCAGCCAGGTAGCGCCGAAACAGCGCGCTCAAATCGGCCGGCTGGGCCGACCCCAGCCAGCTTTCGGCTGTGGTATAGGTCGCGCGCGTGCCCACGCCCCAGGTACCGCTGGGCGGGACTTGCACCAGGGGCAGGTAACTGCGCACAGCATAAGCCATGGCCTGTTTGTCTTGGTCGGGCAGGTGTTCCAGCAGCTTGTCGCGCAAGGCGCCGATAGCGGGCGTCTCCGCTTCGAGGTAAGGCTTGGCGATTTCAATCAGCCGGTCGATGTCCAGGCCCTTGGCTCGCGCGCCAAAAAACGAGCGCAAGCCCCGCGCCAGCGCCGGCTGAATCACGGCTTGGAAACGCTGATGGTCGGCGGCGGTCACAAGGTGCAAGGTCGATCGCAGCCAGGGCGCCCGCAGCACCTGACGGGACTCCAGCAGCGCGGTCAAGTCATCACGCTCGAACCGACGCAGTCGCGTCCACAGGCCGATGTAGGGCGGATTGGGGATCTGCGACTGCAAGGCTACCAGCGACGATATAGCTGAGTGGCTGTCGAGAGCCGCTCGCTTCAGCAGATGCTGACGAGCCAGCAAACTGCGATTCAACTGCCTGAGTGTGAGAATACGCGCGGCCATGCGCCCTACTCGCCTGAGTCGACACCAGGGCAGAGTATATCAGCCTGGGCGGGCGGCATCAAAGCGGGGTGGCGACAGCCTCTTCCTGAATCTCCTTTTTGTCAAATCGCCATTCGCGGTTGCCGAGGGCCCTTGATATTTTGAGCGAGCGCGGTAGCCATTCTCGCTGCCGCCGAGCGGCTTGCGGCGCATCCGAGTCGAAGAGGCGGCGCAGGAAAAAGAGCAAGCAGCCGGCGACCAGCGCCAGCGCCGCGGCAACGGATATCCGCACTGGCATCTGTTGCGCGCGCTCGATCACGCCGGGCCGGCCCTGGATGAGATCCGTCCGCAGCGATTCAACGAACTCTGGCCGCGGCTCAACCGGGGTCAATACCTCATGCAGCGCCTGAATCGTGCCGACCAATTCGTGAACGTCAGCCGGAGGCGTCTCGGCTGGCCTCATTGATTCGCCGGCCTGAATGCCCGATGTGACGGCATCGAGCAGGTCTTGAGTCTGAATTTCGCTGGATGAAGCCATATGCGCTTACACCTCGGTTCCATCTAAGCGGCGCTGCTGGCCTGCCTCGGGCGTCCGCTGCATATCATCCCGCAGCGCCAGCAAAGTACGATGATACAGTGACTTGATGGCGCCTTCCGTACGCCCCATGATTTCGCCGATTTCGGCGTTGGACAATTGCTCGATGAATTTCAGCAGCAGCAGTTGCTGGCGTTCTTCCGGCAAACGCCGCACCGACTCCATCAACTGGTCGCGCTCTTCCACATCCTCGGCCAGCCGCTCCGGCGCCTCCGATTGCAGCGAATGCGCGACGTAGTCATCCAGCGCGATGATTTTGCGCCGCGCCTGGTCGCGATGCCAGTTGGCCACCAGATTGTGCGCGATGCGATACAGCCAGGCCTGGAAGGGCGCGCCGCGATCGACATAGTTGCCGATATGCGAATAAGCGCGGATGAAAACCTTGGCCGTCAGGTCTTCGGCATCCTGGGTATTGCCGGTGCGATGAAAGATATAGCTATACATCTTCTTCACATAGCGCGCGTACAGTTCGCCAAATGCCTCCGCGTCATCCTTTGCCAGCGCCACCAATTCCCGGTCTTCCAATTCCGGATGGTTGACACGGCGGCTAAAGATGTTTTTCATGCTGTAAATTCCTTAACCCGTTAGCTTAATTCGGGTTACGCGGCTCGCTTGGCTCGGCCTTACTTTTGCGCCGCCGCGAGCAATGCCTGCACTTCCTTCAAGCCGGGCAAAGATGACATAGTGCCGGGCTTGGTACAGGCCAGCCCGGCGGCCGCGCTGGCGAACTCCAGCGTCCGCGCTATTGGCCAGCCCAGCGCCAATCCTCGGCAGTACGCGCCCACGAAGGCGTCGCTGGCGCCGGTCGTGTCCACCACATCCAGCGCGAAGGCCGGCTGCTCAAGCTGGCACGCCCTTTCGTAAAGCGCGCTGCCCTGCTCGCCAATAGTCAGCACAACTTGTTTGACGCCCAGGTCCAGCAATTTGCGCGCCAGAAAATCCAGGTCATCCGTCTCGCTGCCCAGGATAAGCTGGGCCTCCAGTTTGTTGGGGATGAGCGCGTCAACCAGATGCAGGTAACCCACGACGAAGCTGTCTCGCGTGAAGAACGGCGCCGGATTCAACACCGTAACCGCGCCCGCCGCCCGCGCCTGCTCCAGCGCAAATTGCACCATTCTTTGCGGAATCTCGAAATCGACCAGCACAATATCGCCCGCTTCAACGTCCGCCAGCGCCCCCCGAATCTGGTCTTCGTCGACCAATCGGCTGGCGTCGGGCGCGCCGATAAAGCCAGGCACGTTATCCTTCACCACGATGCAGGCGATGCTGGTGCGCGCTTGGCAATGCCGGCGGATGTGCCGCGTGTTAACGCCGACTTTCTCTAACGCGGCCAGCATGTCATCACCGAGCATATCGGCGCCGACGCAGCCCACCAGCCGCACATCTTCAGCGCCCAATCGCGCGGCGGCAGCGGCCTGATTCAGAGCTTTGCCGCCGGGCGTCATGGTAGCCGTGCTGGCGTGCACTGCGCGATTCGGCGCCACCCAATCAGGCACCTCAAACACGAAGTCGTAAACCAAAGCGCCGATGACTACGATACGGGGCATTTTGCGCATTCCTGTGCCGGTATTGTCTCAATTTCATTGTAGCATGAATGCGCTGGTCAATGTGTACCGCCTATAATTGCGCTCACGCATCGTCGTGGCGAGCGCAATTGCATCAAAATGATAGCGGCTGCTTAGGTGGGAATCTAAACTGAAGATCAACTACAGAGGGCGCAGAGAAAAACAATAAATATGTGTTCATGTCTCATTTGAACTGTGATTTGTGGTTCACGTTTCGCTAGTGACTGTTGCCTATTCCTGGCCGCAGATTTCGTAGAATAGTCGTCTAAACCCCTAAAACTCTGTGCCCTCTGCGCTCTCAGTGTTGAAAATAATTTGATGCAATTGCCCTGTCGTTGCGGAGAGGTTTGGCTATGGCCAATGCGCGGACTATACTAAAGTCGCAAGCTCCTACCGCTATACTTGGCCGATGGCGTACGCGACAAAGGTAAGTTACATGCTGAATACGCGGCGCGGCAGACTGCTCAAAGAGAATCTGACGGCTTACCTCTTTCTGGCGCCCGCCGGCATTCTGATTCTGCTTTTCGGCTTGTTCCCGGTGGCCTTCGCTTTCTTCGTCAGCTTGCATCGCTGGCGGCGTTTCCCCGACAATTACGTCGGCTTGGCCAATTACGAAAAAGCCCTGGGCAACCTGGGCTACATTCTATTCTTTTGGCTGGCGCTGCTGGCTTTCGCGGCTGGCCTGCGCGTCAGTCGCGGGCTTTTGCAGACGCTGCGGCGGGCAGAGACCACGAATCAGTCGATACCGCTGCTGGCCGGCGTTGTCAGCGGCTACGCTGCGCTGCTTGCGCTCGACTGGTTCTTCAAGCTCATTCCCGTCATCATGCTGATCCCGCGGCTGGTGCGCGGACAGAACGTGTCCCTGGCGCTGTTCATGGAGAAATTCGGCGAGAGTTTCACCAGTCCCGGCGTCTATGAAGCCGGCAATTTGATGCTGGTCGGTTTCCTGGCTGCAGCGGCCGCGCTGGCGTTGGCGCTGTGGCGCTTCCGCTCGGATTCCAGCGCCGAGATCATCGTCGGCAGCGGCATCGCGACGCTGCTGCTGCTGGCGGCGGTATTTCTGCTGCGACTGACGATTGACCAAACGAACCTGGCGATTGCCGTGGCCCGCGAAAGCGGCGAAGCGCTGCCTATTTGGTCGCAGTTGGTATTCGTCAGCGCCGGCGTCGGCTTGATCGCATCGGCATACGTGATATTTCAGCGTGGCATCCGCGCGCAATCCAACCGGCGTTTCGCCCTGCTGGTCTTGAGCGGCCTGTCGCTGGCAGTCGGCGGCTATCTGCTGATGGCGGAGGCGCCGGCGGCTCTGTCGGCAGCCGATGACGATTTGCTGCAGGGCTTCTGGGTCACCGTGATGTACGCCGGCGGAACGGTACCGGTGCAATTGACCATCGGCCTGCTGCTGGCTTACCTGCTCTTTCAACCCATACGCTTCCGCTCCTTCTTTCGCATGGTCTACTTCATTCCTTATATCACGCCATTCGTCGCCACATCGATCGTCTTTCGCGTCATCTTCGACGCCGGCAAGACCGCGCCGGCCAACCGCATGCTGGCCATTGTCGGCATCGAGCCGCAGCGCTGGATCCTGGAACGCTCGTCCATCGGCAGCTTGCTGGGTTTGCCCGACTTCCTGGCCGGCCCGGCGCTGGCGTTGATCGTCATCATGATCTACTCCACCTGGACTTATATCGGCTACGACGCCGTGATCTTTCTGGCGGGCTTGGGCAATATCTCCGGCGAGCTCTACGAAGCCGCCCGCATCGACGGCGCCAACGGCTGGCGCATCTTCCGCCACATCACCCTGCCCCTGCTATCGCCCACCATATTCTTCCTCTCGCTGGTCGCTATCATCGGCACCTTCCAGGCCTTTACGCAAATCTGGATCCTGCGCACAGGCGCCGTCGGCAGCAAGGTCAATACCGCCAGCGTCTTCATCTTTGACGAGCTGCAGAATAGCAATCGCTACGGCTACGCCTCGTCGATGGCCTTTGTCTTGTTCGCGCTGATCCTGCTGATGACCCTGTTCCAGAATCGGATTATGGGAAGGCGTGTGTTTTATGGCTAGCGACAATGCCGGGCTGGCGCCGTCCGCGACCGGGAAACCACCCGCCGAAGCGCCGCCTCAGCCGATCGACCTGGGGCGCATCGCCATTTACGCCGTGCTTTTCGCCGGTGTGCTGATCGCCATCGGCCCCTTTCTCTGGATGATCAGCGCCTCCTTCATGACGCTCAGCGAGGTCAATCTGACGCGGCTGCTGCCCGAGAATCTGCTTTGGGAGAATTACGCCACCGCCCTGCGCCGCGCCAATTTCCTGGATATCGAAGTCGTGACCGATCCCGCTACGGGCGTCCTGCAGTCCTTAGGCATCTCCGGCTATATCTGGAACAGCATCCGCATCACGCTGATCACGGTCACCGGCTCGCTGCTGGTATGCATCCCGGCCGCCTACGCCTTCGCGCGCATGAACTTCATAGGCCGCAACTTCATCTTCGCGCTATTCTTGTCGACCATGATGATCCCCGGCATCGTCATGCTGATCCCGCATCTGCTGACCGTGATCTGGCTGGGTCGCCTGAGCGAGAGCTTGTTTGGTGACGCCGGCGCCTGGTTCAACAACTGGCCCGCCTTGACCATTCCCTTTTTCGCCTCGGTCTTCAACATCTTCCTGCTGCGCCAATTCTTCATCCAGATTCCCGACGATCTCTGGGAAGCCGCGCGCATCGACGGCGCCGGGCATCCGCGCTTCCTCATCAGCGTGGTGCTGCCCCTGTCCAAAGCGCCGATTATGACCATCGTCACGCTGGGGTTCATCGGTTCCTGGAACGCCCTGATGTGGCCGCTGCTGGTGACCATCAACGACGAGTGGCGGCCCATCGCCGTGGGTTTGTCCAACTTCGTGACGGCTGACACGCCGGGCGATCTCAACTTGCAGATGGCGGCGTCGGTCATCACGGTGATCCCGATTCTGGCGCTCTATTTCGTGGCGCAGAAGCAATTCACCGAGGGCATCTCCCAGACCGGCATCAAAAGCTGAGCGCCCTGGCAAAGTCCGCGCTCGAATGAGAGGCACAGTCTGCTAAAATATGCTTACCTTAAAGGCTTGTCCGCTACTCAAATACCGATGTCGGTACGTTTTGGCGGGGTGGGCGCCGCGCCTTTACGGATTCACGACACCTTTACCACCGAGGGCACAGAGTAAAAATGAGGGCACAGAGAGGGATACCGGGAAATATGGATGTAGGTCGAGTCAAGGGTGGTCCGCATGTTCGCGGATTCTGTCTTTGGACTAAGCATGATGCCTTTCCTCTGAGTCCTCTATCTAACTCGGTGTACTCGGTGGCAAAAATGTCGAAACTTCGCCTAAGCCGAGCGAGCGACGGCGTACCGGACAAGCTTTATAGCGGCAATTTGATTCGTTTAGGCAACAAGACTCAAAAGGAGAAACAAGCATCATGAAGCGAGCACTGATTCTTTTGCTGATTCTGCTGGCCTTTGGCGCCGGTATGGCGCTGGCGCAAGGCGACACCGATTATGAAGGTATTGATCCCAGCGGGCAGACGGTCGTCTACTGGCATCAGTATTCCGACGACAGCTCACAAGCCAATACGATGGCGGCGCTGGTTGATGACTTCAACAGCAACAATGGCTATGGCATCACGGTAGAAGCGATTCACCAGGGACATTACGGCACCATTGAAGACCTGATGAATACTGCGATTCTGTCTGGTGAGCTGCCGAATATGGCAGCGGGTTACGCCAACGCCGTGGCCGGCTGGGCCAACGAAGGCGTGGTTGTCGACATAAACCTGCTGCTCAACAGCCCGAACTGGGGCATTTCCGCCGACGAACAGAGCAATCTCAATTTCAACTTGCTGAACGTCAATCAGTTGGACTTTTCGCCTTTCTACGGCATGCGCGTGGCCTGGGCCAATCAGAATTCGCTGAACGTCTTTTACACCAACCTGGACATCGTCGAGGCGTTGGGCTTTGAACGGCGCGTGCCGGAGACGCTGGCCGAGTTCGAGGAGATTTCCTGCGCTGCGGGCGCCAGCGATATGTACGAAGGTTATCCGCTGGATACCGGCACATCACACTTCGAGAGCTTCGTGGCAGCGCACGGCGGCGCGATTTTCGATGCTGATGCCGGCGCTTACACCTTCGAAGCGGATGAGGTCGTTGCCGCCCTGGAAATGTTCACGCGCATGCTGGCCAATGACTGCGCCTATCTCTTCGCCGAGCGTTACCAAAATACCGGCGACTTCTCCATCGGCATCACGCCCTTCGCCGCCGGCAGCTCGGCCGGCATCCCCTTTATCACCTGGGACGCCGCCGAAGCCGAAATGACCGATGAATGGGTAGTCACGGCCTTCCCTGGCGCGGAAGGCGTCGGCCGCACCATCCAACTCTTCGTGCCCAGCCAGGCCATCTTGACCGCCAGCCCGGAAGCTGAACTGGCCACCTGGCTCTTCGTCCGCTACCTCGCAGGCGCAGAGGCGCAGCTGGCATGGTCCGGCGCCACCGGTTACTTCAGCATTCGCAACGACATCGAAGTCAGCGAATCCGATTTCACCGAGCCGCGCATGCCCTACTCCCGCTTCGTCGAAGTACAAGGCATCCTGCAAGACGATATGGCGAGCGTCTATTCCTCACCGGGTTTGCCCAGCTACAGCGCGGTGCGCGGCCTAGTGCCCAATACCATCGCCGAAGTGGTCAATGGCGAAACAGCCGCCGCCGATGCGCTCGCCGAGCTCAATGCGGAAGCCAACGAACTGCATGACGATCTGGACTAGCGCCTGAGCAACATGCAGTAAGATTTACCTTACAGGACCCTGCCCGCGGGCGGGGTTCTGCAATTCGCTGCGCAAACAGTGCCTCCATCACACCGTTTCAACTTATAATTCATGTTAGCGTTTAGCGGCAAATCAGTCTCAGAACCAGCGCTCCCGAGCAAAGTGTAATAAACTCATATAATCGTCTGATAAACGATTGACTCGAATTCGCAGGTATGCTATAGTCAGAGTCGAGAGTCCTTGTTTCCACGAGCCCACCCGAATTGATGATTCGCACGGATTGCCAAAACCACGTTTGGCACTTTGCGGGACTTGCCGTACAGGCAACTAACGGAGTGTTTCCCTCCGAAAACCACAAATGGAAACGTTCGAGAGTATGCGGCACAACCAAATACCAGCTCCGCCGCAACTTAGATTCCCAGGATGAATTGAATGAACATAGCAACACTTGAAAGAAAAACGCTGCCCGAATTGCGCACCATGGCGCGCGACCAAAATGTGCCGCGCTTCAGCAAGCTAAAAAAGCAAGACCTGATCATCGGCTTGCTGCGCGAAGAAGCCGAGCGGCGCGGCAATCAACTGCGCGGCGGTGTGCTGGAAGTCGTCGATGACGGCATCGGTTTCCTGCGCGCGGAAGGCTATTTGCCGGGCCAGAACGACATCTACGTCAGCCAGACGCAGATCAAGAAGTTCAATCTGCGCACGGGCGACATGGTCATCGGGCAAGTTCGGCCGCCCAAAGACACCGAGCGCTATTATGGCTTGCTGCGCGTCGACGCCGTCAACGGGCTGAACCCGCACGAGATTCGCAATCGCGCCAGTTTCGAGCGCCTGACGCCAATCTTCCCGGAAGTGCGCTTCGACCTCGAAACCCTGCCACGCATCATTTCCACGCGCATGCTCAACATGATCGCGCCGGTCGGTTTTGGCCAGCGCGGCTTGATCGTGTCGCCTCCCAAAGCCGGCAAGACCACCGTACTCAAAGACATCGCCAACGCCATCAGCCAGAATTACCCCGAAGTTCACTTGATGATCGCGCTAATCGGCGAGCGGCCGGAAGAAGTCACCGACATGGATCGATCGGTTGACGCCGAGGTGATCGCCTCCACCTTTGACGATCCGGTGCACCATCACGTTCGCGTGGCGGAAATGGCGCTGGAACGCTGCAAGCGACTGGTGGAAGTCAAGCGGCACGTCGTCATGATGCTGGATAGCGTCACGCGTCTGGCGCGCGCCTATAATCTGGTCGTGCCCTCTAGCGGTCGCACATTGTCCGGCGGCTTGGACCCATCCGCCATTCACCCGCCCAAACGGCTTTTTGGCGCCGCGCGCAATGTCGAGGAAGGCGGCAGCCTGACCATCGTCGCCACCTGCCTGGTTAATACCGGCAGCAAGATGGACGATGTCATCTACGAGGAATTCAAAGGCACCGGCAATATGGAATTGCACCTCAGCCGCAAGCTGCAAGAACGGCGCGTCTTCCCGGCCTTTGACGTGGAGCAGTCGTCTACGCGGCGCGAGGAATTGCTGCTGGGCCCCGATGTATTGCAGCGTGTCTACACCATGCGCCGCATGTGGTCGCACTTGGCGGAACAGCCGGAAGGAATCGTCGGCGCCACCGAGCAGCTGCTGCATAATTTCCGTCTCTACGACACCAATCAGGAATTTCTGAACAACCTGCACGGCAGCAACGGACGCTAGCGCCGATCTGTCGTTGAATCGTCACCGTCCGTAACACTGCCTGTAAACCATTGCGCGGAATTGCTACAGCTGACAAGCCTTGTAGGGCTTGATTGGTATTAGCGACGAATTCGCCGGAATTTTACCCCACCCCCCGGCCCCCTCCCCGAATCTTCGGCTGAGGACAGGACAGGTTTGGGATTAGTGGCTGTTGTTGCAACGGGTCAGCCAATGGCTGACCCCTACAGGCACCATGCTGTGGTAGAAGATGTAGGGGCGAGCCATTGGCTCGCCCGAAATACTCACATAATTCACTGGTTACACGGCTCTTATCTGCCTGTTGAATAACTGTCCTGTCCTCAGGAATCATCGGAGAGGGGGTAGAATTTGTGGCAGACTGTTTAATTACTTACTCGCGTTTACTTCTGTGGCAAGTATGAAGAAGCCGCGCCAACAACAGGAGCCAACAATATGCAAATGCAAGATGCCATCGCGCTTATCACAGGAGGCGCGTCCGGCCTGGGCGCCGGCACGGCTGCGCGCTTTATCGAGCAGGGCGCTCGCGTCGTCATCCTGGACCGCGATGAGGATAAAGGCGCGAGCCTGGCTGACGATCTGGGCGACTGCGCGCGCTTCGTCCGGGCCGATGTCAGCAGCGAGGCGGAGGTGCAAGCGGCGCTTAAGCTGACGCAGGCGGAATTCGGCGGGCTAAATGTGCTGGTGAATTGCGCCGGTATCGGCCTGGCCACGCGCACCATCAGCAGTCGCGGCCCGCATCCGCTGGACCATTTCGAGTCCGTGATTCGCGTTAATCTCATCGGCAGCTTCAATTGCATCAGGCTGGCGGCTGCGCTAATGGCGGGCGCTGCACCCAATGAAGCGGGCGAGCGCGGCGTCATCATCAATTCGGCGTCCGTGGCGGCCCTCGAGGGCCAAATTGGGCAAGCGGCTTACTCGGCTTCCAAGGGCGGCATCGTGGGCATGACCCTGCCCATCGCCCGCGACCTGGCCCGCAACGGCATCCGCGTCTGCACCATTGCGCCGGGCATCTTCGATACGCCGCTGCTCGGCAGCTTGCCGGACCAAGTCCGCGCCTCTCTGGGAGCGCAAGTCCCCTTCCCGCAGCGCCTGGGCTTGCCGGCGGAATACGCGCAGTTGGCGCAGCAGATCGTGGAAAACCCCATGCTCAACGGCGAGACCATCCGCCTCGACGGCGCCCTGCGCATGGGCAGCGCCTAGACGCGTAGTGTCAAGTTGCGCGCAAATTCAATCAATCGGTTGACAAATGATTACTGTTGCGCTAGCATCCCTGTCAGTTGCAAAAACGAAGGATATCAGGTCAATGATTTTCGCTTGTTGCGCCCCCTGTTGTTGTCAGACGCTATCAGCCGATAGTCCTACGGTGGCGCCTTGCTGAGTCAGAATTGACAAAACGCGAGCCAGACTTACATGCCCCGTGACGACACGGGGTTTTTTGTTGCGAAGCGAGGAATGAATATCGTGTCAATCATCAGAATCCAGTCCTGTCCCTGCGCATGTTGTTGTCGCACCGTGCCGATACGGCGGGGTTATCCGGGGCTGGCTGATCGATGTTGCCAGTGAGACGTTCAGAAAGATTGGGGCGCTTCGGATAATCCGAGGCGCTCTTTGCTTTATCGCGATGAACACTCACCTGGGGAGACGAGATGCAACACAAGCACATTGAAACACTAGCGGAACAATACGAAAATGCCGGCCCCTACGACATATTGACTTGGGCGGGCGAAACTTATGGCGAGCGGCTCGCCATCGTCACCAGCTTTCAAATCACCGGCATCGCGGCACTGCACATGATGCAGCGGATCGCGCCGCGTACGCCCGTGCTGACCCTGGATACAGGGCTGCTCTTCCCGGAAACGCAGGACCTGATCAAGGACCTTGAGCAGCGCTTCCAACTCGATTTGCGGCGCGTCAAGCCGCGGCAGACGCCCCGGCAGCAGGCGCGCGATTACGGCGATCGGCTCTGGGAGCGCAATCCCGACCGCTGCTGCCATATCCGCAAGACCATTCCGCTGCGCGATGCGCTGGCCGGCTTCGGGGCTTGGGTGGCAGGCTTGCGACGCGATCAGTCGGCCGGCCGCGCCAATACACCCGTGCTCAGCCACGACAGCCGCAGCGGTCTGGTCAAGATCGCGCCCTTCGCCAATTGGAGCGAGGATCGCGTCTGGGCATACATCCACGAGCACGACTTGCCCTTTAACAAATTGCACCGCGCCGGTTATCCCAGCATCGGCTGCTGGCCCTGCACCAACGCCAGAGCCGCAAACGCAGACGGGCGCAGTGGACGCTGGGCCAACCGATCCAAGACCGAATGCGGCATCCATATTCCGCTGATCGAGGAACGGGCCGCGGAGGTGATGCGTGCCTGAGACCGGCGGCGGGTATCCCATCCTGCTCCATTTGCAGGACCGGCAGGTGGCCGTCATCGGCGGCGGCCGCGTGGGCACGCGCAAGGTTCGACACCTCTTAAGTACCGGCGCGCGCGTCCTGCTCGTCAGCCCCGAGGCCAGCCCGGATCTAAAGGCGCTCGCGTCTGAGGGCGCCATCGAGTGGATCGCCGAGCCTTACCGGCGCGATATGCTCAACGACAACATGCCGATTCTGGTTATCGCCACGACGCCCGATCCCCGGGTGAACCAAACGGTAGCGCAAGACGCCCACCGCATCCGCGCGCTCTGCAATGTGGCCAACGGCAGCAGCGACGACAGCGACTTCAGCAATATGGCGCTGATCGAAAAGCCGCCGCTCACCATCGCGCTCAGCAGCAACGGCCAGTCACCCGCGCTGGTCCGCCAACTCAAACGCCAGTTGGCGCAGGACCTGGGCGAGGAATACGCCATCCTGGCCGACTGGCTGGGGGCGCTGCGCGCGTCGCTGCCGGAAAACTCCCCGTCGCAAGCGAACAGGCAATCGCTTTACGAAGATATCGTCACCTCGGAAGTGCTGGCGCTGCTGCGGGCCGGCGACCGAGAAAAGGCGCAGCGCGTCTTTCAACAGATTCTGCTGGAAGGGGCGCCGAAATGAGCGGCGTCGCTCTGGTACTGGCCGGGCATGGCTCGCATATCAGCGCTGAGACCGCCGGCGTCGTCTGGCGCTATGTCGATCGCCTGCGCAGCATGGGCGTAGCTGACGAAATCACCGCTTGCTTCTGGAAGGAGCCGCCGGCCTTCTCGCGCGTCTTGGACAGCGTCGCCGCTGATGAGGTCGTCGTCGTGCCGGTCTTCACCGCGCAAGGCTACTTTACGCGCGACGTATTGCCGGCCGAGATGAGACTGGACGGCGCGCTGACCCGGCGCGGCAAACGCCGCATTCACCTGACGCCTACGGTGGGCGAGCACAAGCTGCTGGATACCATCGTGAACGCGCGCCTGCGCGAAATGGTCGAAAGATTCGGGCTACAGCCGGACCAGACGGCAGCCGCCATCATCGGGCACGGCACGCCGCGCAACCGCAACAGTCGCGCCGCTGCCAGAGCGCAAGCCGACCGTCTGCGCGCGCTGGGCTGGCTACGAGAAGTGGTCGCCGTCTACCTCGATGACGAGCCCGCCATTGCCAGCGTTTACCACAATACAAGCTCGCCCATTATCATCGCCCTGCCCTATTTCCTGGCCGAAGGCTCCCATGTCACGGGAGATGTTCCGCGGGCGCTGGGCATTTCGGGCGGGCGAGCAGCCGAGTCAGTAAACGGACGCGAGGTCTTCTACTGCGAGCCGGTCGGGGCGGACGAGTCGATCTGCCAAGTCATCCTTGAGCTGGCGCGTGAAAGCGGTCATGCTTTCAATCCAAGAGAGCATGCCGGCGACTGGTCCGCCTTTCCCGCTGCCGGTAAGAATACGCTCTTAAGCGCCCTGAAGCGCGAGGGCAGCATGCGCTTCGGTCAGGTGATGCTCAGCGCAGACCACGCCTGGCGCAGCGGCGATTCCGCGCCGGGCCGGGCAATGTCGACGCCGGGGGAATTGCGGGCGCATCTGCGCGACTCGCCCTTCCGGCCCTTGCCGACCAGCGCAGACTTGCCCGGCGGCTGGCGCGTCGATTTGGCGGCGCCGGAACAAGCCCACGCAGTGCTGGAGACGGTGTATCCCGGCCTGGCAGCTGACTGGAGCGGGCAATTCGCAACCGAGTCGCTGCAGACCGTCAGCCAGCGTCAAGTCGGTATGTTCAAGGACATCCACCTGCTGCCGCGGCCATTGGTGCAGCAAACAGTCGAGCAGGTCTGCGCCGGTTGCGTCTGCCAGCCGACTTGGTGGCAGGCGCGGAAATCAGCCAGCGCGGCGCTGCCCTGCCGCTCCGCATGCAACTTATGGCTGTCAAAGGCGCAAAAGATGAGAGAGGCCGTGGCATGAAGACTGGTACCGTTTATCTGGTTGGCGCCGGCCCGGGCGATCCGGATCTGATCACGCGCAAGGGCGCGCGCCTGCTGCGGCAAGCTGATGTCGTCGTCTACGACCGGCTGATACCCTTTGAGCTGCTGGAAGAAGCGCGGCCCGACGCCGAGTTGATCAACGCCGGCAAGCAGCCAACGCGCCATCGACTTGCGCAGGCCGATATCAATGTGCTGCTCATCGAGCGCGCGCTAAAGGGCAAGGATGTCGTACGGCTCAAGGGCGGCGATCCCTTTATATTCGGGCGCGGCGGAGAAGAGGCGCTGGCTTGCCGCGAATTCGGCATCCCCTTCGAGGTGGTGCCGGGCGTTTCCAGCGCCTTCGCCGTTCCCGCTTACGCCGGCATCCCACTTACGCAACGGGGCATCAGCAGCGCCTTCACCGTCATCGCCGGCTATGAAGACCCGGCCAAATCCGGCAGCAGCATCAACTACGAGGCGGTCGCAAAGCTGGGCGGCACGATCGTCATCTTGATGGGCGTCAAAAACTTGCCAGCCGTCACGCAGCAACTGATTGAGCAGGGCTTGGATGCCAACACGCCGGCGGCCGTGATCGAATGGGGCGCCACGGCGCATCAGCGCGCGTACATCGGTACCGCCGAGCGCATCGCCGCCATTGCCCGGCTGATGGAGATTATGCCGCCGGCTATCACGGTCATCGGCGATGTCGTGCGCCTGCGAGAAGCGGGCCTGGCCTGGTTTGATCTGCTGCCGACGGAAGTCATCGACCGCGAAATGAATCCGGCGCCGGCCTAATATCGGCGGCGTCAAAAATAAAGACAGGAACCTAGAAGGATTATGCCGAAAGGACAGGGGCGAAATGACTAGCTGGAAAGAGTTGCTGCAAGATGAGATACCAGCCGAAATGGGCAATCTCATCGACATTTACGAGGCGCAAATGGAATTGCGCAAGCAAGGCAAGCTGGATGAGAAGGTCTTCGCCGAATCCCGCTTGCGCAAAGGCGTCTACGGCCAGCGCTACGACAACGGCCAGCGGCATGATGGCGTGCAAACGCGCGAGCTGACCTTCCCCTCGGACGACATCGTCAAGGGACCGGATACGCTCTGGGACGCGCCGGGCATGCAGCGCATCAAGATTCCCTACGGCGGCTTGACGGCCGAACAGTTGGAGGTCCTGTCCGAGTTGGCGGACGAGTATTCGGGCGGCATTCTGCATATCACCACGCGCCAGGACATTCAGCTGCACTACGTGCACATCGACGATACGCCCGATCTGATGCGGCGGCTGGCGGCCGTGGGCATCACCACCCAGGAAGCCTGCGGCAATTCCGTGCGCAACATCACCGCTTGCTCGCTGGCAGGCGTCTGCCATGACGAAGTCTTCGACGTCAGCCCATACGCCGATGCCATGACGCAATTCCTGCTCGGCCATGACGACGTGCAAGACTTCGGGCGCAAATTCAAAGTGGCTTTCTCCGGCTGCGCGGGCCACGCTTGCGGCTTGGTCAAGATGCACGATCTGGGTTTGCTGGCGCAATCGCGCGAGATTGAGGGCGAGACCCTGCGCGGCTTCACCGTCTTTGTCGGCGGCGGCCTGGGCACAGTGCCCCACCAAGCCAAAGTCCTGGCCGAATTCGTCAGCGAAGAAGAGCTGCTGCCGCTTACGCAGGCGGTGGCCCGTGTCTTCGCCCGCCTCGGCGAAAAGAAGAACCGCAACCGCGCGCGCCTGAAATTCCTGGTGGCGAAATTGGGCATCGACGAATTCCGCCAACTGGTTGAGGAAGAATTGAAGATTGTGCCACCCGACGAGCGCCATACCGCCTACATGGACAGCCTGGGCGACTTCGTTTACGAGCCGGCCAAAGCGGGCATGGCGCTGAATGGCGCTGCGCTGCCCGATGGCTTCGCCGAATGGTATCGCACCAGTGTCTATCGTCAGGCGCAGAGCGGATACAGCACCATCACGCTGCATACGCCCCTGGGCGACTTCACCGCCGAGCAAGGCTTCCAGCTGGCCGATATCGCCCGGCGTTACGTGGGCGACAATATCCGGCTTACGGTGGAGCAGAATTTTGTGCTGCGCTGGGTGGCCGATGCCGACCTGCCGGCCATCTACCGCGACCTTGACGCCATCGGACTGGCGGATTCCGGCGCCGGCACCATCGTCGACATCACCTCCTGCCCCGGCACCGATACCTGCAAGCTCGGCATCGCTTCGTCGCGCGGCCTGACCGCCGAGCTGCGCACGCGGCTCGTCGAAAAGATCAACCTGCTTCCCGACGCCGTGCGCGATCTCAAGATTAAGGTGAGCGGCTGCTTCAATTCTTGCGGCCAGCATCATGTGGCTGACATCGGCTTCTTCGGCAACAGCCGCCGCTCCGGCAACCACAAGATGCCGCATTTCCAGGTGGTGCTCGGCGGACAGTGGCAGCAGAACGCCGGCAGTTACGGGCTGGCTTGCGGCGCGGTGCCGGCCAAGACCGTGCCGGATGTGCTGGAGGCCTTAACCGAGCGCTACGTGGCCGAGCGAGCGGAAAACGAGAACTTCCAGACTTGGGTCAAGGAGCTGGGACGCAAGGAGATCAAAGCCATGCTGCAGCCCTTCACCAAGCTGCCCAGCTTTGAGGAGAATCCGTCATTTTTCAGCGACTGGGGCGATTCGCGCGTTTACACCATCGACGATATCGGCGTCGGCGAATGCGCCGGTGAAGTTGTCTCGCTCTTCTCGATGGAGATATCGCGCGCCGAATCGACCCACTTCGAGGCGCTGCTGGCGCTGGATGACGGCGACTTCGCTGCCGCCGACCTAAACGCTTACAAAGCGATGGTGCTGGCGGCGCGCGCGCTGGTGCGCACCAAATACCTGGACGTGGGCGACGATTACAACGTCATCGTGCAGGAGTTCCGCTCGCGCTTCTACGATACCGAGCTGATCTACGATCGCTTCGCCAAAGGCAAATTCGCCCGCTACCTCTTCAAGCGACATGCCGAGGCGCCCGCGCGCATCAACGAAGACTACGCCCATCAGATCATTGATGAGACGCAGCTCTTCATCGAGAATGTCCACAGCGCCGAGCAGCGCATCAACGGCGTCATCGTCGGCTAAGGCGCTGGCGACGCCTGTGACAATATTTGTCGGGGCGGCCCGGTGGGTCGCCCCCAACCTATCACTATGCGAGGCATATATGACAACCGTACCCAAGCGTCTTGGCGTCAAATTCAGTCTGAAGCAAAAGCCCAAATTGCAGCCGGCCGATATCTTGCCAATATTTCAGCGCTGGATCCAGGAGCACGCCGTCCCCGGCATGCTGATCGATGTCATCGACTACAAGCATGTGGTCGAGGGTCCGGGCGTCATTTTGGTCGCCGACGAAGCGGACTACGCCTACGACCTGGGCGAAGGTCAAGCCGGTTTGAATTACATACGCAAGCGCGATCTGCCGGATAACTTGTCCGCTGCCTTGCGACTGTCCTTCCACCATGCCTTAAAAGCCGCCCAAGCGCTGGAAGCCGAAGCCCCGGGCGATCTAATCTTTGACTACACATCGGCCAAGATCAGCTTCCTCGACCGCATGAATTATCGCAACCAGCCGGAAGTTTTCGACGCCGTCCGCGCGGAAATCGCTGAAATCGTCAGCGAGATTTACAGCGCGCCCGTAGAAGTTTCGCGCGTCAACGACGACCCGCGGCGGCTTTTCGCCCTGCGCGCCCGGGTTGCCGGGGCGGTCGACCCGGAGGCCATCGCTCGTCGCCTGAGCGACAGTCGCGAGACGGCTTAGCGGCCAATGCACGCCGGCAAAGCCTATTTCATCTGCTTCACCGTCCGCAGCGGCAGCACGCTCTTGTCGCAGTTGCTGGCGGACACGGGCCTCGCCGGCCAGCCAAAAGAGCGCTTCTACCACAATATCTCGCCGGACAATCCGCGCGGCGATACCATCCCCGACTACCGCGCCTATCTTGAACAGATACTTGCGGCCGATACCAGCGCCAATGGCGTATTCGGCAGCAAGGTCGGCGGCGGCTACTGGCGGGACTTCGCCCGGCGTCTGCGCTCGATCGATGGCTTCGACAGCCTGCCGGTGAATGCCGCCCTCGACCGCCTGTTCCCCGACCTGCGCTACCTGCATTTGACGCGCCGCAACAAAGTGCGTCAGGCCGTCTCCCACTGGATGGCGATTCAAACCGGCCGCTGGAGTTCCCTGGACGCCGTCGAAAACTCGACGCCGCGCTATGACTTCGCCGCCATCGATCATCTGCTGCAAGAGATCATCATTCGCGAGGCGGTCTGGGCCGAGTACTTCGCTGAAAATAGCATCCAGCCCTACGGCATCATCTACGAAGACTTCGTCGCGCATCCTGCCGCAACCGTTCGCGCCGTCCTCGACTGCCTCGACATCGAGCGGCCGGCGGACTTGACGGTTCCCGAGCCGCGATATCAGCGCCTCAGCAACGCCCTGACCGAAGCGTGGGTGCAGCGCTTCCGCCAGGAAAAGCAGCGCGACTACTGGACTCAATTCTGGTAGCCCGCTAGCAAGGAAGTGGCCAACTTTGCCGGAGGCGCGCCATCGCCCGAACGCAGATGCCTTTCTCTGTGCCTCTGTGCCTCTGTGGCAAATCACGTGCTGTCGAGCTCGCGAAGCAAAGCCGCCCGTGCATCGCCACCGGTCATCGGTTATATTTCTAGGCGTCCTTTCCGCAGACGGTAGAGAGCCCGCCTATGACCGCATTCAACTTCGACGAAGTTATCGACCGGACGCAGCATCACAGCGCAAAATGGGGCGCATTCGAGAGCGACTGCCTGCCCATGTGGGTGGCGGACATGGATTTCCGATCGCCCCCATCCGCCGTCGACGCCATGATTGAGCGCGCCCGCCACGGCGTCTTCGGCTACACCATGGACCCGCCGCAGCTCAAAGAAGTCATCGTCGAGCGCATGGAGCGGCTCTACGACTGGCGCATCAGCCCGGAGGACGTGCTGTTCTCGCCCGGCCTGGTGCTGGCGCTCTGCGCGACCTGCGACGGCTTCGGCCAGCCTGGCGATACCGTGCTGATACAGACGCCGGTCTACGGCTCATTCTTCAAGGCGGTTTACGCCAACCGCAAGATCGCCGCAAATATCGATATGAATTACGTCAGCGATGACGCCCACACCTTCCACTACGAAAATGACTACGACGAATTCGAATTGGTGGCGCGCGACCCGCGAGCGTCGATCCACCTGCAGTGCAATCCGCAGAACCCGGCCGGTTTTCTCTATTCCCGCGCCGAGCTGGAGCGCATCGGCGAGATTTGCCTGAAACACAATGTTTTGATCGTCGCCGACGAAATCCACTCGGATCTGATCCTGGAGGGCGAGCACATTCCCATCGCCACACTCTCCGACGAGATGGCCCAGAATACCCTGACCATGATCGCGCCCAGCAAGACCTTCAACCTGGCCGGCCTGGCTTGCTCGGTCTTGATCGCCCAGAACAAAGACATCCGTGAGACGGCGGCGGCCGCCCTGCAGAGCATCAGCGCGCACGTCAACATCATGGGCTACGAGGCCGCTTACGGCGCATATTCCGGCGGCGAGGAGTGGCTGCGCCAAGCGCTGGTCTATCTCAAAGACAATCGTGATTACGCGCTCGACTACATCCGCCGGCACATGCCGCAAATCAAAACTACCGTGCCGCAATCGACCTATCTGCTCTGGATGGATATGCGCGACCTGCCGATCGAGGGCGACGTCTCGGCCTTCTGCCGCGAAACCGCCGGCGTAGCGCCCAGCCCGGGCGACTTCTTCGGCGAGGCCGGCCAGGGCTTCGTACGGCTGAATTTCGGCTGCCCGCGCTCGACGCTGGTGCAGGGGCTGGAGCGGCTGCGGGCCGCAGTGGATCAACTGGCGGTGACCGCTTAGCGCAGGGAGAAACCGCATGGCGCGTCCCTTTCTGATCGATACCGACGCCGGCTCTGATGACGCCGTGGCCGTGGTGATGGCGCTGCGGCACAGCGATGTCGATGTGCGCGCCATTACTGTAGTCGCCGGCAACGTCCCGCTGGAGCAAGGCCTGGACAATTCGCTCTATTTCGCCGAGCTCTGCGCTGCCGATGTGCCGGTATTCGCCGGCGCCGATCGCCCGCTGCTGCGCGAATACGTCTCGGCTGACTGGTTCCATGGCGCGGACGGCCTGGGCGATTGGGGCGACCGCTATCTGCCCAGGCATACTGCAGCCAGCGAGAAACACGCCGTTGACGCCATCGTCGACACCGTACGCGCCACGCCCGGCATCGCGCTCGTCACCCTGGGTCCGCTGACGAACATAGCGCTGGCGCTGCGCAAAGCGCCCGATATCGCGGGTCTCGTTTCGCGCTGCGTGATCATGGGCGGCGCCGCCTGCACCAATGGCAATGTGACCCCCGCCGCCGAATACAATATCTGGTGTGACCCCGAAGCCGCGCGCATCGTCTTCCGCTCCGGCATGCCGGTTGAGATGGTCGGCTGGGAATTCAGCCAGGGCGACTTTGTGCTGTCGCTCGACGACATCGAGGCGGTGCGCGGCATCGGCACGCCTTACGCCGACTTTGCTATTGACTCGAATATCAAGGGCATGAAGGGTTACGAGATACAAACCGGCGAAATCGGCATCTCGCTGCCCGATGGCGTGGCTATGGCCGCGGCCATCGACCCCTCAATCTGCACCGCCAGCAGCCACCATTACGTCGATGTTGAATGCGACAGCGAATTGACGCGCGGCATGACGGTAGTGGACAAGCTGGACCTGAGCGGCGATGCGCGCAACGCCCCGGTCTGGCGCGAGGTGACCGCAAACCCGCGGAAACCGCTGATCTGCTGGGAGCTGGATGCCGGCCGCTGGAAAGACCTCCTCTATCAATTGTTGCGTTGAGCGCCGGCCGAATACGCAACCGCAATTCAACTGCAACGTACTAATTGACAAGAGCATATAGTGGAGATCTCGGCATGAGTAGCGAGCCGGAAAAACCCAACGAACCACGCGACTGGGTCGAAGACATGGAAGTAGTTGGACATGAATTGGTCGATCGCGTCAAGAGCCTGGTGGCCCAGGGCAATGTCCGCCGACTCATCATCCGCAACGCCAAGGGCGACGCGTTGATCGAGTTGCCCTTGACGCCGGCGGTGGTGGTCGTTGCCGTAGCCGCTGTCGTCAATCCGGTGCTGGCGGCGCTGGGCGGGCTGGCTGCCTTGATCGCCCGCCTCAAGATTGAGATCGTGCGCGTCGAGACCATCGACGACGACGCCGATACAATCGAGATTTCAGGCGATGATGTCACCAATATTACGCCGGACGAGTAAGACCCGCTGAGCCGGCCGCTCCGCCAACCCCGATAAACATTCGCCGCGCTGATATGCCGCCGCTCAGCCTTGCGCGCGCGAGCGACGAATACTGAAGACGTGACGAATCGACATTGACATCAAAACCCTCTGATTCTCTGTGGCGAAACCCCAGTAGAAAATCCGACATAGATCTTGTGTCTTTGAAATGAACTGCTCCTCTTACGCTTTCCCGAATGACGACGGCGAATTCTTGGGCTATACTATTGCGAGATAGCGAACGCGTAGATTCGGCTGGCTGCTCCATCAAAGTTGCCCAGCCACACCACGAGGTAAATCATGATTGTTAGCGTCCTGCAAGAAAACCTGGCAAAGAGCCTGAACATCGTCACCAAAGCCGTCGACAGCAACCCGCCCCTGCCGGTGCTGGCCAATGTGCTGCTGGAAACCGAGGACTCGCGTCTCAAAATTTCCGCCACCAACCTCGAACTCAGTATCACCATGTGGATCGGCGCCAAAGTCGAACAGAGCGGCAGCATCACCCTGCCCGCCAAAACCTTCAGCGAATTGATCAGCAGCCTGTCGCGCGAACGGGTGGATTTGCGCCTGGATGCCGCTACGCATACGGTGCATCTGCGCTGCGGCGTGCAAACTTCAAATATCCGCGGCATCGACTCGGACGAGTACCCGCCTGTTAATCACAACGAAAGCGCTGACTTGCAGCTCGATGGCGAGACGCTGCGAGAGATGATTTTGCAGACCGCATTCGCCGCCGCGCGCGAGCAGAACCGCCCCATCCTGACCGGCGTCTACCTGCAGCTCGAGGGGCAGACGATGACCATGGCCGCGGCCGACGGCTATCGTCTGGCGGTGCGAACGTCCGAGATCAGCGAGACCTTCGAAGAAAAGCAGGACATGGTCGTTCCCGCGCGCACCATGAGCGAGATCGCCCGCATCATTGAAGACGATCAGGAGATCGGCATCGCCCTGCCCGCGCAGCGAAACAGCATCACGGTGTTCGCGCCCAATATACAGATTTCCTCACAGCTGCTCGAAGGCCGCTTCCCCGATTTCGCCTCCATTATTCCGCGCGCCTTTGTCACATCAACCGTGCTCTATACCAATGACCTGCTTGTCGTCTGTCAGCGCGCCGAGATCTTCGCCCGCGACAATGCCAACAGCGCCAATCTGAGCGTCAAGCCGGCGCAGAACCCCGGCGAGCCGGCCGAAGTCTTGATCGTCGGCAAGAGCGCCGAACGCGGCGACAGCGAAGGCATGCTGGACGCCACCGCCGAAGGCGAGCCGCTCGATATCTCCTTCAATATCCGCTACCTGATCGATGTGCTGCGCGTCATCAAGGAAGAACGGGTCGTATTCCAGAGCAATGGCGCCGAGAATCCCGGCGTGCTCAAGCCGGAAAACCGCGACGACTTCACTCACGTTATCATGCCCATGAGCAAGTAACGCGCCAAGCGCCCTACCATGATACAGCCGCTGAACGCGCGCCGCGTCCGCCCCAACATGCCCCATTACGGCGTCATGCCCGAGCAGGCAGATGCCATGCTGAGTTGGGATTGGGTCGACCAGCGAATGCATGAGGCGCGCAATTACTGGGTATGCAGCGTCTGCGCTGACGGCCGCCCGCACAGCGTTCCCGTCTGGGGCGCGTGGATGGACGGCGTCTTGTACTTCGGCACGGACAGGGCGGCGCTGAAAGCGCGTAATATCGACCGCGACAACCGCGTGGTCCTGCATCTGGACAGCGGCGACGAAACTGTGATCTTCGAGGGAACGGCAGCCGAAGCGCAAGTCTCAGCGGAACAGATGCAGCGAATCGGCGCGCGCTACGTCGAGAAGTATGAATTGGACCCGGAATTGGCGGAGACAGATAGCTTGCTGCTCTGCCTCACCCCGTGCAAGGTCATGGCATGGCTGGAAAAGGACTACCCGGCGACGGCCACTTACTGGCTCTTTGACGATTGAGCTTTGAACTGGATTACGCCGCGCTGGCCGTTGACGCGCCATTGCGGATCGACTTGGTCCAGCGCCGCCGCTGTATCCGCAGTGGGCAGCCCCACCACCGGATCACTCTTTAGCGTGCGCAGGCAAAGCGCAGGCGCCTCCATGTATTCGAGCACCTGGGCGAATGGACTATGCGCCGGCCACAGGGCGTCGCCCACCGTCCGCCGGTAGTTGGCGTCGCCCTTGATGATCACGAGACGGGCATCCGCGAAGGCATCGTGAATGTCGGGCGGCAAATCCCAGAGGAAGCGACTGCTATTCCAGTAGGGATGAGGTAAGAAGCGCAATTGGCCCCCAAGCCAGTAACGCCGCAACTCTTTCTCCAGTGCCGCGGCGGCTGGTCCCCGTCGTCGCATCTCGTTGAGCATCATCCATACATCCTCCGGCGTGGCATCGCTGACGAAGGTCGGATGCGCTTTGAGGCAAATCACAACCCGGTCCGTCACGTGCCGCAGCAGGCATTCGCTCAGTACCAGGTCCATCGCCAATTCCGAGCCGGCGTTGTCCGCGACGATATATACCGGCTCGCCACCCTGAAAGCCGGCCGGCGATATGCGCGAATGGGAGAGATAAGCCGCCAAACTATCGCGATCGTCGACGAGCAGGTCTTCTGCGCTGATTTCGGCGCCCCGTTCGCTGGAGGGGGCGTAACTCAGGTCGATGCGATTGCCCCACAGCGAGAACTCGACAGCGCGGCGCACTTCGCTCTCGGGCGAATCAAGCGGCTCGTAAGCGCGCTCAACTAAGTGCCAAAGCGCATCGCTATGCAGCTCTTCCAGTTTCTTGGGCAAGAAGGGATCGCGCCCGCTTTCACGCCAGCGCACAGCTTCTATAAGACAACGGTAGGCATAGGTCTCGGCGAAGAACCACTCGGCGTTGTGCCAAGTCGGCTCGCTGCCGGCGATTTCGCGTTGCCGCTGCAGGGCGCGCGACCAATCGCCGATGTCGCCTGCGGGCAAAAGCTCGGTCTCAGCTATCCGCGCTCCCTCCGACAGATCGCGGCGCAGCCATCTAAGATGCCGCAATATATCCGGCGGATAATCGGAATTGAGCGCCCGCACCTCGTCGATGATCGCCGGAAGGCGAACGCGCATCGTCTTGTTGGCGAAGGCATTGCTATAGTCCGTGCGAATCGGCGCCGGACGAACGGACGACGTGCTCATTGTCTGCCTCCGGCGAAAGTGAAAAGTAGGTCGTCGAGCACTGCGCGCTAACCGGCGCGGTAAATCGTGACGAATCGGCGCGGTTCATCGCCGACGCTGGCCGATTGCATATGCGCCTGGCGCGCCAACTTATGCTGCCGCTTGCGCACCTGCGAAGCTTGCGGCTTAAGATTGATGTAATCTTCGCCGGCGCGAATACGGCTGATTGCCTGCTCCGCCTCCATCATGGCGTCGCCGAAGCGATCGGGGTCGTCGCGCCCGTTCAAGCGGAACAAGTCCACCAGGAAATTCTCCATCTGCGTCACAGTATTGGCGCGCAAGACATAAATTGACAGACCGCGCTTTTCACCATCCGTGATCAAGCGCGGACGCCGGCGATAATGCGTCTTCAGCGTGACGATGGCCTCCGCTTCGCCAAAGTCATCCGTGAGCATAAGCGGCACGGCCAAGCGGCGCGCGGCCTGCTCCAGCCGATTACGGGCGACGCCGTAGGCGTATACGCTGATTGTCCGCAGCTCGCGCGTATTCTGTTGCGCGACATCGTCCTTCATTTCGTTTCGCGTTTTGCCGTTTGTCCGGTTGCCGCGCACGACGTGAGCGCTATCGCCCGTTCCGCGCCGCAGTTCCCCAGCGCCTTCACGCGCGGGTGCCGAGCGCGATTCCGCCTCATGCACGTAGTCGCTGACGTTGATCGTGCCCGTCCCGTCCCGCTCGCGCAGCTCAGCCGGCAGCGGTCGATTGCGCAAAATCGCGTCAACGGCCGAGGCGACATCGGGATGCACGACCAGGCGATCGCGCGCCTGAATCTCGATCATGATGTCGAAGGTGGGCGCCGTCCGCCGCTCCAGCACGACTTTCTGCGTGCCCCGCCGCCGCGCCTCATCGTCCGACAGCGTCACGGATTCGATGCCGCCGATCAAATCCGACAGCGTAGGGTTGAGCATCAGGTTTTCCAGCGTATTGCCGTGGGCCGTGCCGATCAGCTGGACGCCGCGTTCGGCGATGGTTCGCGCCGCCATAGCTTCCAGCTCGCGACCGATCTCGTCAATGACGATCACTTCCGGATTGTGATTCTCCACCGCCTCGATCATGACTTCATGCTGGCGATCCGGCTGAGAGACTTGCATGCGCCGGGCTTTGCCGACGGCTTGGTGAGGGATATCGCCATCGCCGCCGATTTCATTGGATGTATCGACGATGACGACGCGTTTGTCGCGCGCGCGCACCCGCGCCGCCTCGCGCAGCAAGGTCGTCTTGCCGACGCCCGGCGGCCCCACGATCAGCACGCTCTGGCCCGACTCGATCAAATCGGCGATGATGTCAATCGTGCCGTATACCGCCCGCCCAATGCGTACCGTCAAGCCGACGATCTTGCCGCGTCGATTGCGGATCGCAGATATGCGATGCAGGGAGCGCTCGATGCCGGCGCGGTTGTCGTCGTCAAATTCGCCCAACTCGGCCACCAACTGATGCAGATCCGCCTCAGTCGCCTCGTTTTCAGAGAGCTGATGTTCGCCGTCGGTGTAGCGGGCTGTCGGGAGCCGCCCCAGGTCGAGAACTATTTCCAGCAGTTTGCTCGTCTTGCCGTACTCGTCAATTGCGCCGCGTATGCGATCGGGCAGTACGCTCCGCAGAATCTCAAAATCGTCAGTGATATGCGTATCCATGTACTCGGCAGCTGTCCTCCGCTGATTTGCTTATTGGTCGCTTAGGCAGTCGCTTCTCGTTCAGCTTAGCCGGGCAAGGCCGGCCGCGCTCTTGATTTGCATGCTGCTTGCGCGCTAATTTTGACCATGGGCAGATTGGCCGCAGGCTTTTGCCGCCCCCTGGCGCTAATGTCGACTCTCTCGAACGACGCCTGGCGCACGCCGGCTGTCAAATGCTTGACCATCACCGCCTGCTCAAGCAAGGGCGCAAAGCCCAGATCGCGCGCCGCATTTTCCAGCCAGCCCTGATAGCCGCGAACGCAGATGTACACCGGCAACTTGCGACAGCGGTCAATCTGCTGTAACGCTGCGGCCAGAATATCCGGCGCCGCGCTAAGCACTTCCGGATGCACGAAGGGCATCAAGTAGACGCCATGCTTGCCCTCTGAAAAGGCGATGTAGGCTTCGACCTGCCCATCGCGGCGGTAGACTAATCCTTGCATATCGGGCGACGGCCCCATCACCGACTGCATGATCCGCGGTATGGTGCAGCCCAAGAGCGCGGCGATGCCGATCTCATCGTCTTCGTTCTCAGGCGTTACGGTCAGCGGCGAGGGCGCCATGTCGGCCGTGACCGGGCCACGCTGCCAGACGACTTGCCGGCTGTATACAGCATAGCCGGCCTGCCGCATCGTTTCGAAGAGCCGATGGTTCAAGTCTACCTCGCCCACTAGGGTCTGCGCGCCGCTGCGGCCGGCTTGCTCCGCCATCGAATCCAGCATGTGCAGCCAGATGGTATCGCTGTCTGAATCCGCCAGCGTGGGCGCTAGATACACCAGATGCGCGTTGGCTTCGCCCTGACGATAACGGAATTGCCCGACGACGTCTTTGTCGTCCACATGCGCCAGTAGCGTGTGCAAGCCGCGGGGAAAGACGATATTCGAAAGCAAGGCGCTGTACTGCCCGCGCGCGTCTTCAATCAAGCCGAGTTCGCTGTGCAATACGATCGCGTTCTGCTTTAGACGCAGGGTCAAAGGCAGATCCAGCAGTTTCATGGAATGAGTGTCGGTTTGGTTTACCATCGTGTCCTCAATTGGACATGCCCGACGATGCGCTGCACACTAATTGTATCATTTTCGGGCGCGATTGGACAACGCGCGCCAATGCCCAGCTGCCAGCGCCCGACAAGCTTTGTAGGGGCGGGCCCGTGGCTCGCCCTCTCAATAAAAGCAAGTTAATCATGCAGAAAACGAACTCGCTAGAAAAGCTCCCCTTCCCTAGCTCGCTCTGAGGACAGGACAGTTTTGAAAAGCGCGGGTCTCGTCACAACGGGTCAGCCAATGGCTGACCCCTATAGGCGGAATTCTGTGGTAGAAGATGTAGGGGCGAGCCATTGGCTCGTCCGAATAAGCCTGCCAAATGCGCCGGTTTCGCGGCAATACCTTGCCCGATTTGAACCTGTCCTGTCCTCAGCTAGCTCGCTGGATGCCCGCCAGATGCGCAGTGTCTACGCGTGCTAGAGATGGCGGAAGAGGGGCCGGGGAATGGGGTAAGAAAAGAGGCATTCCACAGCGTTCCTTATGAATCCTTCGCCGGCTCTGACTGCATTGACACAGACTGACCCCTAACAGGCTTAAGCTTTATTAGTAGTATTCGCTCAAACGAATTGATACGAGAATAAACTCATGGAAAAACTGCGTGTCGCCTTCATCGGAACCGGGCGAATTTCAGATCTGCACGCGCTCGCCTACCTGGACGACGATCGGGCCGATATCGTCGCCGTTTGCGATCGCAGCCTGGAGCTGGCGCAAATTCGTGGCAGCCGCTGGGGAGTCGCCGAGGACCGCGTCTTCAGCGATTACCATGAGATGCTGGCGCTGCCCGATATTGACCTGGTGGAGATTCTTCTGCCGCATCACTTGCATTATCAAGCGACGCTCGATGCGGTCGCCGCGGGCAAACATGTCTCGGTACAGAAGCCGATGGCGCTGTCGGTCGCGCAGGCCGACGACATGGTCGCCGCCGCAAAGGCTGCTGGCGTTATCTTCAAAGTCTACGAGAATTTCATCTTCTACCCGCCGGTGCAGCGGGCCAAAGCGCTGATCGACAGTGGCGAGATCGGCGACCCGCTAACCATCCGCATCAAGAGCAATTCCGGCATCAGCCCTACGGAATGGGCTGTGCCCGCTTCCGCGAGATCCTGGCGATTCAATTCGGAGGAGTGCGGCGGGGGCCCGCTGGTTTTCGACGACGGCCATCACAAATTCGCCCTCGGCTGGCATTTTATGGGCATGGCGGAGGAAGTGCATGCCTGGATCGGCAGCACCGAGATTGAGCCGGGTCTGCATTTGGACGCGCCGGCTATCGTATCGTGGAAATTCCCCGGCAATCGTTATGGTTCGCTGGAAGCGGTGTATTCGCCCGAGCTGATACTGGATACGCAGCACTACGCGCAAGACGACCGCGTTGAGATTACTGGCAGCAAAGGCGTGATCTGGGTGACGCGGGGGCACGGCAAGATGATGGATGTCCCGCCTGTGATCATGTACAAAGATCGGCGGACGCGCGCCTTCTCCGACATGCCGGTGGGCTGGGAGCACAGCTTCATCAATTCAACACGCCAGTTTATTGACGCCTGGTTCGCTGGCGAGCCGCCGAAACTGACGGGCGAAGAGGGGCGTGAGGTGCTGCGCTTCGCCCTGGCCGCGCAAGAATCCGCCCGCCTGGGGCACGCTGTCAAATTATAGTAGCCTGGCTTGGTCGCCGCGGACGGTGATGGTATCGCCTTCCATGCTGGTGATGCTGGCCAGCGCGTGGATCGGCACGTCATACTTTTCTTGTAAGACACCGCGACCGCCTTCAAAAGTCTTCTCGACCACAACACCGACGCCGACCAGGTTGGCCTGGGCGCTGACCACGATGCGAGCCAGCGCCAACAAGGTTTTGCCGGTCGCCAAGAAGTCGTCAATAATGAGCACATTCTCGCCGGCGTGCAAAAACTCAGCCGAGACAAGCAGCAGTGTTTCCCCGCCCTTGGTGTGGCTGGGCGCGGTTTCCAGGAAAACCGGACCGGACATGGTGATCGGTTTCTTCTTGCGCGCGTAGACTACCGGCACATCCATGGCAATACCCGTCATTAGGGCCGGAGCGATGCCGGAAATCTCAGCGGTCAGAATTCGATCAATCTGTGTATCGGCAAAGCGCGCGGCGAAAGACTCGCCCATGCCCGCCATCAGTTGCGGATCCAGCTGGTGATTGATCAGGCTGTCAACCTTTAGAATGCCACCACCCAGATTGATGCCTTCAGCGCGGATACGTTCGATCAAAGCCTGCATTACTTATCTCCCAGTTCCCTTGCGAGCTATAAGCATAGTATCAAGAGCGAGCGCGCCTCAGGTAAGCGCCGCCCCTGCCGGTTCTCCGCAGGAACAGGCTAGGCCCGCGCCAAAACTCGCGTAATCTGCTCGAGATGATCCAGATCGTGCAAGCCGACTTGCATGGCGGCGTCCGTCATCGTGAAGCTGTCGCGTTCCGGGTGCACGCCGTCACGCTCCCACTGCTCCGGCGTCAGCGCGGCAAAGAACGCGATAAAACGCGCGCGAGTCGCCTTGAGCGTCTCAAACGCCTCCGCCAAGTCTTCCTGCTGATAAGCCCGTTCAATCGCCATCGCCTCATGATCGTAGGCCGGCAGCTGGGGCTGCTCCTGCGCCTGCATCATCTGGGCGCGCCGATAGAATATCTCGTCGAAATCGCGCAAGTGGCAGACAATCTCGATGATCGACCAGCCGTCAGGTCCGTCTCGCAGGGACCGCGCCCGCTCGTTGCTGATGCCCTGCAAAATATGCCCCAGAATGTCGCAGGACAATCGCATCGCCCCGATATGACGCTCGCGCGCCTGCTGCCAACTGGTCTGCATTCTCGTCATTTGTAATTGCCTCGCTCGAAATGAGTGACACTGGTCGTCATTGTAGTGGGACTTTTCCACCCTTGCCATATCGCAGCTTCGCGTACGCTCGCCTCCGTATCACACAATCGCCCAGAGTTTAACCAGGTTGTCGCCCGCGGCTGATACCAGCATCGTGCCAGCCGGGTTGATGTCCAGCGCCAGCACGGGGCGGCTATGTCCTTCTAGAACCGCGAGCTCGCTCAGAGATTCCGAGTGCCAGATACGCAGGGCATTATCGCGTCCGCCGCTCGCCAAAATTGCGCCGTCGGGCGTAAAAGCCAGGGCGTCTACACCGCCAGGATGCGCCGGCAGCGCGCGCTCGGACGGCTCGCCTTCCAGACGCCACAAGCGAATTGTCATGTCCTTGCCGGCTGATGCCAGCATGGTTGATCCCGGCTTTACAGCTAAATCGCGCACCCAGTCTTCGTGCGCGCCCAGCAGCTCTCGCGGCATTCCAGCTTGTAGATGCCAAATGAGAATAGACTTGTCGCGGCTGCCGGACAAAAGTCGTGTGCCGCTAGCGTCAAATGCCAGCGAGGTTAATTCATCTTGGTGGCCGTTCAGCACGGCCAGCGTCACGCCGGAGGCGACGTCCCAGAGGCGAATCGCGCAGTCGGTTGCGCCACTGGCCAGCAAGCGGCCGTCGGGGCTGAAAGCGAGCGCCTCAACCGACCCGCTATGACCATGCCAGGTGGCGGACTCCGCTACTGCGCCATCCGCGATGGACCAGAGCTTGATCGTCGTGTCCGCGCTGCCCGAAGCCAGTAGGCTGCCATCGGGGCTGAAGGCGATGTCCTTGACCGGCGCCGAATGCGCGCTCAGCCGCCAAGTCGGCGCGCCGCCGAAACTGTCTGCATAGACGGCGATGCCATCACCGCCGGCAATCGCCAGCATGTCACCGCCGGGCGACCAACGCGCCTGAGCAATCCAGCCGAAGAGCGCCTGCCCCAGGCAGCTTAAGGCCGCTGCGTTCTCATGCGTAATCCGTGGATAACTCACTGTTTCGCCTTGGGTAATTCGGCCGCGTCACAATGGTATCAAGCAGCGCGTTGCGGCATTATAATGCTCCTTGCTACCGATTCACGAGAGGCGCTATGAGCCGAATCACAACCACACTGGCGGAAGTCCGTCAGCTTGACAAGTACTACGAGCGGACGATTCCCGGCGACTTTCTCGACGAGAACGACCACGTCAATGTGCAATACTACCTGCGCCTGGTCGAAAAAGGCCTGGGCGCCGTCTTTCAGCAGGTTGCCCTGGGGCAGGTTTACGCCGCGGCCGACCCCTATGGCAACTTCGCTTTGGAGCAGCACATCCGCTACCTGGCCGAGATAATGGTCGATGACCGCGTCAGTGTATACATTCGGCTGATTGAACTGTCGCCCAAACGCGCCTATTTGATGGGTTTCCTCGTCAACGAGACGCGCGAGCAGTTGGCCGCCATCGTGGAAGTGGTCATGATGAATGTCGCTATGTCGCAGCGGCGGGGCGCTCCCTTCCCGGCGGCGGCACATGCGCGGCTGGGGGAGATGCTGGCGCGCCATCAGCAACTGGCCTGGCGGGCGCCCGTCTGCGGCGTCATGCGCGCCTAGCGCCTCAATTGGGCAGCAGTTTCTGCTGCGCCAGCCAGCCCGCCACCAACTCAGCGAAGACTTGATTTCCCAGCGGATTCAGATGCAAGTCATCTTCGTAATAGAGCAGCGCGCCGTCTTCTGCTCGCTCCTGCAAATCGGCCAGCGCATCGTAACAAAGCAAGTCCAAATCGGCGCAGAGATCCAACATTGCCAGCCGCGCGCTGACGATCCGTTCTAGCTCGTCACCCATCGCTGACCTGGTAAACTGCTGGTACACCTCTTCGCGCGTCGGCACGAGGATGACAACCAGCCGGCCGTCCCAGGAGGCGCTCAGCTCTTGCGCCATACTTAATGCGTCACGCGAAATCTCGAGCCCGGCTCGGTTGGCGGCCCAGGACATATCCATAGCCTGGGGCTCATAAGTCTGTCCGAATTGCAGTCGCTCTCCCGAGGGGAGCGTCACCTGGTAGCGGTCTTCAAAGCCTTGCGCCACGGGATCATCGTAATTGCGGTGACCGGTCAAGATCGTCTCCAACACGGCATACAGGGCCGAATGCGCGCGCAAGCCAGTCAACGCGCCGTCGCCACCCTCATCAAACTGCAAGTTCGACGGCGCTGCTACCGGCTCGATCTTCCCCTGCGACGCAAATAACCCGTAGTCGTCATTGAAGTCGTTGCCGAAGAATTGCCAAATCACCAGAGGCGGTTCGTATACCTTGCCGTAATCTCTTAAAACCAGCCAATGACTGTGGCTGCCGGTGCCGGGCAAACCCAGATTCACCAGTCCCAGGCCGGTATCGTTTTCCAGGCGCGTCACCCAGCAATCACTTATCTGAGTAAAACAGAAGGTGAAAGAATCGCCCAGCACAACGCCGTCAACAGAGTAATCAACCGGTCGATTGCGGAAGCCGACGCCGCCCCCGGGCCAAAGCTCAATGGTGCTGACGTGAAACTTAAGCCGAGGCGTGCCGTACTGCGGGGCGTCCGCCAAACCCGGCTTCAGGATAAAGAAGTGATCCGGATTGCGGATCCATGCTCGCTCCCAAGGCTCGGGAAATGGCGATCCCTTGGCGGCGATGTTGACCATCTCTTGCAGACGGGGCGACAGGACCGGACGGAAGGCGCGCAAGCCCAGTTCCAGCACGACGATAATCGCCAGCAGCCACAGGACAAGGATGCCCAACCATCTGATTATTCGTTTCGGAGAGCGCTGGCGGTTTCCGGTCGGCATAGCCATTCGTGATCGTTATGGAATCTGGCGATCTGCGCACAGCGCATTACAGTTCGCGCGGATAGGACGTCAAGACGTCGATGCCGTAGTTGGTGACCACGACATTGTCTTCGATCCTCACGCCGCCGATGCCGGGAATATACACGCCCGGCTCAATCGTAAAGACCATGCCCGGCTGCAGTACCTGGTCGTTGCCGGCCACGATATTGGGCAGCTCGTGCACGCTCAAACCCAGGCCATGCCCCAAACGATGAATGAAATACTGGCCCAGCCCGGCCGCCTCAATCACGGCGCGCGCGACCTGGTCAACTTCCGCGCAAGTCACACCCGGGCGGGCGAATTCGCGCGCAGCCTGGTTGGCGCCGTAAACCGCATCGTACATGGCGCGCATCTGCGCGGTCGGCTCGCCGTAACAGAAGGTGCGCGTGATATCGGCCGGGTAATCGTTATAAGTCGCGCCAAAGTCGATCAGCAGGAATTCATTTTCGCCCCAGACGCGGTCGGCCATGTCGCCATGCGGCAAGCCGGTTTTCTCGCCGGTCAGCACGATCAGGAAAGCGTGACCGTGCGAGCCGCGATCGAGCATTTCGGCGCCAAGCCGGTCGGCGATCTGCCGCTCGGTCAGGCCGGGGCGCGCCCAGTCCATAGTCGCCCGCAAGGCGGCTTCGCTGATGTCGATGGCCCGCTGCATATTGGCGATTTCCTCCGGCGCCTTGCGCGCGCGCAAATTCAGGAATAAGTCGCCGACATCCAGGGTTTTGGCCGCCGGCAGACCCGCTTTCTCCAGCGCCCGCCATTCAAAGAAGCGCAAGGTCTGCCCGTCCAACGCGCAGGTTGAATCACTCGGCAGCAAGGCCGCGACAGCTTCGTTGAATGCGCCATCGTAGCCCGCCGTGTCCGTCCAGGCGAAGCGGCGCGCTTCCAATTCCGGGCGCGCTTCCAGCTTGGCTGCTTCCAACTGCGGGATGATGAAGGAAAGCCCGCGCCGGCTGTACAGGCCGAGAATGGGACGCTCGGACAAGTGGAAGTGCAGCCCGGTGAAATAGACCATATTCTCACCCGGCACAAATGCCACCAAGTCGGCGCCGCTTTGCTCCAGCAGTTGATTCAGCCGCGCTTGATAATCTATAGCCACAACGCCCTCCCGTTTGTGCAGCAGCCGATGCATAAAGTGTAGTCCAAAACCAGGCTCTCCGTCCAGCAAAGGCGACGCCGGACGTGTAAGCTTTGTGGTTGAAACACAGCAAGCCTTGCCACCGAGGACGCAGAAGTAGAACCAAGTAAGTAGTGTAAATCCCGTTTCAAGGACATTTTCTTTTACCACAGAGGCAAACGAGGGTACACAGAGGACACAGAGGATTCTATATTTTTTCGATACCGCCGCGATTTAGGCAGCCATCTATCAATTGGAAACTGTCGCTGGCATACAATCTCTTTACTGCTTTACTCGGTGTCCTCTGTGTTCACTTTTTTATGAAACCTGCCGAACCCTGTCGAAATTTGTAGGGGCGAACCATCGGCTCGCCCGTACGCGCACAGCATAGGATTTGATATTTTGTGTGAGCCAAGTCGTGACTTGCGAGCGACTGTCGGCTGCCTTAGGGCGCCAAGGGCAATTCGCAGCCTGTCTAACCCCGGGCCGGCTGTGATATAAACGCTGTCAATAATCCGAGGGCCCGCCATGCGACTGGAATATCACCTGCTTGACGTCTTCACCGATAGGCAATTCGGCGGCAATCCGCTGGCGGTATTTCCGCAGCCGCCGCCCGACCTGTCGCCGACGCTTATGCAGCGGATCGCCCAAGAGCTGAACTTGTCGGAAGCTGCGTTTGTTTTGCCGCCGGCCGACCCCGCCCATAGCTTCCGCTTGCGCATATTCACGCCGCTAGCCGAGCTGCCGATGGCGGGGCATCCCACCGTTGGCGCCGCCTATGCGCTGGCGCATCTGGGGCGCATCGGCCAGCTGGAACCACAAACAAAGATTATATTCGAATTAGGCCTGGGGCCGATCCGCGTCGCCATTCACGCCGACGAGCGCGGGAGACCACGCGAAGTCTGGATGCAGCAGCCCCTGCCGCAATTCGGCGAGATCTACCATGACCGGCGCGCCATCGCCGAGATGCTCTCGCTGGACGAAAGCGACCTGCGCGTCGATGCGCCGCTGCAAGTCCTCAGCAGTGGTCTCCCCTTTCTTTATGTGCCAATCGCTACGCTGGCGGCGATGCGGCGAATCCAGTTGCGTCAAGATCGCTGGAGCGCGCTGCTGGCCGGGGGCGATGCCCAGAATGTCTTTGTAACGACGACCGAGACGGTCGAGGCGGAATCCAGCGCGCACAGCCGCATGTTCGCGCCGGCGCTGGGCCTGGGCGAAGACCCGGCGACCGGCTCCGCCAGCGGGCCCTTGGCCGCATACTTGCTGAAATACGGCTTGGCCGATTCAGATGACATGATCAGCGAGCAGGGCTTCGAGATGGGGCGGCCCAGCTTCATCCGCATGCGCGTCGAGCGTTCGGCCGGCGAAATAATCAGGGTCGCCATCGGCGGCAATTGCGTCATGATGGGCTGCGGCACGCTGGCGCTCGATTAGCCGAGAATGCCGCTCGGCTGTGCTAAAATGAGGCTGTGACGAGGCAATGGCAAGCATGGCGCCAAGCGACCTGATCGACCATTTTGACGCGCGCGCGGTCATCCGCGGTTTGCTTGATGGCGAAGACTACCGCAACCGCGTCGCCGGCAGCTGCATTTACCGCTGTCCCCGCTGCGGCCATCGCATCCGCTTTCGCTGGCGCAGCTTTTATCAGGCCAACGGCCGCTCGCCCTTCCAGCGCAGACTCCGCCGCATATTCGACGATCTGACGCCGGCCCTGCCCGCTGATGAACAGGGTTGCATCGATTTCCACTGCCCCGCTTGCCAGGCGCCCACCCGCATCATCTACAGCGCCCACGACTATACCAAGATCGCCTACCATTTCGATATCTACGCGGTTTTGGTCGGCGCGGGAAAGACCCAGAAATGAAAAACCTGCTGGCGACCTTGCATGATTGCGACCCCGGCATGTTACCGGCGCTGGCGGAAATCTGGAGCGTTGACAGCAGGAGCCTGAGCCATGACGAGCTCATCCGCCAGCTGCAGCGCGCCATGCTGGATCCAGCGCAGGCCGAGTCAGCCTGGGACAAGCTGGATGAACCGGCGCGGACGGCCCTGCAATTGCTGGTCAGCAGCGCGCAGGGCCGCATGAAAGTGGGCCAATTCGAGCGCTTCTACGGCGAGATTCGCAAGCTCGGCCGCGCGCAAATCAAGCGCGAGCAACCGCATCTGCAAGGGCAGAGCCTGGCCGAAACGCTTTACTACCGCGGCTTCATCGGCGAAGGCTTTGACAAGGTCGACGATCGTCTTATCGGCTTCATCTACGTGCCGACCGACCTCATTGAGGCGCTGCCGCTGCACAAGACAAGTTTCGGCGAACTGGCGGCCGACGCCGCGCCAGCTGAAGAAGAGCTGCCCCGGATCGGCCTGGTCGATGATGTCGACGAGGTCATAAAGGCGGACACGTCAATCATCGACGACATGACCACGCTGCTGGCGCTGCTGCAAGCCGAGGCGCGAGCGGTCGAAGGCGCGCGCTTTGTCGCTGCGGCCGCCGAGTCCATCAAAGCCCAATTGCTGCGCTCCAGCGACACGCGGCTCGCCTTCATGCTGGGCGTCGGGCTCAGCGCGGAATTGATCGCGCGTCAAGATGACAAGGCGCATCCCAGTCGCAACCAAGCCCGCGCCTGGCTGGAGGCATCGCGCGCCGAGCAGATTCGCGCCTTGGCCCGCGCCTGGCTGGATAGCCAAAGTTATCGCGACATGTGGCATATTCCCGGGCTCTATCCCGAAGATTCGGGCTGGTCCTACGATGCGGCGGCGGCGCGCAAAGCCGTCATGGAATTGCTGGCCGATCTGCTGCCGGAACAGGGCTGGGTATCCATCAACGATCTGATTGAGATCATCAAAGAGTTCGAGCCGGATTTTCAACGACTGGACGGCGATTACGACCAGTGGTATATCCGCAACGACGCCGGCGAATACCTCAGCGGCTTCGAAAGCTGGGACGCGGTCGAGGGGTCGCTGATCGAGTTCTATATCGTGGGCCCGATGCACTGGCTGGGCTTGGTGGATATCGGCGAGGATGTGCTGCGGCTGACCGCCTACGGGCGCGCTTTCCTGGAGTTCAGCGAGTGGCCGCAACTGCAGGAATCCACCACGCGAATTTCAGTACGCAACGACGGTCAACTGCTGGCGTCGCGGCGGGTCAACCGCTTCGAGCGTTTTCAACTGGCGCGTTTCGCCCACTGCGCCGGCGCCGCCGACCCCTACGTCTACACGCTTGACGCGCCCGGCATTCAGCGAGCCGCGTCGCAAGGCATTACCACCCAGCATATCCACGCCTTCATCAGCCGGCAGCTGGAGGGCAAACCGATGCCGCTGCCCATCGTCAAGCTGCTGCGAAATTGGCAGGACGGCACCAAGACCTCTGTAACGTTTGAAACGCTTACCGTACTGCGAACCACTGCCGAAGGGACGCTGGAGAAGATTTTCGCTATTCCGGCGCTGCGGCGTTATCTGGGGGCGCGCCTGGGACCGATGGCCTGCGTGGTGCGCGACGGTCAATGGGAGACGCTGCAGGCGAAATTGGGCGAGCACGCCATTGAGGTTGACGTCTCCCGGCTGCAAATCGACGGCGAATGAGGCAGTTGTCAGGGCAATCGCTTCAAAATGAAAATCCGCCACGATCAAAAGTCAAACTGAGATTTAACCACAGCCGCTCGCAAGTCACGACTTGGCTCACACAAAATATGAAATCCAAAGGTGTGTGCGTAGGGGCGAGCCGGTGGCTCGCCCCTACATACTTCAACAGGGGTTCGGCAGGTTGCATAAATGAGAGATCACCGAGTTACCTTGAGGACACAGAGAAGTTGGCATTTTTAGACCCTTTCTCAACACCTGTCGCCGTCAGAAGGCGGAAACTGTCGCTGCAGCCTAACTGTCTAAACAGTTTTCTCTGTGCCCTCTCAAATACTCTGTGTCCTCGGTGGCAAATAATTTGAAGCGATTTCGCTGAGGCAGTTGTCGACATTCAGCCGTCCTTGATGCCCAACTGATAGACCTTGTTTTTGGGCCAGCCGGCTGATTTTGCGACGGTCCGCGCCGCCCGGGAAAGCGACTCGCCCGCTGCCAGCCGCTGCTTCAACGCGGACCGGACTTGTTCTTCTTTCCATTCGGCGTCGTTTGGGTCCGCCCCGGCGATCACCAACGTGACTTCGCCGCGCGGATTTTCCGCCGCGAAATGGTCGCGCAGTTGGATGGCGTTGCCGCGATAAAATTGCTCGAACTTCTTGCTCAGCTCCCGCGCCACGCAGACGCGCCGCTCCCCGCCCATGACATCGGCAATCAGCGCCAGCGTTGCAGCCAGCCGGTAGGGGCTTTCGTAAGCCACGATCGTTTCGCGTTCGCCCTTCAGGCCTTCCAGGCGCTCGCGCAAGGCGGTCGGTTTGCGCGGCAGAAATCCCACATAGCTAAAGCTGTCGGTCGCCATACCGGAGCCGACCAAGGCGGTGGTGATGGCGCAGGCGCCGGGCAAGGGCACGACGTCAAAGCCGCGCTCCAGCGCCGCCGAGATCAGCTCAAAGCCGGGGTCGGAGATACCCGGCGTGCCGGCGTCGGAGATCAAGGCCACATCGGCGGTCTCCAGCGCAGCAAAAATCTCATCCAACTTGGACAGCTTGTTATGTTCATGATAGCTGGTCATGGGCGTGTCGATGTCGAAATGCCGCGTCAGCACGCGTGATGTGCGGGTGTCTTCAGCCGCGATCAGCGCCGCCTCGCGCAGGATTCTCAAGGCGCGCAGGGTGATGTCCTCGAGATTGCCGATGGGGGTCGGTACGATGAATAGCGTTCCCATACGCATCTAACCGGGCGGGAATACGTGCGCCAGCGCTTCCGGCAAAACGCTCTTGAAAGCGGCCAGGCTGTGCCCGCTGCCCAACTCGACAAAGCGGTACTGCAGTTCCGGATCGTGGCTCATGCGCCGCTCGAGGATGCCGCGCAGCGCCAGGGCCGGCTGGTAGAAGCGCAAGTCTTGCTCGTAGCGCCCGACCGACTGGAATATCCGGTTGGGCAGAATCGGCGAATCACGGAAGCGCTGCGCGTATGTTTTGAGCAGCTGCACCGCCGGCGCCCGCCCCAGCGGCGGCGAGATCACGATTAGGTGCCCGATGATGGCCGGGTTTTTTAGCGCCGCGTGTACGGCCGCAATGGCGCCTTCGCCGACGCCGCCCAGCCCCAGGTCGAGCGGTTCAATGCGATGCTCGGCTTGTAAGAAGGGCAGCAATTCCGCCGCGATCATGGCGTAGTGTTTGTCATTGCCGACATATTCCGCCACGCGCTGCGATTGCGAGCCGCCGGCCAGCATGGCGATGATGATGGGCTGCATGCGCCCGTGCTTGATCAGCGCATCGGCGATATAGGGCGCCTCCAGCACGTTGACGGCCCACTGACCGTCCATCAGCACCAGCAGCCGATAATTCACCCCGTCATTGGCGTCATATCCCGGCGGCGTATACACCCACAAGCTGCGGTTTCTGAAACCCAGCTGGACCGAGCTGAAACGGTGGCGATAGACCCGTCCGCGCGGCACCGCCGCCATCGCCCCCCAGTTGGGAAAGGGCCGAGCGCGCGGCATCTGCAATACCGAGCTATCGACCTGGCTGGCGCTGATTGACAGGGCGTTTAGCGTATCCGCCTGCCAGAAGCGACCGACGCGGTCCATCAGATCAATCTCCTGCGCCAGAGGCGTGCCGGGATCGTCAACAGCAAACATATAGTCGACCAGCGCGTCCCGCTCGAAGTAGCGCTGGAAATACCACAGTGATGTATCCTCCAGCCGCGCCATATTTTCGAAGGGCGGGTCGCGATTGATAATGTCGAGATTCAGCGCCACATTCTGCGCCGTCCAGGAGTCGTAGACGAAGGTCGCTTTGTCGCGCTCCACCCAGGGCCACTCGTCGTGCGTCGTGAGTAATTCGTCCACCAAACCCTGGCGCTCGCCCTCATCAGGAGTCTGGTATATCTCGCACAAAAACTGGATGAACGAATCCCATCTGCTGGTCGCCAAACCCCGTTCTCCTCGCGGCGCTCCGGTGGACACAATCATTCTAGCACCGGCCATCATATCGGGAAAACCCGCAGGCCGATCGCCTCGCGAGCTGTATGAAGTCGAGCCGGGCAATCCGAACAAAACCTGATCGACAGGCGCTGCTTTGCGGTATGATGTACGCGGGGCTGGCGCAAGCTTCCCAGCCTGCTCGCATTCATCGTTTAGAGGAGGGCGCAGCCAATGCCGACGCGTTATATCTACTCGTTCACCGAACCCATCAACCCCGAAGAACTCCGCCGCCTGCTGCTGCAAACCAGTTGGGCTAATGACCGTGGCCCGCTGGACATCCAGCAGATGCTGGATCGCAGTCAGATTACGCTGGGCGTCTGGCATGAAGATCAGCTCATCGGCTTCTCGCGCGTGATCACCGACGATCGCTACCGCGCCCTGATCGATGACGTGGTAGTCGACAGCGCCTACCGCAAGCAAGGCGTGGCCGCGGAAATGTTGAAGAAAGTCCTCATTCGTACGCAGCATATTGAAATCGTTATGCTCGATTGCGATGCGAATCTGGCCGGCTTCTACGGCAAATTCGGCTTCGAGCAAAAAGGCGGCGCGTCCATGGAGCTGCGCAACAAGCGCTAGCGATATACCCCTCGCCGGGCTATTACGGATTCACGACACTTTTAGCACCGAGGGCAAAGAAGTATGCGAATGTAAATCATGCAAATACTTACCACAGAGTACACAGAGGATACACAGAGTACACCGAGTAAAGCAGTTAAGTGATCGTATGCCAGCGACAGTTCCCTTTTGTTCGATGGCTGCCTAACTTGCGGCAGTATCGCAAAAATATAGAACCCTCTGTGTCCTCTGTGTGCCCTCGTTAGCCTCTGTGGTAAAGGAACGACGTCCTTGAAACAGGATTCGCATTAGTTACCTGATTCTACTGAGAAAATATGAGGGCACTGAGAGGGATACCGGGATATATGGAGGCAGGTCGGGTTAAGGATGGTCCGCGCGTTCGCCGATTCTGTCTTTGGACTAAGCATGTTGCCCTTCCTCTCTGTCCTTTATCTTACTCTGTGTACTCGGTGGCAAAGATGTCGATACTACGCCTAAGCCGAGCGAGCGGCGGCGGCGTCCTAGCACCGGACAAGCCTTGCCTATATCATCAAAGGCAGAATTATTCGCCGAACGACGGAGCTTACCGGACACCATGAGCGAATTGCGCTTCAACCCCAATCTCAGCGCCTTCACGCGGCAAGACGGCAGCCCGTCGGCGGAAGACCGCTTGCAGGCGGAGCAGCAGGCGCCCGCGCATCGCCTGCAGAACAATGAGAATCCGCTGGGTCCGTCGCCGCGGGCCGTGGAAGCCATTCGCGCGGTCGCGCCGACGCTGGCTGTTTACCCCAGCTACTCGGACATTGAACTGCGGCGCGCCATTGTGGATGTGCTGGGGCGCGGGCTCACGCCCGAGCATATTTTCACCGGCTGCAGCGGCTATGAAGCGTTGGAGCTGATTACCCGCGCCGTCCTCGCCCCCGGCGATGAAGTCATCCTGTCGTCGCCGACCTTCACTGGGGCCTACCGGAAAGTCAGCGAGCCGCTGGGCGCAGTGGTCATTGACGTGCCGCTCGAGCCGCGGACCTTCCGCTATCGCCCGCAGGCAGTCTTGGACGCGATTAGCGAGCGCACCAAGCTGGTCTTGCTCTGCAACCCCAATAATCCCACCGGCACCGTGATCAGCGCGGACGCCGTCGAGACGTTGATGAGCGGCTTGCCCGAGCATGTGCTGGTGGTCGCCGACGAGGTTTACCACCACTTCGTCGATGACGCCGATTACCCCGATTCGCTGCATTACGCGCTGGACGGCCGCAACATCGTCATCGTGCACAGCTTCTCCAAAGTCTACGGGCTGGCGGGCATGCGCCTGGGCTACGGCATCGCCCGGCCCGATATCGCCAATGCGATTGCCGGTTTGCATCGCGGCTTCCACCAGAACAAGCTGGCGCTGGCGGCCGGCATCGCCGCCTGTCGCGATCAAGCGCACGTCAAGTGGGTCGTCGACAGTCTGCGGGAGGAGGCGCGCTGGGTCTGTCAGCAATTCGACCGGCTGGACATCCACTACTGGAAGCCGGCGGCCAATTTCATCCTCTTTGAAACGCGCGTCCCGGCGGACGAACTGCAAGCGCAATTGCAGCGCCGCGGCTTGCTGCTGCGCGGGCAGACGCGCAACGGCCTGCCCCAGGCCATACGGCTCAGCCTGGGCACGCGAGACGCCAACAAGGCCCTCATCACCGCGCTGGAAGACATCCTCGGCGCGGCGCCTGATTGACCCCGGCAAGCAAACCAGTCATTGCCCTCGCCCGACCACTATGATAGAGTACGCTGCGGCATCGGGCGCAATTGAGCGCCTTGCCAAATCCCACACATCGGGACTCGCGGTGGGTGTTGTCCGCCCAGGCGGATTGTCACCGGAGGCTGAACGATGTGCGAGTTAAAAACACCGACTATCCAAGGAGATTTGTAATGCCAACAGCAGTACGTATGCGGACCTTGCTCGAAACCGGCGTCCATTTCGGGCACCGCACCAACAAGTGGAATCCCAAGATGGACGAGTTCATCTTCACGCAGCGCAACGGGATTCACATTATTGACTTGCAGATTACGCTGAAGAATCTGAACAGCTTCCACGATATGATCGCCAATTTGGTCTCGGGTGGCGGCTCGGCGCTCTTTGTCGGCACCAAGCGGCAGGCGCAGGAAATCGTCCAGCGCGAAGCCGGCCGCTGCGGCATGCCCTATGTCAATTATCGCTGGCTGGGCGGGACGCTGACCAACTGGAAAACCATCCGCAGCCGCATCGATACCTTGAAGCAGTTGGAGCAACGCCGCGACGCCGGCGAATTTGACCGCCTGACCAAGAAGGAAGGGCTGGTTCTGGAGCGCAAGATTGCCAAGCTGCAGCTGCGCCTGGGCGGCATCCGCGAAATGCAGCGCACGCCTGACCTGCTCATCGTTGTCGATGCCGAGCGGGAGTACACCGCCGTCAAAGAAGCCAATATCTTGAAAATTCCGGTTTTGGCGCTGGTCGATACCAATGCCAATCCCGACACGGTCGACCATATTCTGCCCGCCAATGACGACGCCATGCGCTCCATTCGTCTGCTAATCAGCGCGCTGGCTGATGCCGTGCTCGAGGGGCATAACTTGCGGCAGTCAGCCGGCGATGACGAAGAGGAAGAGCAATTCTTCCCCGACGCCTACGACGAAGAAATGGCCGACGAGGACTTGCTGGGCGAATCCACTCTGGCGAAACTGCGCGAGGCCAAGCTTTTTGCCGACGAAGAAGCGTCAGCCGGCGATGCGACCTCAAGCACCAGCGAAACCACCGAATCCACAGCAACAGCCGCCGCGGCTGAATAAGCCCGGGCTGAACACGACGGAGACAAGACGAGAAATGGCAGTTACTGCAAAAGAGGTAAAGGCACTGCGAGACAAGACCGGCGCCGGTCCGCTGGACTGCAAGAAGGCGCTGGAGCAGCACGACGGCGACCTGGACGCGGCGGCCGAATTTCTGCGCGAAAAGGCGCTGAAAGACGGCATCAAGCTGCAAGGCAAAGGCCGCAGCGCCAACGAAGGCGTAATCGGCAGCTACGTTCACTTTGACCAGCGCCTGGCGGTCATCGTCGAGGTCAATTGCGAGACCGACTTTGTGGCGGCGACCGAGCAATTCAAGTCCTTCGCCAAGGACATCGCTATGCACATCGCCAATATGAACCCGCAGTACGCCAAGCGCGAAGACGTGCCGGAAGCGCAGCTGGCCGCCGAAAGCCGGCTGCAAATGGAGCGCGCCCTGGAAGAAGGCAAGCCGGAGCATATCGCCGAGAAGATCGTCGCCGGGCGCCTAAACAAGTGGTACGAAGAAATCGTTTTGATGGAGCAGGCTTTCATCAAAGACGATGACAAGACCATCACGCAGTATCTGCAGGAGACAGTGGCCGAAGTCGGCGAGACCATCAACATCGGCCGCTTCCAGCGCTTCAAAATCGGCGGCGAGAATTAGCCCCGGGGCTGGCAAGCCTTGACGCTGCGCTGCCTCAGGTTTATGGATGAGATAGCGAGGGATTGGTCGCTGACCGATCCCTTTTTTGTTGGGCGAGGCAATGAATCCAACCGATAGCGACTGGCGAATCCGCCGGCATATTTATGAAGCGCTGGCAGCAAGCGGGCGAGCGCCTGGCGCGCGCGAAATCGCCCAGCGCTTTGCCATTTCGCGGCCCGAGGCGCGGGGTGCGCTGCGGCGGCTGCACGAGGCGCATGCGCTGGTATTGCAGCCCGGCGGCGAGGCGGTACTGATGGCGCATCCCCTGTCAGCAGTTGCCACCGATTACCGCGTGCTTGTCGACGGCGTCGCCCTCTACGCCAACTGCGCCTGGGATTCGCTGGGCATTCCCGCCATGCTGGCCCTCGACGCAACGATCGCAGCGCGCCACCCGCTGACCGGAGACATAATGCGTTATGCTGTCGAGGACGGCCGCCTGCGCAGCGAAAGCGACCGCGACTTGCTTGTGCATTTCGCCCATCCTTTTCGTCAGTGGTATGACGATATTGTAGAAACGTGAGCGGGAATTCTGCTCTTCCGGTCGGAAGAAGAAATCGCCGAATGGCGGCGAATCCAGGGGCGCGAAAGCGGCAGAATGTTACCATTGGTGAAGGTCTGGACGCTGGCGCAGCACTGGTACCATGACAGGATGTCAGCGGCATTCCGCGGCAGCAGCGCCGAGCGCGCCCAAGGCATTTTCCGCGCGTTGGACTTGACAGACGATTTTTGGCTTTTACCATCGGGATGAACGACATGATACGCGACTTATCGACGACAACTTTGGAAAAAGGAGCGACCATGAGCTTGAGTGGCGAGCTGCCCTATCAACGTGTGCTGTTGAAGCTGAGCGGCGAAGCGCTGGCTGGCGACAGCGGCGCTGGCATCGATCCGGAAAAGGCGGCCTATATCGCCCAGCGCGTGCGCGAGGTTTTCGATCTCGGCATGCAAATCGCCATCGTCATCGGCGGCGGCAACTTGTGGCGCGGCGAACCGGCGGCCAAGCTGGGCATGGACCGCAGCACCGCCGACCACATGGGCATGATCGCCACAGTCATGAACGGCCTGGCGCTGCAAGACGCTATTGAGCGCCTGGGGATCGGCACACGCGTGCAGACGGCGGTGGAGATGAATTCCATTGCCGAGCCCTACATTCGCCTGCGCGCCATCCGTCACCTGGAAAAGGGACGCGTGGTGATCCTTACCGGCGGCATCGGCAGCCCCTACTTCACCACCGACTCGGCCGCAGCCCTGCGCGCCAGTGAGATTCACGCCGATGTCATCGTTAAAGCGACTAAAGTTGACGGCGTCTATTCGGCTGATCCCATTCGCAATCCTGAGGCGCGCCGCTACAACCGGTTGGACTACCAGCAGGTGCTTGAGCAGCAGCTGCGCGTGATGGACACCACAGCCTTCACGCTCTGCCAGGAGAACGCCATGCCCATCGTCGTGCTTGATTTCTGGAATCCGCGAGATTTGGTCAGAGCGCTCTCGGGCGATGCCTCGGTTGGCACGCTCATCAGCGGTTGACGCGGCGCGGCGCGGCTGCGAGGCAGACCCGTTCCCGCCAAATTCTGGGGAGTAGTAAGAATCAATCAACATGCAGGCTACTGGCGAACATCGCACAGGGAAACTCACCACAGTCGCTCGCATGTCACAACTCGGCTCACACAAAATAGGAAATCCAGTGCGGTGTGCGTACGGGCGAGCCGGTGGCTCGCCCCTACAGATTTCGACAGGGGTTCGGCAGGTTTCATAAAAAAAGAGACACAGAAGTAAATGCAAGTTAATCATGCAGAAAACAAACTCGCTAGAAAAGCTCCCCTTCCCTAGCTCGCTGGGGCCGGGGGATGGGGTAAAATTCCGGCGAATTCATCGCTAATACCAATCAAGCCCCTACCTGTTCTCCCCCAGCATGATGCCTGTAGGGGTCAGCCATTGGCTGACCCGTCGATGACGTAGCGTACATTTTGAGGCCGGTTTTGTAGCCACTTCCTCTAGTGTTACACTGAATGAGCGACCATCTGTAGGCACAGAGCCTGAAAGACCAGCATGGGCAAGAAGATCGCCGTCTTTTCCATGACACCGCTATTCCCCGAGTTGGCCTTGGGGGGCGCGCAAAAGCAGCTCAAGAAAGTCGCGCTGCATCTGGGCGAGCTGGGCCATCAAGTCACCATCCTGTGTACGCAGCGGCGCGACGCCAAAACGCCCTTCAAATGGCATGAAAATGTAGACATCCTGCCCCTTCTGCGCTTCAAGCAGCCCTATCCCGAACCCTATTTCACGCCGCTTTATCATATCGCCAACGCCATGCGTACGGTCGGCGCCGCCATCGCCGAGGCGGATGTTCACTACAGCCACGACGGCGGGCTGATATTCCCTTACGTCTATCAAGACAAACCGACGGTGGTTTCCCTGCGCAGCATCTTGTTCGCCGAGACCTTGCAGAGCGCCTTGCTGTTCCAGGGCGATGAATGGATTCTGCCGTCTGAGCATACGCGCGCGTCCTATGAGGCGGTGGTTGGGCAATTCGCGCCGGCGGTCGGCCAGCGCATGCACGCCATCCACAACGGATTCGATTGGCGGCATTTCCGCTACACCAAGCCGGCGGAGATTTTCGGCGTCATCCCGCCTGAAGTCGCCGATCACCCGGTTCTGCTCTTTCCTCATCGTCCGGACGCCGCCAAAGGCATCGACGAGGTGATTCAAGTGGCGGCCCTGCTGGCGCGAGACTACGGCTGGGATGACCTGCGCGTGTTGGCGCCGCGTTGGCTGGATGCCGAAAGCGAGCCCGGCCAGCGCGACTACTACGCAGGGCTGCGGCACAAGATCAGTGAAGCCGGTTTAGGCGATGCCTTCGTCTTCCACGATTGGATCAACGACAAGTTGATCGCCGAGTATTACAGCCTGGCGGATGTCACGCTTTGCATCGGCAGTTATGTGGAGACCTTCGGCAATACGCCCTTTGAGTCGCTGGGCTGTGGCACGCCCCCGATAGTTTCGCGGGTGGGGCCCTACCGCGACTTGCTGCCGGATGAACACATCGCTCGCGTTGACTACGGCGATATTAAAGCGACCGCGGCCATCACGCACGAGATCCTGAGCAAGCGCCGCCGCACATCACCGGCCACCTTGCGCTACCTGCAAGCTGAGTTCTCGCAGGAGGCCATGGTCGCGGCCTATGCCAATATCATCTTAGGCGCGCGCAAAAGACCGCCGCTGCAGTATCGAGTGCCGCAACTCACGGACGACACGCTTTATCGGCTGGCGCCCTGGTGTTACATCGCGCCGGAGCGGGGCATTTTCCACGACTTCCGCGGCGACTTCCAGGCGGACGCCGACTTGATCCGTGCGGCGCAGCAGCAGCCAGCGGGTTTCAGCGGCCGCTCGATCGACGCTGAGCAGCTGCGATTCTGGCTGAACGAGGGCTACATCACTCCACTGCTTGGGATCTAGACTCGGCGATCGCATCCAGCGCTTCCAGATTCAGCCGGATGTTGGCTTCCTCAACCTGCGCCTCGAGCCACAGTTGGAAGATATTCTCGGCGATGTTGGGCAGGCGACCCGCTTCTATCGGCCGCTGCGCCCTGCCGACCACTTGCAAAATGTGATAGCCCAGTCGGGTGGAGATCGGCCCGCCGAATTCGCCGAGTTGCTGCGAGAAAGCCGCCACGCCCAAAGACGGGTCCAGCAGTTCGCCGCGGACGAACCAGCCCAGGTCACCGCCGAAGGCTTTGGTCGACACATCAAGCGACAACTGAGAAGCCAGGGCGGCAAAGCTCTCGCCATTAGCGAGGCGCTCCAACGCTTGCTCGGCTTCGCTTTCTCGCGCCACCAGGATATGCCGGGCGCGAATATGCTGCACTTCGTCCCGCAAATGCGAGGTGACAAAGGCGCGGACTGCGCTGCGGACAAATTTCAGCCGCATGGCCGCCCGAAACTCCGCTTCCGTGTAGAGGTTTTCGCTCAGCCACTCCCGCCAGCGCCGCGTGCCCAAGTTGGCTTTCAAGCTGGCGACTTCGGCAGCCACGGCGTCGTCGTCAACTTCAAGTTCGTTCGCCGCCGCAAATTGCAGAATCAACTCAGATTCGATCAAGTAACGCAGCACGTCAACGGCCAATGCGCCATGATCGGCTGCTGTAGAAAATGACGCCACGCGCCGGAATTCGGCATTGAAACGCTCTCGCTCGATCAGGACGCCGTTGACGCTGGCCATCGCGTCGCCGAGTTCGACTTCGGTTGCGGCGCTGTCCGCTGCCTGGGCGTAGACGAGACCCCATGCCAACAACATGGAGAGCAAAACACAGGTTTTAGCGACGCGCCTCATCAGCAAATCGAGCATGGCAGATCCTCTTCGGTACGTTGCGAGTTGTGGTCATTATGCGTCCGGCGCAGTTATCGGGCAAGTCGCCGACAGCAGGGAAATCGCGCAAAATTTAATAACTACAGTCGCTCGCAAGTCACAACTTTGCTCACACTAAATATGATACGTCTCAACCTAGGGTTCTCAAAAAGGTCGCTATGTAGGGGCGAGCCACCGGCTCGCCCGTACGCACAACAATCTTTCGTGGAATCGCAGTCAGCGACCTAACAAGGCTTGGCCAGGAAGTTAACGTTGCCACCGAGGACCCCGAGCAGGAGGATGGCGTCGATAATTTCGCGCGAAATATGCCACTGTCTTTGTGACCTTTGTGCCTTTGTGGTGAAAAAAACGAAACGACTAACCGGCGCAACACCCGTCGCGCCAATGCGTACCCGGATTTGAGCGTGTTATACTCAAATTAGAACGATCCGGCGAGGCGGAGCGAATATGGCGGTGATCACCGAGTTAATTGATGCCGGTCTGCAGTTGAAACAGCAGGGCAATCTGCGCGGCGCCATTGAGCATTTTCGGCAGTTGCAAGCCACCTACCCCGGCAACGCGCGCATCCTCTTTGAGCTGGCGGGCGCTTGGCGCGCATTCGATGTGCCGGAACAAGCGCTGCCGCTCTATCGCGAATTGCTGGCGCTGCCCAAGGGTCAGGGCTTGGCGCCGAAAGACATGCCGCGTCTCTATACGCACTTGGGCGCAACCCTGCTGGCTTTGGGCGAAAATGACGATGCCCGCGAGACCATCGAAGCCGGCTTGCGCCTGCACCCCAGCTACCGCCCTTTGCGCGCCTGGCGCATCCTCGGCTTGAGGCGCAGCGGCGAGCACGAACTGGCGCTGCTGGATGCGCTTGAGCTGATGTTGGAGTCCTTGGCGCCCTCGCGCTGGGACATCTTCGAGGACGACATCGTCGCGGCGGTAAAGCAGATGCGGGCCGATCTGTCAGCAGACGAGGCATTGGCGCCGGCGGCAAGGGCCGACGAATCACCTGCGCCGAAGGCTGAATCGCGCCAGGCTAAGGGAGCCGCGAGCCCAGCCATTGGGGCCGAAACTCAGCCTATAGAGGTTACTGACGAAGCCGACGCCGCAGCCGAGATCGATGTCGCGGTGAACGTGGTGAAGCCGGCCGCAAATCGAAAGCAGCGCGCCAGCCGCAAAAAGACGAAAAAGCCAGCGCCTCAAATGGGCAAGAGTGCGGTGCGCATCGACATCGTGGGAAGCGGGGCCGAGGGCGACGCTCCCAAGCAACCATCCGACGACGATCCCCCGGCTGCGAGCGCTTCGTTCAAGATCCCGCTCGATCCTGACTAGGCTGGCCTGACGCCTCTTCGGGAGCGATTCGGCCGTGGCGCAGACGCCAGACTGCCGTCGCGATTCGCTCGATGAACCAGCGGTCATGCGTCGCCGCCAGAATCGCGCCGGGGAAGTCAAGCAGCGCGCGCTCCAGCGCCTCCAGGCTCAGCAAATCCAAATGGTTGGTCGGCTCGTCCAGCAGCAGCAGATTGGCGCGGCTGTGAATCAAAGCGGCGATGCCGAGTTTGCGCCGCTGCCCCAGGCTCAGTTCTCCCACTGTTTTGTCCGCCAAGTGGGCGTCGCGGAATAAACCGCAGCGGTGCAGCAGCGTCAAGAGTTGGTCGGCGCTGTCGTGCTTTATGGCGCTTAAGACATCCACGATGTTCTGGTCATCGGGGAAGTTCTCTCCCGTTTGGTCGAGGTAGCCGAGTTTCGCGCCCGACATAACTTTGACGCCGCCGCTAGTGGGACCCAGCTCGCCGGTGATCAAGCGCAGCAGGGTCGTCTTTCCCGCGCCGTTGGGCGCGACCAGCGCGACGCGCTCGCCCTTGCGCAGCGTTGCGTCGGCGTCGATTATCAGCTGCCGATCGCCGAAGCGCATCCCGACCGATCGCAGCTGCACAGGTTCCATGCTGGTCAGCGGCAGCGGATCAAAATCGTACTCGATATGCCAGACCTGACGCGGATTGTCCAGCCGGTTGGTCTCGAGCGCATCCAGTTGCTGACGGGCCGAGCGCAGTGCTTTGCTGACGGTACGCGCCACTTGCTGCCGCGCGGCGAACTTGATGCCTTTGTCGTTATCGCCGGGGCGTTTGGCTTTGCGGTGGCCATGCGCCTCTTTTTTCATCTGCATACGCAGCGCCTTCATGCGGTTGACCTGGCTGTGATAGGCGTCGACATCCTGCTGATACTGCGCGTCTCGCTGCGCGCGATAGTCATCATAATTGCCGTACCAGGTGGTGAGGCCGCGCGTCACCGCCGACAAATCGAGTATCTTGGTGGCTACCCGATTGATGAAGTGGCGGTCGTGGGTGATCATCAGCAGGGCATGGGGATAGCCTTGCAGGTAGTCCTCCAGCCAAGCCAGCCCGCAGAAGTCCAAATGATTGGTCGGCTCATCCAGGATAAGCAGATCGGGTTCTTGCAGCAGCAGCGCCGCCAAGCCGACCCGCGTTTTCTCGCCGCCGCTGAGCGACATGACCGACCGCGTCAGGTCGATATGCCCCAAGCCCAGCCCGGCGAAAATCCGCTCGCGCCGCGCCTCCAGCGTATAACCGCCGCGCAGCTCGAACCGCGTTTGCAGCCCCCCGTACTCCTCCAGCGCCGCAGTGAGATCGCCGCCTTGCGTCAGCCGCTCTTCCAATGCGTCCAGGCGTCGGCGCAGCGCGCTCAACTCGCCCATGCTGTCGCTGATGAATCGCCCCACGCCGATCGACCGCGCCATCTGCGCTTCCTGCGGCAGATAACCCAGGACCGTGCCCGGCGCGACGCGAACTTCGCCCTGCTCGCCGGTTTCACGGCCCAGGATCAAACGCGCCAGGGTCGACTTGCCCACGCCGTTTTCGCCGACCAACACAGCGCGATCGCCCCTTTTCAGATTCAAGTTGACCGCGTCAAGTATCAGCTTGGCGCCGTAATACTTCTGCAGGCCGCTGACGCTCAAGACCTGTGACGACATTTGCGCTCCAATAGATTGCGGCCGGGGGCTTCATTCTGCTTGCCAATCCGCAGGCATTCAACCTACAGTTCAGGCGCGGCATTACGTAGAATACAGCGACGGCGAGGCTTATCAACCAGCGGGGCACAACAATGCCGGCCATTCTGGCTCACGGCGCCTTGGGACCTTTTGACGAAATCATCTTCATCGGCATCGCCGTCATTTTTCTGGGCATGATGGGCCTCAGCTGGCTGCGCAGTCAGGCGCTGGAAGACGATGAGCTTGAAAGCGGCGAGCCGGCAACCGGGGAACATTTTGAACTGGAATAGGAGAAGTAGATGAGACTAGAACATATCGCCTTCAATGTAGCGGATTCGGCGGCTGTGGCGGCCTGGTACGCCGAGAATCTTGACATGCGCATCGTGCGCGCCTTTGACGAACCGCCCTATATTCACTTCCTGGCGGATAGCGCCGGCAAGAGCCTGATCGAGATCTACAGTAATCCGCTGGGCCCGGTCATTGATTACAGCGACCACCACGCGGTGACCTTTCACCTGGCCTTCGCCGTGGACGACATGGACGCGGCTCGCGAGCGCCTGACGGCCGCCGGCGCGACCCTGGACGGCGACATCGACAACCGCGCCAATGGCGACCGGCTGGCTTTCCTGCGCGATCCCTGGGGCACGGCCATCCAACTGGTGCAGCGCGTCCAACCGATGATCGACTGACGGCGGCATGAGCCTGAATATCAACTTCGACCTGCGCGCGCAAGGCGAAGAATTGCCCGATGCCTTCCTCGATTCCTACGAACTGGAGCTGATGTTCGATAATACACGCCGGTCGCTGAGCGCGGCGCTGCAGCGCAAATTCAGCGATGTAGTCTGCGCCGAGCACGCTCAAGCGCCCAGCTTTACCATCAGCGGCGTCTACAACAATGAAAGCGAAGACATGGAAATCCACTACCACGTGGATACCTGCTGCCAGTACTTTTTGCTGCGTGTTATGCAGATCCTCAACCAGCGCGCTTAAGAGGCTTGTCCGTTACACAAATGCCTCTTGGATCGCGGCCGGCCCAGCATGTAGGGCGGGCGCCGCGCATATAAGGATTTTCGACGTTTTTGCCACCGAGTACACAGAGTAACTGTGAGGGCACAGAGGGGAATTCAGGGAAACATGGCGGTTGGCAGAGTAATGGCCGAGCCGCAGTTGTGCCGAATCCTAACTTGATAATGCGTGAAACCTGTTCTCTGAGCCCTCGGTTTAACTCAGTGGCAAACGCGTCGAAAGCACGCCACATCCGGAAAGCCGTCGTCGTCGATACAGTACCGGACAAGCCTTGTAGGGGCGAGCCCGTGGCTCGTCCGCTCTTGAAAGGGAGCGACACCAAATGCGAGTATTGCTGCAGCGAGTGAGCGCGGGCAAAGTGACGGTTGACGGCAGGGTCACGGGCGAGATCGCCGCGGGTTTCGTCGCCCTGGTCGGCGTCACCCATTCCGACAGCGCCGCCGACGCCAAGAAACTGGCGCAGAAGACGTCCAATCTGCGCGTTTTCAGCGACGCGGCGGGCAAGATGAACTTGTCGCTGCTGGATATCGGCGGGGGCGCGCTGGTTGTCTCACAATTCACGCTCTACGCCGATGCCCGCAAAGGCCGGCGACCCAGCTATATCAACGCCGCCCAGCCGGAAGTCGCCGAACCGCTGGTGCAAGTCTTCGCTGACTGCTTGTCGCAGGCAGGCGTGAAACGAGTCGAACAGGGAGTCTTCGGCGCCATGATGCAAGTGGAAATCCACAATGACGGACCCGTGACCATCATGCTGGACAGCGATCAGCTTTAGTCACCAGGGCAATTGCATCAAACTGATTTCACCACAAAGACACAGAGGGCACAAAGCGTTGGTTTGAATTGACGATTCACTTTTGCATCAAGCAAGAAATAACCTTAGACTTATCGCTGAACAATGCTTAGGAGAAATAAACAGGACTGCGTCTTTATGATAAAGAGCTTTTCCTCTGTGTCCTCGATTTAACTCTGTGTCCTCGGTGGTAAAGGTGTCGACAGCGCGTCAATGTTGAGCGACCGGCGCGGGCGCAACAGGTCCGGATAGATGAAAAAGGGCGACCTGTCTGAGGTCGCCCTTGCTTTGTCCGTTGCTGACTTTGCCGAGCTGATTTACTCGTCATCTTCCTCGCGCAGCGGCAGCACATTGGGCCAGACCGATGCGTGATGCTCGTAAGCGTCAATGCCGATGCGGTCCGCTTCCGGATCTACGTGCAGCACTTCCATGCTGTTCAAAACGCGGAACATGATGAAGCTGGTGACGCCTACCCAAATCGCGACGCCCACCACGCCAACAACCTGCGCGCCCAAAAGGTCTAGGCCGCCGCCATCAAACAAACTGGTGGTGAAATCCGCGCCCGCTCCTTCAAGTAGCGCTTGCGAACCAACAATGCCTATCATGATCGTTCCAAAGGCGCCACATGCCCCGTGAACTGAAAAGGCGCCAACCGCATCATCAATCTTCAACGACTCGATGACGCCTATCGAGATCACCAGCACGATACCAGACAATGCGCCTATGATTACCGCGCTGATTGGTGTGACAAATGCGCAGCCCGCCGTAATGCCAACCAGGCCAGCCAGCGAGCCATTCAAAACGAAACTGACATTCCAGGATTTAGTGACGAAATAGGTGTGGAACATGGCGCCCAGCGCGCCGGCAGTCGCCGCCAACGTGGTATTCACCGCGACCAGTCCCAGTTGATTAACATCACCCGCGCCCAGGGTCGAGCCGACATTAAAGCCGTACCAACCGAACCACAAAATGAAGGTCCCCAAGGAAGCAATTGCCAGATTGGAGGCAGCCGGCGGCCGACCGAATACGCGTCCGGCGCGAGGGCCCAACATATAGGCGCCGGTGAGGGCCACGATACCGCCGGTCATGTGTACAATGGTCGAACCGGCGAAGTCCACAAATCCCTGCTGGAAAATCCAGCCGCCGCCCCAGGTCCAGAACACAACCACTGGATAAATGACGGCGCCCAGAATGGCGCTGTAAATCAACTTGCCGACGAAATTCGTCCGCTCGGCCATGGCGCCGGTGGCGATGGTCGCCGCCGCGCCAGCAAAGGCGAATTGGAAGAAGAAATTGACAAATAGCGACCCGTCACCCTCGCCCGCGCCAGTAGCGCCGCCCAGGAAAAGCTCGATTTGGGGAAAGAAGCCGCTGCTTTCCGCGCTGCCGAATGCGATGCCAAAGCCAACCACGAAAAAGACAATGGCAGTGACACAGGCATCCATGAAGTTTTCGGCGAGGGAGTTAACCACCCCCGTCTCGCGGATCATGCCGCCTTCCAGCATGGCGAAACCGGCTTGCATGAAGAATACCAAGAAGCCCGCGAGCAGGATCCAAACATGGTCCAGGTTGTTCTGTACTTCAGCCGCGGTTATTTCAGCCGCCATCTCTTCAGCCGCTGCGTCTTCCGCCGGGGGATCGTCTTGTGCAATTGTGCCAAAGCCGAAGCTGTACAGAATCACAAGACCCAAAAATATGGAAATAAGCCGATACGCAAAGGTGCGCTTATTGCCGTTTCCCAATTTGCCTTTGTTCATTTTGTAGCCCCTCTGGACATCAAACGCCTTCTTTCAGCAGTGGTCTAATCATATCTTAATCTGTGTCGGGGTCAAAATCGCAATAGTATCCCAATTCCATGCACTTGATTTGGTAGTTTTTCACAAAGCTGGCGCAAACTCGCAAAAGGGCAAAGCTGTATGGCTTGCCCGGTACTGTGTCGACGGCGGCAGACTTTCGGCATTGGCGTGGTTTCGACGTCTTAACCGCCGAGTACACAGAAGTATTTCCAAGTTGTAGGGTCGAGCCGGTGGCTCGCCCACTCTTGCTCTAAATTGCTGATTACTTTTCGCACGACTAACTTGGAACTACTTCTGTGTACTCTTTTTTAATGAGCCTTGTTGGTACGCTGCCCGCAATTTCACGAAAGAGCGTTGTGCGTACGGGCGAGCCGGTGGCTCGCCCCTACAGATAGTCGCTTTCATGCGCTCGTTTTTTTGTGTGAGCCAAGTCGTGACTTGCGAGCGACTGTGGTAAGTATTTGCATGACTTACTTGCACTTACTTCTGCGCCCTCGGTGGTAAAAGTGTCGTGAATCCGTAAAAGCGCGGCGCCGATTCAGCCCAGCGCTTCGTGCTTGATCACCTTCAAGCGCTTCATCACATCATTAGCGCCGCGCCCGAAGTAATCGTACAGGGTCTTGTACTCCTGGAAGAGTCTGTCGTAGACCGCCTGGTTGCCCGGAATCGGCCTTACGACGCCGTCTTTCAGCTTGCCCATCTTCTCCGCCGCCGCCTGGATATCACTGTAGATGTCGGCCGCCACGGCCGCGTGCATGGCCGCGCCCAGCGCCGGCGCCTGCGCCGAGCCCGCTAACTTGAAGGGACGCCCAGTGACATCGGCGAAGATCTGACAGAGCAGCGCATTCTTCTCCGGTAGCCCGCCCGCCGCCACCAGCTCGTTCACGGCGACGCCTTGAGCGTCGAAGGCGTCGATGATCTCGCGCGTGCCATAGGCGGTAGACTCGATGAGGGCGCGGTAAATATCGGGCGCGCGGGTGGCCAGGTTCATGCCCAGCATCATGCCGGTCAAGTCGACATCCACCAGCGTGCTGCGATTGCCGTTCCACCAGTCCAGCGCGATCAAACCATGCTGACCCGCCTGCTGCTTGGCCGCTTCGCGCTCGAGGTAGTCGTGCAGGCCAAGGCCGGCGCTTGCAGCCGCTTGATGATACTCGGGCGGCACAGCGTGGTCGACGAACCAGGCGAATATATCACCGACCGCGCTCTGGCCGGCTTCGTAGCCGTAGAGCCCGGGAATGACGCCGCCCATCACCACGCCGCACATGCCATCCACCTCCCCCAGCTGCGTCGATGACAAGATGTGACAGCAGGAGGTGCCCATGACCATGACCATGACGCCGGGGTCGGTCGCCTTGACGGCCGGCGCGGTGACATGGGCGTCCACGTTGGCGACGGCGACGGCGATGCCCGCGGGCAATCCCGTCAGCTCGGCCATCCGCGGCCTGAGCTCGCCCGCTTTCGATCCCAGCTCGGCAAACTCTCGCCCCACTTTCTCGTCGACGACATTCTCAAAGGCTGGGTCAAGAGCGCGGAAATAATCGCGGCTGGGAAAGTCTCCATCTTGCACCATAGCCTTGTAGCCGGCGGTACAAGTATTGCGCGTCTCAACACCGGTCAACTGCCAGATCACCCAATCAGCCGCCTCGACAAAGCGGTCGATTTGGGCGTAGATATCGGGACGCTCCTGCAAGATTTGCAGCAGCTTGCTGAAGAACCACTCGGAGGAAATCTTGCCGCCGTAACGCGGCAGCCAGCGCTCGCCCAATTGCCGCGCCGTCTCGTTGATCTGGTCGGCCTGGCGCTGCGCCGCGTGGTGTTTCCACAGCTTGATGTAGGCATGCGGCTCGTCCCGCAGCTCTTCGAGGAAGCAGAGTGGGGTTCCGTCCGTTGTAGTCGGCATGGGCGAACTGGCCGTGAAGTCGATGCCGATCCCTTTGACATCGGCCGCGTCCACGCCGCTCTGGCGCAGCACAGCCGGCACGGTATGCGCGAAGACGTCGATGTAATCCTGCGGATGCTGCAGCGCCCAATCCGGCGGCAGCTTGCGGCCCGAGGGCAGCTGACTGTCCATCACGCCATGCGGATAATCAAAGACGGACTCGGCTACTTCGGCGCCGTCGCGCGTGTCGACCAATACCGCCCGCCCGGACAAAGTGCCGAAGTCAAGACCAATCGTATACATAGCCAGCCCCCGCTAGTTCTAAGAGCGCATCCCCTTAGGCGCGTATTGTCCCGCAAGCGCGCGTATATGGCAAATCACAACCCGGCACAGGGCATAGTCACACACGTCATTATCGGCTACGATGAGCATTGAAGCGCAGCTCAAAGGAGACGGTGATGAGCCCGGCAGCCAGCCTTGAAAACAAATCATCCCAAGCCCGCGCATTCCCGCCAGGTCCCACCGAGATGGGCGAAGGCGTCTGGCAAAATTATCTGTTTTACCGCCGCTTCTTCAAAGACCCGCTGAGCTTCGTCACCAGGTGGATGGAAACCTATGGCGATGTCTGGCACTTCATGATCGGCGATACTCACAATTATTCGGTCGCCAACCCCGATGTCATTCACGAGCTCTTCCTGCGCCAATCGAAACGTTTTATCAAGGGCCCGGCCTATACCAGCAAGAAGACCGGCTTGGCCCGTTTCATGGGCGAAGGACTGGTAACGAGCAACGGCGACTTCTGGAAGCGGCAGCGTCGTCTGGTAGCGCCGGCTTTTCATGCTGTCCGCGTCCATGCCTATGCCGATACTATGGTCGACTATACGCTAAAGCGGCTCGAGGGCTGGCGCGATGGCGGGGTCCTCGATGTCGATGAAGAGATGATGCAGCTCACGCTTACGATCGTCGCGCGGACGCTCTTCGACGCCGATGCCACGAGCACTGTCAATCAGGTCAAAAAGGCTGTCGCGGTCGTACAAAAAGCCAACAACACAGCCAGCATCCTGCCCTACTGGATCCCGACCCCGCTGCGGGCGCGTTCCTGGCTCGCCAACAACGCGCTGAACAAAATCGTCTACGGCTTCATCAATGACCGGCGGCTAACCGGGGACGACCGCGGCGACCTCCTGTCGATGCTGCTGCTGGCGGAAGATGACGATGGCGAGCGCATGACCGACCTGCAAGCGCGCGACGAAGCGGTGACGCTTTTCCTGGCCGGGCACGAAACCACCGCCAACACGCTGAACTGGACCTGGTGGCTCTTGGCGCAGCACCCCAAGGTCGAAGCCAAACTGCATGCCGAGCTCGATGCGGTGCTGGGCGGGCGCCGGCCCAAGTTGGAAGACCTTCGCAGCTTGCCCTATACCGACATCGTCATCAAGGAGGCGCTGCGGCTCATGCCAGCCGTCTGGTCCGTCAGCCGGACCGCCGCGGAAGACACCGAAGTCTGCGGCTATCCTATGCCCAAGGGCACGACGGCCCAAGTTATGATCTATCTCCTTCATCGCCATCCCGATCACTGGAAGCAACCCAAGGTTTTCCTGCCCGAGCGCTGGCTGGAACCCGAGATCGAGAACATGCACAAGTACGCCTACCTGCCCTTCGCCGGCGGCCCGCGGGTATGCATCGGCAACAGCTTCGCCATCATGGAAGCCAATCTGCTGCTGGCGACCATTGCGCAGCGCTACCAACTCCGCCTGATCGACGGAGTCGAGATTAAGCCGGCCGCCTTGATCACCATGTTCCCGCGTGATGGCTTGCCAATGCGGCTGGAAGCGCGGGTTACGCGAATCGAACAGCAAGGCGGCGCGGAAGCAGCGGCAACGGCAGCCGCCGGCGCATGAAGCGGACTCTAGAAGCTACCACCGAGTACACCGAGTTTAATGAAATCACAGTCGCACTGTGGCAGCTATCGCGCTCACAAATGATGTCGAGACCATCATGGTGGCTGTCTGTAGGGGCGAGCCACCGGCTCGCCCGTACGCACACCGAACTTTACTGAATTGGACACCGGCTCGCCCCTACAATTCTCGACGTGAAAGCGAATCGGGAATCCAATGGATTTCACGGTTAAGAGAGAACAGTAAAAAAAGCCGTCCGTTGCGCAAAATCTCATGGCAGCGAATCAACAAAAACAAGTTACAATACTAGCCACATCGCATTAGTCCGAGGAGTTCGGCTGTGATTGAACTGACCAAAAAATTGGTAGAAACCTGGGGACCATCCGGCTACGAGCATCGCATCCGCGATATCATCCGCGCCGAAGTGGCGGATTTGGCCGACGACATCAGCGTAGACGGCTTGGGCAATCTCATCTGCCGCGTGGGCAGCGGCGGGCCCAAAGTGCTGATGGCCGCGCACATGGACGAGATCGGCTTGATGGCCAATTACCAGGAACCCGAGAGCGGCTACCTGCGCTTCACCAACCTCGGCGGCTTGATGACCAACACGCTCAACGGCAACCGCGTGCAATTCGAAGACGGGACGGTCGGCGTGATCGCCGTGCAGAATGGCGGCGGCAAGGCCCTGGGCGACTTCTTCATTGATGTCCAGGAAGGAAGCGGCGGCAATGCCACGCCGGTGGGGCAGCCGGCCGGCTTCATGCGCGAGATGCAAGTGCGCGGGGGGCGCATCATCGCCAAGTCACTGGATGATCGCATCGGCTGCGTTGTCGCCATCGAGACCATGCGCCGGCTGGGGCGTCAGACGCCTAACGAGCTCTATTTCGCCTTCACCGTGCAGGAAGAAGTCGGCTTGCGCGGCGCAAAAACCGCGGCCCAGGGCGTGAAACCCGATATCGGCATCGCCATTGACGTCACCGCCAGCGGCGACCAGATCCGCGGGCATAAGATGCTGGTCAAGCTGGGCGGCGGCGCGGCCATTAAAGTCCACGATCCCGGCTTGATTGTGCCGCTGGCCATTAAGAACTGGATGATCGAGCGCTGCGAGGCCGATGGCATTCCTTATCAGCTGGAGTTGCTGGCGGGCGGCACTACTGACGCGTCGGCTATTCAAATGGCGGACGCCGGCGTGCCCAGCGGCTGCATCTCCATCCCCACGCGCTACTTGCATACCACCAGTGAAACGGTCGATATCGGCGATGTAGAGGCTTGCATCGACTTGCTGACCGGCTTGCTGGCTAACGACATCAAGATTTGAGCGGCGCTGATGAAAGCCGTCTTATGCCACAGCTTCGGCTCTCCGGATGACTTGAGTGTCGAAGAGATCGCCAGCCCGCCTGTACCCGCCGGCGCGGTCAAGATCCGCGTGCGCGCTTGCGGCGTCAACTTTCCCGATGTCTTGCTGATCCAGGGGCTGTACCAACTGAAGCCGCCCTTCCCTTTCAGCCCGGGCCTGGAAGTCGCCGGCGATGTCATTGCAGTCGGCGACGGCGTCACGCAGCCAAGCATCGGCGACCGCGTCAGCGCCACCATGATGTACGGCGGATTCGCCGAGGAAGCAGTCGTTCCGGCCGCTATGGCACTGCCCCTGCCCGCCGAAATGAGCTACCAGCATGGCGCCGGATTTCCACTGGTCTATGGCACGGCCCACGTCGGCTTGGCCCACCGCGCGCAGCTGCAAGTCGGCGAGACGCTGCTGGTATTAGGCGCGGCCGGTGGCGTGGGACTGGCGGCGGTTGAGCTGGGCAAACTGATGGGCGCGCGTGTCATCGCCGCGGCCAGTACAAAGGAGAAGCTGGCGCTGACACGGGCATACGGCGCTGACGACACAATTGAGTATACGAGCGAAAACTTGCGTGATCGCGTCAAAGACTTGACCAGCGGGGCGGGCGCGGATGTAATCTTCGACCCGGTCGGCGGCGACCTAAGCGATCAGGCCCTGCGGCTCATCGCCTGGGAGGGCCGCTACCTGGTCATCGGCTTCGCCAGCGGGCGCATCCCGGCCCTGCCCGCTAATATCGCCCTGCTGAAGAATGCTTCGCTGGTCGGGCTGTTCTGGGGCGCCTACATGCAGCACAATCCCGCCGTCATCCGCGACTCCTTCAGGCAGCTTTTTGCTTGGTACGCCGCGGGCCAGCTCAAACCGCATATCCACAAGACCTATCCGCTGGACGAAGCGCCCGCCGCCCTGCGCGAGCTGATTGAGCGCCGCGCTATGGGCAAGGTCCTCTTAACTGCGTGAGCTGGATCCGCTAACGACATGACAGCCCCAAGCGCGAATGGCGACAGAGGAATATCTCTGTGCTTCTGTCATGAATCCCACTGTAGAAAATCCGGCATACGTCCTGTGTCCTTGTGAATATATATCTTTGTGTTCTTTGTGTTCTTTGTGGTAAATAATCTCTGTGCCGGCGGTCTGTGTCTACGCGACCCTCTGTGCCTCTGAGGTGAATTCCCGCTGCGCCAATTCCAGTCGCGAAAATCTGTTCTAAGCTGAATCGCCCGAATCCGGCATCTATGCTATGCTGACGCTTGTGGCCTGTGGACTGCGCGTCGTTGTGGCGCCCCCGGGCCGGAGGATGAGCGGGGTAAGCGCATGTCCTGGCGAGAGCCCGAATACATCGACGATGATGAATTCTTCGATCCCGAAGGCAGGTCCAATGTCTTGGGCGGCAGCGGCTCAAGAGGCGCAAATGAAGACTTTAGTGAGCCGCCACAGGACAGTGGGCGCAACCGCAAGCGCGACAAAAAAGAGGCGCGGCCCAAGCCGATCAAAGCGCGCAATCCGGCGCCATCGGTGGCCAGCAGTGAAGAGCGGCGCGCGCGCCTGGCCGGCAAACATCTGCCAGGCAAGGCCCGCCAGGAAAGCCCCCCGCCCGCCGACAAAGACGAAAAACGCGAAGTTCGCTTCAGCCGCTTGCGCGCTCGCTTTTCGCGCGGCGCGGGCAAAGACGAATCGCGGACAAAGCAAGAAGACGGAAAGATTTCGCGGATCGGCGCGGCTGCTGGCGGAATCGGCCGACGGCTGCGGGGACGCTTCCGCTACAACAAAGCAAGTGATGCGAAGCAGACCAGTGAAGCGAGCGGCGGACGCTTTGGCGCTAGTCGCGGCACAACCCGCCCGGCCGAGCGCAGCAGTAGCGCCGCTACCGGGCGCGTCAGCAGCAGCAAAACCCCCAGGATCGAATCAAGCGACTGGCTGGACCTGGACCGCAAGCTGGACCTGATCGGCGTTGCTTTGGTTTTCGGCGCTATTGTCTTTGTCTTGAGCGCGCTGTCGCCGGAGCAGGCCGCCATCGCGGGCCTGCGCCGCATTGTCGGGCAGTTGCTCGGATGGGGCGTCATCGCCCTGCCGCTGGCTATGTTCAGCATTGGCATGTGGCTGATCGTGCGCCACTTCGGCGAGCAGGCGCCCGTCATCGACCCGATCCGCCTGATCGGAGCTGCGCTGGCATTCCTGGGCGCGCTAGCTACTTTTCAGTACATCGACAGCCTGGGCTACCCCTCGGCCTGCGGGCTGGGCTGCATGGAGCGGCTGATCGAGCAGTCTTATCTCAGCGGCGAAGGCGGCGGCCTTGTAGGCGGCTGGCTCTACAGCGTCCTGGTCAGCAACCTGACCGAAATCGGCGGCTTTGTCGTGGTCCTGATGGTCATGACTTTCGCCGCGATGATGATCACCCGCTCGAGCATGGCGGAGATGGCGGTGCTAAGCATCAGCCTGAGCCGCAGCTTGCGCACCCGTCTCAGCCTGTATGCCGTTGCGCGGAGGGCGGCGCGCTTGCAAGCGCAGCAGCAGCCCGCATTGGGCGCGGAAGACAGCCAGGTGCGCGTCTCCAAGCCACAGCCGGCCCAATTGACCGCCTCGCCGGCTTCACCGTCTAGCGGGGGGCGCGCCTTGCCCGAGCCCAGCGCCGAGACGATGCCGATACCGGTGCGACTGCGCGAATTTTTCGGGCGCCGCGGGGGAGCTGATGTGCCGCTAGACAGGCCTTTGGAAGCCGCTGCCGAGACCTCCGAAGCGGGCTCGCCGGGCATGGCGCAGCGCATCTTTAAGCGCAACCGCGACAAAAGCGCTCGACATAGCGATGCGCCGGCTGCCGAGAGCAAAGCCGGTCCCGTCGCGGCCCTGGAACGCTTCCTCAATTTAGGTGATGATTTGCCGGCGGCGCCAAGCGCTGAGCCCGTCATCAAGCGCGAGAGGCCCAGACCCAGCCGGCGCGCGCTGAATCCGGACTGGCGGACGCAGACTGCCACGACGTCGCCGGTGAGAGAAATCGAAAGGGATGCCGCTGAGCCGCCTGCGCCTCCTGTTTTTGCGCCCGCCGACGAAAGGCCAATTACCTTCGACGACGCGCGTCATGCGCCGGTCGCAGATGCTCTGGCTGGCGACGGAGCGCTGGCCGCTGATGAAAACGATGTGGCCGACCTTGTACCGGAAGACAGCGTACCGGCGCCAGCGCCTGAGCCCGCTGCGGAGAAGCCCAAGCGCAGGGCCGAAGCGGCTGCCCGGCCGCGCATCGAGTGGGACGAGCCGGATTACCGCGAGCTGCTAAGCAGCGGCACAGCCAGTGACCTGGATCAGGCGCCGCTGCAGCTGCAGGCGCAAATCATCGAGGAGACGCTGGCCGCTTTTGGCGCGCCGGGGCGGGTGGTCGAAATCAACTCGGGGCCGGTCATCACGCAGTACGGCGTCGAACCGGCTTATTTGACCGCCAAGACCGGCAAGCGCAACCGCGTCAAGGTCGGCGCCATCGCCAAGCTGGACAAGGACTTGCAGCTGGCTTTGGGCGCGCGTTCGCTGCGCATGGAAGCGCCCGTGCCGGGCAAGGGCTATGTCGGCATCGAAGTGCCCAATCCGGCGGCGGCGCGCGTCGGCTTGCGCGATGTCATGGACTCCGAAGCGTATCAGAAGATCGAATCGCCGCTGGCCATCGCCTTGGGCATGTCGGTCGATGGCAAACCCATCGCCGCCGACTTGACGCAGATGCCCCACATGCTGATTGCCGGCACCACCGGCTCGGGCAAGTCTGTCTGCGTCAACGCCATCATCAACAGCATCCTGGTCAAGAACTCGCCCGAAAGCGTGCGCTTCATAATGGTTGATCCCAAGCGCGTTGAGTTGACCGGCTACAACGGCCTGCCGCATCTGGTGGCGCCGGTAGTGGTCGAGCTGGAGCGGATCATCGGCGTACTGCGCTGGGTGACGACAGAAATGGACGAGCGCTACAAGAAGTTCAGCCGCGCCGGCGCGCGCAATATCATCGACTACAACAGCATCCTCGATCCCGACCTGGCCGCCATGCCCTATATCGTCGTGGTCATCGACGAGCTGGCCGACCTAATGATGATGGCGCCGGACGACACCGAGCGCGCCATCGCCCGCATCGCCGCCCTGGCCCGCGCCACCGGCATCCACCTGGTCATCGCCACGCAGCGCCCCTCGGTCGATGTGGTCACCGGGCTGATAAAAGCCAACTGCCCGGCGCGCATCGCCTTCGCCGTGGCCAGCAGCGTCGACAGCCGCGTCATCATCGATCAGCCGGGCGCCGAACGCCTGCTGGGCAAGGGCGACATGCTCTACTTGTCAGGCGATGCGCCGGCCCCGCAGCGCGTTCAGGGCGTGCACGTCTCCAACGAAGAGATCAACCGCATCGGGCGCTACTGGAAGCTGCAGAGCGCGGGCGTCGAAGGCGTCAAGCCGATCCCGCTGCCGCCAAAGCAGGAGCCGAGCAGCCCGCCGGAAGCTGGCCAGACCGGTCCGCCAGCGTCGGGCAGCCAGTCCGCCTTCTGGGATATGCCTGCGAAAGCGGGCAAGGCGGGCAACCCTAATCCCGATGAGGACGAGCTCTATCAGACCGCGGTCGATATGGTGCGGCGGCTGGAGAAAGCCTCGATCTCGCTGCTGCAGCGGCGCTTGCGCATCGGCTACACGCGGGCCGCGCGCCTGGTCGACATGATGGAAGAGCGCGGCGTTGTCGGCCCGCCCAAAGAAGGCAGCTCCAAACCCCGCGACGTGCTGCCGTCGTAGCGGCGTCCGCCCCAGGTCTACCTCACCCCCGGCCCCCTCTCGATTGCAATAGCTGAGGACAGGACAGGCTTGATATCAGGCAAAGAAAAGCCGCAAAACCGGTGATTATGTGCGCATTCTCGGGCGAGCCAATGGCTCGCCCCTACATGTTCTCTCAGTAGATGATGCCTGTAGGGGTCAGCCATTGGCTGACCCGTTGCAACGATACCCACATCCCTAATCTGTCCCCTCCTCAGACCTTGTGGGAGAAGGGGCAAACGATCGCCCGCCGCCTGCCAATCCAACACCCTACTGCACATCATCCCGCCTTGCGCTACAATACGCCGCGGAGAGAAAGGACCTGCACATGAAATACAGCGCCATCCCCGGCGTGGAGAAAAGGGTCGCGCGGCTGCTGCAAGGCACAGTCATGCTGACCGCCGACAAACGCGACGACAATTTTCGCTTGCTGGACGCTTGTTTCGAGAATGGCTTCACCGCTTTCGACAACGCGCACAGTTATGGGCACGGCGTCACGGAGACCGAGCTGGGCGCCTGGATCGCCGATCGCGGCCTGCGCGACCAAGTGGTCATCTTGACCAAGTGCGCCCACCCCGAAAACGGCATTCCCGACCGCGTGCGGCCGGAATACATCCGCAGCGATTTGGCGGAATCGCTTGAGCGCTTGCAGACCGACTATGTCGAGCTGTATCTGCTGCACCGCGACAGCCGCGACTATCCGGTCGGCGAGATCGTCGATGTGCTGAATGAATTCAAAGACGCGGGCCAGATCGGCGCATTCGGCGGGTCCAACTGGCTGGGCGATCGCGTCAAAGCCGCCAACGATTACGCCGCCGCCAATGGCAAAACGCCCTTCACGGTCAGCAGCCCGCAATTCAGCGTGGCTGAGATGATCGAGCCGCCTTGGGACGGCTGCATCAGCGTCAGCGGCCAGCAGGGCGAAGCCGACCGCGCTTACTACGACGAAAACAAGATTTCGCTTTTCACCTGGTCCAGCTTGGCCGGCGGCTTCATGACCGGCAAGTTCACGCGCGACAACCTGGACAGCTTCGACAGATACTGGGACACCAACCCCATTGGCGCCTACGCCTACGAGAGCAATTTCCAGCGGCTGGATCGCGTGCTGGACTTGGCGGCGGAAAAAGGCGTCTCGCCGGCGCAGATCTCGGTGGCTTATGTGCTGAGCAGCAACCCGCGCTATCATGCCATCGTCGCCAACTGGAAACCCGGTGAAGCCGCCATCAACGCCGCCGCCGCCGACATCGAACTCAGCGCGGACGAAATCGCCTGGCTGGAAATGAAGACCGAGGAGAAACCGGCATGAGCGACAAAGTCAAATGGGGCTTTATCGGGCTGGGCAGCATCGCCCGCCGCTTCGGCAGCTGTTTCCCCTACGCGCCCAACGCCGAGATCTACGCCGTGGCCTCGCGCTCGCAAGAAAAAGCCGACGCTTTCGGCGCGGAATTCGGCGCAAGCAAGTGCTACGGCAGCTACGAAGCGCTGGTGGCCGATCCGGATGTGGATGTCGTCTACATCGGCACGCCGCACAATTTTCACTTGGCGCATACCCTGCTCAGCCTCAACGCAGGCAAGCCGGTCTTATGCGAGAAACCCTTCGCGGTGAACGCCGCCGAAGCGCGCGAGATGGTCGCCTGCGCCCGCTCGAAGCAGCTCTTTCTGATGGACGGCTTCTGGACGCGTTTCTTCCCGGCCATGGCGAAGGTGCGCCAGCTGCTGGCCGACGGCGCCATCGGCGATGTCATGCTGCTGCAAGCCGACTTCGGCTATCGCACGCCCGGCGTGAATCCCGAATCGCGCGCCTACAGCCCCGATTTGGCCGGCGGCGCCCTGCTCGATGTCGGTTCCTACCTGGTGCAGCTGGCGTCGATGGTCTTTGGTAAGCAGCCCCGCGAAATCGCTTCGCAGGTGACTTTGGGCTCAACCGGCGTCGACGAACTGTCTGTCACCGCCTTCAAGTACAGCGACTATGAGATGGCGGCCCTCACCACCGCCATTCGCCTCAGCACGCCGCAAGAGGCGCGCATTATGGGCAGCGCGGGCTATATCGCCATTCCCAGCTGGTGGCATCCGGCGGAGATCAGCGTACATCGCAGCGGCCAGGCGGCGGAAACGCTGCGCTTCGACTTCCCGGGCGAAGGCTTCCAATACGAAATTGAAGCGGTCGGCGAGTGCATCCGCGCCGGTATGACCGAGAGCCCGGTTTATCCCCTGGACGAGACCATCGCCATCATGGAGACCCTGGATCGCATTCGCGAACTCTGGGGCTTGCGTTACCCGATGGAGTCCTGAGCCAAGCAGAGCCTGGAATGCGCAAACACCGTACAAACGTAGGGGCGAGCCTTGGCTCGTCCGCCAGAGCCCCGAATGCGCAACCACCATACATTCGTAGGGGCGAGCCATTGGCTCGCCCGCCAGCGCCCAAGTTTGACAGCAGCTCCACCCCGTGTTATGCTCTGCGCATCTACATATTCTAAGACTCAGGTGTGCCTGAACCCGGATGTTCGGCACGTAAAGGGAAAGTCGGTGCAAGTCCGACACTGTCGCGCAGCGGTAACTGACGCAAGGTCAGAAGTCCGAATGCCTGCCTGAGACTTAGCTCGTACATCTTTCGCGTCAAAAGGGAGACGAGCATGGTACCAGCGACCAATGCCCGCCCACCTCGGCGGGCTTTTTTACTGAAAGCGAGTACCGTCCCCGTTTCCTCCTTGGTCCAAATTAGGAGGGACATGATGAAATCCACATTTCTGTTGATCACCGTACTGCTTATTGGCCTGCTGCCCGTCAGCGCGCTGGACGCCAATCTCACCGCTGGCTGCGTCAGCGACTACGACGCCGCTATCGACTATTTCCCCGACAAGGTTGCAGTCGAAGATGCGGCGCGCTTCACGGTTAAGTATTTCAATCACTACAAAGTCGTGACCGTCAGCGATGCCTTTGACGGCGCGCCCGGCTTCGCTTACGTGCTAGTGCAATGCGGCGCGCCCATGCCGGACGCCGCCGACTTCCCGGCCGGGGCGCAGGTCATCGAGGTACCCAGCGGCGCGCTGATCACGCTGTCCACAACGCAGCTGCCCGCCCTGACCCAGCTGGGCTTACTGGATCAACTGGTAGCCGTCGACAGCGGCTTCTATATCAGCACCGCCGAAGTGGCGGACAGAATCGCCGCGGGACAGATCAGCGAAGTCGGCTTCGGCGCCGAGATCAATATCGAGCGCGTGCTTGAGCTGGCGCCCGACCTCGTCATGAGTTACGGCTACAACCCTTCGAGCGACGCCCATCCGGTGCTGCTTGAAGCCGGCATCTTCACCGCGCTGGATGCCAGCTGGCGCGAGCTGTCGCCGCTGGGGCGGGCCGAATGGCTGAAGTTCACCGCGCTCTTCTACAACCGCGAGGCCGATGCCAACGCGCTCTACGACGAGATCGCCGCCCAATACGATGCGGTGAAAGAACTGGCGGCGTCGGTCAGCGCGGACGAACGCCCGACAGTGCTCATCAACACCTTCCTGGGCTATGCCGATGCCTGGTTCATCCCCGGCGCGGATACCTACGTCGGCCAACTGGCGCGCGATGCCGGCGGCGATTTGCTGCTGGCGGAAGTCGAATCGACGACCAGCCAGGCGCTCGGCTTTGAAGTCGTCTACGATGGCGGCCTGGACGCCGATATCTGGCTGACCGAGACCTTCGGCATCTATTCGGGAGCGGACCTGCTGGCGCTGGACAGCCGCTTTGGCGACTTCGCGGCCTTCCAATCGGGCGCGATCTGGAATAACAACCGCGATGAAAACGTCAATGGCGGCAACAATTATTACGAATGGGGCGTGACCCAGCCGCATCTGGTGCTTGCGGATTTGCTCGCCATCTTCCATCCGGACTTGCTGCCGGATCACGAATTCGCTTTCTACCATCAGCTGGAAACGGAGGAGAGCGAATAAGATGTCGCAACTGGCAGGCCAGGCTCAGGCCGGCAGCTTTTCACGCGATCGGCTGCACCGTCGAGAATACGCCGGCGCCAAACCGGCACTGCTGCTGCTCCTGCTGGCGCTGCTGGGCTTTTTGCTGCTGCTTAGCCTGGCGCTGGGTTCCGCCTCGATTCCGCTGGAGCAGATCGTCACAGTTTTGCTGGGCGGCCAGGCGGACCATCAGTCCTGGACCAATATCATTTTGAAGTTCCGGCTGCCCAAGACGGCGACGGCGGCGCTGGCGGGCATGGCGCTGGGCGTCAGCGGCTTGCTGATGCAGACCTACTTCCGCAATCCGCTGGCGGAGCCTTTCGTGCTGGGCGTGTCTTCCGGCGCCAGCCTGAGCGTAGCGCTGGTCGTCTTGAGCTCGGGCGCGGTGGGCGGCGCGCTGCTGGCCGGTTTTGGCTTGGCCGGCGACCTGCTGCTGACGGCTGCTGCCGGGGCCGGCGCGGCGCTGTCGATGACCCTGGTGCTGCTGGTGGCGGTTCGCGTGCGCAGCAGCGTGACCCTGCTGGTGCTGGGTTTAATGTTCGGCTACCTGGTCGGCGCGATGGTCAGCCTGCTGCTCTACTTCGCCTTGCCGGAGCGCATACAAGCCTACGTCAATTGGACCTTCGGCTCCTTCAGCGGCGTCACCGTGGCGCAACTGCCGATTCTGGCGCTCTTCACGCTGAGCGGCTTGCTGCTTTCCGCCGCGCTGGTCAAACCGCTAAACGCCCTGCTGCTGGGCGAAGACTATGCGCGCAGCCTGGGCATTCACCTGCAGTGGACGCGCTTCGCCATAATACTGGCGACCGCCCTGCTGGTCAGCGCGGTGACCGCCTTCTGCGGGCCCATCGCCTTTCTGGGCATCGCCGTGCCGCATCTCGCTCGCGGCCTGCTGGGCAGTTCCGATCATCGGCTGCTGCTGCCGGGCGCCTGCTTGACCGGCGCTTGCGTCGCGCTCTGCGCCTCGCTGATCGCCGAGCTGCCGGGCAATAATCTGGTGCTGCCGCTAAACGTGGTGACTGCGCTGCTGGGCGCGCCCGTGGTGATATTGGTGGTGCTACGCCAAATGCGAGGCCTGGCATGACATTGCGAAGCCGCGACCTGTCAATCGGTTATCGCCGCCGCGGCCGTCCCGATGTGGTTCTGGCGCGGGCGCTTAACTTGCGCCTGCGGCCGGGCGAATTGGTCGGTCTGCTGGGACCAAACGGCATCGGCAAGTCGACGCTGCTGAGTACGCTTGGCGGCGGGCTGCAGCCGCTGGCGGGCCAGGTACTGCTGGATCAGCGCGACATCGCCCAGCTCAAGCCGCAGGAGCGCGCGCGCCGGCTCAGCTTGGTGACGACCGCCGCGCCCCGTCCCCGCCTGATGAGCGGCTACGCCCTGGTGGCGCTGGGACGGCATCCGCACACCGACTGGCTGGGGCGGCTGACAGCTGACGACCGCGACATCATTGCCTGGGCTCTGGACGCCGTCAATGGAGGGGAGCTGGCGGGGCAGCCGGTGGCCGAATTAAGCGACGGTCAGCGGCAGAAGCTGATGATTGCGCGGGCGCTGGCGCAACAAAGCGACATCATGCTGCTGGACGAACCGACCGCCTTCCTCGACCTGCCGCGCCGTATTGAGACAATGGCGCTGCTCAAGAAGCTAGCGGGGACGACCGGTCTCGCCATTCTGGTGTCCACGCACGACCTCGATCTGGCGCTGCGCAACTGCGACCGGCTGTGGCTGATGAGCCAAGCGGGCATCAAAGCAGGCGCGCCCGAAGACTTGGCGCTGGATGGCAGCCTGGGCGCTACCTTTCACGCTGAGGGCATCCACTTTGATCAGCGGCGCGGCAGCTTCGCGCTGGATGCGGCCGCGGGGCAGCCCGTCTATGTACCGGGTGACGGCGAGCAGGCCATCTGGCTGCGGCGGGCGCTGGCGCGGGCCGGCTACGCGCTCGACGATCGGCCGGGGCGCATCGAGCTATATCATCAGCAGAACGGTCACGGATCGAATTGGCATCTGCGCATCAATGGCGCTACCAGCCGGCATGCCACGATTGAAGCGGCTCTGAAGGCGCTGGAGCGCGAAACGACATGAGCGGACGACAATCACAGCGCGGCCTGGTGCTGGTGAATACCGGCGATGGACGCGGCAAATCGACCTCGGCCTTCGGCGTCATCCTGCGCATGCTGGGGCGCAAGAAAAAGGTCGCGCTGATCCAATTCCTCAAGCACGAGGGCGGGCAATGGGGCGAGGTGCGCGCTCTAAAGCGGCTGGGGCTGGAACCGATCAAGACCGGCGACGGCTTCACCTGGACCAGCAAGGACCTGGACGAGACGCAAGCGCGCGCTCTGCATGGCTGGCAGAAGGCGCAAGACATCATCGTTTCCGATGATTACGATCTGGTTGTGCTGGACGAGTTTACCTACCTGATGGATTTCGGCTGGCTGGATGCGGACGCCGTCATCAACTGGCTGAAAGCGCACAAACCGCAGCGGCAGCACCTGCTGATCACCGGACGCAATGCACCGCCCGCCCTGATCGACTACGCCGATACCGTTAGCGAGATGGTGAAGGTCAAGCACGCCTTCGACGCCGGCATCAAGGCGCGCGCCGGCATCGAATTCTAGAGCACAATTATCACAAAGGTACAAAGGCACAAAGTGCACAAAGTGCGCAAAGGCAATGCCGCAATTCGCCGTGCTTTCTTCATTTTCTCGGTAGCAATATTCTTGTGATTCAGCCGTAAACCATTCACTTCCCTACGGCAGATGCGGTTTGTGAGCCGACCGGGGTCGGGTTACAATGGCTCACTTGGAAATGCAAAAGGGAGCCGCCCGCATGGCGCTATGGCAATCGGACGAAGAACTGTTTCAACTGGCGAGGCAGGAATTATTCCCCGCTGTCGTCGGCGATGTGATGGACAAATTGGGTTTGCTGCAGCAATTCTTGCCGCCGCAGATCAAGCCGCTGGCGCCCACGATGGTGGTCATCGGCCGGGCCATGCCAGTGCTGGAAGCCGATATCGCCGACATCGGCGCTGACGGACCGAGCAATCGCTTTGGCCTGCTCTTCCACGCCCTGGACGCGCTGAAGCCGGACGAAGTGTACATCTGCACGGGCGCGTCGCCGAGTTATGCGCTCTGGGGCGGCTTGATGAGCACCCGGGCGCGAATGCTGGGGGCGGCTGGCGCGGTCGTCAACGGCTACTGTCGCGATAGCAAGGAAATCCTCGAGCTGAACTACCCGGTCTTCTCCTTTGGCGGTTACGCCCAGGACCAGGGCCCGCGCGGCAAAGTCGTCGATTACGGCCTGCCGATTGAAATGGCCGGCGTGCGCATTGAGCCGGGCGATATCGTCTTCGGCGATGTCGACGGCGTTTGCGTCGTGCCGCGCAGCGCCGAAGTAGAGACCTTCAGCGCCGCACTGGAAAAAGCCCGCGGCGAGCAGATGGTGCGTCAAGCCCTGGAAGCCGGCATGAGCACGGTCGAAGCCTTTGAAAAGTTCGGCATCATGTAAGCAAGTCAAACAAAAAAGACCGGCTCATTGCCGGTCCCATTGAGATTTGTATTCATCTGTGTGGGCTGTACAGGACTCGAACCTGTAACCTCCTCGACGTCAACGAGGCGCTCTGCCAGTTGAGCTAACGGCCCCAAAATCCACTCAGAGTATACCCAATTTCACGGCGCTTGCAAGGGAAAGCCGGCATCGCGAACCGGGGAAAGTTTTTGCCACCGAGTACATCGAGTACAAAGAGGGCACAGAGATTTCAAAACAAAGCGGGTCGGTTACGAAAGCAGACACTGAGACTCGACAATTACTTCGCTTTTCTCGGTTTACTCAAATTACTCGGTGTACTCGGTGGTAAAAGCAATTCCCTACGCGCGCCGGCCCGCTGTTTGACAAAGTCCTGGCGCCCGCCGTATCATGGTGGAATTGTCCGCTGAGCCAGAGGTCATTCGTGTCCAGCGCCCTCGCCCAAGCCATACGGCTGCGCTTCGCCGACGTCCAGGATGTCAAATTCGCCAGCACGCGCCGGGCCGCCGCGCTGACATCGCTCAATCACGAGCCGGACATCGCCGTCGAGACCTGGATGAATAGCCGGCTCTACATCTACCTCTGCGGCAGCGCGCCCAAGTCGCGCGCGATCAAAGCCATCCTGAAGCAGAATACCAGCTCCAGTGTAGGATCGCTGTTTCTGCTCGACCTGACGCTGCTGCCCGATGACGGCCATTGCGGCAAGCTGCCAGCCTGGCAGGACGACCTGCGCGCGCTGAATCTGGGCGCCATCCACGCCTACGAGTGGCGCGAGGGCGACTTGCGATTTATTCAGGTCAACCTGGACGAGACGCCGCAGCGCAATATCTTCACCGTCTGGCATACGCGCGACTTTCCGCTGGACGCCCTTGCCGTGCGCCGGCGTGATTACCAAACCAATATCCGCGGCAACTGGGCGGTAGGGGATATCACGTCGCCGCAATTCAAGCGTCAAATCAGCGACGAGCGGGCGCAGCAGCGTTTTCACTATCGCACGCGCGGGACAAAGGCGCTGGATGTGCCGGCTGCCGAGCAGATCAGCGCGGCTTATCTGGCGCTGGAGATCGAGGTGGGCGCGGGCCAGGCAGCGGTCAAAGAGGCCTTCCGCAAACTGGCGCGCCAATACCATCCCGATGTCAGCCGGCACGAAACCGCCGAAGCCGAGCGCCGCTTCAAAGAAGTCCAATCAGCCTACGACAAGATCAAGTCGCACCGCCGCTGGAGTTAGCCCGCAGCAATAAAAAACCAGCCGAGCGGCTGGTGCTTGAGTGGGTCCACCAGGACTCGAACCTGGAACCAATCGGTTATGAGCCGACTGCTCTGACCATTGAGCTATGGACCCTTGATGTTGTTTTGCTCAATTTAATCTGAGAGCGGGTAACGGGATTCGAACCCGTACTGACACCTTGGAAGGGTGGAGTGCTACCGTTACACCATACCCGCGCAGTCGGGGCGCCCGGATTTGAACCGGGGGCCTCACGGACCCAAACCGTGCGCGCTACCGGGCTGCGCCACGCCCCGAATGCCCGCTAATCATACTCCTCATCGGCGGCGAAGTAAAGGAATAATCGCCGCGCCGCCCGGCTCATTCGTCCGTCTCCTCAGCGCCGAAGAGGTTCATAAACTCGTCCGTGTCAGCTTGAGAGGGTACCGGTTTTTCGTGCTCGTCAACAGCCTCTGTCGGTCCCTCTCTGCGCTGCAATTCTTGCGCAAATTGCTGAGACGTCAACTGCCGCAGGCGCCTGTCTCGGGCGTAGTTTGCCACTTCGCGGTCGGACGACACCACCGTCCAGCCGCTGACATCGCGTATTTTGCCGATGCGCCGCTTGAGCAGGGCATCGGCGTTGCTATGCTGCGCCGAGGCGAATATGACCGTGACCGAGCGGCTCGACATAGGCGACGCGCCGCCGGGCAATCCGCCGTCGAAAATGACTACGCACTTGGTCCGCTTGCGCGCCACGAATCCTTTGAGCTTTATGACCAGCTTGGCTTCATCATCGGGGTCGTCGAGCCGGATATCGGGCAGGGCCGCAATCAGATTGTGTCCGTCGATGAGGTAGGGCATCAGCGCTGCTGCGAGTTAGGCTCAGAATTCATTAGGCGCCAGCGTCGGCAGGGAAAATGGGCAGACCCATAGTAAAGATGCTGCCGACGCCCTCGCGGCTCTCGGCTTGCAGGAAGCCGCCATGCGCCTCGCAGATGGCTTTGGCCACGTAGAGCCCCTGCCCCAGCCGGCTCGGCGAGGCGTCGGGCGCTGCTCCTCGGTAAAAGCGCTCGAAGATATGCGGCAAGTCGGCCGGGCTGACGCCGCTGCCATTGTCGCTGACGCTGATGACGGCGAATGGCGCGCCGTTGCGGGTTTCGCTGCGGGCCGCCAGCGCCACGTAGCCGCCCTCCTGATTGTAATCCGCGCCGTTGCGGACGAGATGCCCCAGCGCCCACTGCAGGCGAGTATCGTCGCCGCGCAGTTTCACGCCAGCGAAGTCACGCGTCATCACCAGCAGGTCGATGCCGCGACGCCTGATATCCGCGCCCATGCCGTTGACCACCGACCAGACGACGCCCTCCGCCGACAGCGGCTCGCGCTTGACCTCGAAAGCGCCGGCATTCATGCGCCCGATATCGTGCAGCTCCAACGCCAGCTGATCCAGAATATCGACGTTGTTGAGCAGCTTCTCCAGCAGCCGCTGATTGACGGCGCTGTCTTCCGGCTGCCCGCTGAGCAATTCGGCCGCCAATTTGATGACGTTGACGGGCTTGTCCATTTCCGCGGCGATATGCTGGACGAAGCCGTCTTTGAGCCGCTCGGCCAGCGCGTCGTAGGTGACATCACGCAAGATGATGACGGTGCCGATTCGCTGCCGATTTTCGTCGCCGACTGCGATCAGCTGCGCCTGTACGATACGATTGTTGAGCGGGATTTCGTCCGACTCGCCTAGCGGCGTCAGCTCGGCACGGGTCTCAACCACATCGCGGTATCGCTCAAACAGCGTGCCCAGCGCGCTGTCCCAGAAGGCCTTCTTGCCGCCGAGCATGGCTTCCGCCGCCCGGTTCATCATGGTGACTTTGCCGTTGGGGTCTTGGGTGATAATGCCTTCGTCCAGGCTGCCCAATACCGCTTGCAGCCGCTCCAGCTCGCTGGCGCGCCGGCTGTGGTCGCTCTGCAGCTGCTGGTAACGGCGTTGCAGGCTTTCGTTTTGCGCGGCTTGCTGCCCGGCAAGAACGCGCTGGCGGCGCAATTCTTCTTCCAGTTGCCCGCGCCGATTCAGCCCGCGATAGAGCCGGCGAAAGAGCGACTCGCTGGCGCTGCCGAAGCGGTGAACCTCGCCCAAACCGGCGTTGAGTTCTCCATTGGTTTGGCTTGGCGATTGATTCATTCTGGCTCGCATCAGTCGCAGGAACTGCGTTTCCCGGCGTAACTCGCTAAGCTTTGATTATAGACAAGGTCGCCTTCCGCCGCAGACCGCAGCGGGCGCAGATTGCAAGCGCCCTTAGATGGGCTATCATCGTAGAAGAGTTGGCGCCAAATGCGAGTCGCGAGCAGTTGCCTATGCAAAATGTCGCCCCAACACGCAGCCTAACCCGACGCTCCCGCGATCTACAGGTCGCCGCGGCGCTGGTATTTCTGCTGGGCGCCGCGCTGGCCGTGGCCGGCATCGCCATGCACGTCTTCAACCTGGTCGTGCCTTTCAATCGCGGCTACGAAGTCTATGACCTGACGCGCAAGGCGCTGATGCTGATCGGCGCGGCCTTCGGTCTGGGATCGCTGCTGATGGCGCTGCGGGCGGTCAGCTGGAGCACGGACAATACCACCGCCTACGAATTAGGCGAGCAGCTGGCGACTCAGCTGGATCAGCGTTACGTCTTCATCCGCAACATCAGCAAGCGCACAACAGGCTACGTAGACGCGGCGCTGGTCAGCCAACACGGTGTGCTGGCGCTGCGCATCACGCGGCGACGGGGTCATTTCTTCAATGAAGGCGGCCAGTGGTTGCGACGGCGTCGCAAGGGCAAGTGGCGCCCCATGCGCTGGAACCCCACGCGCGAGGCTGCGACCGCAGCTATAAAGCTTAGGGCGCACCTGCAAGATTACGAGCTGACGCAGATTCCGCTCTACGCCGCGGTTGTCTTCATGCGAGACGCGCCCGAAGTCCGTCTGAAATTGCGGCAGCCGGCCGTGCCAGTGGTCCACGCCAGCCAACTCATCGCCGATTTGAACGAGACCTATTTTGCCGAAGAGCGGCTGCCGGCGCACACCGTGCAAGAAGTCGTCAACCTGCTGTACCAATAAGGCAGGGCAATCGCATCAAAGCGATAGTCAGTGAAATCGCGCAGATTCGACGGGAAAATCAACCACAGAGACCACAGAGAAAAACAATAATGAAAGCCCACTTCATAATCCACGACAGATTTTCGATGTTATTTCGGTGATACTTGCCACATACCAACCCACCAAGCGCTTCGTATAGTCGTCCGAACCCCCAAATCACTGTGCCCTCTGTGGTCTCTGTGGTTAAAATAAATTGATGCGATTGCTCTGACCAATAAGGAGCCGACCTTGACTGCCACCCTGCACCTGACGCCCGTCGGGCGCGACAAAACCGAGCAGGCCATCAGGCTGCTGCGCCAATTGATGCTGAAACGCGGCGGCGCGCTGCCCAAGATCTGGGTCTTGCTGGCCACGCGGAGGCAGGAGTTGAGTTTTCGTCAACGCCTGATCGAGGCCGACAGCAGCCAAAGCGTCTACTTTAATATTGAATTCTTCAACTTCTATTCGCTGAATGCGCGCCTGCTCAAGATCGCGGGCGAGCCCGTGCGGCGGCTGGACGGGCTGACGCGCCACAATCTGCTGCGCCAACTGCTGGCGGATATGCTGGCGGCTGGGGAACTGAGTTTCTTCCAGCGCATCGCCACGACGCGCGGTTATGTTTCGATCATGGCTGAGCTGATCGACGAGCTCAAGCAGAGCCGCGTCGATGTGGCTGATTTCGCCGCGGCCGCTCGCAGCGAGAAAGACCGCGAGATCGCCGCCATCTACCGCCGCTATCAAGACAGCTTGCGGGGGAGCGACCTGGCCGATGTCGAAGGCGAAGGCTGGCTGGCTTTAGCCAAGCTGAAGGGGCGTAACGACCTCATCGCCGATGTCGATCTGCTGCTCGTCGACGGCTACGATCAATTCACGCCGGTGCAGGCGCAGCTGCTGGCCGAGCTGTCCCGCTCGCCTACGCCGGTCCATATCACGCTGACATCGCTTGACGGGGATGACACGAGTCGCCTGCCCCGCCGCAGTATGCTGGCGCGCCAACGCCTCGAAAGCGCATTTGCTTCCGCCGGCGTCCTACTGAAGCAGCGAGACGTCGAAGCGGCTGCCGACAATCGCCATGCGGATCTGCAGCAGCTAAGCGTCAAACTATTCCGCGGCCTGCCCGCCCGGCGCAGCGACGAGGCTATCAAGCTAATTGCCCTGCCCGACCCGGCTGACGAGGTCAAGGCCGTCTTGCGCAGCGTCAAGCGTCTGCTGCTCAGTGGCGCGCGTGCCGATGACATCCTGGTCGCCCTGCGCGATTGGGATCGCTACGCCACCTATTTTGAGTCGGGCCGCGAGGAATACAACCTGCCGCTGCTGCTGCACTACGAAGGCGCCCACCATCGCGCGCCCGTGATCGCCGCCCTGCTCGACTTGCTGGGGCTGGCGCCGCGCTTCCGCCGCCGCGACCTGCTGGATGCGCTGCGTTCGCCCTATATCGATTCCGGCCTGTCGCTAGAGCAGATCGACCTGCTGGACAGATTCAGCCAGCAGCAGCAATTCCTGGGCGGGAGCGAAGGCGACTGGCTGGAGATCGTCCGTCTGGCGCAGCAGCGCCGCGGCGATGCGGGGGACGAAGCCAAGTGGACCGCCTTAAGCGCCGAGCAGGCTGACGGGTTGGCGACCGGGCTGGCGGAATTCATGCGCGCTGTCACCCCGCCAGATAGCGCCCGCCTGCCCGAGTACATTCCTTGGCTGGCGGGCCTGCTGGGCGTCGACCCGCAACGCGCCGCGGAAGCCGAGAGCAACTCCAACTCGCTGAATATCATCATCCGCGCCTGGGAGCACCATCGTGACAACCCGGCTATTGTCCAGCGCGACATCAACGCGCTCAAGGGCTTGAAAAGCATCATGCGCGATTTGCTCGCCAGCGATGCCGTCCTGCGGACCACCTTTCAGCAGCATCAGCCGATTGAATGGCGGCGGTTCCGCGCCGATTTGACCCACGCTTTGCAGACGCATTCCCATCAGAAACCCGGGCAGTCGCGACAAGGTCAGGTGCTGGTGACCACCGCCAGCGAAGCGCGCGGCTTGCCCCACGATCATGTCTTCATTCCGGGTTTGGCGGAGGGCGTATTCCCGGCCGAAGCCAGCGAAGATCCGCTCTACCTGGATTCCGAACGCGAGCAAATGCAGCAGCGGGGCGTTCCGCTGGAAACGCGTGCCGAGCGCATCGACGACCGCGGTCTCTTCTACGAATTAATCAGCCTTCCGCGCCGCAGCCTGACCCTGTCCCGGCCGACCTTTCAAGCCGGGCGCGTCTGGATCGAGAGCCATTTGTGGCGGGCGGTCGAAGAAGTCTTCGAGGATCTGCCGCTGGAAACGCGACCGGTCGGCGCCGTGATCGAGCCGGCTGAGTCCGCCAACAGCGCGGAGCTGATGCTGGCCCTGGCCGACCAACTCAACCAGCCGGACGCTGCCGACGGCGAAGCGGCACTGCGCGCCAGGAATTGGCTGCTGGATCGAAAGCGTCATGCCGCATCCTGGCGCCGGCTAGAGCGTCGCCGCGGCATCGAGCTGAGACGCTTGTCCAATGCGCCCTTCGACAACTTCAGCGGCCTGCTGTCCCGGCCCGAACTGCTGGCGCAGACGGCGCGGCTGCTGGGCGCGGAACAGGTTTGGAGCGCCTCGCGGCTCAAAGACTACGGCTTGTGCGGCTTTCGATACTTCGCCAAGCGTCTTTTGCGACTGGAAGAAACGACCGAGCCCGAAGCCGGCGTCGACGCCCTGCAGCTGGGATCGCTCAACCACAGCATCCTGGAGCAGACCTATAAGCGCATCGCCGCGCGTGGCTTGGCAGTCAGCGGAGAGAATCTCGACGAGGCGCTGCGAATCTTCGCAGAGGTTTCGTCCGAGGTTTTGGAGCAAGCGCCGGCTGATCTCAAGTTCCGCGCGACGGCCACCTGGCAGCAGGAGCAAGCGATTCTGGTCACGCGGCTCAAAGCGCTGATTCAGAAAGATTTCTCGGCGGATAGCCCACTAAAACAGTTTGGAGATTCGCGCCGCGTCGAGCAACTGGAGCGCTACTTCAGCGAGGTTGCAATCGACTTGCCCGGGAGCATGACGCCGCTGCGCGTGAATGGCTTCATCGACCGCATTGACCGGGTTGACGAGCAGCTGGTCGTGGTTGACTACAAAAGCGGCGCCACCAAGATCAACCGCGCCGAGATGGAAGACGGGCGCGACTTTCAAATGATGATCTACACGGAAGCCCTGTCGCAGGCGCTCGCGGCTGAAGGCAGCCCGGATCAGGTGGCCGGCGGGCTGTTCTGGCATGTGCGCGATCTCAAGGCGAGCGGCGTCTTCGCGGCCGACGACGAAGACGATATCGCTGCGGTTGAGTCCGCGAAAGCGCATATTGCTCGCAACCTCCGGCAGGGGCGCGCGGGGCAATTCCCGGCGCATGCCAGCAAGCTGGAAAACGACAAATGCGCCCGCTATTGCGAGTTCTCGCGCTTATGCCGCCGACAAGTCAGCGGCCGCTACAAGTCCCTGCCGCCGACGCAAAAGACCGAGGACGCCTAGATGCAGCCGACCCGCGAACAGCACGATGCCATTCACATCCAGGACAAGAATTTGCTGATGGTGGCGGGCGCCGGCTCGGGCAAGACGCGTGTGCTGGTGGAGCGCTTTATCCAGTTGCTGGCGAATCAGCCCGATTGGCCCATCGGCGCGCTGGTGGCCATCACCTTCACGCGCGAAGCCGCCTTCGAAATGCGTCAGCGGCTGCGGCTTGAGCTGGAGCAGCGAGCGCAAGCGGCCGATGGCGAGCGCTGGGCGCGGCGCCTGGCGCAGATGGACAGCGCCCGCATCGATACCATACACGGGCTTTGCGCCGACATTCTCCGCGCCAACGCGGCCCAGGCCGGGGTTGATCCCAAATTCGAGGTGCTGGACGAAACCGAAGCCGCGATCTTGCTGGACGAGGTTGTGGCTGATGTGCTGGCGGCGCTTGAGCCCCCGCCGGCCCGGCTCTTCGCCATCTACGACGCCTACCGCATCGACGAGACGCTGCGGCAGATGAGCCTCGTCAACGGAGACTATCCGGCGCTTGAGCTGGATGCGGAAGCGCTGTTCCAGCTGTGGACGGAGCAGTGGGCAAAGTTAGTCCGCGAAGAGCGTCGGCGTCTGCTCGATTCGGAACAGGCCGCTGCAGTCGAGGCAATTGACTATCCGTCAGCGGACGACAAGCTGGCGGACTTGGCGATCATGTATCTCGACCAGCTTCAGCGTCTTGGCGCGGCTGATTTGGAAGCGGAAGAATCCATTCAAGTGCTTCAGACTTGGCACAAGGCAGGGGTTGTAGGCAGCAAAGGATCGGCGAACGCCTGGGGCGGCAAGGTAGCCAAGGCAGAATCCGCCCAAGCATTGCGTGATCTGCGCGACCGCGTCAAGCAGGCGCTTGAGACTATCGGCGATCCGCCGGGCGAGCTGGATCGGCAGACCGCGAAGATACTACCGCTATGGACCGATCTATTGGGCCGGGCGCGCCATGCCTACCGTCAGCGCAAAGCAGCCGACGCCCGGCTCGACTTCGACGATTTGGAGCGTCTGGCCGCCGAAATGCTGCGCGACCCAGCCCTGCGCCAGCGCTATCGGGGGGCCGAATTTAAACACCTGCTGGTGGACGAGTTCCAGGATACCAACGCGGCGCAATGGCAGATCATACAGTCGCTGGCTGATGTGCATGACGGCGGGACCCTCTTCGCCGTGGGCGATCCCAAGCAGAGCATCTACCAATTTCGCGGCGCCGATGTCAGCGTCTTCAACCAGGTACGCGCGCGAATCGGCCAGCTGGAAGCCTGCCGCGAACTACCGCTGTCGATCTCTTTTCGCAGCCACCGCGCGCTGGTCGGGCAGTTCAATGCCCTGTTTGCGGACATCCTGGTCCCTGGCGACGACAGCCCGGCCCAAGCATACGAGGTCGCCTTTGACCAGCCGATGCGCGCTTTCCGCGCCGACTCGCCGGTCGCGCCAGCCATCGAGCTGCAGCTGCTTGATTATTACCAGCGCGATGAAGCGGGGGAATACCTTCGCGGGAAGAATGGCCGGACAATTCGCTACACGGCCGACGATATGCGCCGCTGGGAAGCCTTCCAGATCGCCAGCCGCATCAAAGCCATGATTGCCGAGGCGCGTCCCGTTTATGATAAGGACAGCCGTTCTTGGCGCAGTATCGACTATCGAGATGTCACCCTGCTCTTCCAGTCGATGTCAAATGTCACGCTCTACGAAGAGCTGTTCAAGTCGCAGGAGATTCCCTACTTAACCGTGGCCGGACGCGGATATTATGACCGGCAGGAAGTGTGGGATATGTTGGACTTGCTGCGCTGCCTGCACAATCCGGCCGATGATCTGTCACTGGCGTCGGCTTTGCGCTCGCCTCTGTTCGCCTTCAGCGATGATCTGCTCTTCGCTCTGCGCTTGCTCCGCGACGAAGACGGTGAAACCCCGCCGCTCTGGAGCGCCCTGCACATCGCCGCGGACGGGACTGCGCCAGGCATGGTCGAGCGCGACACCCAGAGCCTGCAATACGCGCTGGACGTCCTGACCGATTTAGGCCGACTCTCGGGCCGCATCACCATATCCGAGCTGCTGCGGCTGGCCTTGGCCAAGACGAACTACCTCGCAATCTTGACCGGCCTGCCCGATGGCGCTCGGCGGCGCGGCAATATCGAGAAGCTGCTGCAACTGGCGGAGTCAAGCGGCAAGATCACATTGGGCAAGTTCACCCAGTACCTGGATGATCTGACGGCGCGCGAAATCCGCGAAGGCGAAGCGCTGCTGGAAGCGGGCAACGCCGTTCGGCTGATGACCGTGCACGCCAGCAAGGGCCTGGAGTTCCCGCTGGTAGTCTTGGCCGACGCCTCTTGGGATCGTGGCAGTGGCGGGGCGCCGCTGCTGCTGGCCGACCGCGAACATGGGCTGAGTTGCCAGCTCTACGACGCCGCGACGAATGAATATCAGAAGGGCTTCGCACATCAGCGCAATGCCCGGCTGCAGTCGCTCAAAGAAGCCGCCGAGCGCAAGCGCCTGCTCTATGTAGCGGCGACTCGCGCGCAAGATTATCTGCTCATCAGCGGGCAAGTCACGCTCACCAATAAGGGTCAGTGGACGAGTAAGGGCTGGCTGCGGCAACTGCTGGATGCGCTGGAGCTTGAAGAAATAAAGCGCCTTCCGCAGCAGACTTGCCAATTCGCCGACCGACCGCTTGCGGTCACGATGCCGTCGGCGCCACCCCCGCTGGATCTGCTGTATCAGGCGGCTAATACCGCCGATGACTTGTGGGACTTTGCAGCGGACCCGCGCGACTTTCCGCCGCTTCAGCCACCGCTGCTCGAGCCGCTGCCGCAGGCGTCCGCGCCGAGCTTAAGCCACATCACCGCCACGCAAATCGGGCAGCTGGGCGCATTTCGTCAAGGATTAAGCGAGCGACAACGACAAAGGTCCGGGCAGCGTTTTCGCGCCGACGCCATCCTGGGTTTGCCGCCGGATTCGGGCGCAGCCCTTAGCGATGGCAATCGGGCGTCCCCAGCGGTCATCGGCGAGATTGTGCACGAGCTGCTGCGTTACGGCGGCTTTGCCCTGGACAAGCCCGGCAGCGATGCCATGATCCGGTCGGTCGCCTGGGAGAAGGGGCTGACCAATCCGGATTTGGTGGCGTCCGTCGGGGGAGAAGTCCGCAGCTTGCTCGAGTTATACGCGCTTAGCGATGTCTGCCGCTGGATCCGCAGCGCTCGCGGGGAAAACCGCGCGGTTCACACCGAGCTGCCCTTTCTGTTCCGCAGCGACAAACGCGTGATTCATGGCGTCATGGATGTGCTGCTGCAGCTTCCGGACAAGGAGTGGCTTATCATCGATTACAAGACCAGCCAGGTCATCGGCGACGCTTACGAAGCGCATGCCCGGCGTTATCTGCTGCAGCTGGGCGTTTACGCCGCGGCTCTGCGCGAAAAACTGGGATTGCAGCGCCTGCCTCTGACCTGCGTCCACTATATTCGCGGCAACCGCACGGTGGAGTTGGCGAGCGGAGACTGCCAGGCCGAACTCCTTGAGCTGGAAGCGACCATCGGCGAACTGGTGGCGCTCGATGATTAGCCGCCTGCGAGACGCGCTGCCGACCCGGGCGCGCCTGCGTTTGGGCAATCCGCTGCTGCAATATGAGCTCGGACGCCCGGCCGGCGGAAACTTCGCGCTGCAGTTGACGGCGCTGATCCTGCTGCTGGGGACCGCCGCCGCCATCTACACCGGCGCCATCGGTGTCAGCGACTCGGGCAATCTTTCCGCAAAACTTTGGGAGAGTCTATACTTCCCGGCGCTGGCGCTGCAAATGATCACCTTGATGCTGGCGCTGGCGATGGGCGCTGCTTCAGTCGACGCTGAGCGCAGCCGCAAGACCTGGGACAAACTGCGCGCTACGGAAACCGGCGCCAGCCTGGCTCTGCGCGCACGCTGGCTGGGCATCATGTATCGCCTGCGCGCGCTGATCGCCCTTATTCTGCTTCTGCGGCTGCTGTTGGCGCTGGGCACATTGCTCGATCTGACGGCTTTTGGCGGGCACTATGTCAAAATGCTGAGCGCCGAGGCGACGCCGGCTTTAAGCGACTGGCGCATCGGCTTGCTCTTGATCGCCCTGAGCCTGACACTGAGCCTGGCGCAGCCGCTGGCCATGATCGCCTCAGCCGCCGCGCTGGGCCTGTTTCTGTCGGTGACGGTCGTGGAACGCCTTTATAGCGCGGTGCTGCAAGTCATGCTGGCCGCGCTGTTTGCGGCGTTTATTCCGGCCGCGTCTGCCGGCGTCACCGGTATTTTGCAGGGCCGGCTGATCATGTCGGACGCGGCGCAGTATCTGCTTGTTTTGGCCTACAGCAGCTACGGCGATTGGGGTCTGCTGCTGGCGCAAGTGAGCGCGATATGGCGGGGGGTACCGGCGGGCGCTTTCATCGGGCCGGGCATGGCGGCGCTGCTGCTGCTTCAGGCGTTCATCGCCGACGGCTTGATGGCGCTGGCGGAACGGGTGTCTGAGAGACGGGGGTAGCATCTAATCCCGCACGCATAAGCAGTCTTGCTTTGAAGAGATCGGACATCTTATGTCAGGCGTTCATTTTCCTCGTCAGACACAAGAAATTTGCGATAGTTTCCACTTTTTATGTCGTAGAGTAGAAATGCGCTAAGCGCTACTGAAGCGATAAAAAGGAGAACCAAAAAAACGCCCAAAACATCAAAGATTGCCTGATTCATGAGTTGGCTTCCTCCGCGCTCATTCTATAACGAGTGTAACCGATGTAGAGTTGCAAGACAACAGTTACTAACGCGACTGTCAGCGCCAATAATCCCACGAAGGCAAACTTTGTGTTGCGATCGAAATCCATGTCAATAACGTAGACATCTACATAAACTAAGGTCAAGAGAATAATACTACTGATTCCCAATAGAATGAGGATCAATCTAATCACAAAGGATATCAGCGGACGTGCGGACCGCTGAATTCGGACTCGTGAAAGATCAATTCCAGTTGCGGTAACCAGTCCCAGGGATATCAGACATAATTCAATGCCGTTGAGCAGGTTGAAAGGCGAAACTTGGACGTTCTGTAACGCCGCAATCAGGATACCGAGACCAATTGGCAATAATGGTAAGAAAATGCTCAGGCATATCCATGTGACCAGGTGAATGATCAGATTGCTTATAGGTCGATGCATGCCACATTTCCTGCAGAAGTCATTCCATGTGCCTATTTTGAGATACTCAGCGCAGGCAGTCAAGAGCAGTTGAGTACGTCCCGGAAAATTTCCGTTGGATAATATGGCGACCCGGATCCGGCCATGCCACTCGACAATCGCGATTACAAGAACATGACCGATTACCTGCAGCATCTGTATCAGTGCGAGCCCTACGCCCGCGCCGGTATTGAGCATCCGGCCACGGTTTATTACCCGGCCGACTGGCAGGTTCATGATGTGGACAGCCTGCTCGATTCGACGCCGCCCACTGAGGAAGCGCGCGACTTCGGCGTCTACGATTACAGTTATCTGCACGATCTGCAGAACAGCAAACCCGGCTTGCACAACGGCCAGACCTTCACGCTCAAGTCCATCCGCGAGAAGCCGCTCAAGCTGCGGGGCGGGCTGGGACGCTACTACGATATGCTGGCGACCTGCGCGGCCCTGGAGCGTGAACTGCGCGATGCCGTGGCTGAGGGCTGGATGCGGGCGCCGTCTCGCGCCACTTACCACCGGGGCGTGCAGCCTGCCGAGGCGCTGCGACGCGGCATCAAACGCAGCGCGGCCATCGGCATTGGCACGCTGACCGTATTCAACGACGCCGGCCGCTACAAGGCGCTGCTGGCCAGGCGCTCGGACGCCACGGCATATGACAGCGGCATGTTTCACGTGCTGCCGGCGATGATGTTTGGGCCCACGACCGCCGGCTTCAGGGACGCGCGCGAGTGGAGCGTCAAGCATCAGGTGCTGCGCGAAGTGCTGGAGGAGCTATTCGCTATGCCCGAGCAACTTGACCCTGCGCGCTGGGATTTCTTCGCCGATCACCCGGCGCTGCGATATCTCTCGAGCTTGCTGGATTCCGGCGGCGCGCAACTTTGCGCCAGCGGCATCATCCTCAACTTGCTGACCTTGCGGCCAGAAATCAGCACCCTGCTGCTGATCCACGACCCGGCCTGGTACCGGCGCGTCACAGCGCCCGACAGCGATATGCCGCTGATGACCGCCGAGGAGACGCTGAGCGAAACTGTGGTTGCCGCGCCCATCCAGGACGACGCGGCCTTCCTGTCGCATTTCCCGGCCGACCTGCATCTGATGATGCCGGCGCAAGCCACCGCTACTTTATGGCTGGGCATCGACCTCGCCCGTCGGCTGATCAGCAGCGAGCCGCCTTCCATTGAATCACCCGTGCCTTAATCCAGCGCGATGCGTTACAATCCGCCCAAATGATGAGATCGTTGCCCGAAGACGGCAAGGAGACGAATATGCCCCAAAAGGGAGAGTTGGCGCCCGACTTTGAATTGCTCAATCAGCAGGGCAAGGCGGTCAAGCTCAGCGATTATCGCGGCAAGAAAGTCTTGCTCTTCGCCTACCCCAAAGCCGGTACCTCAGGCTGCACCGTGCAAGCCTGCGGCTTCCGTGACAATTTCGCCAAGATCGATACCGCCGATGCCGTCGTGCTGGGTCTGAGCCCGGACGCACCGCATGCCCTGGCCAAGTGGATCGACGACGAGTCGCTGGGTTATGACTTGCTTTCCGACCCGCAGCATGAGGTGCTGGAAGCCTGGGACGCCTGGGGCGAGAGGTCGATGTACGGCAAGAAATACTGGGGCGTTATCCGCTCGCACTGGATCATCGGCGAAGACGGCACGGTGCTCGACGCGCAACTCAAAATCAGCCCCAAGAAGAGCATCGAAAAGGCGCTGAAGTTCCTGGCCCAGGCCTGAAACCAACCTGGCTGACGCTTAGCCAACCATTGCCCTGCGCCTCTTCGCCTGCCGCCGCGCGGCCCGCCGCAATTCTGGTATGATGGCGGTGACTGACGACCTGTACTGAGTTGGGCGATCCCCTATGAAGGCTCAAGTGGCGCGGGCGCTGCTCATTTGCCTATTGCTCACCGCCTGCCGGGCTGGCGACGCGGCGCAAGATATTGCCGCTGCAAAACAGCAGCCGACCTACGACATCGTCTATGTGACGCTGACGCCGGTACCGACGCGCGTGCCGACGCTGGTTCGCTTTCCGCCCACGGCCACGCCGGGTTTAATCGCCGCTCCTGAGGGCAGGCCCATCACCGCCGAGAATTGTACGGCCGCGCTGACCGAACATTACACCGCCGCCAGCGATCAATGCCTGGCAGGGCCGACCGGCTTCTTCTGCAATGGCGGGTTGCCGCCGCTAATCGAGCCGGCGAGGGACGCGCTCAGCGAAACCGCCCTGGCCGAGGCGGACAAAATCGACCGCCTGCACAGCCGTCCGCTGTCGGCTGCCAAAGGCGGCGGACTGCTCTGGCTGCGGCTGGAGAAAGACATCTTGATGGACGCCCTGATCGTGGGCAATCTCAATATCAGCAACCGCGTCTCGACCGAAACCGGTCTGGCGCGCTGGCGCTCCATCACCATCGAAAGCGGCCCAGCCGCGGCCGACTGCGATACGCTGCCGCCGGTCGGCGCGCTGGTGGTTCAAGGCTTGTACGGCCAGGGCGCCCGCGTCTTCATCAACGGCGTCGCCACCGAAATTAACGGCACGCTGATCGCCCTGACGCAAGCCGACTACACAAAATTCATCGCCATAGAGGGACAAGTCATACTGGTCGCGTTTGGGCATACGGCGACGCTGAATGTCGGCGAACAGCTCAATCTGCGCTACTCGCCGGGCGATTGGACCAAGCCAGCGCAGCTGCCGGGCCAACCGGTCTTGCTCGAATACGAATTGATAGAGCACCTGCCGATTCTGCTCTTCGATCGCCCGGTGCCGATTCCGCAGCCGGGTAACGCGCAGACGCAAGGCGGCGTGAATATGCGCGTGGCGCCCGATATCAATTCGCGCTTGCTCTTTCAAGTACCGGCCGGCGAGACCATGAGCATCCTGGGCGTCAGCAGCGATCGCGAGTGGCTGCACATCCGCTTCGGCAATGGCGATACCGGCTGGATGAGCGCCGAGCTGCTGGCGGGGCGTCATGGGCCGCTTCACAAGGTCTACGATGAGACGCCGGAACCACCGCAGCGTTACGGCGCTTACGGCTACCGCGCCGTGGTGGACGTGCCGCGCGGCGGAAACTTAAGAGAAGCGCCCGATACCGCCTTTCGCGTCAAGCGCACCTTGCCCTCCGGCATGGAAGTTCGGCTGCTGGCGCGCAGTCCCTACAGCCCCTGGGTGCAGGTGGACGCCGATGGCGATATCGGCTGGATGGCGCTGTTTACGCTGGAGACGGAAGCCGTGATCAGCTCACTGCCGATTGATTACGATGTGCCGCTGCCGCCGCGAGCCACGCCGACGCCCTCGTTCAGCTATGGCGGCGGGCACGCCTACCCGGATCCGGCCGGCGGCTACTAGGGCGATTCCACTCGTATCGTAGTGATGACCGCGCTGCTGACAGTCGCCGCGCTGTTTTCGGATCTCTCGTCAGCGGCGCATTTGTCCAGCGGAAGCAGCTCACAGACTACTAACCCGATGACCAAGTCGTAGTCGCCGGCGGGCAGATCCGCGGGCAAGCGCAATTCGTATGGGTCGACCATGTAGCCCTGGGGTCCCCAGGACCGACTGCCTAAATGGTGATTGTGAGTCTGCAGTTGCGGCGTTCCAGCGGCGGACATGCGCAAGAAGCTGGAATAATCGCCGGTCGGTTGCTTGAACGCATACCAGTAGGCGTTAAAGACGAGTCTGTCGCCCGGTCTAAGGACATCCGCGTTCAGATCGTAGCCCAGCAGCTGCGCGTTGCCGTCAAGCGAAACCTTGTGCTGAACTTGAGCAGGCAGCGCTTGGCCCGGCGGCGAACTGATCCAGGCGATACCTTCGCGAAAGGTGATCAGCAGGCTCAACAGCGCGATCGCCCCGCCCAGCAGAGCGCCGACGATACTCCGCCGCGAGAAAGCCGGTGTCGTCCAATAGGGTCGCGGCGTGAGCTGCCAATTGCGCAGGCGCCAGGCAATGGCTAGGGCTAGCAGAATGCTCGCGGCCGAAACGAGCGCGCTAATATCCCCGACCGCGATCAGGGACAGGGCATCCAGCGCCGCCGCGGTCTCCAACGGAGTCTGCCATTCGGGTAGGTAGAGCAGCGGAATGCTCGTCACGATGGGCGCGGCGACTAATATCGCAACCGCGCTGCTTTGATAGCGGCTGTTCAGACGGCGTAGCCACAGGCCGCTTATGCCCGCCACAATCGCCAGGCAAGCGGCGGACGGTCCCAGCAGGCGCGATGGCTCGCCCAGCTGCCACAAGAGCAGCGAGCCACTCCACAGTCCAGCCGCTGCCGGCTGCATCAATGCGATGAGGATGAGAGCGAGGCCGGCAAAAAAAGCCGCGCCGAGGAAGGCGTTAGGGTGCCGCGTGCGATAACCGCCGATGTAGAGCAAGAGTGCCGCCAGAGCGCCCAAGCCGGCCAGTCCCCATTGCGCCAAGCCCAGATTTGACAGTTCGCGCAAGCCGTTGATGGCGCCGGCATCTTGCAGCGGCGGCTTGGAGAGCAGATCCTCCAGAGTCAAGAAGCTGCCGCTGAACGCTGGAAGGGCGGGCACAGACGCTTGCGCGGTCGGCAGCCAGACAGCCGCGCTGGCAAGTAAGCCCAGCAGCAGCGCCAGCCCAGCCAAGACGCTGGAACCGGCGCGCATCTGGCTGGCTTCGCGGTTGAATTGCTGTATCAGCGTCTCAAAGAGCAGCCAGGACAAGGTGATGCCGGTCAATGTCAGCGCAGTCGTCAGGCGGGTGTGCAGCAGTGCGGCTTGCAGGAGGCAGACCAGCAGAAAACTCGCCGGCTTGGGTTTGTCGCGCAAGGCGTCCACGCGCCAGAGAAGCAGCGGAAACAGCGCCAATGCCAGCAACTCGCTATAGGCGCCGCGAGCATAGGGCGTATCATACATTAGCGTGGGGCTATACACGTAGACGAGACCGGCAATCAGCGCGCCCAGCCGGCCACAGCGCCGCTTGCAGAACAGATACATCCCGCCGCTGCAAAGCGCAAAGCTCAGCAGAAGCAGCCCGCCTTCAGCGCTTGACTGCGACATTTGCGCGCCCATGGGCAAGCCCGGATTGAGCGCCAATGGCAGGGCGAGGAAGAGCGTCAGCAGCAGGCAAAGGAGCAGTCCCGAGTCAAATGTTGGGCGAAGGTTGATGCGATTTATCACGAGCCGGTGCGCGCCTCTTCGTCGTTGAACCTACGCAATGACGCGCGCCTGGCGGGTCGGCGTCAGCGGGTCCTTGATCCAGCGAATCAGTATACACTCCCCAACAAGGCTTGTCCGCTACTCAAATTCCGATGACGGTAGGTTTGGTCGGGGCGGGCGCCGCGCCTTTAGGGATTCGCGACACTTTTACCACCGAGGGCACAGAGGTAGTTCCAAGAATGTAACGAGAATGCCGAAATCGCCTTTTTTCTACCCCATCCCCAGCCCTTCCCCGAATCATCACTGAGGACAGGACAGGTTTGGGATAAGCTGCAACGGGTCAGCCAATGGCTGACCCCTACAGGCATCATTCTGTGAGGAAAATGTAGGGGCGAGCCATTGGCTCGCCCGAAATACTCACATAATTCACTGGTTACACGGCTTTTATTTGCCTGTTGAATAACTGTCCTGTCCTCAGCGAATCATCAGGAATGGGTGACGCGCCGTTGTGATTGGAAAATTCGGCGAAATTCGCATCACTTAGTTGGTTCTACTGAGAGGAATTCCGGGAAATATGGCGGTTGGTCGAGTCAAGAAAAGTCCGCACGTTCGCCGATTCTGTGTTTGGACTAAGCATGATGCCTTTCCTCTGTGTCCTCTATCTAACTCGGTATACTCGGTGGCAAAGATGTCGAATCTTCGCCTAGGCCGAGCGAGCGGCGGCGACGGTGCAGTACCGGACAAGCCTTACAAAGCGCTTCAATTTGTGATCGCCGTGCCAGCAGCCTGTGCCGATCAGCCGGTTTCAAGGTATCTTTAGGTCAAGCACACGAGCCGAATAGGGGCGACTGATGGCTGATGTAGGCGCGCAAGAACAAAATACATACCGGCGGCGCATCAACGCCTGGGCCATGTACGACTGGGCCAATTCGGCCTTCGCCACCACCATTCTGGCCAGTCTGCTGCCCATCTACTACAGCACGGTGGCGGGCAGCGCGTTGCCCAGCGAAGCCACCGCCACGGCCTACTGGTCGCTGACCATCAGCTTTTCGCTTTTTGTGCTGGCCATTCTGTCCCCCATCCTCGGCACCGTTTCTGACGTCATGCGCAACAAGAAGCGTTTTCTGTCGATATTCATCGGCGCGGGAGTGGTGGGCACGGGCTTGCTGGTATTCGTCGGCACGGGCGACTGGCTGCTGGCGTCGCTGTTTTTTGTGCTGGGACGTATCGGCTTCGGCGGCTCCATCGTCTTTTATGACGCGCTGCTGCCGCATGTGGCGCGCAAGGAAGACCGCGACTGGGTTTCCACCCGCGGTTATGCGCTGGGTTACCTGGGCGGCGGCATTTTGCTGGCGATCAACGTGGCGATGTTTTTCTTCATCCCCGACAGCTTATTCGAGAATGCCGGCATTCGTTTGTCCTTCCTCAGCGTCGCCCTATGGTGGCTGATATTCTCGCTGCCGGTTCTGCGGCGCGTGCCGGAACCGCCTTCGCTGAGCGTCGTCTTGAAGCGCGGCGAAAATGTGTTAGGCGTCAGCTTGCGGCGGCTGCGGCAGACCTTCCGCAACATCCGCCACTACCGCGAGCTCTTCAAGTACCTGGTCGCTTTCCTGGTCTACAATGACGCCATCGGCACCATCATCGCCGTGGCGGCGATTTACGGCGCCGAGTTGGGATTCGGACTGGAAGAATTGGTGCTGGCCATCTTGATGGTGCAATTCGCCGGCATCCCCTTCAGCATCATCTTCGGGCGCCTGCCCGCGCACAATGACCAGCGCGCGCCCTTTTACCTGGCTTTCATTCTGATCAACGCCATCGCCCTGCCTGTGCTCGGCATCGCGCTGGTGAAGGCCCTGCCCGCGGCGGTAACCGGCGCCCCGCCGGCGCCCTTCGTCGCACAAGACGAGCACGTCGGCGAAGGCGAGTACGCGCTGACAAGCGGCGCCTTCTCCGCGAGCGGCGCTTGGACCACCGAGACCGTCGCTGGCGATGCCCTGGTTGGCGAGGGAATCATGGGGAGCTTGACCGCCCTGCTGACCGGCGTGCCGGATGATCTGCATTATGCCGTCAGCGGCGACCCGGACGCGGCGCAGACCTTCGCATTCAACGGAATGACGCTGGAGCTGACATACCGGCAGTCGCCCGACGGCGGCTTGATCGGATTTATGCTCGACGGCGAGGTACTGAGCGATGGAGACGCAGGCGCGCCGCTGCTAATCGACACCTTCGGCGAGACACTGCGCTATGAGGAGACCGCGACCATCGAGATCGCCACTGCCGGCTTGCATACGCTGGAGATCATCAACGCCGGGGAGCCCGGAAGCGTCATCGCCATTTCGAAGATCGAGGTGCTGGCGCCGGCCCGGCAAAGCAGCCTGCCGACCATCGCGCTGATCATCCTCGGCTTTGAGGTGGTGGCGCTGGCGCTGGCGCGGCTGCTGCGCTCGCGCTTCGTCGGCTTGTCCAATTGGCTCGACACCCGCCGCAGCATCTTGCTCTCGCTGCTCGTCTACAGCATCGTCGCCTGCTGGGGTTTCGTCCTGGACGCCACGCTGGAGTTCTGGATGCTGGCGCTAATGGTGGCGATGGTGCAAGGCGGCAGTCAAGCGCTGAGCCGCAGCTTGTACGCCAGCCTGTGCCCCACAGCCAAGAGCGGCGAGTTTTTCGGCTTCTACGCCATCATGGAGAAATTCGCCTCGATCGTCGGCCCCTTGATATTCGCTTTCGCCGGCATCGCCCTGGGCAGCAGCCGGCCGGCGATCCTGAGTCTGATTCTGCTATTCGCGCTGGGCGGCTATCTGCTCAGCCGCGTCGATATCGCCGAGGGGCAGCGCGTCGCCCGTGAAGAAGACGCCGAGCATGGGATCGCGAGTCACTGAGCGCTTCGCTATCGGCTGATATAATGGAAGTAGACTAGATTTGTGAGACGAGAGCGAAAACGATGCCCCAAGTTGGACAAGCAGCGCCGGACTTTGAACTGCTGAATCAAGACGGAGAACCCGTGCGGCTCAGCGATTATCGCGGCCGGCGCGTGGTAATCTTCGCCTTTCCCAAAGCCAACACCATGGGCTGCAATAATCAAGCCTGCTCCTTCCGCGATGTCTTCCCGCAGATCGAATCGCAGAACGCCGTCGTGCTCGGCGTCAGTTCGGACAGCGTCGAGACCCTGGCCGCCTGGAAACAGCGCAATCAATTGCAGTATGAGCTGCTCGCCGACCCCGACCACAAAATGCTGGATGCCTGGGATGCCTGGGGTTTCAACTTGTTCCACATTATCAAGCTGCCGATTTCCGCCACGCGCTCGTACTGGGTCATCGACGAAGACGGCATCCTGGCTGAGCAGCAGATCGGCGTGCGGCCGCAAGAGAGCGTGAGCAAAGCGCTGGCGGCTGTTGCCCGCTTGGCGGCTGCTGGCTAGAAGCGACTCGGCTGGAAAACAGCACTACCCCTCGGCGCTGGCGCGAGTATCATAGCGTCCCTTATCGGCGGACAAGCAGACGGACAAGCGCATGAAATTACTCCTCATCGGCTTCGGCGTGGTGGGCCAGGGATTGGCCGAAATTCTGCAGAACAAAGCGGCGCAACTGGAGCAAGAGCAGGGATTCGCCGCGACGATCGTCGGCGTCGTCACCGGCAGCAAAGGCTCGCTCTTTCACGCTGACGGGCTGGACATCGCGGATCTGCTGGCGGCAGCGCAGAGCGGCAGCTTGGCTGAGTACCCCGAGGGCGAGGGATTGCGGCGCGGCTTATCAGCGAGTGAGATGATCGCCGCCGGGGGCGCTGATGTACTAGTCGAAATGAGCCCCACCAACCTGGAAACCGCGCAGCCGGCGCTGTCCATTTGTCATCAAGCGCTGGAGGCGGGTTTGCACCTGGCGCTGGCTAACAAGGGGCCAGTCGCGCTGGACTACGCCAATCTGCGAGCGAAGGCGCGGGCCAAGAGCTTGCGGCTGCGCTACGAAGCCACGGTGATGGCCGGCACGCCGACCATGCAGCTGGCGGAAGAGGCGCTGGCCGGCTGCGAGATTCGCTCGGCGCGCGGCATCTTGAACGGCACAACCAACTACATGCTGACACAGATGGAAGGCGGCATGTCTTACGCCGAGGCGCTGGCGCAGGCGCAGGCCCTGGGTTACGCCGAGACCGACCCCAGCGGCGATGTCGAAGGTTGGGATGCGGCCGGCAAAGTCCTCATTTTGGCCAACGCCCTCTTCGGCAGCAGGCTGACCCTGGCCGATCTGGACGTCAGCGGCATCACGGGGATCAGCGCCGCTGATATGGCCGCTGCGAGATCAGCCGGCGAGCGCTACAAGTTGCTCGCTCAAGCGACGCCGACCGGCGGCTCGGTCAAAGCGCTGCGCCTGCCGCTCACTGATCCGCTGGCGAGCGTAGCCGGCGCCACCAACGCCATCACGCTTGAGACGGACCTGCTGGGCGATGTCACGCTGATCGGCGCGGGCGCGGGCCAGCTGGAAACCGGCAGCGCGATCTTGTCCGACTTGCTGGCGATTCAGCGTATGGCATGCCCGATGTAGCCGTCGGCCGAAACTGTCGCGTAAATTGTTCGTAAATTGAATAGGCGCGGCCGACGCGCCTTTGATATTCGATTTACAACTATGCTATACTGGCTGCAATCCGCAGTTGGCAATACTAAACTCAGTAAGGGGAAAATCCGAAGATGCCATCTATTCTACAGAAGGTCCGCACGTTATTCAGCGCCAATATGCACGGCATGATTGACCGCGCGCTGGAAACCAATTCGCTTAGAGTTATGGACGAGTATATTCGCCAGGTCGAACGCAATCTGGAAGCGCTGGATGACTCGGCCGCGACCGTCGGCGGAACGGTGCGCACGCTCAAGCGCAAATACGAAGAATTTTCCAATCAATCCGACAAATTGGACCGCGACATTGATACCTTGATTTTGCGCGGCAAAAACGACCTCGCCGCCGCCGCCCAGGCTGAGATGAATACCAAGCAAGAATTGGCGCAGGAATATTACGAGCAGTGGCAAGCCCAGGAAGAGCAGTACCAAAGCATGCTCAATATGCGCTTGAAGCTGGAGAGCCGCCTGACTACGGTCAAGCAGGAACGCGAGAAGATGCGCTCCTTGATGGAACTGGCCGAAACCAAGCAGGTTATGACCAAGACCCTGAAGGCCATGGACAAGCTCGATACCTCCGGCGACCAGGAAATCGACAGCTTGTTGGATTCCATTTATTCCAAGATAGACGAAGAAGACGCGCGCGCCGAATTGGCCAGCCGCAAGCTCTCCGACCAGATTGAAGACACGGTGGGCATCGGCCAGGTTGAGCTGCAGCTTGAAGAGCGCCGTCAACGCTTGTTGGGCGACAACTGATCGCCATTGTTAGCCAACACTGACGACATCCGCAGGAGCTGAAAGCCGCCATGACCGTCGACCGAGAGGCTCGCCAGAAAGTGATAGGCGCGCTATTCGCCAATGCGCTGCTGCGTTGGGAGACGCTTGTCACACTGATGGTCACGGCCATCCTGTTCATTTTTGTACAGGATGTCAGCCTACCCTTTATGGAGTGGCAGCCTTGGTACTGGCTGGTGCTGGGCGGCTTGGCGGAGACTGTGCTGGTCGCCTCGACGCTGACTGACCCGGAAGCTACTGAGCAGGCCCTGGCGGAGGACTTTGAGCGCGAATACGATCTGCGCAATATCCGCAACCGCGTCTCGCGCGAGCGGCTGCGCGACGCCTTCGAGTATCGGCGCAATATGCTCAAGCTGGTGGACGCCTCTCGCGGCGCCATGCGAACGCGCCAGCGCAATCTAATCGCCGGCATCAATGACTGGATCGCCCACATGTACAGCCTGGCGAACCGCATCGACTATTTCGAGAATAACGACCTGGCCGCGCGCGATTTGCAGCAGGTGCCGCGCAAGATTGAACAGGTCAAATCGCGCATCGCAACGGAGAAACACGAAGCCATGCGCCACGACCTGCATCAGCAGCTCAAATTGCTGCAGCGGCAGCTGGTCAGCCTGGAAGCCAGCGCCAGCATCATCAAGCGCGCCGAGATCCAGCTGGAAAGCACGCTGTCGGCGCTGGGCACTGTCTACGCGCAAATGTCCTTGCTGGGCACCAAGGACACCAACAGCATCCGCGGGCAGCGGCTGGGCGTCGAGATCAAAGACGAGATCGACAAGCTGCAAGATACGATCGACGCCATGGACGAGGTGCATTTGCACGGCCAGAATCTGGGCTTCGAATTCAATGATTCACTCTATCTCGATCAAGCCGATGCCATCGACCGCGCCGAGCAAGAATCGCGCGAGCGGCTCGGCGAAGCCAGCGGCAGAGCGCCGGAAGACAGCGACATTCTTGCCGCCCTCGACGAAGCTGACGAGCGGGCCGAGACCGAGCGTTAGCAGTCGACCCTCTTTTCCCCGCAACAACCCACAGTCTAGTGTATACACGCTTTCGCTCATCGCCGATTCGATTTATGCTTTGCGTCTCGTTAACCCGGATAAAGGAGGGGAGCATGTCCGTAATCAATTGGTTTGAGATTCCTGTCGCAGACTTTGAGCGCGCCTGCAAGTTTTACGAGGCGGTGCTAGAGGCGCAGCTTATCATCAGTGATCAGCGCGAGACTATGGGCAGCATGCTGGGCCTCTTTCCCCATGATGGCAAGGTGGGCGGCTGCCTGGCGCACAATCCGCAATTCGGCTACACGCCGTCGGCGGAAGGCACACTGGTCTATTTTACGATCACAGGCGATTTGGACGCGGCAATGGCGCGCGTGCCCGATGCCGGCGGCAAGGTGATGCTGCCCAAGACAGCGCTGGGTGAAAACGCCGGCGGCGGATTCGTCAGCTGGGTGCGGGACACCGAAGGCAACAAGGTCGGCTTTTACTCGAGCGAGTGAGCCATTAGTCGAAGGATTCTACGATAGGCACGCGCTTGGTCTTGCCCGGGCGCAGAGCCCCCAACTGCCTTACCAGGCGGGGCGTCTCGCGCTCGATATTGATGGTGTCTTCGAGCAGGTTGACCAGGGTCGAGGCGGCGATCACCAGCGTCAAATAGATGTAGGCGGTCACGGCGTAGGTTTCCACGTAGCGGAACGAGCGGCCCGATGACAGCTTGGCGATCTGCGTCACATCGCGAATGCCCAGGAATGCCAGCAATGACGAGTCCTTGATCATCGCCACGAAGTCGTTGCCCAGCGGCGGCAGCACATTGCGGAAGGCCTGCGGCAAGACGATGGAGCGCATGGTCTGCCAATAGGTCATACCCACGGAATAGGCGGCTTCAAATTGGCCTTTGGGAATGGACTGAATGCCCGCGCGAATCGTCTCCGACATATAAGCGCCGTAGGTCGCGCCCAGCGCCACGATGGCTGTCATGGGCGAGCTGCCGCGCCAGATTATGTCGGGGATATCCGAATTGCCGATCAAGTCGCGCAGGTTCACCAGCACCACATCGTTGAGCATATCGCGCATGGCCGGCACCACGATAAAGGCCGTGACCAGCAGAACGATCAGAATGGGTATGCCGCGCATGACGCTCACGTAGACCGTGCAAATGTTGTAGGCGCTGATGCGCAGGATGCGCAGCACTGCCCGTCTGAAGGTCTGCCGGGATTGCGGCGGATCAGGCGGGTTTGAGCGGATAATGCCGACAACAACCGCCACACAGAGCGCAGATAGATACGACGTCCCGCTGACGAAGAGCGTCATGATCAAGCCTTCGATCAGCTGATTAAAGATATTTGAATAAACCGAATCGGTCAGAATGCTGATCGCCAGCAGCACGCCCAGCAGCACCAGAAACAAGAACCAATAGGGGAAGGTATAAACTCGCGAAAAGCGCATGGCGCGCCCGCGCGATTCGGCAATGATCTCGTCCAGACCCGGCTCGGGCAACTGCGAAGACATAAGCAATCCTTAGCGAAAAAACAAGGGACAGGGCGAACCCCGTCCCAACCGTTTCAGCATTCAGTTGTCGAATTCGGCTTGCGGAATGTCCACTCAGGCTTCCGCGCCGAACCACTTGTCGTTGATGGCCTGCAATGAGCCGTCCGCCATCATGCTCTCCAGCGCCGCGTTGATCGGCTCGACCAGATCCGAGCCCTGCGGGTAGATGAAGCCCAGTTGCTCTTTGGTCAGCTCTTCCGGCAGCAGCTTGATAGAGTCGGCGTTCAAGCCGGTGTAACCCTGCCCCGCCACGTCGTCAATCACGACGGCATCGACATCGCCGCTGATCAGCGCTTGCACAGCGAAACCGAACTCGCCATAAGCCACGATGCGATCCTCGGATACCAAACCCGATGCCGCTTCAAAGTTGGTCGTGGCGACTTGCACGCCGATGATAAAGTCGCCGGCCACGAAGTCCTCAACCGTGGCGAAACGATCTTCGCCGACGCGCACCATCATCTTTTGCGACAGGTCGATATAACCCATCGAGTAATCGACAATCGTGGCGCGCTCTTCGGTGATGGTGATGCCATCAGCCGCCATATCGTACTCGCCGTTGGAGACGGCCACGATCATGCCTTCCCAACTGGTTTCGATGTACTCGGGCACGCAATTGAGCAGCTCGCAGATCATGCCCAGCGTGTCATAGTCCCAGCCGACCGCTTCGCCGGTTTCCTCGTCAATGACGTTGAAGGGCATATAGGCGTTCTCCACCGCAACGGTGACCACGCGACCTTCGAGGTCGGGCAGCATCATGTCGTCTTCTTCGGCGTCGGCGCCGAACCACTTGTCGTTGATGGCTTGCAACGAGCCGTCCGCCATCATGCTCTCCAGCGCCGCGTTGATCGGCTCGACCAGGTCCGAGCCCTGCGGATAGATAAAGCCCAGCTGCTCTTTGGTCAGCTCTTCCGGCAGCAGCTTGATAGAGTCGGCGTTCAAGCCGGTGTAACCCTGCCCCGCCACGTCGTCAATCACGACAGCATCGACATCGCCGCTGATCAGCGCTTGCACGGCGAAACCGAACTCGCCATAAGCCACGATGCGATCCTCGGATACCAAACCCGACGCCGCTTCAAAGTTGGTCGTGGCGACTTGCACGCCGATGATGAAATCGCCGGCCACGAAGTCCTCAACCGTGGCGAAACGATCGTCGCCGACCCGCACCATCATCTTCTGCGACAGGTCGATATAACCCATCGAGTAATCGACGATCGTGGCGCGCTCTTCGGTGATGGTGATGCCATCGGCCGCCATATCATACTCGCCGTTGGAGACGGCAACGATCATGCCTTCCCAACTGGTTTCGATGTAGTCCGGCACGCAGTTCAGCAGCTCGCAGATCATGCCCAGCGTGTCATAGTCCCAGCCGACCGCTTCGCCGGTTTCCTCGTCAATGACGTTGAAGGGCATATAGGCGTTCTCGACCGCCACCGTAACTACACGACCTTCAAGGTCGGGCAATGCGTCTTGCGCCAAGACCGCAGAAAACGGCAGCGCAAGCAGCAAAAGCAGTACGAACAAAATCACTCTCTTCGCGGTTTTCATATATGTCCTCCATTGGACGCGTGAAAGGGAATGTGAAGATTTACAATACGGGACATTGTAACAACTAATCGCGCAGACTCCTATAGCGCGCTAGGCTAGGCAATGGGCGGACACTTACGAGCCACCGCAGATTTGACAATCCGCCACAGCCGTCTATTATCAAGGTGACCCGTCCTTATCACGAGCGAGAGGCCGACATGACCGTTTCCCACTGGCAGCGCGCTGAACAGCACGAACGCGAGGTCGACTTTCTGGTGGTGGGCGCCGGATTGGCCGGCTGCAGCGCCGCTTATTTCGCGGGGCAGCTGCACAATCGCGATGTGGTCATCACCGAAGCGCGCGATGTCGCCCTGGGCGCCAGCGGCCGCAACGCCGGCTTCATGATCAGCGGCCTCGACATCTATTATCACCGCGCCATCGAAGAGTACGGCCACGACGTGGCGCGCGAAGTCTGGGGCATGTCGCTGCGCAGCTTCAGCCATTGGCGCAGCTTCGTCGAAAGCAGCCCTTTCGACGTCCCGCTGGACGACTGCGGTTCGCTGCTGCTGGCCGAAAGCAAAGAAGAAGCGCAGGAGCTGGAGCTGGCGGCGCGCGCGCTGGACGGCGACAAGATCGACATCGAGTATTACAGCCGCGACCCGCTGGAGCGGGGTTTTTACGCCGCGATCGAGCAGCCGCTGGATGCCGGCGTTCAGCCCTATTTGCTAGTGAAGTCGATCATGGCGCAATGCGGCGCGGAGCTGATAGCCAACAACGAAATGTATCGGCTGGAACAAACCGGCGATTGCGTCCGCGTCTACACGCGCAAGTACATCTTCAAGGCGCAGTACGTCTTGCTTTGCACCAACGCCTATTCGCCGCTGATTGATCCCTACTTCATCGGCAAAGTCCTGCCGACGCGGGCGCAATGCCTGGTTACCGAGCCTATCGATCATGTGCCGGTTCCCTATTGCGGCTACAGCGACTACGGCTTCATGTACTACCGCAGCACATTCGACGGGCGCTTTTTGCTGGGCGGCGGGCGACAGCATTATCGCGCCGACGAAAGCGACACAACTGAGGACCGCGTCAACCCCAAGGTGCAAGCCTTTCTGGATGAGTATCTGCGGAAATACTTCCCCGATGTGAAGGCGCCGATAGCGCAGCGCTGGAGCGGCATTATGGGCTTCAGCAGCGACGGCTTGCCCCTGGTGGGGACGCTGCCCGGCCGCCCGCGCATAGGCTATGCTGTTGGCTTTACCGGGCATGGCCTGGCGCTAGCGGGCGCCACGGTGGAGCGGGCGGTGGACAAATTGCTAACAGGTCGTCACGCCGGCGCGGTGGATGCCTCGCGCCTCGGCTAGGGGGCATTGACCTCGCTGGATTGCGCTGGGCGCTAGTCCTCGCGCAGGACGTAGCCGACGCCACGCACCGTATGGAGCAAGCGGTTGCAGCCGCTTATCTCGGTCTTCTGTCGCAGGTAACGAACGTACACTTCAATGATATTGCTCTCTCCGCCAAAGTCATATCCCCAGACGCGGTCAAATATGATATCGCGCGTTAGCACCTGCCGCGGATTGCGCATGAATAATGCCAGCAATTCGTACTCCTTGGCCGTCAAGTCAATCGGCGTCTCGTGCCGATAGGCGCGGTGGGTCCCGGTATCCAGCGAGAGATCGGCGAAGCGCAATATCTCCGGTTGAGAGGCAGGCGACGACCGCCGCAGCAGCGCGCGTACCCGGGCGATCAGCTCGTCGATGGCAAAGGGCTTGACCAGGTAGTCATCCGCGCCAGCCTCCAATCCGCTGACGCGGTCCCGCACTTCGTCTTTGGCGGTCAACATCAAGATTGCCACATCTCCGCCGGCTCGCAAGCGGCGGCAGACTTCCAGGCCGTCCAAACCGGGCAACATCCAATCGAGGATCACAAGATCCGGCGGATTGTCACGAGCTATGGTAAGACCGGATTGCCCGTCGCTGGCGACGTTGACCAGGAAGCCTTCGTAGATCAGGCCGCGTTCCAGAAATTGTGCGATTCGCGCTTCGTCTTCAATGATTAGTATGCGTTCTCGCGTCATGCTCTCCCCCATGACAGTAGGCTATACGACCATAATAGACTGCTCAAATGAGTATCTGATTAGCATAGTTTTAATTGTTGCTATTGAGAGTCATTTTTCGAGGAGTTTAAATCAAACCAGGGTAAAACTTCAAATGAACTGACGCCACGCAACGTCGAGTTCATTTGCAGCGAAAGAATGGCCCAGGTACTAACAACGATTACCATTCCGCAACGGAACCGTCATTGCGGCGCCAGCTCGGATTGCGCCAGCGGAAATTGTGGTCGGACGCGGCGCGAACTTTGTCTTCGTCGATCTCAATGCCCAGCCCGGGCGCTGATGGCACCGTCACATAGCCGTCTTGATAATCGAAGACGGACGGATCCGCGAGGTAATCGAGCAAGTCAGCCTGCGTATTGTAATGAATGCCCAGGCTCTGTTCCTGGATCAAGGCATTGTAGGCGACGGCATCGACCTGCAGGCAGGATGCCAGCGCGATCGGCCCCAGAGGGCAATGCGGCGCCAGGGCCACATCGTAGGCTTCCGCCATGGCCGCAATGCGCAAGACTTCCGAGATGCCGCCGGCGTGTGACACATCGGGCTGAATGATATCGACGCTGCCCTCGGCCAGAATCGTCTTGAAGTCCCAGCGCGAATACATGCGCTCGCCAGTGGCTATCGGAATCGACGTCGAGCGCTTGAGGTCCAGCAGCGACTCGTTGTGCATCGGCAGAATCGGCTCCTCCACGAACATCAAATGATAGGGCTCCAGCTCGCGAATCAGCATCTTGGCCATTGGTTTGTGCACGCGGCCGTGAAAGTCGACCGCGATGCTGAAGTCGTCGCCCACCTGCTGCCGCACAGATGCCACGCGAGCCACCGCCGCGTCAATGTGAGCGAAGGTATCCATGTAATGCACCTCGTTGACAGCGCCCATCTTGACCGCGCATAAGCCTTCGTCCTTGCGCTGCTGCGCCTGCCGGGCCACATCAGCCGGCCGGTCGCCGCCGATGCCGGCGTAAATCTGCACCTTGTCGCGCACCTTGCCGCCCAGCAAATCGTAGGCGGGGACGCCATGGAACTTGCCCTTGATATCCCAAAGCGCTTGGTTGACGCCGGCGATGGCGCTCATCATCACCGGTCCTCCGCGATAAAAACGCGCCCGGAACAGCGTTTGCCAGATGTCTTCGATCTGGCGCGGGTCCCGCCCCAGCAGGTAGTCGGCCATATCCTCGACTGCGCCGCGCACGGTGCCGGCCTGCCCCTCGACGATGGGTTCGCCCCAGCCGAAGTGGCCATCGTCCGTAGACACTTTGAGAAACAGCCAGCGCGGCGGCACCGTAAAAAGTTCCAATTGAGTTATCTGCATGGACTCGCCTCTGTCATCAACTCGCCGAATTTCGCTTATGGATTATAATGAGTTGATAATCTCGTTCCAAATGCAAGGCGAAAGGCAGCCGCTGTTGAGGCCAACGAAGAATCAGAAAGGCGGACGGTTTGGCCGTCGCCTCGTCATCCCGGCACTGCTGATTGGCTGGCTCTTGTTGCCGAGCACGGGCCTCGTCTCAGCGGCGACCACGGGAGACGGCGCGGCTGCGGTCAATCCATTTATCCCGCTGATGCTGGCGCTGGGGGTCATCTTGCTGGCATCGCGGGCCGGCGGCGCTATCGCCCGACGTTTGGGTCAGCCGCGCGTGCTAGGTCAGCTGATCGTGGGCGTCCTGCTGGGACCGACCGTGCTGGACATGCTGCATTGGGGCATCCTGCAAGGCGTCGACTTGCAGCATACCATCAAGGAATTCGCCGAGCTGGGCGTCCTGCTGCTGATGTTCAACATTGGCCTGGAGGTACATCTCAGCGAGCTAGCCAAAGTCGGCAAGGTGGCGGTCTTCGCCGGTGTGCTCGGCGTGGTGGTGCCGGTGGCTTTCACAGCCGTTGTCGTGCTGCCTTATGGCTACGACATGATCCCCGCCCTGTTCGCCGGCGTGACGCTGGCAGCGACATCAGTCAGCATCTCGGCGCAGGTGCTGCTGGAGTTGGGCTATCTACATACCAAGGAGGGCAATGCCCTGCTGGCCACCGCGCTGATCGACGACGTACTGGCGATCCTGGCGGTGTCATTGACTCTGGTGCTGGCCGGCGCGGGCGGCAGCCAAAGCGAAGCGGATTACGGCCAGCTGCTGGTCATCATCATTCAAATGGCGGGTTACATCATCGTCGCCTTCCTGCTGGCCTGGTACGGCTTGCCGCGGATCATGCGCTGGATTCAGAAGCGTCCGCAGCTGTCGACCGCCTACGGCATTCCCATATTCGCCCTGGTGAGCGCCTTGCTCTTCGGCTGGTCGGCTGAGTACATCGGCGGCGTGGCAGCCATCACCGGCGCCTTTATCGCCGGCGTCGGCTTGAGCCAGCTGCCCGCGACCGGCATGAAACACGAGATCGAACAGTCGATGAGCCAGCTTGCTTACGTCTTCCTGGTGCCGATCTTCTTCGTTGATGTCGGTTTGGAGACCGACCTGAGCGTCTTCCCGCTGGATGCCCTGCCCTTCATGCTGCTGCTGCTGTTGATGGCGGTAATAAGCAAGGTGTTGGGCGCCGGTTTTGGCGCGCGCATGGGCGGCTTTGACCTGCGCGAGTCGCTGCGCGTGGGAGTCTGCATGGTCTCGCGCGGTGAAGTCGGTTTGATAATTATCTCGATTGGCTTGAGCAGTGGTATCCTCGATGGCGGCAGCGAGTTATACGCCTCGCTATTTATGGTCATTCTTCTGACAACCGTATTTACGCCGCCGATGGTCCGCTGGGTTTTCCAGGGCAGGCAGCGTGAGAAAAGCAGCCACCCGGCCCTCGCCACAGGCGCGAGAGGAGAGACATCATAATGAAACTTATAATCCTGATCACATCCAATGCCGAGAACGGCGTCGAAGTCGCCACGCGCTGGCAAGACGCCGGCGCGCCCGGTGTCACGGTGATAAAAAGCGTCGGCCTGTACAGTTTGCAGCGCAAGCTCCAAAGCGACAGCATTGAAGTGCCGCTGCACATGGCCAGCTCAATGGCCAGCGTGATGGCGTACGTCCTGCGCGAGATGGAGAATACCAATCACGTATTGCTTTCGGTCGTGCCCAAGGAGCTGGTGCCGACGCTGCTGGACGAGGCGCGGGCCGTAATGGGCGATTTGATGGAGCCGAATCACGGCGTCGCCTTCGTCGTGCCCCTAGATGAGGCGATTGGCGTGCGTCAGCCTGAGGACGGGGCTGGCTAAAACTCACCACTCAGGCGCCCCAGGTGGAAAAACAGAGTATGGCACGTTTCTCCATAGATCTTCCATCCTTTGAAGCGTCGGACAAAACATGTCTGCTCTATATCCTTGCGAACAGTATTGTCTGAGCAAGCCTAATACGCGATCTTTCTCAAAGTAGAGCGTCCCTTGATTCGGGTTTAGACTAGTTGCGAGGGTGCTGGAAAAGAGCGCGCCTGCGCCCAGTCCGAATTTCCGGCACTCCGCTTCCTCGTCTGCTTGCGACGCAAAGTGCTTACCCTCTTCATGCGTATGTATGTGGCAAGCCTCATGGCCTAGCGCCGCAGCCGTACCGTTTTGATCGAAGTAAGGGTGTGAGATTCCAATCTGCCGTTGGTCATAATCTATCCAACAAGATTCCAGGGTAACTTTCCTTTCGCGATCATAAGCGCGCGCGGTGCACGGATCCCCGGGATTCCAACCGGGGAAGGGCACTTCAACGATTGAGTCCATTCCGGTAACCACGTAGTTGTACCAGTCCGGCGCTACGCTCTTCATAAATTTAAGCGTCGCTGTAATGTGACTAACAAATCGACTCGAACCTTCTATCCTGGGCACGGGTCCCGTAAGCGTGACCGCGGAAGTCTGCGGCAGGCCAGCACACTGATTGATCTGATAAGCCCAATAACCGTGCGCTATTTCCACGCCCCCTTTCCAATTCTGTGAGCAGGTCCAACCAAGGGAACAGCAATTGCCACCGGTTGCCGGCACGCTGAACACGCGCTGCACGGGCGCGGCGCATTGCCCATTCTGGAATGCCCAATAGCCGTTCGTCCACTCCTGGTCGCTTTGGCATTGTCGATCAACAAAACAGCAATTATTAACGGTTGCCGGCGTGCTGGCCACGGGCTGGCTTGGCGTTACTGGCTGAGGCTGGGCGGGCGCGGCGCATTGATTATTTTGATATGCCCAGTAGCCGGCGATCCATTCCTGATCGTTTTGGCATTGTCGATCAACGAAGCAGCAGTTGTCGACTTGCGATGTCGGCTGCTGAGATTCGATAGACTCGCTGCTGTCGAGGCGGCTGTAATTTACCCAATTCGCCAGCCAGACGACTCCGCGGTTTCGGTTGATTTGCAGCCACCCGCCTTGCTCACCAAGGACTTGCAGGACCGTCCCGGTCCTTACCGTTCCGGCAATATCGGCATTGAGGCTGGGCTCAACTCTCAGGTTAAGGCCTCTATTTGCGCGTATGGAATAGCCCTGCGCGTAGGAAATAGCGCACAGGACAAAACCTGCGACTAATACTGCAATACACTTTGCTTTCATTGACAGCTTCCTTTGAGACATGATGGCTTACGTGCCGCGCGAGATGGAGCCCAACAATCATGTGCTGCTTTCGGTCATGCCGGAGTAACTGGCGCCGACCCTGCTGGGCGAAGCCATCGGCGTGCGTCAGCCTGAGAACGGGGATGTCTAAAACTCATCCTCAGGCTCCCCAGGTGGAAATACGGAGTGTGGCACATTTCTCCAGATGTCTTCCAGCCTTTGAGCCGTCGCACAAAACAGATCTGCCCTATATCCTTCGGAGCAGAATCGTCTGAGAGCGCTTCTTGCGCTTTCTTGATCAAAGTATTGCGTCCCACGAAGCGGTTCAAGACCAGTTGCGAGGGCGGTGTTAAGGAATACACGTGCGCCCGTTCCGAATTTCCGGCACTCCGCTTCCTCGTCTGCTTGCGATGCAAAGTGCTTACCCTCTTCATGCGTATGTATGTGGCAAGCCTCATGGCCAAGCGCCTCAGCTGTTGACACTTGACCGTACTCAGGGACTCCAACCCGCTCCGCCTCCTCCACGAAATAAATTACCCAGCAAGATTCCAGGGTGACTCTTCTTCCGCGATCATTAGCGCGCGCGGTGCAGAAGTCCCCAAACTTCCAACCGGGGACGGGGACTTCAACGATTGAGTCCATGCCGGTTATCACGTAGTTGTACCAGGCCGGCGCTACGCTCTTCATAAACTTAAGCGTCGCTGTAATGTGACTAACAAATCGACTCGAACCTTCTATCCTGGGCACGGGTCCCGTAAGCGTGACCGCGGAAGTCTGCGGCAGCCCAGCGCACCGATTGATCTGATAAGCCCAATAACCCTGCTCCACTTCCGCGCCCCCATTCCAATTCGGTGCGCAGGTCCAACCAAGGGAACAGCAATTGCCTCCAGTTGCCGGCGCGCTGAACACGCGCTGCGTGGGCGTGGGCGCGGCGCATTGCCCGTTCTGGTATGCCCAATAGCCGTTGGTCCATTCCTGGTCGCTGCTGCATTGCCGGTCTATGCCGCAGCAGTTGTTGACATCTGCGGAAGCGCTGCTCGCGGGCTGAGATTGCGTCGCTGGCTGAGGCTGGGCGGGCGCGGCGCATTGCCCATTCTGGTATGCCCAGTAGCCGTTGGTCCATTCCTGATCGCTTTGGCATTGTCGATCAACGAAGCAGCAGTTGTTGATCTGCGCTGTCGGCTGCTGAGATGCGGTTGGCTCGCTGCTGTCAAGGCGGCTGTAATTTACCCAATTCGCCAACCAGACGACTCCGCGGTTTCGGCTGATTTGCAGCCACCCGCCCTGCTCACCAACAACTTCCAGGACCGTCCCGGTCCTTACAGTTCCGGCGATATCAGCATTGAGGCTGGGCTCAGCTCTCAGGTTCAGGCCTCTATTTGCGCGTATGGAATAGTCTTGCGCGTAGGAAATAGCGCACAGGAAAAAACCTGCGACTAATACTGCAATACACTTTGCCCTCACTGACAGCTCCCTTAAAGCATTGGTTCAAGTGTACGATAAACTATATCGCAAATGGACTGATTCACAAGAAAGTGTCAGGTCTGGAAGACATCAAGCTCCACTCGCCGCGTCTTAAGGACAGGTCATTTCGCTCTTGAGCTTATCGCGCTTTCGATTATGATTGAGTGACTATAGGGAAGTAGCTCAATCGGCAGAGCAGGTGCCTTTGGAGCACAAGGTTAAAGGTTCGAGTCCTTTCTTCCCTGTCCAACGAACTGAGAATTGAGAAGCCCGCGAGCGCGGGTTTTTCGTTTGCTAGCGGGGCGGCCGATGATGGTAATCGAAGGTCAGTATACTGCGCAGCGCGGCGTGCTCCGAGTCGGCCGGTTGGATGGGCGCGGCCGCATGCCACAAGCTGGCGTCGTTGAAGAGGTAGCTGTCCATCACTCGCTCCAGACGGAATGAAGTCAGCAAGTTGCGATCATCGTCATAAATCGAGACATCGCCGCCATTTGCGTTGACCAGCTCGGCCAGGTGCACGGTCACAAAGGTGGCGCCATCGCGGTGGATGCCCTCGGGTGTGGGATGGCCCAGCTGCCGGGCATCAGCCGTGATGCGGATCAGATGCGCGTGAACATCCCAGTCTCCCGCGGCCTGCTCGGCGTACAGCGGGAACTGAGCGAAATCAAAGCGGATCAGCGCCTTTAAGAAGGGGTTGGCGAAGGCGCCGTCCAGCATTGGCGCAAACTTACGGACGATGCCGCCCGTCACGCGATTGATGTCCGCGCTCTGAAAATAGTCTTCATGCGGCAGGCGCTCCAGCAGGCCGCTCTCAGGCGAGAAGCGGAAGCGCCCATAGCGACGGAAGCGGTAAGTGGCGCCGCCGGGCAAGTATTCGTCGGCGGGCAGGTCGGCGTAGTCGATCAGGAGGCTCAGCCAGGCTTGCTGCAGCTCGTCGGGAATGCGCAATTCACCGGCGCGCACGAGGCTGTAACCGGCAGCCGCGATCTCGCCGCGTATATCGTGATCTGTCGTTATCGGATCCATAGGGTTTTAGGCGCTCATCTCTCGAATTTGATGACCCAGGGTCTCGATGCCAGCGCGCAAATCGTCCAGCGGCACAAAACTGAATGACAAGCGCAGATGATGCCTGCCATCGGCCGGATTGACGAAGAAGCCCGTGCCGGGCGCGAAATACACGTTCTGCTGTCGGGCGCGCTCGGCTAAATCGGCGACCTCCACCGATTGCGGCAAACGCAGCCAAATGAAATAGCCGCCGGTCGGGCGCGTATAGCTGATGCGGGGCGGCATGGCGGATTCCAGCGCGGCCAGAGCGATATCGCAGCGCTGCTGATATTGCCCGCGCAGCCACTGAACATGCGCCTCCCACGCGCCGCTGCGGCAGTACTCGGCCACGATGGCCGCCGTGAAGGGATTGGCGCCGCCGCCCATGGTTAAAACCCCGCTGCCCACGAATTCGGCGATCCGCTCCTCCGAGGCGATCAACCAGCCCAGGCGCAATCCCGGCGCCAGTGTCTTGGAAAAACTGCCCATACGCAGGACGTCCTCGCCGTCCGCCAGGGCCGTGAAGCTCGGCGGCAAGTCTCCGCCGAAACGGATGTCGCTGTAGACGTCGTCTTCGACGATAGCGAAGCCGTAACGCCGGCTCAGCTCGATGATGGCGCGGCGCCGCGCCTCGGGCATGGTGATGCCGGTGGGGTTTTGGAAATTGGGCACGACATAGTAGAATTTCGGCGCCCGCCCGGCCGCGGCCAAAGAACGCAAGGTCCGCTCCATTTCTTCGACGATGACGCCGCCGGCATCAATGGGAATGTCGCGTATGTCCAGATGATGGTCGCGGAAGATATGCAAGGCGTCGCGATAGGAAGGCGCGTCAACCAGGACGACATCGCCGGCCCGCGTCAACTGGTCGCAGATCATGTCCACGCCCCAGGTGGAGCCGCCGATAATCATCAGGTTGTCGCGGCTGATGCCCAGTGACTCGACTCGATTCAGCCGCTCGACCAGGAATTCGATCAGCTGCGGATTGCCCTGCTCATCGCCGTAGTCGAACAAGCGCGTGATATTTCCGCCGCGCCAAACGGATTCGACCGCGCGCTCGACGCCGGCGATAGGAAGCAGGTCGTGAGACGGGTGGCCGGCGAAGAGCGGAATGCTGCCCGCCACCACGCCCTGTGGCGTATTCTCCAGCTTCATCTACTGCGGCGTGGATTCCGCTGGCAAGGGCGACACGTAGGTCTGGTCGCCGCGCGCCTGCTGAAACTCGGCTATGGCCGCCGCCAAAAGATCGGGCTGGGTCAGCAGGTCGAGGCCGGCCAGCGCCATGGCTTTGGCGGCGAATATCATGCCCTTGGCGCCGATGCTGGAACCGGAGGAGGCCACAGTTTGCCAACTGTGCCCCGGCGTACCCAGGGGCCAGCAGGTGGTGGTGATCTGACCGGTGGGCGTGATCCAACTGACATCGGCCACTTCGGTCGAGCCGCCCATCAACGGCGGGGTCGGCGAATGCGGGAACACGCCTTCCCAGAGCGGATCGTCACAGGCGGCCGGGTTCAGCTCCTGGCTGGTGGATAGCTGCATCCAATCGAAGCCGTGCTTGACTGAACCATCGGGGAAAGTCGCCTGCAGCTCGCGGCCGAATTGGCGTTCCTGCTCGATGAAGCGCATATCGTCCACCGCCGCCATCTTCTCGTAGAGCAGGTCGGACATCACAGAATTGGGCAGAATGTCGTAACAGCCGGTGATGAATTCGATCTCATGCCGCGTGCCGCTCATCAGCGCAGCGCCCTGGGCGATATCCTGCATCCATTGGTAGATTTCTTCGACCTGCGCGCGTTTGGGCGCCCGCACGAAGTACCAGACCTGAGCGAAAGCCGGCACGACATTGGGCGCTTGCCCGCCGCTGGTGACCACGCTGTGAATGCGCGATTCCGGCGGAACGTGCTCGCGCATATAATTGACGCCGGCGTCCATCAGCATCACGCCGTCCAGCGCGCTGCGCCCCAACCAGGGCGAGCCGCCGGCATGCGCCGCCACGCCGTGAAAGTTCACCTTGAATGAATTCATCGCCAGTGACGAGCCGTTCCAGGTGATATTGGTATCGCCCGGATGCCAACTGATTGCCGCGTCCAGGTCGTCGAAGACGCCATCGCGCGCCATGAAAGTTTTGCCGACCAGGGTTTCCTCCGCCGGGCAGCCGTAGAAGCGAATCGTGCCGCCGATGCCGGCGCTGATCATGGCCCGTTTCAGCGCCATAACCGAGCCCATACAGGCCGTGCCGAATAGATTGTGGCCGCAGCCGTGCCCCGGCTGGCCTTCGTGCAGCGGCGACCGCTGGCTGGATAACGCTTGCGACAAGCCCGGCAGCGCATCGTATTCGCCCAGGAAGCCGATTGTCGGCGACCCCTTGCCCCACTCGGCGATGAAGGCCGTGGGCATCCCGCCCGCGCCCCAGGTGACAGTGAAGCCGTCCGCTTCCATCTTGCTCGCCAGTAGCTTGGCGGCGTATTCTTCCTGCAGCGCCACCTGGGGATGATCCCAGATCTCTTTGGCGATATAACTCAGTTCTTCGTCATTCTCCTTGAGATGGTCAAGGATGATAGCTTGCGCGTCCATCGGTTCTCCTCGTCTCAGGCCCGCTTCTTACGGTATGAGCTTAGCGCATACGAATTCAATTTAGAAGAGAGCAACAGCGCAGCAACACGTTGGATTCTGTCAAGCTCAGCCTAGCAAAAAACGAAAGAGAAAGAGGATCATAACGAAGGGTTGACAGACGGCGGTTGTATAAGCGCATGATTGCTTGACGATAAATGGCTGTGCTGCTAATCTATGGATAGTCTCAAATCTTGGAGTATGAATTGATGGCCACTGTGGATACCGCACTAGAAACTCGCGTAGCCAAAATCGAAACTCATATCGAAACAGAGCGACCGCACCTGGCTACAAAGGCTGATTTAGAACGCCAAACGCGCATTATTCTGATGTGGCTTTCTGGCGCGGTTGTTACATTGTTTGGCGTGATGATACACCTGCATAATCAGCATATCGCGCTGATTCAATCGCTTAGCTGATTAAAGTGCGGCAGTTAATGAAAGCTTGCCTGCTCGTCAATTGCTCGGGAATGCGCGCTGCGAACGCAACAGGGCCCCGGCTGGTTTAAGCAAAACATCTTGCGTCCGTCCTTTGACGGAAACGTATCGTCGTGTCTAGAGCATTGTGGGCCTCAAGACTATTCTATTAGTATGCCAGCTTGACGCGCTCCGGAACATGAGCTGGCTATGATCTGATTTGGACGCATTGTTTAGAAATGGACTCAACGCTATTGTTAGTCTGTTCACTAAACTGCCCAAAGGAAACGCCCCACAGGGCGCGGGGCGTTGGAGGATGGAATAATATTGCTTCAAATAACTCTAGTTTACTATAAAAACCTTAACATATCTTAGTACCCAGAGTCAAGCAATTCAGCCAAATTCATCAAAATCGATCTGAAAACAGTTTTCGACCCTCGCTTAGCCCACCGCACTTATTTTCCGACGCCGGCCAATTCGGGCGTCTTGCCCAAGGCATCCAGCATTTCTTCCACGGTCGTAAACTTGACGCGGCTGCGGCCGATCGCTTTGCCGCGCTGCGTTTCGATCTCGTCCAGAACCTTCCAGTCGTCGAAGGTGATGAAGGTCGGCTTGCGCGCTTGCAGCAGCCCGATTATCGCCGCTTCGCTGGCATCCGCTGGATGCAGTACGTTTCCGCCGGCGTAATCCGCCAGGAAGCAGTCGACCGTCTCGATGGCGTCGGGCTTGTTGGTGCCGATGATGCCGGTGGGTCCGCGTTTTATCCAGCCGGCGACATAGTTGCCGGTCAAGGCTTCCCGGCCTTCGTGCCTGGTCAGGACGCGTCCTTGATCATTGGGTATTGTGCCCCAGCGATCATAAAACGGCACATCCGGCAGGGGCACGCCGCGATAGCCAACCGAGCGGAAGACCATGTCCACCGGCAGGATCTCGAATTGATCGGTGGCGCGCGGACGCAAATTGCCCTGGTCGTCGAGATAAAGCTCGTTCTTGACGATCTTCATCGCCACCACGTTATCGTCACCGATGATCTCGGTGGGCGAGACCAGAAAACGCATGATGATGCGGCGCGACTTGCCCGTTAAGCCGCGATCAACGTAGGACTGCAAGATCTTGACGTTCCGGATGGCGCTGCGGTCGCGGGCTTTTTTCAGGTGCGTGGCGCTCAACTCGTCCAGCGAGGCGTCATCGCAGTCGACGATGATATCGGCATCGGCCATCTCCCCCAGTTCCTTTATTTCGGGATTGGAGAATGCGGCTTGCGCGGGCCCGCGGCGACCCAGCACATAGATCTCTTCCACTTCGCTGTACCGCAGCGCGTCCAGGGCGTAGTCCGCGATATCGGTCTGATAGAGCTCGTCCGTGGTCCGCCCAAGTATGCGCGCAACATCCATCGCTACATTGCCGACGCCGATCACCGCCACGCGCTTGATGCCGGTCAAGTCAAAGTCGTAGTCGTGATAATCGGGATGCCCGTTGTACCAGCCAACGAACTCGGTCGCGGCATAGCTATTGCGCAGGTCCTCGCCGGGAATGCCGAGCTTGCGGTCGGTCTGCGCGCCAACCGCGTAGATGATGCCGTGGTAATGATCGCTCAGATCGACGCGCGTCACATCGCTGCCGAATTCGATATTGCCGTAGAAGCTGAAGCGTTCGTGGGCGGCGATGCGGCTATAGAGCTTGGTGACCGATTTTATTTTTTCGTGATCGGGCGCGACGCCGCCGCGCACCAAGCCAAAGGGGGTTGGCAGGCGCTCGTACATATCGACATGAATCAGGGGATCGCTCTGTTTGAGCAAATGATCAGCGGTGTAGAAGCCCGAGGGGCCCGAGCCGATGATGGCCACCCGTATCGTTGAGGCGCTGCCGGCGATATGCGTCATTGGGGCTGCCCGTCTGCATGTTTTAGCGGAATGACCAGATCCTTGCGGAAGGGCGTCAGCGAAACCAGTTCACCGTTTTCATCAATGATAAACAGGTCTTCTACCCTCACGCCGTAGCCACGCTCAGGATAATACAAGCCGGGTTCGATGGTCAAGACATTTCCGATCTGGAAACTGTCATCGCGCCGCAGATGGCTGATGGAGGGTCCCTCGTGTATCTCAATGCCGACGCCATGACCCGCGCTATGGATATAGCCTTCCATCGCTCCTGAATCTTTGCGCGTGGTGGGATGGCCAGCGGCTTCGAAGAAATCCTGCACCGCCTCTTGCATCAGATGCGTGGGTTTGTTCAGGCCATAAGCCTCGACCGCTACGTCAAAGGCCTTTATGACGGCGTCGTAGGCGGCTTTTATCTCCGGCGGCGCAAAACCGATGCACCAGGTGCGCGTCATATCGTGATGATAGCCGCCGCCCAGTTCACGCGGGAAGAGGTCGAAGACGATGGACTGTCCCAGCCGCAGCGGCATATCCGCCTCGCCGCGGCTATGCGGGAAGCCGGCATCGCGTCCTTGCGCGAAAATCATGTTGGTGTCTTCCAGGTCACGCGCCATCAATTCGCGCCGCACCAGGCCCTTGATAGCGCCGATGGTCACGCGCTGGCCAGCGTCGTCCAGCAGATAGTCGCCCTCCGCGCGCAACTTGCTGATGGTTTCCCAAGCGACTGCCATGACCTGGTTAGCGCGCTCAGCCACCCAGCGCAGGCGAGCGATTTCGTCGGCGTCTTTCGTCAGCATAGCCGCTTCAATGAGTGTGGCTTTTTCTTCGACCACAAATTCGTAAGCGGGCAGTTCCGCGCGCAAGACTTGGTACAGAGCGATGGTCTTGTTGATCTGCCAGGTACCGTAGAGGCCGACGCGCCCTTCGCGCAGACCCAGGTGGCGCAGGATATCCGACCAGTGCAGCGCTGCCGCGCGGATGGCGTCGCTCTCGGCGTCCTTCAGCCGATCGTAATAACCCAACTCGACATCGGTCTTCACTTCCAAGCCGCTCTTCTGCGCTTCTTCCAGTTCCATGCGGCTGCAAACCAGCAGCGCCGGCTTGTCGCGCAGCTTGAAGATCGAACCGTGGGTGATCTGCGCGCCGTTGCTCAGGTAATAACGCGCGCTGTTGAATTCTTCGCCGCCGGTAACGATGATCGCATCCAGCTTGCGCTCCCGCATAAGACGGTCGATGTCCGATTTCATCAGGCGATTCCCCCGCTAGTTCATCCAGAAGCCAAGTCCCAAGATGATACGCGGCGGACAGGGGAAGTGTCAAATGGCGGACTGCAAGGCCTGCAGAAGCGCCTCGTCCTGCTCGGGCAAGACCGTGCGCGGATCAAGCAGAACGCGCCCGTCCGCAATGCGGGCGATCACCGGCGGACTCGCCTGACGCAGCCGCGCAGTGAGCATATCGGGGGCGTCGCAGTCTATGGCGAGCAGCGCCGTGGGCAGCGTGGCGCCGGGCAAGCTGCCGCCGCCAACAGTCGACTCGCCCTCGATGACCGCCCCGCCGACGGCCGCCGACCACCTTCGCGCGCGCTCGTGAATGCCGTCCAGCGAGCTGGAAATCATCTGCCAGACCGGTATGCACTTCACCGCTTCGCCGCGGCGGTAGTGCTGCAAGGTCGCGATAAGCGCGGCGTAGGTGAGCTTGTCGACGCGCAGCGCCCGCGCCAAGGGATGACGCTTGAGCGCTTCGATTGCGCCTGCCCGCCCCACGATGATGCCGGCTTGCGGGCCGCCCAACAGCTTGTCTCCGCTGAAGCAGACCAGATCGGCGCCGGCGGCGACGCTCGCTTGAATGGTTGGCTCGCGCTCCAAACCGAAGGGCGCTGTGTCCAAAAGCGTGCCGCTGCCCAAGTCGTCGACGGCGAGCACGCCGCGCTCCTGCGCCAGCCCCGCCAATTCACCGAGCGGCGGCTGCTCAACAAAGCCGACTTGCTTGAAGTTCGAGGCGTGGACCCGCAGCAGCATAGCCGTCCGTTCACTGAGCGCGGCGGCAAAGTCGGCAATGCGTGTGCGATTGGTCGTGCCCACCTCAACCAGATGCGCGCCGCTTTCTTGCATGATGGCCGGAATGCGGAATCCGCCGCCAATCTCAACCAGCTGTCCACGCGAGATGATGACCTCGCCGTGCTTTGCCAGCGCGCTGAGAATCAAGATCAAGGCCGAGGCATTGTTGTTGACGACCAAGGCGTCTTCAGCGCCCGTCAACTCGCGCAGAAGCTGCCCGGCGTGCGTCAATCGGCTGCCGCGCTTGCCAGTGCCTAGGTCAAACTCGAGGTTGTTGTAGGAGCGGGCCGCCGCCAGCATCGCTTGCTGCGCCGCATGGGACAGTACCGCTCGCCCCAAATTGGTGTGGATGATGACGCCGGTCGCGTTGATCACCGGCATCAGGCTGGGCCGCGTCGAATCGCGCAAACGCTGCTCGATCAGCTGCGTCAAAGCGCAAACATCGGTGTCAATCGGCCGCGACGCCAGGATCGCTTGACGCGCCGAATCGAGCGTCTGCCGGATCGAATCGATCACCAAGTCGCGGCTGTGGCTTTCAAGCAAAGTCTGTATCGGGTTTCGCGCAAGCAGCGAATCAACCGAGGGCAAGCTCCGCAGCTGAGCTTCTTTATCGCTCATGCGCCAACTCACGATTGCGCAAGAAGATTTCAATCACGACAAACAGCAGGGTGACTACCAGGAGAATCGGAAGTGTAAGATAACGCGGGATCAGCAGCCAGGCGCAAGTCACCGCGATAATGCCGACCCAGACGCTGCGGCGGACGACCACGCCGGTCATTGGGGCGTCTCCGCGGGTCCGCGACAGGCGCTGGCTGACCAAGCGCATGATTGGAATCGCAGTGCCGGTCACGGCAATCTGCAGCAAGATGAAGAACAACCAGATTTCGCCACCAATGCGCGGCCGGGTGTTAACCACCAAATAGGCGAGACCGCCCCAGCCGGCGACGAACATGGTCAAAGACGCCAGCAAGACGCCGCGCGCTTCGCCGCTGAATACTCCTGTTCCTCTGGCTGTATCGGGTCGACTGGCTAGCATTTCCCGCGCCTATTTATGTCTGAGCGGCGGAATCCCGTCTAGGTCGGATTGCCGGCGCGCTTACACGCTACGATTTGCCATTGAGTCTAGCAGCAACTGCTGTCGCGCGCTGGTCTTATTCCAGCCCAGAAAGGATATCTTGGGTCACGCGCGATGGCTTGACACCCAGCGACCGTTTGAGTTGCCTTTCCAGCAATGTGTAGTGCTGCCAGGCATCAGCATTTCGTCCTAAATTGATATACATTTGCATTACGCCCCGATGGAAGTCCTCGCGTTGCGGCGATTCCTTCAAGGCGCGCAAGTAGAAACCCAGCGATTCCTCCCAAGCCCGCTCATCCGCCTTCAGCCGCGCCATGCCACTCAAAGCCTCGGCATACATCACTTGCAGCTGCTTGCGGCGCGCCTCAACCCAGGGCAGATTTAACGGAAACAAGAAGGGCGCCTTGTACATATCAATCGCCTCCCGGTATAGGGCTTGCCGTACCGCCGGGTCCGTTGACAGCAGCGCGCCCTCAATCGCCTGCTCAAAGTCAGCGACATCGTAGTGACGGACAATCTTGTCGCTTGGCACATAAAATCCGGTGGAGTAAGAGGTCAGTTCATAACTGCCCCCGTCGCTCACCATCATTGATATGCGTTCGGTGATTTTGCGCTTGGTGACATGGAATACGTTGGTCGCGTCCCGGATCGAGAGCTTGGGCCAAAAGATCTCAAAAATCTGATCCCGCGTGACCAAGGGATTGTCGACAAAGTAGAAAAACAGGTTGCGCGGCAGCGCGCCGTCCCAGCTCTGAATCTCGCGCCCGTTGGACACGGCATGCCCGCGGCCGAAGGCATAAACCTCTAGCTGGGGTTTCAATTCTCGCGCTTTATTGAATATCAAATGGTTGCGTTGATTGGAGGTACCTAAAACGACAGCCTCGTCCCGATTGACCCATTCGATCCAGGGATCATACGTCAGCAGGCGCGAATTGACCGCCAACTGAGACCCATCGGCCATGTTCTCTATCAAGCCCGCAATGAATTGCTGAAAAGCATCATCGTGCGGCACACGGTCCAATTCATCCAAGTACAAGACGACGCGATCGCCATCCAGTTGCGCCAGATCCGCCGCCAGGGCCCGGCCAATCTCAACCGGCGCGCCGTCATCAAGCGCCGCCGAAAGCTGCCCGCCAAAGTCCGCCACAGTCTGCTGAATACTCTGCATCAGACCGCGCACCCAAGTCGACGTGGATCCGCCGCCATCGGGCACGCGATAGTATAGCAACCCCTCCGACATTCCGCTGATGAAGTAACTCAGAAAAACATTCCTGAAATTTGTCCAAGGATACAGAAGGACAACTTTTTTGCCCTGCGTACTGGACAAAAATGATTCAAAAGACACGTTGGTGATGTCATGCGAAAACATTTCGGGACCTCTCGATAACAATCGTGCAACTACGAGGCATATGCGGTCGATGCATAACATATGCTACGTCCTGCGTATTAGTCTATCATAACTGAGCCATTTACGCATTACTTTCTTATCTGCGCCTGTATCCGGTACTATTTGACCCAACCGAAAGCGGCAGACCGGCCGATACCCCAGAAGACCATCCATAATTCTTGTAGCTTACACCGACTACAGTATATCATTATTGAATGCTATCACCAGCTCATTAGTCAAATGCGGCGCAGGCCGCGCCTTGCCAGAGTAAACGCCGGAAACGCAATCATCAGCCAAGCTCAGGCTCTCGCGGACGCCAGGACTTGGGCCAGGCACTGGAATGTAGATGGAAGTAGGGTGGCGGAATGCGCCAAACCAGTGGCATGCCGCCGCCGGGTAGGGCTAGTTCGCTTCGATCGTCAGCGACACGATTTTGTCCGGGACTGTCGAGCCGGAGGGTCGCTGCGGATCGATGCGCTGCAGCGCGCCCAACACTTGCAGGCTCTCGCCGTCAGCAACGCGGCCAAACACAGCGTGATTGCCATCAAGGTGGGGCGTCGGCACGAAGGTGATGAAGAATTGCGACCCATTGGTATTGGGCCCGGCGTTGGCCATGCTCAGCGTTCCCGGCGCGTCATGCCGGATGCGCAAGGCCGATGGCTCGTCATCCCAGCGATAACCGGGCCCGCCGCGGCCGCTGCCGGTGGGGTCGCCGCCCTGCGCCATGAAGCCCTCCAGCACGCGGTGGAATACCACGCCATCGTAGAAGCCGTCCTGCGCCAGGAAGACAAAGTTGTTCACGGAAATCGGCGCGCGGTCGGCGAAGAGGTCGATGTTGATGGCGCCCTTGCTGGTGTGCATGACGGCGCTGTAGGTCTTCTTGGGGTCAATGGTCATGGCGGGCGGGCTGCTGTATTGCTTGGGCATGGTGGTGGTCTCCTGTTGGGTTGGGTCGAATTTCTCGATCGAGCGTAGCAGAGAATCGACGGAGGCGGTAGACCATTGTAACGGAAGTGGCACTAGGCGGTCATTGGCAACAGAGCTGTCTGACAATATAATTCTGGCACGAGAGTTAGGTTGATTGATATGGTTGCGGTGAATCCAGAGATTCTGATATGGGCGCGCGAGACGGCCGGTCTGGAAGTCAAAGATGCGGCAAAGAAGATTTTCACAGACGGTAAAAAGCTCACCGCGAATGAAAAACTAGAGCTGCTAGAGAGTGGAAAAAACGAGCCGACTCGTCCGCAACTAAAAAAAATGTCGAAGGCATATCATCAGCCACTATTGACGTTTTACCTCAGCAAGCCGCCGAAGAGAGGCGACCGTGGCGAGGATTTCCGCAGCTTGTCCCAGAGAACATCAGACCGAAAAGGCAATGCTCATTTGGATTTTCTGATGCGTAACATCAAGGCATCGCAAAACCTGGTGCGGAATCTATTGGAAGACGAGGGCGATGCCGTGCCGTTGCCCTTCGTCAATTCCGCAACAAGTTCGATGGGGGCTGAGCGTGTCGCGCAAGACATCGTTTATGCGCTCAACTTCGACCTGAATACGTTCAGAGAACAGAAGACTGTCCGCGATGCATTTAAGTATCTGCGACAACGGATAGAGCACATTGGCATATTTGTCTTGCTTGCGAGCGATTTGGGCAGCCATCACAGTGCAATCCCACTGGAAGTTTTCCGCGGATTCGCTCTCGCCGACCCTATAGCGCCTTTCATCGTCATCAACCGACAGGACGCCTTATCCGCATGGAGTTTCACTGCCCTGCACGAGGTAGCGCATCTGTGGTTGGGCCAGAGCGGCGTTTCGGGTATATGGGGAGATGCAGAAGTGGAGCAGTTGTGCGATAAAGTCGCCGCGTCGATCCTCCTGCCAGCCTCCGAATTGAATGAACTCCCGTCTTTGTTGCATGCGCAATTGGATGAGGCGGCCGCTGTAATCAGCGGTTTTGCCGCAGCAAGAAACGTCAGCCGGACGATGGTAGCATACAACCTTAAGCAAGAAGACAGGATAAGCTTGTCTATCTGGCAAGCCCTCAGGGCACAATTTGCAGCCGAATGGAAAAACAAAAAGGCCGACGAGCGAGCTAGCCGGAGCGACAAGGAAAGCGGTCCAAGCTATTATGCTGTGCGCCGATTTCACCTCGGGCCTGCGCTGGTCGGGATGTCCAAGTATTTTGTTTCCAGGGGTGAACTGACGCCATCCAAAGCCAGTGTTGTTCTCGGTGTAAACGCCGCAAAAGTATATCGGCTACTGTATCCCGAGCGCACGTAAAGGCGAGTGGCAATGCTGTATCTGTTAGATAGTAACGTACTGATTACCGCCAATGATACCTACTATGAATTGGAGCGCATTCGACCATTTTGGGATTGGATACATGCAGAAGCGAAACGAAACGTTGTCAAGATGCCACAGGAAATGTTGGATGAGATTACACCGGCCAGCGAAGATTTTCGTCTTTGGCTAGCGACAAATCTGGCTGACTTGTCAATTCCTGAAGTCCCTAGGCCGTCACTCGTACAATCGGTACTTCTAAATGGCTATGGATACGCCCAATTAGACGTAGATGACATCGCAACAGTCGAGCAAAATAGAGATGCCATCCTAATCGCGTATGCGCTGGCTGACAGTAGCAATCGTTGCGTTGTCACGCTTGAGGGTGTCCAGAGCCCTGGCGGTGGGACTCCGAGGCCTAAAAACAGAAAGATACCGTTTGCATGCCACAGACTGGGCGTGTCATGCTGCGACACCTTCGATTTGATTCGTGAACTCGACTTTAGAATACCACTGTCGTAGACTTCATCGTTAAACGTGACGTCCACGCAAGGACCCACCCCATGTCCCAAATAGCCGAGCACTTCCACACCATGAGCTACGGACCTGCGCCAGAATCCGATGCCGCCGCAGTCGCCTGGCTGGACGCCCACAACCGCCGCTTCGACCTATTCATCAACAACGAGTGGGCAGCGCCAGCCGAGAGCCGCTACTTGGCCGTGTCCAACCCGGCGCGCGGAGAAGAACTGGCGCAGGTCGCGGACGCTAGCCCGCCCGACATCGACGCCGCCGTCTCCGCCGCGCGCGCAGCTTACGAGACCTGGTCGGCCCTAAGCCCGCACCAACGCGCCCGCCACCTCTACGCCATCGCCCGCAATGTTCAGAAGCATGCCCGGCTGCTGGCGGTGCTCGAAAGCCTGGACAACGGCAAACCCATCCGCGAATCGCGCGATATCGATGTGCCGCTGGTCGCCCGCCACTTCTACCATCACGCCGGCTGGGCGCAGTTGCTCGACAGCGAGTTTGGCGACTATCAGCCGCTGGGCGTGGTCGGCCAAGTGATCCCCTGGAATTTCCCGCTGCTGATGCTGGCCTGGAAGATCGCGCCGGCGCTGGCCACGGGCAACACAGTCGTCATCAAGCCGGCGCCTTACACGCCGCTGACCGCTCTGCTCTTCGCCGAGATCATCGCCGAAGCCGGACTGCCGCCCGGCGTGGTAAACATCGTCACCGGCGGCGATGCAGCCGGGGCGGCGCTGGTGGCGCACGACGATCTCGACAAGGTCGCCTTCACCGGCTCAACGGCCGTCGGGCGGAACATCCGCCGCGTCACTGCGGGCAAGGGCATCAAGCTGACGCTGGAACTGGGCGGCAAGTCGCCCTTCATCGTCTACGACGACGCCGACCTGGACGGCGCGATTGAAGGGTTGATCGACGCCATATTTTTCAACCAGGGGGAGGTCTGCTGCGCCGGATCGCGGCTGCTGGTGCAAGAGAACATCGCTGACGGCTTCCTGGCTCGTTTGAAGGCGCGCATGTCGCGGTTGCGCCTGGGCGATGCGCTGGACAAGGGCATCGACATTGGCTCACTCATCGATCCGGTGCAATACGAGATGATCGACCAATGGGTGCAGCGCGGCATCAGCGAAGGCGCGGATGTTTACCAGCCGGAATGCGAGTTGCCTGCCTCGGGCTGCTTCTATCCGCCGACACTGCTGACGAATCTGGAGGCTTCGGCCGCCGTGGCGCAGCAGGAGATCTTTGGGCCGGTGCTGGTGGCGATGAGCTTCCGCAGGCCCGGCGAAGCAATCGAGCTGGCGAATAATACGCGCTACGGGCTGGCGGCTTCGGTCTGGAGCGAGAATATCAGCCTGGCGCTGGAGACGGCGCGGCAGGTCAAAGCGGGCAGCGTCTGGATCAACAGCACGAATCTCTTCGACGCGGCGGCTGGTTTCGGCGGTTATCGCGAAAGCGGCTATGGGCGCGAAGGCGGACGGGAAGGCCTATACGCCTATATGCGCCCCAAGTGGCAGGCGCGTATCAAGCCGCAGCTGGGCGATCCGCCTGCGGATTGGGGCGCGCAAGTACCGCCGGCGCCTCTGGGACTGGAAAGCGCCGCGAGCGACTCGGAGATTGACCGCACTGCCAAGTTGTACATTGGCGGCGGGCAGAAACGCCCCGATGGTAACTACACGCGCCCGGTCGTTTCGCCCTCCGGCAAGCTGGTGGGTCAGATAGGCGATGGCAATCGCAAAGATATACGCAATGCCGTCGAGGCAGCCCACAAAGCCAAGAATTGGGCTTATTACGCGCCGCACAATCGCGCGCAGATCTTATATTACATCGCCGAAAACTTGTCAGCCCGGCGCGATGAATTCGCCCGGCGCATCGCAAACATGACCGAGGCGCCCCCCGCAAACGCCAAGTCCGAAGTCGACGCCTCCATCGAGCGGCTCTTCCATTGGGCGGCGCTCGCTGACAAGGCCGGCGGCAACGTGCAGGAGACGACGCTGCGCGGGCTGGTGGCTGCGGTAAACGAACCGGTCGGCGTCATCGGCATCGCCTGCCCCGACGCGCCGGCCTTGCTGGCCTTTGTATCGCTGGTGGCGCCCGCCATCGCGCGCGGCAACACCGTGGTCTGCATCCCCTCGCCGCTTTATCCCTTGAGCGCGACTGATTTGTATCAGGTCTTTGACACGTCGGATTTGCCGGCGGGCGTGGTTAACATCATCACCGGCGACCGCGATCACCTGGTCAAGACCCTGGTCGAGCACGATGACGTGGACGGCGTCTGGTACTTCGGGGATGCCGAAGGCGCTCGCCAGGTCGAAGCGCGCTCGGTACACAATATCAAGCGCACCTGGGTCAGCTACGGCGCGGCGCGCGATTGGACTGACGCGCGGCAGGGCGCCGGCGCCGAGTACCTGCGCGAGTCGGTTGAGGTCAAGAATATCTGGGCGCCAACCGGCGTCTGACCCCCACCCTAAATCCCTCCCCCAAAATGAGGGAGGGACTTGTCTTTGTCTATCGAATCGCACAATTCAAGCAGGGTATGCAGCATCAAATTGGCGCCCTTGACGCAATCGGAGTCGCTGGTGAGTTCATTGGGGTTGTGGCTGATGCCCTTTACCGAGGGCACAAAATACATGGCGGCCGGCGCGATGGTCGCGACATTTTGCGTATCATGCCCGGCGAAGCTCAGCATCCGTTCGTGGGACAGCTCCAGCTTGTCGGCCGCGCATTCAATAGCGGCCATCACCGACTCGCTCATGGTCGCCGATATCACCGGCGGCGTCGCCTCGTAAGACACGTTCAGGCCGAATTCGGCGGCGCAGGCTTCAAGCAAGCTGATCAAGTCGGCTTGCATCCGATCCATTTCTTCCTCGGAGCCGTGCCGGAATTCCAGCGCGCAGTAAACTTCCGCCGGCACGATATTAAAGGCGCCCGGCTTGGCGCTGATTTTGCCAACATTGCAGACGCCCGGGCTGTAATGGCGCATCACGTGATCCCGCGCGCGCAGGGCAAAAGTCGCCGCGCCCCAGAGCGCATCGCGCCGCAGCGCCATCGGCTTGGTTCCAGCATGCGCCGCCTCGCCGTGGAAGACCACGTGAATCGAGCGTATGCCGACGATGGCGTTGACGACGCCGATGTCGATGCCCGACTCTTCCAGCCGCGTGCCCTGCTCGATATGCAGCTCGACCCAGGCCAGCACATCATCACGCGCCGCCGCCAACATGGACTCGCGGCTGATGCCCACTGCCGAAAAGCGGCGAATCAACTCCTCGACATCCACGCGGCTGCGCTCAAAGTCGGCCATGGTCAATTGACCGACCACCGCCTTGCTGCCCATGAGGCCCATGATGGCGCTCTCTTCATCGGTGAAGTTGACCGCCTCCAGCGCGACGGGCGGCGCGATGCCCGCGTCCCTTAGCGTACGCAGCGCCTCGAATGCCACCAGCACACCCAGCGAGCCATCGTATCGACCGCCGTTTGGGACGCTGTCGAGGTGCGAGCCGGCCAGGATGCGCTTCTCGCTGGGCGGATCGCTAAGCAAGATGGCGGACTGATTGCCCGCGCCATCCATCGCGTACTCCAAACCGGCCGCGGCGATCTTGCGCTGATACCAGTCGCGCGCGGCGATATCGTTCTCGGTCAGCGCCAAGCGGTTGACGCCGCCATCGTCGGTCGCGCCGATCCGCGCCAGCTCGCGCAAGTCATTCAGCAAGCGGTCTTCGTTAATCCTGAGCATCGTGATTTGTCCTGGCTCGTTGGGCATTCGGCAATCGTAGCGCAACAATCAGCGAGTCACAAATGACAAATACCGAAGACGATTGCGCCTTATCCCAGCGCAAGCGCCCGACTATAATGACCGGCACACGATGGCAGCGAATCAAGGGACAAGCGCATGAAACTCTATTCCTGGAATGTCAACGGCATCCGCGCCGCGCAGAAAAAAGGCTTTCTCGACTGGCTGCATGCCGAGGGGCCCGACGTCTTGACCGTGCAGGAGACCAAAGCGCGACCCGAACAACTTGACGATGAATTGCGGCAGCCGGACGGTTACCACAGCTGGTGGGTAAGCGCGGAAAAGAAGGGCTACAGCGGCGTCGGCCTGTTCAGCAAGACAGCGCCGCTCGAAGTCAAGCTGGGCCTGGGCATCGAGAAGTTCGACAGCGAAGGCCGCACCATCATCGCCGATTACGGCGACTTCACGCTGATGAGCACCTACCTGCCCAATGGCAAAGCCAGCGCCGAACGCTTACGCTACAAGATGGAATACAAAGAAGCATTTCTCGATTATGCAAACGGTTTGCAGGCCGCCGGCAAGTCAGTGGCATTCTGTGGCGACATCAACACGGCGCACAACGAAATCGATCTGACGCATCCCAAGCCGAATTCCAAGTATTCGGGCTTCCTGCGCGAAGAGCGGGACTGGATGGACAAGGTGGTGGAACAGGGTTATATCGATAGCTACCGCCATCTGAATCCGGACAAGGAAGGGGCATATTCCTGGTGGTCGATGCGCAGCGGCGCGCGTGCCAAGAATGTCGGCTGGCGCATCGACTACTTTTTCATCTCGCCGGATCTGCTGCCCAAGATGGCCGCGGCGGAGATTCACGCCGATGTGCTCGGCAGCGATCACTGCCCGATCAGCTTGACACTGGATGTTTGACCGGAACATCCGCCAATGGCGCCGGAGTAACGGACCTGACCGCGCCAGCCAACAAGCTGTCGACGCCGGCGCAACTTACCAATATGTGGCGGGATTCTGAATTCCAAACCAAATCAGTAACGCGATAATAATGACGACTACCGCGGTTACGATATTTGGCAGAACGGTCGGATGTTTCTCTGTCCAGACCCAGAGCTTATGTGCCAGCGTTCCCGGTTTCGGCGGTTCTGGCGCGTCCTCGTCAACCGGCAATGGCACAGGCTGGTAGCGATTCCGCCGAAGCCCGGCTCTGCCATACTGCTTGATTGCGGGAGGCTCCGGCTGCTTCTGCCGCTCCGATCCTTGTAAGAACGATGATGCCAGGAGTTCATAGCGCGTTCTTTCCTTAACAGGCGCCGGCCGAGCCCGCGTCGGCGGTTGCGGGGATAGATAGAGACTACTGTGCGCGTTGATCTGGAGCGATGAAGACTGCAATGCTTGCAGTTGATAGGCGTCGAATTCCAGCCACGCGCTGCTGGGACGCGCTCTATGCTCTTCAAAGAGCTTGGATTCACTTGACGACAAATCCTCGCTTTCAAGGATTGAGATCAACTCGATTCCCAATTTTCCTTCGGCTTCAGCTGCCACGGCTGCAACCAAAGGCGCCGGTTGATCCGTACCTTCAATGCGGTACAGGTCGCGTTCAGCGTCTCGCATTACGCAGATGTAGCCGGCTGGCGAATCCAGCTTGGGGTATGATTGATAATCTTTGGGCGGAAGACTTCTCAGCGCAGCGTTTCCTTTCGCCTCATCTGTAATACGCATGGCGCCTACAATTTACGTCACCGCGCCGGCATTAGCAAGCACTCCGGATTTTAGTCCTGGCACGCCATTGAATTTCGACTCACAATTGTAGCCGGCACATATCAGCCGCGGCGTCTGACGCCTAAGGGCTTTCGGCTGCCAGTTCGCCGTGGACATAGGCGGTATCGCCGTCGTAATCAAATTCGATCCACAGGGCGATGCCATTGATGACTTCGCCCTCGACCTCGCCAGTCGGATTGATTGTGGCGCCCGGGCGCAGTTTGCCCAGAATTTCGCATTCCGTGTTTGGACAAGCGCGAACGTTGGCGTTTAAGTTATTGGCCGTGTCGATGGTGAGCGCGGCAGGCAGGTCCGTAGCGGTCGCGGTGAATGTCGCAGTGGGCAACTTGGTCTCAGTCGGCTCGTCAGTGAATGTCGACGCCGAAGTGTTGGTCGCGCTGGGTTCCCGCGTATTTGTCGGCGTGGCGCTGTCGGTCGGTTGTTGCCTGCGGCTCGGCATTGCGGTGGCCGATGGAACGGCGGTCAAAGTTGCTGTCGCCGACGGCCGCTCCGCCACATCTCCTTCAGTTCTCTGCGGCGATAGCGCCGAACTGTGGACGTAGAGAATCGAACCCCCACGCCTGAAGGCGATCCAGGTGCTGTTGCCGCCTACACTCTGTCCAGTCTCTTGCCATTGCGCGGCAATGTGGCTGCCGGCTTCCAGGATCACAGCCGGGCGGCATTCTCGGCTGGCGCAAACACGCGCGTTCGCCCGTACAATAACCGAGAATTGCTCGCCCGCGCCTTCGACAGCCGTGGGCTTCCGCGTGGATGTCGCCGCGCGGCTAGTCGGCGAAGGCGACGGGTCCGCGGTCGCCGATGCCACGACGCTCCGCGACCCCAGCATCTCCTGCAAACTCGTCCGACCGCTGAGCAGCCGGCTCAGTTGCGGCGCATTCCCCAAGACCGACGCGACCAGCGCAACGATCGCCAGCAGCAGCAGCCAGGCCGGCCAGCGACGCTGCGGACGCTGCCGCGATGTCCGAGCTTGAGCCGGCAGCCCTTCCGCTTTCGCCGAGACAATTCTCGACTTCTCAAGAAGTGATTGACCCTCCAACTCGCGCAGCGCCAAGTCGCGCAGCGAAGGCGCCTGCGGTCGACCGAATTCTCGCAGCTGAGCGGCCTGCGCCTCGTCCAGATCAAACCACTGATTATGGTCTTCGGTCGCTGCGAAACGGCCATGCAATTCTCGCGCCAACTCAGCGGCGTCCGGCGCCGAAAATACGACGTATAGTTCGGTTTCAAAGGGAAATGCCGCCGCTCGCGCCAGCGCCCGGCTGTTGACCTCCTGCAAGCGTAAGATGATGAAGCGGTTGCCGTATTCAAGATCCTCAATGACGATGACGTAGCCCGCCGGCGCCTTCAGCCACGGCAGATTTTCCGCGCGCGCCAGGGGTATGCGCTTGATGCCGCGCCCGTCCTGCACGTTTCGCTCCGCATAAGAATCACTCGCACACCAGACTATAACACGGCAGGCCGCCGTCGGGATTCAATTGGCAGCGGCCCATGCGCGGGGCAACGAATCGGCTTGAATCTGCGCCGACGCGCAGACTGGACTAGCGCATATTCGTGATCACGAAGTACGCCAGCAGCGAAATAAGCGTGACGATGATGGAGATTACGACGATTGTCTTATCGATCCTGTGTTCGGACGAAAGGCGGTTGAGGCGCTCCTGACGCTGGCGTTCTGCCGACGCCCGGCGCGCTTCCGCGGCCTGACGATTGCGCCGCAAAGCCCCGACGCCGTATTGAAAATCGGGAATCGGCGCGCGCGGAAGGCGGCGCTTCCACTGTGCGCGATTGGGTCCATGAAAGTAAGAATTGGCGAGCACTTCGTAACGCGACAGGCGTTCTGCAGGCGCATCGGGCGATTTGGGAGGGACAGATGGGGGACGCGCTGGTGTCAGATAGTGGCTGGCGTGTGCGTCAATCCCCAGCATGGACTGGCGCAGTTCCTCCAGTTGCAGGTCATCCAACTCCAGCCACTCGTTGCTCAGCCGGGCGTGGTGGCGCGCGTAGAGCTCGGCTTCGCTGGCAGGCAGGTCGTCCGTCTTTAAGACCGAGACTAACTCAATGCCGAAGCTGCGGTCATCTGCAGCGATAATGGCGTCAATCAGCGCCTGGGGCCAGCGCGTCGCTTCAATGCGGTAGCGGTCGCGGTCGATGTCGCGAATCACGCAGATGTAAGCGGCCGGCTCATCAAGCGGTGACAGCGCCTCAAAATATTTCGGGGCCAGGCTTTTCATGGGGTCGCTCCCCCAATTACAAACCGCGGGTCAAGCTCTGCCGCATCCGACTGCAAAGCGCCCTAGCCGAATGAGTCTGTCAGACACATGAGCGCAAGCAATATCAGAAACAAGACCACTTGCAGGGCTTTGCCCGCATCACTTTCGCGGAATCGAGCCAGGCGCTCGGACGTGCCCAGCAGCCAGCGATCCAGACTGTTCAGGTCTTCTCGCCAATCTCTGGGTTCCGGCTCCTTGTAATTCTTCAGCGCTTTGGTTCCATACATGCGGTCCAAGGGTTGCCGGGCGGGCTCGCCTCGCCGCAACCCCCAGCGATCTCGGCGCCGGCTCGCTGAGCGCCGCCCGGATCTGCCCGTATTGACCGCTGCCGTCGGTCTGGCTTCGGCCACCGTAGGCGGCGACAGGTAGTAGCTCGGGCGCGCGTCAATCTGCAGAATCGAGCGGCGCAGCGTCTCCAACTGGTATTCGTCCAGCTCCAGCCAGGATTCGCCCAGCCCGGCCCGATGCCGTTCGTAGAGCGTCGCCGCGCTGGCAGCCAGGTCTTCCGTTTCCAGCATGGATACGATTTCGATGCCAAAGCGCGATTCGCTCTCGTCTAGAACGCTTTCGACCAAGCCTTTGGGATGGCGCGCGCCTTCGATCCGCCACCTGTCGCTATCGACATCTCGCAAGACGCAAATATAACCCGCCGGCGGGTCCAGCTGAGGCTGCGCTGCGTAATCTCTGGGGTCGATACTCTTCAATTCGCCAATTCCCGCTGCTTGCGTTGCGGCCGCCACAAAGCATTTGCCACTATTCTAGCATCCAATTATACGTTGGAGCATCGCCCTTAGTCGCACGCTCATTTGCCCGCGCGAATCAGCAGCGGAGTATCAAGTATAATGCAGCTATGGATATTCGCCGCGTCATCAACGAAAGCTACGGCCGGGCCCAAAAGGCCTTGGTCATGGGCACATCGCCGGATGCGCTGGCGCGGGCGCGCGAACGGGCCTTTGTAAAGATCTTGGCGGAGCTGCTTTCGAGCGAGTACGCCGGCGACGATATCCGCGTCTTCTCTCAATTCGGACGCGGCAATCGGCGCGACTTTGGGGCGGAGCAGCTGCTGAGCGATATCTGCGTCTGTCGCGTCGGCGCCGGGCGGACGGGCGGGCGGCAAAGCCAGGAGTTTCTGTTTGTGGCTGACGTGCTGGCGCAAGTGGAAATCGAGCTCTCGCGCGAATGGCAGCGTGAACTCCAGGCGCTCAATCGGCTGATTAGCGGCTCGGCAGCTGAGAAGCTCTTGGTCGCAGCTTTGCCCGGCCGAGGCAGCGCAGCCAGCTTGGAGACGCTCCAGGCGCCATTCGCCGCCATACCAGGCGCAGCGTGCCTGGCGCTGATTCCGCACCCGTCCGACTGGGAGTCGACTGAAGCAGAGCCGGAAGTCTGGCGGCTGGACGATGGCGAGTGGATTGACTCATCCTGAGTTCTGCTGCGTATACCAAATCAACAAGGAGGCAAGATGACCATATCCGGCATCGTACTAGTCTTGACATTGCTTATCGGCGGCTTGGCGAACCATCTGCAGCACCAGGTCGTCACCATGCGGCGCGTGCTACCGCAGATTGACAGCGTGACGTTCCTTAGATCGGACGATAGCAGGCGCTTGCGTATCAACGGGCGCTTTGCTGAGGACTGCGCCGCGCCGCTGCAAAGCACGGTCAATGCCTTCCCGCACAATTTGGACATTCAACTGTACCGCGACATCGCCTCCACTTTCGTCTGCGATCCGCAAGAGACGCCCTTTGAATATGACTTGCCTATAGAACGAGAGACGGACCGGTCCGCCGTCATCATCAATGATCGAGTGTGGCTGGCCGAGCGAGCTGCTTATTTTGAGGCGAGCCTCTTCCCGGCTTGGCTTGACCAGGCGCTGTTGATTCAGGCTGACGGCGGCGGACCTCTGCTGCGCCTGCGCGGCATACAAGCGGTCGGATGCCTGCTGCCGGAGCTCTACACCTGGCGCGAGACCAGCGAAGGCATCTCCATTGGCGTGTACAACGCCATGGATGCGGCGGGGGTATGCCCGGACGTGCAAGTCGAGATCGACGAAACCGTAAGCCTGCCCGCAACCGAACTGCCCGCCGATACGTTATTGAGGGTGAACGACATTCTCATCAGCGAATCGGAGAGGCAGAACGTGAGCGATATTGACAAAGTCATGACTAATATCAATGGAGTCGATGTGACCGTGGCCGGGGAGCGGATTAGCCTGGCCATCGAGGGAGAGCACCCCGACGGCTGTGACTACCCCGTGCAGGTCGATCAGCGCCGCGACGGCAACACCGTAAAAGTGGATGTTTACCGCGAGGTGCCGGCTGATGTCTTTTGCCCGATGATCTTGCAGCCCTACCAGGCGACGATACAGCTTGAAGGCAGCTTCGCAGCCGGCAGCTACACCATCAACGTTAATTCACACTCGCAAACTCTGAAAATCTAGAGGGATTCTTATGCGGTTACGCATACTCACTTGCTTTGCCGCGCTAATGCTTGGAGGATTTCCGATGGTATTCGCTCAAGACAGCAGCGATATCACACTTGCCGTGTACAACGCCGGTACCGCTCTGATCCGCGATCAGAGAACGCTCTCGCTTGATGAAGGCATTAACACTGTCGAACTACGCGATGTCGCGGCGACGATCGACCCCACGTCAATAAACTTTCGTTCGCTGAGCGACCCGGCGGGCGTCGCTCTCCTCGAGCAGAGCTATATCCCCGACCAACTCGATGCCGGGAGTTTACTTTCGCGCTATCTCTCTGAGACCGTCAGCATTACGGCGGACAACGGAACGACCTACAGCGGCGAGCTGCTGCGCATTAGCAACGACAAAGCCATTCTACGTACGGAGTCCAGCCAGGTCGCGTTCATCAGCCTGTATGATATTCGCGCCGTTCAGTTTCCCTCGCTGCCAGAGGATCTGCGCGCAGACGCCAGGCTGCGGATTAAGCTTGACGCCGCCAGCGCGGGACAGCACGAGGCCGAACTGACTTATCTCGCCGGCGGCATAAACTGGACGGCTGACTACAGCCTGTTCCTGGCAGCGGACGAGACTTCCCTCGACCTGAATGGTCTGGTGACCTTAAATAATCGCAGCGGACGCGGATTCCGCGATGCAAGTCTTAAGTTGGTCGCCGGCGAAGTCAGCCGCATCGAGCAAGAAGAATTTGCTGAATCACGCATGATGGCGCTTAGCGCCCCCGCCGCCGATTACCAGAGTGAAAGCATCGAAGCGCAAGACTTCTCTGACTACAAGCTCTACCACATCCCGCGTCCCGTATCGATTGAGGACGGGGAAACCAAACAGCTCGAATTCGTCGCGGGCCGCGGCATCGCAGCCGAGATTTCGTATGTCTTCGACAGTTCGCCATCCAATACGGGCTATTACTCGCCGATTACACGCTGGCATGGACGCGAATCGGTAGGAGGCGATGTCCGGACTTACCTAACCTTTGAAACGGGCGACGAGCAGGGCTTGGGCGCAGATCTCCCTGCCGGGCGCGCGCGCGTCTACAAAGCTGACGTTGACGGCACCCGCCTGCTCATCGGTGAGAGTCATGTCCAGCACAGTCCAAAAGGCGAAGCCGTCGCGCTGCAAATCGGCACGGCATTTGATCTGACGGGCGAACGCACTCAGACCGACTTCACTTTCGTCTCGCGCCTTGTCGCTCAGGAGAAGTTTGAGATTAGCCTGCGCAACCGCAAGGAACACAATGCAGTCGCGATCTTCGTGCCGGAACGTTTGTACCGCTGGCGCGATTGGCAGATCATCGAAAGCTCGCTGCCCTTTACCAAGGTCGACCAATCCAGCATCGAATTCGCGGTGACAGTCGAGCCCGGCGCCGAAGTCGTGCTGACCTATACGGTGCAGTACAGCTTCCCTGAAGAAGAGTGAGCCTGAGTCACAGTATCACCAGCACTGTTCGGCGGGCGGTCCCATGATCGCCCGTCTTTGCTGTTGCTACTTGCCAGAGTAATCGAGTTCAGTTTCTAATCAGGCGTCTCGCAGACGCCGAAGCTGTCCTTCATGAAGGCCCGGTGGGAATCGAAGGCGTTCTGGTCGCTAGAATCCCACAAGCGTTTGTAGCTGGCGTCGCTGCATAATTCCCAGGAATTCTTGATATCTTGCAGATCCGTCTGCAAGATGCGCAGCGCACGCCAGCGGATGCGGGGATCGAGCACGGGGAAGACGACTTCCACGCGGTTGAGCAAGTTGCGCCGCATCAAGTCGGCGCTGCCCATGTAAAGCTGCTGGCGCTCGGGCGCGTTGCGGAAATAATAGATGCGACTGTGCTCCAGGTAGCGGCCCACGATGCTCTTGACGCGGATGTTCTCGCTCAAACCGGGCACGCCCGGCCGCAGGCAGCACAAGCCGCGAACGATTAGGTCGATCCGCACGCCGGCCTGCGAAGCCAGATACAGCCGCTTGATAATGTCATCTTCTTCCAGTTGGTTCATCTTGAAGATCAGCCGCGCGTCCAGCCCCTGGCGCGCCGCCTCGATTTCCTTGTCGATCAGGGCGAGGATGCTGTCTTTTAGGTACTCCGGAGCGACCAACAGATGGTGATACGTCGTCTCAGGCGCGTATCCGGTCAGCCGATTAAAAAGACGCGAGGCGTCATCGGCGATCTGTTCGTTGCTGGTGAACAAACCGATATCAGCGTACAAGCGCGCGGTGCTGGCGTTATAATTGCCCGTGCCCAGGTGGACGTAACGGCGCAGCCCATCGCGCTCGCGGCGAACGATTAACGACATTTTGGCGTGCGTCTTCACCGGCAGCTCTTCCACGCCATATATGACATGCACGCCCTTTTCCGCCAGCGCCGTCACCCATTCCAGGTTGTTCTCTTCGTCAAAGCGCGCTTTCAGCTCGACCAGTACCGTGACCTGCTTTTCATTGTCGCGCGCCTCCATCAGGGCGTTGACCACCGGTGAATTCTTGCCGACGCGGTAGAGCGTGGTCTTTATCGCCAGCACGTCAGGGTCGCGCGCCGCCCGCTTGAAAAAGTCCTCCACGGGCGTGAAGGAGTCGTAAGGCAGGTGCACGATGACATCTTGCTTGCGCATCACCTCGAAGTAATCGGCCGATTGGGCGAAGGGTTTGGGCACGCGCGGCGTATAGGGCGAATCTTTCAGATCAGGGCGGTCGACTTGCAGCACTTCGAACAAATCCGCCGAGCCCAACTTGCCGTCGATGCGGAAGACCTCGCGATTGGAGGGCACCTCCAGCGAGTCCATCAAGCGCGTCAGCATACGATCGCTGATGCCGGCCGGCACGCTCAAGCGCACAACCGAGCCAAAGCGCCGTTCGCGCACGCTCTGCTCGATGATCGACTTGACATCCAGCAAGTCTTCGTCCTGCTCATGTTCGTAGTCGATATCGGCGTTGCGCAAGATTCGGAAGGGAAAGGCTTCGCGTATCGCCATGCCGGGAAACAGGTCCGGCAGATAATCGGCGATGATGTCTTCCATCCACAGGAAATGGTAGCCGTCATGCGCGCTACCGGTGTAATTGCTCATGACCGTTTCCAAGCGCGCCAGGCGCGGCAGCACCGGCACCGGCACCTTGACGCGGGCGAAGTCGATGCCGCTGGCCAAATCGCCGTTCTCGCGTTCAAGGTAGACGCCCAGGTTGAGGCTCAGATTGGATATGAAGGGGAAGGGACGCGCGTGATCCACCGCCAGCGGCGTCAAGACGGGAAAGACTTCCGCGCGGAAATAATAGCTGATGGCAGCTCGTTCTTCCGGGCTGAGGTCGCTGGTCTGGATGAAGTGGACGCCCTCCTGCGCCAGCAGCTCAAAGACTTCGCGGCGTACGCGACGCTGCCGGGCGATCAGCGTGGAGACTTCGTCATGTATCTGGCGCAGCAGCTGCAGCGGCGTCGTGCCGTCCGGCCGCGTGCGCGGATTGCTCATCTCAAGGCGCTGGAAGTAAGCGCCGACGCGCACCATGTAGAATTCGTCCAGATTGTTGCCCACGATGGCGATGAACTTGACACGCTCAAGCAGCGGCGTCGTCTCGTCCTCCGCCAGCGCCAACACACGCTTCTGGAAGTCGATGGTGCTCAATTCTCGGTTGATGAAGCTCTCGGGGCTCAGGTCCGGCGCCCGATCTTCCCACGCCTCAATCATGCTCGCGACCCGTTTCCTACAGCCAATCGGTAAGCGTCTTGCGCAGATAATACAGTAAGATTAGCGAAATTGCGAAGTACTAGGCCCGATTGTCGCGCGCCGCAACGCTTGAGCAGGAATTCGCGTATAATAGGGGAACGGTCGGGAGGGAGGTTTCCTGGTATGAAATTCAAAATCGGCGTCGGACTTGCGCTCGCTCTGGTGATCGTGCTGCTGCTTTTGCCCGGCATGCTTGGCCGGCTGATCGGCCTGGTCTTGTCGCTGGCGGTATGGGCGTCCAGCGGTTATCTGGCCGGCAAGCTGCTGCAAGGCCGCGGCTATGGACTGCTGGGCAATATCGTGCTCGGCATTGTGGGCGGCTTCGTGGGCTCGCTGCTGGTGACGCTCTTTGGCATCACCGGTCTGGTCAAGCTGCCCTTCATCGGCGGCATCCTGGTGGGCGCGCTAGGCTCGGCAGTGGTGGTTGTGGCGGCGGGTCTGCTGGGTGGTGGCGACGGCGGGGAGTGAGCACAGGTTTCCTCTACCTACTCTACGCACAACCCAAATTATTGATTTATGTTGCCGAAAATCTCCTTGAGCAACTCTTTGCGGGCATAAAATGCACGGCTCGTAGATCCGTGACCTGGCCCCTTGGTCCGCGGTTGCACTAGCTTACCCATCCGTCCCGTCAAGTGATTAAATCCTCTTGAATTGTCAAGGATCACGCTACGTATTTCATCGTAGTCATTCTTGATTTGCGCATAAAGCGGGCCATCCAGATCGAATTCTGCGACTGAGTGAAAAGTCGTGGGATCGGTATAGTGGTTACCAACAACTCGGGCGACGACCAGCAACTTGCGGAGCTTCTGAAGCACGTGACTCTCACGAAAACTGTGCTCAGCGACTTCTACTCTATCAATCATACATATTGCCATTGTTTCCTTGAATACGAGTTTGCCATTCTTTAGGTATTTCAAGGGAATTACTTTCAGTTCCCATGATCCGAAGTTTGGACTTCTCGATGAGTTTAGTGCCAGTCCCAGGTGACGCTCACACACCTGACCGGCCCAGCCCTTGTTCTGCCTATTGTTTACTGTCGCATAGATACCGTGAATAAGTCCCACCTCATGCAAATCCTTGCCCTGCAGTGTCTTTAGCCTTTGAATTGCAACGCTACGATCCATATTCCACCATAAGATTCAGTTGAGTAAGTTTGGAGCTTGCGGACTGCATTCTTGGAATCGCAAGTTCGGTAAGATATTCTTCGCTAGTGTCGATTCCGACGAAACGACGACCTTGTGTCAGCGCGCTAACTCCAGTTGTCCCACTTCCACAGAATGGGTCAAGTACAATGTCTCCATAGTTGGAACTCGCTGCAATGATTCTATCAAGTAGTTCCAGGGGTTTCTGCGTCGGATGTTTACCGAGGGTCTTCTCGTGTCTTTTCGGCGTTCCGATTGACCATACACTTCGCATCTGCTTGTCACGCTTCTTCAAGTGGTCGCCAGGGAAACTTCCGTGTTTCATTGCTTCATAATGGAAAGTGTGCTTAGCAGCCTTACTCTTTCGCGCCCATATCAGGGTTTCATGACTTGCCGTAAACATCCGGCAGGAAAGATTTGGGGCTGCATTTGGCTTAAACCAAGCGATGTCATTTATAATATGCCATCCGTGTTGCTGCAGAACCGCCCCACAAGCATAGATACTGTGATACGTTCCCGATATCCAGATGGTACCGTTGGGTTTCAACACTCTGCGGCATGCTTCAATCCAATCCTGATGAAACTGGTAATCTTCGGCGAATCCTCTACTTACGTCCCATGAGCCCTTGTTCACGGAAACGCGCTTGCCTGCATAGCAAGTGAATCCACCATTAGATAAATTGTAAGGAGGATCTGCAAAAATCAAATCTACCGACGATGAAGGGAATTGCGCCAGGACTTCTAAACAGTCTCCCAGCCACAGCTTCGCTTTGCCCGAATCATAAATCGGCTGTTTCATATCTTAGCGTCTTTCACTTGCTCAAGGATCGGCACCAGCGTTCAGATGCAACTCTACCACATTTCGCACATTTGGTCTAGTAACTTGTGATAAGGAATTCATCAACAAGACCTCTCCTGTCAGCTCTGCTGTTAACCATCCTTGGCGCTTGTACCCGGTGAATCTCAAATTGTTGGTAGATATCCTGAATAAACGAGGTGGCACTATTTGACACCATGACTTTTGCACCGCGCTCGGCAAGTTCAAGACAGACATCTCTAAGTGCAACCTGTTCTTTCCAGCCGAAGCTACTCTTGTAATAGCTGGTAAACGAGGTCTCATCTATCGGGTGATAAGGCGGGTCAAAATAGACAAAGTCGTCGCGCTTTGCTTCGAATTTCCTGAAGTCTCGTGTCCTCACGTCAACATCTTGAAGTGCATTGTTACACGCACGTAGATTTTCTTCATGGCAGATTCGTGGATTCTTGTACGACCCGATAGGTACGTTGAATTCACCCTTACGATTAACCCGCCATAGACCATTAAAGCAAGTCCTGTTCAAGTAAATGAACCTTGCAGCGATTTCTAAACGATTTTCCAAATGGTGTTGCTTTCGTACTTCATAATAGTATTCTTTCGAGTGATGCCGCGCATGTTCCTTTAGCGACAGGATCAATGGTTCGACTCCATTTCTGATCACTTGGTATGTATTGATCAAATCAAAATTCATATCTCGAAGGAAGGCGCGTCTGTCCTGCAAGACCTTAGAATTTGCCAACTCAAAGAAAAACGCCCCGCCCCCCACAAATGGTTCGTAGTAGTCGTTAAATCTGTCTGGCATGTGTGCGGTTAATTGTTCGATCAAACTGCGCTTACCGCCGACCCACTTCACAAAAGGTCGCGCGACAACTTCTTCATTGAATCCAGATTCAGAGTGTTTAGCGTCAAGTGAGATCTGTCGCATGAAAGATACATCTCCACTAGGGTACGTCACAGAGAGAGAGTGTCAGCCCTTCCAAGAATCTAACATGCTGCATGTTGCTCCGCCAGCAAATCCCAGAATCCAAATCGCAAATCATATATGTTATACTTGCGCACTTAACCGGACAGGCAACGATCTCGCAGCGACGAAAGGGACTGCATGGCTTCACCGACAAAAGCAATGCTCCTGGACTGGTATCGGCAAATGGTGCTGATACGAGAGTTTGAAGAAACCTGCCATCGCCTCTACGAAGAGAAGCGCATCACCGGCGTCTATCTGCACCTCTACAGCGGGCACGAGGCCAGTGGCGTCGGCTCAATGGCGGCGCTGCGCAAGAGCGACCACGTCATCACCGCTTATCGCGACCACGGCATCGCGCTCATCCTGGGCATGGACCCCAAGGCCGTCATGGCCGAGATGATGGGCAAGAAAACCGGCAGCAGCGGCGGCAAGGGCGGCTCCATGCACCTGGCCTCAAAGGACCATAACTTCTGGGGCGGTTACGCCATCGTCGGCGGCCATTTGCCCCTGGCGGCCGGCATCGCGCTGGAATCCCGCTATCACGGCAAAGACGATGTCACCATGACCTATGTCGGCGATGGCGCCACCAACAACGGCTATTTCCACGAATCGCTGAATATGAGCGCCATCTGGGATTTGCCGGTAGTCTGGATCATCGAGAACAACGGCTACGCCATGGGCACCGAGGTCGATCGCGCCAGCGGCCAGGTCGAGTTGCATCGCAAAGCCGAGGCTTATGGCATCAAGAGCTTCGGGCGGGTTGACGCCCAGAATGCGCTGGACGTGTACGCGGTCGCGTCAAAGGCTGTCGACTACGCCCGGGCGAAGGGGCCCGCTGTCATCGAGCATGTGACCTATCGCTATCGCGGTCACGGCGTCTCGGACAAGCAGTACGACGCCCGCGAAGACATGTCGGCGGAGCTAAAGGAATGGATGGCGACGCGCGAACCCATCAAGATTCTGCGCGATTGCATCGAAAGCAAATACGGCGATGCAGCCGATATCCTGTCGGGCCATGAAGCCGACGCGAAGCGCATTGTGGCGGAATCGGTGACCTTCGCCGAAGCCAGTGAATTGCCCAGCAGCTATGAATACCTGATGCGGAATACTTACGTCAATTCTGATTTGGTGCATAAGACGGCGGCCAGCATCGGCGCCGGCATAGATTGATCGACACAAGGACAGATCATGGCAGCAAGAAATGTCGCAATGCGGGAGGCTATCCGCCGGGCGCTCAGAGAAGAAATGCACCGCGACGAGAATGTCTTTGTCATGGGCGAAGAAGTCGCCTTCTGGCAGGGAACACACCGCGTCACGCGCGGCTTCCTGGAGGAATTCGGCGAACGGCGCGTCCGCGATACGCCCATCAGCGAGATGGCGATCGGTGGCGTGGCGGTTGGCGCGGCCATGGCTGGTTTGCGGCCGGTGGCGGAATTCATGACCATCAACTTCGCTTTCCTGGCCCTGGACGCCATCGCCAATCACGCCGCGAAAGTGCGTTATTTCTTTGATGGCATGTTTGAAGTCCCGCTCGTGTATCGCGCGGCCAGCGGCTGGGGCAATCAAGCCACCGCCTCGCACTCGCACGCGCCGGAGCCGATTTTCGCGCATTTCCCCGGTCTCTACGTCGGCTGCCCCTCGAACTCCATGGACGCCTACGGAATGCTCAAAGCCTCGATCCGCGATGACAATCCGGTGCTGTTCAGCGAGAGCATCGCGCTCTACCCCAAGCCGGGACCGATGCCCGCTGAGGACGAGGACGACTTTCTCATCCCCATCGGCAAAGGCGATATCAAGCGCGAGGGCGGCGATGTGACCCTGGTGGCTTACGCGCGCGGCGTCGACTGGGCGCTGCAGGCGGCGCGAGTCTTGGCCCAAGACGGTGTGGAAGCGGAAGTGGTCGACCTGCGCTGGCTGCGCCCGCTGGATATGGAGCTGGTGTACGAGAGCTTCAAGAAAACAAACCGCTGCGTAATCGTGGAAGAGTCCTTGCCGATGTATAGCTTCGGCAGCGAAATCGCCGCGCTCTTGCAAGAGAATATGTTTGACTACATGGACGCGCCCATAAAGCGGATAGCGGCCGAAGATGTGCCCCTGCCCTATTCCAAGGAGATCGAGTTGCTGGCGCTGCCTGACGCGCAAAAAGTCGTGAATGCGGTGAAGGAGATCCTATAAATGGCCCATGAAGTCAAGCTCACGATGGACGGCCTGCTGATTAATTGGCTGAAGCAAGTCGGAGAAGCCGTCAGCGCGGGGGATATCATCGCCGAATTCGAAGCCGATAAAGCGACCGTGGAGATCGAAGCGGGCAGCGCCGGCCAAATGCTGGAACTGCGCGCCGAACCCGGCGATGAGCTCGGCGAAGGCACCGTAATCGCAGTCATCGGCGCCGAGGGCGAATCGGCCGCGCCGCAGGAAGAGGCGGCTCCCAAAGCGGCGCCTCAAGCCGAACCGGCGACCCCGACCAACGGCCAAACCATGACCGACGACGGACGCATCAAGGCATCGCCTCTGGCGCGCCGAATCGCTGCGGACAAGGGCATCGACCTCAGCCGTGTGCAGGGCTCGGGTCCCGGCGGGCGCATCGTCAAATCCGATGTGGAGAATCTCAGCGCGCAGCCGCAACTGCCGCCGCTGCCGACTGCTCCGCCAGCCGCCGCGACCGCGCAAGCGACCTGGGGCAAACTGCCGGAAGCGGATGTCGAAGTCATCCCCTTGTCGCGGATGCGGCGCGCCATCGCCGATGGCACCGTGCGCAGCAAGAGCAATACGCCGCACTTCTACGTCACCGTCGAGGCGGACGTCGAGCCGCTGCTGGCGCTGCGAGCCGAAATCAACAACGCCCTGGCCGAGCGCGGCATCAAGGTCAGCGTCAACGACATGCTAATCAAAGCGCTGGCGCTAACGCTGCGAGCCTTCCCCAACTTGAACACGCATTATTATGGCGATCGCTTCGTGCGTCACGAACGTGTCAATATCGGCATCGCGGTCGCCTTGCCGGAGAACGGCTTGGTCAACGTGGTCTGCCATGATGCCGACGCGGTGGCGCTGAGCGAAATGGCCGAGAGCAACAAAGCGATGTACGAGCGCGCTCGCGGCGGCCGCATCAAGCCGGACGACATCCGCGGCGCTACTTTCACCATCAGCAATATGGGTCCCTTCAATATCAAGGACTTCTCCGCCATCATCAGCGCGCCGGAAGCGGGCATCCTGGCGGTGTCGTCATCGCAGCGTGTGCCGGTTGTGCAGGCCGATGGCTCGCTGGGCGTTGGCACGCGCATGAATATGACGCTGAGCGTAGACCACCGCGTCAGCAACGGCGCCGAGGGCGCGCAATTCATGAATCACCTGCGCGAGCTGATCGAGAATCCGCTGCGCCTGCTGGATTTGAGCGGAGTGTAGACGGGCCGACAGCGACCTCACGCAAGCAATAGTGTAGCCGAACAGTGAATCAGAAGGGTCAGCGTCCGCCACAGAGTGGGGGTGGGTTGTTGCATTTACTCCTCTTATCGTTGCATAACCCGGTGACAAAGCGGCGGCGGGATGGCATGCCCGGGAGATGACGGAGACAGAGTAGCAGATTCACCACAGAGACACAGAGGACACAGAGAAATGATGTCCTTTTCCCCCTAATTATTGGGGGAAGCGTCTGCATGAACCTGCCCTAAAATCAAACTTAGAAGACTCGCCAGCCTGCTGAGAACATAGCTCCAAGGTCTAAACCAGTTCATACTTGGCACAGTCATTACCAAGCGACAAGATCACGCACAATTGGGAGGCGCAGATGATAAAGCTTATCAAGAGGATTCTTGGAATCGGCGCAAAGCCTCGGAAGCCGAAGCCGCTAAAACACCGCGCCCGCAAAGGTAATCGCAGAGCAAACGTACAAGACAGCATTGGCGAAGCAGTCGCCGGAATAGTGCATGTTGAGAAGGCCGAACGCAAGGTTTCCTTAAAAAGATATAAGAATCTAAACGTTAACGAACTTGAAAGAATAATTGACGATGCAATAACCCATACTCGCAACGCCGCACGAGAGGGTGCTCGCGAAGCCGCGACGCTTGCTGCCAATCGCGGTAAACGTAGAGAAGACATTGTTAAAGCCGGCAGACAACGCGCACTGTCCATATTCAGGAAAGCAATTGTAGATGCCATTCACAGAGAGATAGATTCAGGGTCAAATCAAGAAAAACACAGCGCCAAGCAACAGCCCAGACATACAACTGACTTGCCCACTGTTTTGTCCAAACAAAGAGACAGAGTGAGGAGAGACGTCCTTAGGGAGCGAAAACGTGCGGATGCAAAACGTAGAAATGGCGCAACTGCTCGTTCGGCTCTGAACATCCCGCAAGGAGATGCAGCGTCTCATTCTGAAAGCAAAGATAACGGCTACGTTTCAACGCAAAAACTGAGAAATCAAGATCAGCCAGATACGGACAGACAAGTATCAAGTACCGCATCTCAATCGAATCGGACACTAGAAGTAAAAGAGATTCGTGCCGAACTGGAATCGCTGCAAGCCAGAAAAGCTAATCTTAGCCGGACGATGCGCAACGTCACGTATCGCGGAGGAAAGAAAAGCAAGAATGCGGATTATCACGATACCAAGGAGCAGCTAATTGCAACTGAAGAAAGAATCGAATTCTATAAGCGTGCGTTGGCAAAGGCCTCCTCGTCGAGGCCGATGCGATCAAATAATGTCGTCCAAATTGGTTCTACAATCGTTCTTAAATTCAGTGATAGAGACGAGCACGAGACTTTTAGGATTGTGGCAACGCCGCTGGGAAAGAGAGGCGAAGAGGTAATTAGTGCCAATAGTCCGATAGGATTGGCTCTGTTAGGTAAGCGCAAGGGAGAAACTGTCAGTAGACTCGGCTTCGAGCGCATTCTAATTGTAGACGTGTATTGACTGTGATTTTTTGAACGGAGTTGCCACAATGCCCAACATCACCACCACCCTCGACAACCACATCCTCCGCATCCAACTCACCCGGCCATCGAAAAAGAACGCCCTCAGCCCCGCCATGTACGACGCTCTGCGCGAAGCCATCGAGCGCGCCAATGACGACAGCGACATCCGCGTCATCACGATCACCGGCAGCGGCGACAGCTTCTGCGCCGGCAACGACCTGAACAGCTTCCTGGACGACCCCGGCTCGGATTCCGCCGCGCGCTTCATCCGGGCCATCGCCGCGGCCAAGGCGCCCATCGTGGCCGCGGTCAATGGCGTGGCAGTCGGCGTCGGCCTGACCATGCTGCTGCACTGCGACCTGGTCTATGCCACCGCGGACGCCAAATTCAACTTCGCCTTCATCGGCCTCGGCCTGCTGCCGGAAGCGGGCTCGACTTACCTGCTGCCGCGTATGCTGGGCTACGGGCGCGCTGCCGAACTGCTGATGCTGGGCGAGGCTTTCGACGCGCGGAAGGCGCAGGAATGCGGGATCGTGAATGCCGTGGTCGCCGCTGATGAATTGCAGGCGCTGGCATTGGCGAAGGCGGAGCAGCTGGCCGCCAAGCCGCCGCAAGCCCTGCGGCAGACCAAAATGCTGCTGCGGCGCGGCAGCGCGGAAGCGGTGCAAGAGACGATGGAGCTGGAGCTGAGCATGATCGGCGAGCGGCTGGTCTCGGATGAGGTGCGCGGAATCATGCAGGCCTTCTTTGAGCGGCGGGGCAGCGCGTAGTATACTTACGACAACATGAAGCAGACACTGGAAAGCGAGAGCCGACCAAGATGAGCGTAATTCTAATTGTTGCCGTGGCTGCCGGCGCGCTATTCGGAACTTTGTTGACCGCGCTGCTGGGAAAAAGCAAAGTGTTCGGCGCCATTGGCGGACTCATTTTGTCGCTGGTCCTGGCCGCCTTTATCATTCCCCATATCGCGCATCCGCCTCGCTGTGACTTCGGCGATCCGATTGATTACCCACGCAGGGAACGCCCAGCAGGTTATGTTTATGTAATCCAGGACACAGAGTTTAGCAGGTTCTATAAAATCGGGATGACAATCGAGCCCAAGCGGCGCATCCCCGAAATTCGCAACATCTTGCCGGGCAAGTCGGATATTGTCGCCATCATTGATACTCTGGACGCGTCTGCGCTCGAATCACAGCTGCACAGACGATACACCGAGAACCGGAAACGCGGAGAATGGTTTGAACTCAGCGACGCGATCATCCGCGAAATCTGCAACATATAACAGCAGGTCATCATGCGAACGCTTGTGATTCACATTTCCAAGTACATGCTGACCGGCGCAATCGTTGGCGCAGTCGCCGGCTTGATCACCTCTGATTTCATGCCTGACGGCGCAGTCGGGGGCGCTGCGATTGGGGCGATAATCGGCGCATATTTGGGTACGCGCATCAAAGCGTACCGAGCTGCAAGCGCGAGCGCCGTCCGACATCATATCGAGTGGACGCGCTCAATCGGCCCGGTACGCGACGATTTGATCAGAGCCGCCCGCCTTGACAAATACCACCCCGGCGGTAAACACACGGGCACTGACGCAAATAGGCGCGAGAATTGATCAGGCTCGCGCTATACGCCATCATCGGCGCGTTGGTCAGCGCGCTTGCGACTTACCTGCTGGCGGGAGGTCTGCCCGAAGGCGCTGTAGCCGGCGCGCTGCTCGGCGGCAGCCTGGGCCTGCTGGTGGCGATGCGCCATGGCGCCGGCGATTCGAGCGCCTCCTTTGAAGTCGAAGCAGCGGGCATCCATGACGACAATCTGATCACAACTGCGCGCCGCAATCTGGTCCGAGAAGCTTATCGACAATCTTATGAACGCTCGCCGCGGGCGGAAATGGAGCGCCGATGGAGCCGCCTGGGCAGCGCGCGCGGCCGGCTGCTGGCCGACGCCGACCCGCAAACCGAGCTAGCCGAGCGGATCGAGCGCCGCCACGTCAGCGAATTTCACGGCTGGCTGGCGCCGCAGGATAGAGCGCAAGCCCATGACCTGCAGGCGCCGCAAGCAGCCTACCAAAAGCGCAAGCGCAAACCAAAACGCAAGCGTTATGGATAAGTCCATGAAAGGCGTCTATTCCCCGTAGACCAGCGTGTCCGGATAGAAGCCGAACCAGCCAAACCAAAAGGCCAAATGCCCCCCGATGCGTTCGCGGCGCTCGCCGTCGTCCGCGATCAGCGCGCCTTCGGTGATTTGCCAACTGCGGCCATCATCACTGACCAGCGTCATGCTGTCTTCACCGGCAGTGAACACCAGCCCGCCACTGTCGAAAGCGCGGACTGCTGCGCCGCCCGGTTCAAAGAAGTCGCGCTCCGGCGTCGCCTCGGCGATGATCGCCAGATCCGTCTGCCCTACCCGGTCGTTGATAATCCGCTCGGGAATGATGGTCGCCAGCGGATAGGCCTTGGCCTGGCCCTGCAGCCGCAGCGCGAAAACCATGTCTTTGTTTTGAATCAGCGCGGTATCTTGCTGCCAGGACGGGAACATCAGCTCGGCGCTGTTGAAGTAATCGCTGTAGGCGGCGCCGTTGGTGTAGTTGCGCAGGAAGCCGGTATCCAAGCTGAGCACGCTGGTGTCCGGATGCGCCTCCAGCCAGCTCGTCCAATCGGTGACGACCACCGGCAGCACATCCAGCACGACGCCGCTGCTGGCAAGCGGGCCAAAGGCGGGTTCGCCGGTGATGGCATTCCATACCGTGTCGGTATTGCGATCGTACATCAATTTATTCGAGCGCATCAGCATGCCGGTGGAGCCGAATTCCAGCACCGTGTCGCCCATTTCGACTCGTTCACCGGCAACTGTCGTGTAGGCCAAATCAGGGATGCTGACGTCGTACAGCACGCCGGCGCCACAGAGCGTGCAGTAGGCCAGCATGACCGGCTTGCCGTCCACGCGGCCGCGATGGCCGACGCTCAGCGCTTCGTCGCCGATATCGAGATCCGGTAGCTCCGGCGCGACATCGTCCGGCCAGACGACGTCCGCGCTGCGCAGCCAACCCGAGCGCGGACAACCGGCTGAGCGGCCGTAGATCAGCAGCCAGTCATCGCCCGAACGCGCGCGAACTTCGAAAGGCGTGGGCGCGCGGAAGTTGCAGACTTGCTCGCCCTCCGGTTCCTCAAAGAGCGGCGCGTGGCCGATGACATCGTTGAACATCTCGTGCCAATTCAGCAGACGCAAGGGATAGGCGCGGCTGTCTCCGTCGAAGCTGAGACCGAAGACCAACTCATCCGCGGCCGGATAGCTGCAATCGTCATTACGGCAGAAGTCCGAGTGTTGGTAGCCTTCGTCGATGGCGACTTTCGGGGTGATTTGCCGCGCGTTGACCAGCGAGGGAATGCCATCGACGGTGACGCCGCCCCATACCGGTTCAACCAGGTTGATCGCTGCAGTCTCTGCGACGCCGGGCTCAAAGAAGCGCGTGAACTCGGGGTCAACGAAGCTTGCCAGCAGCTGGCCTTTGAATTCGTCGTAGAATGGCGGCAGCGCGATATCGTTTGCGCCAGCCCACTCGAAGTAGCCCTTCCAGCCCATATTTTCGCCAGTCAAGGCATTGAGCGCTTCGATGACGGCGCGGTTAATCTCGGCGCTGCGACCGAAGTAGGCGATGTCAATCAGCGGCGCCAGGTATAGCAGATCGTCGGACGCGGCTACCGCATCGAATACCGCCACATCAACGAGGCGCCCGCGGGTCGCGTCAAATGCCGAGCCCAGCATCTGAATCATCGTTTTGCGATAGTTTGTGGTGTCATAATCCAGCGCGCCGACAGACTGCACGAGCAGCAGACAGAGCGCCAGGGCGAATCCCACGACGCGTTTCATGGCAGTACCTCCCCAAGTATCAGACTTGTAGCCTGCAGAGTAATGAATAAATATTATGAAAGTATTGTCGTCCCGGCGTCATTGCCGGCGTCTGACCATGCGGCGCCGGCCTTAGTTACGCACCCGGATCTGACCCAAGACCACGGTGTCGTTTTCCGCGCCTTCTACATTAGTTAAGACATCGTAGCGAATGGCAAAGGGCAATCCGTACCATCCGGTCAGTACGCTGTATTCGCCATCCGCCAGTTGGCTCGTGTCCAATATCAGCGTCTCCGTCAGTTCACTGCCGGCGGCGACTTCGCCGAAGGAATGATCGTCGGGTCGGTCGCGCACGGGCAAGCCCTCCTCATCCAGGATATGCACGAAGCGCACATCATTGGCGCTGCGGTCCGCTTCAAATCGCCACCAAAGGCGTATGGCGACTTCGTCTTCGTATTGCTTGGGCAGGTAGTAACCCGCCAGCACGATGCCGTCGGCGATGCGTATGGGGTCGTAGATTGCGCCGTTGGATAATATGCGCGTGTCCACACTGTCGACGTCGACGGACTGACAGTAGAGCAGCTCGGTATCGATGCGTTCCGGACAAGGTGGATCCAGGGCGATACGAAAAGTGTGATAGCCACTTCGAGCGATTGGCAGAGGGATGGACACCGGAATGCGGCCGCTGACCTGAAGCGTTTCCAGCGGCGTGCCATTCAACGACAAGTGCACACGGCGATTCACCGCTTCCAGGTTCGCGCTGAATTCCATCCAGCCCGGCTGCTGCTTGTAGATGTAGGTGACATGCGTCTGCCCGTCCCAGCGCGTAGAGTGCAGCTTGGTCGTTTGCTCCGGCGTGAAAGGCGTTTCAAAGACAGCATAACGCTGGTCTTCAAATAACGGCTCGCCCAGCCATAGCCGCGCGCGCTGCAAGAGGCCTAATTGCGCGCTCCTCGCGGCATGAGCTTTGTTGAATATGACCACGTCGGCATGGGCATTGGTAAGCAACGACGGACGGAAGCTGGCCAGCAGCTCCAGGCGGGCGGTATCCGTGCCTTTGCGGTCATCGTGGCTGGCGATCAGCGGCTTGCCGTGCGCGGTCTGCAGCAGCATCGCTTCTTTCGCCGCCAAGGAATTGTCATAGGGCGCGTTGTAGATGGCGCGGATATCCCGTCTCTCGCTTAGCGCGTAGATCGCCTGCGGTATCTCAGCCGAAACCGTGGGCAACTCCGACGAAAGGCGGTAGTCTTCCATCAATAACAGAGCGAGCGCAATTGCAAACGCCGCCTGCACATAGCGCTGACGGCGCTGGATGAAGCGACTGGACCAGAAGACCGCTGCGCCGAAACCGACCAGCATGGCGAACATAAGGGCGAAGAGCAGCATAAATCGCTCAGGCGTCCGCGCCAATTCGAACAGCGGCAGGTTCATCACCAAGGCATATGGCAAGGGCACGACCGCTTCGTAGCCAGCGATAAATGCCGAGACCGCCTCGTCCCCGACTTTGAGCACCGGGCCCAACGCCAACACCCAGGCCACCAGGGCGACCAGAAGCCACCAGCGCGCCTCGCGCCGCCATAGAATGCCGATTAACGCCAGCAGCCCGCCCAAGACACCGATATAACCGGCGCCGCCTGCCGGGTATGCAGCTGAATCGGGCGTTTGCGCGACAATCTGACCCCAGAAAGGACTGCCCCCGGCTGGCGACAGCGCGCTAGTCACGTTGATGCTGTCGCGCACCTGGCCAGCCCCAAAGTCCGCGCTCGTGTGCTGTAATGCCTCCCCCACTACCGGCGAAAGGAAGACCAGCAGCGCCACGCAGCCGGCCAAGGCAACAGCAATCAGGCGCGCCGCGCCGACGTAGTCTCGTTTGTACAGACGCGCCAGCAGAAACAGCGCGGTCAAGGGCGCGAGCAAATACAAAACCTGCAAGCTATGGCCCAGCGCGGCCAGGAAAAAGCAGACAACAGCGCCAAGAAAACGCCGAGTGCCACCCGAGTCGGCATAATCGAAGAGGAGCAGAATGAATAGCGGCGCCGGCCACTGCGCCAGCAACCCGGCGTGCCCGGCAGCGAGGTGGCCCTGCATGGCCGGGAAGATCATGAAAACAAGACCCGCCACTATTGCTGGATACTTATGCTGCGGCGGCAGCCAGCGCCGCGCCAGCAGCATCATGGACAAGCCGTTGAGCACGAGTGTCAATGCAATGCCGAGGTTGTACGCAGCAGCCAGCGGTATGAAAAAGGCGAAGAGCCACATGGGGAAGAATTGCAGTGGATTCGCCCAGAGCCGAAAGAGCGTGTAGCCCTCCGGATGGCCAAGCAGCGACTGCCCTAAGACGTCCTCGCCGTTTTGCAGCGCCGTCTTAAACCACCAGATGTGGCGCGCCATCTTGTAAGCATTGCCGGATTCGTGGCCCAGGAAATTGCTGGAAAAAGTGCCAAGCACGGGCGACATAATATACAGCGCGACCAGCAAGAAGATGAGAATCGGCAGCAAAAGCCGAGATGGGTGTTGCCTTATCATTGCGCTTCCTCAGCTGCCCTATTTTCATCCAACTTACGCGGCCAAGAGTCGATTCCCTCAGCAGTCGGCGACCTGTTTCGGCGGCGTTCAATCAAGCGGCTCGACCGATAGCAGCAAGCCGGAATGCGCCCCGCGATAAAGGCGATAAGACGCTTCGTGATTAAAGCCCAGAAAGACCTCTTTGGTCACGTAGAGGCTGGCGCCGTCAATGCGAATCAGATAATTGTCCCGCTGCCGACCGCGGCGCAGCACACGTTCCACCTCTCCAGCCAGCACTTCGATATTGCCCGGCCGCAAGTCGCCGCCCAGACGCATATAGCCGCGCCCGAGCGTGCCGACGATCACGGCGTTAATCACGATCAGCAAGGCGCCGGCCAAGCCGAGAATCTGATTCCCGCTGCGCTGCCCGATGTAAATCAGCGCCGTCGCCACGATGACCAGACTGAAGAACAGCAGCAGGGCGATTGCCATCTGGCGCTGACGCGATGCTTTCAAACGCGCCGCCTGCGCCGGACTGAGCCTGCCGCTTCGATTCGCCTTGAGATCGGCTTCGCTGAACCCCATGGCGGCCATCAGCGTGCTGGTCATGTCTCAGCGGAAGCGCGCTCGGGCGCTTCTTCTTCGTCCGCCTGCGCTTGACCAGCAGCGCTGTCCGGCGTCGATTCGATATACAGCGACTGGCTGGGGAAAGCGAAGTCAATGCCCAGCGACTCCACAATCCCCATAATGTCCAGGAAGATGGCTTCTTTCATGGCGGTGAATTCGCGAAAATCCGGCAGCAGCACCTGGCAAATCACGCGGACATCCAAGGAGCTGGAGTTGAAGTCGACGAAATGCGCCATGACCGTCTCCGGGTCAATGTCGTCATGATTCTCCAAAAGCTCGCGGATGCGCTGGACCACATCCCGCATCTGTTGAGCCGTGGTGCTGTAAGTGAAGGTCAATGTGACATCAAGGCGGCGTTTCTCCATGCGCGACAAATTCACGACCACGGCGTCAGTCAAAGCATTGTTAGGCACAGTAATCAGCGCTTGATCTAGCTGACGCACGCGGGTTGAACGGACGCCGACGTTTTCGACAATGCCGGTGATATCCGGCGTTCTGATGAAATCACCCACTTTGAAGGGATTGTCCGAAACTATCGCAGCGAATCCAAACATATTGCTGACTGTATTCTGCGATGCCAGCGATATCCCGATGCCAACCACGCCGAGCGAGGCGATCAGGGCGGCGACATCAAAGTCAAGTTCCTGCAGGACGAAGATGACGCCAAGCGCGATAATCAGAAACTTGACCAGGGTATTGAGAAAGGGCAGCAAGCGCTCGGGGATGGACCAGCCGGTCAGGCGCGCGAATACATCGGGACGCAGCGTCAGGACTTCAAACCAACGCACAATCGCAAAGAATACCGCGCTGATCAGCAGTGCGCGTCCGATCGTCAGCGCGATATTCTTGACCTGCGCGTCAAAGGCAAAGACGAAGGTGACGAATATCAGCGAGAAACCGATGACCGCCACCCGCAAAGGCGAAACGCTGGCTTCCAATAGACGGTCGTCAATCTCGCTGCTGGAACGGCCAGCCAGTGTGCGCAGGGGACGCAGCAGCAGCCAGGTAAGCAGCCAGCGCAGGATGACGATCAGCAAGAGCGCAGCCAGAAACGGGACGATATCTTTAGCGAGACTTTGAACGAAGGCCGGCTGATCACGCAAGAATGGCAGCACATCAAGTAGATCCATCGCAAGTACAGACCTCTGTATTGATTTGGTTGATTATTTCATTCTACGTTTGCTGCGGCGAATTGCAAGCGAGAGGGAGAGGCGTGGCGCAGCGCTTATCGAACTGGAGCGGCGCCAGCCAAACGATATCCTGGCTCGTCACACCTGGAAGCCGTTGCGGTAGTCGACGACTTTGCGCTCGTAGTCGTCGACATATCGCCTCAGCTTGCTTTCAAGTTCGTCCCATTCGTCGCTAAGAAAGAGCCGGCGCAATATATCCGAGCTCTCTGTGACAAATTCGATCTTGCGGCGCGGGTGATCGCCATAGGCGACATGCCATACCATGTGCATGTAGACGCCCAGCTTTTGTATCGCCGGCACGAAACTGCTAAGCATGTAGCGATAGTATTGGTCTTGTTTCTCGGGTTTGATATTATAGAATAAGATTAGTTTGTATCTGGGTCTGATATGCTGAAACGATGCCATAATTGCTTGACCGCAGTCGGAAGTTGATCTCGCCCAACTCTATCACAGAATCCCTCGTCTTGGTATGGCGCTTGTCCCCGTAGACGATCGCCGCAAGCGCCCCTGCAGCCCCTGATGAGCAGGCAGCGCTGAAATAGGATTTCCCGTTATGCAGGACCTACAGAGGGCAATCGAGGAACTTCGACAGCGCGCTCGCGCAACCGTTGACTCGCAGGCGCTGAGGGAGTTGGAGCAGGAAGCCCGCGACCTGCTGATGGAGGCGAAGAATACACCCCTGGAGCAAGTGGCGCAAGAATTGTTCGCCGAAATTGCTGGCAGCCAGACAACCCAGGTACGCCCGAATACAGCGGCCCTGCGCGGATTGGTGCGGCGCGCGCGCATCCGCATCGAGATCGCCGGCGATGACGACGATATCGACGAAGCCATCGACATCCTGGCCGACGCACTGCGCATGGACGCCGGCAATCAGGACGCCATCAGCTTGCTGCAGCAGGCGGGCGCCCACAGCGCCCAAGCCAAACAGCGCGTGCAAGAACTCTTTGACCGCCACGATGTGCGCTCGGCGCCTTCAAGCGACGCCAGCGAGCGCGCTGCGCCGCCTTCACGGCCCGCCGCCCGCGCCGAAAGGCAGTTAGAGCCCCCGTCCGCCTATGGCCGCTCCAGAGACGAGCCGCCACGCGACGAGCCGCCGCGAGACAGAATGCAACCCGCCGCGGCTGAGCGCTCCATGCCGGCATCCACGGCTATTGACGAGCTGCTGAAGTCGCTGACTGAAAGCTATTACTCAGGCGAGTATCAACAGACGATTGATGTCGCCAATCGCATTCTGGCCATCCAGGCGAATAATCCCACCGCGCTCGAATACCGCGAGAAATCGGAAGACAATTTGATCCGCGGCATCGTGCCCGATCACCGTATTCCCTTTGAGGCGCGCGTCGCTTACAACCGCGCTAATTCACTGGTGCGCGCAGGCAACTACGAGCAGGCCTCCGGCTTGTACCGCGAGGCGCGCGAGCTGGCCGAGCGCGATGGCATCCTGACTTGGAAAGACGTTGAACAGGCGCTGCTGGACATCCAGGATTTGGCCCTGGCGCGCGAGCTATTGGCCGATGGCGACCGGCTGATGGCGAACGACAACTGGACCGAGGCGCTGCGCAAATATGAAGGCGCCTTGCGCGTCGTGCCCAACGATCCGCAAGCCGAAGAACGGCTGGAGATGCTGCGGCGCATCCAGCGCGATTACGATCAAATCGCGGTCAACATGAATACCATCGGCGGCACTCTGGAAGAACAGGTGGCGCAAGTCGCCAGCGTGGCCTCCCTGCTGTCGCACGCGCGGCAGTTGCTGCCCAACAGCCAGCGTCTGGCGCAGATGCAGCAGGAAATGGACAACAAGCTGGCCAGCATCCGCGCGCAGGTCAACGACCAGGCGCAGATGTCCCTTAACCACGCCAGCAGCTCGACGACCCTGGACGAACGCATTTTGCTGATGAACGCGGCTATCAAGCTGATGGAATTGGGCTTGGAGCTGGACCCGACAGACAGCACCTTCTCCGAGCTGTTGATGCGCTCGCGCAATCAGCAGGCCGATATCACGCGCGCGCAGCAGTCGATCCGCCGGGCGCAAGCCCTGGTATCGCAGAACTTCGATGCTGAACTGGCGCAGGCGCGGCAAATGCTGGCTGAAATGGTGGGCGAATACGCCCAGGACGAGCGTTACCGCAGCACCGTAAACGACTTGTTCACGCGCTATCTGGAGCGGGCCGAAGAGGCGCTGCAAGAGGGCAATAATCGCGAAGCGCAGACCTGGCTCGACACCATGCGCGAAGATCCTTTCCGCATACTGGGGCGCCGTGCCGATATCTCCCGCATTGACGGCGTCATCCGCGGCCGCCGCAATCGCGGGCGTCTGGTTGCGCTGTTCATTTTGTTCATCTTTATCGCCGTCGGCGGCACGGTGGCGGCCATGAATCGTCAGCAATTGGAGGCGATATTCTTCCCGACCGCGACTTCCACGCCGACCATTACGCCCACGCCTACCTACACATTCACGCCGACCGCCACCTTCACGCCGTCCAACACGCCCACCGACACGCTGACGCCGACCGAAACCGGCACGCCGACCGATACTTTGACGCCAACAGCGACCTTTACGGCGACCGAGACAGCAACGCTCACGCGAACCGCCACCATCACGCCCACGGCGACCGACACACCCACCGCCACCAATACCCCCACGGTCACGCCAACACCGCAGGAGCTTTGCCGCGCGGTTGTGCTCAATCTCAATTCGATCAACGTGCGCGCGCGACCGACGACCAGGACGGGCACGCCGATCGTGGGCTACTTGCCGACCGGAACTGTCGTGTCTATTCTGAGGCAAGAGCGCGAAGATCGGAATCCAGTGGGCGAGATCTGGTACTTCGTCAATGTCGCCGTCGACGACGGCTCAATATCGGGCTGGATACGCAACGACACCGTCGTGCCCGACCGCGCCAAGCCCTGCCCCGCTTTTCGTTAGTCTGATATGTAGCTGGCCTGCCGCCAGCCAGAGACTGCCCCGCGCCTACCAGACTGTATATCCGCCGTCCACGACCAGGTTGCTGCCGGTGGTGAATTTGGCGGCCGGCGAGGCCAGATAATATATCGCCGCGGCCACATCTTCCGGCGCGCCGACGCGCTTCTGCGGCGTCATTTGCATCCAGGTCGGATACCAGTCCATATTGGCCATGCCTTCAGCAGTCATGTCGGTGCCGATATAACCCGGCGACACGCAATTGACGCGCAGTCCGCGATCGGCCCATTCGCCGGCCAAGGACTTGGTCAGCAGAATGACGCCGGCTTTGGCGGCATTGTAGTGCGCTTGCGGCTGCGGCGTGTTGGAGATCATGCCGGACATGGACGCCGTATTAACGATGGCGCCGCTGCCGCGCTCCAGCATGTGCCGCCCGATGGCTCGGCAGCAATAGAAGACGCCATTGAGGTTGACAGCCATCATATTGAGCCAGTCTTCATCGCTGCAATCTTCCGCGGGCACGGCCTGCGCGATGCCGGCGTTGCAGACCAATATGTCGATCTGCGGGAAAGCCTTCAGCGCCGTTTCCGCCATGAGGTTTACACTGTCGGAGCGGCGGACATCGACCTCGATGAAAAGCGACTTGCGTCCCATGCTCTCGATTTCGGCGGCGGCTTTGCGGCCATTTTCAGCGATAAATTCGGCGATGATGACATCGGCGCCGGCTGCTGCCAAGCGGCGCGCGGTGGCCAGCCCGATGCCGCGTCCCGCTCCCGTGATCAGCGCGGTTTGTCCAGTGAGTTCAAAGTCAGAATTGGTCATCACGGTCCTCGTTCGTTGCACATCCGCAATTTCAAGTTGCGACAATACCACAGTGATTGCGCGCTTGGCAAGTTGAGCCGGGGCAACGCCAGGGCAATTGAATCAAAGCAATTTCACAACAATGACTCAAAGGGCACAAAGCTTATGACTGAAGTGACTATATGCTGCTTCAACTAGCAGGAAAATAGTCTAAGACTTAATGATAAAGAGCATTTCCTCTGCGCTCTCTTTATTATGAAACCTGCCGAACCCTGTCGAAATATGTAGGGGCGAGCCACCGGCTCGCCCGTACGCACATTGCATTGGATATCCCATTCTGTGTGAGCCAATCTGCGACTTGCGAGCGGCTGAGGTTGAATTTCAGTTTGTTGTTCGCAGCGCGGCTGCTAGCCGCCAATGTGGTACATTTCTACTTTCTTGCGCCGGTCGCGGACTTCGTCGGTGAGCGAGCTGCGAATCTCCGAATAGCGGTCGATGCGCGCGCCCCAGTTGCCGCGAATAAACGCTTCCAGCTCGGCATCGCTGGCGCCGGCGCGCATGGGATCGCGCAGGCTAACGCCCTCGGTAGCGAACAAGCAGGTGAATATCTCGCCTTCCGGTGACAGGCGCATGCGCGTGCACGAGCCGCAGAAGGGCTGCGTCACCGAGCTGATCAAGCCGATCTCGCCCTCGCCATCGGCGTAACGATAGCGCCGCGCCACCTCGCCGAAATAATTGCCGGCGGCCGGCGCCAGCGGCATGGCGCTGTGGATGCGTTCGACGATTTCGGCCGATGGCACAACCTCGTCCATCTTCCAGCCGTTCTTGTTGCCCACGTCCATATACTCAATGAAGCGCAGAATATGACCCCGCTCCTTGAAGAAGCGCGCCAGGTCGACCAGCGTGTGATCGTTAAGCCCACGCTGCACTACGGCGTTAATCTTCAGGGGAGTGTAGCCGGCGGCTTCGGCCGCGGCGATGCCTTCCAGCACCTTGTCGACGCCGGAGCGCCCGCCGTTCATGGCGCGGAATACCTCGTCGTCCAGCGTATCCAGGCTGATGGTCAAGCGCTTCAGCCCGGCTGCTTTGAGCGCGTCCAGCTTCTGCGGCAGCAGATAGGCGTTGGTGGTCATCGCCAGGTCTTCCACGCCGTCGAGCGCGCTGAGCATGGCGACCAGGTCTTCGATGTCCTGGCGCAGCAGCGGTTCGCCGCCGGTCAGCCGGATCTTGACCGCGCCCAGGCGCAGGATGATGCGCGTCAGTCGGCTGATCTCTTCAAAGGTCAGCAGCTGCGGTTTGGGCAAGAATTGATAGCGCTCGCCAAAGATAGCGGCCGGCATGCAGTAGGGACAGCGGAAATTGCAGCGGTCGGTGACTGATATCCGCAGGTCGCGCAGAGGTCTGTCAAATTGGTCGGTGACGCTCATGGGCGGGCATCAATCTCTTTGTAGATGAATCAATCCAACAAGCGGGCCGGAAATTGACAAGCCTGCCGGCTCAGCCATTGCTTCGCTTACAGCTAGTATAGCCGATGAGTCTTAGAATTGGATATGTTGGTCTGCGGCGGAGGCGGGTCAATTGCACAAAAATGACATCCGCGGCGGCGCACGATGGCACACTGAAACTTAAACACAGAGAACACAGAGAGCACAGAGGAAAAGCTCCCTACAACGTAGACGGCGACCTGTTTTTTTGCGCCAGAGCGCGCAAAGCCGGATGACGCGCCATTGTCGCGCAGGGCCGCGCTTGTTAGGCTAGCTGCGTTGTCGACGCTCAGAGAGGACCTGTTATGGCTAGCGCCCGATGCAATTCATGCGGATCAATAGCGGATGCGCTGGCCTGGCGCTGCCGCTCCTGCGCGGGCTCGCTTGATCTCGTAGACCTGCCGCCCTTTGACGCCGCCGCGATTGTCGAGGGCGATTTCTCCCTGTGGCGTTATGCCGCCATGCTGCCGGTCGAACGGCGCTTCAGCCTGGGCGAAGGCATGACCCCCTTGGCGCCCGCCCGAATCGACGGCATTCCCTTCCACGCCAAGCTGGAGTATCTCAATCCCAGTGGCTCATTCAAAGACCGCGGCACGGCTGCCATGTTGAACCAACTGGCCGCGAACGGCGCCAGGGACGTGATCGACAATTCGTCGGGCAATGCCGGCGCCTCGCTGGCCGCCTATGCCGGCGCGGCCGGGCTCTCGGCCACGGTATATGTGCCGGCGGCAACCGCAGTGGCAAGCAAAAAGCGGCTCATCCGCGCTTTTGGCGGCGCGATTGTCGAGTCGCATGACTACCTCGCTGATGTCTACGCGGCGGCCGAAACCGCCACCTATGCCAGCCACGCCTGGAACCCCTATTTTGTGCTGGGCCAGCAGACGGCCGCTTGGGAAACCTGGGAGCAGCTGGGCCGGCGCGCCCCTGACGCGGTGCTTACTCCAGTGGGGCATGGCGGTCTATTCCTCGGTTTCTACCGCGGCTTCCGGGCGCTGCGCCTTGCCGGGCTGATCGACAAACTACCGCGAATGATCGCCGTGCAATCCGCCGGCGTCGACCCCATCGTGCGCGGCTGGAAAGCGGGCGCTCAGCAGCCTGCAAACGTAAGGCCCATGCAAAGTGTGGCCGATGGCATCTTGGTCGACCAACCGGTGCGCGGCGAACAGATTTTGGGCGCGCTCTACGACACTGACGGCTTCGCCCTGCGCGTTGACAACGAGGCAATCCTGCGCGCGCAGCGAGCCATGCACGCGGCCGGCTTCATGATCGAGACTACCAGCGCCGTGACCACAGCCGCCTTGCCGCAGATCCGCGAGCGTCTCGGCGCATCCGCCGAGCTGGTTCTGGCGTTCACCGGCAGCGGCCTCAAAGCTATTAGCGGTTCTCACTAACGGGCGAGTTATCCCCTTCATTCGTTCTGTCGTATAATGTTGTGGCATTCATCTGCTGGGAATGGACGGGGTTGACGCCTGATGTCGATGGATTTATTCCGGCAATTGCTGGAAGCGCAGCGCATCGCGCAGGCGGACCTGCTGCAGCGGCGCGGCGTAGTCGGCGTCGCCATCGGTTATCGCAACTACAAAGAGCAGGTCACCGATCAGCTGGCGATGTCGGTGCTGGTTGAGCAAAAGAAGCCGGTCGAGGCCTTAAGCGCCGACGATCTTATCCCGCCCGATGTCAATGGCGCGCGCACCGACGTGGTGGAGGTCGGCCGCCTGGAAGCCTTCTCCAATCCGCGCGATCGCTTCCGCCCCAACATACCCGCCGGCGTCAGCATCGGGCACTATATGGTGACAGCCGGCACGCTGGGCGCGATCGTCATGGATCGCAATACCGGCGAGCCGCTGATCTTGTCCAATAATCACGTGCTGGCCAACAGCAACGATGCCGAAATCGGCGACGCCATCTTGCAGCCGGGCCCCACCGATCATGGCGCGCGCCCCGAAGATGTGGTGGCCAAGCTGCACCGCTTCGAAATGCTCCGCTTCTACTCTGACTCGGGCCGCAGTCCGGCGCCGCCAACCGGGTCGCCGCCGCTCTTCCCGCCCGGCGGCTGCGATGTGGCCGAGCTTTTCGTCTCGGTGGGCAACGCGCTGAGCAAGATTAGCGGCTCGTCCAAGCGGCTGACCACCGTGCAGGCGCCCAAAGCGCAAGTCGAAGGCGCGCCGATTTACGCCAATCGCGTCGACGCGGCGCTCGCTCGCCCGGTCAATCCCATGCTCTTTCAGCAGAGCATCGTCAATATCGGCCGCCCCAATGGCGCCAGGCTGGCGCAGCTTGGCATGAATATCCGCAAGCAAGGGCGCACCACCGGCTACACCGAGGGCAATGTGACGCTGATGAACGCCACGGTTGACGTCTCCTACGGCGAGAACCTGCAGGCGCGCTTCGCCGGGCAAGTCATCTCCACACCCATGAGCCAAGGTGGCGATTCGGGCGCGCTGATCGTGGAACGAGACAGCTTGAAGGCCGTCGGGCTGCTATTCGCCGGTTCGCGCCGCGCCACGATTTTCACCCCGATTCAGACGGTACTCGATGTGATGGAAGTCGATCTTTGAGGCTTGATCGGTATCGATATTGACGGAATTGACAGAAAGGCACAAAGACACGAAGTGCACAAAGGGTTGTTCCGCTTCTACGCGTCGAATAGTCGCTCCTTCCGGTTAGTGGTCGGTAACGCTGCAATCACGAGCATCTGCAGTTGAGTCAAGCCTTCTCTGTGGTCTCGATTTCACTCTGTGTACTCGGTGGCAAGATCGCGTTGAAAATGGCGCGGTTATGGGTCGCGAACGCTAAAATGCCACCGTGCCTCTTGCGCAGATTTGGGCCTCAATGTTCCAGTGGCGGGCAAGCCTATTAGGCTCGATTCCTTAGCCAGCGTAACTCTCGTCAATCGCCTGATAGACCAGATTGGGCACGATCGAGCGCGGGCGGTGCGGCTCCAGCGGCCACATCTGCGTCATCAGCAAGATGAGCAATTCTTCCGCCGGGTCAATCACGAAATAGGTGCTGGCCGCCCCGGCCCAGCCGAACTCGCCGGGCGAGCTGTAGCCATTGGCGCGCCCATAGTCGACCATGACGCGGAAGCCCAAACCGAAGCCGTAGCCGTAGCGCTCCACGCCGATGCGCAGCGGCAGCCACTCGCGCGGAACGGCGTTGGTAGCCATGCGCTTGATCGTCAGCGGGCTGACCAGGCGCGAGCCGTCCAGTTCGCCGCCGTTCAGCAGCATTGAGGCGAAACGCAAGTAATCGGCCGTGGTCGAGACCAGGCCGCCCCCGCCTGAGGGGCAGGCAGTTGGCTTGCGTACGTCGCCGTTGGCGACTTCATTAGGATTGATCAACTGGGGATCAACATTGGTCGTTGAGCTATAAATGGCGGCCAGACGCTGTGTCTTCTCAGGCGGCACGTAAAAGTCGGTGTCCACCATGCCCAGCGGCGTGAAAATCCGCTCGCGCAAGAACTCAGCCAGCGGCATGCCCGAAATGATCTGCACCAGATAGCCAACGACATCAGTGGCGACGCTATATTGCCAGTCAGTACCCGGCTGAAACCTGAGCGGCAGCGCGGCAAAATGCTCGACCAGCTCCGCCAGCGGCATATCGCGGCGGAAATAGCCCTGCAGCTCGGCTGCTGCCTGAAACTGCTTATCCACCGGATGCCAGGGATCGCCGCCGTAAGTCAGCCCCGAAGTGTGAGTCAGCAGGTGAAAGATGGTCATCGGCGGATCTTGCTCGACGAACCTTGGCTGGCCCTCGCTGACATGGCTGTACACTTTGGTCTTGCCGAAGCTGGGGATATAGCGCGAGACCTTGTCGTGCAGCTGCAGCTTGCCTTCGTCGTGCAGCATCATCAGCGCCAGGCTGACGATTGGCTTGGTCATGCTGTAGATGCGGAAGATGGCGTCCGCTTGCATTTGGCGGCCCGCCTCGATGTCCATCTTGCCGTGCCAGCTGTGATGCACAACTTTCCCGCGCCGCGCCGCCAGCGCGATGATGCCGGGCAGCCGGTCGCCTTCGACTTCACTCTCGAGGTAACTGTTGATGCGGGCGAGCCGCTCGCTCGACATACCGACTTGTTCGGCTTCGTATACTTGTATCACTGATATGCTCCTTCGTTGTCTGATGCAAGACTCACTTTGGCAGCCAGACGCGCAGCCGCCGGTCAGCCGTGCCCACCGCCAGACCCAGCTGCCCGTCCAACAATTCGACCGGCGCGAAGTTGCTGACGATTTCGCCGCCGGCATCCAGGCGCCAGAGCTCGCGCGCGCCCGCTTGGTCCCTCCCCACCGCCACCACAGCGCGGCGTGCTGCGTCCATCGCCAAGACTTCGGGTCGGCCGTCGCCGTTAAAATCGCCGGCCGCCGTCTGATCCAGGTTGCGCGAGCCGAGGGCGTGCGTCGTCAGGCCGGGGAATGTCGCCGTCCGCTCGAGCGCAGCGCCGCTGAACCGGTAAAACTCCAGCGCGCCGGCGATATGAGGCGTTAGCGTTGCCGCGATCTCGATTTGTCCGGCGGGAGCGAAGGGCGCGGCGCTGAGCTGATGCCGCCAACGATTGCCTTGGCCGATAGCGGGCCCGTCAGCCTCCTGCCGGACGCCGCCGCCGTCCCAGAGATAGGCGCGCAGACGAGCGCCCAGCGAACCATTGGACACGGTCGTCACCAGGTCTTCCACGCCATCGCCGTCAATATCAGCCCAGAAGGGCGCGATGCCTTCATAGACATCTTCGCCGGGCAAATCGACGCGGGCCAACAGGCGTATCTGGCCCTCGCGGACGTCGAGCACAAGCAGAGTCGCCGCTTCCAGCGCATCGCCCATGATGCCGTGCACATAACGCTGATCGGTGGACTTGGCGTAGAGCGCTACCTGCCCCACGCTGTTCATCACCAGGCGCGCGTCCGGCTGCGCGTCAATCGGCAGGCGAGCCAGCGCGCCCTGCTCGCGCCCCAGCACCAGATCGCCATCGCGGCTGATGTAGAGCACTTCAAAGTCGTTGACAGGGATGGGATGGCTCAGCGGCGCTACGCTCTCATCGCTGCGCAGGACGTAAGTGCCCTCGACCATTGAGACGCCCACGACCGGCGGCTGCGCGCCCTCGAACCAATTGGGCTGGTAGGCCAGCGTCTGCGCCGCGCCATCAGGCGCGACTTCGATGACTTGCAGGTCGCCGTTTTCCAGCACGACATGCCAGACGGCCGTCTCCATCGCATAAGCCACTGCCCAGGCCGGCGCGCCGCGCAAGGGCACGTCAACCGTAAGGACATGGGGGAAGCTGCCCTGGCCGCGAAGGAAATGATTCCCGGCCGGGTTGTGATAGGTGTAGAAATAGCGATCGAGCAAGGCCGCCTCCTCCTGCGCAGAGGCGAGTGTAGCAGAGAGGAAGAACAGGGTTAAGAGGATGATGCGCTTAGACCGCGGCAACGTGCGCCGGCATCGTAATAAAAAGGCGCCCTGCAAGCAGAGCGCCATGTTCATGCGAGATTGACCGCGCCGACTAGCCTTCAGTCGCGAGGGTCACTTCCGGCGCCGAAAAGTCCGCGCCCAGGTCGGCGAAGTCATCGACGTTAAAGATGAAGGGCGAATCCGACGGCAGCAGCGCGAAGGTCACGTTGTCAGACAAATTGGCGACGTAGAGATACTGGATCAGGTTGGGATTGGCCGCAATCTGATCGCTGATGACGCGCAGCGCTTCCGCTTCGGCCGCCGCTTCGATCAAGCGAGCGTTAGCGCGACCGCGAGCAGCCTGCTCGGCGGCGTCGGCTTGACCGCCGGCCTCCGTCTGGACGCGTTCGGCTTCGGTGCGGGCGCGCAGCAGCCGCTGTTCCTCAATCTGTTTATCTTCAATCGACTGCGAAAAGGCATCCGTGAAGTTGATCTGGCGCACCAGTAGTGAAGTTAGCGTCAAGCCTTCGTTCTTCATTTGGATGCCAACAACTTCTTCGATCTGATTGCCGAGTTCCTCGCGTTTTTCGCCGTAAATCGCTTCCGCCACAAACTGCGAAACCACATCGCGGGCGACAGCGCGCACGGTGGGACGGATAAAATCGGCTTCGTAGCGGTTCTGCCAATTCAGGTGAATCTGATTGACATCCTCCCGCGTAATGCGATAGAGCACGGTGATATCGAGCCGCACTTCCTGTCCGTCTTCGGTCAGCGCTTCTAAGGCGTCATTACCCTGCAGGCGTCCTTCGCTGCTGATGCCCGACATGGTGTATTCGCGCTGATCGGTCTGGTAGATGATGTACTCCTGCAAACCCGGGATGATGATCGATGTGCCCGGGGCGCGCGCCGGCTGTTCCAGCTCGCCGGACAAGACGTTGACGATGACTGCCGCCCGCGCCGGCTGCACAATCAAGATGCCGGAACTGATGACAAAGAGCACCACGCCGCCGGCGAAACCCACCAGCGCCAGCAGCATGCCCCCGCGCGCCGACCGACCCTGCGAGGCCAGCGTGAAGGCGAAAGCGACGCCCAAAATGCCCACGCCAAAGGCGAGCACCGCGACGATTCCTAATAAACCACCAAAATTCATGTCCGCTCCTTTACAGCGATTTGCTTGCCTTTGTGTTGTGTACACACTGATTATATCATATACAGTCCGCGCAACCGACGCCCTAATTATTAGGGAGTTGATGAGCGCTCGTGTACCAATGCTGATACGCGGATAACGGCTGCGGGTTGCTCGATGGGGGCCCGATGCTAGCCATGCGGTCGCCGCGGGTAAGGATGTCGCCGCTGACGGGTGGGCTGCCCGTGCCGTCGAAGAGTGTTCCGTTTCGGAGGAGGATTGACACGTCTGTTGCTGTCACTCGACATACTCCTTCCACTTGCGCAAATCATCTTTAACCGATTCCGCGACGTTGTCAAAGGATGGCATCAGCATCGGTTTAGCAATCTGTTTCGACAAGAGAACATCGAGTAGCTTTTCTCGTTGATCGAAGGGCAGTGTTAGTTTAAAAACCCCGTCTGTCATAACTAGCTTCTGCAGCTCGGCTTCAAATGGTATCCAATGCACATTGTCTCCATCAATCCACTTTTCATCAGCGAGCGTATCATAAATGAAGAGGCCATCTTGCGCCTGAAGAAACCCGATCTGACTCATTCTGTGACGCACCATACTTAGGCTAGTTTTCTTAAGCTGGTCCACATCAACAGCCCAAACGACCAAGCGAGTCGGAGTACAATCGAGTTCTTGCTCCACGTCGGCAGCAAAGAAAGCAGCCACAAGCGGACGCCGAGTAAAATCCATGAGTCTTGTAGGGACCCGGTGATGTTGCGCCAATGCATAATGTACAGACTCTCTACTGATTCGATAACTGATCTGGTTAGCATCATACTTTTTGTTCTTGAAACTCTCTGCCTGACTCATCATGTCCTGCAAAACCGCAATATTGTCAATACTTTCGTGCGGAACCGAAAGACCGGACCTGTCGGATAAATCTATGAATGTCTGTACCAAAAACATTTCGGTGAGTGCATGCATCGTTAGTCGATACACCGGGTGGTCTACCAGCATATCCGACACCGGGATTTGCGTGAACTCACCTTGCGTCATTGCATTAGGATCATCACCGAGCACATACGTGACGACAAAGTCTTCGAAGAACTTCGCCCTCATTGTAGGAGAGAGGAGCGTCCAATCAGCATCGTTTTGTCCGCGGTATATCCAAGTTCCCTCGTGCCAGCGCAAATGCATTTGATCAAGTTGATGCAAGAACCCGCTTACCGTACGGCAGCGAATTTCTGGAATCCCGTATTCGTCCGTCCTCATGCCCACCCTACCCCAAGTTCTCGCTCAAAATCCGACCCAGCTCCCGCCGCACCAGACCCGGCCGCTCATCCCGCAGCAGCGGCAGACGCGCCCGCGTCCTATGCAGCTGATTCATATCAATCTCCTGCGTAATCAGCGCCTCGTCGAAATACAAACCGTTTGTCATGAACTCGCCATCGGGATCAACCACTGACGAGCCGCCCCAGAAGTTCTTGCCGTCTTCGTAGCCGACGCGGTTGCAGTGCACGATGTAGGACGTAAACATGCCCCCGTAAGCCTGATTCACCAGCTCGACCCAGCGCGTGCCCATCAGTCGGTCGTCAGCGTTGAGCCCGCGCGAGGGGCTGGCGCTGTTGAGAATGAAGATATCGGCGCCGTCCAGCCAGAGCAGGTAGGGCGGCGACACATGCCAGAAGTCCTCGCAGATCAACATGCCGACGCGGCCGAAGCGGGTGTCGAAGGCGCGCACGCTGTTGCCTTGGGCGAAGTAGCGCGATTCGTCGAACATGGCGTATGTTGGCAGGTAGAGCTTGTGATGGATGTGCAGCGTTTCGCCGCCGGAGAGGTAGGCGTCGGCGATGTAGAAGCGGTTGCGGAAGTCCTCTCGCACGAAGCTCACGACCATGTCAATGTCGCGGCTGGCGTCCAGCAGCGCGGCATAGACCGCATCGTCCGCATCCGCCTGCAGCGCCACCTCCGGTACCAGGTCCTGCACTTGATAGCCGGTCAGCGACAGCTCGGGGAAGACCAGCAGATCAACGCCCTGCTCGCGCGCCTGCGCCGCGTAGTCGATGTGCAGCGCCAGGTTGTGCTGCAAGTCGCCGAGTTTGGGGTAAATCTGCGCCAGGCCGATTGTGATGCGCATGCTCGCTGCTCCTGTATCGGATGCCAGCGCACATCATAATCCAGCCAGGGGAATGCCGCAATTGAGTAAGGCTTGTCCGGTACTGTGTCGACGGCGGCGGGTTTCCGGCATTTGCGTGCTTTCAACGCGTTTGCCACTGAGTTTAACCGAGGGCACATAGGATAGGTATCATGCCTTTCCAAAGACAGATTCGGCACAACCGCGGATCATCCATTACTCGGCCAACCGCCATGATTCCCTAAATTCCCCTCTGTGCCCTCATGGTTACTCTGTGCCCTCGGTGGCAAAAGTGTCGAAAATCCTTACAAGCGCGGCGGCTGATCGTCAAGCCAATGCCGGACCTGCGCCAGCCAATCGGCGCGCGCGCCATCGACGCCGCTGATATGCAGCAGGATGCGCCGGGCGATGGCCCCGTCGATATCGAGAGCGCCGGCGTCGAATTCGAGCGCGTCCAGCAAGTATGGCGCATAATCGCGCCGCCCGGCCGCCGCCAAGAGCGCCGAGCCCAATACGATGCTCGTCTCGGCTTCGGCTTTGTCGTTGGCCAACTCCAGGAATTCCGCCGTCGTGCGCCAGGGGCCGATGGCCGCCATATCGGCGCGTAGAGACGCAGCGAAGTCGATCTGCCAGCGCGATTGCAGCTTGGCCAGATGCCCATCAACCCTATCGGCGATGTGCTGCGTCACGGAATCAGACTTGACGTGACGCTGGCCAAGGGCGATCGTCCCCGCCAATTCGCGGGCTTCATCATGCCCCAAGCGCAAACCGGCTTCCGCCAAGGAAGCGCGAAAGTGCTGCAGCAAAATTAAGATGACTTCGCTAAGGGGCGCTCGGCTCAGTCCCTCAGCCGGACTGTCGGGCACGTCATTCAGCTTTCTTCGTCGGGCCAGTTCGCTGGACGTATTGTAAACCGATAGCCGACCCCGCGCTCGGTGCGAATATAACGCGGGTGGTGGGAGTCCGATTCCAGCTTGCGCCGCAGCCGGTGCATATGAACCCGCAGCGTGTCTTCATAGACTGCCTCCGTGGGCCATACGCGCGCCAGCAAAGCGTGGTTCTGCACAACGCGTGGCGCGTGTCGCAAGAGCACATGCAAGAGCACAGCTTCGGTGGGCGTCAGCCGCATCGTACGGCCGGCGACTAATGCGCGGTTTTGGGCCAGATCAATGCTCAGCTGCGGGTCAATGCGAATAACCGGTTCAGCGCCGTAATCCAATGTAGGCAGGCGCCCCAGCACAATCCGTATGCGCGCTTCCAGCTCGTTTAAGTCTACAGGTTTGATGACGAAGTCTTCAGCGTATTTCGTCAAACCCTCGACAAGAAATTCCTCGCGCGACCGGGACATCAAAAAGATGATCGGCAAGTCCGCCGTCATCTTCAACCGCTTGGCTGTCGCGAAGCCGCTCATGCTCGGCAAGCTCATACCAAGCAGCACGATATTAGGGAGAATTTCTCCTCGAACAAACTGGAGGGCTTCAGGCGCGTCGGCAAAAATAGTTACCCGATAAGCGTGAGTTTCGAGAAATTCGACGATAGATCTGCCAAGGGTTGCGTCTGATTCGATAAGGAGTACAGTGGATCGTTTCATGGTTAGTCACGCCTTAGGTTACTATGCCGCTGCGGTAGAGCCGTGTACAACGTTAAGAAATATACACCGAGTACCGCGAGTCGTCAAACTAAATTAGAACCTCTTAGCTTCTGTTAGCGACCTATTCATGGAATATTAATTTAGTAGTATTCATAACCTATATGAAAGTTGCGCGCCGAATGCAAGGCCAGTAGCGTTTGAGCAATCTGCAGCCCGCACAAACCTTTATTCTTACAAACTTCCAATCTTTTTGTAAGAGAGTCGACCACGGCTCACCATGCAAATGACGTGCGGGGGACAGCGGCCTGATTGTCGCGCCCGAGCGGTTCGGGGCGATCGTGTGCGAAGCAATGCAGCAGTAACTGACTAAATGGGGTAGGGAAACCTCTGAAGACCGCGAAGATAATCCAGCTTGCGTATCATCCAGTCGCGGAGTTCCGGCGTCTTGAGGTTGACGCGGCATAATTCGAAGGTGTCAAGCGCGACTTCTTCCGGAATGTATTCGCCGCGCGCCGGATCGTTAAACTCCGGTCCGTAACGCTTGCTGAGATCGTAGTCATGCAGGAGACAAACAAAGAAGTGTTCTTCCAATTGTTTGCCGGCTTTCTGATGTTCAAGAACGAAAGCGGTCTCCAGGACGCTCGCGACAGCGCCCAGTTCTTCATACAGCTCGCGCTCCAAGGTTGCGATAAGGTCAGCATCTTGATGTTCAACACCGCCGCCCGGCGCAACCCAGTAGGACGCGGAATTATTGGGTTTTACCCGTTTTATCAGGAGCACGGAATCGTTTCCGGTCAAGAGTATGGCGCGCACGCGTTGATTTACGCGGCTGTGAGGTCTGATTTCTGCTAACATTGCTCGCTGCCAATTTGCTAGTCCGCGTTCCAATCTGACGGCAGCAGCCTGTCTGCTACGTCCGTCAGCCGCCGCTCCACCGGTCGACGAACGGCGACGCCCCTCTAGTTGCTCAATTGCGAAAAAGGGCCTCAAATACTAACACAGAGGTTCAAGAAATTCAACCAGGATAAAGGACGCCATCTTGAAGCCTATGGTTTGAACAGCCTTAGGCTCTACGACGATCTGGATCGGTCCGTCAAATTGATCGCGCGCGACCACTTCCAGCGTCCGCCCGATCTCGAGACCGCGCTCTTGTGTATCGCGCAGCATAGCGGGGTCGTCCATCACCAGGCGGCGAATACGCGCCGGCGTGTGCAAGGCCAGCTCTGTCAAGGGATGGAGGTTGAGCACGGGCATGACCCCTTGCAAATCGGGGATGGGATCGCCATGCGGGTCGTAGCTGGGATTGTTCAGTTTACGCGAGATCGCCTCGACAAAGCGATCTGACACGGTATGCTCAAGCGCCTCGGCCTCGTCATGAACCTCGTGCAATTGGTAGCCGAGGTCTTCCACCAGGTAGGTCTCGATCAGGCGGTGACGGCGCAGCATCTTCAGCGCCACTTGTTCACCTGTTTCCGTTAGGCGCACACCGCGATATTTCAGATAATCGACCGTACCGTCTTCCACCAGGCGCTGCGCCATATCAGTCACGGCCGGCGCGCTGATATCCAGGGCCTCCGCCAGCGCATTGGTCGATACGCGATCGGTCTCCCGCTGCAAGCGATAAATCGCCTTGAGAAAGTCTTCCACCGATTGAGAGGAACCGGCTGGAATACTCCGCCTGTTCATGCCGCTGCCTCAGCTCGCATTTCAAATTAGCGTCGTTTCGTCCCTGTCAAAATAGACGAAGGACGACGCGCCCGAACGCGCAAGCCTATCATATCACACTAGGCAGGCGCCCCGGTTTCGCCGCCGCGCAAACGCCATTCTAACGTACTCGGCATATACTGCTGCTAGAAGCGCCGGGGCCATGCGCAAAGCCGTACGTCAATTGACCGCTGCGCTGGCAAGCCTTACAATAAACGCGACAGGCGCACTTAATCTATCCCTACGGACAAGTGCCATGAGCAGAAATTACTACGACGTGCTCGGCGTAGCGCGTAACGCCGACGATGACGCGATAAAGCGCGCCTTTCGTCAGAAGGCGAAGCAATATCACCCCGATGCCAATCCAGACAGCCCGACTGCCGAGGCGCGCTTCAAGGAAATCAACGAAGCCTATGAGGTGCTGAGCGACGACGAGAAGCGCTCGGCCTACGATCGCTTTGGCGAGAATTGGCAGCAATACCAGGCTTTCAACAGCCAGAACGGCGAAGCGCCCTTCACCGATGTGTCGGATATCTTCGAAAATTTCTTTGGCGGCGCTGGCGGCAGGCGCGGGGGCTACCATCGCAGCGCCGACTTTCCGCGCGCCGGGCAAGACATCGAACAAGGCGTGACGATCAGCCTGCGCGAAGCCTACGAAGGCACGCAGCGCATCGTCAGCAAGGGCGGGCGCGATATTACCGTGCAAATCCCGCGCGGCGCCGCGACCGGCACCAAAGTACGGCTGGCCGGCGAAGGCCAGCCCGGCAGCAACGGCGGTTCGCCCGGGCACCTCTACCTGGTCGTCACTGTCAGCCCGGACGCGCAATTCGAGCGTCAAGGCGATGACCTGCTGGTGGATGTCAAAGTAGACGCCTTCACCGCCATGCTTGGCGGCGATGTCGAGGCGCCGACCCTCAATCGTCCCCTGCGATTGAAAATCCGTCCCGGCGCTCAATCGGGGCAGAAGCTGCGCCTGAGCGGCAAAGGCATGCCCAAACTCCGCCAGGACAATGCCTACGGCGATCTCATCGCGCGGGTCGTCATCACCGTGCCGGCCAAGCTGGACCCGGCGCAGCGCGAACTCGCCGAAACCCTGCGCGACAGCATCAACAAGTCTTAAGCCCCGCCGTACATCCTCGTGCAGCGCAATATGAGAGATTTTGCCAAAACACTGGAAACGCTGTAGGGCTTGATTGGTATTAGCAATAACTTCGCCGGAGTCTTACCCCACCCCCGACCCCTTCTCGCCATCTCTATGGCGAGCATCCGACAAGTCAGGGAGGGGGAGCTAGCGTCTGCGGATTTCCTTGAAATCTGTTACTTTTCGCGTGGATAGACCTGCTATTTTGTACCAAAACCTCATTGCTCCAGTTGTTTTCATGTATATTTTGCAATACCGGTCAAGCCTTGTAGGGGCGAGCCACCGGCTCGCCCGTACGCACACAGATCGGGGATTCATGTTTGTGCGAGCCCGGTCGTGGCTTGCGAGCGGCTGTTGTTAAGTCTTAGCCTGACTCTTAGCGTCGCAGCGTTTGCCTATGCGTAGGCATAACGTTCGCTGCGAGCGGAAGGCAATTGCTGTTAAAATGGTTACCGAATCGGGAATACGAGTGACATTGATGCGTTTGATAATCCTGCTCGGCCTGAGCGCGCAAATGCTGATCGCCTGCAACTTCACAGATTTGCAGTCCAACCCGGCTGACGACAGCGCAATCGAACTTGATGCCGCGCCTGCCAGCGAAAGGGCGCCGACCGCCCTGCCCGACGAGATCGTCAGCGCGGCTGATGCCGAATTCCGGCTGCTGAGCAATATCTACGAGCGCGCCAGCCCCTCAGTGGTCAACATCGAAGCGGTTCGCCTGGCCGATGACGGTTCAGCGAGCGACACCCGCCGCGGCTCCGGCTTTGTCTACGACCAGCAAGGCCATATCATCACCAACGCCCACCTTGTCAATGCCGTCGATGCCATCACCGTAACGCTTCAGAGCGCGCAGGTCTATTCGGCGCAGGTACTGGCGCTGGACAGCTTCAGCGATTTGGCGGTGCTCAAGACGTCGATCGAGCCCGAGCGTCTGGCGCCGCTGCGCATCGGCGACTCGGCCGGGGTCAAGGTGGGCCAGCGCGGCATTGTCATCGGCAATCCCTTTGGTCTTAGCAGTTCCATGACGACCGGCGTCATCAGCGGGCTGGGGCGCACCTTGCCTTCCGTCGAACTGGGCGATGGCGGCGTCGGGCCGGGTTTCGACAACCCCTCCATCATCCAGATTGACGCCATCATCAACCCGGGCAATTCCGGCGGCCCCCTGCTCGATTCGCAAGGACTGGTGATCGGCATAACCACCGCCATCCGTTCCGACAACGGACTGTTTCAGGGTATCGGTTTCGCGGTGCCGGCCGATACCATGCGCCGGGTGATCCCCGACTTGATCAAGCATGGCCGCGTCGACTATTCCTGGATGGGCATTTCGGTCATGCGCGAAGACGGGGGCTACAGCGTCGCCGGGCTGAGCGAGGCGCTGGACCTTCCGGTTGAGCGCGGCGTTCTGCTGCGCGGCGTCAGCGAAGGGTCGCCGGCATATCGCGCCGGTCTGCGCGGCGGCGATACCATCATCGACCTGCGCGGCGAAGAAGTTTGCGCCGGCGGCGATCTGATCGTCGCCGTCAATGGCTATCACTTACAAAACCTGGATGACCTGGTGACCTATCTGGTGCAGCAAACGCGACCGGGCGACGAAGTTGAGCTTCTGGTCATACGAGACAGGATAACGCTGGAGATACCGGTGACGCTGGCGAGCCGAGCGCTGGATAGCGGCCGAACGCTCGACTGCCACCAGGCACAGTAAGGACAAGCGAATTGGATCACGTCAAGCTGGAAAACGAAACAGTGCTAATGCGTCCGCTGGAAGCGCGCGATAGCAGCGCCATCCTGGACCTGGCGGCCGCCCCGGAAATCGCGGCCAATACCTTTGTGCCGCATCCCTATCCGCCGGAAGCCGCCAGCGAGTTCATCCAGAAGGGGCAGGAAGGCTGGCGCAGCGGTGAGGCCTATGTATTCGGCATCATCGAGAAATCTTCGCAGCGCTTCTCCGGCTGCATGGGCATTCATCCCGCGCCCGAGCATAATCGCGCGGAAGTCGGCTACTGGATCGGTCTGCCGTTTTGGGGGCGCGGCTTGGCTACGGCGGCCTTGCGCTTGCTGCTTCAATTCGGCTTTGAAACGCTCAAACTCAACCGCGTTGAAGCCGGCCACTTCGACTACAATCCGGCTTCGGGCCGCGTCATGCAAAAGGCGGGCATGCGCCGTGAAGGCTTGCGGCGTCAGTACGTGCTGCACCGCGAAGAGTACAAAGATCTCGTCTGGTACGCCATCGTGCGCGAGGATTACGAGGCGCATTCAACGGCGGAAAGAAAAGAGACCGCAGAGGATTAGTCTGCGGTCCCTCGACTGTCAAATTCACAGTCTTGCGGTTTTCGGGTTCACCCTCTAACGAGATCCACGTCAGTGGAGTGAACTAGAGGTGTGAATCGGTCAGAGGGTAGCCCCCTTAGAACCTATCATGATTTTAATCACCTCCCTTACTCGTCCGACGATGCGCACAGCATAACATAGGCGACAGGTTTTTGCAAACGGTCGCAGGTCTGACCAAGCCCCGGCGCAAGCCGCTGCTGCCAAAGGGCTTGCCCGGCCTGCGTATGCTATAATCGGCGCCTGGCAAGGGACGGGACAATGGCGCATTGACCAGGCATTACCATCCGGCGCACCGCCGGCAAGCGATACAGTGGGCGCAGAATCTATCGCGGCGTCGATACTACGTGCTGGACACCGAAACCACCGGCTTGAGCGCGAACGACGAAATTGTGCAAATCGGCATTGTCGACAGCGACGGCTCGACGGTCCTGAATCAGCTCATCAAGCCGACGATTCCCATTCCCGCCGGCGCCTCGGCGATTCACGGCTTCTACGACCGAGACGTTGCCGGCGCGCCCAACTTCAAACAGATCTACATCCAGCTGTCAGCTCTGTTGGCCGGCCAGGTGGTCGTGGCCTACAACATGGACTTCGATTGGCGCATGCTGCAGCAGACCGCCGCGCGCTACCGCCTGCCGGACCTGCGCATGGGCAAGCGTCACTGCGCCATGAAACAATATGCCCGCTTCAAGGGTGTGCGCAAAAACAGTGGCCGAAACTACACCTGGCATAAGCTGGGCAATGCAGTGCGTCAAGAGGGACTGCTTGTGGCAAAAGCCCATGACGCGCTCGACGATGCCAGGATGACGCTTGCGCTGATCAACAAGATGGCCGACACCGGCTAGCAAGATACAAGCCGGGCATTCCCCCCGCCCTCCTCCACAATCCCAGTAGTGTAGCCATAAGCGCCACAAATAAGTGGCTCAAGCGATTGTGCGATATAAAGAATCGTACTTTAATGAGTTTGGTTAGAGACGACCGACTGCAAGCGCAAGCTGTTTTTATGGCGGTCGTCCGCAAGGATGATAATTGAATCAATTTCCCAACGCAAATTCATCTGAATATGCGTTTGAATTCGCCGGACTTGAGGATAGGAACGAGCCGTGAATACATCAAGACTTATCTCAGTCAAGACCATCTGTTTAGCACTGGTCCTGTTGCTGGTTCCGGTTGGGCAGGCCTTAGCCGGCGATATTTATGTTGACGAAGATTGCAGCCTGCAAAATGCCGTGCGCGCCGCAAACGAAGAAGCGATGGTCGCGCCGCTCAACAGTTGTGAAGCCGGCATCGACGCTGACGGCATTTCACAGGTAGATGAGTATGGCGCTGACCTTCCTCCGGGTTCGGACAAGATCACGATTCGCGTCGCCGGCACGGACGAGGGCGTCATCACGCTGGACGGCGCGCTGGACGTCACGACGCACATCGTGATAGACGGCAGCGGCTACGTCATCGAAGGCGACGGCAAGCAAATCTTTGATGTGACGGCTGGCTCACTGACAGTTTCAAACCTGACGATGAATGGCGGCTGGTCGGAAGACAGCGGCGGGGCGATCACCGTTGACGGCGCCTCGGTCAAGCTGGTCAACAGCGTCGTCAGCGGCAGCGGCGCGCGCGAACTGGGCGGCGCCATCTATGCGGTTGATAGCGATCTGACCATAATCAAAAGCGCCGTCACCGGCAATGCGACCGGCATTTTGACCAAGCCGGAACCACCCGCCGAGGCCGATAGCAGCGAAGGCAGCACGGAATCGTCACAAACCGAAACGTCACAAGTGGTCGATGCCGAAGCGATAGAAGCGTCGGCGCAGACTGAATCCGTTGACGAGGTCGCTGAAGCCTCCGCCGAAGAGCCGATCACTTGGGATACCTCGGGCGGCGGAATCTACTTCAACGGCGAGGACAACAGCTTAACAATCGACAGGAGCGGCCTGGATACCAACGTATCACTGAACCATGGCGGCGGGCTGTATATCGCGGCCGGCAGCGCCACAATCACCAATTCGACCTTCAGCGGAAACACGGCGGGCGGCGAAGGCGGCGCCTTGTACAATGCAGGCGACAGCGAACTGACGCATGTGACAGTCGTCTTCAACTCAGCCGCAGATGTCGGCGGCATCGCCGATCTGGCGTCGCTGGAGTTGTACAACAGCATCGTGGCTGATAACGCCGGCGGGGATTGTAGCGGTACGCTGAATGCGCTAATCGGCAATTTGATCCGCGATCGTTCCTGCAATCACGACGGGCTGAGCGACGATCCCATGCTGCTGCTGCTGGGCGGCGCGCCCGCCTACTATGTGCCGCAGTCTGGCAGCCCGGCCATTGACGCGGCTTCGGCCGATCACTGCCTGGCGAATGACCAGCGCGGAATCAGCCGCGACGCCGCGACCTGCGACATCGGCGCCGCAGAATACGAGCAAGGCGTCTTCGGCTTCCAGATCCAAAGCGCCTTGGCTGTGCTGACGCCGGGTTCCGGTGGTAGCGGCGCAAGCCCGGAAGGCGATGCAGACATTGACGACGAGGCTGAAGAAGAGATAGAAGTCCTGCCAACCCAGATACCGTCAAACTGCCCGGATTTGCCGGAGCATATCAGGATAACCGGTCATACCAATGGTAGCAACGTCAACTGCACGCATCTGGACTACAGCGGCATCGGCAGCCACATCCTGGTTGACGGCGGCGCGCTGCATGCGGTCAATATATTTGGCTGGGTAGCCAGGCCGATATCCGCCTGTTTCCAACATGACAGCGGAGCGATCGTCTTGCTGGACACCGCCAAGTCACCGCGCGAGATTGTGCCCCTGCGCACCAGCACCGAGTTTGGCTGGAAGTGCGCGCAGGTTGATCGGATCGGAACTGTCGTGCTCATGCCGCTCGAATTCTTCACCTCGGGCGTTATTCCCGAACCGATTTGGAATCTGTCCGCCTGTACAGTTACCACCACTGCTATCCTGAATCTGCGGGAGCAGCCGAATACCGACAGCAAAGTAGTCGCCAACGTGCTCAACGATTTCTCTTTGCCTGCCGACCAACGCGCGACCTACTGGTACCGCGTGAATTACTACGGCATCGTCGGCTGGCTCAGCCTGGACTATCTCTCGTTTGCGGGCGCCTGCGTCTAGCGCCGACGCTCAGCTGCTGATGCGCCCTACCCTGTCATAAGGGAGGGGCGCTTTCAGTTTAATCGCCGGCAACCGCCCTGTTCCGCCGCGCCGCGTCCACCTATAATCCCGCACAAGTATTTGCAAGTCAGTCATTCAAATACTTACCACAGAGAACACAGAGGATACACAGAGCACACCGAGTAAGGCACTTTAATGTTTGTATGCCGGCGACAGTTTTCATTTGTTAGATGGCTGCCTAAATCGCGGAAGAATCGAAAAAAACTCTGTGTCCTCTGTGTACCCGCGTGAGCCTCTTTTTTATGAGACCTGCCGAACCCTGTCGAAATATGTAGGGGCGAGCCACCGGCTCGCCCGTACGCACACAGCATTGGATTTCATATTTTGTGTGAGCCAAGCCGTGACTTGCGAGCGACTGTGGTAAAAGAAAATATCCTTGAAACGGGATATGTAAAACTTTCTTGATTGTACTGAGAGTCGGCTAGAAGCGAGAGAAAACCTATGCGCTTTGATGACAAGGTGGCACTGGTCACCGGCGGGTCGCGCGGGATAGGCCGCGAGATTGCCCGTGCCTTCGCGGCGCGCGGCGCCAAAGTGGCGGTGCATTATCACAGCAATCTGGCCGCCGCCCACGACACGGAGGCGCTGCTGGATGGCGCCGGGCACATGCGCGTACAAGCTGACATTGGCGACCCAGCCGCGGTCAAAGGCATGGTCGACGCGGTCGTGGAGCGCATGGGGCGGCTGGACATTCTGGTCAATAATGCCGGCATCTACGAGGAACGGGCGCTGACGGAAACCAGCTACGACGACTGGGTCGACTACTTCCCACGCATCGCGCGCGTCAATCTGTACGGCGCAGCCAACGCCATTTACTGCGCCGCGCAGGCGATGATGAAACAGGGCGGCGGGCGCATCGTGAATATATCGTCTCGCGGCGCCTTTCGCGGCGAGCCGACCGCCCCGGCCTACGGCGCCAGCAAGGCGGGCCTGAACAGCTTGGGGCAGTCGCTGGCGAAATTGCTGGCGCCGCACAATATCTTCATCGGCACTGTAGCGCCGGGCTTCGTCGAGACTGATATGGCGGCCGAGCGCCTGGCGCAGCCGGACGGCGATGACATCCGCAGGCAGTCGCCGCTGAACCGCGTGGCCAAGCCGGAAGAAGTGGCGCATGTCGCGCTCTTCCTGGCGTCGGAGGGCGCGGAATTCACCACCGGGACCATCGTCGATGTCAATGGCGCCTCTTATCTGCGCAGTTAACGCGCCGGACGCGGACGCCATGAAACTCGAAAAGCTTGAGACAGAGCGCTTGCGCATTCGTCAATTTGACCACGACGACCTCGACAACTGCCTTCGCTTTCGCCGCGAGGTATTCGGCAGCGACGCGGCGCCAGTCGACGCGCAAAACTGGCTAACCTGGACCATCGACAGTTACCGCGAACTAGCCGGTTTGGGCCAACCGCCCTACGCCGACTATGCCCTTGAGCTCCGTGGTGAAGAACGATCCGTCGGCTCGGTAGGCATTGTGCCGACAGTGGTGCCCTGGGGCGCGTTAAAAGGCGATCCGGCTGACACGTTGCTCACTCCAGAGATCGGCCTGTTCTGGGGTATCTTGCCCGCCTGGCGACGGCGCGGCTACGCGAGTGAAGCCGCTGGAGCGCTGCTGGACTTCTTGTTTGCTGAGCTGAAGGCGCGGCAGGTGGTGGCGACCACCGAGCATGACAATATCGCCTCGCAGCGCACGATGGAAAAGCTGGGCATGGAGCTGCTGGTCAATCAAACTGGGCAACCGCGCTGGTGTCAAGTCGTCGGCCTCATCGTGAACCCTCGGGCCAGCTAATCCCCTACTTTACTTGGGCGTGGTAAACTTCGCCGATTCGGTGAATTTACATGGCATAGAAAAATTCTCAGTGCCCTCTGTGGTTCCAAGAAAGTAACGAGAATGTAGACATCGCCGTTTTTCTACCCCATCCCCGGCCCTTCCCCGAATCATCACTGAGGACAGGACAGTTATTCAACAGGCAAATAAAAGCCGTGTAACCAGTGAATTATGTGAGTATTTCGGGCGAGCCAATGGCTCGCCCCTACATTTTCCTCACAGAATGATGCCTGTAGGGGTCAGCCATTGGCTGACCCGTTGCAACTTATCCCAAACCTGTCCTGTCATCAGCGAATCATCAGAGAAGGTTGACGCGCCGTTGTGATTGGAAGATTCAGCGAAATTCGCATCACTTAGTTGGTCTATTTCTGTGACTCTGTGGTGAGTCTGCCTGAGCGGTGTTAGCAAAAAAAAGAGTGTTTTGTGGCACTTGCCTATACGCCCCTTACATTGTAGGTGAATCCTGCCGCGTGATACGTTATAATCTGCGGCAACACTAGGCGGGCTGCAATGCCGCAAGCGCGTCAATCGGCGCCTATTTTGGAAATCCAAACAAGGGAGAAACTCATGTACCGCAAACTTCTTTTTATTCTTGTGCTGCTCACGCTGCTGGTCGGCGTGGCAGGAGCGCAGGACAGCTATGAATTGACGATCATGCACACCAACGATGTGCACGGTCACCACGAACCGCAGCGCAACGGCGACGGCGGAGCCGCCCGTCAAGCGACGGTCGTAAACCAGATCCGCGCTGAAGGCGGCAACAACCTGCTGCTGGATGGCGGCGACCGTTTCACAGGTACGCTTTTCCACGTCCAGCATCGCGGGCAAGACAGCGTGCAGATCATGAACGCCATCGGCTACGACGCCATGGCGCTCGGCAACCACGAATTCGACGATGGCGAGGAAATCCTGGCCGCCTTTGTGAAAGGCCTGAACTTCCCCGCCCTCAGCGCCAACACCGATTTCAGCGAAGAGCCGCTTCTGGCCGGCTTGGTCAAACCGTCCGTGACTTTGGAGGTCGGCGGCGAGCAAATCGGCGTCATCGGCCTGGTGACGCCCGAGACCGACATTCTGTCCAAGCCCAGCGACGCCATAGTCTTTGACAGCGACTTGATCGGCGTCACGCAGAACGAAGTCGACAAACTGACTGCCGAAGGCGTCAACAAGATCATCCTGTTGACGCATATCGGCTATGGCGCGGATGTCGCGGTGGCGCAGGGTGTCAGTGGCGTGGACGTCGTGGTCGGCGGCCATACCAATACCTTCCTGAGCAACCAGTACGCCGGCGCGCTGGGCGAGTATCCCAGCGTACTGGAAAGCGCCAGCGGCGAGCCGGTCCTGGTCGTGCAAGCCAGCACCAAGACGGTCTACCTTGGTCGGCTGGATGTCGAATTTGACGCCGACGGCGTGGTCAGCGACTGGGACGGCGATGCCATTCTGCTCAGCCGCTACATCAGCCCCGATCCGCACCTCAGCGACATCATCGCCGGCTTGGCCGAGCCGATCGCCGAGCTGCGCGCCGTGCCAGTCGGCGAGACTTCGGTCGCCCTGACCGGCACCAGCCCGCGCCTCTGCCGCATTCTCGAATGCCTGCTGGGCAACGTGATCACCGATGCCGTGCTTGAAGATACCGGCGTTGATATCGTGCTGCAGAACGGCGGCGGCATTCGCGCAGACATCGACGAAGGCGCAATCTCGCTGGGCGAGGTTCTGAACGTGCTGCCCTTCGGCAACTTGATCAGCACCTTCGACTTGACCGGCGCCGATGTTCTGGCAGCCTTGGAGAATGGCGTCGGCCGCGTACAAGTCGACGAGGACAACAATCCGATGGTCGATGGCGCGTCCGGGCGCTTCCTGCAGGTCGCTGGGATTCGCTATACCTATGACGCCACGCAAGAGCCAGGCAGCCGCATCGTCAGCGCCGAGGTCATGCAGGAAGGCGAGTTCGTCGCCCTTGATATGGACGCCGTTTATTCGGTCGCCAGCAACGATTATATGCGCGGCGGCGGTGATGGCTTCTCCATCCTCGAGACGAACGCCATGAACGCCTACGACGCCGGCCGCCCGCTCGATCAGGTTGTGGCCGATTACATCGCAGCCAATAGCCCGCTCAGCGTTGAGCTGGATGGGCGCATAACCCATCAAGCCGCGGAGTAGTTCCCAGGGACGCCTCTAGCGTTCCCCTATTCAGCAACAGGAAACCGTCGGCATGCGTCGGCGGTTTTCGTTGGCTTGGCAGCCGACGATGACCCGCCGATGCCGACATGCCGCTCACGCTTCTATGCTATATTCACTGTAGCAGCGGGTGATAGCAGCTACCTGGCTTTGGCGTGGTCGATTCCGAACAATTTTTCGACATCTTTTTTGTATACCACCCCGACGACATCGTTGTCGTGCGGCGCATCGCGGCACAGCTGAAAGCGCTTGGCCTCGCCTGCCGCTTCGATGAGGACGAGTTCAGCGGCCGCGCTGTGGATATCGGCCTGCTCAAAGCCGATGTCTTGCGCTCCCATGCGGTGGCCATCGTGCTTTCGCCGGTCTCGGCCGCCAGCCAACTCTGCAACGAGCTGATCCAGCACGCCGTCGCCAACAGCAAGCGCATCGTCAGCATGATCCTCAACGATGATATTGACGTCGAGGTGCACCCCGCCGTCGCCGACAATCCCTACGTCTTCTTCCGCGAGCAAGACCACCTGGCGGATCGTGTTGAGGAAGCGCGTCAGTATATGGCGGTCGATTACGAGGTCAGGCTGCACACCGAATTGCTAGTGGCCGCGGATCGTTGGCAACGACGCGGCCGCCGGCCGAGCCAGTTGCTGCCGTCTGAGCGCGTTATCGCAGCGCGCCAGTGGCTGGCCAATGACACGCTGCGAACGGTGAAGCCGTCGCCGCTTCTGGTGGAGTATATTCACAGCAGTCGCCGTCAGCGCGCCCCCAGCGGGCCAACGATTCCCGTCGCCCGGCTCAGCCTGGCGCTGCTGCTATTAATTCTGCTGATCGCGGGATTCTTCGTGCTGCGCGCGGCGCTCGACGCCAATACGGCGGCGCAGGCGGCGGCCGCCCAAACCAGCGCAGCGCGCGCGCGAGTGGCGCTGACATCCGCAGCGGCCACAGCAGCCAGCGACAGCGCCGTCGGCTTGGTTGATATGCTGGCGGCCACAAGCGAGAGCATCGGAATTGCCGTCAGTCAAACGGCGCAGGCAGACGCGGCAGCCGCCACACAAGCGGCATATGCCACGCAGACCGCGCAAGCCATCGCCACCCAGGCGCGCGCCACCGAAGTCTATGCGCTGGCGCGCGATGCCGACGCCCTGCGCCTGGTACATGCAGCGGAGGCAGCCTTGGAGGCGAGCGATGGCGAACTCGCCCTGGCATTAGTCTGGACCGCGAAAGACGCCCTGGAAGATCCCCAGCCGGCCTACCGTGTCATGCGGCAGGCAATCTCAACCGGCGCGAGACTGACGCTGGAGGATGTCGCGCTGCTAGCGTTTCAGCCCGGCGGCGGCAGCTTCGCCCTTGTCCAGCGGACAGCGGCCAAGCTGCAAATTTTCGACAGCGCCATTTGGACGTTGAAGCAGGAGCTCGACGACAGCGATGCGCCCATCACTGCCTTGGCCTACAGCCCGGACGGCAGTCTGCTGGTCACGGGCGCAGCCGACGGCGAAGTCGTCATTCGCGTTGCCAACAGCGGCACTGCGATCCATCGGCTGCAGCGCCATCAGGCCGCGGTCACAGCGCTCGCCTTTGCTCCCACTGGCGACAGGCTCTACAGCGCGGGCGGCGATCCCACGCTGGTCGCCTGGGACAGCGAAAGCGGCGAGGAGCTGGCTGTTTTCGCGGCTGACACGGACGACGCGCCCGTGTTCGATGACCTGCTGGTGACGGCGGACAGCGGCCGCATCATCGGTCGGGCCAGCGACGATGGCATTCCACAAATGCGCCAGTGGACTGCCGATACGCTGGAACTCATCGGCGATAGCGGCGGAGAGCGCGTCTATCGCGGTTACGACGGGCGCGGCAGAGTCGGCTACAGCGGCGGACGCAGCTTGCCCGCCTACCCCGGCGACCCTGATGCAGGCGACCTGACGCTCTGGGACTTGACTACGGGCGAGCGGATCGCGACCGTGACCGAAGGCTTCAACTGGTCCCTGCTTGCCGGCGGCGATTTGACCGCCGCGACCGATGAACTGCTATACATCAGTTTTCACGAGGACCGGGCGCTCGTCGGCGTTCGCGGGAGCGACGGGGGGCGGCGGGCCGTCCTGATCAGTTCGACCGATGGCAGCCTAATACGCAGCTTCGAGAGCGAGCTGGCCGCGAGCCTGGCCAGCGCCAACTTTATCGACGCGTCTACCCTGCTATCCGCAACGCATGACGATCGTCTCGTCTTGTGGTCCAGCGCCGACGGCGGGCTCATCCGGCAGCTTGCAGCCGCGCCACAAACACTGGCGCAAGTTGAGGCCAGCACGGACGGGAATACCGTCGTCGGACGCTCCGCCGACGGCAGCGCCTTTCTGTGGCGTCTCGACCAAGGCGGGGTCAAGCCGGCCACGACCCTCCCCGGCGCGCTGCCGGGCACGGGCCTCAGCCCCAGCGGCGAAAACATTCTGCTGGTGGAAGAAGGTGCCGCGACCCTGCGTGCCATCGACACGGACGAGATCATCAGCCAATTCGACGCGAGCCTGGTCAGCAAGGCCGGCGCCCGCTTCGCCGCCTACAATGGAGACCGCGTGACGGTCCACGATTTCGAAACGGGCGAGACGCTGCATAGCTGGCCCGCCGAGTGGGACGATGCCCAGCAGATGCATTTGTCGCAAGACGGCGAGCTGCTGCTGATTCAGGCCGATGGCGAACTCTGGCTGCTGCGGGCTGAATCCGAGTCGCCGATGCCCTTAAACGCGCGTCCGCCCTTGCAGGTCGCATTCGCAGCCGGCGGCGCCAATTTCGCGACCGTCCATGCCCAACACGTCTTACTTTGGGACACTGCGCGCGCAGCAGCCCTGGGCGCCTATCCGCTGGGCGATGTGTCGGCCGACAAGCTCGACCTGGCCTTCAGCCCCGATGGCGAAAGGCTCTACTTTTTTCTTCGCCTGCAGGGCGGACTGGCTGGTCTGACAGCGGTCGCCATCGCCGACAACAGCGTCCAGCGCCGCGCCTTCCTGGATATCGCCTATGGCGAACTATCGCCCGATGGCGAATTCCTGCTTCTCGCTCTCGGCGACGGCGGCTTGCAGATTGTCGGCACGGCCAGCGGAGACATTCTGCACACGCTTTCGGTGCAGGCTTCCGAGATTCAGTCGCTGCATCTGCTGCCCCAACTCGGCCAGCTGCTGGCGTCGTCAGGAAGTGATGTTACCGTCTGGGACACGGCGGCTGCGGCCATTGACCAGCAATTCGTCAGCGCCCATCCTCTCGTAGACTACAGCCACAGCGGCGATGCCCAGCGATTTTTGACGCGGGACTCACGGGGAGTGGCCCGCCTGTGGCAAGTCGAAAGCCCGACCGAGCTGCTGCGGCGAATCGAGGGGGAGCATCCGCCGCGCGACCTGACCTGCGCCGAGCGCGAGCGGTATCTTGTGCTGCCGCTATGCGAGTAAAGACATGAAGCGAATTCTCTTCACATCCTGGTATCGCGGGCTGGGCGGCGGCGAAACCGACTTGCTCACGTTAGCCGATGCCTTGGCGGGCGACTACGAATGCCACCTGCTTCTGCCGCGGGACGGCGAGCTGGGGGCGCAATGGCGCATGGCCGGGCGGCAGACGCATATCATCGGTTATCGCGGCGCGTCGACCTATTTTGTGCCGGCCATTTGGGCGCGATTCCGCGTCGTACGGCGCATGGCCGATTTGCTCAATCGCCAGCGAATTGACCTGGTACACGCCGACTACCACACACTGCCCATGATCGCGCCGGCCGCGCGCCGGGCTCGCGTCCCGCTATGCTGGACCGTTTGGGGCTGGTGGTTCCGGCCCAAGCCCTGGCAGCGCGCTTTCTTCCGCGGACTGCCGGCGGTCGCGCGTTCAAGGGCCATCCGCGCCGGCTTCCTGGGCGACCCGCCCTTCATGCCAGCTGAACAGCTGCCCGTGATCTACTCCGGAGTCGATACGAAGCGCTTCCATCCGCGAATCGACGGCGCCGACTTGCGCCGCGAACTCGGTCTGCGCCAAGACGCTTTGGTGGTAGCGATGGCGGCGCGCTTCCAGCGAGTAAAGGGACACCATACCTTTCAGGCCGTGGCCGAACGCGTGCTGGCGGAAGCGCCTCAGACGCAATTTGTCATCGCCGGCGACGATGTCTTTGGCGTCGCTGCTGACCAGCGTTATCGCGAGCAAATCCTGGAGCGGGCGAAGTCCAGCACACTGCTGCGCGACCGCCTGAATTACATCGGCTTTCGGAGGGACGTCGAGTCGGTCTACGCGGCTGCCGATGTCGTCGTCTGCCCCTCGGAATTCGAAAGTTACGGCAAAGCCAACCTGGAAGCCATGGCCTGCGGACGACCAGTGGTGAGCAGCCGCCGCGGCGGACCCTCAGAGACGATCATCGACGGCGTCACCGGCTTTCTGGTCGACAGCGGCAACGATGAAGCCATGGCGGCTCAGGTGTTGCGCCTGCTGCGCGAAGGCGACCTGCGACACCAGATGGGACGGGCTGCTACCGAGCACGCCTCAGTCCGCTTCTCCGCCAACACGGCGGCCGCTACGCAGAAGCGCTACTTTGATGACCTGCTGCGCCTCAATTGACGGTCGCGTTGCGCAAGAATTTGGCGAAGATATCGCCCAGCGAATGGTCGTTCAAATACTGAATATGCTCACCCGCGAAGGGTATCGGCGCCATGCCGAAGTGGTTGACGAGGGCGTTATCGGGCACGGTATTGGCGACCGCCAGCAGATCAAGCAGACTGGTGCTGACCGGCGAGCCCGGCAATAGCGCCTGCATCAGCTGCACGGCCGGGCGCAGCAGCGGCGCCGGCACGGGAACCAGCAGACGCCGCGTATTCATCGCCGCCATGATGCGCCGCTCAATCTCTCCCAGCGTGAGTACTTCGGGCCCGCCCAGCGCCAGTTCCGCGCCGATCGTGCTGTCATCGTCCAGGCAGCGAAGCACCGCCTCCACCACATCGTAGACGGACACCGGCTGGAATTCGGCCTTGCCGCCGCCGATCAGCGGGAAGACCAGCGGCGTAATCTTGAGCAGACGCGCGAAGGTATTGAAGAACTCGTCCTGCGGGCCGAATATGGCCGAGGGCCGCAGCGCCGTCCACTGCATGTCCGAAGCGGCGACATATTCCTGCGCGCGGCCTTTGCTGGCCAGAAAACGATAGGGCAGTTCGCTGCTGGCGCCGTTCTGGCTCATATTGATGAAGCGCGAAACACCGGCGGACTGCGCCGCATTCAGCACATTTACAGTGCCCTGATAGTTGACCGATTCGTAAGTCTGCCCGCCCTTTTCCATGGCGATGGCCACGTAGTGAATCACGGCGCTGACGTCTTGCATGGCCGGCGCCAGGCTCTCCGGTCGCGTGACATCGCCTTCGACGATGTCGATCTGCTCGGCGACTTCAGCAAGGCGCAGCGCGGCTTTGGCCCGCTTTCGCACCAGCGCCCGCACCGGCCGTCCCATCGCTGCCAATTTCTTTACGGTCTGATTGCCCAGGTAGCCCGCGGCTCCCGTCACCAAGATTGTCATCGCTGCCCGCCTCCACAGTCTCGCTTACTATTATTATAGTCGGCATAGATGAATGGAACCTAAAGCAGAGCCGCCCAGGGCAATCGCTTCAAATTATTTTTGCCACCGAGTACACAGAGTATTAAAAGAGTACACAGAGAAAAGCTGTTTAAGCAGTTAGGCAGCAACACCAGATTCCGCCTTCTAAAAGCGCAGGTGTTGAGAAAAGATCGGAAGTTACCAATTTCTCAGTGTACTCAATATACCTCGGTGTAATCGGTGGCTGAAATTCAGCTTGTTTCTTCGTCATTCCTTGCGTGATCACTTTGAAGCGATTGCCCTGCAGAGCCGCCAGCGACAATACAGGCGCCGCCTTCAGCGTGGTAGAATACAGCGGCGACATCACACGTGAGGAGGCGCCGTGGCGCGGCACAAAACGCGAAGAGCGGGCGAGACGCAGCATATCCGCGTCAGCGCTGAACAGCCGGCGGCCGACGCCATCGACATCGCCGCCCGGGCGATCAAGTCCGGCGGTCTGGTCGCCTTTCCCACAGAAACGGTCTACGGCCTGGGCGCCAACGCCTGGGATGTAGACGCCGTCCACAAGATCTTCCGCGCCAAGGAACGCCCGGCCACCGACCCGCTGATCGCGCACATCTGCAGCGCGGGCCAGCTCGACGATATTGCGCGCGATGTGACCGATTTGGCGCGCGAGCTCTGCCGCCGCTTCTGGCCCGGAGCGCTGACGCTGGTGCTACCCAAGTCGCCCTTGCTGCCGGCCAACCTGACCGCCGGTTTGGACACCATAGCTGTGCGCATGCCTGACCACGCGGTGGCCGCCGCCTTGATTGAAGCGGCCGGAGTCCCTATCGCCGCGCCCAGCGCCAACCGTTTCACCCGCCCCAGCCCCACGACAGCACAGCACGTCCTTGATGACCTTGCTGATGAAGTAGACGTGCTGCTGGATGCGGGCCCGACCGCCATCGGTCTGGAATCCACCATCGTCAGCCTGGCTGACGATCCGCCGCAGTTGCTGCGACCGGGCGGCGTGCCCCTGGAAGCCTTGCGTCAAGTCATTCCCGATTTAGGCTTTGAGCCGCGCTTCCTGAGCGACGAAGAAGCCGCGCCGGCGCCCGGCACTTTGCTCAAGCATTACTCGCCGCGCGCCCAGCTCCTGCTCTTCCAAGGCAGCGACGACGCCGCGGTCTACGCCGCCATGCGCGCCGAAATCGAAGGCAATCGCCGCGTCGGCCTGATGCTCAGCGATGCCGATGCCGCCGCGTTCGCCGACCTAGATGTGACGATCGAGTGCTTGGGCGAGACTGCCGAGCAGGCTGCGCTGCGACTGTTTGCCGCCATGCGCGCTTTGGACGGCGCCGGCGTTGGCCTGATTCTTGCGCGCGCGCCGGATAAACAGGGCTTGGGCCTGGCGCTCTGGGATCGGCTGCTGCGCGCGGCCGAGGGTTCCTTGATCGAAGTGTAGCCTGCCAGAGGCGTAAGTCGATGAAACAGTGGATTCTCAAGCAGCTGGTCACATGGATGACGCCGCGCCTGCGATTTATCTATCACAATCCTGAGTTGTGGCGCTATGTCGAGTCCAAGGGCTACCACGTCACGCCGGTGCACTTCTATCAGCCGATTCCCAACACCCAAGCGCTGGATGAGACCTATCGACCCGAATCGGCGATGATTGGCATAGACTGGAATGAAGACGCCCAGCTGCGCATTCTCCGCGAAACCCTGCCACTGTACGCATCGGAATACCGGGAATTCTTCGAGCGTTTCCAGGCGGATGGACAGTTTGCCGGCAGGCGGCTTGAATTCATCGGGCACGATCAGGCAGTTTACCACGGCCTGATCAGGCATTTTCAACCGCGGCGAATCGTCGAGGTCGGCGGCGGATTCTCGACTGTGGTGGCCGCCAACGCCGCCGCGCTAAACGGCGACACCGAGGTCTACGCCATTGAACCCTACGCCAATGATTATCTGGATTCCCTGACCGGCCAGATCCGCCTCATCAAGCAGGTGGTTCAGACCGTGGACTCTGCTTTCTTTGACGAACTACAAGAAAATGACATGCTGTTCATTGATAGCTCGCACATTGTTAAAACGGGCAGCGATGTCTGCTATTTGGTACTGGAAGTTCTGCCCCGCCTGCGGAAAGGCGTAATCGTCCACTTTCACGACATATTTCTGCCCTTCGAATATCCGCGCAACTGGTTGGAGGAGCGGCGCCTGTTTTGGAATGAGCAGTATCTGGTACAAGCCTTTCTGATACATAACCGGAGGGCCCGCATCTTGTTCGCCAACAGCTTTATGGCTAATCGACAGCGCGCGCTCATGGAACGCAACCTGCCCGCAAGCGAGGGCATAGGCGGCGGAAGTCTGTGGCTGCAAGTCTGATCAGCCAGCGGCAAAATGGTTCAGCGCCTGTGCTATAATCTCGCTGATACAGCCAATTCGACGAGCAAGGATTAGCCTGTGACGAAGGTCATACAGATCAAAGACATCGCGAATTACGACGGCCAGGAGGTCACGGTTCGTGGCTGGGTCTATAACCGCACGGGCAAAGGTCGCCTGCAGTTTATCCTGTTGCGCGATGGCAGCGGCCAAGCGCAGTGCGTGGCTTTCAAGAAAGAGATGGAGGCCGAAGAATTCGAAATCGCCCGCGGGCTGTCGCAGGAGTCCTCGGTCGTCATCACCGGCACGGTTCGCGCTGACGAGCGCGCGCCCGGCTACCCCGGCGGCTACGAAATCGGCATACAGCAACTTCAACTCGTGCAGCAGGCCGATGACTATCCCATCACGCCCAAAGACCACGGCACCGAATTCTTGATGAACCACCGTCACCTGTGGGTGCGCAGCAACCGGCAGTGGGCCATACTGCGCATCCGCGCCACCATCATCAAGGCCATGCGCGACTGGCTGGACGATCAGGGCTTTCTGCTGGTCGATACGCCCATCATCACGCCGGCCGCTGGCGAAGAGACCACGACTCTCTTCGATGTCGATTACTTCGGCGAGACCGCCTACCTGGCCCAGACCGGGCAACTCTACAACGAAGCCAATATCATGGCTTTCGGCAAGGTCTACTGCTTCGGGCCGACTTTCCGCGCCGAGAAGTCCAAGACGCGCCGCCACTTGATCGAATTCTGGATGCTCGAGCCGGAGATCGCCTTCTGCTCCCTGGAAGAGTTGATGGACATCGAAGAGGGATTGGTCAGCGCAGTCGTAGAGCGGGTGCTTGCGAAACATTCGCAAGAGCTGGCCATCATCGAACGAGACGTCAACAAGCTGGAGGCGATCACAGCGCCCTTCGCCCGCATCAGTTACGATGACGCCGTGACGCGTTTGCAGGCGCTGCACGCCGAGTTGGATGACCCGCAGCAGCAGGCCGAGCTGGCGATCGAATGGGGCGAGGACTTCGGCAGCCCGCACGAGACGGCGCTGGCAGAGATGTTTGACAAGCCCGTATTTGTCTACCACTACCCAACGGCGGTCAAAGCCTTCTACATGACGCCGGTGGCCGGACGGCCCGAAGTCTGCCGCAGCGTCGATTTGCTGGCGCCCGAAGGCTACGGTGAAATCATCGGCGGCAGCGAGCGCATCCATGACCTGGAACTGCTGGCGAAAAATATCGACCAGATGGGCTTGGGGCGCGAAGCCTATGAGTGGTACCTGGAATTGCGCCGCTTTGGCACAGTGCCGCACGCCGGTTTCGGCATCGGCATCGAGCGCACGGTCGCCTGGGTCTGCGGCTTAAACCACGTCCGCGAGACGATTCCCTACGCCCGACTGCTCAATCGCAAGTATCCCTAATCCCCCGACAGCACCGCGCGCAGCGCCTCCGCCACACTGCGGACCTCAATGAGTTTTATGCCGGCCGGCAGGTCGTTCGCGCGCCGCCGCAGCTTGGGCACGAGAGCGCGCTTGAAGCCGATTTTCTGCGCTTCGTTCAACCGCGCCGACAGCTGCCCTACCCGGCGAACTTCGCCGCTGAGCCCGACTTCACCGACGATGGCGAGGTCAGCCGGCAGCGGGCGGTCGTGATGGCTGGACGCGATCGCCATCGCCATGGCCAGATCGGACGCCGGCTCGGTGATACGCAACCCGCCAATCACGTTGACGAAGATATCCTGCTCCCACAGCTTCAAGCCGACGCGCTTACTCAATACGGCGCTGATCAAAAGCAATCGATTCACGTCAATGCCGTTGGGCGTGCGCCGCGGATTGCCAAAAGCCGAGGGGCTGGTCAGCGCTTGCAATTCAACCAGCAGCGGACGCGTGCCTTCCATGGTGATGGCGATAGCGGATCCCGAGGCGTTAATCATGCGCTCTTCCAGAAAGGCCTCCGACGGGTTGGGCACCTGCGTCAAGCCGCTGCCGCTCATCTCAAAGACGCCGACTTCGCTGGTCGCGCCGAAGCGATTCTTGACACCGCGCAGCAGCCGATATTGCTGAAAGGGATCACCCTCGAGATAGAGGACGGCGTCGACGATATGCTCCAAAACGCGCGGCCCGGCAATGTTTCCGTCTTTAGTCACATGTCCAATCATGAGGATGCTGTGGCCGCTGCCCTTCGCCAGCTTCTGCAATTCTGTGGCGCAATGCCGCACTTGCGCGACCAGGCCCGGTGACGAACTCAACTCGGGATCACGGGTCGTTTGAATCGAATCGATCACGAGCAGCGTGGGATCCAGCGCCCGCGCCTGGCTGATGATCTCGCCTAGATCCGTTTCCGTGAGCAAGTACAGATCAGGCGCGCCCAGGCCCAGGCGTTCGGCGCGCATCTTGATCTGCCGCGCGCTCTCCTCGCCGCTGACATAGAGCACGGGACCGCTCGTCGCCGCCAGCTTGGCTGAAAGCTCCAGCACCAGCGTGGACTTGCCAATGCCGGGCTCGCCGCCCAAAAGCACCAGGGAACCCGGCACCAAGCCTCCGCCCAGCACCCGGCTGAATTCCTCAATCGGCAAGGCGATGCGCGCTTCCCGGCTCAGATCAACATCAGCGAGCCGCAGCGGCGCCCGCCGGCTATCAGACCCGGAGACGCGTCCTATGGCAGACGCGCGGCTCGCTTGCTCGACATGCTCTTCCATTGTCTCAAATTCACCGCACTGGGGGCAGCGCCCGAAGTAACCTGAGCTGCGCCTGCCGCAGTTGGAACAAATGTAAGTGCTGCGCGTTTTTGCCATTAGTATGTGACCATCGTCGATAGAAGGCGTCCGCTTAGGGCAGCACAATGTGAGCGCAATCGGAGAAGTCGCCACTGGCGAGGAAACGCTGCACGCAGTCGCTGAGCAGCGCGCCGATCTGCTGATGGCCGGCGTTGTTCCAGTGATCATCAGGCGGCTCGGCATAGTCCAGCTTCGGATCAAGGATGCTGATTGGATTCAAGAAGGCTATATCAAGCTCTTGCATCAACTCTACAGCCATTTGGTAACGCGGGCCAATGCTATCAATATCGGCAGGCCCCGGAACCAGGACAACCAGAAAATCGGAACCGCTCGCGGCAACCGAGTGCTTCAGCTCCTTCAGATGCTGCATGGTAACCTGTCGCCGGCGCGCCAACTTTTCATCAGCGGGCCTGGCTGATTCTATCTCATCCCGCAACCGCAGCAACAGTGAGCCGATTCTCGTCGAGCCCAGCCAGGCTTCCAGCGCGCTGCGCGGGGGCAACATTTGATGAGCTTGTATGAATCCCAGATCGCGAAGATCAAAGGCAATGACGTTTTCTTCATCATCAATGGCGAATCTGCGCAGGTGTATCGCCTTGCCGCTTGAATCCAGCGCGTTTATCCAGGAATCGACCGGCAGCAGATTGTCGTCAAAGTCGTTGTTGACGAATCCTAGAACCGTTAGTTGCGGTCGCAGGACAGGCGCGTAAACCTCGAATGCCATCCGCGCCTGGTTGGTGCCTGTGCCCGGTATCCCGGTATTCCAGATGATGGCGTCCGGGAAGGCAGCGCTCAAGGTCTCCGCGTACGATGCGCCCGGGTCGGCGCTCATACCCCAGGTGACCGAGTCGCCCAGCAGCAATATCCTGGTACTCTCCCGGTATTGATCGGGCAGCACAAAGTCCGCGGAATCAGCGTAACCCTGGCGATTGATTGCGCAGACACGGCCCTTGAGCTGGCCCAATTCGCAAGCCGATTGAACAGCATCGTAATCATAGTGACAGCCCGCTGCACCGCATACCAACCAGGGCAAGGCGCTAAGTTCATTAATTGTCGGCTCGGACGGGAAATAGGGCGCCATTCCCCAAGCCGAGAACAGGATCTCGAGCGCCAGCAGGGTTGCAAGCGCAACAATCAAAGCTGCCGCCGAGCGCCTAGCCAGACCTGGCTTCTGCTGCGCGTCTTGATTGCCTGGCCGCCACCTCGCAGCAAGAAGTCCTACTGCCAGACCCGCCAAAATAACCAGCAGTTGAGGCGAGTGAATGCCCTGGCTCGCGCCGGAAACTAGATAATCCATGCCGAGCCCGACCAGCGCGATCGCGATGCCAACTGCGATCGCCAATAGTCGCGTAATCTGTAGCATCTGACGCAGTCCTCATTTGAGCGCGGTATCGGGCGGCTACTTATACAACCCGGCAACGGGATCGTGAAGGCGGTCTTACTTCACACACAACACGAAGAGCATTAGACACGCTGGCTCGTAACCGGTAGTGGCATGATGACTCGCTAACGAAAGACATATTATCGTCTCTCACCGCAGGTGGCAAGCAGCTTAGGACATAGATCTGATGCGCCGATATAAACTCCGCGCGCGCTCCACACGCCGGGCCAATCAACTAACCGGAAATCCGATAGATTTGAGCAACTTTAGCGGTTTATGAGCATTATAATGCGCGTAACTGAATCGTAATACGCGCACCGTAGCCTCAGTATGAACGCTCGCCGAGCAAGGAACAGGCTGCATGTTATCTATAATGAATCTGACTCGCGCTACTCACTGGGCACGCCTCATCGCACTAATCGCCGGCGCATTTCTGCTCGGCGCGGCGCTGACTTTAGGCGCCGACGATGGGGACTGCAGCCCGTCCAATCTGAGGACAGTCAACTGGTCGACCGATTTCTGCCAAAGCATCGTCGACTTCGAGGAAATCCTTGTCGGCAATCCCGTCAAAGACGGCATTCCGTCGGTCACCGACCCGGCCATGGAATCGATCGCGAGCGCGGCCGAGTGGCTCAATCAACGCTCGCCCGTGATCGCGGTTGAAATCGACGGCGAGGCGCGCGCTTACCCGCTGGCGATCTTGATGTGGCACGAAATCGCCAATGACGAACTCGCCGACATTCCGATCGCCGTGACTTTCTGCCCGCTTTGCAACAGCTCTATCACCTTTGAACGGCAAATAGGCGAAGAAGCGCTTGAATTCGGCGTCAGCGGCCTGTTGCGCAACAGCGATTTGATCATGTTCGACAGGCAAAGCGAATCCTGGTGGCAGCAGCTGACCGGTGAAGCCTTGGTCGGCGCCTACGCCGGGACGCTGTTGGATATCGTGCCATCGCAAGTGATCAGCTTCGGCAGCTTCGCGCAGCGGCATTCCGATGGCCTGGTCATGTCGCGCGATACGGGCTACAACCGCCAATACGGCCTCAATCCCTATCGCGACTATGATACCGAGCCCGGCCGCCCCTTCCTGTTTCGGGGCGAGATCGACCCGCGCCTGGATTCGCCGGTTGCCCATGTACTGGCAGCGACCATTGAGGGTGTTGCCGTCGCTTACCCTTTCGACATTCTGCGAGCTGAGCATGTGATCAACGATGTAGTCGCAGATACGCCGCTGGCAATCTTCTATCAGGGCGGCGTCGCCAGCGCGTTAGGCGATGCCGTCATCGATAACGCGCGTGACATTGGCACAGCCGGCATGTACGAAGCGACCTTGGACGACGGCAGCCTGCTGCGATTTTCCGCCAACGGCGATGGCACGTTTCGCGATGAGGCGACACAATCGACCTGGAATGCCTTCGGCGAAGCCATTGCCGGCGAACTCGAAGGCAGGCAACTGCGCTGGATAAACGCATTCCCGCATTTCTGGTTTGCCTGGGCGGCATTTCATCCAGAGACGCAAGTCTACGGAAACTGAAGTTTGGATCAAAGTTTGACGAAGCGCGAGCGTATAGCGCAGCCGCGTATTGCTCGCAATCAGGAGATTGGGTGTCAAGGATACTGAGAAGACAAACGCTTGGGCTGCTGATTGCCGGGGCAATCGCGCTGGCGGCCTTTACGTGGTTCGGCAATTCAATGATGGCTGGCCCAACATCCGGTTGGAAGACGGATTTCAGCAAGTCAACCATCGACATGGATCAGGTCGTGTCCGGCGGTGTGCCGCGCGATGGCATACCGCCAATTGACAATCCGCGCTTTCAGCCGGTGGATAGCGTGTATCACCTGTCCCCCAATTCGCCCGTGGTCGCGGTCAAAATTGCCGGCGATGCGCGCGCCTACCCCCTGGAAGTGCTGACGCGCCATGAAATCGTCAATGATGTTGTGGGTGAGATTCCGGTCGCGGTAACCTTCTGTCCGCTATGCAACAGCGCGCTGGTTTATGACCGGCGCGTGGATGGCGAAACGCTGCGTTTCGGCGTCTCTGGCAATTTGCTCAACAGCGACCTGATCATGTGGGATGATGTGACCGAGTCATGGTGGCAGCAGCTCACTGGTTATGCCATCGTCGGCGAATACAGTGGGCGGCGGCTGGAATTTGTGACGTCGCAGATGATCAGTTTCGCCGTCTTTAACGAGCGCTATCCGCTTGGCAAAGTTCTGCAGGGTCCCTTTGGCGCTTACGGCCGCAACCCTTACGCCGGCTACGACAGCAGCGCCGAGCCCTTCCTGTTCCGCGGCACGCTTGATGATCGGCTTCATCCTACCGAACGCGTCCTGGGCGCTGAAGTAGCTGAACAGCCAACGGCCTACGGTTTCCCGCTGCTGCGGCAGGATCGCGTCGTCCATGATACTGTCGGCGATGTCGACATCGTCGTCTTTTGGCAGGCCGGCGCCGCCAGCGCGCTGGACCAGACAGACATCGACTCTTCACGAGATGTCGGCATGGCGCTGATGTATGAGCGGCAACTGGACAGCGGTCGGACGCTGAGTTTCTTCCACGATGGGAGCGGCTTTGTGGATCACGAAACCGGCAGCCGTTGGAATATCCTGGGCGAAGCCTACGAGGGTCCCTTGGCCGGGTCACAGCTAGGACAGACCCATGCCTCAACCCACTTCTGGTTTGCCTGGGCGGCATTTCATCCCGATACGCTGTTGAACGGCGACGCGCCGACCAGCCCTGACCGTTGATTGGCGCGAACAACAGTCCCTCGCTCAGAAAGTATTCATTGGGCGCAGCGCTCAAGCGTAACGCATTCGTAAGGGGCGAGCGCTACAGTCAACAATAGCAAAGTGAAACGCACATGCGGGAGACCTTATCCCGCAGACTAGTTCAAAGGACAGAACATGTATCAAGGACTCAGAATCATCGCCCTGGCGCTGCTAATCACGCTGCTGCCCGCCGTCTCCATAGCGCAGCTCAGCTGTGACGAGCCGCCGGCGCCCTTCAATGATGAAGCGCTGCTGGCCAATTGGCAGAAGGTCTGGAATCTCACCGATGTCTGCAAGAGCGCCGAGGGCGTCTTCTACGAAATCATGTCGGGCGGCGTCGGTCGGGATGGCATCCCGCCCATCGACAATCCGCTTTTTGACGATTTGGCGACGGCCGACCTGTGGTTGCAAGCAAGCTCGCCAGTCATAGCGCTTGAAATAGACGGTATCGCGCGGGCTTATCCACTGGCGATATTAACGCGACACGAAATCGCCAACGACGTGATCGGCGAAACGCCTGTGGCCGTGACCTTCTGCCCGCTATGCAACAGCGCCATCGTCTTTGACCGTCGAGTCGGCGACGAAACCCTGCGTTTCGGCGTCAGCGGTTTGCTGCGCAACAGCGATCTGATCATGTGGGACGATTTGACGCAGTCGCTGTGGCAGCAACTGACCGGCGAAGGCATCGTGGGAACTCATACGGGGACACTGCTGAATATCGTGCCCTCGCAGTTGGTCGGCTATGCGGCCTTCAAAGCGCAATATCCTGAGGGCGAGGTGCTGTCGACGCAGGGGCGTTTCTATGGCAGCAATCCCTACGTCAACTACGACAGCAGCCCGCGGCCCTTCCTGTTCATGGGTACGCCGGACGGGCGACTGATGGCGACCGAGCGCGTCTTGGGCGCGGCCATCGGCGATGTTAGCGTGGCCTATCCCTTCGCCGCCCTGGCGGAAGCGGTCGTCATCAATGACAGGCTCGCCGAGCGCGACGTGGTGGCTATCTGGCAGCCGGGCGCCTTCAGCGCGCTGGACGCCGTCAACATCGACCAATCGCGCGATGTTGGCATGGCGGCCCTCTTTGATCGCCAGGTCGACGGACGGGCGCTCACCTTCCAGGTTGAAGACGGCAGCATCGTCGACCAAGAGACTCGCAGCGCCTGGAATATCTTCGGCAGCGCGACCAGCGGCGAGCTGGAAGGGACGCAGTTGCAATCGATCAACGCTTTCCCGCATTTCTGGTTCGCCTGGGCCGCCTTTTACCCGGATACGCTGCTCTATGGCTACCAGCCACCGAGCGCGGAGACGATGGAGCGCCTGGAGCTGGATCCGATCCTGGGCAATCCGGACGCGCCCGTCACGCTGATCGAATACGGCGCCTATGGCTGCCACGCCTGCAAGTACTGGCACGAGGAAGGCATCATCGAGGCGCTGCTGGAAGAATTTGACGGGCAGGTGAATTTCGTCTACCGAGACATTCCCATCATCGTTCCGCCTTACAGCCAGCGGGCGGCGGAAGTGGCGCAGTGCGCGCTTGATCAAGGCAACGAGCAATTCTGGACCATGCACGATGCGATTTACGTGCAGGCCGAACAAGGGAAAGCCAGCGCGGATGATCTGATTCAGCTGGGCGGCGCGGTTGGCCTGGACGAAGCGGCGCTGCGCAGCTGTTACGACGCAGGCACGCATGTAGCGACTGTGCGCTTTGATCACGACCGCGGCGCGGCCCTGGGCATACGCAGCACGCCTACCTTCGTTATCGGCGGCCGGCCCATCGACGGCGCCAATCCTGAGACGCTGCGCCAAGCGCTGCAAACCGAGTTGGACAAACTGAATAGCTAAAGGCGAAGCAATCCGTCCCTTCCGGAGATTCCGCGGGAGGGACTCTCATTCTGCGGTTAGTCTTACAAGATCTGGTCGAGAAATTCCTGTGTGCGCGGATGGTGCACGATATCGGGGCTGAAGAAGTTTTCCGGCGGCCCCTCCTCCACGATGCGGCCCATATCCATGAAGATGACGCGGTCGGCCACTTCGCGGGCGAAACCCATCTCATGCGTGACCACCAACATGGTCATGCCGCTGAGCGCCAGTTCCTTCATCACATCAAGCACTTCCTTGATCATCTCCGGATCCAGCGCCGAGGTCGGCTCGTCGAAAAGCATGATCCTGGGCTCCATCGCCAGCGCCCGCGCGATCGCCACCCGCTGCTGCTGCCCGCCCGACAGCTGACCCGGATACTTGAAGGCTTGCTCGGGGATTTCCACGCGCTCCAGCAAATCCATCGCCCGCTGCTCGGCTTTGTCGCGCGCCCAGTGCCGCACCTTCATCGGCGCCAGCGTGATATTGTCCATGACAGTCAAATGCGGGAAGAGGTTGAATTGCTGGAAAACCATGCCGGTCTCGCGGCGGATCTCGGCGATATTCTGCACATCATGGCTCAGTTCAATGCCATTGACGACGATTCGGCCGTCTTGATGCTCTTCGAGACGATTGATGCAGCGAATCAAGGTGGACTTGCCTGAGCCGGAGGGCCCAATGATGACGAGCACTTCCTGCGGCATCACTTCCAGCGTGATATTGCGCAGGACGTGAAAATCGCCAAACCACTTGTTCATTTCGCGACAAATGATTATCGGCTCGTCGCTCGCCATGACTTGCTGGTTAAGTTCTTGCATTGGAACCTCCGATGTTGCCTACCGGCAGCTGCATCAAGCCCTGTGAGACGCCAGGATCACAACTGCTGCGACCGAATTGCGCCCGAGCCGGTCGCTTCGATCTTGCGGCTGATGTACGACATGATGTAACTGAAGACGAAGAACAGGATGGCCACGTACAGAAAAGTCTCTTGCCGCCGCCCTAGAAATTCCGCCTGAGCGACCACGCGATTGGCGATGCCCACGATCTCGGCCAGACCGACGATAAAGACCAGCGATGTGTCTTTGAATAACGAGATGAATTGCCCGACCAGCGCTGGGATAACCGCGCGCAGAGCCTGCGGCAGCAGGATGTGCAGCGTCGTCTGCCAGGTGGACAAACCCACAGCTTGCGCCGCTTCCGTCTGGCCGCGGTCGATCGACTGCAAGCCGCCGCGGACATTTTCCGCCAGGTAGGCAGCGCTAAACAAGGTGATGCCAACCCAGGCGCGCACGGCGTTTTCGATGGAGGCCAGGGTCGGATCGACCAGCGGCACCATCAGCACGGCCAGGAAGAGCACGGTGATCAGCGGCACACCGCGCACGACCTCGATGTAGAGGATGCAGGCGTATTTCACCACGGGCAGATTGCTGCGCCGCCCTATCGCCAGCGCCAGACCGATGGGGAAGGAGGCGCCAACGCCCAGGATCGTCAATTGCATGGTCAGCATCAAGCCGCCCCAGATGCGCTTGTCGGACAGGGGCAGCAATTCCTGGGGCGAGGTCTGTAGTATGCCCTGCGCGTCCAGGCCGGCTATCAGGCTCGGCAAAAGGAGCAGAGCCGCCAGCCAGAGGCCCGCCGCCGCCAGCATGCCCTGAACGGAATAACGCCGGTAAATGGGGCTGCGCTGCATGTCTTCGGCTTTGTATGGTTCGGACTGCGCTCTTTCGCCGCGCTTAAACGTCAGCGCCCCGGCCGTCAACCAGAGCACGAAGTATATGGTCGACCAGCGATCGACCATGGTCCAGGACTGCATCCACAAGAAGGTGAGCAGCAGCAAACCGATGATGATTCGATTGGAGCTCCAGCGCGTGGCCCCGCTGAAGAACATCCAGGCCAGCCAGAAAACGACAGCCAGGCCAGCCAGCAGCGTGGCGGAATCGTCCGCGCCGTCGGCGAGCGTGTTGGTATCAACAAAGATGAACAGAAATACGATGCACGAAATCAGATAGCCGTAGCGTTTCATGCCCGCGGTCAGGCTGCCTCTCAGCGCCGCGCCGCGTTGACCCGTGAAGACGCCGACAGCAGCGATGACCAGCCAGATTACGATGGCGCCAACCGCTTCGCTGTTCCAGCCCTCCCATACCAGATTGACCACAAAGGACTGCAAGACCTGGGCGAAGAATCCGCCGATCAGCAGGGCATAACCCAGCGCATTGCGATAATTCAGGCCGATGAAATACATCAGCAGCAGCCAGATCAAGCCGCCGACTATGCTGCCCAGCGCGCCGCCGGAAAGGCCGCTGACGCCCGAGACCATCAGGTACATGAGGAAGGGGAACGCGCCCCAGCCATACATCAGGAATCGGCTGAGCGAGCCTTCGGCGTCTTCGCCCGGGTTAGCGCGGCTCAGCCAGTCCTCAATATAACGCACCAATAGAACCACGCCCACGGCGGCCGCAATCTTGAGAATGACCGCAGGCGCGCCTTGAATCGGGGCAGCGCCATCGAGGAGGACGAAATATGCCAGCAAGACCAGCAAAAGCGTGGTCGACCAAGCCAACACGCTCAGTCGGCTGCTGGTGCTGTTGAAGATTGTGTTCTCGCCGGACATGTGCGCCAACGCGCGCCCCAGGGCGAAACCCCAGGCCAGCGTCATAAAGAAGGGCAGCAGCAGTCGCTCGGCTTGCTCGAAGAAGGGCGGGATAAAGTGGACCAGATAGGTTTGCAGGTCGCGCAGGCCGCGGAACTGATTGTCGATCAAGACGACGAAGGGCGCGCTCTTGCCATCGATTTCCGGCCGGCTGTCGCTGATGACCAATTCGTTATCGGTCAGGCGCACAAAGCGGGATTCGGTCGCGCTGAGCGTGCGCTCGACGATCGGGTGAATGCCGTCCGCCGCCAGAATGGCCGTGCCGGTCTCGCCTGCTACGGTGTCTTTGGACAAGATGTACCAGCCGTCCGCCGGCACGTCAAAGCTGACGGAATCGCTTGCCTCGCTGAGCACTGCCTCAGTAAGTACAGCGTATGTCTGCGCGTCGCGGATGGCTACAGACATGGGCGTTTGCCCAAGTTGATACAGATCAAGCACCGACTGCGGGGTCAGCAAGCGCACCCACATATCGCGCAGGAACGCGGCCTCACGCGGAAGCGGAGTGATCAGTTCTTCATCGTCGTTGCTCTGATCCGGCTGGCCGATCAAGTCTTCCGAGAGCTGGAGTATCAGCATTTCGCCCAGGTCTTCCAGCTGTTCGCTCGCCAGCGTAACGGCGGTCAATTCAGCGATGGCATCATGCAGGCCGGTCGGCACGCGGTCGGTCATGGACAAGTTCGTGGCGCCATCCTCGACCGCTTCCACGGCGGCCAGGATCGCGTCTTCGCGCGGATCCAGCCCGAGAGCGGCGCGCTCCAGCCGGCCCAGCCACAGGCGTAATTCCGCCACGGTACCGTCGGTCGCTGTCAGCCGGCCCGTGATGGTTTCGACGACCTGCGCAGTCGAGGCCAGCATATCATTGGTGCGTGTAAAAGTTCGGATGTTGAGCCGCGTCCGTTCTTCCAGCCCTTCGGTCAATTCGCCGCTCAACATGCGATCAAAAGTCTCGCCGGTTATGACTTGGCGATCAAGCCGATTGTGGGCGGCGTTGGCCAAGGTATTGGCGACGCGATCGGAAAAGCCGGCCAGATTGCTCAAGGTCTCGATATCAGCCACTTCGTCCAGCGCCAGGCGCAGCGACACGGTCTCGCCTTCCTGGGCGATGAAGGCCAGATCATGCTGCGGCGTCAAGGTGGAGGCGCGGTCGACGATTTCCACATTGCCGGCGGTGAAATAAGACAGGGGCTGCGGAATCAGGGCGTCGATGATCGGCGGCAATAGCGCCAGCGCCGCCAGCAAGGCCACGGAAACTCCCGCCAATACACCCCAGGAACGGCGCGCCCAGGCCGCCAGGCTGATGCCGGTCAGCAAGGCGGAAAGCAGCACAGTCAACGCCAGGCGCCATTCAAATTCCGGTTCAAAGGACTCCATCATAAAGAGGCGCTGGTTGTTGATGACGGTGAACCAGTTGGCCGTTCGCACGGACCAGTCAAAGAAGCCGTAGACCAGCACCAAAATCAGCAGGGACGACAGAATCGTGACGACGGCATCGGCCGGCGAGCCAAAGAGATTCTGTCGAAGCCAGCCAACCAGGCCAACTTCCAACTTCGGCGGCGGCAGCGTTCCCTCGTCGTGACGATTGATAATCGTGCGATTGGCGTCTGCGTTTCGCTGTTCTGACATGGCGCGCCTACCTCGTCACCAGCTGAAAACGCTGATTGACCAAGTTCATTCCCAGGGAGATAAGCAAGCTGATAAGCAGGTAAGCCAGCAAGACCATCAGAATGCCGGTCACCGACTGCCCTGACTGATTGATGATGGTGTTGGTCACTTGATAGATATCGGTATAGGAAACCGCGATCGCCAAACTGGAGTTTTTGGACAGATTCAGGAATTGGTTGCCCAGCGGCGGGATAATCACGCGCAGCGCTTGCGGCAGGATGATCAAACGCAGCATATCCCCCTGCGAGAGGCCTAGCGCGCGCGATGCTTCCAGCTGGCCTTTGGGCACGGCTTGAATGCCGGCGCGTACGATTTCGGCAATGAAGGCGGAGGTGTAGATCACCAAACCCAGGAATACCGCCAGATACGAAGGCGAGATTTCAATGCCGGTCTCAATGTTGCGGCCGCGGCGGTCGAGCGTTGGCGGACGGTATAGCAGCGGCTGCCGCGTATATTCCAGCTCCTGCTCAATTGTCAGCAGTCCCGACTCAAAGGCGTCATCATAGGGCATCTCGACGAATTCGCCGCTTTCATCGTCATAGACGGGGATGACGGAGGGCGTAGGACGCATACCCATGACCAGCCAGCCGAGCAGCGTGAAACCGGCTAAAGCCAGCAGCGCATATCGCGTTCGTGGGATGGGCTTGCCGGTCGTCTCGGTGATGAATTGGAAGTAGCGCGACATGGCCATGGCGACGACCGCGCCGACCACGACAAAAACCATCCAGACGGCGAAGAGCGACGAGGGGATCAGTTCGAATATCGCCACGCCCTTGATGCTGACGTAGATGCCCGGCCGAAACTCTATCGGTGTGCCAGCGCCTACCAAAACCAGCCCGAGCAAGTTGGCCAGTACGACGACGGCGATGCTCGCCTGTCTTAATCCGTTGCGCCAGGCGGGACGCCTCATGGAGCCGGTGGCCTGCCAGATCACCAGAATCAACAAAAGCGACAACGCGTATTGCATCAGCGGCAGGCTGCGGATGCCCTCTTGCGGGAAGGCAAAAGACTCCTGCTGCTGCGGCAAAGCAAAGATGACAATGAAAAACCAGGCGAAGATCTGCAGCAAGATCGGCGTATTGCGCAGGACTTCTACGTAGGCGCGCGAAATCGTCCGCAGCAGAAAGTTTCGGCTGAGCAAGAAAATGCCGACCATGATGCCGAGCACGGTAGTCGCCACCAAACCGAACAAGACGACGCGAATCGTATTGATGAAGCCGACGCGGAAGGCGTCAATATAGCGGTCGTTTGAACTGTAACTGCCGGAATCGGCGATGTCGAAGCCGGCGCGATTCTGCAGGAATTCGAAATTGGGCGACTGATTGGTGGATTCCAGCGCTGTGTTGATGCGGGTTTGCAGGTTGTTCAGGACGAGGACGACAATGGCGACGAATATTATCTGCGCGATGCCTTGAAGGATGCGGCCGTCGCGAAAAATCGCGGGCAGCATGTTCTCCGACGGTGAAGCGTCGGCGGGCCTCTCCATTGACTGGCTCTCGAGCATCACGAAGTTCCTAGTATGAAGCTAAAGCTAATATAGCCTATATTGTATGCAATCCGCCATTGACTGACAAATCGCTGCGTGAACGGCGCCGGCCAACGAGACAAAAAAGGGGCGCGCCATCAAGCCGATGGCACACCCCACTTTTACGCTACTAGGCGGTTGACTTGGGTTTAACGGAAGGGCGCCGCGTACATCAGGCCGCCGTCCGTCCAGAGCGCGTTGAAGCCACGTTCCAGACCGAAGATCGTATCCGGACCCAGGTTGCGATCAAAGATTTCGGCATAGTTGCCCATCTGCGTGATCACATCCACCATGAACTCGTCGTTGATGCCGAGGTAATCACCGGCTACGTTGTCGCCCAAGCCGAGCAGACGGCCGACGCCGGCATCTTCACTGTCCATGAAGTCGCCAATGTTCATGCTGTCGATGCCAAACTCTTCCGCGGACAGCAGACCCCAGACGACCCAGCGGATGATATCCGCGAAGTTGGCGTCGTTCTGCGGGCTAACCGGGCCGAGCGGCTCCTTGCTGATGGCGCCGGGCAGAATCGTGTGCGCTGCGGGATCAGCCGAGGTGGCTTTGCGCGAGACCAAGCTGCTGATATCGCTGGTGAAGGCATCGCAGGCGCCCGCTTCGTAGGCATCCATGATGGCGTCGAAATCCGGGAATGTATTCAGTTCCCAGTCGGCGCCAAGGGCGTTGGCCTTGTCCGTGATATTCAACTCGGTGGTGGTGCCGGCGGTGGCGCACATGGTAATGCTCTCTTCGCCGAGCTCTTCAATGGTGCTCACGCCAAAGTCGATCTTGACCATGATGCCCTGACCGTCGTAGAAGGTCGTGGGGCCAAAGGTGGCGCCCCATTCGGTATCACGGCTGAGCGTCCAGGTGGTGTTGCGGCTGAGCATGTCAATCTCGCCACTAGCCAGCGCAGTCGGGCGCTCGGCAGCGGCAAGCGGACGGAATGCGATCGCGTTGGAGTCGCCCAGGATAGCCGCGGCAACTGCGCGACAAATGTCAACGTCAAAACCTTCAAAATCACCGGCGTCATTCTGTGTGCCGAAGCCCGGCAGCACCGAGTTTACGCCGCAAATCAACTCGCCGCGATCACGGATACGTTCAACGATGACGCCATCCTGCGCGGCTGTGAGGCCCGTGCCCACAACGAGTACGGAAACTACAAGCAGTGCAATCAATACAAAACGCTTCATCTGTACAGTCCTTTCTGCTGATTGGTAATTGACGCTAATCTTCGCTGTCGCTGAAGCTGCGTTTCTCGACGTCGACTCCAGCGCATTTCACATAGGCAGTTTACATTGACCAGGCAACTGTGCCAAGCTGAAACAGCTGCTTAATGACAAACGAAAACCGCCCGTTAATGTTACATTAACGCAGCGGCAGTCTCTTTGTCAAGCTAGTCGGTGTAGAACGCTCCTGAATCAGCGTCCTCCTACTTGGCAGCCAGTTCGAAATCAGCGGGTCGAACGGTCTCAAGCGCCTTCATGATTCCAGCGCGAACCTCGCCGGGTTCCGCGTGACGACCTACTTCTTTCTTCGAAAAGATCAACTCGCCATTGACCCAGACGTCGAATACGCCACCGGTAGCTGGAATTAGCTTCCAACTGCTGATGAAATACTCTATTTCACGCTCGTTCAAAATTTCATCCGTCAAACTGACGGCATTAGGTTGATGTCCTCAAGTAGCGCAATACTTGACGACAATGTCCATTCCACCTTCTTGCATGATAGCGCCTTTCCAATCGCTAAAGGATACGATGTCAACATTATATCCCATGCGCTGATTTTGGCAAGCGGCGCGCCCGCTCGCACAGGGCAATTGCATCAAAGCGATAGTCAGTGAAATGGCGCAGATTCGACGGGAAAATCAAACACAGAGACCACAGAGAGCACAGAGAAAAACAATAATGAAAGCCCAATTCATAATCCACGAGAGATTTTCGATGTTACTTCGGTGATACTTGCTATTTACCAACCCGCCAAGTGCTTCCTATAGTCGTCCGAACCGCCAAATCTCTGTGCCCTCTGTGGTCTCTGTGGTTAATATAAATTGATGCGATTGCTCTGACTCGCAGCGATTCGCCGCGCTACCCTACTGCCAGCCTACGGGTGCAAGGCGGGTTGACTACCATGCTGCCGCTTTGCTTGACCTGCACCCCCGGCAGTTTATGCTTGGCAATAAGAAATCTGCGGAAAGGAGAGAACACGTGATCGCGAAACGAATTACGCCGATCGCCATTGCCCTGGGCTTGCTCGGCATGGCGTTGCTGGTAATGCCTGCGCAAGCGCAAAGCTTCCGAGGCCACACTTGTAAGAATCTGTGGGAACACGTCAACACTGGCGGCTATGTAATGTATGAGCAAACCAACAGGTGGTTCTATTCAAGTTGCCCAGAAAGGGATGCGCCGGCTGGAGGCGATGATGAAAACGACGAGCCGGCGAGCAAACCGACAGTTGTCACCTGCGCCTACTTGCCGCCCAGGGTCGCGGTCTTTGGCCATGTCAGAGGCACGCAATGCCAGATGGTCGGCGACGTGGTTATCTCCATGCAGCCGGGCCTGCATGAGCGCGGCTTCATTGATGCGGTTGATGTCTGGAGCTACGTCAATGGCGGCATAGAAGTCTGTTTCCGCAATGAGGGCTGGCTGGTCTTTCTGGATGCCGCATATTCCCCGCGCATGGTCAATGAACTGGCGCATTTCTATCGCGACGGCATGACCTGCGGCGCGATCGACCGTGCCGGCACCGTTGTGCTGCTGCGCGATGCCACGCCGTCCAGCGCCTCGCCGATCGACGCAGCGCCCGTCACACTACCCGTATTTGATTCGATCCCGCAGAGCATATGCCAGATCAAACTGCAGGAGACGCTATTCCTGCGCGCCGAGCCGGCCGGCGAGATCATCGGCCTGGTCTGGCTGTTTTCCGAAGTGCCCGTCTTCGAGATCAACGGCGACTGGTACAAGATCGAGTTCCAGGGCGCAACAGGCTATATCAGCCGCTTCTATAGCCGGGTCTTGCACGGCGGCTGCATCTGATCGCTGCCGCTTAATGTCCTGGTCTGCGACGCCCCGCCCGAAATACTCGAGGCGGGGCTTTTCTTTGCCTGCGGGCTGGGAATCCTACTGCAAGCCTACGGACGATACGCGCTTGGTCTACTATCAGCCGGATTTGCTTGAAACGCGCGTTCCCGCCTGTAGACTAAGGCATAAGTATCAATTGGCAATTGGCAATTGGCGTTAGAGGAGACCGAAGATGAACAACAAGAGAATTCGCATGGCGGCGCTGCTGGTTTGCTGGCTTTGCCTTTTGGTTGCAGCCCCGGCGGCGCAAGCGCAGCAGTACAGCTGCGAGTATGTTCTGGGCGAGCGCTGGCTGAACGAAGCTGAGTGGAGCTTTTATAAAGACAACTGCCAGAGCGGGCAAGAAGATGATGATGACGAGGACGAAGAAGAACCCTGGCGTCCGCCCGAGGTGACCTGCCCGCAGCTGCCGCCTGACCGAGCCGTCGTCTACGATTACGTGGAGAACACTCAATGCCAGATGGCTGGCGAAGTGGTCATCGGCGTGTATCCGGATCTGGTTGCGCGCGGCATCATTGACGCGGTGGATGTCTGGAGCTACGTCAATGGCGGGGTGGAAGTCTGTTTCCGCAACGCCGGCTGGCTGGTCTTCCTGGATGCCACTTATATGCAGCGCATGCCCATGGAACTGGAGCATTATCAGCGCGATGGCATGACCTGCGGCATGATTGACCGTGTCGGCACCGTGGTTTTGCTTGAGTCGGCCGCGCCGGCTGAAACGCCAGCCGCTGCTGAAAGCCCGGCCACGCTGCCTACCTTCGATTCCATCCCGCTGAGCGACTGCCAAATCAAGCTGGAAGAGACGCTCTTCCTTCGTGCTGAGCCGGCCGGCGAAATCATCGGATTGGTCTGGCTCAATTCCGAGGTGCCCGCTTTCGAGATCAACGGCTATTGGTACCAGGTCGAGTTCGAGGGAAAGACGGGCTACATCAGCCGCTATCACCGCCGGGTTCTGCGCGGAGGCTGCGGCTGAGCAAAGCGCCGCGCGTATCCGCCAAGCCCCGTCTGGAAAACTCCAGGCGGGGTTTTTTTGATGCCGAAAACAGAGGAAACCTACCGCGACCCTACGCCAGACATGCGCCTCTCCTGCTATGGAGACATTTTCCTTGACCTACGTATCACTGCGTTTAAGCTAATGATACGAGTTAAGCAGAAGGAGAAGCTTGATGACTGCAAGACAACAACAAGGACTTATCCGACCTGCGATCTTCGTTATTCTGGCTGCTGCGCTGTTCGCAGCCTTGCCAGCGCTGGCGCAGCCTACTATCTGGAACCTGCGTACGACAGACATCAGCAGCAAGAGCATCTCAATAAGGTGGGAAAACGGGCAAGGAAGCGTCAACTATCTCATCTATGTTGATACCGCCGGCGGCGCGAGGGCGCATCAGGGCTACACCACCAAGACATCGTACCGAATCAAAGGACTGCGCCCCAGAACTCGGTACGTCATTACTGTATATCATGACCATACTCAGCTCGAGATCACAGCGCGCACCAAAGGGAAGCCCGATGAAACTGAAGAGCCGAGGTACACGCCGCCGCCGGTCACCTGTCCACACTTGCCGCCCGGCAGAGCCATCGTCACAGGCTTCGTTGAGAATACACAATGCCAGATGGCCGGCGAAGTGGTCATTAGCAATACGGACTTGGCCCAGCACGACTTCGTTGATGCGGTGGATGTTTGGAATTACGTCAATGGCGGCTTGGAGATATGCTTCCGCAATGAAGGCTCTCTGTATTTCCTCGATGCCGCCTATGCGCCGCGCGAGGTAATTCAACTGGAGCAGTATCAGCGCGATGGCATGACCTGCGGCAGTATCGACCGCGCCGGCACGGTGGTTCTACTGCGCGAAACCGCGCCGGCTGAAACGTCAGCTGCCAATGAATCACCGGCCACGCTGCCTACCTTCGATTCCATCCCGCTGAGCGACTGCCAAATCAAACTGGTGGAGACGCTCTTCCTGCGGGCAGAGCCGGCCGGCGAGATCATCGGATTGGTCTGGCTCAATTCCGAAGTGCCCGCCTTCGAGATCAACGGCTATTGGTACAAGGTCGAGTTCGAGGGAAAGACGGGCTACATCAGCCGCTATCACCGTAAGGTTCTGCGCGGCGGCTGCGGCTAGGTATTCTTTCCCCCGCCCCAACGTCACACAGATATTGAAAACCGATCCCGCCTTGAGTTATATAGGCGGGATTTTTATTGCGCTAAACGACGATATTCACCTTGGGATCGCTACCGTTGCGGCCGGGGATGAAGATCGTGCGCTTCGGCGCTTTGCCGGACAAGCTGCGCTGAGCCGCGCCGCTGGCCAAGGCCATCTCCTGCGCGCGTTCCTGATCGATATCCACCGCCACCGCGATGGTTTCGCGCGGTTTGCCGTTGACCATCACCACCAGGTCGACCATTTCTTCACGCGCCAAATCGGCGTCGTATTCCGGCCAGGGCTGCGTATGCACGCTGTATTCCCAGCCCAGTCGCAGCCAGATTTCTTCAGCCAGATGCGGGGCGAAAGGCGCCAGCAGCCGAATCACCTGGCTCATCACATCGCGCCAGACCTCCGCGCCGATTGACCCCGCGCGCAATGCCGCCTTCAGCGCGTTTTTGAACTTCATCTGCTCGGCGATGGCCGTGTTGAAGCTGAACTCTTCCAGGCCGCGGTTGATGACGGCGATGGTCTGGTGCAGCTTGCGCACGATATCGCGCTCGACGGAGGGGTCGCCCGCGGCTGAGGGCGCGCCGGCGGCAACGATCTCCCAGATGTCATGCAGCCAGCCTTGCGGACCCTTGATGTTGTTCTCGTTCCAGGGCCCGCCCTTCTGCCAGTCGAAATTGAACATCAAGTAGCAGCGGACGGCATCGGCGCCGTATTTCGCCACCAGCTCATCGGGATTAACGACATTGCCCTTGCTCTTGGACATGCGCTGGATATCCAGGTGATGCTGCAGCTGATTGACGTTGTTCTCGCCGGAGATATGCGGGATGACGATCTCGGCATCGGGCTGTACTTCGACGAATTGTGTGACGCCGGCCATATTCAAGTGCAGCACATTTTCGGTCCGGTGGGCGATCTCGCCGAAATAACCCTCGAAGCCGGCCGGTACCTGGTTCCAGTCGACCACTTCAACGCGCTCCGCCAGCATCCGCTCGCCGGCGACGCGCCCGCTGCAGAGCACGAAGTGACCTTGCCGCTCGCCACCCAGCACCTGGCCTTGATTGCGCAGCACGGTCATCGGTTCATCGAATGCGCCATCGGGATCGCGCCCGTGGCGGCGCATGGCGGCGGCTGCATCATCGTATACGCCGATATCGCGCAGCACCTTGGTAAAGAAGCGCGTGTAGAGCAGGTGCATCACGGCATGTTCGGCGCCGCCGGTGTAGACATCGACCGGCAGCCAGTAGGCCGCCTCCTCGGCATCAAAGGGCGCCGCGTCGCAATCGGGCGACAGGTATCGCAGCTGATACCAGGACGAGCACATGAATGTATCCAGCGTGTCGGTCTCGCGCCGCAGCGTCTCGTCTACTTTGAAGAAGGGCTCGTGGTAGGTCAAGGGACTGCGACCGGTGGGCAGGAAATCGACATCTTCCGGCAGTTCAACGGGCAGATCCTCATCGGGAACCGGAATGATCTGGTCGCCGGCGTACATCATAGGGATGGGCCCGCCCCAGTAGCGCTGCCGGCTGATCAGCCAGTCGCGCAGACGGTAATTCACCGATTCCTCGCCCTTGCCGGTCGCTTCCAGCCAATCGATCACGCGATTGATAGCCGGGTTCTTGCGGCCCTTCTGCCAGCTGCTGACGCTGCCGTCCATGGCATCCGAGTTGACCATGATGCCGGGTCCGTCATAGGCTTCAGTCATCCTCTCTTCGGTCAGCGGCTCGGTCATATCTTCCGGCTGAATCACCACGCGTATCGGCAGGTCATGGGCGCGGGCGAACTCGAAGTCGCGCTGGTCGTGCGCGGGGACAGCCATTATCGCGCCCGTACCGTAAGTGATCATGACATAGTCGGCGATCCAAATCGGAACCCGCTCGTCGTTGACCGGGTTGATGGCGTAGGCGCCAGTGAAGACGCCGGTTTTTTCACGGTGTTCCATCATGCGCTCGATTTCGGTTTCGGCTGCGATCTCGTCGATGTAATGCTCGACGGCGGCGCGCTGTTCGTCCGTGGTGATCTTGGCCACCAGATCATGCTCTGGCGCCAGCACCATAAAGGTCGCGCCCCAGAGCGTATCGGGACGTGTAGTGTAGATCTCGATGGGATGTTGTCCGATTTCGGTCGAGGGCGAGCCACCGGCTCGCCCGTACGCGCTTTTAGCATTTTGGGAGGTCGCGCCACCACGCGCGTTTTCAGCATTTTGGGAGATCGCGCCGCCACGCGCGCTCTCGGCAGTATGGAAGGTCGCGCGGGCGCCTTCGCTGCGGCCGATCCAGTTGGTCTGCATGATCTTGATCGACTCGGGCCAATCCATGCCCTCAAAGTCCAGCAGCTCATCGGCGTATTTGGTGATGGCGAAAAACCACTGCTCCATCATCTTTTGCACCACGGGCTGACCGGTGCGCTCGTCTTTGCCGTCGATGACCTGCTCGTTCGCCAGCACGGTCTGCAGCGACTCTGACCAGTTGACCAGCGCCGAGCCGCGGTAAGCGACGTCTTTTTCGTAGAAGCGTTTGAAGAACCATTCCGACCACTTGTAGTATTCGGGCGTGCAGGAGATGGCTTCGCGCTCCCAATCGAACATGGCGCCCATGCTGCGCAGCTGCTCGCGCATGCGCTCAATATTGGCGTAGGTCCACTTCCAGGGATGGATATTGCGCGAGATCGCCGCTTGCTCGGCGGGCAGGCCGAAGGCGTCGAAACCCATCGGGAAGAGGACGTTGTAACCGCGCATGCGCATCCAGCGGGCGCGCGCATCGGAAGGCGTCATGGCGAACCAGTGCCCGATATGCAAATCGCCCGAGGGATAGGGCAGCATGGTGAGCGCGTAGTGCTTGGGCTTGTCCCAATCCACTTTGGATCGGTAAAGTTCGGTCGCCTCCCATTTACGCTGCCATTTCACTTCTATCTCATGGGGCTGATAAGTTTCTGACATCGTGCTTAGGTCCTCCGTACATTAAGTTTGATACAAGATTGATTCAACTCAGCGCAAAAGCGCAACGTCGCCGGAAACTTGCGTCAGGCGAGCAGCAGTTGGTTGGCGTAAAAGTGAGGATGCGGAGTGTGAGGCAGCGTGAGATTGGCAGTCCCGGCGGACTACATAAGGAAAGAGCGGGTCACCCCGATACCCGATGCCACTTTCGCTTTCATCTCAGGCCTGCGTTCGTGCAATTATGCGGCGCGAAACAGCTTATCAAACAAAATATGCGCCGTAAACAGCGAGTTTGATGGCGCCTCAGCTCAGGCGCCCCAAGTCTGCCGCAGGACGCGCACCCAGTTCTGATGCGTCAGCTTATGCAGCAGCTCGTCATTGTAGCCGGCGGCTTGCAGCGCGGCAATTAGATTGGGCAGCTTAGATACATCGCCGACCGCATCGGGCACGCGCGCGCCATCATAATCCGAGCCCAGGCCGACGCGCGTCTCGCCCAGCCGTTCGACCAGGTAGTCCAGGTGGCGCACCATCACATCGAGCGGGCGATCGCTGTCCCAGGCGCCGTCTTCGTTGAGGAATCCAGTGGCGAAGTTCAGCCCGACCATGCCGTCGGAGGCTTTGATGGCGTCCAGCTGCTTATCGGTGAGGTTGCGCGAGATCTGGCAGAGCGCATGTACGTTGGAATGGGTGGCGACCAGAGGCGCATCGCTTAGCGCGGCCACGTCCCAGAAACCGGCCTCGTTCATATGCGAGAGGTCGATCATGATGCCGAGTTCGTTGCAGCGCGCCACCAGGCGTTTACCGGCGTCGGTAAGCCCGGGCCCGATATCGGGCGTGGACGGGAAGGCGATGGGCACGCCGTGCGCGAAGATCGTCGGACGGCTCCAGACGATGCCCAGCGAGCGCATGCCCGCCTGATAATATACCTCCAGCGCGTTTAGGTCTTCGTCTATGGCTTCCGCCCCTTCGAAGTGCAAGATGGCGGCAAAGATGCCCGCATCGATACAGGACTGCAATTCGTCGGCCCTGCGGACTACTTTGACTTGCCCGTCCGAGGCCGTTTCCAGCTTGAATAGATCCGCCATCTGGCGCAGGACGACGCCCTGTGAATAGACAAATTCGACCGCCGGCGGCGCATAGGGCTTGCTGGTATCGGGCATGCTGTCGGGGGCGATGCGACTATCGGGATTGGGCACATAGACGGCGCAGAATCCGCCGGCAAAGCCGCCACGCCGCGCGCGCGCCAGGTCAATATGCCCGCTGTCCATCTCGCCCAGAAAGTCGCTGTAATGCACTTCATTTCGATAAAAGCGCAGCAAAGTATCGTTGTGTCCGTCAAATATCTTGAACTCGGGCACGGTCGCCCTCCCATCGCAAATGCCTCTGTATAGCGCTAGATGATGTCAGCTATCGCGCGGAGTTGCAACTGCGGAAGCACCAATTGGCGAGCAGGAACAAAAAAAGCGCAGTCTTCTTGACCGCGCCCTGTAGAAGAAAAGCAGCTTGCCGTCTATGCGTTTCGCTGACCTTTGCTTCTCTCTTGCACGGGCACAGGAACCCGCGCCGGCTTGCGTGGCTGCTGCGACCTTGGGTCCAGGAAGTCGTCGAGTTCTTTCAGGATTCGACGCCCGACTTCAAGCATTTCTTCCCAGACGCTGCGCTTATGACTCGCCACGATACCGACCTTTCACAAGGTTTGCACTGATCTTGGCTGGTGAAGTGGACCTGAGGGGACTCGAACCCCTGACTTCCACAATGCCATTGTGGCGCTCTCCCAACTGAGCTACAGGCCCGTGCGAACGCGTATGTTAGCGACGAAGGCGCGGGCTGTCAATGGAAAGGGCGGTCCGTATCTCCGCCAGCACATCAGCCGGAACGGATTCGATGGGCCCGTTTGCCAGGAAATCAGCCGCCAACTGCGGCCGAAGGGCATCATTTCAGGCAGGCTGATCCACCCACTCGATGGCGCGCGCAGCCAGATCCAGGCGCGCCCCTTTGACGCCGCCGCTAGCCTCGTCCGCCCAAATCCAGCTGGTTGCTATTGCACTCATCTCGAACCGTCGGTGACTTTCTCGACCTGGTATTCGTCTTGAAGGAGCGTCTCGTCCTCTGGCTCAAGATCGTGTTCCCGCAGACGCTCGGTTGGCAGATCGGAACTGCGCGTCTGACTGACGACTGCTCGTTCATGCAATGCTTCGCGTAATTCGACCACTTCGTCCAAAAGTAGTTCTAGCTTATCCTCGGCTGACATGTGGCCGTGTTCCCTATCGAATTGACTGCTTTCCGCCCCATGCCGTCGTTTCTTCCACCAGCCATTGGCGACAACAACAAGCGTATGGAGGGCAAGGACAAGCAGCAAAGCAAGATGATTGGAAGACGCATTAGACAAGAAAGCAAGTAGATGGTTTTCAAAGAAGTCAAGATCTGCAAAGCTCAAACTCGCCGCAACAGAAAACCAATATCCAAACACAAATATGACATGAAATGCCAGATGCGCAATTAGTAGATTCGAGGCTGTCAACCACCGGCCTGGACTTCCTTTGAGTTTGCGCGACATGTGTTGCTCCCTGCTGTAGACTATAGTTGTTATACGCAGGAAAAGAGCAGCCGGTGCGTAGCCAAACCTGCCATCTGCAGCCTAATCCCGCGCTAGCTAATTCATAGCCGGCGCAATATATCTAGAGCGAGCCGCGCAATATTCGCGACCGGCACTGGCTCAAGCCTATGCTTAAGCTCAGTTAGGCATAATCAACGCTGCAAACAAAAGTCAATAGTCCCGTGCCAAAGGCGGGAACTTTATGGCATAATGGCGAGGACAATCCGTCACGGTGAGAGAGTGAGCGATGGCTGAAGCGAACAAGCAAATGAGTGTATTTGTGACCGGCGGCGCAGAAGATGTGGGATTGGCGACGGTTCGCGTCTTGCTGAAGCGCGGGCACAAAGTCGTTGCCAGCGCCTGTACATCGGATGGCGCCTTGGCTCTGCGTCAAGCGGGCGCTCTGCCGGTGTATCCCGACTTGGGCCGCGCGAGCGATGTATTCAGCGCGCTTCAAATGGCGCAGGCGGACGCGATCATCCACGCTATTCCCCAGTTCTGTGGCGGCTTGCCGCATTCCGGCGCTGCGTTTGCCGAGCGTGGCGCGCAGTTGCTGCAATTTACCTGGGCGGTCGCGCAAGCCGCCAGGCAGCATGGCGTCAATCGGATCGTCTCGCTTAGCTTCGGCTACCTGTACGATGCCGGGCAGGGCGCGGCGATCGAAGGCGATCACGATGCGCACGACAGCGAATTCGCGCCCATGCTGGCGGCCGAAGCCGCCCTGAAGGACAGCGGCTTAAAGGGCTATATTGTCCGCAGCGGCTACATTTATGGTGGCAATAACCCGGCAACAGTATCACTGGCAGATGCGATCATGGCGTCGCAGCGTTTGCCTGCCGGGGCGCTGCCGGCCTCGTGGATACACGAAGATGATCTGGCGGCGGCCTTTGTAACGCTGCTGGAAGCCGACGACGAACCAGAAGGCGTCTCAGTCATCAACGCCGCGGACGATACCGTTTGCAGCCCGGACGAATGCGCAGGCGCCATCAGCGCGGCACTGGGCCTGGGCGCGCCGCGTTTCGCCGCCGCTGGGCTATTCGACATGCTGCGGCAGAAGACCCTGCGCGACAAGCTGCTTGGGCGCGAGGTCGTCATCAGCAGCCGGAAGCTTCGCGATGAATTCGGCTGGCAGCCGCGCCACAGCGGCATTGAGCCGGGCATGGAAGCCTCGGCGCTGGTCTGGCGCATGCAGGATGCAGTCAACGCGGACGACTTCTACAACGTGTATGAGGACAAAGCGGCGCAGGCCATCGAAGACTTCGCCTACGATGTGGCGCTGCCCGAACCGGTTGCCGCCGCAGCAGCAGAGCCCGCCGTCGCTGAAGCCGTGGCCGCGCCTCCGCCGACGGTGGTGAAAGCCGCCCCGCCATCGGATGGGCCGACCCCCTGGAACGAAGACGAAGCCAAGCGCGAAGAGCGCCGCCGCAAAGCGCTGGAACGCAGAGCCAAACGCGCCGCCAGAGGCGGAGGCTAAGGCCCGGTGGCGCGTCAGCTGAAAGCCGTCCTTTTCGACTTCGACGATACCTTAATCGACTGGAGCGGCGTCACGCTGGACTGGCGCGAAATCGAAGCAGAGCGCCTAGACCGCGTGCTGCGCTTTCTGAACCGGCGACTGTCGCCGACCGGCATCGCGCTGGAGCAGCTGGTCAAGCGCTATACGAAGCGCACCCGCGAAGCCTGGACAAGCGCCCGCGCCAATCTTCGCGCGCCCGTCATGCCAGTAATCCTCCAGCAGACGTTGACTGAGCTGGGTGTCAGCGAGGCCGATGCCTTCGCCGACGAGATTCTGAGCGCTTATGACTGGAAAGTCGTGCCGGGCGCCGTGGTCTTTCCCGATGTCTTTCCTGTCCTGGATGAGCTGCGCTCGCGGCGGATTCGGCTGGGGGTCGTTACCAATTCCTCGCAGCCCATGTCGCTGAGAGATTGCGAATTGCGGGAGCACGGCCTGCTGCCTTATTTTCCCGATTGTCGGCTGGCGGCCGCGGATGTCGGCTACCTGAAGCCGCACCCGCGCATCTTCCATAGCGCGCTGGAGCGAATCGGCGTCGCGCCGGAAGAGGCGGTCTTCATCGGCGATAATCCAATTGCCGATGTCAGCGGCGCCCTGGGTGTTGGCATGCGCGCCGTACAGCGATTGGTGGGTGATGTCGGTCGCAGTGGCGGGCATCTCAAGCTAAACGCGGACGGCAACAATGCTAATGGCGGGCATCCGTGCGTGAATTCATTTGAAGAATTGCCGGCGCTCCTGGACGAATGGTTCCCCGACTGGCGTGATGGAAGCGCGTGATTTACGCCTGCATGGCGACCTCAATTTGATCGTGACCGGCTATGTCGAGCCCAATCGCCCGCGCATTTCGCGCCAGCTGGCACAGCGCCTCGGCTTGACCCTAATAGACGTCGAGCGGGAGTTGGAGGAGCGGCTGGGCGATACCATCGCCAACTTGCGCGCGACCTACGGCGAGCGCCATCTCAAGACTGTTGAAACGGAGATCATGGACGAGGTGGTGCTGCATCGGCGCGGTCTGATTCGCGTGGCAGGCAGCACCTTGGTCGGCAGCATTCATCTGGCCGAATTGCAGCGCAACGGCGTCATCGTTTGTCTGGTGGCCTCGCTGGATTCGATCTTGCGGCGCATCCACTTAACTTTGGGCGCCCGCTACCACGACCCGGTCGAGCGCTCGCGCGCCATCGGCGAATTGCAGCGGGAATGGCGCATCCGCGAGGTCGAGGATGTGGTCGAATTTGACGCCACCTACGTCAGCGAGGCGATACTAATTGAGCGCATCGCCGAATTCTGGCGCGAATTGGCCATCAGGCGCGGCTGATTCTGGCGGTCTAGAAGGAGACGCCGAGCAAGCCCCGCGTCACCTGGAAATCGTCCGTGCCAGTGACTTGATGCCGCGCGGTGTGGTCGCCTGATAAGGTCGCCACCAGCAAGTCGATAAGCAGCGACGCATTGTCACCCCCTTCCAAGAGCAGCGCATCCAGATCCTCGGCGGAAACGGCGCTGGCGCTCGCTTGCAGCACCGGCACCAGCGGATGCCCGGCCAGCGGATAGCCGTCGACATAACCCAATATGAGTTCGACGCCGCTGGCGCCGATGCCGGTCAGCGTCTCGCCCCAATGCCGGCGCGGATTCGACATGATGTGGAAGCCAGCGTTTTTCGCCGCCTGGCCGTATCCCAGCGTGGCTTCCGGCTTTTCAGGCAAGTCAAGCTCAGCGGAAAAGGCGCTGCCCCACAGGCCGTCCTTGTCCGAAACGACGACGCTGCCGCCGCCGGCCACGATGATCTTGCAGAGCCGCGCCAGATCGCGCTGCAGATATTCCGGCGCGTCCGTCTGGCTCAGAAGCCCGATGCGCAGCGCTTCCAGGCCAGCGATAATGCGCGCGGGCGGGCTGTCGTTCTGCACGCGTCGGCTGAACCAATCCGCAACCTTGCGCATGACCGCATCAATGCCGCCGTCAAGCTGAATGCTGGCCCAGCCATAATCCGCCGGTTCCAGATTTTGCTCTTCCATTAAGCCACGGAAGTAACTGTTATGCGTCACCTCGCAGCCGTGCTCAAGCAGTAGCGCGTGACGCAGCTTGGGATGCTGCAAGTAGCCGATCTGCATGTCTTTGTATTCCGGCTGCACATTGCCGCCGCAGCCTTCGGTATGCACCAGCGCCACAAAGCGCGTCAGCCCGGCGGCGCGTCCCAGGCCCTGGGCATTGAGCGTGTCGGCGGTCATCCTGGCGATCTGGCCGGAACAGAGACTGGTCGGCATGATCAGTCCGATGCGCTCGCTGGTCAGTCCGCGCTCGGACTTATACACCGGCGCCGCGACCGACGGCAATTCGACATCGGCGGGAATGCCAAGCGGTTGACCGGAGTAAAGGCGGCGCTCGATCAAGGTCACATTGGCCGGGCTGGTCTGCTGCCAATCGCGCCAAATCTGGACTTGGTAATGCCCGGCCTTCTCCCCTACCGAGCGCTGTCCGTCGGCGACAGCAACCGTCTGGTCCAGCGTACGCGCGCCCAGCTCGTCCAGCGGCGTCCCGTCCAGGTATTCTCCGGCGTTCACATCCATGTCGCTGCGCAGCAAGTTGTAGCGCGCCGTGGTCGTCACGAACTTGATGGTCGGCACGAAGGGGAAATTGGTGATGGAGCCATTGCCGGTCACAAAGAAGATCATATTGCAGCCGCTGGCCACCTGCCCGGCCACGCTTTCCAGGTCGTTGCCGGGGCTATCCATAAAGTAGAATCCGCCGCTGGTCATCAGTTGGCTGTACTCGATTACATCATGCAGCGGGACATCCGGATGACGTTTGGCCGCCGCGCCCAGCGACTTTAGATAGATATTGTAAAGGCCACGGAATTTATTGCCGCCGGAGGGATTGCCTTCGGCCGTTTGCCCGTGCCAGCTGACCCGCTCTTTGAAGCGCTCTATCTTGCCGAGGAAATCTTGCGCCAGCTCAAGCCGCTCGATCTTGTCCAGCACGTAGGACTCGGAACCGATCAATTCGTCAGTCTCGGCTAAATTAGCTGAGCCGCCGTAGCGGATGACTTCCTTGGCCACCCAGGCCGCCAGCGGATTGCCGCTGATGCCGGAAAAGGCGTCGGAGCCACCGCACTGCAAGGCGATCTTCAGGGCGCTCAAGGGCTGAGGGCTGCGCTCGAGCTGATTCACTCGCGGCAGCCAGTCCGTCAGCAGGTCTTTGAACCAGGCGACATTGGCGTCGAAGCTGGTCGTCAACGAATGAAAGCGGTGCAGCACATGGGCCAGCGGATAGTCGTTATCGATCATGTACTGTTTGAGGTCGGCATTGGTCACCGCTTCGCCGCCGAAATCCAGGGCGACCACCGCGCCGACATTGGGATGAACCATGAAGCCGGCCAGGGTGCGCAAGAGCAGCTCGCGATTGTTGGGGTTCTGATGACCGCCTTCGGTATGCGCTATGGGCACGATGCCGTCGACCTTGGGGAAGTCAGCGGCCAAGTCTGCGGTCAGCTGGGCCAGTGTGCGCGAGAAACCGGCCACCAGCGACGATGTGCCAACGACGACGACCATGTTGCGCGTGCCGACTCCGCGTCCGCCAGCGCGCGGGTAACCCTGAAAATAGCGCATATCGCTGTGCAGCGGCAAGGGCTCAGCCGCGCTAAAGCCGCCGGCGTCGAATTCAAATGGCGTAATCTGATTGGCGAAATTGGGCGCGTTCGGCAAGGCGAAATCGAGATTGCGCCGCTCCAGCTCGACTTTTACGCCTTCATTCATGACGTATTCGCCCGGCGCAATATCGCGCGTGGCGACGCCGAAGCGCTGGCCCCAGGATGTCAATTCCGCACCCGGCGGGATAGGCTGAATGGCGAAGCGATGGCCCTCCAGCACCGTATGCGACAGCGTGAATTTGCGGTCGCCGGAATGGACTAGCGTGCCGCCGGCCAGATCGCGAATGGCGATGGCGCAGTTGTCCACCGGGTCGGGCAGGCGTCCAATTTCTTGCAGCTGGGGCATGGTCTAATCCTGAATCTTATGTGTATTCGTCTGATGCCATGAGGCTTGGTCAATGGCCTAGAATGTACCACAGCCGCTGCGAGGCGACTACCTGGCTGGCTGCGAATACAGGGCAATCGCATCAAAGCGATAGTCAGTGCAATGGCGCATATTCGACGGGAAAATCAACCACAGAGACCACAGAGAGCACAGAGAAAAGCAATAATGAAAGCCCAAATCATAATCCACGAGAGATATTCGATGTTATTTCGGTGATACTTGCAATACACCAACCCAGCGCTTCGTATTGTCGTCCGAACCCCCAAATCTCTGTGCCCTCTGTGGTCTCTGTGGTTAATATAAAGTGATGCGATTGCTCTGGGAGGCGCGCCCCTTGCGTATCGCGCTGTTGTTTCGTATCGTATAGTCGACTTTCCGTGAAAAGAGTTGAACCCGCCTCATGATAAAATTCATGGTCCTGTTTCGGCAGCCGGACAATGCCGAGCGCTTCGAAAGCATCTATCAAGACTTCCTGGCGCTGGTCGAGCGCATACCGCATATCCAGCGGCGCCAGGTCGCGCATGTCACCGGCAGCCCGGGCGGCGCGGCCGAGTATTTCCGCATTCTGGAAATATACTTCGAGTCACTTGACATTCAGAACGAAGCGCTGATGTCCGATGCCGGGCAGGAAGCGGGCGCCGAGCTGTATCGCCTGCCCAAGGATTCCTTCGAGCTGCTCTACGCCGATGTCTACGAAGAAGAGGGCGGCAGCACTCCGAACGCGGAATCAACAGAAGAGCCGGTTGAAACAACCACTACTGAGACCGTGGACGAGACGCTCGCCGAAGCCGAGGCGGAGGCAGCCGACGAGGAACAATCCGACGCGGTTAAAGCCTCAAGCGCCGACTGACAGCAGCGCGCTCAAGCCGGCGACGAAGTCATTCTTTCCGCCATGCGCCGGATGCCGCACCTTGCTGCAACCAATCCCTAGCGCGCCCAAGGTTTCATAAGCCACATTACCCACAGCGATGACTTGCTGAAAGCGCCACTGCGCCAGCAAGCGCTGTAGAAATGCCGAGCCCAGTTCCGTTTCGGCGCCGCGCGGCTTGCGATTGCTGAGTGGATGGCCCGTTTTGTGCGGGTGAAAGGGAAAAGTATTCCAAATGAAAGGCAGCGCCCGCAACTGCGCCAGCGCACTCCAGACGATGGTGGCGGATTGCTCGCCGTAGACCCGTTCGAATCCGGCATCGGCGACATCGCGATAGCCGGCCTCGGCGCCGAAGAACCCCAGTGCGGGCAGGCCTTCGAGCAAGACTTTGCGGCTGGTCACAGGTACGCCGGTCAAGCGGCAGCCACGATAGCCGGGCGCTTCCATCACCAGCAGGGTCCGCGGTTTCCGCGCCGCCATTGCGCTCAGATACAGCCGCAAGTTGGCGCGGCGGATGGCGTTATCCGCGTTTCCGGGCGCATATTCATTGAAGGCGTCGGCGGACAGCCTAGTTTGCGACAAGTCGCGGATCAGCGCATCTATGTCCTGGTCTGCAACTGTCATCTATTTCTGCTCGTACGCGGCTGGTTCAAATTGGGTACGCGAATTGCGCTCCATATTTTCGCAGGACATGGTAACACAAGTAACGTCAAGTAAGTCATGCGAGAAATGCCACACCTTACCCCCACCCCCATAAAGAGCTGAGGACAGGACAGTTATTCAACAGGCAAACAAAAGCCGTGTAACCAGTGAATTATATGAGTATTTCGGGCGAGCCAATGGCTCGCCCCTACATTTTCCTCACAGAATGATGTCTGTAGGGGTCAGCCATTGGCTGACCCGTTGCAACAACAACCACTTATCCCAAACCTGTCCTGTCCTCAGTCATTTTGGGGGAAGGGGCCGGGGGATGGGGGGTGCAGCGCAAAATTTGCATGACCTACTCGCATATACTCAAATTGGCCAGCGCCGGAGACGGGTTCGCGACAGCTCTGCCTCGACCAGCCAAGGGACTTGGACAAGCGGGTTTTCGGCATTATAGTAAACTCAATGATGGCGCGCGGCGGCTAGGTCGTTACGCGACTTTTGACTGGAAATTTGGGCGACAGCCAATGGCTCGTTTTCAACTACTGATTCTTGTATTGCTCAGCGCTTTTGCGGCCGTCGCCCAGGCTCAGCCGCGCGATTACGCCATCTCGGTTGACGGCGTGAGCTACACAGCGGACGCCGCCGTCATCAGTTTCACCGTTTCCAATCAGGGCGGCGATGCCTTGGCAGCATCCGAGATTGTCATCTCCGAGTATCAGACGGGCCAGGTCGTGGCCAGCGTGGACTTGCCGGCATTGGCGGCCGACGAGTCGCGGAACTTCTCGCTGCCCATGCCTCTGGCGGGATTGACGGCGGATAATGTATCGATCCAGATCCAGGCGGGAATTGACGAGTTTGAGCTGGAAGGCAGCCCGATCGCCCGCAACAATACCCAGCTCTTTCTCATAAACCGGGCTGATGCCGGTTTGTCTGGCGGTGACTCTGCCGGCGCTCCCGGTTCGTCGGCGCCGGCTCAGAATTACGACCTGTATATTCCGCTGGTGAACCTCGGCATCAATTTTCAGGCCGGCGGCATTGAGGTCAATGGGCGCAGCTACAGCCAACGCGATCTGCTGATCTACGCCGGGATGACGCTGGCCGCGCTTTTCTGCCTGTGGCTGCTGAGCTTGATTCTGCGGCTGATTTTCCGCCGGCCGCCCAAGTTTGAAACCTGGCAACCACCCTACGCGGTGAACAACTGGCACGATCCCAATTCAGCGCTGGGGCGGCGGCAGGCCTGGCAATTCCACGCGCAGAGCAGCGCGATTTCCGCAGCCGGCGCGCCCGATCAAGTCACGGTGATCAAGCGGCTGCTGGGCCGAGACGGCGACATCCTGGGCGGGTGGATGGTCAGGGCGGTTCGCACGACGCAATATGATGTGTATGGGCGCATCAGCCGCAGCGAAGTGGTGATGTCACGTAAGATCAATAGGCAGCTGAATCGCATCATGCGGCGGGCGCCGGAGTTGGACACGGTCGAATTGCGCAAGGCGCTGACGCCCGTATCGAAAAGGCTATGCAAGTCGGCCCTGGCCGCCATCGAAAAGCAGAATCGCGCGCTGCCGCTAGCGCTGGATATGCGCCTGGACGGCTTGCAGGGCGAAGTGCGAATACTGTTTGAGTTGTATCAGCACCGCAATAGCGCCTGGCATCTCATTGATCATTGGGAGCCGGAACTAGGTCAGACTGGCGCGCGCATTCCCGAGCACTTAACCTTTTCGCTCAACGGTCAGCTGCCAGGCGAAAACTATAAGGAATTTAAAGCGCGGCTGCGCGATGACATGACAAATCTGCTGGCGGAGATGCTGCACCATCAGCAGAATGGCGGCGCCGCGGATATGGAGCCGGAGCAGCCAGCGCAACGCGCTGATCCCGATCCCCATCAGCCCGTTCTCAGCGTGGGCGAGCTTTTGGCGTCGGATGAAGAGACTGACGCGCATTGACAGTTTCGGCTACAATCGCTAATCAACTGAAGCTAGCCAATTGAATGCAGCAAGGAGCATGCCTTTATGTCCGCAGCGATTCCTGAACGTGTACGAGACCTGCTTGACCGCCCGATTGTGGTGTCCTTCGCAACCAGCAACCCCGACGGCCAGCCACAAGTAACGCCCGTTTGGGCCAGCGCGGAAGGCGACCAGGTATGGATTAACTCGGCGGTGGGACGGCGCAAGGATCGCAATATCCGCGCCAACCCCAAAGTTACGGTGCTGGTGCTGGACCCCAATGATGATTTCAACTGGGCGGAAATCCGCGGCGAAGTAGTCGAGTTTGATGAATCAGAGGCGGCTGTGGCGCATATCAACAAGCTGTCTGGCGTCTATTCCGGCAACGAGGATTACTACTCGTTCAATCCCGAGGGCAAGGGGAAAGAGCAGCGCGTCATCTACAAGATTCAGCCCAGCAAGATCAACGGCTGATCGCTCAGACGCGTCCGGCGCGCCCGGTATAATCGCGCAGATACAAGAAATCGTGCCCGATGCTGCGCTTGCTGAGCTTGGCGATATTGGGCATGGTGCGCTTGTAGTGGTTGGCTTTGACCCGCTCCCAGATCTGCGCCACGAAGCCGCGGTCGAAGCCTTCCTGCGCCACTTCATCCACAGTATAGCGTTCGTCCACCAGCAAAAATAGCACCTGATCGGCCTGGTCATAAGTGAAGCCGAGTTCGTCCTCGTCGGTCTGCCCGACCCACAGGTCAGCCGAGGGCGGTTTGTCGATTACCGAGCGCGGCAAACCCAGATAGCGCGCCATCTGCCGGATCTGGTACTTGTACAGGTCGGCAATCGGATGCAGGGCGACGCCGCTGTCGCCGTAAATCGTGCTGTAACCCAGCAGGAATTCGGTCTTGTTGCTGGTGCCCATCACCAGGCCGCCCCAGTCCATCGACTGGTCATAGAGCGTGATCATTCGCATTCGCGCCATGATATTGCCCTGACGCAGTTTGCTCATCTCGGGGAAGCGGCTGATCAGCGGATCGGCCATGTCGCTGATAGGCACGGTCATGTGCGGGATGCCAAGGTCCTCGATAACAGCTTCAGCATCGCTGAGGCTCTCGGCAGACGAGCTGCGATAAGGCATACGCAGAGCCAGCACATTTTCAGCGCCGAGCGCCCGCGCCGAGAGATAAGCCGATACCGCCGAATCGATGCCGCCGGACAGGCCGATGACCGCGCGCGACATGCCGGCTTTGGTCATGCTGTCGCGGATGAAGCCGGTCAGAATGCGGGTCGCCAATTCGGTGTTTATGTCGAGCCGGGGCAAGATCGCAGTCGAACAATCAAGGCTCATAAGACATCCTGGTCTGCATCTTCCAAGGGCAGAAGCGCGTAATGCGTCACCTGATGCGGATAGCTTTCGTTGACCGACAGCTGCAAGCGCAGGCGCGCCCCGCCCTTCTCACCCTTCAGAATCAGCTGGATGGCGTAGTCTTCGGCCGTCTCCACCTGGACGACCTTCAGGCGGCCATGCAATCGGCGCGTCGTTTTCAAATCCAGCAGGCGTCTTTCGACCGGGTTCTGCATCAGCACCAGGTCATAGTAGCCGCTGCGCATAAAGCCGCGCAACTTGCCAAATTCGCCCGCATTGTAGTAGCGCATTTGCGCGATGAAGCGGCGGCCGGCTTTGCTGGCGCCGATCTGCTGTCTAATGTCAGTCATGCTGCGCGCGTTTGATTCCCCTGGCGAGCGGTTTTCAAGCAAGCCGTATCATAACACAGCCGCTCGGCGGCAGCGAAAAGCGTCAACCGCGCTCACACAAAATAACAAGCCTTCTCTTTGCGCGAGCATGGCAGAGCAATCGCATTAATTTATTCTAACCACAGAGACCACAGAGGGCACAGAGATTTGGGGGTTCGGACGACTATACGAAGCACTTGGTGGGTTGGAATATGGCCAGTATCACCGAAATAACATCGAAAATCTCTCGATGATTATGAATTGGGCTTTAATTATTGTTTTTCTCTGTGCTCTCTGTGTTCTCTGTGTTTGATATTCCCGTCGAATCTGCGCCATTTCACTGACTATCGCTTTGATTCGATTGCTCTGCGAGCATGGCGCTTTGTCGATAAATTGAGCGTATAATCAGGTATGATAGCGGTTGCTTGCGAGGCGCGACAGGGGAGGCGCATGGGCGACAGATTGGCGGAAATACAGCAGGCGCTGGACGGCTTCCGCATGGAAGACGCGCGGGAGCTGGTGGCGCATGAGTTGGCGGACAATCCCAGCGCGGCAGCCTACTATTTGGCGGCGCAGGCGGCGCTGAGTCAGGGGCAGCGCGTCGAGTTCCTGGAGAAGGCGCTGGAGCTGGACCCGACCCATCAGGAGTCGCTGGACGAGTTGTCCAATATCAAGCGGCCGGACAAGATCGTGCCCGAGCCTGCGCCCGCGCTCGACAGCTCGCCGACGCATGAGCCAACGCATGAGCCAACCCGGCCGAGGCCCTTCAAGCTGGCGCCGATATCCAAGCGTTTCATCGCCATTGTCATCGACGGCTTCATCGTGGGCATCTTTTCCTTCGCTGTGCTATTCGCCACCGGTCCCTTCGCCGCCTTGAACCAAGCCATGGCCAGCGCGGATCTGGACGCGATCAACGCGGCCATCGCTCAATTCCAGACAGACGCGCTGCCGGTCAACCTGGCGGTCAGCGCGGTCTACAATGTCGTGTTGATGCGGCTCTTCAACGGCCAGACCTTGGGCAAGATGGTTTTCGGCCTGCGCGTCATCAAGAAGAACGGCAGGCGCATCAGCGTGCTGGACGCGCTGCTGCGCAACGTGCTGGGCTACATGCTCAGCCAGATATTCTTGCTGGGCTACATCTGGGCTTTCACCGATAGGGAGAATCAAGCCTGGCATGACAAGATGGCGGGCACAGTGGTGGTTGTGGAGCGGCGGACAGTAACTCTCTGACAATTTCTTCATTGCATTTGGTACAATAGTTGGGTCGTTGCGGAGTCAGGGTATGGCAATGAGTACGATTGAGAGCATCAACTTAATATATCGCGATCCCAATGTTCGAGGCGGCAGACCGTGCATCGTCGGCACAGATCTGCGAGTCCTGGATATCGTGATTTCGAAGATCTTCGCCGAGCGCACTCCTGATGATTTGGCGCAGGACTATGACCTTACAATGGCCGAGGTTCATGCGGCGTTGGCATATTACTACTGCAACAAGGACGAGATCGATTCGGACATTCGCGATGACTTTAAGCGAAGCGACGAATTGGCGCGGCAGGGTCTCAACCGGATAAAAGGACCGCTCTACGAAAATGTAAACCTAGAACTGGAACTAGCCGCGATCAATAGCGCTTCTGTTTCGCAAGCGGCGGCAACCGCGCGGGAAGCGCATTCGGAAGCCATTGCCGAGCCCGTTCTAGAACCATTAGAGCAAGAAGTTGAGTGATAAACCGATCGCGTTCTACTTTGACGCATGCGTACAAGTCGTAATTGCAAAGCAGCTCGCGCACGACGGGGTTGACGCGGTTACGGCGCGCGATTTGAAGAAGCTCCGTGATGATGATGATAGTCATTTGCAGCGCGCGACAGAACAGAACCGAGTGCTGGTTACGTACGACGACGACTTTGTCAAAATGGCGCACCAGGGTGTGGAGCACTCAGGTATCGTATTTGTCCCTACTCGTTACCGCAACATAGGCGTCGTTGTTAAAGAGTTAAGACACTTCCAGGCGCGATACAGTCGAAATGATGTGGCCAATCTCGTCTGGTTCTTGACCAACACGTCGTCAAATTAAATGCACATGACAGGGGCTAATGCCGTCATAGCGCACGCGTGATGTCTGGCGTTAAATCCAGAATGATATAGCTAATCGCTGACGGTCAAGAATCGGCGCCAACTAGTTCCCATAGCGCCGGACGCGCAGATCGCACTGCTCCTCCTAACCTATGAAACCTTCAAAATCGCAGAGTAAATCTCGGCACGACATCATTGCGCCAGTTTGAGTTACAATGCAAATTACCGCAGTTAGCTAGGAGCCTGCGATGAAAACGATTGAGAGCATCAACTTAATATATCGCGATCCCGAAGTTCGAGGGGGCAGACCGTGCATCGTAGGCACTGGCTTACGCGTGATTGACATCATCATGTCGATGCAATTTGGCAATCGGACGCCCGAACAGATAGCGCTTGATTACGACATTAGCTTGGCGAAGGTTCACGCGGCGCTGGCGTATTACTACGAAAACAGAGCGGAAATCGACGACGATATTCGCGAGGACATCCGGATTGGGTTGGAGTTGGCAGAGGAAGGTTGGGGCCGACCTGAGAAATCCAAGCTGTTGCAGTCCGCATTTGACAATTCCCTTAGCAAATACAGGACGTCGCTGCAACGCGCCTGTGAAAAAGCTATCTCGGGAGTCGGCGCTGATTTTGAAAGGCGAGTATTGGCAATAATGGATGACGAACTTGTCTGAACTTGGCATCCGCCTTTTCTTCGACGAGAATATGCCTAACGAATCAGCAATTAGCCCTTGCGCACTAAACGCCAGTATAAGAATTGAACTCAAGATATGGATAGAGAATACCACACAAACGGATATTGTTCGGGGCAACTAAAGGAAGCCAAAAAGCTGGCGCGAGATGGCCATTTTAACCATTCGATTATTGCTCTTGGGACCGGAGTAGAGCATCTGCTAAAAGACCTGTTCGGGGAGCTTCGTGACTCGAACAAGAAAAATCTGTTTACTCTGACAAATTTGTACGAAGAAGCTAGGAAGAAAAAGAAATGGTCAACAATAAGTAAAGGAAGCAGAGAACTCACTTTCTACGGTTGGATTAAGTTTTATCAGAACGGACACATCTTTCGTAAGCTTGATGAAACATGCGGTTACAAGTTTGAAGAGTTTAACGTCGACAATCTTCATGATATCAGAATCGCAAGGAACGAATACGCCCATGACAATGATGCGAATGGCAACCAACGCGACTTATCAAATCGGCTAATAGAATTGTATTCCAAGTTCCTCTCCGAGACTGGTCGTATTGCGCATCAGACTTCGATTGTACCGAGCAATAAGATGCAATCAGCGGACACTCAAGAATTAATGTTACTTCCAAACGAGAAAAGTGCGCTCAAACGGCATTATGATGAAATAATTCGGATTGACCCAAACAATGTTGATGTCCTCTTTCTTCGAGCATACTTGTTGCGCGGCCAGAACACGGCGCATGAAGACATAGAAAAGATTCTTACTTTGAATCCGAATCACACCGAAGCACAGAAGGAACGAATCTGGAATCTGAACCGTTGCCTCCCAGAAGAACCGGCTTCGCACCAATCATCGCTCCATCTGACCCAAGTCAATATCTCATTGCAGCAACTTGTTATCCAGAGATTTTCAAAGACAAGGAACTTCATTGTGAACATTCTGTCCGAAAATACATTGACATTCAAACCCAAAATCAGCTTTTTCAATCTAAGCGTATCGGAGAAAGCAACTCGAGACTTGAGAAATCTGGGAATCGTCGTGAGTACAATTTTCGGGATCGTTGCAGTGGTTATCATAGTAACTGTGGTGATATCCGTGCTAGCATTACTTGTTTTCTTCAAGGATAGTCCGCATCTGCCTGGATTGATAATTGTTGTCCTTTTCTTGCTATGGTCGCTTATCCGGCGCCTATACCCATAGAGGAAATCCCTGCTTTGCAGATTTGCAGACGCATTGAAACCGCAAGAACAGTTGTGCGAGCACATGTTGAGTTGAGGGTGACTCAACTCTCAGGTCCATACCGCCTGACCCGCAAGTCACACTGCTCCTTGTGACCCATAAAACCTTCCAGATCGCATAGCCGGCTGCCGTATTCGCCGATGAGCGCGCTGGCTGCTTCGGTCACGCGCTGGTAGGTCACGGTTTTAATGAACTTGCCCACCCACAAACCGCCGGTGTAGCGCCCGGCTTTCTTGGTCGGCAGGGTGTGATTGGTGCCGATGACCTTGTCGCCGTAGGCCACGTTGGTCTCCGGCCCCAGAAAGAGCGCGCCGTAATTGCTCATGTTGTCCAGGAAATAATTCGGGTCGCGCGTCAGAATTTCGACGTGCTCGCTGGCGATTTCGTCGGCGACCTGCACCATCTCTTCGTCGGTATCGACCAGGATGACCTCGCCGTAATCGCGCCAGGCCACGCCGGCCAGATCAGCCGTGGGCAGGACTTCCAGTTGGCGGCCGATCTCGGCTTCGATGCTTTCGGCAAGCGTGCGACTGGTCGTCAGCAGCACGGCCGGCGACGTCGGCCCGTGCTCGGCTTGGCCCAGCAGGTCAACCGCGCACATTTCCGCGTCGGCCGTCTCATCAGCGACTACCAGCACTTCGGTCGGGCCGGCCAGCAGGTCGATGCCCACCAAGCCGAAAAGCTGACGTTTGGCTTCGGCCACGTAGGCATTGCCGGGCCCCACGATCATGTCAACCGGCTCAATGCCCAGCGCGCCATAGGCCATGGCCGCCAGCGCTTGTACGCCGCCCAGGATGTAGATGTCGTCGGCGGCGCCGAAGTGCATAGCTGCGATGGTGGCCGCCGGCAGCTCGCCATTGATGGGGGGCGTACAGGCGATGATGTGCTTGACGCCGGCCGTCTTGGCCGTGACCACGCTCATGTGGGCCGAAGCCACCATGGGGTAGCGGCCGCCGGGCACATAACAGCCGACGCGGTTGACCGGGATATTCTTGTGGCCCAGCACCACGCCGGGCAGCGTCTCGACTTCGATGTCCTGTAAGGCCGCGCGCTGCGCCTGGGCGAAGTTCCGCACCTGCGCCTGGGCGAACTTGATATCGAAGATCGCCTGCTCGGGCAGGCTGCTGATGACGCGCTGGATTTGCGCCGACGAGAGTTTGAAGTCGTCCGGATTCCAGTTGTCGAATTTCTGCGACAGCTCCCTGACGGCGGCGTCTTTGCGCTCGTTTATGTCCGCCAATATGCCGCGCACGACTGCTTGCACTTTGGCGTCGGCATCGGCTTTCTGCTCGACGGTCTTGCCGCGTTTGATGTATCGAATTGCCATTGGCTTCCTCTTTGCTGGTCTTCAGTTACAGCAAATTGCCGTCAGCCCCACAGCCGTTGGCTGGCGATGCGGGCGCCTTCGGCCAGGGAGCGCAGCTTCTCGTAGGCGATATCGGGATGCACGGCGCCGAAGCCAGCGAAAGTGCCGAAGCCGCAATCGGTGCCGGCGATGACGCGCTCTTTGCCAACGATGGCGCTGAAGCGTTCGATGCGCTGCGCCACCAGCTCGGGATGTTCGACGAAGTTGGTGGTGGTATCCAGCGTGCCGGGTATCAGGATCTTGTCATCGGGGATATCCGCTTCCGCCCAGATCTGCCATTCATGCTGATGGCGCGGGTTGGCGCCTTCGAATTGAATCGCTTGCGGCTTGGCGGACAGCACAATGTCGATGATCTCGCGCAGGTCGACATCGTGATGATGCGGCCCCTCGTAATTGCCCCAGCACAAGTGCATGCGAACTTGCTCAGCCGGCACATTCTCCAGGGCATAGTTCAGCGCCTCGACCTGCGCCTGCGCCGCTTTCTTGAACGTCGCGGTATCGACATCGCGAAAGCGGATATGCCGCCCCATGGCCAGATCGGGGCAATCCACCTGCAAGATCAAACCGGCTTCGGTAATCTTCTCGTATTCGACCTTCATCACCTCGGCCAGCGCCGCCAGAAATTGCTCATCATCGGCATAATACTCGTTGGGCTGGAAGACGGCGATGACGCCGGGCGAGGCCGAGTTCATGAAGGCTTCGGTCGCGCCGGCCGCTTCTTGGGCCGCCAGCAGATTTTCGATGTCCTTTTCCAGCGGCGACAAGTCTTTTATCGTGATCGCCTCGCGCACGACCGGCCGATGATACTTGGGCGTTCCGCCGGCGTCGGCCAGGCGCTGTTTGTAAGCCGGGAAGTCGTCCAGATCTTTGGGCGTGGCGCGCGGGACCTCGTCAATCTCGAAGCCGGTGAAGCGATGGCGGATATAGGTGGCATAGCTGATTTTGCTCATCTCGCCGTCGCTGATGACGTCGACGCCAGCCGCCACTTGCTTCGCGGCTACCTCGCGTACGGCTCGCTGCATAACCCGGTCGAATTCGGCCAGGTCGTAAGCCTGGCCCTGGTCTTGCGCAAAAAGCTGATCGACCACTTCTTGCGGCCGCGGCATGCTGCCGACGTGGGTGGTCAGAATACGGTCTGTGCTCGTTTTCATAGGGTTGCCCTTGGGATTAACGTGGCGGACGGAAGTCTTTGAGGTCGACGCCGGCCAGATCACGGAAGGTCTTGAGCAGGTAGTCGTTCTGCTGGGCCTTCTGCGCCTCGTAGTCAGTCGGATGCACCATCTTGCCGCGCTCGTCAGCTTCATAGCCCTTGGCCGCCGCGGCCGCTTCAATCTTGGGCGCCCAGTAGGGATCTTTGCCCTCGAAGACCTCATGCGACTCGAGCACGGCGTAGAACCAGCCGATTGAATCGCCGGAGTACTCGAAGCTGCGGTACATGCCCGGCGGCAGCGAGATCATGTCCCATTCGTTCAGCACAAATTCGCCCTCGACCTGGTCCGGATCGTCCGAATTGCCCCAGTAAAAGGTGAAGGGCCCGGAGAGAATGAAGAAGGACTCGGTGTAGTCATGCGTATGCCAGGCGGGCCCACAGCCGGGCGGCGCCCAGGCCATGCCGATCTGAAATCGATGCGGCTCGGTAATGGCGCGCTGAATGCTGAAATCCGGGTTCTCGGCGGCGGTGTCGCCAATTACGGCGTAATTCATGCGCATGTGCCCGGGCAGCATGCTGTCGATAAACATGATCGGGATGCCTTTGGCTTTGAGATCCTCAAAGCGCATCACGCGCGCCGCCATGCTTTCTTGCGTCTGCTTTGGATGCTCCATGTGGCTTCCCTCCCGAAAATACAGATCTGCTGGACACGTGAGTTGAAGGCTACTGAAAAGCATAGCCTTTGTCAATCAGCGGCAGGGAAGGCAGTGGCGCCTCATTGCTATATTTCCAGTGGCACACACAATATAACGAGCCCATACAAGTGGCGAACGGTAGGGGCGAGCCACCGGCTCGCCCGTACGCACACTGCATTGGATTTCATATTTTGTGTGAGCCAAGTCGTGACTTGCGAGCGACTGTGGCGAATCCAGCCTGCGCCGGCCAGTGAAACGCAATCAAATCGCCACGTCTCACTTGCGGGCCACGATCAGCGTTGAGTAGTTGAAGGGCCAGGGCAGCAGGCGCTTGAGCAGCGCGCCCAGGCGTTCCGCCAGCGGGCTGGTGCGATAATAGCCCTTTTCGCGGAAGGGTCCGCCCAACTGCCACAAGGTGAAGGAATGACTGGCGGGCTGCGAGAGCTCAATATGAAAGCCCGCCTCCGTCACAACATCGCGCAGTTGCCGCCGCGTGTACGTGCTTTCGTAGAAGGCGTCGTCAGTCAATGGCCCAGCGCCGGAAAGCTTACGCCGCCATTGCACCAATCTGTTGATCAGATTGGGATAGGGAATCGTCAAGACCAGGACGCCGCCGGGTTTGACCACTCGATAGGCTTCGCGCAAAGCCGGCAGCATGCCCTGCTCAAAATGCTCCAGCACGCCGAATGACAGGTAACTGCCGAAGCAATTGTCGCGATAAGGCAAATGGTGCACATCGCCCGCCGCCAGCGGCAGCGACTCATCGTGGCTGCGCGACGCCAGCAAGGCGTTGACGGCGTAATCCAGACCGTGCACATCGTAACCGCTCTGGCGCAGTGTAATAACGATCGCGCTTAAGCCGCTGCCCGCTTCCAGGTGAAGGTCCCGCTTGTCGAGGAACGGCAGGTAAGCCTTGATGGTTTCCTGGGAGCGCGCATAGGCGGCCGCTTCCAGCTCAACCTCAATTGTCGCTTCGTCCCAGATGTCTTCCCAGGCGAGGCGTGTGCTATCGTATCGATCAGGCATAATACTCCAATGGGCTGGCTGTTGCACTACTTTACACTTGACGCGGCAAGCCCGCTCAGGTCGAGGCGAGCGGAGGTCTAGATTGCAGTCGTATCGACATCCCAAATCAGCATGCACTCGCCGACCAGCATCAGCGAGACCGCCAGCAGAATCGTGCCCGATTCGCCCGCCCGCGACCGGGCGAGCGCCAGCGCGCCGCTCAAGTCGGCCCGGTGGTGCGCTTCGCCCGTCAATCCAGCCGCTGCCGCCAGAGCCGTTTCGCGCGCCGGGAAATGCGTATTGGGATTGATGTCGGTCTTGGTGATGATAAGCGCCTTGCTGACCGATGCCATCACACGATATACACCTTCGTAGTCGCGGTCGCGGGGAATCCCCACGATGGAGATTACGGGCTGGCTTAGGCGCGGCGCAACGCTGGCCAGAAAGGACTGCGCCGAGCGCAGGGTGATCGCGCCATCGACGTAAATCGCCGGGGCGTCGTCCAGCTTCTGCACGCGGCCCAGCCAGCGAACCGAGCTCAAGCCGCGGCGAATCGTCTGCTTGTACTCCGTGGACTGCACGCCACTGTTGTCGCGCAGCAATTCCAGCGCGCGAATCGCCAGCGTGGCGTTCTCGATCTGATAGCGCCCGAGCAGCGGCAGCGGCAGCTCGCCGTACGGGGGCAAGCGCATCAGCTGGCCGTCGGGTCGGTCCCCCAGCCACTGGCCCATGTTCGCGTCCGTGAGACTTATCAAGCTCGCCCCCTGCGCATCGGCTTCGCGCTGAAATTCGTCCAGCACAGCCGGCGCTTGCGGCAAGCTGATAGCGGTGCTCCCCGGCTTGATGATGCCCGCTTTATGCCAGGCAATCCTTTCCAGCGTGTCGCCCAATAGCGCGGTATGCTCCAGCATGATCGGCGCGAAGACCGACAGCCGATTTGGCACGACGGCGATATCGTCGAAGCGACCGCCGCGCCCAACTTCAAGCACAGCAAGGTCCACATTCATCTCGTCGAAATGGCGCAAGGCTATCGCCAGGAATATGCCTTGCGGGCTGAGATACTGCGCCCCGTCCAAGCTTTCCACGGTGGCGTCGATGGCCGGCCGCAAATCGTACAGGATGCCCAGGAAGCGCTCGCTTGGGATCATGCGCCCGTCCACGCGAATCCGCTCGTTCCAGTGCACAAGATGCGGGCTGGTGACGGTACCGACGCGGCGTCCCTGGGCTTGCAGCAGCTTGGCCATAATGGCGGTCACCGAACCTTTGCCGCGGCTGCCGGTCACCACAACGTAATCGCGCGCTGCTTGCAGCAGCCCGGCCCGGCCGAGCAGACTGCGCGTCGGCGCGGTGTCGCGTGTATATTCGTCGAGTCCGCGCGGGGCGGCATCCAGCCGGCGGCGGGTGCGAAAAATATAGCTGATGGCCGCATCCATGTCGTCAAACATAAGCGAATGTCCCTGAGGCCCAATACGCCAATCATAACCAAAGACCTGGCGCTGCCTAGTGGATTCCGCTGCGATTCCGGGCTCGGCAAACGGGCGACTGCCGCCTGACGCAGCCGCGAAGGCCGGCAGCCGGGGCGTCCATTGCCCCTGTGTTAATCTCGGCCTTTGGGCTAGATTTTCCCCTGAGACTCCGCTTGAGTTTCCTCCAGGAGCCTGACCGCCATGACCGAATCCGCCGGGCTCACCGGCAGCGATGCCAAACGCGCCGCCCGCAACGTCAGTGTGCTGATGCTGGCCAGCGTCATCAGCAAGGGCGCGCTCTATTTGTGGCAGATCGCGCTGTCGGTGTTGCTGGGTCCCAGCGAATACGGCATCTACGGCACGATAGGCGGCATGATGGTGACCGCGGCCTCGATCGCCAGCTTCGGCATGGGCTTGATCGTGATTCGCGATGTGGCGCGCGAGCCGCAGAAGGCCGGCAAATACTGGACGTCCATGCTTTTCGCACAGACTCTGCTGGCGCTGCTCGCCTACATCGCCGTGAACGGCGTCGCTGTTGGCTACAGCGAGACCCTGCGCGGATTAGCCGCCTTGGCCGGCATCAACCTCTTTGTCGACCTCTTCGGCACTATGGGCTACGAATTGCTTATCGCGCGGGAGAATATGGTCAAGGCCTCGCTGGTAGAGACCGTGCATATCGTCCTGCGCATCGCCTTGGCCTGGCTGGCGCTGCAGGCCGGTTGGGGGCTGCTGGGGGTATATGGCGCGTCGCTGCTTTCGGGCGCGCTGCGCTCGATTGCGCTGGTCGGCCTGAATTTGCGCGACGGCGTAGTCCCGGAATTCCCTTTCGATTGGGAGACGGCCAAGCCGCTCTTGATTAATAGCGCGCCCCTGGCGCTATCGGCGTTTCTAACCTTGGCCTACAGCCACTCCGACAAGCTCTTGACCACTGGCATCCTTAGCGAAACCGTCACCGGCTACTTGACCGCCGCCTTCGTCATCAATTTCGGCGTCATCGAATTGCTCAGCATTTCGGTGCTGGTGGCCGCCTATCCCCTGCTCTCGCGCTACTATGACGAGGGGCGCAATCCCTTTTTCGGTTTCATGATCGAGAAGCTGACCCTATACATGTTCCTGGTCGCGCTGCCCATGGCTTTGAGCATCAGCATATTGGCTGACCGGATTATGATACCGCTGCTGGGCGAGGCTTACGCGCCCTCGGCTGGCATCCTGCGCCTCTTGATCTGGTACACCGGCCTTGCCATCGTCGGCAATGTCCTCACACGCGGGCTGCTGATTCAGAATCGCCAACGCCGCCTGCTGTTGATCCGCGGATCCAGCCTGGCGCTGAATATCGCGCTGACGGCCCTGCTGCTGCTCAATTGGCGCGACCCGCGCGGCGCCGTCGTCGCCTCAATAATCGGCGAAATCCTGGTGCTAGTCGCCCTGCTGCTGACCTTCCGCGCCCTGGGCTGGCAGCCCAAACGCGTCGCGCTCAGCGCCGGTCGCGCCGCTGTCGTCGCCATTCCCGCGGCGCTGGTAATGCTGGCGCTGCGAGAGCAATTTATCGCGTTGCCGCTGTTCAGCGGGCTGGGCGTTTACCTCGGCGGCGTCATATTGGCGCGCGTCTTGAGCGCCGAGGACTGGGACCTGATTTACCGGCTGGCCTCGACCATGCCGGGCGCGGCGCTGATGGCGCGAATATGGAAGCGCGATGTGGACCTGAGTTGGTGACGCCATGCGCATCCTGCATTTGACGCCCTACTACGCGCCCGCCTATGCTTTCGGCGGCGTGGTACGCGTAGTTGAAGGCATGGCCGCGTCGCTGGCCAAAGGCGGGCATGATGTAACGATCCTGACCACAGACGCCCTCGATCAGCGGCAGCGCTACCCGGGCCCGTCAGATGAGGCAGTCGACGGCCTGCGCGTGCTGCGGCGGCCGAATGTCTGGCCCTGGCTGCGAGGACGCCTGAACCTGTCAACGCCGCGCAGCATGAAGCAGGCAGCGGAAGCGCTGCTGCCCACTGTCGATGTTGTTCACATCCACGAATTCCGCACCCTGGAAAACTTGCTGGTCACGCCGGTCGCACAGCGACTCGAAAAGCCAATCGTGCTATCGCCGCATGGCACGCTCAACCTGGACACCGGCCGTGGCAGGCTGAAAACCGTATGGGATCGGCTGCTAAGCCCGGGTCTGGCCCTGCGCGTAGATCACGTCGTGGCCCTGTCCCAAGCGGAGCGGGCGGAAGCCGAGGCCTTATGGCGCGGCTTCGGCAAACGGCAGCGGCCCACCCGATTCAGCGTCATCCCCAATGGCGTAGACTTGCCCGCCTTTGACCAGCGCAAACTGGCTGCGGACTTTCGCGAGCGCTACAACCTGGGTGATTCGCCTACTGTGCTCTACATGGGACGCCTGCAAAAGCGCAAGGGCGTCGATGTATTGGTCGAGGCATTCACGGCGTCCGGCGTAGAGGATGCGAGTCTGCTTATCGTCGGTCCCGACGAAGGCATGCTGCCGACACTGAGGGCACTGGCTGATGGCGACCCGCGCATCGTCTTCACCGGCTACCTCGACGGAGAGGCGCGGCTGGGCGCGCTGGCGGCCGGCGATGTCTTCGCGCTGCCCGCAATAGGCGAGGGTCAGCCGATGGCGGCGCTTGAGGCGATGGCGGTGGGCATGCCGGTGGTCTTGTCGCCGGGCTGCAATCTGGATGAGGCGGAGGCAGCTGGCGCGGGCTATGTGGTCGAGGCGTCGGCGGACGCTGTCGCGGAGAAGCTAAGCTTGCTCCTGGGCGATGCTGCTTTGCGGCGGAAGATGGGGCAGCGAGCGCGGCAGTTGGTCATGGAGCGATTCTCGTGGGACGGGGTGGCGGAGCAACTGGAGGATTTATACACGAGTTTACAATGACAGCCCGTTTCTCAGCCCGACACGCTAGGAAATCCGTTGATTTCTTGTCATCATATGGTAAACTTGTCAACGGGACGAGGAGGTGAAACATGATCGGGGCACGGCTCAAGCAGGCGCGCTTGTTGGCGGGAATGACGCAGCGGGAGCTCGCCAGCGCCTTAGGTGAGAGCGGCCTGAAGATAACGGCCGCGGCAATCTCAAAGTATGAAAATGAAAAGAGCTTTCCGACAGCGCGATTTATGTTGCTGGCGAGCGGTGCGCTTGGAGTGCCGGGTTCCTATTTCCTTCATCAAAGCGAGATACAAATTCAATGGACGGCATTTCGTCGACATAGTAGGTTTGGCAAAACGAAGCAAGACGCGGTGATGGCTTACGCTTCAGATATTGCAGAATTGCAGGTTGAGTTGCATTCCATTTTGTACCCAAATTCTCGACCCGATTTACCGGAGCCGGTAACAACGAAAGACTTCGGCGATGCTGAAAAGGTCGCGGCACAGGTACGGGCGACCTGGGACGTTGGCAATCGCCCCTTAGACAATCTAGTACAGACGGCTGAGGACCATGGCGTGATTGTCATCGGCTGGCACGACGACAGCGGAAGATTCGATGGATTGTCCGGCCGCTGCGGCGGTTATCCGGTAACAGTTATCAATGCAAACAGAAGCGCCGATCGCAAGCGGTTCAATTTGGCGCACGATATCGGACATCTGGTGATGGATACCTCCGATTCTAACCTGGACAGCGAAAGCCTCGCGCATCGTTTTGCCGCAGCGCTGTTAGTTCCTGAAGAGCACGCTTTCCACGAGCTTGGACGAGAACGGCGACACCTGGATTGGGGTGAATTAATGATGCTCAAACGGAAGTATGGCTTGAGCATGGCGGCTTGGATCAGACGCGCAAGGGATCTAAATATCATTTCCGAACGTTACTATGAGATTCTCAACCTTGAGAGATCGTCGCACGGATGGCGCAGGTGCGAACCGGTCGAATATCTTGGTGACGAAGAACCCCTGCAACTCAAACAGATGGTCCAACGCGCTATAGCCGAGGGTCTGGTTTCTCCCGACCGAATGACACGAATAGGAGTAGATTTCTGGGAACCGGCGTCCGAACAACCTGAATCGGCGCATCTGACAGTATATGATTTGCTGGCCATGCCCGAAGACGAGCGCAAGGCTGTGATGGATAGGGCGTTCGAATTAGCCGCAGATTACGATTTCGAGATCTTTGAAGCGGATGAATTCTACGAAGCCGAGGATTTTAATGACTAAGCGCGCCGTCCGTGTGCGTGGACCGCGGCGAGGCGAAATTTGGCGCGTGAATTTCAACTCGCCTCTTTCGGCCAAAACTCCTGAGAAGTAGGTAAAGAAAGACCAACTTCCCACCACAGGCGACGAAATCTTTAAAGTGCGTCCCGCCGTGGTAATGAACGTTGCTGAGCAATGGGATTTGAAGCTTCGAATAGTAGTACCTGTAACCGAATGGGATGAAGAGTATGTGACAAATAGTTTCTTTTGGATGGTCAAGATCCCCATGAGTAGCTTGAACGGATTGGATGATGTATCCGGCGCAGACACGTTTCAAGTCAAGTCGGTTTCGATTTCGCGCTTCGGCGAAAAATTGGGCGTTGTGACCAGAGCCGAGCTTCAACAGCTCACCGACACAATCGCATTCTGCATTGGCGCTGCACCGTTGAAATCCCGCCCGTAGCAGCCTAGCCAATGTATCGTCATGCAGATTACGTTTGCACGATGCTCGATACACCAACGTAATTCTTACGGTCGCCCGTTATCGTGCAAATGCCCCATGCGTAATTCGCGGGTCGCTATAGAATAAGTACAGGCTCGAACATGGCAGAATCAGCATTATTGGCAATGAAGGACAGCGCATGATCCGATTCGACCGATTCACCGAACGCGCGCAGGACGCCGCCGCCCGCGCCTACGAGATTCTCCACCGCTACGGCCAATCGCAAGTCGATACCGAGCACATCCTCATGGCGCTGCTGGAGCAGACCGACGGCGTCGTGCCGCAGATTCTGGAACGCCTTGCCGTCGACATCGGCGCCTTGCGTTCGCGCGTGGACGACTTGCTGCGGGGCAGCCCGCGCACGGCAACCATCTACGGCCAGGGCGGCGCCAACCAGGTCTTCATTACCCCGCGGCTGAAGAGCATCATCGACCGCGCCAACGAAGAGGCGAACCGCCTGCGCGACGAATACATCAGCACCGAGCATATCTTCCTGGCCCTGCTCAACGAGCACAATACGCCGGTGGCCAAGACGCTGGCGGAGTACAGCATCACCCGCGAACGCGTCGCCGATGCCGTGAAGGATATCCGCGGCGGACAGCGCGTGACCGACCCGCAGGCCGAGAGCCGCTATCGCACGCTGGAGAAGTACAGCCGCGACCTGACCCGCATGGCGCAAGAAGGCAAACTGGACCCGGTCATCGGGCGCGATGGCGAGATTCTGCGCGTTATCCAGGTGCTCAGCCGCCGCACCAAGAACAACCCGGTGCTGATCGGCGAAGCGGGCGTCGGCAAGACCGCCATCGTCGAAGGCCTGGCGCAGAAAATCGCCAGCAGCGATGTGCCGGATCTGCTGCTGGGCAAACGCGTGCTGCGCCTGGATCTGAGCGGCATGCTGGCCGGCAGTCGCTTCCGCGGCGAATTCGAAGAACGCCTCAAAGGCGCCATCGAGGAGATTCAGCGCTCCAAGGGCGAGATCATTCTCTTCATTGACGAGCTGCACCAGGTGGTGGGCGCGGGCGCGGCCGCCGGCGCAATGGATGCCGGCAATATGATGAAGCCGGCCCTGGCCCGCGGCGAACTGCAGACGGTCGGCGCCACGACTATGGACGAGTATCGCCAGCACATTGAGAAGGACAGCGCGCTTGATCGCCGTTTCGCGCCCATCTTCATCGAGGAACCCAATATCGAGGACACGATAGAGATGCTCTACGGCATCCGCGATCGCTACGAGGCGCATCACAATGTTAAGATCGCCGACGACGCCATCGAAGCGTCGGCGCGGCTATCCGCCCGTTATCTGACTGAGCGCAAGCTGCCCGACAAGGCGATCGACTTGCTGGACGAAGCCGCGGCGAAATTAAGAGTGGCGCTATTTTCCATGCCGCCCTATCTGAAACGGCTGCGCGAGACCATAGGCCAGTTGGCGCTGGAAGAGCAAGCCGCCGGCCTCTCCCGCGACTACGAGCGAGCTGCCGATTGCAAAATGCAGCGAATTAAGATTGAAGAAGAATACGAGCACGCGCACAGCGACTGGCGGCGTGAGAATACGCTGGACGAGCTGGTGACCGCCGACAACGTGGCGCAAGTGGTGGAGCAGTGGACCGGCATCCCGGTGCAGAGTATGCTCGAGACCGAATCGGAAAAGCTATTGCGCATGGAAGATGTGCTCAAGGAGCGCGTGATCGGCCAGGAGAAGGCGGTAGTCGCTTTGTCCGATGCCATCCGCCGCGCGCGCAGCGGCTTGAAGGACCCGAAACGGCCCATCGGCTCCTTCATCTTCCTCGGCTCAAGCGGCGTGGGCAAAACGGAATTGGCGAAAGCCCTGGCCGAGTTCATGTTCGACGACGAGGACAATCTGGTGCGCGTCGATATGAGCGAGTACCGCGAGAAGCATACGGTCAGCCGGCTCTTTGGCGCGCCGCCCGGTTATGTCGGCTACGAAGCCGGCGGCCAACTCACCGAAGCCATCCGCCGTCGCCCCTACCGCGTCGTCCTCTTTGACGAGATCGAGAAGGCCCATCCCGATGTCTGGAGCGCGCTGTTGCAAGTACTGGAGGACGGCCGGATGACCGATGGCCAGGGCCACGCGGTCGACTTCCGCAATACCGTGCTGATTATGACCAGCAATTTAGGCACTGAGTTCGCGCGGCACGGCGGCGCGTTGGGTTTCTTGCAGCAAGACGAAGAAGCCGTCGCCGATCACCGCAAGATCGAAAAGGCCATGCGCGATACTTTCCGGCCCGAGTTTCTCAATCGCATTGATGAGATCATCATCTTCGAGCCCTTGAACCTGCAGGCGGTTGAGCAAATGGTCGACCTGCATCTGCGTGAGCTGGCAGAGCGCATGGAAGAATCGGGCCTGGGCATCCACCTCACCGAGCCGGCGCGATTCTGGCTGGCGAAACAGGGCTTCGATCCGCAATTTGGCGCTCGTCCGCTGCGCCGCGCCATCCAGCGTTATATCGAGACGCCCCTGAGCATCCAATTGCTCAAGGGCGACTTCAATGCCGGCGACCTGGTGGTCATAGACGAGCAAGACGATCGCCTCGAATTCTCAAGCCACAGTGACCAGCAGAGCGACTTCAGCGCCGAGGCTGAACCGGCTCACGTGGAGATCGGCGAATATGTCGAAGAGAGCTACGCCGGCGGCGATTACTACGACGCGAGCTATGAAGACGAAGACTTCGCCGACTTCTTGTCTCAGACTGACGATGACGACGAGTTTGACCCTTTCCCGGCTCCTCCGCGCGGGACTAGATAAAGGGCGTCGCTCGCCAGGCAAGCACATTTTATGACAGCTGGCGCTGACATCGTTGCGCGCTCGACCCTGCTGATCCCCGCTTCAACATGGGTCGCGCCCAGGGCAATCGCTTCAAAGCGATAGTCAGTGAAATGACGCAGATTCGACGGGAAAATCAACCACAGAGACCACAGAGAGCACAGAGAAAAACAATAATGAAAGCCCAATTCATAATCCACGAGAGATTTTCGATGTTATTTCGGTGATACTTGCCATGTACCAACCCACCAAGTGCTTCGTATAGTCGTCCGAATCCCCAAATCTCTGTGCCCTCTGTGGTCTCTGTGGTTAAAATTAATTGATGCGATTGCTCTGGGTCGCGGCATATTGTCCTTTGACTAAAGCCGCGCAATCGCTATAATTGCTGCCCAACCAATGGGCAAGAATTGGATATCGCCATGAGTGTAGAAGAACGAGGCAAGGACGAAGAGTTGTTGCAGGACGCTTCGTCTGCCGAGTTGCCGCCATCACATTCGACCGAGACCGACGCGCCTAGCGCCGAGGCAACTGCCGAAATGGATACCGCCAGCGATGCGGAGCCCGTTGCAAGCGCAGACACAGCCGAGGCAAGCGCTGCACCCGAGGCAGTCGCGGAAGCGGAAGCTGCCGGCGATTCGGATCTCGCCGATAGCAGCGTCGCAGCCGAGTCTAGCGCCGCGGCAGATGCAGTCGCGGAAGCGGAAACTGCCGGCGATGCCGAAAGCGCCGCCGCGCCCGAAGCGGAGACGGAGAGCCCGGCGGTCGCCGAGAGCGCTGCGGTAGTTGCGGCTGAGGGTGAAGCAGAAGCAGGCGCTGACGCGGTTGCGGACCCCGCCGCTGCTGAAGAAGCGCAGCCGGATAAGGCCCAGAAGCCCGCGGAAGAAGCAAAATACAAGCGCGGTCAGGTCTATCAGGGTGTGATCAGCAGTACGACGCCGACGGCTGTCACCGTTGATCTGGGCGATGGCGATCAAGGGGTCGTGCCGGGGCGAGAACTGGAATTGATGACGCGTAAGATGCTGGAGTCCCTGGTCGTCGGCGCGGAAGTCGATGTCTATGTGGTCAACCCGCGCAATCATCGCGGCGATACGATTTTGTCGATCAACCACGCGTTGGAAGAGCTAGACTGGCGCAACGCGCAGAAACTCTCCAAATCCAGGAAAGTCCACGAGGCGCTCATCGGCGGTTACAACAAGGGCGGGCTCATCGTACGCTTCGGGCGCTTGCGCGGCTTTGTCCCGCAGAGCCAGCTGTCTGAAGAACGCGTCCGCGCGATGTCGGGCGGCACGCCCGAAGAACGTTATGGCCCGATGGTCAATCAGCCCATCGGCGTCAAAGTTATGGAAGTGGACCGGCACCGCAACCGGCTGATTCTCTCCGAGCGAGCGGCGCTGCGCGATGTGCGCCAGAAGCGCAAGGAAGCACTGATCGCCGAATTGAAAGTTGGCGACAAGCGCAAGGGCAAGGTCGTCAGCCTGGAGAATTTTGGCGCATTCGTCGATATCGGCGGTGGCGAGGGGCTGATCCACCTTTCCGAGCTGGCTTGGGGGCATATTACGCATCCGCGCCAAGCGGTGACAATCGGCGACGAAGTCGAGGTCGAGGTAATCAGCGTCAACGCCGACGCCAAGCGCATCGGCCTGAGCCGCCGCCGCGTCATCAGCGACCCTTGGGACGATATTGCGACCTCGCTGCGCCGCGGCCAGTTGGTGCGCGGCCGCGTCACCAAACTGACCAAATTCGGCGCTTTCGCCCGCCTGACCGATCACGATGACGTGGAAGGTCTCATCCACATTTCCGAATTGGCGAGCGAGCGCGTCACCCATCCCCGCGAGGTGGTCAATCGGGGCGACGAGCTGGTACTGCGCATCGTCAAGATTGATATCAAGGAGCGCCGGCTCGGTTTGAGCTTGAAATCGGTAAATTCAACCGAGTTCCTCGATCTGGATTGGGAGATGGCGTTGCAAGATTCCGCGGCATTGACACCAGCGGAGGCGCCCGACCCACAAGCGCAGGCGGAAGCTGAAGACTAGCGGTCGCGCGCTTGCATTCGTATTCGGAGCTTCAAACAGAGACATCCGCCGAGATGTCTCTTTTTTGTCGCGCTGCCGGGGCGCTCATTTGACTATCACGTCCCGGCTTGCAGGATTTCCGTTGAAACATTCGGCATCATCGGCTAATATCAACCTGGATGCAAAAGCCTGACGCCCTCCGACTGCCAAAGGGCGCGGCAGGCCCGCAGCGCTGGTATAATGAAAGATAGGCAAGCAACTCGGAATATGCCCGCTCTACGGGCCCTTGAAGCTGGAGGAACAGACCGTGCCGAACAAAATGGAACGCTTCACACAGCGGGCGCGGCGAGTGCTTAGCTTGGCGCAAGAAGAAGCCGATCGCCTGCGGCATCACCAGATTGGGACGGAACATCTGCTGCTGGGGCTGATGCGGGAGGATGGCGGGGTCGCCGGCCGCGTCCTGCGCGACCTGGGGCTGGATTTGCGCCGGGTCGAAGAGTTGGTGAGGCGCCTGTCGAGCGCCGACGAGCGCACGACGAGCACGCAGCTGGACCTGTCGCCCGGGACCAAGAAAGTGCTCGAGCTGGCGGTCGACGAAGCGCGGCGGATGGGGCATCACTATATCGGCACCGAACACCTGCTGCTGGGTTTGGTGCGGCAGCAGGAAGGCATCGCGCTGGATGTGCTGCGGCGCCTCGGCGTCAGCCCGGAGGAAGTGCGCCGGCAAACGAGCAAGGTCTTGCAAGAGAGCCCAGTGCAATCCGTGCCCAAGTCCAGCGACCGCCAGCAGGGCAAGTCTTCGCGCAAGGACAGCACGCCGCTGGTTGACCAGCTGGCGACTGACCTGACGAGCCTGGCCGAAACCGGCAAGCTGGACCCGGTCGTGGGCCGCGAAATGGAAATCGAACGCGTCATTCAGGTGCTCAGCCGCCGCCGCAAGAACAACCCGGCGCTGATCGGCGAGCCGGGCGTGGGCAAGACGGCCATCGTCGAAGGCTTGGCGCAGCGCATTGTGGAGGGCGACACGCCCAAGCCGCTGCTGCGCAAACGCGTGCTGCAACTCGATGTCGGCTCGCTGGTAGCTGGCACGATGTACCGCGGTCAATTCGAGGAGCGCCTCAAACGCGTGATCGAGGAACTCAAAGCCTCGGACACGATTCTCTTCATAGACGAAGTGCATATGCTGGTGGGCGCTGGATCAGCCGGCAGCAGCGTTGACGCCGCGAATATCCTCAAGCCGGCTCTTGCTCGTGGCGAATTGCAGTGCATCGGCGCGACAACCCTCGATGAATACCGCAAGCATATCGAGAGCGACGCCGCCCTTGAGCGCCGCTTCCAGCAGATTCAAGTGGCGGAACCCACCATCGAAGAGACGATAGAGATTCTGCAAGGCATCAAATTCCCTTATCAAGATCATCATAATGTCGAGATCACCGATGACGCCATTGAGACCGCCGCAAACCTCTCCGCCCGTTATATCCCCGACCGTTTTCTGCCCGACAAAGCCATAGACTTGATTGACGAAGCGGCCGCCCGTTTGCGAATGTACAAGAGCCCGGAAGCGGCTGCCGTGCGCCGCGTCATGGACGAGTTGGAAGATGTCAATGAAGACATCGAATTGGCCGAGGTCGCCGGCGAAGGGGGTGAGTTGGACGCCCTGGAAACGCGGCGCGAGTCGCTTGACGCCACCTTGGCCGAGTTTCGCGTCAATTGGAATGAAGAAACTGGACAGCCCCGCTTGATCGGCGAGGACATCTCCGAAGTCGCGGCGATGTGGACCGGCATCCCGGTCACGCGCATCGCCAACGAGGAGAGCGAGCGGCTGATGGAAATGGAAGACAAATTACACGAGCGCATCGTTGGGCAGCATGAAGCTATCGTCTCCATCAGCAAGGCGGTGCGCCGCGCCCGCGCCGGCTTAAAGGACCCGCGCCGCCCCATCGGCTCATTCATGTTCCTGGGGCCAACCGGCGTCGGCAAGACCGAGTTAACCAAAGCGCTGGCGGAATTCATGTTCGGCAGCGAGGACGCGCTGATCCAGCTCGACATGAGCGAATTCATGGAGCGGCATTCGGTGGCGCGCCTGGTTGGCGCCCCGCCCGGCTACGTCGGCTATGAAGACGCGGGCCAGCTGACCGAAGCGGTGCGGCGCCGCCCCTATAGCATTGTCGTCTTTGACGAGGTGGAAAAGGCGCATCCGGAAGCCTTTAACATGCTGCTGCAAGTTATGGAAGAGGGCACGCTGACGGACGCGCGCGGCCGCCGCGTCGACTTCCGCAACGCCATGATAGTGATGACTAGCAATGTCGGCGCCGAGATGATCAAACCCAATTCGGGCTTGGGCTTCAATACGCCGATGGATGCCGGCAAACTCGATGATGAAGCCTACGAAGACATGAGCCGCAACGTTACTGATCAACTGCAGCGCATGTTCCGGCCGGAGTTCCTCAACCGCGTGGACGCCACCATCATCTTCCGCTCGCTCAGCCAGGAAGAGATCAAGCAGATTGTGGATCTCGAGCTGAACAAAGTGCGCGAGCGCCTGCTGGAGCACGCGATTACTTTGGAAGCGTCGGACACCGCCATCGACTGGCTGTCGGAGAATGGCTACAGTGCGGAGTTTGGCGCGCGTCCGCTGCGCCGCCTGATCCAGAACGAAGTGGAAGACCGTCTGTCCGATGGCATCCTCTCGGGCGAGTTCGGCTTGGCCAGCGTCGTGCGCATTGACGTGGACGATGACGGTGGGCTGACTATGGTCAGCGTGGAAGAAGACGAAATCGCGGACGAGCTGGAAACGCCGGTCTGATTCCAGCCTGCTAACAGAGTGACACTGTCGCCTTCCTGTAGCAAGCAGTTCGTGAGCTTTTCATTCGTTGCGACTAGCGAAGAATCATGTTGTTGCAATAGCGCCGCAAATATTCTTTCCAGGCGTGATCGTTTTCGGCGTGGTCCCAGCTTGATGACCACAGGAACGGCAACAAGGTGAAAACTTCATTGTGGGTGTAGTAAGTGAAACGACCAGCAATCAGCAGGCAAACCGCGCCTGCCACAATCAGTCGAGGCAGGTCGGATTTCCTAATTTAGATAATCGCCAGTGGTTTGCTCTAGTCGCGCAAAACACCTTCCCGTGGCGGAAGTTGGCGACGTCCGTATTCTAGCCGCGCGCTCGATCATTCATACGTGGCGCTACAGTACGACGCCAGGCGATCGCGCCAGGCCTCTACGTGGGCTGCTGAAGCATGAGCTCGGGTAGACTCCCAAGTGTAAGGATGTAGCTCACTCACATCCTTGCGCGTATAGTAGCGAATGTACTGGTCGCGGTCCCTCCCGGCGGCTTCATTGGGCGCTTTGCCCACTAACTCGTAATCGCCACCGAAAGCCAGCTCCGCGATGAATAAGCGGTCCAGCGAAAAGAAATGAACATAGGCTTCATAATCCATGTGTCCGCGCGCGCAAACTGTAGCAGTCATCAGACCGTGCCGGCCATTGATGTTGGGCGTGACGGAAAAACCGGCCGGTTCCAGCGTTCTCCAAATCAGCGGCGCGCTGCGCAATCGGCGCTCGGCCTTCTCCAACTGTTCTTCCGCCGCTTTAAGTCGCGCCGTGCGTTCTTCGAGGAGCTCGGTTCGTTCTTGAAGTTGCCGCTCGGCTTCCATCAGCGCCGATTGCCAGCTGTAGATCTCGCGCAAGACCATGCCGCCCAGTACGCCGGCAAGCAAGATCAGGAGAATCCCTGTAGCTACGACGCGAGAGAAGCGAGGCTTGTAAACAGTAATCGAGGCATAGGGCTTGCGTTTTTCACTCATAGGCTCGCTCCGCCGCGACATCTACCGCTTGCGGTTTCCCAGGCGCCGGCCGTCAAAGGCGCCTGAGTCAGCTACAGTCGCTTACAATGCTCAATCAGATAGTCTTCCCAATTCCCAAGCAGGACAGACCATTCATTGCTGTCCGGCCAGTTGAAGGCGCCTTCCGTCAATACATCCTGACGCATATAAAAGTATATAGTCTCCATCTTATCGCCTCCCGGCGCCCAGTCATACTCGCCCACCAATGAATAGTCGTCGCGCCGCTTGAGGTCAGCATTGGCTTTGCGGTCAAGTACGTTATAGGCAACCATTGTGCCGCCACTTACGCCCTGCGTCAGACTATCCAAGACAATATTGCTGCACGCGAACAGGCGCAGCCACTTGCCTTGGCCCTCCGAATAGTCGTAGTAGCTGAGGGGGTCGGCAAATTGCTGGCGGTAATCCAAAAGCGTGGCATTGGCGGCTGCCAACTCCGCCTGGGATTGTTGCAAGCCGGCCTGCGCAGTCTCAACGCTGTCTTGCAGCGCGCTCAAGTGCGCGGCCTGCGCATCGCGTTCCTGCAGTATGCTGCCGGCGGCGACCGCCACAATCGCCGCAATCAGAATGGCCGATAGCATAAGCGACATCCGCGGTTTACGAATCGTGATGGTCGCGTATGGTTTTCTTTTCTGGTCCATTCGTCCTCCAGCCGATATTGGATTAACTTGCCTCGTGAAAATGATACCAAAATCACAGGTCCACAGGCAAAGAGGACCGCCCTACGACAGTCCTCTGATTCTGATGCGAAACACGGCGCTGCGCCCCAAGCGACTTACTGATTCACGGTATCGCCGCAATAGGCTTGCAGGGTCGCGAACCAGGCCATCTCGTTGGTGACCCAGTCCTTGTCATCCAGCCATTGGTAGGGATGCGAATCCAGCGTCTCCCTGCGCGTATAGAAGAACTCGATGTCGACTTCTTCGGAGGTCCAATCGGCGCTGCTGTACTTGTTTTCGCCGACCTTCTTGTAGTCGCCGCTCCTGACCAGCGTGTCGATGAATCCCTGATCATAGATGCGATAGTAGACGTGGGGCTCGTAACCTGGCGGCATGCCGCCTACGCAAGCGATGGCGGTCAGCAAGCGGTTGCCGGTGGCCGTATCGTGGGGATCGACATAGAAACCCATCGGCTCGTGCACCCGCATGATTTCCGGTTCTTCCACCGGCTTCATCCGGTTCTGTTCCAACTCGGCCGACTTGGCATCCACCACGGCTTGCGTATCTTCCAGGTCGCCTTCCAGGGCGTCGATCTGCGCCTCGCGCTTTTTCAGCTGGTTGGAGGCTTTGTCCAGGGCCGAGGCGGAATCTTGCGCCAACGCGCGGGCACGCTCCAGGTTGGCTTCGAGATCAGCGATGCGGGCGTCCTTCTCTCGCAGCGAATTCTCGGCTGCTTCCAACTGCGCCGAGGCCGTCGCCAAGTCGCTTTGCGCTACCGACAAGTCCGCCGTCAGAATCGCGATTTCCGCGTCCTTCTCTTGCAGCGAATTCTCGGCTGCTTCCAACTGCGCCGAGGCCGTCGCCAAGTCGCTTTGCGCTGCCGATGAGTTTGCCGTCAGCGTTGCGATTTCTGCGTCCTTGTCTTGCAGAGACTTTACGGCTGCTTCCAACTGCGCCGAAGCCGTTTGCAAGTCGCTTTGCGCTGCCGACAAGACCGCCGTCAGAGTTGCGATTTCTGCGTCCTTGTCTTGCAGAGACTTCACGGCTGCTTCCAACTGCGCCGAGGCCGTTTGCAAGTCGCTTTGCGCTGCCGACAAGGCCGCCGTCAGCGTTGCGATTTCTGCGTCCTTGTCTTGCAGAGACTTCACGGCTGCTTCCAACTGCGCCGAGGCCGTTTGCAAGTCGCTTTGCGCTGCCGACAAGTCCGCCGTCAGCGTTGCGATTTCTGCGTCCTTCTCGTGCAGCGACTTCTCGGCTGCGTCCAACTGCGCCGAGGCCGTTTGCAAGTCGCTTTGCGCTGCCGACAAGTTTGCCGTCAGCGTTGCGATTTCTGCGTCTTTCTCGTGCAGAGACTTCACGGCTGCTTCCAGCTGACCCGAAGACGCGCGCAAATTGCTGCGGGCTTCGGACAAGTCCGCCGTTAGAATCGCGATTTCAGCGTCCTGCTCTTGCAGCGAATTTTCCGCTACTTCCAGCTGAGCAGAGGCAGTCTGCAAGCTGTCGCCCAGGCGGGTAATTTGAGCTTCACGTTCGAGCAACTCGTTCTGCGCCACTTCCAATTGCGCCGTTGCGGATTGCAGCGCGGCCGCCGATGTCTGCAACTCCTGCTCCAGGCCAGCGATCTGCGCGTCACGTTGCTGCGCCAGTCGGTTCTGCGCGCCTTTCAGCTGCTGCGAAAGCGTCTGCACTTGCGTGCGGGCGTCCTGCAAGTCGGCTTGCAGGGCCGCGAGTTCGGTCGCGCGCTGCTGCAATTCACTGCGGAGCGCCTCCAACTCGACCGCCTGCGTTTGCGCCAAAGTCTGGGCATCGCGCAGTTCAGCTTCGATGATCGCAATGCGCGCATCCTTGTCCGCGATCTGTTGTTCCGCCAGTTCCAGTTTGGTCGACTGGGTCTGCGCGGTACGCTGAGCACCCTGTAATTCCGCCTCAAGGCGCGTGACCTGCGCAGACTTGTCGCTGAGCTGGCCTTCAGCGAATTCCAGCTGGGCGGCCTGAGTTTGAACTTGCGCTTGTGATTCCTGCAAGTCCAGCGCAATGCCGGCGATCTCGTCGTCCTTGTCTTGCAGCTGCGCCCGGGCCAGGTCCAGTTGATCCTGCGTGGAGCGCAGGCTGCTCTGCGAATCCAGCAGAGCGTGCTGGGACGTTTGAAGGTCTGCCTCTATGGTCACGATGCGGGCGTCGCGTTTCTGCAACTCGCTCTGGGCGAATTCCAACTGCGCTGATGTGGAATGCGCGGCTGCCTGCGCATCCTGGAGGCTTGCTTCTAGGCCGGCGATTTCGGCATCCTTGGCTGTTACTTGCTCCCTGGCCAATTCCAGCTGCGCCTCAGCCGCTTGCAGCGATCCGTGAGCGTTCAACGAGGCGGTCTCGGCACGCTGCAGTTTCGTCTCCAAATCCGCGATGCGCCCATCTCGTTCCGCCACTTCATTCGCGGCGTACTCCAATTGAGCCGCCTGGGTATGCACGGTCGCTTGCGAATCTTGCAGCTCGGCTTGCAGGCTGGCAATGCGGGCGTCCCGCTCTTTCAGCTGTGCCCGCACCACGTCCAGCTCAACCGCTGCGGCTTGCAAATTGCCTTGCGAGTCTTGCGATGCGCTGTCGGTGTCTTTTAAGGCGGCCTGCATGCTGGCGATTTGAGCCTCTATCTCAGCAAGGCGATTCTGGGCGAATTCCAGCTGGGCATTACGGGTATGAACCGTCGCCTTCGATTCTTCAAGCTCGGCCGCGTAGGTCGAGATTTGCGCGTCCTTTTCCTGCAATTGCTGCCTGGACACATCAAGCAGCGTCGTCGTTGTTTGCCATTGGCTACGCGCATCGAACAAGGCATCTTCTGCGACCTGCAATTCAGCTTGCATGTCCGCGATCTGCTTGTCCCGGTCCTGCAGCTCGTTGTCGGCGAAACTCAACTGCGCCGCCAAGGTATGCACAGTCGCCTGGGACTCCTGGTAATCCGCTTCAAGACCGGCGTTGAGCGAGTCCTTCTCCAGCAATTGCTCCTTGACAATCTCCAACTGAGCCGCGACTGCTTGCCAGGCGCCGCGCGCGTCCGCCAAGGCGTTCTCGGTTCGCTGCAACTCCTCCAGAGCGCCCGTGAGCTGCGCGTCCCGCTCTTTCAGCTCGCTTTGGGCGTAGTCCAACTGCGCTGAAGTGGTATGAACCGCCGCCTGCGAGTCTTGATAGCTGTCCTGCAAGCTGACGATTTGAGCGTCCTTTTCCGCCAGCCGATTTTCCGCGACTTCCAATTGCGTCACAGCCACCTGCCAATTGCTCTGGCTATCTTGTAGAGCCGTCTGTGACTCACGCAGGTCCGCCTCCAGGCCGGCGATGCGATCTTCTTTGGCTTGCAGACGGTTCTCGGCCGCCCGCATTTGCACGGCGCTGTCGTCCAGAATTGTTTTGGTATCCTGCAAATTCTCTTCTACTACGGTGATGTGAGCGTCTTTTTCCTTCAAGCGGATTTCGGCCGCCTGCAAGCGCGCCACAGTCGTCTGTAAGGCGCTGTCCGTTTTCTGCAAGTTGTCTTCGACGGCGCTACTTTGGCTTTCCAACTCGACGACCTTCGAGTTGGCGTCCTGCAACTGACCGCCCAAGGCATGCACTCGATCTTGCGCCTCCATCAAGCTGGCTGATGCAGTCTGCAAATCAGACTCGGATTCCTGCAGCAGAGTCTGCAAGCGTTGCGTCTCGCGCAGGGCAAGTACGCCCGCGATGACTAAAGCCACAATCAGCAGCAGGCCCAAGACAATGCGGGAAACTTTGGGCGTTCGGATGTAGATAGTGGCGAACGGTTTATTCTTCTCTTGCTCTTGCATCACTATCTCCTGTTTATCTCAGTCTTGGCGCCGCTGCTCCAACCGTTTAACGCCTCAGTCGACTGTAGGCCGTACGTTCGGGCAAGTCCGCACCCATATGAAGTTGCACATTTGAAAATGAGACGCTTGTTGATGTTAGAGTATCACAAAGCAAACCATTTCGCAAAAGCAATGGAAAAACCGAAAGGGACCACGCCGTGGCAGTCCCCTTGTCATAACTGTTGGCTGTGAGTCGGGCTACATGGTACCGCTGGCGGGAAAGCGCGTGAAAGCGTTGCGCCCAGGCGCGACACACAAACTCATTGCTTTATTGCTTTGGAGTGAGGACTTCCTTAATGAATGCCAGATCATCCAAAGCGAGCGTCAAGAGTTCTTCTACTCTTTCCAGGCGGTTCTCGACTCGGTCAAAGCGCCGGCTGTGTTCAGCGAGAATCTGAACTGTATTTTGCTGCCCTTCAAGCAAAGCGCTGGTTAGCCGCTCCAATTGACGGAAGCGCAATTCTGTAAGATCGTCAAGTTTCTCAGCTTCCATGTCTCGCTCCTATGATCCGGATGTCTCCTTCCCTGCCTCAGGATACCACAGGTCACCCGCTAGAACAAAAAGGGGACTGCCCTGCGACAGTCCCCTGCTGTACATCTTGCGCACGCGCGCTTAGCCAGTGAGCCGGCTTACATCGTGCCGCCCATACAACCTAGCGACATAGCCGGGGCTCATCGCAGGCACTCGAATAACTCATCCACCGGGCTTGAGGACTTCCTTAATGAATGCCAGATCATCCAGAGCGTGCGTCAATAGCTCTTCCACGCGAGTCATGCGTTGTTCTAACTTGTCCACACGCTGCTCAACCCTTTCCGTGCGCTTTACAAGTTTCGCCAGCTCCCTGGTATTTTCAGTCAGAATCCGCATCATTTTCTGCTGACTTTCAATCATGGCGCTGGACATGCGCTCATAATGCCGAAAGCGTATTCCATTCAGTTCATCAATTGTCTCTCGTTCCATAGCTCGCCTCAGCAATGATCACTTCTCAAGATTATTCTACCATATCACAGAGCTTGCGCTTCGACAAAAAAAGAGGACTGCCCTGCGACAGTCCCCTTCTGTTCTTGCTGGACCTGTGCTTTGGCTGTGAGCCAGCTTACATCATGCCGCCCATACCACCCATGCCGTCCATGCCGCCACCGGGCATCGGCGGGGGCGTGTCTTCCGGCACATCGGTGATCAGGGCTTCGGTGGTGAGGATCATGGCCGCAATCGAAGCCGAATTCTCGATGGCGCCGCGGGTTACCTTGGCGGGGTCGGGAATGCCCGCATCAATCATGTCGCCGTATTCGCCGTTCATGACGTTGAAGCCGACGCGATGGTTGCCGCTATCCTGCTGAGCGCGGCGCACGTTCTGGATGATAACCGCGCCATCTTCGCCGGCGTTGGCGGCGATCTTGCGCATCGGCATTTCCAGCGCGCGACGCATGATGGTGACGCCGGTATTCTCGTCACTGATTTCCATGCTGACATCATCCAGCGAGCTCATCGCGTTAATCAGAGCGACGCCGCCGCCGGGCACGATACCTTCTTCAACTGCCGCGCGGGTGGCGCTCAAGGCATCTTCGACGCGGTGCTTCTTTTCCTTCAGCTCGGTCTCGGTGGCCGCGCCGACGCGAATGACTGCCACTCCGCCGCTGAGTTTCGCCAGGCGTTCCTGCAGCTTTTCGCGGTCATAGTCGCTGGTGCTGCTGTCGATCTCGCGGCGGATCTCATCGATACGGCCCGCGATAGCGCCTTCTTCGCCGGCACCGTCCACGATAACCGTGTCGTCTTTGGTGCTGACGACCTTGGCCGCGCGGCCCAGGTCCTGCACGGTCACGCTATCCAGCTTGCGGCCGGTCTCTTCGCTGATGACGGTGCCGCCGGTCAAGACAGCGATGTCACGCAGCATGGCTTTGCGGCGGTCGCCGAAGCCGGGCGCCTTGACAGCCAGGACGTTGATGGCGCCGCGCAGCTTGTTGACGACCATGGTCGCCAGCGCTTCGCCATCGACATCTTCGGCGATGATCACAAGTTCGCGCTTGCCAACTTGGTGCAGTTTTTCCAGGATCGGGATGATATCCTGCGCCGCGCTGACCTTCTTGTCGTGGATCAGGATATAGGGTTCTTCGATGCTGGATTCCATCGTCTCGCTGTTGCTGACGAAGTAGGGGCTGATGTAGCCGCGGTCGAATTGCATACCCTCGACGTATTCGGTCTCGAATTCCAGCCCGCGGCTTTCCTCGACCGTGACAACGCCGTCTTTGCCGACCTTGTCCATCACCTCGGCGATCAAGTTGCCGATTTCTTTGTCCTGCGCGGAGACGCTGGCGACGTTTGCGATTTCATCCTTGGTTTCGATCGGCGTCGATTGCGTCAGGATGTTGCCGGCTACGATTTCAGCGGCGTGGATGATCCCGCGCTTCAAGAGCATGGGGTTGGCGCCGGCCGCTACGTTTTTCAGGCCTTCGTTGACAATAGCTTGGGCCAGGACGGTCGCGGTGGTGGTGCCGTCGCCGGCGATGTCGTTGGTCTTGGTAGCCGCTTCTTTCAGCAGCTGCGCGCCCATGTTTTCGTAGGGATCTTCCAATTCGATCTCTTTGGCGACGGTGACGCCGTCATGGGTCACGGTAGGCGCGCCGAACTTCTTATCCAGCGCGACGTTGCGCCCCTTGGGGCCGAGGGTCGTGCTGACCGCATTGGCGACTTTGTCAACGCCGGCTTGCAGTTTGCGGCGCGCGTCTTCTTTGAATACGAGTTGCTTTGCCATTGATTCCTCCTGATTTCACTCCATTAAGTCGTGGCGCGATTCTTGTTTACAGTTGCACGATGCCCAGGATATCGGATTCTTTCATGATGAGCATCTTTACGCCGTCAAGCTTGACCTCGGTGCCGGCGTACTTGGCGAAGAGCACGCGGTCGCCTTCCTGAACATCCATGGGAATACGCTTGTCGCCGTCTTCGTCATATTTGCCGGGACCGGCGGCGCGAATCAGACCTTGCTGCGGCTTTTCCTTGGCCGTCTCCGGCAAGACAAAAGCGCCACCGCCAAAGGTCTCCTCGGACTCTACAGGTTCGACCAAAACACGGTCACCAAGCGGGCGGATCGATATAGCCATTTTCTTCTCCCTCTTAAACTATCGATACTCGTGAACAGCATCTGTGCGCGCTTTACGGAGCGCTAGCACTCGTTCACCGAGAGTGCTAAGTTGACCCGTCTAAAATAGCATAGGCGGTAAAGCAAGTCAATAGAATTGGCAGAGCAAAAGCAAGATTGCCAAGATTTTTATGCGATTCTAATACCTTGGTGTTGCAGTCGGGCCGGGGACAAAGCGCTCCAACTGGCAACGCGGTGTTACGCTTTACGAGCCCGAAGCGCCCTGAGGAATGTCGTTTTCAGCTGGGCTCACTTGCACGAACGTGTCTACTCGGTAGAATTGCTCGGCAGAGCGAAGCGTGCCCAGGCCCAGATAGTCGGCCAGATCAAAGGACAGCGGCTCCACCCTGATATGCTCCCGGCCGCTCTGCCGCTGGCCGATGATATAGGCGTGGCGAGCGTCCCATTCGGCAGCGTAAATCCGCAGCTTAGGCACAAGCTTTGCCTGGCCCAGGCATATGCCGCCGCCAATAACTAGAGCTACGGTCAGGCTGCCGATTGCCAACCAGCGTCTCCATATCAGCGGAATATCGTCGGCGAAAGCGCTTGACTTCACCAGATAGCCCAAGTAAAGGCCCCAGACCAGACCGGACAACACCTGCAGCCAGGCTGATCCCGACATGATGCGGTCCGCGGTGAAGCCGTGGCCGATAAAGGTGACGCAGTATTGCGCGGCGATGGTGAGCCAGGCAATCGGCAGCGATGCGAGCGCTACTGCGCCCAGCACATTGCTTCTGCGGTCGGCTGCGCCGCTTTGCCACAGCAGCGCCAGCATCACCAGCAGCGAGAGCGCTGATACAAACAGAAAGGTCGACGCGCGCGAATCGATTCGCCTGACTTGCGTCAAGGCAAAGAGCAGAATAAACGCCAGTAAGATCACGGCGGATACTATGGGCAAGCCATGTCGACTCCGCTCAAGCAAGCTCTGCAGCCGGCGCCGCTGCCAACAAGCTGCCGCGAAGGCCAAGAGCAGGGACATGTGAAGGGCGAGCGCGATGAGGTAGCTCAGGCTATATCGCCCCAGATACAGAAGATTCTCACTCTTGTGCGCCAGCATGATGGGCAGGAAGACCAGTTGCGCCGCCAGACCGAGACTGAGCGCGACTGCCAGGCGTCCGCCCGGCAACTCAGTCGTGGAGGTCGCCGCCGGCTTTAAGGTGGCCAGCGCGGTGAACAAACCCGCCGCCAGCAGCAAAACGAATCCGGCGAAGGAATCGGGCCGGCCGATGCTCTCGAAAGTCAATTGTATAGTCAGGGTCGCCAGCAGGGAAAGCGAGTTCACAGGCGAGCCATAACGCTCGGCGTCGGCCGCAAGTCGGTTGGCTACGCCGGGAGAGGTTACTTGAATGATCAGCCCGAGCGCTGTGGCGAGCAGCGTGGCTGCTGCGATGATCGCCAGCGCCCGACGCTTGCGCTTGTCCACGACCGCGATGGCCAGCGCCGCCAATGCCGCCAGAAATACAAATTGAAATACGACGTACATCTCGGCTGCGCCCGCGGTGAGAAACATGATCAACGCGCAGACGGCCGCTCCCACATACAGAATGGTTAAGTTGGCAGAACGTTTGAGTATCCAAATTCCCAAGGCCAGGCAGCCGGCCAGTGCGCCTAGCGGCAAGGTATAGGTCATATTAGACGAGAACCAGTAGAACGATTGCGGCGAATAAAAAGCGTTGATAGCGGCGGCTGCCAGCAGCGCAGCCCCCGCCAGCGCGATGCACCGCCTGGGGCCTTCCAAGCCGAGCAGCGCTATCGCTTCGCGTATAAGCAAATAGAATCCGAGCATCCAGAGACTGACGATGAGCAAGGTTGACAGCGGCGGCAGCAGTTGGCCCAGCGATGACAGCGCCGCTTTTATGTAGACCGTCGTATAAGCCGGAGACCAACGGTTGTAGTAGTGGATCATCGTATCCCAGGCGCCCAATTCCTGCCCGGCGGCGGTATAGCCAAAGTCGTCGTGGATCAAACGCGTATGCTGGCCCATATAAGCGAAGAGTAAGATGGGCAAGACGGAGAGTACGAGCAAGCCTGCCTGAAAAAATTGATTTCTGCGCATCATCGGCTACTTACAACGTGTCTGGCGCCATAATAACTAGCGCTTATCAGCGTGGCGAAGACGATAGACTTGGGCGCGCGGGCGCTCACGGCTCAATTCCCTCCACGCTTATGGATTCGACACCGTAGTATTTTGAGGCCGCGCCGCCTTCTCCAGGCTTGGACATCCGCTCATACAGCAGATACCAGGACAAATCGAAGCTCAATGGTTTCACGACGATATCCAGTTGTCCACTGTCGCGCTGACTGATGATCAGCCGCTCGCGTTCATCCCATTCCCGCGCAAATGTCTGCAAATTCGGGATAAACCCGGTCTGCCCCAGCATGATGCCGGCGCCGATCGCCAGCGCTGACGCCAGCCCTGACAGCCCGATGCGCCGCAGCCAGGCGTCGTCAGCAAGGGACGCAGAGCTGGTTCGTCGCAAGAGACAGCCTATATAGGCGCCCCAAACCAGGCCCAGGGAAACGTGCAGAAGGACGGCTGGCGTCGTAATGCGCGCACTGGTCTTTCCCAGTGTGTACAGGGGAATGCTGAGCAGCAATATGTATGAGAAGGCGCTAGCAACCGTGACCAGAATGGCGGCCTGGCCAAATCGTTTCAACAGATCGTCGTCCAAGGCCGCCGTTAACTGCCAGGCTAGCATCCATATCAATAGCATGGACGTTGCGAATAAAAACCGCGAAGCCCGATAGTGGATACTTCTGAATTGAGCGCCGACAAACAGGACCAATACGACCAACAAGACGCAACCCGAGCTGATTACTAGGCGATTGCGGCTTATCAGAAGCAGAGCGCCAAGGCTGCGGCGTCGCCGAAGCAAGAAAAGGAATAAAAGCAACAAACCCAGATTAATGATTATCATGCCGGAGTAGGCGTAGCTAAATTGACCCAGTACTGATTGCTGATCGCTGGTATGCATCCACAATATAGGCACGAATATGGCTTGTATGATGATACCGCTCCAGAGGGGCGCCCGGGCCAATTCGGCGCGTTGGCGCAGCGCGGCGCCGGACTGCGATCTATGCAGAAGCAGAGCCGCAAATAGTCCGAAGCCAAAGAGCATGACAAATCCGGCAAAGGTCTCTTCTTGCCCGGCGAACCAGAAGAGCGCTTCCGCCAGGTCAGGCAGCGCCCGCTTCGACACCGATTCTACTGGCGAGATGCGCGCCGACCGTAAGGCAACGCCTGGCGCAGTAATCTGAATCAGAAAACTAGCGGCGGTCGCGGCCAGTCCCGCCGAGATTAGAACAAGAACAGTCTTGCGCCCGGTCCGCCTGGCGTAGAGAACTGCCAAGACTAGTAGAAACGCAAGTGAACAGAGTTGGAAAACCATGTACATCGCGCCAAAGCCGGCCGCCATGAAGCAGTAGGCGAAGCCGAAAACTGCCGCCGGTAGAAGCCAGTGTGAATCGTCAAATATACTGGCTGATTTCAATACGAACACCAGAAAGAGAATGAATGCGGCCAGCGACAAGCCGTAGGCCACATTTACTGTATACCAATAAATGGATTGTTGAGAATGAAAGGCGTTAATCATAGCGACAACCGTAAGCGCAGCCGCTCCCAAGGAAATACTGTTGCGATGGCTTTTAACTTTAAGCCGGCATAGCGTACACTTTAGGAGCCAGGTTAGAGCAAGCAGCCATAAGGTCACCAGCAATCCCGGCAGTATCCTGGGGGCATCGGCGCCGAACCGTGCGAAAACGCCGTGCATGAGTTGGTCGGTGTAGCCACCGTTCCAGGTATTGCGCCAATGGAAAATGGCCTCCCAGGGACCGAGGTCGCGGCCGACTGCCAGGTAGGCATAATCGTCCGACAGCATACGACTATGCTGTCCCATGTAGCCAAAAAGAAGCAGCGGAAGCAATGCCAGCAGCGCCACTATCCAGGCCACAGCGCCGTCTCGCCTCATGCCCGTCCCTTACCCGTCGACCACATGCAGCGCCAAGCTCGACTCAGCGCGATTGCCGACCTGGTCGAAGGCCAGCGCCCGAAAGCGTTCCTCTCCGGCTCGGTCGGCTTCAAGCTCAATGCCGTAGGGCCAGTCGCGATCGACCAGCAGCAGTTGATCATTTCGATAGAATTCAACTCGCTCAATCGCCAGGTTGTCGCTGACCTCAGCCAATAGCGAGACCACTTCACCCAGGGCGATTGACGCGGAGTCGGCGCCGCCATTCGCCTGCAATTTCACCGCTGGCGGCGTATTGTCGAAGGTCAGCAATTTGGTATCCGTCAGTCGGCTGCCGTCCGCAAAGTCTACCGTCAATCGCAAGGTATGAATACCGCTGAGCAAAATGGTTTGCCAAGTTGCCGAAACCGAGCCGCCGGCGTCGACTGAGCGACGATCGCCGATGGGGTACCAGCGATCCGGGTTGACATCCGCGCCATATTCGAGCAGCCAGCTTTCGGCGCCGTCACGGTTGATCGTCGCGACCACTTCCACCGACGAGCCGGCATAGGCGTAATCCGCTGGGGACGTCAAGCGCAGGTCTTTGCTGGCGGCCCGGTCTTGGTCGGCGCTGTAGCTGCTGGGCGGCAAGGGCTTGTCGTTTTCAATCCACCAGTCGAGAATATCGTCCGGCGGCACGAAGTAAGCCGCTTCCTCGCGCAAATTCGCGGGTGTATGAACCGTGGACAGCTGCTTGGTCGCGCTATTGATCTCGAGCGTTTGCCAACGGCTATCCCGCCGCAATTCGGAGCCGGCCGGCACCAGCTCCTGGCGCGTGGGGCAATGATCGATGGTGGCGGGCAGCCTGCCGGAAAGCTCGCAGACCAGGTATTCCTCGATATCGGCCGGCGCCGTCCAAAACCGCGGCGGAAGATTGAGCGTCTCATGCGCGATTCGCATCAACGCGCTCCAAAGGGGCGCTGTGCCAAGCCGCTGATAGGCGTCGATGCTCATCCCGGCTTCATCGCGTCGACCGCTATGCGCCGCCAATACCAGATCCGGTGTATAGCCCACTGTCCAGCTGTCGCGTTTGTCCTGGCTCAATCCATCGAGCGCGGCGGCCCGCCGGCCTGACTGCAGCGCCAGATCCGGCTGCTGCAGAGTCGCGCGCCGCGCGTCGGCGTCCGCCAGAATGTCATTGACCAGGTAAGCCAAGCTGGGCTCGATGAGGGCTGTCTGCCTGGCGCCCGGCGGCAGCTGCTCAAGCGACCAAAGCACGCGCCCGGCGGCGTCTTCAATGCGCAGCACGGCGACGGGGTCCAGACGACGATGGCCTTCGATCGGCGCCGAGGCTTCGATGCCGCGCATGACGCCCGATGCCGCCAGTACGCTATAGGCGTAGGCCGTATCCAGCACGGAAACCGCCCCGCCTCGCTCCAGCAAATCCAGACCGGCGCCGCCCCCGTCCAGGCTGTTGAAACCCAGGGCTTGCGCCATACGCAGGGCCGAGGGCATGCCGGTTACGCTGGCCACTTGAACGACAGGCGGCAGCAGACCGGCCGCCATGGCATCGCGCAAGAGCAGCGGACCGCGATAGCGCCCGTCGGGATTGGCCGGCGCATAGATTAGATCGGCCGCCTGGCCCGGATACGTGCGCGGGATGTCGTAGAGCATTGACGCAGGCGTGAATTCTCGGCGCAGAAAGGCGTCCATATACACGAAGGGCTGCAGCAGGACCGCCGGCTGAGATTGGGCTGCATCCGCCTCGCCGACCAGGCTCATGATTTCGCCGCTGTCGACATGAATCAGCGCGAGCGCGCCGCTGTCCGGTGGCGCCGCCAGCCCTTCTCTCGGCAGGCCCGACAGGCTATCAACCGGGCAAGGCATGCCGCCCGCCTCCAGCGCCGCTGACGATTCGCCGCGCAGGCCATTCAGATGCGCTCGCAGCAGGCAGACCGCGTTCCGCTGTAGATCCAGATCAAGCGTGGTGATGACGCGCAGGCCGCCCCGCGCCATCAGCCTGGCGCCGTCCAGCCCCAGGCGATCCAGTATCGACGCCGCCTGCCGCTTGGCGTAGCGGGAGAAAACCGGCGCGATTTCAGAGCTGTAGTCCGATGGCGCGCGCGTAGCAACGCGGTCGGCCGATGCCGCGTCGAATGCGGCTTTGTCGATCAGCCCGGCGTCCAGCATCTCAAAGAGCAGGTCGGCGCCACGTTCCTGGCTGCGGCGGGCATCATCAAGCGGGTTGATGGCGGGCTGCGCCGCAGTCATCGTCAAGACAGCCGCTTCGGTCAAGGTCAAGCGCTCGGCGGGTTTGCCGAAGTACACCTGGGCCGCTGCGTCCAGCCCGAAGGCGTCATGGCCGTAAGCGCGGCTGTTGAGCCGCCATTCCAGCAGCTCCTCCGCCGACCAGGTGCGCCGGCTCTCTGCGATCAGCACAATTTCCAGCAAGCGCTCGTCCAGGCCGCTTGAGCGCGTCAGCGGCAGCATGGTCTCGCGCGCCAAATCGCCAGCCAGGCCGCCCTCGACCTCCAGCGGCAGCCCGATAATATAGCGCCAGAGCTGCAACGCGGTTTCCAGCGGGGCGAAGCCCCCCTGCGAATCAGGGTGATTCGGATCTTCCACCAGCCGCGCCGCGTCGACTACATAGGGCGGCAGGTCAGCCAGCCGCAGCCAGCGACGCTGGTCACCCAGCGGGTCATACACATGGTAAATTTCATGCTGCCCGTCGCGGTCGAAGAAGCGGGTCAAGCCTTGGTCGCCGTCCAGAAAAACGGTCTCTTGCGGCGTCGGCATAGTGCTGGCCGCTTGGACATACAGCCCGGCGGACAAGCCGACTAGCGCCAGCGGCGGCGTCAGCGCCAGGGTTAGCGGCAAGAAAAATATGATTGTCAGCCAGAGCGCTGAACGGCGGCCTTCGCGCTGAGCACGCTTTCTTCGGTTGTGTCGGCGGCGGATGATATGCGCGACTGCGGGCATGAGCCGGTCCTGATCATTGCCTCAGTATCCTGCGCCCAGTGTACTCTGAATTCGCGATAGCGGTTTTGTGGAAGGGGGTGTAATCCGCGCATAAGGGCTGCAAAAGAAAAGACGGCTGAGCCAGCGCGCTGCAGCCGCCCAACTATGCGTCTAAGTCGGTTATTGTTGAAGCTCGTCAGCGAAACGGGCTAGAGCGTCCCAATCGCCCTCGGCTGCCAGCTCAGCCTGTTGCGGCCAAGTTTCGAGTCGACCGGGCCGGCTGCGTCCGCTAGCCTCGATGAGCGCTTCCAATTCGTCGACAGAGGCCCGCGCCAGGGTCGCATAAGTGCGGATGCCGGCCTCATTCAGCACCGTCTGGAATACCGCGCCGATGCCGTTGATCCTGGTCAAATCGTCCGCTTCGGCATTGGCATCGTCTTCCCGCCGCACGATGGTCCGCTTCATCAGGTCTTCGGCTTCTTGCACGGCTTCTTCGGCCGCTTCTGCAGCGCCATCGTCGCTGTCCGCCGTAGCTTCGCGGCGCGACCAGAGCCAAAAGAAGATCGCCAAGGCGACCAAGCCGATGGTCCAGGAGAACATGTCGCGGTTGCTCTCGGGTGATATCGCCATGTTCAGCGCCAAAATGATCGCCAGCACCAGCGCTATCGTCGCTATCATGTCCTTCGCTTCATGACTGAGTTTCATATTGTTCGCCACCGTCTCGGTTCGTCAACTTGCTGCCGATTATAGCATATTCAGCCTGTGGAAAAGCCAGGCGCCGCGTCAAATTTGGACGGGCCGACAGCTGTCCTCAAGGCAGAAGCGCTGCTTACGCTTACTACGCATTCGGTAGCGAAGATGTTTCCAAACGCGCTAAGAACAGGACTTGCTCGCCGTCTACCAAGATCTCAACCGGCAGCGCAAGGCGGTCGCCGGCGCGTGATTGTGCGGGCGAGCCAAGGGTCGTAGCTACACCAAATCAGAACTAGTGAAAACGGCCGGAATCATCTGCAGGAATGACGTGATACAATCCGCATTTGACGTATACATTCAACGACAAGGAATCGACAAATGATAATCGGCATTACAGGCGTACTCGTGGACGACCAATCCAAAGCGCTGAAATTCTATACGGAAGTGCTGGGTTTCCTGGTGAAGCACGATATCCCAATGGGCAACCCGGAAGGCGACCGCTGGCTGACGCTGGTGTCGCCGGAGCGGCCCGATGGCGTGGAGCTGCTGCTTGAGCCCAATCGCAATCCGATATCCAGCGCGTTTCAGCAGGGGCTAATGGAACAGGGCCTCCCCGCTACCATTTTCACCGTCGAAGATACGCAGGCGGAATACGACCGGCTGGTCGCATTGGATGTGGAATTCACCATGCCGCCGACCGACATCGGGCCGGCCATCATAACAGTCTTCAAAGATACCTGCGGCAACCTGATAAACTTGACGCAGGAAAAGAGCGGCTAGCTGCCACAAGTTCGCGGACAGAATTGCCACCGAGTGATTGGGAGTGCGGCAGGGCGAGCCAAGGCTAGCCCCTACAGAATCAGGTGGGTGTCGGCTGTGGTAGTCCGTTTCCTCTTGCGGCCGTGTGATCGCGGCGGTGGGTAGAGTAAGTAGGCGATGCCATGCGACAAGATGATCACGAGAAGCACGAGCAACGGGCGAGTAGGCGCCGTGCAGGTTGCCGAGACAATCCCTCAAGGCGCCGGTGGCTGCTCATTGGTTCGCTTCTGCCTGTCGAGTCAGCAGCAAGGGCGCATTGGCGTGCGTGTAGCGCAGCTGTGGGATGGTCATGTGGTAGTGGTAGCTGTTGAGGGCGAGCAGAGTGAAGCGGAACATCGGCTCGCATACAGATAATGTTCGCCAAAGGTCATATTGCCATTCGATGAAGTCGATGGTGTTCAGGGTCTCGTTCTGGCCGGATGGGTCAACCGCGTCGAAGTATCGCGCGACGGGATTCTGCTCCGGCACGTCTCCGGTGAACTGAATCATGACAGATGCGACCAGCCGCATCAATGTGTGGCTCGCCTCAGGATGAACGAGAACCTACTGGGCCGCCAACATTCTGTTGACGCCTTCACGCAGTCGAGCTGCGCCTTCCTCCGGTGAAATCTCCCCGAACATGACCGGCTTCGCAAAGTCCGGAATGTATACCTCAATTACTATCTCGCGATCTGCCGGCGGGTCAAAGGGCAAGAAGGATCGGCCTGTCGTCTCAATAGTGCCGAGGACGGTGAATGTCTCGGCTTGAGCCGGGCCGAGCGTCGGCAACAGCGCGTCCCGAACGTGCGCTGAGAGTGGAACGCCCCGCTCGGCTGCCAGGATTTCGTTCGCCTCAATCGAATTCACAAACCAATCGAGAAAGGCAGCGGCTTCATCCGGATACTCGGTGTCGCTAGCGATACTGAAATACATCGACGGTTTGATGAAACTTTGGGTCACTCCGTCTTCCACTCGCGGGAATGGATAAAGCACAAAGTTGCGGTCGGCGCCTGAAGCCCCCCACATCGCCAGAAGCTGGTTGCTGCCGAGGTAGTCCATTGCCGCTTCGCCCGTGACGATCAGTTTCGCTTCTACAATCCCTTGATTGCCCCGGGCGATCCAATCGGCGTAAGGCTGCATGCCGCCGTTGTCTTGGAGGCGCAGCAGCATGGAATAAAAGTCGATCAAGGGTTGGTCATCCTCGTAGCCGATAGACTTGCCGTCGGCGGCGTATGCCCACTGGTCACAGCAGCCGAGGTACAATGTCTTCCAAATCTCCTCGCTGCCCAATTCGCCAATGCCATAGATGCCGAGTCGCTCGGCAAGCTGGCTGGCGATCTCTTCGAAATCCGCCCAGGTCCAATCCAGCGGCGGCAATTCCATCTCGGCGGCGGCAAAGGCATCGGTATCCAGGGCGACGACTTCGGCGTTGACGCCCAACGGTATGCCATACAAATGATTCGCGCTGGTCGCGCCGGAGAGCGAGTTCTGGTCGATGAACTGGATGTCTAAAGCGCCGTCCTCTATGTAATCATCAAGCGGCAACAGCGAGTCAGTGTCGATATAATCCGCTATGCGAGCATAAGTATTTTGCAGGATATCGGGCAAGTCGCTGTCTGCTCTATGCCCCTCAAGCATTTCCCAGTACTGCCACCAGCCATCGAATTCGGCGACGATATCGATGCCAGGGTTGAGTTCTTCATAAAGCTCAATCGCAGCGATAGTACGGTCATGACGATTCTGCGATCCCCACCAAGCGAGGCGGAGTTGGACTTCGTCCTGCGCAAGCGAAGTCTGAAAAGCGAGAACGAAGGCCATCAGGGTGACGAGTAGGGGGTTCAGTTTGTTCATGGTGTGGCTTCTCCTGTAGGGCTAACGGCGCGATCCGCGCCAGCCGAGTAACAAAAGCTCACGCAGGATCGTCTTTAGCTAATATCGCCAAGCCAAGCCATCAAGGGATGGCAACAATAATGAACGGGATCTGTGAATCCGTTTAGATACTGCGGAAAATGCCTTTAGAGGCCTCGTGCGCCGAACTAGCGGCGAGGGTTGGGCCTGGCACGGTGGCAAGTGGATCGTTTCTCGATAAGAGTGTTTGAGCGATTGAGACAGACCCGCCGCCGACGAACGTTCAAGCTTTTCGTGCCCCACAACTGCCCGGCTGTACGCGATCATTGTTTTCGCAAACGGATTCGCCAAACTCGCTGGACCTCCTGGCAACGGTGAGGCTCAGCCGCCGTGCTGGCGCAGGAGGCGCAGGGCGCTCTCGGCCATGACGCCGACGCCGACCGGCATGCAGTCTTCGTGAATATCGAAAATCGGGCTGTGATGCGGGCGGTTATGCTCGTCCAGCTGCGCGCCTAATCTCATCATGGCGCCGGGCGCTTGCTGCGTCATGAAGGCAAAATCTTCGCCCGCCATGATGGGCGCGCCTTCGCCGGTATGGGCCTCGCCCACCAGCTCGCTGCTGACGGAGCGCATCAGCGCGGCCACGCCCGGATCGTTGTACAGCGCCGGATAGCCGGTCGAGATGCACAGTTCGTAGTCGCCGCCGAAGTGGCGCACCAGGGCAAAAGCCTCCTCCACCAAGCGATGGATGTCTTCGCGCGCTGCTTGCTCGAAGGTGCGGATGGTGCCGGTGATGAGCACTTCGTTGGGGATGACATTGGGCGCGATGCCGGCGTGGATGGAGCCGATGGTGACGACCGAGCGCTCGGTGGGGTCGCGCCGACGCGAGCGGATGGCTTGCAGCGCGTTGACGACCTGCGCCTGCAGCCAGATGGGATCCAGGCCGTTATGGGGCGCCGCGCCGTGTGTGCCCTCGCCGATAATTTTGGCTTCAAAGGTATCGGGCGCTGCCAGCGAAAAACCATCGCAGACCTCGACCAGGCCCACTGGCGAGCCGCTGGACACGTGACAAGCGATGACGGCATCCAGGCCGTCCAGCGCCTTCTGCTCGACCATGAGGCTGCCGCCGCTATGCCCGTCCGATGGACGCCATTTTTCTTCGCTGGGCTGGAAGAGCAGGCGAATTTCCCCGGCCGGTCGATCCGGCATGTCGTTAAGCAGCTTGGCCACGCCCAGCAGCATGGAGGTATGGGCGTCGTGGCCACAGGCGTGCATCAGCCCCGGCGTCTGCGATTTATAAGGCACATCGTTGGCTTCCTGGATGGGCAGCGCGTCCATGTCGGCGCGGATGCCGACGGCGGGCCGGCCCTCGCCAATGCGCGCCACCACGCCCGTTTCCGCCACGCCGACTTCAATCTCAATGCCCATTTCACGCAGCGAATCGGCCACCAGGCGCGAGGTGCGCTGCTCCTCGAAGCCGAGCTCGGGGTGCATGTGGATATCGCGGCGCCAGGCCACGAGCTGCTCCTGCATGTCCTTGGCTTTTTCCAGCAATGTCATTGCTCTGTCCTCTGGCTGTCAATTTGAGTGGCTGAATGATACCGCAGAATTGCGACTTAAACACAGAGAACACAGAGGTCACAGAGGAAAAGCCCTATGTGTTACTGACTCCAATCCTCGGTGTACTCGGTGGCAAAAAAGGTTTGAAGCGCTCGCCCTGGGACGTTAAGCCCGGACGCCATTATAACGTGTCGACGTCTTCACTTGTCATCGCCGGATTGGGCGCCTCGTTAAGGCTGAATTTGAAGACGTCAGGGCGGTTGTAATGACCCACTACATCAAAGTCCAGATGGCCCTGGTGAATCTTGTTCAAGTCAAGCTCGGCGTAGAGGAGGCCTTCCGCGCCGTAGAGCGGCTCACAGACATAATTGCCGAATGGATCGACAATCGCGCTGCCGCCGCGGCAGAGTTCCTCGGGCAAGTCGGCCAGTTCTTCAATCAGCGCCAGGTCCTGCGGGTACATCGACTTGGTGAAGTATTGATTGCAGCCGAGAACGAAGCAGCGTCCTTCGCAGGCGATGTGACGCAGGGTCGCCTGCCACGAGTCGCGCTGGTCGGCGGTCGGGGCGAGGTAGATGCTGACGCCCTTGGCGTACATCGCCATCCGCGCCAGCGGCATATAATTCTCCCAGCAGATCAAGCCGCCGATCGTGCCAAAGGGCGACTGCACCGTGGTCAGCGTGCTGCCATCGCCGCTGCCCCAGATCAGGCGCTCGCTGCCGGTCGGCATCAGCTTGCGATGCACGCCCAGGATCTCGCCCGCCGGGCCCAGATAGAGCATTGAGTTGTAAAGCGTGCCGCCTTTGCCGGCGTCGCCCCGCTCGGAGATGCCGACCACCGCGTAAAGGCCGGCCTCTTGCGCCGCTTCACGCAAGAGTCGCGTTTCAGCATCGTTCACGGTCATTGAGGCTTTCCAAAAACGCGCGAAATCTTCGCGGCCGGCTTGTGAGCGGTTGCCGACGTAAGCGCCGTAGCTGAAACCGCGGGGATAACCCGGTATCAGCGCCTCGGGCAGCAGGACCAGGTCAGCGCCTTGCCGCCCCGCTTCGACGATCGCATCAGCTGCTTTGGCGATGCTGGCTGCCTTGTCGGCAAAGACCGAGGCGACTTGCGCGACGGCAACGCTGATTCTATCCATGGTTAACCTTTCAGACGGGCATCTTCACATGAGCTAAGTCTAGCGCTTTCGCTCGCCAAGGCGCCAAGGCAATCTCATGCCGATGCGTGACTTGTATACGAAAGCAGGGATTTCCAGGCGTCTTGATTGAATTAAACTGGCCCATTTCCCTTTCCCGTTCATGTAGAAAGCTGTAGGGGCGAGCCACCGGCTCGCCCTTACGCACACGGCTGAGGGTTACCCATTTTATGTCAGCCAGGTCGTGACTTGCGAGCGGATGTGGGCGTGTATTCGCGAGAAAAGTCTAGCGCTTTCAGGATCAGCCGCCGGCCTCGCCCGTCAGCGGGCAGCCCTGATTGGCTGCGGGACCCGCCTCGTCCGGGCATTCGTCGGCGGCGGTATCCAGGCCGTCGTCGTCAAAGTCGCGGCAGCCGCGCGCAGTGCCGGGCGCGAATTCCTTGGGGCAGGCGTCGGCCGCATCTCGAATGCCGTCGCGGTCTTCGTCGTCGCTATAGGGGCAGCCTTGATTATCAGCATAACCAAAGTCGGCCGGGCATTCATCGGCAGCGTCGGCGATACCGTCAAAGTCGCCATCGGCCGGTCTGGCCCCGCTATTTGGCGCGGTGGCGGTTGCGGTCGCAAGGGCCTGGGTGACGATGGGCGATGGGCTCACGACCGTCTGCGCCACAATGGTTTGGGCGGGGATCGCCGTGGGCGGTACAAACTGAATTGGCGTGCGGATAGGCAAGCTCAGCGGCGTATTGGTCGCCAGTGCCGGCGGCCCAGTAGTCGCGGATGGCGTTAAGAATAAATTGGCGCCGAGCGCTGTAAATGTCGGCGCGGGGCCCGACGGCGTATCGGTCGCGCGAATGGCGGCGGGCGCATCAATCGGGGAACTGCCGATGAAATAGATAGCGAAGCAATAAAAAGGAAAGGTACCGGCGATGATTAGAATCATCAAGAGGCGCAGACTCTGATTGCGGCTGCTCTGGCCTTGGATGACGTCGATCGTTCGCATCGGTTGCATGGCTGCGCTTCACCGCTATGGGGATGCCGTGTGAACAGTCGTGGCGTGCCTGGGCGCAGATTCCGGCGGATGCGAGCGCTCTTGCCCTGCGTCCTCGCGCAGATCCCGAATCTGATATAGCGCGCCATCGGCGAAGCCGCGCTTGCGATAATACTCGCGGGTGCCGACCGACGAGATGACGGCCAGCCGCTCATAGCCACGCTCGGCGGCGATGAGGGCCGCCCGCTCGATCAAGCTTGTGCCGAGGCCGGCATGCTGCGCCCGCCCCTCGCCGGTTGAGCCGATGCCCAGCGTCAAGCCGTAAACGTGCACCTCGCGGATCATGGCGCAGCCGCGCAGTTCATCGAGCAGCGCCGCGTCCGTCTGAGCGGGCAGCGACAGTCGCAGAAATCCGGCGATATCGCGCTGCTCAGTAATGTATTGCAGGAAGACTTCCTCGCCGATGCTCGCGGCATAGCTCAGGCTGGCCAGGCGCAGGTCGGCGACATTCACCGCCTTCTTGCGGATTTCGCGAGCGCGGATATCGACGCTGCGCCCCCCGCGCCGCTCCAGCTCCCGCTCGACCAACTGGCGGAAGTTGGTCACCTTGTTGCCGTCCACGATGTCGGTGCCGGGGATATCGCGGATGACGCGGGTCAGGCGGCAATATTCGGGACTGCGCTTAAAACATTCGACCAACAGCTCCAGCAGCTCGTCGTGGCTGTAGGGTCGCCAGTCGCCGGCTTGATACTGCTGCATCAGCTCGGCGCTTTCGATCAGCGAGCAGGGATAAATCTTGAGTTCATCGGGGCGGAAGTCGGGGTCGTCAAAGAGCCGGCCATAGTCTTCCAGGTCGTCCCGGGGCGACGAGCCGTAGAGATTGGGCATCCAGTGGGCGTGGATTTTGAAGCCGGCCTGGCGCAGCAATGCCACCGCCCGCCGCGTGGCCGCCACATCATGCCCGCGCTTGTTCAAGTCCAGCACGCGGTCGTTCAAGCTCTGGAAGCCGATCTGTACTTTGGTGCAGCCCAGCCGGCGCACGCGGATGACTTCCTCGGCGCTGATGTGGTCGGGGCGCGTCTCAATGACCAGGCCGACAGCGCGGCAGGAGGCCGTCTCATTTTCGCGCTGCGCCGCTTCCAACTCGTCCCAGGTCGCGTATTCATCGGCGGGGCCGCGTTGACGTTGGCCGGCGGCGATCTCGTCAGCCAACCCGCGCGAACGGCGCATCTCAGCGGCGTAGACCTCCTGCACCGTCTGGTTGTATGAAGCGGCCATCGCAGCGCCATTGATGGTCAGGTCGCTGATAGGAACGCCGGTGAACATCGACTTCTCGCGCAGCGCTGCCCTTACCTCCGCGCGCCGGTCGATGCCTTTGCCGAAGTCATGCATGGCGTCGAATATGCGCTTGACGAACCAGATCTGGAAGGTCTCGGGATAAAAGGACCAGGTGCCGCCGAGGATGATAATCTCGATCTTGTCGGTCGAATGGCCCAGGTTATGATAAGTCTGCAAGCGCATCCATGTCTGCAAGTAGGGGTCGAAGGCGTTTTTCTCGGCCCGCTGCGCGCCGGGTTCGTCCGCCAGGTAGCTCTTGGGCATACGCACATCATTGGGGCAGAAAATGCATGTGCCGGGGCAGGGAAAGGGCTTGGTCAGCAGGGTCAGCGGCGTCACGCCCGACATGGTGCGGACGGGCTTGCGGCGCAGCTTGTACAGCAGCGCTTCGTCATAGTCCGGCAGTCCCGCCTGCCCGGCCAATACGCGCCAGCCATCGACCAGATTGGCCAGGCTGTAGAAGCCCTCGCCGCCCGGTTTGGGATGACGCCGCATCAACTGCTGATGCTCGCGTGAGCTGAGCCGCCCCGGCGCGCTCAAAATGATCTTGAGCAAGGGAATCAACTGCTCGCGATGCGCCTCGGCGTCAAAGGCATATTTTTGATCGTCCAGCATACGCCGTCCTGACGGTGACCTTGCGCCTGTATTCTAGCGGCGAATCAGCAAAAGTTGTACCGCGCCTCAAAGCAGGGCGTACGGGCACAAAACATTTTTCGCCACAGAGGCACAGAAGTAAATGCTCGTAGGGGCGAGCCACCGGCTCGCCCGTACACAAAACGTATCTTCGTGGAATTGCGGGCAGAGCCCCTACGGGATTCTTGCCGGCAGCGCTCGGTGTACTCGGTGGTAAAGGCACTACAAAGCGCAGACAAGGATAAGGTCGTCTCGCCGTTTCTGCGCCCGGCTTTTCCGCTACACTAGGATTGTTCGACAATTGAAGGCGCATCCGATTCATGACCCACTTGCTGCCCAGGTTCACGCGCGCTTTGATGCGGCTGCCCGCGGCCAACTTCGCCGAGGGCGTGACGAGTGCCGCCCATCTGGGCCCGCCGGATTACGCCCGGGCGCTGGAGCAGTACCATAACTATGTCCGTGCCCTGCGAGACTGCGGGCTGGACGTCGCCGTCCTGCCGGCCGACGAGCGCTTCCCCGATGGGCATTTCGTGGAAGACCCCTTCGTTATCTACCGCGACCTGGCCTTTCATTGCCGGTCGGGCGCGGCGTCGCGGCAAGGCGAAGGCGAGTCGCTGAAGGCGCATTTTATCGATCTGCGCATCGTCGACGCGCCCGCCGATGCCCGCATTGACGGCGGCGATGTCTTATTCTGCAGCGACCGCGTCTTGGTGGGCATCTCAGAGCGCAGCAATCTGGCCGGCTATCGCGCCTTACGCGACGCGCTGCGCACTGTACGCGGCGACATACGCGTTGAGCCGGTTGCCTTCAGCGGCGTCTTGCACCTGAAGAGCGGTCTCACAGAACTGACGCCCGGCGTCCTGATCCATGACCCGGCGCTAAAGACGGACTTCGACTTGTCCTGGGCGCAGGTCATCACACTGCCGCCGGAAGAGGGACACGCGGCCGATGTGCTGCCGGTCAACGACACGCTCTTTGTGGCCGCCGATTGCCCGCAGGCGTTTCAAGCGGCGAAACGGCATTGCGGCCCTGTCATCGCGCTGGATTTGTCTGAATTCGTCAAGATGGATGGCGGCTTGACATGCCTGTCGCTGCGATACTAAAGCGCTGGCGGGCAGCGCTGGCGCTCTGCTTGACGCTTGCCGCGCCGCTGGCGAGCCTGACGCAGCCTGACTTGCCGCTGTGCGATGATCGGCCAACCGTCATCCGTGGCGAACTATATACCGATGCCCGCCGCTGGTGCCCGGAAGGCGTCGCGCACGATCCGCAGTTGGAGCCGCTTTCCTTCACTGCGCTGGAGGCAGCGCCCGATGGCACGCTTTACGGTGCGCGGCCCTTGAGCGGCCTGGTGATGGCCATCCGCGATTCCAACGGCGATACCCTGCCGGACGACATGCGGATCTTCGCCGAAGGGTTGACGCAGCCCAACGGCCTGGCTTATCACGAGGGAGTCTTATACGTCGCCGGCGGAGCGCATATCTATCGGATTTCCGCACTGGGCGAGGTCACGACGCTGGTCGATGACTTGCCGACCGGAACTGGATTTCCGGTCGCAGGCTTGGCTGTCGGCGCGGACGAGCGGCTCTATGTGGCTGTCGGCGCGCCCTGCAGCAATTGCGAATTCGCCGATGCCGAGCGGGGCGTCATTCTGAGCATGAATCTGGACGGGGGCGAACGTCAAGTCTTCGCCTCCGGCTTCCGCAATCCGGCTGATATCGCCTTGTATCGCGGTCAACTGTGGACGCTGGACAGCGCGCCGCTTCAAGAGCAGCGCAATGCGCTGGACGAGCTCAATCGTCTGGAAGCGGGCGGCTGGTACGGCTTCCCCTACTGCCTGGGCGCTGCGACGACAAATATCGACGGCGGCGTCGGCTGCGGCGAGAGCATCGCGCCGGTCATGCGCTTCGGCACGGGCGCGGTACCTTCCAGCCTGGCAGCATATCCTCACGATCTGCTGCCCGGCACGGAAGACACCTTGATTGTCGTTCTCAGCGGCGAGCCCAGCCAAGTCGACTTTGTCGGCTACAAAGTCATCATGGTAGCCTTTGACGACGATGACAAGGCGCTGGGCTCGACGTTGATTTTCCCATATGCCTACGATAGCGGACGGCAGGCCTACATCCCCTATCGTGGCCAGGCGCTGTTTTGGGAGCAGTTTATTTATCTCAGCGAGCAGGGCTTCGGCATTTATCCGCAGCAGCCGCTAGCCGTCGCCGTCAGCCCGGAAGGCTGGATCTACATCAGCATCACCGGCGGGCGGATCGTGGCCCTGCGTCCGCGCTACGATTGGCCCGACCACCATCTCTTGTACCCGATCTGGACGCCCATGAACCCGGATCATGACCCGTCTTTGCCGCCGCCCGAGTCCGCCTACTGAGCCCCCAGGTCAATTGCATCAAAAATGATAGCGGCTGAAAAGGCGGGAATCTAACCTGAAAATCAACTACAGAGGGCGCAGAGAGCACAGAGAAAAAATATATGTGTTCATGTCTTATTTGAACTGTGATTTGTGGTTCACGTTTCGCTAGTGGCTGTTGCCAATTCCTGGCCGCAGATTTAGTAGAATAGTCGTCTAAACTCCTACGAACTCTGTGCACTCTGCGCTCTCTGTATTGAAAATAATTTGATGCGATTGCCCTGACTGAGCCGCGCGGCTGAGCGAGAACATTCGGCCAACTCGACTATAATGGGCATGACATCGTCCGCGCCGAGATCGACTCAAATGCTCAAAGCACTGCGCCTGATGCTGATTGCCGCCGCCATAAGCCTGCTAACGACAGGCGTCGTATTTGCCCGCGAGATGCGGCAGGGCGAAAATTGCACGATTCCCGCCGACACGGTCGTCAAGGGCTCGCTTTTCACTTTCTGCCAGAACCTGACCATCGCCGGCCGGGTCGAGGGCAATCTCATCGGCATCGGATTACGCGCCACCATCAGCGGCGAAGTCGGTAAAAATGTGTACCTGGCCGGCTTGACGCTGGAGCAGAGCGGCGCTATCCGGGGCGATCTGCACTATGTCGGCCTGATGCTGCATCTTGACGCGCCTACTTTCGAGCCCCACCGTCCGGTACATGGACAACTCATTTTCGCAGCGCTTTCGGCCGCCTTCGCTGAGAATACCCGGATATCGGGCCCAGTCACCGGCTTGGGCTACCAGGTCCTGATCGATGGCAGGGTTGATGACGAGTTCAGCTATTGGGGCTCCGCCTTCGCGCTCAGCAATCTGGTTCAGGGCGATGTATACACTACGGTTGGCAATCCTGAAACCGATGCGGCCGATCTAGAGACCCTGCTGCTGCCGCTGGATATCGAATTCGCGGCGACGCCGCCCGGGCTCACGATTGCGCCGGGCGGGCGCATCAGCGGTCGGCTGGAATATTTTGGACCCGCAGAAGCCATCATTGAGGGCCGCGTATACGGCCAGATCGAATATCATTCTACGACTTCCGTGTTGATTCCCGATTTGCCGCAGCAGGGCCTGGGATCGAGATTCTACGACCAGTTCAAACGCGAGTTTACCGTGCTGCTGACGGCCGGTCTGCTGGGTTTGGCGCTGGCCAGAAAGCAATTTCAGCGCCCTCTATCGCATCTGCGCAGCCGGCCGGTACACAGCTTTGTCATCGGCATGCTGCTATTCATCATTTCCTTCCCTGTCGTACTCATCCTGCTGATTGTCACGACCATCGCGATATTGCTGCCGCTGGCGCTGCAACTGGATGGCGTGGCGCTGGTGGCGGGGGCGTTTCTAGGCCTTTTCGACATCGGCGTCATCGGCGTCTTCTATTTCACAGCGATCTTTGCGGCGCGCGCAGTCGTCGGCTTGGGTGTGGGCCGTTTGGTCTTGCAAGTGGCCTTGGGTCCCGATCAAGCGCGGCGCAGGCCCCGGCTCAGCCTGCTCATCGGCGTAGCGTTGCTGTCGCTTTTCGCCTCCCTGCCGGTGGTGGGCTTCCTATTTAATGCCGGCGCGCTTTTCATGGGCTTGGGCGCAATTTCCGGCGCCGCGCTGGAGTGGCTGCAGCGGGTTCGCCTCGGGCAGCTTGGCAGCGTTGAGCCCACTGGATTCATGCCGCCGTCCGAGCCGAGCGCGCAACAATCGTCAAGGATTCCGCTTCCCGTCGTGCCTATCGCTTTGCCGCCGATTGCAAGGGGAATCGGGCTTGATGACCTGCCGGAGGGATTTGATCCCGACCAGTTTTTCGAGCAAGACTGAAGGAATCCCATATTTTCGTTTGCAAAAAACTTTTCACGTATTACAATTGCTGGAATATGCGGATTTAGGATAAATCCCCTTGAGCTCTTGGGAGACTTGGCTCGGCGAAGCGCGAACATCGCTGCGGTAGCGACTACGATCGAAAGTATTATTATAATTTACTACTGAAATAACTGGATTATTAGTTGCAAAATCGTTATTATAATTGAATATAGATACGCGAGATCGTGGCGATATGGTTCAAGAAGGCTTTTTGACGGCCCAAGAAGCAGCGGACGAGTTAGGTGTCAAGATCGGCACCATCTACGCATATGTCAGTCGCGGCTTGATTCGGTCGCGAGCGTCGCAGGAGGGTCAGCGTCATCGCCTTTATTCGCGGGACGATGTGACGCGCCTGCTCGTACGCCGGCAGATGCGCGTGAGCCTGGACCCGCCGGCGGAGGATGTCCTTCTGTGGGCGGCGCCGGTGCTTGAGACCGGAATCAGCCTAATCGAGGACGGGCAACTCTATTATTGCGGCATCCCGATCGAAGAAGTTGCCTTGATGCTCAGCGCCGAGGAGCTGGCCGCGCTCGTATGGACCGAAGACGCCGCCAACGCTTACACGCTGTTTGACTTTCGCCGGCATCCATCAGCCAGCAAATACCGACAGAATCTGCAGGATCTGGATATCGACCGCGACAAACTCTTTTCGTTGCCGTCTTTCCAGATCATCTTGCCGATAGCGATGGCCGATGACCCGATTGCATTTGATTTGCGACAAGACTCGATTGCGCTCAGCGGCGCGCGCATTTTGCGCTTGCTGACGTCGCTGGCGGCGGGAGATGTCCCCGAGGACATCGGCCTGGCGGAAATGCTGCAGCGTGGCTGGCAGCCCAATGACGAGCGAAGCATTCGCTTTTTTGATATGGCGCTGATCATCTGCGCAGATCATCAGGTCAAGCTAGCTACATTTGCCGCGCGCGTCGCCGCAGCGCTGGGCACGACGCCCTACTCGGTCATCAATACCGGTATTACCGCGTTGGCGGGGCCCGAACAAGGCGGCTATACGGAAGCGGTTGAATTCTTTCTCGACGAAGTAAAGACGCCGGATCAAGCGGTAAAGGTCATTGGGTCCCGTTTGCGCCGCAGCGAATCCTACCCGGTGCCGGGATTCAACAATCCGCTGTATCCCGAAGGCGATCCGCGAGCGCGGTTATTACTCGACGCGCTTTATGACGAATACCCGGACTCGCCCTCAATAGTCTTGGGCCGATCCATTCAAGCGGCAGTCCTCCAACTACGCGGCGAGCGCCCGAAGATGGAATTTGCGCTGGCTGTCTTCCGCCGACATTTTGAATTGCCGCCGAGCAGTACGCTTGGTATATTTGCCTTGGGTCGCATCATTGGCTGGATCGGCCATGCTATCAAGCAGTATCGCGCCAAGCAGACCATCCAGCCGCGTATCCGCTATACCGGACCAGCGCCGCAACGGCAAACATGACTACCGTTCTGGATATTATCGCCAAGCACAAAATAGTCGCCATCGTCCGTCTGGACGACCTCTCGACCGCCAAGTTCATCACCGATGCCTTGATCGAAGGCGGCATCCGCGCCATCGAATTCACGTTGACCAATCCTGACGCCTGCGCCACTATCGCCGACATGCGTAAGTCTGTAGGCGATGCGGTGGCCATCGGCGCCGGCTCCGTAATTACAGCGGAACAGGTTTGGGCGGTGGCTGACGCCGGAGCGCAATTTGTGGTGTCGCCGGTCTGGAAGCGCGAGGTCAACACAGCTTGCCACGAAGCCGATCTGCCCTTCATGCCCGGCGCCTTCACGCCCAGCGAAATCCAGCAGGCATGGGAGTGGGGCGCGAGCGCGGTCAAGGTCTTTCCCGCCAATCACCTGGGCCCGCGCTACTTCAAAGACGTGCTGGCGCCGCTGCCGCACCTGCGCCTGATGCCGACCGGCGGCGTCAACCTGGACAATATGCGCGACTGGCTTGATCACGGCGCTTTCGCTTTGGGCGTGGGCTCGTCATTAATCAACAACGAAGCCGTGGCCGATCGTGATTGGGGGCGGCTGCGGCAGAATGCCCGCCGCTACGTCGAGCAGATCGTCTAATCTTCCATTTCTCGCAGCAACTTCAACAGACGCTGGCAGGTATTCCAGTTGCGAGCGCTGGCCGCCAAGCCCAGCGATGACTTGATGCGCTTCGTATCCAGTTTCGACCGAGCAACGCCATCCGTGTAGAAGACATAGAGCGCATCGGCAGCGGCAGTGATGGCTTCGCGCCCAGAATTATTCTCGACCAGCGCGGCGAGAGCGCCCTCATCCGGCGTTCCGGACAGAAAGACGATCATGGCGTGGTTGCCCCGTTCGAGTTGCTGCGCGTCAAAGGGATTATCCGCCAGCGTCGTTCGGAAAGCGTCCGGCGTCCGCAGCAGCGCCTGCGCCTCGAAACCGAAACGTTGGCTGATGCCCGCTTCAATGCGCGCGCCGATATCCGCCAAGTCGGTATCCGCCGCTTCAAATACGACATTGCCGCTCTGCAGGATTGTGCGCGGATTCTGAAATCCCAAGTCCCGAAAGAGATTGCGCAGTTCCCCCATTTTGACTTTCTTGTGTCCGCCGACATTGATGCCGCGGATGAAGGATATGAGGAGGGGCATGGTCGCTCTCCCTGGGAGTGGTGAATTTCAAGGATACAGGACACATCCCGGATTCCATACCGTGGGGATTCACCACAGAGACACAGAAGTAGTTCCAAGTAAATAGTGAGAATGACCGCCATTGGAAGGCAATTGCCAATATATCGGGAATGTTGTAGGGGCGAGCCGGTGGCTCGCCCACTCTTGCTCTAGATTGCTAATTACTTTTCGCATGACTAACTTGGAATTACTGAGGTTTTTGGATGGCAAGATCAAAGTTGTCATATCAACGGTATTCACGGCTCCCGCAGATGTCACTTTTCGCGCGCCAAAGGAATCATTACACTGAATCGAGAACTGGATACCAAGGCTTGAGTGAAATGAGCGCCAGACTTCATAGCCAAGTGAAAGCGTCAAACTGATGCTGGCGGATATCCGCGCGGCTTTCTCCTTCCTGACGATTTTGCCGCTGGGCAGCCCGAGCGGGCGCAAGCGCGGCCCCTCTTTCGCATGGTTCCCGCTGGTGGGATTGTGCATCGGCGCGCTGCTGGGCGCTATCGCCGCTTATTCGCCCTTCGACCGTGAGCTCAGCGCCTTCCTGATTCTGCTGGTCTGGGTCGTGATCAGCGGCGGATTGCACCTGGACGGTTTCGGCGACAGCTGCGACGGCCTGCTGGCGGCGGTCGAGCCGGACGAACGCCGGCGCATCATGCGCGACCCGCGCGCGGGCATGTGGGCGGTGGCCGGAACGATCTTGCTGCTGCTGGGCAAGTGGCTGGCTATCCGCGCGGCGCCCGCCGAAATGCTGGTGCTGGCGCCGGTGCTCGGGCGCTGGACGATGGTCCTGGCCGCATACGCCTTTCCCGCCCTCAGCGACGAGGGCATGGCCGCGACCTTCCGCGACGGGCTGGCGCGCCGTCATGTGATCATCGCGGCAGTCTGGGTTGTCATCCTGCTCACGCAAGTCGAATTGCTGGCGCTGGCGCTGGGCAGCTGCGCCTTCGCCCTGGTCTTTGGGCGCTGGGCGGCGAAACGGCTGGGCGGCGGACTCAGCGGCGATGTCTACGGCGCGGTTTGCGAGCTGACCGAGCTGCTCAGCCTGCTGGCTTTGGCGGCACTCTATGGCTAAGCGGCTGATTTTCTTGCTGGGCGGCGCCCGCAGCGGCAAGAGCCATTACGCCGAGACCTGGGCGCGGCAACAGGGCAAGCGGGTGCTCTTCGTGGCCACAGCCGAGCCGAACGACGCCGACATGCGCCAGCGCGTCGCCGATCATCGCGACTCGCGCCCGGCCGCCTGGCATACGCTGGAAGCGCCGAGGAATACCGCGCGGTCTATCGCGGCCTGCCCCTACGTGTACGATACGCTGCTGCTGGATTGCCTGACGCTGTTGACGAGCAACATCTTGCTGGACTTGCCAGAGTCGGCGACGCAGAGTGATGCGAATGCGGCCGTACTGGCTGAGGTGGAGCGCCTGCTGGATGTATACGCGGCTTCTGAGGCGAACTGGCTGGTGGTCAGCAACGAAGTGGGTATGGGCGTCGTGCCGCCGACGCGGCTGGGCCTGCTGTATCGCGATATGCTGGGCCGGGCAAATCAGCGGGTGGCGGGGGCGGCCGATGAGGTGCTGCTGCTGGTGGCGGGGATCGCGTGGAGGTTGAAGTGAGGGAGGTCAGATGTTGGCGAAGAAGTCGGGGTCGACGGTGACTTTTTCGACCATCTCGGTAGCAACGCCTAGTTCTAGCTCCTTGAGCCTGTTGAGCAACTCTCCGCCATCAACCAGTTCAATTGGCGACTTGTGTTCGTGAGAAGCTTCCTTAATTGCGCCTTGAGTAAAATGTCCTGTTGTGACAATCAGCCCGCGATCGGCGCTGCCAGGCATCGCTCCGCGCAGCTTTTGCACGACGTCAGGTCCTACTGAACCACTGTAGCGTTTGCATTGAAATACTACTCTGAAAGACAGGAAGTCGTTGACCTGCAGAATGCCTTTGCCGTCGATACCGCCGTCGTGACTGGCTTGCGTCACTTCCACCTTTGTGAATCCGCTTTCACGCAGAATCCTTTGGCAGAGTCGCTCAAAGGCAGTCGGATCCATATTTGTCAGCACATCGTTAAGCGTATTGCGCCAAGTCTCTTCAAGAGCAGTTACATCAATGTCCAATAAATCTTTAGAATCGTCGAGCGAAACATCTGCCTTTTTTTGAGATTCTTTCTCTTTCCGTATTTGCGCTTGAACGACGCGATCAACCTCCTTTATATCAACGACGGTTATCCCACGACCTTGGCGCGTGAGCGACCAAACTCCCTTGCCGGAATTTTCAAGCAAGCCATAGCGTTTTAGCCAGGTCCGTACCCACCCAAGCCGATACTTGATATCAGTTGGACTATTCGGTCGAGATCCATGAGGCAAGGCAATCTCTTCATCGCTGAGCGCCAAGATAGCTACCACTTCATCGTGAATCTCGTGAATTGTGGCGGAGCCCCCCAGCTTATGGAGAGCCTGCAATGTGCCATCATACAACTGCTGATATGAAACTTTCGTCATTGCAAGGTCACAATCCTAGTCTAAGACTGACAAACCATGCTGTCTTCATTATCGCCCGCTCGGCCGGCACACGCTCCGTCCGCACACCGAGCTGCAACTGCGTTAAGTTGCCGACCAACTCTATATCATCAGTCACGCGATTGGATTCTTTTTCGCTCGGAAAAAGGCAGATGAAGTCTTGTCACTGCAAGAGATAGATAATCAGCGCCGCTAACGCGATTTGCGTGCCGATAAACCACTTGATTAGATCGGCTTTCATTTTGTACATGTCTGTTCGCAGAGCCTCCAAATCATCTTTCGTCGCGTTACTCTTGCTCCGCTCTTCCACTGTTGAGAGGCGACCTTCAAAGTTCAATGCCTCTGTATCTACCATTGCCATGTCAAGCCTTTTCTCTCAAGTTGTTCCGAGTCTATAGCTGAACTATAGCAAAACCGCCAGAACCTGTCTAATCCGCGCGCAATGTCTACAACTCCCCGAACCAGGCTGTCTCGATGATCACCCGCTCGACCAGCACCTGCTCCGTGCGCACGCCCAGCTGCAGCTCTTTCAACTTGCCCACCAGCTCTTCGCCGTCGATCAGCCGAATCTCGGGCGCGCGGTCGCTGGCCGCTTTGAGCACCGCCTCTTGCGTGAACTTGCCGGTGGTAATCAGCAAGCCCTTGTCGGCCCGGCCCAGCATCACGCCGCGCCGGAAATCATCGACCTCGGCCGAGCTGATGCGCTTGCCGCCGCGAATGCAGCGGAATGAGACGCGGAAAGAGAGGAATCCGCCGCCGCCGAAAACGCCCGTGCCCTCGATGGTGTCGTTGGCGTGGCCCACATCGATATCGCTGACGCCGTCTTTGGCCAGCAGCTGCAGGATCAGCCGCTCGAAGGCTTCGGTCGGCAGCTGCTCCAGCATGTCGGTCAATTCGTCGCGCCAGCGCAGCAGTCCCTCGACCAGTTCCTCGGCGTCCACCGGCGCCTGGCTGACTTGCGGGCGGCCGTCATTTTGCGCCGCTTCTTCTTCGATTATTGTGAGCTCTTCTTGACTCATTATTCTCCGTCCTTGTCACTAGTTAAGCAGAACTTTGTCATTGGCTGGCGAGGCTTGTCACCAGCAGGTCGAGCGCCAGCCGCGGCTGGATGCGACCTGTTTTCATATCCTGATCGTAACGTTGCAAGCGCTTGAGTATGGCATCCAGTTGCTCTGCCCGGAAGCGCCGCGACTGCCGCGCTAATTTGCCCGCGGCGAAGGGATGCACGCCCAAGGCTTTGGCGATGGCCGGGCCCTGCGCTGCGCCGCCCTGCGCGATATGGTCGCGCGTCATCAGCAGCAGGCGGAATTGCCGCACGATCAACGCGAAGAGGCGGAAGCCGGGGTCTTTGGGATCGTCGTGCAGTGACTGCTGGATCAACTCCAGCGCCCGCGCGCCATTGCCGGTCGCCAGCGCGTCCACCATTTCAAAGACATTGGCCTCGGGCACGTAGGGCGTCAGCGCGGCCACGTCCTCCTCGCTGATCGGCCGCTCGCCGTTGACGTAGGCGACCAACTTGCAGAGCTCGTTATCAGCGCGCAGCAGGTCAGCGTTGACCACGGTGGCGATGGCGTCGGCGGCTTGAGGACTAATCTCGGCGGCGTATTCGTTCTTGGCGCGCTCGCTGATCCAGCGCGTCAGATTCTGCGGCTTGCCGAAGGCGCGAACATAGCCCTTATCCAGCTTATGCGCGGCTTTGAGCAGGCGGTTGCTATCGCTGAGCAGGCTGTCCTCGACCAGTACCAGACGGGCGTATTCCGGCAGGTTCGGCAGCTCGGCGATCAGGCGATCGGTCGCTGTCTTGCCCGCCTGCCCGGCGCCTCGGCGCGTGATATGGCTAATCAAGCCGCGGGCGATCACCAGCCGTTTATCGGCCAGAAAGGGCAGCGACTTTACCGCCGCCAGCACTTCCGGCAGGGGCGTGAGCGCGCCGTCAAACTCAGAGCGGTTGAGGTCGCCGTCTTCGCCCATGGCTTCTCGCATGCGCGCCAGGGCTTCATCGCGGCTGATGAGATCATCGCCGTGGAAGATGTAGAATCGCGGGGCGGCGCTCATCAGCCCTTAAGCCTGCGCCGTCACGATGTGATGCAGGGTCAGCTTCTGGCCCGACAGCGGCAGCTGTTTGGTCTCGCGCGTGACGCTGACCAGCTTCATGTCGCCGATATCGCCCTCGGTGGTGAAGTAGCGCTGCAAGTTCATACCCAGCGGCGTCGAAAATAAGAATACCGCCATCATCAGCATCATCATGGCTGGGAAACGTTCCCAGGCAGCGCGCCGTCCGCGACCGGCGAAGCCGATGAAAGCCAGGGTAGTCGCGAGCAAGCCGGTCGCAGCCAGGTTGGTGCCGCAATTGGGATGCACCGCCAAGCCGCGCTCGCCCGCCTTGAGCCGCTGCAGCGCTTCTTGCACGGCGCTCTCGACTTGCTCGGTCGGCACATCGCCCACCAGCACGAACCCGCCCCCGCTGCTGCGCCCGGACAGCTTGTAAGTCCGCCGATTCAGGATATGAATCGTGGCGTGCTCCAGGCCATGGTTGCGGCGGACGCTGAGAATCGCGGGGTGCGTGAGCAGCGGCGAGGCTTGCTGCGCCAGTTGTTCCATCGTTGTCATTTCCTTCGGCAAAAGTAGTCCTATAAGGTATCACAAAGGCCGGGCGCTTGCGAGCGGCGACCGTGAACGGAAGTGAAGCGAAGTCGGCGGAAATTCTATTTCACCACAAAGGCACAAAGGACACAAAGAAAGAGGTGATTTTGCCGGAGCAATTGCAGCAAATCCTATGGATGTCGAATATCAGATAACTCTGGAAAATGTAGGGGCGAGCGACGGGCAGTGTCTACGCGCCCCAGTGGCTCGCCCGTCGATGATATGTAATACAGGTTCGGGCGACCTGGTAGGTCGCCCCTACGGTTTGCCAAATAATTGCAAATGGGGATTGGGCTGATTTTACAAGAAAGAGCGGCAGAGAAGGCACAGAGGCGCTGTCGGCTGGAAACGCATCAGGACCAGAAGGCCGCTGTGCTATAATTCCGGCATGACAGCCAGGCAGAAACCCCCAAACCCCTTGCTGCGTCTGGGCGGACACTTGAAGACGGGCCCGCGCGCCATCGCCCTGCGTTGGGCTGATGTTTTGCATCGGCGCGTGCTCGGCTCGCCCATCTGGGAGTTGAGCGAAGTCAGCCCCAATCTCTTGCTCGGCGGGCAGCACTACTATCAGCGCGGCTACCAGCGTATGCTCGAATACGGCATCACCGCCGTGGTCAATATGCGCCGCCAGCACAGCGATATCGCCAAGGGCATCGCCGGCGAGCGACACTTGCAGTTGGCGACGGTCGACAATACGCCGCCCAGCGTCGACGATCTGATGCGTGGCGTGGAATTCATCAGCGCGGAGATCGAGCGCGGCGGCAAGGTCTACGTGCATTGCGCGGTCGGCTGCGGGCGCGCGCCCACCATGACGGCCGCTTATCTGGTCTCCACCGGTCTCGACCCAGACGCGGCCCTGCAGCGCATCCGGCAGGTGCGCCCCTTCATCAATCCGACGCGGAAACAGAAGCAAGTTTTGTCGGACTTCGCCGCCGTTTGGGCGGAACGCGGCGCTGCAGCCCCATGCCTAGGCTGATCGTTACCGCGGACGACTGCGGGCTTTCGGAAGGCATCAATCAGTCGATCTACGACTTGCACCAGCAGGGTTATCTCACCGCCGCCAGCGTGATGACCAACTTTCCGGCGCATCGCCACGCGCTGGATTTGCTGCGCGATTGTCCCGAGCTGGACCTCGGCATCCACCTGGCGCTGACCGACGGCCATCCGGTAACCGGGGGTCACCATCCGCATCTTCTGAACGAAGACTTCAGCTTCCGCAGCAATATCAGCTTGTACATTCGCTCTCATTTCTTCAGCGCCGGGGCGGTCGACTGGATCCACCAGGAACTGGACGCGCAGATGCGCCGCTTCACCGATGTCGGGCTGCGACCTCAGCATATTTCGTCGCATCATCATTTCCACGCCATCCCGCTGCTGCGCCGCATCGTGCATGATCTGGCCGAGCAGTACCAGGTGGACTGGGTTCGCGGGCATGACTTTCGCGCGGGGCTCTCGCCGCGCAACCCTTTTCAGCGCGCCCAGCGCAAAAGTGTGAATTGCGCCTTCACCATGCCCGATTACATGACGGCGATACAGAGCCAGGTCTCGCGCCCTGTGGAGGAGTTCTGCGCGCGCATCGCCGGATTGGAGGGCACGGTCGAGATCGTCGCGCATCCCTCTCCGCCACGGGATCCCGACTTTCCCGCCGATATGCACTACGGTCCGCGTCAGCGCTACGTCGAGACACAATACTTGATTCGCGCGCTTGACCGCCTGCGCCAGCTGGGCATCGCCACTTGAGCCAGCGTAAGCCCTGCCCTACAATGGCACAGCGCGAAGCCTGAGCGGGCACAGATTGGCATGATCAGCGAAAAGACCATCAGCACCCTGGAACTGCATAAGATTCTGCAGGACTTGTCGTCCTACACCACTTTCGGCGCCGGCGAGGAATTTGCTATCGAGCTCTATCCCTCGACCGAGCTGGAAGAGGTCCAGCTTTGGCAGCGCGAGACGGCCGAGGCGGTGGCCCTGCTGGAAGAAAGCGCCAACATCAGCTTGCGCGGCGCGCGCGATGTGCGCGACCCGGTGGTCAAGTCTCTGCGCGGCGTCATCGTCGAGCCGAGCGCGCTGCTCGATATCCGCTATACCCTGCGGCGCGGCACAACCCTGAAGCGCACCCTGGGGCGGATGAGAGCGTCATTTCCCTTGCTCTCCGACTTGGCCAACGAAATCGAAGACTGCGGCGAATTGCAGCGCTCGATCGAGAAGACGGTCGATGACAACGCCGAGATCAAAGACACCGCCAGCGCGCGACTGGCGGTCATCCGGCGCGACCTCAAAGTGGCTTTCGACCGGCTGCAGAACAAGCTGAATCGCATCGTCACCAGCAAAGCCAACCAGCCCAAACTGCAAGAAGCCATCGTCACCATGCGGCACGGGCGCTACGTCATCCCGCTCAAAGCCGAGCACAAAGGCAAGATCAAAGGCATCATGCACGACACGTCTTCCTCCGGCGCGACTATCTTCATCGAGCCGCTGGAGACTGTCGAACTCAACAATAAATGGCGTGAGCTGCAAGTGGCCGAGGAGAAGGAGATCCGCCGCATCCTGGCGGACCTGACCGACGAGGTCGCCGGCGAGAGCGAGCGCATCGTGCGCACGGTGCAGCTGCTGGGCTACCTTGATCTCACTTTCGCCAAAGCGCGCTATGCCCTGGAGCACAGTTGCATTCAGCCGCGCATGACGGTCATCGGTCCGGGCCCGGCGGCGGCCGCGCATCCCGGCTCGACCATCAACCTCAAAGGCGCGCGTCACCCCCTGCTGCATAGTACGGGCCACGTCGTGCCGCTGGACCTGCATTTTGACGACGACAGCTGGGTCATGGTGGTGACCGGGCCCAATACCGGCGGCAAGACGGTGGCGCTGAAGACCGTCGGTTTAATGATCTTGATGGCGCAATGCGGCTTGCATATCCCGGCGGACGAAGCCGAACTGTCGGTTTTCCAAGGCATTTTCGCCGATATCGGCGACGAGCAGAGCATCGAGCAGTCGCTTTCGACTTTCTCGTCGCACATGACGAATATCATCGACATCCTGGCGCAAGCGGATAAGCGCTCGCTGGTGATTCTGGACGAAGTCGGCGCCGGCACCGACCCGACCGAAGGCTCGGCCTTGGCGCGCGCTCTGCTCAACAACTTCAAAAATCGCGGCGTCACGACTATGGTCACCACGCATCACCCGGAGCTAAAAGTTTACGGCGTGGAGACCCCCGGCGTGCGCAACGCCAGCGTCGAATTCGACCTGGAGACTTTGCAGCCAACGTACCGCTTGATCGTGGGCTTGCCGGGCCGCTCCAACGCGCTGGCCATCGCCGAGCGCCTGGGGCTGGACGCGGCGATCGTGGCCGACGCGCGTGGCATGGTGGCGACTGAAGACCTGGCCGCCGATGACTTGCTGGACGAGATTCAGCGTACACGGGCGGAGACGCGCCTGCAGCACGAGGAGATCGTCTATTTGCGCGAGCAGCTGACGGCGCAGCGCGACGACTTGCAAGCGCGGCTGGACAATATTGAAGACGAGCGCCGCGACGTCATCCGCGCCGCCCGCCGCCATGCCGAAGAAGACCTGTCAGATTTTAATCAGCAGCTGCGCAAGATGCGCAACGAATTGCGCTCGGCCGGCATGCCCGCGGAGACGCTCAACGCGCTGAAAGCCGCCGCCGAGAAAATGGCCAGCTGGACCAACGCGCCGCTCGACGATGCCGAAGAAGTGCAGCAACTGGATGATGTCGACTGGCTGCCGCGTATTGGCGACACCGTCTTCCTCGACACGCTGAACGCAGAAGGCGTCATCGCCGAGCTGGACGAGAAAGAAGCGCAGGTGCAGGTCGGCTCTCTGCGCGTTCGCGCCAGGTACGGCGACATGCGCCGCCGCAATCGCAGCGAAAGGCGCTCCGCCGAGCGCGGGCACGTCCGTCAGTACGAGCCGTCGGATCTGCCGCCGCCGCAAGCCAAGTCGCCGGGCATGGAATTGGACATCCGCGGCCAACGGGTGGAGGAAGCGCTGGAAATCCTCGACCGCTACATCAACGCCGCCTACAACTCGGGGCTTCCCTTCGGCCGGATCGTGCATGGCAAGGGCACGGGCCGGCTGCGGCAAGCGGTGCGCATGTATCTCAAAGATCACGCGCTGGTCAGCAAGGTCACGCAAGGCCTGCAGAACGAGGGCGGCGCCGGCGTCACCGTGATTCACATGGTGCCGATTACGTGAAGCGCCTTTATCCTAGGCATGTAGGGCTTGATTGGAATTAGCGATGAATTCGCCGGAATTCTACCCCACCCCCGGCCCCCTCTCGCCATCTCTATGGCGAGCATCCGACGAGTCACTGAGGACAGGACAGGTTTGGGATAAGTTTCAACGGGTCAGCCAATGGCTGACCCCTACAGGCATCATTCTGTGAGGAAAATGTAGGGGCGATTCTGTGTATCGCCCAACAGGCGCGCTCGATATGACCGAAAATCGCTTCCAGATGTTCAGCGAGCGCTACGCCGAGGGCGAAACGCCTTGGGACAGCGGCATCACACCGCCGGAGATCGTGGACATCCTGGCGGAACGGCCGCCCGGCGCCGCGCTGGATCTGGGCTGCGGCACCGGCACCGTCATGCGTGACCTGCTGCTGAAAGGCTGGCGCGCTGACGGCGTCGACTTCGTGGCGCGCGCCATCGACCTGGCCGGCGAAAAGCTGGCGGAGTTCCCGCCCGAGACCTATCGACTCGTCCGCGGGGATGTCACCCGCCTCGACCGCTTGCGCGAATTGCGGCCGCCTTACGATCTCATCATCGACATCGGCTGCGGGCACAGCATCGACAAAGCCGACAATGCCGCCTACGCGCAGGGCATCGCTGAGCAGCTGCGGGCAGGCGGCGACTTCATGCTCTACGCCAGCCATCCGCGGCCCGATTCCACGGTGGGCTGGACGCCGAATCAGGTCGAGCGGCTATTCGGGTCAATGCTCAAGCTTTATTGGGAGCAGCGCGGCGACGATGTGGCCATCGGCGCACCCTCGAGCTGGTATCGCTGGCGGAAGTGTGTGTAAGAATACGGATTATACTCAATGTGCGTAGGCATCGATTTGAGGAACAATACATGCGCGTGAATCCAGGCGGGTCGCCAACTAAAGCTCATATCCTGCCCCGCGCGAAGTGGTGGTGGCTTGGGCTGGCGCTGCTCTTGCTCCTGGCCGGATGGCTTTACCTGCGCGGGTATAAGGTGGGCTTGCCCTACCTACACCAGGTCGACGAATGGATTCATCTTACCGCGGCCCAACACATTGTCGACTTCGGAACCGCTCGCGGAATCCGGAATCATGACGCTTATCCTCCGGGCATAAACGCGGTCAATTACCTCATACTCAAGCACGTCAAGCCGCCGGATGCACATCACGTTACGATGGCGCCGACACTGAGGCTGATAAACATATCTGCTTGGCTGGGCGCGGTCGCCTTAATGGCCTTGCTGGGCAGTCTGATTGCGAGGCCGATGACCGGCTTGATGGCGGCGGCCATTTGGATTGTGAATCCCTGGGTAGTCGAGCGGGCGCACTTTAATCTGCCCGACGGCTATATGACCTTCTTTGCGCTATTGAGCCTTTGGCTGGCGCTAACTGGCGCGCTGCATCGCCGCCGCAGTTTCAACACGGCCGCGACATACAGCATACTGTTGGCGGCTTGTTTCAAAACGCAGGCCCTATTTGTAGCGCCCTTGGTAATTATGCTGCCGCTGGTCAACTGGCAGCGTGACCCGGGCGGCCGCAAAGAGGCGGGAGAGCAGGTCTTCTGGAATTGCGTTCGCTTCGGCGTCTTCCTATTTTGGTACGCACTTCTCACGCGGACGTTGGAGGGCGGACGACAATATCCTTTTCCCTTGCACTACAGTGAGCTAGCGCTGCCGACGCCGCCTGTCATGTGGGCGAATCTGGAACAGGCGCTGGCTGTATTTTGGAGACTGGAGACTTGGCTGGCGGCGGGACTGCTAAGTATGCTTCTCTGGCGATATCGGCGAGGGTTGAACGGCCGCGCAATCATCACTTTGTGCCTGGCGACTCTGGCATTGCTTTTTGGATTAAGCCTCTTTGGTTCGCAGCACATTCGCCAGTTTTTCGCCCTGGGGGCTTTATTGTGCTTGCTGTATGCCCTGGCGTTGAGCAGCCTGCTTTACCTGGCGGATGAATCTCTGGCGCGCGGTCGTGTACCTACTCGCGTGGCGTATTTCGCCGCGCCTGGCCTGCTGGCGATGCTGTTGGCCGTCGGCTTGTGGCCCGCTTATCAAGCGTCCGATGCCTTGACTTTCAACTATACTCTCCACGACCGCCGCAACGATTTGGCGCAGTATATGGACCGATCCGTACCGCCGGGTGTGTACGGCACCAGCCACAACATCCATAAAGTATTTATGCGCGATATTGGCGTCTACACGGGCGTCCATGATTTCAAATGGTATCCAGATCACTTCTGGCTGCCGAACAAACCAATCGAAGAGTGGCGCGCACTGGGCGTCGAATACGCGATATTGCCGCATTGGCGAATGCTGGAAAACCCAAACATCTATTATCCGGACGAAACTACCTTGCTCAAAACCTACCCAGTCGACCCCAACTTCCGCGGACCCGACATGGTCGTGCTGCGCCTCTATCCGATGCAACATACTCACGGTGGGCAGCTCGGCCCGATTCGGCTGGCCGGCTACGATCTCAACGCGACCCAGCTCCAAGCCGGCGACAAAATCGTATTTCGCCACTACTGGCAGGCGGAGACAGCAACGGACACCGCACAGCACGTCTTCAATCACTTGTTGGATGAAACAGGCGAGATCATCGCGCAAGCGGACTACGTACCACTGTGGGATAATCGACGTGACACCACCACCTGGGATGATCCCGACGAGATCATGCTGGGACGCGAGTTCACGCTCAGCTTGCCTCCGGACTTGCCGCCCGGCACATACCAGCTGATAAGCGGCTGGTATGATCCGGTCACCTGGCAGCGCCTGCAATCGCCCACCGGCGAAGACAGCCTACTCATTAGCGAATTGGAGGTCCTGGGTCAGTGACGGTCAATGAAGTCGCGGTTGAGACTCGACCAATACTGCCCCGCGCGAAGTGGTGGTGGCTGGGGTTGACGTTGCTTCTGATGCTTGCCGGCTGGCTCTATCTGCGCGGCTACAACGTGAGCTTGCCCTATGTAGACCAGGTCGACGAGCCAAATCACATATTGTCGGCGCAGCATCTCATTGACGAGGGCAGCGCGCGCAACCCGCTGCGTTACGACACCTATCCACCGGGCATGTATTACCTGCATTATCTGCTGCTGAAACATGTCAAACCACCGGGGGCGCATTTCTACACCGTGCTTCCGCTGGCGCGGCTTATCACAATCGCAACTTGGATGCTCGCTTTCATCGTTGTCGCGCTGATAGGCCACGAAATGGCGCATCCGTTAACCGGTCTGTTCGCGGCGGCGATTTACTTGGTGAACCCCTGGATCGTAGGGCGCGGGCATTACGCATTGCCGGACGGCTACCTGACTTTGTTCACGTTGCTGGCGCTGTGGCTGGCGCTGGTCGGCGGCCTGCGCAACCGGCGCAGCTTCAGCACAGCAGCCGTGTACAGCCTCATGCTGGGAATAGTTTTCAAGACCCAGGCTATCTTTCTCGCGCCGATTGTCGTCCTTCTGCCGCTGCTAGGGTTGCGGAGAAATAGGCAAGACGCGCTGCGACAGTCCTTTTGGAATTGCGTACGTTTTGGCGTCTTCTTGTTCTGGCTGCTTCTGATATATCCCACTTTGGAAGCGGACAATGTACATAGTTGGGTAGCGCCGACTGAGACATTTGGCGATTCACCCCTGATTCACATGCGAGCGCATTTGTCGGCGATATTGCGACAGTTTCAGTCGAACGGCGGCTGGTTGGCGACAGGTTTCTTTGGGGTGCTACTCTGGCGCTTTCGACATAGAACGCAGGTCGGCGCAATCGCCGCAGTTTTTCTTTCTGGGTTAGCGCTGCTTGTCGGCACGAGCTTATTCGGACGCCAATCCCTGCGCCAGTTTTTTACGCTTGGCGCGCTGATCTCGCTGCTCTGGGCGCTGGGATTGACGGCGTTACTCTTCGCCGGCGAGGCGGCGCTGGCGCGCTATAGCAAACATAGCGCATCCACTCGGTGGAAGACTGGGATCGTGCCGGGAGCGCTGATTTTGCTGCTCGCCATCGGTCTGCTGCCGGCTTATCGCGATTCAGACGCGCTCGTGCATAACCACACGCTGCATGACCGCCGTAACGACTTGCAGGAATACATGGACACCTCGCTCAAGCCCGCACAGGTACTCGTATACAGTTCCTTGCACAAAGTATTCAGCCCCTCTTGGGGCAATTATCAGGGAATCCATAGTTATCCCACGGTTGGCGAAAAACGCGGGGACTGGATGCCAGATAAACCCATCGAAGCGTGGCGCGAGCTGGGCGCGGAATACGCCATCATGCCGCACCATACCATGTTGGAAAACCCGGACATCTACTACCCGGACGAAACGACCCTGTTGAAGATCTACCCGGTAGACCCCAACTTCCGCGGACCAGACATGGTCGTCCTGCGCCTCCATCCGATGCAACATACTCATGGCGGGCAGCTAGGTCCAATTCGCCTTGTCGGCTACGACATCAACGCGACCCGGCTGCACCCCGGCGACGAAATCGTATTTCGCCACTACTGGCAGGCGGAAAGCCCGACAGATTCGCTCCACCACGTCTACAATCACTTGCTGAATGAAATTGGCGAGATCGTCGCGCAAGTCGACTTCGTACCGCTGTGGGACAATCGCCGCGATACGACCACTTGGGACGATCCCGACGAGATCATGCTGGGCCGCGAGTTCACGCTCAGCTTGCCACCGGATTTACCGCCCGGCGCCTACCGGCTGGTCAGCGGACTCTATGATCCCGATACCTGGCAGCGCCTGACTTCTCCCGCTGGCGAAGACCGCGTTCTCATTAGCGAATTGGAGATTGTTGGTCAGTGACTGTCAATGAAAACGCCACGGCGACAGGACCAATTCTCCCGCGCGAGAGGTGGTGGTGGATTGGCCTCGCCCTGCTAATGCTGCTCGCCGGCTCGCTATACCTGCGCGGGTACAATGTGAGTCTGCCGTTTTTCGCGCATGGCGACGAAGCGCATCATCTCCTGGCAGCGCAACACGAAATCGACTTCGGCCACGCGCGTGGCGTCTTCCACGACACATATCCGCCGGGCGCCAGGACCCTTGCGTACCTGTTTCTAAAACACCTCAAGCCCGTTGAGGCACATCACGGCACGATGTTGCCCGCGCTGCGGCTGATTACGATTGCCGCTTGGATGCTAGTGGTCGTCTTCATCGCGCTACTGGGTACGATGATAATCCATCCCATGGCCGGGCTGATGGCCGCGGCCATCTGGATCGTGAATCCCTGGGTCGTCGAACGGGCGCATTGGCTGCTGCCTGACGGCTATTTGACGCTTTTCACGTTAATAGCATTGTGGCTGGCCTTGGTCGGCTATGCTCAGCGACGCCGCAGCTTCAGCACGGCGGCCGTTTACAGCCTCATGCTGGCAACCGTGTTCAAGACACAGGCGCTCTTCATCGCGCCCATAATCGTATTGATGCCAATGCTAAATTGGCTGCGCCAGCCAGCATGGCGCAAAGATGCCTGGCAACAGGCATTTTGGAACTGTCTTCGCTTTGCCGTCTTTCTGTTTTGGCTGCTGCTGATTTACCCGACATTGGAAGCGGACAGTACGATCTACTTTCCCATGTCCTACGATAGCATGACTTTGCCGTCGCTGGAATCAGCCTGGGCAGCGCTGCAGAATCTGTGGCGGCCTTTTCCCTGGTCGGAGCGTTGGCACTACGTGGCGATTGCCGTCATTCTTCTATGGCGCTATCGGCGGCGGCTTAACGTCATCGCCTTTACCACGATTCTGTTAGCGGGCTTGGCGTGGATGATGGGTATGAGCATGTTCAATGTGCAGCGGGCTCGGCACTATTTCGCAGTTGGCGCGATGATGGCGATGCTCTATGGCTGCGGTCTAACAGTTTTGTACTTCGCCGGGCAGGAGGCGATTTCGCGGCTTACGCCCCGTATAATGCCCAAGAGGCTGCGCTTGTTGCTGGCGCCAATAGCCCTGCTAGTCGTGCTGGCGAATCTCGTGATTCCGGAGTACCGAAAGTCTGAAGTACTAGTACAGAATTACGCCCTGCCCGACCGCCGCAACGACATGGCGCGCTATATGGATACTTCGCTGCCGCCTGGAAAGTTCATAACCGATAGAGCGAACACGGCGTGGGGTGTTTTTGCGGTATTCAACCGAGCTTGGGGAGGTTACACCGGTACACACGACTTCCCGGTAGCGCAAAACGTCGACGATCTCTACAGCAAACCCCTTGGAGTTTGGCGCGCGAATGACGCCGTTTACGCTATTGTGCCATATGCAGATGACCCCGACATCTACTTTCCTGACGAAACCGTTCTTCTCAAGAGCTACCCGCCCAACACTAACTTCCGCGGACCCGACATGGTCGTGCTGCGCCTGTATCCGATGCAGCATGCTCACGGCGGGCAGCTAGGACCGATTCGTTTGCTCGGCTACGACATCAACGCGACCCGGCTGCACCCCGGCGACGAGCTCGTATTCCGCCACTACTGGCAGGCGGAAAGCCCGACAGATTCGCTCCACCACGTCTACAATCACTTGCTGAATGAAATTGGCGAGATCGTCGCGCAAGTCGACTTCGTACCGCTGTGGGACAATCGCCGCGATACGACCACTTGGGACGATCCCGACGAGATCATGCTGGGCCGCGAGTTCACGCTCAGCTTGCCACCGGATTTACCGCCCGGCGCCTACCGGCTGGTCAGCGGATTTTATGATCCGGCAACCTGGCAGCGCCTGAATTCCCCCGACGGCAGCGACCGCCTCGTCATCGCCGAGATCAGCGTAGAATCGCCTTCCCCCTAGCGGCTGCCGGGCCTCAATTGCCCTGCCGCAGCCGCGTCGCAGATTCACAATCCATCTATAATGAAGGCGCAATCTCGCCAAGTCGCTCCAGGTCGCCATGAGCCGATTCGTCACAGTCTGCTTGCTTTGCTTGCTCATGCTTAGCGGCTGCCGCCAGAGCGGTCCGCTTTCCGAGGCGGCCGCGGAGGCCATCCCAACGGCGCGGCCAAGCCGAGGCGCCGACGGACAGCTGGAATCCGCCGGCGAGGTCGCGCATCAGTTTCTTGATGCCTGGCGGGAGGGCGACTTCCGCGCCATGCACGACCTGCTCACCTTTCGCAATCGCGAGCTAACCTCCTTCGACGAGTTCCGCGCGCTCTATCAGAATGCTGAGCGCGCCATGACGCTGGAGGCAATTGAATATCGAGCGCTAAGCCTGACCGGGCAGGACCGGATTCTGAGCCTGCAATACGCGCTGACCTTTCACTCGCGCATACTGGGAGAATTTACTGACCCGGACCGGCTGCTGCATCTGGCATTTGATCCGCAAGCGAACGACTGGCGCATCGCTTGGTCGCCCTCCGATATCTTCGCCGAGATGGGCCAGGGCGCACGCTTGATATTCGAAGAGCAGATCCCCAGCCGCGCCAATATTTACGACCGTCATGGCAAGATACTGGCCGATCAGAATGGCCGCGTGGTGCGCGTCCTGGTCGATAATCGGCGCGTTCCCAATCGCGAGGCTTGCTTCCGCGCCCTGTCGCAGGCCCTGGGGCGCTCGGTCGAGTATTTCGTCGACCTCTTTGATGTGCGCTCCCTCGCGGACTGGATCGTCGATGCCGGCATCCTCGAAGCTACGCCCTATATCGAAACCAGCGACCGCCTGCGGACGGATTGCGGCGCGGACTTTCAGCAGCAGGCGACGCGCCGCTACGCCGACGGCCGGCTGATGCCGCATGTCATCGGCCACGTGGGCTACCCGGACGCCGACCAGATACCGGAGCTGGAAGCCATCGGCTTCAACGCCGAGACCATCATCGGCAAAGCGGGCGTCGAAGCCAGCATGAATGACATCCTGGGCGGGCGTCCCGGCGGGCGGCTTTCACTGGTAGGCGCGGACGGCCGGCGCCTGCGTGTACTGGCGGAAGTCCGTTCCCAGATACCGGAGAGCCTCTGGCTGACCATTGACGCCGATTTGCAGCGCGCGGTACTCGGCCTGGTGCAAGAGCTGTACCAGGACGAAGATCTGGCGGGGAATTCGCAGGGCGCGGCGGTTGTCATCCTGGATGTGACCAACGGGGAAATCCTGGCGCTGGTCAGCCATCCCACTTACGATGCGAACAGCTTTAATCCCTTCCCCGCTGTCGGTCGGGAAGCCGCGGCCGAAGGCTTAAGCGAGTTGCTGGAAGACGAGCGCAATCCGCAGCTCAACCGCGTTTCTCAGGGCGTCTATGTGACCGGTTCCGTGATGAAGGGTCTGACCGCCATTGCGGCGCTGGAGAGCGAGGTATACGACGAAGACAGCCGCTACCATTGCATCGGCACTTGGGCCTATGGCGCCGACATCCGCTATGACTGGCTGCCTAGCGGGCACGGCGTCATGTCGGTTCAGAGCGGCATCACCAACAGCTGCAATCCCTTTTTCTACGAGGCCGGCTTCCGCTTGAACGCCAAAGATCCCTGGGCGCTGCCGTCTTATGCGCTGCTGCTGGGCCTGGGCCAGCCGACCGGCATCAACCAGATTCCCGAATCAGCCGGCAATGTGCCGACCCCGGACAACGTCGAGCAGACTACCGGCTTGCCCTGGTCTTATTCGCATGCCGTTAATCTGTCCATCGGTCAGGGCGAAGTGCAAGCCTCGCCGCTGCAGATGGCTCGTCTGTACGCTGCCATCGCCAACGGCGGCTTCCTCTTGCGGCCGCAGCTGGTGCGGGAGCGCGGCATCCTTGATCAGCGCAGCCCGGTCGCCCGCCGCGATGTCACGTTGGACACCGGCATCGACCCGAATAATCTGGCTATCATTCGCCGCGGCATGTGCGATGTCATCGCCAGTTACAGCGGCACCGCCGCGCATCAGTTTTACGGTTCGCCGCTGCTGGATGTGGGCGTCTGCGGCAAGACTGGCACGGCGCAAGTTCCCGGCGAGGACGAACTGCCGCATAGCTGGTTCATCGCCTACGCGCCGGCGAAGCAGCCGCAAATTGTCATCGTGACCATGGTGGAGAATGCGGGAGAGGGTTCCAGCGTCGCCGCGCCTTTAACGCGCCGGATTCTGGAGTACTACTACTTCGGTTCGAATTGACAGCAACAATCTCGATAGATACAATCTGCTGACATGTCGTCTAATTAAGGCAGATGCTCATGCTGTTTTCGAGATTTAGCGTTTGTTTGGTTCTTCTGTTTCTTCTTTGCGGTATCGTCGCGGCGCAGCAATATAATGTCCGCGTCACCTACAATACCAACCTACGCGCCTCCTATAGTCTAACCAGCAGCGTTGTCGATACTGTGCCCGCGGGAACGACTTTGCAAGTAATCGGGCGCTTAAATCGCTGGCTTAAGGTCAACCGAAACGGCAATTTCTGGATGGCCGACTGGGTGCCGCATACGCGAGTCGATGGCGGCGCAGCATCCGACGGCGGCGCAGCATCAAAGGACATCAACAACTGCTGCTTCGTCAATCGGCAGTGTAACAATGACCAGGACTGGGTGAGCGGCTACTGGGCATTTCAACGTAACGAATGCCCGGTGGGCTCCAGCTCGACTGTAGAATCACTTGTTCAGCCCACTGGTAGCACATCAGTAGATGTAAACAATTGCTGCTTCACGGGCTGGGATTGCCAAAGCAGCGCAGACTGGAATCGAGGCTATTGGGCGTATCAGAATGATCAATGCGGCGTGGGAGCACAGGTAGACAACTGTTGCTTCACCGGTTGGCAGTGCCAAGGCGACGCCGACTGGCAAAGAGGGTATGTGGCCTTCCAGAATAATCAATGCAGCGGCAGCCAAGCCTACACTTCAACTGTCAACTCAAGCGGACGCCAAACCAATACTTGGACCGCCAACGCGAGCGGGCGCAACGGGAACATCGAAATCGAAGGGTCAGAGTCATTTCGCATCTGGGTGAACGCAGGCTTGGAATTGCTGAAGACAAAGGCGCGGACGTGGTATGATTATGTACAAGGTGCCACTCGCAAGGTCAAAGAATTGCCATACGGCGCAGGCGCAGGCGCACACGTGGAAAGCCGAACCCACGTGACGGCCTGGGGCATTAATGAGCATCCCAGCGACCTCAATATTTACACAATCGCTTATGAGATGGTTCACGAAGCCTGCCACATCTACCAGTACCTTGCCGGCAACCCCGCTTGGAATCCCGCTGAACCCTGGCATGAAGAAAAGCAGTGTATGGAGAAGCAACTTGCCGCGACGCGGGCCTTTAATCCGGGCAACCGCTTTGGTCACATCCAATTCGCTCGAAGGATCATCGCCAATATTGAGGACCCGTCGACCTGGTGGTGGGATTAGGGCGCCGTCCGCAGGGGGAATTCGCTACTCTGTTTGGCTGACATGGACCGCCCGCGCCAACTGAATTCCAGGCGCGCATTGGCTGCCCTAGGCAATTGCAATTTGCGCGCCAATTATGACCATCTCGACAAGCAGCAGGCGCAGGAAATAGCGGCGGGTGCGCTTCTTTTCGGCATGTTTGAATAGCCGGTCCAGACTGTAGACGATCACTCCCAGCGCGAGCATGCCGCCAAAGATCAGCCAGAGATTGCGCAGTGTCACCAGCGCATAGTTGCCGCGCACGCTGTCAGCCGCGCTGCTCGCGATCAGCGGCGCCGCCAGGGTCAAGAGCATCTCCTGGATAGCGAAGAGCGACACGACGACCAAGAGCAGCGCCGGAATCGCCAGCGCGATAGTGATAAGCCGAAACTTCAGGGACGCTTTGTCGCTCGTCTTGTCCAACGCGTTAATAACCTTTCCAGCCGCTGAAAACGCCTGTCGCCTAATAATAACCCAGGACGCCGGGCAGACATAGCGGCGGCTGCTCCGGTCTTGTCGATAGCGGCAGCAATTCACCCCGAACGCGGCAGACATCCGCTTGAAATAACAGCGCCCTTTCGCTACAATTGTGACAAATTGAACAAACGCGATGTTGCGCAGTAAGATTCGGCTCGCGAGTTGCGCGGGACGCAGCGAATATCGTAAGCATTTGCAGGATAATGACAAGGTCGCGGCTGTGAAACGCAGGTGGTGATCCCGTATGGAAAATAACCGTTCCAACATTCCGTCGATTAGCCCGGCAGCCGTGGTCGTCGCCGCCGTCTTTTTGCTGGTGAGCGTCATCGGCATCAACTGGTTCACGACTTTTGTGCCCCAGGTGCTGCCGGCGCAGGCCTCGGCCGAGTCCAAGAGCGTCGACGAACTCTTCTATATCCTGGTCATCATCGGCGGCGTGGTATTTTTCCTGATTCAGGGCATGCTGCTGGTCTCGGTCATATTCTTTCGCGCCCGCGATGACGATAGCGGCGATGGCCCGACCTATCACGGCAACCCCGTGCTGGAATTGGTATGGACAATCATTCCGTCCCTGGTGGTGGTTTACCTGGCTGTGATCAGCTTCAACGTCTGGAATCAAAACTCCGAGCCCAAAGCGGCCGTCAACATGATCAACGGTGAAGAAACCGTCATCAGAGTGACGGGCGCTCGTTACGCCTGGACGCATAATTACGAGACCAGCCGGCTCAACCCCGAAGGCGAGCCCATCGTCATCAACAGCGGCGACAAGCTGCATACCTATATCGGCCAGAATGTGGACCTGGAATTGCGCACGCAGGATGTCATCCATTCCTATTGGGTGCCGGCAATGCGCGTCAAGCAAGACCTGCTGCCGGGCGATCCCGACGCCGGCGGCCGCCCCACCGAGATTCGCTTCACGCCGGTGCGCGTCGAGGGCGTGGAATACCCGGCGGAATATCCAATCGTCTGCGCCGAGCTCTGCGGTGATGGACACGGGCGCATGCGCGGCACTGTGATCGTCTATGAGGACGAAGCGCAGTTCCTGGCGCAATTCTACGACCCGGCCATCCACGCCATCTTGAATCCGCCGGCAGACCCGGTCTTGCGTGGTGAGATCGTTATACAGGAATACATCTGCAACAGCTGCCACACGCTCGAAAGCCTGGGCTGGAGCAGCAGCACCGGTCCCTCGCTGGATGGCATCGCCGACCGCGCCGGGGAGCGCGTCGCCGGGCAATCGGCCGAAGAATATATCGCCACATCGGTATGGAACTCGCAGGCTTTCGTCGTGCCCGGTTATACCGAGCAGATGGCGCAATTCGGTCCCGACCAGCCCGATAACTACCAAATGGACGCCGAGCAACTTTACGCCATCGTGGCTTACCTGTGTACGCAGGGCGAGCAATCCGACTGCGACAACGAGAATAACACCGTCGCCATTCCGGAGGCGATCAAAACCGCCTTCGGCCTGGAGGTCGATATCACCTTTGGCCAGGGTGACGAAGAAGATACGGCGCCCAGCGAGTAACAGCCAGGCGCTGGCTGTATCGAGCTTGCGCCTGCTGAGGGGGAAACCCGCATGATAACGAGGCTGATGGGCATCTCCGGCAATGTGGATGTCGACAAGTTGGCCCAGGATTACGAAAAGCTGCTGGCGCCGGAAGAAGCGATTCACGCCGGCTTCCAGGTTGTTCGCGATCTCATCATTTTCACCAGCAAGCGCATCATCATGATTGATGTGCAGGGCTTTACCGGCCGCAAGCGCGAATACCTGTCCATTCCCTATGGCAAGATCACCAAATTCAGCATCGAGTCTTCCGGCCACCTTGACATGGAAGCCGATCTCAAGATTTGGGTCGGCAGCGATCTGACGCCCATCGAGAAAAAGTTCAATCGCAAGACCAATATCTACGATGTACAACGAATTATGGCGACCTTTGTTTGAGCGCTGAGGCAATGAATCCGTTGGCAAACGACCCGGCCAGCTAACAGCAGGCGCGGGAGAGAAAAGGCGAAGATATGGCAACAATCGCCGTGCCCCTGGGGGCGCAAGCAGAGCAGCACGAGGCCGAAGCCGTCCGGCGCCCGGCGCTGAGCGAATACCTGCGCTGGAGCGTCGATCACAAGATCATCGGCGTGCAATACGGCGTGGCGGCCTTCCTCTTCTTCATCGTGGGCGGCACGATGGCCATGGGCATCCGCCTTGAGCTGTGGACGCCCGATCTCGACCTGATGGTTTCCGGCTCGGCTTACAACAGCCTATTCACCATGCATGGCACCATCATGATCTTCCTCTTCATCATTCCCATGTGGGCCGCCTTCGGCAATTTTGTGGTGCCGCTGCAGCTGGGCGCCAAGGACATGGCTTTCCCCTGGCTCAACGCCTTCGCCTTCTGGCTGATTCCGCCGGCGGCAATCGTGATTCTGCTGGGCTACTTCGTCACGCCCGCCGAAGCCGGCTGGACCTCGTACCCGCCGCTGTCGACGCTATTCAGCGGCGATGGACAGACGCTCTGGGCGCTGGGCGCGCATCTGCTGGGCATCTCGTCGATCATGGGCTCGATCAATTTCATCGTGACGATTCTGAACATGCGGCCGCCGCAGATGACCATCTGGCGTATGCCGCTGCTGTGCTGGGCCGTCTTGGCGACCAGCATCATCGCTGTGATGGCGACGCCCTTCCTGGCCGGCGCGCTGACCTTGCTGCTGCTTGATCGCGTGGCGGGCACGACCTTCTTCGACGCTTCCGGCGGCGGCGATGTACTGCTCTGGCAGAATATCTTCTGGTTTTACAGCCACCCGGCCGTTTACATCATGGTGCTGCCGGGCATGGGCGTACTGTCCGAGGTGCTTTCCATCCACTGCCGCAAGCCGGTATTCGGTTATCGCATGGTCGGCTTGTCCAGCATGGGCATCGCCTTCGTGGGTTTCACTGTTTGGGCGCATCACATGTTCACCAGCTTGCAGCCGGAATTGCGCATTCCTTTTATGATCACAACCATGATCATCGCCGTGCCCACCGGCATCAAGATGTTCAGTTGGCTGGGCACGATCTGGGGCGGCAAGATGCGCTTCACCAGCGCCCTGTTATTCGCGCTGGGTTTCATGTCCATGTTCGTCATCGGCGGCATCACCGGCGTCATGCTGGCTGCCCTGCCCTTTGACATCCACGTGCACGACACCTACTTCGTCGTCAGCCACTTCCACTTCGTACTCTTCGGCGGCAGCGTCTTCGCCATCTACGCCGCGCTTTATCACTGGTTCCCCAAGGTCACCGGGTGCATGATGAACGAGCGCTGGGGGCGGATTCACTTTGCCTTCACGTACTTCGGCTTCCTGTTCACCTTCTTCCCCATGCACATTGTCGGCATGTTAGGCATGCCGCGGCGCGTGGCGGTGTATGACCCCAACTTCACCGACTGGAACCAGCTCATCAGCTTCTCGGCTTTTGTACTGGGCTTTTCCACCTTCATCGTGATCTACAATGTCATTCACTCGTATTTTCGTGGGCCGATCGCCGGCGCCAATCCCTGGCGAGCTTTGACTCTGGAATGGGCTACGACTTCGCCGCCGCCTGTGACCAACTTCGCCGATGATCCCATTCCCTTTGAAGACCCCTACGGCTATGGCACCGAAGCGTCAGCGGCTTATCTGGACGCGGTTGACGCTGCTTTTGATGGCGGACGACCGGCAAAAGACAGCGGCTAGGCCCATTGGAAAGCGTACGCCAGCCATGACCAGCTACGTGGATCGACAGGAGAAAGCGAAATTCGGCATCGACCGCGATGCTGAGATGCGCTTGAAGAACAACCGCCTGGGCATGACAATTTTCCAAGCCAGTTGGATCATGGTTTTCTTTGCGCTGATCGTGGTCAACTGGCAGCTGCGTTTCAGTTACGCGCAATGGCCGCCGGAAGGGGTCGCTCCCTTTGACCGGCTGCTGCCGAGCGCCGCCACACTGGCGCTGCTGCTGAGCGCGCTGCTGGCGCGACAAGGCTGGCAGGGATTGCGCCTGGGCAAGCTGCCGGTGTTCTTGATGAGTTGGCGCCTGACCATGGCGCTGGGCGTCGTCTTCATGGCGATTATCATGGTCGAGTTCGCCGCCGTTTCAGACGCGGCACTGGCGACGCAGTACGGCGTCACCATGCGCTTGATGACCGGCTTCCATGTGGCGCATACTTTGGCGATTCTGGCGGTGATGCTGCGCGTTTACCGCAACGGGGGGCGCGGCAGCTACAGCGGCAACGCGCACGATTCCTGGCCGGTAGAAGGCACGGTGAAGCTTTGGTATTTTGTCACGATCGCCTGGCTGCTGTTTTATGTGGTGCTGTACTGGATCCGCTGAAGGCGACTATTACTTTTCGTATAAACGAGCGGTGGTATACTCGGCTTGCGTAAGGGGTAAGGGAGTAGCAGGACATGGATAAACCAGGACTCGGCAGGGCGATTCCTGCGCTGATCGTGGGCTTTATCGCTTCGCTTGCCTTGGTTTACGCGCTGCGTACCTGGCAGGATATGGACCCGGTCTGGATGAGCGCGGATTCGAGCGAAGGCGCGCAGGTCGGGCTGGTGCTGGCGGCATTCGTCTCCATGGCGACATTCATGTGGGGTGTCGGCGCCTTTGACCCCAAAATGAGCGAGCACGGCGAGCATACCGACGAGCAGGAGGAAGAAGCGCCGGAGAAGGAATTCGCGCTGCGCACCTCCGGTCCGGTGTTCCGCGCCGGCAAGTGGCTCTGGGATTTGGCCTGGGCGCTCATCAACGACAGTCCGAAACCCTGGCGCTTCCCTTACTTGAATGTGGGCTTCATGCCGGTCAACTGGGTCGTGAACGTGGTCTGGCTCTTGATCTGGCTGGCGATCTTCCTGGGCTGGCGGCTCGTGTTGATCAGCGTAGCCGGTTTGCCGGGCACGCTGGGCGCGCTGCTGATGACTGTCTCCTGCTTGTGGCAGACGATGGCCTTTTACGCCGGCCAGCTATTCCAGGTGTTGACGATCGCCGTCATCACCACGATTGTGCTCTTCACTTTCGCGCTGCTGCCGCATGGATTCGGCTTGCGGGTAGCGACGGAACCCAACGCCGATTTCTTCGCCAACGGCTTCGGCGACTTCGTTATTCCCATTCAAGAGGTATTGGGACTGGTCTTGCCGCCGGACGACTTCACCAACCAGACGATTGCCGGCACAAGCCAATTCACCGTGCTGCTCGGTTTCATATTGGTCATCTTCGTCTCGCTGGCGCTGGCTGCCGGCGGGATCGCGGTATTCTTCTACCTGGCTCATCGCGGCGTGCGGGAAGTCAAAGAGATTGACCCGACCGATGGGCAAAGGACGCAGATCATGCCCATACGCGAGGCGGGCAAGATCGCGGGCGGCGTCGTCAACATCATCCGCGCCATTCCCCGCGCCATTGGCTATCAGAAATAGAGCCACTCGGCGGCAGCGATTATTGCTAGCGAAAGACAGAGAAAATTGAATCTGACTGGCTATCGCGACACTGCTTTACATTGAAAATAGAGAGAAACCAACTATGGCAGAATTGACAGCCGACACGCTGCATGCGGCAGCCGCCCACGACGATCACGGGCATATCAGCGAAGAAGAGCACAACACCAATATGAAACTGGGCGTCTGGCTATACCTGGCGTCGGAGATCGTCATCTTCTCCATCATGATCGTGGGTTACATCATCTTTCGCATCAACGAAAAAGACATTGTGGCGCAGGCGCATGACGAGCTCGGCGTCGGCCTGGTGACCGCCAATACTTTCGTCTTGCTGGCCAGCAGCTTCTTCATGGTGATGGGACTGCGCGCCATGCAGCAGGGCAATCGCCAGGGCATGCTGCGCTGGATCGGCCTGACCGCGCTGGGCGGCATTGTTTTCCTGGGCGGCCAATACATCGAATACAGCGAACTGGCGCACCTGGGCATCGTGCTCGGCTTTGACGACGCCTCGGCCTGGAGCACCTTCGGCATGCGCTTCTACGCCCCCACCTTCTTCCACGGCGCTCACGTCTTTGTTGGCGTGCTTTGGGCGCTGGAAGTGATGCGGCGCGGCGCCAAAGGGCGTTATGACCACAACCCCATCGGCATCGAAATGTTTGGGCTTTACTGGCACTTCGTTGATGTGGTCTGGATTATGCTGTTCACCTTGATTTATTTGGTCTAGGAGCGCGATATGGCTGAAGCTAGGCACCACGACGGCGGACATCACAGCAATACCGTTCAATTGCTCGGGCGTGAAATCTCCGTGGAAGGCGGCATTTATACGGTCGTCTTTGGCGCGCTGGCCCTGCTGACGGTGATCGAAGTGGTCAGCGCCGAATTCCTCAAGGGCGCCATCCACGACGCGCCCAGCTCGGCCGCCACCCTGCAAGCTATTAAAGCAGTGCTATTGCTGGGCATCGCCATCATCAAGTCGAGCATGGTGATCTGGTTCTACATGCACCTGCGCGAAGAGAAGCCGCTGATCGCAATCGTTATACTGCTGCCCCTGCTGATCGCGACCCTGTCGATCATGTACCTGCTGGCGATTCCGCCCGGCGGCTACAGCCTCTGAGCGCTTTCCTGACCATTTGTTACTTCTATATCGACTTGTGTCGAACACTGTATTAGGAGCCCGGGTGTCTGGGGTTAATGGGCGTGGACTTGCAATCGCAGCACTTTACGATCGATGACGTTCGAGATTGGCCGCATCACCCCGACAATGAGTTCTGGGATTTTGAACTTATTGAAGGCGAAGTGATTGCGCGGATTCCGCACGCCTATGCTCAAGGCCTGTTGGCGGCGAGCATCGCATTTCATTTGTACGACTTTGTCAAGGCGTCGGACGCCGGGTTTTGCACGATTGGATCGGGATATTACCCAGCAAGTGAGAACGACACCTTGGTCGCGCCTGACGTAGCATTTCTGAGCCATGCGCGAGACCCTCATTCTCACCCGGATGAGTGGGTGTCAGCCATGCCGGATATAGCAGTCGAAATGTTCGAGCCCTGGGATGTGCTAGCCGACGCGCGATGGAAAGCCGAAGTCTACTTGCGCAAGGGAACGAGCCTATTCTGGCTAGTGCGTCCGGCTGAGCGAGAGATTGATGTTAGCCATAAGGATGCATCTGGCAAAATTCAGACGGAAATCGTCGGCGAAGAGGGCGTGTTGAATGGGGCAGATATCCTGCCCGGTTTCAAATTGCCGCTGAGCGACCTATTCGCAGATCTGCGTGACTAATCACCAACAAGCTTAATCACGGAAGAGGACAGACCCATGCCCGTTGACATCGCCCTGCGCCAAGGCACACGCACCACAATAAACATTCGAAATCACGAGTGGCACGCCGACGAGCCGCTGGAAGCGGGCGGCACGGACACGGCGCCGACGCCCGGCGAGCTGATGTTAGGCGCCTTGGGCTCCTGCATGGCGATCACCTGCAAGCTCTATGCCGAGCGCAAAGGCTGGCCATTGGAGGGCGTTGACATCAAGCTGGATTACGAGCGCTTCCGCGGGCGTGACTATCCGCAGCATGAGGGCGACGATCTCTTCGTGCATGAGCTGCGGGAGGCGCTGATTTTCCACGGCGACCTCGACGACAAGCAGTTAGCGCGGCTGCGCGACATCGCCGGCAAGTGCCCGGTGCACCGTCTGCTGGAATACCCCACTTATTTCGTCGATCTGGCGCTGGCGGAAGAATAGCCTAAATCAGCGCCGATGCGCGGCGATCCAGCCGTTGCGAATGAACTCCGAGTGTTCCACCGTCACAAAGACATCGTCCTTTATCTCGCGAATAATTCGCAGCACCTCAGGCAGGTCGCGCCGATGGGTGATGATGCGCAATTCCTCGACCTGGCCATGGGCGCCCTCGCCCATGATCTCGGTGACGCCATGCCCGGAGGCGCGCAATGCCAGCGCCATCTCATGTGAGGTCTCGCGCGAGGCGATGACCGTGACGCAGTCGTAAGCCTTGACAAAGCGATTCTCGACTTGCATGCCGACAACGCCGCCGACAGCGAAGCCTAAGACATAGGCGGCCAGCTTGGGCAGATTCTCCAAATCGGTGATGACCTGCCCGGCGGTGTAAGCAAAGAGCAGCGACTCGAGCGCGGCGAAGGCGAAACTCCAGTAGCGCTGCCCGCGCGAAACGAGGATCAGCCGCAGCGTGCCAATGACATTGTTGATCACGCGCAGGGCGAAAATCAGGATCGGAATGTAGTATGGTTCGATAAGGGGCATAATAGTTTTTGTTACGGTTTCGACTCACTCTGAATTGTAGCATGAACGGGCAGAGCAATCGCATCAATTTATTCTAACCACAGAGACCGCAGAGGGCGCAGAGATTTGGGGGTTCGGACGACTATACGAAGCACTTGGTGGGTTGGTATATGGCAAGTATCACCGAAATAACATCGAAAATCTCTCGATGATTATGAATTGGGCTTTCATTATTGTTTTTCTCTGTGGTCTCTGTGTTTGATATTCCCGTCGAATCTGCGCCATTGCACTGACTATCGCTTTGACGCGATTGCTCTGCCTGAACGGGCGCGTACCCTACTCAAAACACTGGCCTTATGGTCAACTGAACTGCTCGAAACGCGCGCGACCCGATATGATACAGGTGCTTGATGTCCATCAGTCCAAAGGCGCTGCTCGATAGCCACAACTTGCTGCCGAAGAAGAGCTTGGGCCAGAATTTTATGCATGACCCCAAGTCGCTGGAGAAGATCGTGGCGGCGGCTGATGTACAGGCGGGCGATGTGGTTGTTGAGGTCGGCGCAGGCACAGGCGCCTTGACGCAGGTTCTGGCGGACACGGCAGCGCAGGTTTACGCCATCGAAGTGGACGAGCGCCTGCAGCGCATCCTGGAAGCACGCTTCGAAGAACAAACCAATATCTACCTGATTTTCGCCGACATCCTCAAGACGGATATCGCTACACTACTTGGCGACGATGACTATCTGGTGGTGGCGAATGTGCCCTACTACATCAGCAGCGCGATTCTATGGCATTTTCTGGAATCGCGGAGGCCGCCGCAGCGCATGGCGCTGACCATGCAATACGAGGTGGCGGAGCGCATCATCAGCGCGCCCGGCGCCATGAATCTGCTGGCCATCGCCGTGCAATTCTACGGCCTGCCGCGCATCGTGGGCAAGCTGAGCCCGGCTGTGTTTTGGCCTCGCCCGCATATTGACAGCGCTGTCGTTAGCATCGAAACGCATAAGCAGCAGCCGGTCGACGTGCCCTCGGCGCGGGCTTTCTTTCGCGTGGTTCGGGCCGGCTTCAGTCAAAAGCGCAAGCAACTCAGAAACTCGCTGGCCGGCGGCTTGGGCGTCAAGGCGCGCGTGGCGGCGGAATTATTGAGTGCCGCGGCCATCGATCCGCAGCGCCGCGCTGAGACCTTGACGCTTGAGGAATGGGCGCGTCTGACGCGACGGGCGGCGGAAACTGGGCGGGCGCTCTAACAGGAGATCTACATTGCCGTAGCAAATTCGCAATGTTCAGCGCCGATGCTGGTAGTGACCGAATCAAGTAGAAAGCTGGAGATCATGAGTGTGGAAGTAGCAACATTGGGCGGCGGGTGCTTCTGGTGCGTGGAAGCCGTCTTCAATCAGCTGGTCGGGGTCGAGTCGGCAATATCAGGCTATATGGGCGGCCATGTCGATAATCCGACTTATGAGCAGGTCTGCGCCAAAACGACCGGCCACGCCGAGGTGGTCAACGTCAGCTTCGACAGCGATGTCATCAGTTTCGAGGAGATTCTCAACATCTTCTTCACCACGCACGATCCGACCACGCTGAATCGCCAGGGCAACGACCGCGGGCCGCAATATCGCTCGGGCGTCTGGTATCACAGCGACGAACAGAAGCGAGTCGCGGAAGCGACCATCGCGCGGCTGGAGGCTGCGGGACTCTATCCCAACCCGATCGTGACGGAAGTGACGCCTGCCAGCGCCTTCTGGGTAGCTGAGGATTATCATCAGGATTACTTCGTCAATAACCCCCGCGCCGGCTATTGCGCCTATGTGATCGCGCCGAAGGTGGCCAAGTTTCGCAAGCAGTATTTCGAGCGACTGAAGCGTTAGCGGTTCAGCGGGTACAAAGCAAAGGGCGCCCTAATAGGTCGCCCCTACATTTACGTGATTTTTTCGTTTGAAGCTAGGACATGCCCTCTACGCGCACGCCGGGCCCCATAGTTGAGGTCAGGACCATGCGGCGAACGTAGGCGCCTTTCACTGAATCAGGCTTGACCGACTGAATGCTGTCGACGACCGCCTGCAAATTCTCCGAGAGCTGCTCGTAAGCGAAGCTGGCTTTGCCGACCGGCACGTGCAGGTTTCCGGTGCGGTCATTGCGGAACTCGACGCGCCCCGCCTTCAGCTCGTTGATGACGCGCGGAATTTCCTCCGGCGGCACAACCGTGCCGGCTTTGGGATTGGGCATCAAGCCGCGAGGGCCCAGAATGCGGGCGACCGGTCCAATTTTGCGCATCATCGGCGGGATGGCGATGGTCGCATCGAATTCCAGCCAGCCGTCGTTGCGAATCTGGTTGATGACCTCGTCCGTGCCGATGATATCGGCGCCGGCTGCCAGAGCGGCTTCTTCGTGCTGCTCATCGACAAAGGCCAGAATGCGAATGCTCTTGCCGGTGCCGTGCGGCAGCATCACCGTCGTGCGAATCTGCTGGTCGCTGTGGCGGGGATCAATACCGAGCCTGAAATGCGCTTCGATGGTCTCATCGAACTTGGCCTTGGCATTGTCCTGGACCAGCTTGAGCGCCTCGTCCATGGGATAGTATTTCTGGCGGTCGAAGGTCTTCAGCGCGTCTTTGTAGCGTTTTCCCATTTTCGTTTCTCCTCGTGGTAAGCGGGCGGCTGCGCCCTCCCACAATTCAGTTAACAATCTCCTGAGCGCCTATGCGCTACCCGGCAACTTTGACGCCCATCTGGCGGGCGGTGCCTTCGACTTGGCGCATCGCGCCTTCGATATCGATGGCGTTCATGTCGTTCATCTTGACCTGGGCGATCTCGCGCACCTGGTCGCGATTCAAGGTTGCCACCGTTTCAGTCAGCGGATTGGAAGCCGCCTTGTCAATGCCGGCCGCTTTCTTGATGAGGAAGGACGTGGGCGGGCTCTTGAGCAGAAACTTAAAGGAGCCATCGGCAAAGACGGTGATCTCCGCCGGCACAATCTCGCCCATGCGGCTCGAGGTGCGCCCGTTGTACTCCTTGCAGAATTGCATCAGGTTGATGCCATGCTGCGCCAGCGCCGGTCCAATCGGCGGCGCCGGATTGGCTTTGCCCGCCGGAATCTGCAATTTGACGATCGCCTTAACTTTCTTTGCCATCTGTATTCCTCGCTTACTTTCAAGAACAACCCGGCAGCGCGCCGGGCTTCATCGGTTTCCTGCATTGTAACCGCGGCTCGCGGCCGTCCTTACATACGCTCCACTTCCATAAAGCTGAGCATCACAGCGGTCTCGCGGCCGAAGAAGTCGACCATCACGCGCACTTTCTCGCGGCCCGTATCGATTGAGGCGACCGTGCCGGGAAAGTCGTTGAAAGGCCCGCCCACGATGCGGACGCGCTCGCCGATTCGGTAATCGACCTTGACGACCTTGTCCTCGGAGTCCATGCGGTCCATGATGCGCTTGACTTCTTCCGGGCGCAGCGGCGTCGGCTGATTCTCTCCGCCGACAAAGCCGACCACGCCAGGTGTATTGCGCACGGTGTACCAAGCGTCTTTGTCCAGCTCTTCTTCGTCGTTGTTCCAGCGCATCTGCACCATGACGTAGCCCGGGAAGACGCGCTTCTCGACCGTGCGGCGCTTGCCGTCCTTGACTTCGATTTCGTCTTCGGTGGGGATGAGCACATCGTAAATCTGATCCTGCATGCCCATCGTTTCGATACGCTGGCGCAGGGCGTGCTCGACCTTTTTCTCGTAGCCGGAATAACAGTGGATGAAGAACCAACTGCGCTCCAACTCGTCGGATGCGCTGCCGTCATCGAGGGTGATGTTCAAACCTTCGACTTCGTCCGCCTCATCGAGATAAACCGGGGCCGCTTCGTAGTCGGTCTGTTCGATTGTGTCTTGCGATTGTTCGCTCATGTGATTCTTTCGTCCAAACTATAACGAAGCGGAGGCGGACAGGGCTAAATTGAGCCGCGGCGGATCATGTAGAAGGCGCCAGCAACCATGGCCACGATAACCGTCAGCAACATCCAGGCATTGCCCGGGTTAAGCCCGACGCGCATGAATTCGGACCAAATCACCGCCAGAATGCCCAGGAACATGGCCGAGGCGATGGTGACGTTGATGCAGAGAATCGTCAGCCGGCGCGTGTCATGCCTGTTGGGCCAGGCGACCTTGTTCAGCTCGGAGCGCACATTGCTGAAATAATCGACCGTCATGTAGAGCGGGCGCGTGATGGCGTTGCCCTGAGGCTCTGCCGTGGTCGTCTTGACTTTGCGCGTGCGCCGGCCGGGCGTGGCTTTGCCCTTCTTGCGGGTGATTGCTGCCTGCGTATTCTCTTCCAGCGCCATTTTCTAACGCTCCTCGCTCTATTTCAGGAAGTCATCCCTGATAATTAAACACCGCCGCTGAGGACGGTGTCTGTGAATTTCTGACAGGGGCAGAAAGACTCGAACTCTCGACCTACGGTTTTGGAGACCGTCGCTCTACCAACTGAGCTATACCCCTATTTGATGTACGCGTCCTGTGAGTACTATACACTAATACGCGGCGCAAATCTACTTGGTTTCGCGATACACCACATGCTTGCGCAGGTAGGGATCGTACTTGCGCAGTTCCAGGCGCCCTTGTGTATTGCGGCGGCTCTTTTCCGTGATGTAGATGTGACCGCTTTCGGTGCTGCGCATCTTCACCAGAATGCGTTGTCCCTTTTTTGCCATCGTCTTTCCTCGTTCCTGGGCGGATTCGCGCCCTGTTCCCAGCTAAGAGCCTCCGATGAGATTTGAACTCATGACCTCGCCCTTACCAAGGGAGCGCTCTACCCCTGAGCTACGGAGGCAATCTGCCCACCTCTTGCGAGTCAGGCGGATTGACTTACAGTGGGCCGGACTGGATTCGAACCAGTGTAGGCTCTCGCCAGCGAATTTACAGTCCGCCCCCTTTAGCCACTCGGGCACCGACCCAACTTATTTCGGCTGTTAAGCCTGAGCCACCACTGGGACTCGAACCCAGAACAACCTGTTTACAAAACAGGTGCTCTGCCAATTGAGCTATGGTGGCGGACAGCCGAAGCAGTTTACCACGCTGGCAGAGCGCGCTCAAGGTTCTTTTCCCCGGGCAGGCAATGCCCGCCATTGTACGACGCGGCGACCGCCATGTCAAGATGCCACAAGCGCCTCTCAGGGCAATCGCATCAAAATGGTAGTGACTGAAATGGCGCAAATTCGAACGGAAAATCGAACACAGAGATCACAGAGTGCGCAGAGAAAAGCAATAATGAAAGCTTACGTCATTAGTCAGGAGTGATTTTGAGAGATATTTGAAGTCTTTTCGGTGCTTTTTGCCATATACCAGTCCATCGAGAACTTTGAACAGTCGTCTAATCTCCTAAATCTCTGTGCCCTCTGTGTTCTTTGTAGTTAAGAAATCTCGGTGCGATTGCTATGAGCGCCTCCGTCGGGGTCGAGGAAGTCGTCCCGCTGCCAGGCCGGATCGGGATACCGATAGAAGCCGCGTCCGCTCTTCACGCCGAGCTCGCCCCGTTCCACCCGGTCCGTCAGCAGCGGCGGCGGCATATCGGCCGGGTCGCCGCTTTCCGCCGCATAATGCAGCTCGATATCGCGGATGACATCCAAGCCGATGCGGTCCATCTGCGCGAAGGGCGGCGGTTTTTCGCGCCCAAACTTGATCATCCAGGCGCGGTCGATGTCTTCGATGCTGGCTACGCCGCTGTCGGCGACACGCATGACTTCTTTCTTGACCGCCCGCCAGACGCGATTGAAGACGAAGCCGGTGCTCTCCCGTCGGACGCGCAGGGGCAACATGCCGATGGCGCGGGCGAAGTCGCTCAGAGCATCAAGGACCTGCGGCTGAGTGCAGCTGCCGCCGCCCACCTCAACCATGGGGCTGTCCCAAACGGGCAGATAGAAATGCAGGTTCGCCACCCGCTCCGGGCGCTCGATCGCGTCTTCCAGCGTGCTGATGCGGATGGACGAGCTGTTGCTGGCGATGATGGCAGCTGGCGGCAGCAGTCGGTCAAGCTGGGCGAAGACGGCGCGCTTGAGATCGGCGCTTTCCGGGACCGCCTCAATAGCCAAGTCTACATCGCGGCAAGCGCTGGGCAGGTCAGCGCTGTAGCGCAGGTTAGCGAATATCCGCTCTTGCGAGCCCTCCGAGATTTGCCCAGTGGCGATCCAATCGGCCGCGGTTTCACGCTGCATGTTCTCGGCCGCTGTCAGCGCATCGGGGTCGATGTCGTACAGGACGACGCCGAAACCGCGCAAGGCGATCTGCAGCGAGATCTGCCGCCCCATCGTGCCGGCGCCGATGACGGCGACGCGTTTGATCCGAGTCATCGCTAACTCCTACAAGGCTTGTCCGGTACTGTGCCTCAGCTGCCGCTCGCTCGGCTTAAGCGAAAACGCGACATCTTTGCCACCGAGTACACCGAGTTTGATAGAGTACACAGAGGAAAGGCATCATTCTTAATCCACAGACATAATCGGCGAACGTATGGATCTTCCTTGACTCGACCAACCGCCATATTTCCTGGAATCCCTCTCTGTGCACTCATATTTTCTCTGTGCCCTCGGTGGCACAAGTGTCGTGAATCCCTAAAAGCGCGGCGCCCACCCCAACAAACCGAATCGTCTTCGGAATTCGAGCAGCGGACAAGCCATACAGTTTCGACAGGATGCCCGGCATAGCAATGGCGTTGCGTTTCTGTGTACGCCCGTCAAACTTAACCGCTGACCGTCGGCGTGGCAGGAAGCGGCTCGTCTGTCTGCTCAGTAGCGACTGCGCTTGGCGCGGGCTGAGTCGGTATGGCTGTTGCGGGAGGCGGCGTGGCTGTTGCGATGAGGCTGGCTGGGTCGATCGTTTCCAGATTCGACAGGTCGCCTTCGGTGCTCACAACATCGGGTGAAATGAAGCCGCGCGTACCATCGGGCAATTCTATGTAGTACCAGCCGGCGCTTCCCGGGCTGACGCCTAGAATCGTGGCCATTTCGCCAACTTGCAGTTTGCCCACAACTGAATAGCTGACTGCGTCGCCGACGCGCACGTTGCTGCGGCTGCGCACGGAGAGAGAAGGCTTAGCAGGGCCAAGCTCGATGTCCCGCAAGACTTCAGGCACGCCCCGCAGTATCACCTCGACGCCGAACACAGCGGCCAGCAGTCCGATGGCAATGCCTGTAATCATTATGAGGTCACGTCTGTTCATAAGGATCGCCGCAATCCTTCAACGATCTGCGCGTTGACCAGTATACCCGATTGTGCCCCTTGCTAGCGATTGAGAATTGCCGGGCTCAAATCCACCCGTACAGCAAAAACGGCAGCGCCCGTCTCCGGACACTGCCGCTCATTCTTGTTACAGTGACTCTACGGGGAACCGATCACCCGACAATGCTACCGGTCCTCGTCTGTCCGCGATACTTACTCCATCCAGAGCAGCGATTCCATGCTACTGTACTGCATCTGGTAGGAATAGGCTTCCATCTGCATGGCGCTTGCTTGCACCGGAACTATCTCGCCGCAACCTCTGCGTCCGCGTCGTCTGCGTCGATCTGCGTCTTCCAGGCACTCCAGCACATCTTGGCCAGGCGCCGTGGTCGTCAGAACGACCTGGGTGCGCTCAGCGTAGGCGACGTGCTGCTCGTATTCGTACAGCGCCTCAGCGCCTTGATAGTAGACCATGCCGCCATCACCTTCGGCGTACATCATCGTCTGCGACGCCGCCATAAGTTCACGTTGGCTCATGGCGAATTGCCGCTCCGTGGTTACCACGACACTGTACTTCGGCTGCTGCTTGATTTGCTCGAGCTCGGCTTGAACGGCCATCAGGGCGGCAGTGCGCGCCTTCAGCGCCCGGTCAGCTTCCGAGATTACGTAGACTGCATCGCGCAGGCCGCGTTTCAACTCGTCGCGCTCTTGTATCAGCGCGCGGCTTTCGCTGTTAGCCACATCAAGCTGCTGCTGGCTTGCATCCAACTTGCGCCCCATCCTGTCAACCTCAGTCACAGCCCTGGCCAGCTCACTCTCGGTGGCAGCCCATTGGGTACGCGCCACATCAAGCGTTTTCTGCGTCTTGCCGAGTTCGTATTGACTAGCCGCCAAGGCTTCATAGGCTGCGGACAATTCGCTCGTCAAGCTCTTCACTCCGCCAGCCACCAGCACGGCGACGATGGCGAAAGCGATGAGCAGGCCGAGAATCCTTGACCAGAACAGGGACTTTCTTTCTACCAACTGTCTGTGCTTCATGATGAACTCCTAAGAATGTTTCTAGTACGTCGTGTATTGTAACCCGTCTCTTTGCCAGATTGCAAATACTTCCTTGAAATTAGTGTACCTCACTTGGCTGAATAATGCCCGCCGTTTCGCCTTTTCTAATGGCGAGCTTCACTTCGCCGATGGCTTTGGTGACTTCAATATCGCGCGGGCAAGCCGGCGTACAGTTAAAAATCGTGCGGCAGCGCCAGACGCCATTGGGCTCGCTGAGGATATTCAGCCGTTCCTGACCGGCCTGATCGCGCGTGTCGAAAATGAAGCGGTGCGCTTGCACGATGGCCGCCGGCCCGATGTAATGGCCATTGGCCCAGAAGCTGGGGCAGGCAGTGGTGCAGCAGGCGCAGAGGATGCACTTGGTGGAATCGTCAAAGAGCTCGCGGTCGGCTTGCGTTTGCAGGCGTTCGCGACCGTCAGCCGGAATGGGATCATCGTTGACGAAGAAGGGCATAACCTGCTTGTAGTGGTCGAAGAAGGGCTCCATATCCACGATCAGGTCTTTGATGACCGGCATGCCCAGAATCGGCTCGATCTGAATCTTTTCGCCGACATCGCGGATCAGCATTTTGCAGGCCAGGCGGTTGACGCCGTTGATGCGCATGGCATCGGACCCGCAGACACCGTGAGCGCAGGATCGCCGCAACGACAGCGATCCATCCTGCTCCCACTTGATGCGGTGCAGCATCTCCAGCACGCGGTCGGTGGGATCGACATCGGCCAGGGCAAACTCCTGCCAGTAGGGTTTTTCCTGGCCCGGCACATCCGGGTTCTGCCGTCTGATTTTGAAAGTTACATCCATGGGGTCACGTCCAGTCTAAATGCGGATGAGCGAGATAAGCGACAGGCCATAAATCGAAACTGCAATGCAGGCCGAAAAAACGATGCGGTCTTCTCTTGACATAGATTTGATGGAGCACCAGATTTCCACGGCTTCTATCAGCAGCGCTCCGCATAATTTGAGAAGATGATAGCGAAATAGCAGATAAACATAACATACACGCAAATAACAGTAACGAAGTAGCAGGCCGTAGAAGCGAAACAAGTCAACTAGGAAGCGCATTCTCGATCCAGCCTTCTTATCAATCTTAGCAGCATCCGCTAGCGCGGAAACCTGCCATGCACAATCGCATTCTACCGTCTGATATTAGAGTTGACGACCATTTTTCGATTTGCCTGAATGAGTCTTGGCGTTGTGGCCGACCCTCCCCCTACAAAATCTGCTCTGGCGTTAGGCTCATGGAGTCGCTCATTCCAGAGTCTCATCTGTGCCTCTGTGGCAATTTTCGTCATGTCGCAGGTTCGCGCTAATAGACGCGTTCTTTGGGGCGGAACTTCTGCTGCTCTTCCGTCACGCCCTGTGCGATCTCCTCTTCCCAGAGCGACAGGTCGACTTTCTTGTCGAAATTTACGTCAAAGGACGGCTCGGCCAGGTTGCCGTCGTGGCGGATCAGCGAGTGTACGAGATAGTTCTCGTCGTCGCGGGCCTGGAAGTCTTCACGGCTGTGCGCGCCGCGGCTCTCCTTGCGCCCCATGGCCGTGCGCGCGGTGACGTCCGCGAGGTCCAGCAGGCAGCCCAGCTCCCAGGCTTCCATCAGATCGGTATTAAATACGTGTGACTTATCGTCGATGTGCAGGTCGTTGTAGAAGCGGTCGCGCAATTCCGCCAAGTCGTCGATGCCCTGCTGCATGGTCTCCTCGGTGCGGAAGACGCCGACATTGTCCATCATCGTCTGCTGCATCTTGGCGCGCAGTTCACCCGGCCGCGACGAACCGGAACTACCGCGAATGCGCTCGAACTCCGCGCGGATCTCGGCGCCGGCATCGGATGGAAGCTTCGCCCAATCTGCGCCTTTGACGAACTCGGCGATTCTCATGCCGCCGCGCCGCCCGAAGACCACCAGATCAACCAGCGAATTAGTGCCCAGCCGATTGGCGCCGTGCACGCTGACGCAGGCGGTTTCGCCGGCCGCGTAGGCCCCGGGCATCACGGTTCCGGCGGCATCAATGATGACTTCCGCATCGACATTAGTCGGGATGCCGCCCATGGCATAGTGCGCGGTGGGCTGCACCGGCATCGGCTCATGCACCGGATCGACGCCCAGATAAGTGCGGCAGAAATCGAGGATGTCCGGCAGTTTGCGCTCAATGGTGGCATCGTCGATGAAGTCGGCCCGGTCGCGCCCTTCTTCTGCGAAATAGCGATTGACCGTCTGCGGCCGCACGTCAAGGTGCACGTAGCCGCGATTCTTGATGCTGCGGCCTTCGCGCGTCTCCAGGTAGATGGCGCGACTGACGACATCGCGGCTGGCCAGGTCCTTGGCGCTGGGCGCATAACGCTCCATGAAGCGCTCGCCCTGGCTGTTGATTAGCACGCCACCCTCGCCTCGGACGCCTTCGGTGATCAAGATGCCCATGCGATAGATGCCGGTGGGATGAAACTGAAAGAATTCCATATCTTGCAGCGGCACGCCCCGCCGCAATGCGATGGCCGCGCCGTCGCCGGTGAGCGCGTGGGCGTTGCTCGTCACCGACCAGCAGCGTCCCCAGCCGCCGGTGGCGAAGAAACTGGCCTTGCCGTGGAAGATGTGATATTCGCCGCTGCCCAGCTCGATGGCGACCACGCCGGCGCAGACGCCATCGACAACGATCATGTCGATAACCTGGAATTCGTCAAAGAACTTGACCTCGTTCTTGATGCACTGCTGATACAGGGTCTGCAGGATCATGTGCCCGGTGCGGTCGGCAGCGTGGCAAGCGCGGCGCACAAGCTGCTCGCCGAAATTGCTGGTATGCCCGCCGAAGCGCCGCTGGCTGATGCGTTTTTCCGATGTGCGGTCGAAGGGCAAGCCCATGTGCTCGAGCTCGATGACGGCTTCGACGGCGTTCTCGGCCAGGATTTTGGCGGCAGCCTGATCGGTAAGATAGTCGCCGCCTTTGACGGTGTCGTAGGTGTGGTAGATGGGTTTGTCTTCGTCCAGGTTGCCCAGGGCCGCGCCGATACCGCCCTGCGCCGCGCCCGTATGGCTGCGGGTCGGGTAGAGTTTGCTGACGACAGCGACATCCGCGCCGCCTTTGCTGGCATAGAGCGCCGCCATCAATCCCGCGCCGCCGGCGCCTATGATGATCGCATCGTGTTTGTGAATCTGCATAGAGGAGATGCTCCTGTGGCTGTCATCAATCCCGCGACCGCAAGCTGCCTGGCCGCTCGTTTAGTCTTCTGTGGCTTCGGCTTCGCCATTGAGCCAGGCTTCCAGCTCCGCCGGGACTTCTTCGCCGCGCAGCTCATAGATTTCGGCGGTGGCGGCCATGGCTTCGTGAATCACGTCCTTCTCCAGCGGCACAAAGAGCGCGGCCGCGCCCACCGCTAGCAGGACTGCCGCGACCACGGTGCAGAGCGCGACCGACGTCCGCCGGGCGAAGTCGTTGAAGCTGGTGTAGTCGGTCAGCACATAGCGCAAGCCATTGAAGCCGTGCAGCGTCACCAGCACCAGCAGGCAGAGATCGTAAGCGCGCCAGATGAAGACGCCGCCGGCCGCGTAGGACCAGCGATGATAGACAAATTCGACCGCGCTCGGCACCGGACCAATGGTCCCGTTGGTCGCTAGCGTGCCGGCTACTTCTTGCGCGGCGGTGATATCAAAGACACCCTGAACGACATGCATCAGCGCCAGATGGCCGAAGACCAGCGGCACGATTAGAAATCCGCTGACGCGCATGAAAGACCACCAGAAACGCTCGACCGGGCTGGCTTGCGGATATTTGCCGCGCTCGCCCCCGTCGCCTTTGACGAGGCTGAATAGCGCCGCCAGCACGATGGCAGCCGCCAACACGCCGACGAACCCGGCTATGAAGGGCAGCTGCTCCAGGATCGAGAAGACCACCACATCCATGATCTTGTCGCCGGCGATGGCCTGCTCTGTGATATAGAAGTCGATGACGTGGGACAGCATGCCCAGGAAGACCGGCGCCAGCACCAGCAGGGTTAATACCAGGACGCCGACAGCCGCCTGCGACTGATGCCGCCAAAGCTCCGGTTTGTAATCAAAGAGGATAATGCGCAGGCCATTGAAAGCGTGGTAGACCACGGCGAAGACCAGGCCAAATTCGCCCAGGGTGAAGATCGGCGATTGATAGGCGGCGATGGCCTTGACGTAGAGATCGGGATAGAAGACGGCCCAAGACGTGTCGATGACGTGCAGCGCCAGGAAAAGCACCACGCCGACGCCAGTCAGCCGATGCAGCACCCAGCTCCATTGCCCGATGGCGCCGCGGTAGCGCAGAGTCTCGCGTACAGTTAGCACAAGAGAAGTCACAGGATTCCCTTTCTCAGCCGCAATGGTCCCGTCAGCGTTTGTCGGATGACTTACATGCACTGCCGCCAATTATAGCACGGGCGACCTTGCGCGAAAGGGCAAGCCTGCGGCCTACCCCTTTGCCGAGCGTGCAATTCCGGGTAAGCTGAATGTGACGGAAAGCGGGAGGATAGCGGATGGACGACTTCGCTGCGCTGATTCAAGCGTTACATGGTTTGAGTATCGCCTTGGGCTTGGGAATCGGCCTGGTCGGCGGCTTTGTTTTCGCCATGCTGACCTACCGTTTCTATGGCAGGAACTTCCGCAGCACATTTGAACGTCTGTCAGACGAGATGAAGAAATCGTATGATGGCGTGACGGAGGAGATGAAATCGTCTTTCAAGAGCCTGTCGTCCGAGGCCCTGGCCAGCAGCCAACAGGAGTTGATTTCTCTGGCAGACCGTGAATTGGAAAAAAAGACTGAGCAGCACTCTACAGAACTCGAATCGAAAAAGGAGCTCATCGATACCCAGTTGCAGTCGATGTCCAAGTCGATGACGGAAACTTTGAACACCGTGCCGAAGGAATTGGAAAAGAACCAGAGCAAAGTGGCGGAAGTCCTGGATAAATCGGCTGAGCATATCAAGGAGTCGAACAAGAGCTACTTGGATCAACTGACCGAGAAATCCGAGACGCAGACGAAACAACACAACAAAGAGCTGGAGACCAAGAAGGAACTGATCGATCAGCGCCTGACCGATATGGATGTCAAGCTGGGCAAAGTGGAGCAGCTGGTGCAAGATTTGCAGACCGACCGCAAGGAGCAATATGGCGCGCTGGGCCAGCAGCTGCAAAACCTGACAGCGACCGCCTCGTCCCTGCAGAAGGCGCTCGCCGACAACCGCGAGCGGGGCCGCTGGGGCGAACGAATTGCCGAGGATATCTTAAGTTGGATGGGCTTGATTGAAGGTCGTCATTATGACAAGCAGTTAACCACCGGCGAGGGCAGACGACCCGATTTTACCTTCCACCTGCCCAATGATCTGAGCTTGAATATGGATGTTAAATTCCCACTGGACAATTACGAGCGATATCACAACGCGGAGAATCCGATGGAGCGGCAAGACTTCAGCAAGAAGTTTCTACGCGATGTGACTGCACGGGTGGCAGAGATTCATAAAAGGGAGTATATCAATGCGGAGACGGTGGATTGTGTCTTGATTTTCATCCCCAACGAGCAAGTCTACCGGTTCATTCATGAGCAGGACCATACCATCATTGACAGCGCTCTGCGGCAAAAGGTGATACTTTGCTCACCCCTGACGCTCTATATTGTTTTAGCGGTCGTACGACAAGCATCGCAGAATTTCAACATTGAGCAGAAGTCCCGCGAGATCGTCGCAATCGTAAACGAAATACGCCAGGAATGGGACAAATACACAGACAAAATGAAGCAACTAGAGAACACATTTGGAACGATGCAGAAGCGATTCCATGAATTGAATTTCACCCGCACCCGGGCGCTTGACAGAAAATTCAACAAGGTTGAAAGTCTGCTAGAAAGCAACGAGATTGACAGCGGCAATGCGGTGGCAATGCCGCAGCTCCCCGAAGAAACCGGCTAATCCACAGCCTCTACTACCCGCCGCTCCGCCATCAGCTCCATCAGCGTATTCGCGATTAGCTCCGGGCTGTGGCGGATGGTGTCCTGCTTTTGCCAGAGCGCGCGCTTGCCAGAGCGGGTATCGGCGACATCGGCTTCAATCGGCCGCACATTCATGGTCAGGATATTATGCACTTCATGCGGCGTGGGCAGCAGCACATCCACCCGCTCGCGCGCGTACAGTTCCATCAGTTCCGCGCTCGGCTTTGTCGCATTGAGCACCACATAATCCAGAACGCCGATGCCGAGATACGATATGACCCGCTGCACGTGATCCGATAGCGTGTAGCCGTCGGTTTGGCCCGGCTGCGTGGTGGTATTGCAGATGTAGACCTTCTGGGCCTTCGACAAGCGGATGGCGTGCGAAATCTCCTTAAAAGCGAGCACGGCAATGATGGTGGTGAAGAGGCTGCCCGGCCCGATGGTGATGAGATCGGCATCAAGCAAGGCGTCAATGCAGGGCTGGTAGACCGTGGCTTCGGGATTCTGCACGAAGATGCGTTTGATAGCGGCTTTGTCCAGGCGCCGCACATTAAATTCTTCTTCGACAATCGTGCCGTCCACCAGCTCGGCGCAGATATGCGTATTCTCTTCGGTGACCGGATAGATATTGGCTTGCACGTCAAGGAACTCGCTGATCTGGTCGATGGCGGTGACAAAGCTGCCGGACATTTGCGTCAACGCGGCGATGAAGAGGTTGCCGAAAGCCATGCCATCGAGCTTGGGATCGGTCGGCGCGGCGATACGATGCTGCATGACGCGGGCCAGCAGGGAATCGTCATCGAGCGCCAGGGTGGCCAGCGCGTTGCGGATATCGCCCGGCGCCGGAATCTGCGCGAATTCGCGGACGATGCCTGTGCTGCGCCCGGTATCCGTGACGGCAATGATGCCGGTAAGCTCGCTGGTATGGCGCTGCATGCCTTGCATGACTTGCACAGCGCCCAATCCGCCGCCGATGGAAACAACTTTCATTCAGCGTATTCCTCGTGCGCGTCGCACTTAATCGAGATTTAGTATAGCGCAGAAATGACGACGTGATGTCGGCTGAGCGCGCCCAATCCAGCGCACCGGAAGCGTCAATGTCGCTGCTGCATTAGCGGCTGCAGGGCCAGGCGCGCTTACGCCGTCGGTGGCAAATCGTCGGTTTTATGCCATGATACGAGCAGGCCATCACAGCGAGTTCCTTATGCCAGTCTCTCCCCTGCAAAAGCGGCTCTTCCTAAGCATTTTGCTGGGATATTGGATCGCCGGCGCGCTCTACGCCATTTACACGCCCGCCTGGCAAATGCCTGATGAACCGGCGCATTACAACTATATCCGCCAGCTGGTCGAGGCGGGTTGCTGCCCGCGCATAGAAGCGGGAGACTGGTCCAGCGAATACCTGTCGCAGCTGACCAGCGGCCGGTTCGCGCCGGAGCTGCTGGGCGAGTTGGAGAGCATTCAATACGAAGACCATCATCCGCCGCTTTACTACTTGCTGGCATCGCTCGTCTTTCGGCTGACAAACGGCGATCTGAATTTGCTGCGCTTTTTCAGCCTGGCTCTGGGCGCGGGTGTGGTCGCGCTGAGCTATTTGATCAGCCGCCGCCTTCTGCCCGATCAGCCGCATGTGGCGCTGGGCGTGATGGCATTGGTCGCCTTCCTGCCGCAGCACCTGCACATGATGAGCGCGGTCAACAACGATGCGTTGGCCGAACTGCTGGTGGGGCTGGTTCTGCTGTGGCTGCTGCGCTATCTGGACAGCGACCATGCTCCAATCTGGCAGCTGGGACTGTTGATTGGGCTGGCGCTCTTGACCAAGCTCACGATTTATTTTCTGGCGCTGTTGGCGCCGCTGGCTGTCTGGCTGCGCTGGCGCCGGCGCGGAGAACCGCCGAGCGCGCTGCTTCGGTCACTGGCAGTCTACGCCGGGATCGCCCTGCTCATCGGCGGCGTCTGGTGGCTGCGCAATATCAGCGTCTACGGCTTCCCCGATATGCTGGGCCTGGCGGCGCATGACCGCGTCGTGGCCGATCAGCCGCGCACGGCCGACTACATCGACGAGCACGGCGCCGGCGTCTATCTGGCGCAGATGCTGGGCACAACCTTCAGGAGCTTCTGGGGGCAATTCGGCTGGATGGCGTTGCCGCTGGACCAGGTGCTGGGCGGCTGGATTTACCGCGGCTTCGGTTTGCTAACGCTCGCCGGCGTCTCCGGCGCGCTGCTGGCGATGGCAAAGCGCGGGTCAGCGGGCGACTGGCGACCGCGTCCCTCAGCAGACGGCTGGCTCATTTTGCTGGCCGCGCTGCTGATCGTGCTGCTGCAATTCGGCTACTACAATCTGGAGTTTCAGCAGTGGCAGGGACGCTATCTCTTCCCCGCGCTGACGCCCATCGCCTGCCTGCTGGTCTGCGGCGCTGACTGGTGGCGGACAAGCCTGCTATCGCGCTGGGGCGCCGCGCGCTGGCTGATGCCGGTCGTAATGATGACATTGTTCGCACTGGATATCTACTTGCTGTTCAGGGTAATCGTGCCCGGTTTGGCGCCGGGATGATGCGCCGTTTTCAGCTCACAAGCATCGGGCGACCCACCGGGTCGCCCCTACGAATAGGTGTATTGGGCGTGAACGGGCGACCAAACGGTTCAACCCGAAGAGTAGAAAATCAGGCGGGAACGGGCGAGCCAAGGCCCGCCCCTACGCGCATCGTAAGAAGTTACTTGCTGACGCGTGTGACGTAAGTTTCTTCTTCCAGGTTGATTTTGACCACATCGCCGACATTGATGAACATCGGCGCGCTGACCTCGAAGCCGCTTTCGAGCATGATCTTCTTGGTCGGGCTGTTGGCAGTATCACCCGCCACGGCAGCTTCCACCTCAATCACCTGGTATTCCATCGTCTTCGGCAGCTCGTAATCGATAATCTCGCCTTCGAAGCTTAGCAGCTTTATGGCCATGCTGTCTTTGATGAATCTGAGGTCATCACCGAAGATGGCGCGGTTGAGCTGCGGCTGGTCGTAGGTCTCGGTGTTCATGAAGGTGACGAAGTCGTCATCGGCGTAGAGGAACTCGACCTGGTCGGCCTCGACGCGGATATCTTCCACGCGCTCGCCCGAGTTAAATGTCATCTCGGTGGTGGCGCCGCTGCGCAGATCGCGCACGGTGACGCGGATGGTGGCTTTGCCGCGCCCCGGTTTGTGGTGGCGGTATTCCATCACGCGGTAGAGATTGCCGCTGTCGGTGAAGGTCGTACCCTTGCGCAGCTGATTGACATCGATCATATTGCCCGTTTCCTTGATTTTCGCCCGACCGGTTTTCCACCAGCCAGTATAACAGCCGCCGCGCCGGTCTTAAATGCCAGCGCCAAGCAAGATCAGATCCCAAAAAATGCGAAGACTCTCCGCCAGACACCGCCGCCATCCGGCTCATCGCGCAGCCAGGCCATCCCGTGCAGCCGGCTGTCCTGCAAGACAAAGCTGCCGATGTTGTCGCATTTGTGCCCGCGGATGTGTTCGCGCAAAGCTGCCCGGCCTTCACTCTGTGAATTCAGCACCAGCAGCCCTTTGTCGCCGAAACAACCAGCCATCACCAGCCCGGCCGCGTCCACCGTACGAAAACGATGATAGCCGCCGATGGCGACCGCGCCCTGGCAAACACGCGGCGCCATATCACAATGAAGAATGGCCAGCGTTGCGCCCGCGCTGGCGCCCATTGTGTAGATGTCGCCTGAAACCCCGCGTCGCCGCAAGAAATTATGAATCTTGGAGACAAATACGCGCAGCCGACCTTCGCTAAAGCTTGACGCCGCTTCAGCATCGCGCCAGGGGTGATTCAGCGCCAGTACGTTGTAACTGCCTTTGAAGCGGTCGCCGCGATTCGCCGACAGTAAATCCTGCCAGCTGTCGCGCCCGGGCGGGATACCGAGCCACATCTGCTGATCGAATTGGTGCCAGAGCACCAAGGTAGGCCTGTCCGCCCCGACAAAGAACCAGCCGGCTTCGTGCCCGGCGATGCGATGCGTCGCCTCGCCTTCCAGCGCTGCTACCGGCAAACGCAGGCAGGCGACGAGCAAGACGACCGTCGCTAACCTGCCCATGCGCGGCAGAATCACCTAGCTGCCCAGCAGCGCGACTGCTTCGACTTCAATCAGCGCGCCGACCGGCAAACCGCCCGCCTGTACCGTCGTGCGCGCCGGCGGATCCTGCGGGAAGAACTCGGCATATACAGCGTTGAATTCGGCGAAGTCATTGATATCGGCCAGGAACACAGTTGTCTTCACGACCTTGTCCATGCCGCTGCCGGCCGCTTCCAGCACGCCCGTGATATTGTTCATCACCTGACGCGTCTGCGCCGCAATGCCGCCCTCGCGCAGGTCTGATGTGCCGGGGATGAGCGGTATCTGGCCGGCGGTGAATACGAAGCCGTCCGCGATGATTCCTTGCGAATAAGCGCCGACGGCCGCGGGCGCCTTATCAGTGGAGATGACTTGTTTTGGCATGAGCGCTACCTTTTGAGTTGATGGAATCCCTGCGGGCATTGTGGTATCTTTGGAGTGAGTGTCAAGGGGAAGGACCAGACAATGGCTCCTGAGGACCAAAAGACAGCGGCCGCGGTTCTAAAAAAGAACCACACTCCCGACGAGCTGCTTGACGATGACGAGCCTACTACCGAAGAGTTGGTTGAGATGCTGCGCGAGAGTCTTGAAGACGTGAAAGCAGGACGAACGCGGCCGGCGCGTGAGCTCTTGCGCGAACTCCGGGAAATTGTTGCCGAAGATGCCGACCCGCGTTGATAATTCGAATGCTTTTGACAGGGAAGCAAAGCGGCTGGCGCGTAGATTTCCTTCCTTAGGGGCCGAAGTTGAACAGCTCATAACACGGCTAGAACAGGACGACCGACCCGGAGTCAAGTTGGCTGGCATCGGCTACGAAGCTTACAAAGTCCGCCTGCCGAACCGGTCGGCGCGGCGCGGGAAGAGCGGTGGATTCCGCGTCATCTATCAAGAGAAATCAGGGCGACTTGTCCTGCTGCTGCTAGTTTACTCAAAGACGGAACGCGCGGACATACCAGCCGCCATTATTCGAAGCGTCATTGCGGAGTATGAAGGCTGATTCCCGGAATCACGCCGCCCTCAATTGGCGCCAGCAGAGCTCAAATTCCCCACAACGCTTGAACTTCTTCCCGCTTCCGCGTTTTGTGTTGAAATCACTTGCTTTGGCATTGGTTGTCCTTTGGCCGCATGGCATTTGTACAGGCATCGTGCTATCTTTGGAGTGAGTGTCAAGGGAGAGGATACTCTGATGGATCCCATTGAACGCAAGACTCCGGCCAATGCGATTGAAGATAGCAGCGAGTTCACCACGGCGATTGATGACGTCGAGCCGACAGCAGAGGAATTCCGGGCAAGCGTTCGGCGCAGCATGCGGCAAGCTCTAGCGGGTGAAACTCGCCCGGCAGACGAAGCCATGGAAGAGATTCGGCGAGAGCTAGCAGGATATGCCGACGCGCGTCAGGACCACTGAAGACTTTGATAAGCAAGTCGCGAGAATCGCTCGCAAATTCCCAGCCGTACTTGACGAAGTTGCCACGTTCATTTCTCGGTTGACAAGCGCCGATGTTACACAACTCCCGGGCCGCAGGGTTCGCCGATTAGGCTACACGGTGTATAAAGGAAGATTGCCAAATCGATCCGCGCGTCGGGGTAAACGCGGCGGATTCCGGGTCTACTACTGGATCCCCGGGCAAGATCACCTTGTGCTTGTTGCCATTTGTTCCAAGACGGAGCAAGAAGGTATTGTCGAATCTGAATTGCGCCGCCTGATCGCAGACATAGACTAGAGATACGCCAAACCGTCCGCTATCTCCCCCGCCGGCCATGACAGCGCTTGAACTTCAGGCCGCTGCCGCAGGGGCAGGGATCGTTGCGGCCGGCCTGCGCGAAGGCGCGCTCCAGCTCGGCATCATAACGCGCCAATTGCAGCATGACATTAGCCGGCGGTCGGCGCTCCGCCAGCTCGCGCGCCATAAAGTCCATCGTCGGCCGAACATGATTGAAGAAGGCGCGATACCCGGCGCAGAGGTAATTCAATCCGGGCTCGCCATCGGGCGTGGAAATGAAGCGATTCTTGGGGCAGCCGCCATTGCAGACGAACTTGACTTCACAGTCCAGGCAATACTGCGGCAGGGTATCGCGCTTGGCTTGACCGAAAGCGACTTGTTCGTCCATCACCACGATCTCGCTTAGCGGCACATCCATGATATTGCCCAGCTTGTAATCGGGCTCGACATAGTGGTCGCAGGAGAAGACATCGCCGTTGTGCTCCATCGCCAGCGCCAGGCCGCAGGTCTCGTCAAAGATGCAGAGGCCGGGCGGCGCGCCAGTCCAGGCGGCCAGCGCAATGTCGAAAATCTGCACGAAAACCTGGCCCACATCGCGGCGCACCCACTCTTCGTACATGTCAATGAGAAACTGACCGTAGCCCGCCGCGCTGATCGAGCGGTCGGTGACTTGATCGCCCTCTTGGTAGCCGGTGTCGTTGTCGCGCTCGACGATGGGGATGAACTGCATGAACTTCGTGCCGACCTCATCGCGCAGGAATTGATATACGCGGGCGCCATGCCCCTCGTTGGCGGCGTGCACTGTCGTCAAGATGTTGTATTCGGCGTCGTGCTTCTGCAGCAGGCGGATGCCGTCCATGACTTTGTGGAAGGTCGGGTTGCCGCCTTTGTCGACGCGGTAAAAATCGTGCACATCGGCCGGCCCATCAAGGCTGACGCCCAGCAGGAAATCGTTGGCGGCGAAGAATTCGCACCAGTCGTCATCCAGCGTGACGGCGTTGGTTTGCAGCGCGTTGGTGATGCGCATGCCCGGGCGTTTGTGCTTCTGCTGATAGCGCACGGCCTGCCTGAAGAAATCCAGCCCCATCAAGGTGGGCTCGCCGCCCTGCCAGGCGAAGTTGATGTCGTTGACCTGCTGCGCTTCGATGTACTGGCGGATGTACTCCTCGAGCAGGTTGTCGGACATGCGGAACTTGCTGCCCGGGTAGAGCGCTTCTTTGGAGAGGAAATAGCAGTATTTGCAATCGAGGTTGCAGATGGCGCCTCGCGGCTTGGTCATCAAGTGGAAGGCGGTGGGTTGTTGCGTGGTGGTTTGCATGCTTCTTCTTTTACCACAAAGACACAAAGGACACAAAGATTTCATGCTATTGTATTGCGGTATGTTATAATTCTGTACACATTCGACAGATTGTGAGGAAAGAGTCGATGAGCCTGTTTGATTCATTGAGCAAGATTTCGGATAAGATACAACGCCAGCGGAAGAAAATGGAACATAACGAGTACGCGACGAAACTTGTCTCCGTCCAGCCGTTCATCCGAGCACTGGGATACGATACGCAAAACTTAGGTGAGGTTTTCCCAGAGTTCAAAGCTGACGCCAAAATCTCCGGCGGGGAAAGAGTCGATTATGCGATTCTAAGTGAAGATAAGCCGATTATCTTCATTGAAGCCAAAGCTGTGAACATCTTGTTAAATGAGAGCAATTGGAAGCAACTTTACAACTATTTCAATGCGAAGGAGGTACGTTTAGGAATTTTGACCAATGGCATCATGTATCGTTTTTATACTGACATGGAAAAGTCCAACATCATGGACAAGAAGCCATTTCTTGAAATTGACATGCTGAACCTCGATAAGCGGCAGGTGCAAGAATTAGAGGAGTTTACGAAGGCAAGATTTGAACCGACTAAATCCATTCGTTATATGAAGATACGAGCAAAAGTTGAACAGATACTAAATTACCCAGACGAATGGCTTGTCAAACATGTCATCTACCATATACACGATGGAGCAAAATGGAAACACGTCATTGAAGAGTACAAGCCTCTTGTTAAGCGGGCTATAGACGACTATGTGGAACACGAGGTTGCGCGGCGCGTAGTTCAACCTCGGCCCGGCCCCGAGCCAAAAAAACCGGACCCTTCGACAACCGATTCAATCTTGCCGAAGCCTCAAACATGGCTGGACGGTTCAGTCAAAATCCCTGTTTATGCTTCATGGAATGACCATGACTTTGATGCAACGCTAAGACTCCGTGGCAAGATTACCAATGTAGGCAATATCGTTCTTTGGGATGGGAAATGGCTGAATCCTATGCGGGCGGGCGAGGCAGCCCGAAGGACAGTTGACCCCATTACAAGGGGATACGTAAACGGCATGACATTTTGGAGTTTTCGGGACCCAGCGGATGAAAGGTTGCGACCAATTATGGACTTGCTCTATGGCTGGCACGACGACTGGGATTTGATACTAAGGGTGATAACGAACGCGAGACGTTAATCTCTGTGCCCTCAGTAGAACCAAGTAAGTAATGCAAATCCCGTTTCTAGGACGTCGTTCCTTTACCACAGAGGCTCACGAGGGCACACAGAGGGTTCTATATTATTGCGATTCTGCCGCAAGTAAACAGCCATCTAACAAAAGGGAACTGTCGCTGGCTTACGATCACTTAACTGCTTTACTCAGTGTCCTCTGTGTATCCTCTGTGCTCTCTGTGGTAAGCATTTGCACGACTTACTTGCACTTACTTCTGTGCCTCAGTAATTCCAAGTAAGTAATAAGAATTCATGCCATAGTTAGTTTATGGCGAAGACATCGAAATATCAATTGAGAGAGGCTGAGGTGCAGCAGCTCGAAAGAGCAATGCACAATGATGGTCGTGTCGAGGTCGTGCAGCGAGCAACGGCTATTCGTCAATTGCATTTGGGGGCAAAGCCGCAAGCAGTAGCAGAGGCTTTTGCCGTTAGCTTGGCCACAATCTATCGTTGGTGGGGGAATTGGTGCGAGGGAGGGATTGAAGGGCTGAGTAACCGTCCCAAACAGGGACGCCCACCAAAGGCGGATGAGGCATACTGGCAACAGCTTGACTTGGTTTTGGAGCAGGCGCCGCAGGAGTTGGGCTATGTGTTTGTCGTCTGGACAACAGCTCGCTTGCGTGACCACATGGAAAAAGTTAGCGGCATTCGCCTAAGCGTAGAGTGGCTACGGGTGCAGATGAAAAAGCGAGGCTATGTGTATCGGCGGCCAAAAGGGGACTTGCGCGGATTGCAAGACCCAGAAGCGCGCGCAGAAGCCGAAATCTTGCTCGATGGGCTAAAAAAAGCGCAGTGGACAGGGAAATCGAGCTACTCTTTGTGGATGAAAGTACAGTGACAACGGCATTAGACATTCGCGCCTGCTGGATGAAACGGGGCGAACAGAAGCGCCTGCCAGCCCCGCCGGGCGCTAATGCCTTTCACCATATTGTGGGCGCGCTGAACTGGAGAACGCATGATGTCAGTTACACCATGACAAGGACCAAGAATAGCGAGACCTTCATCGCGTTCCTGGAGATGCTATTGGAGCAAGCTTATCCCGATCAAGGACTGGTACTGGTGATGGATAACGCGCCTTACCACCGCAGCAAAGAAGTCGCTGCCATGCTTAGCCTCTACGCCGAGCGCGTCCTGGTTTTCTGGTTGCCGCCATATTGCTCCACGCTGAACCCGATAGAGCGATTCTGGAAACATCTGAAGGAGGTGGCAAAAGCAAATACTCTATTCAATTCGACCACCGAAATGATCGATAACATCAAGGCCGTCCTATTCGCACAGAACGAAATCGACAACCCATTGCGCATAACTTTTTCGCATGACTAACTTGGAATTACTTCTGTGGTGAAACGGCGCGACCGCAGCTTCCCCATCTCAGCCCGCAAGCCCGCCAGGAAAAAGCTTGACAGCGCCCGCTAAAGGAAAGAAACTTGACAGCAAGATTCGGCTGAAACATTGAGGAATCATCAATGGCTGCCCAAGCAAATTCTGAAGACAGATTCGTGATCGAAACAGTCAACCGCCAAGTCGAACAAATTGCAAAACTCGAGGCTAGCCAAGAGCATATTGCGACCCAGGCAGACATTGAATCGCTCCGCGCCGACATGGAAAAGCTGAAATCCGATTTAACTTGGCGCATCGTCATCGCCATGAGTATAATGACAGCCATCTTTACCGCGATTGTTAGACTGTCGCCTCCGGTCGCCTAGTCAGCGCAGCTTATCCATCACCGCCCGCAGCCCCACTGGCAGTTCGCTCACGAAGTCCAGCCGCTCTCCGCTCAGCGGATGCTCAAAGGCCAGCTCATGCGCGTGCAGAAACTGCCGCTTCAGCCGTACCCGCTGCTTGCGCCGCCCGTAGACTGTATCCCCCACCAGCGGACAGCCGATGAAGGCCAGGTGAACGCGAATCTGGTGCGTGCGCCCGGTCAGCAGCTTGAGCCGCACCAGCGCGCGGTCACCCTGAAAATCGTCATCCAGCACCTCGAATTCGGTCTGCGCCGGCTTGCCGCTGCGTTGAACCGCCATTCGTTTGCGTTGGCGCGGGTCGCGGGCAATAGGCGCGTCGATCAGGCCGGTGTTGGACTTGGGCCGCCGCTCGAGCAGCGCCAGGTAGACCTTGTCCACGCTGCGCTCTTGAAACTGCCGCATCAGCGCCAGCAGGGTCGGCTTATCGCGGGCGATGACCAGCAAGCCGCTGGTGCCGCGATCAAGGCGGTGTACGATGCCGAGGCGGTCTTGCGTCTGCGGGTCGTCCATCATATCGGCCAGTTCGGGATATCGCGCCAGCAGCGCATTAACCAGCGTGCCGGATTCGTTGCCCAGTCCGGGATGCACAACCATGCCCGCCGCTTTGTTGATGACGGCCAACTGCGCGTCTTCGTAGACGATATCGAGGGGGATGTCTTCCGGCTCGACCGAGCGCTCTTCGCGGGCTGGGATACGCACCTGGACTTGCTCGCCGCCCTTGAATTTGTAGCCGGTTTTGCGCGCGGCGCCATCGACCAGCACAAAGCCGCTGCGGATCAGCGCTTGCGCCTGCGCGCGCGAGTAACCGGGTAACTGCGCCAGCAGGAACTTGTCCAGCCGTTGCCCGGGTTCATCTGCGCTTAGGATTAGGGTTTGTTCTGGCACGGGTAATTGCCCAACAGCGCTTCGCCATAGCGTTGCTCGACGCGCGGCGCTTCGTTCATTCGCAGCACGGCGACCGTCGAGCGGCCTCGGGCGTCAGGCCCGCAAGCGACGCATCTGGCTTGATTTCAAAGTGCTCGCGCCAATGCTGCTGGCGCGGATTGAACAGCTTGGGCGCCTCGTCAGTCTGTGGATCTACCGCGGCGATTTCCGGCCCCTTGTGTCGATTGCAGGGCGCGCAAGACAGGCACAGATTGCCGCTAGCGTCTTCGCCGCCGTATTTGAGCGAGACGATATGGTCGATTTCGAAATTGGCCAAGCGCACATCTACAGATCTGCGACAATACTCGCAGCAGCCTCCAGCCCTATCATAGACTTCTTGGCGCTGCCTGGCGCTTGGCGCCATTAGCCCAAGCCCCTCTGCCGGAGTCTAATTTTGGTCTTGAGAAGGCTGATCATATTGTCGGCGTGAATGAAATCATCCAATTCTTCGCGCTCTTCCGAGGTTAATTCAGCTTCCCGATTTCGCTTCAGCAAGTCGCTTAGGCGCTCTTGCAAGTCGTCAGGCAAATGATACGCCAGTAATTCATCATCGCTGGGCAGGGAGACCAAAAACTCGATGATTACCGCAAATACGTGGCGCTCGCGTTCTCGTATCATGATCTGTCTCCCATGCCCTGGCCCAATTATACCCGGAATCCCGACTCGAATCACCCGGCGCCGATCTCAGCAGCGCTTGCGCCTGCGCGCGCGAGTAACCGGGTAACTGCGCCAGCAGGAACTTGTCCAGTCGCTGCCCGGCTTCATCTGCGCTTAGGGTTAGGGTTTGTTCTGGCACGGGTAATTGCCCAACAGCGATTCGCCATAGCGTTGCTCGACGCGCGGCGCTTCGTTCATTCGCAACACGGCAACCGTCACCCGGCCTTCGGGCGTCAGGCCCGCAAGCGACGCATCTGGCTTGATTTCAAAGTGCTCGCGCCAATTCTGCTGGCGCGGATTAAAGAGCTTGGTCGCCTCGTCGGTAAGTGGATCTAGCGCGGCGATCGCGGAGCCCTTGTAAAGATTGCATTCGGAACACGACAGGCAAAGATTGTCGACGCGAGCTTCCCCTCCGTGTTTTCTTGCGAGGATATGATCAATATGGAATGCGACAGATTCTCTGCCGTCTCCAACAAGACAGTATTCACAGCATCTTCCTGCCCGCTCAAATACATATCGGCGTTGTTGCGCAGAGATTGTCACCCGTCCAAGCCCCGCATCCGCAGCTCGGTTCTGATTTTCAGAGTGGTTATCATGCGGTTGGCGCGGATGAAGTCATTCAGTTCATGGCGCTCTTCGCAGGTCAATTCATCTTCACCATTGAGATCCAGCAGATGATGCACACGCCTTTGCATGTCATCAGGCATTTTATAGGCGAGCAATTCTTCATCGCTCGGGTCATCCGCTAGAAAGTCAGTGATGACGGCAAAAACATCTCGTACAGGCGCTTTAATCATCGTCTTTTCTCCCATGCCCTTGCCCAATTATACCCGGAATCCCGACTCGAATCACCCGGCGCCGCTCAGCGCAGAACTGAGCAGCGCGGCGATTGTGCCGGCGACCACGATGGCCAGCAGCAGAATCAGCGCCATGCGAATCAGCTTGTGCAGCGCCGCCCGCTCGGCCGGAGTCCATGCGTCTTTACCCTTGGGTTCGCCCATCATGCTGTACCCGTACCTGCCTCGCTCTCGATTAAACCACAGTTCAGCCGCGCATCATAATACGCTCGCTGCCGACGGTCGGTTGCGGATCGGCAGCGCGGCGCGGATTTACTGTCAGGGGCAGGCGGGCTATAATCCCCGCTGGAAGGGAGTGCCACGACATGAAGGTATTGGTGACAGGCGGCGCCGGCTACATCGGCAGCCACGTGGTGCAGATGTTGATCGAGCGCGGCAATCAGGTGGTGGTCTACGACAACCTGAGCAAGGGACATCGCGGCGCGGTGCATTCCGACGCGGCGCTGATCGTTGGCGACCTGAGCGACCGCGAGGCGCTGGCGGCCGCCTTTGACGCGCACGAATTTGACGGCATCATGCACTTCGCCTCGCATATCCTGGTCGGCGAGAGCATGCAGCAGCCCTTCATGTATCTGCGCGATAATCTCTACACGGTGATCAACGTCCTGGAGCAAGCCAGCCAGCGCGGCGTCAAGCGCTTCATCTTGTCATCCACCGCCAACCTCTTCGACCAGCCGCAGCGCGTCCCCATCGACGAGAATGAGGCGCTGAATCCCGGCAGCATCTACGGCGAAACCAAATATATGGCCGAGCGCCTGCTGGCCTGGATGGACCGGCTCTATGGGATTAAGTATTGCTGCCTGCGTTATTTCAACGCCTGCGGCGCCCATCCCGACGGGCATATCGGCGAGGCGCATGAGCCGGAGTCCCACCTGATCCCGCTGGTGCTGCAAGTCGCCATGGGCCAGCGCCAGGCGATCGAGATTTACGGCACGGATTACGACACGCCGGATGGCACCTGCATCCGCGACTACGTGCATGTATTGGATCTGGCGCGGGCGCATATCCTGGCGCTGGAGGCCCTTTCCGATGGCGATGGCGGAAGCCGCGTTTATAACCTGGGCAGCGGCAGCGGCTTCTCGGTACTGGAGGTGATCGAAAGCGCGCGCGAAGTCACCGGGCACGCCATCCCCACGGTTGAGGCGCCGCGGCGCGCCGGCGATTTGCCCATCCTGGTGGCGGACAGCGACAAAATCGGCCGCGAACTGGGCTGGGAAACCGAATACAACAGCCTGCGCCGCATCATCGAGACCGCCTGGAATTGGCATCGTTGGCACCCCGACGGCTTTGACTCTTGATAGGGTTTTTGCAGATGTCCACCGCCGACCTGAATCGTATTCTAATTATCTCGCTTTACCTGCCAATGTGCCTGCTCGTTTATAAGCGTCTGTTTCCGCGTCTTTCGCCTGTGAGCAAAAGGCTGGCAACCTTCATGCTGGTTGCGCAGGTTCTTGTCATCGCACTGTCGATGGAACTCAATTATCAGAACGGAATCCAGCGCTGGCTGTGGAATCTGGATGGTGAATACAACATTCCAGCGACTCTCGCATCGTCGCAGTTGGCGCTAATTGGCGTTGTCGCGCTGCTGACAGGCTGGCATAGCAAAGCGCGATCGCCCTGGCAGCGGCTCTATTTTGCTGGGCTCGGCGTACTCTTCATTCACTTGGCGCGAGATGAGTTCTTTCTATTTCACGAAGACGGATTAAGGTGGCAATTTCCCTTCGCCCAATTTGGCGCAGCACTCGCGATGGCGACCGCGCTCAGCGCGTTCCGCTTGCCCCGTAGCCTTCGTATTTGGCACTTGTGCATTTTGGCGGGTCTTGCCATCGGCGCGTTGGGCGCCCTTGCCCTTGATGTGGTCCAGTGGAATGGGGCATGCAACTCCACAGTGTTCTTCAGCGGTCGCTGCGAAATCTATATCCTGGAAGAAATGCTGGAATTCTTAGGCATGTGGCTGGTACTGATTGGCGTATGCGGCTTATTTTCCGCCGCCGCGCCTCGTCTTAATCGCCGCTGGCAACTTGTCATTCTGCTGCCCGCGCTTTGGGCCATCACGCACCATATTCCTTATCTCATCAACTTGGCTGAGTTAAGTTCCATCACCTCTCCGTCGTCTGTGTTTTATACAGATGACTCCTTAGAGTTGCGCATTTACCGCATTGAAAAAGACCAAAATGAAGTGAAGCTCCAATTCTTCGCTTTGCCCCAGACCTGGCATCATTATACGGGCATGGGCTATTCACTCCACTTGGTGGACCAGGTTAGCGGAGCGTCATACGTTGGCGTCGACGATTCTGGCCGACGTAACCATCTGATTCCATATCGGATTTTCGGCGAACGATATACCTACAAACAGTGGCTGGGATTCGATATCCCGCCAACAGTTCCCCGCAATCGCGCGCTCTGGCTATTGTTGACAACTTGGCAAGAGCAAGAGCAGGTGTTCTTACGCCAGTCGATCATATCGAGTGACTTCCCGCTGCTAGATGATAGCCAGGTCATACTGGGCGAGCTGGTCGTGCAAGAAATGGACGGCCCATCAGCTAGTAGTCCCGTTGCGTTCTTCGAGAACGGTCTGTCTCTCGACCTCGCCGAGATGCCGAGTCGCGCCCACGCCGGCGAAATTTTGTCTATTAGATTTGCCTGGACAAGCGAGCAAACTACCATGGAAGACTATGCGCAGTTTCTCCATTTCGGACATGAATTGAGCGGAGACTGGTGGGTTTATGACCAAGAGCCGCTAGGGGCGCGTTTGCCCTCGCGCTTGTGGTACAGCGGCCTGACGGACAGCGAAATTTGGCAGATCCGGCTCACAGCGGAATTGGAGGCGGGGCGGTACTTACTCTTTACTGGGCTATATCGTTCCAGTGACCGAGAACGCTTGCCTGCCATCGCAGCAGACGGGACACCATTCGTTGATGCCCGTGTTCCCTTGGGCAGCTTAATCATCACCACATCGGATTGATGAATCCTCGGCTTGATGCTGTATCAACTTCTGTTCACAGAGGAGTTGATATGACGCGTCTGGCCGTTCTCGCTGATATTCACGGCAACCTGCCCGCCCTGCAAACTGTCATTGACGATATGGCGCAATACGCTGTCGACCAGGTGGTGGTGGCCGGCGACAGCATCAATTGGGGTCCCTTCTCGCGCGAGGTGATGGAGGTGATATGGGAGCGCCGCTGGCCGGTCATCCGCGGCAACAATGAACTCTATCTGCTCGACTACGAAACCGAGCGCGCGCCGGCGCATTGGTCGCGCTTCACCATGCCGCCTTACCTGCACGATCAGCTGGGCCATGGCTGGGTAAATTTCATAGCGGCGCTGCCTGATACATTGCAACTGCGCTTTCGCGACGCGCCGCCGATTCGCGTCTGCCACGGCATACCGGGCGATCCCTGGACCGCTATCACACCCCAATCGTCTGTGGCGCAAATCCGGCGCTGGCTGCGCGATATCAGCGAGCGCGCGGTCATTGGCGCGCACAGTCATATCGCGCTGGAGCGGCATGCCGACGATTGGCTCATCTTTAATCCGGGCTCGGTGGGCGTGCCCCTGGACGGCGAACACAGCGCCAGCTATATGATCCTTGATGGGAGCGAAAACGGCTGGCAGTTGGCGGCGCATCGACGCCTCCCGATCGACGTCACGCCCCTGCTCGACGAATACGAGCGGACGAATTTCGTCGAGCGCTGCGGCGTCACCGCGCAGCTGGTCATTGAAGAGTTTCGTACGGCCCGCCTGCAACTGGCGGCTTATATCGAATGGAAGCAGAAGCGTCATGCAGGCAAAGAAGACAGCCTGAAGCTGTTGCGGGAGTTCCGAGAATTGGATGACCTGGCGCCTTATATTCCGCCGGCTTACCGCGGGCTCACGAGCGCGCTGTATCGCGACTGCGCGGCCGGGTGATGGTATGATTGGCGCATAAGCCGAAGCGAAACGAGAGGGACGCAATGTGCCGCAATATCCACACGCTTTACAATTATGATCCGCCCAGCACAACAGCCGACATGGAAGCGGCGGCGCTGCAATACGTCCGCAAGGTCAGCGGCTACCGCAAGCCGTCCGCGCTCAACGAGGCGGCCTTTGATCAAGCCGTGGCCGAGGTAGCGCGGGCGACCGCGACCCTGCTGGGCGCGCTGCGGACGACCGCCCCGCCCCGCAGCCGCGAAGCCGAAATCGCCAAGGCGCGCGCCCGCAACGCCAAGCGTTTCGCCGGCGCATAAGCCGTTTACAGCCCAGGGGCCATGCGCTAGACTTATCCCGATTTCGCAGGCGCAGCACAAGGAAGAAATATGACCGAGACCATGCGCGCTGTCATCATGGAGCGGATAGGCAAGCCGCGTGTGCTCAAACCCGCGCGACTGGCGCGGCCGCAGCCCGGCAGCGGCGAGGTATTGGTCAAAGTCCATGCCACATCAGTCAATCCGGTTGACCTGCTGCTGCGCAGCGGGCGATTCGTACTGCGCAAGCCGATGCCGCATATCCTGGGGGCAGACCTGGCTGGCGAGATCGTCAAGCTGGGCGAGGACGCGGGCGACTGGGGGACAGGCGATCGCGTCTGCGCCTGCTTTGAAGCGCTGGGCACTGAGATTGACGGCGGCTACGCTGAGTATTGCGTCCTGCCCGCCGATCAGCTCATCGCCCTGCCGGAGGACCTGGACTATCAGTCGGCGGCCGCGGCTGGAGCGTCATTTGCCGCTGCCTTTCAAGCGCTGGTGACAACTGGCAAACTGAAGAAAGCCGACACGGTCGTGATACGCGGGGCGGCGGGCAGCGTGGGCGCGGCAGCGGTACAGATCACGGCGGCGCGCGGCGCGCGGGTCATCGCCATCAGCGAAAGCCAGTTCGTCAGCGAATTGCATGACATCGGCGCCGACGTTGTGCTGGAAGACGCCGGCGGCGATCTGGTGCGGCAGGTCAAGGTCGCCACGCGCGAAAATGGCGCCAGCCTGGTTTTGCATTGCAGCGACCAACTCGATATGGATGAGTCGCTCGACATGCTCTGCCCCGGCGGACGCTTGGTCATCGCCGGCGCGCTAAAGAAGCCGCAAGCCAAGCTGAACGCCGTGGACTTGTATCTGCGCAATCTGAGCATCCTGGGCGCTTACGGCTCGATCCGGCCCAAGGACTACGAGTCACTGCTCGGCGGCCTGGCCAAAGGCCGGTATCAGGCGCTCGCGCAGGAGGTCATGCCGCTGAGTCAGGCGCGCCAGGCGCATCAGAAGCTGGAGAAATCGGCCGGATTCGGCAAGATCGTGCTGGCGCCGGACGCGCTGCTGGAAGCGGCGAAGGAAGCGGAAAACCGCATCCCGATTGAATAGCCCGCGAATGAAGCGCGGCCCTACTCAAGTCCCGGATAATCGAGAAAGAGCGCATCGAGCGCTAATCGCAGGTTGGCGTTGGTATCAAGCGCTTGTAATGTGCGCCCGGTGGCGGCCAGCGCGGCCAAAGCAGCGGCCGGCTCCAGGCGCGCGGACAGTGCGCGGATCTGATCGCGGCGGTCGCTGTTACAGGGTTTGACCGGGCTGTCGTAACACTGCAGCAAGACATCGCGCCAGTAGGTCTGCCAGATCTCGAGCACGCTCCGCAGCAGGGCTTTGTCTTTGCCGGCGCGGCGGCTCAGCTTTTCCGATGCTTTCATGCGCGCCAGCCGTCCCTTTTCCACGATTTCGTCATGCAGCGTCGTAAGCATTTCATTGCGGAACTCCAAGGGAGAATCGTCGGCGCTGGCGGATATTGCCCAACCCACGCGTCCGCCGCTCAAGCGCGCCAGTAGATCGGCTTGCTCTTCGTCACGGCCGTCCGCGATTAACTGACGCTTGATCAACTCGGCTGGCGCCGGTCGTAGCGGCAGCTGCTGCGCGCGGCTGCGAATGGTCGGCAGCACACGCTCGGCAGAGGCCGCCAACAGCAGCAAGATGGCGTGCCCGGGCGGCTCTTCCAGGGTTTTCAGCAGCGCGTCTTGCGCCAGCGGCGCCACAAGATGGAAGTCGTCAAGGATGGCGATGCGATAACGCGAGCTATAGGGCTTCAGCGCCAGCAAGCGCGCCACATCGCGGATGGCGTCGATTTTCAGCGGGGCGCCGTCCTCAGCAGCCGCCACAATCAAGTCGGGATCGTTGCCGCGGCTGATGGCTTTGCAGGAGCGGCAGACCAGACAAGGGCGCTGCGCCTTTGATTCGGCTTCGCAATTGAGCGCCTGGGCAAACGCCAGCGCCAGCCGCATCTTGCCCAGCGACGGGCTGCCGCTGATCAAGTAGGCGTGGCGGTTGCGGCCGTGCGCCAAGGTCCGCCGCAGAAAGTCAACCGCCCAGTCGTGGCCGATGACGGGCCATCTTGCCGGGACTTGCGCATCAGAAATCATATGCCGATTATACCGTTGCGGCAGCGCGAAAGGGAACGTTGGCTTGCCGCGCCCTGGAAAGTGCAAGGCTACAGTAAAATCCAGGCCTGCGACTGCGCGGGGCCTGCGCTTGCCCTATAATTGTAGCGAGCGACTGAATAAAATCGCCCGGCCGATGAATAATACGAATGCCTGAAAAGGATATCCGCATGCCTATCCGTCTTTCGCGCTTGATCCGACTCTGCTTTCTCCTGCTCGCGCTGGCGACGCCGCTGCTGGCGCAAGACGCGCCTGCGGTGACGATTTCGCCGGCTTCGGGTCCGGTGGAGCAAGCTGTGTTTGACATTCAGATCAGCGGTTTGGCGGCCGAGAGCGCCTATACGGTCGAGATCTTGTTTGACGGCGGGGTGGTATTCAGCAGCGACGAAACCAGCGATGCCGACGGTCAGCTCAGTTACCCCATCAGCAGCACCGAAGGTGATCTGCCCGGCGTCTATACGCTGCAGGTCATCAGCGAGGACGACGTGGTCGCCAGCGCAGAATTCGAGTTGACCGCCGCGGACGAAACCCAGAGCGAGACGGCAGCCGAGCGCGACCGCCTGGGCGATGTCACAGTCACGCCAGACGCGGCGCCCTTCGGCAAGGTGCAGACGATACGCATCGGCGATCTGGACGAACTGACGAATTACACGGTCGAAATCACGGCAAGCGAATCGTTGCAGGTCGCCTATCGCCGCATCCATGCCAGCGACGAAGAGGGCCTGATTGAGATCGAGGTATTCGCCGAAGAAGGCGATACCGCAGGTCTGCAAGCGATCGCAGTATATGACCAGGATGGCGAGCTGATCGCCGAGGGCGAGTTCACGATTGAGGCGCCGCCCGAGCGTGATGCCGCGGTCGCGCTCAATCCGGCGTTGATCGCGGCGGGCGGGGAGACGGAAATCGCGGTGACTGGATTGGCCGCCTTTGATAGCGTGACGGCGCAAATCACATCGGCCGAGGGCATCTTGATCGACACGATTTTGGCGCGGGCCAGCAGCGATGGCGAAGTCGCGCTGAGCTTTGCCGCGGCTGATGACCTGGCGGCGGGCGTCTACGCGGTCGAGATCTTCGTCGACGGCGACAAACTTACCGCTGCCGAGCTCACAGTGGGCGAGTTGGAAGCGCTGGATGTGAGCGTAACGGTCGACCCGCCCAGCGGCGTCATCGGCACGCAGCATACGATTGCCGTTAGCGGATTGGCGGCCGAGCAGGCATTTGCGCTGGTGATACTGGATCCCGCTGGCGGAGAAGAATACCGCAGCCAGCGCAGCGCTGATGGCGAGGGCGAGTTCAGCCTGACGATTTCCAGCGCCGAAGACGACGAGACCGGCGACTACCGCGTGCAAATCCGCCGTGCTGACAGTGATGATCTGCTGGCGGAAGCGAGCTTTTCCCTTAGCGCGGCTGAAGCGCCCAACGTTGAAGCGCCGGAAGATAGCGCCAGAATCACGATTGATCCGCAGGCGGCAGCGATCGGGTCGAGCCATTTGGTTCGCGTGAGCGGCTTGCAGCCGAATGAAACGGTTGACATAGACGTGGTTTTCGCCGGCGCATCGGTCTATCGCACGCGGAAACAGGCGGATTCGGCCGGGCGTGTCCGGCTGGAGCTGGAGACCAGCGATGAGGACGAGATCGGCGACTACATCATCACCGTCTTGCGGGGAGCGGGAGTTCAGCCCTCGGCCCTGCTGACCGCGACCGCCAAAGCAGCTCCTGCCTTTGTATCGACGATCGTGGGCGAGGCCGAGGTGATCGAGGGCCGCTTGCAAGATGGCAGCGCCGAAATCGACTTTGCGGGCGAGGCCGGGCAGGTTGTGCTCATCAACGTGGCTTCCCATGACTTTGACCCGGCCGTCGCGCTGATCGACCGCGACGATATCGAAATGGTTTACAGCGACGACAGCCGCGACCAGAAAGACCCGCTCATCGGCCCCTTCAGCCTGCCCTATTCGGGCGAATACACGCTGGAGATATCGGCCGCGCCGCTGATGATGCCGCAGGGCGCGATTGACGGCGAGTTTGTCGTCACCATCGCCGACGCGAGCCTGGCGCCGCTGGCATTTGAGCGGGATGTCGCCTTTTCCCTGAGCGCCGAGGCGCCGGCGCAATACTTCGCCTTGCCCGTCGAAATCGGCGACAGCTTGACGGTGACCGTGGACAGCGGCGGGGCGCTGGATACGCTGCTGCAGCTGGTCGCGCCCAGCGGTCTGGAGTACGCCTTTGACGATGACAGCGGCTCCGGTTTTGATGCCGAGCTGAGCAATCTGGTATTCGACCACGCGGCGACTTATGTGCTGGCGGTGTCGACATTTGACGGCGCGGACAGCGGGTCGGGCACGGTCAACATTCGGCGCAATCCGGTGCAGGCGCTGGAAGACGGTACGGCGCGGGTGACGCTCAACGACAAAGCCATACGTGATCTGGTGGTCTTTGACGCGGCGGAAGACGAGTACCTGATACTCAACCTTCAGAAGCTCAAGGGCGATGTCGAGGACCTCTACGTCACGGCCAAGGTCGAGGGCATGGAAGTGATGGCCTACAGCACCATGGGCGTGCCGGACGAGCTGCCGCTGGCCTTTGTCATGCCGATGAGCGGGCGCGTGGTGGTGACGCTGGAGAAGTTCGGCTATGACGACGGCATCGCGCTGGAAGTATCGCTGGAGCGGCCTTAGCGGATAGATCGACAAGGCTGATTCACCACAGTCACTCGCAAGTCACGACTTAGCTCACACAAAATAATGAACTCCAAACGGCGAGAATGTGTAGGGGCTAGCCATTGGCTCGCCCGTCGCTGAAAAAGCATACACTTTCGGGCGACCTGATAGGTCGCCCCTACAGATTTCGACATGATTTCAGATGGAAAACAGCATGATCATCAAGAAAAGAGGCACAGAGGGTCGCGTAGACTCAGCCCACCTCTACGTGCTCGCGCTCAATACACCTGCAAGCCGCGGGCTTCGCGCCGGCCATCGCGCCAGGCTTCGCTGCTGCCATTGTGCTGCGGTTGCTGCTTGACGTTTAAGCCCGACAGTTCCGGCACATCACGCGCAGCGTAGAATTCGTCCAGCCGCGCCTTGTAGTCGGCGACAATCCCCGGCTGCTGCTCGAAGCAGTTGACGCGCTCGGCGGGGTCGGCGCTTAAGTCGAAAAGGTCGTGAGGTCCGGCCGGATAGCGCCAGACCAGCTTCCAGTCCTCATCGCGGATCATGCGCAGATCGCCGTATTCGCCGTAGCGGGTATTGTCCCAGGCGACTGGCTCGCCGCGCAGCATATCTCCGTAGGAAGCGCCGGCGTAGGCGTCGGCCGGCGGCTCGACTTGCGCCAGCTGGCAGATGGTGTGAAAGGTGTCGCAGTGATCTACATATTCGTTACGCACCTGCGCCTCAATGCCGGGGCCGGCGAAGATCAGCGGTACTTGCAGCGAAATCTCGTACATGTTCAGGGGGCGGGTGCTGTTGCCTTTGCCGAAGAAACCTTGATGCCCGATGGCGCAGCCGTGGTCGGAGGTATAGATGATGATGGTGTTTTCCCATTGGTCGCGCGCTTTGAGGGCGCTGACGACGCGGGCGACATTATCGTCAACTTCGCTGCAAGCGGCGTAGTAGCCGATGTAGCGATCAAGCAAATCCTGTTCACTTAGCTCGTTGGAGCCGCCTTCGTTCTTGACCCAGTCGTGCGGCTGCCAGGGCGGGATCTCGGCGAAGGCGCAGTCTTGGTAGCGCGCGGTTTGCTGCGGATCCTGCGACTGCTGCGCGTAGGGCGAATGGGTGGCAATATAGCCGATGTTGAGGAAGAAGGGCTGGTCGGCCGGCGCGGAGTCGAGGAATTCGATGGCGTGGTCGCTGATGTGGCGCGATTTGTTGCCGTCCAGCTCGATCATCTCGCCGTTGCGTACGTAAGTATAGGGCGTATTGTGCGCGCCCTGCCAGCCGGGCAAGCCGAAGTGAAAGTCGGCGCCGCGCGGCGGCAGATGTGATTGCCCGAGATGCCATTTGCCGCTCAAGCCGGTGTAGTAGCCGGCCGCGGAAAGGTAATCGAAGAGCGTGCGCGTTTCGCCCAGCCAGTCGCGCTCGCCGACTTCGGGAATGGCTTCTTCCAGCCAGTCGTGAATGCCGACTTGCGAGGCGGTTTTGCCGGTCAGCAGGCAAGCGCGGGCCGGCGAGCAGACGGGCGTGGGCGTGTAAGCCTTGGCGAAGCGCGTGCCAGACGCCGCCAGCGCGTCGAGTGCCGGCGTTGCGACCTCGGCATTGCCGTAGCAGCCGCTGGCCCAGGCGCCGTGGTCATCGGTGAGGAAGAGGACGATATTCGGTCGGTCGGGCATGGTGGATTCCCTGAATTGGCGTGTTTGGCAGCGCGCAGTGTAACGCATGGCGGCGGGCGAATGTAGTGTCGCCTGTGGTCTAACTCCCTCGCCCCCAAAGGCCGCCCCCAGAGTTCTCTCGCGTTTTGAGTAAGAGTATAGATAGAGTATCTACGGCGGCAAGGGGGTGGTGGTGTCCTTTGCTCATCATCGTTTCACCCGGTACTGGTCACCGCGCAGGTGTTCTACGCTGCGCTTGGAAACATAGTAGAACATAAATTCTGATTTAGGTCAAGTGTTCGCAACAAAAGCTAAAACAGAGTACGCAGAGAGCGCAGAGAAAGTTCAATTAGATGTCTTCATTTTCGGGCGATTCACAGAATCGCCCCTACAAGGCTTGTCCGGTACTGTGACTCAGCTGCCGCTCGCTCGGCTTAGGCGAATACTCGACATCTTTGCCACCGAGTACACCGAGTTTGATAGAGTACACAGAGGCAAGGCATCATTCTTAGTCCACAGACAGAATCGGCGAACGTGTGGACCATCCTTGACTCGACCGGCCTCCGTATGTCCCGGTTTCCCTCTCTGTGCCCTCATATTTTCTCAGTAGAACCAGGTAAGTCGTGCAAAATTCCGCACAAAGTCGAATTGTAGGGGCGATTCTGTGAATCGCCCCTACACCGTCCCATTTTAAGTTGCATGACTTGCTTGCACTTACTTCTGTGCCCTCGGTGGCAAAAGTGTCGTGAATCCCTAAAAGCGCGGCGCTCACCCCAATAAACCGTATCGTCATCGATATTTGAGTAGCGGACAAGCCCTACAGCCGACAAAGTTGAGGATTTCAATTACTTACTTGGAATCACTAAGACGAAAAAATGATTACGTGAATGAATAGACGCCTAAGTTAGAACGTTTATGCTAGTGTATTTTCAGGACAGAAGCATAAAGGGGGACTCTACCATTCCGCCCGACTACAATCTGAATACAAAAATCGAGGCTCTCAACTTACTCGACCAACACGACAGCGACTTCCACTATGTCAAAGCCCGGCACGGCATCCCGGTCAAAACGCTAAGGGGTTGGCGCGTGGACCAAGAGCAACTGAGACGCCAATATGATGACCAGCAATACCGCTACTTCGCCAATATAAAACTTGAACTCCTCAAAGACATGCTCGAGACTTCGCGCGACATCATGAAGAAAATTAAAAGTGGCGGCCAGGAAGGCACTGCCGTCAGCCAACTCGCCTACACCCTGTCAACGCTGCTAAATCACAGCAAGCAATTGGAGGACACGTTTGAAGATTTGGCCTCGCACTCGCAAAATCCCGAAGAACAGCCCAACCGCATCGAATATGTCTACGACGATAAAGTGCAAAATGCCCCACCGTGGGCAGCAAGAAATCCTGAGAAGTCCCGCTCGGTTCAAAGTGTTGGCGTGCGGGAGGCGCTGGGGCAAATCGGAGTTGGGAAAAAGCGACATTTTGAAAGCAGCCCACCTTGAACACAAACGATGCTGGTGGGTGGCCCCGACTTACCTAATGGCGAGCCAAGTCTGGCGCGATCTGACAAAGAGCATCAGAAACCTCGACGGCGTAATAGTAAGCGAGACTGAACGCCGCATAGATCTGCCAAAAGGCGGCATGATAGCTATACGCAGCGCTCATAAACCGGATAAACTCCGAGGTGAGGGTCTCGATTTCGTAGTCCTTGATGAAGCCGCGCGGATGCCGGCGCATATCTGGCACGATGTCATTCGCCCCATGCTCGCCACGTCGCGCGGCAGCGCCCGCTTTCTCAGTACGCCCAAAGGCCGCAACTGGTTCTGGGAACGCCATCGCGAGGGTCTTGACCCCCTACGAGACGAATGGGCTGCTTTTCATTTCAGCACCGCCCATTCCGAACTCGTCGATCCCGACGAATTGGAAGGCATTCGACAGAGCACGGCTGAGCACATATGGGAAACCGAATACGAAGCCCAGTTCAGTGAGGACCGCGGGGCTGTCTTCCGCCGCATCACAGAAGCGGCCGCTCCCGCGCCTTATGACCAGCCCCAGCAGGGGCATGCCTATGTTGTCGGCGTTGATTGGGGACGCAGCAAGGACTACACCGCCATTGCAGTGGTTGATGCGGCAAATAGGAAAATGGTCGCCCTCGAGCGATTCAATCAGGTTGGCTGGGAACTTCAGCGCAGCCGCCTGGCCGGAATCGTCAATAAATGGCGCCCGCAAGTCATCTGGGCAGAAGCCAACAGCATCGGCGAACCCAATATTGACGCTCTTGTCCGTCAGGGATTTCCCATCCGCCGCTTCTATACCAGCGCCAAAAGCAAAGCGCCGCTGATTGAATCCCTCGCCCTAGGCATCGAAAGAAACGAGATTACCCTGCTCGACGATCCGGTCCTGCTGGGAGAACTGGCCGATTACAGCCTCGAACGCCTGCCTAATGGCGGCTATCGCTACGGCGCGCCACCCGGCGCCCACGACGACACCGTCATCGCCACCGCCCTGGCCTGGTACGCCGCCAACCACAGCGGCGCCCTTATCGGCTTCGCATAATTTGCCGCTCACCGTCCCCTGTGCCGCGAGTTGACGCGGGCGCGTCAGTTCGTATAATCGGCGGAAACAGCAGATGCGGGAGCGCGAGCAATGCCAGTGGTCAGTCCGGAGCAAGTCGAACAGTATGAGCGCGAGGGTTACTTCATCCTGGAGTCGGTGATTCCCGAAAGCGCGCTGGAGGCGCTGCGCGAGGAGTGCATGCGTCTGGTGGGCGACTTCGACCGCGAAATGGAAGCCAGGGGCATCACGACGCAGGGCATCACGCATTACAAGAAGCGATATTTTATCAGCAATCGCAGCGCCGCCAGCCCGATCATGACCGAGTTCCTCTTCAGCGAGCTAATGGCGGAGCTTTGCCGCGCGACGCTGGGCGAAACGGCCTACCTCTTCAACGAGCAGTATGTGGTGAAGGCGGCCGATACCGACAGCAAGTTCGCCTGGCACCAGGATTCGGGTTACGTGGGGCATTATCACCGCGCCTATCTGTCCTGCTGGTGCGCGTTGGATGATATGTCGGTAGCAAACGGCACGGTCTACATCCTGCCCTATTCGCGCGACGGGCGCAGTTCGAGCGATGACATCATCGACCATACGGTTGAAGAGCGCAGCAACGACAAAGTGGGCTACAAGGGCGATGATCCGGGCGACCCGGCCATCGTCCCGGCCGGCAGCATCGTGGTCTTCAGCAGCCGTACCTTCCACCGCAGCGGCCCCAATATGACCGACAATTACCGGCGCTGTTACCTGGCGCAGTACTCCGCCGAGCCGATCATGAACCGGGATGGCACGCAGCTCTGGGGGCGGGCCGAGCCGATTTTGCAGGCTGGCGAGCGAATGAATCCGCCGGTCTAGCCGAAGAGCTCCAGCGTGCCGCGCATCTCCATCGGCAGCGTGAAGATCTGCCAGGCGGCCAGCATCAGCAGCAGGTAGACCAGCGCCCAGGGCATGAGACCGAGCAGCGCCTTGCGCCGATAGAGTCGCAGCGCCGCCTTCTGCGCCAGGCGCAGGCTCCAGAAAAAGCCGACCAGCAGCACAGCCAGTTGAATCACGCCGATTACGCCCGGATCGAGGCTGAAGCTCCAGCGCTGCCAATCGCCGCTGCCGCCGAGGAATTCCTGGATGACGGGCACGATTAAGCCGGGGCCGACCAGCAAGTGGAAGCTGTAGTGGGCGAACCAGATGCCGAAACCCACGGGAACGAACGCCGGCGCGAAGGCGGCCACGGTATCGCGAAGGGAGTCGCGCTTGTGGAAGCCGGTCGCACGCCGGCTCAGCCAGGCCGCCGCGATTGCCGCGAGCGCAGGCAGCAGCAAATTGCCGACGGCGAATATCAGCAGCAGTACGACAAATTCGCTGCTGATGCCCAGGCTTAGCGCCAGCCATTCTTGCAGCGCGTAATAGGGCGGCGCCATGCCAAAGGCGTTGGACAGGCCCATGAAACTCAGCGCGATCACCAGCAGCGACAAATCCCAACGCTGCGGCCAACTGTTGGCGCGGCTGAGCTCGGCGCCCGGCTGGCGCGCGAACAAGCTGACGTTGTCATGCGGGCAGGCGCGCACGCAATCCAGACATTGGGTGCAATCGAGGTTGCTGCGGATTTGCGGGGCGAAGAGTTCCGTGCCGCAGCCGAGCGTCCCGCGCGGCCCGTGCGCCACTTCGATTTGACCCGCGTCGCCGGCGATGTCGGAGGGAATGTCATCCAGGCGAATGAGGGACTGGGGCGCGTAGCTGCCGTTGACGCACTCATGGCCGACGCAGCTGGCGCAGATATCGGGCGACTTGACGGCGATGCGCGTGGGCGACAGGGTCGAATAGACCATGTTGAATGAGCCGAGCGGGCAGATGTATTTGCAGAAAGCCGACTCGGTGAAGATGGCTTCCAGGACAAATGAAGCGACAAAATAGGCGATGATGAGCCAGGCGGTCAGCCAGGGGCTGGCCCAGAGATCAAGGTATTCGTAGAGGAAGAAGAGCGCGAAGAGACTGAAGATCGCCAGCCACTTATTGCGCAGGCGTTGGGGGAAGCGGCGTCCGCGGCGCGCGAGACGCTTGGCCAGGCTGCGCGGCAGGGTGAAGGGGCAGCCCATACAGAACAGATTGCCCGCCAACAGCAGCACGATGACCACCAGACCGCGCAAGTGGACCCAAGGCGTAACGGTGGCCAGGTTGCGGGCGGCGGATTGCGGGCCGACGAAGCCGTCGATGATCAGCGCCAACGCGCCCAGGGTCAGCAGCGCTTGCAAGGAGAGGCGTCCATGACGGTGGCGCAGGAGACGACCGACCAGGGGCAGACGCAGCACATCGCGTCCGAGTGTGGGCTGATGTTGTGGATTTGCTGTCATATCCACAGCTCTTGGGAAGCGCTAGACGACCGTGACGCCGGCGAGCGTGTAGAGGACGAAGACGGCGTAGAGCAGCAGCAGAATCCAGCCTTCGCGGCGGCTGAGATCGCGCTTGGTCTCCAGAAATACAAAGAGGACCAGCGTGGTGGCGACCAGGATGCCCAGCGATGTCCACAGATTGTCGGCGCCGACGTGGATGAGGCCGGCGCCCTGCAATACCAGCGCGATGGTCCAGGGCAGCGCCAGGCCGATCAGCAGATCGAAGGTGTTGGAGCCCACGGCGTTAGCGACGGCCATGCCGCCCCGCCCTTCCCGCGCCACATCGACCGACGACATCAAGTCGGGCGCGGAGGTGCCGGCGGCCAGCAGAGTCAGGGCGACGATGACCGGCGGGATGCCGATGCCGGCGGAAAAGACGATGGTGGCCTCGACCAGGATATAGCTCAGCGCCACGATAAGGGCGATGGACACGCTGAAGGCCCAAACGTAGTTCTCGTCGGGCGCGCCGGTGATGCGCCTCAGCGGGCCGACCACCAGACGCTCGATGCGCTGCCACAGGGCGATATTGGCGGGCTGGCCAGAGGCGCCCTTTGCGGGCTCCGGCTCGTCATCGACTTCGGGATCTTTGAGCACGATCAGGACGCCCATGTAGACGATGTAGCCGACCAAGCCCAGCAGCGCCTCGATGAGCGTGACGCCGCCATCGAAGAATATCAGCGCCAGATAGCCGATGGAGACCAGGTAATAGATAATATCGCGGCGAACGGCGAAGACGTGGATATGCAAGCCGCCGGCAACCACTGCCGAGACGCCGGTGATCACCAGGATGTTGAAGACCGCCGAGCCGACGATGGTGCCGATGCCGACATCGCTGTGTTGGCCGCCGCCGCTGAAGAGCGCCATCAGCGCTATCGCCAGCTCGGGCGCGGACGATCCCATGGCCATCAGCGACGCGCCGGCCACTTCGTCGGACAGCTTGAGGCGCGTCGAAATGGCGTCCAGGCTGGGGATGAAGAATCGGTCGGTGATGACCGCCAGGATGACGACCGATACCAGTATCAGCGCCAGACTCGCCAGGGCGTCCATCATCGCGCACTCACCTTCCCCGTTCGCTGGTCGAAAACCGTCGAGCTACCTTGCCTCAGAAGCGCGCAATAATGGCGCGGAATAACATGCGGCGCTCGTCCCGCGCATCGGCGTTTGGACAGTCGCTCTCCAGCCATTCGTAGAGCATGCGCGTGGCTCGGCGGTGAATCGGCGCCGGCAGCGCCCAATCGCTGCGGAACATGCGTTGCGCGCGCCTTTCCACCATTGTACGGCAAGACACCGGCAATTCGAGGTAAGTCAACAGGTCAATCGCGCGGGTATTGGCGCTGATGGAGCGCAAGTAACGCAGCAGCATCGCTTCGGTCGGGTACAGATCGTTACGCAGGCCCTCGCTGTCGACGCCCAGTTCTTTCAGGATCGCGTCCCATTTGCCCTGCACCAAGGCCCAGGGTGGCGGGTCGCCGCTGTCAGGTGGAGCGTGGTGCTCTACGATAAGCAGGCAGCCGCCCGGCTTGAGCACGCGCCTGGCTTCGTCGATGCAGGCGCGCCAGTCGACCAGCATGTGGAAAACGCGGATGGCTTGCACCAGGTCAAAGCTGACTGTAGCGAAGGGCAGCGCCAGGGTGATATCAGCTTGCGCCAGGCGGGGCTCGGCGCGGCCGGCCAGTTTGGGCGCGATCTGACGCATCATGCCGTTTGAGATATCGACGCCGGTGTAATCGTGGCCGGCGGCGATGAAGGGCAGGCCGATCACGCCGGTGCCAATCGCCAGCTCCAGGATGCGCGTCGAGGCATCGGCGCCGGTCAGCTCGAGGACGGCGTCGCGATAGCATTCGCTGACGCCGGGGCGAAAGCCGCGCGTTTCATCGTAGTAGCTGACCGCCCGATCGTAGTTCACGGTCGTCATCGGCGTCGTCCATCGGTAGAATGCGCCTGCACAGATACGATTATAGCATCCGGCAGGCGGCGAGCGGCTGTCGCGGAGCGGGAGGACTAATGAGAGTAGAAGACATTAAGCTGTATTACGGCTACAACGAATGGGCTAACAATCGCATTCTTGAGACGGCCGAGAAGGCATCGCCCGAGCAACTGACAGCGTCGAATGCGCTGGGCTGGGGCGATTTGCGCGGCATGCTGACGCATACGCTCGATGCCGAATTCGGCTGGTTCAACTTCCTCTTCGAGCGCGGCGACGGCGACTGGCTGAAGGCGGGGGACTTCGCCGATGTGGCGGCGCTGCGAGCGCGCTGGGACGAACAGAACAAGATTACGCGGCAGTGCCTGGATACGCTGGAAGATGCCGATCTGTCGCGCGTCCATGTGCGTGAAAGAGGCGGCAAACGCTACGAAACCGTATTGTGGCAGGCGCTGGTGCACGTGGTCAATCACGGGACGCAGCACCGCAGCGAATGCGCCGCTTTGCTGACCGGCCTGGGTTTTTCGCCGGGCGATCTGGACCTGCCGCTGTACCTGAACGAGGCGGGCATAAGCTCAAGCGGGGCCGACAGCGCCCGCCGCGCCGACATGGAATTGCTGTTGCGTTACAACGATTGGGCTAACGAGCGCATACTGGCGACCGCCGAGCGGGTGACAGCCGAAGAATTTACACAGCCGAACGACTTTGGCTGGGGCAGCTTAAATGGCGCGCTGGTTCACTTGATGGACGCCGAGTACGCCTGGCGGGTGCTGCTCAAGGACGGCGAGCATGTCGAATGGCTGCAGCCGGAGGATTTCCCCGATGTGGCGGCGATTCGCGCGCGCTGGGCGGACGAGCGGGAGGCCTTCTGGGGCTATGTCAATAGCTTGAGCAGCGAAGATTTGAGCGCGACCATCAGCTATGAAGGCGACAGCAAACGTTACCGCGCGCTGTGGCATTGCCTGGCGCACGTGGTGAATCACGCGACGCAGCATAGGGCGGAGTGCGCGGCGCTGCTGACCGGCTTCGGGCATTCGCCGGGCAATCTGGACTTCACGGTTTTCTTGTCGGAGAACTAATCGCGAGGCTTCAGGCGGCTATTCGTCGTCTTCTTCCTAATCACCGCGCCGGCGCCGACGACTGCGCAGGAGGTCGCCACCCAGGTTGCGCACTTCCGGCGTGGCTACCTCTCGTCATCGGCGTCAAGACGTCGATTTCGCTTGCGAAGTAGTTTATCACCCAGGTTGACAACCTCTATATCGTGCAGCTGGAACTCCGGCTCAAGCGCATCCCGTCCGCGGGTTGACTTCGGCGGCGGCGTGACGAAAGGTTGCGGGTCGGGGCGGGGACGCGGCCTCGGGCGTGGAACGATGCCGTCGCCGTAGCCGGTGGTCTGGCGGCTGCGGCCGCGCGCGCTGAAGAGGGCTTGCATTTGCTGCGAGCGCGTCTGGTCGCGTCCGCGCCCGCTGAGGAAGTCGCGCAGGCGGATCAGGTCGCTGCGGGTGATGATCAGCCGGCGAATGGCGATATCCAGCGGCAGCAGCAGCAAGGCCAGCAGAATCAGGCTTTGCCAGATATCGGTGGCGGCTTGACGCTCGCCGAGATCATGCGCGAAAACGGCTTCGGGCTGGTCGTCCAGATTGCGACCGCCGGTGATATCGGCGATATCGGCCAGCAGACGGTCGTCTTGCGGACGCGGGATGTATTCCGGCGAATAGGACATGACCCAGCCGTTGAGATCGCTAAGCTGCGTTTCGCCCTCGCCCAGTTTCGCCTCGCCACTGACGGTCAGAAAATAAGCGCCTTCGTTTTGGGGCGTGAACGCCGATTCGTAGCGGCCGGGCGCGGTTTGCTGCAAGGGAATGCGCAGGCTGTCGCCGGCGGGATTCAAGACGGCGCTGCTCAGCATCAAGCCGTCGAGGAATTGCCCAGCGTCATCGCGAGCGTCGACCACGATGCGGGCGCGGTCATTCTGTAGCAGCACGCGTGTTTCCAGGTTCTTGTTGGCGCCGGCGTTGATGCTCCATGCCACCGCTTGTCCCCAGAAGCGCGAGAAATCCGGCCAGGTGACCCATTCGTTGGCCCAGCGCGCGCTGGCGTCAGCCGTCCAGGCTACGACCCGCCCCAAGCCATATTGCCAGGCGGCCAGGATGGGATCGGAGTAGGGCTCGGGGCCGCTAAGAATGCGCTGGGCGGCCACCTTGGGCGTTGCCGCGACGTAACCGCGTAGTGGCGGCAGCGCAGCGATGCCGTCGATGATGGCGCTGCTGCCGCTTACGCGCGGCGTGAAGGCCTCTTCCACGATGTAGGAGCGGGAGGCCAGCACCGTTTCCTGGGCGAAGATCAGCGGAATCTGCTCGACATCGGTCACGGCGTAATAATTGCCGCCGCCGGCTTCGGCCATGGGCTGCAAGACCGCGCCGGGGCTGCGCCCGATAGCGATGGCCGACAGCGTGACATCGTGCTGGCTGTACATCGACTCGCTGATCTCGACCAGTCCGCGCGGGCTGGCGCCGCCGTCGGTGAGCAGGATCAGGTGCTTTAGTTGTGAAGGCTCCTGGATGATGTCGCGCTCGACCAGGCGCAGGCCGGCCAGGATATCGGTGCCGCCGCCGGAGCGGATGGTATTGGTCATGGCGGTCAGGACTTGGGCGTCATTGACCTGCTGGAAGGGCGCCACCCAAGCGCCGCCGGTATCGAAGGTGCCGATGGCGACGCGGTCTGAGGCTTGCAGCAGCTCAAGCGAGAGCACGATTGCGCGCTTGGCCAGCTCGAGATTGGGGACGCCACTGCGCCCGATCTGCCCCATACTGCCGGAGCGGTCGATCAAGTAGGCGATGGTGAGCTGCGGCAGGCGCTTCTGATCTTTGATTTGCATCTCGACCGGCAGCGTGCGCTCCAGCGGCGTCTGATAATAACCGCCCGGCGCGTAACTCTGCGGTCCGCCGATCATGACCAGGCCGCCGCCGATATCGCTGACGTACTGATCAAGCAGGGTCATTTGCGCCCGACCCAGTTCGGTGGCCGGCACGTTGGCCAGGATGACGCTCTTGTAATGCGCCAGGCCGGCCATGGTGACCGGCAAGTCTTCCGGCTGGCTGACATCCACGATAATTCCGGCTTGCTGCAGCGCCGGCAGCAAGAATTGCGTCTCTGATTCCTCCACGCGGACCAGCAGCACGCGCGCCGGCCCGATGACCTGGCTGAAGGCGCCCAGCTGATTGTTCTGATTAAAGTTGTCGTTCTCGCCCGGCACGACGATTTGGGCTGTGAAGTCAAGGAAGCCGCTTTTTTCGCCGGCTTGCGTCAGGCTGTAGCGGGTATCGCCGGCTTGCAGCTGCAGGGCTTCTTCGTGGATCAGCCGCCCGCCCGAGAAGATGAGCAGCGTTGCCGGCGTGGCGCTTTCCGCCTGGATGCCGACCGAGATATCGAAGCTCTGGTTTTCGGCCACGCGTCCCGGCGCGTCGATGGCGGTGATGCGCACGTCTGGCGCGGGGGTGCGGAATAGCGGTACGTAGCTGACTTCGACGCCGGAAACGGCGGCCCGCTGCGCCCGCGCGATGGCGTCGCCTTGTGTCTCCTGGCCGTCGCTGAGGACGACGATGCGGCGCGAGGCATCGGCGGGGAACATCGACAGGGCCGTCTGAATGGCGTTGGCGATGTCGGTGCCGGTCGTCAGCGGGATGGAAGAAAAGTTTTCGATCTCGCCAACCTGGCTGAAATCGGTCTCTGGCACGGCATTGTCGCCGAAGAGCAGGGCCGCCCATTCGTCGTCCGGCTGCTTGTCGGCGATGGCGCCGCGGATGAATTCCAGCTGGCGGTCTTCGGCGTCACTGCCCATACTGTCGGAGGCATCCACCAGGAAGACCACCGCCAGGCGATCGACGGCTTGTACGTTTTGCAGCCCGGCCAGAGCCAGGACCAGCAAAATGATGATCGCTGTCCGCAGCAGCAGGCTGCTGATATCGCGGCGGCGGCGGAAGGCATGACGCGGAAAGCCGATTATCCATACAAGGGGTAATATCAGGAGCAGGATCAGTGCGACAGGCGGCGCGGTGAGCTGCATCGGTCTTCCCGTTCGATTCGACGGCTTGCCAAGACACGCAGGGCGGAACGCGATTCAGATGATGTGTCAATTGTAACGACTAGGCGGGCAGCTTTACAGGGTTATCGACTTCCGCCGCATCTGGGCGGCAAGCCGCGCAGCCGAAGGGCGATTCTTTGTCCTGTGTGAAAACAATATAAATTTAAGACATGAATTCACATATATGCACAACGGCAGCGTAAAATGTATCAATATTTCATGTTGACGTTATACATTCCTATACAATTTTATGCATTTGCTAGACTATAATGCAGTTTGACAGTAAAATCTCTGCAATGTGGTGTGGGTAGTAGTAGCGCAATTGTCATGTAAGGGGGAAGTTAATGTCCGAGTATGATAGTCAGGTACATATGACAGAGTCAGTTGATGATGATGTCAGTACTTCCGCGGATGACGGACCGGATATTATCAAGGTGTCGGCGCGTTCGCGGTCGACGGCCGTGGCCGGCGCGATTGCCGGCGTGATGCGGCAGCACAATTTTGCCGAGGTGCAAGCCATCGGCGCCGGCGCGGTAAATCAAGCGGTGAAAGCCCTGGCGATCGCTCGCGGTTATCTCGAGCGCGATGAGATTGATATCGTGACGACGCCCTATTTCACCGAAGTTGATATTGACGGCCAGGAAAGAACGGCCGTCCGTTTCCGCGTGGAACCACGCCCGGTATAGTATCAGCGCGGTTGGGCTCCGGTCAACAACAATCTTCAATATACTAATCAAAGACGGATACGCGGTATCCGTTTTTGTATATTCGTTGGGTGCAAGCGGCTGATATAATTCACGCGTTTGTGAAACGCGACGATGGACAGGAGAAGCTACGTGGCCGATTTGACAAGGCTCGCAATCAATACCATCCGCACGCTTTCGATGGATGCGGTACAGAAGGCCAATAGCGGCCACCCCGGCTTGCCGATGGGCGCCGCGCCAATGGCCTACACACTTTGGATGAAACACATGCGCTTCAACCCGCGCAACCCGGCCTGGTCCAATCGCGACCGCTTCGTGCTCAGCGCCGGGCACGGCTCCATGCTACTCTATTCGCTGCTGTATCTGACTGGCTATGATGTGTCACTGGATGACATCAAGAATTTCCGTCAATGGGGCAGCAACACGGCCGGCCATCCCGAATACGGCGATACGCCCGGCGTGGAGACCACTACCGGCCCGCTGGGGCAAGGCGCGGCCACGGCGGTGGGCATGGCGCTGGCCGAGGCCTACTTGGCGCGCTATTTCAATCGCGAGGGACATGACATTGTCGATCACTATACCTATGCCTTGGTCAGCGATGGCGACCTGATGGAGGGCGTCTGCCTGGAGTCGGCTGCGCTGGCCGGCCACTGGGGACTGGGCAAGCTGGTCTTTCTTTATGATGACAACGAAGTGACGCTTGATGGCGCGGCCGATATGACCTTTACCGAGGACATCGGGCGGCGTTTCGAGGCGATGGGCTGGCATGTCAGCCGCGTCGCCGATGGCACTGACGCGGTTGCCGTGGACGCGGCCATCAGCGAAGCCAAAGCTATCGCGGACCGGCCCAGCATCATCGCGGTGCGCACAATCATCGGCTACGGCAGCCCCAACAAGCAGGGCTCAAGCGCCGCGCATGGCAGCCCCCTGGGCGAAGACGAAGTTGCGCTGGCCAAAGAGAACCTGGGCTGGAGCACATCGGACAGCTTTTACGTGCCCGGCGAGGCGCTGGAGCATTTCCGCGGCGCAGTGGAAGCGGGCGCGGCGGCCGAGGCGGAATGGGGAAGCCGCTTTCAGGCTTGGCGCGCGGCGTATCCGGAATTGGCGCTGGAATGGGATCGGGCCATGGCCGGCGAATTCGCCCCGGGCTGGCGCGAGGCCTTGCCCAGCTGGCAGGCGGGCGCATCACTGGCGACCCGCAGCGCCGGCGGTGAAGCCTTGAACGCCTTGGCCGAATATGCGCCCACTATGATCGGCGGCGACGCCGACTTGGCCGGCAGCACACGCACCTTGATCAAAGGCGCGGCCAATACCGGGCCGGGGCGTGGCGCCGAGCGCAATTTGCGCTTTGGCGTCCGCGAGCACGGCATGGGCGCGATAGTCAACGGCCTGGCGCTGCATGGCGGCATCGTCAAACCCTACAGCGCCACCTTCTTCACCTTCAGCGATTATATGCGGCCGGCCATGCGCCTGGGCGCGTTGATGGACATTCCGGCGGTGTATGTCTTCACGCACGATAGCATCGGCCTGGGCGAAGATGGACCGACGCATCAGCCGGTTGAACATTTGATGTCGCTGCGGCTCATGCCCAATCTGCACGTCTTCCGGCCCGGCGACGCCACCGAGACGGCCGGCGCCTGGGCGGCAATCGCCGAGCTGGATCACCCGGCCGCCATCGTGCTCAGCCGACAGAATTTGCCCGTATTCGCCGGCAACGACGCCGGCATATACGAGGGGGTTTCGCGCGGCGCCTACGTGCTTTCCGAGCACGAGAGCGGCGTTGTCGACGCCATCATCATGGCGAGCGGCAGCGAAGTCTCGATCGCCCTTGACGCGGCGGGTTTGCTGGAAGAGGCGGATATCCGCGCGCGGGTGGTGTCGATGCCCTGCTGGGAGCTATTCGAGGCGCAAGCTGACAACTACAAAGAGAGCGTGCTGCCCGGCGATGTGAAGGCGCGGGTGAGCATAGAGGCGGGCGCGACCCTGGGCTGGCGCCGCTACCTTGGCGACAAGGGCATCGCTATCGGCGTAGACCGCTTCGGGGCCAGCGCGCCTTACGACAAGATTTACCAGGCCTATGGCTTGACGCCGGGGCATGTCGCCGACGCGGTTAACTCGCTGCTGGGCGACTGAAAACGCTTGAGACCGTCATGCCGCTAACGACCTTCATCGTCCTGCCCACGTACAACGAAAGCGAGAATGTAGTCCGGCTGATTCCGGCGCTATTTGATCTGGAGTTGGCGGACTTGAACGTCCTGGTGGTTGACGACAATTCGCCGGACGGCACGGGCGAGATCGTCGAAACGTTGGCCGAGCAGGCTGATTACGCGGGACGGCTCCACGTGCTGCATCGGCCTGAGAAACAGGGCTTGGCGCCCGCATATATTCAGGGATTCACGCAAGCGCTGTCGATGGGCGCGGACTACGTGATTCAGATGGATGCTGATCTCTCGCACCAGCCCAAGTACATCCCCGGGCTGCTGCGGAAGGCGCAGGAATACGACATCGTCATCGGTTCGCGTTATGCCGATGGCGGCAGCGTCGACGAGGGTTGGGGTCCCTTGCGCAAGCTGCTCAGCTGGTGGGCGAACCGCGTGTATACGCCGACCATCCTGCGCATCCCGATCCGGGACGCGACTGGCGGCTTTCGCATTTACCGCCGAGACGCTCTGATCGGCCTGGACATGGAACGCGTCAAAGCCAACGGTTATGTATTTATGGTGGAAATAATCTACGTCGCTTGTCGGCTGGGCTACCGCATCGGCGAGATACCGATTCACTTTCCCGACCGACAGCACGGCGACTCAAAGATGTCCAGCGCCATTGCACTGGAAGCCGCGCTGCGGGTGTGGCAAATCAGGCTGCGTCACCGGCAGCTGCGGCCTGCGGCGACAGAGGGCGCTGCGAATCGCCGGGAGAAGGCTTGATCGGTATTAGCGATAACTTCGCCGGAATCTTACCCCACCCCCCGGCCCCCTCCCCGACAAGTCAGGGAGGGGGAGCCAGGGTCTGCGGACTACCTTGAAATTTGATACTTTACGCAAGGATAGACCTGCTATTTTGTACTAAGACTGCGCATTGCTCCAGTTATTTTCATGTATATTTTGCAATACCGGTCAAGCCTGAGTAAGTCGCTACCTGCTACAGGCTGTCGGCCGCCCAGAGCAATCCCCGGCGCACAATTTCACGCGCTTCCGGCACATCAAAGTCGCCGATAACGTGGCCCAGCGAACTGTAGAAGATTTTGCCTTTGCCGTAGCTGCGGGTCCAGACCACCGGCATAACCGTGCCCTCGATCCAGAAAGCGTGTTCGCCGCTGAAAGTCGTGGTGGCCAGAACTTTATTGGATGGGTCAGTGTGCAGGTAGTACTGCTCGGAGTGCATGTCGAAGTCGCCGATGCCGGCCGTTATCGGATGCTGCTGATCGTGGACGTTGACGCGATAATCGATGATATTGCCGGGATGCGCCACCCACTGCCCGCCGACCATGAACTGGTATTCCGTGTTCTGACGGAAGGCATCGGCCATCCCGCCATGCCAGCCGCCGACATTCACGCCGCGTTCGCGCACGGCGTCCAGCAAGCCGGCTTCTTGCTCGCGGGTGATGCTGCTCATGGTGTAGACGGGTACGACCATGTCGACGGCGCCCATGAGCTCGGCATCAAGAAAGCTGTCCAAGGTTTGCGACAAGGTGACTTTCAACCCGGCCGCTTCCAGCAGACCGGCGAATAAATGAGAAGTTTGACTTGGGTCGTGGCCGTCCCAGCCGCCATAGACGATCAATACATTTTTGCTCATGCTCAGCCTGCCTTCTTTTCCTATTCGTTGTACTGGCGCTACTATACCCACAATCACAAATCCATAACAGGCGTCGACGGTGCGGGAACGGCAAACGACGAGGACATCTAGCTGATGGCGAACTCAGCGCAGGATAATTCACCACAGTCGCTCGCAAGTCACGATTTGGCTCTCACAAAAATTGAAATCCAATTCTGCGCGCGTAGGGGCGAGCCGGTGGCTCGCCCCTACATATTTCGACAGGGTTCGGCAGGTTTCACAAAAAAAGAGACACAGAGGGTTAATGTGAGGGAAATCCAAGGCCTTGTTTGGGCGTCTAGGTGAAATCCATGGTGATGCTGAAGATGGTATTGCCCGAGGCGACGTAGAGGATGTTCTGCTCGGGGTAGGCGACGACAGCCGACATTAATTCAAGTTTTTGCTGGTCAAAGGCCTGGTAGCTATCCATGAAGGTGCCGGCGGCTGTGGTCTCGAATATGGTGCGGGCGCCGCGACTAATGATGAAGAAACCCGGCGCGAAGGGGCTGTCGTTGAGATAAAGACCCTCGGTGAGCACGATGCTGGGTTCGCTGCCTTCGTTGAAGCCGCTGAAGGTGAAGGCCACCTCGCTGCCGCCGAAGTAGCGTTTCATGACGCCGTCGCGATAGAGCAGATAGAGGTGCCCATCGCCGGCGATAGTGAAGTCGGCGACATCGCGAAGATTGGGGCGGGCGCTGCCGGCGAAATACTCACGCGGCGAGCTGACGTAAGTGCTGCCAGAGGGATCGTAGCGCCAGATTTGGCCCTCTTCGCTATCGAGGATATAGAGCTTGCGATCCCAAATCGTCAGGGCGGCAGGCCGCTTCCAACTCTCGGATTCCAGGATGCGCTGCACATCGCAGGTGAAGACGAATTGGGGCGCGCAACGCAGCAGCGTGCCGTTGGCGTCCAGCATGGCGATGTCGCCGGAGTGGTCGTCAAAGGCGATATCGGTGATCTGGCCGATGGTGATGCCCTGGTGGGTGGCGCCGAGGCGCATCTTGGCGACCGGCTCGTCTTGCAGCGCCTCGCGGCCGTTATCAGCCAGTTTGATGTGATATACCTGGTCGTTGCGGCCGTCCAGCGCGTACAGGTCCGTGCCTTGAATGCGCAGGCGGCTGATGCTGGCGTCTTCAAAATTGATCAGCGGGATGGCTTCGCGGCGTTTCACGTTGTTGATGGTGTCGATCAGCGTCTGCGCTTCGCTGCGCATCGTGGATACCGATGGGTCGCCGGGCCGCATGACATCGCAGGCGTCGGCGACTTGAATGGTGGCGTTCCAGGCTGAGGTGACGCTGCGGCGGTTGCTGGTGTCGATGGAGCGCGCCAGCCGGGCCGTTTCTTGCAGCCGGCCCAGGCACTGCTCGAATTCGGTCTCGCCCAGGTTGGATACCCAGGACAGCACCACGATGCTGACGATCATGAGCGGGATCAGCAGAACCGTCAGGAACAGTGTGCCGGACGAAGCGCGTCGCGATGTCGCCGTGGCCGGCAGCGGGAATATGCGCTGGAGTATGTCGCCCAGAAAGAGCAGCACGCCGGCTACCCGCCCAGCGAGCCGCGCCAGCCCCCAACGCAGAATAGAGCCGAAATCGCCACGCCGCGGCAGTTGCCAGTGCGCCGCGTCCGCGTCCAGCTCCAGGCGCGCTTCCTGCAGGCGCATGTTAATCTCGTGCGAGGATTCGCCCGGCGCAGCCAGGATCGGCCCGTCATACTCGGGCGGCACCAGCTCGACCAGCATCAACTGGCTCTGGATCTTGATGGTGCGGCGCAGGCTGCCCAGCACCGTTTCAATGTCGTTTTCCAGCATGATGCTAGTGAGGCGGTCGCTGGGAATATCGGCCAGGTTGCCGTCCGATAGCACCAGGCGGCTGCCCGCGTTCACGCCGTAGCGCACCATCGAGATTTCCGGCTCCGGCAAGAGACCCAGCGGCACGCTGAAAAGCGGCGCATCATCGGAAAGGTCTTCGGGGAAGGTCAGTGTCAAGCCGGCGGTTTGCAGGACGGAGATAACGGGACCGACGCGGGCGACGTACATATCGTCTTCGTGCAGGACCGCGGCGATCATGCTGGTTTCGAATTGCTGCCCGCCACCGTCGGCGTGTTCCAGATTGTGTTCGTAGAGATTGCGATTGACGAGCTGGAACATGGTGCGCAGGGCGATGGTGACGCTGCCGCTGATATCGAAATAGCGCTCGGCGGCCAAAGTAGCCAACTGCTGATAGAAGGTGGTGGGCGCGATGGCGCCGGAGGGCGTGATGAGGATGAAGAGGGTATCGCCTTCACGGCCGGCGGCGGCGGATGGAGGCGCTGCTTCGACGAGGGATCCCGGCGGGTTGACGTTGATGACGCGCCCGCCAACAATGTAGAGATGCCCTACAAGAGCTTCCAATTCAAAGGCCATGCCACACCATCACGGCTCGCCACAACAATACATTCGATTTTACATGAATGGCTATACGGCGCTAGCGATGTAAGCGCCTACCTGGAAGGAGAATGCGCGCCGACCTTGTTTCCATTTGTCCCTTCCTCGCTTACAATATGAGCTAGTAGACGGAGAAAGGGCGCGAAGCTATGGCAAGTACAACAAAGGCTGGACAACTCATGCGGCAGGCTGCCGGCGCGCGAGCCGGGGCTGAGTCGCCAGCCCCGGACCTGCGCCTGGACTGGATTATGTCGCTCAGTTCTTGCGCCATCGTATTTGGCTTGTACATCGACGGCTGGGCGCATAATCATGGCCGCGTCGATGACAGTTTTTTCACGCCTTGGCACGCCCTGCTCTATGGCTCGGTCGCGTTCGCCGGTCTGGTGCTGATCCTCACGCATTTCCGCAACGTCAGCCGCGGCTACCGCTGGGCGAAGGCCTTGCCCGCCGGTTACGCGCTTTCGCTGATTGGATTCTTCGGCTTTGGCGCGGGCGGCGTCGTCGACTTGATATGGCATGAAGCCTTTGGCTTTGAAGAGAGCGTTGAAGCGCTAATCAGCCCATCGCACCTCTTGCTCGCCTTGACCGGTTTGCTCATTATGACCGGTCCCATACGCTCGTTCTGGAAGCGAGAAAGCGACGGCAGTTGGGCCAGCGTGGCGCCGATCGTGCTCTGCTTCACCGCTATCACTTCCGTATTCACCTTCTTTAATGCCTACGCGCCTATCGGCGGCGACCTGATCGTCCTGACTGGAACGAGGCCCGATCCGCACACGCTGCAAGACGTGGCCGGGATTGTGCCCTTTATCATCCAGAGCAATGTCTTGCTGGGCGCGCTGCTGTTCATGACGCGGCGCTGGCAGTTGCCCTTCGGGGCGATCACCCTCTTCCTCGTCCTCAATTCCCTGCTGATGACCTGGTACCGGGTCGGCGAGTCGGCCGAGTTCATTTATGTCTTGAGCGCCTTCGCGGTCGGCTTGCTCTGCGACAGCCTCTACCAGCGCTATGGCTTCGCGGATACCAAGCGGCTGCGCGTCTTCGCCGTCATCATGCCCTTCTCCTACAGCCTGGGCGTTATGCTCGTGACGCATATCCTGGGCACGAGCGTATGGGGCAGCGGCGGCCTCTGGTGGCTGATCCATATGTGGCTGGGCGTACCGGTGCTGGCCGGCGCTTTCGGCTATGGTTTGAGCCTGCTGATGCGTCCGCCAGCTCATACAGACTGACGGAGACGCCAATCTGTGACCCGATTCCGCCGCCGAACGCTTCTCCTGGTCTTTGTCGTATTGCTCGCAAGCTGCCGTCAGCAGCAGCTGAGTTCCGCTGACGTTACACTCGATATGTCAGCCAGCGACAAGCGAGTCGGCGAAACGACCCTGCTGGTTCGGGTCAGCGACCGCGACGGGAAGGCCCTCAGCAATCCCGGTACGCTGAGCCTGCGCGGCGACATGGATCACGCGGGCATGGCGCCGGTGCTGGCTAGGGCAGAGAGCGCCGTCGACGGCGTCTTCAGCGTCCCCTTCGAATGGACGATGAATGGCAATTGGATCGTCGAGGCGAAGCTGACGCTGCCAAACGGCGATGTCGCCCTTGAGACCACCAACTTCAAGATTCTCAACGAGGCGCTTGTGGAAATGGATCATAGCGCCATGCCGGGGAGCGCGGTCTACTTGCGCATCCACAACCGCGGCGAACGCGACCTGACGCTGGTCTCCGCCTCGAGTTCCGCCGCAAGGACGCTCACCTTCCATCGCACGGTGGTGGAAGACGACATAGCGCGCATGGAAGCCGTGGACAGCTTGCTAATTCCCGCTGGCGAGACGCTCGACTTAAGGCCGGGCGGTATGCATATCATGCTGACTGGCTTGACCGACGATCTGCTGCCTGAGAGCGCGCTGAGGCTGCAGCTGGAGTGTGATTCCGGCGAAGTGTATGCGCTCGAAATCCCGGTGATGAATATGATGATGAGCGAGCGGGACGACGCGGTCGAGCTCGGCGACCTGGTCTTCAGCAATCGCTGGGCGCGTCCGGCCCTGTCGGGCAAGGATATGCAGGTGACGCCGGTCGGCTGACGATGTGGCGCTGTCTTTCGAGATACGGTTCGGCTGTGGAAATAGATGCAGTGTAAATGGCCACAGAGGCACAGAGGCACAGAGAGAATTTCCTAGATGCAAACTTGTGCTTTGCCAAGTCCTCAAATGATTTCAATTCCTTTCCATGCCGCGAATTCAACTAGATTGCTCGCAAACGTGGGATAGTACCGTCCGATCACGTTACCAAGCAGATACTTTAGAGTTGTGCGATCATAATAGAAACGCCGCTCAAGTGACCCATCTCGATTTTCGCTTACTCTCTGTTCAGGCATTGGTACAAAGTATCTGCCTCCGTCCAGGTATACAAACAGTTCCTGCGTTTGGGTCACTCCAAAAACTTTCAGGTTCACCCAGCAAGTACATGCATCAGGATCCGAAAAGCCCTTTGTCCATGGCTCGCTGAAATCCTTACGCACCACTTCATATTCGTTTTCGATCAGATAAGACGGCTCCTCAACCGAGAACCAGACAGTTTTGTTGCAGTGTCCATCCGAAGGTTCTCCATTCGACCATTGACCATTTTTTAGAAGGGACTTCCACTTGGCAAACTCGTCGTACTTTGGAGCCGCGTCGACTAGACCAGTTATTCCGTATTCATCGACATCATAGTTGCGCCCTAAATCGCATGCCAAGCCTCTGAAAAATATCGCCGTTGAAGCAACGTCGGTTAGGACTTTGGCTTGCCGAGCATTCAGTGGGCTTGGCAAATCAACCTGGGGATCATATACACAATGTATTTTCTTCCCGTCATGCTTTCTCCAAAAGTGTCCAACTTCAAATCCCACCCACATTCTGTTTCGCGCATTACGGCTGTAAATGACGACAAGGGCGTCAGCATTTGACAGATTGTCAAGGATTTCGCGAAACCAGTTTCCCCCGCTAGGTATGGACGCGGGATCTGATGCCACAAACGTCTTGACGCCGTGCATCGTGCATTCTATGTATTTCGCCAACTTCTCGGCGTAAAACCGATCCTCGGCGGCATGGCTGATAAAGACGAGTGAGTTTTTCACGTTGCTATTCCTCTTTTCCGCGTTGCAATAGTATATTTGACCGAACGAAATTATCCGCCAACTGACCAGCGCAAGAGTCGCAGCTCGCCCGCGCCCGGCGGCAGCAGCGACAAGAGCGCGCCCCCTTCCGCCGCATCCAGCGGGCGCAGCAGCAGCAAGACGGTCCAATAGATTAGATTGCTCAGCAGAATCGCCGGCAGCGTTGGCCCCAGCAGAGCCAGCCCAACCAGCATGACGCCCAAAGCCAGCAAGGGACGCCAGAGCAAGGCGCGGACATTCACAGCCGGGATGTGCCGGCGCGCCAGCAAGATGAAGGGCGTGAAAAGCGCCAACTCGGAGGCGATGGTGGCGATGGCGGCCGCTTGAAAGCCGAAGCGCGGAATGAAGATTAGGTTGGCCGCGATGTTGAAGCAGACGGCGAAGGCGAAGGCGCGGGTGATGATGCGCTGCAGGCCAAGGGCGATCAGGGCGTACTGCGTCAGGCTGTTCATCCAGCCGATGGGGATGCTCCAGATCATCAGCTGCAGGGCGATGACCCCCTGCGGCACATAACGGGGGCCGGCCAGGATCAGCGTCAGCGGCTCGGCCAGCGCGGTGAAGCTTACCGCCAGCGGCAGCGTCAAGGCGAAGAGCAGCTTGATGCCGAAACGGAAGCTGCGGCTTAGGGCGGCGGGATCGTCTTGCGCTTGGCGTGATATTACCGGGAAGAGCGCCTGCGTGAAGAAGGCCGGCACGATATTAATCGCCAGCAGCCACTTGTAAGCCGTGCTGTACTGGGCCACGACTGCCGCGCCTTTCAGCGCCTGCAAGATGACGATATCGACCTGGAAGAAGATAGTGGCCAGAAAGTGGTTGAGCATCAGCGGCAGGCTCTCGCTCGCCATTTCGCGGATCAGCTTGAAATCGGGGAGGCGCCAGGCGATGGGGCCGATCAGCCGCCGCCCGGTCCAGAGCAGGACCAGCAAAGTCAGTACGTTATTAAAGATGCTGATGGCGGCCAGGCCAACGATGCCGTGGCCGAGGAGCAAGACGATGACGCCGAAGACGGCTTTGTTCATGGTGGTGATGGTGGCGATGGCGGCCGGTTTTTCGGCTTGTTCGTTGGCGTAGAAGAGCGAAGTCATGCCTTTGGACAGGCTGGCGGGGAAGAGGCCGATGTAGAGCAAGCCGATGGCCAGCAGCCCTTCGCCGCCGATGGCCTGGGCGCCCGAGCCGCTCCAGAGCAGCAGCACGCCGGCTAATAGCGGCGCGCCCGCCAGGCTCAGCAGCAGGCGAAAAAAGGAGCTGTTGTAGAGATAGCGGCCGGCGCGTTTGCGCTGCTGCGAGACTTCACGCACCAGCAGCAGGTCCAGGCCGAAATTGGTGAAAATGTCGAATGCCACAAAGAGCACGACCGCGAAGTTGTAAATGCCCACTTCCATGGGCAGCAGCAGGCGGTACATCACGATGGCGAAGACCATGTCGATGCCGCGATTGAAGAGATTGAGGATGATGGGGGCGAGGCTGTTGCGGGCGACCCTGGCCAAGCCGGACGAGGCCTCGGTGTTCAAGCCGATGTAAGCGCGCCAGAACCAGGCGCCCAGCAGAAAGACGATCAGCGCGACGCTGATGGACGAGGCGAACATGCCCAACTGTACGCTGGCCGGGCTGTAGACCAGCCGCACCGTCCAGTCGCCCGCCGGTAGTTCCACCCCCTGGAAGTTGGCTAGCACCAGGCGCAGAGCGACGCCGAATTCTTGGTCTTCGCCTTTGCCCCAGGGGCGGGCGAAAGCGCGCCAGCCGGGCGCGTAGGTCTCGCTGATGACCAGCCAGCTTGCGCTTTTCAGGCTGACGTCGATGAACTTCTCACGTCCGCTGTCGCGGGTGATGTCGGCGGCCTGATAGCGCGGCACAGTCAAGCCACCGCCGCTCATGTCCAACTCGGCGAATTTGAAACCGCCGCCGACCTCCGCCAGCCAGCGCGGGTCCCAGTCGGCTTTGTCGACGGCGAAGGCGCGCGGCAGGGCATTGCTGTTCTCCCAGATCGCCACCTCCTGGCGATAGACGTCTTTCCAGCCGGGCAGGCGCATTTCAAAGTCCGGCGCGGTCAGCACAAAGCGCAAATTGAGCAGATTGACCAGATCGGAGGCCAATGTGCTTTGGTAGCTGCTGTGATTCAGCTCGGGGGCGGTGTGCAGCGGCGCGATCTGGTTGAAGTCGAGCCGGGGCTGCGGCTGCAGCGCGCGCATGGTGGCCACATAGCCGGCGGGAATGATGCTGTCGTAGCCGCGAATATCGTCCAGGCCGTAGTGCATCAGCGTATTGGGCTGCAAGATGGCGGGATCGCCGTGCCGCTCCAGGCTGGTCACGCGGAAATGCCCGCCCTGCCCGGCCAGGAACTCGACCGCTGGCGGCGTGAAATCCAGCAGCGCCGGATCGCTTGCCGGATTGAAGCCGTAGGAGGCGGCGAGCAGGTCGAGCAGCGTTACAACGAGCGCCAGCATCGTCCAGCGGCCGGAGCGCGCGCGCGCCGCCCACAGGAACAGTCCGCCGCTGAACGTGAGCAGCAGCGCCAACGCTATGACTTGCGGCAACTGATAACTGTAGAACATGCGCCCGTCGGCGAAGGCGCGATCAGCGTGCGCCAGTCCGGCGACCAGGCGGTCGAAGATAGGCGCGAATTGCGCGAAGTTGCTATGGACGATGGCGATGCCGCCGGCCAGCGCCAGCCCGGCCAGCAGCAGCAGTAGCCCGAGCAGCTGCGCCACAGGTGATGGCGACGCGCGCTCTCGCTGCGAGAGCCGGTGCATGCCGATGCCCGCCAGGACGGCGACCGCCAGCGTCAGCCCGTAGACCCAGCGGAAGGGCGTATTCAGCTGATTCATGCCCGGCAAACTGTAAAGCAGAGCGTAAGTCGGCGCGCCAAACATGAACGACAGCGAGATCAGCGCCAGCAGCGCGAAAGCGATGACGTGGGGGGCATGCCGGCTGCGACGGAGCCCGCTGAGGACGGCGTAGAGCGCCAGCGCCAGCGGCAGAATCCCCAGGTAAAGCGCGCCTTCCACATAATTCTTGACGCCCCAGTCGATATGGCTGATGCTTTGGCCGCGGGCGTTTTGCAGGTCGGTGATTAGCGCGCCGCTGAAGGCGTCGGTGTAACTGTGATGGGCCGGATTGCCGTAGAAGTTGGGCAGCAGGAATTGCAGCAGATCGCGCGGGGCGTGGGCGTAGCTCAAGACGGTATCCAGGCTGGAGCGCTCGGCGCGCCAGTTGCCTTGCACGAACTCGTAGAGCGGGATCAATTGCAGCGCCGCCAGGCCTAGCCCCAACAGCAGCATGACAATCAGCCACAGCGACGAGCTGACTGCCCAGCGCAGCGGCAGCGCCCCGCCCGCGCGCCAACGCCGGCCGAACTCCCAGAGCAGGCGAACAGCGGCGTAGTAGCCGGCGATCAGCAAGGTATAGATGGTCAGCTCGATATGCCCGGCCAGGATATTACAGCCGATAGCCAATCCGCCGATGATGACCCAGGGCAGCGCGGCGCCCTGGAAAATCCAGAAGTTGCGTCCGCGCAAGATATTCTCAATCATCCACAAGATGAGCGGCAGCCAGACGGCCGCAGCCACGATCATGGGAAAGACGGCGCTGGCGATCAGGAAGCCCGAGAGCTGATAGACCAGTCCTGCCAGCCCCGCCCCGGCGCGGTTGATACCCAGAGCGCGCAGGTAACCGGCCATGAAGAGCCCGGCCAGCCAGAGATTCAGCAGGATGAACCAGCCATAGGCGGCGCTCAGCGGCATGAGATAGTAGACGGCGCTTAGCGGGTAGAGCGCGGAATGCTGGCCGGCGGCGAAAAAGGGAATGCCGGCGAACAAGTGGGGATTCCACAGCGGGATCTCGCCTTGGGCGATTTGCGCGCGGATGTAGCGCTTCCACTGGTAATTCTGCAGGATCATGTCGGAGAGCAGGTGATTATGCGGCGTGGCCGGCGCCTGCACGACCTCGCGGTAGGCGGACCAGGGCAGATGCTGGTACAGGTTTTCAGTCGGCAGCAGTGTGCGGTCGCCCAGTGTCTGCTGATGGAACATCAGCAGCGGCGCCAGCAGCAGAACGACGATGAGAAGCAGGTCTGGCGCAGTTCGGCGGCGTATTTGATTCAGCATCGGTCTTTGTCGTTTCTTTGCAAGCTTCTAAGCAATTCCAAGTTAGTCATGCGAAAAGTAATTAGCAATTTAGAGCAAGAGTGAGCGAGCCACCGGCTCGCCCCTACAACATTCCCGATACATTGGCAATTGCCTTACAATGGCGGTCATTCTCACTACTTACTTGGAAATTCTTATGTGGAAGAGGATGGGCGAGACATCTTCCTTTATACACAGGCGCGGGGTTTTTGCCTAGTCGAGCCAGGCGTCATCAGATATCCCAAATTGCGCCAGATATATCCCAAAAACTTTGCGATATATCCCTTGCGCGTCCGTCTAATCAACCTACAATTAAGAGCATCCGTGTGCCCTGAAGGCGCGCAAACGCAGGCTTTCACATTTGATTCAACGCGCAGGCATTTGGCATTTGAGCCCGGAACGGCCTGCGCAAGGCAGTCTCTCATTCATCCAACTTATAACTGGCGCAGGCAATGGAAATCTTGGAAAAGCCCCCAAGGCAAATGAGCATGGCTGACAGCTTATTCGACAACCGCTATCGCTACAACTACATTTACCCGCGAGGGCGCTCGGGCGAGACCTTGCGCGCGCTGGATACTCAGGCGGAAGATCGCCCGGTGGTAATCAAGCGCCCCAACCCCAACGACGCGCCGCCGATCCGCGCCGGGCAAGAGGTCAGCATTATCAATGAGCGGGAAGCCCTGACGCGGCTGGCCGGGCATCCGGTTCTGACGGAGTTGTTGGGCAGCGGCCAATTCTTCGTCGGCGGCATACCGCACCAGTATATCGTGATGGAGCGCGCGGAAGGCGTCATCATCGCTGATGAAGTGGTCAGCCTGGCCGGGCAGCATCAGCGTTTGCCGGTGCTGGAAATCCTGGAAATCATGGACCGGCTGATCAACTTGCTGCGCTCGGCGCACGACAATGACATCGTCTACAACGATGTGGACGCCAAGCACTTGTTTTGGAATCGCGAAAAATATCAGCTCAAAGTGATCGACTGGGGCAATGCCGTCTTCCTGGAAGGCGACGAGGCCACGCCGCAGGGCATCAGCCGGCAGACTGACGTGTTTCAGCTGGGCGAGCTGCTGTATTTCATTTTGTCGGGCGGCCGCCGTGTTGAGGCGCCGCGCGATGCCGACGCCGAATTTGAGGTCGATTTCCACCAGGACAGCGCATCCATCGACATGAGTTTGCGGGCCATTGTCACGCGGGCGGTGCACCCTAATCTACGCTATCGTTACGCCTCGCTGGCGGAGATCAGCGCCGATTTGCTGCGCTATCGCGGTCCGCTGGAGCGAGACCGCAACGCTATCGTCGCGCGCGCCATCGACAAGCTCAAGGTGCAAGACTTGAGCCGCAACGATCTGCTGGCATTAAATACCAACTTAAAAGCGGCGCTGCGTCAAAACCCGGCTTATCCGGCCGCGCGCAACACCAATCAGGAAATCGTCGACCGCCTGCGCGATCTGGAGGTCTCGGCCGATCTGGACGCGGTGAAGATTTATATGCAGGGTAATCACTGGGCCAGCGCGGCCGAGCTGCTGACCGAGCTGCGGGAACGGGCGGGCAGCAAGACCGGCGCGCTGGTCCACCTGCTGCTGGATTGGTGCCTGATTCTGATGGAGAGCCAGCCGAGACCGGTACCCCAGGCGGTGTCACAAGCCATCATGCTCCTATTTGATTACCGCGCCGACAAGGCAGCCAACCTGCTTTTGATCGGAGACGGGGAGGACGAGGCCATTCGCGTCATGCAATGGCGCATGGCGGAACGGGTGACATCGCATTTTCCGGACATCATGCTCTTGCAGCCCAATCTGTTTCGGCTCGAGGGCGCGATAGAGCAGCTTGAAGTCGAAGGCATCCCGGTCGACGAGGCGCAGTCTATCTTAAGCGGCATCCAGCGCGCGCAGCGGCACGCAGCGCAATTGGACGATCCGGGCGCCGGGGCCCTGCGCGACAGCTACCGCGAGATGGTCGACAACCTCTCACAGCTCAACGCCAACTTGCAGACGCTCAGCCTGCAGCATGAATTCTCCGAGCGGCGGCTACCTCTGAACGCCTTGACGCGGGCGCTGAACGCCGCTATGGCGCTGGCGGACAATATGCACGTTATCGGCAAGCAGGCGGCCAATAATCCGCGCGATGCCCTGACGGCGCTGGACGCCAGCCGCGCCATCGACCCGCCGAATCCGGTCTGGGACAAGATCGAGGACTTCCTCAGCCTGCTCTATGAAATCTTGCAGAACAGCCAGACTTATGTACCGGCGGCGGACGGCTCCGACCTGGAGAAGTGGCTGCTGGGCAAGCATGACGAACTGGCGCCCTTCGCCGGGCAGTTATTCGACGAGATGCTCAGCGAAATGCTGGAGGGCATATCGACGGCGCAGCTCGCCTGGAAGCGCTATCGCGATGTCATCGTGGCGGGCGATCGCGCCGAAGCGACGGGCGCGCTTGAAGCCGCGGCCAAGACCGTCAGCACCATCAGCCCCACCCTGTCCAGTTGGTTTAATGAATTGCGGGCGGTTGTCGAGAAGGCGGGATACGTCGAGCGCCATTCGGTGCCGGGGCACCTGGGCCGGACCCTGGCTGACGGCTGGGCGGCTTTTGATAAGGGGCAGCTGGCCGATGCGCAGCGTCTGGGCCAGCAAGCGCTGGAGATCGCCCGCAGCGAGCGCGAGCAATTCATCGCCGAGCGGCTCTGGAAGCTGTCGCGAGTATTGCGGGATTGGGTCGAGCGCAACGGCGTCGAGAGCGAAGAGCGCACGAGCAAGGCGCTGCTGGATATTGAAGACCTCTTCGCTGACGCCGAGAACCGCGCCATCAACGGCTTCGCCACGCAGATGCCCAGCACGGAAACCTATCTCAAGGCGATGGGGCAAGGTTTGGTGCAGGGTTTCGCCAACTCGAATACGGCGGCGCTGCGCATCCTCTTCGCCCAATATATCTTGTCCGGCGTGCTTGATGCGCACGACGGCGCAATTGAGGACGCGCGCTTTTGGCAGGAGGCGGCCCGGCGCACGCTGGCCGAATCGGCGGAGAAGCACGTGGCTTTGCGCAAGCTTGATGAATACATCGCGCGGCGCGACAGTTTGCTCGGCGCGCAAGCTATTTTCAACCAGGTGACGGGCTCGCATATCAGCGACAGCATTGCCGAGCTGGCGCGTCAAATGGAGGGCAGTCCCGAAGCGCGTTTGCTGGCGCCGGGCATACAGAGCTTGCGCGCGCTGGATTCTGCGCTGCAAGATTGGGCCGATGCTGAGTTTCGCGCCTCCGGCAACAAAATCGACCAGGTGCTGCGCGGCATCACGGAAGCGGAGTCCAACGCCGGCATTGACTTGACGGCCTACCGCGCCTGGATGGAGGAACTCAACGCGGCGCTGGCCGAGCTCAGCGTCAAGCGGCGCAGCTTGATGCAGGAGATCGACCGCCATGTGGATGAGCCGCAAGCCATCGTCCGCGAAGCCATCCACTTTCAAGCGGATGTGACCGAGGACTTGCTCGGCTTCAAGCATGCCCAGATGATGCTGGGCTGGCGCGATACTTACGAAGCCTTCCTGAGCGTCTACCAGGGCGACAAAGGCCGCGGCCAGAAGCTGGAAGCGATGAACGAGCTCTTCAAAGCCATGTTCATCGACCGCAACCCGGCTTACCCCTTATTTCGGCATTGGTACCGCGCTGTCGAAGCGATGCCGGAGGAGCCGGAAGAACCCGAAGAAGAAGCGGAAGCCATCAGCGCGCCCGAGCCGGTCGAGCATGCCAAGCCGCCCGAGCCGCTTCCCGCGGACTTGGAAGCGGAAGCGGCTGAGCGTTCCGGCGGAAGCAAACGCTGGCTCTTCAACATTGCCTTGGCGGCCGGCTTGATCCTGGTGCTCGGCGGCTTGCTCTCATTAGCGGGCAGCGGCCGGCTGGACGACATGCTGGCGGCTTTGCTGCCGGAACCCGCCGCGACGGCAGTCCCGGCGACGGAAGTGGTAGAGGCCGAGGCTGATGCGCAGCGGGAAGTGGCGCCGGTGCTTGACGACCGTGAAGAAAGCGACGGCTACGAAGCAGCCGCGCCTACGCCAGCAGCGACAAGCATGCCCGAGCCTACTGCCGTAGCGACTGAGTTTCCGACCGTGATTCCGACTCAGGCGAGCACCGCCGAACCGACCGCAGCGCCCACGCTGGACCTGCCGGCGGAAGGGCTAGTAGGCTCGCAGAATCTGCTGGATCTCTTCGGCAGCGCGGCGGCTGAGCCGATTCTGTCCGACAGCGGCTTCCGGCGGCAGAACGGCTCCTGGCGTCTCGGCAGCGCCAGCGCCACCGACGGCGAGATTATATTCCTCTACCCTCCGGCCGACTTGCTGGAGTGGAATTACGGCAACGGGGCAGCCGGCCGCATCAGCCGCGCACAAGCCGAGATCACGCTGCAAAGCACCAACCCGGCTGAGGAAGAGGTCTACTTCGGCATCGCTTTCCGCGGCGCAAACGGCGACGAGATTGCCGGGGTTCAAGTGCAGCAAATCGGCCCGCAGGTCATCAGTCTGGCGCTCTACCAAGACGGCCAGGCGGACGTCGTCAGTCAGCGGCAGGCGAATAATGTCATCGCGCGGCTGCGGCTGGATCGCGACGCCTCCAGCGGGATGGTCAGCGCCTATTTTAATGACGCGCTGGTCGGCGATCCAATGGAGTTCGCGCCGGCAGATGAGGCTGTCCTGCCGGTGATCTTCGTCAAGGACGGCGGCGTGGTCATCGGCGTATCGGCTTGGGATGTGACGCTGGAGTAGCGGCTCGCGTACGGTCAATCAGGCGACAAAAGCAGCGGGCGACTCACAGAGTCGCCCCTACGAAGTAGTCTTATTGGGCAGCCAGGTGGCGACAAATCAGCGGATGCTATTCAACCGCTTCCGCGATGGCTGCCGGCTCTTGCAGCGCAGCGCCATTGCTGCCGTTGTCGGCGGACATAGCGGCGCCGACTCCCATCGTACTGACGAAATTCTGCACCATGCCGGTCAGCTCCATGGGCAGGACAAATTTGGTCGAGGGGCTGCTGCCGACCTTTTCCAGCATGTCCATGTATTGCAGGGCCATGGTCTTGCTGTCGATATCGCGTGCGCGTTCGTGGATGGCTTGCAGCGCCCTGGCGTAGCCTTCCGCCGTCAGCAGCTGCGCCTCGCGCTCGCCCTCGGCTTTGAGGATCTGCGACTGCTTCTGCCCTTCGGCTTCCAGGATGGCGGATTGCTTGCTGCCTTCGGCGCGGGCGATGGCGGCTTCGCGCTCGCCTTCCGCCAGCGTGACTTCGGCGCGGCGTTCGCGCTCGGCGCTCATCTGGCGATTCATGGATTCCTGGATGGCGCGCGGCGGCTCGATCTCGCGGATCTCGACCGTGGTGATCTTCATGCCCCAACGCTCGGTGGTCTCATCCAGTTTGACGCGCAGCACATCGTTGATCTGGTCACGTTTGGACAGCACATCGTCCAGCACAATATCACCGATGACAGCGCGCAGAGTCGTGGTGGCAATCTTGCCGGTCGCTTCAACGACATCCTCGACTTTGGTCACCGAATGTTCTGGATTGGTGATGCGATAGTAGACCAGAAAGTCAATGCCGATGGAGGCATTGTCTTTGGTGATGGCGGTCTGTGACGGGATGTCAATGATATTCTCGCGCATGTCGACGTTTGTCGCCGATTCAACGAAGGGAATCACAAATGTCAAGCCGGGACCACGAACCGCCCGATAGCGCCCGATGAAGAAAATGACCAGGCGATCATATTCCTTGACCGCGCGGATCGAAGTGCGCAAGAGCGATACGATCGCGAGGATCACGATGACGATTACTATGCCTTGCCCACCTGTACTCAGTACTTCTGCCAAATCGCTGCCCATGTCCCTCTCCTTTATTCCAGCGGAATATTGATTCGCGCGAGGCTATTTCGCCTCATCGCGTTTTGCTTTTTCGACTTGCAACTCCAAGCCGTCTTGCTGCGTGACGACGATTTCCGTGCCGCTTTCGAGGCGTCGGCGACTGCGCGCCGTCCACAGCTCGCCTTTGACTTGCACCGTGCCGCGATCTTCAATGGTCGCCATGACCCTTCCGCGCGCGCCGACCAGGAATTCGTCCTTTTGCGTCGATGAGAGCGAGCGCTGTTGCTTGAGCACGGTGCGCAGAATCGTCCGGTGGTAGACCCAGGCGACCAGCACACCCAGCGCGATCAAAATGGGCGAGACGGCCCCGTCGGCGAAGAGTACCAGACTGGCCGCCGCCTGCGCCGCCAAGCCGCCGATAGCGAATTTCTCCCACTCGGCCTTGAGCAGGGGCAGCAGGAAGAAGAGCGATGTGCCCGCCACCAGCGCAATGACCGCCAGCCAGTTGGTGGCCAGCAGGCTCATCAGATAGACTGTGCCCAGGATCAGCCCGGCGCCGGCGATCTCGGCCAGGCCCGTGCCCGGGATGTATGTGCCCGTGGCGCTGATCCACAGGCCGGCCATCAGCAGCAGGTAGATGATGTTGGGATCTTGAAGGAATTCCATACGCCCGCCTTTAGGCAAAAGCCGCGACTATCGCGCACAAGACAACTAGTATTATGAGACCCCAGATTCCCGCGCTTAGCAAGAGGGTCAGCAGAGCGATGAACGCGCTCAGCACCCATCCCAGCAAGGCGACGATCGCGCCGCGGAAGATAAATGCCAGAATCAGAAATACCAGACAACCCATCATACGCTCCATGAAACACGCTTAATCTAAGTATACGGCAAGAAAATGAGGAATCTCCCCTAATTATTGGGGGGCAGCAGACGGAAAGCGATAAAGCGGTCGCTGCGATAATCGACTTCGTGCGCGAAGCCGGCGTCATGCAGCGCGTCGATCCAGGGTTCGTAGGGCAATGCCAGCGGCGATGTGAAGTAACGCGCGCCGGTCTCGTCCAGCCTGAGGGCGTCGGCAACCAGCGCATCCGCCGCCGGATGATAGACGCGCCGCTTGTCGTGCCAGGTTCCCAGATAATAATCCAACTGCCAGCCCAGCCAGCGGTCGTAGATCACGGTCGCGACCGGCTTGCTGTTGAGATAATTCGCCAGTTGGTCGATGCCGGCATAAGCTGCGCGGCCGCGGATGACGGGCGTTTCGCCGTTGAACGTGCCCAGCGCGCCCAGCAAGATGGCAGCCAATACAATCAGCCTTGGCTTGCGGCGGGGAAAGATATCGCCCAGCGCGCGCGCGACCGGCAGAATCAATAGCGGCAGCAGAAGCAGCAGAAAGCGGTCGTAGAGACGGAAGCCGAATACTACGTGGACGGCGAGGTAAAGCCCAAACGCCGCCATAAGGCCGCGGTCAGATCTCAAGAGGCCGGGTCTTCTGTAGGCGGCGAATCCCGCGCCGGCCAGCAAAAGCAGCGTTACGGCGGGCGGACCAGGCAGCCAGAGGGCCGCCCCCAGCAAATGCGCCAGGCGCTGAATCCAGGCGTCGGGCGGCGCCAGCAACTGATCCGGCGCGTTATTGGCCGCCGCTTGCAGGAAGATGCTGGCCTCGGGTCGGGCGGCATCCCAGGCCAGCAGCGCCAGGACAGCAGCGCCCAAAGGGAGGGCAAATCGCAGCCAATCGCGGCGACCGGCTCGCTCCCTGATGAGCAGCAGCGCCAGGAAGATAGCGACGAAGAAGGCCTGCTGCTTGCCCCAGAATGCCAGGCCCAGCGCCAGGCCGGCCCAGGCCCAGCGGCGGCGCCCTGCGAAATAGAAGGCGACCAGCGCGAAGAAGAGCAGGCTCATATCGGTGAAAGCGCCCGCGCCATAGGCTGCCAGGTATGGCGATGCAGCGCTGAGCAGCCCGGCGAAACAGGCGCTGGGCCAATGGCGGCAGCGCTCCCAGGCGAGGCGCATCATCAGTGCCGTGAATAGCAGGGCCAGAATGACGTTGGGCAGCCGACCGGCGAATTCGCCTGCGTAGACGTCCAGCTGCAGGACGCCGGCGGCATCGGCGGAGTTACCAACAGCGATCATGCTCAAGGCGCTGAGATAAATGGACAGGGGCGGTTTATCCAGCGAGCCGGAAAGCAGCCAGTCGCCCTGAACGGCCGCGTCGCGGGCGAAGGTCATGAAGAAAGCTTCATCGGAATGGAAGCGCGTATCACGCGTGAGCAAGTGGAATTGCAGCAAGCTGGCCAGCAGAATGATGGCCGCGCCCGCCGTCAGTCGCCGCAGTTCGCCGCGATCAGGCAAAGCGCTCACGCAAGTAATCCAGGACGACGCGATCGATGGAATAGCGATTCCGCTCCAGCGACCAGCGCATCTCCAGGTTTTCGTTGCCGATCAGCATAAAGAAGACTTGCTGACAGACCTCGTCCCAGTCGCCATTGACCTCGCCGGTCATATAGCCCTGCTTGATGAGGATGGCCTGCAATTCGCTGGCGATGTCGTGATCGATTCTTAGAATGTCGGCGTCTTTGGCCGGCTGAAAATAGAGGTGGTGCATCCGCAAGAGTTCGGCCAGCCGCTGAACCGGCTCCTCGGCGTCGTCCACCCGCAGATCGAGATAGCGGTCGTTGTCGCCGCCGTAGCCGCCTGCCGGCCGCACAACCAGCACCGCCGCCGACTGTTTGCCGCGCTTGTCGCCGCCGGCGTATTCGCCCGCACGCAGCGCCGCCACCAGCCTGTCAGCCAGTTCGCCTTCAGCTTGTGTATAAGCCGTCGCCATCGCTTGGACCACCGCTTCACCGGCCAGCAGATTGCCCTGGACGGAAAAACCGGCGCCGGTTCTGTGCCCGGCCCAGTCGTGACAGTCGCTGCCAGTGTGCGCCGCTACCCCGCCGCGGCTGTCGACCAGCGCAACCTGCCGTGTCTCGCGCCCGTCGTCAGCGGCGAGCAAGGCGCCCAGAGCATCTTCCGCGCTGCGGCCGTCGCTCATCAGCGCCAAGCCATCCGGTCCGAAGCCCATCTTGGCGTAGGATTGCGTCGCCACCGCTCCTGCGCCGGCTTGCGCCCAGGGCACGACTGCGCCCACGGCCGGGAACTTGCTGGACACGGCGACGCCCCAGGCTGCTTCGGCTGCATCGTGCGCCACAATTGAGAAGGTATGGATTTGCATGCTGGCACCGTCCCTTCGCTAGGCTGTGGATTATAACAGAATTCGACATGCTGTGGCTGCCGGTAAACGTGAGGGAGTGGTGTAATGCGGGGATACAGTCGGATACCATACTGGGGGATTCGCCTCAGAGACACAGAAGTAGAACCAGGCAAGTAATGCGAGAAAAGCCAACTACAGAGCACGCAGAGAGCGCAGAGAAAGTTCAATTATATGTATTCATTTTCGGGCGATTCACAGAATCGCCCCTACAGCCGACCAAGTGGAGGATTTCAATTACTTACTTGGAATCACTGAGGGCACAGAGGATTGTTTCGGTGAACGCCGCAAGTATTCCAAATGCTACTTCGCGATGTTGCGCCCAATCGCCGGGTCTCGCATTCGCCGCGGGCTTGGGGCAGCCGCTCGGCGGCAGCGCGAAAGGCTACCTCACTCACGCAAAATATCAGACGCCCTCGGCTACTGCAAATGGCGGTTGGATAGACTAGAATGGGCGCAGCGACCGACGCACTAAGTGGGGGCACTATGGATTATCGCAGATTGGGCCGCACCGGATTAATGGTCTCGGCGATGGGCATCGGCGCCGGTGGCCCCAGCCGGCTGGGCCAGCGCGACAATCTCCGCAGCGAAGCCGAGTCGGTGGCGCTGGTGCTGCAAGGCCTGGATGCCGGGGTCAATTTCATCGATACCGCGGAAGCCTATGGCACGGAGGAGATCGTCGGCAAAGCCGTGGCCCAGCGCGATCGCGGGCAAATTATCATCTCCAGTAAGAAGCGCCTGCGCAATGAAAATGTCACGCGCGAGCAGCTTCGCTCCGGCCTGGAAGACAGTCTGCGCCGGCTGCGAACGGACTACATTGATGTTTATCATTTGCATGGACTGCGGCCACAGCAGTACGACTACTACGCCAACGAGATTGTGCCGGAGATGCAGAACTTGCAGCGGCAGGGGCTGATCCGCTTCATCGGCGTGACGGAACATTGGAATGACGACTTGCGCCATAACATGCTGCAGCGCGCCCTGGCTGACGAATTATTCGATGTGATCATGGTCGGCTTTAATCTGCTCAACCAAGGCGCGCGCGCTGCGGTGCTGCGCCCCGCCATTGAGAAGGACATCGGCGTACTAATCATGTTCGCCGTGCGCCGCGCCCTGAGCCAGCCTGAAAAACTCAAAGCGACGCTGCAAGCGCTGATCGAAGGCGGCGAATTAGACGCTGATGATATCAACCTGGAGCATCCGCTGGCGTTTCTGCTGGAAGACGGCGCGGCCTTCAGCATCCCCGACGCGGCTTACCGCTTCTGCCTGGCGGAAGCGGGCGCGCATGTGATTCTGTCGGGGACGGGCAATCCGGCGCACCTGGAAGCGAATCTGCGTTCCTTCGCGGCGCCGCCAATGCCAGCGGAGCATGTGGCGCGCTTGAAGCAGATCTTCGGCCGTGCCTGGTCGGTGACCGGGCAGTAGCCGCTGGCGATAACTTTTATAAGGCTTGTCCGCTACTCAAATACCGATGACGATACGGTTTGTTGGGGTGGGCGCCGCGCTTTCAGGGATTCTCGACACTTTTGCCACCGAGGGCACAGAGAAAATATGAGTGCACAGAGAGGGATTCCGGGAAATACGGCGGTTGGTCGAGTCAAGGATGATCCACACGTTCGCCGATTCTGTCTGTGGACTAAGAATGATGCCTTTCCTCTGTGTACTCTATCAAACTCGGTGTACTCGGTGGCAAAGATGTCGAGTATTCGCCTTAGCCGAGCGAGCGGCAGCTGAGTCACAGCACCGGACAAGCCTTATACGACAGACAAAAAAAAGAGGGCAAGTCGTCTGACCTGCCCTCTTGATATTCTTAGGCGCGTTGGATCTAGTGGCCTCTGCCGCCGCTGGAGCATCCGCCGTAATCGGGGACGGACATCGGCGCCGGGTTGGTGACATCAACATCAACGTTGAGCGTCCCGTTGGCGCCGCCTTCGGCGTGGCTGACGACCAGGGTGTACTGGCCCGATGCCGGCAGCTTGAATTCGCTGATGGTGGCGTCATATTGGCTGCGCGAAATGTCGTCATCGCCGACCAGCGCTTGACCCTCAGGGCCAATCAGGATGATCAGCGGGTCAACGAAACCGGGCGCGACTGTCGAGACATCAATATCCAGTTTCTGGCCGCGCTTGGCGTCGAAGGGGATGCTGTAGACCCAGCCTTCGCGCATCGGCAGCTCAAAGTTGCTGTTGCCGTCCAGCTCGGCGTGGAAGAGCGTACGGCTGCGGTTCAGCATGGCGTAGCGGTAGTAGTCCGCGGCGCTCTGCTCGCGTTGACCCATCTCTTCGTAAGTGATGCCGCGCGACAGATAGGGCAAGGTGTAGCTCTCATCCAGGCGCATGGCCATGCCGATGTGAATGATCGCGGACTCGTACTCACCCATGTAGCGGTACGCGACGCCCAGCCAGTTCATCGCTTCGGCATCGTTGCGGTTGAGATTCAAGGCGCGGCGGAAATTCTGCAGCGCGTTTTCGTAATCGCCGGACATCAAGGCGCGGTAGGCATCGCTCTTGAAGCGGGCGCTGTCGTTGCCCTGCGTGAATACGCCCGAGATCTCGTAGGATACTTCTACACGACCTTCGGTGCTGCCGCCGGCATGCGTGAGCACAACGGCGTATTCACCGCTGACCGGCGCGCGGAATTGCACGTAGCTGTCCCACCAGTCGCCGGTGTCATCGTTGGCGGTCAAGGGCTGGCCCTGCGGATCCAGGATCAAGACCAGGGGATCGGCGTCCAGATCGCGCTGGCTGCTGATGGCGCTGATGACGACATCCTGGCCGGCGCTGGCATTGAAGGGCAGCACATAAACCTGGCCTTGGGACATCTGCAAATCCAGGGCGCCTTCCCAAGCCAGATTGTCGTTGCGGATGACGCTGGTTTTGACGCGCTTGATCCACTCGACATAGTCGTTCATGGCGGCGTCCATGACACCCATCTTTTCGTAGACGATGCCACGATTCAGATAGGGGTAGTCGGCCTCAGGCTCGAGCGCCATCAACTGATTGCAATCGGCCAGAGCAGCGTCCATTTGACCGATTTCGCTAAACGCCCAGCAACGATTGTTCAAGGCGCCGAGGGAATCGGGCATCTGCTGCAGGACGAAGCTGTAGTCCTGGGCGGCCAGAGCGTGCTCATCGATCATGCTGTAGGCGTAGCCGCGAGCGAAGACGGTATCAATGTCCGCTTCGCCTTCCGCGATCAAGGCGTCGTAGAGGGCGATGGCGGAACGATATTCTTCGTTCGACAAGCTCGACCAAGCCATATTCTTGGCGGCGGAGGCGCTTAAGAAGCCCGGCGGAATAGCAGCCATCTCGGCGGCCTCGGCCATTGCTTCAGCGGCTTCGGCCAAAGCGGCTTCCTGCGCGGCGATGATGGCTTCCAGCTCGGCAATCACGTCGCTTTTGTCGTTGACGGGCGCTACCGGGGAAAGGAAACCAAGGGTGACGACCACGGCAACCAGCACCAGCAAGCCCTCGATAATCAAAGCGCTCGGGCGCTGGCTAAACACGCGATCTTTGATGGAACGTTTGGGAACATCGTATTCCGGATATTGTTTCGTCATAAAATTATCCCTCGCTGTTACAGCTACTGATCACGAATTGGACGATTTGACACTGAGTATAACACATCTGACGTTACAACCGTCAAGCCGCAGCGCCAGCTCAAAACCATACTGACCTACTTTCTGCCTACGCGGACCGCCGCCAGTTCGTCATATTTCGCGAAACTGACCTTGGCCGCCGCGTCAAAACCTAGTTTATCGTAAACTTCGCCGATTTCCAAATACATGTCTGCATACGCCGCGCCGATACGAAAGGCCTGGTTGAATTGTCGCAGCGCCTGCTCGCTTTTGCCCTGCGCCAGCATGACGCGCCCCAGATTGTAATGCGCCAGCGCGCAGACTTCGTGCTGGCAGCCGGGATAGATCTGCAAGACGGCCAGGCACTCTTGAGCGGCAGCCTCGTATTCGCCCATTTCGGCATGCACCCAGCAGCGGTTCTCCAAGGCGATGGCATACTGCGGCAGCGACGTAGCGGCGATCAACGCACTCCCGCAATGCTCCAGGGCGGAAGTAAAATCTTTCGATTCGCCATAAGCCCAGCAGAGCGCGTTGTGAGCGTCGTAGTCCAGCGCGCTTAATTCGAGCACGCGGCGGAAGTCGTCCTGCGCGTCGAGGTAGTCGCCGGCCTGCAAGTTTACATAGCCGCGCCAGCTATGGGCGCCGGCGTCGTCGGGATCGAGCGAAAGGGCAAAGTCGTAAACCGCCTCGGCCGCGATGTAGCGGCGCTCGTTCACATATTCCAGGCCGCGCTGCTTGACCGGCTCCAGCGCGACGCTCATGGCATCGGCGTCACTATCAGGCGCGTGCGCTGCTACCGGCGCTACGTTGGCCGATTCGCCGTCGAAGGGATCGAAGAATTCAAAGGCTTGCCCGGCCGCCACGGTAATGACGATCGTCAGAACTACTTCTAGCAAGATCGCGCTCCAACGCTGGGCGAAGAAACGCTGGACGATATTGTTTTTGGGGACGTCATACGCTGGATAGTTGTCGTACATGATCTTCCCAAATAGTTCTATGCGTTCATTATATCGCATTATGCGGCGGATTCGCCAAAAATTAATCTACGCTTAGCCGACGCTAGCCCCTTGCAGCGTACACGTCGACTTTCTAAAAAAATGCTAACGCGCCTTTCTTGCGCTTTCATTACCCTTATACACAATATCGTAGCGTACTTCCTTGGCGATTGCATCCAATTTCTGCAACTGCGCAGGCAGATTGTAACGCGAGGATCGCCGCCTGCCAAACGATTCGTAGGCGCGGACCTGTGTGGGTGGGCGAGCCAAGGCTCGCCCCTACAATTTCCGAGGCAAATGCGGCTGGGAATCGAGCGGGTTTCCTAAGAGAGGAAGAGCCTTCGAAAAAACGCGGCGTGGTAGAATCGGCAGTGGAAAAAGGAGAGCGACACATGAACGACGAGCATATCCGACAGCAACTGGCTAACGCGCTGACGCTGCGGCAGGCGCACCTCAGGTTCGAGACCGCCGTCGCCGACTTTCCGGCGGCGCATTACAACACAGCCGTGCCGGAGGCGTCCTACACTTTCTGGCATTTGCTGGAGCATTTGCGCATCACCCAAGCGGATATCCTGGACTACATCGAGAACTCAAACTACCAGTATATGAAGTGGCCGCAAGACTACTGGCCCGCGCCGGCTGAGGAAGCTGACGAGCTCAAGTGGCGCGCGACCATATCGGCTTTTGAGGCCGATCGCGCGGCTTTGGTCGATATCATAAACGACCGGGCGCGCGACCTCTGCGCGCAGATCCCGCATGGGCAGCCGGGGCATTCGATTTTGCGCGAAATTCTCGTGATCGCGGCGCATAATTCCTATCACATCGGCGAGCTCGGCAGCCTGCGCGGTACGCTGGGGCTGTGGTAAGCGGCGAGCGCGCCCGCTGAAAGCCGCGTACAAAGCTGTTATACTTGGCAAGCGGGTCTTTGGAGGAAAACGATTATGGTAGCCAATCGGCGGCACTACTGGACAGCTGAAGAATTCCTCGCCTTCGAGGCCAATGACGAATTCAAACATGAACTCGTCAACGGGGAAGTCTATGACATGACCGGCGGCACCGGTGAACACAGTCACATTGCTGCAAATGTCATTGGCGAGTTTTACAGTCGGCTTTCTTCCTCGAACTGCTCGGCTCTTACCAGCGACATGATGCTGAAAGCGGCCCCAGGTCAATATGTCTATCCGGACATGAGCGTAGTCTGCGGACAGCCGCTATACGAGGACGATTCGCGGTTGGTTCTGCTTAATCCCGTGCTCGTTGTGGAAGTTACCTCAGCCACGTCCGCGACCTATGACCGCGGTATGAAACGCGAATTCTACCAGCGCATGCCCTCTGTCCGAGCCTGCGTCATCATCGATCAGCATCGCGCGTACGTTGAACTGTACGTGCGAGCCGACATCGGCTGGCATTACCAGGTATTTGACAGGTTAGACGCGGTGATTCCGCTGGAGTTCATCAACTGCGAATTGCCGTTGGCGCAGGTCTACAGTGGCATCGACTTGCTTGACGCGCGAGCGGACTAAGCGCGCGATTCCGCATGGGCATCCCGCGCCTTGCGCTTGGGCCGTGGGCAACTGAAGCGATCCAAAGCCGGCATCTTGCAGGATCTGTCCGCTTCAATGCCGAGGCGATATAATTGAATTGCATTGAGATGATGCGAGGAAGATGATGGCAGTTCAAACACCGGAGCGTCTCACAGTCGAGGAATACCTTGCCTGGGAAGAAACCAATTTCGAAAAGCATGAATACATCGACGGCGAGGTACGCTGTATGGCTGGCGCGAAGGGACCGCATAACCTCATTATGTCGAACACAAATGTAGCGATTGGAATGCAACTGCTGGATTCTGATTGCGGGCTATTCAGTAGTGAAATGAAGGTTAAGGCCGGCGAAGATCGTTACCTTTATCCCGATTTGAGCGTCGTCTGCGGCGAAGCGCGATACGAAGCGGCTAACGCGATGGTTTTGCTGAATCCGCTGATTGTGGTAGAGGTAACCTCTCCTTCTTCCATGCGCATCGACCGTATTGACAAACGCGCCTTCTATTTCGAAGTTCCGTGCATCGCAGCCTATCTGATTATCGACCAGCATCGCGTTTGTGTGGAGTTGAGCGTGCGCGGCGACGTCAGTTGGATAACAGAGTCATTCACGAGCCTGGATGACGTTGTTCCACTAGACGCAATCGACTGCGAATTGCCGTTGGCGCAGGTGTATAGCGGCATCGACATGCTCGGCGCGCAGGCGGATTAAGCACTGACGGCGTCAAGCAGCAGCCGCAGCGCCGCCGCCGCGCTGGCAACTTTGTTCTCCACGCGATCGCCGTCCCACACCTGCCGCTCCACGCGCAGCAGATCGTCAGGACCGGCCAAGCCGATGTAGGTCAAGCCGACCGGCTTATCGGCTGTGCCGCCGCCCGGACCAGCGATGCCCGTCACGCTCAGGGCGTAGTCCACGCCAAAGAGCGCTAACGCGCCGCGCGCCATCTCGGCCGCCGTGGCTTGGCTGACCGCGCCATGCTCAATCAGCGTGGCTTCGCGCACTTTGAGGAAGTTCATCTTGGCCTCGTTGGAGTAGGTGACGATGCCGCCCTGCACGTAAGCCGAGCTGCCGGCGCAGTCGGTCAAGGCGCTGAGGATGAGTCCGCCGGTGCAGGACTCGGCGGCGCAGACCCAGGCGCTCTGTTGAATCAGCGCCGCGCCGACCCGCCCCGACAAGTCCAGCAAGTCTTCTGACATCAGATCTGGACCAGAATCAGCGTATTGCCCTCGCAGTCCTTCATCATGACGAAGCGGCCCCAGAATTGCGTTTCCGGTTCGCCGAGGAATTCGACGCCGCGTTCTTTGTAGAGGCGGTAGGTTTCATCAATGTCATCACACTGCAGAGTCAGAGATTGCGATTGCTTGAAAGTCGAGCGGTAGTGCTCCCAATTTTCGTCGAATTTATAGAGCGTGATCAAGGTTTCCGCGCCCGCCGGCGCCACGGAGAGCCAGCGCGCGTCAGCGCCCGGCCACAGTTCGTCGTCCGCGATGAGTTCCATGCCCAGCGTTTCGGTATAGAAGGCCTTGGCTCGGTCCTGGTCTTCCACAAATATGGATACGGTGCCTACTCGTTTTATCATTTTCCACCTCTTCTCTGGCGAGATTTATAGGGGCGCCTATCAGGTCGCCCGTTGCGCAAACTCTATAGTATTGGATGGGGCGGCACGCTGCCAATCCCTATGCCCGCTGACCGAGCACGATCTGGTTGCCTTCGGAATCGACCAGCATGGCGAAGCTGCCCCAAGGCTGGACTTGCGGCTCGCCCAGGAATTGCACGCCCTTCTCGCTCAGCTCCTGGTAGGTCGCCATGAGATCGTCGCAGTGCAGGGTGAAGCATTGCGGCTTGCCCATCGCCTCGCGGTAATGCTGCCACTGCTCGCCCATAGGGAAGAGCGACAGCTCGGTCGGGCAGCCCGGCGGCGCCACGGTGATCCAGCGCATGCCGGCGCCGGGGAAGATCTCGGCGTCGTTGATGAGCGCGAAACCGAGCTTCTCGGTGTAGAAGGCTTTGGCGCGCTCCTGGTCTTCCACGAAGACGGTGACGGTGGCGATAGACGTTATCATAAGCGAACTCCGCTCTTTGCGTTCGCGCTACTTATCTTCCACGCTTTCGCTAAGGAAGGCGCTGTAACCGTTTTCGGGGTCGTTGCGCACGACCAGCATGCGTTTGCCGCCGACATGCGAGATGCCCGGCACCTCGTAGGCTTTGGCGGGATTGCCCTGGCTGTCGAGCCGGTTGCACCAATAGACGTGGTCATCGCGCTGCCACATATAGATGACGGCGACATCGTCGACTACGATTTCCATGCGCCGGCGGCTGAATGGCGAGAAGCGCGGCGGGTGGAACCAGGGCACCCAGGCGCCGTCGGTCTTCGGCGTCTTCATCGATACGGCGCTCTGCGGCAGGATCTCCTTGGTATCGCGCGGGGATTCCTGGTTGATGAACTTGATCGTCTCGTCTGTGGTATTAAATACCGAGGTTACTTCCGTCACTGGCATGGCTGTCCTCACCGCAACTGAGCCGTCATTAATCGCTTGTCCGGTCAAACCGATGCCCTTGCCGACGAGTTCTACCGTCTTGACAATGCCTTTGCCGATTTGACCGAGTAATTTCAATCCATCCATCGCATCAGAACCAAGATTGCGCCTGTCCTTCGCCGCTGATTATACACCGTAAGGCCCGATTCACGGATGGTCCTGTACTTGTATACGCAGGGGCGCGGACTTCCGTTGCTGCCCCGCTTATTCGCCAGCGATGTGATTGGCGCTGCGCATAAAGGCCACAGAGTCGCTGATGATTTCGCGCAGGACGTCCAAGTCGACGTCAGCCAGCTTGTTGATGTAGAGGCAGCTGCTGCCGGTGCGGTGTTTGCCCAGCCTGGCGAAGTGTTGCTCGTGACGCTCGTGCCCGCCCATGATGTAGAGTGTGAGCGACTGTTTGCGCGGCGCGAAGCCGGTCAGCATGAAGTCGCCTTCGCGCCCGCTCTCGTAGCGGTAGTGATAGCTGCCGAAGCCGACGATGGCGTTGCCCCACATCTCGGCCGGCTCGCCGGTGATCTCTTCCATCATTTCTTTCACAACCAGCGAATCTTCGCGCCGGCGCTTGTTCCCCACCGACTCGAGGTATGCCATTACATCGCCGTCATTGCGCTGGGTTTTGTTCTGCGCCATGTTTCGTCCTTTCAAATGTGTGTTGCCGAATGTTTCCGCGTACCGGGCAGTTGGATGCGTGGGCGAGCCAAGCCTCCCCCTTCACGTCGTACGAGATTTAGCCCGCGGGCGACTCACAGGGGCGCGTAGACACTGCCCGTCAGTCGCCCCTACAATGCGCGTACAATGAGGCGACCAACGTATCTATGTAGTCGCCCGCTAGCTCTCAATATCATCGCCATCAATCTGCATGGAATCGGCAGCCTCAAGACTTAGATCGCTCAAGTTGATCTGCGGCGTCTCATCGACGGCCGGCTCGCTGATGACAGTTTGGGCATCGGCGAAGGGCAAATCAGCCGAGGCGGAGCCGGTGGCGGCTTGCATCAGCAGGGTCAAGCGCGCCGCCATGCTGGAGGGATCGGGATGGATGCCGTCTTGCAGCAGCGCCGTCTCGAATATCTGCTCGACCACGGCGTCGATCAAGCCGGCGTCGCCGCTATCGCTGAGGAGCGCGCTGAGATTGTGCATCAGCGGATGGCGCGGATTCAGCTCCAGCGCCTTGACCGGCAGCTGGTAGTCTTTGTCCAGCAGGCGATTGATGCGGTACATATGACGGTTGCCGCTGTCGTCTTCGCTGACCAGGCGCGCCGGGCTGCCCACCAGGGTCCTGCTCTCGCGCACATCGCTGACGCGCTCGCCCAGCCGCGCTTTGACCCGCTCCTGCAAGGCGGCGAAGGAGTCAGTCTCCAGCGGCGTTTCGGGCGTCGCCGCTTCGTCGTCCACCTGCCCGACTTCGTCCAGGTCCAGCTCGGCAGAATCGACGCTGACCAGCTTGTGCCCCTTGAAGTCGGTCAAGCCCATGGGCAGCATGGCATCCACCGGATGCGTGAAATAGAGCACTTCAATGCCGCGCTGGCGGAAAGCGTCCAGGTGCGGGCTGCGCGCGCCGCTGCCGTAGTCATCGGCGATGATGTAATAGATGTCGTCCTGATTCTCAGACATGCGCTCGACGACTTCGTCCAGCGAATAATACCGGGTAGGGTCGTCATCGTGCGTGGTCTGGAAATAGAGCAGCGGCTCGAGGTCGCTGCGGTCTTCGCTCTCAATGACCAGCCCCTGCTTGAGAAATGCGCCGAACTCCTGAAAGAAACTCAGGTATTTCTCGCGGTCGTTCTTGGCCATGCGCTTGAGCTCGCTGAGCACGCGGCGGGTGACGGTCTTCTTCAAGCTCGCCATGACGCGGGTGGCCTGGATGCTTTCGCGGCTGACGCTGAGCGGCAGGTCCTCGCTATCGACCACGCCTTGCACAAAGCTCAGGTATTCCGGCAGCAATTCGCGGTTGTATTCTTCGATCAGCACCTTGCGAGCGTAGAGCTTCAAGCCGGGTTCATTACGCGGGCTGAACATATTCTGTTCGGCGCTGCCGGGCAGGTAGAGCAGCGCGTAGAATTGCATAGGCACATCGGCGCGCATGTGGATGTGATGGCTGGCGCCGGCGAAGTCCATGGTCAGCATCTTGTAGAAGCTGTCGTATTCCTCGGCCTCGACTTCGCTGGGGCTGCGCCGCCATATCGCCTGCTGCTTGTTGGTCGGCTCTTCGTCTTCGCCCACATGAATTGGGAAGGCGACATAATCCGAGTGCCGCCGGATGATGTCCTTGATGCGGAATTCGCGCGTGAACTCCTTCTCATCGTCTTTCAAATGCAGCACCACCGCTGTGCCGCGGACGTCTTTTTCGGCCGCTTCCAGGGTGTAGCTGGCGCCGCCGGTGGCCGACCACTCAACCGCTTCGTCTTCGGGGCGATAAGAGCGCGAGATGACATCGACCTGCTTGGCCACCATAAAAGCCGAATAGAAACCAACGCCGAATTGCCCGATGATGTCGGCGGCGCTTTCGGGTTTGTCCTGCATGGCTTCGATGAAGGCTTTGGCGCCGGACTTGGCAATGGTGCCCAGGCCGGCCACGATCTCGTCGCGATTCATGCCGATGCCGCTGTCGCTGATGGTCAGCGTGTTGGCCTCTTCGTCCACCTCGATGTGGATTTCCAGCTCGGCCTGCGCGTCCTGGACGGCGTCATTGGTCAGCATCTCGAATTGCAGCCGATTCAGCGCATCCGAGGCGTTCGATATCAGCTCGCGCAGGAAGATTTCTTTCTCGGTATACAGGGAGTGAATCAAGATGTTCAGCAGCTGCTGGGTTTCCGCTTGAAATATGTGTTGCTCGCTCATGCTCCGTCCTTGCATTCTAAATCGCGCCGCCCACGCGACGCGGCTTCATCAACGTAACGTCCCTGTTTTATCACAGCAATAGAGAATTGGAACTGCTTGAAGTTGGAGCATATATAGCATTGCGCGCAAACTTGATCCGGGCCGATTGCGCAACAGAAGGTCTGACTTCAGGCGTCGTGACAGAGTTGGTGAGTAACACATGGCGGATGTAACAAAGGCGCTTACAATCGTCTGCCAACTAAACGCGTAGACAACAGCAGGCTCGGGAGCCGAAAGAGGATTCTGACCAGTTGTTCCGCTAAACTATGGACGCGCTACCGCGACTACGACCGCCACAATGCTGATTATGAAAGGGGCAAGAACTCTCAACGCGTCGCCTATGCCTCTGAGACGACTCTCTTTGTTCTGCAGTTCGCTAATTTTATCGCTTTGATCACCAAGTGTAGTTTGTAATTCCGTCGTCTGATCCTTTATCGCATTTTGGAAGGACTGCGTGAGGTCATGTTTCAATTCGGCAAGATCAGCTTTCGTAGCCACTGACTTCATTTCGCCTTCAATTGTCGATATGCGCCGCTCGTGATTCCCGTTCGATTCGGCCATGATCCATGTCCAAATACTTATCTTTCAGTCGACCCAATAATCTCCGTTTCCACGGGATATGTCAAGTCGATTTGATTATACCGCATCATCCTCAAGTTGCTTCTAGAATTCCAAATGCCGTCGATCGGAAACCCTCTTCATCATGCTCTCCGCCTCTTCTTGCGCCTACCCCGGCAGCCAGGGCTCAGCGAAGTACTGCCCCTCGAAGCCCTCGGCGATCCAGCCCACCGTGCCGCGGAAATCGATCTGATACCAGGCGTAGGGTCCCGCGCAGACCACGCCGCCCAGCACCAGAAAATCCTCCAGAGGCGCCAGCTGGGCGATGACGACCTTATCGGTGCCCGGTCCCGCGCGCAGGTTGAGCCAGCGGCCGTCTTCGTTCAGCGTGACGCGCCCGCGCTCGCCCACGATCAGGAAGGACTCGTCTACGCCCTCGCAGAAGACGTGCGGCGTCAAGGTGGGCAGCACAGCCAGGGTCGGCAGGGACGTGGCGCTGGCCCGCTGCTCCGGCGTCAGGCGCAGCACGAGGGTCGCAGTCGGCAGTTGCGCCGGCGCGCTGGAACAAGCCGCCACAGCCATCAGCAAGCACAAGACGAATATTCCCCTCGCAAACGGTCTCATGCGGCCATTCTAACCCAAATCAGTCGTCAACAGCAGGTGACGAAAATGCTATACTGAAGCCCACTATCAGCGCGCCATGGGGAGAAACCAGCCAATGAAAGCCGTGCAAATCATCGCTCGCGGAAAACCCGCCTTTGTCGACGCGCCCAAGCCGGCGCTGCAGCCCGGCACCGGGCTAGTTCGGGCGCTGCGCTTGTCGCTCTGCGGCAGTGACGTCCGCCACCTGCACCACCTGCCGGAGGACCGCTACCCCACCCCAAGCGGCGAAACCGGGCACGAAATGGTGGGCGTGGTCGAGGCGATCGATCCGCAGAATGGGGCCGTACAGCCGGGCGACCGTGTGCTCTGTTTAGCGCCCGATCACCGCGCCATGTGCGAGTATTATCTGGCGCCGATTGACCGCCTGCTGCCGCTGGATCCAGCCACGCCGCTAGAGCATTCGGTGCAGGCGCAGCAATTCGGCACGGTGCTCTACGCCGCCCGCGTACTGCCCGATGTGCGCGGCAAGACGGTCGCCGTCATCGGCCAGGGCTCGGCCGGCTTGTGGTTCAACTTCGCCCTGCAGCAGCGCGGCGCCGCCAAGATCATCGCGCTTGACCTCAAAGCTTACCGCCTGGCCTACAGCGAAGGCTTCGGCGCGACGCACACCATCCACAACGCGGAGGGCTCGGCGGCTGAGGCCCTGCGCGACATCAACGGCGGCGAGCTGCCCGATGTCGTCATTGAAGCGGCCGGCGAAGACGAGTCCATCCGCCTGGCGGTCGAGATCGCGCGGCCGGACGGCTTTGTGCTGCTATTCGGCGTGCCGCGCTTTGATACCATGGACGGCTTCCCCATCTTCGAGGCTTTCTGGAAGACGCTGACGCTGCGGGGCATGGTGGGCACGATCAACGATCCCGGCCACGCTTGCACGCGTCAGGCGCTGGACTATATCAACAGCGGCGCGGTCGATGTGGCGAGCATGGTCACGCATACCTTCAAGTTCGCCGACGTCTTCGAGGCTTACGAGCTGCACCGGATTCAGGACGAAGGCGCGGTCAAGATTGTGATTGATATGGAGGCGTAGGTTTTTTTGGTTTACCACAAAGATCACAAAGGCACAAAGGTCACAAAGATTTTTTCTTTACCACCGAGGACGCCGAGTATTGGATCTAAGAATGAGCTTGTTGGAGAATTGGCCAGACTTCATCACATCGCTCATACGTCATTGATTCGCAGGACGAGTCACCCCTCTACGATGATTCGGACGCTCACCATAGAGATGGCGAGAAGGGCCGGGGGTGGGGTTGACTTGAGTTGCACCGGATTCGGGACGAAGGCGCGATCAAGATCGTGATTGATATGGAGGGGTAATACGTTGTTCAGTCAATGCAAGACTTTGTACGACTAGCAAGAATTGCTTGGAAGACATACCTGGACTCACTATTGGTCTCAAATCGGGTAGACTATGAACATATTCGTGATAATGAAATTCGATGAAGAAATGAATGAGGTATATCTCAACCATATCAAGAGTCCTCTTGAAGCCGCAGGTTACCACGTGAGCCGTTCTGATGACCCCGCTATGGGTTCGATTCGTCACCAAAACCTGTATCACCAGATAATGCAAGGCATCTGGGACGCTGACTACATTGTCGCTGATCTGACAGTATTCAACGGAAATGTATACTATGAGTTGGGCATAGCACATACGCTTCGAAAGCGAACAATCCAAGTGTCGCAACATCTTAGGATTCCATCTGATATCGATTCACAGTGGGTTTATACGTATTCGGTGGACCCACAGGGTATGTCAGAACTTGATGAAACGTTGCTGGAGATTCTTCAACAAGCTGAACAAGGCAAGTACATATTTTCTAGCATGGTAGATGATTTCCTTCTCCGAACCTCTAGGACTATCACAACCACTCCACCAGCTTAACATTGAAAGGATATGGTGATGAGTAACCAGAAAACACAGGTACAAGACTCGACACAGCTCCTTGAGTTTGCAAATCAAGCGCTTCAATCCACCAATAGCCAAATAGAGTTTTCTGCAAATCAAATCAGATCAACTGGTAAGAATGTTCGTGCGATAGCTGTTGAGACAATTGACCTACTGCTTTCGTATCCTTCGCCATCAGACATTGAGACACGCAAACGGGAAGTCGTTGAACAATACTCAGAGGTGCTCTGCACATTTGCCCGCGACATGGCCATTCCAATCAAGGAGCTCAACCGCGCTTGGATGAGCGTAGAGCAGAATATGGGATTTTTCTTCCTTTCGAGCGGACGAGACTCAGGAATCGGCTCCTCGGAAATACGCGAACTGATAAACGTGATGACCGAAGCACAGAAGTTGATCCCAGAAACAACTAGCGAGATTGCAAATCTCAAAGACGCGATAAGGGCTAGCGCCGGCGGGTTGCACGGTCTAGACGACGCAATCGATTCCGCAATTTCTACCCTTACAAGACTCAATGAAGAGCTTGAACACGGTTACGCTATATTTGGTCGTCAAATAGCATTAGCAGAACGTCTGCACGAAATTCTGGTGGAGGAGGAAATAGTGTAGGAGCCAACGCAAGTCCATCCTGTCGCCTGCCCCGCCCCATTCCCCGCTACCCTCAGCGCATGACCGCCACCATCTCAGCCGCGTCCAGCGCGCCGACTCTCAAGAGCCGCATTTGGAATCCGCAGATTTTATTGGGCAAAAAATATTCCCGCGTCTAATTGGACTTCCAATAAATTCTCTCGGCTCCCGCCATTCACTCGCTGTACTCGGTGTACTCGGTGGCCAATATTCTTTGTGACCTTCGTGTCTTCGTGTCTTTGTGGTGAAAAAAAACATCTCACCCATTCGCCTTTTCGCGCGACAAATGCTATCGTTTGCCTCAACCGATTAAACGCTTGAGAGCGACCCCATGAACGACCTCGAACTGCAGCAATATCTATTCGACTTGAACGGCTACCTGGTCATCGAAGACGCCTTGAGCGCGGACGAAGTGGCCGAGCTGAACCGCCTCATCGACGAGCAGAACTTGCCGCCGCCGGACGATTCGCCGCGTTTCGGCAGCGCGCCGACCCTGGGCGCCTCCCTGCTCAAGCCGGAGACGACCGTGCCCGACAGCATGACGCTGGAGCGGAAGGCCAAGCCGGTGGGCGCCGGTTTCCTCAATTGGGGCCAGTCCTTCTGCGACCTGCTCGATCATCCGGCGATTATGCCGGCACTGCGCATGCGGCTGGGCGATGCCTTCCGGCTGGACCGGCTCTACGGCATGATCATGCGCAAGGGCATGGCTTACGGCAGCTTACACGCCGATTACGGCGCCACCGCCACCAACGAGAATGTCTCGCCCGGCGAGTATTACGCCTTCCGCAACAGCCAGATTTACGAGGGCTTCATCGTGGTCGCCTGGGCGCTGACCGATTCCGGCGGCGAGCGCGGCGGCTTCTGCTGCGTGCCGGGCAGCCACAAGAGCCACTACAAGCTGCCGCGGCAAATCAGCGAGAACCACCACGAATCGCCGCATGTCGTCATGCCGGAGATGCCGGCCGGCTCAGTCATCCTCTTCTCCGAGGCGCTGACCCACGGCACGGCGCGCTGGAATGCCGACCACGAACGGCGGACCGCGCTCTACAAGTATTGCGTTTCGCACCTGACCTGGACTTCAAAACGGGTGGAGGAGCCGACTGATTTCGAGCTGACGCCGAGGCAGAAGATTCTCCTGCGCGATCCCGGCGATCCCATCCGGCACTTCCCGTCGCTCTTCGACGAGGTTGTGGTCTGAGGATTGCTCGCGGTAACGGACAAGGTGATTGCGCGGGCGGACAGGGGGCTTTACGCACTGGTGTACGGACTGATTTTGCTGAGCGATGATGAGGCGCGCATTGTGATAGATGGGGAAACGAAAGGTGTTTTCTGCTATAATTGTTGTATCTTGGGCATAAACTTGTGAGGCAAAACATGAGACCACTGGAATTGGAATACCGGTACTTCCTTGAGGTTTTGGACGCTCTGGCTGAAAAGCATGGTGCCGGGAACTATGTTGCAATAAAGGATCGTGACGTACTTGGCGTGTATTCTTGCTACGAGGATGCCGCAAAGGCTGTTTACCAAGAACATGCAAAAGGAACTGTGCTGGTCCAGAGGATTGAGGATAGCGTCGAGGCGATGACGGTATATCTGCATACTCCGCGAGTATTAGCTTCTTCATGACTTCAACGCCTCACGTATGGACACAGAAGTGGGCCTCAATACAGAATCAACTGATAAGCCCGTGCATAGTGCTGGATCTGCATACTTATTCATTATCAGCAGGCGATCAAGATGCGGGAGGCGTGGCGTATAGGTTTCAGGCATTATGGGATACCGGGGCTACGCATAGCGTTATAAGCAACAATGTTGTGGACACTCTGCATTTGAAACAAGAAGGTTACGTTCCTATAATTCATGCAAATGGGGAGGATATCGCTCCAATATTTCATGTCTTTCTTACAATACCGAGTGGCATTGGATTTCCTATGCAGAACGTGCCAGCAACAAAGCTTACTGGATTCGATATATTGATTGGCATGGATATCATTAATCGAGGGGATTTCGCAATAACTAATAGAGATGACAAAACGATGTTCTCGTTTCGCGTCCCGTCAATGACTAATATTGACTTTCAGTCGCGGCCAGAGTCACTAGAATAGGCCAGACCGTGAAATCGACGGACGAATCAGTCACTAGAGGCGTCCGCCCACAATATTGATGGATGACAGATTCGACAAAAGAACTGTGCGTCTGTGGCTAATGTCTATTAGTATTCTTCGTGCCCTTGTGCTGAATTACGCGCTCTACGATTTATCCGGCACGTAGGTCAAGCCCGACAGGCCCAGCGCCCGCAGCGCCTCGCCGATGCGTTTCACATCGGCGCTGTCGCCGGCGTCGTAGGTGCGCGCGCAGAGCAGACGCTCATCGCGATTGCTCGGGCCCTGGGTCGATACTTTGGATTTGTAGCCCAGCTCGCCCTGCGCCGTCAGCGCCTTGACCCGCTCCCAGACGGCATCGACTTCGGCGGCGGGCAGCGTGACGCGCCACTCGCCGGCAGTGGACGTGGGCGCCGGGTAGTCGCCGGCTTGCCGCTTGGCTTCGATCCAGTAGACGGCGCTGTAATCCGAGGGGCGGGCGCTTTGGTCGTGCAGCATACGCGCGCGCTGTACCATTTGAATCAGGTCGAGGTTGAGGTCGGGCGAACCCTCGTCTTGGCTCATGAGCGGGCCGCTAGAGCGTAGTGGGCTGGCTGTTGATGTCGCTGTCGAAGCCGTAGCGGCCGATCAGCGGGACGAAGCGGCAGCGCAACAAGGTGCGCGAGGTGAAGCGTTCGCCGCGGCGGGTGATCAGCTTGAGCTCCTGCAAGTGCTCGTCGCCGATGGGCAGGATCATCTGGCCGCCGTGTTTCTCGAGCTGGGTGCAGAGGACGTTGGGCAGCCGCGGCACGGCCGCCGTGACCATGATGCGGTCGAAGCTGGCTTGGTCGGGCAAACCCTGGCTGCCGTCGCCAACGTGGATATCGAGATTGTTGTAGCCCAGGTCGCCGATGCGCTCGCCGGCTTGGTCCGCCAGGCGGCCGACCCGCTCGACGCTGAATACGTAGTGCGTCAGATGGCAGAGTATGGCGGTCTGATAGCCCGAGCCGGTACCGATTTCCAGCACCGTTTGATGTGGCTTGAGGCGCAGGCGCTCGGTCATGAAGGCCACGATGTAGGGCTGCGAAATCGTCTGCCCTTCGCCGATGGGCAGGGGGCGGTCTTCGTAGGCATGGGGCTTGAATTCTTCCAGGACGAATTGGTGGCGGGGCATGACGCGCATGGCGTCCAGCACACGGCGGTCGTTAATGCCGCGTTTCACCAGCTGCTCGTCGACCATGCGGTTGCGCTGACGAGCATAGTCCCTTGAAGTCGGCATTTGTGTATCCAAATTATCGCTTGTATCCCGCACACTTAAACTAGCACAATGCGCCATAGCGGGCAATCAATTTCGCGCCATGTTGAAGGGCGGCGCCGCTTCGCCGGCCGAATATGGGGAGCTATGGCTGACGCTGACGAACGGGACGATGTTTGCTAAATTAAGCTGGAACGACGGTTTGGAGCGCTGAAAGCAAGAGATGGCCGATCAGGAAGCGAAGACGGCAACGCGACTGGATACGCGGCGGGTGCTGCCGGTATTCCTGCTGGTCTTCGTCGATGTGCTGGGCTTGACCGTGATTCTGCCGCTGCTGCATCTCTACGCGGCGGCTTATGGCGCGACGCCGCTGCAAATCGGCTTGACGCTGGCGGCCTTTCCCCTGGCGCAGTTGATGGGCGTGCCGGTGATGGGCGCGCTGTCGGATCGCTTCGGGCGCAAGCCGCTGCTGCTCATCAGCCAGGCCACCACCTGCTTGAGCTTCGTCATGCTGGGTCTGGCGACATCGCTGGAAATGGTGATCCTGTCGCGGCTGATCGACGGCCTATTTGGCGCTAATTTGGCCACTGCGCAAGCGGCGCTCAGCGATATCACCGATGAAAGCAGCCGGACGCGCGGCCTGGGCATCATCGGCGCCGCCTTCGGGCTGGGATTCATCTTCGGCCCCGTCATCTCGCTGATAGCGCTGGAGCTATCCAACTCGCTGGCCGTGCCCGCGTTTACGGCGGCCATCTATTCATTCGCCTCCATCCTGGTCACGCTCTTCTTGTTCAAAGAAACGCATCCGCCCTCGGCGCGCAAGCTGGCGCGCAAGGCAGCAGGCGGACCGATGCTGATAGCGCGTTATCTGCTGCGGCCGGCCCTGGGCGTTCTGTTGCTGCTGATGTTCGCGCAGCAGCTGATCTTTTTCGGCTACGAGAGCCTGCTGGGTTTGTTCACGCTGATACGGCTGGGTTTCCTGGGGCGCGGCAATGCGGCGCTCTTCATCGTGATCGGCCTGATCCTGGTGCTGGTGCAGCTGCGTTTCATCGGCCGCTGGAGCGCGCGCTTCGGCGATCGCGGCCTGGCGAATATGGCGCTGGCATTGTTGGCCTTAGGCTTGCTGCTGACCGGCTTGACGCCCGATTCGCCGCATCCCTTCTACGTGCGCGAACTGGTGCAGCGGGACTTATTGGCCGTGGCCCCGTCGCAGACCGAAGCAATCATCGGCGAGCTAGGCGTGGACTTGCCGCCAAATGGCAAGAACAGCCTGGCAGGTGTGCTCTGGCTGCTGGTCGCTCTAATACCGGTTTCGATCGGCGCGGGATTGATCCGCCCGGCGCTGAACAGCTTGCTCACGCAGCGGGTGACGCCGGGCGAGTATGGCAGGGTGCTGGGCGTCAGCGCGGCGCTGGTGAGCGCGGCCAACGCGGCGGCGCCTCTGCTTGCCGGCTTGATGTTTCAGTCCTTTGGCGCGAGCGCGCCGTTTCTTGTGGGCGGTTTGCTGATGGCGGGTTTGTGTCTGGGCGGCGTGCTGCTGCAGCGGCGAACTACAGGCGGCAGTTGAATTGCCGCCGCATTGGAGAATGAATATGGAGTTTGAAGAGACCCTGATTATTGGGAGCGCGGCATACAAGGACGCTTGGGCGATCAGCGCGCGACCGCAGATTCAGCAGCTGATGGCCGGATTGCCTGACAATCACGTCGCAGCAGTGACCTTGCTGATTCCCTGGATGGACAGAGTGTATACACTCGAAACTGGCGAATCGAGCAAAGGCAAGACCAAACACGTCGTTGCCCACTTTTTCCCGGACATAGAAGGTTATGAGTTGGGTCGTCTAACCGGATTTGTTATCGATCTAAAGCATATTGGCTATGCTGGCAAAAAGAGCGCGTTGCTGGATTCTGTGCAGACGGTCAACGTAATGGGCAATGTCGAGGTAAAACACGATCAGCGGTTTTCAAAACCATATACCTTGGTTGACGATATACTTATTGTGCACCCGACAGCATTTGTCGAGCATGTGAGGAACCAGATAGACCAGGCGTTCGTCGACTTCGCGTGAGACGCTGTTTAGGCATGCGCCCAGCCTTCCCAGCCGCGGGCGCTCCAGGCGCGGTAGAGGGCGATGGCGCCGGCTGTGGCGACATTCAGGCTGCCCACTTCACCGCGCATCGGCAGCGTCAGCAGCAGGTCGCAGGTATCGCGCACCAGCCGCCGCAAGCCTTCGCCTTCACTGCCCATCACCAAGCCCAAAGCCATATTGAGGTCGGTTTTGTCCAGGGGCGGGATATTGGGTCCCACGTCCAAACCGACCAGCCAGATGTCTTCTTGCTTCAGCAGCTTCATGGCGTTGACCAGATTCGACACTTGCGCCACATTGATATGCTCAACCGCCCCGGAAGAGGCGTTGACGACAGCCGGGGTCACGGCCACGCTGCGCCGCTCTTGAATGACGATGCCGTGAACGCCGACCGCATCGCTGACGCGGATCAGCGAGCCGACATTCTGCGGGTCCTTAAGCAAGTCCAGCAGCAGGACAAAGGGTTTCTCGCCGCGCCGGGCGGCCAGGCTGAGAATGTCTTCCAGGTCGCAGTAGGGATAGCGGCCGACGCGCAGCGCCAGCCCCTGATGATTGCCGTTATTGGCCAGGTCGTCGAGGATGCGCCGCTGCACGCGCTGTATCGGCAGGTTCAACTCTTCGGCCATGGTCATCACATCGCCGACCGTGCCGCGTCTTTCGGCGCGCTCGTGGATCATCAGCGCGTCGATCTGGCGTCGTTTTGAGCGCATGGCCTCGATTACCGCCCAGTGTCCGTAGAGAAATTCCGGCATCCGTTTCGCCTTTGATCAGTTAGAGCAAGGTATGCAGGGGCGGGCGCCGCGCTTTTACGGTTTTCCGACTCTTTTGCCACCGAGGACACAGAGTAATTATGAGGGCACAGAGAAGGATACCCGATAATACGCCGGATAGTCTGAATAATAATGATCGGCAGCTTTGCCAAATCTGTCCTTGCTTAAGCACAATATCTTTCCTCTGTGTCCTCGATTTGACTCGGTGTCCTCGGTGGTAAAGATGTCGAAACCGCGCCAGTGTCGAGCTTGCCAAACCGTCGTCACGGTATCGGACTAGCCTTACAAATAACGTAACTTGCGGGCTCACGATTTAGGCCAGCTTCCAGATGGTGCCGTCGGCGCGGTCTTCCAGGACGATGCCCAAGGCCGCCAGATGGTCGCGAATTGCGTCGCTGCGGGCGTAATCGCGGTCTGCGCGCGCCTGCGCCCGCATGTCGATCAGCATCTCGATCAGCGCCGACTCGCGCTTACCATCGCTGCTCTCGACCTCGCCGGCGGTCGGCAGCAGACCCAGCACATCGCCGCCCAAAGCAGCGTAGGTCTCGTTGATCGCCGCCAATGTAGCGACGCCCACTTCGGTCTCGCTGTTGAGCAAGGTGTTGACATCGCGCGTCAGATCTTGCAGCACGGCGATGCCGCGCGGCGAGTTGAAGTCATCGTCCATAACCCGGCGGAAATCATGCTTCGCCCGGTTCAGTCGCGCCAGGAAGGCGTCGCCGGCGTCATTATCGGGCGCGCTGTTCAGCTGCTGGCGGACCAGCCGCAGGGCGTTGGCAAGCCGCTCCCAGCCGGACTTGGCCGACGCCAGCGAGTCTTCGCTGTAAAGCACCGGATTGCTGTAATGCGAGGTCAGGATGAAATAGCGCAACTCTTGCGGGCGATACTTGTCAAGCGCGTCCTTGATGGTGACGTAGTTGCCCAGCGACTTGCTCATCTTGACCGGGATGCCCTCGTCGGGATCCAGCACGTTCAGGCTGCCGGTCAGCATCCAGTAATTGGCGAAAGCGGCGTGATTGGCGCATTCGCTCTGGGCGATTTCATTTTCGTTGTGCGGGTAGATATTGTCGATGCCGCCGCCGTGAATATCAAAGTTGGCGCCCAGGTACTTCTTGGCCATGGCCGAGCATTCGATGTGCCAGCCGGGGAAGCCGACGCCCCAGGGGCTGTTCCAGCGCAGAATATGCTCCGGCTCGGCTTTTTTCCACAGAGCGAAGTCGGCCGGATGGCGTTTGTCGCCGCCGACCAACTCGCGCGATTCGTCCTGCTGCTCTTCGACGCGCCGGTTGGATAATTTGCCGTAGTCTTCATCGCTGAGCACATCGAAATAGACATTGCCATCGACCTCGTAAGCATGTCCTTCGGCGATCAGCGTTTCGATCATCTCGATCTGTTCCGGCACGTGGCCGCTGGCGCGCGGGGATATGTCCGGCCGCATGACGCCGAGCGCGTCCATGTCCTCGAAGTAGCTGCGGGTGTAGGTCTCGACGACTTGCATGGGTTTGGCGTTGAGCTGGGCGGCGCGCACGAGAACGCGGTCTTCTTCGTTGGCGCGCAAATGGCCGACGTCAGTAATGTTCTGCACATAAAGCAGATCGCAGCCGCTGTAACGCAGGTAACGCGCTACAACATCAAAGGAGACGTAAGTCTTGGCGTGGCCCAGATGCGAATGCTCGTATACGGTCGGACCGCAAACGTACATGCCGACCCGCCCCTCGTGAATTGGCTTGAAGGGCTGTTTCTCTCGGCCAAGCACATTGAAGATTTGCAAACTTATCGCTCCTGATCAACTCCTCTTAATCTGACATATTCTACCAGCGGCTCAGAAACAAACAACAGCCCCTCTGGCGACAGCGGCGTCGGACTAGAAGCTCCTGGCGGTATGCCCAATCGGCTTCTTATAGTCATAGACTTCGAAAAGCGGCTTGAAACCGAGCGAAGCATAGAGCGCGCCCGAAGCCGGGTTCTTGTCCGACGGCTCATGGCCGACATAGGCGCTCTTTATGCCTTGCTCCGCCTGCATACGGCGCATGGCGTAGACCATCAGCGTTTTGGCCAGTCCCTGGCGGCGAAAGTCGGAGTGTGTGCCAACCGGCTCAAACAAAAGCGAGCGATTAACCTGGTCGATCCACAAGTTAACAAAGGCGGCAAAGCGGCCGTCCGGCGCCACGACCACCCACTCGTATTCCATGTGCGGCGCGTTGAAGACATTGGCATACGACGCGGCGTTCCACTTGTCGGCAAAGGTGTGATTGTGCAGGTCCGTCAGCTGGTCCAAGTCCGCCGCCGTCGCCTCGTAGAAGCGGTAGCCGGGCGGCAGTTCCGCAAGCGGCAGGTCTTCCAGGTTGTGCCGCGTCAGGGTGATGCCCTGCTTTTCCCGCTGGTAACCGCGCGCCTCGACGAATTCGATATAAGCCGGGTCACAGTCGAAGGCATCGACGTACAGATCTTTGAGGCCGGTATTAAACAGCTTGGCCAGGCGCAGGGTTTCGCCTTCGCAAAACCCGAACAAGGCGACATGCTCTGCACTGCCGCGCAGGCCCGGCGCCACCTGCAGATTGAAGAACTCCCAATGCGGGCCCAGGAGCGCGAAGGCGACCAGTTCGCCGGATGCATCCAGCCAGAAGCGGAAAACCTCGCTTTTGTCGTAGCCGTAGCAGGTGTTGAAAAGCTGGTGACCGACATCGCCTTTGTGCAGATAATTGCAGTCGCCGGCTTTCTTTGTCCATTGCATCAGCGCGGCTTGCGCGCGGTAAAGGTCGTCGGGTCCTGAATATCGCTGATGCTTCATCGTGCTGTCTACTCCTCGATTTTGCGCTGGCTCAGGGCGAATTTCAAACCGGCATGCAAGCCGGGCGCCGCAACCGCGCAATGATCGTGATCGGGAAACAGTTTCAAGTCCAGGTTCAGTCCGACATCTTCGACTTTTCAGAATCGTGGCGAAACGGATTGTATCGGTGAGCGTGGTGTCGTCGGCGAATTCCTCATCACCGGCGTATATGAATACCCGCGCGGGCAAGGCGGCGTTGCATCGGGCGAACTGCTCTTCCCGTCGAAAAACGCAGCGATTGCCATATGCCAAGGTGGGGCTGCCGATAAGGTAAGTTTGAAAGCGCTGAGGCGATTGAAATAGGCTGTAGGCGGCGAAGAGGCCACCGTAAGAATGCCCGGCCAGGGCGCGACGTGACTTATCGGTTCGGTAGCGCTCGTCGATGAGGGGCGTCAATTCGCTGTTGATGAAATTGTTAAAGTCATCCGCGCCGCCAGTCGGCACGGGGCGCTGAAATCGCTGCGCCATTGATTGCTCTTCGGCTTCATCGCGCAAAGGCGTCAAGTCCAGGTTGCGGCGGGTAAAGGCGGTGCGGAAGGCCTCCGTGGGGTCATCCGCTTCCGGGTAACCTATGCCGACGATGATGGCATCGGAGATATTTCCGCACCATGACATCGGGCGGATAATGTCAGTCGCCAGTCCGAAATACCAATTGCCATCGAGCACGTAGACCACCGGCCAGCGCTCCGGCGCCCCAGCAAAGGGCCAAGCATCGTCCGGCGCGGCGTCGTAGGCCAGCGGCAGCGCAACCGAAATACGATACTCACGCCCATTGGCGGAGCTAAGCAGATGAGTTTCGCTCGCAAGAATCGTCGCCATCACAAGTCGCTCATTTTCACTGCTCGCTCATACAACTCCAGCATCCGCTCGACCTGCCGCGCCAACGTGAAATGCGCCCTGATTCGTTCGCGGCCGCGCTCGCCCATTGATGCGCGCAGAGCGTCGTCCCTCAGCAGCCGCAGCAAGGCGCCGGCGAGGGCTTCAACCTGCAGCGGGTCGACGATGAAGCCGGTCTCGCCGTCGAGGACGGCTTCCGCTGAGCCGCCGAAACAAGTAGCGACTACTGGTTTAGCGGCCGCCATGGCTTCCAGGTTGACGGTCGGAAAGGGATCGACATAAATCGACGGTACCGCCACCACGTCGGCCAGTTGGTAAGCCGCGCGCAGCTCCACGCCGCTCAGCCAGCCGCCGATTGTAACGTAGGGACGCAGATGCCCCAAGTCCGCCGGCAGCTGCTCCCCAATATCGCGTGATGTGAGAATCAGCAGGCGGACCGACGTCAGAGATTCGCGCAAACGATCGAGGGCGAGCAGGGCCTGCCGCATGCCCTTTTCTTCGGTCAGGCGGCCGGCGATCAGTATGACGCGCTTGCCTTCCAAGCCCAGCCGCCCGCGCAGCTCAGCGACGATCGTCTCGTGCGGCGGCCCCCAGGCATCCAGGTCGATGCCGTTGTGAACGACTTCGGCCGGCGGCAAATCGTTGTCGGCGAAGGCAGCTGCCAGCGCCCGGCTGGGGACGGTGCGTACATGCGCGTGCCGCTGCAGATGGCGCCGGATAATCATATTGCGCCAGGGATTATAGCGGAAGCGGTTCTGGCGCAAATTGTAGCCCACGGGCAGGCGGTAGTCAGGGTGTCGCTGCAAGCCGCGTCCGCCGAAGGACGCCGGCAATTTGCCGTAAACAAGCGGCATGGCGTCGTGCGCGCTGAAGACGACGCCGCAACCGGCTGCGCGCGCCAGCTTCAGCGAGTGATAGCTCAGGAAAGAGTGAATATTGTGGGCGTTTACGATATCCGGCTGCAGGCGCCGCAACAGGCTGCGCAGGGCGCCGGATGTCTGCGGATTCCACAGCGACAGCCAGGCGCGAAAGCGCTCGGGATAATGGGCGTGAAGGTGATAGGTCGGGATGCCGTCGCGCAGCTCTTCAAAGGGCGCGCCGGTGGTGCTGGCGGCGATGTGCAACTCATGCCCGGCGGCTGCCAGGCCCTGCGCCAAGCGCCAGACGACGGCCTCCGCCCCACCGCGGCCCTCCGGCGGAATCCGGTCGCTGAGCAGCAAGATTTTCATCGTGAAGCTTGGTGCGCGCGGTCGCGATGGCAGAAGCGCGCCTGCCGGGCGCCGGATTTAGCGTTGCGCGTCGAGGCCCGAAAGATCGCCGACAGTGGGAAAGCCGATGCGAAAACGTGAACCGCCCGAATCAGGGAATTCAGCACGGACCTGTCCACCCTGCGCCTCTACAAGATGTTTGACGATCCACAAGCCCAACCCCGTTCTTGATTCGCCGCCCGTCGGATAGGTGCTCAGCTTGCCGAACTCCTGGAATAGCCGCGAGCGCTCCGCAGGCGGAATGCCGGGGCCATCGTCTGCGACGATCAGCCAACCCAGGCCATTTTCGATGGCGGTACCGAGCCGGACTGTGCTGCCCGGTGGACTGTATTTTAAGGCGTTGTCGACCAGATTGCCAAGCGCCTGCACCAGACGCGCGGCATCGGCCATGACCCAGCCTTCGACAGAGCCGATACGAAGGCGGATGTCCTTCTGTCGGGCGGCAAGCTCGTACTGGCTCGACACATTTACAATGGCGTCGCGCAGATTCACCGGCTTGAGTTGAATGCGGAGCTGCCGCGAACTGAGTTCCATCACGTCCAGGTAGTTGGACATGATTTCGCCCATATTCTCCGCCAGGACCCGAATCGTCTCGAGCGAGCGATTCACATCGTTGGGGTCGCTGAAGTCTCCGCTTTGCAAGCCCTTGACGGCCAGGCGGATATTGTTCAAGGGCGATTGCAGATCGTGCGAGGCCATGCGGCTTATCTGCAGGCGCTGCAAATCGGTTTCTTCCAGCTCGGCATATTTGGCCTGGGCGCGGTCGAAGCTGCGCTTGACTTCCAGCAGCGCGTCAATTCGGGCTCGCAGCGCCGTTTCGGTGAAAGGCCGCATCAGGCAATTGTCAGCGCCGTTCTGAAAGGCCAGCGCGACTTCTTCGGGGCCGCCATCGCTTTCCAGCATAATCAGCGGCAGTCCGCCGGCGAAGTGCCGAGCGCGAATGGCGCCGACCAGCTCCAGGACGCCGATATCCGGCGGCGAACCGGCCAGCAGCACCAGGTCAATATTTGTGGCGCCGTCAAGGTAGAAAAGCGCTTCCGCGCCTAAGTTCACGAAGGCCAAATCAAAATCGTCCCGCAAATATTCGGCAAAGAGCCGGGTCTCTTCCGCGGCCGAGCTTACCACCAACAAATTCGCAATCTTCGCGTCCACTTCTATTTTCCTTGTAAATTTAACTGTCGCCTGACGAGAAACTCCATTTCGTTCATGAATTGCGCAACGCTGTCGGCCGGTCAACGTAATAAAGGCATACGCCGCAACGCTTTCCATAATCATGCGCTGTAAGCGTTGGCGACCGGCGGAGGTGCATCGGTCGACCGAGCCTCTCGTTTCAATGTAATAGTAGGCTATAACGAAAGAAAGACAACACCATGTCGAAATCATTACAAGATGCGGATCGCGAAGCGCGGAAGTTGGTCAATAACTGGACGACGCTGGCTGCAGGGACGGGTTGGATTCCGGGCAGTTCTCTGTTTCTAACCGGGGCGGACATCGCCATGATTAATCAAGTCGCTAATGCTTACGATGTCAGCGCTTTCGATATGGATCATCTAACAGGAATTCTAGGCGGCGCGGTCGGTAGTGCGGTGGCCGGAGGCGTCATTGCAGAATTCGTCGGCGTGATTCCGTTAGTGGGTTGGGCAGTCAAGAGCGCCGGCATGGCCGCGAAAGCTCGAGTAATTGGCGACGCCATCATCAACTATTTCCGAGAGCGCTCAGAATTGCCGGACGCCAAAGTCATTATCGAAATGGAAGCGTCCGATGAAGACAAGCCCAAGAATAGCCCCAAGCAGAAAACCGACATCGTCATTGAAGAAGATGACGACTGAGCGCGCTGAACAAAATCCACAAATCCGGTTTGTCCCGGCACTGCTAATGCGGTAGGATTCTCTTCGTGTTGGTCTCGCAAGCGAAGGGAATGAAATGGCCGGGACAAGTAGACAAAAAGTCTTGACGCTCTACCTGCATACATCGGCATTGGACAGCCGCGTTCTGGGTTGGTCCATCTACGACGGCACGGGCAAAGAGTCATTCACCACCGGCGACAATACCGAGCCGCCTTACGAGACCGGCTTGGACGCGCTGAAAGACGGCTGGCGCCTGATTCAGCACCCGGTGCTGATCCCGCCCTACCCGGGCGAGGAGTACAGTACTTCGTTTATGAAATACGGATTTCTCTTTGAAAAGCTGGAGGACATAGAGGTATGATCGACCAAAAGCATCTACTCTCATCGAAACAGATGGCGGAATTCGTCGCGCGCGGTTACCTGCGCTTTGACGAATTGGTGCCGGACGAGATCAACCAGGCGGTCATGCGCGGCATCGACCGGCAGGAGATCAAGGGACATCGGGCCGGCACGCCTTTGTCGCAGTGCTATCACGGCACGTCCATCCGCCGATTGCTGGACATGCCGGAGATCCAGGGCTTGATCGCCAGCCTGGTCGGCGAGGATCCGCTATTCGACCACGACGCGATTCACGTGCGCGAGCCGAACGAAGGCAAGGCGCAGGGCTTGCACGCCGATTCGATCATCGACTGCCGCAGTCACTTTGACATCCAGCTGATGTACTTCCCGCACGATGTGCCGCTGGAAATGGGCGGGACGCTGCTGCTGCCGGGCAGCCACTTCCGGCGCGTCAACGAGATGGACGTGGCCGCATACCAGAATATGCGCGGGCAGATACCCATGGTCTGCAATGCCGGGTCGGTCTTGGCGCTGCACCACGGCATCTGGCATTGCGGCCGCCAGAATCAGACCGACCGGCGGCGCTATATGTTCAAGCTGCGCCTTAACCCGGCTGTGCGACAGTTGCGGCTCTGGAATACCGACGACCTGACGGATGACTATGCCGCGCCCAAAGAAATCCACAGCGGCTTCCCGCGCAGCGATGATGTGCCAGGCATCTTGGCCCAACGAGAGCCCTGGTTTGAAGCGGCCTCGGGCCGGTTGGAGATCGTCAATCGCATCAAGCTGTGGCGCTTCCTGACCGGCGATGAGAGCTTTGACGTGCATTACTGGCTGGGTCGCTTGGAGAATCAGCCGGCGTAGGGGGTTAATGGCCACAGAGGCACAGAGGATTCGTGGGGGTGACCCAGTGGGTCGCGCGACAATTCAGAATCACAACAACGGGCGATTCACAGAATCGCCCCTACAAGGCTAGAAGCTTCAGCGATGGCAAACTCACCCTAGCAATGCGCCTACATTCCGCTATACTGTAACGCCGATTTCTGAGAGTCTGCGGGCGCGAAATGGCCTGCATAATTAGAGGATTTGTTAGCCTATGGCATCGTATCACGGACCAAAAGCCAAACCCCAGCGCCGCTTCGGCGAGTTGCTGGTGCCGCGCCCGAAGTATTCGCGGATTCTGGAAGACCGCGCCTATCCCCCCGGGGAGCACGGCCGCGAGAAGTCCTTCCGCTCCGGGCGGCGCAGCAATTACGCGCTGCAGCTGGATGAGAAGCAGAAGCTGTCCTTCATCTACAACGTACGCGAACGGCAGCTGCGCAACTATTACAAGAAGGCGGCGCTGATGGCGGGACCGACCGGCGTCAACTTGCTTAGCCTGCTGGAACGGCGCCTGGACAATATTGTCTACCGCTCCGGCTTGGCGGCGACTATCTGGTCGGCGCGGCAAATTGTCGGGCACGGGCATATCCTGGTCAACGGCCGGCGCGTGAACTTGCCCTCGTATCAGGTGCGCGCCAATGACGTCGTTGAAGTCAGCGACAAGATGAAAAAGAATGTGCATATCCAGGAATGGATTCAGCAGTCGGCATATTTCCCGCCCTATATGACAGTTGACAAAGAGAACTTCCGTGTGACGCTGGATCGCGTCCCCGAAGAAGGCGAAGTACAGACGCCGATCGATATTCAGATGGTGGTTGAGTTCTACAACCGCTTGACCTAAGACCGGGCGGCAAAGCGAATACTCACAAGGGAACGCAGAAACGCGTTCCTTTTTTGATTCAGTCGCCCAGGTTGCGCGTACGGTTGATGAGCTGGGTGGTGCTGTGCTGGGGCAGGTACTCGATCAGCTCGACGCGGCCACCGTAGGCTTCGACAGTCGGACGCTCCGGCAGCGGCTTTTCGGCATAGTCGCCGCCCTTGACGTAGATATCCGGCTGCAGGGCGCGCAGCAGGCTATCAGCAGTGTCTTCCTCGAAGATGATCACAGCCGCGACCGGGGCCAGCGCCGCCAATAGCCGCGCCCGCTCGGCATCCGGCACGAGGGGACGCCCGGGGCCTTTGAGGCGCCTGGTCGAGGCATCGCCGTTCATGCCGACGTACAGGGCATCGCCCAGTTGGCTGGCTTTTTCCAGATAGTCTAGATGGCCGATATGCAGCAGGTCGAAGTGACCGTTGGTGAAGACCAGGGTCTGGCCTGCTTCGCGCAGAGATTCGCGCAATACTTGCGCTGCTGAAAGTTCAAGCACTTCGCCCATAATGTCTCTCAGCGATCTACCCGGCGATATACGAGCTTCAGCCCCGACCATTGCGCGTCGATGGCGGCGACTTTTACATCGACCAGGCCGCCCGCCAGCGCCACATCGCGCACGACGTCTTCGCTGATATCGGTGGGCATCTTGGCGGCCTTCTTGTACCAGGAAATCCAGATCATGCCCGACTTACGGATGGCGGCTTTCAGGCGCGGGAAGTCGGCTTCATAATCGGCGCGCCACACATAGAATGCCTGCACAAAATCGTAGTCGGCGCCGGCCAGTTCGCGGTCGATGGTCGCATCGGCCGGCAGCTCGCCCAACAGTTCGAGATAGTCAGCGGGCGCCCGCAGCAGGGCTACGCGAAACCCGCTTTTGATCCCCAGCTTCTTGACCAGGGGCCTGCCCGAGTAGCCTGCCGTCATGCGCCGCGCCTAAGCGAACTTGTCGCTATAGAGTTGGCGCGCCAGCGTTTCCGCCTGCGCCACCCATTCTTCGATCACATCAATGCCCTTCTTCCAGAAGCCCGGGTCATTGATGTCCACGCCGACTTTCGCCAGCAGCCGATCGGGATAATCGGAATCGCCGGCGGCCAGCAGGTCGATGTACTTGGGCACGAAGCTCGCGCCCTCTTCCTGATAGATGCGGTAGAGCGCCAGCACCAGCAGCTCGCCGAAGGAATAGGCGTAGACATAGCCTGGCGTGTGCAAGAAATGCGGCACGTAACTCCACCAACTGCCGTATTCGTCGGTGATGGTGACGCTGTCGCCAAACATATCGCGCTGCGTCTCCAGCCACAGTTCGTTGAAGCGCTCGGCGGTCAATTCGCCTTCGCTGCGGCGGGCGCTGTGCATCTTATCTTCAAAGCGGTTCATGGAAATCTGCCGGAAGACCGTGGCGAAGGTGTCCTCGATTTTCTCGGTCAGCATGGACAGCTTGACCTCCTGGTCGTCTTCGGCGGCCATCAGATCCTGGAAGACCAGCATCTCGGCGAAGGTCGAGGCCATCTCGGCTGTGGTCAGCGGCGTGTAGAGGGCGAATAGCCCGCTCTCGCGTCCGCTTAAGTACATGTGAATCCCGTGCCCCAGTTCATGCGCCAGCGTGGTGACATCGCGCGCATCGCCCAGATAATTGAGGAAGACGTAAGGATTGGCCGAGGCGACGGTGGGGGATGCGAAAGCGCCGCCGCGTTTATTGGGCAGGACGGGCGCGTGTATCCAGTTCTTGTCGAAAAAGTGCTGAGCCGCGGTCTTCATGCGCGGGCTGAAGTTTTCGAAGGCTTCCAGCACGATATCACGCGCCTGCTCCCAACGGTAGAATTCCTCGCTCTCCTTGAGATTCAGCGGGGCATAGCGATCGTAGTCGTAGAGCTCGTCATAACCCAGCAGCGCCTGTTTCAATCGGTAGTGCCGCGCGACCAAGTCGTAGTTGCCGGTCACGGTAGTCACCAAGGCCTCGACCACTTCGTCGCTGGCTTTGTTGCTCAAGTTGCGCGACGAGATCCAGCTGGCGTAGCCGCGGCGTCGGTCGCTATTGGCTTTGTCCAGTGCCAGAGTGTTGAAGATGAAGGTCAGCTCCAGCGACTTTTCTTCGAGTTTGTCGGTCAGTTTGCGCCAGGCCATTTCGCGCACATCGCGATCGGCATCGCGCAGCTTGTTGAGGATGAAGGTCATGTTGACCTCGTCGCCCATCCAGACGAAACGAAAGGCGCTGGTCAGCTGGGTGAAGAAGCGCGTCCAGGCGGCGCTGCCGGTCACCTGCTTTTCGATGACGATCTGCTCCTCGGCTTCCGACAGGTAGTAAGGCTTGTTGCGCCGTTCCGCCTCCAGGTAGTAGCGGCAATTTTCCAGCTGCGGGTCGGCCAGGATGGCTTCCGCCTGGGCGTCTTCGAGGGCGTTCCATTCGATGTAGAAGAAGACGATCTTCTGGTTCAGCTCGGCGTCCAGATCCTGGATCCTGGCCATATACGCTGTGTAGTCGGGATTGCCCGTGTCGGTGGAGAAGTTGAGCATGGCGAAGGAGCCCAGCCGGCCGCTGAGGTTGTATATCGCTTCCAGGTCGGCATAGGCGCTGACGAAATCCGCGGCGCTCATCTGCGCCAGTTTACCGCGCCAGCGCTCCTGGAAGGCGTCCATAAGCTGGTTGAGTTTCTGTATATCGGCGTCGATCTGCGGGTCATCCAGGCTGTGGTAGAAAACGGACAAATCCCAGATGACGTCTTCTGCGCCAGTCAGGCGTTCCGGCACGGCTTCGCTCATCGCATTCTCGCTTGTGTGTCTGTGGTCAAGTTAACGGCGCAATCCTAGCAGAAGCGCAGAAAACGTGTAGGGCTTGTCCACGACTCAAATACCGATGACGATACGGCTTGTTGGGGTGGGCGCCGCGCTTCTAGGGATTCGCGACACTTTTGCCACCGAGGGCACAGACAAAATATGAGTGCACAGAGAGGGATTCCGGAAAATATGGCGGTTGGTCGAGTAAAGGATGATCCACACAGTCGCCGATTCAGTCTGTGGACTAAGAATGATGCCTTTCCTCTGTGTACTCTATCAAACTCGGTGTACTCGGTGGCAAAGATGTCGAGTATTCGCCTAAGCAGAGCGAGCGGCAGCTGAGTCACAGTACCGGACAAGCCTTGTAGGGGAGACCGCTTGCGGATGGCCAAGGCGCGACGAAGGCTGCGGCAATTAGCGCCCCGATTTGGATTGCGGCACGGCGAAGATCATGCGGCCGGTGGGTCGGTTGATCAGTTTGGTCACTTCCACGCTGACGTTGCGGTCCATGTATTTCTGTCCCGATTCCACCACAACCATGGTGCCGTCATCCAGGTAGCCGACGCCCTGGTTGGGATCGCGCCCCTGCTGGATGATGCGGATGGCGAATTTCTCGCCCGGGATGTAGACCGAGCGCACGGCATTGGCCAGCGCGTTGATATTCAGCACATCGACGCCCTGCGCGTCGGCGACCTGGTTGAGGTTAAAGTCGTTGGTCACCAATGAGGCGTTGAGCTGGATGGATAAGGCAACCAGCTTGGCATCCACCTCGCCAAAGTCTGGCGGGTCGTCATCGATGATCTTGACGGGCAAGTCGTTGTTGCGCTGCAGTTCATTGAGCTTGGCCAGGCCGCGACGACCGCGATTGCGCCGCAGCGGATCGGATGAATCGGCCACGCGGTGCAGTTCGCTCAACACAAAGCGCGGGATCACCACCGTCCCGCCGATGAAGCCGGTCTCGGCGATTTCAACAATGCGCCCGTCGATCAGCACGCTGGTATCCAGCAGCAGTTGGCGGTTGGCAAAGGGCTGCATGCGCCGCTGCCGACCCATGATCTTCTCGCTGATGACATCCAGGATTTCGCTGGAGCGAATGTTAAACAGATTCATGCCCAGATAGCCGCATATCAGGGAAACCAGCGCCGGCAGGACACGGCCTACGGGATCGCCCAGCAGCGACAAGGGAAAGGCCAGCATCAGCGCTACGGTCAAGCCGACCAGGCCGCCCAGTATCGCCAGCATCAGCCGCGGCACCGTCATCTCGCTGGCGTGACGCCGCCAAGAGCGAAATGGCACGATGGTGAACCAGGGGGTGGCGATCAAGCCGAACAGGGCGCCCAGCCCGGCGAAGATCAACATGCTTTCTTCCGCGTCAAATTGCGTGAGGTGCGCCAGCGCGGCGCCAATGCGGCTGCCGATAATTGCGAATACAATCAGGCCGATGAACCGGCAAACGAGATATGAAATCATAAATCCCCATTCTCCCGTGCTTAGCCCGATCCGTACTCCTTCCGCTTCAACTAATGCTCAACGAAGAGTCGAGATAAGGATAAACAACAAAATATCTATGATGATCCATTGCGGACAGTTGCCTGCGTACCGGGCGGGATGAGTGTCTGCTGATGTTGGTGAACGGCCGCCCATGCGCAGGACGCCTACTATATATTATAGCCCCTGCGGGCAGCGCCTACACGCGTTGCGCGCCTCAGTTGGGGCATTACGCGCAAGTTGTCTACCGCTGAGAGCCCGGCCGCGATGATCTTCAACCGCTTGACAGATGTAGAACAAAGCAAGTAATGCAAATCTTGTCTCAAGAAAATCCTCTTTTCACCACAGAGGCTCACGAGGGTACACAGAGCACACAGAGGGTTTTGTATTGTTGCGATGCCGCCGCGCTCAAGGTTGCAATTCGTCAAGTGGAAACTGTCGCTGGCATACAATCAGGGAATTGCGTTACTCAATGCCCTCAGTAAATGCGAGTAAGTAATTAAACAGTCTGCCGCAAATTCTACCCCCCTCAGTCCCCCCGAATCATCGGGGGGAAGCTGCGACGTACTTGTGTTGCTCCCCCTCTCCGATGATTCGGGGAGGGGGCCGGGGGGTGGGGTAGACCGGTACAAATGTCGCATGACTTACTTGCACTTACTTCTTTGTATCCTCTGCGCTCTCTGTGGTAAGTATTTGCATGACGTGCTTGCGCTTACTGAAGCGAATCGTCGCGGCTCAGGCGTATTCCCGGCGTCAATGAGATGGGCGGCCGTCCTGCGCGGCAAAGCTCAATGCGCGGGTTCCGGCGCCCCGCTCGGAAGGCGACTGACCGCGGCGCAGCGCCATCCGTTCGGCGCGCAGTCTGCGTCCGTAGCTGCCCGCCAGGTAACCCTGCACCGGCACGAAGAGCGCCAGGCCCAGCAGCGCCGCCGGCAGCAGCGCCAGCAGAATGATGCTGGCCGCCAAGGAAGCGATCAGCCATTGCAGCGCCAGCGTGCTGTGGTTATGCAGGCTGCGCAGCAAGCGGTTCAGCTGATAGAAAGAAGCGGATTCCCAAGATTCGGCGTAACGGACCAGCCCCACCGCCAGCAGCGACCAGGCCAAGGCAAAATACAGAATCAGCAGCGGCGCCAACGCGCCCAGTATGCTCAAGAAGGTGATGCCGCCAAATAGGCTCACGGCGATGACATGGCGGAAGGCGTAAAGGAAGAGCAGGGCCAGCAGCAAGGGCAAATGGTAGACGATTAGCGCCACCAAGACCGGAAAGCCTTTGCTGATGTCTTCGCCGATATGATCCCACTCAGGCAGCGGGCGCGGGTAATCATTGCCGACATTGTGTATTAGCTCTGTCAAGTAACCCAGTAGGGCGCAGAGGCTGATCAGCCCGATGACCGGCACCGGGCAAAGCAAGGCGAATACCGCAGTCTCGCTCAGTTTGCCCAGCCAATGCTTGTCTTCGGAAATGTAAGTGAATGCCCGTATGAAATTCATGATCATTGCGGTCCAATTTATTTGTTATGAGATTTCACATTTGCTTAATATAATCTTAACCTGCTTAAAGGTCTTGTCAAGGACTGCTCCCGATTCACAAGCGGGTGCCCAATGAATTCCACCTGGCATTGCAGCGCGAAACGGGCAAAAGGCAGGGCAATCGCATCAAAATGGTAGTGACTGAAATGGCGCAAATTCGAACGGAAAATCAAACACAGAGATCACAGAGAGCGCAGAGAAAAGCAATAATGAAAGCTTACGTCATTAGTCAGGAGTGATTTTGAGAGATATTTGAAGTCTTTTCGGTGCTTCATGCCATATACCAGTCCATCGAGTACTTTGAATAGTCGTCTAAAATGCTAAATCTCTGTGCACTCTGTGTTCTCTGTGGTTAATAAATTTTGCTGCGATTGCTCTGGGCAAAAGGGACTATGCCGCAACTGAAGTCTGCATTACATTTTCGCTTGATCAGGGGACACTCGCGAGCGTGAGGCCATGCTCTACAAGCTGCTGGGGACGCTATTCCCGGCTAAAGCGAAATCCATCCAGCCGCGGCGCATCGTATTGATTCGCCCCTGCTGCATTGGCGATGTCGTCATGGCCACGGCCGCATTGACGGCTCTGCGCGACGCGTTTCCGCAGGCGCATATCAGCTGGGCGGTGGGCGAGTGGTCGGCGCGAGCCGTCGCGCATCACCCGGCAGTTGACGAGATCGTCGATACGGGCGCGGACATGCCGCTGGAATCGCCGGCTGCATTCCTGCGCCTGGTCGGACTGCTGCGCGCCGGGGACTACGATTGCGCCGTGTCTCTGGTGCGTTCGCCCTTGATGAGCCTGGCTGTGAGCTTGTCCGGCATTCCCCTGCGCGCCGGTCTGGACAGCGGCGGGCGCGGCTTCGGCTACAACTTGCGAGTCGCAATCGACCCGGATAAACCTGAGCACGAAAGCGAGATCTACCTGAAGGTGGTCAGCGCGCTGGCGGGGCGCGAGTTGCATGCCTTCGCCAACTTGCCGGTAGCGGACGCGGCTTTGGCGGCGGCTCGCGCATATCTTGCGGCCGAAAGTATTGAAGCGCCTTTCGTCGTAGCGCATCCCGGCGGCGGCGTCAATCCGGGGGCGCGCTTCGAAGCCAAGCGTTTTCCGTTGCAGCAGTTCGCGCAGATGCTCAATCGTGTGGCGCAGGCCCGGGAAGCGAGCGTCGTTCTGCTGGGCGGGCCGGGCGATGCCGAGCTGGTCGCTGAGGTCGAGCGGCAGCTGGATGTTCGCTCAGTCAGCTGGGTCGACCGCCTTACATTCCCGGAGATGGGCGCGCTGGCGGCGGAAGCGCTGGTCTACATCGGCAACGACACCGGCTTGACGCATCTGGCGGCGGCCAGCGGCGCCAAGGCCGTCATGCTGATGGGGCCGACAGACCCGCTTCGATACAGGCCTTACACACCAGACAGTCTGGTCGTAGCGACCCCGTTTGAAGTCGGCAGCCGTGGCGTTGCGGGCGCACAGCCAGTTTCGTCCGCATGGCCGGACCAAGGCGCTCACGTGGCGGCGGCAGTGAAGCGAATCATCGACTTTCTTGATAAATGACTTAAAGCGGGCGCGCGCCGGCGCTGTCCCGCCATGCGCGGGTCTGTGCTACCATTGAGCGGGCGCAATCAACATACGAGCAGGAGCGGACAACATGAGCTACAAGAACATCATTGTCGATCAACCGGCGGAAGGCGTAGGGCGCGTGCGGCTCAACCGGCCCAAGGCGCTGAACGCGCTCAACTCGGCGCTGATGGACGAGGTGATGGCGGCTATGTCGGCATTCGACGCCGACCCCGCAATCGGCGCGATGATCTTGACCGGGGACGACAGAGCCTTCGCCGCCGGCGCCGACATCAAGGAGATGGACGGCAAGACGCAGATCGACATGCTGATGTCGCGCTCGCTGGTCGACCGCTTTGATATTGAGAGTCTAAAAAAGCCCGTCATCGCCGCAGTGTCCGGCTACGCATTAGGCGGCGGCTGCGAAGTGGCCATGAGCTGTGACATGATCGTCGCTTCGGAGACGGCGGTTTTCGGCCAGCCGGAGATCAACCTGGGCATCATCCCCGGCGCCGGCGGCACTCAGCGCTTGACCCGCGCGGTGGGCAAGGCGCTGGCTATGGAGATCATGCTGACCGACCGCAAGCTCAGCGCGCAGGAAGCGCTTGACTACGGGCTGGTAAATCGCGTGGCGCCGCTGGACGAGTACATGGACGCCGCCATCGGCATCGGCCAGCAGGTCGCGCGCCGCTCCCAGGTCGCCATCCGCCTGACCAAAGAAGCTATCAACAAAGCCTACGAGACGTCGCTGAGCGAAGGACTGGCGCTGGAACGGCGCAACTTCCTAATCGCTTTCGGCTCGGAAGACAAAGCCGAAGGCATGCGCGCTTTCATCGAGAAGCGGCGGGCGGAATGGAAAAACCGCTGAGCCTGAGCCTGCACTACAGCGCGGGCATCGGCGGCGATTTGGCGCTGCTGCCGCGAATGTTCACGCTCATCCAGCAGCTGAGAGCGCGCGCGAATAAGCCGGGACTGCTGCTGGACCTGGGCGGAACCTGCGCCGACTCGGTCTGGCATTGCCGCGCCACCGGCGGCCGCTCGGCGCTGATCGTGCTGGATGGCATGGGCTACCATGCCGCCAATGTCGAGGGCGCGCTGGATGCGGAAAACCGCGCCAAACTGGCAGGGCAAGTCACAATGGCGCTGGTGGATGCCGCGCGGAGCTGGGCCTATCAGGTACCGCCAGTGACCGACCCGAGCATTCTCATCACCCTGAGACCGCAGCAGCGCGCCGCTCGCCTGCAAATTGTGCTGGCGCCGGCTGCGGAGACGCGTATCGACGCGAATGTACTTTGGCTGCGCGAGGTGGGCGCCGGGCAAGTTGGCGAAGTGGCGGCGGACTTGCGCGGGGAGCCGCGGATCGTGTCGTCGACCGTGCATACCATGCCGGCCGATACACCGCCCAATCCCAGCATCGCCGGCGCGGTCGAATTCGTCGAAGCGGAAGCGCGACTGTTTGACAGAAAATCATAACTCATATAAGCTGGCGGCATAATCTGGCCTCGATAAACAAGCAGCGGTGGAGCAAATGGCCGTAGCTGAGATACGTCAAAAACGCGTGGAAAACGATATTGAGACGCTGCGCAGTACGCAGAGCGGTCTCATGGATCGCATCGACAGTTTCTCCGAGACGCTGAATGAGACGCGAGATATCGCCCTCGACAATCAATCCCGCCTAATCCGAATCGAAGGCCGCATGGATGCGTTCGATACGCGCATGGACGCTTTCAACAGCCGCATGGATGGGTTCGACAGCCGCATGGATGGTTTGGACAGCCGCATGGATAGGTTCGATACCCGCATGGACGCGTTCAACAACCGATTGGATCGGGTTGAGCAGATTTGCGCGGAAAATCGCGCTCTAATTCTCGAAAACCGTGAAATCTTGCTCGCTATTGCCGATCACCTGGGCCTTGTCTACGAAGTACCGCCCAAGCGCCCTCAATCCGACTGAGCCAGATCGTGCTGACACCGGCTGCGGATTCGCAGGTCGAGGCGGAAGCGCGGCTGTTTGACAGAAAATCATAACTCATATAAGCTGGCTGCATAATCTGACCTCGTCAAAAAAGCAGCGGTGGAGCAAATGGCCATAGCTGAGATTCGCCTAAGACGAGTGGAACGCGACATTGAGACGCTGCGAAGTACGCAGAGCGCGCTCATGGATCGCATCGACAGTTTCGCCGAGATGCTCGAAGAAACGCCCGACATCGCCGCCGAGAACCGGTCGCAGCCGGACAGCTTAGTAGCTTGTCTAGATCGCATTAATGAGATTTTGCGCGAAAACCGCGAAATCCTGCGCGCTATCGCCAGGCACTACAATCTCACTTACGAAGTACCGCCCCAGAGCCCTCAATCCGACTGAGCCAGATCCTGCTAAGGCCGGCCGCGGATTCGCAGGCGCGTTGCAGAGGTCGGGGGCCAAATGAGCGCGAGCAAGCTGCGGATACATTCGCGTCACCGCGAGCACATGGGTGTGCTCACATCACGCGCTGACTTTGAGTTGGCGCCCGGCGGAAGCATCGCCGTCGAGTCTCTGGTTGAAGACCCGCGCCTCAGCCTCTATTGCCTCGACCATGACAATCAGCACGCCATCTTCACCGCGCTGCCGCGGGAGGTGGATCCGCTGGCCGCGCCTTTCCTGTATCAGGCGCAATTCGACCACGCTGAATACCTGGTCGCCCTGCCCTATGCTGAGTTCTTGACACTGGCTAAGCGCATCGCCAAGCCGCCCAAGCTGCTCTGCCTGCACAATATCGGCCGTTGCGGCTCCACGGTGATGAGCAGCGCCCTTAACGAAATCGAGGGCGTGCTCTCTCTGTCCGAGCCGGATGCGCTGACCGCCTTCATCAGCTTGCGGTCGCTGCCCGACGCCGAGCAGCGCGAATTGCTGCGCGCCTGCGTCGCCTGGCTCGCGCGCCCGGCCATCATCGGCGATGCCGCTCAAGTGGTCATCAAGTTCCGCAACCAGGCCATGGCCGTGCTGGAGCGTTACATCGAGGCGCTGCCTGAGGCGCAGCACCTCTTCATGTATCGCAACGTCATCGACTGGCTGGCCTCGTTTCATCGGCTGCGCGCCAGGCGCGGCGACAGTCCCACGCGTTTCAGCCGAGAACAAATCATCGAGCAGCAAGTCGCTTATTACCAGTGTCCGGCGGCGGAGATTGAGCGGCTGGCGCACCCGTCGCTTAGCAGCTACCTGAGGCTGGAGGGCCGCGCGCTGGGCTGGCTGTACATGCTGGAGCGCTACCTGGCGCTGGCGGAGCGGGGCGCGGCGATAACGGCCGTCCGCTATGAGGACTTGCAGCGCGGGCGCGATGCCGTCCTGTTAAGTGTGTTGCGGCTGCTGGACTTGCCGCAGGCGGCGCTGGCGGAAGCGGCAGGCGCCTTCGAGCGCGATGCGCAGGCGGGCACCAAGCTGGCGCGGGATAACAAGCGCGGCAATACCGTGGCGCTGCCGGCGGAGATGCAGGCGACTGTGCGGCGGTTGCTGGCGCTGCAACCGGTGATCAAGCGCGCGGATTATGTGCTGCCGGGGACGCTGCGGCTGGATACTGGCTAGATCCTACGACCCTACTGGGAAGCGGCCCGCTCCAGGTTGAGGGCCAGCAGGCGGCGCAGAATCTCTTCCTCATCATCCAGTATCGCGTCCTCCCAGCCATAAGCGTCGCAGACGGCTTGATCGAGTTCGCGGTGCAGCTGGTCGAGGCGGGGGGCGAAGTCGGCGGCGGCGGGTTTGGTCTTCATGCTGTCGCGCCCGCGAAAGACGGCGAGAGCATTGTAAAGATTGGTCAGAGTGCGGTCTTTGAGGGCTTTTTCCCCCACCCCCAAACCCCCTCCCCCATGAAGAGGGAGGGGGCTTTCGTCGCTTCTGGCGGGCTCGTGAATCCTAAATGCTTGACGAATTTTACTGAGTGAAGACTCTAAACTATTTTCCACTTCATCATTACTTAGCCGTACAAAGTGGATGCCGAGCGATTCAATAAGTCCTTGGCGTATTTGATCCGCTTCCCTCTGCTCTTCATGAACGGGTCCATCAACCTCAACCACCAAGCGTTCAGATGAACAGTAAAAGTCGACAACAAAAGCGCCAATAGCAACCTGGCGGCGGAACTTGCGGCCGTCAAGCTGCTTCTTTCGGATAGCTTGCCAGAGCTTGTCTTCGGAAGGTGTTGGATTCTTGCGTAACTCACGGGCGACGACCTGCATGCGGCGCTCCAGAGCGGGCGAGATATGCCACTTTTCCCCCACCCCCAAACCCTCTCCCCCATGAAGAGGGAGGGGGCTTTCGTCGCTTTTAGCGAGTTCGCCAATACCAAGCTCCCCTTCCCTCATTTTGGGGGAAGGGGCCGGGGGATGGGGGCTAAGGCCCGGATTCAGCCAGGCATCGCGCTCTTGATGCAGTTGCGCGGCGGCGGCGCTGATGCGAGCGTGGGCGGGGTGAGAGAGGTCTTCCGCGCCGGGCGGCCAGGGGAAGGGGAAGGTCTCGAATGTGGTGGAGTTGTTGTAGCGCGGTCGGTCTTCTAGCGTCGCTCCCTTTCGCAATGCCCATACCACGTGAATTTGCGAATGCAGCATACCAAACATATAATCGTCGTCTCTGGCGATGACGACTACTGTATTAGCAGCGCGAGCCTCGCTCGGATACCAGATAAAGAAGCGGTGCTTTGCCGTAAGTGAAGTCATCAATTGGCGCGACTTGCCGCGCAAGGCATTGACCATGCCTGTACGAGCAGCCTCGAAAAGCCACCAATTGTCGCGAAGTTTCGCGTTTCTGTGGCTGTCGCGATAAGGTTTGACATGTGCCAACAAGTATTGCATGGGCAGCTCATATTGAGCCGCTTGCTGCAAATCCAAGCCTGTAAAATCAACTATCCAATTCATGCGATCCCGCGACGCAAGGTCTTTGCCACTAATAAATCTGCGTAGAACTTCACTGTTCTGATTATTAGCGAGTAACATTTTCTGGGCTAAATCATTGGATATAGGGAAGTCGCCTGTTGGCGATAGACCCATAAACGAGATACCTTTGTTCTCTGGCAAGCGAAGAGCAGCCGAAATGTAGTCCGCTCCGGTTAAGTCTGGATTGATTTCATTGACGACTTTGCCATCTAAAGTTTTGGCTGTCTCGCTGCCATCGTCAAATCCAATCATCGACACGCGAACCGCAGCGCCATCCAATATCCATTCTCTGTCAGACCAAGCCATAAAGATGTCGCCCATCTCTTTTATTCGGTCCAAAACCGTCCGACTTCGTACTGCTCGGATACTATTTGTACTCAAAAGGCCGACGCGTTGTGCTTGTCCCCTCTTAACCTGATGTCGTGACTTCTCGAACCAATATGTTGACAGGTCCGCTTCACCATGAATATGGGGGAATGATGCAAGCAATCGATCAATATATTCGTCGCCCAGTTCACGTCTTTGCTTCTTGCCACCCAAAAAAGGCGGATTGCCGACGATAACATCCACCTTAGGCCATGCAGGTTCAGTTGGCTGCCCCGCTTCGTCGAAAGCCAAAATCGCATCGTGGCAAACGATATTATCTTCTAGCTCTTCCAGAATGGGCTCGCCGAATTCTTGACCATAACCGTTGCTGATGCGCCACTGGATATAACCGATCCAGACGACGATGCTGGCCAGGGCGTGGGCGATGGGGTCGATTTCAATGCCGAACATCTGACGCGGATGCACTTCCCGCGTCGCCATTTGCAGACCCGCCCAAAGCGGATGATGGACAACCTCTTTCTCCAAATCCATGAGCATTTGCAAGGAGACGTAAAGAAAGTTGCCGCTGCCGCAGGCCGGGTCAAGCACGGTAGTCCCCCGGATGCGTGCGAGGATCTCGTCCCGCTTCGCCAGAAGTTGTTTGCGCGCATTGGATTTCGCGCGTCCTGTCCCCGCGTTGTCGTAGCGTTCGCGAATGGTCGCGGCTTCCAACTGAACAGTATCCCAAGCATAACGCAGGGGCTGCATAAGGACGGGTTCGACGATAAGCAAGATGTCGTCCCGGGAGGTGTAGTGAGCGCCGCGCTGGCTGCGTTTGTTGGGGTCGAGGCTACGCTCAAACAGCGTGCCAAATATGGACGGCTCAATCGACGCCCAATTCAGTTTTGCCGCCTTTGATAGTTCTTCTATCGCGTTTGGCTGAAGGGTTTCGACGGTGACGACATTGAAGAGCGTGCCATTAAAGTAGGGTATGTCGCGCATGAACAAATTCCCGCCTTCGTTCATCGCGACAAAAAGATTTTGAACATACTGTTTGAAGACATTCGGTTTGCCGCGCGAGTGCTCAATAATGTAGCTGAAGACGCCCTGGGGCTCGCCGGCAATGGTTGGCAGCAAGCCGACATCTTCGGCGAAGAGGCAGAATACGAGCTTGGTCAAGAAATAGGCGATGCGCGTTGGCGCGGCGTCCCAGTCGCGCATATTGTCGGCGATCAACTTAAAGGCATCAGCAGCGTCCTTGGTGATTTGCTCGGTGTTGCGGCCGGGGTGCAGGCGTTCCGGCGCATGGAACATGGCGCGCAACCAGCCCAAGACTTCGTTATCGGCGGCGATTTCACTGTGGCCGAAGCGATAGACACGCTTTTCAGTATTGGGATAATTGGTATGGATTTCCCAATGGTTGATATCGGTGACGACCAATAGCGGCGGATTCTTCAGGTTTTCGCGGTATCGCTGCAATTGCTCATAAGCGGCATTCAGGTCTTTGTATTTGTCCGGCGATTTATATTCGACAGCGAAATGGTTTTCGTAATAGACATCGGCGAAGCCGTAACCAGTGGCCCCTTTTAGCGACTGCTCGAAGACAAAGGTGTCACCCCTTTGTGTCATGCCTATGCCGCCGGGCATCTCGACGCCGACGAGACGGCAGACGTCGAGAAAATGGGCTTGAGCGATTTGCTTCTCGCCTAGCGGAGAACTCGCCCATTTTTCAACAAATTCCTGGGGGGTCATGCGCACACCGCCCTACGGCACCACGCGGTGATTCAGCATCTCGTTGAGCACCACGACCAGCCGGCGCAGTTCCTCTTCCATGTCGCGGCTGATGCCGTCCTCGATCAGCGCTTCGCGGAAGAGATCGCGCGCCTGGCGCACATTCTCCTGGCCCAGGCGCAGGCGCTCCAGGCCGGCCCGCACTTGGATGCGCGCCTCGCTGCTGGCGGCGCTGGTGTAATAATCGGAGAATTGCCAGCCGTGCTGCGTGGCGACCCGCTGCAAGCCGTTGATGAATTCCTGCACCGTCTCGATACTCTCGGACGCGCCGCGCTGCAATAATTCGGCGATGCCCTCGCTCAGGCTGGGCTCCATGCTGAAGTCGAGGCTGTGGATATCCGTGTAGCGCGCTTCGACGGCGTCGCGGCTGCTGGGCTGGGGGCGCAGCGAGCCCTTCTGCGGCGACATGCCGGTGAAGATGGTATAGAGCACGCCGACGCACATATTGTGCACGTCTTTGCTGTATTGCTGCGGCGACTGGGTGCGGTCGTCCTCCAGCATGCGCGAGCTGTTGAAGTCGATGACCTTCAGGTGGATGCCGTCCCAATAGACGTGCTCCAGCTTGTGGTCGAGGTAGACGATTTTATTGGCGTGGGCCTGGCTGAGCAGTTCGCTGAATTGCAGCGCCAGCGCCAGTCCTTCTTCGCTGGGCAGGCGCCAGCGGCTATTGGCGCTATTCGGCTTCATCAGATAGAAGAGGCTGTGATAGCGCGGCAGATTCTCCATCGTCAGATAGGGGCGCCAGCCGGCCGCGGCAAAGCGCGACATCGACTCGATGAATCCGCGCACATCGCTCTGGAATGAGGTGATCTCGCCGTTGCGCGGCGCTTCTTCGCGGTCGGAGATGAATCCGCAGTCGTAAAGCTTGACGATATTGGGGCTGTGCCAGAGCCGCATCAGGATGTCGGCTTCGTTGCCAAAGGCGCGGTATTCCCAGCGCATGTCGCCGTCGGGGTCCAGGTGCTCGGGCCGCATGACTTTGAAGGCGACATGATTGCCGTTGCGCCGGTCGACCGCATCCAGCACGCGCGCGTAATGACCGAGGGCGAAAGTATCGATAAAATTGTCCAGTTGATACAGTTCAGACAAACGCGGCATAGCACTTCCAGCAGGCGGCGGCTTGGCCTCAATGTAAACTCGCAATGTACCAGTTTTCAGCGCGCAGATACAGGGTATCTTTAGGGCAGCGAATCGGCTTCCAGAGCAATCGCATCAATTTATTTTAACCACAGAGACCACAGAGGGCACAGAGATTTGGCGGTTCGGACGACAATAGGAAGCACTAGGTGGGTTGGTAAATGGCAAGTATCACCGAAATAGCATCGAAAATGGCTCGTGGATTATGAATTGGGCTTTCATTATTGTTTTTCTCTGTGCTCTCTGTGGTCTCTGTGTTTGATTTTCCCGTCGAATCTGCGCCATTTCACTGACTATCGCTTTGATGCGATTGCTCTGAACGGCTTCTGTCACTCGCGCGCGTCGGTTAGAATATGGGCGGATTACACGTATGCCGCGAGGGTAGCATATTGCGGACTGTTGCGCTTTTACTCGTCTTGATAGTCAGTTTCGGCGGTTTCGGGCACAGCGCGAGCCAGGTGCCGGACATCGTCGACACAGCTCGCGCGATTTACCCCGCGCTGCAAAATGCGGCGGAGCCGTCGCTGACGCTGCTGCCCGCTGCCGACTCGACGGCATTGGGCTGCGCGCTGCTGACGGGGCTGCCCCTGCCCGACCCGCTTGATGTATACCGTCTCGGATTCCCGCTGGATGGCGGCGTCTTCGCGGTGCACGTCTCCGCCGACGGCTCGCTGGCGCAGGCCTGCGACGAGCGCCTGCCAAATTTGGGCGCGGGAACGCAGCTAGTCGCGCGCGTCGAGGCCGATAGCGATGGCGATGGCCGCGCGGATGACAGCGACGACTGTCCCTTTATCGCCGGCGCAGCCGCTTCAAATCAGGGCTGCCCGCTAATATCCGCGAGCGACCGCGACGGCGATGGCGTTCCGGATAGCGCCGATCGCTGTGGGGAGCAAGCCGGCGCGGCGGCGGCCGATGGCTGCGCCCTGCTGGCGGATAGCGACGGCGATGGCGTGCCCGATCACATCGATATCTGCAGCGCCGATTTCGGCCCCTATCGCGCGGACTTGGCGCTCGGCTGCCCGGCTGACGGCAGCGGCAGTTCTACGCGGCGACGTGGCGCGGCTGACGCTTGCCGAGTCAGCGATGCTGATGCGCCGATACACGAGAGCGGCGACGACGCATCCGCAGTCATCGGTAGCGTGGCGGATGCGGCAAGCCGCGTTGTCATCGGCCGCAGCGCCGCGGGCGACTGGCTGCAGCTTGAGGCGGGCTGGGTGGCCGTCGACAGTCTGCGGCTTTCGGGCGCTTGCTTCAATATTCCGCTGGTAAATGCCGAGGCCGGTGGCGCGACCGGCTGTTTCCTGCGCCCGCTGGGCGAATTCGTCAATGTGCGCGAGGGTCCCGCCGGCGCTGCCGTCACCATCTTGACCGACTGGACGCCGCAAGGCGTGTTGGGCCGCAATTTCGCGGGGGACTGGCTGATGTTCCGCGCCGGTTGGGTCAGCCGAGAGGTCGTCGAGCTTTCCGGCAGTTGCGACCGCTTGCCCGCGCTTGACCCGGCCTTGGTCAGCAGCGGCATCATCCACTTTTGCCCGCCCGGCTTCCGCGGATATCTGCGCCCGCGCATCGCTTTCGGCGGCGGGAAGGCGCGCGTCGTCTCGGATTCGCTGGCCAACCGACTGCGCGCACAGCCCAGCATTGAGGCAGAGCAGATCGGCGAGATCGCGCCACGTAGTAAAATCGACGCCCTGCTGGACGGCCCGGCTTGCAATGGGCCCTGGGTCTGGTGGCAGGTCGAAGTCGACGGGCTGGTCGGCTGGACAGTCGAGAGCGATGTGAATTACAACTACTATTACCTGGAACCCGTTGCTGACACGATACCGGCTGATGAGTCGCCAGGTAGACCCGCGGATGCGCTGCTGCCGACTGCCGGCCGCCTGATCCACAGCGGCAATATCGACTCTCTTGATACGGTCGCGATTCTGCCGGTGGAAGAGGCGCAGGCAGTGGTTTGGTCGCCGCAGCAAGGTCTGCTGGCCCTGCGAGGCGCGGACGGCGCGCTGACGCTATTCGACGCCGCCGACTTCCAAGCGCAGGAGCAGAATTGGGGCCCAGCAAGCAAGACCAACGCCATTGCCTTCAGCCCTGATGAGCGCTGGCTGGCGCTGGGCGACAGGAGCGGAAGCGTTAGCCTGCTCGACATTGGGCGCGCGTCGCTTACGTCAGAGGCGCGGCAAATTGGACAATTGGAGGGACCCATTCACGGTCTGGCTTGGTCGCGCGCCGGGGACAAGCTGGCGGCGGCCAGCGGGGCCGAATCGCTCAAACTGGCGCGCCATGCCGGGACGCTCAAGGTGTGGACGATGGATGCGACGGCGCCCGAAGGCAGCCGCCTCGCGCTGCACCAGCGCTATCCCTATCCTCTGTCCAGCCTGGCTTACAGCGCCGACGACCGCTGGCTGGCCGTCACAGGTGAATCAACCAGCGCCGGGCGCGCCGCCCTCTGGGTCTACGCAGCCGATTCAGGTGAACTGCAGTTTGCGAAGCCCTTGACTCCGCTGCGCGGCCACGGCTCGGTGGCAGCATCGCCCGCGGCCAGCTTGGGCGACTTCGTCTACAGCAGCGGCGACAGCCTGCACCAGCTCGACGTCTCCAGCGGCGTCGAGCAGCGAATCTACCATCTAGACGGGGCGCTGCTCAGAAAGTTCGCTTTCCGTCCGCAGGCGTTGGCCGGCGCTGAGGTGTTGCTGGCGTTGGCTGTCGAAACGCCGAGCGACGCCGGGCAACTGCGATTGGCGAACGCGCTCAGCCCCTACGGCAGCGCGACGACATTTGACATTTCGCCCAGCGCCGTCGCCTTTAGCCCGGACGGACGCCTGCTGGCGCTGGCCGATACGGAGCGCGACCGGGTTCTGATCCTGGCTGTTACCGAAAACTAGCCCGCCAGCAGGCAGCGCTTTCGCCAGACTTCGCAAGGCATATATACTGTAAAGGTATCGTCTTTGGCTCACTGCAAAACAGGATGAAGACTCTATGCCGCAATCACTGACCGTTACCCCAATCAGCGCGCCGGTGCGCGAGCAGCCCTTTGATCTGGTGGCCACGATGGTCAGCAGCCTCGAGGACGCCGATATCTCGCTGCGGGACGGCGACGTTTTGGCCATTTCCAGCAAATACGCCTCAATCGCCAGCGGCCGCACCCTCAACCTCGCTGACATCAAGAGCAGCCCCAGGGCCGGGGAACTGGCGCGGCGCTACCAGATGGATGCCGCGGTGGCGCAGTTAGTCCTGGAGGAAGCCGAGCATATATTTGGCGGGATTGAGCTGGGTTTCTTGCTGACCGCAAAGGGCGGCGTTATCTCGCCCAACGCCGGTTTGGACCGCTCCAACATCCCCAGCGGACAAGTCGTGCTGCTGCCGCAGAAACCCTTCGAGACTGCCGAGGCGATCCGCCAGGCGCTGCAAAGGCGTCTGCGCTGCCGCATCGGCCTCATCCTCAGCGACAGTTGGCTGATGCCCGGGCGTTATGGCACGACTGGCATCGCCATCGCCGCAGCCGGTTTCCAGCCCATCAAGGACGAGCGCGGCAAGATGGACCTGTTTGGCAACCCCATGGCGGTGACGCAGATCGGCGTGGCCGACTCGCTGGCGGCATGCGCGCAAGTGGTCATGGGCGAGCGGAACGAGGCGACGCCCTTCGCCCTCATCCGCGGCGCGGACGTGGAATTGAGCGATGCCGCGCTATCCGCCGCCGACGTATCGATACCCTGGCGACACTGTATCTATGTCGAGTCACTGACGCTGGGTCTCATCCCGGCGGAGGCGCCTCAAGCGAGCCTGCCATAAGCGGAAGTAACACCAAAATCAGTGCGAGCTCACCTTGTGCAAATTGGACAGAATCAGCCGGAATCACGCCAGTTTCTGATTGACTTTTGCTTAACGCCAACTTAAACTTTAGGGTAGATGAAACAGGACGACGCCAACGATGCCACGACGACAGTGTTTCATACGGCAAGACCAGCGAACGCGCGGTGTGACCGACAAAGCCACCCCCGCGTTTTTTTCATTTTATGACGGCGTCTTATAGGCGAAAGGATCGAAATGGACGCGAGTATGATTAACAAAATTCAAAAGGCCAGCGAATATGCCAGCCAGCCCGAACGCGCGACTTTTATCAGCCTCGGCGTGGATTTCAGCGGCGCCAACAGCAGCCACCGCGTCAGCCTCGATGAAGACGGCTGGTCTTGCAGCTGCTCCGGCTTTTCGCTTTACCAAATCTGCCCGCATATTATGGCTTTGGAAATCTTGCTCAAGCCCCTGCTGAAGCGCCAGCCCGCGCCCTACGCGCCGGGACAAAATATTGTCAGCGATGTGGAGAAGGCCCATCGCTATGCACAGGAGCGCGACCGCATTCGCATCGTCAACTTCGACTGCCGCTTCGAGGGCTATAACAAGGAACACCGCGTCACCTACGACCATGGCGCCTGGGCCAGCACCGCCTCATTCTTCGCTCAACGCGGCGTTTGCAGCCATACCATGGCGCTGGAGAAAATCCTCAAAGGCTTCGTGGAGCCGGCGCGCGCTATGCCGGTGGCCTAGACGAAATACAAACGGGCGAGGGTCTCAGGGCTCTCGTCCGCAGCAGACCTTCCTGAAGACACTCCTTCAACCGCAGTTGAGACCTCGCTCAGCCCGTTTCGCCGACGGGCGCAATGCCGTCGTCTGCGGCTTCATCCTCAACTTTCAGGCGCGGATCGCCGGGCCCGACTTCAAAGACGGCCTGCCAGGGCTGGAAACGGGTGAATACATGGTCGCGCTTGATCAAACTGCCGGCCGTATCGTAGACATTGCGGTAGACCCAGACATCGGCGCCATCGGCCGAGTAGTCGATCTGGCGGATTTGGCCCACTGCCAGGTCGGCGGCTTCGATGTAGGTATCGGGCGGCGCCGGCACAATATCGCGGATGATGGGCGGCTCGATGACCGTGCGCCAGTGGGGACTGCTGTAAATGCGAAATTGCAGGGCGTCTTGCGCGCCCAGGAAAGCGCTCTCGATCAGCAGGTGATAAGGCGTGTTGTTCTGGAAGCGCAGGTCGACTTCGGGCTGCCAGATGGCGGCGTCCAAGCCCGGTCCGGCGCCGGCGTATTCGTAGTAGCCGACGCGATAGCCGTGACTGTTGCGCTCGGTGACAGCGTAGCCGCCGCTATACGCCGCGCGGAACATGGTCGTGCTCACCTGGCAGATGCCGCCGCCGATGCCGGTGACGGTGGCGCCGCCCAGGATGACGCTACCTTCCAGGTAGCCGGCTTCGGGCGTGATATCGCCCAGATGTTGATTGAAGGAGAATTCTTCGCCGGGCGCGACGATGATGCCGTGCAGCTTGCCGGCGCCCAGGGCGATATTGCTGCGGCGGTTCTGCCAGGATCCCCAGTAGTAGGTGGTCGACTCGGACACGAGTTCGGTGATGCCCAGCTCGGCAGCGCTGACGCCGTGAGGGTAACGCGGCTGCAGCGTCCTGAAGTACATAGCGACGCGGCGATTCAGCGGGTCGAATACGGCCGCTTCCAGCCGCCTGACGGTCTCCGCGACATCCAGCGCGCGCCCTTCTCTGGACGGCGTCAGCGGCGTGAGCTGGCCAGTGGCCGGGTCAAAGTCGAAGCGGCCTTCGGCGGAGGGTTTGCCCAGCGTGGGCGCGAGCGTCGTCAGGAAGGGCGCGAAGGCGCTGAGGTCGACGCTGACGTCAAAGCGCCGGCTCTCCCCTGCCCCGCTCAGCGTCACGCTCAACCCAGCCATGATCTGCTCGCGCGTGACCACCCAGGGCGGCAGCATCTGGCCATCGGGCAGGTCGCCCACCAGTTGCAGCGGCGTCGACAGCGCGATCTCGACCAGCGCCGCGGCTTCCATGATGTTCCATTGACGCGGCGGGCTTTCGTGTATCAAGAGATCGACTTCGCGCCGATCGGAAGTAGTCAGGATCAGCTCTGTCAGCGCAGATAAGGTTGCGACCTGATCCAGCCGCCGTCCGCTGACGCCGGGACTGACCACGACGTTGATGCCATCAAGGCTTAGCGTGGCGTCATGGCCTTCGCGGTTGATCTCGTCGGCCAGCCGCGCAATGAAGTCCCGCGCCGCGGTTTCGTCAAAGGCCAGGGTCAGGGGCAAATTGGCGCCGCTGAACCAGGCGTCGGCTCGTTCGCGCAGGCTGCGGCGTCCGTCGGTGGTGTGGCCGATAGCGTAGGCGCGCTCGACCAGCTCTGCGGCCGGCAGACTCAAGCCGAGCTCAGCCGCAGTCGCGGTCCAGCTGCGCTCGCCATCGCGGAAGGCGTATACTTCTGTTTCGACGCCCCCGTACTGTGCTGAAAGCGCGGCGATGGCCTCGGCGCGGGTCATACCGCCGATGTCGCCCTCAGCGATGCTGACGCCGGGCACGATGCGGTCTTCCAGCGCCATCTGCAAGCCGATCAGCCCGATGGCCAGGCTCAGCGCTATGAGCGACAGCGCGGCAAATGCCAGGATCGCCAGGCGCAGCAGCCGGACGAGCCAGGGTGGCTTGGGCGGTCTCTCGACTGGAAATCGCGTCATCGCTTCACTTCTTCGCCAGCCTAGTCAGCAGCGACGACAAGCACGTCATGCTGCGGCATGGGTTTGGGCGCATCGCCGCAGGAGGTCAGGCGCGGCGCGGACATGCCGGTCGTCACCTCGGCGCAGTGCATGCCGCCATCGGCGTCCAGGAATGCGACTCGCTGCCGGTCGGCGCCCAAGTCCTGCACCGCCTGCAAGCGCAGGTCGTCCAGGCGATAGTGGCGCGTACGCTCGCGAATGACCGCTTCAGCCGCGCCGGCCGCTTGGTGCGCCGCGGCATCCAGGGCGTGCCCGGCGTAAGCGCCCCGTCCGCGATATTTGTGCGTCAGCAAATAACCGGCGCGCTGATTGCTCACGATTGCCTCGACATCAGGCGGATCGACATGGCCGTAGACAATGCCCTGCGGAAAGGCGATCAGCGTAGCCGCCATACGATGGCCGCCGATATGCGTCGTTTGCCAGACGCGCTCGGCGCCGGCCTGCGCAGCCAGCTCGTGATAAACCGGCGTGCCATGCGCGGCGCAGCAGGGGTCGTGCCGGCCGTTGGTGCAGACGGTATAAAGCTCGTCGATCTCGGCCAGCGCGCGCCCGTTGATGCGCGGCGTCTCGTCCGCGGCCAGGCTGCTGATGTCCAGATGCAGCAATTCGTCGTAGTCGGCGAGTTGACTGTGATAGATGCGCGGCGTCTCTTGATTGGCAGCTGCAACGAAGAAGTTCTTGCCCTCGGAAAGCGGCCTGCGGATGAAGAGGATCTTGGCGCGCGGCGCAGACTGCAAATGCTGCAGGTAGCCGGCGAAGGCGCCCGATTTGCTGGCTGTCTTGACCGCTTCGCCGCTCCAGCCGCCGTAGTCGGGCAGGCTGCTTTCGATCAGGAAGAAGGTATCGGCCGGCTTGAAGGTGCCCGCCAGGGTCTCGCTTACGTGGCGCGATTCCTCGGAGCAGGACATGGTCATTTGCATGGATATGCCTCTTTTTATATCGCGTTATGTTTGGCTCAAGTCTACCATGCTCGGCGGCGGATTGGCATGCGCGTCGAAGGGGATCGGGCGAAGATGCCGCAGCCGACGATACTTATACGCTTGCAACGCTGGCTCTGCCAAGCGTGCTAGAGTGTGATTGTGTGCAATAGTCGCTAGCCACGATTCCGCAAGTGCTGGGCTGCATTGCGCCAAATGTCTCAGTTCGAAACACTGCTGATCGGGAGATGACAGATGTTCAGGAAACTAGTCCCTGCCTTGGCTCTGATACTCGTCGCCAGCTACAGTCAAAGCCAAGATATAGGCTGTAGGATAACCTGCAATGCGTCCGTCCCAATTTCCTCGGCCAATATTCTTGGGATTCGTTCATCTGGCGCAGATGGGGGTGTGCCAACAGAAATCAGATGGCACCCGAGTGAACCTATTCTCATTATGTTGGACGAACGCGCCTTGGTTTCGGCTCAATACCTTCTGGTTTTGGAAGTGTTTGAGGGAACGAGGCTTTTGGACATTGGCGGGCCCATTCTTGGACACAGTCCGTCCTTTAAGCAACTGGAAGTTCTATCCGATATGATCATCGTCGGCACAACTGACGGCACGCTCATGTTTTGGGATCTTTGGCGAGAAGAGTTTCTTTACGAACTCCCAGTGAGCGAGGGACAGGTGAGCGAACTCTTGTTCCATCCTTCTGGAGATTGGCTGCTGGTAGCGATTGATCATTCCAAGCTCTTCCGCTTCGATCTGGCGTCGCAATCCGTCGCTGAGATTCGCTTGCCTGGCGAGCACGGTCAGAGACTGCATAACCTGGCGATTTCGGAGGACGGCCTTCTATTGGCGGCTTCTGGTGATGGGACTATTCGAATCTGGACTATCGATTCCTGGGTTGCATGGGAGCCGGCAATCGTACCGTTCGAGTCAACAGCAGATCTGGTTTTCACAAATGGAGGTTCTCAGCTGTTGGTCCTGTCCGACGCCACGATAAGCCGTTGGGCGCTACATGGGAATGAGTTGCGGTTTGTGCGACAGTTAGAACCAATTGCTGCCAAACGCGGGTGCCCCTTCGTAGATGGCGATATTAGCCTTGACGAAACTTTGTTGATGACGATAGATGATTGCGGTCTAAAGCGTGCATGGGATCTAACCTCGGATTCAGAAATACTGGTTCCACAATTTGGTTCATTAAGCGAGCACTCTAGGGAAGACGAGCGCCGTCTAGGAAGAGAAGTTCTATTCAGCCCAGACGGTCGTTATCTTGCGAACACGTTAGATGGACAATGGGGACTGCGGTTTATAGAAGATCAGGGTTAATTGTGGTAGTTGGTCTAACAAGCGGAGGGCAAATTCGCATCAGAGAGGAAAGTCGAAGGTGCTTAGAACCTACACGGCACATATTCTGGGCACGTAAGCCACGAAGCCGAAGTGCGTTACAATTGAGCGACTGAATGCCCGCGCGGAGCCTCCCATGTCCAAACTCTCCATCCGCAACCTGAGCCTCAAGCGCGGCGGCGCGGTCGTGTTGCGCGAAGTCTCGCTCGAGGTGCCCGCCGGCGAATTGCTGGTGGTCATCGGCCCCAGCGGCAGCGGCAAGAGTTCGCTGCTGCGCTGCGTCAACCGGCTCAACGACATCGACGCCGGCGCGATCCGCCTCGATGGACAATCGATTTACGACATGCCCGTGACTGAGCTGCGCCGCCAGGTCGGCATGATGTTCCAGAAGACGGCGCCCTTCGAGGGCAGCGTGGCCGACAACATCGCTTTTAGCGCGCGCTTGCAGGGCGATAGCCTGAGCCGAGACCAGGTCCTTGCGCTGATGAATCAGGCGTCGCTGGAAGCCGAGCTGGCGGACAAAGCGGCGGCCGACTTGTCCGGCGGGCAGGAGCAGCGTCTGGCCATCGCCCGCGCACTGGCGCTGAATCCTACTTTGCTGCTGCTGGACGAGCCGACCTCGTCGCTCGATCCCATTGCCACCAGCCGCGTGGAGGACTCGCTGATGCGCCTGCGCGAGCAGACGAATCTGACCATGATCTGGGTGTCGCATTCGATTGAGCAAGCGCGCCGCATCGGCAGCCGCGTACTGCTGCTTGATGGCGGGCGCGTCATACGCGAAGACAGCGTGGGCGCCATGCTCGACCCCGAGGGCGGCGACAAACGCGCGCTGGCTTTCGCCGAGGGCGATCAAGCCGGCCTGGAGGACAGCAGCGCTTAGTCCACTTCTCCGGCTTCCCACGCTTCAAGTTGGGCCAGGTAGGCGCGGTCTTCATCGCTGAGCTTGGCGCTCGCCAGCAGATCGGGCCGGCGCTGCCAAGTGCGTTTGAGCGCGCCCCGCCGCCGCCAGCGCTCGACCTCGGCGTGGTGGCCGCTGGTCAGCACTTCGGGCACGCCCATGCCGCGGAATTCCGGCGGACGCGTATAATGCGGGCCCTCCAGCAGTCCATCGGCATGGCTGTCGCGGTGCTGCGCGCCTTCCGCGCCCAGTACGCCGGGGATCAGCCGCACAACGGCGTCGATCAGCACCATCGCCGCCAGCTCGCCCCCGGTCAGCACATAATCGCCGATGCTGATTTCATCGCTGATTGCCAAGTCGCGGACGCGCTCGTCGACGCCCTCGTAGCGCCCGCAGACCAGAATCAGGCGCGGCAGCCGTGAAAGCTCGGCCGCGATTTCGTGCGTCAGCTTGCGCCCCTGCGGCGAGAGCAGGATCACGGGCGTATCGGCATCCCCTTTGGCGGATTCGATGGCCCGCAAGAGCACATCGGGCTTGAGAATCATGCCGCCGCCGCCGCCGTAGGGCGTGTCATCGACCTGGCGGTGTTTGTCTTGGGCGAAGTCGCGGATGTCGCGAGCTTGAAAGTCGAGCAAGCCGCGGTCGCGCGCTTTCCACATCATGCTCTCGGACATGACGGCGCTGAACATGTCGGGGAAGAGGGTCAGTACCTCGATTTTCATTTTCGCGTTCCTACCTGTAGTGGTCCCGAAAAACTGGACACCTAGTAAAGAGACTATACTAGATGAACAGTGACGGAGACAGACACGTGGGGAAATATCGTAAGTACACAGCGGAGGCGAAAGTTAGGATCGTGCTGGAAATCCTTCGTGGCGAGAAATCGGTGGCGCAGGCCAGTCGCGACTACCAGATCAAGAGCAGTCTGCTGTATCGCTGGAAGGACCAGTTTTTGGAAGGCGGGAAGCAATCTTTCGCCTTTGGTCAGGGCGCAGAGCTAAAGCGCCGGGCAGACAAGGTCGCGGAGTTGGAGCGCTTAGTGGGGAAGCTGACGATGCAACTGGAAATTGCAAAAAAAGCCTCTCACTATGTGAAATCTCTACCGCCCGAAAGCGAGAACTAGTGCATTCGCTCAGCCAGACTTACCCGGTGTCGACGAGTTGCGCCGTGCTCGGATTACCGCGCAGCAGCTACTATCACAACGCCAGTCGGCGCGACCAGCAGAGCTTGCGCGAGGCGATCGTGGATATCGCCGGGCGGCATCCTACCTATGGCAGCCGGCGTGTAGCAGTGGCCCTGCAGCGGTCGCCAAGCGGCGCGCGCGTGGGTCGTCATTCGGTACGTCGGCTGATGCGAGAGATGGACTTGGCTATCAAGCCAAAGCGTGGTCGGGGATGGGGCACCGACAGCCGACACAGCTACCGACGCTACCGGAATCTGATCAAAGGAATACAGTCGGAGCGTCCGAACCAGGTGTGGGTCGCCGATATCACTTACGTGCGCGTGCGCTCGGAATTCGTCTATCTGGCAGTCATCATGGATGTGTTCACGCGGTCGGTTCGCGGCTGGCATGTTAGCTGGACAGCGGGGCAAAATCTGACGCTGGCGGCACTGCGAAAGGCGCTTGAGCATCACCCGGCGTCGGAGTTCCACCACTCCGACCAAGGCACACAGTACGCCGCTAAGGCCTACGTTAAGCTGCTGCGTGAGTGCGGAACACGGATCAGCATGGCAGCCACCGGCAAGCCAAGCGAAAACGGCTATGCTGAGCGGCTGATCCGCACCATCAAGGAGGAGGAAGTATATCTCAGTGACTACCAAAACATGGCTGAAGCGCGGGAGCAACTGGGTTTCTTCATCGAGGCAGTCTACAACCAGCGCCGTCCGCATAGCGCATTGGACTACCTAACGCCGGCAGAATTTGAGGCTGAGTGGCTACAGCGCAACTCTCTCAAATTTCCTGAGATTTTGTGTCCAATAATTTAGGACCACTACAGCCTACGTTAAGCTGCTGCGTGAGTGCGGAACACGGATCAGCATGGCAGCCACCGGCAAGCCAAGCGAAAACGGCTATGCTGAGCGGCTGATCCGCACCATCAAGGAGGAGGAAGTATATCTCAGTGACTACCAAAACATGGCTGAAGCGCGGGAGCAACTGGGTTTCTTCATCGAGGCAGTCTACAACCAGCGCCGTCCGCATAGCGCATTGGACTACCTAACGCCGGCAGAATTTGAGGCTGAGTGGCTACAGCGCAACTCTCTCAAATTTCCTGAGATTTTGTGTCCAATAATTTAGGACCACTACAACCCCTCCCCCGGCCCCTCCCCAAAGCATTGGGGAGGGGTGACTCGTCGATGCGGATTGCATAAGATACAGGCTACCCGACGGCGTCCGTTGCTGCTTGGTACGAAGTGACCTGACCGAGTATGCCACAGGTTAATCAGGAGCAATTACATCTCGTCGCGGGTTTGCAGGAAGAAGGCTTTTTTCAAGTTGGGCAGGGTGAAGTCGAAGCCGCAGGATTTGAAGAATTCCTCGGCCACGCTGATAGCCATGATCTCGTAGATGCCTTCGCGCTGCGCCAGGTCAACGCAGGCGGCCACAAGCTGCTTGCCGATGCCCAAGCCCTGCGCTGAAGGATCGACTGCCAGGCTGCGGACCTCGCAGAGTTTCTTGCTGTAGATTTCGAGCGCGGCGCAACCCACGATGCGGCCATCAAGCCGGGCGATAAAGGAGGTCTCCAGCAGGTCTTCCAATTCGTCGAAGGTACGGGGCAGCAAGTCGCCGCTGGCCACGAAGGGCTTGATGAAATCGGACAAGTCGACCAGGTCGTTCGCGTCGGCTTTGACCACGCGGATCTGGGTGGATGCCTCGCCTAACATTCGGCTCCCTGCAATTGCGATACATTTACAGTGTAGCAGTTTGGGACGCATCCGCAACAGTGTGTGGGAGCGTCGCGGATGACAGAATAGGGGATATTGTCCCCTTTTCGAATAGTGTACAGATTGATTAAACACAGAGAACACAGAGGGCACAGAGTTTACTTGTTAGATTATCGAAGTTTCCAGGTCCGCGGAATTAACCGCTAATACAAGCGACGACGCGGCTGCCACTGCCTGCGTAGCCAACAAAGCAAACCATTCTTTCTCTGTGCCCTCTGTGTTCTCTGTGGTTAAATTGCCAGTGGCAAACTCTCCATAAACATCCAATCGCCCCGAGTAGGCAACCATGCCCCAAATCACAGTCGCTTCCTTGAACCCGGTCAAGCTGAGGGCGGCGCAGGCTGCCTTCCAGCAGATCTTCCCGCGGCAGCGCTTTGATGTGGCCGGCGTGGCCGTGCCCTCGGGCGTGCCGGACCAGCCGATGAGCCTGGCCGAGACGCTGCAGGGCGCTCGCAACCGCGCCGAGAAGGCCCGCGCCGCTCAGCCGGACGCGGATTATTGGGTCGGCATCGAGGGCGGCATAGACGATACGCCGCTGGGCATGAGCTGCTTCGCGCGGGTGCACATCATCAGCAGCGACGGCCGCGAGGGTCTGGGGCAGACCGCTGTCTTTTACCTGCCGCGCGAAGTCGCCGAGCTGGTGCGCGCCGGCCTGGAGCTGGGGCACGCCGATGACCAGGTATTCGGACGCGACAACTCCAAGCAGGCCAATGGCGCCATCGGCATCCTGACCGACGACGCGGTCGACCGCGAGGCCTATTACGCGCACGCCGTCATCATGGCGCTGGTTCCATTCAAGAATCCGGCCTTGAGCTGGTAGCGGATTCCCCGTAACCGCGCGCCGGCGCCTTTGGTCTACCCCCCTCAATCCCCCCATATCAATGGGGGGAAGCCAGTAGCGCGCCGATCCCCAATGGGATCTCTGCCGTTGCAAATGCCTGAGATGTTGCGTACGCAATGCGGTAAACTGCAGTTAATGCAAATTACGCGTCGAGCACATAAGGGGGTGGTGGCATGCCTGATTTTTTCGTTGGACTAGCGGGCATCGAGCGGGTGCTGCTATCGATCGCCTTCGTCTTCATCGCCGCGGCGGTATCGCGCTGGCAAAGCTCGGACCTGGAGAAAGACCTGGCCATCGCCACGGTGCGCAGCTTCGTCCAGCTCATCGCCATCGGCTACCTGCTCGAGCTGGTCTTCGAGATGGATGTCCCGCTATTCACCATCGGCATCTTGCTGGTGATGATCACGATCGCCGGGCGCACCAGCGGGGCGCGCGCCAAGCAGACGCCCAACGGCGTAATGATCGCGCTGCTGGCCATCGGCATCGGCTCAGCGCTGACCATCGCGCTGCTGGTCGTGCTAGGTGTCTTCGACTTCGTGCCCAAGGACATCATCCCCATCGGCGGCATGATCGTGGGCACGTCGATGACGACCGCCACGCTGGTCATCACGCGGCTGAGCAGCGATTTTTACGACCAGCGCGGTCTGATCGAGAGCAAGCTGGCGCTGGGCGCGACCAGCCGCCAAGCCTCGCTGACGCAATTTCAGCGCACGATCACCGGCGCGATGACGCCCATCATCGACACCACCAAGACGGTGGGTTTAATCAAGCTGCCGGGCGCCATGACCGGCATGATCCTGGCCGGCGCGAGCCCGCTGGAGGCGGTGCAGCTGCAGATCATCGTGATGTATATGCTGGTGGGCGCGGCCACGTTTACCGGGTTGATCGCGGCCTGGCTGACGTATCAGCAATTTTTCACGCCGGCGCATCAGCTGGTGTTGGAGTGACCAATACTTGAAGTCGAGGAAAACGTGTAATCATTCCGCAGTGGACACATACGTAACAAGATTCGCCAGCTCATTCGGTCGGAAGTCTTCATGCAATTTGATAAGAAACTTGACCCATGTACCGATGAAGTGCTTTTCTTGCTGACCAAAAACTATACCCTTGTGCTCAATACCTTCGCTTGCTATTTCGATAAGGTCGCTGTCATTGGTACAGAATACGCGTCCCATCCGGATAGCACGATGTAATTGAAGCAGATCATCTTCACCGAAACTTTGCACTTCGGGCACTGTAATGACATCAATACCGCGTCGCTTGAGTTGGCGCGCGATCTCTACATCCAAATGCTCGTCAAGGTAGAAGCGAAGTTCTGCGGCTGCCAACACCTTTGTCCCTAAGCTCTCGCGCCTTTGTAATTTGTTTCTCGATATCGGCGTCGACGTCATCCTTGTGTAAGTTGTAATAGGCCAGAGCAGCGTAAACGCCAGCTAGGGATACCTGAAAGCCTTCGGCGATCTGGTCAGGCGAACGGTCGTGATAGCGCATCGCCACAACAATGTCAGTCACGCGCAAGCCAGTACCGATAATGCAGGGCCGTCCACCGCGGACATTGGGTTTGCGGGTGATGAGGTTGATGCTTTCTACAGTTTCCATGGTCTTGCCTACAGTACCAGTAGCATTCAGATTATAGCGCGTATGGTAGTTGGGGTACAGGTTTGCTGCGTTAGCTACATTGCGCGAATCAATTCAGCTAAGCTACGCAACCAAGTATCCGCCCACATTTAACCCACGTATGCTACCTTACTCTCAGTACGCGCCTTGAAAGCTAAGTACTTTCTCTGTGCCCTCTGCCCCTCTGTGGTGAAACCCACCGCCCCATGCTAAACTCCGCGCCATGACCACTTCTATCCCCGCAACCCGCGAGCAGGTCAAGCGGCTCAGCGTCTATAAGCAGGGCCTGCATCAGCGCCCGGACGCCAGCGACCAGGCCGGCCTCAAGCGCATCATCGAACGCATCGGCCTGCTGCAGCTGGACTCCATCAGCGTGGTCGCGCGCAGCCACTATCTCGTCATGCTGGCCCGCGCCGGACTCTACGACCCGGCCCAGCTCGATGCCCTGCTGGACGACGGCTTCCTTTTCGAGACCTGGGCGCACGCCATGTGCCAGCTGCCCAGCGCCCACTATCCCTGGTACCACGCCTATATCCAGCAGAAGCAGCTCAAGGAGAGCAACTGGCAAATCGAGCGGCTCGACATCGACATGGCGCCCATAATCAAGCGCGTGTTCGAGACCATCCGCGAAAACGGCCCGATGTCATCAAAGGACTTCGAAAGCGAGCGCCAGGGCGAAGGCGGCTGGTGGAATTGGAAGCCGACCAAGGTGGCGCTGGAGTATCTCCTCGACTACGGCGAGCTGATGATCAGCCATCGGGTAAGTTTTCAGCGCTATTACGACTTGCCCGAGCGCGTGCTGGCCCGCCACAGCTTCACGCTGGACAAGACCATCGACGACTTCAAGCGCTGGACTATCGAGCGCGGGCTGCGGCATATCGGCATCGCTACCGCCAATCATGTTGCCGATTATTATCGGCAGTACAAGCGCGATGCCGCGCGAATTTTAGCTGATATGCAGCGGGCTGGCGAAGCGCTGCCGGTGACGGTCGAGGGCTGGAAAGATGCGGCCTTCATCCATCGCGACGATCTGCCGCTGCTCGAAGAAATTCGGGCCGGCCAGCACGAGCCTGGGATGACCGTCTTCCTGTCGCCCTTCGACAACTTATTCTGGGATCGCGACCGCGACTTGATGCTCTGGGATTTCTTCTATCGCATCGAGGTCTACACGCCCAAAGCCAAGCGCGTCCATGGCTATTATGTCATGCCGATCTTAAACGGCTGCGAGCTGATCGGGCGCATCGACCCCAAGGTCGACCGCAAGCGCAAAGTCCTCATCTTCAACAACTTGCATTTGGAGCGCGGCGTGAAGCTGACTGGCGCGCTGAACCGCGGGCTCATCGGCGCCATCGAGGAGTTCATGGCTTTCCACGGCTGCGACAGCTTTGAGCTGGTCAAATGCAATCGGGCGCCGCTGCAACGCAGGCTGCGCAAAGCCTTGGCCTGAGCCGCAAGCCGTCAGACAAACCCTGTTATAATGTAAGCAAGGTTCGGTCAGGCGTGGAATGGCCATGCAAGCCAGCATTGCCGACATATTGGACAAGCGCGGACGCTTTGCCGGTCAGGTCGTGAACATCGACGGCATCTTGCTCATCACCGATTACGACCGCGAGAGCGCGCGATTCGAGCAGGTATGGCTGGTGAAGAAGCCGAGCCCGCGCGACAGCGCCATCCGCGCCCGGCCCATCCGTAGCGATTCCACCTTGTGGCACGGTTTGTCCCGTTTGAATCCGCGCCACATGGCCGGCTTCCTAACCTACCGCGTGCACGATGCCGTGCGCGCCTGCGTCCGTGTGTTGGACCCGCCCCGGAGTGAGTCGGACCCGGCGATAGACATCTTGACCGCAGCCATCTACCGTAGGGAATTCACATTGTACGTCGGCGAGAAAGGCGTGCGCCTGGACCAGGCGCTGCCGACGGGGACGTCGATCGCAGCCGTGCCCGATATCCAGGCCAATATCGCCCGTTTCCTGGGCCGCCGCTGCTTCGTTTACGGTACCTTGGTCGTGCGGACATCGCCTGCGGCGCAATTCCTGCTGCCGGGGCGGATCCCCTATACGCGGGATTTCCGCAGTAGCCTGGAGCGCAGCAGCGACGACGAAGTCAACGACGAATGGCTGGCGGATATCGAATACCCGCAGAGCGACAGCGAGCCGCCGGATTTCGACGCGCTGCCGGAATCGATTCACATCGACCAGGACTACGCCATCAAGGAACAGCTTTCGGTGCTGCCCGGCATCAACCAGACCATCGTCAAGCCGGCAATCGTCGTCGGCAGGCTGGGCGCGCGAGACCACGACGAGCACTTCGCCACGCTCAGCGAAATCGAGGATGTCTACCTGCAGAATGTCTGTTTTGGCGAACCGGGCAAGTCGCTGGAATCGGTCATCAAGCTGAAGAACTTCGAAGTCGTCCCCAGGGAAATCTAGGCGCCGCGCGCAGCAGGGTCGGCGTCTGCAAGCGCCGGTGATACACCCACCACTCAATCGCCAGCAGCAGCAGAGCCGCCGCCGCCAAGAGCGTCCAGAATTCTTTTAAGCCCAGCTGCTCATCGGCTTCAGCCGTGGCCAGTCCGCCGCCCAATTGCAAATCCGCCTGCGGCCGGGGCATAATGTCGCTTTCGCCGGTGGCGAAGAGGTTGACGGCGAAGTGCTGCGCCTGCGTCACCTCGCCGGCTTTTAAGATCTCCAGCCGATAGAGGCCCAGCTGACTGGTATCGGTGTAGGCCAGGGTCTCGCCCTCGGCCGCCAACTCCGTGACAGTGCCGTCGGGCGCGGTGATGCGCAGGCTGTCCGCCAGCAACGGCGGCGAGATCAGCAGCACATCGCCCACGCTGACGCCATCGGGCAAGGCCACGATATCGGCCGGCGAGAACCAGTCGATCAGGTTAGCCATCAGCACCGGATAGGCGATCAGCAGCGGCAGATTGGAATCGCGCAGATCGAAGGGCAGAATGGCGACTTGCCGCGCGTTGACCTGGCCGGCCAGCAAGACCGCAGCTTCCGGCGCCTGGATCAAGGGCTGCGCCCAGGCGGCGCTCAGTTCGCGGACTTGCAGCAAGCTCATCTCGTCGAGGTCGACGAAGGCGGTGATGGGCGATTCTTCGGCCGAGACGACGATCTCGTCGGTTGGCTCGATCAGCGCGCCGAGGGTGAAGAGCGGCGTCGAACTGGGCGGGTTTATCAGCAGCATATCGCCTGCGGGCAGCGAGTTGGGCAGCCAGCCGTCGAATATGTAGAGGTCGAAGGCTTCGGCGGGCAAGCGCCGATTCTCGATGTTGCCGCGGAAGGTTTCTACGCCGGGCAGACTGCGCAAGACCTGCTCGAGGAAGAGGTTTCCAGTTTGCGACACGTAGTAGACGCGCCGCGTATTCACTTCGTTGCGCACGGTCCAGGCGCGGTTGTCGAGCGAGAGGAAGTCCCGCGCGTCGTTGTCAAAGGTCAGCGCCGCCGAGAGCGTCTCGAAGGGCTCGCTGATCGGTTCGTCGAAGGGGATTGGCAGTTGGCTGCGCGGCGGGATCGTGCCGCTGCGGGAGAGGCGCAAAACATCGTCCAGGCGGATGACCAGCGAAATCTCAGCCGCTTCGGCGCCATAATTTGTCACCTGGGCGAAAAGCTGCGGCGGCTGCCCGGCCAGAGCGCGGGTCGCCAGCGCGGTGATGGCCACATTGTCGGCCGACTCGCCGATGGGCACATAAATCGGCTGCGGGATATTGGCCGGCAGGCTGGTAGCCGCGCCCACGCCGCCGTCCGTGATCATGACGATGCTAAAGTTTTCCGCGCCGGCAGCGCCAGCCGCGGCCAGCGTCAGCGCCGTATCCCAGTCACCGGCGCCGTGGCTCACGCTCATGCTATCCAGGGCGCGGCGCAATTCATTCTTGTCGGCGGTGTAGCTCGTCAGCGGTTCGGCGACATCAGCCACGCGGATCAAGGAGATGGCGTCGCGCGGGTTCATGTTGTTGACGATCTGATGCGCCTGTTCAATGGCGGCGGCGAAGCGCGTCTCGCCCGCGACATCAGTCGCCGTCATGCTGGCTGAGGCGTCCAGCAGCAGGGCGATCTTGCCGGCGCTGATGGTGGGCACGGTGATGAAGGGCCGCGCCAATGCCAGCACGAGCAGCAGCAGAATCAGCAACTGCAGGAAAAGCAGCAGGTTGCGCCGCAGCCGCTGCCAGGGCGTGTTGGCTTCGGTATCCTGCACCACCTGGCGCCAGAGAAAGGTGCTGGAAATCAAGACCTCGCGCCGACGCAGGCGCAGCATGTAGAGCAGCAGGATAGGTATGGCAATCGCCAGAGCGGCAAAAGCGGCCGGCGCCAGGAAAGACATATTTGTCCTTTTATCGCGTGATGTCGCAGACGGAGTATATCATGCTCGGCCGAGCGGGAGTATGCGGGGAGCCTATGTCAACAGACTTGTGAACTACTCACGGGTTAATTCACCGCAGCCACTGGCAAGTCTCGGCGTGGCTCACAGAGAATTCCGCGCCCAAAAAAGTGACTATCGGTAGGGGCGAGCGGCGGGCAGTGTCTACGCGCCCCACCGGCTCGCCCGTACGCACTTCGGTCTCAATTGGAAGCGCCGACAGCGTCCCAACTGGGGAAGCGGGCGACCTCCTACAAATCTTCGACTTCGTCGCGCTCGAGCTGCGGCAGGGCTTGCAGGTGAGCGTCGAGCGCCGCCAGCGCCGAGCGCGTTTCGGCGGGGATCGTGTCCAAGGCCAGGAACTGAGCGACGCGGTACTGGTCATTCATATTGCTGGCGCTCACCACCGTCATCGAGTAGGCGTCATCCAGGCGGATCAAGCGCGGATACTCGTTGACCAGGTTGTGCCGCAGCATTTGCAGCGTCCGCTCCAGGCTGGTTGGGCGTCCGTCCAGCTTGAGCTGCAGCGCCGCCGCATCAACTCCCGGTCCGGCGGCCGCGCTTTCGGCCCGCCCCAGCAACTCCAGCCCGCGCGCGATCCAGGCTTCCAGCGGCCGATAATGGGGCGGCGTCAGGCTTTCGCCTTTTAGCGTGAGACTCAGGGCTTTTGTGAGGGCGCGCAGGAAGCGCATCATCGCCGGCGCCTCGCTTTCAGGTAATCTTCGGCAGCTTGCGCAGCCAGCCGCCCCATGCCGATCCGCTCATTCAGCCGGGCGATTCCGCCGACGGTCGGCGCTTCCAGGCAATAGTCGCTGCCGATCAGCGTCAGTCCGGCCGGCAAAAGGGCGTTGAGCGAGCGAATTGTTTCCCCATGCGCGGCATCGTAGCGCGAACGCAGATCCGCTTCGGGCCAGTGATCGGCGCGCGCAACAATCGGCGCGGCGCTGAGCCCAAGGCGCGCTACGGTATCGCGAACGACGGATTCCGGGCTTTTCTGCGGCGCGGCGCGAACGCCGACTTGCAACAGCCGGTGCTGACGGTCGGGCACGCGGCCGGGCGCGTCAATCGACAGAACAAAGCGGCAGGTCGAATCGAGCTTGTCGGCGATGGATGGCGGCAGCGCGTCTATATGGCAGCCCAGCGAAACGCGCCAGATCGAGTCGTAGCAAAACCCGTCGAGGCGATCGGCCGCTTCAGGCGCCAGATTACGCAAGATACGCGCCGCGAAACGCGCCGGAGCCGCCAGGATCAGCGCGCCGGCATCATAGACCAGTCCGTTTTCCAGGCAGATGGTGAAGCGCCCGCGCCAGCGCCCGACCGAGCTGACCGCCATACGCATCAGCCGCCCGCCCTGCAGCGGGTTTGCCAGCGCCTGAATCAGCGACTCGGCGCCATCGTGCAAGACAAAGGCATCGTCCGTGACCGGGTGAATTTGCTTGCCCAAACCGAGTTCGGCCAGCCAGGGCTCATCAGCCAGCGAGCGCAGTACGAAGCTGCCGGCATCCATGACGAAGCCGCGCTCGGCAGTCGTCTTGATGCCCGCGCCGAAGCGCCGCTTGACCTCGATGACGGTGTAGCGCAGGTTCGACTTCTCAAGTTGGTAGCAAGCAGCCAGGCCGCTGAGCCCGCCGCCGATGACGACCACGTCGCGCATTGTGTTGCTCGTCTTCGCTGGGCGATTCGCCCAAGCATAGCGGAAATCCGCCCTCCGCGCAGGGCTATCGCTTCAAAACCAACATCCGTAGTATCGAGGAAAGCAAACATAAATTTAACCACAGAAGTAAGTGCAAGTAAGTCATGCAAATACTTACCGCAGAGAACACAGAGGATACACAGAGTAAAGCAGTTAAGTGATCGTATGCCAGCGACAGTTCCCATTTGTTAGATGGCTGCTTACTTACGGCAGTATCGCAATAATATAGAACCCTCTGTGTCCTCTGTGTGCCCTCGTGAGCCTCTGTGGTAAAAGGAAACGTCCTTGAAACAGGATTTGCATTACTTGCCTGGTTCTACTTCTGTGATCTCTGTGGTTAAATCTTATCCGTAATTTCTCGTCGCAGCGGATTCCGATTCTGGCGCCATTGTCCGGGAGAGGACGGGAAATCGAGTATACTACGCTCACTTGTGGAGGCGAGAGCAAGACCACTTATGCGCCAGGGCAGCCCGTACATTCAAAGCTTGAAACAGGCCGGCTATCGCTTGACGCAGGCGCGGCTGACCGTGCTTGACGTGCTGGAATCCGAGCACGGGCATATCACCTCGGCTGATGTGCTGGAGAAGGTCGAAAGCATCAATCCGGCTATCGGGCGGGCCAGCGTCTTCCGCACCCTGGAGCTGTTCACGCAGTTGGGTTTCATCCGCCCCACCTACGTCAATACCAGCCTGACGCCGACTTACGTCATGATGGACGGCGGGCACCACCATCATGTCATCTGCACCGAATGCAAGCGTTTCTTCGAATTCGACAATTGCGGGCTGGACGAAATGACACGCAACTTGCAGCGCGAACTTGACATGGATATCAGCGGGCATCTGCTGGAATTTTACGGCGTCTGCGCCGATTGCCGCGGGCCGGAGCGCACGGAGCAGCCGTCGTGAGCGAGGTGGTCATCGTCAGCGCAGTTCGTACGCCCATCGGCAAAATCCGCGGTACGCTGTCGGCGGTGCGTCCTGATGATTTGGCCGCGCATGTCATCGCCGCGGCGGTGGATCGCGCTGGCATCGACGCCGACGAAATCGAAGAAGTCTATTTGGGCTGCGCCAACCAAGCGGGCGAGGACAATCGCAATGTGGCGCGGATGGCACTGCTGCTGGCCGGCTTGCCCGAAACCGTTGCGGGCGTCACGATCAATCGGCTCTGCGCCAGCGGCTTGACCGCGGTGAATCAAGCGGCGCGCGCCATCAAGGCGGGCGAAGGCGATGTCTTCGTGGCCGGCGGCGTCGAAAGCATGAGCCGCGCCCCTTACTCCTTGCCGAAGAATCCCATCGGCTTCGGCCCCTCGGGCAATGTCACCGGCTGGGATACCACCCTGGGCTGGCGCTACCCCAATCCGCGGCTGGCGGCGCTTTATCCGCTGGAAGCCATGGGCGAGACGGCTGAGAACATCTTCGACATGAGCTGCGCGGGCGAGATTTGCGGCGGCGAGATTACGCGTGAGCAGCAGGACCGCTTCGCCCTACAGAGCCAGGAACGCGCCGTACAGGCCATCAACTCAGGCTATTTCCAGCGAGAGATCGCGCCGGTGGGCATCCCGCAGCGCAAAGGCGAGCCGCTGATTGTCGATACCGATGAGCATCCCTTTATGCGCCGCGCGGACGACCGCTACCAAGTGGCGACCAGCCTGGAGAAGTTGGCGGCGCTGCGCCCGGCCTTCCGCGAGAATGGCAGCGTCACCGCCGGCAATTCCAGCGGCTTGAACGACGGGGCTTGCGCCCTGGTGCTGATGTCGGCGGAAAAGGCGCGGCAGCTGGGACTGAAGCCGCTGGCGACTTGGCTGGGCAGCGCGGCGGCCGGCGTTGATCCACGCGTGATGGGCTTGGGACCTGTGACCGCGACGCGGAAATTACTGGCTCGTCAACAACTCAGTATCGCGGACATCGACCTGGCCGAGCTCAACGAAGCCTTCGCCGTGCAGGCGATCGCAGTCATGCGCGAGCTGGGCTTGAGCGAGACCATCACCAATGTCAACGGCGGCGCTATCGCTCTGGGGCATCCGCTGGGCTGCTCGGGCGCGCGCATCTTGACTACCTTGCTGCATGAGATGCGGCGGCGGGCGGCTGCCGGCGCAGCTATGCGTTACGGCCTGGCGACGCTCTGTGTGGGCGTCGGCCAGGGCGAGGCGACGCTGATTGAGATGCCGGTGGACTGGGCATGAAACGCGTTCCCCAGCTGAGCCCGGCCGAGGCGGCGCGCCGGGTACCGTCGGGCGCTGTCATGATGGTCGGCGGCTTCGGCATGACCGGTACGCCGGTGCACCTGCTGCACGCGCTGGCGGAGACCGACGCCCGCGACTTGACTTATATCGCCAATAATATCGGCGAGCCAGGCCTGGGCGGCGGCCGGCTGCTGCGCAACGGGCAGGTAAAGAAGGCCATCGGCTCCTATTTCACCAGCAACCGCGAAGTCGTCGAGGCGGCCCTGAGCGGCGCAATTGCTTATGAACTGCTGCCGCAAGGGACCATGGCGGAGGCGATACGCGCGGGCGGCGCTGGCATCGGCGGCTTTTACACGCCGACTGCTGCCGGCACAGTTCTGGCTGAGGGCGCCGAGACCAAAGTCATCAATGGCAAAGCGCATGTCTTTGTGCCCGGGCTGCGCGCCGATATCGCCTTGATTCGCGCGCGCCGCGCCGATACAGCCGGCAATCTCGTCTATCGCATGACCGAGCAGAACTTCAACAAAGCGATGGCCACCGCCGCCGACCTGGTCATCGCCGAGGTGGAGGAGATCGTGTCAGTGGGCGCGCTCGACCCCGATCATATTCATACCAGCGGAAATTATGTCGATTATCTGGTGCAGGCGAAGACCACACTGGACGAGCTGGGTACTTCGGCTGATGTAGGCGCTTTGCGCGGCAAGGTCAGCTCGCAGCGCCTGTCGATCGCCCGCCGCGCCCTGGCCGAGCTGCAAGCGGGAGACGTGGTCAACCTCGGCATTGGCATCCCCACGCTGATCGCCGATTTGATCACGCCGGAGCAGGGCATCATCCTGCACACGGAAAACGGCATGCTGGGCGTGGGGCCGGCGCCGAAAGCGGGCGGCGCGCTGGATTACCCGGTCAACGCCGGCAAAGCGCCTGTGACCGCCATGCCCGGCAGCAGCTACTTCGACAGCGCCGACTCCTTCGCCATGATCCGCGGCGGGCACGTCGATGCCGCAGTGATGGGCGGTTTGCAGGTTGATCAAGCGGGTAACCTGGCCAATTGGGCAGTGCCGGGCAAGCCCCTGCTGGGCGTGGGCGGCGCCATGGACTTGGCTAGCGGCGCGCGTCGGCTGATCATCACCATGACGCACTGCAACCGCGATGGCAGCGCCAAGATTGTAGAGCGCTGCAGCCTGCCACTGACGGCCGTGGCGGCGGTTGATCTGCTAATCACGGACTTGGCGGTATTCGCTTTTGACGCGGGCGAGATGAGGCTGGTTGAGTTGATGCCGGGCGCGACGCTGGACGAAGTGCGAGCCAAAACTAGCGCGCAGTTCTCCGCCTGACGCTACTCTGTAACCCTGGAGGGCGAGCGTGAAGCGCCGCTAGCCGTTTGCGGCTAACAAGCTGATGATCAGCACGATCAAGGTCACGACGCTGATCATCATGGGCAAGGCTGATTTGAGGAAATCGGCCGCGCCGGTAATGCGATGCTGCTTATCGTTGAGCGCTTTCAACTCCGCCGCTATCGCGTCAAACTTCTTGTCGTTTTGCTCCCGCATATCCGACGCCATAGTATCAATCTTGTTGTTAAGCTGCTGCGTTTGCTCTTGCACTACCTGGCGGACGAAGTCCTTGGTCGCCAAGCCGTCTAGCTTGCCGCGCAATTCGCCGATTTCACGTTCATGGCGCGTGATTTGCTCGGGTTCTGCCATGCTGATTTCTCGTCTCAACTGATAAGATTGCACAAGTAATATAACACATCATGCAATTGAAATCCAATAGGCGCCAGACCGCGGCCGATCTTGGCGTCAGCTAGACGACCACGCCGGCTGCGGCGTAGGCGTCGGTCATTTCGCGCCACTGCCGCATGAGCCGGCGGCTGTTTTCACCCGGTACACCGGCGCCGATGCGAACCTCGTCGACCTGGACGATAGGCACGATTTCTTTGGTGCTTGAGGTCAAGATAATCTCATCGGCTGCGTAAAATTCGTCCAATGCAACGGCGCGCATTTGGAGCCGCCCGTCCCGCCCTAGCAGCTTGATGACTTCGGCGCGCGTGATGCCGGGCAGCAGCCCTTCGTCGGGCGTGATCCAGCGGCCGTCCTTATGGATGAAGATATTGCTGCGCGTGCCTTCGACGACCAAGCCATCGACGCAGTAGATCGCCTCGATCGCGTCGGGTACTTGCCTCTGCGCTTTCCGCTGCGCTGTGATGCCGGGGATGTAATTGATCGTCTTGGCTTCCGGCATGTGCCGATGCTGCTCGACCGTGGCTACCGCGGCGCCGCGTTGGAAGGCGGCCTCCGGCAGGTTGTGCAGCGCCGTTACCATCACCAGCAAGCGCGAGCCCCCGCCGGGCATGAAGCCGTTTGGGCTGTCGCCGCCGGTCACTACGAGGCGAATGCCGGACTCGTCGTAGGGGTTGCGCCGCAGCGTCTCCATGACGATTTCGCCCAGCTCTTCCAGATCCCAGGGGCAAGCCAATTCGATCAGATCGGCCGAGCGTTGCAGGCGGCGCAGATGCGCGCCCAGCTGAAAAGGCAGGCCGCCATAAGTACGCAGAAAATCAAACACGCCGAAACCGCGCAGGATCGCCAGGTCGCGCGCCGATATTGACGCGCTGCCCGCGTCAACGAAGTCGCCGTTAATGTAAGAAACGCTCATGCTTTCGTCCGTCCAGTTACACCGATTATAGTGGCAGGTCCGCGTTCTGGCATGCGAATCCGGCAGGAGCGCAAGGAGGGAAATCGTCAGATGAAAGCTGCCGGCTTCGTTGCTAAAATGAGTTTATGAAACGATTCCTGATAGCGCTGCTCCTGCTATTGCCCGGCGTCGCCCTGCTCGCCTCGGCGCAGGACGCCACGAGTTTTCTGCTGACGCGCGCCAACAGCTTGCGCTCGACGCAAGGATTGCCCGCCTATTCGATCCACCCGGCGCTGACCGCCGCCGCGGGCAATCACGCGCGCTGGATGGCGGAGAACAATCGCGTTTCGCATTTCCAAACCGACGGTACCGGTGTGCGGACGCGCGCCCCGAACGCCGGCTTCCCCTCCAGCTGGGTGGGCGAAAATATCTACCTTGGATCCAGCGCGAGCCCGGACACGGCCTGGAACTGGTGGCTGAACTCGCCGGTGCATTATGCCGGTTTGGTGAGCCCGAACTATGACATGATCGGCATTGGCAGCGCGACGGCCGGGGGGCGCACCGCCTTCGTGCTGGTATTCGGCAACTCACAGGGCCGGCTGTCGCAAGCCGCGGGCAGCAGCGGCGGCAGCGACGGGGACGCTCCAGCGAATCCCCAACGCTCTTATGTGCTGGGACTGGACGAATACGGCAACATCAAGCACGAGGTGCAGCCGGGACATACCATGGGCGATATCGCGCTGATTTATGGATACACTTGGGACGATATTCCGGCGATGTTGGCTCTGAATAACATGACATTGGACGACATACGCTACTTGCAGCCGGGCGAAGTCTTTTTGGTGCCGCCGAAAGACGGCACGTTTACGCCGACCAGCCCAGCGCCGACGGCAACAGCGACTGCGACGTCTACGAAGACGCCCGCCGCCACTGACACAGCGGAGGCCGACGCCGCGACGCCGGCCCCTACTCAAGCGCTCCGCATTGATGTGGCGCATGCTGAAACGGCGCCGCCGGGGCCAAGCATCAGCCATGCAGGCGTGGATGACGGGCAGTCCATGGCGCGACTGCTGCCTTTGGGCGCGGCGATCCTCCTACAGTTGGGAATTATCGGAGCGGCTTCGCTGGAGCTGCTGCGGCGTTGCCTGTGAAGCCGGCCGGCACTCTCTCACGGGTTAGCGCAACTGCCGGCGCGCAATCGGTCATGGATTCGCGGATATGCGTACACGAGGCGGTTGATCACTTATTGCTGCGCCGCCGGGCTGCTGTCTTCAGTCTATTGGCGGGTATCGAGCGCCACGCTCTTGATCACATCCAGTATTAGTTCGCTCTGCATGCTAGCCATGTGCTCGGACGTATATTCCTGACCTTGAGTCAGCCACCAGCGAGTCAATTCCTTGCAGGATTTGACCAGGTGGTTCAGGGCTATCTCTTGTGGGATGTTGGCCTCGTCACGCGCGCTGTAGAGTTCGACCAGCCACTCCTTGAGCTCGGCCCATATAGGTTTCCAGGCCGGGTGGTCGTCAGGCAGGCTTAACGCTAGCAGGACCATCTGTTTGTGACGCAACAGGATCTGGAAAATCAGAAGAGACTCCTCATAATGCGACTGCTCGGGTTTAACGACGCTTTGAATCTCGCGCAGGACCTGCCGCATACAGTATGTGAGAAGTTCGTCTTTGCTTTTGAAGTGGCGATAGAAGGTGGCGTAACCGACATCCGCGCGATCGGTGAGACTCCTTATGGAGATTTCATCGTAGCTTGACTCCAGCGTCAAGCTGACAAGCGCTTCGCCTAATAGCTTGCGGGTGCGTCTAACGCGGCGATCCAGCGTTTTCATGTCGTCTTCACTGTTTAAGCCGATTCGGAGGTTGCCGGCAGTCTTCGCGCCTGTCGATAGAACTTCATAGCCCTAAATTCAAACACGAACCAATACCTTGTTGACTCAACCATAAATTTACTATACACATTACGGCAAAATGTAACAGTGATATTTGGTGAAAACGTGGGAAATGAGTTTAAGGCTTCAAAAGTGTCCCGCATCTTAGCGTGATTTTGCCGCCTCAAGGCCTGCTCGGAGCCTGAATCCGGCCGTGGGCGGAAGTGAAACCGTGCCGACGTTTATGCATGGGCGAAGTCCATTCAGCGTTCCATGGTATTTCCAACAAACCGCAGCTCCGGCGAGTATGCATTTGCGCTTTTCGAGCCGTTTACAGCTGCACTGCCGGGTGATTCCAGGCCGAATCTCATTTGCCGGGTCCGGCGGCGCCGCGACAATCGCCATCGGGCTCGATTTCGTCCGAAATCGCGGCAAAACTGCGGTGATCGGCAAGCGGCCAGACGATGTCCTGTCACTAATGGGGATTTCAGGCGCAATAGACTGATACGCAAAATCGCGACCGGCTGGCTACTCGGCGCAAAAGACCATGGGACCACCATCCCAGCACTTCGAGATGCTTCCGGATGTCCGCATTTTCCCAGCCTGGCTCTATCGTATCGCCCGCACCAAAGCGGTTAGCATCCGGGGCCGGCAAGAACCTTACATTTTCTCGTAGTCGCAATCTGTCGCATCCGCGACTGATTGCCGCGACCACTCAGAACGGCGAATGAGCGACAAGGCGGTAGTTTCGCGGCTTATGAGGTCCGTGTACATCGCGGTTACTTCTTGAGGCGTGTACGAATCAAGGTTGTCCAGAAACCAGTCGATCAGCGCAGAAGCGCTAAGCTCGATGTGATTCAGCGCAACTTCCGGCGGAATATTGGCTCCTTCGCGCGGCTCGTATCGTTCGAGCAGCATGTCTCGAAATTCGGCCTGAATATACTGCCGCACAGAGTTCGACTCAGGCAAGCGATAATACAGCCGATAAATTCGCCTAGAAGCGCGAGCATGCTCGAACACCACTTCTGCTTCAGCGCGTAAGGAATCTACCGCGGCCAATTTTGTCTTCAGATCGAATAAGGCTGACCTGTATAGATACATCAGCAGCTCGTCCTTGCTCTTGAAATGCCGGTAGAAGGTAGCGTAGCCTATATCCGCGCGCTGAGTTACGCTCTTTACGGAGATCTCATCATAGTCGGTCTCCAGCGCCAAACTTATGAGAGCCTCGGCTAATAATCTTCGCGTACGGCGTATTCGACGGTCCAACTTTGGCATGTTATGTTTACCGCTCATGTGATTTGCTGCCCATTCAGGAGAGTGGAGGCTAACTTTTCATCGAAGGATGCAGTGATGTGACTTCGCCTTTCTGCACCAAAACATATACAATTCTGTAGTTTCAGTACGTACTATACATAGATCATCTTTGTGTACCACATAGGAGTGAAGAAAGTCGGTGAAGTGAGATTAAGACTCTATAAGTGTCTTGCAAATGAACCGCTAAGGATGAGCATTAAGCAGAAAATATGCACGAACATTACATTGGGCGGAACTGTCTTGCGCAGAGGCGATTGGGCGCGCAAATTTTGTGAAGCAATCTAAGCAAGGCGCCTAAGCATTTGCCATTCTCGAGCTGTATATAGCTAAGCTACAGAGCGAAGTGAAGCCGTATCAAATTGACAAAAGCCGTCGGCGCCATGATAATCACCATCGGAGTCGATTTCGCCCAAAGTCGCCGCAATGCGCCGGCGATCAGGAATCTACCAGATGAAGACTTATCGCGAATGGGTGTTACAAGCGCAGTCGACCGACTCGCGCGAGCGTAATTACGCCTTTGATCATCTCGTGCGCGACTTTCAGGGCATGGTCTATGGCGTGGCATACAGCCGCCTGAGCAATACGCAGCTGGCCGAGGACGCGGCGCAGGATGCCTTTCTCACCGCCTTCAAGCACATCGAGCAGCTGCAAGATGTCAGCGCCTTTCCGGCCTGGTTAAGGCGGATTGCCTTCAGCAAAGCGGACCGCATCTTGCGCCGGCAGGGACCCCATGTCGACACGATCGATGGCCAGGAGAATCTGGCTTCGCCGGAGCCGACGCCTGAGTATCACTTGGAAAAGGCGGAATTGCGACAGCGCGTGCGGCTGGCGGTGGCGGCTTTGCCGGCGAAAGAGCGCGAGCTAACGCGGGACTATTATCTGCACGGCGAGACTCAGCGGGAGATTTCGGAACGACGCCAGATCCCGCTTTCTACGGTTAAGAAGCGCCTGCAATATGCGCGGGAGCACCTGCGCGGCTTGATCAGCGGCTTCAACGAGTCCTTTGATCGCGCTATATATCAGGAACCACGGCGGGAATTCCAGCCGGTGTACATCAGCCGCCGGCGGGCCAAGCCTCTCAACAGATAGCGGTCAATGAGAATAGACGAAGAACAAAAAGGGCGACCCAATGGGTCGCCCCTACGTTTTTTCCCGTAGATTATGAACGGAACTAGCTGCCCGGCACCACCTCGCAGGCGCCCTGGCGCATGCAAGTCCAGGTCATATCGCCGCCGTCGAGGTGCAATTCGTCGCCCATGCCTTCCAGGACAGCCGCCATGGCCGCCACATAAGGCGCGGAGAAGCTGGTCCCGTTCAGGGCCTTGTAGCCGTTGTCGAGATAGATGGTATGTACATCGCGGCCGGGGGCCCAGATATCGCCGCCTTTATTGCTGAAGCTGCTGCGCCCGCCGTTGGGGTCAATGGCGCCGACAGCCACCACGCCTTCGTAGCGCGCCGGGTAACCGGGCAGGTCGCCGCCGCTGTTGCCGGCCGAGGCGATCACCGTGACGCCCTTGGCGATAGCGTGCTCGACAGCGTCCTTGGTCACTTGCGAGCCGACCATGCTGCCCAGCGACAGATTGATGATATCGGCGCCTTCATCCGCGGCGTAGACGATGCCCGCGGCGACATCCGCCATAGAGCCACTGCCGCTCGGCCCCAGCACGCGCACAGGGAGAATCGAGCTGTTGGGCGCGAAGCCGGCGATGCCGATGCCATTGTCGATGTTGGCGGCGATGATGCCGGCCACCGAGCAGCCATGTCCGAATACATCCTCGGGATCGTCGTCATTGTCGACGAAGTCGTAGCCATTGTCGAGCACGCGGTCGACCAAGTCTTCGTGGCTCATGCAGACGCCGGTGTCGATAACGGCTACTGTGATGTCTTCAAGGTCGTCGACTTCGTTCCAGGCGGTCTCCGCTTGAATATGCGGCAGCGCCCACTGGCGGTCGTAATCGGGATCGTTGGGCGGGTTATCGAAGGCGACGCTGACGACGAAGTCTTGCTCAACCAGCTCGACATCGCTATCAAAGGTGAAGTTCATGCCGAAGCCATCCGGCACATCAATCACCCAGATTTCGAGTTCTTCAATCCGCTCGACGATGGACGCGCCGATGCGATTGACGTATTCCCATTTCTCGTCGAGCGGCGTATTGGGGTCGTAGTGGATCACCCAATTGCCGGTGGGCTGTACATCGAATACCGGCGCGATGCGCGTGCTGTCGGGTTCGCCGCCCGGTCCCGTTCCGCGCAGGATATTGTGGCCGGGCGGGAACTCGCTGGCGAAAGCCGGCAGCAGGCTGCCCAGAAGCAGCACTAGCGTAAGGCTCAGGATAGTCATTCGTCTGATTGAAGTCATCTTGTATCCCTTCGACTACGGTACGGAACTGCGCTATCGATTTAGAAGGTCGAAATCTCAGTTTCTTTCGCTGTAATAAACTCAAGCAAGGCGGGAGTACCTTCCCGCGTTTTTTGAATGCCTCGCTCTATCGCCGGGACAATTTCGTCTGGCGTTTCGATGCGCTCGCCGTAGCCGCCGAAAGCCTTGGCCATGTCGGCGTAGTGGCCGGAGATGTCGGTACTGCGGAATTTCTCGGTCGACACGGGCATAATCGGAATCTCAATCGCCATGGAGAAATTGTTCAACAAGATCGACAGAATCGGGATGCGTTCGCGCACGGCAGTCTCAAAGTCCATTCCCGTGAAACCGATAGCGGCATCCCCCCATACATTAACACAAAGCGCATCCGGGCGAGCAAGTTTCGCGCCCATCGCCAGCCCGAGGCCATAACCAAGCTGGGTCGTCTTGCCCCAGCCAATGTAGGTCAGCGGCGCGATGGACTGCCAGAAAGGCGACATTTGATCGCGCGGGCTGCCGGCATCGTGCGTAACAATCGTGTTCTCGACATCGACTGTATGCAGCAAATCCCAAATGACGCGATAGGGCGATATCGGCGCCTCGTCCGAGGCGAGCTTGGGCATCCATTGCTCAAGCCATTCAGCCTTTACCGCGCTGATTTCTTCAGCGACGGCGGCAGCGCGCTCTTCAGACGCGCCCCCGGAACGATCGCGGACGGCCGTTACCAAGGCATCCAGAATCAGACCTGCATCGCCAACAAGCGCCAGATCAACCGGCAGATCTTTGTTGATGTCGGCTGGATCTAGCGTTGCATGAATGACGCGTTTTCCGGCGGGGATAGTGACGCCAAATGCGGTTCGCGTGAAGCTGCAACCGATGCCGAAAATGAGATCCGCCTTTTGCAGGAAGTGATGTACTGTTTTCGGGATTGCCCGCCCGCCGGAACCCAAGGCCAGGCGATGGTCTTCCGGGAATGCGCTCTTGCCGCCCAAACTCGTCGTCACCGCTGCGCCGAGCAGCTCCGCCAATTCTCTGAGCGCGTCCCAGGCTCGCGCGTAATGCACGCCCTGCCCCGCATAGATGACCGGGCACTCGGCAGCCAGCAGCGCCTCGGCAGCGGCTTCAATCGCGGCGCGGTCGGGACCGTAGCGTACTGTCGGCGCCGGCGTCGGCTCAAAGGAGTCGGGGATCTCCGCAGCAAATATATCAGAGGGGAATTCCACCAGTACCGGGCGCGGCCTGCCGTTGCGGACTTGGGTAAAGGCGCGCCGCATCGCTTCCGGGACGGCTTCAGGCGTTGTAACCTGTTCGCAGGATTTCGTCACATGCCGATAATTCAGCGCGGAACTGAAATTCGGCTGGATTTGGGCGAGATGCCTGGAGTAACCGCCCGGCAGCACGACGATCGGCGAGGAATCGCCATAGGCTTGCGCGACGCCGCCAAAGGCATTTTCGGAGCCGGGTCCGCTCTGCATGCAGAATACGCCAATCTTCTCGCCGGAGGTCATCCGGCTGACGGCATCCGCCATGTGCAGCCCAATGCGTTCCTGTCGGACGATTATGGGTCGGATGTCCAATTTCGCCGCGGCTTCTATCAGCGGGTTGACCGGATAGGCGAATAGAAATTCTACCCCTTCCGCTTTGAGAACCTTGGCAACTGCGTCAGCAACTTTCATTCTGTTAAATATCCATTGCGTGAGTCGTCTGTCATTAATGAGACACTATTGCGAAAACCACAGCATCCATGACGCGAGCTTCTATGGTAACCGCACTAAACTTGATTACGCAAGAATAGCGTCAGGCGTTGCGGGCTGGCGCCGGCGATTTACCTCAAAAGTGAAGATGTCGTCGCGGGCGTAGCCGCCGGTGACATCCAGCGTCATTTGCTCTTGAGCGATGAGGCTTAGGTCGAGGTCGGCGTAGATTATGGTCTCTTCGTCGTAGACGGGCTCGACCAGGTATTCGCCGTCGGGCGCGATGACGGCGCTGCCGCCGTTGAGCAAGAGCGTGGCGGGGTCGTCGCGCAGGTCGGGTGGCAGGCTGAGCTCGGGCGGGAAATCGGCAACCGGCATGATGTTGCCGGCAGCCAGGACGAACGCGCGGCCTTCAAATGCGTAGTGGCGGCTGGCAATCTGGTGACTCTCCTTGACCGCGGGCCATAGCGCGACATGGATGGTCTCGTCGCTGATGTGCAGGGCTTGACGCGCGTGCGGCATCCAGTGCTCCCAGCAGACCAAAGCGCCAACGCGGCCGGCTGCAGTATCGACCGCGCATAAGCCAGCGCCATCGCCTTGCGCCCAGACCAACTGCTCGGTGTAAGTGGGCCGCAGCTTGCGATGGTGGTTCGCGATGGCGCCATCGGCGTCTATGGTGACGACGCTGTTGTAGAGGCTGCGATTGCCCGGCCCTGGCTTTACTTTCTCGTTAAAGCCCAGCACGAGTACGATGCCGTGCTGCGCCGCGCAGTCGCGCAGTTGGCGCATTTGCGGGCTGTCGACTGCCAGGCTGCTGGCGACCAGACGGGCATAGAGCTGTTTGGTGGGCGGATAATCCCAGCGGGCGTAGTCTACGGCGTAGTCCAGCCAGGCCGGATAGCCGGGGAAGAAGGTCTCGCCAAATGTAGCCAATTGCGCGTTATTGGCGGAAGCTTCAGCGATCAGCGAGATAGCTTGGGCGACGCAGGCGTCCAGATCGTAATAGACCGGTCGCGCTTGAATCAAGGCAACGCGGACGCTGTTACCCATGGTGGAGTTTTGCCGCGCCCCTGCTCTATTCGCCGCCATCGAGCACGGAGCGGACGCGAAATTGCTCGCCGTCGCTATCGGGCGCGTTGGCGATTACCTCGTCCAGCGGCAGCGCCGGCCCGGCTTCGTCGGCACGCATGACATTGCTCAGCGGCAAGGCGGAGGCCATAGGGTCGATATGCGAAGTGTCCAGCTCTTGCAGTTTCTGAAAGTAGTCCAGGATTTCGGAGAGCTGCTGCTGGTAAGCGCCGACGTCCGCTTCGCTGAGCTCCAGGCGAGCCAGGTCCGCGATAGCGCGTACATCTTCGGCCGATAACAGTGTCTCAGCCATAGTCCCCTTCCGGGCTAGCAACTAGCGTCTGTACGTCAGAGTCTAGCGCCGATCCAGCCGACATCACAGGCTGAATACGAGCCGGGCTGACTTCTCAGCCGAGTGTTACTGTTTGCCATCCTAGTCTAGATTTGCGATACTACAGGCATCATGCGGTTGACGAGGAAAGCGTCATGGAAGCGCAGACAAAGCCCCGCCTAACGGTCGCCGAGTATCTCGCTTTTGAAGCCGAAAGCGAGATCAAACACGAATACATTGATGGAGTAATCTACGCTATGACGGGTGGGACGGACAATCACAGTCGGATTGCGGCGAATGTCATCGGCGCCTTTTACATGCTTATGAACAACCCGGACTGCTATGTCTATACCAGCGATATGCGCGTCAAAGCCGCCGCTTCGCGCTATGTGTATCCGGACTTGAGCGTGGCTTGCGGGCAAGCCCGGCACGAGGACGACAGCAAGACTTCGCTCTTGAACCCGATACTCGTCGTCGAGGTGACCTCGCCGACTTCAATGACTTACGACCACGGTCTCAAGCGGGAGATGTATCAGCAGATTCCTTCCATCGAAGCGTATCTGATTATTGACCAGCGGAGTATACGAGCCGAGCTCTATACGCGAGCGGAGAGCGATTGGCGCCTGCAAACATTTTCAACTCGGGAGGATATGATTCCGCTGCCGATGCTCGACTGTGATCTGCCAATTGCGCAAGTCTACCGTGGTATCGTTTTCTCCGCCTAATTGGATGTGTTCAGCGAGCCGCGGCAGTTGGCTGATAGATTTCTGGATAAACTACACAACTGAGAGGAAGTTATGCGCGCTACAGTAAAGCGAGAGGAAGCCCTGCGGCTGCTGAAGACTGAACATCAGGCGGTAGCAGCGCTGATCGCCGAGTTGAGCGACGAAGAGATGACCCGCGGCGATACCATCCGGCACGGCTTGTATTACGATCAGGAATGTTCCTTCAAGGACCTGTTGGCGCATCTGATCTGCTACGAAGTCTACACGGTCGAAGCGCTGCGCGAGTGGCGGGCCGGGCGCAAGCATTGGGCCATCGACGCGGTGAAAGACCCGCGCCAGGGCCGCGAGATCCACTACGGCGGCATCGCCGAGCGCGCGCATCTCAGCTTGGGGGAACAACTGGATGAGTATCGGCAAACGAGCCAGACGCTGGAATCAGCCATTGATTCGCTCTCCGATGCGGATTGGCAGATGGCGGCGCCCTACGCAGACGGCCAGGATACGGACCTGGGCGGCATGATCGAGGGTATCTTGGTGCTGCCGCCGCGGCCGATGTATCGCCACCTGCCGGTGCATGTGCCCGACGCGCGCGCCTATATACGCAGCCTGCGCTAGACACAGGGTCAGCAGTACAGCGACAAGAGCGCCTCTCGCGCCAGCCGGGCTTATGCTATAATTCGCGACTGTTTGGCAACCATACATCGCAGCCGCTGGGGGAGCGCGCGATACGCTATGAGCAAATCCGGCTGCTTGGCACTAATTTTCGGCTTGGGCGCGCTGGCGGTGCTGACCGGCTTGTGTTCCTTCACCAGCTTCAGCTTGTCGCAGCAGACCGTCATCGACATGAATGCCTCCGGCTTTCGCGTTGACGATCCGCTGATCACTATTCGCTGCGCCTTAGTTGGCAAGTGCGAAGACGAAACGCTTGCCGATGCCGCGCAACGTGCGCCCTTACTGGTATTGACCTCTCTGTTCACTGCTGTACCCTCTGCGACGCCCGTCCCCGATACACCCGTCCCGCGCGCGGAAGTCGCAGCCGAGGCGACCGCTCAGCCGACGCTAGCTGCCGCTGCTACCGCGACCGTGGCGCCCACGCAGGAGCTGCCGCGCATCACCGATCCCCGCGCCATGAACATCCTGCTGCTGGGCATCGACCAGCGCAGCGCCGCCGACGAACAGGGCCCCTTCCGCACCGACACGATGATCTTGCTGAATATCAACCCGGCGCGCGAGACCGTGGGCGTCTTGTCCTTCCCGCGCGACTTGTGGGTGGAGATCCCCAGTTACGGTCCGGGCCGGATCAACACAGCCAATTTCCTGGGCGACAGCGATGCCTATCCCGGCGGAGGCGGGCCGGCGCTGGCGATGGAAACGATCGCCGAGAATTTCGGCATCCGCGTGGAAAAGTACTTGCTGGTCAATTTTGATGTTTTCACCACAGTCGTGGACATGCTGGCGCCGGCGGGCGTTCTCGTGAACGTGACCGAGTTCATCGACGATCCGACCTATCCCGATGACTTCTACGGCACCATCCACGTCACGTTTGAGCCGGGCGAGCAACGCATGGATGCCGAGACCCTGCTGCAATACGCGCGGACGCGGCGCACGCAAGGCGGCGACTTCGACCGGGCGCGGCGGCAGCAGCAAGTGCTGGATTCCGTGCGGGCGGAAGTGCTGAGCGCGGGCGGCATCGTCAACTTCGTCACGCAAGCCTTCCCGCTGTGGCAGGAGCTGCAGGATAACTATCGCACCAATCTGGAATTGAACGAGATCATCGCGCTGGGCCGGCTGATGGGCAATATCAAACGCGAAGACATTCGTTATAGCGTGATCGACAACTTTTATGCCTCGCTGGGCAAGACCGCCACCGGCGAAGATGTGCTCTTCCCCGATTTTGTCGCCATTCGCGATCTGATCATGCGCACCTTCTATCCGCAGACGCAGCTGACCTTGGCGGAGATTCGGGCGCGCGCCGAATCGGAAGCGGCGCAAGTATTCGTCTACAATGGCACCAGCGTGGCCGGTTTGGCCGGCGACACGCGCGAATGGCTGCTGGCGCAGGGCCTGGGGGTCAACGGCATCAACAACGATGTGACGCGACACCGCCAGCAGACCGAGATTCGTCAGTACGGCCGTTACAACTGGACGGCGAACTATATTGCGCAGCTGATGGGCTTGCCCGAAGACCGCATCAAACGCAGCGCCGACGGCGTCATCGCCGATGGTGTGCTGATTGCGCTGGGCGCCGACGCGCCGGCGATTATTGCGGGCTGATGGGCGACCATTCCGCATTTCTGTCACTCCCTCTTTAGCGCTTGTTACGCGCTGGTTTCGGCTCTGTTATAATGTCGCTGATGGTCAAAGGAGAATCGCCATGCTCCGCCGAATTGGGCTGCAAAACTTCAAGTGCTGGCGTGAACTCGATATTGAGATCGCGCCGATAACGCTGTTTTTCGGGGCAAATAGCTCGGGCAAGACGGCGATACTAGAGTCGCTACGGATGTTGAAGCAGACGGAGAGGAGTTTCGATCCCGGCCAGCACATAAACTTTGGCGGTGGTGAAGTTTGGGATTATGTAAATTTGGGCAGCTATCATGATCTGGCATTTGGACATTCCGCAGATACAAAAGTTGGTATCAATCTGACGTGGACCACGGAGTCCGAAATCTATTTTTTCTCCAACGACCGTGAAGTAGAAGAACACAGATATTCGTCAATTGCTTATGATGTCGTATGGGGAATCGACCAACACATCTACGTTGACAAACTTCGCTATGATGCTGAGCTAGTGGATAGACAAGATGAGTGGGTAGAAGTATGGCGCGGCATCAACGGCAAATATCTCCTGGCGTCTTCATTTGCTTCAGATGAAGCTGAGCCCGAAAATGTTACTTCGCCACAAAGTTGCTTCCTGCTGCCGCATACCGTAATTTACGAATCTAAGAATTGTTTCCACATTACAAGTCTCCGTCTCAACGAAGAATTTAGCAATATGACCTCGAAATTCCATTACCTTCGTCCCATGCGCCCAAACCCGAAACGGTACTATCCCTGGACCGGCGTCCGACCCGATATTATTGCGCCCGACGGTAGCAACGCCATTGACGCCTTGATTGCGTCGGCCAGGTCAGATGAGCATTTGGCCAATCAAGTAGCACTTGGACTAGGACGACTGGAAATTGTTGATGCTTTCGGTGTCCACACTATCGACGAAAACAAACGACTTTACGAGATCACTGCTACGATCGGCGAAGTGGAGAGCTCGCTAACAGATGTGGGATTCGGAGTTGCGCAGATTTTGCCTGTGATTGCGATGCTGATGCATGCGCCAAATGGGTCAATCGTATTGCTAGAGCAGCCGGAATTGCACCTGCATCCGAGCGCTCAAGCCAATCTTGCCGACTTACTGCTCTTTGTAGCAGAGAGGCGCAACTTGCAGCTTATCGTCGAAAGCCACAGCGAGCACATTGTAAGGCGGCTGCAGCGGCGCATTGCCGAGGCTAAGTTCAAATTTGCCACGCCAGAGAATATAAAGATGTACTACTGTCAGCCCGGGGATGGCGGTTCAACCATAGAACAGGTCGATGTCGATAGATTCGGACAGATATCGAATTGGCCCGAGCGATTCATGGGCGATATTAGTGGCGATTTGCATACCATGTTGAAGGCTGCGCTTGAACGTCGAAGTCAGGAGTTAGAGAGTGTCGGAAGTGGTGGTTGATACCAATGTGTGGGTCATGGTGGATGAAGAAGCAACGGATTTGAAATCTGAGGAAGAGAGGCAGTGCATTCTAGCTTGTCAGCGCTGGTTGGAGGAATTCATCGACGGCGATGACCGACTGGTCGTTGATGACTATTCAACCTACATCATTCTGTCAGAATACAGAAGAAATGTACGACCGGGTGGCGTAGCCGAGAATCTGCTTAACGAACTTACCGGGCGTCTATTTCATCGCTTGACACTTAAGAAAATCCGGCGGGACCGCGACGGTTTCGCGGTCCTCCCCGCGCCGTTCGCGCTTACACACGGGAAAGACAGAGTATTTGTCGCAGTCGCGATACAGTGCGACCCTTTCGCAAGCATCTATTTCGCAACCGATACTGACTGGGCTGATGATCGGGCAAACCTGGAAGACCAGGGACTGGCAATTGTTGCGCTTTGTCCTGACTATATCCAGGAGCGACTGCGCGAGCCATAGACGAGTCGCCCTGCGGATTGCGGCCATATGACGCGGAGATATGATACAATATAAGTAAGTAATACTTGTAGCAGGACAAGGACAATGGACGCGCAGCAGCAGGCTCCAATCGCAAAATTAGTCTGGCTCGACCCCTTCAGCGGCAAAACCCTCGAACACCCCATACGCGACGGCGACAAACTGACCATCGGCCGCTCCGCCAGCAACGACATCCAGATCGCCGAGGGGCATATCTCGCGCGAGCACGCCATCATCGCGTGTCAAGACGGCGCCTTTAAAATCGACGATGTGGGCAGCGCCAACGGCACCTTCATCAACGGCGTGCAAGTCTACGGCGAACATGGCTTGGACATCGGCGATGAAGTCCATCTCTTTGTCTCGGTGCTCAAGCTGTTGTCGCCCAAAGGCAATGCAGCGACCGACGCGGCCAGGAAAGTATCCGCAGTAGCCGGCGACCGCGCCAGCCTGCGCATCACCCGCGGGCCGCAGCAGGGGCAGATTTTTGCGCTGCTGAAAGAAGAGATGTACATCGGCCGCTCGACGCCGAGCTCCAATTGGGAGGTCGCCTTGCAAGACCCGACCGTTTCGCGTCCGCACGCTTTCCTGGTGAAAGAGCAAGACCAATGGAAGCTCTTTGACCTGGGCAGCATCAATGGCACTGCGGTCAACAGTCGGCCGGTGACGGGCGGCGAGGCGCGCAAGCTGCGCGATGGCGACCGCATCATGTTCGGCGGCACGATGACCGTGTTTCACACCGGTTTTCCGGCTCAACTAGCCACAGGACAGCAGGTCCAAAACGGGCAGACATGACAAAACCAAATATCATCTTGATCATCGCCGATGACATGGGTTACGGCGATTTCGGCATTCTTAACGACCAGATTTCGTGCACGCCGCAGCTTGACGCGCTGGTGGAGCAAGGCCTCACTTTGACGCAACATTATTCGGCCGCTCCGGTTTGCGCGCCGGCGCGGGCGGCATTGATGACGGGACGCTACCCGCATCGCACCGGCGGCATCGACACGTTGGAGGCGCGCGGGTTGGATCGCTTGCGGCTGGACGAGCGGACGCTGGCGGATGTGCTGGGCGGCGCGGGTTACGCAACTGCGCTGATCGGCAAGTGGCACAATGGCGCGCTGGACCCGCGTTATCATCCGACTGCGCGCGGCTACCAGGAGTTCGTCGGCTTTCAGGGCGGCTGGAATCCTTATTACCGTTATCGCCTGGACCGCAACAAGACCATCGAATATGGCGACAAGAATCAGTACTTGACCGATGTATTCAGCGACGCCGCCGTCGATTTCATCAAGCGGAATCAGCGCGGCCCATTCTTCCTGCAGCTGGCGTATAATGCGCCGCATTTCCCGCTGGAAGCGCCGGACGCCATCGCGCGGAAATACGCCGATATGGGTTTCAGCCTGGGCGTCAGCCTGCTCTACGCCATGATCGAGGTGATGGACGCGGGCATCGGGCGCATCGCCGGGGCGCTGGACGACTTGGGCATCGCCGACAATACGATTCTGATGTTCACCAGTGACAATGGTCCGGCGCTGGGCGATTGGAACGGCTTTTCCCAGCGGCGCTTCAACTACAATTTCAACGGCGGCAAGGGCAATACCTACGAAGGCGGCATACGCGTGCCCATGATCCTTCGCTGGCCGGATGGACTGACCGGCGGCGTCCGCAGCGACGCCATGGCCCATTTTACCGATTGGTTCCCCACCCTGCTGAACCTGGCGGGCGTCGATGTACCGAGCGACCGTCCGCTGGACGGCGTCGATATCAGTCCGGCATTGTGCGGCGACACAAGCGGGGTTTACCCGCAACGCTGCTGGCAGTGGAATCGATATACGCCGCTGGGCGAGTGCAACGCCGCCATACGCGACGGCGACTGGAAGCTGCTGCGGCCGCTGATTCCCGAAGCGATGCAGGTCAGCGCCCTGGACACCGCGCTGGACCACGCCATCAAGTATTACCCGGAGCGCTTCGCCGATATCACTCGCGAACCCGAGCCGCCGCGGACCGTGCCGGAGCCGCCCGCGCCTCTGCTCTTCAACATCGCGGACGACCCCTTCGAGCGGCGGGATCTGGCGGCGCGGCAGCCGCAGCGAGTAGCGGTGATGGAGCGGGAGTTGGAGCGCTGGTTTGTGGACGTGACGGGGATATGATTGTCACGCGTAGTTGACACAGTTTTTTTGCCACAGAGGCACAGAAGTATTTCCAAGTAAGTAGTGAGAATGACCGCCATTGGGAGGCAATTGCCAATGTATCGGGAATGTTGTAGGGGCGAGCCGGTGGCTCGCCCACTCTTGCTCTAGATTGCTAATTGCTTTTCGCACGACTAACTTGGAATTACTGAGGGCACAGAGAAGGCCGACCGATCCGGTCGTCCTTTCGCTTCGGATGTTAGACGACAGCGCGGCGATGCGTTAGAGTATTGCGGTGATTGCGGAGCATCCGACGCAAGAAATGCTTACGACCGAGTGCACCGAGAAAAAACGAGAGTACAGAGGAAAGAATTATGCCAACCATTCAAGCTGACAACCTGACCGGTGTCATCGCCCGCATCCTGGCCGCGGCCGGCGCGCGAGCCGACTACGCCGACATCGTAGCGGCGCATCTGGTGGACGCGAATTTAGCCGGGCACGACTCGCATGGCGTCATCCGCACGCCGCATTATGTGCGCTCCATCGATAAGGGCGACTTGCAGCCCACCGCCGAGCCGGAGATCGTCGAAGAGACGGCTTCGATGGCACAGATTTGCGGCAATTGGACCTTTGGCCAGGTGATCGCCAAGCAAGCAACCGAGCTCGCTATCGACAAAGCGCGCGCCCAGGGCGTCGGCTTGGTCTCGATGTACCACGAGGGGCATACCGGGCGCATCGGCACCTACGCCGAGATGGGCGCGGAGGCCGGCATGGCCTCGATGATTTGGGACGGCTGCATCGGCGGGCCGCGCTCGGTGGTGGTGCCGCTGAATGGCACCGGGCGCAAGATCGGCGCCAATCCCATCGCCATGGGTTTCCCCAGCGCCACCCGCGGCACGGTGCTGCTTGACTTCGCCACTTCGATTTCGGCGGCGGGCAAGGTCATGGTGGCGGTGGACAAAGGCGAGCAGCTGCCGGGCGACTGGATAGTGGATGCCGATTGGCAGCCCACCTCAGACCCGACCAAACTCAAAGAAGGCGGGGCGCTGCGGCCGATGGGCCTGCCCTACGTCGGGCACAAGGGTTATGCGCTGGCGATGATGGTCGGGCTTTTCAGCATGATGGCGTCGCTGCGCTCGGAGAATCAGCCGCCGCTGGAAGACCGCTGGGGCACGGTGATTCTGATGATCGACATTAGGCGCTTCGGGCCGATAGATGTCTTCCAGAAGCAAGTCGACACGGTGATTGACTTCGTGAAGACCGATCCGCTGGAGGGCGAGGTGCTGTACCCGGGCGAGGTCGAGGCGCGCAACCGGCGCGAGCGGCTGGCGCAGGGCATAGACTTGCCCGCCGCTACATGGAGCGAGATCAGCGCCTGTGCCGATGGGCTTGGCGTGTCCGTTCCATCTCTGTAAATGCGAGTAAGCAATTGAACAGTCTGCCACAAATTCTACCCCCTTCAGTTCCCCAGAATCATCACTGAGGACAGGACAGGTTTGGGATAAGTTGCAACGGGTCAGCCAATGGCTGACCCCTACAGGCATCATTCTGTGAGGAAAATGCAGGGGCGAGCCATTGGCTGGCAATTACGCACAATGAGCTTTTACGCGAGAGTGGCCGCGAGATGCGCTATTTCACCGCGCCCATGGTCAAGCCGCGCACGAGGTAGCGCTGGAAGAAGAGCGCCATCAGGAAGGGCGGCAGCATGGTCACCACGGCGGCGGCCGACATATCCTCCCAGGCGACTTCGTACTGGCCGATGAAGAGCGTGAGTACGATGGTCAGCGGCTGCGAGTCGTCCGTGCGGCTAAAGATCAGCGGGATGAGGAAGTTGTTCCAGGTGGTGAGCATGCCGACCAGGAAGACGGCCACCATGCCCGGGCGGGCCAGCGGCAAAATGATGCTGTAGAGCAGTCGCCAGTGATCGGCGCCATCGACGCGGGCGGCGTCTTGAATCTCGCTGGGAATGTCGCGCACGAAGGTGGTCATCAGCCAGACCGAAAGCGGCAAGAGCAGCGTCACGAATATCAGAATCAAGCCGACCAGTGTATCAACCAGCTCCAGCTGTGACATGATGAAAAACAGCGCGATCAGCGAGACCCAAATCGGCAGCGGTATCATCAGCATAATTAGCAGGAAAACCAGATTCTTGCCCTTGAAGTCCAGGCGGGCGAAGGCGTAACCGGCGCCGGTCGCCATCAAGGTTACGATGCCGGCCGACACCACGCTGATGATAGCGCTATTGCGCAAGCCGGAGCTCATCAGCTTGGCGGTTGGCGAAAAGCTGCCGTCGCGGAATTTTGCGCCCTGGGTGAAAATGGTGTGGTAAGACTCCAGCGTCGGTTCGCTGGGGAACCAGATTTTGTAGGGCGCGGCATACAGCTCGCGGCGGGTCGAAATGCTGCTGACGAACACCCAGTAAATGGGAGCGAGCGCCCAGATCAGCACAATGGCGCACAGGGCGTAAATGAAACCGAGGCGCAGGCGTTCTTGACCTATCAGTCCCAGGTTCATGCTTCCTGCACCCCCTGGTTGTAGACGCGCATGACGAAGATCACGCCGACCGCCAGCGACATGAGCAGGATAATATAGGAGAGCGCCGCGCCCAAGCCGACGCGTAGATCGCGGAAGACCAATTCATAGTTGTATAACATAAGCGTCTTGGTGAAGGGGTTCATCGCGCCGCCCGCCGAACCACCGGCCGTAAGCGTCCAGATGACATCGAAAATCTGGAACGCCGCGATGAACTCGACCACCAGGGCGATGCCGAACGAAGGCAGCAGCAGTGGAAAGGTGATAGAACGCACGCGATGCCAGGCGTTGGCGCCGTCAACTTTGGCGGCGTCGTAGAGATCATCGGGGATGCTCTGCAAACCCGCCAGCAGAATAATGGTCGGGAAGGCGTAGCGCGTCCAGGTTTGCACGACGGTGACCCAGAATATCAGGTGCTCCGGCTCGCGCAACCAATACTTATACTCCTGTATCAAGCCGAGTTGATAAAGGAAGCCGTTAAGCGCGCCATATTCGCCGTTGAGCAGCCAACCCCACAGAAACCCGTTGACCACGCCGGGCAGCATCCAGGGCAGCAGGGTCAAGGTGCGCATGACGCTGCGGCCGGGAAAGCGCTGGTTGAGCAGCATGGCGATGCCGAAGGCGACCGCCATTTCCAGCGGCAGCGTGATGATGACGACTTTGAAACTGCGCCCGGTGACTTCCCAGAATTCTTCGTCTTCGACCAATTTGACGTAATTGTCGAAGCCCACCGCTTTGGGCGGGCGGCGGACGCGCAGATTGCGGTTGGTCAAGCTTTGGCCGAAGCTGTCGATGGCGGGGTAATAGATGAAGAGCGCGATGAGCAGGACGATCGGCGTCAGGACGACGATGACGTAGCGGGAGTCGGAAGAGGTGAGGCGTTTCAAACTTTCCCCCCATCCCCCGACCCCTTCCCCCACAAGGGGGGAAGGGGAGATATGCGGGCAGGAGTCGCATTTATCATCGCGACGGTTCTTACCACCAACGGTAAACCCTCGCCTGGCAGACTGACCCGGCGCGGCTCAGTCCTGAAAGGCGCGGCGAATTGTCTCCAGGGCGGAAGGCAAGTCGTGTTCGATTTCATCGTTCTTCAATCTCACAAAGCGGATTCCAAGCTGTTCCAAGAGTTCCTGCCGTAGGCGGTCTGCTTCCTGCTGATTATCGTGGACTGGCCCGTCTACCTCTACAACGAGTCGCTCTGCCGCGCAATAAAAGTCTACAACGAATGCGCCGATGGGAACTTGGCGGCGAAACTTGCGTCCGTCCAGCTTCTTGTTCCGGATCGACTGCCAGATCACGGTTTCAGAGGGCGTCTGGCGCTGCCGCAAATTGCGGGCGACTTCATGCATTCTGCGCTTAAATTCCGGTGGAATGTTCCATTTAACACGCCCATCCATGATTGGTACTCGTCATTTCGAAGCGAGTGGTAGCCTGCGGGCAACATGTACAAATGCGAACAATCACAGCTAGGTCAACCGTTGGTTGCGTCTTCCTACCTAAAGACTAGCGCATCCGCATGGGAATATCCGCACAGTGTCGACAAGTCCCTCCCCCTTTATGGGGGAGGGATTTAGGGTGGGGGCCACCCTTACTCGTACTCCTCCTTGAGCTCGTTCCATTCTTCGGCGAGGCCATCGATCACTTCATCGGAGGACATGCCCGTTGCCATGCCTTCTTTGATGGCTTCGCTGGCGGCATCGGCCCAGGGGCCCCACCAGAGGGCGAAGCGCGGCAGCTCGTTGGTGAGCATGCCTTGCTCGACAATCTGATCATAGCCTTGCACTTCACCGGCTTCGTTCAGCGCGGCGGCGACCGAAGTGCGGGAGGGGTACAAGCCGAAAGCATTCCAGATAGCGGTCATGTTCTCAGCGCCGACGTACCACTTGATGAATTCCCAGGCCGCTTCGACATTCTCCGAATCAACCGAGATGCCGATACCGGCGGGGAAACTCCAGGTATTGCCGACTTCGGGCAGGACCATGTACTCGACATTTGGCGCTTGCAAGGACGATTCGGCGTTGCCACGAACGACCGAGCCTTGCCAGCCTTGGTGGAAGACGCCGACGCCGCTCCAGAACAAGGGATGCTGGCCGATCGAGCCTGCCAGGATTTCCGGGCTGATCAGCTCATCGTCAAACCAGGACTTGAGCAGCGCCATGGCTTCGCGGGCTTTGCTGCCTTCGTCGGCGAAGACCGGGTTGAGATCATCGTCGAACATGGGATCGCCCATGCTCAGCGCGATCAACCACCAAGACCAATTGATGGCGCCCATGGCAATGGGATGGTCATCCAGGCCGGATTCGCGGATCGCCCGCGCCTGCTCGTCGAGCTCGGCCCAGGTCGTTGGCGCGCTGTCGTAGCCGGCTTCGGCCAGGGTAGCGGCGTTGTAGTCCATCATGACCAGCTGCAAGTAAGTGGTCACGGCGAAGACATCGCCATCGATAGTCCAGAAATCCATCTTCTCGATATCATCCACATCCAGATCGCCCATATCGATCAAGTCGTTGAGCGGCAGCAAATTGCCGGTCGCGACGACATTGGATGGGCCCTCTTGTGTGATGAATATGACATCGGCCGGCGCCTCGCCCGCCGCGGAAGCGACAGCCACGCGGCTATGGAGGTCTGCCGTTTGCACCGACTGAATCTCTACGGTGATGCCACTCTCTTCCATGAAGGCGTTGAGCAGCGCTTCATCCGGCGGCACGCCCCAGGGCGCGGTAAGAAACGAGATGGTGGTGTCCTGCGCCTGGGCGGCGAAGCCGAGGCTAAGCAGAATGATCAGTAGAACAAGGGTAAGAATGCGTTTGTGCAACTTCATGTTGGGATTCCTCTCTCAACTTTAATCTATCTCAGATTCTACGCGACAAGCCGCCTCGACGCAAACTCGCAGTTACTTGGGAATGGTGGATATCGCGGGCGGTGAGTCTGCTGGCAAGTTCCACACAAGATTATCCAAAACCGAGATTCAGAGTGAGAGAGCCAAGGCTGGCCCCCGCAGCGTCCTTGATGGTGGTGAGATCAGGGGCATTTGCCGGCCTGAGTGACATAATCGCCGTGGACCCAGCCGACCACGCCTTCGTGGTCTACCTGGAACCAGTCTCCCTGCCGGTCCAACGCGTCGACAGCTGTGCCATCGAGCAAGAGTCCGATCTTGTTGCCGTTGGGCGCGGCGCGGAAGTTTAGGGCGGCCGTCGTTGTCAGTTGACAGTCGCGCTTGATAAGCATCTCGTTCCCGTCGGCGTCCAGCAGGCTGACCTCCAGGGTGTATTCGGTTTCCCGCGCCGTCCGCGGGACGACCGGAGAGATGGCGATGAGCGCGCGATCGGCAGCGGGCAGCAAGTCGACGCGCATGTCTCCCGGCCCTGCCATAAGCGAGCGCGTCGTCTCCAGGCCTTCCTCAGTCTCCTGGACGACTTGCAGCCAGGTATTGTTGGGCAGGCGGTTGTCTGTGCGGATCCAGCCTTCGGCGATCCAGGCGCCGTCAGGCGCTTCGAAACCGTCGTAAAGGTCGATTGCCTCAATGCGCAAATCGTCGATGGCCATGCCTTGGTAAGTTGTGATTCCACGCGTGATCATTTCGAAGCGGAGCAGAATTCGGCGACCGGTGTACGCGGTGAGGCCTATGCGTTCATCCAGCCATCCGCCTGAACTGCCAGTGTAATGCGGGGGGATGGCTTCACCGTCCGGTCCGATGCTGCCCATGTGCTCGCCGCGCAAGAAGTCCCAGGTATTTCCATCGTCAAGGCTGAAGGTCACGTGGGCGTATTCTTCGCGCTCAGCGAGGTTGAACCAGACTTTGAACTCAATCCAAGCTGTGGAGACGTCTCGCAAATCAATCTCGCGAGTGAGTCGGCTGTTGCTGAGATTTGAAGTAACCCCGTAAAAGATATGGTCGCCTTCTGCAGGGGCGCTGTCGATCAGCCGGGCTTCGGGCGCTTGCGTCAACCGCAGGGAGAGCGCGGCCGCGCCCCGCGCATCGACCTCGATATACTCGGCGCTGTATTGCGGCAGTCTGCCGCGGTGCACCGCCGGGAAGCTGCGCAGCGTCGCGGTCGGCTGCGGCGACGCCAGCGCCGTATCCAGCTCTCCATAGCCATAGCCGCGTCCCGCGTCGAGAAAGTAATTTGCCAGCACCCAATCAGCAAAAACTTCGTCCGCCAAGGCGCCGTCGTGATCCCGCAGCGCCTGCTGCACGCCGCTCCAGCCATCCCGGCTTTCGCCATGCAAACGCGCAAAGATCTCCTCGCCAAATCGCTCGGTAATGTACACAATAAACAACCCGGCAGCGCCGTAGTCGGCATAGACGTCAGGGCTTTGGTACATGGTTGTCAAGCTGGTGTTCGGCGCCTGCAAGAAAGACTCGGCATAGGTGGTGAGGGCATCAAAATCAGTGACAACATACTCTGAAAATACCGCCAACCCTTCGTCAAGCCACGATTCTTCGTTCGGGTCGCGAAAGTGCAGCAGCATGTGCTGGTACTCGTGAGCGATTGTAGACCGAATAATGCTGTCAGAGACTGGTGAGCCATCATCATATACTAGGTTCACCACCATCATTTCACGTTCGTTGCTCTGGGGAAACAGCGCCTTGGGCACCAGGCTGCCCGTATCGAAATATCCTCCGTGCCAGAATCCCGGCACACTTATCATCAGGACTGTAAAGCGGGGATCGCCATCAATTCCAGGCGGTTGCTGGTAGCCCAGCAGTTGTCCGAAGCGCTCGATTACGTTGGCTTCGACCCACTCCGCCGTCAATTGTGAGCGCTGGCGCCAAAATGCCGCCGACTCTTGCACCCAAATCAGTACATTGTCCGTCATGCCGCGCAATTCGGCGGTTACCGGCTCCGGATAACTGCGATCGGCGTCGCTTATATAGAATGTTTCGCGGTTGCCGAGTTGAAGAATTGGCGGGCTTGGCGCCGGCGCCTCTGTGGCGCTTCCCCAGCCAAAACGCGTAATGGTGTCGGCGTAATCCCACACGGGAATCTCCAGATTCCTGATAGCTTCCAGCGTAGGATATTGGCGTTCCTGCGCTTGGAGCGAAAGCAGAGGCAGAAGCGCCAGTAACGCCAAGATTGTTTTGATATACATACGACCTCCTAACATTTGGAAAACGTCAAAGCCCATAATATCCTGTCCGGATCGGGCGCGGTATTGGATGTACGGGCGGGCGGGCGTGTCGCGTAGACGTTGGCCTTTGGGCGCCCGTATAACAGTCTAGCGGCCAGCGCGCTACGGGCATTTGCCGGCCCGGGTCACATAGTCCCCATGGACCCAGCCGACTACGCCTCCGTGGTCGACCTGGAACCAGTCGCCCTGCCGGTCAAGCGCGTCGACCGCTGTGCCATTGAGCAGGAGCCCGATCTTGTTGCCGCTTGGGGCATCGCGGAAGTTTAGGGCGGTGGTGGTCGTCAGCGTGCACTCGCGGCTGATGTTCAACACTTCACCTGCGGCATTCAAGAGGTTGGCTTCCAACTCGTACTCGGTGGGAAGGGTGGTTTGTGGCACAACTGGCGAGACGGCCACCAGGGCATTACTGACCCCCGGCAGCAGCTCTACGGTCAGCTCGCCATCGCCAGCGAGGAGCTCGCGGCTGATATGTAGCTTGTCGCCGGTGTCTTGCACGACTTGCAGCCAGGTGTTATTGGGCAGGCGGTTGTCGGTGATGATCCAGCCATCGGCGATCCACCCATCATCAAAGGAGTCGAAGTACTCGTCATAATTGACGCTTCGCATGTGAATACTATCTATTGCCAGGCCGCCGTAAGAGGTCCCAATTGCGGGCATGAGTTCGAAGCTGATGAGGACTTCGCCCGGCGCGTAGCGGCTCAGGTCAATTCGCTCGTTTCGCCAGGACCCTAAGCTGCCGGTGTATCCAAAGGCATAGTAGTCATTCAATACTTCAGACGACTGGGTGTAATTGCCGCGGAGCGTCCGCCAGCTTTCGCCGTTGTCAGTACTTATGGTGACATATGCGTACTCCAGGTCTTCATCCAAGTCATGCCAGAAGCGAAATCCCAACCAAAGATGGCGAGACGTCGCTAGATTGAAGGCGCGCGTCAGCCGGGGGTTGCCGTACTCGGATGAGATAGCGTAGGCGAAAGATCCATCCTCGCCCGTGTAGGCGTCAAACAGTTTAGCCACAGGCGCTTGCCGGAGACGCAGGCGCAGTTTGTCGGCGCCGCGGACATCGACTGAGATGTATTCGGTGGCGTATTGGGGCAATTCACCGCTGTGCTGCGCCGGAAAGCTATTAAGCGAGGCAGTGGGCGACGGCGGCGTCAGTTCGGCATCCAACTCGCGATAGCCGTAGCCGCGCCGGTAATCCAGAAAGTAATTGGCCAACACCCAATCGGCGAAGACCTGATCCGCCGGTATATCAGTGAATTCACGCAGAACTTTGCTGACCGATTGCCAGCCGTTGGCGGGTTCGGCGAACAGGCGCGCGACCATGTCGTCACCGAAGCGCTGGGCCAAATGCATGATGAAAAGGAAGCTGGCGCCATATTTAGGCGACTTGTTTTCTATCGTGTTCCACAGCGTCAGACCAACTGCCGGCGTTTCCAGAAATAGGTCCGCCGACACGTGTTCAGGCGACTTACTCAAGAAGGGCTTGGCGGCATGGTAGCCGGCATACTCAGCGAAGCCTTCATTGAGCCAGAGTTCCTCGGTAGAATCCCTGTGGTACTGGAGCACGTGCGTATATTCGTGAGCAACAAGTCCAATGAGGACATCGTCGAAGAAATCAATATCATCGTCCCAGGCCAGATTGACGACAATCATTTCTCTCTGATTGCTGTGCCTATCCAGCTCGCGCGGACGCGTATTCTCTCGTGCAAAGTAGCCGCCGTACCCGCCTTCGGGATCATTTACCAGCGCAATTATCAGGCGCGGGTCACCGTCGACGCCGGGTGGCTCGGCGGACTTCAAGCGCTTTTGCACGGGATCCAGCACATAGGTTTCTACCCGTCTCGCCAGGGACTCCGCGCGCCAAAGTGGGTATTCTTGGTCATGTTGCACCCAGATGACAACGCGTTCCGTTTGCGCGCGCAGCTCCATGTCAAGATCGAACAGGTCAGGATCTTCGCCCAAACGCAACTTGAAGGTTTCGCGATAGCCGATGTCATGTCGCGGCGGGTTGTCAGGCGGCGTGTGCCTGTGATTTGAAGGCAACATGCGCCGCACCATGTCTGCGTAGATAAATGGGGGGATTTCAGTATTCGCCAAGGCGTCCAGCGTGGGAAAGTCGCTGTCATGCGCCGACAACTGTAGTTGCGGCAGGAGTACGACTAGGCACAAGAACAATCTGAATCGCATAAGACCTCTACACCTGAGCACACAATGCGCCCAAGTATAATCCACGAATGAACAATTGCCAGCGGGCGTAGGCAAAGCGCACGAGTTTCCAATGGCCAGCCATTCGCGATATGCTTATGCCATTCACCAGGTTGGGAGCGCGACTATGAAAATCACCGATATCGAAATCCGGCTGTGCAAGCACCAGGAAGACGTGATGAGCGCGAACGAACTGCGCGATTCGCACAAGTCCGATTTGCACTTCCTCATGATCACGCTGAAAACCGACGCGGGCATGGAGGGCGTCAGCATGGGATTCGCCGGCATGGGGGCGGAGATGGCCGGGTCGATCGCGGCGCAGTCGCTTAAGCCCTTTTTCCTGGGCAAAGACCCCTTCGCGCGCGAGCGGCATTGGCACGACTTTCGGCGTTACGAGCGGCACTGGCATTTGACGCCAATCTACTCCTACGGGCCCTTCGACATCGCCCTCTGGGATATCGCCGGCAAAGTCGCTGAGCTGCCGCTCTATCAGCTGCTGGGGCACTATCGCGAGAAGGCGCCGACCTACGTCAGCTCAATGTACCTGGACACGCCGCAGGATTACGCCGATCAAGTCGTCGAGTTCAAGCAGCAGGGATTCCACGGCTACAAGCTGCACCCGCCCGGCGATTATCACGAAGCGCTGGAGGCTTATCGACTGTGCCGCGAGGCCATCGGCGATGATCCCGCATTTAAGCTGATGGCCGACCCGGTGACCGCGCATACTTACTACGACGAGGCGCTGCGCATGGGCCGCGAGCTGGAGAAGCTGGATTATTACTGGTTCGAAGAGCCGCTCTACGATGTCGACTTCAACGGCCTGCGCAAGTTGACGCGCGACCTGGACATTCCCATCTGCGGGACGGAGGTGCTGGCCGGCTCGCATTATTCCACGGCCGAGTGCATTGCGAGCGGCGTGGTCGATATCGTGCGCAGCGATGTCTCCTGGAAGGGCGGCGTCACCGCGCTGATGAAAACGGCGCATCTGGCGGAAGCCTTTGGCATGCGCTGCGAGGTGCATACGACCATTTATCCGGCGCTGGAGATCGTCAACTTGCATTGCTGCTGCGCCATCGCCAATTGCGAATTCTTCGAGGCGCTGATCCCCAGTTCGCTGCTGTCGCTGGGCATAAAGAATCCGGTGCATATCGACGCCGAGGGCTACGCGCATCCGCCGCCGGGGCCTGGCCTGGGCATCGAGTGGGATTGGGATTTCATCGAGAATGCGACTGTGGCGGTGATGTAGCGACTGCGATTACAGCAGCCGTAAATTCACCACAGTGGCACAGAGGGCACAGAGAAAACCTGTGGTAGGCTTACCGCAGGTTTGCTTTCCAATAAACTCGATACAATATCAATAGGCTGCGCACGAGATAACAGTCCGCAACCTGCGGTCCTATGCTCCGCTTGACCGGGCCAAACATGCTGCCGATTGAATCGAATGGCCATCCCTTTGAACCGATTAATTCAGGCGGCTGCTCGCCAGATTTCATGTGTAGAGTAGTTTGGAGTGCCGCATGATCCCTAAGCTGTCACTCTTGATTGCCCTGCTGGTGATTTCAAGCATAAGCTACGCTCATGGGGATGAACGCTCTTGCGAGCCGTGGGACGACCCAAGCTGCGGCCCCGGCCCGGCATTTTCAGTGGACAACGTCCACTTAATACACGACACGATTTACGGAGACGGCGCACGAATCCTCGAGGCGAGCTGGCATGAAACCGAGCCAACGCTCGTCGTGATCCTTGGCAATCTAGCTGGGCCGAAGCGGTTAAGGATCTGGCGACTGGAGTTCATCAAACACCTGGGAGTAATGGGCCTGGTAGGTACTGAGGAAGCACTCAAACAGGATCCGTCTATTTCGGACCACAGCGATCCGGGCTATACAGCGCTGGCTGTCACAAACGACAAAATCGTTGTCGGAACACGTGGTGGCAGCCTGCTCTTTTGGGACATTGAGCGAGAGGAGTTCCTTTACGAAATCGCCGTCAGTGACGGGCCGATCAGCGAGATTCTCGTTCATCCAAGCCATGAATGGATACTTGTTGTCGACAATTTCGCGAAGCTGATTCAGGTTGACCTCTCGTCGCGATCCGCCGCTGAGATCGCGATGTCTGGCAACGGAGTGCAAGACTTCAACGCTCTGGCATTGTCGAACGACGGTCGTTTACTCGCGGCGGCGGGAAATGGGGCTATTGGGATCTGGGATATACAAACGTTGGAGGCTTGGGAGCCGAGTCCTTTGCATGCAGACTCGGCAGAAGGTCTAATTTTTGTCGAGGGAGATTCACAGTTGTTAGTGCTTTCGTACGCGTCGGTCAGCCGCTGGTCACTTATCGACAACAGCTTGAGATATGTTCAGAAGCTCGAATCATATGGGCACAGACGTAACTGTTTTATAAACGATGGTGATGTTAGTCCTGACGAGACGCTGCTTATGACAATTGACGATTGCGGTCAAACGCGCGCTTGGAACTTAACTACAGACGCGGAAATGTACCTTCCGCAGTTGGACTATTCAGAAGACTACGTTCGAGGTGAAGTCATGCAGTTTAGCCCGGATGGCACCGTTCTGTTCACGGGCAACAGCACATTCGGAAACGGAAAATTCATTATCCACGACGTGTAACGGAGCCGTTTTCTGAAAGCCGCCGGGAGCGGGCCTGGGCATCGAGTGGGATTGGGACTTCATCGAGAGTGCGACGGTGGCGGTGATGTAGGTTGAAGATTCACCACAGAGGCACAGAGGCAAGCTTTTGTAGGGGCGACCTACCAGGTCGCCCGTATTCCGTACGGATCAACCGGCACGGGCGACTCACCGAGTCGCCCCTACATTTTCACAGGGCGGCGGGCGCAAAAGCTAATCCACGTGGAAGACTTCTTCGATGGTATGCCACCATTCGCCCTCGGCGCGCTCGGCGACCGGCCGCTGCATAGGACCGCAAAGCGCCCACCACTCCTGCGTGGTCGGGTCCGCCGCGACCTTGGCCATGTCCGCTTCGTAGTCGTCGCCGATGTATTCAAAATAAGCGAATAGCAAGTCGCCGTAACGAAAGATGGAATAATTGCGCATATTGCATTCTTCTATCTTTTTCAAGACCCCGGGCCAGACATCGGCGTGCAAGCGGATATACTCGTCGGCAGTTTCCGGCCGCAAGCCGATCACTTGTCCGAAACGCAGCATGGTGCTTCTCCTTGTCGGAATCGTGACTTATAAAAGCGAAAGCCTATGCCAAAATGGGCGCGGATGCCAGAGTGTATCGCGCGGCAAGTCGAAGGGCCGCCGGGCAAGTGGGGATGGGCGGCTGTTAATTCTTGCTTGCAAAAATCGATTGGGCAATAAAGACTAGACGGCAGAATGGATTGTTTCTGATTGGTCGTAGCGGGAGAGAAGCATGCTCAAGGTCGATACACATCAGCACTTTTGGAATTTGGACGAGGCGGCTTATCCCTGGCTGACGCCGTCGCTTGGCAAGATCTATCGCAACATTGACGCTGAGGAATTGGCGCCGCAGTTGGCGGCAGCCGGCGTTGACCACACCGTGATCGTGCAGGCGATGAATTCTTACGCCGATACCGATTCCATGCTGGCGGTCGCCGAGACCTATGACTGGGTGGCGGGCGTGGTGGGATGGCTGCCCATTCATGACCCGGCTGAGACCGCGCGCAAATTGGACGAATACGCGCGCAATCCCTATTTCAAAGGCGTCAGGCACCTGATCCACGATGAACCCAACCCCGACTGGGTGGTGCAGAAGCAGGTAATTGAAGGCCTGCAGATTCTGGCGGATGCCGGGCTGGCCTTCGACGTGGTGGCGGTTTACCCGGATCACCTCAAGCATGTGCCGATGCTTGCGGAGCGGGCGCCCAACCTGAAAATGGCAATCGACCACTTGGCCAAGCCGCCACTGGGCGATGAAGCGCGCGCAATCTGGCGCGAGCAGCTGGCCGCCGCTGCCGAATGCCCCAACGTCTACGCCAAGGTCTCCGGCTTGAACACAGTGATGGCCGACTTCGAGAATTGGAGCTACGAAGACATCAAGCCGCTAGTCGACACAGCCATCGAGCTTTTCAGCGCCGAGCGGCTGATGTTCGGCAGCGACTGGCCGGTGGCGCTGCTGGCCGGGGACTACGCCAAAGTCTGGGACGAAACTTGCAAGTGCCTGGCGGACTTGTCGACGGGCGAAAGAGAGTCCATCTTGGGCGGCACGGGAAACGCCTTCTATGGGCTGGGATTGTAGCTCAGCGGCTTTACACTTGAGGCAGCGGCGTTCCGCCCTGCGCGCTGGATTGATAAGCCGCTTCCACGGTCGCCATCGTTTCAATCGCGTCTTCCACCGAGGTGGGCAACTCGGCCGTCTCACCAGTGGCGCGGCGCATCAGGCCGGCCATGGAGCCGATGAAAGCTTCGGGGAACCAGGAACCTGCTATGTCAAGCGTCTGCCAGCGAGGCTGATCAGCCTCGTCGAGCAGGATGTACTCGAAGCGGTCGGGTACGCCCTGCGGATAATTCATGTTAAGGCCGGCGCGGATCTGAATGGCGCCTTTGCTGCCCTCGAACTTGAAAGACGACTGCTGCTTCTCCGCGCCGAAGATATGGCTGTGATTGGTCATCACATTGACGCGCGGGTTGTCGCCGTAGTCCAGGATGATCATGGAGCGCGCGCCGCCGCGCAGCTCCGGCGTGGCCGGGTGGTTCATAGTCTTGGCGTAGACGCCGCGCGGCGTGCCGCAGAACGAACGGACCAGGTCGACATAATGAATGCTGTGATAGAGGATCTCGACCCGGGGCAGCGCAGCCGCGAAAGGCCACAGATGCCAGGGCGTATTGACCTGCATGCGCGCTTCCACATCGTTTAGCTCGCCCAGCAATCCCTGCGCAATCATATCGCGCGCGGCGATGATGAAAGGCGCGAAACGCAGCTGAAAGTTAAGAGCGGCGATGAGCTCGCGTCGACGGCAGATCTTCAGTATGGCGCGGGCTTCCGCCAGGTCTTCGCCCATCGGTTTCTGGATGAGAACGGCGCGCCCGCGCGGAATCTGGCGCAGGATATCGGCGACGGCCCCGCCCGGCACGGCAATATCGAATACGGCATTCTCTGGCGCTTGGGCGACCGCTTGCGCCAGCGAATCGTAAAGCACCGGGATGCCGAATTTCTCGCGCATCATGTCGGCGCGCTCGCGGTCGATATCAAAGCCGCCCACCACATTAAAGCCGGCGATCCGGTAAGCGGGATAGTGGGCGTCATGGACGATCCCGCCCAAGCCGATGCTGACGATGGGCCGGGCCTCGGCGGGCAGCGTAGCGGTCTGGCGATAGTCAAAATCGGGCATGGGCAATCACTCTGTTTCTCTCGGCATGGGAATGCGGGCGGGGCAGCGCTAGACGCCGATGTCTTCGTTCCACAGCGCCGGATTAGCGCGGATGAAGTCCTGCATCAGCCGGTAGCATTCGTCATCGTCCGGGCGCGTCAAGGCGACCCCGCGCACTTCGAGATAAGCCTCGGGTCCCTGAAACGTACGACTCTCGCCGATGACGACGCGGGGAATCTTGTAGAGCAGAATGGCGCCGCTGCACATATCGCAGGGGGAGAGCGTGGTGTAGAGCGCCGCCCGCTGATAGTCGCGCGCGCTCAGGCGGCCGGCATTTTCCAGACAGTCGATCTCCGCGTGCAGGACCGGGCTGCCGTTCTGCACGCGCCGGTTGCGCCCGCACCCGACAATCTCTCCATCAATGACGAGGGCGGAGCCGATGGGAATGCCGCCTTCGGCCAGTCCGGTTCTGGCTTCCTTAATGGCCGCTCGCAGGAAGCGGTCCATCAGCCATTGTCCGCGACGTCTGAACCGGGCGCCGGCATCAATGACAGGTAGTCGATGAAGTCCTCTTCCAGCGCGGCGATGAAATGCGCCAGCAGACGTCCTGCCCGCTCGATGTCTTTGAGGTCGAGCGTCTCCACTGGCGAGTGCATATTGCGCAGGGGGAGGCTGAGCAGCGCGGTGGGCACGCCGCTGCGCGAGACTTGAATAGCCCAGGCGTCGGTGCCGGTGCGGGCCGGCATGATATCGGGCTGCCACTTGATATCGTGCCAGGCGGCGACGTCCTTCAGGCGCTGCACCATGCGCGGGTGGAAGTTGGCGCCGATGCCCAGCTGCGGTCCGCCGCCCAGCTTGCCGCCCGGTTTGACGCCCGGCTGCTCGGCGAAACCGACATCCAGGGCGATGGCGCAATCGGGCCGGATGTGATTGGCGGCGGTGGTCGCTCCGCGCAAGCCGACCTCCTCCTGCACAGTGGCAGCCGCGTAGACATCCCAGCTGTGATTCATCTTGCGCAGCATTTCCAGGCAGGTGGTCATCACTGCAATGCAGGAACGGTCGTCCATGGCTTTGGAGGCGGCCAGGCGTCCTTTGAGGTCGATCATAGGACCGTCCATGGTGACCAGATCGCCAACCGAGACCAGCTGCTCGACTTCGGCGGCGGGCAAGCCGACATCCACCACCAGCGCGTCAATCGGCAGGAACTGCTTGCGATCGGCGGCGCTCAGCATATGCGGCGGCATGGTGGCGACTACGCCGGGCAGCACGCGTACCCCGTGCACCAGCACCGTCTGCGCCAGCATCACGCGCGGGTCGATGCCGGCGATGCGATGCACGTAGAGGAAGCCATCTTCGATCTCGCGCACCATCAAGGCGATTTCGTCCATGTGCGCAGCCAGCATGATCTTGCGGCGCGGCTCGCCGTCCCCGCGTTTGATGCCGATGAGGCTGCCAAGGCGGTCGCTGTCGAATTCGTCGACCAGATGCGCCCATTCGTCGCGCAGCAGCTCGGCCACCGGCGCTTCGTAGCCGCTGGGGGCGTGGACTTCGACCAGACGCTTGAGGTGGGCTTTGGGGTTGTACATGGGCGCTCCCGTATTTCGGAGCATTGTACCACTGAGAGCGCCAAGGGCACAAAGATAGACGACCGTTGCCGAAACGTTAGTCGCATTGTTGAAAGCTTCAGCCTTGGGTTAAACTGCAGCTGTCGCGCGCTGAATTCTGCGCATTGTGCCGGTAAGCTGAGGCGGAAATCCGAATGAAACGAACGCTGCTTTCGATGATAAGTCTCGCGGTTTACCTTTGCTTGTCCGTATTCTCGTCATATGCAATAGAAATCGAGATCAATGACGATTGCCGCCTGCGCCATGCCATCACAGCGGCTAACGCCGACAAGCCTGCCGGCGGCTGCCCAGCCGGAAACGGCGCCGATGTCATCAGACTGAGCGAAGACATAATACTTGATTCCACCTTGCCCACGATCGACAGTGAGATCACCGTTGAAGCTGCCGGTCATACGATCGACGGCGCAGGCTTGACTCAGATTTTTCATATTCTCAGGCCAGGCAATCTGACCTTAGTCAACTTGACCTTAAGCAATGGTATGGCCGACAAGGGCGGCGCCATCTACAATCGGGCGGGCACGCTGGTCGTCGTAAGCTGCACCTTTCTCGACAATACTGCGACGCTGTTGGGCGGCGCAATCTACAACCATTATGGAACGGCTGATGTCCGAGAGAGTCGATTCCTGCAGAATCGATCCAAGGATTCCGGCGGCGCGATAGCCAATCAACAGTCTGTCCTTTCTATCAGCGACAGCAATTTCAAGAATAACTCGACAAAAACGGTCGGAGGCGCGATAGTAAATTTTGGTGCTGCAACTTTGATTGTCCAAGGGAGCGAATTCGCCGCCAACTCGACCAACCATGTTGAAGGCGCTGGCGGCGCGATCTCGAACGAACAAAGCACGCTGAACATTGCAGACAGCGCGTTCGATAGCAATCAATCCTACTACGGTGCCGCGCTTTACGCTTCCGAGGGAGAGACAAGCGTCAGCCAGAGCAGCTTCAGCGATCATGCAACCGAGGGATACGGCGGCGCGATTTATGTGCGCGAAGAGACACTCTCGCTAATTGACGCCCGATTCCATAACAACGCGGCGGCGGGCTATGGCGGCGCTGTATTCAATTACGGCGGCGCTTTGGATATCACGCAGAGCGATTTCATGGGCAATTCGGCCGGCCACGGCGGCGCCATTTACGGCGAAGAATCGGATACGCTGTCCATCCGCGAAAGCAGCTTCCAGGAAAACAGCGCCCACATCGGCGGCGCAATCCTGTCGAGGTCGGCGGCACTAACTGTATCAGGCAGCAAGTTTGACGCCAATTCCGGGTTGTCGGGAGGCGGCGCAATCAACAGCGACAATGGCAGTTTGGAAATTGACCATAGCGACTTCAGCTACAACCTCAGCGATGCCGGCGCCGCTATCCGGCAAAGTTCGGGCGAATTGACCATGACGGACAGCGTAGTCGAGCACAACGGGTCAGAGCACGGTGGCAGCGCGTTAGGTATCTACGATGCGACGGCCGCGATAACGAGAAGCGCGTTCAAGCACAACCTCGCCGATGTCGGTGGCGCCATCACCAGCTTAGACGCAAGAGTCAGCATTAGCCATAGCAGCCTGAGCAACAACCAAGCGGATTCATTGGCCGGCGCGATCTATGGCGCAGGAGGACTGTTAGCGATCGAAACCAGCAATATCAGCCACAACATGGCTCGTTTCGCTGGCGGCATCAGCACAAGCAACGCTGTATTGGCCATGACGAACACGACGCTCCACGGCAACTCGGCGAGCGAATTTTACGGCGGCGCTCTGCATATCAACGGCAACGCCAAGTCTATGCTTGTTTATGTGACTGTGGTAAATAACTCGGCTGAGCAAGGCGGCGGCATTTACGTTGACAGCGGCGCGGAAGTGAGCATTTACAACAGCATCATCGCCGACAGCCCGAAAGGCGGCGACTGCTTCGGCGAATTGACGGCACTAACCGGGAGCCTGATTCAGGACGGGACCTGCGACGCCGGCCTTGATGGCGACCCGATGCTGGGCAATCTGTTGGAGCCGGGTGATGGCGCGCCGGCATACTTCCCCGTGCTCGCCGGCAGTCCAGCGATCGACGCGGTACCCTGCGACAAGACTATCACGTTCGACCAAATAGGCAGAGCGCGACCGCGAGGCGACGGCTGCGACATGGGCGCGATTGAATACGTGCCCGAAGTCGAAAAGGGTGAGTGAGCGCCGATCCAAGAGCGGGCGACCCGGTGCATCGCCCCTACAGATTCCGGCGATTCGCCTCTACAATCAGTCGCTATGCCCACGCCCTTCACCCACCTGCGCATCGCCCAAGACTTGCTGACTGACGAGCGGCTGGCCCTGCCCTATCGCGAGCTGCTGCGGCGTCAGCGTCCGGCTTTTCAGCTGGGCGGCATTGTGGCGGACGCGCGCGTCGCCAGCGGCGTCGGGCGGGAAGTGACCCACTTTTACGCATACGGCGTGCCCATCACCGAGTGGCCCTGGCGGCAGATGCTGCGGCAGCATCCGTCGCTGCGCGGGACGCAGGACGAAGCCCACCTGGCTTTCCTGGCCGGTTATGTGGCGCACCTGGCAGCCGACGAAGCCTGGGCGCTGAAGATGGTGCGGCCGCAATTCTGGGGGCGGGATTGGCCCGGCGTCGACCGCTGGGACAAGTTCTTCGCCCTGCACCTGATTCTCACGGTGATGGACGAGCGCGATGAGCCGCTGCTGGAAGATTGGCAGGCGGACAGCCTGGCGAGCTGCGAGCCGGAGGAGTGGCTGCCTTTCATGAATGACGACACGCTGCGCGGCTGGCGCGATATGGTTGCGCGGCAAATCATGCCCGGCGGCATCAGCCAGACCCTGCCGATTTTTGCCTTGCGCCTCCGATGCGATCCGGCCCAGATCCGCGCCGCTCTGGACGACCCGGCCCGCCTCGAGGCTATCTTGTGGCGGCATATTCCCGAGGCGCTGCTGGCGGAGGTGGAGCGGCAAGCCTACGCCCATAGCCGCGACCAGCTGACCGTCTACCTGACCGAATTCATGCCGGCGCCGGCAAGGGCTTGAGCGCTCGTTGGCGGCGTCATACATCTGGCGGGTTTTCGCCTTTTCCCTGCACAGTACAGCTTTTACCACAGAGGCCACAGAGGAAACACAGAGGGCACAGAGGAAAAGCATAATGCTTAGTCCAGACACCGAATCGGCGAACGCGCGGACTATTCTTGACGCGGCCAACCGCCGTATTTCCCGGAATTCCTCTCTGTGCCCTCAAAGATACTCTGTGCCCTCGGTGGTAAAAGTGTCGCGAATCCCTAAAAGCGCGGCGACCGCTCCGCCCAGGCGCCCGTTTGAGACAGGCGGCCTTTGCTGGTACACTCTCAGGCATCAGGTAGCGTGACCGGAAGGCCGCCATGCGCCGTCCCGCCCAACAGATCATCGCCGCCTCGCCCGGCGACTTGAAGAACAACCGCCTCGGCTTGCTGGGTCCGGAGCAGCTTGGCGCGCTGCGGCGGCAGATCGACGCGTTTCAGCCGCGCATGTCGCGTGTAATACGCCGTCTGATTTGGCTGGCGCTGGTCGTCACCTTCGCCGTGGTGGCGCTCTCCTTCGTGCGGGTGATTCTGCTGCCGGTGGCGCTGGCGATTGAAGTGGCGGTTGTGGGCGCGATGCTCTATCTGACCAGCGATTTCAATCGCTTTATGCAGCAACTGCTGCTGGACCGCGACGCCGAAGCGGTGCGCATCGTCAAAGGACGGACGAGCAGCGCCACGCTGCGCCACCACATTCTGTATCACACTTGCCGCATAGAATTGCAGAGCTACCGCGTGCTCGACCCGGCCTTGGCCCGGCAATTCAAAACCGGCGAACTCTATCAATTTTACGTTCTGCCCCAATCGCGCGTGATCATCGCAGCCGAAGGTATTGGTGAGAAGAACTCGGTCTATGCCGTTTAGGCGCTGACTGATCTCGCCGCAAGATGCGTATGCTGCGCGCGTTGCCATGGTAGCGCTCGATCCAGCCCCATTTCTCCAGCTTGTCCAGGTGGCGGATGACGCCGGAGTTTGACTTATAGCCTTCGTCCGCGGCGATTTCGCCCAAGGTCGGCGGGAAACCATATTGATCGGTATAACGGCAAATGAAGTCGAAGATACGTCGGCTGCGATCATCTCGTTTTCTCATGCAGTGCTGCCTTTCTGCTTAATGAATGCGCCAGGATTGTTCAATCATATCATAAAAATAGAACATTCGTTCTAATTTGTTAAGGCTATTTTCCTATTTCGAGTCTCGGCATGCTTTGGTACACTGGCGGCCTTGCGAATAGCCCAGCCCGCGGAGGCGAGCACGATGGCCAATACCGCCCGTCAATGGTTTTATTCGACGCCGGAAGCGCGCCCCTATTACATTGAGGAGCGTGTCAACCACAGCTTGTGGAATAATCGGCTGCAGAATGTATTCATGAGTTGCACCCAGGCGGAGGCGCCGATCAAGATGGAAGGCAGCCTGGAGGGCATGCCCATCTATTTTGAATTTGTCGCCGGGCAGTATTTCACCTTGCGCATGGGAGAGGAGCGCAAGGATGTCATCGCCACCATGCGCCAGATCTTGCTCGGGCTAAAGCCGACCTTCACCTACCAGGATACCGAAGGCTTGTTCGTGGTCGAGTGGCACACCGACGGCGGCGATGTCCGCTGGAAAGAAATTCAGGGCAATCCGGCCTATCAAGGTCTGCGCCGGATGCGGCTGAACTGACCCGCTCGCGTTTTGCGCTTTTCCGCTCAGCGCCTTACCATACATTTAGACGCGAAGACGATTGCATCGCCGCCGCGATGCGTCGTTGGCCCGTGTCTGCCCATTAAGGCAGCGTTAGAAGCGACCAGGTGTAATGCATCGTCATGAGCTTCCACTGGAGTGATTTGCGCAGGCTGCCGCTGGCGCGCGCCTTGCTGGCAGTTATCGCAGCGCAGTTAGTATTGCTCGCCCTGTTGATAAGCCTGGCGCCGGCGCCACAAATCGACACCGCCTTCGGCAGCGCTACAGTTGAGTTGTCAGCCGACCGCGCCTGGACGATATTGCCGGGGCAATGCGCGACCGTCCGCTGGGCGCTGGATGGCATCGCTTCCGTTTATGTCAACGGCGAAGGCAAGGTCGGCCACGGTGAGATGGCCTTCTGCCCGACGCCGTCCAGCATGACCCTGCGTTTCGACATTACCGCCGCAGGCGGCGAAGAGCGCAACTTTGTCATGATAATCCAAGGCCTGCCGGCAGCCTTACAAGCCTGGCTGCTGTTTCTGGGGCTGCTGCTGCCCTTGCTAATCGCCATCTACTATCTTGCCAGGATGCGCCTGGAAGCGCCGTCGATTACCGATTTGTCTCCCTTCTTGCTGGCGGGCGTACTGCTGCTCTCGGGCTTGCTCCTGCAGACCATGCAACCTGACTTCATCGCCAGTGTCATGGATCGAATGGCTTATGTCGTCAAGCAACGACCATGGCACGTGTTCGGCATTGTGCTCGCAGGAATCGTTTACATTCCGCTGGCGGTCCAAGCGCTGCGCCGCGGTCGACAGCGCGGTATGCGCTCCGTCCTAATCGCGATTACCGCGTTTCTGGTTGTTCTGCTGCTGCTTATGCTAACCGGCGTTGAGAGCATCGCTCAGTGGGAAATCTGGAATACGCAGTCCTTCCTCGAAGGGCGGGAATCGCTAGTCCGGCATGAAGTCACGGTGCGCTTCTGGCTGCTTGCGCCGCATGCCCTGGCTATGGCCATCAGCCCAGATTCCTTCGCCGGTTATCATGTCGTCAACTTCTTCATGTTTTGGGCTTCGCTCGCCATGTTCTACGCGGTATTGCGTCAAATGCGAGTACCGCCTTGGCTGGCGTTCCTGGCGACAATTCTATTTCTGTTTTACCCGATCAATGCGGCGCTGATTTCGATACGATCTATCTCAATCACCCTGGGCAAGCTGGCGCTCTTGACCGCCGTCTATCTGATACTGGAATGCCGCGAAAACCCCAGCCGATTGCGTCTGCTAGGCATCTGGCTGGCTTTGCTATTTAACGTCGGCACCTACGAAGTCGCGCTGGTCATCATCCTTGTCATCCCGCTCCTGTGGTGGTTGCGCGAGCCGCGTCGCCACTGGCTCAACATCAATCTGACCGCCGTCTGGTACCTGGTTGCCATCGCCAAAGCGGCGCAGGTCTTGCTCTTGCTCATATTCAAGCGCTCATTCTACGGCGAGTGGTTCGTCAGCGGCTCGGGCGAGGTCGGCCAAGTCACACTGGATATGTCGGGCGAGATTTTGCTGCGGGCCGTCAACGCTTATCGCCATACCTTCCTCGATGGTTGGCAGGATGCGCTGAACGCTATTAGCCAGAATACCTGGGCCGTGTCGACCATCGCGACCCTTGCACTTACCGGCCTGGCGGCGGCGATTCTCATACGGGAAGCCGACGATGACATCTTCCCGCCGCCCAAGAAAACCGCGAAAGCAATGATGGCCGGATTCTTGTTCGTCCTGCCCTCAATCGGCGTCTTGATATGGAGCAAGAGTTACGCGGCCGACCTGTGGCGGATGTTCGTCTATGCGCCAATCGGCGCCGCCATCGCCGTGATTGGCTTGCTCATTCTATTGTCTGCGTCCGTCAAGCAGGCTCGACGTCGTCAAGCCTTCATCGTCTGTTGCAGCCTGCTGCTCATCTGGCCCGGGCTGTCGCGACTGTATCTGCAACAAGAGCAGCAGCGCGCAAAGGCCGATGCCAAAGCGAGCATTCTCAAGCAAATCGTGGAACAGGCCCCCGGTTTCAATTCCGGCGCCAATTTGATGCTGTTCACCACCATGAAGAATGATCAGCTGGGACGAAAAGGCATATCAGCGCTATATCTCAACACCTTTCACAGCGCCATTTACATGCTGTATCAGGCGCAAGGGCCGCTGGTCTCGTTCTTGTGCATTTATGGCAAGAACTGCAGCCGATATGACATCGAAATAATGACCGGCAATCGCGACTTCCTCGGCGATGACGAAGACTACGCTGATGTGGTCATGTTCCAGTTGCACGACGACTTAAGCGTGGAGTTGTTGCGGGAGCTGCCGCCAGAGTTGCGCGAGCGGGAGATCAACCGCTACGACCCGGAGCGCCTGATCGACGCGTCCGCCCCGATACCGCCGCGCGCCCGGTCCCTGCTGGCTTCCGTCTGGAACGAGTGAGCGCGCTTGTGCGGGCGACTCACAGAGCCGCCCCTACATCCAGGTTTTCCCGAGGCAGGATTATCGGTTGCCGCATCAATGGAATTGCTCACACGCCGCGATTGAACGCGCTTGTCAGCGACAGCGTCATCTGGGATAATGGCGGCATAGAATACCGAAGGATCAGGAGCGCCATTCATGGCGAAGCGCAGACGCAAGAAGCCCAATATCTCGCAGACCGTGCTGGATCAGGCGCGCCAGGGTGTGGCTGAATCGAGCGCCTCGGACGAAGCGCCCGAACAAGACGCCGCCGCGACCAAAGCGCCGCCGCGACGCCGCCGCGCCCTGCAAACAGCTCAGCTGGAACGTCGTAAAGACGCCGGCACGCTCGATGGAGAGTACGTGGCGGAGCTGCTGGCGAACCCGACCAAGCTGGTCACGGAAGACGACTTGCGCGCCGATTACGGCTTTGTCATCCGCGACTTGCGCAATATGGGCATCTTGGCGGCTGGCTTATTCATCGCCCTGGTCATCTTCTCGCTGGTCTTGCTCTGATAGACTGGAGATTGTCGAGAGCGCGACATGCCCTGGTCTACGCTGCAAGTTCTGCTGCGCGGCATCGCCACTCCGCTCCGTCTACTGATTTCGTCTTACGCTCTGCTGCTGGCGCTCTTCACGCTCTTGCGGCTGCTGCGCATCGGCGGCGTCCCGCTGATCGACCTGGCCAATACCTTCGCGCCCTACCTTTACATGCCGCTGGTCGTCAGCTTTCCGCTCGCCATCATCGTCACCAGAGGCAGTTCCGAACACCTCGACAAAGCGCGCAAGCGACTGGCGCAGTCGCCAGGAAAAGCAGAATCGAGTCACAGACGCTCCCATCCGCCGCGCTGGTCGGTGCTGCTGCAGATCGGCCTGCTCGCCATCGGCTTGTACTGGTTCGCCCTGCCCTCGATGTATCGGCCGGTTGAACCGCCCGCCGGCGAGACTTTCCGCGTCGTCTCGTTCAACGTACAGGGCAGCAACACCGAGCTGGAGCGGGCCACCGCGTGGCTGCTGCAAGCCGCGCCCGATGTGATTGTGCTGCAAGAGACGGCCGAGGGCTACGATCCGCGTCTGGCGCCGCTGTATGAAGTCTACGCTCACGAAGATCATATCGAAGGCAGCGTGCGCGTCTTCTCGCGCTTCGCCATTCTGCAGCGCGACGTACTGACAATCGAAGCGCCTGAAGACGCCGCTCGGCGGCTGCGAGATTGGCTACCGCGCTCACCCAAATTATCAACCACCTTGGGCTACCGCGAGTCGCGCTCTGAAAAAGCACAAACGAGCGGGCGGAAAGCCCTGCGGCTGCTGCTGAATCTCGACGGTCGCCACTTGGCGGTCTATGCCCTGCATTTCAGCTTGCCGCTGCGGCCGCGGGCTGCGTCCGTCTTCAGGCGCCTCGATGCCGATATCGGGCCGGAAGCACTGCTGCGCTACGACGAAAGCCGCCGCAATGCGCAGATCCGCCGCTTTCTGGCGATTCTGGATCAGGAGACGGCGCCTTTCATCGTCGCCGGCGATTTCAACATGAGCGATGTCTCGCTGATCTATGACGAGGTCGCCGGGCGGATGCAGGACGGCTGGCGCGGGGCGGGCAATGGCGCCGGACGCACCTGGCCCGTGGCAGAGGCGATCGGACTGCCGCGAGTGATCCAGCCCTTCTTGCGCATCGACTACATCTGGCACAGCGCCGCGCTGCGAGCCGCCTCCGCCGAAGTCGGGGAAGCAATCGGATCGGATCACCTGCCGCTGCAAATGTCCCTTGAATGGCGCGTCAACTAGGTGTCCAGTCTTTCGGGACCGCTGCAACACCGCTCCCCGGCCCCTCTAGCCATAGAGACGGCGGAAAATAGCGCGGGTAGACATACGGGGAAACGGTACCGGACAAGCCGTGTTGGGGCGATTCTGTGAATCGCCCGCTGTATACATCGTGAATTATGGGCGACGCACGGTGTAGCCCATACAACACTGCCGTAAGCTGAATCAGGCAGTACGTGGTCGGGAGAACAGAGACAAAAAAACCCGTCTCAATTGAGACGGGTTCTGTAGTTGGAGACTGAGCTAATTACTCAAGCACGGTCACAGCGCTGGCCTGCATACCGCGCCGGCCCTCAACGGCAAGGAATTCTACACGCGCGCCTTCATCAAGCGTGCGATAGCCCGAGCCCTGGATTTCCGAATAATGTACGAACAGATCATCGCCGTCTTCCTGGGAGATGAAGCCATATCCCTTTTCGGCGTTGAACCATTTGACCGTACCTTGCAAACGTTGATCCGACATGTTCTTGATACTCCTGATAGAGAAACGATTAACTGGGTATTGCCATAGTCTTGCGCATGAACGCATTCGCCCGACATGCCGAACGATGCGCGCGCCACGATGCGAGAAACGCATGAGACAAACCGAATCCGCACTTATGTGCAGCTCCTCTGCCGCTCACGTTGCTCTCTGGGGGACTGATGGGCGCCTACCCACGGCGCCAATGTGGAGAAAACTGATCATGTGTTCCTGTTTACCACCTTGCGCCTACAGTGTATCAGCCCTAAACGCGTCTGACTAGGGCGAGTTGGATTCTCGTTCCGGCGCGCCTCTGACTGGCAGGAGCCGCCCGGCGATTTGCGCCAGGAACCAGCCGATCAAGATGCTGTAGAGCGGCGCGACAATGGCGTAATAGCGCGGCTCAATGCCGGAAAATGCCGCCAGCAGCACAAGACAAGTCAGCAGCAGCGCGGCGGCGCTGGTCAGGAGCCAGTCGCGCCGCCACAGCGCGGCTATCAGCGCCAGCGGCGTCAGGAACTTAATGGCGTTCCAGGGCGTGAAGAGCAGGCTGAAGAGGGCGGCGCCCGGCTGCCACAGCCGGTGTCCGTTGTACAGCTTGCTATCCGCCGCCTGGAAACCAAGCCGATTCTCGCCGCGCCAAGTCACAGACTCAATTCGGTCGAGGTACATATAATCAAAGCGCGCCTCCGCCGGGTTCTGCATCAGCGAAGAGAGTGTGGTGCTGAGGACGCCTCGCGCGAATTGCCCGGGGTTGGCCGCCACCGTCTCCCACAGCAGCCCGGCCAGCAGTCCGTCCACCTCGCAGGGACCCAGATACCAATACAAGTCCGCCGGGAAGTCCGTGGCAATCGCTTCGGCAATGGCGCCGGGCCGGCCGGCGAGGAAAGCTTGCTTTTCCGCTTCACCCAGCCATGTGCCAGGTATGCGCCACAGGGCGAACTTGGCCGAATCCAGATAGTCGTCGCGCGGGTTGGCCGATGGCAGAGCCAGCAGTCTCGCGTATTCGACGGAGCGCGGTCCGTTGGCCGCACGCGGGTACAGGCCTTTCTCGTGCAGGCTCTGCACCGTGCGAAAGGCGGAGATGCAGCTCAGCGAAGTGACGCCGGTGGACGGCAAGTGAATCAGCAGCGTGTACGCGCCCAGGATGCCGCCGCTGATGACGCCGACAAGCGCGACAAGCGCAAAGCGCTGCCGCAGCGGGATATGCCGCCACAGAAAGATGCTGAGGCCAAAGACAGCGACCAGTGGCGCGTAGTTCAAGCGGGCCAGGCTCATGATGCCCAGCACGACAGCAGCGATTGCGAAAATCGTAAACCGGCGGCGCGTCGTCGCGGACCAGGCCAGCTGCGCCAGCCAAAGCGCCCCAACCGTGGTCAGCGCGATCAACCATCCCGGCAGCAGCAGATGCGCCCACTGCAAGCCAAAGGGATCGAGCAATACGACCAGCGCGGTTATCAAGGCGCAGCGCCGGTCGAAACGCCGCCGCATCATGTCATATACCAAGAAGGGCACGGCGCTATAGGCCGCCATCTGCAGCAGCAAGAAGGCGCGATCGCCCAGCCGGCCCATGGCGCGCGTCAGCCTCCAGATCGGCGACATGAGAAAAGCGTAACCGGTGTTGTAGCGGACGTTGCCGATCAGCAGATTGCCCTCGGCCAGTTCGTCCATCATGTAGGTCTGCGCCGCTTGATTGTCATCGAAATTGGCCACGCCCAGCGGATAGCTCAGGTACAACAGGCCCTGGACCAACAGGGTCGTGAGGATGAGAATCAGCCAGTGGCGGCGCGCTTGCCCGCTGGCCTTTCGCGTTTCTCTGGAGACTTCGATCTTGGACGCGTCTTTCATTGGACGCGCTCCGCGATCTCAGCCAGGAACCAGCCGATCAGAATGGTGTAGAGCGGCGCCAGCGCGGCATAATATCGCGGCTCGATATTCGACGCTACAGCCACTGTCATCAGGCCGGCCAGCAGCAGCAGCGCCACGGTCGCCAGCAGCCAGTCGCGCATCCAAAGCGCTGCCGCCACTGCCAGGGGCGTCAGCAGCTTGAGCAGATTGACCGGCGCGAAGAAGGCGCTGAAAATGGCGATGCCCGGCTGCCACACCAGATTCCCGCTGTAGAGCTCGCTCTGCGCTCGTCGGAAGCCCAAGGTCCCTTGGTCCGGGAATTCGATCTGCTCGATCGAATCCAGATACATATTGGGAAAACTGTCTTGCGGGCGCATCTGCAGAAGCATAAGGGCTAGACTGCGCAGCGACCCCGCCGCCAACTTTACAGGCTGCCGGGCGATCGCCTCCTGAAATACCTTGATTTGGATCGCGTTGTTCTCGCAAGGGCCCAGAAACCAGTTAGGCGCCAGCACATGCCCGACCACCGGTATCTCATCCGGTATATCGCCGACGCTTTGACCCAGGTAGGCTTCTACTTCGGCTGGGCTGAACCAGGAGTCAGGGTTGCGCCAATAGGGGAAGGTATAAGAATAGGAGCTAAGGTCCTTGTCAGTAGGCAGCACCACGAGCCGGGCGTAACGCGCCGAGTGGGGTCCGTTTGAAGCCAGCACCGGAATGCCCTTGTCTTTGGCGCTCAAGAGCAGATTCATGCCGGAAAGGCAGCTGAGTTGCATGGTTCCGGTGGAAGGCAGATGGATGAAAAGCACATAGGCGCCCAGGATGCCGCCTGCGATCAAGCCGACCAAGCCCAGCAGCCTGAGGCGCTCGACGCGCGGGATATGCGTCCAGAGCAGGAAACTCAAGCCGAAGACCGCGGCCGCCGGCGCGAAATTCAGCCGCGCGAGCGTCGACAGCCCCAGCGCCAGGGACGCTAAGGCAACAAGCGCCAGCCGCCTCCGCTGCGATGCCGACCAGGCATGTTGCGCGGCCCAAAGCGCGAACACAGTCAAGAGGGCGATCAGCCAAACCGGCAGGTAAAGATGCGCCCATTGCAGTCCAAAGGGATCCAGCAAGACTGTCAGCGCGGTGATGATGGCGGTGCGCGCATTGAAGCGGCGGCGCATCATGTCGTACACCAGGAAGGGGATGGCGCTGTAAGCAGCCAACTGCACCAGCAGAAAAAAGCGATCATGATTCGCGCCCAGTAAACGGGTCAGCGCTCCGACGGGCCACATGATTAGAGGATAACCTGTGTTGTAGCGCAGGTTGCCGATAAGCAGGTTGCCGCTGGCCAGCTCTTCCATCAGGAATGTTTGCGCGGCCTGGTTGTCATCGCGTCCGGGCACGGGCAGCGGGTAGCTGAAGTACAGCGTGCCGCGAACCAGCAGCGTCGCGACGATGAGAATCAGCCAGTGACGACGAGCGCGTCCAGCGGAAGAGGGATTAGGTTGGGCGGATGTTTGCATGACGCCAATTATACGCGAGGCGGCGCAGCCTGCTCAAGTCAGACAGACTTGGCCAGTTGATACAGACGCGGCGCCTGCTCGGCGATCACGGCCTCATCACTGCGCCAGGCGAACTGCTCGCCCACGCCGCCATACTCAAAGGCCATGGTATCAGGCGTCCGCCAGTTGCCTTGACGGATCTGGCCAAGCGCCCATTCGGTGACGGTCCAATCGCTCTCGGTCATGGCGAAGTGATCCTGGCGCAGGCCGTACTCGTCCGGCTCCGGCAGAATGCCCACAACATGCAGTTCTCGCAGCGCCTGTACCGGCATGGCATTGAGATAAGCTCGGACGTCGTCGCGCCCGGTTCCTTCACAGGCGCGGATGGCATGGGCAATATCAAGCAAGAGCCCGCAGCCTGAACGCCGAACCACCTCAGAGATGACCGCCGGGTCGACTACTTCCAGGAGCATGTCATCGTTCCAGCCCGGGTCAGGCGAGGGAATGTTTTCAATTACGATGTTTTCGGCCGCGATATGCTCGCTTAGCGCTTCCAGATCGCGTACGGCGCGCTCGATGACAGCTTCAGCTGTTAGGGTTTGCGGCGACGGGAAGTCGGCCTTGCCCATCGCGAAATGTGTGTTGATGACAAGCGTATCGGTCTGGTCCAGCCAACGCTGCAGCAAGTCGATATCGGCAGATTGCAGGCGCCCGCGGCCAGCTTGAAGCGAACAGTGCACATAGACGGCGTGAAACTCGCCGACTCTTTCCACGAGATCGGGCCAGTCGGGGCACTTGAACAGATCAATTTGTATCGCGCCGTCGCGCCAGAGTTTCTCGGCTTGCGGCGAATAATTAATAGCAAATCTCATTGGGCAGCCTCGCGGAGTTGGGCAACATCGAAATCATACACCAGTGGCGGAGCACTTCCTCAGGGAGTGGCAATCTTTGCCGATTTGTCGATTTCGCGTGGCTTAGCAATAATCTCAGCGAATCCTGTCTCCATTGTTGCTTTTTTGCCACCGAGTACACCGAGGAAAAAAGAGGGCACAGAGTAAGGCTGTATTGAAGTCTTGTGACGGCGAGTGTTGCCTGGTGGAGGATTGCGGCATCACTTGCGCTCGCATCGAAGCGCTAGTTTCACCTCTGTGTGCTCGAAGTCTCTCGGTGTACTCGGTGGCCAATTTCGTGAGTTATCATGTATCCGGAATCACTTCCGCCTTATTTGGCGCATCATCCTGAGTAGAGCGCGCCGATAGAATTTTGCTCGTTGCATTTCACTACTCCTTGTCCTCAGGCCGGCTAGCCGACGGGCCGGCGGATATGTTATCATCGGACGCGATGCGCGGCGCAATCGATCCGGTTTGATGACGACAATTCTGCTCATACGGCACGCAACCAACGACTCGGTCAAGGCGGGCAGCCTGGCTGGCCGGGCCAAGGGCGTGCACCTCAACGATGAAGGGCGGGCGCAAGCTGTCGCTCTAGGAGAACGCCTGGCGCAGGCGCCGCTGGCGCGACTCTACGCCAGCCCGCTCGAGCGCACCATGGAGACCGCCGCCGAGATCGCGCGGCATCATCCGCGGCTGGAAGTAGCGACTCACGCTGAAATCGGCGAAGTGCATTATGGCGACTGGCAGGGCAAATCCATCAGCGAATTGCAGCGGCGCAAAATGTGGGACGTGGTACAGGAGTATCCATCGCGCGCCCGCTTTCCCAATGGCGAGACGATGCGCGGCGTGCAAACCCGTATCGTCGACGCGATAGAAGCGCTGGCGCAGAAGCATCCCAACGAGATGATCGCCCTGGTCTTCCATGCCGATTTGATCAAGATGGCCTTGGCGCATTACCTGGGCATGCACCTGGATGTCTTTCAGCGGATCGTTGTGTCGCCGGCCTCGATAAGCACACTGCATTTGGGGCACAGCCGCCCCTTCATCATCAGCATGAACGACATCGCGCACGTATTGGCGTTGAAGCGCAATCAGCCACCCGGCTGAGGCAAGGGAACTCATTCCGCGTGTGGCGATGCGCCGCTGGCGGATGGAGGGGAATATGAGCAACGTGATAGAACTCAATCCGGTCGATTTTGTCACCATCGGCGCCATCGGCCCCAAGGGCCGCCGCACCTTCCATCTGCAAGCCGGCCAGGACAATCGCATCGTCTCCTTCACCATCGAAAAGGAGCAAGCGCAGGCGCTTTCCTCGGCGATCGCGGAATTGCTGGATGATATCGATTCCGACGCCGCGGCCCGGACGGAAGCTGATTTCAGCCAACTCGATATGGAATTGCGCGAACCGATTGAGCCGCTATTCCGCATCGCGCAGTTGGGCTTGGCCTACGAAGCCAACGACAACAAGGTCATCTTGGTCGTGCAGGAATTTGTGCCCCAGGCCGATGACGCCTTCTCCGAAGACGATGAAAGCGTCGCGCTGGATGATCTGGACGACATCGATGATTTGGACGAGTTGGAAGAAGAGGAAGCGCGGGAAGCCTTCAACTTATTCGAGAGCAACGATGGCGAGCCGCAGGTGGTGCGCATGTGGTGCACGCGCGAGCAGATGCGCGCCCTCAGCCTGCACGCCATGGACACGGTGAAGTCCGGCCGGCCCGACGCCAAGCAGAACGGGCGCATCATCTTCTATTGGTCCTGAATGAGAGGCCGCGGTCGGTTACAATATAAGTTGTCCGCTGAGACGCGCGATCTAGTGAGGACAGGCAATGGCTGAAGTCATCCGCCAAATGACAGTCGAAGATTACTTGGCTTTTGATGAAGCCAGCGAAATCCGCAACGAATTCATCGACGGAGAACTTTATCCCATGACCGGTGGCACGCGAAAACATGGTCTGCTCATTTCCTATACAATCAGCGTCCTTATCAATCTATTGGCAGACAACGAGTGCGAAGTATATCCCAGCGTCATGCGCGTCAGAATCGACGAGACCAAGTACGTCTATCCCGATGTCAGCGTGGTCTGCGGCGAGCCCCGCTTCAGTGACGAAAACGAGGTCACGCTGCTGAATCCGACGGTGGTGGTGGAAGTAACTTCGCCGTCGTCCATGGTCAACGACCACATCAGCAAAGTAGAGTTCTATGGCGCTGTGCCCAGCATTCAGGGCTACCTCATCCTTGACCAGGAGCGCGTCTTCGCCGAGTGGTACACCCGCACGGAGAGCGGCTGGCACTTGCGGCAATTCTCGGACTTGAACGATGTCATCGCAATGGAGCCGCTGGGCTGCAGCCTGCGCCTGGATCGCTGATTCTCGGTAGCGCATTAAGGACTTGCCAGAAATACTGAGGGGATTCAATCATGGCTGAAGTCATCCGCCAAATGACAGTCGAAGATTACCTGGCTTTCGATGAAACCAGCGAAATCCGCAACGAATTCATCGACGGAGACCTTTATCCTATGCCCGGTGGGACGAACAATCACAGTGCCATTATTGCCTACACAATCGCAGCGCTTGTGAACCTGCTTGTCGATGCTGATTGCACTGTTCGTTCAAGCGATATGCGAGTTCGAGTTGATGACACGAAGTATGTTTATCCTGATGTCAGTGTGATATGTGGTATCCCAGAGTTTGAAGACGAGAACGAGGTCACGCTGCTGAATCCCTCGGTGGTAGTAGAAGTGACATCGCCCTCGTCAATGGTCAACGACCACATCAGCAAAGTCGAGTTCTATGGCGCTGTGCCCAGCATTCATGGCTACCTCATCCTTGACCAGGAGCGCGTCTTCGCCGAGTGGTACACCCGCACCGACAGCGGCTGGCATTTGCGGCAATTCTCGGACTTGAACGATGTCATCGCAATGGAGCCGCTGGGCTGCAGCCTGCCCCTGGATCAGATTTACAGCCGAGTGCGCCTTGATCGCGGATTCTCGGTAGCGAATTAAGGACATGCCAGAGATACTGAGGGGATTCAATCATGGCTGAAGTCATCCGCTACATGACAGTCGAAGACTACCTGGCTTTTGATGAAGCCAGCGAGATCCGCAACGAATACATCGACGGAGAACTTTATCCGATGACCGGCGGAAGCGGGAATCACGGCCTGTTGATTGCGTACACGATCGCAGCCTTCATCAACCTCTTGGAAGGTAAGGACTTTCTCGTATACGCAAGTGAGATGCGTGTGCGAGTAGACGCTACGAAGTACGTGTATCCTGATGTAAGTATAGTGAGCGGCGAGCCCAGATACGCAGACGACCGCAAGGTCACGCTGCTGAATCCCTCGGTGGTGGTGGAAGTGACATCGCCCTCGTCCATGGTCAACGACCATATCAGCAAAGTAGAGTTCTATGGCGCTGCGCCCAGCATTCAGGGCTACCTCATCCTCGACCAGGAGCGCGTCTTCGCCGAGTGGTACACCCGCACCGATAGCGGCTGGCATTTGCGGCAATTCTCGGACTTGAACGATGTCATCGCAATGGAGCCGCTGGGCTGCACCCTGCCCCTGGCTCAAGCCTATCGCAAGATTGTAATAGAAGATTAAGATTTCCCCGCCTACTTTGCGCTGGCGCTCGCCATCACGCTACAATTAACTCCGTGCCCTCACTAGCCAGGTCAGCCGCCGATGAGCGTCACCCGCGTACACACTGCCCGCGCACTCGATGAACCGGTTTGCGTCCCCATAGACGAAGCGGTCGATATCATCGCCAACGGCGAAATGGACGATGAAGTCGGCTTGATGCGCTGGGGCTCGAATTACACCTTCCTGGTCAATATCGCGCGCGCCGACATCCGCTTGATGGCGATCTACAAACCGCGCCGCGGCGAGCGTCCGCTCTGGGATTTCCCCGATGGCACGCTCTGCAACCGCGAAACGGCCGCCTACCTGACCTCCAAGGCGCTGGGTTGGGGCATCGTTCCGCCGACCATCCTGCGCGACGGCACGCGCGGCGTCGGCTCGGTGCAGCTCTTCATCGACCACGACCCGGAGCTGCATTACTACACTTTCGACAAGCCGCGCTTCATACTGCAACTGCAGCGGATCGCCATCTTCGACGCCATCGCCAACAACGCCGATCGCAAGGGCGGACACTGCATCGTTGATGAAGACGAACGGCTCTGGGGCATCGACCACGGCTTGACCTTCAACGCCAGCGAGAAACTGCGCACGGTCATCTGGGATTACGCCGGCGCGCCCATCCCGCCGCAGATCCTGGACGACTTGGCGGCTTTCCTCGCCCGCATGGATGATAACGACGACTACGCGCGCGATATGCGGGGGCTGCTGTCTGACATTGAGCTGCGCATGCTCAAGCTGCGCGCCGAGCGCCTGCTGGAGACTGGGCTCTTCCCACTTCCGGGCCCGGGCCCAAATCGTCCCTGGCCGGCGGTGTAGACTCGCGCTTCGCGTTTTCTGCAAATGATTATTCACCACAAAGGCACAAAGACACGAAGGCCACAAAGGCTTGGTTTGATGTATTTTTCCGGTTTCTTGGCGCGTAGAAAGACTGCAATTAGCTTTTCGCTAAAGGGCGATTCCTCTGTGCCCCCTATGATCTCTGTGGTTAGATTTAACACTTGAAGCGATTGCGCCGCAGCGCAGTCTTGAGTACGCCGTCGCCTCAGATTCCTATGCTATAATCGCTGCGCAACTCCACCCACTGACAAGGAATGCCCATGCCCATCACCGCCCAGGGACGCTGGTTCATCGACGAAACGGGCCGCAGGCGCATCCTGCACGGCGTCAACCTCAGCGGCGGCAGCAAAGTCCCGGCTGTGCCGCCCGGCTATACTCATTTGCCCGAGAGCCTGGACCAAAAGCGCGACCTCAGCTTCATCGGCCGCCCGTTCCCGCTGGAAGAAGCCGACGAGCACTTTGGCCGCCTCAAGCACTGGGGCCTGGATTTCCTGCGCTTCATCGTCACCTGGGAAGCCATCGAGCACGCCGGACCCGGCAGCTACGACGAGGACTATCTCGACTATCTGGAAGCCCTGCTCGAAAAGGCGCATGAGCACGACATCAGCCTCTTCATCGACCCACACCAGGACGTCTGGAGTCGCTTCTCCGGCGGAGACGGCGCGCCGGCCTGGACCTTCGCGGCGGCGGGCCTGGACGTGGACAGCTTCCATCAGACCGGCGCGGCCTTGCTGCATCAAAATCAACCGGACGACTACCCGCATTTGATCTGGGCCAACAACTATTATCGCTTCGCCGCCTTCTCCATGTTCACGCTCTTCTTCGGCGGCGAGACCTACGCGCCCGATCTGATGGTTGACGGGCTGAATATCCAGGAATATCTGCAAGAGCGCTACATCAGCGCCTACGCCTGGGTCGCGCGGAGGCTCAAGCACCTGCCCAATGTGCTGGGCTTCGGCACGATGAACGAGCCGCACTACGGCTTGATCGGCGTGCCCGACCTGCGCAGCCTGGCGCATTTGCCCTTCCAGCGCGGGGTGATGCCGACGCCGGCCCAAGCCATCTTCCTGGCCAACGGCTTCGCGCAGGATTGCGCCGATTACGGCACTCCGCTGCCCACCTTCCCGGCGCTGAATGTCGGCACGGAGCGGCTTGACCCGCAGGGCGCCACAGTCTGGCGTGAGGGCTGCGGCGATATCTGGAGCGCGCAGGGCGTCTGGGATGTCGACAGGGCGGGCGTTCCGCGCATCCGCCGTCCGGCTCATTTCGCGCGCGGCGATTTCACGCAAGACTTCCTCAAACCCTTCACCGAGCGCTTCGCCGCCGGCATCCACGCTGTCATGCCTGGGGCGCTTGTCTTTGTCGAAGCCGAACCCTTCATGCCGCCGCCCAAGTACGATTCAGCCGAAAATCTGGTCTACGCGCCGCATTTCTACGACGGCATGACGCTCTTCACGCGGCGCTTTCACCCGCAGTTGAATTTCGACTTCAGCCGCTTCCGCCCGCTGATCGGCGAGCGCGCCATCCGCGATTATCTCAGCCGGCAGTTCGGCCGCTTCCGCGATTTCGCCGACGAAACCATGGGCGATGTACCGATTGTCGTGGGCGAGTTCGGCATCCCCTTCGATATGAACGGCGCCGAGGCTTATGACAGCGGCGACTTCACGCGGCAGGCGCAGGCGCTGGATTACAACCTGCGCGCGCTCGATGACCACCTGCTGAGTTACACGCTCTGGAATTACACGCCCGACAATTGCAACGCGCGCGGCGACGGCTGGAATGGCGAAGACCTGTCCATATTCAGCCGCGACCAGCAGCGCGACCCCGCCAATGTCGATTCCGGCGGACGCGCCCTGTCCGCGCTCGTCCGGCCTTACGCCAAAAAAGTCGCCGGAGAGCCGCTGAGCATGCGCTTCGACATGGCGCGCGGGAGCTTTACCTTCAGCTTCCGCCACGACAGCGCAATCAGCGAGCCGACCGAGCTTTTCGTGCCAAATTCGCAATTCCCCGATGGCTACACGGTGGAGGCCAGCGACGGCGAGTACGAGGTGCTGCAGCACGAGCAGCGGGTCATCTACCGTCACAGCGATCGCGACGAGCCGCATAGCATCCGCATCGTGTCCAAGACCGCGCCGGCGCCGTCCGAGCTTTCGCAGCAGGACAAGTGGGCCATCGCCGGGCTGATCGCGCTGCTGCTGCTTTACTTGCTGGGGCGGGGCAGGAGAAAAAGTAAGGAGAATAGAAAATGACGGAAATATCGTATTCGGCGGAAAAAACTGACCACATAAATCCAGAAGTTAGAGACTACGTTGCCGCGAAACTTTACAGCTTGCAACAGGCGAGGCTAAACACCGTGAATTCCGCGACTCTCGAAGATTTGTTCCGAGGCAGGAATTTGTATTATCTACGGGCTTCGGGTCAAGCCGCTCATCAGCTTATGCGTGATGCTTTGGATAGCTACTTGGCAATTGAGGACGAGGCGCATTTTGTAGCGTTCCAAAATGAGTTGGAATCCGCTGCTGCACGATACAAGCTACCGCAACCGAAGCCATCCGACATCATAGACCACGTTGCGCCCGACAATTTGCCGTTACGGTTTGAAATTCAGGACGCATACAGTCGCGCGTATAACCGGCTGACACATAAGTTCTTTGCGGATATTTGCGATGAAGACGCCGGAATCGACTGGCAGCGGCTAACACGATTCATTGTTGAAAATGACGCAGCGAGCTAGATGCTGTGGCCTAGGCGATTAGTTGTCTTCATGATCAGGAATCTGGGGACGCGGCCATATCTCTATGAATCGCTGAGTTAGGAGGCGCGCTCGCTGCGTTATTTCGTCATCTGTCCAATTGTCTTTTTCAAGAATAAATTTGTTGAGTTCTAGGTTGCTGCCACCGTGTTTGTTGTATTCCGATTTCTTATCCCTAAAAGATCTGGCGCCAAGTTCGCGATTGTATCCCGTGAGTGTCAAGTTTCCGATAGTGTCAAGGTATTTTTCATGTAAAGCTAGAGCGTTCTCACCCAGCATATTCTTCCATTCCACGGTTAGAGTTCGAGGCATTATATGTTCAATTGTGATGTTCTTAGGGTCACTTAGATCAACTAGTTCTTTGTGCCCGAAATTAGTCTCAAGCTGCCGGAGAATCAGCCTCGCTTTCTTGGTCTCGCGAGCATATAGCGGGAACGTGAGCAATGCTTCGCCAATTGCATCATTGTCGGGCCAGGTTCTGCTGACAAAGTGGCTGCAAAGATCTTGTAAGGTATTGGATCTGTGTACAGCTTGCGCAAAGTCCGACCCATACCCTCGTGTCCGTTCGCGCATGATTGATCGCCTAATGATGAAACTTTCGATAGCGTTCACCATGCTTAGAAAAGTTTCTTTACTTATGTTTTTGGAAGGGGACTCGTCCTCGTAGCGGTCATACAAGGACATCACAAAGGGAATCGCTGTTTTGGCGTCTAGGAATGCAAAACGTTGAAACGCTAACTTCAAGTCATTATCAGTTTCAGGGACAGAGTGAACAATAGCGCGATAGTAGCGAGCGAAACGTCTCAGGGATGATACTAACTCCGCTAGTGAATTCGTGAGCTCGGCTCCCACTTTTCCTTCAACAAACTTTTTTACATACTGCCTAAACTCGTAATATACCTTTCGTTTCGGAAAGTAGTCAGTTTGCGCAATCAAATATCTGTAGTAGAAGTCTTCCAACTCTTTGGTATTCGGCTGCCTGGTTCCTTCTTGCGCAAATTGTTCCTCAAATGACTGCCAGCGCGTGTTGTGAAACTCGTCTTGCTCTGAAATGGGTAACTGCATCAGTACGTAATTGCGAATGAGGTCAGCGTCAAGCAATGCTTGACCTTCAAAATTCATACTCTCATAGATTTTTGTTGGGTCATCACTGTTATCCAAAGTGATGGACACCAATCGAAGCCTACGTGTTATCGCCTCATAAAGACTGTTCAGATGTTCAAGTATCGGTTGGTCGATTCTCTGCAAATCATTTTGAACTGATTTCACAAAAAACTTGTAGGCTTGGACAATCGCCTCTTCAGAGCTTTTATGCGGGTCTTTACCTTGAATCACGTTGAGCAGAGGTTCTCTATCTGCCAATCGCGGCGCCAATCGATATTCCAAGTTACCTTTACCCGTCGTGAAAGAAATGTAATTGTTGCCTATCGCGGAAGCCAAATCTGGCAAGTCATTTTCTTTTGCTACATCTCTTAACGAACACAACAAAATTGTTAACGTAATCAGGCGCTGTTGTCCGTCTACGACCATATAGCGCGCAATATCATAGGGATACGTTTCTCTGAACACGATCATCGGACCGATAAAATGGGTATACTTGGGATCATCGTCTTCCATGATTTCAGTAATATCTTCCCAGAGCGTGTCCCAGTCCTTCTTTTCCCAAGAATAATATCTCTGAAAAACTGGGATAATGTACTGTCCTTCGCCGGGCAGAATGTCGCTCAATGTTACAGGCTTCGCGTCCATCATATTTCCTTCTCCAAGTTGCCAATGCTCAGGAAATGTAGCATAGTCTCTATTCAGCTTCAATGTAAATTGGTTTGATTGCAAAGTGTAAACTGGAGTTTCAGTTGTCGGTATTTCGTGTTCCCAATTTGATTGTTTGTCATTTGCTCATTGTTCTCATCCTCCCCGCTACACTCGCCCAAGAACCCCCGCCGGCCCCCGAAACCATCACCCGCGCCGCCGCGGACGACACCGCCCTCGTCGCCGACTTCTACCCCGCCAGCGAAGACGCCCCCGCGCTCATCCTGCTGCACATGCTCAACAGCCGGCGCGGCGCCTGGAACCCGCTCATCCCCGACCTGCAGGCGGCCGGCTACGCCATCCTCAACGTGGACATGCGCGGGCACGGCGACTCGGACGGCGAGCAGGACTGGGACGCCATCATCGCCGATATGGCTGACTGGACTGACTGGCTGGCGGACAACGAGCGCAGCGGCGATGCGGGACTGGCCTTCATCGGCGGCAGCATCGGCGCCAATGTCGCGCTGATCAGCTGCGCCGAGAGCGACGCCTGTCGCGGCGCGGTCGCCCTCTCGCCCGGGCTGGATTACCGCGGCGTCAAACCCGAGCCGGCGCTCGTGGACGGCCTGGCCGAGCGTATGGCGCTGCTGGTCGCGGCGCAGGCTGACTCAAGCAGCTCGACCGCCATTCGCCAGATGTTCCTCAGCGCCAAAGGCGATGTCAGCGCTCGCATCTACACGGGCCGCGCCCACGGCACAGGGCTCCTCGATTCGCGCTACGACAGCGTCAGCCGCCTGATCCTGGGCTGGCTGGCCGAGCTGTTTCCGGAGTTATCCACTGGACAGACCGATGACGAGTGCAATCCTGACAATTATAAGCGCGGCAGCCGGGGCTATATCCTTTGCAGCAGCATACCTAAAGAGATGAAACCGATAAATGAAGACCACTGTCTGTACGAAGAAATGTATGACCGAGATAGCGATGGTTCGGTCTGTGAGGTAAGCAGAGGCTAACACAAGACGATTCAGAAAGGAAAGACAATGAACTTCGATCTGGCATCCGTAGATTACATTCTGGAAACTACGCGCAGCGTGCGCAAACGCCTGGACTTGACGCGCGCGGTCCCGCGCGATGTCGTGGAGCGCTGCCTGGAAATTGCCATCCAGGCGCCAACCGGCAGCAACCAGCAGGGCTGGAAATGGCTGATCGTCAGCGACGCTGAAAAGAAGGCGCAAATCGGCGAGTATTACAAACGCTCCTGGTACGAGTACGCCGGCGTCGCGGCACGCTCCGCGCCCGGGGACGAACCCTCGGCGCAGATGAAGCGCGTCATCAGCTCGGCCCGGTACCTGGCCGACCACATGCACGAGGCGCCGCTGATGATCTTCCCTTGTGTGCGGGGGCGCGCCCGTGATGCCAGCCCGGGCGCCAACGCCGGTCTATACGGCTCCATCATCCCAGCCGCCTGGTCGCTGATGCTGGCCCTGCGAGCGCGCGGCATCGGCGCGGCCTGGACCACGCTGCACCTCAGCTACGAGCAGGAGTGCAACGATATCCTGGGCATTCCCGCCGACTATACGACCGCGGCGCTGCTGCCGGCCGGCTATTTCACCGGCGAGACCTTCCGCAAAGCCGATCGCGTCCCGGCGGCCGAGTTGACCTACTGGGAAAGCTGGGGCAAGTCGTAGCGCAAAGATTCCCGTCTGTCGCGCGTCGCTTGCGATTCCTATAAGGATATGTAGGGGCGATCTTTCCCATCGCCCGCATATTCGGCCACCAACGGGCGACTCACAGAGTCGCCCCTACAAACTTCCCTTTGTAGCGAAACGAACGGGCGACCCAATGGCTCTCCTCGCAGCCATCCTCCCTCCATTTTAATGGGGGGACCGAGGGGGGTTGATCAAAGCCGGTCGATTGCCCTGCGCCAAACATACGCCATGCTTGCGTTCGGCTAATTCGGTTGTATAGTAAAAGAGTCGATACAGTTCAGGTCTCCGAATTGGCTGGAATGGCAATGGCGGCAGCAGAGCAGGGCGAAGCAATCCGTCGATATTATGCGACCGATCGCAACCTTCGCATACTGGAAGAGACCTACGCGAATTACTGCGTCCCGCGTACCGACTTCGTCAGTTGGACGCTGGATACCACGCGCTGGGACGGCGCCGAAGCCGTGCTCGATATCGGCGTCGGCACCGGCAGCCACTACGCCCGCCTGATCCAGCAGCAGCCCGATATAAACTATTTCGCCGTCGACCTGTCGCCTTATTTGTTGTCCCAACATCCCGGCGGCGCCGGTCGCCTGGCCTTTGGCGACGCGCTGCGCTTGCCCTACGCCGATGATACCTTCGATGTGGTGATGGCCAATCACGCCCTTTACCACGTGGCCGATGTCGATAGCTGCCTGCGCGAAATCAAGCGCGTGCTCAAGCCGGACGGCCGACTGCTGGCCAGTACCGACAGCCTGCAAACCACACCCGAGCTGCAAGTGCTCATCCGCCGCGCTGTCATCCTGCTCAGCGACAACGGCGCCCAGGTGCAGCCGCTTTGCCTGCCCTGCGACTCCTTCGCCCTGGAAAACGGCACGCGCATTCTGGCGCGCCACTTTTACGCGGTTGTGCGGCACGACTTGCCCGGCATCCTGGCTTTTGACGCGGTTGATCCGGCGCTGGAATACCTCGAAAGCATGCGCGACTTGCGCCAGCACGACTTGCCCGCCAACGTCAGCTGGGACGATATGATGCTGATCATGCACCAGCAGATGACGCAGTTGCTGCAGCTGCTGGGCAAGCTGGAGATCAACATCGGCTATGGCGCGCTGGTCGCCAGCGATTGCGGCGGATTCATCAATGAGTTTGTTGCGCGCGAGCATGCGGACGCCGTCAATTAGTGGCCAATACGAATGGGAAGATTTTTACGGCGGTGTTCCTCCAAGCTTGGGTTAGAAGGGCATGTATGTCGAGCGTCCGACGCGTCGGCAACACCGCGAGAGTGGCTTGTTATTCTGTGCGGCGCAATGCTGCAATTTTCTTGGTAACCTAAGATAGTATGCGGATTACGACTGACAGAGTCCTATCGTTGGACGATCTAAATGAAAGTCTCGTCGGCATTGCGAAAAGCGCATTAGAGACTCGGCACGATGCCTTGCTTCTACGTTTTGAAGGATTGGGGCAACATTCAGGCGTAGGATATGACCTAAAGAAAGACGAGGTCAAGATTTCGTCGTTTCAGATCGACTGGAGCCGAGAATTAACAGATCGCAGCCGTCGCACATTGAGGTTCCCAACTAGAGTTACCGAATACGCGGCAGAAGGTCTAGCTTTTCTTTTGTTGCTCGCGTACACAGAATATACCGCAATAGAGCAATCTGTTGATGATGATGGCATCGATTACTGGCTGGGATATCAAAATGATGTCAGTAATCTTGTTTTTGAGCGTTCAGCCAGGGTAGAAATATCGGGAATGTATAGGCGCCAGCCGGCTAGCAAAGTTCGTGAGCGTATAGCGGAAAAACTGAGTCAGACAGACAGCTCAGACTATACGGGTCTACCCGCTTACATTGTTGTTACTGACTTTAGTCGTAAAGATGCCCATTGGGTGGAAAAATGCGCGGCAATATAGAGTTGGTCAACAGATTGCACAGAGAGGCAATGGACTTTGCCAGTCGAGCATTTGTAGCTCGTGACTTCGGCGGGCACGAAGAGTTTCTATCTTTAGCTAAATTAGCTCTTCAGAAAGAAACTGAAGCCGCCAATATGGTTGCAGAAACCGATGTCGAACCAACGAGATCGGTTTTGCACAGAAGTGCAGCAGCGCTAGCGTACCATTGCGAAGAGTATAGAGTATCTGAAATTCTAATCAGCACGGCGCTCGCAGGAAATCCTCCAGAGCAAATCGCAAATGAGCTAAGAAGACTCTCAGTAAAAGTCATCGCGGCAATGAGGCTGAATGTATCTGGTTCACACATGAAGGAGCAACAATTACAATATGTGATGGATGGCCCCATGGTCAGCCGCGGCAGAGCGCCAGCAAACTTTGTACATTCTCGTGTCGCAAGCTTGGAAAAGATCATACAGCGGTCAACGTTGTGGTTTCGTGGGGAAACTTTCCCTAGTAAGATTCCAGCACAAATTGTGGACGTCTGTCGGTTGTTTTTACTGAATTACAGTCCGGGCAGTTTCATAGTCGAATTAGCGATTGGGCAAGAGCTCGCCGTGCCGGGCATGTCCACCTTCACAGATGTGCTCAGTACGATAAGCAAGAACATTGAACTGCTTAACCGAGGGAAATATGACGACTTAGTGCGTTCTTTTGACGATCTGTACTATTGCCACAATTTTGTCCAACTAATAAAGCAGATCTCACCTGATGGAATAGGAATATCCTCTGTTGCATTGAAAATGCGGGTAGATGGGGAAAACCGATCTGTCTCGCTAAAGCAACGAAAATCGGATTTGTATGTGAGCGAGTTGCCTCCTCTTCCTCAACTTCTGCCAGAGTGGACATTGGGCGATGAACCAGAAACTGTAGCAGGTCAGCTACACTACGCTGACGCACGGAAAACAAGCGAAGTTAGGCTGATTGGAGAAAAACGAACTTGGACCATCAACGTACCTCCTGGAATGATGGATGATATTGTTCAAGAGTATTTCGGGAAGATGGTTCAGGTAACCGGGAGACGTGTCATACAGAATAAGAAGACACAACGCCTTCATTTGGATGACATCAAGCCAATTGGTGAACCCTCGTAGGCCTTTAACTCTCTTTTGTCACAATACCGGAAACCGGTGGCTAGCACCCTTATTGACATTGAGCGATTGGTGGAATAGCTCTAATTCTCATACTCTTGTAAACAGCTGTCCGTGAAAGTTTGTTCTCATCCAACTATAGTGAGCCACTATCCATGTCCGTTCTGTCATTTGGCGAGTTGCTGATCGACTTTGTCGCGCTGGAAATGGGCGTGACCGTGGGCGATGCTTCGGGATTCGTCAAAGCGCCCGGCGGTGCCCCGGCCAATGTCGCCGCCGCTGTCGCCCGCCTGGGATATCCCAGCGCCTTCATGGGCCAGGTCGGCGATGATCCTTTTGGCCGGCATTTGGCTGCAGTGCTAGCCGCCGAAGACGTGGACATCGCGGGGCTCACCTTCTCCCGCGAAGCGCGCACCGCCTTGGCTTTCGTCTCCAACACGGCTGACGGCGACCGCAGCTTCATGTTCTACCGCCATCCCTCCGCCGATATGCTGATGACGCCCGAGGATGTCAAGCGCTCCGTCATCGACGACTGCACTGCCTTCCACTACGGCAGCATCACCCTGATCCACCAACCGGCGGCATCGGCGCTGCTGAAAGCGCTCGACCACGCTGTCGCCGCGGACAAGTTCATCTCTTACGATCCCAACCTGCGCCTGCCGCTCTGGGAAAGCGCCGAGGCGGCCAGAGCCGGCATGCTCAGCGGCCTGCAATACGCCAATCTGCTGAAAATCAGCGATGAGGAATTGGTCTTTTTGACCGGGGGCGATGACGTGACACTGCTCTGGCGCGAGCGCATGGAGATGATCTGTGTTACGCGCGGGCCGGCTGGCGCGGTCCTTCATCTCAAGGACGGGACGGTGATCGAGCACGGCGGCTATGCGGTCAAGGCGGCCGATACCACTGGCGCGGGCGACGCCTTCGTGGCGGCCATGCTCATCGGCCTCCTCGAGAATCGCGACGACTGGCGCGCGCAACTGCCCGACATTCTCGACTTCGCCAACGCCGTCGGCGCCATGACCTGCCTGCAAAAAGGCGCCATTCCTTCCCTGCCGACCATGGCGGAAGCGCGGGCCTTTCAGGGGGAAGGCCGAAATTGACTTTAGATGGTAGGGGCGACTCTGTGAGTCGCCCGCTCTTTCGCCCCCGGGACGTGTGTACGGGCGACCCGGTGGGTCGCCCCTACCAGTCTTGACATGACTGCAAAAGAGGGACTGAAGTCAAAACAGGAGATTCAAAGCTTATCTCTCGTTGATCTCGTTCAACTCGATGTACTCGGTGGCAAAAACAAAAAAGGATTTCCCCATGACCAAACCAAACATCATCCTGATACTTGCCGACGATTTAGGTTATTCCGATATCGGCTGCTACGGCGCCGCCGATATAGACAGTCCCAATCTCGACCGCCTGGCCGCCACGGGCGCGCGCTTCTCGCAGATGTACAGTTTCGCTCGCTGCTGCCCCTCGCGGGCGGCGCTGCTGACCGGCCTGCACCCGCATCAAGCCGGCGTCGGCCACATGATGGACGACATGGGCACGCGCGCCTATCAGGGCTATCTGCGCGATGACGCCGTGACTATCGCCGAAGTGCTAAGAGGCGCAGGCTATCGCACCTGTATGTCCGGCAAGTGGCACGTGGGCGGTTTCTTGCCCGCGCGCGAACCAGAATCCTGGCGGCCGGGCGCCCCCGGCCACCCCACGCCCATGCAGCGCGGTTTCGACCGCTTTTACGGCACGCTGGCCGGCGCCGGCAGCTTCTTCCATCCCCACGCCCTGATGGAAGACGGCGACTTCATCAACGATTACCCCGACAACTTCTATTACACCGACGCCATCAGCGACAAAGCGATCGACATGATTGACGAGGCGCATGGCGATGAGATGCCCTTCTTCCTGCACGTCGCCTACACCGCGCCCCATTGGCCCTTGCACGCTTTTCCCGACGACATCGCCAAATACGAAGGCGCCTATCGCGGCGGCTGGGACCAGTTGCGGCAGCAGCGACATGAGGAGCTCAACGGCCTGGGCCTGCTCGATCCCGCCTGGAACATCTCTCCGCGCGACAGCGATTCGCATGCCTGGGAGAACGAAGAAAACAGCGACTGGGAAGACCTGCGCATGGCCGCCTACGCCGCAATGATCGACCGCATGGATCAGGGCATCGGCAAGATCCTGGCCAAGCTCGACGCGCTATCTATCACTGACGACACGCTCATCATCTTCCTGTCGGATAATGGCGGCTGCGCCGAGTATCTGGCGGAGGACGGCTGGATCAATTCTTATGTGCCCAACCTGCCCGATGGACGCCCGGTGCTGATCGGCAACCGCGTCGGCATGCGCCCGGGCCCGGCCGATACCTATATGAGCTACGACCTGCCGTGGGCCAACGCCTCCAATTCACCCTTCCGCCTCTACAAACATTGGGTGCATGAAGGCGGCATCTCGTCGCCCTGCATCGTGCATTACCCAGCCATGATTGACGAGCCGGCCGTCATCCATAGCCCGATTCAGTTCATCGATGTGCTGCCGACATTCGCCGAACTGGCCGGGGCTGATTATCCGAACGAGTATAACGAGAACGCGATTCAGCCGGTCGAAGGCGAGAGTTTCCTGCCGGCGCTGGCGGACGGCGACTGGCGGCGGGAGAACCCGCTCTACTGGGAGCACGAGGGCAACCGCGCCGTACGCGTCGGCGACTGGAAGCTGGTCAGCAAGCACCCGGACGATTGGGAGCTCTACAATATGATCGACGACCGCACCGAGTTGAACGACCTGAGCGCCGGCGAGCGCGAGCGCATGCAAAGCATGAGCCGCCTGTACGACGCTTGGGCCGATCGCTGCGAAGTCCGCCCCTGGCCGCTGGCTTGACGCGGAAATCCTGGGCGCATCCGCCTGCACAAATTAGATTCAGGGATGTAAGGCTTGTCCGGTACTGTCACGCTGCCGCCGCTCGCTCGGCTTAGGCGAAGTTTCGACATCTTTGCCACCGAGTACACCGAGTTAGATAGAGGACACAGAGGAAAGGCATAATGCGTTGTCCACAGTCAGAATCGGCGAACGCGCGGACCATCCTTGACTCGACCTACCTCCACGTCTCCCGGAATCTCTCTCTGTGCCCTCATTTTTACTCTGTGCCCTCTGTGGCAAAAGAGTCGTGAATCCGTACAAGCGCGGCGACCGCTCCGCCCAAAGGTACCGTCATCGGTTTTTGAGTAGCGGACAAGCCTTGTAGGGGCGACTCTGTGAGTCGCCCGCTGACCACCAATATTCGCCTGTAGACAGACGCAGCAACCTTTGGGTCAGCGCCCGCTGCTTGACTCGCGCCTGGCTTTAAGGCTGCATACAGATTCAGTTAAGATTCTCCCTTCGCGCTGGGGCAAGCTTGCCTGTGTGTAGGATTATGTTAATATCGCTCTAAGCCAACCTAAGCTACGTAAGGGGTAAGTTATGTACTCAGCGCCCTTGACGATCGGCATCGAAGAAGAATATCAGTTGATCGACCCCGAAACCGGCGAATTGGCGGCCGTGGTCCAGCAACTGTTACATGACGAACGCATCCGCCAGATCGGCGACCAGGTCAAACCGGAATTTCTGCAATCGCAGATCGAGATCGGCAGCGCCATCTGCCGTAATGTGCAAGAAGCGCGCATGGAGTTGGTCCGCCTGCGGCGCGAAGTGGATACAGTGGCCGAGCGCTACGGCTACGGCATCCTGGCCGCCAGCACGCATCCCTTCGCCAAATGGGAGGAGCAAGAAGCCAACCCGGGCGAGCGCTATCAAGACTTGAAAGATTACATGCAAGAGGTGGCGCGGCAGATGCTGATCTTCGGCATGCACGTGCATGTCGGCTTCGGCAAAAGCCCCGAACAGCTCGACCTGCTGATCGACATCCAGAATCAGTTGCGCTATTTTCTGCCGCACTTGCTGGCTTTTTCGACCAGTTCGCCCTTCTGGCACGGGCACCCAACCGGGCTGAAGAGCTACCGCAGCATCATCTTTGAGAACCTGCCGCGCACGGGCACCGCGCCCATTTTCGCCTCGTTCAGCGAGTACACCAGCCTCATCAATACCTTCGGGCAGGTGGGCGCGCTGGGCAAAGGGCGGGGCGACGGCAAAGCCGATTACACCAAGATCTGGTGGGACAGCCGCCCGCACGAAGACTTCGGCACGCTGGAGATCCGTATCTGCGATATCTGCACGACGGTGGACGAAGCGGTGGCGATCGCCGCGCTGGTGCAAGCTCTGGTCGCCAAGTTAATCAAGCTGCGCAACGAGAACCTCAGCTGGCGCATCTACTCCAACGAACTCATCGCCGAGAACAAATGGCGCGCCGTGCGCTGGGGCCTGGACGGCCAGCTCATCGACTACGGCAAGCGCGAAGCAGTGCCGATGCGCTTCCTGGCCAAGGAACTGCTTGAGGTGCTCGACGATGTGGTGGACGAGCTGGGCTCACGCGAGGAGATCAAATACGTCCATACCATCCTGGAAAAAGGCACCAGCTCGGATCGGCAATTGGCGGTTTACAACCAGTGCAAATCTGACGGCGCGACGGACGATGAGGCGCTGAAAGCCGTGGTCGATCATTTGCGCGCTGAGACCCTGCGCGGCGTGCGGGACTAAACGCTCAGGATTTGGATTCCGAATCAGGCGCCTTGGCTCGATTAGTCGTGTAGCGCATGCTCAACTCCGGCTCCGCCATTTGCAGGCGGCGCGGCGGCAGACCCTGTATCACCGCTTCCAGGTCATCCACGACCATCTCGCCCAGGTCGACCATGCCCTGCGCCACCGAGCCGGCCCGATGCGCCGAGAGCAGAGCGCCCTCAGCCCCGCGTATAGGATGATCCGCCGGCAGCGGCTCAATAGGGAAGACATCGGTGGCCAGCTTGAAGCGCCCGGCCAGCACCAGCTCGGTAAGCGCGTCAAAATCAACCACGTGCGCCCGGCTGGACAATATCAGCACGGCGTTCTGCGGGATGAGCTCGAGCAAGTCGCGCGTGAGCATGGCGCGGTTCTCGCTGGATGGGACGGCCAGCACAAAGATGAATTGCGATGTCGCCAGCAGCTGCTCCAAGGGCATGGGCTCAACGCCTTGCCGGCGCAAGTAGCCATCGCCCAGCCAGGGATCGTAAGCCGAAATCGTCACGCCGAAGGGCTTCAGCAGCGGGTGCAGGGCGCGGGCGATGCTGCCGTAGCCGATGATGCCCACAGGTTGGTCGTAGAGCAGGTAGGTGCTCTCGTTGCCATCCCAAAGGTAGCGCTCGTCGCCAGCGCGCATCAGTCGGTCGCCGTAAGCGATCTCGCGGCAAGAGGCGATCGCCAGGCCCAGCGAGAACTCGGCCACTTGCCGGGCGAAACCGGGCGCCGCGCTCAAGACGCGGATGCGGCGGCGATAGCACTCCTCGTAATCCAGTCCCCGCGGAAAGCCGCCCGAAACATCCATGATGGCGCGAAGATTCTCGGCGCGGTCAAGCACATCGCCGTAATGCCAGCCGGCGCAAATCACCGCCTCGGCTTCCGGCAGCGCCCGCAGAAATTCGTCGCGGGGCATGCGCTCGTCCTTGCCCCATATCACATCGACCAGATCATGCAGGCGCCGTTGGTCTTCCGGCGAGAAAATCTCGTCCATCCGACGGAAACTGGGATCGACAATAACTTTGCTTTTCATATTCACCTCTAAATCGAAACAGTTGTCAGGCTCATCCGCTATTCAAGTACACTTTTGCCACCGAGTACACCGAGTAAATGTGAGGGCACAGAGAGTGTAGGCACAAAAATAGAGCGTGGGCGAGTAGACTATGGTCCACAATTTTGCCGAATTTGACGCTGATTAACCGAGACTCTTCTCCTCGGTGTACTCGATTTTACTCTGTGTCCTCGGTGGTAAAGACGTCGAAAGCGCGCCAATGCCGAATGCCCGACTGTACCGGACAAGCCTGCTAGCGTCGGCTCATCGGCTCGCCCGCCTACATGCTAGCGCAAACGCCGATCGTACCACACGGGCAACTCGCCCAGGCTGAGCGCGATGTGGATGGCGGCCGCTTGCAGGGCGGTCGTCGCCTCGGCCGGCTCCAGCACATGCACGCCCTCGGGCCGCTTCTTCTCCGCCGTCGGATCGTTGCCGGGCAGCAGCGCGTCAACAATCTTTTCGCGGTCGATCATGAGCGACAGGAAACTGCCGTCCAGCAGGTGCAGATTGATCTCGCCGTGCAGGATCGTCGGCCGGCGTCCGCGCTTTTTCACGATTTCGCTGGCGTAGACCGATTGAACGCCGCCGGCCTTGACTTTCCACAGCTGTTTGTCCCCGCGCCAGGCGCCCACCGTGCGCTCCCAGGGGTTGATGAGCAAGGCATCCGGCTCGCGCAAGACAATCATGATTTGGCGCGCGATCGCCAGCGCCAGCAGGGCGGCGACCACCAGGCCCAGGTAGGGCAGCCAGGCGGGATTGGGGATCAGCGTGCCGGCGATGGGCAATCCCAACTCGCTGTTCAAGGTGGCGATTGAAACCCACAGGTACACGACAGTCCACAAGCCGTACCAGCCGACCTGTCGCAGCCGGCCCTGCAGCCAGCGCTTCTCCCGCAGCAGCCGCAATTCGCCTCCGTCATCCGCCGGCTGCAAGCGCCACATGCCCAGGCTCAGCGGCAGATCGATCAGCGGGATCGGCTCGGGCTCCGGCTCGGCTACGATGCCCGCATCGGTAGAGGCGAAGGGGATGTCCATCGCTTGCGCCAGCGCCTTGCCCAGCCTGGACGCCGTTTCTTCGTACCGGGCCGGGTCGGGGTGCGTGAAGCGCAAGATTTCGAACCAGCGGCTGGAGCGCGCCAGCGAGATTTCCGGCGATAGCGTCAAGCCCAATTGCCAGGATTCGGATTCGTTGGACCAGCCCAATACCACCTGGCCCAGGTCGGCCTCCAGGATTTCGCCCGATTCCGGCAAATCACGGCTGGCGGCGAAATAGGCATCGAATCGCAGCGGCGCGTTGCGCTTGGCTTCCAGCACCAGAGTCGGCGCTTTGCGATCGTCAACTTTGATCAGACGCCAGCGATCTGGGCTATAATCAACCAGCGAATTTGCCGAAACGGCGATACGGGTCATGTGTCAAAATCGCTTTGAATTGTCCAGCAGCTAATAAGGCTTCATTATGGCAGAAGTGAAAAGCATTTTACACTTGCAATTTCTGGCGGAGCCGGCTAGAATTAACTCACGTTAAATGATATATTCCAACACAGGCAGATAGAATTACCATGATGGCAGGAGGAATTACCATGTTGTACAGAATGTTTTCCGCCACATTCGCATTGTTGGTTAAACTCATATTGCTTGCCTTGGTTGCCGCTTTGCTGCTTTATCGTACCGATTTCATCAACGCGCAAACTGGCGGAACGGACGAGTCTCCGGTGCTGCTGCCCCGCAATCCTGAAATCGAAGATGACGATGAAGACGACGCCGAAGGGGACGGAGACGACACGCCCACCGACAACGATGGCTACGACACGCCGCCGGGCGAAGAAGACAACGTAGTCGTCTATACGATAAGACCAGGCGACACCTTATGGCGTCTCGCCGCCAGATTGGGCATACCCTACGCCGTGCTCAAAGTTCAAGCCGATAATCCCTCCATGATCCATCCGGGTCAGAAATTTATTTACCGAGACGCAGACCGCATCGATTCATCCATTCCGTTGACGGATGACGATGGCACCGACAGCGATGGCTATGATACGCCGCCGCCAACGACGGACTTCGACGGCATCTCGACGCCGGCGCCTACCGACAATGACGGCACCGATAGCGACGGCTACGACACCACCGGCTACTACACCGATAATGACGGCATAGACACGCCAATACCCGGCGTTGAAAGTCCGCGACTGTTTCAGCAGCAGCAGCTTCAGCAACAGCAACAGCAGCAACCTTACACCGACAACGATGGCACGGACAGCGACGGCATCGACACCACCGGCAACCTCACGGACAACGATGGCACGGACAGCGATGGCATCGACACCACCGGCAACCTGACCGACAACGATGGCACGGACAGCGACGGCATCGACACCACGGGCAACCTCACCGACAACGATGGCACGGACAGCGATGGCATCGACACCACCGGCAATCTATCCGACAATAACGATAGCGATGACAGCGACGACAGCGATGACGATAGCGACTAAGCAGCGCGAAGGCCGTGACAGCGCGCCATACTTTGAAGCGCCGGAATTCCCGGCTGACGCGAAGCTGCCGGACTTGCCCAATCTCTTCGATCCGCAGTGGGTCTGGCAAAACTGCGGGGCTCAGTTGCCGGCCGGGCACGGCGATCCGCGGCGGATTCGCATTCACCACTTCATACATAGCATCGGCAGAAGCGCCACCGTAAGCTATGAGCTCGGCTGGCCCGAAGACCGCTATCTGCCCGCTGAGTATTTCGCGGCGACGATCCGGCGCGATGGGGACCTACAGGTCAATCGCTACCCGCAAGACCAGCGACTGCCGGGGCTGATCCAGGCCGCTCGACCAGATGACGCCCTGCGGCTGGTGAGCGAGCATGTGCTGACCGTGCCCGGCCGCCGCGCTCGCGTTCAGCTCATCCGCTATCGACCCACTTATCGCGCTGTCCTGCGTCACATAATCGGGAAAGTCAGACTATATGCGCGCGTCGTCCGACCCGCCGATTTCGAGCCCTTTCTCGCTGCCTACCAGCGATCGCGTCAGTCCGGCTTTGTTGTGCCGGAGCTGGCCGGACACTGGACTGAAGGCGGCGTCATGTGGCTGACGGAGGTGAAAGGGCGCAACCTGCGCGCACTTGTAAGGAAAGGCAGAGCGCCGGATCCAGATCTTCTTCTGGCTCACATCGACAGGCTCTGGCGCGCTCCCGGCGACAGTGAACAAGTCCGGGCATTCGACTTAGGGCGCGCCTACCGTCGAGCGATGCGCAGCTTCCGGCATAACTTGCGCGACTTCGACGGCGCGACGCATACTTTGAACAGCCTGGCGGACTCGCTGGATCCATTTGTAGAGGCTTGGCGTCCGTCGTCAATGGCGCATAACGACTTCTATGACGACCAGATGCTGCAACTGCGGGATGGACGTATCGCGCTAGTCGACTTCGAGGATATCGCCCCGGGCGATCCCATGCTTGATATTGGCAATTTCCTCGCCCATCTGCGTTGGTCAGCGCGATTCTCCCGCCAGCCCCGCGCCGAGAATTGTCGCCAGTATCATGACATTTTGCGTGATGCCGCTCTTGCTCGTTTTCGCTGGAGCTCGCATAGCCTGGCAAAACGCGAGGCGGTCTGCCTCTTTCGCGTTTGCACCAACGCCATAAGACATCCAAAGGAAGACTGGAGAGAGCGATTAAGCGCGGGTCTTTCGCTTGTCGCTGAGTGTCTGGGCTAAGCCAGCGTATCGCGACCGAGCCGTCCTCGCCAGCGCAGGAAAATCAGCAGGCAAAAGATACCCAGCAGCGCCAGCAGAAAAACCCCGCCCAGCGCCAGCGCGTCGGGCACATCCGCCTGGCTGACGGCCAGCGCCACCAGCCCGGAAATCACCGAAAACAAATAGAGCAGGGCCAGCGTCTGCCGCTGCGTCGCGCCCAGGTCCAGGATGCGGTGCGAGACATGGTCTTTAGCGGCCAACATCAGCGGGCGGCGCTCGAGCAGGCGCGTGACGATGGCCAGGTTGATATCCAATACCGGCAGCGCCAGCACAAATACCGGCACCATCCAGGTCACGTTTAAGGGCTGGGCGGCGAACTTCAGCTTGATCGCCAATATCGCCAGCACAAAGCCCAGGGTATAGGCGCCCATATCGCCCATAAAGGTGCTGGAAGGATTAAAGTTGTAAATCAGGAAGCCGCAGGCGCTGCCGAATATGGCCGCGGCCAGCATGCTCACCAATATCTGCCCCTGCGTAAGCGCCAGAATGAGAAAGAACCCAGAGGCAATCGCCGCCGTGCCGGCCGCCAGTCCGTCCATATTATCGATCCAGTTGACCGCATTGATCAGCGCGACGATCCAGAACAGCGTTAGCGGGATGTCAATCAACAGATTGTTGAACAAGCGAATCTGGATACCGGCCAGCGCTGCCAGGATGGCGGACAGGGTCATGGCCGACAAGCGGACGCGCGGGCTGAGATGCCGCCGGTCGTCCAGGTAGCCGATGAGCGCCAGCAGAGAGGCGCCGGCCACGATGGCCCCCAATTCGCGCAGGTGGTCGGGCGGGCTGAATAGCAGCACCGAAAGCACAAAGGCGACATAGATTGCCGCGCCGCCCATCAAGGGCACATGGCGCTGATGGATGTTGCGCTGGTTGGGCGCGGCGGTGACGCCCAGCCGCATGGCGATCTGTCGCGTCAGCGGCGTCAGGCAGAGCGCGGCGCCAAAGCCGACAATCATGATGGGGATGAATTGCAGTCTCGCGTCCATGATTTCAGTATACGACTCCCGCCGCCGTACGCATAGCTTGGGGCTGCGCAAAAGCGTTGCAGCGCCAGGAAAGTAGCGCGCGAGCAATAGGGCAAGCGTAAGACTTGATTGGCATTGACTGTCAGGCGACCACTCTGTGCCCGACTCCTCCTGTCGGGCCCGGTCAGCGTGGGGTTTCTCTGGTCTGGACGGCGAGTTCGCGCGGAGATAGCTCCCCCTCCTTGATGCTTCGGCGAGGAGTCAGGACAATTTCTTCAACCCTATCCCCCGCCCTTCCCCGTATCAATCAAGGCGGGTTTTGGTTTTTCTGTGGCGCCTGCATAAGATGGAACTATATACGAACGTAACACGAGCTCAAGTCGAGGGCTACACTCATTTCTGCCATTCCCGCTTGAAGTTGACCTTGCCCGGCAATTGCAACGGAATCCCGATCAAACCCTTGGCATAGTCGTGAGGTTAGTTGTCGACTTTCAGATTGACCGGGGGCGGGCCGGGTTGTGTCGTGTTTGAGATTTGCTTTGGCGTCTCTTTATTATAACTCACGGCCAGTCTCCCTTAGTGTTACTAGCATTGAAACTTCGTTTAGGGTGTAAATGCAAGTTATTCCATGTCCAGCAACACCAGCATCTCGTCCAGCGTCAGGCAATCACCAATGCGGATCAAATCTACGGCGATCTCTTTCAACGAATCGCTGGCCAACTCCAACTCTCCGTCCTCTTCCGTCAACAGGGACGTTATATGCCGGTCATACTCCCGCTCGAAGAACGGTACTGCGACCAATTCGCGCGCCGGAAACATCTTCAGCACCGATGCCTTCAAGCTGCACCCTTGCTCATTCGCCCTCATAAGATGTGCGCTCGCGTAAACAGCATAGGCGAGAATGACGACGATCAGTGCGATATGTGGCGGACGTAGCTTCCGCCTCAAATTATAGGTTCCTGAAGGCTTTTGCTTCTGCTTTTCCATGGCTACTATCCATCTAGACCTTTGAAACATTGACAATTCCGAAAGCGTCCACAGTGACCATGCTGCGCTTTTCGCCCCCAGTGATCCAGAGAATGAGCCATACCCACAGCCAACCGCCCAATACCCACCAAGTTACGCATGATATTAGGAAGTGCAGAAGATGATTGACATCTTTCCCTTTCACCATCACCGCCTGAAAATCGCTTTGCGATTCCACTCTATAACCTTGGGCCACCATAGAGCTTATGTGCCTTCCCAGAAGTTCCTTTCGCTCTGTTGTTGATCTTTCTGTACGCTCGCCGGACTTATACTTCTGCCGTTCCATGAGAAGTCCTCTCTTTATAGCATATCGGGCCGATGTCAACTATAAAGCAGCCACAACCATTTAGACAATAGTCTAAGGTAAATCTCATCTCAAAGTCCCACAATCCAGAGTATGGGACGCTTGGGCAAGCCTTTTGGCCGCGTAATTCGGCGCCGACGGCAGGAATTGGGACTGTCGCAGGAAGCGCTGAGCTTCCGGTCGGAAGTGCATTGGACCTACATCAGCCAGATCGAGAATGGGCTGAAATCGCCAACGCTGCGCATAATCGAGGACTTGGCAGGAGCGTTGCAGATTGAGGTGTCAGTTCTGATGCGAATGGCGGAACAGGAAAGCCCGCTTCATGAGTAGCGGGTTGCAAATCTATCAGATCTTTTCACATGTGATGGCTTGCTCGATCCTTTCGAGCACTTGTCTTATTCTTCTTAGCTCGTGCAGTTTTGCTGCCTCCAGGCTCGCTCGTCTGCCTTTGGCTGAACCTTCAAACTGCGCAAGGGCCTTTTTTAGGTCGTCCCATTCTTCCTCAGGTAGTTGGGTAACAGAACTGTCACGAGGCTTGTCCTTCGGTGATTCTAAACCAGATGATACCATGATAATCTCCTTTGGCTGGGGAGAAATTAGGGACTCAGACGCCGCCCACTAGGCATTAAGTCAATGTAAACGACCGGGGCTATTGGCGACCTGAGTTCATTTAAGATTCCAACGTAGTGTATTTTATCAACATCATCCTACCTTGTCGACTTCTCATAAGTCTGTCGCTTGCCATCCGCAACTCTGATGATGTAGACCATCTGCGTGAGTGTGCCCTGCAGGTGGTCAAGTGCAAATATTACCCTGGTCTATAATCACCCTAAAAAAACCAGAATTGCGCCAGCTGAGCGAGTTTGAATTCCTTTGCAAGCGTTGGCGCGATCGATACCGTAGGGTGAGTGCGTCACGGCGCTATCGACGCCGGGACTCGACGAACTCTATCGCCGTCAGCAGCTTATTTAGGCCCAGGCTGCGGTCGCCCGTCAGGTGCAGGCGGATGGCGCGGCGTTCGTGGTTGTGCAGCGTCTGCAAGTCGCCCGCGGCTTGGGCGGCGAATAGCGTGCCAAAGCTGAAGTCCATGCCGGGGATGTCCAAGTCGGGCGCGGCATCGGCCGTCAGCTGCCAGAAGACGCCATTATTGCCGCCGCCTTTATGATACTGCCCGGTGCTGTGCAGATAGCGCGGACCGTAGCCGATGGTGACGGCGCGTTTGGTCACGTGGCGCAGGCGACGCTGGATCTGCTCAATCAAGCGCAGTTCGTCCGCGTCCGGCGTGAAGTAGATGTGGAAGGCGAAATAATCGCCGGCGTTGGTACCCGCCATCTGCGCGGCGATGACCTGCACGGCGTCGCTGCCGTCAAAGCCGTGATGGTGGCAGAGCTCGCGCAGCGGCCCCAGCGTGACCTCGTCGGCGTATAATTCAAGGCCGTCGCGGGTCATCAGCGGCGCGGCGGCGGGCAGGCTGCCCTGCTCGGCTACCACGTTCAACAGCGCTTTGGCAGCGTCTTTGGCTTCGGTTACATTGGGCTCGTCAAAGGGGTTGACGCCCAGAAGCGCGCCGGCGATGGCGGTAGCGTACTCCCAGCGGAAGAATTCGCCGGCGATGGCGAAGGGGTCGGCCAGGCGGATAGTCACGCGCGGGTGGCCCGCTTCGCGCAGGGCCCGCACCGCCGCGTCTTTCTGGGTGACATCAGGGTCGTTGTCCACGCGCAGGTAGATGAAGAGGCGGTCGGTCACATAATCGTGCGGTTTGCCGATGGTGGCGCCGACAACAGGCAGCGCCCCTTTACCTTCTTTGCCCAGGCTCTCCGCCAGCAGCTGCTCGGCCCAATTGCCGAAGCTGGTCAGCGACTGCGACGTGTAGATGGTGACTTTGTCGCGGCCCTCGCCCGCCAGCGCGCCAATGACCGCGCCCAGCAGCAGCCCGGGGTGAAAAGTCGACGGAATGCTTTCGCGGTTGGCCGCCAGCATGGTATCGGCGCTGGACCACAAACTGTCGAGGTCCAGGCCGATCAACGCCGCCGGTACCATGCCGAAATAGCTGAGCGCGCTGTAGCGCCCGCCGATATCGGGCGGATTAAGGAAGATATCGCGGACGCCGGCTTGACGCGCGACCTGCTCCAGGTTGGAGCCGGGGTCGGTGATGACGATGAATTGCTCGCCATGGCCGCCCGTCTTCTCCCAGAAGTAGTGATCGAGCGCCAGGGTCTCGATGGTGCCGCCTGATTTGCTGGCGACGATGAAAAGCGTGTCGGCGATGTCGATTTCGTCTTCCACCGCCCGGATGCGCGCCGGGTCGGTGCTGTCGAGCACGATCAACTGCGGGAAGCCTGCCTGCGGTCCGAAAGTATCTGCCAGCACTTCCGGCGCCAGCGAACTGCCGCCCATGCCCAGCAGCGCGACATGCTGGAAGCGTCCGTCGCGTACGCTTTCTTGCAGCGCCGCCAAGCGCTCGCGGTCGATGGTCGTATCAAAGTCGAGCCAGCCCAGCCGGTCGACGATTTTCTCCATGGTGGGACCGTGGTTCTTCCACAAGCTGCCGTCTTTATTCCAGAGGCGCGGATTGGCGAAATCGGCCGCCAGGCGTTCAACCGCGCGATCGACCGCGGCGTGGTAAATGCCCAGCGCCAGCTTGGTGCGCTCCATGATGCCGCTGCGCAGGAGGGTGCGCTTGGCCGCCACTTGTGATATCAGCGTCTCAAAGGCGTCAATGAAGGCGTCGACGCCGTCATCCTGCAGGCGCGAAGTGACTTGCCCCAAGTCGACGCCGACTTCCGCCAGGCGATCGAGCACTTCGTCGGGCGGCAAGAACTGTCCGCCGGCTTGCGTAATCGTCTCGGCTGCGGCGCCGTGGTCTTTGAAAGCGGCCAGCGTAGCGGGCGGCAGGGTGTTGACCGTGTGCCTGCCGATCAAGTTATCGACGTAGAGCGTGTCCGAGTAAGCCGGGTTCTTAGTGCCGGTTGAGGCCCAGAGCGGGCGCTGAACCTGGGCGCCGGCCGCGCGCAAATCCTCAAAACGCTCGCCCTCAAAGATGCGCTGAAAAGAGCGATAGGCGGTCTTGGCGTTGGCGATGGCGGTCTGGCCCAGCAGCTTGCTATTGGCGGCGATGCGCGCTGTATCCGACTGCACTTGCGCCGCGCGGATATTGTTCTCCAGAATCTGATCGACCATGACATCGATGCGGCTGAGGAAGAAGCTGGCCACCGAAGCCACACGGGAGACGTCACCCCCGGCGGCGCGGCGTTTTTCCAGCCCGCGAATAAAGGCTTCCGCCACACGCTCGTAATTGTCGATGGCGAAGATCAGGGTGACGTTGACATTGATGCCGGCGGCAATGGCGGCTTCGATGGCGGGGATACCTTCGGGAGTGGCGGGGATCTTGATCATCAGGTTGGGGCGGCCGACCGTCTGGAAGAGGCGCTTGGCTTCCTCTACGGTGCCCTGCGTATCGCGCGCCAGCAGCGGCGAAACTTCCAGGCTGACATAGCCGTCGCCGCCCTCGCTGCGGTCGTATATCGAGCGGAAGAGGTCGGTGGCGTTCTGAATGTCTTCGATCGCCAGCGCCTCGTAGATATCCTGCGCTTCCAGATCCAGCATGGTCAGAATGGCGCCGTCGTAGGTATCGGAATCGCCGATGGCCTTCTGGAAGATCGACGGATTGGAGGTTACGCCCAGAACGCCTTCTTCGTCGATGCGGCGCTGCAAATCGCCGTCGTTCAGGTCGTCGCGATGGATGTAATCGAGCCAGGCGCTCTGGCCAAGTTTTTGGATCTCCAGCAAAGGATTGCTCATCAGGGTCTCCCGGTTGTACTCAAACGGTCGCTTATACTGTCATTTTACCAAAAGATTCTGTTGCCACAGAGGCACAGAGGGCACAGAGAAAGCAGCGTCGCAGAACTTAATGGAGAATGAATTCGAATGCGCAGCGAAAGGCGCTAACCCGTCTGCCGCTCCATGCGCCGTATCGACACCAGCACCAGCAGCGCCGTGACCGACAGGTAGGTCAGCGTGAGCAGCACCCAAGGCGATAGAATCGGGATGGAGGCGCCGTTGCTGGACAGCGTCACGCGCATGGTCACAAGCTGCTGGTGGTCGATGAGCATTTGCTGCGAGCGCAGGGTCGCCATTATCGGGTTGAGGCTGGTAGCGATCATATCAAGGTAGATCGTAGTCGCCTCGACCGTGGGATTACTGCTGACGCCGGCGGCGATATTGTTGACCACATTGCCGTAGGCGTTCTGGAACAGGATCAGCGCCAGGACGGGCAAGCCGACCGTAATGGCGATGGCGACGGTATAGGAGCGAATGGTGGCCGCCAGGGTCCGCTCGGTGATGGACGAGAAGAACATGCCAAATGCGCCCAGGGTAATCGCCGATATCAGCAGCACCAGCAGCGCCAGCAGCATCTCCTGCTCGCTGACGCCGCCGAAGAGGAAGGCTGTGCTCTGCAGCGGAATCGCCGAAAGCAGCAGCAGCACGATATAACCCAGGGCCGATTGCATCTTGCCGACTACAAAGGTGGCCTTGCTGATCAGCGTGGTCTGCAGCAAGTCGTAGGTCTTGCGTTCGCGCTCGCTGGTGATGGCGCCGGCTGTCAGCGCCGGGACGATAAAGATGATCAGCATCAACTCGATGAAGAGCACGCCGATGAACAGCTGCCGCCCCAACTCGCCGGTGACGACTACCCCGCCCTGCGGCATGCGCAGCAAGTAGAGCAGCAGCGTGAAGAAACTCATCAGCGTGAGGAATACGGAGATGATAGCGAAGCCGCGCACGCCGCGCATACGCCCGCGCAATTCTTTGACCATCACCGGGTTGAGGCGGAACGCGCGCAGGTCGCCGAGCGTCATCAAGCCCACCACCGTCAAGGGCGCGATGGTCAGCAGCGCCGGCAGGAAACCGAAGGCGAATAGCGCGGCCAGATTCAAAGCGATCAAGAGCCAGGCGGTGAAGACGGTCCACAATTCTTGCGCCAGGATCACTACCGACAGCATCAGCAGGATAGCCATATTGGCCAGGATGCCCGCGGCCAGCAGCAGCGCCGCCGTATCCGCGCTGATGGCGAAACCGCGCAGCAGCGCAGCTTGCAGCTCGAGGAATAGCGCCGGCTCGTGATTTCCCGCGTGCACCGCCAGCGCGATCACTGCCAGGCCCGCGACCAGATTGACCAGCGCGCCCCAGAGCATGATCAGAGAGCTGCGCCGCACCAGTAGTTCGCGCGGCGTCATCAATTCGGGCGGGACGCGATCCCAGGCCTGCTCCACAGGCACGTTATCGCCGAAGAGGTTGGCGATCAGTCGGCGCAGCTTTTTGAGTGTGTCAAGCATGGCTCAACTCTGACGCTAGGAATTCATTCATATTCTTGCATCCTGCGGATCGCAGCGGCGCAAATCTGTCGGCTAACATAACCGCTAATTGCGCCACACTTCAAAATAGTTCTGCGACAGATAAAAGCAAACATTGAACTCCATCAAGAAGTTTCTTTGACCGAACAGAACCGGAACTGAATCGCTTTCTGCCCAAGCGAACCACAATGGAACGTTGCTTGCCCCGACGATAGCCGGCTGCGAGGCTGTTACGGCGAGAGCTCGTGATTCGACATCGGCAAGCGCGCCCGCCAAGTTACCCAATACCGCTTGCTCCTCCCATACGGCGCCTAGTGCCAAGCCTAGCCAATACGGCAAAACGCTTATGGGAGCGCCTGTGTCGATGATGCCATTTAACTGGAAACTTCGGTTGCCGCTCGAAAGTTCAAGCGAAAGACGCGGCATCAGACTGCCTGGAACCGACGGCAGGGAACTGTAAGAAAATCGCGCCATTATCCGATGCTTGATTCCCTTTTCAACTCGTCCTGTTCCATCAAATCCACAAGTTTTGCCGCAGCCTCATAATTGGCGTGAAGTCCAATTGGGTCGAACGCATATTTTGCCATCGCTGGATCGCGCAGCAGCATCCGCAGCAAATGCAGCTTGTCATTTTCATCGAGACCCAAGACTTCGTCCAGCAGTTCCTTAGAAACCATTGCTCCCCTCCCGGCGTCGTCGGTCAGGGCTATTGTAGCGGAATATGCCCATCGGACGCGATAGGATTTTTATACGGGCTGTATTCCGAGGCGCGCATTCGCAGCCCAACGCGATTGCGCCGCGCAGGACCCGCGAAAGCTGTCGATGATGGCTTGTTTGCCAGGCGTTTATCATGACATAAGCCGGCTAGCGCATGAGCTCCAACAGCATCTCTCGCCAGCGCTCTGAGAATAAGCAAAGCGCGCCATCATTCAGTTGCTGGTTGATTAGCAGTTTTGGCCGATTCCAACTCTTCAAATAAGACGCGCGCGGCTGCCTCATTGCCAAAGGGAGTATAGATCTCGTATGCGGTACCAATCAGCTTAAGATCCTCAATCAGCAACTCAACAAGTTTCAGTTTTTCTCTTTCGCCCAAGCGCATAACTTGAGCGAGAAATTCTTCTGTGAGCATTATCGATTATCCTTTCGACTGCAAGTCGCGAGTCTGATTATACGCCAAGTTGCATCCGTAATCACTACTCGGTCAGTTGGCGAGTCGCTAATTTACAGCAGCATCTCGCGGCGGCGCGCCAATTCGGCGATCACCTGCCGGTCGGCTTTGCCAAAGCTGTATTGCTCCAGCTGCCTCTCGCTCACCCAGGCCCAGTCCAGCGCTTCGAGCGCCTGCGGCTCGCTGAAAGGCGGCAGCGCGCCCCGGTAGCGGCAGTCGAAGGCGTGAAGCGTGATCTTAAAGTGGGTGAAGGCGTGGTCGACCACCGCCATGCGCTGACCCACCTCCACATCAATCGCGAGCTCCTCGCGCAGCTCGCGCCGCAAGCAGTCTTCCAGGCTTTCGCGCCCTTCGCGTTTGCCGCCGGGAAACTCCCACAGGCCGCCCAGAAGACCCTCAAGCGGACGCTGGGCGATCAGCAGACGACCCTGCTCATCGCGGATGAGGCCGGCGGTCACATCGTAGTGCGGCGTGGGCCTGCGCTTACTGCGGACCGGGCGCGCCGCCTGCGTGCCGGCAGCAAAGGCGCGGCAATTGTAGCGCAGCGGACAATCGGCGCAATGCGGATTCTTGGGCCGGCAGATTCTCTGCCCCAGCTCCATCAGCGCCTGATTGAACTCGCCCGCCCCCTGCGCCGGCAGCCACTCCGCGGCGATACGCCAAAGCTTCTTTCGCGTCGCGCCCTGGCTGATGTCATCCGGCAGGTCCAGCAGGCGCGCGTAAATGCGAATCACATTGCCATCAAGCAGGGGCGCGGATCGCCCGAAGGCGATGCTGGCGATGGCGCCGGCTGTGTAAGGGCCGATGCCGGGCAGCTTAAGCAGTTCATCGACCTGGCTGGGCAAGGCGCCGTTATATTCGGCGACCAGCAGACGGGCGGCGCGGTGCAGGTTGCGCGCGCGGCTGTAGTAGCCCAAGCCTTCCCAGCGCTTGAGCACGGCGTCCAGCGGCGCGTCGGCCAGAGCGGCGATGCTGGGAAAGGCGTCAAGGAAGCGCTGGTAGTAAGGGATGACCGTTTCCACCTGCGTTTGCTGCAGCATGACTTCCGACAGCCAGACGCGATAAGGGCTGGGGTCGCGGCGCCAGGGCAAGTCGGCCCGGTTGTGGCGGTACCAGCGCAGCAAGTTGCCTAGCGATTCGGGATTCATGCTGATTCTGGCCCGCGTCAACCTGCACAGATTTTTGAGTTGCCTGGCGGGCGACTCACAGAGTCGCGCCGTACGTCCCTACGGATTTGCAGATCGTGGGGAATCGACGCCGGGCTGCGAGCGGGGCGCCTTTCAAAATAGCGACAAGGCGTGGCGGTAGACATCCAGCGCGGCGTCGAGGCGTCCTTGCCGCATGAGCGCATCGCCCAGCACACGGTGCAGCGAGGGAATGCCCTGATATTGCGACTGCGCGATCAGCTCGCGCATATCGCTGACGACCCATTCCAGGCCGGCGCTGGTGGACAGCAGCGTCTCGTAGTACTGCAGCGCCGCCGGCAGATCATCGGCCTTGACCTTGCCGCGCGCGGAGTTGATAGCGGCCGCCAAACCGGGTGGCGGCAGTTTGCTCGGTTTGACGCGGGGGGGCAGCTGCGGCGCTTCGCTGCGGCGGTCGCCGGGCGAGGCGATGTCCCGCAGCCGTTCGGCGTACCAGGCTTCCAGATCAGCTTCCCGGTCCTGCAGCAGGAAGGCGCGCGTCAAATTGTCGGCGCGCTCAGCGGGCGCGGGGCCGGCTCGGACTTCGGGCTCGGGCGCAATGGCGGTTTCGCCTTCAGGCACCGGCGCCATAGATTGCGTGCTGTACTTTTCCGCCTCGCGGTCGACCAGCCCCAGCAGTGAATTCAGGATTTCCTGCGAGCGTTCCGCGCCCGACTGATACAGGCTTTCGTCTTCCAGGTCGTCGAGCTGTTCATCGTCTTCGTAGGTTTCGTCGAAGTCGTCGCCTTCATCTTGCGAGTTGTGCGGGTTGTTGTGCCCGGGATTGTCGCCCGGCGCCGGTTCCAGCCATTCCAGCGGATCATCGGCTTCGCGCGCGGCCAGCCCTTCGTCCAGCGCGGCCGGCGGCCGATCCCCCGGCTGCAACGCGCTGAAGTCTGGAACATCATCGCCCATTTCGTCGGTTGTGAGCTCGTCCAGCCAATCCATGGAGGCAGTTGGCGCGGTGTCTTCATCATTCAGCATGGTCATATCAACCGGGATGTCGCCCTCAATACCGGCGTCAACGATGTAACCGGCATCGGACAGCGGGGTCAGGGGTTCGGTATCATCCAACCAGTCTGACCATTCGTCCTGCGGGTCGCCGCCATTCGCGTCCGGATCGCCGGTGTAGTGATCGATAAACTCGGAAGCCGGCTCGCTGTGCCCCTTGGCCAGCTGTTCCAGCCACTCGATCAACTCTTCCTGCGACATGGAGTCGAAATCAGGCAATTCAGGGTCTTCAAACATCGGGCATGTCTTTCATGCTGCCAGAGAACTGCTGCGCTGTGAAATGGAATCAGATTATAGCGTCGAATCGCGGCTGGGGCGATCAGAATCTTCGGAATCGGCGTCATCAAATTCGAGCCAGGCGGGGCCGTCTTTGGCGTCTGAATCCAGGCCCAGGCCAACATCGTCAAAGAGGTCGCTGCCGGCATCCAGCCCGCCATCGCCCGCTCCGCTATCGAAGTCGAAGTCGTCATCGTCGATGCCCAATTCGTCGAATTCCACGCCAGCGGCGCTTTCATCGAGCGAAATAGCGATGGTTTTCTCGGTCGGCGATTCCAGGTCGAAATAGTCGTCCCAGTCGAGGCCGACGAAGCTCAGCTTCTGCGTGTCCTCGTCCAGGTTGATGACATCCATTTTGTCGGTCGGCGTATTGAAGTTGAAATAATCGTCGAAGGTCAGGTCATCCAGATCCAGCGCCTGAAAGTCCTCGTCCAGACTGAGAGCGCTGACGCCGGCGACCACGCCCCCTTCGGTCGCGTCGGTCTGCATGTTTAAGAGCCAGGCCGGCTGCTTGCTGAAGCGGAAGTAAGGCGTCTCGCTGGGTTCGGCCGGGTCGACGGCTTTCATCTGGCCGGTTTCTTCTTCGACAAGATCGCTGACCCAGCCGAATTCTTTGCCCGGCGGGGCCGTCGGGCGGGCGTATTCATTGGGATCGTCGCTAGCGGCGTCGTTCTCGCGGTCCAAGCCGGGCACAACAGCGTTCATCCAGTCGGGCGAGCCATCGCCGGCGCCGCCCTCTTCGACAAAGTCGGCCAGTTGGTCGGCATCATCCAGACCCCAGGCGCGCGCCTGCTCAGCCGAATCGCCGTCGGCCTGCGGCAGCGCAATCGCCTCATCGCCAAGTTTGTTAGACGCATCCACGCCCGCCGCGAAAATGCCCAGATCGTCGGTAAGCTCATTGGGGTCGTCGCTCAGCCAGTCGACATAGGGATCGTCGTCGTCATCGTCGTCAATATCCAACTCCGACTGCCAGCTGTCGATCAAGTCGGCGTTAAGCTGGTTGGGGTCATCGTCATCCGCGTCCGTCTCCAGCCAGGAGGTTGATGGCGGCGCATGCAGCAGCTCATCTTCCATATCGATGGCGCTCTCGTCGGGCGCGCTCGCCTCCGGCTTAGCTTCGACGCCTAGCCAGTCTTCGATATCGCTGGCCAGTATCGGCTCGGTATCAGACGCCCGATTGAGCAGACTCTGCATTTGCTCGTCATCGCCGAACAAATCTAATTCGCCCGACTCGTCTTTGTCCATCCGCTCGCGCATGGCGGCCGAGAGCCAGGGCGCGCCGCCTTCTTCGTCGGCGCTATCCTTGACCCACTCGCGCTCGAAATCGTCCAGGTATTCCAGCGACTGGTCTTCTTTATCATTGTCCAGCGCCAGGCTGCCCGGCTGAATCTCCGCCATCCAGTCGTCATCGTCATCGGCGGCATCCAGCTGCGCCAGCAGGTTAGCCAGTTCGTCGTCCAGCGCATCAACCGGCTCGTGTCCAGCGACCGCGGCGTCCTCTGCCTCAGCATCGTCGCTCGCGCTCATTTGCGCCAAGTAGGTCTCAAGCTCGTCACCAGTGTCTGCTGCGTTGACAGCCGGGGCGGCGCCTTGCGCAGCGGGATCGAGGAAACCGCGATCTTCCATTTCGTTCAGCACCTGCTCCAGTTCGTCATCGGGCGCGGCTTCGCTGGTCTCGGCCACCGCTTCGCCAATCACCAATTCGCTGAATAGCTGGTCGATCTGCTCATCGGAAAGCAAATCGTCTAGGTCGGACGTGACGCTTTCTGGCGCTGGTTCCGTCTCGCCGTCCAGGCCCAAGATCGCGTCCAGGCTGCCGGTGTCTTCGTCGACGCCGTCCAGCCAATCGGGATCGACAATGTCTTGCTCGGGCTGGGCAATGCCGCTGATATCGAATTCCTCCGTCATCAGCAGATTCGATGGCGGCGCCTCGCCCAGAGCGAGCTCATGCGCCAGGTAGGGATCAAGGTCTTCAATGCGTTGCAGGTAAGTCTGGGCATCGGTCGGCCGCTGCTCGGCCAGCCAGAGCTCGGTCATGATGCGATTGGCGTCGATGGCGTAGGGCAGTTTCTCCAGGATATCGAGGGCGGCTTCGGCGGCGTCCATGCGCTGGCCATCCAGCCAGAGCGTACGCGCGCGCAGCAGCAGCAGGTCGATGCGCTCGGGGTTGCGCTGCAGGGCCTGGTCCAGCGTGTCCAGCGCTTCTGTCAGCAGATTGCCGCGAATATGCTGCTGCGCCAGGGCGCCAGCGGTCAATTGCAGGCGGTCGATTTCTTCGCTGCGATGCCGGCGGTAGAGCGCGCGAATCAAGCTGATTGTGGCGGAGTCGTTGGGCGCCTGATCCAGCGCGCGTTCGGCATGCCAAATTGCCCGCTCGTATTCTTCCAACTGTTGGTAGGACTGCGCCAGCCGCGAATGCGTCTCAAAGTCTTGCGGCCTGGCGCCCAGCAGGCGGCGCAGCACATCAGCCGCTTCCGCCCAGCGCTCGGCCGCGAAGAGCGCGCCGGCCAGCTGCTGATAAGCGCGCAGGTTCTTGGGATAGGTCTTGAGAATGTGCCGCGAATGCGCGATGACTTCGTCGTGTTTGTTCTCCGCCGACAGCTGGGACAAGTTGTCCTGGTAGGCGCTCAGGCTGATTTCCGCCATCTTGGTCAGTTTGCTCTGCTCTGTGGGCAAATCAGTAAGAATTATAGCATAGTTGCGCCGGTCGCATTCGTGCGCGAGGGCGGACTAACAGCGGCCTGGCGTAATAGATTGAATCCGGCGCTCATGAGTATGGACCCAGGAATCTCTTGCCGTCGAAATGGATCAAGTGATCCGGCGATTCCGCTATCCATACTTCGGTTTCCCAAGAAATATTCCGCAGGTGTTTGGTCATTGCTCGCCTAGATTCAAACGCAGTTACATAGACGAGCCCAGCGGAACTTCTGGAAAAAAGCTGTCGCAGTTCATTTTGTCTCTTTTGGTCAATAGGCCCGTGACTTTTTACTGCCTCTATGAGTATTAACCAGTCTTTGGATTCCACATATACAACGACATCGGGTTTCTTACCGTGTTTATCTAGCTGAATATCCAGCTCCTTGAATCTACGAATTTGATCGTCTCTTAACTGGTCGCCAGCATCGCCTACGTATAAGACTTCGCCTCCTTTGGCAAATCTCGGACAGAATTCCTCTACAATGCGCTTGATCAGTGCATTCTGACCGCCTGAAGAAATTGACACGATGCTGCCATCGGGAAATATGACAGGAATTTGCTGAATCATTCGTTTTCGTCCATGCAATGCGCTCAATCTGTCGCTCATTTCTATGCGAAAGCGGGTCAATTCGTTTGGCCAGGCCGGACTCGCGCAGGTGCGGACTAGCCTCAAAAACGGCTCGGAGACTTGATAACAGTAGTGTGGACTATTCGTGGGACGATCGGGCTTGTCTGGATTATGTGAAACAAGTCCCATTTTCCAAAACTGATGGATGCTATAGCGGCGCACCGTTTCTCGCGTGTTAGGGGCATACGTAGTTCCATAGTGGGAACTGAAATACTCCATCATTTCGGTAATCGTGCGTAAGGGCGCCGACGCCTCTGACAAGTTGTCGTTTGGTCTTACGTTGACAAGAGCAAGTAATGTTAGTGCAGAGCGCTTGTTTTGCTGTTCTCTGGGAACGCCTATTTCGCGCAGAATATCCAGTGATTGGTCAATCTTCAACTGTACGGACGTCAATGCAGGTTCTTGCATTTCAAGTTCCTCGAGCATTATCTGATCTAGCTGCTTCTGAAGTGGAAAATCATCTCCAACTCTTGCTCCCATTCTTTGTAATCTTGACAGATCCGGATACTTCAGATTCGCAAGATCGGTTGCATTCACTTGCGTATGTCCGCTAAAAAGCCGGAAGTACTGGTCTACGACTGAGGAATTGAGGTAAACGGCAAGTCCCTTTGCCAAATCGGGCGGTAGGCCCGCCCCGTTTCTGTGGAAGTAATTGAGATGGTTTTCGATACCCACAAATCCCGACTCAAGATGTTTCGGTTCCAAGATCGCGGCTGTCAATCGCCGTTTCTGTTCCTTAGATGAAAAGCGTTTCACTAGTACGTAATTGTCTTTGGGCACGAGTAGTTTGTCCTTGCTTCCCACAAAGTCTATTGCGCTCAATTTCTTGGAGCGAGCAATTGGCCACTGTACGTACCCATTGACTAGATTCGAAGGCAAGAGTAGCGGAACACTGCCAGCGGCATTTGGTTCTCTTAGCAAATGCCTTGCCCTAAAATCAACGACGCGTCCAGTCGAGACATTAATATCCAGATCGCGCAAGCTGCATTCTAACGCATTCACGAATCGACTAACTTCGTGTTCATTGCTATTGCGAACTAAGTGAACTACAAGATTCCGATCATTCGCATTTGATACTTCGTCGTGTGGAAGAATCTGAATTGACATGTCTTTGTCGAGCGGACTGTCGCTTGACGTAATGCTAACTTCACCGCGCTCGGGACTCTTCTTTGCGCAGAGTATTATGTTTTCCTGCAAAACGCCGTCATCGCCAAAGGCTTTGTTGCGAGATGTATACAGATGAACATGGCTCAAGGACATTTGGGACAAGAAGGCCCTGCGGAAAGGAAGAAAGTATGGTCCGTTGCAAAAACTGCGAGGCGTAATTGATACGAGACGACCACCGCCCTTAAGCTGAATTGCGGCCAATGTCATGAATGCTGCATACAAATTGCTGCGTGGCAGGCCATATTTCTTCAGCAAATGCCATTGTCTACTGCCAGACTTAATCTTCCCATAAGGCGGATTCAGGATCGCAAGATCGAATTTCTCTGCCGTATAAAGACTAGAAGTCGCAGCCCCAATAAAGTCCACCATGTGAATTGTGTATTTGAAGTTGATACCTATTCTCGCGCTGAGCGAGGCGCACATCTCCAATGTCTTTCTCAAGAAAGGTAATACGTTCGCGTCAACTTCGTACGTGACAAATTCTATTTCTCTAACGAGAATTGGGCGAGACGAAACTATGCGCGTGAATACCGCAGCCGACAGAATGCCAGCTCCTGCGCCAGGATCTAGAACACGGACTTTTTCTGGAAGCGAGTCGAGCGGCTGCAGCATTTGCTGAGCAACTTCAATTGGTGTAAAGAACTGTCCCAGATTCTTGCGATGTGTCTTAGCTACATCACTAAGTGACAATTCAATGCGGAAATTATCCACATATTGGAGTAAGTTTTCGTGATTCAGGACTCCATGAATTTGCATCTACGGATCATCCGCGGTCTGCGCAATTCTACAGATAGAACAATTATACTAGGTTAAGCGGACTTGAACATGACCGCCGCTTTTCGGATCGGGCGCCTGCGGACAGATACTAAACGTAATTCCGCATGCCATCCTCAAATTCGGCTGGGTCATTATCGCGCAGGGCGTAGAGCGCCTGAATCAGCGCGTAGTTGCCGCAGTAGAATCGCGCCCGCGGCAAGTGCCCACGCAGCGCTGGATAAACGCGGAAGACCCGGTCGGTGAAGTCGTCGCCGTAGCTGGCGACTAAGGCGCCCAGATCCTGCGCCGGATCGCCAATGCCGCAGAAGCCGAAGTCGATGATGCCGCTGACGCGCCCGGCCTGAATCAGGATATTGCCCGTGCCGAAGTCGCCGTGCGTCAGGCAGGGGTCATAGCGCCACAATTCCTCGTCGCTCAGCGCCACGGCGAAGTCGCGCTCAACCGCTCGGCGCGCCTCCGCCCGCATGTGCGGGAATAGCTGCTGGCGGAAATCGCGCTCGTGTTGCGCCCAGACCGCGCGCGCGTCATCGCCGCTGGCGACCAGCCCGATATCAGACAGGGGGATGCCGTGCAGCGCCAGCAGAAAACCCGCCAGGTCGCGGGCGATTCGGTCGACCGCCAGCGCGTCAGCCCGCAACTCAGCGTAGCGCTCGCGCAGAAGCGGCTCGCCGGGCAGCATCGGGTAGCCCATGAGAAGCACGTCGCCGGCCTCATCGACGGCGCTGAATTGCGGCTGTGGAATCGGCAGCGGCAACTTCCCCTGCAAGCGGGGCAGGATGGCCAACTCCTGCGCAAGGTCGGCGGCCGCCCCCGGACTCTTGGGAAAGCGGAAGATCCAGCGCTCGTCCAGGCAGAGCACCGTGTTGAACTGGCCGGCCGCGGGCAAGATGCGCGCCTGGCTGGCGGCGAATTCCGGCAGGCGGCTGGCAATCCGCTTGAGATACGGGGCGCTGTCAGGTTCAGGCATGGTCGCTCGTTTCTCCGTTCGACTACCGCCCAGTCTGGCACAGAAGCGAGCCCTTGCCGAGCGGATTCACAACCCTCGTCACTAACGAAAGAGTCCGGCTTTATCACAAAGGCGAAACAGAGTCTTCGACGCGGCCGTAACAGTGGCACTTGCTGATTTAATAGATATAGCCTAGCCTACAGCCTTATGTCGACCGATTCTAAACCAATCAAGGATAGCAATATGACGCCGTCGCCCAAGCCCATCATCTTGTTCACCAACGACGATGGCATTCGCTCGCCCGGCTTGTGGGCGGCTGTGGAAGCTTTTCGCGGCGTGGGACGCCTGCTGGTGGCCGCCCCGCGCGAGCAGCAATCGGGCATGGGCCGCAGCATGCCGCACTACAGCGAAGGGCGTATCTTCCCCTACGATCTGCCCATCGACTGCGAAGATTGCATCGCCTACGCCGTGGACGGCACGCCGGCCCAAGCTGTGCAGCATGCCGTGCTTGAACTGGCGGAGGAGCAGCCGGCGCTGTTAGTCTCCGGCATCAACTACGGCGAAAACACCGGCAACGGCGTCACCATTTCGGGCACGGTGGGCGCGGCGCTGGAGGGCGCCAGCCTGGGCATCCCGTCGCTGGCGGTCAGTTTGCAGACGCCGACCGGCATGCACCTGAGTTACTCCAATGAAGTCGACTTCAGCAGCGCTGCCGATTTCAGCCGGCAGATGGGCGGCTGGCTGATGGAGCACTCCGCGTTGCCCGACGATGTCGATGTGCTAAAAATTGACGTGCCCTGGGGCGCCATTGCCGAGACCGAATGGCGCTTGACGCGGCTATCGCGCCGGCGCGTATACTGGCCTACCCGCCCCGAGCGGCTGGCCCTGCACGACAGCGCCAAGCTGGGCTACCACTACAATAGCGACCCGTCCGCGGCCGAACCGGACAGCGATGTCTACGCGCTGCTGAATGACGGGGTCATTTCGGTCACGCCGATCAGCCTGGATATGACCTCGCGCACGGACATGTTCCGGCTGAGCCAGATCATGTTAGGCAAGCGGGAACTGGGGCGGTAGATTCGCCGCGGCTTGCACGACTTCGATGGCCCAGGTCAGATATGGTATAATCCAATCACGATTAGCGGTCATAAGGGAGGAGGTCTCAGTGAGTGAAAAAGTAATACCGCAATCTGAATCGACGCGGTCAAGCGCTGGGATACCTGGTGAGAGCGAAGGTCGCTTGTCACGCCTCGAAACCGACATAGAGTGGGTGCAACGCTTACTGTGGTTTCTGATTGCGTTAGTCATTGGCATCTACTTGGATCTGCCAGCAGTTGTACAGGGCTTGCTGCCACAATAGCTCAGCGCACCAGCGCCGATAGCCCCGTCATCCTTAGCCAGATCATGCTGGCCAAGCGGCAGCCGGGGCGGTAGATTCGCCGCAGAGGCACAGGCGCCGGACGCCGAGAAACTACGCTTGAATTTCTCATAGCGCTGAGGGCTACTCAAGACCTTCGCAGATTCCCTCCGCGACTACATAATCGGCGCTGATCCAGCCGATTTGGTTGTTGTACTCGATCTGGTGCCAGCCGTCCGCGTAGCCCAATGAGCCGTAAGTCGCGCCTTCGGGTACAGTGCCTATCACACTGCCGCCGGGTTGCTCCCGATACCGCAGCACATGGGTCGTGGTAATGAAGCATAGTTCATCGGCTGCCGCGGGATCATACTCAATCGCGCCGATATCGCAGGCTGCGCCTTGAGGACGCGCGGTGCCGATTTGGTCCGCGGCGAAATGTGAGTCACAGTCGACCGCGTCGATCAGTGAGCTAACCGACAGAAGCGGGTGATAAGGCGTCGCGCTCTCATCGGTCTGGACCAGTCCGCCCAGTTTTGGATCGCCCTTCAGCGTAGTGGCGCATGAACCGTCCGAGATGAGATTGTCGCTGTTCTCCGCCAAGGTTCCGGCACATTGGCCCCATTCGCCGGAGACGATGCTTTTCCGCATCCGAATGGACGCGTCTTCGTTGACGGCTATGGCGTGGCCACGCTCGGCAGAATTCCCCACCATGGTGACGTGCGTTATGTCAGCGGTCGATGCTTGCACTAAATTCAGCGCTCCCCCATAGTTTCGGGCGCGATTGCCACTGAAGGTCGAATTGCTGATGTCGTAGCGCGCGCTGCTGACATAGTCCGCCAGGGCGCCGCCATAGCTGGCGACATTGCCGCTAAAAGTGCTGTTGCTGACGCGGGCCTGCGACTGCCCTACAGCGAGAGCGCCACCAAAATCCCGGGCTTCGTTAGCGTCAAACCAACTCTGGCTAATTTCAAGTTCGGCATCATTCATGCCCATGATCGCGCCAGCAAATATCGCCGCCTTATTCTCTCGGAGAACGCTGTCGGTGATGGCCAGCTTGCCGCCAAATGCCCAGGCTGCGCCGCCAAATTCAGCCGAATTTCGCGTAATCTTGCTGCGCTCTACAGTCACATCTCCGCCCTCAATCACGAATGCGCCGGCCGCTTCCGCCTTGTTGCCGCTCATCCCGCTGTCGCTGATTGTAGCCGTAACTGCGTTCAGGTCGATCGCGCCGCCGGCCTTGACAGCGTTGTTATCATCAAAGTTGCTCGCGCTGATGTTCAGCATGGCGTCTTTTATGTAAAGCGCGCCACCCGTTTCCTGGGCGAAATTACCGTCAAATGCGCTGTCTGTGACAGTAACCTCGGTCGCTTCGTAATAAATGGCGCCGCCGTGCCCGGCAGCCGTGTTGTTGCTGAACGTGCTGCCACTTATCGTCAAGGGCGCATCCTCACCGCCGATAGCGCCGCCGTCGTAATTCGTATTGTTCTCACTGAAAACGCTGTCGGATATCGTCAGCTCGCTGGCCTGGCTGCCGATTGCGCCGGCCAGATTCGCGCTGTTGCCGCTGAAAACGCTTTCGCTTATCGTCACAGTGGCTGATCCGAAAACCAGCGCGCCACCGCCGCCTTGCGCGACATTGTCGCTGAAGGTCGATCTGATGATAGTTGCCGATCCGTATATCACATCTAGCGCGCCGCCACTCGAGTTGGCCTGGTTTTTGTGGAAGACGCAGTCGCTGATTACCACGTCGCCATAGCTGACGGAGATAGCGCCGCCATTGGACCCGAATCCACGAGTAAAGGTCAGGTGGGAGACCTGAAGTTTGCCCTCTTCGCCCACATTCAAGATCTCGAATTCGCCGCTTCCATCAATCGTATAGCCATTCCCGGCAATGGCGATTTCCGTAGAGATCAAGGGCGTTGCTTCCCTTAGCTTGATATCAGCGGAAAGACCAATTGTGTCCGCGCCATCACCCGCCGGGCAGCCGCCTACCACTGAGTCGGTATTCGCCGACTCGATCGCGTCCGCCAGTGTACAGTCGTCATCGACTATGATTTCCGCTGCGCGAGCGCTCGGTATGGCGAGCAGACCAATCAGCGTCAGCAACATCAAAGCGATTGGCAGTCTCAAACCCGAATATGTGGTATTCATCTCTGTATTAGCCTGACGGTCTATTATTCGCTCCGAGTCGCTGAAGTTTAACTTACGATTCAGTCGCTGAACACAGCGTGTAAACGCGCCGTATGCTAAGCGTAGTCTGAAATTCAGGTTCTGGCGTGACAGCGGGTGCAGCAATCGACCATGCAGCTCTCGATCATCTCTGCGCCTTGGTGACACGCTGGCTAATCCCCCAGCACCGCCCCCACCTCGCGCTCCCAAGTGCCGGCGACGACCACGCCGTGCTCGTTCAAACCGCCGGACGCTTCGTCGCCGCTAAGGTAGGGCCGCTTGCCCAGTGGGAAGCCGCTCTTGGCCGTGGCATCCATGGCGCCGTTGATGAAGTGCAGCGCCACGCCGGCGCGTTCCGCCTCGGTGGTGTTCGCCAGCGTGCAATGCGCCACGCCATAGGCGAAGAAGACGACGCCCCCGGCCGGCAGCTCCACCGCCACCGCCTGGTCTTCCGGCGGGTAGCAGCGGATGTGATGGTCGCTGTAGGGGTCGCGGCTGTGCTCGTAAGCCACGCGATAGCTGCCCGGGATGACATGGATCGTGCCGTTGGCCACGGTCGCGTCATGCACGGCCGTCCACATCGCTGTGCCTTTGAGCGGATCGTCGATCTGAAAATAGGCGTTGTCCTGATGCCAGTTGGTGCCCATGCCCTGCTTGCCCGGCTTGAGGAAGACCTGGTCGAGATGCAGCACGACCGGGTCGCCGATCAGCTGGCGAACCGCCGCTATCGCTTTCTCGGCGAAGGGCATGGCGCGGTAGATGTCGCTGTGCGGGAACATGGGGCAGAGCTGCAAGTTGACCTGGTCGTCCGAAGGCGTGACGCCGTCGCCGGCGGTGGCGACATTGCGCAGCAGGCCTACGTCTTTCAAGCGATCCAGCTCGCGGCGCATGGCGGCAACTTCACGCTGCGACCAAAACTCGTCTTTGGCCACCCAACCTTGGCTGCGGAATTGTGCGATTTCGGATTTGTTGAACATGGATGCTGCCACTCGCAGATAATTGGGACGGGTCACACATTTTAACCGCAACCGGCAACATTCACTAAGGCCGTGCTGAGGACCGGAATCGGGCGGTTGCCACTACAATGATTTCGAGGGTACTCAGGGCAATCGCATCAAAATGATAGCGGCTGAAAAGGTGGGAATCAAAACTGAAAATCAACTACAGAGAGCACAGAGAAAAACAGAAAATATGTGTCATGTCTTACTGAACTGTGAATTGTGGTTCACGTTTCGCTAGTGACTGATGCCTATTCCAGGCCGCAGATTTAGTAGAATAGTCGTCTAAACTCCTACGAACTCTGTGCCCTCTGCGCTCTCTGTTTTGAAAATAATTTGATGCAATCGCCCTGCGACGGTACTGGGAGATCTACTCCCATCGCAGCGACTCCGCCGGGCCGATCGAGGCGCTTATTCCGCCTGCGCCATTGCAGCGGTCCAAAGCACGGGCGGCGGCCAGTTGCCATCATGGACCTCGGCCGCGGTCAGTCGGAAGATCGCCAGCGCCTCGCCCGTAGCGCAGTCGCCGGCATGGGGCGACTCGTCCTGGCAGGTCAGCGACCCGGTCACGCCGGGATAGTCCTCAACTTCGCTCAAAGCTTGGCGCAGCGCCGATCGTCCAATTGTCAGCGCGCCGTCCTCGCGCTCGACCGCCACCGTCTCCAGCGCCGTGAACAGCAGATTGGCCGCGTCATAGGCGTGGCCATGGAAGCCGCCGCTGGGGCCCGCCTCGTCAATCTCGCGGCGCCAGGTCTCGACGAATGCGGCATAGGCTTCACCGGCGATGTGCGGACCCGCCACGTAGAGCCCGATTCCCGCCGCGCCAGCGTCTTGGGCGAATGACTTGGAAAAGGCGCCGTCGGCGGTCATCATGATTGTGCCTTCCAGGCCAGGCGTTTCGCTCAGCTGGCTGACGATGACTTGCGCTTCGGTCGCGAAGACGGGAAAGTAAACCAGCTCCGCGCCCGTCTCGGCGATCGCCGCCAGCAGCGCGCTCATGTCGGAATCGCCTCGCTGTATTTCGCCGCGGAAGACGACCTTGCCGCCAAGGCTTTCGAAGGCAGCCGCCATCGCGCTCGCCAGGCCGCGGGTGTAGGGATCGCCGTCATCGACTGTGGCCACGGTCTTTAGGCCCAGCGCATCAGCCGCAAAGCGCGCGCTCAATTCGCCCTGGAAGAGGTCGTTATGCGCCGTCCGATAGTAGCCCGGCTGGTAGAGTCCGCCGGCTTCAGGATCCGCGTTCGTCAAAAAGGGCGAGGTGTTCGATGGCGAAATCATGAGCCAGCCGGCTTCGCTGATGATCGGCAAGGCGCCTTTCGCCGCCAGCGAGCAGTTCGTGCCGATGATGCCGACGACCGCCGGGTTGGCAAGCATTCGCAGCGCCGCTTCACGCGCTCCTTCTTCGGAACAGGCGCTGTCCTCCGTGACCAACTCGATATCACGGCCCAGCAGCCGACCGTCTCGGGCCGATACCGCCAAATTGAACGCATGGCGCGCGACTTCACCCGTGAACGGCGTAGGTCCCGATAATCGCAATATGCCGCCGATAACGATGCTGTCGTCCGGTCCTATCTCGACGCAGCCCAATTCATCAGCGCAATCGTCATCTGCGAGCGCAGCAGTGGCGCTGATGGTTAGCGCAAGCGCCAAAATTAGTAAAACAATTAACTTTCGCATCATTGTGGCCCTCCGCTTAGAAACGGACATACGCTCTCGGCGTTGAAGCAGATCTAATTATGCTCAAGCGTTGCCGCAGTGACCAGACGCTGTCAGGTCGCGCGGGTTCCTCTGACCGCGAGAAAAGGCTCGCCCTTGCAAGGCTCGCCCCTGCAGATGTCTTCCTCGGCGCCTCTGTGCCTCTGTGGCAGAGAATCTTAGCGCGCGTCAGTCAGTGCAGCCAGCGCTCGCTCGACCTGGGCGCGCGATTCCTCGGCTGAGCCGTCGTTGGCGATGATCGTATCGGCTTGCCGCAGCTTGTCAGCCTGGCTGTTCTGCCCGTCGATGCGCCGCCGCGCCTGGGCCGGGGACATGCCGCGCTCAGCTATCAGCCGCCGCAGCTGATTCTCCCGCGAGGCGTCCACCACCCAAACCGCGTCCACCGCATTTTTCAGATCGCCTTCCAGCAGCTTTATCGCTTCGATGACCACCACGTCTGCTTTCGCGCTGCGAATGCGCCGGTCGATCTCCAGCCGGATAGCGGGATGCGTGATGGCTTCCAGGCGCTTGAGCTGCGCTGAGTCGGCGAAGACGATATCGGCCAGAGCGCTCCGCTGGATCTGGCCGTCCGCGCCCAGGATGCCGGGCCCGAAGGCCGCCAGCACCGCTTCATAGGCCGCGCCGCCGCGCAGCAAGACCTGATGCGCCACCTGGTCGGCATCAATAACAGCCGCGCCCAGCTCCGCCAGCGCGCCCAGCGCCAGGCTTTTGCCCACGGCGATATTGCCGGTCATGCCGATGATGGTTTTGTCGGGATAGCGCTCGCTCATTGCGCGCCTCCTCGTTCAAGCCCCCGCCCGCATTATAACATCGGACGTGGCGATTCCGTTCAAGCTCCGCAGCGTCGCGGAATCGCTACAGTTTTTTTCACCACAGAGGGCACAGAGGATACACAGAGGCCACAGAGATTAATGCAACTTTGCGATGCGCGCGTGCCGCCCCAAATATCGTTGCAAGGGGTCAGCCAATGGCTGACCCCTACAGGCATCATCTACTGGGAAAACATGTAGGGGCGAGCCACTGGCTCGCCCGAAAATACTCAGTGACTTGTCGGATGCTCGCCAGATGCGCAGTGTCTACGCGCGCTAGAGACGGCGAGATTGGGGGCTGGGGGGATGGGGTAGACCCGCGACCATACAGTCACCTTTTCTTAGAACATTCGTGCTAGTCTGACCCTAGATCGGAAGAGATGCCCATACGCGGACGGGCCGACAGGTTCGGGACCGCCATCAGCCGGACGGCGAGCGATGAGCGTCTCTTTTCGATTTCACGGCGGCATACAGAAGAAATGGAGGCTTGGATGGATTGTCGCAACGCCCTGGACAAGCAGATCGCCGCGCTGGACGAGATTGACCGGCAGGACGGCGACATCGCGGCGGTCAGCGATGCGCTGCGCATTCCCGAGCGCGAGCTGCGCGGATGGCTGCGCGACGAAGACAAATTGCGGCGTGAGCACGGCCTGCGCCGCCAGCGGCAAGTCGACCGGCTGGCGATTGAGCTGCAGCACGACATGCTCAAGCGCGCCCAGGAAATCCTGAAGCAGCTGGACGACAAGAAGCTCGACAAAGCGCCTCTGAATCAGCTGGCGTCGGCCGCCGGCAGCCTGGTCAGTTACGCCCTGAAACTAGCAGACGCGATCGAGGAGATTAATGAGGCGGAAGAAAAAGAACAAGTCATCCGATTCGAATTCCACAGCGATGGTAAACGGCAAGACTTTCCACACTGGGCAGAAAGTCGCGAGGAAGCACTGCGCGCGATTCAAGGTGGTGGCTTGCGGCCGGCGCTGGGGCAAGACCGAACTGGGCAAAACGGTCATTCTGGAGCACGCGATCTGGGCGGGGCAGCGGACCTGGTGGCTGGCGCCGACCTTCATGATGGCGAGCCAAGTTTGGCGTGACTTGAAAGCGGCGATCCGCGACATCGAGGGCATCAAGATCAGCGAGAGCGAGCGCCGCATCGACAGCCCAAAGGGCGGCATGATCGCCGTGCGCAGCAGCCACCATCCTGATTACCTGCGCGGCGAAGGGCTGGACCTGGCCGTGCTGGACGAAGCCGCCTTCATGGAAGCCCGCGTCTGGCAAGAGATCGTCCGGCCGATGCTGACGACCACGCAGGGCCGCGCCCTGTTCTTGAGCACGCCCTTCGGCCGCAACTGGTTTTGGGACCTGTATCGCCTGGGCATGGACGACGAAGAGCCCGACTGGATGGCCTTTCATTTCACCAGCGCCAGCAACGAACTCATCGCGCCCGAGGAGCTGGAGAGCATCCGCCGGCAGACCTCCGACCACGTCTGGCGCAGCGAGTACCTGGCGGAATTCAGCGACGACCAGGGCCAGGTCTTCCGCGGCATCCGCGCCGCCGTGAGCGAGCTGGAAATCGGGGCGCCGCAGCCGGGCCATCGCTATGTCGCCGGCGTCGACTGGGGCCGCAGCATCGATTACACCGCCATCGCCATTATCGACGCCACTGCGCGCCAGTTGGTAGCGCTGGATCGCTTCAACCGGGTGGGCTGGAGCTTGCAGCGCGGGCGCTTAAAGGCGCTGACGGAGCGTTGGGGCGTCCAGGTCATCTGGGCCGAAGCCAATAGCATGGGCGAGCCCAATATCGAGGCGCTGCAGCGCGAAGGCCTGCCCGTGCGCAGCTTTGTCACCACCTCCGCCAGCAAATCGCCGCTGATCGAGTCACTCGCGCTGGCTATCGAGCGCGGCTACCTCGGCCTGCTGGACCACCCGGTGCTGCTGGGCGAGCTGGCCGGCTTCTCGCTGGAGCGGCTGCCGGGCGGCGGCTATCGCTATGGCGCGCGGCCGGGCCACCATGACGATACCGTGATGGCGACCGCCCTGGCCTGGTACGCGGTCGAGCACAGCGGCGCGCTGATCGAGTTCGCCTGATGGGATCGCATGCAGCTACCGCGTCATTTCGTACGGGCGAGCCCATTGACATCCTACATTCTCATAAATTTACGTCGTGCGTACGGGCGAGCCGGTGGCTCGCCCCTACATTTGTGCAATTTGGCGTATAAGGGGAAGCGCCCGCCCTAGCGGTCCCGCAGCGCCTCGCGGGCGGCCGGGCTATCGATGCGGGTCAGCGCCTCGCGAGCGAACTTGCGCACGCCGGCGTTGCGGTCATTCAGCGAAAAGATCAGCGCTTGCACGGCGCGCTCGCTGCCGATTTTGCCCAGGGCTTTGCAGGCGGCGCGTTTGACGGCGTTGCTGGGGTCGAAGAGGGCGCTTGTCAAGCCGGGCACGGCCGGGTAGCCGATCTGGATCAGGGCGCCGGTGATGCCCGCGCGCAGGAACATGTCGTTGTCGCGCAGCGCCTCCAGCAGCGCCGGCACGGCCGATTCAGCTTCGTCGCCGATCTGCCCCAGGGCCCTGGCCGCCAGATAACGCGTGCCCGGGTCGGATTGGCGCACCAGCTCGGTCAGCTGCGGCACGCAGGGCGCGTATCTGTTTTCGCCCAGGTGCGCGATGGCCTCGGCCCGGCGCTGATCGTCGCTGCCGTTTTGCAATTCAAGCCAAGCTTCTTCTACCGACGCGAAGGCGGTCATCGCCTGTCCTCGTATGGTCGTCGCTGTGAATATCAGTCTGCGTGGAACGCTGCATCATTCTAGCAAATCGATGTCGTCTGTCGCCAGAGAGGATCGCCAACGTCGTCCGCAGTGGCGAGCGCCGCGCTTAAACGCATTCTCGATACTATTGCCGCCAAGGGCACAGAGTGGGCGAGCCAAGGCTCGCGCCTACAATTGTCGCTGGGCGGGATAGGGACCGGGGGATGGGGTAAAAGATCGTTGCCAAGGGGAATTTCCTGACAACTCCGACAGATTTTACCTCAGTAATTCCAAGTTAGTCATGCGAAAAGTAATTAGCAATCTAGAGCAAGAGTGGGCGAGCCACCGGCTCGCCCCTACAACATTCCCGATATATTGGCAATTGCCTTCCAATGGCGGTCATTCTCACTATTTACTTGGAACTACTTCTGTGCCTCTGTGGCAAAACAACCAGCGAAATGCCCGCCGCTACCAACCAATGCCGGCGGTGGACGAGGGGTTGCGGGGCTGATTCAGGTAGCGCAGTTCGAAGTGCAGATGCGGGCCGGAGGAGTTGCCGGTGCTGCCGACGTAGCCAATGACTTGGCCGGCATCGACCGACTGGCCGCAGCGCACGGCGATGCTGCTCATGTGCCCGTAGAGCGTCGAGAAGGCGCCGTGGCCGATGACGACGGTATTGCCGTAGCCCCAGTTGTTCCAGCCGGCATAGAGGATCGGCCCGCCGTTGGCGGCGTAGATCGGCGTGCCCGGATTGGCGGCGATATCGATACCGCTGTGCCCGGCGTAGAAGCCCCGCACCCAGGTGCCGTTGGGCAGGGGGTTGGTCCACCAGGTGCCGCCGCCGTAGCGACTGCCGCAGCTGTAGCGACTTTGCGGATCGAAGGCCACCACATTGCCGGCGCCGTCTTGCTGCACGGGCGCGTTCCAGGTGATGTAGGGCCCCTCGCCGCCGGGGATGAAAAGGTGAGTATTGCTGGGCAGCAGGGTCTCGGGCGACACATCGGGCAAGTTATTGGCCGGCGCTTCGATCACCAGATAGGGATCAGCCACGCCGTATTGAGCGGCGATTTCGCGGACGTCCTTGCCCTGCGCGCGCAGGACGGTGTGGCAGGCGCCGTCTTCGGGCGGGATATTGACGATATCGCCCGGGCGCACGATCTGCGCCAGTTCGTGATTATTGCACCAGGCGATCGACTCCGGCTGCAGTCCATAGCGCGCGGCGATGGCATTGACGCTGTCGCCGCGTTTGGCCAGGTAGGTGGTCATCTTGGTGCGGACGCGGTTGGGGATGATGGTGAAGGGATTGTAAGGCGGGTCGCCCGGCTCGGCTTCCAGCGGCGGCGGAGGCGTGGCCAGCAGCCCCAAAATCTGCTCCGCGCTGATGGTGGGCTGGGCGAGCAGGCCGCTGACTTGCTCCGGCGCTTCGACGATGCGCGTCGCCGGCAGCAGGGTCGCGGTCGGGTCGGCTTGTGCTTGGGTGGCGGCGACTTCACTGGCGCGGCTGATCGGCGGCGCAGTGACCACCAGCAGGGCCGCGGTAAACGTCAGGCAGATGGCGCCCAGCAGGCAGAGCCAGCCGGTCAGGCGGCGCCAGCGGGGCGTGGTTGCGCCCGCGCCATGTGGCGACAGGCGGGTGGGTTGGCTGCTGTGGAAGGCGGGCAAAGGGCTCATCCGGTCTCGGCGGTCAACTCAGCCTAAGGCTAGCGGAATCGCGCGGGCCGGTCAAGCGAGCGCAGGTCAAGCGGCGGGTATTTCGGCCACAGAGGCACAGAGAGCACAGAGGCGAAATCTGTAGGGGCGACTCTGTGAGTCGCCCAAGACTGTCACAATGGATTCGACGTAGTCAGCGTATGAGTATCTACCACATAGGCACAGAAAAAAACGGTTAAGGGGCGACTGACGGGCAGTGTCTACGCGCCCCAGTGAGTCGCCCGCAAATCCACGACTACAACAGCGGGCGATTCACAGAATCGCCCCTACAGCACAATGGCAGGGGTCAGGCCTCAAGCGCGATCGCATCCAGGGCGAAGGGAAGCTGCGGGCGCGTGCCGAAGCCCAGGCTGAATTGATTCCAGTTGGTGACGATGAGGCGGTTGCGCGCGGCATCGTAGACCAGGTCGCTGGCGCCGCGGAAGTCCCGAGCCAGCATCAGCAGCTCGCCCTTCTCCAGGCGCGCGGCGCGATTCCAGGCCAGCAGCGCCAGGTAGACCTCGCCCGCCGGCGTCACATCGATGCCATCGAAGCCGTAGCCGTTACGCGCCCCGTCGTTGAAGAGCGTCTCGGTCGAGTCGATGGCGTTCGCCAGTTCCGTTGCGCTGGCGGGCACGCGATACAGGGCGTCCTGCGCGCTGTCGCTGATAAGGATGGCGTTGCGCCGGGCATCGTAGGCCAGGCCGGTCGGGGCGGCTTCCTGGTCGGCGGGCGGACGCCAAAAGACGCCGAGGTTCTGCCCCTGGCTACTGTAGCGCCAAACGCGCGGCGGGTCGCGGTCGCTGATGTAGATCAGGCCGGCGCTGTCCACGGCGATGTCATCGGGCAGCTGCAGGCCGATGCTGCGGTCAGCCGGAATCTGCACGACGGACTGCAGCTCGCCCGCTCGGTAGCGCCACAGAATCGCGCCCTTGCTCTCCAGCGCGGAGATGCGGTCCAGGATGTAAAGCGCGCCATCAGGAGCGACGTCCAGGCCGGTGATAGAGCCGATGCGCCCGCGCGAATCCGCGATTTCCCCCACGGCGCCGTCTGGGCTGATCGACCAGAGCGCGCCGGTCTGGTAGCTGCCGGTGTAAACCGTGCCGTCGTCCGCGATCGCCAGCGCGGCCGGATAGGCGTCTTCGTCGGGCAGCACCGCGAATTCGCTGACGGCGACGCCCTCGCGCTCGGCGACAGCTTGCGATCGCGGCGCCGAGCCGACCACCCACCAGGTCATGGCGATGATGACGACCGCGCCGATGAGCAGCGTGATCAGCAGCGCCAGCAGGGCGCGGAAGCGAGTGAATGAGCTGGGATTACTGTCGGGTTCGGGCATGGGCTCGAGTGTAGCATGGGAATGATTTTCGCCACAGATGCGCGATGGCAGCGACGCCGCACAGGGGGATTCACCACAGAGGCGCGCAGAGGAAGTGTCGAATTTCATGGACATGCGATTCTGTTGCATGCCGTACAGGGGGATTCACCACAGAGACACAGAGGGCACAGAGAAAGACAGTGTAGGGGCGAGCCACCGGCTCGCCCGTACGCACAACGAGCTTTCATGCGATTGTGGGCGACTCACCGAGTCGCCCCTACACCTATATTCTGGGGAGCGGCTAAGCCTCCAGCTCAGTGCCCGGCACGCTGACGGGACTGCGGCCTTTCGCTTCGCAATCGCCCAGCAGCGCGTCGGCGGCGGCTTGGGCGGCGCAGGGGCGGAAGCTGAAGGCGCAGAGGTAGCTGTCGATCTCGGGGAAACGCGCCAGCTCGTAAGGATCGCGCAGGCCGACCACGATCAGCCGATCGTCGGCGGCGGCTTGCAGCGCGCGAACGATCTCGGCTTGCCGCGCCCCCTCGAAGTCCATGCCGGGCAAGGTGTAATTCTCGGTGACGGCGATGATGGGGCCGGCGTCGGGCAGATCCGTCAGGGAGAAGTCTTCGGCCGCGATTAGGCTCAGCTCTTCGCAGCGGGCGCGCATTGAATCGGCGAAGACATCAAAAGCGGCTGTGGCTTGGTTGGGCCCGATGCCGCGCGTCCGCGTCAGCACAGCATAGGCGCTGCGCTCGGTGGTATTCACTAGCGTGATCGGCGCGGCGGGATCGACCGGAATCAGCCCGCGCTTGTCCTTTACGATGCTCATGGCGCGCCGGGCCACATCCAGCTCAACGGCGCGATGCTCGCTGCCGCCCACCTGCCCCGTGCGGTCGGGCAGAGGCTCGGTGCTCCAGCCGGCCTCGCTCTTGAGGCGCAGAACGCGCGTTACGGCGTTATCGACGCGCTCGCGGCTGATTCGCCCGTCGTCGACCGCCTGGATCACGGCGCGGATGAGGGCGCGCTGGTTGGCGAGGTATTGGCTGGCGTCATGGTCGTAATGCTCCTCGGCCAGCATCATCAGGTCTACGCCGGCCTGGAAACCCTGAATGGCCGCGTCGGCCGGGTCGTAGTTGCGTTTCATGGAGTGCATATTCATGCTGTCGGAGACGACCAAGCCATCAAAGCCCAGCTCGCCGCGCAGCAGATCGCCGAGGATGATAGGCGACAGCGTGGCGGGACGGTCGGGGTCGAGCGCGCTGAAGATGATATGCGAGGTCATGACGATGCGGGCGCCGGCTTTGATGCCCGCGGCGAAGGGGTGCAGGTCGATGCGCCTGAGTGCTTCGCGCGTTCTGTCGACGGTGGGCAAGCCGCGATGGCTGTCGAGCGTGGTATCGCCGTGACCGGGGAAGTGCTTCAACGTTGCAATGCTGCCATTGTCTTGCAGGCCGCGCACGGCGGCGGCGGTCATGGCGGCGACCAGCTCGGGCTTCTCGCCGAAAGAGCGCATCTCGATAATGGAGTTGTGCGGGTTGGAGTTGCAGTCGGCGGCCGGCCCCAGCACGACATTCAAGCCGACGGCGCTGGTTTCGCGGGCGATGACGCGGTACATGCGGTAGGCGCTATCGGGGTCGCCTGTTGCGCCCAGGGCCATATTGCCCGGGCCCATGGCGCTCTCGGCGGTCATGACCGACCAGGTCCCCTCTTGATCGGCGCCCAGCAGCAGCGGGATGCCCAGGCGTGTGCCGGCGGCGAAGGATTGCAGCCTGTTGCAGAGCGTCAGCGCGGCGGCGGCAGTCGGGACGTTTTCATCGGCGATATAGGCGCCGCCCACCAGGTGCTCGCCCATGAGGATGCGCGCTTCGTCGAGCTGGTCGCTGGCGAAGGCCAGCATGAACATCTGGCCGACTTTTTCTGCAGTGGTCATCTTGGCGATTGTGGCTTGGATGTTCATGGCTTTCCTCCGGGCGCGAGTTTGTCACCGGATATTTAACCACAGAGAACACAGAGGGCACAGAGGATACACAGAAGTAAGCGAATGTAAATCATGCAAATGCTTACCACAGAGGACACAGAGGATACACAGAGGACACTGAGTAAAGCAGTTAAGTGATGCTTGCCAGCGACAGTTTCCATATGTTTGATGGCTGCCTAAAGTACCGGATAAACTGTACAGTTGTCGCGTCGGCGCAAAGAGACAAGGAGACATAATGCGAGATGCGTATGCGTTCACAAGCTGAATTACATCAAATGCTGCGCAGCGCATCCAAAGCGGAAGATCGCCGTGACCTGGCGCTGCAGCTGCTGGCGCGGACCAACAGCCGGCAGTATCTGGACAAATGCCTGCGCGCGCTGAATGCCGAGCCGGCGCGGGCCACGCTGGACGAGAGCCACCGACAACCACTGCGCGACAAATGCCTGGGCTATTACGCCGAGAGCAAGCGCGACAAAGCCGGCATGCTGCGCGAGAGCTTGACGCGCCTGCTGGTTCATATCGAGCATCCCGACGACGCCGACATCTACAAGCTGGGCGTCGAGACCTATTACCTGCAACCGGTCGACGATGTGGCGCAGAACTTGCGGGCGGTGGCGCTGGCCGGCCTGGCGCCGCTTGACCCGCCGTTGGCTTGCATGTACGCCTCGCGCTTCCTGGGTGAATCGCATACCTCGGTTTTCAACTGCGAGCCGGCGATGACGGCGATCGATGTGCTGGTCGCCTCGAATCAGCGGCTACCGATCTATCAGTTTCTGCTGCGCGGCGGGGAGCAGATGGCGCGGACGCAGCGCGGCGAGCTGACCGGCAAAGCGTTGGAATCGCTGGGCGCGGATTTTCCGCTGAATCTATACGCGGAGTTGATCGCGCAGTATCAGGAGTTGGATCAGCCGACTGCCTCGATAGGCATCATCAATTTCATCATCGAGGGGCGGGCCAGCGCGTTATACAACCGGCTGGAAGACGTGATCCTGTCGGCGCGGGACGCAGACCTGCGGCGCTACGGGCTGGTGATGATGGCGGCGGCGCGCGATGAGGAACTGGGCGAGCGGCTGCTGAGTCTGGTCAAGCTGGCGCGTGAGGACGACTTGCCGCTCTTCATTGAAGCGGTTGAGATCTGTCACCTGCCGGAGCGCGAGGACGCGCTGCGGAATCTGCGGAAGCGGCTGGGCTAGGCGCGGGTCTCGGCGCGGAAAATGCTGGCCAGGGCCCCTTCAATCTGCAGTGACAAGTTGTTCACGATAACTTCCGCCGACGCTTGATCCAGGAGCGATCGGTCAATCAGCACATCGATGGTCGTCAGGTAGCGCCCGCGCGTATTAAGCGCCAAAAGATGGACGCCCTCAACGCCGCCGCAGGTTGGGGCGCTGTGAACATAGACCGCGCCGACGGCTGGATCAAACTCATAGCCGTAACTGTCCAGCCACAGGCGCATAAATTCGTCATTCGCGGCAGCCTCAGCCGATTGGGCATCAGCGAAAACATCGACCCAATAACCCAGCGAGGAAAAGAATACCGAGGGATCGCATTTCCCATTGGCTAATTGCATCCGGTAGCGATACTGGTGTCCGTGTTGCGCCGCAAATGCCGCGAAACCATCTTGCAAATCTTCGGCCACCGAGGTCGTCGCCAGCGACTCAGTCGAGAAGAAGCCGGACAAGTCAGCGTCCAGCGGCAGCGTCGGCGGCATGCTGGCGCCGAATGCTTCAAAGGCCGCCTCGACTTGCTCCTGCGTCGCCGACTCCAGCGCCACTACATCGCTGTTGTCCACCTGCGCCGGATCGCTGATGATCAGCACTTTTTGCAGGGTCTCGCCCGGCTCGGACGCTGCGCTCGGGTCGCGCTCGCGGATGGCTTCGACGATGTCTTGGCCGATCAGCACATCGCCGAAAATGGTGTGCTTGTAGTTGAGGTGCGGCGTGGGCGCGGTGGTGATGAAGAACTGGCTGCCGTTGGTGCCGGGTCCGGCGTTGGCCATCGCCAGCAGACCAGGCCGGTCGAAGGTCAAAAAGCCGACTGGTTCGTCCAGGAATTGGTAACCGGGTCCGCCGCGTCCCGTGCCGGTGGGGTCGCCGCCTTGCGCCATGAAATCAGGTATGACGCGATGGAAGGTTGTGCTGTCGTAATAGCCCTGCCCGGCCAGGAAGACGAAGTTGTTCACTGTGATTGGCGTCAAGGTTTCGTAGAGGTCGACGTAGATGGCGCCGGCGCTGGCGCAGATAATGGCGCGGTAGTCGCTGTCGGGTTCAAGGACCTGCTCTGCACCTTCGAATTGCATCGGCGTCAGCGTGGCCGGCTCGGCGGCATCACAGAGATCTTGCGGGCTGGGCGCGGATTGGGCAAGCGAAAGCGCGGCAAATGCGGCGACAAGCGACAAGGCGATAATGGATCGGAGCCAGCTCATAAGTTCGTCCTTTTGATGAGCGAGATTATCGAGGCGAGGCGCCGGCATTGTGCATGAGCCTCAAGCGCTTGCCTAGTCGGAATCGGCTTTGCTACAATCGAGTTGCGCAAGCAAGTCATGCGAATACTTACCACAGAGGACACAGAGGATACACAGAGGACACTGAGTAGAGCAATTCAGTGATTGTATGCCAGCGACAGTTTCCATGTGACAGATAGTGAAAAAGAGCGCGGGAGCATCGAAACATTACAAAACCCTCTGTGTGCTCTGTGTATCCTCTGTGTCCTCTGTGGTAAAAGGGGAAATATCATGAGACAAGATTTACGTTACTTGCTTTGTTCTACAGGGTTTACAACATCAAGGATTTGACGATGAGCAATTTCCCCGGTTTTCCAGCTGAGACGCAGGCCTTCTTGCGCGAGCTGCGCGAGAACAATAATCGCGAGTGGTTCGCCGCCAACAAGGCGCGCTTCGACGATGTCGTGCGGGCGCCGGCCCTGCAATGGGTGGACGCCATGGGCGAGCGACTTAAGCAGCTCGACGCGGATATCGTGGTTGACTTGCGCGTCAACGGCAGCGGTTCGCTGATGCGCGCGGCGCGCGATACCCGTTTCAGCAAAGACAAGTCGCCTTACAAGGTCAATGTCGCCATGATGTGGTGGCATGGCGCCGGCAAGAAGATGCAGCATCCCGGCTTTGGCATGCAGATCACGCCCGACGACGCCGGCCTGATGGCGGGCATGTTTCATTTTCAGAAGCCGATGCTGGAGGCCTATCGGCAGGCCGTGGTTGATGAAGAATTGGGACAGGCGCTGCTGAAAGCGGTCAACGTCGTGGAAGGCGCCGGTTATTCCGTCAGCGGGCGGCATTATAAAACCGTTCCGCGCGGTTACGACAAGCAACATCCGCGGGCCGAGTGGCTGAAATACAACAACTTCCACGCCGGCACACACGATATCCTGCCCGGCATTATCGCCTCGCCGCAGCTGATGGATGCCTGCTTCGATCACTTCGCCAAACTGGCGCCGATTCATCACTGGCTGGTGGCCGTGCAGGAGCGTTTTGGCGGCGTCTAGTCGCGCTGCCGTCTTACGGATTCGTTGGAATCATCGCAGGATTTACATACAGGTTTCCACTATTATTTCAAAAACATCTTACCTATAATCCGCAAGTTATCCGCGAGCGCGCTTAAGAGTTATCTTGCGCCGCCGGCGCGTCTGTCACAGCCAAGCACATTGGGAGCCTGAGTTGAACCAACGCCTGCTGCGAGCGCTCATGGTCTTGCTCGCGATTCTGCCATTCAGCCTGGCGTCCACGCAAGACGCCGCCATCACGCTTGATATCATCGGCATCACCTCAACCGACTTAAGCCAAGTCGCCATTCACGCCAGCATTCTGGATCAAAGCGAACGGCTGGTATCCGGCCTGGACGTGGAGAACTTTTCCATCGGCGGCGATCTGCAGGGCTTGGCCGAAGTCAGTGATGTCGAGAATATCAGCGACGACGATTTGAATTTCGCCACGGTGCTGGTCATCGATACCAGCAGCAGCATGGCCGACAGGCCGCTGACCCAGGCGCAGGCGGCCGCTCGCGGCTATATCGCGGCGCTCGAGCCGGATGACCCGGTCGCCATCGTCACGTTCAGTACGGAAGTGCGGCAAGTTATCGACTACAGTACCGATCGCGGACGGCTGTTCACCGCGATTGACAATCTGGCTTACGGCGGCAAAACCGCGCTTTACGACGCCACGCTGCGCGGCATTGAGCTGGCAAACGAAGCGCCCCTGGAGCGCAAGGCGGTCGTCATCCTCAGCGACGGCGGCGAATACGGCGATGTCAGCCAGAGCAGCCGCGACGAGAGCATCCGCGCGGCCACGATCCACGGCGTACCGGTTTATTCTATCGGTCTGGGCTGGTCGATCGATCGCCGTTTCCTGGAAGCGATCGCCTCAGAATCCAACGCCACCTTTTACAATTCGCCCGAGCCGGAAGAGCTGGGCGAGATTTACCGCAACCTGGCCTTTTTGTTCCGCAGCCAATATATCGTTACTTTGAACGTGGACGTACCCGCCGACGGCATGCGCTACGATTTCACGCTGAACGTCACCACAGCCGATGGCCAGACCTCATCCGGCAGCGCCACCTTGCGCGCGCCAATTCCGATTCCGCTGCTCTTCCTGCCCGATGACATCTTCACCGAGGCCCTGACCGAAGATACGCAGATCACGGTGGAGATTCGCGCCGACCAGGATATCGAGAGCATCGAATACGCGGTTGACGGCGAAGTCGTATCGACGGAAGAGACATATACCATTGAGCCCGAGGAACATCAGCCGGGCGAATACGAACTGGAAATCACGGTTGAAGATGTCGAGGGCGATATCGGCGAACTGAGTACCGAGTTCGAGATCGCCGCGCTGCCGCCGACCGTTGCCGATGATTTTGAAACAGCCGCTGAAGACGAAATCGCCGACGCTGAGGTCATTTCGGTGGATGCGGGCGGCCAGACGGAGATTACGCAGGTCGAGTTTGTCGTGGACGGTCAGGTAGTCAAGACGGATAGCCAGGCGCCCTACGACTTTGATCTGGATCCTTTCACGCTGCGCCCGCAAGAGCACAGTTTGAGCATCCGCGCCACCAACGCCGGCGGGCAAACCACCGTCATTGAACGCACATTCGAGGTGGAAGTCATCCCGCCGCGCCTGGAGATTGAGGGGCTTAGCGGCGATACGGTCGTCAGCGATACGCTCAGCGGCACAATCACCGCCCAAGGCCAATCGCCGATTGTCAGCCTCAGCGTCGAGCCGGATGTGGGCGCCGTGGTCAGCGGCAATCGCTTGGACTTCACCATCGACGCGGCTAACTTTCCGCCCGGCCCAAATACTGTTGCCATTCGCGCTGTCGATGAAGCGGGCGCCGAGACGGTAGAGACCGTCGAATTTGAAGTCGCCGCCTTGCCGCCGACGGTCGCGCTCAGCGGCGTTGCGGTCGACGCCGTGATCAGCGGGCCGCAAGATGTGTCAGTAAGCGCCGGCGGCCAAACCGATATCTCCCGCATAGAAGTGTCTTACGATGGCGGACCGGCCCAGCCTGTCGAGGACGAGAGCTTCACCATTCCGGCCGCTGAGCTGGGCGATGGCGAGCACGAAGCTTTGGTTTCCGTCACCAACCAAGGCGGTGAGACCACCACGGTGCGTCTGCCGTTCAGCGTTGATTTGCCGCCGACGCCGACATTGACGCCGCTGCCGACTGATACAGCCACGGCGACAGCGACGCCGACCGATACTGATACGCCAGCGCCGACGGCGACCATGACCAATACGCCCGTGTCCACCGCCACGGCGACGGCCGACGTCTCGGCGACTGCGGAGGAGTCGCTGCGTCAAACTGAAGTGGCTGCGCCGACTAACACGCCGCTTCCAACGGACAGCCCGGCGCCAAGCGACACACCGGTTTCTACGGATACAGCAACTTACACAGCCGTACCGACAGACACGGCAGTACCATCGGATACGCCGACGTTCACTCCTGCGCCGAGCGACACACCTATTCCAACGGATACCGCGACTTACACAGCCGTTCCCACTGATACCGCCGTACCAAGCGATACGCCAGTTCCGACGGATACGCCAACAGACACGGCCGTACCAACTGATACGCCAGTTCCGACTGACACGCCAACAGACACGGCCGTACCAACTGATACGCCAGTTCCAACTGACACGTCAACAAACACGGCTGTTCCGACAGAGACGCCGATTCCGACGGATACGCCAACAGACACGGCCGTACCAACTGATACGCCAGTTCCGACGGATACGCCAACAGACACGGCTGTACCAACTGATACGCCAGTTCCGACTGACACGCCAACAGACACGGCCGTACCAACTGATACGCCAGTTCCGACTGACACGCCAACAGACACGGCCGTACCGACAGATACGCCGATTCCGACGGATACGCCAACAGACACGGCCGTACCGACAGATACGCCGGTTCCGACTGAAACGCCAACGGATACGCCGATCCCGACTGAAACGCCAACGGATACGCCGATCCCGACTGAAACGCCAACGGATACGCCGATCCCGACTGACACGCCAACCGATACGCCAGTCCCTACTGACACACCGACAGATACGCCGATCCCAACTGACACACCGACAGATACGCCAGTCCCAACTGACACGCCCACCGACACGCCTGTCCCAACTGACACGCCCACCGATACGCCTGTCCCGACTGACACGCCCACCGACACGCCAGTCCCAACTGACACGCCCACCGACACGCCGGTGCCGACTGACACGCCAACGGACACGCCCGTCCCGACTGAAACGCCAACCGATACGCCAGTGCCGACTGACACGCCAACGGACACGCCCGTCCCGACTGAAACGCCAACCGATACGCCAGTGCCGACTGACACGCCAACGGACACGCCGATCCCGACTGACACGCCAACGGACACGCCTGTGCCGACTGACACGCCAACGGACACGCCTGTGCCGACTGACACGCCCGTACCAACTGACACGCCCACCGATACGCCGGTTCCGACTGACACACCGACGGATACGCCTGTCCCAACTGAAACAGCGACGCCCACCGATACACCGACGCCTACTGACACGCCGACGGCAACGGTGGCCATCACCGAGACCGCCGAGGCCGAGTCCAGTTTGACCGCGGTTGTGCAATCGACGCTGGACGCGAATGCCACCACTGCGGCTGAGGAAACGACCACTGCGGAAGCCGATGCCACCGACGAGCCTACCGAAGCGCCGACCGAGCTCGTGCCCGCCGCTACCGACGTGCCGACGCAGGAGGCTGTCGTCGAGCCAACCGCTCAACCGACGCTGACGCCGGTGACCATCACCGAGATTGACGCGCCCAGCGCCGACGAGCCTGAAACCCGCGATACCGCCCTGGCAATCGGCGCCGTGGTGGTCGGCTTGCTGCTGCTGCTGGTCCTGTTCATCGTTTCGCGATTGCGGCGCTAGCGCAACGAAAGCGTAACTTGTCGCGTATCCAAGTCAGGCAATATAGGCTGAGGGTGTTATGCGAGAGTTTGTGATTCGAGTGCTGATCAACGCGGTGGCCATCGCAGTCACCGCCATGCTGATCCCAAATATCCACATCGCCAACAATGACATGTCCACGCTGCTTGTCATCGGCTTGATATTCGGCGTGGTAAATTCGCTGTTGAAGCCGCTGCTGATCCTGCTGACCTGCCCGGCCGTGATCTTGTCGCTGGGCTTGTTCATCTTTGTCATCAACGGCGTCATGCTGCTGATCACCGACTCAATCGCCGGCGAGCGGCTAATCATCGAGGGCGGCTTCTTCACCGCTGTCCTGGGCGGCATGGTGATGGGCGGGGTTTCGATGCTGCTGGAAACTGTGCTGAAGTTGGATGACAAGAGCGACAGCCGGAAGCAGGAAACGATCATCTTCCACGACTCGTCCAAACCCAAATAGACCGCCCCGGGCTGATGAAATGCCCGCGCCGCGTGGTATATTCGAAGTCAGCTGTTCGCCAAGCCGCTCGGCGGCAGCGAGAAGGGCTACCGCGCTCACGCAACGTATCAGACGCCCACGGCTAGCGCAAATGGCGCTTTGAAAAAGACGAGAACGAGAAAGCCCTTGTCCCGGAGCAAGACAAGTGTCTGCTGGATCAGCAGCGCGCGTTATACGCATCCGCTTGACGCCATGACCGCGCGCAAGTGGCAGTTGATGGCCGCGCTCAGCGATTACGATATCCACATCGTCGGCTTCTCGACTTCGCTGCGTCCGCGGCGTTTCACTGAACACGTGAGCTTCACCCTGCTGCCGCAGCCGCCGACAGCCCCGCTGCGTTATCTCAGCATCTTCTTGCTGGGTCCGCTGCTGGTAACTTATCTGGCGCTGCGCCATCACGCGGAGATTCTGGTGGCGCAAAGCCCATTCGAAGGCGCGATTGGCGCGGCGGTCAAGCGATTCGCGCGTATCTTCGGGCGGCGTCCGCGTCTGATCATAGAGAATCACAACAACTTTGAAGAAGACCTCTTCTTGCAACGCCGGATTCCGCTGCAATCCCTATACCGCCGGCTGATGCTGACGGCCGCGCGCTTTGCCTTTCGCCATGCCGACGCCCTGCGCGTCATTTCGTCGTCTACGGCCGAGCGCGCGCGGCATTATGCGCCGGATTTGCCGCAGGCGCGCTTCATGACCTTCAGCGATACGGATGTATTCCAGCGAGCCGAGCGGCGCGTCGCGGTAGAAGCCGCCAGCGACATCGTTTACGCCGGCGTCTTAATCCCGCGCAAAGGCGTACATCACCTCTTGAATGCCTTCGCGGCGCTGGATCAACCGCACGCGCAGTTGCGCCTGGTCGGTCACGCGGAGAACGCCGATTTCGCCGCCTCGCTACGTCAACAGGCAGAGCAGCTAGGCATCAGCGATCGCGTACATTTTCACGGCGCCGTCTCGCAGGCCGAGCTGGCCGACGCCTTCGCCGCGGCTCGGGTCATGGTCTTGCCCTCGCTCTCCGAGGGATTGGGGCGTGTGGTCGTGGAAGCGATGCTTCTGGGAACGCCGGTCATCGGCAGCCGCGTCGGCGGTATTCCGGATCTGATCGAGCCCGGCGTCAGCGGCTGGCTGGTCGAGCCCGGCGACGAGGCTGAGCTGGCCGCGGCATTGCGCGATGCCTTCCAGTCGGACGTCAAGACCATGGGCGCGAAGGCGCGCGCCTTTGCCAGCGAGTTCTTCTCGCCGCGATCTTACGTCGCCGGCTATCAGGAGCTATTTGAGCTGGCGCTGCGCAGCGGGGACGACGCGGGCCAATCCGCCACGAAACAGCCAAGCCCGTGAGCGAGGCCAATCCACTCACCAGCGGCGACATCTCGCGTCAGATTCGGCGAATTGGCATACCAGTCGGCATCGGCGTACTCTTCAACAATCTGTTCCAGGTCGTCGACACCTTTTACGCCGGCGAATTTTCGCGCGAAGCCCTGGCAGCGCTGGCGCTTTCATTCCCCATCTACTTCATCATCATCGGCTTGGCCAGCGGATTAGGCACGGGCGCTTCGGCGCTGATCGGCAATGCTTTGGGCGCCGGCGAGCGCGAAGAGGCCGTCCGTTATGCCGCGCAAGGCATCACACTGACCGTACTGCTCGGCCTGTTGACGGCGACTGTTGGCATTGCCGTTTCGCCGCGCCTGTACCAGATCCTGGGCGCGGCGGGCGAAGGCCTGCGCTTCAACATGAGTTACATCACGCCGATATTTCAGGCCACGGTCTGTTTCAATTTGGTCTTCATGTTCCACGCGGCGCTCTCCGCTCAAGGGGAGACGCGCCCCTTTCGCAACTTCCTGATCCTGGGATTCTTGCTGAATATCTTCCTTGACCCCTGGTTCATCTATGGCGGCTGGGGACTGCCCGCCATGGGCGTGGCCGGCGTCGGCGCGGCGACTGCCCTCGTCCAGTTGATTGGCAGCCTCGTCTTGGGCTGGCGCGCCCTGCGCTCGCCGCTTTTCGCTGAATTCAAGCTGCGCATGCTGATGCCAGATATCCGGCGCACGCTGCAAATCGTCAAGCAAGGCGCGCCGCCCGCCCTCGATCTGAGCACGGTCTCCATTGGCGCCTTCATCGTCACCTACTTCATCAGCCGCTTCGGCACAGATGTGGTGGCCGCTTACGGCGTCGCCAGTCGGCTGGACGGACTGTTTTGGATTCCCTTGGTCGGGCTGGATCTGGCGACGCTGGTGCTGGTGGCGCAGAATAACGGCGCTCGGCGTTACAGGCGCATGTGGCAGGCGCATAATATCGCCCTGCGTTACGGGCTGATTCTGATGCTCATCGGCGGCGCATTCGTCTTCATATTCGCCCACCAGCTAATCAGCATTTTCACCGACGAAAGCGCTATCATCGAGATAGGCGTGGTCTATCTGCGCATCAGCGCGCTGTCCTACTGGGCCAAGCCGCTGGGTTTCATCGGCTTCGCCGCCCTGCGCGGAATCAAGCGGCCATTGCTGCCGATGACGATCAGCATGACGCGGATGATAGTCTTGCCAGCGATCTTGCTCTATGCGCTGGTGATTCTGCTGGATGCCGGACTGCTGAGCATCTGGTGGACCATAACGCTCATCACGATCGTCTCAGGATTCGTGGCCTGGTTCTTCGTACAGCGCTTGATGCCGAGGGAGGGCGCTAAGGCCGAACCGTCAGCGTTGTGAGATATTCGTAAGTCCGTCCGCTGGGTTCGCCCGCGGCAGTAAACACCGGCAAGTTCTCCACCGGGTCGCCCGCCTCAGCCGGCAGCTGGTACATGCCCAATACGAGCGAATATTCGCCTTCCGCCAGGTCGCAAGGAATGAGCAACTCTCTCTCGTCAAAATAGCGCTGGCCCGGCTGCCAGATGGAGGTCAGATATGCGCCACCCGGCACATTGTCGGCGTTCACCACGCCCTGCCCGTCTTCGCCGACCAAGACCAGGGTCGAACTGTACAGACCCGCTGATGCTTGCGTTGGCGACCACCACGAATCCACCGTAATCGTCGAACAGGGCTTCGCAATGTGATCCTCATTGAGGCGCCAGGCCAGCAGGTTGAAGGCGTCGCCGAAGCGCCAGAGCGGCTCGGTGATAGAGGCCGGCTGGCGGCGATACTCCAGTACTTCCAAGGGGTGGTAGTAGGTTTCACCGGGGAAATCGACTGCTGTGTAGATCGAATACTCGCTTGACAGCTGGGAGAGCATGTTGAGCCCGCCTTGATTAAGTTCCCCCTTTATCACCCAGATCCGCTCGCTTTCGCCGAGAAAAGACCGCAAGCGTTCCCAGTCGCCCTCAGCCAAGCCTGTTGCCCAGTGCTCAAGCAAGAAGCTCGGTGGCGCGTATGAATCTTCAGCCGGGTTGTCCCAACTTACTGAAAAGATGTCTTGTTCGCTCAATCCCGAGTCCGTGCGTTCTTGCAGGAAGTAGTTGATGGGTATGAGTTCCCATGCTTGCCCGGCAACAATGAGCAAGCGATCTTCATCAGCTTCAATACGCTCTTCGATATAAGTCGCGAGTTCCCAATAGCCTGCGTTGCCCCCCAATGAGCGGAATTGCGTGACAAATGGCACGCAGAAGAAGAAGACAATCAGCAACTGCAGGTATCGTGGCATATGGCGCAGGGAGACCACCGCGACAAGCGCCAGGGTCGGCGCCAGAATCAATAGATTGCGCGGCGTTAGACTGGGAACGTAGGCGTTTGCCAGCAACGGAATACCAAGCATTAATAGTCCGGAGAGGACCAGCCAGCCCTCTCGCCACAGTGCCGGAAAGCGCATGAGTTTATCCATGGCAGTTGGCCGAGGCAGCTGGCTATCCAAGGCCGAAACCGGATTCCCCGACCGTCCCAGAAGCGAGTAGGCAAGGCTGCCCAGGAAAACGCCCAGGCCGCCCGTTAACAGGAGCAGAGCCAATATCTCCGGATTGGCGCGCAACCATTCGTAAAGTGTCTGCAAACCTTTCCAGGAAGTTTTCACGTTGTAGTGGATGACGCCACCGCGATCGATATAGTTTAGGTAAATCCGGTAGCCGACTGAAACTGCGATGCACAAGAACAGGATAAGGCCGCGGCGATACCGTTCGCGGTCCCACTTGACGAAAACCAGGACGCAGATCATCTGCGCTATTATCACAACCACGGTGAAGATGTGCGCGTATGTCGGCACAGTTGCCATCAAGAAAGCCAAAATCCAGCGCTTTGCACTCGGCGAGCGGACAAAGCGCAACAGCGCCCATTGAAAGCCAACTGCGCCAAATGCCAGTATTGAGTAGGGACGCGCTTCATGGCTGAAGTAAACGAACATACTGTAGGTACCGAGAAGGACAAGAGCCAACCACGCCGCATGCTGACCAAACAGGTCATGCGCCAGCCGGGCAAAAATCGCCAAGGCCAGAACGGTTATCAGTGTTGAGCCAAAGCGGACAACATTTTCGTGGTGCCCAAATGAGTGAACCCAGATATCCTGTATGAAATTCTCAGGCGCAAGCAGCCAGAATATCTGGCTGATGTGTGGAATAAAGCCGACGCGCTCAATATTGTCGAGCGCGTAATCTACCGTCCAAGCTTCATCCTGGCGGTAAGGACGGTCGTGAAAATGATGCGCCTGCACGACGATCAAGAAGAGGATCGTTAGCGCGGTTGCCAGCAGTCCCGTCAGGCGTGAGCGAGGATCAAGGTTCACTGATGCCATAAGAATGGCAGCATGATAACATGATCGCTATCGTCGCGCTAGCAAGCAGACGACCCGCAGATACGCGAACGCGGCGGAATGAAATACGACAAATATGGCGGCAGGAATTGGCCATTATGAGCGAAGCAGCTTCACCGAATCCAAGTATCCTCCGCTGCGCCTCTTGCGACGGCTTCGGCTGGTTTGAGGATGACTTCGGCGGGGAAAGCGCCTACTGCGATTGGTGCGCCGGCGTCGGCTACGTCTACCATCGCGACGGTCGCGACTCGGCCATCCCGAAAGCTGACTACGAGGCGGTCGCGGATGAGCTGGAAGGGCTGGAGCAAAAGCGGCTGCGCGAGCTGGGTTATCAGGGCGCCGCCAAGAAGCCCTGGCAGCAGCAGGTCCGCAAAGATACCCAGCTCGGCCGCAACCCTTATGCCGACGGTGACACGTGAATAGTCCTGCGTAGCCTAGCCGTCGGACGCCTCAGTATCGGGCCTGCGCAGCTCATTGAGCAAGCGCGCGATTTCCACCAACAGGTCGTCCAGCCGGCTTTCGGTGCGCTGGCTGACCTCGCCCAGGCGCTCGATCAGCCGGGCTGTCTCCCCCGGTGGAAAACTGCGATAGGACCACCAGTAAACGATGACCACCACCGCCAGCACCAACACCTGAAAAACTTGCTCGAAATCCATAGATCCTCCTAGTCGTCAAAAGCCTCCGGAAATACGGTAGCGCTCAGGGCGCGTCCACTCGGATGCGCAGCGAGCCGCTGGCGAATTGCCCGCCAAGCTGATAAAGAAACACATCGTGAACGCCAACTTCCAGCGCCGACAACGTCAAGCTAGCCTGACCTCCGATAACCGCCAGCTTGCCTTGCGCGATGGTTTCATCATCACGAAGGACCAGGTAAGCCAGTTGGCTGTCCGCGGCGATTCGCTCATCGGCACAGCGGACGACCGGGTCGGCGTCGCCGGCGCTCATTCTTGTCAGATCCGCCGTAAGCGCCAAGTTCCCGAAATGGTTAAGCACATCGCTGGCGCGCTGCTGCTCGGGCAGATTGTGGTTCATCAGATGGATGCGCGATACGCCGCCGCCGACGGATACGCCACAGGTGGCTGTGCCCAGCGCCGCGCGCGCGATAGCGTCCAACATGGCGCTATTGAGGTTCGACTGACCGATAATTTCCATCAGCTAAATCTCCTTGGCCCAGAATTGCGGATGAAGCCTAACGACATCAATTGTCGCGGTATTGCCACTGCCGGCCTTCCAGCGCAGTTTGAAGGTATGGCTGCCCACGCTTAAGCCGGGGATCATCATGACAAACGAGAGCGGCTTATGTCGGTTGTTGTCGAAGGAAGCCCCGAGCGTATGGCGGATAATGCCGTCGTCAGCGACATAATCCACATCGTCAACTGCCACGTTGAATGCGACAGTTCCGCTGGCCTTCGAGCATTGCACTGTGCCGGTGAATCCCAGAAGCACATCACCGCCATGCGTTGTAAGCGAGAGCGACAAATTCACGGCATCTACATCGACGAATTCCGTGGCCGTGGTCTCCAGCCGGGATTGGCCGCTGATGAAGTTGCCGGCGCTGCTATCCAGGCGATCCTTCAGGTGATTCAAGTTGTCGCGAACATTGCTGTTCAGGTCCAATGAAGTAAGGGGTTCGCTGGACCATGTCTTGGGGGCTGTCCATGCCACGTGAAGTCCTTTCGCTAAAGTAGTCAGTGGTCAAACAATAGAACAGGTATTCTAGTCGGTGGCGACTGTTTGGTCGCGCATGGCCCTGCGGATGCCGATCGCAGGCGCGCCGATGATGGGCGCCACTCTTGTAGCGCCCGCACAGTACGAATCTTTTGTCAACGGAATTCTTGGCGCAGGCTTACAACTGAGCCTATAATACAGATGGGCAACCCCCAGCAATGAAAAATGAGAAATAGCTGGCACCATGCGGATTGAACTACTGCTCTTCCTTTCTTTTATGGCAATCCTAGTGGTGTTAATCGCATGCAGCGTACCGCGCCGACCGACGATTGCGCTCACGCCCACGCTCTTCCCGCAGTTGACGCTGACCATGTACGACCCACAACTGGTTTCGCGCGCAAGCGGGCAAGCAGCCGTCGCCGCTACAATCTTGCCGCCCGAGCCACAGCTGCCCGAGATTGAGATATCGCCGCCGCGCTGCTATCGGTCAATTTCGCCGCAGTTGACCTGCCTGGGCTACCTGCGCAACGACTCAGCAGCCGACTTGGCGGACATCAGCTTGACGGCGCGTTTCAGCGGCGCGCAAAGCGGGGAGGCGGCCTTTAGCCTGGAGCAGCCTAAATTATCCGCCGGGGGCCGGGCGCCCTACCGCCTGCAAATGCCGGACTCACGGGCGAACGATGCTGCATTGGAGATCGCCTTGGCGAGCGCAAGGCCGGCCTCAGCGGGCAGCCTGGAACTTGGCCTGGAAGACGAGACGGGCCTCTACCAGCCGGAGGCCAACAGCTACCGCTATCGAGCGACCCTGCGCAATGGCAGCCCCGCTTCGGTCGGAGATATTCGACTGGTCATTACATTGGAGAACGAAAATGGCACGCTTATCGGCTATCGCGCGGCTGACTGGCAGATTGACCTGCCCAGCGGCGCGGCATTGCCGGTAGATCTAAGCATCACGCCATTAGAAGCAGCCGCCGGCATGCGGCATCAGGTCATTGCGCTGGCGCAAGCTGCCCCACAGCCCGCAGAACTCCACTTAAGCCAATGAGGCCAGATAGGCATCCAAACGACTCAGCGTTTGGGTGACACCCGCTTCGACTCCCATTTCGATAACCTGATCGCGCTGTGCCGGAGAGGCGTAGCGTGTGACGTTGGTCAGAATCGTTTCATCGCCGGCCGCCGTGAACTCATATTCGCTATGGGCCACGGGCATATCATCGGCCATGTTGCCGTCTTCGTCCGTGAATACATCAGTACCGGTGAAGCGCCGGGGCGCGTCAATCTCGCCGTAGATTAGCTTGCCGCAGTAGCGATTGCCATCGGGGTCTTGCATGCAATAAAACCAGACACCGCCGGGACGAAAGTCGACCTGACAGACCGGCGTCGTCCAGCCTTGCGGGCCCCACCACTGCTGCAAGTGCTTGGCTTTTGTCCACATCGCCCAGAGCAAGTCTCTGCTGCCGGAGAAGCGGCGGACGAACTTGAGCTCGGTAGCCGAGGGCGTACTGAAATCCATCTCCGATGTCATTGGGTTCCTCCTCAATTAGCGCAAGCGAGTCACGCAAATACTTACCACAGAGATCACTGAGTAAAGCAGTTCAGTGATTGTATCCCGGCGACAGTGGATTGTGGCACAAAGCGCGGGAGCATCGAAACAATACAAAACCCTCTGTGTGCTCTGTATACCCTCGTGAGCCTCTCATTTTTGACGAGCCTCGTTCGGACGCCGTCGGCGATTCCAAGAAAAAACGCTGTGCGTAGGGGCGAGCCGGTGGCTCGTCCCTACAGCGTTTCGATTATTTTGGCAATATCACTCTAAGCGCAGTCATTATAAATATTTTTGGAGTTTCTTCTGCGCAATGTGTTGTCGGAGAGAATGGCGCGATCAGTCGTCGGGAAGCTGTACTTGCCCGTCCACAACCCGATAGACTCGCGCCCGTTCGAGAAAAGACGCGTCAAAGATATCCAGGTCAGTTGTGGTGAGCAAGGTTTGCGCATCCCCGTCCAGCCGGTCCAGCAAGAATTGACGGCGCTTGCCATCGAGCTCGGCCACGACTTCATCCAGCAGAAAGAGCGGATAAGCGCCCAGCTGATCGCGCATCCACTCCAGCTCGGCGAATTTCAGCGCCATCACCGCCGTCCGCGCCTGCCCGCGACTGCCGTATAAGCCGCTGTCGCGATCATTGATAAACAGACGCAACTCGTCACGGTGCGGCCCGGCCAGGGTCACGCCGCGGCGGATGGCCTCGTTGCGGCGCGCCAGCAGCTGCTCCTGGAATTGCGGGGCAATGTCGTTGGCGGCCAACTGGCGGTTGAGATCGAGACCCAGCACATCAAAGGAAAGCTGCCCGCCATCGCCGTTAGCGCGGGGCATGATGCTGGGCAGATATTTCAAGCTGAGCGACTCCAGACCACCGGTGAGCGCATGGTGATTGTCGCGGGCCTTGACCTCCAGCTCGCGCAAGAAGCGCTGCCGGCCGGCGATGATCACGGCGCCGTTGCTCGCCAGCTGCTCATCCCAGTATTCCAGCTCCAGCGCATGGGCGCGTTTCTCGTTGATGCGTTTGAGCAGGGCGTTGCGCTGGGGCAAGATCTTCTCGTACTCGTGCAGCGCCAGGAAATAGTCGATGTCGACTTGCTGCAGGGTCGCGTTCATGAAACGGCGGCGATCGGCGGGCGAACCTTCCACCAGCGACAGGTCCTGGGGCAAGAAGAGCACGACATTGAGCAGGCCGATCACATCCATGACGCGCTTCTCGACGCTGTTGTGTTTGACCGACTTCTTGAAACGGGGCGAGCCGCTGCTCATATCCAGCATCAGGGTGATATCCAGCTTGTCATAGGCGCCTTCTCTGTCCCCGCCCAGCTCAGCCGACAGCCGGGCGAATGGGATGGGATCGCCCTCGGTGCGCCAATGGATGAGCTGGCGATCGCTGGTGGTATAGGGCGAGGTCGAGGTCGACAAGTAATAGATGGCTTCCAGCACGCTGGTTTTGCCCTGGGCATTGTCGCCGAAAAGCACGACCGGGCAGCCGGCGGGCAAGCTCAACTCCAGCCGCGCGTAGTTGCGAAAATTAGTCAGAGAGAGATGGTCAATCCGCATTGGCGCTCGGGTCTTGGCCTCAGGACGCTTGCCATTGTAAACCCGCGCGGCAAAGCGCGACAGTCTGGCTCGGCTTTACCGGGCCACCCACTTGGGCAGGTAGGCGTCTTCGATGATCTTGCGGCTTTCGCCCGTGTTCAGGTCATGAATCCAGACTTCAGGGCGCGCCGGCACACCGGATTCCGCGTCAGCGAAAAACGGAAAGCGCTGCATCACCAGCCGCTCCCCACCCACGTCCCAGCGGAAATACGAGGTGTTGTAGTCGGGATCGTATGCCACCGCTTGCCATTCTGCGGTCTCGGCCGCCAGCGCCCTGATGTAAAGCTGATGCCCTTGCGTCCAGCGCGAGTCGGTGTAGCGGCGGGCGATGGCGACAGACCGACCATCCGGGCTGATCTGCGCCGCGACATCGTCGATGGGGCCGTTCGAGTCGGTGAAGGCGGCGAATTCTTTTTCCGCCAGGTCGGCAATTTGCAGGTGGCCGTAGAACTGCCCGTCGCGGAAGACGAGATCGGGGAAAATGACCTGCTGGCCGTTGGGGGACAGCGTGCCCATCACGCCGTAAGACGAGGGGATAAAACGCAGTTGCACGTCGTCGCCGTCGCCGCGCGGCACGAGATTGTACAACAAAATACCCGGCTGAGTGGAATCGGCGCTATAGAAGGAAAGCATATTACTGCCGCCGGACCATACCGCGCTGTGTCCGACAATCTGCGTATCGCCAATAAGGGGAATGGTGTCATAGTCTGCGCTAGTCATGTCAACCAGCCAAATCCGCGACAAACCGTAACTCGTTCCCAAAGCCTCGGAGCGCTGGTAGGCCAGCAATTCATCATTGGGGCTGAAGACCGGAGCCGTGCACAAGGCCCTTATCGCGGCGCAGTCGACCAGGTCGCGAACGTTCCCGCTGGGAATATCCAGCAAACGCAGGGTTACGCCACGGCCGGCGGTATGCTCGGCATAGACCAGCCAGCGGCCGTCATGGCTGATGTCGAAGTCGGACACGCCGCGCTCGCTGAAGGTCAACTGCTGCTGATGGCCGGGTATGTCTACGTCGGAGAACCAGACATTTTGCGGGGAACCCAGCGCCGGATAGAGATAGGCGACCTGTATCGGCTGTCGCGCCGGATCGCCCACGTAAGCGGCAATGCCTACGCCCGCCAGGCATAGCGCGACCAGGATGAAAACGGCGAAGTCAAGCTTGTCCAGTTTCATAGCATCACCGGCCGGTCAGGGATAGAGATAGGGCTGCCGCGGTTCAGCGACCGCCTCGAGCGTATCGGCGAATAGCACGGGCATAAACTCACCATCGAAATCCGCCGCCTCCAGCTCGCCGCGCGCGCGCAGCCAAGCGCCGGTCTCAAAGTCGGCTGCGCCCGACCCGCTGACCGGCATGCCGATGGGGAAGGCGTCGGCGACGCAGCAGCTCATGGTGAAGCGCGAGAGCATGAAGGCGTCGTCAGCAAAGCCCGGCTCGCGGTAGACGAATCCGATTACATCGGCGGGCGTTCCGTTAAACGTGGCCGGCGATGACGCGCGCTCGAATTCGCGCAGCCAGTCAAGGATGTTGCGATCCAGCGGACTGCGCTGAAAAGCCGACCGGCTGGCGACTCCCACCGGGCTCAGGCTGATGCCGCCGTTCACCGCTTCAATGCCGAGCGAGCGCGACGGCACAATCAGCGCCAGCAGCAGGGGCAAGGCGACGATGAGCAGGATATCCCAGCCGATCTGGAAGTGCTGATGCTGGTGGCATTCGTCGTCGTCGGCGCGCAAGCTGCTGTAAATGTTAATCAGCGCCAGCATGATGAAAACCGCCGCGCCGACAATCGCCAGCCAGGCGAAGCGCTGATTAATGTAATAAGCCAGATTGCCGCTGATAATCAGCCAAGTGAAATAGAGGCCCATACCCAAGAGGATGGCCGTCTTCGCCCAGGCGATGGGATCGCGCTTCGGCGCTCTGTGATGCTGATGGTTGCCCAAGGCGGTCATTGGCGTGTTCTCCATCATTATCCTCAATAACCGAGGGCGAGGTTGAGCAATACACCCGCCAGCAAATTCAACATGAAGGGCAGCAAAATGAGATAGAGCACGATGCGTTTGCGGAAGACGCCGGTGAACATCAGTGTGCTCTTGATATCGACCATGGGGCCGAAGCTCAGGAAGCTGACGATGGCGCCGGTGGTAAAGGTATTCACAAATGCCAGCGCCAGGAAGCTGTCCACAGTCGAGCAGACGCTGAGAATATAGGCGAGAACTTGCATGAAGAGCACCGAAAGCACAGAGCCCGTGCCCAGCGCCAGCAGGCTCTCCTGTGGCACGAGGGTTTGCATCAGGGCGGCCAGGGCCGAGCCGAGAATGAGAAAGCGCCCCATCTCGAAGAATTCATCAGCGGCGATCTGCAGGGCTTGCAGCAGTTTGGCGCGCGTTGCCGCCGGCGCCTCATGTTCGTGCGAATGGTCCTGCTCTTGCGATACGGGCTTGAGTACAGCGCTAGGCTTGGCAAAGGCGCCGATGACCAGACCGACGGTTACCGCGACCAGGATGGTGATGACGATGCGGCCGATGAAGACCGGGCCGAAACCGAAGGCGATATAGGTGCTGGCGAAGACGATGGGGTTCATGAAGGGCGCGCCCAGCAAGAAAGCCACACCCAGCGAAACCGGCAGTCCCTTGTTGAAGAGGCGGCGCGTCACCGGGACGACGCCACACTCGCAGACGGGGAAGGCCAGGCCGAGGAAGGCGCCCATGATGGTCGCCGCCAGCCGGTTGCTTGGCACGAAACGCCAGATGTCTTCGGCCTTGACGAAGGCTTCGATCAAGCCCGCGGTGATCGAACCCAGCAGCAGGAAGGGCGCCGCCTCGACGAAGATGCCCAGAAAACGCGTGGCGAAGACGCCAATTACCAGCGAGTAATCGATGCCGCTGCTGATGGCCTGGTAGCCGGTCGCCGCCAGGAAGAAAACCAGCAGTAAAACGAAAAACAGTCGTTTGAACAAACTTGTACTCGCTTTGTGTTCGCCTTTGGCGCGCATCGGCTTAATTCGTCGATTCCTGAGAATGTTCTTGGGTCAAAAGCTGACACGATTCAAGTCTATTTTAGCAGATGCGCATACCGGCGCGCACTAGGTATGACGTGGTCGCCAAGGCAATCGCATCAAAATGATAGCATCTGAAAAGGCGGGAATCTAAACTGAAAATCAACTACAGAGGGCGCAGAGAGCACAGAGAAAAACAAGAAATATGTGTTCATGTCTTATTTGAACTGTGATTTGTGGTTCACGTTTCGCTAGTGACTGTTGCCTATTCCAGGCCGCGGATTTAGTAGAACAGTCGTCTAAACTCCTACGAACTCTGTGCCCTCTGCGCTCTCTGTGTTGAAAATAATTTGATGCAATTGCCCTGACGTGGTCGCGGGGAAGGCGTCGGTTTCGCTGAAGCGGGGCTACTGCTGATCGTTGCTCGCCCGGCTCATGATGGCGCCGATAATGACGCCCAGCAAGGCGCCGAGCGGCATGCCGTAAGCCACGTTGCCCATGCTGATGCCGAAAAATATTCCCAGCGCCAGACCGGCTATGACGCCAAGCGCAAACAGAGGACTGGGTGGTGTGGGTTTCATCTCCGCATGACCAGCCGGCTTAGCTCAGCGCTCGATTGGCGCCGTTGCTGGCGGGCAGGCGCGGGCTGACGCGGTAAATCGTCTCGAAAGCTTCGTAACCCGGCCGCATTTTGCGCGCGGCTATCGCCTCGGCTTCGAACTGCCCTTTGACCAATTCGTTGGTTTCGGCACTGATGACGATTTCACCGGGCTCGGCATTCTCCTGCAAGAATTTCGCCACATCGGGCGCCTCGCCCAGCGCGGCGAATTCGATGCGATTGGCGCCGCCGACCATGCCCAGCACCGAATGCCCGGTATGAATGCCAATGCCAAAATGCAGCTGATGATCGACGTGCAATATATCGTGAAGCGCCTGCACGTCGGACAGTATGGCGCAAGCCGTCCGCAGCGCGCGTATGGCATGATCATCCTGGTGATTGAGCTGGGTATTCCACAGCGCTGTGATGGCGTCGCCCAGGTATTGATCGACGATGCCGTCGTGCGCGGTGATGGCATCGCTGGCGGCGCCCAGATAACGGTTGACGATTCGCATCAAGTCTTCCGGCTGCAAAGTCTCGCTAAAGGCGGTGAAGCCGCGGACGTCAGCGAACATTGTCGTAATCGTATGCTCGGCCGGGCTGGTATCCAACTCGCTGATGGAACCGATATTCTGCAGCAGCGCCTCGGGAATAAATGTGCCCAGCAGTCGGCGCTGTTCCTCTTGCTCCTTGCGTTCGGTGAGGTCATCTATCACTAGCGCTACGCCGTGGCTGGCCTCATCTTCGCCGCGCAGTGGGCTGGCCACCACTTGCCAGTAGGTCTGCCGCCCGTGATGCTCAAAGCGTTCAGCCCAAATGTACTGCGTGCGCTCGCGCCGGACCAGATCAATGTATTCGAAAAAGCCTTCCGTGACATGTGGCAGCACTTCGTGGAGCGAGACGCCGATGGCCCGGTCGTTTGGCGCGCCGGTGATCTCCTCGGCCGCCTCGTTGCATACGATGATGCAATTCTCGTCATTCACCGTAATGACGCCGGAACCGATCGAGGCGAAGATATTGGACAGGCGAACCTGCATCTCCTCAATCAGCGCCATCTGCGCGCGGATGTCTTCAAACAAGCGCGCGTTCTCGATAGCGACGGCGGCCTGTTGGCCGAAGCTGGTCAAGAGCCCTAGCTCGTTTTCTTTGAACAAACCCGCCATGACGCGGTTGTCGCAGTAAGCCACGCCAATCACTTCGTCGCGCGCCTTCAGCGGCACGGCCAATATGCTGAGCAAGTTAAAGCCGGCGATGCTTTCGCTGTGGCTGAATTGCTCGTCAGCGCCGGCATCCACCGTCAGCAGCGGCTCGCCGCTTTCAACGACCAGGTTGATCACCGACCAGCTGACGATGCGCCCCCCGGCGGCCGTTTCTTCCGCGCTCAGCCCGCGCGCCACTTTGAATTCAAGCTCGCCGCTCTGCGGGTTCTTCAGCACGATATAGCCGCGTTCCGCCTGCGTCAGCTGGATCACGGTTTCCATCACCTGGTTGAGGACTTCGTCAGTTTCCTGAGGCGAGTTGATCAGCGCCGTTGTTTCCGCCAGGCGGCGCAGCTGCTGCAGCTGCATATGCGTATCGACCAGGCCGACCGACAGCTTATCAATGCTGGAGCGGACGGTCCACAGACGGTCGATGGCGTTTGGCGGCAAGTTAATGCCGCGGCGCCGCAACAACTCCTGCTGCTGCTCCAGCAAGGTCTTGATTTCATCGGCGCGCTGCTTCAGGCCGCGTACTTCGGCTTGAATCGCGCTGAAGCCACCGGCGCCAGCCTGTTGACTCATCGGTTTCTAAAGACCTCGTATGCCTGCTTGCCTTGGGAGAGCCCCTTGCCGTAGATGAGGTCACGCGGGCGAATATCGTAGGCAAGGTTTCCGCTGTGATTGTGATTCAAATGGTCAAGCGTCTCCTGCAAGATGGTGATGCTGCCGGGAGCGGCGTTTTCCTGCACGCGCTTGGCGGTATTGATGCTGTGGCCGAGCGCGGTGAATTCGCGCCGCTGGAAACTGCCTACGTTGCCCAGGGTGGCCACGCCGGTGTACATGCCGATGATGTAATAGTGCGGCTCGGGATCGATGCCCATTTCACGGTAGAGATCGACGAAATGATCGCGCATAAGCAGGGCGCAATCGATCGCTCGCTGGGCGTGGCAATGTTCGGGATTCAGTTGCGTGTTGAAGAGCGCCATCACTTCGTTGCCCATGTATTTGTCTATGATGCCGCCGCATTCGTGGATGCAGGCCGTCGCCACGGCTTGGTACTGGTTGAGGATTCTCAGTTTTTCGCTGGCGGTGACATCGGGCAGGGTCGTCCAGGGGCGCACATCGGCGAATAAACAAGTCACTTCCCGCCGGACGCCGCCCATCTCGATATTGGCGATTTCGTTGATCTGGTCCACCATGCCTTCGGGCAAAATCCGCTTCATCTCGCGGATGGTCGACTCGTGCTCAACCAGATGCGTGACATCGTCCATCACCAGCGTAACGCCTTGGGTGCGGTCGTTGCCGTCCTTCAAAGGCGACAGCGAGAGCGCCAGGGCGATCTGGCCGCGACCGGGCAGGTCCGCGCTCACTTCCAGCGAGTGATCCATATTCTTTTCTTTGACCAGCGCCAGATGATCGGCCAGCTGCAGCGCAGTGTTTTTTATCAAGTGGTCCACTTCGTAGCCGACCGCCGCATCCGGCATGACGTCCAGTATCTCGCCGGCCGCGCGATTGAAGGTATGCACCAGGTCGTTGGAGTCGACGGCGATGATGCCGCTGCCCACCGAAGAAAAGATGTTGTCCATCAATTCTTTGACCCGCGTGATCTCGGCCAGGATTTGCTCGGCGCGGCTATACATATGCGCGTTGGCGATGGCGACGGCCGCGGTGTTGGCGAAGGCCAGCATCAGGTTCAATTCGCGCTCGGTGAATATGCCCGATACCAGGCGGTTGTCCACATAAACGACGCCGGTGGTTCGGTCTTTGTATTTCAGCGGCACGCAAAGCACTGACCGCAGCACAAAGTTGATGATGCTTTCGGTGGTCGACAGACGTTCGTCCTGGAAGGCGTTATCGGCCAGCAAGGGCTCGCCGGTCTCAATGACCTGATTGACCACCGTCATGCTAATCTGCGGGGCGCCGCCTGTGTCCATGCCCCGCCCCAGCAGACCGCCCTCGCTGCTGATGCGAAATTCGAGCTCGCCGCCGTCCGGGTTGCGCAGAATGATATAACCGCGCTCCGCCTGCGTCAGGACGATGACCAGCTCCATCGTCTCCTGTAGGACGGTATCAACATCGAGCGAATTGGTGATGCGGGTCGACATGTCGGAAAGGGCGCGCAACTGCTGCAGCTCGGTCTGCTCCCCCACCACGTTGTCTTCGAGGCGCTTGAAGTCCTGCTGAAACTCGCCCAGCTTCTGCAGAATCGTGGGCGGCATCGCCAGCCGGCGCTTGAGCAGCAACTCCCGCTGAGACTCGACCGTGCTGCTCACCTGGTCGATCAAGTCCTCAAGCTGCCGCAGCTCGGCGATTAAGTTGATGGCGCTGGTCTGTGCTTCTGACACGCTAACTGTCACCTTCGAGATTCTGGCAGCCGCTTATGACTGGCATCAGCATTTGGCACAGACGCCGCTCCGCAAATCCGCAAGCGCCGCTGCGACATCTCGTTGCTGATACCCATCCATAATACAATATGTCAATATGATTCTATAAGCTCGATTTTCCAATTGGCTCAAGCCCACGCACACGCGACGGATTCAAAGCACCAGCCGCCTGCGAAAAGCGCCCAGTCTACTGATTATACTGCAATTGCGCAACGATAGCACGATCCGCCGCCAAGGCAATTGCATCTAAATTATAGCGGCTGAAAAGGTGGGAATCTAAACTGAAAATCAACTACAGAGGGCACAGAAGTAGTTCCAAGTTAGTCGTGCGAAAAGTAATTAGCAATCTAGAGCAAGAGTGGGCGAGCCACCGGCTCGCCCCTATAACATTCCCGATCCATTGGCAATTGCCCTGGATTCGCCGCCTGTACAGTCCTTCTGACGACGCGGCTTGGCTCAGCCGCCCCCAAGCGCCATCCGCGCCGCGCGTCGGCCGATTTCAACGGCGTAATTCGTCCCGCGATCCCAGGGATATACCTGCGACATGCTCGCCCAGTAGAGCCCGGGCAGCGGCGTATTCAGCGCGGGAAGGTTGCGGCTGTGGTTCAAGGTCGGCACGGGCTGCGCGTAAGCGGCGCGCCAGACCCAGCGCTTGCGTATCCAGTCGCGCTTAAAGGCCGGATTGATCTTAGTCAGCGCGGGCAGGAAGCGCTCCACCAACTCGTCTTCGCTCAGCTGAAAGTATTCGTGGTCGGGCGGCACGTAGTCGCCGCAATAGACGATATGGTCGCCACCGTAATGTTCGCGCGAGATATAGTTGGTGTGTTCCACCAGCGCCAGAAAGGGAAAGTCCGACTTAGTTTTGTCCGCCGTTGTCGCCGGCAGATTGAGCCAGTAGGTATCGTCCGGCATCAGCGGCTGCTTGAGCGCGAAGACGACGCAAAGCCCGCCGATGCTCTTCAGCGCCTCCACTTGCCGGCCATATTCGGTCTCGCGCAGGTCGGGCGCCAACCTCAGCAGCAGCCGCGGCGATGTCGTGCTGAGCACGCGATCGAAGCCCTGCCACTGTCCGCCGATACGCAGCGCCGGCTTTCCCTCGCGCAGGCGGATCTCCTCGACGGGCGCGCTCAAATGAATCGCCGCGCCGCCCTTTCTTAGCTGCGCCGCCAGCTCATCCAGGAAGGCTTGAAAGCCGCCGGTGTAGGTACCCAGCTTGAGCGTGCGCTTGACGATGCGCGCCCACATGAATGACATCGGCACCTGATCGTATTGTTCGGCGAACTTGCCGATCAGCAGCGGCTTGAAGAATTTCTCATAAGCCTCGGCGCCCATCCAGCGGCGCATCCAGGCGTCGGCGGTGACGCGCTCGAAGGGTTGCCAGCGCGGCGCGAACTTGATGGCCATTCCGGCCAAGCCCATGCGCAGGGTGGACATCAGCGAGAGGGGCAGGAAGATCGCCGAGGGCGAAATCTCGCTGCGCACCGGCGCCCCATCGATCCAGTAGCTCGTCTTGGGGCGCGGGAAGACGACCTTGTGGCGCACGCCCATCTCCTCGGCCAAGCCCAGGATATCGTGGTCGGTGGCGAACCAGTGGTGGTAGAACTTCTCCAGCGTCCAGTCCCAGCCTTCGTCTTTGAAGCCGGCCGCCAAGCCGCCGACGCGGTCAGCCGCTTCGTAGATGGTGACGGCGTGCCCGGCGCGGACGAAGTCCCAGGCGGCAGCCAGTCCAGCCGCGCCAGCGCCGATGATGCCGATTTGCAGTTGTGTCATGGGCTGCCTGTGATATTGGCGTCTATCGCAACTGACGATTGTACAGCGGCTCGGGCGAATCTGCGCGGCGGGCGGGTTGGCAATCCCGGGCAGTCGCATCAAAATGAATATCTGCTTTGATGAACATATTACAAACTTAAATTTAACCACAGAGACACAGAAGTAGTTCCAAGTAAATAGTGAGAATGACCGCCATTGGAAGGCAATTGCCAATATATCGGGAATGTTGTAGGGGCGAGCCGGTGGCTCGCCCACTCTTGCTCTAGATTGCTAATTACTTTTCGCATGACTAACTTGGAATTACTGAGAGCACAGAGAAAAGTCTTTCATTTATGAAATTGTGCAATTGCACTGCTATATTGGATGACGGTACAGGCGCCTTTACCCATTAGCGCCAAGATCCTACGAGGAGTTCGGCCTTGAATAGAACTAAACTCGGTGTCGACGGGCTGTGTCTACGCCCCCTACGCGACCCTCTGCGCTCTCTGTGTTGAAAATAATTTGATGCAATTGCCCTGGTTGGCAATCCAGCGCGCTCAGGTGTGGCTGAGTTCATCGGCATACACATCCTCGCTCAAGCGCCAACTGGCGCGCGCTTCGAAATCCAGCGGGTTGCGGAAACCGGCGCGAAAACGGTAATTAGCGGCCGCGCCGATCATGGCTGCGTTGTCGGTGCAGAGGGGCAGCGGCGGCACATAGAGAGGCAGGTCCAGCGCAGCGCCCAACTTCTGGCGCAGCAGCGTATTGGCGCTGACCCCGCCCGCCAGCAGCACCGCCCGCACAGCAAAGTCGCGCGCCGCCTGACAAGTCGTCGCCACCAGCGCGTCCGTCAGCGCGTCCTGGAAGCCGGCCGCGACATCAGCGATATTCACATCGTCGCGCAGGGCAGCGTGCCGTTCGTCGCCGCGCCGGCGCTGATTGCGGCGTCCGCTGGGCTGCACGGTAACGGCCCGCATGACCGCCGTCTTTAGCCCGCTGAAACTGAAGTCATAGTCGCCGTCGGTCTTGGCGCGGGGAAAGCGATAGGCCTGAGGATCGCCCTCCGCAGCTGCCTGCTCTATGGCCGGCCCGCCGGGAAATGGCAAGCCGAGCAATCGCCCGACTTTGTCAAAGGCTTCGCCGGCCGCATCGTCGATCGTGCCGCCCAACCGCTGATAGACGCCGTGCTGCTTCATCAGCGCCAGCTCGCTGTGCCCGCCCGAGACAATCAGCGCCAGCAGCGGGAAATCCGGCTGGTCGAAGTCCGGCGCCAGCCACAGCGAGTAGATATGCCCTTCCAGGTGATTGATGCCCAGCAGCGGCAGCCCGGTCGCCAGCGCCAGCCCTTTGGCAAAGTTGATGCCCACCAGCAGCGAGCCGACCAGACCGGGGCCTTGCGTCACGGCCAGCGCGTCCAGATCGGCATAGTCGACGCGCGCCTCCGCCATTGCCTGGGCGACTACAGCGCTGATGACCTCGGCGTGGGCGCGGGACGCCAGCTCGGGGAAGACTCCGCCGAACTGCGCGTGCAGGTTGATCTGCGAGGCGACCACGTTGGAACGCATGGCGGGGCCGGCACTGATGACGGCGGCGGCGGTTTCGTCGCAGGAGGTCTCGATGGCGAGGATGGTGGTCATGGCAGGGCATTGTAGCACTGAAAATCCGCCGCGCTGAGATGTATAATGAGGACGAGTTGGACGCTCCGCGTGGGAGGTTGCGCAATGTACAAGTCGTTTCGGGTGAAGAATTTCCGCTGCTTCAAGGACCTGCAGATTAATGATCTAGGTCGGGTAAACTTGATTGCGGGGAAGAATAATACTGGGAAGACTGCGCTGCTTGAGGCGATGTACGCGTTTAGTCGACCGCTATCACCCTGGGCACTTTTGCAGACTCAGAATGCGCGTGGAATCGACATACCGGATGATGACTTTCCTCTTTACTGGAAACAGTACTTCTTCGGTATGGATTCGTCATGCACGATTCGAATTGAGGCGACAGGTCCGCATGTTGCAGAAGGATCGTCGTTGACAATTAAAGAACTACGAAACGACGGCACTAATAATGACGACTTTCTAGAGTATTATCGGCGGAGAAGGCGGGCGTTGACATTGAGCGAGTTGCTTGAAGACGTTGAAACCAGAGAGAAAGTGTTGAAGTTCCGGCTCAATTGGTCTAGTGCTTCAGAGCCGTTAGTTGTGTATTTTGGCGATCAGCTGAAGCGCAATTCTGTGAAGGAATTGCAGTCAGAATCTCGATTCATACCTGTGATTTACAGAGTCACGGAAGAACAAATTGCTAATCGTTTCAGCCAGCTGGCTGTTGATGAGAAACTTGACCATTTGACAGACGAATTGTCGAGACTAGAACCACGGCTAACGAGAATACATGTTCTTTCGCCCTGGGGAAAACAGATGTTGTGGGCGGAGTGTGACGGTGTCAGCATGCCTCTGCGGTTGTTAGGCGAAGGTACAAATCGCATATGTCACTTTCTGATGACCATGATGGCCGTTAAGCCGCCATTCCTGTTCATCGACGAAATCGAGAACGGCATCCACCACTCGGTGCAGAAGGACATCTGGCAAGCTATCGGCCGAGTTGCCCGCGAGCAAGATATCCAAGTCTTCACCACGACGCACAGCTATGAAATGATCGAAGCGGCACACGAAGCCTTCAAAGATGATGACTTAGATGATTTTCGTTTTCATCGGCTATACCACGATTCCACAACTGGCAAAATCGAGGCGCGCACCTATAACGATTTCAGCATGAATGCTGCGCTCAGCAGGGAATATGAGGTCCGTGGATGAACGAGCGAATTCCGGACGGAGTATCTCGCGTACTTGTGGTCGAAGGCAATGAAGACAGGTACTTTTTCTGCAAATGGCTTGAGCATCTCGGTAGGCACGAAGAGTTTCATTTCGCTGTTTGCGACGGAAAGGACAATCTTGCTGTCGAACTCGCGAATATCCTTATTGATGATAACTTCACCAAAATTGATCACGTCGGGATCATCTGCGATAACGACTATTCTGAGATTAGGAGCGGTAAACAGCCGTTTCAAATTATCCTAGAAGAAATCGCCCGGGCCAATCAAGAAGTCAAGGATAGCGGCCCCTTAAGAGAATTGCCGACACCTGAGCAGCCGCGACGGCCCATTGGTGACGGGCCGGCAATATCGGTGCTACTGCTTCCTGCTGACGATGAAGACGGGATGCTTGAAACTTTGGTACTAAGGGCAATAGGGCAGAACGATATCATGGATTGTGTTGACGAATATATCTGCTGCTTGAACAGAGCTAGTTTGGAACTTAAGGCGGCAAGAGAAAGTCGTAGCAAACTAAGCGTTTACATTTCCGGAAAGATACTAGCAGAAGAATTCGCCACAAACGATGACTCGCGCCGCTGGTTTCTTACGCAGGCAGTCGACATGAAATGGTGGGCTGACGAAAACATGTGGGACAAGCCCGCCTTCGACGACGCCAAAGCCTTTCTCCTCCAACTCCTCGCCGGCTGACCCCGTCGCGCTTGGCGCATCTGCTCCAATGTACTGTGTGCTAAACCATATGGTAAGCTAGGTTAAGCGCAAGCAGGGTTTCCCGGAGTTCATCATGTCCACGCAGAGTCAGCGACTGCCCTGGATTATCGCTGGAGCGACCGGCGTCGGCCTATTCGTGGCATTTGCCGTCTGGGGCGGCATCCCGGCTGATGTAAGCGCCGGCGCTTTCTGGGCCCAGAGCGCTATATTCCTGCTGGTGATTTGCGCTTTCGTGATTGCGTTTTGGCACTTGCTGGTACGTCCCTTGGCGCCCGGCCTGCGTCAGCCGCAGAAGCAGGCCTTGACCTTCCGGGCGCGCGAGCTCCTGGCGCTGATTCTGGCATTTGGCGGCTTTGCAACCGTTGTCGGCGGCCTCTGGGACGAAGTGTGGCACCGCAGCTACGGCATTCCTTTCGGCGAGGACTTGTTGTGGCGGCCGCACCTGCTGATTTATTTCGGCTTTGCCACGGCGATTGGCTGCGGCTGCTGGGCGTTGCTCTATCTCAATCGCCACTTGCGCGGCAACTTTCAGCAGCGATTCCGCGCCAACACCATGGTCGGGCTGCTGATAATGAATGCGGCCTTTCTATTGTACGCTTTGCCGGCGGACCCGGTCTGGCATTTGATCTTCGGCGAAGACATCACGCCCTGGAGCGTGCCGCATCTGATTTTACTGATCAGCTTCGTCGTCACGCAATTGCTGGCCCTGGACCTGCACGTATCAACTTGGCGGCGACATGACTGGCATGTCATCTTCAAGCTGCGGCTCGACGACAGCTTGTCGCTGCTGATTCTGGCTGCCATGCAGATGCTGTGGCTGCAGCTCATGCTGATCGACTGGGACGCGGCCATTGTCGGCGCTACCTTTGGACCGCTTGACTTGTATCGTCCTGAATGGCTGCTGGCAGCCAATCTGACCGCATGCGTTGCCTTTGTGGGCGTGGTAGCCACGCGTGTCACCCGCTGCGCCGGCGCGGCCACTGCGGCCGGGCTGCTGGCCTTGGTCATTCGCCTGATCCTGATCCGTCTCTTCAACGCCGAGATGCTGCAAGTCGCGGCCTGGCTAGCCGCATTGCTGCCGCTGATCGCCATCGACATTTGGGCTTACTACAGCAGCGCCATCCGCAAGCGGGAGCCGAGCTGGCGCGGAACCGCCGTCGCCGTTATCGCCGCCATGGTCCTGAATGCGCCGCTGATGCGCAGCTTGTACCAACTGCCTAATGCGGACGACTTGGCCTACGCCGCCGCGATTATCGCAACTGCTGGGGGCATGAGCTGGTTCGCCAATCAGCTGGCCGACGCCATGCTGCGCCAGCGAGAAGCGACAGTCTCCGCCACAAGTGAGCGCCAGAGCATCAAGCCGATCATCTCTTTCGGCATTTTAGCTGCCTTTTTGGGCTTCATTGTCGTCTTCATCGCCACGGCCGCGCCACCAATTTAATCTTGCGCAAAAGCGCTATACTTATCGGCGTGAAAGCGAACTTTCGATTTGCAACGGCGGCGCGCCTGCTCGTCAGCCTCAGCCTAGTCCTTGTCGCGTGGCTGCTGAGCGCTTGCAGCGCTATTTCGCTGCATCAGCAGATGGCCAGCCAGACCGCCGCCGCCGCCATCAGGCAGACAGTCGCTGCCGAGGGACCGGCTGCTGATGCGCGCGCCACCTTGGCCGCCTATCAAGCGACGGCACAGGCGCAGTTGCAGCGCGCCACGCTGTCAGCCGCCACCTTAACCGCGCTGGAGACGGCTGCCACGGGCACTCCCGCCGTCGAGGATGTCACCCTCAGCGCGGCCGATACCGTCGTCTATGGCGCGGCGCCAATCGACAGCGACCGGCTGAACATCATCGCCGCCATGGCCTTTGACGCCGACGGGCAACTGCTGGCGGCAACGCGCGCCGGCGAGGTCTATCGCCTGAGCGACCGCGACGGCGACGGGCTGGCGGATGAGACCGCGCTGATTTTCTCGGACGAAAAAGAAGCGCTGGGGCAAGTGTCCGGCATGTTCCGGCGCGGCGCCAGCTTGCTGCTGATTCACGGCGGCGCGCTCAGCCAACTGCGCGACGAGGACGACGACGGCCGCTACGAGACGGTGACGCTGCTCAGCGAGGGGCTGCCGGCCGAGCAGAGCGCCTTGCGCGCCAGCAACGGCATCGTTCAGGCGCGGGACGGGCGGCTCTTCACCGCCGATGTCGCTACGGGCGAGATCCTGCAGATCCTGCTGCGGGAGTAGGGGGCGCATTTGGCAATTGGCTTGCACTTGCAAACTGTATCCTTCCAATATACGCTACGCTTCGCAGGGTTTTGGTTGGCGCGGGATCGTATCTTCAATGGAGAACAAGCGCATGAGTGATTTCAACAAGCAGATTATCGAAGAGTTTCGGGCAAATGGCGGCAAGGTTGGCGGTTTCTTTGAAGGCGCGACTTTACTGCTCTTACATACGATTGGCGCGAAAAGCGGGCTCGAGCGAATCAATCCGCTGGTGTATTTAGCTGATAGCAATCGCTATGTGATTATCGCTTCCAAAGCGGGCGCGGATACCCATCCGGATTGGTATCATAATATTGTCGCCAATCCTGAAGTCACAGTGGAAGTTGGCAGCGCAACCTTTCCCGCGCTGGCAAGCATTACCGCGGAACCTGAGCGTACGGAATTGTACGAAAAAATGGAAGCGCGGCATACTGGATTTACCGAGTACAAAAACAAGACCACACGGGTCATACCGGTTATCACCTTGAGCTCTAAGTCATAATCTTCGCACCTTGCTTGCTCAATCTCGCTGAGCGGCGGTTATCCTGTTTTGAACCGCGTATAGCCCCTTGATTTGTCAATGATCTGAAATGCGCGCTGTGGACCTTGCGCTGCTGGCGTCCGCGCTGAGCCGGGTGAGGAGCGACGGGACGGCGGACAAGACATAACGCTGGTTGTGGGCGAGCCGCCGGCTCGCCCGTACGCGCGTGCTATTAAATGTCATAGCAGCGCCTTTCTTTCGTTCACCCATTGACTGTCATGCGGCGAGGCAACGCTGTTTGCCGCCGCGCCTGCGTTTGCGTTATCCTCATAGGGACGGCAGCGCGAGTGGAAGAGGCGCACGATGGCCGAGAGACTTGCAGCTACGAAGCCGACTAGCAACGGCAAACCACAATCCGAACCCGCTCCGGCGCCAAAACCGCGGCGTTACGACTACGACATGGTCATCATCGGCTCGGGACCGGCCGGCCACCGCGCGGCGATTCAGTCGGCCAAGCTGGGCAAGCGGGTGGCGGTGATTGAGAAGAAGACGCTGATCGGCGGCGTATCGGTGAATACGGGCACGATCCCGTCCAAGACCCTGCGCGAGGCGGTGCTGCATTTGTCGGGCTTTCGCCAGCGCTCGATCTACGGCGCGTCTTACACGGTCAAGCAGAATATCACCATGAGCGACTTGCTGCTGCGCGCTGACCACGTGATTCGCCACGAGATCGAGATCAGCCGACATCAATTGCAGCGCAACGGCGTGGAGCTTTTCGCCGGCATCGCTACGCTGGTCAACGAGCACACGGTGCACCTCAGCTTCGTCGACAAAAAGGGCGAGGACGAGATCACGACGCGGCATATCATGATCGCCGTGGGCACGACAGTGGTGAAGCCGCCCCATATCCCCTTCGACGGCGAGACGATTTTCACCAGCGACGGCTTGCTCAAGCTGGACCACTTGCCGCGGACGCTGACCGTGGTCGGGGGCGGCGTCATCGGCTGCGAGTACGCTTGTATGTTCGCCACCCTGGGCGCGCAAGTGACGCTGGTGGAGCTGAGCGACCGGCTGCTGGATTTCGTCGATCACGAGATCGTGGACGCGCTGGTCTACCACATGCGGCAGCAGCGGGTCACCCTGCGCCTGGGCGAGAACGTAGGCACGATCGAACACTGCGATACGCGTTATGGCACGGGCGTCAAGACCTGCCTCGAGAGCGGCAAGGAGATCGTCACCGAGAAGGCGCTCTACGCCATCGGGCGACAAGGCGCGACGCGGACACTGGGCTTGGAGAACATCGGCATCGTGCCGGACAAGCGCGGGCGCATCCAGGTGAACGAGCATTATCAGACAGCCATCCCCACCATTTACGCGGTGGGCGATGTGGTGGGTTTTCCCAGTCTGGCATCGACCTCGATGGAGCAAGGGCGGATGGCGGCTTGCCACGCCTTCGGCATTGAGCATCAGAGCATCCCCGAGCTTTTCCCCTACGGCATCTACGCCATCCCCGAGATCAGCACCTGCGGCGCCAACGAAGAGGAGCTGACGCGGGCCGGCATCCCCTACGAGATCGGCAAGGCCTATTACAAGGAGATCGCGCGCGGGCAGATCCTGGGCGATACCATCGGCATGCTCAAGCTGGTTTTCCACCGCGAGAATCACAAGCTGCTGGGCGTGCATATCATCGGCGAGGGCGCGAGCGAGCTGATTCACATCGGGCAAACGGTGATGGCTTTCGGCGGCACGGTGGATTATTTCATCAATAACGTGTTCAACTATCCCACGCTGGCGGAGTGCTACAAGACGGCGGCGTTTGACGGGATCAATCGGATTATGTAGGGGCTATGGTATACTGCTTTCGCCAATTCACGCGCGAGGCAGTGTCATGAAAAACCGGCTCTATTACGGCGACAACCTGGAAATTCTGCGCAATCGCGAATACTTCCCCGATGAATTCGTCGACCTCATCTACCTCGACCCGCCCTTCAACAGCAACCGTGATCACAACGTGCTGTTCCAATCGGAGAGCGGCGTTGACAGCGAAGCGCAGATAACGGCCTTTGAGGACACTTGGCATTGGGGCGAGACCGCGGAAAGGACTTTCGACGACTTAGTATTGGACGCTCCTCAGAAGGTCTCGACCGCAATCTCAGCTCTGATGGATCTGATCGACCGTAATCCAATGATGGCCTACCTGGTGATGATGACGGTGAGGCTTGTTGAGTTACACCGAGTCTTGAAATCAACCGGGAGTTTGTATCTTCATTGTGACCCGACTGCTAGTCACTATTTGAAGATAGTGTTGGATGCCGTGTTTAGTCCGCTTTACTTCAGGAATGAGATCATCTGGCGACGTTCTGGTTCTCACGGAAAAGTAAAACGGCTTGCGCCGATCCACGACACCATCCTGTTTTATACAAAGTCTGACAAATACCTATGGAATACGATTTATAAACCATACATGCGCCGTCATGTGGAAAAAGCATTTGTACAGGATGGCGAGGGCTGGCGTACGAACTATTCCGGAAATGTGCTGACAGGATCGGGAATAAGACGAGGACTTTCAGGCCAACCTTGGAGAGGTTTTGACCCAACTCCAAAGGGCAGGCATTGGGCAATTCCTGGACGACTTCTGGACGACATTCCAGAGGACCTGAGCGACCTAAACCAACACGAGAAAATGGATCGGCTTTACGAATTAGGTTACATAAAGATTGTTGAAGGACATCAATGGCCAACTTATGAAGTCCACATGAGCGATGCCGCAGGACAACCTGCCCCTGACATTTGGGCTTATCAACCTCACACAGAAGGAACAGTTTTTGGGACCGACGAAGGCATAGACTCCGATGTAAAATGGCTGGGACCGAGGGATCCCGAGCGATTGACGTATCCGACTCAAAAGCCCGAAGCTTTACTTGAACGCATAATCCGTGCCTCGTCCAACGAAGGTGATCTGGTACTTGATCCCTTCTGCGGCTGCGGTACCGCGATCGCCGCAGCTCACAAGCTCGGTCGTGAGTGGATCGGAATCGACATCACACACCTGTCCATCGCCCTGCAGAAGTATCGCCTGCAAAATATGTTCGAGCTGGTCTCGGGGGCGGATTACGAGGTCATCGGCGAGCCGGCCACGGCGGATGCGGCGCGGGAACTGGCGCAGGATTCGGCAAACGAAGGACGTTTCCAGTTTGAGTGGTGGGCGCTTTCGCTGGTTCGCGCCAAGCCCGTAGGTGGGAAAACCGGTTCGCGCAAAGGGAAGAAAGGTGCGGACAGAGGAGTTGACGGCATCATTAGTTTTTTTGAGCGTATTGACGCGCGCAAGCGAACTTGCAAGGTAATTGTACAGGTCAAGTCTGGGAAGGTTAAGTCGGGCGACATCCGCGACCTGAAAGGCACAATTGAAAGGGAAAAGGCGGCAATCGGCGTCTTCATTACGCTTGAGAAGCCCACGCAAGCCATGATTAAAGAGTCGCTTTCGGCCGGGTGGTACGAGTCTCCGTCGTGGGGCGGCCGCCATCGCCGACTGCAAATTCTGACCATCGACGATCTTTTCGACGGCGCAGGAATCGACATGCCGCCGCAGCATGGGACGCTACCGTCCGCGAGTCGCTGGAAGCGGGAGGATGTTAGCGATGAAGGGGAGAGTCAGCGGGATTTGATTTGAGGTAATTAACACAGAGGGCGCGGAAAAGAAATGATATTCAATCACTTGTTGGGAAATATGAAGAAGGTTGGGAGAGTGGAGAGTTCGAGATGAAAACTACGAAGAGGATGGAATTGAGACGTGATGTACCTCACGCAGGATCCTCAAAATACGTTACCTATAGGGAAGTTTGGAATATGCATGCGCGTCCTGCAATCCGACATTTGATTACCAGTAACAACATAGAACTGTATTTGTCTGCATGCACACTCACCGTCCCTTGGATGGATCGGTGCTTTACCATTTGTAAGTTTGGATATGACAAAGCGCGGAAAGAGCCTGAAAGTCTAATGAGAAAATATTCCGCGAACGACATCGTAGAGTTTATCTTTTATCATGATTCTGAAGAACGCCCTGAGCACATTAGAGACGTATGCCGTCATTTAGCGAAAGTAGCTAATTCGTTAAAACATGATGGTTATCTAAGAAAAGGATATGGGTTTGATTCCAGCATTGACAAGTTAATAGTTCCTTTACGCTTCAAAAACGACTTCATTCGATTCGCAAAGTTTACAAGTACGTCGCCCACTACCGTTACGATTCAATTAGTAGCAGTATCGCCAAAAGTATGGGTAAATCGGGCTGTAGAAAGAATAGACCAACTGTTTATGGACGCGAAAATTCTCAATTAGGCACAGCCGTCCACAGGTGGGCGACTCGCCGAGTCGCCCCTACGAATTACGAATTTAGCGTCCGCGCCCCTGCAAACACCGACTTCACACTCTCCCGATCCCCCGCGAACAGACCTTTTGCCTATCCGCATACCCTATGGTATGCTCATCCTGACTCAGTGAGAGTCTGAGACTTGGAGCACGAAAGGAGCGCCCCGCATGCCCAGCCCCAAGCCATCACCTACCGCGCCCGTGCCACAGCAGCGCGACGACGCCGAACTTGATGAACTCACCGACGCCCAAGTTGAATTCATGGAAGATTTGCGCGTCAGCCTGATTCAGATGAAGAATGGCGATGTGATGCCCGCACGCGAAGCCCTGCGCGAGATCGAGCGCGAACTCATTTGCGAGACCTAACAACGTTGTCTCGACCCCTCTGTGCCCTCTGTGCCTCTGTGGTGAAATTCAATCCCCCACCCCAGCCCGCGCCCCAGCAAACACGGACTTCACACTCTCCCGATCGCGCGCGAAGAGCAGCCCGGCGCTGACCTCGAAGGCCAGCTCGTCCGGCAGGGACGTCACCTCAAAGGGCCGCGTCTGCTCGGGCTTGTCGAGCCGGTTGAGAGCGAAGCGCTCCCATTGCGCCAGTTCGGTTTCAATGGCGGATTTGTAGTCTACAGAATCAGGGCGACCCAATGGCTCGCCCCTACCGCTTTCGTCGTGGGCGGGGATGCGCGGATCATTGTTGCCCACCGCCACATCTCCCCACGCTACCGGCGGCAGCTGGAAGTAGGTCGCGCGCAGCTCGTTGATGCTCAGCAGGGGGTAGGCCGCGCGGATCTCGGCCAGGCGGGCTTCGGTATCGGTCGGGCGGATGTCGTCGAACTCGGCGATGAGGTCGCCGCCGTAGAAGGGCAGCAGCTCCTGGCTGATCTTCTGCGCCAGGCGCGCGAGCTTGGGGTAGAGCGTGCGCTCGATGAATTGGCGCTCGGCGACTTTGGCGTTGGCTTCGGTGGCGTTTTCGCTGACCAGGCCGACGGGGATGCCGAAGATATTGAGGATTTCGTCGCGCTGGGCTTTGCGGCCCTGCAGGAAGTCGAGGTCGGTGTGGCTCAAGCCGATGTGCTGCCACTCGACCGTGCCGCCGCGCAGGAAGGCGGTCTTGCGCGCGCCCGCGCCATACTGTTGCCGCCATTCGCGTTTGATGCGCTCGTAATCGCCGTCGCTGACGAAGTCGCGGATGTTGACCACGCCGGCCGGCACGCCCTGATCCTGGCCGAAGGTATTGCGATTCCAGTCGGACATGTGGCGGTCGCTGAGCACGGCGCCGCGGGCGGCCGCGATGGGCGACAGGCCGTAGAAGTCGTTGCCCGGGTGCCAACGGCGGAAGTGAACCACCTCGATGGCGTCCAGGGGGATGAATTGGCCGTCGATCTCGTAGACGTAGCCCGCCACGACGCGGGACGCGTCCGGCACGATGCTGACGCGGTCGGGGCGCAGCACCCAGATTTCGCCTGGGACGCCGCGAGCATCGCCAGCCAGGAACCAGTAGGCGTTGCCGTGCAGCTCCAGAGAGCCGATGGTCTGCTCCAGCAGCTCGAAGCCGCTGGTCAGCGGATTGGGCCGGCTGAGCAGTTGCTCCAGCGGGTGATTGGCGATGCCGATGCGACGTTCGCCCTCCAGCCGGAAGACGCGCAGCGGCACCAGCGCGCCCGCTTCCACGATGCGGTTGATGGCGACGTAGACCCAGGGCGACTGCTGATAGGCGCGGTCGGCGTTGACCTCGATGGGCGGGCTGAGCTGGAAGCGGCTGCTGGCGGCGACGGATTCGAGGTGCGGGGCGCGCGGGCGCAGCTGTCGGCGGCGCTTGCTGAAAAAGTGGCTAAGCCAGTTGAACACGGCGGACTCCTTTGATCGCTTTAGATGAACGCTCTGGGCGCAGGCTAGCATGGCGCGGCGCGGCAAAGGCGACCAAATGTTTCCGCTGGGGAGGCGCGTGTCAGATTGGGCGCGGCAGCTTTTATCAGCAGCCGATGTTCAGGGCCTGGACGACATCGACGATCACGGGCACCTCGCACCACAGATTGAGCACATCGATGACGGTCAGCGCGATGCCGGCGAAGCAGACGAAAACTAGCACAAAGAAGACGAAACAGCCGAGGATCAGCCAAGGCGATGTGCCGCCGCTCTCCTCGCGCACAGCGTAGGGATCGTAGTCGTAGCCGGGATATTGGCCGGGGGGCGCTGGCGGCGCGGCATAACCGGCGGGCGCCTGCTGATAGGGGCCGGGCGGCTGCTGCGCGGCCGGCTGTTCCGGATAGCCTGGATAGGCTTGCGGCTGCTGCTGATAGGCGTCGGCAGGCGGCGCATAGGGATCGGCGGGCGCGGGCGGGCTGGGCAGGCCGTATTCGGTCGGCGGCGGCGTATAACCCTGCTCGGCGGGCGGCATCGGGGCGGGCACGGGCATCGGCGGCGGCGTGGCGGGCGCGCTGGGCGGCGCGGCCTCGGCCAAGTTGCTGTAGGCTTCCAGCGCCATGGTCACCGTCTCGCCCAAGCCGATCATATCGCCGTTTTGCAGCGGCGTGACGCCGGAGACGCGTTTGCCGTTGACAAAGGTGCCGTTGGTCGAGCCGAGGTCTTCGATGGTCATGGTATCGCCGGAGCGCATCAGGCGCAGATGGTGGCGGCTGGTTTCGCGGTCGTTGAGGACGATATCGTTGGTGATGTCGCGCCCGAGGGTGGTGACTTCTTTGCCGATTTCAAAGGCTTGATTGGGCTGCGGACCGCGGCGCACCACCAGCCGGAAGTTGTCGTTCTGCTGCATCATGCCCTCCTCAGTCAGCGAGCATACAAACCTCGCCTGGCGTCATCCTGGCTCAAGACCGCGCTGCGGCGATCAAGCGCTTGCATGGTTGTCGGCGGCGGCGCGCGCATTTGTCCTACGTTGCGTCGACGGCTGCTGCGGACTTAATCTCGCATTATACCGCTTTTTGCCAGATGTCAAGAATCCGCCGCGGCGACGGTTGGCCAGCGGGCGCAGCGCTTATGCGGGCAGCCACAGGTCCAGGAAGGCCAGTCCGTCCAGCCAGAAGCCCTGCCCTACGATTTCCCAATGAAGATGCGCCCCGCTGCTGCGACCGGTGTCGCCGCTGCTGCCAATGACCTGCCCGCCGGCGATGCGCTGACCGACTGCCACCCGAATATCGGATAAATGCGCGTAGCCAGAATAGATGCCCAGGCCGTGGTCGACCCAGACCGAATTGCCGCGGATCTGCAGCGGTCCGGCGAAGACTACCAAGCCAGCCGCCAACGCGCGAATCGAGGCGCCCGCCGGCGCGTTCTGATCCCAGCCGGTGTGGCGTGTCTCGTGCTCGCCGTTCATCAAGCGGTAGACGCCGAAGGGCGTTGACAGCTCATATTCGCTGGGCAGCGCGAAGCCGGTCTCGTCCCAGAGCGGCTCGGCGGTGTAGCCGGCTGTGATTTCCGCCAGCAACTCAAACTCTTCCGCCTCGATGCCGACGTCCACCAGGTGGCTGCGTTCCGGCGGCAATTCCAAGTCTTGCACGACGTAGCCGGCCGGGTCGATGCGCAGGTCGCGCCTGAAGCTGAGCGTTTCGCTCTCGCGCTCGACAGTCACGGCCAGCTGGTAGTTGCCTGGCTGGGCATTCATGTCGACCACGATCAGCGCGTGCCAATCGGCGCCGGCGCGGGTGAAGAAGGGCCGACGAGCGCCGCGGAAGCTAAAATCGGCGTGGGCGATATCGTCGCCGCTGAGCCGCAGCAGGCCGCTGCCGCCTTGGATGAGTGCGGAGAAATAGAGCTCAAGTCGCAAGCCAGCCTCGTAATGCACGGACGACGGCAGCGGACGGGGAGCGGACTGAAATGTCGGCAGCAGCTCGCTCTGCGCGGAAGCGGCGAGGGCCACCAGGCTGACTAGAAGTAGGAGAATGAATCGCATTACTGTCATAGTCGAATGACGTCTGCGTCGGCAAAAGACTTTCACTGGGTCATCTTTTACCATAAAGATTGGGCGGACACAAACGGCTGCTGCGCTAGGCGTCTCGCTGGGCAGCGGCGCGCATTTCGGCCAGGTGGACGGTTTCGTGCCTGTTGCAGGCTTGCACCGCTTGGAAGAGATTGCAGTCTTGAAAGAAGGGCGTGCTGAAGGGCGTCTCCATGCGATCGGCCGGGAAAGCCAGCACCAGGCCGCGCAGTTGCTGCCGTACGCGCCGCCAATCCTCGAGCACCTGCCGCCAACTATCCTGGGCGCGCTCCCGCCGGCGCAATTCATACAGGTCCTCAACTGTGGCTTGACCGCGCAAGTCAACATTGAAGGCGGCGCCGGTGATGGCATTGTGCATGGCCTGGATCATGTCCGCTTCCAGGGCGGTAAGGTGGATGACCAAATCGCGTACAGTCCAGTCGGAGTCTTGGTAGACCCTGAGTTCGGGCGGCAGCGATTCGACCTGGGCGCGAGCATCCGCCCGCCGTTGGTCCAGACCGGCGATCAGGTCGCGTTTGATCTGCGGGAGGTGGTTCATATGGGATTCCTTGCCCGCCTCAACTTCATCATAGCGCATAACACGTCGGAAATGGCGGAATTGCTAGGATTCGGGGGATTTCATCGGATTCGGCAGGGTGTTTCCTTGGTTTGTGGCGCTGCCCATAGATACGCGGGCGAGCCAAGGCTCGCCCCTACGTATGTTGTCCACCGCGGCATAATCGGGTGACTTCCGCTGGGCGTGGTATACTTCGGCGGTGAAATCATCAGTCGAGAAAGAGAGAGACATGACCGCAGCCGACAACCGACGCCTACTGGATTACCTGCGCCAGCATAGCGATGACATGGTCGCCGATTTGAAGCGCCTGATCGAGCTGGAATCGCCCACTTCGTACAAGCCGGCCGTTGACGAACTGGGCCGGGTATTGGCGGCGGAATTGCGCGAGCTGGGCGGCGACGTCGAAGTCATCCCCAAGGCTGAGGTCGGCGATGTGCTGCGCGCCCGCTGGAACGCTGGGCCGGGCGGCGTGGTCATCCTCAGCCACATGGACACGGTATGGGATGTCGGCACGGTGGCCGGGCGCCCCACCCGCGTCGATGGCGACCACATCTACGGCGTGGGCGCGATGGACATGAAAGGCGGTATCGTGATAGCGCTGTGGGCGCTGCGAGCTTTGCGCGCGCTGGATTGCTTCCCCGCGCAGCCGATCAGCTATCTGCTGAATTCGGACGAGGAGACCGGCAGCTTGCATTCGGCCCGCGAAATCGAAGCCGAGGCGCTTTCGCATAATGTCGTCTTCGTCACCGAGCCGCCGCAGGACGGCGCCTACAAGACGCAGCGCAAGGGCGTCAGCCATTACACGATAACAGCGACCGGACGCGCGGCGCATTCGGGCGCTGACCACGCCAGCGGCGTCAACGCGATTGAAGAGATCGCCCATCAGGTGCTGGCGGTGGAAGCCTTGACCGACTACGAGATCGGCACGACAGCCAATGTCGGCGTCATCAGCGGCGGAACGCGCCCTAATGTGGTGCCGGCGGAAGCCTCGATCGAAATCAACGTGCGCGCTTGGACCAAGGTCAATCAGCAGGCGATCCACCAGCAGATGATGAGCTTGAAGGCGGTGAATCCGGAAGCCGAGATCACGGTTGAAGGCGGTGTGGGCGTCCCGCCATTTGAGCGTAGTCCCGAGATCGCCGCGCTCTTCAAGCGTGCGCAGGGTCTGGCTACCGAGATGGGCCTCGAGCTGGAAGAGGGACGCACCGGCGGCGGTTCCGACGGCAACAAGACAGCCGCGCTGGGCGTGCCCACGCTGGACGGCATGGGCATCGTCGGCGAAGGCGGGCACGCCGTCACGGAATACGGCGAGATTTCGTCCCTGCCGGAGCGGGCGGCGATCATGGCGGCGATGCTGCGGGTAAATCTGTAGCGCGGAAAAGGAGAGAGTCTACATGACAGCAATCGCCTTAGTCACAGGCGCCAATCGCGGAATCGGCAAAGAGGTCTGCCGGCAGTTGGCGCAGAACAGCTACCATGTTTTGCTCACCGGTCGAGACATGGAGAAGGCCAAAAGCGCGGCGGCTGACATCGACATGGAGACTGTCGTGCCAGCGCAGCTTGATGTGACGGACCAGGCGAGCATCAGTCGTCTGCGCGACTCAGTAGAGCGCGAATACGGGCGGCTGGACGTGCTGGTGAACAACGCTGGCGGACACTATGACTACTGGCAAACGGCGCTGGATGCCGAATTTGCAGCTGTCCAGTTGGCCGCCGATACCAATCTGTATGGTCCTTGGCGGCTGGCGCAGGCTTTCGCCCCGCTGCTCAGGAAGAGCGCGCATCCGCGCATCGTCAACGTCAGCAGCGGCGCCGGCGCGCTCAACAGCTTGGGTAAAGGGCCGCCGGCTTATGTCGACAGCAAGGCGGGGCTCAACGCACTAACGCGTATGCTGGCCGCGGAGTTGCAAGACGATGGCGTACTGGTGAATGCCGTCTGCCGGGCTGGGTAGCGACCGACCCCAACAATCCCGGCGGGCGTCCCATACCCGAGGGCGCCGACGGCGGCGTGTGGGCGGCGATGCCGGATGGCGATGGGCCGACCGGCGGTTTCTTCCGCGAAGAGCAGCCGCTGGAGTGATGAGCGCAAACAGCGCATTACAGGATGAGCAGTGTCCGCTCAAGTCAGTATAGATCTTCAGCAGATAAAAGAGCGCGCCCTTGAACAGAGTTTTGAGCGCGGGGAGTCGCTTTATGAGCGCGGCGCGATTTTCCTGCCCCTGCGCCGCGGCAATGTAATCAGCGCGCAATGCGTCGGTACCTATTCCGATTATTATCATGTATCCGCCGCATTTGATGAAGCTGGCGCTTTAACGACGGATTGCGCTTGCCCTTATGATTGGGGCGGCGATTGCAAGCATATCGTGGCCATGCTGCTTGCTTGTTTGTATGAGCCGGAACGGTTTAGGGCGGGCGCAGGGCGGCGCGAAGAGTTGATGTCGCTGGCCAAAGAAGACCTGGTCGATATCATTGAACAGATGGGCGCTCGCTATATGGGACTTGAAGATATTATCGAGGGCATGATAAGCGAATCCCGGAAAGACTGCTGAGCCATGCGCATTCTGAATTGGAATACCGCGTTTGTCAGCCCGGGCGCCAGAATTGGCAAGTTTGAGCGTATCGGCGCCTTGATCGCTGACTACGATGCCGACGTCATTTGCTTTACCGAAGCCTTTCCTGAAGCTACGCCAGACGGTGGCCACACTGTAAAGAGCGAGAAATCCAGCTCGTCCAAGACCGAGTCCGGCGGCGGGCGCAAAGTGGCGCTTTGGAGCCGGCATGGCTGGCGCCAGGTCGAGTCGCTGGGCTCGCCGCGCTTGCCGGAAGGACGCTTCGTCAGCAAGGTCGCTGGCCAGCAGCTCAGCGACCACAACGGCGTCGTTATCGATCTGGATATCGTCGATTCGCGCTGACCCGCCGCTTGGGCGTCAGCCTGCAAGTTTTCTCTGTGCCCTCTGTGTTCTCTGTGGTTAAATCCCTGTCAGGATACGAGACAATTGGGATATGACGCCATGAAGTACCGCCCCTTCGAAATCGAACACTTCTTCCGGCAGCACGAATTCAGCGCGCCCCACGGCATCAGCTCGTCGGATTGCGAGCCACTGACCCTGCCCGAGCTGCTGAGCTACGCGGGTCCGCAGCGCCGCGAGCAGTTTGAGCAGCTGTGGCTGGGCTACACTGAGAATCAGGGGCATCCGGAATTGCGCGCCGCCATCGCCGGTCTGCATGTGGGCGTCGGCGCGGACGATGTCATCGAGGTGGTGCCGGAAGAGGGCATCTTCCTGACGATGAACGCGCTGCTGGAAGCGGGCGATCATGTGGTGGCGATCGCGCCCAGCTTCCAGTCGCTATGGGAGATCGCGCGGGCCAAGGGCTGCGAGCTGTCCTTTTGGCATCAGCGGCAGAGCGAGAGCGGCTGGCATTTTGACATCGACGAGCTGGCCGGGCTGATCCGGCCGGATACCAAGATGCTGATCGTCAACTTCCCGCACAACCCAAGCGGCTGCCTGCCCGGCCGCGCCGAATTCGAGCGCGTCGTCGAGCTGGCGCGGCAGCACAATCTGATCCTGTTTTCTGACGAGATCTACCGCTTCAGCGAGCACGACGCGGCGCTGCGCTTGCCCTCGGCTTGTGAGCTGTACGAGCGCTCGGTAGTGTTAGGTGGCTTGTCGAAATGTTTCGGCTTGCCCGGCTTGCGGGTCGGCTGGCTGATCACGCCCGATGCGGCGCTCTCGCATGAGTTGCAAGAGCTGAAGAGCTACGTCACGATCTGCGCAAGCGCGCCCAGCGAGATTCTGGCGCTGATCGGCCTGGAGAATTGGCGGGCGCTGACGGCGCGCACGGTTGAAATCGTGCAGCAGAATATCGCGCATTGTCGCGCTTTCTTCGGACGCTACCACGGACTATTCCAGGTCTGCTATCCGCAGGCTGGCACGGTCACGCTGGTGGAGTTGAAGTCTGATACGTCGGTAGACGACTTCGCCGCGGCGGCCGTAGCTGAACAAGGCGTGATGGTCTTGCCGGCGTCGGTCATGCTATTTGAAGGCAACTTCTTCCGGCTGGGCTTGGGACGGCGCAGCCTGCCGCACGCGCTGGAGCCGCTGGAGCAGGTCATCAGCGATCATCTGGCTTAATCGTCGAAGCGAGTGGCGCCCCCAAGGGTATAGGCTGTAGCCGACTTCAGCTCAAGCTGGAGGCGGATCGGCTGCCGCGCCAACTCGGCAATCGTCCGCTCGCGCCAGCGCAATGCCAGCGCCAGTCCGCCCTCGCGCAGTGGCAAGCTGTCATCCAGGCCGAAGCCGGGCCGGGCCGCGCCCGCGTCGTCGATGAGCGCAGCGCGAATCGAGCCGCCGGCGTCGATCTCGGCGTTGAGCCTGATGTCGGCGCCGGTCGCACGCAGGGGCGCGGTGGTCAGCAGCGCCGTTGCCGGCCCGACGCTCGACCGATAGCCGGCGAATCGGTCGAGCGGAAGGATCGCCAGGTTAAACGAGCCCTCGCGCCAACCGTTGTGCAGGCCATTGCTGCCGCCGTAATAGAGCAGAACCTTGTCGCCCTGAACGATGGGCGCGGCGGCATAGATACAGCCGCAGTCGTGTTCGCCATCGGGATAGCTGCCCGCTCCGCGCGGGATCAGCGCTTGGCCCGGGCAGATACGCCGCCAATGCAGCGTGTCCGTGCTGATGGCCAATTCGGTATCGACAGTATCCCAATCGGCTGCTGATTCATCGCCTTTGTGAAAAGTGGCGGGCAAGCCAATATACAGGTCGCCATAGCGCGCGATGGGCATGGAGTAAATTTGGTCGTGAGCGTCCTCGCCGCGCAAGATCTCGACCGGCTGCGTCCAACTCAGGAAGTCCTCGCTCTCGCTGCGCAGGACTGTGCGCAGGCCGCGGTAAGCGCCATCCGACCAGCCGCGAGTGATGCAGACGTAGCGCTCTAATTCAGGCGACCAGATGGCGTTGTTATGCGTGTCGCCGACGGCGTCGCGCTCCGGCCACAATAGCGGCTGCGACCAGCTCAGCCCGTCCGCCGAAAAGCAACTGGCCATGCGTACGGCGCGCGCATTCAAGTGGATGAATTTGTAGCGGCGCGAGGGGTCTGTATCGCGCGGGTCCTTAAAAACTCCGCCAGCGTGGATGCCGTGTATTGCCCGGCGCATGACGATGTTGTTTTGACGCGTACCGGCGAATTCGATCAAGCCCAACTCGGGCTTCCGCCAGTGGATGCCGTCGGTCGATGTGGCGTAGAGCAGGCCCTCTTCGCGTCCGCCGCCTAGGTACGGGACATGCGGGCGCTCGGCCAGCGGCGTGCTATTTGAAGATGGGTCGATGAGAAAAGACTTGTACCAGCATTTGAAGATGCCCTCTTCTTCGTCATAGATGACGCTGGGATAGACGTTGTCCAGGCGCGCCTCCCAGGGCTTGGGCGGATCGGCGAAATAGTCTTCGCGGAAGAGCGGATTGGCGGCATGTTTCGCGATGCGGCCTAGTGCCAGCGCGGCGTTTTTTGCCTCAAAGACATTTCGTGGATCGAGCAGCAGGAGCGATGATGGCATTGGCGGCAACTCCTTCTGGTTGGCGGACTACAGCGGGCGACCTGCATACGCACATTCCACTTTTTCGCGGACGAGCCACCGGGTCGCCCCTACGCGCATTCCACTTTTTCGCGGACGAGCCAAGGCTAGCCCCTATGATTTCTGCGCTATGGCGGGCGACCTGATAGGTCGCCCCTACAACTGGCGCGGGACTGCGCGTCATATCATCCGGTATGTACATTTTGCGCCTGGGCGGTGAAGCGGTCGATCATATCATCAATGGCGAATGAGGCTATGCCCTTGATGTACGAATGCGCCTTGTTGTTGAAGTTGCGGGTCCAGTGCGCGGGGATGGCGTCTTTGCCGTAGGCGGCGCCGAAGATGCTGCCGGCGGTGGCGGCGGTGCAGTCGTTATCCAAGCCCATGGCCACCGTCTGGCCGATGACCTTGCTGAAGTCGTCGCCGCCAATCGCAAGCCCCCAGATGGTCAGCGCGGCATTGTTGATCGTATGCACGGGATGCATGCCGGCATAACGCTCGTCGGCGGCCGCGCGCGCTTGGCGATAATCTTTGATGCCGTCAGCCGCGTCCAAGGCCCAGCGCACTTCGCGGGCCAGGACGCAATCGGCCGGGATTTCGCTCAAGCCCGCTTCAAGCGCGGCCAGCGGATCACCCAGGGCGAAAGCGGCTGAGATGACAGCGGCGAAGTACATGCCGCCGTAGATGCCATTACGCCTACTGCTGACATAGGCGGCGCGCCAGGCGAATTCGGCGGCCAGCTCGGGATAACCGGGCGCGGCATAGCCCCAGGGGTCGCAGGCGATATCGCCGATGATCCAAAACATGGTGGGATTGTCGACTGCCGCCATCTTCGTAGCCGGCACCCCGCCTTGCAGATTACCGAGCACGGGCGACGCGGGCGAGACAGGCAAGTACTTGAGCCAGGCGGCGCCGACATCGTCGATGCTGAAGTCGAGACCGTAGTCTTCCAGGATCAGCAGGCCCACTTGGGTATAGATGAGATCGTCATCGGTGGGCACGCCGTCCATTTTTGCGGGCGTGAAGGCGTCGCGCCGGCTGGTCTCGTATTTGAACTCGAAAGGCCGCTCGGCTTCTTTCCAATAATCGACGGGCGGGAATTGGTCGCCGAGATAGTCCGCCCAGCGCTCCATCTTGTCGATATCCCATAGCTCGACGATCGAGCCGAGCACGTTGCCAGCGCAGCGCCCGAGCCAGGCGCCCGCCAGCCGGTCGCGGTAAGTCGCCTCCGGCAGCTCGGTCCAGTAACGGCGTTGGCCAGCCGGACGCAGCGCGCGAATGCCGGGCAGGTCATCCGGTTCGGCCGCGCGCATAGCGGGATCATCGGGTAAAGCGCGCAACTCCGCCAGCTTCTCGGCGAATACCGCCTTAATCTCCGCCACCTTGTCGGCCACACCTGGGGCGCCGGTTTCCGCCTTCAGCTGCGCCCAGTGGTTGATCTGTCGCTCAATGCCGTCGAGGTATTCCGGGTAATCGTATGGTGTCATGGGCGGCTCCTAATGCTGTTCGCGGTCAGGCGGGCGACCCACCGGGTCGCCCCTACACACGTTCCACAATTTTGCGGGCGAGCCAAGGGGCGCGTAGACACTGCCCTTCGCTAGCCCCTACAGATTTCGCGCTGATTAAACGCCTAGCCGCCAGCGTGCGCTTGTTCCGCCTGGGCGGTGAAGCGGTCGATCATATCGTCTATGGCGAAGGCGTCGATGCCGATGATGTAACTGCGCGCCTTGTTGTTGAAGTCCTTGTACCAGTGCTTGGGGATGGCGTCTTTGCCGTAGGCGGCGCCGAATATGCTGCCGGCGGTGGCGGCGGTGCAGTCGTTATCCAAGCCCATTGCCACTGTCTCGCCGATGACCTTGCTGAAGTCGTCGCCGCCGATGGTCAGCCCCCAGACGGTCAGCACGGCGTTGTTGATGGTGTGGATGCGGTGCATGCCGGCGTAACGCTGGTCGACCGTATCGCGGGCCTCGCGATAAGTATTAATGGACGACGCTACTTCCAACGCCCAGCGCAACTCGCGCGCCAACGCGCAGTCAGCCGGTATCTCAGCCAAGCCCGCCTCCATAGCTTGTCGAGGATTGCCCAGGGCGAAGGCAGCCGAGATGACAGCGGAGAAATACATGGCGCCGTAGATGCCATTGCGCCGGTGGCTGATGCTGGCGTCGCGCCAGGCGAATTCGGCCGCCTTCTCGGGATAACCGGGCGCGGCATAAGCCCAGGGGTCGGAGCGGATATCGGCGCCGATCCAGTAGATGAAGGGATTGTCCACGATTGCGGCTTCAGCGGCCGGTACGCCGGCGTGCAGATTATTCAGCGCGATGCCTTCCGCGGTGGCCGCATGGGGCAAGTATTTCATCCAGGCAGCGCCCACATCGGCCAGGCTGAAATTTACGCCGTAATCTTCCAGAATCAGCAGGCCCAGCTGAGTGTAAATGAGGTCGTCATCGGTGGGCACGCCATTCATTTTGGCGCGGGTGAAGTCTTCGCGCGGGCTAGTACGATATTTGAGATCGTGCGGGCGCTCGGCCGCGCTCCAATAGTCGGTGGGCGGGAAGGCGTCGCCAAGATGCTCCGCCCAGCGCGCCATCTGGTCGACTTCCCAGCACTCGACGATTGAGCCCAGAACACAGCCGGAAAAGCGTCCCAGAATGGCCGCCTCCAGCCGGTCGCGATAGGTGTCGCGCGGCAATTGCGTCCAGTAACGGCGCTCGCCATCTGGGCGCAGCGCGCGGATGCCGGGCAAGTCATCCGGCTCGTCTTGGCGCAGCGCCGGGTCGTCTGGCAAGGCGCGCAACTCGGCCAGCTTCTCGGCGACCAGGGCGTTGATTTCCGCCACCTTGTCGGCCACGCCGGCCGCGCCGGTCTCGGTCTTGAGCTGGGCCCAGAGGTTGATCTGGCGGTCGAGGTTGTCCACTGGATCCGGGTAATTGTTGTTTGACATGTGATGCTCCTAATACTTTGCACGGTTTGGCGGGCGACCCACCGGGTCGCCCCTACACACATTCCGCTTTTTCGTGGGCGAGCCAAGGCTGGCCCCTACGGTTCGTGCGGGTTCATGCGCCTAGTCGGGCGGGCGAGATTAAGCGCCTAGCCGCGCGCGTGCACTTGTTCCGCCAGGGCGATGAAGCGGTCGATGGTGTCGTCGATGGCGAAGGGCGACTGGTGATACAAGAAGGTATGCACCGTATTGTTGAAATTCTTGGTCCAGTGCTTGGGAATGGCGCTTTTGCCGTAGACCGCGCCCCAGATGCTGCCGGCGGTAGCGGCGGTGCAGTCATTGTCCTTGCCCATGGCGACTGTTTCGCCGATGACTTTGGTCAGATCGTCTCCGCCAACGGTCAAGCCCCAGACGGTTAAGACCGTATTGTTGATGGCGTGCGCGCCGCCCATAACCGTATAGCGTTCCTCGATCAGCGCGGCGGCATCGCGGTAATTGGCCACGTCCGGCGCTTTGTCCAGGGCCCAGCGCAGCTCGCGCGCCAGCAGACAGTCAGCCGGAATCTCCTCCAAGCCGATGCGCAGCGCGTCAACGGTATTGTCTACGGTAAAGGCTGCCGAGATGGCCGCGGAGAAGAACATGGCGGCGAAGATGCCATTGCGGCGGTGGCTGACGTAAGCATCGCGATGAGCGAGTTCGGCGGCTTTTTCGGGCCAGCCTGGCACGGCATAAGCCCAGGGGTCACTGCGGATATCGGCGCCGATCCAATTCAAGAAGGGATTGTCGACTTCGGCCGCCTGCAGCGCCGGCACGCCCTTGCGCAAGTTGTCCAGCGCGATGCCCTCGGCGGTGAAGGCGAATGGCAGATACTTGACCCAGGCTTCGCCCAGCTGCTCGGTGGTGAAATCGAGCCCGTATTCTTCCATGATCATCAGACCGAGCAACGTATAGTTGAGATCGTCGTCGGTCGGGACGCCGTCCATCTTGGCGGGCGTGAAGTCTTCGCGCAGGCTGGTCTCATACTTCTTCATGTGAGGCTGCTCGGCGACGCTCCAATAATCGACCAGCGGATACTCATCGCCGAGGTATTTCGCCCAGTCTTCCATGCGCTCGACGGTCCAGCCTTCGACGATGGAGCCGAGCGTGCAGCCGGCGCAGCGCGCCAGCCAGGAGCCCTCGAGGCGTTCGCGAAAATCGTCCGACAGCCCGGACCAACTGCGGCGAACCCCGGCCGGGCGCAAGCTTCGGATGGACTCCAGGTCATTGGGTTCGGCCTGGGCCAATTCGGCATCGTCCTGCAAGGCGTCCAACTCGGCGATTTTCTGCTGCAGCAGCGATTCAATCTCGGCCACTTTTTCGGCCACGCCGTCAGCGCCGAACTCGACCTTTTGCTGGGCGTAGGCGTTGATCTTGCGTTCCCACATCCCGACCTTTTCCGGATATTCAAAAAGACGCATTGTTCTCTCCTCTGATTAAGTGATTCCAAGCAAGCGCAAAACATTTCGCGGGCGACCCAATGTGTCGCCCCTACACATCCTCATCGGCCAGCCATCACCCTTTCCGCCTGCGCGGCGAAGCGATCGACCACATCGTCGAGGGCGAAGGTCGGATGCCCGTTCAGGTAGCAATGAATCTTGTTGTTAAAATTGCGGGTCCAGTGCTCGGGGATGGCGCCGGCCCCATAGACAGCGCCGAAGATGCTGCCGGCAGTGGCGGCGGTGCAGTCATTGTCCTGGCCCATGGAGACGGTTTCGCCGATGACCTTGGTACAGTCAGCGCCGCCGACGGCCAAGCCCCAAATCGTCAGCGCGTTATTCTGGAAAGAATGCGACTTCCACATGCCGGGATAACGCTCCTGGACCAGCGCGTCAGCGTCCTTGTAGCCCGAAATGGACGGCGCCTTTTCGAGCGCCCAGCGGATTTCGCGCGCGGTAATGCAGTCGGCGGGGATCTCTTCCAGCCCGATGCGCAGCGCCTCCATGGGATCATCGACGGCGAAGGCGGCTGAAATCGCGGCTGACCAATACATAGCGGCATAGACGCCGTTGCGCCGGTGGCTGATCATGGCGTCGCGCCAGGCCAACTCAGCCGCTTTTTCGGGCCAGCCGGGCGCGGCGTAGCCCCAGGGGTCGCTGCGGATATCGGCGCCGATCCAATTTTGGCAGGGATTGTTGAGCGCGCCCGCTTCCATAGCCGGCACGCCATTAAGCAGATTCTCCAGCGCGACGCCCTCGGCCGTGAAGGCGAAGGGCAGGTACTTGACCCAGGCCGCGCCCATGTCCTCGACGCTGAAGTCGGGGCCGTAGGTTTCCAGGACCAGCAGACCGAGCAGGGTGTAGTTCAGGTCGTCATCGGAGGGGACGCCGTTCATCTTTGAGGGCGTGTAATCATGGCGCACGCTCATCTTCAAGCGGGGCAGATGCGGCTGTTCCGCCTGGCTCCAATAATCCACCAGAGGGAAGGGATCGCCGAGGTACGTCGCCCAGGCCTCCATGCGGTCGACCTTCCAGCCCTCGACGATGGAGCCGAGCGTGCAGCCGGCGCAGCGCGTCAGCCAGGCGCCTTCCAGGCGATGGCGGAAGTCCTCGGGCAGCGATGTCAGCAGGCGGCGGCTGCCGGCCGGACGCAGCGCTTTGATCGCCGCCAAGTCATCGGGCTCGGCCTTTGCCAGCTCGGGATCGTCCGGCAGCGCGTCCAGCTCGGCGATCTTCTGCTTGAGCAGCGCTTCGATTTCCGCTACTTTTTCGGCCACGCCCGGCGCGCCGAATTCGACCTTTTGCGTGGCGTAGCGGTTGATCGTTAAATCCCAGCCTTCTACGGTATCGGCATAATCAAATAGTTTCACGACTCTCTCCAATTCTCACTGTATTTAAGTAAATCGCATATAGACGGACATCTTCAGGGCGGATGCCGGTGAAATCAACACGCAGACGAATACGACCTGAGGGATGCGATATCGCGTCTCGGTCACCCCAAGTCACCAACTGATTGTATCCGTTTTCTTTGAGCAAGTCACAGTTTTCGCGGGAATAAGCCGGCAGCGGATTCAAGCGCTCGTCGAGGATTGCGACGCTGAGGCCGCTATAGTCATGGATGCCTTCGACATTCAGGAATAACTGCGCGGCCTGGCCTTCAAGGTCGATTGGCGCGGAAATGACATGAGGGTCGCGCTCCGACTCAGCAGCCATCGGCCCGCCCATGTAAGCCTGCATATAGCCCAATCGATCCCGCCCCCAGCTGGCGACGCGGACGCCGTCGCTTTTCTGCTCGGGCCAGGGACCATACCAGAAGAGCGTCTCGTCGCCGATATTCTCGAAGCCCTGCCCCTGGATCAGCGTGGGAAAGTTCAATAGCTGATCGCCCTGCGGCGGCTTGAGCCAGCCGTCTTCGGCGGCGGAGACGATAGGGAAGTTGGGGATCGGCTCGCGGTAGTGCAAGCCATCGTTGCTTACAGCCAGACCCAGGTCCATAGTGGTCATGCGGCGGTCGTTTGAGGCGTGCCCGTTCCACATGCCGTAGAAACCGAGCACGACATTCCCGCGATTCCAGAGGCCGGCGCCGAGGTGAATCTGCTCGCCGGCGTCGCCACCCACTATGCGCGGGCGCGGCGCCACATCAACGCGCTGCAAACCGAGCACGGAAGCGGCGCTCCAATTTTCGAAGTCGTAGGAGATATGGCTGGCGAATTGTCGGAAGCGGCCGGGCACGTGCTTCCCGCCCTGCCCGGCGATGACATACATTTCGTCGATCTTCCCCCCGCCGGCCATCTCAAACCAGGGACCGACGGGATTACTCGCTGATTCGCTCCAGCGCAGACCGTCGGGGCTGAAGGCGACGGCGAAGCGATTGCCGTAGCGCTCATCCTCGAAAACCATCTTGAAGCGGCGCGCGGAGTCCGGGTCGTCCGGGTCGTGAAAGACGACGCAGGCGGCAATATGCCCGTGCGCGCCCATGTCGACCAGATTGTTATCGCGCGTCCCATTATATTCGACCAAGCCGAGACTCGGCTTTTCCCAGTGGTAGCCGTCGCGGCTCGTCGCCAGATGTATACGCTGGAACCAGGTTTCGTCCGCGCCTTGGCCAAGGTACCACATCCAGAGCTGGTCGCCGCGGCGGATCACCGTGCCGTAGTAGGCGACGTGTTCGCAGTCGGACGCGCCATCCGGGCCGGGCGCGAGTGCGATGCGCGTACGTCCGCAGGTGGCGCGGTGGCTGTTGAGCTGAAGCTGAACGCCGCGCTGCAGGGGAATAGCGTGGTCATCAAAAGGGAATAGGGTGATCTCGCTGAGGCTGCGCTGGGAGACGCTACTCTGGATCTTCAACGCTGCGAAATCCTGTCGCCGAAAATAATTCGAGAGAGGATAACAGTTCGCGGCGCGCGCGCGTCAAAGAATGCGTCCGGCGCGCTAGCCGATGCGGAAGAGCTCGCGCGCGTTGCCGCCGAGTATGCGCGCCATGTCCGCCTCTGAGCAGTCGAGCGCGCTGACGTACTGCATGATGGCGTCGATGGTCACCCAGGGATGGTCACTGCCGAAGAGCAGATTGCCGGCGCCGGCGAAGCCCAGGGCGAAGTTAATGGCCAGCTGCGATGGCGATACCAGGTCGAGATAGACGCGGCGGTAAGTCTCGCGCGGGGATTGCGTGATGTGGTCGCGGCCGCGGCGCTTGACCTCGGTTTGCTCAACCACGCGCCCCATCAAGTAGGGCAGCACGCCGCCGCAATGCGGATGCACGACCTTGAGCTGCGGATGGCGCTCCATGGCGCCGCCCAGGATCAGGCGCAGCATGGCGAACGAGGTATCGATCATGAAGCCCGCCATAGGAATCATGCTGTGCTCGCGGATGGCGTCGCCCCAGGTCGGCACGGTGGGATGCAATACCAATGGCGCGCCCAACTCGGCCGCGCGCGCGTAAAAGGGCTCGAAGCGGTCGTGGTCCAGCGGATCGCCATTGATATGCGACGGCAAGAAAACGCCGCGCAAATCCAGCTCGCTCAAGGCGCGTTCCAGCTCGGTGATGGCGGCGGGCACATCATTCAGCGGCAGCGAGGCGATGCCGACGAACCGATCGCTATGCTGGGCGCAGAGCTCGGCGACGGCATCGTTGCAGATGCGCGCGCCCTCGATGGCCAGCGGCGGCTCGAGCATATCCGGCGTGGGGATGTTGACGCTGATGACGCTCATATCGACGCCGGAGCGGTCCATATCGGCCAGCTTGCGCCCCGGGCTGTAGTCGTCAAGGTCGAGGCGGAAGCGCTGCACGCCACCGTAGTCGATCAGGTAGACGCCGTCGCCGCCGCTGGTTCGCAAGCTATTGCGATTGCGCGTCAGCAACTCGGCATATTCACGCGGGAAAACGTGGCTTTGACAATCGACAATGAAGCTCATCGTTCGCCCCCGAAGACGCCGCTGTATCGTTCATCGGCGGCGATGGGCAGGAAGGCGCCGGCGTCAAGCGAGCGAATGGCGGCGTCGATGGTCGCCAGCACCTTGAGATTGTTGCGCCCGCTGAAGTGGGGCTCGTCGGCCTCATCCCCGCCGCTCAGCCATGCTTGCCAGCGGTCGAAGAAGAGCGACCAGGGCAGGGTCGGCGGACGCCCGCTATCGAGGTCGACCACTTCGAAAGGCCCGCCGCGCTCGGCGAATTCGTAGGTCATTTCGTTCTTGGACATGTGCAAGCCGCGGCAGCGCAGCACGCCCTTGCTGCCTTCCAGGCGCAGTTCGTAGCAGTCCGATTGCGTCGAGTAGCCGGCATGATAGATCATGTGTTGGCCGCCGCTGAAGCGGAAGAGCCCGTTGATCATGCAGGCGCTGTCGTAGACCGACCAGGACGGCAGGTAGCCATCGCAGATGACCGATGCCGGCTCAAGCTCGGGCAAGACGGCGAAGAGGCAGTCGAGATGGTGGCAGGTCATCTCCCAGAGCACGGGCTGCTCAAAACCGGTCAGGTTGCGCGCTTGATGGCGCGGTTTGGCGTTAAAGAAGTAGATCTGCTCTACATCGCCCAGCGCGCCGCCGCGGACGAATTCGGCGGCAGTCAGATAGTGGCGGAAGTAGCGCATCTGCTGGCCCGCCGCCAGCTTTACGCCGCGCTCGGCGGCAAGCCCCACCAGGGCTTGCGAATGGGCGAAGTTGTTGCTGAGCGGCTTGGCGACCAGGGGCGATAGTCCCGCTCGCAGCGCGGCCTCGGTCTGCGGATAGTGCCACTCGGACGGCGTGTTGATCAGCGCGGCATCGGCAGCCGTCTCGGCGAAAGCGCGGTCGAGATCGGTATAGAGCGCCGACTCCGGCAGCGATAAGTCCGCGCCGGCCTGCTGCAGCGCGTCCGGGTTGACATCGACGACGGCGACTGCTTCGTGCCAGCTTTTGTCGGCCAGCACGCGCAGCATCGAACGGCTGATGCCGCCCATGCCGACGATGATCGAGCGAATGGTTTTGGTCATTAGCGTCTCCTTATAAAGAGCTCAAGAAAATCTGCCACAGAGGCACAGAGAAATCATTAGCCATGTAGGGGCGAGCCATTGGCTCGCCCGCAAACAGAATCGGGACAGCAGGCGACCTGATAGGTCGCCCCTACGGCATCCGAAATGACTGTAATCGGAGCGGGAAGGGTTGCCAACTAAAGACACAGGGACTCCCTCTTGATGAGTCCGATTATCTTTTTCACGGTTTCCAGCGCTCTACCTAATCCGCTTGCAGCAGCGCCAACAGTTGGTCGTGATTGTTTCTTACGGCGGCGCGGCGGTCGTTCCACTGGTGCGGCTCGAGGCAGTAGTAGCCGGGGTAAGCATCGGCTTTGAGCGCGGCGACCTGCCCGGCCAAGTCGACCTCGCCGTCGTTGATGGCGGCCCAGCCCTCCGGCGTCCAATTCTTAAAGTGTACATGAGCGATGATATCGCGCAGAAGGTCGTAGCCATCGCGCCAGGAGGCATCGCCGGAAGCCGCGCCATTGGCCGGGTCCCAGACCACCTTGACGCCCAACGTTCTGGCGATGGTGGCCAGGTTGGCGCCGGTGTTGCTGTAGATGCTGGCGGCGTTCTCCAGCACGACCTCAATGCCTTCGCCGGCGCAGAGCTCGATGGCCCGCCCCAGATGATCGAAAATCTCAGCGGGGATGGGGTCGTCGGGGCCGCTGCGGCGGAAGGTGAAGAGGGTCATCTGGCGGATGCCCAGGCGTTCCATCAAGCGGAAAGCTTTGGGCAAGTCCTCATCAAAGGTGCGCGCGATCACGTCGGCATCCAGCGGGCCTTTGAAAAAGCCGGGGCTGACGCCGATGAGATCGAGATCATGCGCGGCGACCGTGTCGGCCACCTCCTGCACGTCGCGCTCGGTCACACTCGGGAAGCGGCCGCCTTCCAGCTTGCGCAGCTCGTAAGCGCGGATGCCCAGCGGCAGGCAGTAATCGACCGCCGCAGCGAAGGAGTCGTCCGCTTCGTCGCTGATAATCGCTAGTCTGTTCGTCCAATCAGTCATCTAATTTCTCCTTTGGTAACATGTACGGCTTGATGCGTATTAAGACGACGGCGCGGGGCGCTCCACAATTGCGCAGTTTCGACGCCTTTACCACCGAGTACACAGAGTGAAATCGAGGAAAGTTGGCTTCTCAGTGCCGGCGGTCTGTGTCTACGCGACCCTCTGTGTCTCATTTTTGTGAATCCTGCCGAGCCCCCGTCGAAATATGTATGGGCGAGCCACCGGCTCGCCCATACGCACACAACATTGGATTTCCTATTTTGTGTGAGCCGAGTTGTGACTTGCGAGCGACTGTCGTGATTCCCTCAATATGGTATCCAAAATATGTCCGGAATTCTTGAAATTCTCTACTCCCCCTCAATCTCGTCCAAAGGGCGTTTTGCCAAAGACGCCAGTATAGTCGGCACGTAACGCATTTGCTGCGACATGGCTTTGCCCACGCCCAGGTGGCTGAGCCGCGCCGGATATTGGCCAATGACCGGCAGGCCGCGTTTGAGGTATGCGCCGATCTCGGGGTCGCCGCTGAGCTCCCAGGCGGCCGCCAGCGCCTCCAGCGCCCACTGCGTACACTGGAATGTGCCGCCCAGCGAGCGGTTGGGACAAGATGTATAGCGGAAGTAGCCGCTGTTGTGATCGAAGGTCTCGTTGATCAGCCAGCGCGCGCCGCCGATGATGGCCTCGGCCACGGCTTGGTCGCCTGTCAGGTGGTGATAGCGCTTCAAGCCCGAGATCAGGACGCAGATCATGAAGCCGGCTTCGCCACTGCAGCGGGGATAGCCGCAGCCGCAGTGGGGTTCGCCCAACATGCGATCCCAGCCGCCGCCGGGCGTCCGCCGTTCGAGCACGCGCTCGACGATGATGCTGGCCGCGTTGAGACAGTCGGGGTCGTCCAGCACCAGCGCCAGCATACTCAGGTGAATCAGATGCCAGCCGGAGTCGCGCGCGCTTTTGTAATCGTAGTAGTCGAGCCGTCCGGGCTGTATCAGCCAATCTTTGGTTTTGAGCAGGGAGTCGTATACGGCATGGTCGCCGCTGAGCAGGTAGTGCAGCAGTTGGCCTTCGACCCACATATGCGCCGGGCCCAGGCTGGTGCCCTTCATCTTGCTGCGGAAATAGGGCGGCAGGTATCCGCCGAGGTGACCGGGAATGTGCATGGCTTGCCCGCCGATCTCGGCTGGCTGGCGCGAGAAATTGATGGTGTCGACATCGGCCAGATGGCGCGCCGCGTCCGCCGCCCAGACGGCCCAGCCCGGTTCGCCGCCGCGCAGGAACTCGCTGTAGCCGACATAAGCCGGGTCGTATTCGTTATTGCCCCAGGACCAGGCGCTCTCGCCGTACCAGTCGCCGTAGTTGATGTGACCGTAGGCGCGATAGTGCTCTTGATCGTCGAAGAAGGACTGCATGGCGATATCGGCCAGCTCCTCGTAGCGCGGCAGGATCGAGTCCTTGCGCGCGCCGATAGCGTTCAGCGCGCCGCTGGCATTCAGGGTGTCGATATCGGGGCGGACCAGGATGCCGCCTTCCAGCCAGTCGAAAGCGGCCGAGGGGTCAGCGCCGAAATCGAGCAGAATCTCACTGCCGAGCGCCATGCCGGCTTTGAGCTTGTAGCCCTCGTCATCAAGCCAGAAGTACAGGCGATGCCAGGCTTCGTCGTCGCCGGGCAGCTCGACGCCGCGGCGGTCGGGGAAGAGATGGATGTCGATGCCGTCGCCGTCGACAGCCAGGGCCTTGGGATAGGTCTGCCAGAATTGGCGCAGGCCGACGCCGAGCGAGTCGGAGTCGCCCTCGACGCGGATGTGGCCGAGCGCGCGGCCGTCGCGTTCGTCGCCGTTGATGGTATGCGCCAGGTCGTGATCGTGGCGCAACTGCCAGCCGGCGTCGCCGATGGGCTGTCGGACGCCTTGATGCTCCACCACGCTTGCGCCTGCAAAGGGAATACGCAGCGAGAAGGATCGCAGCTTGAGCAGTGTGCTTTCTTCGCCGGAGTCGCCGACGATATTGGCGCGCATCTCGTCCGCGTATTCGGGCGGGATGTCGCCGCCGGCAGCCGCGTCTGACAGGGCAGGGCTGATGACTTCCAGGCGGTGGTGCAGTTTGACGAAGGTCTGGTCGGGAAAGAACTGCAAGCGCATTGCGCTGCGCAGATGGGCGATGCCGTCCGCGTCTTGGTGGTCGACGGTGAAGCGGAAGGCGCCCGAGGCCTCCTGCTGTATGGCGTGAACGGGGCCGGCGCTCAAGGTCAAGCCGTTGCTCAGCACCGAGACAAAGCGCCAATCCGCCAGGGACAAGCTGCGCCGGTCTGGCGCCTCTATCGTCAGTCCGCCGCCGCCCGGGTCTACACGCGACGACTGCGGCGTCGGGGCTCCGCTACCATTAATATTTGCGATAGACGACTGCGGCGTCGGAGCTTCGATACCATTGATATGCGCGATGGCTGATGTTGAGCTCGTTCCTGCCAGGCCGGCTGGAACGCGCGAGTTGACCAGCGCCCAGCGCAGCGAGCCATCGCTCCAGCGGCTGACCGCACGCGCGCGCGCCGGCAGCAATTGGTCGCCAGCCCCCAAACTGCAGGAGTCGATCTGATGCGCCGCGCCTTGCTCAAAAGGCAGGCCGAAGGTGAGCGGCAAGCCGGTCAGATCGCAATCGCGCGGATTGATCAGTTCCAGCGGGACGGACAGCGGCTGCCCCGAAACCGGCTGCGGATCGCGCGTCGAGAAGCTCAGCCTTTCGCTAATCGTCTCACCGGCGGGATCCCGGGCGACAATTTCTGCGCTATATTCGGCATCGGCTTGCAGGTCAGGTATGACCAGATGATGCAGGCGGGATGCCGCGCCGCATTGCGTTGTCACCTGCTGGCCGTCAGCGGCGGACAGGTGGGCCTCGACCACAGCGACGCGAGACGTCAGGAATTGCAGATGAGCGCTGCGACTTCCGTTGGCGCCGGCCTCGACGCGCCAGCTGAGATTGCGAATCTCCGGAGTGAAGCTGCTGGGCTCGGGGCGTTCGCTCAGCAGCAGCACATGCTCGATGCGGTAGCTGCCCGGGCCGGGCGCGATGAGGTTGAAGATCTCCATCTCGCCGATGAAGTCGACCGGCTGGTCAGCGACAAGCAGGTGGGGGCGATTGTCCAGGCGCTGCGGCTCGATGCGGCCGATGTCTTGGCCGCGCAGGCGCAGGATCAGCGGGCTGGGCTCGCCGGCTTGGAGGTAGATGACGACGCCGATGTAACGCGGGCCGGTGTGGTCGGCCTGGTTCTGCACGGTCTGCCAGAAGCGCTGGCGCAGGGTGGACGGGACGCCGGCGGAAGCCACCGAAGCCGGGCGTACCACGCTGGGGCGCGGGTAGCCGCTGATGCCGATATCGGGCGTCCAGCCGTCCAGGCCTTCGCTGTCGACCGCGCGCCAGCAGAAATTGCGCTCGTCCGCCAGCAGCGCCGCGATGCGCTTCGGCTCGATGATGTCGATATGGGGGAGTGTTTTCATAAGTTATCCTTCTCAGTATGACGAAGTAATAGACAAAAAAACTTACCACCGAGAACACAGAGAAAAAATGAGGACACAGAGTAAATCATTTTGTTGATTATATGGTAGCGACAGATTCCATAAGCAGGATCGCGACCAAAACTGCGCGTGAGACGAGACAATATCGTATCCTCTGTGTCCTCAATTTCAATCGGTGTACTCGGTGGCAAAAGAAAAACTCCTCAAGACGAGATTTGCAATATCTAATTGCGCACACTCTTATCGCGGATGTGTGTCCGCCAGTAGGGAAACATATAGGGTTTGCGCTTGCCTTTGAAGTGCAGAACCAGCGCATCGGGATAATAGCCGTTCATTTCATGCGCCTTCGCCGTCGAAAAATTGTAGCGCGCGCAGGGCAGGAAGCGGATGTCGATGTCGCCCAGGCGCCAGTTGAAGCTGTCCTCGCGGGCGAAGTCGACAGCGGCGAAGAGTTCGCGCAGGGTGTCTTGATCGCCGCCCCAAACGCTCTGCTTCAGGTGCGCCGCGCGGAATTCGCGCAGCCAAATCTCGTGGAAAGCCGCCGCAGCCGCCAGGTCATCACCGTGCGCGAAGTTGATGCCGGCGTTGATGGGCCACTTGCTGTCGCCATCGCGGTAGGTCAGCGCGGCAGCGAAGTCCGCGGCGAAGACATGCGACAGATCGCCGTTGATCAGCAGGTCGCTGTCGAGGAAGACGGTGTGTCCATGGGCGGCGCGCAGGTAAGCCAGCCAGGCGATGGAGCGCGAGAGCATGGGCTGCTGCGTATCAAGGTCGTAACGGATGATGTCGATATCGACGCGGGGTGGAAACTGCGTGGCCTGGTCGCTGAGCACGACCGTGCGGCAATCGGGATGAAAGCGCCGCGCCGAGGCGAACATGGTCTGGATGTACTGATGCGGCTCGGTGACGGTGATGGTCGAGGTGGTCTGGTGGATGCTGGCCATGGTCTGGTCGGTCACGTCCATGTAGAAAGTGACGAAGGTAATGGGTTGAGTCGAATTCACGTTGCTGGGGGTCATGAGGGAGTCCGTTCAGACATTTTTACCACCGAGTACACCGAGTTTAGCAAGGGCACAGAGAAAGTAAGAGATATGCGATGAGACCGTTGCTAAGGCAGTCAGACGGGCGACCTGATAGGTCGCCCCTACATCGTGTCGATTCACAAGATTGTCGTTAACCTCCTCGTTTCAGCTTGGGCGCAATCTAGGAAGCTTCCTCTCGGTGAACTCATTCCACTCGGTGTCCTCGGTGGTAAAGGTCTTTTAGCTGTACAGTTTATCAAATTCGCGCATCAAGTCGGCTTTGAGCTCGAAGCCTATGCCGGGCGCTTGCGGCGGCTGGATGCGCCCGGCAATGACCGGAATATCGTCGCCGAAGCCGCCAAAGGGCTGGAAGACGCGCGGGTAAGATTCGTTGCCGTAGAGGCCCAGGCCGGCGGCGATATGCAGCGCGAACTGATGGCCGCCGTGCGGGATGCAGCGCCGGTGCGACCAGCCGTAGTCGGTCAGCATCTCCAGCGTGCGCAGGTACTCGACCAGTCCGTAACTCAGCGCCGGGTCAAATTGCAGGAAGTCGCGTTCCGGCCGCATGCCGCCGTAACGAATCAGGTTGGCGGCGTCGATGGTCGAGAAGAGGTTCTCGCCGGTGGCCAGCGGCAGGCTGGTCGCGGATGCCAGCGCGGCATTGAGCAGGTAATCCAGCGGATCGCCGGCTTCCTCGTACCAGAAGAGGTCGTAGGGCTCAAGCGCTTCGGCGTAATGCAGCGCGGTCTTTAGGTCGAAGCGTCCGTTGGCGTCAACTGCCAGCGCCTGACCATCGCCGACAATCTCCAGCACCGCCTCAATGCGCCGCCGGTCCTCATCCAGTGAGTCGCCGCCGATCTTGATCTTGACATTGGCGTAGCCCATATCAAGGTAACTCTTGATTTCAACTTGCAGCGCGCCCAGCCCCTTGCCCGGGTAATAATAGCCGCCGGCGGCGTAGACGAAGACGGCTTCATCGACCGCGCCGCCGCGATAACGCTGGCCCAGCAGCTGATAAAGCGGCAGGCCCTCAATCTTGGCGACCAGGTCCCAGAGCGCCATGTCCAGCACGCCGACCGCCACCGAGCGCTCGCCGTGGCCGCCCGGTTTTTCGTTGGCCATCATAATGTCCCAGGCTTTGGCGGGGTCTAAGTTGTCGCCATCGTCCGCGAGCAGCGCATCGGGACTTGCGCCCAGCAAGCGCGGGATGAAGCGCTCGCGCAGCAAGCCGCTCTGCGAGTATCGCCCGTTGGAGTTGAAGCCGTAGCCGATCAGCGGCGCCCCATCGCGGATGATATCGCTTTCTATGCCGACGATGGAGGCGGTCATCTGCGAGAAGTCGATGAAGGCGTTGCGGATGGAGGACTTGATGGGCACGGACAAGTCGCGAATGGCGGTGATTTTCATATTGTCGCCCTGCTCTTCTGTATCGAATATGTCATACAAACTTTTGCGACGCTCACGTCGAACTCTGTAGGGGCGAGCCACCGGCTCGCCCGTACGCCCAGAGCTTAGGGTATCAGATTTTGCGTGAGCCAAGTCGTGACTTGCGAGCGGCTGTAGTGAATCCCCCGCTACAGAGTCCGCAATTCGCCTTGTGCCCTCGACATTATTCACTCCCCCAATCATATTTCTCTGTGCCCTCTGTGCCTCTGTGGCCAAAAACCTTTGTGCACTTTGTGTCTTTGTGCCCTTTGTGGTGAAAGCCCACGCTATGCCCTCCATGCCTCGCGCCGATTGTGGATGGGCAGGTCGTCGCCGCGCAAGCCGCTGTGCTCGGCGACTTGGTAGCGGGCGAAGAAGGCCTCCAGTTGCGCGCGCAGTCCCTCGGCGACCGGGCGGCGGTCGTCATCGTCGATCAGATTGACCGTCTCGCGCGGGTCGGCGATCAGGTCGTGCAGTAAATCGCCCTGTTCTGCGCGGCAGACGAGCTTGTAGCGCTCGTCGCGGATGGCGCGGGTCGGGCCGTATTCGCCGATGTAGACGTTCCGCCAGTCGCCGCCGGGCTCGCCCAGCAAGATCGACTTGGCGCTGCGGCCGGGCAGACCTGCCCTATCAGCAGGCTCGGCGCCGGCGATGTCGAGCAGGGTCGCATGCAGATCGCAGTGGCTGACGAACTCTGCCCGCTGCTGCCCGCCGGCAGTGACACCCGGCCAGTTCGCAATCAGTGGCACGCGAATCGACTCCTCAAGCATATTGAGCGGCTCGCTGCCATTGCCCTTGCCCCAGATGCCGTGATGCCCCATATTCAAGCCGTGATCGGAAGTATAGACGATCAGCGTGTCGTCCCGTTCACCCTGCGCCTCAAGCTCATCCAGCAGCCGCCCTACCCCGTCGTCGATCATCGTCACCGAGGCGTAATATTGCGCCAACGCCTCGCGCGGATCGTCCGGCGCGACCGGATGGGCGCCGGCGGCGCCAAAAGGATACGCTATATCGTCGGGGATATCGCAAAAGGTCGCGCTACGGTACTGTGATACCAGGCGTTCCGGGCGGTTGATCCAGGGATTGTGCGCCGCCGCAAAGCCGACGAAGAGAAAGAAGGGCTTGCCCCGGTCGCGCGAGCGCAGAAAGTCGACGGCGGCATCGCTAATGATCTGCGTGTCGGTTCCGCGCCGCTCGACAACCGCGCCTTGATCGCTGTATTTGTTGATCGGGCTGTCGTACTTTGGCGTCTTGCGCCAGGCGCTGTACCAGAAGTCGAAGCCGGGCTTGGGGATTTCGCCGCTGCCGCAATGCCACTTGCCTGTGAGCGCCGTCGTGTAGCCGGCCGCCTGCAATCGGTCAGCGAGAAGCGGCGTTTCCGCCAGCCAGTTTGTGGCCTGCACGTCGGGATCGTCCTCGGCCAGGTGGTCGTGGACGCCATGCTGCGAGGGGTAGAGACCGGTCCAGAAGGATGCGCGCGCCGGCGAACAGACCGGGCAGGGTGTGAAGGCGTTCTGCATCAAGACGCCGGTCTGGGCCAGATGCGTCAGGTTGGGCGCGTGTATCTCGCGATTGCCATAAGACGGCAGCGCCCACTGCGCGTGGTCATCGCTGAAGAAGACGATGATGTTCGGCGTTCTCGACATGAGGGCGCTAGGGCTGCCCGGCCAGCTCAATGGCGCGGAAGGGGTCGGCCCGGGCGACGAAGTCATCCAAAGCTGCCGATCCCTGCGCGAAGAAAGGCTCGGCGGTGTCGCGGCGGCTGTGGGGCTGAATGGGTAGGCCGCGCAGCGACAACAAGTATTTGCCGGACGCAGGGAAGCCGCTAGCGATGATGACTTCGTTGAACGTCATCAGCTTGTCATGGGCGCGCCGCCGCAACTCAGCCGGCAGCGAAAGGTCGCAGACTTGCTCGCTGAGCTCGGGCGCGACGATGGGCAGCCAGCCGCAGAAGCCGGCGCCGCCCGCCTCCATTGACCGCGGCAGCACGGCCAGATTGGCCTGGTAAAGTTTCAGGTTCGTGCCCGCTGCCGCTTTCACTTTGGCGCTGAAAGGCTCGATCAGGCGGCAGGTGTCCTTCATGAAATAGAAGCGTCCGCTGGCAGCGACTTGCGCCACTTCTTCCGGGCTGAGCAGACGATGCTCCGGCTCGGGGATTTCGTAGATGCCCAGACGCACATCGGGCCGCACGAGGCTCGCCAGCTCCCGCAGTTGCGCGGCCAGCCCGTCGGCCGATGGCAGCAGCGACAGGGCCACCACGGCAACATCCGTGCCCATATCGTGGATGCGCTGCAGGCTGTCGGCTTGCTCGGCCAGGGTCTCGCCGTAGTTGCCGACTGTGGCCGCCGCCAGGCTGCCTCGGGGATGCCGGGCCACGCATTCAGCCACGCGGAAGCGCTCGTCGTGATCCAGCAGCAGCATCTCGCTGGCCTGCCCCAGAGCCAGCACGCCGGGCAATTTCAAGTCGCGGTAGAAATCCAGCAGCGCGCCGATGGCGGACAAATCTACTTGGTTGTCGCCATCGAAAGCCGTCAGAAGGATGGGCCAGGCACCATCGCGAATCGCCAATTGAGTCATGGTCTCTCCAGCTACTCAGTGATTGCTGAAAACGTTTTCCGCGCCAGAGTATATCCGATGCCGTCTGTTTGTCAAAAAATGCGTCCGACTTGCGAGGCTCGGCCCAATCCGTACATGGGGATTCACCGCATAGGCGCAGAAGTCAGTGCAAGTAAGTCATGCAAATACTTACCACAGAGTACACAGAGGATACACAGAGGACACTGAGTAAAGCGGCTATGTGACCGTATGCTGGCGACAGTTTCCATTTGTTAGTTGGCTGCCTAATTGCGGCATTATCGCAATAATATAGAACCCTCTGTGTTCTCTGTGTGCCCTCTTGAGCCTTTGTGGTAAAAAAAGTCCTTGAAACAGGATTTGCATTACTTACCTGGTTCTACGGAGAAAAGCATTTCATTCCCGCTTTGGCAGCCTTCACGGAGACCAAAGGCGATGGCGATTTGACAAGGGCGCTGAAATAAGTTACTGTTTCGGAAATCGTTTTCTGGTTGCGTCTCTTTACATCCATTTGCCGTTCGGAAGGCAGATTCTTGACACAGCGAGTCACCATTCGCGATGTCGCCCAGCAAGCCGAGGTATCGGTCGGCTCGGTGTCGCGCGCGCTCAATAATTACCCTCATGTTTCGGCCGGGCTCAGGAGCCGCGTGATGGAGGCCGCTTATGAGTTGGGTTATCAGCCGGCCTTTCTGGCCAATGGCTTGCGGCGCGGCCAGACCAAGTCCATCGGATTCTTAGTGGGCACGATCGCCAACCCGGTGATATCGACGATTTTTGAAGCGGCTTCCGAAGCGCTGGCGGCCAAGGGCTACTCCATCACGCTGGTCTCATCGCGTAATCAGGCCGATCTGGATGTCGCCAGCCTGCGCTTGCTGGCCAGCCGGCAGGTCAGCGGATTGATCGTCTCGTCAGCAGCCGAATCGCCCGAGCCATCGCGGCGGTTGCTCATGGAATTGGGCATTCCGACCGTCATGCTCGATCGTGAAAGCGCCGAGAGCGATCTCATCTTCGCGGTGCAATCCGACCACGGCAGCGGCTTGCGCCAGGCGGTGGCGCACCTGGCGGCCAATGGACATCGCGATATCGCTTTCCTTGGCGGACCGGAAAACTTCTACCCGACGCAGCAGCGTTACTGCGCTTACGAAGCGGCGCTGCGGGCGCATGGATTGCCGCTGCGGCGGGAGCATGTGCGCTTCGCCTCGTTCACCGAGACGGACGCGCTGGCCGAAGCGCTGCTGCTGCTGCGGGGTGAACCGCGCCCGTCGGCCTTGATCGTGGCCGGCAATATCATTCTCATCGGCGTGCTGATGGCGCTGCAAGATCTGGGCATGATCGTGGGGCGCGACATGGCCTTGATCGCTTGTGACGATCTGCATCTGACGCAGTTGTATCGCCCGCCGATCACCGCCATCCGCCGCGACCTGGACTTGCTGGGGGTGACGGCGGCGCGCCTGTTATTGCAGGGCATTGAAGAGGAAGAGATTCGAACGGAGCCAGTCATCAAGTTGCCTACGCAACTGGTTATCCGAGAATCAACCGGTTATATTCATCATCCGGAAGCGGTTTAGCAGCCGCTGGGGAGAGGGAGGCGCCATCGCGAGCAATTAGTTGACAGAGTTGGCTACAATGGTGGGCGCGGCTTCTGCCGGTTCGCCAAGGTGCAAAGCAAACCCATTCAGTTTAGGAGGAAATAATGTCCAAGAAGTTACTTACCCTTTTCATCGTCGCCTTGGTCTTGCTGATGAGCGCAACGGGCGCTCTGGCGCAGGATGAACAGGTGCTGAGGATCGCCACCGGTTCGTCCGGCGTGGCCAATTTCAGCTTCCAGACTCTGTCCGCCGGCGGCGATCAGCAGAACTGGATCACCTTCCAGTCCGTTCCCCCGCTCTACTTTGATGTCGACTTCAACTTGCAAACCGGTTACTTCAACGACTGGAGCTCCAACGAGGACGGCACCGTCTGGACCTTCTCGGTCGATCCCGAAGCTCGTTGGTCGGATGGCACGTCCATCACCGCGCAGCAAGTTGTTGATTCCTGGCAAGTGCAGGCGGCGCCGCTCAACAGCGTTGGTCGCATCCGCACTTACCTGGGCAACGTAGCCGGTTTCGCCGATGCGCGCGAGATGGCCGCCGATGACGCCATGACTGTTGACGTCAGTGGTCTCTCGGCCATGGACGACTCGACCGTTCAGGTTGAATTGGTCCTGCCTGATCCCGTCTTCTTCTGGCGCATCGCCACGGCGCATATGGCAATCGCTCGCGCCGAGGACGTGCTGGAGCATGGCTTCAACGAATTCTGGAAGCCGGAGAACAATCCCATCGTCAACGGTCCCTTTATCCTGACCAGCTTCGATGCCGACTTGCAGACGGCCGAACTGACGCCTAATCCGGAATGGTGGAAAGACGGGCCTATCCTCGAGAAGGTCAGCTTCCAATTTGTTCCCGATCAGCAGATTGTTGGCACGATGGCGCTGAATGACCAAATCGACGCCAGCCTGGCTGCCGCTCCCTCCGTTCTGCGTTCGCAGATGCCGGATTACTTCCGCCAGTTCGACGCCATCGGCTTCAACACCTTCTGGATGCAGCCGACCCGCGAGCCGACCAACGATCCCCTGGTGCGTGAAGCGCTGATCAAGTCGGTCGACTGGAACTCGGTATTCCAGGCCGCCTTCCCCATCGAAGGCAGCGGAGTGATGACGACGCAGACCCTGGACGATATCGTCACCTGCCAGAACCCTGACGCCAGCGGCTATCCCTACGATGTCGAAGCCGCGCAGGCCGCTTTGGCCGCGTCCAGCTACGGCAGCGCCGAAAACCTGCCCAAATTGCGCGTCACCCCGCGCGGCAGCAACGAGTTTAACAACCGCGCGCTGCAAGCGGTTATCGAATTCTGGCGCCAGAACCTTGGCATCGAGAATGTTGAGTTCCAGCAGGATCCCAACAGCTTCGGCGATGACTACGACAAGATCAACCTGAGCCGTGACGATGTTGTCATTCGCTTCCCCGATGCCGCCACCTACATGTGGGCGGCCGGCCACTCGTCTGGTCCCGTTGCCAGCAGCTCCATGCTGGGCGGCTACTACAACGAGGCGCTGGAAGCGGCAGTCGACGAAGCGCTGACTCTGGGGCCGGATGATCCGCGGCGCTGTGAGCTGTCGCTTGAGGCGCAGGCGCAGTACGAAGGCGATTACGTGATCATGCACTTCGGCAAGCCGCTGCGCACCGCCAACGCCCGCGAGCACGTCAAGGAATACTACAGCGGTCCGGACGTCAGCGTGATCGAGCCCTGGAAGATTTACATCGAGCGGATGTAAGGGGGTAAATCCCCATCCGCTCGCAATTTGTAGGGGCGACTGACGGTCAGTGTCTACGCGACCCTGTGAGTCGCCCACTCTGAGTTCTGTTAGCTTGTTCGGGCGATCCACAGGATCGCCCCTACAGGCATTCCCGACAGTAAGGTCGCACTAATACCGAGACTGCTATGGCATCGTTCTTACTGATACGTCTTCTGCGCTGGACCGCCGGTCTGCTGCTGATATTATTCGTCACTTACGGCATGATGTTTTATGGCGCCGGCGATCCCATCCGCATGATGTTCATCCAGGGCGAGGACTTCGACAGCGAAGACGAAGTCGTCATGCTGGCGCTGCGCAAGAAATACGGCCTGGACGAGCCTTTCCTGGTGCAATTTGGCAATTATCTCCATAATCTTTTGCGCGGCGATTGGGGGCGCTCGATACGCCTGCAAGTCGACCGACCGGTGTTGGAAATCGTGCAATTCCGCCTGCCGATATCCATGCAGCTGGGTTTCGCGGCGACCGTTATCGGTTCCGTGGTCGGCATTGCGCTGGGCATCATCGCCGCTTTATATCACAATCGCTGGCCGGATCCGCTTATCATCAGCACGGTTCTGTTCATAACCTCGATTCCGGTTTATGTAGTCGGACCTATGTTATTGCTTATATTAGTGCTGCAATTAGGTCTGATTGATGTGCCCTATGGCTGGAGCGGGCTTTTTCATATCGACGCGGCGCTGCCGGTGGCGGTGATCGCCATTGGCATTCTGCCGATCATCGTGCGGCAGACGCGCTCCGCAATGCTGGAGGTGAAGGGGCAACCCTTTATCCGTACCGCGCGCGCCAAGGGCTTATCCGAATTCCGGATCATCATGCGGCACATGCTGCGCCCGATGATGACGCCGGTGATCACGACCCTGGGCTTGATCATGATCGGCTTGATCAACGGCGCCTTGTTTGTGGAACTCATTTACAATATCCCCGGTTTCGGCCTGCTGACGATTGAGGGCATCAAGAAGGTTGATTATCCCATCATCATGTCGGTGGCGGTGGTTGGCACCATGATCATCTTCGTCAGCAATTTCCTGGTCGATATCATCTATCCGATTCTGGACCCGCGAGTGAGGGTGCGGTGAGCGCGGAGACAGCAAGGCCAAAACGGACGCGCGTCATGGACGACAAGAGCCTGTCGCTGGAATCCCATCGCAGCTTGTGGCAAGACGCGGCGCGGCGTTTCCGCAAGAACTGGCTGGCGGTTGGCGGTCTGTTCGTCGTCATCGCCTTCCTTATCCTCGCGCTGTTGGGACCCCATATCGCGCCCTATGACTTCCTCGAGCAGAATATCGTCAACGCTTTTGGCGGCTTTACCCCCGAGCATCCGCTGGGCACCGATGACTTGGGCCGCGATGTGTTGAGCCGTATGCTGCACGGCGCGCGCACGGCGGCGCTGGTCGCCTTTTCCACCACGGCCATAAGCCTCGTGATCGGCGTATTGCTGGGCGCCTGGTCGGGCATCCAGGGCGGACGCACCGACCAATTCCTGATGTGGATCAGCGATTTGATCCAGGCCATGCCCGGTCTGCTGCTGGTCATCCTCATCAATACGACGCTGCGGCGGCCCATCATCAATTGGTTCGATACGCTTTATGAACAGACAAAGAATCCCTTTTACCTGAACACCCTGTGGCTGGACTACGTACTGGTCTTCAGCGCGCTGGCGTTGATCGCCTGGCCCGGCCTGGCGCGGCTGGTGCGCGGGCAAGTGCTGAGCATCAACGAAGAAGATTACGTGCTGGCGGCGCGGGCCCTCGGCGCTTCCGAATGGCATATCATGCTGCGCCATGTCATCCCCAACGCGCTGGGCCCCTTGGTCGTGGCGGTAACAGCCAGCATGGGCGGCGCGGTCACCCTGGAAGCCGGCCTGAGTTTCCTCGGCATTGGCGTGCAGCCGCCAAACGCCAGTTGGGGCTCCATGCTCAATGAAGCCTTGCGCTTGTGGCAGGTATTCCCCCATCTGGTGCTCAGCCCGGCCGTGACGATCGGCGTCATTACCGTGGCCTTTGTCTTTCTGGGCGATGGCTTGAACGACGCGCTCGACCCGCGCCGCAGCGGTTGAAGGCGCCGATGAAGATCAGGGACGTCGAACTGCTGCAATACCGCTGGGAGCGGGCCACGCCCATCCGCAACGGCATGCACACCTACACGCATAGCGGCCTCAGCCTGGTTCGGATTGAGACCGATGACGGGCAATGTGGCCTTGGCTGGGCGGGTATGCCGCAGTCGCCCGGCATGGCGAAAGTCGCGCAGGGCCTGCTGGAGCATTTCAAGCCGCTGCTGATCGGCGAAGACCCCTTCAATTACCGCCGCATCTGGCATTCGCTCTGGGTACCGAAGCTGGTGGGTCGGCGCGGACTCACGACGCGTTTCATCAGCGGCATCGATATCGCGCTCTGGGATCTGATGGGAAAGGCGACCGGCAAATCCGCGCATAAGCTGCTGGGCGGTTTCCGCGATCGCGTGCCCGCCTATATCGCCGGCGGCTATTACGAAGACGGCAAAGGGCTGGCGGGATTGGCGGCTGAGATGGAAGCCAACCTCGAGCTGGGCGCCAAAGCTGTCAAGATGAAGATCGGCGGCGCGCCGATTAAGGAGGATGTGGAGCGCGTGCGCGCCGCGCGGGAGACGATCGGCGCGGATGTCAAGTTGATGGTCGACGCCAATTGCGCTTACAGCCTGCGCGAAGCCATTCAGATCGCCGAGCGGATGGAGCCATACGATGTCTACTGGTTTGAGGAGCCGCTGGCGCCCGACGACTATCGCGGGCACGGCATCCTGGCGCGCTCTACCTCCATCCCCATCGCCACCGGCGAGAATGAATATACGCGCTACGGCTTTCGCGATCTCATCGCCCATGACGCCGCGGCGATCTACAACGCCGACGCGCAGGTCCTGGGCGGCATCACCGAGTTCATGAATGTCGCCGCGCTGGCGGCTGCGCACGAGCTGCACATCGCGCCGCATGGCGATCAAGAGGTGCATCTTCATCTGGTGGGCGCCATCAGCAACGGGTTGATCGTCGAGTTCTACCGCGAGACGGTCGACGCCAATCGCGGGCGCATATTCGAAGAGCAGATGACTTTGGATGAGGACGGCTGCCTGACCGTGCCCGACCGGCCGGGTTTGGGCGTCACGCCGAATTATGACTTTCTGAAAAAATACAGGATTCAGTAATCACGAAGCAAAAGGAGAGTAATGAGCATGTTCGACAAACCATGGACGGGTGTTCTGCCAGCGACGCTCTGCCCCTTTAATGATGATGACAGCATCGACGAAATCGGCTTGCGCGAATACGTAAACTACCTGGCCTCGGTCGATGACATTACCGGCCTGGTCTGCAATGGGCATACCGGCGAGGTTATGTCGCTGCGCAATCACGAACGGGCGCGCGTCACCGAGATCATCGCAGACGAGGTAGGCCACAAGGTCAAGGTGGTCTCGGGCGTCTGCGCCGAGGGCAGCGATGAGGCCATCGCGCAGGCCTTAGCCGCCAAGGCAGTAGGCGCTGACGGCATCTTGCTCATGCCGCCGCACCATTGGCTGCGCTTCGGCCGCACCAGCGAGACCGCCGTCGGCTTCTTCCAAGACGTGGCCGAGGGCGCAGATATCGACGTCATCGTGCATCAATACCCGGCTTGGACCAAAGCGGGCTACAGCCTGGCCGAGATGCTGGAGATGGTCAAGATCGACCGCGTCGTCAGCATCAAGATGGGCACGCGCGAGATGTCCCGCTGGGCCTACGATTACCGCAATCTCAAAGCGGCGGCGCCCGATGTCAGCATCATCAGCTGCCTTGACGAGTACCTGCTGGTGACCCTGCTGGATGGCGCGGACGGCGCCCTGGTGGGTTTCGCCGGGTTCGTCCCCGAGCTGATTACGGCACTGGTGCGGGCGGCGCTGAGCGGCGACCTGGCGGAGGCCAATCGCATCCAAAGCCAGGTGCGTCCGCTGTCGCAGATCGTCTACCGCTTCGGCGAGCCGTCGAGCGACGCCCATCAACGAATGAAATGCGCCATGACCCTGCTGGGCAAATTCCCCTCCATGCACATGCGCCGGCCGATTCGCCCGCTGCCGCCGGAAGAGGTGGAGCGCATCGCCGGGGAGTTGACCGCCGCCGGTTTCCCGGTCTTGGAACGGGCGCTGACTTAGATGGCGCCAGGCAGCGTATTCCCGTCCGAGTCGCGCAGCTTCACTGACGCGGCGACCGGCGCGCGCATGCGGCAGGTGACCGATCAGCCGTCGATTCATCATCATCCGTTCTTTTTCGTGCCGGCTTACGATGAGGCCATGGCGCGGCTGATCTTCGTCTCGCATCGCAGCGGCCGCCCCGAAATCTACGCCGAAGCGCGTGAGAGCGGCCAGCTGGCGCAGTTAACCGAGCGTGAGGGCTTGGCCGAGTACTCAATCTATCCCTCGCATGACGGGCGCTACGTCTATTACACAGCGGGCGCGGGCGGCTACCGCGTCGATACTGAGACGCAGCGCGAAGAGCAACTGGTGGATTTCAGCCAGCTGGGCGACATCCGGCTGCGCGAGCGCGGCATGGTGGCCGATGCCATGGGCACGACCGCGCTGAGCTTTGACGACCGCTATTGGGCCCTGCGCTTCAGCATCGGCGGTCAGGCGCACTTGGCCGTCATCGAAACCCGCAGCGGCGATTGCGAAGTCATTTTGCAGCGCGACACCATCGCGCATCTGATGTTCTGCCCCGATGACAACAGCCTGCTCTATTACGCCGGTCCGCTGAAAGACCGCGTCTGGGTGATCAATCGCGATGGCAGCGGCAACCGGCGGCTGTATCAGCGGGCGGCCGGCGAATGGATCACGCATGAGGTCTGGCTGCCCGGGCGGCGCGAGCTGGCTTTCGTCGATTGGCCCAAGGGCATCCGCGCTGTCCATGTCGATACCGGCGCGGAACGGCGCGTTGCGTCATTTAACGCCTGGCACGCCATCTGCAATCAGGCGGGCACGCTGATGGTGGCCGACACCAACTTTCCCGATATCGGCGTGCAGCTCTTTGATCCGCGCGACGGCAACGGCGAGCCGGTTACGCTCTGCCGCCCCGGCGCCAGCAACCAGGGCGCGCATTGGGGCGGGCCCTTCCCCTACGAAGACGGTCCCATCAAGGTCAACGCGCCGCAGCATACGCATCCGCACCCCTCGTTTTCGCCCGACAGCCGCCGCGTCGTCTTCACCAGCGACCGCACAGGCATGGCGCAAGTTTACGAAGCCGAGATACCCGAGAATCTGCTTAACAAAATGGAGACCTGAGGCCTGATGAATCAGTATCATCTAATCAACATTTCTCTGTGCCTCAGTAGAACCAGGCAAGTAATGCATAACCTGTTCCAAGGACGATTTCATTTACCACAGAGGCTCACGAGGGCACACAGAGGACACAGAGGACACAGAGGATTCTTTACTATTGCGATACTGTCGCGAGTTAGGCAGCCGTCTAACAAATGGTAACTGTCGCTGGCATACGATCACCTAAATGCTTTACTCTGTGTCCTCAGTGCATCCTCTGTGTTCTCTGTTGTAAGTATTTGCATGACATACTTGCGCTTACTACTGTGCCTCTTTGGCAAAATTGACCGCATAATTCCCGCCTAGAAAGGCTGCAAAATGGCATTAGCTGACCCCCTGCGCGTGGCGCTCATCGGCACGGGCAACCGCTCGAAAACGACATATCGACCCTTATTCGACTTTCTGAAACCCTGGGTGGAGATCGTAGCGGTCTGCGACCCGGTACGCGAATCAGCCGACGAATTCGCCGAGTCGATCGGCGTGCCTGCTTTCTACGACCTGAAGGCGCTTATCGCCGCGCGGCCGATGGAAGCGGCTTTCGTCGTCAGCCCGATTCCTTCGCATCATTCCATCTGCTGCACGCTGCTGGCGCATGACATCCACGTCAACGTGGAGACCAGCATGTGCACGCTGCTGCTGCAAGCGCAGGAGATGGTGGGGGCGGCGCGCGACAGTAAAGCGATTCTGCGCATCGCCGAGAATTTCTTCCGCTTCCCCTTCGACCGTATGATGAAGTTGGTCGCGACTGACGGCTTAATCGGCCCGGTCAAGCGGCTGACCTGCTGGCACGATCATACCGGTTACCACAATAATTCACGCTGGATCCATTTCTTCGGCGTGCATCCCACTGCCGTGCAAGCCATTGCGCATAGCATGCCCACCGCGGGGCATTATCAGCTGGCGCACCGCTATCACGAGTCGGAGAAGTATCGCGCGCATTTCTTCTGGTTCCCGGACGACGCGCTGGTCATCGACCACGCCGGCAATATCAAGAGTATGCTCGGGCGTTATCCGCGACCGGGTTATACCGAGCTGGCGGGCGCGCGCGGCGCCATCGTGCAGCAGGCGGCGGAAGGTTGGACCGGCGTCGGCGAAGTGCGCTACTGCACCGAAGAAGCGCTGCTCGAAGGCGGCGGACGTCACGACTTGAGCTACCCCATCGTGCACCTCGGCGACGGGCGCGACTGGCTCTCGTCGCATGTCGACTTGCCGACCGGCCGCATCGAATACAGCAATCCCTACCGTCTGGGCGCCAACGCCTATCATCGGCGCAATTATTACAGCGCCGCCGTCATCAGCCATATCGTCGACTTCGCCGAGAGCATCCGCGGGCTGCGCGAGTCCGAATACACTGACGAAGACGCCCTGATGGCGATGATGATGGAAGTGGCCACGCGCGAATCGGCGCAGGCTGAGGGACGCCGACTGAGCCTTCCATTAGAAGGCGAGCTGGAATCGGAAGTCCAGCTTCGCGCCGACGAGAAGGCGAAATATGGCGTCGATCCGCTGGATATCGAAGGCATGCTGGCGATCAGCTACCCGCGGCCCTGATCGAGGAGTGGCGGAATTCGAGTACGCAGTCAATATCGCGAATTTGGTACCAGGGGTTCACCACAGCCGCTCGCAAGTCAGAACTCGATTCACAAAAGGTAACGTACTCTTTGCAGTGACTATGTGTAGGGGCGAGCCACCGGCTCGCCCGTACGAAGTGGCAGGACTGGTTAGCGGGCGACTTGACCGTGCGCGTAGACACGGCGCGTCAGTCGCCTCTACGGTTTCCGCCACGAAATGCGTCAAATCGCTAATCTGCGTTATCATCAGATGTCGCGTATTCAAAACAGTCGGGAGTAGACAACGATGGCGGCTAGCCAACCCAGCGACAAGGCAGAGGCGAGCGGCGCTCAGCCCATCAGCAGCCAGGCGGCCGAGCCCATCGCCATCGCCCATGGCGCCGGCATCATGCCGGGCGACTACACAATTTCGCTGGCGGCAAAAGGCGGCAGCGACGCGCTGCTGCGCAATCCGGGCAGGGAGCGCGTCCAGAGCATGCGCGGCTTCGAAGACCAGTACGTCGACATCATCGACTATATCGTGCGCATCACGCATCGCATCTGGGAAGAGAAGGACATCGGCTATATTTACGACACCTACCGCCATAATTCCCACGTTTACGATGACTACGGCTTGCAGTATGGCAGCAACAAGATCGTGGCGGATACAGCGCATACCATCAACGCCTTCCCCGATATTCGCCTCTTCGCCGATGAGATCATCTGGGCCGGCAACGACGAAATCGGCTTCCACACCTCGCATCGCACCGTCATCATGGGGCACAACACCGGCTACTCGCGTTATGGGCCGCCGACCGGCCGCAAGGTCGAGCTGTGGTGCATCGCCAACTGCGTCTCACTGCAGAACGAAATCTTCGCCGAGTGGGTGATTTACGACACCGCCAGCTTGATTCACCAGCTGGGCTTTGACTTGCGCGAGATGGCGCGGAAGCTGGGCAACGAACTTCCGGCCAGCGGCGCTGAGGATCCGCGTTTCGGCGAAGCGGAGCGCAAGGACAAACCGGACTACATTTCAGCGTCGCCGATTAGGGCTGAAGGCGGATTCGATGTCGAAGGGTTCATCCGCCGCAGCTTCCACAATATCTGGAATCGGCGCAGCTTAAAAGAAGTGACCCGCTCCTACGATCAATCGCTGCAATTCAGGGGCAGCACCGGGCGCGTCTTCTACGGGCGCGGCGAGTACCAGTCCTTCATCCTGGGGCTGCTGGCGATGTTCCCCGACTTGATGCTGCAGGTCGATGATATCTACTGGATGGGCAACGATGACGAAGGCTATCTGGCATCGACGCGCTGGAGCCTGGCAGGCACGCACCGCGGCAACGGCATCTATGGCGCGCCCAGCGGCCGCCGCGTCAATATGTGGGGCATCACTCAGCAGGCCATTATCGACGGCCTGGTCAAAAAAGAGTGGATGCTCTTCAACGAATTCGCCGTCATGCAGCAGATTTATCGTGATTAGGCTGCTCGTCCGCTACTCAAACTGCGGTACAGGCGTGACCGGGCACAGCGTGTCGGGGCCAACCGTACTTTCGACATTTTTACCACCAAGGGCACAGAGAGGGTATATAAGGTTGGGCGCATCAAGGATAGTCCGCAACTTTGCCGAATTGGCCGTTAATCAGGTATGATAACGGTAGCCAAGTCTCCTCTGTGTCCTCGCCTTAACTCGGTGTCCTCGGTGGTAAAGGCGTCTAAATCGCGCCAATGCCGAGCGCCCGCAGGGCAACAGTGACGCAGCATACTAGGCCTTGCGCAAGACCTCCGCTTCCATCTCCACCAAGCGCTCGCCATCGACATCGACGCAGACATTCACGTCGGGCCGGCCTTCCCAGGGCGGCAGAATGCGACCGCCGGTAGCGGGCCAGGTCTTGCCGCGGCCCAAGCCTTGTGTGCCCACGCGGATGGGCCAGCGCCGCACGGTGAAGAGCGTGGGATCGAGGATATAGGCGATGGCGCTGGAATCATGCACGAAGATGCCCTCGGCCTCATAGACGCTCTCGAAATAATTGCGATAATGCGGCAGCACTTTCACGATATGATCGGACATGGGGTTGCCGTGCGTCGCGTATTCGGCGATGTGCTCCGGCCTCATATGCACGCGCAAGGTCACATCCAAGCCCACCATCGTCACTTGCCAATCGGCGCCGAAGACCAGATCGGCCGCTTCCGGGTCGTTGCGGATATTGGCTTCGCCGGCCGGGCTGGCGTTGCCCGGCGCCAGGGCGTTGCCGCCCATCAGCACCACTTCGTCAACCCACTCGGTGATGCGCGGCTCCAGCCGCAGCGCCAGCGCGATATTGGTCAGCGGACCGACGGGCGCCAGCGTAATCTGGCCCGGGTTAGCGCGCAGCTGCTCGACGATGAATTGCGCCGCGCTGATATCCAGCGCCTGCCCGGCCGGGTCCGGCAGGTCGATATCGCCTTGCCCATCCGCGCCGTGCACAAAAGGCACGGGACCTTCAAAGGGGCCGGTTAGGGCGTCGACCGCGCCCGGCGCCACGGGTATGTCCGTTCGTCCTGCGATCTCCAGTAGACGCAGCGCGTTCTTGGTCGCTAACTCAGTATGCACATTGCCGAAGATGCTGGTCAGGCCGACGACCTCCAGCTCGGGTGAGCAGAGGGCGAAGAAGATAGCCATGGTGTCGTCAACGCCAGGATCGGTATCTATGATGATCTTTCGGGGCATGCGCTGGCTCCTTTGCTATTAAGGTGCAGACTCTAACATAGTCAGGCTAAATCGACACCAGTTCGGTACGATTGATGGCCATTTGCGCCAGCGCGAAAATGTAAAAGGGTGCCGCGATACCGCCTGACAAAAGCACAAAGAGCGCCCAAACAGCGCCGTGGCCAATCTGAGTCGTCCAGCTGATTTCGCAGCGGAGCCGCGCGCTGGCCCGACCGAATTCATCCGTGATGATAATCGAATTCAGAATCAGTTTCGCCGCCGCATAAGGGATAATCAGCAGGCCGAAGCCGGCGGTGACGAGCGCCAGCAAGAACCAGAGTATCACATGACCGATCATGGTGAAGGCATCCAGGTCCAAACGCAGACGCCCTATACTGGCAACCATCTCGGCGGCGCCGAAATGCATATGGTCCACTTTTTGTTTGTTCATTGCTTCCTCCGCCGACGGTTACATCGACTTCAATATACACGCCGCGTCCCGCTGAAACATGAGATCAAGCAAGTCGTCGTATTAGAAACGCTGGTTTGCCGTACATTTGAGGCGCATGGGCACGCGCTCAGCCGGCGATGATCTTGACCTGCACCTCGCGGCTGCGCGGGCCGTCGAATTCGTAGAACATGACAAATTGTGACCAGCCGATAGACAGCTCGCCGCCGGCGATTGCCAGGGTGATGCTGTTGCCGATCAAGCTGGCTTTGACATGGGCGGCGGCATCGGCGGGGGTATCGTACTGATGAACGAAGTCGACCCGCGTCGGCACCAGCCGCCGCAGCTCCGCCACAATATCGCTGGCTGTCGATGGATCGAGCGCCGAATTCAGCGTGATGCCGGCGGTGGTATGGGGCACTATCATGGTACAGATTCCCGCCTCCACGCCGCTGTTGGCGACGGCGTCCTTGACCTGCTGCGTGATATCCACGAGGGCGTCGCCGGCGGGCGTTGATAGCGTGAGCGTTTTCAGCATGAGAGATTCAATCCTGTATTGTGTTGATCCAATATCGCCTGCGCGTCGGCGCTGGTGGGCACATTGCGGCCAGCTCCCGCTTTCATTGCGCTGGCCGCGCCGGTGGCGTTGCCGATTGTGCCACATTCCAGCGGCGAATACCCCTGCAAATCCGCCCAGACATAAGCCGCGGCGAAAGCGTCGCCCGCGCCGATAGTATCAACCACTGGAACGGAGAAGCCGGCGCAGGCGCAATCCAGCCCGCGTCCCAGCAGATGGCAGCCTGCCGCGCCGCGTTTCAGGACTATAAACAAGTCAGGATAGACCCGCAGCAGGCGGCGACAGGCGTCAATATCGCTTTCACCGGCGGCCACGAACTGAATCTCGTCATCGGTGAGAATCAGCACATCGGCTGCGGAGAGCACGCGTACCACGTCAGCTTGCTCCAGCTGGCCCAGGAAGGGACCTACATCAATGTAGAGCGGCGTCGCGCTGGACGCCATGAATTCGAGCACGCCCTCCACCAGCGGCTCGAGCCGTTTTTCGACCAGCGTGTAGCCGTGGATGAAGACGGCGTCGGCGCGCTCAAGCTGTCGCGTGGCTGCCTCCGTCATGTGGATGGGCGGGCTGGCGCCATAGTGGCCCAGGAAAACGTGCTCGGTCTTGTCGGTATCGCTGAGCGCGACAACCGTGGTGGTAGTGCTGCCGGGAGGGATCTCCAGCGCCGAGACGTCTACGCCGGCGTCGGCGAGTACCTCTTGCAGCATACGGCCCTGAAAGTCCGCGCCGACCGTGCCCAGCGCAACCGCCCCCAAGCCGAAATTACGCGCCGCCAGCAGCGTGTTGCAGGCGCCGCCCGGCTCCAGCAGCAGGCTAGGCGATATCTGATGCGCGTCCGCTTCTACCGGCAGCCGCGCTTCCAGCAGCAAGTCGAGGACCAGGTCGCCGACGGTGACCAGGCGTTTAGGCATCGGCGGCTGACTTCGCGATCAGCGCTTCCAAACCGGCCGCGATTGATCGCACGTCGTATTCCCGGAAGACGCTGTCGCTCTCCAGGACAGCGACATCGGCGGCGGGAATGGCGTCGAAGCCGGCGTAGGCGCCCGCCATGGCGCAGGCGATCGCGCCGATGGTATCGGCATCGCCAGAGAGATTGGCCGCCAGTATAGCCGTCTCCCTTGGGTCGCCCTCGGCCATGGCCAGGATGCCAAAGGCCGCGCCCACCGTCTCGGGCACATTCAGCGTAGCGCCCACCTCGTCGAAGAGGCGGCGCAAGCGCGCGCGTCGATCGCCACTGCTCGCAGCAATCGCCAGCGCCTGCTCGATTTTGAAAGCCACGGAGCAGCCCATCCAGCGTCGTCCATGCGCAGCACCCAGTTCAGCGCCCTGCAAGCCGGCGGCCATAATCGCGTCCAGCGCAGCGCCGTCGACCAGGGCCTGCGCGATCGCGGCTGAGACGGCGGCGGCGCCAGACACAGCCGGCTGCGTGAAATGGGTCGGCATGCAGACCGTGACCGTATCGGCCACCGCGCCCTCGATATCGCCCGGGTGCAGCAGGCCAATGGGCGAGATGCGCATGGGCGCGCCATTGGTATCGCCCCAAAGCCCGGTCGTGCGCGGGTCTTGGCCTGCCTTCAGCGCGTTGACGCCGCGGCGTGTGCTGGGCCCGACATAAGGCGAATTATCGCCGTCGACGCGGTCGTACCAACTGACGATTCCCTGCACTGCCGCCTCCAGCGTGACTGCGCCGGCGTCGATGACGGCCTGTGCGATGGAGAAGGCTTGCTCGGAGTCATCGGTGATGCGGCCGGCCGGCAGCCCGGCGTGCACGATATGGTCGTCGGGCGCGCTCTGCCAGCTATCCAGCCAGCCAAAGCAGCGCTCGGTGTCATCGGGATGGACTTGCGCCGGCATGGCGAAGGCATCGCCCAGGGCCTGGCCGTAGAGTCCGCCGAGGATCTTGTTTTGCATGTGGGTCATTTCAACACAGCATAGTGTTCTGAGTAATTCCAACTAAGTAGTGAGAATGACCGCCATAGAATCGTAATTTCCAAAATTATCGGGAATGTTGTAGGGGCGAGCCGGTGGCTCGCCCACTCTTGCTCTGGGAATCCGATCACTTTTCGCATGACTATCTTGGAACTACTTGTGAATAAGGTTAATGAGGATCTATGATCAATCATCAGACACTGAAGGGCGGACCAGATGCCGGAAGGCGCGTCCGCTAAAGATGCTGACTAGAGCCGCTCTCTGCGGTCTTCCAGTTCACGCCGGATAGCGTCGAGCAACTCAACGCTCCGCGCATGGAATACGTTGGCTTCGGCGGCTCTGTCTTCAACCCGCTGCAGGTCAGCCTTGAATTCAATGCGCTGCGCCTCGAAGCGGTCATCAACTCGCTGAAAATCAGCTTTTGTCTCGCGGCGCAAATTTTCAATCTTCTCGTCTTGCGCATCAAAGCGTTCATCCACCCGCTGGAAGTCAGCTTTTGTCTCACGGCGCAAATTTTCAATCTTCTCGTCCTGCGCATCAAAGCGTTCAACCACCCGCTGGAAGTCAGCTTTTGTCTCACGGCGCAAGTCTTCAATCTTTTCGTCTTGCGCGTCGAAGCGGTCTTCAAGTTGTCCAATATCCGCTTTCGTTGCGATCCGTCTAAACACGCCAATCATGACAACCGCAAAAGCGACAAATTGTAGTATCAGCCCTATAACCAATACAATTTCCGTCGTTTGCATGGTCACCACTCCATTCCCACGTACCTACTGATTATTGTAACACAGTCCTGCTGCCGCCCTTCTCTCTGGCGAATCACTCCGAGCGCATCAGCACCCGCCCGCCGATCATGTACCAGACCACAGCGCTCAGCGCCAAGCCGAGGGCAAGCGCCAGCAGCGGCTCGAAGAAGAGCGCCAGCAGCAGCGTCAGGTAGATGCCCAGCGAGACCACCGTCACCAGCGCGCTGGCCCGCCAATGTCGCTGGATGCTGAAAATGTCTCGCACAAAAGGCAAACCGGCCACGAAGAGCACAATAGAAGCCAGTCCGATCAGCAGGCCAATCGGCACAGCCGTGTCGGCGCCGCCGAAGCCGTTGGGCGCGGACAACATCGAGACGCCAGTGACCACGCCGATGACTGCGATCATCATCAGCAGCATGTGCAAGATGCTGACGCGCTGGATCGAAGTCCAGAAAGCGGCGTCAAAGGCCGCGCCGGAGGCCGTGCGCATTTCGGTGACGCGCTGCGAGATGCGCCGTTGCAAGGCGTAAATCACCAGCGCCAGCACGGTGGCGAAATAAGGAATGGACTGCGGCAACTGTGATGGGATCTCCAGCGAGCCGATGCGGATGCCCAGCGCGTCGAAGAAGCCGAAAACCAGCGAGGCCACCATAGTGCCGGCCGGAGTGCCGCCACCCAGCGAAGGCGTCACCAGGGCGATGAAGCCGCGCCCGTTGGTCATATCGCGCTGGAAGAGCTGCAAATAACCCATGCCCATGTGGATGCCGCCCAACCCGGCGAAGAAGCCGCTGATCAGCAGCGCCAGATAGCGAATGCGCTTGACGTTGATGCCGACCGAGGCCGCCGCTTCCGGATTCTCCCCCACCGCGCGCAGGTGCATGCCGAAGGGCATCCGATACAAGACGAAGGCGACGATGAATACCGCGACGAAAGCGATCCAGGTCATCACGCTTTGATTATCGAAAACGCCGTAAACGAAGCTGCCGACGAGCGGAATGCTATTGATGAACTCCGGCAGCTGAATGAAGGGCATCTGCAAGCTGGCCAGGGTGCTGGTATTGCCGCGGTCGCCCGTCAGCTCAAACATGATGGCCACCGTCGCTGAGGAGCCGAAGATGTTTAGCGCGATGCCGGAAAGAAAGAGATCGCCGTTCAGGTCGAGATGGAAGAGCGCCAGCACAAAGGACAGCAGCAACGACACGCAAACGCCCAGCAGCAAACCCAGCCAGGGACCAACCGCCACGCCCGTCTCCATGCCGAACCAGTCCTGAGCATAAGCGCTGACGACTACGCCGGTGAAGGCCGAGGACAGCATCATGCCTTCCAAGCCGATGTTGAGCACGCCGGCTTTCTCCGAGATGAGCGCGCCCAGCGAGGGCAGCAGGATCGGCGTCGTCACGCGCAGAATGGCGAAGAGGAACGCGGCGCTGAAAATCCCTTCAATGACATTATCAAACATTGTCACCTCCGGGCGGTAACATTCTGCTAGCAATTCCGGGCAACATCAGCCATTCATACCTGCGACTAACATCTAGCGTGGCGTCTCCCCCTCCCTGATGCATCGGATGCCCGCCATAGAGATGGCGGGAGGGGGCTGGGGGGAGGGGTAGGCTATGTCGTAACATCGGCGCCCTCCAAAGATTCCACGCTGTGGCCCGATTCGTCGATGTCGGCCCGTTTTTGCCGCGCCTGGAAGAAGCTCACCAGCGCCTCCGCCGTGATCAACAAGATGATGATGGCCTGGATCATGCGCACGACCTCAAAGCTGACGTTGGCGTCGCGCTCCATGAATTGAGCGCCGGCGCGCAGGTAGGCGTAGAGCAAGCCGGTGAATGGCACCACCAGCACATTTAAGCGCGCCAGCAAGGCGACCACCACCCCTTCAAAGGCCAGCGCGAAGGAGATATTCAGAATCAGCTGTCGATGGATGCCGTTGGCCAGGTGCATACCCGCCAGGCCGGCCACGATGCCGCCGATGGCCATGACCAGCATAATGGTGCGCTTGGAGTTGACGCCGCCGTAATCGGCGAAGCGCAAGTTAGAGCCGATGATGCGAATCTCATAGCCCAGCGGCGTGCGGCGGATCAGCAGCCAGGAGATGACGATTACGATCGCGAGCACGAAGACAGCAATTGTGACCTGGGTATTTTCCACGATGACCGGCAAGATGGCGTTGGGGCCGAATTTCTCCGAGGCCACATAACCAGCGTCGGCCGGCTTGAGCTGGAAGTTCAGCACCATCTCGAAAAAGCGCGTGGCAATGACATTGAGCATCAGCGTCGATACCAGCTCGTTGGCGTTCAGATACGCTTTGAGCGCGCCGGGAATCAGCCCATAGATGAAGCCGGCTGTCGCTGAGGCCAGGATGATAAAGGGAATCAGGATGACGCCGGGGATGTTGGGCGAATTGAGCGCGATAATGCCGCTGACCAGCGCGCCGAAATAGAGCTGTCCCTCCGCGCCCAGGCTGAATTGCTGCGCGCGGAAGACGATGGCGAAGGACATGCCCAGCAAGATCAGCGTGATAGCGTCTTGAATCCAGACGCCCCAGCGGTTGACCCGCTCGATGGGCCCCAGCAGCAGCGCCTCGAAAGCCAACTGCGATTGGCTCAGCGCCTCCGAGAGCACTGTGCCCGTCTCCACAACTTCAGGGCGGGCATAAAGCGTGTAGACACCGTCAGCCGGCAAGGCATAGTCGGCGATAACCGCGTCCTTGACACTGACCAGATCGTCGAAGGTCTCGTCGACTTGCAGCTCGGTGGCCGAGTCCGCGGCGGCCAGCGTGGCGCCGGATTCATCGCGCAGCTCCACCAGCAGGTCAACTTCCGAGCGCCGATTCTTGGCGTAAGCCAGCAGCGATACGACATCGCCCTCCGTGCCGGCGAAGGTCCAGGCGACTTCGCTTACCGGCGCGACCACATTGGGTTTGTTGAAATCGCCGCCGCGGCGTTTGTTGTACTCCAGGTCGACCTCGTCGTTTTCCACCGGCTCAGCATCGGATACCACCTGGACGCGGAACTCGCCGCGACCGAAGCGATCAGCCGAATCCAGATTGAAGATGAAGGTCACCAAAAAGCCCAGCAGCAGCGCCACGATCACCGTCAGCAAAACGCGGATGGCCTGCCGCTTCAGCTCGACGACAAAAAGGAAGATACAGGCGCCGACCAGCAGGTTGACCAGCAGGATGTTCTCCCAGGTCGGCGTGCCGGCCATTTTCTCGAATGAGCCGTCAAACATGGTATTGGTTATGAAAAAGGTGGCGATGATGCCGGCGGCCGCGCCGATTATCAGCAGCAGATGCTTACGCAGAAATGCCACGCCTTGATCCGGTTCCGGCGGCGCTTGCTTGCTCTTGACCGTCATGCGTGCTGCTCCATTTCTGCCGCGGGTTGGCGCTCCGCCCCCAGCATATAGTAGCCAATGCGCTCTTCCGTCAAGCTCTCGTCATTAGGGAAGATGCCCACAATTTCGCCTTCGTACATCACCATGATGCGGTCGGACAGTTTCATCACTTCTTGTAAGTCAGCCGAAATCAGCAGAATGGCCAAGCCCTGCGTGCGCTGGTCGACCAGTTCCTGGTGGATGAATTCGATGGCGCCGATGTCGACGCCGCGCGTGGGCTGGGCGGCGATCAGCAGCTTGGGCGATGAGGACAGCTCGCGCGCCACCACCACCTTCTGCATATTGCCGCCGGAAAGCGCGCTGACCGGGATGGCGCCGTTGGGCGCGATGATATTAAATTCGCTGATGAGCTGCTCGCCGTTTTCCACGATGGCGTTGATATCTAGCAGGCCGCGGCGCGTAAAGGGCTCGCGATAATAGCGGTCGATGATGAGATTGTCGTCGATGGAAGACCATAGCGCCACGCCGTTGGTCAGGCGGTCTTCCGGGATATGCGCCACTTGATGCTCGCGCACCGAGCGCGGTCCGCGGCCCAAAATTTGCTCGTCGTTGATGAAAGCCTCGCCGGTGGTGGGCGGGCGCAAGCCGGTCAGCACCTCGGCCAACTCGGTCTGGCCATTGCCCTCGACGCCGGCGATGCCGAGTATTTCATGCTCGTAGACGCGGAAGCTGACGTGCTTAAGCAGTTGATGGCCGCTGTCGTCCGCGTAGGTCAAGCCCAGCACATCCAGCACGGAATCGCCGCGCTGCACGGCCGGGCGGTCAACCTGCATAAAAACTTCGCGCCCGACCATCATGCGCGCCAATTCGCGCTCGTCAGTCTCGGCGGTATTAACCGTGCCGATTTTGCGGGCGTCGCGCATCACGGTGACGCGGTCGGAAATTTCAATAACTTCTTTTAGCTTGTGCGTGATAAAAATCACCGTCTTGCCGCCATCAACCAGGTTGCGGATAGCCGCAAACAAATCTTGCGTCTCGCTGGGCGTCAGAACAGCTGTCGGCTCGTCGAGGATGAGGATCTCGGCGCCGCGATAGAGCGCCTTGAGGATCTCCACGCGCTGGCGCATGCCCACCGGGATGTCCTCGATGCGGGCGTTGGGATTGACCGCCAGGCCGTATTGCGCCGAGAGCGCTTCGGTATCGGTCACGGCTTGCGGGAAATCGATGCGGACTCCCTGCTTGGTCTCGCGGTTTAGAATGATGTTCTGCGCCACGGTGAAGGAATCCACCAGCATAAAGTTCTGGTGCACCATGCCGATGCCGTTGGCGATGGCGTCCTGCGGATTGCCGATCTCCATCTCCTGGCCGCGGATGAAGATTTGCCCCGAGGTCGGATGCTCCAGGCCGTAGAGCATTTTCATCAAGGTCGACTTGCCGGCGCCGTTCTCGCCGACCAGCGCGTGGATCTCGCCCGGCTCGACCGCGAAGCTGATGTCGTCATTGGCGTGTACGCCGTTGCCGTAAATCTTGTGAATGCTGCGCGTTTCGATTATGGGCATGTTTTTTCACCACCGAGACACAGAGGACACGGAGAAAAGACTCAATTAGGCTCATGCTCGCCGAGACTTGAACTCGGCCTGTTGTCTGCCGACGCGAAGTCGAAGTCTTCAACGGACGGAATGCGAAAAGAAAAACTTGTCGCGCCGTTTCTGTTTGATACCGCGAAGTCGCCGCGATTGATGATGTCCATGCCGATTATGACGTCAATGTCCTTCACCTCAACCAGGCCGACGCGGACATTCGCGATTGGCGCGTTATTGTAAAGCAATAGATCAACGTGATAGAACGGGACCCCAGAAACGTCCCCGCCAGCATGACCCAGATTCATATATCCTTCAGGTTGCAGTGCGAGATTCTCAACAACGCGCCTGGTCACCATGCTTAGGGTAGCCCCCGTGTCCCATAATGATCTGCAATGCATGCTAGGCGGTCGAGAGGCCGTGCTGACGTGTTTCGATGCACGCGATACGAAGCAAGGGGTCACTAGCTGCCTCAGCAGGCCGCTGGCTTTTACTGTAAAGCTGCGCCTCTTCCCGACCATCAATGCGAACCAACTTCTGCAGCGGGGTAAATGCCCGTGAAGTATTCCAGTCGCGGCCGAGCTCTTGCATCAGCACAGTTCCGTATTCATGTTCGAGGTAAACTGCGTCAGCAGCCTGTCGGTAATTCTCAAAGATTCCCAACACTTGGCGGCCTTTTATTGCTACGAGCTTGCCGTCATGCTCTCGCGCCAATTCCCCTCGGATTTCCTTGTAGTATTCGTATTCGTTCTCTAGTGGTTTCGACATCAGATCACCCTTTGTACTACCCGTTAATTTCAAATTCTAGCACGATTCCAGATACAACGCCCGGTATCAAAAAAACGGACGCCCAATGATCTCATGACATGCGCGTAGGAACGAGCAGGTGGCTCGCCCCTACATGTCGCCTATTGAGAAGTCTGCAGGAGTCAGCCAGCGGCCGACCCCTAGATATCGCGTTAGTCGCTGTCGGGCGACTCACAGAGTCGCCCCTACAGTAAGCTCGTGGTTGTAGGTTGAGAATCCTCAGCCTACATATCGTCCATCATCAGGTCGTCAATGCTCATACCGGCCGTGGGCATATCAGCGCAAGCTGTGCCGACGCCCGCCATCATGTCTTCGCTGGTGAAGACAGTCTGAACTTCGATATCGCCAGCGACGACAGCCGCCTCAGCCGCTTCGACCATGGCCTTGATCTCGTCCGAAGTGGCCGCATCGTAGAATTCGTTCTTGGCGATGCCGACGCCGCCCTCGGGGATGCCCAGGCTCTCGGTTGTGCCGTAGGGCAGCTCGCCGTCCAGGTGCAGCGTGACCGCGCGGAAGATCGAGTTGTCGACATTCTTGAGCATGCTGGTCAGGATGCGCTCGGCTTGGTCGGGATCGGTCTCGGCCACGATGACGGCCTGGTCGGAGTCAACGCCGATGGCGAAGCGTTCCTGCTCGTGCGCCGCTTCAAAGACGCCAACGCCCGTGCCGCCCGCGATCTGGAAGACGATATCAGCGCCCTGCTCGTACATGGCCAGGGTGATTTCCTTGCCGCGCGCCGGGTCATTCCAGCTGCCGGCGTATTGCACGATGCTCTGCGTATCCGGGTTGACCAGGCAAGCGCCCTGCTCGTAGCCGACGATGAAGTCGTCAATGACCGGAATCTGCTGGCCACCGACAGCGCCGATGATCGGGTCGTCGTTGGTGCCTTCCATCATGCTGATGGTGACGGCCGCCGCGTAAACGCCCGCCAGGAAGGAGCCCTGGTTCTGCGCATAGGTCATCGAATAGACGTTGGCGCAGGCATCCACGCAGACCTCGGCATCGTCATAAGGCATGCCGGCGTCGTAGAACATGAAATACTTGTCGGGATAGTTGTGGGCGTGCGCCGCGACAAAGCCGACCATCTGCCAGGTGCCGGCGATCAGGATGTCATAGGAATCGGTATCCGCCATGACGTCCAGCAAGCCAGGTTCCCAATTGGCCGGGTCAATGCCGAGCTCGACCGTGTCGGTATCCAGATCGTACTCATCAGCGACGGCATCCATGCCACGCTGCGCGCTGTCAAAGAAGGACTTGTCGCCGAGGGTACCGTTGATGACCGATACCACCTTAAGCGGCTCGTCCTGGGCGACGGCGCTGAACGCCATCAAGAACACGAGCATTACCGCTAGTACCAAACATAGCTTCTTCATGTAGAGCCTCCATTAGTGTAATGTCACACAGAAGTGACTTCTGATTGGCGTATTATACCCAGCGCGCTGCGATTCGGCAAAGCATTGTTAGCCGCAGCCGCTCGCAAGTCAGGGCGTGGCTCACATATATAGTATGTCCCTAGAGTGCGCCCGTTTGGACGAGCCTTGGCTCTCCCTCTCCACGTCCTCTGTGCCTCCTCTTTTGATACCTGCCGAATCCCTGTCGAAATTTGTAGGGGCGAGCCACCGGCTCGCCCGTACGCACACAGCATTGGATTTCCCATTTTGTGTGAGTCAAGTGGAGACTTGCGTGCGGCTATGGCCAAATCCCGCTACGCACTTAGTGGTCGCGCTGGCTAGCCTGCTACGCTCCCCAGCGGCAGCCGCAGCGCCTCCAGCCGCTCTCCCGACTCCAGCAGCGCGTCCAGAGCCGGGCCATCGGGGAAGACGTACCAGCGAATCTCCAGCTGCAATTCGGGCGTGCTCGCCGCACTTGCCGGAATCTCCATGATGTAGTCGTCGCTGTAGACAGTATGCAGCGTCATCCAGGGGTGCGGGAAAGTGCCCCAGCCGGGCCAGGTCTCGAAGCTCTGCAAGGCCTCGCCATCAGCGCCCAGCAGGCTCAGCGCCAGCGCGTAAGCCAACGGCGACTGCGCCTCGGCGCGCCAGTAGAATGTGAGCGGAATCCGGTCGCCGGGGCGCCATGCTTGCGGCGGCGGCAATTCGTAGCCGGTCAAGCGTAGATCGCCCCACTGCGCATCGGCAACAGTGGCGGATTCGGGAAGCGCAGCAACCGCCGGCGGGTGGTCGTAATTGGGAATGATGTAGAGGAAAGGCGCCGCCAGACTGAAGACGAGCAGGGGCGCGGCCACCAGCAGCGGCGGGATGCGCCAGGCGCGCAAGCCCAGCGCCAGCAGCAGGCTGATCGAGGTGACAAAGGGGAAGAGCAGACGCCCAGTGCTGGCCCAGGTCTGCAGGCTCCACCAAAAGAGCATGGCCGCCCCCAGCCCCAGCATGAGGGCGAGGAAACCGACAGCTGTCAGCAAGCCCCCTCTGCGTTCTCTGCGCCTCTCATTTTTGAAACCCGCCAAATGCCCAGTCGTATTCACGTCGAATTCTGTAGGGGCGAGCCTTGGCTCGCCCTCTCTGTGTTCTCTGTGCCTCTGTGGTGAATCCCCCCGTATTGTCTTCGCCAAAAAGACGACCACACCGGCCGCGCCGACCAGGCTGAGCAGGTCCATGATGTGATAGAAGGCTTCGTGCGCCAGGATGTTGAAGGCGCCGAAGACCGCCCAGTAACTGACGCGCAAGCCCTGAAACTCCTCGACAATTAAGCGCCAGGGGCTGATCTCGCGCCTGCCGAAATGGTCCAGCATGGTCGATGTGCCGAAGAGCTCGCCGTAGAGCGAGACATTGCGCAGATACCAGGGGCCGGCGATTAGCAGCGTAAGCGCCAAGGTCGCCCCAGCCAGCAGCGCGAAACCACGGAAATCTCGCCGCCGCGCCAAGGTCCAGAGCGCCGCCAGCCCGACGACCGCGGCGACGGTCAAGCCGCTCAGCTTGGTCAGGGCGGCCAGGGCGATCAGCAGCGCCAGCAGCAGACTGCGCCGCGCACAGAAGCCGTCGCGAAGCAAAATCAGCATCCCCCAACTGAGCAGGGCCGCCAGCAAGTTGATCAGGGCGTCGTTGCTGACCGATGCGCTGATGAAGAGGAATTGCGGGTTAAAGGCGGTCAGCGCAGCCGCCAGCAGCGCGACGCCCTTCTGACCGGGCAGGGCCGTCCGCGCCGCCTGATAAACCGCCGCCACCGTCGCCGCGCCCATGCAGAGGGAGAGGAAACGGATGGCGTAGAGCGCCAGCGACGAGCCGCGTAGATCGGGCGGGTAGACTTGCTGGTAGATGAGTAGATTGCGATTGCCCCAGCGCGCCGGCACGCCGATGGCGGTGAAGGGACTGGGTAGGTAGCGCTCGTCGAAATCCGCCGTGTCGAAGGCATTCCAGACCACCGCCATCAGCAGGTAGTAGAGCGGTGGCTGGCTGGCTTCCTGGCCGAAAAGCTGCGCGTGGTCGGCTGATTGCAGGGGCAGCTCGCCGCGCTCGGCGATCCACTTGATGACGCCGATATGCTGGGCGCTGTCCGAGGCTTCAAAATTGGGCGCGGCGTAGAGATAGAACAGGCCGATCAGCAAGAAGAGCAGCGGCAGCAGCCAAGCCCAGGGCAGCCGCTCAAGCGCGCGCAGGCGGTGCATCAGGACGGAGTTTCGGAATTGGGTCAACACGTGACCCATTTTAGCATGGCCGGCTGATCTGTCTCGCCCGCTCCTACCCATACCCACGTCAGAAACCGTAGGGGCTACCTATCAGGTCGCCCGAAAGTTTATGCCATGTCATCGACGGGCGAGCTAATAGCTCGCCCCTACATATTTACCTTTCCGTGAACCTTACTCGACGCGAAATCATTAGTTTGTGTTAGCCAAGTAGTGACTAGCGATTGGCTGCGATGAATCATCTTTTTGCCCTTTGCGCCATTGCGGTTACACTACCTGCATTGCCAAAGTCAAGTGAAAGTCCGCTCGCCATGAAGCTAATCATTGATACGGACGCCGGCGTCGATGACGCCCAGGCCATCATGCTGGCGCTGGCGGACCCGGCCGTCGATGTGCTCGCCATCACCACGCTGACCGGCAACGTGCACATCCGCCAGGTCAATCCCAACGTCTTGACAATCCTGGAGATCATGAAGCGCGATGTGCCGGTTTACGCCGGCATCGACCGGCCGCTGGTGCAGGAGTGGGAAGACGCCGCTGAGTTCCACGGGGGCGACGGGCTGGGCAATTTCCGCGACCGGCCGGCACTGACGCGCAGCCTGGAAGACGAGCACGCCGTGCCCGCCCTGCTGCGCCTGTCGCGCGAATACGAAGGCGAGCTGACCCTGATCGCGCTGGGCCCGCTGACCAATATCGCCGCGGCCATCCGCCTTGACCCCGACTTTCCGGCGCGTATCAAGAAATTCGTCTTCATGGGTGGTACCATCGCCGCGCGCGGCAACACCCCCATCGTCACCGCCGAGTACAATATCTATACCGATCCGGAAGCGGCTTACATCACGCTGGACGCCTTCCCGCAGGCCACCATGCTCAGCTGGGAGACGACCCTGGCGCACGGCTTCGTCTGGGACAAGTTCAACCGGCTCTGCGACATCGACACGGTCAACGGGCGCTTCTTCCGCGCCATCTCACGCGAGACGGCTGAGCGGCTGAAACAGGGCTTCGCGCGGCCGGCCTACCTGCTGCCCGATCCGCTGGCCATGGCCATCACCCTGCAGCCCGGGCTGATTCAACAGAGCGGCGACTTCTTTACGACGGTCGAGCTCAACGGCCGCTTGACGCGCGGGCAGACCGTCATCGACTATAACGGCATCAGCGGCCAGCCGGCCAACGTCACGGTGGTGCAGCAGCTGGACACCGACGGCGTGTATGAATTGTTCGTCGCCGCGTTGTCGGGCTAACGCAATGGCGGGCGATGACCTCGACGGGCGAGCCAATGGCTCGCCCCTACAAAATTCCCTCTTTGTGCCCTTTGTGTCTTTGTGCCCTTTGTGGTTAAATCCCCTCTCTGTGCCCTCTGTGTCTCTGTGGTAAATTACCCTGTGACAAATACGGAAACCTGACATGACCGATACATCGGACTTGCTCGCCCACATCAGCGCCGACCCGGCCAACGCGCCTGAGGCGATCACTGCCCGGCTGACGCGCCTGCTGGAGGCGCCGGCGCCGGCCAATAGCTGCACGCTCCCCGGCGCAGTCGGCGATGTCATCCGCGCCATCGCAGCCGAGCTGGACCTGCCCTGCGCGCCCTTGGGCTCGAGCGGCAACCTGGGCATCGAAATTGGCGATGCCGACGCGCCGCTGGACCTGCTAGTGACGGCGCATATGGACCGCCCCTGCTTCCGCCTGCGCAATCTGGAGGCGGCGACGCTCTATCCGCTCTGCGCCATCCGCGTGCCGGGCGGTTCAAACGGGGGCTACACCTGCGAAGGACGCGCGCTGCGATTTGTCGACGGGCGCGTGAGCACGGTTGCTAGCGGTCGGCTGCATTTCGCGGCGGACGGGGATGGCTATCGCATCCGCTTCCTGGCGGACGAAGGCGAGCTCGCTTGGGGCGACACAGTGATGATGCACTGCGCGCCGACGCTGAACGAAGGTCTGATCAGCGGCACGGGCCTCGACAACGCTATCGGGGTGATACTGGCGCTGCTGGCCGCGCATTCGCTGAATCAGCACGCAGCCAACAGCCTGAAAGGGCGCCGCCTGCTCTTCGCGCTGACCGACCAGGAAGAGGGGCCTCCGGTCGGCCTATTCGGGCAGGGCGCCGCCCGGCTGGCGGGGTCGCTGGAACCGCCGCGGCTGGGATTCATCAACATCGACGGGCACAATGTCGACCGCGCTGCGGAGCACGTCATGGGCGTGGGCGCATCTCAGGCCTTCGTCTCCGGCGACGGCCGCGGCTCGGTCGTGCCGATGGACGCTCAGGCGCTTGCTGAAACGCTGGCCGGCGAGGTCAACAGCCAGCGCGCGGGCACTGTGCGACTGAACTACAGTTACGTCTCGCGCAGTGACGACATGCTGCTATCGACCTGGGCGCGCTGCCTGGGGCTGACCGGCGTGATCGTGGCGGACGCGCATACGACTGAGGAGGCGGCGGCGCTTAGCGATATCGTGTCGGCGGCGCACTGGATTCCGGCGTTTATCGCGCGGATTCTGTAATCGGGCGACTTGTCATCTAGGTCGATATTTGTAGGCGGTCGCCCGAAAGTGTGTGGCAGGTCATCGGCGGGCGAGCCAATGGCTCGCCCCTACATCAAATCTTTCTCTGTGCCCTCTGTGTCTCTGTGGTTAAATCCCCGCGCTGAATCCCACTGTACAGCCCCGCCGGCAGCGTTTACAGTTTCACTATGGCAAAAGCAAACTTCAGCAATCGCACCGTCTGGGTCGGCGACAACCTGCACGTCATGCGCGGGATAAACTCCGAGTGCATCGACCTTATCTACCTCGACCCGCCCTTCAACTCCAATCAGGATTACGCCGCGCCTATCGGGTCAATCGCCGCCGGCGCCGCCTTCAAGGACACCTGGACGCTGTCGGATATCGATGTGCACGAGCACGGCGAACTGGCCGACCGCAACCCGGCCGCCTACAGCGTCATCGAAGCGGCTCGCAACGCCTCGGGCAAGAGCATGATGAGCTACCTGATTATGATGGCGGTGCGGCTGATTGAGATGGAACGCATCCTCAAGCCCACCGGCAGCATCTATTTGCACTGCGACCCGACGGCTGGGCACTATTTGAAACTGTTGATGGACAGTGTTTTTGGTAGTGTGAACTTTCGCAACCACATTGTCTGGAAGCGGACAAGCGTTCACAATTCCGCCAAACGCTGGGGACCGAACCTGGATTCGATTCTGTTTTATACCAAGAGCGATAAGTTTACTTGGAACAAAGTGTATCAACCCTATGACCAAGACTATATTGACCGGTTCTATCGATACGAAGACAAAACTGGACGATTTCAAGTTGGTGATTTAACCGGGGCAGGAATCCGTTACGGCGATTCTGGACGCCCGTGGCGAGGAGTAAATCCTAGCGCAAAGGGACGACACTGGGCAGTTCCTTTGAAAGTTCTTTCACGAGTGTATCCTGGACAGTCATTATCGGAGTTCTCTACGCAACAGAAGCTCGATATGCTCGACGACGCGGGAATGGTATATTGGCCCGTGAAAGGAAAGACTCCCCGACTCAAGAGATACTTGGATATGTCAAAGGGCGTACCGTTGCAAGAACTTGTTGCAGACATCAAACCAATCGGGTCTCATGCGAAAGAACGCACGGGCTACCCCACGCAAAAACCCATCGCCCTGCTCGACCGCATCATTGAAGCCTCCTCCAACGAAGGCGACATCGTCTTCGACCCCTTCTGCGGCTGCGCCACCACCCTGGTCGCCGCCGACCGCCTGGAGCGTCAGTGGGCCGGCATCGACCTGTCGCCACTGGCCGTGAAGCTGGTCAACGAGCGCATCAGTGAAGATCGCGGCGCGCTCTGGGGCGGCGCCAACGTGGTCGAATCCCTGCCGCAGCGCAGCGATCTGGGCGAGCTGCCCAATTATCGCAGTCACCGCCACCGGCTCTACGGCGAGCAGGAAGGCGTCTGCCTGGGCTGCGACACGCATTTTCCCTTCCGGGTCATGGAAGTCGACCACATCCTGCCGCAGTCGCGCGGCGGCACGGATCACATCGAGAACTTGCAGCTGCTCTGCTCGCATTGCAACCGCAGCAAGGGTAGTAAAACGATGTCCGAGTGGCGGGCGGGGCAAACCTCACCCTAATGTCTCACTGCCCCTACTTGCCCCCTGGATCGCCTGCTTGATATTCCAATATGATCTTATTTTCGACCATAATTTGCTGATCGGGGTCAAATATCTTGATCTGTTCGAGATAAGGTAGGTTGCCGAAACAATCTGGCAACTCAGATCGTTTCACAGGGTTTGGAGCGTAGGGGGCTAAGAGACTGATAACAAGGCTGTCGATAAGTGCGCTACCGGTTTTTTCAATCGGATAAGATTTCAGAATTTTCTCGCTGGCCTCTAACATATCTTTGTCACCCTTTAAGTTGTTGCACCAAAAGTGAACAATTGCTATGTTTTCTATTTTGTTTAAGCCACCGTTTGCAAGCAGAACAAGATGATCAAGATTAGCGTCAGCCTCTTCTATGAATCTCCCGCATATAGAGCAGAAAATCGTGACGTCCCAAAGATCAGAAACTTGTTGGGAGTCAATTCTATCCGCATAGCCCTTGCGTCTTGCTCTTTTGTTGGCGCTTCTAACCCACCTGGTACTCTTGCTTTGTTGTGTTCTCATATCCCTATTCAAAGTCCTCTTCATTTGGGCTGACACGACACAGCGTTTTTACCGTATTTCCAAGTACAATTGAAATTGAGTAAATCACCAAAATATGCTAAGATTTGAGCAATCTCACAGTAGCTGTCCGTATGCTGAGGTGATTCATGGCAACATTGGAAAGCACTTCAACATTGCAAAACAACGAGCCGGTTGATACCCCAACTTCAAACGAAAGAATAGCCAGGCTGGAAGAACGGTCGCAACATGCGGCGACTGTCGCGCAGCTATATCGCGTCGCGCTGACCATCATCATCGGCATCGTAGGCACGCTGGGCGGCTTAATAATCCACCTGCATAATCAGCAGGTTGCCTTAATCGAGAAGCTCCTGGCGAACTAAAGCGCCGCTGCCGCATTGCAACAGATAACGTGACGTCCGGCTACATAACACATACTGCAACCATAGCTGACGCATTTGAACGATGTCCGAGTGGCGGGCGACACTCAACGCTTAGCTCACCGGCTCCACATTTTCTCGCCGACGATACATGCCAGTAAGCATAGCGGTCAAGTCGATGCCTTCATCCAGGTCATCCCAATAGATGTTGAGACCAAACATCTCATAATTCTTCCGTTGCGAGTCGGTGGCACTCTGCAGGCGAGGATAGAATTTCAACGGAAGACTGATCACCCGACCGTCCGCGAGTGAAATACGCGCATACTTCTTGGTGAACGTTACTTTTTTTGCGGCGCACCGGACTGGATTCACCAGCGGCATCATATCCATGGCATGTCCTCCCATTCTAGTATCCTTCGCTATCCGGGATACCATGATACTCTATTCAGATCTCATAGAGGATTGTTCGGGAATAAAGTATCAAAGCGACCAAAAAAAGAGGGGCTCTTAGCCCCTTTTGTATTAGTTTCACATCAAACGAATGGCTAGTTGATTGCGGGTTGCAACCACCCAAGATTTACTGCCAGATTTCCAAAACCTATAACGAGGGATAAGATAAATCCGATACCGACTGCTACTCCGATTGCTTTGGTCTGGGTACTTTTTACACCCTTAATCTCGGCAGTCAATTGTCGCGTTTGCTCGTCTATTTTTTCAGCTACATATTCTTTGGTTGCCAGTCCTTCCAAGCGCCCTTCTATGTAGCCTATTGCTCGTTGTTCATTGTTTGTGTTTTCTGGCATAGTATTCTGTTCCTCTACTCTATATGGATTGTACCAGAGAATCGCTCTAAATCCAGTTTTAAGGCCTTCTTAGTTTACCCACAACGGTGCTTTTCTCCGTGCCCTCTATACCCTTAATTAACTCGGTGTCCTCGGTGGTTAGTCTTTCTCAGTAAGTGCAAGTAAGTCATGCGAAAAGTGACTGGAAATCCAAAGGAAGAGTGGGCGAGCCACTGGCTCGCCCCTACAACATTCCCATTATTTAGAAATCTGTTTCCTATGGCGGTCATTCTCATAACTTACTTGGAACTACTTCTGTGCCTCTGTGGTGAATCCCCATGTATGGACTCCAGAACATGTCATGTGTCTATGATATGCACTACTTCAATTCACAGACTGAAATTGAGTATTTCGCCACAATATGCTAACATTTGAACAATTCCACAGTAACCCTCGGCGCGCAGAGGCGACACATGGCAACATTGGAAAGCACTTCAACAATGCAGAACAACGAGCCGGTTGATACCCCAACTTCAAACGAAAGAATAGCCAGGCTGGAAGAACGGTCGCAACATGCAGCGCAGCTTTATCGCGTCGCGCTGACCATCATCATCGGCATCGTAGGAACCTTGGGCGGCTTGATTATACATCTTCATAATCAGCAGGTTGCCTTGATCGAGAAACTCCTGGCGAACTAAAGCCCCACTGCCACATATCGTCAGATAGCTCGCCTTCTCGCGCCTTTGCGCCTCAGTAGTTCCAAGTAAATAGTGAGAATGACCGCCATTGGAAGGCAATTGCCAATATATCGGGAATGTTGTAGGGGCGAGCCGGTGGCTCGCCCACTCTTGCTCTAGATTGCTAATTACTTTTCGCATGACTAACTTGGAATTACTTCTGTGCCTCTGTGGCAAAAAATCTTCGCGCCCTTTGTGTCTTTGCGCCCTTTGTGGTACAAATCTCCCACTCCCCCACCCACCACACAAAGGAACGCCCCATGAGCGATCGCTCCCCCATGCACCAGCAGATCGACACCCTGCCCGACCTCATCCGCGCCATCGTCAAACCCTTCGACGCCGCGGCTCGCAACGCCCTCGACTTCGAGACCTGCACGTCCGTCAAGCGCATCTACCTGGTCGGCTGCGGCGACAGCCACCACGCCCCGGTCGGCGCCGAGCTGGCCTTCAATCAGCTGACCGGCGTGCCCACGCAAGCGCTGAGCTCGCTGCCCTTCAGCCGTTACACCGCCGGATTTCTGCCCGGCACCGGCCCCAAGACCAACCTGGTCATCGGCGTCTCGGTATCGGGTAAGGTCAGCCGCACCATCGAAGCGCTGGAGATGGCGAATCAAGCCGGCGCCACCACGGTCGCCATCACGGGCAATCCCAACGGGCCCTTCGGCCAAGTCGCGGCGCAGGTCTTCGAGACGGCTGTGCCGCCCCTGCCAGATGAGCTGGCCGGCATGACTGTGCCCGGCATCCGCTCTTACCTGGCTTCGCAGATCGCCCTGCTGCTGGCGGCCCTGCGCATCGCCGAGGTTCGCGGCGCGCTGACCACGCCGGCGGCTGATGCCGAGCGCGCTCAACTGGCCGAGCTGGCCGATGTCATGGAAGAGACGATCCAAGTTTGCGAGCCGGTCGCCGATGAGCTGGCGCGGCGCTGGCGCGAGGCGAGCATGTTCGAATTTGTCGGCTCGGGCCCGCTCTACGGCGTGGCGATGTTCAGCGCGGCCAAGGTGTTGGAAGCCAGTGGCGATCCCGCGCTGGCGCAGGAGACCGAGGAGTGGTCGCACTTGCAGTATTTCACCGCCGAGACCAATATCCCGACCATCCTGCTATCCGCCAACGGCTTTGACGCCGACCGCATGGCCGAGGTGGCGCGCGCCGCCCAGAGCATCAGCCGGCCGCTGGCGCTGATCTCGACTGAAGACGCCGCCGATATCCGGGGGTATGTCGACACGCTGCTGCCCATCCCGCGTCAAGTGCCGGAGCGTTACGCCAGTATCGTCTACAGCATCCCGGGCGAGTTGCTGGCGGCGGCGCGGGCATCTTCGCTTGGCACGGCTTACTTCGGCAACTTTGAAGGCGGCCGCAGCGTCGACTGGGCCGATGGCGCCAGCGCGATTTACGATAGTCACCGCATCACGGCGTTGCAGCGTTAGGCTACCGAAAGGACTTAGATTCACCACAGAGACACAGAGGGCACATAGGGATTTCACCACAAAGAAACAAAGACACGATGGTCTCAAAGCGGCTGTAGGGGCGATTGACGGTCAGTGTCTACGCGACCCTGTGAGTCGCCCGATTTTGGTCTACCCCCCTCAATCCCCCCATATCAATGGGGGGAAGCCGGTCTCGCGCTGCATCGCCAGGGGATTAGGGCGGATACAAGGGTCGACACCATTGATCTATGGCGAATTTAGCGCCTTCACCAATAAAGCCCCATAAAGATTTTCTCTGTGCCTCTGTGCCTCTGTGGCCAAAGATCTATGTGCTCTTTGTGTCTTTGTGCCCTTTGTGGTGAATGCCTCTGTGGTTAAAATGTATCCATGTCCAAACCTGAATTCATAGCCGTCGGCAGCGTCATCATAGACGACATCGTCTATCCCGATGGGCGCACCAGCATGGGTGTGCTGGGCGGCGGCGGGACCCACGCCGCTTATGGCATCGCGCTGGCTGGCGAGAGACCGGCGCTGGTCGGCTTGGTCGGCAAAGACCTGCCGGCGGAGATCCGCGTCCGCCTCGAGCGCGACTTCGACGCCAGCGGCCTGGTCTGGGTCGAGCATCCGCAAGTGCGCGGCTGGCAGATTTTCGAGTGGAACGGCGTGCGCAACGAGATCTTCCGCGTCGACGTCATCGAGCCCTTTATGTACGGGCCTGACGCCGATGAAGGCAGCATCCCCTTCGCCGATGCCCGCGGGTTCACGCTGCTGCGCGGCCCCTCCCACGTCGCCAGCTGGCGCGCGCGTTTCCCCACGGCCACGTTGCTCTGGGAACCGGTGCGCGTCTTCATGCTCAGCGCCGACCACGAGGCCTTCCTAACCGGCATCCCGCATGCTGATATCGTCTCGCCCAACTTGCACGAAGCGCAGACCATGTACGGCATCGAAGGCGAGCTCAAACTAATGCGGCGGCTGCTGGCTGATGGCGTGAAAGTAGCGGCCCTGCGCATGGGCGAGCGCGGCTCGCTGGTGGCGCGGCGTGGCGCGGACGATGCGTACTATATCCCGACAGTCGAAGTCGCCGAACTGATCGACCAGACCGGCGCGGGCAATGCCTATTGCGGCGGCTTCCTGGTCGGCTGGAGCCAAACGGGCGATGTGGCGACAGCGGGCTGCTACGGCGCGGCGGCAGCCTCTTTCACGCTGGAGTACGTCGGCTGCGCCTCGATCCCGATTGATCGCGATGCCGAGTGGGCGCGGCGGCTGGCCGAAGCGCGGCAAGATGTGCGGGCGGTTTCACTCTGAGACTACACGCCAAATAACTCAATAAGCCCGTTGTCTGGTTAACTTCTTCCCTGAGTGTCGGAGAGCCTCTTCACATTGCTTTCGTCCATACACTGACTAAAATCCATCCATCAGAACATTATTTCGTTGCGCCAGATTAGGTGGGCTAAATGTGCTATGTTTAGTTGGTGTGTCTTCTCCACCTAATGTTGTCTATCTAAAAGCAAGCAGCTATACTATCTGTAGTCAAGGCATTAGTGAGTTAGATGGACACGACTTGACGGCATCTGACATGGAAGTTATCAAATCAGAACTCAATCACAAAGTATCGAAAGAAGATTACGCGCACGATATGGGAGACCTCAAAGTCATCCTAACGCGCATTGAAGGCAAGCTAGACAACTGGCGGTGGACACTGATCATCGTACTTGGGATTGCGACTCTCATAATTGGTTATCTGCTGTCCCGACTGCCCGCGCTTCCATGACAAGCTGAGGCAACTAGTCTTTATGATTTCGCCAACAACGCGTTAGATTTTTCTACCCGATATTCCGCCGAGAGTTCAGGTCCAAGTAGCCCGTAGATGTTGCCGCTAGCGTCGCGCAGTTCTTCCTGGTTCTCTTGACGCGCCGCGTCGACTTGTTGCCGAACCCACACCAAGAATGCCAAGACCCCACTTGCCACGCCTACCAACGCCGCCAGTGATGTGAGTACTACGAGATCCACGTATGCCCACTCAATAGAAGTACACTAAGCGCTGCAAACAATATCGCCACGTAGAACGACAAGATTATTACCAAGGCGAAAATCACCGTCGGAATTTGCTTACGGCGCCTCGCTACATGATGCTCAATATCTTCCACCATTTGTCTCCTATGAAACGTCAATTCAATGTTACCATATTTATCGAGCAGTATTCAACAGACCAAGCGTGCCAGAGAAGTTGATTCTGTGGACATGATAATACATCCAACCAACGCTCAAAGACTCTGTGCCCTCATTTAGCTCGGTGTCCTCGGTGGTAAGAATCTTTGTGCCCTCTACCCCTCTTTAGCAAATCAATCACCCGTCCACAAACTGCCGCTGCCACTCCTCCAGCGTCAGCAGCGCCCAGAGCTGGCGACTGTGATCGCGCCGGCCGGCTTCATGCTCGCTGATTAGCCGCTCGACGGCAGACATCTCCAGCAAGCCCCGCTCGCGCGCGCGCCGGCTGAGCAGGATGTCCCGCACTGGCGCGATATCCCGCCGCAGCCAGGCGCCCAGCGGCACGCCAAAACCGTGCTTCTTGCGTTCGATGATCTCGTCGGGCAGCAGACCGCGCGCCGCCTCCTTGAGAATATGCTTGGTCGTCGCGCCTTTGAGCTTAAGATTAAAGGGGATGTTCGCGGCGAATTCGGCCAGCTTGTGATCTAGGAAGGGCGCGCGCGCTTCCAGCGACGCCTGCATGGAGCAGCGGTCGGCTTTGATGAGCAGGTCATCGGGCAGATATGAGCGCATATTGGCTTCAACCAATCCCGCGATCGGATGCGGCTGACCGGCGCTCAGGTAGCGGTCGATGCTCGTCCGATGCGCCGCGCCCGGGCTGATCTCCGCCAGCAGCTCGGCGTCGAAAACACGAACCAGGTCGAAGTAGGCCTCCTCGAGTGGCTGGCTGGCGGCACGCGCGAAACGCCGCGCCCGTTTGACCGGGTCGTAGTAGCCCGTGCCTTCGGGCAGTAGGCGCAGCAGGACCCCGGCCGATTTCAGCAGGGGCGAGGGTACTAGCGAGAATCGCTGCATCAGCTCAGCCGCGTAGAAGCGTTCGTAGCCGGCGAAAAGCTCATCGCCGCCATCGCCGGTCAGCGCCACTGTCACCTGCGCGCGTGTGAGTTTGCTAACCAGATAGGTCGGGATGGCGCTGCTGTCGGCGAAGGGCTGGTCATGATGCCAGACCAGTTCGGGCAGTAATTCCAGCGCATCGGCTTTGACGCGGAAGGCCGTGTGCTCGGTGCCCAGACTCCGCGCCACCTGCTCGGCGTAGGGCGTCTCGTCGAAGCTGTCATCACCTTCAAAGCCGATGCTGAAAGTCTTGACGGCCGCGTTGCTGTGCTTGATCATCAGCGCGGCGATCAAGCTGCTGTCGAGCCCGCCGCTCAGGAAGGCGCCCAGCGGCACATCGCTGACCAGCCGCAGCTTGACCGCTTCTTCCAACTGCTCCCGCAAGTCGCCGATGTAGGACTCCGCCTTCGTCAGCGGATCGGGCGGCGCCATTGCCGGCATCTCCCAGTAGCACCCCGACGTGACCGCTCCGTCCAGGTCAACCGCCAGCCAAGACGCCAGCTCAAGCATGCGCACGCCACGGAAGGCCGTCTCCGGCGCGGGCAGATAGCCGAAGCTGAGATACTCTGCCAGCGCGCGGCCGTCATCCGCCCCGAAGCGCGAAACCACCGGCACATCGGGATGAGCCAACAGCGCCTTGATCTCGCTGCCGAAGACGAAGACCCGGCTGTCCAGGTAATAGTAGAGTGGCTTCTGCCCGAAGCGATCCCGCGCCAGCAGCAGACTGTTCCGCCGCCTATCCCAGAGCGCCAGCGCAAACATGCCGCGCAAGTGTTTCAGCGCGTCGGCACCGTGTTCCTCGTAGAGATGAACGATTGTCTCGCCATCGCCCTCGCTCTTGAAGCGATGCCCGCGCGCCACCAACTGATGTCGCAGTTCGCGATAGTTATAGATTTCGCCGTTGAATACCAGCGCTACCGAGCCGTCTTCGTTATAGAGCGGCTGATCGCTGCCGGCGATGTCGATGATCTTGAGGCGGCGCATGGCCAAGCCGACCGCCCCGGCGCTGAAGTAGCCGTCGCCATCGGGCCCGCGATGCGTCAGCCGATCGTTCATCGCCGTCAGCAGCTGCTGTGTGACGGGCGCCCCGTCAAAATGAATTACGCCGCAGATTCCGCACATGGGATTATTCTAGCACCTTCGTCGCTGCCCTGAAGATTGGGTGAACTCTCGCCGGCAGTTTCCAGTAAGATACACGTGTATATGCAAAGAACCTTCAAAGGACGGCCCACATGCCCTTGCTGAGATTGTGTATGCTGCTCGTCCTGACGCTGCCGCTGATAACAATCGTGGCGCAAACTGAGTACGCGTCCGAAAGCGGCTTCTATAGCGCGACCTTGCCCGCGGGCTGGGACAGTGTACTCAGCAACATCGCGCTGCACTTGAGTCGCGAAGACGAGTCGACGGTGTCGATGCGCTTGCTGGAATTGCCGCCTGACGAGCCCAAAGCGGTGATTCAGCAGGCGTTCAAGGTTTTAAGGAGCGCGCCCGGCGACTTAGTCAGCTCGGTCGATGCGCCGCTACCCAACGGCGTCTGGAAGCAGGAGATCTACGCATCCGGCGACTGGCTGCACATTGCGCTCGCGCAAGCGCGGGACGATCGGGCGCTGGCACTGGTTGTCATTGGTGACCAGGCCGATATACAGACTGTAAACCCGCAGATCCTTAGTCTGTTGAACAGCATCGAATTCGGGAAGCGAGTCTGGCCCGATTATGTGCATCGAGCGGAATATGAAGAATTCGAGGTCAATATCGGCGACGAGCCATTCGTCTTGAGCGGCACACTGAGCATGCCCGCAGGCGAAGGACCGTTCCCGGCCGCCGTTATTGTGCATGGTTCCGGTCCACAGAATCGCGATGGTCAGGTCGGCCCCTTGTCCGCCTATCGAGATATCGCGGTGGGATTGGCTTCTCACGGAGTGGCCGTCTTGCGCTATGACAAGCGCACCTTTAGCTATGCCACGCAGATCACCATCAACGACGCATTCACAATCGACAGCGAGTCAACCGATGACGCCCTTCACGCTATCAACGTGCTGCGAGAGCAGGAACGCATCGATCCGGAGCGCCTTTTCATCATCGGGCATAGCCAGGGTGGCAGTGTCACGCCGCGCATTTTGGAGCGAGATTCCGATATCGCCGGCGGGATCATGCTGGCTGCCGCGACCCGGCCCTTCAGTGTGATTCTGAACGAGCAGCTGGCCTACATCAACGAGCAAAATCCGACAGCCGCGGATAACCCGGAGATGGCCTATTTTCAAATCTTGCTCGATCAATTCGCCCAGGTTGCCGCGGGCGCGAGCTATGCAGAGGCCTTCGGCGATTTTGCCGTCTACATGCTATCGCTGGAGTCGCTTGATCCGGTCGCCGAAGCGCGAGACATCGCGGCGCCGCTGTTAATCTTGCAAGGCGAGCGCGACTATCAAGTTACGATGGAGGATTTCGAAGGCTGGCAGGACGCTTACAGCGATGATGAGCGTGTGACTTTGCACAGCTACCCGCTGCTCAATCACATGTTCAACAGTTCAGGCGATCCTTCGCGCCTGAGTGTGCCGCAAGATTACGAGATTCTCGCCTTCGTCGATTGGGATGTCATCGAGACTATCGTTGAGTGGATTCGGGGGGACGCTAGCCACTAGTCCACCTGTGCTGCCCGCCACCGGACGTACAGTTGTATAGTGCCCTGGGCTCGCCCGTCGATGACATCGCAAACACTTTCGGGCGACACACAGGGGCGCGCAGACACTGACCGTCAGTCGCCCGTACGATGCTTTTCTCTGTGACCTCAGTAGAACCAGGTAAGTAATGCAAATCCTGTTTCAGGGACTTCGTTCCTTTACCACAGAGGCTCACGAGGGCACACAGAGAACACAGAGGGTTCTATATTATTGCGATACTGCCGCAATTAGGCTGCCATCTAACAAATGGAAACTGTCGCTAGCATACGATCACATAGCCGCTTTACTCAGTGTCCTCTGTGTATCCTCTGTGTACTCTGTGGTAAGTATTTGCATGACTTACTTGCACTTACTTCTGTGCCTCTGTGGTGAAAAGGCCCGTCGCTAGCCCACCAATTCCGGTGTGCGCAGATGCCAGTCCGTCGCCGCCTGATACACCTGCCCCAGCCGCAGCAGGCGCTCCTCGCTGAAGGGCGCGCCCAGCAGTTGCAGGCCGATGGGCAGGCCGTCCTCATCAAAGCCGCAAGGCAGGCTGAGCCCGCAGATGCCGGCTAGATTGGCCGAAATCGTCAGCACATCGGCCAGGATCATGCGCATGGGATCTTGCGTCACTTCGCCGAAGGGGAAGGCCGTGGTCGGCGCGACCGGCGCCAGCAGCGCGTCCACCTGCTCGAACATGGCGTCAAATTCGCCCCGGATCAGCGTGCGCACCGCCTGCGCCTTGCCGTAGTAGGCATCGTAGTAGCCGGCCGACAGGGTGTAGGTGCCCAGCATGATGCGCCGCTTGACCTCTTCGCCGAAGCCGGCGCCGCGCGTCTTTTTGTAGCTGTCGATCAAGTCGGCGCCATCGACCCGCGCGCCGAAGCGCACACCATCGTAGCGCGCCAGGTTGGCGCTGGCTTCGGCCATGGCGATGATGTAATAAGCCGGCAGGCAATAATCGGCGTGCTCAAAGCTGAGCTCAACCACTTCCGCGCCCAGGCTCTCCAGCTGAGCCGCCGCCGCCCGCGCCGCCGCCTCTACCTCCGGCTGCAGTCCCTCGGCGAAATATTCCCGCGGCAAGCCGATTCGCAGGCCACGGATATCGCCGTGCAGCCCAGCCACATAATCCGGCACGGGGGTCGGCATGCTGGTCGAATCCAGCGGATCCTGCCCGGCGATGACGCCCAGCACCCTCGCCACATCCTCCACCGTGCGCGCGAAGGGACCGGCCTGGTCCAGGGACGAGCCGTAAGCGATCAAGCCGTAGCGCGAGACACGCCCATAGCTCGGTTTGATGGCGCTGACGCCGCAGAATGAAGCCGGCTGGCGGATGCTGCCGCCGGTATCAGTGCCGAGCGCGGCCAGCGCCATATTCGCCGCGACCGCCGCCGAGCTGCCGCCGCTGCTGCCGCCGGGCACGCGCTCGAGATTCCAGGGATTACGCGTGGGGAAGTAGGCGCTGTTCTCGGTGGACGAGCCCATGGCGAATTCGTCCATATTCAGCTTGCCCAGCAAAACCGCGCCCGCCTCGTACAGCCGCGAAACAACCGTTGCGTCAAATATCGGTTTATAGCCTTTGAGCATCTTGGAGCCGCAGGTGGTCTCGATGGATTTGGTGGAGAGCACGTCCTTGAGCGCGATGGGGATTCCCAGCAGCGGCTTCTCGTCGCCGGCAGCGCGCGCCTCATCAGCGGCCGCCGCTTGCCGCCGCGCCAAATCGGCCGTGACCGCCAGATAAGCGCCGATGGACGGATCGATGGTGTCGATACGCTGCAGATGCGCCTCGGTCAATTCCCGCGCGGAGATGTCGCCGGCGCGCATAAGCTGCAGCGCCTGGCTGATGGTTAAGCTCGTGAGTTCTGTCATTCTTGCCGCCTAAGGTCGTCTTTGATCGTATTGTATTTAGTAGGGCTTATCCTTTGGTCGCCAACTCGCATTCGCTTTAGGTCTACCCCTCAAACCATCCGTATCAATGGAAATTAGAATCGAATGGCGTAGCGCTAAGCGATAGGTGGAGCCGTTAGTTGATACAAGATCACGGCAACACTAAAGAACGTTACACCTGTAAATAAGCAAGCTGCTTGAAACGCGCTGGTCTTTGGAGCGATTACGTCCTCGTGCTTTTTCCATAACTTAATGTATTGTGCAAGCAAGCGCGCCCGGTATTTCGTGGGTGTTAGATTTCGCCACTTTTCCAATGCGGATTCTCTTGGTTGTATAACTGCTATTGGCTGATAGCGTGGCCACATGACCGCCAATGTACAGAGAACAGCAAGTAGATCGAAGAACACAAAGAATCGAATCGTGTCAACACTAACTTTAGCTGCCAAATCGGAGACATTGGCATAAGCAAAGAGCACCAGGGCCATTGCGGAACTAAGTATTGTGAAGCCGAACTTCGCCTTTGCCTCCAAGATCTCATGTGTCTTTACCGTGGCCTCAATCACACTGTCCAGACGTTTGATGAGATCTTCTTCCGCTTCCGGCGAATACTGTGTTATCATGTAGTTGTCTGTATCCATACAACCTCAAGTCAAATGATTATGGACAATGATGAACCGCAGAATGATAACAGCCAACAAGTCGATTCGGTAGAATCGCTATCCTTGGCGGCTTTGCTGGCAGATCCCGACCCGGACTTTGACGTGCTCATAACACAACGCAGCCAGCATATACCCGGTCGGATTGAGCGAGCCATAGACAAATACCGCCCGGCGCCCCCCAAGCCCGAAAGCAAGCAATCCTAGCTGAAGCACGACCTAGTCGGATCCCAGGCGCTCGTGACATTTCAGATTTTGTGCTAGCCAGGTGGCGACTCGCAATTGCCTGTCTTGCAAATCTGACCCTACTCCCGCCGCAGCGACTCCGCCGGCTTGAGCCGCCCCAGCAGCAGCGCCGGATACAGACCCGCCAACAGCGCCGCCACCAGCGCCACCAGCAGCGCCTCAACGAATTGGCTCGGCTGCGGCGCGAATTGCATTGACCAGCCGAAGGAGCGCAGGTTGATGACGTGGGTCAGCACCAGCGACAGCAGCAAACCGATGGGCAGCGCCAGCGCCCCCGCGACCAAACCCATCAGCCCGGTCTGAATCACGGCGAAATTTGTGAGTTGCCGCGCCGTCATGCCGGTGGCGCGCATCACGCCGTATTCGCGCGCGTGCTCCAGCTGCAGCGCCATCAGCGCCGAGAGGATGCCGATGAAGGCGACCAGCGTGGTCAAAATGCGCAGCGCGATAGTGATGGCGAAGGTGCGGTCGAAGACTTCCAGCGCGCCGCCGCGCAGGCTGGCATTATCTTGGACGCGCAGATCGTAATCGGCCAGTCGCGCGCGTAATTCCCCGATGACCGCGGCCGTATCCGCGCCGTCTTCGATGAAAAGGCCGAGCGAGCTAATGAAGGGGTCGTCAAAGTAATGATCATAGACCGATCGGGCGATGTAGACCGCGCCTTGATCGGTGCTGTAATCGTAATAGACGCCGAAGACATCGAAGGTCCGCGCGCCGCGCTCGGTGTCCAGGGTGATGCGGTTGCGCTCCTGGTCAATGCCGCGGCGAGAGGCGAAGGCTTCGCTGACCATCACTTGGCCCGCTTCCAGCGCCGCCTGATGCGCTCCGGCCGCAACCGCGCTCCACTTGAATTGGCGCTTGTCGCCGGCGATGTCGAAGTCGCTGGCCAGCAGGTTGACCGGCGGCATATCGGGGTAATCGGGCGCGCTGACGCTGACGTGCCGCGCTGACGATAGGGCTTTCACGCCGGGCACAGCCTGGGCGATGGCCTGGACACCGCGGTCGACATCGACAGTGGGATTGTTCGACGCGAATAGCGGCGGCGATATATAAATCTGCGCGCCTAACGAGTTCTCCAGCCAGTCGGCAACGGTCAGGCGAAAGCTGCCGATCATAGCGCTGACGCCGACGATGACGCTGACGGCCACGGTCAAGGCGGCCACTGCTACCGCGGTGCGGCTCATTGAGCGGACGACCGCGCGCGCCGCCAGCCGTCCGACCACGCCGAAGACAGCCGCCGCGGGACCTTGCAGCAGGCGCATGGCCACAATCATGGCCGCCGGCGTGAAGAGCGCGCCGCCCACTACAATGCAGAGCAGGGCAGCGAAACCCAGCGCCAGGCTGTCTTCCGCGCCCAGCAAGGCGAATCCCAGCAGATTCAGGGCGACCGCGCCGAAGGTCATGGCGGGCAGCAGGCGCCGCGCCGTCTCCTCTTCGATCGAGCGCTTCATGATGCCAGCGGGCGGCGTGCGCGTGGCGTCCCAGGAAGGCAGCGCCGCCGCCAGCAGGCTCGCCGCCACGCCAATTAGCGCGCCCTTCACCAATGTCAGCGGCATAATACTGAAGCCTTTGACGTTCACGCTGAAATAGAGATCGCTGATGGTCTGCGAGACCAGCGCCACCGCGCCGCGCCCGAGTATGATGCCCAGCGCCAGACCCAGCGCAGTGCCGACCAAACCCAGAATGAAGGCTTCCAGCAGAATGAAGCGAAAGATCTGCACGCGGGTCGTCCCCAGCGAGCGCATGATGCCCAGCGTGCCGCGCCGCTGCACCACGCTGAAGGTTACCGTGTTGTAAATCAGGAAAAGCCCAACCACCAGCGCCAGCAAACTCATGGCCTGCAAATTCAACTCGAAGGCGGCGATCATCTGGTCCAGCGAATTCTCTGCTTTGACATCGACCAGTCGGATGCCGGCCGGCAGCGCCGCGCTGAGCTTGTCGACCTCGTCCGCGTCCAGGATCAAGTCGATGCGGCTGACGCGCCCGCTCATGCCGATCAGCTCTTGCGCCGTGGCGATATCGCTGATGATCAGGTCGTCCAGCGCTTGACGACTGGCGCTATTTTCCGGCTGCAAGATGCCCACCAGCTGCGCTCGGTTGAAGCGTCCGCCGACGCTGATCTCAAGCTGGTCTTCCAGTTCCAACCCCAGCCGCTGCGCCAATGACGCGCTGATGACCACGGCGCCCGGCTCGACGATGAGGCGGTTGAGCGCATTCCAGTCGGATTCAGCGCCCGCGCCCGCCAGGTAGGAGCGAAAAGGCGGCTCCGCCAGCGGATCGACGCCCAGCAGGCGCAGCGTCTGTTCGCCGCCCGTGACGCGCGCAAATTCCGTCACCACCGGCGCGCTTTGCTTTATGCCCAGCTCCAGGCGCAGGCGGGTGTAGATTTCTGTGGGGAAGCCGTTGGGTCCGCCGACGATCTGGTGCGTGGCGCGGCCGACGATGCTCTCGCTGCTCAGCGCGAAGGCGCGGCTGGCGGAGCTGTTGGCGATGTCGATGGCGACCACCACGCCCACGCCCAACGCGACGCCCAACACAAACATAGCGCTCTGGAAGAAGCGCCGGCTGATGTAGCGCAGCGCCAGCCGGACGATGATGGGAATCATAGTCCCGATGCTAGGGAGTGATTGCTATGCTGGGAATCAGCCATTGTCAGCGACCGGCGCGTCTCTTTTACCACAGAGGGCACAGAGGGAACACAGAGAGCACAGAGGGATTGAGGGGTGGTTTTTTCGCCACAGAGGCGCAGAAGTAACATCAAGTCAGTCATGCATGCCTGCCAGCAAAATCGTCCGCGCACAGGCGTCGCGCAGACATTGACTTTCGGGTGTGTCAGCGAACCGCACCGACTAGGCTTATCCGTTACCGACATGAACGAAATGAACACAAAGGCACAAAGACTCCAAGCGCGCGCAAGATAATTGAGCTGTTATGAGTCAAATGCTCGCTCTCGCCCGGTTTGACTAGATTTACTTTCGACCACATTGCAATTGCAGTTGAAATAAGGCTTCTCTGTGTTCTCTGTGTATCCTCATTGTACTCTGTGGTAAAAGCATGTCGAATCGGCGCATATAGTAGACGTCGCTTTCGCACGCGCAAGTATCGGCCTTATCTTTTCCTATGCGAACAAGCCTTTCAGTTTAGACGGCCGAGATATGTGCCTCAGTCAGACGCCGAACATGTCCTTGAAGCGCCGCAAGCGCTCCAGATAGTCGTCGAGAACTTCGCCGTGGGGATAGACGGCCAGTTCGGTAGCGCCGATGCCCTGCCAGCCGGCGATGAGCGCTTCCCACTCGCTTTCGGGCGTGAATTCGGTGCGCAGGCGTGTATGCAGGCCGACTTGGTCGGCGCGGCCGGCTTCGTCAGCGTATGCCAGGAAGGCGTCGGTCATGGGCTTGGCGTCTGCGGCCGGGCCCTCCTGCGCCATGTAGCCATCGCTCAATCGTCCGGCGCGGCGCAAGACGACATCGGCATAACCGCCCATCCAGATCGGGATCGGCTGGGGCGGCAGCGGGTTGATGCCGGCTTCGTCGATAGTATCGAAGCGCCCGTCGTAGGTCACCAGCTCGTTCGTCCATAGCTGGCGCAAGACGGCGATCTGCTCTTCCATGCGCGCGCCGCGGGTCGTGAAGTCGCAGCCCAGCGAGGTGTACTCAACTTCGTTCCAGCCGATGCCGACGCCCATGCGGAAGCGCCCGCCGGAGACCAGATCGAGCTGGGTCGCCTGTTTGGCCACCAGCGCCGTCTGCCGCTGCGGCAGAATCAAGACGCCGGTCATGAAGCCGATGCTTTCGGTGAAACCCGCCATCCAGGAGAAGAGGGTGAAGGGCTCGTGGAACATGTCGCGGTAATTGTAGGGCCGGCCCGATTCCCAGCCGGGTCGATCGGGATTGGCGCCCAGCACGTGATCGTAAGCCAGCAGGTGATGGTAACCCATGCCCTCGGCCGCTTGTACAAAATCGCGCAGCACGACCGGGTCGGCGCCGATTTGCGTTTGGGGAAGAACGACTCCGAATTTCATTTTATTTTCCTTCCGCAGCTTGCTTTTGGCGCTCATGCTAGCCGAGTTGCGTCGAATATGCCAGATGACGACCAGGCGGCGCCCGCCCGACAATGGCGCGCTCTCGACGACTTTACCACCGAGGCCACAGAGTTAAGCCGAGGACACAGAGGTGTAAGTGCAAGTAAGTCATGCGCCATATTACCCGGCATCCCTCTCTGTGACCTCATGATTACTCTGTGCCCTCGGTGGCAAAAGTGTCGACAATCCGCAATACCGAGTCGCCCGCCCGCCTTGCATCTGCGGCGCTTTATGTTAAGTTGGCAGCATCAGCGCCCAGCCGGAAGGACCGCGCGTGCCCGACCTGTCGGTCATCATCGTCAGCTACAACACCTGCGATTTGCTGCGCAATTGCCTGCTATCGCTGCGCGCGAGCGTCGGACCCTCGCTGGAGATCATCGTGGTAGACAACGCCTCGAGCGACGGCAGCGCGGCCATGGTTCGCGACGAGTTCCCAGAGGCGCGGCTGCTGGCGCAGACGCTGAATACCTGGTATTGCGGCGGCAACAACATCGGGGCGCGCGCGGCGACGGCGGACTATGCGCTGCTGCTGAATCCCGATACGGAAGTGGCGCCGGGGGCCATCGCCCTGATGCTGCGCTTCCTGCGTGAAAACCCAAGCTACGTGGGCGTCACCGGGCAGCTGCGCTATCCTGACGGCCAGATCCAACAGACATGCGCGCGCGTCCCGACATTCCAAAATCTGCTCATGAATTACACCATGCTGGGCTACCTGCTGCCTACGCTCAAGCGCAGCCTCCAGGCGCATACCACCTACGCCGATTGGGACCGGACGAGCGACCGCGATATCGAGGCTATCCCCGGCGCCTGCACGATGATGCGGCGCGAAGACATCCTGCTGGATGACGATCTGCTGCTCTACTTCCCCGAAGAGGCGCTGGCGCGGCGCCACCAGAAGCCGATGCGTTTCCTGGCTGCGGCGCGGGTCATGCACCACGAGAAATCGTCCACGCGCAACTGGTTCGCCACGCGCATCTTCTTCCGCGACCTGCTGGTCTATTGCCGCAAGCATCACGGCGCCTGGCGCATGCTGCTGCTCTGGCTGCTGAGCCGTCCGGTCTATTGGCTGATGTGGCTGAAGAATCGGTAGCATCCGTGAACAGTGGGTTAGAGTCGGGCGACCTGATAGCTCGCGCCTACAAGGCTTGTCCGGTACTGTGACTCAGCTGCCGCTCGCTCGGCTTAGGCGAATTCTCGACATCTTTGCCACCGAGTACACCGAGTTTGATAGAGTACACAGAGGAAAGGCATCATTCTTACTCCACAGTCAGAATCGGCGAACGTGTGGATCATCCTTTACTCGACCAACCGCCATATTTCCCGGAATCCCTCTCTGTGCACTCATATTTTCTCTGTGCCCTCGGTGGCAAAAGTGTCGTGAATCCCTAACGGCGCGGCGCCCACGCCAACAATCCGTATCGTCATCGGTGTTTGAGTGGCGGACAAGCCTTACACATCGCCTATTCCCGAAATAGCGCCAGCGGCATATGGAAGGACACCACCCAGTTGGGCGCGTCCACAATCTCGCTGATCTTCAAGTCGCCCGCCACGCTGCACAAGATATAGGCCTGGCTGCGGCTCATGCTGTGATTCGACTCCAGCCAGTCGATCATGTAGCGCAGCGCGTTCTTGGCATTCTGCATCAAATCAGGTCCATGCGCCGTGGTGATATGCCATCCGGCGCTGTCGAGCTTGCTCATGGGGCTGGGGCGGCGCAGCTGCACCTCGGGCAAGTTGACGTCCTTTAGCAGCGTGATGCGCATGGTGACGACCATAGGCGCTTCGATGCCGGTCACGCAGACCTCGCCCTGCCCTTGCGCGGCGTGACAATCGCCCGTGGCGAAGAGCGCGCCTTCGACCAGCACCGGCAGCCACACTGTCGCGCCGATGGTCATATCACGCACATCGAGGTTGCCGCCGTTCTCGCGCGGCGGAAATGTGCTGAAGCGCCCGGCTTCACGCGGGGCCACGCCCACCACGCCCGTATGCGGCTCGAAGGGCAGGCTGATATGCTCCAGCTCGGTCGAAGTGCAGATCTCGCCTTCAATACGCCACTGATGAAAATAGCTGTAGTCGAAGTCTTCCGGCAGCAGGCCCATGCCCGGCCGATGCGCCGACCAGCCCCAGCCTTTGTGGCGCATATCGAGGATGTCAATCTCCAGGGCGTCGCCGGGCTGCGCGCCCTTGACCCAGACCGAGCCGTTCAAGGCGTGAATCTTGCTGCGGTCGACATTCATATAATCGTCGACAGTCCAGTCGGGCTGGATCTGCCCGTTGGCTTCCAGGCAATCGAAGACGACTACATCGCCGCTGTCGATCTCCAGGCGCGGCTCGACGGAGTTGTCCCAGTAGGGTTGGATGACGCTGTCGTCAAGAAAGTGCTCGCGCATAAATCCCTCCTCGAATCGTGCCGGGCAGGTGACGCCAGGCCACTACTGCATAAACGAGCGCGGCGTCGCTTTCAGGATCGTGACTTCAATGCCGGCGCGGTCCATCAAGTGCGGCAGCTTGGGACTGACTTCGTTCTGCCAATAGTCGTTATTGTACACGGCATCATATAACGCTTCTTTTTCCGCTTCATCGGCGAAACGCCGAATCCAAACATAGGTATCCTCCGCGTCGTTGAGGAAGGACGCTAGAACGGTCATGCCCTTGGACAGTTGATAGGGGATGATCTCTTCGTCCATATACCTGGCAAATTCCTGGGATTTTCCCGGTCTAAGCGGATAAACACGCAGTTCAAAGAACATTCTCATCTTCCCTCTCTATGTTGAGTATGACAATCATAACATCATGCGATTTTGCAAATAAGCGCGTAGAAGTGAATTCGGTTGGAAATCTGCACTTAGCTGCACAGCAAAAATCCGAAAAACTCAAAGCGGAGACTGGAAGAATCCGAGCCATCCGTATACCAGTCGGCGCCCTGCCGTCAGGCTGACGTATATCGCCGCCCACCCTAAAGCATGGTAAGATGATTTTTGTCAATCTAGCTTGAAACAGAGACCCATGCGCATCCTAGTCATCTCCGATATTCACGCCAATGACACCGCATTTGAAGCCGTATTAAAACATAGCGAAGGCGAGTGGGATTTTGTCTGGTGCCTGGGCGATGTGGTCGGCTACGGGCCGGACCCCAACGAATGCGTCGAGCGCCTGAAGACGTTGCCGCAGCTTTGCCTGGCGGGCAATCACGACTGGGCGGCGCTGAATCGGCTGGATGTCAAAACATTCAATCCGGATGCGCGGCGCGCGGTCGAATGGACGCAGGACACGTTGACGACAGAAAACACAGAATTCCTCGAACATCTGCCCGTTACCTTTGTCATCGGCGACTACACGCTGGTGCATGCCAGCCCGCGCGAGCCGATCTGGGAGTACATCCTGGAGCCGTCGATCGCCGCGCTGAACTTCCCGCATTTTGAGACGCCCTATTGTTTCGTCGGGCATACGCATCAGCCGGTGATTTATACGATGGACGAAAACGAGAGCAAGGCCCAATCGAGCCCGCCGCGTTACAACGAATCACATACATTGAACGGCCAGCGCCAGATCATCAACCCGGGCAGCATCGGCCAGCCGCGCGACCAAAACCCCGATGCCGCCTATGGCATCCTTGATCTGACGAGCGGCGTCTTTGAGCATCGACGCATCCCGTATAATATTCGGGCTGTACAAAGGCGCATGCTGGACTATAACTTGCCCGAGCGATTGATCACGCGCCTCGAACACGGCTTGTAAGAGACGCGCTGATTCGACACTTAGCCGGCCCAGGGCAGCCCAATGACAGCCGAACTCAGCGCCAAAATGCGCGCTTACCTGGCGGAAATCTACCGTTTGATCGACCGGCAGCTGGAGCCGGTGGATTACGTCAGCACATCACAGTTGGCCGAAATTCTGGATGTCAGCCCGCCGGCGGTCAACCGCGCGGTCAATCGGCTCAGCAAACACGGCTTGCTGCTGCATCAGCCCTATCAAGGCATCGCCATCACCGAGGCGGGGCGCGTGGAAGCCCTGAAGCATATCCGCAAGCAGCGTATAGCCGAAGTCTTTCTGGTACAGGTCATGCAAATGAGTTGGCTGGAAGTCAGCGAAGAAGCGCGGCGGCTCAGCGACGGGCTGAGTGACGCAGTCGTGCAACGCATGGTCGACATGACGGACAAACCGGCGGCCTGCCCGCACGGCGAGCCGATCCCTGAAGCGAGCGGTACGCTGCCGCCGGCCAGCGATGTCTACCTGTCGCGGGTGGAAGCGGGCGCGACCGTCCGCGTCAGCCGGCTGATCACGCGCGATTCCGAACGCCTGCAGTACGTCGAAGCGCTGGGTCTGGTGCCGGGGCAAGTCTGCGACGTCATCCACGTTGCGCCTTTCGAGGGACCGATGCAGCTCAAGCTGGGGCGCGAATTCCGCATCATCGGCCAAAGCCTGGCCCGTCTGATACGCGTCGACATATTGCCTTGAGCGGCGGCGCAATCTAGCACATAATAGCGCTGGCTTTTTGCCCCAATTGGACAGCCGCTCGGCGGCAGCGAGAATGGCTACCGCGCTTACAGAAAATTTCCGGCGCCCTCGGCTAGCGCAAATGACAGATTGACAAGAATCAGTATGAAAATCGGCGTACTCGCCTTGCAAGGCGCGTTCATTGAGCATGTGAAGATGCTGCGGCAGCTGGATGCGGGGGCGGTGGAAGTGCGCCTGCCGCATCAGTTGAACGGCCTGGACGGCTTGATCATCCCGGGCGGCGAGAGCACGACCATCGGCAAGCTGGCGAGCGAATACGGCTTGATCGAGCCGTTGCGGCGCTTTTCCGAAAGCCAGCCGACTTGGGGCACTTGCGCCGGCATGATCTTCCTGGCGCGGGACATCGGCATTGAAGAACAGCCCATCCTCGGTGTGATGGACATCACGGTCGACCGCAATGCCTTCGGCCGCCAGATCGACAGCTTCGAAACCGACCTGGATATCGCCGGTTTGGCGGGCGAGCCATTCCATGCGGTCTTCATTCGCGCGCCCGTAGTCACCGCCGTCGATGGCGCTGTCGATGTGCTGGCGCGGCTCGATGACGGGCGTATTGTGGCGGTGCGGCAGGGTCGCCTGCTGGCCACGGCTTTCCACCCCGAATTAACAAACGATTTGCGGCTACATGCGCTTTTTTGCGCTATAGTGAAAGAGACACTGGCGTGAGCCTGGCGAAGGGAGCCGAGTGATGCTGTCAGGCAATATGCCCAACGGAAATGACGGAGATCCACCGGGCGATAATGCGAGCGACGACAAGACCTCGCTGATCGACATGTTGCTGCAACTGGGGCGCGACAAGCTCGACCATATTGAGGAGCCGACAGCAGCCGAGCTGGACGCGCTCGAGAACATGGATGATGAGCTTGACGCCCCCTTGGTCGCCGATGTTGAGACACCGCCGGAAGCCCAACCGGCGCTTGCCCTGCTGGCCGAACTGGAAGAGCCGGAATTGCTGTCGCTTGAAGGCCTGGATGATGCCGAGCCGAACGTCGAAGCGGAGGGCGACGAGGTCGAGGACTTGCTGGACGAAGCGGAAAGCTTGATCGAGGACTATATCGACATCGATCTTGACGACGACGAACTGGACGACGAAGGCTACGACCTGGACGATGACGACATCGGCAGCTACAGCGATCTCTACGGCGATGACGACACGATTATCCCCTCTTTTCGCGAAGGTGAATTCGTCGAAGAAGAGGACGGCGACACCGATTACTACAATGAATTGCGCTGACCCGCCGCGGCCATGGATGGCATAATCCTGGCCGGGGGCGAAGGCACGCGCATGCGCCCCCTGACGCTTACAAGGCCGAAGCCACTGCTGCCGCTGCAAAACCGCTCGATCCTGGAATGGTCGCTGCTGAGCCTGCGCGGCATCGTGGAGCGCGTGCTTGTCGTCGCGCACTACCTCAAAGCGCAGATCGCCGACTTCATGGCGCGCCAATCGCTGTTCGCGGATTACGCCTTGGTCGAGCAGCTGCCGCGGCCGCTGGGCACCGGACACGCGCTGCAGTGCTGCCGCGACTTTCTGCGCAGCGACGAGTTTCTGGTTATCAACGGCGACGATCTCTTCAGCCGGTCGGCATTGCGCGAGCTCAGCCGAGAAGGCTACGGCATCTTGTCTGCGCGGCGGCGCGATTATGAGCGCTACGGCGTGATCGTCAGGAACGCGGCGGGCGACTTCCAAGCCATCGACGAGAAGCCGCCTCGCGGCCGCTATGCTGCGCCCGCGCCCTGCAGCATCGGCGCCTACAAATTTCGCGCCGACGTCTTTGCCTACAGGTTGGAGAAGACCGCGCGCGGCGAATACGAAATCAGCGATTATATGACGGCGGCCGCCCGCGATCAGGCCGTGGCGGTGGTTGATACGCCCTTCTGGCTGCCCATCGGCGATCCGGCTGCGTTGGAGGCGGCGCAAACTGTCGATGTGGCGCGCTGGATACCGATGCCTTAGCAGCGCCCATTTGCTCACACGCGAAACTGGTCTAGGATACGCTCTACACTTGTGCGAAAATGGTTTGTACCATTTTTCACAATAGCGAGAAAACGCCGCGCCGATGATCCGCATCACATACACCGAAGAACAGACTGCCCTGGCCGAGCGCATTTGCGACGATTTGGCCGACACGATGGAGGCGGCTCAGCCCTTACTAGTCGTCCTGGTATCGGCGGCCTCCAATGCCGACTCGGTGGTTCAAGCTGAGCTCGCGCAGGCGCTGGCAGCCGGGGAGCGCATACTGCTCATCCTGACTGACGGGGCGAGTCCGCCGCCTGCCCTGAGCGAGCGACCGGCGCTGGACTTCCGCCGCGGCTACAGTCGCGAACGCTTGCTGGAGCAGGTCGCGCGCGTCAAAACTAAACGCGCCGCGCTGCGCCGCAGCAATCGCCGGGCGCTGCTGGTCATCGGGCTGCTGGCGGCTTTGATGTTCGGAGTGGCGATTGTAACTATGGTAGGCGGCATCATTGCCTTCCCGGTCGCTGAGTACAACGAAGAGGCGACCTTCCAAGCGCAGTGGATCGACGGCCTGATCCGCGAAACCCTTGAAGCTGTTCAGCCGCGCAGTACCGAGGACGCGCTTAACTTCGCCGCCACCCATGAAGCGGCGCCAACCCGTCTGTTTTATTACATCCGCGAAACGGCCACCGCACTGGCGGTGCAGCAGGAGGGCTGATGCCTGCGGCAGATGTGCTGATTATCGGCGCGGGACCGGCCGGCATCAATGCCGCCTACGCGCTTACTCAAGTCGGCATCGAATACCGCATCATCGAGCGGACGCGGCAACTGGCGCCAACCTGGAACAGCCTCTACCCGTCGCTGCGGCTGAATACATCGCGCTTCTTCAGCGAACTGCCCGGGCGGCGTTTCCCGCTGCATTGGGGCATCCACCCCACCGCCAAGCAATACTATGGCTACCTGGTCGACTGGGTAGGCGAACAGCAGTTGCCAATCGAGCATGGCATCGAAGTCTATCGCGTGGCGCCCTCGGGCGACGGCCTCTGGCAAGTCGAGACCAGCGCCGGTACCGACTGCTATCGCGCGGTTATCCCGGCCACCGGCGTCTTCGACAACCCGCAACTGCCGCAGATCGCCGGCATGGACCGCTTTGAGGGCGACATCCTGCACTCGCGCGATTTCCGCCATCCCGACCAGATTCGCGACAAGCGTACGCTGGTGGTGGGCAACGGACCCAGCGGCACCGACATCGCTGTGGCGGCCGGTCAAATCGCGGCCGGCGGTTTCGCCTGGCTTGCCATCCGCAGCGGCGTCGACCTGCGACCGCGCTATCCTTACGGCCTGCCGCGCCACGCCTGGATGATGTTAGGCGAGACGCTGCCCAAGCCGGCCTGCGAATGGCTGCAGCGGGTGACCGGCGCGGTAAAATACAATATGGGCGACTTCGGCGTTTGGCAGGCGCCGCCCAATACCGGGGCCGGGACCGGCTACCGCGGCCCCGAGCTGCTGAACGCGCTGCGGCAGGGCCAGGTTCTGCCGGTTCGGCATCCGGTAAGCTTCGACTCGCGCGGCGTCGCCTTGGCCGACGGCAGCACTATCGAGGTCGATGTGGTGATCATGGCAACGGGATTCCTGCCGGTTTTGCATCAGTATCTTGATATCGACATGCAAGCCAGCAATGAGATGTTCTATCCCGAGGCCGGCTGCGACTGGGATATCGGGCCCAATGGCATACGCGGCTGGCCGCTGCGCGATGTCAGCGTGCACCCCAACGGGCGGCAGGTGCTGGGCCACGAAGGGCTGTACCTGGTCGGTGTCTTCTACAAGGGGCGCGGCGCCTTCTACAATATGACCGCCGAAGCGCGAATCGCCGCCGAGCAGATCCAAACGCAGCTGGCGCGGCGGCGCGTTGTCGCTATGGCCGCCTGAGCCTCATGCGCCGCAGTCTGCTCGTCCTCTTCCCGCTGCTCTTCACACTCATACTAGTTTTACTCGCGCTGCGCCAACTGCTGGGCACGGCACTGCCCTCGACAATGGTCGCGTACATGACGCTGGAGACCGGCCTGCCGGTCGTCATCGTGGAAGACCTGGACCACGGGCTCAGGAAGCGGCTGGATTTCGATTTCTTCACCGATCCCTCGTTCTCGCCCGATGGCGCGCGCCTGGCGCTGACCTCCTATCTGCGCTTCGGCAGCGATATCGTCGTGCACGACTTGACCAGCGGCGCGACTCTGCGACTGACGGAGTCCGTGGCCATCGCCGAGTCGCCGGCCTGGTCGCCCGACGGGGAGTGGATCGCCTTCGCCAGCAACCGCGAGGGCGACAACAATATCTACATCATCCGACCTGATGGCTCCGATCGGCAGCGCGTCACCGCCAGCAGCGCGGGCGACCGCGAGCCGGCCTGGTCACCCGATGGCGCGTCGCTGGTCTTCAGCTCCAATCGCGGCGATGGCTGGGACCTCTACCGCATCGACTTGGCTAGTCGCGAGGTGCGCCAGCTGACGTCCCATCGCGCGCCGGATACCTCACCCGATTGGTCGCCGGACGGCCGGCGGATCGTCTTCGCTTCGGGGCGGGACGGCGCTTCGGCCATCTACTTGCTGGCGCTGGAGACGAACGAAGTGACGCCGCTGGTGGTGGACGCGCGTTATGACAGCCTGCCCAAGTGGACGCCCGATGGACGCGCCGTCACATTCGCGCGCTCGATCGACGGGGTGTCGCGTGTCATGCGCGTCGATGTGGCGACCGGCGAACTGGCTCGGCTGCTGCTGGGGGAGGACGACGCCGACTCGCTGGCCTGGTGGCGGGCGAACAGCTAAGTCCCATAGACGTACCCAGCCATAAAGTCTGTTACACCGTTTATCATTGTTTGGACATCTTGACGACTAAACTGATCAGTTTCTCCGTGCGCTGCGTGATTTCGAATCTTCGCCCAAGATCGAAGTTGATCGCCCTTCAAAGCGTTGAAGGCTTTTGCCTTCTGCAAATCCTCAACCAATGCATTGAGACGCTTAGGCTGCCCATTTCGCCTGACAGTCTTTATCTCTGGTGCCTGCTGTGTACAGAGCCAGCGAAGCCCATTTTCCAGAACGACGCCACATACAACAGCGGACAACACATGGTCAAGATTTTCTGATTCCCCTTGATCTAAAAGTAGACGTGCCTGCCGCATGTAATCTGCCGACACGTTGGCAATTATTAATTCTTCAATGCCTTTGATGTAGCCGCCTTTGTAGTCTTCCTCTAGACCCCTCAAAATGCCGATAATCCTCTTTGTATTATTATCATAATCACGCTGCCCGGACATCTTTTTCACGTTATCTTGATATTCCTTACCTTGTTTCGAATCTGCAAACACCATTCGAATGAGATTCTGTGTATTTACTAGCAGCGACTCATACGCCGGAATGTGCCGATGCACTGTAAAGTAATCCGTGCTTAGTAGCTCTGAATCAAGACTTTCCGCTTGACCGAGCAATTCAATAAACCGCAGTCTTATTTTCCGGTCAATCTCGGGTGTAGTAGGCATGGTCTGCACTCTGTCCTTATGAATTGCTTCTAGGTCACGGACAATTATACTCGTCCATCCCCGCGCCTATCCACATCCTCTGCTGCTCCTCGACCAAACCCACTCACGAGCCACCGCGGAAAGCTCAAACCGGGTGAGCGGTGATCGACTAATTCAACTCCGGTCGCTGCTCCTTGACCAGGTAAATGCCCGGAATCGAGACGAAGGTCACGGCGAACTTGACCAGGATATTCGACATGAACAGGCTCAGCATCACCTCGGTCGGCAGTACGCCCCAGAAAGCCAGCACGGTGAATAGCGCCGTATCCACCGGCACACTGACCGCATTGCTCGCCAGCACCCGGCCCCACTGCCAGCGCTGCGCGAAACGCCGCACCCAGACTTCGTACATTTCGGTGTCGATCAGTTCGGAAACGACCTCGGCGATGATAGAGGCGATGGCGATGCGAAAGACCGGCGCCAGCACCAAGCCGAACTCCGCTTGCGGCCCCACGTTGGGGTCGGCCGGCAACTCCGACACCAGCCAGAAGAGGGCGGCCATAAAAAGATTGATGCCGGCCGAGGCGAAGATCAGGATGCGCGCGATGGCGGCGGAAGAGACCTTGTGCACCAGATCGCGCAGGGTGAAGGTGATCGGGTAGATCAGCGTGCCGCCGCTGACGCTCAGCCCGCCGATAGACAAGATGCGCAGGGCGGTGATATCCGCCAGCATCTGCGCGGCCACGTACATGACGGCGACCACGACCAGTACTTGCAGCGATCGGTGGGTCATTGGCTGTCCTCATTCGCAGCGTGAATCAGAGCAAGTATTGCAAAGCCGGCCGCGATAAGATGTCCTCTGCCGTTACACGTAACCGCCACTCCTAATGCGGGGAAAGTGGCGGCAAAGAAAATCCGTGTCGCTTTGGCCGCTGCGCGCTATCAATGGTTCTTGGCGTGCGAGAATGACGGCGGGTCGCTATGGGTGATGCCCGACATCTTGGCCCAGTCTTGTGAGTGCTCCTCGACCAGATAGATGCCCGGGATCGAGATGATGCCGAAGATCAGCCGCACGATCGTGGCGCCCCAGAAGAACTCCCACATCTGCTCGCCCGTCAAAGCGCCGGCCATGGCGATCAGCAGGAAGAGAATCCGATCCAGCGGGATGCTGATGGCGTTGCTTACGAGTACACGACCCCATTGGTGTTCGCCGCCGAATCTGTCCAGCCAGCGTGTATAGATCTCGGTGTCGACCAGCTGAGAAATGACTGAGGCCAATACCGCCGCCAGCAGCAAGCGCAATTCGGGTGAAAGCAGTGTGCCAATCGCCACGCTTTCCTCGGGCGACATCTCTGGCGGCAAGCCCGCGATGATGGCGAAGAAGGCCTGCACGATCACGTAGATGGCGGCGGCGGCGAAGATCAGCGTACGCGCCACATGCGGCCCGGCCAGCTTATGCGCCATATCGCGCAAGGTGAATGTCAGCGGATAAGCGATGGAAAAGGCGCTGACGCCAAAGCCAAACAAGGTCAAGTCGCGCAGGCTGGAAATATCGGCAACCATTTGCGCCGCCACATAAGCCACGCTGACGAGGATCAATATATGTAAATTCCGGATAGACATTTTCGCCTCCTGGCTGCTTGTATAGATTAATGATATTACAGTTTTGCCAGCTACGCACAACTGAAGCGGAAGACGCGGCGCGCAGAGTTGGCGCCGCGTCCGAATGGAAAGGAGCTGAGCGCTACTGCGTGTCTTCGTCGGCCACAGTCAAAAAGCGTTTTTCGGCAGCGAGCAGCTCGCGCTTGCGTTCAATGCCCCAGCGGTAACCGCCCAGGCTGCTGTCCGCGCGGATGATGCGGTGGCAGGGTATCAGCAGCGCGACCGGGTTCCTGGCGCAGGCGCCCGCGACGGCGCGGCTGGCGCTGGGCTGCCCGATGGCGGCGGCGATTTCGCTGTAGCTGCGCGTCTCGCCCACAGGAATGGCCTGCAACTCGCGCCAGACCTTCAGCTGAAAGGCGGTTGCCCGCAAGTCCAGCGGCAGGTTAATGTCGGGCTGCCAGCCTTCCAGGTAGGCGACAATGCGCTCCACCCAGAACCCAAGGCCATCGTCATCGCGCAGGCGCTCGGCATTGTCGAATTCCGCGCTCAGGTCGTCTATCAGCGGCCCGGGCTGATCGCCCAGGCTGACCTTGCAGACGCCGCGCTCGGTGGCCGCCACCAGCAGCCAGCCCAAGGGGCAGCTGACGGCGCTGAAAAAGATCGTCATGCCGGCGCCGCCCTTTTTGTAAGTAGAAGGGGTCATACCCAGGCTTTCATCGCTGCGTTCGTAGAGTCGGCTGGAAGATCCATAACCGACGGCGTGGATGGCGTCGGTGATTCGCTCGCCCTTGCGAATTTGCGCTTTGAAGCGCTGCAGCCGCAAATTGTCGGCGAATTGGCGTGGCGTGATGCCGGCGCCGGCCTTGAAACTCCGCTGCAGGTGAAAGGGGCTGATGTGAAAGCGCTCGCCTAATTCATGCAAGCTGGCCGTTCGAGGATGGATCTCCTGCAAATAAGCGCAGACCCGCTCGATTAATTCCGCCCGTTCCGCGCTTTGCTTCGTATTCACGCAACCGTTCTCCCAGCTCCGACGTCAATGAACCCATCATAAACCATCGTGAGGGTGGAAACACTCTGATTCTTGCGCTTCGGGCGGACGCTGAGGGTGGGGAGCCTGGACTTGGCTCGGGACTTAAGCCAGGATTATGCTTTCTATTGAATCTACCAGCCGCACCGAAGGTTCAGCGCCGTCCTTGCGGCAGAAGATATGCGGCGCCAGCAGCTGATAGGGCTGATTCAGCCCCAGCACATAGATATGCCCTTGCCGCGGGTGGGGCGTACGGTGAATGGCGGAGAAATGTCGGAGCGTCCCGGCCGGCGCTTGGTAGGTCTCGCGCATGTCCAAGAGAATGGATACGCGATGATCAGCCGTTTTTATCATGCGGTGCCAAGATTTGCGGGCTTCTATGAATTGCTCCAAGGACCAAGGATCCTTGAAACTGCAGATGATGAGGGACTTGGATTTGTCATTCCAATCGACTGTTAATGGCATCAGGATTCTCGACTGTCAAGATTCGGATATTAGAAACCTGCAATACGTCATACTATGTATCATGCATTATGTGTATAAACATTGATAAAATGCAATATAGTCTTTTCCCTTAGTATATAACAATACAGCGATACGGACGAAAATTTCACTTGAAACAATACAGTGTTCAGCTTATTGTAACCGGAAACAATGAGGCTGGAATCAGCGCGAGCTTAGCGTAAGTTGAGGAAAAGCTTGGCGCCGGCAGGGCAGGACAACAGGCCCGCGGCATAATCTCTTAGAGAATTCGGCTGACTGAACGTTGCAGCTAGCTGTCGCCCCAGTTGTGGATGAAGTCCTCGCGCTCGACGCCCAGCGCGTCAGCGACGCGATTGATGTAATTGAAGAAGCCGATGATCTGCGTGGCGTCGTGGATGGCGACATCGTCCAGACCGGCTTGGCGAAGCCGGCTGATGTCGGACTCGCTCATGGCGTCCGGCTGTCGCGTCAGCTTCTCGGCATAGGCGCAGAGCGCGCGGTCCATCTCATTCAGCGGGGCGCTGCGCCAATCACGCACGATGGCGTGAACGAAGGCGTCAGCTTCCTTCTCATCGGCAAAGTCGACGACCTCGGCACGGAGGTCATGCGCGTGGGACTGGATTCAGTATTCGCAGTGATTGACCTTGCTGACAATCACCGCCAACATTTCGCGCTGCTGACGCGAGAGCGGCGATTCGGCGAACATCGCAGCGCCGTACATCTCCATCGACGCCTTCATCGTGCGGGGATTGAGCGACATGATCTGCACGATATTCCAGACGCGTCCGGCGCGCGCCACGGCCTTTTCCAGCTCGCGTTTGAGCAGGCCGCTGGCTTGGTCGATGGTGATCTGTTTGATGTAGGGCATGCGTATCGCCTCGCTGGACCGCGCATGGCAGCCCATTTGGAGCCAATCAGTATTATCGAATCGACATTCTAGCGCAGGTTTGCGCATCAAAGCAAAAAAGCGCGCCGATGCGACGCGCCCTCGTTTTCGCGGTTAAGGCCTCGGCCTACTTGCGCAGGCGCGGATCCAGCGCGTCGCGCAGGCCGTCGCCGATGAAGTTGACGCAGAGCACGGTCATCGAGATCAACATGCCGGGCCAGAAGACCAGGGTCCAGGTGATGGTCAGGTAGTCTTTGCCATCAAAGAGCAACCGCCCCCAGGTCGGGAAATCGGGCGGGAAGCCCAGCCCCAGGAAGGACAGCGCCGATTCGGTAATGATAGCGGCGGCCACGCTGAAGGTGGCGGCGACGATCACCGGGCTCATGACGTTGGGCAAGATATGCGCGCGCAAGATGCGTCCATCGCGGGAGCCGACCGCATTGGCCGCAGTGATGAATTCGCGCGACTTCACCGTCAGCACCTCGCCACGCACCAGGCGCGCCGTCGGCATCCATTGCAGGCCGCCGATCACCGATACCATCAAAATGAAGACGCCGCCCTCGACGCCGAAGGAGGCTTTGAGCGGCTCGCGGAAGAGCATCATCAGCACCAGCAGAAGCGGCAACTGCGGCAAAGCGATGAAGATGTCGGTCATGCGCATCAGCGGGTTGTCGAGGCGGCGGAAATAACCGGATGCCAAGCCGATCACAGTGCCGATGGAAATTGATACAAACATAGCGGAAATGCCGATCATCAGCGATACGCGGCCGCCCTGCAGCGCGCGCGCCAAGGTATCGCGACCCAGGCTGTCCGTGCCCCAGGGGTGCTCGGGCGATGACACCTGATAGGCAGCGACTATGTCGATGTATTCGGGCTCGATGGTCCAAAATAGGGGGCCGATCAGCACGCCGAGTAGGATCACAGACAAGACAGCGATGGCGATCAGCGCCAGGCGATGTTGGCGGAATTGGCGCCAGGCGTCGCCGGCGAAGGTCCGCGCTTGCAGCAGTTCTTCCGAGTCCAGGTGCTTGGGTTTCGTCTTTTCGTTTGTCGTCATTGTATCAGCCCATCACATCTTTAGTTTTCTCAAACTCCTGCTTGTGTTCGCCAAAAGCGCTCGTGGTTTCGGGTTGGCACGGCAGCTCTTCTCAATGTTCGCCGAGCAGCTAGCTGTATGTCACGCGCGGATCGAGAATGCCATAGAGAAGATCGGCAACGATATTGAACAAGACCACCAGCACCGCGAAGATAAAGGTGACCGTCTGTACCGTTGGCAAGTCGCCGCCTTGAATGGCGATGATCAGATACTGGCCGATGCCGTTGACGCGGAAAATCTGCTCGGTGATCAGCGCGCCGGCGAAGATACCCGGGATGCCCAGCGCGATCAGCGTGACGACCGGGATCAAGCTGTTGCGCACGGCGTGAGTCGTCACCACGACGCGCTCAGTCAAGCCTTTGGAGCGCGCGGTGCGGATATAGTCCTGCTGCAAATTCTCCAAGGTCGAGGCGCGGGTATAGCGGCTCATCTGCGCTGTGGTATACAGCGTCAGCACTGTGACCGGCATGAACATCTGCCGCAGTTGCAACTGCAGCGTTTCGATATCGGTGACCACAAGGGTGGTGTCATACACCGATGGGAACCACTTGAGATTCACGCTGAATATGATGATGAACATCAGGCCGGTGAAGAATGTAGGCACAGAGAAGCCGACCATCATCAGAAAGGTGCCGACCTGGTCGAAAATTGAATACTGCCGATAAGCGGAAAAGACGCCGACCGGCACGGCGATCAGGACGCCGAGGATGTACGACGTGCCCACCACCCACATCGTCTGCGGCAGGCGCTCGGCGATGATGTCAATGACGGGGCCGCGCGTGGCCCAGGAGATGACCCGTACGCGATCTTCCGATCCAGGGAAGGTGACACCGAAAGAACTTTCGATCAGATTCAGCGGCTCGGAGATGAAGAATTGCTGCAGCCACTTGACGTATTTGACCACGAAGGGATCGTCAGCGCCGAGAGCTTCGCGAATCTTGGCGCGCACCTCGGGCGGAATAGTTAGAGGCAGGTTGCCGGTCGGGTCACTGGGGGATAAATCAACAACAGCGAAAATAATGAAACTGATAACAAGTATAGTAGGTATTGCGGTCAGGAGCCTTCGTACAAAGTATTGTCCCATTATTCACTCCTCGCGACAACAAATTTAACCACAGAGATCACAGAGAACACAGAGAGACTTTATAATACAAATCTCTTGATACCCCGTCTCTCAAGGTCGTTACATTGAAGTTAAGCAACAGCCCTAAACTCAGTCTGGTAACCTTCAAATAAGTCAGCATCTGCGTTGTGTGAATAGGCGCCAGCTTCTCTACTGCCTTCAACTCTAAAATAACTTTGTCTTCCACCACTACATCAGCAATTAGGTTGCCGATACTCCAACTCTTGTATTTGACTGAAATCGGCATTTGCCGCTGGAATGACAATCCTGTCTCGTCTAACTCGTAACATAGCGCATCTTCATACAGACTTTCCAGTAACCCGGGACCCAATTCGCGGTGGACTTCAATGGCGGCGCCTATGATTTTCCAGGTCAATGGGTCCCGTTTGTCTTTCTCCCGCATGTCTTTGTGATCTCTGTGGTCTCTGTGGTTCAAATCAGAAATATCCCCTCCCCCGGAAAGGGGGAAGGGACAGGCAGTTGAAGACGCTACATACGCGTCCAGTCGGCAATGTTCCAGAGTTCGGAATCCCAGGCGTTCATATCGACGCCGGAAATCGAGTTGTGATGCGCTGATACGCTACCGCGGTAGACCAGCGGAATCATGACGCCGTTCTGCACCAGCATATCATTCATCTGGATAGCCAGCGCAGCGCGCTCTTCCAGGACAGCCGTGTTTGCCATCTGCTCGAGCAAGACATCGTAATCCTCGTTGTACCAGCGCGGGATATTCGAGCCATTCCAACTGTTGTGCGGTCCCACGATCTCGGTGGTGCGCCAGTTGCCCATGTAGGCTTCCGGATCCGTGCCGTTCGAGCCATTGGTGTACATCTCGATGTCAGTATAGAACTTCGAGTAGGTATCCGGGCTGGCGATATCGCCACCGAAGAAGACGGCCGCGTCAATATTGCGCAACTCGGTCTCGATACCGATTTCCGACCACCACTGCTTGATCAGCGCCTGCGTATTCTGGCGCACAGCGTTGGTCGAAGTCTGGTAGGACACCTTGAGCGGAGTGCCTTCGTATTCACGGATGCCATCGCCGTCGGAGTCTACGATGCCGGCTTCGTCCAGCATAGCGTTGGCAGCGTCCACATCTTGTACCAGGCAGTCATCGTTGTTGCTGGACGCGTAGATGGGAGGCCCGGGCAATACATTACATGTCGGAGTACCACCGGCGCCATAAAGCTGGCCGGCGATGACGCTGCGATCAATCGCCATGGACATAGCTTGCCAAACTGCCGGCACTTGCAGGAAGGGATGCCCGTTAGAGCCGTCCTCCATCCAAACTGAGCGCATATCGTCGCCCAGGGACGCGTCAGGATTGGTTTGGTTCATGATCAGGCGTTCGACGTTGGTAGCAAAGGCGACAATGACTGTGCCCTCGCCAGCGGCTTCCATCGCATTCAGCACCTGGGGCGAAATCTGCAAGTTCCAGGCGTAATCGGCTTCACCGGTTTCGAGTACCGCGCGCGCGGCGGATTCAGCATCGCCACCACCTTTGAAGACGGCGCGGGAGAAGGCCGGTTGACCCTCGACGCGGTAGTTGGGATTGGCGGTGTAGATGACCACGTCGTTGGTGCGGAAATCTTCAACGACGAAGGGACCGGTGCCGATGGGAGCGAAGTTCTGCTCGTTGCAGCCCAGCGCCGCAGCGCCCATGCAGTCCTCAAATTGCGCCTTCTGAATGATCGGCGTAAAGTAGCCTACGAAAGCGCCATAGGGGAAGGGCTTGGGCGAGTCGAAGCTGACTTTGACCGTCAGGTCGTCAATGGCCTCAATGGATGCCACGTTGGCAAATTGCGAAAGCACAGTACAGCCGGTATCGGGATTCATGCAGAATTCGCCGCTGAAAACGACATCATGCGCTGTCAATGGCGAACCATCGGACCAAGTGATGCCTTCGCTCAGCGTCCACGTAATAGAAGTCAAGTCTTCGGAGACGCCGCCGTTGGCCACGGTGGGGATCTCGTCAACGAGCCAGGGCACCATGATGCCGTCCGGATCGTAACGCGCCAGCGGTTCCAGTACGAGCGCGGCCGCTTCAAATTCTTTGGTGCCGTTGCCTAGATAGGGGTTGAGGTGAGACGCCGCCTGCCAGAACAGGATATTCACGGTGTCTTCACTTTGGGCTATGGATAAGCCGCCGAAAGACGACAGCACCATAACGACAATCAGTAAAAGGGTAAGCTTGGTTTTCATTGTATCCTCGCTAATTGACTGTAGACGACGAAAAAAGAAATGCACCGGGATTATAGCGGAAAATACGAATTCTTCCAAACCGCCATGGAATATGCGCAGGGCAATCGCATCAAAATGATAGCGGCTGAAAAGGTGGGAATCTAAACTGAAATCAACTACAGAGAGCGCAGAGAAAACAAAAAAATATTTGTTCATGTCTTATTTGAACTCTGATTTGTGGTGACTACTCACGTTTCGCTGGTGACTGTTGCCTATTCCAGGTCGCAGATTTAGTAGAATAGTCGTCAAAACTTCCAGAAACTCTGTGCCCTCTGCGCTCTCTGTGTTGAAAATAATTTGATGCGATTGCCCTGGGAATACGCGCTGGCTGAAGAAGAAAAGCAAGACCGGCGGAACGACCATCTCGCCATGATTTTGCGTAAAAGGCGGAACAAAAAAAGAGGCCCGCCGAAGCGCGCCTCTTTTGATTTGCTTAGTTATCGAGCCGGATTACATATCGGCGCGATACCAGTCTTGCACGTTCCACATTTCCGAGTCCCAGCCGTTCATGTCGACGCCGGCCAGGGAATTGCTGTGGGCGGAGACGCTGCCGCGGAAGACCAGCGGAATCAGGGCGCCGCCTTCGATCAGCAGGTCATTCATCTGCCGGACGATTGCCGCGCGCGCTTCCACGCCACCGGTTTTCGTCAGTTCGTCGTAGAGCGCGTCGTACTCAGGGTTGCAGTGCCGCGGCACATTACGCCCCAGCCAGCCGTTGTCGGGGTTGGGGTCCGCGCCGCAGATCCAGCGCACCATGAAGGTCTCGGCATCGGGGCCGCTGGTGCCGCTGGTGAACATCTGCACGTCGCTGTAGAACTTCTGGTAGGTATCGGGGCTGGCCGGGTCGCCACCGAAGAAGACCGCCGCGTCGATATTGCGCAGCTCGGTGTCGATGCCAATCTCGCCCCACCACTGCTTGATCAACGCCTGGGTGTTCTGGCGCACGGCGTTGGTCGAGGTCTGGTATTGGACGCGCAAGGGGACGCCGTTGGCTTCGCGGATGCCATCGCCATCAGTGTCCAGGATGCCGGCGCCGTCAAGAATGGCGTTTGCGCCGTCAATATCTTGCTGGCAGCCCAGATAGGTTTCGGATACGTTAACCGGAGGGCCGTTGACAATATTGCAAGCCGCTTGTCCACCGGCGCCGTAAAGCTGCCCAGCGATGATATCGCGATCAATCGCCAGCGACATGGCATCGGCGACTTCCGGAATCGTCAAGAAGGGATGCGGGTTATCGCCGCCCATGACGATGGAACGATTGGGATTGTCCGGGCTGACGTCAGCCTGGTTGAGCATCAAGCGCTCGACCGAGGAGGCGAAGGCCACGACTACGGTACCGTTGCCGGCAGCTTCCATGCCGCTGAGAACGGCGGGGGAAATCTGCAGGTTCCAGGCGTAATCGGCTTCACCGGTTTCCAAGACTGCGCGCGCGGCAGATTCGGCATCGCCGCCGCCCTTGAAGACCACGCGATCGAAATGCGGCTTGCCCTCTTCGCGGTAATTGGGGTTGGCTACGTAGGTGACCACATCATTGGGACGGAATTCATCCACCATGAAGGGACCTGTGCCGATGGGAGCGAAGTTTTGGTCGGTGCATGCCGACATGTTGGCGCCCATGCAATCGGCGAATTGCGCCTGCTGCAGAACCGGCGCATTTTGCGACACAAAGGGATCATAGGGATTGGGCTTAGGAACGCCGAAAGTGATCTTGATCTGGTTGCCGCCAAGATCTTCCATGCTAACAACGTCGTTGTAGAAGTGCTTGGTCGAGCAGCCGCCTTCTTCGTGAGTGCAGTATTGCCAAGTGAAGATCAAATCATCAATGGTAACCGGCGATCCATCCGACCAGATTAAGCCATCCTTGAGCTTCCAGGTGATGGTGGTCAAGTCCTCGGAGACGCCGCCGTTTTCCAGCGTCGGAATGAACTCCGCAAGGTCGGGCACCATAGTGCCGTCGGGCGCGATGCTGGCCAAAGGTTCAAGGATGAGCGCGGCCGCGTCAAAGTCCTTGGTGCCGCCGGAGAGGTACGGATTCAGGATCGAAACCGCCTGCCAATAAAGAATAGTGACTTCGCTGGTGTCTTGCGCCACGCCAACGCCGCCAAAGAGCGTGCTGACGATGAACAAGAGCGCCAATACAGAAAGTTTGAGTCTCATGGTCTTGCCTTCCTATGCCTGTAATTTGTCAGAAATGGTAAATTGGCAGCGCAATTATACACGTAGATTGTCAGAAATAACAAATCTAATCTTGGTTTGATTAAGTTTGCCTCAGGCGAGCGGCCTGGACGAAGCGACGAAGCCTAGGGCGAAGGCGGGCGCCGCAGCAGGTTGATCAAGATGGCCAGGATCACTTTTATCATGTAGTACACCGACCGCCCGGCCGTGATGGACGAGCGTCCGTGCTGGCGCGCGATCATGCGCACGGGCGTTTCCATCTGACGCAAGCCGCTGCGGTGAAGGATGACGATGGCTTCCGGCTCCGGGTAATCATGCGGATAGACTTGCGCCAGCAGCTTGATGGCGCGGCGATTATAAGCCGAGCAGCCGGAAGTGGGGTCGGTGACGCGCTGGCCGATGATCGACGACAGCAAGCGCGCCAGGATTGCGCTGCCCATGCGCCGTAGCGGAGGCGTGCCGTAGTCGCCTTGCTCGCTGATAAATCGGGAGCCGATGACGACATCGACATCGTGGTCACTGAGCGCGGCCAGCAAGGCGCGATTGCTCTCCGGCGCGTGCTGCCCATCGCCGTCGTTGCGCAGGACGATGTCGTAGCCATGAACCTCGGCGAATTGGAAACCGGCCTGCACGGCAGCGCCGATGCCGACGTTGTATGGCATGCTCAAGACCCGAGCGCCGGCATCCCGCGCTGTGGCGGCGGTCGCGTCACCGGAGCCATCGTTGATGACCAGGATTTCCGCCCCCGGCAGCTCGGCGCGGATAGCGCCAACGGTCCGCGCGATGTTAAGCCGCTCATTGTAGGCGGGCAGTATCATCAGAATGCGCGCGGGACTCATCGTAAATTCGTACTCCGTTTACGGCGATGGTAATCGACAAGCGCCAATACGCCTAGCTTGGACGGCAGAAGCTCTGCAATGCTTGAAAATGCGACATTAGCTGTTGTAAGCTGATATTAGTATTGATCTCGCGGTTCCGCACCCGCGTCCCTTATACACAGGACGGCCGCGCCGCAACGGATAGAAATATGATCATGCGGGATTTGGTATCGCTAAGCGCCGGCATAGGCAACTTTTATGAATGCGTTGAATTGGCCTGCCAGCGCGGCTTGGGCATTGAGTTCATGGCATTTTCCGTGCCGCAAATCCTCGATGGCGACTGGCGCAAACTGGACAAGGAATACAAAGCCGCTGTCGCCGATGTGCCCGGCCCGCTGACCATGCACGGTCCCTTTATGGACTTGACCTCGGGCAGCCCGGATGAACGCATCAATATGGTGTCCTACGGCCGCTACGAGCATGTCATACGCATCGCCGCCGGCCTGGGCGTCAAACAAGTCGTCTTCCACGCCAATTACATCGGCTTGCTGCACAATGACTTTTATCGGCAAGGCTGGCACCAACGGAATGTAGATTTCTGGGGACCCTTGGGTGATTACGCCCAAGCCTATGATGTGGTGGTCGCCATTGAGAATATGTGGGAATTCGACCCGACCATCATCGGCAACCTCTTAAGCGAGCTCGATCATCCTTACTTGAAGGCTTGCATCGATGTCGGGCACGCCACGCTCTTCTCCGATCCCGGCATCAGCTTTGACGACTGGCTGGATACCATGCGACCCTGGGTCATCGAAGTGCATATGAACAACAACAATGGCGTCATGGATGAACATTACGGCTTTGACTGGGAACAAGGCGTCCTGGACTACGCGCAGATTCTGCCGCAATTGCGCCAATTGCCCTCCAAGCCGGTGCTGGTGCTGGAAATGGATCGCATCGCCGATATGCAAGCCAGCCTGCACTATTTCGAGCTGGGCGAGGCCGATTAAATTGCGACGGGCCAATCAGGCATCAACAGTGGCGGCTTCGTCCCGCGCGGTCGCCCGGCCGGCAAAGGTCGGGTCGCATTGGGGGATGACCGTCTCGATATCGGCGGCAAATTGCTGATAGCCGCCTTCCACTGCCAGGCGTAGACCCGGCTCCAGATAAGCCAGCGCGCGCGCGCAATTGCCCAGCAAAATCTGCGAGAAACCCGCCCAGTAATAGTGCTGCGGATACTGGCTGCCCAGCTCAATGGCGCGCTCAAAGGACAGTGCCGCCTCATCGATTGAGCCCAGCTTGTTCTGCATATAACCCAGCCAGAAGTGGCAGTCGCGATTCTCCGCATTAAAGTCGACGCAATCTTGCAAGTAGCGCTGCGCCTGCGCCGGATTGCCGAAAGCCCCCCAATGCCCCTTGCCGATGAGCAGCAGGGCCGCTTCATTGCTGGGATTGGCTTCCAGCACGTCGTTGAGGAAATCGAGCGCCACATCGTAATTGCGCAGATTGCTCTCCAGGATGGCGATGTCCACCGCGTAGAGATTCATGTTGTCGGCCATGCCATAGGCGGTCTGGAAGTCTTGGCGGGCGCCGTCGAAGTCGTAGCGATATTCCTGGCGGATGAGGCCGCGCGCGCGATATCCCTCGGCGCTTTCGGGGTCGTTGGCCAGCAATTCGTCCACCAGCGCCTCGCCGCGTTCGGCTTGCCCCAGGCTGAGGTAGATCTCGGCCAGATAGGCTTGCGCGCGGCTGTTATCCGGATCCAGCTCGAGGGCGTGCAGGGCGCTGACGAGCGCCTCTTTCGCCAGCCGTTGCCAGTCCAGCGCCCAGGCGTGAATGGCCCAGGCTTCGGGGTTAAAGGGATCGGCATTGATGGCGCGCTCGGCGAACTCGGCGGCTTCGGCATAGCGGCTGCCGTTGATCAGCCCCAGGGCGATGCGGCGATAGATTTCAACCGAATTGGGCAGCGCTGGCGCGATTTCCTGATACAAGCCGGTTGCGTTGCCCAGCGAGCCCCGCCGCCAGTAATTGTCGGCTTCGATCAGCTGATTGCGCGGATCGGCCGTCGGCGTAGGCTCGGGCACGGACATGGTGGCGGCCCGATCTTCCAGCTCGCGGATGGCGTCGTAAAGCGCCTGCTGCACCACCGGCGCGAAGATCTCCCGATTCAGCGCCACGCCGATGCCGATGAAGATCAGGGCGAGGATCAGCAAGTAGAAGGTCAAGCGGCGGCAGCTGACGATGCTGCGCCGTTGGATGCCGCGATACTTCTTGGGCGTGCGTATCTGCACTTGCCGCCTCGCGCCTTAGTTCAGCACTAATTCCATAAATGTGCTCAGATCGGCCAGCAGAAAATCGGGGTCGCTGCCGATCAGGCTGTCGCGCTCGGCATAGCCGGTGCAGACGGCGACCGCCACCGCGTCGATGGCGCGCGCCGCCTGGATATCCGCCGGCGTATCACCGATGACGATGAGCTCGGCGCCGTTGACGTCGCGCCCCAGATGCGCCCCCGCCCGCTGCCGCGCCAGCCGCGTCAAGTCGTCGCGATCGGGCGATTCGTTGCCGAAGGCGCCGACGACAAACCAGTCCGGCGTGTAGCCAGCCATCTCCAGCTTGATGGCAGCCGTCATGGACGTGTTGCCGGTCACCAGACCGATGAGCGTATCGTCGCGCCCGCGCAAGGACTGAACCAACTCCATGGCGTGGGGGCAGGGTTCGGCAGCAAAAGCGCCGCTGATCTCGCGCATGTGCCGCGCCATCACCGCTTCATAGGCCGGCATGTCGCGGCCGATGTCGGAGGCGGAATGTCCGTGCGGCGCCAGCAGATCGGCCAGTATGCCCCAATCGGTCTTGCCGCCGAAGACGTGGCAGTCCAGGTCGCCGGTCTGGCCGAAGCACTCCTGCATAGCGCGGCGTTTGGCCTCGCGCCCGATGCCGCGGCTGATCAGCAGCGTGCCGTCAATATCGAATAGGACTACTTTCATTGCCTTCACCGTCATATCCCTGTGGAATTGTGCAATGCTTGTCCGGTACTGGGGAATAAAATCGCGCTTTTTCTACCCCATCCCCCGGCCCCCTCTCGCCATCTCTATGGCGAGCATCCGAAGCATCAGGGAAGGGGGGCCTATCTTGGCGAGTTCCGTAGAAATCTGTTGACATTTGCTGGATAAGCCCTCGCTATAGTATCATTCTCGCACTAATTCAGTTGTCTTTGCGTAATATTTTCAGTATCGAATACGCCTTGTAGGGGCAACTCTGAGAGTCGCCCGCGAACAATTACGTTGCCCTGATTACTCCAAACCCTCCATCACGATAAACGAAGCTTCTGCGGCGCCGGCGCGGACCTTGATGGCCGCCTGGTATTCGTCTGAGTTGTACATGCGGCGGACGGCGTCGACGTTGTCGAACTTGAGCATGACGATGCGTTCCGAGCTATCCGGCCCCTCGAGCACGACTTTGTCGCCGCCGCGGATGATGAATTGCCCGCCGTATTTCTCCACGATAGCGGGCGTCAGCTTCATGTACTCCTGGTATTGCTGCATGTCGGTTACCTTGGCGCGCACTATAAGGTATGCGGGCATAGCACCCTCCTCTTCATTGTAACGGAATTCGGTTTGCGACAATGATAGCGGCGTCGGCGACGGGGATACAGGGCGTTTCGGCTTGAGGGATGGCCGGGCGGGCGGGTATAATCGCCGGGCGTCGAGGGGGTGGATGTGTCCCGGTGGATGCCCCGGTCTTCAAAATCGGTGGGCGGTTGCGCAGAGCAGGCGCTGGTGGGTTCGACTCCCATGCACTCCCGTTGGTTTGACATTCCCGACTAGTTGTGATCGAATATGCGGATCTTAGCGCGAGGGGGGTTCTCGCGTTTTTTTGGATCGGAGCGGCTGATGGAGCGCAGAATGTCAACTATTCCCGTACATACATCATACGACACATGGACTGTAGAAGAACTCATTGATGCAACATCGACGAATCCTCGTGGAAACAAGATAGTTACAATCCCGGAATTCCAGCGACGTCTTGTTTGGCCGAGGAAGAAGCAGGAAGGACTCATAACGTCGATCAAGAGTGGCTTTCCATTTGGCTCCCTACTGGTTTACAAAGACACCAATGCCGCAAACGCTGTCGAGAGCTACAAGTTGATTGACGGCTTACAGAGGACACAGACATTACGGCAATACGTCAGCCATCCCAATAGTTCATTTAGTAAGTCCGATCTGTCAGATGAACTTGTTGAAACCATTGCCGCGGGAATTAATGAATTCTCTGATCTAGATTGTTTAGCTCCACGTAACAAGAGGAAAATACGACTCCGCATACTGGAGTGGGTATGGAGCGGCACCGGATTCACTGAGGCAGCAGGTTGGGGCATCAACACGCTAACTGATGTTCTGCTCCTTGAGATGCTTGAGTTAGAAGAGGAATCGTACGACCTGTTTTCGGCGCGCAAAAGCCTCTTGGGGTCAGATAGCTTGTACAAGACTCGGGTGGAGGAATTCCTTGATGGAATCCAGAAAGCAGCGGACATCTGCAAAGTGGACGTACCCGTCATCGTTTACTCAGGGCCTTCTGATAACTTAGCCGATGTATTTGTACTGCTCAATACTGAAGGGATAAAGCTTCATCGGTATGAAATTTACGCTGCGCATTGGCTTGGTTATCGCCATCGAATAAACAACATAGATGTAATCGACGCCATCTGGAGAAAGTACGCAGAGTTGGCAAGCGCGGGGTTCAACCTTGATGTCTATGAGGGCATATCAAATGCGGAATCACGAATTGAACGGGATTACACATTGTTCGAGTATTTGTTTGGACTTGGGCAATATCTCACTCACAATTACGCTCTCCTGTTTAAATCGGTAAAGGTTGACCAGCCTAGTCCATTTGGCTTTAATCTAATGTCCGCTTGCATTGCAGGAAGCGTAGCAGAAAAAGATGTTAGGAAACTGCCTGACAACATTCACGGCTTAGATCTTACTAGGCTAGAGGACTGCTTGCTGGAATCCGTCGCTTTTGTCGATAAGCTTCTGAATTCTCTACTTCGTGTTCAACGCGTCGGGCAAAGCAAGACTCCGTATTTTCACGCTGATCTACAAATTGTCTCAATGATCGCCACATCTTTTCGCGTCCGCTATAACAAGAATGATCTGTCTGAGATAGACGGTTGGAATCACAAACGAGATCTGCTAGAAAGACATCTGCCGATGTATTTTTTGTACCATGTGCTGCAAAAGCACTGGTCCGGATCTGGTGACAGCAAATTGGCTGAAATTCTTGCAAGTGAAAGCTACTTAAACTCTCCACCCTCTGCAACTACTTGGAACCAAGTGTTAGATGTATGGTTCAGAGAAAACATTGCTGCCCGACAACAAGTACAGAGTTATATCAGGGAAGACCTAGACGAGTACTTACTCCTGCGGTTCGTCCTTGCCGAGACGCTGACGACAACAGAATCATATTATGTTCAGCACATTGTTCCCATCGCCAGCCTGAAATCCCCGTTAAGCTATTATCACAGTCGCCCAGGTCCAATTAATTCGGTTGGAAATCTAGCGCTTGTGGCGGAGAGTGAATTTGTCGATTACGGTGACTACACATTTGTGGAGTATCTAAATAGGCAGCGAAGTAACTTTGGTTCAATGCATTACCATAGTGAACTGGACAAGCACGAAAGAATCCTCATATGCAAAAAGGACGACTTGCCTCCTCCGAATCTCACTCAAAACAACTTTGAGAGATTCTTGGAAAAGCGATTCCAAGTATTGAAGATGCAATTCCTCGACGTCTGGCGCGACCACATCCCGCAGGACTCGCAAACTTAAACACGCCGAAGCGGCAACCGACCGTCCAGCACGAGTCATACCAGTTCGAGGCGCCTAAGTATCCGCCGGATTTCCTGCGGCCTGACCTCATCGCACTTGGGCTTCAAACATATAGCGAGCAGAGTAACCTGGTCTCTACCAACATGGTAGGCTACGCGGAATCCCCCTGACTTCCCTCTCTGGCCGGATGGATTCGCGAGCCGGATTTTGTATACTTCGGCGCCCGCGCCCACCAATCGTACTCCGGGCTTTTCTCCGTTCGAAAGTCGCTCGTGGAGAACGCGAAGCTCTGCGACTAACGAAGGGCGCTTGCGGGCGAAACGATTTGCTTGCCGGGTGAATCTATTGGGGTAGACGACTTTCAAGCTCATCGTCGTCCAGACCGAGCTCGATCAGTTGCAGCGCTTCTTCAGCCGGCAGGACTTTGCCGTCTTTCATCTCTTCCAGGCTGGCCTGCATATCGCGCAGAAACTCCGCTTGAGCGGTTTCTACTTCCGTATCAGCTTCCGTCAGCGTCTTGGTTGGCGGCGGAGCTTTCATCAACCCGTTCTCCAAACTTTGAGTGACTCTCGTTATTCGCGTGACTACAAGTATAGAATACTCAACTGGCGTGATATTTGCAACAGATTCTACTTTGCCCGCCGGCCCCAGGGCAGCAGCCGCCACAGCAGCCGCTGGACGCGCAAAATCAGCAGGAAGCCCTGAGTCTCGCTGTGGTTGTCGTATTCGCGGCCGCCGCCGCTGCGCAGGTAATAGCTCAGATCGGCGATGGCTTCGTCGTACTTGAACTGCGCCGCCCGCGCGCGTCCACGGATTTCGTATGCCACCGTCAGTTGCGGGTTCAGCTTCAACGCGCGCGTCAGGTCGGCCTCGGCCTCGGCGTAGCGGCGCCGTGACTCATAAGCCAGCGCGCGATTAAGATGCGCCGCTACATATTCGGGCTCGATATGAATCGCCATGGTGAAATCGTTGATGGCCGGGTCAGTGTCGCGTCGCGCCAGCCGGATCTGGCCGCGCTCATTGTAGGCGGCAGCTAAGTAGGGCTCAATCGCCAGCGCCTGGTTGACGCTTTGCTCGGCGGCATCCCACTGCCCCAGCGCGCTCAGCGCTTCGCCGCGGCAAAGATAGACGGCGGCCAGATCGCCCAGGCCGAGATTGATGGCGCGCTCGAACATGGCGACCGCGTCTTCAAATTCACCCGCTTCCAGCAGCCGCAAGCCGAGGTCGAAGTAGTTGTCGGAGAGCGCGTCCGCCGCAGCGCCCTGGTTTTCAAGAGTCATAGTCTCCGATACTGTAGCGCAATTCGCGCTGCTCGCAAGCGGTGACCGGGGGTGTGGCGCGGCTGCTTAACATAGACAGGATTCCTGCCGGTCTGCTAGGATGTTGAGCGTGTCCACGTTGTATCAAGGCAGGGAGTCGAACCTTTTGGCGCGCCGCTTGCTGATTCTCTTGCTCATCGCGCAAGTCCTCACCCACCTCTTCTGGCTGTCGCCGTCCGTGCATTCGGGCCAGGTCGCCATTCCCTGGATGATGAACCAGGGCAGCGCGCTATTCGACGCCGTCTGGGAGCAGCACGCGCCCGGCAGTTCGCTGCTGGCCGCGGCCGCCCAGCGACTGGTGAACGTGGACCCGGCACTACTCGTAAAGCTGTTGAATACGCTGCTGGTGGTCGCGCTGACGGTCATGATCTACTGGCTGGCGCAAGGGCTGGCGCGCACAGCATCAGCCGGCTTGCTGGCGGCACTGGTCTGGGCCTGGTGGGCGCCGGTCTATGGCAATGTAATGCTCTACTTCGACACGCTGCTGGCGCTCTGTTTGCTGGCCGCCCTGCTGGTTTACTTCCGCCGAGCCGGGCCACCCTCGCCGCGGCAGGTCCTGCTCATGGGCTTGCTGATGGGCGCGGCGACCCTGTTCAAGCAGCATGCCTGGCTGGCTGTCGCCGTCGTGGGCTGCTGGCTGCTGCTGACCGAGCGCAGCTGGAAAATCGCGTTCGTCTTCGCCGCTGCCGTATTGGCGCTGCCCCTGCTGCAGTGGCTGACGCTGCTGATCCAGGGCACGCTGGAAAGTTATGTCTACTGGAATTGGACTTTTAATCTGCGCGGCCTGATGGACGGCGAACCGCTGGACGGCGACCTGCTGCGCAAGCTGCTGCTGAGCAATACACTGGTCTTCCCCTTCGCCTTGCTGGCGCTGCGCGGGCCGGGCCGGCGTCAGTTGCTGCTGGCGCTGATTTGGCTGGCCACGCTGGTCACGCTGTATCCGCGCTTCGGCGAAATCCACGCTATGGCTCACCTGCCCTTCGCCGCGGTCATGTCCGGCATTGTGCTGGCGCAAGCGCTGCCCGAGCTGCCTAAATGGCGCGCCTGGGATACGCCGCGTCTGGCATTGGCCGGGCTGAGCATCGGCATCGGCATAGGCTGGCTGTGGACCGGCGCCGCCAGTTACCTGCACACGCCGCTCGGGCCCGGGGCCATCCTGGCCTACGACGAATTTCAATCGCTGGCAACCGAGCTCAACCAGCGCAAAGCAGCCGGGGACACACTCTTCGCGCTGCCCGAAACCGACAGCACGCCGCAGCTGCATCCGCTGACGGGCATGCCCGCGCCCGGCGTCTGGGTCAAGGGCTGGCGCTGGTATTTCCGCGCCGAGCGTGTGCCGCAGCGTTTGACCGCCGAATGGGAATCCGACCCGCCCACCTGGATTGTGGTCTTACCCGCGCTCATCCGCGACGACAATGTCGGCATCCGAGACTTGCTGGCGATAGTCGCAGCGCGCTATGAATTACAATTCATAGCCGACGACGTCTACGGGCACGGCCGGCCCGAGGTCTATCGGCTGGTTGCCGGGGGCGAATGACGCGCCTGATGATTCAACTCTCGCCCCGCGGCGCAGTCATCTATCAGTACCTAAATCTCACGGTCGCCTTGCTGCTGCTCTACGCGGGGAGCTTACTGCTGTCGGCCTTGGATCAGCTGCCGGCGCAGCCACTGGGCGACTGGGCGCCAATCATCGACGCGGTCGCCGCGCAGTCATTCGAGCTGCTGCTGCTGACCGGTTTCCTGTCCGCGGGACTTATGATGGCGGGCGAAAAGCTTAGCCGTTCTGAGCTGGTTTGGCAGAGGCGGATCTGGCTGGCTTTCGTCGCCGCTAGTCTCGTGCTTAGCGCGCTCGGTGAAATCAAATTCGCCGACGGTCTGACGGCTGTCGTGCTGTTTGCCCAGCTGGCCCGCAACCTGCGAATACGCGAGCCCTCGACATTTCTGCGCTGCTGGCGCATCGGCCTCCTGCTGACAGCCCTTAGCTCGGCGCTGGCAATCTCGGAGAGCGAGCGCCTCGCCGGGGCGAACGCGGCCTTTCAAGTCCAGGTCGCCTTCGCCCTTTGCAGCCTGAGCATCGTCTTCTGGCTCATTCCGCGCTTCAGCCGCCTCGATCGCGAGTGGGCGCGGGACAGTCTGCGCATTACGGCGCTCCTGGTTTTCCTGGGCGGCAGCCTGATCAGCTTGGGGCGCCTGATTATGCCCGAGCTCGTGAGCCTGGCCGCGGCGCCGCTGATCGCCATTTGCTACATCTTGCTGGCCAGCCACAGCGCCCGCGCCCTGCGCAACCGGGACGAAAACGCCTCGCTCGCCTCGCACTGGGTGGCGCTGGCGACGATCTTTTGGTTGGTCGGCGGCGGCTTTCTGGGCGCGCTCAGCAGCCAGCCCGGCATCGCGCAAGCCATGTTAAATACGGACTTGACGGCGGCGCAGAATTGGCTGGGCAGCTGCGTCAGCCTGGCGGTCATATTGGGCTTCGTCAACGAGGCGGCGGCATCCTTGCGCGGCGACAATCACCGCGTGACCGGTTACGCGCCCTACTGGCTGATGGCCTTCGGCGTCGGCTTGTCGAGCATCCTGCAAGTCTGCCGCGGCCTGGTGCAGGTCTACCTGAGCGATGTAGCGCCCTCAGCCCAGCTTGACCTGCTGCTGCCGGTGACGCTGGTGTGGCTTATCTGTCTCTTGGGGGTCGTCGCCGGCATGACGCTCTACGCCATCGGCTTCTGGCTGCGCCGGCCGCGGATTCGCCTGGTTGAAGTTTAGCCGCTTAGACGTTGTCTGATCCACTCAGTCTCGGGATAGCCAAGCGCCTGCCAAGCCCGCAGCGCCGCCGTCACATCATAAGGCACGCGCCGCAAGTCGACCGTCAACGCGCCGTCGCGCCACTCCAGCAGCGCCCATTCCGCCTGGCCCGGATTGCCGAAGGACAGCCCGACGCTGCCGGGATTGATCACGCGCCAATTGCCGACTGTGCGATCCATCGCCAAGTGCGTGTGCCCGCAGAGCGCAAGCCGCCCTTCGCGATCCAGCAACGCGTCGGCCGCTTCTTCGTCGGCGCTGTCCGGCCGCAATGCAAGCGCTTCGTCATCGCCCGGGATGGCGTGGATGCCGATGACCCTGCCGAAGCCGGGAACGTCCCGCCGCAACTCCCGACCGACTGTCTGACGCAGCAGGTCGTAGTCGGCCCAGTCCAGCTGCGCCAAATTCCAGGCGAAGACTGCATTCATGCGCTGGATGCCGTCGCGATACGCGGCGAAGTCATCCGCGTTTTCCGCCGCTTTGGCGGGCATGCGTTCGCCGGTGACCAGGTAGCGGTCTGTGTTGCCGCCGATGATCTTGAATTTGTCGTCGCCCCGCGCCTCCCGCAGTTGCAGCAGCGCTTGCACGCATTCATGCGGCTGCCCGCCCAAGGCGGCCAGGTCGCCCAGGCACCAGACCAAGTCGAAGTCGCCGGCGGCTTCCATATCGGCCAGCACCGCGTTCAGAGCGGGTAAGTTGCCGTGGATATCGGCGAATACTGCCAGTCGCATATTTTGTCAGATGCTCCGATGTGCCATGTTCTCGAATATTATCGTGGAACAGGCTCCGTCGCCGCAGGCAATATTACCTCCACAGAGCGGAGCGCGTCCGGCCACTATGATAGAATGTATGTCATCATATAGAAAAGGGTTGGGATAATTGGGATGCGCGTTGCCAGATCCTGGAAGCAGCTTCCGTTTCATTGGCTAATTCCGTTGATCTTTTTCTGCATTGGTCTTCTTTACATTTACGCTGCGCCTCACTTTGAAGCTTCCGACAATGAGTTTCACGTCGGCGTTATTAAATGGATTGTCGACACCGGCGAGCTGCCGGTGCAGACCGACGAACATGACTACTTGTACGGCCACGAAGCTAACCAGCCGCCTCTCTACTACCTGACGATGGCGCCGATCTATTCCGCATTCGACACCACTGACTTCTCCGACTATTTTCTACGCAATCCCCTGGTGCTCTTTGGCCATCCCAAGCGATTGGGCAACCGAAATTTTATCTTCTACCGGCAGCCTTACCCGCCCGATCTCGCCGGCGTATCCCTGGCGCTTTATGTCATCCGCTTGCTGACCCTTGGTATGGCGGTGGCGACAGTCGCCGCTGTGTATCAGTCCGCGCGAACCATAATGCCGGGTCATGTTGGATTCGCCGTTCTGGCGACGTCGCTGGTCGCCTTCAACCCAATGTTTCTATTCATATCAACATCCATCACCAATGATGTCATGGTGACGGCGCTGTCATCGCTTGCTGCCTGGCAGATGCTGGTTATGTTGCGCCACGGTTTCGATTCGCGGCGCAGCCTGTTCCTGGCAATCCTGATCGCCGGCGCGGCGCTAGCTAAACTTAACGGCTTGGTTACATTGCCAGTAGTAGGGCTCGCAGGTATATGGACGCTTTTCCGCACGCGCGACCGTCGCGGATTCATAATTCTAGGGATCGCTGTTTCGGTCATATTTCTGGCTGCTGCCGGCTGGTGGTTTGCTCGCAACCTCAGCCTCTATGGCGAGCTCTTCGGAACAAAGTCCATGCTCGACTATTATGGTCGGCGGAGCATCGCCTTGCCGCGGATGTTGACAGAAGAATTCCAAAGCTTGCGCATAAGCTATTGGGGGTTGTTTGGCAAGTTCAGCATCTTGACGCATGATCTCTACTACCACCTCACAGACGTGCTTTCTTTGATAAGCGTCGGCGGGCTGTTAGTCTTCCTGGCGAAGAACCGCAAGAACTCGTTTCTGCTGGCAGTCGTCAGCCTGCTTGGCGTTTTTCTGGCTATCGGCTGCGCCATACTAATCTGGTTTTCTCTGCAAGTATCGGCGACCTATGGACGACATCTTTTTCCATTTATTACTTCAATCAGTGTCCTTATGGCGATGGGTTTGATTGCATTGCGCATCCCGCCCCTGCTAGTCGTCACGCCCATGCTGCTGTTCAGTCTTGCCTCGCCCTTTGTCTACATCATGCCGCAATACGATCACCCGCCGATCGTCGCGGGAATTCCAGAATCCGCAACCAAGTCCTTCGCGCGCTGGGGCGATACCAGTCTGGTCGGCTACGAGCTGCCTCCGCCCCGCCGCTGGGCGCCCGGGGACGAGATCCCCTTGACGCTCTATTGGCAGCCATCGGCGCAGACGAAGGGGTTGCAGGCCCTCTTCCTGACGCTCATCGACGCCGAGGGCGAAGCCATCGCGACTATCGATAGTTTCCCCGGCTGGGGCACATTGCCGACGAAGTGGTGGGCGCCCGGGCAGATCTACAAAGACGATTATATTTTGCAGATCCCTCCGGACGCGCAAGGCTATACGACAGTTCAGCTGCAAATCGGCTGGTATCCCTTCCCAGACGGTTCCAATATTCGTCCGCTGGTGGAATCGGGCCGGGAAGTCGCCTCGTATATACTTCCCCTGGGCGCCTTGGTCGCGGGCGAGGGCCCCGATCTGCTGGGCAATGACGCCGCGAGCGACGGCACGGTATTCGGGGGCGCGATCCAGCTGAACGCTTACCTACTGAGTGAGGATCACATTCTCGACCTGGAGTGGCAGATCCTCGAGCCGACCAGCGGCGTCTGGCGCGTATTCGCCATCGTTCTCGCGGAGCCCTATCAAGAAGGCGCGCCGTTCGAGGTGCTTTGGCAGCGCGACTCTGTACCGGCTGTCCCCTTGGGCTACCTGAAAGCTGGCGAGCGTTTTGTCACCCGACACATATTTGACCTGCCGCCGGGCTACCAGGGCGAACATGCCGTCTACGTGGGTTGGTACAACGAAGACTTGCTCCAGCGTCTGCCTGTAGCCTTCCCCTCCAACATGCTGCCCTTGCCGCCGACGGCCTTCCGCGGGCCCGCCGCCTAGCCGACGCGAGCGCGTAAGAAGTCGCCCGGCGGCATCGTCCAGACGGCGGAGCGATTGACAGATTTCGCATCAATCGTTATGCTTTCGACGAGCGTAAAGGATCAGGATATCCGCATTATGAAACCGAGTTGTTGTTGCTGTTGTCAGACTAGGGAGCCAAGCCGCCTGAGATAACAGCCACTAAAGCAGAGAGCGAAACACAAGGTCAACTGGCAGAGGCGAGCGAGGCGCCGTTAATCGGAAGCCCGCGAGGCGCGTACCTGCAAGTTGGCTTTTTTGTTAAAGGCGGGAACTGAGCAAATTATGACGATAGCAGCGGACATCGAATCACTGACTGAGCTTGAAGATTCCTCGCGGAATATCGAGCGCCAGATCGGCAATACGCCACTCTTGAGCTTTCGGCGCATCACGCGGGAGCTGCCGGCGGATTTGCGCGTCTTGGCCAAAGCCGAGTGGCAGAACCCCGGCGGCAGCGTCAAGGACCGCGCGGCCTACCAGATCATCCGCAGCGCCGAAGCCGATGGCCGGCTGCGCCCGGGCAAGATCATCCTCGATAGCACCAGCGGCAACACCGGCATCGCCTACGCCATGATCGCCGCCGCCAAAGATTATCAAGTCAAGCTGATGCTGCCGGAGAATGTCAGTCCGGAACGGGTTTCTATCCTACGCGCCTACGATGTCGATCTGGAATTCACCGACCCGCTCGAAGGCTCCGATGGCGCCTTGAAAGCGGTGAGCGCCCTGGCCGCGCGAGAGCCCGAGCGCTATTTCTACGCCAATCAGTACAACAATCCCGCCAATTGGCAGGCGCATTACCAAGGAACCGGCGTGGAAATCTGGCGGCAGACGCGCGGGGGGGCGACGCATTTCGTGGCCGGCCTGGGCACCAGCGGCACGTTGATGGGCACAGGGCGGCGGCTCAAGGAATATGACCCGGCGGTGGAGATCGTCTCGGTCGAGCCGGATTCGCCATTCCACGGCCTGGAGGGTTTGAAACACATGGCGACCGCCATCCAGCCGGGCATCTATGACAGGCGCTTGGCCGACCGCCAGCTGTCAGTGCGGACGGAAGAGGCGCATGCCATGGCGCTGCGGCTGGCGCGCGAAGAGGGCTATCTGGTGGGCATCAGCGCGGCGGCAGCTATGGTCGGCGCCATGCGCGTGGCTGAGGAGCTGGCCGAGCGCGAACTCGGCGGTACAGTGGTGACGCTATTCCCGGACAATGCCTATAAGTACCTGAACGAGGCTTTCTGGCGGGGTTAGGGGATTTGGCCGCAGAGGCGCAGAGGCAGAGAGATAATTGATACATGGCTAATCAAAGCGAAGTAGATCGGCTGCTGCAGAAGGAGTGGCGGGAAGAGATTATTCCCACCTTGGGCAATCGACATTGGATAACAGTATATCTTGAACGAAAGAGTGACAATTGCGAGCATCTAGACTTGTATAGTGGACTTATTCCCAATGACAAAGTTGACGAATCTATGAGCGACAAGGACTGGGAGATTACCGTTGACAGGTGCCTGCCTTGGTTTCAGTGGGGAGTTGATGCTACGTCTGGGACACGCTTGCCGGAGTACGATCGATTTGGCTGGCCCAGACGGGGAGTTGAGCCTCTGGTGACAAAGAGAACATTTTATGGATTGAGGCCGGAGATTATAGAGATTTCCGAGGAGTTCAGACATTTCCACAATCTCTATTATGAGCCAAACTTCGCCACTTTCCACAAAATAGACGATATCGGCGATTCGATAACAGTGGTCAAGAAACACAGTGATCAGGTATTGATTCGCAGGAAGGAACTTCGACAGTTTCTGGCAGCGAAAAATATGTCTTTGGCGATGTACTTTGATCGATTGTGCTTTTCTACGAGTTCGCTTAATGAACTAGGATGTTCTGAGATCTATGAACCCAAAGCATGCGAGAATCTAGTGTACCAGTTCAATGTTTTTGAACATACGCGGCAAGGACAAGGGTCTAAGTTATACAGATCATGCTCGCGCACATGGGGAAAGTCACTTTTGCGCGGAGTTTCTATTCAAAACGTTGGTGAATCGCCACTATTGGACACTTTTGAAAAGCAGTACGAGGACTTCATCATTGAAGTTGATGATGATGACGAGCCGATAGTGTTCACGTCAGATCCCAACAAACTCGCAAATGGCTTTGGCAGAAATCATGATACGCCAGATTATCTTACACCCGTGTTCTTCAGTCGGTCAGTACTAGACAAGTATTACAACGAACCAACGAAGTATTCCGTCGTCGACGGACGCCTTTATTGTGGCAATTTGTGGACCATACCTATAGACAACAATCATTCTGATTTCGTAATCGCTTTTCTGGGTGATCTTGGGGACAAATTGCCCTACCGAGAACAGTCCCACTGGAAACATCACAATGTCGCAGCGAAAAGTGGTCTTAGTGAAACGAGCTGGAGGCGGTGGTTTCAGCAAGAGGGCGCCGAGCCAAAAGACAACGCCCTGCGTTTCAAATTCGCTTTTTGCACTGTCATTGACTCATGGTACAAACAGTATGGCTGGCATCTTTTCAAGCCCCTTTCGAAAGCTGACACAAATCATTTCAGCAAGCTTCGGCGTCCGCTAACAGGTGAACCAACCGAGCTTAATGATATTGTGCTGTCGCTTTCGATTCTCCTTCAAGATAGCATTAGCGTGAAAGAGCTTCGAAAGCGCATTCCTGATTTTGAACCGACGGATTCAGACGGGAAGAACAAGCGGAGTATTCCGATTCTTGGGGAATTCTTGGAATCTGAAGGGCATAAAGACGCAGCTCAATACGTCGAATACCTGAGAATGCTTCAAATGCTGCGCTCAAACAGCGGTACAGTTCATCGACGTAACGAGAAGGAATATCAGAAAGCAGCCACGTTCTTCTCGCTGGACACGAAATCTACAACTCAGGTCGGCGACGACATCTTCACAACCCTAACAAACTTCCTCGACAGTCTGCGCGAACACTTCTGCCCGGACGACGCAAACTAATCCGCCGCGTTCCGGTCGTAATTGACAATCTTGTCCCACTCATCCGCCGTTGAGCGCGCCACGAAGGCCACCACCGGCTCGCTGTCGCTCAAATTGAAGACCTCGTGCGGGATGCCGGGTTCGATGAAGATGAAATCGCCGGCGCTATTGTCCACCACTTGTTTGCAGCCTTCGCCGTATTCATGGCGCACATCGCCCTCGACGATATAGAGCATCACTTCAAAGCCGACGTGGATATGCGCGTAAGCCACGCCGCCGGGCGGGATGGTGGCCACGTTGATCGACAATTCCTTGGCCTTGACATTCTTGCTCGAAAGGCCGGTCTTGTAGTGGATGCCGTTCCAGTCGCGCTTCACCCCGCCGCCGCGCAGGACGCTGATGCCGTCATCGCCTTCGACCAGCGCTCTCAGATCGTTGGATTCGCTCATGGATTAAACGCTCCTCTTGCCTAAACGCCGCGAGTATAACTAAGATAGGGACTTGCGACTAGACGAAAGGGAGCGCCATGCGCGCCAGAATCGGCATACTGACCGTCTCCGACCGCGCCTATCGCGGCGTCTATGAGGACCTGGGCGGACCCGCCATCAAGGACTACATGAGCGAGGTGCTGACCAACGAGTGGGAGGCTGTGCCTCAAGTCGTGCCCGATGAGTTGGACGCGATTCAGGCGGCACTGATCAGAATGGTGGACGATGAGGCTTGCAGCCTGGTCGTCACCACCGGCGGCACCGGACCGGCCCTGCGCGATATCACGCCCGAAGCGACCGAGGCGGTCTGCGAGAAGATGATGCCCGGCTTCGGCGAGTTGATGCGTCAGGTCTCGCTGCAGTATGTGCCTACGGCTATCCTCTCGCGGCAGACGGCGGGAGTGCGCGGACGGGCGTTGATCGTCAACCTGCCAGGCAAACCCAGCGCCATCCGCGACTGCCTGGACGCGGTCATGCCGGCTATACCGTACTGCATCGACCTCATTGAAGGCGCCTATCTGACGACCGACGAGAGCAAAATCATGGCCTTCCGGCCCAAGCCGAAATAACCCGCCGAATCCCATCTCCGATTTCCTTCGAATATGTAGGGGCGAGCCACCGGCTCGCCCGTACGCACCCAGTCATAGCTATGGCGTAGCGGCCTAAAGAGCGAGTACACTTCCCGGGTGCGCTTAATTTCAAGAAGGCGACTACCCTCCAAATTTGTAGACGGAGCCACAGCATGAAAGCACTGATTACCGGCATCAGCGGACGCGTGGGACCCAACCTGGCCCAGGAGATGATGCGGCGCGGCTATGAAATCCGCGGCCTGGTCATGCCCAAGGACCCGCAGGCGGGCAAGGCAGCGCGGCTGGGCGTCGAGCTGGTGGAAGCGGATATCGCCAATATCGAGCGCGTTCGAGCGGCCGCCGACGGCGTCGATGTCATCCTGCATCAGGCGGCGCAAATTCCACAGGGCAGCTCGACCTCGGAGCGTATGCTGGACGTCAACACCCGCGCCACCATGAGCCTGCTGGAAGGCGCGCTGGCATCGCGGACGCAGGTCAAGCGCTTCGTCCTTGCCAGCACCTACCAGACCTACAATCCCTTCGTCACCAGCCCCGTCACTTTCACCGAAGAAAGTCCGCAAGCGCCGATCGACATCTATGCGCTGACCAAGCTGCTATCGGAGGAGATTTGCCTGACCTATATGCGCGAGTACGGCCTGCCGGTGACGATCCTTCGCTACTCGTCCATCAAGGCGGCCAACGAAGTCCTGGGCATGCTCAAGCCGGCCTGGCTCAACTACTTCATCGAGATGACGCTGTCCAAAAACCGCGTCCCCTGGTTCGGCGCGGAGCATATTGAGGAAACCAAGGCGATCATGAGCCAGGCGCTGGAGACGCCGGATGCCGTCTGCGGGGTGGCCGATGCCCAAGGCAATCCCTGGCAGCTGGTCGTCCAGGACCTGCGCGATACGGTGGCCGGCACCCTGCTGGCGCTGGAGAGCGAGGCGGCCATCGGCGAAGCCTTCAACATGACCGGGCCACCGCCCATCAGCTACGCCAGCGCCGCGAAGATGCTGGCCGATGCCACCGGCCGGCCCTACCTGAATGTGACGCTGCCCTTCTACCGCGGTGCGGACGCCTCGACCGAGAAGGCGCGCGCCCTGCTGGGCTACAAGCCGCAACATACCTTTGACAAAATGGTGGAGACGGCGCTGGCCTACGAGCGAGGCGAACCGATCGATCAGATTCCGTATTAGGCGACGAATGGCGCTAGTCTCACCACAGAGGGTAAAACCAAATTTGATGTGCCGAGAGCCAGATCTACTCCGGTGGCGCTAGTCTGCTTGATGCCGTTTCCAGCTGCCGTCAGCGAGAATGTCGTGGATGGCGGTCATCGCGACGCGGACTTCATCGTCGGAATTGTAGAAGTGCGGCGCGATGCGAATACCGGCATTGGGCCGAAAGTCGATCTTGATATCGCGGGCCAGCATTTCGCAGGACACTTCCCAGGCTTGCGGCGGATTGACCGTCACAGTGCCCGCACGCTGCTCGGCATCTCGCGGAGAGACCACATCGTAGCCCAGCTCGTCCGCCAGCTCGATGATCAGCGCGGTCTGACGCATTGACTTGTGGCGGATCGCGGGCACGCCGACCTCAGCCACGATATCGACGCCAGGCTGGATGGCGTGCAGCGAGGCGATGCCCGGCGTGCCATTCATCAGCCGGTAACTGTCCTCGCGCAGGTCAAGCTGCTCGACATCGAAAGCGAAGGGCGCGCGACTGGCGAACCAGCCGGTCACCTTGGGGTTTAAGCTGGGCAGCAAATCGGGGCGGACGTACATGAAGACGCCGCCGGGCCCGCCGCAGAGCCACTTGAGTACGCCGCCGATGTAGTAGTCCACATCCCAGGCGCCGACATCGACCGGGATCACGCCGACGCTGTGATAGCCATTGAATAGGACCTGCGCGCCGACCGCATGCGCCTTGGCCGTGATCTCGCGCGCCGGCATGATGAAGGCGCTGCGGAAGAGCACGTGCGAGGTGCTGACCAGTCGCGTCCGTTCGTCAATAGCATCCAGCAGCTCGTCGATTTCGATGCTGATGCCGTCGCGCGAGCGGACCGTGTGAATGCGCATGTGATCGGGCAGCCAACTGCGCAGGACGTAGACATCGCTGGGGAAGTCCAGCTCGGTGATAACGACTTTGTCGCGCCGGCGGTCGCTGAAGTCCAGGGCGCCGAAGAGGATGCTGTTGGCGATGCTGGCGTTCTGATGCGCCAGCACGGTATCGGGCGCAGCGCCCATCAGCGGCGCGATCTTGTTGCCCACCGTTTTCGGCAATTCGAACCAGCCGCTGTTCCAGGCCGATACGCCCTGCTCGGCCCAAGTATCGCCGTAGAATTTCAGGCTGTCATAGACGCCGCGCGGCATGGCGCCCAGCGAGTTGCTGATCAAGTAGTTGCAGCGCGCGAGGATGGGGAATTCATCGCGCCAGTGCAGCAGGTCGTCGCTTGGCATGAGACGGTTATCCAGATTCTTGGCGGTCAATGCAGGATTGATTTAACCACAGAGGGCAGAGAGTACACAGAGTTGGTTGCGCTAGCGGCGATGCGCTCAGAAGCCGAGCCGGTGTCGCCGCCAGTGGTGGAATTGCTGCCAGAGCCGCGGACTGGCCTGTTCCAGGCGCCGGTCCACCTCCGCTAGGAGCAGACGCTCGTCGTCCGGCTCGACCCAACCACGGGTTATCAGCGCGTCAATCAGGCGGCGCAGATCTTGCTTCGCGAGTCTGCGGTCAACCCAGCCTAGATTCTCCTGCTTTCGCAAGCTCTGAAAGCGATCCAAGGTCGAATCGGGGGCCTCACCCCATAGTCTTTGCAGCATGCCGGCCCACACTCGGCGCCGGTCACGCTCGATATTAGGACTATTGCCTTTTGCCTTCGCGTGCCGGCGATAGTGCAGCAGTATATCTGGAAGATTGGCAAAGGTGATTGGTGTTTCATCAAGCAAACGCGAAACCAATTCAATATCTTCCGCCTTACGTTGCCCTGGCTGGTAAGCGCCGACTGATGTCAAAAACTGTCGCCGAAACATCACAGTAGAGTTCACAAAATGAGCGCCAATAAATAAGTTCAACGCGATTTCCGCGTGTCGCTGCGGTACAACAAAATCAAAGTGCGATCTTGCCAAATCATGAGAGAACACCCTGCAGCAAGTTCCGACCGCGCCTATATTGGGATTGGCATTCAGGAAGTCTACTTGTGTCTCCAAGCGCTGGGGCAGGCTAACATCGTCGCAATCCATACCGGCAATGCAGTCGCCCGTCGCTGCCGAAATGCCCAAGTTTCGGGCGTCGGACACCCCTATGTTATTTTTGAGCTGGAAGAAACGGACGCGGCAGTCTTTCGCTTCAAATGCGCGGATAATCTCCGCCGAGCCGTCCGTTGATCCGTCATCTACGATCAGCAGCTCAAAATCAGCAAACGTCTGCACAAGGATGCTGTCGATCGCTTCCGCAAGGTATTTTTCGCCGTTGTAAACCGGCATGATGACTGAAACGAGGGGCAAGGCAGTTCCATTCGTTGCATTAGTACGTTAATGATACAACTATATGCCGTATCGATTAATGCGAGAAGTGCAGCCGGCGCCAATGCAGAAACTTCTGCCAGAGACGCGGCATCGCGCCTTCCAGCCGCCGAGTCGCTTCGTCAAGCAGCAGCGGCATATCACCCTGCTCTACCAATCCTTCTGAAACGATCGAGTCAATGAGCCTCGCCATGTCGCGCTTTGCGGCTCTACGATCCAGCCAGCCAAGTTTTTTTCCCAGCGTCATACGGTAAAAGCGATCCAAGGTCTCCGCCGGCGCCTCGCCCCAAAGCTGCTCCAGCATAAAGGCCCGAACTTCATCCGTTTCGGCTTTGAGTTTCGCGTCTCGGTTCGCGCTGAACGATTGCCCGTGTTGACGGTAGGTATAAAGATTCTCCGGCAGATTGGCGAATCTTGCGCGCCTATCCCAGAGCATTCGCCAATAGAGCTCCCGTTCTTCGCCACTGCGCCTGCCCGGCTGGTACCCGCCGACCGACCTCATCAGCGCCCTGCGCGCCATGACCGTGGTATAGATGAAACTTACGCCGACGAAGTTTGCCAACACAATCTGAGCGTGCTTTGGCGGTACGCTCAGTTCAAAAAGCACTGATGTCAAATCTTCGTTCACCGCCTGCCCACTAATTCCGACGGCGCCTACGTCGGCGTTGGACTCCAGAAATTCCACCTGCATTTGGAGGCGCTGAGGCTGGCTAATGTCATCACAGTCCATGGTCGTGATATACTGACCGCTAGCCTTCTTAATGCCATAATTGCGAGCATCGGCCATGCCCATGTTTCTATCGAGTTGGAAAATGCTTATTCGCGCATCTCGTTCCTGGTAGGCTCGCATCAAGCCAATCGAATCATCCTGCGACCCGTCATCCACAAGAATCAGTTCAAAGTCCGATAGGGTCTGCGTCAAGATGCTGTCGATCGCTTCGGCAAGATACTGTTCGCCGTTGTAAACCGGCATAATCACGGACACAGTCGGCACAGGTTTACGCTCTGGACTCGTAGGCACACCAATTGCATGATTATATCATCAAGGCAGTCCCGTCACATGGCGGTAAATGGCGCTGTACGCTCGCTGTCGCCGCCGCCAAATTTGCAGGATTGGAAATGCAAGGGCGCTCTTGCTGCAAGGCCGCCATTTAGGCACGTCAGTTCGTTGACGTCACTATCGCCAGGCGCTAAGATGTCGCATAACTGAACGCTACTGAAGGACTGCCATGCCAGAAGAAAGCATCAACACAGTCGGTGGCAACGGGGCATTCGACGATGTCATCGCCCAGGCCACGCCCGAGATTCAAGCGCTGGCGCACGCTGCCCGCGGGCTGCTGGCCGATGTAATGCCGGGCCTCACCGAAGTGCCCTGGGCGCGCCAGAAAATCGCCGGTTACGGAATCGGACCCAAGAAAATGTCCCAGCATTTTTGTTACCTGGCGCCATTCAAGAATCATCTTAACTTCGGCTTCATGTACGGCGCGCACTTGCCCGATCCGGAGGGGCTGCTGGAGGGAAAAGGCGCTGACTTGCGGCACGTCAAGATCCGCAAAGCGCAAGACCTGGAGCAGCCGGCCCTGCGCCAGCTGATTGAACACGCCAGCCGCTATCTGCCCAAGCTGCAATGAATGCCGGCCGGGCTGACGCGCTGTCGCAAGCGCTTTTCGATTTCGATGGCAAGAGCACCGGTCCCCTGGAACAATTTGCCGCGGCTCACAGCGCTGATGCCGATCTGATCGCGGAATTGTGTGATTTCGCCGCCGGCGACGACCGCAATCTACAAGCTGCCGCTACCTGGCTGCTCAAGCGCTACGGCGTCACCCGCGCGCATTTGTCGCCCAGCCAGACTGAAACGCTGTTAAGCCTGCTGATCCAGGATACTGGCTGGCTTTCCCGCATCCATATCCTGCAAATGCTGGACACGCTGATTGTGCCGTCACCCTTGGCGGCGCCACTGATGGATGCGCTGGCAGCGCAGTCAGCTGGCGCTAATACTTTCATCCGCGCCTGGAGCGTCCATGGCGCTGCTGTACTCGCCGATCAGCATCCCGCCTATCGCGATCGTTTCCTGGACCTGCTGGCCGCGGCCGAGCAAGACGAAGCGGCGTCTGTGCGCGCGCGCCTCCGGCGAACACGCCAGGCCTTTGACTGGATCTAGAAGCCGCCTTGCGCGCGGATCTTGCCAAACATATCGCGGAAAATCGGATCGCGATGGACAAAGTTAGCAACGCGCGTTAAATGGCGCGAGCGATCGACGCTCCAGGTGACTTGGTCGGTCAGAATCGGACTGTGCGTCAGGTCGGTCGGCACCCACTCGGGGTTGATCAGCCAGCCGATGGTCGAGATATCCCAGATCACGCTGGAGGCGCCGAAGGAGTCGGGGCGGTACGCTTTGAAGATCTGGCACAGGTAGTCGCCTACGCGGCCGGCCCCGCCGATGAATGCCTGCAATTCGGGCAGGGTCGTCAGCAGGTGCGAGGTGACGCCGTAACAAGGCACGATGACGAAGGGCACGCCGCTGTCCAGCACAATCTGCGCCGCCGGCACATCCTGTTTCAAGTTGAATTCGCGCGCGTGGGGCATATTCAAGTTGTGCCCACCCAGCCAAACCACCACGATCTTCTTCACGATTTCCGGCTCAAGCAGCAGCGCCGAGGCCACATTAGTAATTGCGCCGATGGCGACCACGTACAGCGGGTCGTCATCCGGGCAGGCGAGCGCCCGCTCGATCATATCGCGGACGGCGGCGTTGTCTTGCGGCTGGCGTGACGCGCCCACATATTCCGTTGAGCCGCGGTAAGCCAAGCCCTCGGCTGATACACCCAGAAAATCAAGCAAGCGCAGAATCTCTTCGTAGCTCTTCTCCATGCCATCGCCGGGGCCTTCCGAGCGACTGTTGTGGAAGGGCGCGGCATAGATCGCCTCCACCGCCATCTGCTCCGGCGAGAGCAGCGCGTAAGTCAAGGCGAACTGGTCGTCGATTTCGTTGTACGCGTCGGTGTCCAAAACCATGCGTACCTTGCGACCAGGATGCTGCAAGCGGCTGATGCGGAAAGCCTCGCTCAATGCGGGAAAGGTCATTGTGATTTGTCCTTACTTTGTGACAATAAAAACGAGCGGGCTGCGCACCCGCCCGTACATTCGAGCGATTATAACGCCGAAGCGGCGCCAGCGGCAACGTCAGGGCGACGTGCCGGGATTGATGTAACTGGTGCCATGTGTCTGGTAAAGCGGCGGAAATATCACGGCGGCATCCAGGGCGTTCTGCCCCTGCTCAAAGTATTGCATAACGGCAATGATCGGATCGGGCCACTGATGCCACATGTAGCTGGGCGTGCCTTCAGGCAGATCCGGATTGTGAGTGCCGTATTCGAAGTAGTAGCGCCCCTGCGAGAGCTCGATATCGGCCGTTTCCAGCGCGGCCACTATCGCATCGGGATTGGTGAAAGTATCGGCCTCATTCATGGCATGGGCCATCAACATTACGCTGTCATAGGGCTCCATGACAAAGCTGGGCGCGACGCCGCCAAAGGCTTCGCCGTATCTCGCGTTCAGTTCGTTGGCCAAGTCGCCAAATAAGGCGGGCGTGATGCCGACGCGATCAAATACGCAGTAATTGCCGTCGGGCACGTTATCCCAGAATTGCTCCGAATCGACGGCGATGTAACCAGCGATGCAGATGGTGTCTTCGCTGGGAGCGACGCCCAGTTCCGCCATTTGCTGCACGATGTTGAAAGACGTCTCGCCCGTGACGAGCAGCCGAATGACATCGGGCGGCTCCGGCCGCGCCTGGATTCGGCCCAAAATGGGTACGAAGTCCTCAGTGCCCAATTCCACATCGTATTGCTCGACGGTGAAGTCGGCGGCTTCCAGACGCGCGCGCAGATCGTTGGCCGCCGGACGGCCGTAATCCGTGTTCTCGGCGATCAGAACGGCATCATCAAGCCCCTGCGAAATCAGCCACTCGGAGATTATCGCCCCAACCATGGCGTTGGCCGGCGATATGCGGAAGATATAGTCGACGCCGCTATCGATACGAGGCGGCCGGCCCTCATACTCGATGATGCCGTTGGCCGTGATGTTGTCGTTCCAGGGGCCGGCGAAGAGCGTCGGGATCTTGTGCTCTTGCGTCACGCTCATGACAGCCAGGGCGACGGCGCTGTGATAACCGCCCACAACCGCATGGATGCCGTCATCCAGAATCCAGCGCTCGGCCAAAGCCTGCCCGCGCTCCGAAATGCCTTCGGAATCGCCGGTGAGCACTTCTATGCGGTGATTTACGCCGTCAATGTCTACCCCGCAGGCGGCATTGACATCCGCCTCCGCCTGTTGGTACGACCAATCGATGACAACCCCGGCGCCGGTCGCCCCTGGCGCTGATAGCGGCGCAATACCGCCAATCTTGATCGTCTCGTCAGCGAAGTCGCAGTGGCCGTCGGCGCGAACGACGCTCAAACTGGTCAGTACCAACGCAAACAGCAGGGCCAGCGTGGCGAATGATGATCTCTCGCGAATCATGTGATTTCCCCCCTAATCACTTATGGAACACTCCAAAAAGAAGTATTCCATAAGCATAGCATAGTTTGCAGCCGCGTCTTCCAAGGTCGTAAATGGCTCGCGGCGGCGCCAAAGGGGGTTAGGTGAGAATGCCCGCTACGGTGCCGTGCCCGGCTCAATATAGTTCGTGCCGTGAGTCTGATACACCGGCGGATAGATCACCGCGGCATCCAGCGCATTTTGGTCCTGCTCGAAGTACTGCACCATAGTCACGATCGGATCCGGCCATTGATGCCACATGTAGGTGGGTGTATCCGCCGGCAAGTCGGGGTTGTGGCTGCCGTAATCAAAATAGTAGCGGCCCTGCGCCAAGTCGACATCAATCGTCTCCAGCGCCGCCACGATCGCTGCGCCATCTTCGTAGCTGTCAGCCAGGTCCATGGCATGCGCAATCAGGAGGACGCTATCGTAGGGTTCGAGGGCGAAACTTGGCGCTACGCCACCGTAGGCTTCGGTATAGCGGTCGTTCAAATGGTGGGCGATCTCGCCGAAGAGAGCCGGAGTTGCGCCGACGCGGGGGAAGGCGCAGTAGTTGCCGTCCGGCACGGCTTCCCACCAGGGGCCCGAGTCGCCGGCGACCGATTCAGCGATGCAGACAGTGTCGGCGCTGGGCGCGATACCTAGCTCCGCCATTTGCTGATTGAGGTTGAAGCCGGTCTCCCCGGTGACCAGCACGTGAATGGCCTGCGGTGGCTGGCTGCGCGCCTGCATGCGGCTGAGAATCGGGACGAAATCTTCCGTTCCGAGTTCGATGTCATATTGCTCGACGTTGATGCCAGCCGCTTCCAGGAGCGCCGTTTCGTCGGCTGCCGCCGGCTGACCCCAGTCGGTAGTTTCCGCGACGATGATCACATCCTGCAGGCCGAGTTCGATAATCCAGTCAGCCACAACTGCCGCCACCATGGAATTGGCCGGCGATGTGCGGAAGATGTAGTCGACGCCGCTTTCGATCCGCGGCGGTCTGCCCTCAAACTCGATGATGCCATTGGCGGTGATGTTGTCGTTCCAGGGGCCGGCGAACAGGGTGGGGATGCCGTGCTCTTGCGTCAATTTCATCAAGGCCAGCGCGACAGCACTGTGATAACCACCGACTACACCACTGACATCATCTTCGAATATCCAGCGTTCGGCCAGCGCCTGCCCCCGTTCAGAAACGCCTTCGGAGTCGCCAGTGATGACTTCCAGCCGATGATTGACGCCGGCGATATCGATTCCGCAGTCGGCGTTTACATCGGCCTGCGCCTGCTGATAGGCCCAATCGATAACGACGCCCGCGCCCGTCGAACCCGGTGGGGACAGTGGCGCGATGCCGCCAATCCTGATCGTAGCGTCAGCGAAGTCGCAGTGGCTGTCGGCGAAAGCGCCGCTTGCGCTCAAAACCAGCACGATAAAAAGCGCCACTGCCTTCTGAAATTCGCGCGAAAATGTTGACATGAGAATCTCCAAAATCGCTGTTCAATAACGGCGAATATACTCTCTCGTTGAATTTAGTGTATCACGATTTTTGCGGGTCGTTCTTTCCGTCGTGCTCAGGCCGCTCGACGAGGGCATGGTGGCGCGGGCACAGGACTACCCGGCCGGCTTGAAATAAGACGTCCCATGCGTCTGGTAGATCTCGGGATAGACGACTGCCGCGTCCAGCCCGCTCTGCCCCTCTTCAAAGTACTGCATGACGGTCACAACAGGCACGGGCCATTGATGCCACATATAGGCGGGCACTTCGTCCGGCAAGACCGGATTGTGCCCCCCGTAATCGAAATAATAGCGCCCTTGCGACAAATCGATATCCGTCGTTTCCAGCGCGGCCACGACGGCATCGGCATCGGTGAAGCTGCCGGCGCGCTCGAAGGCATCGGCCATCAGCCAGACGCTGTCGTAGGCTTCCATGGCGAAGCTTACCAGGATATCGCCGAAGTCTTCTTGGTAGCGCCGGTCCAACTCGTTCGCCATGTCGTTGTACAAGCTGGGGATGGTGCCCACGCGGTCGAAGGCGCAGAAATTGCCATCGGGCACGGTGTTCCAGTATTGCTCGGATTGAAAAGCGAGATGATTGGTGACGCAGATGGTATCGGCAGTGGGCGCGATGCCCAGCTCGGTCATTTGCTGCGTCAAATTGTACGAGGTCTCGCCGCTGACCAGGATACGGATGGCATCGGGCAGCTGCGGGCGCGCCCATAGCCGGCTGAGTATCGGCACGAAGTCTTCCGTGCCCAGTTCAATCTCCAGCTGATCGACTTGTACGCCGGCCCCTTCCAGGTGCGCTCGTTCCGCCGCCGCCGCCGGATGCCCATAGTCCGTGTTTTCCAGAATTAGCACGACATCTTCGACGCCCTGCTCGACCAGCCAGTCGGTGACGATTTTGCCGACGATGGAGCTGGGCGGCGAAGTGCGGAAGACGTAGTCGACGCCCTGGCTGCCGCGCGGGGGCATGCCTTCATATTCGATGTAGCCGCTGGCGCTGATGAAGTCGTTGCGCGGATGGGCGTAAATGGTCGGGATTTGATAGCGCTGCACCATGCCCATGGTCGCCAGAGCGACCGCGCTGTGATAAACGCCCACAATGCCGCTGACCTCATCTTGAAAAACCAATCGCTCCACCGCGGCCTGGCCAAATTCGGAGATGCCTTCGGAATCCACCGTAATGACGCGGACGCGGTGATTCGCGCCGTCGATCTCCAGGCCGCAGCCGGCGTTGATATCGGCGACAGCCTGTTGGAAGCCCCAATCCATGCCGATGCCGCCGGCCACCGAGCCAGGCGACGACAGCGGAACGACCCCGCCGATGAGGATGGTCTCATCAGCGAATTCGCAGTGGCCCTCGGCTTGCAGCGTGACGGTTTGAAACAGGACGAGCAAAGTTATCAGGCAGAGTTTAGCGATTGCAGTGCTCAAGGCAGCGCGCTCCTTCTTGAGATTTCAATACAGGCGTATTATCAGCCTAAAACGTATCCGATTTTCTGGCAAGCGCGCGTCAGCCTTAAGCCCTTTGGAAGCGGTTGGGGCAGGCGGGCCGACCAAAGAAATACCAGGCTATTCATGCGAAAAGCCATTGGCAATCCAGAGAAATACGGTGCGAGCCACCAGCTCGCCCGTACAACACTTTCGAAAACGTTGGCGATTTTTTTCTCACCGCGGTCATTCTTGTACTTTGCTTGGATGTATATTGTTGTATGGTCATCGGAATTACCGGATCGCAATTACATTATTGCAGGTCCAGGGCTGCATCATCGTGAACGGAGTCCGGGATTGGCTCTACGCGCTGCGACTCTTCGTTTTTCCGCTTCCGCTTAAGCAGCTGTTTCATTTTGCGCTTGGCTCTTAACTCCGCCGGCGCCAAATGCGGATCCAGACGCCAAGTGACTCGGTCTATGACTTCCATAAGTAGCGCCAATGTCCAGCCGATGCCAAAGAAGTAGAGTCCCGCTTTGGCGAAATTCTCGACAAGCTCGGCCGGAAGCGAATTGAACGCGGTCAGGCCGCTGAGCAACATCAGCAGGCCGGCAATCACCGCCACGAAGCCGAAGATCCAGGTTGAGTGACGACCCCGCAACTGGAAGAACAGGGCGTTGACTTTGCGATTGCGCAGCGAGCGTATGCCCCATACGAGGATAACCGCGCCGGTGAATACGGTGGCCAAGGTCAGGTCGGTCATTATGGGCTGCTCAAGGCCGCTTCAGTTGAAAGGCGCGCAACTGTGCAGCATGGTAGGCAAAGGGTAGCAGATTCGCGGGAGACGACGGAAAGCACAGGCGCCTAGCGATACTGGCCCGGGTATTGATCGGCGACATCTTGCGGGTCGACGTCATCGTAGGGCGGCAGATTGGCCGAATAGAATATCAGCTCCACCACGCATGAACCGACGAAACCGCCGATCAGCGTGTATAGAGCGATGGGCATGACCTGGTTGACGAGGTCCGATCCCGGGCTGAATATAATTCCGAGCGCCGAAACAAGAGCCGCGACGCCGGCGATGCTGAAGCTGACGCCGAAGATCAGCACCGCGATTCGTGATCTTAGCACCAGTTTAGGCCCGATGAATCGGATTAATCGACCCAAGTATACTTCCCCGTCTCGCAAAGCGCTGACCCCCAAGAATAGGAAAAGCGCGCCGCCAATAATGAAGATAATTGGATTGTCGTTCATCGGCAATCTCCCGCTACCCGTTTGCGACCTTGATGGTTATTCTGGGCAACGCGCCACCATAACCATAGCAACGGACGCTGCGCTATGTAGCCAAGTATATAGTCGAAATGTTTAGCTAACAAATATCAAACGAGAGATTATCGTGCCCCGCCTATTCGTCGCCATTGACTTGCCGGAAACAACCAAAGATCAGGTGCTGAGCCTGCGCCAAGACGATTTGCCGCCCGGTCGCTGGGCGCGGCGCGAGGCGCTGCACCTGACCCTGCACTTCATCGGCGATGTGCCCGAGGCGGTAGCGCGCGCCTACGCACGAGCGCTGCGGCAGGTGGAGGCCCCGGCCTTTGATCTGCTGATCGCCGGCGTGGGGCAATTTCCTATTGAGCAGCGTCCGCGCGTCATCTGGGCGGGTGCGCAGAATACGGCGCCCTTGCGCGAGTTATACGAAGCGGTCGGCGCAGCGCTGGAGAGCGAGGGCTTCATTCGAGAGCGGCGGCGTTTCCACCCGCATATCACCCTGATGCGCTTCAAAAAGCCTCTGCGCCGCGGGCTCGCCAGCCGCTGGCTTCAAGCGCACCTGGACTTTCACGCCGAGCCGGCGCGCATTGAGCAGTTCACGCTCTTCGAAAGCCAGCTTCAGCCCAGCGGCGCGATTTATAGGGAGCGCGGCGTCTACGCGCTTCAGTAGTCCACTAGCGGACTTTTAATGCTATAGGCAATAGTCTAGGCATTGCATCGTTGGTGGGCGAGCCAAACCTCGCCCCTACAAATTGTGTCCGGCCAGCGACGGCGCAGCTCGCTCGACTACGGCGCGGTTTCGACGCCTTTACCACCGAGGTCTCAGAGTGAAAGCGAGGACAGAGAGGGGGAGTCGGCAAGAGGAATCATGCTCAATTAAGGACAGAATCGGCGAAACTGCGGACCATCCTTGACTCGACCTACCTCCATACTTCCCGGTATCCCTCTCTGTGCCCTCGGTAGCAAGTCTGTCGAAAAGCTCAGCGAGCGAGGCGCCCGCCACGACTCGCTGCGTCGCCCACGGTCAAAACGCACCGGTATCGGAGTTCAAGAAAAGGTGGCGCATTAGCAGCGACCCATATTCGCGTTTCCAATGCGTAATCCTGCGCAGGGCTTATATCGTCAAGGAAGATGTGTATTCCCAGCGCGAAGCTCGGGAGGGCGCGCGTGAACTAAAGGCCAAGATCTTCGCTGCCGAATTGCAAGGGCGCCATGAGTCCTATGTGGCCATCATGGATATCCGCAAAACAGCGCAGCATTTCACCAGCCGACGGCCGGGCACAAAATCGCCTCGGATGAGAAGCTGATCGTCAAGTCGGTGGCAAAGCCGCCTGATACAGCAGCTGAACATAGGCGGACGGCGCCCGCGGACGATACGAATAACCCGGGCAATTGGACCAAAAGCAGCTGGGCCCCCTACTTCATTCATTTGGAACTGGTCAAAGCCTGTTGTCTGTTGCATGGCTACAAAGTCTTAGAAGATGTCGGCGTCTACGATCCGCGGACGGGCGAGCGCGACGCCGACTTGATCGCGCACTACGAGGAAATCGTCGACGAGTTGCAATCCATTGAGATGGAGCGCGAGCTGCTGACATCGGCAGCGGCAATGTGATTATGGCAGGAATGGATGATCTGGTATCAGGGCGGGCGGACAAGCGCCTTCACGGACGCCTGTGGCGTGATCGGCCCGGTGTTTGTCCGCGGACAGGCTGGACAACGGCGGGGCCAGCAACGGCGGCGCACTTGCTGGTCTGCATGTGCTGGACGCGGCCGCCGGCGATGCCTACGCCATCACGATAGAAAGCTCGGGCCGGGGCGCATTTGCCGGCGAAGAAAGAACCTTGGCGACCTTCGCGCTGGATGGCCGCGCCATCGGCTCGGAACTTATCAAGATCAACGGGAGAATCCCCCGCTATACCCGCTGGAAGGCGACGCGCAGCGGGTCGGCTGGGGACAGCATCAAAATCGCTGTTTCACTGATTCGCAAGTAGTACGAACGAAAACCAACGACACAAACAGTAGGAGAAGAGCAAATGGCACTATCAGGCGATCATGTCATCGTGAAGATGGACGACAGTGGCGGAGTCCTGCGCCAGTTCGCGGACGGCGACATCCGCAGCATCGATCTGGGGCAGGCTTATGACCAGGTCGATGTCACCGGCTTCGGCGACGAGGTTCATCAGTTTATCAATGGGCAGCTGCGGGCGCCAGTGACCATCGAGGGCTATCTGACGACCGAGAGCCCCGGCGGCACGCACACGGTCATCCAGGGAGCCTTCGCCGCCGGAAGCCAGGTCACGCTGGAGGTGCAGGTGGGCGACAACGCGGCGCCGGCAGCGAGCGACCCCAAGTACAGCGGAGAGTTCCTGATCGGGAGTTACCGGCCGCAGATCATGACGGGCGGGGCGGTGATGTTCACGGCGACTTTGAAGCCGGCCACCGGTGACGCGCCCGAATGGGGCACGGTGTAGGCGGGTTGACGTAAAGCGTTTGGGGATGCGCAGCGGCGTTTGACAGGGCGGGCTGCGCGCCCCGCTTATTCACAGACCGAGTTGATGTATAGGAGAGAAGAAAATGCCTTACCGCCAGCGAAACATCACAGCAGAGCAACTGGAATATGGACACGACTCGAATGCTTATGAGTTGGCGATGTACGATGCGAATCAAGACAAGCCGGCGCAGCAGGAATCAACCTCTAGCCCAGCGCCAATGCCGACAGAGCCGGACCCTGCTGTACAGGACTATGAAAACAACCTCTATCATCGGCTCGACCTCACGCCTCCATCTGAAACTGATGGGTCAGCGCATGGTTCGGATTCCGGCAAGCAAGGTAGCACAGGCTCTTCTCAGGCTGGAGATTCAGCCGACGCCGATCAAGGCAAAGATGGAAAAGGTGCTCAAGAGGTACTATCGGATATTGGCGTTGCACAGCAAAGCCCGGATTATTCGGCCGACATAAAGTTTTATCTGGCGGCCCCACATAATTCTGTGCTGAATGAAGTAAGGATTATGTGTCAGCAGGAAACCATACCTCCGGCATTGCGAGACCGCCCCGCTTTGCTCCTACGGTTGTGCGCAGAGTACGGCATAGACGAGAAAAACGATGCGGAAGCGAGAGACTATCTAGAGCACATTACAGATGGCAGCTCGAGTCATCAGAATACTGACGACCCACTTAACGCTGCCTGGCAGGAAACCTTGACTGCCTATGAGAAGCACAAAGCGGATACGGAGAATGACGTCGCAGAAGCGGCATATGAGAGCGAATTAGAGGCATACAAGGCGCTGGTAGAACATACCTATGGCGTCGAGTTCACTGATGTTAAAAACCGTACGTCTTGGGACTTGCTAGGCATAAGAATGGCTCATGTAGCATTTGAGGAGATGGCAAAAGCCCTCAGCATCGCGATACGCGACTACTTCGGTCTCCATTGGGATGATGCAACCGCTTTCCGACAGATAATCGGCAAGATTACGTTACATAATTCAACCGAACCGCCAAAGATGGAGACGAATGAGGATGGCACAGAAACAGACACACCCAAGGGTATCGCACAGGTACGAGGGACTAAGATAGTTGTTTACTGGAATGAGAAAGATCACCGAAACTATTACCTCCTCCCAAATGTGGTGCTTCACGAGCTGGGTCATATACTCAATGCAAACGGTGCGTTCGGCGTGAATCGATTCAAGGCATGGTTTAATTTTCTTGAGGATTATCCCGAAAGTCGTAAAGGTATGGGCGAGCCGGCTTATGATGTATTAATCGGGAAGACGGTAATATACAGTTACCAGTCTGAGATAATACTACCTACGCTCGCCCAGGATATAGGTATATGGGATCCAGATCATGTTATCTTTGACCATCTGCGACCCGAGTTTCCAACGCAAGTACAATCACTACAACAGAGTCCGGAAACGGATGATTCAGTCGCAAATTGGGTTGATGTAGATGGCAGAAATGAGGTCACAGCCGATAGCATAGTGAACTGGGTCAAACATCTGATCACCGGAGGGATATTCGGCTTCACAAACGACGAGGCAGGCCTGAACTGGAAACGGATCATGGGCACGCACATGGACGAAGTTATTCGCAACGCGATTGCGCAAAACATGTTGCCCAACGATGGTCCGATAGACGTCTCGCATTTGAGCGGATACCCAAGAATCTACGGGTTGGCAACCGTCCAAGCTGAGGTAGGTCTAAACGCGCGGTCCACTCCAGTATACCTGGAAGACGGAAGCAACATAGTGACGAAATTACGCGACGGCCAAAGACTAGCAATCTTAGGTCGTAGCGAAGATGGAGCGTGGATTGCTAGTGAAAGGTACGGCGTTCTAGTTTGGGCCTTCCGTGGTACCACGAATAAACCGCTATTGATTCTTCCTGAAGATCTCAAGATTGAGAATCTTCCTGTATACAAGGATGCGACGCTTGGTCTTGATCCGTAAGAAATGTGGCGAGCGTTATGGATGGTGTAGACATTGGTCGGGTAGATTGCTAAGGAGATGACAAGTGATAAGGAAATCGTTGGCAATTATGGTTCTTGTGTTTGTAGCAAACGTTGGCGTTTCCCAAGACATAGTCTGCTACGTGGACTGCAAAGCGGGTTCGGCGTTTTCTGTTGATAATGTTCATCTGATCCGATCACTTGGTGCGGAGCCTCCGTCGAGCATTATAGATTTCCGATGGCATCAGACAGAACCGATCCTGTTCATGTTAAGCGAATGGCGTTCTGATGACAAAGTCGGCACAGACGACAGCGATCTTGAGATGTGGGAATATGGAGACAGGGGCTACAACAGTAGGAATCTTCTAATCCGTCGGCGCTTCACACAACTGGAGCTTACTTTGGATTTCATAATCGGTGGGACAGACAGCGGCAGTCTTCTGTTCTGGGACATAAAGAAAGAAGCGATACTCCATCAATTCCCCGTGAGCGATGGCGGGGTCACCGAACTCTTGCTGCATCCTAGCAGTGAATGGCTCCTAATAGCCGCCGATAATGCACAGCTTTTTCGATTTGATTTGGAGTCACAATCGGTGGCTGAAATTCAATTGCCGGGTGCCGAAGACGCGACGTTTCACACACTCTCGTTTTCGGACGGTGGCCATTTGCTGGCAGGCGGAGGAAACGAGACTATCAGGATATGGGATACCGGCTCTTGGAAGGCGTGGGTGCCACAACATCTGCCCGCTGAATCCATCAAAGATCTGATTTTCACCGAAGATGATTCTCAGCTGATTGTGCTAGCAGATGCGTCAGTTGGCCGCTGGTCTCTGGCGGACGAGCGTTTAAGTTTCATGCGCGAATTGGAAGGTCGCCCTGACAAACGTCCTTGCGATTTCTCCGATGGAGACATAAACCCGGAAGGAAGTCTTTTGATGACAACAGACAGCTGTATGCAACTCCGGGCTTGGGATTTGGCTTCGGATGCAGAAATATACATCCCGCAATTGGATTTCTCAAACGACGAGCGTCCCGGAATAGCCGTGGTGTTTAGCCCAGATCATCGTTTTCTTGCTTTCGTGACCGACGCCTTTTGGGGTCTGCTGATTGTTTGAGAACCCACGTAAGTCAAAATGTCAACTAAACGCAGTGGAGGAGAGGAAATGGCAACAAAATGGAAAGTCGAAGTAGATTGGAACCGGGATGGCGCATATTCTGAAGTTACAGAGTATGTATCTGAGTTGCAGTGGTTTCTCGGATTCCGCGCGCCCTATATGGGCACAGCATCGGAGGCCTACCTGCACTTGATCCTGAATAATGCGGACAAGCGCTTCTCGCCGGAGAACAGCAGCGGCCCGCTATACGGGAATCTTGCCCCGTTGCGTCCGCTTCGCGTGACATCAGACGACGGCACAACGACGCGCACGCACTGGTCGGGCTGGGTGGAGTCGGTGCATCCGGCTGCCAACAAATACGGCGAGCGGCTGGTCAAGATCCTGTGCACCGGGGGGCTGCAATTTCTTTCCTCGACCGAGACCAAGATCGAGCTGCAGGAGAACCAGCGCAGCGACCAGATCATCGACGCGCTCATCCAGGAGGTCATCTTCCCGCCGGCGCTGAGCGACTCCTGGGTGCTGGGCGACCCGGACTACAGCAAGCTGGGCGAGTCGACCAAGCTGGCAAATCTGGAAGCCTTCCGCGACTACGAAGAAGGCGTGCTGACGCTGAATCTGGCGGGAGACAACTGGGTGCGCCAGGGCGGCTATTCGGATCAGGAAAAGGACACCTTCGATGTCTACCGCGGCATCCGCGACATCACGGCGGCCGAGCGCGGCAAGGGGCGCAAGACCGTGGACGCCGGCCATTGGGAACGAGGCGCGCGCCTGGCGTGTTAGAGATCAAATTGGCCGCTTGCGGACCCGCGGACCGCGTCCTCTCACTGCTTAACCAATTTCCACAACAAGCAGCAAACAGAATTTTCCCAGAGCTCGCGATCTTGGCAGCCGTTAGAGGCAGTGTGGAAACGGCTCTCAACCGCAGGTCGATGTCGCGCGTTCATCAGCGTATTCCCAATGGAACGTCTCTTGTACAAAGTAATAGTGCCAGCCTCCTCCCAAGAAGACTGGCAACTTTTAGTGAAGCCTAGCCCCGACTAGCCGGACGCAATGGCCTTGGGAATGGTCACTGAAGCCCAGTTGGAGTAGGGACCCTTACCGCCTCGATTGATCGCCGCTATCGAAACCTCGTACGTCTTTTCACCCCCCAACCCGTCGATGGAGTTGGCTTGTCCGCTGTTGACGTTGCCTATCTGAATCGTGTCACCACCGACTTCCCTATACCGCAGCTCATAGGTCGTGATAGGCGATCCGCCAGACGCAGGCGGGCGGATATCGAACAAAATTTGCCCAGCACTGGCTTCCAGCAACGGCGGCTGCGGCCGGGATGGCGGTGCGACAGTTTCAGACCTCGTGACCGCTGCCGCCCAGTCCCTCATGTGATTTGCCTGTCCGCTGTCCGCAACCAAGACTCGGATCCGGGCGCCCGGCCGGATGCTCGCTGGCCGCGAGGCCCTGTCCCAATTGATTTGGTAGCTGGAAGCAATAGGCGTCTCGATAATCGGAAACTCGTAGATTTCGTCGTCGCCCGGCAGATATATATAGAACGAGGAGTCGGGCAGCAACTCAGGCAATGACTCCCAGTCATTGCCGCCCCAGCCAAAGATAGACGGATGCTGGAAGGAGCCGTCTGTATGGTCGGCGCCCCAGGCAATCGCTTCAATTTGAATGTCTGTATTCGTGCCATCCGCCCGCTTTAGACTCAGCCACCAGGTTCCAGTTCGCGCGGTAGAGCCATATAGAAGGAGTTGCTCATCTCCAACGGGACTGACCGAGGCGAACTGAAAGTCCGCCAGAAGCCCTTGCGGCGCATTTACCACGCGCACAGTTAGCCATCCGGCAATGAAGGCGCTCGCGCCCTCGTAGTTGATTTCGTACCAGTCACCGTCTTCGCCGATAACTTCAAAGGTCTCGCTCGGACGCGCCACGCCGATCCGATAGCAATTCGTTCCGGCGCATTCGCGCAGATTCACGACGTCCTCAACCGAAATTGTGAAACTTTCCTGTATTGTTACTTCGCTCGCCTCGCTTGTCAGTGCTGTCGCCTCCGACTCGGCGCTGCAGTCGGGCACGGTGAACGCATGATACTCGGCGACGGTGTACTCTGTATCGTTCAGCCTGATATAAGTCTCATCGCCAAACTGAATATGCAAAGCTTTGATCAGGTCACAATTGTATTGATTGTTACCTCCACTACCGATCACCCATTCCTGCCCAAACGTTGTCGCCGCGCTCAGCAATATCATAACGAGCAAGATATACAGCTTCTTCATCAAATATCTCCTTCATTGAAATTGTGTAAGCCGAATAGGCTCCCTGAGCCATTTCCCAAGTACAGCGTTTGCAGTTATCCTCACTCGATCCTAATGTCATCCCTATCTGGCAAGGGCCGACACGAGCAACGGTTAGCGATCAGATCATCTGCATCCCGTGCTATGCCACGGAAACCGACATTTGACAGAATAGCATGGGAAAGAACTTGAGTTTCATCTTATTGTCGCATATTTAGTATTTGTTTGCGAACGGTTATGCTAATATCGAGCTACAATAACCTTCACGTGTTGCGCCTAACTATCGTTATATCCGACAGTATAAGGTTGTTGCCAACACGGTTAGAGGCAATGTCCAGAACGGCGATTTTTCACGGAATTGCTGAAACTAAGACTTACTACTTTTACAGGGCTAATCGTTGCGGTCAAAAAGGCTGTACCGCGCTGGACGCGCACATCTTCATCTGAACATGCGGAAAGGCCGCCCGGCACCCGTGTCAGAAGCTTCGTCGTGGAATAACATTCGGACTCGACGAGCCAGTTTCTCATCCGCAGCTGATATCTGGAGCTAGCACCTTGAATACAGCGCTTTCAGCATGTTTCGCAGCATCGCGCCAAAATGGCGTTCCAGGAGCCAGTCTGAGCGATTTTCTGGCGCTGCAGGGCTTATGTATGATCCACGAGCGGACTACAAACTGGCCGGCCAATACAGTGGGTGATCAGCCTCTCTCGCGCTGGTACACCGCAGAAACTTGACACTTTATCCAATTGTTTGTATATTGGATTGACAATCCAATCAATTGGATATTGGATACGCGATTCATTTTCCGATAACTAGCGCAGATGATGACTCTGCCACAGGCGCGCCTGATGCTGGATTTTCCGCTGATCGACACCCATCTCCATGTATGGGACCCTCGGATACTACGCTACCCTTGGCTGGAAGATATCCCCTTACTGAACAAACCATACTTGCTGGAAGACTATGATCGCGCCAGCGGACCGGTCGCTGTTGAGAAAATGGTGTTCTTGCAAGCTGAGGTATGCGCCCAATTTCAGCAGGAAGCCGATTGGGTGGCCAGCCTGGCCAAGCAGGACAGCCGGCTACAGGGCATCGTGCCTTGGGCCCCGCTGGAGCTGGGCGACGCCGCCCGTCCGGCGCTGGAGAAACTAGCTGCTAATCCGCGAATCAAAGGAATCCGCCGCATCATCCAGTTTGAACCGGATATCGAGTTTTGTTTGCAGCCGAGTTTCATCGAGGGTGTTCAACTGCTGCCTCGCTACGGTTTGAGCTTCGACATCTGCATCAATCATTATCAGATGGCCAATACCATCAAGATGGTGGCGCAGTGCCCCGATGTCGTGTTCATACTCGACCACATCGGCAAACCCGATATCAAGAACGGTTTGCTGGATCCCTGGCGCGCCGATATCAAGACGCTCTCCGAGTTTCCCAATGTCTGGTGCAAGATCTCCGGCCTGGTCACCGAGGCGGATCATCAACATTGGACCAAGGAGCAGCTCAAGCCATATATTGACCACGTCATCGACTGCTTCGGCTTTGATCGGGTGATGTATGGAGGCGACTGGCCCGTGGCCTATCAGGCGACGGAATACCCGCGTTGGGTGGAGACGCTTGCCTGGGCCGTTGAGGGCTGTTCCGATGCGGAGCTGAGAAAATTGTTTCGCGATAATGCGATCGCATTTTATCGCTTGGACGATTGAGTGATTGGATCCGAAAGCAATGCGTCAGCGGGCGCGGCTTTGGAGAAGTGAAGCGTGTACGGCCTGGAACCGATCAAGCAATCCGAGAATCTGAGCGACGAAGTGGCCCGGCGACTGCGCGGCGCCATCAAAGGCGGTTACTTGGCGCCCGGAACACATCTGGTCGAACAGGAGCTCGCGGAGAACTTGCGGGTCAGCCGCATGCCGGTGCGAATTGCGATTCAGAAATTGATCGACGAGGGCCTGGTCTTCAAAGAGCCCAGGCGGGGCGCTTACGTTCACACCTTTTCATCTGTGGAATTGGACGAAGTTTATTCGATAAGGGTGGCGCTGGAGAAACTGGTCGTGCAATATGCGGCGCCCAACTGGTCTGATGAGGTTGAATCTGAGTTGGAAACGATCGTAAGCCAAATGAGGCAGGCGGCTGCAGCAGGCGACCGGCAAAATGGCTTTGAGCTCGACTCCAGATTCCACTCAATTCTATGGGAGTTGTCACAGCACTCGATTCTGATCGAAGTTGTCTCCAGCCTGCGCTCGCGCATCAGCCGCTTCCTCGCGGAAGCCAATAATGTGCTCTCGCCAACTGAGCTGAACCACCATGTCGAAGCGCATCAAGATCTCATCAACGTACTCAAGCAGGGCGAAATCGAACGCGCGAAGGACGCAATCGCTGATCACATTCTGGATGCGCACGAGCGGATACGAAGATACTATTCCTATCTCAATTAGCGTGAATCAACGCGAGCGAGGAACGGGTTAAGCGATTTGCCTGAAAGGTCACGCAGAAAGGTCAACTGATGGATTGGAAGGGACATGTCGCCATCGTCACCGGCGCGGCCAGCGGCATCGGCACAGGCATCGCGGAATGCTTCGCGGAAGCCGGCGCGGAAGTCGTCATCGCCGATATCAATGAGCGGCTGGGCGCGAAGGTCGCGGCTGACTTACGGGAACGCTACGGCAAAGGGATGTTCGTCAAGACCGATGTCTCCCAAGCCGACGACTGCAAGAGACTGATTGACGAAACACTCTCGACCTACGGCCAGATCGACACGCTGGTCAACAATGCCGGCGTCAATTTCGTCAAGCCAACCCTGGAAATGGACGAAGCCGACTGGGACCGCGTCGTCGATGTGGACCTCAAAGGCACATTTCTCTGCAGTCGCTACGCGCTTGAGGCGATGGTCGCGCGTCGCAGCGGCGCCATCATCAATATCGCCAGCGTACACACCGTCGCCACGCTGCCGGCCGCCGCGCCCTATGCCGCTTCCAAAGGCGGCGTCGGCATGATGACGGCTTCAATGGCGATCGAGTTCGCGCCGTATGGCATTCGCGTCAACGCCGTCAGCCCGGGCTTGACCGACACCCAAATCTGGAACGATATCCAGAACGCCGCCGAAGACGCCGAACTCGCGCGTCAGCACTGGATGGACAATATCCCGCTTGCTCGCGTGCAAGCGCCCCGCGAAGTGGGCAATGTCGTGCTCTTCCTGGCCAGCGAGCAATCCTCCTACGTGACCGGCGCCAATATATTCACCGACGGCGGCATGACCATTCAGTTGACCAACCGTGAGCGTTTCGCCAGTAAGTCTTTGGAGGGGGTGGCGCCGCAGAGCTAGATATTTCCGAATTGGAAGCGATTGGCTGAGAGATGTATTCTCGCTTGAGTTCAGGAGCAAAAAACAACGAGGAGGTGCGCCCATAAGACAAACACGTTATCTTTTGTCCGTAGCTACTGTTTACATTTGTGAAAGGCAATATGATGTTCAAGAAACTGTCACTTATACTCGTATTCGCGCTTCTCTTCGGGGTGTTCGGAATGGCATTGGCCCAGGACAGCGATATCTCGGGTGAAATCGTTGTTCACCTCCAGGTCTACTACCGGCCGGAGCAGCATCCGGCGCATTCCGCAATCGCCGAGCAAGTCGCGCAGGAATACATGGACATGCATCCCAATGCGACCATCGAGCTCCTGCCCGATATTCCCGGTGGCACCGATTACATCACCTGGCTGTCCGCGCGCATGGCCGCTGATGAAGCGCCAGATATCGTTTGGGATCAGTGGTTCAATCGCAGTCTCAAGATGGATACTTGGTGGACGGCGCTGGACGACTACTTTGAGATGCCAAACCCCTACATCGCCGAGGGCATCCCGGGCCACGAACGTTGGGCTGATTCATTCGCGCCAAACGCGACGAATACGACGCGCGCGCCCGATGGGCATTGGTATCAGACGGCGCTGGACTGGGTGGAGACCGCCATGTTCTACAACGTCGCCATGTTCGAAGAAGCTGGCGTGGAACCGGATTGGGCCAATTGGGGCGAGTTCATCGCCGATATGCACACCATCCAGGATACGCTCGGCGTGGAAGCGTTCGGTTCTTTCATGCCTGGCACCGGCTGGAGCACCTGGTATTGGGCTGATAGCTTGTGGCTCAGCGTTGTCTGGGCGGACCGGCATAGTGAAATCTATATGGACAAATACTCCGAGATGCAGCCGGACTTGGACTGGCGCGCGTTGAACGCCGAAGAGGTCGCCAAGGCGGTTCATGACGGCGTGATAAACGCCCAGGACCCGCGTATGGACGAATACTTGCGCATATCTAAAGAGTTCGTCGAGATTCTGCCGATTGACTACATTGGCATCACCAGCTTGGGCGACGTCATGCGCATGTGGCTCGGCGAGCAGCTGGCCGTTTATTGGGGCGGGTCTTGGGACAACAAGGAAATCACCGATTCGGCTTCCTTTGAATGGGGCTTGACCTATCTGCCGCCTTTCACGGAAGAAGACTTTGAAGGGGCGCCCGGGACCATCTACCGGGTTGGCGGACCCAGCTCTGCCGGGCAATATGGCATACCGGTGGCGACGGCGGAAAGCGAGAACTTAGAACTCGCCGTCGATTACCTGATGTGGATGTCTGCGCCGCAAAACTTCGGGCCTTTGGCGAACGAATTCGGTGGCTTCATCCCGATGGTAGCCGGTACCGAAGTTGGACCGGTGCTGGCCAATTTCCAGACTGTGGCTGCCTTGCAGGACCGCCTGTTCCTCGATCCGAGCGGGCGGCTGACCGTTGAGCACGGCGACAACTGGACGCAGATCATGCAAGGCTTCTTCCTGGGCGCGACCAACGAAGAAGAGACCAAAGCACTCTTGCAGGAATCCTGGGAGAGCGGCGCCGCCGCCCTTTGCGAACAAGTCGGCTACGACTGGTGTCCCTAGTGGATATTGAACGGGGAGGCTGCGCTTGACAGCGTAGAATCCTTGAGCCGGGGTCGGGCTAACTGGCCCCGGTTCGCATCTTTAAGGACGTAACAGTTGACCCAGAAATCAAAGCCGATGCCAAGCGCCAAGACCGAACCAAGCCGCTGGAAGCTGCGCAGCGGTTTCGTGCCGATTTATGTGCCTTTCCTGTTTCTGATACCCGCCCTGCTGCTCCTGCTCTCATTCCGCTACATACCGGCTGTCTCGGCGATTTTTCATTCTTTCACCTATTGGAATATTCCCGAACCCGGCGAGTTCATTGGCTTGCAGAATTACCAGGCGCTAATCGATGATCCAATCTTCATAAAGTCTCTAGGCAATATTTTGAAGTACATGGTCGGGCGCACCGCGCTGGTGCTGGTCATGGCTTTTGTGGGCGCGGAACTGGTATACAACCTGACCAGCGATCGCTGGCGCAATATCTGGCGCATGGTGTTCACCATCCCGATGGTGATCCCAATCACGGTTAATCTGCTGGTATGGCAGCAGGTCTACGCCGGCCGCCAAGGCATGCTCAATGAATTCCTGACCGGCGTCGGCGCCATGGCCCGGCCCTACCCCTGGTTGGGGCGTCCTGATACCGCCCTGCCGGCGCTGATCTTCATCGGCTTCCCGGCTGTGGCCGGCTTTGGATTCCTGATTATCCTGGCCGCCCTGCAGAACTTGTCAAGCGAGGTGAACGACGCCGCGCTGATAGACGGCTGCAGCCGTTTGCGCCGCGTCTTCGCCATAGACTTGCCGGCGATTCGCGGTCCGCTGGCGCTGATTCTGATTCTAAGCCTGAACCAGGGCATGCAGGAATTCGCGCCCATGCTGGTGATGACTCAAGGCGGTCCCATCAATACCACCATGTCGCCGGCTTATTATTTGTACATTCAGGGCTTCACCTATGGCAAACATGGTTATGCCTCGGCCATCGGCACTGTGCTGATGCTCATGACGCTCGCGCTCAGCATATTTATCCTGAGAATGCGCTACCGGAGGGCATACGATGTCGCAGTCTAGCGCCTGGCGCCGTGATTGGCCCCTGATGCTCATCTTGCTGATTTTGGCCATTATTACCTATGTGCCCTTTGTCTTCACCGTCATCAACTCATTCAAGATCAACGCGCAGTTCTTCCAGCAGTTCTGGCTGCCGACATTGCCTTTGCATCCGGAGAATTTCGTGCGCGCCTGGCCCGCCATGGGACGCGCGATAATCAATAGCTTCAGTTACTCCATTCCCACGCTGATCCTGACGCTCGTCATTTCCGGTTTGGCCGGTTATGCCTTCGCCCGCTACCGATTCCCGGGCCGAAATATATTATTCGTTGCGATTCTGGCATTGATCATGATCCCGGGCATCCTGCTGGTGATTCCCATGTTCAGCGTCATCATCGCCCTGGATTGGGCTGATACCCTGCAAGGCGTTGTGCTGCCTTGGGTATCGGTTGAAATCGTATTCGGCACCTTCCTGATGCGCACCTTCTTCGAGACGCTGCCGCAAGAATACTTCGAGGCGGCGCGGCTGGATGGCGCCAACGAATTCTCGCTCCTGATTCGTATCGCCGTGCCGCTGGCCATACCGGCGTTCAGCACACTGGCGATATTGAATTTGCTTTTCAGTTGGAATGACATCATCTGGCCGCTGGTGGCCATCTTTGATAGTGAACGATTACCGGTCTCTATTGGCGTGCTGTCTTTTGCCGGTGCATGGAGCACCGATTACGGTGTCACTTTTGCCAGTTATGTCCTCGCGTCGTTGCCGTTGATCATCATCTTCGCTTTTACCTCCAGACGTTTCATGGACGGGCTTTCCGGCGGATTGAGCATCTAAGCGCATTGCGGGTCAGCAGACCCCGCGCCGCGCAACAATGTAGGGGCGACTCTGTGGGTCGCCCGCCGCGACAACTATTGAATTGAACAAGGAAAGAAATTATGTCTAACGGATCCTTCCCCTTTAACGCCGATATACCCAGAAACCAGTGGTCAGAGATTGAAGCCGAAGGATTCCCCGATCCTGTGCCCGGCTGCGTCTATGACGGCCACCGACTGGATGGCGGCATTCCCCTCGGCGGGCTCGGCACCGGCTACTTCACGCTGGAAGGCACCGGCTTAATCGGTCACTGTTCCATATTCAACGACATCGTGCCTCCGCGCGCCGACTTCTGCGAATGGCTGACGGTCAAGATAGCCAACGGGGAAAACCTGCCGCTGTCCACAGCCGTGATCGCCTACTGGGGACATCATCCCGTGGCGGATATGGTCTGTCGTTTTGAAGCGAAGGGTCTGGAATTGGGCATACGCGCCTTCGCCCCGCTGATTCTCGGCAACAGCGCTGATAGTAATATCCCGGCGGCCCTGTTTGAAATCGAAATCCGCAACAGCCGCGCGGAAGCGGTAGACCTTGAATTGATTGTCGAACCACCAGTTGCGCCCGGAGGCGCCACGCACGATGTCGCGCTGGCTGGTGAGGACATCAGTGTCGCCCAGGAAGACGGCAAGCTCGTCGGACGCGTCGCGCGGACGATTGAAGCAAATGGATCGTGTCGCGTCCGCTTCGTCTTCGCCTGGCATTCCCCGCATTGGCGCGACAGCGGACGTGAAACCCATGTCAACCAGTATGGCATGCGCTACGGAAACGCGGCTGCCGCAGCGGCGGATGCGCTGAATCGCTTTGACGCCTTGCTCGAAGCCGTCTTGAGCTGGCAGCAAGCCATCTACCGGACGGATTTGCCAAATTGGCTGCGTGACGGATTGGTGCAAAGCCTCTACAGCCTGTCTAAGAACACGGTTTGGATCGCCCGAACGCGCAAGGACGAGTGGTGGGATGACATCGGCTGGTTCACCCACAACGAAAGCCACACCGGCTGCCCCATCACCGAGACCATGGTCTGCCGCATGCACGGGCACATGCCGGCCCTTTTCTTCTTCCCTGACTTGGAACGGACGACTCTGGAAGCCTTTAAGCACTTCCAGATATCCGATGGCGAGATCCCATTCTCGTACGGCATGGATACGTCCATGCGCGACCCCCGCTATCATTGCCAGCATCCGCTGAACTCCGGTCAATATGCCCAGATTATCTATCGCCTCTATCTGCGCACTGGAGATCGTGACCTGCTGGCGCACTTCTACGATTCGGCCAAGCGCGCCATACGCTATCAGTTCTCGCTGGATGACGACGATGACGGTTTGATCAATGACCAGGCGCATGTGCCGCCCGGTGAATTGTGGCCGGCCAATCAATTTTACGATATCTGGCCCTGGTGGGGCACATCGGCTTATGTGGCCGGCACCTGGCTGGCGACGCTGTCTTGTGGAAAGGCCATGGCAGCGGAAATGAATGACAGCGACTTCGCCGCTGAATGCGCCGACTGGCTGGAGCGCGGCAAGGCTGCGTACCAAGACAAATTGTGGAACGGCGAATACTACCGACTGTGGCATGATCCGGAGAACATCAGCGGTGAAGGACCCGACTGCGATGTCTCGCTGGGCAATCAGCTTATGGCGCAATGGTGCGCCAAGATATCCGGCTTTGCCGACATTCTGCCGGCGGATCAAGTCCAGTCCGCCTTGGGCGCGGTCAAACGACTCAACATGGGGGCAACAGAACACGGCCTGGTGAACGGCGTCAATCCCGATGGCACGCGTTACGTCTCGAAGCCGGACCCCGACCGCTTTCCCGATATCCTGCCCAACAACGACCATTCAACACAGGTCTTCGTTGGCGAAAACCTGTGTGGCGCGATGAACTTCATATATCACGGCCAGCGTGAAACGGGCTTGGATATCGCCCGGCGGATCTACGAAGCCGTCGCGCTGACGTCCCGCACTCCCTGGAAACAGCACTGCCTCATTGATGCCGATACCGGTTTGCCGGTTTGGGGAGAAGACTACTATTCGAATATGGTCATCTGGGCGCTGCCGATGGCGTACTACAACCAGAATATCGCTGAGTTTGCGCAAAGCGACTTCGTGAGCAAACTGACTTCAGCCTAAGGCCTCAGTTTCTCTACATATATCGTTTGCTTCACGGAGGGGCTTTCCTGAAGCAAACCGGTGTACGCGTTAATGACACGGCGCAGGGAAGCAGGTCAGCAGTGATGATACACATCCCAGTCGAAGTAGGTTGAGAAGGCTTCGCTGAGAATATCGGCCGAATGCGACCGATTCATCGCTGCGTGATGTTCGAAGCCGTTGGTGCAGATATGACGCATCAGCGTCTGCAATTCCGGCACTTCGACAACGGCGCGGCTGCCAAACGTGTCCAAGGGGTCATCGACGAACATGCCGTCGCCAACGTAGGCGCGCATCACACCGTTGCGGTCGTCTGTGGTCACACGCGCGTAGCTGAAGGGACCCGGCGGCGTACGGCCTGCGACCACGCCGTAGGTATTCTCATCGCCTAAAGTCGAGCCCAAGATCGGCGCATACTCCATTTTGAAGTCGTCATCAAAGAAGCTCTTCGCCCAATTGCCGCAGTGGAAGACTACACACTTGTTCGGATCATCGGCGTAGTTATTGTTCCAGTCGACCAGCGCGCTCGGCGTCTCCGACGCCAACTGAAGCGCGTACATCGAGACGACGCCGGTGATATCCACCTCGCAGGCGCTAGGCAGCAACTGCTCGCTCATCATGCTCATCAGCGTGCAGACGTTGACGCCGTAGTTCAGTTGCAGCGAATCCCAACATTGCAGCGCGGTCGCCGTGATATCCAGCGCGCCCATCCACTCGTCGAGAACGACGCCGATCTTCGCCATCTTAAGTAGCGAAGGGTGTGGCACACCATCAGTCTTGACATAGGCGGTGATCTTGCCAATGCGCTCCTGGACGCGCGCGTCGTCGTCGGCAAGTTTGCGCGCCGGTCCAAAGACGTCAGTCAAGTCGAGTGTCTGCACGCTGATGCCAAAGGCCTGGAGTAGTTTCTCGCTGTAGCGGGTTGTGTTGAAGGCGTTGGGACGCGCCCCGACGGCGCCCAGCCGAGCGCTCTTCAAGCCGCGAACAACACGGCAGACGCCGAGGAACTTGCGGAGGTCCCGCTTGAACGACCCGCTCGCGGGATGCGCCGTGTGATCCTGCGTCACGCTGTAATTGAAGCCGTATTGATACAAGTTGTTGCAGACAGAGATCTTGCCGCAGAAGGCATCGCGCCGCCGTGACGGGATCAAAGCGTTGAGGTCGTCGGGATAGGCTTGCACCAGGATAGGCACTTGCAGCTCTGACAGTTTTATCGTCTCCGCGATGCCCTTTTCGTCGCCGAAATTCGGGAGGGAGATGAGGATGCCATCGATCTCGCGGCGATGCTGCTGGAAGAGGTCAGCGCATTTCCTAGCGTGCTCCCAGGTTTCGACCGCGCCCAGCTTGGTGGCGGCCTCGTCCAGGATTATGGGGCGGATATTGGCCTCGGCCAGGACATCGAGAATGTCTTTCCGCCCTTCGGTGATCAGTACATCGGGGAAGAAATCGCGATTGCCGATTATTACGCCCAAAGTTAGTTGCTTGTCTGCCATTTGCACACCTCAATCAACGCGCTATCCAGAAAGTCATAGAACCTGCTGCACTGCTGCGATCCAGCCAGCGTGCATTTTCTCCGCCATGTCAGCGTTTATCGCCGCCTGGTATTCGCTGTAGTTGGCGGCCATTTCGCGCAGCTCACTCATGTTACGGATGCCCAAACCGAGCATGCCGGCGTAGACCGCGCCCAGCGCCGAGAGTTCGGGCAGAGCCGATGCGCGAACGGCGATGCCGGTTAGGTCCGCGACCACCTGCATCAGGAAAGCATTTTGCGTGGCGCCGCCATCGGCGCGGATGATCGTAAGATCGGCTTTGGCCTCATCCTTCATCAGGTCAAGGACATCCTTGATCTGGTAGGCGATGGATTCCAGCGCGGCGCGGGTGACATGCGCCTTGCTGGCTCCGGGCGTCAAGCCGACAATGGCAGCCTTTACATCAGCCCGCCAGTATGGCGCGTTTAGGCCGACGAAGGCGGGCACGAGGTAAACCCCGCCATTGTCCTCTACGCTGATTGCCAGTTGTTCCGTTTCGGCGCTGTTTTCGATCAGTTCCAACCCGTCGCGCAACCAGGCGACGGTCGCGCCGGCATAATTGATAATGCCTTCAAAGGCATAAACTGGCTTCGTTTCGTAGACCCAACCCAAGGCGGTGAGCAGCCCGTTCCGCGAAAGCAAGGGCTCATGCCCAATATTTAGCATGACCGATGAGCCAGTGCCGATGGTCACTTTGGCGTCGCCAGGCGTGTAGCAACGTTGGGCGAAGAGCGCCGCCTGGGAATCCCCCATGACGCCGCATATAGGTATTGGAGATTCAATGGCGCCCTCCAGATCGGTCTGCCCGAAAAAGGCACTGCTCTCGTGCACTTCAGGCAATGCGCCGGACGGAATCTCATAAAGAGCGCAGAGGTCTTCGTCCCAGGCCAGCGTATTGATATTGAAGAGGAGTGTGCGGCTGGCATTGCTGTGATCTGTGGCGAAGATCGCGCTCCCCGTCAAGCGGTAGATCATGTAAGCGTCAATCGTCCCGATCAGCGCGCTGCCCGCCTCAAGCCGGCGTCTGATATGCGGCTCTTCGCGCAGCAGCCAGGTAAGTTTTGGCGCCGGGAAATATGTATCAATTTTGAGTCCAGTCCGTGCGAATACCCTGTCCGCATGACCGGCGCCGATCAATTCCTGGCAGATGGGATCGCCGCGGCGACATTGCCAGACGATAGCCGGATGGAGAGGCTCACCGGTCTCACGGTCAAAGACGACGATGGTCTCGCGCTGATTGGTGATGCTTAGGCCGGCGAGCTGGCGCAAGCCGGCGCGATGACGCGCCAGGAGTGTCCGCGACGCCGTCAGCGTGTTCTGGTAGATTTCTTCGGCGTCATGTTCAACCCAACCGGGCTGTGGATAATACTGCTTGTGTACGACTGTGGCTTGGTCCAGAAGCTGGCCGGATAAACTAAAGAGCATCGCTTTTGTCGCGGATGTGCTTTGGTCGAGCGCGAGAATCGTATTCATCGTCTAGCGCCTGCTCAGCAATTCTCTGGCGGTCGTTGCCAACCCGTCGGCGGAGATGCCATAGTGGTCAAAGATCTCCAGTTGATCGCCCGTTACGGTGTATTCATCAGGAATCGCCACGATCCTGAATGGCAGGCTGGCGCCTTCTTGCAGCAAGACAGTTGCACAGGCTTCGCCCAGCCCGCCGTAGACACTGTGCTCTTCCACAGTGACGATGGCGCCGGAATGGCGCGCCGCGTGAAGCAGAGCGTTGACATCGAGCGGTTTAACCGTGTGCATACTGATGACTCCGCAGCAGATCCCATGCGCCTCCAATGCCTGCGCCGCCAGCAGCGCGCGTCCGGCTGGCTCGCCAGTTGCGATAAATGTAAGATCTCTGCCTTCACGGAGGATGATAGCTTTGCCAATCTCAAATCGGGTGCAGGGCGCATGCAATTGCAACATGGGCTTCTTGCCATAGCGGATGTAGACAGGACGAGGGTGATGCATCGCCGCCTTAATCGCCTCGCTGGTTTCAAAATTGTCCGCGGGCGCAAGTATGTCGATGTTATTGATTGCGCGCAGGGCGGCAAAATCGTGCAAAGAATGATGGGTGGTCCCGAGCGCGCCGTAGCTGACGCCCGCGCTGATGCCGATTACCTTGACCGAATGATCGGAATAGGCGATGTCGTTCTTGATCTGCTCCAGCGAGCGAGCAGTGAGGAAACAAGCGGGTGACACGACGAAGACATTCTTGCCCGACATTGCCAGGCCGGCGGCGACGCCAACAAGATTCTGCTCGGCGATACCCATTTCTATCAGTTGGTCTGGCAGCTCTTCGCCAAAGGCAACCAACTTGCCCGACCCGCGAGAGTCGCTGGTGACAACCACGATAGACGGGTCACAGCGCGCCAGCTCAAGCAAGGTGCCAGCGAAGACTTCCAGGTTCGCGCGACCTGTTGCCGGCGCGGTCATAGGGCAGACTCCGCGATTTCCAGCTCGGCCAGCGCCGCTTGGTACTCGTCGTCGGCCGGCACCTTGTGATGCCATTTCACGACGTCTTCCATGAAACTGACCCCGGCCCCCTTGATCGTGCGCGCCAACAGCAGACTGGGCTTGCCGCGCTCAAAGGGAAGCCGGTCAAACGCGCGCACGAGCGCAGCGACATCGTTGCCATCGCAGCCGTTGACGGCGCAGCCAAAAGCGGCGAATTTCTCCGCCAGCGGCTCCAGTCCCATCACATCCTCGGTAGCGCCTGTGATTTGCAATCCATTGCGATCCACGATGATGACGAGGTTATCCAGCTTGTAGTGGCAGGCGGCCATAAGCGCTTCCCAGCTGGAGCCTTCGGCAAGTTCGCCATCGCCAAGCAAGGTGAAGACGCGATGCGGGCTTTCGCTCATTTTCGCGCCTATAGCCAAACCGACACTGATGGAAAGGCCGTGCCCCAGAGCGCCGGTGTTGTGCTCCACACCGGGGACCTTGCGCGTGGGATGCCCGACAAAGTGCGATTGGAAGCGGCTCAAGGTATCCAACTCGGAAGCCGGGAAGAAACCTTGGTCCGCCAGCACGACATAGAGCGCCTCAACCGAATGTCCCTTGCTCTGAACATAGCGGTCACGCCTGGTAGAGGAGAAGTTCTGCGGCGTGATATCCATGACGTAGTTGTAGAGCACATTCAGGATGTCAATGCAGGAAAGGCTGCCGGCGGTATGCCCAGCTTTCGCCGACTTTATGCTGCGCAGAATCGCCTTTCGATATTCGATTGATTTTCGCTGCAATTGTCTTACCAGCACAGCAGATTCCTTGCTCAGGCCGACGTTCGAGGTCATGCCATCAAAGCCCCAGCCGTCCGTTGATCGGTGATCACGATATTCACTAGCCCACCCGCTAAAGCGCCGCGTATGGCTTCTATCTTGCGCTTGCCGCCGGCTAGAGCCAGAACGCGGTTGGCTTTGACAAGCTGCTTCAGCCGAATGCTAACCACGCGCTTGTCAAGCGGCAGCGCCACCTGACGGCCGCCTGCGTCATAGAAGCGCAGACAGATATCGCCAACTGCGCCCGCCCGCTTCAGCGCGCTCAGCTCATTGGCGGAAAATACATTGCCGCTGCTCGCCAGAAGTTTCGATGGCTCGATACTGCCGATACCGACGATGGCAAATGTAATGTGCTCGAAGCAATTCAGCGCTTCACTCACATAGACATCCGTTTCCAATTCCCGACGAATCTCCCCGGACCGGGCGACACCGGGCGCGGGAAGATAGACCGGCTCGCCTTGCACTAGCGCTGCGAAGCGCTCCGTGATGCGGGCAGCGTACATCTCCGCCGACGGCTCCCCCATTCCGCCCAGGATTTGCACAACTTTGGCGTCTGACGCGCGCGCAAGCGGATGCATCGCATCCACCATCGCCAACAAAGCCGAGCTCCAGGACGACAGTCCGACCACTTCATTGCGACCCAGCGTCGTCTCCACGTAATAGGCGGCGGCGCTGCCAATATGGTGGATGACCGCCTCATCGCTTTCATCGTCGCAATGCACGACAATTGCAGACTTCAGCCCGTATTTGGAGCAGAGTTCATCCTCCAGCTCGGTGTGAATATTGGTCGGGATATTCACCGTCGTCTTCACAATCTTGTCGCGCTCGGCACGGCGCAGCAAGCGCGAGATGGTCGCTTGCGACAGATCTAATTGCTGCGCAATCTGCGACTGCTTCAGTCGGCGCGTGTGATAGAGATACGCCACTCGCGACATCAACCGCAGTTCCTCTTGTGTGGCAGCACGTCGGACATTAACCATAACCGTGCCGGTCTAAAACCGGCGCTTTTAACCTTTCTCTGAAAAGCGAACTGCCAGATAAGGCTTGGTCGGCAATTCGATGTAGTAGGTCGGCGTCGTCCTTTCGGAATACGTTTGCTTTTCCATCCTGGCAAGATCAAAGGGTTTGATTTCTCCCGGCGTGATGGTCAGCGCGCGAGTATCGATGATGTCGACATCGTACCGCCCGTGCTTGGAATAATTGGGCATGATCTGCTGCTGATGCTCGCCCAGATAGATGAGATAGTTGCCGCCGTTGACGCCACCACTGACGCGCGTCCAGAACCAACGGGTGAAGGGATGCGGGAAGAGATCGTTGTCGCCTTCAGTCGCAAGTGGGGTCAAGCCGCCCGGCATTTGTTCGATGATATCTCGCAGAAAGGCGATGCCGCGCCAGCTATCGCCATGCAGAACGCCACCCTTCGACCACCATAGGATGTCCTCCGGGTGCATATAAGTTTCGCCGTGGCCGCCATAGCCGCCGTTCGCCACCATGATCCAGAAGCGATGCACCTCTTCTTCGGCGGAGATATTGCCCCAGTAGAAGGGGATGTTACCCTCGTATTCAAGTTCGTCATCAATGACCGGCTTGCCGTAGGCTTCGCGCCATTCGACGACGCGCTTTACATCCCAGTTCTGGATGCAGACGTGGGTGACGGCGTCCTTGGTGTGGTCATAGTTCATCGCCGGATCGCCATTGTGAATCGAACGCAGATGTTGATACGGGTCTTCCTCCTGCAAGATGCGGAAGAAATTGTCCCAGCGCTCCATCGGTTTATCCCGCAGCATGAAGTCGTATTCATTCGCCAGCGACCACCATACATTGCGGAAAGCAGCCAGCCGGGCGATGAGATAGCGAAGGTAGCGGTAGTCGGTCTCTTCGTCCATGGCGGCGTAACCCCAACGATCGTAAGGGTGCCAGATGATAATATCGGCCTCGATGCCCAGCTCCAGCAATTGCGATAGGCGCTTTTCGAAATGAGCGAAGAAAGCCGGGTCAAAGCGCGTCAGGTCGTTGTTGCCCGCGCTATCTCGCGCATAGGGATAATGAACCGGCTCATTGCGATTGAAGGGATAATGCTTGGGGAAGACGCAGAAGCGAATCTTGTTGAAGGGCTTCTCCGCCAACGTTTGCAGCGTCTGCTCTTCCAGTTCGTCGCCCTGATGCACCCAGGCGTAGCAAGTGGTGCCGAAAGAGTAATAGGGTGTGCCATCGGCATAGGCGAAGTGAAATTGATCACGCACATGAACCGGTCCGTGATTCTCCGCGCTCGGCTCGGCGCAGGTGAAATTGCCTGTTTTTCCGTCAAGCTCGCCACGGTTGCTGCTCGTAGCATATTTCCATTCGCCGGCTCGCGTTGGCATGCAGCGCACCTTATAGACGCCATCGCCATCGTAAAAGCCTGGCGCGTCTATGGCCGTATCGCCGCAGCGAAACTGCGCGCTGAGTTCCACATCAAGGTAGGGGTTGCCTTCCGTGGGACCCGCCAACTGCACCTCGAACATGCCCCATTTTTCGGTTACGACTGTTGTCATGCTTTCTCCAATTCTCGTTCGACAATATGACAATAGACCTCTCGTCCGTCCGGCATCACAGTCGCGCCGGGACGGACATCAGCGCAGATTTGCTCAGCGAGTGGGCAGCGATGGCGGAAGCGGCAGCCTTCAGCGACAAAATCTACCGCTTCCATATCCTGCATGGCGATATCCGCCTCTTCCCACTTCTTGCCCATCGTCGCCACCGAGCCGAGCAAGAGTTGCGTATATGGATGCTGCGGATCGGACAAGATCGCGCGGGCGTTGCCGAATTCCACAATCGTACCCCGGTACATCACGGCGATGAAGTCGCTGATGTAGTAAGCGGTCGCCAGATCATGCGTGATATAGAGGAAACTGGTGCGCGTCTCTTCTTTCAGCTTGAGGAAGAGATTGATGACGTTCATCCGCAGGGACGCGTCAATCATGCTGACCGGCTCATCAGCGATGATGATACTCGGCTTGGGGATCAAAGCGCGCGCCACCGAGATACGCTGCAATTCGCCGCCGGAGAATTGATTGGGGTACTTGCCTTTGACATCAGCGTAATGTATACCCACCGCGACCAGCGCCTCTTCCACCAAGTCCTCCGCTTCGGCGCCCTTTGCTCCCGACACTTTCATCGCTGTCCGCAACAAGTAGGCATCAACCGTACGGTAATTGCTGAAGGCCTCGAAGGGATTCTGGAATATCGGCTGCACCATGGACATGAAAGTCTTCTTGTCCGTTTTGGCGCCCTTCCCCGCCACCACTTGATCGTAGACCATCGCTTGTCCATCATTCGGCGCAATCAGGCGCAGCATCACTTTCGCCAGGGTCGTCTTGCCACTGCCAGATTCGCCGACCAGGCTAATAATTACCGGCTCGTCACTTTGCACATGCAGGTTCACCTTGTCCAAGGCGTTGATGCGCACGCGGTTTATGAATCCACCGAGCCGGTAAACCTTGTGCAAGTCCTTGGTCTTTAGAATTGTCTTCATGCCGGCGACTCCACGATCGGGATATCTTCCCCGGCGAAGTGACAGGCAGCGAAATGATTGGGACGATGCTCCGTCAGCGGCGGCTCCTCCTGCCGGCAAAGTTCGGTCGCGAGGGGGCAGCGCGCCGCAAAGCGACAGCCGCTTAAGTCGTCCCACAAGCTGGGTGGCCTGCCTGACACCCCCGCGCGCAAGTGATCATCGCCGATGTCCGGCAGCGATTCGATCAGCATCCGCGTGTAGGGATGCAGGGGCGCAGAAAAGACGTCGGGAGACTCACCGTATTCCACCACTTTGGCTGCGTACATAATGATCATGCGATGCGAAATTTGATAGTGTACGCCCATGTCGTGCGAGACAAATAGAATGGTGTTGCCCATCTGCCGCTGCAATTTGAGCAGCAGGAGCAAGATGCCCTTCTGCACCACCACATCGAGCGCTGTTGTCGGCTCATCGGCGAGGATGATATCCGGCTGGAAGTATGTCGCTAATGCGACCATCATGCGCTGACGCATGCCACCTGACAATTGATGTGGGTAAGCGTCCAATGCCTCGGCGGGTAGCTCCAGTTGCTGAATGTACTGGCGGACGCGATCAAGCGTCTCGTCTTTACTCGCCTTTGGTTCGAGGAAGTCAATGAACTGCTGGCGAATGCGTATTACCGGATTAAGCGAACTCATCGAGCTTTGCGGAATATACGAGATCCGTTTGAACCAATACTTTTGAATCGTTGCCGAAGTGACCTCTTGCCCGTCATCATCGGCGAAGCCATAACTGACCTCTCCCTGCTCAAGCGCCAGTGGATAGGTCAAATCGCCGTAGACGACCTTGAGCAAAGTAGACTTGCCGCAACCGGATTCCCCGGCGATGCCGACGATATTTCCCTCGGGGATAGACAGGTCGACGCCTTCCACCGCCTTTACGCGCCCGCGCACGGTCGTATATGTCGCCACCAGCTCATTCAGCCTGATCATGAGTGTCCTCTTCTGGTGGCGAAGTGCTGGTTGTAGCCGGTCGATGTCAGGAACAAGCCGAGGAAGAGCAGCACGGTCGTCATTACCGGCGCCACGATCCACATATACTGGCCGATGAACATCGCATTGTAATTCAGCGCCCAGAATATGATGGAACCCAAGGTTGGCACTTCAACATTCGACAAGCCGATCACGGCGAGCGCCGCTTCGGTGTTTATGACGAATAATATCGAATTGATGAAGCCGACTACGAGGTAGGCGTAAACGTGAGGAAAGATCTCGAAGAGGATGATCTCCATGGTGCTGCTGCCTGAGAAGCGCGCCGTGTTGATGAATTCGCGCTCGCGTAAGGAAAGCGCCATAGAACGCACCGTGCGCGCGTTCCAAGCCCAGCCAAAGATCACCAAGACGCCGCCAAGATACCAGAACGAAGTCTGACCGCGTATCAACGTGCCCAGGACAATCAGAATCGGAAAGCTGGGAATAGCGATGAAAGAGTCCGTGACCAGCATGATGAAGCGGTCGTATACGCCACCGACGTAGCCCGAGCTCAAGCCCAGCAGCAGCGAAAGAATTATGGCGAAGAAGCTGACGCCAACGCCCAGCACCAGCGAATTGCGCAGTGCAAACACCAGATACCAAAAGATATCCTGGCCTATGGAATTCGTGCCCAGCAAATGATCAGCGCTCACCGGCATATTCTTGAAGTAGGTGCCCTGCTCTGAAGGATTGACATCGGTGAAGAAAGGCAAAACAAAGCTGCCGATAGTTAGAATCAGCAGAATGATGATGCCGAGTTTCAGCCGAAAGTTGAGGTTCACACGCCTACCTCAGCCGAATCCGCGGGTCGATCAATGGATAGATCAGGTCGATGATGAAGGCGGCTGTAGCAACGGAGACGATGGACACGATAATGGTCCCGTACATCAGGTTGAAGTCGCCACTGCCAATGGCGGTACGCATCAGCAAGCCCAAACCCGGATAGCTGAAGAGGATTTCGGTCAACAACGCGCCGTTGAAGATGGTGCCGATGGAGAGCGCCAATGCCGTGATCTGCGGCAATGTAGCGTTACGGAAAACATATCGTGTCATGATGCGGCGCGGCCTGACGCCTTTTAGCCGGGCAAAAACGACGTAAGGCTCTTCTTTGGTGGCGAAGGCCAGGGCTTTCATGCTGAGAATATTCCAGCCGAAGCCCGCCAGAATCAGCGTCATGGCCGGCAAAAATGAGTTGTAGATGATGGCGTTGACCTTCTCCCAAGTCAGCGGGCCGGGGCGGATGGTCGTCGAAAGCGGAAACCATTGCCAGATATAGGCGAATTGCAAAATCAAGACGAGCGCGAGGATGTAATAAGGGATCGGATAAAGCACGACGCCCACCACTTCCAGCGTCGTGGCGAATTTGCTGTTATGAAAAAAACCGGCCAGCAAGCCAATGAAGTTGCCGATAACCCAGGCGATGACGATCGAAACGCCAAGCAACCCTAGCGTCCAGGGTAGCGCCGTCCAAATGAACTCGGAAACCGGACGGGGGTAAGAATACAGCGACGGACCGAAATCAAATTCCAGCAAGACTTTCTGAATATAGTTAACATATTGCTCGACTAAGCTGCCCTCCAGTCCATAAAGACGGCGCAGTGAAGAGCGCAACGCCTGCAGATCATCAGGCGACATCGTCTGCCCCGCCATATTCTGCATATTCGAGATATAGCCCTCGATGGGATCGCTCGGCATCAGGCGAGGCAGAAAAAACGTTATCGTGACGCCGATGAAGAGCACGGCGAGGTATGCGACAAAGCGCGACCCGAGGTATTGCAGCAGCTTCATACCCGGTCTCCGAGGTTGGGGCAGCTCAGCGAACTACCCCAACTTCTAATCGATGGAGCTTATGCCCCGGTTTGCTCGAGTCGGGCGATAACCGACTTGATCGAACTCCACCAGGAGTAGGGCACGGCGTAGTAATTATCTTGCTTGGGCCAGCCGGTGAAGTAAGTTTCGTTGTTGGGAATCGTGGTCGGGATGTTCATGATGCTGAGGTAGGCCATATCCTTCACGAATTCCTGCATAATCTGGCGTCCGAGTTCGTAGAACTCCTCGGTGGTGGTCTCGTGCTGTTTCGCCTCCGCCACCAAGCCATCCACTGTCTCGTTCGCCCATTGATAGACGTTGCCCGAGTTGCGATCGGTCGCATCACCGGCCTGAACATTGGCAACGCTAACTGAGTGCCAAGCGTTCAGGTAATTGGGGTTGAAGACGCAGTTCGTCCATTGCAGCATGGCTTCGCGTTCCGAATTGGTATTCTGAACCACACCAAACTCGGAATTGTCCACCTGACGCAGATTGACCTGCAAACCGGCTTTGCGCCAGCTATCGGCGATCGAGAAGCCGACGCGCTGCATGACCTTGTTCCAGTCGCCCGGGATCACGAAGTCCAAAACCCATTCTTCACCGTCGGCGTTGACGTAGTTGCCGGCCTCATTCTTGCTTAAGCCAGCCGCATTCAGCAGCGCCTCAGCTTGGGCCGGATCATGCTTCCACCAGCCAATACCAAAGGCGACCGAAAGGTCTTCTTCGGTTTGTGGGATTTGCGATTCATCGGTGCCGATGGCACGCAAGTTGTCCGCCAGGTCAGACGCGAAGCCCTCATCAAAGGGTTGGTAACCATCGCCGATCTCCAGGTCGCGCAAGAATTGCAGGTTCGGCTCGAAGTAAAGCGGGCGCAGAATTTGCGTATCAACCATCGGCAACGGCGACGCCTTGAATTCGCCGCTAAGCGCGTTGATGCCGACCGACTTCAAGTCGATACTCAGCGCCAGCGCCCAGCGAACGTTGACATTATCCAACGGCGCCTTCTGCAAGTTCATCAAGATACCATAGCCGCAGGCGTCATCCATATTATGGTAGGGCAATTGCGGCGAGAAAGTGGTGATATTGTCATTGCGCGCCTGCGCGGCCTTGATGCCGTCCGGGCTCATGAAGGTATCGGCATCGTAGGCATTCTGGACGAAGGAGAGCGAACGCGTCTCTTCCGGACCGAAGTCCTTGTAGAGCACGTATTGCGGCATGTAGCCGTCTTCATCCAGGAAACCCCAGGCCGAACGTTCCCAATCTTCGCGCAGCTCCCAAAGTTGCCAGAAACCGTTAGGGTCAAATTCTTTGACCGTGTATGGCCCCAGCGTTACCGGATAGGTGTTGCGGAATTCGGAGATATTCTCGACTTGCGAGAAGACATGCTCGGGCACGATGTTGAAGGCCGAGCCCCAAGTATAGACGCCTACCACGGTGCTGAAATCGTAGGCCGGGTTGATAGTATCCATGCGCACCGTGTAATCGTCAATCTTCTCGTAACCAGAAATGTAACCCTTGATGCGATTGACGCCCCACCATGTCAAGGTGTCGCTCTGGGGACCAAAATAGGTGTCGAGGGTGAACATCACATCATCAGCGTTGAATTGTTCGCCATCGCTCCAATACAAGTCATCGCGCAATCGCACCTCGAAGGAGGTGAATTCGTCATTCAGCGGCACGGGCATCTCCGCCGCTACTTCCGGATAAGACTCGCCTGTGCCGGTATCGGTCTCCCAGAGGAAGCCCCAGCCCAGTTCGCGGAAGCCGCGCCAGACGGCGAAACTCATCAGCGGATTGTGCTGATCCGGCGTTTGCGTCTGCCGGTCAAAGGTTTGGAAGATGACGGTATCGGCGCGCGGTGTGCCGACATCGGTCAGGTCTTGAGCGAAAACTGAACCGAAACTCGCCAGCGCAACGAAGACTATAACGAACAGACAAAGCAACTTTCTCATGATTCTTCTCCAATCATCGGATTCTTGCGGATGAAACGCGTAACAGGTTGTATTCCGATAGGCGCCTCCTTTTCACTGACAAGTACTGCATCGAACATTCAGCTGACGCGCTGAGCGCGCAAAGCGACGTACTTTCTTCGCGGGAGTTGCACTTGGACCGTGCCGGTCGCGGCAGCTTCCGCTTCAGTAATCGTCATATTCCAGGTATCGATGATATCGATGCGGTAGCGCTTGTCCTCAGGCAGGTTCAAGCGCGCAAACTTCAATTGATGCATCCAGTAGTAAATCAGCAAGAAATCCTCGCTATTATGCCCAACTGTGATGCCGTTGTACGGACGGTCTATGAGCATGGAGCGGACAACTCTGTTGGTAGACATTGGAAACAGACCGGGCGCCGGAACGGCTTCGAAGATCTCTCGCAAGAATGCCAGCCGCGCCGGGCTGTCGCCGTAGAGCTGGCCGCCCTTTGCCCACCACAAGATGTCCTCATCGTGTTCAAAGCATTCGCCATGGCCGACGTAGCCGCCAGTGGCGAAGCCTTGCCAATGGCGCGCGACCAATTCTTCCGCCGTGAAAGAACCATAAGCGCGGCCGATATCACCCTCGTAACCGCATTCGTCGATTATGACCGGCTTCCCATATTCTTTCAGCCAGCGGGGAATTTGCGTCATGTCATGGCGCTGGATACTGCAATGGGTTACCCAGGGTTTGCCGTGATCATAGAAATAACGCCCATTGTGGTTGGAGCGTAGGTGATCGTAGGGATCATGCTGCTGCACAATCTTGAAGTAGCGATCCCAATCCGCCAAGCTGTGGTCGGTCAGAAAATCAAACTCGTTAGCGAAAGACCACCACACGTTGCGGAAGGCGGCGACCCGCGCCACCAGGTAGCGCAAGTAGCGATCGTTCACTTCCGCCGGCATCTTGTCAAAACCCCAGGCGCCGCAATCGTAAGGATGGAAAATAATCAGGTCGGCTTCGATATTCATGGCGCGCAGTTCGAGAATACGCTTCTCAAGATGCTGGAAGTAGGCCGGATTGAATTGCGTGAAGTCCCAGCAGTCAGGGATGTCGGTGTAGAAACGGTTGCCTAGTTGCGCCGGATCCCAAGTATGAGTCGGTTCGCCTTCAAAGGGATACAGCGGCGGCTCGTTACTGTTGTAGCTGTAGCGCTTGGGAAAAACACACATCCGCATCTTATTGAATGGCGCGGATGCCAGCGTCTCCAGCGTTTCTTCCTCCAGCGCGTCGCCTTGAAGGTTCCAGACATAACATGTTGTCCCTACCGGATGGTAGGCTGTACTGTCCTCATAAGCGAAATGATAGGGGTCAATCACGCGGACAGGGCCATGATTGCCCTCGGCCGGCGCGACGCAAGTGAATGAGCCACGGACCCCGTCCAGCTCGGATACATTGCTGCTGGTCTCATATTGCCACTCGCCTTCAGTGTCCGGCATGAAGCGTGCCAAGAAGCGCGAGTCGCCATCGTAGAAACCGTCGACCAAAATGCGGCGATGCCCGAGCGAGAAGGTGACGCTGAAATCGACATCGACAAATGGATTGCCCGCGACCTCAGCTTCCAAGATCAATTCGAAATAGTCCCACTTTTCAATATTGCTTCTCATTGGTCCTCCCCAAATCCAGGCTGGATATTCCGTGTACTTAGAAGCCAAGTCTTGCATACAAAAGCTGGCGCTACACACTGCATAATTATTCTGCACAGAATATTTATCTCGACGCCAGTTTAGCGCAACGATCGAGCGATGTCAAATTTTTCTAAAAGTGTGCCATTGCGACAGACTGTTTACGGCGTCCGCGGGTGATTTACATGATCCCGCGCCAACGAGAACGCGGGGCAAGGTCTCCATGTGCCACACTGTCTCTACTCAATCGTCAATCGGAAGGGGATGCGGATGTTACAGGTCTGTTGGCAAGAGGGGACAGGTGGGACCTTGGATGTGTGTATTGCTTTTGAGGGCGTCCTTGACGAGCGCTTCGCACATGGCGGCGGCCTCCAGCGATACTTCGGCGGATTTTGCGAGCGTGTAGCGGGAGGTCAGGACGTTGGTCGTGGTCTCACGGAAGTGTCGTCGCGGTGTCCACTGCTGCCGCTGAATCGTCTTTCTCAACGACCGATTGCTGCATGGATTTGAGCAGCTTCTCTTCTTTCTCATGCGCGCCGATATTGCAGCCAGCGCCCGCCGGTCACGACGTCCCCGCTTGGTCCTTCGCCGCGCATTGTGACGAGCTGCCCGCGTCTATAGCCGGCCTGCCCCTTGCCATACATGGAAAATTCGTCTTTGATTTCCACCGCTGCTGCCACGCGCATTACTGCCGCTTCGGATCTTGAATCCTCTGCCCTCGATTGTGCTGTCACTCGTGACCTCAAATCCATTCGGGTGACCAATCCTGTCGTGTCGCCTTCGGTAAGCGCAAGTTTGCGCTCTTCGACGAAACTCTTGCTGTACCTTTAGCGGGTACGCGCTTCGGACTTCTCGGCATCGTCACTCTGTCCCGACAGGACGCGCTCAAAGTTGTAGCTGCGAAGATCCTCGATCGTAATGCCTGTTCCACTGTCGCTGTTGGTCACCGATGCGCCTAAAAGTATGTAGTGGTCCCGAAAAACTGGACACCTAGTAAAGAGACTATACTAGATGAACAGTGACGGAGACAGACACGTGGGGAAATATCGTAAGTACACAGCGGAGGCGAAAGTTAGGATCGTGCTGGAAATCCTTCGTGGCGAGAAATCGGTGGCGCAGGCCAGTCGCGACTACCAGATCAAGAGCAGTCTGCTGTATCGCTGGAAGGACCAGTTTTTGGAAGGCGGGAAGCAATCTTTCGCCTTTGGTCAGGGCGCAGAGCTAAAGCGCCGGGCAGACAAGGTCGCGGAGTTGGAGCGCTTAGTGGGGAAGCTGACGATGCAACTGGAAATTGCAAAAAAAGCCTCTCACTATGTGAAATCTCTACCGCCCGAAAGCGAGAACTAGTGCATTCGCTCAGCCAGACTTACCCGGTGTCGACGAGTTGCGCCGTGCTCGGATTACCGCGCAGCAGCTACTATCACAACGCCAGTCGGCGCGACCAGCAGAGCTTGCGCGAGGCGATCGTGGATATCGCCGGGCGGCATCCTACCTATGGCAGCCGGCGTGTAGCAGTGGCCCTGCAGCGGTCGCCAAGCGGCGCGCGCGTGGGTCGTCATTCGGTACGTCGGCTGATGCGAGAGATGGACTTGGCTATCAAGCCAAAGCGTGGTCGGGGATGGGGCACCGACAGCCGACACAGCTACCGACGCTACCGGAATCTGATCAAAGGAATACAGTCGGAGCGTCCGAACCAGGTGTGGGTCGCCGATATCACTTACGTGCGCGTGCGCTCGGAATTCGTCTATCTGGCAGTCATCATGGATGTGTTCACGCGGTCGGTTCGCGGCTGGCATGTTAGCTGGACAGCGGGGCAAAATCTGACGCTGGCGGCACTGCGAAAGGCGCTTGAGCATCACCCGGCGTCGGAGTTCCACCACTCCGACCAAGGCACACAGTACGCCGCTAAGGCCTACGTTAAGCTGCTGCGTGAGTGCGGAACACGGATCAGCATGGCAGCCACCGGCAAGCCAAGCGAAAACGGCTATGCTGAGCGGCTGATCCGCACCATCAAGGAGGAGGAAGTATATCTCAGTGACTACCAAAACATGGCTGAAGCGCGGGAGCAACTGGGTTTCTTCATCGAGGCAGTCTACAACCAGCGCCGTCCGCATAGCGCATTGGACTACCTAACGCCGGCAGAATTTGAGGCTGAGTGGCTACAGCGCAACTCTCTCAAATTTCCTGAGATTTTGTGTCCAATAATTTAGGACCACTACAGTAGGTCTTCAAGCGGTCGAATCCAGCATTATCGGACAGTCGCTCCTTTGCCAAAAGGAATGGACGGACGTGCTAGGTTAGGGTGAAAGGCATCCGCGAAACGGTGGAGGGTATCCACAGCAGCTGAGAGGCAATTTTGAGGCCGGATTAGGCGCAGATTCGGCAAATGCGATTAGGGCACTATTTGGCAGCTGCGGGGGTATTGCAGGTCCGCCGGCAGAGCCATTGCCGCCACGTCGCCAAGGGTCGAATTCATTACGAGGTATCGAATTTAAGCTTGGCTGACTCTACTCAACCATGTGCGCCGCGCGCGGATCAGCCGGCGGCGGCTCCAGCGGCGTGACCCACTGCGACACATCCGGCACAGCGATCTCGCCCTGCTCTACCTTGGGCGCGGGCGCCAGCATGGTCGGCAAGTCCGCCATGCCATCGTACATCTCCAGGATGACACGCTTGCTGCGGTACTCACCATGAGCCGCCTCGTCCTTGCGCTTGACGATGGGGAAGGTCTCCATGATGTAGTCGACATCATCTTGCTCGATGCCGTAGAGGTGGAAATAGAGCGCGTCCAGCTCGCAGCGCATGAGGAAGCGGCGCTCGTCGTCCCAAACGAAAGGCGCGCCGTCATAGCCTAAGTCGCGGGCGAAGGGTTGCAAGTCCCAGGCGGTGTAGGTCAGTTCCAGCACGCGCGGTGTGATGAAGTCTATGAGGGCGGGTGTGTATGTGTGGGGTGGGATGACTGGGAGTTGTTTTGCAATGAAGTAACTTAGGGACATGCCACCAATCTTTTGCCTCGTAGCAAAGTCATGCACGTATGCCTTTGTGCAGGCAAGTAAAACAGTTGCTTGTGTTGGTCCGGACAAGATATCAAGTATCAGAGGCATCTTATGTCCGACCGACGTGCGCGGAATTATCGTCAGAATTGCACTTCTTTCGTTGGTGACATTTGTAACTTCACGAAATCCCAACAGCCACCCACGATACCAGTGCGCAAGCCGCGCCTCGACCTCCCGCTCGTCCACCCAATAGCGCGGCAGCGGAACGGCAGCGGGGTCCCGCAGTTCGTCCAGCGTCATATCGCGGGTTTTGCCATTCGGCTGGTAGGTCGCCCAGCGGTGCGTGAATTGGTGCATCATCTTGGCTTCGTAGAGCGGCAGGTAGCGCTCGGTCTTGCTGGTCATTGGATTTTCCTTTGTTCGCAGCCGCGGCCAATATGATATACTATTTCTAGGTCGCGCCACAAATCAGGAGACAACATGGCGACCATGGAACAAACAAATCCTCTCATGAGCGAGCGGGTAGCCGAGCTGGAGACGGCCATTGAAACCGAGCGTCCGCATCTGGCGACGAAAGAAGACGTGAGCCAGCTTCGCGCGGATATGGAGCGGCAGACGCGCCTGCTGGTCATGTGGTTTATCGCCACGCAGATTGCCCTCTTCGCCGCGCTTATTCATTTTCTCGGTTGACCATCCAAAGCGCCGCGACCTCGCCACTCAGCCATTTTCGGCGTCATCCTGCTTGACGAAGTGGTTGCCATCCAGCGTGAAGCCGCGTGATTCGAGCTGGTCGCGGGCGTGGAATTTGTCGGAGTCGCTTGTCATGTTGAATAAGCCCTGCTTGAACGTAATCCCCCAGGTGTTCTCCGGCGGCGTCTCCTTAATCAACACAGGTACGCGCCGATAAATCGCCTTTGTAATCTCGGCATCGCGCTGACTGCGGAAGGTCGCCATAGTGCCCGTGTTGGGATTAAGCATTACGATGTCCGCCGCCGACAACTTAAAGCGCCGCCACTTGTCATCCAGGTCGCCGACATTGAGCGCGAAGAAGACGAACTCGCTTTCGCGCGAGCGGATGTCTGGGCCCGTCATCGTCAGCAGCGCGAACTTCATCCGGCTGTCGACGGCGGGGAAGAGTTTCTGTCGATTCTCAAAATCGTACAGACTTGCCAGCGAATCACTTCTCATCAAGTCCTGCAAAAAGTACTTGGTGGTGTCGTCAATTGCGATGCCCGAGGGACAGACCATCCCAACCCGGCCGCGTAAATTGAGCAGAAAGCGGTCAAGCTCGGCGAAAACGGTGTAGGTATTGACATCGCCGCGTCCGCAGAGGGGAAAACGTTGGCTGACGCGGATAAAGTGGGATTCGCCATCGGCTTTGCGTTTGTCGGCGTTGAAAGCGTCGAGCAGCGGCGGGTCGCTCTCGGCGAGGGCGGCGATCATTCTGCGGCGCTCGGCAGCATTGCGCGCGCCGGCGATATCGGGATCGCGCTGCGCGAACCACTCCTTCTCCTGTATCTTGATGCGCTCCCAGGGCGGATTGCCCAGCACCACATCGAAGCCGCCATTCCAGCCGGCCGCTTCATTCTCCGCGTTTGACAAATCTTCCGGCACCTGAAAGACATCGGGGAAAGCCACGTGCCAATGGAAGAAACTGTAGCGGTCGGTCAGCGCGACCACTTGCTCGCGTATGGTCTGCATGTTCTCCGCTTGCGGGTCGTCTTCCAGGTGACGGTAGAGCAGGTCGGTCAGGGACATGTCAGGCCAGACCTGCGCGTCCGAACTCCCCTCCTTGGCTCGCTGGGGAGGGGCCGGGGGTGGGGTTGATTTGACCCAGACAAAAGCAGCGCACCATGCATCCGCCAGCAGGCGCGCCTTGATGTATTCCGGCGAATTGGCAAGCTCAGTGTAAAGTTCTTCTTTGGCCTGGATGTCGGACAGACTGTCGTCGGCGGACTTGGCGAGGTCGCTCATGGTATCGGTTAAGAAGCCATAATCGGCGGGCGGCGCCTGCTCCAAGCCCAGTTGCTTGACGCCCGCTTCACGCTGTTTCAATTCACCCCGATTTTGCTTGCGCAGGGCGCTGGCGGCTTTTTTGTCATCGCCCTCGATGGGTTTGAAAGCATCGTTGGGGATGCCCTCCGCCATCAGCCGCGGCGTCGTGCCCAGCAGGCTGTTGCCTACCTGGATATGGTGGTCGAGGAAGCTCAGCGGCTTGCCGGGATCCAGCGCTTCCAGCCACAAGCTGACCTTGCAGAGTTCCGCCGCCATCGGGTTGATGTCGACGCCGTAGATGCACTTGCTGATAACCTCGCGCTTGGCCGTCTCATCCAGCACGGGATCGAGCGCCGAATCGAGCAGCACCTTGATCAGCGAGGAGGGCGTGTAGTAGCTGCCGCTGGTCTTGCGCTCGTTGCCGCCGGCTGTCCGCAGCGCGAAGCTGCGCGCGTCCACATTGATATGCGGATGCAGCTCCAGCAGGCTCTCGTAGACACTGCCCAGATCTTCCGGTCCCAGGTTCTTGTAATCGACATTGCGCCAGGAGCGTGCCTCGCGGTCGTCAATCAGTGACAGCGAGCGTACCGCGCTGAGCAGCTGCCGATTGCTGATCTTGCAGTCGCTGATTTCGGCCACGGCTTTGTCACTGAAGAGGAAGGAGCCGAGCGGCAGGATACCCAGTGGCGCCCCATCGCCCCCGCCGCCGAGCAGACGCATCACCAGGCGCAGCGCCTCGAAGAGATCGCTGTGGCCCGTGCCGACGAACTTCGCCGCCATCGTCCGCAGGCGCTGCGTCGAGTAGTAGTTTTTGTATGACTCGCGCGCCGAGTCCGCCGCCTTCCGGTCGAGCAACAGATCGCGGTCTTCCGCCACGAACATGAAGAGCAAGCGGTAGATGATGCGCAGCAACTGGCGATAGTAGTTCTGCTTGTCCAGCCGGCCATCACGCAGATGCTCGAGAGCGCGGGCGCCGCGGTCTTCCGCCTCTTTCATCCACTTCTCGAGCCAGCAATCCAACGGGCGATCCGCCTCGACCCGCGACTGATGACAGAGCAGCCAAAGCACGCGAAAATCGCTGTAGGCATCGCCATTCATCATCGCTTCCAGGTCAAATTCGACGTAGGCTTGCCGCGTCAGCGTCAAATTGTCGCGCAGGACACGCAGCTTATTTCCATTGCTGACGAATCCCCAGAGATGGTCGTCGCTGCGGTTGAGGAAGACTTGCAGCAGGCTCTGCGGGCTGGCAGTCGCCGCGCCGGCCACACCGCGCATCGTCCTATCCAGATCAACTTTGGTGCTGACAAGATGGATGGGCACATTCAGCCCCCAACTGTGGCTGATGGGATAGGACTTGCCCTCGATCTCGAAGCGCCCTGCAGTCTGCAAGCGGCCGTAGTCCAACTTTTCGAACAGCGGCAGCAGCCAGCGCTCGCGCGTGATGGTCGTGCCAAGATCGTCCACCGGCAAGGACTCCAGCCCGGCTTGGAAATGCGACCAGGCGCTCTGCAGCGCGGTCCAGGCGCGGCTGATGGCTTCGTTGAGCCGTTCGCCCGAGCGGTGGTAGCTGGCGGCCGTCATGCCGGGGAGAGTAGCGTCCTCCTCGCTGACTCGCGCCAGCAAGTCAGCCGGCAGCAAGCTGCCTTCCGTGCGAATCGTGGTGAGCTGGTCTTTCGCTTTTGGCATGGCTCAGCCACCTCTCGGCACGGGCAAGAAGACGTAGATGCCGAGGACATCGGGCGGCAACTGCGGTTCAACGCGGTGCCGCGGGCGCTCTTCGCCCCGACGGTAGGCGGCGTTGCGCACCCGTTTATGCGCTGTGAGCAGCTCCTCACCGCGCTGTCTCGCCCGCGCCTCAAGCTCGGGCATGATAGAGTCGATGTCGTCCACGACTCGGCGAACAAACACGGTTGCCTGCTGCGACGCGATATTGTCGTCAGGTTCCGCGTCCAATAGCGCTTCCGCCGCCTCCGCGCTGAGCCAGTTTGGGTTTTGCGGCGCGCCTTCGAAGGCCAGGGTCAGGCTGTCTTCCGCGAGAAGCTGCTTTTCGTCACCGCCACGGCGCGTGATGAGGTGATAGCGCAAGCGCAGCAGCAGCAAGGTTGTGCGCGTCGTCACCGCCCGCGTGCGCATCGCGCCAGCGCGTCGCGCCTGTGGCTGTTCATCGTCGCCCGCTTCCTTGTCGAGGGCGGTGTTCATCACATAATTCGCCAGATTCTCGACGATGGGATGGGTACGGGTCAACTCTATATCGCTGCGTTGCGCCGGCGGTTCATATACCGCGCTGAATGTCGTCTGCGGCAGGGCATCGCGCAGGCCACGCGGACTGTCGCGAGGTCGATGCGGACGGCGCCGTTCTCCGCGATTGTGCCTTTGTGCAGACGCACGGCATCGCGCATGAAAAGCCTTAGTTCGGCATCAGCGCCGACCGCCTTCCGCGCCGCTTCAAGCTCAGCCGCGACTTCATCCACCTTGATCGCGCTCTGCGCAAACATGGTACGCGACCTTTTCTCCCGCTCGGCCACTGCTTCCCAGCTCTTGTCGAGATCAAGCTGTCTCTCGGCGAGATGCTGCCGAAAACCGGGTAAGGTCAGTTGATCTTCTCTCAGCAGCAGCCCCTCGAATATCGCTTCGATGACGTCCTCGCTGCTGCCGGGCACAGAAACCGAAATGCCCAGCGATGTGCGGATCGACTTGTGCTTGCGCAGCAGCACGTCCAGGACGACGCCGTCAATCTGATTATCCGTGCCGTAATATGTGACGACTTTGACGCGGTCGCGCTTCTGCCCATAGCGATCGACGCGTCCTTCGCGCTGCTCATGCCGTGTGGGATTCCAGGACAGGTCATAGTGCACTACGGCGTCAAAGCCCTGCTGCAAGTTGATGCCTTCGCTGAGGCAGTCGGTGCAAACGAGGATGCGCTTTTCAGCCTTCGCCAGCTGCGCCACACGCTGCTCGCGCTCGGCCGGCGGCAGTGAGCCGGTGACCCCGCTGATCTCCGTCTTCTTGATTGACTTGCGCAACTCGTCCTGCAGGTACTCCACCGTCGGGATGAAGCGGCAGAAGACGATCAGCGGGTGGTTTCTGCGCGCGATACGGCTAGAATAGAGACGTTATCGAGCCTAAGAAAAGGATGCCGCCGTGGTCGAATTGGTATGGGAAGGCAAATACGACAAGGATGGCAAGCGCGCCGCGCCGCTAAGGGTGGCTCTGCCCTTTCAAACAGTGGAAACCGTCAACGAAAGCGCCCAGCAGCGCCAGCGTACGCTCGACCTCTTCGCCGCCGGGCGCGACGCGGAATGGCGCAACCGGCTGATCTGGGGCGACAAGAAGTATGTGCTGCCGTCGTTGCTGCCTGAGTTCGCGGGCAAGGTGGACTTGATTTATATTGACCCGCCCTTCGCGACCGGCCAGGACTTTTCATTTCAGGCGCAGGTCGGCGACGATGAGTTTACGAAAGAAGCGAGCGCCATTGAGCAAAAGGCATACAGGGACACATGGGGGAATGGGTTTGATAGCTACGTCAATGGGTTCTACATAACAGCGACATTGTTGCATGAACTCCTTAGCGAAACAGGCAGCTTATATGTTCACATTGATTGGCATGTCAATGGGTTTGTGAGATTGGTTTTGGATGAAGTTTTTGGCAGAAGAAATCTGGTCAATGAGATTATATGGCTATATAAAACGGGCGGCATGAGCAAACGCTGGTTTGGCAGAAAGCACGATACACTTCTTTTTTATTCTAAGCTAGACAATTACGCCTTTAATCAACTAAAGGAAAAATCATACCTTTCACATTAATATGGCTTCTCAAATATTGAAATCCATAAAGATGAACATGGCTATTTTACCATGGCGGGTATGCGAGATGTTTGGGACATTCCTGCTTTACGAGGCAATCAGCCTGAATCGGTAGATTATCCCACCCAAAAGCCAGAAGCACTGCTCAAACGCATCATCCGCGCCTCGTCCAACGAAGGCGACTTGGTGATGGATTGCTTCTGCGGTTCCGGCACGACAGCCGCCGTGTCCGAGAAGCTCGGTCGGCGCTGGATCGCCTGCGATTTGGGCCGCTTCGCCATTCATACGGCACGCAAACGCTTGCTGGGCATCGAGAACGTCCGACCTTTCGTGGTGGAGAACTTGGGCAAATACGAGCGGTAGGTCTGGCAGAAAGCCGAGTTCGGCGAAGAAGCCGCCCACCTCACGCGCAGCTACCGCAAGTTCATCCTCGACCTGTACCATGCAGAACTGGTCGAGGGCTACACTTGGCTGCATGGAAAGAAGGGCGGGCGCATGGTGCATGTCGGCTCGGTGGACAGCCCGGTGGCGCTGGGAGACACTCAGCAAATCACCAACGAATTCCAGCTGACGCGCGGATTCCGCGGCGTCGATATTTTGGGCTGGGATTTTGCCCTGGACATGAACGAAACGGCGCGGCAGATCGCGGCCGAGGCGGGGGTGGACGCGCGCTTCCTGCGCATCCCGCGCGAAGTGCTGGAGAAGAAAGCGGTTGACCAAGGCGATATTCAGTTCTTCGAGCTGGCGGCGCTTGAGGTGGACAAGTTAGTAAAGGGTCGCGAGCTTAGCATTGAGTTGAGGGAATTCATCATGCCGCCCGATGATGTGCCTGATGATGTGGCCAAAGCCGTGAACCACTGGGAGGACTGGATCGATTATTGGGCGGTGGACTTCAATTACCGCGATGATACCTTCCACAATCAGTGGCAGAGCTACCGGACACGCAAGGATCGGACGCTTTTGCTGCGCGCAAACCATACTTACAGTGAGCCGGGCAATTATGTGGTGCTGGTCAAGGTGATTGACATTCTGGGCAATGACACCACCAAGTCGCTGACTGTGAGGGTGAACTGATGACGGCACGGCGCAAGGCAAGAGCGGAGACTGGTCAAACCAGCTTCATCATAGAGCGCGAGACCAAGGCGCTGGCTGTGCCGGCCATCCGCGCGGCGCTGGCGGAATGGCGCGAGGCGGGCTATCCCGAAGTCAGCGAGACCACGCGGACCTTGCTGAACTTCTGGTTTCACAGCGACCACAAAGTGGAGCTGGATCAACCATTCCGCTATTACTGCGCCCAGCAGGAAGCGGTCGAAAGTCTCATTTATGTCTACGAAGTCGCGCGGACGCGCCGGCTCTACGATCTCTATATGCGCTTTATCCCGGCCGAGAAGCGCGTGGGTTTGCCCATGCCCGCCTGGGACGATTTCGCGCGCTACTGTGTCAAAATGGCCACTGGCAGCGGCAAAACCAAAGTCATGGCGCTGGCCATCGCCTGGCAGTATTTTAATGCGGTACGCGAGAACGATGCGGAATACGCCAAGACTTTTCTCGTGATCGCGCCCAATGTCATCGTCTTTGAACGGCTGCGCCGCGATTTTGCGGGTGGCGACATCTTCAAGAATGACCCAATAATCCCGAAAGAATTCCAGAGTGATTGGGAAATGCAGTTCTATATGCGCGGCGATGCGGAGCGGGCTTCGTCCAATGGCGCGTTGTATCTGACCAATATCCAGCAGCTTTATGATCGTGACAACCGCAAAAAAGACGATGAGCCGGCGATCATGACCGCCATGCTGGGCGCGAAGCCGGCCGCCAACCTAAGCGAAGAAGTTGACTTCCGCGAACGCATAATCGAACGGGCTGATTCGCCGCTACTGGTGCTGAATGACGAAGCGCATCACACGCATGATCCAAAGAGCGCCTGGAATGGAACCATCCGCGCCTTGCATCAAGGCCATGCAGCGGGTTTGGCGGGGCAGTTGGATTTCACCGCGACGCCCCGCCATCAAAAGGGCGCGCTCTTCTCTTGGGTCATCAGCGATTATCCACTGGAAGAAGCCATCCGCGACGGTATTGTGAAGCGGCCCTGGAAAGGCAGTACTGATGCGGGCGAATTCCCCAGCAATGAAGCTAGCCGCCGCTACGAAACCTATCTCGTCTCTGGCGTCGAGCGCTGGCGCGAATATCGCGAAAAACTAGCGCCCTTGTGCAAGAGACCGCTGCTATTCATCATGATGAACGATACCAAAGAGGCGGATGACGTCGGCGCTTACTTGCAGCGCAAATATCCGGACGACTTCGCCGGGGACAAGACGCTAATCATCCACACCAAACGCAATGGCGATATTGTGCTGCGCGATTTGGACGCTGCGCGCAAAGCCGCCAAAGAAGTCGACGAAGGCAGCAGTCCTATCAACGCCATCGTCAGCGTTCTGATGCTGCGCGAAGGCTGGGATGTGCAGAATGTGACGGTCATTGTCGGTTTGCGCCCTTATACCTCCAAGGCCAATATCTTGCCCGAGCAGACTATTGGGCGCGGCTTGCGCTTGATGTTTCGCGGCGAGCCGACGTCTTATGAAGAGCGCGTCGATGTGATCGGCAACCCCGCTTTTCTTAACTTTGTCGAAGCGCTGGAAGAAGCTGAAGGCATCCAATTTGGATCCTTTGACCTCGATAAAGACAAGCTGAAAATTACGATTATCCAGCCGATGGAAGACAAGGCGGACTACGATATTGAACTGCCTCGCCTTAGCCCCATAATCGAGAGCGCCAGCCGCTTGCAAGAGAAAATAGAGGCGCTTGATGTCGGAAACCTGAGCCTCGACGAACCGCTGCCAATCATCCCCGGCACTGGCAGCTCGCTGACCTTCCGCTATCAAGGCAGGGATTTCCTGACATCTGAGCAGGAGTTGGAGCGCGTCTACAGCATCAGGGAGCCGCAAAATTCGCAGGAAATCATCGCATATTTCGCGGATCGCATCGCCAAAGCCGCGCGCATGCCCAGCCAGTTTGCGTCGCTGGCGCCCAAAGTTCGCGACTTTCTGAAGTATCATGCCTTTGGCCGCGAGGTGGATCTGGACAGCGGCGAAATATTGCATTCAATCAGCCAGCGGGCTCATTTTGAGGCGACTATGGACACATTCTTAGCGGAACTTCGCGATAAGTTGAATGTTGCGCAAGCTCCTAAGCTGATAGGTGAAGGTCGCAAACTGTCAAACCTAAGTCCATTTCCTTGGTCGCATGAGGCGCCGTCATGCCACAAGACAGTGTTTAACAAGGTCGCCTGTGACAATTCATATGAAGTCTCGTTTGCCAGCTTCTTGGACCAAGCTCATGACGTCGCCCGATTCGGCAAGCTGCCAATCCAATTCGGATTCAGCATCCCCTACTCCGATTCTCGCGGCAATCTGCGCCATTACTATCCCGATTTTGTGGTTGTCGATGATAAGGGCGTTTCCTATCTAGTGGAAACAAAAGGCCGCGAAGATATCGAAGTGGCGAACAAAGACCGCTCGGCGACGATCTGGGCGGAGCAAGCGACCGCTCTCACTGGTCAAGAATGGCGTTACCTAAAAGTGCTTCAAACCGACTTTCAAGAATTAGCGCCTACATCCTTTTCTGAATGTGCCCACTTCAGTTCAGGTCAGCTCAGCCTTCCTGATTAGCTCGGCGTTTCACCGATGACATGTTCCGGCAATACGGGCGCGCCGAAGATGTCACTGCTGACCCGGGCAACCTGTTGCTGTTGTTCTTCAAAAGAACCGCCGCTCGCCATCGTCGCAGAGGCGCCAACGAACTGGATGGGCTGGCCGGCGACTTCCAGCCGCTCCCGCACGCGGCGCATCAAGAGCGCGACATCAGCGCCCTGGCGTCCGCGGTAGGTATGTAGTTCATCCAGCACCACAAAACGCAAGCCGCGCGCGCGCTCAATCAGGCGGCGCTCGTGTGGGCGTGTCATGATGAGCTCGAGCATGACGTAGTTTGTCAGGAGGATATCTGGCGGGTCGTTGATGATGCGCTCGCGTTCTTCATCCGAGACTTGCCCGGTATAGCGCTCGAAGGTGACCGGCTGCTCTCCCTCAGCAAAGCCTACCTTGAGAAACTTCCCGAGCTCTTCTTCCTGGCTGTTGACTAGCGCATTCATGGGATAGACCACTATCGCCTGAATGCCCCGTCCGCTGCCCGCGCGCAAGACGTGGTCGACAATTGGCACGATGTAGGCCAGGCTCTTGCCGGTACCGGTGGTCAGCACATAATTGTAGTCGCCTTTTGCGATTTCTATGGCGCGGCGTTGATGCCGGTGAAACCGCAGCCTTCTTCCGCCCTGAAGTTTGTCATGCTCGAATATCGAGTCGCACTTGGGATGCAGGTAACCATCGTCGATGGCTTGGCGTACCGTGCCGCCGCTTTCGAAGCGCGGATTCAGTTGAATCAAAGGGTTGGGCCAAAATGCCCCTTCCGCCATTCGCCCCTCAACATGGCTGCGGATTCGAGCATCCTGGATCTGGATGAAGCTTTGGGCATATTCACTGTAAGCTGTGATGAGTTTCTTTCTTATCGCAAAAACATCCATACTTTCACCCTTCGTTCCTTGATCTACTAAATGGCAATACCCGCGCCGTAACATTCACCGACTTACGGCCAACCGCCAGCCACGCAACTCTCAATGCCCTACGCAGAAATCCGCTCGATCAGCGGATGGTACTTTATTTTGGAGCGCGCTAAACAGCTTTTTCCTAAACAGCTTTTCTTCAATATGTTGTCGATGACTCTTGGCCCAAAACGTCCTTTACCGGCTCGCATGTACCTACGAGGTGACCAGGTAGTTAACCGCCCTTCTCATCCTAGTGATTATCTTTGATGTGTTCCAAGCTCTTTTCAAGCACCATTTCGCGAAACTCAGCGCGGCCGATCCGCATTTCCTTGAATAAACCCGCATTCCACTGATAGTACGCGTGATCAAGCCACTCTGCGAGCTTAGGCAGCAGAAAGAATGATACCGTCTTCCGTTGGGCTACCTTCCGCGGCCTGCCCATTTTCGCGGAATCGTCGCCGCCACAGACTGTGAAATCAGTCATTCATTGATCGCAACCAAATTATCCGCCCGAGAAACGCCCCAGATTCTCACGGCGCCACGCAAGAAAACTTCGCATCCAAGACCACGCGCAGTGGTCAGCCAATCTCGCTGGCCGCCGAATTCTGGACCAAGCCATCGCCGCCGACGCCTGGGTCGAGTACAGCGACTACTACGGCAGATACTGCCTTTGCTGGCACGAGAAACGCCGAAATGACAAGCCCGGCGCCCGCCGCCGCCGCTTTATCGATCCGCCGGTTATCAAGGGCAAGCAGGTCGGTAAATCCATCTGGTTCTATGACGAGAAATCAGATGAGCCCGTCTGCTACCTGGGCAACCTGGATGATCCGATTCAAGCCATTGCTGACGCCGGTGGCGACATCCACATCGTCGAAGGCGAGATTGACGTTTTGTCGCTGCATGCCAAGGGCCTCCCCAATGTCATCGGCATTTACTGAATCGCACGAGGAGGGGGCCGATTCGGAACCAACATCAGATCGTTCAAGTGAGCCGAATTCAGGGGAAACCAACCCGGGTTCAAGTAAGGACGACGAAACTAGCGAAGCGCCAGTCGATGAACTTTCCGACACCTCGCAAATTGAGCCTGACGTAGTCGATAAAGACGCGGCCACGCTGGAACTCGAGCCTGCGCCACCGCCACCGGTAGAGGCTCCCGGCCACATTCTGACAACCGCTTGTGCGGTCATGGGTGTCTTCGCTGCGACACGACCGGACGATTATGTCGCCAGGCTCGAGGCGTCTCCCAGTGAACAGATGACGATTACGGACGATTCCCTGTCCAACGAGCTGGAGCGCGAGCTGCTGACCTCTGCCGCGGCCATGTGCTTGTGGCAAGAATGGATGATCTGGTACCCGGGTGAGCGGACCAATGCCTTCGCTGACGCCTTTGGCAAGATGAGTCCGGTCTTTGCGCGCGGGCGAGCTGGTCAGTGGACTATCGTGCCCAGGCTGAGAGCGATGAAACGACGACTCAGAAGCTAAATAGATAGACCGCAATGTCGGCGCGGCTGATAAGCAGCCAGCAGAACCTGGTCCGATAGTAGCAGAACTATCCGCTTGAACTCATATGGGTTTGATTGAAAAAGATCGTGTCTGATGACGCCTATTCGCCTTTGCGGAGGCGCACACCGCAAGATTGACGTACAACCAGTGATATCGGTGTGATGATCTTCAGGTAGCGATTATCCGGTTCCTCAATGCGTTGTACGAGGCGTTTCGCAGCCAGTTCGCCCATTAGCCCCTTGTGCACATCTACCGTGGTCAAGGGCGAGAAGACGTATTCGGCATCGGGAATATTGTCGAATCCGGTCACGGCGATGTCTTCCGGGACGCGGAAACCGTTGCGCTGCAACCAACCCATGGCGCCGATTGCCAGACGATCTGATGCGCAGACGATGGCATCCGGCTGTGGTTCTCTTGCCACCAGGTTGCGGGCGCCACGCTCACCCAGGTCCGGCGTCCAGCCCGAGGGACCGGGCTGCAAAATTTGGTGCAGACCATCGTCGTTCGGTAGGTTGTGGGCCTCAAGCCCCTGACAGAATCCCTCGTAGCGGTTGTCGACATTGCCGCTGACATAACCCAGCCGCCGATGACCCAGACTCACCAGATGCCCTACCAGTTGGCGCATGCCCTTTTCGCCATCAAAGAGGATCACATCGTCCTCAACATCATACTTGTCGTCGGTGGTTACGATAGGCACGACTGGAGAGAAGTGTTCGCGCAAATAGCGGATGCGATCGTTCAAGTCCGTGCCGAGCAGAATCAAGCCGTCGATCGAGAACGAATCCAGCAAATGCCTAGCTTTTGCGGAGGTATCAATCTCATGGAGAATCTTGGTGTACGCAATCTGATATCCGTCTTGCTCAAGCGCCTTGTCGACGCCTTCCAACATCATGTTGTAGAAGGGGTCTCGATACTTGTCAATGCGTGTAGACAAGATAATGCCGACTTGCCCGACTTTGGAGCGAACCAACGCTTGGTTCAGTTGCGCGCCGCCATATTGTCGTTGGATCAATCCCGCGCTGGCCAATGCGCTAAGGTCACGGCGGATTGTCGCTTCGGAGACTGCGAAATGGCCGGCGAGCTCCCCGGTGGACATGAGTTCGTGTGGCGCAGCTGCCTGTATCCTCTTCAAAATCAGATGCTGTCGACTGGCTTTGTTCATAATCTCGCGCTCGTGGCTTGTTGGCTGTGCATGTGCGGTTCCTTGGTGAAGAGAATTAGTCGCGAATTCCTACCGACGCATTTGAGATTATACACTGTCATGCGCAATTCTTGCACGATTGTGTCCATTTTCTTGACAAGATGCTTGTTAGTTGTTCAAATACGCAGAATGTGGTGTTCAAATACGCGTGTAGGGTTTGAAGCACTGATCGTGTTGAACTACAGATAGGTGCTGATCGGGAAAAAATGGAGGTAAGTCTTATGAGACTATTTGGTTATAAGCCCGAAGTAGGCGATGTCGGCGATACCATGCCCTTTTATTACGATGGGGAATGGCATATTTTCTGTCTGGCGACGCCGCCGGATACCTGGACCGTGCCCGAACGAGCGGCTTGTCGCCTGGCGCATATCGTCTCGAAAGACTTGGTCCATTGGGAGGAGCTGCCGGACGCTTTTGACAAGGGACCGGAAGGCGCGGTGGACGCGGACGCCATCTGGACCGGTTCAATCCACGACCATGAGGGCAAATTCCACTTCTTCTACACCGGCTACAGCCACCACGCCGAATTCCAGCAGACGATATGTCACGCCCGAAGCGATGACATGATCACCTGGGAGAAGAACCCCGACAACCCCATCATCATCGCCGATACCAGCGAATGGGAACCGGCCGATTGGCGCGATCCCTACGTGTATTTCGATGAAGAAAAGGGCCGCTACGCGATGCTGCTGGCCGCCCGTTTGAAGGAAGGGCTGGAAGATCGGCGCGGCTGTGTGGTGGTCTATTACTCGGATGACCTGGAAAGCTGGGAGCCTGGCGGCACGATCTGGGCGCCGCAGCAGGCGCATTGTATGGAATGCCCGGAGACCTTCAGCCTCGGCGGCTACAACTACTTGGTCTTCTCTCGCTATTCGGGCGATGCCAAGACGCTCTACCGTGTGGCGAAACCAGGCCAGCCTTGGGAGGCGCGCCCGCTTGACGCCCTCGATGGATCCAAATTCTACGCCGCCAAATCAGCCGGCGACGGCGAGCGCCGCTTCACCTTCGCCTGGATCCCGCGGCGTAAATTCAGCAGCAATGACGAAAACTTCATCTGGGGCGGTGAATACGGTTCTCCGCGCGAATTGCTCTCGATGCCCGATGGCACACTTTGCTGCAAGCTGCCGGATGAGGTGGTGGCAAGTTATACCAACGAGCAGGGCTACGAGCTGATCCCCGGCGACGGCCAGTGGGACGGCGCGCGCTGCGATGCTCGCGGGACATTCGGTTTCGCGCATATCAAGACTGCGCGCACGGACCTGATGCTGGAAGTCGAGATCGCCTGCGATCCCAATACGATGAACGCCGGCATCTTGCTGGAACCAACGGCCGATATGTACATGGGGCATCTCTTAATGGTGGAGCCGGGGCGCAAGCGCGCGTCGATCCGGCGCTGGCCGATTCAGTGGGAACCCTTCTGGCAGGACATGTTCCTCGGCAGCCCGGAGCTGGGACCTGATATGGCGCGTCCCATGCTGGTTGATCAATTCCTATATTCGGAACCGGAAGACGGCAAGTATCAGGTGCGCATCTTGCGCAAGGGCCAGCTGGTCGAGTGTTACGTCAATGACCAAGTGGTGATGTCCTACCGCGTATACGAAGAATCCGAGACGATGTTCGGTCTGTTTGTCGATCAGGGCGCCGTCAGCTTCAACAACCTGTCCATCAGGACCTAGTCGCAAGCTTTCGCCTGGGCATCACATTTGGCGCGCTCAAAGACTGAATCAAGCAGAGGCAGAAAACCATGACCGAAACCTACGCAGACATTCTCGCCAGGGCGAATGCGGCCGTCGCCAAGAGCGCCGAACAGATCGCCGGCGATCCGCAGCGCCCGGTCTACCATCTGATGACGGCGGCCAATTGGATCAACGACCCCAACGGACCTTGCTACTTCAACGGCTACTGGCACATGTTCTTCCAGCACAATCCCTATATCGCCGACTTTGGACCGATGGGCTGGGGCCATGTGCGCAGCCCGAACCTGGTGCATTGGGAGCACTGTCCCATAGCAATCATGCCGACGCCCGGCGATTATGACGGCGCCGGCTGCTGGTCCGGCAGCGTCGTGATTCACAATGGCGTCCCGCACATGCTGTATTCCGGCGTGGCGGACATGACGCTTTGGAGCATAGAAGACGACATCCCGCCCTCGGACCGGCAGCGCATCCCGCAGGGTTACTATCACGAGTTTCTGCTGGAGATCGACCAGGAGACGCAGTGCATCGCCACTAGCAGCGACAATCTGCTGACTTGGGACAAGCACGCGGCCAACCCGGTGATACCGGCGATTCCGGACGGCCTGGACCTGATCGGATTCCGTGATCCGTTTCTTTGGAAAGAAGATGACGGGCGCTGGTATATGCTGCTGGGTTCGGGCATCAAAGGGGTTGGCGGTGTGGCGCTGCTCTACCGCTCGGCTGACCTGCTCGAGTGGGAGTATGTGAATCCGCTGTATATCGGCGACCCGTCAGAGAGCGGCATCAACTGGGAGTGCCCCAATTTCCTCGACTTAGGGGCGAAGCACATGCTGGTCGTCTCGCCACATGGGCGCCCGGTGTACTGGCTGGGGGATTACGCCGGACATCAATTCAGCCCCGACGGATCGCCGAAACGCCTGGACTGGGGTGACGTCTTCTATGCGCCTAACAGCCTGCGCGATCCATCAGGGCGTTGGCTGATGTGGGGCTGGGTGCGCGAGGCGCGCCCGCGCGATCAATATGCGGCGGCCGGCTGGGCATCTTGTCTGACTTTGCCGCGGGAAATCTCGCTGGACGATGCAGGTGAGCTGAACGTCAAGCCCGCAACGGAATTAGAGCAGTTGCGGACCGCTACCCTGTTCGAAGGAGTCGTCAGTTTATCCGCGGACGAACCCGCGTCGCTCAACAATGTGAGGGGAGATCGACTTGAGATTTCCTGCCGCATGCTCGCCGGGGACTGCAATACCCTGAGCATTCAGTTCAGGCGGAGCGCGGATGGACAGCAGCTTACCGAGCTGATCTACGATTACCGCAGCGGCGCATTAAGTCTCTTGCGCGAGAAATCTACCGATACGGCCGAAGTGACAGTCGATCCCTGTAAATGCCAGCTCGTGCTGGATGATGGCGAGCCCCTGAGCCTGACCCTCTTTCTGGATAACTCGGTGATCGAGGTTTACGCCAACGACAGAGTCTCGATGACGAGTAGAATCTATCCATCGGGGGACGATTCACAGGGATTACAATTGATTTGCCGGGGCGGTTCGGCTACGGCAAAAGTGTCCGTCTGGCTAATGGGCAGTATCTGGCATGACGAAGACAAATTTGCATAATGGTAGCCATCTGAGGTAAAAACCCATAGTCAATAACGAATCTGAGAGGAGATTGAGTACCATGATGAAGGAATATGTTAGCGGAAAGACGCAGAAGCTTGCGCTTTTAGCGATGGTTGTTCTTTTGATCGGTATGCTCAGCTTGAGTTCAGTAGTTGCTCAAGACAGCACCGACATATTAGTCTGGGGTTTGGGATATGCCAGCAACTATGACGAGCTTTTGGTCGAGCGATTCAACGAAGCCCACGATGACGTCAACATCGTCTACGAAGATGTCTTGACCGGCGAAATCTCCGAGAACAATCAGAAGTTGCGCGTCGCTATGGAGAATGAAGCGGGCCCCGATGTGCTTGGCGGCCTCGATGTCGGCGCGAATTTGCGGGCGCTGGTAGCGACAGGACAAGTCAGAGACTTGACGGAATTCTATCGCGAGAGTGGCTTGATTGAGCGAATCCCGGACAACTTGCTGTCGCAAGTCACGATTGAAGGACGCATCTATGCCATCCCGCAGAATCTGGAATCCGTCGGCATCTTTTACAACAAGGACGCCTTCGCCGAGCTGGAGTTGGAGACGCCGGCCTCGTTCGAAGAATACGTGGATCTTTTGGAGGCGGTTAAAGACGCGGGCTATTATGGCTATACCATGGGTCTGGCCGGTGGCTGGCCCTCCGCGCTGATGGCGTCCATGTTCATGTACAGCAGCGCCGGCTCGGAATACATTGATGTGCTCAGCGGCACGCAGCCCTGGCCCGATTGTGAGAACTGCCTGGACGGGCTGTACGCCTTCCAGGGCATGGCCACAAATGGCTACGCCAATCCGGATCCCTTGGGCATTGACTACAACCAGTCGCTAGACCTGTTCTATCAAGGCCAATCGATCATGGTGCTCAACGGCCCCTGGTTCATCAACGATGCGAATCTGGCTGAACCCGATTTCGAAATTGGTTTCTTCTATTTGCCGGCGGTTAACCCCGCGACCGATATCAAGACGCTGGGCGGCATCGGCGGCTCGATAGTCATTGCCGAGTATGCGCCGGTGGACGCCGCTTTCAAAGTCGTTGAGTGGCTGACAACTGAAGAGGTAGCGGTGGAGGCGCTGCGCGAAATCGCCGTGCTGCCGGCCTTCTCGATTGATGTGCCCGAGGATATTCCGGACCTGTACTACCAGATCGCCTCGGAGACGGCCGCCAATGTCGACAAGATCGGCTTCTGGCCCGTCACCTATTTGGCGCCCAAGGTCTTCGGCGACATGAACCAAATCGTACAGGGTATGATCGGCGGCATGCTCACGCCCGAAGAATTCCTGGACGAAATGCAGGCTACGCACAGCGATTACCTGGCGGAGAACTAAGCTGCTGCGATCGCTGAACGAATTCAGGCGCGACCTTGCCCTTGACGAAGGTCGCGCCTTTTCCATTGAATATCTCAGCCGCTTCACAGTCGCGTCCATCGTGACGCGAAAGGACGCCTGCTAATGGCGCAAACGCTCAGCGCCGCGGGAAAACCTAGGGCCGGTCCTCGCTTCCGCCTTGACCTCATGCCCTATCTCTTTATCTTGCCCGCCGTTGTCATTTATGTGGTGTTTAATCTCGGTCCGGTACTGGCGTCTTTCTTTTTCAGTTTCTTCAAATGGGACCTGCTCACGCCAACCGCGGAATTCATCGGCTTTGATCATTACACCTTCATACTCAACGATAATCGCTTTTTGAACGCACTCGGTCACAATTTCATCTTTCTGGGACTGGCGGTGGTAATTCCGGTTTCGATGGGATTGTTTCTAGCGGTTTTCATCTACGAAATCCGCCGAGGTCGCGTTGTATTCCGCGCCGCGCTCTTCTTGCCGGCTATCTTCTCCGGCGTGGTGATCGCTTATGTCTGGAAATGGATTTACCATTCCTTCGCCGGTGTACTCAATGCCGTGCTGGAGGCGATCGGGCTTGGCGCTTTCACGCAGTTATGGCTGGGCGACCACAACCTCGCGCTCTATTCCACCTTTGTCGCCTATACCTGGGCGAGTTTCGGCTACTCCATGGTCATCTTTCTGGCCGGTTTGCAGGATATTTCGACCGATATTTTTGACGCGGCGCGCGTTGATGGCGCCAACTTCTGGCAAAAAATCTTCTATATCACGATTCCCTGCCTGTATGACGTATTCACATTTGTCATCACCCTGCGCATATTCACGGCCATGGGCATATTTGGCGTCGTCTACATCCTCACCGGCGGCGGCCCATTCTACTCCTCGGATGTCATTGACATTTATGTCTTCCGCATGATCGGCAACTTTGAGATGGGCTGGGCCACGGCGGCGGCGAGCGTTAATGCGGTCATTGTCGTCATTCTCACGACCGGATTCATCAAATTTCGGGAATGGCGCTCATGGAGTTCCTAGGCAAATCGACACAGCGCCGGCTGCGCAGCACGCCCTTTTACCTCGTGCTCATATTTGCAACGGTAGTCACGCTGGTTCCAATTGTGTGGGTCTTCGCCAGCGCGCTCAAATCCAACAAGGAAATCCGCGAGAATCCCCTGGCGCTGCCCGCCGAGTGGCGTTTTCAGAATTACATCGACGCCTGGTTCGGCGCCAGCTTCGATGAATACTTTTTTAACAGCATCTTTATCACAGTGGCGAGCGTCGCCATCGTGCTGTTTCTGAGTTCGCTGGCCGCCTATGCCTTTGCCAAGATGCGCTTTCCCGGCAATCAGATGATCTTCTTTGTCTTTCTCGTCGGCATGGCCTTCCCGCTGTCCGCCAAGCTTGGCCCCCTGCTCTCGCTGATGTACGAACTGAACCTGGCCAATAGCCGTTTCGGCTTGATTCTGGTGTATGTGGCCGGCAGCCTGCCCTTTGCCATTCTTATGCTGCGCGCGTTTTTCCAGGGCTTCCCGCAGGAGCTGGAAGATTCCGCCGCGCTGGACGGCTGCAGCCGCTTTCAATTCTATTGGCGCATTTTGCTGCCGCTTTCAAAGCCCTCGCTGATGGCGCTGGGCATCTTCGTCTTCATGGGCACCTGGAACGAATTCTTCCAGGCGTTGCTGCTCATCAACGAAGACAGCAAGCGCACCCTGCCGCTGGGCTTGACCGCCTTCCAGGACGAGTACTTCACTGACTTTGCGCTGTCCTTCGCCGGCATCAATATCACGGCAGTGCCGGTGATCATCGTCTATATCATGTTCCAGCGCAATCTAATTGAAGGCATCACCGTCGGCTCACTAAAATAAGGTCTATCTTTCTGTATCCGCTTTTGGAAAAGGGATAATCATCATCATGGCAAAATCAAAGCCCAATATCGTTTTCATCATCACCGATCATCAAGCCTTTTACGGGCACGATCGCGAAGGCGAATACGAGTACAAGTGGGAGAATTACGAACGCTTCGCAGCGGAAGGCGTACGCTTCGACCGCGCCTACTCGGTCTGCCCGCTATGCTCGCCGGCGCGCAGCAGCATGATGACGGGCGTCTATCCCAGCTCGCATGGCATCATCATGAACACCGAAGCAGAGGTCTTCGGCAACCAGTCTGATCTTGACTCGGGTCAACCGCTCTACAGTCATTATCTGTCGCAGGCCGGCTATCGCAACGGATACGTCGGCAAATGGCACTGTGGCCGCGATCGGCTGCCCATTGACTACGGCATTGAAGGCTGGAGCCTGCCCGATTACGGCAAGATTTACATGGCCGACGAATACAAACGCTATGCCGAGGAACGCGGCTTTGGCGATGCCCGCGCCCAAATCGAATACAACATCAATTATCCCGAGTGGCAGGGGCAGGAGATTGTCTTGCACGATCCGTCGCCCTGGAAGTTCATGAACGGCTCGGGCATCCTGGCCGGACCGCCGGAAGCGCATGAAGAGCAATTCGTCGCCCACCTCGCTTGCGAAAAGCTGCGCGAATTCGCGGCCGACGATCAGCCCTTCAGCCTGGTGGTCAGCCTGTGGGGCCCGCACCAGCCCTATTACCCGTCCGCCGAATATGCCGATCAGGTTGATCCGTCCGCGATCCCGGAATATCCCAGCTTTCGCGACGACCTGGCCGGGCGTCCCTTCCGCCACATCTTTCACCGTGAAATCTCGCACCGAAGCGCGCAGTCCTTTACCGAGTGGTCGGCCTGGCAAGAGATCCTCGCCCGCTGCTACGCGCAGGGCCACCAGACGGACGCCGCTGTCGGCGATGTGCTCGATACACTGGGCGAGTTGTCGCTGGCGGAGGACACGATTGTGATCTGGCTGGCCGATCATGGCGACGCGGTTGCCAGTCATGGCGGTTTGTGGGACAAGTCCTCAACTTTCATCGAGGAAGTGGCGCGCGTGCCGATGGCGATCCGCTGGCCGGCAGGCATTCAGCCCGGCCAACGCACTGATCAATTGGTGTCCAATATGGACGCGACCGCCACCATGCTGGACGCGGCCGGCGTCGCCGTGCCCGACTATATGCACAGTCGCAGCGTGCTGCCGCTGTGCCGCGAAGGGGAGAATGCCGATTGGTCCGATGAGCTCGTCTGTGAGCACATGGGGCACAGCCACGATTTCCCGCAACGCATGATTCTGCACGACCGCTACAAATATGTTTTCTCGCTTCACGACATGAATGAGTTATATGATCTCCAGGACGACCCCTTCGAAATGAACAATCTGGTTCACGATCCACAATACGCCGACCTCATAGGCGATATGAGAAGGCGCCTGGCCCAGCATATTGAAGCATCCAGCATGCGCAATCAGCGAATGAAGCGAACCTTCTTGATCGCGCTGGAACACGGCGTATAGGGTTGGTCGGCTGACCTAGGCATGCCGACAATATCGGTTTCCGGGCAGTGTTCGCTATAGGCGGCGATGTGCTTGTGGCAGCAATGGATGATTTGGTAGCAAGGCGAGCGGAACAGCGCCTTCACCGACGCCGTTGGCAAGATCGGCCCGTTTTATTCCATGGGCAAGCCGGTCAGTGGCGTATCACGTCAAAGCTCAGGTCAATACTGAGACGCCTGCAGTCGTAGTTGTGCGATCCGGGCGGGTTCGTACGTGCTTAAAGCTCCTGATAGGTGAATTGCGTGGAGTGGACGCAGACTTCATGCGCTGTGCCGATCGACTCACATATTGCCGGAAAAATCGAACGAAGCAATCAACCTTAGCTCTTCTTCATCGTAGGGCTTGCCATCGGCGTGGAAAATGTCATGCTGCCAAGTGGTACTGTCGGGCGTGTTGAGCTCCCGCCGCCAGTCCAGATAAGTCTGCGTCCGCCCTGCGACCAAGCCCCAGTTGTACCAGCCGATGCGCTCGCGCGCGAAAATGGGCAGGATGAGTTCGACAGTCTGGCCGACCACGCGGCGCAGCCATTCCGTACAGAGCACTGGACGACCATAAGCCCGGCAGCGCTGGATGACAGCTTCGACGCCGCTTTCTCCGTAATGATGGAAGGACGTCACATCCGACAACTCCAGAATCCGTTCCTCCATCTCGTAGGCTTCATGCAGGCGAAAGATGGACGTGGTTAGCGGCTGCTGGGCGCGGGCCTCACGGGCCCAGGCGAAGGCGGCTTCCACCAGGGGCAGGCTTGTCTCGCCCAGTTCGGAGTTGCCCGGCTCGTTGTACAAGTCCCAAATCTGCACGCGCTCGTCATTGGCGAAGCTGCCGACGATATCAAGCACATAGTCTTTGAGCAGGGGCCAGACGGCGCGGTCGTCCACCCGTTGCAAGCCTGGGCTGGGTGTCCAGCCGCTGTTATGCACAAAGGGAATGGGGTCATCTTGCGCGCCGAGGTAGGGTTCCTTGCCGGCGAAGGCGCAGTCGTCGAACAGGATGAACATCGCCTTGATGCCCTCCCCCGCCGCGATATCGAGGAATTGATCGATTCGGCGCTTCAATCCGGCCGGGTCAGCCTGCCAGACGAGGAACTGATGGAAGACGCGCACGGCGTTGAAACCGGCCGCCCCCGCCCAAGCCAATTCCTCAGCGATGGTATCGGGATCAAAGGACTCGGCCTGCCACATCTCGGTCGAATTGACCGCCGTGCGCGGCAGGTAATTGCAGCCGCGTATGGGATCAATCGAGGCGTACCAGTCCTTGGCTTTTTCGGGCGTCCACATGTCGGTCATTTTTTAGTCCTTGTCTCTTGAAATTTGTAAGGACGATCCTTGTATCGTCCGATAGTGCTGCCTAAAGATGGGCGACCCAAGGCTCGCCCCTACAAAGTCGCTGCAGTTACAGCATGACACTGGCAAGCGTGCCGGCGTAAGCGCCTTCGGAATCCCGCAGGTTCAGACGAATCAGTCGCGCGTCGCTGCTTGCGGATAAAGTCGCATCAACCTGAAGCGCGCGCAGAGGCGAGACCGGTCCCAAGTCCACCTGGCCAATGAGGTCTTCAGCTTCGTCGAGAAACTCGATTTCGGCGCGGCCGTCAAGAAAACAGCCAAATACGCCCTGAATTCGCGCCCAGGCATCGTTGATTTCAACCGACAGCGGCTGATGAACGCAGCCCACATCGGTGACAGCAACTATCGGCGCCGGACAATATGCCGCCGACCAGACAACTTGCTGCATCTTAATCTGCAGCGGATGCAGGGTATGAAGCGGGCTGAGGATTTCAGCCTCCAGAATATAACCGGGCGAGCGAATCGGAATGGGCGAGGGCGCGCCGGGCGATTCCGTCCAGCATTCCACCGTGGCGTCATTGTCGGGGTATTTGGCATCCGGCTCGTAACGAAACTGCATGCAAAGGACAAAGCCAGACTGCCTATCGGCGAAAGCGATCCAACCGGCCGGGCTGTGTACACCGATTTTGCCGACGATGCCCTGATACTGCACCGCCAGCAGGCCGCTATCCGAGTCCAACTGATACTGCGGATTGTCGTCGCCGAACATGACCTCGTAGGGCTGCGCGCGAGCGGGATCCGTCGGGATATAGAGCCAGCAGTCGTCATTCAGCTTGCCATCGCGGGTGACGCAGGCCAACTGCGCCACATCCCAGATCGACCAGCGGATCGTCTGATTCAGGATATTCTCGAAGAATAGGCGCAGCTGAAGCCGTGAGCTTCCGGGCCGCAGCGTGACTTGGCGGCGAATGCGCAAGCCGGAGCGCTCGTCTTTTGGACTGGTCATCAAGACTGAGGCCTCACTCGTCGTATAATCGTAGCGTCCCGAATCCAGGACAGGATCGGGCGGACCGGGCCATTGACCCTCGCCATCCCAGCCTTGCGGGGCGGGCCAGGTCTTGTCGCCGCCGTAATTCTTCCAGTGCAAAAGCGTGCCATCGCCGGCGTGTTCCGCAAATGTGAAGCGTTTGCCCAGCAACTCAGGATTCATGAAGAGGAAGTCATGCGGACCCAGGCTGAACTGCATCAGGCGGCCACCGATCTCGGGGACACAGACGGCGTTGATCAAACCGTTGCTCAGGAGTACGCCGTCCCAGCCAAGGAAATCAATTTGCTCGACGTTTACTGCAGGGGGCATTTGCCCGGCCTTCTTCCTCTGTGTCCTCAGTAGAACCAGGTAAGTTATGCAAATTCTGTTTCAAGGACGTCATACCTTTACCACAGAGGCTCACGAGGGCACACAGAGGACACAGAGGGTTCTATATTGTTGCGATACTGCCGCAATTAGGCAGCCATCTAACCAATGGCACCTGTCGCTGGCATACAATCTCTTAACTGCTTTACTCAGTGTCCTCTGTGCATCCTCTGTGTTCTCTGTGGTAAGCATTTGCATGACTTACTTGCACTTACTTCTGTGCCTCTGTAGTGAATTGAGACTAACCCTGCAGGCCGGTGGTGGAGATGCCGCGGACGAAGTAGCGCTGCAAGAGCAGGAAGAAGATCACGGCTGGTATGGTGGCCGCGGCTGCCGAGGCCATGATGACGCCGAAGCGCATCGAAAGCCCGCGCCCGACGAAGACGGCCAAACCAACCGGCACGGTGCGGGTCGCGTCGGTGTTGCTGATGATGAGCGGCCAGAAGAAATCGTTCCAACTGCGGACGAAGGTAAAGATGGCGACCGTAGCAATCACCGGTTTGCTCAGCGGGATGAAGATGCGCCAGAGCAAGCCCAAGCGACTGCAGCCGTCCAATCGCGCGGCTTCCTCCAGCTCGACCGGGATGCTAAGGAAGAATTGCGTCATCAAAAAGACGCCAAAGGCATTGGCCGCCGCCGGCACGGCGATGCTGAAATAGGTATTGGCCAACTTGAATTTGATCATGCCCAGGAAGAGCGGCACCAGCAGAATCTCGCCGGGCAGCAGGAAGGTCGACAGGATGATCAGCAGCAGGATTCTGCGCCCGCGGAAGCGCATGCGGGCCAGCGGGTATGCCGCAAGGATATTGGTGGCCAGGGTCAGCGCGGTGGTGATAGTCGCCACGATCAGGCTGTTGCGAAACCACTGCAACATGGGGAAGCCCTCGAACAGGCCCGTGTAGAACATGAGGGTCGGCTCGTTTGGCCACCAGGTGGGCGGATAGCTGAATATCTCGGTATCCGGCTTGATAGAGCTGACAAACATCCAGACAAAGGGCGCGCCCCAAATGATGGCGACGAAGATCATGATGGCGTAGAGCGCCAGGCGCCCCCAGTTGAGCGAGCCGTCGCTGTAAACGCTGTCGTTGCGCCAGGATTCGCTCATGTCATATCACCTTCATGGCGCGCAACTGAATGACGGTGAAGCTGAGCGTAATCAGCATCAGGATGACGCCGGCGGCCGACGCCAAACCCATATTGAAGTTCACGAAGGCGGTCTCATAAATGAATTGGGCCACGGTGAAGGTTGCGCCTTGCGGTCCGCCACGCGTCATGACAAAGACCTGGCCGAAGACGCGCCAGCAGGCGATGACCGTCAGCGGGATGACGAAGGCGTTGACCGGCATCAGCATCGGGATGGTGACATAGCGGATCTCTTGCCAACGACCGGCGCCGTCGATCCTGGCCGCCTCGTACAAGTCCTCGGGGATATCTTGCAAGCCTGCCAGGTAAATGATCATATTGCCGTTGACGGTCCACCAGATGGTGGTGATCGCGATGGCCGGCATGGCCCAGTCAGGTTCGCCCAGCCAGTTGATGGGCGGATTGACGCCTAACAAGCCCAGATAATAATTCAGCAATCCCGAGCTGCGCTCCAGAATCCATTGAAAGATGATGCCCACCGCCGCCACGCTGACCACATGCGGCAGGAAGACGATGGTGCGCGCGATATTGCGCCCGCGCAGTTTTTGGTGCACTAAAAGCGCCAACAAGAATCCCAATACGATTAGCGGGATTGCCGCCAGGATGACGAAATAAAGCGTATTCTGCAGTGACTCTATGAAGAGGTCACTGTTAATCAGCTTGGTGTAATTCCGCAGCCCGATCCATTTGGGCTCGCCGATGATGCCCCATTTGGTGAAACTGGCGTAGACGCCGACAGCAGCCGGCAGCAGCAAGAAGACGATGAAGAGAAACAAATAGGGCGCCATGAAAGCGTAAGCGATCAAGTCATTCTTGATGCTTATCCAGCGCGATGTGGCGCGTTTGCCCTTTTTGGGCGCGGGGCTGCTCATAATACCAGTTTCACCGTTAAGAAGTTTAGTAGGGGCGAATTTCAAGATCGCCCCAACATTCATTTTTGTTTCTGAGGGCGACCCAATGGATCGCCCCGCGATATTACCCCGTCCCCCCAATGCTTTGGGGGGATTGAGGGGGTGGAACAACGAACCTACTCGTCCAGAATGAGCTCGTCGATGCCCGCTTTCATGTCGGCCAAAGCTTCTTCGACGCTCTTGTCTCCCGCTTGAGCCGCCTCGAGATTGCGCAGCAACGGTGACTGACCGCCGAAGGAGAAGACAGATGTGTACTTCTCGATGGCTGGCTCCATCACGGCTATCGACAACGATTCGACGAAGGGGGCATAGTATTGAGCGTAATCATGATCGGTCCAGTAGGGGTCCGCCAGCGCCACCGGCAATACCGGCACGATGCCGACTTTGATGCCCGGCTCGGCGTAGTTCTCCAGGAACCACTTTACCACCTTCATGGAGTTGAGGTAGTTATCGTCGCTGTCTTGCACCGTCAGCGCCAGGCAGTGAGTATTGGTCCAGGTGGCCGGCACATCGCCGAAGGTTGGCATCACGGCAGAGCCGATGTTCATGCCGCGCGTGACGTATGAATTGACCATCCAAGGTCCAACCATAATCATTCCCGCGCGCTCGGCATCGAAAGCGCTGATGTCGCCGAAACCGGTGCCGATGCTCGAAACCCCGCTATTCTGAAAATCCACCAGGTACTGCAGCGCTTCGTGGGCTGCTTCGCTATCGACCGCCGCCAGGCCGTCTTCACCCAGCCAGCTGCCGCCAAATTGGTAAAGCAAGGTATGGAAGAACCAACGACCGAGGGCGCCGCCCAGGGGTTGGTCTACGCCGTACTGCGTCACCACGCCGTCGTCATCGGTGATCGTCATCGCTTCCGCCCAAGCCATGAACTCTTCGCCGGTGGTTGGCGGGCTGTCCGGATCCAAGCCGGCCGCTTCGACCAGGTCGACGTTGTAATACAGGTTCAACGGATGCAGGTCGCCCGGCAGGCAGTAGAACTCGCCATCGATTTTACTCAGCTCGATGATGTTCTGCGGTACGCCGGTGAGGTCGACGCCGGCTGCCGCCATCAGATCATCAACCGGCAGCAGGACGCCTTTTCTGACGAACTCGGTCACTTCCGTATTGTGAAACATCACCACATCGGGCGGGTTGCCAGCGGCGGCGGTAAGCGTAAGCTGCGTGAACAAGTCGTCCCACTGCAACGCGGTCGGCTCGATGACCAGGCCATCTTCGTTGTCCATATTGAAGCGGTCGAAAACGGTGTTGAGCATCTCGGTATTGTCGGCGCCGGTCCAGCCGTGCATGAGCGTTACCGGCGTACTGTCTTGCGCCAAGGCCGCGCCCGGCAGCAAGAGCAGAGCGACAACCACAATCTTCAAAAGGGAATGCTTAGTCATTTTTCTCTCCTATTTGATCTGGTCATGCCTTACAGAAATTCAGTTTCTTCAATATTACCCCCTCCCGTTTCACTTTCCCACTTTGGCGCCGAGCCGACTTGACGATACAAGGTCGCTCCCAAATGATTGGGATCGCGCGCCAAGACCTCGTCAAAGCTGCGTGCAGCCGTCTCAATATCACCCAATCCCAGATGTCCCAGCCCAATCAGGTACAAGCAGTGGATGTGATTGCGCTGCGCGAGATCGTCCTCGAAGACCAGAAAATTCGGCAGCGACACAGCGAAGTAGTCCATCGTGACTTCATCGTGCAGGTGCGCCGCGCCGTACGCCATCAGGCGTTCAAATATGGAGCGCGCCAGGTTATGCTCGCCCAGCTTCTCCCGCGCCTTGCCTTGGTAATAGATGCTTTCAGGCGGCTGGTCGTTGTAATACTTGGGCGAGGCCGGCTCAAATTCACCCTCGGAAGCTGCTTTGAAATAATCGCGCGCGGTCTCCGCATCGCCGCGAAGCTCGTGCGCGAGACCCAAGTGAAAGAAGACGTCGTTCTCCGGCACGGTCAGCAATTTGCCTTCACCCAGATTAGGCGGATACGTTTGGGCGCGCGTCAGGCACTGGATAGCGGCGTCATACAAGCCCAGACGAATGTGCCCTCGCGCCAACTGAATCAGGCTGGCGACGTATTGCCCCGTGGCTTTCCCCTCGCCGCCTTCCCAGGGATGGAAGACGCGGCGCATGATGATGTCGAGCGCTGCCTGTGGCCGTCCCAGCAAATTATGCAGGGTCGCGGCTTCTATAGTGAGATCGTCGCGCTGATCGACGCATTCTTGATGCCGCTGCAGGAATGCCAGGCGTTCCTCAGGCGACTTGCCCAGCTTGACATAGAGCTGATCCAGCTCAAAGAGAATGCGGGCGTCCGACTCGTCCAGCGCGAAGGCGCGCTCGTAGTGACGTAAAGCGCGCTCGGCGTCGCCGCGCTTATTCATCAGCGCCAGTCCCAGGTTGCGATGCGCGGTCGGGTTGCGCGGTTCCAGCTCGACAGCGCGCTCCCAGCACTCGATGGCGTCGTCATACTGCCGATGCGCGTACCAGAAGTTGCCCAGGTAGTAGGGCGCTCGCGCGTCGTCTGGATTGAGACGCATAGCCGTTTCCAGCGCGGCGATGCATTCGATGCGGTTGGGGAAACAGTAGTCGGGCGGCAGGGCGGCCGCTGCCTTAAACGTCTTAACTGCCCGGGGTTTTATGTGCTTGCCGCCGTCAAATACCTGTTGGCGCCAGCCGAGATAATACAGCGCCATGGGGTCATCGGCGGGCGCTTCCTCCAGCACGGTCTTCGCTTCGGGCCACAGCCCGGCGTGGGCATAGTCGAGAGCGACCTCAATGTAGGTCTGCGCATTGTCGCGCATCAGATCGCGAAATCCCGTGTCGCTATGGAGATAGATGCGTTCGAAGGCAGCGCCGTAGTTCATGCGGTCGAGGCGCAAGGCAAGCTCGCATTCGGCCTTGGCCTCGTCCCTCCTGCCCAGCTTGCGAAGAAAGGCAATCTTGAGGTGGCGGGCTTGGTGATGATGCCAGTTACCCGCCAGCGCCCGCTCGGTCAGCTCCAGCGCATCCTGGAATCGCCGCCGCCGCCAGCTCAGGCGCGCTAGCTCGAAACATGCTGCGCTCGTCCAAGCGGCATTCCAAGTCGCCTTGTAGAAGGCGTCATAAGCTTCGTCCAGACGACCCTGGAATTTGAGCGAGAGACCCAGATTATAGCAGGCTTCACCATCGTAGGGATTGGGATTGCGCCGCGTCAGCGCCGCTATGGCCGCGCGGAAATAGGCTTCGGCCTGGGCGAATTTGCCGCGCCGCAGCATCAGCAGACCCAGGGCGTTGTTGCAGCGGCTGTCTGCCGGATCGCGCCGAATCGCTTCAAGATAATATGGCTCGGGCTGGCAGGTCGCGTGGCGGTATTGCTCAAGGTGCAAACCGTTGAGATAAAGCTGCTCGTTTGAGGCGATGTCGGCCGGCGGCAGGGCGGCTGCTGCCGGTTCAGGCGTTGGCGGTTCGCTGTCGCGCGCGGACCGGTAGCTTACTAATACCTGATGGTCGTCCCATACGCTGAGGTCCAGTTGGCGGACATCGGTATCGGGCGGCAGCGGGATAGTCTCAAGCAGCGCTTTTTCGGGCGACAGCGCCATTTCTTTCGAGTACAGGCAGGTTCGCCCATCGTACAACATGACATGTACTTCAAGGCGCGACGTCAGGTAAACGCCGATCCTGGCGCAGCCGTCCGCAACTTCGAGGCTGATCACGGCTTCCTTGCTGGCGTTCTTAGGCGGACCGATGTCTTTGTAGGGCATGAAGACCTGCGTGAAGCGCTTCTTTTCGCCCGGCTGCAGCCAACTGAAATCAGGCTGATTGTCGCTGAAGGCGCCGCACATCAGTTCAATGTAGGGTCCGTCCTCGTCTGTGAGTTGGCGATCCCAAGCACGGCCAAAATCGCCATTGCCCCAGGTCCATTGCTTCTTGCCCGGCACGAGATGGTGGTTGGCTACGTGCAGCATGCCCGCGCGCCGGCCATGATCGTAGCTGCCGAGGAAGTCATAGTCCGAATGATGTGCCATGTACGAGGTGGGCACGGGGATGTTCTTGTAGCGCGAAATATCCGTGCCTGGCGAATAGTCATACTTGTAGTAGGCGCCAGTGGCGATGGGAAAATCACAGACATCGCGCTTGCCATGGTCCATCACGGCGCGCACATCGGGCGGGAAAACGGACTGATAGTGGTCATTCACGTGAACGGCCGGGTTGGCCCACCAGAGGAAAGTTTGCGGGAATGGCGTCCGATTGTAGAGCTGCACGCTGAGCTCAAGATAAGCGCGCTCGGGATGAAGCGTGAAGCCGACCATTCCCTTGGTCCGGGTCATGCGCTCGATCTCGCTGAACCAGACGGTTTTGCTGCCATCCGCGTTTTCGTCAATGCGATAATCGACCGGCTGGAAGGTGCTGGGCCGATGATGCTGCGGCCAATTGAACTCGATGCCGCCGGAGATCCAGGGTCCGGTCAAACCGACCAGCGCCGGCTTGATCACGCGATTGTAATAAACGAAATGAAAGTCGTTGGTTTTGTCCCGCGCCATCTGAACGCGGCCGCCCAGCTCCGGCAGCAGCATAAGCTCCAGGTATTGGTTCTCGAGAAAGATTGCCTTGTAGCTGACGTCCGACTTTTCGTCGGCGACGTGCTCAATTATGGGATGCGGATAGATGACGCCGCTGCTGCCTTGATACACCCGATTTTCCAAGAACATCGGATTCTTGTCGGGGACGCCCGCAACATAAGTGGGAATAATCGTATCTTCGACGCGAACGGTGACACCGGAATCATCAAGCAACAAGTCTATTCTCCAAGAAATCATTCAGATTTTCATAGAGCATAACATGCGCTTTTGTCGCCCCACAATAGATTATAGAAGCTGATGATGGACAATATTCTCAATATGTTATACTCATGGCGTATGATTCGCGATGCGCGTTGTGAGCATCCAGGCGTGAAAGAGACTAGCTATGCAATCGTTGCGATTGAAGGATGGTTTCCCGGGCGAAATCATGCATGTTGTGCCCCGCCCTATTCTGGAGAGGGCGCGGTCGCATCCCTTGGTCAGCCCTTTGGCCCTGACGGATATCGGCTGGTTTCCTTCCGCACGCTACCACTATCGCGAAAGACCGGCGGGCGCGCCTGAACATATTCTGATTTACTGTACAGATGGCAAGGGATGGTTCGAAGTTGACGGCCTGCGACACGACCTGTCCGCTAATCAGGCGCTGATCATACCGCGTCAGCGAGCGCACGCGTACGGGGCAGTGTTAGACGATCCCTGGTCGATTCACTGGGTGCATTTTGTTGGCGCGTCTGGCGACTACTATGTCAATCTGCTGCAGAAAGGCGCCTATACGCTTTTGATCGATTCCGATATGAGAGACCCTTTGGCGGCGCTGTTTGCCACGTGTCGGGATACCTTTATCGCCAACTTTCTCTTGCAGCGAATGATCTACGCCTCGCAGACTTTGCACCATCTGCTCGGCGCCTTGTTCTTTAACAATCGCGCCTTCTCTCCGCTACTCCGCAGCAGCCGCTTCCGCAGTATCGACCGTACGATTTCGTTCTTGCATGACAATATGAACTGTCAATTGACTTTGGATGACATGGTCCAATTCTCGCGACTGTCAAAGTCGCATCTTATCCGTTTGTTCAAAGAGCAGACGGGCCATTCACCGATGGATTATTTTATCCAGCTCAAGATGCAGCATGCCTGTATGCTACTTGCCTTTCGCGAGCTTCGAATTGGCCAAATTGCTTTGGAGCTGGGCTACAAGGATCCGTATTACTTTTCACGCGCCTTTCGCAAGGTCATCGGCATGTCGCCCACAGCGTACCGCAACTCCGCCTTAGGCTGATTCGAGGCAGATATTTCGGCGCTACGTGAGCCCGACTTTTGCCGGGACCTCATCTCTGCCTGTGTCAGTGTCGTACCAAGGCATGCGCAGGGGCAGCCCGTCTCGCGCGCCAGCGAACTCACCCGTGCCTATGGGGAAATCGGTGGGGATTCTGTCCGCGAGCAGGTGGGTCAGCGGCTCATTGTGTCCTGGCTGAGCTCGTGAAAGGCACTCTTCCCTGTGCGCTGCTTCAAGAGTAGAAGCGCCTCGGACTGAAGTAATGTCTGATAGCCAACCAGTTGAATACGGTCTCCCATCTCATTCAGTTCTTCGGCCGAGATTCATCCCTCATGGCCGAGAACGGCAAGTTTTAGCAGACGCGAATCCAGCGGCCAGGCATGCCGCCATAGAAAATCAGAAATTGGCAATAGCGGGCTGACATCCAGGCGGGCAAAACGCCGAATTGACGGCTAACCAGCGGAATGGCGCGAGAAGACTTGTGGACGAGCGCATTCCAAATGAGGATAATAGAATAGTCCGCATATGCAGCCAGTAAATCCTAGCCCGTGACAAAATATATCCTTCGCCGTCTAATCCAGACGCTTCCAGTTGTCTTCATTATGAGCGTCATCGTCTTCGGCTTGACCTTCCTCATCCCAGGAGATCCTGTCGTCGCTATTCTGGGACCGGATACCGCGCGCACGATGGAATCGCTGGAGATCGCGCGCAAGGAATTAGGGCTCGACCAGCCGCTGCCGATCCAGTATTTCAACTGGCTGGGCAAAGCGCTTCGAGGCGATTTGGGACGCTCGACGCGCAACAAGCATCCGGTATCGGAATCGCTGGCGCAGCGTCTGCCGGTGTCTATTGAATTGGCGGTCGTGTCGATCGTAATCGCCGCGATTATTGCCGTGCCCTTGGGCATTCTGGCGGCTATACGCGTCAATTCCCGCTGGGACCTGACTGCAAGCTTGATCAGTGTGGTGGGCTTAGCAATACCGAATTTCTGGCTCGGAATCTTGATGATTTGGCTCTTCGCCGTGCAGTTAAAATGGCTCCCAGCTTCCGGCTATACGAGTATCTTTGAGGATCCAGTCGCGGGCTTGCGCCATATGATCATGCCGGCTTTGGCATTGGGCGGCGGCGCTTCAGCCGGACTAATGCGCCACGTGCGCTCAAGCTTGCTGGAAGTGCTGCGCGATGACTATATCCGTACCGCGCGCGCCAAGGGCTTGCACGAGCGCCGCGTACTCTTGCGTCATGCTCTTAAGAATTCGCTCATTCCAGTTGTCACCGTCATGGGCCTTACGCTCGGAGGTCTTATGGGTGGCTCGCTTATTGTGGAAAGCATCTTTCTTGTACCGGGCGTCGGCAGCCTTCTGGTCACCGCGATTTTCCACCGCGATTTCCCGGTTATCCAGGCGGGCGCGATGGTGTTGGCTCTGTTTGTAATCTTGATCAATCTGGGAGTGGATCTACTCTATGCCTTCCTCGACCCGCGCATCCGCTACGAATAAGCCAGATAACGCGGTTGCTGCGGTAGCCAACGTCCCGCAGGCGCGGGCGGGGTTGTGGTATCGCGTTCGGCACAATCGCCAGATGCTCATCGGGATGGTCTGCGTCGGAACCTTCGCGCTGCTGGCATTGTTGGCGCCTGTCATCGCCAAAGATCCGGCGGCGCTTGACCTCATGAACGATCTGCTGCCACCCTCGTCAGACGCGCCCTTTGGCACTGATGAGTTGGGTAGAGATCAGTTCTCGCGCATCGCTTATGGCGGGCGCGTATCGTTGCAGGTGGCGATGCTTGCGGTGGGCATCGGTCTAATCTTTGGCGTGCCGGTCGGTTTGGTCGCCGGCTATTATGGCGAGCGTATCGACAATGCAACCATGCGGATCATGGATGGCTTGCAGGCGTTTCCCGCTGTTCTGTTGGCGATTGTCATTGCTTCGGTGCTTGGCTCAGGTTTGACCAATGCGATGATCGCCATCGGTATCGTGAGCATTCCGGGTTTCGCCCGTCTCATGCGCGGGCAGACGCTGCAGATCAAAGAGACCGATTATGTGCTTTCCGCACGGTCGGTCGGGGCCAGCGATGCGCATATCATCGTCCGACATATTCTGCCCAATGGCGTCGCGCCGATCATCGTAGCGGCAGCGGTCAGCAGCGCCGGCGCTATCCTAACGGAGGCCTCGCTGAGCTTTGTCGGTTTGGGCGCCCGCCCGCCAACGCCCAGCTGGGGCGGCATGCTACAAACTGGATATCCCTACCTTGGAACCGCTATCTGGCTCAGCTTGTTTCCTGGCCTGGCTATCGCCGTGACCACGCTCGGTTTAAACTTCCTGGGCGATGGCTTGCGCGATGTGCTAGATCCCAAGTTGCGTCGCGGCGGAAATTGAGCGAATTTATTTGCGTAATGAAAGGGGGAGGGGTAGAGTTTTGTTACCGAATCCTAGAAGCACGATAGGAGAAAACATGTCTTTGCGAAAATTATTCTTTGTATGTGTTATTTTGGCGCTCGCGCTGGCGAACGCTACCGTCATCGCGCAATCGGAAATGCCGCAGCGCGGCGGAACTGTCAGCGGCGTCTGCGTCGCCGCGCTCACCAGTCTTGATCCGCAGAGTACGCAGTTGGGCGTCTGTGACCGAATCGCCTATGACGCGCTCTATAACCAGTTAATTCGTATCAACACCGCTGGCGAAATTCTGCCGGAGATCGCCGAATCGTGGGACGTCAGCGAGGACGGGCTAAATTACACTTTCCATCTGCGCAGTGGCGTAACTTTCCATGATGGTACCGCGCTTGATGCCGAAGCGGTGAAATTCACTATCGATCGCATGCGAGATCCGGAATCAGAATCGTATATTGCCGGCCGTTTGACTGCGATCGAAGCCGTCAATGTCATAGACGAGGGGACGGTGGAAGTTGTTCTGAACAGCTTTAACGCGCCGTTCCTATCCACACTCGCCGGAGCCACGACCATAGTCTCGCCAGCAGCCGTGGCTGAATACGGAGATGATTATCGTTTTAACGCAGTCGGCTCCGGTCCCTTCAAATTGGTTTCCTGGACGCCGGGCGAAGAAGCGGTGCTGGAACGCAACGAGAATTATTGGGAAATCGGCGCTGATGGCGAGCCCCTGCCCTACCTCGATAGCGTTGTGCTCACAGGTATTGAAGACAATACGGTGCGCTTACTCAACTTGCAGAGTGGTGAATTCGATCTCAACGAGCGGATTCTGCCGCGTGATGTGCCTACGATCGAAAGTGATGCCGATTTGACGGTGATCGAAACAGTCAACGCCACAGCGTATACGGTGACATTCAATGTTAGCCAGCCGCCTTTCGACGATGTGCGCCTGCGTCTTGCGGCTCAGGCGGCACTGCAGCCCGATGCCTTGATCGAGAATCTCAGCGAGGGCATCGGCTATTACGCCAACTTCCCCTTCCCGCTGGATGCCTGGTATTGGGTCGACGAACCTCGGCAGGTCTACGATCCCGATCTCGCGCAGCAGCTGCTGGCTGAAGCCGGCTATCCCGATGGCATTGATGTCGTTTACACCCACATCAATCGCACAGTCGACGCGCAGATGGCGCAGATCGTTCAGGCGATGCTGGCGCAAGTCGGGATTCGCATTGAGATTCAGGCGCTGGAACGAACCAGCTGGCTGGATATCTGGTTGGTTGGCGCCGGCGAAAACACCGAGGGGCAGATGGCAGGCTTCCAAAATGGCGTCTCGCCTGGGGATCCGGACGGCAAAGCCATGTTCTTCCAGCCCGGCGGAATTGTCAACTTTGCCGATTACAATAATGAAGTCGCCTGGGGCCGTATTGAGGATTCGCGCACAACACTGGATCAAGCCGAGCGCGCGCAGGCGTGGGCGGACCTGGTGGAGATTCAGCTAGAAGAAGCGCCATACGTCTGGGTGGGCAATATCCCTGTCATCGGCGCCGCACGCGCACGCGTACAGGACATTACCTTGACGCCGAGCTCGGGCTGGCTGCTGACACAGACTTGGGTGAACGACGCTTAAGACCGTCCAATGCCCCATTTCTATCCTCCTCTTCATTAGCGGAGAGGGGGATTTGCTATACTTGAACTATGTCCTTCCTCGCGTTCAGTCCGGTCAGGAAGGCTAGCGTAGTGGGAGAAAACAAAGATGGAAGTAACCAAAGCGCCAGCCAGGCGCAAGCGTGACCACGAGAAGCTGTTCATCGTTGATACAGATGTGCATCACGGTGTCAAGGGCTGGACTGATCTTAATCCGTATCTGCCGCAGGTCTATGCCGAGCGTTTGCGCGACCATGGCGGCAGCGGCCCTTCCAGCCAGTATTGGCATAATGGCGGCATCCGTGGAACCCGCGCTGATTTCATGGACTTTGATGATCCAATACTGTCAACACGACGACAATTGTTGGATGACTGCGAGATTGATATTGCCATTTTGACCGGTTCAACCGGTTACGGCGCCTGCACTATGCCGGATGCCGATTTGGGCTCGGCGATTTGCTGCGCTTTCAACGACTACACGCTTGAGCACTGGGTCGCGAGCGACGAACGCTTTCGCGTTGCGATGGCAATCAACACTCAGGATCCGCTTGGCATGGCGAAGGAGATTGACCGTATCGGCTCTCACCCAGCAGTGATCGCGATCATCATGCCCGGCGGCGCTACAAAACCTTACGGCAATCGCGTTTACGACCCCATCTACGAAGCCTGCGAACGGAATCGGCTGGCGGTGATGATCCACTTCAATGGCGAGGGCGTGGGCATCAATGGCCCGCCGACCGCGGCTGGCTGGCCCACTCACTATGTCGAAGGGCGGATGATGCGCGCGCCCGTTTATATGGCGCATATGGCGAGTTTCATCTTCGAAGGCACGTTTGAGAAGTTTCCCGGCTTGCGCGTCATCAATGTCGAAGCGGGTTTCGCCTGGATGCCTTGGTATCTCTGGCGCATGGACTCCGACTGGAAGTCACTGCGCTACCAGGTGCCTTGGGTCAAAAAGCCGCCAAGCGAATATGTCAAAGACCATGTCCGTGTCAATACACAGCCGATCGATGAGCCGGAGAATGAGCGTGATCTGGAGCAGATCATAGAATGGATGCACGGCGATCAGACCCTTCTCTTCGGCAGCGATTTCCCCCATTTCGACTTTGATGATCCGCGTCAGACATTGACGCGCTTGCCGGATAAGTTGCGCCGACGCGTCTTCGGTGAAAGCGCGCTGGAGACTTTCCCAAAGCTTCGGCACTTGGATTGATTGTATGGGACGTCACGTCATCTGCCGCGCCGAGGCTTTGCAGGTCGGCGAAGTTAGCATCGTCGAAGCAGAAAAACGCAGCATCGGCATATTCAATATCAATGGCAAATTTTATGCGCTGCGCAACACCTGTCCGCATAAGGGCGCGCCTTTGTGCCGCGGCATCATCACCGGCTTGGTGGTCAGCGACGAACCGCTACAAATGCAGATGACACGCGATGGCGAAATCGTACGGTGCCCCTGGCATGGTTGGGAATTCGATATCACCAGCGGGCGCTCGGTTTACAATCCGCATCGGATGCGGGTAAAGACCTACGATGTCGCTGTGGAACAAATGGTAGAGGAGGACCCTTCAGTTGAGACATACCAGGTTCAGGTCGAAGAGGATTTCATTGTGCTCTACATCTGACAAGGCTGCTTTGTTTATGATTGTCGGTTGCAACAATAGATCTGTTGTTTTCAGCGGCGATCCGATCGAGAGCATTTATGCCCTACATGCATTTGCGCGACAAGCGCGCCTATGACCGACGATATCGTCGTGAAAATATCATGTCGCGGCATCGCGATCAGGCAGTGATACTTGACCCGCCCGCCCGATGGCGACGTGTAGCTTTGCGCCGCGATGGAAACCGCCTCATCCAGATGCTTTTCTATCCCGGTGGTCTCGAAGTCGAAAACGATGGTGTCTTCGGCGTCGTGTGAATGCAGCGCGCTCCGCCAGCGCGGGCCGTACACTCCTCACATATCCTCCACTACCGGCGTTCTGTCCGGCCAGGATCACGTTATCGCTCGACTCCCGAAAGACCGGATGGCCTCGCGCTCGTTGCGCTCCTTGTCAACTCTCAAGATCCGTGAGCAGTTGTTCATGTGTCATCAGCGCGATCCGCTCAGTCTGCGATCGCGCCGCGATGTCGATGAACAGCCGTAGGAAATCATCTTCGCTTTCGTACAAGACAACGGCGACCTGTTCTTTGGTGATCGACCAATCTGCCCTGTCCAAGCAGCGAACAACATATATGACGACGATATACGAATTCATGTCCTTCAGCGCATGCCAGGACCCTCGAGCCCTAAATCTGCACTTGGACACAGCGCGGTGCTGGCCGGCGAGAGGATGCTCAACACAGCCGCAAGCTCAGAGCCAGCCCGAGACATACTGGATTCAATTACATATTCTGAGCCGAGTAAGGTATATTTGGTCGGTTGATCTCATGCAGAGGAGCCATCGTGTCGCAACGAACACGTTCAAACGCGTATCGGCAGCAGCAACGAAGATCTCTAGCGGATGCTCAGAATGCCGAGTTGGAGGCTACCTTCGCCAAGCTGCAGAATATCCTCAGCGATGCCTTATCTCGCGACACGTATATTGATCTGGAAAAACTGAAAACATGGCCCCGTATTGAGCTTTTCAATACGGCGAAACCCAGGAGGGGTGATTATCTGCCCGCGGCGCCTGCCGGCTTGAACAAGATGCTGCCCTGGAAGAAGCGCGAATATGGCAGCTGTATTTTGAAGGCGAAAAGCGCTACGAGCGGGCGGAAAGGGAATACCAAAAGACCAAAAGGGATCACGAGATCCGCATGGATGGTCGGCGAAACAAGGCATTCGAACAGAACCAGAAGATAGAGCGCATTCAGGAGCGCTTTGCCGCTGGCGAGTCAAAAGCGGTCGAAGACTATCTTTTACGCGTACTGCACAATGGCAGTTATCCGGAGTCGTTTCCGCGCAAGTCGCAACTCGTCTATACAGCGAGCTCCCGACAACTGACCGTCGAGCTTGAATTGCCGACGATTGAAACTGTGCCGGATGCCAAGGCATATCGCTATATCAAGGCGCGCGATGAGATTACAGCGACAGCACTGCCAAAGTCACAGCGAAACCAACTGTATCGCTCAGTTATCGCGCAGATTCCGCTGCGAACCTTTCACGAGATCTACAGCGCCGACAGAACTGAGAAGATCGATACCATCGTCTTCTACGGAATAGTCAATACGGTGCATCCTGGCACGGGCAAGCCCGGTCGTTTCTGCCTGATCAGCGTCAGCACAACAAGACATCAGTTTCTGGGCCTGAACCTGGAGCTGGTCGACCCGCTGGAATGCCTGAAACATCTGAAGGGTCGCATTTCACGCAAACCGGAGGAACTGGTCGCGGTTGACCCGATCGAAGTCGTCAGCGATACCAAGACGCCGCCCTCTTCATCAAAGACCGGGACCGTAGACGAACGGCCACGACGCGCGGATGAAGTCTATCAGCGTGTGAGCATGCCCGCCGTGGAAGACCCGCCCAAAGATATTCCGATCCCCGCTCGCGCTCCGGTCGACAGTTTCAGAGTTTCCTTCCCGCGCGATGAGGATCGATTTGTCCAGCAGGCCAGAAAGTACATTGATCGGGCGGAATCCTCGGCCGAGCCGGCGCCTTTCCAGCAGTATTGGCCCACTTACGAGTCCATGGATGCGGCGCAGCAGCGGTGGTACTTTTACTGGCGCGCCCAGTTGCGCCAAGGCAACCGGCTCCCAACTGATTTGAGCTATCTTTTCGTGCACATCTATGAAGCCATTAACATGGTCGGCTTCGAATCGCCGGGTGATGCCTTCAACCACCTTAATGAATTTTGGCGTTACTATCGGCAGCTGCAGCCAAAGCTGGATCGCTACCTGCCGGATTGGATTGCCGACTTCATCGTCCTGCATGAGTTGGCGCCGAACGCGCTGAACTGGTACAGCGAAGTCAGCCAAGTGACTGAAGTCACCGACCTTAACTTCATCCTTGAAATGTGGGTGAATTCGGGCGAGTCCTTCGAGGCTTTATCGGACGGCACGCTCTTTGCGCTGGCGAAATACAATCCCACCAAGAGCAAATTCTACAAGAAATTCTCTGCGTCAACTGACCTGCACCAGGGGTATAAGCAGGCCTTGGTTGCCATCGATGAGGCTACGCGAAAAGAACAGGGGAAGACGCTTTTTCAGATGCATCAACCAGAAGAAAAGCGAGTCATCCGCCGGGCGCCCTTTGCCAGCGCGGTACATGCCTATCCCGTAAACGAAATAGAAATCGCCGCGACTCATGCTTGGACGGAGGTCGAACCCTTAGCCGCGTCTCTGAACAGCATCGTCAAGCATGCCGACAACGTCCTGCGGGGACAAGCGGGCTATAGCTATCGGGTTCGCGGCATTCAATTGACGGATGCGAGCAAATCCCTCATCGAAGCGGCGCTGCAACCGGAAGCGCCCAAGCCGGAGCTGTCAATCGACCATTCCCAACTCGCGCAACTGGCTGAAGAGTCCGCAGCGCTTCGCGAACGCCAGCTGGCGGATGCCGAGCCAGAGAGCGAGCAGCCACAGCCAGTTGAGGCACAGCTAGTGTCGGCATCAGCAGATGAGCAGCTAGTGGCAGCCGCCAGCTGGGTACCGCAAGCGCCGCAAGCAGCGCCGGCCCCGATCGAAATCGCAGCCAAGCCGCCGGCAAAGCCTGTAACAATAGATTGGTCCCGAGTTGGCGGACGCAGGCAAGCCCGCGCCAGGCTGCGCCTTACCCGCTTCGCTGCAATGGCCGACGGCGGTGCTGCCGAACACATTGGCCAGACTGAGCAGCAACAAGCGCCAACGGGCGAAAATGTTCAGATTACTGCGAGCGACATGGGCGGGGGCTCGGACAACGGCGCTGAGCCAGCCGCGTCGGGTTTCCTTCAGCGACCAGAGGACACACCCGACGAGTTACTAACGGACCTGGAAGAAGTCGTGCAGATCATGGGCGCCAGCGACGAGAAGCGTTCGAAGCTGATTGCCTTGATGATGGCCAATGGCTGGGAGTGCCCGGCAGACGTCATTGAATCCGCGTTTCCGGGCGAGTTCATCAGCGTGATTATCGACGAGATCAACGGCATCGCGCTGGATGAGATCGGCGACACCTTGCTTTTCGAAGAAGATGCTCTCTGGGTCGTCCTGGAAGAGTATCGCGATGAAGTCGAATATATCTTGCAGCATCCGGAATATCTTGAGGCCTGAATCCGTCTTATGAATCGCGCGCTAATCTAATATACAGTTGAGGTCAGGTATGGCAAAACGAATTCCCAAACGCACATCACAGGCTATCTTGCAATCGCTTAGCGCTGGTGTGGTTCCGCGCACGGGAGCGGAACACATCGCCGTCGGCCGCAAAGATGAATTGGGCGCGCTGCTCAACGATTTGGATGATATTGTCGCGGAAGGCGGGGCTACCTTTCGCATGATCGTCGGCCGCTATGGAACTGGCAAAAGCTTCATGCTGCAGCTTTTGCGCAACTATGCCTTCAAGCGGAAATTCGTGGTCGCCGATGCCGATCTCAGCCCGCAGAAGCGCTTGACCGGCTCGAAGAACGAAGGGCTCGAGCTCTATCGCGAGCTGCTGAACAATATGGCCATTGATACGCGCCCCGGCGGCAATGCCTTCGCTGCCCTGCTGGAGAAGTGGATCAACAATATCCAGTCCGAAGTGGTGAAAGCGGGCACAAGTCCGTCATTGCCCAGCTTCGCCAATGAGGTGGAAGCGCGGATTCACGCGACCATCAGCGATATGGAAGGCATGGTGCATGGCTTTGACTTCGCCACTGTCATCAACGCCTACTGGCGCGGGCACCAAGAAGGCAACGACGACCTGAAAAGCAATGCGATTCGCTGGCTTAGGGGCGAGTTCAATACCAAGACGGAGGCCAGGCAGGCACTAGGTGTCCGTGTCATCATTGATGACAGCACCTGGTACGACTACATCAAGCTCCTGGCTTATTTCATGCGGCAAATCGGCTATAAGGGCCTGATCATATTCATCGATGAGGCGGTCAACCTCTATCACATCTCGCACAAGATATCGCGCAACAACAACTACGAACGCCTGCTCACCATATTGAACGATACGCTGCAAGGCAAAGCCGAGTACCTGGGCCTGCTCTTCGGCGCCACGCCGCAGATGGTGGAGGATGATCGCCGCGGGCTGTATGGATACGAAGCGCTGAAAACGCGGTTGGAAGACAGCCGTTTCGCTCGGCAAGGGCTGCGCGACATGTCGGGTCCCCTGATTCGTCTCGATGTCCTCAGCCACAGCGAGATATTTTTGTTGCTGCAAACGATCCGCGAGATTCACAGCAAGCACCACAAGTACGAGACCGCGATCGAGGACCGTCATCTCGAAGCCTTTATGTCGATTGTTCTGAGTCGCATCGGCGCCGATACCTTGCTCACCCCGCGCGAAGTGTTAAGAGACTTCGTGGCCTTGCTTAACCTGCTGCAGCAGAATCCCGAGGAGAGCTTTGAGTCGCTTGTGGGCGAGGTCCAATTCACCTCGGGAGAACTCGTCGCCGACCCCGAGGTCCTAAGCGAAGTCCATGACGAAAACGGCGCCTCGCCTTACGCCAGCTTCCAGATCTGATGAGCGAAATCGCGTTCTATAAACTCGCGCCCTTCATCCAGGAATACATCTATCGCCATAAATGGGAAGCACTGCGCGAAGTACAGGCGAAAGCCATCGACGCCATCATCGACAGGCCGAATCACGTCCTGATATGCAGCGCCACCGCCAGCGGCAAGACCGAAGCGGCCCTTCTTCCCATCATCACTGAGCTGGATCGCGACCCGCCGGCTTCCATCGGCGCGCTTTACATCGGTCCGCTTAAGGCGCTGATCAACGACCAGTTTTTCCGCATCACCGGTCTGCTCGAAGACAGCGATATCCCGGCGCAGAGCTGGCATGGTGATGTGTCCCAATCCAAGAAACAGCGCTTTTTGAAACGCGCGCGCGGCATCCTGCAAATCACGCCTGAATCGCTGGAAGCGATGTTGATGCATCGGACCTTTGAACTCAGGCGCCTATTCGGCGACTTGCGTTTTGTCATCATCGATGAAGTTCATGCCTTCATCGACTCCGATCGCGGCCGCCAAGTGATGTGCCAGCTAGAGCGTCTCGACCGCTTTCAGTCTGCGCCGGCCCGTCGAATCGGGCTTTCGGCCACCCTGGGCGAGCCCGATAAAGCGATGGCCTGGTTGCGCGGCGGCTCCAGCCTGGAAGTGGAAAAGATTGAGGGACCGGGCAAATCCGAGCTCGAGCTCGCGGTCAAGTATTTCCTCTTGCCTGCCGAAGACAAACATCCGGGGAGCGACCTGGATGCGCTGCTGGTCGACACAGAAGAATACTTCATGGACATACACCAGATGACGCGGCGCTCGCCGAAGACGCTGATCTTCGCCAATAGCAGAGGCGCGGTGGAAGAGGTCAGCCTGAACATGCGGCGGATTTCCGAGCGTGACGGCCTGCCCAACTTTTATCATGCGCATCACGGCAATGTGTCCGCGCTGTATCGCGAGAGCGCGGAAGCGGCGATGAAAGAGGAAAACAGACCAGCCTGCGTCGCCGCTACTGTCACGCTGGAGCTTGGTATTGATCTCGGACAGCTCGATCAGGTCTTGCAGATAAACGCCACGCATTCAGTCGCCAGCTTTGTACAGCGCCTTGGCCGCTCGGGCCGGCGTGAAGCGCCGCCGCGGATGTGCTCCTATACCACTGAGAACCAATCTGAGGCAGCCCACTTTGGTGAAGAACTGCCCTGGAATCTGCTGCAAACGCTCGCCATCATTCAGCTTTACGCCGAAGAGCGGTGGATTGAGCCGCCTCTGATCCCGCGCCTGCCCTTCAGTATGCTCTACCACCAGACAATGAGCATCCTCTATTCACATGCTGAGCTTACGCCCCCGGGACTGGCTGAGCGCGTCCTGAGCCTGTCGCCTTTCAAAGACCTTACGGCTGAGCGCTTCCGCCAGCTGCTGCGCCATCTGCTCGATATTGAACACTTGCAAGAAACCGAAACGGGCCGCTTGATCATCGGGCTCGAAGCGGAGAACATCGTCAACAATTACCGCTTCTACTCGGTGTTCATGGTCGCCGACGAGTTCCGCGTTCGCGACAAGTCCCGCGAGATTGGTACGATACCGGACGCGCCCGATATCGATAGTACCCTGGTGCTCGCGGGCTTCATGTGGCGCGTGCTCAGTGTGGACACCGAGCGCCGCATCGTTGAAGTGGCGCGGGCGAAAGGCCGGGGTAAGACCAGGTGGACCTCTCCGGGTATCGAGATTCACACGCGGATTCTGCAAAAGATGCGCCAGATCCTGCTGTCCGGCTCCGACTACGTTTATATGACCGACCGCGCTCGCCAGCGCCTGGGGATCGCGCGACAGGCGGCGCAGCGGCTCGAGCTAGCCACGACATCCATACTACCCTTGGCTGACAGTCGCTTCCTGGTCTTCCCCTGGTGCGGCACGCGGCAGTTCGCCACCCTGGACCATTTGCTACGACATGGTGGTTTCGACGTGCCTGATCAGGCTCCGCCCTACTATCTTGTGGTTGGGGCATCATGCGATTCCGCCAAAGAGTTGCGGGAACAGTTGCGGCAACTTTGCCAGGACCCGCCGACGGCTGAAGCGCTCGCCAAGCCGGTCAGCGAATATCACCTTCAGCGCAGCAAATATGACCGATTCGTTCCGATACCACTGCTGCGCGCGGCGTACAGCGCAGACTACTTGGATATTCCGGGAGCTGTGGAGAGTATTTTGCGGCTTTGACCGAGATTGCTAAGCTTGTTAGTAGCATTTGTCGGGACCACGCGATTATCGATTAAGACGCTAAGTAACCAATAGAACTTGATGGTTTGCCCCTCACTCCGAGTAGAAAAGTGCTTCTGCGGGTTCCCGTTCATCATCGGTTAGCGACTTCGTAGAAGACATATTGCATTCGCTATATTGGCAGATTCGATCCGAAATGGTGAGCAATCGGAATAGCAGGCTGCTTTGTTTACGTATAGCTCCACTTCAAGAGGCAATTTCAGGTGTATTGTGAAATCGGCTATAATGGTCAAGTGTCGCAAGAAGACGATCGAGGATTGAACATGCAGCCGAATGAAACGTACCAGGAAGATTGGGAGTTGGCTCGGCAGAGAGCAGAAGCCGCGAACGTTTCAGTTGGAGAATGGCTGTACGGAGTAGCGACCTACCATGAGAAGCGCAAGCGCGACCTAGCGGAATTCCGGGCCAGCTGCCACCGGTCGCTAGAACGTGTAAAAAACGGTGAAGGAACTCCCTTCAATCCAGATACATTTCTCGAAGACGCGAAGCGCTGGGCCCAAGGGCGAGACGAAGCCAACATTCCGATAAGCGATGACCAAAAACCCGCAGATACCTTTGGTTGAGTTTTCGCCGGAAGCTAGGAATGACATTGCAGATATTCGCCGCTACACCTTCGATAAGTTCGGCGAAAAGCAAGTTGACGCGTACCTAAGTAAGCTGGCCGAGGGCATCCAACACATTCGGGTTATGCCTGGAATCGGTCGTCGGCATGACGAAATCCTGGATGACCTGCTCCTAGTCAAAGTATAGCAGCACTACGTTGTCTACCACCACGTCGATGACCAGATTTATATCGTGCGGATTCTCTTCACCCGAAGTAACTTGGGACGGTATTTCGAGGAGTAGGGGAAAGTATGCGTTCCGAAATCATCTTCGGGTACCGCAATCACGACCGCCATAATCGGGGCCTCATCTACTTCATTTAGCCGGCGCATCTTCACCTGGATACGCCGCACTCGAGAGCGTACGCCCGCGGCGGAAATTGTCGAGCACTTTAGGGAAGTGAGGCGACTTTTCGTAGGTGAAACCCCATTCATTTGCTGTAGTCCGCCCATGAGGATGTTCTGTTTACGTTACAGGCTTACTATTCTATGAAAACCGATCCGCAGGAGAAATCAGCGGCCGATCACTAGATGTCATTGACGTCGTTGTTGAATTTGATGATTCGATTCAATAGAGGTTAAATTCAACAAACGATCAAGTACGTCATCATTCATTAAGTCGCTCTAAAACGCAGTAATCTCAGCTTGCGCCGCTGCTAGATTTATACGCACTAAGGTGCCCGGCAAGAATTGCGAGCGTCGTGGGAAATTACCACGTCGGATCGTCGTCTTCACCTGTAATGTCTTCATCCAACCAAAGCAAGGTGAGAACAGCGTTATGCTTTGGCATAAGCTTGGAATGTTCCATGATCTGTGCATCACCATGAAAGTTTCCGTGATCAAACCAAATGTCGGCTCGCACATGTTGCGGCACTTCCGAGCGCCGGGCAGCCATACTTGAACTATGCAACCTTCTTATCGAGTCAATAAACAGTCCAAGGTCTTTTAGTTCCTCGCTCTGTCTGTAGTGGTCCTAAATTATTGGACACAAAATCTCAGGAAATTTGAGAGAGTTGCGCTGTAGCCACTCAGCCTCAAATTCTGCCGGCGTTAGGTAGTCCAATGCGCTATGCGGACGGCGCTGGTTGTAGACTGCCTCGATGAAGAAACCCAGTTGCTCCCGCGCTTCAGCCATGTTTTGGTAGTCACTGAGATATACTTCCTCCTCCTTGATGGTGCGGATCAGCCGCTCAGCATAGCCGTTTTCGCTTGGCTTGCCGGTGGCTGCCATGCTGATCCGTGTTCCGCACTCACGCAGCAGCTTAACGTAGGCCTTAGCGGCGTACTGTGTGCCTTGGTCGGAGTGGTGGAACTCCGACGCCGGGTGATGCTCAAGCGCCTTTCGCAGTGCCGCCAGCGTCAGATTTTGCCCCGCTGTCCAGCTAACATGCCAGCCGCGAACCGACCGCGTGAACACATCCATGATGACTGCCAGATAGACGAATTCCGAGCGCACGCGCACGTAAGTGATATCGGCGACCCACACCTGGTTCGGACGCTCCGACTGTATTCCTTTGATCAGATTCCGGTAGCGTCGGTAGCTGTGTCGGCTGTCGGTGCCCCATCCCCGACCACGCTTTGGCTTGATAGCCAAGTCCATCTCTCGCATCAGCCGACGTACCGAATGACGACCCACGCGCGCGCCGCTTGGCGACCGCTGCAGGGCCACTGCTACACGCCGGCTGCCATAGGTAGGATGCCGCCCGGCGATATCCACGATCGCCTCGCGCAAGCTCTGCTGGTCGCGCCGACTGGCGTTGTGATAGTAGCTGCTGCGCGGTAATCCGAGCACGGCGCAACTCGTCGACACCGGGTAAGTCTGGCTGAGCGAATGCACTAGTTCTCGCTTTCGGGCGGTAGAGATTTCACATAGTGAGAGGCTTTTTTTGCAATTTCCAGTTGCATCGTCAGCTTCCCCACTAAGCGCTCCAACTCCGCGACCTTGTCTGCCCGGCGCTTTAGCTCTGCGCCCTGACCAAAGGCGAAAGATTGCTTCCCGCCTTCCAAAAACTGGTCCTTCCAGCGATACAGCAGACTGCTCTTGATCTGGTAGTCGCGACTGGCCTGCGCCACCGATTTCTCGCCACGAAGGATTTCCAGCACGATCCTAACTTTCGCCTCCGCTGTGTACTTACGATATTTCCCCACGTGTCTGTCTCCGTCACTGTTCATCTAGTATAGTCTCTTTACTAGGTGTCCAGTTTTTCGGGACCACTACAGTCCTACCCACTTGATATATTGGTCCTCGGTATAAACCAGAGCAACAGGTGCTACAGTACAGTGAATGAATCGCAATGCCGTGGCTGTCAGTGATGTATCGAACTGTCGCGCTAATTGTGCAATATGGCAAAGAGATGGGTCGCTCTCATCACACAGCGGCTTGAAGAATCGGTCCGGTAGAAGAAACGCAGCAGCAAACTCGTTAGCTTCTCGCTCCATTCTGTTGACAGAGTTTTTCACGACACCGTCATTAATGTCGTCAATCGAGCACAGAAACAGTGAGGTACGCTGTCGATGGAGTTCAAAATGACCTAATTCATGGGCAATGCTGAACCGTTTTCGTTGCAGGTTAGATACGTTAGACGAGATCGTGATAATGCCCTTCCCCCGATCCACGATCAAGCGCCCTTCAGCACTAGAAAGCGGCGCGTACCTGACCTCAGCACCTCTCAACCAGGCGATGCCCTCCAATCGCTGTAGGGCCGCAGGTGAATTGATGCTCAGTTGATTTAGGATCTTTTCGGCGACAGCAGCCGGATACGTCACTTACTCATTCTCCGCTGGCTTGCTCTCGCTGTCTGCTTGAAGAGACTCTAGATCATCTCGCAAGCTCTGTAAATCAGCATTGGTCATGTTTTCCACATCACGTTTTCTGAAATGCACTGCCATGCCGGGGCGCAGTTGCATCGCTGCCAAATATGCCAGGTTGTCTTCGCGTGTGAAACGTCTATCGGCATTGCGCTCTATTCGTTGCTTCGCTGATTTCTCCCTCTCTTGCTTGGCACGATTGAGCATATTCAATGGGGAAGAGTCGAGCATCGGTTTCAATACGCGTTCTGATCGGGCATTGAGCTCTTCAAGGTTGTAACCGCGTTCAGCCAAGAAGGAGTCTATTTCTTCTTCTGTATCAGGAGCGACCTCTCCCAACGCTATTAGAAAAGCGTCCAGCAATTCCGCGTCCGTCTCTGGTGCATTTCTCTTCGTCTGACTCATTGCATTTAGTCCCTTCTCAGTAACCGTCTCAACCGTTTTAATCGATTGTATATTTCTTCTACTTCAATTTTGAGCTCCTCTGCCAAGTGACGCGGCTCCGGTTCGCATCCATTTAGAATGGCTTCGACGACTTAGAATGGCTTCGACGACCGCCTCCAAATCCGGCTTTCCATCTATAACTTCCAGGATTGCAGCCACAGATTGCGATACAATATCTCTTTCCTCTAGCGCGATGATCACACTCTCGGGGTCAGCCGAGCTAGGATCAGACGCGAACTCGTCTTCAAGCGATTCTGTTTCATGACGATGTGGTGCGGATAGGACTAAGTGGCTGAGCTCGCTACGCGCCTGATCGCGCAACCAGTTTCTCAGGGGGCCCCGATCCGGATCGTACTTTCGTGTGCCGTCCAGCGCTTTCTTGATAACCTCATGTGCGATATCTTCGGGGGTGTTTCCTCCAGGAAGAGTCCGTGGATCGCCGCTCGTCCAGGACAAAGTTCCGGCCAACCACTCCACATAGGATATTAGATCCTTCCGATAGAATGTGCCGTTCTCATTCAATTCTTTGAATACATCTTGGTTTCCGCTCAACCTCAAACTCCTTGAACCGGTTCATCTATCAATACCGAATCAACACGATTTTTTGCCACTGTTGGCAAGAAATCGCTGCTACTCGGTATCAGTGTATAGGGCATCCAATCGAAGACAAGCCAGGATAGACGAATGGAAGTTTTCGCACGGGTATCCCTAGACGGATAGTTAAGAAGGAGAAACGGGTGAAGGACTTCGAGTACGGTGGAAGTGTGTTTCAGATTAAGCAAGACGGAGATTGCAGCCTGTTGGTGACAGACGGCACGAACTCCGTATCCGTTGAGGTAAATCGCAACCCTGGCGAAGAGTTGTTCGTTTACCGCCTCCAGAACGGTCAAGGTTGGCAAGCGAGTACAGAAAAGGGTGCCGTTGAAGAAGCATGCAAAAAGCTGATACAGTTGCGAGCGCAACGCCCTACACATGAAGAGCTATGCAAATCGTTGTCAGACTTCTATGACAGTCTTGACTGATTGTCATTCGAGATCAATGAGAATCCCTGCGCTCCTAGCGCTTTTCGTTCTCTTAGATTTGCGTGCGATTCTTCCTTTACATTTTGAGGCGAGACCAATTTGCGGCAAATTGGAACGCGGGAATACGTCTCATGAGCATCAATACCTTGCAACACACGCACGGCTGTCCAGTAATGCTACATTCGATCTCTCACACACGATTCCTAAGGTATATGGATGAGCAATAGCGAAAGTTTAGACGACGGCGGAATCGCCATTACGCTTGAGCATCTTCTCAGTTTCGACTTTGAGCGAGTCCTCTCGCGACAAAGTGAAGACGCCGAGAAGTCGGAAGAGCGGACTTGCCAACGCTACAGCATTTGTTTCATTGAAGAGGCTAAAATCGCGGCAGGTGAAGGCGATCAGAGAAAAGAGGAGACATGCGCTCTCTTCGCCACCCTTACATCATTGCGGTTCTGTTTCAATGATGTCCGAAAACTGCCTGTCCCTCCGCCTGGGATTAAGGACACACACCTGGAAATTCTCAGGCAGTTCGTATGTGAGATAGAAGATTCCGAGCTAAGGGCACGTATAGCGGACATCCTCTGGACTCTGCGTGTTGACAGAGCTTTCCAGTTTGCTGAACTTGCAGTGGACTCTTACATCGAGGCGGCAGCTGGTTTTGATCGTGCTGAAACCTCTCACCACCTTACAAACCGGCTGGAGCGCGCTCTCCAAATTGCCGCTGCGCTGGGAAAGAACGGAAGCAAATACGATCCTACTATCGCTTTCATTGAAACCGAGCTCGCGGCAATGAAGGCAGCAGGCATCCTCCGGGATCCCGCACATCTCTTGAAGCTGCTCTGCGAACATGGTAAAAGCGATCCTAATGTCTTTATTCCTTATGCTACTCAGCTTGCTGAAGAGTTCGAGAGCAAGAATGCTTGGGAGGCTGCACGCATATTCTGGGATATCGCTCGCGATTGGCATCTGCTCGCGAAGGATGATGACGCTGGTCGATGCACTGAACGACGAGCGGCGATGACTTTTGAAAACGAAGCCACCGACCTAATGAAGCAAGGCCCCCATACGCACTTCAAAGTACTAGATCTACTTCAACGTGGACTGGTTGCGCTACGACAAACCGGAGCGCCGAAGGCCGACATTGATCGCGTTCACGCGCTGTTGTTGGAGACGCAAGCCAGCTATGACGGGTACAAAACATTCTCCCACAGCACTGACATATCAGAGCTAATCAAGTCTGCAAGACACTCGTTTAGAGACCGGCCGTTGATGGATTGCATTTATGGACTTGCAGCAGACTACACGCCGCCATCTGTTGAGTCGCTAAAAGCCCTGGCCCACGAGTTGCAAGCAAAATACCCGCTGCAGTATATCGTTACGAAGCAACTGATTGGCGACCGCGGAAAAGTAATCGGCAAAAGAGCCGGTTTCACTCACAGCCACAGCAATGGCATGGATGACTCAATTCGGTGCACGATGTATGAGGAAGCCAAACGACGGCAACAAATTACTGTAGTCGCCTTCATATCGCCGGCGCTTGACCAAATCAATTTGGATCATCACATACGTCCCAACGACCTTGTGAACATCGTTAGCAACAGTCCCTTTATTCCACCGGATCGCCGCGAAATATTTCTACGAGGTCTATACCACGGCTTCATTCTTGATTTCATGGTCGCATCTAGTCTGCTTGTTCCCCAAATCGAAAACTCAATACGATATTTGCTCCAACAGCGTGGGGTAATCGTATCCAAATACGATTCAGATGGGATTCAGGAAGAATACAACTTGGGTAATCTTTTATATGAGGCACCCGAGGTAGCAGAAATCTTCGATCAAGACCTCTTATTCGACTTGCAAGGTCTATTGCACGAGCGACTGGGTTCGAATTTCCGCAACCGACTGGCTCACGGACTGGTAACAGACAATGAATATGGGTCATCCGCTGGTGCATACGCATGGTGGCTTGTTCTCTACCTTTGCTGCGCGCCGCTATTTGCACGCCAGGCTGCAGCACAGGGCAATGACATGGACAGTAAAGATAATCAGGTGGCCGGCGACGAGACGTCGGATTGTACACCAGCTTGATAGGTCGTAAGTCTGCTGGCTGTGACCCGCAGTCGGCGCGGGTCTTGGACTCCTACAGGAGCAATGAGAAGATGACAATCAGACAACGAAATTCGCTATACGTAGACACTTTTGGACCGGATGAAGATGCAGCAGGTCGTGGTTTTCACTGGCTTTGCCAGACAGCAGCGAGTCATGAAACCCTATCCGGGATCATAGCCGTTTGTGTGCTAGGAAATCTCAAACGAGGTGTGATTCGCGATGTCTTGGGCGAGGAGATTGCACGCTCGTTGGCAAAAGACAAAAGAGTCACACTGACCTATACCACTACTGACGCTGAAACTGAGATTGAGTTGTCCCTGCTCTTCCTGCGTCAGAGATCCAGCAGATTCATCAGTGGTCCCTTGCTGGCGTTTTATCCAGACAAGGCGATGACAGTTTCTCTACCCTTATCCGTAGACGAAGTCGTCAAAGGCTGGATCGACACCTGGCAAGCGCAGATCTTGGGCTCGCCACCAGCCGAGGTATCGCTCCCAGCATTCTATGATCGTGTCGTGGAAAACGCCTTGAAAGATCTAACCTGCAGTGTCAACTTGTCGACAGGCATCGGTCATCCGCAAGACGAAAGAGCGGCCATTGCCACATTTAAGCTGCTCCACAACGAGGGCTACGTCCTCGATAGCACAGCAATCAGAGGATGGCTCATCAGGCATAAATGGGCGTCAGGGGACGCAGACGACGTATGCGCGCTTGTCCAAAAGATTGTGCAGAATAAGCGCGTCGGATCGCGCGCCGTTGGCAACACCGAGGCTTATCATAAAAATACACTAGATTTGTGGAAAACGTGGGACGACGACAAAAAATGAGCGTCGCACAGCTACTGGCCACGCCTTGGCATTGCTACGCTCTTCGCGAGTTTCAGAGTAGCGATACGGATTATCTCGCTAATTGGGATCAATCTCGACCTTAGCTGTGGGATTGATCTGTATTGCTCCCTCTCGAATACTTAGCTCTATGAAATTGCGGTCGAAACCATCCGCTTGAGCGGCTGACAATTTAACAGAGACATTTATGTCCGCCCCCTTTTCGAGAAGGGGCATTATGACCGAGCTATGAAATTGGCGCCAATTCGATGACTCAAGCTCGATTTCAACACCGACCGTAGTGCAACGCTTCGGATCCCCTGTCTCACCGTTGCCAGGTGGTTTAGTGCCGCCATCATCAGGCGGCTCACCGCCATTTGATTTACTTCCATCGTCATCATCTTCGATAGGTGCGGCCGGTGGAGCAGTAAGTGTCCGCGCAATAGAGGCATCCAGCAGCCACGAATGTTCGCTGATGACGCATTGCGCTGATGACAATTGCTCGTCGATGTGGATGTTGTCGAAATTGTCCGGTTTTCCAGTACAGTACGCAAACAACCCGCGACTCACGCCCCATGAGATCGCGTGCTGCAATACTGTCCGCTTCTCTAACATGGGGAGATAGCCGTAGCGAGCGAAGGTATTCCATAACTCGCGTGTATTGATCTGTTCCTTGTCAGCTGGCCACAGATATTGAAAACGCTCGTGATCACGGCGAAGAATGAGATCCGGGTCGAATTGTGTCAGAAGCCGAGACTCGCCTGTCAATTTGTAAAATGCGCGCTCTGCTAGCGTATTTTCGGGTCGAAATGTCGAGATGCCGCCTTCTTCTCTAATCCACGGATCATCGTCGCTCCCGGCTGTTGCGATAATAGTGTAAGCGCCCCATACAGCCGCGGGCAAGCCACCTTGCGCGACTCTTAGCTGTTGTCTCAGTTCATCGCGTTGGCGGTCCTTTAGCTGAGTACCTCGAGTCTTCTCAATGTCCTGGAGGGCAAGCAGACGGGTGGCGGCCGTTTCCAGGTTGATGATGCCGGAGGTAGTCGGCAGAAGAATGATGAGCGTATTGCGATATTCGCGGTGTTTATTGCCGGCATACTTGAGAATGTCCTCGATGAAAATCTGAGCGTTCTGGTCTTCATCGTGTTCCAGGTAGGCATTTTGCGTGGGGGCAATGACGAATTTCAGTTCATCGGTATCGCGAACGTCATGAGAGTCCTTGGGCCAGATGGCCGCTTTGCCCATTTTATCGCCGGCCATCTTCTTGATTTCCTTCAATACCAACTCATTCAAGCGCTCGCGATCCTGGGCCGCGCTATCTCGATATTCGACAAGCATTTGGTTCAGATTGGGCTCGATACCGATGCGGGTATGCGCCCCATCTTTCTCCAAATACCAGAGTTCGCTCTCAAGCTTGCTGTAAGTATCGGCAGCGAGAGCGGGACCGATATCTGGCTGCAGGATGCTCAGCCACAGCTGCGGGCGCGTCCCACCGACGAAGCCGGCGCTTCCACTATGCGAATACATGAACATGGACGTAGCTAAGCCTTCGCATAAGCCGAATCGATAGTAATCACCGGAGATCTGCTGATCTCTGCGCCGCGCTTTGGAATCGGCTTGGCCGGCGATGTCCGATCCGATGGCGGCATCGTAGCCTCCCGGGCTATCGACGTGGCCCAGTAATTCGCGACGAATCTGCGGATCACCGAGATTTATATGCCCCGTATGGATTAAGGGCGCGCCATGATTCTTGTGATAGAGATCGCTCACGACCAAGGCCAGGAGACGCAAGACACCACGGGTCTTCTGGAAATTCTGAACCGTGCCCCAACGGCCTTGCAGCACATCAATCAGGTCGGGATGAAAGGGATAGGATCTTGCGATTCGATCTCGGTATCCTGGCGCCGCAACGTGATCCGGGAATTGGTCTGAATTATCCTGATAGTACTGTCTATAAGCTCGCGCGACCGTCGCTCGCTCTTCAGGATCGCCAAGATCCTGAAAAAGGCGGCGACGGAGAATTTCGTAGATTTCAACATCCTCGGCGATAACTTCGGACCGCTGCACACGATCTAATGTGTTTCTGAAAATCGCTTCCTGCTCGGCAATCCTTTGCTGCAGGCGCTGCGCTTCCTCGCCATATATCTGCTGAGGGCTGCTCGTTAGCGTCAGGACCAACATGGATGTGCCATGGCGGTCCACTGCCTGGGTTAGCGCCTTTACAAAAGACTGTACCTGGTCAACAAGGAAGGTATTGCGCCCCACCCTTATGGACGCTGCCTTGGTAGCGTAATCCAGCACCTCGTCCATCAGAATCAGAGAAGGCATTCCTACGGCAGTCAGCAGCTCTCTCAGTACGCCTGAGCCGGGCGCAGTCCGCGATTCGTCGCTGTTGCGGACATATTCATAGCCCTCAGCACCACCAAGCTGATAAGCCATCTCGCCCCATAGCGTGTGCAAAGTGACTCCATCCGATGTACGGCGTGGTTCGCTGGGTGTTAGATACGAGCCATCCAGCACCGCCACCGCGCATTCAGGCAGGCTTTCGATCCGCGCTTCATTCATCAAGCCGCGGACATCGTTGCGGTGCGTCAACCGATTGCCACTTTTGGCAATGTGATACATGGAGAGCAGAGTATGCGTCTTGCCGCCACCGAAGGTGGTATCGAGCTGCACCACAGCGTAGCCAGTGCGTTTATTGGCGAGGCGCTGCATCATGGTGACCAACTGACTTCGCAAGCCACGCGTTACATAAGTCAGGTCGAAGAAGGTCTCGGCATCCTTGTATTCTTCCTGCGCAAAGGCTTCACCAAGCGCGATTTCGCCCAGGTGGATAGCGAATACACCCAAGTCAAAGCGGCGCTCGCGGATGTCTACATTTGGTACGGTGATACTGGTCCAGGATGGCAGCTTGCCCCTTCCCTGTGGCTCTTCTTCTTGCTTTTCAACGGGCAAAGGCAATTGTGGGGTACGCCCCGTTTCATCCAGGTAGACTTCCAAGTGTTGGCGAATCATTGCGGCTTGAGCGCTGGTCGGTTCAAAATCCTTGTGCGCGCATTCGTTGCGCACATCAGTGACGTTAAAGAGGGTGCCGGAGTTAAACATATGCAAATCATAGCCGAAAGTCTTCTCCAGCCAGCCAAAGATATTGTGATTGCGGTAAAAGTGCGCCCAGCGCCCGAGGGTCATCTTGGCTCTGCCCTCAACGGCGTTAGCGCGGGCTTCGTGCAAAACCTGCGCATCACGCGACGACAGGTCTTTCATCAATTCATTAAAGAGCTCTTCCAGCAGCTTTTCGATCGCGCGCGCCGCCGTGGTCACTGCTTGGTTGTAGTGCCCTTGCTCAATCAGCGTGTTGGTCTTATTGAGTTGCTGCCTATATACGTTTCTGGCCATCACCATTTCCTAAATCAATTTGCCTCGATACAAAGCTGCGGGCAGGTTTTCGCTGCCCTGCAGGAAGTTCTCCAACATCCGCCGCTCTTCATCTTGTGGCGGCAAAACACTGGCGATCGCCTGCGCCACCACACTGACGGCATCGCCACGGCTCGCGGCATGCGTCTCCAGGAATTCCACCAGCGCCTGACGATCACCTCCCTGCCAGATGCGCAAAGCCCGATGCAGCACATCGATAACCGGCGCCGCGGAGCCATCGCGCGCTGGCTCGCCCAGGTGTTCATCATCAACTCGCCCCGACGCATCTGGCATCGTGACGGTGGCGCCGCGCTTTTTCACGATGCGATAGCGACCGATAAGATCATCGACTTCGGCGCCGAGGGCCTGCGCCAGGCGGCGGGCGTCATCGAAGGGCAGCTTCTGTTTGTTATAGCTCCAGCGGTACATGACGTAGAAGCGGGTCGGCGCATCGACCGCGCCCAGCTGATAGCGGCCGTTCAAGACTTGGCGCAGCGCATAATCCGCCACCATTTCCTGCACCAGATCAAGCAATTCGGCCACGCCCACATCCTCGCCGGTGAGCTTGCGCACGCGGCTGTAGCGACCGAAGACTTCGACCGCGGGACCAATGGCGGAGATGAAGAAGTCGGCGCCGCGAATGCCTTGCCCCCAGAAGAAGGTCAGTCGCTCTGCTATACGTTCTCGCAGTTCGTGGTGCACGTCATCGATAAAGCCGTCTTCATCTGAAATGCGATTGCGGCAGACGATGAAGATGGATGAGGCGAGCGAGGCAGTGCCTTGCGCGTTTTGCCTGTTCGACAACTCAGTATGAAGTGGCCAGGATGCGGTGACGACCAAACCAGCACTAAGTAAGCTATTGATAAGTGTCTCCCAAGCCGATGTGGATTTGTGGGCAAAAACAACCACTACGATGCCGTCGTCACAGAGCACACTCCGCCCTTGGGAAAAGGCTTCTGTCATCTTCTCTTCGTAGAATTGTTTCGCAGCGTTCAGATCCGGGTGTCTTGCCCTAGCTTGGATGATTTCTGGCGTTTTAGGCGTGAGCGGCGTAGCAAATATGTCGCCGTGATATTCGCCGATAGATCTTTTAAGCCACACGTAGAAGAAGTCAGATAACTCTGCATACGTAACTGAATCATAATATGGCGGATCAGTAATCACGGCGTCCATGGACGTATGGCTGATATTCAACCGGCTCGCATCTCCGCGCTTCAAGTGTGCCACACTATCTGCGGCCAAAGAGCAATGCTCAATAGCTCGAACGACCCAAACCACTGCACTAGCCCAATCTCCTGTTGCGCCGCTAAAAGGATTTACTTCGACATAATCCCAAACCATTGGTAAAGCCTGCCTGCCAAATGTGTGCTGTATTTTTTCACCCGCAACATACCAAAGTGCGAGTGTTGACGCTTTATCAACCATGCGGTCAATTGCACATGCCAGCAGGCTCACGACTGCAGTTGCATATTCCGAATCTCCCGTTTCAGTTCTGATACTTTTGTAGATTCGGTCAATTCTGTTAGTCAGAACAGTCAACATGAGGGACTGTCGAGGATTAAAAAGGTCACTCCACACCATAAGGCCATATACTTGAATAGAAACAGATCTTGAACGGCGATCTGGTGTCGGCTCGGAGGGCAGAGCATCCGGATTTTCCGCGAGGACGCAATTAAGTCTTTTCCGCGCTTTTTCAAACAAATCCATATCGCGCTTAGTCGCAACGCGGTAATACTTGCCGATCTTGCCCTCCTTACGGTAAACGACTGCCAGCATCCTTTCGCCCAGCCGCTTGGCGCGCCCTTCTTCGCCGAGAAAACCCTTAGGCGGAGAGTTTCCACAGATAGGGCAGACTATCGTCCCGCGTTTCATGGTCATATCGGTCGGGTCAAAGTCGATGGCGTCGCCTTCGACCACTTCAAAGGAAATCTCTTTCGCTTTCCTATCCACGTTCATGCGCAGGGCGACTTTCTTGTTCTTCTTGTTCGCCAGCCAGGTCTGCCGCAGCATGGGCATCTCTGCGCCACAAGCTGGATTGGGACATTTCGCCGTGCGCGCCCAGATATAGCCGACGATGGTGTGGCCTTCTGGATCTTCGTAGAGGTGGCCGATTTCTTTGCGCGTCTCTTCCAGCACCCACTCGCCCCAGCGCCGCACATCTTCCGCCAGCGGGTTCTGCACGACATAGGGCTTTCCACCTGGCATATCCATTCGAATTTGCGTTGGCGGCGTCTCAAGCCCGGGCAAGTCCAGTTCCGCTTGCTCCAAGGTTCCCTCATAGTCCTCAGGCACAATCGTGACTGGTTGCCCGTATTTCTGCGGGTAGACCAGCGTACAAAGCTCGATCAGATAAGCGACCGGATTCAGCTCAACGCCATGCGCTTCGCAGCCTAGGCGCAGCGCTTCCAAGCCGGTGCTGCCGCCGCCCATGAAGGGGTCGAGCACTTTTGGCGGCGCATCGGGGTAGTGCTTGCGAATGAGTTCTCGCGCTTCCAGAACGCGGGGGCTGTTGCCTTTCTTGACTGCATCCCAATCGACGATGTCGGTGATCAAGTCGTGCAGGTACTCGCGCTCTTCCTCAGTTTTTGGCGCGGGAATCAGGCTGGCGAAGATGGCGGCGCGCATGGCGGCTAGCGGACGGCGCGCCCACCAGATATGCAGCGTGCTGATGTGCCCGTGCCGGATGCTCTTTTCGCGCGCGCTCTGTTTCGAGATCGCCTCCAGCGGCAGCGAGTCTTCGATCAAGCGCTTTTCGTATGCCATGTTAACCGGTCCTTAGCTTGGCGAGAGATGCAAGGCTGATTCTAACACGCGCTGCGCCGCTTAGTCAGTCGCGCTGAGTGATTGCCAGGTTTCAGCCGGAACGTGATAACGCGTGCGCTTCACCACGTCATCGCTGGGCAATGTATGCGCTGGATCGCGGATGATGGTCAGCTGCGGGTCGCTCGTGGCATTGCTGACGATATATAGCCAGTAGTCTTCACCCATGTTCTGGGCGGTGAGCCACTCGTTTCCCGTTAACTCCACGGCGCCGACACCAGCGCGCCCTTTGACCTCGATGTAACGCGTCTCGCCATCCTCAGCCTTGCTGGAGATATCGAAGGGCAGTTTGTCCGGGGAGCGATCCTTCGGCTCCCGCCCTTGTTCGCGTTCATATTGCATCACATAGTCAATCGCTGCCAGCTCGACTTCATCATCGCGCCGCATGACGGTTCCGGTCGCAGCGCCCTGATCAGCTCGATCAGCTGGCAATATACCGGCGACGCCCAGGATGCGCGGCGTGCTCATGCTGATCATGGCTTCGCGGTCAGCGCGTTGGAGCCGCCCGTCCATGCGCCGCCGCAGGTCTTCATTGCGCCGCTCTTCCTCGTTGATCGGCATCTGCATATCGCGGCCGCGCTCTTGCTGCTCCTCGTAACCCATCAGCTTGCTGTCCGATTCCGCAATTTGAACCTCGAAAGATTCTTTCAAGTAGCGGCGAACGATTCCCACTTCGTGTTGTCGGCGTTCCTTTATCTCCTGTTCGTAAGGTTCGATTTGCTGTTCAATGCTCCAGCCTAGAATCTGGTCGCGCTGATTGAGCAGTTGTTTCAGCGTTTCTGGAGGCGACAGGGATTGCTTCGGTAGGCCGAAATCAATGAACATGCTGGGCGGCAAGGCTTCCATTTCGTCGCTGCTAACCGGCTGATAAACCGCAAAGAGCTTCTGCCCGACAACGGCGTCCAGGCCGTCATTGACGGTGCCCTCAACCAGCCAAACTAGTCCTTCGCGCCGGTTATCCGGATCAAGAAACATGGCGCCCTGTTCAAGCTGATCCCGGCACTTTGTGATCGTATGCTGCAGCAAAGACTCGAACAGCGGATGTCCCGGACCGATGGCTTCAATTCCAGTCTTGCGCGCCTCATCGATATCAAAGGTGAATCTGAGGTAGCGTTCCTCGGGTTTCCGGTAGCGTCTCGCCAGTTCTGCAGGCAGGTCGCGCAACGCCGGCGGAACGTATCTGATACGCCAATAACCATCCGACCTTTGGTCGATGCGCCCAGGGAAGTGCGCTTCAAGCGCGTCGCGAAAAAACGCACGAATATAAGCGGGCGCGAGGCGATTTTCTTTCGCTCTCTGGCGCAGCTCCGCCATCGCGGCAATGTTGATATGGCGTGTCGCCAATGAACTCAATGAAGCGGCTTCTAAAGCACTGCTGTTGTTTTCCGGCATTGCGGAATCCAGCGTTGCGAGAATGTCATCGAACATGCGCCGGTTCACAACATGTTCCTGTATCATTTTCTCCAGCCGCGCATCTGTAAAGCGCTCCCCGACAATATCGTAAACGCGGTCGCTGCCCATCTCTTTGCGCATCTGCTCCAATTTGCTGAAGACCGCTTCCAATACTCGACCCTCGCGCGTATTGATCGCAACCAGGTTGTACATGAATACTTCGCGATCCTGCCCATAGCGATGGATACGCCCCAGGCGCTGTTCCAAGCGAGTCGGGTTCCAGGGTATGTCGTAGTTCACCATCAAGTGGCAGAACTGCAAGTTGATGCCTTCGCCGGCCGCTTCTGTGGCAACCATGACCCGTACCTTGTCGCTGCGGAACGTGTCCTCAGCCGCGACTCGATCTTCGGGCTTCATGCCGCCGTGAATAGTAACGGTGGAGACTCGCCATTCGTCGAGCTTTTCGATCAGGTAGTCGAGCGTGTCTTTCGCTTCAGTGAATATCAGCAGCTTCTCACCGGGATGCTCAACATCCAGTCCGTCTATGACGCCCCTTAGCTCTTCTAACTTGCGCTCCGGCTGGCTATTTTCGACTTGCTCGGCCAGCTCAATGAGTTCTTCTAGTTGTTCGATTTCATTATCCAGCTCGTCAATGTTATCGGCGACCGTAAATCGCAGCGCTTCTTGCTCTAGTTCCCAGCGCTGTTCTTCTGTCATGTCGTCATCGTCAGCAATTTCGAGGCGTTTCTTTCGCAAGCGCCGCAACTCTTCTGGATCACGCAAGACATCCGCTCGAAGGTCCGTTAAGCGCTGGTGGCGATTTCCAAGTGAACGGCGTACGGCGCGCACACTCGATGCAAGTCGACGCTGCAGCACGATCAATGCGAATGTCACGTTGCGGTTGTCGGCAGACATGGCGCGGTTGAAGTAGTTCTCCACGTAACTTGTGACGCGGTCGTAGAGTTCGTATTCCTCGCCCTCAAGCTCGTACCGAACGGTTATGGCGTTGCGTGGAGGAAACAACGGCTCTCCATTGAACTGACGCATATCTTCTTTGAGGCGGCGCAAGAAGATTGGATTTTCTTGCCGAGCGACCGCCCGCTGCAATATCTGCTCATTGGCGAATAAGTCGGAGTCAATCAAAGCAAGCAGTAGGCGGAAGTTTTCCGTGTCACCTTTGTGCGGCGTCGCCGTCATCAGCAGAAAGCGTTCTGCCCTTTCAGAGAGAATTTCTCCCAGATGGTGACGCTGGCTGCGGTCAATTTTTGTAGGGCCACGACGATACGCGGACATCTTATGAGCTTCATCGACAATAATGAGATCCCACATGTCAGCGACAGCTATGCCGTCCAAAATGTCCGGTTGCTTAATAAAGTCAATCGAGACAACCGCTTGATGCACCAAGTTCCAAGTGCGTTCAGTTCCGAGTGCATTGAGCGTCGCGCGCTCGACGATATCAAAATGCTCGTCGAACTTCTCCTGCAGTTCCCGCTGCCATTGGGTGCGCAATGGGCTTGGGACCACTATCAGGACCCGGTCAAGCACACCACGCAATTTCAGTTCTTTGAGCAGCAGACCGGCCATGATGGTCTTACCGGCGCCGGGGTCATCGGCCAGCATGAAACGCAACGCAGGCTGCGGCAGCATATACTCGTAAACGGCTTCAAGTTGGTGAGGCAGCGGGTCAATTTTCGATACACTGACAGCGAACAGCGGGTCGTAGAGGTGCGCTAATCGTATACGATGGGCTTCCGTCGCCAGTTTGAATCGCGCCGGGTCTCCAGTGAGTACGCCCTGCTCATGGATTTGAGGTATCAGCGTATCTATGTCGGACCGCGCAAGAACGCGTTCGTAGTACTTTTGACTGTCCGTTCCCACAGCACGGAGAGTAAAGCGTGAAGCACCGAGAGTGTCGACGCGTAATACTCTAACCGGTTCTGGAAAGCGCGCATCGCTGATGACTTCGTCTTGTAGATATTCAAATTGATCGCGATTGACCATGCTCAGTTCTCGCAAATGTGGATAACGTGTTGCGGTAGCAAATATAACACCGGTTTCTATCCCGATTAACCCGATGCGCTGACACATCATAGGGCATGTTGGCTGATTCTGGCGATTGCCTACACCAGCGACTGTTATTCGGGCGGGACAGCAGCAAGCCAATTAGTGACATGCATGGAAGTTTCCCAACGTAGATTTTGCCTGTACCAAACTTTCAGTAAAAGGCGGTGCCATGACAGCCGCAGGTAACTGGCGCAAACCAGAAGACTTCAGTACGGAGCCAAAGCATCTTGTAGACGATGACAGGCAATATAATGGTGTCTATAGGACCGACCCTGAGCCGTATCTATCGAGTATAGCAACAGGGCGGTAAAGCAAGATCGATTCTCCGAGCGCCATGTGATCCCTCGACATCGCCGCCCAGCTCCACGGATAGCCGAGGCTTGTTTATCCGGCGCCGCGACTAAATTATAACGTGCAGCAAGTACGGCGCGGGCGTCGTAACTCCCTAGCGTTTGATTATGTTCTCTACTACACTGCCACTTCCTCTCACATCATCGGGTTTCTGAGGCAAATCGATAGTGACAGCTACTATGAACGCGCAGCGAAAGGAAACGAGAATGTATCAGTTTGTGGTCTCCCGCGAGCTCCGTGGAGAATATACAGAGGACCAGTCGCTAAAAACGTTTGACAAGCCTGACGAGGTCACCGGCTTTGTTAAGGACATAGGCGATACATTTGTGGTTAATGTTAGCGTGAGCAAATCAGGTGGCGAGGACCTTGAGTATTTCAACGCGAAGGATTGGGTCGACAAAGGCGAAGCAATCTATAGGAAACTTATCGATCTTGGACTTTAGGTCGCGTACTGTCATACAGAGGGTGTTAGCCCAGAGAACGTCAAGCGCCTGCTTCGAGGCGCTTGACGTTTATCGCACATAAGGCGGCGCCTCACCTTTTTGCGGATAGCACTCAACTCGTGAGAATTTCAACTGTCAGAATAAAATCCTCTGCGGAGCACCTCGCAACCTTTCGTGAAGCACCTAGACAAGCATAATAATAGCTGAAACGCCAGTTTCTGCACCAAGTATGCCCCATTTGCTTCACAGAAGGGGGCTTTCCTGAAGCAAACTGCCCTACGCCGTAAAAACCCGCCGCGAGGAGTGTAGCGTTGTTGTCTGACAAGATTGCTCTTACAGATAAACTCTTCTGGCGATGGTACATCGACGCAGAGACAAGACCCTTCGTTTAACACTCCGAAAAGACTGCCACCACCTTGCCTGAATGCTCAACGCCCGCTCGCCATTGGTCTTCCTTATGAGCTCCGCACTGAAATGATCAAGGTCATTTACTGAGGCATCCAGCCGAGCTGGGCGTGTTCCGATTCTGCCTTTCGTTCCGCATCGATTCTATATGACTCAAGATGAGTAGGACCAATACACGCGCAACGCATTCAAGCCCAGAACCTGCGCCTTTTCCCCGGCGGACAAAAAATCGCAATGAAGTCGAACATAATTCAGCAGTTGCCGATAACTGCCGCTTGTCAGCAGACCCGGGACATCCGTACCCCACATGATTTTCCCTGCGCCGATAAGTTGCGCCGCGCGGCGTATATAATCTTGCGCATCTGCGTAAGGATATTCATCGAAGGAGGGCGAATAGGCGGGCAACGCCGATAGATCAAAGGAGACATTCGCTCTGCGGCCTAAGAGGATTTGCTCTTCCCAAGGGGCGTTCAATTCAGCGTTGCCACTTTCGTTGGTCGGTGGCTGTGCAAGATGGGCGATAACTATCTGCAAATCTGGATACCGCTCGGCAATGCTAGCCACCGCCTTGGTCTGATAAGCCCTGCTGCCAATCTTGCCCAAATCGAATGTGACAACCAGACCGTCACGCTGAGCTGCGTCGAAGATCCAGCTGAATTGCGGCGCGTCAATACGCAGGTCCGGGTACCGGCCCGTCAATCCGGTCGGCTCGGTAAGCTCGAATTTGACGATACGCAAGCCATACTCTTCGACACACCGTTTGAATATCTCCTGGGCATTGGGCGCCTGGGGATCGGGCGCGAAAGCGCCGACAAAGCGATCGGGCCAGCGCTCGACGGCGGAGGCGACATAGGCGTTTGCCTCGCCATAAAAGGGACCCTGCAGCAGCACCGCCCGCTCAACACCGGCCCAGTCAATCTGCGCCAGCAGCGCTTCTGCAGGGAATGTTGTTGATTCGTTGAAGGGTGGAAGCAACTGAATCGTCTTGTCGCCCCAGCGGACTTTGCCCCAGGATAGCGATCGCGTTGGTCCAGTGGCGCTTGTCCCATGCACCGCCGTCATAATATGGGCATGCGAATCGATGATCATGCTTTTAGAGGCTTCTAAATGTCTGACTTACACGCATCTCAAGCGGACAAACCCGCAATCTGACGGGCTTCTTCCGGTGTGGCGACCTCACGGCCCACCTCTTTCGCGATGCGCGCCGCCCGCTCTACCAGCTCGGCATTGCTCTTGGCGTAGACGCCCTTTTCCACATAGGGGCAATCCTCCATGCCCACCCGCACGTGACCGCCAATGGCGATACCGTGGGCGATAACAGCCCAATACACCTCCGGCGCCATACAACTCATGCTCCACTTCATATTCTCCGGCAAGTGATCAACCATGAATTGAATGCCTTTGGCGGAAGGCGGCGTCCAGCTTTGGCCCGGCCAGCCGAAGAATAAGGTCGCCCACAGTGGATCGGGCAGCAGGCCTAGCTCGTCATCACGTTGGTCGCCCAGCCAGAATTCGCCGGCGCGCAGCTTCTCAATCGCCCAGAAGGCGCCCGTGCTGAAGCATTCGATTTCCAGCTTGACATCATTTTCATTCGCCAGCCGCGCATATTCCCGCAGCTCGGAAATGGGATGGATCGAATAGCAGTAACCGGCTGGCGGATGTTCGGGCGCCGGCTGAAAATATTCGTCGTGCGAATCAAAATTGATCGAGCTCATATCCGGCTTCAGCTTCTGCCACAGTTCAATCTTCTGCTCAAGGCGGATACTCGCCAAGCCGAATTGCACAACAGCCCCGCCTGTGCTGCGGATACGCTCGGTGATCTCAGCCCATCCGTCCATGATAGGAATCTGCAGCAGCCGGCCATCGGGCTGGATTTCCGTGTCGCTGATATAAGACCCGTGCACGTGACAGATCGAAGCGCCGGCGTTAATGGCGCGGACATATTCATCGGCGACACCCGTTGGGTTATCAGGTTTCGGTCCGTTCGGATTATGCGGGTAGGTCAAAGTCGTATCGCAGGTGACGGTGATAACTAGCTTTTCCATAATTTGCCCCTCTGGTTTATCGTTTCGCAGGACGATCTATTCCGACCAGCCGATCAGTCACAGGTCAAGACGATGCGGCCGGTTACGCCCGCGCGTAGCTCTGCCAGCGCCTCGTTGACCTGCTCCAGCACATACTGCCGACGCCCGATCGAACGCAGCTTCCCCGCCGCGTACAGCTTGAGGCAGCGCCTCAAGTCGTTTCGCCGCCCGGCGCGCGTACCAATCACTTCTTTTTCGTTCTGTGCCAATTCTTTGCCGGACAATGGAAACAGCTCCGGTGTATAACCTACCACCACCATGCGCCCGCCGCGCCGCAGCGAGTTAAATCCAGCTGCCATCGACCTTTCCAGGCCGACTATATCTATAACACGATCGACGTCGATGAGCGCGCTAACGTCCGGGCGCTGCCCGCCGCGCGCGGCACTTCCAGCGGGCATAAAAGCGGAGGCGCCTTGTTCCCTAGCCCATTCTTCCTTCGCCGCATCAATATCAACTGCGATCACCTCAACGCCGGACGCCGCCAGCAGTTGAGTCACGATCGAGCCGACACCACCGATTCCGATTACCATGACAGTCTCGCCCATTTCCACATCCGCGCGCTCCACGGCATGCAGCGCGGTCATACCAGCATCGCAGCACGTCGCGCCATCCGCCCAGCTCACTTCCTCGGGCAGAAGGATCAACTGTGACGCCGGTAGGCAGGTATATTCGGCAAAACCACCTGGCACATCCAGGACCCCGACGATACCGCGCATATTGATGCACAGCTGATCGCGAAAGGCGCGGCAATAGACGCAGGCGCCGCAAGTGACAAAGTTATAGATGACGACACGATCGCCAGGCGCAAAGTCGCATACATCGGCGCTCACTTCCACGACCTCACCAGAGACCTCGTGCCCCATGATGAAGGGCAATTCCGGCACATAGCCGAAGCCATCCAACAGCTTGAGATCCGTTCCATCGATGCCGCAAGCGCGCACCTTCACGAGTGCCTCGCCGACGCCTGGCTGTGGCCGTGGAATCTCCTCGATCGTCAGCCGCTCGCCGATCTTATGCAAGACAGCTGCCTTCATTGATCGTCCTCTTTCGCGATTCCGATTTCGATCAATGCTGCGCGGTAAACCGGCAGTCCCCAAATGTATCTCTGTTCCGGCATCGGATAACCATACATATCAAGCGTCGAGGCGCCGGTGAAGCCAACATCGACCAGCGCTTGATTCATCGCTTTCAAATTGAGCGCGCCTTTGCCAGGCGGGTAATGAAGTTCGCTGGTCACGCCATCGGTATCTGAATAGTGCAAATGCTCTATCCGCGATTCTAGTTGGTAAATCGCCTGCACATAGGTCTCCGGCTGACCTACACCGTAATGACAAAAGTCGAATAGCACACCGAGATGTTCCCGATCCAGTTGATCGCAGAGCTGCTTCATGAATTCATTGTCCATGCCCAGGGTGAAGGGATGCGGCTCAGCGGTGAAGCGCACACCCTTCGGCCGCGCGTAATCGATCGCCTCGCGAAAGAGGCTGACCAGCACTGCCAGAAGATCGGCATCGGGCAGATCGCCTTCTTGGGGGCGTACGCCTTCCCAGACCATCACATCAGCGACGCCAAGCTCCAGCGCGTAATCCACATCCGCCTTCAACCCAGCCAGGGTCCGGTCGTAATTCTGCTGCGCGCCGAAGGGCTGGAAGTAATCTGCGCCGACTATGTTCAAACCCCAGATCTCCAGCCCGAGCTCAGCGGCAAAATCACGAAACTGCCGCAACAGCGCCGGCGTGCGGCAATCGGCCAGATGGGGCGGCCACACCACATTTCTACTGCATTGCAACCTGCCGCCGCTAATCGCTGACAAGCCTCTTCGACGGTGTAAGCCTGAAATGTGATGGAATTGCCACACAATCGCATCGCTCGTTCTCCCTATAGATCCACGCCGACATCCGCTGCCAATTCGCCTATCGCCTCCCACAAGCTAACAGGCAACTCAATGCCGTCGCGTTGATGCCGCAAGCTCGTGCGATATTCCGGCTCGCCCGGGAACAGAACCTCGTCGACGCCAGCCCGCAGCCGCGACGATTTGACGTGCTCCACGAGTTGCCGCGTACGTCGCTTGAAGTTACAGACGTCTTCGAATGCAGCGATGTTCATCACCTGAAACAGAACGCCGTTGCCATGTGCCACGACTGCTTCGCTGACGTAGCCGGCGCTGCTAAGGCCACCTGCCAGCATCTGGATCATTACGACCAGCGAGTAACCCTTGTGCCCAACCGGCCCGCCCAAGGGCAAGATGCCCCCCATAGGCGGTCCGTAGAATTCATTGGCATCCCTTGTGGGATTGCCCTTGGCATCAATGATGACATCCTCGGGCAGTGATACGCCGCGATACAGATGATCACGGACCTTGCCCTCCGGCATCACCGATGCGGTGATATCCACCAGCACATGCCAGTCCAAACCACTCGGCGCGGCGAAGGCAAGAGGCGTCGGCGTGAAACGCCCCTGGATACCACCCCAAGGCACGACGCTTCCGTTCCCGCCGGTCTGCGAATTGACAAATGCCGTTCCGATCATGTCGCGCTCGGCAGCGCCGTCGCCGCCAGCTCACGCGTCCGCCCAAATCGACGCAAAGGAATTTGCCCGCGCACAATTTCCGCCTGCATACTGCTGATGCCTTCGGTCAGCGGCGTCACAAAATGACCCGGCGCCAAGAGATTTACTCTGATGTCGTGCGGCGCCATCTCGATGGCCAGCGTATTTCTTGAAGACACGCAGACCCGTCTTGGAAATGTGATAGCTCGCCTCGCCATACGCTTGGTTAAATTGCGCCGTCGATCCAATAATCAAGATAATTCCGCCGCTGCGCAAGATCATGTGCCGGCATATTTCGCGACAAGCCCAAACACAAGCCGACAAATTAGTGTTGATCGTCTTCAGCCAGGCAACGCTGCTGATCCGTGTTATCGGTTGGTGTATAGTGATCGCCGCGTTGTTCACGTAGAGATCAATCGAGCCCAAATGCATGATGGCGGCATCAACCATGTTGATCACATCGCCTTCGACGCTCACATCGGCCGGCACATGCAGCGCCTGTACGCCGCGCGCCTCAATCTCGCTCAACACTTCGTCTTCGGCTCGATTGCTGCCGATCGCGACATTTGCGCCTTCATTTGCCAGCGCCATGGCAATAGCGCGGCCGATACCGGTACCGCCGCCGCTTATCAGGGCGTTCTTGCCACTTAGCCCGCTATCCATCACATCCCAACCGTTGCATGACTATTTAGCAAAGATCGCTCACTATCGGCGGCAAAGAGATGCATTTGCGCGCCATCAAAATACAGGTGACAGTTGTCGCCGACAGCGACTGAGTCCAGTGCATCGACGATGACACCGAAAAGCTCCTGCTCTGCCCGCACGGACATCAGATCGCGGCTGCCCAGTGCTTCCACCAGCTCGACCGTGCCACTGACGCAGTTCTCTCCTGGCCCTGCTACCAGTTTGATGGCTTCCGGACGGATGCCCCAGATAACGCAATCGCCCTTCATCTTCTCCAAAGCGTCATCAAACAGCGCTGGCAGCTTAAGATCGAATCCCGGTAGTCGTACGCGATATCCTCCCGCGTCCCCCGTCTGCACTGTGCCGGGCAACATATTCATGCTCGGTGTACCCACAAAATTCGCCACGAAGGCATTTTGCGGCGCGAAGAAAACTTCGTGAGGCGTGCCCACCTGCTGTATATCGCCCCGGTCCATCACGATGATCTTGACTCCGAGCGTCATCGCTTCTTCCTGATCGTGCGTGACAAAGATGAAGGTGGCGCCGGTATCCTGATGCAGGCGCTTGATTTCGGTGCGGAGCTGGATACGCAGCTTGGCATCCATGTTGCTCAAGGGCTCGTCCATCAGAAAGACCTCGGGACGGCGCACAGCGCAACTCGCTGTGCTTCCCCGCCACTAACCTGGCGAACGCTGCGCTTCAACAGATGATCGATATTGACCAGGCGCGCCATTTCGCGCACAGTGCGATCGATTTCCTTGCGATCCATCTTGATAGCGTGCAGCGGAAAGGCGATATTGTCATAGACATTCATGGTTGGATACATACTGAAATTCTGGAAGACCATGGCGACGCGACGGTCCTTTGGCGCCAGATCAGTGATATCGCGGTCTTCTATAGTGACGCGTCCGCTATCCGGCTGTTCCAGGCCCGCGATCATGCGCAAAGTCGTAGTCTTGCCGCAGCCCGAGGGACCCAGCAAAACCGCCAACTCGCCTTAATCGATGACCAGATTGATCTTATTGACCGCGGCGCGATCTGAATTTGCGAATTGCTTTGCCAAGTCTTTAAGGACGACTCTCATGATTTGCGTTTACCCCAGGATGCCAAATGTCAGCCCCTTGACCAATTGCTGCCGCAGGATGATCGTCAGCACGATCACGGGTACCATAATGATCAGATTAACCGCGAATAAATTGCCCCATTCCACGCGGGCGCGCACGACATAAGTGCCGGCCGACATCGGCAGCGTGCTGGTTCTGTTGCCGGCGAGAATCAACGCTAGGAAGAATTCGTTCCAGGCGAAAACGAAATTCAGCAGCGCAGTGGCCACGACACCGGGCCAGACCACCGGCAGCACCACCCGGACCAGAGCGCCAAGCCGCGTATACCCCTCTACCATAGCGCTTTCTTCCATAGCAGCGGGCAATTCCACGAAGTAACCGCGCATCATCCAGATGACCAAGGGCAAGAGAAAGGTCTGATAAGTAATGATGAGACCGGGGTAAGTATCGCGCAGGCCGATGTTAAATGTGCGCTCAAGAAATAGAAACATAGCATAGAATGGCAGGCCGACGACAATCGGCGGGATCATGCGCAGAGAGATCAGCCATTGCATCAATACCTTCGATCCACGAAAGCGAAAACGTGCGAAGCCATAGGCAGCCGGTACGCCCAAGATCAGCGCCATGACCACTGAGCCAATCGAGATGATCAAACTATTGCGCAAATGCACCCAGCCCTGACGTGTGAAAAACACAAACTCGAAGTTTTCCAAGGTGGGCTCGAAGAGCCAGGTCGGTGGGCTCGATACCCAAATGATTTGCGGCTTGAACGCGGTGACGCCGCCGGCCAGCGCCGGAACCAAGACCAAGATCGCCATCACGATCAGGATGACATATGCCAGGATTCGCTCCGAGGCGGGCACGCGCATCACTGCCTACCCCACTTCGACATCACGGTACAGGAAGCGAAACATCAGGGCGGAAATCAGACCGATTACCAGCAGCATCAGGATCGAGCCGGCCGCTGCGCGACTCAGTTTGTTGAACGTGAAAGCGGTACGATAGAGATACAGGCTCAAGGTTTCGGTGGTCAGCGCTGGTCCGCCATCGGTCATTACGCGCACTATGTCAAATGTGCGGAAAGCATCGACCGCGCGCAAGAGTAAAGCCACTAAAATTACCGGACGCAGCAGCGGCAAGGTGATACGGCGGAATATCATCCAGGACGAGACACCCTCAAGCCGCGCCGATTCATAGGGCGCGCGCGGCAAGGTCGCCATGCCCGCCTCGATAATGAGAAATACGAGAGGATACCACTGCCAGATATCAACCAGGACAACGGTCATACGGGCGGTTCCTGCTTGTGCCAGCAGGGTTTGCCTCGGGATTCCCAGCAAGATGAAGAACCAGTTAATCAGCCCGAAGAGCGGATCGAGCATCCAGTTCCACATCAATCCGACCACGATCGGCGCCATGGTGATTGGAATGATCAAGATCAAGCGCAGCAGGTCTTTGCCCACGGTCACGCGTCGGAGCAAAAGTGCGGCGCCAAAGCCCAAGATGAAGGAACCTGAAACCGAAAACACCACATAAAAGAGCGTGTTATAGGTACTCTGCAGGAAGTCATCGTTGCTGAGCATGCGCTTGAAGTTTTGCAAACCTACAAAGGGCCGCGACTGCGAGGCAAATGTGACGCGAAATAGGGAAACGCCGGTCGCGAATATGATGGGGTAGATTACCACCGTAAGCAGGACGATCAGCGCCGGGACGATAAAGAACCAATGCTTGTGCTGCTGCGTCAGACGGTAGAGACGGGTTGAAAACGACTTGTTCTGATCGCCCGCTGCTCGAGACGGGTTCATCGGCATCGTCTCCGCCCGTTTCCCCTCACTGAGGGACGGGGGCAAAATGCGACGGATTTCCTTGCAGGAGTCCCTCCCTCGCTAGGAGGGAAGGACCTTGGGTAGCGCTATTGCACTATTCTACATGCACTCGTCGTGCTCTAAACCCAGCTCGGCCAACTTCGCGCAGACAAACTCTTCGCGCTGTTCTACCGATACATAAGTGATACCTTCGTCGTAGTAGCCGGCGTCTTCGACGATTTCCCTGATGTCATTGTTGGCGTCCACCATCAATGTTGCCGGATCGCCACCCGCGGCGACCTCTTGCAAGGCACGCCCGATGGCATTTTCCGCTTCAGGCCACCAGGGTTCCGCGGGACGACCGATGCCGACTTTTGCCGCTTCATAATTCGCCGACAGATGCGGCCACTTCGCGACCAGATCAGGATCGGTCAACGCAGAGATGCGATGTCCAGCGCCGGTCTCATCCGCCAGTACCAGTGAAAACTGGACGCCATGCGCCAGCTGCAGATAATCCCAGGCCAGCCATTTGCGTTCTTCCGGGATTCGGGCGTTGATCATATAAGCAGGACCTGCCGACAGCAGCGCCGATTGAATCTCGCCCGTCTCCGGATTGCGCCATCCCGGTACCGGTGCGAAAGCGGTGTGTTCGGCAACGATTGATGCTTCCGGATCCAGCAGCAGCGGTATCGCCCAACTCTCCGTGCCATACATCGCTACCTTGCCTTGCGTGAAATTCTGCAGCACTTCGCCGAATTGGTAGGATTCTCGACCCGGCGGTTGCATGTCGAGAAAGTCCTGACCGGCAAAGAAGGCTGCCGTATCTATCGCGGCCTCGGTGTCGAAAAGCGGATTGAATTCGCTATCGAAGAAATCAACGCCGCGCGAGAAGCCGAAGTGAATCATGTAATCGAAGAGGATATTGTTCGGCGTACCGTAACGATAGTTGAATCCCCAGAGCTCATCTCCGGGGCGGGTGAAAAACTCGCCAACTTCCGCCAGCTCGTCCCAGGTCTGCGGCACGGTGAGCTCGCGCCCGTATTGCTCCATGAAGGCCGCTTGCTCATCCGGGTCTCCAAACAGGTCAGTGCGATAAGCGAACATGCCGACAGCAACCAGCGTAGGGATTCCAACCCATTTTTCTTTGGCCATAGCCACAGTACCGAAGGCGCGGGTGGTGAAATCTTCCGGATGCGAATCGCCTGGCGCCGCCAGATAGAAGCGATCCAACTCTTCTAGGCAGCCCAGCGCCGCCAAAGCGCCCGCCCAACCGTCCTCGACAAACATGATGTCAAAGTCGTCGCCGCCGGCCGCGCAGGCCGTCTGAATGCGTGGCAGCACATCGCTATGCGAAGCGTTTTCGTAAATCAGGGTGACGCCTGAGGCTTCTTCATACAAGGGATCAACGATCTGGTGCTGATAGGCCAGAATGGGCACGACCTCGGTATTGAGGATGCGCAATTCCTGACCTTCAAACGGGCGCGCGCCCGTTGTCGGATCGGTCAGCTGGACCGTGTCCTGCGCCGATGCCAACGGCAGGCAAATAGCCGTCACCACCAGCAAGAGCAATAGTATTTTGCGGTGTCTCGTCTCTCTAACTCCTTGAAAAAACTGTCTTTAGCTTGCGATTACTGCATTCTTCCAGCTATCAATCTGAATTGCCTTGCTACTATCAAGGGCTGAACTGTGGATGATCGGACCAGGCGTCTTCAGTGTCCGGCGCTCCCAAAGAAACGGAAAAATCGTGGCTCAAATCGCGCAGATAAGCGCCAAAGTCGTGCACGCGCCCCATGCTCAGGCGGGTCGATGGACCGGAGATGCCCATTGCGGCGATGATCTCGTCGCGGTGATCTCGCACCGGCGCCGCCACGCAGCGTACACCTTCGAAGGTCTCCTCATCGTCGACGGCATAACCACGGTCACGCGTGACCCGCATCTCGGCGCGCATCTCATCGACATCGGTCAGCGTCTTGCGCGTCAAGGCTTTCCACTCGATCAAATCGAAGAGGCGATTCTGATCCGCCGGCGCCAGGTGTGACCAGATCGCTTTGCCTACCGCAGAGACATGGATGGGCCGCCGCACACCAAGCATTGGCGCCACGGTGATTGCTTCTTCACTAGGCAGGTGATTGACATAAACCACCACCGATACCGCCAGCGATGCGGCTTCGCCGGTTTTCGCACGCAGCCTTTCCAAATAAGGTGTAGCTAGAGTCGGGAAGTGCAGCTTGCCGACTACACTGTGGGCGAACGAGAAGACTTTGCGTATGTTGGCAACATATTGATCATCAAGGGGATCGCGTACTACAAATTCGTGTGCCGCCAGCGTATTTAGGATACGATAAGCCGTTGTGCGGTCAACATCCAAGGATTTGGCCAGGCTTTGCGGCGTCGTCGATTCTTCGAGGACCAACTCCAGTGCGGTCAGGCCGCGCGAGAGTGATTTTATGACATTGCCATGAACTTGGTTCATATTTCAAGAAATCTAGTTTTCAAATTGCAACCTGCATGCACAGCCTGTGCATAATGCGCACTTGCCAGCGAGCATAACGCTTCTGGTAGCGTATGTCAACAAACCCGTCCACTTATGTTGGTCCTTCCTCAGCGTTGAGAAAAAAGTTCGTCCAGCGTAGATCAAATTGCAGGAGTTAGCAGTCTTTCGTCGAGCTCAAATTTTGTGACTTGTACCGGATCGTAACTGAGGCTGTTAGACAACTTACATATTGGGGGCTGCGATGATGTAAACCGTAATCCGATCCGCCAAATCCATAACGATGGATATTCGGCCTACAGATACGGCCGACAACTGCGAGCATCTGGCCCAAGACAAACGGAGCAGTTTGCTTGTGGGCTACGTGGATCTATTGCACGAGGAAGAGGAGTGGGCGCTTGCTGAACTCGTGCCGCGCGATGAAAAGATGGGAACGGGGTAGCTAATTCGCTATCCGGCAGAACGATAATTTCGGACAAGGATTGCCTTTTCGAGGCCGACTATCTATTGGGAAAATACCAATGTACATGATAAAGAATAGCACTACAAACTACGTATTCTGCTGCAAAGGTAGTCGTTCGACTTCAGCTTCGTGGTGCTGGTTGGGCAAGATAGCTACATCTAACATCGTGCCCGGTTTGCTTCACAGAAGGCTATACTGAAGCAAACTGCCGATCGACATCGACGATTGCTGCTAGTCGCCAAATGTTGAGATTGCCCCAATTATCATCACGCTTCTGGCGGCAGATTCAACATTATACAGATCTTGCTGCACATAGCTCTTGTGCAGCTCGAGATAATAGCTGGTCGCTGCGGTGACATCAGCCGCTCGGCAAGCAGCGGCGTGGCACGAGTCAAGCGGACGCCAATTTGAAGTGGTTCCTCGTTACAATGTTGTATTGACGCAGTATGCGTCCCAGCTAAATGAGCTCATCGCCTAGAAAGGTGATCCAATTATGATTCCGAAGCTGTTTGACTTAAGCGGACGTGTGGCGCTGGTTACCGGTGCTGCGCAAGGCATGGGGCGCGCGATGGCGCTCGCGCTCGCTGATGCCGGCGCCGACCTGCTAATTGCCGACATCAACACGGCGCAGATGCAAACCACTGCCGACGCCATCCGCAAGATGGGCCGACGGGCGCTTCCCGTGACCTGTGATGTAACGGACATCGAACAGATTCGAGCGATGTTCAGGGATCTAGATCGCGAATTCGGTCAGTTAGATATTCTGGGCAATGTCGCCGGGCCAGGCCAGTTAGGCAGGCCGGAAGACATTGGTCTCGAGTTCATGGCCGACATTGTCTACGGCTTGACTGTGGCGCGTTTCTGCTGTTGTCAGGAGGCGGGTCGTCGGATGTTAGCGGCGGGAAAAGGCAGCATCATCAATATCTGCTCAATCGGCGGTGTCTCGGCTCTGGGTCGCGGAAATTTCCCGTACAGCGTCGGCATGGGTGGCGTCGCGCAAATGACTCGAGAACTCAGCACGGAGTGGAGCGGCCGAGGCGTGCGCGTCAACGCGATACTGCCGGCGCAAGTAGTCAACGCGGGCTTGGCCGAGCGCATGCAAGCCGACCCGCAGCTGGAAGCACAATTCCTGTCGGGCATACCAATCGGACGGATGGGGCAGCCTGAAGACATTGCCGGTCCGGCAGTCTTTCTGGCATCGGATGCCTCGGCTTGGATCACTGGCGCATTGATCCCGCTGGATGGCGGCAACCTGGCGCTGAATGCGGGCGGTACAGCCGGTCCGCGCGCTTAGCACGGTCCTGCCGCCCGGCACTACTCGGCAATTACCGGATTGCTCAGTACGCCCAAGCCGTCGATTTCCATATTGACCGTTTCGCCGGGCCTGAGCCAGCGCGGTGGTGTACGCGCGGCGCCCACGCCCGGAGGCGTGCCGGTCGACACAATATCGCCGGGCTCCAAGGTCATCACCTGGCTGATATCAGCCAGGAGCTGCGGCACATTGAAGATCAATTGACTGGTGCTGGAATCTTGCAGCATCTCGTCGCCGATCCACAAGCGAATGTCGAGATTATGCGGGTCGGGCGCTTCGTCGGCGGTGACAAGTGCCGGTCCCATCGGCGCGAAGGTATCGAAAGATTTGCCCATGGTCCACTGGCTGGTGCGGGTCTGGTAGTCGCGCGCGCTGACATCATTGACGTTCAGATAGCCGGCGACATAGTCCAAAGCATCCGCTTCTGAAACGTGACGAGCCCGCTTGCCGATGACGAAGCCCAGCTCGGCTTCATAATCGACTTGATCGGTCACCTTTGGCAGCACGATGGCGTCACCGCTGCCGATCACAGTATTGCTGTACTTGCTGAAGACGATGGGAAAGTCTGGCAGCGGCTGGCCTGATTCCGCGGCATGATCGGCATAATTCAGGCCGATACAAAGGATTTTGTCGGGATTCGGGATTGGCGCCGCCAGTTTGATCGCGCTCATTTCGAGAAGGCCGGTTGCTTCTTCAGCGGCCGTTTCCGCCTTTTGCAAGGCCAGCGGACCGGCTTCCAGCAGCGCGCGTATGCTGGAAGGAAGGGAAGCATCGGCCGCCAGCAGGTCGACGATGGCCTCTCGACCGTCTCGCTTGGCAATAGCGCCGGGCCGATTTTCGCCGTCTTTTACATAGGTAACCAGCTTCATGCATTTGTCCTCGCCACTTAGTTCACAAGCCAGAGATAAGGTGTTTCTACATATTGCCCCACGCGCTGCAAGAAGCGCGCGGCCGGAGCGCCATCCGTCAGCCGATGGTCGAAGGTCAAACTAAGTGTCAGCATGTGCCGAATGGCGGTGCGTTCCGCTTCCGCATCAATCACGATTTGCCGCGCCACGATCCGCCCGATGCCCAGGACGGCGGCTTGCGGCAAGCTGATGATGGGTGTGAAGGCGTCAATGTCGTACATGCCCAGATTGGTTATGGTGAAGGTTGCGCCGTGGAGCTGATCCGCCTTGAGCTTGCCGTGCCTGGCGAGCGTCACTAGCTCGGCGCTGGCTGTTGTCAGCTCCAGCAGTGACAGCTTATCCGCGCCAGCGATGACCGGCGCGACCAGGCCCCGTTCGCTATCAACCGCCACGGCAATGTTGATCGCGCCGCGCAGGATGACATCATCACCTTCAATCGAGGCGTTGAGCGCCGGGTGCTCGCGCAGTGCCCTCGCCACCAGCGTCGTCAGCAGATCCGTATAAGTCGGTACGATGTCAGCGCCGTCGGCTTTGAGTTTGCGGCGCAACTGCACCAGCTCAGTCGCATCGACTTCGCTTGTGAGCGTAACCGGCGCCGCGGTCCGCGCGCTTTCAACCATGCGGTCGCGCGTCACTCGATGTACGCGGGTCATCGCTACCCGTCGGTCATCCGGGATAGCTTCACGCTCGGCGGCAAGTTTCTCCACATCCTCGCGGGTGACGCGAGCGCCGGAAAAACGCGCCGCCAGCTCATTGAGGTCGAGGCCGGCATGCTGGGCAACGCGACGCGCGACCGGCGTAATCCTGAGGTCACCCGCAGGCGTTGCGGTGGCCGTCTCGGCAGCTGCGCGTACGTCCCTTTCCACGATGCGTCCGCCGCTCCCGCTGCCGGTCAAGCTCGACCAGTCGATGTTGAGTTCGGCGGCGATGCGTTTCGCGCGCGGGCTGGCAGCAGGGCCGCCGCTTCGCGACTCTCGGCGTTCCTTTGGGTAGGCGGCTAGGTTGGCGGGGGCGGGTGACTCAGCCGACTGAATGGATGTCGCCACGGCTGGTGTTTCTTCCAGCTCAAAAGGCGGCGCTTCACCCGGCGCTACGAGATAGGCTAGAAGCTCACCTATCTTCACCATCGAACCCAGCGGCGGCGCATCCGGCAATATGCGCAGAATTCCGCTGTCAAAAGCTTCGATCTCCTGCAGGGCTTTGTCGCTCTCGACTACAAAGATGATGTCGCCCGCTTGCACTTCGTCGCCATCTTGTTTGACCCACTCGTCAAGGACGCCTTCTTCCATGGTCCAGCCGAGTTTGGGCATTACGATTTCTATTGCCATAGGCCAGCCTATCTAGTCCGCCAAATTACCCACTGAGACAGCGAAAGTTATGCTATCTGGCAGAAGCCATGCGCTGCTGCTACTCCGCCAGCAAATTCCGAATCGCCCCGGCGATCGCTGCTTGATCAGGCGTGATGGCGCCTTCCAAAGTCGGACTGTAGGGAGTCGGAGTATGCATGCCATTCAAGCGGGCGATCGGCGCGTCTAAATCGTCAAATCCGTTTTCCATTACCAGCGCGCTGATCTCTGCGCCAATGCCGCAGGGACCGAAAGTTTCGTCGACAATCAGCAGACGCCCGGTCTTGTGAACCGATTCAAGTATTGTGTCTATATCCAGCGGCGCCACTGTGCGCGGGTCAATCACTTCAATCTCCGTGCCCTCCCGCGCCAATTCCTCGCTGATGGCCAGCACTTTCTGCAGCATCACGGTCAAGGCGACTACGGTGGCGTCGCCGCCTGACCGGACGACAGCCGCCTGGCCGAAGGGAATGCTGTATGCTTGTTCCGGCACATGCCCGCGCTTGTTGAGCAGCAGTTTATGCTCCAGGAACAGGACGGGATCATCTCCCGTCAGCGCAGTCCTCATGAGACCCTTGGCGTCATAGGGCGTCGAAGGCAAGGCCACGCGGAAACCGGGAATATGCACAAACAGAGGATAATAGCTGCCGGAATGGTGTGTAGCGGCGGCGCCGCCAATCCCAAAACAACCACGCAATACCAGCGGCATCTTGATTCGCCCGCTGCTCATATATTGAATCTTCGAAATCTGGTTGAACAATTCGCCGATTGAATCCAGGATGAAATCGACGATCATAAAGTCGACGACCGGGCGAGTTCCGGTCATGGCGGCGCCGGTACACATGCCGACAAATCCTCGTTCGACTATCGGCGTATCCCGCAGTCGCATCGGCCCGTATTTCTCGTACAGCCCCAAGGTGGTATTGAAGTTTCCGCCGCGCTCGCCGATGCCTTCGCCTACAACAAAGATGCTGGGGTCTATCGCCATCTGCTCGGCCAGCGCTTCGCGAGCCGCTTCGGTGTATGTAATCTCTCGCATAGGTTTAATCCTGTGCGCTGAATATGAAATCAGCAGCAGTAGCCGGATCCGGGTAAGGGCTGGAGCGGGCGAAATCCATTGCGTCTTCGACGATTATCGTTACCTCTTCTTCGACAGCATCTATTGCGGCTTCGTCGGCCTGCTTGTTGACGAGGAGCTCTGATCTAAAGGTCGCGATGGGATCGCGCTTCTTCCACGATTCGACCTCATCCACGGTGCGATAACCGCCGTCGCGCATACCTTCCGCATGTGGTCGCAAGCGATAGGTCTTACATTCGATCAGCGAGGGACCGTTTCCGGCGCGGGCCTGTGTCACCGCCGCTTTGGCGGCTTCATGTACAGCCAAGACATCATTTCCATCTACACAGACAGCGTTCATGCCGTAGGAGACGCGTACGCGCTCCGCCACATTTTGGTTGCGCGTCGCCTCGCGGAAGGGTACCTCAGTGGCGTACATATTGTCTTCACAGACAAAGACAACGGGCAGATCCCAAATCGCCGCGAGGTTGATCCCTTCGTGAAAAGCGCCATTGCTGACGGCGCCATCACCAAAAAAGGCGACGCTTACTCGGTCCGATCCAAGCAGTTTGAAGCTGTAGCCGGCGCCGGCGCCCTGCAAGATACTGGGGCCGACAATGCCGCTCGTGCCCATCAAACCGACTTCAGGGGCGAAGAGGTGCATGCTGCCGCCGCGTCCCTGGGAGCAGCCGGTCGCTTTGCCCAACAGCTCGGCCGCCACCTCACGGGCGCTAACGCCTTTGGCCAGCGCATGCCCGTGCCCGCGATGCGTGCTGAAGACAACGTCATCCTGGCGCAAATTGGCGCAGACGCCGGTCGCGATTGCTTCCTCACCGACATAAGTGTGGCAGGGACCGGGAACCAGACCCATCTGGTGAGCGCGGGCAAGCTGCTCTTCCGTCCGCCGAATGAGAACCATCGTGCGGTAAAGCGCCAGCAGCTGCACGCTGCTCAATGCCAATTCATGGCTGTCCAATGCGAAGTCTCCTCTGATACCTTGGCTACGGACTGAAATTCGGCTGATTGACCGGCGACAGCGGCTTCTGACCCGTCAATACCCGCACGACATCTTCGGTCGCCTTCCGCCGCACATCGACTTTTGATGCTTCAGAATACCAGGCGCCGTGCGGGGTAATAAGTATTCGCTCGTGGTGGAGCAGCGGAAAATCAGCCGGTGGCGGCTCCTGGCTGAGCACATCCAGGGCCGCGCCGGCGATGCTGCCCGCCTTAACCGAGTCCAGCAAAGCCGCGTCATCGATCAACTCGCCACGCGCGGTATTGATGAGGTAGGCGGTCGGCTTCATCATTTCAAGCGCCGCCGCGTTGATGATATGGCGCGATGACTCGGTCAGCGGTGTATGCAGCGAAATGTAATCGGATTTGCTAAACAAGGTATCCAGGTCGACCAGGTCGACATTATGTTCAGTTTCCGCGTCCAGGCCTACATATGGATCGTGGGCGATGACGCGAAGCCCAAGCCCGGACGCCTTAGCTGCGACTGTCCGCCCGATGCGTCCCAAGCCGATGATGCCCAAGACCTGCCCATTCAAACGAGGCGCCGGCTCAATTCGGGCGACATCGAACCAGGCGCCGGCTTTTACCGAGGCAACCATCTGTGGCAAGCGCCGCGCATGATTAAGCAGCAGTGCGACGGCATGGGTAGACACTTCGTCAATGGAATAATCAGCGACGTATGTCACCCAAATGCCGCGCTCGGCAGCCGCCGGGATGTCTATTGCATCAAGGCCGGTACCGACGCGAGCGATAACTTTGCAATTTTCCAAGGAGCGAATCAGTTTGGCGTCGACTTCTTGAATGGTGACCATTATTGCATGCGCCCGCCCGGCGATCGCGCGCGCTTCGCTGCTGTCCAGGTTTCCCGTAAACACAGTCGTCGCGCCGATTGCCGCCAGCGCTTCTGATTCGAGCTGTGTATCGGGAAAGGACGAGTGTGCTATGACTACAGTGGTCATACCGTTATCTACCTAATCATGATCATCTTGAGTCGTCAATTGGGGGCGAACTTACCATGTGTGGCTCCCACCGGCATTCAGCGCCAAATTTCCGCCGTCGATCGGCAGCAGCGTACCGGTGATGAAGGCGGCGGCATCAGACGCCAGGAAAATGGCCGGACCAACAATGTCTTCGCTTTCGCCCATCCGATTCATGGGAATGCCTTTCAGCAAATGCGCCACCAAGCCGGGATCCGTATTGGGATCCTCCAGCCAGTGTTTGACCGACGGTGTCCTCATTTGGGCCGGCAGCAGCGCGTTGACGCGTATATTGTGCTGCGCCCATTCGACAGCCAACTCACGTGTCATCTGGTGGACGCCGGCTTTGGCTATGCTGTAAACGAAATTGCCGCGTCCCAGAGCCAGCGCGCCGGCGATTGAGCCGATGCTGATGATACTGCCGCCTCGGCCTTGCTTGATCATTCGCCGCCCGGCCTGCTGCGCGCACATGAAGAAGCCGGTTAAACACACCGAAAGCGCGAGATTCCAGTCCTCCAGGCTCATATCTTCCGGGCGAGAACGATTGAAGGCGAAGGGACCATTGACCAGAATATCAATTGTGCCAAAGGCTGAATCGAGTCGATCAAATAGCTGCGCTACTTCGTTTTGATTCGCGATATCACACTGGCAGACGACGGCCTTTTGCCCGCAGGCTTCTATCTGGCTGGCGGTTGCCTGCAGACCTGAGAGATTGATATCGGCAATGACGAGGTCCGCTCCAGCCTCGGCGAAGCCAAGCGCTATCGCCTGCGACAACCCGGAGGCCGCGCCCGTCACAACTGCAACTCTGCCCTGAAGGCCAAACCGTTCCATCAAAACCATTTACCTCATGTCAGTGCCTTACAATGTCGCCACTAACTCTGGTCAGAGCCGAGGAAGGCTTCGTAACTAACGAGTACACGCGTATAAGCGGCTTCAAGGTGCGTTTCGATAAGCTCAAGCGCCCGCTTCTCGTGGCGATCGCGGATGGCATCCAGGATATCCTGGTGCCAGGGCAGCATGTACTCGCGAAAGTCAGCATTCGCAACATTGCGTGACAAAAGAAATATGTATATCTGCGGACGCAATGTCGACCAAAAATGATACAGCCGTTTGTGCTGGGCAGACTTTATGACGACCTCGTGAAAGCTGACATCCAGGTCGGCAGCACGCTGCACAGTCACTGTGTCGTCAAGAACCGATCGCATATCATCCAGAACGACTTGCATCTGCGCCAAATGTGAATCATTGTGGTTCTTGACCGCCAGTTGAACTGCCAGCTTTTCGAGCGCCATCCTCAACGAATACACTTCATCGAGGTCTTCCCTTTCCAGCCGCGCAACCGACGCGCCGCGATTCTGCTCGCGGATGACCAAGCCTTCGTATTCCAATTGAATTAGCGCTTCACGAACGGGACCGCGACTGACGTTGAGCGCAACAGCCAGTTCTTCTTCTCGCAAACGGATGCCCGGCTGCAGCTGTCGATTCCAAATGGCTTGACGCAAAGTCTCCAGAACATCATGAGCCAACGGTCGTCTCTCTTGGATTCCAGTCAAATTGGCCAGCGATGCATTTGTCATTTAGCGATTCTCAATGTTCTGTTTACTGTTTACAATAGCTAGAGATTACACAGTGTCCTGCTTAGAGTCAATCGCGCCTTAAATTCGAATAATCCGGGCGGAGCATAAACGGCTGTATTCATACCGCTGTACGCGCGCCATCAATCATCAAGGCCTCTCCATTGACGAAACTCGCCGCATCCGATGTCAAGAACAGGACGACCTGCGCTACCTCTTCCGGCAGCCCGTAGCGCCGCATTGGGTTGCGAGCGATGAATTGATCGCGCACCGAATCCGGGTCGTCGGGAGCATACATGCCAGCCAGCGAATCAATCATTCGGGTTTGGATCGCGCTGGGACAAATAGCATTTACCCGCACACCGTATTGCGCCACTTCAGCGGCTGCGGTGCGCGTCAATCCAATGATGGCGTGCTTGCTGGCGGAGTAGGCGCACAGCCCAGGCGCGCCGACCACTCCGCCCACCGAGGCAGCATTGACGACGCTCCCGGCGCCCCTTTCTACCATGTACGGCAGTACGTATTTCATGCCCAGAAACACACCCTTGAGATTGATCGCCATCACTCGGTCAAAGACATGTTCCGGGTATTCCATGGTTGAGGCGACGACGCCTTCAATGCCCGCATTGTTAAAGAAACAGTCAATACGCCCGAAATGACGAATCGCTTCCTGGGCGTAGGCTTGTACTTCCGCCGCTTGGCTTACATCAGCGCGATAGGCCTCCGCTTCGCCACTTGACGCGCGGATCACGTCTCTTGTGGCAAGGGCAGCAGCGCCATCGATGTCAACCGCGAACACACGCGCGCCAGCGGCGGCAAATGCCATGCAAGCCGCCTCGCCGATTCCATTGCCAGCGCCGGTCACCAGCGCGACCTTGCCCTCAAGCCTCATCGTCGCCGGCCTCCGTCGCCAAGTAGTCGTGCAAGACCCGGCCCCAAGGCAATTCGAAGTCAGTACGCCAGTAAAAGCCGGCGATCATCTCGCGCACGGGCAGCTTATAGACGGGCGCCTGCGCGTTGGGTCGGAGCTCAATCGTCGCCGGCCCGGACCAGCATTCATGCACACGAACATTTTGGAAACGTCGCGCCGTGAGCTGGCGGATGGCTATTTTGCCGTCCACACCGTTGACGACTTTCAGATTGATATTAGTCCGGAAATCGCTGATTTCGAGCATCTCGGACAGCTCTGCGCGCTGCGCCTTATAGGGCATGGTGGCCGTGATGATATCAATATCGTTGCGTCTTACCGTGCCAACAAATAGGTCGCCGCGCACTTCCAACCGCGGCTCTCCCCCTTTCTTCGGCTGCCCATAAATCTCACGTCCGACTGCTACTGCTCCCACGCTGCTCAAATAAAGGTATGGCGAATAAGCGCCGCTAACATCTGTTCCCGCCAGAATGACCGGCAGTTGCACCGCCGACTCATAATAATCGCCGAACATATCGGCATCGTGCATGTGATAAATGTGGACGATGACGGCATCGGACTTCAGCTCGAGTGGCGCGGGAATCAAGCGGCGGGCAGCGTCGATGTCCGTACGATAGAAGATCGTCATGATTTCCACGTTCCGCATCTCCATTGGGAAACGCGGATAAAGCGGACTGTCGAAGGGCGTCTCGAAGGTCGAGTTGGCGTTGTTCTCCGGCAATGCGCTTTCCTCCTGCATTACCACGGTTCGTTTGCCCTCAGCTGTTCGACAATGGGCAGGACGCAGTTACTGACCTCATCATCGCTCTCGAGCGGCGGAATGTCGCGGATTAGCTGCCAGGATTCCCTATGCTCAATGCTAGCGCCCGGCGCCAGTTGTGTTAATGGACCGAGCGTCTCGAGCTCAAGAAATTCGTCATTAAAGAAGACTTCGACCGAGCATCCGCGGTCGGGATAGATCGCGTCCTCCACATAATCGAAAGTCTTGAGGAAGAGATTCCCCTTCCGCAGGTAAGCCACCCAGCCATCGGTGACATGCGCGCCGATTTTCTGTGGCGCGTCCCTGGTTCTGTCGTGTCGAATGCGAATGTAGTCGGATCCCCAGCAATAGCGACCGTCGGACATGTCGCTGTATTGCCAGAGCGTAATCGTGCTTATCCCTGGCGCTTCGCCAGGGTCAGGCGCCCCTCTGCTTGGCAGGGGAAGGATGCAGGTCCCGCTGTCCCGCATTGCCGAGAGCGCCCAAGGAGCCAACTCGACGGACCAGAGATTGTGATTGCGAAGCCGATGCGCGACAGTCGCCGAGGGGCGATCCGGCGCGAGGGAGATATCCAGTTCCTTCTCGATCCCCGTCCTGGGCTCGATCGGCTGCCTGACGCGGATGAAGCCGCCGTGTTCTTCCACACGCGCTGGCTCATCGTCAGGGATGTAGGTGCGAATCATATCTTCGGGCGCGTGCCAGAAGCGATGCCCGCCGTGCAGCCGCCAGGTTCCATGGCCGGGAATGGCCAGCGAAAAGTCGACCTCGGCAAATTCATTCTCCGCGCCTATGAATCCGAAGCGGATAATACGCGGTCCGAATTCGCTGCTGACAAGCAGGTCAATTTGATCGTTGCAAAGACGATGACAGCAACCGAAATGCTTGTACGAAATCTGCTCAAGTTGCTGCATGGCTACCCGGCGAAACAGGGTTCGACCTGCCCCTTGACGTCAGTATGAATGCGGAACAGATCGCCCGCCAGAGGTTGCTGTCGAGCTTCCTCGTCGGTCAAGCCGATAGCCGCCGTCGTGACATAAAGCTCGTCAAGATTCTCGCCGCCAAAGGCGCAGCTGGTCGGATTCTTTACCGGTAAGCGAATCTCGCGCTCAATCACCCCATCCGGGTCGAAGCGGACGATACGCCAATCGAGAATGCGCGCGCTCCATACGCAACCTTCGCTGTCCACGCACAATCCATCCGGCAGCCCGGGCACATCCGGATCATGAACGAATACGCGACGGTTAGCAATGCTGCCGCTTTCCAGGTCAAAGTCGTAGGCGTATATCGTGTGGATCATGGTATCGGTGAAATACATGATCTTGTTATCCGGGCTCCAACCTAGTCCGTTTGCAATTGTGATTCCGCTTTCCATTCTGTGCACAGAAGCATCGGCGTCAAGTCGATAGAGCGCGCTGGTGGCGCCTTCTACAGTCATGGTACCGGCCCAAAAGCGCCCGCGGCGATCCACCTTGCCGTCATTGAAGCGCGACTCGGGTTTGTCCGCTTCCGGGTCAGCGATGTATTCCAGTTGGCGCTCTTGCATGTCCCAATAGGCATAGCCCTTGGCGGTTGCCAATATCAAGCCGCCCAACTCTCGAAAAGCCAGGGCGCCCACTGCAATGTCCATTTGCGCCATTTCATGCCGGCTCTCTTTGGGATCGTAGCGAAAGATTTGGCTGGACTCGATATCCACCCAATAAAGCGCCTTTTCCTCCGGATGCCACAGTGGGCCCTCGCCCAACTTGTTGCCCAGCGAAAGGACATGTTCGACTTCATTCATCGCTCAGGTCTTTCTTCATGCAGAACCAGTTGCGCTGGCGCCGCTAATTGTCGTACTTTCGCTCTACAGTCTCCAGGTCGTCGAACCAGAGCGCCATGCGCGCCATCACGCCGCCATCGACAGTCAAGGTTGTGCCAGTGATATAGGCCGCATCCTGCGACGCCAGGAAAACGACGGCCGCTGCAATATCCGGTCCATAGCCAATTCGACCAAGGGCGATCTGGTCATCCATCATATGCGGGTCGTAATTGGGGATGACCTCGTAGGCTTTTTCCACGTGAATCGAGCCGGGGATCACCCCGTTGACGCGGATGCGATGGGGCGCAAGATCCAGCGCCATGGCGCGCGTCATGGCGTTGAGACCGCCTTTGGTACTGGCATAAGCCAGCATACCGGGGAAGGTCGCCATGCTGTGCATGGACCCTATGATGATGATAACCCCGCCGCTCCCCTGCTCAACCATCAGCTTGGCAGCCGCCTGGGAACACATATACGTGCCTTTGAGGTTGATATCGATGACACGATCCCACTGCTCATCGTTCATTTCCAGGAAGGGGATGACCGGATCAATCGCCGCGTTGTTGACCAGAATGTCAATGCGCCCGAACTCTTCACGCAAAGAAGCATACATGGCATCGACCTCGTCGCGTTGCGCGATATTCGCCCTTACCGCTGTCGCTCGCCGCCCCTTTGCGCGAATCTGCTCGGCAATGTCTTCGGCGCCGGCCTCGCTGCTGGCATAGTTGACCAACACATGCGCGCCCTCCTCGGCCAGGCGCAGCGCGATATGCCGCCCAATTCCGCGCCCGCCTCCAGTGACCAACGCCACTTTGTCTTTCAGTTTCATGGCTGTCCGATCCAGTCAATTAAAAATGCTCCCCCTCTACCCTTGCGGGAGAGGGGGACGTGAGGATTGGAGTTTAACCCCCGTTCTAGCCCTCCAGGAAGAAATCGACGGTATCAGCGGTGATGGTGAAGGACTTCGTGATCACCGTGTTGGGCAGTGCGATCCGCCCGCCTTCGCGCGCGACTATTCCTTCGGCCGCGACATACATAAATGTCACGCCAAAGAAGCCCTCCGCGAAAGTATCCTGGGCGATCGTGCCCATGACAGTGCCTTCCTTGATGTCCTGCAGCAGCGAGTCTGCGCGGTCGCCACCGACTACGTCAATGCTATCAACCAGACCCATGTCATTGACGGCGTTAGCCACGCCTTCGGCGAAGGCGTCACCCGAATAGATGATGTCCATATCGGGATTGGCTTCGATCAGGTTGAGCGCGCCATTGTATGCGCCGTCCATTGAAGCGCGGTCATCGACCGGCTCAAGGAACTGGTAATCGCGCCCGGAAGCTTCCAAGGTTGTGCGGAAACCGTTGAGGCGATCGCGGTGTTGCTGCGCGCTGATGAAGGCGACCACGCCGATCTTGGCGCCATCGGGATAGCGATCCAGAACGAGCTGCGCGGCCGACTCGCCAAAGGCGAAGTCGCCGGTGCCGACGAAGGCATGGCGCGCGCTCCGGTCAATCAGGTCGCCATTGAACTGGATGAAGGGGATGCCGGCTGCCATCGCTTGCTTTGATACCTCGGGGATCAGCGTGACGTCGAAGCCGATCATCAAGATGCCCTTGGTATCCGGCTTGGCGACGATCTCCTCCAGCAGTTTGATCTGTTCCAGGGCGATGCCATCGGTGGGCGGCGGGCCCACAATCTCGACGTTGATGCCCAGCCAATCGGCTGCGGCATTTATGCCTTCAAAGTGCTGCTTCCACCAGGGATGCCCGAGATTGCCGCCGATCATGTAGTAGGCGCCATCGGTGCCAGCGGGAAGAGTCGGCTTGTCAGGTTCGACGCCGAGGAAGAAGTCAACCGTTTCCGCGGTGATGGTGAAAGACTGGGTAATCGAAGTGTCGGGCAAGGCGAGGCGACCGCCTTCTTGCGAGACTAGACCTTGACGCGCCACATACATGTAGAGCACGCCAAAGAAGCCCTCGGCGAAAGTATCCTGGGCGATTGTGCCCATGACAGTGCCGTCCTTGATGTCCTGCAGCAGCGAGTCAGCGCGGTCGCCACCGACCACGTCAATGCTGTCGACCAGGCCCATGTCATTGACGGCGTTTGCCACGCCTTCGGCAAAGGCGTCACCCGAATAGATGATATCCATATCGGGATTGGCTTCAATCAAGTTTAGAGCGCCGTTGTAAGCGCCGTCCATTGAAGCGCGGTCATCTACCGGTTCGAGGAACTCATAGGGGCGGCCCGATTCCTCGAGCGTTGTGCGGAAGCCGTTCAGACGATCGCGGTGCTGCTGCGCGCTGATGAAAGCGACCACGCCAATCTTGGCGCCATCGGGATAGCGATCCAGAACGAGCTGCGCGGCCGATTCGCCAAAAGCAAAGTCGCCAGTGCCGACGAAGGCATGGCGCGCGCTCTTGTCGATGAGGTCGCCATTGAACTGGATGAAGGGGATGCCGGCTGCCATCGCCTGTTTCGATACCTCAGGTATCAGCGTGACATCGAATCCGATCATCATGATGCCGGCGGTATTGGGCTTGGCTACAATTTCCTCGAACAGCTTGATCTGTTCCAGGGCGATACCATCAGTGGGTGGCGGACCGACGATCTCGACATTGATGCCGAGCCACTCGGCAGCCACTTCAATGCCTTCAAAGTGTTGTTTCCACCAAGGATGACCGAGGTTGCCGCCGATCATATAGTAGACGTCCTCGTCGCTATCTTGCGCGCCGACTGATGCGAACGCGCCAATGAACAACGAGAATACCAGCAAGAGAACCACAAACTTCTTCATCATACTCTCCAGAAAATCCTACTGTTGTGAAAAATCTATTCGCGGCAAGTGAGGATCATGAACAAAGCTTGGACAATGAACTTGGCCTCGATTGTCACCACGATGGCGATGCAGATGCGCTGCTAAAGCCATCTGCCCCCTTCTAGTGTGTATCCCGCGAGCAACTGGAAAACACAACACGTCTCTACGACCGGCGATATCCGGTCATCATCAATCGGTTGCCCCTTGCCTTTTGCTCCAGGCATCGAAAGCAACCGCCGTGAACAGCACAGCGCCCAAAACAAAAAACTCCCAATAGACGGGCAAGCCCAGCTGTATGGTCGCGCTCCGGATCATATGCATGAAGAAGAGCCCCAAGACGGCCCCTAACACGCTCCCCTCCCCGCCAGTGAGCGCTGCGCCACCGATGACCGCCGCGGCAATCACGCGCAGCTCCAGCCCACCGAGAGTATTCGGCGGCGCCGATGTCAGCCGGCTGGCCCAGACGATGCCACACATCGCGGCCGCCATGCCCGTGGCGACAAAGCCGATCAAGGTGACGCGATTGACATTGACGCCGTTGAGCGCCGCGCCTTGCCGGTCGCTGCCGGTGGCAAAGATATGCCAGCCGAAGCGCGTGCGATTCAGCACCAGCCAGCCGAGAAAGATGACGACCGCCGCGTAGAACACAGGCATCGGCAGCGTGCTGATCCTCATTTCTTGCAGAAAGGGGAAGGTCTCGCCCAGGTCTCGCAAGGGCTGGAAGCGCGCAATATCGCGGAAGGAGCCGACAAAGTTATGGCGTGATTCGCCGCCGGCCACACCGGTAGCGGCGCCCTGCGCCATCCACCAGGTCGCCAGGGTGGTCATCAGCGGATTCATGCGCAGGCGCGTGACCGCGAAACCGTTGATTACGCCGACAATCAGTCCCGCCGTCAAGCCGATTGCAACGACCAACAGGATCAGGTGCGTATCGTCCATCGTGCCCAACAAACGCGAGAAGGTCCAGCCAACCAAAACCACGCTAAGGTTGGCGATGCCGGTCACCGACAGATCGAACATGCCGCCGATGAGCAGCATCGCCATCGGAATGACGACCAGCATGTCCGGCGCGACCTGCGAGAGGAAAATGGGAAAATGCGTCGGACCCAGGAAGCCGGGCGCGCCGCCCAACCGCACCAGAATAGTAAAGACCACCAGCACCAACAGCAGTTGGATCTCACGCTGCGCCAGCAGACGTTTCCAGCGCGATTCGCTAGCCGCCTCGTCAGTAGTGGCATCAAATTCTTCTTGCTTAACTGCCATAGCCTTGCTCCGTTGTCGGGACAATCCAAGCTTATACTGGCGACCCGCCTGCTAGAGTAAATCGGCGCCAGTGATCATACGAACGACTTCGGTGGAATCGGTCTCTTCCTTGATGAGCGTGCCCACTGTGCGTCCGTGACGCAGCACCGTGATGCGGTCGCATATTCGAAATACATGCGCCAAATTATGGCTGACGACGATAATGCCCTTGTCTTGCTCCTTGAGGTGTTCAATCAAGGTCAGCATTTCATGCGCTTCCTTAACGCCGAGCGCTGCTGTGGGCTCGTCAAGCAGTAAGATTTCCGCGCCGAAATGCACGACCCGCGCGATGGCAACCGCCTGCCGCTGCCCACCGGAAAGATGACGCACGCGCGTGTGAACGGAGGGCAGATTGGTCTTCAACTGGCGCACGACCTGATTCGCCTCCGCGGTCATCTTGCGCCGGTCCAAGATACCGTTCCTAGTTAGCTCGCGCCCGACATACAAGTTGGCGACAACGTCGCGCGTCGCCAGGAGCGCCAGGTCCTGATAAACAGTGGCGATGCCTAAGTCGAAGGCGTCGTTGGGGTTATCGATCGTGACGGACTGGCCGCGCACGATGATTTCGCCCGCATCCGGTTTGTGCGCTCCTGACAGCACCTTGATCAAGGTCGACTTGCCGGCGCCATTGTCGCCGACCAGCGCAACTATTTCGCCCGCTCTAACGTCGATCTGCGCGCTGCCAAGCGCCTGTACCGTGCCATAGGATTTTTCGATGTTGCGCGCAACCAAGAGGGGCTTTTCTCCCCTAGGCTCGGCGGACGCCTCCCTTGCTTCTGCTTGCGGCGCACCCATATTCACCTCGATCACATCCAACTTAGCGGAATCGCCACACGATCAATCGATCGACGATGAGCGTCGGCATCTTTTGCCGAACCGGCCCGGCACGACCTGATGGTTGACATATAGATTCGCAACTGACGGGGCGCAAGTGAAGACACCAGAATAAGCAGTTTCGTGAAAGAAAAACTATACATTCTTCTAATTCGCACCTGATAATTGTATGCGAGTTAACAATTTGCTGTTTACAACACGAACTGTAGCGCTTCTCTTGTCGCTTGTCAAATATTTCATTCCGCCAACGGGACTTTTGCGCGCGAGTACCATGTTGAACGACTAGAACTAGCCGAATGACAACGCCTTCAGCTGTTTGAGAGCCACGAAGCCGCGACAGATCGGGCTGGTGCAAAGGGCGTCCTAAACCCGCTGGCCAGCGACTGTAGCGTCTAATCAACGAGACGGCGTTCTTGTCCGATTGGGGTGGCAGTTACGGGCGCAGGATATGATCTGGAGGCCGTGATTTACCAATTACACAATAGAGAACTGTACAACGGACTGCATAATCTGCCGCAAAGGCTGTCGTTCGACTTCAGCGTCATGGCGCTTGTTGGGCGCGGCATTGGGGGAAAGAACTGCTACATCTATCATCTTGCCCTGTTTGATTTATAGTAGAGGCTTACCTGAAGCAAGTGGCCGCACAGCTGCGCATATCACCTGAATTCTGTCAGGCAGTAGCCGGGTAGCTATTCACTTGGAATACGCGAGCAGAAAAGACCGATGGCGCATTACCATCGGCCTTCCCTTTTACCTATAGCGAAGCCGCTATGACTTATCCTTCGACGTGGCCGCCGTCGATCAGGATTTGCATGATCTCCGCGTCCATCGCCGCGGCGGTTTCTTCGACCGTTGCCTCTCCAGTGATCATTGCCGACAAGAGGCGCGGCAGTACTTCACCCCCTATGTCGCCCATTTCTGGAATGTTCGGTGAGTTGATGATGTTCAAACTCTGGATGCCCGCGGCAATGTCGCCCAGCCACGGGAAGCGCTCCAGCGCTCGCTCGTCCTGCAAGACCGAAATCCGCGACGGCGAATTGCCCAGTCTTGTTGCGGTAACGCCGTGGACGCCACTTTCTGTATTCGTCAAGCAGACCAGGAAGTCAAAGGTCTCTTGCGGATTCTCTGTTGTGCTGGGAATCGCCGGACCCCACTGACTCAGGTATCCTTCCGGTTCCTCCACGCCATCGCCGGGCATCGGGATCAGCTGGAAGCCGATATTGCCCGCCACATCCGAAGTGTCCGGGTCATTGCCATAGAGCAAGACGCTATTCCAGGTGACCAGGCTGTAGTCGCGCCCGGCGGTGAAGTTGGCGTTGCCTTCGACCCAGTCGGCAGTGTACGAAGCGGGATCCGCAAACTCGTAGAGAGCCATCATGTCGTTCAGCACAGCGATCCCTTCCGGCGTGTTGATGTTGATGTCAAGCGTCTCGTTATCGACGACCTCAATGCCGTACATGAAGGAAAGCGCCTGGTGCAAAATCGTGATCCAGGGGGCGCGCTTGCCGTAAGCGATTTTGCCGTAGAGGCCCTCGTCCGGGCGGTGGAAGAACGCAACTTGGTCGAAGTATTCCAGCCTGCTCTGCGGCGCGGCCAGCTCATATCCGTATGCTTCCATGAAAGCCGCCTGTTCATCCGGGTCATTCATCAGATCCGTCCGATACAGGATGCCTTGATATTCATTCAGCCAGGGCACCAGCCAGTGCTTGCCTTCGAATTCGGTCAAGTTGAAGAAAGCGATGTCGTCCGGATCTACCGCGTCTATGTCGAAATCCTCCAGGGGCAAGAGATAATCAGCGGCGACGAATTGCGCGATCTTGCCGATAGGAATATAGGCGATGTCGTAGAGTCCGCTGCGAACAGCCGCTTCCGTCGGCAGGATGGAGTTGATCCATTCGCCCGGCGGCAGCTGATGCGCTTCGTATGCGACGCCGACTTCATCGGCGCAGCGCTCGGCGTTGGCGATCAAGGCATCGGCGTGTACACCGGTTTCCGCGCCGATCGAGATGGTGACATCCTGCGCTTGCGCCGCAGGCAGCAGCAGCAGCAGGGCGAGCAACAGCAAAATTACTGTCCGTTTCATTTTCGTATCTCCCTTATGGACTGATGACAATGGACAACAGAAGTAATGCCACTTGTCTTATGGATACACTCCCTTCACTAACCAGTTCTACTTGCCGGAGCCCGACACCAGGCCCATGACCAGGTGCTTCTGCACCAGCAAGCCAGCTATGACAATCGGAAGAGCCGAAAGGACGCCGGCCGCGGCCAGCTTGCCCCAGGCGATGTTTTGATTGGTGACAAATGTGTACATCGTGACGGGCAAGGTCCGCGAATGGCGCGCAGTCAGCGTGACTGCCAGCGCGAATTCATTCCATGATGACAGCAGCATAAAAATGGTGACCGACGCCAACCCGGGCCGGATCAAGGGCAAAACGACATGCCAGATCACGCCCAGGCGGGAGGCGCCATCGATCAACGCCGCATCTTCTATCTCGTCGGGAATTGTCGCGATGAAGCCGACCAGCATCCATATCGCCAGCGGCAAGGAGAAAAAGGTATAGAGCACCACCAAGGTTCCCTGCTTGTCGTATAGACCGAAGCCACGCGCGATGGCGAAGAGCGGGATGATGTAGGCGACCGGCGGCAATAGCCGCGCTGTAAATATCACCAGCATCATCATCGAGCCACCCACACGAAAACGCGCCATGCTGTACGCTGCCGGAATACCAAGCAAGGCCACCGCGGCCAGCGTCATGCCAGCAACCAAGAACGAATTCTTTAGTGAATTAATGACTTTGGCGTCGCTGAAAAGGTCGATGTAGTTTTCCAGCGTGAATGGCGAAGGAACCCAAATTGGTGGAATGGCAAATTGCTGTCCCTCAGTCTTGAAAGAACTGGCGACCAACCAATACACGGGAAATAGAAAGACGATCAGCAAGAACAGCCAGGTGACGTATGTCAAAATCCGGTTGGCGCGGCTCATGCTTTGTCCCATTTCAATCCGCCCGGCTGAACATCAGTCGGGCATAGATGATGCTAACGATGAAGGCGATGAGCAGCTGCACCATGGCAATGCTGGAGCCGTAACCAATTTTCAGCGAGCGGATGCCCACCCAGTATTGGTACAACGCCAGCACTTCAGTTGAATCACCCGGTCCGCCAGCTGTCATGATGAAGATCATTTCGAAGGCCTTGAAGATGAAGAGGGTCGTCAAAAACGCTGAAATCAGAATCGCGTAGCTCACCAATGGCAAGGTAATGTAACGGAGGATCTGCCATCGGTCGGCGCCATCAACGCGTGCGGCCAGGTAGAGTTCTTCCGGTATGGTCTTCAATCCGCCAGTGACCACCAGCATCGTGCCGGGCACGCCATTCCAAACGTGCACAAGAATCAAAGCGCCGAGAGCTGTCCTTGGGTTGCCCAGAATTGAAGCCTGGACAATCGCATCAAAGCCAAGGAAGTCCAGCATCTGCGCGATAACGCCAATGTTCGGCGCCATCATGAAACGGAAGTTGAAGCCGCTGATAAAGGGCGCGGTGAGCCAGGGGATCAGCAAGAGTGTGCGCATCAGACCTTCGCCGCGAATGTTGCGATTCAGCAGCAGCGCCAGGGTTACTCCCAGCACCGTCTGAATCGAGGTCGTCGCAATCGTGAAAATTGCGGTAATGCGCAACGATGAATAGAAGCGCGGGTCCGCCAGCAGCTTGCCGTAATTGTCGAGGCCGATGAATGTCTGTCCCAGATCCAGGCGGGTCAAACTCCAGGCGGTCGTTGAGTTGTAGAGCAGATAACCGGTTGGATAGATGATGCCAACAATGATGAAGACGAATGCGGGCAAGGCCAGCGCATATTTAACGCGCTGAGGTCCGAGTATCTCTTTAAGCGGATTGACATGTAAGAGGGTCATATCAGTTCAGCCGCTACATCCTTCGATCTGACATTAGGCTAGCTGGCAACGATCTTGGCTCAGACTTGGTACAGAATCGCTCCCTCAAGCGAGGGGGCTGCCGAAGCTAAAGGGAGAAGCTCGCCAAAGGCGCCATTGACAGTTGCAAGGCCAAGGAAGTACGTCACAGCGAGAATCCAATTTCTTCCGTCAAGAATCTCCGGCCGATCTCGGCGCTGCCTCTGGGATCGTCGTGTTGGTCGAGTTCGCCCAGGATCCAGCCTTGATAATTGACCTCAGCTAGAACATCGATAAACCCTTTCAGGTCAACTGTTCCCTCGCCCAGCGGGGCGTATCCTGCGGGCATCGCCAAAGCGGCGCCCATCTCACGCAATTCGGGCCAGTTCGTCGCCACGTCTTTGAGATGCACATGCGCGATGCGATCGGCATATTTCCGCGCGATCGCAACCGGGTCGCCATCGCCTTTGGCAATCTGTCCGCTATCGGGCGCGAAGAATACGTAGCGCGGGTCCGTCAGCTCCATGATCAGGTCGATCGCTTCCGGGCTTTGCACATAGGTGCCCCAATGCGGATGCAATGCCATGGTCGCGCCCATATCCAGCGCGCGCTTGCCGATCTCAGTCAGCGTAGACGCGGCAACTTTGAATTCGTCAAGCGTCCAGCGGGGCGCATCGTCCGGCACGCCGATGGGTACAGTCATCAAGATCTCGCCGCCATGATCGAGCAGAAAACGCGTGGCTTCTTCGTGGTCCGCTATGATTGCTTCTGATTGCGCCGGATCTTCATACTGCGATGTAATCATATCCAGGCAAGCCACATGCAGATTGAGCTCGTCGAGCAACGCGCGAAAGCGCCCCGCTGGATCGTCGTATTCCATCGCCGTATTGGAAAAAGTCTCGAAAGCGCGGAAGCCGAGCGCGGAAATGTCTCTCATACCCCGTTCCATCCAGTCCGCGCCGCCAGCGACAGCCCAGGTGACGGTGGTGTAGCCTATCTTCGCTTGATACATATTCTTCTCCCTTAGAGCTACAGATTTGATGCGCAAGCTGGGTTGCGGATCTAATGCGCGAGCATGCCGCCGTCGACCACGATGGGCCCGCCGACGATAAATGATGCTTCCGGCGTGCAAAGGAAGAGCGCGACCTTCGCCACCTCGGCGGGATCGCCCAAACGCCCCAGCAGCGATGCGTCCAGCAGCCAGTCCATGACCCCCTGGGCATCGCCGGAATCCGCCATTGATTGCGATAGCAAGGGCGTATCAATCGGACCGATGACGAGGCAATTGGCGCGGATATTGTTTTTTGAGTAATCCATCGCCAGGCTGCGCGTCAGTTGCAGGATGGCGCCTTTTGACGCCACGTAGGCCGCGCGTTCGTCGGCCACGCGATATGACAATGTCGAAGCCGAGTTGATGATGACGCCCCCGCCGACCTTTTGCATCTCCGGTATGGCGTGCTTGCTGCACAGCCAACTGCCCTTGACGTTGGTGCCCATGGTGGCGTCCCAGTCCGCTTCGCTGAGCTGGGTGGCGCTGCCGCGGATTTCGATGGCGGCATTGTTGTAGAGGATATCCACCTGGCCAAAGGCAGCCACCGCTTGATTCACCATGGCTTCGACTTGCGCCTCTCGACGCACATCTGTCGCTACATAAATGGCGTCTCCGCCCGCGGCTTGTACCTGTCCAACGGTTTCCACTCCGGCGGATTCGCTCAGATCGGCGATGACGACCTTCGCGCCCTCTTGGGCAAACAGCAGCGCGCTTGCGCGTCCGATGCCGCTGCCGGCGCCGGTGATGATGGCAACTTTTCCGTCCAGTCTTCCCATAGTTTGCCTCCAGCTTGGTAAGTGACCTGTGCTCGTACGCGCGTGGGCGCCAGCGTTTCCCTCGCCCCTTCGCCTCTGACTAATCCTCGACGATTGCAATCGCGCGCACTGGCGCCGCGGTTGTGCCTACCCACTTGATAGGCAAGACTGAAAGCGTGAAACCGTGGGGCCGCGGTATCGCCTCCAGATTGCACAAGTTTTCCAGGTGATAATATTCCCGCTCGATCATCACGCGATGGGATTCCCAGAATTGCTTGCGCTCGAACATCGCCCATACCGGCGGATCCCAGGTGATGGCGTCGATGCCCGTCACTTTGACGCCTTGATCGAGCAGCCAGTTGGTCGCTTCCTTGGACATGCCGCAGTGCTCGGTCAAGTAGCGTTCTTCGTGGTTGTAGCTGCCGGCGCCCGTCATGATCAGCACGATATCCAGCGGCTTGATCTCATAGTCAATCTTGGCCAGAGCCGCATGCATATCATCGACTGAAATGGCGGCGCCGTTTTCCATGTGGCGGAAATCAAGTACGACGCCATCGCCGTAGCAGTAGTCGACGGGAATGCCTTCGGGCCCGGCTCCGCCTTTGCGAAAATGCTTCAAAGCATCAATATGCGTCCCGACATGATCGCCCAGGACGGTCATGGAACTGGCCGCCAGCGAAGTCATCCCGTGTTCGGCGGCGCCGATGCCTTCGGCGAATTGCTCCCAATCCTCGTACATCAGCAGCACCGGGCGCACCACGCGCGGAAATACCACCATATCGCCGTGAACGGGCATACTCAGGTCTATGATTTGTCGTGTCATGATTCTTCCACCTTTGCTGCCGAATCGTCTTCCGACTGTGCTTGTCCTTCTGAATAATGCGCGGTGATTCTGTCGATTAGTTCTTCGATATGCTCTTGAAGCGTCTTGGCGATTAGATCCGGGTCGCCGGTATTCAAGGCATCCAGGATTTTGTAGTGTCGCCGCGCTTGAAAGACCAGGTTGTAGCCAGTTAATATCGTGGACGCGTAAGTCCAGTAGGCGAATTGAAGCATGTCGTAGAGGCGGATCAGCGTATTGTTGCCGGCGGCGGCGACGATCGTCTGGTGGAAGGCGAAGTCGGCTTTGGCGAATTCGTGCGAGTCTTCCTTCTGCGCGTGACTCATCATGCGCTCCATCAGCATTTCCAGGCGCGCGAATACATCTTCCGTCAGGTTGGGCGTCGCCAGGCGTCCCGCCATCGCTTCCATCCAGGCGCGCACAGCATAGGTATCCAGCATATCTTTTAGGGAGAGATCGCGGACGAAGGACCCGGAAAAGGGCACCGACTTGACGAAACCCATCATTTCCAGATCGCGCAGCGCCTCGCGTATCGGCGATTGGCTAACACCAAATTCCCTTGCCAATTTCGCCTCGGCCAATCGATCGCCGGGTTTGTAGCGTCCGCGTAGAATGGCATCGATTAGATGTTCCTTGATATCTTCCCGCAGCACGTAGCGCGTCGCGCTTCGCTTGCTTGCGTTGCTATCGCTGGCCATGCACTTTCCCTTTTTGCTGCGATCTAGACGGGAATGTCTGTATCGTCGGCGATTGAACCAATTGCTGTGTTCTCACTTCCATCAAATTTGGCGGCGTCCAATGCGGACTGTTACTGTGTGGCGGTCACACCGCCGTCGATGAACAGGATCTGCCCGGTGATGAAATCAGCGGCCGGCGAGGCGAAGAAAACCGTGGCGCCGACGATGTCGAACGGCTCACCGACACGCGTCAGTGGAATCCTGCTAACAAGTGCGTTGTAAAAGTCCTCGTCTTCCAGGTAATGTCGCACCAATTCGGTGCGAATAAACGTCGGCGCAATGCCATTTACGTTGATGCCGTACTGCGCCCACTCAGTGGCAAGTTGCTTCACCAGCAGATTCATCCCAGCTTTGCTGCTGGTATAAGCTGCGAAGCCGCGTCGAATTCCGAGCAGACTGCGCACTGAGGAAATGTGAATCTGCTTGCCGCGCTCTTGCTTGATCATCTGGCGGCCGGCGGCTTGTGACAGTAGAAAGGCGCCGCGCAGATTTGTGTCGTGCACCTCATCCCAGTCGTCCGCCGTCAGTTCTTCGGCCGGCTTCTCGATATGCGTGCCGACGCAGTTGACCAGAATGTCCAGTCGTCCCAGCTCGCCGACAGCTTGCTTAACCATGCTGCTGATCTCATCGGGCTGCTTGATATCGAAACTCAATCCCATCGCCGTGAAGCCGCTCGCCTCAAGTTGACCCGCGAGCGCTGCGCTCTTCTCCGCTGAGCGCCCGGCGATGACGACGGTCGCGCCCTGCTGCGCCAAGCCGAGACATAGGGCTTCGCCGATGCCGCCGTAGCCACCGGCCACCAGCGCCACTTGCCCATCGAGCTTGAAGTTATCTGCTATCAGTCCCGGATAGATGGATTCTTGCGTCAATGTCATATACAGGACTCTTTCATTGAGCTTGACCTAGAGTGCTGTAGCACATCGATTGGCCAGCTAAATAATCGATAATCGAGTATATCTTAAGCTGAATCAGCCGTCAAGTCAAGCCAGAGACGGGCGCGAAGGTCTCCGATCAATTGCCTTATCATCTTTGCCTATGGTAACGATTGCAAAGTATACATGAAAAACACCGCAAGCGATGATGCTGTCGAATCTTCGGGTTCTCGTGCTACCAGATTATCGATAATCGGTTGACATTCCACGTCTGTCCTGTTATATTCCCGCTTAGGCGCGTGGGCTTACGGAATGGGCAGGATTCGCGGTTTGTTAATCATTCAGAAATACGTCGCTACCGGCTTGAGCGGCGGCGCATTGAAAGGATAAATATATGCGATTGGGGCTTGGACTTGGCGGGCAGGGGCTGGATACCGAAGCACTGATTGATCAGGTAAAGGCTTACAACGTATCCGGATTGTTGCTGGATGTCAGCGAAGCGCGCGCGACGCCAATTGCCGACTGGCGCAGGCTGCTCGCTGAAAATGAGCTGGAAGTCGTCCAGGTCGGCGCGTGGGCGCTCAACCCTTTGCTCCCCACGCCAGAGACGGAACAGATCGCGCGCGATGCATTGGCGGCGGCGGCCGAGCTCGGCGCTAGCTGCATCATCTTGGGCGCCGGCACCAAGAACCCGCATCACCACTTTTGCGGCCATCCGGAGAACTTTACCGACGAGGCTATCGCTGAAGCAGCGGCCTCACTAAAGCCCCTGGCGCGAGAAGCCGAAGCGGCCGGCCTGCTGGTGACGCTTGAGATTCATTTCGCAACTGTGCTCTGTGACTGGAAGGCCTGCCGGAAATACATTGAGCAGATCGACTCGCCGGCCGTCAAGATCAACCTTGATGCGGCTAACATGATCCGCTACTACGATTATTGGAGCGGCAGCGATTACATTCGCCAGGGAATCGAAACTCTTGGACCGATGATCGAAACCTGTCACGCCAAAGACGTGGTGTTGCATGACGCGCTGCACATGCATATCGATGAGTGCCCGGCGGGCGAAGGCTGTTTAGATTACGCCAACATCATTCGCCAGGTCGATATGCATTTGCCGCCGGAAACCTACATGATCGTCGAACACACGCCGCTCGACAGGCTGCCCGCTGCCATGGCTTATATTCGCGAATCGGCCGCCAAAGCCGGCGTAACGATTGTCTAGCGCTCGCCGGGCTTTTAGGGATTCACGACACTTAGCCACCGAGGGCACAGAGAAAATATGAGTGCACAGAGAGGGATTCCGGGAAATACGGCGGTTGGTCGGGTCAAGGATGGTCCGCACGTTCGCCGATTCTGTCTGTGGACTAAGAATGATGCCTTTCCTCAGTTTACTCTATCAAACTCGGTGTACTCGGTGGCAAAGATGTCGAGTATTCGCCTAAGCCGAGCGAGCGACAGCTGAGTCACAGTAGCGGACAAGCCTCGTAGCATCTTACAGGTTAGAGGGCAGCGCAATTTACTGAAGCTGCGAAGGAATACGCAAATGGCAAACAAGTCTGAAATTCGTCTAGGCATCGTAGGGATGCAACTAGGCCTCTGGCACGCGGGCGCAATCGCCGAAATTGACGGCGCCTCTATCGTTGCGGTTGCCGACAATATTCAGGGCAAATTGCCCGGACCCGATATTTCCTTGCGGGAATGGGCCGACAGCCTGGGCGCGGAGGCCTATACAGACGGCGTCGAGATGATCCGAAATGCCGATATTGACGCGGTCGATCTATGTGTATCGCCCAAATGGCGTCTGCCACTGGTAAAGGCAGCAGCTGAACGCGGCCTACCTGTCCTGTTGGAAAAACCCTGGGGCGCCAACATGGCGCACGGACGCGCGCTGGCGGATGTCATCGAGAACGCGAGCCTTCTGCACATGGTGGAATTTCCACTGCGCTACTTTCCGCCGATCATAGAGCTCAAGAAGCTGCTCAATGACGGACCGCTCGGGCGGCCCTTCGTCGTCAACGCTGAGATTGTTATGGGCGTGATTCCGGCGAAAATGCCCGAGCACTGGATGTGGGATCCGGACAATGGCAATGGCGCCGTCAATGAAAACACTTGCCATGTTTTTGATACGCTTTGCTATCTATTGGGGGAACCGGTTTCTGCCCACGCTTTTGGCGCCAGCTATCATGGCGCGGCGCCGGCATTGCCGGATGGCGTGGTCGCGAATATCCGCTTTGAGAGCGGCGCGGTCGCGTCCGTTACTGGTGGTTCCCTGGGGGCGGATATCCTGCGCACGCCGACCTGGTTGGATGTCTATGCCGAAAAGGGACAGGCGCTGGTTACCGGCATTGAACACATGTTTGATACGCTGACTTGGGGCAGGTCTGATGACAGCGGTGAACCCAGTCGCCAGCATTGGCCCAACCCGCGGCTTCGGACGCTAATCGTGCAATACGCGATTGCCGAATTCATTGATAGTGTCCGGATTGGCCGCCAGCCAGAAAGCGATGCTAACGCCGGACTGAATGCTCTGGCCTTGGCGATGGCGGTCAATCAGTCGGTGGCGACGGGCGAAACCGTTGATTTGCGCTCGTGACTTTTCCGGCGTCGGGTGATAGCTACGCGTCAAAAGTGCATAACTGATGCGCGCCGGTTGTCGCCTCGTCAACTACATTCATACTATGGTCGCAGTTCTACTCTAACGGCGGCTGACGCCAAGACCGTCGCGCATTTGCTGCCACACATCCACCGGTCCTGCTATTTAGGATCGCTCTGCGCGGACGTATGCACAAAGGCGTCCCATTCATTAATCGCCTAGCGCGTCGAGTGCCCCCTTCAATTCGGGACTAGAAACGCCGCGCCGGCACATTAGTTGAACGCAGCTGTCGATCCTGCCATTTATGGTGTCGGTATTTCCAGTCCATCCTGTTACCGAAAAGAGTGAACGGCGCGCCGGCACGATGATTTCAGTTTATTCCAAGGCCAGTCGGCGCCGCCGGAAAGTCACTGGCGCTCTTGGATTGGCCCACTCGGTCTGTGATCAAGTACGGAGTATTGTCAGTCGAGCGGGTTGGTGTATTCACCAGGTGTGCAAGAAAACGGGTCAAGATCGGCCGAGGAAGTTCAGGCGAAACAGATCATCCAGCGGCAGGGCGATGTGGGAGCGATGCTGGGGAATTATCGTGGCTGGGCCGGCGTAGGGGGCGGCTATGCGCAAGTTTTAGAGCGTCAGCTCTGGAAGGAACATGGCTGGGATTGGTTTGCCTGTGCCAAGGCCGGCGAGATCGTCGATCAGGATGCGTCGGATGATCCGCAGTGGGCGGATGAGCGCCTATGCTATTAGATGCCAAGTGTTGGTTCTGAGCGCACTGCGGAGTCGGGCGTCGAAGTCAGCCACAAAGTTGAAACGGAACATGCCACGGCGCTGGATGAGAAAATCCAATACGCCCAATACCGGGTTGTGCAGAAGGAATATCACCCGTACATTGTCTTGCAGCAAGAAGCGTGACAAGGTATCGTGGTCCAATTTTGTCCAAGAAAACATTCGTGATGATTGAGCAGAACGCAAGGGCAGCGCGCATATCCTCGTTTGTCATCCTGTCCATATCCACAGCGGCGCTGACCTTAGGCTTGATCGTCTTCGGCGCGGTGGTTCGGGTGACGGATTCCGGCTTGGGCTGCGGCACTGACTGGCCGCTTTGCAATGGAACTATATTTCCGCCCTTGGATAACATCACCGCCTGGATCGAGTGGCTGCACCGCCTTTTCGCCTTGCTGATCGGATGCTTCGGCTTGGCGACACTGGCGGCAGCCTGGCGTCAATATCGCGAGAGCGACCGGCGCGTACTGCACATGACAATCGCGGCCGCTATGCTGTTTGTCGTACAGAGCGCTCTGGGAGCGATCGTCGTCTTCCTCGAATTGCCACCAACATTTGTGACGCTCCACCTCGGCGTTGCCATGCTGTTGTTGGCGGCGCTTTTGGGCGCGGCGGTAATCGCCTGGTATGAGCCATCGTCTGTGCACCGCGACGACTCGATTCCGTTACTGGCGGTCGTGAATGCGGCTATGGCATTCCTGGTCATTCTGACAGGCGCCTTGGTCCGAGGCAGCGGCGCAACTCTGGCTTGCACGACCTGGCCGCTCTGCGATGGCGGCGCCATCTTGCCCTTCGAGCAGGGTCTACTCGCAGTCATCAACATGATCCACCGGTTATCGGTAGCGACAATGAGTATCACGCTCCTCATTCTTCTGTCGCAAGTCCATCGGCATCAAACTGAGCCTTTGACAAAGCGGATTGCCTTGGGCGCCGTCTTCACTCACGTTATACAGATCGCGGCCGGGGCGCTGTTCGTGTTGAGCGCAGCCGGAAGAGAATGGGGCGCGATACACGTCGGCCTGGCGGCGGCAGTTTGGGGATTGCTGGTTTGTCTCGCTCTGATCGAATTTCTCAATAAACCGCAGGACGGAATCAAGACTCGATGATAAAGACACTCCGAAACAACTCTGCGTTTAATATCTCCCCACGGCCCTACATCGAGCTGATGAAGCCGCGCATTGTCATATTGCTTGTATTCACTTGCCTGACGAGCATGATTGTCGCAATTGATGCGCTTCCTTCAGTTGATCTCCTGGTTCTGACCGCGCTGGGCGGCGCGCTATCTGCCGGCGGGGCGAGCGCCATTAATCAGTACCTGGATCGTGAGCTGGATGCCAAGATGGCGCGCACTGCTCGCCGTCCGATTCCATCCGGTCGCATTCCGGCGCGGCAGGCGCTAGTTTTTGGTTTGGCGCTGGTGGCGTCTTCTGTGCTTCTTCTAGGCTTCGCTGTCAACTGGCTGGCGGCGGCGCTCGCGCTGGGAGGCGCAGTTTACTACGTCATCATCTACACGTTGGTCCTCAAGCGCAACACCGTCGTCAACATTCTCATCGGCGGCGGCGCCGGCGCTATGCCGGTTCTCGTCGGCTGGGCGGCAGCGAGTGGATCGCTGGAGCTTCAGGCCTTTATTCTATTCGCCATCGTCTTTTACTGGACGCCACCTCATTCCTGGGCGCTGGCGATCCTGGTCAACAAGGATTACGCCGCCGCCGATATCCCCATGATGCCGGTGGCGCGCGGCGAAACTGTGACTCGCTTTCAGATCCTCTTCTATTCCATTCAGCTGGTCATCATTAGCCTGTCGCCAGCTGTGTTGCTGTGGCTGCCTCAGGCGCCCACGATGCTGGATATTTTCTATCTTGCGTCGGCCGCGATACTCGGCTTGATACTCATTGGATTGGCTGTCAAGCTTATCCGCCGGGCCGACAAGCCAACAGCGCGCGTGCTCTACAAATATTCCTCGCTCTACCTGGCGCTGCTGTTCCTGGCGATGATCCTCGATCGCCTGCTGCTCTGAGAGGACGACTGGCGTGGCTGACGCAAGGTCAACACGGCAAGGCCCTCGCATGGTGGTCATGCTTGCAGTTGCGCTGCTGATCACCGTCACCATCGTATTCGCTGTCGCGTTCATCGCCACAAGCGCGCCCGAATCGACAACTTCTCTCGCGATCAATGCGCAGAGCTTCGCGACGGAAGTAGCAGCGGCGCTAAATGGCGCATCGGTATCTGAAGGCAAAGCGCTGATCGAGGCCTTTCAATGCAGCATCTGTCACGTGACGGGCGCCGACCGTGTCGCGCCTACATTTGTCGGCATCACCGGTCGTGCGTCGACGCGGCGGCCGCCGTTGACGGCAGCGCAATATCTATATGAGTCGATTGTCTCGCCCGGCGCTTTTCTGGTCGAGGGCTATGCCAACGCCATGCCCGGTAATTTCGCCGACCGCTTGACGCCAGCGGAGATCGGGCACATCATCGCTTATCTATTTTCAACATCCTGAAGGATTCGCGCTTGCGACTAAGAAGGGAATTTACGACTTCTCATCTCCTTGAGCGTAGATTCCGCGGAGCGTGCGTCAAGCTGCTCGGCGCGTTTGCGCGCTTATGCGAACGCCATCAGCTCTGTTGTTCCAAATCTTGGAATTGGTGCTGATTGATACGCCGGTCGCGTCCGCGATATCGCGAATGCCAAGCGCACCAGGCAATCGTCACGCTTTACTCCAACCGCAAGAGCACTGGAAGGCTAAATTGTGCATACGTTTTTGCGAACACGTTTATCCGCGATACAATAGTCGCTATAGTTGAAAAAAGCAGGTGCTGTAAATGGTGATGTTTCCACCGCACTCTGCCTTCATTCAACCACTGCCGTACCTCATCGACTGTTCACTGCTGAATCCGTTGGCGCATCAAATTGGATCGCGCGGAAGCGAATTTGCGAGAAAGGAGAATACAGTCGTATAAGCCCTGAGTTTACGTTCGAGACTTGTAGCAAATTAAGTTTAGGAGATTTCTGATGTATAAGAAACACCGCACGATGTTTGTTTCGATCGTCGTCTTGGTTGCTGTTGTTTTCTTCGCAACCGCGCTGGTCTCGGCGCAAGAGCAGACCGAAGTTGGCACGCCCCGCGCCTCGACGCTGATTGTCGACCAGCTTGGCGGTCGCATCAATAACCCCACGCAGACCAATCCCTATCAGGCGGGCACCCACATGAGCGCGGGCTTGCACCAATTGATTTACTCGACATTGTGGGAGATCAACACCGCCACTGGCGAGCAATTCCCGGCTTTGGCGGCCGAGATGCCCGAGGCGCTCAATGACGATTACACCAGCTTCCGCGTTACGCTGCGCGAAGACTTGCGCTGGAGCGATGGCGAACCCATCACGACTGCTGATATGGCTTTCAACATCGACATGGTGTTGAACACGCCGGAGTTTCCCTATAGCGGCTTTTTGTCGCAGGTCATAGACAACTACGAAGTGGAAGACGAGCTAAACATCATTCTCAACTTGAAGCGCTCGGAACCGCGCCTGGCCTACACACTGGGCGTGCACATCTGGGGCGACAACTTCCGCATGATTCCCAAGCACATTTGGGAGAACGAAGACCCGGCTACTTTCCAGAATTATCCGCCGGTCGGCAGCGGACCCTACACCATGACGGATGTGGATCCCAACGGCAACTGGTTCCTCTATACTAAGCGCGACGACTGGCAGCATACCGATGTCGGTCAGATCTACGGCGAGCCCGGTCCGGAATACGTGCTCTTCCGTTTCTACGGCACCGAAGAACGCCGCATCATCGCCGGCATCCAGAACCAGCTCGATATCTTCACTGATATCTCGCCGGAGGCTTGGGAAATCCTGCGCGACGGCAATCCGAATGCCCGCGCCTGGCATGCCAACTTCCCCTACGCCAACTTTGATGACCCCTGCGAGCGCGGCATCGTCTTCTCCAACACACAGGAACCCTGGGACAACCAGAATGTCCGCTGGGCCATGGCGCTGGCGACCGATATCAAGAGCGTCGGCCTGGCTACTTTCGCCGGCATTCTGCGCGTATCGCCCTTGGCCACGCCGCCGGTGCAAGCCATTCAAGACGCCTTCCACAAACCCATGCGTGACTGGATGACTGAGTTCGCCTTTGAAGACGGCTACCAGCCTTTTGATCCCAATTACGCTGTGGACATGGCTGCCATCCTGGCTGAGCAAGGCGTCGAAGGCTTGTCCGACGACGAAGACGCGCTGGTGGATCTCTTCGGCGTCGGCTGGTGGAAGCACGATCCGGCCAAAGCCACCGAGATGCTGCAAGCCGAGGGCTTCACGCTGGACAATGGCGCCTGGCACATGCCGGACGGCAGCGCCTGGCAGATCACCATCAACTCGCCCTCCAACTTCGAGGTGCAGTCGCAGCGTCTGGCCTTCGCCGTAGCCGATAATTGGCGCGACTTCGGCATTGACGCCACCGTGCAGCAGATGGACGGCGGTTCCTTCTGGAGCAATTACAACAACGGCACCTTCGACGCCGGTTCTTACTGGCCCGGCTGCGGCGCCCTGCCCGATAGCTGGGACCTGCTGGACGCCTTCTGGCACAAGCGCCATATCGTGCCTATCGGTCAGCCCGCGCCCGGCAACGCCATGCGTTACGATAGCGACGCCCTCAGCGGCATCCTCGATCAGATCGCGCCGCTGCCGAGTGATCATCCGGACACCATTCCCTTGCTGACGGAGTTCGAGAAGCAATTCGTCGTAGAGCGACCCTGGCTGCCGATGTTCGGCACCTCGAAATTCGTGCCGGTCGTCACGACCTACTGGGATGGCTTGCCCACTGCGGACAACTTCTACGAAGGTCCCTGGTGGTGGTGGTCGTTGTTCAAGTATCACATGCCCTTCATCCAGCCAAAGTCTGACGGCTAGGCTGTAGAAGTAGCGAAATTGGATTAGGTCTGCTCTAATCGGCGGACCTAATTCACATCGTTTGAGACTCGTTTATGCAATTCGCCAAATTCGTGGTTACGCGGCTAATCGCCTATATCCTGGTGATATGGATCGGCATCTCGGTCGTATTCTTCGTGCCGCGATTTATGCCCTCCGATCCGGTCGAGTCGATGCTGGGCCGCATCGTGAGCAGCGGCGCCTATATGGAGGCGGACCAGGTCGAGGCGATGCGCGCCACGCTGACGCAGGCCTTTGGACTGGAAGGGACCCTGGGAGATCAGTATTTCGGGTTCTTGCACCGAACCTTCATGACACGCGATTTCGGCCCATCGCTGTCGATGTTCCCGACGCCGGTCAATGAATTGATCGGGCGCGCCCTGCCCTGGACGCTAGGCCTCTTGCTCACATCGACCATCATTGCCTGGATCGTGGGCAACGCCATCGGCCTGCTCGCCGGGTACAAGAGCCGCTGGATCTCCTCACGAACGCTGGAGATCATCGCGATCATTGTTTATCCCATACCCTATTACATCACTGCGCTCATCCTGATCATCCTGTTCATCCACATCAATCCGATTTTCCCGCTCTTCTTCTCCGTCCGCGGCGAAGCCTGGTCGCTCCAGTTTGTCTCCAGCGTGATATACAACTCGGTTTTGCCGGCGCTGTCGATTGTCGTCGTTGGCTTCGGCTGGTGGGTCTTGAGCATGAAGGCGCTCGCCTCAAGCATCTCGGAAGAAGATTTCGTCTATTTCGCCAAGCTGAAAGGCGCCGGCGAAGGCAGAATCATGACCGCCTACGTCCTGCGCAACGCCATCCTGCCGCAGGTCACGGTTTTGGCGCTGCAATTGGGCGCTATCTTCAATGGCGCGCTGATCACGGAGATTCTCTTCAGTTATCCGGGTTTGGGCACGATGACCTATAGCGCTGTGCTGCAAGCAGACTACAACTTGCTGATGGGCACGATCACGATTTCCATTATCGCTGTAGCCACGTCCACCTTGATTATCGACCTGCTCTACCCCTTCTTCGATCCGCGAATCAGGCAGAAATAGCGATGCGCGGACTGAATCGACGATTGAAGATCGGCCTGGGCATTCTCGCCGTATTCATTATTTTGGGCGGCATATTGCCCTTCTTTTCCACGGAGGACCCGCGCGACTGGATACGGCATCCGCGCAACCTGCCGCCCAGCGCAGAGCATCTGCTGGGCACGACCAATCTGGGACAAGATACTTTCTGGCTGCTCGCCTTCGCCACGCAGAATTCACTCTTCATCGGCTTGTTCGTAGCCTTCTTCGCCACGCTCATCGGTGTTTTTGCCGGGCTGGCGGCCGGCTTTCTCGGTGGCATCCCGGACCGCGTCATCACATTGCTGGCCGATGTCTTCATTGTGGTGCCGGTCTTGCCCATCCTCATCCTGATGTCGTCGCTTTTGCAGGGACGCGCTTCTCTGCTGCTAATCAGCATCATCCTGATATTCTTCAACTGGCCTTGGCCCGCGCGCCAGATGCGCTCAATCGCCTTGAGTATGAGGGAGCGCCAATTCGTCAACACAGCGCGCTTCTCCGGCTCGAACACGCTGCAGATTTTGGCGGAAGAGATTGTGCCCCATATCTTCAGTTGGGCGATGGCGAATTTTGTAAACACGGTTTTGGTGGCCATCGCCACTGAATCCGGCCTAGCCGTCATCGGTCTGTCCAGCCTGGAAGAGGCCACACTGGGCACGATGATCTATTGGGCGCTGCAGCATCAGGCGCTGCTGGGCCAGCGATGGTGGTGGATCGGCTCGCCGGTGGTCTCCATTATCGTGCTGTTTATCGGCCTTTTCCTGATTTCGACCGGCATCTCCAGCTTGTCGGCGGAGCGGCGGGGGCACGGCGATGCTTAGGCTGCGGGATCTCAAGTGCTATTACGATACGCCGCGCGGCGTCGTGCAGGCGGTAGATGGCGTCTCCTTCGAAATCCGGCCTAATGAGGTGCTTGGCATCGCCGGAGAATCGGGCTGCGGCAAATCAACTTTGCTAAAGGTGCTCTACGACTACATTCAGCCGCCGCTGCATATCGTCTCCGGCAGTTACGAAGCTGATTTCCCGGATGACAATGGCAAAGTCAAGACCATCGGGCCTGGTGAAATCCGCGAACACTGGTGGGAATTCATCTCCTATATTCCCCAAGGCTCGATGAGTGTGCTCAATCCTGTCATCCGTATCGAGAATCAGTTTTTCGATGCGGTGCCCAAGGGCCATCCCCTCAGAGCGAGGGGTAAGAAGGCGATACGAGCACGGGTGGCGGCGTATCTGAAAGAGCTGGAACTGCCGGTCGAGGTCTTGAAGTCCTATGCGCATCAACTCAGCGGCGGCATGAAGCAGCGCGTGCTGGTGGCGCTCGGCACCTTTCTGCACCCGCAGATCGTGCTGGCCGACGAGCCGACAACCGCGCTCGATGTCGTCGTCCAGAAGGGCATTCTGCTGATGCTGATCGAATTGCAGCAGCAGATGGAAAATACTCTGGTCGTGGTCTCGCATGATATGGGCGTACATTATCAAATCAGCGACCGGCTGGCGATCATGTACGCCGGCAAGCTGGTTGAATACGGACCAACCGATGCCATCTTCAATAATCCTCTGCACCCCTACACGCAGATGTTGATTCAGTCCTTGCCGCGAGTCGGCGATCGGGCGCAGCGCTCGGGCATCTCGGGCCGCCCGCCCAACCTCATTGATCCGCCGACGGGCTGTCGCTTTGCCGCGCGCTGCCCCAAAGTGATGGAGCATTGCGCGGATCAGGAGCCGGCCCTGCTACAGATCGAGCCGGAGCATTTTGTATCCTGTCACTTGTATGGCGAGGCTGCCTCTTGAGCGAGAATCTGCTCGAACTGCGCAATGTCAGCAAGGTCTTCCGCATTGGCGGCTTGGTCTTTGGGACGCGCCTGGTGGCCGTGGATGATGTCAGCCTTAGCTTGCCGGCGGCTGAGCCATCGATACTGAGCATCGTTGGCGAATCCGGCAGCGGCAAAACCACGCTGGCGCGCATCATCCTGGAACTGGAAAATCCGACCTCTGGCGATGTGCTGATCGACGGTAATCCGCTGTATGAAGCGGGCGGCGCTGGACTGAAAGGAAAAGAATATTATCGCGCGGTTCAGCCAATCTTCCAGAACCCGTTCGAGGCCTTCAGCGCGCGCAAGAAGGTCGACCGCTATCTTTTTAATGCCGCGATTCGCCTGGGCATCGCCGCCAACAGAAAAGAAGCGCGAGAGATCGTCGCCGAGGTGCTGGAGTCAGTCGGCCTGGATCTGTCACGCGTGGAAGGCAAATACGCCAATCAGTTCTCCGGCGGCGAGCTGCAGCGCATCTCGGTAGCGCGCGGCCTCATTCCGCGCCCGAAGTTGATCGTCGCCGACGAACCTGTAAGCATGATCGATGCCTCGCTGCGCATGAATATCGTCAATCTCTTTCTGGACCTGAAAGAACGGTACGAGGTCAGCTTCGTTTACATCACGCACGATCTCTCGACCGCCTACTACGTCAGCGATTACATCGCCATCATGTACCGCGGCAGCGTCGTTGAATACGGACCGTCCGATCAGATCCTGACCGATTCCGCCCATCCCTATACCGAATTGCTGCTGGATTCTGTGCCGACTGTCGACCACAAATGGGAGCGGAACGTTACGTTGCCCGATATCGAATTGAAAGAATACCAGGCGCAGGCCTGCAAATTCGCCAAGCGCTGCAAATACGTTCAGGCAATCTGCGAAAATACGCCGCCGCCGATGGTACAGGTTTCGGACGAGCGGCAGGCGCTGTGTTTCAAACCGGTTGATTACGATCCAAACGCAAGCCAGCCGCAGCAGTCAAATGAAGCGGCGGCCTCAATAGGGACATAGCGAAACGTCTATACAACTCGAATGTGAAGGAGAGTCAGATGGAATATTTCAACGGATTGCATTTGAACATGGGCAACATCTCGCGCTTGTCCAAGGCGAAGACACGCTCGATCACAGCTGAGAACTTCAAAGGCGAAAAAGGGGCAGGCGGTATGGCCACAGATGGCTTCTCTCTGTCGGCCGCGCAAGACCTGGGGCAGGGCTGGAAGGTCTCGCCTTGTATCCTCCTGGAAGCCAACAGCGTCACGACTCTGGCCGAGATTGAGGGTCCGGGCGCCATTCAACATATCTGGTTCGCCACCCATGCGCTGTATTGGCGCTCGTTGATTCTGCGCTTCTACTGGGATGACGAAGAGACGCCGTCGATAGAAGTACCGATGGGCGACTTCTTCTGCAACGGCTGGACCGAATATTGCCATGTCAACTCCATGCCCATTTCCGCTAATTCGCACAGTGCCTTAAATTCTTATTGGGAGATGCCCTTTCGCAAGAGCGCTCGCGTTACCATAGAAAACCTACTGGATAAGCCGGTCCAGCCGATGTTTTATCAGTTCGATTACACGCTGACGGATGTGCCGGAGGATGTCGGCTACTTGCACGCGCAATGGCGCCGCACCAACCCCTTGCCATACAAGGATGTCTATACAATCATCGATGGCATCCAAGGCATGGGTCATTATGTCGGCACCTACATGGCTTGGGGCAGCAATAACCGCGGCTGGTGGGGCGAGGGCGAGATCAAATTTTACATGGATGGCGATACGGACTTCCCCACTATCTGCGGCACGGGCACAGAGGATTATTTCGGCGGCGCCTGGTGCTTCGGCAATCAGGACGGCTACTACACACCTTTCACAACGCCTTATCTGGGCTTGCCCCAGGTCATCAAGCCGGACGGCTTTCGTCACAGTCAGCAGCGCTTTGGCATGTATCGCTGGCATATCCCGGATCCCATCCGCTTTGAAGAGGACCTGCGCGTAACGATTCAAGCGCTGGGCTGGCGATCAGGGACGCTGCACGACGCGCCTTTCGAAGAGTACCGCTACTTGCCGCTGCAAGATGATATTGCGTCCACGGCCTTTTGGTATCAGGCGGAGCCGCACGCGCCGTTTCCCGACCTGCCGGATCGGGATTACATCGAGGTGATTTAGCTGAAACAAACTTGAGCGATCAAAATGCGATCCTTAGGCAGCGCGACTTGGCATCGGCCGGTCTGTGCCTGCCGCCAACCACAGGCAAGCCAAACGAAAACGGCGATGCCGGGCGGCTGATCCGCACCATCAAGGAGGCGGAAGTATATCTCAGTGACTAACAAAACATGGCTGAAGCACGAGAGCGACCGGGTTTCTTCATCGAGGCGGTCTACAACCAGCGCCGTTCGCATAGCGCATCGGACTACCAAACGCCGGCAGAATTTGAGGCTGAGTGGCTAAAGCACAACTCTCTCAAATTTCCTGGGATTTTGTGTCCAATAATTTTGGACCGCTACACATATCTGCCGGTATCCCTCTCTGTGCCCTCATATTTACTCTGTGTCCTCGGTGGTAAAGGTGTCGTGTATCCGAAATAGCGCGGCGTCCGTCCCGCCCAAACGTTCCGTCATTGATTCTTATTAGGGACAAGCCTTGTACGGGCGACTCAGCGAGCCGCCCGAAGGCACAAACTGCTCTCTTGGCTAGGTTCGCTCAAGCAGGCTTCACTTGCGGCAGCCGATGCACGCGCAGCAGCAAGCCCGCCGTGACAATCATCAGGCCCATCGCCACGAAGGCGGCCGCCAGCGAGGTCTCGGCGATTTTGGCGAAAAGCGGCGCGGCCAAAGCGGCGAACAGGTTCAGGAACATATTGATCAGAGACAAAACGGTGGCGCGATTGCGGCTTTCGATGATGGCGTTTTGGTAGGCGGAAAAGAGGGGCGCTTTCATATCGTTGACGCCGTACATCAGGATCATGACCAGCACCGTGGCAACGGGACCTGCCGCAGCCGCCAACAGCCAGTACATCAGGCCGGGCAGCAAAATCAGCAGGGCGATGGCGCGCGGCTGCCCCAGCCACTGCTCCAGCTTATAAGCGTAGCGTTGGGTGATTGCCGCCAGCAGGCTGCCGACCGACAAGACCGCGGCGACCAGAAAGGGCGAAACCTCGTTCTGCGTCAAATAGGGCGGGCCCAGGGTCGTCACCAGCGACGAGGTAATCGGCGTGGTGAAGATCACCAGCATCGCCAGCCGCCGCAGCCGCTGATGATGACGCAGCAGCCCCACGCCATCGCGCAGCAAGGTCATGCTGCCCGGCTTGGCTTCCGCCGAGTCATCCGCCGGCTCGCGCAGCGTCAAGCAGACAAGGGCGCCAATCAGCAGCGCAGCCGCCGTTAGCGCGATCGCCGGGATGAACTTGTCGACGCCGGCATCGCCGATGATCAGCCCGCCGACGATGGGCGCGATGACAAAGGCGATCTGCCCCCAGCTGTTGACCCGCCCCATGGCCCGCTTCATCGCGTCTTCGCGATTCACTTTGGACGAGCTTGGCAGACTATCGTAGACCAGCGCCTCGACCGCGCCCGAGGCGAAGGCGAAACCCGTGCCCGTCAACAGTGCGATGAAAATGTACCACTCAAACGAGCGCGCGAAGATGAAGATGACTTCGCCGCTCATCAGCAGCAGGGTCGAAGCGAAGATCGACCACTTGCGCCCGACCCGATCGGCCAGCACGCCGGTCGGCACTTCCATCAGAAAGATGGTGAAGATCATGATCGATTCGATCAGACTGATCTGCACCAGCGTCAAGCCACGCGCCAGTAGCAGCAGCGCCAGCGCATGCACGTAGAGATGGAAACGCTGACAGAAATTGATGATGATGATTTTGTTGATATTACTGGAATACATACGAGATACCCTCATGGAACAACACCGATTAGGGACGAGCGCGCAGCGATACGGTCACGCCGCGAGCGCATGGAGATGACGGCAAGGAAAATTGCGGTCGCTAATTTACGGTGTTGAGGGTACCGGCCATTTGATTCTCTTGATTGTGGTATTGAGCTGAGGCGCAAAATTGTAGCAGATAGTTCCGCTTGCGCCAGATACCGTCGCTGCTCTTGGGAATCCGCGCAAGCAGCGGCTATACTGTGTCGCAGATTATTCGCCAAAGAGAAAGCGTGAAACATGCGAGAAAACCGAGTGCGGACCTTATGGGCCGAAGGCAAGACGGTCATCAACGGCTGGCTGCACAGCCCCAGCACCTGGTCGGCCGAAGTCATGGCGCATCAGGGCTGGGACAGCCTGGTGGTGGATATGCAGCACGGTCTGATGGGCATGGAGACGGCGATACTGATGCTGCAAGCCATCTCCACCACCGACACCGTGCCGATGGTGCGCGTCAACTGGAATACGCCGGGCGATGCGATGCGGCTGCTGGATGCCGGCGCTTACGGCGTCATCTGCCCCATGATCGAGACGCGCGCGGAATGCGAAGCTTTCGTCGGCGCTTGCCGCTTTCCTCCGCTGGGCTACCGCAGCCTGGGCCCGACGCGGGCGCGGATTTTTGCCGGCGACGATTACGCCGAGCATGCCAACGACACCATCATCACCTTCGCCATGATCGAGACGCAAACCGGCTTCGACAATCGCGATGAGATCATGAGCGTGCCGGGGCTGGACGGGGTATTCGTCGGCATAGGCGATCTGCGCCTGAGCATGACCGGGCGCGCCGGGCTCAGCGCGGCGGACGCGACGGTTGACGCGGCCCTGGACGCCATCCTGGAATCGGCGCGGACGCGGGGCCTCAAAGCGGGCTTGTTCGCCGCCGATACCGACCACGCCATTGACATGATCAAACGCGGCTATGAGTTTGTCACGGTGATGAATGACGTGTCGCTTATGGCCAGCGCGGCCTCGGCGGTGGTGCAGCGGGTGCGCGCGGAAGCCGGGTAGCTGCTCACTCCGGGCGACGGCTGCGATATAACTGCAACTCTTCGCTCGAAACTTCGTGCTCTGGCACTAAGCGATAGTGGCGTTCCGCCAGTTTTACAATCGCTTCATCGGCATCAGTACCAAACTCAAACAGGGCTATGCTATTGTCATCCATAAACTGTGCTGCAATGGGACGCACGACTAGCTCAGGAAACTTCTCCTTGCACAGTGCCAAGTCCTGTTCAATTTGAACAACACCAATCTGGTCGGTCCTGCCTTTCGCTTGCACTGGCAGGACATAGTGCGCCCCTCTCTTGTCCAATCCTACATAAATCTCGTCTGTCTCGATCTGGCCGATGCTGCGCACTGTTGTACGCAAGTGGTTTTGTATGGAATAACAAGTGACACCGGTGAAAATGTCTATGAGTCTGTTGTATCGAAGTTTCGACAACAGCGCTTGTTCGTCCGTTAAGGCATACCGCGCGACGATTCCAGGCGTCGCATCCGGTACTTTGGTGACTGGCAACATAGAATCGGGTTGAATCTTTGAAACGGACTTGAGTTCAAACGCATATTTCGCTTGTCCCTTGCCAACAATCACCCACGATAGATTCGCTGGAGCTTCCCGAATAATCGCATCTGGCAGTGGAGTTCGATGTCGAAAAGAGTAGACGACATCGCCCAAATTCTTGGGCAAAGGAATATCGAGTCGCTCGGCTGAACGCACAATATCATCGCGCGAAAAAGGAACAATTGAATCGCCCGAACTATAGTAGTGGAAGAATATGTCTTCAATTATTTGCGAGTAGCGGTTTGGTTTTGGCATCTGCCGGGTTCAGCCGTTCCACTGGAGGAGTAAGACTTCTTCGCGCAGTTGCTCTCTTGTAGCAGTCGAAAATCGTGTTCGGAACAAATCAACATCCAAGACCTCGTAACCCAAACGCTCCGCAACTTCCGCCAGAATCTGTCCCGTACGAATCATAATGCGAAAATATGACGCTTGGTCTCCTACGACGTAGGCTAATTTCGCGCCTGGACGAAGCAACGATCGCATCTCCGACAAATGGCGAGCCATTCCTCCAAAATACAATCTAACCACTTTCGCGTACTGTTTCTCAAATCCTGACGTTTTTCCCAGCTCCAGCCGACGCTCTTCAATTGAATCCGCAAGCGCCTGGATTCTTGGAATGTTGGCTACCCAGCTATGATCAGTATCGGCTTTGTATACGCTTCGAGTATTCGACCTGATGAACTGCTGCTTTTGTCTGCGCAAGTCTCCGCGAGTCGACATGAAGCCAAGCAATACCGATTCAAGTCGCGTCGTGCGACTATAGTCCTTTTCGTTTGGATAAGGTGGCGAAGTTATGACCGCGTCAATCGAACAAGGGGACAGGTGTCTGCGCATGTCTCTCGCGTCAGCCAAAAACACAGTTGCTAGCGTGTCCGACATTTTATGATATATGTGTAAGTCTGCGACCATTCTGTCCAAAGCAGTGAGCCAAGGCTCGAGTACAGGAGCATCAGTCTTTAGCTTGCCCACACCGATCTCTGGGCCGAAGCGCAGGTTACTAATCTCTTTCACCGTTTGCTTCGCCAATGCCAATTTCGCATGATTTCGAAGCCGGACGGATCTGTGCCGCTCTATGCAATCCAGCAGCGTTAGTACTTTGTGCAACGGAAGGGGACTAATTGAGTTTTTGATTACCAGTCGCGACTTTTCGGCGTCAAATGTACGAAGTCTCCCTTTGTAGACACTGACGCCTAAATGACCCGCCTCACTTGCTCGTATGCTCTCGGGCACGGTTGTACCTGCTCTATGAGCGATTTCTTGCCCAAAATCCGCTAGCTGACGTGGATTTACATTCCAATCCGTTTTGACACTTGCTGCAAAGTGTGCCATTGCGTTAGCTTCTACGCCCACGCTTCTAATGCCTAGTTTCTTTGCCTCAACCAGTGTCGTGCCAGTTCCACAAAACGGATCGAGAATCGTCTGCCCTTCACAGAGATTGAACTTTTCTACGTAATCGCGAACCAAGTGCGGCGGAAAAGACAATACAAACCTGTACCATTCGTGGACAGGACGGTCACTTTCGTACAGCCGATTCAGTTCGTTTCCGTTTTGAAGCTGCGTTGTATATGCCATTTGCACCCAAGCTTAGACTAGAACAATTGTACGGTGAAGTTGTACAAATAGCAATTGCGCTTGCCGACTAATTGTCGGCTCACATGGTATCGCCCAGGCAAATTTCCAGGCTGCGCGCAGTCTGCAGCAGCGGATGATCCAGCGGCACATTCTTGCGCACGCCGGCGACTTGCTCCAGCGGCACGGCGCAGACGCCGTCGCCTTTCACGCCCACCATGATATTGTATTGCCCCTCGGCGATCAGGTTGGCCGCCGCTGTGCCCAGCCGCGTCGCCAGCAAGCGATCAATCGGCGAAGGCACTCCGCCGCGCTGCACATGCCCTAGTATAGTCACGCGGGATTCCAGACCGGTCCGCTTTTCCAATTCCAAGGTCAGCAACTGTGTACCGCCGCTGCGCTCTTTTTCGACTTCCGCCACCTTGGCGCGCGCTTGTTTCCGCCGCTCCCGCGCCTGCCTGTATTGGACCTTGTCATCGGTACAGCGCTCCATTTCCGCCTCGGCTTCCGCGACCAGCGCCCGCGCGTCGTTCAGTTTTTTGCCGACGCGCTGCGTCATAGCGCCTTCGGAGACAGCCACGATGCTGAAGCGTTTGCCGCCGCGGCTGCGCGCTCTTATCGAATTGGCGATGACTTCGATATCAAAGGGAATCTCCGGAATCAGGATGACATCGGCGCCGCCGGCCAGTCCAGCGCCCAAAGCCAGCCAGCCTGTGTTGTGCCCCATTATCTCGCATACGATGATGCGGTGGTGACTGTGGGCGGTGGAATGCAGGCGGTCGATGGCTTCACTGGCAATGCCCAGCGCGGTGTCGTAGCCGAAGGTAACATCGGTGCCGCTGACATCATTGTCGATAGTTTTAGGCAGGAAGACGATATTGATGCCTTCCCGCGACAAGCGTAAGGCATTCTTCGCCGTGCCGCCGCCGCCGAGGCAGACCAGCGCGTCCAGATCGTGCTTGCGGTAATTCTCGACCATAACATCAGTCATATTGCGCGTTTTTCCGCCGATGGGCATCTTGTGCGGTTTGTCGCGGCTGGTGCCCAGGATTGTGCCGCCCAAGGTCAGGATGCCGCTAAGCTCATCCGCGCCCAGCCAGATGACGCGATTTTGCATCAAGCCGCGGAAACCATCGCGGAAGCCAACCAGGCGCATGCCGTGTTTGTCGATGGCTACCTTGCCTACGCCGCGTATGGCCGCGTTCAAACCCGGGCTGTCGCCGCCGGCGGTGAGGATGCCGATTGTTTTGCCAATCATCATATTCGTCCCGTATCAATAGTAGTTGCTACTCATTATAACGAGAGTTAAGCCAGAATTGCAGCAACGCGGCGCCGAGGGCAAGCGAATCGGCCGGCCGCAATATGTTATGATGTAAGCGCGACAGTAGAGAGGCGAGCAGGCGATGGAACTGCGGCAACGGCTTTACAATATAGATGACGTGTGGCGCCTCGCTCATCATCCCGACATTGACAGCAGGCGCTTTACCTTGGAAGCGCTCCTCATCTTCGAATAGCAACCAATGCCCACCGACAAGCGCCTGAAGAAACTGAGAGGGGTGGCCGAGCGGCGGCAATCGGGTTTCACCGTGGTAGTCGAAGATGTATTCGACCCGCATAACCTGGGCGCCATCTCCCGCAGTTGCGACGCCTTCGGCATACAAGAGATCAACGTCATCTTCGAGGAGCAGCCGCCTTTCGACCCCAAGGAAGTGGGCAAGAACAGCTCGACCGCCACCAACAAGTGGCTGAATTACCGCATTCACCAGGGCACGGAGCAGGCGCTGCGGACACTGAAACGAGAAGGCTGGCTGATCGTCGCCACGGTGCTCGATCCCGCTGCCGAGCCGATTTACGCGGTCGACCTGTGCCAGCCTAAGATCGCGCTTCTATTCGGCAACGAAAAGACTGGCCTGTCCTCGCGGGCGATTGCGCTGGCGGACAAGCAGGTGACCATCCCCATGCTGGGCATCGCGCAGAGCATGAATGTCTCGGTGTCGGCGGCGCTGGCCATCTACGAAGTGACGCGGCAACGGCGCGAGCGCTGCCCCGAGCGTTTGCAGACAAGCCCGCAAGAGGTTGAACGCACGCTCGCCTACCTGCTGGACATGCACAGGCGCCTCAGCAAACGCAACAAGCGCCTGCGCAAAGAACGCGCCAAGACGCGCTCGTCGGCAACCGCAAAATCCGATCGTTAGGGGCCTGTGTTAGCCTTCAAGCGCGGGCGAAGATACCCACAGCCGGGCGATGATCCGTCAGGTCATCGAAGGGTACGGCGCTTTGTATGTGGCAGGAGATCACTTCGAACTCCTGAGCCGGGTCGTGCAGCAAGATATGGTCGATCAGCACACGATGCTGCTGATGCGTCCACAATTCGCTGCTTTTGTTCTCGGGCGTCAGCAAGCGAAAATGTCGCTGCAGCATTTCCATCTCCGGCGCGCCCGCCTGCGCGTTGAAATCGCCGGCCAGCAAGATCGCCCGTTCCGGCGCGTCATTGGCTTGATCGGCTCGTTTCAATTCGTCGATGACGTAAAGCACCTCGCTGACTTGAGCCTGCCGCAATTGTGATGCCATGCGCGAGCGCTCGTATTCGGCGTCGTGGCGATCTTCGCCCATGAGCACACCCAAGTGCGTATTGAGGAAATAGAGCGGAATGCCGCGGTAATTCAGCGACGCGACCATCAGATTGCGCGGCTGCGTATCGCGATTGCCGCTGCTATACAGCGTGGCGCGGCTGATGGGCGTACTGCGCGCCCAGGCGCCACTCATATTGCAATCGTCATGATCAGTATAGCTGCCCCAAGACCAGTCTTCCACCGGCAGGTTGGTAATGATGGCATTGCCTTCGGCCGCGCCGGTCATATTGCGGTAGGCGGGCCGATCCCACAAGTTGGGATGCGGATGATCACACATAGTCACTTCGGGCGCGAAGGCGTCAATATACTCCGAACCCAACAAACGCGCCATTTTGCGCCCGACATCTCTGGGTTGGTCATTATGAATGGCGCTGCCCGATTCCTGCAGGGCAATCACGGTGGGCTGGCGGGGGTTGATCACCTGCTGCAGCGTACTGTAGGCGTCTACTGCCAGTTTTTCGTGATCGTGCGGCGCAGGTCGCATTTCACGCGCGCCGCCGATGTTGAAACTTACCACCTGGAGCATGCCAAAGTTCCGCTCTTGTAATATTCGCCGCATTATATCATAGGCCCGCGCCACAAAAAGAGAGCAAGAACGTCTCAATTCTGTTAACGCGCCATTAGAAACACGGGCGAAAGCGCCCCTCTGCAAGGCTGCTTTCCAAGCGTATCATGGCGCGCGACGCTGAAACGTGGAAGAAAGGACCGTGAAATTGGCCACAAGCTATGAGACTGCCGCGCTGATCCTCATTGATGTGCAAGAAGGCTTGGACGAGCCGCGCCTGGGCCAACGCAATAATCCGGCCGCCGAAGCTAATATGGCGCGCTTGCTGCGGCATTGGCGCAAGCGAGGCCGACCGGTCTTCCATATCCAGCACATGTCCACCGAGCCTGATTCGCCGCTGAGACCGGAGCTGCCGGGCAACGCCATCAAGGCAGTCGTCGCGCCGCGGGAGGCCGAACCGGTCATCCGCAAACAGGTGAACAACGCCTTCGTCGGCACCGACCTGGACACGCGCTTGCGAGCGAAGAAAATCGCGTCCCTGATCATCGTCGGCTTGACGACCAATCACTGCGTCTCGACCACGGCGCGCATGGCCGGCGACCTTGGTTATGACACCGTCGTTGTCGCCGACGCCACCGCCGCCCACGAACAGCGCAGCTACGACGGCAGCCATCACGATGCTGAGACGGTGCATCAGCTGGCGCTGACCAATCTGCATCAAGAATTCGCCACCATCCTCACGACGGAACAAGTCCTGAGTTATGCAAATTGAATTGCGCCCGGCTCGACCACATGAAGCGGAGCGTCTGAGCGAGATCGCCCGGCTGGCCAAAGCGCGCTGGGGGGCGCAAACGCATTACCGCTATCCCTAAGGCGGCAAGCCAGACAGCGCTTGATTTTGCGAAGCGCTTATGATGTGATAGCCTGCACCTGACGCTTAGCGAGCGCTTCCTCGATGTCCATTGCGGTTATTTCATCCTTGTATCGCTGCGAAGAGCATTTGCCCACGTTCGCAGCGGCGGTCTTCGGCTTCGCCAGGCGTGTGAGCGAAGCGGGCATCGAGGCGCACTACCTGCCGATTGTCAACGATGCCAGCCGGCGCGAGCGGGAGCAGATTGACCAGTTGGCGGAGGAGATTAATGGGCAGTATCTGGGCCGCATGACACCACACTATGTGCCGCGCGAAACCTTGTACGCCTCCTGGAATCGCGCCGTCTCCCTGTCGCCGGCGACTTGCTTCGCGCCCTGGAACGCCGACGACATCCGTTCTTCCGCAGCCTTCTTCGAAGGGTATGCAGCCCTGCAAGGCGGCGCGGAACTGGTTGACTTTCCCTTCACGCGCGTGATGCTAAGCAAGCGCTTGGGCGTCCTGCCGCGCCAGCGCCGCATTTACGTGCCTTGCCCTTTCGACAATGCAAGTTTCACACGGCGCAATGGCTTGGGCACCTTCTTTATGGCTCGCAAATCGCTTTACAACCGGCTGGGTCCCTTCGACGCCAACTTTCGCGTGGCCGGCGATACCGAGTGGGCCAGCCGCGACCTGTCGACGGTGAAGTTTCAGCAAGGATACGCCAATGGCGGCGAATTTCTGGTGCACGGCGGCAACTTGAGCAATACCGGCAGCGACCTTGAAGACATTGAGGTCAATCTAATTTTTATGCGGCGGGGCGATTGGCATCATCTGCGGCCGGCCGATCCGCGCGCGCTGCGCGATGCATGGGAATCCTGGGGCAATCCCAAGCGAATCGCGTTGCCGGCTGAGGCAGCCGACTTCCTTTGGGGCGCCGAGGCTGAGGCGCGCTGGCAGCGCTACAAGCGAGAACGGAGGCAGCCCCCGGCATTGCGGCGATTGCGGCTGGCGCTGGCATCACGCGGCCTGCTTTACAGTGAGGAGTGGGCCATGTCGCTGCGAGGACGCGCCCCCCAATGAGCGCGCTACGCTGGAAACCGCTGCTCTACGGCTGCGGCCTTCTCCTGCTGGCTCTGTTCTTCTTTAACCAGCTCGCTTTCAGCGGCAAGATTCTGGCGCGCGGCGACACATTCAAATATTTCTATCCCTATTGGGACGCGCGCAACGAGGCTTTTCGCGCCGGAGAATTGCCGCTGTGGTCGCCCGACCTGTTCATGGGCGTCCCCTTGCTAGCCAACCCGCAGCTGGGTACCTACTACCCGCTGAATTGGCTGACCGCGCCCTTCCGCGCGCCTGCCGCCATCAGCCTCAGTATAATTATTCATACCGCGCTGGCTGCCGCGGGCGCCTGCGCCCTTTACCGACAAGCCATCAGCCAACGCTGGCTGCCGGGCCTGGTCGCCGGCGCAGCATTCGCCTTTGGCGGTTATCTCGGCGCGCATGTCGAACAGATCAATCAGCTGCAGGGTTTGGCCTGGATGCCGATCTTGTTCGCGCTCTATCATCGCCTGCTCACCAGCGAACGACCAGGACGCGCGGGCCTCCTGCTGGGGATGGCCTGGGCCATGCAAATCTTCAGCGGCCACACGCAGACTGTTTTCATCAGCGGCATCGGTTTGGGGTTTTACGGCCTGCTCTTGACAAGGAGCTCGCGGCAGAACGGGCTCGGCTCAATGCCGGCGCGAATCAGGCGGGCTCTGCTGATGCTGGCGGCAAGTTTCGCTCTGGCGCTATTGTTGGCGCTGCCGCAGCTGCTGCCCAGCCTGGAGCTGTCGTCGCTTTCGAATCGCAGCAGCGGCTTCAGCGTACAAGAGGCGACCGCCTTCTCGCTGCCGCCGAGCGTGTTGGGGCGCGCCCTGCTGCCCAGCTACGACGGCCAACTCTTCGGCGAATATGTCACGACCCTGGGCATCATCGGCCTGGGACTGGCGCTGTGGGGCGCCGCCTGCAATACCTTCAATATTCAAAAGCGCTGGATTTGGCTGCTGCTGGCGCTGGTCGGTCTGGCGCTGGCCTTCGGCCGCTACAACCCACTTTACTTGTTACTGGCGAATCTACCCGGTTTCAACTTGTTTCGCGTGCCGGCGCGTTTCCTGGCGTTGTTCAGCCTGGCGCTGGCGCTGCTGGCGGGCATGGGGGTCGAAGCGCTAGACATCAGCGCAATTCAACCTCGGCGGCGACACCGGCGAATCGCGGCAATCGCAGCAATCCTCGCCCTGCTAATCATTCTGACGCGCTTCGTCTTGCAGCCTGATGGGAGTCTGCTATTCGGCGGCGCTGACATTAGCGACCGCTCGCTCCTGATCTGGGCCGGCAGCGCGCTGCTGCTCATCGGCTTGTTGACTTTGCGACATCGCTGGACGCAGATTGCCGCCGCTGTCTTGCTGATGCTGGAGCTGTTCCTGGCGTCGCAAAACCTGCCCTACAACGATTTGGCGCCGCCCGATGTCTACCTGGGCCAGCGCGATTCCGTACCCCAGCTGCTGGCGCTTCAAGCCGAGGAAGTGGCGCCGAGTCGCCTGATAGCAATCAGCCCGCTCTATTTTGATCCGCTGGATATCGCCGACTTGCGCGCGTACTACGACAGCCTGGGCATGGACTACAACGCGCAATTTCACGCCCTGGACGCGATTAAGATGCAAGAGATGTTGATGCCCAATTTGCCCCTGACCTGGAGTATTCCCAGCATTGACGGCTTCGGCGGCGGCATCACGCCGGGTCGATACTATTCGCTTTACAGTAATCTGTTGCAGCCGCCGGACGCGCTGCCGGCGGTGGACGGGCGGCTGGGCGAGCGCCTGACCCTACGCAGTTGCCGCAGAGCCTGCATCCCCGAGCTGCGCTGGCTGGAAGCCACCGATACCCGCACCGTCATCACCGACAAGGTCTTTGACTTCTGGCAAGACGGCATTTTCTACGACACAGCGCTGTGGGATTTCTGGGACGGCGTTACCGAACTGGCTCGGCCGCTCGACGAGCGCTACGATCGGGCGGGCATCGTGCATCGTCAGCCGCTGAGCATCGACGCGCCCGCCATCCCCGTGCAAGAGGGTTTCTCCTTGACGGTGGCGGACATAGTCGACCTGCCCGCTATCCTGCGCCAGCAGCCGGGCATCGTCGCCGTGACGGCCATTGACAGCAGCGAGCCCGGCAGTTTCCAGGAGATTCAGCCGCCGCCCTTCGAGCGCGTATACAGCGGCGCCATCAAGGTGTTCCGCCTGCCGCCGACCGGACAGCGCGCTTATTTGGCTGCGGACACGCTTGCCGTAGCCGATAATCAGGCCGGCGACCAAGAGGCGCTGCGGCTGCTGCGCGAGCTTGAGGTCGACATTATTCACGGCGACGCTGAAGCGCGAAACATGAGGCCGGACGGCAGCGGGCGCGTCGACATACTGGACTACTCGGACACGCGCGTCAGCCTGGCAGTTAGCGCGCCGCAAGCCGCCTATCTGATCCTTGCCGATGCCTGGCACCCCGGCTGGCGCGCCACGGTGAACAGGGAGCCGGCGCCCATCCAGCGAGCCAATCTGATCTTCCGCGCGCTGCCTGTGCCGGCCGGCGAAAGCAGCGTCGTCTTCAGCTTTGAGCCAGGTCTTTGGCGCGCCGCACTTTACATTGGCTGCGCCTTGTGGTTGATTACAGGGCTGGCGGCGCTGAATCTTTACCAATTGCAATCCTCAATTGGCAGACGTCGCCTCAAACCAAGGAGAAGTGAAGCATGAGATTGGGAACTTACGTCGAAATCCTGAACTATGTTGATGATAGGGCTGCGGCCGGCGCCTACTACCAAAAGCTAGGCTTGGTTCCGCTGGGTGATGACGTCTACACTGACGGGCGCTATCACTTGCATCTGCTGGCGGGCCAGGGCGAAAACCCGAGCCTGCGTTATTTCGGCTGCGACTTGGCTGCGCTGGCCGACGCCGGACTGGACATCGTCGACGGCGCAATCACCAGCCCGGCCGGCATCCGCATCTTGCTCAGCAGCGATCCGCCGCCGCGTCAGCTGCCGCATGACAACGTAGCCAAGGCGCAGGACGTTACACGCTTGGGCAAGTTCGGCGAGCTATCGGCTTTCATCCCCGATATCGAAGTGGAGCGCGCCTTTTGGGAAGCGGCCGGCTACGAGGTCCTGGGCAAGTACGAGCAGCCCAGTCCCTGGGGCATCTGGCTGGATCAGCTTTTTCTGATCGGCTTGCACCAGGAAGATGTCGATGAGCCCTTCGCCATCTGCCATTTCGCGCCCGATATGAAGCAGGTCAACAGCGACTTGCTGGCCGAGGGTTTCGACTTGCAGCCCTTCGACAGCAGCACGCCTCCCGACGACCTGACTTATCAGAAGTTGATGACGCCCTACGGCATCATGTTCTATCTCTTCACGGGAGACATTTCCGAGGCGCAGCCTTAGATCAGCGCACGCTAGATTCAGGCGGTTTTACGCGCGATGACGATCTGGTTCACGCCCCAGTCCAGCGGAATGAACGCGCCCTGAATCAATACTTGCAGCAGCGCCGGCCAGCCGAAGAGCGCAAATTGCAGCTTATTCGGCAGCAGGGGCAAGTAAGGCACGTCCCAAAGGCCGTCGCCGAAGTGACGCTTGATGCGGAAGCCGTTCTCCTCGCACCATCCGCGCCAGACAGCGGGCGGCTGCACATTGATATGCGTAGGATCCAGGCCGACGACATCGGTGGCGGGATCCTTGAGCCGTCTCAGCCGATACTCCGGATGGGGCGTTGCGAACAGGAAAGTCCCGCCCGGCTGCAAGATGCGCCCGATCTCGGCGATAAACTCACGTGGACGCTCCAAGTGCTCCACCAAGTGCAAAGCAACGACAACGCTGAATTCACCTGTTGCAAATTGGAGCGGCTGACTGGCGTCGCCCTGGGCTACGCGCGCTCGCGGCGCCTGCAGACGCGTCTGCTCTACGGCATAGTCCATCATGTCGATACCGGTGCACTGGAAGTCATCCTGCAGCAAACCCAGCAGGTGCCCCAGACCGCTGCCGACCTCCAAGAGCGTACCGCCTCTTGCCGGCGCGAAACCCCGCAGCAGCGCCGCGTAGTATCTTCGCGCGAACCAATACATGCTGAAACGGCCCAAGGGACGCTTGCCGTAGCCGCCGGTACGGAAATAATCTGGTTTGTAATGATGGACCGGCGCGCGCGGCGCCGACGGCTCGGCCTGTTCTTTCCCGTCGCCGGTGGCGGGCTCAGGTCGCGAGCCCCTTTGCTGTTCTCGCGTTTCGATAACCGATTGCGCTTCTTCGCTGCTCATAAAGGTCGTCCTGATCCATGTGGCGCCGACAAGGATACTAGCACGTTCCGGGAACTGCGCACAATAGCGCCGGCGACTGCAATCGGCCGCCGGCGGGGCTGTTTCGCGAAGCAGCTATCGCCTGCTCGGCTACCCTGTTACAATCCGCTGGCCGAGCGAGGAAACAAAACATGAGCGAGAGCGGCATCACACAGATCGCGGACGACATCGTACAGGTGCAGATTCCGCTGCCCTACGCGCTGAACATCGTCAACTGTTACCTGCTGCGCGGCAGCGCCGGCTGGACGCTGCTCGACACCGGTCTAAATACCGCAGCGGCGCGCTCGCAATGGAAGACGGCCCTGAATTCGCTGAACATCGCGCCGGATGAAATCGAAAAGATCGTCTTGACCCACATGCATCCGGATCACTTCGGCATGGCCGGTTGGTGGCAGCGGCAGGCCACAGCGCCAATGCCGCTCTTTCTGCCCGAGCGCGAGCAAGGCCAGATGCGGGTCTTCTATCGGCGACAAAATACGCCGCTTTATCATCAATGGATGCTAGACTGCGGCATGGACGAGGAGTCCGTAGATAATATCGAGAACGCTCTCCGCAGCACGCGCGACTCGACCCAGCCCCACCCGCTTGAGCAGAGCTTCCTGCGCGCGAATACGACTGTTCGTCTGGGCGCGCGCGAGTTTCAGACGATTCACGCGCCGGGCCACAGCGACGGCCAGATGATATTCTACGATGCCGCCGACCGGCTGATGCTCTGCGGCGATCACGTCTTGATGCGCATCACGCCCAATATCGGCAGCTGGCCCCATACCGAGCCGGATCCGCTGGGCCGATATCTAAGCTCGCTGAATGAACTGGCCGCGCTGGATGTGCGGCTAGCGCTGCCCGGCCACAAGTGGCTGATCAGCGATTGGCGCGGGCGGATTGAGGAGCTGATCGCGCACCATCAGCAGCGCCTGGAGCATACGCTGGATGCCTGCGAATCCGGCGCGCGCACGGTGTTGGAAGTGGCGGCGCAGTTGTTTGATCTGGAGCGCTTGACGCCGCATGAGTGGCGCTTTGCCCTGGCCGAGACGCTGGCGCACCTCAATTACCTGCTGGAGCGCGGCCGAGCCCAGCGTTTGCCCGCGGAAAATAACGAGACGGCCCGCTGGATCGCCTGCCAAACATAGCGCTAATTCTAGTCCGGTCAGCGCTGCAAGGTCGCGATGGCGTCACAGGCCGGGCAGCTGCCGTCCTCGCGGATGATGGCGTAGCCGGCTTGCGGGTCGGCGCCGTAAGTATCGAAATCGACATTCCAGACGATGGCCAACTCGACCGGCATATCCTCATAGTTGGACATGATCAGCACAGCTTCCGACAGCCATTCGGCTTGCTCGGCGACTGATGTCCCCCCAGCCCAGGTGAACCCCGCCGGCAGAGGGCCGTAACCCTCCGGCGAGAGGTAGCCGATCTCGGTCATGCACATCGGGATATCCGCGTTGCGGAAGGGCCAGGCGACGCGCTCCAGCATGAGGATGAGATAACGGGTGGGATACGCGTCGCGATGGTCGCCGCCCTGCGCCCATGGCGGCAGGATGCCCTCGTTGTAATGCACGCCAATGCAGTCGGCATAGTTAGCCGCGCCGGCGTTGGCCATCTGCGCCATGAATACATTGTCGTCGCAGCCGCCCCAGCCGCAGCCGCCAAAGAAGCCAGTTGGCGCCGGGGCGCCGCTGATCACCAGCGTATCCGGATTGGCCGCTTTGATGGCTTCGTAGGCCGCTTTGAGCATGATCGTATAGTTGGCGCCGCTGACCCGTCCGGCGGGCCATTCGCGGTCGATATTGGGTTCGTTCCACACTTCGATGGCATCCGCGCCGTTGCTGGCCAGGAAGGCCACGTATTCGGCGAAATCAAGCACGAATTGATCGAAGTTATTGACCAGGTGGTTCTTGTCGCCCTTGGCGCCCAAGAGCACCTTGTAGCCCTGGGCATGAGCCGCCTCGATAAGGTCTCTGCCGTCCGACTCGCCGTATTTGACTTGCTTCTTCACCCAGGTCATGCCGGCTGATTCCAGGGCTGCCTGCGACCGCTCATTGAAGTACTTGATATGTCCGCCGAGGGGCATTGGCAGGCGGTTTTCGATAAAGGCCGGGGCCGCGCTGGCGCTGGTGTCCTCGCCCACGCCCAAGGGCAGCACCGGCTCCAGGTTCACCAGGTTGCTGTTATTGTTGTTTACCAGGAGGGGCGCCAGGCCATAGTACAGGCTCTCTTGGGCCGCATTGACCGCGTGCAAGCGAATCTGGTAGAAGCCATCCGCCAACATGGTCGTATTCCAGACGCCGAGCTTGCCGTCCACCACGGGCGTGAATTCCAGGCTGGAAATAGGCGTCCACATGATTTCCGCGTCCCCGCTTTCATGAGGCGCGGCTTCCACAAAGTACCATTGCAAGTCGGGGATATTGACGGCGCCGATTAAGTCCACGCTGCCCCTGACGGTATTGCGCACCGGATCCCACTGCAGCATCAGGTCGCTGTCCTGGGCCTGAACCCCGATAGTCAAGAGGATGAGCAAGAGCAAAGTAAGATATCGCATACCTTCTCCGTTGATTCCAACAATCTCCTGCATCAATTATAGGGCAGCCGCCCGATCCTGACTATCGGCGAGTTACGGGCGCTACTAATTTCCGCTGGTTTTAGCCATTGCCCATGGTTGCACAGCGTTTCTGCCGAAGTCGCTTGCAAGCCACGATTTGGCCACCAAAAGAGATGCAACCCTACGCTGTGTTCTGGTGGGCGAGCCAAGGCTCGCCCCTACGGCTTTCGACGTGAAGCAAAGTGGAGACGGCGGGAGAAGGAGATCCGTTCCGCCGGATCCGGACCCAAAATCGCGGTAAGCCGCTCGGCGGAAGCGATAAAGACTGCCGCGCTCAGGCCAAATACCGGTCGCCCTCGCTGTCCGCGGGTGGCGATTTGACAATAAATCAGAACTGCTAGTTGGCATATCGTTATAATAAAGTTTGAATATCTAAAATGGATGGTCGAAGGCGCTATGTGGCGATTTTCTGTCCGTTTTCAGTCCGACGTAAAACTCTTTTCGGACATATAGCGTAGTTTACTGTCCGAAATTGCAGGCAAGAGGAAGAAATGAGCTGTGGGCGGGATTCGTCATAGGACGAGAGTAGCTGGATTTGAGTGCGGAATGGCGACTTTTTGGTCGCGCAGCAGGCGCGCCCGGCGCGTTGAGAGCCGCAAAGTCGTGAATGTTTGTATGTCGACGGGGGCTGCTGAAAGGAAAACTTGTATGTCCGGAAGCGCAGGGTATACAATCCCGTCGAAACGATAAAAGCCACGGTTCAAACCGGCGGCTGCGGGAGGTCGAAATGGCGCTCGGCGAGAAAATAATGACTGTCGAAGACGAGATTCTGTCGCGCTATCGGGAGCGTAGTCCCGGCTCACTCATGAGGCACGAAAAGGCGCAGCGCTATCTGCCGGCGGGCGACACCCGCTCCGCCACCTGGTTTTCACCCTACCCCACCTATATGGTCGCGGGTGAAGGCGCTTGGCTGACCGATTGCGACGGCAACCGCTATCTTGACTTGCTCAACAATTTCACCTCGCTGGTGCATGGGCACGCGCAGCCGCAGATCGTAGAATACGCCGCCGACCAGCTGACGCGGGGCACTGTATTCGGGACGGCTGCCGAGCCGCAGGTGGCGCTGGCCAAGCTGCTGATCGAGCGCATACCCAGCTTCGAGAAAGTGCGCTTCACCAACTCCGGCACGGAAGCCACCATGATGATGATGCGGGCGGCGCGCGCCTATACCGGGCGCGACATCATCGTCAAGATGGACGGCGGCTACCATGGCTCGCATGACTTCGTCGAGGTCAGCATCAGCGCCGACTTGGATTCCAGCAGATCGCCGATGGCGCGTGTCGAGGGGCGCGGCGTGCCCAATGCCGTGCTGAACGCGGTCATGGTCGCGCCCTTCAACGACCTGAATACGCTGGAAGCGCTGCTGGAACAGCACCACGAGCGCATCGCCGGCATCATCGTCGAGCCGATGCCCAGCTCGGGCGGCATGGTTCCGCCGGGGCCCGGCTATTTGCGCGGGCTGCGCGCGCTGGCGGACAAATACGGCGTCTTGCTGCTCTTTGATGAAATCGTGACGCTGCGACTGAGCACGGGCGGCCTTCAAGCCATTGAGGGCGCGACTCCCGATTTGACCGCGGTCGCCAAGATCATCGGCGGCGGCTTCCCGGTAGGCGCCTTTGGCGGCCGGCAAGACATCATGGAGCTGTTTAATCCGGCGGCGTCGCGCGAATTCGTCTTCCACAGCGGCACCTTCAACGGCAACAATATGACCATGACCGCCGGGCTGGAAGCGATGCGGCGGCTGGACCAGGCGGCCATAGAGCGCATTAACCGACTGGGCGAAAGCCTGGGCGAGGGAATCAACCGGGCTTTCCAGTCGCTAGGCATAGGCGCTCAATGCCTGGGCTACGGCTCGCTCCAGCAGATACACTGGACCGACGAGCCGGTCGTCTGCCTGGCGGACGCGCGGCGCGCCGGCGAAGGTATCGGCAAGCTGCGTCAGCTTCTGCACCTCGAGCTGCTGAATCGCGGAATCTTCATCAGCAGTCGCGGCATGTTCAGCATCACAACGCCAATGACCGACGATGATGTCGCGCTGGCGCTGGCGGCTGTTGAGAGCGCGCTGGAAAGTTTGCTACCCTACATGCGCGTTGAGGCGCCGCGCGCGCTGCAGGGCTGAGTTAGCTCCCGCCGGCGGCTTTCATGTGCGCCTGAATGAGATCGAAGAAGCGTTCTTCGGAGTTGTCCTGCGGCGCATAGTCGATGACGCGCCGGGCGTTGGCTAGGCTCCAGATGGCGTGCGGGTTGGCGCTGATGCCGTAGAAGATCTGAAAAGGTACGCCCAGCTCATCGCGGATGTCGGCCGTCTCGATGCTCTTGATGAATAGCTGCGACATATCGCGCTGGCTAATATAAACGGCCAGGGCGCGGCGCATGCGGCGCAGATCGCCCAGGGGCGCGGCGGCGACATCGGTTTCGCGGGGACCGCCGATACGAATCTGCACATTCTCCAGCGGACGGCCGCCATGCGTGACGCCAGTGGCGAAGACCTGCCCGATCTGTTCAAAGGCGATTTTGCCCCAGCCATACCAATTGTCCGAGGCGTTCATATCGGGCGTGACCATAGGCGCGGCGCCGTCCAGCGCGTAATTTTCGTAGAAGTCGGCGGCGTGATTGGTGCTGGCCGCCACCAGCCGGCGCACGCGCTCTTCCCACGCCACTTGGTAAACATTGTAGGTGAGCTGCAGGTTCTCCAGTTCCGAGGCGAAGTAGACATCGTCGCCCTGGTCGCTGATGCGGTAATAAGCGCAGTGAATCACCGCGTCCGCGCCGGAGAAGTGATGCCGATAGCTGTCGCGATCGCGGTTCATCAGGTCGGCGATTTGCAGGCCCGCGACTTCCGCCCCGTCCCGGTCATGGGCGCGGGTATCCAGCAGCGTCAGATCGTAGCGCTCGCGCAAGGCGGGCAGCAGGACGCCGGCGATTGTGCCGCTGGCGCCGGTGAGAACGACTTTCTTTTTGGGCATTTCGTTTTCTCCTGTAATGGTCCTGGGATGGCAGAAATATCTTTATGGATAGTGGACTATTATCGCTCGCGAGTCAAATGTCAGAGTCCGATGAGTCGGTTGACAGCCTTGTAATCGCAGGCATAAAATAGTGATGCAAGTCAAGCGATTGGCGGGAGGCAGTCAAACATGACCGATAAGGAAAAGGAAATCGCCGAGAAGTATATGCTGCCGGAACGTCCCTTTCTATACGGGATGGCGAGCGCATTTGACTTGTTTGGCGTGTTGGGTCGGGGTAGAAACGAAGTATTGCTGGCTAATTTGCAGGAGGACTTTCGCCGGACAGACAAAGACATTATGCGGTCGGCGTGGGCCAAAGTAGGCAAGAATCTCTACCAAGCTATAAAGCAGTACGAGACTGCAACTGGCGAAAGAATCTAATAGACGGTGAACAACGAGGACGTTTCACCGCAAGATGGAGTGGAAGAGAATTCTGGGCCGCAACCGCAGCCGACCGTCATACCGCCAGAATTGCTCGCAGACATACCCGAAGAAGAACGCGACGAGTTCAGCCGTAAACTCGCTAGTTTTGGGATTCAGATTACGCGGGAAGAGCATTATTTCGGACCGCTTCAGCCTTCCAAGGAAGCTGCGCGATGGAACGAGCTCGTTCCCGGAAGCGCCGAACGAAGTTTCAATCTCTATGAACAGCAAGCCCTCAAGAAAATGGAGGCGAATGACCGCATTCTCACGACTCTGGAACAAACCACCCGGCACGATATAAACTTGGAGCGTCAGCAGCACGATGAGTTCGTGGCGCTAACTAAGACAAAGCTAAAAAACAATGCGGATAGGATTAGCCGGGGACAGTGGTTCGCCTTTATTGCCTTCATCTTTATTTCCCTGGGCGGTTTCTATATGGTGCACTCAGGTCATGACGCGCTGGGGATTGCTGTGTTAGTCTTTGAGGCGGTAGGCGTTGCCGGCGTATTTTTGCATCAGATGCGGAGTGACCAAGGGAGGCCATCGCGTTCCGAAGTATAGGCGGGCCGCAATCGCCGCCATACCGATACCTAGCCTCCAAGTACTTCAAATATCCGCGCGCCACTCTGCTCAAAGACCAAGTCGAGCGACAGTCCCTCCGGCGGATCGCCACCAGCTGGCAGGAACAGGTAGTCAGCCGTCTCGCCGTCGATTCCGCTCTGCTCCAACAGGTCCCACTCGAAGTATTGCGCGGCACGCAAATCGAGCGCGCGCCTTTCGGCAAAGACCGGCAGCCAGGCATTGCCGTCGCCGGCCATGACCAGGGCGTCTTCCGCCGCGTTTTCGCGAAGCCAGTCCAGCGCGGCAGCTTCGTCGCGGCTGAGAGTCTCTGGCGGCAGGTCAAGCAGAGGACGCACAGCGCTCAACAAGGGCTGAAACGCGATCCCAATCAGCACGATGATCACGGCGGTCAGCGCCATCAAGGGATAGGCAGCCCGGCGCAGTCGTGCTTTGAGCCCCGCCGACAGCCGACCATCCCAGATTCGCAGCAGCGCCAGGCCGCCGAACCAGGCAAAGGGCAGGATCACGCCATGCCGCGCGATGTTAGGCGCATGGGTCAGCGCGCCCAGCGGCGGCAGCAAACGGCCCAAGACACCAATCAGCGCAGACTCCAAGACAAGCAGCAGCCAGATCAGCAGCAGCCGGGAAACGAAGCGCGCTCTGCCTCGCTCGCGCAGACCGATTGTGATGCCCCAGAGCGCCAGTGGCAGGATCAAGAGTCCTTGGCCGCGCGTCATGTGAGCGAGATTGGCCGGGTCGGCGGCGAAGGGCGATGAACTGATGGGCAGCATCAGCGGCAGGTTGTTGACCAGCCAGGGCGCGATGCCCAGCAGCGCTACTGCGGGAAAGCCGATGGCCAGCCCAAGCCGCGATTTCATGCCCGTGCCGCTGCCTTTGAGCTGGGCCAGCCCCAACAACGCCATAAAGCCGAAGAGCATAATCACGCTCAAGCTCAAGCTGGTATAGACGACCGCGCCCATCATCAAGCCGCCGGCCACCACGTCCGCCAGGTGAAAGCGGCGCAGGCAGCGCAGCGCGTACAAGAGAAAGGCCAGCATGAACAAGAGCGCCAGCAGCTCGGCGAAGTGACCGTCCAGGTTGCTGCGGTGCAGGCCGCCGCAGAGCAGCAGCGCAAGCGCCAGGGCGCGCCCCAGCCGCTTGTCGCGGACTTCAGCGCCGAAGTCGTAGGCCAGCCACACAAGCAAGTAGACGATCACAGCCGAGACGCTCATTTGAATCAGCGGGATGGGATGGCCCAGTTGCTGGCTGAGGTAGGCGGAAAGCGCGTGGAAGCCGGGCGCAACGATGACCTTGGCCTGTGGCGCCAGCGGAGCCAGCGATGTGAACGACTCGCCTTCGCGGGTGGTCAGGCTATGGAGAGCGCTGACTTGCCCCTGTGTGCCGAGTGGCGCGGCCAGATGAAAGAGCGGTATGACGACCAGCAGCGCCACCAGCGCGAAGAAAGCCAGATCTTCCGGCCCGGGCCAGCCTTGATCACGGTCCGCCAGCCGTTCGCCACGGGCCTCAGCGCGCGCCTGGGCCGTGGAGAGGGTGCCGCCCAGCACCACGCCGGACAGCAGCGCGAAGAGCAAATAGTCCACCACCAGCGTGTCCCAGCCGAAAGCCTCGGCGTAGAAGACCGCGCCGCCGACGATCAGCGCCAGGCAGAGCGAGGCGGATAGCGCGATACGCGGCTGCGCCGTGCGCCAGGCGGGGGAAAGCATCGCGCCCGCGCCCAGCAGCACCGCGCCGAAGATGAAGACGACGAAAAGGCTCATTTGGCGTAGCAGTGGCTACCAGACGCGTTCGATAGGGTATTGATCGAAGGCGGCGTCATTGGTGATCACCGGCAGATCTTCGACCATCGATTGCGCTATGAGCAGCCTGTCGAAGGGATCTCTGTGGTGGAATGGGAGTTCAGCGACTTGTTGCAGATGAGGAATGTCTATTGGCAGTTTTTGGAAATCATATCCTTCCAGTTCCTGAGAAACGAATCGCGAAAAGGATGGCTGAAAAATCTCCAATCGTCCTGCGCTAAACTTGATCGCGATTTCCCAAATGCTTGCAAAGCTCAAAAAGACGGCATTGCTGCTGTCGTCCAGAATTGATTTTGCTTTGGGACTCAGCTTCTCATACTCGCCGATGAACCAAAGCACCGTGCATGTGTCTAGGAGAAAACTCATTCATCGTGGAGATTGAACTCAGGAAGGGGTGCGTTAAAGTCATCCGAGATCTTGAATTTCCCACGAGCGCTGCCGGCTTTACGTGGTTTCACATTCCGTTCTGTAGTAGGCACAAGCTTAACGGTAGAGCCATTTTTGGCTTTGATGGCAACCTGCTTCCCATTATGTGCATCGGAAAGCAACTGGTGTAAGCTCTGCTGAGCATCGCTGATCGTGTAAGTCTCCATGACGCTATTCCACAATCTTCCGTCATCCATAGTGTACAGCAAGCAAGTATATTGTCAACAAACGCATACGATTCTCAATTAATCTGTGTTCAAGGTAGAATCAGTCTTGTTAAGATTAATCAAAAATTTGCTTCAGAATAATCGCGGAAGTATTCAAGATTTCGTTCATTCGGTGTAGGGCTTAAATTCGGGCAGAGGGTCATCAAAGTCTTCAGCGATCTTGATTTGGCCCCTAAACATGCCTGGTTTGCGCGGCTTGTTCGGCGGCAACGGCTTTAGTGTCAACTCGTATTCGCGGCCGTCGCGGCCGATGATAGTGACGACCAGTCCCTGTTGTGCATGCTCCATCAACTCGTCAAAGTTGGCCGCTGCCGTTTCCATTGTAAAGTTCTTCATATCTTTGCTCCTGCGACCCTATCTTCATGCAGATTATACACGATCCGGATTGGAACTCAACGAAGGCCCTAGTTGACGCTGGGACTCCCGTACAGCCACCAGAACGCCTCGCGGGGATAGACCGTTTGCAGCCGCTCCGACCAGATGAAGTCGCCGGCATGCAGTATCCGGCGGAGCGCCACATCGGTCTGTTGAAGCGGCGCTGAAAGCTCGCTCGCGTCATAGCCGTACTCGTCCATGGCCAGCAGGATCTCCTGCACGAGCGTACGCCGCAGCGCTTCCACGGGATAGGCCGGCGCGCAGTCCCGCGGGCTCTCGCTGCAATCGGCGAAGAAGGCGCGCATCACTTTCAGGCGAGACGGCGCCTCTTGCTTGAGTTTCTTCTCGTAGTGCAGGGTCCATTCCGCTTGGGCCTGGTCGTGCTGCTGCAGGGCCGCGTCGAGCCGCGAAGCTTGGGCCCGCTTCAAGGACGAGCGCAACTGCGTTAGTCGCCGGCGGCGCAGGAGCAGGGCGCCCAGGCTCAGCTGCGGCATGGTGGAGGCGCGAAAAAAGCCGCCGACTGGCATATACAGCGCATCGCCCAGCAAGTAATCGGGCAGATTCTCGGTCATCCGCTCCAATTGTGACAGATCGCGCTCGAGCTCGTATTTGGCTGACATTTCGGCGTCGGCCGGCGCTAGGCCGATTGCATCGCTTCCCAGATGCGCCGCGGCGTCAGCGGCATATCCAGGTGGCGCACACCGTAGGGCTCCAGCGCGTCGACCACGGCGTTGACTACAGCCGGCGTCGAGCCGATGGTAGCCGCTTCGCCGATGCCCTTGGCGCCAAGCGGATTGAGCGTAGTCTCAGTCACGGTCTTGTCGATGGTAAAGGTCGGGAAGTTGTCGGCGCGAGGCATGGCGTAGTCCATCATGGTGCCGGTGAGCAACTGACCCTGCTCGTCGAAGATGATTTCTTCCAGCAGCGCCTGGCCGATGCCTTGCGCCAGGCCGCCGTGAATCTGCCCTTCGACCAGCAGCGGGCTGATGCGCGGGCCGCAGTCGTCGACGGAATAGAACTCGCGCAGACTGATAAGGCCGGTATCCTTCTCAATCTCGACCACGGCGACATGAGTGCCGAAGGGGTAGATGAAATCGGCCGGGCGGAAGAAATCGGTGGCTTCCAAGCCGGTGTCGATATCATCGGGCAAACGATCGGAATAAGCGCGCGCGGCGATTTTGTCCAAGCTCAAGCTGCGGCTGGGCACACCTTTGACGCGGTACTCGCCCTCGGCGAACTCGATGTCTCCCGGCGAGGCTTCCAGCATGTGCGCGGCGATCTGAATTGCCTTGTCGCGCACCTTGCCCGCCGAGCGGACGATGGCGGAGCCGCCGATGGCCAGGCTGCGACTGCCGAAGGTGCCGACGCCCACCGGCTGCGAACCGGTATCGCCGTGCCGCACGACAACCTTGTCATAATCCGCGCCAATCTCGTCCGCCACGATCTGGGCGAAAGTCGTCTGCAAGCCCTGCCCGTGCGGCGATGTGCCGGTATAAACCGTGACCGTGCCGCTGGGCTCGACGCGAACCTGACCGCTTTCGAAAGGTCCGAAGCCGCACATCTCCACGTATGTCGCCAGGCCAATGCCCAACAGCTTGTCCGATCCCTGCGCGCGGCGCTCGGCCTGCTCGGCGCGCAGCTTATCGTATTTCGCCGTATTCAGCGCGGTACTCAAATTTTTTGCGTACTCGCCGGTGTCGTAAGTGGAGCCGGTCGGCGTCTTATACGGGAATTGCTCTGGCTTGACATAATTGCGGCAGCGCACTTCGGCGGCGTCCAGGCCCAGCTCGTCGGCGACCATGTCGATGGCGCGCTCGATGTAATAGATGGCTTCCGGGCGCCCGGCGCCGCGATAGGCCGCGACCGCGACAGTGTTGGTGAAGACATTGCTGGCTTTGAAATGCAGGGACGGGATGTGGTAGTTGCCGCTGGCCATCAGCCCGGTCAAGTGAGCGATATCGTAGAAAGGCGGATAAGCGCCCAGCTCGCCGATAACATGCAAGCGAAAACCGAGAATTGCGCCGTCGCCGTCAAAGGCGACATCAACATCGGCGATCTGCGAGCGACCGTGCGTGGTGGAGACGAAGTGCTCGACGCGCGTGCCGGCCCATTTCAGCGGCCTGTTGAAGCGCAGCGCCAACTTGGCGATGGCGATCTCCTCGGGATAGAGCTGGTTCTTGACGCCGAAGCCGCCGCCGACATTGGGGGCGATCACGCGCAGCATATTCTCCGGCAAGCGCAGGACGGTCGCCAATGCCGAGCGGACGCCATGTGGAATCTGCGTGCTGGACCAGAGCGTCAGGCCGCCGGTGACGGCATCGGGCGCGGCAGCAACGGCCCGCACTTCCATGGGCACGCCGGCAACGCGCTGGCTAAGCATTCGCTGGCTGAGCGTATGCGGCGCGCCGGCGAAGACTTCGTCGACATCGTCAGACTTCTTCTCGCCAGTATCGATGATATTGCTTTCCAAGCCGTCGAAGACCTTGGGCGAATCGCTCTCGCAAGCGCTGAGCAAGTCGACTGCCGCCGGCAATTCTTCCCATTCGACATCAATCTCGTCGACCGCGTCTTCCGCCACTTCGGCTGAGGTCGCGATGACAGCCGCCACCACCTCGCCGACATGCCGCACGCGGTCCACCGACAAAGCCAGATGGCTGTATTTCTCCAGCGCGATATCGCCGCCGGCGACCGGTACCGCTTCCCATTGATCGCGCATGTCGTCGCCGGTGATGACAGCGACTACGCCGTCGCGCGCCGCCGCCGCGCTGGCGTCGATGCTGACGATATTAGCGTGGGCGTAGGGGCTGCGCGCGAATGCCACATGGCACATGCCGGGCAGCTTGATATCGCCGACGTATTGGCCGGCGCCGGTGATAAGACTAGGGTCTTCTTTGCGCTTGACGCTTGCGCCTACCATCGAACGTAAAACCATTGCCATCAACTCCTTTTTCGCAAATGCCTATATATGCGCGTATACAAACTGCCGTGGACTCCGCGCGTGCGAAACGCCTAAGCAGTATCGACCGCGTAACCCTTCTTCATCCAGCCTTTGGTGCCTTCGTCGAGATTATAGATCTGCTCGTAGCCCATGCTCGCCAGGTAGAGCGCCGCCTGCGCCGAGCGCGCGCCGGTATTGCAGACCAGCACAACCGCGGCGTCTTCATCAATCTCGTCGACCCGCGCCATGAACTCGCTGAGCGGGATATTGGCGGCGCCGGGGATATGCCCCTCGGCGTGCTCGTCCGCTTCCCGCACATCGATGAATTGATGGTCCAATTCGGCGAATTGCTCGCGGTATTCTTCACTGTTGATATCGCTGTACATGCTCTACCCTGCGCTTCTTGTGGCGTACCCGCGCATTATAGCCAAGCTGGATGACTTCTCCAAACGACTCCGGTCTACGTGGCGAGATTGATAGAGCAGGCGAAAAGTCATCCAGAAGTTGGCGCGGAATTCGCCCGATACCAGTCGACGGTGCGGCGCAAGCCTTCGCTGAAGTCGACGGCCGGCTCGTAGCCAAGCAGCGCGCGCGCCTTGCTGATATCGGCTTGCGAGTGCAGGATGTCGCCCGGGCGTTCGGGGGCGTGTATCGGCGCCAGGTCGCTGCCCAGGATGCCGTTCAACTGCGCAACCAGATCATTCAGCACGACGCGTCCGCCGGCGGCCAGGTTGATGGTCTCGCCAACTGCAGCGGGCGCCGCGCAAGCCAGCAGGTTGCCCTGCACGACATTGTCGATATAGGTGAAGTCGCGGCTCTGCGTACCGTCGCCGAATATCGTCGGTCGCCCCCCGCGCAGCATCCGAGTGATGAACTTGGGGATGACGGCGGCGTAGGCTGAATTGGGGTCCTGGCGCGGGCCGAAGACGTTGAAATAGCGCAGCGACACCGTCTCCAGGCCGTAGCTATGTGCGAAGGCGGCGGCGTAGTATTCCCCGGCCAGCTTGGCCGCGCCGTAGGGCGAGATCGGCGCCGGGCTCATGGACTCGACTTTTGCCTCGCCCGCTTGATCGCCATAGGCAGACGACGAGGCAGCGTAGACCACTCGTTTAACTGAGGCGTCGCGCGCGGCGACCAGCAAATTGAGCGTGCCTGTGACGCAGTGCAGATGGGTCTCAAGCGGGTCGGCCACGCTGCGCGGCACGGACGGCAGCGCCGCATGGTGCAGCACATAATCAGCTCCGCGGCACAGCGCCTGCGCTGTTTCCAGATCGGTTATGCTGCCGATTGCAGTCGACAGGTCGCCATTCAGCGACTTGAGGAATTCGAGGCGCGCCGGGTCGCCGGTCAGCAAGTTATCGATGACGCGGACGCGCTGCCCATCGCGCAGCAGCCGCTCGGCCAGATGTGAGCCGATGAAGCCGGCGGCACCGGTTACGACGTAGGTTTGGGGCATGGGAGTCCTCGCATACTCTTGGCTGCGGATTTTAGCGGCGCAGCCAAGTTGGGGGTAGATTGGGTTATACTAAATGGGCGCGGGCGCGATGCCCAATAAGTAGAGGATACTGCAATGGTGGAGAAGCGTGGCGACAAAGCGATGATGCGCCAGAAGCCGAACATTCGCGACCAGATTGACGGCGTCAAGTTCCGCCAGTTGGCGCCGGGCATCACCACGCATCCACTGGTGCGCAGCGGTCGGCCCTGTATTGAGGGTACGGGAATCAAGGTGGCGGATATCGTTGCCGCCCAAAAGTACCACGGGCTGGATGCAGGAGAAGTTGCGGACCACTATGAATTAGACCGAAGCATGGTGGCAAACGCGCTGGCATTTTACGCGGCGCATACCGAGTACATTGATACCGATCTCGAGATAGACGGTCTCAATGACAGCCAGTTGGCGGAAGCACAGTATGGAACCCGACCGGATTCGATTCTATCTCGACGAACATCTATCTCCTGAAATCGCGAAACAATTAGCGCGACATGGTATAGACACAATTCGGGGTCCGCTCGGAGTCGATGACTTAAGTCACTTGAGGCGCGCCACCGCATTGGGACGCGTCCTGTGTACAAGAGACCGAGACTTCGTTCGAATCCATGCGGCGGGGGAAGAACACACCGGCATTATCAAAGGCTTAAAGCAGCACAGCATTGGCGATTGGGTAAACTTTCTGAGGTTTCTTCATTCTCTCTGCGCGCCCGAGGACATGAGAAACCATGTCGAGCATCTATTCCCTGTCGAGCTCGATCAAGGGTCAGAATGATTCGCTGAGCCATTGTCAATAGGAAGCACGATACGCAGTACAAAAGCAACGGCCGCCGAGCTCTAACGCATCGTCGCGCCGGGAGGAGGGCGAGCTTGCCTGCGGCGCCAATTGGTCTATCCATGCGGTATAATATTGCGACATCGCGGCAATGGGAGGGTTGTCTAATGGACTCCATCAGCAAAGACGCGCCGGCGGAGCGTCAAGGACCGACAATACGAGAGGACGTTGACGGCGTCAAGTTCCGCCAACTGGCGCCGGGCATCACCACGCATCCGCTGGTGCGCAGCGGTCGGCCCTGCATTGAGGGCACTACGATCGAGGTGAAGACGATTGCCGGTTTGCAGAAGTTCCACGACATGGATGCCGAGCAAATCGCCGATCACTTGTGGCTTGAGCTGTTCATGGTAGAAGACGCGCTGAACTACTACGCCGATCACAAGCAGTACATTGATGTTTGTATTGAGCTTTCCAGCATAAACGGAACGCAGTTTGCGGATGCGCAATTTGGCACAAACCCGGACTCGATTCTATATCGACGAAAGCCTGTTACCTGAGATCGCCAACCAGCTTCAAGCGGCGGGTATTGATATTATACGTGGTACGCTGGGCGCGGACGATCCAGAGCATTTGCGGCGCGCCACCGATATGGGACGAGTGGTTTGTACCGAGGATGACGACTTCATCAAGCTAGCGGCGCGGGCATAGAACATGCGGGCATCATCAAGGGCATTCAGGACGAACATTCTGTTGGGGATTGGGTAAAATACTTGCGCTTGGTTCATGCGGTGCAATCAGCGGATGAATTGGTGAACACTATCAACTACATATTTCACATTGAATGATTCAAATAACTCATGCCGGTATGCAGATGAAGATCGCGACGCAGACCGCCCGGCGCAGCAGTCTGTCGGCGTCGAAAGCATCGTCACCCCGTCAAATTAGCGGAAGATTGCAGTATAATCGGCGGCCAATGGGCGCGAAGCCCAATAAGCGGAGGACGGCGCAATGGCAGAGCAGCATATTGCAGATGAGATTGTTCGTCAGGGACCGGACATCCAGGAGCATATCAAAGGCGTCAAGTTTCACACGCTGGCGCCGGGCATCACCACGCATCCGCTGGTGCGCAGCGGCCGCCCTTGCATTGAGGGTACGACGATCGAGGTGAAGACGATTGCCGGCTTACGGAATTTCCACGATATGGATGCGCGGCAAATCGCCGACCACTTGTGGCTTGAGCTTTTCATGGTGCAGGACGCGCTGAACTATTATGCTGATCACAGGCAATATTTTGACGTATCAATGGAGCTGTCCGACTTGAATCATCAGCAGATGTTTGAATCCCATTATGGCGACTTCACCCGTGAGCTTCTATCTCGACGAGAATCTGTCCCCGGAGATCATTAGGCAACTGGGTCTGTCGGGTATTGATGTGATTCGAGGTCCATTGAGCGCTGAAGATCCGCAGCATCTGCGAAATGCCACGGCAATGGGTCGCGTAGTGTGTACCGAGGATAAGGATTTTCTCAGGCTGGCGGCGGCTGGCTTAGAGCATGCCGGCATCATCAGAGGCAGACAGAGGCTACACTCGATTGGAGACTGGGTCAAATATCTGCGACTGGTTCATGCGGTCTACACGGCGGAGGAACTCCGAAACACGGTTTCCTACGTCTTTTCCGTCGGCTGACCAAGCGACATCGGACGAATGAAGATGCAAAACGCTTCAGCGCACAAAAGCAAAGCCACCGAGCTCGAGCGCATCGTCGACAGCTGGGAGCGCCGGCACGAATGGCGGCTGCTTTCGCGGACGGTACCGCGCTCGCTGATCGCCGCGCTGCTGCTGAGCTTGATCGTCGGCGCGGTCGGCTATTTTCGCTTGCGCCTGCAGGCAGAGCAGCTGGCGCTCATCAGCGCTGGATTGTGCGCGGCCGGCGGCGTACTTAACCTGCTTTATACGTTGATATTCCCGCGCAGCCTGCCCCAGCGAGCCGCTTATTTCGACCTCGAATTCGACTTGCAGGAACGGATTTCTACCGCCTTTGAGTTGATGCACGGTCGTATCAAGACCCACCCGGAGATCGAATCGCGGCAGATCGCCGAGGCGCTGCAAAAGGCGCGCGCCATCGACCCGAAAGGGCGCATCAGCCTGGATTTTCGACCGCGCGAATTGGCCCTGCTCGGACTGCTGGCTGCCGCGCTGATCGGCCTGATCCTGCTGCCGTCCATCGCGGGCGAAGCGTTGCTGGCGGAGGCGCCCTCGCCAGCTGTCGAAGCCGCGCAAGAAGAATTACGCGAGATCATCGAGACCGTGGCCACGGACACCAATCTGGACGATGTCGACCGGCAGGAATTGCTGGAAGCGCTGGAAGTGGCGCTGGAACGCCTGCAGGAAGAGGACATCAGCGAAGAAGAAGCCTTCGCCGCCATGAGCCAGCTTGAGGCGCAGATGGAAGAGCTGCAGCGGCAGTTGGAGGACACCGTCGAGCTCGATCAAATGGCGACCGAAGCGGCGCTGGAAGCCCTGGAAGACTTCGCGCCCTCGTCTGACCTTGAAGGCGCGGCAGAAGATAGCGCCAGCTCATCCGAGGACCTCAATTTGCAAGATCTGGCCGAGGCGCTGGAGCAGCTGGCGCAAGAAGCGGCGCAGATGAGCGCGGAAGAAGCGCGTCAAGCCGCCGAAGCGCTGCGTCAAGCCGCCGAAGACTTGGCGCAGATGAATCAAGAGTTGGCGGAGCAGCTGCAGGCCGCGGCTGACGCGCTGGAGCAGAACAACGCGGCCGATCTGCAGGAGAGCCTGGCTGAGGCGCAGCAGCAGATCGAGCAAGAGCAGGGCCAGCGGCAGCAGAACCAAGACGCGCGCTCCATGCTGCAAGAACAAGCCGAACAAGCGCTGGAAGCGGCCGAGGCCATCGCAGAGCAGCAGTCCCAGGAAGGCGAGCAGCCGGCGCCTGACCCGCGGCAGGGTCAAGCGGAAGAGTCGGAATCGGGCCAGCAAAGCGGCAGCCAGCAGGGCCAGGAGGCCTCCTCATCGCAGCAGGGGGACCAACAAGGGAATCAGCAGCCGCAGCAGAACCGCCCGGGCCCTGGCGAAAACGCCGGACAAAATCAGGACAGCCGCTCAGCCGGCGGTGGAGCCGGTGAGGGCGCGCCCAGCAACGAGAGCCTGCCCGGCAGCGGCGGCGAAGACCAAGGCGCGGATACGGACAACGATCCCAGCGGGCGCGGCGAAATTCAGTACGAAGCGCTCTACAGCCCCAGCGGCATCAGCGGCGGGGGAGCGGATGAGATCCGCTTGCAGACCGACGCCAGCGATACGACGCTGGCCGAGGGCGACTTCGACGACAACCCTGCGGGAGAGTCGCGCGTGAGCTACGACACCGTCTTCAGTGACTACCAGAACGCCGCCAACCGCGCCCTGGAGAGCGACTACGTGCCGCTGGGCTTGCGCGATGTGGTGCGCGAATACTTCACTTCACTGGAGCCGAACAGCAGTTAGGCAGAGCACTTGATTCAAAACCAGCAATCCGCTGCGATTAGAACAACAAACTGAAATTTAACCACAGAGAACACAGAGGATACACAGAGGGCACCGAGTAAAGCAGTTTAGAGATTGTATGCCAGCGACAGTTTCCATTTGATCGATGTCTGCTTAAATCGCGGCGGTATCGCAAAAATACAGAACCCTCTGCGTCCTCTGTGTACCCTCGCGCGCCGCTGTGGTAAAAGAAAATATCCTTGAAACGGGATTTGCATTACTTAGTTCTACTGAGAACACAGAGAGCACAGAGGAAAAGCATTGACTTTGTGCCCTTTGAGTCTTTGTGGTGAAAGAAGAGTTCCGCGATTGCTATAATCCCCCAGAAGTTGGGCAATGCAAGGGAGAAGTCGCCGATGCTTGACCTGCTGATTCAGAATGCAGACGTCCTGCAGGTGGAGGCGGAACGGACAAAGCTGCTCAGCGGCCACGACATCCTCGTCAGCGGCAATCGCATCAGCGCGATTGAGCCCAGCGGAACCACGGATCCCTCCCACGCGGCGACCGTTCTCGACGCCGGCGGCCAAGTCGCCATGCCCGGCTTCATCAACACGCATGCCCATGTGCCGATGGTACTCTGGCGCGGGCTGGGCGAAGACGTCAATCTGGAGAGCTGGTTCAACGATTATATCTGGCTGCTGGAAGCCAACCTGGAACCGGAGGACGTCTATTGGGGCATGCAGCTGGGCTTGCTGGAGATGATCGAAGCCGGCATCACGGCGGTCAGCGACAACTACTGGCACATGGAATACGCCGCCCGCGCGGTCGAGAAAGCCGGGACGCGCGCCCTGCTCGCGCAAGCCATGTTCGGCGCCAATGGCCTGGGGCAGATCGACGAGACGGCTGCCTTCGCGCAGCGCTGGGACGGGGCGGCCGGCGGGCGCATCCGCACCATACTCGCGCCGCACGCCCCCTATACCTGCGATGACGATTTCCTGCGCGCCAGCGCCGCCAAGGCCGAGGCCATCGGCAGCGGCATCCACATCCATGTCGCCGAGACCCTGGGCCAAACCCAAGCCAGCCTGCAGCGCCGCGGTCAGACGCCAATCGAAGTCATTCACGATTGCGGCATCTTAAATGTGCCGACCATCCTGGCGCATGCGCTGGGCGCCACGCCGGGCGATCTGGAAATCCTGGCTGATAGCAGCGCGCCGGTCGGCATCGCCCACTGCCCCAAGACTTACGCCAAGCTGGCCATGGGCTTCAACAATCTGGTCGAGCTGCGCTCGCTGGGCATCGCGGTCGGCTTGGGCACGGACGGCGCGGTCAGCAACAACACGCTTGATCTATGGGAAGCCATGCGCTTGACCGCCCTAGGGCAAAAGCAGCTGCTGGGCGATGCCGAGCAGCTGACCATCCCGCAGGCGCTGGCGCTGGCGACGCATGAGAGCGCCCGCGTCTACGGGCAAGCTGATGAGCTGGGCGACCTGGCGGTTGGCAAGCTGGCCGATATCATCCTGGTCGATTTGAGCGGGACGCACCATTTTCCGCTGAACAGCGTGACGGCCAGCCTGGTCTACAACGCGCGCGCTGGCGATGTGCGCACGGTCATCTGCGACGGGCAAATTATCATGCGAGAGCGCGAGCATCTGACGCTGGACAAAGGCGTGATCGTGGAGAATATCATGCCGCGTATGGAGCGCCTGCGCCGGCGCGAGAATGCGGGTAATATTCAGACTTACGAGCCGTGAGTGAAGCGATCTTTTGCCACCGAGCGCATCAGGCGAATGGAATGGCGCCGGAGGTTGGCGCGACTAGCCGGGGTCGTTGGCGCTTTCTGGCAATTCTGGAGGCGGCGGATGCTGCATGGCGTCGCGTTTCTCGCGCAACTGCCTTCGGCGGACGCTGCTACTGTAGATGAACGTGCCAGCAGTACCAGCGATGCTGCCGATCACTACGCCGACGCTTTGCCAGGCGAAACCGAGCGAAACGACAAAGGCACTGAGCGCAATCAAACCGATTGCGGCGGCGAAACCAAAAACAAGGCCAACAAGCTCGTACCTGGCCAGATCTCTTTGCCGTCGTTCCGCCATCGTCAAGATACGGTCGGCGCTGCCGGGCAGTACTTCTTCATAACCGCGCATCATTTCAGGCGGCGGAAGAGGGCCCGAGTAATGCGCCACGTGATATTCTAGTTGGAATTCTTCCCGTTGTTCGCTGTCGTCTGGCATGGGTTCACTTTATCGTCTGTCCGATAGACTTTGTACTTTACGGCATAGACGCCCATAGCGTCGTACAAGTAACCGCCAACGTCTTCCCATACTTCGCGCAGCGCCTCGGCATCGGCTTCCGCGGCGCTCTCCGCAAACAGGCGCCGGTTCAGCACGTCTACCCAACTGAACATGCCGCCGAAGCCACGCAGGAATGCGTTTGTCCTAGTTGCCATGCCATCCTCCACCAGCCTATTGTCAGCGCTTTTAATACAATCCCTTAGACAGACCACAATTCTCTCATAGCATATAGTCAGCGCTCTCATCTGTCAATGAGTCCAAGTCGTCCCTGCGCTATACTATTCGCATCCCCCAATCTAAATCTCTTCCCGCCATCTCCAGGGCGGGCATCCCGCATCTTCAGGGCAGAGTAACGCGCCGTTGTGAACGGAAGATCCAGCGAAATTCGCATCACTTAGTTGGGTCTACTGCGAGCGCAGACATAGAATCAAGAAAGTCGCGCAACAAAAGCTAACTACAGAGAGCGCCGAGGAAAACCAATAGGATTCAACACTTTTGTGAGCCATGCCGTGACTTGCGAGCGGCTATGGTTCAAGATATTTGACGCGATTATAGTGGATGACTAGCGAGCCAGCTTAATCGCGTAGTCCAGCGCGGCGCGCAGGCTGCCGGGGTCGGCGATGCCCTGCCCGGCGATATCAAAGGCGGTGCCGTGGGCGGTGGTGGCGCCGATGACCGGCAGGCCCATCCACAGCGTGGCGATGTCGCCGCGAGATTGCAGCTTGCGCGCGATATTCATCTGATCGTGATACATGAACACCACGCCATCGAAGTCGCCGTCCAGCGCGCGCTTGAAGACGATATCGGCCGGCACCGGCCCCTCGACGCGGATGTCCTCGCGGAGGGCGTCGCGCACGGCCGGCGCGATCTGGTCGATCTCTTCGCTGCCGAAGAGCCCGCCCTCGCCCGCGTGTGGGTTCAGCGCGGCTACGGCGATGCGCGGCTCGGCATAGCCCAGCTTGACCAGCACGTCCTGCAGATGCGTGATATAGCGCCGCACCCTATCCCGCGAGATCAAGGGCACGATGTCTTTGAAGGGGATATGCTCCGTGACCGCCACCGCCCAGACGGGACCGGCCGCGCCTAAAATGAAAGGTTCAGGGGAATCCGTGATTTCGCCCAGGAATTGCAGCTCATCGTAATAGTTGTAACCGGCAGCGCGGAAGGACTCTTTGTTCATCGGCGCCATGACCACGCCCTGCACGCGCCCTTGCAGCGCCAGTTCGTAAGCCAGAGCCAGATAGCGCCCGGCGGCTTGGCCCAGTTTGGGGTGCACAGCCGGCGGCGGCAGCGGACCCAGCACAAAGCCGAGCGGATTGAGCACCTCAATGGCGTCAGCTGCGAATCGCGCGCCGTCAAAATGGTCGAGCGGCCGGAAGCGCAGCGGCGACCCCAGCGCGGCGGCATTGTCGCGCATGACGCCGATATCGCCGATGATGAAGGGGCGGCAGCGCTCGCGCAAACGGTCGTCAGCCAGCACTTTGACGATAAGCTCGGGTCCGATGCCGGCCGGGTCCCCCATGACGATGGCGATTACGGGTTTGCTCACGGCGGCTGCTCCATTGGCGACAAAACAGAATCATGCTACTGCATGATCGCGCAGGATTCCAGACGGCTGCCACTGCGTCACGCGCGCTGATCACAGCCGACGGCTGCCCTACGTTTTGACGCCGCGAGTTGGCTGACGCGCTTGAATTCGGTTAATCTCAGGTGAAATCAAGGTGAATGGCGTCCATTTTGACCCAATAAGGAGACGAAATGTCCCGATATATTAGCGCGCTCATGCTCATACTTATGCTGACAGGCTTGGCCGCTGCGCAGGACTGGCGCAAAGATCCGGCCAGCACGAGCAGCTACAACTGCGATCTGATCGACGTGCTGACTGAAGAATACGGCAGCGAAAATATCTTACAGTCGGACTCGGGCGAAGTCACCGCGCTGTCAGAATTTCTGTTTTCGCTTTTCCCCGAATGCCCGCGCTGGGACGACGTCCCGGCCTCGGAACGGCTCGCAGAGGACGGCCGCCTGGCGGAACTGATTGAAGCCGACGAATTGGAAAGCATTCGCGTGCTGGTTGAGAACACCACGCTCGAATGGGGCGACCCAGCCTGCAGCATCATGGTCGACGACTTCAACGAAACAGACTTCAACGTGCTAACGGGCGGCCACAGTCTGGATGGCATCCAGGTCGATGTGTATCTGCCGGGTACGAAGGAGCCGGTGGAGATGGATGTCGTAAAAACCGATGTCACGCGCAGCGGTCTGCCGATACGTCAGGCCTGGCTGGAGGGCGACGACTTCCCCTTGGGCGAATATCTTTTCGAGGTGCATATTGACGGCGAGACTTCTCACTTCATCTGGCTGCGCAATGATAACGCGATGAATACCTTTTCGCTGGTCTGCCCGGATCGGCCGATCGCCAGCGGGGCCGAATCCGCCCCTGCTACGACAGCCGGCGCCGATCGCGAAGTGACAGCCGTGTTGAACGACAACGACAGCTACGGCATTGAAGATCCGGTTTGCACCGTCTTCGTAGCCGACCAGTATGAAGCGGATCTCAATGTCTTGCTGATTGACTGGGCCACAGACAATGTCTCGGTTGATGTCTATCTGCCCGGCGAAAGCGACGCCATCGCGATGCCTAACCGGCAGGCGGACGAGTTTGAAGCTTATGGCAAAATGGTCCCCATACTTACTTTGTGGGCCGAGAGTGACAGCTTCCCGCTGGGAAGGTACAGCTTTGATGTACACGGGCTTGGGGAGACCTATCGCTTCGAGTGGATCCGCGAGGATAGCGCGGTCAATACGATTGTCGTAATTTGTGATGAACCCGAGCCCGCTGCGGAAACCGACACCGAAGCTGACGATGAAGAACCCGCAGTAGAGTCTGATACCGAAGCTGACGATGACGAGCCCGCAGTAGAGCCCAATACTGAAGCTGACGATGACACGACCGCATTGGAGCCCGATACGGAAGCGGGCGATGCGGAAGCGGGCGATGACCTGACCGCTCGCCTGACTGACGGCGAGTTCCTGGATCTAGAGGAAATCGGCTGCTTCATCACAACCAGCAACCTCGAGAGCCCCTTCTTGGGTTTCGCGGTCGCCGGCTACGACCTGGAAGACACCAGTCTCTCGATCACCTTCCCGGGCGAGACCAGTCCAAAGTCGATGGATCATCAAGAAACCCTGAGTGGCGAAGACAGCTTCCCCTATCGCGTCGAGTGGGTCGAGGTAGACGAGCTGCCCGCCGGCATTTATACGATTGACGTGTCCACTCCCGACGGAGAGTTCCGTTTCGAGTGGGATCGGCAAGATGACGCCTACCGGACTATCTTCTTCAGTTGCCTGCCCACCATCGAAGACGAATAAGATCGGCAAATCAGAAGACTGCGGCTGAGGCAGGAGGACAGTTCACATGAACAAGCTTTTCGCTGCGCTGATGATCGTCAGCCTGGCTGCGAGCGCGGCCGCCGCCCAAGATTGGCGCGATATCGATGATAATGGCAGCGCATTCGACTGCGACCTGGCCGACCGCGTCGTGGCTGAATTCGGCGACGAGAGCATCATTCGCCGGCCCGGCGATGTCTACATCCCGCTATCGCAGCTGCTGGATTGGATGTTCCCTTACTGCGAGCACGAGCCCAAAGGCGATGCCGACACGGAGATCGCCAATCCGCTGGCGGAGGCGCCGATACTGAATGACGGCATGGCGGTAACCAGCATGCTGCCGGCCGACGCCCGCTACAGCATCGACGGGAAAGATTGCAGCGTCATGGTTACTGATCAATTCGACGCCGATTTCAACATCAGCGTCACCGGCCACGGGCAAGACCGGATGTCGGTCGTGGTCTATCTGCCGGGCGCAAGCGAACCCCTGGCGATGGATCACGTGCACAATTATCAGGTTGAGCTGGGGCAGATTATGCCGGTGCGCACGGAGTGGGCGGAAGGCAAGGATTTCCCCATGGGTCTGTACACCTTTGACGTCCAAATCGATGACGGCGCCTATCGCTATCAGTGGATGCGGCTGGACGCCCGCTACAATACTTTCGAGCTGACCTGCCTGTTCGCGCCGGAGGAAGGCGACGGCGAATTCGTCTACCGGCTGGCGGACGGCTCCAGCCTGGAATTGGCCAACAGCAGTTGCTCGGTGTTCTCCATCGCCTGGGAGACCGACTTCCAAGTCATCGCCGGCGGCGACAAACATCCGGATATCTTGGTCGAGGTGACATTTCCCGGCGCCGATGAAGCGGCGGAAATGGAAGAGTCCGAGGTGCTCGAACTGGATAGCGGCACGCCCTTCCGCCTGGAGTGGATCAGCGGCGACGACTTTCCGCTGGGCGCGTACAAGCTCGATGTGACCATCGACGAGCAGCGTTACCCGGTGGTTTGGGATCGGCAAGATCCGGCGTATAATACCGTCGGCGCATCCTGCCAGCCCGGCGCCTGATTGGCGGGCGGCTATCGGACAACGATGGCGGCCGCGGAAGACGCGCCGGGACGTCTCCCCGAATATTCGGGGTAATGTTGGATCTTGCCGTCGATTGGCGGCATTAAGGAAGGGTCATGTTGAGGCTTTTGCTTGCTATACTTGCGGTGTCAATCTTATTGGGCGGCGCCTCTGCGCAAGATTGGCGCGCCGACGACAAAAATGAGACACGCTATAACTGTGATCTGGTCAGCGCGCTGGCGGAAGCCTACGGTGGCGTGCCGCTGCTGCAATCGGCAGACGAAGGCATCGCCAGCTTGTCGGAATTCCTCGATTTGCTCTTCCCCGCCTGTCAGCCTGCCGTCGCGGCGCCGGAGCAAGCGGCGATGACGGACGCCGACGACGCGTCAGAAGACGCAACATCTGACGGCGAAACCGAGTCAAACGCGCTGGCGGACGGCGAGAAGAAGGTCATAAACGGTACGATGTGTCTGGTCTGGACAGAAGCATGGGACGTGGATCTTAATGTGCTCGTCATCGGCGAGCCGCAGGATGACATCAGCGTAGCCCTCACATTCCCGGACCAAACTGAGCCGGATGCGATGGACGATATCTACCGCAGCGAATTCGATGACGGCCAACGCTACCGCGTGGAATGGGTCGCCGGCCGCCATTTCCCCCTCGGCGAGTACAGCATTGACGTGACCATCGAGGGCGAACGCTACCATTACACCTGGCAGCGCGAGGAACACGAGGTCAACACCGTCGGCGTGGAGTGCATAGATCCAGAAGAGGCCATACCGGTGGACGAATTCTTGGCCGAGCTTGAAGCGGCGGAAGCGGATTAGCCTCTGAAGGCGCCCTGGCAGTTCGGCGACCGATAATCGCGGCTCGCTCGCGACCTGCGAACCAAAGGCAGTGGACGAGCACTGCCGTTGGTTTGCTGGCAATTCGGGGTACAATAGGCGTACCAAGCCGCAGAGTACAACTATCAAATGTTCACGTCAGACAATGCCGCCCAGGTCATCTTACTTATCGTTTCGAGCTACCTCATCGGCTCATTCCCAACCGCCTTCCTCGTCGGCAAGGCGCGGGACGTCAATATCTTTGAGGTCGGCAGCGGCAGTATGGGCGGCACGAATGTGGCGCGCGCGGTAGGCAAAGGCTGGGCGATCTTCACCGGCCTGGTGGACGTCATGAAGGGCATCTTCGCCGTCTGGCTGGCGCGCGATGTGATCCTGGCCGACCAAATCGGCGTGGCCACCTCGGTATCGGCTACTTGCGTCGTGGTCGGGCATAATTGGTCGCTCTTCGCCACCGTCCTCACGGCCTCATTCAAAGGCGGCAAGCTGAGACTGATCGTGCGCGGGGGCAAAGGCGCAGCCACAGCTTTCGGCGCCATGCTGATGATCCAGCCCTTCCAAATTCTGATCGCCGCCGTCATCGCCATCGCCGTCATCGCGCGTACGCGCTACGTCTCGCTGGGCGTTCTTATTGGCTCCGCGGTGGCGATTGTCTGGCTGGTCTTGCTGGTGGGCGCGGAATACCAGAAGCCGATTCTGCTGCTCTACGCCCTGGCGCTGAGCGTGATGATTCCGTTGCGCCACTGGGGCAATATGCAGCGCCTGCTGGCCGGCACCGAGCGCCGCCTGGGCGAACGGGCGACGTAGGTTTCCTCAGTACTAGAGAGGGTCTACGTAGACATTAACCGCCGAAACCGGCTTGGGACATTAAGGGAAAAGCAAACGCCTGAGCATCAAGTCTTGGCAAAGCCGGCGTCCTTCAGCAGCTGATCTATCTCATATTTGCTCATATAGCCAGAATCTTTTCTTTGTGCGATTGCGAGCAGAGCTACAGTGTCAGCGTCATGTACGTAATAGGTGATCCGAAAGCCGCCGCTCTTCCCCCTGCCGCCCGATGGGTTTGCACGTCGTACACGATAGACGACGTGGCCGACTTCTCTGTACAAGTCACCAGGTCGCTCGCCTTGTCTTAATTCTTCGGTTAGCGCGTCAACCTCGGTCAATGCGGATGGGAATCTGCGCGCCAGCCGCTTGAGACGGGCCTGGAAGCGTTTAGTATGGATGACATTAATCGACATCAATTCCAAGTTCGCGGCGAATCTCGCGCATACTTTCGTCGGCGTCAATAACTTCGCCAGCCTGAAGCTCCTTCAAACTTGCGAGAATGTCATGTTTGTATTCGTCTTGAGTAGATCGCGTCTCTTCCGTAGGCGCTGCTGCTGTCGTCTTTAGGGCTGTTTGCGGCGACAGTTTCTTACCGGGCGTCTTCAACGACATGGTATTCCCTCGCACACTGTCAATCGACCATAGTGTATCATAGACGACAGTCGACTCAAAACACTCCGCAAACGTGCATAATTGTAAATTGGCGCCAGCTCAACTATCCTCGGCGCGATCACTACACTAGGAAAGCCGCATGAGAATCGAAAGCGACAAAGACCTGCGCGGCATGCGGCGCATCGGCCAAATCTGCGGCTTGACGCTGAAGCGCATGCTGGACAGCGCCGAAGCCGGCATGAGCACGCGCGATCTGGACGATATTGGCCGCGACTGCATGACCCGCATGGGCGCCGTCTCCGCGCCGATCCGCGCCTATGGCTTCCCCGGCTACACCTGCATCAGCCTCAACGACGAAGCGGCGCACGGCGTCCCGCGCAAGGACCGGCTCATCCAGCCCGGCGACCTGCTCAATGTCGATGTCTCGGCGGTGCTGGAAGATTACTGGGGCGATACCGGCGCGTCCATCATCGTGCCGCCCGCTCGCCCGCAGCTGACGCAACTCTGCAGCGCCACCCGCCGCGCGCTTGATCTGTCCATTGAGCTGGCGCGGCCGGGACAGCGCGCCAACGCCATCGGGCGGGCGGTGGAAAAACTGGCCAAGAGACAAGGCTATCGCACCATACGGCAGTTGGGCGGGCATGGCGTCGGCCGGCATATCCACGAGAAACCCTCCATTCCCAATTACTTCAACAGGCGCAATAGAGACGTGCTGGAAGACGGCATGGTGCTGACGCTTGAGCCCTTTCTGAACGCCGGGCGCGGCAGAATCAAGACCGAAGCGGATGGCTGGACGCTGCGCACGACCGACGGCAGCCTCTCGGCGCAATACGAGCACACGGTCATCATCAACGGCGCCGAGCCGATTCTGGTCACAAAAGTCGAGGGCGGCTACGTCTAGCGTCCGAATCCAAGGAGCAGCGCATGATCACAGGCATTGATCACATCGTCATCGCCGTCCCATCGCTGGAGCAGGCGATTTCGACCTACCGCGGGCTGGGTTTCAGCGTGGTCGAGGGCGGCCGCCATCCCTACGGCTCTTACAACGCGCTGATCGGATTCGCCGACGGCAGCTACATTGAGGTGATAAGCTTCTACGAAGACAGCCCGGCGCATCCCTGGTGGGCGCTGCTGCACGAGCGGGGCGGCGGCCTGATCGACTTCTGTATGGCCAGCGACGATATAGCCAGCGACTTGGCGGCGCTGCGAGCGCAGGGCGTTGACTGCGGCGATCTGACCGAGGGCGGCCGCGCGCGCCCCGACGGCTACCAAGTGAAGTGGATCAACAACAAGATCGGTAACGACTGGCAGGGGCTGATACCCTTCATCATTGAAGACGTCACGCCGCGCGACGAGCGACTGCCAACGCAGCGCGAGCACGCCAACGGCGTTACCGGCATTCATTCGATCGCGCTGGCAACTGACGATGTAGCGCGCTATGCCGCTGTCATGGCGGCTGTGCTGGGGGTCGAGGGTCAGCCGGTTGCGGGCCCCGACGCTGGCGGGGCCGGGCTGCGCTTTGAGGTCGGCGGACACGCGCTGGATTATCTGGAGCCGAATGTCGTAGACAGTCCGCTGGCGGCGCATCTGGCGGGGGATCGTCCGGCGCCGTATTCGATATGCTTCAGGACGGCGGGCGAGGCCAAGCGACTTGACCCGGCGGACACCGAGGGTGTGCGAATTGAGATGTACTAGGCGCGCAGCCGATGCAGCAAGCCGCTGTGCCGCTGGGCGACATTGTTGTTGTTGACGGCGATATGCAGCGCCTTGCGCGTGCCCACCAGCACGACCATGCGCTTGGCGCGCGTGATGGCGGTGTAGAGCAGATTGCGCTGCAGCATAATATAGTGCTGCGTCAGGATCGGCATCACCACCGCCGGATACTCCGAGCCCTGCGAACGGTGCGTACTGATGCAGTAGGCGTGCATGAGGTCGCTGGTCTCGGACAGGTCGTAATGGACATAGCTGCCGTCCATGTCGATCTCCAGCGAGTTGTCGCTGTGATCGATGGCGTGGATGAAGCCGATATCACCATTGAAGACGTCTTTGTCGTAATTATTGCGCGTCTGCATCACCTTGTCGCCCACGCGAAAAACTCGGCTGCCGACTTTGAGCTGCGCCTGCCGCGGATCGCCATTAAGCTCGGACTGCAAGCGCTCGTTGAGGTTGTTGACGCCGGCGGCGCCGCGGTACATGGGCGCGATAACCTGAATGTCCTCGATCGGATCGAAGCCGCCGCGCTCCGGCAACTTGGTCTTGACGATCTCGACGATATTGTCAGCGACCGCCTCCGGGTCTTCGACATTGAAGAAATAGAAGTCGTTGCTCTGGTTGTCGCTGACCGGCTGCCGGCCCTGGTTGATGCGATGAGCGTTGCTGACGATATGGCTGCTGTCGTCCTGGCGGAAGATCTGGTCGAGGCGCGTCACCGAGGCGATGCCGCTGTCGATGACATCGCGCAGGACATTGCCCGCGCCCACCGACGGCAACTGGTCGACATCGCCGACCAGCAGCAGATGCGTCGTGGGTTGCAGCGCCTTGAGCAGGCTGTGGAAGAGCCACAAGTCGAGCATGGAGGCTTCGTCGATGATAACCATGTCAGCATCAAGCGGATTACTCTCATCGTGTTCGAAGCCGCCGTCCTTCGGCAAATAACCTAGCATGCGGTGTATAGTCGTCGCCTCAAGCCCGGTTGCTGCGCTCAATTGCTTTGCTGCCCTTCCGGTCGGGGCTGCCATTTTGAGCTTGAAAGGCTCATAGTCAACCTTTAGCTTCGGCAACAAATGAGCTAAGTTGTTTGCCTGAAGTATCCGGAGTTTTGTGAAAATTCTGATGGCAGAAAATACGGTTTGAAGCATCGGCAAGGAAAAACTTGCCATACGTTGAGCCGTGGTTTTTCCGGTACCCGGCCCACCTGTCAAGACGCTAACTTTGCTGCTCAATAGCTTGCGAACCGCTAGCCGTTGATCGCTAGTTAGTTTAACTCCGGCCTGCTCGCTGAGAATGTCCAAGAACCATGCCCACTCATGCTCTTCAAAGTAGCAAGTAGAGTCAGTGATGTCGCTGTCAGTAGCAGCGATCGCCTGTAATCTGCGTGTCGCTCCAGTCTCGGCCCGGTGAAAGCGAGGCAGGTAAATCGCCCGGACAGCCTGTGTCTCGCCACCCAGCAGATCGCCCAGACTGACAGGCTCGCTCGACCCTTTCGGCGCCAGTTGATCTTCCACCAGCTTGCCGGCGCTTAGTTGGCCCTTGAGCGCGACCGTCAGCTGGGATTCATCATCAACGCCCAGCAGATCGGCCGCCGTTTCCAGCAGTTGCTCGCGCGGGGAATAGGTATGCCCTTGCCCGGCCAATTCGTTCAGCGCGTAATGCAAGCCGGCGCGCAAGCGATGCGGGTCGTCACGATGCAGACCCATGCGCCGGGCGATCTCATCGGCTTTGCGGAAGCCGATCAAGAATACGTCCTGCGCCAGTTGGTAGGGGTTATTCGATATGACAGCCTGCGTTTGCTCGCGGTATTCGTCCCAGATGCGTTTGGCGATCTTGGCGCTAATGCCCAGGCCCTGCAGGTAGATCATGTTGTTGCGCATCACGCGATTCTTGGCCCAGATCTCGGCAAGATTTTTCGCCAGTTGAGGCTTGAGCCCCGGCACCTCGTGGATGCGCTCCGGCTCGCTGTCCAGGACGGCGATCGTCTCCTCGCCCAGGTGATTCACAATCTTCTCCGCTGTCCTGGGGCCGATGCCCTTGACGATGCCGCTGCTCAGATAGTTGATGATGCCTTTGGCGCTGGTCGGCGCGATCGGGATAGCTTGCTCGGCGCGGAATTGCCGCCCCCAGCGCGAGTCATCAACCCATTCGCCGATGAATTGGGCGTCTTCGCCTTCGTTGAGTTGGGGCAGCGTCCCGACCACCGTGACCGTGCCGTCCCGCGCCTGGGCGCGCGGAAAGCGCTTCTCAGGCATGATTTTGACCACGCTGTAGCCGTTCTCTTCGTTGTAATAGGTGATTCGCTCGATGGCGCCGGCGATTTCTTCGGGCATGCCGTGTCCGAACTTAGCTTTGTCAATCTATTGTAGAGCGAATTAACGAATCGGCTATGGTCAGACGGTGGCCTAGCTGCGGTAGGGGCGAGCCACCGGCTCGCCCGTACGAACAGTCTTCCACCCGTGCAAACAGTCATCCACGTGCCACGCCAGGCGAGCGCAGGGGCGAGCCAAAGGTTAGAAGAATCCAATACGCGACCGGATATTCACCTACATAAGAACATTTGTGCTAGTCTGCGGACAAGATGGTTCCTGGTTAATCACTCGGGAACGCTTAACAAGGCGCAGCGTCGGGCAATCGCGGTTTCACTCTCGGGTGGTGGTGGTTGCTTGCCTTGCGCCGCATGGCTGCCCGCCGCCGCACCACTCGAGAGCCGCGTGTGGACGGTCTGAGGCAGCGTTGGCAGTCAAGCAAGAGGCGTGGCAAACAAGGAGGAGCGATGCAGCAGAAGACAGTGAAGACGGTGGACGCGCCCGCGGGACGCATCGGCGGTTATCTGCTGATATGGGGCGAGCCGCAACGGCGCGACTTGCAGGGCGAGTATTTCACGCCGCAGACCGATGTCGGTCTGGATTGGTACGAGCAGCGTCCGGTGCTCTACCATCACGGATTGGACGGCAACCTGAAGGCGGCCGTGATCGGCGTCATCGACACGCTGATTCCGGACGAGACCGGCCTCTGGGCCGAGGCGCAGCTGGATCTGCACAAACGCTATGTGAGAGCGGTGCAGCGGCTGGTGGATCAAGGCGTCCTGAGTTGGTCCTCAGGCAGCCTGCCGCACCTGGTCGAGGTCAACGCCGAGGGACAGATCAAACGCTGGCCCATCGTCGAAGGCAGCCTGACGCCCACGCCGGCAGAGCCGCGACACGCTTGTGTGCAAACCCTCAAGAGCGCTTACAAATCGCTGGGTTTGGATATGGCGCGGCTGGGCCTGGGCGCTGCAACCAGCAATCAAACGAAGAAATCGAAAGGACAATCAATGACTGAAGAAACTACAAAGGCGGTCAAGCGCTTGCCGCTGGCCGATGAGCGCGACGCGCTGAAACTGAACCGCGTGGCGGTCGGCAGCGAGTATGACAGCCTCAACGCGCTGGATATGCTGCACGGCTACATGCTCCTGCGCTCGGCCAAGAGCTTCCACGGCGTCAGCGAGCGCTTCTCCAACGCGCTGGCGGACAAGGTCAATCGCGCCCAACTCAAGGCGACCAAAGCCGATGAGCTGGCCTACAGCACCCAGACCGGCTTCGGCGATGAATGGGTGCCCGACCTCTGGAGCCAGCAGATCTGGCACAGGGCGCGCCAGGACAATACTATCCTGCCCCTGTTCCAAAGCATCGAAATGCCCAGCAATCCCTTCGAGCTGCCGATAGAAGGCGCCGACCCGACCGTGTACTTCGTGCCGGAGACGCAGGACGAGGCGCATCTGAATCTGGGCGCGGGCAACCCGATCCCGGACAGCAAGGTCGGCTCGGGCAAGGTGACGCTGAACGCCAAGAAGCTGGCGCTGCGCGTCGGCTTCAGCAGCGAATTGGTGGAGGACGCCGTCATCCCGGTGCTGAATGTCTACCGCGAGCAAGCCGTGCGCGCCATAACCGACGCCATCGACAATGTGCTGCTCAACGGCGACGCGACCACAGCCGGAACTGGCAATATCAACAGCGACAACGCCGCGCCAGCCGCAACAGCGAAGTATCTGGCGCTCAACGGCCTGCGCCACCTGCCCCTGGTTGACAAAACCGCCAACGGGCTCAACCTGAACGGCGCGCCCAGCCTGGCCAAATTGCGCGAGGCGCGTTTCAAGATGCCGGGCAAATACGCCGCCCGCCCCACCGACCTGGCCTGGCTGGTCGACAGCGGCACTTACTCGGCGTTGCTGGGCTTGAGCGAGTTCCTGACGGTGGACAAGGCCGGCCCGCTGGCCACCGCGCAGACGGGGCAGATCGGCTTTGTGGACGGGATACCGGTCTTCGTCTCGGCGGAGATGCCGCTGACCCAAGCCGACGGCAAAGTCGGGAGCGGCGCCAACACCAAGGGCCAGGCGGTCTGCGTCTACCGGCCGGGCTGGTACGTGGGCTACCGGCGCAAGATCGCGGTCAGCGTCGATTATCTATCCTACTACGACAGCTATCAACTGACGGCGACGGTGCGGCTGGCGTTCGTCCGCTTCGACGACGATGTGGCGAGCTGCCTGTACAACATCACGGTGTAAGCGAGTGTGGGCGGGGGCTGTGGGGGCCCCTGTCCTGTTTTCAGCTATGGTATACTGCGGAAAAACTTTTGGAGCGCATGCGGCGGAGCAAGACCGGCTGGAAGCGCAAAGATATCGAAGCCATCTACGAGGGATTCGGGTTTGTATTGCATCATGGCGCAAAACACGATTATTATAGACACCCGGACTACCCGGAACTAAGAGATACCCTGAAACGCAGCCGAACCGTTCCGCCGTACAATGTGAGAAAGGCAATCCAGCTTATTGACAGATTGACCGACTTAAGGGAAAGAGAGCAGTAGAAATGACATTCAGCCGCGAAGGGACTGACTTAACGAATGACGAAATCTGGGAGCGCGCCGTTACGCTCGCCTGTCGGCCATACCAAGAAATAATATTCCTTGACTCGACCGAAGATGAACCTGTATTCATGGCGCTTATTCCGGAATTGTCAGGGTGTATGACTCATGGCGATACCGTCGAAGAAGCGCGGGAATTGATACGAGAAGTAAAAGCGGAGTTCATCTATTTCTTGCTGGAAGATGGCCTGCCAGTTCCCGAGCCGCGCTTGCTGGGTTCATATACTTGCGTAGATATGAGCGACTTCTTGGCCTTGGAAAACGAGACTGCTCCTGTGTCATCGTGGCAATTTGCCGGGTAATTTTCGGCAAATCCCCTCACCCCACCAGCACCCACAGCGCTGCGAAGAAAAAGCCGCCGTCCTCCTGCTGCTCCGCGTCCAGCGCCACCTCCACCCCCTCGCCCTGACGGCATAGCTCCACCACCGTGCCGCAAGCGCCGCGCGGCAGCAGCGCCTGCTTGAGCTCGTAGGCGTAGCCCTCCGCGTCCACGCAGACCTGCACGCCCGGCAACAGCAGCTCGCCGGCGATCGGCAGCCGGTGCAATCCCGCGTCGAATTCAGCCGGCCTGATGGCTTGCATTCTCATTGCTCGACGACTTCGCCTTTTCTCATCCTACTCCGCTTCAACAGTAACACGGGCGCGCATTCCGCGACAGCCACAGCCAATTAGCAACCGACGCCATTTTCCTTTTCCGTATCTATACACGTATCCAGCAGAAAGGACAAAAATGTACACCATCGCCACCCTGAACGATTTGCGCCGGCATCTCAATTTGTCGGCGAACGACGCCGATGAAGACGACGACCTGCTGCAGCGACTACAGGCCGCCAGCCAGCTGATCGAGTCGCTGACGCAGCGGCGCTATTGCCCGCGCTTGCAGACTCGCGAAATCACTCTGGACCGGCCGGGGCAACGCGAGCTGATTTTGCCCGACGACCTGCTCGAATTGCGCTCGATCAGCATCGGCGGCGTCGCGCTGAATCACTCCGATATCCGGCTGCTGCCCGACGACCGCGACGCGCCGGCGAGTGTCTTGCAAGTGGCGCAGGGCGCGGCTCTCCGCTTCGGCGCCGATGCCGACGCAATCATCAGCATAGAAGGCATCTGGGGCTGGCATGACCGCTGGACGGAAGCCTGGCGCGATAGCGGCGACTCGCTGCGCGACGCCTCGCTGGATGCCGGTTCCGAAGTCATCACTGTAAGCGACGCAACTGGCAGCGACCAGGACGGGCGGGCGCCGCGCTTTCAAGTCGGGCAGCTGCTGCGGATTGAGGCCGAGTACCTGCGCGTGACCGCCATTGACAGCGCGAACAGCCGCCTGACTGTGCTGCGCGGCGTACAAGGCACTGCAGCGGCGGCGCATCGGCGCGGGGCAACCATTGAAACCTACACGCCGCCCCTGGCGATACGCGACTTGACCCTGCGCTTCGCCACGCTGATGACTCAATCGGCCGGGCTGCTGGAGCGGGAGTCGACGCCCCTGCTGGAGCGGCTGCGGCGCTTGACGGCCTGATTGAATCTAGCGCCGGCAGGGGCTTTGCGCTAAGGTTGCGCCTTGGATCAGGGGGGAATGAATGGCACGTAACCTGACGCGAATGGCGGCCTTGCGCTATCGCGACTTTCGCTTCCTCTGGTTCGGCGAGATGGTCTCCACCACCGGCTCGCAGATGCAGCTTTTCGCCATAAACTGGCATATCTTTCAGCTGCTGCGCGGGCAAAGCTTCACCATCAGCGTATTCGGCAGTGACATCGTCATGGGTTCGGAAGCCTTCGGCCTGGGCATGCTGGGTCTGGTACGCGTCATCCCGATTGTTTTGTTCGCCTTGCTGGGCGGCGTTTTGGCTGACGCGCTGGACCGCCGCCGCGTCATGATCTGGACGCGCGTAATCTCGGCGCTGATCGCCGCCGTGCTGACCTATCTCACGCTTGCCGATCAGATCGATGTCAACACCATCTACCTGCTGACGGCGCTGGGGGCGGCCGCCACAGCGCTCGACAGCCCGGCGCGTCAGTCTATTGTGGCCAATCTGGTCAAGCCGCGCCACCTGACCAACGCCATCAGCCTCAACACGCTGATCTTTCAGATCGCCACAATTTGCGGGCCGGCGCTGGCGGGCTTGCTGGTCGCCCAGTTCAACATCGGCTTGGTCTACGGAATCAATACGGCCACATTCGTGGTCGCCATCATCGCCATCGGCTTGATTCGCCATCGTGGCAAGATTAAGACAGCAACCAACATCGGCTGGCGGGCGCTGATCGACGGCATCCGCTTCACTTTCGGCACGCGCATCATCATGGGCACCATGCTGCTGGATTTCTTCGCCACCCTTTTCGCTTCAGCCCGCACCATGCTGCCGATCGTGGCTGGCGACATCCTGGGTGTGGGCGCGGCGGGTTACGGCCTGCTGGCGACTGCGCAGCCCATCGGCGCTTTGCTGGTCGGCCTCATCATGTCGCTGCGCTCGCAGATGAAGCGGCAAGGTCTCATCCTGCTGCTGAGCGTAGGCGTCTACGGTTTGGCGACCGCCATCTTCGGCATCTCCACCAGCTTCGCGCTCTCTTATTTCCTGTTCGCCCTGACCGGCGCCGGCGATACCGTCTCGATGGTCATCCGCGGCACCATCCGCCAACTGATGACACCCGACGAATTGCGCGGGCGCATGGTCTCGGTCAATATGATGTTCTTCATGGGCGGCCCGCAATTGGGCGAACTGGAGGCCGGTCTGGTGGCGTCGCTCTTCGGCGCGCCCTTCGCCATTTTCAGCGGCGGACTGGCGACCGTGCTGCTGACCGCCTGGGTGGCATGGCGCTACCCCTCCATCCGGCGCTACAACAACGCCGACGACTTAAAAGCGAAGCGACGCTAGAGCGAAGAGGAGCAAGCTCAATGACCAAGAAGAAACGCGCGCTTCAGCGCCACAGCCACGAGCAGCAGCAACAATACGAGCGTGAGGCGCGCCTGCAATATGGTCCCTCAGAGGTCAACGAGACTATCGGGCGCTGGAACAGCTACGGCAAGGCGCGGCAAGACGAAATTATGGCCGAGGGCGATCGAATCTACGCCGCTCTGGCCGACGCCATGCAGGCCGGCAAGAGCGCGGGCGACCGTGAAGTCACCGACATCCTCGACCGCTGGCAGCAGCACCTGCGCCATTTCTACGAGCCAAGCCTCGACCGGCTGCGCGGCCTTGGCCAGCTCTATAACTCCAGCCCCGATTTCATCGCCAACTTCCAGAATTTCCACGCCGACCTGCCCGCCTACCTGGAACAGGTCATCGACGCCTACGTCGACGAACTGGAAACCGCCGAGCTGGAGCGCATGCTGGCGGAAGACGAAGCGATGCAACAACGCCGGGACAACTTGTCGCGCTAGCGGCTGCTGCAACCATCACTCGTATTTCACCACAGAGGCACAGAAGTAAGTGCAAGTAAGTCATGCAAATACTTACCACAGAGTACACAGAGGATACACAGAGTACACCGAGTAATGCAGTTAAGTGATCGTATGCCAGCGACAGTTCCCTTTTGTTCGATGGCTGCCTAACTTGCGGCAGTATCGCAATAATAGTGAACCCTCTGTGTCCTCTGTGTGCCCTCGTGAGCCTCTGTGGTAAAGGAACGACGTCCTTGAAACGGGATTTGCATTACTTACTTGGTTCTACTGAGAGCACAGAGTAAAACGCCTCAGGGGCAACCTAGCAGGCAGCCCGCCGCATCCCTCCCAATTCCCCAAAATGTGATCTGTGTAGGGGCGAGCCTTGGCTCGCCCATCCCAGCAAATTTCAAGACCAACGAAAGGAAAAGCCGATGGCGACATTCCGCGCGGCTCTGACGCAACTTTCCATCCTGAACATCCAGGGCGTCCGCAACAATTACGATCTGACCGAGCTGCCCAATTCGCTGCACAGCGCCCAGCTGCCCGCCCTGCTGGTCATGCCCATTGAGCTGGAGCGCGAGCGCCTCTTCCACCGCCGCGAAGACAGCCTGCAGACGGCCGCCTTCAGCGGCGGCGCCAAAACGATCTACCACAGCGCCACGCACCTGTTGCTGGTGGCGCCCGCCGAGGCCGGCCTGGGCATCCGCAGCCATCTGCCGCGTCTGATCGACTTGATCGACAGCTATACCGCGGCCATCTCCGCCGATGTCACCCTGGGCGACAGCCTGCTGACGCCGGCGCGGGTCAGCGTCGAGCCGGGTATCTACCACTATGGCGAGCGCGACTTTTACGGCTGCGCCTTCCGCCACAGCTGGCTGCTGGAAGCCTAGGAGGCGGCGACATGTCAATACAGTACCGCGTTGCCATAGACCGCGACAACGACGGCCGCTTCGCCGACGTCATCGACCAAGATGTGCTGGATTTGCGCTGGCGGCTGGGGCTGCGGCGAGCTTACGAGAGCATGGCCGACTACAGCTGGGCGCGCATCACCCTTCACAATCCCCACGGCGTATTTTCGCCCGAGCGCCACTCGCTGCCAAGCGGCGTGCGCGTCCGCATCCAAAGCGACGCCAACGGGGCTGTCCTCACGCATTTCACCGGCATTGTCAGCCACATCAAGCCCGACGCCGGAACCCTCGGCCGCAAGCAAGCCGTCATTCACCTGCAAGACATTCAGCCCTGGCTGGAAGACAGCCCAGCCCGCATCGCGCCGCAAATCGATGTGACCGCCGACCAGGTCATACGGGACCTGCTGGATCAGGCAGTCATCAGACGCGCGGTCATCGCCGGCTTCTGCCTGATCGACGTGGGCGGCTACAACATGATCGACCGCGCCCGCATCTTCCCGCCGCAGCACCTGACACTGAGCCTGGAGCGCGGCAAAACGCGTTTCGCATACGTGGGCGACTGGTGGCGCGATTCAACCTCAATTCGCCAGGCGATCAGCGAGATCGTCGCCAGCGAGCGCGGCCGCTTCTACGTGGATCGCGAGGGCGCGCTGGTGTTCCTCAACCGGCACTATACCCTCCTCAACGAGACCTTTGCCGCTCAGTTCGACGACAATATGAGCGGCATGAGCTACAGCTACGGCGATCAGCGCTTGAACCGGCTGACGGTACTGATGCGGCCGCGCGAAATCGGCGAGCGCGATACCTTGCTCTGGCAGTTGCAAGGCGAACTGCGCCTCGAGCAGCGCTCGGAATTGCCGCTGACCTTGCGCTTGATGGATGAGCAAAATCAGCCCTTTGGCATGCTGGCATTCGACCGGCTGGTCAGCCGCTTCCAGCGCGCGCCGGCGAATCGGGGTTATACCGTCAGCGAAGATGTCTTCGCCGAAATCACTCGGATGGGCATGACCTCTGTAGAGTTACGCCTGGTCAACCGCCGCCGCGAGGCCGTCTATCTCACGCTGCTGCAGCTCTACGGCAAGCCGCTCTACCGCCATGATCCCCTGGAAATCGTCGAAGCCGATGGCGAAGGCCAGTACGTCTATGGGCTGAAGCAGCTTTCGCTGGATTTGCCCGCCCTTTCCGATGTCGTCACGGCGCGCGCCTTCGCCGCCTACGAAGTCCTCCGGCGCAAGCACCCGCGCGGTCTCATCCACTCCCTGCGGCTCGACGCTCGCGAGCACAGCTCAACCGCCTTGAGCGCGGCGCTCTTCGACCGCATCCGCGTCAGCGAATCGCAAACCGGCCATCAGGCGCGCGACTATTTCATTATCGGCGAGGAACATCACGTCCGCGACGGCGGAACCAGGCATGAGGTGGAGTGGACTCTGGAGCCGGCCGATTCCAACCGCTTCGTTATCGTGGACGACAGCCTGATCGGCGACCGCGATGAAGTGCTGGCGCCCTACTAGATGGGCGCGCGCGTCTGCCAAGACTGCTATTCCGTTATAAGATAGATGGCACAGAGGCGGAGTACGACGAAGAAGGGCTTATGCTGCGCGCGATTCGCTCGCTGATGCTGGGTTTGCTCATGGGCGCCGCTGTCGGGCTATTCTTCGGCTGGGCGCCATTCCCCGCCGATGGACGCAGCAGCATACTGAGCGACCTGGCGCAGCCCTATCGCGACGAATATGTCGTCATGATCGCGGCCGGCTACGCAGTCGACGCCGATATTGTCGGCGCTGCGCAGCGGCTCAGCCGCTTCCAGGCCGAGTTCGCCGGACCCGGACTGCGGCAATCCATTGAGCGCATCATCACGACTTCGGCGCGCGACCTCGACGACATTCAACTCTTGGTGGAGCTGGCGCAAGATCTGGGACAGTTGACCGCTATCATGCGGCCTTTCCTCGAGTCAAGCGAGGAGGGCCCATGAGGCCCATTATACCAAGCAACCTGCGTCCCGCGCCGCGCGAAGGCGAAACCAAGGTCGAGAGCGGCTATTTCTCGCAGGCTGCCTTCGCCCTGAGCTTGATCGCCGGCCTCTTGCTGGGCCTCAGCATCACGCGGATTCAGGGTCCACTGCCGCGCGGCAACGCCGAGCCCTGGCAACTGCGCGCGGAAGACCGCCAGCACTATATGATAGCCATCGCGCTGGAGTACGAGCACAGCGGCGATACACAGCGGGCGCTGGCGAAACTGATCGCGCTGCGTCCGCTGCGGGACCCCTGGAGCGCGCTGGCCGCCGGCGCCTGCGAGCTGGGCAGCCGCGGTTATCTGCGCAGCCCCAGCGGCATAAGGGCTTTGCGCAGCGCCGTCAGCTTGTATACATCGCAGGGGCGTGCTGGCTGCGCCGAGCAATTACTGCCGCCGCAAGCGACCGAAACAGCCGACGCTACCGAAGCGGCGCCCTCCCTCCTAGCGGCGCCCGTCAACGATGAGTCGCGCACCACACCCCTGCCCACCAAGCGGCCGCTGCGTGAAACCTTCGTGCCCACGCCGACGCGCCACGCCGCCGCGCCCGGCGCCGACGAGCGCAGCTTTGCAGTGCTGTCAGTGCGCTCCTTCTGCGACCTGGCGCGCCCGGCCCTGATCGAAGCGCATGTAGTCGACTACATCGGGCGCGGCATCCCGGGTCAGCCCATCCGGGTGCGCTGGGGCAACCAGGAAGACCTCTTCTTCAGCGGGCTAAAGGTCGAGTACGGCGATTCCTACGCTGACTTCCAAATGGCGCCGGACATCGACTACGCCATCGAAATGGCGGGCGCGCGCGATCCCTCAGCCAGCAGCTTGAGCACGGGCGACTGCTACACCGATAATCGGCGCGGACTGAAATCTTATCGCGTCACCTTCGTCGAGACCTAATTGCGGCGCCGGCGCAACCGCTCAGCCAGCTAGCGCGTACTATTGTCAAAGCGACTTTGAGATATTTGGACAGGCACGATGGATAAAGAAGAAAAGGCTTCGCAAGCGAGCACGGGCGTATTTTTTGTAGGATTGGGTTTACTGTTCTTCACCGGCTGGTGGTGGCCCGGCATTATGTTTGTCATGGCCGCTTCGATACTGGCGCGGACTATGGCGCTGGGCGAGCGCTGGCAATCGGCCACGGGCGCGCTCTGGCTGATCGCTATCGGCGTCATCTTTGGCATACCCGGCTTGATCGCCGATATCGCCGGCGCCTTCTGGCAGATCTTCCCGCTGATCCTGGTCGGCATGGGGCTCTTCATGCTCTTCGGCGGCAAGTACCGCCCCAAGGTCAACGGCAAGCGCAAGAATGACGACAGCCGCCGCGTCTAAAAGCGCGGCCATATTGACATTCGTCTCGCCGAGATTATACTGATTCCAGCGGCGGGATGGTGGAATGGCAGACACGGGTGCCTTAAAAGCACCTGCCCGCAAGGGCGTGAGGGTTCGAGCCCCTCTCCCGCTACTCTTCCCTACTGATCAGAAACGCTAAGATTTTCGGCTGCGACGCGGTCCGCTGCGAGCATTGCGCCCTACCGAGCATCTACCGCGCCAGCTGCAGATTATAGAGACCCGCATAGGCGCCTTCATCGGCGATTAGTTGCTCGTGAGTGCCCTGCTCGCAAATGCCCTCCTCGGTCAGCACCAGGATGCGATCGGCATTGCGAATGGTCGACAGGCGGTGGGCGATGACCAGGGTCGTGCGATTCTCGATCAGCCGCTCCAGCGACTGCTGCACCACCCGCTCGCTCTCATTGTCCAGCGCGCTGGTCGCCTCATCCAGGATGATCAGCGGCGGATCTTTCAGAAACAGCCGCGCGATGCTGAGCCGCTGCCTCTGCCCGGCCGATAACTTAATGCCGCGCTGACCAATCTCGGTATCATAGCCCTGCGGCAGCGCCATGATAAATTCGTGCGCGTTGGCTTTCTTCGCCGCCGCGATGATCTCCTCCTCCAGGGCGTCCGGCTTGCCATAGCGGATATTCTCAGCCACCGTCGTGCCAAAGAGATATACATCTTGATCGACCGTGCCGATATTCCGGCGCAGCGCAGCCAGGCTGAACTCGCGGATATCAACGCCATCCAGGCAGATGCGGCCGCCGCTGACATCGTAGAAGCGCGGGATGAGTGTGCCCAGCGTGGTCTTGCCCACTCCCGAAGCGCCAACCAGGGCCACGTACTCGCCGACAGTTATTTTCAGCGACAAGTTGTGGAAGACGCTGCCGAAGCGGTCCTGATAACTGAAAGTGACATTCTGCAGCTCCAGCTCGCCGCGAACGCGTTCCGGCGCCAGCGCCTCGCTCGGCTCTTGTATGGCGGGCGGCAGCTCCATCATATCCATGAAGCGATTAAATCCGGTGATGCCTTCTTGATACCAGCGGGCGAAATTGACCAGCCGCCGAATCGGCTCGATGAGGATGCCCACGTAGAGCAAGAAGATAATGAGATCGGACAAGGTCAGCGAGGCCCCTGTGATAGCCAGCGCGCCAAATACCACCACCACAACTGTCATCAGCTGCGTGAAGGCGGACATGCCGCCATAGAAGAAGCCCTCGCTCTTGTACTCCAGCCGCCGGCTCGCGACGAAACGGGCGTTGGCCGCGTCGAACTTGGCTTGCTCCATCGGCTCGTTGGCGAAGGACTGCACCACGCGGATGCCGGCCAGCGAGTCTTCAATCTGCGCGTTGACCTCGGCCACCCGCTGCTTGCTCAGCCGCAGCGCGCGATGCAACTTGCGGTTGAAATGCAGCGAGAAAACCAGCATCAGCGGCAGGAAGACGATGATAATCAGACTCAGCGCCGGGTTTATCGCCAGCGTAATCAGAAAGACGCCACTGAAGGTGATGATGCCGATGAACAGATCTTCCGGACCATGATGCGACAGTTCCGATATGGCGAAGAGGTCGTTGGTTATGCGCGACATCAACTGGCCGGTCTTCTGCTCGTCAAAGAAGCTGAACGAGAGCTTCTGCAGATGCCCGAAGAGCTCCCGCCGCATATCGCTCTCCATCATGGCGCCCATCATATGGCCCTGATAATCGACAAATAGCGTGCAGAGTGTATGCGCGGCCACCAGCGCCAGCATGATGCCGGCCATAATAGCGATATCGTCGACCGGGTCAGCCACGCCCTCGCCTAACAGGTTCTGCGTGATATGGCGCACGCAAAGCGGCAGGATCAGCGTAATCGCCGAGGCGATGCAGGCGCAGACCAGGTCAACCGCCAGCAGGCCAACATAGGGACGGTAGAAGTATAAAAATTTCAAAGCGCGAGAGGGCACAATACGACTCCATTTGTTGACGCTGCTGATTATAGCAGTTGAGAGTCGCCCGAATATGACGCCTAGCCACGCTCGAAAATATGACCAAACATGGTTATATTATCTTAGCTATTGAAGCTGACTTGGAGCCGATGATGACCATTCGACTGTGGATATGGCTTTTGGTCGCGGCGCTGATAGCCGGCTGCGGCGCGCTGACGGCCGAGATCAGCAGAGATTTGGCGCCGCAAATCAGCACCGAAGTGGCGATTCAGGTGGGCACCGCGGTCGCTGAGTTGCCCGCCGCGGACACCCAAGCCACATCCCCGATGTCCGATGCGCCGCAAGACAGCTCGGATGAGACCGGGCTGGTCACCCGCGTGGTAGACGGCGATACCATTGACGTGATGCTTAACGGCGTGAATACGCGCATCCGCTACTTGCAGATGAACACGCCCGAGCGCGACCACCCTTGTTTCGACGCATCCAGCAAAGCCAATGCCGATCTCGTCACAGGCAAGACTGTCCGCCTCGTGCCGGACAAAGAGCTGGTCGACCCATTTGACCGCTTGCTGCGCTTTGTGTACGTCGATGATGTCCTGGTCAACCGCGTCTTGGTCGAGCAGGGCTGGGCTGAGGTCGTGATCTATCCGCCCAACGACTTGCACTACGACGAATTTGTAAAGCTGGAACAGGCAGCGGCGGCGGCCGGGCTCGGCTGCCACCCTACCGGCGTTTTCGACGACGGCTCAATGACCCGCTAGCCGATGACGGCAGAATTGCCAGACCTGCGCCTGCTGTGCTAGAGTTGCCGCGATGGCAATCAAGCGACTGATCTATTATCCGGGCGACGAGGCGCTGCTGCGGCGGAAGAGCCTGCCCGCCGCCAACCTCAAGAACAAGCGGCTCAAGCGACTGATTCAAGACCTCAAGGACACGCTGGAATCGCTGCCTGGCGCCGCCATCGCCGCGCCGCAAATCGGCGTGCACAAACGTGTAACCGTCGTCAAGTTCGGCCAGAACGACGAAGACGAAGAAGAACCAATGCTCACGCTGATCAATCCCGAGATCATCGAGAGCGGCGCGCCCGAGACCGGCTTCGACGGCTGCCTGAGCATCCCCGATATCTATACCTGGGATACGCCGCGGCCCAGCTGGATTCGCTTCCGCGCCCACGGCGAAGACGGCTCGCAGATCTTGCGCCGCGTCGTTGGCATGGACGCCCGCGTGCTCCACCACGAAATCGACCACCTGGACGGCATCCTGTTTCTCGATCGCCTGCGGGATCCGGACGAACTCTACACGCCGGTCGAAGGCGACGACGGCAAGACCAAAATGGCGCGCCTCATCGATCTGCCGAGGATGGCCTGATGCCCGGTGAAACCGTCTCCAAAGCTGCCCTGCACAAGCGCCTGTCCACCCAGCCGTCGGACGAGCGCATCGCCTTGATCCTGAAAGTTCTGGAAGCTACGCCCGAGCGACTGCGGGACCTCAGCAGCGGCTCGACAGAAGCGGACTTGACCGCGCCCCTAGGCGAAGGCGAGCGCAGCTTCAAGCGCGACCTGACCCACCTCATTTATTGCGCTGAACGCGGCGCCGACCTCATCCACCACGCCCTGCTGCTCAAGGACGCCTTCATGCCGAGGATTCACGCCGAGCGGGATTGGGGCGCGCTCATGCAGTATGAAGCATTTGACATCGCCGAGCTCATGGCGTATTTCGTTTTTCGAAGGACGGCGCTGCTGCGCATCTTGCAGGGCCTGAGCCCGCAACAATGGCAACGGACAGTCCGGCGCGAGGGCGTCAAACGCGTCGAGTCGGTATATTACTCCGCCCGCGGCTTATGTGTGCACGAGCTCGGTCATTTGGAAGACCTGGCCGGCAAACTGGGCCGACCGCTAAGCCCGTAGCGCCATCTCCCATACATCCAGCCCGATCACTGCAGCCGGCATGATCGCCCGCAAGCTCGGCGCATCGGCGCTGGCCGGATAAAAGCGGCTGGTGATGCGCGCGCGCCCGTTGGCGATCACCTCGAGCACCGAGCCGTCCAGCAATACGCGCAGCTGCAAGGTCTCGCCGGCATCCAGCGCATACGCGATGCCCTCCGGCCCGCTTTCGATGTCGGCATTTGACTCGCGATAGCGGCGCTGAACTTGCAGCGTCTGTGTGCTGCGTTCGTAAATGACCGCCAGCTTGTCGTCGCCGGCTGTCAATTCAATGCCGCAGCTGGGCGCCGCCTGCGCGTCGAACTCAGCGTCGATATCCAGCGCCAGCCCGCCGACTGAAACAGCCGCGTCGCTCACTTCGCCGGCTGCGAAATGCTGCCCGCGGCTGCGCAGCCGCTCCACTTCAGGTACAGGCCTGCTGATGAGACGATTCTTGCTGTCGAGGTTCAGTACGCGCGGGATGGCTTGTACGCCCGTCCAGCCGGCCTTTTTCTGCAAGTCGATGCTGCGCGACTCACGCAGCCAGGAATAGATCAGCGGACGCCCGCTCTCGTCAACGTGCATCAGCGAGGCGTAACTGACGCCGGCATCGTAAACGCCCTCGGCTTCGGCGATGAAACGCTCATTCTCCCAGCGGCCCACGAAATACAGGGTATACGCCGGCGCATCGACCAGCATCACCGAGATGATCATCACCCACTTGTCGCCCAGCGGGAAGAAGTTGGCGCATTCAAAATTGCGGCCGTTGCGCGCTCTATCGCCAACAAAGAGCGGATGCAAGTATTCCCAGTCGGTCAAGTTAGCCGAGCGATAAAGCAAGACCGCGCCGCCGACGCCCACGATATGCGCCGAGATCGTCATATACCAACCGCCGTCGTGCTTCCAGACGAAGGGGTCGCGGAAATCTTGCGTCTGCCCCAGATGCGCCGGCACAGCGCCGACCACCGGATTGCCGGCGTACTTCTGCCAGCGCGTCAGGTCCGCATTGCCGGTCGCCATACACTGCAGCTGCACCGAATAGTCGTCGTTGGCGGCGGTGTAGAAGGCCACGGGCGTCCCGCCGTCGTCCACGACGCAGCCGGACCAGATGCCGCCCTGGTCGGGAGAATTGGGCGTGGGCGCGATGGCGATCGGCAACTCTTCCCAATGCAGCAAGTCATCGCTGACCGCGTGCCCCCAGTGCATACTGGCGTGGTAGGGGCCATCGGGATTGTATTGGAAGAAAAGGTGATAACGCCCCTGCCACTGAATCACGCCGTTGGGGTCGTTCATCCAGTTGGCGGCGGGCAGGAAGTGGTATGTGGGTCGGTGGATGTCGTTCTCGAACGGAGATGCCATGGCTGGCGCTCCTGTGTAGTCCGGCCGTTTCGCCAGATACTACCACAGACGCCATAAAAGATGCGCCGGCGCAGCCCCTACTCCCAGGGCAATCGCATCAAAATGGTAGTGACTGAAATGGCGCAAATTCGAACGGAAAATCAAACACAGAGATCACAGAGAGCGCAGAGAAAAGCAATAATGAAAGCTTACGTCATTAGTCAGGAGTGATTTTGAGAGATATTTGAAGTCTTTTCGGTGCTTCTTACCATTTACCAGGGCATCGAATACTTTGAATAGTCTGCTAAACCCCAAAATCTCTGTGCCCTCTGTGTTCTCTGTGGTTAAGAAATTTTGATGCAATTGCCCTGACACTACTCCCCCGCCACAATCTCCCGCGCCAGCCGCAGCAGTTCCTCCCGCCGGCCCGCCTCGACCTCGCGGGCGTCCAAGTAACGCTCCAGCAGTTCCAGCGGCGTCAAGCCCTCCGGATTCACCCCCAGGCGCGCGCGCAGCGGCCGCTCGACATCTTTGCTGATGGCGGCAATGTGAAAAACGCCAGCGCGCCGCAGCTCTTGGTGGATGACCTTGTCCTTGAGCATGGCCTCGGTCTCGGGCTTCAGACGGATCTCCAGACGCACTATCGCGCCATTGAGATCGTGGCGCCCTAACTCGGCCAGGACTGCCGCAGTCGGGTTGGCTGACTCGCGGCAATCGACGCGCAGCGACAGCATTTTCCGCGCCGCCAGCTTGACGAAGCGCCAGTCCGCCGCGCCCCGCGCCAACTCCACCCAGCAGAAGCCCTTGGCATCGTCCGCTTCTGAGAAGCCGATGCGCTCCAGGCCACCGCTGTAGACCACCGGCGGCGCTTCCGCCCTCAGCGCTTGATGCCGATGCACATGCCCCAGCGCGACATAATCCCAGCGCGCGTCCGCCAGCGAGTCGAGCGGCAGCGGCACGTCCTGCCCCAGCAAAGCGTCACTCGCGCTATCCCCCTCACTATTCCACGACGCGCCCGGCACGCTGACGTGCCCGCAGAGCAAACGCGGACTGTCGCCCGATGCCAATGCGTCGGCTTGCGCGGCCAGCGCATCCAGCTGCTCGGCCAAGATGCGCGCTGCTTCCTCAGCCTGCTGCTCCCGCGACATGCCGCGCGTGGCGACATCCGCCAGCAGCCGACTCCGCGACAGAAATGGCGCCGCGCCAACGACCGCATCACCGCGTTTGGTCGTGATCAGCCGCGCCTGATATGCTTGCGCCACCCAAATATTGGGCACACGCAGCGTGTCATAGATCTCCAGCGTCGAGGCTCTGCTGGCATTGGGCGGCCGATCCAGATGGCCCAGCAGCATTACCGTCGGCGCCAGGCGCGACAATGCCAGCATGCGCTGCGCAAATTCGCGCTGATAGGTCGGGTTGGGGCTGCGGCTGTGGAAGGCGTCGCCGGCGAATAGCGCCAGGTCGACATCGGCGTCACGGGCGTATTCGATCATCTTGTCCAGGCGCTGCAAAGTGTCTTTGACACGGCCGCTGACGCCGCTATCGGGATCGGACGGGCCGAAATTCTCCGCGCCCAGATGGACATCGGCGAAGTGCAGAACGCGGATTGGCTCGCTCATCAGGTCGTCTAACGCGCGGTCAGGGGCCGTCGCGGTGGTCCTCATCGCCGCTGCCGACCGGTTCATTAGTTGTCGTCACGCTCGTCCACTGCGGATAATCGCCGCGCAAATGCCCGAATATCGGACGCTCGTTGCGCAAGATGTCGACGAAAGCGTGAATATCGCTGATCTGCATGAAGATCGAGCCGCGCCGATTGGCGACATCAACCTGCGGCTCGGGCGTCTTGCTGTCCGGCGCCAGGAAATAGACATCAAGGCGGTAACTCTCTTCGTCGTCCATGCCCACGCCGGTGCAACGCACCAGCCCGCGAATGCGAGCGGCGACGCCGGCGAATTCTCGCTCCTCAAGTTGACGCCAGATGACCATATAGTTTTTAATTTCAAACACTGCCACGCGCTCATCCGCCATCGCCGGGTTTTCCTCGCTGCTCGCCTTGAAGTTCGGTACATCCCATTATAGCTGCTAGACAACCAGCGTGAAAACAGGATGCGACAGGCAATTCAAGGCAGTTGACCAAGTCACTCGATTTGCACTTTCAAACCGCAATCCGGGGGCATAAGTGTTACACTAAGTTTAGGCATTGTACCATATTCCTCGCCCATAGAAATGTCCGACATAATTGCTGTCCCAACGGAGTAAATGTGTTCCCGATACACCGTCTGTTGCTGATTGTTTTCTTGTCAATTTTCGCGGCGCCCGCCTTCGCCCAGGGCAACCCGACGGTAGATCCCACCTGCCGCTTGCCGAAACAGGGCGTGATCGTCGCCAGCGTCACCTATACGCTCATAGCCAACTGCGAGCAGACGGGCACCCTGGAAATTAAAACCGCCAATACGCCCAACATCACCTTGACCATCAACGGCGAGGGCTTCACGGTTTCGAACGAGGCTGGAGGGGCACATGGCTCTCGCATGAATTTTCTCGTCGTAAACGAACAAGGTATAGATACTATCTTCAACAAAGACACGACTACCAGCTCGGGCGTCAGGGTCGTCATCAATGACGTCACTTTCGATGGGAAGGGCCATCGGTTCCTGAGGCCCTGTAACGATCGGGGGGGGACATCATGTATACGCGACGGTACTGGCCACGGGATATATGTTGAGGGCACGCTGGAGATGGAAGACGTCACCTTTACCGGTGGCCATGGCATCTGGGTCAGGGCAATGGGAACGACGACCTTGACTAATGTGCTCTTCGAGGATAGCTGGGAAGAGAACTTCGGTTTTCGCGCGACCGTCAAGGGCGTCCTGCATGTGGCCAAGACGGGCCGCGTCACGCTCAACAATGCTGTTTTCCGCGACGTGGCGCGTGTGGTTGTCGCGATTGAGAAAGGCGGCAGATTAAGCACTACCGGCTGCCTAAGTTTCATCCGCGTATGGACACACAGGGTTCACCACAGCGGGGTCTACAACGGTTTGGGGACCTTAAGCGACAGCAGCACCGGTCCCTGCGGCGACAGCATGACCATTGGCAACGACGACACGGTCTCGGAACCGTATACCCTGCCTCTGCTGGATTGCAACCTGCCCTCCAGCGGAACCATTGAGGGGACGATTGTCTACACGCTTAGCCAAGACTGCGTTTGCATGAACACCGTGAACATAGCTGCGGGATCCAACGTCACCATCAATGGCAATGGTCATCGCATTCAGGGCTGCTCGACCGGGTCGCCGCAGTTTCGCATCGGCAATGCTCATCTGACCATCAACAATGCCAGGATTTATGGTGTGCGAGTGCGCAATTATGGTGGGTATTTTACTTTGCGAAACTCGATGGTCGCGACAGCCAAAAAGCCCATCATAAATTACGGCCGGGCTTATTTGTTCAATTCGGTTTTCGAAGGCAATCAAGCCACTAGCAGCGGAAAGGGCAAAGCTTATTACGCCCACGGCTGGTTTAACCTGGGGCGCGCGCTCTTCCAGGACAACATGTTCCGTAGCAATACTCCGGTCGACGACGATGTCGAAGCCTATACGACGGGCAGCAGCACCGCGATTTACCTCTGTGGCGACAATATACTCGACGGCTTGCCGGAAGACGCGAATGGTCTTCAGCTGCCCTTATTCGTTGCGGCGAACGGCGGACGCATTCTCGGCTGCCCCCAACCTGATCAGCCGCAGCCCGTCTCAGCCACGCTGAACTGTGTCACTGAGTATACCGATCTGCCCGAGAACAAGCTGCTGGGTGCCATCGGCGTTATCTTTTACAAGCAGAAATGCCCGGCTGTGATCGAAATTTGGGAGGTCCTGCCGGACAGCCAGGGGCAATTCGCCCTCACAGTGAGCCAGAACGATATTGATTCGGTAATAGTAGATGCTAATAGGGGGGGCATCGTTGCCTGTTCCTCTAACGGGCGCGCCGCCGTGCGCGTCGGGCTGCCCGAGCCGGTTCGGCAGCAAATCGTCCATAGCCAAAAGTATAAAGCGGTGAGCCCACGCAAAGCGCGCGACATTTTGATTTCTATGGGCCCAAATGCTGAGGGCAAGGTGAATCACATGGTCATAGACAACGCGCTTGACGGGAGCGTGCTCGGCATCGTCAGCACGGTCTCCGACGAAAGGCCTTGTCAAGGCGCCAGTTTATCCAACCTGCTTGCTGTAGCCGCGCCGACTCCCCAACCTACAGCGATTCCATTTGCCGCTTCCGTCGCGCCGCAACCGGCGCGGGAGGATGGCTCGATCATCCATGTTGTGCAATCGGGCGATACCATCTGGCAAATCGGCATCGCCTATGACGTGCATCCTTTCAAGATAATCTCGCTCAATCAACTCGACCAACTTAGAAATCGCGGCCGCTATATCTTTCCTGGCCAAGAACTGCTCATCCGCGCGGCGGAATAATAGAGCGGTGGATATCGTCTCAATCGCTCAAGTAGAAAAGGCATACCAGACAAAAGCGCAAACGAACAATAAGAACATGAAGCGCACATAATATAGTTGCATCAGCCAGCGCGTCCTTCCTCCAGTCGTCACCTTTCATAGTTTACAGAGCCGAATGGAATTTACCTTTACGCCCAGCCGCCGCCCAACCTACGGCTGCGCTACGCGGCCCGCGGACGACGCGAACGAGGTGCATCTTGTCAGCGGCATAATGGCAAACTAGAATCGCAGCCATGACGACGCTACTGCTGACACTGTACGCGCTCTGCGCGATTTCGCTCGGCTTATACACGGCAGGACAGGCCATCTTACTATGGCGCTATTGGCGTACGCGCCAAGAGCAACGTCCCACGCCAGCGCTCAGCCAGTGGCCGGGCGTGACCGTGCAACTGCCGCTGTATAACGAAGCTTATGTGGCCGGCCGCCTGATTGACGCGGTGGCGGCAATGGAGTACCCGCGCGACAAACTGACCATCCAGGCGCTTGACGATTCCAGCGACCGCACCGTGCCTCTGGTCGCGCGCAAGCTGGCCGAGCTGGAATCCCGCGGCTATCAAGTGCAGCATCTCCGCCGCAGTGACCGTGAAGGCTTCAAAGCCGGCGCTTTGGCCGCGGGCGTAAAATTATGCGATAGCGAATACATCGCCATCTTTGACGCCGACTTCATCCCGCCGCCCGATTTCCTGCGGCGCTTGCTGCCGCATCTGCTGGCGGACCCGGCGGTGGGCATCGCGCAGAGCCGCTGGGGCCACCTCAACGCTGACGAAAACAGCCTGACCCGCGCGCAGAAGCTGTCCATCGACACACATTTTGTGGTCGAGCAAGCGGCGCGCAATCGCAGCGGCTGGCTCATCCCCTTCAACGGCACCGGTGGCGTTTGGCGCCGCCGCTGCATTGAAGAGGCCGGTGGCTGGTCCGCCGATACGCTCACCGAAGACCTCGACCTGAGCTACCGCGCGCAGATGGCCGGCTGGCGATCGCTCTTCCTGCCCGAAGTCGAAGTCCCGGGTGAGATTCCGCCGCAACTGGCCGCCTACAAACAGCAGCAAGCGCGCTGGGCCACCGGCAATACACAGTGCCTGCTAAAACTGGCGCGGCAAATCGCCACCGCCAAACTCAGCGCCACGCAAAAGATCATGGCCATTCAGCACCTCTGCCAATACCTGCCACAGCCCTTGATGCTGCTGATGCTGCTGCTGACGCCGCCGCTGCTTCTGACCGGCGCGCTGGAGGGCCTGCCGCTGGCGCCGCTCGGTCTGCTCGGCTTGGCGCCGCCCCTGATGTATATCGCCAGCCAAGCGCGGCTTTACGACAAGCGCGGCGCGTTGAGTGGTTTGACCGCCTTCCCGGCTTTGCTCTTCATCGGCACTGGCATGTCGCTGAGCAACAGCCTGGCGGTGGCTGCGGCCCTGCTGGGCGTCAGAACCGGCTTCCGACGCACGCCAAAATTCCAGGGCGACTGGCGGCGCAGCCAATACGCTCTGTCCACCGATGTCACAGTCTGGCTGGAACTGGCCCTGATGCTCTATGCGCTTTGGGCGGCCTGGCTGGCGTGGGATCTGCAGCGCGAGCTTTTCGCCTACCTGCTGATCTACGCGCTGTCATTCGCCTCTGTCGCCGGCTGGAGCCTGCGCGAAAGCCTCATCGTCTGGCGCGGGCAGCTGGCCGCGTCCCAGCAGCCTCGGCCGGAAGCAGCTGAAAACGCCTAAAGCCGCGCGACGCCTGCAGCCTCAATCACCCAGCTTATCGATCGTGCTCCGCACTTCGGGCGAAGCGAAAGCGCCACGCCCGTCGGGACGCCATTCGATGGGATCGACCAGCTCCATTTCGTCCAGGCCCACCAGCTCAAAACCGCGCGCCTGCAAGCCATCGATTATCGCCGGCAGCGCCTTGATCATGGGCAGCGGACGCGCCAGGCGCAAGGCGTCATCATCCGATTCTGTGCTGTCGTGCAAGTCGATGATCGAACCACCGGCCAGCGCCGGGTCATGCAGCGTCGCTTCGACGATGGCGCGCGGGTCGGACTTGGCGTAGTCGGCCGGATTGACATCGGCATCGACTATCTTCATCTCAGGCGCCAGCGCCACCGGCGAATACAAGCAAGTGAAAAAGTTGAAATAATGGGCGCGCAGGAATCGCGTCGGCCGTCCGAGCAGATTGCCGATGGCCGCTTCAGCGCGATCGAAATCGCCCAGGTGCGCCTGATGCAAATGGCTGTGATTGCCCACAGCATGGCCGCCGTCGCTGATGCGCATGAAGGCTTCCGGCCAGCGCTCGACCCACTTGCCCAAGACGAAGAAGGTCCCGCGCGCGCCGCGGCTGTTAAGAATCTCGATGACCTGATCCGTGCGCGGCGGATTGGGCCCATCGTCAAATGTCAGCGCCACCTTCATCTGGTCGCGCCGGCCATGAGTGTAGTATGTCAGCGGCATTCGCTTCACCTGCAAATCTACAAGGCTTGTCCGGTACGCTGCCGTTCGCTCGGCTTAGGCGAGTTTTCGACATCCTTGCCACCGAGTACACCGAGTTAGATAGAGGACACAGAGGAAAGGCATCTCATAGACAGAATCGGCGAACGTGCGGACCATCCTAGACTCGACCAACCGCCATCTTCCCCGGAATCCCTCTCTGTGCCCTCATATTAACTCTGTGCCCTCGGTGGCAAAAGTGTCGCGAATCCCTAAAAGCGCGGCGCCCGCCCCGACCAAACGTAGCGTCATCGGTAGTTGAGTAGCGGACAAGCCCTACCGGGACATCCAGCGCCCGACGGGCTGTGTCTACGCGCCCGACGGGCTGTGTCTACGCGCCCTCGCCGCCCAGCACCTCGATGGCGCCGGCCCATGCCCCGGCCACGGCATCCCATTCGCTGCGGTACATGCCCCAGGAGCGGCCGTTGGACCACAGAGTCGCGAAGGGCTGGTCTTTCGACAAGAGCTCCGGGACGGGCGAGAAGCTGACGCCCCCATCGGCCGGATCGACTTGCGCGCCGCTCAAAGCCAGCAGCAGCGCCCAGCTCGACATGCTGCGGGCGTAATGATTGCCGCATTCGACTTCGTTCCAGGGGTTGCGCCGTATGCCATCGTGGCGCTCGCGCACGGCTTCCGTCAGCCGCAGCCCTTCCTCGACCCAGCCTTCGTAGATGAGATGCGCCGCGACCTGGTACTCGATGCCGGTCCAGACTTCGTCGGCATAGGGGAAAGGCAAGTCAGGCCGGCCGCCCTCGGGCCAGGTGCAGAGCAGCAAACCCGCCTCGTCATTCAGCGCGTAGACACGCTGCGGATTGGTGTGCTCGCTGAAGTCGGTCTTGAAATTGTGATCGAATATCGACTTGACCGCGACGCGCGCATTGTCCGCCGATACGACGCTGCCCAGCCCCAGAATGGTCGCATGCAATTGGCCCAGCAGTTGGTCCGACAGGCAGCCGATCCCGTGCTGATACTTGTGCGCGTTCACATCATCAAGCTGCTGCCGATAATAGCCGCCGTTCCAGAGCATGGCGTCCAGATTGGCGCTGCCCAGCGCAAGGGCCTCCGCACAGCGCCGGCTTAAGTCCGCCTCGCCCATCAGCGTAGCCATCTCCTCGACCGCGCGCAGCGCCGCCAGGTAATAGATGCCGCAGAGCGGATTGGGCCCGTGAAACTCGATATCGTAAGTATTGTGTTGCACGCCATCGAGCACCTGATCTTTGTCGTGGTCCCAGTACACGCCGGCGAAAGCGATCGCCCGTTTGATGCCGGGCCAGATCTCGCGCAGGAACTCTGTGTCTCGGCTGAGCAGCCACTCGCGGTAAGCGCGCAATATCGAGCCCATCTGCCCGTCCACCGCCGCGTCTACCCGGCCGCCCCAAACGAAGTCATCGTGGAAAGTACCGAAGGAACGAAACTTCATGAAGCCGTCGTCGCCAGTTTCGACATTAAACTCGATCCGCCGCATCTCGCGCTCCAGCGACGGGAAGAGATAGGCGATGGTATAGGCATAACTCCAGACGTGCGTGCAGCTGCCCGGGCAACAGCCGGCGTCATCAAAACAGCCCTCCCAGCCATAGAAGCCGCCATCCTCCAGCCAGAAACAGGTGGTGCTGCGCAGGGGCACGATATTGGCCGAGACGGCATCAAGCACGGCCGCGGGCAAAGTGCTGCTGAACAAGGCGTCGTGGAAGCGGCGCGTTTCGCCTTCCAGGCGCGCCAGATTGCGCAGTACGTATTCCCCCACTGCCCAGGCGTCGTCAAAGCGCGCCGCATAGTGATTGCGCGTCGTGCCGACAGCCCCCTCGTCCACGCTCAACTGCGACAAAAGGCGCAGATCCCAGGTGGCCGGCCGGTTGGGAAAATGCCAATTGAGCACGAAGCGGAAACTGCGACTCTCGCCCGGCGCCAGGCTGGCCAGCAGTCCCAGCGATCCAGTCGCCAGTCGTTCGCCCTCGGCAGCATCGTCGGGGTCGGTCAGGCGGCCGTGGTCGCGCAATTCATCCCAGAAGTCATGCAGATAGTCCCACCATTCGCCGCGCATCCACCTGCGCTTGATCGTCACATCGTCGTGGTCGGTCGCCAGCGACACGCTGCCGTACTCGTGGTCGCTCGGCGCCAGCTTGTCGTCGGTCATATAAATCCCGCGCAAATCGCCAGCATCGCGATAGCTGTTCGCCGCCTGGCCCAGATCCGTACGCATCCAATTGCCGAATTGGTCAAAAGTATTGCTGCCGACCGGGTTAGTCACCGACCCGACCAGGCAAACGTCCACTGACTCGTCCGACCGGTTGGCCACGGTGTAGGTCATGATGGCGCAAGGTATACCCGAATCTTCCGGATTCAGCGGCAGCAAGGGCGTATAAGCCTCCAGCCGCAGATCCAGCGGCAGACTGCTGTCCTCAAAGTCGATGCACGCGAAGGGATACTGGCCGCGGAAACGGCTGCTCTTGAAGCGCGGCAGGCCGGCAGCGCTCATGGGATGATAACCGTGCGATTCGATGAAGGGCGGCTGCAGCGGACCCTCGAGTACGCGGGCCACCGGTTCGGCGCCCGCTTGCTGGCAGCGAATGGCGAAGAAGGTAAGCGGCAGTTTGGCGCCCTTCGCCGGCAAGTTGAAGATCTCCCAATCGCGCAATTCGCCGCGCGCGCCCAGCGATACATTGCCCGTGCCGATGCCGCCCAAGGGAAAGGCCAATGCCGTCGCGCTGGCGTCATAGTCTCGAATGCCGGGGTGAAATTTCATCTGTATTTCCTTTCTGGCCCGGACCTGTTAAGAAGCAGATGGGGACAATGGATGAACCTGCATGATTATGCGCAATCGCTAAGCGGCTGGCAAGTCATTCGCCCGACCCTTTTCCGCAATCCTGGACGACCACCCCTGTTCTGCCGTCTACGACCCATCTGCTATAATGGCGCTAGCGGAAGAGGGCATCACTATGGGACAACTGCTAAACGACAAACGCATCCGCCAACTTGTGATCGCGGTGTTGGTGGTCATCCTGGCGCTGGGCTTGCTCAGCCTGGTGTCCACCGTGTTTCAGATGATCGTGCCGCTGGCGCTGGTCATCGGCGGCGCCTTCGCCTTTTACAAGATCGTGCTCGAAGGGCGTGACGCGCCCGACGCTTTGGAAGCGATGGATGACGAACTGGCCGAATCCAGCGGGCTGGCCGCCGGCGACCTCGACATGGACAGCGCGCATGCCGACACTGATGATGACGAAGACGAGTCGGGGGCGCTGGAGCGGCTGAGCGCGGCAGAGCGCGCCCGCAGCGAATTTCTGGATAGCGCCACGCCGGCCGAAGAAATCCTCGATCAGATTCGCTCGCGCAGAAAGCGACTGCAGGGAGATGACGACGCGTGAAATTGCTCTCGGTCAACGCCGCCCGGCCCCAAACGGTATCCATTGAAGGCCGGACCTACGCGACCGGCATCTACAAAATGGCGCTCGAGGGACCGGTCTGGCTGGGGCGGCTCAACCTGGCCGGCGATGGGCAAGGCGATAAGAAGAACCACGGCGGTCAATACCAGGCAATCTACTGCTACCCGCATGAACACTACGCCTACTGGAGCGAGCGGCTGGAGCGCGACGACTTTACATTCGGCGAATTCGGCGAGAACTTCACCACGCAGGGACTGCTGGAGCACGAAGTCTGCGTCGGCGACACCCTGCGCATTGGCGGCGCGCTGATCCAGGTGACGCAGCCGCGTGTGCCTTGCTACAAGTTGGCCAACAAATTGGGCATCCCCGGCTTCGACAAGACCTTCCTGCAAGCCAACCGCTCGGGCTTCTACGCTCAGGTTCTCGAAGAAGGCCAAGTAGAGGCCGGCGATGGAATCGAGCGCATCAGCCGCGACCCGGTCCGCATGACCGTGGCCGAGGTCAATGCGGCGCTCTTGCTCGACAAAGATCCGGCCGCCGTCAAACGCGCCCGGCGCCTCACTGCGCTCTCGCCGGAATGGCGCGGTCGTTTTGAGAAGATGCTGGCGAAAGTCTGAGGTCTTCAGTTCAGGTTTAGCACCGTCACCGAATGCGGCGGACACTCGATACTGAAGTCGCTCGCGTCGTCGAACGCAAGCTGCGAAGTGCTAATGGAGACCGCGTCCGCTTGATCAATGTCATTGTAGGCATCGACCGACTGGCCATTTACGGTACGTAGAGTGGCTCTAACGTAGGCGCTCGCGCCGAATCCTCGGATGCGGCATGGGATAGCGTCTTCGCCATGCAGATTCACGAGCGTGACACCGATAGCGCTGGTCGCCGAATCACGAGTGACCACCGCGTCCAGACATGGCACAGACGACGCCTGCCCATCGCTCGATTCGACTTCGAATTCTGGCGTCGCCAGCGCAGAGTGCACAATTTCTTCATACGTGTGATTGGCGAATAGATCAAAGACATGATAAGTCGGGCGCAGGACGATTCCGTCCGCGTGCGTGAATATGGCGCCGACCGTGTTGACGGCAGGCGAAAAATTCGCCATGCCCACCACATCGCAGTGGCGCAGGCAGCTGTTCAGGAAGCAAGCGGTGAAGACGGCGTCAGCCATGTTGTAGTTGCTGTTGATGTCATTGGCGTCCATCAGCGCGTGATCCGCAGCGCCGAAGCTCATGAAATTGGGATGACACCAGCCGCGCAAATTCCACTCGTCGAAAGCGATGCGCAGCTTGCCCAAATATCCGAGCGAGCCCAGGATATGCTTGACAGTCACGATCCGTTCTTCCGGCTCGAAGGCGCGGGCGACAATGTTGTCGTAGCCTTGCTCGAAGACACCCGCATCGCTGGCGCGCGACCAGTAGCCGTGTATCGACACCCAATCCAGCAGGTCGCCGGCTTGACGCAGCACTTTGGCGTTCCAATCGAGATCGGGTATTGAAGCGATGGCGAGCTCAATCGTGTGGTCGACTCGTTTCATCATCTTGGCCGATTCCAACACCAAGCGCGCCCATTCGTCGGCTGTCTTGGCGCCCATCTCCCAAGCGCCGTAATTCTCGTTGCCGATGCTCCAGTAGCGCACATTGAATGGCATGTCATGTCCGTTGGCTCGGCGCAGCGCCGCCCACTCGCCGATATCGAGGTTGCAATACTCGACCCAATCGGACATGTCTTCCGGGGCGCCGGTGCCGGCGTTGGTGCAGATAAAGGGCGCGGCGCCGACTTCACGACAAAAGGCGACGAACTCGTCGGTGCCAAAACTGTTCGGCTCCTCAACGCGCCAGGCTTTGTCGTAATACGGCACGCGTTGGCCAACGCCTTTTTTCCAGGGATAGGCTGAGACGAAGCAGCCGCCGGGCCAGCGAATGACCGGCGTCTTGATTTTCCGCAGCGCTTCAATCACATCGCGGCGGAAACCGTTTTCATCAGCGAGGTGACTGCCCGGATCGTAGATGCCGCCGTAAATCTGCCGATGAAAATGCTCCAGGAAATGCCCGAAGATCATGAAGTCGCGATTGCCAACGACGTGGTCAGGCAGGATGTCAAGTAAAGCCTGATGCTCCTTCATTTGTTCCTGTCCCTAATCTTCCGTTGGTAGCTGCGTTCGGCGCGCGGCCGCGGTATAGCAAGATTCCGCCTTAAGGGAGACGTCGTACCTTGCTGATGCGAGCAAATGCGGCGCGGGCTTATCGAATTTACCAAATTGAGAAGGACAATTGGAACGCGGGGGACGGGCAGCTACGCCGGAACCGCCTCGCGCTCCACTTCCTCCGTCCACAAGCCTAGCGACGCCAGCCCGTTCATCTTGGCGCGGTGGTAGAGCGCCGATTGCGCAGCCGGCACATTCTCCGCCAGATTGCCCCAGACAGCCATCGGCTCGCGCTGCAGGGCGCGGGCGTAGGAAAAGCTCAGTTTCCAGGGCAAATCGTAATTGGCGTTCATGGCGTTGAGATGCGCCGTGGCGCGCCAGTCGCTCTGCCCGCCGGAGAGGAAGACGATGCCCGGAATGGCCGCGGGGATCCGCCGCTTGAAGGCCTTGACCGTCAGCTCGGCGACGGCATCCACATCGGCTTGCTCGGCGCATTCCTTGCCGGATAGCACCATGCTGGCTTTGACCAGCGTACCTTCCAATTCGACGCGGTGCGTGTAAAGCGCCTCGAATGTGCGCGACAGCACGAACTCGGTCACATCAAAACAGCGCTCAATCGTATGGTCGCCCCAGAGCATGACCTCGGGTTCCACAATCGGCACGATACCGGCTTCCTGCGAAAGCGCGGCCACCTGCGCCATCACGTAAGCGTTGGCTTCAATGGCGTAATAGCTGGGTGTGCCCGGCCCGACTTGGAAGGCGGCGCGCCACTTGCTGAAGCCCAGGCCCATCTCGGCATACTCCGCCAGTCGCTCGCGCAAGCCATCCAGGCCGCCCCCGACCGTCTCGCCAGCGCTGCCCGCCAGCACGACCATGCCGGTAAAGGGCGATATGCCGGGTATCATGCCTTGCTCAATCACCTGCGGCAGCAGCTGCTCGCCGCGACTGTCAGCCATGCGGACCTGCTCGTCCGTCATAATGATGCCGCTGACGGCTTCGTTCAGGTTCGGCGTCTTGAACAGCAGCTCCGACCAATTGCGATAACTGTTTTCGTCCTGCGATATGCCCTCGGACTGCATCAGCTCCCGGAAAGCCGGCGATGGCCGGTCAGCCGCCATGATTCCTTTGCCGGGCGCTACCAATTGATTTGCGATCTCGTTCAAGCTCATTGCGGTCACGGTCTCCACTTTCCATTTACGTCGCTATGGACGGTATTCTGGCAGTCGTCAGATTCATACGCAAGGTGTTTCCGCAGCAGCAAAAGCGGGCGGCACGCATCGACCGCCCGCTTTCCAGGGCCGCTGTCACGATAGCAGTCGGCTTAGTTTTCGGCCTTTGTCAGCGTGCTCAACTGCTCAGCGATCATATCGGGCGAGCAATGCAAGTTCTCCAGGAAGGCGGCGTCCTCAGCTCGGCGTTCCTGCAATGTCATCTCCGACAGGCCGATTTCGCCCGGGATTTCGAAGAGCGCGCCTTCACTCATGATTACGCCATCTTGAACGATGTAATCCGCCTCCGCCAGCAGCGCTTCCGTGAACTCGACACCGTGCGCGTCGGCCGAATCCTTATTGACGGCGACGGCGAAACCGGGCGTTGAGGCGATGGCTGTTGTCGCAATATCGAGATTGCCTTCGAGGTAGCCGATCACCATGCGGGCGGCATGAATGCCTTCGCGATACCAGCCTTCAAAGCCGGCTGCAACGGTTACACCGTGGATGACATCGGAAACCAGCGGAGAGAAAACCGGAACCCCGTAGGCCGACTCCACGATAGCCGCGATGCCGGCCGAGGAGCCCGTGCGCGGCGGCAATACAATCACGTCCACGCCACTATCCACCAAGGAATCCGTGCCCAGCGCGTAATCGGCAGCCGTTACCACCGTCTCAATTTCTACCGTGAAACCGTATTCCTCGCCGAATTGCTGAATATTGTCGATGTAACCGGCTGTGGCCGGATCATCGGCGTTCGCCAGCACGCCGATGCTCTGGAAGTCCGGATCCTGCAAGGTGGCGATCTTAGTATATTCCTCGTAGTCAAAATGCATCAAGGTGCCAGTCACATTAGGCGGCTTGATGCAAGTTGCTGTCGCCAGGCCCGAAGCGTGCGGATCGGTCACGATAGCGAAGATTAGCGCAGGCGGGTCTTCCATGTCGCTCATGGCGCCCAGCGCGATCATGCCCACCTGGGTCGAAACGGTTAGTATGACATCCGCGCCTTCATCCAGCGCGTCTTCCACCATCAAGTTGGCTGTCGGCAGGTCGAAGCCGGCGTCGCGGTACAGGATATTTATGTTTTCGCCATGTAGATCATTGCCCGCCTCCATCGTGGCGCGTTCCTCCGCGCTGATAAAGCCGTAGACCTCAAGCATGTCCAGCACAGCCCGGTCGGTCAGGGCGAATGAAGGCGACTGCCCAAAACGCAGAAAAGCCAGCGTGGGCGCGTCATCGTCGGCCGCCATACTCGCGGGCGGCAAAAGCAGCGCCAGCAACAGAATGACGAGTGCAAACTTCATTATGCGGGATAGTCTCGACCGAACCATGAGTCTCCTCCAGTTTTCCGTAAACGAGAACTTAAATACTGTACAAGCCAGTATACACCTAACTTAACTTAGCGAAATTATGATTCATTTGATTGAGCTGAGAACACGAAGCCGATCTCGCCGAGCGCCGCCTTGAGTTCTTCCAGCGGCAAGCCCACCACATTGCTGTAACTGCCCTCAATGCGCGCCACCGGCCGGAACGCTTCGTTCTGAATGCCGTAAGCGCCCGCCTTGTCCAGCGGATCGCCCGTGGCGACATAGGCGTCGATCTCTGCCTCGCTGAAAGCGCGCATCTCTACGGCAGTCCGCGCGTGGCGGGTGATGACCCGAGGCGCGTCACCGGCGCGATACAGCGTGAAGGCGGTGACGACTTCGTGCTCGCGCCCGCGCAGGCGCAGCAGCATCCGCCCGGCGTCGGCGTCATCAGCCGGTTTGCCCAGCAATTCGCCGCCGTCCATCACTATCGTATCGGCCGAGATGACCAGCGCCGGCGTTTCGTCCAGCTTCCGCGCCACTGCCTCGGCCTTTTCGCGGCTCATGCGCTCGGCATACTCGACCAGGTCCTCAGCGGCGCGGCGCGGCTCGTCAATATCCGGCTTGATGATCTCGAAGCGCAAACCAAGCCCGGCCAAGAGCTCGCGGCGGCGCGGCGAAGACGAAGCCAGTATCAGGCGCATTGGCGCTGCCTCGCATTCCAGGCGCCAGCGTATTAATGGGGTCGCGACTGCGGCGCTACGGTGGAAATCCCGGCGTACTCTACACTATAATTGACTTGAGTTACATGGAGGAGCCAATGCGCGCCCACCAAAAAAGCAAGAGCTACGCTGGTCCGACGCAAAATGCGCCTGCTCCGCTGGACAACGCGCAGCTAAATGCGCTTATCCGCAACGTCTTCGCTTGGCTGTGGGTGGGCATGGGCATCACAGCGGCAGTAGCCAGCGCCCTGCTCGTCCAGCCAATCTACATAGAATTCGGCGGAATCATCATCATCGTTTTCGCCCATCTCGTGATTGCCGCCGCGCTTCATTGGAAGCTGCCCCGTTTTTCGTCGAAGCAAGCCGGCGCGTTTCTCGTCTTCTATTCGGCGCTGACGGGCTTCACTATGTCCACCGTATTATCCGCCCTCCTCTATCCCACGGTCAGCGGCGCGCTGGTCAACGCCTGTCTAAGCACAACTTGTCTCTTCGGCCTGATGACATTGATAGGCTGGCGAACTCGGCTTGATTTGGGCCGCGCGCGCAGCTACGTCTTGATGGCGCTGCTGGGCCTGCTCATCGCCTTCCTGGTCAATAAACTGCTGGCTGGCGCCGCCTTCGATTATGTCTTCAGCTTCTTCTCCGTCCTGCTCTTCAGCGAGTTGGCCGTATGTCATCGCAAGCCCTTTGCCTCTATGGCCGCCGACCCCAACCTGCGAATCAACCCGGCTGATAGCCTGCGCTTCAGCATTCTGGCGGCATTGCAGCTCTACCTGAGCGCCAGCCAGCTGCTCCAGATTGCGCTATCCTCCGTCGATCGGAAACCTTCGCTCTACAGCAATAATTATCGCCACATGCACCATCATCAGCGGAGCCACTACGGTGGAATGGGCATGGATTCCAGCGGCGGCGGCGGCATAGGCGGCGGCAGCATGGGCGGCGGTGGCGGCAGCATAGGCGGCGGCGGTGGAGGTTCCTTCACCCCCTAAAGGCCCAGAGCAATCGCATCAAAATGGTAGTGACTGAAATGGCGCAAATTCGAACGGAAAATCAAACACAGAGATCACAGAGAGCGCAGAGAAAAGCAATAATGAAAGCTTACGTCATAAGTCAGGAGTGATTCTGAGAGATATTTGAAGTCTTTTCGGTGCTTCTTGCCATATACCAGTCCATCGAGTACTTTGAATAGACGCCTAAACTCCTAAATCTCTGTGCCCTCTGTGTTCTCTGTGGTTAATAAATATTGGTGCGATTGCTCTGCTAAAAGCCCAAGCCAAAGTAAGAACGATGTAAAATCGCCGAAACGGCACATCCAAAGCGCTTGCTTTTCGTTATAATGAGTAGAGTCAAGCACAGCAAACAAGCGCCCGGTTTATGGCGCGAGCAGGAGACCACACTATGAACTTCAGAAATAACAGCTTCATCGTTGACGCGCCGGGCAAGCCCCTGGAGGGTTTGCAGCTCAATGCGGTCATGCGCAACGTCTACGGCTGGATGACGATGGGTTTGCTCGTCACGGCGGCCGTCGCCCTGGCCGTCAGCAACAGCGGCTTCTACCCCGGTCAAGGCGTATTCATAATCGCGATATTCGCTCAGCTGGGCATCGTCTTAGGCTTGAGCTGGGCGATGGAACGCATCTCGGCCACTACCGCCGGCATGCTCTTCTTCGTCTATTCGGCGCTGACCGGTTTCACTTTCTCGATCTTCTTCCTGGTCTTCTCGCTGGGATCGATCGCGGCGGCCTTCCTCAGCACCGCCGGCGTCTTCGGCGCGATGACCGTCTACGGGCTGACGACCAAGACCGACCTGACTAAGATGGGCAGCTATCTGATGATGGGTCTGTTCGGGCTGATCATCGCCAGCATCATCAATATCTTCCTGGGCAGCGGACCGCTCGACTTCATCATCAGCATCGGCGGCGTACTGCTCTTCACCGGCTTGACCGCCTGGGACACGCAGCGCATCGCGGCTATGGCGGCGTCGCAAAAGATGAAGGTCGATTCAGATGACACGCTGAAATTCAGCATCAGGGGAGCCTTGATGCTCTACCTCGATTTCATCAACCTGTTCATCTTCATGCTGCGCATCTTCGGCGGCGGCCGCGATTAGCAACCAACTAATCGACAGATTTCGTAGGGGCGACTCGGTGAGTCGCCCTTTTTTGTCATCATCGTGGTCGTGCGACCTGATCGCTGACAGGAACGCCATCGGAGTCGGCGACGAGGCTCACCTCTCCCCGCGTCCGCGATAACTCAGCAGCACCAGCGTGGCGAAGAGCCCGGCCGCCGCCCAGAGCAGAAAAGGCGCGTTCAAGCTGATCACGCTCAAGGTATTGCCCAGCGGCGGCAGCATTGACCCGCCCAGGTTCTGCAGCATGCCGTTAAAACCGAGCGCGCTGCCCACCAAGGCGATCTCCAGCCCCGGCATTTCGGTGATCGAGGCGCCCATCAGCGCCATAAAGCTGTCGAAACACAATCCACCGATCGCCATCGCCAGAATGACCGCCCAGTAGTTGCCGCCGGCGAAGTACATCAAAAGCGTGCCCAGGGTCATCATTGCCGTGCCGCATGCCATCACCAGCCGGCGCTCCCCCAGCCGGTCGGACAAATGCGATATCGGCACCACGCCGATCAAGCTGGCCAGGAAGAAAACCGGGATGGCGCTATCGGCATCGAACGCCGTCCAGCCGATCTCGCGCAGATAAGTCGGCACGTAGCCCATCACGCCCTGCGCCAGCCCGACCGCGCCAAAGACGGCCAGCGCGATGACACGCAGTTGGCGGAAGCCGGCCACGCGGCGCAACTTGGTCACTAGCTGCCGCAGGTCCAGCCCCTGGCGTGACTTTCGTTCGTCCGGCGGATGCACAAGCGCCCACAAGATGGCCAGCAAAATCGAACTTAGCCCGAAGGCGATCAGTACCGCGCGCCAGCCGCCCAGCAGCGGCGACAGCAAGGTCGCGCTGTACCGCGAGCCCAACATCGCGCCCAAGGCGAAACCCAGCGCCATGACGCCCGCGGCGAATCCCAACTGCCGCGACGCGAACCACTCGCGATTGAGCTTGACGAAATTCAGCGGCAGCACCGGCTGCAGCGTGCCGTACAAAAAAGAGAACAGAAACAGCGACCAAAAGTCGACAGCCAAGCCGCGCAGCGCGCCGCAAACGCCCGCCGCCAGGCACATAAACACCAGGGCGCGCCGTGTGCCGAAATAGTCGATCAGGGAGCCGCCGAGGAAGGACGTGAAAATGCCCATCACCATGCCCACGCCCCAAATCACGCCGATCTGAATCAGATCCAGGTCCAGCGACGTGGCGATCTCGCTGAATAGCGCCGACAAGCCGGCGATGGGGAAGCCCATGGTGATGAAACCCGACAAGCTCACCATCGCCAGAATCACCCAACGATACGGCGAATGCTGCCGGTCGCGCAAATCTGCGGGCGGCGTCATCGGCGGTCTCAGTCGGATGACAGCGCGCGAGGTCGCCGACTCGTGTTCACGGAAAGAGGGCGATCCACCGGCAGCGCGTTTTCGCTCACTGCGGCAGATGTCTTTTGCGCTTGCGGAAGCTGAGCAGCATGAGCGTGGCGAAGACGCCGGAAGCCGCCCAGAGCAAGAAAGGCGTATTCAACGAAATTGGCGACAGCGCGTTGCCCAAGGGCGGCAAAAGCGTCGAGCCCGCATTCTGCAAGACGCTGCCGAAACCCAAAGCGCTGCCCACGAATGCGATCTCCAAACCCTCGATCTCGGTCATCGCCGCGCCCTTCAAGGCCATGAAGCTGTCAAAGGTGAATCCGGCCAGCGCCATAGCCAGCATGACACCCCAGAAATTATCGCCCGCTAAAAACATCATTAAGGTGCCGACTGACATCATCGATGTGCCAAAAGCCAGCACTACGCGCCGACTTCCCAGCCGATCCGACAAATGCGACAAGGGGACGACCCCGATCAGGCTGCAGAAGAAGAATACCGTGATGGCGCTATCGGCCTCGACCACCCCCCAGCCAATCTCGCGCAGATAAGTCGGGATATAGCCGACCAGCCCGCGCATCAAGCCTAATACGCCGAAAACCCCCAGCGCCAGCACCCACAATTCGCGGAATTTCGTCACATAGCGCAGGCTGCGCAGAATTTGGCCGATATCGAAGCCGGTTTCGCGCCGCCGCTCCACTGGCGGATGCACCAGCGCCCAGACCAATCCCAGCGCAATGGCGCAAAGCCCGAGCAGGATGAGTACCGGCCGCCACCCGCCCAAGAGCGGCGATAGTACTGTCGCGCTCAAGCGCGAGCCCAGCATCAGGCCGGTGGCGAAACCGGCCGACATCACGCCTTGAGCGAAGCCAAGTTGCCGCGACGCGAACCACTCGCGGTTCAGCTTGACGAAACTCATCGGCAAAATCGGCTGCACCATCCCAAATAGCAATGAGAACACAAGCAGCGACTCGTAATTGACCGCGAAGCCGCGTGAAGCGCCAGCCAGCCCAGTCGCCAGACACAGCACAACCAAAGTGCGCCGCGTGCCAAAGGCATCAATAAAGGCGCCACCCAGGGGCGCCGTGAAGATGGCCATGGCCGATCCCAAGCCCCAAATCACGCCGATTTGGACCAGGCTGAGATCGAGCGTATCCGCGACTTCGCTGAACATCGCCGACAAGCCGGTGGTCGGGAATCCCATTAACAAGAAACCCGAGAGCGTCACCATCGCCAATATCACCCAGCGATAGCCGGAATTTTGACGCTCGCTAGCTTCAATTGTTGGGGCAATCCCGAACATATTGAGGGACCTGGCTGAAAACAATCGATTCATCGTAACCCAAAGCAAGGCGATAACAAGGTACAGGCTGTCGCCGCCGCGCGCAACCAAACCGCGCGTCTGCTTGTGAGATTACATTTTGTAACTATAATCGAATCACAATTGGCCACTTCGTGATGGGATGGCTCCTTGGCTCAGTCTTCCTGCAACTTAAGAATTAACAGTAAGCGCCTGCGCGCCGACTTTGACGCGCTGGCCGAGATTGGCGCGACAATGGGCGGCGGCGTGTCTCGCCTGGCGCTATCTAACGAGGACATGGCTGCGCGCGCCTGGTTCGCCGACCGCGTAGAAGAAGCCGGTCTCCAGATCAAAGACGACGAAGTCGGCAACTTGAGCGGCTGGCTGCCCGCGGCCGACCCGGACGCCAAGACGCTGATGATCGGCTCGCACCTCGATACCGTTCCCAACGGCGGCCGCTTCGACGGCGCCATCGGCGTGCTGGCCGCGCTGGAATGCCTGCGCCGCATCAAGGAAGCCGGCCTCAAACCGAGCTGCCATTTGGAAGCCATCAACTTCACCGATGAAGAAGGCGCCTGGAAATCGCTCTTCGGCAGCAACGGGCTGATCGGCAAAATTTCCGCCAACGACATCAGCGATACCCTGCACGACAATATGGCCTTCCGCGCCGCGCTGCACCGCGCCGGCATTCTGCTCGACGAGTTGCACCATGCCCAGCGCGATCCCGGCTCCATCCTCGGCTTCCTGGAACTGCATATCGAGCAAGGCAAGCGCCTGCACGAGCAAGGCCTGGATATCGGCATCGTCGACCGTATTGTGGGACGCACGACTTATAATGTCGTCTTCTATGGCGAAGCCGCGCACGCCGGCACCACCACCGCCGACGAACGCCGCGATGCCCTGCAAGGCGCGGCAGCTTATATCATCGCCGCCCACAATCTCGTCACCGCGGGTTACCCGGAAGGCGTCGTCAATTGCGGCCACGTGGCAGTTGAGCCCGACAGCTTCAACGTCGTCCCGGCCGAGGCCTCGCTGCGCATCGAGTTCCGCCACCCGGATACCGCCACGCTAAAGGAGATTGAAGCGCGGCTCATCCAGCTGGCGCAAGACTGCGCGGGCCAGTATCGGCTGACCGTCACCACCGAACGCGCCCTGCATCGCGCCGCCGAACGTATGTCAGGCTACCTCTTCCGCCAAATCGAAAGCGCCTGCCAGGCCGAAGGCGCGCGCTGCACAGCCATCGCCAGCTACAGCGGCCACAACGCCCAGATAATGAACCAGATGGTGCCGGCCGGCATGATTTTCTTGCCATCGGTGGACGGCATCAGCCATAATCCCAAGGAACATACCGAGTGGCGCCATGTCGAAATCGGCGCCAATATCTTGCTGCGGACCATCTTGCAGCTGACGGTTTAGAGGGTGCCTACCCCACCGCAGATACCAGTGTGTAGGGGCGAACCTTGGTGCGCCCGCCACAACATCACAGTTTGTAGGGGCGAGCCGGTGGGTCGCCCACGCTAAAGGAAGGATACCGGCGATGTCCCATCTCACCCGCCGCGAAAAAGAACGTGAAATGCGCGCCGCCGGCCGCTTGCCCGATGGCCAATCCCTGACCGAGAAGTTCCCCATCCTCACCTATGGGCCCACACCCGCCTTCGATCCCGCCACCTGGGATCTGCGCGTATTCGGCGCGGTCAAAGCAGAAAAGCGCTGGACCTGGGACGAATTCCAGCGGCTGCCAACCGGCCAAATGACGGTCGACATCCACTGCGTCACGCGCTGGAGCAAATTCGACACGACTTGGGAGGGCGTGATGTTCCGCGACTTCCTGCGCCTGCTCGAACTTACCGACGAAGCCCGCTTCGTCATCGCCCACTGCGACTACGGATATACCACCAACCTGCCGCTGGAAATCATGGACGACGAAGACGTCATGCTGGCCACCAAATACGATGGCCGCTTCCTGCACGAGCCCGAACTGATGGAGCATGGCGGTCCGCTGCGTACGGTGGTGCCCAAGCGCTACTTCTGGAAGAGCGCCAAATTCCTGCGCGCCCTCGAATTCAGCCCGATCGACAAGCCGGGCTTCTGGGAGCTAGGGGGGTATCACAACGACGGCGACTTCTGGAAACAGGAGCGCTTTCAGAGGCGGGGGTTCTAATTCACTGACCCGCCATGCAAATGCAAGCCGCACTACTCAACGAGCCAAACGGGCGCTTCCAAGTCGAAACTGTCGACCTGGATCCGCCACAAGCCGGAGAAGTCCTGGTCAAGATCGCGGCCAGCGGCGTCTGCCGCAGCGATTGGCGCGTGGCGATCGGCACCGCCCCAAAGCCCATGCCCATCGTCACCGGGCACGAAGGCGCCGGCATCGTCGAAGCGGTCGGACCGGCTGTCACACGGGTAAAGCCCGGCGATCATGTCGCTTTCATCTGGGCGCCCGCTTGCGGCGGCTGCTTCTACTGCAATGGCGGCAAGCCCAACCTCTGTGAGACCTTCGCGCCGCTGCTGGCGACCGGCCTGCAAGCCGATGGAAAATCGCGCCTTCACTGGCAGGGCAATCCGCTGCACATTCTGGCTGGCTTGGGCGCCTTTGCCGAGTACGCCGTTGTGCGGGAAGAAAGCTGCCTGCCGATTCGCAAAGACATTTCGCTGGAACTGGCGGCCGTGGCGGGCTGCGCGGTCGCTACCGGCGTCGGCGCCGCCATGTTCACTGCCGCAGTTAAGCCAGGGGAGAGCGTCGCCGTTTTTGGCGCCGGCGGTGTGGGACTGAATGTCATTCAGGGCGCGCGCCTCTGCGGCGCCTACCCCATCATCGCCGTCGATGCCAACGAGAGCAAGCTGATGCCGGCCCGTGACTTCGGCGCTTCGCACACAATCGTATTCGACGACGCCATCGTCAGCCGCGTTCAAGCGTTAACTGCCGGTCGCGGCGCCGATCAAGTCTTTGAAGCAGCAGGCATCCCCGCCCTGCAGGAAGTCGCCTTTGAGGCGCTGCGGCCCGGCGCTCAATTGACCCTCATCGGTACGACGCCTGACGACAGCCGCACCAACCTGCCCGGCGCTAATATCACGCGCACGGAGAAAGTCATCCGCGGCAGCTTCTACGGCTCCTGCAGCCCACGCCGCGATGTGCCAAAGCTGCTCGATCTGTACGTGGCGGGGAAGCTAAAGCTGCGCGAGCTGATCACAAAGCGCTATCGGCTGGAGCAGATCAATGAGGCTTACGCCGACCTGGTCAATGGCGACCTTGCGCGCGGCGTCATCCTCTTCTAAATCAACGCCACGTACGCCAGAAGCGCGACCTGGCGGGTCGCCCACTGATCAAAGCAAATCGAAAAGGGCGACTCACATAGTCGCCCCTACAATTCGTGTTTCGCGGAAATCCGCCGCTAGCCGGTCGCAGCCGCAACCGCCCGCTTGAAGAAGACACCCGCCATCTGCTGGCGATAAGCCTCTGGATAAGCGATATCGCCGGCCAGCCAGTCGCCGATATCGGCTTTCACTGCCTCAGCCGCAGCATTCAGCGCATCATCGTCCAGCGTCGAACCGGCCAGAGCCGCCTCGGCGCCGGTGCACTTGACTGCCTTGACCGTCGCCCCGCCGACCGCCACGTGGGCATGGTCGCAGGTCGCGCCGTTCATCTTCAGCGCCACGCAAACGCCAACGATGGCGTAACGCGAAGCCGGATGCGGGAACTTGGCATAGGCCATCTGGTGGTCGCTCAAATCGGGCACATCGACGCTGGTTATCAACTCGCCGTCGTCGAGCGCCGTCTCAAAGAGATCGACGAAGAAGTCTTCCGCGCCGACCGAGCGCGAGCCCTCCGCGCCCTGGATATTAACCGAGGCGCCCACCGCCACCAGCACAGTCGGCGGGTCCGAGGCCGGATCGGCATGGGCGATATTGCCGCCCAGCGTGCCGAAGTTGCGCACGGCCTGGTCGCCCACTTGCCCGCAGGCGCTGGCCAGCGCGCCGCACTTGGCTTGCACATCGGCCGAGGCGGCGATATCGGCATGGGTCGCGGTTGCGCCGATGCTCAACCCGCCATTCGCCGCGATGCCCTGCAGGGAGTCGATCCCGCCGATGTCCACCAATTGTTCGGGCGCGTCCAGGCGCAGCTTCATCACCGGCAGCAGGCTATGCCCGCCAGCCAGGAACTTGCCCTCATCGCCGATCATGCCCAGCGCTTCGTCTACCGAGCCCGCCCGCGCGTAATCAAATTTATTGGGCCACATGCCTAGTTACCTCCATTCGCTTGTTTTATCGCCTGCCACACCTTCGCCGATGTCAATGGCATGTCGAGCTGCTCGACGCCCAGCGGCGCCAGCGCATCCAAGACCGCATTATACACCGTCGGCGTACTCGCGATCGTGCCGGTTTCGCCGACGCCCTTCACGCCAATCGGATGATGCGGCGACGGCGTCACCGTCTCACCCAGCTCGAAATTGGGGAACATATCCGCCTTGGGCATGCAATAATCTTGCATCGTGCCCGTCAGCAGCTGTCCGTTTTCATCGTAGATCACGCCTTCACAGAGCGCCTGCGCCACGCCTTGCACCACGCCGCCGTGGATCTGCCCGGCGACAATCTCCGGGTTGATCTGCGGGCCGCAGTCATCGACCGCGATGTAGCGCTGCAGCTCAATCTCGCCCGTCTCGGCATCGACTTCCACAATGGCGATATGCGTACCAAAGGGATAGACGAAATTGGGCGGATCGTAGAATTGCGACTCCTCGAAGCCCGGGTCCATGCCCTCGGGCATATTCCAGGCCAGGTGCGCCATCAGCGCCACATCCTGGATGCTCTGTGACTGATCCGGCGAGCCTTTGACCGAGAAGCTGCCATCGGCGTATTCAATGTCGTCTACACTGGCTTCCATCAGATGCGCCGCCAGCGCTTTCGCCTTCTCCTTGAGCTTGCGCGAGGCATGGGCCAGCGCCGCGCCGGTGACCGGCGTCGTGCGGCTGCCATAAGTGCCCCAGCCCATGGGCGTCTCGGTGGTATCGCCATGGACGACTTCAATGTCCTCGACCGGGAATCCCAGCTCCTCCGAGATGATCTGCGCCAGGGTCGTCTCCGAGCCCTGCCCGTGCGGCGATGCGCCAATCAGCGCTTGCACCTTGCCCGTTGGCGTGACACGTATGGTCGCGCTCTCCCACAAGCCGCCCTGGAAGCCGACCGCCCCCGCGACTTGACTGGGACCCAATCCGCACATCTCGGTGTAGGCCGTCACGCCGATGCCGAGATAGCGTCCCCGTGACCGCGCGTCAGCTTGCGCCTGGCGGAAGTCATCGTAGCCAGCCATGCCCAGGGCCTTCTCGAAAGCCGTCGGATAGTCGCCGCTGTCGTAAGTGAGACCTGCCGCGACGTCGTAGCCGTCTTCAAAGGCCGGGATGAGATTCTTGCGGCGCAATTCCGCCGGGTCCATGCCGATCTCGCGCGCGACATTGTCGACCATGCGCTCCAGCAGGAAGGTCGCCTCCGGTCGGCCGGCGCCGCGATAGGCGTCGGTCGGCGCGCCGTTGGTCATCACGCCGATGGACTTGCAGTAGACGCTGTCGATCGTATAAGGCCCCACGTAGAGCAAGCCGTGCAAAATCGTGGGGATGCCCGGCGCCGCTGTCGACAGATAGCCGCCCATGCCGGCGTATACGGTGGCCCGCACGCCCAGCAGCTTGCCGTCATTGCTGGCCGCCATCTCCACATGCTGCACGTGGTCGCGCCCATGGATGGTGATCAGGTAATTCTCGCTGCGCGTCTCGCTCCACTTGACCGGCACGCCCAACTTCATCGCCGCCCAGCTGACCAGCGCTTCGTCCGGATAGCAAGGAATCTTGCTGCCAAAGCCGCCGCCGACTTCCGGCGCGATCACCCGCACCTTGTTTTCGTTCAAGCCGGTTACGGCGCTAATGATGAAACGGTGAATATGCGGGTTCTGCGAAGTGCACCAGAGCGTCAACTCCTGCGTGGCCGCGTTGTACTGGGCCATGGCGGCGCGGGTTTCCATCGCCGTCGGCAAGAGCCGCTGCTGCAGGATACGCTCGGACACGACTACATCAGCCGCTTCAAAAGCAGCATCGCTGGCTTCTTTATCAAAGGGCGCCCAGGTGAAGGCGATATTACCCTCGACGTCATCGTGGATCAGCGGCGCGCCTTCTTGCGCAGCTTCTTCCGGGTCGATAACCGCCGGCAGCTCTTCGTACTCGACGACCACCGCATCGGCCGCGTCCTGCGCGCGATAGCGGTCATCGGCCAGAACTATCGCCACGCCGTCGCCGACGTAGCGCACCTTGCCCTTCGCCAGCGCGGGATGCTCCGGCGTCTTCAAGTCACTGTCGGGGATCAGCCAAGCGGTTGGCAGTCCCGCCAGTCCGTCGCCGATGTCCTCGCTGGTATATACGGCGACCACGCCGTCCATCGCTTCGGCGGCCGAGCTGTCGATGCTGACGATGTTGGCGTGCGCGTAAGGGCTGCGCACCACCGCCATATGCAAGACGCCCGGCAGCTTGATGTCATCGGTATAGCGCGCTTCACCGGTGATCAGCCGCGGGTCTTCCCGCCGCTTGATGCCACTCCCGAATATGCGCGTGCTCATTTGTCACCCCCTTACGTCGCGGCGGCGGCGTCCGCCACCTGTTTGACCGCCTTGACGATGTTGTGGTAGCCGGTGCAGCGGCAGATGTTTCCTTCGAGGTAATGGCGGATCTCGTTTTCCGATGCGCCTGGATTGTCTTCCACGAATGCGGCGCTGGCCATGATCATGCCCGGCGTGCAGTAGCCGCATTGCAGGCCGTGGTTCTCCCAGAAAGCGGTCTGCATCGGGTGATGCTCGCCACCCTCGGCCAAGCCTTCAATGGTAGTAACTTCCGCCCCGTCGGCCTGTACCGCCAGCAAGGTGCAAGACTTCAACACTTTGCCATTGAGATGGACCGTACAAGCGCCGCATTGGCTGGTGTCACAGCCGATCTTGGTGCCCGTCAGATCCAAATCTTCACGCAAAAAATGGACCAATAGAGTGCGGGGGTCGACATCGCGTTCATGTACGACCCCGTTTACAGTGATTGCGACTTGCATAAATCCCTCCAATTCGTCACCAATATTCTCGCGGTTTCCGCATAGGTCGGGCCATTATATCTTGCCTGACGCTAAATTGTAACTTGCCCCGGACACCATACCTTCCAGCCCGGCGCGATACTACAACTTTCACTCGGCGGAATTGTAACTTGCTTTGATACAATACGCTACAAACTGGTTGACCTTCGCCCGCGCGCTTCTTTGAATCTTATTCGCGCCAATCGCGCTACGGCTTGGGCGCGCACGAAACTTCCGCCGAAAAAGACACAGGACTAGCCAAAAGGCTGTAGAATCCCGATTATCGAATTTCTATTATTGCTGTCGCTTGATTCGCAACAGAAAGCCTTATATATGCCTCGGCTGCGTAACGCCCTGCGCGAACATCTCCACGTCTTAATCGTCGTAACCGTGCTGACCCTGGTGACGACCTTTCCCACCATTGTTTATGTGTTCAAAACCGATGTCTTCTGGCTGCCAACCGGAAACTGGGACGTCTACATACATATCTGGGACACCTGGTATGGGAAGCAGGTCCTCATGGGCCAGGCAGATCGACTATATACGAACCTGATGTATTATCCGGAAGGTCTTTCCCTCAGCAGCCATCAGTACGCTCTGGCTAACATCGTAGCGGTCATGGTCTTCAACTTGTTTCTGCCCTTATCCAATGCTTTCAGTTTGGCTTGGCTGCTGATCATATTTTCCTGCGCTCTGTCCGCATACGTTTACTTGCTTTGGCTGTTCGATGATAAGTGGATTGCACTATTGGGCGCGGTCGTCTTTGGATTCAGCCAGCACGTTGTTGGCGAACCGCATCATCCTAACATAACGTACGTAGTGCCCATTCCCCTGGTCCTTTACTGCTTTCATCGTGGCGTTCGAGAGAAGCGGACAGCCTTGATCATTCTTGCGGGTCTTATAGCGGGTTTGACCAGCGTTGGGCTGATGTATACGTACATAATCCTCTTGATAATGCTTGGACTATACGTCTGCGCCTTTGCCATCACAAGGTGGCGAAACCGACAATACTGGCAATACGTTGCCCTGTTGATCCTGGTCGTCGCGGCTTCAAGTTTCTGGGGCGTATATCCTTTGATAAGCGACCTCGAGGTGACCTCATCGCTACTTGGGTGGTACGACGGACCGCAACTCAAAACTGATGCGATTTCCTTTTTCGTGAATCATCACCACCCTCTTTTCGGAGGTCCACTCGGCGCCATTTTGCAAACGCCGGCAAATGCCAATATTAGCCCAACCAGCTTTCTTGGATACTTACCGCTTTTTCTCATCTGCTTCGGTCTCTACAAGCCCTTTACACGCCGGAAAATGCTGCCTTGGGCCTTCCTCTGCGGGATATTCCTGATCCTGCGATTAGGACCATATCTCAATATAAACGGCACCGCCTTTCCCAATATACTGTTGCCGAAGTACTATTTGGACCAGACCCCGCCAGGCATGTTCAAGGCATTTTTTGTTACTGACCAATTCATGGCCGGCGCCATTCTCCCGCTGGCGGTTCTGACCGGGTACGGTCTCATTGCGCTGCAACGACGAGCTCCTAGCGCGACTCAGCCTGCTGTCATTCTGGCGCTTGTCATGATTGTCGCATTCGAATACTACGTGCCTGTAAGAAAAAATACCGTCTCGCAAGAGCGGTTTGATTTCATAGACTGGCTCAGGTCAGAGGAAGAATCGGGGGATATTCGCCTCATTCATATCCCGATTAATCTTGAATACTCGAAGATTTACAACCTCTGCCAAGTGATAAGCGGTTTTCCTCATGCTGAAGGCGTCATCAGTCGTTCGCCTGGCAGCGCGTACGACTATATCAACGCCAACTACTTGCTCAATGCTTGGCGCGAAAGCCGTCCAGTCAACTGCAATATGCCAGGGCGCGAAAACTATCTGTCGGCATTGGCGCAGCTCGACGAAGACGGATTCAGCCACGTTGTTTTTCATTTGCGCTTTACAGATTTTCATACGGTCAATGAAAGTCTTGCTGGTGTACGGCCATCATATGCCGACAAGTACGTATTGATCGCACGCCTGAGCGACCTGCGGGAGAGTTGCCCGCAAGAACTGAACGAAAGCCATCTCTTCACAGACGCGTACGCCGCCGCCTTACAAGAGCCTCTGATCTTTGATGATCGTCACGGAACTGTCGTTGTCTTTCCGCCGACACTGCAGGCAAGCGCCCAGTTCATGCGCTATGTTCGCCACTTTTCCCAGCTGGATCGGGACGTCGTGACGATCACGAGCGATGATCAGGCGAATGTCGTTATCCGACGCTCAGAGCTGACCGATTCAGACGCAAACATCGACCTGGGACAATTCGTTGCATTCTGGCTGGTCAACAGTCCTCTCGCATTTGATGCGGAGCAGATGCCTGCATTCCAAGACTGGTTCTCGGAGCGATTCCACGTCTGCCGGCGCTTCTTTGAGGACGAACGCAGGACCGTCGATGCGTATCTTAGCGTTGACATTCCCTGTTCCGCCATTGATCAGAGCAGCGAGATGGACCTGCAATATGACGGTGGTATGCGCTTGCACAATATTTCTTATGCTGCCGACGAAGGCCTGCTTCATTTCTATTTGGCCTGGACCAACGCGAGCGTGGACACATACTCATTCTCGCTTCAGTTCTTCGACGAAGACGGTCAGAAGGCGCTGCAGTACGACAATGTTATCTATCGCGAGCTATTGGAGGTGCACGAGATCGACATCTCTTCACTGCCCGCAGGCGCCTACTCGATCCAACTGATCGTCTACGACTTCGAGACGCAAATCAGCCAAGGGGGTACGGTAGCTAGCACCGGGCAGCGCTTTACAAGAGAAATTGAGGTTGCCCGGATTGAAGCGGCGCCCTAGCTTATTAGCGCGCGGCGCAAGAAACCCCGAAAGGTAGCCAGGCATATTCGCCCCCATCGAATTCGCAGCCAGCGACAGCGAACGCCTTTGACTCGTCTTCGCGCCGAAAGCGGTTCAGCCGAGGCGGTCACGATTCCGCTTAGGAAAAGGTCACACTTCTCAGCAATAGGCTGTAGAATCCCCTGTACTAGACTTCTGTTATCATAGTCGTTTGTATCGCAATCGAGAGTCGCCTATGCATCGACTACGCAATGCGCTGATCGAACATCGTCACTTTTTCCTTGTCGTTGGCCTGCTGACCCTGGTGACGACCTTTCCCACCATTTTTTATGTGTTCAAAACCGATGTCTTCTGGCTGCCAACCGGAAACTGGGACGTCTACATACACATCTGGGACACCTGGTACGGTAAGCAGGTCCTCATGGGCCAGGCAGATCGACTGTATACGAACCTGATGTTTTATCCGGAGGGCCTTTCGCTCAACAGCCATCAGTTCGCTCTGCCTAACATCGTGGCCGTCATGTTTTTCAACCTATTTCTGCCCGTATCAAATGCTTTCAGCCTGGGTTGGCTGCTGATCATATTTTCCTGCGCTCTTTCCGCTTACGTGTACTTGCTGTGGCTGTTCGATGACAAGTGGATTGCACTTTTGGGAGCGGTCGTCTTTGGGTTCAGCCCACACGTGGTAGGCGAACCACACCATCCCGCCATTACTTACGTGGCGCCCATTCCCCTGGTCCTTTACTGCTTTCATCGCGGCGTACGAGAGCAGCGGACAATATTGATCATTCTTGCAGGTGTTTTGACGGGTCTCACCAGCATTGGGCTGATGTATACGTATATAATTGTATTGATAATGCTTGGACTTTTTGTTTGCGCCTTTGCGTTGACAAGGTGGCGCGACCGACGATACTGGCTTTACCTTGCCTTGTTGATCATGGTCGTCGCGGCATCAAGCATCTGGGGCGTTTATCAATTCATTAGCGACAGACATGTTGCCGATTCTCTGCTTGGATGGTACAGCGGACCGCAGCTCAAGACTGATGCGATTTCCTTCTTTGTCAATCATCGCCACCCTCTTTTGGGGCCCTCGTTCGGCGCCATCTTTCATACCCCTGCAGGCGCCAAAACCAGCCAAACCAGCTATCTTGGATACTTGCCGCTACTGCTAATCTGTTTTGGGCTCTACAAGAACAGTACACGCCGAAAAATGCTGCCTTGGGCCTTCCTCTGCGGGGTATTCTTGATCCTGCGATTAGGACCAGAGCTCAATATCAACGGCGTCGCCTTTCCCGATATTTTACTTCCCAAATATTATTTGGACCAAATCCCGCCAGGTATCTTCCAGGCATTTTGGGTCACTGACCAATTCATGGCCGGCGCCGTTCTTCCGCTGGCGGTTCTGACGTGCTTCGGTCTCTTCGCGCTTAAGAGACGGGCTCCACGCGCGGCTAAACCTGCTGTCGTGCTGGCGCTTGTAGCGATTGTTATGTTCGAATACTACCTTCCTGTCACAGAACAGATAATCCCGCAGGAGCAGTTTGATTTCATTGACTGGCTCAAAACCGAAGAAGAATCCGGCGAGATTCGCCTGATCAACGTGCCGATGTCGCGCAGTTCGTCGCAGCTTTACAACCTATATCAAGCTTTTGGCGCTTATCCCCATGCTGAAGGCGCCATCAGCCGCACGCCTGGCAGCGCGTACGACTATATCAGAGCCAACTACCTGCTGAATGCCTGGCGCAATCGCCGTCCAATCAACTGTGAAATATCAGTGCGAGATTTCTATCTCTTAGCATTGGCGAAGCTCGAAGCGGACGGTTTCAGCCACGTAATTTATCATCGGGATCTCCCCAAAGCGGGAAGGATCAGTGAAAGTTTCCAAGATGCCGCGCCGTCGTACGCCGACGAATATGTGTCCATATACCAGCTGAGTGACCTGCGCGACAGTTGCCCGGAAGAATTAAGCGCGCGCCAACGCTTCTCCAGCGCTTATGCCGACGCGCTCCTGAAAAGCGCGAACTTGGCTGACCGCCACGGGATCGCCGTCATCCTTGCGCCGACAATCCGCGCGGCCGACCATATCATGCGCCACGTGCGCCAATTCGCGCCGGCCGGCCGCGCGGTCATGGCCATCGCCAGCGATGAAAAGGCGAACATAATTATCCAAAGTTCCGAATCCACCGATCCGGATAAGATTTCCGATCTGGCAGCACAAAATGCCGTGTTTCTGGTCAATGATCAGGGCGGATTTCCTGCGGAGAAGACGGAAGCATACCAAGCTTGGTTCACCCAGCGCTTCAAATTCTGCCAACGCCTACTTGAGGATGGTCACAGGACCATTGACGCCTATCTCCGCGTAGATATACCCTGCTCCGCCCTGGAAGCAAGCAGCTCTTTTGGGGTTCGCTATGACAGCGGTGTGCGGCTACACAACGTATCCTTCGAGCTCAAGCAAGACGAGCTTCGCTTCTACACGGCATGGACCAACAAATCATTGAAGTGTAGTGGTCCCGAAAAACTGGACACCTAGTAAAGAGACTATACTAGATGAACAGTGACGGAGACAGACACGTGGGGAAATATCGTAAGTACACAGCGGAGGCGAAAGTTAGGATCGTGCTGGAAATCCTTCGTGGCGAGAAATCGGTGGCGCAGGCCAGTCGCGACTACCAGATCAAGAGCAGTCTGCTGTATCGCTGGAAGGACCAGTTTTTGGAAGGCGGGAAGCAATCTTTCGCCTTTGGTCAGGGCGCAGAGCTAAAGCGCCGGGCAGACAAGGTCGCGGAGTTGGAGCGCTTAGTGGGGAAGCTGACGATGCAACTGGAAATTGCAAAAAAAGCCTCTCACTATGTGAAATCTCTACCGCCCGAAAGCGAGAACTAGTGCATTCGCTCAGCCAGACTTACCCGGTGTCGACGAGTTGCGCCGTGCTCGGATTACCGCGCAGCAGCTACTATCACAACGCCAGTCGGCGCGACCAGCAGAGCTTGCGCGAGGCGATCGTGGATATCGCCGGGCGGCATCCTACCTATGGCAGCCGGCGTGTAGCAGTGGCCCTGCAGCGGTCGCCAAGCGGCGCGCGCGTGGGTCGTCATTCGGTACGTCGGCTGATGCGAGAGATGGACTTGGCTATCAAGCCAAAGCGTGGTCGGGGATGGGGCACCGACAGCCGACACAGCTACCGACGCTACCGGAATCTGATCAAAGGAATACAGTCGGAGCGTCCGAACCAGGTGTGGGTCGCCGATATCACTTACGTGCGCGTGCGCTCGGAATTCGTCTATCTGGCAGTCATCATGGATGTGTTCACGCGGTCGGTTCGCGGCTGGCATGTTAGCTGGACAGCGGGGCAAAATCTGACGCTGGCGGCACTGCGAAAGGCGCTTGAGCATCACCCGGCGTCGGAGTTCCACCACTCCGACCAAGGCACACAGTACGCCGCTAAGGCCTACGTTAAGCTGCTGCGTGAGTGCGGAACACGGATCAGCATGGCAGCCACCGGCAAGCCAAGCGAAAACGGCTATGCTGAGCGGCTGATCCGCACCATCAAGGAGGAGGAAGTATATCTCAGTGACTACCAAAACATGGCTGAAGCGCGGGAGCAACTGGGTTTCTTCATCGAGGCAGTCTACAACCAGCGCCGTCCGCATAGCGCATTGGACTACCTAACGCCGGCAGAATTTGAGGCTGAGTGGCTACAGCGCAACTCTCTCAAATTTCCTGAGATTTTGTGTCCAATAATTTAGGACCACTACAAAGACATACGCATTCTCGCTGCAATTTTTTGACGAAGACGGGAATAAGGCGCTGCAATACGACAATGTTATTTACCGTGATCTACTGTCGACACATGAGATTGACGCCTCGTCGCTGCCGGAAGGCGACTACTCGATACAGCTGATCGTTTATGATTTCGAGACGCATGTCAGCCAGGGCGGCACGATAATCGCCAGCGGGCAGCGCTTCGAGCGCGAGCTTGAGATTGCCAAAATAGAATTGTAGCCGCGCCAGCCCGGCGCTACGCCTCAACAATCAGAGCTGTAAATACGCATAACGCTCCCCGAATCCGCCCGACATTTGACAGCGGCAACTCGCTGAGATAATCTCACGCCTAGGTGGCCGCAAGATAGGCATTTTGGGCTGCCTTTACTAATATGTAGTCCCGATCACCGGGCCGCGCCTCACACCTTAATCACGACGGAACCACTAGCGGACGATGCTTGGATATTTTTTCAGACGTTTGCTTTATATGGGGATCGTACTATTTATGGTCTCGATCCTGTCCTTCTACATAATCAATTTGCCGCCCGAGAGCTGGATCCAGAATTACGCTTCCGAACTCGAAGCTTCGGGGGATATGGTCGACGATGCGGAACTCGAATTCCTGTACCGGCGCTACGGGCTCGACCGCCCTTTGCACGAACAGTACATCCGCTGGATCGTTCCACTGGTGACAGAAGGCGACTTTGGTCAGTCCTTTGAATGGAATCAGCCGGTATGGCCCTTGATTAAGGAGCGTCTTTTCTTGACCATGACCGTGTCGCTGGCGTCGATCATTTTTGTATACGTCGTTTCGATACCGATCGCCCTATATTCAGCCATCAATCAGTATTCAATCGGCGATTATTTCTTCTCCTTTATGGGCTTGATCGGCCTGGCGACGCCGAATTTCCTCATCGCCCTGATATTCATGATCATCATGCTGCGCGTATTCGGCGTGACGCCGGGCGGCCTGTTCTCGCCGGAATATCTGCGCGCCCCCTGGAGCCTGGCTAAATTCTGGGATATGTTGACGCACCTGCCGGTGCCGGTTGTCGTTATCGGCACGGCGGGCACGGCCGGCTTGATTCGCATATTGCGCGCGCAGCTGCTGGACGAATTCCAGAAGCAGTACGTGATTACGGCGAGAGCGAAGGGCTTGCGCGAGCGCTTCCTCATCATCAAGTATCCCTTGCGCATGGCTTTCAATCCTATTGTCAGCAGCATTGGCAGTCTGCTGCCGCAAATCGTTTCGGGCTCCGCCATTGTCTCCATCGTCCTGGGTCTGCCCACGACCGGTCCTCTCTTGCTGCGCGCCTTGATCGCCCAGGACACTTTCGCCGCCGCCAGCATGCTCTTGATGCTCAGCCTCTTGACTGTGGTGGGCGTTTTCGTTTCCGACCTGCTTCTCATGTGGCTGGATCCGCGGATTCGTTATGAAAGGGGCAATTAGTGACGCCTGAGCCGAAGGGCGAGGTCAGCCGCCTCGATGTCGATGAGCTGCTGAATTACGAGATTCTCTCGCAGCGGCAATTGATCTGGCGTAAGTTTAAGCGGCATCGCGTGGCCTATTTCTGCTTTCTGTTTCTGATTCTGTTTTACGCATTGGCGATCTTCGCTGAGTTTTTCGCGCCTTATGGCGCCTTCACGCGCGACACCGATTTCTTGTACGCGCCGCCGACGCCGATTCACTTCGTCGACGAGTCCGGCGCATTCAGCCCCCGCCCCTTCGTTTACAAAATCGTCAGCGAGCTGGATCTCAACACCTTTCGCCGCGAATATGTCGAAGACAAGAGCGAGAAATTCCCCTTGAGATTCTTCGTGCGGGCGGAACCCTATCGCTTGCTGGGCTTTATCAATACCGATATCCACTTCTTCGGCGTCGATGAGGGCGGCGCGCTGTTTTTGTCCGGCACTGACGGTCTTGGCCGCGATCTGTTCAGCCGCATGTTATTGGGCGCGCGCACATCGCTCTTTGTCGGCCTGCTGGGGCTGGCAATTGGCTTCGTCCTCGGCTTGATCTTCGGCGGCATATCGGGCTATTACGGCGGCGGCGCCGATATGCTGATACAGCGGATGATTGAGTTCCTGCAGTCGCTGCCGACATTGCCGCTTTGGATGGCGTTGGCCGCGCTGGTGCCGCCGGAATGGACGCAGATTCAAGTCTACTTCGGCATCTCACTGGTGCTGGCTACGGTGGGCTGGACGGGCCTGGCGCGCGTTGTCCGCGGCAAACTGATTAGCCTGCGCGAGGAAGACTACGTGCTGGCGGCGAAACTCTCCGGCTTGTCGGAGTTCGCCATCATCACGCGGCATCTCTTGCCCGGTTTCCTCAGCTATCTCATCGTGCATCTGACGCTGGCGATACCGCACATGATTCTGGGCGAGACCGCGCTGAGCTTCCTCGGTTTGGGCATTCAGCCCCCGGCCGTCAGCTTGGGCACGCTGCTGCAAGATTCGCAGAATGTGCAGACCGTAACGATCAATCCCTGGCTGCTCTATCCGGGCGCGGTGGTGGTCGCCATCGTCATCGCCTTCAACTTCTTGGGCGATGGCCTGCGTGACGCCGCCGACCCCTACAAGCATATTTAAGGCGCCGCCATGACCGACGTGCTGCTGCAAGTGGAAGCGCTAAAGAACCATCTGCCATTGGAAGAGGGCTTGCTGAAAGCCGTCGACGGCATCAGCTTCACCATCCGCCGCGGCGAGACGATGGGTTTGGTCGGCGAGTCTGGCTGCGGCAAGAGCATGGCGGTGAATACCATCATGCGCCTGGCGCCCAACTTCGCCCAGATCGAGGGGGATGTCACTTACTTCCCGGCCGATGGCGCCCCGACTAATATCACCGAGCTTGATCCTTTCGGGCCCGAGATTCGCGCTATCCGCGGCGGCGAGATCGCCATGATATTCCAGGAGCCGATGACATCGTTTTCGCCCTTGCACACCATCGGCAATCAGATCACCGAAGCCATTCGCATTCATCGTACCGATGACAAAAAAGAGGCGGCCAAGATCGCCATCGATCTGCTGCAACGGGTCGGCATGTCCAATCCGATGCAGCGCATGAACGAATACCCGCACCAACTCTCGGGCGGTATGCGCCAGCGCGCCATGATCGCCATGGCCTTGTCGTGCGAGCCACAGCTCTTGATCGCCGATGAGCCGACAACCGCGCTTGATGTGACGGTGCAGGCGCAGGTCCTGCAACTCATGCGCGACTTGCAGAGCGAGTTCGGCATGTCGATTCTGTACATCACGCACGACCTGGGCGTCATCGCGCGCATGGTGCAGGTGGTGGCGGTGATGTACCTCGGCCGCATCGTCGAATTCACCGATGTGGACAGCCTCTTTTACAACGCCAAGCATCCATATACCGAAGCGCTGATCCAGTCGATCCCCAAGATCGGCAAGAAATCGCGCGCTCGCCTGGAATCCATTCGGGGCGCCGTGCCTGTGCCCATCAACCGCCCGCCCGGCTGCGGCTTCTTCCCGCGTTGTTCCGCCGCCATTGAGGGCCTGTGCAACCGCGTCGATCCGCCGCTGGTACAAATTGAAGACGACCATGCTGTCGCCTGTTTTGTCTACCCGGAAGTTCTGGACGCCGTAGGCGAAAAAATGCCGGAGGGCGCGGCCCATGCAGTCTGACGAGACCATCCTGCAAGTCAAGGCGCTGAAGAAGTACTTTCCCATCGAGAAAGGCGTACTGCGCCGGCAGGTGGGGCAAGTCAAAGCCGTCGATGATGTCAGCTTCGACATCAAGCGGGGCGAGGCGCTGGGTTTGGTCGGCGAATCCGGCTGCGGCAAGACGACGCTGGGACGCTGCGTCCTGCGCGCTATCGACCCCACCGAAGGCGAGATCATATTGCGCAAGAGCGACGGCGCCACCGTTGACATCACCACGCTCGACAAACAGGAGCTTCGTCAACTGCGCAAAGAAATGCAGATGGTCTTTCAAGATCCCTTCTCATCGCTGTCGCCGCGCATGACGGTGCTCGATATCATCGGCGAACCGCTTTGGGCGCAGGGCGTCCGCGGCCGGGAGCTGGAAAAGCAGGTCAGGGAGTTGGCCGATTTGGTCGGCTTGAATGTGGGCCATTTGAATCGCTATCCCAACGCCTTCAGCGGCGGGCAGCGTCAGCGCATCGGCATCGCGCGCGCTCTGGCCACGCATCCCGGTCTGATCGTCGCCGATGAACCGGTATCGGCGCTGGACGTATCCATCCAGGCGCAGATTTTGAATCTGCTGCAAGACTTGCAAGAAAAACTGGGCCTGACCTATCTCTTCATCGCCCATGATCTCAGCGTGGTCGAGCATATCGCTGATCGAGTCGCCGTGATGTACGTCGGCAAAATCATCGAACTGGCGGATACGGAAGCGCTCTACCTCAATCCCCAGCACCCATACACTGAGGCGCTGCTGTCGGCCGTGCCGAAACCTGACCCGCGCCTGGAAGAGCAAGAAATTATCCTCAGCGGCGAGGTCGCCAACCCGGCCGACCCGCCCAGCGGCTGCTTATTTCACCCGCGCTGCCAATACGCTCAGGATCGCTGCCGCCATGAGGCGCCGGCGCTGGAAGAAGTCCTGCCGGGTCACTTCGCCGCCTGTCATTTTTCATCAGAGTTGGAATTGACCGGCGTGGCGATGTAAAGTTACGGGGTAGGCTTGCGGGCTATGCGCGCGGGCAACGTAAGGTATTGATTTGGCAAAACAGGCTGAGAGGAGGCGTATGGGTAGACGAGCACATAGATCAGAACTAAACGCAACATAATTTCATTCACTGGAGGAAAGAAAGATGTCAAAGCTTAACTATCGCAGGCTATTGAGCCTGATGCTTATCCTGATGCTGGCGCTGACGGCCTTTAGCGCAGCGGCGCAAGACGGCTACTCGTCGGCGGACAACCTCAGGACCTGGTCGCTGGCCGACTATGAAGCTGAAACGGGCAACACCATCGGCATGTTCAACGAGGCGCCGATGCTGGCGGACATGGTCGCGGCTGGAGACCTGCCGCCGGTCGAAGAGCGCTTGCCGGACCGCGGCGACATCATGGTCGTTCAGCCGCGCGAAGCCATCGGAACTTACGGCGGCGAGATCACCTTCAACGCCACCAATCCCACCTCTTTTGGCAATACCGGATTCACGGCCTGGGATCAGCATCTGACCGGTTTCTCGACCAACTGGGAGGTCGTCTTCCCCGAGATCGCCAAGAGCGTCGAGCTGTCTGAAGACTTGATGACGGCTACGGTCACTTTGCGCAGCGGCATGAAGTGGAGCGATGGCGCGCCGCTCAGCGCCGACGATGTCATGTTCTGGTACGAAGACATCATGCTGCACGAAGAGCTGCCGAATATGTCGAATGCGCTTAAGCCGGGTGGCACGCCGCTCGTGGTCGAGAAGGTCGACGATATGACAGTCAACTTTGTCGCCGCGCAGCCGAATCCCGCCTTTGCCCTGGTAGTCGCGCGCAGCGGCCAAGGCTTCCCCATCGCGCCGCGTCACTACTTGCAGCAATGGCACGCCGACTATAACGAAGACGCCCAAGCGCTCGCGGATTCCGAGGGCTACGATACCTGGGCCGGCGCCTTCCAATTCCACATGAACGGCCAGACCGGGCAGAGCGACTTCGACCCGGATTTGCCGGTACTGAAGCCCTGGACGCTCGACCATGTCGATGACTTCGGCAACAAGTTCTACGTCCGCAACCCCTACTACTACAAGGTCGACACCGAAGGCAATCAGCTGCCCTATATCGATCGTCAAGTGCGCTTGCTGCTGGGCGAGGCGGAAGTGGTCATCCTCAACGTACAAGCCGGCGCCATCGATTACGGCTTCTACAACCTTGAAGTCAGCGACCTGCCGGTACTGAAAGCCGGCGAGGCTGAGGGCGATTACACCACGATTCTCTGGCCAGCTGATCAAGGCGCGATGAGCAAATACCAGTTCAACATCACGGTCAACGACCCGGTCTTGAACGAAATCTTCAACGATCTGCGCTTCCGCCAAGCCATGTCGCTGGCGATCAACCGTGATGAGATCAACGAAGTGCTATTCTTCGGCCAGGCCGTAGCGCGTCAATGGGGCGTTTCGTCTCAATCCGCCTTTTACGAGGACTGGATGGGCGGGCACTACGCCGAATACGACCCTGACGCCGCCAACGCCTTGCTTGACGAGATGGGCTTGACCATGGGCGATGACGGCGTACGCTTGCGCCCCGATGGCGAAAAACTGGCGATCGTGCTCTGGGACGCCATCAACCGCATCCCCATGTCGGAGCTTGTGGCTGAGTATTGGGAAGCTGTCGGCGTTGATGTCGAGATCAATCCGAGCACGCGCGAAGCCTTCAAGCAGGCCTTGCTGGCCAACGAAGTTCACGCTTCGACCTGGTTCGCCGATGTCGTCTCCGAGAAGGATATGTACCAGCGGCCTATCTGGCTGCGTCCGCCCTACGGCATTGACTCGACGCCGGTCGGCGGCGGGCTAGCCTGGCGGCAATGGTGGCTGTCCGGCGGCGAAGAAGGCGAAGAACCGCCCGAGTACCAGAAGGAGCAAATGCGGCTGGTCGATGAATGGCAACTGACCGCGATTGGCTCGGATCGCTACCTCGAGCTGGGTACGCAGCTGGTCGCCAACACCGTCCGCAATATCTACCACATCGGCCCAGTGGGCGAGGCGCCCGAGGTCTTCATCCGTTCCAACCGCCTGCACAACTTCACGCCGGTGGAAGGCGTCGTCTACATCAGCCATCTCGAAAGCGGCCACTCCGATCAGTGGTACGTCAGCGAGTAAGTCGGCAAGACTAGTTTTCAGTGGGTTCGCGTTTCGGCGCGGACCCACTTTCTTTATAGAGCCGGCATTATATATTTCCGCAAAGCAAAGCGAGTCGCCCATGCAGTGGTCACAAATCAAGTTTCATCCCGAGCGGGCTCTGTCCTACCTCGGCAGCCCCAGCATCGTCCGTTTGCCCGATGGGGCGCTATTGGCGTCGCATGATTATTTCGGCCTGGCCGGCTGCCCCAAGAATCACGAGAGCGAAGAAAGCCTGACGAGCATCTACCGCTCCGAGGACGACGGCGCGTCCTGGGTCAATATCACGCACATCATGAATTGCTATTGGAGCAGCCTCTTTCTTCACGGCGGCGCGCTTTACATCTTTGGCACATCGCAGCAGTACGGTTCCATCGTCATCCGGCGCAGCGAAGACGGCGGCTTCACCTGGACGCACCCGCAGGACGAAGCGAGCGGCATTCTAGTGCGCGGCGGCTATCATCGCAGGCCCCCGAATTACCACTGCGCGCCCGTGCCGGTCGTCGTTCACGAGGGCAGGATTTACAAAGCCTTTGAAGACTGCGATCCGCCGGTATGGGGGAACTTTCAGGCCAGCGTGATGTCGGCGCCGGCAGATGCCGATTTGCTTGACGCGGCCAACTGGACGCTGAGCAACAAGCTGCCTTACGACCTTGACTGGCTGCCGGCAGGTTGGGACAGGCAGAAGGGTTCGCCGGCCGGCTGGCGCGAAGGCAATATCGTGGTCGACCCCGATGGGCAGCTCTGGGATATCATGACCTTTGAAGCCGGGTCGATCGCCGAGGAAAAGGCAGCGCGCTTGCGCATCACGGACGAGGGCCGCCGGCTTTCATTTGATCCCGCCACCGGCTACATCGACTTCCCCGGCGCCAAAGCCAAATTCACCATCCGCCGCGATCCGCAGACCGGCAAATATCTATCGCTGGTGAACAATATCACCGAGCCGGAAGTGCTGCAGAAGATTGCTAAGGATAGCGCCGCGCAGGGTCACCGCAGCAAGCATCCCATTCGACAGCGCAACGTCATGTCGCTGACCGCCTCCGACGACTTGTGGAACTGGCGCGTCGTCAGAGAGCTGATGCGCGATAACAGCGGCTTGCAGCCCGAGCCGTCCATCCTGCTGACAGGCTTCCAGTATGTCGATTGGCAATTTGACGGCGACGACTTGATATACGCCGTGCGCACCGCCTATCGCGGCTCGCGCAATTTCCACGATTCCAACCGGATCATCTTCCGCCGGCTGGCGAACTTCCGCGACTACCTGTAGCGCTTGTGCGGTACTGCGACGGCGGCGCCGGCCCCGCGACACTGGCGAGAATTCCACACCTTTACCACCGAGGACACAGAGTGAAATCGAGGACACAGAGGAAAGGCATCATGGTTTATCCAATACAGAGTCGGCAAAGCTGGGTATCGTACTTGACGACCAACCGCCACTTTTCCCGGTAACCCTCTCTGTGCCCTCATACTTACTCAGTACAATCAGCTAAGTGATGCGAATTTCGCAGAATATTCCATGCACAACAGCGAGTCACCCTTCCCTGATGATTCGGGGAAGGGCCGGGGATGGGGTAGAAAAGCGGCGATTTCGGCATTCTCATTACTTTCTTGGAACTACTTCTGTGCCCTCGGTCGGTCGAGAATCCGCATATGCGCGGCGTCCGCCCAAACAATTCGGCATAGAGTATTGAGAATCGGACAAGCTAAATAGAAAGGACAGCCCATGTCATTAGACTGGCACGAAGTCAAATATCAGCCGGAGCGCAGCAAGACCTTTCTGGGCAGCCCGAGCATATTGCGCCTGCCGGACGGCGCTCTGCTGGCCTCGCATGACTATTTCGGCTTGCCCAACTGTCCGCGAAATCACGAAGACGAAGAGAGCCTGACCAGCGTCTACCGCTCGGAAGACGAGGGCGTCAGCTGGGCCAATATCACGCATATCATGAACTGCTATTGGAGCAGTCTCTTCCTGCATCGCGGCAGCGTTTACATCCTGGGCTGCTCGCAGCAGTACGGCTCGATTGTCATCCGGCGCAGCGACGATGGCGGCTTCACCTGGACGCATCCGGCCGATGAAAGCAGCGGTCTGCTCTTTCGCGGCGGACCCTTCCGCGAAGCGCCGAATTATCATTGCGCGCCTGTGCCTGTGCTTGAACACGATGGCCGCCTCTACAAAGCATTTGAAGACGCCGACCCGCCGGTGCACGGCCCCAGCTTCCATTCCTGCGTCGTCTCCGCGCCCAGCGATGCCGATCTGCTGGACGCCGCCAATTGGACCATCAGCAACAAGATCCCTTTCAATCCCGACTGGGTTCCGTCAGATTGGGATCCGCCGCAGCGCCCCTGCTGGCTGGAGGGTAATATCGTACTCGCGCCGAACGGCGAACTGTGGAATATCCTGCGGCTGAACGCCAGCCCGATGGTGAACCGCGCTGTCATTGTGCGGGTGGGTGACGAAGGCAGTCGCATCTCGTTTAGCCCCGACACCGGCTTCATCGACTTTCCCGGCGGCGGTACGAAGTTCAATATTCGCCACGACGAGGCGAGCGGACTCTACCTCGCCCTGGTCAACAACGTGACCAATCCGTCCTGGCCGCGCCAGCGCAATATCTTGTCGCTCAGCGTCTCGTCCGACCTGATCAACTGGCGCCTGCTTGATACCCTGATGCGCGATCAAAGCGGGCTGACGCCGGAAGACTCGGCGCGGCTGACCGGCTTCCAGTACGTCGATTGGCAGTTTGACGGCGACGACATCATTTACCTGGTGCGTACCGCCTACCGCGGCGCCATCCGCTACCACGACTCGAACCGCATCATCTTTCGCAAGCTGCGAAACTTCCGCGACTTGCTCTGACAATCTCTCTCGGCTTTAACTTTGCACGTAGTGGTGAATTAGCCGGCTAACGTGGTAAAGTCTGCTTTACGCGTTTGAACCCATCAGCTAGAAGATAGGGAGCAACAAAATGGTGCGCGCAGGATTATCCAGTTTTTCGCTGCATTTGCCCGATGCCCTGGGCGACCCCTGGTTTGAATTGGACGCCGGCGGCAAGAGCGTCTCCGGCTCGTTCCGGCAAACGCCGACCCTCGACTTGCTGGACTTTCCGGGTGAGGTCGCCGCGCATGGCATCAACTGCGTCGATCTCTGCATCCAGCATATCCCCAATATCGAGCCCGGCTACCTGGCCGAATTGCGCGCCGCCTTTGAATCGGCGAACGTGGAGTTGTATCAGCTGCTGATTGACATCGGCGAGGTTGGCAGCGCCGATCCAGACGAAAGCAGCGCCGGGATCGCCCTGACCAAGCGCTGGATGGAAATCGCGGCCGAGCTGGGATCAACCGGCGTACGATATGTGCCGGGCGACGGCAAACCTACTCCGGCGACCATCAGCCAAAGCGGCGAAGCATTCCGCGAGCTCTACGATTACTGCGTCGCTTGCGGCGTAGAGCCCGCCACCGAAAATTACAAAGTATTCAACAATGAGGCCGATGACTTGCTGCAAGTACTCGATCTATCCGGGCGCGATTACGGCCTGGTGGCGGACTTCGGCAATGCCGCGGGACCCAGGAAATACGACACCTTGGCCAAGCTGATGCCACGCGCGACGGCTATTCATCAATGGGTGACCATCGACGATGAAGGGACGATAAACAAAGAAGATTCCAAACATTGCCTGAATATGGCGCGCGACAACGGCTTCGATGGTCCGGTCATGCTCTTGGGCGGTCAACCCTATCAGCAGTATCGCGACACGCGAGCGCTATGGGATGCCGTGGACGAATTGCGCGGCGAAGTGCAGTCGGTATTTGGCGACGCCTTCCACGGCTGATCGCCGGCGGCAGCCGCAGCGAGCCCAGCAACTAGGCCAGAACAAAACCCTCGTAGCCATTGGCGACGACCGCTTCACACTTCTCGACATAAGGCGGGAAGCCCGGCAAGGGCATGAATACCCGTGGCTTGCCCGGAATATTGGCGCCCAGATACCAGGAATGGCAGGTCACCTGCAAGGTCTTGCCCGCCACCTCATTCACGTGCGCGACCCAGGTATTTTGCGCGTCCTCTGTCGCCTCAATGGACGCGTGCCCATGCGTGACGATATGCTTGATGCAGTCCGATACCCACTCCACGTGCTGCTCGATAGCCACCATCATATTGGTTAATACCGACGGACTGCCGGGGCCGGTTATGGTGAACAGGTTGGGAAAGCCAGCCACTTGCAGCCCCAAATAATTGACCGGTCCGGCCGCCCACTGGTCTCGCAGCGGCAGCCCATCGCGCCCGCGGATGTCGATCTTGAGCAGCGCGCCGGTCATAGCGTCGTAGCCGGTGGCCAGGACGATGATGTCGAGAGCATATTCCGCGTCGCTGGTGCGGATGCCCTTGCTTGTGATCGCCTCAATAGGGGTGGCGCTGATATCAACCAGTTGCACATTGGATCGATTGTAGGTCTCAAAGTAACCGCTATCCAGGACCGGACGCTTGCAATGGATCGCGTAGTCAGGGACTAACATCTCAGCGACATTGGGATCCTTCACGATCTTGCTGATTTTGGACCGTACGAATTCCGCCGTCGCCTTGTTGCTGTCGGGATTGATCTGAATGTCGTTGAAGCTGCCGTAGAATGAAAAGCCCCCGAGCTGCCAGCGCTCCTCAAAGATGCGCTGGCGATCTTCTTCTTCAACCGCCATGGCGGAGACGTCATTGCCGGGGATATGAGACAGTTGACCCGACGACTCCAGCCGATTGCGGGCGCGGAAGCCGGCGTAATCGGCTTTGATCTCGGCCACAACGTCTGGATCAACCGGGCGATTGCGCGCCGGCGTCGACCATTGGGCCGAGCGCTGGAATACCGTGAGCCGCTCGGCCTGCTCGGCGATGACTGGAATCGCCTGGACGCCTGATGAGCCGGTTCCGATGATGCCGGCGCGCAGCCCGCTGAAGTCAACGCCCTCTTCAGGGAAACGCGCGGTGTGGTGGATGGGTCCGCTGAATGTGTCCATTCCCTTGATAGCGGGAATGTTGGGCTCCGATATGCAACCCGTAGCCATGATGAGAAACTGCGCTGAGAGCTCAGCCTCATCATCGGCGCGCACATGCCAGCGGCTGGTCGCCTCATCAAAGATCGCCGATTCGACGCGGGTATTGAATCTGATGTCGGGCCGCAAATCGAAGCGATCAGCGACATGATTGAGATACTCCAGAATCTCGGGCTGCGTCGGATATCGCTCGGGCCACTCCCACTCCTGCTGAAGGTCCTCGTCAAAGCTGTAAGAGTACTCAAGCGTGTCGGTGTCGCAGCGCGCGCCCGGGTAGCGATTCCAATACCAGGTGCCGCCCAAATCGGGCGCCATCTCGATGACGCGCGCCGACAGACCAAGCTTGCGCAGCCGATAGAGCATGTAGAGTCCGGATATGCCTGCGCCGACAATAATGACATCGAGATTGTCCGTTGAATTCATGATCAAATCCTGCTTTCCGTAATCAAGTTCAGGCGCTTGCTCCGCCGATAGCCTCATTCCTAAGCGAGCTGTCAATTCAAGTCCAGAACGCTGCGAGCGACCTCGCCGCGTCCCAGAGCTTCGAATGCCTCATTGACGCCTTCAAGTGGATAAACGCGGGTGACCAATTCGTCCAGCTTAAGCTTGCCGGCCTTGTACAAACTGAAGATGCGGGGGAAATCCAGCCGGGGGCGGCAGCTGCCGTACATGGAGCCGATGACCGTCTTTTCCAGCGCCAGGATCTTGGCGTCAAAATCTACCGGCGTATTGTCCGGCGCATGGCCGACAAAGACGGTGACGCCGCGGCGACGGGTGCAAAGTATAGCCTGCTTGAAGGGCGCCGGCGCCAGGCCGATGGCTTCAAAAGCGTAATGTACGCCCTTGCCGTCGGTCAGCTCCTTTATCGCCTCGACCGGGTCAACCATAGCCGAATTGACCGTATGCGTGGCGCCAAACTGCCGGCCCATCTCGAGTTTGTTATCCAGGATATCGACAGCGATGATGGGCTCCGCGCCGGCGATGGCCGCGCCCTGAATGACATTCAGCCCGACGCCGCCGCAACCGAATACCGCTACCGACTTGCCGGCCTGGACCCTGGCCGTATTCAAAGCTGCGCCCACGCCGGTCATCACCCCGCAGCCGACCAGCGCCGCTTGCGCGAAGGGAATCTCCCGGTCAATCGGGATGGCGATATCTTGCGGGACGATTGTCTCGGTGCTGAAAGTACCTAGCGCGTTCATGCGTTTCATTTGGCGGTCGCTGTCCTGGAAGCGGGGTTGGCCGCGATGATCCCAAGGCTCCTCACAGAGATTGGAGTAGCCCACCTGGCACATCTCGCAAAGGCCGCAGTTGCGCATCCACGACAGCACAACGTGGTCGCCAACATTGAGGTTGCGCACGGCCGGCCCAACTTCCTCGACCACTCCGGCGCCTTCGTGACCCAAAATAACCGGCGGCCGGTTGACATCGACCCATTCGCCTTTGACGATATGCCAATCCGAGTGGCAGACGCCGCTGGCCATCAGCCGTACGCGTACCTGATCGTCTCTGATATCGGGCAAATCAAAATGCTCGATTACAAGTGGTGTATTGGCTTCGTACAAGACTGCCGCTTTCATTGGCATTCTCCTTGATATTCCTTGTCGTCACACTGTACCGCAGGCGGTCAGTCAGAGGCAATTACATCCAGGATTTGCAGCAGTTTGGCGTCGCGCCACTTTTTCACCGCTTCCATATCAGTATCAGCAAGCTCAGCTTCCATCTGCGCGGTGCAGAGTTTCGCCCATTCGCGCGCCAACTCCGGCCTGCGCTCCGGCGCCTCGCGCTCTACACGAGAGGGAATGTCATCCTCCAAACTGTGGTCGAGCTTGCGATCCACCATCGTATCTTGCAAGCCGCCGGGGCTGGTCAACATACCGACCGCGAAGGGACCCATCAGCGCCAGCCGCAAGCCGGGTCCGGTTCGGAAAGCCAGGTCAATCTCGGCCGCTGTGGCCACCCCGTTGCCCACCAGCCACATGGCTTCGCGATACAAGACCGCCTGCATATGATTGACGATATGACCGCGACATTCCTTGCTGGCTACTACCGGTACGCGGCCCATCCTCGCCATGAAATCGCGCGCAGTCTCGACCGTCTCGGCTGATGTCGCTTCGCCGGGCACAACCTCCACACAGGGCACAATATGCGGCGGGTTATAGGGGTGCGCCACCACGCAGCGCTCCGGACGCGCAGTCGCCGATTGAATCTCCGTCATCAGCATGGCGCTGGTGCTGGAGGCGAGAATGGCCTCGGGGCGGGCCAGCCGATCCAGGTCCCGGTAGATATCCCGCTTGATGCGATAGCGCTCCGGGCCCGACTCTTGCACGTAGTCGACATCTTGCACCGCCGCAGCAAGGTCGGTGGTTGTCGTAATGCGGTTGAGCGCGGCCGCCACCTCTTCCTTTGACATCACGCCGGCTTCAACAAGCGTGTCGTAGGCATTGCGCAACTCCACCTCCGCCTGTTCAAGCACCGCGTCCGAGACATCGTAGATCTTGACGCGCAACCCGTGCCGTGCGAATAACACAGCCCAGGAAAACCCAATCACACCGCCGCCCACACAAGCCACGCTTCTGATTTCGTCCGCCTTCATCGTCTTCACCACCGCCTCGGCTTCATTTGTCTGAAAGTCAATTGTAACAATGAATTCTGGAAAATCAGGCCAGCGTCGCTGACGTCGCGCGCGCAAAACAAGCGGGCGCCCCGCTTTTGCGGATTCATGACTCTTTTACCACCGAGGGCACAGAAGTAGAATCAGGTAAGTAATGCAAATCCTGTTTCAAGAGCTTTTACCTTTACCACAGAGGCTCACGAGGGCACACAGAGGACACAGAGGGTTCCATAAAAGAGCGATAATGCCGCGAGTTAGGCAGCCATCGAACAAAAGGGAACTGTCGCTGGCATACGATCACTCAACTGCTTTACTCGGTGTACTCTGTATATCCTCTGTGTTCTCGGTGGCAAAGATGTCGAAACTTCGCCTAAGCCGAGCGAGCGGCATAAGACGCCTCCTGCTGATTAGAGACATGCGCTCAGAAGCACACGCCAAACTTTACCACTTCCGCCGGATCGTTCACGATCAGATCCCAAACGGCGGGCGCCTCATCCAAGGACACAAGCGGCTGAATCATGCCCGGAGCGGTCAGCGCACCCTGGCGCATCATGCTGATGATAGCGTCGTAGGCGCGGTAATCATCCCAGCGCGAATAATCGCGCGGCTTATGCCCCACATAACAGCCGTGAGGAACGATCATCGTCTGGCGATTGCGGTGGAACTCGCGCCCCAACCAAAGGCCGCGTCCCTCGCCCAGGTAGACGCCGGCGGCACAGATCGTGCCTTCCATCCGCGTCGCGCGTATCGCGCTCTGCAGGCCCGCGTAAGTCGCGCTCAACTCGACAGCGACATCGACGCCGGGTCCGCCGGTCAGTTTGTGGATTTCCAAGGCGGCATCCACTTCGAAAGGATCAAGGGCGTGCTGAGCCCCGTATTCGAGCGCCAGTTCACGGCGCTTGGGCAGCGGATCCACAGCGAAGATCTGCTCAGCGCCGCTCAGCGCGGCCATGCGCACGGTCAGCAAACCGATCGCGCCCAGCCCGATGACAGCGACCGTATCGGCGAAGCGGACGTTTGACTCGCGGATGCAGTGGAAAGAAACGAAGGCGGGTTCAAAACATAAGGCGTCCAGCGGATCGATATCGCGCAAGGGCCAGATGCAGCCGTCCAGCCACAACGGCGGACCGTCCCAGGGCAGCTTGCGCCGCGTCGTGATGGTGTTGGTCTCGCTGACGTCCATGAAGCTGATCACCCGATCCCCGACCTTCCAGTCCGAGACATCAACTCCCGTCTCGATGATGGCGCCGACGCCGCTGGTGCCGACAATCGAGCCGGCGAGCATACTCTCGGCGACGCTTTCGTCAGTCTCGACGAATAGTCGCATATCGTCGTCCCAACCAGGACCTTGCTCTACTCGGCCCCGCATGAAGGCCAAGGGCGTGCCGTGCTTGCCGGAGGCGTATTCAGTCTGTATACGCAGCTCATGCGGCGCCAGCGGCCGCTCCTCATATTCGACGACTTCAAACTTGTCTCCGCCGGTGAAGGCTAGCTTTCGAGGCATGATCTATCCTTAGCCATTGATTTGAATTGTTTCGCGCGATCCCAGCAACCACGCAGTTGCTGCCGACGGGCAAACCGCTGGCGGCCACCGCTTTGTCGATTTAGGCGTGCAGCTCGTATACGCGCGCCGTGCGCCCGAATGCCAACTCAATGCCTTCCAGACCGCATTCCGCCGCGCGCTGAAATCGCTCGGACAGATCCGCCCCCGGCAGCAAACTTTGGTGCGGTGATATTTTCATCTCAGTAGTTCCAAGTAAGTTATGAGAATGACCGCCATAGGAAACAGTTTTCTAAATAATGGGAATGTTGTAGGGGCGAGCCAGTGGCTCGCCCACTCTTCCTTTGGATTTCCCGTCACTTTTCGCATGACTTACTTGCACTTACTTCTGTGCCTCTGTGACAGTAATTTATTCCCGCACCGCGCCGGCCGTCAGTCCCTTGATGAATTGGCGCTGGAAGACCTAGTATACCGCCATAATCGGCGCCATGACGATAAGCGTGCCCGCCGTGTTCCTAGTATCGGACAAGCCTCTAACAGGAAGTCTAGATCGTGTTTACCTGTAGCCTTGACAAGCGATGAAGCGCTGTCTACAATCACAGTACGATAATGATAAACTCGGTTTGATATTATCAAACAAGGAAGCGGGGCATGCAGATCAATCTTGAGGGCAAGACCGCATTGGTGACCGGCGGCAATATCGGCATCGGCGCGGGCATCGCCAAGGCGCTCGCGCAATGTGGCGCGCAAGTCACTATTACGTATTTTTCGCACCAAGCCGAAGCTAATGATACCGTAAATGCGCTCAAAGAGCTCTGCAGCGATGCGGCCAGCCTGCAATTGGACGCGACAGTCAGCGCTCAAGTGAAAGCGGTTGCGTCGCAGGCCGCCGAGCGTATGCAGGGCAAGATTGACATTCTGGTCAACAACGCCGGGCATCTGGTGGATCGCGTTCAAACGGACAGCATGTCCGATGAATATTGGCATCGCGTCATAGATGTCAACCTCTCGAGCGCCTTCTACTGCACGCGCGAGACGCTGCCCTACATGCCCGAGGGCGGGCGCATCGTGAACATGGCGTCGATGGCGGCGCGCAATGGCGGCGGCAACGGGACGGTAGCTTACGCCGCGTCGAAAGCCGGCGTCATCGGCCTGACGCGCGGCCTGGCCAAAGAACTTGCGCCGCGCAAGATAACCGTCAACGCGCTGGCGCCCGGCTTCATCGCCGAGACGCCATTCCATGAGACTTTCACCGGCTTTGACAACTACGCCGGTATCATCAGCGGTATTCCGCTGGGCGTAGCTGGGCTGCCGCCCGATGTGGCCGGCGCAGTATTGTATTACGTATCGGATCTCGGCAAGTGGGTGACGGGCCAGGTCGCGGAAATCAACGGCGGCGCCTGGTTCGTTTAGTATCGCGAGAGACGGGCTTGATGCGGGAGTATCTCTTTCTAAAGCGCCATTCGCTTGACAATTGGCGGACGCTGGCGGAGACGACGCATTCGTCTCAGTTTAAGCGTTTGCTGCGTCAAGCCGATTCGCATCACGCTGACTTGCCGCCGCCCGACCATCCCAGCGACTCCATCACCTATATCGGCACGGCCGTGCTCAACCTGGCGCTGGCGCATCTGCTGACCGGGGACGCCGCCTATCTGGACACCGCCCGCCGCTGGATCAAATCCGCTATCGCCTACCCGCATTGGGGCAAGGAGCGCATGCCGGATCATGATCTCGACGCCGCCTGGCTGCTCTTCGGGCTGGGGTTGGGCTACGACTGGCTTAAAGATGCCCTGCCCGCGGACGAGCGCGACGCCCTGCGCGACAAGCTATACCTGCACGGGCGCAGGCTTTACGCATACGCCCTGGCCACCGAAGGCCGATGGTGGAGCTCAGCCTACTGGCAGAATCACAACTGGATCTGCTATGGCGGCTTGGCGACCGCCGCCTATGCCCTCTGCGCCGAATACAGCGAAGCGGGCAGTTGGGCGGCGCGAGCGAGCGACAACTACGCGCAGGCCCTGTCGCTCATGCCCGAAGACGGCTCCAATTATGAAGGACCGGTTTACTGGCGCTACGGCGTCATCTGGTTCCTCATCTACGCCCACCTGCTGCTGCAAGAGACGGGCGAAGACTTGCACGATTCAGGCTTCCTGCGCAACACCTTCTTTTATCGGCTCTACCTAAGCGGGCCCAACCTGGTCGATACCGCCAATTTCGGCGACTGTCACGATCGCCGCAGCGCCCACACGGCGGCGGTATACGCGCGCCTGGCGGGGCTCTACAATATCGGCGAAGCGCAGTGGCTCTATCATCACTTCGACGCCAGCGGCGAATGGGAGCGCGAAGGCGCCGAAGGCCTGGTCAAACCGGGCCTCTGGGCAGAATCTGGCCTTGAGTTCCTTTGGTATGACCCGGCAATTGAGGGGGCGCCCATCGCAGACCTGCCGCTCAGCCGTATATTCCCCGACCTGGGGCTGGCAACGATGCGCAGTTCCTGGGACAGGACCGGCGTCACCATGACCTTCAAGTGCGGCGCGCCCAACGGCCTAAAAGCCTGGCACAGCGGTCAAGAGCTTAACCGCCAGCGCGCCTGGCAAACGCTTAACGCCGGGCATGATCATCCCGACGCCAACAGCTTTATCATCATCAGCGGCGATGATTATGTCGCAGTGGACGACGGTTACGCCAAAGAGAAGCGCAGCCGCCACCACAGCACGTTGCTTATAGATGGCCGCGGCCAATATGCGGAAGGAAGCAAAAACGCCTTTCGCGATCTGGACGCGACCTGGAGCGCCCGGCTGGAAGCCAGCCTTGAATGCGGCGATGTCGTTTACATACGCGGCGAGGCGGCTCGGGCTTACGCGCCCGATTTGCGGCTGCGACAATTCGCAAGAGAGGCGATTTTCCTCGCCGGCGACGCCGTCGTTTTGCGCGATACCATTGCGTCTGAAATCCCTCATGACTACCAGTGGCTGCTGCAGACCGACGTTCCGCCCGAGGCGGATGGGCGTGGGTCGTTCAAGTTTACCAGCGGAGCGACGCCCTGCCAATTGCGCGCGCTGCAGCCCGCCGGGGTAAAGCACGAAGTCCTGGAGCAGGAGATCAGCGCCAACCCCACATCGGCCAAGCCCGACTGGATTATCCGCCGGACGCAGTACGCGCTGGCGCTAAGCCCAGCCGAAGCCTGTCGCGATTGCCAGTACTTCGTCGTACTCGACCTCGCCGGATTCCATGTCCAATCGCTGCCGGCCGAGCGCGGCCTGGTCGCAACCCTGAGCACGGACCGCCAGCAATGGACGGTCGCCTTTGCCAGCGGCCGCGACGGCATCCAGGCGGCCAACCCGAATGTGAACGTCGATGGGGCTTGGTTCGCGGGACGCAAGGAGGACGGACAGCTCAGCCAATACCTGGCCGGCGATGTCACCAGCATTTGGCTGGACGGTGAGCTGCACTTCGTCGCTGATCGTCCGGTTGATATTACCTGGCGGCAGGTTGACGACCGTATATGCGTCACTATCAGCGCGCGCGACGACGCCTGGCTGCGTCTCAAAAGCGATAAACCCGCGGCCCTGCATTTGAATGGGGGCGACTGCCAATTTCAGCACGACGCCGCGACCGGCATGATTTGGGTCCGGGTAGGCGCCGGCAAATCCGAGCTAGAGATTCTTTGAGGTTAGCCGCGCGATGACGACTGTTTTTGCAGAAGCCTTACAGCAAAGCATCGAGACGACTCGGCAGAACCTGAGCGCGCTTGAGGAATTTCCCGAATCATTTAAGAACGGCGTTTGGCGGCCGATCGAAAAAGAGCGGCCGGCCGGGCATTGGGTGGACGGCTTCTGGACCGGTCTGCTTTGGCTGGCTTGGGCGCACAGCGGCGACGCCGACCTAAAGGCTGGCGCAGAACGCTGGAACGAGAAGCTGGCGCATTTGAAGACCAGCCGGGGCACCCACGATTTGGGCTTCATCTTTTACCTTTCGCATGTCATCGCCGGGCGCCTGACCGGCGACGCCGTCTGGTACGACAACGCTATCACAGCCGCCCACACCTTGACACAGCGCTACAATCCGCGCGGCGAATACCTGCAAGCCTGGGATGATGACGGCATCCGCAAATGGGCCGGGCGCACCAATATCGATCTGATGATGAACTTGGCGCTGCTGTATTGGGCCAGCGCAAAGACCAGCGACGCCTCCCTCGCCGATATCGCGACGCAGCACGCGCGCACATCCCGCCTGGCGCTGGTGCGGGGCGATGGCTCTACCGCGCATGTCGCCGACTTCAACCCCGATTCCGGACTCTTGATACGGCAAGAACAATACCAGGGCTACAGCCACGATTCCTGCTGGTCGCGCGGGCAAGCCTGGGCGCTTTACGGCTTCGCGACTTGCTATCGCTATACCGGCATCCCGGGCTTCTTGACGACCGCGCAAGCTCTGGCGGACTACACGCAGCGTCACCTGCCCACCGACCTCGTGCCCTTCTGGGATTACAACAGTCCGCATATCCCCGAGACCTATCGCGACTCATCGGCGGCCTCCGTGACCGTCTGCGGCTTGGTGGAGTTGGCGGCGGTCGATAGCGAAAACGCCGCGCGCTGGCTCAAGCTGGCCGAGCGCATGTTACACTCTCTCTGCGAGCGCTATCTGATCCGAGACGCGCAAGGGGCTTCCTCGATTTTGCGCGATGGCGCGCGCTCGGTGCCGGCGAACCTGATGGAGCACGGACTAATCTACGGCGACTATTATTTCCTCGAAGCGCTGACCGCCTTTACGCGACCGGATATTCATCAGCGCGCCTTTGCCGTCGAAAGCGCCTTAAGCAGGATGAGCGAGTAGTTTGATATGGCGACAATTACCATACCACGCAAGCAAGTATTGTCGTCGCGGGCGCGTGAAGCCCTGAATGGTTACCTCTTCATATCGCCTTGGGCGCTGGGTTTTCTCATATTCGTCATCGGTCCTATGATCGGGCTGATCTGGCTGAGCTTCCATCGTTGGGACTTGATCGGCGATCCCCGGCACGTCGGCTGGCGCAACTTCGAGCGTCTGTTCCGCGACCGACTTTTCCTCAAGTCCATGGAAGTTACAATTATCTACGGCTTGGGGCGCGTGCCACTGGGCATTATCGTGGCGCTGGGCACGGCGCTGCTGCTAAACAATCGCCGCATCAAGTTCATCGGCATTTGGCGCACCATCTATTACATGCCAGTGGTCTTGCCGCCGGTGGCGATTTCTCTGGTCTGGATGTGGATCTACAACCCGCGCTACGGCATCTTGAACACCATGATCCAGCAGTTTCTGGGCATTCCGGGTCCGCGCTGGCTGGATGACGCCGCTCTGGTTCTGCCGTCGCTGATGGTCATGGCGGTTTGGGCGGCGGCGGGCCGGAATATGATCATATATCTCTCCGGCCTGCAAGGCATTTCCAATGAACTCTATGAAGCCTCGGCCATCGACGGCGCCGGCTACTGGCGCCAATTCTTCCGCATCACGCTGCCCCTGTTGACGCCCGTTATCTTCTTCAATCTGATCACGGGCATGATCGACACCTTCAAGCTCTTCACACAGGCTTATGTGATGACGGAAGGCGGCCCGCGCAATCAGTCGCTCTTCTTCACCTATTACTTGTTTCAAAAAGGGTTCTCGCAGTATCAGATGGGTTACGCGTCGGCGATGGCGGTGGTGGTCTTCATCATCATCATGGCGTTGACGCTGTTGGTATTCCGCTGGTCGAAGGCCTGGGTATTTTACGAAGGCGAATTGACGGGGGACAAATAATCTTATGGCAATAAACATCGCGATAGGCGCGCCCAAGCGCAAAAACCATCTCATCGACAAGTTCATGCCCCATATCAGCGTCGCGGCCATCTACGCCATTCTGCTCTTTGGCGCCGTTCTGGTCTTTTTTCCCTTCGCCTGGACGATATCCACATCGCTAAAAACCGAGCAACAGACGCTGGAGTACCCGCCGACCTGGGTGCCCGATCCGGTGCAATGGGAGAACTACCCGGACGCGCTTACAGCCCGACCCTTTGGGCGCTATTATATCAACACGACCATCATCACCGTATTAAGCGTGCTCGGGCAAGTCGTCAGCTCAGCAGTCGTGGCTTACGGCTTCGCGCGTTTTCGTTTTCCCGGGCGCGGCGTCCTCTTCCTCATCGTGCTGAGCACGCTGATGATCCCCTTCCATATCTTGATCATCCCGCGCTTCATCCTCTTCAAGTATCTGGGCTGGCTCGATACCTTCCTGCCGCTGATCGTGCCCAATTTCTTCGGCGGCGCGTTTTCCATCTTTCTGCTGCGACAGTATTTCCTCACCATTCCGCTGGATCTGGACGAAGCCGCCAAGATGGACGGCGCTGGCTCCTTCCAGATATTCCTGCGCATCATTCTGCCGCTGGCCCGCCCGGCCCTGGGCGCGGTGGCCGTCTTTGAATTCATGTCGACCTGGAACGATTTCTTCGGCCCGCTGATCTACCTGAGTTCAGATCGCAATTACACCATTTCCATCGGATTGGCGGCATTCCGCAACGATTATTTCACCGCCTGGCATCTCTATATGGCGGCCGCCGCAGTCGCACTGCTGGCGCCCCTGGCCGTCTTCTTCCTGGCGCAGAAATACTTCATCAGCGGTGTGGCGCTTACCGGATCAGGCGGATCAAAAGGTTGAGTTCTCATTACTGGGAAGGAGGCGCCCCTGGCACACAATCTTCAGACCTATCCGACGGAATCGAATCATGTATAGAAGGAGCAGAACAAAATGATGACTAGTCGAAAGACTCTACTGACCGCGATTCTCGTAATCTTCATGCTGACGCTCACGCTTGGCGCGTCGGCGCAGGACGTGACGATCAAGTGGTTCATGCGCTGGGATCAAAATCGCGTCGAGAACGTTGCCATGCCCGTATCCGACGCCTTCACCGAGGCTACCGGCATCAATATCGAGTTCGAGAACATCGGCAGCGGCAGCGACTATTACACCAAGCTGCAGACCACCGTCGCCGGTGGCACGCCGCCCGATGTCTTCTATCCCGCCACGCACGTCGCCAATGCCTATGCCAGCAAAGGCGCCCTGCTCACCATCAGCGAATTTGTCGAGCGCGACGGCATCGACCTCTCGGTCTATGACCCGACCATTTTGGCCAACTACCAGATCGATGGCGAATTGCATTGCTTGCCGATTGACCACGCCGCCCTGGTCGTCTACTACAACAAAGAGATCTTTGATGCCGCCGGCGTCGATTATCCGGTAGACGGCTGGACCTGGGACGACTTCGTCGAGACCGCCTCAGCTTTGACCCTGGACACCGACGGCGACGGCGTCACCGACCAATTCGGCGTCGATACCTTCCGCAATTACTGGCCCATGGTGGTCTGGAGCAATACCGATCGCGGCCTCTTCGACGATATCCGCCATCCGACCGAATTCTACGGCATGGAGCAAGGCGTTATCGACTCGGTGCAGTTTGTAGCCGATCTGATCCTGGAGCACAACGTCATGCCTTCGGACGAGCAGCGCGCTGATATCAGCGATCTATTCGCCGCCGGTAAATCCGCCATGCAAGTGGTGGGCCACTGGCGCATGCAGCGTTATCTCGGCTCCGGCTTCGACTTCGATATGGCGGCGCTGCCCCTGGGCGAGTCCGGCGAATCAGTCAATCGCGCTGATGGCAGCTGCTTTGCCATCTCCGCCGATACCGAGCATCCCGAAGAAGCCTGGGAACTGGTTAAGTTCCTGGCCGGTCCGGGTTCGCTGGGCGTCAACATGCTGCTGGATCTGCAAGTTATGACCCCGGTATTGTCGGAATTCAAGAGCGATCCGCGCTTCCTGGAACCCGAGCTGCTGCCGGGCTCCAACAAGACAGCCTTCCTGGCCGGCGCGGGCAATTACTTCTCGATGTACGATCCGATTCACCCCATGTACTCCGCTTTCGATTCGCTGTGGAAGCAGGAATTGGGCGAGGTTTGGATCGGCGCGGCAAGCGCTGAAGAAGCCATGCAGCGCATCGCTGATGAGGTCGCCTACATCCTCGAGAACATCGAAGACTACGAGTAGTAGCGACTGTAAGCGAAGCTGCCCGAATACTGCAAGCCCCTCCTGCATCCAAAGGAGGGGCTTTGCGCTTTCAGAGTTGCTGATGCCGAGCGCCTCGCCGCGCATGGTATACTGATTAATATAAGCTTAGAGTAAAGAATAGTTGGCGATGGCTACTCAAGAGCGTGTCTACACGGTGGACGATGTCTGGCGGCTTGAAACCGCGCCCGGCAGTCCGGCCGAGAAGTATTATCTCATAGAGGGGGAGTTGCTGACCAAAATGGCTCCTACCGAATTGCATGGCGATGTAGCCATTCGATTAGGCACACACCTGTTCTTGTATGTCGACGAGCGCGATCTCGGTCGCGTCACAAGCGAAGTCGGATTTCATCCGCCGGGCGACCGGCGTACTGTACTCCTGCCCGATGTCGCCTTTACGAGCAAGTCGCGAACGGCGCCGCGCGCGCGGTCCAGCTACGTGCCCTACATGCCCGACTTGGCGGTCGAGATCATATCGCCCTCGCAGACTCTCGCTCAAGTCCAGCGCAAAGCCGAAGTCTACTTGCTGCATGGCACAAGCATTGTGTGGCTGGTGGATCCAGCGGCGAAGTTTGCCGAAGTCTGGCGTCTCGGTGAAGACGGCGCGCTGTTTAACGAGCGCATCGCAAGCGACGGCGAATTGAGCGGCGGCGACATTCTGCCCGGCTTCCGCCTTCCCCTCAGCCGCATTCTCATAAACTAGCGAGTAAAAAGCGCTTCGCGCCTCAGAGGCTGGACTTAATATGATTCACCGCATCGCCATCGCGAGCTTGAGTCTGCTACTTTGCTTTGCGAGCGTGGCGCAATCCGATGGTACGCAATTCTACGTCGATCCCGAAGGCGACAACGACTATAGCGGCCTCAGCGTATCCCTCCCCTTCCGCTCAATCCAGCACGCGCTTCAGCTGGCGCAGCCGGGCGATACCATTCATCTTGCGCCGGGGCACTATTATCAGGACGTCTACACCGTGCGCGATGGCGAGCCGGGACGGCCCATCACCATCGTCGGCGCCGCTAACGCTGTCGTACACGGCTTGACCAGCCACCGCATTTTCCAGGTGCATCACGATTACATCAGCTTGATCGGCTTCACCATCGACGGCCTGCGCCGCAACGCCGAGCCCAACCGCATGGGCGCCTTTCGCGAGAAGCTGCTCTACGTCATCGGTTACGATGCGCGCGATGGCGTCAATAACTTACGCGTGCTCGGTATGACCTTTCGCAACGCCGGCGAGGAATGCCTGCGCATCAAATACTTCGCCACCCACAACGAAATCGCCTATTCCAGCTTCCATGACTGCGGCATTTGGGACTTCGTCTTTGACGCCCATGGCGTGGTCGGCGAGGCGGTCTATCTCGGCACTTCAAGCAAGCAGTGGGACATCAACCTGACGATTGAGCCCGACGTCACCGCGCATAACTGGGTGCATCACAACTTCATGGATACCCAAGGCAATGAGTGCGTCGAAGCCAAAGAAGGCAGCGAGTACAACATCATCGAATACAACGTCTGCACCGGCCAGAAGGATCCCAATTCCGGCGGGATCGTGTCGCGCGGCAAAGGCAACATCATTCGCCACAACAAGATTTACGGCAATGTCGGCGCCGGCGTACGGCTGGGCGGGCACTTGGTGGACGGCATCCAGTATGGCGTCGAGAACGAGGTCTACGGCAATCTGATACAGGGCAACCAAGCGGGCGGGGTCAAAGTTGTGATCGACGGCCAGGCGCGCATCTGCGGCAACGACGTCCGGGATAACGCCGCGGGCGATGTCAGCGGCAACTTCGGTGACAGCTACGATCCGGCAGCGGCCTGCGCCTCGGCTGCGTAGGGCAGCTCGCGCCTTTCGAGCGTGTAACCCAAATTGATGGAGATTCGCTGCGCCACCTCGCGCACTTTCGCGCCCGAGGACGATATCGTCGCTTCATCCAGGCGGGACAATGGGAATGAGACGCTGACGGCGGCGATGGGCACGGCATCATAGCTATGGATCGGCGCTGAAATACATAATCCGCCGATCTCATTTTCCTCGCGCTCGATGGCGTAGCCTTGTCGGCGGAAGTCCTCGAACTGACGCATCAATACCTCAATATCGGTGATGGTGTTCTGCGTCATGGATTCGAGCGGGTAAGATTTTAACACTTCCAGAGCCTGCTGCGGCGGCAAGTGCGACAGGATGGCTTTGCCCAAGGCGGTCGAATGGGGCCAGGCGCGCTTGCCGATATGATTGCGGAAACCGAGACTCTTGTCGGTCAGCAAGCGCTCAATATAAATGATCTGATTCTCTTCCAGGATCGCCAGGTTGACGCTCTCAGACGCCCAGTCGCGCAAGTCCTCCAGCTCGGGCATGGCGATCTTGCGGATCTCGATCTGATCGAGCAGGACGCCGGCGCGCTCCACCAGTTGCAGGCCCAGATGATAACGGCGGTTCTCCGGATTCTGCGCGATGTAGCCGTTGCGCTCAAGCGTATATACCAGACCCGAGGCCGTGCTCTTGTGCAGGTTCAGGGCCCTGGCGATGTCGGTGATGCCCAACTCCGGCGTCTGGGGCCCAAACAGGGACAAAATATCCAAAGCGCGCTGGAGCGACGATATGATCCGCGGATCTTTCCCTCTCTCATCCATGCGCTGTTTCTCCGTCTGATTCTTAATCCCTATCCTACCGCAAAGCGCGGAAAAAGTATCTGGCGGGTTGCGCCAGGGCAATTGCATCAAATGATATTCAACACAGAGTGCGCAGAGGGCACAGAGTTTCAGGAATTTAGACGACTGTTCTACTAAATCTGCGGCCAGGAATAGGCAACAGTTACTAGCGAACCGTGAACCCAAAATCAAAGTTCAAATAAGACTTGAATACATATTTTTTGTTTTTCTCTGTGCTCTCTGCGCCCTCTGTAGTTGATTTTCAGTTTAGATTCCTACCTAAGCAGCCGCTATCATTTTGATGCAATTGCCCTGGGAATGCTTTGAAAATATTTGCAAATAGAAGCTGTCGCCTAGTATAGTTAGTCAGATTGCCGTGACGGTCGCATAATGCGCCGGCCATTTGCTACGAAAATACGCTAACAACGACGAGCAGCAAGAGAATGTGCAGACGCGGAGAACTGGAGGACGATCTATGCCAGATGATTAGAAAGCGCGTATCGGATTTGCCGTAGATCTTGATCAAAAGAAAGGACGATCGAAATGAAAGGCTTCACCAGAATGCTCTTATTGACAGCCACTGCAATACTGCTGATTTCCTCATTAGGAACGGCTGTCGCGCAAGACGAAGAAGTTACGCTTGATCTTTGGATGTTTCTGGACGGCACCGGCTTTTTGCCCTCGGTGGTCGAGGCCTTTGAAGCCGCGCATCCCAACATCAAGGTCCAAATAACCGATGTCCCCGAAGGTGAATACGTCACCAAAGTAGACACGGCTTTACTGGCCGGGCAACCGCCGGATATCGCATTCCCCTATGTTATCCGCTGGATCAGAGCGGGATTGGTCGCGCCGATCGACGAGGCATTAGAGGCGGCGGGCGTTGATATTGAAGATTACAACGCCGGCGCAGTCTCGCGGAATTGCGCGCTGGACGGGCGAGTATACTGCCTGGGCACATTCACGGCTGGATACAATATCTTCTACAACAAGGATGTCTTCGATGCCGCTGGCGTGGCGCATCTTTCGCCGACGGAGCCGATCACGATTGACGAATATGCCGATCTCGTCGCCCAGCTTGCAGTGTACAGCGATGATATGTCGGAGCGGGTTTGGGGCGGGACGCTGCCCATGCCCTGGTGGACGGACGCCGCCAATTACTTCAGCGAAGACGGCCGCAGCGTCATCGGCTATGTCAATGACGAGGCGACCGTGCACTTCTATCAGGTCGTGGCGGATATGGCCGGCACAAATGCCATCCTGACTGCGGCTGACCTGAGCCTGGCGGGCAACTCTGCCGATGATATGTTGGCAGCCGGGCAGCTGGCGATGGCTATGGCTGACAGCCCGATAGCCCAGCCCTTGCTGGAAGCCGCCGGCGTGAATTGGGGCGCTGCGCCGCCGCCGGTGGAAGCCGAGGGTGATCCTGCCTGGGTGTACACAGGCTCTGATGAACTGATGGCGCTGAGCGGCAGCGACAACCTGGAAGAAGCGCTGCAATTCATTGTCTTCTGGGCCACGGAAGGCAACCGTTTGCGCCTCGAATCTGGCGGGCTGCCGATGAATATGCGCTTGGCCGAGGAGATGAACTGGGCGGAAGGCAGCGAGGGTCGCCAGGAATTGCTGGCAGCCATTGGTTTGGGCCGCGCGACCGTTTTCGTTCCGACTGTATGGGGCGCTTACGGCGAAATTGCCGAGGCGATCAATAGCTTGATGATCGAAGATGGCATGTCGGCTCAAGAGGCGCTTGACGAGATCGCGCCCGCGATTCAGGACGACCTGGATCAACTCTGGGAAACCTGGGACACATTCCAATCCGAGTAGTTGCTCATCAGCGTTGGCGCTGCGGGACATTTGCCTGTCCTGCGGCGCCATGCTTGTGAGCCCCTAGCCTATGCAAGCGCTACAACAGTCTCGCGTCAGAGGCCGGAATCAAGGCAAACGTAAGCTGGGCGCAATGGAACGGCGCGAAGAACGCGTCGCCTACCTCTTCCTCTTGCCCTGGCTTATTGGCCTGGTGGTATTCATCATCGGTCCTGTCATCGCTTCCCTGTTCATCAGCTTGACGGACTGGAACCTGCTCACGCCACCTAACTGGATCGGGCTAAAAAACTACGAGAAGATGTTTTCCGATCGCGATTTTTATAACTCGCTTCGGGTGACATTTCGCTTCGTCATCATGTCGCTGCCCGTCTATACGCTGGTGAGTCTCTCGCTCGCCCTGCTGCTCAATCAACGCATACGCGGCATGTACGTCTTCCGCACGGTGCTGTTTATGCCCTCCGTCATCGCCGGCACCGCGGTCGCCGTCTTGTGGTCGATTCTGCTGAACCCCGATGTCGGCGTGGTCAATCAAATCTTGGGGGCGATCGGCGTTGAGCAGCCGCCACGCTGGCTTGCCAGCCGCGACTGGGCGGTTCCGGCGGTGATCCTGATGGGGCTGTGGGGCGTCGGCGGCGGCGTCATCATTTACCTGGCCGGCTTGCAGAATATCCCGCCCCACCTCTATGAAGCCGCGACCATCGACGGCGCCAACCCCTCACAGAAATTCCGCTTCGTGACGCTGCCCATGCTGACGCCGAGTATTTTCTTCCAGCTCATTACCGGTTTGGTGGCGGCCTTCCAGGTTTTCGATGTAGCCTATGTTCTCGCTGGACGCGGCGGCACGCGGGCCAGCGCGCTGCAATTCTATCTGCTCAATGTTTATGAAGAAGGTTTCCAGAATGGGCGCTTCGGTTATGCCTCGGCGCTGTCCTGGGTACTGGTGGTAATTGCGACTATTGTTATCTTGATCACCTTTCGCACCTCCGAACGCTGGGTCTATTACGAGAGCGAGGAGGATAAGTCTTAGACATGCAGAGCAATCCAACGCTGAATCAGCGCCACACATCCGCCAGGCTTCGTCTGCGCGATGACATCATCCCGCGCGCGCGTAAGCTATTGCGCTTGCTGGTGCTCTACGCGATTCTCATCTGCCTGTGCGGCTTTGTGCTGCTGCCGGTTTCCTGGATGTTGACCGCGGCGCTAAAGCCGGACAGCGTTCCCTTCTATACCATACCGCCGCAGTGGTTTCCGACTGAGCACTTCGAATGGCGCAACTTCGAAACCGCCTTGTTGGACCCCGTGCGCCCGTTCTTGCGCTTCACCCTGAATACACTGATTATTTTCGGCGGCAATGTAGTCGGCACTATCTTCTCCTGTACGCTGGTGGCTTACGCCTTCGCCAGATTGCGCTTTCGCGGCAGCGGATTTCTCTTCAACGTCTTGATTATTACCATGCTCATCCCCTGGCAATCACAGATGATTCCACAATTCCTGCTATTTCTCGAATTAGGCTGGTACGGGACTTATCTGCCGCTGATTGTGCCGTCATTTGCCGGCAACGCCTTCTTCATCTTTCTCATACGTCAATACATGCGCACCTTCCCGCGTGACCTGGACGAAGCGGCCAAGATCGATGGCTGCAGCTACTTTGGCATCTTTCGATTCATCATTTTGCCCTTGTGCCGTCCGGTGCTGGCGGTGGTCGTGGTCTTCATGTTCCTCGGTTCCTGGGGAGATCTCTTGGGGCCGCTGATTTACCTGAACAACACCGATCAGTTCACCATCGCCATCGGCCTGGCCAATTTTGCCACGCGTTACAATCCCAACACCAATCTGCTGATGGCGGCCAATCTTGTGATGATGATTCCGCCTATCCTGGTCTTCTTCTTCGCCCAGGAGCAGCTCATCGGCGGCATCGCATCTGTGGGTTTGAAGGGTTAGGCGAAGCCCTGATATTGAAGTGTCATCGCGGGAAGAGTCTCAGGAATCCCAAGTTAGTCCGGCAATAATATCAGTTTCTATGTCGAGTCACCCTTCCCTAATGATTTGCCGAGGACAGGACAGTTATTCAACAGGCAAACTAAAGCCGTGTAACCAGTGAATTATGTGAGTATTTCGGGCGAGCCAATGGCTCGCCCCTACATTTTCCTCACAGAATGATGCCTGTAGGGGTCAGCCATTGGCTGACCCGTTGCAACAACAGCCACTTATCCCAAACCTGTCCCGTCCTCAGTTATGATTTGGGGAAGGGCCAAGGGTGGGGTAGAAAACAAGGACTTCACAATATGACGATTCCAAATCTCGATTTTAACGCGCAGCGTCGCGGCCTGGCCCACGATTGGCACCGGCCCCATTACCACTTCATTGCGCCCTCGAGCTGGATGAACGACCCCAACGGCGTGATCCACTGGGGCGGCGAGTATCATCTCTTTTACCAATACCACCCCGACAGTCCCCGCTTTGGTCTGGCTCATTGGGGCCACGCCGTTTGCGATGACGCGATCCACTGGCGGGATTTACCCGTCGCGCTCTCTCCAACCCCGGGCGGGCCCGACGAGACCGGCTGCTGGTCCGGCTGCATCGTAGACGACGATGGCCTGCCGACAGCCGTCTATACCGGCGTCGGCCCAGAGGGTTATGGTCAGCAATCGCAGTGTATCGCCACCAGCCAGGACGGCTTGCTGAGTTGGAAGAAATACAGCGGCAACCCGATCTTGAGCGAGATACCGGCCATATCCAATCAGCCCTACGATCTGCGCGACCCCATGATATGGCGTGAAGACGATACCTGGTACATGCTGCTCGCCTCGCGCATCAAAGACCGCGGCGGTTCTGTATTTCTGTATCGTTCGCCCGACCTGATGCAATGGGAATTCCTGCATCCTCTGCTGACCGGCAGCTATGCAAAAGACGGCTGCGTCTGGGAGTGCCCCTGCTTTTTCCCGCTAGGCGACAAGTGGGTGCTAATCGTGGCCGGCAAGGGCCGCCGGATTCCCTTCACCGTCTTTTACTTCATCGGCGACTATGTTAATCGGCAGTTTACGCCGGAGACTAGCGGCATCCTGGATCACGCCTACTTCTACGCGCCCTTCACGATGGAAGACGCGCGTGGCCGCCGTCTGCTCTGGGGCTGGCTGCGCGAAGGCCGCAGCGAGGAGGCGCATGTCGCCGCTGGCTGGGCCGGCTGCCACTCCATCCCGCGTGAACTGAGCCTGCGCGACGGACAGCTGCGCATGGCGCCTGTGCCGGAGCTTTCTCATCTTCGCGGCAAGGGCGCTGAGATCAGCGATATCCGCCTGACTGGCGGCTACCACGATCTTGAGATTCAGGGCGCTGCTCTGGATATTGAGGCGGAGTTGATTGCCGAAGGTACAGTCGGTCTGGCGGTCGCCTGCGCGCCTGATGGGGGAGAAGAAACGCGCGTCAGCTACAACCCGGACACAGAACTGCTAAGCGTGAACCGCGAGCGTTCGAGCCAGGGCCAGGAACTCGAAACCTTTGCCCACGAAGCGCCGCACGACCTCGCGCCCGGCGAAAACTTACAGCTGCGTATCTTGCTTGACGGCTCGGTATTGGAGATCATCGCCAATGGACGGACGAGCATTTGCAGCCGCATCTACCCGTCGCGCGCCGACAGCCGGGGGTTGCGCATTTTCGGGAAAGGTCAGGTCAAAACGCTGTCAGTCTGGCAGATGCGCTCCATTTACTCTCCCTAGACGGGCCTGACGCTAACCTTGTCAAAGTAGATACAACCGGTTTGCGCAATCAGGGCGATACCGCCGCCGGCCAAGGCATTGTCCGGGTCCTTTGCTTCAAGCGCCTGCTCGCCATTGACGAAGGCGGTCAGCTTGTTCCCTTCGACTTTCAATTTGAGATCATACTCCTGCTCGACTGACCAGCCTGTGTCGGTTTCGGCCAGGACAGTTTCACCGTCCAGGACGCGGACGATGCGTGTCTTCTCATGATCCAGCAGCAGCGCATAGTAGCGTCGCAGGCCTTGCGCGCGCACGGCGATGCCGCCGGCTTCACAGACGCGCGGCATGGCCGTCGCCGCAAATTGATAGTCGGTCCACTCGCGCGTCCCCTGTATCAGCAGGCCGCGGCCTTCGTTTTGTATGACGCGATAGGGCTGTGGCCAATAGTCCCAGGCATCGAAGCGTTCGTTGGAATCCAGCGCGTAAATCCAAGCCTTCTTCCAGAATTTCGGTCGCTTGCGTTTTTCACGTCCTGCTTCGCTGATGTATGGCCGGTTCAGCTGCACATCGGGCGTACCGTCCCAGCTGAGCCAGTCCAGGTAGACCGTGCCGCTGGCGCCATTCTCGCCCGCAATCTCGATGCCGATATAGGCGATGGGCTGGTTGCCGGTCTCCGGCACGAGCCATGACAGCCGGACATCCGCGCCCGGCGCAAGCTGGACTGGCTCGCCCCTGATGATCTCCAGCGCGTCATCTTCGTTGTAATGCCGCGCGTAGAGCCGCAGCGTCGCCGCTTCAGCATTGCCCGCGTCCGCCGCCAGGCTCGCGCGCACGACTTGCCCTGGATACAGCGTGGGCGACGCCAGCAAGCGGTAACCGCGTTCGTCAAAATAATCAGCAATTTCTTTCGAGGGGATAAACGTGAGCGTGGCCGCACGGGCAATCCGCCCCGGCGCCAGCCGCTGGTAGCGAAGCGCCAGCGATCGCTCGCCATGCTTGCTGTGCCCCGGCACATTTTCGATGGTCACAGCACCATTGGATTCACGCCCGCTCTCAGACTCGAAGCCCTGCACCGAGCCCGGCAGGCTGAAATGATATCGCGCGCAATTTTTCGGCGCAAGCGGCGCTAACCCCTGCATGCCGCGCCCGATATTGACCAGTTTGTAGGACTCACCCAGCGCATCGCTGATACTGCTGCCGCCGTCCGCAGATGGCAGGTACAGGCGATCGGCTACGGGACCGCGCCAGTCTGGCCCAGCGTCAATCCCGGCCAGGCCCTTCTTAACTCCCATAATGCAGCCGACATTGCCGGAGTTGCAATCGGAGTCAAAGCCGGACGTATTGACGACCATCATAGATTTCTGAAAGTCGTCGTCGCCATAGAGCAACGCCAGAATAATGCGCGCATGATTGGGAACGATGTGGCAGTTGCCGGGATAATCTTCGCGGCTATAGTCGGTGTCGATTTGCCCCAGCGTCTGATGCCAATCCGGCTGCCGGGCGTGCCAGTCGCGCACTTTCTCAATCATAAGGTAGGTGGTCGAATCGGCAGGTATCAAGGAAATGGCGCTGTCGATCAGCTTGTTCATGTCCGATTCGACAAAGGCTTGAGCGACTAAGGCGGCGACCACCTGCGCACCATAGATGGCTTCGCCGTCGTGGCTGACACAGGCGGCCCGCCGCGCCAGATCCGCAGCCAGCTCGGGGTCGCCGGGCGCGATCATGCCCCAGCCATCGATGAAGATCTGCGATCCAATCTGCTCGGCCATGACCGGGCCGTTGAGTTCGATTGAGCCGCTGCGTGGCGGTTGAATGCCGTTTTTCAGGCGGAGATAGGCAGTATGTTCGGTGACATCACCGATGCCGCCCCACCATAAGATAGTTTTGCCTTCGACGATGTAATTGAGCCAGGTCTGGCCGATCTGCTCGGGGGTCAGATCGAGGCTGTTTCCGTAATCCGGCATGGCGCGCACAAAAGTGAAAGTGCCGGAAAGATCGTCATCGGTCACGATCAGCGGTTCCTCAAGCGCCTCATGCACGTAGTAATTGATCTCGCCAAAGCGCTTCATGATCATCTCATAGGACCAGCCTTCAATCGGGCGACCCAGGTAGACGGCAATTATCTTGCCGAGCGCGCCGGCATAAACGCGTTCGGCGTAATCGGAAGGAAGTGTCATAGTTGAAACTCCATTGATACTAGATTCGTGGTCTGCGCTTTTGATACGGCGCCACCCTAATTCCCACGCTGCTACCAATCTGCCTGGCTCTCTCTAAGTCAAACCGCCAGCTGCGATAGCACTTATCGTCGCCGGCGGTGGCTGGCGGACGACCGCGACGCCCGATAGCCTACCCGCCCTGTCGCCAAGCCTCGGACAAATTATGCCGCGGCAACTCCCGCGCCCGCAGCCCACTCTTGTCCGCAGCTTGATAGCGCCCGAAATAACGCTCAATCTCGCCCGTCAATTCTTCGACGACCGGCGCGTATTCCGCGTCGCTATAGCAATTGTGAGTTTCGCCCGGATCGCGCGACAGATCGAATAGCTCGCATGGCGCCGCATCGGCGTAACGTCGCACCAGTTTGTGCTTCCGCGTACGCGCCATGCGCAGGTCGCCGTATTCGCCGAATTGTATTTGTCGCCAATCCGGCAGCGCGGCGGAATTATCCAGCAATGGCAGGAAGCTGCGGCCGGGATAATTGCGATCTGCCGCCAACGAGTCGGTGATGCCCGCGTAATCGGCAATCGTCTGAAACAGATCCAGGTGATCGACGTACTCCGCGCGTCGCTGCCGAGCGAAAAACAGGCGCGGATGATTGAAGACGAGCGGCACCCGAATCGACTCCTCAAGCATATTTAGCGGCAGGGTAGCGTTGCCCTTGCCCCACAGCCCGTGATGCCCACAGCAGAGACCATGATCCGAGGTGAAGACGATCAGCGTGCTGTCGCGCAGTTGCAGCGCTTCCAGCTCATCCAGCAGCCGCCCGACCGCCTCATCGATATGCGCCACCGCAGCGAAGTATTGCGCCAGCGCTTCCCGCGGATTCAGCCGCGTCGGCAAAGTGGACTCAAGCGCTTGCGCCCCAAAGGGGTAGGCGGGCTGATCGAGCAATCCTTTGAATTTGCTGCCGCGATAAGCCGCCGCAAGGCGTTCCGGTTGCCCGCGCCAGGGATTGTGCGTGCCGAAGTAGCCGATATGCAAGAAGAATGCCGCCGCTTCATCGCGATCTCGCAGGAATTCGATAGCTTTGTCAGTGATCACCTGGGTGCGCTGGCCGGGAATCGTCTGAACGTCTCCATTCAAGCTGAAACGGTGATCGCCGCCGTGCTCGGCCGGGTAATCGCCAACGCCGCTGAACCAATGCGCGAAGCCGGCCTGCGGCTGATCATCGCTGCCCAGATGCCACTTGCCGCAATGCGCCGTCTGGTAGCCCGCCTGCGACAGCAGCTGCGCCAGCGTGACCTCGTCTTTGAGCCAGGGCCGGCGGTGAATTTCGAGAATAGTTGACGACAAGTAATCGTGGATGCCATGCTGCGAAGCCAGCCGCCCGGTCAGCAGGCAGGCGCGTGCCGGCGAGCATACCGGCGTGGGTGTGAAGGCGTTCTGCATCAGCACGCCCGTTTCCGCCAGGTAGTCCAGCGTTGGCGTGTGAATCTCGCGGTTGCCGTAAGATCCCAGCGCCCACTGCGACAAGTCGTCGTTGACGATCAGGATGATATTGTCCCGCGCAGTCTCAGGCATCGTTCACCCGCGCCCGCCGCCGCAGCAATTCCTGAAACTTCCGATTGTCCAACTCGCGAAACGCCTCGCTTACCGGCTTCGCAAAGTCGGTGTCCCCGGTCTTGTCCAGCCAGCTTTGAAGTTCCGCTTCCATCTCGCTGACGGTGTCGCCGTGCTGCGAGCTTGTGTAGAGGTTTGTCAACTCATAGGGATCCGACTCCAGGTCGTACAATTCGCTCGCGTGGTCCTGATAGGCGATCAACTTGTAGCGCCCCTTGATCACGGCGCGGGCCAGTTCGATGGTCCCAAATCCGTGTCCGTAGCTCTCCACTAGCATAGATTCTCGTCCCGCATTCGCCGCCTCGGCCACTGAGGAAGCAAGGGGCAGCAGGCTCTCGCCATCGACCGGGCGCGCAAAATCCGTCCCGGCGGCATCCAGAATCGTCGGCGCGATATCGGTACCACAAGCCAGCGCGTCGCTCGTCTGCCCTGGGGCGATGCGGCCCGGATAGCGCAGCGCCAGCGGAACGCGCAGCACCTCTTCGGTGAGGTACGAGCCTTTGTCGAAGCGGCCGCCGTGGCTGCCCAGGGCATCGCCATGATCCGCCGTCCAGATGACCAGGGTATTGTCCGCCAGCCCTAATTCATCCAGCTTGTCCAGCACCAGACCGCCGGCGGCATCGACCATGGTGATGTGGGCGTAGGCGCGCGCGATGATACGCTGCCATTCGCCCCAGTCGAGATTGCTGGGCGTGGCGAAGCGCCCGTCGTCGTCGGTCAGCCGGTCGTGGGGATCATGCCAGTAGAGCGCCGGCTTGCCCGCCAGCGAATCAGCGAAGTTGCCATAAACCGGGATATCTTCCGGATCGTAGAGGTCGGCGAATTCCTGCGTTGGGAAGAAGGGCTGATGCGGCCCCCAGAAGTCGAGACGCAGGTGAAAAGGCTGGTCGTCTTCAGCATCGGCCAGCGCCTCCAGCTGCTCGCAAGCCATATCCGCCAGAAAGAAGGCTTCGTGGCTTTCCTTGGGCGTTGTGGTAATGCCGGTCGCATGTTCGCCGCACCAATAGCGATCACTGCGGTAGGCCGCGCCGGGCTTGAGCGCGGGAAACTCGCGCTTCATGACAAAGCTGTCAAATACAAACTCGACCTGATGTTCCGCCGGCGGCAAATCCTTCTTGCGCAGGTAGTCGCGGTACTCATCTGTGATATAGGGATTGCCGTAATCTTCCATAGAGAAGCCCTCGCAATCGAAGTCGAGGGCAGTGCCGGCGCCGGCATGCCATTTGCCGAAATAGAAACAGCGAAAACCGGCCCGCGCCAAGTTGCTCATATATATCTCATGGTCGTAAGGCGCGTTGGAGTAATTGTAATAATTGCGGTGATTATGCGGATAAAGGCCGGTTGCCAGCGTCCGCCGCGAAGGACCGCACAAAGGCACAGCGCAGTACGACCGCTCAAAGCGAATCCCGCCCGCGGCCAGGCGATCAAAGTGGGGTGTCAGCGGCCGCGGCCCGCCGTCCCATCCGTGGCGATAGTAAGCCTGATGGTCGTTGACGATGAGTACGATGTTGGGTCGCGCGCTCACGATATTTGCAGTCCTCCAAGAAACAGTCGCGGACGAGAAACTGTGATTCTTGCATATCGGCGCAGATAACGCAAAGTTTGCGGCTCGGTCAGCGGCAGGTTAAACTCAGCCCAAGTTCCAAGCCACTGCCAACTGAATAGAGGAGACCCTGATATGAAACTTCGATTCGCTGTCCATATCGGTATTCTGCTTCTGACCGTATTGTCCTTTTCCGCGCCTGCGATCGCGCAAGATGACGTCACCATTGACTTCTGGATCCCGGGCGGGCGCGGCCGCGACGAAGGCACGGCCGCGGTCATCGAAGCCTTTGAAGCGCAGAATCCACATATCACAGTCGAACTGACGGCGACGCCCTTCGGCGAATTCTTCGATTCCCTGCAGGTCGCCTTCGCCGGCAACAATCCGCCCGATGCGGCCCTGATCGACGGCGTCGGCGTACAAAACCTGGCCTACAACGGCGCTCTCCTGCCGATTGAGGACATGTTCAGCCAGGAAGACCTGGACGATTTCATGAGCGACCTTATCGAAATGGTGACGCTCGATGGCCGCATGTATGGCGCGCCCTGGGCTAATGCCGCCGACGCCATGTATTACAACGTGGATATGTTCGAGGCGGCCGGCGTCGAAGCGCCAAAGACCCTCGAAGACGGCTGGACCTGGGCGGAATTCGTCGACAACGTCAACACGGTGCGGGCGCATCAAGCCGAGCAAGGCAACGAGGTCTGGGGCATGATGGGCTTCAACAATCCCTTGCAGGGCGCTTTCTTCACCTGGACCATCATCCGCAGCGCCAGCAGCCCGGGCGAGCCGCTCTGGGAATCGATCGCGCCTGATCTGTCTACCTTCGCCGGCTACATTGATACACCCGAAGCTATCGAAGCCTACGCTTTCTATCAAAGCCTGTACACGGACGGCTTCATGCCCACCGACAATATCCCCGATGCCTTCCCCAATGGCCTGACCGCGACCTTCTTCGCCATTCCGCCGACCGGCACCGTCTTGGCGCGCAACTTCCCCGATTTAAATTGGGATGTGATGCCCATGCCTTACATCAAGACACCCATCACGCATACCGGTTCCTTCGCGCCCGGCGTGGCCGCCAAGAGCGATAATCCCGAAGAAGCCAAAGCCTTCGTCAAGTTCTTCACCAGCCAGGAAGGCTACGCCATCTATCACAACGTCACCAAAGTGGTGCCCGGCCGCAAGTCGATGCAAGCGCAGCTGCCGGACTTCCAGGAAGGTTTCCTGGCGCTGCTCTTCGAAGAAATGGTGGAGTGGGGCGTGGCTAGGCCCGGCGGACCAGCGCACACCATCTTCAATCGCATCATCGCCAGCGATATGATGGTCAACATCGCCTTGGGCGGCGACATTGAAGAAGAAGTCGCCAACGCCATCCTGGAAGCTGACGCGCAACTTATGCAGTTCAGATAGATCACTGCAACGAAGAGGACTCCTTTCCCGTCGCCCGGCCGCGGGAAAGGGTCCCCGTCACCGATGACCGTGCTATTCTCCAACAGCCGTAACGCGCAGCGCTATCGAGCGGCGTTTTTCTTGTCGCTGCCAGCGCTGATCGGCTTGTTTCTATTCCACTACTGGCCCATCGCCGATACCGTTCGGCTGAGCTTCACCGATTACAAAGTATTTACCGGCGAATTCACTTTCACCGGCCTCAAGAATTACGACATCGCCCTCAACGATCCGCTGCTGCTGCTCTCGCTGAAGAACACCGCCGTCTTCTTCTTGATCAAAGTGCCGCTGCAGATGGCGCTGGGGCTGATGCTGGCCATGCTTGTCGCCAAGCCGGGTCGCGATTCAACCCTGCTGCGCACGCTGGTGCTCTTCCCGGCAGTCACCTCAATGGTGGTCGCGTCCATCGTCTGGGGCATGATGTTCCATTCCGACATCGGCATCGTCAACAGCCTGCTGGAGTCATTCGGCTTGCCCCAGCAGGGCTTCCTGCGCGACAGGCATCAGGCGCTGCCCGTCTTGGCGGCCATCACCATTTGGAAGGATGTCGGCTTGAGTATGATCTTCTACCTGGCCGGCCTGCTGGCGATACCCGGCGAGTACTACGAGGCGGCTCGCATTGACGGCGCCGGCCGCTGGCAGCTCTTCCGCAATATCACCTTGCCGCTGCTCAATCGCACGCACGTCTTTGTGCTGGTCACCAGCACCATCGCCGCCTTCAAGATCTTTGTGCCGGTCGAGGTGCTGACCGATGGCGGGCCCTCCAACGCCACCCGCGTGATCGTGCATTACATCTTCCATCTGGCTTTCCGCTTCAACCGCTTCAGCTACGCCACCGCCCTGTCCGTCATCCTGGCGGTCCTGCTGATCGCCATCAGCGTACTCCAGCTACGCATCACACGGGACGAAGACGATGACTGAGACGCGTTCGCCAGAATCCGGGCGCGGGCTTTCATTGGTCTCGCTGGCGCGCGTCGCGCTCTACCTGCTGATCGTGGTGGTCTTCGCCACGCCTTATTTGTGGATCGTGGGCTCGACCTTCAAGACACGCCAAGACCTCTTTGACGACCTGTATCCTTTGACGGTCAAGACCTTTGTGCCCAGCAACCCCACCATGGAGAATTTGACCGGCCTTTTCACCGACACAAATTTCGCGCAGGCCTTCCTCAACAGCGTCATCGTGGCGGCCATGTCGGTCACCTTCGCCGTCACCATCAACAGCATGATCGCTTTTGTGCTGGCCTGGCTCAAGTTTCCCGGGCGGCGGCTGCTATTTCTCATCATTTTGGCCACGCTGACCATCGCCTTTGAAGCCAAGCTCATCCCCCTCTTCCTCACCATGCAGCAGCTGCATATCGACAACACCCTGCCCTCGATCTTCCTGCCCTGGATTACCGACGCCTTCATCATTTTCCTGCTGCGCCAGCACTTCGCCGAGCTGCCGCAAGATCTCTACGACGCCGCCATCATCGACGGCTGCTCATTTTTCCGCATGTACTGGCAAGTGATGCTGCCCAACATCGTTCCGGCCCTGGTCAGCGCCGGTTTCATCAAATTCATCTTCTCCTGGGATTCATTCATTTGGCCCTCGATCGTCATCACGGACGAGTCAAAGACGGTCATTACGGTGGCGCTGGCGAAGTTGTTCAGCGACGAATACATCAAGTGGGAGCTGGTATTCGCCGGCTCCTTTGTGGCCACGGTGCCGGTGGTCGTCATCTTCATTTTCCTGCAGCGTTATTACGTGCAGGGTTTCGTGCGCTCCGGCCTGAAGTAGCCGCTCGGCGGCAGCGGAGATGGGCTACCGTGATCACGCAAAAAAACGGACGCCCTCGGCTTCCGCAATTGGCGGTTTGACAAAAAAGAAAGGAATCCTCTTGAACGTCATCGTCGTTGTAACCGACACGCTCCGCCGCGATTATCTGCCCTGTTACGGCAACACCGACGTCATCACGCCCAATCTCAATCGCTTCGCCGAGGGCGCGCTGGTCTTTGAAGACTGTTACGCCGCCTCCTTCCCCACCGTACCCGCGCGCGCCGACCTGATGACCGGGCGCTATACCTTTGTTTACCTGCCCTGGGGGCCCCTGCCGCAAGCTGAAGTGACCCTGGCCGATTTGCTCAGCGCAGCCGGTTACCGCACAGCGATGATCGCCGATACGCCCTTTCTGGCGCGCCGCGGCTACGGCCAAGATCGCGGTTTCCAGGACTTCGTTTACGTACGCGGGCAGCTGCACGGGACCGAGCGCGAGTATCGGCAGAAGCAGCGCCAAGTCTCGGAAATCGAGGGCTATTGCGCGCCAAAGACCTTCAAAGAAGCGGCCGACTGGCTCGAGCGCCATCACAAAAACCCCTTCTTCCTTTACATCGATACCTGGGATCCGCACGAACCCTGGGACCCGCCGGCTTGGTACGTCAAGCCGCATCTGCCCGAATACGCCGGCGAAGTCATCGCGCCCAGCTATTACGATTACCAGGCCGATGGCGTCACCGAGCGCGACCTGGAAATCGCGCGCGCCTGCTACATGGGCGAGATCGCCATGGTCGACCACTGGTTCGGCTACCTGATGGAGCGCGTTCGCGCCCTAAATCTGCTCAATGACACGGCGATACTCTTTGTTTCCGACCACGGCTTCTATTTCGGCGAGCACGGTCTATTTGGCAAGCGGCGCTTTCGCTGGCCCGACGGCAGCGGCTTCGACGAAGGCTTCGCCAAGGGCATGACCGTGCATCAGCGGCAAGTCCACCGCTCCCCGCTGCACAACGAACTGATTCAGGTTCCGCTGCTGATGAAACTCCCCGGCGAGGCTGGCCGCCGCGTCTCCGGCCTGCTCTCACTGCCGGACCTGATGCCCACCATGCTGGATTTGCTTGGCTTGCAGGCGCCGGCGCGGACACAAGCGTCATCGGTATTGCCCCTGCTCAGCGGCCAGCCCATCCATGACCTGGTCGTAACCAGCGCCCCCTTTGAAGAGGTCGGCGAGTTGTCAAAGACGGTGGACGGACAGAATCGCGTCGTGGTCGAAGTCTCGCCCACGACGATCACTGACGGCGAGTGGGATTTGCTCTACGCGGTTGAGGGCCAGCGCGTCGAATTGTATCGCGCCAAGGAAGATGCGAGCCACCACAACGATCTCAGCGAGTCTCAACCGGAAGTGGTCCAGGACTTGCACGCCCGCTACGTACGCTGGCTGGAATCGATCGACACGCCGGAACGATTCCTCACGCCGCGACTGCGCCTATAGAAACGCCATCGCGTCTATGCCCCCGGCCGCGGCAGGCCGTAGAAGCGCACGAAGCAGCGATTATCGCGAATCATCACCAGGTTGAAGCCACCTGGCGTCTCCAGATCCGCGTCCGCCGCTTCCATGCCCGGGTAGCCGGTGAAGTTGAACCAGGTCGATGGACAGCAGTTGTAGGTGATGCCATCGCAGGTGCTGGTCACCACCTGATGGATATGCCCGAAGAAAACGCCGAGCACTTGCTCGCGCCGCGCCGCCAGCAGTTCATGCAGCCGCTCGCCGTTTTGGATGCGCGCGCCGTCGTCAAGCCAGGGCACGCCCGTCCGCACAAAGGGAAAATGCGCCGCTGCCAGAATCGGCCCGTCTTGCGCCCGGCTGAGCAGCGCGGCAAAATTGTCAATCTGCTCTTCCGGCACGGTCGGAAATACGGGATCGCCCATGCCGCCGCCTTCAATCGAGATCAAGTGATACCCGTTAATAATGAAGTGGTCGTCATCCAGCACTTGCCGGCGGTCGCCATCGGACAGAATATCGCGCGCCATTTGGGGCGAATCGTGATTGCCCGGCAGCAGGTACATGGGCTGCTCCAGCCGGTCGAGCAATTCGCGCGCCAGATGGTAATTTTCCGCCTCCGGCTCAGCGCAGATATCGCCGGTATGCAAGATGAAATCCACCGGAAACGACAGCCCGTTGATCGCCTCCAGCAGCGACTCGACGCCGCGGTTGGGGTGCGCTATCGGCTTGTCCAGCCAGTGCGGGCGATACTCGGGGTCGGCGCTGATATGCGTGTCGCTGATATGCAGAAAGGTCAACAAAGCAGGCTCCTTACGCGCGCAGAGGGCAGTATGCGCATTCTAGCCCCGCTGACGGTCTTTGGCAAAGTTCGTGCTGTAAATGAGCCAGCAGGGCCATGTCGTCATCACTCGCTCCGCGACTCGAGCGGGCGCCGCTCAAGCAATCGCCAGCGGATTGACCCAGGACCCGGTCGCGCCCGTCAGCTTCAGCGGCGCGATAATCAGCAGGAATTCGTAACAGCCCGCCGCCGCCAGCTCATCCAGGTTCAGGTTTTCCACGTGTGTGATGCCGCTGTTGACCAGCAGGAAGCGATGCACAGAATGGTCCATCGGCGGCATGACCTCCACCGCCATATTGTCCGCGCCGACCAGGGTCATGCCCTGCTCCACCAGCAGCTGCGCCCCTTCCAGATTCAAGCCGGTCTGCGCATCGCGATACACCGGATCGCCAGCGCGCAGCAGATGATATGAACCGGTGCGCAACAGCACAGCCGTATCCGCGCCGATGTCACTGCCCTGCCGCTCCAGCGTACCGCGCAAATCGTCCGCGCCGATGCCATAAGCCGGCGGCAGCGTGTCGACGCCCTTGTAAGCCGCCACATCCAGCATGACGCCGCGCATGACAATCGGCGGCATCTGCTCGGCGCTGAGGTGCTTCTGGCCCGCGGAATCGACGCACTCGCTCGCGGCCACCGTCCGGCCCTCCCCGGCATACAGACGAGGCTCGCCGTCCGAATCAGGCAGGCCTGCGGCGTTCTGCTTTTCCGAGATGTGGCAGAGCGCGTCGATATGCGTGCCCACGTGGATCGACATACGGATGACCTCGGCGGCGGCTGTGCCGGGATCAATGGCAGCTGGGTCGCTATGGCGCAGGTGCGGCACGATCGAATACGACTTCATCGCCGCGCCCGGCGTCAGCATGCCTTCCTGGAAATCGACGCCCAAACTATAGACCGCGCCTGTTTTCACCAAGCTAAGCAGCGCCGGCGTCAGACGCGGGACGGGCAATTTGCCGTAAGCTGTAGCGGGCATTTTTGTACCTCATTGTCTAACCGAGTATGCTTCAGTGTAACAAATATGTGGGGCATTGACCGCCTTAAGCAAGAGCGGGAGTGGCAAACTTCGCCGGCCTTTCGAACTCACAAGGAATAGAAAAAATCTTTGTGCACTCTGTGTCTCTTTTTTATGCAATCTGCCGAACCCTGTCGAAATATGTAGGGGCGAGCCGCCGGCTCGCCCGTACGCAGCATTGGATTTCATATTTTGAGTGAGCCAAGTCGTGACTTGCGAGCGACTGTGGTGAATTTTCCAGCACGGAGCTCGCCAGCGAAAATACTTCCGTCGAGATTTGTCAGCGCCAAGGGCTAGCGAGGCAGCGGATCTAGCGGCAAGCCGCTGGGTACTTCCGCCGGCGTGATATGCGCCAGATCGCGCGCCGCCGGGTCGGTCAGCGAGCGCAAGAAGGCGGCCAGCTCCGCCGCTTCCGCCGCGTTGATGGGCATGCCGGCGCCGATACGCCTGCTGACGGTATGCGACTTCCGCTCAAAATCGTAGGCCAGGACTTGATCCTGGAATGCGCGCGGCAAATGCTCGCTCGGCTCATAGAGGATATTGGCCCGCCAGGGATCGGCATGATGCCAGACGACATCTTCCAGCGTGCTGTATGCGCCGCTGTGGAAGTAGGGCAGCGTCAACTCGACATTGCGCAGGCTGGGCGTACGGAAGCGGTACTGATCGCGATAGTCGAAGCTGACATTGGCGCGGCCAAAGTCGTCGCTGCCGTCGCTGCCGTTGTCCTTGCCGGGGCCCAACTGCGGCACGAGCAAATTATGGAATTCTTGATCGGTGAAGAGATCGCCGCTATGGCAGGAGGCGCAATTCACCCCGCGGTTCAGCGCGCCGAAAAACAACAGCGCGCCGCGTTTCTGCTGCTCGCTAAGCGCGTCGGCATCGCCGGCCACATAGTCGTCCCAGGGCGACTCGGTAAAGATCAGCTGCCGCTCAAAAGCCGCCACCGCTTCAGCCAAACGCCGCAGCGTAATAGTCGGACTGTCAAATGCGGCGGCAAATCGTTCCGCATAGGCTGGATTCGCGCGCAGACGCTCCAGCAGAATCAGGCGGATGACCATCGGCGAAAACTCGCCCAGGCTGACGCCCGCCATCTCGTGCTGGGAGGTAATGGGGAAGAGCACCTGCGCCGTCAGCGGGTCGGTCAAATCCAAATCGTTGATGGCGTCTTCCAGCGTGTTGACCACCGCGTCGCTGGTCGCCAGCTCCACCCGTCCATCCCAAAACTGGCCGCGCAGCAGTGCGCTGTTGATGATCGTGGGGCTGTTGCGCGGAATGAAGGTATCGACAAAGGGATTGACAACCGTCATGCCCTCTCCAACGTGGACGTCTTCCGGCAGGTTGATCAACTTGCGGAAGGCGCGGCTTTCGCCCAGGCCCTGCCCGCCGGCGCCGATCGGCAAGACGCGCCCGTCGGTCATGGCGAATTCGGGATGGTGGCAGGTGCCGCAGGAGATATTTTGGTCGCCCGACAAGATGGGGTCGAAGAATAGATCACGCCCCAAGCGCGTCAATTCGCTCTCATCTTCCTTGATATCCTGCCCGGGATAAGGCGACAAATCATGCTCGGCGATGACGGCGCGCAAGGCTCGGTCCAGGTCAGGCGCCTCGACCTCGCTGCGCTGCGCTTTGTTTGCGGGCGGATAGCGCCGCGGCGGATCGGGCTCAGCGTCAAAGTCAATGCGCAGCAGCCGGCCCGAGTAGGCTTCGGTGACATAGAGCCCGCCATCGGGCATAGGCATGATCGCCGTGGGAAAGTGCAGGTCTTCGACGACCGTTTCCAAGCCGCCCATCGCGCTGATGCGGCTCAGCCGTCCGCTGGCTCCCTGCTGAACGAGGCCGGTAAAGCAGTTGTCGCGCGGCGCGATCGCGGCAAACTCCAGCAGCCAAAGCGCGCCCTCAGCGTCGAGCGCCACATCGACCGGCATGTTCAAGCCGTCCACGATGGTGCGTTGCCGCCAGTCATCAGCAACGGCAACCAGCTCGCCGCTATTGGCAACATGCGGGCAGCCGCCGAAGAGCGTCACATAAAAGGCGTCGTCCTGGCGCGCCAGCCCGGTAGGCAGCGCTTCCAGCCGTCCGCCGCCGTGCTGCGGATTATCCAGCGCCGCAAAACGCTGCCAGTACTGCAGGGAGCCGTCGGCGTTCTCCATGACCAGCCCGTTGCCGGCCGCGTCCGTCACGACCGGCGCGCCGCCACTGTCGAAAGCAATATCAAAGGGATGCAAGAGAAAGACATTGCCGCCCTCCGATTGCCGCCGCTGCAAATCTCGCGGAGAAAATGGCTCGTCCGGCAAGCGTCGTGCCGCCTCGCTCGGCAGGCTGTAGAGTTGAGAGCCGCCCAGACCGATGAGAATCGTTTCGCCGTCGGGCGTCACCGCTACAGCGGGCGCGCTGATCAAGTTATCGCGGGAGAAGGAACTGGGTATGCCGGAGACCAAGCGCCCCAGTTCGCCATCGGGCGTCAGAAGGCTGATGCCGGCGCTGCGTTCGCCATGGCCGCCCGCTTCAGCGATCAGCAGGCCGCCATCCGGCAGCAGCGCCATTCCCGCCGGATAATACAAACCCGCGGCCACTGTTCTGATGAGGGGCTCAACCTGCGCCTGCCCGCCGAAGGACAAAAGCGCGAAGGCCAAAATCAGCAGGATAACTCGGATACGCATGATTTTCCGCACCAAGACTAAAGTATCTGTATGTCAATTATCGCGCATTTGCGAAGCAAATGTCGATAAATATTAGCAAACAGTTAGTTTTTGCCAATGATCAGTTAAGGCTAGCCGCAGAATGCAAGCCGCTAACAAGGATTCAGCCTCAGCCCATCAGAGGCAACTGCATGAGATTGCCGGTGTAGTCGTCCTTCAGCCAGGCGTAGTCGGGATCGTCGTAGGGCGGCGTCGCTCGCGTTTCATCCACCAGCTCGCCCGCCAGATAATTCAGGAAATACAGATTCGAACCGGGCGCGGCCGAGGTCGAGTGGAATCCCTGCGTCACCAGAACCAGGTCGGTATTGCGGACGGCAAAGATCTCCTCGAAGTCGTTATCGCGCCGGTAGTTGCGGTGCAGCGCCAGGCCTTCGGCCGGATCGGTACGGAAATAGTAGGTTTCGTCCAAGTGCGGCGAGCCGCCGTAACCGTCGTGGCAATGCGGCGGATAACCCGACCAGGCGCCGCCGGGCACATATACTTCGTAAAGAATCAGCCGCTCCGCCGGCAACGGATGCGCCAGGGTATGATGGACCTGTCGCCGCGCCGCGCCGCCGCCGCGCACTTCAGCGCGAATCTCGTCCGGCGTGAACAGGCGCAGCGGATACTTGCCCTCAGCCGGCGCCGCCCCAATGGCGAACTCAAAGCTGCTGTCGCTACTCACGCCGAATTCATGCCCGGGCGGCAGGTAGAGCACGGAGGGCTTCTCCTGGAATACGCCGGCTCGCTTCAGCGCGAAATCGCCAGCCGCCGTACTGACGACGCCGCTGCCTTCCAGCGGGACCAAGGCCAGCTCCGTGTCCCGCGTTTGATGCAGATATACCTGCTCGCTCCCCAGCCGAATGATACGAAAGGACAGGTAGTCCCAGTTCGCCGACTGCGGCGTCACATCCAGCACGATCATGTCCTTATAGTTGGACTTCAGATGATTGCTCATGCCCCGGCCCCCTCCCATTCGATTATGAATTGATCGACTTCGTCACGGCGCGGCAAAGCGCGAGCGCAGCCCTGCCGGGTGACCACCAGCGCGCCGCAAGCGTTGGCGAAGCGCGCCGCCCGCTCCCAGCCCCAGCCTTGCGCCCAGCCTTGCGCCCAGCCGTAGATCAAGCCGCTGGCGAAGCCGTCGCCGGCGCCAACCGTGTTAACTATCTCTACCGAATAGCCCGGCACATCGACTTGACCGTCACGCCGCACGATCGTCACGCCGCGGTCGCCGCGTTTCACGATCAGCACCGTGTCGCCGTCGGCGCGCAGCAGACGCTGCAAGCCCTCCCGGTCGCTGACGGGTTCACCGGACATGACCGGCTCGGGCGTCGGCGAAAGCGCAGCGTAGAATTCCTCTTCAGTGCCGATCAGCACATCGCAGAGCGGCAGGACAGCGCGCAGGTTCAAGCCGTAAGCCAGCGGATGCGCCCACTGATCGGGCCGCAGGTCGAGGTCGATAAAGGTCGTCATGCCGCGCCGCCGCGCCTGCTCCGCCAGATACAGTATGACATCGCGAGTGCTGCCGCGGCTCAGCGCCGTGCCGGAGAGCGACAGCGCCCGCGTCTCGCTCATTGGCAGCGCCAGCGCTTCGCTGATTGACAGGTGAATATCAGCCGGGTTCTCGCGGTAGAACACCAGCGGGAATCGATCCGGCGGCTGCACGCCCACCACCGCCATGCCCGTCCGCCGCTCCGGCTTGACCGCGATATAGTCTGTGTTGACGCCCTGCTCCGCCAGGTAGTGGCGCACAAAGCGGCCCACCTCATCGTCGCCGACCGCGGTGAAGGCGATGGACTTCAGTCCCAAACGGCTGGTCCCGATGGCGATATTGACCGGACTGCCGCCGACGCTGGTCTCGAATGATGTGATGTCGCGAAATTCGGCGCCGATATCGCGCGCGAAGAGATCAAGCGATACCCGGCCGACCGTGATTACATCGTGCCTCATGCGCCCGCCTGCCTCAGCAATTCCGAAAGCTTGCCCTGCTCGATGGCGTCCAGGGCCTCACCGACGCGATCGACCAGCCCCGGGACCTGAGTCAAGTCCTGCTCCCAGAGCGCTGCGTTGCTCAGCACCGAGCGCGAGAGCGCCAGTGTAGACGGCGCCTTATCCCACTGCTCGCGAAACCAGGCCAGCACTTCGGGATCGTCGTTGAGCGCTAGCTCTTCGCCGCGCCACTGCCCGCGATAGAGCCTTATGAATGCCGCCAGCGCAACTGCCAGCCGCGGCGGCAATTCGCCTCGCAGTTCCAGGTATCCCAGCAGCGACGGCAAGATGCGCTCCTTGACTTTGGTCGAGCTGTTCAACGCGATGGTCAGCAAGCGGTGATGGATATGCGGATTGCGGAAGCGGTCGAAGGCGTCACGCGCGAAGTTTTCCAACTCGGGCCGCGGCACATCGGTCACTGAGGGGATCACTTCCTGATAGATCAGATCCTGGATGAAAGGCGCCAACGCAGCGTGCTCCATCGCCTCGCGCACGGATTCGATGCCCAGCAGAATGCCCAGCGGCACCATCGAGGTATGCGCGCCGTTGAGCAGGCGCACCTTGATCGTGCGGTAGGGCGCGGCATCGTCGACCACCTTGACATTCAGCGGCGCGCGCGTTTTGTCCACCGGGAATTCGTCCAGCAGGCTGGGCGGCGCTTCGATGATCCAGCTGTGGTAGAGCTCGCCCATGGTGAGCAGGCGATCCTCATAGCCCAACTGCTGGAATAGCTCCGCGGCGTTGGCTTGCGGAAAACCCGAGACAATGCGATCGACCAGGGTATTGCAGAAGAGATTGTGCCCCGTTATCCAGTCGGCGAAGCCTGATTCGAGACGCCACAGCGTCGCATAGTCGAGGATGATCTCGCGCAGGCGCGTCGCGTTGTCAACGATCAACTCGGTCGGGATGATGATGCAGCCCTTGTCCGCCGCGCCCTCAAAGTGGCGATAGCGCTCGTAGAGGAAACGCGTCAACTTGGCCGGAAAGCTCGATGGCGGCTGGTCGCCAAAGGCGTCGTCGGCAGAGAATACGATGCCCGATTCGGTCGTATTCGAGAAGACGAAGCGAATCTCCGGCTGCCGCGCCAGCGCCAAATAAGCGGCGAAATCCTGGTAGGGATAAATCGTGCGGTTGACTGCGCCGATCAGCCGCGTCTGCTCAACGAACTCGCCCTCCTGGATGCCCAGCAAGTGGGTGGTGTAGAGGCAGCCTTGCGCGTCCAAATCGGCGTAATCGCCCGGGGTCGCTTTGACCAGCGCCACGCCGCCGCCGAAGTCGGTCTCCTCATTGAGCACATCCACCACCCAATCCGCGAAGCCGCGCAGGAAGTTGCCGCCGCCGAATTGAACGATACATTCCGGGAAGCGCTTCTTGTCAGGATAATCGCCCCGGTCAAGCTGCTTCAACATAGTCATCCTTCCAATCGGTAGGTCTGTTTAGCTAGGTCATAGGCCAGGGCGCGGATCATCTCATAGGCGTCTTCTTCGTCGATGAAACCGCGCACTAACTGCCTGGCCAGCCAATCAGCGCAAACGCGCCGCCAGACATCATGCCGCGCGGGAATCGAGGGATAAGCGCGGGTATCGTCATTAAAGCCCGCCAGATTGTAGATGCCGGCCGTCTCCACCACGTCATCGAGGAAACGCGTCATGCCCAGCCAGCTATCGAAGAACCACCAAGGCGGTCCCAGGCGCAGAATCGGATAGTGCCCGGCCAATGGCGCCAGCTCGCGGCTGTAGGTCGTCTCATCCAGGTTGAACAAGACCAGCGTCATATCGCGCCGGTTGCCGAAGCGATCCAGCAGCGCCTTGAGATTCTTGGTGAATTCGCCCCGGATGGGGATATCCGCGCCCATATCGCGGCCGTAGCGCCTGTAAAGCTGCGGGTTGTGGTTGCGCCAAGAGCCGATGTGCAACTGCATGACCAAGCCGTCTTCGCTGCTCATGCGCGCCATCTCGACCAGCATGTGCCCGGTGAAGCGCGCGGCTTCTTTGGCTGTGGCCTCGCCACGCAGCGCGCGCTGGAAAATAGCATCGGCCTCGGTCTGGCTCAGCCACTCGGTCCAGGCGGTCAGCGCGGCGTGATCAGTCGCGGTCGCGCCCAGCGATTGGAAGCAACTCCGCCGCTGCTCCAGGGCCTGAATATAGCTGCGGTAGTCGCCCACGTTCAGGCCGGAGACGTCGCTCAGCGCGTCGATATTGTCGCGCCAGCCGGGCCTGTCGAGGTTCACCACAGCATCGGGGCGGAAGGTCGGGATGATGCGCCCGTCCCAATCGGAATCGCGTATCGCTTGATGCTGCTCAAGTGAATCGGTGGCCGCGTCCGTGGTCGCCAGCACTTCGATATTGAAGCGCTCGAACAGCGCGCGCGGGCGGAATTCTGGACTTTCTAGTTTCGAGGCAATCGAGTCGTAAATCGCCATGGCGTTGGCGCTGTTGAGCTTGAGCTTGATGTCAAAAACATCCGCCAACTCGTCACGCAGCCAGATGCCAGTCGGCGTGGCGCGGAAGAGATGCCAGTGGTCGCAGACGCGCTGCCAGATGAGGCGATGGTCCGGCGATTCGGCCCCGGCGTGCAGCGCCGCTATACCTAACTCGTCCAGCGAAAACCCCTGAGAATAGAGCATACGAAAGACATAGTGGTCGGGGATGATCAGCAAATCGACCGGGCTGCCGAATTGATAGTCGGGGTCGGCGAAGAGCTGAGGATCGACATGCCCGTGCGGGCAGATCAGCGGCAGGTCCTTGACACTTCGATAGAGTTCGCGCGCCGCCGAGCGCTGCGCCGGGTCAGACGAAAAATAGCGGTCCTGCATTGGAGTTTCCCGTATTGGCGTATCAATTAATCCGCGTCATTGTACCACTCTCGCGCGGCAATACGAGAATATACGGGAGCAACAGCAGGGCAATCGCATCAATTTATTTTAACCACAGAGACCACAGAGGGCACAGAGATTTGGGGGTTCGGACGACTATACGAAGCACTTGGTGGGTTGGTATATGGCGAGAATCACCGAAATAACATCGAAAATCTCTCGTGGATTATGAATTGGGCTTTCATTATTGTTTTTCTCTGTGCTCTCTGTGATCTCTGTGTTTGATTTTCCCGTCGAATCTGCGCCATTTCACTGACTATCGCTTTTATGCGATTGCTCTCGGAGCAACCGGCCAGGTCGCTCGCAGATGATAGGTGTTGTCGCGTTCGTACTGTAGAAAACCAGCTATCGCGCCGCGTCAGCGACCTGCGCGTTCTCCTTATAGAGGTAGCAGGCCACCGATTGCCCATAGCCGCCGGCGAAGTGGCCCGGCGTGGTCTCGCACTCGGCCATTACGTGCGGGCAGCGGTGCCGGAAGAGACAGCCGCTCCGGTCGGCGCCGGGCGTCAGTTCTTCCAGCGGGATCTCAACGCGGCCCTCCCAGGTATTTTCCGGGTCGGGTCGTGGAATCGAACTGACCAATAGCTGCGTGTAGGGATGCTGCGGATGCCGAATGACGGTGGAGGCATCGCCGATTTCGACGGCGCGCCCACGATAGAACACAAAGATCTTGTCGCTGATTTGATGCGCCGTCGCCAGGTCATGCGTGATATACAGCAGCGAGATGCCGAATTCGTCGCGCAGCTCTTTCAATTTCGTCAGAATATTCGCCCGCAAGGACGCGTCGATCATCGACACCGGCTCATCCGCCACGATAATTTTGGGCTGCAAGAGCAAACTGCGCGCGACCACGATGCGCTGCCGCTGACCGCCGCTGAGTTGATGCGGGTAACGCCCCAGCACTTCGCCAGCTCGCAAGCCGACTTTGGTCAAGGCGTCCTCGATCAATTCCCGCGCATGCGCCCGATTCTGCGCCAGCTTGAAGGTGCGAATCGGCGTCAGCAAGAGCCGGTCGATCGTATAAAAGGGATTGTATACGGCAAAGGGATCCTGAAAGATCGCCTGCACCTCACGCCGATAATCGCGACGTTCCTGATTCGACATCGCCCAAAGGTCTTGCCCTCGGTAGATGACGCGGCCGCTGGTCGGCTTGATCATGCCCAGGCCCAGCCGCGCCAGCGTCGTCTTGCCGCTGCCGCTCTCGCCGGCGATGGTGATGATTGACGGCTTGTCGGATTCAATCGCCAGGTTCAGATTTTCCAGCGCCACGATGCCATCGGGGTTGCGTTTGTTGCCGCCGAAGGCCATGGTGACATTGTCGAATTCAAGCAGGTTTTTCCCGTTCATCAGGTTTGCTCTTCCACCAAATGGCAAGCGGCGCGCCGTCCGCCGCTGAAATCACGCAGAGGCGGAATTTCCCGCTTGCAGCGCTCGACCGCAATCGGGCAGCGCGGATGGAAGGCGCAACCCGAGGGCAAGTCCAGCAAGGAAGGCTGGCTGCCTGGGATGCCCGTCAGCTCGCGTCGTTCCTCGGGCGATGGCAGGGAGCTGATCAGCAGCTTGCTGTACGGGTGCTGCGGATTTTTGAAGAAGGCGCCAATCGGCGAAACCTCGACCATCTTGCCGGCATACATCACCGCCAGGCGATCGGCTGACTGCGCCATCAGACCCATGTCGTGGCCGATGATGATCATGGCCGCGTTGAGCTGCGCCTGCACATCGTTGAGGGTCTGCATAACCACCCGCTGAACCACGACATCAAGCGCGCTGGTCGGCTCGTCGGCGATGATCACACTCGGCTCTAGGATGATTGCCAGCGCAATGCAAACCCGCTGCTTCATCCCGCCGCTCAACTCGTGCGGATACATCTCGGCCACGCTTTCGGGCAAGCCGACACGGCCCAGCAGATGCCCGATATGCTTGGCGATTTCGCCCCGTGTCCAGCCGCGTTGATGCGCTTCAACGGCGTCGGCCATCTGATGTTTGATCTTGATCACCGGATTGAGCGAGTTCATCGACCCCTGTGGGATCAGCGACAGCTTGCTCCAGCGGGTGCTGCGCATCTCCTCGCGGTCCAGTTTGAGTAGATCGCGCCCGTCCAGATATGCCTCACCACCTTCGATTGAAGCCGGCGGCTTGTGCAATCGCATCAAGGCCAGCGCCAGCGTCGTCTTGCCCGAGCCCGATTCGCCGACCACGCCCAGCCGCTCGCCGGCGTAAAGTTTGAAGCTGACGTCATCGACGGCCTTGACATCGTCTGTGCTCGTCTTGTAGGAAACACGCAGATTGTTGACTTCCAGGGCGATGTCTTGGCTCATCCCGTTTTCCTCAAGCGCGGATTGACAAATTCATCCATGGCGGCGCTAACGAGGAAGAGACCGACAAACAAGACGATCAGCACAATGATCGGCGGCAGCCACCACCACCAGAGTCCGCGAATGAGAGCCGAATAGAGCTGCGCCCAGTAAATTGTCATGCCCAGGGTCGGCGTCCGCTGCGGACCCATGCCAAGCACTTCCAGGCCAATGCCCGCCAGGATCGCGCCCGAGGTCGCGCCGACAAAGCTCGCGGCCGCCAGCGGCAGAATATTCGGCATGATTTCTTCAAAGATAATCCGAATGTCGCTCAAACCGGCGAGCCGCGCCATATGCACGTAGGGCTGCTCGCGCAAGGACAGCACCTGCGCCCGAATCGTCCGAGCCGGAAACATCCAGGAGAGCAAGGCAATAATCAGCGCCATATTCAGTACGCTCATCGTCCGCACGGAAGCCGCCACCACCAGCAGAATCGCCAAAGGCGGTATGGTCAGCATGGTATCGGTGGCTGTGCTGATGATCATGTCAACGCGGCCGCCATAATAACCGGCGATCAGGCCGAGACTGGTGCCCAGCGTCACGCCCACAAAGCCAGCCAGGACGCCCATCAGCAAGGTCTGCGGCGTGCCAACTATGATGACTGCCAAAACATCGCGGCCGCCACTGTCAGTGCCGAAAGGAAATTCGGCGGAAGGCGGCTTGTTAGTCGCGACAGATATTGGTCGGGCTCTTTCCACGTCCACAAACAAGGGTCCCGCCAGGCTCATTAGCAGCAAAGCGAACAGCAAGACCAAGCCCAGCATCAACTTCGGCGAACGCAGGATATAGACGATGGTTGCCCTTAGGCGGCGACGCCCGGTTTTCAACATAGCTGGCTCTCTTCGCGCCTTTGCCTAACGTTCGATGCGTGGGTCGAGCAAGGGATAAATCAAATCGACGATCAATACCGACACCGCCACAGTTAAAATCAGAAAGAAAGCCACGCCCTGCACCATATAATAATCCGAGCTGCGCAGCGCATTATACAGCAGCCAGCCGACGCCGGGATAATTGAATACAACCTCCACCAGCACCGCGCCAGACGCGACCGTCCCCAGCGCAATCGCCAGCGAGGTAACCTGCGGCAGCAGCGCGTTGCGCATGGCATAGGCGAAGAATATCCGCCGGTCCGGCAGGCCTTTCGCCTCCGCCAGGGTCAAGTAGTCCTCGCCCAATACGGTCACCATCACGCCACGCATGCCCAGGGCCCAGAAGCCCACGCTCGTCAACAAGATCGACAGCGCCGGCAACATGCCGTGTTTGATCACATCGAGAATGAAATCCAGGTCCATCTCCGGCACCGTGCCGGACGAGTAGGCGCCCCCCAGCGGCAGCCAGCGCAGCACAAAGGCGAATATATAGACGAGAATCAGCCCCAGCAGATAATAGGGCACCGCCGATAAGACCATGAAAAACGGGACGAATCGGTTCACCGTAGCCGGCGCGCGCGGCCACGCCATCAAGGCGCCGAAAAACGACCCGAAGGCGAAAGATATCACGGTCGATATGGCCAACAAACCAACCGTCCAGGGCAAGGAGCGCAGCAGCGCCGCCTCGACCTTTTGCGGATAATAAGAAATAGAATAACCCAAATCAAAACGCAGGGTATTGGCGAGAAAACTGAAATATTGAATGTGGATCGGCTTATCAAGGCCGAAGCGCGCGCGGTAGGCTGCCACGATCTCGTCTTCGGAGTCGCCGCCGGTGGAGGCGCCACGAGCCCGCAGCTCTTCCAACACAGCTCCGATGGGATCGCCCGGCGCCAGGCGCGGGATGATGAAATTTAGGGTCGCCGCCAGAATCACCACGACGAAGAACATCACAACCCGGCGGATCAAGTAGGCATGTTTCACATCCAGCGCCTCCAATACCATTCGGCCGTCAGCGTATGACAAGGCCGTGCCCGGAACCGATGCTCCGGGCACCTGTGCTTGTTTTAGTTTACTGGGCTGCTTCGATCTCTGTGATCATCAGCAGGGCTGTCTGCCACCAGAAGCCGGGGTGGACGTAGTTGTTATCCGCTGTTGGCCAGTTAGTCCAATAGTGATTATTGAACGGGGTCAGCAGCGAGGCTTCGGTCAGCGGCATGGCCGGCAGTTCCGCCAGCCAGATCCCGATCGCGGAGCGGAATAGCTCCTGCATGGCCGGGTCTTCGCTGGCCGTCAGCTTCATCTCGTCGACAATGGCGTCATACTCGGCGTTCTCATAACGGGTACGGGAGCCGGTGACATCTTCGCCGAGCGGCGCGGAATGGCGGCTGTGGAAGTTATCCAGCGTGCCGTAGGGATCGCGCACTGCGCCGCAGGCCACATCAATCCAGGCGTTGGCGCCGCCAGTGCGAGCCGTCTCGTTGAAGGCGGCGTTGTCCTGCAGCTTGAAGGTCGCGTCGAAGCCGGCGCGCTGCAGCAATTCGGCAATGACTGGCGCCATCTTGACCTGGAACGTTTCGCCCTGGCGGATGGCCAAGTCCATCTGCACCGTGTTGCCATCGGCATCTACCCAGAGGTCATCGTTGTTACGGGTGAAGCCGTTGGCGGTCATGAGCTCATCGACCTTGTCCTGGTTCTGCTCCAGGGTGGGATGCGCTTCAAATAGATCGGCGCTGGCGTCCATATACTCCAGCAAGGGCGGGTAACCGGGCATAATCCAGTTGATGGTGCTAGTCATGCCTTCCCAAGCGATATCCACCAAGGCATCGCGATTGATGGCGTAGCTCATCGCCCAGCGCAGGTCGGCATTGTCAAAGGGCGATACCGCGTTGTTGACAACCAGATAACGCGGGCAGGGATCGAGGTAGGCGTAGGGCAATTCGCTGTACCAGCCGGTGACCGACGAGTTTTGGGCGACCACCGTCTCGAAGGTACTGCGGCCCATCAACCACATGGTATCCAGCTCGTTGTTGATTGCCATAGCAGCGCGGCGCTCTTCATTGCCCGCCGCCAGGAAGATAACGCGTTCCGGCTCAGGCAGGTCCTTGAAGCCGGTCGCGGCGCCCCACCAGTCATCGCGGCGATCCCATACCGACTCGGTCTCGTTGGAATTGACGAGGCGATAGGGGCCGGTGCCCACCGGATAACCCGCATCCAGATCGAAGTTGCTGAAAGTGAGCGGATCTTCCTGCATCGAGTAGATGTGCTCCGGAACGATATAGGTTGACCAGTAGATGCCCACCCCAAAGGCGTTGAACAGGTAGCGCGGGTTGGGCCCGTTGAGCGTGATGACAACAGTCAAATCGTCCGGCGCGGCTACGTTGCTGACGAAATCGGCATGACGGTCGCTGAAGCGAGCGTCGCGATTCTCCAGTAAGAAGTTAAGCGTATAGAGGACGTCGTCAGCATTGAACGCTTCGCCGTCATTCCACTGTACGCCGTCGCGCAGATTGATTGTTAACTCGGTGTAGTCGTCGTTGAAGGCGGCGCTCTCCGCCAACCAAGGCACGAGCTCGCCTGTTTCATAGTTGTAATAGAACAGGGATTCATTGCCAACCTGGTTCATGCCGGCATGGCCCAGCGATCCATTCGCGAGCGGATTGAAGTTCTCCGGCGCCGGGTTGCGAACACTAATATTCTCGATAACCAGCGTTCGCTCACGCGGGATATCGTCCAATTGCGCCATGCTCGCCGGCACAAGCATGACTAGCAGCATGCTGACAAGCGCAAGCAACAGCATCAAGCGCCCTGACCTAAATTTGTTCATGATCTATCTCCTCTTTGTACTTGAACTGTGTGAGCAGAATCTGCACGTCTACAATTCATTTACGAAACAGACTCCAAGTAAAAATAACGCATTCCGCAGGCAATTACAAGAATCGGGACGACTGCCCGCTGCGCCGCTTTCTGCAGCTTCAACAGCGGGTGCTAACCATAATCGGCGCGCATGCTCCGTTTTTCAGGCGCGGCTGCCTCACACTGACCTGGTCGACGCTTCAGAACGTCTGCGCGCGCGAGAGCCACTATCGTGGCCGCTAGGTGGCTGGTACACTCGCGCGAAATGATTGGGGCTCAAAGGGGAATGATTCATGCAGTTGCGACAATTGGGCAATTCATCGCTGATGGTCTCGCCGATCGGCGTGGGCTTTTGGGGCATCGTCGGCGGCGATTATTGGGGAGCGCAAGAGGAGAGCGACACCGTCAATGCCGTCAGCGCGGCGCTGGACGCCGGCATCAACCTCTTCGATACGGCCGAGGGCTACGGCGACGGCTACTCGGAAGAAATGCTGGGGCGCGCGTTGCGGGGCCGGCGCAGAGAAGCCGTCATCGCCACCAAAGTCAGCGTCCGCAATTTGGCGCCGGCGGATATCCGCGCCGCTTGCGAGCGCAGCTTGAAGCGCCTAGAGACCGATGTCATCGACCTGTACCAAGTCCACTGGCCCAGCCGCGATGTGGCCTTCGCCGACTCCATGTCGACCCTGCTCGACTTAAAGCGTGAGGGCAAGATCCGCGTCATCGGCGTCAGCAACTTCGGCGCGCAGGACATGCCCGACATGCTGCAGTGCGGGCGCTACGAAGCCAATCAGCTGCCCTACAGCTTGCTGTGGCGCGCCATCGAGTTCGACATTCAGCCGCAGTGCGTCGAAGATAATATCAGTATCCTGCCTTATAGCCCGCTGAACCAGGCGCTGCTGACCGGCCGCTATCGCAGCGCCGACGAAATGCCCTTTTCGCGCACGCGCACGCGCCACTTCCGGCCCGACCGCCGCGATTCGCGCCATAACACCTCCGGCTTCGAAAGCGAGACCTTCGCCGCGGTTGAGGCGATCCGTCAGATCAGCGCCGATATCGGGCAGGAGATGGTTCATGTGGCGCTGGCTTGGCTGCTGCACAAACCCGCCGTCGACTGCGTCCTGGCCGGCGCGCGCACTCCGCGGCATGTGGAGAGCAATGTCGTCGCCGGGAGTCTCTCGCTGTCCGCTGAGACGATGCAGCGGCTGGACGACGCCACCGCCGATCTCAAGGCGAAGTTAGGTCCTGATCCGGATATGTGGGGCACGGGCGCGGATTCGCGTTATCGCTAGATCTAGTTCGCGGCAAACGCTCTGGGACGCGCCGATGGTACTTCCGCGCTGCCTACTGTCGGGATTCGAGGCAATCTATTTCGATAAGTATCCGGCCCGCCTCAGCGTAGCCATTATCTGTGCCGTTGAGTTTTGGTCCAGCTTGTCGCGCGTCGTTATAAAGGTCAAAAGAATGATCGAGTCATCATAATAATATGCTACTCGGTATCCGCCGCTTTGACCTCTGCCCGACGTTCGGTCGCTCATTCTGGCTACTTTGACCGGCATTCCTTTTACGCCACGGGCGGTTCTTCCCGGAAGCTGTCCCGCGGAAAATTTCTCGAGCAGCTCTTCAAGGTCTTCAAAAATGCGCCGGCGCTTGCGTGAGAGTCGTGTTAGTTGGCGGTCGAAGTCGTCAGACCATTTAATCTCTCTACTCATTTGCCTGAATGGTCTGTTTCAGTTCTTGTAAGCGTTCTTTGGCGGAGTAAGTCTTGCCTTCTTGCAATTGCTTCATGCTTCGGGCGAAACTCTCGACCTCTGCCTGCTCCTCTGAATAAACAAAGATGCTGTTTTCACGATATTCTGGGAATAGCCAGTATATAGCGCGTACGATCTCTCCGAAGGACATTTCCGCCACCCACGCAACCGTATCCTGGATGTATGTCTTGATGTCGTCATCGATCTGTAGACTCTCCGAGTCGAAGGGCTCGGCAATACAGTAGGTGTCGTATCGACGTTCAGAACCCGGATTAATATGAATCCTTCCCCAATAATGTAGCATCTCCGTATCATTGTAAATATCAATGCAGAATGGCCCGAAGTCATACTTGTCAAATTTGTAGAAGTCCGCCGGCAACCTGTCCTTAAATTCTTCAGATACCAGAAAGGCTACCTTTTGAAGATGTACGCGACTGAGCTCTCTCCCGTCAGCCGCGGCGATTATAGCCAGCAATATCTCACTATTGCTGACCTCAAAATCTTTCATGGCGTTCTCCCAGCAAGAACTGCGTCCTTACAGGAAATATACCACATCCTGCATTAGACGGATATATGCGCTTAGCTTTTATGTTCTAAGACATTTTGACGACTCGCCAAGTCAAACAGCTCCGCCACATCCACCAGCTCGCCCGTCGATATCGACATATTGGCGGCGATGCCGACCAGGATCGAGGCCGCGCCGTCTACAAACGAGGCCGCCTGCCGCAACGGATCCGGCCCCGGCTCGGTTGAGAATAGCTGCGCCAGCATGAGCGGATCAGCGCCGCCGTGCCCGCCCTCGACCTTTGGAACGTCTACTTCGTAAGGCTCGCCGAACATGGGGAATGCGCGAATCCGCGTCTGCTTAAAAGCGCCCTTGCTGGCGGCGGCTGAGGCGCTGTCGGATTTTAAGTGCGTGACACTCTCGGTGACATCCATCTCGACGCGCCCGCGCGTGCCGGTCACTGCCACGCGCAAACCCTCCCAGGGCGCGTAGGCCACCAGGCAGTAGGACAGCAGCGCGCCGTTGGCGTAGCGCGCGGTGACGGTCATGGTGTCCTCGGCGGTGATGGAATCGCCAAAAACATTGCGATCGCGCAGGTAGCCGGTCTCGGCTTCGGCATCGAGGTAGAGCCCTCTGTAGGCTTCTTTGTCATCGAGGAAGAGCGCGAAGGGATCATCCCGCGCCGCAGCAACGCCGGTATACCGCTCATACGCATAGCGCTCGCCGCGGGCCGCCGCATTGTCGCGCCCATAAAACAGCAAGTCGCCCAGCGCGAAGACCTGCGCCGGAAAGGAATCGATCCACCAATTGACCAAATCAAAGTGGTGCGTCGCCTTGTGCACCAGCAGCCCGCCGCTATTGGCCTTCTCGCGGTGCCAGCGCCGGAAATAATCAGCGCCGTGGCTGGTATCCAGCAGCCAGGAAAAGTCGACCGCCAACGGTTTGCCCACCGCGCCCTCGGCGATGAGCCGGCGGAAACGGGCGTAAGCGGGCGCGTAACGATAGTTGAAAGTCACGCGCAGAGACTTGCCGCTGCGTTTTCTGGCGGCGTCGATGGCCTTCAGCCGATCCAGCGTGGTAGTCAGCGGCTTCTCGCTGATGACATCGCAACCCCGGTCAAGCGCGCGCGCGATGTAATGATGATGCCAGGCATCGACCGTGGTGACGATGACTGTGTCCGGCTTGGTCTCGTCCAGCATGCGCTCGAAGTCGTCTGCTTGGTAGGCGGGCGCTGGCGCCAATCCGCGCTGCCGCAGCTGAGTATTGTGCCAATTTATGCGCGTACGGCTGAGGTCGCAAAGGCCGACCAACTCGGCGGATTCCGCGTAGGTTTGCGCGATCGCGTCGATGAACATGCCGGCGCGCGATCCCGTGCCGACGATGGCGTAACGTTTTCTTTGGCTCATATTGCCTTCCCGGCTACCAGTCCGCAATGCGCCGCATTCTAGCTGATTATCGCTGCGGCTGCTCGAAGCACTGGCCGCGGCGTGCATCAATTGAGTCGAAAATGAAAAACTTTTACCACCGAGTACACCGAGAAAAACGAGGGCGCCGAGGCTTTTGCCGTGTCACGTGCATCCGGCATTTAGGCGAAGTTGTCCACACCCAGTGACAGCAAGCTGAAGCCATGAAAGGCCGCACTCGGTATAATCCCTGACAAATCATTCTACCAAGGAGTGAAGAAATGGCGCATCAACGCATCATGCCCAAGACCAGCAAGGATGGGAATATCTTCCCCGATATCGACTACCGGACCTGCAAAGCGGTGCGCGCGGGCAATCTGGTTTTCGTCGAAGGACAGACCGGCTTGACCATGGACGGCAGCGGATTCGTGGGCGAAGGCGACCCGGCCGCCCAAGCCGATAACGCCATGAAGAATGTCAAAATCATCCTCGAAGCGGCCGGCGCGCGCATGGAAGACATCTGCAAAATCACCACCTATGTGACCGACGCCGCCTATCGCGATCTGGTGTATCCGGTTCTGGCGCGGCACATGCCCGATGTCCACCCCTGTTCGACCGGCGTGGTGATCAGCGCGCTGGGCAAGCCCTACGCCGATTTCGAAATTGATGTCTTCGCCGTGATCCCCGACGAACGCGCCTAGTGCTTTCAACGGACGTCGTAGACGTCGTACCAGGCGCCCTCGGCCCCCGGCGGCGCGGCTTCCAGCGCAGCAATGATGTCAGCCGCTTCCGCTGCAGTGGCACGGAACTGGGGCAGCGCCTCCAAGCCGTCGTATACCGATGTGGCAGCGGGCAATGGACGGCGCAGGTCTACTCGCTCGACGTGGCGATGCTGAAGCAGATGGCGATACACAGCGGCGTAAGTCCCCGGCGAGTAGGGCGCGTCGTCTTTGGCAACGGTCGACAGCCCCAGCGCAACAGCCACTTGATGCAAGTCGCGCCAGAGCGCCCGCAGCAAGTCCGGCGGCGCGTCGTGGGCTTCGTTTTTGTGCCGGGGCGCGGCGATGGATCGCTCTCGCTGAGATTCGATAAACGCGCGCAGTTCAACCGATGGCACGGGCAGCAAAAAGCGCGTGCGCGCATCCCGCAGCAGCGCTTCGGCGGCGTCATCAGCCGGCCGGCAGATCGCCATGAAGCGCCCGCCGATCAGGGGAACTTCGCCCAGCAGCAGATCGTTCGTATTAAGCGCGTCCGCCTCCCATTGCAAAAGCGCCCGGCGCAGCCAGGCGCCCACAGCTTGAATCACCAGCGGATGCGTGGCGCCGTCTTTGAGCGGGTAACGCGGCGACTCAAAGGGCTGGCGCGCCACATCCCACTGCAGCAGCGTCACGCGACGGCCGGCGGCGGCGGCCATCAGCGCCATCTGCTGAAGCAGCAGGCTCTTGCCCACACCCGGCAAGCCAGCGAAAAAGACGCGATCAGCCGAGGCGAGGGTCGCGGCGAAGGTCGCGTGCAGCGCTGAACCGGGCGGAATCACGATTGGCGACATGGCGCGACTCAGCTTTTACGCGGCGGACGAACCCGTCCTTGATCATAGATGCTGTCGAAGCTGGGCGTATCGCCCATGGGCACATCGATGATGGTGGGCAATTCGCTCTTGAAGCCGTAACGCATCGCCTCGCGCAGTTGTGATTCGGTCTCTGCCCGGAAGGCGTTGGCGCCAAAAGCCTCGCCCAGCTTAACGAAGTCGGGATTCACCAGGTCGCTGGCGATGACGCGCTCGTCGTAATCGCGGATCTGCATCTTGCGCACATTGCCGTAGGCATCGTTATTGAAGACCAGCGCCACCAGCGGAATGCCATGCTGCACCGCGGCAGCCAGCTCGCCGGCGCAATACATGAAACCGCCGTCGCCGCTGATTGAAATCACCGGCACATCAGACCGGGCGACCTTGACGCCCAAGCCGGTCGGGAAGGCGTAGCCCAGCGTGCCCTGGTAGCCGCTGCTGATGCAGGTGCGCGGATGATAGACCGGGAAGTTCACGCGCGCGGCGTAGGCCACCTGAGTCATGCCCATGACCGCGATGCCGTCTTCGCCCAGCTCCTCACGCAGAATGCGCGAATAAGTATTCTGCGGCTCCAGGAATGCCAACTTCTCAGCCGACTGCGCCCGCAGCTCAAGCATCTGCTCGCGGCGGGATTCGCGCCTGCGATTGTGCCGGTCGACCGCATCCAGCAAGGGCGGCAGGGCGTCTTCGGCCCGCGCGACAATCGCCAGATCAGGCTTTTGGATGCGGTCAATGGCGACGCTGTCGACATCCAGGCGGATCACCTTCATGTTTTCGTCCGAGCCCCAGCGCTGCAAGGGCAGGCGCATATGACTGCCGATGGCGATGACAGCGTCAGTGGAGCGATAGTATTCATGGGCTTCGGGCGATTTCAGGCTCAGCGGATTGCGGCTATCCAGCACGCCACCGCCCGTGCGATACGCCATCACTGGCGCTTGCAGCAGCTCCGCCAATTGCGTGACTTCGGCGCTGACGCCCTGCGCGCCGCTGCCGACGAAGATCATCGGGCGCTCTGCCTGGCCGAGAATCTCGCCGGCCGCTTCGACGGCGCCCAGATCCACCGGCGGCGCAATTGGCTGCAAGGGCGCTGGGGTTACGGGCGTCTCAGTTCGCCGCTTCAAGACATCGGGCGGGATCTCCAGCGCGACCGGCCGCGGCCGCCCCGAGTTCATCTCGTAGAATGCCTGCGCCACCTTGCGCCCGGCATCAGCCGGATGCAGCACTAGCTCGCTCCATTTTGTCAGACCTCGCAAGACCTCCGACTGGTTGGAAATCTCATGCAGATCGCCCATGCCCTTGCCGATGCGCGCGCTGTGGATCTGGCCGGCGATGCAGAAGACCTTGGCGTTAGTCGCGTAAGCGCTGGCCAGCGCCGCGCCGGCGTTGAGCAGGCCGGGGCCGGGCACAACGCTGAAGACAGCCGGCTGTCCGGTGGCGGCGGCCGCGCCAAAAGCCATGTAGGCTGCGCCTTCTTCGTGACGGGTGTGGATGACGCGGATGCTGTCGCGGTTGTCGAAGAGGGCGTTGTAGAGCCAGTCATTCTGGATGCCGGGCAAGCCGAAGAGGGTATCGACGCCCTGGGCGATCAGGGCTTCTACGGTGGCTTCTCCGCCGGTTTTGAGTGGCATATCACAGCTTTCTGCTAAGAACGGAACATTGCCGCTGTTTTACCACATTGATGACAAAGATTGTATGGAGGCAAGACTATCGCGGCGACCAGCTCAGCCTGTGCGCTTCACAGTCTAGCTCAGCAATCGGCTGCGACTCAGAGCCATCGCGTCTGATCTTGACGACTTGGGACTTGTCCCAAGGCAACTCCCCTTCACCCCCTGTTTGGTACGCAAACGCGATCCACTCGCCGTCCGGTGACCATGTGACTGTGCGCTGTATTTTGCCACTGGCAATCTCAGCGATTTCACCCGTGAATGTATCTAGGATGAGCACATGCATCCTAGAGTCACGGCTGATGCCACCATAATCTGTAAGGACGAGCCATTGACCACTTGGCGACCACCGAAAATCGCCGTACCCAAAGCGACGGTACACCGTCTTTTCTTGCTTGGTTGTCAGGTTCAAGACGCGGATTTCTGTTCGCATCCGATAGCCATCGGCAGGGGCATCGCCTTCATAGAGGTAGCCTTCCTGGTGTGCCCGGTAGGCGATGCGATCTCCTGTAGGCGACCATCTGATACGGTCAATGCTTGCCCCATAAACTTTGATCCAGTCTAGGCTTTCGGCCAAGGCATGCTCCCAGACCAATCCACCCGCGCCCGGCGCCAGCATTAACAAATATCCTACGCTATCTGGGGCGTAGTGATTGCCGCGCTCTACGACAAGCGAATCTCTGGTGATAGACCAAGCGGCATTACTAAAGGTATGCAGCTCAAAGCCGTTCAGATCGAGGCGCGTTGGCGTACCGCCGTCGGCTGAAACCCTCCAGACGTCTTTGTCAGACAGATACTGAATAGCAGTTCCATCAGGCGTCCATACCGCCTGGCGCTTCCTCCCCGGGTCAAACGTCAGACGCTTGGAGAGCGAGCCGTCGAAGCGCAGCTTGTAGATGCTGTCGTTGTTCCAAGTTAGGATTTCACCCAGCTCTAGAACCAACCACTCCCCGTCAGGTGACCAGCTAATGTCTTGAAACTGATTGTATAGGCTGCCCTGCCGGATTCTCCTGAGATTTTCACCACTCGGACTAACCGTATAAACATCACGACCACAAGTGATCGCGATCATGTCCGACTCTTTCTCAGCTGGAATAGAAAAATTAATGGCTTGATGCAAATAGTCGATCAACTGCTGTTCCAGCGGCGAGAACAAGGTATGCAGAACCATCACCGGAACCGCAATGATCAGGAACAAGAATGCGGCGGCACGCACTAAACTTCGCAGGCAGCCATAGTTTGTCGCCCGAGAAGCGCGGTTCACCCGTTCGTTCTTGGCTGCTTCAATCTCGTCAAACAAATTTAGCTACTCCTCCCCCACCTCATCCGGCTCGCCATCCGCAACCACATGCAAACCCGCCCCACGCCGACGACCCCAGGGACTCGGCGCTGCTGACGCCGAGCGCTGCGTCACGCTGTATTTCTCCAGCTGTGCCATATCAAACTGAATGCCGTTGCCCGGCGAGTCTCCCAGTATGATATACCCGTCCTCGACCCGGCTGTCATGCTTGAAGACGACATCGCGCCCGGCATCGACCACTTCCATCCAGATGTGATTGGGGATCACAGCGGCCAGATGCGCCATGTAGTTGCCCGGGCAATTCATCACCGAGACCGGCAGATCAAAGCCGTCGGCCATGTGCGCCACCCGCAGCGCGCCGGTGAGGCCGCCCGTGCCAACGCCGATCTGCAAGACGTCGGCTGCTTCGTGGGCGATTAGGGCGCGGAAGTCGGACGCGTCATCCAGGTTTTCGCCGGTGGCGACGGCGGCGTTCACCGAACGCGAGACCTGACGCAAGCCCGTATAATCCCAGCGCCGCGCCGGTTCCTCGGCCCAGAATATCTCATGATGCCGCTCGAAGTAGCGGATATGCTGGATCGCCTGCTTGGGCGACCAGTACTCGTTGGAATCGATGAGCAGGATGGGCTCGCGTCCGGAGGTGGCCAGCGCCTCTTTCATGATGCCGATGCGCCGCAAATCGCCCTCGCGATCCAGCCCGACCTTGAGCTTGCCGATGCAGATGCCGCGGCTCGCCTGGCGTTCGTAGAACTGGCGGATTTCGTCATCGCTGAGGCAAAGATCGATGCCGCTGGCGTAGGCTTTGACGGCGCGGCTTGATGCGCCCAGCGTCTTCCAGAGCGGCTCGTCATTGGCTTTGGCTTTGAGGTCCCACAGCGCCAGGTCCAGCGCGCCGATGACATCGGTGACGGCGCCGCGGTTGCCGCCTTTGAAGGCGAAGTCGGCCATGCGCTGCCACAAGCCGACCACTCCGCGCGGGTCGCGCCCGACAAGCAGGTTCTGCGCCATGGCGTGGATATCGCCCTGCTGCCCCGGGTTGCCGAGCGCCACGCCGGTCAGTCCGTTGTCAGCTTCGAGGAAGACCGCCAGCCCGGCGTTTAAGTCGCGGCCGCGCGGGTTGTTGGCGTCGCCGATGGCGCGATCCATGCGATGTTCGAATACTGTCGAGCGTATGCCTGTGATTTTCATGTTTTCTCCCACTATCTCAAGTCTCGTGGTCGTGTAGGGGCGACCAACCGGGTCGCCCGCAATTAGGCTGGCACGGGCGACTTGATAAGTCGCCCCTACGAATTCGCCCTTACAAATCCCCGTTGGCATACCACTGCCGCAGCACTTTTTTGTCCATTTTGCCGACGCCGGTTTTGGGGATGTCGGCGACGCTGACGTAGCGGTCGGGCAGCCAGAATTTGGGAAAATGTTCCAGCAGCCAGGCGTTCAGCGCCGGCTCGTCACAAGCGCCGTCCAGCGGGACCAGCACCGCCAGCGGACGCTCGCCCCAGGTTTCGTCGGGGATGGCGATGACGGCCGCCTCCCGTACATCAGGATGCGACGTCAGCATATTTTCCAGATCGACCGACGAGATCCATTCGCCGCCGCTCTTGACCAGGTCTTTGCTGCGGTCGGTGATGGTCATGTAGCCGTTCGCGTCGATGGTCACGACATCGCCGGTGCGGAACCAGCCGTCAGCCGTGAAGTGCTCTGGGTCGTCTTCCAGCTTGAAGTATTGCCCCGCCACCCAATAGCCGCGCACTTGCAGCTCGCCCATGGTCTCGCCGTCCCAAGGGAGTTCCTGGCCGTCTTCACCCACGATGCGCGCGTCAACGCCCGGCACAAAATAACCCTGCTTGGCTTTGATGTCCCAGCGCCCGTCCGCGTCCAGCGCCCCATGCTGCGTCTGCAATTTGGCCACGCTGCCGATGGGCGACAGTTCCGTCATGCCCCAGGCGTGCACCACATTGACGCCCAAATCGCGCTCATAGGCTTCGATCAGCCCGCGCGGCATGGCGGAGCCGCCGACCACCAGCTGCGTGATGGACGAGATATCGTGTGGATGCTGCCGCAATTGGTGATACAAGCCATTCCAGATGGTGGGCACGCCGGCGGCGATGGTGACGCGCTCGCTCTCGATCATCTGCGCCAGCGGCTCGGGTTGGAGGTGCGGGCCGGGCATGACGATGGTCGAGCCGACCCAGGCGCAAGCGTAGGGCAGCCCCCAGGCCATGGCGTGGAATTGGGGCACGACCGGCAGCACGACATCGGCTTCGGTGGGACCCAGCGCCGCCGCCTGCAGGACGCCGAAGGTATGCAGCATCATGGAGCGGTGGCTGTACAATACGCCTTTGGGCATGCCGGTGGTGCCGCTGGTGTAGCACAGCCCCAGCGCCATATTCTCGTCGCGGCAGCGCCACTCATAGTCGTCGCTCGCGGCCGCCATCAGCTCTTCGTAATGCGATACATTGGGCAGGTCGATATCCTGGCTCGCGTCGTGGTTGAAGACCACAAAATGCTCCACAGATTTCAGCTGCGCGGCGATGGGCTGCAGCAGCGGCAGCAGCGAACCTTCGACGAAGATGACCTTGTCTTCGGCGTGGTCGATGATGAATTTGAGCTGCTCCTGCGACAGGCGGATGTTCAGCGTGTGGATGACCGCGCCGGCGCCGGGGATGCCGAAGTAGAATTCCAGATGCTGATAGTTGTTCCAGGCGAAGGTAGCCACGCGATCGCCGCATTCGACGCCCAGGCTCTCCAGCACATTGCCCAGCCGCTTGACCCGCCGGCAGAAGTCGGCGTAACTGTACTCATGCCAACTGCCGTCGGGCAATTTGGTCTTGATGGTTTTGAGCGGCGTCATGCGCTGGGCATGCTCGATGATGGTGTTGAGCGTCAGCGGGTAATCCATCATTAGACCGTGCAGCATGAGACGCCTCCGCCAGCGAGTTCCTTCCCGTTCAAGCGCTACAACTTTAGCACATTCCGCCACCCGCCGCAGACGCAATTGGCTGCTGCGCTAGCGCAGGGTGTCATGCCCTTCACAAGTGACAGACGGTAGGGGCGAGCCACCGGCTCGCCCGTACACACATCATAGAAGTTTTCAAGAAGGATGGGGCGCCTGCTCGCCCGTACGCACGACGGGCATTGGTTGGACTGCGGGTGGCGACAAGGTTTTCGCTTAGTCCCGCGTACTGTCGGGGCCGTTTTATTCGGGCGTGACGTAGGCCGCTGTGATGCCGCCGTCGACCAGAAAGGTGCTGCCGGTCACAAACGAGGATTCGTCCGAAGCCAGGTAGAGCGCGGCATTGGCGATTTCATCGGCCTCGCCGAAGCGCCCCATGGGGATATGCACCAGGCGGCGCTGCTTCTTCTCTTCGGTGTCGAGGTACTTCATCAGCAGCTCTGTACGCAGGGGGCCCGGGCAGAGCGCGTTGACGCGGATATTCTCGCGGGCGTGGACAGCGGCCAGCTCGCGCGACATCGCCAGCACAGCGCCCTTGCTGGCGGTATAGGCCAATTGCGGCGTGGCGGCGCCCAGCACAGCCACAAAGGACGCGGTGTTGATGATGCTGCCGCCGCCGGCGCGTTGCAAAGCGGGAATGCCGTATTTGCAGCCCAGGAAGACGCTTTTGACGTTGACCGCCATCGTCTGCTCCCAGACGGCTTCGGAGGTGTTGATGGCGTCATCGTCCTCGGCGTGGCTGATGCCGGCGTTGTTGAAGAGCACGTCGAGCTTGCCAAAGTTGGCTTCGGCTGCGGCGACCATGTTGTAGCAATCCACAGCACGCGAGACATCGGCGCGGACGTATACCGCTGAGCCGCCTTCGCTGTTGATCTCCGCGGCGCAGTCCATGCCGCCGCCGTCGTCGATGTCGACGGCGACGATGGCCGCGCCTTCTTCAGCGAAGCGCTTGGCGGTAGACCGGCCGATGCCGCTGCCAGCGCCGGTGATGAGAGCTACTTTGTCTTTGAGTCGCCGATGCATCACTCGAAAACCTCCCTAGGCACTTTTGAAGCTCAACTGCTCAAGGCGGCCATGTTCGTCAAGGCATCTCTGGATCTCTTCGTTTGACGCGCATTCCAGAAACAGAGAAACGGCCTCTATGATATTGTCCTTCGCCTCTTGTCTGGTTTGTCCTTGACTTACTATGTCGTAGTCCAAACAGTGCGAGACATACCAATCGCCGTCCCTAATGATGCGCACAGTTATCGTCTTCATTGCTGTCCTCCGCGCTTTCGCCCCGAATATGTCTTCGTGAGACACAAAACCCAACGACGACATCTATCGACCAATAAAATTATAGCGCTGATATTTCGCATTGCCAGAACCGTCTTACGCCTAGACCTGCAACTGCGGGCGACGTATTAGGTCAACCCTACATGGATTCAAGTGGGCTAAATCCGCTCGAAGTAGCGCGCCCGCTCCCAGTCGGTGACGGCGCTGTTGAAGCTCTCGATCTCGGAGCGGAAGAAATGCGTATAGTGCTGTGCGACATCGTCGCCAAAGGCGTTTCGCGCAAAGTCGCTCTGCTCGAAGGCGTCGGTCGCTTGCGCCAATGTGTAGGGCACGCGCGGCAGATGCTGGGCGGCGTAGATATCGCCTTCGAAAATATCGGGCGGCTCGATCCGGTTGCGGATGCCGTCCAGCCCGGAAGCCAGCGCCGCGGCATATGCCAGGTAGGGGTTGCAGTCGGCGCCCGGCGCGCGGCATTCGATGCGCAAGCTGTTGCCCTGCCCCACCACGCGGAAAGCGGCGGTGCGATTGTCATAGCTCCAGGCGATGCGGGTCGGCGCCCAGGAGCCGTCTTCGTAGCGTTTGTAAGCGTTGACAGTCGGCGCGTAAAAGACCATCAGGGCCGGCAGGTGCGCCATCCAGCCGCCCAGGAAGTGGCGGAAGATGTCGGAGCCGGCGACCGGTCCCAGCGTAGTATCGCCAGCGAAGGCGTTTTCCCCGCCGCTGAACAAGCTAAGGTGAATATGACAGCTCGAACCCGCTTGGCCGGCATAAGGCTTGGCCATGAAGGTGACGCTGCAGCCCTGGGCGTCGGCGATTTCCTTGAGGCAGTGTTTCAGCAGCGAGTGGCGGTCGGCCATGCTCAGCGCGTCAGCATAGCGGATGTTCAGCTCGTGCTGGCCCAAACCCCATTCGCCCTTGCTGCTTTCTACCGGGATGCCCGAGTGCTTGAGGTGATGGCGGGCGGCGGCGGTGAAACCCTCTTGGCGCGCGCCTTGCAGCAAGTGGTAGTCTTCCAGATACCAGCCCATCGGCTCCAAATCGGCGTAGCCTTGCTTGTGGGCGTCGCGGTAAGAATCGCGATAGCTATAATATTCCAGCTCGGAGGCGGCATTGACGCTATAGCCCAGGACAGCCGCGGCGTCCAGCTGCCGGCGCAGGATGGAACGCGGCGCTACCGCGACCGGCTGATGCAGCGCTTCGTTCTCGACATCGCAAAGCACGACGGCCGTTTTGTGCAGCCAGCTGGCAAGACGCAGCGTGTTCATATCGGGCGCGAGGTGAAAGTCGCCGTAGCCCAGCTCCCAATTAGCGAATTCGTAACCGGGCACCGGTTCCATTTCCATATCAGTGGTCAGCAGATAATTGCAGGCGTGCGTACCCTGCTGCGCCGCCTCGGCCAGGAAGAACTCGGCATCAAGGCGCTTGCCCAGCAGGCGTCCGTAGTGATCGCTGAAGGCGATGATGACTGTGTCGATGTCGCCCGCTTCGACCTGGCTCTTAAGCTCGTCCAGCGATAGCATGCCGCGCGCTGTATTCATGCCGACTCCCTTAGCCCCGCAAGCCGAATATGCCGGCCGTCTTGGTTTTGCTGTCCGCCCAGACATCCAATTCAGCGATGCCGTCGATGCCCTTCTGATAGACCGGACTAGCGGGGTCAAGCGGCAGGCTGATTACTCGTCCCGTGACGGCGGAGGCATAGGCGCCCAGCACGATCTCCAGCGCCCGCGCGCCGGCCGCTGCCGGGACGATCGGCTCGCGGTCGTCGCGAATGGCATCGCGAAAGTCCGCCCAGAGCTCGGTGAAGGAGCGCGCTGTGTTGTCTGTGTGCCGCTCGAGATTGGCGATGGCGTGGTCGCTGCGCTGCCAATTGCTGTCGACGCTGTAAAGCTCGATGGGTTGGTTGAATCCGCCGGATTGATACTGCCTGTAGCGCATGCGGATTTGCCCGTCCGCGCCGCTGATATCGAGGCCGCCGACGCCTTCGCCCCAAGCCATGTGGATGACGGCGTAAGCGCCCGGGAAGGCGATTTGCAGCAGCGCCAGATCTTCGATGACCGGGTCGCGATGAGCGTATTCGGGCGCGTCCACAAAAGCCATGACCTGCTGCGCGGCTTCACCCACCAGCCACTCAGCCAAATATACCGCGTGGATCATGTCCATCAGCACGCCGCCGCCGGCCGCCATTGTATGCCGCCAATCGGCCTGGTATTCGGCCGCGCCGGGATAATCAATGACGCCCAGGAAATGCAGAGTGGCAACGCGAATATCGCCAATGAGTCCGTCAGTCAGCAGCCGCTTGATCTGCCGGAATTCGGGCAGGAAGTGGTAGTTGTGTACCATCGCCATTTTCAAGCCGGCCGCGTCAGCTGCCTGCGCCAGCTCCTTCGCAACGGCCGGCACATTGCTGATGGGCTTCTCGCTGAGCACGTGCGCGCCCGCCGCGAAGGCGTCAAGGACGATCTGCGGGCGATGCTTCTGCGGCACGGCGATAACCACCGCCTCGATGTCGTCGATGGCGAGCAGGTCGCGATAATCGGCGTAGAGCTGCTCGTCGCGCAGATCAAACCACTCCTGTCCGATGGCGCGTCGCTCAGGCGTGATATCGGCCAGCGCGACCAATTCGACATCGGGCAGCGACTTCAGCGCCGGGCGATGACCGTAATAAACGACATTGCCGCAGCCGATGAGACCGACCTTAAGCGTGTTGGTCATGTTAGGCCTCAAATTTCTTTGAGAATCTTGTAGGGACAATTTGCGCTTTCCCATTTTTGGATGCGCCCGAATAAGGATGTTTGCTTGAAGTAGATGGAATCGTATGCCGTGCGCAAGCGTATGGACAGTTCTTTGTCGTTCATGCTCGGCGACAAGTCGTCCCCGAATTCAGATTTGAAGTGAAGCGGCAGAATCATCGCCATGATGGCTACGACATCCTTGCCACGGCAGAGTTGAGAATTCCCCGGCGGAAACGCTTCCCTGAGTTCCTCAACTTCCCGCAGCAATTCTTCGCTTGAAATGTCCGCATTGTCTTCCGCCAAGCGTTTCGCAATCCACTCTCGGTCGAGTTCCAGCGTGTTTTTGTCAATGACTTCATCAAAACGTATCGCATTGCAGCGAAGCCCGTAATCCTTGAGATGATTGAGCAAGCGAAAGTAGCCAAATTCCATCGCCAGCGCCTGGGCTTTCTTGGTCACTTTCTCCGCAAACGCATGAATGTCTTCAATCTCATAATTATAGAGATTATTTCGCAAGACCTTTTTCAGCGCGGGCGAGCAAAGCAGAAGTGATTCCATATCCGGGCAGCGGTCGTCATAGAGCAGGTTTTCAGTGGCGAGTTCGGCCGCGTCGGTGATGAGCCAGTAATCCGCGTCCACAATGCCGGCGATTCCCGGCACACCAATAAAACCATCAGATTTGAGCGCATAAAGTACGTTGTCTTTTCCCCGCGAGGGGAACAGAGCACATTGCTTCGCTGCAAACTGCTCTAACGCAGCGCGATCTGTCTCACCCTCAACCATAACAAAGGACGTCTTTTTTCCCGACAGATTACGGACTAAGAAGCACTCGGCTACAAAATTAGGTCTGGGTTCGCGGGACGACATGATCAATCATCCACCGGTTCGCCCAGAGGCACCATCCAATCCCACTTGTCGTGGATGATCTGCGGCGAGTGGGTCGCTATGAGTACGTCAAACTTGCGCAACTCGATGATGCGCTGCAAGTCTTTCAAGAAGTTGCGCTGCCAGACGACATTCATGGACAGCTCGGGTTCGTCGATCATGACGAGCGTGTCGGGAGGGATTTCGAATATGAGTTGAAAGTAAAGACTTAGTATATGTTGCTCACCAGAAGATAAGTCCGATAAACTTAGAGTTTCGTCGTTGTCCGCTAGAAATTCAATTCCGTCATTTTTTGTGTACCAAGGAGCATCTTCTTCCTTTTCATAAATTTCATTCTTACTCATCAAGTGCAATGACTTAAATAATAATCGTTCGTTGATGATGTCCTCAAAAGTAATAAGTTGTTGGAAATATTCTCTGCGTTCTAGCCTGTCCACAAGCTGCCCAACTGTAGATTTAAGAACTTCGCTTGTCTCAAAGTCGTCCGTTTCTTCCGAAATCTGAAGTAGCTGACGAATTCTTGCCCGAGCATCCAAAATGTGATTGAGTTCGAGATTGTCGAACTTAATATCAAGTTGCTCAATAGCCGGAGCGGGATATGGAACGTGAACTGTTTCCACTTCTTCGCCAAATTTTTCAGAATAGCTGGGAAGACCTCTTGCAAAATTACGTCCATATATTATGGCGTCCTCCAATCGGCCTACATTTATCATTTTGGTCATAGTCTCAATCTGTATGTCCTGCAGCCAAGCTGGCTCCTCTCCCACTAAAGTTGCGAATAACTCCGTATGCTCATACTTAAAATACTCTATAGTAATAGCATCATACAATGTAAGGCGACCACGGAACTCTGGTCCAAACCGAGACTCGTTAAACCAATACGACTCGCCTTGCCACGCTACACGCTGCAAGTGAGGATGACGTTTCTTGATTTCATTATTTAGGATATCAGTATCGAGCCACTTAGGTTCAAATGGCTCGTATAGCGCGTCCGTGCCGTCGAGATACCGAATGGAAAGTTTTTGAGAATCTGAAAGGTATGAAGAGTAACTTAGTTCCTTAGATATAACTGCAACGTCTCCAACGTCGAACTCAACAACCATTTTCTCAAATGGAATACTGCGGAGCAAATTATAGTCATAATGAATTAGCCCATGCACCATCCGCATGAGCACCGTCTTCCCCACCCCGTTCGGACCATGCACAATCGTAATCCGAGACTCCTGATTCAGCGGAATCTCGTGGTCGAACATGCCGAACAAGCCCTTCACGGCGATTTTGGTTATGCGCATTCTGCTAGCCTTCCTGTACCTCTAAATTCAGCCGCGTTCGTAGCGCCGCCCGCATGTTGGCATGCCCTCCATAGAAACGGTGAGAGGGGCGCTGAGTTGGGGATGAATTCCGCGGACAGCCTAAGGATAATAACTTTCGTTTTCTTTGTAGGCTTCGTAGGCTTCACGCGCCTGACGCACCGACTCGCTCTCGGAGACCTCGGCCACCGGCACATCCCACCAGGATTCGTAGCCGGGCACACGCTGGCGCCGGTCGACCTCGGTGACGATGCAGACGGGGCCGCCCCGGTGCGCCTTTGCTTCTTCCATAGCGCGGGAGAAGGCTTCGCGGTCAGCAGCGCGGATGACGCGCGCGCCCAGGCTCTCGCAATTCTGGGCGAAGTCGATGGGCAAGGTATCGCCGTCCAGCTGGCCCGAGTCACTGCGGTAGCGGTACTTAGTGCCGAAGCCGTCCGCCCCCACGCTCTTGGACAAGCCGCCGATGCTGGCGTGGCCGTGATTATCCAGCACGATGATATTGACCTTGATGCCCTCTTGCACCATGGTGACGATCTCGGTGTGCATCATCAGGAAGGAGCCATCGCCGACCATGACCCAGACTTCGCGCTCGGGGTCGGCCATCTTCACGCCCATGCCGCCAGCGATCTCGTAGCCCATAGTCGAGTAGCCGTATTCGAGGTGATAGCCCTTGCGATTGCGCGTGCGCCAGAGCTTGTGCAAATCGCCCGGCAGGCTGCCGGCGGCGCAGAGCACAGTATCACCCGGCGCGGACAAGCTGTTGACCATGCCAATCACCTCGCCCTGGCTGAGCAGCGGCTCGTGCTCAAGGTTGTAGATGCGATGCACTTCGGCATCCCAAGCCTGATTGTAAGCCGCGACCCGCTCGCGATAGTCGTCCGCCACCATGTAGCCGCTCAACTGCAAGAGCAGCTCTTCCAGCGTCACGCGGGCATCGCCGACCAGGGGCAAGGCGCTGTGCTTGTAAGCGTCGAACTCGGCCACATTGATATTGATGAAGCGGACGCCCTCGCGGCTGAAAGCGGTCTTGGAGGCGCTGGTGAAATCGCTGTAGCGCGTGCCGATGCCGATGACCAGATCGGTCTCGCGGGCCAGCAGATTGGCGCCTTCCGTGCCGGTGACGCCGATGGCGCCCAGGTTGACGGGATTGTCGTAGGCCAGCGCGCCCTTGCCCGCCTGCGTCTCGCAGACGGGAATGCCCGTCAGCCTGACCAGCAGCTCCAGGATGTCACAGGCCTCGCTGTAATGGACGCCGCCACCGGCGATGATCAGTGGCTGCTGGCTCTCGCGGATCCACTCAGCCGCGCGCTTGATAGTCGCGAAATCAGCGCGGTTGCGCGGGATCTCCCAGACGCGCTTCTCGAACATGAAGTCGGGATAATCGTAGGCTTCGGCTTGCACATCTTGCGGCAGCGCCAGGGTGACCGCGCCCGTATCAGCCGGCGAGGTCAGCACGCGCATGGCTTCGGGCAGCGCGGTGATCAGCTGCTCGGGGCGGTAGATGCGATCCCAATAACGCGAGACCGGCTTGAAGCAGTCGTTGACGCTGATGTCCTGACTGTGCTCGTTTTCCAACTGCTGCAGCACAGGCGCCTGGATGCGCTCGGCGAAGATATCGCCAGCCAGCAGCAGCACCGGGATGCGATTGACGGTGGCGACGGCGGCGCCGGTGACCATGTTGGTGGCGCCGGGCCCGATGGATGAGGCGCAGGCAAAAGTGGCCAGGCGGTTTTGATGTTTGGCGTAGGCGACGGCAGCCAGGACCTGGGCTTGCTCGTTGCGGCTCTGATAGTAGCGCAGTTGGGGGGCGTACTGTTCGAGGGCCTGGCCGAGGCCGGCGACGTTGCCGTGGCCGAAGATGCCCCAGGCGCCGGCGAAGAAGCGGTTCTCGCGGCCATCGCGGGAGACGTGCTGCGCGGCGAGGTAGCGGACGAGGGCTTGGGCCATTGTGAGGCGTTGCGTTGTCATGCGGGGGTCCTTTCAAGGGGGTAGTCTTGGACGATGCGAAAAGGATTGTGTTCGGCTTCCCATTTGCGGATGCGTCTGTAGAGTTGGGTAGTTATGAAGTAGGCGAATTCATAAGCCATGCGCAGAGCGCGAGAGAGTTCGCTGCTTCTGGTTTGAATTTTGGCTTTGCCTGACAATTCTGGATCAAACTCCATTAGACATGCCATGATGTCCAGCACATCGTGCCCCCGACACAGTCTAATATCCGCCGCGACTTCTCGGCGTAACTCCTCTATATGCTCCAACAACTTACTTGCTGAAAGTTCCGAAAAGGTTACCAGGCTTTCTGCGACTCTGATTGCGTTCAATTCAAGTGATTCGATATCAATGACTGCGTCGAATGAGACTTGGTTGAAGCTGAGATTATATTCGCGGTGTCGATAGTCTAAGAGACGAAAGTATCCATACTCTGTTGACAGTCGCAGTGCTCTATTTCGCAACTGTTCGCCATACGACGTAGCGACATCAACGGGTATCGTATTCACCAGCACAGTATTGAGCGCGGGAGACGCAATTAGCGTCAACTCCAAACTTGGCATGTCGTCAAATAGAAGATTGTCTATTTCGAGTTCGTCTGCGTTTTCGAGCAACCAATAATCCGGGTCTACTATTGCAGCGACGTTTCTCAAATGCGGATATTTGGTATTAAAATGTCGAAGCTTCGCAACAAGCTTGTCTTTACCCTCGGCAATTACTACCTGGCACATGTCTGCCTTGAATTTCTCCCAGACACGGAAGTCGTCCGATCCCTCGACCAGGACATATGTGTAAGTGGTATTAATTTTGCCCGTCAGTATATCTCTCGCCAACAATCTGTTGGACTTACGTCTATGTGCGCGGATATTCATAGTTCAGGCAGGTACTGCTTCACCCAATTCAACCATCCATTCGTGCTTGTCGCTGATGATGTCGGGAGAGTGGGTCGCGATCAAAACATCAAATTTCCGCAGGTCTGAAACTCGCTGAATATCGCTCAAGAACTGCTCCTGCCAGTTCACATGCAGAGACATTTCTGGCTCATCAATCATAATGAGAGAATTTGGCTTCGCGTCGAATAGCAACTGATAAAACAGAACTAACTCATGCTGTTCGCCGGAGGACAAACTCTGTAACGGTATCGGCTGATCGCCGTTGAGTGGGGCAAATACAAATCCGTGCTGCTTGTCAATTCTTAGCCGTTTGTGCTGAAAACGACTGTTTATAATATCGGTCAATATCCGCAGCTGTTGTGCAATCGTGTCAAAGACGGCCAGCTTCTCCTCAACGTCTTCTACATAGATGGACAACGCTTCTTTAATGTTCTTGTCCGCAACGCCAAATCTTGGTACGTCAAGTGCGTGCTCATCGCGGTCCAGCAGGCCCAGCCTCATCAATTCCGTACTCTGCTTTTCTAGCTGTAGAAACTTCTTCTTCAGTTGACTCTCCTTTACTGATCGCTTACCGGCCGATTGAATCAGTCGTCGTGGAAAAGTGCGATCTTTTCTCTGAGCGATTTCGCCATACTCGTCGAGCGCAGATCGAATCTTGTGTGCTAGATCCTTGGCATGCTTCTTTACGGTTTCCTCTAGCTCCGCTGGTGGCGCTGACCTACCCAAAGTTATTGAACCCGCTTGCGCCTTTACTTTGGTCTGCAAGCGGTCCGCAGAGATTAGATGCGTTAGATGCGATCGCTGAATCTTCTGCAGCCACTTGTTCTCATCATCCTTGCCTGGCATCCAATCGTAAATGCGTTCGTCTATAAGATCACGCGCTTCCTCTAGCGAAAGTCCTTCCAATTCGTGCATGTCTATGTCATTGTCAGAGAACCAATCATCTGTCGAATCTGTGATGTATTGATAATATTGCCGTCGTGGCCGCGATGACAAAACTTCGTATTCGTGCAATATGTGTCCTTCGCGATTGATGTAACGGACATAAATTGTTCCGATTCCGTGCAAAACACGAGGCTCCAAGTCAAATCGTAACTCCAAAGGCAACTGTCGCGAATCAATTTCGTTTACTACCGAAAGTCTGTCTCCGCAATCAAACTCAATACTGAAGTCTTGAAACGGGACTTCGCCAAATACTTGATATTTGCGACCAAACAAGCCGTTGATCATTCGCAACAGGACGGTCTTCCCAACCCCATTCGGACCATGAATAATCGTTATCCGCGTGTCCTGATTTAGCGGAATCTCATGGTCGAATATTCCAAACAGCTTCTTAACGCTGATCTTCGTAATTCGCATCGTCCCACCTCCACGGCTCGACTCAACACCATTATAGCGCCACTACCCCTCCATGCCGTGATGCACAATCGGCAGGCGCGGATCCTTGAACGTCCAAGTCCCCTGCACCCACGAATACGCCGGGTCATCGCTGTTCGCCAGCGACTGCGCGCTACCGGCCAGAAAGTTCAGATAGTAGGTCGTATAGCCGTGCGCGCTGACCACCGGATGGTAGCCCTCGGGCACTAGCACGCTGTCGTGGTTCTGCGCCATCATCACGCCGTCGATGCTGCGGTCGTCATTGTAGACGCGCTGGTAGGCGTAGCCGCCGGGGTGGTCGATTTTGTAGAAGTAGATCTCCTCCAGGTCGGCTTCCAGCAGATTGCCGGCTTCGTCCTCGGCATGCACATCGTGCTTATGCGGCGGATAGCTGGACCAGTTGCCCGAGGGCGTGTAGACCTCGACCGCCACAATGCGATGGCAGTTGAAGCCGGGCGGCAGGATGCCGTTGATTTGGCGCGAGGCATTGCCGCCGCCGCGCAGCTCGATCTCGCTGTCGGCGGGCCTGACCAGCTGAGTGGGGAAGTCTTGATCGGTCGGTACCCAGCAGGAGGCGAATTCCAGCGTATCGCTGGTAGCGGTGATTTCGAATTGTTTGCGCCGCGAGAGATAGAGCGCCCAGGGCATGCCGCTGAAGACATCGGGCCGGCGTCCCACGTTTTTGAACTCGCCGTCCGAGGTGGCGATGTCGCAAGTCCCGCCCAGGATGACGGTGGCGTTTTCGTGCTCGCGCGTCTCGACGCTGAAGCTCTCGCCGCGGCGCAAGCGCATGGCCGCCATATTGAGGTAATCCCAGCCGGCCTGCCCGGCGCTGACCTCGGCGAAGATGCCCGATCCGCCGCTGTCCTTCGATTTCACCAGCATGGTTTCGGCTGTGTATTGCATGTTGTCCGTCTCCCGTCGATTAGACAAATCTTTCTAACTACAGAGAGCACAGAGGGCTATTCGAGAGCATTTCTTTTCTCTGCGCCCTCTGCGTTCTCTGTAGTTCAAAAAATCAATTTCCAAGCCGCTGGACATAAGCGCGCAGATTGTCCACATGGTCGGCGTAGTGGGCGAAAGTATTGCCCACGATGAAGACCAGCAGCGGCATGCCGCGGATGTCGCAGACCTCGGCGTCGTTGATTTCGTCGTCAGTGAGCCGGTTGAGCAGGCTTTCCAGCGGCGGGAAGCTGGCTTCGAAGGCCGCCAGCACGGTGTTCAGCGGCATATCGCGATTGTCGGCATATATGCGCGCGTTGATCTCGTCGGGCGTTTCACTGCGCGCCAGCATCTCGCCGGTCAGCGCGCGCGACACCCAGTTAGTCATTGCGCTCTCCCACCAGGTGATATGGGCGATCACATCTTTGACCGACCAATCGGGCTGCGGTCCCGGGCGGCGGGTCATCTCCTCATTGTCCAGCCCCAGCCAGAGCGCTTCCAGTTCGGCGCGTTCGCGGCGGGCCCGCTCCAGCAGGTCGTCGCCGCTCATATAGATGATCCAGCCGTCTTCGTTCGTTTCTGTAACCATGCGTATCCTCTGCTAATCCAGGCCGCCGTAGGGCGCGACGAAAGCCTCGACCTCGGCCATGGTCGGCATGAAATTGGCGCAGCCGTGCTCGGTGACCACGATGGCGCCGCAGGCATTGCCCAGCCGCGCCGATTTGTACCAGCCCCAGCCTTTGACCAGCCCATAGAGAAAGCCGCCGCCGAAGGCATCACCCGCGCCCAGAATGTTGGTGACTTCGACCGGGAAGCCGGGCGCGTCGATGATTTCGCCGCTCTTGAGGTGGACGCGCGCGCCTTCGGGCCCGATCTTCTCGACAACGGCCTCGGGCCCCAGCGTCAGCATAAATTCGATGCCGCTACGGGTATCGCCCGCGACTTTGGTATCGGAGATTTGCGAGTGCGTCAGGTTCATCTGCGAGACATCGCTGAGCAGAGCGGCGTTGATCTCATCTTCGGTGCCGATAACGACATCGACCAGCGGCAGCGCGCCCCGCGCCACCACGCCGAAAGCGCGCACATCGTGCCATTGGTCGGGGCGGAAATCAACATCAAAGACGACTTTCGCGCCCGCCAGACGCGCCTGCTCGGCCGCGAACAGGGTGGCGCTGCGGCTAGGCTCCAGGCTCAGGTTGGTGCCGGCGAATTGGAAGACGCGGCAGTCGCCGATCGGCGCCGCCAGCACATCGTCAATCGTCAAGTTGATGTCGGCGCAGTTGTCGCGGTAGTAGACCAGCGGGAACTTGTCCGGCGGCTCAATGCCCAGCACGACCGCCGAGGTGCGGTGCTCGGCTTTGCGCGGGATGAAGCGCGTGTCAACGCCTTCGTTATTCAGAAAGTGCAAGATGAAGTCGCCCACCGGATCATCGCCGATGGCGGTCAGCAGCGCCGTCTTTAGCCCCAGTCGTTTTCCGCCCACGCTGATATTGGTAGGCGAGCCGCCGACGTAGGCGGCGAAGCTGTCGATGTCGACGAAGGGACTGCCGATATCGTTGGAATAGAGGTCGATGGAGCTGCGGCCCATGTGCAGCGAGTCGTAGGTTTTGCTCATTTCTGGATTCAACCCCCTCTAAATCTCCCCCGTTAAAACAGGGGAGACTTGCCTGCGTGATTGGCGACTCATCGTGGCTCCACTTCCGAGAGTTTCACGGGGCGATTCTCGGCGATTGAGCGCATGCCCGCCATGGCCATTAGCACCGGAACGCGCCCGTCATTTCCGACTACAGGCACCGGCTGCCCGCTCTCGATGGCGTCGACGAAGGCCATCATCTCAGCCGCGTAGCTGTCCATATAGCGTTCGACGAAGAAGTACAAGGGCAGGTCGCGGCGGACGCTGCCGGCGTCGCTGATAGTGACGGAATTGGGATGCCAATTGCCGCTGCTCACCGCGCCGCCACTGCCGAAGACCTCCACGCGTTGGTCGTAGCCGAAGACCGCTTGCCGGCTGTTCTCGATGGTGCCGATAGCGCCGTTCTCGAAACGCAGCATGACTTTGGCCGTGTCGATATCGCCCGCCTCGCCGATGGCCGGGTCCACCTTGACATCGCCGATGGCGTAGAGCTCTTCGACCTCGCCCAGCAAGAAGCGGCACAGATCAAAGTCGTGAATCATCATGTCCATCATCAAGCCGCCGGATACCTTGATGTACTCGATAGGAGGCGGCGCTGGATCGCGGCTGATGACCATCATGGTATGCGGCGTACCGATTTCGCCCTTGTCGATGGCGCTCTTGATGCGCGCGTGATTGGCGTCAAAGCGGCGATTGAAACCGATCTGCAATTGCACGCCGCTCTCAGCCACAGCCGCCAGCGCTTCGTCAATCTCGGCCAGGTCGAAGGCGATGGGTTTCTCGCAGAAGATATTTTTGCCTGCGCGCGCCGCCTCGATGATGAAGCGGCAGTGGGTATCGGTCGACGAGCAGATGACGATGGCGTCGATATCGCCGCTGTTGATGACTTCGGCGGGATCGCTGCTGTGGTCGGGGATACCGTAATCGGCGGCGGCTGATTTGGCCGAATCGGCGAAGATGTCGGCGATGGCCAGCACATTGGCCGAGGCTATCCGGGTGGTCAAGGTATTGGCGTGGACGCGGCCGATGCGCCCGGCGCCGATGATGCCCAGATTAAGCGGCATCGCTTCCCCTTTCCGCGCAACATGAATTGCGCATTATGCAAGCCCGCGCTCACGTGGCAGGTTCCGCCGCAAGTCACGGCCTGAAAGCGCTGCGGGTTGCCGCATAGTTTAACGCATTCCGGGCCAAATTGAATATGGCGTCGCGGCGCTATTGCTTGTTCCGCCGCGTTGGCCTGTGATATATTCGGGATGCAATGGCAGGGAGATAATGCAATGGAAACGCCCAAGCTGAAACCGGTCCCGGCGGATGATGTCGCGAAAGATCCGCTGGCGGAAGACCATGACCGCGAGCCAACAAAAGAAGAAATCATGGATGATATTCGCCAGGGCTTGCGCGATATGAAAGCTGGGTACGAAGGCCAGGATGCGATGGAATTCCTTGACGAGCTTGAACGCGAAGCTATGGTTGATGCCGACGAAAATTGACACCCACACTAGGTTTCGCAAACGAACCAAGAGGCTCCGCCGCCGGTTTCCCTCGATCCATCTCGATTTGCGGCCTTTATTCCAGCGCCTCCAGAACGATGAACGCCCAGGTCAACTGGCGCCCGGCGTTGGATACACAGTCTACAAGGTGCGCCTGCCCAACCGAGCGGCGCGGCAATAGCAGCGGCTTTCGCGTAGTCTAGCCCAGTTCAGCGACCGTATCACCTTGCTTACCATCTACTCAAAATCTGATGAAACCGACATCAGCATAGCTGAGATTCGGCAATTGGCGATGGAGGCTGATCAATAATTCGCCTCTACAATTCGGCTATTCGCTGTGGCGCGCATGTAAAACTTTGCGCCGTGCAAACCTAAAGCGCTTCTCGCGAGTTACCCTACGCTTTGCCCTACCCGACACCTATGAAATCTTCTGCGTACCTCAATAGCGCTTAGAATCGTCGCATGCGCCCATTTTGATTTAGAGGCACCTAATGATGAGAATCTCGCTTTTGGCTGCCCTGTTATTTGCTTTGGCTTTGCACGCCGTCGGCGCGCAGGACCCGACCGCAGAGCGCACCGACCAGGAATTCGGCGGCTGGAAGACTGTTCTGGGCCCCGGCACTTTGGGACGCAATCCTGACATCGTGCCGGTTGAGGGTGGTTTCGCGGTATCCGCAGAATCCTTTGCAGACCCAACCTGGACCTTCGACGCGGACTGGATTCGTTATGATCCGCAAACGGGCAAGTGGTCAGACTATGAGACTACGCCGGACAAACGGGCACTTCTGGACATCAACGAAGAGCTTCTGGAATTGCTTGACATCGCTGATATGGTGCCGGACGATCCTCGCATCAAATACCAGCTGGTCGATGGTGGAAAGAAGCTTGCTTTCCTGCTTCCCGACGACTATGAGTTTGACGCGCTGAGCCTGTATACGACCGCGCTCATAGTCAATCCAGTCGCCAAAACCGCCAGTGCGGAATATGTCTGGTATTGTCAGGGTCCGCCCAATGCGGAGCTTGTTGTTTGGGATTTCCCAGACCAGAGCTTGTCAGTGATCTGCAACGCGATAATTCACCACGTCGGTGGATCGATACGAACCGAGAGAACATACAATTTCGTAGGTAGCCTAAAACAAGGCCCGCTGTACCTCTTTTCCCATAGTCCGGACAACCGCTACTGGATCCTGGGCAGGGACGAATTGTTCTCTGAAACGAGCGGGCCCTTCTACCTTTACGACCGACAGACTGAACATATCACCATCATGCTTTGGCGCCTGCCGCACAAGCCGAAGCACGATTTCATTGCCTGGCTAAGCAGTTCTTCCCTCTTGGTCAACGTGGGACAATATATCTTGCACCTGGATTTAGCAAACAGAATGCGTCACGAACTATTGCGAGAAGAGTTAGCAATGCTTTCGGAAGCTACGGCATTCATGGCGCCGGTACCATCCGCCGACGGGCAGTGCCTGCTCGTCGCCGCTGAAGATGGTTCGCTATTATTGCGAAACGTATTTGATACGCTCGCCGATGTCGGTTTTTCTAACGTAGATGGGAGCGCGGACTGATGAGATTCTTGCTTCTAACCATCCTATTGCTCGCTTCTGTCGTCCAAGTCGCGAGCGCGCAGAAATCTGCCACTGACTACGCTGACCGCAGCGAAGGCGCTTGGCGGAACGTGTTGGAATCCGGCACGCTGGTTTCTAGGCCCGATATCGTTCCAGTAGAGGCTGGATTCGCCATATCGGCAGCATCATTCATTGACCCTGACCCGTCAATAGACTCGGATTGGCTTTTGTACGCTCCGGCATCAGGCCGCTGGTCAAGCTATGGCGATCCGCAAGGACCATCGAAACTCGTAAACGTAGAAGATTTTGGCGCCGCGCATCCTGATAAAGCGAGTATGTTTCCCGCCGATGCCGAGCCAGGAATACAGTTTGTCGCAGGCGACAGCAAAGCAGTGTTCCTGGTCGACGCCGGCGAAAACCTTGCAGACCACACAGATTACTTCGGCGTGAAAATCATTGACTTGGATACAGGCGTCGACTCAAAACTCAACATTTGGTCTTGCTGGGGTGTTCGGCACTCGGATGCCATCGTATGGGAGTTTCCTGAAGAGGATCTGGTCGTCAGCTGCGATATGCTGGTCTGGCACGACGGCGACTCAATCCGTAAAGAGTGGATGAGCGCCTATATTGGCCGAGGCGAAAACAGCATGCTGCACCTGTTGTCGACGAGTCCCGATAATCGCTTTTGGATTCTGCGAGAACGCTTCTGGTACGATCCATGGTATGGTGATTATCTGCTGTACGACCGCCTGACCGGATGGACTACCGTTTTGCTGTGGCGCGACTGGGGCATACCCTTCCACGCCGTCTGGCTCAGCGATTCGACCCTCCTCGTCAACGAGGGAGACTTCATCATGTTGTTTGATACCGAGAGCTATGAGCGTCGCTATGCGCTGGAGCAGGAACTTCTGGCGCTTCCCGATGCCCCGGCTCGTCGGTGGCTGGGGCCATACCTGTCCTCTGACGGACAGTGGCTCCTTGTGTCAACCGAAGGCGGTGGGTTGGTGCTGCGAAATGTCTTTGACGCCTTGGGCATTCACCCCTGACCCGGCCGCGCATGACACGCTTGGCTGGTTCTCAAATCCGGTCAGTCGCGCGCTTTTTATTGACCCGGCGAAGCGCTACAATGTCAGCGTCGCAATGGACGCAACAATCGATTCCATGACTGCCTGCCTCGTTAGTCGGCAATTGGCGATGGAATCCGCACACTGAATTCAAATCTGTCTACTGCCCAGCCTTCAATGCCGGATGCTGCCAAGTCGCCAGAATCCCCAAGACGCCGCCCAGAAAAAGGATTCCCGGCGCCAGCGCAGGGTTGGCGCCCATGAGAGCTGGAAGTATGGCATCACCAAACTGTAGTGTTGCATCGATTTCCAGTTCAGATTCAAGATTGTGCTTGAAATGCTCAATTAGACCGAATAAGCTGCCTGCTATCGTCAGAAACATGACAATGCGAAGCCAGCGTATCGTCCGCCGTTGGGGTCGGAACCAGACCGCCGCCGCAGTCAGCGCGCCTAATACGCTTAAGACAAAGGGAATAAATTGCGCGGGTTCGCCCGTGTGCTCCGTGAGCACAAGTTCCAGGAATGTTCCAACGCAGATTCCGATGATGATGAGAAGCATAGCGCGTCTCATCCGTTGAAGGATCGCTTCCGCGCTCATGATTCGTCCGCCAGGAAGTTGGCGGCATATAGCGCTTCAGTTATCGCAGCGCCGCCCGTATCAATTACTTGCTCCTGCAAATGCAAGATCTGGCCGGATTCTATCGAATCCTGCGCCAAAGCCGTCATTGACGGTAAAATTGTACGGAGCGTCACAAAGACAGCGAGTTTAATCGATCTCATGCCGGTTTATCTCCATAAGTGTTTTCGCCTTGCGTCAATGCTGAATGATAAACCATTTTGAGCAATTGATTGTAAAGCTTGTGTAACCTACCGCAGCGGAAGCAAGTCTCGTGAATGTCGTCTCGAAATGCCCCTTCAGCAGCGCCTTCGACCCGCTCGACTTGAGCGACCCCTTCCCCCTGCTCGCCCGCGCCCGCCGCGAGCAGCCGGTCTTCTACAGCCCGGCCATCGACTACTGGGTGGTCACGCGCTACGCCGACATCAAAGCCATCTTCCGCGATCACGAGACCTACACCGCCGCTAATACCATCACGCCCATCGTGCCCTTCCCCGACGCCGTGCGGCAGATGCTGGCCGTCGGCGACTATACGCCGGAGCCAGTGCTGTCCAACAATGTGCCGCCGGGCCACACGCGCATCCGCGCCCTGGTCAATCGCCTCTTCACGCCGCGGCGCATGAAGAGCTTCGCGCCCGCCATCCGCGACATCGCCGAGCGCGGCCTCGAGCGCATCGCCGGGCGCGCGCCGCTCGATATCGTGGCCGAGCTGACCTACGAATATCCGGCTTACGTGCTCTTTCATGTGCTGGGCGTGCCCGATGCTGATGTGCCGCAGGTGAAAGCCTGGGCCGGCAATCGCATCAAGCTCTATTACGGGCGGCCGAGCGCCGCTGAACAAATCGCCATGACCAAGAATCTGGTGCCCTTCTGGCGCTACGTGGTCGACTTGGTGGCGGAGAAAGCGCGACAGCCGCAAGACGACTTGACCAGCGACCTGATTCGCCTGCGGGCGGGCGATGACAGCGTGCTGACGCTGAATGAAATCGCAAGCTGCATGATCACCCTGCTGGTGGCCGGGCACGAGACGACCACGGCGCAAATCAACAATGCGCTGCTTCACTTGCTGGCTCAACGCGAGCAGTGGCGGACGCTCTGCGCGGCGCCGGGCGCCATCCCGCAGGCGCTGGAAGAGATAATGCGCTACGACCCCTCGGTCTGCACTTGGCGGCGGCTCGCGGCGACCGACAGCACCATAGCCGGCGTGGAGATCCCGGCCGGCGCGAACCTGCTGCTAATGCTTAATTCGGCCAATCGCGATGAAAGCGTCTTCCCCGTGCCGGATGAGATTCTGTTTGAGCGCGACAACCTCAAAGACCAACTGGCTTTCGGCTACGGCATCCACTACTGCGTAGGCGCGCCGCTGGCCCGGCTGGAGATGGCGATTCTGCTGGAGACGCTGACGCGCCGGCTGCCGAACCTGCGGCTGGTGGGCAACCAAGACATCGAATACACGCCTAATATCTCATTCCGCGGGCCCATCGCGCTGCATGTGACCTGGTGATGCAGGCCAGAGCAATCGCATAAATTTATTTTAACCACAGAGACCACAGAGGGCACAGAGGTTTGGGGGTTCGGATGACTATACGAAGCACTTGGTGGGTTGGTATATGGCAAATATCACCGACATAACATCGAAAATCTCTCGTGGATTATGAAATGGGCTTTCATTATTGTTTTTCTCTGTGGTCTCTGAGGTCTCTGTGGTTGATTTTCCCGTCGCATCTGCGCCATTTCACTTACTAACGCTTTGGTGCGATTGCCCTGTGATGCGCGCGCGCCACAATTCCAAGAGCTGGCCTCAGCCGCTATAATCTGCGCCACAATGACGGATTAGCGCTGTGAGCAAGCCGTGAACGAGGCTTTATTCGCTGAATTTGAAGCGGCGAGCTACGACGATTGGGTCGAGGCGGCGCGCGCTTCCCTGCGCGGGGTAGCCCTGGAAAGCCTGATCGCCCGCAGCTACGAAGGCATCGACATCCAGCCGCTGCCGCATGTCGAAAATGAGCGCGGCGCGGCGGCTAACAATATGCCCGGCCATTACCCCGCCCGGCGCGGAACTATTCGCCGCGCCCGGCCCTGGCTGATCGCCAACGAGATCGACATCGCCGACCCCGACGACTTCAACGCGGCGCTGCGGGACGCGCTGGCCAACGGGCAGACGGCCATAACCGTCAGTGACCATTTGCGACTTAACGAAGTCGACGATGCGCGGACGGCGCTGGCTGATATCGAATTTGAACGATTCCCGATTATCGTGCGCAGCAGCGGGCGCGCGCCTGAAATCTACCGGCTGCTACAGGCGGCGCTGAGCGAGAGCGACTCGCGGCAGCTTACCGGCTGCGTGGGTCATGACCCGCTGGGTGCAGCGGTTATCAACGGCAGCTTGCCCGCCGACGCCTTCGACGCGCTGGCCGCTCACCTGCAAAGCGTGGACGCAGGGTCACCGCAACTGGGCAGCATTGCGGTGGATACCGGCGTCTACCACGATGCCGGCGCCAATGCCGTGCAGGAATTGGCGATTGCGCTGGCGACGGGCGTCGAATACCTTCGGGCGCCGGGCGCTTCCGGACTGAACGTCAATCTCGTGGCGGACAAGATACACTTCCAGCTGGGCATCGGCGAGAACTTCTTCATGGAAATGGCCAAATTCCGCGCGATCAAGTCGCTGTGGGCGCAGGTGCTGCGAGCTTATGGCCTTGCGCATGAACGACAGCGACTATGGCTGCATGCGCGCAGCGGCCTGCGCGACAAGACCCGCCGCGACAGGCATGTCAATCTGCTGCGGCTGACCAGCGAGGCGCTGGCGGCGGCGCTCGGCGGCGTCGATAGCATCTGCCTGCCCGCCTTTGACGCGCCATTGGGGGCGAGCGACGTCTTTTCCCGTCGGCTCTCGCGCAATTTGCAGCTGATCCTGCAAGAAGAAATGCAGCTGGCGCGGCTCATCGACCCGGCCGGCGGCGCCTGGCATGTCGAGTCGCTGACTGGTCAATTGGCGCGCCGGGCCTGGGCGAGTTTTCGGGACATTGAAGCGCAAGGCGGCCTGCTGGCGTCGCTGCGGACGGGCGTAATACAATCGGAAATCGAAGCCGTAGCCGAGCGGCGCCGGCAGGACCTTGCAAGCGGCGAGTCAATCCTGGTGGGCGCGAACGCCTATGTGGACGAAGCTGAGACATTGCCGGCAGCGCAGAAGCCGCAAGCCCTCGACAGCGGCGACGTAGAGGATGGCATCCGCATTAAGCCCTTGCAGCCCCTGCGCTTGGCGGAAGCCTTTGAAAGTCCGCAGCAATCAGCCGGGGCGGAGGCATGATGACCAGCCCCGATTTCAGCCAGATCGCGTACGACCCAACTATTGAGTCAGCCAGGCCGGACGCAGCCGCCGCTGCTCTTTGGCGGACGCTGGAACAGATTGACATCAAGGCGATTTATGCCGCCGCCGACCTGGAAGATGTCGAGCATCTCGGTTTTGTCGCCGGCATCCCGCCTTATTTGCGCGGCCCCTACCCCACAATGTACGCCGCCCGCCCCTGGACGATTCGGCAGTACGCCGGCTACTCCACCGCCGAGGAGAGCAACGCCTTCTACCGCCGCAACCTGGCCGCCGGGCAGAAGGGACTGTCGGTGGCCTTTGACCTGGCGACCCACCGCGGCTATGACTCCGATCATCCGCGGGTCGTTGGCGATGTCGGCATGGCGGGCGTGGCTGTGGACAGCATGCTGGATATGAAGACCCTCTTCGACGGTATTCCGCTGGAGCGGATGTCGGTGTCGATGACCATGAACGGCGCGGTGCTGCCGGTACTGGCTTTCTACATCGTTTCCGCCGAAGAACAGGGCGTCTCCCCCGCGCAGTTGACCGGCACCATTCAGAACGACATCCTCAAAGAGTATATGGTGCGCAATACCTATATATACCCGCCGGCGCCGTCCATGCGCATCGTGGCCGATATTTTCGCCTACTGCGCTGCCGAGATGCCCAAGTTCAACAGCATCAGCATTAGCGGCTACCACATCCAGGAGGCCGGCGCGACCGCCGATATCGAGCTGGCCTACACGCTGGCGAACGGCCTGCAATACCTGCGCGCGGGTTTGGACGCGGGCTTGGACATCGATGACTTCGCGCCGCGGCTGTCATTCTTCTGGGGCATCGGCATGAATTATTTTATGGAGATCGCCAAGCTGCGGGCGGCGCGTTTGCTCTGGGCCAAGCTGGTGGCGCGATTCGATCCGCAGCATGCCAAGTCTATGGCGCTGCGCGCGCATTGTCAGACGTCGGGCTGGAGCTTGCAGGAGAATGACCCCTACAACAACGTCATCCGCACCTGCCTGGAAGCGATGGCAGCGGCGCTAGGCGGCACGCAGTCGCTGCATACCAATGCGCTGGACGAGGCCATCGCCCTGCCCACCGATTTCAGCGCGCGCATCGCCCGCAATACGCAGCTCTTCCTGCAGCATGAAACCGGCATCACCGATGTGGTCGATCCCTGGGGCGGCTCTTACCTGGTCGAGCGCTTGACGCACGATTTAGCTCGGCGCGCCTGGACGCATATCCAGGAGATTGAAGCCCTGGGCGGCATGACCAAGGCGCTCGAGACTGGCCTGCCCAAGATGCGAATTGAAGAAGCGGCGGCGCGGCGGCAAGCCCATATCGACAGCGGCGCCGAGGCCATCATCGGCGTGAACAAATATCGCCCGGCTGTGGACGAACCCATCGCCTATCGCGAAGTCAACAACACGGCCGTGCGTCAGGCGCAGATCGCCCGGCTGGAAAAGCTGCGCGCCGAGCGGGATGATGCGGCTGTACAAGCGGCGCTGGGCGGGCTGGCGGATTGCGCGCGAACCGGCGACGGCAATCTGCTGGCCTTGGCGGTTGAGGCGGCGCGGGCACGCGCGACCAACGGCGAGATTTCGCTGGCGCTGGAGCAGGTCTGGGGACGGCATCAAGCGGTGGTTCAGTCGGTGGCCGGCGTTTACAGCAGCGCCTTCGGCGACGCCGATGAAGTGGCCGCTGTGCGTGAGCTGACCGACGATTTCGCGCGGCGCGAGGGCCGGCGGCCGCGGCTTATGGTGGCCAAGATAGGACAAGACGGCCACGACCGCGGCGCCAAAGTCATAGCCACCGCCTTCGCGGATTTAGGCTTTGACGTGGACATTGCGCCGCTGTTTCAAACGCCGGACGAGGTGGCGAAACAAGCGGCGGAGAATGACGTGCACGTGGTCGGCATCAGCTCGCTGGCGGCCGGGCACAAGACCTTGCTGCCGCAATTGACGCGGGCGCTGGGCAAGTTGGGACGCGCCGATATGATGGTGGTCATCGGCGGCGTCATCCCGGCGCAGGACCACGCATTCCTCTATGAGCAGGGCGCTACGGCGATATTTGGCCCCGGCACAGCGATACCGTCAGCGGCGCGCGCTGTGCTGGACGAATTGAATCGGCGCTTGGACTGAACGGCGCCCTCCGCTCAGCCGAGATTGTGATAAGCGGCCGCTTGACCCAGCGCCCCGCCGCTTTCGTCCGTGCTCAGCAGAACAGTCGTCTTGCCTTGTGAGTAGTAGCCATTCACGGTCATCGCCAAGACGAAGGCTGCCATGTTTTCATTGCTGGGCATCTCAACCAGGGCGATGAAATCATTCTCGCCGAAAGCGACCCAACTGTGCAGCACGCTGCCGCCGAAATTCTCGGCCGTACTGCCCGGTTCGCCGGAAATTGCTGACTGGTCTCCCGACATGATGCCCTTCCATGCCGCCGACGTCAGCGACGATTGCCATAGATATTGCGCCATCTTCATACTCCTCGTTGAACCTGTATCGCCCAAAGTGTATCAGATAAAGTCTATGCGGTAAGATGGGTGAAAGCAACCGACCCGCACCCGACTATGAATGACGATCAACAGCAGCGCCAAATCGACCTGGATGCGCTCGCGCGCGGCTTGCTGGCCGGTGAGCGCGCCGTCTTGGCCCGCGCCATCACGCTGATCGAAAGCGCCGCCCCGCAACATCGGGGCCTGGCGCAAGCGCTGCTGGGCCGGCTGATGCCGCACACTGGCCAGTCGCTTCGCATCGGCATCACCGGTGTGCCGGGCGCCGGCAAGAGCACCTTCATCGACAGCTTCGGCTGCAGCTTAACAGCACGCGGCAAACGCGTCGCCGTGCTGGCGATTGACCCCAGCAGCAGCTTGAGCGGCGGCAGCATCCTGGGTGACAAGACGCGCATGGAACGGCTCTCGCGCGACGAGAAGGCTTTCATCCGCCCCTCCCCCACCGGCGGCGTGCTGGGCGGCGTGGCCGGACGCACTCGCGAAGCCATCCTGCTCTGCGAAGCAGCCGGCTACGATGTGATTCTGGTCGAAACGGTGGGCACGGGTCAAAGCGAAGTGCGGCTGCGCGCGCTGGTCGATTTCCTTTTGCTGCTGCTGATAACCGGCGCCGGCGATGAGCTGCAGGGCATCAAAAAAGGCGTCATCGAAATCGCCGACGCGCTGGTCATCAACAAAGCCGATGGCGACAATATCGCCGCGGCCCAGGCAGCGCGCGCGCAATTCAGTCAGTCGCTGCGTTATGTGGCGCCGGCCACAGAAGGCTGGCGCACGCGCGCTTTCACCGCCTCCGGCATGAGCGGCGACGGCATCGACGACATCTGGCGCGCAATCGGCGAATTTGTGGCGCAGACCAAGGCCAGCGGAGTCTTCGCGAAACGCCGCGCCCAGCAGCAGCGCGATTGGCTGCATAGCGAGCTGGAAGCGCAACTGCGCCAGCGCCTGTACGGGCACGCTGCGATCATGGCCGCCCTGCCCGAGCTTGAAGCGGCGGTGGTCAATGGCGAGCTGCCGGCGGCGACTGCGGCTGAGCGGTTGCTGCGCCTGATCCTGCCGAAGTGAGCTTGTGCGAAACCGGGTCTCGCCAACGCGGGGTTTTCTACCCCATCCCCCCGACCCCCTTGCCCCAACAAGCTACTGAGGACAGGACAGTTATTCAACAGGCAAACAAAAGCCGCGTAACCAGTGAATTATGTGAGAATTTCGGGCGAGCCAATGGCTCGCCCCTACATTTTCCTCTCAGAGTGATGCCTGTAGGGGTCAGCCATTGGCTGACCCGTTGCAACAACAGCCACTTATCCCAAACCTGTCCTGTCCTCAGCAGCAAGCTAGGGAAGTGGGAGCGCAAATGGCGCAAGTGAAAGATGTGGGCGGGCGTCAGTTTTCCCTGGCGGACACGCCTCGGTGTACTCGGTGGTAAAGCTTTTTGTGTTTCAAGCGAATAGGATAGTTCTTCCGAGCGCGACGCTAGCCACAGCGACGCTCTGCCAGTACAATACGGCGCGCTATAAGAGTGAGGAATGCAATGGAAAGCAAGGTGAAACGCATGATTACAACCACAACACCGACTGTTGAAGGCTACGCTGTCGAGGGCTACCTGGGCATCGTCAGCGGCGAGGCGGTAATGGGCGCCAATATGTTCAAGGACATGTTCGCCGGCATCCGCGATATCGTTGGCGGGCGTTCGGGCGCCTACGAAGAGGAATTGCGGCGGGCGAAAGAAATCGCCATCCAGGAGATGCAGGACAATGCGCGCCAATTGGGCGCCAATGCGATTCTGAGCGTCGACCTGGATTACGAGACGATCGGCTCCAATGGCAGCATGCTGATGGTCTCGGCCAGCGGGACGGCAGTGCGCATCAGCTAGCCGCTTCCAACTCGACGCGGTGTTTGACGCGCAGCAATTCTACAGCGCGCTCAATCTCGGCCGCTTTGCGCTCAGCGGACCAGTTGAGCGTCGCCGCGCAGATCTCCGCCAGCTCATGCAGCAGCGCCGGGCTGACCTGGCCCAGCATAGCCATCAGGGTGCGGCGCAGCAGCAGGTCGTCCAGCCGCGCCACTTTCTCGTGCTCCAGGATAAATACGATCTCCCGCTCGCTGTAGGCTGTGTGCGCGCCCAGCGGTTTGTCCTCCGCTTGCGCGATGAAGACCGCGACTGCTTCCGCGCGCGTGCCGTAGCGCTCGAATAGCTGGCACAAGCGCTCCAAGGGCAAGTCAAAGCGCGCCTGCAATTCCCGCAGCCACTGGTCGCGAGCGGCTTCGTCGCGCGGGTAGGCGCGCCCGCCGCCGATGCTCAGGTCGCGAGTATGCGCCCGGCGTTGTCGCCCGAGATCGCCCATCACGACATCGGCCGCCTGTTCAGCGAAGGCGCGGAAGGTGGTCCACTTGCCGCCGATCAGCGAATGAATCGGGTAGGCGCGCCCGGCATCAGCCGGCAGGCTGCGGATGCTGTGGTCGCGGCTGATCTGACCGGTAGAGCCGCTTTCGCTATAGGGCAGCGGACGCACAGCGGAGAAAGTAAAGACGATCTGCGAGCGCCGCGCGCGAATGCCGGGAAAGACTCTATCGACCATGGCCAGCAGGTAGTCAATTTCGGAGTCGCTGGCGACTGCTTCATCGGGCTGGTCGAGGCGGATATCGGTGGTGCCGATCATGACGCGGTCGAAATAGGGCAGAATCAAGACGATGCGGCCGTCGTCATTCTCGAAGAAGATCTCGCTGTCGCGCGCCGCCGCCAGCAGTTCCGGGTGATCGAGGATGAGATGCGAGCCTTTGGTGCCGCCGATGAAGCGCTGCTCGCCGTGCCCCAAGCCGCTGTTGACCAAGTCGATCCAGGGGCCGGCCGCGTTCACCACCACCTTCGGGCGGATGCGGAATTCCTCCCCGCATAGTTCGTCGCGCAGGGTCACGCTGTCCCTGTCGCCAGCGATGGCGCTGACATAGGTCAAGGCGCGCGCCGCGTCATGGCTGGCTTCGGCATCCAGCGCCATTTCCAAACAGATGCGCTCGGGATAGGGCATCCAGGCATCGTAGTAGCTGGCGGCGCAGACGATGGCCGGGTTCAATTGCGGGTACTCGCTTAAGGCGGATTGGCGCAGGCGAAATTCGTGCCTGGGCATCTGGCGCTCTCTGCGGACGAGGAAGTCGTAGAAGCTCAAGCCGAGTTTGACGACTAATGCGCCGCGTTCGCCCGGCCGGTCGAGCAGATTGAGGAACTTCAGCGGCGCGTTCAGCAGGCCGGAGAACCAGCGAAAAACCGGGATGGTCGTGCGCAGCGGCTTGGCGTAATGAGGCGCGTTGCGCAGCATGCGGTCGCGCTCGTGCAGGGCCTCGTTGACCAGGCGGAATTCGCCGTTTTCAAGGTAGCGGATGCCGCCGTGCAGCATGTGGGATGAGCCGGCGCTGGTCCCGCCGCCGAAGTCGCCGCGCTCGACCAGCAGGACATCGACGCCGTTCAGCGCCAGGTCGCGGAAGAGGCCGATGCCGTTGACGCCGCCGCCGATGATCAAGACGGAGACATCGGGATCTTCCGTAACAGCGTGCAGGGTCTCCTGGCGGTTCATCGCTCGCGGGCGCGCTACTTGCAGTAGAAGTGAACAGTATATACACCCATCTTCCGCACGTTCAAGGCGAATTGATAAGTGATCCCGTCGAGTGAAAGCTCATAGGTGTAGACGCCAGTTTGGTAACGATAATCCGACCAGTCATAGACTTGAACAACGTAGGGTTTGCCGCTGTCACTAAATTCTTTCTCAAGCTGATCGTTAATCGCCAGGGGCGAGTCGGCAAAGGGTTTGTAAACATCGACGCGCATTTCCCCGTAGGCGGCGCCCGCCCTGATTGCGGTGAAGAGCAAGGCAGTATCGGCATCCAGCAGCGGAAATACCTGGCAATGGGGGGTGTAGCTTTCGTGCAGGATGTAATAGGACTCGTCAAGTTCGACGAAGCCCGCTGGCCCCGGCCGGACGTCTGCCGCTTTGACGAAGGCGGTCGCGTCTTCCGCTTCCACCTGCAGATAGTGCTTGAATTCGCGCGCGACTTCATACCACTGTTCGTCTTCTTCGACGAGCGCGTCAACGACCGGCAAGGCTTCGCCGCGCAGCATATACTGGTTCGTCTCGCAGGGGCTGTCGAGGCAATCGCGCAGATGAATATCCGTCGCCGCGATAACGTAGCGGGGCTGGCAGTAAGGCGCTTTTTTCTGATGATAGTCGAAGACGCTTTGCATACTATTTTCCGTGCGCTGGAAGTCATACCCGCCGTAAGTCGCGATGATGTCGTCCACCGTATCGCACTGATAAACGTTTTCATCTTGGTAGATGAAGGGCCAGCTGCGCATGAGTTCCAGATAGGCTAGCTCGCTGTCCGCATTTTGCGCTGTTTTGCAGCCCGAGGCCAACTCCAGCAGCATACCCTCAACCGTAACTGCCTCGCCATCGCGCACGAGGTAGACATCGTCGCCGTGATCACCGATGATGTGGTCGATCATGAAGCAGTTGTATTCCATTCCGCCGAGGGCATCGACAGCCCATTCCTGCGCGGCAGCCGGCGCAACAAGCATGAGCAATAGCAGTACTACAATCAAGCTGCGTTTCATTGAGAACCTCCCACAATCGAACGAGACTGGGCCTTGACTTGTCGCCGGCCCCGGCAATAGCGGTATTCTAACACGCCCCGATTGTCGCGAATCCGCCGCTCACGCTACGATGTGAGCAATCGCAACTTATCGCGATGACATCGGCTAACAATATGCTACGATGACGAATGCGGCTAAATCACGACCGAGACAAAAAGGACTAGATTGTGAAATCGATACATTTGCTGCTCCTGATTGCGATTCTAACTCTTGCGCTGACGGCGCTGGCGCATGACGATGCATTGGCAGTCTCCAGCGAGGACATCGACCTGACGAGCGGCGGCCAAGCCTATCAATCGTATATCGCCTATCCAACAGATGCCGGGAGCTATCCGGCGGTGGTGCTGATTCATTCCTTCCGCGGCCTGCAGCAAGGCTACCGCGATATGACGGATGCCTTTGCCGCTGAGGGCTTTGTGGTCTTGGCAATCGGCTGGCAGACTTTCGAACGCAGCCCGTCAGACGCGCTGGTTGAGCAGCTGATGCTGGATAGCATCGCTTATCTGAGCGCGCGCGACGATGTCGATCCGACGCGGATTGGCTTGACCGGCTTCTGCGCCGGCGGGCGTTATACCATGCTGTTCATGCCGCAGATTGACGCATTTGGCGCGGGCGTGGCTTGGTATGGCTTCCCCAACTCCGGCGACCCCGCCACTCCGGCTGAGTTGGTAGACGAACTCGATGCGCCTATGCTCATCATTCACGGTACACAGGACCGCCCCAGCCCCATCGCCAGCATCTATGCCTATGCGACCGCGCTTGGCGACGCGGGCGCTGATTTTGAGCTCAAGGTTTACGCCAATGAGCCGCACGGTTTTATGCTTGAAGACGGAGAACTGCGCCGCGATGAGGTCGCCAACGACGCCTTCGATGAAATGGTGACGTACTTCCGGCGCAAACTTGGCTAGCCAGGTCGCGCTGACATTAACGCGCTGCCCGAATCAGGCTGCTGCCGGTCATCTCCGGCGGCTGCGCGACGCCGAGCAAGTCCAGCACTGTCGGCGCGACATCAGCCAGCCGGCCCCAGGCGCTTAAGTCGTAGCGCTTGGCGGCGTCTAGCACAAGTAGCGAAACCGGCCCAACGGTGTGGTAAGTATGCGGTTGGCCGGTGACGGTGTCGATCATACGCTCGCAGTTGCCGTGATCGGCCGTGACGATGGCGACGCCGCCCTTTTGCAGGACCGCCTCGACCAGCTGTCCGGCGCAGTCGTCCACGGTCGCAACAGCCTCCATCGCCGCTGGCAGCGAGCCGGTATGGCCGACCATATCCGGATTGGCGAAGTTGACAAGCAAGAAATCATCGTCGTGAGTAAGCAGGCGTTGCAGCGTCGCCGCGGTCAATTCGCGCGCGCTCATCTGCGGACTTAAGTCGTAGGTGGCGACTTTGGGCGAGGGCACGATATGGCGCGTCTCGCCGGGGAATGGCGTCTCGTTGCGGCCGTTGAAGAAGAAGGTCACGTGCGGGTACTTCTCGGTCTCGGCACTGTGATACTGCGTCATACCCGCCCGGCTGAGCGTCTCCGCCAGCGTGTTGCTCAGCAGCTCAACCGGGAAGAGCACCTGGTCGGTCAAGCCCTCCATATACTCGGTCATCGTGATCAAGCGCAAATCGTCTATAGGCGCGAAGCTTGCGGCGCCGCCGAAATCGCGCTTGACGAAGGCTTGCGACAACTGACGCATGCGGTCAGCGCGGAAATTGTAGCAGAGCAAGACATCGCCGGCTGCGATACCCATGCCCTCACCCGGTCCGACGACCGTGGGCGGGATGAACTCGTCGCTGACGCCTTTGTCGTAAGACGCTTGAATCGCGCTCAAGGCATCGGGCGCCCTGGCGTCGGCGCGGCGGAAGGCCATGGCGTCGTAGGCTTGTCGCGTACGCTCCCAGCGTTGGTCGCGGTCCATGGCGTAGTAACGGCCGCTGACGGTCGCCACGCGTCCGCAGCCTAGTTCGGCGATTTTGCCCAGCAGCTCGGCGCAGAATGTGATGCCGTCTTGCGTCGGCGTGTCGCGTCCGTCGGTGATCAGATGCAGTAGCGGGTCGATATCGTGCCGGCGCGCGATGTCCAGCAGCGCGTAAAGATGGTCGGAGTGGCTGTGCACGCCGCCGCTGCCCAGCAAGCCGATCAAGTGCAAGCGCTTGCCCTCCGCCTTGATGGCGCCTATGGCGCTCTGCAGCGCGGGGATTTCGGCGAGCGAGCCCTCAGCAATGGCATTGGCGATGCGCGAAATATCTTGGTAGACGATGCGCCCGGCGCCCAGGTTGAGGTGCCCGACTTCGGAATTGCCCATCTGGCCCGGCGTCAAGCCCACGTGTTCGCCCGAGGTGTGCACGATGGCGCGCTCGACCGTTTGCAGCCAGCGATCGAAGTTGGGCGTATCGGCCAGGGCGACGGCGTTGCCCGCTTCAGTTTCGCGGATTCCCCAGCCATCGAGGATAATCAGGAGCAGCGGATTTTCTGCCATCGGCGACTAATACTTTCTTCACTTGCTTCCGGTGTAACAGGCTGGTTATAGCACAGAATTCACCTACGCTGAATGAGCGGCTGACGCAGTTTCAGCGATGGAGGGCCGGACCAAGCATGGTTGCCGCACGCGGCGGGAGTGGCGCGTCCGGGTCATACAGCAGGCTAGGATCGTACGCGACATCGATATCCAGGGCTAACTCCGCGACTGGGTCTTCTACAAGCTCAAGCGCGAGGTCTTCTGCAAACTTGAAGACCAGTGTCCGCTGAAGCAATTCGCCCGCAGTCTCCGAATTGAATATGGTTTCCTCACTTTCTCTGGTGCTGCAAATACGCCAAGACAGGCAGAAATATGCTCGCTCGGGAGCGCCGTCGCCGTACAGAACATAAAACGCGCTGTTTATCATATCCCAGTGTATGAATTCAAAGATGCCCAGTCGCTTCAAGGCTTCGTTTTCCATCGGCGTCACGATGAGCAGCTGGGTTGTTGGTTCCACACTTGGGGCGATTTCCAGTACTCGATGCAGGATTCTGGCTTTCCGGTCGGCGCTTTCAACGAAGCCGCGCCCCTGCAATTGCAAACGCGACACCGCCGGAAGCAGAAGAACCAGGCAGAGCGCGATCACAGCCAGATTGCGATGCTTCAAGTTGCGAATTGGCGTGGTTACTGCAAGCACAAGGCCAAAGAGCGCGATAGCCGCGCCCAGGGGAACATAAAGATAGGGGCGCCACAGATCGCTTGCATAGAGTGGCAGCCAGAGCAGCGCGACAGCCGATACGGGAATCAGCAGAAAACCAATCAGCACGGACCCGCCGATGTCGCGCGCGGCGGGCCAGCGCGAAGTGTCTGACTGCTTCACTAGATACCAGGCGACGCCACCCGCGAGGACAAGAAGCATCAGTATGGAACCCCACCACAGATCCGCCTCAATCGACTTCAATGCTTCTCGCCAACCTTCAACAAAGGTAAAAGAAAAGACATTTCTCGTTGCCTCAAGGACTCCGGCGAATACCTCTTGAATGGTTCTCTGTGTCTGCGATCCGCCGCGCAGCAAGCCCGATTGATAAAAGTCGCGCTCTGTTAGAAACAGCAGCAACATGTACGCGCCTTTGAAAAGCGGTATCAAATACCACATGCTCGTCAGAATGACATTGCGGCGTAACGAATTCGGGCGTGTGAGCCACCACAGCAAGGGCGCTGCAAAGATTAGCGGGTAGCCGATTTCATAACTGCCGACGTTGTACAACAAGGCTAACCAGCAGCAAGCAAGCGTTAGCCGCCTTGGGTTTCGCTTGAAGTCGAGAATATAAAAGACCGCGAGAAAAAAGGCCAGTCTGCTGCAATTGATCAGTATGGACCGGAGCGACAGAAGCATGGGATTGACCGGATAAACCATGAACAAGATAGCGACGAGAAAGGCGAACAGCGGCGTGATTCGAAGCAGCCGCAATATGCCGTAGAAGGCAACAGTTGTGCCCGCCAGCATCAGGCAATTCACTATGTTGAAGCCGATGAAGGATTCGGAACTGATCCAATAGGCCGGCATACGAATTGCCAGCGCCATGAAGCGCGATACGAATTCGGCGTCATAAAAGCCCGGCGCGCCGCCTTCAATGTAGCCACGAAGGATCTGGTTTTCCCAATGCGCTATGCTGTCAAAGCCAACGGGCAAATGCAGCGCGATGACAAATGTGAAACAGCCGATCACTGCAGCGTAATCTGCGCTATGGCGGCCCAATCTGTATTTGATGACAAGGTCTGCGGCGTGGCGTGAAAAAACGACGAAACTGGCTACAAAGGCGAAGATCGACCAGGTCACGAAAAACGCCGGCTGTTGTGATTCGGGAAAAAGCGATTCAATATCCAAGGTGTATCGATGACTTTGGCCGTCACTGGTGGCGATATCCAATGTCGCGGCCAGGCCATCACCCGCGCAGTGCCTTGCTCTGCCAAGGTTGCCCGCGTTGCTCACGTCGCGTCCGTTAAACGTTAGCGACTGCGCGCCGCTGACCGACCAGCCGACTTCAAGACATTCGTGCGGAAATATGATGCGATCCCGCTCCGCCCAGAATCGGACAGCGACCTTGCCATTGTCTTCGTCAACCAGCGGCTGCCGGACGGGACTCAAGCGGATTGCGCCGCCAATCATCAGCAACAGGTTCAGTACAATCAGAAACCACGCGACCGGCATCGGACTGTCAAGCTGGTACGCCTTTAGGAAATACAAGCAGAGCAAACCTGAACCGAGCAATCCGGAAAAGCCAAGCACATAGAGGATCAAATCCGGCAAATGCTTAATTTCAAGCTCTAGCCTGCGATATATGCCATTCTGAGCTGTGACTTCGATGATCGGGCTAGTCGCATTTACAGCCGGGCAGAATGTCATTTTGTCACGGCCGATTCGGCCATATTCATTGATGTAGAGCGACTGGATTCCTTCCATCTCCCATGAGAGGTTCACACAGTCGCCGGGAAAGAAGGTCCACGGTTTATCGGCGGCAATTCGAATTGAGGTATCACCGTATTTCAGATCAATTACGGGAGCGGTCGTGTTGTGTACTGAAAGAAATAGAAGCAACGCAGTCGCAAGCGCGCATGCGAGCAGGACAATCCGTTGTGAGCGTCGAGATTGAAATATCTTGACGGGCTTCACCCGATAACCTCGGACCGTTTGCGCCCCCCGTCCCAGCGGATATCGGGGATCAGCACATCGGCGTGCGCTTCAATGCGATCTCTGTAATCCAGCAGGTCGAGCATCATTTGCTTCATCACGGCCTTGATGTCATGGGTCGGCTGATAACCCAAATCGACCAGGTGCTGCCGATCCGGCTGGTAGTAGTGCTCTTCCATTTCCGTGCGCGGATTGTCGTATTGGAGGATGTCTACCGCTAGGCCCAATTCCGCCGCCACATCCCGCACCATAAGGGCCAGCTCAGTCACCGTGTATGCATTTTCAAACTGGTTGAAGACCCGGAACTCGCCGCTTTCGGGCGGGTTCTCAACCGCCAGGCGCAGGCAGGTGACCGAGTCGGTCAAGGGCAGGAAACCGCGTTTCTGCTTGCCCTTCCCGAAGAGCGTCAAGGGGTGGCCGATGACAGCCTGGCAGCAGAAGCGGTTGATGGCTGTGCCGAAACACTGGTCGAAGTCGAGCCGGCTGCGCAGGCGCGGGTCGTCGCCCATCTCTACGATCCGCGTGCCGAAGACCACGCCCTGCATGATATCGGTCGCGCGCAAACCCCAAATCTTGGAAGCGAAATGCGTGTTGTGGGAATCGTGCACTTTGCTCTGGTGATACCAACTGCCGGCTTGCCGCGGGAAAGGCAGGCGGTCTTTGCGTCCGCGGAACTCGACCTCAAAGAAGCCCTCGGGGATATCGACATTGGGCGTGCCATATTCGCCCATCGTGCCCAGCTTAACCAGGTGGGCATCGGGCACGACCTCTTTGATCGCCCACAGCAGGTTGAGATTGTTGACGACATTATTCTGCTGGGTCCAGACGCAGTGCGCCTGATCGATCATGGAATAGGGCGCGGAAGGCATTTGCCCCAGGTGCACAACGGCCTCAGGCTGGAATTCTTCGAACAGGTCTTTGACATAGGCGTAATCTGTCAGGTCGCCGACGCGGAAGTCGAGAGGCGCGCCGAAGCGCTCTGCAAAGGCGAGCAAGCGCTCTTCCCGGCTAGCGATGGGTTGCGCGCTGAGGCCGCCGACCTCATCCACCCATTGGCGCCGCAGCAGCAGATCAGCGCCGGCGACCTGATGCCCATGCGCGCTCAGATGGATGGCGAGCGGCCAGCCCAGATAGCCGTCGATGCCCGCAATGAAGACCCGCATACACTTACTCCCGCTCTGTCTCATGGAAAGGCGCCGCCACGCTCGACGGCCGGCCACCATCTTACCGAATCTGGCGCGGAATAAAATGGTTCAGTCGCTAACTCCAATTGCGTCCGGCAGCCTGCGAACAGACTGGTGCATCAGCGCCGACTAGCGGTTATAATGACGCGCTGGCGAGCAGCGCCATTCCGCGTATCCTCACGGCGGATTGGCGTCTCCCGCATACGATTGCGAGCACACTTTGGCAAAGTCCGACGCAAGACAATCCAGCTACTGGCAGTTGATCCGCAGCAACCGCTCCTTTCGCTATTTGTGGTCGGGGCAGGTCGTCAGCCTCACCGGCGACTGGTTCAACCTCATTGCCTCGGCCGCCTTAATTGCGACGCTGACACAATCGGGCACGGCCGTCGGCGGGCTATTCGTGGTGCGCATGCTGGCGCCTTTCCTGGTCAGCCCCATCGCCGGCGTGGTGGCCGACCGCTACAATCGCCGCGCCATCGTCATCACCACCGATGTACTGCGCTGCTTCGTCGTGCTGGGTTTTGTGCTGGTGCGGGAGCCGCAGCATGTCTGGCTGATCTATGTGCTGACGGCGATTCAGAGCGCCTCGCAAGGTTTCTATTTCCCGGCCTGGAACGCCATCCTGCCGGACATCACCAAGCCGCATGAGCTGGGCGTCGCCAACGCCTTGTCTTCGGCGACCTGGTCGGTGATGCTGGCCTTCGGCGCCGCGCTGGGCGGGCTGGTCTCGGGCGTGGTGGGGGTCTATCCGGCCTTTGTCATCGATGGCGTGACTTTCCTGGTCAGCGCGCTGATCCTGCTGCGCATGCCTTATCAATCGCTGCTGAAGGGCGATTCCGACAAGTCCATCATGGCGGGCATCCGCCAGTATCTAGACGGCCTGGCTTACTTGCGCCGGCATATCGATACCTTCTCCATCGCCATTCACAAAGGCGTTCTGGGGCTGCTGGTCATTGGCTTTTTTCAGGTCGTGCAAGTCGCGATTGCCGAGCGCCATTTCCCCATCGGCGAAGGCGGCAGCATCAGCCTGGGCTTGATCTACGTCATGTCGGGCATCGGCTCCGGCATTGGTCCGATTCTGGGGCGCAACTGGGCGCGCGATCGTGACCGGCATCTGCGGCTGGCGATTGCGGCCGGCTACGTATTTTCGCTGGTCGGATTCATCGTAACGGCGACCTTGATCTCATTCCCGGTCGTCCTCTTCGGCGCCTTCTTGCGCGGCATCGGCGGCGGCTTGATCTGGGTCCTGGGCACTCAGCTGCTGCTGCAGATCGTGCCCAATCAGGTGCGGGGACGGGTCTTCTCCACTGAATTCGCCTTGTACACATTATGTTCCGCAGTCGCGTCGGGGACGACCGGTTGGCTGATCGATACCTCGTTGGGCGTGAGCGGCGTCTTGGTGCGCGGCTGCGGGCTGCTGATCATCCCGATCACGCTGTGGCTGCTGTGGATCTACTTTGGCAAGCGCGATGTCGTGACCGCGGAACCCTCCGCCGCGTGAAAGCCCCGGCGCGGCTGACGACTTTTCAGCGACCAAATCATTGAACATCGCTTCAAACAGGCATACACTTCTGCCGAGCATTCAAATTAGCGCAAATTAGCGAGGCATGACATGAAAATTCAGGGCATTGTACCGCCGATGGCGACGCCGTTCCGCGAGGACGAATCAATCGACGAGGCCTTGCTGCGCGCGGAAGTCGAATATTTGATTAGCTCGGCCGGCGTACACGGCCTGGCGGTGGGCGGCAGCACGGGCGAGGGGCACACCCTGACGACCGATGAACTGCGTTGCGTCGTGGGCGCGGCGATAGAAGTCGCGGACGGCCGCGTCCCGGTCATCGCCGGCATCATCGTCGACAGCACGCGGCAGGCGCTGGAGAAGGCGCAGGCCCTGGCTGACCTTGATGTCGCCGCCCTGCAAGTGACGCCGGTGCACTATCTCTTCCGCCCCTCGGACGAGACCATGTTCGCGCATTTCGCCACGCTGGCGGAGCAGGCGGCCCAGCCGGTCATGGTCTACAATGTCGTGCCCTGGTCCTATTGTTCGCCGGCGCTGCTTGACCGCATGATGCGCGAGATTCCCGGTCTCATCGGCGTCAAGCAGAGCGCGGGCGATCTCAAGCTTCTTGCCGATCTGCTGATGACATCGGCTGATGCCGGCGTGATTATGACGGCAGTGGACGCCCTGCTCTATCCCTCATTCGCCCTGGGCGCGCACGGCAGCATCGCCGCGATACTGACGGCCGCGCCGGAGCTCTGCGTCAGGCTGTGGGATCAAGTTCAAGCGGGCGACAACGCGGGCGCGCTAGAGACGCATCTAAAGTTGCTGCCGATCTGGAACGCCATCATGGACGAAAATAGTAACTTGCCCGCCAACGTCAAGACGGCGCTGGCTTTGCAGGGTCGCCCGGCCGGCGTGCCGCGCATGCCCATGCCAGCGAGTTCAACTGAGCAGCGTGCGGCGATCAAGGCGGCGTTTCAGGCGGCTGGCGTAAGTCTAACCTCTTCCCAATAAATAAGGGAAGTGGGCTGGGCAATCGCGTCAAAAGCAGCATCCGCTGGGACGAGCAAAATCTAACTAAAATTTAACCACAGAGAGCACAGAGGAAAAGCTCTTTATCATTACCAATTGGACCTCCGAAATCCTCCCATGCATTAATCGGCGATAGGTCATTGACCATTGCCGTGCTTGATGAAGAAGCGAAAAGTCAATTTAGGCTAACGCTTTGTGCCCTCTGCGTCTTTGTGGTGAAAGTAACGTAGTGCGATTGCCTGGGAAAGGGGCAATCCACCCGCCTAATCTACTGTATACCGCGCCAGCGCGTCGCGGTTGAGTTCAATGCCCAGCCCCGGCTTCTGCGGCAGTTGAATCTCGCCATCGACCATCTGGATCTCATCGGCGACCAGCTCATCGCGCAGCACCGACTCGGACAGGTGCGCCGGCAGCCACTCGATGAAGGGGCAGCAGTCGGTGGCGAATCCCAGGTGCGCGCTGGCGGCGATGCCGATGCCGGTTTTCCAGCAGTGGGGCACAATCAGCCGTCCGTAGTCAGCCGCCAACTGCGCCACCTTGCGCGCTTCAGTGAAGCCGCCGACGCGCCCCACGTCCGGCTGCAGGACATCCAGCTTGCCGCGATGCGCCAGATCGATGAATTCCCAATGCGTGTTCTGCCACTCGCCGGCGGCGATGCGAATCGGCGAATGGTCGCAGATGAAAGCGTAGCCCTCCAGGTCGTCGATATTGATGGGCGTCTCGAGGAAGAAAAGGTCGAAGGGCTCCAACTGCTTGATGACCCGCAGGGCTGTGCGCGCGTCATCCCAGGCATAGGCGACATCGACCATCAGCGTCATCTCGGCGCCAACGGCGTCGCGGCACTCGGCCACAATGCCGGCGATGTGATCGTCGTGTTCCTGCAGAGCGTTATGCGTGTAGGGCCCGTTGATGCAGATTTCCAGTTTGGCCGCCTTAAAGCCGAAGTCGCGCGCCTGCAGCAGCTTGGCTTTGAGCGAATCGCGATATTCCTGCAGCGTATCGCCTGTGGGCAGCAGCGAAGCGTAAGGCGTGATCCTGTCCTTGACCGCGCCGCCGAGCAGCTTGTAAATCGGCAGGCCCAGCGCCTTGCCCTTGATATCCCAGAGCGCCATGTCGATCGCGCCCATAGCGCAGATCAGCGCGCCGCGGCGCCCGTTCATCTTTGAACCGCTGTAGAGCTTGCGCCAGATGGCTTCCGGCTGCAGCGGGTCTTGGCCGAGCAGCATCTCTTCCAGGCCCAGGCCCATGATATGCGTGCCTATCGCCTTGATGCAGGCGCGGGCGATCCAGGGGTTGACATCGGTCTCGCCTATGCCGCTGATGCCGGCGTCGGTGTGGATTTCCACAACCAGGTTGTCTTGCGCTGACGAGCAGGCTTCGCTATGGAATTCCGGCACGAGCAGAACGTGGCAATCAATGCGAGTGATTTTCATGATTCATCCTGTATTCATTCTAACCACAGCCGCACGCAAGTCTCAACTTGGCTCACACAAAACTCACACAAAATAGGAAATTCAATGCTGTGTGCGTACGGGCGAGCCGGTGGCTCGCCCCTACATATTTCGACAAGAGTTCGGCAGTTTCATAAAAAAGAGAGCACATAGAGCACAGAGTTAAGGTTTAAGGCGAAAGCAGCAGGCATGCCAAGTTGACCCCATCTACGCGCACAGTAATCTCGTCATCCGATTGGCTGATCAGATTGTCGCCCAGAAGATCGACCGCGTCCGCGTATCCTTCCAAGCTGATCGTCTCAGTCACCGGCGCAGGACTCGGATTGATGAAGAACCAGGCCTCGCGATCATGCAGGACGCGGCGGCGGCGCAGCAGCGGTCCGCAACGGTCGGGCGCGACGCCGGCTGTAGCCAGCAGCGCTTCCACAAAGCGATCGCTATCGCCGTCGGCGGCTTGATAAGCCAGCGCGCTGAAGCCGAGGAAGCTGCCGAGCAAGACGCTCTGGCCCGCCCCGACCCGGTTAAGTACGCCGACGACATCGGACCCGTGCGTCAAGATGGGTTCGCCGCGTGTCGGGCGCAGCGTCTGCCTGTAAAAGTTGGCCCGCAGCCGCAAGTCAGCGAATGGCCCGCAGCCTGCCAGCAGCGCGGGCGGATCAAACTCGCCGAAGCGGCGCTCAGAGGGCATCCAGCGCGAGGCGGCGCCCGGCTCCTTCACCATGACGAGCTCCTGATGCTGCGCGCCAAAGAAGGCTTCACCGCCGTCGACCAATTGCGTTACCGTAGTCCAGCCGTATTTGTCCCAGCGGCCGGGGCAGGCTTCCGCGATCAGCGTGCCGCCCGCGCTGACGAAGGCTTCCAGATGCCGGAAGTAGTCAACGTCTAGGCTGAGTGGCATGGTCAGAATAGCCGCCTGGTAATGCGCCAGCTCGCCTGCAGCGACCTCATGCGCATCGATGAAATCGACCGGGAAACCCAAGCGCCACAGCCGCGCATGCCAGCCGCGCATATTGTAGCGATAGTGATGGATGACCTGGCCGTTGCAGGCTTGGAAGAAATGGTAGAGGTCTTCGTTGACCAGCAGAGCGACAGGCGCGCGCGGCGGTTGTGATCGCGCGAAGAATTCGCCCTGCTGCTGGATCGCGGCGCCGATGCGGCTGACCGCTGTCATGCGTTCGCTGCTGTCGCCCTTCGGGTCGAGCAAGCCGAAGCCGTTTGCTTCTTTCCAGAAGCGCTCCACGCGGTGATTCCAGAAGCTGATGCCGGTCATGCCGCAAGCCAGCCCCGACAGCATCCAGACGCGCAAGTCATTCGGCGTCGGTTTGCGCCCGTAATGCAGCGAGGTCGAGATGGGCCCGCCTTGGAACTCGGCGCCCCAAAGCGCGCGATCGCGCCCGTTATTGCCGCGCGCCAGATCGGTGCAGAGCATCATCTCTTCCCAGATTTCGTAGCGCAGCGCCCCCTCTTCGCTCTCGACCGGATCGTCCCAGGGGTGGCCGTTGTTCCATTTGGGATAGTTGCTGGTACCGAAGAAATCGCCAGGTCGCGCCCAGCGCCACTCCGCGCCCGAGCCGACCCGCGGCGTATCGGCGTGGCTGAATACCGGCCGCTGATAGGGGTCGTTCTCGCGCAGGGCATTTGTCTTGAAAGCCAGCTGCCGCGCCATATATACATCGTCCATGAAGTAGCGCCAGTCGATGAAAGGCGCCAGCGGCTCTTCACGGCGCGGCGGCTCGACCTCGTCCCAGTCAGCGTAATTGATCTGCCAGGTCGCGTTCAGCTTGGCCAGCGCGCCGTACTTCTCGCGCAGCCATTCGCGGAAGCGCGCTAGCGTATGCGGGCAATAGCAAAAGCCGAGCTTGCCAGCGCTATTGGGCCAGAAGCCGATCTCCTGAAAGGTATTCCAGGCCCAGATGTTCTTGTATTGACCAAGCGTCCGCGCCAATTCGGCGATGAAACAAGTCGCCGTCGCGCGCGCGCCCGGGTGATCCCAACAGGGGCCAGGCTTGCCGTCCATGGGGATGGTGTACTGCGCCGGCTGATTGTGCCGTCTGCCGTCGCTGTAGACGAAATGGCAATCGGGGAATTTGCGCCAGAGCCAGGCCGGCGCCTGCTCCATGGTCAAGCCGAGATAAACGCCCAGGTCCAGTTCATCGGCGCGCCGCACAACTTGCTCCACCCGCGAGAAATCGTAGACGCCTTCCTGGCTCTCGTCGGCTGACCAGTGCTCCTGGATCTTGATCATGTTGAAGCCGTAGCGCTTCAGCAGTGGCAGATCGCGCAGGACGCCGTCCAAATCCAGGCAGGGCTCGCGGTAGACGTGCGTGCCAAAGGGGAAGACGCCGTTGCCGAAGACGGGTTGGACGGTCATGGCACGGCGTTCCGCATGCGGGCGACCCAATGGGTAGCCCCTACATCGTCCGAGTGCGGAGGACATTTGTAACTAGACGAGATCAAATTCGTCCTCTGCGCCTCTGTGCCTCTGTGGCAAAAGTGAGCCATCAACAACTACTCCTTCACCGCGCCGAGCTTGATGCCCGAGATGAAATAGCGCTGCAGGAAGGGATAGACGACCAGGATAGGCACGGTCGCCACGATGATCTGCGCGCCGCGGATGGCGCGGTCGGAAAGGCGCTGCAAGTCCTGCGGATTGATGCCCACCTGGGTCAGGTCCAAGGTGACGATGACCGTGCGCAGAAAGGTCTGCATGGGATAGTTGGCCGTATCAGTCATATAGATCAGACCATCGAACCAGGCATTCCAGTGATTGACGGCCGAAAACAGCGTCAGCGTGGCGATTGCGGGCAGTGAAAGCGGGATATAAATATGCCAAAGCACGCGCCAATGCGAGGCGCCGTCGATCAGCGCCGATTCTTCCAGTTCTTTAGGCACATCGCGGAAAAAATTCATCATCAGAATCACGCTGAATATCGGCACGGCCCCCGGCAATATCAGAGCGCCCAGCGTATTCAGCAATCCCAGGCTGCGCACGACAAAGAACGAGGGAATCAGTCCACCGTCAAAGAGCATGGCGAAGACGAAGAACCAGATGAAGATCGTGCGGCCTTTGAAGACGCGCGGCGATTTTGACAGCGGATAAGCCGTCAGTATCACCAGCAGCATGTTCAGGCTGACGCCTGTCAGTACGCGAATCACCGATATCATGAACGAGCGCACAAAATTCCGCGATCCCATCACCTGTTCGTAGTTCTCCAGCGTGAAATCGATGGGCCAGAAGGAGACGAATCCGCCCGTCGCCGGCGCTCTTCCGCTGAGCGAGACGGCGAATATATGCACCAGCGGCAGCAGGCAGAGCACAGCGAAGGCCGTCAGAAAAATATAGTTGAAGCTATCAAAGAGGCGGCTGAACCAAGTCGTATCGCGGATCATGGACGCGCCCCTACAAAATGCGATAGCCGGCGAAGCGATCCGCCAGCCAATAGGAAATCACGATCAGGATGAAGCCGATGAAAGACTTGAACAGGCCCACCGCGCCCGCCAGGCTCCACTGCGCCCTGATCAAGCCGACCCGATAGACGTTGGTATCGATGATATCGCCGGTGCGGTAAACAGCCGGGCTGTAAAGCGTCAGGATCTGTTCGAAGCCGGCTTCCAGCACAGCCCCCAGGCTCAGCGCCGCCAAGAGCACGATCGTCGGCCGGATGCCCGGCAGGGTGATATGCCAGATGCGGCGGAAGCGCCCGGCGCCGTCAATCGCCGCCGCTTCGTGCAAGACCGGGTTGATAGCCGTCAGCGCCGCCAAATACACAATGGTCGAGAATCCGACATTCTTCCAGAAGCCGGAGGTGATAATTGTGCCGCGGAACCAGTCGTTGCTGCCCAGCCAGAGCTGCGGCTCCAAACCAATTGAGCGAATCGCCTGGTTGAGAATGCCGCCGGACGACAGGATATCCAGCAAGATGCCGCCTAGCACGATCCAGGAAAGGAAATGCGGCAGATAGATCAGCGTTTGAATGGCGCGGCGGAAAACCAGCAGGCGCGCCTCGTTCAGCAGCAGCGCCAGGATGATCGCGCCCACCTGATCGGCCACGATTTTGGAGATCGAAATGATCAGCGTGTTGCTGAAGATGCGCCCGAACTCCGGCAAGGTAAAGAGAAATTTGAAGTTATCCCAGCCGATCCACGGCGAGCCCGCGAAACCCTTGGCCGGGCTGAAATCCTGGAAGGCGATCACCACGCCATACATGGGATAGTAACGGAAGAGCAGGACGAAGACGATGCCCGGCACGATCATGACGTACAGGGGCCAGGCGCGTCGCATGTACTGTCTGAAGGTCATTGGCCGACTTCTATCACGTAACCAAACCAACTAGCTGACACAGCGCGGGGCGTAGGGGCGACCCGACGGATCGCCCGCTATCGCATTCCTGTCACCGCTGGGCAATCCACCGCCGCGCGCAGACGCACGCTGCAGATGCTACCGCACGGAGGTGGGGGCGGCAGCAAGCTACATCTGCCCGTGCCACCATTCGTTGACTTCGTCGGTTATACGGTCGCCGCCGCCCGAGCGCCATTCCTCGACGAAGGAATCGAAACGATCCAGCGGCTCCTGCCCATTGATGATATTGGTGTAGATCTCAGCTTCCAATCCATCCAGCGATGCGCCGGCCCGCTCCATCGTCCGCGTCGGCACGGTGAGGAAGTGGTTCTTGATGCCATCGGCCTCCCAGTGATCGACGGCGAAGACATTCGCTTCGTCCCACAGAACCGAAAGCTCATCGCCGCCCAGGAAGGCATCCATCAGGGCATCGCGCTCGTCTTCCGGCGTATTGGCCCAGACATTGCGGCGCTCCTTGATCCAGTTGGTTTCGAAGAAGGGATCGGTGCGGCTGCCGCCATTGGTGCCGGGCGGGCCCCAAATGTGCTTGGTATCGTCGTAGCCATTGAGATCCAGCGTTGCGCCCATCGGATCAACTTCGCCGTCTTCGTTGCGCCAGAAATAGGCAGTCCCTTCGAAACCATGATAACGATTCTTGGGATTCTGCAACAACTCCGCCCACCAGGCCATCTGCTTCAAAACCAGGTCGACGTGCTCGAAGCCCTTGCGGAAGACATAGACGGTATCCGGTACCGGGTTGCTCCAGGCCTTCTTCTTTATGCCGGTCGGTCCCGTCGGGATATCGCCGAAAGCCCAGCGGGCATCGGGGTCGTTGGCGACGCTGTCAGGCAAGCCGTATACCGCCCCGAACGCAGGCGAATACATGATGCCGGCCAGATTGCCGCCGATGTGAGTGCCCGAATTCTGCCAGGGCGCGAAGGTGAAGAAATCCGGCGCCAGCAGGCCTTCGCTATACCATTGCCGCAACGTGCCGAGCACTTCTTTGATCTCCGGCCTTACGCTGTCATACTGCAGGTCGCCGTTCTCGTCCGGCGTCCAGAAGGACGGCATGACGCCCCAGGCCCCAAAGATCGGATCGAGCGAGCAATACCAGGTATTGACTTGCGCGTTTGCCGCGATGCCGAGAGTCGTGCCGTCGCCGCCTTGGCCCATATCCGCTTCCACGAAGGCCGTGGCGACGGCGTGCAATTCCTCAATCGTTGTCGGCGCGCTCATGCCAACGGCATCGAGCCAGTCCTGGCGAATCCACAGCACCTTGTCGTTCTGCGCCGCCTGTTCGATATAGGGCACGCCCATCTTGCGCCCGTTCACTTCCGCCAGCCGCCAGGCGATGCCATCGCTAAAACTCATGGCTTCTTTCAGCCAAACCGGATGCGCGGCCTCGTCCCAGACATCGGTGATGTCTTCGATCAAGTCATTATCCAGCAGCTCGGAATAAATCTGCAGCGGCACTGTCTCCATGAAGTCGGGCAATTCGTTGCTGGCGATGGCCAGGTTGTACTTCTGCAAGACCTCGTCAGCGTTGTCCGTCCAAGTGAATGCCAGCTTCCAATTGATGCCGGTCACTGCGGCATTCAGGCGCGTGAAGTTCGAATTCTCGATGTCATCGCCATCGGGGAATTCCCAGGGTCCGCGCCGACTGCCGGTGATGGTCACCGGCGGATCAACCGGCATGCCATCGGGAATAGGCGGCAGCGTCGTCGTCCAGCCGCGTGGGTTGGTGGGGCTGCCGGGATGCAGCTCCGCCGGAATATCGCCCATGCCTTGGGCGAGGACGGGCGGCAGGCCATAACGCGCCATCATCATGGCCGTCATGCCCGCGCCGCTCAAACGCAAGAAGTCCCTGCGCGATGGTCTCAAGTCCGATGTGTCATAAGGAAATTTCTTGTTCATGCTAGCTCCTGAATTAAACTCATTGCCTAATCGATTGCGGGAGCAGATTGATCAGTAGCCACCTCCTTTGTCCTTCCGCAGTCCATTTATGCCTAAGCAGGTGATGATCCTTCGTCATTTGTCTCGGCGGTCAGCGAAATCACGGTTTGCCAAACCTCGCTGCTGAATTGAATGTGACCGCGCATGAGGTCGCCGGCGGCATCGGCGTCGCCTCTCGCGATGGCGTCGTAGATGGCCTGATGGGTGCCGCCGCCCTCGGCCAGCGCCGGCAGGCTGTCGGAGTGCGTTTCTTTTAAGACTTCTTCCAGCAGGTCAATCACGTTAACCACGAACTGGCCGATGATGGCGTTGTGGCTGGCCGCGCCGATGCGTCGGTGAAAGTTGAAGTCGGCGATCAGATACTCGCCCACGCGGTCCATATTGGCGTGCATGGCGCGCAACTCAGTTTCGATGTCCCTGATTTCCGCGGGCGTAGCGCGTTGCGCCGCCGCGCGCGCCGCCTCTACTTCTATCATTTTGCGCGCATCCAGCAATTCCATGATCGTCCCGCCCCAGGTGGCAAGGCTCAGCCCAAGAATTCGCCCGAAGCTGGCGCCTGTGTTGGTGGTGAGGAAGGTGCCTTCGCCGACGCGTGATTCCACCAGCCCAACAGCCTCAAGCACCTTGAGCGCCTCGCGCACGCTATAGCGGCCGACGCCCAGGGCTTCAGACAACGCGCGCTCAGACGGCAGGCGCTCGCCCAGCGGCACGGCGCCGGACAATATGTAATTCTTCAACTGCTCAAGGGTCTGGTCTTTGACCGAGGTCTTTTCGATTGTCTTCAAGCCGGAGATGCTCGGTGACGGAACTTTCACGGCAGTCTCCTCTTTGACCAAATCTGATTGGTCAGTGGTGTTACCAATTCTATGCGAAAATTGTAGCGCTGTCAAATTAGTGCCGTAGAGAGTCGTCAATCATAGGAATTGCGACCAGTCCCTAGCTGTCGGCTGCCGCAAGGACTGACGGCAGGACTGGAATGGCTCGCGCGCAAAGGTCTACCCCGCCCCCCAGCCCCCTCCCCGATTCATCACTGAGGACAGGACAGGTTTGGGATAAGTGGCTGTTGTTGCAACGGGTCAGCCAATGGCTGACCCCTACAGGCATCATTCTGTGAGGAAAATGTAGGGGCGAGCCATTGGCTCGCCCGAAATACTCACATAATTCACTGGTTACACGGCTTTAGTTTGCCTGTTGAATAACTGTCCTGTCCTCAGGATTCATCAGGGAGGGGGAGCTCCCTGACAGAGCTTGACGACGTATGGAGAATGACCACGATCGTCGTCAAATCGTCACGATTCCCCAATCCAATGAGTTGTCCGCAATAGCGATGGCGGAAGGAATTTCTGGCGGGGAAATAGAAAAGCGCCCGAATTACACCCCGTATCCGGACGCCAGTCTCCGCGTTTACATAATTTCGACGAAAGAATGAAGCCGGTCAACGACGCAATCTTACGCTTCCTTACGCGGATCTTCGCCAGTATATCTTGTGCCCTTAATATTGGCAAGTATTTCCATTGTCAAATCAAGGGACGCCGCTGACGGCTACAGCGTACGCTCGAAGAATTCGACCGTTGCTTCAACCATGGCGGGCAAATAAGCATGAGCCACGCCTTCATAGAGCACCAATTCGAGATTGTCTGGCGCGCCCGCCGCGCGATAGACTTCGCTGGCGTAGGCCACCACCTTGTGGATGCCGGCGATGGGCGAAAGCGGGTCCAGGTCGCCGGTCAGTATCAACTGATGGCGCGGCGCGGTCAAGGCTACGATATGCTCCATATCCAGGCCCGATACCAGCATGCCCGGCACGTAGTAGTAGATGGCGTGCATGCGCAGGTTGCCGCTGTCGGCGAAGTCGCGGTAGCGGGTCATCTGCGAGATGGGCACAGCCGCTTTGACCGTCTCATCCAAAGCGGCGACCCAGGTGGCGCGTGATCCGCCCAGGCTCATGCCGACCGCGCCGATCCGCGCCGGGTCGACTTCCGGGCGATTGCGCAGGTAGCGCAGCGCGGTCAAGTCATCATGCACCATCATGCCCCAGAGCGACCGGCCCTGCCACACAAATTGCTTGTACAGCGACAGCTCGCTTGAAGCGCCGCTTTCGCTTGCGCCGCCGGGTCCTTGATGCTCGCGCTGGCCGAAGCCATAGGCGTCGATCGCCAGTACGATGAAACCCGCCTTGACCAAAGCCAGCCCGGGCGCGTAGCCGTTCTCGCGCACCTTGATGGCGGCGTCTTTGCCCAGCGAATATTTGCCGCCGTGCTCGTGATGATAGAGGACGGCCGGCGCCGGCTTGGCGATGCACTTGGGCAGCAGCATGTAGCCGTAGACCGTATCGCCCAGGCCGTTGGCAAAGCTGAGATGTTCCAGCGTGTAGCCCGGCTCGTCGCGCTGGGACAGGACGCTGACCTGAGGCAGGAAGGGCTGCGGGATATCGCCGAGCAGCTGCCAGAGCCTTCTGCGAGTCTCGTCCGGGTTTGATATCAAGTCCATTCGATCAAGATCCCTAGCGCAGCTTTATCCCATTCTGCAAGATGCGCATAAGCCTCGGGGAATTCGCGCCAATTATAACGATGAGTTATCAGTGGCGCGACATCCACACGCCGCCGCGCCAGCAACTCAAGGCAAACTTTATGCTCGCTGGTCTGCGTCCAATAGCCGGGGCTGTTCTCATGACGCGGCCGGGAGATCTCGTGCGCGCCGATGATGTGCAGGCCTTTGCGATGCACATCGCGGTAAAAATTGACGCTCTCTGTATCGCCGCGGGTACTGCCGAGCAAGATCACACGGCCCTTGGCGGCCGCCAATTGCATGGCAGTCACAACCAGGGCAGGCGCTCCCGTCGCCTCGATCACAACATTGGCGCCAGCGCTGCTCAGAAAAGCGCGCAGGTCATCTACCAGTCGGTCGCTGCTGGTTAGTACGTCGTCAGCGCCGATTCGGCGGGCCAGCGACAGCCGCTGCGCATCCAGGTCGATGCCGATAACGGGCAATCCGCCGGACAGCTGCGCCAGCCGCATCGCCAGTATGCCGACGACGCCCGCGCCCAAGACCGCGACCGACTCTCCGAGCTCTATGCGGGCTTTGCGCAGGCCTTGCATAGCGATCGCCAGCAGATTAAAGAACACCGCATTCTCGGCGGGGAGTTCAGCGGGGACGGGCAAGCAGACATCGGCGTTAACGAGCGCATAAGAGGCGTGCCCCGCCGGGCAGACGACACGGTCGCCAACCTGCAGGCCAGTGACCTCGGCGCCACAAGCTTCGACTAAACCTACGAAGCTATAACCCGGATACAGCGGATAGGTCGCAGCAGTGTTATCGAGGCCGAGAAAGAAGGCGCGCTCGGTGCCCGGGCTTATCAGCGTTGTCAAGGCGCGCAGGAGGACTTGACCCGCCCGCGGCGGCGGCGGATCGAAACGCTCAAGCTTGATCTGACCGGCTGCGGTGACGACAGCTCGCTGCCCGCCCATATCCTGCAACAACCTCACTTCCAGTTAGCCGCGTATGGTAGCGGAAAGGGGCGAATGCGCCAGCCCCTGCCGCCGAGCGGTCATTTCATGCCGGTGGTCGCGATGCCGGTGGTGATAAAGCGCTGTAGAAAGGCGAATACGAGCGTGATGGGCAAGAGCGTCACCACTGTCATCGCCAGCACATAATGCCACTGAATCCGCAGCTCGCCCTGGAAGGCGTTTAAGCCCACTTGCAGCGTGAAGTAATCGTTCTGGCTGAGTACGATTAGGGGCCAGAGGAAGTCGTTCCAGCGCCACATCACCGAGAAGATCGCCAGAACAGCCAGGGCCGGGCGCGCCAGGGGCAGGATAATGCGCCAATAGATATGCCACTCGCTGCCGCCATCAATTCGCGCCGCGTCAAGCAGCTCGTCGGGGATGGTCAGCATGTATTGCCGCAGCAGGAAGATGCCAGTGGGCGTCGCCGCGCCGGGGATGATCACGCCCCAGAGATTGTTCTTCCAACCGATGCTGGTGATGACCAAAAAGACGGGCACCAGAATCACCGTGATCGGAATCATCAAGGTAGAAATGAACAAAACGAAGATGGCGTCGCGCCCCTTAAAGCGATACTTGCTCAAGGCGAAGGCCGCCATGCTGTTGATGATCAGAGTGATCGCCGTTGCGATCGATGTCACGAGTACGCTGTTTTTGAGGTAGGTGAAGAAGTCGAAGTTATCCAGTTCAATCAGCGGATCCAGATAATTCTCCCAAGCCAGCTTGACCTCTTCGACCGGTTCGCGCTGGCTGATATTGACCTTGATGCGCTCGGCGTCGGGGTCGGCCGGGTCGACCATTTGCGCTTCAATGCCCACGCGCCGCACTTGCGCCAACTCACGCGCGCTTCCATCTTCCTGCGTCACCGTGTATAGCGGCAGCGGATCGTCGAAGCCCTCGACCTCGACTTGAACCTGCTGATAAGGCAGCAGCGGCGGCGGATACTTGACCAGGCCCGCCTGCGTCTTAAAGGACGAGGCGACCAGCCAGAGCACCGGCCCAAACATCAGGACCGTGCCGATGGTCAGATACAAATAGGTCAACGCGTCGGCGGTGTTGACGCGTCTACCGCCGCTGCGCAGCGAGAGGAACTGTCCGATGCTGATTCTGTCAGCGTGCATGACCCTCGCCCCAGCCTCTTAAGCAAGGCTCGACTGATTGCCGAGCCGTAATTGCAGCAGCGTCAGTATCAGCAGCGAAACGCCAAGCACCATCGATGCCGCCGCCGACAAGCCGAAAAGCTGAATCTGATTGGAGAAGCCGGTGGTGTAGATGTACTGCACCATCAACTGGGTGCGCGTGCCCGGTCCGCCGCCGGTGAGCACAAATATCTGGTCAAACATCTGCACGGCGCGAATTAAGGACAGCACCAGAACAACAAACATGGTCGGCATCAGCAAGGGCATGGTGACAAAGCGGAAATCTTGCCAGCCGTTGGCGCCGTCAATCGAGCTGGCTTCGTAGAGCTCGGGCGGGATGGATTGCAACCCCGCGAGCAAGATCAGCGTGTAGAAGCCCATCAGCGCCCAGACGCTAACGAAGACCACCCAGAACATGGCCCAGTTGGGATTGAGCAGCCAGCGTACGCTCTCGCCGCCAAAGATTTCGATGATCCCGTTCAGAACGCCTTCATGCTGCAGTACCCACTTCCAAATCAAGGCGACGACCACTGGCGACAGCAGTACCGGATAAAAGAAGACACTGCGAAAGAAGCCGCGCGCGATGATCCGCCGATTCAACACCAGCGCCGTAATCAGCGAGAAGAACACAATGCCGCTTACTTGAAAGACTACGAAAATGATCGTATTGAAGATGCCGCGCCAGAACAGGTCTTCCTGGCAGCTATTGGGCTGCGTGAAGTTTTCGCAGTCGAAGAGCGTGGCGAAATTATCCAGGCCGACGAAGGGGCGATCTTGGGGGAAAAGCTTCGTGCCGCCGGTCATCGCATAATAGAAGTTGAGCAGCATCGGGAAAAGCACAAAGATGCCAAAAATCAGTAGATTCGGCAGGACGAAAAAATAGCCCATCTTGTCGATGCCGACGCGCCGCTGGATGGGCGTGAGCACCCGGTCGACCGCCGAGACGAGCAGCAGCAGCGCCGGGCGCGTCAAGGGATCGACGATGCCCAGCAGGCGCGATGCAGGTTTTGTGTGAATCACAGGAGGCGCGGACGCGCTCATTTATGCCAGCCTAAGGTTATGACGGACTCGGCGCCAAAAAAGAAGCAGGCAAGCGATCCGCTTGGGACCGATTGCCTGCAACATTAGAGTAGACGTTTACCTGCCGACTTAGCCTTGTTCAGCCAAGGCGGTGTCGACATCGTCCTGGATGCGGTCAATGGCTTCATCAATGGTCAGCTCGCCGACCATCGCCTGGGTCAGGCGGTCGCGGGTGGCGTCGAAGACAGCGCGATTGTAGCCGTATGCCTGCAAGTCGAAAGCAATTTGCTCAAGCGTGCCGACTTGACCGACGAATACACCCAGCGATTCCTTGGCCAATTGCAGGTCGGTTTCGAAGTCGACGCCCGATGCTGACAGGCCAGCGTGCGCCGGAATGAAGAGCGTGCGCGCGGCGAATTCACCCAAGACTTCCTGCTGCGCCAGATAGTCCATCACACGGGCGACTTCTTGCGGATGCTCGGTGGAGGCGATGCCTACCAGAGCCGCGCCGCCAGGCATACCGGTGCAGCCGCCGGGTCCACAGGGATTGGGCACGGTTTGCCAGTCGAAGGCGTCACCGATTTGCTCGCTGAATTGCCCGACTTGCCAGCTGCCGGACATGTAGAAGACCAGTTCGGCATTGGCGAATTCTTCATTGGCGCCGGCATAACCTTCGCTCAGCGGCCACATCTCGGGATGCATGGTGCCATCCAGATGCCAATTCACGAAACGTTCCGCCATATCACGGAAGCCATCGTCCATGACGGTCGGGTGGCCCATGTCGTCAAAGAACATGGCGCCGGAGCTGATGGCGGGACCGGCAAAACGGTGGCCGCTGCGATCCATCGCCATGGGGTAGGGGATTTCCAGCGCTTCGGCAACTTCCACGGAAGCCGCTGCCCATTCGTCCCAAGTGACCGAATCGGACATATCGCTCGGCACCTCGATGCCAGCCTGCTCAAATAGCGTGCGGTTGATGAAGGGACCGGTGATTGTCAGCTGGGTCATGAAACCGGGGATGCTCGAATCATCGCCGGGCAGGCGCTTCCAATTGAGGAAGGGACCGAAGTTCTCTTCCCAATAAGCGGGATCGCTCAGGTAGGGCGTCATATCCAGATAGTATTCCGCCAAGCCGCCCAGATCGGTGACACGCGCCATGTCCGGACCTTCGCCAGCGGCCAGGTCAAGCGGCAAATTCTCCAAAATCGCGCGATAAGGAACGGTGTCGATTTCGACGCTGATATCGGGGTTATCAGCCTCGAAGCGATCAAGCAAGTCCCGCAGGACTTCGCCTTCGTTGCCGTCGTCGTACCAGCGGATCCGCAATTCGACCATGTCTTGCGACAAGGCCGGCACGGCGGACAGCAATACCGCAAGGATAAGCATTACAGCCATAATTCTGCGCATTATGTTTTCTCCTGATGCATTTGAATGGACAATGGTGTTGGAGCAGTGCAGGCAACTCAGGAAGCGGGCCTTTCGTCTTGCGTCTAGGAGCGCAGCGCTGGGGACTAGCGTTGGACGCAATCCGCGCTGCCTGCCGATACAGCCGAACTAATATAATCGAGCGCTGATAACCTGTCAACCGATGCCTCATTAGACATAGCACCGCTTGGATTGGACGCGTTCCGCGTTATAATCCCGTGCGCAGAGCGGGAAGATAAAGGAGGCTAGCATGCCAATCGGAACATCGAATCAGAAGATCGCCGGGCTCGGCACGCATCATATCGCCGTGCAAACCCAAGATTACGCCGAGTCGATCGCCTTCTACACCGAGGTGATGGGCATGACGCAAACCGCTGAATTCAGCGCCGGCGGCCGGCGTATCTGCCTGCTCGATATCGGCGATGGCAGCCACCTCGAACTTTTTGAGCCCCTGCCCGGAACGAGCCCCAGCGGAGACGCCGATGGCAATGTCGTCTTCCACTTCGCGCTGGCGACCAGCGATATCGAAGCGGGGCTGGAACGCGTGCGCGCAGCCGGCATGGAAATCACGGTGGAACTGAAGACGGCCGACCTGGGACCGCTGAACGTGAGTATCGCGTTCTTCAAGGGTCCGGGCGGCGAGGTGGTCGAGTTCTTTCAGGTGAATAACTGAGCGCTAGACCGCGACGTAAATCGCGTCGTCGCGGATGACGACCGGGAAACGCTTTAGCCGGCGGCGGTCGGTCAGGCATTGGCCGCTGGTCAAGTCGAATTCCCAGCCGTGCCAGGGACAGCGCAAGATTTCGCCCTCCCGCCCCCAGATAAACTCGCCGGCCCCCGAGGGCAGCGTCGTGCCGCTGACCACCCCCAGGCAAACGGGCGCGAAGGCGTGCGGGCAGATGTTAAGCACCGCCACAATCTGGGCGCCGGTGTTGAAGACGCCTATCGACTTGTCGTCAGCGCTGATCAGACGCCGCTCTCCCGCGGCCAGGTCGGCCAGTGGCGCGACGTAAACTTCGGGCACTCAACCCCTCCCCCGGCCCCTCCCCGAAGCATCAGGGAGGGGAGGCTCTAACTTGCGGAAGCTCTACCGTCAAACTACGCGCTCTCGCGCCTCCAGTTTGAATAGATCTAACGCGTTGCCGTACATCACAGCATCGCGCATCTTTTGAGGCAACTGCCGCAGCGCAAAGTCAGGCGTGTCGCCATCCCAATGCGGATAATCGCTGGAGAACATCAGCATCTTCTCGGCGTCGAACATATCCAGCACCTGGCGAAAGTGCTTGATGTCCTCCGGCTCTTCGATAGGCTGCGTGGTCAGCATGATGTGGTCTTGTATGATCTCGCTGGGCGGACGCGTCAGCCAGGGCGTGGTCGAGCGCAGGGCCTTCCAATTCTTGTCCAGCCGCCACATGATCGCCGGCAGCCAGGCCACTCCGCCTTCTACAAAGACGTACTTCAGCGTGGGAAACTTCTGGAAGACGCCCTCCGCCACCAGACTGACCATCTGCGTCATGTACGACGTGGCCAGCAGTGTGTGCCACTCCAAATAATTGGCGACAAAGCCGGCCGTTCCGCCCGAGCCGGCGATGCCGACGCCCTCCAGCCCGGGATGAATCGCCACCGGCAAGTCATACTCCACGGCCGCCTCATAGATGGGATGGAAATAACTATGCCCGAGCGGGAAAGGCGAGCCGCTCACCAGCAGCACCTGGCATACGCGCGGATGGGCGCCCAGGCGGTGAATCTCTTGCACCGCCAGCTCGATATTGCTGAAGGCCACCATGACCGAGGCCAGATAACGCTCATCGACCGGCAGCCAGTCTTCGACAAAATGCGTGTTCACCGCCGTCAGCGCCGCTGCGGAATAGTGGGCGTCGGGCGAAACGCAGTGCTCCATCGCCTCCATGGGATTCAGCACGGCGTAGTCGATGTCGTAGACATCAAGGAAGTGGCTCGCCATCGTGTCGGGCGATCTTTCGATGCGCCGTCCGTCTTCGGTAACCGCGTCCGATTTCATGACGCCGTTGGGATTATATAGGTTGGGGTGCCCGGCGCCGTGATCGCCGCGTAGATAGCGCGAGCGCCAGGGCTCGTCAAGGTATTCCGCCACCTGCTCGTGAATAGGCACCGGATGCAGATCGGTATCGATTATCATTTTGGGTTTGGACATCGTGTTTTCACCTCAAATGAAATATAGCACATGGTTTGCTTATTTCCTTTCGATATGTCACAATTTAGGCGTCAGATGCAATCTGGTAAGTTGAAATAGGGTATATAGGAAGGAAATGATCATGAAAGTCAAAGTAATGCTTGTTCTCTTGATTATTGGCCTGCTCGTTCCATTCGCGCAGGCGCAGGATCCGGTGACGATCACCGCTTGGGGGCACGCGCATATGCCACGTGTCGCGCTCGACGAGGAGATGATCGCAGCCTTCATGGAGGAGAATCCCCATATCACAGTTGAGTACGAGCCCTTGCCGTCGGACTACTACGCCACGCTGAATACCGCGCTGGCATCCGGCGCCGGGCCCGACCTCTTCAACCAGTTCACGCCGTTCAGCGCCCAGTTTTATCTCCAAGGCATCCTTGCGCCGGTGGATCCGGCCGGCTGGGGGCTAGAGTCGATTGATGATGTCATGGCGCTCTACGGCAGCGGTGACATGGCCGAAGGCATGCTGTCCGGCGCCACTTACGATGGCACGCTCTATGGTATTCCCACTGAAATGAGCGCCTACGCCTGCTATGTCAACCTTGACTCATGGGCTGATGCCGGCCTGGACCCGGCTGAGGACTTCCCCTACACCTATGAAGGCATGCGCGAGGTCGCCGAGAAGTTGACCATCCGTGACGAAAACGGTGTAATCACGCGGCGCGGCTTCGACTTCAATTGGTCGGCGGCCATTTACATGATGCTGCACTTCGACCCCATGGTGCAGCAGCTCGGCAACAGCATGATTGACGAAGTCAACTACGTCGCCAATATCAACACGCCCGCGGTGAAGCGCACACTTGAATACTGGAACAACTGGGCCAACGAATGGAATTTGGGCGGTCCCGAATACGTCGTCTCGCGCACTGGATTCCAGTCCGAGGAGCGGATGGCGACCGAGTGCACCATGGGCAATTGGGCGGTGCCGGGGCTGGAAGCCGAAGACAGTTTTGCGCCCAACTACGCCATCTACCCGCAACTGCGCTGGGAAGACGCAGTCAACCCCAACGGCTTTGCCAACTATGGCTTCTACTGGATGACCAACGCCAATTCGTCGGAAGCTAAGCAAGCAGCCGCCTGGAAGCTGATCGCTTGGCTGTCGAGCCGGCCCGATCGCTACCTCAACGAGGCGGGCTTGTTCCAGCCGAAAGCCGAATACCTGGAGAGTGAAGAGTTCCAGAACAACGAGATCATGCCGGTCTTCCTCGAAGAAATAGCGTCCAGCTACTTCCATCCGCGTTTCGCCGGTTTCAACGAAGTGATTGACGCCATTTTGCGCATGCGCGACCGCGTTGTCATCGGCGGCGAAGACATTGATACCGTGCTGGCTGAAGCCGAGGACGAAGTCAACGCAATCCTGCAACGGGCCAAGACCGAATTCTAGGTTTCCCGTTTCCGATGAATCATGTGTCCCCCGCCCAGGCATAAGACTGTCCGGGCGGGGGCGCATCGCAATGCGCCTTGATGGAGAATATGAATATTTCTCGGCTTTTCACCGCGTGGCGGACGATGGGGCTGGTGCAGCGGCGTCAATATTACGGACTACTTTTTGTTTTGCCCGCCGTTGTCTTCTTCTTGATCTTCTTTCTTTATCCCATCGTCATCGGCTTCGGCCTCAGCCTGACTGATTTCACGCTGCTGAAACCACCGGTCTGGGTCGGCTTGAAAAATTATCAGGACCTGCTGAACGACCGCCTCTTTCTTAAGTCACTGAATGTGACGATCGGCTTTGTGCTGGGCAGTACCGTGCCGGTCTGGATCATCTCACTGGGTATGGCGCTGCTCTTCTTCCAGCGCTTCCCCGGGCGCGAACTGATGAAAGTGCTATTCTTCACCCCGCTGCTGCCTTCAGTTGTCGTCGTATCGGTGATATGGAAGCTGCTGCTGCATCCCTCCGGCATCTTGTCCACCGTGATCGGTCCTATTGTGGGGCAAACGCCGATCAAATGGCTTTTCGACCTGCAGCTGTCGCCGATCATGTCCGTTGTCGTGCATGACTGGCACATCGCGCCCTTTTATATGATCATCTGGCTTTCCGGGCTGACGGCCATTCCGCCCGAATTGCGCGACGCGGCGCGGGTCGACGGCGCTAACGCGCTGCAATCCTTCCTGCGCGTCGAGCTGCCGCTGTTGAAACCCACCGCCGTCTTTGTGGCCGCCATATCCACCATCCGCGCCTTTCAGGGATTTTCCATCCAGTTCGTGCTCTCGCCGTCACAAGGGGGCCCGCTCGATGTCAACACGACGCTGGGCATTGTGATCTGGAAATATGGCTTCCAGTTCTTCCGCATGGGCGACGCCGCCGCCATATCCGTCGTACTATTCGCCTTCATAATTATTTTCACCCTGTTTCAATTGCGGCTGGGACGCAGCGATGATTTCTCTCTCAACTAACTTGGCCGGTTTTGCCATTGGCGGAGGATGGCAGCATGGCCTCTTCTAAGCCCTACGAAAGCGAGTGGGTTTTCGAGGCGCGCTTGCGTCGGCGCATCCGAAACATGATCCTCATCTCGGTCGGCCTGCTGATCGCGCTGCTCTTCTTCTTCCCCGTCTACTTGATGGTCAGTTCCAGTTTCAAGGCCGAGGGCGAAATTTTCGCGATACCCATGCATTGGCTGCCGCAGGAGTTCCAGGGCTTGCGCCAGTACGAACGCGCCTTCGAGGAAACGCGGCTTGAGCGCTGGTATGTCAACAGCATCGTCATCGCGGCTGTCCAGACGGCCGCGACGGTTTTCTTTGGCGCGCTGGCGGGTTATGGCTTCGCCAAGTTTCGCTTTCCCGGGCGCAACCTGCTGTTCCTGTTTATCTTGAGCATCATGACGGTGCCATTCCAGATCTTGGTGATTCCCATGTTCGTGCTCGTCCGTCAATTGGGTTGGCACAATACCTACGCGGGGATCATCATGCCCGGACTCATCAGCGCCTTCGGTGTCTTCATGATGCGCCAATTTGCCTACAGCATCCCCGATGAATTGCTGGACGCGGCCCGGATTGACGGCGCGAGCGAGTTCTCCATTTTCCGGCGCATCGCTTTGCCTATGCTGAAGCCGGCCGCCGCCAGCCTGGCCATTATTACATTTCTCTTCAGCTGGAACAATTTCCTCTGGCCGCTGGTGATCGCGCAGAATCGCGACCTGGTCACCTTGCCGGTAGGACTCACCTACTTCTCCCAGTCGCTCGACCGGGAGCCCTTGTGGGCGGTAGCCATGGCCGTCTCCACCTTGGCGACCATCCCCGTCATCTTGCTTTTCGTTTTCTTCCAGCGTTATTTCATCGAAGGCATGATGGTCTCCGGCATCAAGGGATGATTCGCGACCGACTGCTCGAGCTGCGCGAAATCTACCGCCGCGAACTCTTTGAGAGCGTCGTCCCCTTCTGGCTGAATCACTCGCTTGACCGCGAACATGGCGGGCAATTCAACTCGCTGGATCGCGATGGTACGGTGTTCGATACGGACAAATCCATGTGGCTGCAGGGCCGCGCGCTCTGGATGTTCGCCAAGCTCTACAACGAAGTAGAACGGCGCCCGGAATGGCTGAACGCCGCCCGCCACATTTACGACTTCATCATGCGCTGCGGCTTCGACAGCGACGGGCGCATGTTCTTCGCCGTCACGGCTGACGGGCGCCCGCTGCGCAAGCGGCGCTATCTGTTCACCGAGACCTTCGCGCTCATCGGCCTGGCGGAGTACGTCCGCGCGACAGGCGACGAGATTGCACTGCAACGCGCGCTATCGACCTACCAGTTGGTCGTCGATCACCTGCGCAATCCCGGCCGGCTGGAACCCAAGGTCTTTCCCGAAACCCGCCGCGCCAAAGCCCACAATGTGTCGATGATCATGCTGGCCACCACGCAGGAGCTGCGCCTGGCCGCGCCGCCGGATCCGCTCTACAGCGAGGTCGTCGACGACGCGCTGGATCAAATCGTCAATCACTTTCTGGACGAGGGGGCGGGTGCAGTCTTCGAAGTGCTCGGCGCTGAAGGCGAGCGCCTCAATACCGATGACGGACGGCGCATCACGCCCGGGCACGCCATGGAGTCCGCCGCGTTTATCATGCACGAAGCTATGGCGCGCGGCGACGACTCGCTGACCGCGCCGGCGCTAAAGATGATCGACTACTCGCTGGCCCGGGGCTGGGACGAGCAGTACGGCGGCTTGCTCTACTTTGTCGATGCCCAGGGCAAGCCGCCCACGCGCCTGGAATGGGATATGAAGCTCTGGTGGCCGCACGCCGAGGCGTTATACGCGCTGCTGCTGGCCTATCACGTCAGCGGCGATGAAAAGTACGCGCGCTGGTTCGAGAAGATGCACGACTGGACCTTCGCCCACTTCGCCGACCCGGAATATGGCGGCTGGTATGGCTATCTGCACCGCGACGGCAGCCTCTCAACCCCGCTTAAAGGCGGCATGTGGAAGGGCTTCTTTCATACACCGCGCGCGCTCTGGCTCTGCTGGCGACTGCTGGGCGAGATGCTCGATTTAAAGGGTGATCACTGCCGCACATGAAGGCGTGAGCCAAATCGCAAATACCGAATCGCATTGCTGTCGTCGCGAATGATGTCGGCTCTCGTGCCCTTGTGCGCACCGTCAAGGATCAGAAGCTGATCGTCGCCGCAGCGGGCGGCAGCGGCCAACTGCTCGCTCGTCGCATCATCCGCCGGCCATGCGCCCGTCGCGCGTATCAGAGCCACCAGCGCGTCATTCTCCATTCGCAGCTCAATTTCGCGCATCATGCCCCGGTAGACCCCGACAAATTGCGCCAGCGCCTCGGGAGAAGAAGCGATGGCTCGCGGCTCAGGCAGCTCAATGCCGCAGAACTCGCTTAATACCGCCCTGTTGAAGCGATCGTGCAGCGCCGTCCCCTTGTCCCCGTTTGTCATCATCCCCAGCGCCAGTTGCTGTTGCGGCACAATAGTCAGCACCGACTCCTGGCCAATCGTACCGCCCGTGTGCCAGAGACGCGTTTCGCCATCGCCCCCGCTGATCATCCAAGCCAGACCGCACCATCCCATATACGGCAGGCTGGGCGTCTGGCGCTTGTGCATCTCCGCCAGGCTCTCTGGGCGCAGCAAGGGCGACCCATCGCCCAGATGATAAGCCCCGTAGCGCAGCAAGTCCTGAATATGGCAGCTGATGCCGCCGGCAGCGTTCATCCCGCGCGGGATGGCCCAGGGGCTCAAGACCCTGTTGTCGCCCGCGCTCGTTTGATGCCCGACTGCGAAGCGATGCAGCATCACCTCATGCGGGAAGAAGAAGCTGCGCTCCATGCCCAGCGGCTCGAATACCATCTGCTTGACCGCTTGCTCGTAGCTCATGCCGGTCAGCACTTCAATGATGCGCCCGGCGACAACGAAGGCGGCATTATTGTATGAGAAGATCTTGCCGAGCGGCGCCAACTGCTCAAACTCGGCCATGCTCTCGACGTACTTGGCCGCCGCATCGTCGTTGTTGCCGGTGTCGGTGAATACATCGCCGGTCCAGCCGGCCACATGAGTCAGCAAATGCCGGACGGTCACTTGCTCCGCTACCGATTCGTCGCGGACGCGGAAATCCGGCAGGTTGTTGCGCACGCGCGCATCCAAATCCAGTTTGCCCTGTTCGGCCAGGCGTTGCATCAGGGTGGCGGTGACCGTCTTGCTAATCGAGCCGATCTGAAAAATGGTCTCGTTCGTGACCGGCAGGGGATTCTCGATGCTGGTCACGCCACTGCCGCCGGTGTAGGTCTGGCCGCCGACGAACACGCCGTAGGTCACCCCGGGAACACCCAGCTCGTCGCGCCATTCTGCTACAATCGCCGCGATTCGCTCGAATTTCTGTTGATTATCGATCACCGTCTTGCCCTCCCTCATTAGCGGACCGGCGCAGGGCCGTGAGATGAATGGCGAGCCCGTTCAGCACGACGAAAGCGGCCACCAGCAGCATGATGACGCGGACGCCCACCGCAGCCTGCAGCCAGCCGAAGGTCAGCGCCGAGACGAACCAGCCCATATTCCAAAGCGCCAAGCCCATGCTGCTAGCGATATTATGGTATTCGGCATCCAGCGAAGCCATCAGCAGCGGCTGAAACAGAGGTTGCATGGTATTGCGAATGCCGATGGCCATGACGTAGAAGACGACCGCGATCCACAGCGCCTGCGACAAACTGAAACCGACGAAGGCCACCGCGCTGGCGAGCATCAGGGCGGTCAACGCGCCGGCCCGCCCCAGCCGACCCTCCCAATACGGATTCAGCAGCGGCAGCAAACCCATGAAGAGCCAGCCCAAGCCGATGACGCCACCAACGGCGCTGTCGCTGATGCCGAAGAGGTCGCGAAAGATCAAATTGAAGAAGGGGAAGGTCCAGCCGCCGGAGATGCCAAAGACGAAGAGCGGGAAAGCCAGGCGCAGCAGGCGCCGCCAGGGCACAGACCGGCCGAAGCCCAAAATTGCGCTCTTCCTCTTGTTGTCTTCCGGCCCCGGCTTTAGCAGCAGCAGCGGCATGGCGCTCAAGAGCAGCACGAAGGCCGCGCAGAGTATGGACGCGCGATAAGCCAGCGGCATCTGCTCGGGACGCAGCGCGCCGACCGCTGCGATGGACAAAGACTGGCTCATGACGATGGGCAGCGCGCCGCCCAATGCGCTGCCGGCGGCGACCGAAAACATGCTGACGAGGTTATGCCAGGAGAATTGCGCCGTGTGTTCGCTGCGCTGCGTCAGCGTGACCATAAAGGGCGACTTGACAACTTGATTGGCGCCGAAGCAAGCGCCCCAGAAGAAGCGGCTGAGCGCGATGACGAGCAGGCTCTGCGTGAGGGCGGTGGCAGCCACACTCAGCGCGATGCCGGCCGTCGACAGCACAATCAGCCGGCGGTTGCCGACGCGGTTGGCGACCAGCCCGATGGGCAAGCCGATCAGAAACCCGCTCAGACGTGGTAAGGACTGCAGCAGGCTAATGGTCGCCGTATCGTAGCCGATGCTGACCAGATAGAAATTCAGCAGGATATCGGCGATGCCCAGCAAGGCGATATGAAAAAGCAAGCTGTGGCAGAGAAAGAGCAGGACTTGCCCGTTTAAACCCGGGATGCGCCAAAAGCGCCTGCGCGCCGCGAGCGAGGTATTCATTCGCTATTCTGCATGACTTGCGGTCATGGCGTAGATTTCGCCGTCGTCAGTCCGGCGCAGATCGCCGAATCGTCGGCCCCGGATCGGCACATTCACGGCAGCGGACGATTTGCTTGACAGGCCTGGCGCACGCCAATATAATCTCTCGAATTCAGTCAGCATTTATGGCTATTATACTGACGCTCGCCTGAATAAGCACATGGAGCAAATTCTCCCAGCAGGCGAGCGCTTTTCTTTCAGAACCCGAAAAGTGATGCCGACCAGAATTGGAGTTAAGCTATTGTCATCAGCAAGCAAAGCCTACATGCTCAATTGGCACAATGCTAACCGAGCGCTGAACACGCCGCTGCCGGCACAGACCATGCGGCACAGCGCCGACTTCGGCGCGGACGCGGTAATCAGCCCGCTGGACGAGCGCATCATCGCGAGCGCCTCGGAAGCTATGGAAGCGGGCCAAACCCATTACGTGGATGTGCCCGGCATCGGCCCGCTGCGCGAGGCGCTGGCCGACTTCCTGAATAGCGCCTGCGGCAGCGCCTACTTGTCCGGCAATATCATCGTCACCGCCGGCGTGCAAGAGGCGCGCTTCCTGACTATCCAGAAGATCGGCGAAATGCGCGAGGGGATTGGTATTCCCGCGGTCGCTCATCCGGGTGTGCAGAAAGCCCTCGGTGTGCGCCGGCGCCAGATCGTCAGCTTGCCGGTCGATAGCGCGCGCGGCTACTTGCCCACGATCGACGACATTGCCGCGGCTGTCGCAAACGGCTGCCGCCTGCTCTATCTGGAATCGCCCTCGCGGCTGAGCGGCGCGGCGTACTCCGCCGATGAAGTCGCCGCCATCAGTCAGATCGTTAATGAGAATGACGCCGCAGTAATCTGGGATCAGGGACTGTCGCCCTGGATCGCCGGCGAGTACAGCTCCCTGGCCGCGCTGGAGTCGACGCCGACGCGGGTCGCCGCTATCAGCGACGGTTGGCCGGGCATGGGGCTTTCGAGCTGGTTCCTGGGCGCCATCGCCGCGCCGGAGGGCTGGCTGCCCCCGATGCAATCGCAGAAGCAGATCATGGCTATCTGCACCGCCACCGCCACGCAGTACGCCGCCCTGGAAGCCAGCAATATCTACTATGAGAGTCACGCCGCGCGCCTGACCCAGTTGAGCAGCCAGCGCGAGGGACTGCTGCAAGCCGCGGCCGCCGCCGATCTTGAAGTCGTCACCGGTACCGCGCTTAATATCGTGGCATTGCGCGCAGGCGCCGCCGGTGAAGCTGCGCTGGAACAATTACGCGGCGCCGGAGCCGATGGCAGCCATTTCGGCGCGCCCGATACGGTGCGATTGACCGTCAGCAACTCAACAGTAACTGCGCTCCGCGAAGCGGCGGAGAAGGAAACGAAATGAGCAAGAAGACCAAGAAGCAAGAAGACCAAGGCACCAATCTGCTATACAAATTGATCGGCGAAGCCCGCGGTTACGACGATGTCATTGTCATGGGGCGCGGAGACCCCGACTTTGATACACCGCCGCATATCGTGGCCGCCGCCAAAGAAGCCATGATCCACCATCACGCCGAATACACGCCGCCGGCCGGCCTGCCCGCGCTGCGCGAAGCCATCGCCGAGCGAGTCAAGCGCGTCAACAACATCGATGTCGATCCGGAGACCGAGGTGGTCGTCACCAATGGCGGGCAAGAAGCGCTCTTCCTGATGGTGCTGGCGACCGTAGGCCCGGGCGATGAGATGATCGTGCCCGAGCCCAATTACAATACCTACGCCGACTCGCTGGACTTCGCCGGGGCGACCAAGGTCGAGGTGCAAACCTGGCCGCAAGAAGACTTCCGGGCCGATCCCGCGCTGGTCCGCGCCGCCGTCAGCGAACGTACGCGCGCAATGCTGCTTGTCTCGCCCAACAATCCCTGCGCCAGCGTCATCTCGCCGGGCGATATGCGCGAGATGCTCGCCATCGCCATTGAGCACGACCTGATGATCCTCTCCGACGAAATATACGACCTCTTTGTTTACGACGACTTTGTGCATACCAGCCCGGCATCCTTGCCCGGCGGCAAAGAACGCACGCTCACGCTGAACGCGCTGTCGAAGTCGTATTCCATGACCGGCTGGCGGCTGGGCTGGATCACCGGGCCGGCCGATTTGATGGCGCGCGTCACGGAACTCAAGGCGGCCACAACCGGCGGCACATCGGTCATCTCGCAATACGCCGGCATCGCCGCGCTGACGGGCCCCCAAGAGCCGGTCGAGATGATGGCGGCGGCCTATCATCGACGGCGGCGTTTGGTGCTGGACGCGCTCGATGAGATGGGCATGAAATACGGCCTGCCCCAGGGCGGGCAATTCGTCTTCGCCGATATCGCCTTCACCGGTATGGACAGCGCCGAGGTGGCGCAACGCATGCTGACCGATCAGCACGTCCTGGCCTATCCCGGCTCGGCCTTTTCCAAAGACCGCAAAGACTACCTGCGTATGACTTTCTTGCAGCCGGAAGACAAACTCATCGAGGGTTTGGAGCGCATGAAAGTCGCCATGCAAGATATTATGGCCGACCAAATGTAATGAATATGTAGGGGCGACCTCCAACAGATGGGCGTAGGGGCGACTCGGTGGGTCGCCCACGATAAAGGCGGGCAGCGATGATTTCCAATCTGAACGACAAGGTAGCGGTCATCAGCGGCGCGAGCCAGGGCTTGGGACGCGCGGTCGCCGAAGAGCTGGCCGCTGAGGGCGCGCTGGTCGTCTTGATCGCCCGCCGCCCCGACCCGCTGAACGATGCCGCCGAATCCATAGGCGCCGCGGGCGGCTCTGCGGCCGTCTACGCCTGCGATGTGGCCGACTCGGCGCAAGTACGCGAGGCAGCCTCAGCGATAGAGGCGGCCTTCGGCAAGGTGGACATCCTGATCAACAACGCCGGCATTCCGGCGCCGCGCACCTTCGAAGACACCGACATCAGCGATTGGGACGAGGTCATCGGCGTCAACTTGTCTGGCGTGTTTTATCTGACGCGCGCCTTGTGGAGCAGCCTTTGCGCCGCCGATTCGGCTTATGTCATCAATATCTCCGGCACAGCGGGATTGCGCGGCGGCGGCAGCCCGGCTTACGGGGCGAGCAAGTTCGGCTTGACCGGCCTCAACCACGCCATCGCGCAAGCGGGCCAGCAGCATAATATCCGCGCGACTATCCTGTATCCGGGCGGCATGGACACGGGCTGGCGCGGCGCGCCCATCGGCGTCCTGCCCCGCAGCGAGTCTATGGACCCGCAGGTGGTGGCGCGGATGATCGCCCAACTGGCGGCGACGCCGGCCGAGTTCGTCGTCAACGAGGCGGTGCTGAACCCGCTGAACTATCCTTTTATGTAAGGTCTGCCGATGGCATACGAAGTGCAAGACAGCTCGCTGGTCAATCACTATTCGCTGGAGACGCTGAGCGACTTCGCGGCAGCATTCATGCGCGGCCTGGGCGCGACTGCGGAAGAAGCCGAAATCATCAGCGACGGCTTGATGACGGCCTCGCAGTGGTGGCATCCCGGGCAGGGTCAAGGCCTGGAGAAGCTCTTCCGTTATACGCGGCGCGTCAAGAACGGCGGCATCGTGCCGGACGCGCCCATGACCTGGCTCACGGACGGGCCCTCATACGCGCTGCTGGACGCGGCCAAGGGCTTCGGTTATGTGGCGGCGCAGCGGGCCATGCGGCGGGCGGTAGAGAAAGCCAGGACCAGTGGCATCGCCATGGTCGGCGTGCGCCACAGCAACCACTTCGGCATCGCCGGTTACCACGCGCTGACCGCGGCCAAGGCCGGCTTGATCGGCTGGTCGATGACCAACGCCGCCGCCGAGATGGCGCCCTGGGGCTCGGCCAAGGTTGTGCTGGGCACCAATCCCTGGGGCATGGCCATACCGCGCAGCGCCGAAAACGCCATCGTGCTCGATATGGCGCTGACCATGTCCGGCAAGGGTATGATGCGCTGGTACGAACGCGAAAGGCGCGCCATGCCCGATAACTGGGCGCTGACCCCCGAGGGCCAGGTCACGACTGATCCGTCCGCGGCTATGAGCGGCCCGCTGCTGCCCATCGGCGAGTACAAGGGATACGGTCTCAGCCTGTTCACCGATGTCGTCGCCGGCGTGATGACCGGCGCGCTCTTCGGGCTGGATGTCTTCCAGGACGACCAGAATTTCGATGTCGGCCACATGATGGTGGCCATCAACCCGACAGCCATGATGTCGCAAGCCGACTTCGACCGGCGCCTGGAAGAATTGCTGAGCCAAGTCAGGAACGCGCCGCCGATCGACAGCGCGCGCCCGGTGATGCTGCCCGGCGAAGTCGAATTCGGGCGCATGAAGGAACGGCGCGCCGCCGGCATCCCGGTCTCGCGCGAGACGGTCGCGCAACTGCGCGATCTGGCGGCCGCAATCGACGTGCCTTTCACCTTATAGCACGGTAGAATCGCGACAAAAGCCGCTGACATGAGGCGCATGGTATCCAGGCAAATGGACGATAGGGCAAACCATGAAACAGAAGCGAGCTCCCCTGCAGGAGTCCCATCCAGAACCCGTTACTCAATATATTGTTCAAGGACCGCCATCCCCAGATGATTATTCAAACGATCGCCGGTGGATTACCAGCGGTTGCTTGTTCGCCATTCTAGCTTTTCCTCTAGCGCTATTGTGGGATATATCCAGTCCAAACTCCGGCGGCCGGGCGATAGCAGTTGCGAAGGGTTTTTTGATAGTCTTTGTCATCTATCTTGGCTTGCAGCTGGGGCTTGGGATTTATGGCGGCGGTGGCGCAATACCATTTATTGATGCATTCGTAGATGGGTTCTTTGCAGGTCTGGCTGGCTGAGCTCTGTGATTGACTTACACCGGGCCGGGCGGCTCAATGGCGGGGCTCACGACGAGACGCTGACGCACCTCGTCCAGTGAGGTTAACATGACTTTCGAGGATGGTACTATGGACTCTGATTCAGAAGTATTGGTAAACCGCAGGCGCGGGCTGATCCCGGAAGACCTGATGAAGTTCAGTTGGCTGTCTGAGATCGCCATCGCCCCCGACGCCTCGCAGATCGCCTACACCGTCCGCCGCCCCGATGGCCCCTCCAACGGCTACATCACTCATCTCTATTTGCACGATCTGCGCAGCGACAGCGCCAGCCGCCTGACTGACGGCGACTGCAGCGTCTCGTCCATCGCCTGGAATCGCGACAGCAGCCGCCTCGCTTATGCCTACAGCGATGCCGACGGCGATTCGGTTCGCATCCTGGATGTCGACGATGACATTGAAGCCTTTTTCGATACCGACGGCATGCGCATGAGCGGGCTCGACTGGTCGGCCGACGGCTCGAAACTGGCGGGCGTGCGCTGGACGCCTATGCGCGCCGCCGATGACCGCGGACCCGCCCCCGGCATTCCGGCGCCAACTGTCAAGGTCGTCCGCCGCCTGCGCTACAAACAAGACGGCGTGGGCTGGGTGCACGACAGGTTCAAGCAGATCTGGGTGCTGGAGATAGAAACGGGCGACTTCGTCCAGGTCACGCACAGCGAATGCGACTACTCCGAGCCCAATTGGAGCAATCACGGCGCGCGCCTGGCATTCGTCGGCATGGCTCGCGAGCAGAACACATCGCTGGGTTACGGGCAGATTCTGACCTGCGATTATCCCGCCGGCCGGCCGGAGCTGCTCATCCCCGACTGGCAGGGCACGGCTTTCAGTCCCGTTTGGGGCGCCGACGACAAGTACATCGCCTTCGCCGGGCATAACCTGCCGCCGCCGGTCAACCGCCGCAATTTCTGGCAGCCGCACCTGGCCGATGTGGCCGCGCGCAAAGCCTGGAAGCTGGGCGCGGATATCGACGAAGAAGTTGGCAACTACGCCGTCTCCGATCAGCGCGTGGGTCTGTCCAACGTGACGATGAAATGGGCGGCGGGCGACGAATGGATCTACTTCTTGCTCACCGAGCAAGGCGCAACCAATCTCTACCGCATCGACACCGACGGCGAATGCCAAAAGCTGGTCAGCGGCGAGAGCATCACCTTTGAGTACAGCCCGGCGCTGGACGGTATTGCTGCCTTCGGCCAAGCCGATCCCGCGAACCCGGGCGAGCTCTATATCTGGGACAATGGCGAGACGCGCAAGCTGACCAATCTCAACCCCTGGCTGCGCGATCACCGGCTGTCGACGCCGGAAGATTATTGGTACGACGGCGTCGACGGCGCCAAGGTTCACGGCTGGCTGATCAAGCCGCTGGACTTCGAGGAGGGCAAAGCTTACCCGCATATACAATACGTGCACTGCTCGATGTTCGGCTGGGACTTCAACCACGAATTTCAAATCTACGCCAACGCCGGCTATTCGGTGGCCTATTTCAATCAGCGCGGCACCACCGCCGGTTACGGCCAAACCTGGACCAAAGCCAGCGAGGGCGACCAAGGCGGGGCGGAGTTCGACGAGATCATGCTGGGCGTCGATGAACTATTGTCGCGCCCCCACATCGACAGTTCGCGCATGGGCGTCACCGGCGGCAGTTGCGGCGGCTTCATGACCAACTGGGTCGTCGGCCATACCGACCGCTTCGCCGCGGCTGTCACGCAGCGCTCCATCACCAATCAGATCAGCTTCTTCGGCACCTCCGATATCGGGCCGGAATGCACCGGCGGCGAAACCCGCACCGACCCCTGGCGCGACTTGAACAGCAGCTGGGCGCAATCACCGGTGGCTTACATCGACCAGGTCAACACGCCGCTGCTGATCATCCACAGCGACGAAGACCATCGCTGCGCCCTGGAACAAGCTGAGCAGATGTTCGCCGCCCTGCGCTGGCGCGGCAAGCCGGTCGAGCTGGTCATCTTCGAGGGCGAGAATCACGGGCTGTCGCGCGGCGGCCGGCCCGGCAACCGCATTGAGCGCATCCACCGCATCATCGGCTGGTTCAAGCAGCATCTGGGAACGAAACCCATCGACCTGTAGGGGCGACCAACCTGGTCGCCCGCAATAAGCGAAACCGTAGGGGCGACTGGCCGGGTTTGCGGAAAACGCGAAATTGTAGGGGCGACTCGGTGAGTCGCCCACTAACAAAAGGACTAATGTAGAGGCGAGCCTTCTCTCGCCCGCACAAAAAAGGAGAGCATCTATGTTACAAGTAGGCAACTTATCGGCAAAACCGGGCGAAAAGGTCTTCGGCTATCTGGAAACGGCGCAATCGCGTTCCGGCATGCGGCTGGACATCCCGGTCCATCTCATCGCCGGCGCCCAGCCGGGACCGACGCTGATGCTGCAGGGCGCCATCCACGGCGGGGAAGTCATCGGCTCGATCGCCATCCTGGATTTCGTCGCCAAAGCCGACCCCAGAGCCATCCGCGGCAACGTTATCGCCGTGCCGGTGGTCAACCGCGCCGGCTTCGAGTTGGGCGAGCGCGGCTCCAGCGTCGATGACAAGGACATCAGCCGCCTCTTCCCGGGTAATGCCAAGGGCAGCGTCTCCGACCAGACCGCCTATATCTACTTCAATGAGTGCATCGCCCAGGCCGATGTGCTGATCGACTTTCACGCCGGCGCCCGCACCGCCTACGAACGCTACGTCTTGTTCACCGCCGAATATGACTCGAACAATCTCACGCTCATGGAGCAGCGGCGGCGCAAATTGGTGGTGGCCTTCGGGCTCGACCAAGCCGCGTTCTTCCCGCCGGGCACCTTCGGCAGCGGCGCCTCCAAAGTCGCCATTGAAGAGGCGGACACCCTGCAAATCACGCTCGAATTCGGCGGCGGCACCGGCTGGCACAAGAATGGCGAAGACAACGTGCGCGATGCTGAGCGGGGCATCTGGAACATCCTGAAAGCCATGGGCATGATCGACGGCGAGCTCGAATCGGACGGGCCGCTCTGCACAGTTTATGAGGCCGGCGTTGTCATCTGGAAGCCGGCTGTCGACGGCCTGTTTATCCGCGACGCCAAATTCAGGGACGAACTTAAGGCGGGCGATGTCTACGGCCGCCTGGTCGATCCCTATACGGGCGAGCTGCTGGCGGAGATGCCCACGCCCAAAGACGGCATCGTCATCCCCAGCGGGCAGGAATGGCCCACCGTCGGCGCCACGTCCATCGGCATCCTCGGCAGCATCGACCGCGTCGAAGACCGCCGTACGATGGACATGTCGGTCAGCTTTGATTAGCGCTATCCATCACCAGGATGACCATGTAGGGGCGACCCGGTGGGTCTCCCGCGACTAAGGAGCAAATACCAAAATGAAAATAGGAAACATTGAAGCGGCAGCCGGCCAAAAGGCCTACGGATTCTTCAAAGCGGGCGAGACGCACGGGCGATTCCCCGCGCATATCCCGCTGCATATCGTCAACGGCGCCGCCGAGGGACCGACGCTGGTTGTGCAAGCGGGCGCCAGCGGCCTCGAAATTGAGCCGTCGCTGATCCTGCCGCAGGTGGTCAAAGAACTGGAACCGGCGCAAATTCGCGGGACGCTGATTGTCGCGCCACTGATGAACACCTCCGGCTTTGAGTTTGCGCGCATCAACAGCGTATTCGACGACAAGCACCTCAACCAAATCGGGCGCGGCGACGCCGGCGGCAGCATCAGCGAGCAGCTGATCCACGCCTACTATCAAGCGACCATCGCCAAAGCCGATGCCCTGCTGGATATCCGCACCGGCTCGCAGTGGAGCTACCACCATTTCGCCGGCGTCAATAATGAGGGCGATGTCGAGGCGTCGAAAGCCCTGGCGGTTGCGCTGGGATTGCCGCAGGTGGTGCTGGGCGAGGATGAGAATCACTCGATGGCGCAAGAAGCGGCGCGCGATGGCAAGGCGGTCGCGGTGGCCTTCATCGGCGGCGGACCCGGCTTGCGCGATTACCGCGACCAGGACCTGGGACGCATGCGCAATGCCATCTTGAACGCCATGCGGCGCCTGGGCATGCTGGACGGCGCGATTGAGTCCGATGTGGATGCCGTCGCCGTCATAAAGGAGCACTCGGTAATTACGCCGACCGGCGAGCGCGGCTTTGTTTTCATGGAAAAGCGCCTGCGCGGCCAGCAGGTCGCCGCCGGCGATGTGCTCGGCATCGTGCGCCACCCCTTCTCCGGCGAGACCCTGGAGGAGATTTGCGCGCCGCGGGCGGGTGTCGTGGTTCACGCCGGCGCGTCCTGGCCTGTGCCCCTAGAAGACACCATCCTGGCTATCGTTGGCGACCTGGTCGAGGAAGTCGCTATCGGCTAGGCGAGGCCTACCAAGCAAGACATAAGTCATATTCCCTGCGCGGCGCGCGCGGATTGGCATTCACTTCGGCTGAAACGAAAAAGCTCTACCACCGAGGAGACCGAGGGCGCCGTGAAACACGGTCGAAATTTGCCAATTTCTTTGTGTGCTTTGTGCCTTTGTGTCTTTGTGGTGAAATTGAATTGGAACCGATTTCGATTGGCGACCCGCGGCGCGCAGTTTTTGACATGGCGATTCCTGAGCGATATACTCTCAGTCAGTAGTTGATCCGCCGCACATTTTCACCGCTTCGCAAAAAATCGACTGCCCAAATTACCTATGGATGGCGTTAGCGCGATCATATAAGTGTATACTTATACCTTTCACTTTCAGCAACGCATACGGCGCGTCATTGAGTGGAAGCAAGCTCGCCATCGAGTTTGGGAGTAGGGAAACTTTCCATGACATCCCAGCCCCGCACGCTGTCGCTGAAGTCGCTCATCGCAGGCAAGCGTCAAGAGTACCTCGCTGTGCTGCGAGAGTTGCTGGCCGCCTCGGCTGATGGCGAGGAGGCCCTGCAGCGAGCCATCGCGCAGCGCTTTGAGGGCCTGGGCTGTCAAGTCGAGAGCATATCCAGCAGGCCCAATCGTTTTGTCCTGCCGGCTGATTTTGCCGCGCCCAGCGCTGTGCCGGAGATAGAGCGTGTCAGCGTGGTCGCGGTCTTGCCTGGAACGGGCGGCGGGCGCAGTCTGCTGACATTCGCCCATCCCGATAGCGAGCCGGTGGTCGATACGGACCAATGGCGGCACGATCCCTTCGCCGGCGAGATCGAAGACGGCCGCATGTACGGCTGGGGTATCGCCGACGACCTCAGCGGCGTAGTGGCCATGATTTGCGCGCTGGACGCGGTCGGGGCTGCCGGGCTGAACCTGTCCGGAGACGTAATCTGCGCCAGCGCCGTCAGCAAGCGGCGGGCGCAAGGCATCTATGCCCTGTTGGAGCGGGGCTACCAGGCCGATGCGGCGATTTACCTGCATCCGGCGGAATCGGGCGCCGGGCTGGGCGATATCAAAGCGCGGGCATCGGGATTGATGTACTTTCGCATTACGGTCAGCGGTCAGCCGCCGCATACATCGGAGCCGACCCACAGTCCCTTCTACCACCTGGCGGTCAATCCGATCGACAAAGCCTGGCTGGTGTACCGGGCGCTGGCGGAGCTGGCCGAGGAGCGAGCGAAACGCGTTCAGCACCCGGCCTACGCCGAGATCGGCCGCTCGACCAATTTGCACATTTCGCATATCGCGGCCGGCAACTCGGCGCGCCCGGGTCGCGTGGCGGAGCATGCCATTATGACGGGCTCGGTCACGTTTCCGCCCGACGAAGACATCGCCGCTGTGCAGCGCGAAGTCGAAGCGGCTCTGCGGCAAGTTTCGGCCGACGATCCCTGGCTGCGGGAGCATCCGGCGAAAGTGGAGTGGCTGCAGGGCACAAGCGGCGTCGAGGTCGCGGAAGACAGCGACATCTTCGGGACCGTGGCCGGTGCGATAAAGGGCGTGAAAGGCGTGTCGCCCAGCGTCCAGTCTTTGCATGCGGGCAGCGAGATTCGCGCGCCCAATCACTTCAAGGGCATTCCGACCGTGGGTTTCGGCCCCTTGTCGGGCGACAACACACAGAGCGGCGGAACGGATGAATGGGTCAGCGTCGACGACTTCATCAACATGGTCGAGGTAGTCGCGAATATCATAGTGGAATGGTGTGCCTAGTTGTTCCAAGCGGGCAGCTAATGAACTCTCGAATTCTGGTGTGAAAGGAGGTTTGTAAAGCGGAGTATGGCAGGCGCCTTGAGCGTCAGCAGCTCCCTTCGAATTGGCAAACACTTACTGAACAGGAAAGGATAGAATTGACATGTTTTCCCATAGAAAAAAACGTCTGATTTCCTTGAGCATCGCCCTGCTCTTCATCGCTTCGCTATTGGGCGGCGGCTTCGCAGTGCTTGCGCAAGACATGAGTACGCTCGTGATTGCGCTAGCGGGTTCGCCACCGACATTTGACCCGCTGGCTGCCTCCGACAGTCGCGTGGATACGCCGTCGATTAACCTTTACAACTCCTTGCTGCAATACCTGCCCGGCGTCACCGAGTGGGAGCTGGAGCTGGCTGAGAGTTACGAGCAGTCTGAGGACGGCATGAGCTACACCTTCACGCTGAAGCCAGGTGTGATGTTCCACGACGGCACCGAAGTCATGGCCGATGACGTGGCTTATACGGTTGATCGCTTGATCGCGGTGAATATCGGCGTCGCGCGCAGTCTGGGCATTGTTTCCGGCGCGGAAGTCATCGACGATCACACAGTGAAGATTAATCTCTCGGCGCCCTTCCCCGGCTTCCTGGGCGCGATCTCGCGTCTCTACATCCTGAATTCGGAATTGGTGCAGGCGAATACGGTCGATGACGACTGGGGCCAAACCTGGCTGCAAAACAACGATGCCGGCAGCGGACCCTACATCTTGACCTCGTTTACGCCCGAGCAGGAATTCACCATTGAGCGCTTTGACGATTACTTCAAGGGCTGGGATGGCAACCACGTCGACCGCGCCATCTTCGCGGTGATGAAGGAAGAAAGCACCCGTCGTCTGGCACTGGAAAACGGCGATGCCCACTGGATCCAGGTTGGCAGCCCGGAGACGCTGGACGCGCTGAGCGAAAGCGGTGAATACACAATAAACACCGACCCGACGCTCAACCAGCTCTACTTCGCCATGAATACGCGACATCCGATCCTCTCCGACGCCCGCGTGCGCAAGGCCTTGTCGCTGGTTTACGATTATGAAGGCCACGTGGAGCTGGCGCGCAACGGCTATGCGGCCATCGCCAAGGGCGTACTGCCGCCAGGCATCGTCTGCTTTGACCCCTCCTTGCCGGAATCGGCGATGGATGTCGAACAAGCCCAGGCGCTGATGGCGGAGGCCGGTTACGCTGATGGCGGCTTCGAGCTGTCGATGGCGTATCAAGGAACGTCGCCTGAGGAAACGGCCGCGATGCAAATCATGCAGGCGGGCGCGGCGCAGTTGGGCATCACCATACGGCCCATGGCGATTGAATGGCCCGCCAAGGTACAGGCCTACTCCGCGCAAGAGACGGCGCCCGATGTGGGCACAGTGTGGATGTTCCCCTCGCTGCCCGATCCCGATCAGTTCTTTGGTCGGTTGGGCGCGTCTGACCAGGCGGGTGGCGGCGGCGTCAACTTCTCCTGGTTCAGCAATGCCGAAAATGACGCCCTGGTAGCGGCGGGCAAGACCGAGCTGGATCCGGAGGCGCGCTGCGAGCTTTACAAGCAGGCGCAGGCCATCTGGGATGCGGAAATGCCCTACGTCAACGTCGCCGTTGGCATGGCGCTTTCGGCATCACACGCCAACGTCATGGGCTATCAGTGGTCGCCGCCGCATAGCTATACGCAGAACGTGTACCAGATCTACTTTGACGATATGTAAGCTCGATATCGTTAGCAGAGGGGCGAGCCGAATCATCGATTCAGTTCGCCCCACCAGTGAGGTGACCAGCCTTGGGTGATTATGTTCTGCGCCGGTTGTATCAGGCTCTCTGGGTCCTGATCGCGGTGACCTTTGTAACATTTTTCATTTCCAACATGCTGCCCGGCGATCCAGCTATCTCGAGGGCGGGGCAATTCGCCACCAAAGAGCAGATCGCGAAAACGCGCGAATTGCTCGGTCTCGATCAGCCCTTGCATATTCAGTACCTCAAATATATGCAGCGGCTGCTCTCGGGCGATCTGGGCCTGTCGATTACCTCGCGCCAGCCGGTCTTGAAGGAGCTGGGCGATTTTCTGCCGGCGACGCTCGAATTGACGATTGCTGCTTTCTGCTTCACCCTCACTCTGGGCGTACCCTTGGGCATCCTGGCCGGCTCGACCAAGTCGCGCTGGCTGAAGTCGTCAATCATCACCGGTTCGCTGATCGGCGTGGGCATACCGGTGTTCTGGGCCGGGCTGGTCTTCCAATTGGTCTTTGCCGGCCGGCTTGATATCTTGCCCTTAGCGGGCCGTCTCACATTAACCGTCCCGCCGCCGCCCAGAGTAACCAGCATGTATCTGATTGACTCGGTCCTGGCCGGGCAATGGGACACCTTCAAAGACGCGCTTTTCCACCTGATACTGCCGGCGTTCACGCTGAGCCTGGGGCAGATCGGCGCCATGGCGCGCACGACCAATTCGGCCATGTCGAGTGTGATCCACCGCGACTATGTGCGAACGGCGCACGCCAAGGGGCTGTCCTCACGCAAGGTGCTGTGGTCGCATGTGCTGCGGAATGCGCTGCTGCCGGTCGTCACAGTTTTGGGCCTCTACGTGGGTTTTATGCTGAATGGGGCGCTGCTGATTGAGATCATCTTCTCCTGGGGAGGGCTGGGCACCTACGCCTGGATCGGCATTTTCCGCAACGATATTACGGTGATCATGGGCGTGACTCTCACAGCGAGTTTGACCTTTATGCTGGTCAACCTCGTCATCGACTTGACCTATCCCTTGCTCGATCCTCGCATCCATTACAGCTAGAAGGAAACTTTTGGCGCGATGAGCGGTGAAACAGAAGCGGCAGCTGGTTTGGCAGCCCTCGATTTGCAGAAAGACATCGGGGCCTGGCAACGCTTGAAGAGCAGTCGATTTGGCTTTGCCGTTCGGCATAATCCGCTGTCGATAATCGGCTTGCTGATTCTGGCGCTGCTGATCGTCATGGTGCTGGCGCCGGAGCTCTTCACCGAGCAGAGCGCCACCTTGCTCAATCTGAGAAACAAATTCCTTACGCCATCCGCCGAGCACCCCTTCGGCACCGATCACATGGGCGTGGACATTTTCTCACGCGTGGTCTATGCCGCGCGCACGACCATCTGGGTGGTTTTTGTCGTCTTGAGCATCGCCACCGGCTTGGGTTTTCTGGTGGGCTCGACGGCGGCGTATACGGGCGGCCGCGTCGACAGCATTCTGATGCGCATGACCGATGTCTGGATGGCCTTTCCGTCACTCGTGCTGGCCATCGCGCTTAACGCGGCGCTGGGACGCGGCTTGTTCCAAACGATGATCGCCGTCGGCTTTTCCTGGTGGCCCTCGTATGCGCGGCTGGTGCGCGCGCAAGTCTTGAGCGTCAAGAACGAAGAGTATGTTCTGGCGGCGCAGGCGCTAGGCGCGAGCCATTTCCGCATCGTGACGCGGCATATCATCCGCAACGGCTTTGACCCCATCATCGTGAACATCACGATTGACGTGGGCTTCGTCGCCCTGGCGACCGCCGGCTTGAGCTTCCTCGGCTTGGGCATTGAACCGCCCACGCCCGAGTGGGGGCGCATGGTGGCCGAGGGGCGCGATTATCTGCTGGACCAGTGGTGGGCGTCGACCTTCCCCGGCCTGGCGCTATTTATGTTCGTGGTTGGCTTCAATTTGCTGGGCGAGCTGGTGCGAGACTGGCTCGACCCCAGCAATGTCGGGCGGCGCTAATCAGGTAGAAAGGAAAAACTAAGACATAGCATTTTGTTAAGTGGAATCAGCTGGAAAGAAGTTTTAGAAGCAATCTGTCTACTAGAGGAGGAAACACATGCGTTCACACTTATTCTGGGACCAATTTGCCGATATATCCGTCAACCGCCTGGTCAATCCGGGGGTGGGCGAGCCCTTCCTGATCATCGCCGACCCCAAAAACGATCTCAACCTGGCTGAGGCGCTGCTCTCGGCCGGTCTCCGCTCCGGCGCCAACACCACCTTGATCATCAAGGACTGGTACGTAGAAGGCACGGTCAGCGACCCGGGCCCGGTGGTCTCCAACGCCATCTTGAACAGCAAGTACGTGCTCTCGCTCTGCGGCGGCATTGTACGCGCGCCGGCCATGCAGGAAGCGCGCAGAAACGGGACGCGACATCTCTCCGGCGTGGTCGAAGGCATCGAAGACTACTGTATCGACGCGCTGGTCAATGTTGACCTGGACAAGATGTTTGAGAACGCCGATATCATCGCCCGCCTGTGGCAGGAGACCGATGAATGCCGCGTGACGTCGCCCTATGGCACGGACATCAGCTTCAAGATGGGCGGCCGCCCCAGCTTGGTCAGCGACGGCGCGCTCACCTACGACGGCGAGGTCGACTTCTACCCGGGCGCGCAGGTGTCTATCGCGCCGCTCGAAGAGAGCATCAATGGCACGATCGTGGTCGATGCCAGCGACAATGTCAGCGGCCTCGTTCACAACAATTATTCGCTCATCGTCGTCGACGGCGTGATTACCGAGGTCGTCGGCGGTGGCGAAGGCGATGCCATGCGCGCGTGGCTGGAGACGCGCAATGACGACGTCATCTACAAGATCTGCCATTTCAGCATCGGCCTGAACCCGAAAGCGACCATCTCCGGCCATTTGATGGAAGATGAGCGGGTGCTGGCGTCGGTCGACTTCGGCTTCGGCTATCAGGACCCCAAGTTTGGCGGCACGGTGGGATACAGTCCCTACCACGCCGATATCATGATGGCGAACCCGGACATCTATCTCGACGGCAAGCTCATGAGCACCGCCAACAGGCTGGAAGACGGCTACGGCTTCCACCAGCTGTAGCGCTCGGCGCAATCTACCCCACCCGAAGGTCTGTGTCTACGCGACCCAACCCCCTCCCCAGCAAGCTACTGAGGACAGGACAGGTTTGGGATAAGTTGCAACGGGTCAGCCAATGGCTGACCCCTACAGGCATCATCCTGTGAGGAAAATGTAGGGGCGAGCCATTGGCTCGCCCGAAATACTCACATAATTCACTGGTTACACGGCTTTTACTTGCCTGTTGAATAACTGTCCTGTCCTCAGTGGTGCATCGGGGAAGGGGCCCGGGGATGGGCTTGTAGTGGTCCCACCAAGGAGAATCGACCATGGAGTATCGTGAACTGGGCCGCAGCGGCGTCAAGATCGCCCCGCTGGGATTGGGAACCGGCAATTTCGCCGATCCCACCCCCGAAGACGAAGCCGACCGCATCATTCAGCGCGCGCTGGATGCCGGCGTCAACTTGATTGATACCGGCAATTCTTATTCAGCCGGCGAAAGCGAGCGCATGATCGGGCGCATCTTGGCGGGCAGCAAGCGCCGCCATGAGGCCATTCTGGCGACCAAGGTCTTTTACAAAGTCGGCCCGGGACCCAATGACGAAGGCTTGTCGCGTCTGCACATCATCCGCGCCTGCGAGGACTCGCTGCGGCGGCTGCAGACGGATCACATCGACCTGTATCAAATCCACCGCCCCTCGCCGACGATCCCGGTTGACGAGACGCTACGCGCCTTGACCGACCTGGTGCAGCAGGGCAAGGTGCGTTATATCGGCAGCTCGACCCACCCAGCCTGGAAGATCATGGAAGGCATCATGGTCAGCGAGCTGAAGGGCTGCGTCCGCTTCGTCAGCGAGCAGCCGCCCTATAACTTGCTGGACCGGCGCATCGAAAACGAACTCGTGCCGATGTGCCAGGCGTACGGTTTGGGGCTGATCACCTGGTCGCCCCTGGCGCAGGGCGTGCTGGCCGGGCGATACTCCAACGCGACCGACTTGCCGGCGGATTCACGCGGCGCGCTGCGCGGAGGCATCTATTCCGAGCGCATCACGCCGATGGGCATCGAAGTCGGCAATAACGTCGTGGGGCTGGCGGCGGAGCACGGCCTGTCCGCGGCGCAGCTGGCCACGCTCTGGGTGAAAGACCAGCCGGGCATCACCGCGCCGCTGGTGGGCCCGCGCACGCTGGAGCAGCTCGAGCATGCCTTGCCGGTGTTGGAGATGAGACTCAGCGACGAGTTGGCGGCGGCTTGTGATGAACTTGTGCCGCCGGGCAGCGCGGTCGCCAGCTTCTTCAACAGCGCCACCTGGATGAAGCACCGCTTATTCTAAGCGACTGCCGCAATGGCGCTGCTCGCTCATCGCTGTCCGCAGTTAGCTTAAGGCAACTACTCAGTATCCGATTGAAGGAGTTCATCCGAAATGTCCAGCATCAAGATTGAGTTTTCCGGCGGCGGCGTCTTCCGCGCGCGCCTGCTCGAAGCGGCAGCGCCCAAGACTTGCGCCACAATCAAGGCGCGGCTGCCTTTTGAATATCAATTTTATCACAGCATCGTATCCGGGCAGGCGCTGGTCTGCCTGCCGCCTGACCTGACCGTAGAGCGCGAGAACCAATATGTGGCCGGCATACCGCCCGGCGCGCTGTCCTTCCTTGTCGCCGATGAGCCGGTGCTGGTCCCGGACGAGATCTATATCGCCTACGGCATTTTCATCTCGCGCGGACTGACCGTCGATATGAAGCAGCCAGTCAACGTCTTCGCGCAAATCGATGAGGACTTGGATGAGTTGGCGGACTGCTGCCGGCGTGTGCTGATGGAAGGCGCGGAAATCATCACGTTCAGCCTGGCGGACGACTGATTCGCCGATGCCCGCCGCCGCGACAATCCACACCGTCCTGGGCGAGATCGCGCCCGCCGACCTCGGCCGGACGCTCATGCACGAGCATATCATCTGCGACTTCTACCGCGTCACTGGGCGCTTGAACGAGCTGCTGAACGATGAGGCGCTGGCTGTCGCCGAGCTCAAGCTGCTGCGTCAAGCGGGGGGTGAGGGGCTAGTCGAAGCGACGACGCCCGACATGGGGCGTGATCCAGCCGCATTGCGCCGAGTCGCCCAGCAGACCGGGCTGCATATCATCATGGGCTGCGGCTGGTACCGTCAGCCCTACTATCCGCCCGAGATTGACCAACTGCCCACCAATCAGCTGGCGGACATCATGATCGCGGAACTCAGCGAGGGCGTCAGAGGCACGGGTATCCGCGCCGGCATCATCGGCGAAATCGGCGTCAATTTGGATTACGCCAGTGCGCAGGAAGAGCGTGTGCTCCGCGCCGCCGCCCGCGCGCAGAAAGCCACCTGCGCGCCGCTCACCACGCACGCGTCTATGTATCCGGTGGGGCTGGCGCAGCTCGATATCCTGCAGGACGAGGGCGTGGATATGAGCCGCGTCATCATCGGCCACTGCGATACTTATCTCGATCAAGCCTATCACCTGGCCATCCTGGAAGCAGGCGCCTACGTGCAATTCGACACGGTCGGCCGCAACCACATGAACCCCGATGCGCGGCGGGCGGAGGCCTTTGTCGAGCTGCTGCGCCTCGGCTGGCGCGAGCAGCTGCTGCTATCGAGCGACCGCTGTTTTCGCAGCGACCTCTGCGCCTTTGGCGGCGTCGGCTACGCTCACGTATTTACGACATTTTTCGACATGCTGCGGGCTGAAGGCGTTGACCATGAGACACTGGACACAATCACGATTGAAAATCCGCGGCGCGTGCTGGCTTGGTAGAGCCGCGGGACAAGTACAGGTCTGGGGCGCCGTATTTGCCGGGTCGGCGACCAGTTTTTGCCCTGACAATTCCGACGTGTTATACTCCGCGCGAATGTTTCGCATCGTGCAATTTGATGCCATTGTTGCCGCAGCTTTCACGCTCCCCTCATCTCTGTACGATCAAAGGCAGCGCCTCCGTTTGACGGAGTTGATATTCATTTCTGTTTGTCTAATGAAGAGGAGAAGATTGGCATGAGAAAAAGACAGCTTTCAAGACGGCAATTCCTTAAGTCGACCGGAGCCGGGCTGGCGTCCCTGGCGCTGGCGGGCGCATCGAGCAGCAGCTTGCTGGCGCAAGGCAACACGCTTCAATTTTATGGATGGGACTTCCAGCCGGATACCATTCGCCAGCACCTGGACAATTTCACAGCGCAATCGGGCACTCCGGTTGAGCTAAATATCATCCCCAATGTCGGCTACTCTACCGGTCTGCAGACCAAGATCCTTGGTGGTGTGCACATGGACGTCTATTACAACTTCAAGTACAACTCCACGCGCTTCTTCAACGCCGGCTGGGCGCGGGGCATGGACGATCTGCCGGATGCCGACGCCATCATGGGCGAAATGTTCGCCAGCTCGGTGCCATCCTACACCACGCCGGAAGGCCAACTGATCAGCATGCCCTATTTCAGCGCGGTGCATGCGTTGCATTACAACGAGCGCCTGCTGGCCGCTTCCGGCTTTGATGCGCCGCCGGAGACCAAGCAAGACCTTTACGACCAGTGCGCCAAGCTCAAGGAAGACGGCATCGACGCGCCGTACCTGGCTTACTGGATCAAGGAGTTCTGCGAGGAATATCTCCAGGTCTATCTGCTGTCGGAAGGCGTCACGCCCTTCTCGCCCGCCGGCGAACCGGCCTTTGCTGACGATTCCAAGACGGTAGACGTCTTCGAATGGTGGCAAGCCATGTTCCAGGATGGCATGACATCGCCCACTCAGCTGACCGATCAGCCGGGCGAGCAGATGACAGCGATGCAGAATGGGACCTCAGCCTTCTACGTCTTGCATCACTACTTCCTCAAGCTGATGAACAGCGGCGGCGGGCCGGAAGTCGAGAATCTGCGTATAGCGAGCCGCATGCCCGGTTCAAGCGGCCAGACCTTCCAAATGGGCGAAGTCGTGCAAATGTCCGACGGACCCAATGTCGACAGCTCCTGGGACCTGGTCAAGTTCTACACCTGGAAAGACGCCAACGGCGAACGTTCGGTGCATAAGTCATGGGCAGCGGCGGCCGCTCTGGGCGCGCCCTATCCCGACTTCTACGATGATCCCGAAGTACAAGCCAACTACGGCGACTACTACGACTTCGACATGATCAAGGATATGTTCGCCAATAATTCGGACGTTGTGCAAGCGCGCAACCAGCCTTGGTACAGCGAATTCCAGACCCATGTCGGCGACGAAATCCAGCGCATGCTGCAGGGCAACCTGGCGCCTGCCGACGCCGTGACCAGCCTGGCGGACAAGGTAGTGGAATTGCGCGAGCAATACTCGTAAGCCACCTGGCTAAACGCTGATCCTGGTTCAGCATGAAAGATTTGGCAGACAGTTTGGGGCGCTATGTCCCGAGCTGTCTGTCATGTAATGCGCCTCGACTGAAATGAGGACCTGACCTTGGCGACGGCAGAATTGAGCAAATCCTCAGCGCAAGCGCGCAAACACTGGGACCGCAAGTGGATCCCGTACGTCTTGCTGGCGCCCGCGCTGATCACCATATTTGTCATTATCCTCAGCCCGCTGGCGACGACCATCGCTTACAGCTTCTCCAATATCGACCTGATCCGCGATCGCACCACCTTCATCGGCCTGGACAATTACATTGAGCTATTCAGCAGCCGCCTCTTCTGGAAGGCGCTGGAAGTCAACTTAAAGTTCGCCGCTATTGTCGTCACCGTTCCCACGCTGATCGGCCTCTGCTTTGCCCTGCTGCTGGTAGAAAACTTCATCGGCCGCAGCATCGGCCGTACGCTCTTGATCTTGCCCTGGGCGCTGCCCTGGATCGTCGTCGGCTTGCTGTGGAACTGGCTGGTCAATGCGCAGTTTGGCGCGCTGAACGGCTTGCTCTACACGCTGGGTCTGATAGACAAATACATCCCCTTCATGGCCGATGAAGACCTGGCGCTGGTCTTCACAGCCTTGGCGTCCGCCTGGAGACAAACGTCCTTCAGCGCGATCTTGCTGCTGGCGGCGCTGCAGACGATTCCTGAAGATCTCTATGACGCCGCGAAAGTGGACGGCGCCGGCATGCGATCGCGCTTTCGCTTCATCACCTTCGCCTGGCTGCGGCCCACGCTGACGATTGTTCTGCTCTACAACGTGGTCCTGGGTTTCCTGCAATTTGACGCCGTTTGGATTATGACGCAGGGCGGACCGGGCGATGCGACCATGCTTATTTCGGTGCTGCTCTATCGCTATACATTTATCAATTTCGACCTGGGCATGGGCGCCGCGGTCTCGAACGTGCTGGGTTTGATCACTATGGGCGTCGGCCTGATCTTCGTGCGTCTGATTTATCGGTCGCAGGGGACATACGCCTAGGGCAACTCCATGAGCTACTCCTATGGTAATTTCTGGCACAGCATCGTCCGCAAATCGGCGACATATATCGCTTTCTTCTGCCTCTTGTTCTGGGTGGGGTTCCCGGTTTATTACATGCTGATCACCAGTTTTATGTCCGCGCCCGAGCTCGGCGCCAAGCCGCCAAACTGGATACCCAAGCAGCCTACCATCGCAAACTACCAAGAAGTCGTGATGGGCGAGACGGCCGTTCGCGGCGAGCATCGTTCGCACGGCGAGTTTTCCCGCATGATGCCCGCCTTGCTCAACAGCACCATTGTGTCGGTGTTGGTGGTCTTCTTGAATCTCATCATCGGCGGGATGGCCGCTTACGCCTTTTCCCGCTTTGACTTTCGTCTGGCGCGCATCGCCTATCTCGGTGTCTTGATGACCCGAGTCTTGCCCGCTCTGAGCCTGATCGTGCCTCTGTTCATCATTTTGCGAAAACTAGCCCTGATCAACACAATCTGGGCGCTGGTATTCACCTATACGATCTTCATTCTGCCGCTGACCATCTGGATTCTGCGCGAATACTTCGACACGCTGGCGCGCGATATTGAAGAAATGGCGCTTATCGACGGCGCGACGCGCTGGCAGGCCTTTCGCATGGTAGTTGCGCCTCTGGCCGTGCCTGGGCTGATTGCGGTCGGCGTTATGTCCTTCATGGAAGCCTGGAGCGAATTTTTCTTCGCGCTTACGCTGACGAATTCCCTAACCTATCCGCCCTTGTTGATGTCTTACAGGAATCTGGCGCAGGTTAACTGGAACGGTCTGGCGGCGGCGACAACCATCGGCGTCATACCGCCGGTGACGGTAGCATTTGTCTTCCAGCGCTACCTGGTGCGCGGCTTGAGCGAAGGCGCAGTGAAAGGCTAGCAGACAGTGTCGGTCATCCGCGGCGGCCTGCCTTCCGGCATTATCCGCAAGATAGCGACCTATTTGGCGTTTTGCTTTTTGCTTTTCTGGGTCGGTTTCCCGGTCTACTATATGCTGATCACCAGCTTGATGCACCCGCACGAACTCGGCGCCAAACCGCCACACTGGATACCACCCGAACCAACCACAGAGAATTACCGCGAGGTCATCATCGGCAAATCCGGCGAAGGCGGCGGCTACGGTTCCACGACCGAATTCACGCGCATGATGCCTGCGCTGCTCAACAGCACCTTCGTCTCGGTCACGGTGGTGTTGCTGAATCTGCTTATCGGCGGGATGGCGGCCTACGCCTTTTCGCGCTTCAATTTTCGTCTCGCGCGCGCTGCCTATTTCGGCATCTTGATGACGCGCGTACTGCCGGCGCTAAGCCTGATTGTGCCGCTGTTTGTCATCTTGCGTAAGCTGAAACTGGTCAACACGCTCGGGGCGCTGATTCTCACTTATACCATCTTCATCTTGCCGCTGACCATTTGGATCCTGCGCGAATATTTCGACACGCTTGCGCGCGATATCGAGGAGATGGCGCTGATCGACGGCGCCACACGATGGCAGGCATTCCGCATGGTGGTAGCGCCGCTGGCGGTGCCGGGCATCATCGCAGTCGGCGTCATGTCCTTCATGGAAGCCTGGAGCGAATTTTTCTTCGCCTTGACGCTCACCAACTCCCTGACTTATCCACCCCTGCTGATGTCGTTTCGCAATTTGCACCAAGTCAATTGGAACGCGCTGGCGGCCGCCACCACGCTGGGCGTGCTGCCGCCGGTGATCGTGGCGTTTGTCTTCCAACGCTACCTGGTGCGCGGGCTCAGCGAAGGCGCCGTGAAGGGATAAATTGCGTGGGGGTTCGCTTAGGCGTCATCGGCGCGGGAATCATCGCCAAGTCCTTCATGGAAGCGGCGCCCGCTGTCGAGGAGCTGGAAGTCGCGTCCATTTGCGATATCGCGGAGGACGCGGCGCGCGCCCTGGCTGAGCCGCTGAACATCGCCTGGGAGACGGATTATCGCTCGCTGCTGCAAGACGGTTCAATAGAGGCGCTCTACATCGCCCTGCCCCATCATCTGCATGAAGAAGTCACGATAGCCGCTGCCGAAGCCGGCAAGCATATCCTGCTGGAAAAGCCGATGGCCAATTCGCTGGACGAGGCCGATCGCATCTTGGCGGCGCAGCGGCAAGCCGGCGTCAAGCTGATGATCGGCTTCACCCATCGCTTCCACTCCGAGCTGGAAACCGCCAAGCGCCTGATCGACGCCGGCGAATTGGGGCGCCTGACCCTGGCCATCGATATCATGACCACCGGCGGCGTCATCCCCGGCTGGTTCTGGCAGAAGTCGCAGGCCGGCGGCGGCGTCCTGCACGTCAACGGCGCGCACAGCTTCGACCGGTTGCGTTGGCTGATGGGCTCGGAGATCGTCGAGGTCTTCGCCTACAGCGACACCTACGACCGGCGCAAGACCGTCGAGGACAGCGCGGTCGTGGCGCTGCGCTTCGCCAACGGCGCCATGGGCATGACCGTGCACAATTGGGTAACCGATGTGGGCGTGCCTTTCAAATGCGACTTGGATATTCACGGCACAGACGGCGCCATCCGCATCGACACCTGGAACGCGCTCGAGTTCTCCAATGCGCGCCACAGCTGGGTGCAGCGCCGCGAACGCGATGATATGTTCCAGAAGGAAATCGGCGAATTCGTCAGCGCTATCATGGAAGACCGCGACCCCTGCGTGACCGGTGAAGACGGCCGGCGCAGCTTGGCCTGCGTACAAGCCGCCTACGAGTCGGCGCGTACGGGATTACCAGTGACACTGATCGATTAAATCGGAGGATTGAGCAATGGCAAAAAAAGTACGGACGATCACGGGCGATGTGCCGCCGGAAGCGCTGGGGCGCACGCTGATTCACGAGCACCTCTGCGTGGATTGGGGCGATCTGCTAGGGCGGCCCAAAGTACTCGATTTCGACCGCGAGGAGATGGTTGAGCGCATGGTCGCCAAGATGGACGCGCTCTACGAATCCGGCATCGGCGCGATGACGGAATGCACACCCATCGGCACCGGACGCTATCTCGATCTCTTTTTCGATGTGGCCCGCCGCAGCAAAGTCAAGCTGATCTGCTCGACCGGTTTCTTCCATGAAGCCTGGGCGCCGATGCACATCTACGCCCAACTGATGGATATCGACCAGATGGCGGCGCTCTTCGTCCGCGAGATCAACGAAGGCATGGGCGAGACGCTGCTCAAGGCCGGCTTGATCAAATGCGCCACCGGCGAAGGCCAGATTTCGGCCAAAGAGGAGGAAGTGCTGCGCGCCTCTTCCCGCGCCCACAAAGCCACCGGCTGCCCCATCATCACCCACACCACCGACGGCCTGGGCCCGGAGCAACTTGATATCTTCGAGTCGGAAGGCGTCATGCCCGAGGAAGTCATCATCAGTCATATCGGCTGCCAGCCCGATCCCATCACGGGCTCCGAGGCGGTGCTACGGCGTGGCGCCAACGTCAGCATGGACCGCATCGGCATGGTGGGCGCATTTTTCGAAGACGAGCATTGGCTGGAAGTCGTCGGCAACGCCATCAAGAAGGGCTATGTCGACCAGATCATGCTCAGCCACGACGCGGCGGTTTTCGCGCATGGCTATGAAGCCGCCTCGGGCGATGACGTCTGGGACGATTACACCTATGTCTACAGCAAATTCGTGCCCAAGTTGCAGCAAGCGCATGGCGTAACGGACAGCCAGATCGAAACCATGTTCGTGACCAACCCGCAGCGCGTCCTGGCCTTTTGATGGCGACCTATAAGAGCGAGCTCGACACGCCGGCGCTGATTGTCGATATCGACAAGCTGAAACATAATATCAGGGACATGGCTGAATTCGCCGCGAAGCAGGGCATTCAGCTGCGCCCGCACGCCAAGACGCATAAGACGCCCGAGATCGCCGCGCTGCAGCTGGAAGCGGGCGCCGTCGGCTTGACCGTGGCCAAGCTCAGCGAAGCCGCCGTTTTCATAGAAGCCGGCTGCCGCGAGATCCTGGTGGCCTATCCGCTGGTGGGCGAAAGCAAACACCGCCGCCTGATCGAGCTGTGCCGGCGCGCCAATATCACCACCGTAGTCGACCACCCGGAAATCGCCGAGGGGCTCTCGCGTTCCCTGAGCGCGGCCGGGCTCGAATTGCCGGTCATGGTCGAAGTCGACACCGGGCTGACGCGCTGTGGCGTTCAACCCGGCGCCCCGGCCCGCGAGCTGGCGCATCAAGTCGCGCGCTTGCCGGGCTTGAGTTTCGCCGGCTTGCTGACCCACGAGGGGCACGCTCAGGTGGCTGGCGCGCCCGATCAAGTTCGCGCTACGGGAATATCCGCCGGGCAGATGATGGCCGAAACCGCCGAGCTGATTCGCAAGTCGGGGCTGGAGGTGCCGATCATCTCGGTCGGCTTGACCGCCACGGCCAAGATCACCGCGACGGTCGCCGGCGTGACCGAGACGCGTCCGGGCATCTACGTCTTCTACGACCGCAGCGAAGTGCTGCACCAGGTCGTCCCGCCGGAGCGCTGCGCCGCGACTGTGCTGGCCACAGTAGCGACGCGCCCCACCGCCGATCGCATCATTCTGGATGCGGGTACCAAAGCGCTAACCAGCGACCGCGCCGGCGTCTCACCGCCGGTTGCTGGCCACGGATACGTCGTTGGCCATCCCGAATGGGAAGTCAGCAGCTTAAGCGAAGAGCACGGCGCCACGAGCATCCCGGCCGACGATCCGGTACGAATCGGCGAGCGCGTCGAGATCATCCCCAATCACATCTGCCCGGTGGTCAACCTCTTCGACAGTATGTATATCACAAAGGGCGAGCGCGTCATCGACCAGTGGGCGGTGGCGGCGCGCGGCAAATCGCAGTAAAGGCGGGCCACATGAAAAAACACAAATTGGGCATCATCGGCTGCGGCTGGATCGCGCCCTTTCACGCGCAAGCGCTGAACCGGCTGAGCGACCGGGTCGAGGTGCTCTGGGCCGCCGACCCCGATCAAGCCCGCGCCGAGGCGATCGCCGCCAAGCTGGCCTCAGACGATGTCGCGGTGCTGGCCGATTATCGCGATGGTCTGGACAGCGTCGATACGGTGTCGATTCTAGTGCCGCACCACTTGCACCATCCCATCACGTTGGAGGCGCTGCGGGCCGGCTGTCACGTGCTGCTGGAAAAACCCTTCGCGCTCACGCTGGAAGAAGCCGATGAAATGATCGCAGAGGCCGAGGCGCTGGGTAAAACGCTGATGGTCGCCCTGCCGCATCGCTACCGCAAAAGCACACAAGCCTTCAAGCAGATCATCGAGGGCGGCGACTACGGGCCGCTCTTCATGCTCGACGGCTTCATGGACGAGGATAATCGCGAATACATCACCGGCGGCTGGTTCGTCAAGAAAGCCACTTTGGGCGGCGGCGTATTCTTTTCGGCTTCGGCGCATCTGATCGATGTTATGCTCTGGATCGCCGGCGAGGTGCAAACCGTGTCCATGGTCGGCACGCACGCCGGCCTGCCAATGGAAGGCGAAGACACCGCCCTCTCGGTGATCAAGTTCAAAAACGGTGTGGTCGGCACGACGCGCCACACCTGGTTCTCGCCCAAGCCGCACCGCTGGTACACCATGCGCGCCTATTGCGAGCGAGCGGTGATCACGCTGGAAATCCAGCCGATGGGCAATCTGGCGGTTGAAGGCGTCGGCTGTCAGTGGAAGTCGCAGATCACGATCGGAGAGGCGGGCCGGGACGACAGAGTCGTGCTGGAAAGCGACGAAGGGCTGGATTTGACCGAGGAAGTGCGGCATTTCTTCGACTGCGTTGATAGCGGCGCCCGACCGCAGACCGACGGCCAGGTGGCGCGGGAATTGATGAAAGTGGCGCTGGACGCCTATCGCGACGCCGCAATCACGGGAGCGAACTGATGCACGATCTGTTGATCCTCGGCGCGCGCGTCATCGACGGCAGCGGCTCGCCCTGGTACTGGGCCGATGTCGCCGTGGACGACGACCTGATCACGGCTGTCGGACGCTTATCCGGCGTTGCCGCCCGACATACCATTCAAGCCGACGGGCGCATTCTCAGCCCGGGTTTCATCGATATGCACACACATTCCGACTTGCAGCCGCTGGTCAATCCGATGCACGAGTGCAAGCTCTATCAAGGCGTGACCACCGATGTCATCGGGCACGACGGCTTGGGGCTGGCGCCGGTCACGCCGGAGACGCGCGACATCTTGCAAGAACAGCTGGCCGCCTGGAACGGCCTGCCGGATTACGAGCGCGACTGGACCACGCTGACTGAATATCTTGACCGCTTCGACGGCGGCTCGACGGTAAATGTAGCCACCTTCGCCTCGCAGGGAACGGTGCGCATGGCTGTCATGGGCATGGACAACCGCGAGCCCAGCGCCGACGAGATGGCGCGCATGAAAGCCATCATCGACCAGTGTATGCGCGAGGGGGCGATCGGCTTGTCGACCGGCTTGACCTACGCGCCCTGCATGTACGCGAGCGATGACGAATTGGTCGAGCTTTGCGAAGTCATTCGGCCTTATCAGGGCTTTTACTGCCCGCATCATCGCAACTATGGCAGCCAGGCGCTGACCGGCTATTGGGACTCGATTGAAATCGGACGGCGCGCCGGGGTGGCGGTGCATCTGACGCACTGTCATCTCAGCTTCGAAATCAACCAGGGGCGCGTCGGCGAACTCATCAGCATGATCGACCGGGCGCGTGCCGAGGGCGTCGAAATTACGCTGGACGCCTACCCCTATCTGGCCGGCCAGACCTACTTGCACGCCTTCTTGCCCAGTTGGTCGCACGAAGACGGCGTCGAGGCGACGCTGGCCCTGCTGCGCTCGCCGGAGAGCCGCGCCAAACTGCAGCACGAGCTGGAAGTCGTCGGCTCCGATGGCATGCAGGGCGTGCCGCTGGGCTGGGACATGATCACCATCGGCGGCATCCTGGGCGATCACGATCCGGCCATCATCGGCATGAGCCTGCCCGATGCCGCTGCCCGCGCCGCCAAGCCCCCATTCGACTTCTTTGCTGATCTGCTGGTGGAAACGCGCCTGGGCGTCTCCGGTTTGGCCTTCTTCGGCATTGAGGAGCACGTGCAAGCTATCATGCAGCATCCGGCTCATGTCGTGGGCAGCGACGGCATCCTGGTCGGCGGGCAGCCGCATCCGCGCGGTTGGGGCGCGCATGCCCGTTTCCTGTCGCATTATGTGCGTGACCTGGGTTTGCTGAGCTGGGAGGAAGGCATCCGCAAGATCACATCAGCCCCGGCCCGCCGCATCGGCAGCCTGGATCGCGGCCTCATCCGGCCCGGCTTCAAGTCTGATCTGACCCTCTTCGACCCCGATGCGCTGCGCGCCGCATCGACTTACGCGAATCCGCGCCGCCCGGCCGAAGGCGTCAGCGATGTCATTGTCAACGGCGTAGTGACCCTGTCGAGCGGACAGCCCACCGGCGCCACACCCGGCCGCGCCCTGCGGGATCCCTTTGGACGCCGGCATCAGCGCTTCAGCAGCTTCTAATTTAGCCGAGAGGCGGCAGACATGCGCCAGGCACTCATAACAGACATCCGCGCCTACATCATCGACTCCGGCGGCGCCGACTACCATGATCAGGACCGGGGGCACTGGATCATCGACACGCCCATCGCCAATCCCATGTCCGTCTATGAGGAGTACAAATCGTCGCGCGTCAGTTGGGGCATCAACGCGCTGGGCAGCGTCATCGTCGAAGTCGAATTGGACAATGGATTCACCGGCGTCGGCATCAGCACCGGTGGCGAACCGGCCTGCTTCATAATCGAGCGGCACCTCAAACGCTTCCTGGTAGGCCAATCGCCCTACAATCTCGAACTCATCTGGGATCAGATGTGGCGGGCGACCCTGCCCTACGGCCGCAAAGGGCTGGCCATCCACGCCATCAGCGCCGTGGATCTGGCGCTCTGGGATGCCCTGGGCAAGCTGCGCGGCGAACCGGTATACGCCATGTTAGGCGGAAAGACCAAGGAAAAGCTGCCCGTTTACGCCACCACGATACGGCCCGATCTGGCGCAGCAGATGGGCTTTCATGGCGCCAAGCTGCCGCTGATGTACGGGCCGACCGACGGCGTCGACGGCTTAAAGAAGAACGTCGCGCTGATGCGCCAATCGCGCGAGCAGGTGGGTCCAGATTTCCGCCTCATGTTCGACTGTTACATGGCGCTGACCGTACCCTACACCATTGAATTGGCGCGGGCGCTGGAGCCCTGCGATGTTTACTGGCTGGAGGAATGCCTGCCGCCCGACGATTACGCCGGCTGCGCCGAACTTAGAGCGGCGGTTTCATCTTGCCTGTTTACCGGCGGCGAGCACGAATATTCCCGCTATGGCCACCGCGAGTTGATCGCCCGCCAATGCTTCGATATCCTGCAACCGGATTTGACTTGGGTGGGCGGCATGACCGAAGCGCGGCGTATCGTGGCCATGGCCTCGGCCTACGATATCCCGGTCATCCCGCACGGCTCCGGCGTCTTCGCCTACCACCTGCAATACGCCTTCAGCAACTGCCCTATGGCCGAGTTCCTGATGATGAGCCCTGAGGCCGACCAGATCGTGCCGATATTCGGCGATGTCTTCGTGGAGGAGCCACTGCCAAAAGACGGCTATCTGCTGCTGCCGGACGAGCCGGGCTGGGGCGTGGAACTGAATCGCGCCGGGCTCAGCTTACACCGGCCCTGCGTGGTCGACTAAAACGGCGGCGCCTCAGCGCAAGCCCTGCCGCGCGATCATATCTTTCAGCACATCTTCGGCGACATTCAGCGTGCGGTCGATATCGGCGTCAGTGTGCGCCGCCGAGACATGATTGCGCTTCATGGCCATGGGCAGCATGAAGATGCCGCGCCTGGTCATCTCGCTGCGGAATTGGGTATCGGCCTCGGTATTATTTTCCAGCAGATCGGCGTAGCGGTTGATCGCGCCGGTCATGAAATAAGGCACGAAGACCGAGCCGTATCCGGCGACCGTCATGCTGATATCGAGTCGATCGGCGATTTCCTGCAGTCCGCGCCGCGCTTTCTCTCCCAAGCGGAAAATCCGCTCGTGAACCGTCCCGTCTTCCAGCTCGGCGATGGTCGCCAGCGCAGCCGATGTCGCCACCGGGTGCCCGTTGTAGGTGCCCGCCACCATGACATCGCCGCCGGCGCTGTTGAAGCGCATCATCAGCTGCTCGCGCCCGGCCAGAACGGCGCAGGGATAGCCGTTGGCGATGGCTTTGGCCATGGTCGTCAGGTCGGGCGTCACGCCTAAATTCTCTTGATAGCCGCCCAGCCCGTGTCGGAAACCGGTGATGACCTCGTCGAAGATCAGCACGATGCCCTTGTCGTCGCATAAGCGCCGCAGCGTACCCACGAACTCGGCTTTCGGCAGGACGCAGCCGATATTATGCGGGATGGGCTCCAGAATGATGGCGGCGATTTCATGACCCTGCGCCGCTACGGTCTGCGTAAGCGCTTCGCTGTTGTTAAAGGGCAGCACCAGCGTATTCTCAATGGCTTCCGGCAGCATGCCGGCTGAGGCCGGGTCTTTCTGGCCGATTTTGTCCGGCGCGCTGATGACGTTCATCAGCAGATAGTCGTGCCAGCCGTGAAAGCAGCCTTGGAATTTCAAGAGTTTTTTGCGCCCGGTGACCGCCCGCGCCAGCCGCTGCGCCATATAGGTCGCCTCACTGCCCGAACCGAAGATCAGCGCCATTTCCGCCGAGGGCACATGCTCGACGACTTTCTCCGCCAGCCGGATTTCCAGCTCGGTGGTGCCGGCGCCGGTGAGATCGACCTGCGTCATCGCCTGCGCCACGGCCGCGTTTACCGCCGGATGGTTATGGCCCAGCACGATGGGACCGAAGGCGGCGTGATAATCCAGGTAGCGCTTTCCCTCGGCATCGACCATGTAAGCGCCCTCAGCGCTTTCCCAAACGATAGGATCGGGCAGCCCGCGGGTGCCGGAGTTGATGCCGCCGGGCGTGACGGCTGTGGCGCGTTGAAACAGCGAGGCGTTGCTCATGTCAGTTCAGCTCCAGGAGTTTGAGAGAATCGCGATAGATGATGGCTTGCAGTTTGTCTTCGGGTACGCGCGGCAAGTGCGTGCCGGCCACGATGTCGTTGACCGTGCCCAGCGCGTCGAAAGTCTCAGCGGCGGTTGTCACCGGATAATCCGAGGCGAAGAGCAATTTGTCCAGCACATTCCACTCGGTCGCCTTAATCATGGCTTCGTAGTAGCCGAAGGGCCGGTAGAACAAGCCGGAGATATCGGCATAGACGTTGGGATGCTTGCGCACGACCACAGCGGTATCGACCGTCCAGGGGTGGCCCATATGCGCCATGATAATCTTGAGATCGGGGTAGCGCATGGCGACTTCGTCCATCAGCAGGGGATGGGCATAACGAATCGGCGCCATGCGCACCGGCGATGTGCCCTGATGAAACAGCACGGGCAGGCCATGCCGCTGCGCCTGCTCGTAGATCGCCAGGACGCGCGCTTCCAGCGGATGAAATATCTGGTAATTGGCGCCCAGCTTTATGCCGCGCAATCCCAATTCGCAGCGGCAGCGCTCCAACTCATCGAGGGCGCGCGGGTCGTGCGGGTGCAGCGACATGAAGCCGATCAGCCGCTCCGGATACGCATTGACGAAGGCGGCCGTCTTGTCATTGACATTGCCCGGCATATCGGAGCTTTCGCCGATGCCGTTTACGCCGCCGGTCGGGTCGCCCGGATGCCAGGCTACGCCGAAGACGATGCTGATATCGGCCGGGGTCTGCTCATTCAGATACTCGTCCCAGCTGTACACGGATTCCACCGCGCGGTCGGGGCGCCAGGCGGGGTTGCTGATGCGCCGCTCGGGCGGAACGGCCCCGCGATATTGCGGCGTATGCGAATGCACATCAATAATCATGAGCGCCCCGCGCTAGACCGCCTCTAACTCCGCCAGACGATGATACTGGCTAATATACAGTTGATGATAGAAGCCGCCCAGCGCCAGCAGCTCGTCATGCGTGCCGCGCTCGATGATGCGATGATCGTTGATCACCAGTACCTGATCGGCATTGCGAATGGTGCTGAGCCGATGGGCGATGACGAAGGCCGTCCGCCCGTCCAGCAAGCGCAGCAGGGCCTCCTGAATATGGATCTCGGTGCGGGTATCGACGCTGCTGGTCGCCTCATCCAGGATCAGAATGCGCGGATCCGCCAGGATGGCGCGCGCGATCGCCAGCAACTGCCGCTGGCCCTGGCTGAAGTTATGCCCCTTCTCCGAGACTTGCGTCTGGTAGCCGCGCGGCAGCAGGTGGATGAAGTCATCGGCATTGGCCAGTTTCGCCGCCTCGATCACCTCGTCGTCGCTAGCGTCCAGCCGCCCGTAACGGATATTCTCCATCACCGTGCCGCTGAAGAGAAAGGTGTCTTGCAGGACGATGCCCAGCTGCTCGCGGATGGAATCTTGGGTTACGCCGCGAATATCCTTCCCGTCGATACGGATGCTGCCCCCGCTGACATCGTAAAAGCGGCTGAGCAAGCTGATGATGGTGGTCTTGCCGGCGCCGGTGGGACCAACCAGCGCGACCGTCTGGCCCGGCGCCACATCCAGGTTGATAGCTTCCAGCACCGGCTTGCCCGGTTCATAGGCAAAGTCGACATCTTCAAAGGCGACCGCGCCGCGAATGTCCCGCAGCGGCAGGGCGTGGGGCGCGTCTGTGACTGTGGGCGTGGCGTCCAACACGGCGAAGATGCGCTCGGCCCCGGCCAGCGCCGACTGCAGCTGATTGTAGACCATGGCGATTCCGCGCATGGGCCGGAAGAAATTCATGATGTAGACCACAAAGGTAGCGATCACGCCGACGGTGACGATATCTTGCAGCGCCAGCCAGCCGCCCAGCAGCGAGGTCGCGGCCACGGTCAGAATCATCATGGTGGTGAACATGGGCCCCAGCGCCGCCGTGATGAATACTGCGCGGATGGCCGACTTGCGGTAAGCCGAGCTGGCGTCCTGGAAGAGCTCGATCGCCGCGTCTTCTTGCGCGTAAGCCTGCACGGCGCGGATGCCGGTGATATTCTCCTCCATGACGGCATTCATCCAACCTAGATTCTTCTGCATGCCGCGGAAGGACTTGCGCGTCCGCTCGGTGATCTGCGAGGTTATCCAGAGCATGATCGGTAAAATGATCAAAGTACCAACCGCCAGCGGCAGGTTCAGCAGCAGCATTGCCACCATGATGCCGCCCAGCGACAAGATATTGGTCGTGAATTGGATCAGGCCGTTGGAGAGGATCTGATTGATGGTCTCGCTGTCGTTGGAGATGCGGCTCATCAAGTCGCCGGTGCGGTGCCGGTCGTGATAATCCATCGACAGCGCCTGAAAATGCCGGAAGAGCGCCGCGCGGATATCAGCCACGAAATGCTGGCCGATGCGGATCATGATGATGCCGTGAATCGCCGTGAATATCCCCTGCGCCAGGTAGACGCCCAGCATCACCAGCGAGATCGACAGCAGGCCCTCCAGATCATGGTGTACGACGTACTGATCGATGGCGCGCCCCAGCAGCGCCGGGCCGATCAAACCGAAGAGCGTCGCCACGACCACCAACACAGCAACCAGCATGAGTCGTCCGTGATAGGGCTTGAGATAGTCCGCCAGCCGCCGCAGGGTGCCGCGCCGGTCCTTGGCTTTCTCGCCGGTCGGCCGCCCGCCGCCCATAATGCGCCCGCGCTGCGAGGATCCGCGCTGATTGGTCATTGCGCGCTCCACGTATTAGGTGCTTGTGTCACTTTTACCACCGAGTACACCGAGTTCTTTCGAGGGTACCTTCGCTCGCAAGTGACAACTTGGCTCACACAAAGACTACGAGCTAACAATAGTGAGAATCTGTAGGGGCGACCAATCTGGTCGCCCGTCGTGGGCGGATACGTTTGCGGGCGACTTGATAAGTCGCCCCTACAATTCTCGACATGATTGCAAAAGGAAATCAGCATATTCTCTAAATCTCTCTCGGCGCCCTCAACATCCTCTGTGTACTCGGTGGTAAATCTTTATCCCTCTGTGGCTAAAGTGTCAAAAGCCCGGCCATTAGCGCGGGCGACTTCGCCCAGCTGTGATTCGTAGATTTCGCGGTAGATGGGGCCGCTCGCCAGCAACTGCTGATGCGTGCCGCGCTCGGCGATGCGCCCGTGATCCAGCACCAGAATTTGATCGGCGCCAACGACGCTGGTGATGCGCTGCGCGATGATAAACGTAGTCGTCTCCGCAGCCAATTCCGCCAACGCCGCCTGTATCTTATACTCGGTTTCCATATCCACCGCGCTGGTGCTGTCATCAAAGATGAGGATGCCGGGCCGGATTAGCAAGGAGCGGGCGATGGCGATGCGCTGCTTCTGCCCGCCGGAGAGATTGGCGCCGCCCGCCTCGACCACGCTGTCGTAGCCCTGCGGCATAGCCATGATGAAGTCGTGCGCTTGCGCCGCTTGCGCCGCCTTGATCACCGCGTCCAAGGTGGAATCCGGCGCGCCGAAGGCGATATTGTCGCGTACGCTGCCGCTGAAGAGCGTCGATTCTTGCAGCACCATGCCGATTTGCGCCCGCAAAGCCGCAGGCTCCCAGTCGCGCACATTCACGCCATCGATTGACACCGCGCCGCCGCTGACGTCGTAGAAGCGCGGGATGAGATTGACCAGCGTGCTCTTGCCGGAACCGGTCGCGCCCAACAAGGCGACTTGCCGACCCGGCTCGGCCACGAAGCTGATGCCGTGCAGCACATCGTCGCCGCTGACGCCGCTCGCGCCATTGGACTGGCCGTTGCGGCTGTAATGGAAGGACACATTCTCGAATACCACAGTACCGCGAATCCGCTCGGCTTGATGCGCATCATCGGCGATCTGCAATATCGGCGCCGTCTCCAGCACTTCCAGCACGCGCTCGGCCGAGGATTCTGCCCGCGCCGCCATCAGCAGCAGGTGGCCCAGGAATAGCAGCGGGCTCATGCCGATCATCAGGTAGTTGTTGAAGGCGATCAGCTCCCCGATAGAAAGGCGCGCGCCTATCACCGCGATCCCGCCGAACCAGAGCACGGCCACCGTCCCGACGCTGGTCAGCAGTTGCAGGACCGGCATCGATACCGCGATCAAGACACCGACTTCAATGTTGCGCTCGCGGTAATCATCGTTGCTGGCTGAAAATTGATCAATCTCGAAGCGGCCGCGCACAAAAGCTTTCACCACTTGGATGCCGGCCAGATTCTCTTGCACCAGCGTGTTCAGCTCGCCTAGCTTCTGCTGCACAACCGTGAAGAGACTGGTCGCGCGCAGCATAAGGAAGCGGATGAAAACCGCCGATACGCCGGCCACGGCAAACATAATCAGCGAGAGTTGCCAGTCGGTCAGCAGCAGCAAGACCATGCTGCCGATGATCATCAACAGCACGCGCAGCAGCAGCGCCAAACCCGCGCTGGCGAACATATGCACGACATCGACATCGCTGGAGACGCGCGTCATCAGGCGGCCGGTCTGCATCTGATCCAGATTGGCGAAGGACAGCGATTGAATGTGCCGAAACAAGGCGTGGCGCAGATCAAAGGCCACCCCCTGCGACACGACCGCGCGGCAGTAGCCCTGCCCCAGGGTGCTGGCCGCGCCGATCATGGCGGCGATGAACATCCAGAAGGCGCCCAGCAGGATCATGTCCAGCGCGCGCGGGCGAATGCCTTCGTCGATCATAAATTGCAGCAGGCGCGGCACGCTCAATTCCATAGCCACCGGCAAGACCGTCGTCCAGAAGCCGAAGAAGACGTACCAGCCATAAGGTTTCATGAAGCGCGAGATGCGCCAGAGGGATTTCATGCGTCAAGTGTATCGCCGCATAGCAAGGGCTACAAGCGTTACCCCAGCCAGGAACGGGCGACCAGGCCATTAACCACAGTCGCTCGCAAGTCACGACTTGGCTCACACAAGAAAACGAGCGCATAAGAGCGACTATCTGTAGGGGCGAGCCACCGGCTCGCCCGTACGCACAACGCTCTTTCGTGAAATTGCGGGCAGCGTACCAACAAGGCTCATTAAAAAAAGAGGGCACAAAGGTAAAGTTAGCTTGAGCAATATGCCGCTGTTTGCGGTGAACTTGCTGAATGCCATCTGCAATCGCGTCGAATTCGGTAGGGGCGACTTATCAAGCCCGCAAATGAATCGTCCCAAAACGACCTTGGTCGCCCCTGTCCACGCTTTGTGACCTTGGCGCCTTCGTGCCTTTGTGATCCAAAACCACGAACCTCGGTGTAATCGGCGGTAGATGAAGATCTGCTCAGCGCAGAGGCACGCGCAGCATGGCGAAACTATGCGGCGGCAGCTCAATGTCGTCGGCGGAGGCTTGACGCCGCTTGATGGCCACACGCTGCGGCTCGGCGAAGTCATTGGTCGTCAGCGGATGTTCGCCGGATACCAAGTCCATCTCGACCGGGCCGGCGACATCGAGCCCGGCCAATTCAATCAGCATCGAATCATTGACCGCGCAATTGACGACTGAAACGAAGAGCAGCTTGCGCTCAGCGTCATAAGTCGCGGCGGCGCTCACCAGCGGCACGGCGTCAAAGGCGGGCATATTGCCGGCCGCGGGACTGTCGAAGCTGCCGCAATCCACCGCGCAGCTCACCGCGTCGGCGCCGCGGTTATGCGTCATCAATTCCAGCACCAGCGTGGCCGGCATCTTTATCACCGCCGGCGCAAGCGGATTCTCGCCGGTCGACACCGGCGCCCAGCCGCCACGCCGCCCCAGGAAGACCATTTCCCACTCATACAGCGGCGAGGCTACATAGCTGCCCATTACGTTGGTCAGATGATAAATGGCGCTGTATTTGATGCGGTCGGCCCGCTGCAAGCAGGCGTTCATCAGCCCGCCGGTATAGAGCGCGTCCGCCAGCGTGTAATCTTCGATATAGTCCGGCGCTTTGGCGCCCACATAAGTGTTCCACTCGTCGAAGGCCACTGGCAGCGAGCCGCCGCCGCAACGATCCATAACCGCCAGGGTGGCGTCCAGCATCTGCTCGACTTCGTGCCAGGCGGCAATCTTGGGCATGACCATCAGTTCGCGATCCGGCGTGACCTCCAGCTTCTCCGTGCGCAGCGAATAATAGTGGACGCTGTACTGGTCCATCTCATCCGCCGCCATACCCAGCACCTGCTCGTTCCAGTGGGCGTAGAGATTGGCTGGCACGCCAACGCCCAGCAGCGTAAGCCGGTCGTCAACGGCGCGCATGGCGCGGGCGAATTCCAGGTAGCGCCGCGCGTAAGTCTCGGGGTCGCAATGCCCCACCTGCCAGTTGCCGTATTGCTCGTTGCCGACGAACCAGACGCGCACATCATGCGGTTGGGCATAGCCATGCTCGGCCCGCAGGGCGCCGTATTCGGTAGTCGCGTCGCCATTGCAGTATTCGACCCAGGCGGCCGCTTCTTCGGCTGTTCCCGTGCCCATATTGGCGGTCAGCACCGGCTCGGCGCCGATCAGCCGGCACAGGTCGATGAACTCGTCGGTGCCGACATCGTTCGATTCCCACTGCCACCAGGCCGGGTCCAGATAAGTGGGGCGCAGATCGCGGTCGCCGACGCCCAGCCGCCAGTCATAAGCCGAGACGAAATTGCCGCCGGGCCAGCGCAGCTGCGTCGGCGACCAATCGCGCAAGGCGTCGATCACATCGGCGCGGAAACCCTGCACGTTGTCAGTCGGCATCAACGAGGCGCAGCCGATCCAGAGCGAGCCTTCGCTGATGGTCAAACTCAGCTGGCCCTTGGGGTTTTCGCCGGCGGCGCGGAAGGTATGCCGCCAGGTCGTCCAGCCGCCGTCCACAGCGTCAATGCGCCAGTCCTCTTCGCCCAGCCGGGCGGACAGCGCCTGACCTTCGCCCTTGAGCGCCAGCCGCAGCTCGTAATCGCGCTCGTCCTGCAAATACAGGCTGCCCTGCTTGATGCCGCGCTGCTGGCCGTCGGCGATGCGTATGCTGATGCGCTGCGATTGCTGACCCGTGTAGAATACCGTGTTATCGTGCACATAACGCAGGGCTTCGTAGTCGGGATTCTGCGCTTCCCAGGGCACAACTATGCCGATGCTGGGATGCACATTGTGCAAGCCTTCGCTGGGCGCGGTGTACATCCGGTCGTTGCCGGCAAATTTGCGGTCGCGCAGCATCTCGGCCCAGAGGCTGCCATAAATCCCCTGCCCGATATGCTCCAGATTGGCGCCGTAGAGATGGTCGTGCACCGCGCCGATGATCTCGTCCGGCTGAATGGTAAGGGTGGCTGTTTCGGTCATGCCCTAGCTCCTGTCACTTGGCGTCGCGCCGCGCGCCAGCATAAGTTTGCTGTGCAGCGCCGCGCCGATCAAACATGTATCTTCACTGAACTGCGCGGGGCGCAGCAGGTTTTGCGGCAGAAAGCCCTCGTGCAAGACTTGCTCGCGCAAAACGCCACGCGCCGGTTCGAGCAGCAAGTCGCCCAATTTCGCGGCGCTGCCGCCCAGCACAATCGCCGCCGGATTAAACAGGTGCAGCAAGTTGACCAGACCCAAGCCCAGCCATTCTCCCGCTCGACGCACCACCGCCAGCGCCAAGGCGTCGCCCGCCCCCGCCGCCTCGCCTACCGCCTGCCCGTCGACAAGTTTGCGCGCCCGCAAGCTCGACGGCTCATCACACTCCTGCAGCTTCTGCCGCGCCAGATGGCCCAGCGCCGTGCCTGAGGCCAATGCTTCCAGCCGGCGCACGCTTCCGTCGGGAAGCGTCAAACGCATGTGGCCGGGCTCAATCGCCAAGGCCGCCGCGCCGGTGAATAACTGCCCGCCGATGATGGCGCCGCCGCCGATGCCGGTGCTGATTGTCATGTAAATCAGCGGATCTGCGCCCCGCCCGGCGCCCAGGTGATATTCCGCCAGCGCGCCTAAATTGCCGTCGTTCTCGACTATGGCCGGCACACCGTCGAAAGCGGCGCTGAGCGTTGGCGCGATGGGCACGAGCGACCAGCCGGGCAGCGTCTCCGCCTTGATGATAACACCGGCCGCCGAATCCAGCGGGCCGGGCGCAGCGATGCCTATGCTGGTGAGTTTAAGGTCTGCCCCCAACAGCGACTGACCCAAGTCGACCAGTCGCGCGAGCACCGTTTCGGGGCCGTCCGCGACGCAGCTCGGCATCTCCGCCCGCCGCAGCAACTGCAAGTCGTCATCGAAAAGCGCGGCGCGGCTGCGCGTCCCGCCGAAGTCAATTGCCAGATGCGTCTTCATAAGCCGTTGATCCGCGCATACAGGGCGTAGTCGGGCGGCGGCTTGTCGGCTTGCGGCATCTGGCCCTCGCGCAGGCTTAGCGCGCCATCGCGCATCACCAGCGTACCCAGCCTCAAGCCGTCTTTCAGCGCCCGCCACGCCAGACCGCTCATTTCGCGAGCCACCGTCCGGTCATAATGCGAGGCATCGGCGCCGCGCTGCGCATGCCCTAGCGCCGTATATCGTACGCGGATGCCGCTGCGCCGCGGGATCTCGTCTACAATACTGTTGATGCCCGGCACAAATTCGCAGAGCGTCACCAGCGCGTAACCCGCCCGCTCCACCACCAGGCGCAAACGCTGCGCCAGCCAGTCCAGGTCAAAGTCGTATTCCGGCAGCAGGACCGCGTCCGCGCCGTTGGCATAGGCGATGGCCAGCGCCAGATAACCGCTGTGGCCGCCCAGCGTCTCCAACATGAAGATGCGCCCGGGCAGCGCGCTAGCCGTGGCGCGGATGCCATCGGCAGCCCACAGCGCGTAATTGCAGGCCGAATCATGGCCCAGGGTATAGTCCGTGCCCGCGATATCGTTGTCTATCGTGGTCGGCAAGGCGATGCAAGGCGCCCCCCAGCTTTCCAGGCGAGGCAGCACATGCTTCAAGCTGCCGTCGCCGCCGAAAACCAGCAAGTTGTCGATTTCCTGCGCTCGCATGGCGGCGCGCAACCTGTCGCCGGCGTCCGACTGTCCCAAGACCGGCTCGCGGCTGGAGCACAGAATCGAGCCGCCTGCGCCCGAAAGCCGCGACAGCAGCGCCCGGTCCAGCTCGGTCAGCCGCCCCGCCAGCAGCCCGGCGAAACCATCCTGCGCGCCGACGACTTGATCGCCGCCGTCCTGCGCCAGGCGAGCATAAGCCTCGATAGCCGCGTTGATGCCGGGCGCGTCCCCGCCGCTGACGACAATGGCCGTTTTCATTCGCCGCTCGCTCCAATCTGCGATCCAAGCATGACCGCTGATGATACCCGATTATGGCCATCCCTGCGACGAGCGAAAAAACTAGAATCTAAACACAGAAGTAATTCCAACTAAGTAGTGAGATTGACCGCCATAGAATCGTAATTTCCAAAATTATCGGGAATGTTGTAGGGGCGAGCCGGTGGCTCGCCCACTCTTGCTCTGGGAATCCGATCACTTTTCGCATGACTATCTTGGAACTACAGAGAACACAGAGAGCGCAGAGGAAAAGCCCTGAATAAAAGTCACGCCGACCTGATTATTGCTTCAAAGCATTGTTCAGACGCCAATCAAAGACAACTGACCATTTTCCTACGATGCGATGACTCATTTGCAGCTTAGAATCTCGATCCTCCCAGTACTCGGCGCCAACGAGCCACTTCAGAGCGATTGCCCTTCGGCATAGTCAAAGCTGTTTGCAACTGAACGGCGAATGCGCTAACTTATGGAGACATGTGGCGCAATCCGCATTGTTAATGATTGCGCCCGTGGATCTTCCGTTCAAGTAAAGGAGATTTGCTGTGAAGAGGTTACTGATAATTTCAGCTTTGCTGCTATTTGTGCTCAGCCTCGTTCCCGGGGTTTTTGCGCAAGATGATGGCTACACCATCGCGTTTGTGCCGGGCGTCAACCCGGATCCCTTTTATATCACAATGAGCACCGGCGTCTACCAAGCGGCGGCCGACCTCGGCGTGAATATCATCCAGCAAGATCCGGAAGAATTTGATGTGACCTTCTCGGTGCCGATCGTCGAAGCCTTGATCGCTCGCGGCGATATTGACGCGCTGGTCACCGCGCCCAACGACAAGGAACAGTCGATACCGGTACTGCAGAATGCGCACGAAGCCGGCATCCCGGTCTTGACCGTCGATACCTTCATCGGCGATGGCGACTACGCCAATGGCGAAGTCACCTTCCCGCTGAGCTATATCGGCTCTGACAACGTCCGCGGCGGCTTCATCGCTTGCTCGGCGCTGGCGGACAAACTTGGCGAAGGCGCAAAGATTTACGTGACAAACACCAAGCCCGGCATCAGCACGACCGACCAACGCGAACAAGGCTGCCTGGAAGCGGCTGATGCACGCGGCTTAGAGGTCGCCCGCGTAGACTACAACGAGAACAGCGCTGATATCGCTCAGGCGCAGACGGCTGCTGTATTGCAGGCCAATCCGGATATCGTCGGCATGTTCGCGACCAATCTCTTTGGCGCGGTCGGCGCCGGCAATGCGATTCAGAATGCCGGTTTGCAGGGCGCGGTTGAAGTAGCGCTATTTGACGCCGGTGAAGAAAATATCCAGTTCTTGCGCGATGGCGTTGTCTCGCTGGTAATCGCCCAGAAGCCGTCGGATATGGGTTATCTCGGCGTCGCTATGGCGACTGCCTACCTGGACGGGGTGGGCAGCATTCCAGCGCGCATCGGTACGGGTTATGCCGTCATCACCATCGACAATGTCGATGACCCGGACGTGGCGCGTTTCATCTACACCAGCGGCACCAGCGATCCGGCGCCGGCGCTTGACGACAGCTACAATCTGGCATTCGTGCCGGGCGTAAACCCGGATCCCTTCTACATCACCATGTCGCGCGGGGTCTATGCGGCGGCCGAGCGTTTGGGCATCAACGTCATCCAGCAGGATCCGGAAGAATTCGATGTGACCTTCTCGGTGCCGATCGTCGAAGCCTTGATCGCGCGCGGCGATATTGACGCGCTGGTCACCGCGCCCAACGACAAGGAACAGTCGATACCGGTACTGCAGAATGCGCACGAAGCCGGCATCCCGGTTTTGACGGTCGATACCTTCATCGGCGATGGCAATTACGCCGATGGCGAAGTCACCTTCCCGCTGAGCTATATCGGCTCGGATAACGTCTTCGGCGGTTTCATCGCTTGCTCAGCGCTGGCGGACCAGCTTGGCGAAGGCGCGAAGATATATGTGACCAACACCAAGCCCGGCATCAGCACGACCGACCAACGCGAGCAAGGCTGCCTTGAAGCGGCTGACGCGCGCGGTCTGGAAGTCGCCCGTGTTGATTACAACGAGAACAGCGCAGATATCGCTCAGGCGCAGACGGCTGCTGTCTTGCAAGCCAATCCGGATATCGTCGGCATGTTCGCGACTAATCTCTTTGGCGCGGTCGGCGCCGGCAACGCTATCCAAAATGCCGGTTTGCAGGGCGCGGTCGAAGTAGCGCTCTTTGACGCCGGTGAAGAGAATATCCAGTTCTTGCGCGACGGCGTTGTCTCACTGGTCATCGCGCAGAAGCCGGCGGATATGGGATACATGGGCGTAATCGCGCAAGTCGCAAACGCGCGTGGCGTCACATCCATGCCGGCGCGCGTGGGTACAGGTTACGCGGTCATCACTATCGACAACGTCGATGATCCTGATGTCGCGCGTTTCATCTACACAGGCTAACCCCTGCTCCCAATCCGCCTCTTCGCCATCTCAATGGTGAGGAGGCGGAAAACAACTTGCGATGCAGGCAATGTCGTATAAGAGTCCCTCCCGCTTCTGAGGTCGCGCAGACGCCGGCCTTCAGGGAGGGATTTACCCTGCAGGAACTGAACCAAGGAATACGCTATGGCTATGAAAAACCCGGCACAGCGCAGCTCGCTCATTAGTCCCCGCACCATTGAGGTATTGACCAAGAGTTGGGCTTATATATTTTTGCTGGCGATAGTCGTCTTCTTTTCCGTGACCGGCACCGGCTTTTTCTCGATTCGCAATTTCTCCACCATCCTCACGACCAGCACCCTGGTCATGCTGATGGCGATCGGCCAGACCTATGTCATTATCACCGCCGGCATCGATCTGTCCATCGGCTGGACGGTCGGCTTGTCGTCCGTCACCACCGCGCGCGTCATGCGCGACCTGGCCGCGGGCGGCAATGACATCGCCTTCGCCATGCTGGCAGGTATATTTGCTGGGCTGCTGGTGGCGCTGATACCCGGTTTCGTCAACGGCATCCTGGTGGCGCGTGTCAAAGTGCCGCCCTTTATCGCCACGCTGGGCATGTTCGGCATCGTGCGCGGCGCCGCTTTTCTGCTCACTGATGGCCAACAAGTGGTGCGCGGCTTATCCGCCGAATTGCGCGAATCTTTGCGCGCCATCGGCAATGGCAGCCTGCTCTATTATCTGCCCGACAGCGGCTTCCACTGGTTTACCAGGCCGCCTGATCTGGAGCCGCAGCAGTTGCGACAGCTGCAGCAGCTACTGCCCTACCCCGTCATCATCACCGCGCTGGTGGTCATCGTCTTCGCATTCATCCTGGCGCGCACCAAATTCGGCCGCCACACCTACGTTATCGGCGGCAGCGAAGAAGCCGCGCTGCGCTCCGGCATTAATGTGCAGCGACACCTGATTATCATTTACATCATTTGCGGCCTGACATCGGGTATCGCCGGCGTGCTACACCTCTTCCGCTTCACTGCCGGCGCGCCTCAAGCGGGTGAAGCCACCCTGCTGTCATCCGTGGCCGCTGTGGTCATCGGCGGCACCAACCTCTTCGGCGGCGAGGGCGATATTATGGGCGCGGTGGTCGGCTCGCTGATCATCGCCGTTTTGCAGACCGGTCTGGTCATTCTAAATATAGATTCCATCTGGCAATTCATCGTGGTCGGCGTCGTCATCATCATCGCCGTGCTGGCCAACCAACTGCAAGCGACGCTGGAAAGGCTGCAAGCCAATGTCTGAAGCCATCCTCACCGCAACCGGCGTCAGCAAACACTTCGGCGGCTTGACCGCGGTCGACGAGGTCGACTTCGAGATATATCCGGGCGAAGTCGTGGCCCTGCTGGGCGATAACGGCGCCGGCAAATCCACGCTGATCAAGTGCATCTCAGGCGTTTACCGGCCCGAGCAGGGCCAAGTGATGTTCAACGGCGAGGACATCACGCATCACGCCCCGGCCGATATCCGCAGCCGCGGCATCGAAACCATCTACCAGGACCTGGCGCTGGCGGAGAATCTCGATGTCGGCGCCAACGTCTTCCTGGGCAAGGAGAAGACGCGCCGTCTCTTCGGGCTGATCCCGGTCACCGACGACAACTATATGCGCGAGGAGGCTTCCGGCGCGCTGGACGAGTTGGATATCCACATTCCGTCACTGAAGCAGAAGCTGGTCAATCTCTCAGGCGGGCAGCGGCAAGCGGTCGCCATCGCCCGCGCCATGTACTGGAACGCCCAACTGGTCATCATGGACGAGCCGACGGCGGCCCTGGGCGTGCCCGAGCAGCGCAAAGTGCTGGCGCTGATCCGCTCTTTGCGCGAGCAGGAAATCCCCGTTATCTTGATCAGCCACACCATGCACGATGTGATGGCGGTGGCCGACCGCATGGTGGTCATGCGCCGCGGCCGCATCGTCGCCAATCTCCCGCGCGCCGAGGCCAGCGAAGAGCTGATTGTGCGCCACATCGTCGGCAGCGCCGAGAACGGCGAGAATGCGGTGATGATCTGAGGACCGTCGTGGAATTGTCCCGACGGCGTTGACATTAGCCGTTAGCCGCCCGTACAGCAATTGAAGTCTTAACGTATTGGGCGTATCAATGTGACTTTCCTCCGTCCAAACTTTTCTGATACAATCGGTTAACAGCGGCATGTCGGCAATGGAGGCTGATACGATGCGCGCACCCAAGACGAAACCCATTAGAGTCCAAGAGCCCGAGCCGTCGCAACTGGAAGACGTTGAGGTTGAAGACGTCCTCGAAATGAACAAGGAAGAAATCCTCGACAGCATAGAGCGCGGCTTACGACAGATGCTCGCCGGCGAAGGACGTCCGGCGCTCGAATTCCTGGATGAGCTTGACAACGAATGAACCATGCCGTCGCGACTTGTCTACACTGCGCCCGAATTTGAAAAGGAAGTTCGAAAACTCCGACGCAGGTTTCCCGCCGTATCCGCCCAGGTCCGCGTTCTGGCCTCGCAGTTACGAGACCGGGAACTGCCAGGCGACAGAGTTCCGGAAGTATCTCTTCAAGTCTATAAGGTCAGGCTGCCAAACCCGTCGGCGCGACGGGGGAAAAGCGGCGGATTTCGTGTGTATTATGCTGTGAATCAAAGTGATATGGTTTTTCTCGTATCAATCTATTCCAAGACCGACCGAGACGATGCCAGCATATATGAAGTGCAGCAGAGAATTAAGCGTATGGAACGAGATTTGAGCGGCAAAAGCTAAAGCGCTGTATGACGCCTTGGTCTGCCGATTCGCATTCCGATCTTGAATGAAAGGACAGCCATGCCCAGCAGACTCAGTCCCGGACGCTACCGCGGCTTGAAATCCACCAGCCTGGCCGAAGCTGACGTATTCGGCATCATCGCCTTCGACCAGCGCGGCAGCTACCGCAAGATGCTGCCGCCCGATACCGGCTATGACCAACTGGTCCAGGTGAAAAGCGAGATCATCGGCGCGCTCTCCGCCGACGCCAGCGCCATCCTCACCGACCCGGTCTACGGCTTGCTCCCGGCCATGCAGATGAGCCCGAAATCCGGCTTGCTGCTGGCGCTGGAGAAGAGCGGCTACAGCGGCGATTCGAGCTATCGCAAGACCGAGCTGCTGCCCGCCTGGACGCCCGAGAAAATCCGCAAAGCGGGCGCCAACGCCGTTAAATTCATGGTCTACTACCATCCCGACAGCGGCGCTTTGGCTGATGAGCTGGAGGCGCTGATTCGGCGGGTCGTGGCCGACTGCCACGCCTGGGACCTGCCGGTATTCCTCGAGCCGATGTCGTACAGCCTCGATGCGGCCGTTTCCAAGGACAGCGCGGAATACGCAGCCGGTCGCGCGCGGGTCGTCATCGAAACGGCCAGGCGCTTGTCCGGCACGGGCGCGGATGTGCTGAAGATGGAGTTCCCGCACGATATCCAATTTAACCAAGACCGCGTCGAGTGGCGCGCGGCCTGCGATGAACTCAGCCAAGCATCAAGCGTGCCCTGGGTGCTGCTGAGCGCCGGCGTCGACTTCGAGCAATTCAAGCCGCAGGTCGAGGTCGCTTGTCAAGCGGGGGCCAGCGGATTCCTGGCCGGCCGCGCCATCTGGAAAGAAGCCGCCGCCATGTCGACGGCTGGCCGGTCCGCCTTCTTGCGGGATATCGCCGCTGAGCGCCTGCGCCAGTTGCTGGCCATCGCCGCCGCCGATGCGCGCCCCTGGAGCGACTTCTACGCCGCGCCCGAGCCAGTCGAAAACTGGTACGAGAGCTACGCTTGAGTGCGGTTAGTACGCCTGCCGCCGAGTACACCGAGGTGATCAAGGGCACAGCCGCTCGCAAGTCACGCCTTGGCTCACAGAAAATATGAAACAATGCCCTGTGCGTACGGGCGAGCCGGTGGCTCGCCCCGACATATTTCGACAGGGGTTCAGCAGATTTCAGAAAAGACAGCAATAATATGCCTTGATGACTGGGCCATGAAAGGGCTCTCAGCAAGTTCGCGGCGCTGAGCAATCAGAATGCCTTTTAATCATGTCTCGGTGTACTCTTTTGAACTCTGTGCACTCGGTGGCAAGCCTGTGAGAGAAAGTCACAATCGCGAATGGAAAAACGTCAGTTCGGCAACAGCGACTTGTACGCCTCGGCCATCGGCTTTGGCACCTGGGAGATGAGCACGCGCCAGTACGGGCATATCGACGCGGGCGAAGCCACCCGCGCTGTGCAAAGCGCCATCGACCAGGGCATCACGCTCTTCGACACCTCGGAGACCTACGGTCCCTTCCACTCGGAGCGGTTGCTGGGTCGTGCTCTGCGCGCGCGCCGCAAAGACGTGATCCTGGTCACCAAAGTCGGCTTCACTTTCCAGGACGACCCCGAGCATCCGGGCCAGCTGAAGATCGACCGCCGCGATTCGTCGGCGCGCAATATCATCGAGCACGCCGAGGGCTGCCTGCGCCGTCTCCAGACTGATGCCATCGACCTGCTGCTGATCCACTTCCACGATCACAAGACGCCGCATGAAGACGCCATGGCCGGCCTGCAGCAGTTAAAAGCCGCCGGCAAAATCCGCCACTACGGCGTCTCCAACTACAGCGCGCCCATGATGGCCGCCTGCCAGAAACAGGGCCAACTGACCGCCAATCAGGTCGGCTACCACCTTTTCGACCGGCGGGTCGAAAAGGCTGTCCTGCCCTATTGCCGCGCGCAAGGCATCGGCTTCATGGCTTATGGCACGCTGGCTTTCGGCTTGCTCAGCGGCGCTTTTTCGCCGGAGACGAGTTTCGTCGATTGGGACTGGCGCAGCCGCGGCGACGCCTTTGGCTTGCCCCTTTTCCAGCGCGAGCATCTCCTCAAGGAGCTGCGGGCGGTTGAGCGGCTGAAGGCGCTGGCGGCGGATTACGGCAAATCGGTAGCGCAACTGGCGATCGCCTGGCTGCTGGGCCAGCCCGGTGTCACGGTCGCGCTTGTGGGCATGCGCAACGAGCGCGAGCTCAAGGAGAATGTGGCGGCTGCCGATTGGCGCTTGAGCGCGGAGGACTGCGCGGCAATTGACCGCATCTTCGCCGAGGAAGGCATTCCCAGCTATCGCGATGTCGAGCTGGTGACCTGAGCGTGGCTAGCGCACCGTCTCAGTAGGCGCAAGCAAGTCATGCAAATACTTACCACAGAGAGCACAGAGGATACACAGAGGGCACTGAGTAAAGCAATTCCCTGTTGTATTCTAGCGACAGTTTCCATTTGACGAATAGTGGCATTGAGCGCGACGGCATCGCAACAATACAGAACCCTCTGTGTGCTCTGTGTATCCTCGTGAGCCTCTGTGGTGAAAAGAGGATTTTCTTGAGACAAGCTTTGCATTACTTGCTTTGTTCTACATCAGCCAGCTTGCGGAAGAAATCGCGATAGATGGCATCGCGGTTGATGTCCAGCGCCTCGCGAATGGGATGCCGCGGCGCGGCTTGCCGGTACCAGCGCGTGTCACTGCTCAAGTAGGGCGCGTCAATCAGCCGCGAGGGCACCCAGCTCGGCTCGATCAGCCAGGCAAAGTTGATCAAATCCCAGATAATCCAGCTGCGCGCGAAATGCTCGGTCAAGCCGTTCAAGGGGAAATGCGGATTATTTGTATACAGCCAGTAGAGATAGTCGCCGATCGCGCCGCGGCCCTTGACCCAGGCCTCCATCTCCGGCAGCGACAAACTCAGTTGCGCGCCCACGTGGAAGCCGGGCAAGTACACCAGCGGCACACCGCTATCGAATAGCAGCTGCGAAGCCAGCATGTCCTGCTCCATATTGAAGGAGGGCTGGGTAATGTTGGTGACGGTGGTGGGGTATCCGGCCGTCCAGACCACCACGATGCGCTTGATGATCTCGGGCGCCAGCAGCAACGCCGAGGCCACATTGGTGACGGCGCCGATGGCCAGCACGTACAGCGGAGACTCGGCTGAGGCGCTGCGGGCCATCTCGATCAGATGCGCGGCAGCGGCGCTCTCGACCGGCTCGTCGTAGCGCTCCAGGTAACGGTCGGAACCGCGATAGACTTTATCGGCGCATTCGACGCCCATTTTCTCGGCGACCAGCAGGATCTCGTCGTAGCTCATGTCCATGCCGCGGCCGGGCGAGACCAGCGTGACACCCTGCGGGTCGATTGAGTCGCGGTCGTGCACATCGATGCCGGCTCGCTCCAGCCGCTCGAGCTGTGCCCGATGTTCAGCCAGCAGCGCGGCATCGGCCTCGGACAAGTCATTCGCGTTCGCCTTTATGCGCGCGGCGGCCCGCAGCTTGTCCCAGCGCCGCAGGAAGGAATAAGGCGCGGCATAGATGCCGGCGATGTCCAGTTTGTCCTGCGAGAGCAGCGCCCAAGCCAGCGCGAATTGATCGTCGATCTCATTGCGGGTATCGGTGTCGATGACACAGCGGATGCGCCCGCTGGGGGTATGCAGCATCCGCTCCAGCTGCGCCCTGCCTAACTTGGGAAACTGTTGCAGATGTTCCATTTTCGTAACCTTTCGTATTGCTGCCTTCGCTGTTTTCGGTCGACTCACAGGGGCGCGTGGACACAGCCCGTCAGTCACCCCTACAAGGCTTGATTGGTACTGTGACTTAGCTGCCGCTCGCTCGGCTTACGCGAATACTCGACATCTTTGCCACAGAGTACACCGAGTTTGATAGAGTACACAGAGGAAAGGCATCAGTCTTAGTCCAGAGACAGAATCGGCGAACGTGTGGATTATCCTTAACTCGACCAACCGCCATATTTCCCGGAATCCCCCTCTGTGCACTCATATTTTCTCTGTGCCCTCGGTGGCAAGAGTGTCGTGAATCCCTATAAGCGCGGCGCCCACCCCAACAAACCGCATCGTCATCGGCCGTCGCTCGACATTGGCGGGGTTCCGACACCTTTACCACCGAGGACACAGAGGATACACAGAGGACACCGAGTAAAGCAATTAAGAGATTGTATGCCGGCGACAGTTTCCAGTTGTTAGATGGTTGCCTGAAGCGCTGAGCGGAACCGGATTGAGAATCTTGCGGCTTTTTGTTTTCTGTCCGTTTTCCGTTTTCTGTCCGACGAATAAGTTTTTTCGGACAGAAACCCGTCTTTCATGTCGGATAGGATCTGCTGCGTACGCAAAAAGAGGGTCATGTGCGGAGGCGGTCATGGGCCAAGTTTAGTGACGATTGACTTCGGCGGGGCGACTATAAGGTCGCGTGGGGGAGGAATCCCGCCAGAAATGGCTGCTTGACAAGCGGATAGCAGATGTTGTGGGCGCGGGACAAGCCTGCAAGATACGCTACTCCAGCACGCCATTGGCGCGCAGTGCCGCTACTTCGTCGGCGCTGTAGCCCAGCTCGCCGGCCACCTCATCGCTATGCTCGCCCAGGCGCGGGGGATGCCGATGATATACCAGCGGCGTATCAGCCAGGTGCACGGGCGTGGCCAGCGACTTGACCAGACCCAGCGCCGGATGCTCCAGCTCGACGATCATGCCGCGCTCGATGACGTGCGGATCGCCCAGCGCCTCGGCCACTGAGTTGATGCGCCCGCAAGGCACGCCGGCGGCCCGCAGCTCGGTCAGCCATTGTTCGCTGGTCTTGCCGCGGATGATCTCGCGCACGGCCGCAGCAAGGCCTCGTAGTTGGCGATGCGTTCGACATTGGTGGCGAAGCGCGGATCTCCCGCCAGGTCGTCGCGGCCGACGTGCTGGCAGAAGGCCGCCCAAACGTTATCCGAGCCAACGCCGAGTATGAACCAGTCGCCGTCCCCCCCTTGCACGGCTTCGTAGGGCACCACCTGCGGGTGACGATTGCCTCGCCGCGGCGGATCGTTGCCCAGGGCGAAATGCTCGGCGGCCAGGTTCTCCAACCAGGTCATCTGCCCTTCTTGCAGCGACATATCGATGAATTGCCCGCGGCCGCTTAGATCGCGAGTGCGCAGCGCCGCCAGCACGCCGATCACGGTGAACAAGCCGCAAGTCATATCGGCCATGGGCGTGGGGAAGCGCATGGGCGCGCCGTCGACCTCGCCGGTCAGCGCCATAGTGCCTGATTCGGCTTGTGAGACCAGGTCGTAACCCGGCTGTCCAGCGCGCGGACCTGTGCGTCCGTAGCCGCTGATGGAGGCGTAGACCAGGCGCGGATTCAGCGCGCTCAGCGTGTCGTAGTCGATGCCCGAGCGCTGCAGCGAGCCGGTCGTGGCCAGGTTGGTCAGGAAGACATCGGCGTCGGCCACCAGCCGGCGCATGAATTCGCGCCCGGCCTCGGCGCGGATGTTCAGGGCGATGCCGCGTTTGTTGCGGTTGACGGCCAGGTAGTAGCAACTTTGATCGCCGATATAAGGCGGCGCCCACTGCCGCGAGTTGTCGCCGACGCCGGGCCGCTCGATCTTGATCACGTCCGCGCCCAGGTCGCCCAGAATCATGGTGGCGTAGGGGCCGGCCAGAGCCTGGGTCTGGTCGATAACGCGGATGCCGCTCAATGGCGCCTTGTTGCTCATATCTGCCTCTTCGTTCTGCGCGCGGTTCTGATAAGCCGGGATAGAGCTTACACCATACGGGCGGTCGGCGGGAGTCCTGACCCAAGGCCGGAGTTGTAGATGTGATCGGATATTATTATTAGGGTGAGCTCCACACAGGATAATTCACCACAGTCGCTCGCAAGTCACGACTTGGCTCACACAAAATATGAAATCAAATGCTGTGTGCGTACGGGCGAGCCGGTGGCTCGCCCCTACATATTTCGACAGGGTTCGGCAGGTTTCACAAGAAAGAGACACGGAGGGCACAGAGAATCATCAATATCGACAGGTCGGTGAAGTGAAGCCGCTCCCCATCATTCAGCCCAGCGATGCTCCTCGGCTCGCTTGCGCCAGATGACCCAGGCCGCCAGCAGCAGCACCGCGCCCCACAAGCCGAAGGCCGCGCTCCAGCCACTGGACTCCACCAAGGCGCCGATGCTGAAACCGGCCATGCCGCCCCAGAAATTGGACATCATATTGATGCTGCCGGTCACGGAAGCGGCGCGCCCGGGCTGTGCCAGCAGCAGCGGCATCGAGCTCACCGCCAGCCCGAAGGCGCCATTCAGCATGACCAGCGCCAGCACAACGACTAGCAGCGCCAGCGCGCCGCCGGTCACGGTCAAGAGCAGCAGCGCGCCGCCGGCCGCCGCCAGCATTAGCGCCGCCGTTACAAAGACCTGATTGCTGCGCACGACGCGATAGCGCGCCAGGAATAAACCGCCGATCGCCATCACTTGCATGGCGGCCGCCACCAGACCGACCAGTTGCTCGGGAATCAAGCCGGTATCCAGGATATAGGTCGGCAGCCAGATGATGGTTCCGTTGAAGACGAAACCCGCCAGCGCGGCAGCCAGCAGCGCAAAGGCGATGCCGCGCGCTTCGGCGATGAGGGCGGCGGGACGAATGCGGCTGGGTTTCGACTTAGGCGCGTCTATGCCGGCTTTCCGCCAGAATGCCAGCACCAGCAGCAGCAATCCGCCCGGCAGCCAGAAAGCGATGCGCCAGTCGTCGCCGCCGGCCACCAGGCCGATGAAGGTCCAGGTCAGCGCGGTGCCGAAGACATAACTGAAGGGCATGACGGTGGAAATCCGCTTGATCTGGCTGCGGTCGAAGCGTTCCGCCAAGATGCGAAACATGGGCGCCCAGCCGGCCGATTGCGCGACGCCGTTGACGCCCCAGAGCAGAAGCATGACGGCCAGCGATGTCTGAAAAGCGAAGGCGATATTGACCAGGGCGATGCCCAACAAGCCAATGCCGACCATACGAAAGGGGCTGACCTGGCCGCCGATTTGGCCGCTGAAGAAGTGGGCGATGCCGTAGACCCAGAAATAGACCGTGCCCAAGGCGCCGACCTCGGCCAGCCCCACATCCAGATCGAGCGCCAGCGCCGGCAGCACCACACTCAGATTCACCCGCCCCAGATAGAAGAGCGCGTAGGTGATCCAGAGCGTGCCGACGATGGCGTTCTGACGCCTGTTCATTGGCAATTGAGGAGTACTGATTTTCACAGACACAGGACGTTTTTCGGATTGCGCACGGGGGCATTCACCACAGAGACATAGAGGGCACAGAGGATTTGCAGACGCAAAGTCGTTTTAACGGCATTCGGCACTTCCGCTGTCTGAAGGATGGGCATCGGCGGTTTACGCAGCGCCGGCGAGAGCGCGGGCATCTTCTTCGTGTCGATGGCGCCAGATCAGCAGCGCCGCCAGCAGCAGAAAAGCGCCCCACAAGCCGAAGACCGCGTCCCAGCCGCTGAGCTCCACCAAGCCGCCGATGCTGAAGCCGGCCAGGCCGCCGGCGAAAGTCGCCATCATGTTGAGCGTGCCGGCGATGGACGAGGCCCGCCCCGGGCTGGCCAGCAGCATTGGCAGCGAGCTGCTCACCAGGCCGAAGGCGCCGTTCAGCAGCATCAGCGCCACGGAGATCACCACAATCGAGAGCCCAGCGGCGGTGACGGTCAGCAGAAGAAAAGCCAGCCCGCTTGCGCCGGCCATCAACACAATAGTCAGAAAGACTTGATTGCTGCGCATCACGCCGTGGCGCGCCAGGAAGATGCCCGCGAGGGCGATCACCTGCGTCAGCGCGGCCACCGCTCCTACCAGATTATCGGGGATCAAGCCGGTATCGAGGATGTAAGACGGCAGCCAGATGATCGAACCGTTGCGGACGAAACCGGCCAGCGCCGACACCAGCAGCGCGAAAGCCATGCCACGCGCGTCGCCGATGATGACCGATAGGCGAACGCCCTTGGGCTTCGTTTTGGGCGCGTCGATGCCTGCCTGCCACCAGGCGACTGCGCCCAGCAGCAAGACTACACCGGGAAGCCAGAAGGCGGCGCGCCAATTGTCGCCGGTCGCCACCGCGCCAATCAGCGCCCAGGTGATCACCGTGCCGAAGACATAACTGAAAGGTATGACAGTCGAGACGCGCTTGACATTCGCCGGGTCGAGGCGTTCCGCCAGAATGCGAACGATGGGCGACCAGCCGCCAGCTTGCGCCAAGCCGTTGATGCCCCAGAGCACAAGCATGGCCGCCAGCGACGCCTGGAAGCCGAATATGAGATTCACTATCGCGCTGACCAGCAAGCCCAAGCCGATCACGCGGAAGGGACGGACATGGTTGCCGACCTCGCCCCAGAGGAAGTTGCCGAAGGCGTAGGTCCAGAAGAACACGGTGCCGAGGATGCCCACCTCCGCGCGGCCCACATTGAGCTCGACCGCCAGCAAAGGCAGCACCACGCTGATATTCACACGGCCCAAGTAGAACAGCCCATAGGTGGCGCATAAAGCCCCGACCATCAGGGCCTGGTGTTTGCTGAGGGAGTCGCGTGAATCAGTCATGCGTACCTGAACGGTTTGACGGCGCGGGTATGCCGCGGGGAGATTATGCCGGCACCAACCAAATCCGGTCCGGCGGAAAGTGAACCCGCACCTCGTCGCCCACCGCCAGCGCTTCCGGCAATTCGACGCTGCTGATCGCCTCGACTTCGACATCGCCCAGCGCGATTTTGTAGCGCGTGTACTTGCCAACGTAAATGCGCTCGCGCACGCGGCCCGCGGCGGAATTGACCTCTGTCGGCTCGTTCAGACGAATCTGCTCGGGGCGGATGGTCAGCACGGTTTTGCCGCTGGGCGCCTGCTCGTCGCCGGCCGCGTCAAAGTGGAAGTCGCCGATGCCTGTGCGCACCAGGCCGTCGCTGCGCTGCCCCGGGATGAAGTTGAGCCCGCCGAAGAAACGCGCCACCCGCTCGCTGATGGGCCGCTGATAGAACTCCGAAGGCGAGGCGTATTGCATCAGCAGGCCGTCGAACATCAGCGCGATCTGATCGGCCAGCAGCACCGCCTCTTCCTGATCGTGCGTGACAAATACCGTCGTCACCGCCAGCTCGCGTTGAATCGACAGGATAAGGTCGCGCATTTCATCGCGCAGGTGGGCGTCCAGGTTGCTCAGCGGCTCATCCAGCAGCAGCACGCGCGGCTCGGTGATAAGCGCGCGGGCCAGGGCGACGCGCTGCTGCTGACCGCCGGATAGCTGCGTCGGGCGGCGCTTGGCGATATCGGGCAGCTTGACCAGCGCCAGCATGTCGGCCACTTTCTTGGCGATGACTTTCTTGTTGACGCCGCGCATCTTCAGCCCAAAGCCGACATTGTCGCCGACGGACATATAAGGGAAGAGCAGATAATTCTGGAAGACCATGACCGCGCCGCGCTTCTCGGCCGGGATGGGCAAGATGTCCTCGCCGTCGAAAAAGATGCGGCCGGCGCTGGGATGGATCAAGCCGGCGATCATCTTCAGCGTGGTCGTCTTGCCGCAGCCGGAGGGACCCAGGAAAGCCACCAAGCGCCCGCTGGGGATCTCCAGCGTGAAGTCGTCCACGGCCGCTTCGTCGCCGCCCGGATAGACTTTTGAGATTTTCTCCAGCTGCACCTTGGTCATGCTCAGTCCTCGTCGCAGCGTCAGATGCTGTGTTTGCGATTGTGGATTGTACACGAAAAGGGCGCGTCTCCGCAGAGGCTAATTGGCCACAGAGGCACAGAGGCACAGAGACACAGGAAATTTTCACCACAAAGGGCACAAAGGGCACAAAGGGGATCCTGTAGTGGCGAGCCGCAAATGGTCTACCCCCTCAGTCCCCCCATAGCAATGGCTGAGGAGCGGACACGTTTTTCTACCCCATCCCCGGCCTGTGCCCCCTCGGTCCCCCGCCTCACGGGGGAAGTATCCCAAATCATTGGGGAAGGGTGACTCGACGATGAGATTAGTAGAAAATGCGTTAAAGTTAGCGCATTTGGACACAATCTCTCATGTCCGATGAACGCGCTCCCCCTCCCTGACTTGTCGGGGCTGGGGGGTGGGGTAGACATTGCGATCCGTGCATCTCTCAAAGGTGTCCGCTCGTCCGCATAGCAATGGGGGGAAGCTAGCTTCGCTATGGTCGCGATCGGCTAAGTGTTTGCCGCCACGAAAACGGGTCAAGATCAGCCCGCCATGGTGATGGCTGGAGGGGGCCGGGGGCGCGGAAAGCCAAGTACGCGACCTGAACCGTACCGAACATGCCCTACACCGTCGATAGATTCGGGCAGCTCTTTTGATTCTTTTCGTTCTGGCGTTAGAATAGCGGCACATTAGCTCTTTCAGTCTGTGAGGCCCTTTGATGGACTACCAAGCTCGTGAAGCCCTGCCCGAGACCATGCCGGCTATCGTCTGCCACGGGCCGGAAGACTATCGGCTGGACGAATGGCGCGTGCCGCGGCCGGGCGCCGGCGAGGTCGTCATCCGCGTGCAGTCGGTCGGCATCTGCGCCAGCGACCTCAAGTGTTATCAAGGCGCGCCGCTTTTTTGGGGCGACGATGCGCGCGAGGGCTATTGCCAGCCGCCGGTCATCCCGGGTCACGAATTTGTGGGCGAGGTGGTCGCGCTGGGTGAGGGCGCCGGCGAGAAATACGGCTTGCAGCTGGGCGACATCGCCGTTTCCGAGCAGATCGTACCCTGCTGGAATTGCCGCTTCTGCAGGCGCGGCCAGTATTGGATGTGCCAGGACAAGCATGATGTTTACGGCTTCCGGCAAGCCACCATCGGCGCGATGGCGGAGTATATGCTCTTCCCGGTCGGCTCGCTGAATTACAAGGTGCCCGCCACCCTGCCCGCCCGCCACGCCGCCTTCATCGAGCCCCTGGGCTGCTCCATCCACGCGGTGCAGCGCGGCGAGATCAAGCTGGCTGATGTGGTGGTCATCGCTGGCTGCGGACCGCTGGGCTTGGGCATGGTGGCGGCCGCCCGCCTCAAGAATCCCAGCCTGCTGATCGCGGTCGACTTGAACGACGAGCGCCTGGAAATCGCCGAACTCTGCGGCGCGGATATGAGCCTGAACCCGCATAAGATCGATGTGATTGACGAAGTGCTGAAGCTCACCGACGGCTACGGCTGCGATGTTTATATCGAAGCGACCGGCTACCCTGCCGCTGTCCTTCAAGGTTTACAGATGATCCGCAAGTTGGGCACCTTCGTCGAATTCAGCGTCATGCGCGAGCCGGTGACCGCCGACTGGACCATCATCGGCGATACCAAAGAGCTCAATATCCACGGCTCGCACCTCAGCCCCTACACCTACCCCATCGCCATCGATATGCTTAGCAAGGGCTTGCTGCCGATGGAGCGGATCATGACGCATGACCTGCCGCTGAGCGAATTTCACGCCGGCATGGACATGGTGGCTGCGGGTACCGAGTCGGTGAAAGTCACGCTGAGGCCCTGATGGACTCACGCAAAGGTTCTGTAAGGCTTGTCCGGTATTGGGTCACATTTATGCGATTTCTCGACCCCATCCCCCGGCCCCTTCCCCGATAAATCAGGGAAGGGGAGTTATGCTTGGCGAATAAGGTAGAAATCTGTTACTTTGCGCAATAATCGTCCGTTCGTATGTATCCATTTAGCATGTTTCCAGTTATCGTTACGTACGATTTCCGATACAGGATAAGCCTTGTAGACGCGACTGAACCGCTGTGTCTACGCGCGGCAGTGAGTCGCTCATCATCAAGAGGATTCGCACAATGGTAGAAGATCTCAAAGGCAAAGTCGTCATCATCACCGGCGCCAGCTCGGGCATTGGCGCGGCTTGCGCCCGCTTGCTGGCTCAGCAGGGCTGCAAGCTCACCCTGGCCGCCCGGCGCGTCGACGATATGCGAGCCCTGGCCGATCAGCTGGAGGCCGAATGCCTGGTCGTCCAAGCCGACATGACCGCACCCGAAGACATCAGCAACATGGTCGAGCGGACGTTGGAGCGTTTCGGGCGGATTGACGTGATGCTGGCCAACGCTGGCGTCTACATCCCCGGGCAATTCGCCGAGGGCGATATCGAGCAGCTGACGCGCATGTTGGCGCTCAATGTGGATGGCGTGCTGCGCTGCGCCCACGCGGTCATCCCCGCCATGAAAGCGCAAGGCGGCGGCGACATCATCGTTACCAGCTCCATCGCCGGCACCACCGACATCGTGGGCGAGCCGGTCTACAGCGCCAGCAAAAACGCCGTGCAGACCTTCGTTCATACTGTGCGCCGTCAGCTGGCCGGGGCGGGCATCCGCGTCATGTCCCTGGCGCCGGGTCCGGTGGCCAACCCCATGCAGCAGCTCTATGAGACGGAAGAGATTCGGCGCGCGGTCGAGCGGCAATCGCACCTGTCATCGGAGGACTGCGCCGAAGCGGTCTTGTTTATGCTGTCGCGCCCGCGGCATGTTACGATACGCGATCTGGTCATGCTGCCGCAGATCGACCGCGTCTAAGTATTACGCCGACTGTAGGGGCGTGCTGTGGCTCGCCCATCTGAACGAGGAATGCACATGACAGAAACGCTAAAGGACAAAGTTGTCATCGTCACCGGCGCCAGCTCGGGCATCGGCGAAGCTTGCGCGCGTCTGCTGGCGCAGCAGGGCTGCAAACTTACGCTGACGGCGCGTTCCGGCGACAAACTGGAAGCGCTAGCGCGGGAGTTGCCTGCGGAGTCGCTGGTCGCGCGCGCGGACATGACCTCGCCCGCCGACATCAGCAACATGGTCGAGGCGACGCTGGAGCGCTTCGGCCGCATCGATGTGCTCTTCGCTAATGCCGGCATCTACGTGCCCGGCGAGTTCGGCGATGGCGATATTGAAGAGCTGACTCGCATGCTCAAGATCAATCTCGACGCGGTGCTGCGCTGCGCCCATCTCGTCATCCCGCAGATGCAGTCGCAAGGCAGCGGCGATATCGTCGTCACCAGCTCCATCTCCGGCTTCATTGACGTGCATTGGGAGCCGATCTACAGCGCCAGCAAACACGCTGTGCAGACCTTTGTGCATACCGTGCGCCGCCAGTTGGCCGGCGATGGCATCCGCGTCATGTCCTTGGCGCCGGGGCAGGTGGCCAATGCGCTCTGGGGTTTCCACGAGGCTGAGGATATCACGCGCGTTTCCGCCGGCGAGCGCACGCATTTGACCTCGGAAGACTGCGCCCAAGCGCTGCTCTATATGCTGAGCCAACCGCGCCACGTCACCATCCGCGACCTGGTCATCCTGCCGCAGAATCAGGTGAATATTTGAGCGGCACAAGTCGCCGAGCCAGCTTGTACCAGGTTATTTCCTTGCAGAGGCTCTTGCGCCGCGCTGATGCGACGACGCGCCAGCTCACAGTATTCCTCGCTGATGTCCATGCCGATCCATTGACGGTTCGACTTCTCCGCGGCAAGGGCCGTCGTACCTGAGCCGATGAAGGGATCAAGCACGACTTCCGCCTTGGTCGACTCAATGCACTTCTGCGCAAGCGCCAAGGGAAAGGGCGCGGGATGGGGGTTCTTCGTCTCTTGCGGGATGCGCCAGACATCGCCCTGGGCATTGGCCTTGGGCGCGAGACGAAACTTGGGTTTGGCAATCAGATAGATAACTTCGTAAGTCGGCAGAAAATAGCCCGGATTAAAGTTGATGCCGCCATTTCTTTGCCAGATGATAATCTGTCGCACCGGGAATCCGGAGATGATGTCCTGACGGTCTTGCAGCAATCCAGCTTGTACGCGCCACTTGTGATTGTAGAAGATAGCGCCGTCTTCGCTAAGCACGCGCATCATGGCGGACAGGCAACGGCGCTGCCAAGAGACGTACGCTTCATGCGGCATCGAATCGTCGTAATTCGCATAGCCTTTGATGAGTTCCGCTTGGGGCCACTTGCCGCCGCTGCCGTTCTTGAGGCCGTTGCCCGTGCTATTCTTGATATTGTACGGAGGACTGGTTACGATAAGGTCAACAGATTCTTCGGGCATTCGATCCATCAGTTCAATGCAATCGCCTTGATGGACCTTACCCAACCAATATGACAGACCTGATTGAGAGGTGTCTACAATGATCTCTTTGATATTCATTCCGTATTCTCCTAAGGTGTAGTTTAATACAATCCTTCAGACATAGCTAGTTTTTTCTGAATTAGCGGTTGCGAAATGACAGACGCGCTTGAAGGCAAAGTAGTCATCATCACCGGCGCCAGTTCCGGCATCGGCGCAGCGGCGGCCCGCGCGCTCGCTAAACGCGGCTGCAAGTTGACGCTGGCCGCTCGCTCACGGGACAAGCTGCAAGCGCTGGCGGCGGAGCTCTCGGCAGAGTCGCTGGTCGTCCGCGCCGACATGACCGTGCCTGCCGACATCAGCCGCATGGTCGACCGCGCCATGGAGCGCTTCGGCCGCATTGATGTCATGTTTGCCAACGCCGGCATATTCATCCAGGGCGACTTCGCCGACTACGACATCGACGCGGTCAGCGAAATGCTCAAAACCAACGTGGACGGGGTATTGCGCTGCGCCCATGCTGTCCTGCCGCTGATGAAAGCGCAAGGGAGCGGCGACATTCTTGTTACCAGTTCCGTCGCCGGCCATGAAGAGTTGCACGGCGGCCCGGCATATGGCGCCACCAAACATGCAGTCGAGACCTTCGTCAACACACTGCGGCGGCAGGTTGCGGCTGACGGCATCCGGGTCATGTCGCTGGCGCCGGCTCGCGTCGCCAACGAGTTGTGGAACCTGACCGATGCTGCCGAGATCGAAAATCTGGCGGTCGGCGAGCAGCGCTATCTGAAAGTGGAAGATGTGGCGCAAGCGGCTCTGTTCATGCTCTCACGCCCGCGGCATGTCACCGTGCGGAATCTGGTGATCATCGCCAAGAATCAGGATGTGTGAGAGGCTATGCTGTCGATTCGGATCCTGAAGCGGCGCCCGGAGGAGGATGCAATCCGGTCTTTTTCCATTCGCGCCGGGCAATCATCATTAGCGGCTGATTCATGTTAAGGCGCTTGACCGTGGCGCGACCGATAGAGGTCAAGCCAAGAATCTCGCTACTGTCATCACTCCACCGGAAATGCTCTGCCCAGTGGTCACGGCGTGGGTCAAATAAGCGAGCTTCACGTTGCAACTCCGTATCAAGCCCGGTTTGAAAATTAAGCTTGTAGCTATTGCAACTGACACAGGAAAGACAGAGGTTGTCCGCTACCGTCTCGCCACCAGCGGAAACCGGGATGATGTGATCCATCACCATCGAAACAACAATATTCTGCTGTGCCTGACAGTATTCGCACCGCCATTTCGCGCGCTTGCCAACGAGCTTTCGCAGTCAGGTGGGAGCGCACGACATTTAGCCCGCCTCAGGCTCTGCGTTGAGGAATGCGTCGATATCGTGACCGCGCTCCTTCAGCAGCGCCAAAGCCCGTGAACGCAGGATCGTTTGACGATCGACCAGGTCAACAAAGTACCTCAATTCTGCGTGTTCTTGCTCAGTGAGTGTTCCTGCAGTTCCGCCATTCAGCAATTCGCGCATGCGGCTGTCTTGTGAGCGCGTCAGGCGTTGATGAATCAGAGCCCAAAGTTGCTCGTCGGTACAATGGCTAAGTCTTTCAAGCAGAACCTCAACAATGGAATCGCTCCCGAATAAAAGCGCCAAGCCTTCTTGCAGAATCGATTCGATACTGCAATTTTCGCCTGCTGCGATTACCCGAACATGGTCTTCAATTTCCGGTGCGATCTCTAATTCCACAGTTGAATGTTTCATAAGCCAGCTGCCTCAGTCTTCTTCACTCGTATTGTACCGTATGTCCCGCCGCGCAGGCAGCTTATATCCCGCCAGCGCCTCACACCAACAGCGCCCGCGCCGCAGCCAGGCTCCGCGGCACGCCGACATGCAGCGGCTCCTCCGCCCCCTCAAACTCCAGCGACAGCCAGCCAGCGTAACCCGCTTCTCGCAGCACGGCCATGACAGCCGGTAGGTCAACCAGCCCGGCGCCAATCACCGCCCCGGTCAGCAACTGCCCGGAGGGATCGCGGAAGACATGGCTCGGCTCTTCATCCCCCGCGCGCCGGATATCTTTCAGGTGGACTAAGACGATCCAATCCGCCAATTCCCGCGCCGCCTCGACCGGATCTTGCCCCACAGGCAGGAAGTTGCCGCTGTCGAAATTGACCCGCAGCGCCGGCGACCCCACCTGCTCGATGATGGCGCGCACTTGATCGCTGCGCCCGGCGAAGCGCCCGTGATTCTCCAGCGCCAGGGTCACGCCGCGGGCTTCGGCGTAGGCGGCGCCGGCCGACAAGCCTTCCAGGATCCAGGCCTCGCCTTCTTCCTGCGAGACGCCATCGCGCGCGCTGCCGCTAAATACACGCAGCAGGTCCACCTCCAGCTCCAGCGCGATATCCACGCCGCGTTTGAGGTCGGCTAATTCACGCGCGCGGGCGCCGGCTTCGGGTTGGATGAAATTGTTGCTGATCGAATAGACCGCCATTTCCAGCCCGGCATCGGCGATGCGCCGCTTAACAAGCGGGATCTCGCGTTCGGCGTCGTTCCAGAACATGTCCAGCAACTCGACGCCAGCAACGCCCTGAGCAGCGGCATAGTCGATGAATCCCAACAGGTCCAGCTGCCCGGCCTGCACCGCCCGCAAGCAACTGTACATACTCAAGCTCAGTTTCATCGCGCTACCCCCGCCGATTCATAAGCCGCTTCAATCACGCGCATCACCGCCAAGCCGTCTTCGCCGCCAACCAAGGGACGCTCGCCCGTCTCAATGCAGCGCAAAAAGCAGTCGGCTTGCGCAACAAAGCGATCCGGCTCATCAAAGCGCTGCTCTGTCCAATCGGCGTCATCCGCCAGTTTGTAGCGCAAGCCGGCCTCGGCGTTGTAATCCAGCAGCGCCTGCCCTTCCGTGCCATATACGCGCACGATAGCTTCCGAGACGGGCGTCACCCAGCTGCAATTCAAGCTGCCCAGGATGCCGCCACGGCTGCGCAGAAGCAGCGAAGTGCTGTCTTCCACCGCGATGGGCAGTGTGGACGAGACCTGCGCCTGCGCGCTATCGACTTCGTCGCCGGTCAAAGCGCGGAAGATGTCGATACTGTGCACCAGCGTGTCGATCAAGATGCCGCCCCCGGCGATATCGGCGTCCGTGAACCAGGACGCGCCCGCGCGCGCGAAACGAAAGCCGAAGCGATTTTCGATCTGCGCCAATCGGCCCAAGCGGCCGCTCTGGATCAGCGCTTGTAGCGCCCGCAGCGGCGGGTGAAAGCGGTGGCAGAATGCGAATTGCAGCAGCGTTCCCGGTGTCGTCGTCGCCGCGACCATCGCTTCCGTTTCCGCCAAATTGCGCGCGGGCGGCTTTTCGCACAAAATAGCGATGCCGCGCGCTGCCGCCGCCGTTACCGCGGGCAGATGAAACTTGGGCGGCGTGCAAATGCTGAGGGCGTCAGGCTTCACGGCATCCAGCATGCGCTCGCCGTCAGCAAAGGCCCGTCCGCCGTAGGTCGCCGCTTTTTCCTGCGCGGCCGACTCCACCACATCGGCGATGCCGACGATCTCACAGCGCTCGGCGTGAGTGGCGTATGAGCGCAGATGGGCCGCCGCGATTCCGCCCGCGCCTATAACTGCGACTCGGATCTTTGCCATGCGCCCTCCCGGCGAATTTCGCGCGCAGCAGTCATTAGCGTAGAGTTTGCGATTATGACCCGCGCGGCATTCTTTGTCAAAACTGCCCCAAACGTGTGACAATAGTGGCGTCAGCCGCGCGCCCCAAGCCCATAATCCAGGGGAGAGACGACCATGCCCGCCACAGACGAAGGCGATATCCGCCACGAATTCCTGAACATCACGCTGCTGCTGTTGGGCGTCGGCATGTGGTGCTTGATCCTGGCCGGCGATATCTTGCCGGGCAGCCTGCCCAACCTGGCCATGTTCGACGCTGTCATCATGATCGGCGTTTGTGGTTTGAGTTACTTCATCAAAGCGCGCAGTTTCAACCTCGCCTGTTTCTTCTTGCTGCTCTGCATCGCCCTGTTCGCGGCGCAGATCGCCATCGCCAGCGGCGCCACGTCGGTTCTTTATCTCATCCCCGCCAGCCTGATCATCGCCGTCATCTTGCTGCCGCCGCCCTGGATGCTGCTCGCCATGCTGATCGACGCGCTGCTGCTGATCGCCCTGGCGCCGCGGGCCGACCTGGCGCTGATGATAGCCATCGCCGCCGGCCAACTGACGATCGTGGGCTTGCTGCGGCGCTACTTCGTAAACCAGCTCAAAATCAGCCAGAACTTCCAGGATTACGCCGCCGAGCAGATGAACGAAGCCCGCGCCAGCCGCGCCGAGCTGGTGCTGATGTCCAAACAGCTGCAGGAGTATCAGGAACGGCTGCGCGATACAAACAGGAAACTCGAAATCGCCTTCGAGCAGGCCGAGGAATCCCGCCAGGCCAAAGCCCGCTTCGCCGCCAATGTCAGCCACGAATTGCGCACGCCCATCAATCTGATCGTCGGCTTCAGCGAAGTGATGATCCTGGCGCCCGAGGTCTACGATCAGCCCTTGCCCGCTGCATACCGCGCCGACGTCAACGCCGTCTATCGCAACGCCAAGCACCTGCAGAATCTCATCAACGATGTGCTGGATATATCGCAGCTGGAAGCGCGCCACCTGGCCATCGTCAAAGAGAAAGCCAGCTTGGGCGATTGCCTGCGCGAGACGGCCGATATGGTCGCCGATCTCATCGACAAAAAGGGCTTGAGCTTCGCGCTCGATATTCCGCCGGATCTGCAGCCGCTGTGGTTCGACCCGGTGCGCATCCGCCAGATTCTGCTCAACTTGCTGGTCAACGCGGTGCGCTTCACCAGCGAGGGCGGCATCACGATAGAGGTAAAGGTCGACGAGAAAAAAGCAGTCGCCAGCGTCATCGACACCGGCATCGGCATACGGGAAGAGGAACTGCCGCAGGTCTTTGATGAGTTCTATCAGGTCGGAGGGGTTGATGCTTTGGGCGAGCGCGGTTCCGGCCTGGGGCTGACGCTCAGCCGCGAATTGATAAGGCTGCACGGCGGCACAATGAGCGTCAGCAGCGACGGGCCGGGCCGGGGCAGCCGCTTTTCCTTCTCGCTGCCGACTACTCAGCAGCTGGTGGCGCAGATGCCCGCGACCAGTCAGCTGCCGCAAGCGGCGGCGACCGAGAAGCGTATTCTGGTGGTCGACCCCGATGAGTCGGTGACGGCATTCTTCTCCCGCTACCTCAAGTCGCGCGAGGTCAGCGCCTGCAGCCGCGAAGACGAGGCCCTGCGCGCGCTCGAGCAATTCGAGCCGGATGTGCTCTTGCTGGCGCAGGATCACGACTACAGCCGTCTGCTCGACCGCGTCCAGCAGCAGCCCAAGTCGCTCAGTCTCATCACCTTGCCCATGCCCAGCGGACGGGCGGCCACCCGCCAGCGCGGCGTCTATGATTACCTGGTCAAGCCGGTCTCGCGCGAGATGCTGGCGAAGGTGCTGGCCAGCTTTGGCGATAAGCTGCATTCCGTCATGATCATCGACGACAACCGCGATATCGTCCGTCTCTTCCGACAGACCTTGCGCAGCCTGGAAGCGGGCTACCACATCCGCTCGGCTCTTGGCGGCATGGAAGGCTTGGCGTTGATGCGCGAGCAGCCGCCCGATCTGCTGATGCTCGATGTGCTCATGCCGGAGATGGATGGCTTCGCTGTCATTGAGGCGATGCAGGCCAGCCCGGACTTGGCCGCGGTGCCCATCGTGCTGATCTCGGCCAAGGGCGCCAGCGAGTCCATCACACCCGATATCCAGGGCAATATCACGCTGTCACGCCCGGGCGGATACTCGCCGATTGAGCTGGTGAGCTGCGTCCAGGCGCTGATCGACAGCGTCCAGCCGCGAGCGGATCTCAAGCTGGCCAGAGCGCGGCAAAACATGGCGGAACCGGCCTAAAGAAAAAGGGGAAATCGTATGACGACAAAACTCGGTTTGGATGTCTTGCTGGATTCGCAGTTGCATCTGGTCGCCGGCAAGCGAGTTGGTTTGGTCGCTTGCCCCAGCAGCGTCGACCGCCATCTGCGCAGCAGCGTCGAATTGCTGCATGAGCATAGCGATGTCAATCTGGTCACACTCTTCGGTCCCGAGCACGGCATCCGCGGTGATGCGCAAGCCGGCGCCAAAGTCGAATCGAGCATCGACCCGCTGACGCAGCTGCCGGTCCACAGCCTCTACGGCAAGAGCCAGCGTCCCGCGCCCGAAATGCTGCGCGGTCTCGATGCCATCATCATCGACCTGCAAGACGGCGGCGTGCGCTTCTACACCTTCGTCGCCACGGCCTTTTACGTTATGCAAGCCGCGCGCGAGGCCGGCATCAGCGTAGTCCTTCTGGACCGCCCAGCGCCGCTCAACGGCAGGCGCGTTGAAGGCCCCATTCTTGATCCCGATTACGCGTCATTCGTGGGACCCGCCCCGCTGCCGATCCGCTATGGTCTGACCATCGGCGAATTAGCGCGCCTGCGCAACGAGCGGGACATTCATTGCGACTTGACGGTGGTCCCGCTGCAAGATTGGTCGCGCCAGAAGTGGTATGACGAGACCGGCCTGCCTTTCGTGCCCTCGTCGCCCAACTTGCCCACCCTGGACGCCATGACGCTTTATCCGGGTACTTGCCTCATTGAAGGCACAAACCTGTCCGAAGGGCGCGGCACAACCCGACCTTTCGAATACATCGGCGCGCCCTGGATAGAGGCTGAGTCCCTGGCCGCCCAGCTCAATCGCCTCGAACTGGCCGGCGCGCTCTTCCGGCCGGTCTACTTCGTGCCAACTTTCAGCAAACATCAAGGCGAGCTCTGCGCCGGCGCGCACATTTATGTGACAGACCGCGAGCGCTTCCAGCCGGTTGCCGCCATGTTACAGGTCCTGCAAACGTTGAAGCGGAGCTACAGCGACCGCTTCCGCTGGCGCAAGCCCTGGATTCCCGGCAGGCAACGTCCCATCGACCTGCTCTGGGGCAGCGACCGCCTGCGCCGGCATATTGACGCCGACTTGCCGGTCGACGAGCTGATCGCGAGCTGGCAGCCGGCCTTGCAGCAATTTGAAAGGCTGAGAAGGGATTACATGCTATACTAGCGACAGCGAAAGTTCTTGGAAATGCTCTGTAACTATTGTGGAGGAAAGTCATGTTTTGCTTACGTAAACCCTTGGTATGCTTGCTACTTATTTCGCTCTTCTGTGGCTTGGCTGGCGCCGGTATCGCGCAAGACGATATTACACTGACGATGCTTACGCATTGGGGCACGGAAGACCAGTTGGCGGCGCAGCAGACGATCATCGACAGCTATATGGAAAGCAATCCCGGCGTCAACATTGAGCTGGTCACAGTTGATTTCGGCGAATTGCGCACCAAGATCATCACCGGGCGCACCGCCGGCATCAGCGCCGATGTTTACCATTTCTACCACTTGTGGCTGCCGGACTTTGTGAACGCCGGCGTACTGGCCGAGCCGACGCAGGACGACCTGTCATTCATTGACGAGCATGTCGCCCAAGGCACGATCGACGCCGTCAGCACCTCCGACGGCCAGGTTTGGGGCTATCCCACCGAGGTCAATCCTTACCTGCTGGTTTATAACAAGCGCCTGCTGGCCGAAGCCGGTTACGATGCGCCGCCGGCAACCTGGGATGAGCTGAAAGAGATTGCCGAAGCGATCACGCAAGTAGACGACACCGGCGCCATCAGCCAACTCGGCTTGGGTGTGATGGCCGGCTGGGATTCCGGCATTGTGCATCCCTTCAGCGCGCTGCTCTTCTCCAACGGTGGCAGCTACCTGAGTGAAGACCGCAGGGTTGCGGAATTCAACAGTCCGCAAGGCATCGAAACTTTGCAGCTCTATGCCGATCTGGTCGCCAGCGGCGGCACAGACCCCAGCATCAGCGGCTTGGGTGATTTCCCCAGCGGAACGGTGGGCATGGTGATTATGGCGCCCTGGTGGCGGGCGACCCTGCGCGCGGCCGAGGGCATCGACTTTGATACCGAAGTCGGCGTGGCCGAGATCCCGGTTGGACCCAGCGGTGACGCCCCATCGAGCATCGCTTATACCTGGCTCTTCGCTGTCGATTCCAACTCCCCCAACAAAGCCGCCGCCTGGGACTTCATCCATTGGATGAACGCCGAGCACGACGAAGGGCAAGGATCGGCCATAGGCGACTTCCTGGTCAACGCCCTGGGCGCCATTCCCAGCTTCAACCACGACCAGGCCGCCTTTGCCGAGTCTATGAGCGATCACTACGTATCCGCCTTTGTGGCCGCCTCCGCCTATGCCCATCCGGAGCAAATCGTTGCCGGCGGGCAGGAGATCAAGACGCTGCTGCAAGTCGAGATTGAAGCGGTCATGGCCGGAATGACCACGCCGGAGGACGCTCTGGCGTCCGTGGCCGAGCAGGCCGATGCCATCCTGGAAGAACAGCGCATGATGGCTGAAGAATAAGCTCAGCCGAAACTTGCTAAAGCCTCGCTCTACCGAATCAACGCCTTACAGCCTCTTCCCATGTGACTGGGGAGAGGCTGAAGGATAAATCACAATGACAGCCGTCTCCCCGAAAAAGGCCCGGTGGACGCCCGACATTCCCAAGAGCCCGCTTATGCGCCGGCGCATGCTCTGGGCTTACGCTTTCATCTCGCTGCCGATTCTGGCTCTGCTGGTCTTTCTGCTGGGTCCGATTCTGTTCTCCGGTTGGGTCAGTCTGCACCGCTGGGATATGCTGTCGCCCGTCAGCGAAATGCCCTGGCGCGGCTTGAGCAACTACGTATTCCTGCTCACGAAAGACAGCGTCTTCGGCAAAGCGCTGGGCAATACCTTCTTATTCGCCATCGGCGGCGTCGGCGCCAATACCATCCTGGGTCTGGGTTTCGCGCTGCTGCTCAACAGCCCCATCCGCGGCCGCCGGGTCTGGCGCGTGCTCTATTTTATGCCGGTCATCACCGCGCCGCTGGCGCTGGCCGTCATGTTCTCCTTCATATTCGACCGCAACTTCGGCGTGGTCAACAGCGTCATTACCTCGCTGGGGCTGCCGCGCCAGCCCTTTCTCAGCGCGCCCTCGCAAGTGCTGATGACCTTGATCTTCATCGCCGTCTATCAGTATATCGGCTACTACATCGTCATATTTCTGGCCGGCTTGCAAGGCATCCCGCAAGACTATTACGACGCCGCCCAGGTCGACGGCGCAGGCAAGTGGCAAGAATTCCGTTTCATCACCCTACCCCTGCTGAAGCCGGTGATGCTATTTGTCGTCGTGACCAATACCATCGGCGCCCTGCAAGTCTTCGACCTGGTATTCGCCACCACCGGCGGCGCCCCGGCCAACAGCAGCATGACGGTCGTGCTGCATATGTATAATACCGCCTTCAAGTTCTCGCGCATGGGGCGCGCGTCGGCGATGGCTTTCATTTTGTTCGGCATCATCCTGCTGATCACCGTCATTCAGGTCCGCCTGCTGCGCGACCGTGCCTACCAGGATTAAGAGGCGGCCGTGACACCGACACAACACCCCCTGCAGGCCGCCGCGACCGCGCTGAAATACCTGGTCCTGGTCGGTGGCGCCTTCATCATGGTCTTTCCCTTCATCTGGATGATGATCGCCTCGCTGATGACCGCCGGGGAGATTCAACTGCGCCCGCCGGTGTGGCTGCCGGCCGCGCCGCAATTCAACAACTACAGCGAGCTGGTGGATTCCATCCCCATCGCGCGGCTCTATTTCAACAGCCTGTTCACCTCCGCCATCATCGTATTCGGCGTCTTGCTCAGCAGTTCGCTGGCCGGTTTCGCCTTCGCCAAGTATCGCTTTCCGGCTCGCGAGTTGCTCTTCTACCTGATCCTGGCCACCATGATGATTCCCTTTTTCGTGACCCTGATCCCGGTCTTTTTCATCGTGCGTCAACTGGGCTGGATCGACACCTACCAAGGCTTGGTGATCCCCGGCATGACTTCAGCGTACGGCATCTTCCTGATGCGTCAGTTTATGATCACGGTGCCGGACGAGATCATCGACGCGGCGCGGATTGACGGCGCTTCCGAGCTGAGCATCTACTGGCGCATTGTGCTGCCGCTGATCAAGCCGGCGCTGGCGACCCTGGGCACATTCGTCTTCATCGGCTCCTGGAACAATTTCCTCTGGCCGCTGCTGGTGCTCAACAGCCGCGAGCTCATGACCCTGCCCCTGGGCATCAACTCGCTGCGCAGCCTTTACGCCGACAATACCAATTTGCTCATGGCGGGCACGGCGGTATCCGTCCTGCCCATGCTCTTTGTGTTCATCTACTTGCAGCGCTATTTTATCCAGGGCATCGCCCTGACTGGATTGAAAGGCTAGGTGACCCCCATGCAAATCCGACCCTATCAAGGCGCTGACGAGCCGGCGCTGCTGGATGTTTGGCGGCAAGCCATGACCCACGACCGCATCAGCGCGAGCGCTTTCCGGACGCAAGTGCTGCTCGACCCCAACTTCAACGCCGAGAACTTGCCGGTGGCCGTCGTTAATGACCTTGTCGTCGGTTTCATCCTTTGCATAACACGGCAGGTACCCTATTTCTTACAGGGCATGGAGGCCTCGGAAGCCTGGATTACCGCTTTCGCTGTGCATCCGGATTATCAAGGGCGCGGCATCGGCAGCGCTTTATTCGAAACCATCACCGACAAGCTGCGCGCTGAAGGCCGGCAGCTGGTCGATATCTCGCCCTACGTGCCCAACTACTTTGTGCCGGGCGTGGATACCAGCGCCTATCCTGAGACCATCCGCTTCTTGAAGGAGCGGCAGGGCTTCGACATCTTGTACCACGCCATCAGCATGGGCGCCGACCTGAGCGGTTTCCAGATCCCGCCAAAGCTCCAGGCGAGCATCGAGCGCAGCGAAGCCGAAGACGGACTCACCATTCGTCCGATCGAGGCGACTGACATCCCGGACTTGATGCCCTTCCTGGTTGAGCATTTCGGCTGGGACTGGTTCCGCTTCGCGCAGAGTTATCTACTCGAATATTTCGGCGACAGTCCGCATCAGATCTGTTTTCTCATCGCGCGCCAGAAGGGCGAGGTGGTCGGCTTCTGTCAACAGCGGGCCGAGCGTTTTGGCCCCTTCGGCGTCCGGCCGGACTGCCGCAATCGCGGAATCGGACGCATGTTATTATTCAAGTGTTTGGAAATCATGAGCGCCAGGCACGTATTCTTCGCTTACTTTCTCTGGACCGACGAAGACGCGGCTCGGCTATACTCGCTGGCCGGTTTCAAGCGGCGGCGGGAATTCGCCGTCATGCGCAAGAACCTGCATTAAACCGACAAAGGGAGATGGAGATGGCTGGACATTTGATGGTCGTAGGCGGACATATATCGGACGCCGAAAATATGGCGGGCGCCGTCATGCTCAAGCACAAAAAGGCGGGCTGGGATATCACCATCGTACACGCGACCACGGGCGAAAAGGGACACCCGACGCTCAGCGCTCAAGATTATCTCAAGATGCGCCTGGAAGACGCGCGCGCATCAGCCGAATTCATCGGCGCCAACATGGAACTGCTGCCCTACGGGGACGGCGAGTTGCCGGTCGATGATCGTTCCATCTGGCTGATGGCCGACCTCATCCGCCAATATCAGCCCACGCTCATCATCACGCATTGGAAAGGCAGCTTCCACATCGACCACAACAACACTCACGATGTGGTTATGAAGGCGCTGTTCCGCGCCGGCTTGCCGGCTTTCGAACGCGAGCATCCGGCCCATTCGCCGCAAGCCGTCCTCTTCTCGGAAAATTGGGAAGACATGGAAGGTTATAACGCCGATATCTACCTTGATGTCAGCGATGTCTTCGATGATTATCTCAAGCTGCTAAAGACGCATGCCCTTATGCGCGAAGACTATTCCAGTTTCCGCTACTGGGATTATTACAAAGCCCTGGGGGAGGCGCGCGGCGCGCTGGGCGGCTTTGAGCGCGCGGTCACGCTGATGCGGCCGCGCAGCCTGTATTCCTTTGAGCGCAAGAGCGGGCTGCTGCTCGATTCTTGAGGGTTGCGGAACTTAAAGAGCGGGTTAATTGTCGATATTGTTGGACAATACATGAACGCCGAGCTTGACTCAGGATAAATCACCACGGCCGCTCGACATTGGCGGGGCTTCGACACTTTTACCACCGAGGACAAGGAGTTAAATCGAGGACACAGAGGGGCGTTGGCTAGAGGAATAACGCTTTTTCGACGCCAAATTCGGCAAAGCTGCGGGTCATCGTTGAGGCGATCAACCTCTTATTATCCGGCATATCTCTCTGTGCACTCATTACTACTCTGTGTACTCGGTGGCAAAGTGTCGAAAATCCGTAAAGGCGCGGCGCTCAATGCCACTCGCCCAGCAGCGCCAGGAACTCATCCCGCGACGGCGGCTTCTTGAGGTAGCCATCCGCGCCCAGCGATCGCGCCAGGTCTTCCATCTCCAGCACCGAGCAGATCAAGACAGGTATCTCGGCCGTCGCCGGGTGGTTCTTGAAGCGCTGCAAGATCTGCCAGCCGTCTTTACCCGGCAGCATGACATCCAGGATGATGCCGAGCAGCGGCGTGGCGCCCGCGATCTGCAGGGCCTCGGCCTCGGTCTGCGCCGACAGCAGCTGATAGGGCAGCTTGGCCAGGTAGCGCTTGAACAAGCCGATGGCATCGGGATTATCGTCCACGACCAGGAGCTTGTGCAGCGCCCGCTGGAGGCGCAGCGTAACCTGCGGCGCGCAATCCAGCTCCGCCTTGAGGCTGGCCAGCAAAGCCAGCGCGGTCGGGTTCTCCAGCAGACGCTCACAACACTCGCCGGCCCGGGCTGAGGAAGCGAGACCGCCGAAGCCGATCAACAGCGCCTCTTGCTGCTGGTTCAGCTCCACCTCTATGTGCCCGCCGGGCTCCTGGGCCAGGACCAGCTCGTTTAGCAGCAGCACGATGAATTGCCGGAAGACGGGCTGGGACAGGCTCAGGCTGATGGGCTCGCTGGCATCGACGACAGTTATATCAAACTGGCGCCGCTCGGCGATGACCCGCGTCGCTCGGATGGCCGCCAGGATTTCCGCTTTGACATCAAAAGCCCGGTGGCTCCTGTCGATATTGAGATAGTCCAACTCGTCCGCAAGCGAGAGCTTGGCGTCCTGCGCGCTGGTTGCCGCGGCCGGCCCGGCAATATGCTCATCCCATATTATGCGGCTGATGGTCTGAATCGCCCGCTGGTGCTCGCGATAATACTGCCGCTCGCTCAGCGCCAGCTGATTCAGCGCGTCGGCTGTGCTCTGCTGCTCGACATAGCGCAGCTGCAAGATGTGGTAAAGCCGATTCTGCCGCGAGACCGGTCCGGATGAATTCTCGGCCTGCATCTCGTCTATGGCCGACAAGACCAGCCGTCGTATGGCGCCCGGACGCTCGTTGCCGCTCAGCCCCGGCGCTAGCGACTGCGCGACTGGATTATCCGCCAGCTTCAAATAATCGTAGAGGCTACTCAGCAAGTCGCGTATATGGTCTTCAAAATCAGCGTCGTAGGTCAGCATCAGCGCGCCATAGAAATATGGCAGAGACATGGCAGTCCAGCGCCAGTCTCGCCGGGCTAGAGTTTAAGCAGGTGGAAAAGACTATATCCGCCGCTCGGCGGCAGCGATGAAGGCTACCGCGTTCACAGCTTATATCAGACTCGCTCGGCTATCGCAAATGGTGTTTTGAGCAACAATCGTGAACAGGCCTTTTCAAACCGCTTGTGCTGCAGCAGTGGACAGTCTTCGCCAGTCGCCGCTCATCGTGTACCAGTCCACCTTGCGCTAATATCATAGGAGGAGGGAGGCAAGGATTGACCCACTCAAGTATCACAAATTCGTTCGCGTTTCCCTTAGGAATCGAGGTCAAAAATGCTCCGCTCACATAAGTTACTAGTGCTTTTGCTTGTCCTTGCGCTTCTCGTCAGCGCGACTGTCAGCGCGCAAGACGACGGCTTGAAATTGACCGGCTGGCCCTACGAAGTCGACGTGGTCACGGAAAATCTGGGCCGCTTCACTGACCAGTCGGGCCACGGCGCCGAATTCTTGCCTTTCCCCAGCAATGAGTATCACGACAAAATGGTCGCCAGCTTCGTAGCCGGCACCGAATTCGATGTCGCCTACGTCCGCGACAGCTACCTGGCTGAGTGGGCATCAGCGGGCTGGATCCTGCCGATAACCGGCATGGAAGGCGCTGATGAACTGCTGGCCGACCTGCCGGCGGGCATCATTGAGCAGATGTCCTACGATGGCGAAGTCTACGGCTTGCCCTACTATTCCGGCGTCCAGACCATGGCCTACAACGCCGCGCATCTGGAAGCCGCCGGCATCGACGCGCCGCCCGAAACCTGGGACGAAATGCTGGAACAAGCCCAGATGATCAAAGACGCCGGCATTGTCGATTACCCGATCTTGATGCAGCTGCGCAGCGGCGAGAATTACCTGCTGCGCGAATGGGAGACGCTGACCGCAGCGCGCGGCGGCCGCCTCTTTGACGACGATTTCAATCCGCTCTTCCATCTCGAGGACAGCCCGGCCCGTCAGGCGCTGGAATGGCTGACCGAAGGCCTGGACGCCGGCTTGATCGATCCCGCTTCGATCACCGATGACGACGGCACCCTGCTGATGGCGGCCGGCGCCACGTCATACATGACGACTACGGATTACACGCTGAAGGCGATGAACGATCCGGAACAGTCCAACGCGGCCGGCGATATCAAGAATGCGCTGATCCCCGGTACCGACGACGTCAGAAGCGGCACCTGGGGCTACGTGCGCCTCTACGCCATCACCAACAACGCTGAAGACAAGGACGCCGCCTGGCAGCTGGTGCAATTCCTGGGCGGCAAGGACGCCACCGGCGTCTACTACGTGCCGAAACGCTGGGCGCTGGAATTCGGCCTGGGCTTCTCGCCGGCGCCGCTCTACGAAGACGAAGATGTGCGCAATTCCATCTCGGGCTGGATCGACCCCGATCTGCTCAGCGAGCAATCCGAGTACGCCATCTCGCGTCCCTACCGCTTCGTGCCTTTCTTCTCCGATTGGGAGATCGGCAGCTGGGGCCCGCTGCAAGCGGCAATCCTGGGCGACGCCGACAAGGGCGAGGTTCTCAACGAGCTGGCCGACGAGTGGAACGAGCTGAAAGAAGACTGGGGCTATTAATCCCGGTCAATGTAAGAGATCGAGGGCGACTCGATGGGTCGCCCCTACAGTTTCGTCCCTTGTATTGATGTGTAGGGGTCAGGTCGCGTAGGGCGCGTAGACACCGCCCGCCGACACAGACCTACGCCACTGGCTGACCCGCCACCATAGAGGAAGACCGCCGTGCTGACCAGGCGCGAGACACAACGCAAAGAAATGTCGCCGGGCGCGATGGCGATTCTGTTCAGCGCGCCGGCTGTGCTGATCATCGCCGCCACCATCCTGGCGCCTTTCCTGATGGCGGTCTTCCTCAGCTTGCACAACTGGAACCTCAAACGCCCCGGCCGCGAGCGCTTCATCGGCCTGGAGAACTATACCGACTGGCTCACCGACAGCGACTTTTGGGATCCGTTGGGCACAACCTTCACCTTCGCCATCATGGCAGTGGTCGTCATCGTAATCGTCTCGCTGCTGATCTCCCTGCTGCTCAACGAGAAATTCCCCGGGCGCGGCTTGCTGCGGGCGCTGCTGCTCGTCCCCTGGGCGATTCCCTCTGTGGTTAACGCCCTGCTCTGGAAGTGGCTGCTCAATCCTCAATATGGTTTGTTGAACGCGGTATTTTTTGAGCTCGGCATCATCACCGAGTACCAGAATGTGCTCGGCAGCATGCCCAGTGTGATGATTTGGCTGGTCATCGCTTATTCCTGGATCCATATCCCGCTGGCGACGCTGCTCTTGCTCTCGGGCTTGCAGACCATACCTGACGATATCTATGAATCCGCCATCGTCGACGGCGCCGGCGTCGGGCAGCGCTTCCTCTTCATCACCCTGCCCATGCTGCGCCCCATGCTCTCCATCGTCATCATTTTCGAGATGATCTTCGCCCTCAAAGTCTTTGACATCATTTTCGTGCTCACCGCCGGCGGACCGGCCGACGCCACCAATGTGCTGGGCTGGCAAATCTACACCGAGACCTTCCGCAAGCTCGATTTCGGCGCGGGCAGCTCGATCGCCATGCTGCTGGGCGGGATCACATTGGCGCTGGCCATCATCTTCTACGCCTTCCTGGACAAGGGGGTAGAGCGCTGATGAAAGCTCGCGCCCGCATCCGCCTGGCCGTCATCTATGTATCCGCCGCCATCGTGCTGATCGGCACGGTCGGCCCCTTCCTCTGGCTGGTCAGCTCCAGCTTCCAATACGAGCGTCAACTGCTCAACCGGCCGCCGCAGTGGCTGCCCAACCCCATCGTGCTCGATAGCTACCGCGAGATTTTCGAGGGCGCCGTGCTGGGCGAAGCATCGGGCGTACCCTACCAGTCGCGGATTTTCCTGCGTTCCTTCGCCAACAGCTTTTTTGTGGCCGGCAGCGTAGCCGCCATCGCGGTGCTTGTGGGCGCGTATGCCGCCTATCCGCTGGCGCGCCTGCAATTCCGCGGCCGCAGCGTCTTGCTCTTCGGCATCCTGGCCAGCCGGCTGATTCCCGCGCTCTCGCTGGCGATTCCCATTGTGCTGGTGGCCAAGAAAATCGGCATGAGCGACAAGATCATCTCGCTGGTGTTCATCAACCTCTCGTTCATCCTGCCTTATGTCATTTGGCTGCTGCAATCTTATTTCAAGTCCATCCCCATGGAACTCGAAGACGCCGGGCGCATCGACGGCTGCAGCCGCTTGCAAGTGGTGCACAAGATCATTCTGCCGCTCTCGCTGCCCGGTTTGACCTCGGCCGGCATCCTGGCTTTCTTGCTGACCTGGGGCGAGTTCCTCTTCGCGCTGCTGCTCTCGGAGTCGCCCGCGTCGTATACCAGCACCGTGGTCGTCTCGCTCTTCGCCACCGATGTCGATGTCAGCTTCGTCAGCATCATCACCGCCGGCGTGGTGTCGGTCATCCCGCCCATCGGCTTCGCCCTGGTCTTCCAGCGCTTCATCATCAGCGGCTTGCTTTCGGGCTCGCTGAAGGGGTAGCTCGGTGCGCTCTGTATTCCTTTTTTGAAACCCCGACCCCAAACCTCTGTCGAAATCTGTAGGGGCGATCTACCAGGTCGCCCGAAAGTGTATGGTATTTTATCGACGGGCGAGCCAATGGCTCGCCCCTACAAATTCTCATAATCTGGAGTTGATTATTTTGTGTGAGCCACGTTGAGACTTGCGAGCGACTGTGGTTAAATGATTTCAAATTGCTGACTGCATGGCGAGGCGAAACTATGCCCTTCAACATCAAGAAGCGCGGCAAGCTCACCTACTACTATGAAGGCGACGAGCCCGTCCTGTCCAACATGGTGATCGAGACCCTGCCCGATGGCGACCTGCGCATCTGCTTCTCCGGCTTGACCGGCGGCTACTCCGCTGCCGGCATCCTCGGGCTGGACGAAGTCCCGCATATGGACCCCGATGTCGAGATACCGCTGGTCTTTCAGTGCTGGGAATTGTGGCTGCGTGAGGCCGGAATCTGCGACTCCATCGCCGATGTCGACTTCATCGAGGTGCATGCCTTCGCGACTCAGCCCAAATCCCCCAGCCCGCACCTCGACCCCGCCGGCTACCAAGCCGAGCTGGAGCGCCTGCGAGGGGCTTACGCGCGCGCCTACCGCGACTTCTTCAAAGCGCATTGTCCCGATAAGGGCCTGCCCGCCCGCTTCACCGTGCACGTGGTTGATGTGCCCGATCAGGCCGCCAGCTACGAGTTTTACGCCACGGCGCTATATCAGCGCGAGCTCCAAGTCTGACGAGCCAGCGCGTTCTTCTAAATCCGGCTAGTGAACAACAGGGCGCAGTCGGTGGTAAAATCGAGCCAAGCCACAGGCTAGCCAGGAGAAGAGACCGTGCTCCCACTCGCCAAGCCCGGACCTATGACCGAAGACGAACGCTTCATGTTCGAGTGTTTCGGCTACATCATCATCGAGAACGCCCTGAGCGCCGCCGAAATCGAAGCCGCGCTGGCGGCGTCGAAGCGCCTTCATGCCGATACCAACGATGCCTGGCGGCAGATCGGCGCTTGCGTCGAGAAAGATCCTGAGCTCGCCCAGTTCATTGATCATCCCGCCGTCTTTCCCAAAGTCCGCCAGCTTTATGACGATCAGTTCATTCTGCAGTCATCATGGAGCACGCTGCAAGCCGCCAATAGCGCAAGCATCGGCTGGCATCAAGACGGCTCCGATGTCTTCGAATTTCGCGATGTAAGTTATCCGCCGCCCCTGCTGCAACTGCGCGCCAGTTATAGCCTCACCGATCAATCGCGCGAATTCACCGGCAATATGATGATGATCCCCGGCAGCCAGCGCAGCCCCGTCCGCTTGCCGGCCGACAAACGCAAGCAGCTGACCGTCTCGCCGATTCAGCACAATATCCTGTGCAAAGCCGGAACCGCCTTGCTCTTTCACAACGGCGTCTGGCACTCGCCGATGCCCAACCACCAGGACATCGACCGCCATAATATCCACTATATCTACAGCCCGCCCTGGCTGCGCCGCTCCGACCGTTTCGCGACCGACCCCGAATTTCTCGCCCAGACCACGCCGCTGCGCCGCGCCTTGATGGGCGAGTACGAGCGACCCGATGCGCCTTTCGGCGGAGGCGTGCCGCCGATTCCTTTCGAGGATTGAGGCTATGCCCCTCGACATCCTCACTATCGGCGAAGCGCTGGTCGAAGTCATGCGCACCGGCGTCGATCAACCGCTCGATCAACCCGGCCCTTTCAGCGGACCCTATCCCAGCGGCGCGCCCTTCATCTTCGCTGTGCAAGCCGCGCGTCTGGGCATGAAGACGGCCACCATCGGCTCGGTGGGCGCGGACGCCTTCGGTGACTGTCTGCTGCAGCAACTGCGCGCTGATGACATCGTCACGGACGGCGTCCGCCAGCACCAGGACCAGCCTACCGGCGTCGCCTTTGTTTCCTATCAAGCCGACGGCTCGCGCAGCTTCGTCTTCAGCCTGGGCGCCGGCGGTCACCTGACAGCGGACATGCTAGAGCCCGCTCTATTCGACGGCCTGCGCTGTTTCCACATCATGGGCTCGACCCTGTCAATGAGCGCGGAAGTGCTGGGCGTCTGTCGTGGAGCGCTGAGCATGGCGCTTGATGCAGGCGCGCTGATCAGCTTTGACCCGAACCTGCGCCCGGAGCTGCTGCCGCCGGATGAGGCGCGCCCCGCCTTCGCCGACTTCATGGCAACCGCGGACATTCTGCTGCCGACGGAAGCGGAACTGCTAGCGCTGACTGGCGCTAAAACTGCGGGGCACGCGGTCGCCGACTTGCTGGCGCAGAAGCCCAAGCGGCTGATCGTGGTGACGCGTGGCGCGGAGGGCTGCACGGTTTATAGCGCGGAGGGCAATGTCGATGTGCCGGGTTACGCCGTGGAAGAGATCGACCCCACCGGCGCGGGCGATTGCTTTGATGCCGGCTTCTTAAGCGAGCTGCTCGCGGGGAAATCTCCCGCTGAAGCGGCGCGTTTGGCCAACGCTTGCGGCGCGCTGGCGGTCGGCGCCAAGGGGCCCATGTCCGGTGCCAAGTCCCGCGCCGAAATCGAGCGCTTTATGGCGGCTCAGCGATGATCCTGGAAAAGGTCGCGCGTCTGCTCTGTGCTTGCGATGCGCCAGTTCAGCAGCGCCAGCAAGAGTTCTTGCTTCACATCCGCCAGGGCCTCATCGTCCCAGCGGTTGCGCTCTTCGCCCGGATCAACTTCCAGGTCGAATAGCTGGCCATATTCCTCGCCCAGGAAGTGCACCAGCTTATAGCGCTCGCCGCGCACCATAGTCATCAGCGGACCTTCGTAGACTGTATCGGCCGGATGCTCGGCGAAGACCAGCTCGCGCCCGGGCCAGGCCTCGCCCTGCAGCGCCGGCAGCAGCGACTGCGCCTGCACGCTCTCAGCCGGCTCAACCCCCGCCAGCTCCAGAATCGTGCTGCCGATGTCCATCCACTGGCATAACTCGCTGATGCGCCGTCCGCCCTCAAAGCGCCCCGGCGCCCAGAAGATGGTCGGCACGCGCGTGATGATGTCGTACATGGTCCACTTCTGAATATGGCCGTGATCGCCCAGGCAATCGCCGTGGTCGCTGGTGAAGATGACGATGCTGTTCTCCAGGTAACCCCGCGCTTCCAGCGTCTCCATGATCTGCCCGACCTGCTGGTCGATCATGCTGACATTGGCGGCGTAGTAGGCGCGCAGGCGCTGCAGCTGCAGGCGCGATGGCTCGAGCAGGTGCACGATGGAGTCGTGATCGACTTCGGTGTTGTGCTGGCGCAGCTGCTTGAAGGGCGGCGGCTGACCGTCGAGATCGGCTTTTGTCACTTCGGGCAGCGGCAGCTCGCGGTCGATATACTCGGCGGCGGCTTCCGGCGTGGGATCATAGGGCGGATGCGGACCGGGAAAGCCTATTTGCAGGAAGAGCGGCTGCTTGACCGGACGATTGCGCAGCCAGCTGCAAGTCAGCCCGCCGACAAAATTGTCCGATTGTGTCTCCGGCGGCAAGTCCCAGCTGAAAGCGCCCATGCGCTCCTTATAGTCCTCGCGCTCTCGATAGAGCACGCGCTGCTGCTTGACCAGGCCGCGGGATTCCAGCGCCTTGTCCCACTGGTCCATGTAGTCGCGCCCTTGCAGGTAGCGGTCTTTGTTCTCGACCACGAAGCGCTCGTGGAAACCCAGCGGCGTCTCAAAGGGCTTGCTGTGCATCTTGCCGATGTTGACGCAGTAGTAGCCGGATTCGGCCAGGTCCTCGACCCAGGAATGCCGCCAGAGATCGCCGTTGCGCATGATGCCGGTGACGTGAGGGTAGTAGCCGGTGAAGAGGCTGGCGCGGGCCGGCGCGCAGGAGGGCGCGGTGATGTGACAGTTGTCGAAGCTGACGCCTTCGTTGACGAGCCGGTCGAGATTGGGACTGTCCATGTAAGGGAAACCCAGCGCGTTGATCGTGTCGTAGCGCTGCTGGTCGGTGATGATGAGGATGATATTGGGCTGGGTCATGGCCGGGCTCCTGAGGGTAGGGATTTGCCAGCTAGTGCAGTGATGGATTTAACCACAAAGACGCAAAGCGCACGAAGGGTGGTTTTGCCTAAATCGTAGAAGGTTCGTTGGGCTGGGCGTCAAGTATGACGGGAATAGCGGTAGTACGATGGGACGAAACGACTGTAACGGAGAATCTCATGCGCAGGTATCTAATCCTAGCAATCTTTTGCACGGCATTCTTATCTTCTGTTTCGCAGGTCCTGGCATGCGGCGGCTACTTCCCCGACGAAATCGAATACATCGGAGAGGTATGGGTATCGGCAAAAGTCGTCGAAGTCGATGAAACTGGCTACAACGCCATCCTGGAAGTGGATCGCTACTTCAAGGGTAGCGGAGGCAAATACCTAGTGGTTTACCGCTTGCCACCGGCTCTGCAAATTGCCGGGCCCATTCGGGGTTATGATACCGGCTGTTTGTATGCTGGAGGCGGCTACATCTGGCAGGTTGACAGCTATGGCTATTTCGCGCTTAAGCCGAACAACGATGGCACCTATGACGACTACGGTATGTTAACCAGTGGCTGGGGACCAGGCAGCGGCCATTACATTCCAGCACACGGCATGGTCGAGTTCTATAGCAAAGACGAGCCCTACACCATCACGATGCCAACTTACGAATTTGAGACTCTTCTGCTTGAGTACGGCGCCAGAAGTCATGCGCTGCCAGCCGCCGCCAACCCCTATCCACTAAAGCATTTTCTAAACATCACGACCGAATCTGGAGCGCGTTATCGCCTGAATCCTGACCGCTCACTCACGGTACTTGATCCCAGAACATCGCCGGCGGCGATTTCAAACGATGGCACTCATGTTATGTTTCGGCTCGACACCGGCGAGCTGGAATTCCAGTACTTGTGGCTGAACAAGAGAGTCAATGGCGGGATAACGGGCAGAGCCAGCGTCGCTCACAGTAGTTCCGGTTCCGCGGACAATGGAAATCCTGTACGTCCGGGCTATTTCGGCACTTTTTCTCCCGACAGTAATGTTGTCGCTATTCAGGAAGCCGCGCGCCTGGCCGTTTATCGCTTCAAATCCGTACAGCTGGAAGGGGCAATAGTGGGCTATGGCAACCGCATGGCAATGCAAGATATCGCCAGCTTCGACGTCAAATGGCAATCTGCCGAAAAACAGCAGCCACTAATCTGGAGCGCGAGCAGCAACGCCATCGCCTACCAAGACACGCGGGGTATCTGGCTATGGAAAATCTACGAGTATGCGGAGCCAGAACTTATAATACCTTCGGCGGAAGGTCAGAGCCTGCTTGGCCTGTCGGCCTCTGGTCGCTATCTGCGATTCGGCGCCCAAGCATCGTGGACGCTCCTGGATACACTTTCAGGAGAGGCCTGGAGCGACACGATTGTCAAGCTCGATGAAAGCCGACTCCTGCACTTTCTATTTTACGGAGCGGAAGACTACATGGAGCGGCTGGAAGAGATCAGAAATTGCCCTCATCCTAGAACTGTCTGTCCCGGCGCCATACTGCCTTCGCCGGGAACCGGACTCGATCATAAAGTACCGCTCAAAGAAATCTTGTGGTATGAACCCAATTTCCTGTTGCTCGTATATGACAATGGAGTTGAGAGCATGAGCATGTCGCCTTCCCTGCCGAATTGGCCATGCCGCATCCGGAATTGCCAGGTAGAGCTACCGTCAATTGACGCGTTTGCTTTCGATCCCCGATATGACCAGCCAGCATTCGCTTATGAGGGGACAAAAATCGGACTTAGCTTACGAGAATCCGACAACTACTACGACAGCATCGACCTTGGCGAATACCTCGACAGCCCGATCGTCGACCTGGAATGGGGGCAGCCGATCTTCTACGAAGGACGTTAGCCGTACTTGGGATTATCCACCACAGCCGCCCGGCCAGCGCGCAGCAGCACCAGCTTGCGGAAGCCGTCGCGCTCGATCGTGCCGTAATCGTGGCCGGCGCGCGCTTCCCACACGCTGAAGAAGACGAAGTCCTCGACGCCGATGTTGACCGTGCGGTGGGCCCAGAATGGCGGCACGTAAGCGGCGCTGCCGGCGACCATCTCAATCTCGCTGGTAGCGCCGTCCTCGGTTTGCAGCAGCAGCATGCCCCGCCCGGACAAACCGAAATAGACCTCGCCTTGCTCGCGGCGAGCGTGGTAATGCCCCTTGGTCATGTGGAACTCACCGCCGATGTCGCCGGGGGTGATGCGCGTCGTGCAATGCGGGATCTGCCCTTCTTCCTCCGGCAGCTCGACGCCCTGCACCTCGTAGATCAGGCGGTCGCCCGCTTGCGCCAGGATGCGCGCCGCTTCATCGCGGTCGGCGTACATGGCCGCCATGTCGCTGAGCTTGCGCTGGATAGTGTAGTCGGCGCGCGAGAGCACGCCGGATTCGAAATCAACTTCGGTCTTGGAGGGTATTATCACGGTCATGGGTTGTCCTTCTTTCTAGGAGGGCGACTCACAGAGTCGCCCCTACATCTGTCATTTACCACCGAGTACACCGAGGGAAAAGAGTTAAAGCGTCTGAGGTTTCGGCCTTGTTTATTCGCGGCGCTACTGCCGAATCGCATCTGCCGCTGCGCTCAGCCGCTCAAAGGTCCCGCCGTCCAACTCGATGTCGAAGACTTCGGCAATAACCCCGGTCCAGCCGTGCAAGAAATACATCCAGCCGTCCTCGACCGTCAGATTGAGCGCCTCAGCCTGTGCAGCGGCGGCCCGCATGAAGTCGCGCGCGCCGCGGTAGTTCAGCTCCCAGACCAGACCGTCCTGCGGAAACTGCGCTTCGGACGTCAAGGGCGAGCCGGGGCGATCTTTGCCCAAGCCGGTGGCGTTAATGACCAGCGAACCGGGCGGCAACCCGCGCAGCAGCCGGTCGTTATCGGCCGCGCTTTGGCTGAGATGGTACTCAAATTGCAGCGGCGTATCCAGGCGCTGGTGGACCTGCCGGATCGAAGCCAGCCGTTCCGGCGCGATGTCGGTCAGGATAAAGCGGCCGGGATGTGGTTCATCAAGCGCCATACTGACGCTGATGGCGACAGCCGCCCCGCCCGCGCCCAGGCAGAGCGCATCACGCGCGCCACCCCGCCAATGCCCGCGCGGCACAAAGTTAGCGAGCGCCTGCGCTGACGAGATCGCGTCTTTAGCGAAACCCAGTAGCTTTCCCTCGCGCTTGATGATGCACGAGACTTCATCACAGATCCTCGCGTACTGATCCAGCTCGTCAATCTTGCCGCGGCAGGCCTGCAGCATGTCGATCTTATGCGCCGTGATCAGCGCGCCTTTCACGGTCGGGTCGGCGATGATTTGCTGCATAACACGGCGATAGCGCTCCGCCGGCGCGCGCAGGGGCAAGTCGACGCCGACGATCTCGCAATTCAAGCCGAGGATGTCCGACCAGCGCGGGAAAATCCGCATAATGGACGAACCGCCAGTGGACACGCCGATGAATATGAGTTTGGCTTTGGATGGCACGGTATGTGGTTCTTTCTTTACCACCGAGTACACCGAGATTAATGAGTTAAACGAGGAATACAGGTGAAATTATCAGACTTGGTTGCAATTAATGCTCTACCCTTTCTCAAATAGGAAAAGCTGAACAATACTCCCTCGGCGCCCTCATTTTCCTCTGTGTACTCGGTGGTAAAAGCGTACGTCGCTCATAACGCGGCGATGTCGTCGTAGACCGGCTCTAGCGCGGCGTAGAGACGGTTGAAAACCGGCAGCATGCGCTCGTAAGTGGCTTGGGCAGCCGGGTCGGGCATCACCGATGAAGCGATCTCATTCATCTGGTGGATCATGTCGAAGCCCGGGTAGAGCCCCACGCCGACGCCGCCCACCAGCGCAGCGCCCATTGACGTGGCTTCTTCCAGGATAGCCAGCCGCTGCACCGGCATACCATAAATGTCCGCCATGATCTGATTCCAGATGCGACCGCTGGCGCCGCCGCCGATGAGCCGCATGGCTTCGATGGCTGTGCCTTGCGCGCGGAAGGCATCGAGGATCACGCGCAGATTCAGCGTGACGCCTTCCAGCACGGCGCGGTACATGTGGGCGCGGGTATGCCGGATCGTCAGCCCCACAAAGGCGCCGCGAGCCAGCGGATTCCAGCGCGGGCTGCGCTCGCCCATCAGATAGGGCAGGAAAAACAGGCCTTCGGCGCCGGGCGAAACCTGCTCGATCTCCAGGTTGATGAGCTCGTAGGGACTGATGCCCAGGCGCTCGGCGGTTTCTTTCTCGAAAAGCGACAGTTGGTCGCGCGTCCATTGGTAGGAGGCGCCGGCCGCCTGCATGGTGCCGGTGGGCATGAACATGTCCGGGATGACGTGGCCGAAGGTGAAGGTACGGTAGTCGGGATCGTAGATCGGTTCCGGCGTGGACAGCGCGATCCAGGACGATGAGCCGACATAATTGTAAGCCGAGCCGGCGTCGATCACGCCCGCGCCGGCCGCCGCGCAAGCGCCATCTCCGCCGCCGATGACCACGGGCGTTCCGGCTGCCACGCCAACTTCGTCCGCCACGCTTGACTGCACCTCGCCGACCACGTCAGTCGAGAGGCGCACCTGCGGCAGCTTGTCTGCGGGCAGCTCCACCGCATCCAGGATCGCGCTCGACCACTCGCCCGCTTCCAGGTCGTACAAATTCATGCTGGAAGCGTCCGACGGGTCGGTGACGAAGGTGCCGGTCAAGCGGGCCACGATGCAATCCTTGGCGTGGACGAATCGGTAGGTATCGCGGTAAAGCTCCGGCTGATGGTCGCGTATCCAGAGGATTTTCGCCAGCGAATAGGACGCGCTGAGGCGATGGCCCGTGATGCGGTAGACATCTTCAAATGACAGGCGCTCGCCGATCCAGCGTTCCTGCTCCAGCGCGCGCAGATCAGCCCAGATGATGGCATTGCGCAAGGGACGCGCCTCGCGGTCCAGCGGCGCCGCCCCCATCATTTGTCCGCTGAAGGTGATGCAGGCGATATCGTCCGACGCGACGCCGGTCTCGCTCAGCAAACGGCGGGTCGACAGGCAGACCGCTTCCCACCAATCGTCCGGATTCTGCTCGGCCCAGCCGGCCTGCGCGTACTCGGTGTCGTAGGCGTGCAGCGCTGCGCAAACCAGCGTGCCCTCGCGATCGTAGAGGGTTGCTTTGTTGCCGGTCGTGCCCAGATCATGCGCGATGACGTAGTTGGCCATCAGCCGCCGTTCCGCTTCCGATTCACTAGTGCGGCAAGCATACAGAATTCGCTGCCTGAATTCAAGCAGCCTGTCAGAGAACGCCAAGACACGTTAAAATGTGCCAGGGTCCGCGGTCATTGTCGCTGCGGCCGCCCAAACATACCGCTTCGATTTTCTATTCACGTTCCAAGGAGCATCCTCATGCGCAAAGTGTCACTGCTTGTACTGCTTACTGTACTCTCGCTCATCGTCGCCGCGCCGTCTTTGGCGCAAGACTTTTCGGGCCAGAAGGTCGTCGTCGTCACGCAGACGGGCTCGGCCATCGGCGGTCCCGTGCTTGACAAGGGCCCCATCTGGGAAGAGGCGACCGGCGGCAGCATTGAATTGCAGACCTTCGCCTTCGGTGAATTGTTCGAGAAGATCGTCACCGCCCTCTCCACCGGCTCCGGCGATTACGATGTGCTGATCTATGCGGCTGACTGGGCCGGCGACATCATGGCGCCCGGCTACGTGATGGAAATCCCGCAGGAGACGCTGGACGCCATCGAAGCCGACGACGTCATCCCGCTCTATGCCGACCGCATCACCACCTGGGGCGGCGTTCCCTATGCCCTGCCCTACGATGGCGACGCCCATATGCTCTATTACCGCAAAGACCTGGTCGATAACGAAATGTACGCCGCAGACTTCGAGGCGGCTTACGGTTACGCCCTGGGCGAGCCAACCACATGGACGCAATATCGCGACATCGCCGAATTCTTCAACGGCATGGAAGTCGATACAGCCGGCTCCATGGCGCCGATCTATGGCGCGCTGGAAGCGCAGCGCCGCAACGCGCAGTCCTACTGGGTCTATCTGTCGCGCGCGGCCGGTTACGGCAAGGTGCCGGGCAACCCCTGCTTCTTCTTCAGCTGCGATGATATGACGCCGCAGGTCAACAACCCGGGCTGGGTGCGCGCGCTGGAAGAATACATCGACATCCGCAATGTCGGCGATCCGGAAATGATCAACTACGATGTCGCCGATACCCGCACGCTGATGGCCACCGGCACCGCCGTACTGAACCTCGACTGGGGCGATGTCGGCACGATCTCGGTTGACGAGAGTATGTCACTGGTCAAGGGCGCTGTCGGCTTCGGCGTACTGCCGGGCGGCGATTCCTACTGGGATTACGAAGCGGACGAATGGGTCATGGAAGAGAATCCCGCGCCCTTCATCGCCTTCGGTGGCTGGATCATCTCCGTAGCCGCCGATAGCGACGTCACTGAAGCGGCGCTCGATTTCGCATCCTTCCTGGCCAGCAAAGACGTGGTCAACGAATTGGCCGTCACCGGCGGCACCGGCATCAACCCCTCCCGTTTCAGCCAGTTGGCCGATACCGCGCCTTGGGTCGCCGCCGGCTTTGACGAGGAGAGCGCTGCCGACTATCTTGACGCCATTCGGAACACCATCAACCATCCCAATGCCGTCCTGGACATCCGCATCACCGGTTCGGCGGAATACTTGTCGACGCTGGATGCCGAGATCGCTCGCGCCCTGGCCGGCGAGATCAGCGCGCAGGAAGCGCTGGACAATGTCGCCGGGCTCTGGAACGACATCACCGACCGCCTGGGCCGTGACGTACAGCTGGAGCAGTACAAGGCAGCCGTCGGTTACATGGGCGATATGTAGCTGGGGACTTGCCCGATCGTTAGTTAGCGGGCGACCTGATAGGTCGCCCCTACAAATCATCTGCTTTTGTAGGGGTCAGCCATTGGCTGACCCGTTTTGTCTATTTCTTCGTTAAACTTAGGCATCGCCTCGACTTCGACGAGCGAGTGAATCAGAGGACAGCGTGGCAACCGTCGCAGGCAGCATGTCCACAGTACGCGAAGACAGACTCATGAAGCGGGTCTTCCTCAGCCCCGCCGTGATTATCCTGCTCGCTCTGTCCATCTTCCCCCTGATCTGGTCCCTCGGCATCAGCTTCACTGACATGCAGCGCGGCGGCTCAACGGTGGCGCGGCAAGCCGAGGCCGAAGGCATCACCGAAGGCGTCGGCTTCCTGGGCCTGGGTTTTGAGCTGACCGGGCGCAATTACGAGCGTCTGCTGAATGACGGGCGCTTGCACAGCACCGTACGCAATACCATGATCTACGTCTTCTTCGGCGTGATGATTCAGTATCTCATCGGCCTGGGCTTGGCGACCGTGCTTAATCAGCCCTTCCGCGGGCGCAATCTGGTGCGGGTGATCTTCCTCATGCCGATGATGATGACCCCGGTGGCCGCGGCTTATACCGGGCGCATGTTCTTCGACTCCAATCCACTGCGCTCGCCCCTGGCGCATTTCTTGCGCGAAATTTCCAAAGCCCTGGGCTCAGAGCGGGGCATCACCGTGCCCTGGTTCACCGACACCGGCTGGGCGCCAATCGCCATCCTCATCATCGACGCCTGGCAGTGGATTCCCTTTATGACGCTCATTCTGCTGGCCGGCATGCAAGCCATCCCGGACGACATCTACGAAGCGGCGCGCGTTGATGGCGCGGGCATATTAAATATCTTCTGGCGCATCACCGTGCCCATCCTGCTGCCGATTTCGATGACGGTCATCCTGATCCGCGGCCTGGAGATCTTCAAGATCATTGATGTCGTCGTGGTGACCACCGGCGGCGGCCCCGGCTCGGCCACCGAGTCGCTGACACTGTATATCTTCGAGCAGGCGCTCAGCAACGGCAACTACGGCTACGCCAGCGCCATCGCCTACGTTTTGCTGATCCTGGTCATCATCTTCGCCACGATATTTCTGGCGCTGGGGCGGCGTTGGATCCGCGGCTCAGCGAGCGGGGTGGAATGATGCAGCGAGCGACGAAGACCTGGTTCCGCCGCTCAAGCCGGCGTCCGCTCTGGCAATCGGCCCTTCTCTACGCGATTGTCCTATTCTGGTGCTTTATCGTGCTCTTCCCCTTTTATTGGCTGGCGACCACCTCGGTCAAGCGCCCGATCGACGTCAGCCGCGGACCGAATTACATCCCCTACGTCGATTTCCAGCCCATACCCGATCACTGGGAAGAGATGTTCGGCACGCAGCGCAAGTCGACCGAGCGCCACTTTCGCAACAGCCTGGTATCGGCGATCGGCAGCACGATTCTCTCCGTGATCATCGGCGCTATGGCGGGTTATGGTCTGTCGCGTTTCCGCTACTATTGGGGCCGATTAGGCTGGGACAACGACAATATCGCCTTCTGGATTATCTCGCAGCGTTTCTTGCCGCCGGCTATATTCATCGTGCCCTTCTTGCTTCTGTACAACTTCTTCGGCCTGGTCGATACCTACGCCGGGCTGATCCTGGCCTATACGATGTTTAACATCCCCTTCGCCGTCTGGATCATGCGCGATTTCTTCAACGGCTTGCCAGTCGACCTGGAGGAGAGCGCGCGCGTCGATGGCGCCACGCGTTGGCAAGCCTTCATACGCATCGTGCTGCCGCTGAGCGCGCCGGGCTTGGTGGCGGTGGCGATATTCTCTTTCATATTCGCCTGGAACGAATACCTCTTCGCCTTGATGCTGACCAACTTCAAGGCCATCACCATGCCGGTGCTGATCGCCGGGCAGAACAATACGCGCGGCATCGAATGGTGGTTCATCAGCGCGCTGACGCTGATGGCGGTGGTGCCCGTCATCATCATGGGCTTGCTGCTGGAGCGCTTCATCACACGCGGGCTCACCGCCGGCGCGGTCAAGGGCTAGCTTGGTCTACCCTTCACGGTCCCGCCCGTCACAGGCGGGCTGACGACAGGGCAAGGTCAAGTCGGGCAAGGTATTGCCGCGAAACTGCCCATTTTGTGCGCGTTTTCGGGCGAGCCAATGGCTCGCCCCTACATGTTCTCACAATAATTGCCGCCTGTAGGGGTCAGCCATTGGCTGACCCGTTGTGACGAGACCCGCGCTTTTCAAAACTGTCCTGTACTCAGCTCTCACGGCGGGGAGCGCCGCGTTGTGACTGACGCGCTTTAGTCCCAAACGCTGCGCATCTGCCAGGCATCCAGCCGCTTGAGCGTCGCCGCGCTGCCTTGCGCGCGCAGTGATACGCCCAGGCTGTCGTCCCGCCCCGGGTAGACGCGGGCAGCCAGGCATTGCTTGCCATTCACGAATACCTCGACCACGCTGCGGTCGATGAATACACGCAGCCGCAGCGGCTCATCGTCTTCCAGGAATACCGGCGCGGTCTCCGGCGCGCGCGAAAGCGCTTCAGGCAGCATTGAGCTATAGGAAGTGTCGATGGAGATCAAGCTGTCGTAGCGTTGCGGTACCTGCTGCATCGCCGCCGAGCTGGCGTTCATGGCCTGGGTCTTGGACAGACGCATCTTGAAGCGGTTGCCGCGATGTTTGAAAAAAGCGATGCGCGTGTATTCTTCGCGCTCCGGCGAGCGCAGCACATTCAATTCGACCAGCGGCGCGGCGCCCGGATCCAGCTCGAGCGACAGCTCCATGGCATTGCCTTGCACCGAATCGAGCACGATTTCTTCGTTGGCCGGCAAGGCCGTTTCGCCGATGCTGACCGGATCGTAACGCAGCGACTCGATATCGCCGGCCGGTTCCTGCAGCAGGCGATCATCCGCATCCAGCGTCAGCCGGCGCGGCAAGGTCATGATCTGATTCCAGACCTCGGTCGGCTTGCCTTGATTCATGTTGAAGATGACGATGACGCCCCCTTCGCCATCGGGCGCGGCTGAGGGCGCATGCACGCCGGAGGGCGTCGAGGGACCGAAGTTGAACAGGCCTCCATCGCTGACGACGAACTTGTCGCGCGCCGTATCGTAATCGCCCAGCAAGTATTGCCCGCCGGTCATGTGGCTGTACATCAGGAAGATGTGCTTGTCCGCGCCGATGGGCCAAAAATAGGGACAAGCGCCATCATCGCCCACAACCGTATATTGATCATTTTCGATGAAAGGATGCAGATATTCCCAGTTCTCCAGATCGGCCGAGCGGAAGAGGAAATTGGCGCGCACCTGTTTATTAGCCGGCCCATTGGGCAGCCAGCCGCCCGAGAGCGCGTAATAGTGCTCGCCCTGTTTCCAGATGCAGGGGTCGAAGACGGTATAAGGCAGCGGCGGCTCGCCCTCTTGCTGCAGCGGAATGACCGCGCCATCGCCGATCTTCTCCCAATTCAGCAACAGCGCATCGGACGAAACCGCCACCATATTGCCCAGCTTGGTGCCGTGATACATAGCGATCACGCGGTCTTCCTCCACCAGCGCCGTGCCGGAATAGCAGCAATCCTCCGGATCCGGATAGATGGCGTAGGGCAGATCGCGCCAGTGGATCAGGTCGTCGCTGATGGCGTGGCCCCAATGCTGGCGGCTGTCTTCCGGCGGATAACCCTGATAAAACAGGTGCCAGCGTCCGCCCCAGTAGCTGAGGCCGTTGGGGTCGTTCAAGGTGCTTTCGGGACTGACGAAATGGTAGAGCGGGCGATGGGGGTCCGCCGCCAACTCCTGCCGCGATAGGGCGAAACGCGCCATCATGGGGTTGGCCGCCAACTGCGCCTCTTGCTCGGCCAAGCTATCGGCGAAGTTATACTGCGGTACTTTGGAACGGTAATCCGGCTTGCTTTCTACGTTCACGATTCAACTCTTTCCAGTCTATTCCTCGCAATTATAAGCAATATGTATCACACCGGTCGGCTAGCGCGTGGTGTAGCCGCCATCGACGACAATGCCGGTTCCGGTAATATAACTCGCCTCATCCGACGCCAGAAATGCCGCCACATCAGCGATCTCCTGCGGCTGACCCATGCGCGCCAGCGGCACCTGGCTGACAAAATGCTCATGCTCGTCAGCGGGAACGGATTCAGTCGCCGGCGTCGATATCGAGCCGGGCAGGATGGCGACCACGCGCACCGTCGGCGCCAACTCCAGCGCCAGCGCGCGCGTCAAGGACAGCACGCCGCCCTTGGCCGCTTGATAGGCCGCGCTGCCGGTTAGGCCGACAATGCTATGCACCGAAGCGGTGTTCAAGATGACGCCGGCCGGGCTTTTCAATAAGTGCGGAATCGCCAGCTTGGACGCCTGCCAAACGGCCGTCAAAGTAACATCCAGCGTCGCCTGCCAATCCTGCGCGCTGATGTCCGCGGCGCCGCCGGCCACATTTCTGAAGGCGTTATTATGCAAGATATCCAGGCGGCCATAGGTCTGCACAGCGGCGTCAATCATGGCGCGGAGGTCGCCTTCGCGGCTGACGTCCGCTTCGACGAAGATCGCTTGGCCGCCGGCAGCGCTGACTTCGCGCGCGCAGGTTTGTCCGCCAGCCCGGTTGATATCAGCGATGACAACCGCCGCGCCGTCGCTGGCGAAGCGAATCGCCGTGGCTCGACCGATGCCCGAAGCCGCGCCCGTGATAATCGCCACCCTGCCTTTTAGGCGCATGTCACGCCTCACTTTCGCGCTGAGTCTGCGGCCTATTCGAGGGCTTCAAAGCGCCAGCCGTCGCCGTCTTCGCGTACATAGCCGACGCCGGGGAAGGGAAAATGGAAAGCGTGGATCAGCGCATTTTCCTCGACCGCGCGCCGCAGCAGCATCCGCCGTGAACGCATGCCTTGCTCCGGATCTTGGTCCCAAGCGGGATGCCAATTCGTCTGCTCAATGTGGATCGGCAAGTCCATGGTATCGGCGACGCAGATGAGACGTCCCTCGCCCGACGCGACGGCCAGCGATATATGATCGCGCGTATGGCCGGGCGTGGCGATGCTGCGAATGCCGGGCGCGATTTCGTCGCCGGGCTCGATTAGCTGAATCTGCGCCGCCATCGCCCGCAGACAATCTTGCGCAAACTTGACATCGGCCACCAGCGCGGCGCCCATGGCGGTCGCATCGGTTTCTTCGGTCCAGTATTCCCATTCGCCCCGCGCCATGATCTGACGCGCATTGGGGAATACCAGCGCGCCGTCTTTGTCGACCCCGCCGCAGACGTGATCCAGGTGGCCGTGTGTCAGCAAGATTTTGTCGATGTCGCCCGGCTGATAACCCGCCGCCGCCAAACCCGGGACTACCTTGCCCAAGACCGAATGATATACCGAGCCGCCGCCGCTATCGACCAGGATGCGCTGCGCTCCCGTGTCGATCAGCAGGCAATTGCTCTGCAAGTCGAGGTATTCCGGCGAAAGCCCGTGCCGCCGCAGCGCCCGCGCCCTTTCCTCGGCTGTCGAGCCGGCAAAAAAGGTAGACAGAATTTCCGCGTCAAGCAACTGCGAGCCATCGCTGATGGAGACGCATTTGAAAGCGCCAATTGAAAATGTGAAGACCCCGTCTGACACAGCCCGCTCCTTCGTTTCGTTCTATTCAAGCCAGCGGCAGTCGCATAATGCCGCGCCCGTGCAAGCCGAGCAGCAGGGCATCGTCCAGCAGCAGCATCGCCGTCGGCACAGCTTCCGTTCGCTGCACGCAGGCCCACGATTTCCCGCCGTCTTCAGAGCGCGCGACGCCGTCATCAACCAGGGCGTAAAGCACAAAACGCCCATCGCCCGCGCGCTGAACTTGCAATTGGTTCACGGCCGAGTCCAGCGCCAGGCCCTGCCAGCTTTCGCCTTGGTCACAGGAAACTTGCAGGCCATGCGCTTCGCCCCCGGCGAAAAGCAGCGTCTCGCCCGAGGCCGGATCCGCCGCCATTGCCAGTGAAAGCACGGGGGCGAATTCGCTCGGGAAGCCGGTGAAGCGCCAGGCGCGCCCGCCATTACCACTGCGGTACAAGCCGGTCTCCGTGCCAGCGAAGACGGTTTCGTCAGCCGGCCAACGCGGGGACAGCGCCAGGCACAGCACACTCAGATCGAACAAGCCGAAATTCCAGGGCTGCCAGCGCAGTCCGCGATCGGCCGAGGAGAATATGCCGTCTTCAAGCGTGCCCGCCAGCAAGACGCCGTCGCGCTCAAAATCCGGCGAGACCGCCAGGCAGGAAAATAGCGGCGGCGGCGCGGGAAAAGCGGCCGTATGCCAGGTGTCGCCGGCATCGCTTGAGCGCAGGATGCCGCCTTTGACCGCGGCGAACAGCGAGCGATCGTTAGCGAATGCGGGCGAGAGCGCCACCGCCGTCGTGACGATTTCGCTGGACGGGCTCAGCCGCTGCCAGCTGGCGCCGGCGTCGCTTGAGCGGAACAGCCCCGCGCTACAGGCGGCGAAGCAGCAGCCCTTGCCGTCGGCGGCCAGCGCATAGACCGAATCGTCGGCTGTCTCAAATTCGAGAGTAAATGTCATTGCTGTGTGCCCTAGCCGGGAGACCGCGCGATCTCCGGCGTTTTGTGGTGGACCAGTACATCGATCGTCAAAGCCATGCCGGCGGTCAAAACGGCGTTGCGCAGCGCCTCTTTCTGCGTCGCGGCGCTATCCAAGAGCTGCCGCCCCTCGACAATCTCGCCGCTCATGACGTCAAAGCTGCGCTGATCAGCCGCGTGAGCGAGCCGCGCGAAGACCTCGCCCGGTTCGTAACCGGCGTTTTCGTAGATGGCCCGCGCCGGCTCCAGCAGGGCGTCGTAGAGGATGCGGAAAGCAGCGCGTTCGTCGGGGTCGGCGCCGTTGGCCAGCATGGGCGCGAGCCGCTGACGACACTGCGCCAAAGCCATGCCGCCACCGGGCAGCACACCCTCTTTGACGGCGGCGCGCATGGCATCGGCGGTAGTTTCGGCCAGTTCCTTGCGCCGGTCAATCTCCGTCTCGGAGAGTCCGCCAATCCAAAGCGTTGCCGAGCCGCCCATTAGCTTGCCGATGCGCGCTTGCAGCCTTTCGCGATGCTGCGGGTCATCGGACCGCTGGTATTGCGTCTGCAGGTTGCTGACGTGCCGCCGCAGCTGCCGCGGATCGCCTTTGCCGCCGATGATGCCGAAATTATGCGTACTGGCCCAAGCGCGCCGCGCCCGTCCAATGTTGACGGGCGTGATGTCTCTCAAGCTGTCGCCCGCTACCGAAAGCAACGGTCGCCCGCCGGTCAGCACGGCCAAGTCGGCGATGGCCGCCTGCCGATCATCCGGATTCATGACCGGGCTGCGAACCGCCATCACCTGGAAGTTCTTCAGCTTGCCATTAGCCATGGTCAAGCCGGCTATGGCATCGCCCGACACCTCGCCGGCGATCAGCAGGAGCTTCTCGATTTTGTGGTCGACGGCGAGTTCCAGCATGGGCATGATATGCCGCGGATCGTTGATCTGAAAATCGGCGATGACGATGGCCGGCTCTTCGTAGACCGTCTGCAATGCCTTCTGATCCGCGATCATCTCGCGCGAGACCAAGCCGCTGTTCCAGAACATGCCCTCGATATACTCGCGGCGCAGCGCCCGGCTATGATCCTTGCGGATGTCCAACTGGCCATAGCTGCCGATGATGTCGAAGATTTCGCCCAGCAATTCAGCCAGGGGCCGGTCGTGGCAAATCGCTTCGGCCACCTGCGCCAGCTTGCCTTTGCCGGCTACCGGCGCGGTCATCTCATCCAGGCCCGCGAGCACATGCGCCAGAGCGCGCTCAAGATGATGCCGCAAGCGCATGGCATTGCCGCCAGCCGCCAGGTAATGGATGCCGCCGCGATATATCGCCTGCAGCAAGACGCCCGCCGTGGCGCTGCCATCGCCCATCCTATCTTGCTGACGGCAGATCAGCGCCCGCGCCAACATAGCGCCGATGTCCTCGTCGCGCGCGCCCATTTCTATCACCTTGCGGGCGATGGCGCCGCCGCTGTCGAGCACGTCGGGCGTCTTGCGCGCGTCGTCCAGGCGCGTCACAGCGACCGTGCGCGGCGTCGGCCCCAGGGTCGGGCGGATGGCCGCCACCAGCTTGTCGATGCCGCGACCAATGTTTTGGTGTACAGCCGGTTGAAAAACGACGCCCGGCTTATAGGACTCGCGTGAGAGGAATTCTTTCTCTTCGCTCATTGAGCTAGCTTAACGGGAGTGCAGACATAGTTAAAGTTCCGGCTGCGCTAGCCCTTGATCGCGCCGCGCATGAGGCCTTCTATCAGATAGCGCTGCCCAACCAGGAATATCAAAATGACTGGAATTAGCGATACCACCACGCCGGCGAGTACAACGGAAATGCTGCCCGTCATCATGTAACCCTGCAGCTGAAAGATGCCGATGGTAATGGGATAGTTTTCGTGCTGCAGGAAGATCAGCGGGCGAAAGAATTCGTTCCAATGAAAGTTGAAGCTCAGTATCGCCAGCACCGCCAGACCGGGCTTCACCAGCGGCAGATAAATGCGCCGGAAAAGCTGCAGTTGGTCAGCGCCGTCAATCATCGCCGACTCCTCAAGCTCTATCGGAATCGACAAATAATATTGCCGCAACAAGAATGCGCCAAAGGCCGTCGGCGTCGCCGGCAAGATCAGCGACCACAAGGTGTCGTACAATCCCAAATTGCGGATCAATATGAAGACCGGAATGACCGTCGCCTGAATTGGAATCATCATGGTCGCCAACACTACCCAGAACAAGAGGTCGCGTCCCTTGAATTCCAGCCGAGCAAAGGCATACCCCGCCAGCGACGCGGTGATCAACTGGCCCAACACCGTTCCCCAAGTGATGATCGTACTATTAACAATCTGGCGCGCGAAGGGAACCGTTTCAAAAACTTGCACATAATTCTCAACCGCCAGGTCCGTAGGGAGCCATTTCGGCGGCACGGTAAACGAATCCACGCCAGAGCGCAGTGAAGTCGAAATCGTCCACATAATCGGCGCCAGAATAACGCCGCTCATAATCATTAATATGAGAAGCGGGATCCAGCGCCCCAACTGATGAGAAATCACCTGCCGGCGATGCTCCGACTGTGTGACATCGCCCTGTGCTCTAACCACGTTTGTCGCCATCAATTATCTCCCGCCAGGATCTACTGGTAGAACACGCGGCTTCGCCACAACCACATTTGGACGATCGACATGACCAGGATCATCAGGAAAACGACGATGGCTATCGTGGAGCCATAACCGAATTCGATATTCTTGAAGGCATGTTCGTACATCACCATCACCAGGGTCCGGCTGGCATTACCCGGGCCGCCACGGGTCATGATATAGGGTTCATCAAAGACCTGCAGCGCGCCGATGACGCCGGTCACTGTCGCGAAGAGGATTTGCGGGCTTAGAAGCGGAATCACCACCGACCATAAGCGGCGGAAGCCCTGCGCGCCATCAACATCAGCCGCATCCAATACTTCCTGCGACAAATTTGACAGTCCCCCGAGAAAGATCAGGAACGTAAAGCCCATATTTCGCCAAGCGGAAATGATCGCAATGGAAATCATCACCAGGTCGGACGAGGTCAGCCAGGGAATCTGCGGTATGCCCAGCAATGTCAAATAGTAGTTGAGCGGTCCAAATTCCTTGTGAAAGATATAGCCCATAAAGACGGCTACCGAAGCGCCCGACATCAACAAGGGCAAGAAATAGGCGGTGCGGAAGTAGTAGCGCAGCCAAATGCGATTAACGCGATGCACTGCCAGCGCCAGGATCAAGCCGATGGACACTTGGCTGGTCACGGCAAGTACCGTGAACTTGAGCGTATTGCCTATGCCGATGATCACGCGGCGATCTTCAAACAAGCGCTCAAAGTTCTGCAGCCCAACGAAGTCAGGCGGTTTGAAGATATTCCATTGAAACAGGCTAAGCCCAAAGGATACAAATACCGGTCCCGCCGTGAAGATAAAGATGCCGAGTAATGTCGGCAATAAAAACAGATAACCCAAGAGAGCGCGGCGCCGGCGCAGCCCGTCCATGGTATCCTGCATCAGCCAATGCCAAGGGCCGCCGCCAACCTCGGCTGTCATATTACGCGATGTCATTCGCATTCCTCACAATAAAGATGTAGAGCCAATACAGTTCGTACTGGCTCCACATATTTCAGTTTCTTGCTTACTCTTGGTAGTACTTCCGACCTTCACGGTTGGTCAGCGATTCCAGCTCGGCTTGCATTTCATCAAGCGCTTGCTGCGGGTCCATCTCGCCGGAGGTCGCGAAGCCGGTATAGGTCGTGAAGATGGTGGTCATCGGGTTCGACCAGGGCGGCGCGGGAATCGGCGCGGTTGACGGATGCTCGTCCAGCGTGTCATAGAAAACATCGCTGTTGGCCGGTCCGGTCGTTTCATAGGCGTCCCGCTGGCTGTAGGAGCGGCGCGCCGGCGTCGTGATGATCACCGGGTTGAAGTATATGCTGCTCTGGAAGCCTTCGTGGCTGACCTCAATCTTCATGAAATCCCACGCTTCGTCGGGCGCGGTCGAGGTGCTGCTCAGCCAGTGTCCGCCGGTGCCGAATTGATGTTTCTGGTTGCGCCAAGCGGGCCACAACTGGACATCAAAGTCACCCTTTTCCATACCTTCGTTCGCCAGGCGACCGGCCCAGAATCCGCCGGCCGGCGTCATAGTCAGCTTGCCGGTGGCGTAGAATCCGGTGAGCGTCTGGCCCGTGCCCATGCCGATATCGGGTGTGACGCCTTCTTGCCAAAGGTCAACGACCAGTTGCAGCGCCTCAACCACTTCGGACGAATTGGCGATCGGCTCGCGCCAGCGGTATCCGCCACCACGTCCATCGGCTGCCATATCACCTTCGTAATAGCCGCCCCAGAGCCATTCACCACCGGGCGCGCGTTCCTCAGTGAAGAGGTTGCCGCCAGCCACGAAGATCCAGGGCATCCAGCTGCCCCAAAGGCGGTTCGTCCAGCCATAGCCGAAGACTTCGGTATTGCCGGAGTCGTCCTTCTTGGTGGTGCCGCGGGCGATCTCGACGAAATCGTCCTTGGTCCAATCGGAACCGGGCACCTCGAAACCGTTCTCGGCCAAAACATTGGTGTTGAAATACATATTGGCGGCGTTAAAGTCGCGCGGCGGCTCATACAAGCTGCCCTCGTACATCATCGCCTCGACCAAGGACGGATGGACATCCGAGAAGAATTCGGTCCAGAAGTCCTGATCAGGATCGCCCGTGATACGGTCATCAAGCGGCTCGGCCAAGCCTTGCCCGGCGAAGAGCTGGCAAGCCTCTGTCGCGGCGTAACCGACATCGATCGATTCACCAGCGGCGACCAGCGCCAGAATCTTGGCGGCCACCTCTTCGTGATCGATACCCGTCAGCACGACCCACTCGACATTCACATTGGGATTCGCCGCCATCTGAAGATCGGCGATCGGCTGCAATTGATTTTCACCGAGGCCGGCCGTCTGCACTTTGACCGTCACCATATCCTGCGCGATCACGCGAACGGGCAGGCCGCTCATCACCAGACCGGTGCTGCCGGCGGCCGCCAGCTTCAGCAGATCACGGCGACTCATTTTCTTTTCGTTACTCATACTGCCTCCTGCAATAGCACTTTTGTCAGCATCAGAAATTGCCGCAATTGAATTCTCGCGCAGTCACCTCCTCAACTCTCTGCAATCAATATGATAACGACTCGTCCGGGGGTCAGCCCACCGGACGACCAAACAACGAATGCCAAGATAACATATTTTCCGTCCCGCTACAAATTTTTCCTGCGATAAAGTCTACTTTTGCTGCTCAGATGACCATGAGATTGCGCTCGAAGCGGGTCAAGCTCTCCGCGCCATCTTCCGTAATCAGCATATTGTCCTCGATGCGCACGCCGATTTCGCCATCGCGATAGATGCCCGGCTCGACCGTGAAGACCATACCCGGCTCCAGCAAACGCTGATTGCCGACTACCATATAGGGTGCTTCGTGCGCTTCCAGGCCGATGCCATGGCCAGTGCGATGCCGAATCAGATGCTCGTAGCCGGCATCAATGAAGACCTGCCGCGCCGCGATATCTACTGTCTCACAGGTTACGCCAGGGGCAGCCGCTGCGCGCCCGGCCTCGTTGGCGGCCTGCACCACCGCGTAAAACTCGCGCTGAGCGTCGCTGACCGAGCCGACGAAGACTGTGCGCGTGATATCGGCGCAGTAGCCCTCAAAGGTCGCGCCGAAGTCGACGATCAGCGGATCGCCGTGCTGGATGCGGTAGTCCAGCGGGCCCAGATGCGGCAGCGGCGTATTGGCGCCCGCATGCAGAATCGTGCCGAAAGCCAGCCCATCACCGCCCAGCGCGTAAAGATGCCGCTCCAGAATAGCAGCCGCCTCGATCTCGCTCATGCCCAGTTCTACCTGGTCGAATGTCGCCGCCAGCGCTTCTTCCGAGATGGCGATGGCGCGCCGCAGCGCAGCGATTTCGTCGGTGTCCTTATGCAAGCGCAGCCCGGCCAGGGGCTCGCTGGCATCCACGACCTCAGCGCCCGGCGCCGACGCGCGAATGACCTCGCCTTCAAAGAAGCGCATGTGTAAGCCTTCGACGCCGATGGTCGCCCCGCGACTGCCGACAAGGTCGAGCGCTTGTCGGAAGGCGCCCTGGTAACCTTCCGCATCGGTGTAGGAGACGATCTGAGAGGGTATGGCATGCCGCTGGAAGAGCGCGATCTCCAGCTCGGGGATGACCGCGACCGGCGCCTGATCGAGCCGGTAGAACGTGACGATGGGCCGCTCCAGGACGTAGTGTACCGAATTCGTCAGATAGCGGTGATTGGGCCCGGGAATCAGCGCCACCACATCCAGCCCGGCGCCGCGCATGATCGTATACAATTTCTCCAGTCGCGCTTGATATTTCATGGTTCCGCCCTATTGAATCGCTGCCTCTAATGCAAGATAGCAAGTTTGCCGCTAGCGCACAAAAAAATCTACCACCGAGTACATGGAGTTAGAGAGAGGGCACGGAGATTATGGATGCGGTTGCCCACGATAATCTCCGCCTTGAGCCGGCGAAAGATGCCGGGCGACTTTGTGAATCAGGGGCGCCCGTATGACTCATGTTGGCTAGCTCTAAGTAACAGACCTGCAACACATAAGTTCCACTATAAGGTCAATATGTAGGGGCGAGCCATTGGCTCGCCCGTCGATGAGTTGGCGAACACTTTCGGGCGACCTGATAGGTCGCCCCTACAGATTTCGACGGCGATTTGAAAGCTCCCACAGGAGAGAACATGCTCAAATGCGCTTCTCCCATTGACCGATGTTCCAAAAGACTATAACTCTGTGCCCTCAGGTTTACTCTGTGTACTCGGTGGCAAACTCGCGTTGGGCAGCCTTCATTCCAAGTTGGCGTGGCGCGCGTTCATTACGGCTTCGTCCACATTCAGCGCCGCCTTCAGTCGGATGATGAGCAAGTCGCAGAGCAAGCCCAGGCAGTGCTCGAAAAGCGAGCCCATGACCAGCACCGAATCTTCGCCGGCGCTGCCGCCCGCCTTAAAATTGGAAGCCGGGATATAGACGCGGCAGTCCGCGGCGGCGGCAATCGGCGATTCGAGGTTGCCGGTCAATGTCGCCAAGCGCGCGCCGGTCGCGCCTACAGTCTCGACGTAGCGCAGCAGCGAGCCGGTGCGCCCGGAAGACGAGCCGATCAGCAGCAGATCGCCCGCGCCGAGCGCCGGCGTCGTCACGTCATCCACCACATGCGCGCGCAGCCCCAGGTGCATCAGACGCATGGCAAAGGCGCGCATCTGCAAACCGGTGCGCCCCTTGCCGGCCAGGAAGACGCGCTCAGCCGAGAGCAGCGCCGCCCCCAGCGCCTCAACCTCGTCCGCGTCCACCTGACGCAGCGTACGGCCGACATCGGCCAGGATGGCATCAACCAATTCAGCCTGCTGTTGCATGGCGTATCCTCTCGTGGAATTGTCGCGCGGTCGCGCCTGGATCCGGCGCAGCGGTGATGCTTGAGCCGACGATGATGACCTGCGGCCGCAGCGGCAGAATCTCTTCCAGCGTATCCAGCTTGACGCCGCCGGCGATGGCCAGCTGCGCGGTCGGCAGCGCCGCTCGCAGTTCGGCCAGCTGAGCGTAGGGCGAGCCATGTGACGACTGCAAGTCGTGCGCCGTGTGCAGGCAGAGCAGATCGCAGCCCAGCTCCAGCAATTCTCGCGCGCGCCCCAGAGGATCGACCACTTGCATCATGTCGACCATGATGCGTTTGCCATGCGAGCGCGCGCTGGACAGTGCGCCGGCAATGGTGGCGTCGCTGGCCAGCGCCATGACGGTAGCGCGGTCGGCCCCAGCGCGGAAGGCGATATCCGCCTCGGCCTCGCCCGCGTCCATGATCTTGAGGTCCGCCACCAGCGTCAACTGCGGATAAGCCGCGCGAATGTCGCACACCGCCCGCATCCCCTCGCGGAAAACCAGCGGCGTGCCGATCTCGGCGATGTCAACATGGGGATGGACTTGCGCCAGCACATCCCGCGCGGCGGCCAAGTCGCCATCAAGCGCGATTTGCAGTTCCATCAACTTTCACCCCAGTAAGTGCAAGTAAGTCATGCAAATACTTACCACAGAGTACACAGAGGAATCACAGAGTACACCGAGTAAAGCATTTAAGTGATCATATGCCAGCGACAGTTCCCTTTTGTTCGATGGCTGCCTAACTTGCGGCAGTATCGCAATAATAGTGAACCCTCTGTGCCCTCTGTGTGCCCTCGTGAGCCTCTGTGGTAAAGGAACGACGTCCTTGAATCGGGATTTGCATTACTTACTCGGTTCTATTCCTGTGCTAGTCGCTGTCGAAAATATTGACCAGAATAGAGTATAGTCAATCGCGGACAAAGACAAAAGGAAACGCGCATGACAGCCAAGATTGTAGTGGTGGGCAGCTTCAACGCGGACCTGGTGGCTTATCTGGAGCGCATGCCCCGCCCGGGAGAGACCGTGCACGGCGACCGCTTCGCCACCTTCGCCGGCGGCAAGGGCTCGAATCAAGCGGTGGCGGCGGCTCGCCTGGGCGCGGATGTCACCTTCATCGGGCGCGTCGGCAACGATGTCTTCGCCAACCTGGCATACGAAATCTGGGATGCCGAGGGCGTCAACCGCGATTTCGTGTCTGCCGACGACGAGTACGCCACCGGCGTGGCGCCCATCCTGGTGGATAGCAGCGGCGAGAATATGATCGTGGTTGTGCTGGGCGCGAACTCGCGTTTGACGGCGGCGGATATCGACGCGGCGCGCGAGCGCATCGCGGCAGCCGACGTGCTGGTCACGCAGCTGGAGGTCAACCTGGATATGGTGGGTTACGCGCTGGAGACGGCCAAGCAGCTGGGCGTCGCCACCATCCTCAACCCGGCGCCGGCCGCCGCCATCCCGCAGTCGACGATCGACCTGGCCGATTACCTGACGCCTAACGAGACCGAGTTGGAGACGCTCAGCGGTTCCGCTGGCGATTACGCCGCGGCCGCGCGAACGCTGCTCACACGCGCCGATCAGAAGGCTGTCGTAACGCTGGGGGCGCAGGGCGCGCAGATCGTCAGCGGCGGCGAGAGCGCTGTCATACCCACCTATGCGGTCGATGTGGTCGATACCACCGGCGCCGGCGACGCTTTCAACGCGGGCTTGGCGGTGGCGCTGGCCGAGGGCAAGCCACTGCCGGAGGCGGTGCGCTTCGCCAATGCGGCGGCCGCGCTAAGCGTCACCAAAAGCGGCGCCGCGCCCAGCACACCCTACCGCGCCAAGGTGGATGAATTACTGGCGACATGACAAGCAATCATTAAGTCACGGACTAAGAAGGGGCTGGTGAATTTCATTGCAGCTTGAGTCCTTAGGATATTAATGCTATACTGACTTTGCATTTGTTGAAATAAGTCGACTCAAAGTCGACGATTCGCCTTTCTAGCCACCATCATAATCCCGCGTTGGTTGAGCAGTCGGCGGACTACCCAATTCTTTTGGCTTTGCAGTCGGTTGGTGTCAATAGATGCGCCAAGGCAGTGTTGTTGTTTGTATCGTATACCATGCCTATAGGAGGTGTAATGTGAAGAAAGCAGTAGTATGGATCTTGATGGCCGGCTTGCTGGTCAGCGCGTTCGGAGTCGCTAGCGCGCAGGAGAGCCCGATCCGCGTCGGGTCGAAGCAGTTCACGGAGCAGATTGTATTGGGGCAGATAATCGTCGCGGCGCTGGAAGACGCGGGGCTGGATGTGGTCGACCGCACGAATCTCGGCGGCACCCAAGTCAACCGCGATGCCCTGGTGAATGGCGAGATCGACATCTACGCCGAATATACCGGCACGGCGTTGTACAACTATTTCAACGATGTGCCCTGGTACGACATCCCGCATGAGGCTTATGGTCATCGCGTACTGGGATATTCGCTGGTGAGCTCATTGGATGCGGCCATCAATGATCTGGTCTGGCTGGCGCCGACGCCCGCCAACAATACTTACGCATTCGCCGTGACATCGGCCTTCGCCGAAGAGAACGGCGTCTACTCGGTGATTGACATGGCGGACTACGTCAACGATGGCGGCTTCGTCTATTTGGCGACCGGCGATGAATTCGCGCAGCGTCCCGATGGCATCGCCTCGTTTGAGGAGACTTACGGCTTCGACCTCACCGATGATCAGTTGCTGATCATCTCCAACGCGACGCCGGCGCAGACCGAGCAAGCGCTCAACGAAGGCGCGAATGATGTCAACTTCGCCATGGCTTACGCCACTGACGGCGCCTTGATGGCCTACAATTTTGTCGTGCTGGAAGACCCCTTCGGCGCGCAGCCGATTTATGCGCCGACGCCGGTCATTCGCGGTGAAGTCATCCGCGCCAATCCGGAGATTGCCGGCATCTTGAACCCGATCTTCCGCGCGCTCGACAATGTAACCTTGCAGACGCTGAACGCGGAAGTAGAAGTCGAGGGCTTGAACCCGGCCGACGCCGTCCGCGCCTGGTTGCAGGAAAGCGGCTTCATCGGCAACTAGCCGCCGCAGAGTTTCTTCGATCGGCTTCGGGAGGAAACCAGCCTTGGCTCTCCCGAAGCCATCCACCAGACAATCCCCCCGCGTTGAACAGGACTAAAGGAGAGTGGCGATTCACAGAAGCAACTTGATCGCATTCCTGGGCGGGTGCTTTGCCAGCTTTGGCTTCTTTTTCCTGCCCGTTATCGAGGTAAAGCCGAATAGGCTCGCGTCCGGCTTGCCGGTAGGCTTGCTGGAGATACCGGGAGATATGCGTTATCTCCTCTTGTTTCTGCTGGCGCTGACGCCGCTGCTGCTGGCCTTCATGGCGGACCGCAACCGGCGAGGTTGGGCGCTGGCAGCGGTCGGCAACTTGATGGTCATATTAACTTTGTATTTGCCGGCGCTGGCGGGAAGCGCCTACCTGGTCGGCGCGGAAGCCCTGTTTGAAGCGGGGACGCGCATCAGCAATCCACGAATCTTGTCGTCCGCAGCGATAGCCTTCGGTTTGGCGGGCGGCGGCGTTGTGCTCTTCGCCGGCTTGCTGGATCTGGAAAGCAGCGGCGTACCGCGGCTGGTTCGCGGATTGGCGGGCGCGGCCGGCGCGCTTGTCGTGGTGGCGATGCTTGCGGGCGGCACGCTGGATGTTTATTCGATTATGGTGGAGTATCATTCGCGGGGCGAGACGCTGGCGCTGCGTTTTTTGGAGCATATTGTTTTTGTACTGGTGGCGCTGGCGGCGGGCTTGATTGTCGGCATTGCGCTGGGATTATGGGCGAGCCGCGATGCCAAGGCGGAAGACGCGATTCTGTATACTGTTGGCATCATACAGACGATCCCCAGCCTGGCATTATTTGGCATCTTGCTGGTGCCCTTGGCGCGGCTTGGCGATCTCCACTTTCTTTCGCTGGCGCGCGATTGGCTGCTGCTGGCGGGGGTCGCCCTGGCGGCGGCGCTGGCTTTGCGGCGGCTGCATGCGCGCTTGCCGGATCGAGCGCGCCAATTCTCTATAGTTGCCATATTTATCCTGGCTTTGATTCCGCTTTCGCTGCTGGCTGTTCTCATTATCGCCTTTGGTTTTGAAGTGGCGCTGACCGTGCTGACTACGTCGGAGCTGGCTCTGCTGCGGAGCGTCACAGGGCTTGCGCTCATCCTCTTTCTGATCCTGATTTCGACCGGCAAGCGCTTGGACCTTGAGCGCAAGCTGCCGCAATATCGGCGCTGGCGTTTTCTGCCCTTGTTCGCGGCGGCGCTGGGCGCATCGCTACTCTTGGCGCAGGGGGCGGGCCGGCTGCTCGGCAACAGCGAGCTGGCAGAGTTGACTATCCGCGACTTCGGCGTATCGGGCATCGGCACGGCGCCGGCGATCATCGCCTTGACCTTGTACTCCCTGCTGCCGCTGGTGCGCAATACCTACGCCGGGCTGAAGAATATCGACCCGGCCATCATCGATTCGGGCAAAGGCATGGGTTTCACGGCGGCGCAGTCCTTCTTTCGGATTGAGTTGCCGCTGGCTTTCCCGGTGATTATGGCGGGCGTGCGCAATGCCGCGATATCGCTGGTGGGCATCGCCGCGGTGGCGTCCATCATCGGCGCCGGGGCTCTCGGCGATTTCATTTTGCTGGGCGTCAACTCGACCTCAATTGATCAGATTCTGCTGGGCACGGTGCCGGCGGTGCTGCTGGCGGTCATCATGGACGCGGGCTTGAAGGTTCTGGAAAGTCTGTTGACCTCACCGGGCATACGGCAGGCTTGAGGGCGCGACAAAACAGCGAGCGAGGAAAGGCAATAGGCGCGTGATCGAATTCAAAGATGTCATCAAAGAATATCCCAACGGCTTTCGGGCGGTGGATAACTTGAATCTGACCGTGCGCGATGGCGAGATTTGCGTGCTGATCGGGCCTTCCGGCTGCGGCAAGACAACCGCGCTGCGCATGGTCAATCGCCTGATTGATGTGACGCAGGGGGAGATCCTGATCGATGGACAGCCGAACGACGAGTTTGAGCCGGAGGTCTTGCGGCGGCAGATCGGCTACGCGATTCAGCAGATCGGCTTGCTGCCGCATATGACCATTCGCGACAATGTAGCCATCGTGCCGCGCTTGCTCGATTGGGACGAGGAGCGCATTCGGCAGCGCGTCGATTTACTGCTGGACATGGTCGGCATAGACCCCGGCATTCACGGCGACAAGTACCCGCGGCAGCTGTCGGGCGGGCAGCAGCAGCGCGTCGGCGTGGCGCGGGCTTTGGGCGCGGATCCGCCCCTCATGCTGATGGACGAGCCTTTCGGCGCCGTTGACCCGATCACGCGGGCTATCCTGCAGGAAGAATTCTTGCAGATTCAACAAGAGGTGAGCAAGACGATCATATTCGTGACGCACGATATTGACGAAGCCATCTATATGGGCGACCGCATCGCCTTGCTGCGGGCGGGCCGGCTGGTGCAGTACGATACGCCCGACGACCTGCTGGCGCTGCCGCGCGACGATTTTGTACGCGAGTTCGTCGGCACGGACCGGTCCCTGAAACGGCTGCATTTGATCTCGGTCAGGGATTCGATGATGAACAATGTGCCTTGCTGCGAAGACGATGCCACCCTGCAAGAGGTAACAGCTTGCTTGGACCGGCACCACAGCGACAGCGCTTTTGTGGTGGACGCCGACAATGGAAAGCTGCTGGGCTGGGTCGAGCGGCCCGCCCTGGCAGAATACGGATCGCTGTCTGAAGCGATGCATCACGCGCCGGCGGCCAGCATCGCCGTGCCGGAAGACGCCACCGCGCGCGAGGCGCTTAGCGTGCTGCTCTCGCATTCTTTCGATTTGACGCCGGTGATCGACGCCGAAGGTGTCTTGACCGGCGGCGTGAGCATTCAACGCCTGCAAGACCTGGTAGAGGCGCCGGGCATTCACGCGGCCATGCAACGGGAACGCGGACGATGACTGAAGCCAAGAAAAACGGCGCTGCAAATGCCGGGCGGCGCCTGCCCTACGGCGCGCTGTTATGGCTGCTCGCCGCATTGCTGATCTTCGCCGTCGGCCAGCGCACGGTGACCCTGCACGACCAAGAGAAATTCATCGGCGACTTTGCATTCGCTGTCGAGCAAGTCGAAGGCGAGAGGCGTCTGATTCTCAACTTGACGGCGGGCAGTTTCGTCTACGGCGTGACGCCCGAAGTGATCTTGCCAGTACCGACAGGCCGCTTCAGCCGCGGCGACCCAAGCGCGCCGCAGGTGGCGCAGGCCTTATTCGACGCGCTGGATAGCCTCAGCGAAATCACCATCGCGGCGCAAACCATCACGGTTGCCTACCAGGGTAATATGGAGGCGGAACAGGCGCGCAGCCGCTTGCGGCGCCCGGTCAATAATGCCGTCGCCAACGACCGGGGCACGATCACGGCGCAGGTATCGGCAGCCGCCGAAAATACCATCGTTTTCAGCACGAGCGATGAGCGCTTCCGTTACCCGCAGTATCAGCCGGCCCTGGTCGAAAGCATTGAAGAATACGACAGTCGCGCCGCCGCCGAGGCCGGCTCGGACCTGGCGCGCTTCATCGTGAGCGAGTCGCGGCCGGTGCAATCGCTGCGGCTGGAGCCGACGCGGCTGGTGGTGGGTTATGCCGAGGGCGCGGCGCTTGAACCTTTGGCGCGCAATCTGCGTGAGATCCTGAACGACTTTCATCCGCGGGCGTCTCTCGCCCCGAACCTGTGGCTGCTGACGGCCGCGCCGGAGATCATTGCGCCGCTGCTGGCGATTGCGGTCGAGCCGCTGGAAACGGGAATCCCGCTCATCCTTTTCACGCTGCTGATGGTGGCGGTGGAAGCCGGGATTTTCTTTGTCATCCCGCACAAGGGCAAGAATAACTTGCTGATCCACCTGGTGCATATCGCATCGGTTTTCTTGCTGTTTTGGTCCATCTTGGGGCATGAGCCGCTTTGGGACGCAATCTTGCACGCGATTTTCCCGACCAGCGCTCAATTGGTGCATCCGCAGGGCACGGTGATCGACTTCGCGGCGCAGCATCTGGAGCTGGTGCTTACCTCATCGATATATATTATTTCAGGCGGATTGTTCCTCGGCGTGATGGTCACACGAGAGAACTTCCGCGAATTCTTGCCCTTGGTGAACAACGTAGTCAACAGCGGGCAGACGGTGCCGACCCTGGCGATCGTGGCGATAATGGCGCCGATCATCGGCCTGGGCTTTATGCCAGCGGTCGTGGCGCTAATCGCTTATGGTTTGCTGCCGGTGGTGCGCAACACCATCGCCGGTATCGAATCGGTTAGCGTCTCGATTGTGGATTCGGCGCGGGGCATGGGCATGACATCGCAGCAGATTTTGCTGCGGACGGAGCTGCCAATCGCCAGCCGCATCATCATGGCGGGCATTAGGACCAGCATGGTCATCAACATCGGCACGGCGACCCTGGGCGCATTCGTGGGTTCCGGCGGATTGGGCATTCCGATCGCAAGCGGCTTGTCGATGACTGTGGACGCCTTCATTCTCTTGGGCGCAATCCCGGCGGCGCTTTTGGCGATACTGACGGACTACGTGCTGGGCCGCCTGGAAGTGGTGCTGACTCCGCGCGGCTTGCTGATTGAGACTTAGCGCCGGCCCGCAACCGCCTTCAAGTGATCCGCCAGGCGCAGCGCAAGCGCCACGATTGTCAGCGTCGGGTTGGCATAGCCGCCGGTGGGGAAGACGGCCGAGCCGGCCAGGTAGAGATTGTCCACGCTGTGCAAACGCGAATTGATATCGACGATGCCGTCTTCGGGCGAGGCGGACATGCGCAGCGCGCCCATGTGATGATCGCCGGTCTCAAGCGCGCCGGGCTCGGGCGGAAAAGTCCAGTCTTCCGCGCCGCCGCCCACATCCGTGATCATTTCCTGCTGGCGCGCGCCGCGAGCCCGCAAGTAATCCAGCGTGATTTCCAGGGCGCGTACGGCGCTGCGTTTGTCGGTCTCGTTGAGCCGCCAATCGACATGGGCCACCGGCTGCCCAAAGATTGGATCGACCTGCTCCCGATTCAGCCTGATGCGGCTGTTGTCGTCCGGCGTCTGCTCCCAGTTGAGATTGACGACGGCCGAAGCCGCGTCCGCGCCGAAGTAAAGAATGACGCGGAAGTTGCCGATTTTCTCCTCCAGCAGGGTCTGATGCCGCGCCGCCAGCACACCCCAAGCGTTGAACATCAGGTAGTCGAAAACCAGCTCGGGATTCACCAGCGGCGCAACCATGTGCTCATACTCGCCGCCGGCGGATAGCCCCCTCGGTCTTCCCAAAGCATTTGGGGGAGGTTTCAGGCGGATTTGCTGCTCGCGAAAGAAGTTGCGTATCTCGCTGGGGACGGGCGCGTCAAAGCGGACATGGGCGGCATTGGTCAGCAGCGGATGCACCATGAAGCCGCGCCCCAGCTGATCGCGCCGGTTATTGCCCAAATCGCCGGAAAGCTGCAGCAGGCGCACATTCTCGATGCCGCCGCAAGCCAGCACATAGCGCCGCGCGCGCGCTTTGAAGGGCAGCCCGGGACGGCTATTCCCAGAAGGAGAACTGTCAATCGTCGAGCAATTCAGTTCGACCACATGACGCCGCTCGTCGTCCGTCTCAATGCTGAGCAGGTGCGCGTTGAAGAGCACGGTGATATTGGGCGCGTTCTTCAGCTGATCGCGGAATTGCACCTGAAAGTCATGCAGGTTCTCTTCGTACTGCGCGCGCATGATGGCGCCGCTGAGCTTGTCGCCCGGCAGCGGGTCAAAGCAGTGGGCGTAGAGCACCCGCTCCCAGAAGTCCATGTCAGCGTAATTGAAGGGTCCAAAGCGACCGAATTCGTGGGCGTCGATGTACCAGGGTCGCAATTCGCGCTCGTCGAAGAGCCAGCCGGCGTCGCGATAACCAGGGCGGGGCATGGTGTCGGCCGGGTCAAGCGGGCGCGCCCAGAAACCGAAGTGATTGGTGGTGCCGCCGTACATATTCAAGCGCGAGCGCTGCAAGAAGTCGGGGTCGACCTTTTGCAGGAAGGCGCCGGCCGTGCCCTGATACAGCGCCTGCCGGTCGCTATCGGGTAGGCCTCGATCAGCGGGCTGCCCGCTGACCAGCAGGAGAACTTGCAGCGACGTATTCGCCAGCTGCTGCGCCATGGCGATGCCGGCCGCGCCCGCGCCCACGATGCAGATGTCAAAGTCTTGAACGACAGCGCCCGCGTCCAGCTGATCGGCAAAGGCGTACACTATTGCTCCCGTTCTCAAACTGTATGGAAAGATACTATAAATGCTGTCAAATCGCCGACACGAAACCTATGCCGCACAAGCCTTTTCTTATCCAAATCCAACGGAAGTAGAATATAATGCGCAGTTACGATAAATTTGTCGAAGGAGTCGAACCATAATGGACAGTGAAATCGTAGCACTTGATAATTTTGGCGGTTCCGGACCGGAAAACTGGTACAAGAAATGGCGCAAGAAGATCCTTGCTTGGCTAGAGCGCAACGCCGATTCTGATTGGGCGGATATTCTCCTCTTGCTGCCTGACCTTTTCATGTTTGCTGTCGGTCTTCTGTCCGATTCGCGGATTCCCAAAAAATTGAGGCTTGCTCTCCTTTCAGCAGTTCTTTACGTACTCAGTCCGCTTGATCTTTTTCCCGAAGCGATCCTTGGAGTAGCGGGACTGATTGACGACGCTGGCATCCTAATTATATTGCTGGATGTGCTTCTTCGTGCTCTAAGCCTCGAACCCGACGTGTTGGCTCAAGTCCTGCAAGACCACTGGCACCGAGAAGAAGACCTTGTCTCCACTATCAAGAAGTTCCTGGCCAAGCTGAAAAAGATGCCTGGCAGACTCTACGAAACACTTCTGCGTCTAGTCAATCGCTGGCGGCGTGGGGGTGGGGATAACCCTTCTGAAGCAGTGCCAATAGAGTGAAACACCATCTCGACTTGAAGGTTCGCCTATATTATCAAAGGCGGTGGCCAATCGGAGAACGTTGAACCCGCCACTAGCGACATGTCGCCAGCTCAAGTCCCCAGCAGACGCCGGGCCAAAACAGCCGCGCCGAGTATGGGCGCGTCCTCGCCCAGCCCGGATGCGATCACCCTCACCCGCGCCGACACCGCACGGAACGAATAACCCTTCAGCGATTCGCGAGACGGCCCCAAGAGCAAGTCGCCGGCTTTAGCCACGCTGCCGCCGATGACGAAGGTCTCAATATTCAGCGTCATGGCCAGCGAGGCAATGGCGATGCCCAACGCTCGGCCCGCTGCATGAAATACTTGCAGCGCGTTCTCGTCGCCACGTCGGGCGCGCGCCGCGATTTCGTCGCCCGCGAAGGTTTCGCCGGTCAGCGCCGCATACTGTCGCGATAGCGCGGGTCCGCCGGCATAAGCTTCCAGGCAGCCGCGCGAGCCACAGTGACAGCGACGCCCGTTTGGATCCACGCTCATATGGCCCGATTCGCCGGCGCTGTTGCTCTCGCCATAGATCAGCGCGCCCTCGTAGATGATGGCCGCGCCCACCCCCGTGCCGATGACGATATAGATCATGCTGTCCCGCCCGCGCCCGGCGCCGAAGTGAAACTCGCCCAGGGCCGCTGCCTTGGCATCATGATCCAGCGCCACCGGCAGCGACAGCCGCTCTTCTAAAGCGCGGCGGAAGGGCGTATTCGAAATGCCGGGCAGATTAACCAGCGTCAGCAATTCGCCCTTTCTGTGATCAAGAGGGCCGGGAGCGCCGACACCCACTGCCGAGACTGCCTCAGCGCGCGGCAGCGTGATTTGGAGAGCTGCGACTTCGGCCGTGATCCGCTCGACCATGCTCTGAAGGCCGGCGTCGGCATCCGTGTCAATGCGGCGGCGCGCCAGAATTTCGTCCTGCGCGCTGACCAAACCCAGGGCGATCTTGCTGCCGCCCAAGTCGATGCCGATGACGCAGCTCATGCGCTCAACTCCGATTGCAGCAGCGGCCGCTCCTGCAGATGATCCGCCACCCGCAGCGCCTGCGCGCAAATCGTCAGCGCCGGATTCATCGCCGTCGACGACGGAAAGAAGGACGAATCGACCAGGTATAGATTGTCGATATCATGCGACTTGCAGAGCGGATCCAGTACCGACTCGGCCGGGTCATGGCCAAAGCGAGCTGTGCCGCATTGATGCGAATTGGTCTCGATGCCCAGGGTCTCGGTGAAGACGAAGGGGTAGCCGGCGGCGCGCATCATGCCTTTCGCCCGGCGGATGAGCTGCTGATGGGCGGCGCGATTATTGGGCTTCCATTGCACGCGCACGCTACCATCGTCCGCGACCATGACGCGGTTTTCCGGGTCGGGCAAGTCCTCCGACATCACCCACCAGTCGACGCTGCGATTCGCCATCGCCCGCAGCAGCGGCTGGGGCAGGTAGGGCTTGGCGGCAGAGAGCATGCCGGCCTGCAGCTTGCCCAGCGCCTGGATATTGCCCATAGGCCAGGCGAAGTCGTCATCGCCGAAGTAATAGTCGTTGATCGCGGTCGTCTTTTGGAAGACGGTCGGATTCGGCTTCAGCGGCGCGACGGCGGTCAGGGCGGTGTTGTTGTGCATCATGTAATTGCGCCCCAGCAAGCCGGATGAATTGGCCAGTCCACCCGGGTGACGGCTGCTCCGCGAACGCAGCAGCAGAATAGCCGAGTTGACCGCGCCGCAGGAGACGATGATCGTGTCGGCCGAGACGCTGAGCCGCTGGCCGCGCCGATCAACCTCCACTGCCGTCGCCCGTTTGCCGCTGCTGTCGGTGAGGATGCGGCGGGCTTCAGATTGCGTCCACAGGTCGATATTCTCGCTGGCAAGCGCCGGCCTGACGCAGCAGATCTCGGCATCGCCCTTGGCATGAACCTGGCAGGGAAAGCCGTCGCAAGTCATGCAGCGGATGCAGCGCCCGCCCGCGCGCAAGTCCACCGCCATCGGCAAGTTATATGGCTTCAGTCCCTGCGCGCGCAACTTGTCAATGAGCTCGGCCATATACTCTTCGTGAGGCACTTCCGGATAGGGATAGGGCCGGCTGCGCGGCGGCTCAAACGGGTCGGACCCGGCGCTGCCATGTACGAAGAAGAGTTCCTCCGCCAGATTGTAATAAGGCTCCAGGTCTTCGTAGGCGATTGGCCAGGCGGGCGACGTGCCGCCTTCGTGCTCCAGCGCCTCAAAGTCTTTGCGGCGGAAGCGCGGCAGGGCGGCGCCATAAACTTTGGTGTTGCCGCCCACGAAATAATGTACGCCCGGCTTGAAGCGGCTGCCATCGGCGGCGTCGATCCATTTCTCCGCCGGCTTGTAGCGATTTTGCCCGAAGACAGCTTCAACCTGCCAGTTCTGCGGTTCTTGCGGCAGAAAGTCACCGCGCTCCAGCAGCAAGACGCGCGCGCCGCTGTCGCGCAAGGCATAGGCCAGCGTGCCACCGCCCATGCCCGTGCCGATGATGATGATGTCGTAATGCGCCGCGGTCACTGGTGGATTCTCTTATCGTCGAATTTGGTAGGAGCGACATATTATGTCGCCCGTCGCATCTAATGTACCGATTTTCGGGCGACCTGATAGGTCGCCCCTACAAATCTTGACGCCAACGCAATTGGAACTCGGTCGGTTCTTAATCCCGATCATTGCTCAACTCCACCCACCTGCCCTGCTCCGACGAACGCTCGGCAGCGTCCATGATGCGCTGGATGTGCAAGCCCTCAGCCAGCGAAGGCGAAGTCGGCCCGTCGTCCCAGATCGAGCGGATGAACTGATACTGGCATTCAGCGTGCGCGCGCATGAAATCCGGCGTCATGGTCCAATCGGGCGCGCGTTGACCTGGGTAGCGGCTGGCGGCTTCAATGCGCTGAAAGCCGCGCTCGCCTCCCAGCGGGCTATCGGCCTTCCGCGCGTCGTAGACTTGCAGCCAGGCCAGCTCGCTGAGATCCCAGCGGATGGCGCCTTTGTCGCCGAAGATCTCGAAGCTCAGGTCGTTGGTGGCGCCCGTGCCCATGCGCGACGCCTCGACCGTGCCCAACGCGCCGTCCCTTAAGCGGGCATGCAGCAGGGCGATATCATCGACTTCTACCGGCGCAGTTTCAGCCGAGCCAGTCGCGACCGGGCGCTGCTTGATCAGCGTTTCCAGCGTGCCGTTGACCGCCGCGATGTCGCCCAGCAAATGATACAGCAGGTCGAGGATGTGCGCGCCCAGGTCGAAGAGCGCGCCGCCGCCGGTGATCTCGCGCTGCAGCCGCCAGGACATCGGCTTCTCGCGGCTAATATAACTCGAACGATGATAACGCCCGCGGAACGAAAAGACTCGCCCGACAAAGCCGTCCTCCATCAATTGCCTGGCGCGGGCCACAGCCGGGAAAAAGCGGAAGTTGAAAGTCATCTGCCCTTTGACGCCGGCTGCGACGACGGCCCCAACCATGCGCTCCGCCTGCGTCACATTCATCGCCAGCGGCTTCTCGCAGTAGACATGTTTTCCGGCTTGGGCGGCCGCCAGCACGATCTCATGGTGCGAGTTATTCGGCGTGCAGATGTCGACCGCATCAATGTCGTCGCGCGCCAGCAAATCGCGGTAGTCGCCGGTGCAGAAGTCGCAGCCGATTTCGTCCGCGGCGCGCCGGGCCGTCTCCTCGCGGGTGGTGGCCACGCCAGCGATGTTTATGCTATCGGCGGGCAAGCCGTAGTGGAAGGGGATGGCGCGGTAGGCCGCCGCGTGCACCCGCCCGATGCCGCCGTAGCCGATGAGTCCGATCCTGAGTTTTGGCATGTGTGCCTCGATCTACTTATGCGCCGTAGGTCATTGCAGCCAGTCTAAACTGCCGCGGTTTAATGCTCTAATCACGCTTCAGCAACGTCGAAAGGTTTCCTAGATACACGATATGGTCTGTCAATTGCGCTCCATACTGTTCTGCCGTCAGCCGTTCGAAATCCGGCTGAGTATACAGGCCAGTGTAGAGATGAGCGCTGTCCGTCCGGTCAAAATCAAATTGATGTTTTATAACCACGGTTTCGCTGTTATCCCAAATATGGGTCGGATATTGCCCTCTCCATGGCCGCCTGTCGTTTTGCGCCAACAATGTCGCGTCATCATCAAACACGTGTAAGAAACTCGTCGCGTCAATGCCTACGCGTTCCTGCGGCGCGGTCCAATATGTCACAATTGTGAGTCGGTCTTGATATTCAAATCTCGCGTCAACGTGACTTAGCGTGAAACTGCCGGCAAAGATCGCATTCACCGGCGTCGCCCCGGGCGGTATGGTCGGTTGACTGGCTTGCGGCGCTTTGATCCAGCCAATGGTTGCTAAGGTCGGGATCGACTCGCCGACAAAGCTATGAGCCGGCATCAAGCCGCCGTTGACATACCAGGATCCCGCCGCCAAACGATAAGCGCCTGGCGCCAATGGCTGCTCTAGCGTTAATCCAAAGGCAGCCGGAACTTGATCAGACCTGTCCCAGGCGATTGTCGGGTAAAGCCAACGATATATAATCTGTTCGTCTCCTACGATACGCTTCCAATCCGGTGTAAGCAATTGAAGCGTGCCGCCGTAATTGTGGCCAACAGTCCGAAACACCGACCAGTCCAGGGAATAGTGGTATGTGCCCGGGCCCGATATAGTGGCGGGACCATGCCAGCTCACCACATCGAGGTCGCCGTTAAAGCGAGCGAGCGGGCCTCCGATGCCGGTCGCGTCCTGGTAAGCGGGCCGAATTGCAGCGTCAAGGGTAAAGTACTCAGCCACTACCGGGATGCGGCTGCCTGTATACTCCAGAATGGCTGCGTCCGCACGCTTTCGCATTAGTCGCCCGAAAAACTCCTGGTCAAGCGGCGGGAGAATTGAAATAGTATCACCGTCAAGCAGAGCAAAGTGCAACGAGTCATCGAGAAAGCGACCTCTTTCCAGTGACCACGGAATTACAACAATCGTATCTTCCGAGAATTCTTCGGGTCCTCCCATACTGTCGACGAAAGGAAATCGAGACATCAAATGCGCGCGCGTCTCGCGGCCATTCAGCTCCTCCAGTGGAATCAGCAGCGGAGAGTTCTGCGCCTTTATCCAGTTGGTGAGGAACTGACGGTCGCTGCGAAAGAACGATTCGCCAAAGCTCAAGGCGCGGTCGTAAACATACCACTGCGGGCCTTGGCTTTCCGCGCCTTCCCAGAACCAGGTGTAGGTCTTGGTTGATCTGTCAAAAAGAAAGGTGAAAAGGACCAGTACGGATAGCAGTAGAACAGTAGCTGTCAATCTCGCGGAGCGCGTCAGCCTGGTCAGAATCTGATGCGGGAGGATTATTCCGCAAGCGGCTATCAGCGGAATCACGGCGAACTCGGCGTATATGCGCAGGCCATGCACACTCTCGCTTGTCGCCAGCGCCGGCAACGTACATAGAATCAGCAATCCTAGAAGCAGCACAGAGCTAGTTCGCCGGAAATGGACACAGAGATAAATAAGACCGATGCCAAACAGAGGCGCGACAAGCGAGTCGATAAGCGGGGCTTCCGCTACGTTGTACTGAGGATTGCCATCGCCGCTGACGAAAAACTGCTTGACCATGATGTCTAGACCGCGGGCGAGATTGATTCCGCCGCTGGCGGCGACATCTTGCGCGCGCGCGATGATTGCGCTGGGCTGCGCCAAAAGCAGGTAGGCCACCGGCGCCGTCAGCAAGAGCAAGACCGCGCCGACGATCATGAGTCCCGGCAGCCATTGGCGCCAGGCGCTTCGCTGAAACAAGACAAGCTGCAGAAAAACGGGGATGAAAATGAAGGGGACCACGAGCGCGCTGGAATAGCAATGAATCGCCAGAGCGAGGAAAATCGCCGCCAAAATGTAATCCGACCGCGCGTGTATTCTCAAGGCCCGGGCTACAAAGCCAATGAAAAGCGCCAGGAACAGCGTCAAAGGGACTGCCCGGTAAAGGCTACGGCTGATGGTAATATGCCCGAGCGCCGTCGCCGCCACGATCACGGCAACCAAGCCGACCAGCGCTCGCAAGACCTTTGCCTGTTCGGCGAAACATTGACGACTGGCCCAGAATACCGCCGGTAAAGCGAGCAAGCCCCAAAGGGCCGATTCAAAGCGGAATACCCAGACTGAATTGCCAAACAGCAGCGACGTAATTCCGCCGTAGAATTGGAAGAGTGGCTCGGGCCGTCCTCTATCTTGGTAGAGGACAATTTTACCCGTCTGGGCGATGTGCGCTGAGTCTATTATCTTCTTCGCCTCGTCGCCGCTAAGCCCCGGCGGCATCGCATCCAGCCGCTGTACGCGCAGCCAGAAGCCCGCCAGCACAAGCAAAACGGCCGCCCAAATGACAAGCGATTGCAGGCTGGTCGCGCGCGGCATTACCTCAGTCCCGATTCACTGCGATGCTTGTCGCTCGCTTCACGCATGACCGCGCGCAGCTTTTCGACCGCAGCGCCGATCTCGCCCGTGCCCGGCTGCAGCTTACCACCGGGCCCCTTGAGCAGCGGCGACGAAAATTCGCCCACGGTCATGCCCGCTTCAATGAACTTCCCCACATTGCCCGCGTTGAGTCCGCCGTCTTCCATGAGCTCGATGCTGCTTTCCAGGCCCGCGGCCGCGATCATATCGTGCAATCTGCGTATGGTATCCACCACGATTGGGTCGATGGTATGCGGGCTGGCGCCGCCGGTCGTCGCCTTCCAGAAGGGCGCTCGGCTCTCGTACTCGATGATGTCGATATATGGATGGATAAATTGCTCGAAAGCAACCGCCGGCACACCCTGCCAAGCCCAGACGCCCACTTTCAGACCCAGCTTTTCTTTGATGTAAGTAATATTCTGGAAGATCATCTCATTGGTGGTCTCCAGCGGCAAGCTGATCAGACTGACGCCCAGGTCGGCCAGCTGATCGAAGACGCTGAAGTTCGGCCGCAGCATCTGCAGCTGCGCCTCGACCTCAAGGGTCGTACTCGCGCAGGTCGCCTCGATGATATCGTAGCCGCCGCGCGGCATGGCGAAGTCCATATACTTGCCGTCGCGCACTTCAATATGCAGCCAGTCGACGCCGGCCGCTTCCAGCTCGCGGACTTGCGCGCCCAATACAGCGTAATCGGCCCAGAACAAGCCGGCGGCGATTTTGACCTGCTGTGTGATTTCCCCGATGGGCATTGAGCTAGTCCTTTCATCCCTACATACCTGCTGAATTCAATAATCGCTCAGCGGATCATCTTTGCTCAAGAGCGCACTGTGGATATAAGCGACATCGCCCTTAAATTCGATTAGGCTCCACATATCGCTTCCGAAGCCTGGAGGTTGCTCCCCGCTTACTTGCCCGTGCACTTGTATGCTGTCACCGGCGGATAAGCCACCAACGGCTCGGCAGTTGGTGCTGGGACAGGCGCGAACATAGGCGCTTGCGGCATCAACAAAGTATAGCGCGATTTCTGTGGCCGTTGGGCTAGGCGCAGTAGTGGCGGTAAAAGTAGCCGTCGGTGGAGTTGTAGGATGCCGTGTTGGAGTTGCCGTCGGCTGCAGTGTAGACGTCGCTGACGGCTGCAGTGTAGACGTCGCTGACGGCTGCGGTGAAGAAGTTGCCGTCGGCTGCGGCGTAGATGTCGCCGTCGGTCTTGGCGTTGACGTTGCCGTCGGTCTTGGCGTTGACGTTGCTGGTGGAGGCAGAATGAGCGACACGATCGAGTCTAGTCCATTTTGAGAAACTCCAAAGTAGATCACAGCCAACATAATTAGAATGACAAAATAGATCACAGCCAAAACAATTAGGATTCTAAACAGGTTTCGCCAGCCAGAGACGCTACTTGTCCTGGCTTGGGATTGAATCGTTGGAACATTCTGTACCTGCCTCTGTGATCTTGGGGAAATAGCCCTTGTTACTCGTCTCCCCGGCGGGACTTGCAAAGCTGGCTTCGGCGTCGGCGTGATAGCCGTTGGCGCTGATACTCGTCTCCGTGGCGGAGCTAACGCGAGGTGAAGTTCCAGTAACTCTAGGTCATTCAAATCCAGCCAATAGCCAACGCGCCGGTGTTGCTTAAACTGCCGATTCAAGTCGCCAGCGAGACTGCTGCTAAATCCATCAACCTGCTCGACAATTACAACCTCTGTCCGTATAGGAATCTTTACGCCGAACCAGTTGATTCTTTTGGGCTCATCAGCCCACATGATTCTGAAAAGCCGCGTATATGTCTCTTGAATCACATAGACGAAACTAGTTCCACTGGAGTTGGGGAAATTTTGATAGTCTTGGGAGGCTACGCTCTTAACCTCGCGCGGACTTCTTCGCGCCTGTGGGGGAGGGGTAAAATCTGCACTTGCCACGAAGACGATCGACGGCTGAGACATAGAGCGAATTCTTGCCAAGTGAGAATCATCCAGCTTAAACCATTCGCCATATTTCCTGTACCTGTCGTAATCCCGATGCAGCCTCCTTTCGTCTCCTTCGGCGTCTTGTGATTTTATGATGAGAACTGGCTTTATGCTAAAGGGCAATTCTCTTTCAAACACGTCAAAGCGGGTGAGCGGATGACTTGTAAAACCGATTTTGTAACAGCCGCTGATTTCTACATCACGAATAACATACACGTAGCCGGCCGGATGCCGAAGCTGCGGCAAATCTTCATAGTTATCAACGGCATCCGGCATTCTTTGATGGTGCTGCAAGCTGACTTCACTTTTCCGAAACTGAACCAAGCATCTGAGCCGCCGTAGCTTCGTCCGTACAGAGCACGTCGATGGCGCCGGTATTCAACGCGCCGGTGATGGCCGCGGCCTTATTGACGCCGACCGCGACCGCGACCGTCTGCGGCAGGGCGCGCAGCTCCTCCAGCCGGACGCCAATAATGCGCTGATTCAGCTCGCATGGGAAGAGCCGTCCGGCGCTGTCGAAGATCTGCCAGGCCATATCGCCGATAGCGCCCGCTTCGCGATAAGCGCGCAGCTGATGGGACTCGGCCACACCCGCGCGCACAAAGCCCGATGTCGCCGGATCCAGGTCGCCGATGCCCACCAGCGCTATATCGGCGCGCCGCACCTGCTCCAGCGTCCGCCCGACCACCGCTTGCTCGCGTATCACGGCGGCGGCCGCGGCATTATCGGCCAACAGCGGCGATGACAGGTAGTGCGCCTCCCCGCCCAGCTTCTGCGCCAATTGCCGCGTCAAGGCCGAGCTGTCGAATTCTTTGAGCGCGTGTGGCAAGCTGCCGGTGGCTTGCACCACATTTACATTGGCTTGGAAGTCGATGCGGATGGCGCTGATGACCTCGTAGGTCGTGCTGCCGAAGCAGATCGACATCGTATCGTGATCGACCAGCGCGCCTTCCAGATAGCGGGCGGCCAACTGCGCGATCTGCCGCCGCAGCAGCGCCGGATCGGTCGCGCTCGTCTGCAGCACCAGCGCGCGATCCAACTCAAAATGCTCGACAAGCAGCGCTTCAAGTTCCAGCGCGCGCTTAATAGGCCAGTCGATCAAGATGCGTACGATCTGCGTTTCGCGCGCCTCTTTGAGCAAGCGGTAAATCTTGACCCGCGACAAGTCCAGCGCGGCGGCGATCTCGTTCTGCGTCAGCTCCTGCTGGTAATACATCGCGGCCACCCGCGCCAGCAATTCGTGATGCGCGGCATCCAGCATGGTCATACTCCGGCGCCGGCGCGCTGCATGATCGTTCGCGCGCCCTGCTCGCTGCGCGGCTGATAACCCGGCAAGGGCAGCAAGCGCTGATGGATCATGTCGATCATCCAATCGGCGCTGGGGAAGAAGTGCTCGTCCAGCTCGGCCGGCGGCGTGATCCAATTGCGCGAGCCCAGCACAGCGACCGGTCCATCGAGGTAGTCGAAAGCCAGTTGGCTGATGTTAGACGCCAGCGTATGCAGAAAGGCGCCGCGTTCAGTGGCGTCGGAGGCAAGCAGCACCTTGCCGGTCTTGCGCGCTGATGCCGCCAGCGGGGCGTAATTCAAAGGGTTGAGGAAGCGGGCATCAATGACTTCGGCGCTTAGGCCGTGCTCGGCTTGCAGCCTTTCAGCCGCTTCCAGCGCGCGATACAAGGTCGCGCCGATGGTGATGATGCTGATGTCGCTGCCCGGCCGGTGCAGCTTAGGCTCGCCTTCGTCAACCTCGTAGTAATCAGTCGGCACGCCGCCGGCGAAAAGCGTCTCCGGCTGGTTGTAGAGCCGTTGACTCTCGAAGAAGACCACCGGGTCCGTGCCGCGCAGCGCCAGATTGAGCATGCCTTTGGCGTCGTAGGGCGTGGCCGGGAAGTAAACTTTCAAGCCGGGGATGTGAGCCACGATGGAGCTCCAATCTTGCGAATGCTGGGCGCCATATTTCATGCCCACCGACACGCGCAGCACCAGCGGCATGCGCAGCACATTGGCCGACATGGCCTGCCACTTGGCCATCTGGTTGAAGATTTCGTCGCCGGCCCGCCCCATGAAGTCGCAGTACATCAGCTCGGGTACAGCGCGTCCGCCGGCCAGCGCATAGCCGACAGCGACGCCGACGATAGCGGCTTCCGATATCGGCGTATTAAACAGGCGATGATAAGGCAGCGCCTCGGTCAAGCCGCGATAAGCGCCGAATGCGCCGCCCCAATCGCGATTCTCCTCGCCAAAGGCGATCATGGTCGGGTCTTGGTAAAAGCGGTGAATCATGGCCTCGAAAATCGCTTCGGCGTAGGTCAAGGTCTGCAGCTTGGGCAGCGGCTCGCCCGCTTCATCCAGGCCGAAGCGGTGCTTGGCGCTTGTGACTTTGAGACGGCTGTATTCCAGCGCTTGCAGGACCTCCGGCTGACGCTCGTCGAGCGAGTCCGCTCGCTGATTCGAGAACATCATGCCGCCGATGACGCCGCTGCTCGCGTCCAGTCGCGGGGACAAGTCCAGGTCGACAGCGGCGCTAACAACCCGATCGATGAGTTCTCCGGTACAGGCTTTGATGCCCTCAAGCGCTGAATCATCAGCATGGCCATTGGCGCAGAGGTATTCGCCGAAGCCGCTGATGGAGTCCTGCGCGCGCCACAGATCAACTTCATCGCGTCCGCGATACGACGACGCGTCGCTGGGCGAGTGACCGCTGTAGCGATAGGTGATGACGTCCAGCATGGCCGGGCCCTCGCCGGCCAGCAGCAGCGCTTTCTTGCGCCGCGTGGCATCAGCGACCGCCAGCGGATTGTAGCCATCGACCCGTTCGCTGTGCATGGCGTCAGCGTTGACAGCCAGGCCCACCCGCGCCAACATGCCAAAGCCGAGTGTCTCGCCCTGCGGTTGCCCGCCCATGCCATAAAAGTTGTTCATGAAGTTGAATAGAATCGGCGGCGCGCCGCCCAGATCAGCATTCCAAAGCGTGTGATATTGATCCATCGCGGCGAAGTTCATCGCCTCCCAGACCGGCCCGCTGGCGACCGACGAATCGCCGATATTGGCGATGACGATGCCAGGCGCGCGATTGATGCGTTTGAAGAGCGCCATGCCCAGGGCGATATCGGCTGAGCCGCCGACGATGGCGTTGTTGGGCATGATGCCAAAGGGCGGGAAGAACGTATGCATCGAGCCGCCCATGCCTTTATTGAAGCCGGTTTCGCGGGCGAATATCTCGGCGTAGACGCCATAGGCCAGCCAGGCCTGCGCCAGCGCGCGCGTATCGGCGTAGTCGTACAGCGCCTCAACTACGCGCAGGGCGACGCCTTCGTGGTAACCCTCCATGATTTCCAGCAGCTGCGCCTCGTCCAGTTGGCGGATGGCGGCCAGCCCCTTGGCCAGGATCTCGCCGTGGCTGCGATGCGAGCCCAAGATGAAGTCACCCGGCGCCAGCGCCAGACACTGCCCAACTGCAGCCGCTTCCTGCCCGATCGACAAATGCGCCGGGCCGGCGTGATTGTATTCAATGCCGCGATACGCCCCCTGCTTCTTGAAGTTGTCCAGCGCCGTCTCAAACTCTCGGATGAGCAGCATATCGCGGTATATGTCCACCAGCTCGGCGCGCGAGTAGCGTTCCGCTTCCACTGCCGGATTGGTGACGTAGGCGTTGACCGGGATCTCCGGCGCGCGAATGACCGCGGACTGGCGCGCTTCCGCCGGGTCGATGGTCAGTGATTTTGGCACTGGTCAGATCCTGACACTTTTACCACCGAGGACACAGAGGAAAAAAGAGCGCACAGAGTTAAATAATATGCGGCAATTTCGAGATTTGGCGCCCGACGCATTTCCTCGGTTTACTCCTAAAACTCGGTGTACTCGGTGGTAAACGTTCCAATCAGCTCTCGTTTCAAATCGCTACTAGCAGATCAATCTGCGCCAGGTTTGTGCTGAGCCGCGCCAGGAAACGAGCCGCCGGCGCGCCATCGACAACTTGGTGGTTTATGGTCAGCGACAAGCCGATATGCGGGACGAAGGCCACCTCGCCGTCCTGCTGCACTGGCTTCAAATTGATGCTGCCCACGCCCAGTATGCCGACCTGCGGCGGATTCAAAATCGGCGTGAAACTCTCGATGCCCAGCGCGCCCAGGTTGCTGACCGTGAAGCTGCCGCCGCTCAGCTCATCGGGTTGGACGCTGCCGGCCCGGCAAGCCTCAGCCAAACGCCGCGCTTCCGCCGCAAGCTGATTCAGCGTCAGGGAGTCGGCGCTGCGGATGACCGGCGCCAGCAGGCCGCGATCGGTATCCACCGCCTGGCCCAGATGAACTTCGTCCTGCTCGTAGATGACCTCATTCTCGAAAAGCGCATTGAGCGCGGGGAACTCCGGCAACGTCCGCGAGACGGCGAAGAGCAGCAAGTCGTTGATGCTGACCGCGCTCAAGCCCAGACCGGCATCGCTAGCTTTGAGCCGGCGTCGATAACCTTGTAGCGCACGCGCATCGGCGGAGGCGTTCAACGTCAACTGCGCTGTGGACTGCAGCGACTCGCGCATGCGCCGGGCGATGGTCTTGCGCAGGCCCGTTAGCGGTATCGCCTTGCCGGAGCGCTCTGCCGTGACCGGCACGAGGTCGGCCTTGGACACAGGCCGGTCACGCGCATGGTCCGTAGCCACTTCATAGTCGCCACTGTCCAACATAGCCTGCGCCACCGGCGTAACCTTTGCCCCGCTCAGCGCCGCTTCGATATCGCGCTCAATGACGCGCCCGCCTGGACCACTGCCGGCGATGCTCTCAAAGTCGAGACCATTGCGCTGCGCCAGATTCCGCGCGCGCGGCGAAATCTTGACCAGCTTCCGGGGCGCGGGGCCACCCTCGGAAACTGGCGCAATCTCGGCGATCGACTCTCCTTCGCTGCCGACAACAGCGATATTGCTCAAGACGGGAACTTCCTCGCCCTCGGCGCAGAGCTGAGCCAGCAAAATGCCGCTGGCCGTGCTTTCGATCTCGAGCGTGGCTTTGTCCGTCTCAATTTCACAAAGCAAGTCGCCGGCGCTGATCGCGTCGCCGACCGCCACATGCCAGCCTAAGATGATGGCGCTTTCCACCGTGTTGCCCAATTTGGGCATGACCACCGCTTCCGCCATGAATCACTCGTAAGTGTGCATTTGCACATGACTCGTTCAATTACACGGAGTCTAGACCGGCACGGGGATTGTGTCAAGGAGTGGGACTATTCTGGCAGGGCAATTGCATCAAAATGATAGCGGCTGAAAAGGTGGGAATCTTAACTGAAAATCAACTACAGAGGGCGCAGAGAGCACAGAGAAAAACAAAAATATGTGTTCATGTCTTATTTGAACTGTGATTTGTGGTTCACGTCTCGCTAGTGACTGTTGCCTGTTCCTGGCCGCAGATTTAGTAGAATAGTCGTTCAAACTCCTACAACTCTGTGCACTCTGCGCTCTCTGTGTTGAAAATAATTTGATGCAATTGCCCTGACTATTCTGGTACAATGGCGTCATTTGCAGTCGACTACAATCGTAGGTCAACCATGAAGTTTCGATTGCAGCACGTCAGCATCCCGCGGCCGCCGGGCAGCGAGCAGCAGACTCGCGCCTTTTATGGCGACCTGCTGGGCCTGCGGGAGATCCCCACGCCTCACAGTATTTCAGATTTGGAAGTCATCTGGTTCAAAATCAGCGAAGATGCCGAGCTGCATTGCTTCCGCGAGGAGCCGCTGGAAGACCCTTCCATTCGCCATCTCTGCCTGGAGGTTGAGGACTTGTCGGCGATGCGCGGCAAGCTTTCCGAGGCTGGTTACACGCCCTACGATGTCGAGCCGATCCCCGGCCGGCCGCGCTTTTTCTGCCGCGATCCCTTCGGCAATATCATCGAATTCACGACCATTGAAGGCGACTACTTGCAGTTGCAGTAGTCTCGCCGCTAACCTTTTAGGCTCCCCTGCGCCGTCACGCCGCTGATCAGATGCTTCTGCCCAAAGTAGAAGACGATAAGCATGGGTATGATCATCAGCATCGAGAAGACCATGATCAGATTGAGGCTGTTGTCCTCGCCTTCAAAGCCCTGCAAGGCGTTTAAGCCTAGCGCCAGAGTCCAGAGTTCCTTGTTCGAACCCACGTAAATGAGCGGATTGAGGAAATCGTTCCAGGCGAAAGAGAAGGCGAAGATCGAGACCGCCGCCAGCACGGGCCGCGACATCGGCATGAATATCCGCCACCAAACGCCGAATTCCGAGCAGCCATCGATACGCGCCGAGTCGTAAATGTCTTCCGGTATGCCGCGGAAAAACTGGCGGAACAAGAAGATATAGAAGGCATTATGCCCGAGTACGCGCGGCAAGATCAGCGGGCCAAAGGTGCGCGTCCAGCCGATTTCGTCGAAAAACAGAAATAAGGGAATTAATCGCACCACATAGGGCAGCATCATCGTGGCCAGCAAAATGCCAAAGAAGATATTCCGCCCGGGGAAAGGGATGCGCGCGAAAGCGTATCCGGCCAGCGTGCAGGGCACCCAAGCGCCATACAGCGACGCCACCACGATGATCATTGTATTACGCGTGTATTGCATGATCGGGCGCGCTTCAAAAAGATAGGGGTAATTCTCCCAGGCGATCGGATCCGGGATCAACTCCAGACGCCGAATGGTGATCTTGTCACGCGTTTTCAGTGATGTTGAGACGGTCCACAACAGCGGCACCATCATCACGATTGCGCCGGCGGTCAAGATTGTATAAATAAAGATGTAGCGAACCATTTTGGTTCTGGGATCTTCAATCATTTCGTCAAACCTTCACCACCGTTGATGGCTCGACCAGTTCTGTTCTGATCCTGTACATATGCAATGCGAAAGAGTTTCCACGCCACCACAGCGCGTGGCGTTTTCGAGGCGCTCCCCCTCTCCAATGCTTTGGGGAGGGGGCTGGGGGTGGGGTTGTAGTGGTCCTAAATTATTGGACACAAAATCTCAGGAAATTTGAGAGAGTTGCGCTGTAGCCACTCAGCCTCAAATTCTGCCGGCGTTAGGTAGTCCAATGCGCTATGCGGACGGCGCTGGTTGTAGACTGCCTCGATGAAGAAACCCAGTTGCTCCCGCGCTTCAGCCATGTTTTGGTAGTCACTGAGATATACTTCCTCCTCCTTGATGGTGCGGATCAGCCGCTCAGCATAGCCGTTTTCGCTTGGCTTGCCGGTGGCTGCCATGCTGATCCGTGTTCCGCACTCACGCAGCAGCTTAACGTAGGCCTTAGCGGCGTACTGTGTGCCTTGGTCGGAGTGGTGGAACTCCGACGCCGGGTGATGCTCAAGCGCCTTTCGCAGTGCCGCCAGCGTCAGATTTTGCCCCGCTGTCCAGCTAACATGCCAGCCGCGAACCGACCGCGTGAACACATCCATGATGACTGCCAGATAGACGAATTCCGAGCGCACGCGCACGTAAGTGATATCGGCGACCCACACCTGGTTCGGACGCTCCGACTGTATTCCTTTGATCAGATTCCGGTAGCGTCGGTAGCTGTGTCGGCTGTCGGTGCCCCATCCCCGACCACGCTTTGGCTTGATAGCCAAGTCCATCTCTCGCATCAGCCGACGTACCGAATGACGACCCACGCGCGCGCCGCTTGGCGACCGCTGCAGGGCCACTGCTACACGCCGGCTGCCATAGGTAGGATGCCGCCCGGCGATATCCACGATCGCCTCGCGCAAGCTCTGCTGGTCGCGCCGACTGGCGTTGTGATAGTAGCTGCTGCGCGGTAATCCGAGCACGGCGCAACTCGTCGACACCGGGTAAGTCTGGCTGAGCGAATGCACTAGTTCTCGCTTTCGGGCGGTAGAGATTTCACATAGTGAGAGGCTTTTTTTGCAATTTCCAGTTGCATCGTCAGCTTCCCCACTAAGCGCTCCAACTCCGCGACCTTGTCTGCCCGGCGCTTTAGCTCTGCGCCCTGACCAAAGGCGAAAGATTGCTTCCCGCCTTCCAAAAACTGGTCCTTCCAGCGATACAGCAGACTGCTCTTGATCTGGTAGTCGCGACTGGCCTGCGCCACCGATTTCTCGCCACGAAGGATTTCCAGCACGATCCTAACTTTCGCCTCCGCTGTGTACTTACGATATTTCCCCACGTGTCTGTCTCCGTCACTGTTCATCTAGTATAGTCTCTTTACTAGGTGTCCAGTTTTTCGGGACCACTACAGGTAGATCTAAGTCTCATCGCCTTGCGAATCCCCATAGAACACCCAGCGATTCGAGGTGTAGACGAGCAAAAGCGTCAACACGAAGATGATAAGGAATAAAATGACGGACAGCGCGGCCGAGTAGCCAAATTCAAAATCTCGAAAGGCCTTATTGTAGACATGTAACATATAAACAAGTCCAGCTTGCAAGGGCCCGCCCTTGGTCCCGATGAGAATGAAAACCTGTTCAAAAACCTGAAAACCGCCGATCAAACCCAAAAGCAAATTGAAAAATATTGTTGGCGTCATCAGCGGGACTGTGATATAGAGAAGGCGATGCCTGCCGCTACCGCCGTCAATCGACGCGGCCTCGTACAGGTCTTCCGGGATACTCTGCAAGCCGGCCAGGAAGATGATCATCTGCCCGCCGAAAGACCAGAGGCTAAGCAGAATCAGCGACGGTTTAATCGCATCCGGCGAAGACAACCAGCGCACCGGCGTGGCGCCAATCAAAACGAGGAACTGATTGAGAAAGCCGTACTTCGTATTGAGAAAGCCCGCAAAGATCACCGTCGCCGCCACCAGCGGCACAACCGACGGCACGTAGAAGAGCGTACGATACAACTCCATCCCGCGTACGCGCAGATTCAGAATCAGCGCGATAAAGAAGGCGAATATCAGGCGCAAGGGCACGCTGAAGCCCAGGTAATACAGGGTATTGTACATGCTCTTGCCGAACAACTTATCCTTGGTGAAGATCTCGATGTAGTTCTCCAAGCCGATCCAAGGCGGCGTACCAACCGTGCCGATCTGATAATCGGTGAAGCTCAAGTACAAATTGTAGATGAAGGGCGCCGCGTCAAATATGATGAAGCCGGCAAACCAGGGGAAAATAAAAGCGAAGCCAATCAAGGCGCGATTGCGGAACCACCACTCCTGAAATCGAAGTTTCATGGTGTTTTCCGCTGCGGATTGCTGCGTTTTCATTGATGCTTGCACGATGTCGTGCCTCAATTGATGACGGGCGGGCGACCCGGTGGATCGCCCCTACATTTTCTCCACTAAGAGGATAATGTAGGGGTCAGCCAGTGGCTGACCCGTCCGTACACCCCGCGTCTTCCCCCTCCCCTTGAAGGAGATAGGGGTTTGGGGTGCGGAAATGCGCTACATATTGTCGGCGTCGAATTCCGCCCAGAATTCGTCGAGCAATGCCTGCATCTCGGCATGCGCGTCATTCAGCGCATCCGCCGGCGACTTCACACCGAAGAATGCCTCTTCCACGCTGTTGGTCAAGATCTCGGCAAGCTGCCCTTGCACCGGCGTAATTTGCACCGGCGTATCGACCGCAAGAGCCTCCTTGACCTTGTCCCAATACGGATTGATCTCGTAGTAGGCCGGGTTTTCGTTGCAGGCTTTCACCGGCGAGGGACGGCTCTGTGCGAAGAGGAAGGCGCAGCCTCCCAATTCGTGAACGCCGATGAATTCGGCGAACTTGAAGGCCGCCGCCTGTTTCTCCGGCGGATGCGCGGCCGGAATCGTGTACGCCCAGGCGCCAACGAAGTTGTATCCGGTAACGCCCGTGTGCTTGGCATCAGGATTTTCGCCATTGTAGGGCCGTATCATCACACCCCAGGAGCTCGTGTCGGCATACAACTCCGGCGCAACATTGTTTAAGTGCCCGAATGCGGCCGAGTTTATATGAAGGAAGGCGAGCGCGTCATCAAAGAATGGATGATCGCCTTGTGAGAAGTTCGTATCCTGGAAGAAATCGGTCATGTTCTCGACGCCGCCATTGATTTCATTGGTGAAGTTGACCATCCATTCCAGCGTCTCCACGCCTTCGGAACTGTTGAAGAGCAAGGTACGGCCATCGTCGGATGCGTATTTCCCGTTATTGGTGTAGAGCCAGAATACGAAGGCATCGCCATTGCTGCCCAGTGACGACCCGAGCACCTCAGCGCCCATGGCGTCGGCAACCGTCAGCGCCCGCGACATTTCTTCCATTTCTTGCCAGGTCTGCGGCGGACTTTCCGGATCAAAGCCTGCATCGCGCAGCATGTTCTTGTTGTAAAAGTACAAGGGCGAAATCAGACCGGCCGTCGGCATCGGCAGGCCGTACAGCTCGCCATTCCAGAACTGCAAACCGATCTCGCCATCATAGAAGACACCGATATCCGTGCCCTCAGCCTCGACGAACGCGTCGATCGGGATGATCAATCCAGAGAGCGCAAACTGATATGTCTCAGGCCGCGTCGACATGATGATGCCCGGAGGATTGCTGCTGGCAGCCGCCGTCGCGAGCAACTCAGCCCGGTTGTCCCAAGGCTGAACCTGGTTGATAACGCTTATGCAGGGGTTCTCTTCCTCGAAGTGGCCGATAAGCGTATCCATCAACGCTTCGCGATGAGCGCCCCACCAATTCATAAACTCAAGTTCGATCACATCGCCATCGCATTGGGCGGCCGCCGGCAAAAGACCCAACGACAACAGTATGACTAGCGCGATGGCAATTCGTACAATAGCTGTTACTTTCATGATGCTCTCCTTAATATGGCAAAAGAATCGTTAAATAAAGGCATCAAAGCCTTTCCTACCCTATGTTGATCACGCGAGCGAGTTTGTTGCGATTTGCCCGCTACCGGTTATACTTGGGCGAGTTTCGCTTGACGCTGCAACGATTAGGGCGAGTGTAACGCGTCTGAGGCCAACTGTCAAAACAGCCGCCGAGACAACGAATGGGAGATGACCTGTGCCGGCAGCGATGGAAAACCCGGGTGTCCTGAATATCCTCAAGTACGCCAATGCCGTGAGGCTAAAATGGTACAGTCGCGACGGCGAGCGTCTGGTGTGGATCCGAGCGGACCTCAAGCACATGGATGATATAAACGGCGCCAATACCATTGACATTGCCGACATAAGCCGGGGCAGCGAAGTGCTGGAATTACTGGTGGACATCCTCACCTCAGCGGACACCGACTGGATGAAATATGATTCTCCCGGCGAAGAAGAGTGGTATGTCTTGCCGTCGCTGATCGAATCCTAGACATGCTTTGTCGTTGCCTGGATAGGCGCAGTGCGGGAGTTGCGTAGAACAATATGATTGCGACCAAGACAGATCCGCGCCTCAGCCGCTTCGATCCATTGGAGCGAATTTTTTTCTATGACGACTTCGACGAGGGCATACGCGGCTGGTCGGAGTTGATCGGCAATTACGAGCATACGCTGGACTCCATGCTGCCGGAATACAGCGACATGCGCCCGCCGATGCTCTCTAACCTGACCATGTGGGATACAGGCACAGCCGGCTCGATGGAAGGCACATACGCGCTCAAGCTGGCCAGCCGCGCCCGCGCCGGTTCGCTGGCCACCAGCATCAAGCGGCAGACCTTTCGCAAACGCGGGCAAATCCAGCTCGAGTGCTACTTCACGTTTAAGCCGGAAGCCAGCGAGCTGCGCCTGTCGCTAAATGACGTGCGCGCTTTTGGCCTGCTCTTCGACCTGCAGGATGGCATGAATCCCGAGTATCGTTGGATGCCGCACCTGCGCTACCTGAACGCCACCGGCGACGATATGGTCAATCGCTGGCAGATGAAAGGCGCCACCCGCGAATTCGCCAAAATTGGCGATTCTGGCGAGACGGTTTCGCATTTCCATCTCGGCCCGGAAAACTGGGAATTTATCGACGCGCCAGTGCAAACCCTGGCCTATAACGAGATCGCCACCAAGATGAATTGGCATTATCTGCGCGTCAATGTCGATCTGGCGCAGCGGCGTTTTCTCAGCTTCCAATGCAATGACCTGGTCTATGACGGCGAGCCGCTCAAGCATATCTCGATCCCGGCCATGCCCAATTTGAATTGCATGCTCAACACCGCCTTCTGGGTCGAGACTAATCGCGACAAACGCGCCTTCCTCTACCTCGATTCCGTGCTGCTAAGCGGGGAGTTTTGACCATGGCGCTGCGACGGAGTTTTACCGCGGTGGTCGAGCGCAATGTGCTCTGGCAGGGCGACTTCGCCACTGAGCCCTACGAAGCCGCCTGGGCCAGCGAGGCGATCTTCTTCGTCCGCGCGCTGGAGGTTAACCCATCAGGTGAAGCCGGAAATTATACCGCGGCGGTCCAAATCTCGGCCGATGGCATTCACTGGGTGGACGAGGGAACGACCATCGACCTACCTCGGACAAAGGACGCGGTGACTTTCTGCAAGGTCAGACATTTCGGCGGCTGGCTGCGGATCAAGGGAAAGACAATTGAGAAAGACGGCATCACGGTACTGGTGTCGCTGAACCTGAAGGAATAGATTCGCAACGTTACCCGCCAAGGGAATTGTAGGGGCGAGCCGGTGGGTCGCCCATTTGTTGAATAATAATCCAGGGACTCCTTTATGACATCTGCGCCTACTTACGAATACGACGCCGTCATCGTCGGCGGCACACCGGGCGGCATTATGGCCGGAATCGCCGTCGCCCGTGAGGGTCGGCGCGCTGTCATCCTCGAGCGCACGGCCTATATCGGCGGCTTGCCCGCCAACGGCCTAGGCGCAACTGATATCGCCACGCGCGGCGCCACCGGCGGGCTCTTCCTGGACTTCGTGCGGCGTATCAAAGCGCATTACAGCCGGACCTATGGGCCAGACTCGCAGCAGGTCACAGACTGCAGCGACGGCTACCGCTTCGAGCCGCATGTCGCCGAGATGGTCTTGCATGATATGATCGCGGAATGCGGCGACAAGCTGGATGTCCGCACGCTGCGGCAATTCAACCACGAGCCGCGCAACGCTAGCAAAGACGGCGCCGCGCTAACAGCGATCAAGATCGTCGACCGCGACAGCGGCGCTGAAGAAATCTACAGCGCTGCGGTCTTCGTCGACGCCACCTACGAAGGCGATCTGGCGGCGGCGGCGGGAGCGCCTTACATGCTGGGGCGCGAGGGCGCGGACGAATACGGCGAACCCTGCGCCGGCAAATTCTACCAGCGCTGGGAAGACCCTGTCGACGAATATTACTCCACCGGTCAAGCCGATAACGCCATCCAGTCCTACAACTACCGCCTGCCGCTGACGACGCGTGAGAACAATATGCGCCGCATCGAGAAGCCTGCGACTTACAACCGCGATGAGTACCTGTCGCTGGCGGAGGATGTTCGCCTCAACCGCTTCGCCGGCCCACCAACGCCCATGGAATTTGACGGCATCGGCGCCATCACCAATATGGTGCGCATTCCCAATGACAAGGTCGACGGCAACAATCAGCACGCCGCCTTCATCTCGACCGACCTGCCGGAGGAGAATTGGCCCTACCCCACCGCCAGCTGGGATTGGCGCGATCGCTTCGCGCGGCGCCTGCGTGACTACATCCTGGGCCTTTTCTATTTCGCGCAGAACGACCCCGAGTTGCCGGCCGATTTCCGCGGGCGCTGCAATCGCTGGGGACTGTCGCTGGACGAATTCCCGGAAAACGAGAACTTTCCGCGCCAAATTTATGTGCGCGAAGGCCGGCGCATCCGCGGCGAGTACCTGTTCACCGCCCACGACGCCCTCTCCAAACGGGGCTCGCGCGCGCATATGACCAGCATCACCGCCAGCCACTACGCGCTCGATTCGCACGCCTGCCACAAACGCGAACCCGGACGCCCCCATACCGAAGGCATGTTCTCCTACAAGACCGCCCCCTACAGCGTACCCTACGGCGTCATCGTGCCGCTCGAAGTCGAGAACCTGCTGATACCCCTGCCGGCATCGGGCACGCATATCGGCTTCAGCACCCTGCGCATGGAACCCTGCTGGATGGCGCTGGGCGAAGCGGCCGGCGTCGCCATCAACGTCAGCCTGGATGATGGCAGTTCGGTTCGCGACGCCAACATCGTGGAGCTGCAGCGGCGGCTGCTGGCGGCCGGCGCTGTGCTCACTTACTACGAAGATGCCGCGCCCGGCGACGCCCATTATGAAGCGCTGCAATTCTTCGCCCTGCGCGGTTTCCTGGGCGACAGCTACCAGGCACAGCTCAACGCGCCCGTCTCGGACGAAGATCGGGCCAACTGGATCACTTTGGCAGATGCGCCGGAACTGGCGGATTTCGCTGGGACGCGCGGTCAACTCCTGGATAAAATCTATACTGAAGTGGGCAAACGAACGGATGCGGAACAAGCCGATCTATACGCTTTAGAGAAAAACTAATCGAGTTACTCGCTCCCTTTCATTTTGGGGATGCTCCTCATAGAGATGAGGAGGGGGCCGGGGAATGGGGGATAAAAATGAATTTCGTCAAGATTACACCGGAACAGAAGCGGCAATTCGATGAAGAGGGTTACCTGATCATGCGCAGCGCTATCGACAGCGAAACGGTCTCGACGCTGATTGAAGCCGGCGACCGCCTGATCGCCTCCGACCGCGAGCTCAATCGCCAGCGCCGACCCGGGGGCTTGTACGATGGCTTCCGCAACTGCGTATCCATGGACGACGCCTTCCTGCCGCTGATCACCAACCCCAAGGTCTTCTCCATCGTGGCCCAGCTGCTCAGCCCCTATCTGTCGCTGCTGACCAGCCATCTCATCTATCGCGCTCCCGATCCGCCGGGCTCTTCCGGAGACGATCGCATCCCCGGCTGGCACCGCGACCACTACATGTCCATGCGCGATCTGGGAGACCAACACATTCCGCGACATTCGCTGAAAGTCGCTTACTATCTCACCGATTTGACCGAACCGAAGACCGGCGTCACCATGATGGCTTCGGGCAGCAATCAGCTCAAAGAGCCAATCGACATTCCGGAAGGCCAGGTCGATCCTGCGACCATGGTTGAGCCGCTGCTGAATCCAGGCGACGCCGTCTTCTTTGAGAATCGCACCTGGCACGCCGGCGCGGCCAATCTGAGCGACCGCACGCGCAAAGCCGTCATGATCGGCTATTGCTACGACTGGATCACGCCCACCGACTATCGGCAGCAGGCGCCGGCAATGGTGGAAAAGCTTTCGCCAATGGAGCGCTACCTGGTCGGCGAACCCGTCGATGACAATCCCAATTTTGATTTCACCGGCGGCGCCAACCCAATTGACGATTGGTGCGTTGAAAACGGCTATCAGTATCGGCCCAAGCAAGGTAAAGACCATGTGATTGCCGCTGGCGAACCGAGCAAACCGGGCATGTAATTGCAGGCTGATGGAAAGCTACACAAAAAAGCGCTCAATGCCCGGTTAGCACAGGCAATGCTTCAGGCGGTTCTGGCGAGATTTACGAAGATTTGAGCTTTGGCGTTTCAAAATAACTTTCGAGGCGGTTTACCGAAGCTTGCAAGACTTTCAAATCGACATGGACATTTTTATGCAGATCCAGCGAAGCATCGGCTTTCTTGCCAATTTCGCGCAGGCTGCTGTCCAGGCTGTCGAACCTGGTTTCGAGCGCGCCCAGCCTGCTTTCGAGCGCGCCTTGCCCGGTTTCGAGCGCACCCACCCTGGTTTCGAGCGCACCCAGTCCGGTTTCTACCGCGCCCAGCCTAGTTTCAACATTGCCCAGCCTGGTTTCAACATTGCCCAGCCTGGTTTCGACATTGCCCAGTCTGTCACTCAGATCCTTGATGTCGTCCTTCGTGGCAAAGCGGCGGAAGTAACCAAGCATGACAAAGACCACAACGACCGCGTTCATCGCCAGCCCAAGCAGTGTAGGAATCTGCGCTTGATCCACTTACTTGACCTTCTCCCACTATACTTACCCTTCGTCCGATGATTATATTAGACTCTGGACAGATATGTCAAATAGCGGACGCAACATAGGAAATAGGCGCATGAAAGAGCGGCATTGTGACATTCTAATCGTTGGCGGCGGAACCGGCGCCATCGGGGCGGCACTATCCGCGCTGAGCATGGGCAAGTCGGTCATCATGAGCGAAGAAACCGACTGGATCGGCGGGCAGCTGACCCAGCAAGCCGTCCCGCCGGACGAAAATCCCTGGGTCGACCAATGCGGCGCGACCGCGTCCTATATGCGCTTCTCCGACGGCGTGCGCGATTATTATCGCCGCAACTACCCGCTGACCGACAAAGCGCGCCATACGATGAACTGGAATCCCGGACAGGGCAACGTCAGCCGCTTGTGCCACGAGCCGCGCGTTGGGCTGGCCGTCATCGAAGAGATGCTGGCGCCCTACCGCTCCAGCTTGCAGTTGGATATCCTGCTCTATCACATTCCGGTAGCGGCCGAGACCGACGGCGACCGTGTATTGGCCGTGACGCTGGAGGACAGGCAATCCGGCGACCAAGTGGTGGTGTCCGCGCCCTACATCCTCGACGCCACCGAGCTGGGCGACCTGCTCGAGCTGGCCGGCGTCGAGTCCGTCCTGGGCGCTGAGAGCCAGGAGCAGACCGGCGAAATGCACGCGGTCGAAGGCGCGCCGCAGCCGCTGGACCAGCAAGCCATCTCCTGGTGCTTCGCCATCGACCACCTCGAAGGCGAAGACCATACCATCGACAAGCCGGAAGATTACGATTTCTGGCGCGATTATCAAGCCAACTTCTGGCCCGGCAAGCAGCTGAGCTGGCTCTACCCCAGCCCCATCACGCTGGAGACGGTGCATCGGCAGATATTCCACAAGGGCGAAGGCGCCAACTCCGATCTATGGCATTTCCGGCGCATCCTCTACAAGAAACACTACCGCGACGGGGCTTTTCCCAGCGACATCACGCTGGTGAATTGGCCGCAGATCGACTACTGGCTAAAGCCGCTGCTGGGCGTCGCGGAAGACGTGAAGCAGGCCGCGTTGCGCGAATGCAAGCAGTTGAGCTTCTCCATGCTCTATTGGATGCAGACTGAAGCGCCCCGCTCGGATGGCGCAGGCTACGGTTATCCCGGCTTGCGACTGCGCCCCGATGTTGTCGGCACAACCGACGGCATGGCGAAGTACGTCTACGTGCGCGAGGCGCGGCGCATCGAAGCCGAGCTCACGGTGGTCGAGCAGCATGTCGGCGTTGAGCAGCGCGCGGGCTTCGATTCCGCTGAGCAATTCGATGACAGCGTCGGCATCGGCAGTTACCGCATAGACCTGCACCCCAGCACCGGCCTGCGCACCTACATCGACATCAGCAGCTATCCCTTCCAGATTCCGCTCGGCGCCCTTATCCCCGAGCGGGTGGAAAACTTGCTGCCCGCCTGCAAAAACCTGGGCGTGACGCATATCACCAACGGCTGCTATCGACTGCATCCAGTGGAGTGGAATATCGGCGAGGCGGCCGGCGCGCTGGCGGCCTACTGTCTGGACAAGGGGCTCGCGCCGCGGCAAGTGCGCAATAGCGAGAGTCACCTGCGCGACTTCCAGCGCCTGCTCAAAGACCAGCTGGGCGTGCCCTTGGACTGGCCGCTCTATGCCCGGCGCACTGTGCGCTAGAAATAATCGGGCGCCTCCAACATCAACATGCCGCGACTGCTCCCGCGGACCGCAATTCCAGCCATTTACCTCGCGCTTTTATATTGATACGGTATAAATACTGTAGAGGAGTTTATCAGAAACGGCATCATCACGTCTGGCTTCCATCCCAAAGCGCCGTCAACGGCCCAGATAGCGCCCTGCTACCGGGACAGACAGCCAATCTTGCCGTCGTTCGTACTCCCGCAGCGAAACGACTGGCTGTGCATATTTGGGCCCGCCTGGCACCGAGAGAATTAGCCGCTTCGCTAAGTTTTGTGCCACAATAGGGCTTCAGCGTCAGCGCAACTCCGGGATTCGAAATGCGACTTTATCTCACTATTCTGACCGTCCTCTTGACAGCGCAAATCGCCGGGCTCTCCTTCGCGCAGGCTCGGCCCGATAACGAGCCCATCTTCCGCGATGTCAGCGCGGCCGCCGGCATCACTGCCACGCACCGCGGCGTCTGGGACGATAAAGAGGCTATGCAGGGCTACCTGGCCATCGGCCAAGCTTGGGGCGACTATGATCGCGACGGCTGGATCGACCTATTCGTTACCGGCAACCTCGACCCCAACGCGCTCTACCGCAATGACGGCGATGGTACCTTCTCGGTCTCTGAGCACTCGCAGCTGCTCAGCCTGCCCGATGTGCCAAGCGGAGGCGCGGTCTGGGCTGATTACGACAACGATGGCTGGCTTGACCTCTATATCGTGAATTACGGCGCCAACCGGCTCTTCCGCAACGAGGGCGGCAGCGGCTTCCAGGATGTCACGCTGGACGCCGGCGTCGGCGATACCGGCAAAGGCACATCGGCGGCCTGGGGCGATTATGACGCCGATGGCTGGCTCGACCTCTATGTGACCAATTGGTCTTGCTTTCCCGAATGCGATCCTGTTGATTTCACGGCGCAGCAAGACCGCCTGTATCACAACAACGGCGACGGCAGCTTCACAGATGTGACCGTCAGCCTCGACTACGCCTTGACCCTGGGCGCGGGATTCGCTCCCGCCTTCCTCGACTATGACGACGACGGCGACAGCGATATCTACGTCGTCAACGACAAACTCCAGAACGAAATCGGCAACGTACTCTGGCGCAACGACGGCGCCGGCTGCGGCCACTGGTGCTGGACAAACGTGTCAAGCGAAAGCGGCGCTGATCTGCTGATCAACGGCATGGGCGTGGACGCCAGCGATTATGACAACGACGGCGACCTCGACCTCTATATCACCGACATGGTCTATCAGATGCACCTGCTGATGAACGACGGCGCCGGCGGCTTCCGCAACCGCGCCCGTTCAAGCGGCAGCGCCATCAACATGGGTCCCGATAACGGCGTCGGCTGGGGCGCGATCTTCTTTGATTATGACAATGACGGCTGGCAGGACCTGTACGTGGCCGCCACCAATTATCACCAGACCTTCCCCGAGCTCGAAGTCAGTTTCATGAATCCGCGCGCCGATGCCCTCTTCCGCAACGACCGCCATCGCGGCTTCCACGATGTCAGCGCGGCCAGCGGCATTGACGCCGAGCTGCCGACGCTAGGCGTGGCTTATGCCGATTACGATCAAGACGGCGACCTGGACCTGGTGACGGGCAATTGGAATAGCGGCTACCGGCTGCTTCAGAATCAGGGCGGCGACAAGCGCTGGCTGTCGCTCGATCTGCGCGGAGGCGGCGCCGTCAATCACGACGCGGCCGGCACGGTGGTACAGCTCACGACGCCGAACGGCATGACACAGCTGCAGACGGTGTCTATCGGCGCCGGGCTGGGCGGCAACAATCAGCTGCCGCTGCATTTCGGCTTGGGCGACGCGACATCGGCGGACTTGCGCATCGTCTGGACAAATGGCGCCGAATGCAGCCTGGAAGCGATCCCGGCCAATCAGCGCCTGCGCCTGGTATATGGCGTTACGGCGGGTTGTGGTTAAGAGACTAAAGATTTGCCACCGAGTACAAAGAGTTAAATTGAGGACACAGAGATTCCGGGTTCCATTAATCTGGGCTCAATGACTGAAGGCGGACGTCGCCGCTGCCATCTGACTTCAATGAGCAAACCGCTTTACTCTGTGCACTCATTAATACTCGGTGTACTCTGTGGCTAGATGTCTCATTTGCTGTTGAAGTGAACAGCAGTTTTCGCTTGCGAATGCTTTGGACCGGGCCGACTGTAGCTTGTCCGATAGAGTCGCTTGCGCCTAGCGAACATCGGTCTTGTAGGGCACGACATCGCAGGTAGTTTGATACCAGGTCAGCATGCGCTCGCGCAGCTCGGCGAGGATGCCGGCGTAGGCGGGGTCGTCAATCCTGTTCTGCAACTCGCCCGGGTCTTGGCGCAGGTCATAGAGTTCGTCCGCCTCGTACAAGCGGCGCACGTATTTGTAATCTCGCGTCCGGCACATGGTCGCTTTGCTATGCTCGCCGCCTTCGCTGCCCTGCAGCTGCACACGCGGCCAGTATAGCCCGCTCGGATCGGAGAACGATGGGCTGTCCTTTTCCATCGCCTGCTCCTCGCCGATCAGCCGCCCGCCCTCGCAGAATACCGCGTCGCGATGGTCGTCCGCCGCGCCGGCGATCAACGCTGAGAGCGACTGCCCGAAGTGATCGTAGCCCGGCTGGACGCCCGACCATTCGTAGGCGGTAGCGGTGAAATCGATGAGCTCGACCAGTTGATCGCGGATGCCGGGCTCTATGGCTTGGTCCGCCGGCGGCTTGACAATTAGCGGCACGCGCGTCAGGCAATCTTCAAAGGTATTCTGCGTTTTCTCCACCAGCCCGTAATCGCCGGTGAAGTCGCCGTGGTCCGAGAAGAAGAAGATGGCGCTGTCGTCATACATGCCGCTCGCCTTGAGCGCATCGACGACCAGCCCGAACTGCGCGTCTACGCGAGCGCACATGCCGTAATAGACGGCGCGCAATTCATTAAAGCGCTCCTCGCTCCAACCCTGCAAGCCTTGCCGCTGATAGATGCCGGCGGTGAGCCCAGGTTTCGTCGACCAGTCGGGAGTGGGATAGCGGTCAGGAATGAGATCGCGGTCAATTTGGCTGAACCAGGGCTCTTCAACGCCGTAGGGCGGGTGCGGATAGCTCAGCGGCAAATAGATGCAGAGCGGCTGATCGTCCGGCGCGTTAAGAATCTGCTCGACGGCGCCATCAACCATCGCCCAGTCATTGTCATAATACACCTCATCCCCTTCACTTGAACTTCCCCCTGATGCTTCGGGGATTCTGCCCCCCGTGAGGCGGGGGGACCGAGGGGGGATCCCGAGGGGGGTTGCGGTCAGCTTGCCGGCGAAGAACGAGTAGTAGTTGTCGCCTTCAGGTTCGCCGCGCCATTCGTCGGCGCTGTGCAGATTGGGCCGCAGCGGACGATCCGCCTCGTATTTGACATCGCAGTAATCAGCGAAGCCGTTTTGGCGCGGTACCAGATCGTTCTTCCCGCCCCAAAAGACGAAGTAACCGGCATCCTTGAGTTGCTTCAGCAGTACCGGTTCATCCGGCTGCAGCATGTGAAACATGGTGCGGTGCCCGCGAACGTGCGGATACCAGCCGGTCATGAAGGAGCAGCGGCTGGGCGTGCAGACTGGATTCTGGCAATAGGCGTGGCGGAAGGAGACGGCGTCGGACTCGACGATGGCGTCGAGGTTGGGCGTGACCGCCGCCGGATTGCCCAGGTGACGCATGACGTCGCCGCGCCACTGATCTGGGTTGAAGATGATGATGTGCGGTTGCTTGGGCATGTGAAGGTCCTGCCACTATAACCAGCGGCCTATGCGATAGTCCAATCTTCGATTGTGAGGTTGGGCACGCGGCTAAAGTGGCGAATATTGTGGGTGACGACGACCAAATTGTGGACAAGAGCAATGGCGGCGATCTGGGTATCAACGGGTCCGATACGCATTCCGCGACTCCTCAACAGACCGTCAATTCGTCCGTATTCATCGGCCGCAGCATCGTCGAAAGGCAGACTCGTGTAGCGTACAAGAAATGCTTCCTGCCTTTCTCTGGTTCGTTCGCGCTGCATGCTCTGAGCGGAGCCGGCGAACATTTCGCCTTTGGTCACCGTGCTGACCGCGATTTCGTGGCGAGGAACCGCGTTCAAGCGACGCGTAACCGGCGGCCACTTGCCGTTCAGGCAGAATATACAGATATCGGTGTCAAGCAAAAGCTTCATTCCAGCGATTCGGCGGTCTCGGCAGGTCTTTCCCGCACCATGTCTATTGTCAACTCCGGTAAACTGCCAAACGTCAGGTCTATAAACTGATCATGTGGCATCGTGCGGAAGCTTTCTAATTCAATTTCACGCACGAGTTTCGCTGCCAACTGCGTGTAGATGTCATGAATCGTTTCTGATTTCGAGACCTTGATTCCGTTTTCAAGCGCTGATTCGGCGCACTCATTTACGCTTTCCCTGAGCAATTGGTAGAAGTACGCCGAAATGCTGCCGGGCGTTTCCCCATCTAAGGCGATCTCCTCCAAACGCTCGGCAGGCAGCTGTGTCATGTTTGTCTGTGCCAATGCACTGTTGAGCTCAGAGAGAAGACTAAGTGTCAAAGCTTGCAACACAGTTTCGCTGATGACTTTGCTAAACGCCGCGGCCAATTCCTCGTCGCGCGCAATTTCCGAGACGCTGGGCAATCTGTGCGCGAACTGCTCTCTGGCTGCTGATGCGTCCGCGTTTTGCTGCGTCGCCACGAATTCTGCCAGACGCGTCAAATACTCCTGCCGCCTTTCGGCAATGGTATCCAATATCTCACGCGCAAGTTGCCACGTATATCGCCGCTCAGTCATTACTTGCAGCCCCACCTAAAACAGCGGTCACTCGCCTCAATCGTATATGGGTATAGACATGCTGTCAAGCAAACCGCAACATCAAGCGAGCTACAGCAAATCCCCCGCCATCGGCTGAAACTCCAGGTCATAGCCAAAAGCCCGCGGACCCACCACCGCCAGCGCTTCCGGCGTCTTGAGCTCCTTCGGCGCGGGCATCGCCAGCACGGCCACGCGCAAGCCATAACGCAGCGACTCGGTGCCGACCGCCTCGCCATCGTCCAGGCTGACCAGCGTAATCAGATCGGGCACGGTGCATAGCACTCGCCCGTTGCCCCGCGCGATCAGATTCTCGTTCTGAAAGTCGATTCTCAGCTGCTTGTCAAAGTCGTCAAAGGCGCTGATGATCAACTTGCCGCGGGCGAATCCTTGCACTGTCCGCCGCTCGACATCGATGATTTTGCCGCTGAACAGGACGCGGCCATTACAGAGTTCGGCCACCGTCTCAGCCGGTTCGATGCTGCGCGCGCGGCAGTCGAGCACCTTTTCGCCGATGCGCTTGGCCAGGCTGACCGTGTCGCGAATCACGGTCGCTTTGAGCTCGGCGCCGGTCATCACTGGCATCACCAGCGCGGCCGACCCGCCCATCTCAATCGTCAGGCGGCGGGCGAAATCTTCGGCTTGCTTGGCCGACGCGATGCGCGTGAAGATAGCGACATTGCCATGCGAATCAGCCAGCACAAAGGGCGCGGGCGCCAGGCCGTATATCATGAAGGTATCCATATCCAGCTCAGGGAAGGCGCGCCCCATGCCGTCGCCATCAACCACCGGCAAGCCGCACTGCAGCGCGGCCACCATCGGGCCAATCGCATTGCCGCCGCCGATTTCGCCGATGACAATGGCGTAGATCTTCCGCCGCAGATGGTCTTCCAGCGCGCGCAGGGCCGTGGCGATCTCATTGCCGGCTTGCAGCTTCTCGTTGCTGACGGTGGGCGCGCCCATCCCGCCCACCGCGCAGACCAGCGCCTCATCGGGCACATCGTCGGCCTGCACGATGTCGACGTCGCGTCCGCGCCTGCGAATTTCGTTGTCCAGGCGCAGGCGGTTGAGATAGGTGCTGCCTCCGCCGCCCGTGCCCAAGATGCCGGCCCCGATGGCGAGCGCTTCCGTATCGTTGAGTGTGACTTGCTTCATGGGATTCACCACAGAGGCACAGAAATAATTCCAACTAGGTAATGATATTATGGGAATGCAGTTTTTCTACCCTATCTCCCGGCCGCTTGCACAGCAAGCTAACGAAGGGCAGTTTTCTTCGCGATAATGTCTTTCGCACGACATACTTGCTCTTACTGAGAATGAGTGACGGTTTGGTGAGTTTGCTTTATACGCATGAGTTTGTGTACATTCGGCGAATCACTCTGATGAATCATCATTATGTTCCACAGGGATCATGAAGACATTTGCGACTTTGGGAGGCGCCTCGCTTTGCCGCCGCCTGTCTACTTCGGCCTGCAATCTGCCCAGTACCTCGTCCCACAGTTTGTTCAGCTTTTCGGCCGGCAGTTTGTCCAGCTTTTCAGCCGGCAGTCTTTTCAAAATGTCCAGCGCTTTGTCCAGTTTTTCCAGTTTGCCCAACAGTTCGGCTCTCTGTTTGCCCCGCGCCTTTTCCAGTTTACCTAGCAGTTCCGTCCGCTGTACTTTCAGTTCCTCTCCCAGCTCGTCCAGCAGGTCACGTAGTTTGAGGCTCTTGTCGGCCCGCCACTCATTAAGCCGTTTTATCAGTTGTACTAACGCACTGATACCCCAAATTACGAGCAATATCTCGAACAACTCTTTAAGAAGCACAATAATAAGCAAAATTTCCAACAGCATGGCCAATCCCTTACAGGCTAAATCCTTAGACTGAATTACTGATTCGAGTCCTATTCAGCGCCAACGTTTCCTTAAGTCTTGGGACACTCCAGCGCTCATTAGAAAGCGAAACGTCCTCGCGAAGACGAGAAAGCTCACACTTTGGTTCGCGCAAGGCGATTTTATCTACGTTAATTCTACCTCATCAGGCCTTATCTAATCTCTCTGCGCCTCTGTGGTGAATCACCCAAAGCGCTCCTCCACTGGAACATAGTCGACATCGTAGCCGAAATAGCGTGGATGCACGAGTGCCAGCGCAGCCGGCGCCCGCCACTGTGGCGCGCAGGGGATCGCGATGACGGCCACGCGCATGCCGTATCGCAGCGCCTCGGTGGTGATGGGCTGGGCCGTTTCGCTGTCCAGAACGGCGATCAAGTCGGGCGTGGTGGCGGCGAACTCGCCATCCACGCGCACAACCAGATGCTCGTTCTGGAACTCCAGCAGCAGCGCTTGACCGGCGAAATCGCCCGTACCGTCCATGCGAGCGTTGCCTTTGGCGAAGCCCTCCCGGACGCGGCGGTCGACATCGCTGATCTTGCCGCGGAATACCAGAAAACCGCCCACAGCCCGGCGCAGCGCATCGACCGGGTTGCGCTCATTCCGGCAGGCTGAACGCAGAGTCCGGCCAATGGACTCAGCCAGCGTGGTTGTGCCCTGGATGGCGGCCGCCTTGAGCTGTCGTACGGTCGCCGAGTAGAGCGCGATCACGCCGACCGCGCCCATGTGGATCACGCAGGAGCGGGCGAAGGTCTCCACCCACTTATTGCTGACGGCGTTCATCAGCAGGACGTTGCCGCGTTCGTCGGACATGACGAAGGGGCTGGCGCTGATGCCGGCGGCGGTTAATACGGTCTGCTGAATCTCGGGGAAGGCGCGACCCATGCCGTCGCAATCGACCACCGGGATGCCCAGCCGCGCCGCCAGGTAAATCGGCCGTATCGAATTCATGCCGCCAGCTTCGATGCTCATGGTGGCGCGCGGTTTGCGCCCGATATATTTGCCCAGCGCTTCAAAGGCGCGCACCAAGTCATCACCAGCCGGCAATTTCTCCACACCGACAACCGGCGCGCCCATTCCGGCCGCGGGCACAACCAGGTCCTCATCGTCCAGCTCGTCCAGCGTGACCAACTCAACCGGTCCATAACGCCGTATGGCTTCGCGCGCGGTCAGCATACCGATGTAGGGATTGCTGCCGCCGCCCGAGCCCAGCACGGCCGCGCCCCGCGCAATGTCTTCGATATTCGCTTCGTCCAGCAGGCGCATCAGCCGCCTCGGTAGCGCTCCTCCACCGGAACGTAATCGACATCGTAGCCGAAGTAGCGCGGGTGAGCGAGCTCCAGCGCCGCCGGTTCCCGCCACTGCGGGGCGCACGGGAAAGCGATGACGGCCACGCGCATGCCATAGCGCAGCGCCTCGGTCGTGATCGGCTCGCCCGTTTCGCTGTCGAGCACGGCGATCAAGTCGGGTACGGTGGCGGCGAACTCGCCATCCACGCGCACGGCAAGATGCTCGTTCTGGAATTCCAGCCGCAGTTCGCCCCCGGCGAAGTCTCCCGTGCCGGCCATCTTGGCATCGCCGCGATTCCAGCCGCCTTCGATGCGCCGGTCGACATCGGTGATTTTGCCGCGAAAGATGAGGAAGCCGCCCACCGCTTGCCGCACGGCGTCGACCGGATTCGCTTCCTGCCGCCGCGCGTTGCGGACGGTCGCCCCGATTTCCTCCGCCAGCGTGATGGTGCCGTGGATGGCCGCCGCTTTGAGCTGCGCCACCGTCGCCGAGTAGAGCGCGATCATGCCCTCGGCGCCCATATGCACCACGCAGGAGCGCGCAAAGGTCTCGACCCACTTATTGCTGACGGTGTCCATCAGCAGCACGTTGCCGCGTTCGTCCGACATGGCGAAGGGGCTGGCGGTGATGCCGTGCGCGGTGAATATCGTCATCTGAATTTCGGGGAAGGCGCGGCCCATGCCATCGCAATCCACCATGGGGATTTGCAGCCGAGCCGCCACATAAATGGGCATGACCGAGTTGAGTCCGCCGGCCTCAATGCTCATCGTGCCGCGCGGCTCCCGCCCCGAATATCGGCCCAGGGCTTTGAAGGCGCGGATCATGTCGTCGCCGGCGGGCAGCTTCTCCACGATGACGATGGGCGCGCCCATACCGGCGGCCGGCACGATCAGATCGTCGTCATCGAGTTCGTCCAGGGTGTATAGCTCGACCGGCCCGTACTGCCGTATGGCTTCGCGCGCCATCAGCTTGCCCACGTAGGGGTCGCCGCCGCCGCCCGTGCCCAGCACCGCCGCGCCCAGCGCGATATCTTCAATGTTGTCTTCGTGCAATAAACGCATAGATAGTCTCCCGTTATTTCGGGCGGGCGACTCACAGGGGCGCGTAGACACTGCCCGTCAGCCGCCACAACACTTAATTTCTGCGACGGGCGACCCAATGGCTCGCCCCTACAACTTGCAGTTGTTTTGAGCCGGCAGCATTCAGCCGGTTGCGTAAGTTTGCTCGACCGGGACGTACTCGGTGTCATAACCGAAATAAGCCGGCCCGACAATTTCCAGCCCCTTCGGCGTCCGCCACTTGTCGGCGCAGGGGATGGCGATCACCGCCACGCGGAAGCCGTAGCGCAGTCCCTCGGTCGTGATGGGCTCGCCGGTATCGACATCCAGCACGGCCAGCAAGTCGGGCACGGTCACTCTGAACTCGCCGTCGATGCGGGCGGCCAGATGCTCGTTCTGAAAGCTCAATAGCAGACTCTGCCCGGCGAATTCGTCCAGCCCTGCGATAGTGGCGTCGCCTTTGGCGAAACCGGCTTCGGTGCGCCGCTCGACATCGCCGATCTTGCCCTTGAATATCAAGTAGCCGCCGACGGCTTCGCGGATGGTCTCCACCGGCTCGTCTTCCTCCAGGCGGGCGCGGCGCACCACCTTGCCGATTTCTTCCGCCAGCGTGATGGTGCCGGGGATGGCGGCTTCGCGCAATTGGGCGGCGGTCGCGGCGTAGAGCGCGATCATCGCCATAGCGCCCATATTGACGGTGACGCTGCGGGCGAAAGTCTCCGTCCACAGATTGCTGATCGTCTCCATCAGCACCGTATTGCCGCGCTCATCGGACATGGCGAAGGGCGTGGACGAGATGCCGTGGATGGTATGCGTCACCATCTGCAGCTCGGGAAAAGCCCGGCCCATGCCGTCGCAATCGACCATCGGCACCCGCAAGCGCGCGGCGCAATAAATCGGCACGACCGAATTCAGCCCGCCGGCTTCGATGCTCATAGTGGCTCTGACCGGTTTGCCAATGTACTTGCCCACACTTTGAAAGGCATTGACGATGTCATCGCCGTTGGGCATCTTCTCGACCATGACGGTCGGCGCGCCCATCATCGCCGTGGGCACGATCAGGTCGTCGTCTTCGAGTTCGTCCAGCGTATACAGCTCGACCGGCCCGTAATCGCGGATGGCTTGCCGCGCCATCAGCTTGCCGATGTAGGGGTCGCCGCCGCCGCCAGTGCCCAGCACCGCCGCGCCCAGCGCCAGGTCTTCCAGGACCGCTTCGTCTATGATGCGCATCACTTCCCCCCATTCATTGCCGAGGTGGGCGCCTCCACCAGATCGCCGATGGCTTTGACCATGATGCGGGTGGCGTTGCCGGGCAAGTAGGCCAGCGGCACCTCTTCCACATCGACGATTTCGATGCTTTTGACATCCGCGCCGGCGTTGACTGCCCGGTCGCTGGCTTCACTCTTGGCTTGGTCGAGCGCGTCATCGCGGCTCAGCTCGGCCAGCGAGAATATGCGGTCGCATTCGCCGCCGACCTGGGCGATGGCCGCGCCGATGGCATTAGCCACCGGAAAATGATCGGGCTTGATAATCTCGGAAGCGCCTTCAATCTCGCCCGTGACCAGGATGCTGCCGCCGCCGACAACGATGACCGGCACCGGCGTGGCGCTGGTTTTCATGCGGTCGACCGCGATGGCGATCATCTCCATGATGCGCTCCCGCACCGCCGTCACCAGCGACGCGTCAAGACCGGCCACGGCGCTCTTGTCGCCTATATTCTCCGATCCACCAGCCACGATGACATCGGTAGCCGTCAAGACATCGCCGCCGAAGACCAGCGCCTTTTCAGTCAGTTCGTAGCCGACGCTGCGTGGGCCCACTTTCACGGGGTCGCTCTCGATGAGACTGCCGCCGCCCAGGCCAATCGAGTAGGTATCGGGCATGCGGAAGTTGGTGCGCACACCGCCGATATCAACCGCCAGCGCCGCCACCCGCGGGAAGCCGTGCTGCAATACGCCGATGTCGGTGGTCGTGCCGCCGATATCAACCACGATGGCATCGCGCAAGCCACTCAGGAAGGCCGCGCCGCGCATGCTGTTGGTCGGCCCGGAGGCGAAGGTCAGCACCGGATATTCTTTGGCGAAGTCGGCATTCATCAAGGTGCCGTCATTCTGGCTGATGTAAAAGGGCGCCTTGATCTGCAACTCGTCCAGCGCCGCTTTGAAACCGTCAACTGTACGCGCCGCCAGCTGCCGCAAGCAAGAATTCATGATGGCGGCGTTCTCGCGCTCCAGCAAGCCGATGCGTCCAATCTCGCTTGATAAGGTGATATTGGCATCGGGGATGAGCTCGCGCACGATATCGGCGCTCTGCTCTTCAAAGGTCGAATTCACCGGAGAGAATACGGACGAGATGGCGATGGCGTTTAAGCCGGCGTCGCGTATCTTCTCCGCGATCCCGCGCACCTCATCGGGCTGATAAGCCGAGATTTCGCGACCGTCGAATTCGTGACCACCATGCGCTAGATGGGCGTTGCCGCCAACGATATCGCGCAAGTCGTCGGGCCAATCCACCATCGGCGGCAGGCAGACCGTGGCCGGCAATCCCAGCCGGATGCAGGCGGTGGGCGTCAGGTGCTTGCGTTCGACCACAGCGTTGGTGAAGTGCGTCGTGCCGATCATCACGCCGTCGATGGCGGCCGTGTCGATGCCGGAATCAGCGATGACCGTGCGCAGCGCCTTGGCGATGCCTTCCGACACATTGGCCGTGGTCGGTGTTTTGGTCGAGCTGACGACCGTCGTGCCATCCATCAAAACGGCGTCGGTGTTGGTGCCGCCTACATCTACTCCGATTCTCATTAGCGATCTCCTTATCTGCGAAAGGTCGAGGTTACGTCGTGGCGCTATCGCCACCATTGATATGCCGGGTCGTCAATATTGGCCAGCACCACTGGCAAGCCAAATTGAAAGCTGTCCTGCGGATTGATTATACCCAGCGCTTCCAATTGAATCTGCGTACATTCTCGTTCCGCTTCCAAGCCATAATAGATCTGCCCGGCTTCAAACTGATGGACATGGCAGGCCTCGTGAATGATGATGCTGGCCAGCCATTCATCGCCGACCCCGGCTTGGCTTGCTGTGACATTGAAAGTTCGTAGATGCACCCAGACGCCGGCACCATAAGACTCGGACACTTGCTTGATTCTGTCCAGCCCGCGGTCGGCATAGGCATACCACTGCGGGGCCAGCTCCTGCAAGAGATCGAGCGCAGCCCGAATCTGGGCGATAAAAGTCTGGGTGCCGTCAATGACAAAGCCAGGATGCGCGCATATCTGATTCTGAAAGGCGAAATAACCGCGTATCCAGTCTGAGTCGCCGGCGCAGCGCCAATCTAGGAAGCAGCAATTATCGACCGCTTGCTCTTCTTCTATGCGCGTGAATCCGACCCAATCCGCCAGCCAGGCCTCGCTGCCCTTAAAGCGAATCTGCAGCCAGCGTCCGCGGGCGCCGTGGACTTCCAGGATCGCCTCAGGCGGCGCGATTGCCAGGATGTCGCTGTTGAGACTGGGGCCAGCGCGCAGGTTCGTGTAATCAGCGAGGCGGATGGCGTACTCCTGGGCCGACGCGGGGGCGCACATGACAAGCCCGATTATCAGCACGGCTATTGACTTGGCGCTCACGGATAAACTCTTGCTTCAGCTTCAGTCAAATACGTTATAGAGCTGGCGCCTGCCCGGTAGCGGAAGACATGGCAAATCGTGGCCACCGGAGCCGAAGGCGCCGTCGTCATCAGCCGTTGCCAAACATTCTTGAACTCTTGCAGATTATGCAATAGTTGCCACAAAAGATAGCGTCCTCGTCGAACTATTCGGGATTTCCGAACAGTTGACCCCGATATTGAACTTGTAAGATTTTCTTTCAAGTTGCGATATTCGCAACTATCATTTCTCTGTGCCCTCAGTAGAACCAGGTAAGTAATGCAAATCCTGTTCCAAGGACAATTTCCTTTACCACAGAGGCTCACGAGGGCACACAGAGGACACAGAGGGTTCTATATTATGGTGATACTGCCGCAAATTAGGCAGCCATCGAACAAAAGGGAACCTTCGCTGGCATACGATCACTTAACTGCTTTACTCGGTGTACTCTGTGTATCCTCTGTGTACTCTGTGGTAAGTATTTGCATGACTTACTTGCACTTACTTCTGTGCCTCTGTGGCGCATTCCCAATCACCCCGCCCGGCAGCGGACGAAACTCGACATCGTAACCAAAGGCGCCCGGACCCACCACCTCAAGCGCGATCTCGCTCTTGAGCTGCGGCGGCGCCGGCGCGCTAATCACCGCCACGCGCGTGCCGTAGCGCAACACCTCAGTCGTTACCGGTTCGCCTTCCTCCTCCGTCACGATGCATATCAGATCCGGCGTAGTCGCCGCCACCTCGCCATTGATGAAGGCGATCAAGAATTCGTTCTGAAACTCAATGTCCAATACATCAGCCCCGCGAAAGCTCTCAAAGCGAACGCCGCCGCGGGCGAAACCCTTGCTTACGCGCCTATCAACATCGGTGATCTTGCCCTGGAATATGACTTCGCCTTCCAGTGCATTCGCCACCTCGGCGGGGACGTCCGACTTTTGACGCTGGGCGTCGATAACGCGCGCGCCCAGATGATGCGCCAGGCTGAGCGTATAGTGCACGCCGGCCGCTTTCACCTGCGCGCCGCTCATGATGGTGCCGGCCAGCCCGGCCCGCGCGCCCATGCTGATGGCGATATTGCGCGCCATCTTCTCGGCCCAGACATCGCTGACCGCCGCCGGAACCACTGCTGCGTTGTCCGCGGCGTCGACCATGGCCAGCGGTGCAGCGGTGGCGTCGGTGTCGAAGAGAAAGGACGACATCTGGATCTCGGGGAAGGCGCGGCCCATGCTGTCGCTATCGACTGTGGGAATGCCCGCTTGCAAGCCTCCGATCAAGGGCTGCATCGAGTTGGCGCCGCCGATCTCGGCGATGGCGACCGCGTCGAATTGCCGGCCGATATGCGCTTCCAGCAGGCGCAGCGCCCGGCACATCTCCGTGCCTTCGGGCAGCTTCTCGATGCTGACGGTTGGCGCGCCGATGCTGCCCACTACGCAGCAAAGCGCATCGTCAGCCAAATCGAAGGGGTCGACAATGGTCTGCGGTCCGCGTTCGCGGATGATCGACGCCAGGTGCAGGCCGCCCAGATAAGGGTTGCCGCCGCCGCCCGTGCCCAGGATGCCGGCGCCGATGGCGATAGGGCGAATGTCTTCCAGTGTGACTTGACGCAGCATCTAGCCGTCTCCCTTGTCGCTACTATGTCAATGCACTCAGGCCGGCAGACCGGCTTCCTGCGCCATGTGCTGAATCATCTCGCGGTAGAGCAGCAAATCCTGGCGAAAATCTTGCGGGGACGCCTTTGCCGGCTCGCCGCTGACCAGGCAATGGTGGAAGGCGCGCCATTCTTCAGTGAAGGCATCTCCCCAGCCCGGGTGCGTCACCGACTCGGTCTTGCTCAGGCCGTCCCGCGTTTCCGTGATGCTCAGGGTAATGGGCAGATTGCGTACGAAAGGCGTGTCGTAATCCACGCGCACAACGCGGTTCTCGCCATAAACTTCCAAGTAGGTATCGTAGCGCGGGATATTGTCCGCGCCGGTAGAAAATTGGCAGACGAAATCGCCGTAATCAAATACGGCGGTCATAAAGCGCCCGCCCCGCCGCTGTGCCGCGTGCAGCACACGCTTCGGCATGCCCAACATTTCCCGCATGGCCGAGCTGTCATGGCTGCTCAAGCCCAGCATCATGTTGTAGGCAGTCTTCAGGGCATCCGGCGCGTCGCCTATGGCCGCGCGTATCTGCTCGTCTTGCCGCCGCCGCAAGGACTCGCCGACCGACTGCGGGATATCGTCGGCCTTGATCACACGTGAGGTCGGATCAATCACCAGCGAATTGCGCCCGATAATATCGTGCACTTTGGCAAGGCGGATGTCGTCCATGCCTTGGACGATGCGACAAGCTTCAATGAAAGCCGGCGCGTAACGGCGCATCGTGCCGACTTGCACGATTTTCCCCGCGCTCGCCTGCGCCGCGATGACAGCATCGTTCTCCTCCAGCGTCATGCACATCGGCTTCTCGACCAAGACGTGCAGCCCTGCAGCCAGGGCCGCGATGGCGACCTCGGCGTGATAGACATTGGGGTTGGCGATCAACACGGCATCGACAGTGTCGAGCGCTAGCAAATCCTTGTAGTCGCGTTGCCGCGTCGCAATGCCCCAGGCATCGCCGACGCCTGCCAGTACCTTGTCGCTGAGGTCGCAAATAACTGTAACCTCAAACAGATCGCTCAACTGATAAAGCGTCGGCAAGTGCGCGATTTGCGCGACGGCGCCGCAGCCGATGATACCGACCCTGATCCGAGACACAGCCGGCTTAACCTCGCATTTCAGCTGGCGCTTGCGGATGCAGATGGCAGGCCACCTGATGCAGTCGCTCGATTTCGATCAGCGGCGGCGGCACGGTCTCGCAGGTAGCCAGTTTATCGGCGTGGCAGCGCGGCGCGAATGGACAGCCATGCTGCGGGAAGCTATGCGAGAGATCGCCGCGGATGATAATTTCTTCGCGCTGAATATCCGGGTCGGGCTCGGGTATGGCGGAGATCAGCGCTTGTGTATAGGGATGCTTCGGCTCTTCGAAAATGACTTCGGTCTGCGCCACTTCCACGATCTTGCCCAAATACAGCAGCGCCACTTCGTCGCACATATAGCGCACCACGCCCAAGTCGTGCGAGATGAAGAGATAGGTCAAGTCGAATTGGTCCTGCAGGTCTTGCAGCAAGTTCAGAATTTGCGCTTGCACCGAGACATCCAGGGCCGAAGTCGGCTCGTCCAGCACGATCAAGCGCGGCTGCACGGCCAAGGCGCGCGCGATTCCGATGCGCTGCTGCTGCCCGCCGCTGAATTCATGCGGGTAGCGGTAATAGTGCTCTTCTTTCAAGCCCACGACATGCATCAACTCCAGCACGCGGGAACGCGCCTCGTCGCCTTTGAGGCGCTCGTGGATCCACAGCGGCTCGCCGATGATTTGCCCGACGGTCATGCGGCCGTTCAGCGAGGCGGCCGGCGCCTGATAGATCATCTGAATCTCGCTGCGCAGCCGGCGCAAGTCGCGCGCTTTGATATGCGTGATATCGGCGCCGTCGTAGAGGATCTGCCCGGCCGTCGGCTCCAGCAGGCGCAAGATGCACTTGCCGATGGTGGTCTTGCCCGAGCCGGATTCGCCCACCAAGCCCAGGGTCTTGCCCTCTTGCAGCGCGAAGCTGACATCGTCCACAGCACGGAAATCCGCCAATTGCCGGTTGAGCAATCCGCCGCGCACTGGAAAATATTTCTTGAGGTTTTTGATCTCCAGCAAAAGACTCATGCGTCCTCCGGATAGAGGAAACACGAGGCCGTATGTTGCTCTCCGACAGGTACAGCGGGCGGAACAGCGCTGCGGCAGGCCTCCATCACATGCTCGCAGCGCGGGTGGAAGCGGCAGCCCGCCGGCGGATCAATCAAATTGGGGATCATGCCCGGGATGCCTTCCAGACCACCACGGCTGATGTCCTTCTGCGGCACAGCGGCGATCAGCCCGCGCGTGTAGGGATGTTTGGGATTCTTGAACAGCTCGCGCACCGGCGATTCTTCGATGACGCGGCCGGCGTACATTACGGCGACGCGCTCGCAGCTGCGCGCCACCACACCCAGATTGTGCGTGATCAGCAGCACGGTCAAGCCCAACTGCGAAACCAGCGAGCGAATCAAGCGCAGAATCTGCGCCTGTATGGTGACATCCAAGGCGGTAGTCGGCTCGTCAGCGATCAGCAGGTCGGGGTCGCCGGCCAGCGCCATGGCGATCAGCACGCGCTGCCGCATGCCGCCGCTGAATTGATGCGGATAATCGAAGATGCGCTTGTCGCCGTCGGGAATGCCCGTCAGCCGCATCAGCTCGACGGCGCGTTCGTGCGCCTCTTTGCGCAGCTGCCGCACGGAGGGCAGGAAGCCGCGCCAGCGCCCGGGCACACTCTGCCCCTGCGCCCGCTGATACAGTACAGCGTCAACCAGCTGCTCGCGGATGGTGAAAAGCGGATTCAGATTCGTAACCGGGTCTTGGAAGATCATGCCAAGCCGGCGGGCGCGGAAGGCTTCCATATCGCCTTCGGTCTTGCTCAAAATGTCCTCGCCGTCAAAGGTGACGCGCCCCGCGGTGATTCGACCCGGCGGCATGGGGATGAGCCGCGGCACCGACAGCGCGGTAATGGACTTGCCGCAGCCGGTCTCCCCGACCAAGCCCAGCACATCGCCGCGCCGCATCTTCAAGTCGACGCCGGCCAAAACCTTAACCACACCGTCGTAGGTGTCGAATTCCAGGTGCAGGTCTTCTATGTTGAGCAGGTCGGTCATTTCAGTTCAATATCTCAAACCAAGTCGCGTTTATGTAGGGGCGACCAACCTGGTCGCCCGCCCCAAAGTTACGAGGCTAACGGCGGTTTCGGGCGACTTAATAAGTCGCCCCTACAAACATCTTCGCTCCCCTACCGCCGCGAGCGCGGGTCCAGAACGTCGCGCAGCCCGTCGCCGATGAGGTTCCAGCTGAAGACCATCAACCAGATGGCCAAGCCCGGGAAGGTGGCGATCCACCACTCATCGGGAAAATAGCGCCGCCCGTCGTTAATCATGGCGCCCCATTCCGGCGTCGGCGGTTGCGCGCCCAGGCCGATGAAACCGAGCGCGGCGGCCGTCAGAACCGCGAAGCCGAAGTCGGTGGTCATCTTGATGATGATGGGCGAGACGGCGTTGGGCAAAATGTGCCGGAATATGATGCGCAAATGCCCGGCGCCGATGCCGTAAGCCGCTTCCACAAATGGCTCCTCGCGCAGTGAGAGCACCAGACTGCGCGTAAGCCGGGCGAAACCGGGCCACCAAACCAGCGAAATGCCGATCATGGCGTTGATGATGCCCTTGCCCAGCGCGGCGGAAATAGCGATGGCCAGCACCAGCGCCGGCACAGTCAGGAAGATGTCGGTGACGCGCATGAGCAAATCGTCAAGCCAGCCGCCGGCATAACCCGATATGGCGCCGATAGTCACGCCGATGGTCGTAGCCAGCAAGATAATTATCGTGCCGACTTGCAGCGCCAGACCCGTGCCCATGACGACGCGGCTGAAAATGTCGCGCCCGATCTTGTCCGTGCCGAAGGCGAAGTCGTCGCTGGGCGGCTGCAAGCGGGAGGCGACGCGGGTTTTGCCGGCGGCGTCTTCCGGATAAGGCGCGATGACCGGAGCGAAAATAGCCACCAGCAAGATGAATATCAGCATGGCCAAACCCAGCATCGACAGCTTGTTGGAGCGGAAGCGGTAAATGCCGCGAGCCATATTCTCCCAACGTGCCGAGCGCGCGCTCTTGGGTTTCTCCATATCAATGGCCGGCAACTCAACCATAACGAATCCTCGGGTCCAGGACGCCGTAGACGATATCGGTCAAGATATTGATCACGCTGAATACCACGCCGTAAAGGATGGCGATGCCCATGATGGGCTGAAAGTCCAGGCTGAGCGAGGCTTCCACAGCGTAAATGCCCAGGCCGGGCCAATCGAAGATAGTCTCGATGAGGATAGCGCCCGCCATCAGCCAGCCAAAATTCAGCGAGATGACAGTGATAGTGGCGATGAGGGCATTGCGCAGCACATATTTGAAGATGATGATGCGGTAGGGGATGCCGATGGCGCGCTCCATGCGTACGAAGTCTTTTTCGAGCGCCTCGACCATGCTGGCGCGGGTGATGCGCGTGATGCTGGCGAAAGCGCCGAATGATAAGACCAACGCGGGAATGAATAAGTGCCGCAGCGAGATCATAAATGTTTCAAAGTCCAGCTGGATGAGGCTGTCGATCAAGAATAGGCCGGTGGTTGATGCCGGCGGAGCGACCAGCACGGGCAAGCGTTTGCCGATGGGGAACAGCCCCAGATCGCGACCGAACCAGGTCTGGAAGATCATCGCCAGCCAAAACGAGGGAAAGCTGACGAAAAACAGCGACAATACACGCGCGACATGATCGGGCAATCGATTGCGGTACATGGCCGAGATGACGCCGGCCGGCACCCCCAGCAGCGTGGCGATGATGACGGCGGCGGTGGTCAGCTCCAGCGTGGCGGGCCAGAAGGTGCGCAGGTCGCCGACTACCGGGCGGCGCGTATACAGCGATTCGCCCCAATCGCCGCGGAAGAGCCCGGAAATATAATTGACGTATTGGATGGGCAGAGGCTGGTCAAAGCCGAATTCGCGGCGGAAGGTCTCTTTGATCTCTTCAGTGGCGCGCGGCCCAGCCGCCAGCCCTACCGGGTCGCCCGGCACTATCCGCGAGATGGAAAAAGTCAGGATGCTCAAGCCGATGAGCGTGGGGATGACCAGAGCGATGCGCCGCAGGATGTAGAATCGGATGTTCATGGCAAATGACTTAGCCTAATGTGAATCTTGTGGCAAGCCCACGAATTGCTCTCCCAGCATAGATTGTAGGGGCGACCTATCAGGTCGCCCGATTCTCTTGCCTGAAACATAGGGCGACCCACTGGATCGCCCCTACTTGGTCTATTGCCCGAAGCTAGCACCCGTCCATCCACATGTCCTGGAAGAGAACCGTGAGCGGATACATCGGCGAGTAGCGGAAGCCCTTGACGCAGGTATTCAGCGACATGCTGCTGTCCTCGGTGTACATCCAGACCGAGGGCTGCTCAGCGGCGATGATCTCCTGCGCTTCGGTGTACATAGCCTGCCGCGTCTCGGCATCGCCAATCGTACGCGCCTCGTCCAGCAGCTCGTTCACGCGGTCATTCTGGTAGAAGCTGCATGAGTTGAAGCTGCCCCATTGATCCGAGTGGTACTGATTGTAGAGGTGCGCGTCCGGATCCAGGAAAGGCGGCAGCGTGTAGATATTGATGATGTCCGGTCCGGTCTCCGTCGTGGCGCAACTGGCCACCATGTCGGGCCAAAGCATGGGAATCATGTTGAGCTCAATGCCGATCTCGGCCAGACCTTCCAGCAAGATCAAGCCCGGGATTTCTTCGCGCGGGAATTCGGTCACGTAGACGTAATCCAGCGTGATGCCGCCCTCCGGCCAGGCCGACTGCGCCAGATGAGCGCGCGCCGCGTCCAGGTCATAAGCCGGGTATGCCAGGCCATCGACGTAGCCGACGAAATTGGCCGGCGTCGGACCGGGCAAAATCGTGATAGGAACATCCTGCGCCGCGGACATAGCCTCGTAGTTCATGGCGTGGGCGATTGCCTTGCGCAAATGGATATCGCTGGTGTATTCGCCCTGATTGTTCATCTTGAGCGTATTGGTGAAGAAGCCGCCGTGCTCTTCCCATATGTGATTTTCGGAATCGACAACCTTCTCTTTGTCACTGCCCGCAACGGTATCGGCGATATGCGTTTCGCCGGCCAGCAAGGAATTGAGCTGGGTGGACGGGTCGCGCTGGATGACCCAGAAGAAGCCGTCCAGGTGGTCGTCGCCGGTCCAGCCGGCCCAGTAATCATCCACAGCGATGAACTCATAGATATTGCCGATTTCCCAGCGTCCTTGCGTGAAAGGACCGGAACCAGCGGCGTTCTCTTTCAGGAAAGTCTGCCCCATGTCGTCGCCCAGATTGGCTTCGACAATAGCCGGGTTGACCACGAAGAGCTGTGGCAGCGTGCCGATGAAGGGCGCGTAGGGTTGCGTCAGCGTAAATTGTACGGTGAATTCATCAATCGCCTGCGCGGTGTTTTCGTCGGCGATAGTCTCCCAGCGCCAGCTCGGCGGGCCGGAGATGGCCAAGATGCGGTTAAAGCTATAGACCACAGCTTCGGCGTTGACCGAACTACCATCATGGAAGACGGCGTTCTCATGCAGCTTGAACGTCCAGACCGTAGCGTCTTCGCTCACTTCGTAGGATTCGACCAGGTGAGGCTGGGTTTCGCTGCCGCGATAAATGTAAAGCGCGTCATACAAGCTGCGCAGCGCGGCGTTGATCGAGTAGTTCTCGCCCGTGGCCGGGTCGATATTGTCGATGTCCTGGTTGCCGCCATAGAGCAAGATATCATCTTGCGCCATGACCAACGACGAAGTGACCAGCGCGAGGCCAGCCACCAGGACAAAAAATAGCGTACGTTTGAACATGTTTTCCTCCGTGTAGAAAATTGTGAGCTTCTGATAGTTGAACGAAAATACGCTGCGGCATTGTAGTAGAGCAGTAGAGATTCGGCAATTGTAGCGTAAGCGACGGGCAGGCTGCCACTTGCGCAACCAGCGTTGGCAGTCTCGGCAGAATTTGTTAGACTGCTCGCAGTCAGCTTTTCGAGCTCGTTTCTTGCCGCCTTGAATGGCTGCTGGTCCTGCTGCCGAATGCTGACCCGTACGAACAATTAGCCAAGCGTGGAGGCAAACATGGGTAACAAACGTAGTATCTTGAGCATTCTTTTGGTCCTCGCATTTATCGTCATGGTCGCGGCGCCGACCTTCGCCCAGGACGACCTCGACCGGGCGCACTGGTGCGAAGGCGTGACGATTCGCTTCTTCGCCGGCGGTACCGAGGGCGACGCCTTCGCCGGCATCGTCTATCGCGGCGCGCTAGCGGCCGAGCGCGATCTCGGCGCCAATGTCGAATACGTCTTCTCCGGCTGGGACAGCGAGCTGATGACGCAGCAGCTGCGTGAAGCCGTAGCTCAGGCGCCCGATGGCATCGCCATGATGGGCCACCCGGGCAACGAAGCCATCATGCCGCTGGCCGCGGAAGCCGCCGAAGCCGGCATTATCATGATGTACCAGAATGTCGATGTCGATCAGGTCCGCGCCCGCTACGGCGGCGGCTATGTCGGCGCGCAGCTGGCGGCGCAGGGCCGCGCCCTGGGCGAAGAAGCCCTGCGCCAATTCGGCTTCGGCGAGGGCGACCAGGCTATCGTCCTGGCCAACCTGGCGCAGCGGGAACGCGCCCTGCGCGAGCTGGGCACCTGGGAAGCGCTGGAAGAAGCCGGCATGGAAATCATCCATGTTGATTCGCCGCCAACCTGGGCCGCCGACCCCAACCTGGGCATTCCGTCGATGGTAGCCGCCATTACGGGCAACCCGGACGTGAAGCTGGTCGCCTTCTCCGGCGGGCAGACCCTGGGCAACACGCAGACTTACTTGGAAGCGGCCGGTTTGGAAGCGGGCCAGGTCAAAGCCATCGGCTTCGACACCAACGAGTTCATCATGCAGGGCTTCGCCGACGGCTGGATTCACCTGACCGCCGATCAGCAACCCTTCCTGCAAGGCTACCTGCCCGTGCTCAGCATCTGCCAGACCGCCAAATTCGGCCTGGCCCCGCTGAATGCCGATACCGGCGCTGGCTTCATCGACGTCAGCAACTACGAGCAGGTCAAGGAACTGGCGATCGCCGGTTATCGTTAGACTTTACCGCAATCTCTATGACGTGTGTGCGGGCGACCCGCCGGGTCGCCCACCAGGATTCCACGTCAATCACGGGCGACCCGGGTCGGTCGCCCCTACGGTTTCGCTTTAAGCGAGCACAAATGAAAACAAAACACGGCGAATACATCATCGAATTGCGCAACGTGACCAAGTCTTTCGGCAACGTCAAGGCCGTGGACGGCATCAGCTTTGGCGTGCGACCGGGCGAAGTGGTCGGGCTGATCGGCGATAACGGCGCCGGCAAGTCCACGCTGATCAAGATTCTTTCGGGCGTGCACCCGCCCGACAGCGGGCGAATCATCGTGCGCGGGCGCGAAGTCCGCAATTGGAACGCGGCCAAGTCCCGCGACGCCGGCATCGAGACGGTCTACCAAGACCGCGCCCTGGCGCCGCAGCAGACCATCACGCGCAATATCTTTATGGGGCGGGAGATCAAAGACCGCTTCGGAATCATCAAAGTCAAGCAGCAATACCAAGCAGCCAATCGGCTCATGCGCGAAATCGGCTTCACCTCCAAAGTCTTTGATCCCGATTCGCCGGTGGCGACGCTGTCCGGCGGCGAGCGGCAGGGCGTGGCTATCGCGCGGGCCCTCTATTTCGATGCCGATTTGATCGTCCTTGACGAGCCAACCACGGCGCTTTCGCTGCTTGAAACGGCCAAAGTCTTTGGCTTCATCGAAAATGTCCGCGCGCGCGGCCGTTCCATCATTTTCATCGGGCACAATATCTATCACGTCTATGATGTCGCCGACCGCTTCGTGGTGCTCGACCGCGGCAAAGTTGTCATGACCGAGGACAAGTCAGCCATCCCAACGCCAGAGGTCCTCATCAAGCACATGCAAGAGATCGCCGAATTGGGCCACGCGGCTGACGCTTAGGCAGGAGACAACTCTGATGTTCGGAAGCGGAACAGGCGGCGGCCAGCAGATCGCGCGCGAAGACGCCAGCGGGCTGGTCAAGTGGCTGCGCAATAACCGCCGGGCGCTCACCTCGACGCTCTTCCTGATCGTCATGCTCATCGGCTTCACCATGGCCAATACCGAGGTCTTCACGCAATTCAAGACTTATCGCTCGGTGATGATCGCCCTGCCCGTGTCGATCTTCCTGGTCGTGCCCCTCGTCTTCGTGGTCACCGCCGGCGAAATCGATCTGTCCTTCCCATCGGTGGTCGGGCTGGCGTCCTACGCCTTTGTCTCGATCGTCGACCAGGGCGGCGACCCGCTGATTGGCATTGCCGCAGCGCTAGTCGTTGGCGCGGCGCTGGGCTTCGTCAACGGCATCCTGGTCGTGCGCATCGGCTTGTCGGCGCTCGTCGCCACGTTGGGCATGAATTTCTTCCTGCGCGGCTTCATTAATATCCTGGTCGAGGGTTTCTCCATCGCCATCCCCGAAGTCCGCGGCACCCTGATTCACACGCTGATGACTGACGACACCATCATCATCGCCGGCAATCAGGGCATTCCCAATCAGATGTTATGGGCGCTGGCCTTCACTGCGCTGGGCGTCTTCCTGTATAACCGGCACAGCTTCGGCGTGCGGGTGCATTGCGTCGGCGACAATCCCGAGAGCGCGGCCGAGATGGGCATCGATGTTGATCGCACGCGCATACTGGTCTTCGTATTTACCGGCGTCGGCGCGGCCTTGGCTGGCGTTTTCTCGGTGATGATCAACTTCGTCTGGTGGCCCACCACCGGCGACGGCTTGCTGCTGCCGGTGCTGGCGGGCCTGTTCGTCGGCGGGACGCCCACCTGGGGCGGCATCGGCACTGTCTTCGGCGGCATGATTGGCACCTCGATCGTGGCCTTCATTGAGACCGGCGTGATCGCGGCCGGCTTGACCGGCTTCTTTACGCAATTTTTCTACGGCCTGATCATCATCCTGTCGCTGATCTTCCAGCGCTTCAACGGCGGGCGCGTGCGCTGAGAAAAATCCAAGAGGGCGCCTGCGATAGGCAGTTTTCGCCGGACCTGCTAGACTAGGCGACGATCAATCTTCTATCCGGATGATTTGAATGAAGACATGACCATAAGATTTATGTGGCTACTTTTGCTCTCGGCAATTCTCTCTATCGCTGCGGCCCCCTCCGCGGTGAGCGCACAGCAACAGCCCTGTTTTGAGGGAGAAACGGCGAATATTACAGGACCCATGAACATCCGCGAGTCTCCCACGACGAGCAGTCCGGTGGTGGCGACCGCCCAAGCCGGCGATAGCTACACCATAATCCAAAAGACCGTCGGCGCAAAATGGTGCTGGCTGCAAATCAGTCTAGGCTGGTTGGCTGATACCGAAAGAGTCCGAGTGACGTATCCCAACAGATTTCTCGACACAGGCTCCACCGCGCCGACGACAGCGCCATCAGACGTTGACAACTGCTGTTTCGTCGATCGACAATGCAGGACGGAACAAGAATGGACTGACGGATATTGGGCTCGTCAGAATGGACAGTGCGGCGCGCCATCTCAATCCCCTGGCGCCAATTTGTCCAGGCCCCGTATCGAGGGATCAGAAGCCTTCATTAATGTGATAAACGAATCGCTGAATATCATACAAGGCAAGCTGCCAGCGCTCTATCAATACATCGTCAGCGCAACAAGAGTGATCGAAGAACGCCTCGAAGAACCTGGAACGAGTGATTGTAACTTGGGCTTCGCCTATGTCGGTACGGGCAGAACATCGTTGGGCAGCTGTGTTAAGGACTTGCATTTTTATAATCAGGATATGCATTTGCCAAAACCTCTCTATGCTTATCACGCCGCCTACTTCGCCCACGAGGCTTGTCACCATCATGGCGATGACATGATAAACGGCGTATTCGACCACGAGCCCTGCCACAGAGCCGGGATCGATGCCGCCGAGGCTATGAGCGCCTGAACGCCGCATAGAGGAAAACATTCCGGGTGGAACCGACGATTTTGCAGAAACCAATTCAGATGTCGTTGTAAGGAAGTCATTTCGATGAAAGTCATTCAAGTGGGCATCGGCGGCATGGGCAAGGCCTGGCTGAACGCCGTGCAGAATTCGCCGCATGTGGATTTCGCCGGCTTCGTCGAGATCGACCCAGACATCGTCCGCGCCCAAGCCGCAGCCTACAATCTCGACCAGTCGCTGATTTTCGACTCCCTGCCACAAGCGCTCCAGCAGGTCGACGCCGACGCGGTCATCAATATAACCCCGCCGCAATTCCACCGCGCAGTGACCGTCACCGCGCTGGAAGCCGGCCTGCCCGTCCTGCAAGAGAAGCCGCTGGCGGGCACGCTGGAAGATGCCCGAGCCATCGCCGCGGCGGCCGACGACACTGGCGTATTATGCAGCGTGGCGCAGAATTACCGCTATCGGCAGCTGACCCAGACCGTGAAACGTGTGCTGGACAGCGGCGAACTGGGCGCGGTGTCCGGCGTTTCAGTCGAATTCTACAAGGGACCGCATTTCGGCGGCTTCCGCGAAAAAATGCCCCATCCGCTGATCATCGACATGTCCATCCACCACTTTGATATGATGCGCTTCTTCCTCGGCAGCGACGCAAAAACGATACAAGCTCGCAGTTGGAACCCGCCCTGGAGTTGGTTCGCGGGCCACGCCAGCGCCTCGGCCCAGATCGGCTTCGACAGCGGTGTGCAGGTCGCCTATGCCGGCTCCTGGTGCTCGCAGGCGCTGGAGACCAGCTGGAACGCAAACTGGCGCTTTGAGTGCGAGCGCGGCGTGCTGCTGGCGCAAGACGACCGCGTGACGATGCAGCGGCTGCTGCGCGTCAACGACGGCGCGCGTGGGCTGGCCAACGAACACGCCGAGCCGGAAGAAGTCCCGCTGATCGAGATGCCGCGCGAAGGGCAGGATTATCTGCTGCAAGAATTCTACCGAGCGGCGACCGCGGGCAAGTCGACAGCCACGACCGCGCAAGACAATATCCACACTATGGAGTTGGTCTTCGGCGTCGTCCGCGCCTGCGACAGCGGCCAGCCAATCAGACTGTAACCCGCTCAGTCAAAGTAGCTATCCCCATTCCAAAGCAGCGACCTGGCTACCCGGTCGTTGAGCTCGACGCCGATGCCCGGCGCCTCCGACACGGTCATCACGCCATCGCGCACGAAGGGTTTGTCGCCATCGCAGAGCTCGCTCCACCAGGGTATGTCGCGGGCGTGAAACTCCAAAAACAAGAAGTTGGGCACAGCCGCCATGACATGGCAAGCCGCCATCATGCCCAGCGGCGACGAGACATTATGCGGCGCGATGGGGATGTAGTGCGCGTCGGCCAGGTCCGCGATGCGCATCCCTTCCGCGATGCCGCCGGCTTTGGCCAGGTCCGGCATGATGACATCGCAGGCGCCCTTGCTGAAGAGTTCCAGGAAGTCGTAACGCGTGTACTGGTTCTCGCCTGTGCAGATGACGGTTGAGGTGGAGGCGCGCACCTGCGCCAGCGCGTCGACATTCTCCGCCGGCACCGGCTCCTCCAGCCACAGCAGACGCAGCGGCTCCAGCGCGCGCGCCAGGGTAATCGCCGAGGGCAAGTCGAAGTGGCCGTGGCAGTCGATGGCCAGGTCAACTTCGAAGCCGATGGCTTGGCGCACGCCTTCCACCAGCCCCACGATATGCGTCATCTCGCGCGCGCCCACCGTCCAATTCCAGGCGTCCAGCTTGCCATGCCCGGTGTAATCGACATCAAACTTAACCGCGCCAAAACCCTCAGCCACCGCTTCCAGCGCTTTGTCGCCGAAGGAGGCCGGGCTGTCTTCTTCGCCGAAGTGGCAGTCGGCATAGAGCCGGATATCACTGCGGAATTTGCCGCCCAGCAGCTTATACACCGGCACGCCCAGCGCCTTGCCCACGATATCGTGCAGGGCATTGTCGATGCCCGTCAGCGCAAAGATCAGCGGCGCATTGCTTGACCCGCCGTAGCGCCCGGCCCGCCGCAGCTTCTCGTAGAGCATGTTGATATTAAAAGGATCTTCCCCGATCAACAGCTCGCGCATGGCCAGGATGGCCTGCTTGGTAGCGAAGCCGGAGAAGCCCGGCCCGCCCGAATTGCACTCGCCTGTGCCGACGATGCCCTCGTCAGTGTAAACGCGCACGAATGTCCAGACGCTGCCGCCGCTGTCGGGTTCCTGCCGGCCGATGACGCAGGCTTGCACATCAGTGATTTTCATTTGGAGACCTGTCTCTTAGAGGCGATAAAACTTTGGGGCAAATTAAGCCAGCTTTTCAATGTAATCACGCGTCTGTTCAGCGCAGCTTCCAGTTGGCGGTAGCGCTATTTGTCATCTCGCCAGTTTTCAATTGGGATCGGCAAAGCGGCGAAATCCGCGTCTGATGTCACGACCACGGCATTCAAGCGCAAGGCAAGGGACGCAATCAACAGGTCGACATCGGAGAGCTGTTTTCCCTGATTCCGAATCTCCGCCCATAATTCAGCGGCGCGCGCCCAGTCGGCGCCAGTCAGCGGAAGAGGATCCATAAGGGGCGCGATCGTTTCCCGAAACAATTTCAGTTTTTGCATGGCATTGACTTTGAGCAGCCCCCGCAGGACTTCGTAGCGCACCGGGTCACATAAGCCCAGGATATGCCCAGCCTCGCCCGCATTAGTAAGTCGGTGGAGAACTAGCGGGTGGCGCTTAAAGCGATCGGCAATCACGGTAGTGTCCAATAGGTAAGTCACTCTATCCATTCGGACTCATCCCAGACTTCTACGTATTCCGCAGTCATTGCCGCTGTCATTTCCTGAAGCTGAGTATGGCTCAAGCCGTCGCCCATAGCATCCAGCGCAGCGTTCAATTGTCGCATCCTTTCTTTTGGCGCCATCACAAAGGGCTGTTCGGGGAGCGGGTCAAGATAGCCGCGCAAAAGTTGGCGTTCCTTATCATTCAAATCAGCAACGGCGCGCAAAATGTCCTTGAAGATCATTCTTTCTCCTCCGATTGTCGCGTCCTTGCGCCACAATCCAATCGATGAATCGCCACGCTAATTATATCTGTGGCGGCTGCCGTCTGCTAATGATAATGTTCAAGCGCCGCCATAATGCGCTGAATCTCCCGCGCGATCTCGGCCGGCACACGCGGATTAAAGGGCCCGCCCGTGCCGCCGACCACATCGTCAAAACCCGCGCAATTGATCGCTTCCATGACCGCAGAATAATTGTAAGCCCGCTCTTGCATGAAGCGGATGTCTTCCAGCGGCGAGATCTCGTTTTCGATCTGTCGCGCCGCTTCGTAATCGCGCCGGCGCTGCGCGTTGTTGATCTCGTCCGAAGCGCGCGCCACAACGATGCTGATGCCCGAGGTATGCCCTTTCGCGCCCATTTCCGCCGCCGCCGTCGAGCGGTCGCCGATGCCCCAGATGACGATCTTGCTCTTATCCAGCGCCTCAACAAAGGGCGGCACATCGTCTTCGTTGGCGCCGATCTTGACGCCGATGAAGTGGGGCGAATCTTGCAGCAGCCGGATGATCATGTCGCGGTCGCGCGGACGCCGATAGTAGTACAAGAAGCGCGCGCCAAATCGCCCAGCCTGCTCGTCGACGAAGGCCATCAGCGTCTGATACAGTCCGGCCGGCCCGTAAGTCCCGCCCAGCGGCATGATCAAGTAGACATCCGGCGGGCGCTGCAAGGCCGCCAGTCGCGCCAGCAGCGCGGCCGCTTCCGGCAGCGGATTGGGCGCCAGCGCCGCCATCAGCACGCCCTCGCCCGCCATGCGCTGCCCGGCGATATCCAGCAGCTTGACCTGATCGTCATAAGACACATGGTGAACCAGGCTGGTGCCGGCGATGGATACCACACGCGGTCGGCCGCCGCTCAAGCTGTTGTTGCGCATGGTGTAGTCGATATTCTTGGCGTGCCCGGCGTAATCGATATCCGCGCCCTGATATGGAATCAGCGGAATGCTGATCACGCTGTTGAGCGCGTCGAGCAGTTGCGGCGTTGAGATGCTCATTGGTTCTCCTTTTCCAGCCTGGTCAATCGCATCAAATTCTTTTGCCACCGAGTACACAGTCGCACACTAGTTTTGACTTAGGTCACGCAAAATATGATACCCAAGCTTTGTGCGTACGGGCGAGCCGGTGGCTCGCCCCTACAAATTGAGACGAGTTTGCATTGCTTTACCAGCGCGTCGCCTGGAAGGTCCAGCCCGGCTGTACCTTCTGCATTTCAATTTCGTCATTGCGCTCGGTCAAGCCGCAAGCCAGATACTGCTCATGCAGCCGCGCCAGTTTAGCGCGGTCGACTTCAATGCCCAAGCCGGGCGCGCTCGGAACTTCAACCGCGCCCGCCTCGAAAGTCAACGGCTCGACCAACAGGTCATGCCCGTCCTGCCAGGGATAGTGCGTGTCGCAGTCGTAAGTCAGGTTGGGCACTGCCGCCGCCAACTGTACCATCGCCGCCAGCGAAATGCCCAAATGACTGTTGGAGTGCATGGACATGCCGCGGCCGAATATCGCGCAGAATCGCGACAGATCCAGCGATGCGCGGAAGCCGCCCCAAAAATGATGATCCGACAAGATGATGGCCTCGGATTGATGCGCCACGCTGCCCGGCAGGTCGTCAAACGAGGTCGTGCACATATTGGTCGCCAAGGGGATGCTCAGCGCGCGCGCCACCGTCGCCATGTCCGCCTGTCCGCGCACCGGGTCTTCGTAATATTCCAGTACGCCTTCCAGCTGTTTGCCGGCGGCGATGGCCGTATCCACGCGCCAGATCGCGTTGGGGTCGAGCCGCAGCGGCACATCCGGCCCAAAAGCCTCGCGCAGCGCCAGGATCGCATCGACCTCCTGCTGAGGCTCCAAAGCGCCGCCCTTGAGCTTGATGGATTGGAATCCGTAGTGATCGACCATAGCCCGGGCCTGCGCCACGATGCCGGCCGGATCAAGCGCCTCAGCCTGCCGCGCCGCTTGCCAGCCGACGGCCGACTCGTCGCGCCCGAAGCCGAATTCGCCGCCAGCGCCCTCGTATTTATAGAATAGATAAGCTGCGAAGGGCACGCGATCGCGAACCGCGCCGCCCAGCAAATCGACCACCGGCCTCCCGACTGATTTGCCCATCAAGTCGTAACAAGCGACTTCAATGGCGCTGCGCACGTGCACCCAAGTCCGCTGATCCCAAGGCCTGGCGCCGCGCGCGTCCGGTTTCGCCAGCGCTTCAAGCGTCGCCTCGATAGCGTTGAGCGCCCAGGGATCCATGCCGGCGAGATGCTCGGCGGCGGTCTCCAAAGCGGCGCGGGTCGCTTCGCTGCCGGGGATTTCGCCCCAGCCGGAGATGCCGTCGTCGCTAACAATTTCGACCACGAGGCGCAGCGCGTAAGGCGCGTGCAATCCAGCCGCGTTCAGCAGCGGCGGATCAGGCACAGCGACCGGCGTGATGTGGACTTCTTTAATCCGCATGAAAGACACCCGACCTGACGATCTGACCGCATTGACGCAGACTTATTGAGAGAAATACACCAGTCAAAATTATCTCTCGGTGTACTCGGTGGTAAAGATATGTTTAGCGCCACTAACTCCACAAGTGGTCCAGCGACCACTCGTCGTCCCATCGATCAGTCGGCTCGAAGTAACCGGCGTCGCGCCCGGGCCGCGTATCCATGCGCTCGCGGATGGCCGCCTCATTCAGCTCGCCGAAGCCCAGACCCGGCCCTTCCGGCGCCGGCGCGTAGCCATCGACGATCAGTGGCTTGTCGATGCCGGCGATCAAATCGTCCCACCAGGGCAGATCAACCGAGTGATTCTCCAGCACGTAGAAGTTCTCGGTGGCGGCGGCGCAGTGGATATTGGCCAGGAAAGACACCGGCGAGCCGGCCATGTGCATCGCCATAGGCACGCCGTAAGCCTGCGCCAAATCGCCGATCTTCTTGGTCTCCATAATTCCGCCCGATGTCGCCAGATCGGGGTGAATCACCGAGACCGCGCCCGCCTCCAGCAGCGGCATAAAGCCCTCTTTGAGGTAGATGTCCTCGCCGGTGCAGACGGGGGTCAGCACCGACTGCTTTAATTGCCGCCACTGCTCGGTCAGCTGCCAGGGGATCATGTCCTCGTACCAAGCCAGCGAGAACTGGTCCAGCGCTTGACCCAGCCGGATGCAAGATTCGACATTGATAAAGCCGAAATGATCGGCCGCCAGCGGAATCTCGTAGCCGACTATATCGCGCACTTGTCGCACGTATTCGACCAGCGCCTGGATGCCGATCTCGGTTAGCTGAAGACCAGTGAAAGGGTGCATGACATCGCGGCGCTGCAGCGCGCCCGGCGGCGAGGAAACCGCGCCCTCGATGCCTTTCAGCAAGCCGATGCCGATGTCCATCTTGAGGAACTTGAAGCCGGCGTCCATGCGCTGTTTGAGGCGTTGCCCCATCGCCGTTCCGTCCGACACCGTGTCGGTATCGCTGTAGATCAGCACCTTGTCGCGAAACTTGCCGCCTGCAAACTGATAAGCCGGTACGTCATAAGCCTTGCCCGCCAGATCGAAGAGCGCCATCTCGATGCCGCAGACGCCCCCGCCCTGCCGCCCGTGATAGCCGAACTGCTTGATCCTGCGAAAGAGCTTGTCGATATTGCAGGGATTCTCGCCCAACAAGCGCGACTTCAGCAGCAGCGCGTAGGTCGGGCTGGCGCCATCGCGCACTTCGCCGTAGCCGCTGATGCCCTGATTGGTGTCAATCCGCAGCAGCGACGCATCAAAGGGCAGCGCCCTTAGATTGACGACGCGCATGTCGGTGATGCGCAAATCGCTCGGGCGCGAATATGTGTTGATATTGCCTTCGAGTGGGCTGTCAGCCATTTGGCGCTCCCAAACTCATTCCGCGTGTAGGGGCGTGCCCTTGGGTCGCCCGTCAGTAAGATGCCACACACGCGGGCGACCTGACAGGTCGCCCCTACATGGCTTTTGTGATTTATCGCCGCAGCAATCCCCGCGCGCGATAGACTTCGGCCGCTTCCCGAATAAAGGCGGCGTTTTCCCGCGCGCCAAAGCTTGTCTCCAGATAATCCGCCAAGCGCGTCAGCTCAGCATACGAAGCGCGCTCGGGGCGCAGCGACTCATAAATCTTGAGCATCTCTTCGTTAGGCACGCTCGTCAACTCGGCCGCCCGCAGCAAGTTGGCCGCCAATTGCGGGAAGCCCCCTTCCCGCGCGATCTCGGCTTGCCGCCGCAGCGTGTCGGCATGGGTGCGCAAATCGTCCCCGCCTAGCTCGCCGGCCGCCAGCGCTTTCGCCGTAATCTCGCTGAGCCGGCGCCCGCTGTGCGCCCGCAGAGACTCCGCGGCATTTTCGCGCAGTGGATACGCATTCTTCATTTCAGACATCATCCCGGCTCCCAATCGTAGCGCAATTCTTGCGGCGGCTTGTCGGGATCGACTTCATCGGTCTCGCGGCGATGCAGCAGCGCCGTCTTGACGATCAGGCGCAAGCGCGCGCCGTTGTCAATCTTGACCGCCACCGGCACAGTCGCCCGGCCCAGTGCATAACGCGCCGCGTTGCGCCCGATAGCCTCGTAGGTCGCCAAGGTCAGGCTGGGCGACTGCGGGAAGAGCTCCAAATTATTCAATGGCGCCAAGTCTTTCTGATGGATGACGGCGGTGCCGCGCGATTGCAGGCCGATGCCAATGCCGCTGCCGCTGAGCCGCGCGCCGACGTAGCCGATGCCCGCGCAATCCGATGTGTGATAGACGCGCACGATACGCGCTGCCAGGCCCTCGGCGGCGATGCCCGACAGTATCGCCTGCAGCACATCTTCCTGTTCCAGCCCGCCGATCGTCTTGCTCAGCGCGCGCGCAAAGGCCGGACCGAGCGCCAGCACCACTTCCCGCTGTCCCCCCTTCGCCGCGGGGCCAATCTCGACTAGCCGCGACAGTGGCTTGCCCGTATGCGGCTCGACGAAACCCTCGGGCGACTTGGCCTGCGGGATGTCCGTAACTTCCTGCCAGCGCCGGCCCTCCAGACGATAGCCGCTGCCCGGCCCGGTATAATCGTTGCCGTCGTTGATGCCGCTAAGCACTTTGAAATCGGCGTCGAATATCGTTGAGGGCTGCAAATAATCCGCCGCCACGCGCTGCCGACCCATCTCCAGAATGTTGTCCGCAACCTCAGCGAAGCCACTTGCCTGCAAGGCGCGTATCACAGTAAGGAAATCGGCATCGCTGGCCATGAAAGCATCGGCCGCTTCCAGATCGGGCAGGATATCGCGCTCGGGCATGTCATCGCTGCTATGCGCCCGCGTCGCCGCCTCGACTTCTTCATCCGTAATCGGGGGCAGCTCCAATTCGCGATAAACGGCTTGAATCGCGCGCGCCGCTTCTTGACGTATCGCCAGCGCTTCGTCTTCGTTGATCGGCCGCAGTCCGCCGTCAATCTGCATATCGCGTTGCAATACATTGTAATCATCGAAGTCTTCGGCATCGAAATTGCCGCCGCCGAAGAGGTTGTCGCGCTTGGGAATGGCGCTGTAGCCGCTGAAGATAAAATCCGCGCCCGGGATGAATTGCAGCATCAGTTTGGCCGTCTTGCGGATGCTCGAATGCGAGGCCAGGGCGTCGTTGCCGGCCGCCACTTCCAAGCCCAGCATGGACGCCAGCAAGTTCTCCGCCAGCACGGCGCGCACCCCGCCCGGCAGCGCCTCCGGCAAGGCGATGCATGAAATCGAGCCGTTCTGCACGCCTTGGCTGCCCGCGCCTTTGACCACCAGCAGGCAGCGCGCCTCCAGGTAAAGCATCGACTTGCGCTCGGCGCGGCCCATCAGCGCTTCCGAGCCCGTGCCCGAGGTGAAGCGGATTTTCACCCCGCGCGAAGCATAAGCCGAGGCCAGGAAGGCTTTTGACCAGGGACTGTCATCGCCATCGGTGAAGGTCATCTCGGTGCCATAAACCGAGAGCGTCTCGGCGTAGCTCGTCAGTCCCTTCATCGCCAGCCGCAAACCCAGGGCCTCTTCCACCGAGCATTGCGTCAGCACGCCGCCGCGCCCGGTCTGCGTGCCGACCAGGATAGCCAGCGCATTGAAGGGGGCGAAACGCGCCACGCGCACGGTCGTCTCGACCTCGGCGAAACCGCGCAGCGCCGCTTCAGCAGCGTCAGCCGCCAGCAAAGCCGGATGCTCGCGCCAATTCGTCACATGCGCCTGATTGGCCGGCGTCCGGCGCACGCGCATCTTCGACAGCCCCATCATCATCTCCAGCACATTGAGATGGCGCATGATGTCGCACAGCTTCGCCGCTGTACAGCCGGCGATCAAACGGGCGATCTCGGCGCGCGGCACGTTGATATCCGCCAGCATGCGCGCGTACTCTTGCGACGGCAGCGCCATTGCTTCCGCCGCCGCGTCAAGGTCGAGGGCGCGCGAAACGATGAAACGGTCCAGCGCGTCAAAGTCAGCCGCAGCTACGCCGTCCATCTCAGTGACGCGACCGCCATCCAGCGCGATGCTCGGCTGCGGGTCATAGGGGCTGTCGGCCACCATCAAGCCGGCTTCGGGCCAAGGCTCGACATACGTCTCTTTGTTGATGTCGCGCTGCGCCAGCAGGTCGAAGCGCTTGGAGCGGTGATTTTCGGACATGCGGCAAATCTAACACAGGCTCCCGCTGCTGTCGACAAGCTATCCCAAGCCGCCACAAGTCAAGGGATGTAGGGGCGAGCCTTGGCTCGCCCTCTCTGTGCCCTCATAATCACTCTGTGCCCTCGGTGGTAAAAGTGTCGAGAATCCGTCAAAGCGCGGAGCCCGGTCATCATCGGGTCAACCGTAACGCTGACGCAGCACCTCAGCGGCCTGCGCCATCGCGTGCAGCTTCTGATAGGCCTCTTCCAGTGAGATGGGGTTGGTGCTGGTCGGCGCGAAGCCGCAATCCGGATTCAGCGTGATCTGCTCCGGCGCCAAATACGCCAGCGCCTTCTCGACGCGCTCCACGATCAGCTGCGGCGTATCCGCGATCTCCCCGCGCACATCGACCACGCCCAGACCGATCTCCTTGTCGGTGGGGAAAGCGCCGAAGATGCCGACATCGCCCGCCTGTGAAACAGCGAATTCCATCGCCAGTTGGTCGACGTTGGCAGCCAGCAGAAAAGGCATGATCGGCTCGTAGTCGCCATTGGCGTAAACCGTGCGCGCGCGATTGCCGCGGCAGACATGCAGCGCCGTTTTGATGCCGTCTATGCCGGCCAGCACGCGATTGAGATCGTCTATGGCGCGCTCCACCTCGGCATCAGGGTCGTCGAAGCGCGCCCGGTGCTCCGGGTCGACGAAGAAGCACAGCCAGGGATCGTCGAATTGCAGCACATCAACGCCGGCATCGCGCAAGGCAAGCGCCTCGCCGCGCAAGATAGGGATGACCGCCTCGATGAAGTCGCGCCGCGTTGGATAAGCCTCGCTGGAGTATTCGGCATGCCACAGCCGTCCGCCCACCATATGCGGCGATGGCAGCGCTACTTTTGTCCGGCGCTGCGTGTTCCGCCGCAGGTAGGCCGCGCCACCGGCCGCGATGGGCCGCGAATAAGTCATCGGCGCCACCACCAAGGCCTGCTGAAACTCCGTCAACGTCCACTGTTGAGGAGGCGACAGACCTGTATCAGGCACGACCTGCGGGGCCAAGGCCTGCGTCCGATACTCGGCCCGCTGAAAGCCCCCGACCATCTGCGCGAAGACTTCAAAATAGCCGACGCGCCGCCATTCGCCGTCAGATATGATGTCGACGCCGGCGCTTTCTTGCAGGCCGATGGCGAAGCCAACCGCCTTGTCCATGGCTGCATCCAGCGCTTCGTCGCTGAGGTCGCCATTCTGATGGCGCAGCAGCAGGTCGATCACCCACTTCGGACGCGGCAAACTGCCGATGACGCTGGTTGGGAACAGCCGATTATCGCTCATTGCGCAGTCCCCGCGGTATCGCGCAGCAATTCGGGCTTGTCGGAACAGATGGCGTCCACGCCCAAGGCCTTAAGCGCCGCGATCTCCGCCGGTCGCTCCTCATGCCAGCAGACGATACCCAATTCGGCCGCGCGCAGGGCCGCGATCCACTCCGACGTGAGCAGGCGATGCGGCTGCTCGGCGCGATTCTCCCAGCAGGGATGCACGAAGTCCGCGCCGATCGCCTCGGCCAGCTTCACCGCGTCGATGTCAACAGCGCTGAACAGAATCGAGGTCTGCGCGCTCGGCCAGGCTGATTTGATATCCGCCAGATAATCGGGCCGGAAAGAACCGAATATGACGCGCCGCATATAATGCCTTTTGACAAGCGCCTCAAACATCGCCCGCGCCGCGCCCCGGCTGAGCTGCTTGATATCGAGGTAAATGCCCAGGCTCAGCTCGCGGCACAAATCCAGCGCTTCGGCAAAACTGTTGATCGCGCCCAGACCGGCCGTCAGCCGCCGCAACTCCTCCAGGCTGTAATCAGATACGCCGCCGTCGATGCCATAGACGCGCTTCAAGCTGCTGTCGTGGGTGACGACCGGCGCGTCATCGGCGGTCACGCGAATATCGATCTCCACCATGTCCGCGCCCAGCTCCGCGGCGACTCGCAGCGATTCCGCCGAATTCTCCTGCGCGTAAGCCGATGCGCCGCGATGGGCGATGCGTATAACGCGCCGTTCTCGCGGTGCAATGCTCGCCGCTAGCGACTCCAGGCAAGCGGCGACGTGCCCGGGAATCCAGGCAAAGAGGCTGTTCCAGGGCACAAACGCGGCCGCTCTCAGGTCGAATTGCTGGCTAAAGTCGAAGGTCGGCTCGAACTGAAAGCGCTCCAGATAAGTATGAACCAGCCGATTCTGCAGCGGCTTGCGCTGAGTGATGATGCCGGCGAAAAGCGGCGTTACATGAACACCCATCACCCCCGCGTGCAGGCCGCAGCTAGCCCGCGTCTTACCCTCCCGTTGCAGGAGGGGGGCCGGCGATGGCGCGAAGGCGTGCTTGCCGGGCTCCGAATACAGCAGCGGCCTGCCCTCGTGCAGCGGCAGTCGGCCCTCTTCATCGCGCATCTGATGGAAGCGGCCATGCCAGCTTGCTTCGAGGTCGACGATTTCGCCCGCCGCGTCAACACTGACCCAAGCGTGCTCCAGCTCGTAGAGATGCTGAATATCCCAATCCCACCAGATGGCGTATTCAATGACCAAGGCTATGTCGTCAGCCAGCGCGATGTCGCGGGGAAAGGACGCGGACGTTGCATCACGGCGAAACAGGGTGTAGCCGACGGCGGAGGGCAGAAAGGGTTCGCGCCGGTCAAAGCGAATCAGCGGCGCGTAACGCAGCGCCAACTCCTGCTCCTCCGGCGATGCGATGCTGCGGTCCAGCCCTTGAACTGCCTCGGCCAACATGAGCGACTTATTGCTGCCAGAGCAGCGATCGTTCAGTGGCCGGGTCGAAGAATTGCGCTTGCCCCATGTCGAACTTGAGCTTGACCATGTCGCCGGTCTGGTACTGCGAATCGGTATTCGCCAGCACGATAAAACTATGCGGGCCCACGCGCACGTCAATCAGGTCTTCGCGTCCCAGCGGCTCCACGATGAAGATCTCGCCGGCGACATCGCCCTCATCGCTGATCTGAATATCTTCCGGGCGCATGCCCAGCACGACCGCGCCCTCGCTGCGGGCTGCCGGTTCGCCCCGCTCCGCGCCCAGCTTCAAGCTCAGCGACTCGGCTTGAGCGACATAGCTGCCGTTGGCCTGTGAAACTTCGACATTGACCAAGTTCATGGGCGGGTTGCCCACAAAGCCGGCCACAAACTGCGTCTTGGGGCGGTTGTACAATTCGTCCGGCGAGTCAAAAGCCTGCAAGTGACCGCCACTCATTACAGCGATGCGGTCGGCCATGGTCATGGCTTCGAGTTGATCGTGCGTGACATAGACGGAGGTAATGCCCAGGTTCTTCTGCAAGTGCTTGATTTCGCCCCGCATCGTCAGGCGCAGGCGCGCATCAAGATTGGACAGCGGCTCGTCGAAGAGCAATATGTCCGGTTCCTTGACCAGCGCCCGTCCCAAAGCGACGCGCTGCTGCTGCCCGCCCGATAGCTGCCCCGGCCGCCGATCCAGCAGATTGCCGATGCCCATGACATTGGCGACTTGGCGTACGCGGTCATGCTGGTCGGATTTGGAGATCTTCTTCAGCTTCAGCGGATAAGCGATGTTCTGGAAGACAGTCATATGCGGGTAAAGCGCATAACTCTGGAAGACCATGCCGATGTTGCGATCTTTCGGCTGCACCTGATTGACGACCCGCTCGCCGAAGGTGATCGTGCCTTCGGTCGGCTTGTAGATGCCGGCCAGGGTCAGCAACGTCGTCGTCTTGCCGCAGCCGGAGGGACCGAGGAAGGCCACAAATTCGCCATCGTCAATGTGCAGGGTCAAATTCTCGACGCCGACCACATCGCCGAACTTCTTGCTGAGATTGTCAATTGTGACTTTCATAGGCCGTGAATCCTTTTCGGCTGAAACACAGAAAGCTTTACCACCGAGTACACAGAGTAGAATTGAGGGCACAGAGTTTCAGGTAATGCTCTGGAACTCCCACAAATTTTGCCGTCAACTTATCTCATAAATGCTGTTGCTACCAATAACTTCTAAACAGCTCTACTCGGTGTCCTCTTCTTTACTCGGTGGCCTCGGTGGCAATGTCTTTCATAACTTGCTTGGTTGTCCTATGAACTGCCCTTGGTGCCGCCGGCGTAGATATTCAGCAGATACTCCTGCGCGAAAATGAAGAAAATGAAGATGGGAATCAGCTGAAACAAGCCGACCGCCGCCACCTGATTCCAATCCACCGGCGCCGTCGCGTCGATCAACTCGTTGAGGAAGACCGGCAAATTGCTCACGCCCGAGCCGATGGAATAGGTCTTTGGGATAATATAGGCGTTCCAGCCGCCGATGAAAGCGAAGATGCCCAGCGCCAGCATGCCCGGGCGGATCTGCGGCAGCAGGATCTCCCAATACGTGCGGAAGCGCGATGCGCCGTCGATTAAGGCCGAGCGCTCCATATCCCAGGGAATATTGTCGAAAAAGCCCTTCATCAGCCAGACGCCCAGCGGCAATTGAAAAGCGACCATCACCATGGCGATGCCGCCGGCCGTATTGAAGCCGATAAACTGGCCAATAATGGGGATGTCCTTGAGCCGCAGCAGCACAATAAAAATGGGAATCAACAGCGTGATGGCCGGGAAGCCGTGCAAAATCAGCGTGAAGGACAGGAAGAAACGCCGGCCGGGGAAGTTCATGCGCGACAGAGCATAACCCGACATGGACGAGACCAGCAGCACCACCAAGGTCATGGTGACCGCGATGGCCAGCGAAGTCAGCAAAATAGGCCAGATGTTAAATTCCAGGCCGGCGATATTGCCGACGAAGATCGATTCCCAATTCTCCAGCGTGAAGCCGCCGAAATTGTCATTGCCATCCAGCGGAATCAGCCCTTCGGTGCGGAAAGAAAAGGTGGCCACGATGACCCAGAAATAACCCACCAGCAGCGGCGACATCAAGCCCACCAGCGCGATATAGGGCGCCCAGTGGCCCGGCAAAAACAGAATCACAGCCGTAAAGACCAGCGCGAAAACAAAGCCCGGCAGCAGGGCGCCCACCTGCTTGTCGGCCACCATGGCGACGCGCGCCGTCTCCTGCATTTCTTCATCGCCGCGTATGAAGCGCAAGCGCAGCGGGTCGTCTTCTTCGGCTTGGCCGAGGCGCCAGTTCAGCGCCGCCAGATCGACTTCGTCGCGGCGGATGGCCGTAATCACATCGCCGACATTTATGCCGGCGGCATCAGCAGCGCCGCCCGGCACAATCGCGTCGACGCGAATGCCGGCTTCGGTCTGGCTCAGCGTCATCTGCAGCGATGGCCGCGGCGCGAATACGCCGTAATTCAGCGCATACTGGCCGGCCGAAATAACCACAAACATCACAATCGTGCTGACAAAGGCCAGCAGCAGCGCGCGGCGCGTATCGCTGGCGGTATAGTTCCGCGCCACGCTGGCCGCCGCGATATATGCCACGAAGGGCAGCGCCAGCAAGGCCAGGCGGGTCAAGACATCTGTGACCGTCTCTTCCACGCTGCCCAAGGCGAACAGCGGACCGATGACGCCGTTCAACAGGAAACCCACCGCCAGCATGACCGCCATGCTGATGAAGCCGGCGCGAAGCGCTTCGACCAAGTCCTGCTGCAGCGTCGGCGGCGTTTCGTCGAGCTTGACTTTGCCGCGCTCGAATAATTGCTCGCTGGCGATCATAAGGTCTCCACCTTCGGCTCTGCCACCAACTCGTCAAAGCGGAAGACGCGCATATAAACCACGGCTAAGACCACGCCGATCAAGACCAGCAGCACGGCAAAGGCGGAACCGTAACCCCATTGCGCATTGCCGAAATAATTGGACAGCGCGCGATGGAAAGCCGTCAGCGACCAGACCTCGGTGCGATACAGCCCGGGCCCGCCGTCAGTCAGCAATTGGATTTCCACAAACGACGTCAGCAGCGAAAGCGTCTGATAAGTGAAGACGAAGAGCAGCGGCCAGCGAATCAGCGGCATGATGACATAGCGGATGCGCTGCAGCTTGGAAGAGCCATCCACCAGCGAAGCGTTGAGCAGGTCCTTGGGTATCGACTCGATGGCGGAAGTGAAGATGATCATGCCGAAGGACAAGCCGATGAAGCCGTTGACCACCACCACGAAGACCCAGGGGTTGGTGGCGATATAGTTGTAAGTCGGCAGCCCCATCCAGTTGTTGAACTGATTGATGATGCCGAAGGGCGCTTCCGCCATCATCCGCTTCCAGATCAAAATATACACCACGGGCGAGGTGATGCGCGGCAGGATCCACAAGGCGCGAAAGACAAAGCCGGCGCCGCGGTCGATATGCGTCGTCAGCAGCGAGACGATCAGCGCCAGCGAGACATTAAAAATCGAAAGCGTGAACAAGACGTAAAAGATGGTATTAAAGAATATCTTGTGCGCAAATTGATCGTTCAAGAGCGTCCGGTAATTCTTGAGGCCGACGAACTCCATCTTGGTCAGGTCGGAGGTGAAGTTGGAGCTGGCCAAATTAGTGACGCTCAAATACAAGATGATGGCGACAGGAATCATGAAGAAGACGAGCACGAGGATGCCGGCCGGCGCCAGAAAACCATAAGCGCTCAAATGCGCGCGCAGGGCGTTGCTGCGGCTGCGAGATTCGCGTTTCTCTATTCGCTGGGACATTAGCCGTCTCGCGCTATCTACGCGCCTGAGATGTGACGGAACGCGCCAGCCTTCCGGCGTCGAATTCCGTCGAATTTTGTAGGGGCGAGCCTTGGCTCGCCCACCAAAATGCAGACCCGCCCCCTCCCCGTTGATTCAGAGAGGGGGCCGGAGGGTGAGGTTGACTTTAGCGTACCGTGATGCCGTCACCCAATTCGTTCTGCATCTGCGCGATAGCGATATCGGCTGCGCCAGCCGCGTCCGCCTCGCCCGTCTCAACGGCCTGGATGCCGAGGAAGTAGGCGTTGGACCAAGCGTTCCAACCCGGATGGTTGGGCAGCGCCGTCGTGTGATCGAGCATGTAGTGCGCGCTGCTCAGCAAGCGGTTGTTGGCGTAAGCCTCCGACTCCAGCTGCGCGTTGAGAATACCCAGGTGGAAGCTGTCGATCGCGTGTTTGTTATTGTGCTCGGGCGTGGTGATGGCCGCGATCAGCTCCAGCGCGACATCGGGATTCTCGCTGCCGCTGCTGATCATGTAAGTCAGTGGATGCGTCAGCGTAATCGCCTCGCCGGTTGCCATAGCCGGGATCAGGGTCAAGCCGATGTTCTCGAAGAGGAACTCGTCGCCGCCCTTGTCGGCCACGTAGTTGATCGACCAGTTGGGCCAATTCCAGGTGCCGCCCGCCGCAAAGAGCACGGTATCGGCTTGCGCCACAGTCGGGTGCCAGACCTCGTTCCAGTCCAGACCGATGATATCGGAACGCAGCACGCCGGATGCGACCGCGCCGCTCAGCAATTCGTAAGTCGCGACCAGCGCTTCGCTGTCGACAACCAGGTTGCCTTCCATGTCAATGACTTCGCCGCCATGCCCGTAGTAGTAGTACAGGAAGTCGGGGCCATTGCTCGGGCGATGCCACCAGCCGTTGCCTTCGTCGACGATGCCTTCGTCAATAGCGGCTTCAGCGGTCGCCAGCATATCAGCGAAAGTCCACTCGCCGGCGGCCACGCGCTCGGGCAGCGACTCGATGTCGTCTTCGCTCCAGCCCAGGTCGCGCAGCAGCAGCTTGCTGTAGAAGATCGGGCGCGCTTCGGCGTCTTGCGGGATGCCCCAGATCTGTCCGGCATAACCGTGTGAATCCCAGAGCGATGGCACGATATCATCAAATTCGCTGTGTGTGCCGATGACATCATCCAGCGGGATGATGAAGCCGGCGGGGGCCCAGGCGCCGATGTCTTCGTGACCGGAAAGGACGATATCCGGCGCTTCACCGGCTTCCGATGCCAAGACGAATTCATTCTTGTAATCGCCCCAGCTCGCGTTATCTTGAATCAGATTCAAGTCAATCTCGATGCCCAACTCGGCTTCGACTTGTTCTTCGACTGTCGCGAAGTTATTGCAGCGCCAATTTTCTTCCGGTGGGCTGGCTATACAGCGGATGGTGATCGACACCGAATCCTGCGCAAATGCCGCGCCCGCCAACAAGCCGAAAAGCAAAAAGAACACAAGAGCAAGACGTAATTTCGAATTCATTTTCTGTACCTCAAAGTTTGTAGTGGTCAGATACGCTTAGTATACTGCCTTAATCCCAGTTTTCCAAAAAATCAATCGCCCTTTAGCGGTTGATTCTGTGGACATCAAATCTTCGCCGGGCAAACCAGAAGACTCTGTGCCCTCAGTAAATGCGACTAAGTCATGCAAATACTTACCACAGAGAACACAGAGGATACACAGAGTACACCGAGTATTGCAGGTAAGAGGTTGTATGCCAGCGACAGTTTTCATTTGATAGATGTCTGCCAGAATCGCGACGGTATCGAAAAAAATGTAGAACCCTCTGCGTCCTCTGTGTACCCTTGCGAGCGACTGTGGTAAAAGAAAATGTCCTTGAAAAGGGATTTGCATTACTTACTTAGTTCTACTTCTGTGCCTCTGTGGTGAAAATATCTGTCGGGCGTTTGCAGGGAGAATATTCTCCGCGATATTCACCACGCGCCGCAACGAGACGAGGATGACCCCCGCGCCATTTGACGGTAGAATAGACGCAATTAACTAACGCAATCGTGAGCCACAGGAACCATGTCAGACAATATCAAGCAATTAAGAATCTCCAACGATGCCGTGGATGACCCGCAAGAATTGCAGCGCCGCATCGCCAATGAGGGTTATCTCTTCTTCCGCCGCCTGGTCAATCCCGACAAAATGCTGGAGCTGCGCCGCGAAATGATGAGCGTGATTCAGCAGGTCGGCTGGCTCATCGCCGGTACCGACCCCATGCGCGGCATCGCCGATATCAACATGCGCTACACCGAGGGCGATAACGAATATACGGCCGGTTACGCCGAAGTCTACAAGAACGAGAATTTCCACCGCTCGGCGCATTGGCCCGAATTCCAGGACATCGTGGCTGCGATGACAGGCGCGCCCGTGATGCCGCATCCGCAGAAAGTCGCCCGCATCTGGTTCCCCAAATACACCGAGCACACCACGCCCACGCATCAGGACTTCGTGCATTTCCAGGGCAGCTACGACAATATCACCTGCTGGGCGCCCATCGGCGATTGCCCGATTGAGCTGGGCGGGCTGGCGGTCATCCCCGAATCGCATAAGGTGGAGCGCGTCCTCGAGCATCATTTCGCGCTGGGCGCCGGCGGCTTGATCGTCGACGAAACCGAGCACGAAGAGATCGACCCGGTCTGGCATTCCATCGACTACGAACCCGGCGACGCCCTCTTCTTCCCGGCGCTGACCATCCACCGCGCGCTGCCCAATTTCACCGACGACCGCCTGCGCCTGTCGCTCGACAACCGCTATATGATTGTGGGCGACAAAATCGCCGAGCACATGCTGGAGCCTCACGGTCCCAGCGGTCTGACTTGGGAAGACATCTACTCGCACTGGCAGCAGGACGACTTGAAATATTATTGGAGAGATTTCGACAATACGGTGGTCGAGCGCGACTTGAGCTACGGCGAGAAGGGCTTCGCCGAGGCGCTGGAATTGGCCCGCGCCGGCGATCAGGATGCGATTTTTATGCTGCAGCGCGCGGTCAAGAACGGCAAAAACCGCGTTGATCTGAACGAAGCCGTCTCGGTCCTGGAAGAGTTAGGGCTGCCAGCAGGGCAATAGCGCCAAAATGATGCTGACTGAATTGGCGTGAAGTAGAACGGAAAAGCAACCAAAGCGTACACAGTGGGTCGCGTAGACACTGCCCGCCGACACCGACCGGCAGCGCCGAGATAAGCAATAATAAATGCCTAAGTCAGGTTTCCGGCGCGATCTTCAGAGACAAGTGAAGTTTTGTCGCTGGCATTTGCCAAATACCAGTCCACCGCCTTTGGTGAATAGTCGTCCAAACACCTAAATCTCTGTGCCCTCTGTGTTCTCTGTGGTTAGAATAGTTACATGCAATTGTCCTGGAGCTAAGGGCAGAGAGAGAATAGACGATGGCCTACCAAGAGCTTTCCCAAGTCCGCAAGACACTGCGCGTCGATTGGTATCGCTGCCCCACGCGCCCCGGCGTGCTGCGGGACTTATCCCGGCGCAGCGACGCCCAAGCTTGGTTCCAGGCCGGCGGGCACTTCGGTCTATTCGTTCTTACCGGCGCGCTGGTTTTCGGCTTCTGGCGGGCCGAGATGTGGCTGGCGCTGTTGGCCGCGCTCTTCCTGCACGGCACCGTCACCAGCTTCTTCACCGGCACAGCCCCGCATGAGCTGGGCCACGGCACCGTCTTTAAGACCAAGTGGCTCAACAAGTTCTTCTTGTATCTCTTCAGCTTGATCGGCTGGTGGGACCCCTTCGATTACGCCAGCAGCCATACCTACCACCATCGCTACACCCTGCATCCGGAAGGCGACCGCGAGAACCTGCTGCCGCTGGAACCCTCGCTGGCGTCGTCCTTTATGCTGCAAATGTTCACGGTGAATCTGCTCACTCAGCGCGGACGCACCTTCGGCAAAGGCGGGCTGATTTCGACCGTGATCATCACGGCGCTGGGCGCGGTCGGTTTGGTGCCCGCCGATGAGCGCGCGCCCATCAACGAGTGGTACCGCGCCTTGCACCGCGATCAGCCCGACCAGCATAGACGCTCGATTATGTGGTCGCGCCTGCTGCTGCTATTCCACGGCTCGACGCTCGTCATCGGCATCGCCAGCGGCTATTGGGTGCTGCCGCTGATCTTCTCGCTGGCCGTTTTCATCGGCAACTGGCTGTCTTATTTCGTCGGACTGACGCAGCATTGCGGCCTGCGCAACCACAGCCGCGACTTCCGCAAAAACACGCGCTCGGTCAAGCTCAATCCGCTATTCTCCTTCTTGTACTGGCGCATGAATTGGCATATCGAGCATCACATGTACGCCGGCGTGCCCTGCTATAACCTGGGCAAGCTCTACCAAGAGATCCAAGCCGATATGCCCGTTCCGCGCACGCTGATCGGCGCCTGGAAAGAAATGCGCATGGTCTGGGATCGGCAGAAGCGCGAACCGGCATACGAATTTGACACGCCCCTACCAGCGTCCGCCAACCCTGAGCCCGTCGACGAAGACGCCGAGGTGCGCGCCGCCACCGACCTGGAGCGCTCAATCGGCGAGCTCGCTCCTGCCGGATTACAAGAATGACAAAAGATAGAGGGCGAGCGAGTGGCTCGCCGCTACAAGGCTTGTCCGCTACTCAAATACCGATGTCGGTACGTTTTGGCGGGGTGGGCGCCGCGCTTTTACGGATTCACGACACTTTTACCACCGAGGGCACAGAGTAATAATGAGGGCGCCGAGAGGGATTCCGGGAAATATGGATGAAGGTCGAGTCAAGGATGGTCCGCATGTTCGCGGACTCTGTCTTTGAACTAAGCATGATGCCCTTCCTCTGTGTCCTCTATCTAACTCGGTGTACTCGGTGGCAAAGATGTCGATACTTCGCCTAAGCCGAGCGAGCGGCGGCGTGCCGGACAAGCCTTGCACATTGCAGATCTAGTCCTCGTGTGACTCTCCGCCGCGGGAGACATCCGTCATCTGTCGGCCATCCGCGTAGGTCGGCACGCCCTCCTCGGCGAAGATACGGTCGATCTCGGCGCGGTCAGCATCGCTCAAGCGCCAGTCGACCGCTTCAATATTCTCCGCCAGTTCGCGCTCGTTGCGCATGCCCACCAAGCCGACGGTCACCGCCGGATGGCTCAGCACCCAAGCCAGCGCAAGCTGCGCGACCGACTTGCCATAGCCCGCCGCCACAGCCTTCAGCCGCTCGGTGACGCGCAATTCCTTGAGGAAATTCTCGCGCTCAAATAGCGGCAATCCAAAGGCCTTGCCATGCCTGCGCCAGTCGTTGTCCGCGAACTTGGTGTCGGGGCTCAGCGCGCCAGTCAGCAAGCCGAATGCCAAGCTGCCGTAAGCCATGAAGCCGATGCCCTGCTCCAGGCAGTAAGGCAGCACCTCCGCTTCCATGCGCCGGTCAAACAGATTGTAACCGACCTGGTTGGCGGCCAAGCTGCCAACGGCCTGACAGCCCTCCATCATCGGCACATCATAGTTGGAGACGCCATAATGACGTATCTTGCCTGCCGCTTTCATCGCTTCCAGCGCGCCGATGGTCTCGTCCTGCGACGTCTTCATATCGGGCCAATGAATCAGCATTAGGTCGACATATTCGGTATTGAGGCGCTTCAAGCAGCCTTCGGTGCGCGCGGTGATGTAGGCCGCGGAGGCATCCCGGCCGACGATGGCGGCGTCGCCAACGACCGTCGGGTCATCGTGGAAGACGAAGCCGACCTTGGTCACCAGCACGATATCCTTGCGCCGCTCCCCCAAGCCGCGCGCCAGCAGCTCTTCAGAGGTGAAGGGACCGTAGACTTCGGCGGTATCAAAGAGGGTGACCCCGTGGTCGATGGCCATGTGAACGGCGCGCATCGCCTCGTCAATGTCGATCTCGCCGTACTGCGTCGTGCCCAACTCCCAAGTGCCGAAACCCAGCGCCGAGCAGGTCAAATCGGTATTGCCAAAGGTTCTCTGTTCCATTATCCCTATCTCCTCGTCAGTTCATTCGCGGACTGCTGTCAGTATAGCCATTTGCCGGCAATTCCAAAAATCAGGCTTTCGGCGCGTCCAAACCAGCGCATCAGAATGCGCTTTGCCACCGAGTACACAGAGTTAGAACGAGGGCACAGAGCAATGAAGAAACCAACTTAGTGCCCTTTGTGTCTTTGTGCCTTTGTGGTTAAAGTACTGTCACAAATGGTAAGCACTATGGAAGACTGTCGCGCAGCCGGCGCAGAATGCTGAGGATAAAGACATGATATTGGCAGACCCTTTGCAGCGCAGCCGCGAACAATTTCAGGTGCGAGTTGAGGACTACAAAGCCTTCCGCCGCGATGGCTTCTTGCATATCAAGGGCTTGGTTGCGCCCGACGAAGTGGCGGATCTGGCGGCATTCACCGAGGACATGATGGCGGGGCGGCGCAGCATTCCAGGTGTGCCCGCGCCACCGGACGGCATCAGCGAGGCTGAGCGGCGGCATTTCTACGAGCGCATCCACATGCCGCACCGCGCCTGCGAGATTGCCGAGCGTTTCTTGCTGCATCCGCGCATCGTCGATGTGCTCGAGGCGCTGATCGGCCCCGACATCCTGGCGCTGCAGACCATGCTCTTTTTTAAGCAGCCGGGTCAAGCGGGCCAGGGATTCCATCAAGATTCATATTACATCCCCACCCAGCCCGATACCCTTATCGGCGCCTGGCTGGCGATTGACGCGGCAGACGAAGAGAATGGCTGCCTGTGGATGACGCCCGGTTCTCAGCACGAACCCATCTATCCCGATTGCGACGGCGTGACGCGGCAAGGCGATACCGTCCTCGGCGATATCAAGTCGATCCAGGCGGCCAGCCATCCGGACGAGCAGATCAATACCCTGGCGCGGATCGCACTCGAATATGGCCTTGAAGTCGAGCTCAAAGCGCAGCCCGGCGATGTGATCTTCTTCGGCGGGCATATCTTCCACCGCTCGCATCAGAATACATCGCGGCGCTCGCGGCGGGCTTTCGTCAGCCACTACTGCAACGCCCGTTCGCGCGTGCCCTGGAATCATGGCATCCCCTACGCCGGCGAAGACGACGGCGGCGCGGCCAACAGCGAGCATATCCTGGCGCGCGGCGCGACCCACCTGCCTTACGCCCAGCCCAAGTTCGGCACACCCTGCGCGGCCAATGCGCCCGATCTCTACGGGCAGCGCCTTGACGACCACCATACCAAGTCGATGATGGGCGACGACAACGGCTTCATGGTGCTGCTGCCGCACGACAATGTCGAACACGATCACTGATTTTTGGCCACAGAGGCACAGAGACACAGAGTCTAATTTCTTCATACTCGTCGACTAATATAGTTGGAAAACTACAATAACGAGGACTTTGTAGGGGCGACTCTGTGAGTCGCCCACCGAAGCGCAAAATATGTAGGCGCGACCGTCTACAGATGCAAAAGCAGAGACTCAAAAGGCACAGTTAGAGAGGTAATTGCTGCTCTATGATCCTGAATACAGACTACCCGATCAGCGACGCCCACGCAGCGCACTACCAGCGCGATGGGCATATTCTGCTGGACGATGTGCTGCCCGCCGACCACATCCCGCCCTATCACGATGCCATCGTGCGCACGGTGGCCGAGCGCAACAAGGAAACTCGCGCCCTAAAGGACCGCGATACCTATGGGCGCGCCTTCCTGCAGACGACCAACTTGTGGGAATACAGCGCCAAGGTCAAGGAATACGTCATGGCGAAGCGCTTCGCCGGCATCGCGGCGCGGCTGATGGGCGTCGAGCGTGTGCGCCTCTATCACGATCAGGCCCTCTTCAAAGAAGCCGGCGGCGGCATCACGCCCTGGCATCAGGACCAGCACTATTGGCCGCTGGCTACAAACAAGACCATCACTATGTGGATGACCCTGGCCGATATCCACGCCGATATGGGCACGCTGCGTTTCGCCTCGGGCTCGCATGTCGAAGGCTACCTGGGCGATATCCCCATCTCGGACGAATCCGAAGCGCAGCTGCGCCAATTCGTCGAGCGGAAAGGCTTCTCGTTGGCGCAGGCGGAAACTATGAGCGCCGGCTCCGCCACATTCCACAGTGGCTGGACCTTGCACTCGGCCCCACCGAACCACTCAGACAAAATGCGCCCGGCCATGACCGTCATCTACTACGCAGACGGCACGCGCGTGAGCGAGCTGGATAACAAGAATCGTATCAGCGACCGCGACCACTGGCTGCCGGGCACTAAACCGGGCGAGCTGGCGGCGTCGCATCTGAATCCGGTCTTGGGCTAGACGATTCCCGCCCAAACCACCGTTTCACCATACGCCTTCCCACCGCTGCGACGCAGGTGGTTTGCTTCCGTTTATACTGCGGCAAAGTCATTAGGGCGAACAAGCAGGCAGACACGAATGTCCCGATTTAGTGCATTTCTGGCGATAGCCACGGCGCTTGTGCTCAGCGGTATTGGCTATGCGCAAGATCGCGGCTGGGCGACCGCCATCGCCTGGAGCCCGGACGGGGAGACAATCGCGGTGGGCAGCAGCACCGGCGTCTGGTTCTTTGATACTGAGTTTAATGAAACGGGATATGTGCCGACGCCGGAGATGGGAGGCTTTGCACCGACGACAATAGATTGGAACGCTACCGGTGACCTTGTCGCCATCGCGATTGCCCGCGCTCCAAATGGCATTGGCGCGCCAGTTATTATCGTGGATTTCAACCGAATGGAGGTCATTTCTCAAATTGAGAATGGAAATCTGACGACCGTACTACGTTGGCATCCACAGGGAAATCTCATTATGGCAGGCATGGAATCAGCCATTTTCATCTGGGACGCGGTCACCGGCAATGTAGAGCAAGTTCTCAGCGAGAATGTATTAAGTAACCGCTCTCTCGTCAATTACGCGACATCGGTCTGCTGGCTCGACGCCAACACCATCGCAGCCGTAGGCAGCTACGACGTCTATATAATCGACATCCAGTCAGGCACGACCTTGAAGAAATTTGAACTTTATGGTTTGGAAAATGTCGATTGCTATCGAGACCGAAAACTAGTATCGCGTAGGGGAATTTTCGATCTTAAGTCCGGTGATCGCGTGACCGGCAACATAGAAGTCGCAACATTCGATGACTATCAACGCGACGTGGTCGATGTAGCGTGGTCGCCCGATGGCAATCGATTCGTTGTTCATGGCAACATCAGCTTATGTCGCTTCGGTGTCTACGACGGGCAGACCGCAGAATTGCTTGCCGAGTTGCAAGGCAGTTTTTCGCGACTGCACGACTTGCCTGCCTATCAGGACTCAATCGCGTGGCAGCCAGCCGGCCATCTCCTAGCGGCTGTCGGACAATTCGATATACGTGTCTGGGATACCGAGTCTTACACGCTGCAGCATCGCTATGACGGCTTCGAGGTCGGTCACTACCACCTTATCGACCCTGAAGCAAGCCTGAGCAGCGAAGAGCGACGGATGGAAATGTACAACAACGCTACCAAGTGCCCTGATTCACAGTTGGGCAAATCATGACATTGTTTTGGAGTTCAATGTGCGAATTCTCCTCCTAGTATTGACGGCATTCTGCGCCGTTTCTCTAAGTAGCCCGACTCTTGCGCAAGATCGCGGCTGGGCCTTTACAATCGCCTGGAGCCCGGAAGGCGACACCTTAGCTGTTGGCAGCAGCAGCGGCTTGTGGTTTTTCGATGATGCCTTTAATGAAGTTGGATTCGTGGCTACTCCGCAATTCAAGGGACTCGCGCCGACGACCATGGACTGGAGCGCTGACGGCCGCGTGCTTGCGCTGGCGAAAGGAGTATTTCCCCTCTATAGCCAAGGCGACCAGAAAAATGTAGACAACTTCCCAATATTGATTGTGGACGCCGTCAGGCACGAGGTGAGTAATGTCATTCACTTCTCGAGACTCAGCGCGCCAATTGAGTGGCATCCGCATGATCGGCGCATTCTTGTTGGAGACGCCGGACGTCGCGCTACGATACTGAATGCAGAAACTGGAGAATCGGAGTATACATTCACAGGGAAGAATGTTACTTCGGTTTGCTGGGTTGACGCTAGCACAATAGCGCTAATTGGTTGGCCTGAAATCTACGTCGTCGACGTCTTGCGAAACAAGATTGAACATCGCATTGAAGGCGGACGTTCTGGCTCGGGCGAACTGGATATGCCGGCAACTTGCGACAGATCCGGTCGCGCGATTCATGGATATGCCTATACCTTTGACCTGCTAGCTGGGACTAGAGAGCGCATCTATAGCTTGGACAACACGATCACTCTAAGCGATTACTGGTATGAAGAGTGGTATGGCATCGCAATGGCCTATTCGCCAGACGGCAAGAAAATCGCGACCAATGGCAATTCGGGCCGTTGCCGAATTGCCGTGTTTGATGGCGATAGCTATAACTTGATAACTGAATTGCAGGGCAGCTATCTCAGAGGGAAAGAATACCTGTTTAGTGATTCTATCGCCTGGCATCCATCCAGCGAAAAACTTGCCATAGTTGGCCAATTCGATATTCGTATCTGGGATGCCGAAAGCTACGAACTGCTGCAGCGATACGAAGGTTTCAACGCCGGATTTTATGATCCGCGTCCCACGGAAGCGGACGAAGCGGATAACGAAACTGTCTCGCAGCAGGAAGAGAGCGAACTGCGATGTCCTGACATACCGGATTCAATGCTTTTCAAACAGCACTAAACTCAAGCATAATTCCGCCATCACAGTCGTATCCAACTGTCAGGTCTAGCCAAGACTTTACAAATGAAAATAACCCAAGTCGAAGCCATTCCCCTATTCGCCTCCTTCGCCGAGGCGCTTGACGGCGACGTCCCGCCCGAGCTCTCCCTGCCCGCTTTCAGCATGCGCAACACCCCCCTGCTCGGCCAAGGCGCGGTCATCGTACGCATCTCAACCGACGCCGGCTTGGTCGGCATCGGCGAAGCCATGGGGCGGCCCGGTCCGCGGGGCACGGCGGCGCATATCAACGAAGTGCTTGCGCCAATGCTCATCGGGCGCGACCCGCGACATCACCACGCCCTCTTCACCGCCATGAACGAGCAGATGCGGTTCGCGCCCATGGGCATCAGCGGCGTCGATATGGCGCTCTGGGATCTGCGCGGCAAAATCTATGACGACTGCCTGACGAACCTGCTGGGCGGCGCGGCGCGCGAAACGGTCGATTGCTATGCCAGCCCGATTCCCTATATGGCGACTCCCGAGGGCTCGGCGGAGAAAGCGCGCGGATTCCTGCAAGCCGGCTTCCGCGCGCTCAAGCTCAAGATCGGGCGCGGCATTGCCACCGATATCGACCACACCGCAGCCGTGCGCGACGCCATCGGCAGCGATGTCAAGCTGCTGGTCGACGCCAACGGCGCTTACACGGTCGCCGAGTCGATCGCGCTGGCGAAAAACCTGGTCAAGCTCGGCGTCTTCTGGCTGGAGGAGCCGGTTCATCCTGAGTATCCCGACGATTTGGCGCGGATTCGCCGGCGTGTTGACCTGCCCGTCGTCTCAGGCGAGTGGCTGGGCAGTTGGTTTCAGTTCCGCGACCTGCTCCAAGCCGAGGCGGTCGACGTCATCATGCCCAATATCACGCGCTGCGGCGGCATCACCGGCCTGATGAAGATCGCTGACCTGGCCATGCTGGAAAATGTGACTGTCGCGCCGCACGGCGTCGGCGCCGGCATCGGCATCACAGCGGCCATCGCAGCCTGCGCCGTCATGCCCAACTTCCTGATTTACGAATACAACCAGCTATTTAATCCGCTGCGGCACACGGTGATGCATGAAACGATCGACTACACCGACGGCGTCTTGAGGCCGAATGCGGGCGCAGGGCTGGGCATCCGCCTGAACGAGGATACGCTGGAGCGCTTCCGCGCCAATTAACTCTGCTCGCCTGGCTCCGGGCGCTGACCATCATCTGTGTCGCGCGGCGATATCTTGCAGCCGACGCGCGCAGTCTACCTGGGTCGAGATGACCGGGCGCTACGACTGCAGTTTGTAGGTAGTCCAGAGCATGATCAGCCGCAAATGCCAAGGATGCGCGGTTAGTTTCGCCTCGCGGATTTGCGCCCGCCACCCTTCGTAATTCGCCCGGCCGAATAAGAGACAATCTTTTGTAGACTACGGGTTGCCATATCATTTCATGGGCTGAAATTCGCACAGATACGGTTGCCCAATTCTGAAATTTTCGTATAATATCAGATAGTAACGTAAATCAACAAGTCTTGTTGATGATCGGACTAAAGCGTTAGTCAAAGTATACGCCCAAATCTGATTTCGAACACTACACATAACCAACTGCCTGATCAGACTAGGCGCAAAAACCGCATCAGCCAATCGATACGCTTGTGAAATGGAGAAGGAATAGCATGTTACCAGAAGCCCGGCGTCGCTCGATTCTCAGCCACCTTTCTCAGGTTAGCAGCGATACGATTGTCGACCTAAGCCAGCGATATCATGTCTCGACGATGACAATCCGCCGTGATCTGCGCTCGCTGGAAGAGTGCGGCTACGTCACGATGACGCACGGCGGCGCGATCTTCGATGGCGACGCTTTCCAGCAAAATGAGAGCCATCAGATCGAACGAGCAACCATCCGTGCTGATGAGAAGCGCGCCATCGGTCGCTACGTCGCCGCCAAATTCGTCGCGGATGATGATGTCGTCTTTCTAGATTCAGGCACGACCGTGCGCGCCATCGTCCCCTTCCTCAAAGACAAGTCGAATCTCACCACGGCCAGCAACAGCATGCGCACCATCCAAGCCTTGTTTCGCATCCTGCCGCACAGCGCTATCTTGTGCACCGGCGGTACGCTGGCCGCGACCGCGCAGTCCTTGGTAGGGCCGGTAGCGGAACGTTTCTTCGACGATTTTTTCGCCCGCAAGGCGATCATTTCCGGCGTCGGCTTTTCGATTCAAGCCGGCCTGGCCGATTCGCAGCTGCTGGATACCGCGGTAAAGCAAGCCATGATCCGCTCGGCCGAGCGCAGCATCGTCGTCATCGACTCGAGCAAAATCGGACACACCGCCATGGTCCAAGTGCTGGCAACGCCGCGGATTCACACGCTGGTCACTGACGACGGCATCTCGGATAGCATGCGAGAGGACATCGAGGCGGCCGGCATCAATTTGCACGTCGTGCCTGTAAACTCAGTGAGCGCGCGCGCAAGGTCTAAGGAAAACGCTCAAGCTGCGCGCCTGTAGGCAGCCCGGCGATCACGCCCAGGCGCATGGCGGTATAAGCGCCCGCGCGTACGGCCACACGGGCGGCATCCAACAGCGGCATGCCAGCGCCGAGGGAGACGGCCAGCGCCGCGTTAAAACTGTCCCCAGCGCCGGTGACATCAACCGCCTGAATGGGAATCGCCGGGATATGGGCGGCGCCCGCGGCATCAACTATCAGGGCGCCGCGTTCCCCTTGAGTCACGACGACGCTGCCCACGCCATAGTCCAGCAATCGCCTCGCCAATTCTTCCGCAGCCACGTCAGCGTCCGGCGCCAGACCCAGCAAGAGGCGCGCTTCACTGGCGTTGGGCGTCAAGATATCGACATTGGCGAGCATATTTGGGTCGGCCGCGCGCGCCGGGGCCGGATTCAGCAGAGTCATCGCGCCCAGATCCTTGCCCAGCGCCAGCGCCGCCGCGACAGTCTCCGCCGGCGCCTCAAACTGGGCCATCAAGATATCGCACTCGCCGATAAGCGCAGCGCAGTCAGCCACATGCTGCGGCGTCAAGCGCAGATTCGCGCCCATATCGAGGGTGATCCAGTTATCGCCCGATGGCAGCAGGTTGACAAAACCGACCCCGCTGGTCGCGCCCGGGATGCGGTGGATATGCTCCGTGCCCAGGCCCTCATCGGCATACAGCCTCAGGGCGCGCTCGCCGAAGACATCGTCGCCAACACAGGCCAGCAAGCGCACATCCGCGCCCAGACGTGCAGCGGCGATGGCTTGATTGCTGCCTTTACCGCCCGGGCCCATATCCAAATCGCCGCCGACCAGGCTTTCGCCCAAGGCGGGCAGGCGCGGCACTCGTATCGTCAGCGCCTCGACATAGCTGCCAACTACGAATATTTTGGTCACGTCTGACATCTTCCACCTGAATTGCGCCGATTATAGCCTGTTCCAGCGCAAGGTAAATGACTCGGTGGGCGCCTTGCCGGCGAGGAATCGTGATGTAGTGTCATGTGCTCGCGGTTATCAGTACAATAGGGGGACCAAGCTCAGAGACGGACATGGACATCAAGGAAAAGCGGCGGCCGAGCCCGCCACGATGGAGAAAACTACTCAAGTATTTTCTCTTGCTCATCACGCTCCTGGCGATCGGCGTTTGCCTGTACGCAAGTCCGTTAATCCTTTTTGTCGGTAAGTTAATGATTGGTTCGCCGCCCGTCCAGCATACGCTTGATTCGCTCAGGCATCGGAATCACATCCCCGTGCTGGCGCCAAAGACATCCGAGCTCATCGCCTTCGTTTGCCGAGAAGCAACTGGCCGGGATAGCGTCTCCAATAGACTCTATACGATGCGCCCCGACGGCAATCGTCTGCGCGACATAAGCATAAACAACTCGAAAGTCCATTACGACCTGGATTGGTCGCCTGATGGCGAATGGCTTGCCTTTACACTAGCCTACCGCAATTATTCGGCGCTCATGGATGAATGGAGCCCGCTCAGCCCGTATGACGAGGTTTATCGTATACGTTACGACGGTACGGAATCCCGGCGCGTGACCTATGAGGACAGCTACAAGAATACGCCGCGCTGGACCCGCGACGGCCGCGACATTCTCTATCACGACACTTTGTCCGGAAGTTGGCTGCTGCATCGCGTCAGCTTGCAGGCCGCAAACACACGTGCAGTCACCACATTCGAGATTGCGGGATACGATCTATCGCCTGATAGACTCAAAGTAGCCGCGACTGCCCAAGAGCGCGACGGCGGTCCCACGGCGATCTATCAACTAAATCCTGACGGAACGGACCTGCAACACTTGTTTTCTACCGATTTCTACGTTTCCGCTGTTCGGTGGTCGCCGGACAATCAGCATATCTTGTACCATGCCTACTCTGGTCGACTGCGGATATTCAACATTGAAGACGGTGAGGAAGAGACCCTGCCGCCAATTCGGGTGCGTAGCGCGCGCTGGTCGCCGGATAACCGCTGGATCGCCATCATCGGGGGTCTGGATCACTATCGCGAAAATGACGAATGGACGCTTATCCAAGGAACATTGGACGACGAGCTATCAGACAAATTGTATCTGTTCGAATTGGAAACAGGTCGGTTAAAGCAGCTAATTGACGCGCCTGAGTTCGCGTCCGGCCTGTCCTGGTCGCCCGACAGCCAGTGGCTGGCCTTTTCTCATGGCGCGCCAAATGCGCAAGTGCACAAAATTAGAGTCGATGGCAGCGGACTGCGTCAACTGACAGATTTGGATTGCGACGCCTACGGTGTGGCCTGGTCGCCAAAGTAGAGCCAGGCGCCGCCAGCGCGCCGGAAAATCTACACAGGCCCGAGATTGACCAATACCGATGAGGTGTCAACTTCTACCGTGTCCACCAAGAATCTCAGTAACTCAGCAGTTCCAATTTTATCGAGCGAAAATTGAATGGAAGTCAATTCGTGAGCGGGCAAACCAAGGCTCGCCCCTACAAGGTTTGTCCGGTACTGTGACTCAGCTGCCGCTCGCTCGGCTTAGGCGAATACTCGACATCTTTGCCACCGAGTACACCGAGTTTGTTAGAGTACACAGAGGAAAGGCATCATTCTTAGTCCACAGACAGAATCGGCGAACGTGTGGATCAGCCTTGATTTGACCAACCGCCATTTTTCCCGGAATCCCTCTCTGTGCACTCATATTTTCTCTGTGCCCTCGGTGGCAAAAGTGTCGTGAATCCCTAAAAGCGCGGCGCCCACCCCAACAAACCGTATCGTCATCGGTATTTGAGTAGCGGACAAGCCTTACAGCATTTCGATTATGTTGGCAAAATCTCTCATAACGCAGTCATCATCACTACTTTCTTGGAGTTGCTTTTGCGCCTCTGTGGCAAATAAATCTGCGCCTTGTTCGCGGACAGGACTGCATCCGCGTCACTAACCACTCCCTAGGCGCGAAATTTTGATACCTCGCCCGAAAGGGTTATACTTTAGAGTATAATACATTTTCTTATTGAGTAGAGAGGTTGATTGAAATGGCGAAATTACTTACAGAACGAGACGGACTGCCTGATGGCATGCCGCGTGACGAGCGCGGTTTTTGGAGACCGGAGGGAGACGTCGGCGCGCCCAACCCATGGTTCACCTGGCCGCCGAAGCCGCGGGCCGCCGTCCTATGGCTGAAAGAGTATTTGTGGCCCTACAATCTTTTATTCATGATCGTGGCGCTTGTGACTTGGTTATACCTGACGCCGGAGATGGCGCGGATGACCGAATTCCGCGCCGGCTGGATGCTCGAAATCTTCCTTCGCAACCAGATTATGTTGATTGTCTACGCGTCAGCGCTGCATGTAAGCATGTGGACGCTGAAGACGCAGGGTTATCAATACAAGCTGTCGCTAAATTGGATGAGCAAGAGTCGGAAATTCCTCTGGAACGATCAAGTGCGCGACAATATGTTCTGGAGTATCGCCAGCGCTGGCACAATCTGGACCGGCTTTGAAGTGCTGATGCACTATGCCTACGCCAATGGATTCATCCCCTATCTTAACCCGCGCGAGCAGCCGATCGCCTTCGCGTTGATCCTCTTCCTTTCGCCGCTTTGGTACAATTTTTACTTTTATTGGGGACACCGCCTGCTGCACGTGAAGTTTCTATACCGAGCGGTGCATCATGTGCATCACAGAAATATCGAAGTTGGACCCTGGTCAGGCTTGTCGCAGCACCCGATTGAACACGTTGTGATGTACGCGAGCATGTTGATCCATGGGCTCATCGGCGCGCACCCTATCAATATGATTTTCGGGGGGCAGCTCGTGACCTTCGGCTCGATAACCGGTCACGGCGGCTTCGAGGAGATTGTCGTCAAAGACAATCTGAAGATTTCTTACGGCAACTATTGGCATTCGCTGCATCATCGCTACTTCGAGTGCAATTACGGCGAACCGACTATTCCGTTTGATCATCTCTTCGGCACCAACTTCGATGGTTCGCCTGAGGCGCGCGAGAAGATGCTGGCCAGGATGCGCGCCATGCACGGGGCCTGAGGTAAAGCGTCCCCGGCCTAAGTCCCTCCGACGGGTCAGTGTCTACGCGACCGTTTGATCGCCCTGTCCGCGCTCTAATTGAGTTACGCTCGGCCGTTGGGCGACTATTGTCTCGCTTCCAGCTTCTAGCGGCGCGACGTTCACTTTCTTGATCGCGCTTTCCGCCAACGCAGGGCGGGCGTGAGGTACCCCCGCCAAAGCTAAATTTGACAGCCACTAGCGCATTGGTTACCATTTCCTCATTGTAGCAATCGGAATATATTCATATGATGCCACTATTCTTAGTTTCACCCCCCTCTAGGTCATATCTGTTCTCACCGCCCGTAGGCTGGCATTCCCGTCGCCCCGCTCGCCGAGCCGAGCGTGGCATGTTGAGGCTGGCCTGGCGCGTTTGTGGGAGCGGCTGTGCAAATATTTTGTATCGGCATTGTTCAGGCTAAAGGAGACAAATTATGTATAAGATTATTTTGGTCGCGCTGTCGTTTGCGCTCGCCCTAGCGGGAAGCGTGGCGGCGCAGGATGAACCCATCGAGATCGACTGGGCGAATGACGCGGCCTGGCACGAGGCGGGTCAGGATGCCCTCGGCGAGGCATCGCTTGACGTAACCGGCATCGGCGTCAACTCCGTGATGTTCGCATCGACGGACTCATACCAGGCGGCGGTACGGGGCGCACTGCCAAGCGACGACGCTTTCCCGCTGTTTGACTGGTGGTTTGGTTATCGCATGAAAGACTTGGTGGACGCGGGGCTGCTTGCCGATGTCACCGACATCTGGCAGACGCATATTGACAACGGCGGATTCCCGGCCAGCATGATGGGTTCCTTCGGTTTTGAAGGGCGCGCCTATGGGTTGCCAAAGATGATCAATTACTGGGTCGTCTTTTACAACGCGCATGTCTTCGCTGAGCATGGTCTCGAAGTCCCGACCACATGGGACGAACTGATGGCGGTTGCGGAAACGCTATCGAGCAATGGCGTAACCCCGTTCGGCCTGGACGTGGTTGGTTGCCGCTGGTGCAGCTTCATTTGGTTTGAAGAAATGATGGTGCGCGTTGATCCCGCCCTTTATCAGAGTGTGATGGCGGGCGAGACGGCTTACAACGATCCCCAGGTGGTCGCCATTATGGAGCAGTGGCGCGATCTGCTTGACGCGGGCTATTTCTCGCAGCCGGGCGACTTCGGCGACAACTGGGCGGAACCATTTGTGAACGGCAGTTTTGGCATGTTTCTGATTGGCGACTGGTTTACGGCTTCGCTCGAGCGCGCCGGTTTCATCGCCGGTGAGGACTACGGCATTTTCGTCATGCCGGGAATCACAGAAGCGGGGAATCGCAGCCTTGTCATTGAGGGACGTCCGGTGCTGGTTGCCGAGAATTCGCCGCAGCGCGATGTCGCGCTCGAGTTTGCCGATTTCTTCATGAGTGTAGAAGGGCAAACGATCTTCGCGGAGACCAGCGACATCAACTCGCCGAATCTGCTGGCGCCCGAAGAGACGCGCCCGGGGCATCTGATTGATTTGGCGAAAGCCGTCGCTAATGGCGAATACGAGCTCTACACGCGATACTGGGAAGCCACGCCGCCGCAAATCGTCGAACAGGTGGTTGATTTGCTCGGTCAGTTTGTCTTGGATCCGGCTGCCTTGCAGACGGTTCTGGATGGCGCGGAGCAGATTGCTCAGGATTACTGGGCAAGCGCTGGCGGCGAATAAGCTCTGGTATAGGAGAGGCGTATCAAGCGCCTCTCCAACCATCCTGCATGCAGGCGGGCGGGTTGCCCGATACAAACCAAGTGAGCACTAAGCCGCTTCGAAATGAGGTCCCGGTCACAGCGCTGGGAAAGGCGTCTGTCAAAACGCCCACGCGCGCGCAGGAGCTGTTGCGCAAGATTGAGCCTTATCTTTATCTATTGCCCGCGCTACTGCTTGTAGGCGGGCTGCTACTATATTCGGTCGCCCATACCTTGGCGATCAGCTTTACCGATTGGGATCTGATCACGCCGCCCCGCTTTGTGGGCTTAAGAAACTACATTGACGCCATCCGTGATCCCACTTTCACCAGGTCATTCTCGAACACTTTGATCTGGACTGGAGGGAGCTTGCTGCTGCCGGTCGGGGGCGGCTTGCTGCTGGCGGTAGTTTTGGAGCGAATCCCCGGGCAGCGGGTCTTGAAAACGCTTATCTATCTGCCCGCGATATTGTCTACAACCGTGGTCGCCGCTATCTGGAGTTATGTCTACACCAACAATGGCGTCTTGAATGAAACGCTGCGCTGGGTCGGCCTTGATGCGCTGGCGCGCCCATGGCTGGTTTTTGCGCCGACAAACACGCTGGCGATGATCGTCGCCGCCTCATGGCGCGCGCTTGGACCAAGCATGGTGCTGTTTCTCGTTGGCTTGCAGACCATACCGCCAGAACTCATTGAAGCGGCCAAGATAGACGGCGCTGGTGAGCGAATACTCTTCTGGCGCATCAAACTGCCCCTGCTCCGACCAATCACGGCGATCGTCGTCATCATGTCGGTCATCGGAAGCTTTATGACTTTTGACCTGGTCTGGGTGATGACTCAAGGCGGACCTGGGCGTTCATCAGAAACGCTCGCTGTGACGATGTACCGCCAAGCTTTTATCATGTGGCGAATGGGTTATGCCGGGGCGGTGGCGGTGATACTGTCCGCGATTGTTATAGCATTTTCGATCTCGTATTTGAGAGCGACATTGAAGCGAAGCGCCCTATGATACGGAGACTGTTTGCAGGGAGACGGTCACTCGACCGATACCTCGCGCTGGGGCTGCTTTGCTTGTTCGCAATGGCTTGGGTTTTGCCACTGGCTATCGTGGTGCTGAGCAGTATGAAAACGCCCATCGAGCAATCGCAAAGCGCAATCCTGGCTCTCCCAGAGAATGCTGCAATGATCCTCGACAACATGAGGTCCGCTTCCGAATTGTCAGGCATCGGCAAGGGGATCGTTAGCAGTCTCATTTACGCCTTCGTCGGTTCTGTGACAGCCGTCATCGTGGCATCTTCCGCGGCATATTCGATTGCCATGCTGAAAATCCGCTTCCCTTTCTTCTGGTTTCTGCTCATCTACAGCGGCACTGTCTTCCCCTTTCAGATGTATCTAATGCCCCTGTTTCAGATGTATCAGTCGGTCGGTCTTTATGATACACGCATGGGAATGCTGCTCTTCTATTCGGCAATTGCTGTGCCCTTCTGTCTCTTTGTCTTCCGCAACTACTTCATCGGCATGCAGCAGGAAGTGTTTGAAGCAGCGGCATTGGATGGGGCATCTTCCTTTCAAACCTATCTACGCATTCTCCTTCCAATGGCTAAAGCTCCCGCTCTTTTCCTGTTCGTGACGCAATTCAGTTGGATATGGAATGATTTTCTCTTTGGGCAGGTGCTTGCGAAGTCGGACGATGTGCGACCGGTCATGGCGTCGCTGGCGATGCTCTCAGGCACGTACGGCACCGGCACCATCCCGCAACAGATGGCCGGAGCGCTGACAGCATCGATTCCGACTCTCATCCTGTTCTTTGTACTTCAAAAGCATTTTATGCAAGGCCTTATTTTGAACACAGCTGGTGAGTAAATGATCCACCTATCTTCCGGACGAAACGATTGACCAAGTCTTTTCTCCATTTGACGAGCGCGTTGGCATGGTGGGATCCATTCGACTGTGCAAGGCGCCACAATTATCACCATCGTTCTGCCTGGGCAGGTTTGCGCCCGCCGCAAACCTGCGATAAGCTTGAATCGAATACATATCTTAAGGAAGATTTACGATGGCGAATTTAAGCGTAGAAAGAGACGGTCTTGCCGACGGCATGCCGCGGGACGAGCGCGGCTATTGGAAGCCGGACAAAGAGTTCGGCGTGCCGAATCCGGTATTCACCTGGCCGCCGCGTCCGCGTGTGATCGTCAAGTGGGCAAAAGATTACATTTGGCCTATCAATCTTATGTACATGATCGTGGCGACCGTGACCTGGATGTTCCTGACACCGGAAATGGCGCGCATGAAAGAGTTCGGCGGCGGCTGGATTCTTGAGATATTCGCCCGCAACCAAATCATGCTGATCGGCTTGGCCACGGTTCTGCATGTTCGTCTTTGGACAAATAAGGCGCAGGGATATCAATACAAGTGGTCGCCAAACTGGATGAGCAAGAGTAAGAAATTTCTGTGGAACGATCAGGTTCGCGATAATGCCTTTTGGAGCATAGCCAGCGCGGGCACGATATGGACCGGCTTCGAAGTGGTCATGCTCTGGGCTTACGCCAATGGCATCATCCCCTTCGTTGACCCGCGCGAGCAGCCGCTCTGGTTCCTCGTGATACTGGTACTGGTGCCGCTCTGGCGGGACTTCCACTTTTACTGGGCGCACCGCCTGCTGCATGTGAAGTTCTTCTACAAAATCGCGCATTACGTGCACCACAAGAACATCGACATCGGACCTTGGTCGGGCTTGTCGATGCACCCAATCGAGCATCTACTCTACTACACCTGCATGCTGATCCACTGGGTGGTGGCATCGCACCCCATCCACATGATCATGAACGGACAGCACGCCTCCTTCGCCGCGATTACGGGTCACGGCGGCTTTGAAGATTTCGTGGTCAAAGATGGTGTGAAGGTCCAGTCCGGCGCTTCGTATTATCACTCGCTGCATCACCGCTACTTCGAGTGCAATTACGGTGAAATGGGCATGCCCTTCGACCATTGGTTCGGCACCAGCCACGATGGCACTCCCGAAGCGCGAGAGCGCATGCTGGCGCGGAAGCGGGCCATGCACGGCAGTTGAGGCATCGCCGCACCCAAATCTGAGAATGTAGCCGCGACTGGCGGTCAGTGTCTACGCGACCTACGCGATTCTGTGAGTCGCCCGCCCTCTGCCCAATGGTTCTATTCCCGTGACCGCTATTCCCCGCCCGGCTGCGGCCACTGATTTCGTCTGCCACTGCAAGAACAAATGAGACGCCGCTAGCCCAGGTCGCCCGCCGGACACAGACCTTATCGGCCGGCCGAAAAGCGGGCGACATAATCCTCCCGCTATTTAATCCGAAACAAGCCCGCTCAGCCGCGCTTGTTTCTTTTTCGTTACCTGGGCGAAAACCTTGATTTGGAGTGCGTACCAGAATCTGTTACACTGAGTATAAGACTTGTATCATTCATACCGAATACATTCTTATACAAATAAAAGGCTGTTCAGCGCCAATGCGTCACTAAGGCAATGTCAAACAACGACGCGGCGATTTCCAGCCAAACATTAGGAGAGTCACGATGTGGACTCAAGCGATACGACAAGTGAACGGTTGGCGCGCTTGGCTGCTGGCGGTCATGGCAGCGCTGATGCTGGCCGCATTGCCCATATACGCGCAAGATGATACGCCAACGCCGGAGGACGCCTATACTTGCGTCCTGCACGATAACTGGAACGAATTGTATCTCAAATTCCCTGAAAGCGGTTTCCTAGCCGGAACACATCACTATTACGGCGACTCAGGCTGTCGAACCTTGCTCCCCCATAATAGCATGGTGGCTGGTGATGGCGTGGCAAATGCCAGCAATCGAGACGGGGCCTGGAGGACTTGCCAAGCCAACATCACGAATAAAGTCTCAGCGGTTGGCAAGTGGTTCAACATATGGGCATGTTATGCTGGCGATGAGTTGTATGAACCCCCCGAACCTGGTCAGCCGACTGTAGGTTTCCAGTCGATGGGCAGAGTCGTCCGGTCAACGCAAGCGGAGGCTTTGGCCGCATGCCAAGGCCGGTGGCCGGGCGTCGGCACCATCATGGCGACTAGCGACTCGCGCTCCTGGCATTGCCTAGAATCCTGGACGCTTGGACCCGTGCCAAGCCCAACCGCTACCTCGGCTGCAAGCCCGACCGTGACGCCAACCTTGGAGCCGACACTGGTCCCGAGGTCAGGCTGCGTCAACGTGAGACCGTATATCTACTGGCTCTTCCCCGAGAGCAATTTTCTGAACGGCGAGGTCGGCACCTACCTCACGAATCAGTGCCAACCCGAAGGAATGTTCGTGCAGCGAGTCAGCGCGGACGGCTATGTCTATACGGCCGATGGTCAAAGCGCGGCTGCGGCGCTCTGCGTCGCCGGACACGGCGGCAATGGCGTATACCAAGCCCTGCAGCTGGCATTCAATCGCGAACTCTATGCCTGCCGGCTCGTTCCGCCAACACCGACTGCAACCAGTACTCCTGTGCAGATCACGGCGGTGGAGGGAGGCGCCTGTATCCTTGACTTCAACGAAAATGACTACTCACCTGCTGATATTGTACACTATTCGCCAACAAGTCTTCTATATCTCAAGTACCCTGCGACCAAATACTTGCCCCCAGGGCGTGCCCTGTATTATTCCGACTCCAGTTGCGAAAACCCGGTCCACCTGCTTGAAATTACCGGGTTTGATGCCTATTATTACAAAGGAATCTGGGCGGGCGGCTTTGTACACGCGAGCGATCGCGACGCCGCCTGGGAGATATGCGAAGCGAATACTACAAACAAGCTCGTAGAAATTGGCCCGCGAAACATCGTACTTCAGGAATGGTAGTGTGGCGTCACGGATGAACCGGCGGCGCCAGGCGGGTCAACTGAACGCTACGAATACGTAGAGGAAAGTACGGCCTCAACCGCCGACGAGGCTTTGGCCGATTGCCAGAAATCCAGTCCCAATGTCGACACCGTCTTGAAGAACTCGTACTCAAACCAACCATGGAACCTAAGGCAGCACTGGCACTGCCTGCAATCCTGGACCGTCGCGCCGACCGAAACGCCGACGGCGACAGCCACCAATACGCCGCTCCAGGCGCCCGGGCAAGTTTCCGGCTTAACAGCGGCGCTCTCGGACGGCTCGGTGTCCTTGACTTGGAACGCGCCCACGGCTGGCGGCCCCATCAGCGGTTATCGCATCTGGCGCCGTATGCCGGATATGGATGAAGACGAGGAACAGGTGATCGTGGACGATACCGGCAGCGCGACCACCAGCTACATGGATGACAGCGCTGTGGCCGGGCAGACATACATCTATCGCGTGCAGGCTCTGGGCAGCAGCGGGGAGGGATTACAGTCACAGCCGGCCCGAGTCCTCATGCCGACCGATACGCCAACGGCAACGGCGACTCCAACCGACACGCCGACAGCAACCGCTACTGACACGGCAACGGCAACCGCTACTGACACAGCGACAGCAACCGCTACTGACACAGCGACAGCAACCGCAACGCCGACGGCTACCGCAACGAACACGCCAACAGCATCCGCGATCGGCTCGGTTAATTGCGAGAATCAGGTGCGCAACGGCGCGCATAGATTCACCTGCGCCTTTAAGCTGACAAATAGCGATGCGGCGATCCGGGTTGTAGGCTGGCACGACCAGTATTCGGTGAGCGAGCCGATAATCGGCTACGTAGAATCAGCGGACACGACCTTGTCCCAGAGCATTTTGCCCGAAGAATGCGGCCGGACCTTGCTGGGCCGGGCAATAGCGCTTGATTTCCAGAGCAACTATCTGGCGGAAGTCGATTTTTCTCACGCGATGCTATGCCCGACCTTAACGCCAACTGCGACCGCGACTGACACGCCAACGGCTACTTCGACGAACACGCCAACTGCAACCGCAACCGCAACAGACACGCCGACGTCCGCCCCCAAGCCCGGCTGCGTCCAGGTCGGGCCGACGACCTATTGGCTCTTCCCCGCCAACAATTTCTTGAGCGGAACGATCGCCATGCACGACTCCGATCAATGCGATTCGACGGGAACGACGCAACAAATCGGCGCGGACGGATACGTCTATACGACCGCCGGTGGAAGGGCGGCTGAGGCCTTCTGCGTCGCCGGCCAGGGCGGCGGCGCCTACCTGGCGCAGCAACAGGCATTTAACACCGATCTCTATGCCTGCCAATTCCTGCCGCCGACTGACACGCCGGTTCCGACTAACACACCGGTTCAGCCAACAAATACGCCGATTCCGCCGACCAATACCTCTATCCCGACGAACACGCCAGTCCCGACGGACACAGCAGTTGCGAGGGCGCAAACGTCCTTGTCGGCGCCCGGGCGAGCCCACGGTTTATCAACGATGCTCTCAGGCAGCTCAGTGTCCTTGGCTTGGAATGCGCCCGCTGACGGTGGCGCTGTCAGCGCTTATCGCATCTGGCGCCGGCTGCCCGATATGGGCGAGCAGAAACTAGCCGTCCTGGTGGACAACACGGGCAGCGCGGCGACCAGCTATGTCGACGGCAGCGCTGTGGCCGGGCAAAAGCACATCTACCGCGTGCAGGCGCTGAACAGCGGCGGTGAGGGACAGAATTCGCTGCCGGCCCAGATTGTCGTTAAGACTGCGCCGCCAACGAACACGCCTATCCCGCCGACCGACACGCCTGTGCCGACAGCCACAGCGATCCCGCCGACCGACACGCCCGTACCGACCGCCACAGCGATCCCGCCGACCGACACGCCCGTACCGACCGCCACAGCGATCCCGCCGACCGACACGCCTGTACCGACGGACACGCCGGTTCCGCCGACAAACACGCCGGTTCCGACGAATACAGCTGTCCCGCCAACGAACACGCCAGTCCCAACCAACACGCCCATCCCGCAGCAGCCGGGGCGCGCCCACAGCTTAAGCGCGCAGCAAACCGGCGACGCGGTCAACTTGAGCTGGTCCGCGCCGGACGACGGCGGCCAAGTCAGCGGCTATCGCATCTGGCGGAGGCTGCCAAAAAAAGGCGAGAAAGCACTGATTGCGCTGGTCGAAAACACCGGCAACGCTTCCACCAGCTACACGGACAGCAGCGCAGAGGATAGGCAAAAGCATATCTACCGCGTGCAAGCCCTGGGTCCCGGCGGGGAGGGGCAGAACTCCATGCCGGCGGAGATCATAGTGCGGCGCTAAAGCACGGTAGCTCTCTACTACGCCTTGTGAAGGCAATGGGACAAGAAAACGGGCGACTCACTAAGTCGCCCCTACAAAACTTACCTGAATGTTGACTGTCTTCGGACGACATATGTGTCGCCCCGACATTTTCTGCAGGAATCGGAATCGTCAACTACTCGCCGCCGGGCCGCAGCTCAACCTCAACCGGTTCCCACATATCACCGGTCACATCGACGTCATCCATCGCCAGCGAGTCCAGCGCCGCTTGCGCCAGGTCAGTACGGTAGGCATCCATGCCCGGCTCTTCGCTGATGACCAGACCTTCAATCGAAACGGCCACCGTCTGCGCCCACAGGTCCTCGTCCATGATGCCGATGCCGGCGGGCGAGGGCCAGATCAGCTTGCTGATTTCGTTCAGCTGCCAGGTCTGGTGACTTTCGCCCAGGGTCGAGCCATTGTCCAGCACGATCTCGACGCACTCATCGGGATTGTCGCGGCAGTGGATCCAGCCCTGGAAGCTCGCCTTGAGGAAGGCCACAGCGATATCTTCATTGCCTTCTTCGGCCAGCCAATCGGCGTTAACGAAGACATGATCCTGCAGCATTGCGGTGCCCACGTCGTTGAAATTGATGACGTTTAGGTCCTCGGGCTGATACAGCTCGCCGGTATCGGGATTGACCGCCTCCAGCACCTGCGCGTATTCGTTGTAGGTCATGGCTTGCGCCGCGTCCAGCTCGCCGTTCAGCAGCAGCGACATATCAAAAGGCTGTTGAATGACGGTGACGTCATCGGCGTTTTCGGGGTCGATATCGACAGCGCGCATGGCGGCGAAAAGCTCGTGCTCGTTGCCGAAGCCCCAAGTGCCGATGCGCATGCCGGCGAAGTCATCGACCGATTCGATGCCGGTATCAACGAAGGAGACCTCCAGCGTCCCGCTGCGTTGGAAGACCTGCGCGATATTGACCAGGTTGACGCCTTGCTCGTTGGATTCCAGCACCTTCGGCACCCAAGCCAGGCCGAATTCCGCGCCGCCCGAAGCCACCACTTGCTGCGGCACAATCTCTACCGCGCCTTCCAAAATAGTCACATCCAGTCCGGCGTCCTCATAGAAGCCGAGGTCGACAGCGGCGAAATAACCGGCGAACTGCGATTGCGCCACCCACTGCAATTGCAGCTTTATCGGCGTGAGATGCCCATCCGCCGTGGCGACGGAAACGCCCAATATCAATACCAGAACGATCATTAAAGCAAGTACCTTACGCATGATGTTTTCCTCCATCAACTTTGACAATGCTTCAATCGCGCTGGGCTGGATTATAGCCCATGCGCGGACTGACCAAAACTTTCTGCCCTCTCTCTCAGGCAGGCGCTTCACTATAGAACTTTGTGCCCTTTGTGTCTTTGTGTCTTTGTGGCAAAGAATTCCAAACGAACGCCTCCACTAACCCGCCTCCCTGAACGAAACATGCCAAGGCATCAGCCGCCGCTCTGTGTACAGCACCACCAGATAAAATGTAATGCCGATGATCGACGCCATCATGATCGCCGTCCAGGCTTTGGCGAAATCAAAGGCGGAAGCCTCTTGCGTAATGTAAACGCCCAGCGTGGCGCGCGGCCCGCCGAAGAACTCGGCCACCACCGCGCCGATCAGGCTCAAGGCGCTGGCCACGCGAAAGGCGCTGAACATATAGGGCAGGGCGTTGGGTATGCGCAGCTTGAGCAAGATATCCCTGGGCGCCGCCGCGTATGAGCGCATCAACTCCAATTGGCTGACGTCCACCAGCGTCAAGCCGCGCACGGTGTTGATCATAGTCGGGAAGAAGACGATGATGGCCACAATCGCCATTTTGGAAGCCGGGTTGGTGATGCCGAACCAATTGTTCATGATGGGCGCGAAGGCGATGATCGGCACCGAATTGGCCGCGATGGCGAAGGGCATGGTCGCCTCGCTGACGATGGTCCAGCGCGAAGTGATCAGCGCCACCAATACGCCGCCGCCGCAGCCGATGACGAAGCCGCCGAATGCCTCCCAGAAGGTCGCTCCGCTCGATTCGAAGAGGATGGAGCGCTCGCCCGGCGCCAGCCACAGATTCACTTGATGCATGAATTCGCCGAAAATCGATGATGGCTTGGGCAGCAGGAACTGCTGTATATCAAACGCCAGGACCAGGATTTCCCAGGCCAAAATTACGCCCACGGCGATGGCGATGGTCGGGAAGTAATAGCCCAGCCGATCGCGCAGGGTTGCCGCCTTGCTCGCCCCAGCCAGCGCCATCAGGCCTCCCCCTCGTCTTGCGCCGCATCCGACCCGATCGCGTCGCGCAGCAGATCGCGCACGCGCGCCACCAGCTGTATGTAGGCGGGATCGCTGCGGGTATTAAAGTCGCGCGGATAAGGCAGCGTATTGTCGACGACTTCGGTGATGCGGCCCGGCCGCGGCGACATCACCACGATGCGGTTCGACAAAAAGACCGCCTCGGAAATGCTGTGCGTCACAAAGATAATGGTCTTGCCCGTCCGGTCCCAGATTTTGAGCAGCTCCAGATTCATGCGCTCGCGCGTGAATTCGTCCAGAGCGCCAAAGGGCTCGTCCATCAGCAGCACGGAGGGGTCAAAGGCCAGCGCCCGCGCAATCGAAACGCGCTGCTGCATGCCGCCGGAAAGCTGCCAGGGAAAGTGATTGGCGAAGGCGCCCAGCTCAACCATGTCCAGCATTGCTTGCGCGCGCTGCTGCCGCTCGTCGCTGGAATAGCCCATCACTTCCAGCGGCAGCTGCACATTCTTGGTCACGCTGCGCCATTCGTAAAGCGTCGCCGCCTGAAAAACCATGCCATACTCGCGATCCAGCCGCGATTGCTGCGGTGACTTGCCATTGACCAGCAACTCGCCCGAACTCGGCTGCAGCAGGTCGCCCACCAGTCGCATCAGCGTCGACTTGCCGCAGCCCGAGGGACCGATCAACGAGATGAATTCGCCGGCTTCAATCTCCAGGTTGATATCCTGCAGGGCGACAACTTCCTCATCCGTGCCCGGATTAAAAACTTTGTTCAGCTCCCGCGCCGCGATGGCGATGTCTATGCTATCCGCTGCCATAATGCTCCCTAATCAAGGGTTCGAATGTAACCGCGCAGGGCGAAACGCTCCGCCAGCGTCACCGTGACAAAAAACAGAATGCCGACAGTCGCCGCCATGACGATTGACGCCCACAGCTTCGGCGTCGACACCAGGCTGTAGTCCGAGCTGAAATCCAGGATGGCCCGCCCCAGCCCGTCGCCGATGCCCGAGGGCAATTCGCCGATGATGGCGCCCACCACGCTAGCCGTCGCCGAGACCTTCAGCGCGGTGAAGATATAAGGCAGCGCCGCCGGCAAGCGCAGCTTCCACATGATCGTCCAGCGGCCCGCCGCGTAGGAGCGCATCAGTTCAACCTGCTCCGCCGCGGGCGACTGTAAACCGCGCAGCGTATTGATCGTCACCGGAAAGAACGTCAGATAGGCCGCGATGACCGCCACCGAGAGTTGGCCGGCGCCCAGCCAGATCACCACCATCGGCGCGATGGCCAGGATCGGCACCGTCTGCGATGCCACCACATAAGGCAGCAGGCCGCGCTCCATCAGCCGCGAGTGGGCGAATACCGCGCCTAACACCAAGCCCAGCGCCGCGCCAAACGCGAAGCCGAATATCGCCTCGCTGAAAGTGTAAATTCCGGCGTCCGTCAAGATGCGCAGCAGCAGCAATTCGCCATTGCGCCGCGCCGGCTGCAAAAACGCTTCCGCGATCATCTGCAAGTGCGGCAGATTCAAATCATTAAGAATCTTCAAATCCAGCAGCACCAGATTGCGCGGCGAACTGAGATATCGCTCATCAGCGAATTCGCCTGCTATCGTCGCGATCGCGCCACCCATAACATCACGTACCGCAACCGCTTGGCCAGCGTCTTCCGCGCGAACCGCGATGCTCAAACGCCCGGGGAAAGCGGGCGCAATCGGCAAGAAAGCGACGCCTTCGCTCCGGTCCAGCCGCGCCAGATAACGCAACTCCTGATAAGGCAGCTCCGCTGTGTCATCGTCATCGGGCGGATGCGGCGGCATCAGATCGTCGAGATCTTTGCGGTCGGCGATGACATAGTCAACCGCGCCGCTTTCCAGTGCCGCCAGCGCCTCCTCCATTGTGGGCAGCGTCTCGTATTGCCAGCTCTCCTGCGGCAGCAGAATCTTGTAATTCACCGAGTCGGCGACGGCTTTGCTAGCCTCCCAGCCCACCAGCAAAAACGAGAGCGCCAGAAAGAAGCCAACTACGCGGCCAATCTTTCCCGGTGAAATGATCAGCGCAGCCAGCAGGGTCAGAATGGCGTAAACCAGCAGCGATAGCGCGTTATGCCCGTCCAGCGAAGGAATCAGGAAAAGCAGCCCATCCAGCAGCAGAATCGCAGCGAAGGTGAGCGCCGGCACGCGCCGCGGCCGCAGCACAATCGCCATCAAGGTATAGACCAGTAAAACGACGATCAGCCCATAATAAGCGCTGCGCATGTTGCGCATGCTGGTGTACAAGATTTCCGCGTCCAATGCTTCCAGGCCCAGTTCGTCGGCCCAGTTATCGGCATATTGCGCCAGCGGCGACAGGATCTCTTCGGGGTCGTTCTCGGTCTGGTCCGCCATCCAGGTCGCCAGCCGGCCCAGGGTCGACTCGAGCATGGCCTCATCGTCCAGCGCCAAGCCGCCGAAGCTGCTCCACAAGCTGAGCACCAAGGCCAGCGCCAGCAGCGTCAAGCCAAGTTGCGTCGGCTTCCGCCAAAGTGATTGGCTTTCGTCAGCGCTTGCTGGTTCTGCCGTGATTTCGGTCATCGGGAATCAGATCGCGTTACCAGGATGAATCTTTTCCAAATCGGGCCTTGCCCCTACTAAGCTTGTCCGCTGCTGTGTCGGCCGCCGGCTTTTGGCGTTGGCGTGGTGAATCCGTAAAAGCGCGTTGCCCCTACTTATAGACGTGGCTCATGACACCTGCGCCAGAGAGCGGCCGATGATGTCCATGGCCACGCCGACATCTTCCGCCGAGACATTGAGATGCGGCGCAATGCGCACCACGTTGCCGTAAAGCCCGCCCTTGCCCAGCAGCAGCCCCATCTCCTTGCAGGTATCGACGAAGGCGGCAGTGCGGGGGGCGTCCGGTTCGCTGCTGCCGGGCTGCACAATTTCTATCGCCTGCATCAGCCCCATGCCCCGCGTCTCGCCGACTATGGGGAACTCAGCTTCAAACTCCGCCAATCGCTCGGCCAGCCGCGCGCCCTGCACGGCGCAGTTGCTGGGCGTGTCATGCGCTTCCATGTATTCGATAGTCGCCAGGGTCGTCGCCATCGTCACCGGATTGCCGCCGAAAGTCGAGAAGGTCAAGCCGGCCACCGCATCAGCGACCTCCGGCGTGGCGATGGTGCAGCCGATGGGGCTGCCGTTGCCCATGCCTTTGGCGAAAGTCATGATGTCCGGCTCGACTCCCCAGTGCTCGATGCCGCACCACCTTCCGCCTGTGCGCCCCCAACCAGTTTGCACTTCATCCGAGATAAAGATGCCGCCCGCTTCCTTCACGATAGGCATGATGCGGCGGAAATAATCTTCCGGCGGCACGATGAACCCGCCCGCGCCCTGTATCGGCTCGGCCATAAACGCGGCGATGCGCCCTTCGGTGCCGGTGGCGATCGTCTCTTCCAGGTCTTGCACACAGAGGTCTACCACCTGCTCCGGCGTCATGCCCTTGGGCGCGCGGAAAGTATAGGGGTTGCGCACGTGCCGGACGTAGGGATCGTTCACCCCGCCCAAACGCCAGGGACGCTGCGCCGACAGGCTCATCGCCAGCATGGAGCGCCCGGAGTAAGCATGGCGCAATGTAATGACCACCGGATTGCCGGTGTACATGCGGGCGGCCAGCACAGCCGTCTCATTGGCTTCCGTGCCGCTGTTGGTGAAGAAACATTTCTGCAGCCGCCCCGGCGTCAACTCCGCCACCTTCTCCGCCAGCCGCACCATGATCTCGTTGACATATATTGTCGAGGTGTGCTGCAGCTTCTGCAATTGGGCCAGGGTGCGCTCGGTGATCTCGTCGTTGCAGTGCCCGACCGAGACGGTCAAGATGCCGCCGAAGAAATCGAGGTAACGCCTGCCATCGATATCCCAGATGTATTGATCCTTGGCGTGGTCAGCCACCAGCGGATTATCGCCGTGATATGGCGTCGCCGCCGGGAACATGACCTTGCTGTAGCGTTCCAGGATTTCCGCAGTCTTCGACATAGTGGCTTGCTCCGTTCTTTGCATTGTCCTAATCCGTAATACGTTTCAACGCTTGCATCGACGCTTGCGCAGCGGCGATGGAATAAACTATAGTGTAACACCTTTGAACACTATGACCATACACAGTGGCAAATTTGCTACATACTGTACATAATCGAGGCTCATCAGACGCGGATTCTCCAGCGAGATTTCATCGGGTCTAAGCCTTATGGAATTAGTCCAACACCGGAATACCGACAAACTCCTGCGTCCCGAAATGACGCTTTGATGTTGTACAATAGGTTTGCTGCCACGATTGTACATTAGCGGCAGAGGGTATCCAAGAATCTGTGACCAATCGAGTATGATACCGGTCAAGAGCGCAAGCGCATCATAATGTAGGGGCGAGTCGGTGAGTCGCCCGAAGGAGCATGAAATGAGCAGGACGATATCAAATTACGTAGATGGCGAATGGGGCGCGTCGGGCGCCTCGGAGCTCATGCCGGTGCATGACCCGGCGACCTGCGAGTTGCTGGCGAATTGTCCCGATTCGACGCGGGCGGATGTCGACGCGGCCGTAAGCGCCGCCAAAGCCGCCTTTGACGAGTGGCGCAGCACGCCGGTTTTGGTGCGCGCCCAATATATGCACCATTTCAAAGTCATGGTCGAAGACAATTTTGAAGAGGTCTCGCGGATCGTCGTGCGCGAGCACGGCAAGACGATGGATGAAGCGCGCGGCGAAGTGCGGCGCGGCATCGAAAGCATCGACTTCGCCATGAGCGTCCCGGTGCTGATGCGCAGCGACGGCCTCGAAGACATCAGCTCCGGCATAGACGAAACCACCGTGCGACAGCCGGCCGGCGTCTTCGCCGCTATCACGCCTTTCAATTTCCCCTTAATGGTGCCGCTTTGGTTCTTGCCCACGGCCATCACCTGCGGCAATACCTTTATCTTGAAACCATCGCCGCAGACACCGCTAAGCACCGAGTTCCTCTTCCAGATGCTGGATGAGCTGGACTTGCCCGAAGGCGTCGTCAACCTGGTCAACGGCGGCGTGCCTTCCGCCACCGCGCTGATGGAGCATCCTGATGTGACCGGCGTGTCCTTCGTCGGCTCCAGCGCCGTGGCCAAGATCATCTACGAGACCTGCACGCGCAACGGCAAACGCGTCCAGGCGCAGGGCGGCGCCAAAAACTACATCGCCGTCATGCCCGATGCCAATATCGAAGCCAGCGTCAGCAATATCCTGGGCGCGGCTTATGGCTGCGCCGGGCAGCGTTGCCTGGCGGCGGCCGTGGCGGTGGGCGTAGGCGATGCCTATGACCAACTCAAGGACGAACTGGCGAAACGCGTCGCCGCGCTGAAAGTCGGCTACGGCCTGGACGAGACCACGCAGATGGGCACCGTCATCAGCGACGCGGCGGTAGAGCGCATCGAATCGATGATCGGGCAGAGCGAAGGCGAAGGCGCCCAGGTGGTGGTCGATGGCCGCGACTTCAGCGTTGACGGCTACGAAAATGGCTCCTGGGTCGGCCCCACGCTGATCGCCGATGTGCAGCCCAATACCACCATGGCCGACGAAGAAGTCTTTGGCCCGGTTCTCGCGCTGATGAAAGCCGATAGCTTTGATGAAGCGGTTGATATCGTCAATCAAAGCCGCTACGGCAATGCCGCCAGCATCTTCACCAACAACGGCAAGTACGCGCGCGAGTTCAAATACAGCGTGAACGCCGGCAATATCGGCGTCAATATCGGTGTGGCCGCGCCATCGGCTTCCTTCCCCTTCGGCGGTCAGAAGGATTCCTTCTTCGGCGACCTGCACGGGCAGGGGATGGATTCCATTGAATTCTACACCGAGCGCAAAATCGTCATCGAACGGTGGGTGTAGGTCTACCCCCCACGGTCCCCCGCCGGTCAGTGTCTACGCGACCCGAAGCATCAGGGGGAAGACTAACGGAGCGCGGGCCGCAGCTCATAGCATTTGGATTGCCTTTCGAGAATGAAGCGTTGAGGAGTGGGAATGGCTTCGTCTAATACACTGAATACATTTGGCGCTATCCTGAGCCACGCAGTCGAACTGGAGTCGCAGCTAAGCGCCTGGTACACGCGTCTGGGCGAAGCCGACAAGGCAGAAGCGGCTGACAAACGGCGAAAGAAGCTGGAGCGGGTGCGGCGCGAGAACGTGGTCGAGATCACACTGGAGCCGATTGAAGGCTTGAGCGCCGACGACTACGCGCTCGACCTCAGCGGCGGCTCAGATGCCGCGCAAGCGACGGCGGCCCAAATCGCGGCAGCCTTCTACGCCGATGTCGCGCCCAAGATCAATGTGCGCGCGGCACAGCGGGCGCTGGAGCGCTGCGGCAAGGAGCACATGAAATAACTGATGTAGGGGCGGCTCATCAGGTCGCCCGCTCACGGAGGCGATCATGAAGACAATAGAAAGCATCAACTTAATCTGGCGCAGGCCCGGCTGCCGCGGCGGCCGAGCCACATTGATTGGCAGAGGACTCAAAGTCAAATTCATCGTGGCGGACTATCTCGATGAAGAGCATTGCCCAAGTCCCGAAACAATCGCCCAGCGTTATGCCGCCACGCTGCCTCAGGTCTACGCGGCGCTCGCCTACTATTACGAGAACAAGTCCGAAATCGACGAAGAATTCGCCGCCGATCGTCGTTTCAGCGATCTATTGGACAGGCAAGGACCGGATGCGGCCTGGGCGTCATTGCCGCCGCCAGTCGAGTTGGACAAGCCGGTCATTGAAAGCCTGCATCTAATCAGCCGCGACACCGACCGACACAATGGCAGCCCCTGCATCGACGGCACATCAACTCGTGTCGCCGATGTGATCGTGGCGCGGCGCTACAGAGAAATTGATCCGGAACGCATCGCTGAAAAATATGACCTGTCGCTTGGCCAGGTCTTCGGCGCATTGGCTTACTATCATGAACGTCCAACTGAGATTGACGCCGAAATCGAATATGAGCGCTATCTAAAAGAAAGGCAGGAGGCGGGGCTTGTCCCAGTCTAAGCTCCGCCTCTACCTGGACGAGAATATGGACCCGGAAATCGCGGAACAATTGCGGCGGTACGGAATAGACACCTTTTCGGCGCGGGACGTCACCCTGCTCAAGGTTTCTGATGATGTGCAGCTGCGCTATGCCGCGACTAACGGTCGCGTGCTCTGTACCAAAGACTCGGACTTTGCCAATCCAGCCAATTGGAAAGTTGAGCACGACGGCATCGTCTTCTTCCCGGACGACCGCGCATCAATTGGATATATGGTCAAAGCCTTGCAGGAACTCCACCGCAACGAATCCCCTGCGAGCATGAAGAACAGCCTAAGATACTTGTAACCTGCCAGCGAAAGGACATCCCCAATGACCGACAAACGCATCGTACGCGCCGCCCTCCTCCAAGCCAGCTGGACCGGCGACAAAGACTCCATGATCGACAAGCATATCGAATACACGCATAAAGCGGCCGATCAAGGCGCGCAGATTATGTGCTATCAAGAGCTATTCTATGGACCTTATTTCTGCCAGGTGCAGGATCCGCAATTCTTCGCCTTCACCGAGGAAGTCCCCGCCGGACCCACCACGCAGCGCTTCCGCCAACTGGCCGCGGAACTGAACATGGTCTTGGTCGTCCCGGTCTACGAAAAGGACGGCGTGGGCGTCTATTACAACACCGCCGCCGTCATCGACGCCGATGGCAGCTATCTGGGCAAATACCGCAAGACGCATATTCCGCACCTGCCCGGCTTCTGGGAGAAGTTCTATTTCCGCCCCGGCAACCTGGGTTACCCCGTCTTTGATACGGCCGTGGGCAAGGTAGGCGTCTACATCTGCCACGACCGGCACTTCCCCGAAGGCGCCCGCGCCCTGGGCTTACACGGCGCCGAAATGGTCTTCATCCCCTCGGCCACCTCGCGCGGCTTGAGCCAGCATCTTTGGCGCATCGAGCAGACCTCGCACGCTATCTTCAATACTTACTACGTCGGCACCAGCAACCGCGTCGGCATCGAAGAACACGGCGATGACGATTTCTACGGCGAGAGCTATTTCTGCGATCCCAAAGGCCAATTCATCGGCGAGCTGGGCAGCGCCTACGACGAAGAATTGATCGTGCGCGACCTGGATCTGAATGTGATTCAAGAAGTCCGCGATACCTGGCATTTCTATTTCAACCGCCGTCCGGACCAGTATGGCGAGCTAGTACAGGATACCGTCAGCGCCAGCTAGGGATACAAAACTGACGCCATAATTATACGAGCCTTGTAGGGGCTACTCTGTGAGTCGCCCGCGCACGCGGCAAGCTGTAGGGGCTACTCTGTGAGTCGCCCGCCAAATAGAACGACAGGTTCTTCAGGAGTGAAAATATGGATTTCGGCATTACTTTCAAAGGCGATATCTCGCCCCAGCGCACCGTGGCGCTCTGCAAACAGGCGGAAGTCGCCGGCTTCAAATATGGCTGGTTCTTTGATTCTCACGTGCTCTGGCGCGACTGCTATCTAACGATGGCGCTGTGCATGGCGCATACCGATGACCTGATCTTCGGCCCGCTGGTGACCAACCCGGGCGTGCGCGAATGGTCAGTGGCCGGCAGCATGTACGCCACGCTGGCGCTGCAAAGCGGCAACCGCATCGAAGTCGGCATCGGTCGCGGCGACAGTTCGCGGCGCATGCTCGGCCGCAAGCCCATGACGGTCGCAAACATGGAGCGCTTCGCCGATGCCCTGCGCGGCCTAGTGCGCGGCGATGAAGTCGCCTACGACGAGACTTCGGCCCAACTGACCTGGACCAACGGCTACGAATTGCCCATCTGGATCGCGGCTTACGGACCGAAGGCGCTGGCCGGCGCCGGACGCAGCGGCGAGGGCCTGGTTATTCAGTTGGCGGATCCGGGTTTGGTCAAGTGGTTCAGCGAGCAATCGATAGCAGGTGGCGAGGCTGCCGGAAAAGACATGTCGAATTACCAAATCATGTCGGCCGCGCCGGTCTGGGTCGGCGATATGACCAGGGCGCGCGAACAAACGCGCTGGTTCCCGGCCATGGTGGGCAATCACGTGGCCGATATCGTCGAGCGCTACGGCATGGACAGCCCCGATATCCCCGACAGCTTGACAGCTTACATCAAAGGGCGCCGCGGCTACGATTACAAGGAGCACGCCGATAAAGACGCCGACCACCTCGACTTCATCAGCGAGGACATTGTCGACGCCTTCGGAATCCTGGGCGGCGTCGATGACCACATCGCCAAGCTAAAGGCGCTGGAAGCGGCCGGCGTGACCCAGTTCAACATCTATCTGATGTGCGGCGAGGAAGAGCGCATCGTGGCCGAATACGGCGAGAAGATCATCCCGGCTTTCAGCTAAGCTCGTGACTTGTAGGGGTCAGTGTCTGCGCGACCCTGTGTGTCGTCCGCCGTCAAAACCTGTCAGTTATTCGTTATACTGAAATCGCACGACTCGTTCAGCGCCATCGGACTCAAGGAGCCTACTATGGCAATCGACAGCATCCGCCAAATGACAGTCGAGGAATACTTCGCTTTTGATGAAGCGAGCGAGATTAGATATGAATACATTGACGGCGAGATAATCCCTATGACTGGTGGAACAATTTACCACGGCATAATTATGGCGAACGCCAGCGGAGAGCTCCGACAACTCCTTAAAGGGAGCGATTGCCGTGTCATCAGCAGCGATATGCGCAACCGCGTCAACCCGACGCGATATGTTTACCCCGACTTTTGCGTCGTTTGTGGCAGGGCTGCGACAGATGAACGAGCGGTAACGTTATGGAATCCCGCATTGGTAGGAGAAGTCACCTCGCCGTCATCTATCAATCGTGATCGCGGAGAAAAGCGACGCTTCTATCAAAGCATCCCCTCTCTACGGATCTATCTGGTGATCGATCAGCAGCAGCCGCTGGTTGAACTGTATGAGCGCCAGGATGACGGCTGGCGATTCCAGGAATTCACGGGTTTGGACGCCATCGTGCCGCTAACAGCGCTCAATTGCCGCTTGCCGCTGGCGGAGATTTATGCGGGCATTTCCTTCTAGCCCAACGAGAGGAGCGCATCGTGGCGGAATACCGCGAGAAGATCAGCCCGGCTTTCACCTAAGCTCGCGACTTGCAGGGGCGACGTTGTGTGGCCCGCCGTCAATACCTGCCAGTCATTCGTCAGATTTTTCGTTATACTAAATTCGCAAGAGTCGTTCAGCGCCATCGGACTCAAGGAGCGTACTATGGCAATCGACAGCATCCGTCAAATGACGGTCGAAGAATACTTCGCCTACGATGAGGCGATCGCATACAAGAGCGAATTCATTGACGGCGAGGTATATCCGATGACGGGAGGCACAGCCAATCACGCGGAAATAATGTGGAACATTGGTTTCGCGCTGGGACTGCGGCTGAGGGGAGGCGACTATCACTTCTACAGTAGCGCCATGCGTATTGGCGTCAGCCCGGTGCGCTATCTTTATCCAGACCTGAGCGTCGTCAGGGGCAAACCGGAGCTTGACGAGCGGGCCATCAACCTCTTCAATCCCACGCTGGTTGCAGAGGTGGTCTCGCCCGCAACAGCCAATAATGACCGCGGCTTCAAACGCGAAATGTACCAAGGCATCGCCTCGCTTCAAATCTACCTCATCGTCGACCAAAGCAAAGCGCAAGTCGAAGTGGACTCGCGCCTGGACAAAGTTTGGCAGACCCAAGAATACGCCGGTATGGACGCCGTCATCCCCTTGCCGTCTTTGGGCTGTGACTTGCCGCTTGCGGAGATATATGCGGGCATTTCGTTTTGACGCAATCAATGAAAAACTGTAGGGGCTAGCTATCAGGTCGCCCGCAGCTGTAGGAACACACCGAACAGGTCTTTCGACAGGAGCAGAAAATGGGAACCCTATTCAAAAGCGGAACCATCATCACCGCCAGCGACATGGTACAGGCCGATGTGCTGGTCGAGGGCGAGGTCGTCACGCTGATCGGCGCTAACCTCAACGGCGACAACCACAAGGTAGTCGACTGCGCCGGCAAGTACCTGCTGCCCGGCGGCATCGACGTCCACACCCACCTGGACTTGCCCTTCGGCGGCACCATCAGCAACGACGATTTCGACGTGGGACACAAGGCGGCGGCTTTTGGCGGCACCACCACGCACATCGACTTCGTCGTCCAGCCCATCGGCGGCAGCCTGCATGACGGGCTGGAAACCTGGTGGGCCAAGTCGCGCGATATCGCCCAGATCGACTATGCCTTCCACATGGCCGTCACCGACCTCAACGACGCCGTCATGAAAGAAATCCCGACCATGCTCGACGAGGGCATCACCAGCCTCAAGCTCTTCATGGCTTACAAGAATGTCTTCATGATCGATGACGCTACGCTCTTCAATACCATGCGCGTGGCGGCGGACAACGGCATGATCGTCATGGTGCACGCCGAAAACGGCGATGTTGAGGCCGAGCTGACACCAGCCCTGCTGGCAGCCGGCAAGACTGACCCCGTTTACCACGCCTCTTCGCGCCCGCCGGAAATCGAAGGCGAAGCCACCAATCGCGCCGTCGTCATGTCCGGGTTGACTGGCTGCCCGCTCTACGTCGTGCACATGACCTGCGAGAGCGCCATCGGCGCGCTGCGGCGCGGACGCGCGCTCGGTTACCCGGTCATGGGCGAGACCTGCGTGCAATACTTCTTCCTCACCGTCGACGACCACATGGCGGCGCCCGGCTTTGAAGGCGCCAAATATGTCTGCTCGCCGCCAATCCGCAGCCGGCACGACCATGGCATTCTGTGGCAGGCGGTGCGCGACGGCACGCTGCAAATCGTCAGCACCGACCACTGCGACTTCTGGTATGACGGCGGTCACGGCCCCTGGCAGGAATGGAACGAGCGCACAGGCGGCACAGACTGGGTCGGCTACGAAAAGCAAGACCCCTCCTATCGCCGTCCAGGCAAAGAACTGGGCATGGGCGATTTCTCCAAGATCCCCAACGGCATGCCCGGCCTGGAAGACCGCATGATGGTCATGTGGGACGCCGGCGTGAACAGCGGAAAGCTCCAGCCGACGCGCTTCGTCGAACTCTGCTGCACCAACCCGGCCAAGATCTTCGGCATGTATCCGCGCAAGGGCGCCATCGCCGTCGGCGCCGACGCCGATATTCTCGTTTGGGACCCGCAGAAAGAACACACCATCAGCGCCGCGACCCATCACATGCGCGTCGACTATAACTGCTACGAGGGCATGACGGTCAAGGGCGTGCCGGTGCAGGTCTACCAGCGCGGCCGCAAACTGGTCGATGGCGATCAGTGGCTGGGCAGCAATGGCTCAGGCCGGTTCATCCCGCGGGCGGCCGGCGCGCCGGTGCTGTAGGCTATTGCGCTCAATCAGCAAACGTGCAGGGACGGGCTGGGACTCGTCCATTTTCGTCTAAAGCATCCTGACGCGTTGGAACGCAAGTTTCCTTGTGGTAACATGTTGTTAATTGAGGCTGTGTCTTGGAGACAATTATGGAAGTCCAAGAGCGTATTTTTGATGTTGACGAGTTTTGGCGCTTCGCCTGCCAGCCGGAAAACGCAAATAAACGTTATGAGCTAATCCATGGAGAATTGGTCGAGATGCCTCAACCAGGCGAAGAGCATGGATTCATTGCCAGCGAGATTGCTTTTCATATTCGTCTTTTCGATTCGGATCGCAAGATCGGCATCTTGACAGTGGACGCTGGCTACTACTCGCAAGAAGACCGAAGCACCGTTCTTGGTCCCGATGTAGCATTCAGGCGCGCCGATGTCTCTGCGCCGCCACTCCAGAAGAAATGGGCGCCGACCATGCCCGATCTTGCCGTCGAGATCAAATCTCCGAGCAATTCGCTGGCGGAGTTGAGGCAAAAGGCAACCATCTATTTGCAGCGCGAAACGCAGCTTGTCTGGATTGTCATCCCCGAAAGAAAGGGCGTGGAAGTCTGCCGGCTTGACGACAATGGCGACATTCGCGCCGAATTCGTCGGTGTTGACGGCAGCCTCTCCGGCGAAGATATCCTGCCCGGCTTTGAGCTCCCGCTCACTCGGCTTTTCTCCTAGTACTGAGGCAAGGTGAGAGTCCTATGGAACTCAGAGAACATCTCTACGACGTTGACCGCTTTTGGGAGTTTGTCCATCGGCCGGAAAACGCCGATAAACGCCTTGAACTGATAGACGGAGAAATCATCGAGATGCCAGCACCGGGCGAAGAGCATGGCTTTCTTGCCGGCTTGTTCTATCACCATTTTCTACTCTTTGACCCGGAACGCAAATTGGGCGTGCCAACGGTAGAATCTGGCTACTACACGCTGGACGACCGTTATACGGTGCTTGCGCCCGATGCCGCATTCAGGCTAAGAGAGAGCGCGACTGCGCCGCTCAACAAGCGCTGGGCGTCGGCGATGCCGGACATCGCCGTAGAAATCAAATCTCCCAACGACAGCATGGCGCAGATTCGCCGGAAAGCCGCCATTTATCTGGTGCACGGCACGCAGCTGGTCTGGATCGTCATCCCCGACCGCAAGGGCGTGGAAGTCTGCCGGCTTGACGACAGTGGCGACATTCGCGCCGAATTCATAGGCGTTGACGGCAGCCTCTCCGGCGAAGATGTCCTGCCCGGCTTTGAGCTCCCGCTCTCTCGGCTTTTCTCCTAGTACTGAGGCAAAGAGGGGCCCTATGGAACTCAGAGAACATCTCTACGACATCGACGACCTGTGGGAAATCGTATGTCACGAAGAAAACGCCGACAAGTACTTTGAACTCATCAATGGAGAATTGTTTGAGATGCCGCCACCGGGAGGAGAACACAGCACGATTGCCGGTGAGTTTTATCATCACTTCCGACTCTTCGACCCGCAACGCAAACTGGGAATCCCAACCGTTGATGCCGGCTACCACCCGCCCGCGAAGCGCGATCTTCTGCTCGCGCCAGACGCCGCATTCACTCGAATCGAGCGAGCGCCGAAACCATTTCCGAAAACCTGGGTGCCTGTAATGCCCGATATCGCTGTTGAGGTGCAGTCACCGAGCAACACACTAGCCGATTTGCGCCGGAAAGCCGCCATTTATCTGGAGCACGGCGCGCAGCTGGTCTGGATCGTCATCCCCGACCGCAAGGGCGTGGATGTCTGCCGCCTTGACGACAGTGGCAACATTCGCGCCGAATTCGTCGACGTTGACGGCAGCCTCTCCGGCGAATCCGTCCTGCCCGGCTTTCAGCTGGAGCTTGCCGCGCTTTTCTCCTGATTCCGCGATACGCCACACCTCGAGTCATTCTTCATTCCCATCCGAGATTTACACACGCTTTACCGCCGTGTAACTACTTTGTAACCCTCGCCTTTCATGCTACAGTGAAACCGTGCATCGAAAGGAGACAGAAACACATGAAACGTCGCATACTTTTCGCAGTGGTCGTTCTGCTGTTCAGCGGATTTATCGTTGCCGCCGACGAGCAGTCGCTCGACCTGGAGCATTATCAGCTGGACAACGGGCTGGAAGTGATACTCGTACGCGATACCTCCGCGCCGACCGTGGCGGTGGATATCTGGTTCCGCGTCGGCAGCGCCAACGATCCGGAGGGCAAGAGCGGCTTCGCTCATCTCTTTGAACACCTGATGTTCGAAGGCTCGCCGCATATTCCCAATAACGGCATGGATCAGCTGTTGGAGCCGGTTGGCGGATCGTCGAACGCCTATGTCGACAAGGATTACACAGCCTACTATGAGACGGTGCCTTCGCACCAACTGCCCCTGGCGCTATGGATTGAAGCCGATCGCCTCGGCGGCCTGAATGTCACCCAAGAGAGCCTCGACAACCAACGCGCCATCGTCATTGAAGAGCTGCAGCGCAGTTACGACAACCGACCCTATGGCACAGCGGTGAAAGCGCTCACCACCGTGCCCTACTCCTACGAGCCATACAAGCGTCCCGCCATCGGCAACATCGATGACGTCAACAGCGCGCGGATCGAAGACGTTTTCGCCTTCCATCGCACCTACTACGTGCCCAACAACGCTACGCTGGTCATCGCCGGCGACATTGACTTTGACCGAACGCGGACGCTGGTTGAAGAACTATTCGGTCAAATCCCGCGCGGCGACGACCCGCCCGCACTACCCGCGTTCGAGCCGGTAGACCAAGAAGAGGCCGAGTTCATCACCGTCGAAGATCCCTTCATCAATTTGCCGGCGCTTTTAGTGGCTTACGAGATTCCGCCGCTGGTCCATGAAGATTTCCCCGCGCTTGAAGTGCTCTCTCGTGTGCTGAGCGTCGGTGATTCAAGCCGGCTAGCCAAGCGACTGGTCGACACCGGTAAAGCCTTGCAAGCCGACGCCTGGAACATTGGCAACCGCGGTCCCGGATTCTTCGCCTTCATTCTCATCGCCAATGTAGGCGTCGACTTGTCCGAGCTCGAGGCCGCGTCCTATGAAGAGCTGCAAACGATCATCGATGAAGGCGTGCCGCAAGAAGAGCTCGACAAAGTCATCGCCGGCATACGCAGCCGCAGCATCCTCGGCTTGGAGACGGCTCTCGGCCTGGCGGAGAGCGTACATAGCGCCAATTACTACTTCGGCGATCCGCAAGCCGTGTTCACAGGCATCGGCCGCTACCAGGCGGTCACCAGCGAGGATATCCAGCGCGTGGCGCTTGAGTATTTGGAAGACAGTGACCGTCACGTATTCAGTGTAGTGGAGACCGATGCCGAAGCGCCCCCGCCTGTGGAACCCTATGCCGCGGAAGAGCAAGTCGAAACCGAGCCCGAATACCGATACGTCATTGAGCAGAGCGAATCACCGCCGCCACTTGACTCCAACGAATTCAGCTTCCCGACAATCACCGAGAATATGCTGGACAATGGCCTGGAAGTGGTGGTGATCGAACAGCCCAATATGCCCATCATCTCGCTTGATGTCTACTTCGCCGGTGGCTCAACCGCCCAGCCGCAAGACCTGCCCGGCGTGGCCGGCATCACTGGCCAACTGATCTCCCGCGGTACCGACACCCGCACTGCCCAGGATATCGCCGGCGCTATCGAGCAAGTCGGCGGCGCCGTCGGCAGCGGCGGCGGCAGCGACAGTCTCCAGGTCGGCGTATTTGCCCTGATTGAAGATAAAGATCTGGCTTTCGAATTGCTGGCCGATATGACGCTCAATGCCAACTTCCCCGAAACCGAAGTGGAACGGGAGCGAGCCGAGTGGATCAGCGGGCTGGAAGCCAGCCTGGCCGAACCGGGTTTCGTCGCCGGGCGCACCTTCGGGCGGACGCTTTATGCGGGCCATCCCTACGGCAATCCCTATACTTTCGAATCGCTCGAAGCCATCACCCGCGATGACATCGTCGCCTTCTACGACTCCCGTCGTCAGCCGGATAACGCCGTTTTTATCATCGCCGGCGCCATCACGACCGAAGAAGGTCTCGCCTACGCCGAGCAGTATTTCGCCGATTGGCAAGGTACAGCCGAGGCCGTTGCGTACCCGGACCTGCAAGAGCAAAGCGGACAGCAGATCCTGCTCGTAGACCGCCCCGGCAGTACCCAGGCCAACTTCATCCTGGGCAATATCGGCATCCAGGGCGCCAGCATGGACTACTTCCCGGCGCGTGTGATGAATCACGTCCTGGGCGGTACCTTTAGCTCGCGACTGGTGCAGAACATCCGCGAAGAGAAAGGCTATACCTATAGCATCGGCTCCGGCTTCAGCTACCCGGCGGATACCGGCCGTTTTGTCGTCAGCGCAGCCGTCCGCAACGACGTCATCGCAGCGACGCTGGAGGAAATCTTCGCCGAAATCGAACGCATTCAGACCGAGCCGCTCACCGATGAAGAAATCAACGACGCCCGCGATGGCATCGTCGGCGAGTGGGTCTTCGGGCTGGAAACCTATCAGGACTTCGTCGAAGCCGTCGCCTCCTACAAGATCCGCGGCGTCGAACTCGACCGCCTGAATAAGTGGCTCGGCCACATCAAAGACGTAAGCACGGACGACGTGCTTGAAGTCGCCAACAGCTACATCCATCCCGAAGACTTCATCATTGTGGTGGTCGGCGACGCCGGCGAACTCCAGGAGCAGCTGGAGACGCTGGGCGAGGTGACTCTTCTCGAAGCGGAGTAGCGCGGTAAACAAAAGGGAGCGACTGCTCTAGTCGCTCCCTTCAAGCTGAATCCTGTTGCATTCGGGCGATCCAGGCGGGTCGCCCGTTTTTTTTATGATTCAGCGCCCGCCGGGGCGCCAGTCCCGTCTTCAAAGTCTATCTTTTGATAGATATCGCGCAGGGGCAATTGACAGGCCAGTGCATCCAGCGCTACCTCATCATCCAGGCTCGTGAAAGTTTGAAGCTGCCAGCCCGTCGCGCTGCGCGTATACAGCTCGGCCAGCGGCCGATGCTGATCGATGATTAAATAAGCTTGAATCGAAGCCACCGACTCGTAAAAGTCCCGCTTGACGACCCGGTCATGGTTAACCGATGTTGGCGAGATGACTTCCACGACGACAGTCGGATTGAGCAAAATGCGGGTATCGGCTTCCGTCTCCGGCTCGCCACAGACCACGCTCACATCTGGCGCTACCAAGGTTGCTGGCCCGGCTTTCACCAGCATGCCCGGGCCAAGAAGCATACAGTCGATTTCGCAAATTTGGCGCTCTAGCGACACTAAAACAGCTGTTATGATCACATTATGGGAGTATGTCGCCAACTCCATGCGAACCGGCTCGCCATCAATGTACTCATACCACTCCTCGCTTTGTTCCGCAAAGTCCAGGAAATCTTCTACACTCATGCGGCGGACGCGTTCAACGACCATGTTCGCCCTCATTTGAACTAAGGTATGAATAGTATAACACCGCCGGCATGCGACCAAACAACCGCACGTAATGAGGAATGTTAAACTTCGCCGACCTGCAGATTCTCTAGGCGCAGAAATAACTCTCTGTGCTCTCAGTAGAACCAAGTAAGTAATGCAAATCCCGCTTAAAGGACATTTTCTTTTACCACAGAGGCTCACGAGGGTACACAGAGGACGCAGAGGATTCAAAATCTTTTCGATACCACCGCGATTTAGGCAGCCAACTATCAAACGAAAACTGTCGCTGGCATACTATCTCTTTTCTGCTTTCCTCTGTGTTTCCTCTGTGTTCTCTGTGGTAAGCATTTGCGTGACATACTTGCACTTACTTCTGTGTCTCTGTGGTGAATTACTCTCCCGCTACAGCGCCACCCAGCGCCGTTCAATACTGCTGCGGCGGATGGCATCCATCGCGATCTGGCACTGATGCCCGTCAGCGAAGGTCGCGCCCCAGCTCAGTTGCCGCCCTTCGCGGATGGCGGCGGTCAGTTCCTGCATCAGCGCCACAAACGACACATTCCAGATGCCGGCGCCCAGCCCGGGCAAATCGGCATTGGCATCGCGCTGGCTCATGTCTTGGAAGTCCTCGCCCGCCCACGCCACCAGCAGCTTTTCGTCGCCGTCCGCCAGCATAATCGTGCCTTCGCTGCCGAAGATCTGCGTCTGATTGCCCGTGCCGTGTCGCGCCGCGCTGCTGACAAATACCGAGCACAGCGAGCCACTTTGCATCTCAGCCGTGAAGCTGAATTGATCATCAGCGCTGGCGATCCAGGCCGCGCCACTGTCCTTGTCCAGGCGAGCCGCCGCCAGCGTCGCCACCTGCCCGCTGACCGCGCCGATATCGCCCAGCCAGAAGCGCAGCAGGTCGAGCTGATGAGAGCCGTTCGCGCCCAAGCGCCCGCCACCCATATCCGTCCGCGCCAACCAGTGGCCGGCCGCATGCGAGGCCGGGCTGCCCCAGGAAGCGGAGATATTGACTATATTGGTATGGCGCACGTCGCCGATTGCGCCGCTCTCGATCAGCGTTTTAATCTTGCGGCGATTAGGATTAAAGCGCAATTCGTGGCCGATGATATGCAGTTTGTTCAGCGACTCGGCCGTCTCCAGCATCTCGGCTGACTCAGCTTGATTCATCGCCATCGGCTTTTCGCAAAGCACATGCGCGCCAGCCCGCAGCGCCGCCAAGCTCATGGGCGCGTGATAAACCGTCGGCGTCGCGATGCAGACCAGGTCGAACTCCCCCTCGCCGATCATGCGCTGCCAGTCGTCGTATACCCGCGGGATGCCAAATTCGTCGGCGGCCGCCTGCGCGCTGGAGAGCCTAGCGCTGGCGATGGCCGTCAGCTCCACGTCCTCAATCGCGCGCAGCGCCGGCAAATAGGCCTGCCGCGCGAAACTCGCTCCGATTATGCCCGTTCGTATCGTCATCTTTCGCTCCTCTAAGGCTCTAAGCTACTCAATAGCCCCTCTGTGTACTCTATCTAACTCTGTGCACTCGGTGGTAAAGAAGTCAGAACTTCGCCCATGCCGGACGACCGGCGCCCTCGTCACAGTACCGGAGAAGCCTTATATCAAACCGCGTTCCCGCAGCGCATCGCCGACCGCCGCCAAGTTGCGCAGCTCGGCTTCCGAATAATTGCGCGAAATCATCACGCCGCCCGCGCCGCCGTCCAAGCCCGCCAGAACGCCCTCGCGGATCTCCTGTGGCGCGATCTCCTTGCTGACGCCATTGTGGCCGACGCCCACGCCAATACCGGGATAGACCGGCTTGCCCGTCTCTTCAATCAGCCGCGCCGTCCATTCGCGCACGTATTCCGGCTTGAAACCCGCCAGCGGCCCGTCCGTCCGCGGCGCGATGAAGTCCTCCAAGCCCAGCAGGTTCGCCAAGCCATTGTAGGCGCCATCGGGACTGGCATCCGCCAGCACTGCGCTCTGCCAGGACGCCGCGAAGTCAGCGAAGCGCGCGCCAGCCGGCGTATGATACAGCACCGGCTTGAACCAATCAGCGTAGGGCGCGTACTCGCTCTGATCGTATTGCGCCCGCAAGTAGGGATTGTAGGTGTTGATGACCTGCCAGATGCCCAAGCCAAATTCATAGGCCGGGTCGTAGAATTTCACCAGTCCCGCCAATTCGCGGTAGAAGGCGTGGTGCGAATCCAGCCATAGCTTCTCCCACATCAGCACCTCGGGATAATGCAGCAGCTGCCGCAAGACCATGACGAAGACGCCCGCCGTTGGTTTCTCGCCGCCGCGGATGCGCCGCAGCAGATCGTCGATGGCGCGGTAGCCGGCTAACGCCCGCTCGACATCGATATTTCGCGCCCGCGCTTCGGCTACGTAATATTCGTCAAAGCCGGTTGAGCTGTCGCCGCGGAAGATATCCATCAGCGGGCTCTGCCGCTCGATGCCCCACAAGACGCCGCGCATATCGTGGTTGTTCAGCCAATCGGCGAAGACCGAATGCCAAAAGGTCTTGTAATCGGGGTTCAGCAGTGAAGGTCGGGTCGCCACGCGTCCCAGATGATCGCGATCGAGATAGTGCTGAAAACCCGGCTGCCAGATCGAGCGGATGGCCGAACTCGAGGTCTCGCAATAATAGGTGTAGACGCTCATACCGCGCTGGCGCGCCGCCGGTATCACATCAGCCAGTGTATCGAAGCCGCGATACAGCTTGTCCGGCGCAGCGAAACTTTTCATGAAGGTCTTGCTGTAATATCGCGGATCGGGCGCGAAGAAGCCGCCGCCACGCAGATTATCCGCCTCCTGCGCGCCGTGATCGGGGAATCCGAAGGCCGCCCGCCCGGCATTGCCGATGCTCCAGCTCAGGGCGGAAATCAAGAGCGCGTTCACGCCCGCCCGCTCTTGCAAGATATCAAGCACCTGCTCGACGCCCTCGTCAATGAAGCTGATCGCGCCGATCTGAATCCCGACGAAAGTTTCACTCATCTTGACCGTCCAGTCGAATTTTTAGTTCCATTCAGCACATTCAAGCGGTCGCCGGCAGGGAGCATGCGATTCACTCTACTCCCCTTGTCTTTACTCTGTGTTCTCTGTGTTCTCTGTGGTTAAATCTGTCTTCCCCTGCTTTTTCGCCTATCCCTCAGCCGCGCGGCAGTACATCAGCAATCAAGACGCCGCTGCCGCTCGCGCTCGACTCAATGCACGCTTGAAGCATGGCCAGGGACATCAGGTGATCGCGGCCGCTGCATTGCAAATCAGCCCCATCCAAGACATGAGCGACGAAAGCGGAGAATAGCACGCGCGTTTCGCTGATCCAGCGTTCGTGCGGCGGCAGCGGCACAAGCGTCAATTCCCCATCATCGCGGCGGGCGTAGCTCAAGCCGCCAAATTCTCTCCGCTGTGTGATGATACCTTCCACGCAGTCGCTGCGCCATTCAAAGCCCGGCGCCACCCAATTGCCTTGCCAGGTCCCCTGATAATTCACGCGCAGGCCGCCGTCGAACTCGATCAGCGCGGCCACATTGCTGTCATGCCGGTACATGCTCCAGGACGGATTCCAGGTTTGACACTGTGCCCGAAGGGGTTCCTGCCCATAGACGTAACGCATCAAATCGAAGTGGTGGATCGACTGCTCCCAGAGCATCGGATGCTGCATCTCCAGCGGGTAATCATTCAGATCGGGTCGACGCCCGTCGCGCCAGCGCTCATAAGTAAAGCGCGCGAATTCAGCTCGCCCGACCACCTCCTCCGCCAGCAAGCGCATCAAGGCCTGCGTCACAGCAAGATAGCGGAAATTCAGCCCGACCATCATCGAGACGCCGCCGGACTCCGCCATCCGCACCAGCTCCGCCGCGTCGTCGAGATCAAGCGCCAGCGGTTTCTCAATCAGCAGCGGCAGCTTACGCGCGATCGCCGCCTCGACGATAGCTTGACGCCCCAGGGGCGGATTGGCCAGCACCAGGGCGTCGACCTCATCCAGCGCAGCCAGCGCCGCTTTCACACTCTCGAAAGCAGGCAGCAGACCAAATTCATCGCGCGCCCGCTCCAGCGCCGCCGCGGCCGGATCGACCAGAGCGACCAGCTCAGCGCGCGCCGAGCCCTGAATCACCCGCGCCCAATGCCGCCCGCGCACGCCTAGCCCAGCCAGCAATACCCTAAGCACGTCGATCTCCCAGGCGCAAGCTCTCCAGCGTGGCGCTCAGCGATGCTTCGCCCATCGGCGTCCAATCGTCAAAGCCGGTGTCCTGCTGCAGACGGCCCGGCCTCAAATCCTCAGTCTCCATCGCCGGCTGCGCCTCGGCCTCATCGTCTATAATCCGCAACGGGACACCGCCGCAGACAAGCGAAATCTGTCGCGCCAGCGCCAGATTGGACAGCGAATCACCGCTCTCCACCTGATACAAGCTGTGGCGCAGCAGATCGGCTTCGAGCAGCGCAATCAAGGCGCGGCCGATATCAGGCGCGTAAGTCCATCCGCGCTTCTCATCCGGCTGCGCGACAGTGATCTCGCCCTGTGTCAGCGCCTCCCGCAGCATGGTCGCGATCGCGCTCAAGCGGGGCCGCGTGCAGCGCGAATATTCGTAGGGACCGTAGATCCCGCTCAGCCGCGCAGCCAGCACATCACGGCCGTATACCGTTCGTAAGGTATCCACCGTGTGCTCCACTACAGCCTTGGCCACGCTGTAAGCGCCTAGAGGATGCGGCGGACTTGCTTCGCCGCGCTCACTTGGCGGCGCCCCCCGAAATACAGCGGTCGAACTGATGAAGATTGCCCGCCGGATCCCCCGCTGCTCGACATATTCGCTCACCGCCAGCAGCGGCTCGATATTGGCGCGCAAATTGTCTTCCGGGCTTTCGCCGCGCAAGTCGGGCGTGGCCGTCACGGCAGCGGCATGTATCAAGGCATCCGCGCTCAGCGGCGGAAAGTTCACACAATCTGCCGTGATTTGCCGTAGATTATCACCAAGCAAATGCCCGTAGGCCGGGTTGTCAAAAGCAAGGTCGACAGCCGATACAGCGTAGCCGGCACTCAGCAGCGCAGCAACGATATTGCAGCCGACGAAGCCGTTGGCGCCGGTGACGATGACGCGCTTCATCGCGGCTCCACCCAGTCCTCGGCGATGAGGTCGCCGGCTGTGGCGATATGCCCGCGCAAGATATCCCGCGCCAGCGCCGGATCGCCCGCTTCCATCGCATCCAGCAGGGGCAGATGATTATGCGCGATCCGCGTCAAATCGGTATTGCGGCGGTTCACCAGCGCCATCACCTGCCGTACCTTCATCGCCACCGTCTGCCACATCGCCGCCAGCAAATGATGCCCGCTCATGTCGATCAACGCGTCGTGGAAGTCACGATCGAGCGCATTGACCGCGCTGAGATCGCCCCGGTCGCCGGCGCTGACCATTTCGCCCACCATGTCGCGCAGCTGCTGAAACCGGCTCGGCTCGTCCGCTGCCATCACCCGCTCCAAAGCGTAAGATTCGAGCAGCATGCGCATGCCATAGATTTCTTCAATATCATCTTTGGTCAAGCGGCTGACTTTCGTGCCATGATAGGGAATCGTCTCGACCAAGCCCTCGGAATTCAGGATGCGCAGCGCTTCGCGTATGGGGGCGCGGCTGACGCCCAGCTGCCGCGACAAGTCCATCTCCGTCAGCGCTTGACCCGGCTTCAGCTCGCCGGATAGAATCGCCTCGCGCAGCGTATCCAGCGACTGCTCGCGTATGGACATATTCTTGATCTGAGGCAGATTCGGCTTCATCGCGCGGGATTCCGGCACAGGCGAGAGCTTGTGGCGACTTGACAGCGGCAGCGGCCCTTCATATAATCCTGTGGCTTGTAGATTGTAGACAATCTTGGCATTCCGGCGCATGATACTCGAGGCGACAGCAACTGTCAAGCAAACGCCCGCCGGGGAAAGGCAAACTTCGCCCAATGCTGGAATTCAGGTGGCATTGACATAAACGCAGTAGAACCTAGTAAGTAATGCATTTCCCGTTTTAAGGACAGTTGCTTTTACCACAGAGGCTCAAGAGGGTACACAGAGGACGCAGAGGGTTCTATATTTTTTTCGATTCAGCCGTGATCTAGGTAGCCATCTATCAAATGGAAACTGTCGCTGGCATACCATCTCTTAAATGCTTTACTCGTTGTCCTCTGTGTATCCTCTGTGTTCTCTGTGGTAAGTATTTTCATAACTTACTTGCACTTACTTCTGTGACTCTGTGGTGAAAAAATCTGTAACACGCTCGACAATCGCGAAAGGACAGCGCATGAGCGAAAACTGGGTACTAAAGGAAGGCGAAGCCGTCGAGCTGCTGGCGCTGCTGATCACCTCGGCGCGCATACAACTGGACGAGCCGGCCCACTACGGTCCGCTGCGACTGTTGACCGCCACCGAGCGACTCAGCGGCATGATCCGGGAGCGCGCTTCCGAGAAATCGCGCGAATTTTTGCAGGGCAATGTCGAGCGCATCCCCGAGCTGCACATGCGCATGTCCGATGTGGACGACTACGCCGCCGGCCTGGACGGGCTCTGCCGCGAAGTCGCCGAATGCCTGCTGCGACATAGTTCGCTGGAGGACGACGCCTCATGAGTGACGCCGTGCTGAACAACATCCGAACGCGCCGCGTCGTACGGGAAATGTCCGACCAGCCCGTCACCCGCGAGCAAGTCGAGACTATTCTGGAAGCGGCCCGCTGGGCGCCCAGCGGCGGCAACCTGCGCCCGATCCGCTACATCGTCATCGAAGACGCGGAGACGCGCCGGCTGATCCGCCTGGTCTCGCCAGGCATGTTCCAGAAAGCGCCGGTGCTGGTCCTGCTCTGCCTGGACGAAGAAGTCATGATTGAGCACAGCTTGCCGCCCAGCGACCGCGCCCTGCTGATTGACGTCGGCACGGCCGCGCAAACCATCATGCTCGCCGCGCATGGCATCGGCCTGGCATCGGGACCGGTCACCTCCTATAGCAAGGAAGCCATAAGCGTCATACTGAACTTGCCGGCGAGCTACTCGCCCGAGATGTTTATCTGCATCGGCCACAAGGCGGAATCAACCCGACGCGGTATGAAAGCCTGGAAGAAAATCAACTGGCGCGACCTGACGCATTGGGAACGCTTTCCCCAAGCCTAACCTGCATTCCAGCGCCGTCCGCGCATATAATCGCGAATCGTAGGGGCAACTGTGTGAATCGCCCACCGTAGCGCAAAATGTAGGGGCGACCCACCGGGTCGCCCGAAAAAGAATACGATATTCCAAGGACAGGACACAAAAATGCACGAAAGATATATCAAACACATGGCCTTCGCCGTCAGCGACGCGCGCGGAGCGCTGCAGCACTATCAAGAATTCATCGGCGTGGGGCACGATGCCGAGTTGCATGAATACGACAAGTCGCGCAATGTGGTCGCCATCTTCAACGTCGGCGATGTCGAATATCAGCTCTGCCAGTCAATGGATGCCGGCGGCCGCTACGACGCCTGGATCAAAGAGCGCGGCTACGAAGGCCTGCATCATATCTGCTACGCCGTGCCCAATATCGACCAGGCCCTCGCCGATGCCCAAGCCAAAGGCGCGACGCTCAAGGAATGCGCCGCTTGCAAGGTCAAAGGCAGCCACGTGCACCCCGAAGGCTGGGTCGCCTTTCTCGAGCAAGAAGCCGGCGGCGTCGAGCTGGAGCTGATGCAGGTGTATACGCCGGAAGAATTGGAAGAATACAAATCCGTAAAAGGCATATAAATGGACGCAGTCGAACTCTTGCAACGCCTGGTGCGCATCCCCTCGCCTAATCCGCCGGGCGATACCATCGCGGTAGCGGACTTCGTCGCCGAGCAGATGCGCGCCATCGGCTGTGAAGTGCGGCAGCCCGCGCCGTCGCAGAAGTCAAAAGCGCGCAACACCATCGCGACCCTGGGCATAGGCGAGCCGCGCGTCATGCTGCACGCCCACATCGACACCGTGCCCATCGGCGCCACCGAAGCCCAAAAATGGAGCGTCGATCCCTACGCCGGCCAGGTCCGAAATGGCGCGCTCTACGGCAAAGGCAGCATTGACGATAAAGCGGTGCTGGCCTCGATGATGCAAGTGATGCAGGACGCGGCTCGGCAGGAAGAGCGGAAAGGATTAAACGGCACGCTGATCCTGGTGGCGGCGGCCGAAGAAGAAGTCGGCGGCCAGCTGGGCACCAAGTGGCTGGCTGACGATGGTCACTTGCCCGTCTGCGACTTTATCGTCGTTGGCGAGCAGACCGGCAACAAAGTGGCGACGGCGCATAAAGGCGTGCTGCGCGCCACCGTCCGCACCGCCGGCAAATCCGTCCACGCCACCAACCCCGACCGCGGTGTAAACGCCATCGTGGCCATGTCCAAAATCATCGCCGCGCTGGACCGCTACCACCACGACCTGTCGCGCCTGATCCACCCCGTCGTTGGCGTACCGACCTGCAATATCGGCCTGATCGCCGGCGGCAGCACCGCTAATGCCGTGCCCGATGCCTGCGCCATCCAGCTCGACCGGCGCATGATACCCGGCGAGAAGCCCGAAGATGTGGTCGGCGAACTGCGCGCCGTGGTCGAGTCGCTGCATCTGGAGCCAGCCACGGCCAGCATCGGCGATTTCGTCTATTCGCGCTGGTTCGATTCGCCGCTGAATACCGACCACGCGCGCCGCTTCATGGATTGCGTCCGCCAGCGGCTGGACGATGATCCGGGTCCGGTCGGCTATCTGCCCGGCAGCGACGCCAAGCACCTGATGGACCTGGCCCGCGGCGATATGATCATCTTCGGCCCCGGCAGCTACGAAGTCGCCCACGCCGCCGACGAGCATGTGCGCCTGGAAGACTACGCCCTCACCACCGACATCCTGCGCGACTTCGTCCGACGGACGCTCTACGCGAATTAGCGCCGTAGACGCAAAACACCGTAGGGGCGAGCCATTGGGTCGCCCATCAAAGCGCAAAATCGTAGGGGCGAGCCATTGGGTCGCCCACCAAAACGCAAAATTGTAGGGGCGAGCCATTGGGTCGCCCACCAAAACGCAAACACAGACAAGGACCAGACTGTGCATGTAGACACCCTGATCACCAACGCCCAGGCCGCCCTGGAAACCGGCGTAACCGCCCTCGATGTCGGCATCCGCGACGGCAAAATCGCCGCCCTTGTCGCTGATTCAGCCGGCATCAACGCCGCCGAGACCATTGACGCGGCCGGCAAGCTGCTGCTGCCCGGCGCCATCGACATCCACTTCCACTGTCGCGCCCCGGCCTATCCCCAACGCGGCGACTTCGCCACCGAGACCCGCGCTGCCGCTGCCGGCGGCGTCACCACCGTATTCGAGATGCCCATCTCCAAGCCCTGCTGCGCCACCGGCGAGATCTTCCGCATGCGCCGAGGGCTGGCCGAGCGCGACGCCTACGTCAATTTCGGCTTGTACGGCGCGCCCGGCTTGCTCGACCGCGCCGCCATCGCCGACATGGTGGACGAAGGCGCCATCGCCTTCAAGATCTTCATGACCGCGGCGCCCAAAGGCCGCGATGACGAATTCGAAGGGCTCTGCCTGCCGCATACGCCGGAGCAATATCAGGCGCTGCAGCTGGTGGAGGAGACCGGCCTGATCTGCGCGGTACACGCCGAGAACAACCAACTGCTGGAATGGCATACCGCCCAGCTGATCGCGGCCGGCCGCAATGATGTGCCGGCGCACGGCGAATCCCGCCCGCCCCACGTCGAAGCCCAAGCCATCGCCACGCTGCTGACCCTCAACGAAAGCATCGGCGCCAATTTGCATATCGCTCACGTCAGCTGCGAAGAAGCGCTTGCCGTCATCCGCCGCTTCAAAGCGACCGGTTCCAAAGCCAGCGCCGAGACTTGCCCGCATTACCTGCTCTTCACCGAAGCCGATCTGGAGCGGGTCGGGCCCTACGCCAAGATCAATCCGCCGCTGCGCGCCGAGGCAGATCAGGCGGCGCTCTGGGAGGGCTTGCGCGACGGCACGCTGATGGCGATCACGACCGATCACTCGCCTTTCACGGTGGAAGAGAAAGAGCGCGCGCGCGAAGACATCTGGGCCACGCCGCCGGGCGCGCCGGGCGTAGAAGAACTGCTGCTGGGCGTGATGCACGAGGCGCTCAACGGACGCATCAGCATTTCAAAAGCCGTCGATCTGGTGGCCACCAACGGCGCCAAACGCTTCGGCGTCTATCCCGAGCGCGGCCACATCGGCATCGGCGCGGCGGCTGATCTGGTCATCTACAACCCGGATACTGAGACGACCATCAGCCCCGACCGGCTCTTCAGCCAAGCCCGCGACTGCGACAAGCTCTACGCCGGCATGACCTTTCAAGGCGCGGTCGAGCGCACCATCGTCAACGGCAAAACTATCTACGTAGACGGCCAAATCGTCGGCGCGCCGGGCGATGGCCAATTCCTGCGGCCTGATCCAGCCCGCGTCCGTCAGGACTTCTAGCGTGACCACCAACATCGACTTCGGCGAGTATTTCGACTACGAAACGCTCGGCCGACATTTGACAGGACTGGCGGAGACCTACCCGACCTTGGCCGCCCTGGACGTTATCGGCAGCAGTTGGCGCAATCGCGACATCTATTGCATGACCATCACCAACGCCGCGACCGGCCCGCACGACAGCAAACCCGCTTTCTACATCGACGGCGGCATCCACGCCGAAGAAGTCGCCACCACCCAAACCGCCGTCTACACCATCTGGCATCTGCTGACACAATACGGCGACGATACCGATGTGACTTGGCTGCTGGACAATCTCGCTTTTTACATCATCCCGCGCATCAACCCCGATGGCGCTGAAATCAGCCTGAAAACGGCGCGTCATTGGTGCGGCAACGGCCGCTATCTGCCCGGCGAAGAACAGACAAAAGGCTTGTGCCAGCACGATGTCGACGGCGACGGCTTGATCGTGCAGATGCGCCTGCAAGACCCGGCCGGCGAATGGCGCGTTTCCCCGGACGATCCCCGCTTGATGATCCAGCGCGAGCCGGGCGAGGCGGATCAGGGACCCTACTATCGACTCTATCGCGAAGGCGAGATCCGCGGCCAATGGGACGGCGTTCACATCGAGATCGAAAAACCGCGCGACGGCAATCTCAACCGCAACTTTCCCGCTGGCTGGCGTCCCGAATTCCGCCAATATGGCGCGGGCGACTCACCGCTATCCGAGCCCGAGGCCAAAGCCCTGGCCGATTTCATTCTGGCGCATCCCAATATCGGCGGCATGCAGTGTTACCACACACACGGCGGCTTGCACCTGCGCCCGTCGCTGGTGGAATCCGACAGCAACCTGCCCCGCTTCGACCTGGCCGTCTACACTCGCATCGGCGCCATGGGCACAGCGCTGACCGGCTATCCGGTCATCTCAGTCTACGAAGAATTCACCACCGATCCCGACCAGCCGCGCGTCGGCTCGCTGATGCAATGGACTTATGACGAATTTGGCATCATCACCTTCTCGACCGAATTGTGGAATCCCGAACTGGCGGCCGGCATCGAGTTTCCCGCCAAATATCAGGTGCGCGCCCGCTCGACCGAGGACGAGATCAAGCTGCTGCAATACAACGACGAACAACTGGGCGGCGCCGGTTTTGTCGACTGGCACGAATTCGAGCATCCCCAGCTGGGCACGGTGGAAATCGGCGGCTGGACGCATATGTACACCTTTCGCAATCCGCCGCCGGCCTCGCTGGCGAAGACAGCGAAAGCCAAATCATTCCTGCTTGATACCATCCACCAGAACTGTCTCTTCACGCTCAAACACGCCATGACCGCGCCAATCCTGCGCATCGGCGATGTGGCGGTGGAAAAACTGGCGGACGACCTCTTCAAGCTGAGCCTGACGGTCGCCAACGACGGCTTCCTGCCGACGCACCTGACGCAGCGCGCCCTCGAGCACGAGACAGCCGGTCCGGTCGAAGTCGAGCTATCCGCCAAGGGCGCATCAATCGAGATGGGCAAAGCGCGGCAATCGATCGGTCATCTGGCCGGGCGCGACCAGCGCGACGCCACCTGGTCGCCCTGGATGCGGCAGTGGAGCGCCACCAGCGCCAAAGTCGAATGGCTGCTGCGCGCGCAGCCGGGTACCAGCGTGACCATCACCGCCTCCGCACAGAAAGCCGGGCGTCAAGTCCGTGTGGTGACCCTGCCTGGCGAATCACTGGATGGCGCCCGGTAACGCTGAAAGGAAAACTCTGTGTCCTCGGTGTACTCGGTGGCAAAAGAACGAAATGTTTACCAATCCCGTCTAAAAGGATAACCCCAATGCCCGAAGCACCCGCCTGGCGTTTCGAAAAGATCATCAAACCCATGTTCGACATTTCCGCGCCGCCGCGCATCCTGGCCGGCGGGACCATCCTCACCTGTCGCGGCGACGAAATCATCGAGGAGGGATTCGTCGAAATCGCCGACGGCCGCATCAAAGCAGTCGGACGCGTGAGCGAGCTAGGCAGCTCAAGCGCCGAGCGCATCGACTGCCGCGGCAAGACGATTTTGCCCGGCTTGATGAATTCACACGCCCATCTGGCTTGGGACGGGGTGCATGACCTGGCGCGGCAATCGCTGGACGACGCGCCGGCCATCAGCGCCTATAAATGCGCCGGCAACATGATCAAGAGCCTGCGCGCCGGCGTCACCCTGGTGCGCGACCTGGGCATGAACCAGAGCAATATCTACGCCAAGCAGGCGGTTGAGCAAGGCATCTTTCCCGGGCCGCGCCTGCTCATCACCGGCGAAGCCATCGTGCAGACCGGCGGGCATACCTACTGGTGCTGCCGCGAAGCCAGCGGGCCGGACGAGATGCGGCGGGCCGTGCGCGATCAAGTCAAGTACGGCGCGGACCTGATCAAAATCATGGCCAGCCACGACACCATCGAATTCACCGATGACGAACTGCGCGCCGTCATCGACGAGACCCATCGCAACGGCTTGACCATCACCGCCCACGCCACCTTCGACGCCGTCATCAGGCGCGTGGCCGAGTTCGGCGTCGATGTCATCGAGCACGGCGGCTCAATGAGCGACGAGACCATTCAGCTGCTGCTCGACAAGCAGATCCCCATCGTCACCACTTTCGCCCCGCTGGTCATGCAAGCTCAGCCGGAGCTGGCGCGGCAATACGATATCCCCGAATGGAAAATCGCCGAACGCCAACAGGCCGTGGCCAGCCGCGCGCGCTTCGACGGGCTCGTCCGCGCGGCCCAAGCGGGCGTGACCATTGCCTTCGGCACCGACGCCGGCAGTCCAGTAGTGGGGCACGACGTGGTCGCGCCCGAGCTGAAATTCATGGTCGAGCTGGGCATCAAACGCGACAACTACGATGCCCTGCGCAGCGCCACCAGCGTGGCCGCCGGCGTCAGCAATCTGGACGACGCGCTGGGCAGCCTTGAATCTGGCAAAGCAGCCGATATCATCGTCATCGACGGCGACCCCCTGGCCGACTTGGGCGCGCTGGAGCGCGTCGAGCAGGTCTACATCGCCGGCAAGCGCATGGTTCACACGAAGTCAGGAGTGATTTAAATGAGTCGAATCAGCGGCATATTCAACATCCTCGCCACGCCCTTCAGCGCCGACTACGCGGTCGATTACGAGAGCTTGCGGCGCCTCGTCCGCTTCCAGATGGACCTGGGCGCCCAGGGCTTGACCATCCTCGGTGTCATGGGCGAAGCGGCCAAGCTCAGCGTAGCCGAGCGCAACGCCATCCTGGACGCGGTAGTTGACACCGTCAACGGCGCCATTCCCATCGTGGTCGGCGCCAGCCACAGCCAGCTAGCGACCTGCATCGCGCTTAGCCAAGCCGCCTTTGCAGCCGGCGCCGACGGCGTGATGATCGCGCCGCCGCCCATGGAAGACAAATCCGACCCGGCGATTCTGGCGCTCTACAGCGAAATCGCCGAGACCATCAGCGGCGCCATCGTGGTGCAAGACTTCCCGCCGGTCAACGATGTCATCATGTCGCCAGCCCTGCTGGCGCAGATCGCCGAAGCCATTCCCAACGCCCGCTACCTCAAACTCGAAGACCCGCCGCTGATGCAGAAGATCGACGCCATCCGGGCCGAGACCGACAAGTTCGAGATCTTCGGCGGCTTGGGCGGCATGTTCCTGCTGGAAGAACTTCAGCGCGGCGCATCCGGCACCATGACCGGCTTCGCCTTCACCGAGATCCTGGTGGCGGTCTACGAAGCCTTCAAAGCCGGAAACCTGAGCCAGGCGGAAGCCATATTCGACCGCTACCTGCCGCTGATCCGTTACGAGAATCAGCCGCAAATCAACTTGACCATACGCAAAGCCTTCCTGCATCGCCGCGGCGCCATCGCTGATCCCACGCCGCGCCAACCCTTCAACCCCATCGACGCCGGTACTCACGACGAAATCGACTGGCTGCTGCGGCGCATGGGCATCGACGACCCTACGCAGAAACTCAGCCTGTGAATCGCCCGCGATTTTACATCCGCAAGGCCGCCCATCAATTCCCATCTGCAATCACGTCGAAATTGTAGGGCTTGTCCGGTACTGTGACTCAGCTGCCGCTCGCTCGTCTTAGGCGAATACTCGACATCTTGCCACTGAGTTCACCGAGTTTTATAGAGTACACAGAGGAAAGGCATCATTCTTAGTCCACAGACAGAATCGGCGAACGTATGGATCATCCTTGACGCGACCAACCGCCGTATTTCCCGGAATGCCTCTCTGTGCACTCATATTTTCTCTGTGCCCTCGGTGGCAAAAGTGTCGTGAATCCCTAAAAGCGCGGCGTCCCTGCCAAGCGCCCGCGATTATTCCACCAAAGCAAAACACTCCGGCAGCCCCTGCTCGACCAATTCGATGCCGTGCAGCTGCATAAACTCGCGTGAGGGCGCATTATGCTCCCAACTGGCGCCGATGATGACCTTGGGAATCTGATAGCGCACGATGGCGCCGGCGCACATCAAGCAGGGGAAGGCCGTCGTATACAGCACCGTATCAGCGTAGCTCTCCTGCAAGCCGGCCGCTTTGATCGCTTCCATCTCGCCGTGACTGAGCGGGTCATTGTTCTGGATCATCAGGTTGCGCCCACGGCCGATGACCTGCCCTCCGCGAACCAGCACAGCCCCGAAAGGACTGCCGCCTTCGGCTTTGGTGGCGCTCGCCTCTTCAATTGCCATCGCCATGAATTTGTCCATATCGGTGCGCCTTTGCTGTCGTCGGATTCTCATTTCGCGACAATTGTAGCGTAGTTGGTCATGTCAAACTACAATCATAGAAGAAACTACTATTGCACTTAGAGTCGCTATCTATTCCCAAGGAGCTAACAATGCATGAAAAAGATAGTAAGAGCACTCATGATCTGAAGAAGAACAGACATGGGCTGGTTACCATTGTCGGCATTGTCATCTGTGTTTTGCTGGCGCTGGTGACGGGCAGAGACTTGCTCTTTGGCTTGGTGATGGGAACGGTCTTCAGCTCGGGCCTGGGCATCGGCAGGCGCATAATCAGCCAGATCACCGCCAACGCGCCGGAGGAGAACGTAAAGGCTGCCAAGATCGCCGGTCCATTGGCCGGGGCGATCGTCGTCGGCATCATCACCGCTCTGATTCTGTCCGCCATCCAAGGCGCGGTGGACGTCACGCCGGTAGAAGGCGACGACTTTATCGCTACCATCGTCAAATCATTCTTCGACAGCGCCGCTGCGCTGGCTGTGGCCGCCGGCGTCGTTGCCGGGGGCTGGGCTGACGGGCTGGCTGCCGACTAGAATTGATAGGTTCTCTCTGGCGGAGCAAGGATTCACAGGCATCTACTAAGCGGCGCGCGCTGACCTTTCCGCGAATCATCAAGCTGTGCTACAATTGACAGTACTGACCAGTCAGTACTGCGAGCAGAGCATGGACCAGAACAGCCCCGACCCGCGCCCAACCCGCGAACGCATCCTCGATGCCGCCATGAATATCTTCAGCGCCAAAGGCTTCCACGATACCAAGCTGGACGAAATCGTCTCCGAAGGCGGCATCAGCAAAGGCTCAATATACTTCCACTTCCCCAATAAAGAGAAGCTCTTCATCGCCCTGGTCGATCAATTCGCCGACCTCATTGAACGCCGAGCCCAAGAAGCCATCGCCGGCGAAACACAGGGCATTCGCCGCGTCCGGGCTGCGCTGGAGGCTGTGCTGGAGACCTTCGGCAAATACCGGCGGCCGGCCAAGCTGCTCCTGGTGCAGGCGGTCGGCCTGGGCACCGTCTTCGAGCGCAAACGCATGGAGGTCAACGACCGCTTCGCCCTGCTGATCAAGACCTACCTCGACGAAGCCCTGGCCGACGGCTCTATCGCCCCGGTGAATACGCACATTGTCTCGCACGCCTGGATGGGCGCCATCTATAACGTGGTGATCCAGTGGGTCTATACCGGCGAGCCCAGCAAAGACGAAATCATGGACGCGCTGCTGCCGCTGCTGCTCAAGAGCGTCGATTATCGGGACTGAACCATGGAATCCGCCGAATTCCGCGATGCGCCGCTCAACCAGCGCTATGGCCGCTTGCTAAGTTGCAGCCTGCCCTGCAACGGGCTGAGCTTCGCGGGATTCTTGGCGGCGGCTGAGGGCCAGGAACGTTTCTATTGGGAAAGCCCCAGCGGCTTGCTGGCATTCGCAGGTATGGGCGCCGCGGTTGAACTGACGGCCTGGGGCGATGAGCGCTACCAGAAGATCGCCGCCAGCGCCCGCGAGCTATTCGCCGACTCCCATTTGGCAGGCGACGCCAACCCGCTTGCCGGCCCGCGCTTATTCGGCGGATTCGCCTTCCGCAGCGATTTCACGCCCGACAACACCTGGTCGATTTACGCGCCGGCTTTCTTTGTGCTGCCGCATTATCAGCTGGTGAGCAGCAGCGGCCAGACGTGGCTGACCATCAATACGCAGATTCCGCCCGAAGAGTCAGCCGCCGCCCTCATCCCCGATCTGCTAGCGGCGCTGCGCCAGAAGATAATCCAGCTACGGGCCGCCGACTCCAGTGCCCCGGCCAAACGACAGAGCGAATTACGCGGCATCGACTATCCCATGAGTTACGGGGTCTGGCAGCGCATGATCGAGGCGGCCACCGACCGCATCCGCGCCGGCGAGCTGAACAAAGTCGTCCTGGCGCGCGCGGCCGAATTGCGCTTCGCCGAGCCCGTTCAACTCCTGCCTGTCCTGCAGCATCTGGCGGCGCATTATGCCGACTGCTACCGCTTCCTCTTTGAGCCGCGCCCGCGTTTCGCCTTCTACGGCGCCTCGCCCGAATTGCTCGCCAATGTGCAGGGGCTGCGATTCTCGACCATGGCCCTGGCCGGCAGCATCGGACGCAGCGCAAAATCGACTGAAGACCGCCGGCTGAGCCAGCGGCTGCTGAACAGCCAGAAAGACCGCTACGAACACCAAATAGTCGTCGACAAGATGCGCGACCGCCTGACGCCCCTGGCCGATTCGCTGCGGATCGCGCCCACCGAATTGCTCAAGCTGAGCAATATCCAGCATCTGCAGACGCCGCTTTCGGGCCGGCTGATTCGCCCCGCCGGTGTCTTGCCCCTGGTGGAGGCGCTGCATCCCACGCCGGCGCTGGGCGGTGATCCCCGGCCGGACGCGCTGCGGCTCATCCGCAATCTGGAGCCCATCCCGCGCGGCTGGTACGGCGCGCCCGTCGGCACTATCGACTCGCGGCTGGAAGGCGAGTTCGCCGTCGCCATCCGCTCCGCTGTAGCGCAAGAATCGCGAGCCTGGGTCTACGCCGGCGCCGGCATCGTCGCCGACAGCCAGCCTCTGCCCGAATGGGAAGAAACCGAGCTCAAATTCCAGCCCATGCTCGACGCCCACGGAAGCCGATAAAAGAATAATTAACCACAAAGACACAAAGCACACAAAGATTTCTTGAGTGGAGGGAGAACGTAACTACAATGACTGACCATAAACAACCCCAACGTCTCTCGTATCGGATCATCGGCGCGGCTATCGAAGTCCATCAGTTCTTGGGGCCAGGATTGCTTGAGAGCGTTTATGAAGCGGCATTATCCGCAGAATTTAAAGCGCGCCAGATTCGGTACGAACGGCAAAAGCGAATCTGTATCAACTATAAGGGAAACGACATCGGCCACCTTGTTGCAGACTTCATTATCGAAAATCGGGCTATCGTCGAAATCAAGTCCGTCGAAGAACTCGCACCGATACACACTGCTCAACTCATGACCTATCTGAAGCTTACTAAGCTCAAGGCAGGGCTGCTCATCAACTTCAATGAAACAGTGCTCAAGAACGGCATCAAGCGAATAGTTATGTAAACAGTTCTTTGTGTCCTTTGTGCCTTTGTGGTAAAAAAAGAAGTGACTGGCATGCCCAACCCAAACACCATCTACGCCAATACTTTCATAGACGCACTTATCGCGGCGGGCTTGAAGCGCGTCTGCCTGGCGCCCGGATCGCGGCATACACCGCTGGTGCTGGCGCTGGCGCGGCATCGCCAGGATATCGACATCACCTCCCACTTGGATGAACGCGGCGCGGCCTTCTTCGCGCTGGGGCTGGCCATCGGCAGCGGCGAACCGGCCGCAGTCGTCTGCAGCTCCGGCTCGGCGGCGGCCAACTTCTTCCCCGCCATCGTCGAAGCCAAGCAGTCCCGTGTTCCACTCATCATCCTGACCGCCGACCGCCCGCATGAACTCCGCGGCAGCGGCGCCAACCAGACCATCGACCAGATCAAGCTCTACGGCGACTACGCCGACTACTTCGTCGACGCGCCTTTGCCCCAGGCCGATCCGCCGCCGGTCGCCCTGCGCCACTTGAGAACGCTCGCCGCCCGCGCTGTCGCCACCGCGCGAAATCGGGGTGGCGTCGTGCATATCAACTTCCCCTTCCGCAAACCATTCGAACCGGCAGCGGAAGACACAATGGAAATCGACCGCAGCCCGCCTACCCGGTTCAGCACACCGCCGGCGAAAGCAACGGCCGAGCTGGCAGCGCTGCTAAGCGATGATCTGCTGAGCCGCCGCGGCCTCATCTACTGCGGGCACGGCACATGCCGCAGCGAAGCAGAGCGGGAGAACATGCTGCCCTGGGCGCTGCGACTGTCGGACATCACCGGATTCCCTATCCTGGCGGAATTCACCTCGAACATGCGCTCAGCCGCGACAATCAAGGCCTACGAGAGTTTCCTGTCGGCGCCGGATGCTGAATTCTCGCAGGTTGAGGTCCTTATACGCTTTGGCGCGCCGCCGCTCTGCAAAGCAATGCAAGATTTCCTGGCGGAATCTTCCTTGACCGACCACATCTATTGCAGCCGCGCTGGCGAGTGGGCTGACGATACGCACAGCCTCACGCGCCATCTGACTATCCCTCCGGCCGTCGTCTCGGCTGATGACTGGCAAGACTTCCCGTCCGCCCAGTCGACCGCCTGGCGCGACCGGCTGCTGCGCGCGGATGCAGCGGCCGCAAAAATCATCGGGGGTGAAACCGCGTCCGGCCCCTACTTCGACGGCGCCGTCTTGCGCGACATTGCCGAGCTTATCCCGCCCAATGCCGCCCTCTTCGCCGGCAACAGCCTGCCCGTCCGCCATCTGGACCAATTCGGCGTCGCGGCGCCGGGGCCGTCTTTCGCCTGGGCCAATCGCGGCGCCTCCGGCATCGACGGCAACGCCTCGACAGCCCTGGGAATCGGCGCGGCGCGCAAAGGCGAACCGCTGGTGGCGGTCCTCGGCGATATCACGCTCTACCATGACATGAACGGCTTGCTGGCAGTCAAACGCTGCGGCCTGCCCGTGACGATTGTGCTGCTCAACAACGACGGCGGCGGCATCTTCCATCGCTTGCCAGTTCGTGAGTTCGAGCCCCACTTCAGCGATTACTTCATCACGCCCCACGGCCTCGACTTCTCCCACGCCGCCGCGCTCTACGGGCTCGACTACATCCGCGCCGACGACCGCGAGTCATTTCGCGACGCCTTCAGCCGCTCGGCGCGCGGGCAGCGTTCGACGCTGATTGAAGTCCGCACCGACGCCATCGCCGATCTTCGACGCCGCGCCGACATCATGGCCAAGGTCAAACAAGCCATAAGCAATCTTAAGAATGTCTAATATGATGGATACTGTCGCCGTGTGCGAAAAGCGAAATTCGATCTTTAAGGCGCAGCTACCTAAAACGAATATCTTTGTGCCCTTTGTGTCTTTGTGCCCTTTGTGATGAAAAAAAGCAACAACAGAAGGAGACTCTTCATGACAACAACACCCGAGCAGCAAGCGCAGATCAAGACCCAGGACCTCATGCGCCTGGTCGATTGGCAGCAGGTCAAAGCCTACGACGACATCACCTGCCACAAAGCCGAAGGCATCGCCCGCATCGCTTTCGACCGGCCCAATATCCGCAACGCCTTTCGCCCCAAAACCATCGACGAGATGACCGAAGCCGTCTTAAACGCCTGGCATGACGGCGAGGTCGGCGTACTCTGGATCACCGCCAACGGGCCCAGCGCGAAAGACGGCATCTGGTCCTTCTGCGCCGGGGGCGATCAAAAAGTGCGCGGGCATTCCGGCTATGTCGGCGATGACGGCGTGCCGCGCCTCAACGTCCTGCAATTGCAGCGTTATATCCGCAATATCCCCAAGCCGGTGATCGCGGTCGTGCCCGGCTATGCCATCGGCGGCGGGCATGTGCTGCACGTCTGCTGCGATTTGACCATCTCCAGCGACAACGCCATCTACGGCCAGACAGGACCCATCGTCGGCAGCTTTGACGCCGGCTTCGGCTCGTCCTTCCTGGCCGCCCACATCGGCCAGAAGAAAGCGCGCGAGATCTGGTTCCTCTGCCGCCAATACAGCGCCGCGCAAGCCGAGGAGATGGGCATGGTTAATACTGTCGTGCCCCTGGCCGAGTTGGAGCGCGAGGCATTGCAGTGGTCCCGCGAAATCCTCAGCAAGAGTCCCATCGCGCTGCGTTTCTTGAAAGCCGGCTTAAACGCCGAGCTCGACGGGCAAACCGGTGTGCAAGTCCTGGCCGGCGACGCCACCATGCTCTTCTACATGACCGAAGAAGGCAGCGAGGGCAAAAACGCCTTCCTCGAAGGCCGCAAACCCGACTTCAGTAAATTCCCGCGCCGGGCGTGAGTCCTGACCGCGAGCGGAGCAATGGCGCCATGCGCGATATGAATCGGCAGCTTAGTCCAGAGCCCGACAAGACCTTTCTCATACTGGGAGACCAGGGCATCACTTTTGCCGGTATGAACCGATTGGCGTCGAGCGGATGCGGGCTGATCAAGCGCTTCAAGCCGCTCAGGCCCGGCGACAAGGTCGGCATCCTCATGGCCAACGGTCTCCCAAACGTCGCCTCGCTCTTGGCGCTCATGCGCATGGGACTGGTAGCGGTACCCTTGAATACGCGATTGACCAAGCCAGAGCTCAAGTGGCAGATTGACAACGCCGATTGCCGGCTGGTCTTATGCGACCCGTCGACAATTGCGCAAGCGGATGGCTTGGGCGTCGCTGTGCTTGAAATGCGGCAGCAGAGCTTTAACGAACCGCCCTCCGAGTACAACGAATACGGCTCTATGGATCTGGCTGACGACTTTGCCATCGTCCACAGCTCTGGCACAAGCGGACGACCCAAAGCAGCCGTCTTAACTTACGGCAACATTTACCACAGCGCCCAAGCCTCAGCGCTTAAGCTAGACTCCAAGCATGACGACCGCTGGCTCTGCGTCTTGCCGCTCTACCACCTGGGCGGATTAAGCATCATCCTGCGCTCGCTCATCTACGGCACTGCCATCGACCTGATGCCGGCAGCGCCCTTTGATCTTCACGCGGTGAACCAGAAGCTCAGCGACCATCCCGTCACCCTGGTCTCGCTCGTGCCGACCATGTTGCAGCGCCTGCTGGAAGCCAGGACACGACCCTGGCATCAGCGCCTGCGTCTGATTCTGCTCGGCGGCGAAGCGCCATCTCCCGAACTCTTGCAGCGCTGCATCGCGGAAGACATGCCAATCGCCACCAGCTACGGCCTCACGGAAACAGCCTCGCAAGTCGCCACCGCCCGGCCCGACCTGGTCTATCGCAAGCCGGGCACAGTGGGCAAACCCCTAAAGCAGACTCAAGTGCGCATCATCGACGAGCAGGGCGAGCTCGCCGCGCCCGATACTCCGGGCGAAGTGCTGGTGAAAGGCGGCAGCGTCATGCGCGGCTACTACAATGACACCGCGGCCACCGCCATGGCCCTGCGCGCTGGCTGGCTGCATACCGGCGACATCGGCTGCGTCGACCAAGACGGCGACCTCTTCATCTTGCAGCGCCGCGAAGACCTGATCGTCAGCGGCGGCGAGAACATCTATCCCGCCGAGGTGGAAGCCGCGCTGCGCCACCATCCAGCCGTGGCGGAAGCAGTGGTGCTGGGCCTGCCGGACCCGCAGTGGGGCCAGCGCGTGGCAGCAGTCATCGAAACCCGCGCCGGTCAATCGCCTTCTGCGGACACCCTCATGTCTTTCGCGCGCGAGAAGCTGGCGGGCTACAAAGTCCCGCGCCAAATCGCCTTCGTGGACGCGCTGCCGCGTACCGCCTCCGGCAAGATTCAGCGGCGGGAAGCGCGCAAGGTTTTTGACAATGAGCAGCGCTGATTTCCGACTACATGATAACTCCGCCAACCAACGCAAGTTTACTCGGTGTACTCGGTGGAAAAAAATTAACTTTGTGCCCTTTGTGTCTTTGTGCCCTTTGTGGTGAATCTTTGCGTCTCCAGGACAATGCGCCTCCAATCAGCAGCTAGCGCCCATCACTACCAGCTCGAAATCGTCGGCGCCGGCCGGCCACTGCTGCTGCTGCACGGCTTCAGCGGCGATGCCGCCACCTGGCATCAGATCGCTGCGAAGCTCGCCGATCGCTGGCGCGTCAGCATGCTCGACATACTGGGCCACGGCGCCAGCGACAAGCCGCCCAAGCCCGACAGCTATAGCATGGATGCTGTCGCCGCCGATATCGTCCAGCTGCTTGACCAGCTTGAGGTAGAGCGCACGCATCTGCTCGGCTATTCGATGGGCGGGCGGCTGGCGCTCTTCCTGGCGCTGCGTTATCCCAACCGCTTCCATTCCCTGATACTGGAGAGCGCCTCGCCCGGCCTGGCTGACGCAAGCGAACGCGCCCAACGCCGCAGCCGAGACGAAGCGCTCGCTGCTGATATTGAAGCCAAGGGCATACCGTCTTTTGTCGACTACTGGGAAGGCTTGCCGCTCTGGGCCTCTCAATCAGAGCTGCCGCCCGAGACTCTGGAATCGCAACGACAGCAGCGATTGCGCAACTGCCCGCTCGGATTGGCCAACAGCCTGCGCGGCATGGGGGCCGGCGTACAGCCTAACCTGTGGCCGGAGTTGCCGGCTCTGCGCTTGCCGACTTTGCTGCTCGTCGGCGCAGCGGACGACAAGTTCCGCCGCGTCAATCGAGCGATGGCCGCTCGCCTGCCCCAGGCGCAACTGCGGCTAATCCCCTCAGCCGGCCACAATACCCACCTGGAGAACGCGCCGGCCTTCTGCCGCCAAGTCAGCTCATTCCTCGCCAGCCGCTAGCGCGTCAATAGCTGCCTGTATGAAGCGGTCATACTGCCCTCGCATCGCAGCTGCGTTACTGGCATCGGCAGCAAATGAGGCGTAGTGGGGCAAGCGCGCCGCGCCCCACAAATCCCAAAATGGCAGGGCGCTGGCATCAAGCTGTGGATTTAAGGCCAGGTAGCGCGCGCTGTACTCGGCCATCGCCTGTTCGCCCAGCGCCCACAGCATCTCCAGCCGGCTCTTGCCCAAGTCCGCCAGCGGATCACCCAGCATAGCGTCCTCCCAGTCGATGATGCCGCTCAGCTTGTCGCCCTGCCAGAGCAGATTGCCCAGCCAGAAATCGCCGTGCAGCAGCGCCCTACCGGTCGGCTTGATGAGATGAGCGGCGCGGCGCATGGCATCGCGGATGCGCTCGTCGCCCGGCCCGGCGGCATCAAGGTATTCCGCCAGCCGATCCGCCTGCCGCGGCAGAAACGACAAATCGCGCCGAGCCAGGTCGACGCCGTGGATCTCAGCCAGGACCTCGGCGAGCCTCCGGCAAAATGCCGGCCTGTCGTCAGCAGCAAAGCGCGGCGAACCCGCTAAGTACGTTGCGATGAAATAGGGTGGCGCGTGATCGCGCGCGAGATAGAGCGGTTGCGCAACAGGCAGTCCGGCGCGCTTCAGCGTCTGCAGCAAGCGAAACTCATCCCGCGCAATATCCGGATTACGCACTCGATCGGCCGGGCTGTGTGTTAGCAGAATCAACTTCTCCGTCACTTGTTTTGCCCTGCCGACGGCCAGCTGAAAGGCGCGTCCGCTCAACCGGCGAACACTCTCCAGCACATATCCCTCATCAATCTGCCCTAGCGCCCTCTGGAGATGCTTCCGTGAGATCTTCATGTAGACAGACTGCAGGCCTCGCCCGCCAAATCACAAACCATGTAGGGGCCCGCCCTGGATCGCCCTCTCAGTGCCTTTGCGCCTCAGTAAGTGCAAGTAAGTCTTGCGACATTCATGCCGGTCTACCCCGCCCCCCGGCCCCCTCCCCGAATCATCGCCGAGGAGCGGACATGATTCATTCCACCCCATCCCCGGCCCTTCCCCGTATCAACACTGAGGACGGGACAGGTTTGGGATAAGTGGCTGTTGTTGCAACGGGTCAGCCAATGGCTGACCCCTACAGGCATCATTCTGTGAGGAAAATGTAGGGGCGAGCCATTGGCTCGCCCGAAATACTCACATAATTCACTGGTTACGCGGCCTTTTTTTGCCTGTTGAATAACTGTCCTGTCCTCCCTGATGCTTCGGATGCCCGCCATAGAGATGGTGGGTTAAAGAGGGGGTAGAACATTGCCGGCGCACCGGAAAACTCCGCCGGTCAAGCGTTGCAAGAGAGATCAACGCGCGACCAGGATGGCTACCGAGCGCGCGCCGACCAGCATCTCGGTCTGGTCTTCCAGGATGACTTCAGCGCCGGCTGGGTAGCTGTCATGCGGCGCCGGCATGCTGGTATTCACGGCCACGTGCCAGGCCTTGCTGCGGGATAATCGCGGCAGCTCGAAAGCGGCGGTCTCCCAGTGCGCATTCATAATCATATAAATCACATCTTGCGGATTATCTTCATCGCCTGTGGCTGAGCCGCAGAAGAGCGCTGCCAGCTGCCGGCTTTCGCTGGACCAGTCGGGCGCCCAGGTTTGCCGGCCGTGGAAGGAAATGCTGTCGCAGAGCTGGCCGTTGCCATTAGCGCTGGCTTGGTGCTTCAGGTAGTTGCGCCGGCGTAGCACCGGGTGCGCCGCGCGGAACTGGGTCAAGTGGCGGACGAAGCGGTACAGGCTGGATTGCGAGCGCAGCCGCTCCCAGTCGAAGTAGTTCAGAGCGCTGTCGTGGCAGTAGCTGTTGTTGTTGCCGCCTTTGCTCTGCCCGATCTCGTCGCCCATAAGGAGCATTGGCACACCTTGGCTGACCATCAGGATGCTGAGGAAATTCTTCATCTGCCGCTGGCGCAGTTGCTTGACGTCGGCGTCGTCGGTATCGCCCTCCCAGCCGCTGTTCCAACTGAAGTTCTCGTCCGCGCCGTCGCGATTGTCTTCGCCATTGGCCAGGTTGCGCTTTTCGTTGTAGGAGACCAGATCGCGCAGGGTGAAGCCATCGTGGGCGGTGATGAAATTGACCGAGGCGCGCGGGCCGCGATCGCCGTAGATATCGGGCGAACCCTGGATGCGGGCTGCCATCGCGCCGACCAGGCCGGCATCGCCCTTGACGAAGCGGCGCACGTCATCGCGGAAGCGCCCGTTCCATTCCGCCCAGCGGCCATAGGCGGGGAAGCTGCCGACCTGGTATAAACCGCCGGCATCCCAGGCTTCGGCGATCAGCTTGGTATGCGCCAGGATCGGGTCGTAAGCCAGCACTTCCAACAAGGGCGGGTTGGGATCGGGCACGCCGGCCGGGTCGCGGCCCATGCTGGCGGCCAGGTCAAAACGAAAGCCGTCGATGTGGAATTCGCTCACCCAATAGCGCAGGCAATCCAGCAGCACGACGCGCACGATGGGATGATTGCAATTGAAGGTGTTGCCGGTACCGCTGAAATTCTGATAACTGCCGTCCGGCTTCAGCAAATAATAGACGCTATTATCGATGCCGCGATAGGAGATGGTCGGGCCGTCTTCGTTGCCCTCGGCGGTATGATTGACGACCACGTCCAGCCAGACCTCGATGCCGCTCTGGTGACAGGCTTTGACCAGCTGCTTGAGTTCTTGCGCCGGTTCCGTTCCAGCGGCGTAAGCGGCTTTGGGCGCGAAGAAAGCGACCGGGTTATAGCCCCAGTAATTCTGCAAGGGCCGGCCCGTATCCGGATCGACATTGTCGTTGTCCAGCTCATCGAATTCGAAGACCGGCATCAGCTCGATACAATTGACGCCCAGATCCAGCAGATAGGGAATCTTCTCGATCACGGCGGCGAATGTGCCGGGCGCTTCTACGGCGGATGAGCAATCAGCGCTGAAACCGCGGACGTGCATTTCGTAGATGACCAGGTCTTCCAGCGGGATATTCAACTGCTGGTCGCCCTCCCAATCGAAGTCGTCTACAAAAGGACGCGCGCGATAAGGATAGATGCCGTTGCGGCTGCCGGATTGCCCCCATTCATCAAGCCCGCCAATGGCTTTGGCGTAGGGGTCGAGCAGGATCTGCTGGGCGTCGAAGCGGTGGCCGGCGGCCGGCTCAAAAGGTCCGTCAAGGCGAAAGCCGTATTCGATCTCGGCCGCATCCAAGCCGAGCACGGTCATGGCGTAGACATCGCCGGTGCGGAAAGATTCCAGAAAGGGGATCTCGATCATGGGCGTCTCGGCGCCTCTTTTGAAGAGCACGAGACTGCATGAGGTCGCGTGGCAAGAAAAAATGGAAAAGTTAATGCCATCGGGCACGACGGTGGCGCCGAAGGGGCGGGGTCTGCCGGGCCGAAATTTGAAGTCGCCCAGCTGATAGCTTGGATATACGGTCATGACGGGAACAGGACTGTCTTCATAGTCACCATTATAGTCGAGATTTGAGCTGAGTTGCGCGGTTGTTGGGGTTGGGAAGGCGGTTCAGAGATTTCTTACCACAAAGGGCACAAAGGCACGAAGGTCACAAAGATTCATTTGCCACAGAGGCACAGAGAGGGGAGCCGGTGGCTTGCCCTTAGGCATGTTGGTTAGAGGGTGAGAAAACCCGTCGGCGATAATTGGCACTTGCTGCAATGAGAAGTATTTGGAGAATCGGAAAATCGACGGCATACTATGTAGGTCGTATGACATCAGAAGGATGCGTGAACTGATTGTTTGGCGAAGCGGGTAAGCCGCTGAGATGAGACGGTTGTGAACCGAGTGTCACAGAGCGCGTTGGCGGCGCGCCTCAACAGGCTGATAGACTTTTCGCCGGTGATCATCGCGCTGGCGCTGGCGTTGGTGGTCTCATCGGTGCTATTGGTCGCGCTGGATGCCGACCCGCTGGCGGCCTTTTCCGCCATGCTCGAGGGCTCGGTCGGCAGCGAAAACGCCACGGCCGAGACGCTAGTCAAAGCGACGCCGATTCTTTTTGTGGGCATCGGCATCACCATCGCCTTCCGCGGCGGCATGATCAACATCGGCGGCGAAGGCCAAATGATCGCCGGCGCTCTGGCGGGCGTGACCGTGGCGCTGGTGCTGGGCGAGGCGCGCGTGCCGGCGGACATGGCCAAAACGCCCGGCGCCTTTGATCTGATCATTGTGACCTTGTCGCTGCTGGGCGGATTCCTGGCCGGGGCGCTGTATGGCGGGCTGGCGGGTTTCCTCAAAGCCTACTTTGATGTCAACGAAATCTTGAGCACGATCATGCTCAATCAGATCGCCGTGCAGATGATGAACTTCCTGCTCAACGGCATTTTGCTGGACCCGTCCGAGGCCGGTTTCAATAACATACCCAAGACGGCGCGGCTGGTGACGGCGGCGCAATTGCCGCGCTTGTCCCTGCCGCTGGGCGATCCCTGGCTCTTTGCGCGGACGCGCCTGCATTGGGGTTTGCTAATCGCCATCGTGCTGGCGGTGATAATCTACATATTCTTGTGGCGCACCTCGCTGGGTTATCGCATTCGCGCGGTCGGAGAAAACCAGCGCGCCTCAAGCTTCGCTGGCATCAACGTCAAGCGGCAGATGATGTTTTCCATGTTCCTGGCTGGCGGTTTTGCCGGGTTGGCGGGTGTGGTGCAGGTATTAGGATTGCAGTATCGCTTGCAGACGGACGGCTCGCCGGCGGGTTTCACCGGTTCAGCCGGTTTCAACGGCATCGTGGCGGCACTCTTCGGCGGGCTGAACCCCATCGGGGCGATCCCTGCCTCGGCGTTTTTCGGCGGGCTGCTGGTAGGCGCGCAGAAGATGCAGCGCGAGCTGGGCGTGCCGGCTTCGTTGATAACGGCGGTGAACGGGCTGGTGGTCGTTTTCGTGGTCAGCAGCGAGATCTTCATCTTGCAGCGCAGCAAGCGGCGGGTCAGCGTGGGCGAGGAGGAGGCCCCCGCTCCCGTCGGTCCCCCCAATGAATCAGGGGGAAATCCCAAAAAGGTCAAGGCGGAGGATGACGGCTGATGGGGCTGGATGAAATTTTCACCGCCAGCGTCTTCGCCTCCGCGATTCGGCTGGCGACGCCCTACATTTTCGCGGCCTTGGGCGAGACCTTTGCGCAGCGCAGCGGCGTGCTGAATCTGGGCGTGGACGGCATCATGCTGATGGGCGCGTTCACCGGATTCTACGCCGTGTTCTCGGCGCAGCAGGCGGAAGCCATGAGCGAGCCGGTCAGCCTGGTGTTTGGCGTGTTGGTGGCGCTGATCATCGGCGGTCTGATGGGCTTGGCGATGGCCTTCGTCAGCGTGACGTTAAAGGCGAAGCAGGGCATCAGCGGCATCGGCGTTTACCTCTTCGGTCTGGGATTGAGCGAGCTGCTGTTTCAGCAGTGGGTGGGCACGCCCAAATCGGTGCATGGTTTCCCGCGCATTACCTTCCCGGTCTTGACCGATTTGCCGGTTCTGGGCGATATCTTTTTCCATCATAATTTGCTGGTGTATGTGGCCTTCGCTTTAGTGCCGATCTGCGCCTATGTGTTGAATAGTACGACTTTCGGATTGATGATCCGCGCGGTGGGGCAGAATCCGGAAGCGGCCGATGCCATGGGCGTGAATGTGGCGCGGGTGCGTTATGCTACGACCACGATAGGCGGCATGATGGCCGGGCTGGCGGGGGCGTCGCTGTCGATTGCGCTGATCAATCTGTTTCAGCAGAATCTCACGGCCGGCCAGGGTTTCATCGCGGTCGCGCTGGTATATTTCGGCGGCTGGCGCCCCTTTGCGGTGGCGGCCGGCGCGATGCTCTTCAGTTTCGTCAATGCGCTGCAGCTGCAGATCAAAGTGATCGGCGCCGATATTCCCTCCGAGTTTGCGGTGATGGCGCCCTACGTCATTACGATCATCGCGCTGGTATTCGCGGCCAAGCGGCAGGAGCAGCCGACGGCGCTGACGCGGCCTTACGAGCGCGGCGAGTAGCGTGCGAAAGTGGCGGGAATGGTATGTTTGCGCGGGCGAGCCAAGGCTCGCCCCTACGGAGTCGGTACAATGGCGGGGAAGTGGGGCCAGGCGGGTTGTTGAATTTGTCTGTTATCGGGTAATCCCACCCGTATTTAGTTTATGTAAAGGTTCAAGGAGAAGGAAACCATGAAGAAAGCACTACTGCTTACGTTAATTGTCGCTCTGTTTATCGGGGTGATGCCGAGTCTGGCGCAGGACGATGTTTTTCGTGTCGCGGCGGTTGCGCCGAGCGCGACCAACGACCTCGCCTTTAGCCAGAGTATGTACGATGGGCTGATGGCGATTCAGTCAGCAATGGGTGAAGACGCCTTCCAGTTTGACTTCCAGGATGGCACCTTCATCGTTGATGATGCCGCCGTGGCCCTGCGCGAGTGGGCTGCCTCCGGCGACTACAATCTGGTGATCGCGCATGGTTCGCAATTCGGCTCGGTAGTCGAAGAGCTGGCGCAGGAATTCCCCGAAGTCAGCTTTGCCTGGGGCACTGACGAGAATACCTTCGGCCTGGGTAATGTATTCGCTTATACCGCGGCTGCTGATCAGGGCGGATTCGTTAACGGCGTCGTGGCCGGTCTGATGACGCAATCGGGCGTTATCGGCGTAGTGGGCCCGATTGAAGTGGGCGATGCCAAGCTCTATGTCGACGGATTTGTGGACGGTGTGGCCGCGTCCAATATGGATGCTACGGTCAACGTGGTGTATATCCAATCCTTCAGCGATGTCCCGCTGGCGACCGAAGCGGCGGAAACGCATATCGCCAATGGCGCGGATATACTCACCGGTACCGCCCAGATGGTGGTCGGCGCGATCGCCGTTGGCAGCGATAACGGCGCGCGCTGGTTCGGCACGCAATCCAGCCAGGCCGACCTGGCCGGTGATTCCGCCGTGGCCTTCCAGATCTACAAGTGGGAAGTCATCCTGGCCGACATGATCGCCCATATCCAGTCGGGTGTGCTCGGCGGCGAATCCTACGTGTTGACGCTGGCGAATGGCGGCTTGGTCATGGAGTTTGCGGGTTAGAGCGGGAATCCGTACCCCCGCCCCAAACCCCTTCCCGCCATCTCTATGGCAGGCATCCCATAAAGAGGGAGGGGCTTCAAAGCCGGCTGAACCGCTGGAAATGTTCCCCTTCCCTCGTGCTGGGGGAAGGGGCCGGGGATGGGGGCTGTGTTACAAAGTCCGCCAGAATAGGCGATTTCGGTAGCGGCGCATGAACGACAAGGTAAAGCCACAGACTAGCGTGCTCTCCACCGGGCACGAGCGCATCAATCAGCTCGAGATGATCGGGATAGTCAAGCGTTTTCCCGGCGTGCTGGCGGCCGACAAGATCGACTTTGATGTGAGCGCGGGAGAGATTCACGCGCTGCTGGGCGAGAACGGCGCGGGCAAATCGACGCTGATGAAGATGCTCTACGGCTTGTACCATCCGGACGAAGGGCAGATTCGCATCAATGGCGCCGAAACGACCATCCGTAATCCGCAAGACGCGATTCAGCACGGCATCGGCATGATCCATCAGCACTTTATGTTGGTGCCCTCGCTGACCGTGGCGGAGAATATCGCGCTGGGCATGAAGTCTTCGCGCGGCCTGCGGCTGGACCTGGATGTGGTCAGCCGGCGCGTGCTGGAACTTTCCGAGATCTACAATCTAAAGGTTGATCCCAATCTGCCGATCTGGCAGTTGGCTGTGGGCGAGCAGCAGCGGGTAGAGATTTTGCGGGCGCTGTACAAGGGCGCGGCGCTGTTGATTCTCGACGAGCCGACGGCCGTGCTGACGCCCCAGGAAGTTGACGGCTTGTTCCGCATCCTCAATCAACTGGCGGATGACGGGCATGGTTTGGTCTTCATATCGCACAAGCTGCACGAGGTGCTGGAGATCAGCCACCGCGTAACGGTTCTGCGCGATGGCCGGCGGGTCAACTCGATCCCTACCAGCGAGGCGACGCGCCCCAAGCTAGCAGAAATGATGGTGGGGCGGCCGGTGCTGCTGGAGTACGAGAAGAACGCGCCTAATCCACGCGAGCAGCGTCTGGTGCTGGAGAGCATCAGCGCCTTGAGCAACCGCGGCACTGTCGGCCTGGACAGTGTGTCGCTGAGCCTGCGGGCTGGTGAGATCGTCGGCATCGCCGGCGTATCGGGCAATGGGCAGCAGGAATTGGCGCAGTGCGTCAGCGGCTTGCGTCCGGTTACCCAGGGCCGGGTCGAAGTTGACGGCAACGACGTCACCAACGCGCCTCCCTCAGCCTTGCATGCCATTGGCCTGTCCTATATTCCCGAGGAGCGCATGATCGACGGCGTGATCAAGGAATTCAGCGTGGCCGAGAATTACGTGCTGCAAGATCACGGTCATCCCAAGTTCACCACCGCCAAGATTTTTATGCTTTTCCACAAAATCCGCGAAGCTTGCCGGCGGGCCATCACAGCCTATGAGATTAAGACGCCGAGCACCGAGACCCTGGTCAAGAGCCTTTCGGGCGGCAATATTCAGAAATTGGTGCTGGCGCGGGAGCTATCGCGGGATCCCGGTGTGCTGATCGCGGCGCAGCCCACGCGCGGCGTTGATATCGGCGCCACCGAGTATATTCATCAGCGGCTGCTTATAGAGCGGGACAATGGCACGGCGATCTTGTTGATTAGCGAAGACCTGGACGAGATTCGCGCGCTGTCGGACCGGATCGCGGTGATGTACGAGGGCCGGATTGTGGGCGAGGTGGAGAATGTCGATGTCGATATTGAGCATCTGGGCTTGCTGATGACGGGCGGGGGGTAGGCTGGGCACGGGCGAGCGTTTGCGGTTGTCCTTTTACCACAAAGGCCACAAAAGCACGAAGGGCACAAAGAAAAGGTTTGAATCGGAGACAGTGAGCGTCAGTTGCTGTGACTCCAAGTGCTGGAGTTTTCGTCGAAGCGCCAGCCTTCGGGCGGCTCCGGCCTGCACGATGACGGCAAGACCGGTTCTCCTTCCCGCTCGTCAAATGTAATATCCGCGCGGCTGCCTGTTAGCGCCTGGATAAACGAACCCAGAACAATCTCTGCCTGCGTTTCCGTTTTCCCCAGTATGTCACGTTCTATCGCGCGTTCGATAAAGGCCGGCATTGATTGCACCCCGCCTAGTATTTTGAGCTCACCCCAGTCCGTGCCGCACCAAGTGCGCGATCTGTCGTACTGATCAATGTAACTCACTTGGCAACTTGTTATTTGCGGCGGGGAGAGTTTCAAGGTGTAAGCATCTTTCTCAGGGTCGTACTTAATGTCTTCTTGCTGGATTCCGCCAAAGTCGATGCCAGCGTCGATCACAGCTTCCGCGACATGATCGGCGCCATGGCTGCAGATGCCCCGGTTGATTCCTACATGGATATCGGCTCGCGCCAGTTCAAAGCTTTTTAGTACCAAATTACCCATTGATCTGACGTGCAAGAAGATCTGTACAGGCGTAGCCGTCGGAGTTGGCGTGGCGGTGGGCGTCGCTGTGCTAGTGGATGTCGCTGTGCTAGTGGGCGATGCTGTATACGTGGCAGTGAAGGTAGCCGTTGGCGTACTTGTGGCGGTGGCCGTAAATGTTGAGGTGGCGGTTGGCGTATTTGTCATGGTGCTCGTCGGCGTAAGAGACGGGACGGCTGTGCTGGTTTCTGTGGGCGAAGGTGTAAATGTGGGCGTCGGGGTCGCTGTGGGATCGGGTCCAAAAAGGCCCCCGACCTGGAATAGAAACCAACCAAGTGCCAAGCCAACGATTATAGCCAGTCCTATCAGTACACGGTTCACTGGCTACGGGCCTCCTGTTTCTTGCGACTCTTGCTCTTGCATCTAGCTTGCTTGCCTCCAAGCTCCATCGGCTTTTTCCCAGCCGCTTGGAGGAATCGACAGGCAGGAATCGGGCAACTCGGGTTCGCCAGTTCTTTCCTGGAACTCAAACCTGGACGCTAATCCTGTGAGATTCATGACAAATTCGCCGATGCGGAATTCGGCCTCTTCTGCAGCCCGCTCCAGGATGCCTTTCTCAATCATACTCTGCGCAAACTCTTCGAGCGCTTCAGCTTGCGCAATTTGCCGAACCATATCCCAGTCCGCTGGCAGCAGAGTAAAGGAATGTTGATTCTGGTCAATATACTCGATTCGGCAGCTCGTTATCATGGGCGCGGGCAGCGTTATACTGTAGACATCGTTGCGCAACTCTATGGCGTTTTCGTCAATTTTTTCGAAGTCAATGCCGGCGTCGATTGCCCCAATGGCGATATGGCTGGCGCTATAATAGCCGGAATTGAGAAATCCTCGATGGATCTCGACTTCAATGTCGGTCGTGCCAATTTCAGAGGTAACGGTCACCAGTTGGGCCATAGCTCTGATTTGATTCACCATGATAACCGGTGGACGAACCGACGCCTCGCTCTGCGGGAAGAAGAAGTCGCGAACAGTGTCCACACTTCCACTGATATACCCGCCCACGATAAGCGCTGCGATGACCAGAACAATCGTTAGGAAGTGCCGCCCGATGAACTTGAGAACATTTAGCATGGCCGGACTTCTCCTCAAAACTGAAACATGAATGCTATGCGAGATATGCAAAGTATAGAACGATACTACGTGCAATTGCCAGCGGAGTTGCAATGAGCCTTAACCCTGGCTTCCTCCGCCTCTACCGCGCCATGTCGACATCGGTGGTTGACGCTTTCTGCTGCGCCAATCCGGCGTTACGGGCGCTGCTGCACCTGCTCTGCGCCCCCTTCGTGCTGGAGCTGACCCGGCTCGGCCTGAAGATGGAGGGCATGATCGCGCGCGATGGCGACTTAAAAGGCGCCTCCGAGTGGCTCTTGAGCATTGGCGCCGCTGACATACGGATTCATGACGCGCGCAATATCCCCCTGTCGGGGCCGCTGCTATTCACCGCCAACCACGCCGGCCTCGGGGACGCGCACGCCCTGCTGATGTCCTCGCCGCGGCGGGATACGCAGGTGCTGGCGCATGACTTCGGCATTTTGCCCGCGCTGCAGCACTTTCGGCGCCACGTTATCGTGGTGGATGCCGAGCGACCGGAGTCTTCGTTGCGGGCAGCGCTGCGTCATCTGCGGGCCGGCGGCTCGCTCCTGCTGTATCCGCGCGGGGAAATTGAAGCGGATCCGGGGCTTTGCCTGGGGTCGGCGCTGGCTTCGCTGCCGGAGTGGTCAGCGAGCATGGAGCTATTCGCTCGCCATGTGCCCGCTTTGGCGGTGGTTCCGGTAGCCACGGGCGGCGTGCTATCGCGGCGGGCGCTGCGCAATCGCTTGGTGAGGCGCTATCGCGACCGCGACAAGCGGCATTTTCTGGCGGCAACTTTTCAGATGATGTTTGCTTTCTATCGCGACCCGGTCATCAGCGTGGTCTATGGCCAGGCGTTGCGGTCGGAGCGCGCCAGCCGCGAGCGCGTCCTTGCGCAGATGGCTGAGCTTTTGGCTCGCGTCCGCGCCGAGCAGGCAACCTATGAAGCTCACTGAATTGTTGGCGTTTTCAGCCTGTATAATAGCTGATTGCAGACGATAATATCTGAGTTGTTTGCTGAGCCGGTATTGCTGGTGCGTATGAGTCAGTGGTCGAATAACAATCCATCGCAGGACAGATTCCACATTTGGCTGAGCTATTGGAATCTGTTGATCTCGCTAGTAAGCCGCGACATTAGAGCGCGCTATCGGCGGACCGTGCTGGGTCCGCTTTGGGCGATCATTCCGGCGATATTGGCTACTGTGATCTACAGTTTCTTAAGTGGTTTGGTGTCGGTGGATACCGAGGGCGCGCCGCGTTTGGCGTTTACCTTCGCCGCTACGGTACCCTGGACATTCTTTCAGAGTACGGTAGTGCGCATACCGCATGGCGTTTTGGCGAACGGAACCCTCTTGCGCAAGATGCCCGTCCCGCGCCAGATCTTCCCCTTCGTGGTGCTGTTGACAACTTCATTCGATTTCCTTATGTCCTTCATCGTCCTGGCGGTAACGCTGCAGCTCTTCGGCATAGCGATTACGGGCGCCTGGTTATGGCTGCCGCTCTTGGTGTTCATGACTGGTTTCCTGGGCTGGACGGTGGGTATCGGCGTGGCTGCATTCACTATATATCGGCGTGATTTGCTGCATGGCATCCAGCACGTCATGCAAGTCTGGCTCATCTTGACGCCGGTCATCTATTCGGCCAAGGAGCTGGAAAACGGACTGCAATTGGTGCATTCGCTGAACCCGGCGGTGGGCATAATCGACGGTTTCCGCCGCGTCTTGGTCTTTGGTCAAGCGCCCGATGTCGCGCTGTTAATGAGCAGCATGGTTATCACTTGCGCCGGGCTGGCGATCGCTTATCCGCTGTACCGCTTTTTGTCAGAGTACTTCACCGATGTTGTGTAACCCATGAGTCAAGAAGCCAATGTAACAAGCAATAACAGCGACTGCGCCATCGCCGTGCGCGACGTCTGGAAGCGCTACGGCATGCCTTTGCGTCCATACTTGCGGCGTCAATTCGATCGGCTGCGCGGAATCGACGTCTCCGATCGCGAGGCCTATGGTCCCTGGGCTTTGCGCGATATCTCATTTGAGGTGAAGAAGGGCGAATCCCTGGGCATCGTCGGCAAAAACGGCGCCGGCAAGAGCACCTTGCTCAAGCTGATTGCGGGGGTCAGCCCGGCGACCTTCGGCAGTTTGCAAGTGAATGGTCGGCTCTTCCCAATGATTGAGTTGGCGGCGGGCATACACCCCGACTTGACCGGACGCGAGAATATCAAGCTGCTGGGCGCCATCATGGGATTCACGCCGCGGCAGATGGAGGAAAAGGTACCGTTTGTCGAAGCCTTCGCCGATTTGGGCGAGTGGCTGGACAAACCGGTCTGGCAGTACTCGAGCGGCATGCAAGCGCGCCTGGGATTCAGCGTGGCGGTGAATGTGGACGCCGATATCTTGCTGATTGACGAAGTGCTGTCGGTCGGCGATGTGAATTTCCAGAAGAAATGCTTGAACCGCATGGACGAGCTTTCCAACAGCGGCGTGACAATCGTATTTGTAACTCACAATCCCTATTCGATCGAACGGCTCTGCGAGCGGGCTATCTATGTGCATGACGGTCGGATTGCCGCGACTGGTTCGCCCGCTGACATCCTGAACGCCTATTTCCTGAATTCGATGGACAAGTCGACCGTTATTGCCGGCAAAGATGTCTTGAGCGCCGACCTGCGTGAAGGGACGGGCGCATTCCGCGTGACCGGGATTACGATGCATGATGTCGTCAGCGGCGACGAGGTCACCGGCTTTTCCACGGGCGAATCGGTCGATTTTCGCATCGCTTTGAGCGTCAAAGAGCCGGTCGAGACTTATCACTTTTCCCTGAGAATCGTGGATCCGGCCAGTACCGTTGTCAGCGTCATTGATGTGCCCATGTCGGCGCGCAGGGCGCTCGGTTTACAGCGGGACGGCGTCCTCCAATGCCGCATCGAAAACATAAATCTACTGCCCGGGCAGTACTGGATTGATGCGGTGGCGCGGGAAGTGGGCGGGCCGGTGATTGACTCGGTGTCTTACGCCTATACCTTTAACATTCATGGCAACCTTCAGGTGGTCGAACAGATGGGGTATCGCGGCATCGTGTATCTGCCGGCCAATTGGGAGCTGATGGACGAGAAATAGAACGCGGTTGACACAGGTTTTCGCCACAGGATTAAATGCGAGCAAGCAATTAAACTGTCTGCCACAAATTCTACCCCCTCTCTATCCCGCCATCTCTATGGCGAGAGGGGCCGGGGGCGGGGTAGAAAAAAGCGCGAGCCTTTGCTCGCCGTCGCTGAGCCTCTGTGGCAAAGAATCTTTGTGATCTTCGTGTCTTTGTGCCCTTTGTGATAAAAAATCTCTGTGCTCGCCCCGTTCCTTGTGGTTAAATCTAATCTATGTTCCTCGACACCCTGGCAGACCACTGCCGAAACCAGCCCGATAAAGTCGCGCTGCAGTTCATCGGCACGCAACCCGTCACCTACGGCGAACTGGCGGCGGCGGTCAATCGCACAGCGGATTATTTGCTCGCCCTCGGCATCCAGCCGGGCGATCGCGTGGCAGTGCAATTGCCCAAATGCCTGCCTTTCATCTATTTTCACCTGGCGGCCCTGCAAATCGGCGCCATCTTCCTGCCGCTCAACCCGGCCTATCCCAGCGCCGAATTGCGCTATTTCCTGGCCGATTCGGGCGCGCGCCTGCTGATCGCCGATGCCGCCGACCAATCCAAACTCGACCCGCTGACCGACAGCCTGCCCGACCATCAGAAGACAACCTACATCTTCAAGCCGCAAGACAGCGGCGCAAACTGGCTGGAAGACCGCTCGTCGACCCGCGACTACCCCCTGCCCAGCGACCCCGACCAGACGGCTATGATGCTCTACACCAGCGGCACAACCAGCCGCCCCAAAGGCGCGCAGATCACACACGGCAACTTGACCGCCAATATCGCCTCGCTGCATGAAGCCTGGGGCTGGCGCCAGGACGATGTGCTGCTGCATGTACTGCCGGTGTTTCATGTCCACGGTCTGGTCGTCGCCTTGCATGGCGCGCTGCACGCCGGCGCGACCGCCATCTTATGCCCCAATTTTGACGCGGGGACGGCGCTGGACCTGCTCTGCTCGGGACGTTTCTCGGTCTTCATGGGCGTGCCGACCATGCACCGCCGACTGTACCAACTGGCCGCCGGACGCCGCTATGATCTCAGCAACCTGCGCCTGATGACCTCCGGCTCCGACCGTCTGCCCGACGATCTGTTTTTTGGCTATCAAGAAACTTTCAAGGTCACGCTGCTCGAACGCTATGGCATGACCGAGACCGGCATGAACCTGTCCAATCCGCTGCATGGCGAGCGGCGCGTGGGCGCGGTCGGCCTGCCCCTGCCCGGCGTCTCAGCGCGCATCGTCGACCCGGATACCGAAACGCCCTTGCCCGATGGCCAAATCGGCGAAGTGCAGATCAACGGGCCGCACGTATTCAAAGGCTACTGGCGGCAGCCGGAAAAGACCGCCGATGCTTTCAGCGCCGACGGCTGGCTGCGCACCGGCGATATGGGCCTGCGCGAGCCGGACGGCTATTATACGCTCAAAGGCCGCGGCAAAGACCTGATCATCACCGGCGGCCTAAATGTCTACCCGCCCGAAGTCGAACTGGTGCTGATGGAGCATCCGGCGGTCGCGGCCTGCGCCGTGTTCGGTTGCCCTGACGACGAATGGGGCGAGCAAGTCGTCGCGGCCATCATCCCGCGCGATGGAGCTGCGGCCAACGAAGCCGAGCTCTGCGCTTTCTGCCGCGAAGGCCTGGCGGCATACAAAGTCCCGCGGCGCGTGGTCTTCGTCGAGGAGCTCCCCGCCAACGCGCTGGGCAAAATCCAAAAGGCCAAGCTGCGCGACGCGCTCTGCGGCTAGTCTCGCCCCGCCCTCTCTGTGCCTCTGTGCCTCAGTAATTCCAACTAAGTAGTGAGAATGACCGCCATAGAATCGTAATTTCCAAAATTATCGGGAATGTTGTAGGGGCGAGCCGGTGGCTCGCCCACTCTTGCTCTGGGAATCCGATCACTTTTCGCATGCCTATCTTGGAACTACTTCTGTGCCTCTGTGGCAAATGTCCCTGTCACATGCGCGCTGACTTTAACCACCTTCTCGATTCCTCGCCTTTTGTATTCACCTCTGCAATTGGTACAATCAGAGCATCAGCAACTATGCTGAAAGGTTCAAAAGGAAAATGGCCATCCAAGAACAATTCATCTCCGCCGACCGCTTCCAAGATTTGGTCGATGCGCCCGAATACCAAGACTGCGTCCTGGAACTCGTGGAAGGAGTACTCATCGAAATGTCGAAACCGAAGCGGATTCATGGTGTGGTGGTGGCGGAGTTAACTTTCAGACTCACCAGTTATGTCAAGGAGAACGACCTCGGCGAGGTGGCGTCTGGCGATCCGGGCTTCGTGTTAGAGCGCAACAGCTACGGGCGCGATACCGTTCGTGGCTTGGATATCGCCTTCCTCAGCAAATCCAGAGACCTGGGACCTCCTGACTTCAATTGGTACGAAATTGGGCCCGACTTGGCCGTCGAAGTGATTTCACCGAGCAACACGGCGGGCGACATCCACCTAAAAGTTATGCAGCTACTGAACGCAGGCACGCGCTTGGTCTGGCTCGTCTACCCCGAAAGCCGCACGGTCGTGGCGCATACGTCAGACGGCGCCGGCACCTTACACGAAAACGACGCGCTCTCCGGCCTCGATGTGCTGCCCGGCTTCGAAATCCGCGTCGGGGATATTTTTCCTAGTTAACGAAAGTCGCGCAAGGAACTCGAAAACAGGGTGCCTAGTCCACTTGCCGCAGAAAAGGCAAGTCAGCGTGTTCGGCGACTCGTAATTTGACTAGTCAAAGCTGCTGCAGGCTGGCACAGGTGAAGACATTCGATTGGATCGGAGTCCGCAACAGATTTCCAACTGCTTCGGACGAAGTATTCGTTGAGGTGAGTCGTTGAGGTTCATAAACGTCAATTCTTATCGTAGAATCGCGAGGGACACGCTTTGGAGCGGGCACAGATACCCCACGCTTGAGTCGGAAATAGATGTAGTCTTCTCTTACGATCTCTAGAGCTGCCTTTGCACTTTCCCTTGAATCCCCGGTTGCCACACAAGACGGCATTTCCGGTACATAGGCAACCCATAAGGATTTACCGTCTCCGCCATCTTCTTTCTGAACCTGAATCTGGTAACCGCGCGCTGCCAATTCCTTAGCCTTCTTGAGCAATGCTTGATCCATGCCTAATCTCCCCTCTCACGTAACTCTTCAGTTAATGCAAGCAACTGCTTAACTATATATATCGCTACTGGGTCATCAGACGGCAAAAACAGATCCAAGTCCTCGAATTCTTTGTGATAGAACATCACATGGCTCCCGCGTCCGCGTTCCGTATCTTCAATGAATCCTTTCTGACGCAATACTCTCACCACATCGCGCCTAGCCCAGTTACGCGGATGCTGGCGCATCTGTGCCAGTTTTCTCTCTGCCTTCGTGGGCATTTAGTTCTCACGCTGTACAACTTCAATAACCACGGAATCTGAAATCTCACCATCATTTAGCCGTACTCCGAAACGATAGTCTCCGGGCGCTTCGAAAGTTGGCTCAGTAAACTCGCAGATTACGCCGTAAGGTTCGGACACATTTGCCATGCGCTCTGGAATTTGATATGTCGCCTCAAGCGTGGTGACACTATCACCTTCCGCATCATCCAAAAACGCTTCGAAACGGTAGGACTCGGTCGTCTCGCCCGGATCCTGCTGAACAATTACTACCAAACAGATCCGGCGTAAAGTCACTGGAAATTCATCCGCAGCAATTTGTCGAAAAATACCAAGTATGTCTAACTTTCCATCTGCAGGGTCAACCTTGGCATAATCCGCTACTAGCACGGTATTGATTTTCATGTTCTCAACTCTTGGCAGCGACTACTAAACTTCCACCCCCAATATACTGCATCATAAATCACAATTATATGAGGCACATTATAGTAACCCAATAAGTTGCACTTGTACAACTTTTCCAATTTACGTTGAATCCGGACACCAGAACGCGACGTTTTAGTCTCAAATAGAACAGGGCGACCAAACGGGCCGCCCAAATATATGTCGTCAATTATTTCAATCTCCTGCTACCACCGGTCAACTAACGTCTGCCATTCCCGCCATTCGACCGCGCCCGCCGCACAGGACGCTTGCGCGGCAGCTTCATCGGCAAGCTGTGACGCCGCACGCCATCAAACTGATACAGCGCATTCGCCACTGCGCCAGCCGTCGGCACCAGCCCGATTTCGCCAACGCCCTTGGCCCCATATGGCCCATAAGGATCGGGCACCTCCACGCCGATGACTTCCATCTCCGGCATGTCCTTGGCGCGCAAGATGCCGCATTTGCGCAGCATCGTGCTCTTGGGCCGGCCCGCTTCCATCGGCAGATCCTCGCTGATGGCGTAACCCAAGCCCATGTGGATCGAACCCTCCAGCTGCCCCTCGAAAAGCGTGGGATTAAAGATCTTGCCGGCATCGTGTGCGGCGATGATCTTCTCCACCTGCCCGTCCTCATCCAGGATGACCACCTGCGTGGCATAGCTGTAGGAGTAGTGTGTGTAGACCTTCTCCACCATCGCGCCGGGTTTGGTCGTCCAGTCAACCGTGAAATCGCCTTCGTAGCGCCGGCCGACCAGCTCCTCCAGTTTGTGGAACTCCAGGTCGCTCTTGAAGCGTTTGCAGGCATCAATGATGGCATTGCCGATCAGCGAAGTAGCGCGCGAGGCGGTGGTCATACCCGTGACCATCTCCGAGCCGGTCTCGACGCGAACCTCAACCATCGAGGGCGGCACACCCGTCTCAGTCACCAGCGTCTGCACGGCCATGGTATGTACGCCTTGGCCCATCTCGGTCCAGCCGTGGTCGATGATGACCTTGGCATTCTCCTCGCCTTCGGGCGCATCAGGGTTGGGCACGACCGACAGCGTCACCTTGGACGAATCGGGCATGCCGTTGCCAATGCCGGTGTTCTTGATGCCGCAGGCGATACCGGCGAATTGCGCCTGGCTGAATTCATCCTTGACCGCTTCCAGCGTGGCTTTGGCGCCCGCCCCCGCTTCGATGATCTGCCCGGTGGCGGTCATATCGCCGTCATCCAGCGCGTTCTGGTAGCGGAATTGCCAGCGGTCGAAGCCGCCCTGCTCACACAGATCGTCGATGCAGCTTTCCAGCGCGAAAGCGGTCTGGTTGACGCCGAAGCCGCGCATCGCCCCGCAAGGCAGATTATTGGTGTAAACCGCTGTGCTGACGATATCCGTGACCGGGAAGTTGTAGGCGCCGGTGGCGTGACCCGCCGAGCGCTCCAGCACCTTCATGCCCACCGAAGCGTAAGCGCCGGTATCGCCGACGAAACGCCCCTTGCAGAAGGTCAGCATGCCGTCATCATCACAGCCGATGGTGTATTCCATCCAGATTGGATGGCGCTTGGGATGCATGACGATCGACTCATCGCGCGTCAGCCGCACCTTGACCGGCAGGCCCATCAAGTAAGCGGCCAGCGCAGCGTGTCCTTGCACGGACAAGTCTTCCTTGCCGCCGAAAGCGCCGCCGTTGGGCACCAGCACCACATGCACGTCTTCCTGCGCCAATCCCAGCAGCTTGGCGATTTGCACGCGGTCTTCGAAGACGCCCTGGCCCTGCGACAAGACTTCCACGCCTCCCCCCTCCCTAAATCCCTCCCCCACTAGGAGGGAGGGACTTTCGTCGCCTAGTACCGGAGTCGGTAGCCCGTCGTTTTTCTCCCCTTCCCTCTTTATGGGGGAAGGGGCCGGGGGATGGGGGTGGGGGATCGGGTAAGCAATACAAGCTTCCGGCTCCATAAAGCCGTGCTCGATCATCTGCGTCTCATACACGCCGTGCGTCGTAAACGCGGCATCCGCCATCGCCTGGTCCAGATCGCCGCGGTTGGTGATGGATTGCGACAGAATATTGCCGCCTTCGTGCACCGACGGGCTCTCTTCCTGCAGCGCCGCGTGCATATCCGTCACCGGCTCGAGCACGTCGTAGTCGACATCGATCAAGGCGACAGCTTCGCGCGCGATCTCGTCAGTCTCGGCCACCACGCAAGCCAGCACATCGCCGACATAACGCGTGGTCTCGCCGACGCCAATCATCAGCGGCCAATCCTGCTTGATCAAGCCGATATGCTTGTCGCCGGGAATATCATCAGCAGTCAGCACACGCAGCACACCGGCATGCGCCTCGGCCGCGCTGAGGTCCATCGACTTAATCAGCGCGCGCGGGTGGTCGCTGAATTTCAGCGCGCCGATCTTCATGCCCTCCAAGCGGATATCATCGACATAACGATGCTGCCCCAGCACCAAGTCCTGCGCGTGATACTTGGGCAAACGCGTGCCGATGCCCCCGCCGACCTCGGGCATCTCCACTTCTTCTTCGTTGCGAATGGCTTCTGCGGCCGTCTCAATCGCGTCAACGATCTTCTTATAACCCGTGCAGCGACACAGATGCGGCGTCAGGCACTTTTCGATGTCGGCCCGCGACGGCTCGGGATTGCGCTTGATGAGCGTGTCCGCCTGCATAACGATGCCCGGGATGCAGAAACCGCACTGCACGCCGCCGTCTTTGACGAAGGCCTTGGCGAAGACATTCTGCCGGTATTCGCCCAGCCCCTCTGTCGTGGTGACGGACTTGCCCGCCACCTTGTCCATCTTGGTCACGCAAGACAGCATGGCCCGGTCATCAACCTGCACCACGCAGCAGCCGCAAGCCGCCTGCGGCGCGCAGCCGTCTTTAGGCGAAACGATGCCCAAGTCATCACGCAAGACATTCATCAAAGCGCGCTCGGGATCGCCTTCGTATGTTACCGTTTTGCCATTAAGGGTGTAGTGAATCATAATTCGTGTCTCCCTAACTTTGCCTAATTCAGCCAGCCAGGCACTTTTCGATAGGGGAACCTAACGCCGTGAGAGACACGACCTGGCGCTGTTACGCCTTATTATGTCGACTTTTGCGGGATTTTTCAAATCGGCTTTCGATTTCGCCACAGAGGCACAGAGACACAGAGGGTTTTTCTTTACCACCGAGTACACCGAGGGCACCGAGAAAAAGGCGAGGTTATTGACGGCTGTAGAATTGTGGCGGCCAAACTGCGCTACAATGTCATGCCGTATTCAGATGGATCAACGGAGACATAATGTCACTAGCCGACACAGTCAAAGACCGCTTCAGCGCCGAATTCGGCCAGCCTCCCGCCTACATCGTCCGCGCGCCGGGACGCGTCAACCTCATCGGCGAGCACACCGATTACAACGACGGCTTCGTCTTCCCTATGGCCATTGACCGCGCAGCCTGGATCGCCCTGCGTCCGCGCGCTGACAACAGAGTCGCCGCCATCTCCATCGACATGGACGACCGGCGCGAATTCGCCCTGGACGACTTGCCGCGCCCGGCAGCAGTCGACTGGATCGACTATCTCATCGGCGTGGCCTGGTCGCTGGGTGAACGCGGCTACACGCTTGGCGGCTGGGAAGGCGTAGTCTGCGGCGATGTGCCCATCGGCTCCGGCTTGTCCTCATCGGCGGCGCTGGAGTTGGCCACGGCGCGCGCTTTCTATTGCGTCTCCGACTTTGAGTGGGACGCGGCGGCGATGGCCCTCGCCTGCCAGGCGGCCGAGAACCAGTGGCTGGGCGTCAACTGCGGCATCATGGATCAGATGATCTCGGCGGCGGGCGTAGCAGACCGCGCGCTGCTGATCGACTGCCGCAGCCTGGAAACAACAACCGCGCCCCTGCCTGCTGGAACGGCGGTGGTCATTCTCGACACCGGCACACGCCGCGGACTGGTGGACTCCGCCTACAATCAGCGGCGGGCGCAGTGCGAGGCGGCGGCGCGTCACTTCGGCATTGTTGCATTGCGCGATATCGACCTGCCCACCTTCCTGGAGCGCGAGCATGAGCTGGAGCCGCTGATCCGCAAGCGCGCCAGCCATGTCGTTAGCGAGAACGAGCGCACGCTCAGCGCCCGCAAGGCGATGGAACGCGGAGATGCCGACTTCCTCGGTCAACTCTTGATCGCCAGCCATATCAGCCTGCGCGACGATTTTGAAGTCTCAAGCCCGGCGCTGGATGCCATCGTCGACTGCGCCAACGCCGAGGCCGCCTGTTACGGCGCGCGCATGACCGGCGCGGGTTTCGGCGGTTGCGCCTTGGCCCTGGTCCGGGCTGACGCCGCCGATGCTTTCGTTGAGCGCGTGGCCGCCAATTATCAAGCCGCCACCGGCAACGCACCGGCGCTTTACGTCACGCCAGCCAGCCGTGGCGCGGAGACAGTTTTCGCGGCCGACTAAGCCATACCGCCTCCGGCTAGTCTCGCGGCTCGCCTGAAAGCGCAGTATAGTTGATCTGGAGCAGCCTGTTGCCAAGCGCGAGCCAAGATGTTCATTCCACGTCCCAAACAAGCGGAAGTATTGGCCTATCGGCGCGGCGCCATGGGCGTGGCCGCGGTGCCCGGCAGCGGCAAGACCGCCACCCTGTCCTTTCTGGCGGCGCAGCTGCTGGCCGAGACCGAATTAGCCGACGGCCAGGAGATTCTGATCGTCACGCTGGTCAATTCCGCCGTGGCCAACTTCGCGCGCCAGGTCAACGAATACGTCAAAGACGACGGCCTGCTGCCGGGTTACGGCTATCGCGTGCGCACGCTGCACAGCCTGGCCAACGATATCGTGCGGCAGAAACCGACCGTTGCCGGCCTGGACGAGCAGTTCAGCATTGTCGACGAGCGCGAAAGCAACGAGATTCTCGCCGATGCGGTTGATGCCTGGATCCGCCGCTTTCCCGACGCGCCGGATGCGTTCCTGGCGCCGGACTACGTCGACAAAGGCTACTATCGCACCCAGAAATGGGCCGAGATTCTCAGCGATACCGCGCGCAATTTCATCAGGCAAGCGAAAGATGAGCTGCTGACGCCGGTCGATGTCCTCGCCGCTCTAAATCGATACCCGGGCGAATTGACCCTGGCGCGGAGCTGCGCGCAGATTTATCAGGATTATGACCGGGCGCTGGCTTACCGCGGTGCGGTTGATTTCCAGGACTTGATCCGCCTGGCGCTGCAGGTGCTGCGCCGGGACAGCGACTTTCTGGCCGCGCTCCAGCAAAAATGGCTCTACATCCTGGAGGACGAAGCGCAGGACAGTTCGCGGCTGCAAGAAGACATCCTGCGCCTGCTGGCCGGCGAGCGCGGCAACTGGGTGCGGGTGGGCGATCCCAATCAAGCGATCTTCGAAACTTTCACCACCGCCGACCCCAAATATCTGCGCGAGTTCATCAGCGCGCCGGGCGTCGAGGGCCGCGAATTGCCCAACTCCGGCCGCAGCACGCGCAGCATCCAGAAGCTGGCCAACCGCCTGATCGAATGGTCGCTGCAGCATCCGCATCATGCCATTCGCGAGCGGACGCCGCTGACAACGCCCTATATCCAACCCACCCCGCCGGGCGATCCCCAACCCAACCCGCCTGATGATCCGGCAGCGGTGATACTGCAAGGCGAAAATTATAGCGCGACCAAAGAGGGCCTGCTGGTGACGGAGTCCTGCGGGCGCTGGCTGGAAGCGCACCCGGATCAAACCGCGGCCATCCTCGTCGCGCGCAACGGGCGCGGCTCGGAGATCGTCAAGTTCTTGCGGCAGAAAGGCATCCCCTACGTCGAGAACCTCAACAGCACCTCGACCACACGAGCGGTGGTGGGCGCGCTGGCGCGGGCCCTGGCTTACCTGGCCGACCCCAAACAAGCCGCCAAGCTGGCCGAGGTCTACCGCGTTTGGCGGCGCGATGAGCGCGAGGACGCCGATGTAGCAGCCGAAATCAAGGGCGTGGCGGACGGGCTGAAGCGCATCAAACAAGTGGAAGACCTGGTGGCGCCGCGGCTGAGCGACTGGCTGGACGAGTCGCTCCCTGTAGAAGATTACAGCGAGCTGCGGGTGCAGATGACCGCCTTCCGCGAGCAAGTCGGCAGTTGGCTGCGCGCGGCGGAAATGCCCATCGATCAACTGGTCCTGACCATCGCCGGCGATATCTTTCGCGATGTGAGCGACATCGCCACGGCGCATATGGTGGCGCTGCATCTGGCGCAATTGGGCGAGACGCATCCGCTGATGCGCCTGCCGGATTTCGCCGCCGAGCTTTATGACATCGCCGGCAACAAGCGCCGTTTCGCGGGCTTGGGCGATGACGCCGCGCAATTCGACCCCGACGCGCATAAAGGCAAGGTCACCGTGACCACCCTGCATAAAGCCAAAGGGCTGGAGTGGGACCGCGTCTATCTCATTTCGGTCAACAACTACGACTTCCCCTCGGCCGATGCCAACGACAGCTTCATCGGCGAGAAGTGGTTCATCCGCGACGACCTGAATCTGTCAGCCGAGGCGCTGGCGCAGTTGGCGGCGCTGAAAGAGGGCGCTGAATACGGCGGATACAATGAGGGCCTCGCCAGTCTGGCGGCGCGTATCGATTATGCCGCCGAGCGATTGCGGCTGCTCTACGTGGGCATCACGCGGGCGCGCAAAGCCCTCACAATCACCTGGAACACCGGGCGCGGCCAGGCGACCGAAGCCACGCCCCTGCTGGCGCTGCGCACGTTCTGGGAAGCGGAACTGGAGAGAAGCAGAGCTTATGAACCTCAGCGCTGATTTCGCTTTCACGCAAGGCAGCTTGGGCGACTACGCCGATTGCGCCCGCCGCTTTGAACTGCGCTATATCAAGCGGCTGCGCTATCCGGCCCCCGAAGTGAAGCAGGCTCTGGAATACGAAAGGCGCATGCGGCAGGGAGTGCGCTTCCACAAGCTGGTTCAGCAGCATATCAACGGCACCCCGGCTGATTTGCTGGCGAGCTCGCTGGCCGACGATTCGGACCTGGCCCGCTGGTGGGAGAGTTATCTGCGCAACGGCCTGAACGACCTGCCTCCGCAGCGCCACGCCGAGATCACCCTGCAAACGCATTTGGGCGGTCAACGGCTGGTGGCGAAGTACGACTTGCTGGCGCTAGAGCCCGGCGGCGCGGCCGTCATTGTGGACTGGAAGACGGGCGAACGCCTGCCGGCGCGTAATGCCCTGCAGTGGCGCTTGCAAACAGTCGTCTATCGCTACGTGCTGGCGCAAGCCGGCGCGCATCTCTATGGCGAGCCGATCCCGCCGGAGCGCATCCGCATGGACTATGTCTACGTGGCGCAGGGCGGGCAGCGCCTCAGCTTCGATTATTCGGCTGCGCAACTGGCCGAAGACGGGGCGCGGCTGCTGGAGATGATCAATGCCATCGGCTCGGCGACAGCATTCCCGCTGACAGACCAGCTCCGGCGCTGCAAGTACTGCACCTACCGCGCCTTCTGCGACCGCGGCGAAGCGGGCGACTTAAATGATTTCGCCTTTGACGATGAGATGGACGAAAGCGAAGAGGACGAGGCTTTCGACCTGGACTTTGAGCAGATAGCTGAGATTGAGTTCTAGTCCATTGAAGAGGAGGCAACTTATGAAAATCGACCGCGTACGCAGCCTGCACGTCTCCGCAGAGTGGGATTACCACGAGCCGCTGGGCGAGGCTTTTCTGTCCCGTCCGCAGAACATCTATAGGGACTTGGCTGCGCTCCAGCCGCCCTGGCCCCTGCCCACGACAGGCGGACCACCCTACACGGTGCAGGCGCACTTCCTGCTGATCGACGCCGACGACGGCGCGACCGGCATCTGCGGCCCGGTGGGCGACGAAGACATCGCCATCATCGAGCGCTATTTCGGCGAGATCCTCATCGGCGAGGACCCGCAGGCCATCGAGCGCATCTGGGACAAGATGTACCGCCTCGCGATTCACGGGCGCAAGGGCACACCCATGATGGCGCTGAGCAAGGTGGATCTGGCGCTCTGGGATCTCAAAGGCAAGCTGCTGGGCGCGCCGGTTTATCAGTTGCTGGGCGGACCCTCGCGCGATCGCATCCGCGCTTACGCCTCCATGCTGGGGTACTCGGTCGAGCCGAACAAGGTGATCGAACGGACGCGGCATTTCCTGGCGCAGGGCTTCACCGCCTTTAAGTGGTTCCTGCCTTGCGCGCCAACGGACGGCGAGGCGGGCATCCGGCGGAATCTGGCGGTCATCCGCGCGGCGCGGGAAGCGGCTGGTCCCGATTGCGATCTGATGTTTGACGCCTGGAGCAGTTGGAGCGTGCCCTACACCCAGCGCATGGTCGAGCTCTCACGCGAGTACCGCCCTTACTGGTTTGAGGAGCCCGTGCTGGCTGATCTGATCCCGCAATATGCCGAGCTGCGTCGTAGTGTTCGCGGCGTCTTCATCAGCGGCGGCGAGCACGAATACACGCGCTGGGGCATCAAGGCGCTGCTGGACGCCGGCGCGGTCGACATCTTGCAGGCCGATGTCACCTGGGCCGGCGGCTTGAGCGAGATGGTCAAGATTTGCGCGCTGGCCTCAGCCTATGACATCCCGGTCATTCCCCATCATGGCGGCTGGCCCTCGACTCATCTGATCGCCTCGCAAGCGCTGACGACCTGCCCCATGCAGGAGTGGCTCTTCCAGATCGGCCGCATGACCAATGTCTTCTACAAGCACAAGCTAGTGCCGCAGGATGGGCATATCCACTTGCCGACAGCGCCCGGCTTAACCATGGACCTGGCGGAAGAAGGCGTCACCCAGCTCGAGGAGCGGGTGCTGGCGGGCTGATGGCGCGACCACGCCGCGAATGGCGGGAGCCGGCGCCGCTTGATGTGCCCGATTCCCTGCGCGCTGCCGTCGGCGGGCATCGCCTGGTCGCCGAGCATCTGACGCGCAAAGGCATCGTCACGCTAGCCGAGGCGCAGCGCTTCTTGTCCGCCGCTGACTACAGGCCTGCCAGCGCCCATGAATTGCCCGATATTGAGCCGGCCGTCGAACGGCTGCGGCGGGCGATACGCGACCAGGAGCGGATTCTGATCTGGGGCGACTTCGATGTCGATGGGCAAACGGCGACCGCCCTGCTCTATTCGGCGCTGAAGCAACGCGCCGCGCGCGTCAGTTACCACATACCAAACCGCTTCAGCGAGGGGCACGGCATCCACCTGCCCACACTCCAGCGCAAACTCGCGGGCGTCGAGCTCCTCCTGACATGCGACACCGGCGTTAGCGCGCATGAAGCCGTCGACTATGCCGGAGCCCGCGGCGTCGACTGTATCATCACCGACCACCACGCCCTGCCCGAACAGCTGCCGGCCGCTCTGGCGGTCGTGAATCCGCAGCGCTTGCCCGCGGGTCATGCCCTGCGCGAGTTGCCCGGCGTGGGCGTGGCTTATAAGCTGATCGAAGCGCTCGCCGCCCAGGACGACGGCGACTGCGATGCCCTGTTGGACCTGGTAGCGCTGGGCATCGTCGCCGATGTGATGGTGCAGGTTGATGATACGCGCTATCTCTTGCAGCGCGGGCTGGAGCGCCTGCGCCTGAACCAACGCCCGGGAGTAAGCGCTATCCTGGAAAGCGCGCAAATCGCGCCGGCTGAACTCAACGAGGGGCATATCGGCTTTGCCATCGGTCCGCGCTTGAACGCGCTCGGCCGGCTCGCCGACGCCAATCCGGCGGTTGAGCTGCTGACCACGGCCGACCGCGGACAGGCGCGTATGCTGGCGCATAGTCTGGAGGGCTATAACGCGCGCCGCAAGTTTCTGTCACATCAGGTATACGAGTCGGCCATCGCCCAAATCGAAGCCGAGCCCTCGCTGCTGGATTACGCCGCGCTGGTGCTCAGCCACAGCGACTGGCATAGCGGCGTCATCGGCATCGTGGCCAGCCGACTGGTGGAAGAATTCGGTCGTCCCGCGGTTCTGATCGCGACGCCGGACGAGACTGGGCGCGGCTCGGCGCGGTCGGTGGCCGGCCTGGATATCACGGCGGCCTTCGGGCGGGTGGCGGCTCAGCTAACGCGCTACGGCGGGCATAGCATGGCGGCCGGCATGAGCTTGCCGGCAGACCGAGTCTACCAATTTCGGCGCGCTCTCTCCGGCGTGCTGCGGGACATGGGCGGCGCTGAACCGCGGGCCCCGGCCTTGGCCATCAGTGGCTATCTGCAACTACCCGAGCTGACGCTGGAGCTGACGGAAGATATCGAGCGTCTGGCGCCCTTCGGCAACGGCAATCCGCCGCTGACGCTGGCGACGCGGGACCTGAAACTGGCCAGCCGCAAGGATTTGGGACGGCGCGGCGAACATCTGCAAGTCGAAGTTGAAGACGCGGCCGGGGACCGGAAGCGGGTCATCTGGTGGCGCGGCGCCGGCATGGACCTGCCCAACGGCAAATTCGACCTCGCCTATACCCTGCGAAGCAGCGCCTACAAAGGACAGCGGGAAGCGCTGATCGAGTGGCTCGATTACCGGCAACTGGAAAGCGCGTCGACTACTGTGTCCGCGGACGAACCCGCCTGGGAATTGCAGGACTACCGGGGGAGCGACGACCGGTTCTCCGCGTTAGCTGGCGTACGCGAATGGTATCCCCAGGCGCAGATATGGTCGGAAGCCGCAACCGCGAGTTTGGAGGGCGCGGTCAATCGTCTGCAGCTGCGGGCTAGCGAGACGCTGATCGTCTGGACCGTGCCGCCATCGGCCGAAGTCTGGTCGGCGGCGCTGGCGACCGTCAGCCCGGACCGGCTGATTCTCTTCGGCGCGCTGCCGGATAGCGCAAACCTGGCGAGCTTCCTGCAGCGGCTGGCCGGCCTGATAAAGTACAGCATCAATCAGCGCGGCGGCGCGGTGGACCTGGAAGCGCTGGCGGCGGCGACCGCTCAGCCCGACCGGACTGCCCAAGTCGGATTGCAACTGCTGCGCGCGCTGGGTAAACTCGACTACCATGTGGCTGCGAGCGGGCAGTATCAACTGCAAGCGGCGGATGATTCGCCGAGGGGCGAGCTTGGGGCTCTGCGTCATCGGCTTGACCTCCTCTTGCGGGAAACCCGCGCCTACCGCAACTATTGGCTGAAAATGGATCTGCGGGGTTAGAGCAATGGCAATCGAACAATCGGTGTCCTGGTGGTGTTATGTGTACTTGGGGGTCGACCCTGTCGACCTGCTGCAGACCGCCAAATCAATCGGCTATACCGCCATGGAGTTGGTGCCGGTCGATCAATTCGCCCTCGTCAGGGATCAGGGCATGAAGATCGCGACGCATCAATTGCATGTGCCGCTGGAGCAAGGCATCAGCCATACCAAGTACTGGGATGACATCAAGCGGCAATCGGAAGAAAGCCTAAAGCTGGCTGTCGAGTGGGACATCCCCTTCCTGATCGCCTTCAGCGGCAATCGCGAAGGCCTTGACGACGCCCGGGGAGCGGAGAATGCCATCAAACACCTGGAGCCGCTGGCGCGCGCCGCGGAATCAGCGGGCATCGTTCTGATTCTGGAGTTGCTCAACAGCAAAGTAAATCATCCCGATTACCAGTGTGACAGGACAGACTGGGGCGTACAGGTCGTCTCGGCGGTGGATTCGCCTTACGCGCGCTTGCTCTACGACATTTATCACATGCAAGTCATGGAAGGCGATGTCATCCAGACCATCCGCGACAATCACCAATGGTTCGCTCATTATCACACGGCGGGCGTACCGGGCCGCAACGAGATCGGCGAGGCGCAGGAATTGAATTACCCTGCCATCTGTCGGGCGATCGCCGAGACCGGCTTCCATGGTTACATTGGGCAAGAATTCATGCCGCTGGGCGATTGGAAGGCGGCGCTGCAGCAAGCCTATGACGCCTGCAACGTGGAGTAGCTAATACGAGCCGCGATGGGGATAGCGCCGCAGCCAACCGGCCGGCTTGCGGTACTCCTGGATCAGCGCGATGCCCGAGGCGATCACAATCATGCCGACCACTATGGTGCCGGTGATTTCTTCGCCCAAAAGCAGCACACCGCCGACGCCCGCCACGATCGGGATGACGTAGGTGGTCATCACTGCCGGCGTGGCGCCAAAGCGCTTGATCGTGTAAAAGGACAGCATAAAGCCGATGAAAGTGCCAACCACCGCGGCGTAAAGCAAGCCGACGATGCCGGCCGCGTCCACCGCGCTCAGGTCGAAGCCGACCGTCAGCAGCGTGAACGGGATCATGGCGATAGCGGTGGAGAAGAGCCGGACACTGCCGACATCGAAAGCGTCGTAATCTCGCAGGTATTTCCGCGCATAGATGATCATGATCGAGCTGGAGACCATGCCCAGGACCACCAGTAGATAACCCTTTGGATCGGCCCGGGCGACATCGGGCAGGCCATTCTCGCCGCTCAGCGCCAGCAGCAGCGCGCCGCCCAAAGCCAGGCTGACGCCGAATATCTTGCGCTTATTCAACAGCTCGTCGGGCAAGATCCAGTGCGCCAGCACAACCGTCATAGCCGGACCGGTCGTCAATAGCAGCGACGCCACGCCGCTGGACTGATATTGCAGCGAGGTGACCACGCAGGTCATAGGTACAGCGGTGCCAAAAATGCCGAGCAAACCCGCGCGCTTCCACAACTCCCGGTCTCGTGGCACGCGCCGCCCGGTGACAAGCGCGTAAACGCCCAAGGACATCAAGCTGGCGATGACCATGCGGATGCCGATGTAGGCTGCGGGGGCGAATTGTCCGACGTTGAAACGCGATACCACCAGCGATGAGCCAAAAAAGAGACCGAGCAAGAGGACGTATGGCAGCGCTCTGATATTCAAGCGGGTTTCCGGGGATAGGCCGACAAACAGAGCGGCAGTATACACTACGAAAACGGAAATGCGCCATGCAGAATATTTTGCAGCGGAGGACAGATTCGCAACTCCTGTAGCTGACTGCGCGATCTGTGCCTGAATCGGCTCAGTGCAAGCCAGCCAAGTCATTCATGTTGATCAGCAGAAGCAAGCGGACATTGCAGCCCTGCGCAAACAAGCTACACTCGGCCAACACGGTAAGGATTGGGCTGTTGCCAGGGAGCCAGCGCCATGAAGAACGAATTGCTGCAGGTGGGGGTGATCGGCACGGGCATGATCGGCGCCCTGCACGCTCGTAATATCAGCCGGGCGACGGCTGGAGCGGCGGTTGCAGCGGTGATGGATATTGACGAGGCCCGCGCGCAGGCCGTGGCGGCCGACTGCGGCGCAAGAGCCTATGACGATGCCGTTGCGCTGATCGCCGACCCGACAGTAGACGCCGTGCTTATCGCCAGCCCCGATGCCTTTCACGCCGAACAGACCATCGCCTGTATCGACGCGGGCAAGCCGGTGATCTGCGAGAAGCCGATGGCGACAACCGTGGCCGACGGCGAGCGTGTCCTGCGGGCTGAATTGGCTACGGGCCGGCGGCTGGTGCAAATCGGATTCATGCGCGTATACGACCGAAAGCATGCCGACCTGTTCGACATTGTGACCCGCGGCGATATCGGCAAGGCGCTGAGCTTTCGCGGCCAGCACATCAACCCCTGGCGCGAAAGCTCGACCATCGAAGGGGCTATCGTCAATTCGCTGATTCACGACATCCATTCGGCGCGCTGGCTGATGGACTCGGAAATCAGCCAGGTCTTCGTCCAGTGGGCGCCATCCCAGCCCGATCAGCCGCGGAGCGCGCGTTACGCTATCGTGCAGCTGGCCTTCGCCGACGGCGCCATCGGCAGCCTGGAGTGGAACGGCGACTCCGGCTACGGCTACGAGATCGCGGTGGAAATCACCGGCGAGACGGGAATGGCGCGGACGGTCAGCCACAGCAGCCCGGTCCTGCGGCAAGGGGGTAGGGTTTCGCAAGGCGTCACGCCGGATTGGCCCCAGCGCTTCGCACAGGCCTACCTGGACGAAGTACAGAGCTGGGTTGATGCGATCCGCGAAGGCGAGCCAACAGGACCCTCAGCGTGGGATGGTTATATGTCGCTGGTCGTGGCTGACGCTTGCATCCGTTCAGTGGCGAGCGGTTTGCCCGAGCGAGCAGTCGGCTCTGAGCGGCCCGACATGTACTGAGCAGTCTTTTCGAAAACGGGGGAATCAACTACTGTCCGTTTCCAATCTATCTATGATGGATTTCACCGCTGACTTGAGTAAAGGCAGATCCTCTTGCGAGAAGTCCCACACTAGATCGAGTCGGATATGGTGATATTGGTGAATCAAGATATCGCGGAAACCGGCAAAGTCGCTCCAGGGCACCTGAGCATGGCGAGAAACCAGGTCGGGATCAAGCCGCTTCACAACTTCGCCAATGACTTCAAAACTACGTATCACGGCGTCTTGATGCAATTCAGACGCCAGAAACGCTTCGCGGCCGCTAGTTGTGTAGCGTTCGATACGACTGACGCGTTCAAGAATATCCGAGCACAGGAGGCGTTGATCTCTCATCACAGGACTTGCGCATCTTTCAGTATGGTCGCGCGCAGTTCTTCACGCAAGGAGCGGCGGTCGACAACTTCTACGCGCCGCCCGACCAAGTTCTGCAAGGCTTGCGTAAGGCGAATGTGGTCGCGCAGTTTATAATCGGTCTCAAAGTTGACCAGGAAATCCACGTCGCTGTCGGGCTGCAGTTCACCGCGCAAAATTGAACCGAATACGCTTACCTGATGAGCGCGATACTGCTCCGCAAGCGCCAAGATAGAGCCTCGCAGCCGGCGCAAATCCTCCAGGGTGTTGATTGCTTGCACGGACATTTAATGACTCCCCGCGGCGCAGAGCAGGTTAAGCTGACATCTCTATTGTATCTCATCGCCTGGCGAGACGCGTCCAGCCTACAATCCGCGGTAATCCCGATACCACTCCCAGGTACGCCGCAGCCCTTCGCGTATGGACACCCTTGGCGCGAAGCCCAGCAGCTGCCGCGCTTTATCATTGCTGCAATAGGTGATGGGCGGGTCGCTCAGCGGAGTAGGTACAGATACTGTATTGATAACTTTGCCGGCGTATTCTTCAATTATCTCGACAAAGTCCGTCAGCGAAATTGGCGCGCCGCAGCCCAGGTTGATGATCTCGTAACCGAGGGGCTTGTCCAGCGCGGCCAGTACGCCCGCCACCGTATCCGCGATATAGGTCCAGTCTCGGTGGATATCGCCGCCGTTGAAGAGCTTGATGGGCTCGCCGGTCTGCGCCGCTTCCAGCAGGCGCCAGGGCATCATGTCCGGGCGGCCCGCTGGACCATAAACGTTGAAGAAGCGCAGCGCGGTGACCGGCATGCCAGCGAGATTGTGGTAGGTGTGGGCGAGCAGCTCGGCGGCGCGTTTGCTGGCCGGATAAGCCGCTAGCGGACGGTCGGCAGTATCGGTTTCGACGAATGGCAGGATTTCGGTGCGGCCATAGACTGACGAGGTCGACGCCAGCACAAATTGTTCGATGCCGGCCCCCTTGGCCGCTTCGAGCAAGTTGAGCGTACCGCTAAGGTTGACATCCAGATAGAGCCGCGGCTGATCGACGCTGGCGCGCACGCCGGCCAGAGCCGCCAGATGCGCCACGCGCGTCACGCCATGCTCAGCGAAGACCCGCTCGACCAGCGAGGAATCGCGAATATCGCCTTCGATCAGCGAGAATGATGTGTATTCGCGCAGGCGCGCGGCATTGTCTCGCTTGATGCCGGGATCGTAATAGTCGTTGAAGTTGTCAATGACGACGACCTTATCGCCGCGAGCCAGCAATTCCGCCGCCACGTGCCCCCCGATGAAGCCTGCGCCGCCGGTAACAAGAGTGGTCATGCCGGTTGCCCTTGCATCAGCTTATGCCAGCTACCGCGCAATGTAATGTCATCCTAAATAGAGTTTTACTCGTGACTTATACACCATTCCAAGACAGGCTCCCTAGCGACGACCAACAGACCAAACTTGGTCGGGTCAATCTATCCGGGTTTAAGGAACGGCGAGTTTATTGGGACTGTGGTTAGCTCTGATGGCGGAGTCACTTATTGGTCAGATTTATCAACCCGGCTATGCCGTTTGCTTCGCTGGTTCGCATAACTAGCAATCGCGATAACCGCGAGATTTCCAAACAGAATGGTTAGCACGTAAAGCATCATCCACTCGGTTGACCACATCGTCATGATGACACCTCTTTTTCAGGAGCACGCCTGAGCTTGAATTGAAGATATCCGCAAACGATTATTGTCGGTACACTCATTATCAAGCCCAAAATGGCAATTGACTCCTTTGAAATGTCTGGATTATCCGCACGTAGATTCATAAAAACTATACCATAGAATACGCTACAAAGTAACATTGCAGGTATTAGCAAGGTTGTCAATCGACGATAATTACCGGTTTTGAACCGCGCAATTGACGATCTTTCAATATCGCTTCTAGTGCTAGCCAAAATTACCACGGATAGCATATATAATTCAGTGCCGCCAAAAATACTCTGATATTGCGGACTCTCGCCCTTCAACAATGTAAAAACAAGAGCGGTAATGATCGGGAAAAGTGGAATTACAACAAATTAGCTCGTCCAATTCGTCATGTTCATAAGCTCGGAACTTTAACACGCTTGCAATTGTGATGTATCGAATAATATTGCACAGACGTAATTCCCTCGCAAGCTAAAGCTCCTTTCACAATTCATAATCGGTCTAGACTTGCAACGTTGAGCAGAATCGACTCCAACTCGGCATAGGAATCAATCCGCACCAGCCGATTCCGCACCTGGGCGGAGCCGGGCGCGTCCAGCTTGTACTTGCTGATCTGCCCGCGCATCTCCCGCACAGCGACATGCTCGGGCAGATGTGTTGTCTCAAGCGTCAACTGAGCGTGTCGCAGCGCAATCCGCGCGCGATCCGCCGGCGACGGCTCGGGCAAGCTCAGCCCCGTCTCAAGGTACGCAGCAATTTGCCGGAAGAGCCAGGGTCGCCCCAGCGCCGCCCGCCCCACCATCACGGCATCGCAGCCGGTCGCGCCCAACATGCGCCGGGCGTCTTCGCCGGTGTGGATATCGCCGTTGCCGATGATGGGCATCTGGCGCACGGCGTCCTTGACCGCGGCGATTACATCCCAATCGGCCGCGCCGCCGTGACCCTGACCGGCGAAGCGCGCATGCACCGCCACCGCCTGCGCGCCCACGGCTTCGGCTGCTACAGCAAAGGGTACGGCCGTGACCACGCCGTCTTCAAAGCCGCTGCGCACCTTGACCGTCACCGGTACATCGACGGCCTTGACCACCGCTTCCACCACCGCGGTGGCCGCTTTCACATCCCGCAGCAGGGCAGCGCCGCCGCCCTTTTTGGCGATCTTCGGCACCCAGCAGCCCATGTTGATGTCGACGATGTCGGCGCCGTGATCGACTACGACACGCGCCGCTTCCGCCACGATTTGCGGCTGGACGCCGAATAGCTGCACGGCGACGGGGCTTTCGCTCGCGCGCCAGTCGAAGCGCTGCAGCGCCCGCTCCCGCGAGTTCTTGACGATATTGCTGCTGATGAGTTCGGTGCAAACCAGGCCGCAGCCGCCCAACTCGCGACACAGGCTGCGCAGGGCGAAGTTGGTATGCCCGGCCATCGGCGCCAGCGTCAAGGGTGAGTCAACGCGGATGTCGCCGATGTTAAGAGGTTTGAGTGCGGATAGCGTCTGAGCGAGCATGACACAGGAATTTAACCACAGAGAACACGGAGAACACAGAGATTATCTTCAAAAGCCGCGCGTCTTGTTGGCCGCGATTCTCTGTACGGTCACAGGACTTCCTCCGCCATAAAGCGGACGGCATCGAGCGAGAAAGCATTGATATTCAGTGTCGTAATCGGGCAGTCGCGCCAGAGCTGCAAGCGGTCGCGGATGCGCGCCTTCGAGCCGACCAGGGCGACCGCGTCCACCAGGGCATCCGGCACTGCCACCATGGCTTCGCCTTTGCGCCCCTGCAAATACAAGTCTTGAATCGTGTCGGCCGCCTCGTCGAAGCCGAAGCGGCACGCCAGATCATAATAGAAATTCTTGCCTTTGGCGCCCATACCGCCGATATAAAGCGCCAGGACCGGCTTCAGCTGATTGTAAGCCAGCTCAATCTCGTCTTCGATGACGACTGTGACTGAGGGCGCAATATCGAAACTTTCCAGGCTTTTGCCGCCGCCGGCCCGCGCCAGCCCGGCATCCACCGCAGCCGCATAAGCTGAATCGTAGTGAACGGGCGAGAAGAAAATCGGCAACCAGCCATCGGCGATCTCGGCGGTCAGCGCCACATTCTTGGGGCCGATGGAGGCCAGATATATCGGCAAATCCTTGCGGCCGTGAATGATGCTCTTCAAGGAAATGCCTAAACCAGTGGCGTCATCGCCGCGATAGGGAATCTGATAGTGCGCGCCGTCATGGACCAGCGGCGCCTCCCGCGCCAGGATCTGCCGCACAATGTCGACGTATTCGCGAGTTTTGCCCAGCGGCTTGCCGTAGGGGCGGCCGTGCCAGCCTTCGACTACTTGCGGGCCCGATAGCCCCAGCCCCAGCAAGAAGCGCCCGCCGGAAAGCTGATCCAGCGTGATGGCGGTCATGGCGGTCATGGCCGGGCTGCGCGCCGGCATTTGCATGATGGACGAACCCAGCTTGATGTTCTCGGTCAAGGCGCCGATCCAGGCCAGCGGCGTGATGCAATCCGAGCCGTAAGCTTCGGCCGTCCAGACGGCATAGTATCCCAGACGGTCAGCCTCTTGTATCATGTCCAGCGGCAGGTCGATCCGCGCGCCGGAGTAGCCGATGTTCAATCCAAGTCGCATGTCACGCCTCCAGATTTGTGATACGCCGCTGTGCAGTTCAGCGTCAATACTAGCCCCGCCGCCGCCGTGATTCCAGCCAACGCCACAGCAATCTTACCACCCACCTCGCCCCGATTATGATGGTAGCGGCAAGAGAATTGAAGGCGACATCAATCGGGTCAAAGACGCGGCTGGGCAGCAGGTATTGGATACTCTCATCAAGCAAACCCAAGAGCAAGGAAATCAGCAGCGCCAGCAGCGTAGGCGCGGGAACTCGCCGACCGTTGTCTCGCCGCTCCAGCAGTATTTCATGCACCAGCGCCGCGACCAAAGCGTACTCGAATAAGTGGGTGCGCTCCGCCCAGGAACCCACTCGCAGCCAAGCTGTCAGAAACACAGCCAGGATGCCGATGCCGACAGCGATCTCCAGGCGACCGACTCGCTTGTCAATGAAAAAGATCGGGATGATGACCAGCAAGGCCAGCATGGCGAAAAACAGACTGGTCCCTGCGCTTTCGACAATGCGTTCGCCGACCAACGCCACAATCGCCGGCGCTTGAGCAAGCGTCGAGTATATGCCCGCCAAGACAATGAAGAGCGCAATCCAGAGCCGGCGCTCTCGTTTGGAGCTGAAGAAAGACATCCAATTCACGAAGTAATGTAGTAATAAGTTCTCATGTATTGAAGTACGTCAAATGCCGCCGATTGTTGCATGTACCGCCGGCAGCCTCTCTGTATATCAGTGTCAATGAACATGCTGATTTCCGTCTTCAATTCTGTCGATATTCATAGGGGCGACTGACGCGCAGTGTCTACACGCACTACCAAGTCGCCCGAAAACGCGCCCTTCTGGTCCCCATTTCCACGCTATTCTGCCTTACACTCAGCGCTATGGACGCCTGCTTTTCTCATTCCTCGACTTCGGCGACGACCTTCATTTTACCGATCGCGCTGCCTGCCCAAACAATGGCTGCCTGTCGCCTGCCCCGAATTCCGCGCGGGGGGATACCCCCACCCCCACCGAAAACTCCCACTATATCCATACTGTGTCTATACTATTCAGGGATTTTCAGGGGTTCTCAGAGATTTTCGGAGGCATTGGCGGGGAGTCGAAAGGCAACAGCGCGTCCTTGAGGTCTCGCGGCACGCAATTGTTAGCCGTCAAGCGCTGCCCGCCTTCTGCTGAACGTAGGAACCGAAAACTGCCAAGACTGGAAGCTAATGGCTAGATTTGCCCGCCGAGTTCATAATATCGGACAAGCTATACAATTATCACTATTACGCATTCGCCAGTAGAATCAAATCCGCTGATACTTAGGGCTACGCACACGAAGCGCGCTTTGACTTATCTCGCGCCAGTGGCTAATATTCCAGACTGACTGACAAGCCAAATCGACAAGAGACGACAGGATGCATGGACAAGAGTTGATACAAGCTTTACGCGGCGGGCGGCGGGTATATGGCACGGCGATCTATTCGCCCTCGCCGATCTGGCCGCGCGTGGTGCAGAACCTGGACCTCGATATGGTCTTTATCGATACTGAGCATACGCCACAAGACCGCAGCATGATTTCCTGGATGTGCCAGACCTTCGCCGCGCTGGAGCTGGCGCCGGTCGTGCGCATCCCCGAGCCCGATCCCTATTTGGCGCAGATGACGCTGGATGGCGGCGCGCATGGCATCATCGCGCCCTACATTGAATCGCCGCAGCAAGTCAAGGAGTTAGGGGGCGCGGTCAAATTCGGCCCGCTGAAAGGCGACAAACTGCGCGCGGCGCTGGATGGCGAAAGCGAGTTGGAGCCCGAGCTGGCCGATTACCTGGCGCAGCGCAATGCCAACAAGGCGCTCTTCATCAATATCGAAAGCGTGCCGGCTTTGAACGCGCTCGACGACATCCTGAAACTGCCTTATATCGACTGTGTGCTGGTGGGCCCGCACGATTTGTCGTGCAGTTTGGGTATGCCGGAGCAATATGACCACCCGACATTTGACGCGGCTATTCGCACTATTATCAGCAAATCACGCGCAGCCGGCGTCGGCATCGGCATCCACCACAACTTCGCCCATCACGAAATCGCCTGGATCAAGGCGGGCGCCAACCTGGTCATGCACAGCTCAGATATATCGGCCTTCAATCGGGCGCTGACGGCGGAATTCAAGCAGATCCGCGCTGAGACTGACGATGTGGGCCATATCGTCGACGAGAACGTACATTTCTAGAGTTCGCACATAGAGGACAGCAGCAAGATGCCAAATATCTGGTTTGAAGCGAAAGTTCCGGACGAATTCCGGCCCCTGTTTGAAGATGTCGCCGAGGGCATCGCCCCGGGCGAGCAAGTCGCCAACGATCAATTCCACCGGTTGGATGAAGCCGATGCTGTCATGGCGGGCGGACGTACTTATGACGCTGCGGCCATGGACCGGGCGCCGCGCCTGTTGATCATCGCCCGCACCGGCGTCGGCTATGACAAGGTCGATGTGGACGCCGCCACCGCGCGTAATATCGCCGTGGTCAACGCGCCCGACGCGCCCACGGTCTCCACAGCCGAGCAGGCCGTCACCCTGATGATGACCGTCGCGCGCAATATAAAGCGCGTCGCCAACGAGCTCGACCGCATGCTGGAAAGCGGCGTCCGCAAAAATCTCTGGGGCGAATACGTGGCGCTGGAGATGGATCAAAAACAGCTGGGCCTGGTCGGCTTGGGGCGGATCGGCGGGCACGTCAGCGGCATCGCCCGCGCCATCGGCATGAAGGTGGTAGCCTACGATCCCTACATCAGCGACCAGCGCTTCCAGCAACTGGGGGTCGACAGGGCGAGCACGCTGGCGGAGCTGCTGGGCAGTTCCGACTTCGTTTCGCTGCATCTGCCGCTCAACGACAAGACCTGCCAGATTATGAATGCCGAGCGCTTCGCCCAGATGAAGCCGGGCGCGGTCTTCATCAATGTGTCGCGCGGAGGGCACGTCGATGAAGCGGCGTTGGCGGCCGCCCTCGATCGCGGGCACTTATTCGGCGCCGGCCTGGACGTCACCGATGTAGAACCGCCGACGGCGGATAATCCGCTGCTGGGGCGCGACAATGTCGTGATCACGCCGCATGTGGCCAGCGCGACCGTGGTCGGCAAACGGCGTCTGGTCGTACATGCGCTGGAACAGGTGCTGCAAGTCCTGCGTGGCGAGCAGCCGCCAAGTCTGCTTAATCCCCAAGTCTGGGATGCGGTGCGGGCGCGCTGGGAGGTTTCGCTCAAGGAGTAAACGTGCGGCGCTTTGAGAGCAATCAAGTGGCACGAGACTACGATGCGCTGGCGCCGGACGGTTCGGAGATTCGCCTGCTGCACAGCCTGGATGGCGCGAGCGTCGTGCACTGCCGGCTGCCGGTCGGCGCGGCAACTATCCCGGTACGGCACCGGACGGTCGAAGAAGTCTGGTATTTTCTGGCGGGTGCCGGGCAGGTCTGGCGCAAGCAGGGCGATCGCGAGCAAGTTCTGGATGTGTCGCCCGGCCTCAGCCTGACGATCCCGCTCGCTACCGATTTCCAATTTCGAAATACGGGTGAGATTCCGCTGGAGTTCATCATCACGACAACGCCGCCCTGGCCCGGCGAGGACGAGGCGGTCGTACTTGACGCCGGACAGTGGCGCTACTGAATCTGCCGACGCCCCAAAGCAAATACTGATATACTGACTGTCACGTTCTTCACGTCAAGGTTGCGAACTGCTGATTGAAAGCGATACATCGTTGGAAATCTATTACAAAACGTTGTTCCAATTCGCCATCGTTGCGCTGTATCTTGCGATCGGGGCGATTGCTTACCGCTGGCTCATCCCTCGTTTCACTTGGGCGGGCAAGTGCTTGGCGAGCATATTACTGATCGCGCAAGTGGTTGCCATTAGCTGGTCAGTGGTTTTCCTACCGAGCTCCAGCTTTGAAGCGTGGCTCTGGCATCTGGGCCGCGAATGGAATATTCCTACGACGATCGCCTCCACACAATTGGCGCTGATCGGCTTTACGGCGCTGTTTACCGCCTGGCATGCTCGGTCTCAACCCGCTTGGCCTCGCCTCTACTTCGCTGCTTTAGGCCTGATGTTTGTCTTTCTGGCGTACGACGAATATACGCTCGTGCACGAATTTCTAGCACATTGGCTGGAAATCTACATTCTTCTTGGAATAACGGTGGCTCTGGTCACACTGGCGGTCGCGCTGCAGGCACAGCGGCAAATGCGGATCTGGCACTTTCTCCTGCTAGCTGGTCTGGCAATCAGCGCGATGGGCGCAATCGTTACCGAGGCGCCAGAAAAATTCAACCTCAGTTTTCTTAATTACGGCGACAACCGTGGCTGGCTGGAAGAGTCGCTTGAGTTTGCCGGAATCTGGCTAGTGCTTGTCGCATCGTTCGGACATCTTTCCGCTCTGTCGGATCGACCGGCTGTTCGGCTGCGCGTCTATGTCGCCCTAGTCGTGCTTTGGCTACTTTTTCTCAGCCAGACTCGCGCCATACTTCCGGTTGAGCATTACGCCGGTGGCTCCGATTCAGCAAACGTAGTTTATGAAGGCGGTCACCAACTGCGTGGCTACCTAATGGAGAACAACAAGAAGCACATTCATCTCTTTCTGTCGCCCGGACAGAGGGACTTCCTGGGGCAAGGCTTGTCCGATCTGGGTTACTCGATTCATGTGGTCGACCAAGCCAGCGGTGAGTCCATCATCAGCCGAGACAAAGTCACGCATCTCAGGTTTTTCCTGCTAACGCCCGGATACACGCCGGTGTATCGCCAGTGGGTTGAACTTGAGAGGCCTGCCGCAGCGCAATTCAACCGCGCCTATTGGATCGTCCTGACGCTCTGGCGTGACGAAGCCGATGATTTCAGGCCACTGAAAATAACTTCCAGCGACCATCAGTTGCTGAGCGATACGCAGGTCGTCTTGAGCGAGAAAGTTTGGCGCGACCGGACGCCGGCCGCCACTCGCGATCCGCTGGCGATATTCGACAATGGCTTTGCGCTCGAGGCTTGGCAAGCGCCTGAATCAATTCGAGCCGGCGAGCCGCTGACGATTACATTTTCCTGGCGCAGCGAAGCCGATGGACGCGAAGACCTAACGCAGTTTCTGCACCTGGGCCACGCCGAGAGCGGTGAATGGCGGGTTTATGACCAGGCGCCGCTGGGCGACCGTCTGCCGACGCGGTTGTGGTATAAAGGCTTGGCGGACAGCGAAACCTGGCAGGTCCCCCTGCCAGCTGACTTGGCGCCCGGGCGCTACAATGTCTTCAGCGGGTTGTATCGTACTCTCGACAAAGTACGTATACCCGCAAGCGATGCCGACGGCGACTATTTCCCGGATGCGCGCGTGCCACTGGGCAGCCTGGTCATTGAGTGACCGCGCGCAGATCGCAGTCTAGGCGCGGCGGAATCCGATTCGTTAGCGGCAAAAAACAAGAGCGCAGGGACTCGCCCCGCGCTCGCGTCTACAGTCTGGCCAACGGTTGTACTGGGTCTAGGCGGCCGCTTCCTCCACAGCCGGTCCGCCGTATTCACCCCAGAAGCCGAAGAAGAAACGTGGTCTCATGCGCCCACGACGTCCGCGGCGCCAACGCTCGGAAAGGTCGCTGTTGAACAGCTCGCTGAGTCTTTCCTCCAAGCCCTCGATGCGCTCGGCAGCCGCCGCGTTCACCTCGTCCGTGATAGTCGTCACGATCTCCGCAGTGACTTCGGTCAGATCACCGTCGTTGGCTTCGATCAATTCGGCCAATGTCGAACCCTCAGCCAGCGCCGCGCGCAGACCTGCCGCTTCCAGGCCGGTCGCCTCAAAGATGGCGTCGCTAACGCCCGTGTACATGAAGATACGCGGCTGCTGAATCCAGCGCCGGCCCCAGAAACCGCGGCGCGACCGGCTGGCGTCCATCTCTTCGCTGACGCGTTCATCCAGTCCTTCCAGGAATGACGCCGTGCTTTCGTTGATGTCCGTGGCCAGCTGCGCGGCGATATCAGCGATGACGGCGTCTACATCACCTTCGTTCGCTTCAATCAACTCGGCGACGGTCGAGCCCTCAGCCAGCGCCGTCCGAAGCGCCTCGGCATCCAGGCCGGTCGCTTCCAGCAGGGTCTCGTCCACAAGCGAGAATCCCATTCCGGCGCGTTTCGCGGGCTTGGACCTATCGGAGTCGGTGTCGTCGTGGGCGCTGACGGTGGCGGTCAGCAAGGCGAGCAACGCAAAAACCAGAGCAAATCGTTTGATACTCATTTCGGCAATTCTCCTGTGCCTCATGTTCAGAGGGCGAGAGATTTCGTCCTCAGCTAGCCGGCATTGTGCAGGAGGCTCATTGCCAAAGTTTTGTGTGAGTGCAAATTAACTGTAATGCTCGGCAAACCGGTATCGAGGAAGGGGTGGCGACGACTAATCTGTTTACGGCAGCGCTATCGTGGAGCTGTGTATATGAGGCGGCGGTGCGATCAGGAACCTACTTTATCTGGAACAAACTCCAAGGGTTCGGAATAACCGAACAATTTAACGTGTGTTGGGCAAGGTGCCCAAGCACATTTCTTACTTGCATGAAACACCAAAGCCCTAGGCTTGCTTGCCTCGTTTAGGACGGCGCTTGCGCGGCTTGTCGCGCCCTAAATCTACCCGTTCATATGAAGGTTCAGGGCGTGGTCTCGGAGTTTCGGGTGGCTTGCTTCCATCACCTACATCAGACGGGCTGCTAGGTGGCGGCGGCGACTCGTTTCCGCTTGGTGCTTGAGTATCTTTGGCCATGATTTGGTCCGTACATTGGAGGGTTGACTATGTAGCGAAGCGAAGTGATACAATGTGTTCTATCTTGGTCTGTTACCCGCGAGATTGTGCAGGCTGCAATTTTGTGAATCGGCTGCCTTCATCGATTATCCCGAAGGAAGGCTCCGGTTTAGGTGTTGAAGTAACAGGTTCGCTTGATGTCGGAGGATTTCCAGTGTTGTTTCCATTGTCCGCCGGAGTTGAGGGGCTACTATCATTAGGTTGCTTGCTCTTGTCAGACACGTCTACCTCCTGAGGTTCGCATGGCGAATCCCGATGAAAACCTAAGCTATCAACAACTTAGCGTACTGGATCTATTGAAATCGCACACTCAATTTCAAAGAGACGCAATCGCTACTCTCGAGGGCAAAGCCCAAAACAACTTTACTATCATAAATATTATAGTCGCAATTGTCGCTGCACTCAACATTGAGGTAGGCGCAGCTGAAAGTTTCCATCAAATAGTGAGCGAGCGACCGCTAATTCTTCTAATATTTGTTGGATACGTCATTGTAGTTGTCCTGTCGTTGCACGCGCTCGCCATTCGCCAGCAAGCCTCTGTACCGATGGAAGTATCTTTAAGACACGCACAGGACTGGTCCAGAACTGATCTAGACCATCATGTTGACATTCTTGTCAAGTCCTATGTGGAAATCTACAAATATAACTACAGAATCGTAAAATTCAAAGGTCGTAGCATCAAATGGGCTTACACCACGATTGGTGCGGTAATTGCCCTTATATTTGTGGAAGCACTGGGAATGCTTCCAGTATTAACCAATTGGTTCTTACACCTTGTATCAACACTAAGACTCGTCTTACTGAGCCGGTTCTTGGCTCCGGCTGGCGTTACCTTTGTCTGCGTTCTGTTTGTTTCGAGTCGATCTGCGCGCTCTTATCTACTGTCTCGAATGAAGGCTCGGGCTTCGGCTCCGGTGAAGCGGTTGCGGGCATTTGCGAATCGCTTCCGTCGGTCGCAGTAGGTTGATCTTCCGACGATGATGAAGCTTGATCGCCGCAGGCAGCTGGTTGAGATTCTGACATCATCCTCTCCTCAGAAATCACACAGTTGCAAAACGCATCTTACTTTGAAGCATGGCGCAATTCAATCACGAATGGAAGAAGGCGCGAGCAACCGAGCCTACCCCCGCCTCTCCCCCACCACATCAATGAACTTGATGGTCGACTGAATCCCGTTGCTGAAATTCTGCAGGTAGATATTCTCGTTGGGACCATGCGCCCGGCCGCTCTTCAGCCCATAGCTCATAATCACAACTTCTTTTGCCACCTTCATACACTCGAAGGTGATGGGCACGCTGCCGCCGGCGCGCTCAAAAACTGGCTCGACGCCCCAGGCGTGGGTATAAGCTGCAGCAGCCGCCGACATGGCCGGACCGTCAACATCAAGCAGGACCGCCTCGGCGCCCATGCCGCCAAATTGGAAGTCGACATTTATCGTCTCCGGCGCGATGCGTTTGATGTGCTCAACGACGCAGTTGAGCGCGCGGTCCGGGTCTTGCCGCGGAACCAGGCGGCAGGTGATCTTAGCGAAAGCACGGGCGGGCAGTACGGTCTTCATGCCGTCGCCGGTGTAACCGCCGTGGATGCCGTTAATCTCCAGCGTGGGGCGCGCGCCCAGCCTTTCGGGCAAGATATACTCCGATTCGCCCCAGACCGCCGGCGCGTTGACGACATCGGCCCATTCGGCTTGCATAAAGGGCTCGACCTTTTCCAGCAGGGCGCGGTCTTGCACCGTAACCGCCGCCACATCATCGTAGAAGCCGGGTACCGACACCGCCCCATTCTCATCGTGCAGCTGCGCGATGATTTCGCTCAGCGCCTGAATCGGATTATGCACCGAGCCGCCCCAATGGCCGCTGTGCAAGTCGCTGACCGGCGCCGACACATGCACTTCCAAGGCGGTGACGCCGCGCAGCCCATAGGTCAGGCTGGGCTGATCGGGCGCCAGAATCGCGCCGTCCGAGATCATGGCGATATCCGCCGCCAGCCGCTCCGGATGCCGCGCGATGAAGGCGTTGATATTCTCTGAGCCGGATTCTTCTTCGCCTTCAAGCACCACCTTGATATTGACCTTGGGTTTGTCCGCGGCCGCCAGCCAAGATTCCACCGCCTTGAGATTCGCCATCACGTGCAGCTTGCTATCGACCGCGCCGCGGCAGTAAAGCCGGCCATCTTTTATCGTGGGCTCGAAGGGTTCAGTATCCCAGCCATCGGCGACTTCTGCCGGCTGCACGTCATAATGGCAGTAGATCAAGATAGTGGGCGCGTCGTTGCCGGCGCCACGCCACTCGCCCAGCACCAGCGGGCAGCGGCCCTCCGGCATTAAGATCACATCGGCGCTCTCCATGCCAATGCGCAGCATCATCGCCTTCAACCACTCGGCGGCGCGGGCCACATCATCGGCGTGCTGCGGCTGCGTGCTGATGGTGCGGATGCGCAGCAGCTCTTGATATTCCGCGAGGAAGCGTTCCTGGTTCGCCTTGGCATACGCGTATGGATTCGTCATGTCTCCGCCTGTCTTCGTATCCTGGATATGAACGGTCGCATCATACAACAGGCGATTGCGAATGCGAATCCGCCAAATTACCGAACTTGTATTATCGGGGAATCTGTTAGACACTTAATCGTTGCTTCAAAGACGAACATTGAGAAAATCAATTCACATGAGCTTTAAGAACCTGAAACTCAACAGCGAAATGCTGCGAGCCGTGGAGCGCGTCGGCTATATTGAACCGACGCCCATTCAAGTTCGCACCATCCCGCATATCCTCGACGGGCGCGACATTGTCGGCTGCGCCCAAACGGGCAGTGGCAAGACGGCTGCCTTTGCCTTGCCCATCGTACAAATGCTGGCGCCCGTCAAAGGCAAGCGGCCAATCCGTGTCCTGGTTCTGTCGCCGACGCGGGAGTTGGCGGCGCAAATCGACGAAGAATTCGGCAAATTCAGCCGCCAGACTTCATTGCGGCACACAGCGATCTTCGGCGGCGTAGGCCAGCAGCCGCAAGTCAAGGCCTTGCAGCGCGGCGTCGATATCGTAGTGGCGACGCCGGGCCGCCTGCAAGACTTGATGAATCAGGGCTATATCCGGCTGGATCGGCTTGAGTACTTCGTCCTTGACGAAGCCGACCGCATGTTGGATATGGGCTTCATCAACGATGTCAAGCGCATCATCAAGCGTCTGCCCAAAGTGCGCCAGACCATGCTTTTCTCGGCCACCATGCCGCAGACCATCCAGGACTTGAGCCGCAGCATCTTGATCGACCCGGTCAAGGTCGAGGCCAATCCGGAGTCCACCACGGTTGAGAGTATTGAGCAATCCATTTATTTTGTGGAAGGCGGCGACAAACGGGCCCTGCTCAAACATATCTTGCGCGACCCGGCCTCACAGCGCGTGCTGGTCTTCACCCGTACCAAGCACCGCGCCAACAATCTGGCCAAGCAGTTGAGCCGCGCCCGCATCCCGGCGGAAGCCATTCACGGCAACAAGTCGCAAACGGCGCGGACGCGCGCGCTAGCTCGTTTCAAGGCGGGGCATACCCCAGTTTTGGTCGCCACCGATATCGCCGCGCGTGGACTGGATATCGACTCGGTGACGCATGTCATCAACTTCGACTTGCCCAATATCCCTGAGAGCTACGTGCATCGCATCGGCCGCACGGCGCGCGCCGGCGCATCAGGCATCGCTTACTCCTTCTGCGCTGTCGATGAACGCAAGTATTTGCGCGAAATTGAAGCGCTGATTGAAGAGCCGATCGAGGTTGTCAGCGAGCATCCCTTTGCCTCGTCGACTCCCGCGCCCAAGCGCCAGAACGGCGCCAGCAAGCCGCGTCAGAACGGCGCGAGCAAGCCAGGGAGCGGGAGCCAAAACCGGCGCCACCGTTCCAGGCGTCCGCGCCGCAGCCGCCAAGCGCGCCCCGCATAAGTCACCTGTCGGATCCTCAATTCGAGCGAAACTCCTGCGCGAGGCGCCGCCTTTGAGTACAATCACTTCAATGTGAAAGTAGCGGTTCTTACCAGGAGCAATCCATGAGTGGCATTCAGCAGCCAAAAGTCGTCGTTATTGGCTCGGGCAGCTTATTCTTCGGCCGGCAAGCTATCTGGCAGACGGTGCATTCACCGCATTTGAACGGCGGTACGCTGGCGCTGGTGGATAAAGACCCGGCGCGCATGGAGAAGATGGGCAGGCTGGCGGAAATGGCAGTCGCCGAGGCTGGCGTTCCGCTGCATATTGAAGTCGCCTCGGATTGGCGCGACGCCCTGCCCGGCGCCGATTTCGTCGTGCTCAGCTTCGCTGCCGATACCGTGCGCTACCGCGGCATGGACTGCCAGATCAGCGAAAAATACGGCATCCGCATGTGCAGCGGCGATACCATCGGTCCGGGCGGCATCTTCCGCGCCATGCGCGAACTGCCGCTGATTATGGACTGCGCCGCCGATATCGAGCGAATCTGCCCCGAAGCCTGGGTGATCAACTATATCAATCCCAGCGCGGTCAATGGCATGGCGCTGGCTCGCTATGCCCCGCAGCTCAAGAGCTTCGCCCTCTGCGACTCTCTGCACATGCCCCATGTCAAAGCGCGTTACGCCGCCCACGCCGGTCTCATCGCCGATGCCAGCGAATGGAACGCTGACCTGGACGCGGATTTCGACCTGCGCATTTCGGGCGTCAACCACTTCACCTGGCTGCTGAAAGCCGAATATCGCGGCCGCGATGTCAGCGCGCAGATCGCCGCATCGCTCCGGCGAGATTCTGCCTACAGCGGCATGGACGGCGACAAAGGCGCCAAAGCCCTGCACAATGACGCCATCGCCTGGCAACTCTACGAAATCTTCGGTTATGTCCCGGCCTGCGTCTCCCACACCAAAGAATACCTGCGCTTCTATCAAGGGCACGGACGCCTGGCCGATGCCATTCCGCCGCTTTCGATCTGGGACACGGAGACGCGCTACGACCGGCACGCCGGCATGTGGCGCCAGGTCGACGACTTCATCAGCGGCGCGACGCCTATCAGCGAGTTCATGACAGCGCTCGGCCCCGAGCACGCTACCGACATCATCGAGAATATGGCCGGCGGCTTGGGGCGACCGTTCTATATCAACACAACCAATCGCGGCGCCGTTACCAATATGGCGAACGACGCCTTTCTGGAGTTGCTCTGCGATGTGGATATGGCGGGTCCCCGTCCGCGCCCGGTGGGCGAGATGCCGCGGGGCTTGCGCGGTTTGCAGGAGATCGTGCTGGATACGCACGAGCTAACGGCGGAGGCCATCGTTAAGGCGGACTACAGCTTGCTGCGGCGGGCGATGATGACGGATCCGCTGACCAACTCCATCGCCGATGCCGATGCCATCCTGCGGGAGCTGCTGGCGGTCGAGCGCGAGGCGCTGCCGGATCACTGGTACCAAGAGGCTGCCGCTGCTTTCAACTAGCGCCTCGCCTGCTTGACAGCCTGCGACGCCGCTCGTATGATGAGGCGCAATTTGTCCCAGAGGAAACTCCGCCTATGAGCGCGCCGTCTATCTTGCTGGCCGTTGATATCGGCGGCACCTTCACCGACCTCGTTGCGCTTGATATGGACAGTGGGCGCATCGCCGTTGAGAAGTTGCTGACCACCTACCCCGACCCTTCGCTCGCGGTACTTGAAGGCGTTCATTGCTTGCTAGAGAGAGCCGGCCTCTCCCCAACCGAGATCCGCTACGTTGTCCATGGCACTACCCTCATCACCAACACGCTCATCGAACGCAAAGGCGCTGTGACGGCGCTGCTGGCGACCGCGGGCTTCCGCGATGCTGTCGAGATCGGCAACGAAGGCCGCTACGATATGTACGACCTGGCCTTGCGAAAATCGGCGCCCCTGGCGGAGCGGCGTCTGCGCTTTGATGTGCCGGAGCGAATGCTGGCCGATGGGCGTATACGTCAGCCGCTCGATGAAGACTGCCTGCGCCGGATTTGCGCTCAACTGCGCGCTGAGTCAGTTGAAGCCGTGGCCATCTGCTTCCTGCACGCCTATACCAACCCGGCTCACGAATTGGCGGCGCGGACAATCGTTGAAGCGGCGCTGCCCGATGTCGCTATCTCGGCGTCGCATCAGGTCGCGCCGGGCATGCGCGAATATCCGCGCGCCTCAACCACCATCGCCAACGCATACGTCCAGCCCGTCACTGACCGCTACTTGGAGCGCGTTGAGGACGGCCTGCACTCAAGCGGCATTGCCGCCCCGCTGAATATCATGCTGAGCAGCGGCGGCACGACCACAGTAGCCGCCTCGCGCGATTTTCCCATCCGGTTGGTGGAGAGCGGCCCGGCCGGCGGCGCGCTGGCGGGCCTCCACTGGGGGCGGCTGCTGGGCCAAACGGACGTACTCGCCTTTGACATGGGCGGCACCACCGCCAAAGCGGCGCTGACACGCGCCGGCGAGCTGGCCATCAGCCACCAATCCGAAGTGGCGCACGTGCATCGCTTCAAGCGCGGCAGCGGCTTGCCCTTGATGGTGCCCATGATCGAGATGATCGAGATCGGCGCCGGCGGCGGCAGTATCGCCCACTTGAACGCGCTGGGTTTGCCTGCTGTTGGACCGGAGAGCGCCGGCTCCGCGCCCGGCCCGGCTTCATACAGCGCTGGCGGGTCGCAGCCCACCGTGACCGATGCCGACCTGCTGCTGGGTTACCTCAATCCCGATTACTTCGCCGGCGGGGACATCCCGCTTGATCCCGCTGCCGCGCAGGACTCCTTCGCTGAGCTGTCGGCGGCTCTGGACCTACCGCTAGAGCGTACCGCCTGGGGTGTGCACCAATTGGTCAACGAGAATATGGCGGCGGCCGCGCGCGTACACGCTGCCGAACGCGGCCTGGAAATCCGCCGCTACTGCATGGTCGCCACCGGCGGCGCTGGTCCGGTGCATGCCTGCGGCGTGGCCGGCGGCCTGGGCATCCACTGCATCATCATCCCGCCCATGGCCGGCGTGGCTTCCGCCTTCGGTTTTCTGACCGCGCCCATCGCCTTTGATTTCACGCGCAGCTACGTGTCTCGTCTGGACGAGCTTGATCTGGGCGAACTCAACCGTATCCTGGCAGAGCTGGAGCAGGACGGGCGGCGCATCGTGGAAGCGGCCGGCGTGGCTGCGGCGGAGATCAGCGTCCGCCTCAACATCGACATGCGCTATGTCGGGCAAGGTTATGAGGTGCGCGTGCCTTTTACGATGAATACCCTGACCGAGCGGCATATCGCCGAGATGCAGCGCGTCTTTGAAGCGGAGTACCACGCCTTCTACGGGCAGCTCGCGGACGTCGTGCCGATCGAAGCGGTCAACTGGCGCATCCTCATCAGCGGGCCGCAACCGCAGGTCGTTAACGCCATCTTCGACGAGCCGCAAACCGCAAATGACAGCCCGATGGCCTGTCGTCCAGTGCGATTCGCGCCCGATCAAGCGCCGCTGGAAACACCCGTTTTTCGCCGCGAGCAGCTCAGCTCGTCCTGGTCGGCGGACGGTCCGCTAATCATTGAAGAGGCGGCGTCCACAACGGTGGTCGCGCCCGGCTGGTCAGCGCAAGTCGCGGCCGGAGGCTGCCTGCTGTTGAAGAGAGGAATAGCGTAAATGTGAAATAGTAAAAAGCCAAAGGGCTCGCCGTATAAGTCGCAAGCCCTTTGGAGACACGGGATTCCCGTCAGGGATCCCTTATCTTCCCCTAACCCCGTCTGTCCAGAGCGGTCTAGAGGTTAGTGTTGGATCTCACCATACACCTGACCCGGAAGCTAACACAAACTGCTGAAGATTGTCAACATGACCTAGATGTCGGGGTCGTCTATAATGAGCCCGGCGCCGGCCAATATCTTGTTGATGTCACGCAACTCGAGTTGGACGTTCGCGAGTATTTTTGAATGCTGCTCGAATATCTGTGTATGCTGATCGAGTATCTGTGTATGCTGATCCAGCGTGTCTCTTATGGGTTTCAATTCAGACTGCAGGGCAGCTATTACCGCATTGGCGATACGCTGCTCATCTGGCGATAAACTGGGAAGACGCTGCGGATCGCTATCGTACTGAGGTGCTGCTTGGGCCATGTTGATTCTCCTTGGCGAGCTTGCGCTTTCCGTTCTTACTTTGTGTTGATATAAGGCGAGCAAGTGATCTCATATGCTAATCATTGAATCATTGCCAATAGATTTCGGCGAACTTGCATACCCTATACGGCTTGAATGCTGTGACAAATCATTCTGTTATCATAACATGGTGGCATGATAGCTGCAATATTTCGCTAGGCGTCAAGCGACATGCAATATCCGAATCCCGATGATGCCCAAACGAGCGCGTGACACAGGAGCGCAACTCATGATTGACCCCATCACTCTCGAAGTCATCTGGAGCCGCCTGATCTCCGTTGTCGACGAGCAGGCGGCAGCGCTGATCCACTCCTCCTTCACTACGGTCGTGCGCGAAGCGGGCGATCTTTCCGCCGGCGTATTTGACCGCTCGGGCAATATGATCGCCCAATCCGTCACCGGTACGCCGGGCCATATCAATACTATGGCAAACTGCGTGCGCCGCTATGTCGTACCCAACCATCCCATCGACAGCCTCGACCCCGGCGACACCCTGATCACCAACGACCCCTGGGAGGCATCGGGCCACCTCTTCGACTTGACAATCGTCTCGCCGGTCTTCTATCGCGGGCGCGGCGTGGCCTGGTTCGCCAGCACCTGCCACGCGGTCGATATCGGCGGCGCTACGATGGGCGGCGATGCCCGCTCGCTTTACGAAGAGGGGCTGGCTATCCCGCTGATGAAGCTCTTCCGCGGCGGAGAGGCGAACCAGCAGCTTTTCGAAATCATCCGCGCCAACGTGCGCGTGCCCGATCAAGTCATCGGCGATATCTACGCTCAGGAGGTCGGCAACCAGGTCGGCGCGCGCAAGCTGATCGAAATGCTGGAAGAATACGACCTGCCCGACATCGAGGCGATCTCGGCGCAAATCCTGGACCGCAGTGAGGCGGCCGTGCGCGACGCCATCCGCGGGCTGCCCGATGGCGCCTACCGCGATACCATCACCATCGACGGCTTCGACGAGCCGCTGACCATCGCCTGTGAAATCGCCGTGAAGGGCAACCAACTGAGCGTCGACTACGCCGGCTCCTCGCCACAGGTCGACCGCGGCATCAATGTCGTGCTCAACTATACTCACGCTTATACCACCTATACGCTGATGGCTGCGCTGGCGCCGGGCATCCCCAACAACGAAGGCGCCTTCCGCCCCATTGACGTGCGCGCGCCCCTTGGCTCAATCCTCAACTGTACCCGTCCGGCGCCGGTCAGCGCGCGTCACTTGATCGGCCACTTCGTCAGTCAGCCGCTTTTGACCGCGCTGTCCGAGATCGTGCCGGAGCAGATCATCGCTAATGGATCGGCCGGCTTGTGGAATACCATGATGGACGGCATGGACGAAAACGGGCGCGAATTCGCTTATGTTTTCTTCTCGGCCGGCGGGATGGGCGCCGCGCACGACCGCGACGGTCTGTCGGCGACGGCTTTCCCCAGCGGCATCATGGGCGTACCGGTCGAAGCGATTGAGACGGCAGCGCCCCTGCTGATGCACCGGAGAGAGCTGCGCGTCGATTCCGGCGGCGCGGGACGCTATCGCGGCGGCCTGGGGCAAGTCATGGAGCTGGAGATCATCACCGGCTCGCCGGCCAACCACTCCTGCATGTACGACCGCACCGGCAACCCCGCCCAAGGCCTGCTCGGCGGCAAGCCCGGCGCAGCGGGTGAAGTACAGCTCTCGGACGGCACGCAGCCGCATCCCAAAAGCCACTACGTTTTGCAGCCCGGTCAGCGCGTTTTGCTCAAGCTGCCCGGCGGCGGCGGTTATGGCGCGCCCTTCGAGCGCGAGCCGCAGCGCGTGCTGGCAGACATCAGGCAGGGCTATATCACTTTCGAAGCGGCTGAACGCGACTATGGCGTTGTTATTCATGCTGATACCATGACCATCGACGCGGCGGCGACTGCTCTGATGCGAAAGGAGCGCAAGAGATGACAGCGAAGCACTACGACTTGATCGTGGTCGGCTTGGGCGCGATGGGCTCGGCCGCGCTATATCAAGCCAGCAGACGCGGCGCGACTGTCCTGGGCATCGACCGTTTCGACCCGCCGCATACCCTGGGCTCGAGCCACGGCGACACCCGCATCACACGCAGCGCCATTGCCGAGGGCGAGATGTACATGCCCTTTGTGCGGCGCAGCAATGAGATCTGGCGCGACCTGGAGGAGCAAACCGGGCGGGCGCTCTTCCACCGCAGCGGCGGCCTGATCATCGGCTCGGACGACTCGGCCGCCTTCCATTTTCAGGGCGATTTCGTGGAGACGTCGGCGCGCATCGCCCAGAAATTCGGCATTCCGCACGAGGTCTTTGGCGCGGACGAGATTATTCGGCGCTTCCCCCTGCTGACGCCGCGCCCAGACGAACGCGGGTATTATGAACCCAGCGCGGGCGTCCTGCGGCCGGAACGCTGCATTGAGGCGCAGCTTGGGCTGGCGCGTCAAAAGGGCGCATCCATTCACACGGGCGAAAAAGTGACCGGCTATGAAGCTGACTCCGGCGGCGTGACTGTCACAACCGAAGCCGCCAGCTATCGCGCCGACAAGCTAATTCTGGCGGCCGGCGCCTGGATCGGCGAGCTGCTGCCGAAAAGTCATCGCGGCGGCATCCGCGTCTGTCGTCAGCTGATCCACTGGTTTGAAGCGGAAGATCGCAGCGCCTTTGCCCCCTCGCGCTTCCCCTTTGTCATCTGGATCGGCGATACGCTGGACGACTTCTGGTCGGTCTTTCCCGCGCCGCCGCTTGATGCCGGGGGCATGGACGGCGTCAAGATGGTGACCGAGCAGTACGACATTAGCACCCAGCCTGATGAGGTCGACCGTGTCGTGACCGACGCAGAGAAAGCCGATATGTACCAACGATTGACGAAGCCGCGGCTCAAGGGCCTGCGCGAGCGCTCGCTTCATGCCGAAGTCTGCCTGTATACCCTGACCCGAGACGAGCATTTTCTGATAGATTTTCATCCGGCGACGGAGCGCGTGGTCTTGACTTCGCCCTGTTCCGGTCACGGCTTCAAGCATTCGGCGGCAGTGGGCGAGACGCTGACGCAGCTGGCGCTGGACGGCGGCTGCGAATTCGACATTTCGGCTTTCAATCTGGCGCGCTTGACCGAATAAGTCTTAGATCAGCGGGTCAGCCAATGGCTGACCCCTACAGCTACCATATCCGTTGATTCGTAGGGGCGACCCAGTGGGTCGCCCGCAAGATCAAACGTCATATAGGAGAACTACCATGCGACTTGAAGGCAAAACGGCCATTATCACCGGCGGCGCCAACGGAATCGGCGCGGGCTGCGTACGCCGCCTGGCGTCGGAGGGCGCCAATGTCGTCATCGCCGATATCGACGATGCGGCCGGCGCAGCGCTCGCCGACGAACTAGGCAGCGGCGTTCGCTACCATCGCACAGACATCAGCCAGCGACAGTCGGTCGAGGCGCTTTTCGCTGCCGCCCTCAATGCATTCGGCGCGGTCGATATCCTGGTCAACAATGCCGCCTTCGTGCATAAAAAAGGCGTGATAGAGAACTTCCTCGACTACAGCGACGAAGCCTGGCAGCGTACGCTGGGCGTCAACCTCAGCGGCATGTTCTACTGCTCGCAGACGGCGGCGCGCCTGATGGCGAAACGGGGCGCGGGCGGCGTCATCATCAACATCAGCAGCGGCGGCGCCTCCCGCGCGCATCGCCACATGTTCGGCTACGATACCAGCAAGGGCGGCATCGAGGCGGCCACGCGGGTGATGGCGCTTGATTTGGCGCCGCTGAATATCCGCGCGAATACGGTTGTGCCGGGCAGCACGCGCGTCGATCACGGCAGCTTTGTGGGCGATTCGCCGATCCCGCCGGCGGATGTCATTCCCTTGGGGCGTCAAGGCAGCACGGCGGACCTGGCGGCTGCGGTCGCCTTCCTGGCCTCGGACGACGCCGCCTATATCACCGGCACGCGCCTCTTTGTCGATGGCGGCATGGACGCGCAGCTGCGGACGCCTTCGGTGGACTTCCGCTACGATTTCAGTGGCTGGACCGGATAGGCTCGCATACGAGCGAGGCTCGCGTATTACAGGATCTGGAGGAGATGAATCCTGAATACCCTAATAAGTGAGGTACGGGAAGCGACGCTCGCTAGGGAAAATGCGTATATGTAGCATTAACGGATGCAACATATGGAGACTGCATATGCTTCCAATCTTGCCCTTAATAGCAGTAGTGGGAAACGCCGCAGTCATCGGCGCGGCGCACGGTGCGCTCTCTGGCGCAGCTTTCGGTGCGTTCATTAAATTAGTTGTCGGAGCGCACAACCGAAGGCCTCTGGAAGATGTAGTTACAGACGCTCTGCATGGGGCCGCCAAAGGCGCGTTATCCGGCGCCGTCGTTGGTGGAGCGATTGGCGCGATAGGGGCAACCGTTCATATAGCCAGAGGCGCCCATCTCGCGCGCAACTTCCAACATCTGGAGAAAGCAGCGAATGGACAGAAGTATCTGTATACGCAAGTCGATCCTGCCACAAATCTAACGAAAATCGGAGTCACGGACAATCCAGCCAGGCGGCTCGTCGAAGTCAGCCGAGACGTCGGCAGCAACGTCGAGTACACCAGCGTCGTCACACCAATGGACAACGCCTTCAAAGCTGAGGCCGCTATTCACAAGCATTTTTCCGGAGTAAATGTTCCTCATCCGAGTCACCCCACCGGGAGTGAGTGGTTCAGTGGCGTCGGTTCTCACGATGTCGCAGGTGAATTGATCACGACCACGGTAGGCGAGCAAGGCATGAGTGGCGGACTGATGGGATCAGTGGCTAGACAAGCAACCGACCGGAATCGTCGCAGGCGTGGACGCTCCGCGCGGGAGGCGGCTGACGGCAGAGGGCGCAAGCGTCGCCATCGACGCCGACGGCGGCAAGGCGCTAGCCAACAACGATCCGCCCAGTCTCTTCGCTGCGGTAGCCGCTCTGCGCGCCCAGCTCACGCTTGAAGTCGTCATCATTCAGCGTCTCAAGCAGCGCCCGCACCGCCTCCAACTCCAGAAAACGCCGCGGAATCGCCAGGTCGAAGCGTTCCCACACCAGCCCGATGAAGTCCAGGCCCATGGCCTCGGCCGCGCCGCGCAAGCCCATGCCGCAATCGCCGATGCCGTCCGCCACCGCCGCCGCGACTGCCAGGTGCGTCACTTCCTCGTGCCCGTATCCCGTGATCTGGGCGGGCGCCATCCCCTGCTGCCCCAAGAGATAGTCGAATAATACACGTGTGCCGGCGCCCCGCTGCCGATTGATATAGCGCGCGCGGGGCAGATCGGCGATACCAGTGATGCCCAGGGGATTGCCCTCCGGCAAGATCAGGCCTTGCTCGCGGTGAGCGAAGGTCAAGAGTGCGGCTGGCTCATCGCGCAGGTAGCGTTCCAGGTAGGCGATGTTGTAACTGGCGGAATCGGGCTCAAAGAGGTGGCAGCCGGCCACATGCGCCTCGCCGCGCCGCAGCGCCACCAGGCCGCCGATGGAGCCGACATTGACCGAGACGACCCGCGCCGGCGCTGACCGCAGGAGCAGGTGCGTCGCCAGCAGATCGAGCATGGGATCGTGGCTGCCCATGATCATCAGCGTCCGCTTTATGGCGGACAAAGGCTGATACAGCGCGACGCTGAGCGTTCCGCCGCGGTCGACGCCTTCGTGGAAACGCGGAATATGCGCCAGGCCGTCAGCGCGGACCAGCGAGGTAATCACGCCCGCGCCCCGCTGCAAGGGCGTCGCCTGAATGCGTCCGTCGATATCAGCCAGCGCCACCCGCACATAATCATCGTCGCCGATGGGCGAGGCAATCTTGCGCGTCGAGACCGCCTCAATCGTAGCCCGCTCGGAGGGCGCCAAGCCCAGCCAGCCACGGATCAAGGGCAGCACAAATAGCTCGCCGGTGAGCGCCGCGCTGACCGGATAACCGGGCACGCCGATGACAGGCGTATCGGCCGCCATGCCGATGATGACGGGGTGCCCGGGTCGCACGGCAATGCCATGCGCGAGCACCTCGCCCAAGGACTTGATGGCCGCCGCCGTGTAATCATGCGCGCCGGCTGAGGATCCGGAGAGCAAGAGAATCAGCTCGGGCTTCGACGACAGGGCTTCATCCAGCGCATCTCGCAGGCGCTCGACATCATCGCCGACGATATCCGTAACCTGCGCCTCTCCGCCGGCGTCGCGAATCTGCCCGGACAAGATGAGACTGTTGTATTCGGTCAGTTGACCGCGCTGCGGCTCCAGCTCAAAGGGGACGAGCTCGCCGCCGGTGGGGATGATGACGACGCGGGGCCGACGCCGCGCCAGCAGGTCCATATGCCCGCAGCCGGCCAGAGCGCCCAGGTCGACCGGGCGCAGCTGATGGTTCACTTGCAAAACGGTTTCGGTGGCGACCATGTCCTCGCCCATCAGGCGCACATGCTGCCAGGGCGCAACCGCCGCGTAGATGAGCAGCGTCTGCGCATCAGCTTGGTTGACATTTTCGATCATGATAACGGCGTTGGCGCCATCGGGCAGTGGGTCGCCAGTATTGACCGGGTGAGCGTCCTGGCCCAGGCGCAGCGCCAGCGCTTTTGTCTCCCGCGCGGAAAGCGTGGCGCTCGCGTCCACTGCATAGCCGTCCATCGCGGCGCAGTGAAAATGCGGCGACGACCGGCGCGCGCTCAGCGGCTCGGCGGTCACCCGCCCCAAGGCCTGCGCCAGCGGCAGGCGCTCCCCGTCCAGCGGCCCCGCTCGTCCAGCGGCTCTCAGCGCAGCTTGCAGCTTGGCCCGCGCTTCGTCCAGTGGGATGTCTTCCAGGTAGATATTGCGTTTGGTCATGGCGCTCAAAATCGCTCTATTTCGACCAGGCTGCCGGCATCGTAGCCGCCGGTATTCAGCGGGATACGCAGCAGACCGTCAGCCGCTACCAGCGTGAAAATCAAGTTAGACTTGCCGAAGATCGGCTGTGCAAGAGTCCCGCCCCCGTCTTCGCTCAGGCGCACGGGCAGCCAATCTTCGCGGCCGGTCACGGAAGCGACTCGCTGGGTCAAGCGCGCGCTGACGAAACGCGGCGACGCGAGCGGCTGACCGCCGTGGCGCGCGACCAGACGGGGCAGAAGCTGACGCGCCACCAGCAGCGCCGAGACCGGATTGCCCGGCAGGCCGATGACCGGCTTGGTTTCGCAGACGGCGATAATGGTCGGCTTGCCCGGTTTGGTGGCCAAGCCATGCTGCAGGACGCCCGGCTGCCCCAGCCCGGCGATGACATCGCGGGTGTAATCCCGCGCCGAGACCGAGCTGCCGGCGCTGAGCAGCAGGATGTCGCAAGCCTCAAATCCGTCACCCGCGCGTCGCTGATAATCAGCGAAGTCATCGGAAGCGATGCCCAGGCGCAGGGGCTTGGCGCCCAGCTGCTGAGCCAGCGCGCTCAGCGTATAGGCGTTGATATCGCGCACTTTCCCGGCGGCGTTGAGTCGGCTTCGGGCGGCAGCAATTCATCGCCGCAGCTCAAGATGCCGATTCGCGGCCGACAAAGCGCATCGACCGACGTAATGCCAACCGCCAGCAGAGCGCCGATGTCTTGGGGTCGCAGGCGATGCCGGCACGGCAGCATGGTCTCGCCCTGCCCGACGTCTTCGCCCGCTTGAATCACATTCTCGCCCGGCGCCAGCGCGCGCAGCACTTCAATCTCAGCCGCGCCCGAGGCTTGCGTATGCTCAATCATCACAACCGCGTCCGCGCTGGCTGGCAGCATGCCGCCGGTGTGGATCAGCAGCGCCTCGCCCAGGCCGACGTCCAATGCCGGCGCCTCCCCCATTTTGAGTTCGCCGCGAACGTTCAGAAAGGCGGGCAGTGATTGGCTGGCGCCAAAGGTATCGGCAGCGCGCAGGGCATAGCCATCGACCGTGCTCTTGCGGAAAGCCGGGACTTGCTCCGGCGAGACGACATCCGCGGCCAGGATGCGGTCGAGGGCGTCGGCCGTCGCCATGGTCTCGTATCCCGGATCGGGCTGCCAGTGCGCCTCAAGCTGCCGCAGCGCGTCAGCTACGGGCGTGACCTGAAAGAATTCGGGAGAGGGCATCTCGGCTACATCATAGTCTTGGCAGTCTTGCGGAAAAATTCTACCACAGTCGCTCGCAAGTCACGACTTGGCTCACTCAAATTTACGAGCCCACAAAAAAGAGACGATCGGTAGGGGCGAGCCACCGGCTCGCCCGTACGCACAGCCTGCTTTGGTGGAATCGCCGACGGCGTCCCAACAAGGCGCCCGGCACTTAGGCAGGGAAAAAGCCAGAAGTCGCGCGCCAGGTCTAGCCCAAACCCAGCCGCCAGCCATGTGTGTAGACCCGCATACCGCCTTGACGCACGTAACCGATGACGCAGATATTCCAGGCCTGCGCCAGCTCCAGCGTGATGCTGGTTGGCGCCGTCCGGCTGGCGACGACCGGCAGGCCCATACGCCGCGCCTTGCCTAACATCTCCGAGCTAATACGTCCGCTGGTCAACAATATGCGGTCAGTGGTCGCGATGCCGTGCAGCAGCGCTTGACCGGCGACCTTGTCCACGGCATTATGACGTCCCACATCTTCGGCGCTGACTAGCAAGCCGTCTTCATCCCCAAGCACTGCCGTGTGCACGCCGCGCACGGCGTTGTAAAGTCGCGCCGCGCCCTGAAGCTGCCGCATTAATCGAGTGATGACGGCGGGTGTGGTTACGAAGTCGGATTCCAGCGCCGGGTAGCTCGCAGACAGCACTTGCCCGGTGACGCCCCCGCCGCAGCCGGTGGTCAGGATCATGCGCCGCGGCAACTGCACCTCATCGCGCGTCAAGATGACATCGGCCACGCTCTTGGTCTGATTCAACTGCAAGAGGCCGATCTCGGCGGCGGAGTCGATCAGGCCTTCGTTGTAGAGGAAGCCAACCGTCAGCGCCTCCAACTGCAGCGGACTGCACATCATAGTCGCCAGCGACTCGCCGTTGATATAAATCGACAGCAGGCTCTCATCAATGACTCCGCCTTCGACTTGCCGCAGATCTTGGCCTTCGATCAGCTGATAGGTGATGGGCAGCGCGCCGGCCAACTCTATCTCTTTAGGCGCCATCTCTTCGCTTCCGTGGACGGCGGGTGCTGCGGCGCATTTCATCGGCGTCCCAGCCCTGCTCCATTCCCCATTCCACCTTGGGCTTGAGCGCGCCCGTCGGGCAGACGCCCACGCATTGGCCGCAGAAGACGCAGGGCGATTCGGTCATGCCGATGTCAAAAGCCGTGGCCACCGAGGTGTCGTGTCCGCGATTCTTCAGCGTCAGCGCGAAAGTGAACTGAGCGTCTTCGGCGCAGACCTGCACGCAGCGCCAGCAGAGTACGCACTGCTCGTAATCGCGCACGTAGAAGGGATTGTCGTCGATCAGCTCGGCTTCGCGCAGCTGAGCATCGGGGAAGCGCGCATCGTCGACATCGTAGTCCGCCATCATCTGCTGAATCTCGGGCGCTTGCTCCAGATTGACCGAGGCGTTGAGCATCTCGAGGATGGTGCGGCGGCTGCGCAGCACGCGCTCGTTGCGCGTCTCGACCTGCGTGTCGGCCTGGCATTCGGCTACGCAAGCCGGCTGCAAGACGCGCCCGCCATCGACATCAACCACGCAGATGCGGCAGAGCCCATTGGGCGAGGTGGCCTCGTGATAGCAGATGACGGGGATGTCGACGCCGGCCTGCTGGGCTGCGTCCAGGAGGGTCGTGCCACGCGAGACCCTGATCTCGTCGCCGTCGAGGGTGAGAGTGATGCTGTCATCCGTCATAGCTTGCGCCTTTGGCTAGATTGTGCGCTGAGCAAAGGACTTGCCCATTTTCAATAGTCGTTAGACCGCCCTTCGAGTATGGGATAATGTGGTCGGCATGAAAGTCATCCCACGGCGCAACGCACTCGTTCTCTGGCTTACCGCAATCGCGGCACATCTTACATATACCGCCGTCCCGAAGATAAATGGCAATTCGTTGAGCTTCGCTAAATGCTCGTTGTTCATGCAACTCAACAAAACTCATCTTCTTTTCCTCAAGCGCAAACTTGAAAAACTCGTGGCGGATGATGCGGTCTCTGGTCTCTATGGCCTTTTTATCTTGTTGCCGGTTCTCTACGAAATTTCGTGCGAACATATCATCAGGATTGTAAGGGTTAATACGCAGGAAGAATGCAAAGATAAAATCTCGAAAACACAAGCGAACTTCATCCGAATAGACATAATGTTTGAGCAGGAGTCTCAGCAGTAGATAGCATGAGAATATGAAGTACCTGGTCTTGGCAACGAAGACAGGGACTCCATTAGCATTACCATCTAGGAATGCCTCATGCAGCTTGTTTAACGTCTTAAGAACAACTTTAGCTTCATTCGTTTTTTCGTATGACGGATTTCCGATTCCGCCATCACGCATTTGCGTATCTTGGATAAGCTCTTCAATATTCCAGTTCTGAATCGATGTTGGCCCTCCAGCACGTTCCAGCAAGAGGAAACGCGCTAGCAATTCCAAATGCTGCATTCTGTTGTTAGCACCCTTGTACGTCTGGTTAAAGAAGACGTGCTTTTTTGGGTTAGGATTTATGTCACGGTAGGCGTCGAAATCATATTCGTTCGCGTATTTCACCAGGAAATTTCGCGCTAGGCTGGTTAACCGCGCGTGTGCTTTTTCTATTTTCGTGAGGTCTTCGCCTTGTTGCAGACGCCAGAAGATGTCCGATGCAATTTCCAAATGCCTGTGATTGTCCGGTTCATGAATATTCTTGATTATCTCGGCGCTAAGTTGCAAACTGAAATCAACAAATATGCGTATGTCTGGATGTAGTTCGCTATACAGTCTGCCAGGAAGGCGGGAATCGACGTCTCCGAGAGTATCCGGCAGTCTTATTTTATCCTCAAAGAACTCCTGAACTGTGCTAATCCGCTGCTGGCCGTCTATGACCTCATTGCGTGAGTCTTGCTTGCTCAACCTAACTTCGCGGAGAACTATGCTCGGGATGTAATAGCGGCGAAATAGACTATCCAATAAATCGTCCTTCGTCTTTGGGTCCCACACTGTTTTTCTTTGGTAGGGTGGGCGTACAATATATTGCTCTCTAAAATCATGAAAACGCTTTATGTGTATGTTTTCCGTAACGATGATATATTCCTGCTCTGGACTAAACGCCATTACTTACTCCGTCTTATACGCCAGGAACAAGCCCGGAAACTTCTCAATCGCGCTCATGACGGCGATGCCGGCGGTATGCCCCAAGCCGCAGAGCGAGGCTTCGGTCATGGTCATGCCCACGTCCAGCAGGCGCTCGCGGTCGCCCGCATGCGGCGCATCGAGGCGCTCCAAGATTTCTACCTGCCGCTGCGTGCCCAGCTGGCAAGGGAAACACTTGCCGCAGCTTTCGTGCTGGAAGAATCGCCCCAGCCGCTTGAGCAGATCGCGCAGGTCGGCGGTCTGGTTGAAGACCATGATCGCGCCCGAGCCGAAGGTGCTGCCGGCCGCGCGCAGGTCCTCAAATGTCAGCTTGACATCGATTTCGTCGGGCAGCAAAAATGTGCCGGCCGCCCCGCCCATCAAGACCGCCCACAACTCGCCGATGACGCCGCCGCAGACTTGATCGAGGAAGCCCCGCAGCGTCATGCCGGGCGCAATTTCGTAGACGCCCGGTCTTCCGACGTGGCCGCTGACCGAAACCAGCTTGGGTCCGGCGCTGCCCTCGCTGCCGATGCTGCGGAACCAGTCGGCGCCGCGGTTGATGATGAGCGGGGCGGCGCAGATCGTCTCGACATTATTGGCAGCGGTCGGCAGTCCGAACAAGCCGAAAGTGGTCGGATAGGGCGGCTTCATGCGCGGGAAACCGCGTTTGCCTTCAATCGCTTCGAATAGCGCCGTTTCCTCGCCGCAGATATAGGCGCCGGCGCCGCGGCGAATTTCGATATCAAGCGAGAAGTCGCTGCCCATGATGTTCTCGCCGAGCATGCCCCCCGCCTCGGCCTGTTGGATCGCCCCCGCCAGAATCGCCGTGGCCTTGGGGTATTCGCCGCGGATGAAGATATAGGCTTTGCCCGTGCCGACCGCGTAAGCCGCCAGCGCGATGCCCTCCAGCAGCAGATGCGGCCGATGCTCCATCAGCACGCGGTCTTTGAAGGTGCCCGGTTCGCTTTCGTCGGCGTTGCAGACGACGTATTTCACAGCGCCCGGCGCCGCGCGCGTGAACTTCCATTTCAGCCCGGTGGGGAAGGCCGCGCCGCCCCGTCCGATAAGTCCCGAGGCTTCGACTTCGGCGATGACTTCGTCGGGTGTCATCCCTCTGATCGCTTTGCGCAGCGCCGTATAGTCGCCATACTGCGACAGCGTCTGCGGCGCGTCAGCGAGCGAGGCATTGAGCATGACGGAATCGGCGTCACCCGCGGGCCTGAAGTAAAGGTCTGTCCAGTCGCCCAGCAGCGCCTCGGGCGTCACTTGCGGCAGCGACTTATCCGACTGACCGCGTTCGCTGACCAGCGCAGCCGGCGCATAATCACACAAGCCCAGGCAAGGCGAATGCTCCACCGTGTATTCGCCGTCAGCAGTAGTTTCGCCCTCGCTGATGCCGAGCCGCGAGCAGACGCCGTGCAGCACCTCGTCCGCGCCAGCCAAAGCGCAAGTCGGGTCGCTGCAGACGCGAATGATGCGCCTTCCGGTGGCTTCCTCGTGGAAGAGCGTATAAAAGCCGATCACGCCATAGATGTCGGCTTCGGGCACGCGCAGGATATAAGAGATTTGCTGCACATCCGCCGGGCTGATGCTGCCGCGCGCGCCCTGCACATCCCAAAGGGCCGGCAGCAGCGCCTCGCGCCCGCGCCCACGGTATGCTTCCAGGGTCGCATCCAGACCGAATGTTTTGCTCATAACCTCATTGTAACAAAAAGATTGGGCAGCGTCCGATTCTCAGCAAGACCGGGCAAGGCTCGACATGTATGCAATTGCGCTGGGCGCCTCAGGAGTTGCGTTCCGCCCGCAGCAATTGCCGAGCTTGCTCCAACTCCGCCGGCGTGTTGAGATTGGCGAAGGAACGTCCAGCTGGATCAAACTCGGCATAGTCGGTCTCGTCCAGATAGCGCACGCGCATCTGATCGTAGAAGCGGATGATCTTCAGTCGATTCACGTCAAGCTGCGCGCGGATGGGCGCGATGCAGGTTTTTTTATAGATGGCGTGCAGGGCCTGTGGATAACCGTCCACTCGCGGCACGACGATATCAATAGCGGCGTCCATCCGCGTGAGCATGAATCGCAGCAGGTCGGCGCTGATGAAGGGCATATCGCAAGCCAGGACCAGCACAGCCGGGCTTGTCGCTTTTTCGAGAGCCGTGTATATCCCGCCCAGCGAGCCTTTGTCCGGCAAGATATCGCGGTGCATCGGCAGGCCCAGATGCGCGTAGTCCGCTGGCTTGTTGGTGATCAGGATGGTCTCGGCTTGTCCCAGGTCGACGCTGCGCTGGATGACGCGTTCGATCAAGGCGCTGCCGCCCAGTTCGACGAAGGCTTTGTCGGTTCCCATGCGCCGGCTCTGTCCGCCGGCGATGATGGCGAGCGTAAAAGGGCCAGAGCGGGGCACAGAACTCACGGCGGGTCCTCAGCGGACAAGATCGCTTCCAAATGGCAAATGAGTGGTGGTAGGTCGTCTTGGACGGTCTTCCAAAGGATATTGAGGTCAATTTTGAAGTAGGCATGCGCCAACCATTGACGCATGCCAGTTATCTGTTGCCATTCAATCTGATGGTTTTTGGCTTGGAATTCGTCTGTGATATTGCAGGCGGCTTCACAAACAATTTCGACCGCTCGAGCCAGAGCATATCGTAATTGCTCGTCTTCGTCTAAGTCCTGCCTTGACTTTCTTTCGACAAACCGGCGCGCGACTCTAGCCTCATCATACATGTGTTGTAGACGAAGCCGGTCATTCTCCCTGATCTTGCGCATAAAGGAGCTCCGCACTATCCAGTACTGCTAGTCGGATATAGGGGCTCAAGGAATCTGGCGTCGCCAAGTCAACACGGCGACCAAAGATCTCCGTGAAGTCCAACATATGCTGCGCCATCGTGAAGTACCCTACGGGCGCGTCTAGCATATACTCCACCAGCAAATCAATATCGCTCTCCGGCGTCAATTCGTTCCGCGCGGCAGAACCAAATACCGACAGTCGCTGAATCGGCTGACTGGCGCAATATTCACGGATTCTGTCTTCTGGAAGATCAACGAAAACATTCTTATTCATAGCGTTTTCTCCTCCTCCTAGCCCAATCATAGCACGTTTTTGTCCGATATCAAAACGTGTCGGAAAAGTGGCTACGGCACACATGCCCCAAGAATGTCATTCCCAGTCTATGCATCTCCGAACCATGCAGTCATGACAGCGTGAGAGAGTCTTCAATTCTCCATTTCATAAAGGAGTCCGCCAATATCGAAAGGAACCTGATACGGACTTTGACGCAGACCGTTGGTCGTAAAGAGGCTAACTCGCTTGCCGATGATCTCGCCCAAGGCGATTTCGTGGCCCGCCATATCCAGCAAGGAAATCGACGCATCCGGGACGTAATCCACCAACAATCCGATATCTGTATAGGGTCTGATCCACCCTTCAAAGCCGGGCGCAAAACCTGACAAGCGTTCTATGGGCTGCGTCTCGCAGTAGGCGCTTATCGCCTCACGATAAATCTCGAGGCTGAATGGCTTGAGTTCTAGACCAAATTCCTCGTGAATGGCGTCCACCAATTGCGTCGACAACTGCGAAGCGCTTTTCGATTCGGTAATCCAGGGCGTATTCAGGTTGCTGATCGAAAAATCGCTATAGAGCTCTTGGCGCATACCAGCGATCTGCGCCCAGGGAATCTCAGGATAGCGCGTCTTTCGTTCATTCGAGACGTGGGATGCTGCTTCACTGATAACTAGTGCGAGATAACGCAGCGCGTATTGAAGCACTTCCTTTTCGTCATATACCGCGCGTGACCATCTTTCCACAATCTCATGGACTTTGTCAGCCGCCCGCAACATCTCGCGCAGGTAAACTAGATCGTCAGGTTTTCTTTCTTGCATTCTTCTGCCTCGCAGAATCAATCACGTTTTCGCGAACTGCCCGAATATAGTCGCTCAGTGAATGCAAAACAAACGCTTAGCCATTCTAATGCAAACCAAGCTCAATGCACATATCTTACCGGGTCCTTGATCGCGCCCTGTTCCTCGAGATTCGTGGCTGCGCGCGCCACCTTCTCCAGCTTGACCGCCGCCATCTTGAAGTCGGGGATCTTCGCCCGCGGGTCGATCTTGTCCAGCGTAAGCAGGTTGGCTGCCGCCTCGACGAAATGGAAGGGCAAGAAGAGCGTGCCGGTTGGCGAGCGCCCGGTGACCATCACCTGACACTCGACTGAGCCGCGCCGCGATGTGATGCGCAGCCAATCGCCCGAGACGACCGGCAGCGCGCCGGCGTCGGCCGGGTGCATCTCCACGATGGGAACGGGGAAGGCCTCTTCCAGGCGCGAGCTGCGCGTCATGGTCCCGCCGTGCCAGTGGAATAGCACGCGCCCGGTCGTCAGGTGGTAGGGATATTCTTCATCGGGTAATTCGCTATCGGTGCCGTATTCCAGCTCCCAGAATTTGCCTTTGCCGCGCGGGAACTCGTCCTCGAAGAGGTAGGGCGTCCCCGGATGATCAGCCGCCGGGCAGGGCCAATGCACGCCGCCTTCCAGCTCCAGACGCTCGTAAGTGATGCCGTAGAAATCCGGCGTGACGCTGCGCATCTCCTCCCAGATTGCCTCGGCATCGGCATAATCAAAGCCAGCGCTCTGCTCCACGCCCAGCTGCGCTTCCATTCGTTGCGCCAAGTCGCAAATGATTTCCCAATCGGGTAGCGACTCGCCCACGGCCGGCAGCGCCTGCCGCACCCGCTGCACGCGCCGGTCGCTATTGGTGAAGGTGCCCTCTTTCTCAGCGAAGCTGGCTGACGGCAGGATGACGTCGGCCATTTCGCCCGTCTCGTTCATGAAGATGTCGATGCAGACCAACAGGTCAAGTTCCTCCAGCGCGTGCTGGGCATGGGACAGATTAGGCTCGCTCATCATGGGATTTTCGCCCATGACGATCATCGCCTTGATCTGGCCCGTCAGCGCGCCATCGACCATTTCGGTGACAGTCAGGCCCGGCTGCGGATTCAGGTCAGTATGCCAAGTCGCTTCAAATTTGTTGCGGATGCCCTCGTCAGCGACCGACTGATACGCGGTGAATACGTTAGGCAAGCCGCCGCTGTCGGAGCAGCCTTGCACATTATTCTGCCCGCGCAAGGGATTGAGCCCTGTGCCGGGTTTGCCGGCATGCCCGCACATCAGCGCCAGGTTGGTCAGCGAGAGGGCGTTGTCGGTGCCGTGCGTGCTCTGGCTGATGCCCATGCCCCAATAGAAAGCCGCGCGCTCGGCCGTAGCGTACATGCGCGCCGCCTGCCGGATATCGTCGGCCGGCACCCCGCTGAGCGCTTCCGCCCACTCCGGACTGCAATGCTCCAGCGATTCGATATAGTCCTCGAAGCCTTCGGTGCGCGCTTCGATGAATTCGGGATTAAAGAGATTCTCGCTGACGATGACATTGGCCATGGCCTGGAAAACGGCCACATCGGTGCCCGGTTTCTGTCGCAGCCAGAGCGTGGCGAATTCAGTCAGCTCAATCTGTCGCGGATCGATGACGATTAGCTTGGCGCCATTCACCCGAACCGCCTTCTTCAAGAACAAGCTGATGACCGGATGGGTCTCGGTGGTATTGCTGCCGGTGACGATGAAGGTATCGAGGTTTTCCATTTCGCCGATGCTGTTGCTCATGGCGCTCGAACCAATCGCCAGCTGCAAGCCGGTGACGCTGCCGGCATGGCAGAGCCGCGCGCAATGATCGATATTGTTAGTCTTCATCACCGCGCGCACCCACTTCTGAAAGACGTAGTTGTCTTCGTTGGTGGCTTTGGCGCAGGCGTAGGTGGCGACGCAGTCGCCGCCGTGTTCCGTCACCAGGGCCGACAGCTTGCGGCTGACGTATTCCAGCGCTTCGTCCCAGCTGGCTTCGCGGAAATTACCGCGCGCGCCGTCGCGGATCAGCGGCTTCTTCAATCGGCGCGGATGGGTGGCGAAGTCCAGCCCGAAGCGGCCTTTGACACAGAGATTGCCGTAATTGGGCGCGCTGTCGAAGGGCGCCTCGACGCGATAAATCTGCTCGTCTTTGATGCGCAGATTCATCTGACAGCCCACGCCGCAGTAGGGGCAGGTGGTGCGGACGGTGGAGTCGGGATTCATTAGTGTCATAGGGCGCCTCCTAAACTCATTATATCGCCGCGCTATGCCCTTGCCAACATGCCAACAAGGGCTTACGCGCGGGACCGGGGGTGACAGCGTCGGCAGCAGTGTTTGATATCTTGCGTTATGTGAACAAGTGTGATATTATTCACTGATTCATAGCATAGTTGGCAAAAGTGCTTCACTTATGAATCTGGCGAAGTGCGCTTATTTTCTCTTAGTCAAACGTCACCCCCCGTGTACAAACGTTCTAAGAGATGCGCCTCGCTGTTTGTTTTGTTCGTCGGCGCGTCGCTTTGCCTGCTGGTCGCGGCGCCGGCCCCCACCTCTGCGCAGACGACAAACCCCAAGTTCGCCGCCTGCGGATTGCCGACGCAAGGGACCATTCTGGTTTCGGTCACTTACACACTCATCGCGGACTGTACGCAGACCGGCGACATCACGCTTAACCCGGGCGTTAGCCTAACGATCAATGGCGGCGGCGGCTTCACCATCCGCGGCGGCGGCGCCTTCGGCATCACGAGCGCGCATACCAATAACACGCTTAATCTGAACAATGTGACATTCGACAACGAGGGCGCCGCGAACCCAACGATCGTTTCTGTACTTAACAACACGACGCTCACCGTGACAAATGTCACTTTCCGCGGCGGCAGCGACGGGGCTGCGCTGAATGTAGCCGGCACCGCCAGCGCGACGCTGACGAAGGTGCTATTTGAGAACAATAGGATCTCCGCCTGGGGCAGCGGCGGCAACGCGTCCGGTTTGAACATCAAGGGCAACGCGACGGTCACTATGACCGACGCCGTCTTCCGCAATCACCGAGTGGGCGGCGGCGCTATCGTCGTCCAGGGCAGCGGATCGCTTACGGCAAAGGGCTGCCTTAGTTTTTCCGGCAACGTCCCTTACGATGTAGGCGGTACCTGGACGAACAGCAGCAGCGGCGCCTGTACAGGCACAATCGGCAATGGCGGCAGCGCGACGATTACGGCGCCCGCCCTCTTGCCCTGCGGCTTGCCCGCGCCCGGCAGCCTCGACAGCTCAGCCGCGTATACCCTGCATTTCGACTGTGACTTGGGCCGGAGCGGACAAAACGTCGAGTGGCGGATTGCCCAAGACGTGACAATCAGCATTCAGGGCAATGGCCACACTCTGCGCGGCGGCAGCGGCAGCAACTATATGGAGATTTGGCAGGCGGGCGGCGGCAGCTTGACAATTGAGAACCTCGTGGTGGAACATGTCACGTTCTATCCTTTCGGCGCGGCAACCGTCAACAGGAGCGCGTTCAGGAGCAGCCCATATCTCATCTTCTACCTGCTCGGCACTGCCGATATTCGAAATTCAGTGTTCGAAAACCTCAGGGGCTCATCAAACTCCGCCAACGCGCTGCTGACCTGGTCTCCTTACGGAAGGGGCCACGCGATAATCACCGACACGATCTTTCGTAACAATAATAGCGCTGGCACTGGACCAGTCCTCAACACCTTCGGCAGCGGCACAATCACTTTGAACGGCTGCATCAGCTTCGAGGATAATGCGCCCGCCAATTTTCCCGCCGGCGCTAACATCGTGGACAACAGTATTGGTCCCTGCGATAAGACTACGCCTGTGGGACCGCCGGACCCGGTTTCTGTGTCTCTTCCAGCTCCGATTCAGAAGAGCCGGTCATCAGCGAGCACAAATAATTACCCGGCGGATTGCTTTCAAAGGTTGGGCGAGGTCGGCCTTATCTGTCGCCGCCACGATGCCGAACGCACCCTCGAGATTTGGAGCATTGACGAAAACAGCGAAGGACACTTCGTGACGGCATTCACGCCGGCGGAAGTCGCCGCCTTGCCGCAGGCGGGCATGTTTGAAGCGTCGCCGGATGGGCGCGTCGCCTGCCGTGTGATCGGCTCGAGATGTGTCGTCCGTAGCAGCCAGGGTGACTCCCCTCGCGTCTCTTCCGCTGAATGCATCGCCTCCGAACTGACGGATTCCGGCGGCGAGATCGGCACATATCGCCATCTTGCCATCTCCATGGGACCCAACCGGGAAGACAAAGTGTATACCGTCGTTTTGGATAACGATGGCCATGGACAAGTCATCGGTACGGTCGACACTTTCACCGGTTTACCGGGCGTCCCGCGGGAAACGGCCGATGCAAGCGAGCCAGCCACACCTGCCTCTGCTCTCTCTGAACAGCAGATCTACGCGCAGCCCGTTCAGCCGCAGCCCGCCCGCGCCGATGGCTCAATCATCCACGTAGTTCAACCCGGCGACACGGTCTGGCAAATTGGCATCGCCTACAATGTCCATCCGTTTAAGATAATCGCGCTCAATAAACTAGACCGACTCAAGAATCGCGGCCAGCTTATCTTTCCCGGTCAGAAACTGATCGTCCGCGACGCCTAGGGTTGGCGACAGCTGGGTCAGCAGCGGCCTTGCAACGTCCGCCATTGGCAGCCCACGCCTCAAAAGCCGCCACCGCCGGCTATATTCTTGCCAACAGACCGCGCCGACGCAAAAGCCCCTTCTTCGGCAATGAAGAAGGGGCTCGTTCGCTTTGTTGATGCTATGTCTGCGGTCCCAATTGACCTAGCCCTGCAGGACCTGGGATTCCCAGTCGGCTTCGACAAGCGCTTGATACTCGGCGGCGATGTCGGAAACCAGCGCGCCAGCCAGGCGCATCGGATCAGCCGCGGCTTCACCCAAGCTGTTGATGCCGTCATTCAGAGCAGCAAGATCGTCCTCGTCTTCTACCCGGTTGACATCAATGCCGAAGGCGATTCCGAAGCCCAGCTCCGGCACAACTTGCAGCGCCTGACGGTCTGGCCGCAAGATCAGATTCGCCGTTACCAGCGCGGCCGCCTTGTTGGGCGCGTTGTAAGGGATCGCGACATAGTTGAAGTCGCCGATCATATTGTCGTCGAAGGAGAAGGCGCGGCTGCTCGGCGGGATCAAACCAGCGGCGATATCGGGCGCCGCGCCAGAGATCCGCTGCGTGATCGTGAAGTCAATTTCTCCGTTGGCGAAGAGTTCATGCAGCTCACCGATATTGGCGGGATAGGTCTCGCCGCCGCGCCACAGGTTCTCTTCCCAGCTATTGAGCATATCCCAAAGCGCCGGCGCATGTTCATCGTAAAGTTCCTGGTTGAACTCGCCGACCCATTGGCTTTGGCCGCCGCTGATCTCGAAGAGCGCCTGCTTGACAAAGCGAGTGCCCTGGAAGGCGCCCGGACCCGGAGCGATATAGGAGAAACGGCCCGGGTTCATGGCGATCCAGTCGCTCAGTTCAGCATAGCTGCGCGGCAGATCATCCTCTGACATGCGGGCGGAATCGTAGATGAAGTGGAATTGCGCGCCGGACCAGGGGCTCTCATAGCCATCAACCGGACGACCAAAGTCCAGGTTCAATGCCGGGTTATCCCAGTTGACGAAGACACTGTTGGGAACGGTTTCCGCCCAGGGACCGTAGAGCAATTCGGCTTGTTTGAGCGTGAAGAAATTCTCGCCGTTGATCCAGATCAGATCAATGGTTCCGCCATCGCCTTCGACGCCGGCTTCGGCTTCACTCAAGACTTGATTGACAGCGTCAACCGTATCAGCCAGCGGTACGCGGTTCAGCGTCACGTTGTATTCTTCCGATAGCGGAACGCCGTAAGTCTCATCGACGAAGCCGTTGATGGAGTCCGAACCGCCCCACATATACCAATTTATCGCGATTATAAGATATGGGCTTGACAGGCGGTTCTCTCCCTGCTAAACTGTAGTCATAGTAAGGGAGAGAGCCACATGAACTTATTCGATGTCCTAGAGCGGTATCCGACACAAGAAGCCTGTATCGCCCACCTTGAAAGCATCCGCTTTGGTGACGCGCCATTCTGCCCCAAGTGCGGCGATAAAAACGTCGCTCGCAAGAAGGATGGCCACCGGGTCGGGCGTTGGAACTGCCATGTCTGCCACCGCTCTTTCAACGTCCTCGCCGGCACTATCTTTCAAGGGACGCGCGTCCCTTTGCGGAAGTGGTTCGCCGCCATCGCCATCATGCTGAATGCCAAGAAGTCGGTATCGTCGCCGCAACTGGCCCGCGATCTGAAACTGACACAGCCTACGGCGTGGTACATGCAACAGCGTATCCGCCGCGCCATGCTTGCCGAGCAAGACCAGCTTGTATTGCACGGCATTATCGAAGCCGACGAAACCTATGTAGGCGGCAAGCCGCGCAAGCCTAACAAGCGCGAAGATGATACGCCGGGCGGTCAAGGCGTGACGGACAAGACGCCAGTTATCGGCGCGGTAGAGCGTGGCGGCAAGGTTGTGGCGCAGGTTGCTCACGATCTGAAAGGCAATAGCATCCTGAACTTTATCCGCGACAAGGTTGACACGCGCAAGTCGTTTCTGATTTCTGACGAATCGAGAGCGTACAACGCGATTCACGGACTGTTGCCGAGAGCGACTATCAATCACTCCGTACAGTATGTCGACGGCGCTATTCACACGAACACGATTGAAGGCGTTTGGAGTTTGTTGAAGCGAGCATGGTACGGCTCGCATCACCATTACAGCGTCGGTTTCATGCCGCTTTATGTCGCTGAAACCTGCTGGAAGTTCAATCATCGTGATAGCTCGAACGCCTTTGGCTCATTCATTCAAGACTGCCTCAGCTAGCTGTGAGAGAGCGGTCCCCTGCTCTCTAGCAGAAGTGCCAATTCAGACTCACTCTCGCGCAACGCGTCGATGGATTTCCGCGCTTCATACCAGGCTTCCAGGTCCTGCTTTGACTGCGGCTGGAATCTCTCGATGAAACTGACCAAGACCCACCAATTATCAATCAGCCTCGATACTTCGCATATGTCTAGCGATTTCTTTTGCATGTCATCCTCACGCCAAGTTTAAAGAAGTGTGCGCTATAAACCGTCCCGTGTCGGCAAGTCGTTGCGGATGGCTGCGATTTGCCGTTGCAAAGCCTCAATTGCTTGCAATAGCGGAGCAAGTTCTTCTCGCACGATCTCACGGACTTCTGTCCGCGAAGGTATGTCCTGCGCGGTGAGTTCTTCCCGCACGATCTCACGGACTTCTGTCCGCGAAGGTATGTCCTGCGCGGTGAGTTCTTCCCGCACAATGCGCCGAATGTTATCATTCTGCGCTTTCAGGAACGCTTCTGGTTTGTCTATCATCATGAGTTTGGCCTCCCTCACACTCATTTGAACGATAGATATAGGTTAGCGCGGATTCAGCCTGGCCGCCATCCCAGCTTAGATTCCCTCCAGAGTCTCCATAAGCTTAAACACGGCATCTATCAAGGTTTGGTTGTCTTCATACACACTGGGCGCGATTTGCATAGTAGCGGCCACGAGGTCGTCAGTTATGCCAGTCATCCACTCGGCAGTGTCTTCGTCGCCATAGCGGGCTTGCTGGGCGATTGCGATTGTGTACATGGTCGCCATGGTCGCGTCACGGAGCCAGAGGGCATCTTTGCAGGGCGGCATGTTGAAGCCGGGCGCGAAGATGTCGCTGGCGACTACGCGGATTGCCCACCAAGGATCGTCGAAGGTGGATGCATCGGGCAGGTAGAGTATCCACAGGCGCGGCACGATCTCCGCCTTGTACGCCTCCAGAACATCGGTTTCGCAGGGCGGAAGTTCATCAAACACTGATGTTGCGGGATGGTCTTGCGCCCGGAGCGGCGCCATGCAGCACAATACGAGGAACCCAACTGTGAGGACCTTGCTAAACATCTCTAACTGCCTCTCGGCTATTTTATAAGAACTCTATTTCGATGTGCTCAATAAGGCGAGCCGGCTACAATCCTTACGGAGTATAGCGCACGCCGTCTAAGCCCGCAACTTATAATCGCGCAATTTATGGTTGCGCCATCGGCGGCGGCGACCACAGCGTCCCAGCTATCGAAGCCGGGCGGCGGGTCCATCATGTCGTCCTGCGCTGCCGAGCCGAAGACTCCCAGAGCCAGCGCCAGGAGCAAAATCAGCAGAAGATGCAACTTCTTTGCAAACATTTCTAGGCCTTTCAATTAGCTAGTTGAACAGGGAACTTGCGAACGCCCAACGAAGGGCGAGACCAACCGATTATACATTAATACCTTCCAATTGCAGGAAATTGGTCTGCGGCACGTGCTCGATCAGGCGCATGCCCTTCCAGGCGGCGAATTCCATCAACTCGTCGGTGACATCGCCCTGCCCGACCGCGAAGTGATGCTCGTGGCCGCGCACTGTGAGCGTGTTGATCAGGTCCATCAGCGTGATGGCTCGTTTGTTCAGCTCGAATTCGGCGAACCAGCCGCGGGTGCCGTCGAAGCCTTTTTTGGCGTGCTCGATGATGTCGGCGCGGATCACCAGCAGGCTTTCGCCATCATCGCCGATATAGCTGACGCTGGTCTCCTGCGCGGCGAAGACTTGATCCCCGGCCACGCCGTAGGGTCCGTCCGAACCTTTGCGCCCCAGTGTGACGTGATCGACCCATTTGATGCCGTCATCGTTGGCGAAGTGCCGCGGCGAGACACCGCAATGCCACATCAGCATGGCTTGCGTTTGCGGGTCGAGCGCGGTCATATCCAGCAGGGTTGACGAGCCGCTGCGCCCGGTCAGCAGATTGAGCAGGTACATGCTGGCCGCGCCCAGCACATCGCCCTCGCAGGAGACGGCGATGCCATCTTCGCTGCCCAGCCAGCTGTAGGCCATGCAAGGCGCCACACGGTAGTAGGACTGAAAATTGGGCCAGCACTGCACCGCCAGCGCATCGTATTCGAAGTCGCGCGCCATATCGCGCAGAGCCAGATACAAGCGGGTCACGCGGTCGAAGGCGCTGTCCTCGCTGACCGTGATGGCGCTGGCCGCCGACTTGATCTCGCTGATGGCCGCCTGCACAGGCTGAGCGTCATAGCCTTTGGCCCGCTCGACCAATTCAGCCAGCTCATGCGGCAGCACGGCGATGCCCAGCCGACTGCGCAGCAAGCGCTCGTCGAAGATCATGTCGTTGAAGCCGGGCGACAAGTTGCCGATCCAGCCGATGCGCGAACGCTCGATATTCTTGACCGCCTGCAAAGCGCGAATGGTGACGGCGAAGCGTGTTTGGAATTCAGACGTTTCGACATGCCCATAGAACCACTTGAAGGGGATGTCCTCGTGCTTGAGGTAGCGCTTGAGGATCGAGGCGAAATGGCTCATTGAGACGACCGAATGCAGCTTGATCTCGCCCTCTTGTTCCGGGTCAGGCGTGGCCCATAAACCCATGCGCGGCGCCGCTTTGACCAGGGGCAGCAGCTGCTCGCCCATGCTGCAGGCGGCCGTCTGCAAGAGCAGGAAGTCGATTTGCTCGGCGCGGAAATACTCGGCAGCTTGGGCGGATGCCGCTTCGGTCATCATCTCGTCGCTGATCGCCACCAGGTCGAAGTCCAGCTCGGCCGCCAGTTTCTCCAAGCCGGCCAATGCCCGTGACCGTTGATCGTATTCGTCAGCGAAATAGGACGAGATAGAAGTGCCGATATAACCAACACGCAGTCTGTACCTTGTCATTGCTTGTTCTCCTTCCACCATAAGTGTGAGGCCTCGAACATTAGGGCGATGGTTGTCGCGCCCGGGTCTTGCTGGCCGATGGCGCGCTCGCCCAGGAATTTGGCTCGTCCCTGCCGCGCCACCAGGTCTCGCGTTGATTCAGCGCCGGTACGCGCCGCAACCGCCGCAGCCCGCCAGGCCGACGCAAATTCGTCAGCGCTGGCAAAAGCCGCGACCGCCGGCGCCAGCGCATCAACCATTGTTTTGTCGCCGACGCCCGCCTTGCCCCGCGCTTTGACGCCCTCCAGGCCAGCCGCCAGCAACGCCCCCATGGCGTCTTTATGCAAGCGATCGGCATTCCGCAGGTTGGCGACGCCTTTGAGAAAGAAGCTGCCGAATATCGCGCCCGATGCGCCGCCCATGCGGTTCATCAGCGCCTTGGCTGTCGCCAGCCAGATCGCGCTCGGGCTGGGCAGCTCCAGCGCCTCAATCTCTTCGACAGCGACGGCAAAAGCCGTGCTGATGCTTGTGCCGTGGTCGCCATCGCCCAAGGCCGCATCCAGCCGATTGAGCGCCTCGCGCTCGGCGGCAACGCGCACTGACATGGCCTGGATCAGGGCGCGTAATTCTTCTGCTCCAACTTCGCTCATAGCTGCTTCATGTAGGCGCCGTTGGCGGGCGCGTCCCAGAGCGCTTTCATCTGCTCGTCCACGCGGCAGAGCGACAGCGCGAACCCGGCCATCTCCTGCGTGGTGGCGTAAGGACCGATCCAGGAACGGTAGACGCTGATTTCGGCCTCAGCCAGCTTGGCGGCGGCGCGCCGGTACAAGACGAAGAGCTCCATCAGGGTCAGGCTGCCGCTGTTGTTCAGCAGCACCAGCACTTCATCGCCGGCTTGGAAGGGCAAATCCTCCAGCAGCGGCGGCAGCATCAAGTCGATCGTCTCGTCCGCGCCCAGGGCTTTCTGCCGCCCCATGCCGACTTCGCCGTGCAGACCCATGCCGATCTCCATCTCGTCCGGCGCCATCTCGAACATGACTTCGCCGGTGACCGGGCTGGCGCAGGAGCTGAGCGACATGGCCAGGCTGCGGGTATTATCGCGGACTTTCTCGGCCAGCGCTTTGGCGGCGGCCAGGTCGCCATCGCCCTCGCAAAAGGCCCCGAGCAGCTTCCAGACGAAGAACAAGCCGGCGGTGCCGCGGCGTTCGGGCTCCCGTCCTTTGGGCGCGCTGGAGATATCGTCGTAGAGCAGGACCATATCCACATTGTCAATGCCCTCGGCCTCGCAGAGCTCCAGCGCCAGCTCGGCATTGAGCAAGTCGCCGGCGTGATGAGAGACGCAAATCAGCACGCCGCCGCCCTTATCGGCCGCTCGGATGCCCTGGACCATCAGCTCGGGCCCGGGCGCGGCGAAGATCTCGCCCGCGATATTGACGTCGAACAATCCCTCGCCGATCCAGCCGGTCATGGCCGGTTCGTGACCGCTGCCGCAGCCGATGATCAAGCCGACCTTGCCCGGCGCTTTGGGCTGGGCGCGCATGACCAGCCGCTTGTCAACCAGGCGCACGATATCGCTGTGCGCGGCGCAGAAGCCCTCCAGCATCTCGTCGACCAGATTCTCCGGCCGGTTGATCAATTTGTGTACGCGCGCAGTCATGGCGCCTCCTTCAGGTCGTAACGGGCACGAAGAACATCAAGTGAATCGGGTGCTGCACCGGCCCCTCGCTGTAAGCAACCCGCACGCGCAGGCCGCGCTCGACTTGCTCCGGCGGCGCTTTGAGCAGATGGGGGAAGAGCGTGTCGGCGCCATCCAGCAGAACGTAGGCCAGCACGTAGGGCGTCTCCAGCGCGCGGACGTCGGCGTTGCTGCCCGGCGAAAAATGAAGCACGGACCAGGTCTCGACGGCGCCCTCGCCAGATAGCTCCTGCCAAGCAGTCGGGTGCAGGCAGGATGGGCAGAGCGGACGCGGCGGGGCGTAAACTTTGGCGCAAGAGCCGCAGCGCGTGGCCATAAAGCGTCGATTCTCCAATTCAACAAAAAAACGGGAGTATTTGCCCAGGCTGTATTTATAGCCTTGCGTTAGTTCCAGCGTGATGCGTTCTACCTGGCGAAACTCGCGCCACAAGTCTGTCGCGGCGTCGCCGTCAAATGTGGCGATCTCAATCTGGCTGCTGACCTTGTCTGACATATCAAGCTCTTTAATCTGCGCGCTCGAAGATGTTGACGACGCTGATGCTGGCGATGCCGGCATGTGTGTCGGTCAAGCCGCGGCGAGCGCCCGACACCTGACGCCGAGCATCGGCAGCGCCCCAAAGCTGCTGCGTCACTTCAATCGCCTGCAAGATGCCGGTCGCGCCAACAGGCGCCCCCCGCCCCAGCAAGCCGCCGCTGGTATTGACGGGCAATTCGCCGTCCAAATCGAAAGCCCCGCTCGCGACAGCCGGCCCGCCCTCGCCTTCAGCGACGAAACCCAGGTCTTCCACGGCCTGTATTTCGACTCCGCTGTAGCTGTCGTAGAGCTCGGCGACGTCGATCTGTGCCAGGGGCTGGCTGATGCCGGCCATCTCGTAGGCTTGGCGAGCGGCCTCTCGCTTGGCGCGAAAATTCGTGATCTGCGGGTAGCGGTCGCCCAGGCGCATGGTATCCGTGCCGCAGCCGGACGCGCTGAAATAAACACGCGGACGTTCGCCGTATTGCGGGCAATGCGCCTTCGCCCAGTCTTCGGTTGACAGCAAGATGCAGGCGGCGCCATCACTGAGCAGGCTGCAATCCAGCAGCTTGTAAGGCTCGGCTATCGGCAGCGAAGCCAGCACATCGTCAACGCTGATGTCCATTGGTTTCTGGGCGATGGGGTTGAAGCCGGCGTTGCGGCGATTGCGAACGGCGACGTGGGCGAATTGCCGCTCAGTCGTGCCGAATACCGCCATATGGGCGCGGATCATCGCCGCGTAGAAGCTGGTATACGTGCCGCCGATCATCATCTCCCAGTCGACATCGGCCGAGAGCGCGAAAAGCTGATTGGCCGTGCGCGACGATACGCCTCTGCCATTTTTCTCCACGCCATACACCAGGATGGAATCGCACAAGCCGCTGACGACATGCGCCCAAGCCGTCCGCAGCGCCAGAGCGCCGGTCGCGCCGCCGCCTTCGATGCGCACGCTCGGTTTGGGTGTTAAGCCGATGGTATCCTGCAGAATCGCCCCCAGCGTCATCTGTAAGTTGAAGTGATCGCTTTCGTAGCTGGCCAAACCGTGCTCAACCGCCGACAGGTCGTCCAGGCCGGCGTCAGCCAGGCAGTCGAGAACCGCCTCCGCCATTAAGTCACGAGCGTTGCAACCGCGGTGTTCCGATGCGATGGCGGTGCTGCCGACAGCGGCAATGACAGGTAGATTTGGCATATATCTGCGTTCGTTGCGCGGATACAAGTTTGAAACGCGCCGCGCCCGAATCGCGCATGGCGTTCACGTAAAACATCATTGGACTTTCGCTGAGCATAGCCAATCTCACAGGCTAAGTCAAAAGCTGCCGCTTTCCAAGCCGGGCAATCGCATCGAATTATTTGAACCACAGAGAACACAGAAGACACAGAGATTGCGGGACGGCGAGGCCGACCTTGTCAAATCAACAAAATTTGCCGCATTCCTGAAGATCTGTGTTCCCAATCCGCGCCATCCTATGCCATAATGCGGCGCGTACAGGCAATTGCCCGGCTGCCGGGTCTTTTGAAAGGGAGGCAATGGCCCTAAGTCGCCAGTTCATCCACGAACGATCCCTGGCGCCGCCACAACGCTAAAACTAGCGCTTTGCGTTGGTCGCTTGCCCTTCCTCGTCCGCAGCCACCCAGTTGCCATTCTATCCACAAGTGTAAAAGGACGAGACCATCGTGAAGAACAGAAACAACCCCGCAAGTCAAGTATCCCGCCGTGAATTTCTCAACATTTTCGCCGCCGGCGCAGCGACTGCCGTAGGCACGGTTTCCTTGTCGCCCTTGGGCGGCATCGCCAGCGCGCAAGACAGCGGCACATTGCGCCTGGCCTGGTTGACGCCGGCGACGCTGGACCCGCGCTCGGCCTCGGGCGACAGCGAAATCGCTATCTTTAACGCCGTCTACGACTACCTGATCGAGACCGACGCCGCGTCCAATCTGGTCCCGAGGCTGGCTTCGTCATGGGAACTCAGTGATGACGGCTTGGTCTATACCCTGCAGCTGCGCGATGACGCGACCTGGCACGATGGCAGCCCGGTCAGCGTCGATGACGTGCTCTGGACGATAGAGTGGCATCAAGAAGCCGAGAGCACCCTCGCCAGCCTGATCTCCGCCGGGTCCTTTGAAGCAGCCGGCGACAATCAGATCACTATCACGCTGAGCGAGCCGAACCCCGACTTTCTCTACAATTTGACCGACAACAAATTCGTCGTTCTCAAGAGCGGCGCAGAGGACATCGGCGTTGCATTCAACGGCTCCGGACCATTCGTGCTGGAAGAGATCATCCCCGGCGACCGCGCTATCATGAGCGCCAACGAGAATTACTGGCGCGGCGCGCCCAGCATCGACCGCCTCGAGTTCATCTTCTTTGACGATCAACAGGCGGGTATCGCCGCCGTGCAAGGCGGAACCGCCGACGGCATCATGCGCTTGGACAACTCCAGCTTCCTGGGTTTCAGCGGCGATGCCAACTTCCATACTGCGGACATCCCGACCAGCGGGCACCATCTAACCCGTCTGCGCGCCGACCGGGCGCCGGGCAATGACCCCCTCGTACAAAAAGCCTTCAAATTGGCGACTGACCGCGACGCCATCTGGGAACGCGTCCAGCTGGGCTTCGGCGCGGTGGGCAAGGACTCGCCGATTGGCCCGGCCTTTGGGCAATATTTCCTGGCCGAGGCCGAGGTACCCGCCCGCGATCCGGAAGCGGCCGCCGCTTTGCTGGCCGAAGCCGGCTACCCCGATGGCCTGGATATGATTCTGCACGCGCCCAATAGCGGCAACTTCCCGGATTTGACGCAGGCTCTCGCCTCGCAGTGGGAAGAAGCCGGCATCCGCGTCGAAATCCAGTTGGAGGCCGAGAACACCTATTGGAACGAACTCTGGGATCAAGTGGACCTCGGCACGACCGGCTGGGGCCCGCGGCCGGTTCCACAGCTCTACCTCGATCTGGCGTATCACTCCGAGGGCCCATGGAACGAATCGCATTACAGCAACGCCCGCCTCGACGAGTTGATTGAACTCGCCCGTACTTCCCTCGATCAGGACGAGCGCGTCGCCACGTACAAGGAAATTCAGCAACTCTTCCTGGACGAGGGTCCGATAGTGGTGCCCTATTTCTTCGCGCAATTCATGGTGCTGGCCGGCAATATCAGCGGCGTGGAATTGCAGCCCTTCGCCGGCCGGACGAATTTGCATCAGGCTGTGGTCGGGTAATCGGGGTAAACAGGCCGCAGCGCGCGGGACTATCGCGGGCGATCGGCATACAAGTCGCCGGAATTGGCGCGCAAGGGTCAGCCGGTGGCTGGCCCTTTTTTGGCCCATTGACCGGCGGCGATGAAGCGAATGATGGGGCGCCTGGAGAGATAGAAAGCGCATAACGATTAACCAAGTCTATCGCAGCCTCTCCGGCTTGATTCGGGCCCTGCTGCGCCAGCCGCAATCGGCTCTGGGCACTGTGCTGGTCGCCTTCTTCTTGCTGCTGGCGCTTTTCGGCCGGCAGTTGGCGCCGCATGCCAATCCCAATGATCAAAGCCACGATGTCCGTCAGCCGCCGACCCTGGATATCGGCGCGCTGCAGCTGGGCCAGCACCCTTTCGGCACCGACCGGCTGGGGCGTGACGTCTACAGCCGCGTCATACTGGGCACGAGCAGCATCTTCCGCATCGCCGGCCTGGGCACGCTAGTCAGCGTCGTGCTGGGCTCGGCCTTGGGTCTAAGCATGGGCTACGCCGGCGGCTGGGTCGATGAAATACTGGGGCGGGTCATCGACGCCCTGCTGGCGATTCCGGCGCTGCTGCTGGCGCTGGTGCTGGTCGGCATTATCCGCAATCTCGACTTCGCAGCCGGCAGTTGGCAAGCAGGACTGGCGGACAATGTCGTGCTGCTGGTTATCTCCCTGCTCTACATTCCCATCGTGGCCCGCGTCGCCCGCAGCGCCACGCTCGATATCAAAACGCGTGAATTTGTAGAAGCGGCTGAGATCCGCGGCGAAAGCAAGCTGTACATCATCTTCCGTGAAATCATGCCCTCGGTGATACCCTCGCTGGTGGTCGAAGCGTCGCTGCGCTTTTCCTACGCTATCTTTCTGGTCGCCTCGCTGGGTTTCCTGGGCTTTGGCGCGCGCCCGCCATCGCCGGACTGGGGCTTGATGGTTAATGAAAATCGCGGCGGCTTTTATCAGTTGACGCCCTGGGCGCTGGAGTTCCCGGCGCTGGCGATCGCCGTGCTGGTCATCGCCGTCAATCTCATGTCGGACGGCATCCGGCGCGCCGTGCAGAAGGGCGCATAGCCAATGACCGCCGCTACTTTGCTGCATGTCGACAAGCTGACGATCAGTTACCGCATCAACCGCGACTGGATTCCGGCGGTGCGCGAGTTCTGCATGCAATTGCAGCCGGGGCAGATTTACGGCTTGGTGGGCGAATCGGGCTCGGGCAAGTCGACCGTGGCGCTGGCGTTGATGCGTTATCTCAGCAGCAACGGGCGGGTCGAAAGCGGCGGCGCGCTTAGTTTCGCCGGGGAAGACCTGCTGGCCAAGTCGAATGCCGACATGCGCCGCCTGTGGGCCAAGCGCATCAAGTTCGTGCCGCAGAACGCCGGCGCCGCCCTCAACCCGTCGATCAAGATCGGACGCCAAGTCACCGAGGTCCTCAAAGCCGCCGAAGGCATCGAGGGCAACGCCGCCTACGACGCCATGATCGACATGTTCCATCATGTCAACCTGGTCGATCCGGAGCGGGTCGCCGAGCGTTACCCGCATGAACTCAGCGGCGGCATGCAGCAGCGCGTCACCATCGCGATGGCGCTGATCAGCAATCCCGATCTGCTGATCATGGACGAGCCGACCACCGGCCTGGACGTCACCACCGAAGCCGTCATTCTGGACCTCTTGCGCGACCTGATCGCCGACCGCCATACGGGCGTCATTTATATCACGCACAACCTGGGCGTGGTGGCGCAATTATGCGAGCGCGTGCTGGTACTCTACGCCGGCGAGATCATGGAAGAGGCGAATGTCCACGACCTCTTTCGGCAGCCGCATCATCCCTACACGCGTGGGCTGATCAGCAGTGTGCCCAAGCCGGGCCAGAGCAAACACCAAGCGCCTTTGCAATCCATAAGCGGCAATCCGCCGGCGCTGACGCAGCAAGCCAGCGGCTGTGTCTTCGCCGACCGCTGCCCGCTGGTCATAGACCGCTGCAACACAGATAAACCGCCGCTGGAGCGCCTGCCTTCTGAGCGCTTGGTGCGCTGCCACCGCTGGCAGGATGTGACCAATCCCCAAGGCCTACCCCTCCCCCCGACCCCCTCCCCGAAGCTTCAGGGAGGGGGAGACCTTGAAAGGAAGAAACCGGCTGGCTCAAGTACGATTGCGTCGCAGAGCGTCGCGAAGTCTCCCTGCATTGCAATGGATGGAGATTTAGAGCGGAGTAAACCTAGCGCCCTCATGCGCGTCAGCGAACTGAAGAAACATTTTCCGGTGGCGCCGACAGTAGGCGAGGCGCTGCGGCGCGTCAGGCCCACGCCGATTCGGGCAGTCGACGGCGTTGACTTGCAGCTGCGCGCCGGGCAAACGCTGGGGCTGGTCGGCGAAAGCGGCAGCGGCAAGACCACCCTGGCGCGCGTCATCATCGGGCTGGAGCAGCGCAGCGGCGGCAAGCTGGAGCTGCTGGGCATGGACGTGCGCAACAGCGTCCGCGAGCGCAGTCCCGATGTACTCTCCTATCTGCAGATGGTCTTCCAGAATCCGCAGAACTCATTGAATCCTTATCTCTCAGTGCGCCAGGCGATACGCCGCCCCTTGGTCAAGCTGCGCGGCCTGTCGCCGGAAGACGCCGATGCCGAAGCGCTGGACCTGCTGGAGCGCGTGAACCTGCGCGCCGGTTACGCCGACCGCTATCCCGATGAACTGAGCGGCGGTGAAAAGCAGCGCGTCGCCATCGCCCGCGCCTTCGCCTCCAACCCGGAGCTGATCATTTGCGACGAGCCGGTCTCGGCCCTAGATGTTTCGGTGCAGTCGGCCGTATTAAACTTGCTGGCGCAATTGCAGGAAGAGCAGGGCAGCGCCTACCTCTTTATCTCGCATGACTTGTCGGTAGTCGGTTACCTGGCGGATACGCTCGCGGTGATGTACCTGGGCCAGTTGTGCGAAGTCGGCGAAGCGCGCGAGCTTTTCCAGCCGCCTTATCACCCCTATACCGAAGCGCTGGTCTCGGCGATTCCAGTAGCTGATCCGCAGCATAGAACCGAGCGCATCCTGCTCAACGACAACCTGCCCAGCGCGCAGAACCTGCCCAGCGGCTGCCGCTTTCATACCCGCTGCCCGCGCAAGATCGGCGACATCTGCGAGCGCGAAGAGCCGCCCTGGCGCCAAGTCGACGAGGGCCATAGCATCCGCTGCCATATCCCGCTGGAGGAGCTGGCGACGCTGCAATCCGATCTGGCGCCAGCGGAAGGGAGCGACTAGCCGAGATGCTGTATTTCCTGCGCCGCCGCTTTGTCTTCTTTTTCTTCACTTACTTGTTGAGTTCGCTGATAATCTTCTTGCTGCTGCGTGTCCTGCCGGGCGATCCGGCGCGGGTCATCGCTGGCGGGCGCGAAGCCACCGAGGCGCAAGTGGAAGAAATCCGCGATCAGCTGGGCTTGAACGCCCCTATGCCGGCGCAGTACGTGACCTGGCTGGGGAACTTCATGCGCGGCGAATGGGGCGAGACGATTGCCTTCCGCGGCGCGCTTAACCGCCAGCTCATCACAGAACGCACAGTGAATTCCGCCCGGCTGGCCGCGGTGGCGCTGTTGCTTTCCGTGCCGATATCGCTTGTTCTGGGGGTCATCGCCGGGCTCAGCGAGAATAAACTACCTGATATCCTCATCTCGCTGCTGACGCTTTCGGTGGTCAGCCTGCCCGAATTTGTCACGGGTCTGTTCTTGATCAATATCGTGGCGCTGCGCTGGGGCCGTGGCGCGCTGGCGGAGGCGCTGGGCTGGTGGTTCCCGGCCAGTTCCGCTGTGCCCGCCAACGCGTCATTCGGCGAGATGCTGCCCGCGCTTTGGCTGCCGGCCTTCGCCGCGACGCTGGTGATGCTAGCTTACATCTCCCGCTTGACCCGCGCCGGCGTCATCGAAGAGCTGAAGCGCGACTATGTGCGCACCGCCGCGCTCAAGGGCATCGCCTGGCGCACGGTCATCTGGCGTCACGTGCTGCGCAACGCCCTGCTGCCCACCGTCACCGTCATCGCCCTCAGCATCACCTGGCTGATCAGCGGGCTAGTCGTGATTGAAGTGGTCTTCGGCTTCCCCGGGCTGGGCAGCCTGCTGATCGCCGCCATCGAAAGGCGCGATTTGCTGCTGGTGCAGGCTATCGTCATGGTCACGGTGACCATCATCCTCTTCGCCAACCTCTTCGCCGATCTGGCTTACGCGCTGCTAAACCCGCGCGTGGAGTTGGACTAGGGCAGGAGTTCGAGAAAGTCGCAGTGGCGCGGCCGAACCATAGTAAAGTCGCGCCGGTCGAAGGTGGCTATGCGCGTCAGCTTCAAGCGCTCAGCGATGGCCATGATACAGCAGTCGACGATGTCCAGTTCGGCATCGGCATAGGTGGAGACGATTTCGTGTACTCTGTCCAAGTCGTCCAAAATCAAAGGCGCAAACAGAGCATTCAATTGCGCGAAGTACTCGATGAATTCTTCAATGCCGCGATGTCCAAGGTCACGCGTGATTAGGTAGCAGACTTCGGGCAAGACGACATTTGGAACCAGAATGGTTTCAGAATTGCTTGACGCAAACCTCTTTGCGTCACGATGCCAAGCGTCGCGAGGCCTGAAGAGCGCATAGAGGAAGCTACTGTCGGCGATGAAAGTCAAGCGTCAGTACGCTTCCTGAATTTCTCGGCATATATATCTTGAAGAATCTGTCGGCTGTTCGCGGCGGTATTCATCGGTTTCTGGTTGTCCTCGATATCGAGGCGCTTGACGGCTTTCGCGAATTCTTCGGCAACGCGCGCCAGGTCGGCGGCCGTCGCCCATTTCCCGCCTTTGGCGACAACTTCAGATTCATGCAGGGTAAGCATATCGCGCAGAATATCAGCCACTTCACGGTCGCTTTGCTTCGCCAGCGCTTTGAGCCGCTCCGCGACGTCTTTCGGGATTTCCAGCATCATGATCGTATCCTCCGCCTAGATCTCTTTGAGAATCTCGCGGCTGTTCGCGGCAGTATTCGCCGGCTGCGAGTTTGCGCTATTCTCCAGGCGGAGCGCGTCTAACTCCAGAGCGGCTTTTTTGGCAACGCGCGCCAAATCGGCGGCTGTGGCATATTGCCTGCCCTTGGCAGCAATTTCGGACTCATAGCGCGTAAGCATATCGCGCAGAATATCAGCCACTTCACGGTCGCTTTGCTTTGCCAGCGCTTTGAGCCGCTCAGCGACATCTTCCGGGATTTCGAGCATCATAATCGCATCCTCCGAGCAAACCTATTCTACCATTAAACGCGCTGGATGAAACAGAGGGCTGGCTCATGCCGTACCAACGTCGCTTCGCAGTAGGGCTGCGCTGACTACAGTCTCTCGCAAGACACGACTTGGCTCAAGCATAATGCTAACCCGACAAAAGATTTGTGTAGGGGCGAGCCGGTGGTTCGTCCATTGAATTTAGAAATGTGGGAGCGGGCGACTCGCCGAGTCGCCCCTACGCGCCCAAAAATAAGATTTTGATCAAGGTAGAAACCAGGAGCGCGAGGCGGCTGGCAAGACAGCCTTGGAGGTGGCGCTAATCCGCCATCTCGACGAATTGACGCTCGTATAGCTCGAAGTAGCGCCCGCGCTGCCGAAGCAATTCGGCGTGCGTACCCATCTCGTTGATGCGCCCATCGTCGACAACGCAGATCATATCGGCATTGACGATGGTGCTGAGCCGGTGGGCGATCACGATGGCGCTGCGCTCCGTGAGCAACTTCTTCAGCGCATCCTGGATCAGCGCTTCGGTGACCATATCAACGCTCGATGTCGCCTCGTCCATAATCAAGATGCGGGGGTCAGCCAGGATGGCGCGGGCGATCGAGATGAGCTGTCGCTGCCCGACCGACAGGTTGGCGCCGTCTTCGTAGATTTCCGTCTCATAGCCCAGCGGCAAATCGCGCGCGAACTCGGCGACATTGGCCAATTCACCGGCGGCGACTACTTCTTCCAGGCTGGCTTCCGGTTTGCCGAAGCGGATATTGTCGGCGATGGTGCCGGCGAAGATGAAAGGATCCTGCGATACCAGACCCATCTGCCGCCGCATTGAGCGCTGCTTCACATCACGAATGTCGATGCCGTCGATCAGCAGTTCGCCCTCGCTGACGTCATAGAAGCGCGCGATGAGATTGGCGATCGATGTTTTGCCCGCGCCTGTGGGGCCCACCAGCGCCACCATCGTGCCCGCCGGAATCTCCAGGTTGATGTCGCGCAAGACGGGCAGCCCATCGCGATATCCGAATTGAACATCGCGGAATTCGATCTGCCCTTCGATCGGCGGCATCTCCTCGGCGTCATCGCGGTCTTTGATGGCCGGCTCGGTATTGAGCAGGTTGATCACGCGCTCGCCGCCCGCCATCGCTGTCTGCATCGTAGCGTATAGCTGGCTGAGCTCTTGCACGGGCAGGAAAAAGCGATTGACGTAGGCCAGAAAGGCGATCACCGTGCCCAGCGTCAGATTGCCTTGCGACACGCTGATGCCGCCGAAGAGCAGTACGATGCCGGTTGCCGCCATACTCAGAAACTCAACCGTCGGCAGAAAGACAAAAGACAGGGACATGGCGTCGATATGGGCATCGCGATTGGCTTGATTCACCTCGTCAAAGCGCTCGGAGGTACTGTCTTCGTTGGCGAAGGCCTGGATCACGCGGATGCCGCTGAGGTTCTCGGCCAGGTCGCCGATCATATGGGCGTTGCGGGCGCGGGTATTACGAAATGCCACCTTGGCGCGCCGGGCGAATATCATGGTCGCGATGACAATGACCGGGATGATCGAGAATGTCACCAGCGCAAGTTGCGCGTTAAGCGAGAGCATGACGATGATGATTCCCGCCAGCAAGAGGCTGTCGCCTGTCAGCGTAATCAAGCCCTGCGACAGCAACTGGTTGATGACGCCGACATCGCTGATCACCCGCGAAATCGTCACGCCGATGATGTGACTGTCGTGATAGGCTAGCGGCAGTTCCTGCAAATGACGGAACAGCTCCGAGCGCAGATCGGCCAGGACTTTCTGCCCCACCCAGCTGAGCAGGTAGCGCTGCGCCATTGAGCCCAGGTAGAGGCCGACAAAAGCCAGCAGCATCAGCAAGGCGATCTGGTTCAAACCCGGGATGTCGCCGCCCGCGATCGGGCCGTCAATCGCCTGTTTGACCAAAAAGGGCGTATACAGCGTCAAGCCGGTGACGGCCAGCATGGCGCAGAAGGCGCCGATCATGCGCAGGGCGTAGGGGCGGACAAAGATCAGCAGATACCAGAGCACGCGTAGATTGAAGGAACGCCCGTCAACCTTCTCGGCGTACCCTTCCAAAGTGCTGCGCGGCCCGCCCGATCGCAGGCCCGCAGTGCCAATTGAGAAGCCGATAGTAGTCTCCGTTCGGGTGTCGTGATACTTGCAGAAAGGGCGAATGCTCGCGCTACAAGAAACGGTCTAGTCGTCCGCCTGTTTTCGCACCGGTTTGTTCTTTGGCGGTGACTTCGGCGCACGTCGCCTTAGTGGCGTCGCGTCGCTAGGTTTGAGACTCGATTTAACCGGAGGTCGCTCAAAGACATAATGCTTCGCGTCATAACTGATCTTGAATGCTGCCTCTGACATAGCCGATCAACTCCTCATCATTCTATAGAATTCTGTTCGTCGCACCATGACACATGGGCATTGCCGACAATAGCCGATCACTCTCGCAGGTTGCGATAGTAGATTTCAGCGTAGAGGCCGGATGATTGCAGCAATTCCTCATGCGTGCCGGCCGCGGCGATGCGCCCGCCCTGCAGCACCAGCACCTTGTCCGCCATCCGCACGGTACTCAGCCGCTGCGCAATGATGAAGGACGTCCGCCCGACCATCAGCCGTTCCAGCGCCAGTTGGATCAGCCGCTCGGTTTCGGTGTCGACGCTGGAAGTAGCGTCATCCAGAAGCAAGATGCGCGGATCTTTCAGCAGGGCGCGGGCGATGGCGATGCGCTGCTTCTGCCCGCCGGACAGCGTGACGCCGCGCTCCCCGACTTCGGTGTCGTAGCCCTTTTCCATTGCCATGATGAAGTCGTGCGCCTGCGCCGCCTTGGCCGCTTCGACCACATCATCATCGGTGACATCGTCCAGTCCAAAGGCGATATTCTCCTTGATGCTTGCCGCGAAGAGCACCGTCTCTTGAAGGACGATCCCGATCTGATCGCGCAGCGAGTTCATGGTCACATCGCGCACATCGTAGCCGTCGACGCAGATGCGCCCGTTTGTCACATCGTAGAAGCGCGGAATCAAGTTGATGATGGTCGACTTTCCGGAGCCGGTCGCGCCCAACAAGGCGACCACCTCGCCGACCTCGGCGTGGAAATCCAACCGGTCGAGCACATTGCGCCCATCGAAATAGGAGAAGGACACGCCTTCAAAGCGGACGCGCCCGTCGATCTGCGGCAGCTCGACGGCATGCGGCGCGTCCACGACTTCGGACTGCGCATCCAGGATGGTGTAGATGCGCTCGCCGGCGGCCGATGCCATCGCCACAGCCGGGACGATCACGCCCAGGCGCCGCACCGGCGATATCAACTGCCCGATGTAGGTGGTGAAGGCCACCAATTCGCCGAGCGTCAAGCTGTTTTCTATCACAAGCCGGCCGCCGAGCCAGATAATCGCGACTGTGCTGAGGCTGGCCAGAAAATCGAGCAGTGGGATATGCTGCGTCGTCACTTTGACTTGCTGCTGCGCCAGCCGGAACCACTTGCTGTTTTCCGCGTCGAAGCGCTCGACCTCGGCGTCTTCCTGCGCGAATGCTTTGACGATCTTGGAACCGCGCAGGTTCTGCTCCAGCACCGTCGTCATCTCCGCTAGTTGATGCTGCAAATCCAGCGACAGCGGCCGATAGATGCTGCCCAGCCGGTAGGCTACATAAGCCAGCACGGGAATCAGCAGCATCGACAGCAGCGCTAGTTGCGCGTTCATCAGCAGCAGCGCGATAAAGGTCAGCAGCATCAGCGTCGAATGCTGGAACAGGCGCACAAAGGCGCGCCCGGTCAGGAAGCGAATCCGCTCCACATCGGATATGGAGCGCGCCAGCAACTGGCCCGTCTGCGCCCGGTCGTGATAGGCGAACGAGAGCGAGCTCAGCTTGTCGAAGATGGCATTGCGGATGTCATAGGCCACGCCTTGAGAGGCCACTTCCGTCCCGCGGCCCAGCCCAAAATCCACCACGCCCTTGACCACGGTCAGCAGCAGCAGTCCCAGCAGCGAAGACAACAGAATGTCCATATTCTGCTGTATAATGCCGGCGTCGATGATCCAGCGAATGGTCTGCGGAATGATGACCGCGAAGCCATTGGTCAGCATAGCGAGCAGGTACACGCTAACAGCGATATTTCGATATTTCTTGAGGAATGTAAAACTGCGCAGAAGGGAACTGGAGGGCGCGGCTTTTTTGGACAGCGGACTATCTAATGCGATTTTTGCCATAAGTGAGATAGATGAAGCGGCATTCTCCTTTGTCGGATAAGAGACAACTTACTTACCATACTGATTTTGCGGCAAGCGTAAAAGCCCGACTTAGTCTGGATTATCCAACTTGCGGAGTCGCGAGCGAATGGGCGACCCAATGGATCGAACTACTTTTCCCCCCGCCCCCTGCCCCTCCCTGAAGCATCAGGGAGGGGGAGCTTAGACAGCGCGAGCCACGCTGGAGACTCCATTTGTCGCCAGTGAATCCAAGTCCGCCAATAGCGAAACGAGCTTTCCCCCATTGCTATAGGGGGATTGAGGGGGAGTAGAGAATTGGCGGCACATGTTGAAGACAGTACCGGAAAGGCCTTGCAGACGCGCGAGCGAGCAAGTGGCCGACCCAATGGCTCGCCCCTACATATCGCAAATGACTAGAATCGGCGCGGCAGCCAGACGGTCATTTCGTCGATGCCGCGATTGTTCCAGGCGTAATAGGGTATCAGGCGGATATCCAGCGCTTCTTCGATTTCCTTGCCCGCCTCCAGGTACAGCGCTGATGCGCCATTCGCTTCGTAGAGGCGGCGCGCTTGGCCCTCAATCGTGAGGACGCCGCCCAAGAGCTCGCCCTCCATTTTGGCTTCCAGGCGCATGTCGTCCGGCGCGTAGACTTCCATAACGGAGACGCCGTCGGGCAAGTCCATGCCTTCCAGACAGTAGACGATTGGCCCGCGCGTGACAGCCACGTGATTGCGGATCTCTTCCGCTTTGGGATGCGCTTTGAGCATGCGCGGCTGCATGGGCAGCGAAAGCTCGATGACATCGCCGGCTTTCCAGGCGCGCCGCAACTCGGCATAGGTCCCGGGCCTTAGCGGGATGCCGCTCGCTTCGCCATTGACGCGCAAGTCGGCGGCGTCGCACCAGCCCGGAATCCGCAGCATCAGGCTCACCGCATCAGCCGGCGCCTCGTCGATTGAAATGCGGATACGCTCGTCCCAAGGGTAGTCGGTCTGCTGCGTCAGCGCAAAAGCGGATCCGCCCGCCAGCGTCGTGTTGACGCTGTTGCTGCCGTAGAGGTGCACCCAGAGCCCCTCGTCGGACGCGCTGTAGAACCAGTTGTGCAGCAGGGCGATGGTGCGGGCGGTATTGGTGGGGCAGCAATAGCAGCGCGATATAAACCAGCGTTCGTAGGCATCCTGGCTGAGCAGCGGATGGTCGGCGCCGTACCAGCGCAGCGGATTGGTATAGCAGAAAGTGATGCCGTCCAGGCTCATCGACGAGAGCATGGAATTGTAGAGCACCAACTCGACGATGTCGCTGTACTTGGCATCGCCCGATAGATGGAGCAGGCGCCAATTCCACATGGCGTTGGCGATATTGGCGCAGGTTTCGTTGTAGGCGGTGGCGTTAGGCAGCGAATACTCGTAGCCGAAGGCTTCATGAACGCTGCCAGCGCTGCCGCCGAATTCAGGTCGCTGCGATGCGCCGTGATGCTGGGCCGAGGTGCCGCCGGTGATGTACATCTTGCTGTAGATGGCGTTGTCCCAGATGCGCAGCAAACCGGCCAGCAGTTCTTCATCGCCCGTCTCCGCTACAACATCGGTCGCGCCGCAGTAAAGATAGCCGGCCGTGACGGCATGGCCGACCGCCCGCGTCTCCTCGCGCAGGGGCACCAGGGCCTGGTTCTGATCGCCGCCGCCGGGCTGCGATCCGCGCATCTCCACGAAGCACTGCGCCAATTCCAAATAGCGCTCATCGCCAGTCGCGCGGTAGAGATCAACAGCGCCCATTGTGTTGGACGGGTTGAAGCCGAAATGCGCCAATTCAGGCGGACGCGGCATGAAGAGATCGTAGAGGCAGTCGGCTTGCTTGATGGCAATCGCGAGGAAATTGTCTTTGCCGGTAATGCGGTAATGGACCGATGCCGCCGTTAGCAGATGACCCATGTTGTAAAGCTCGTGGTCGCGCAGATCAGTCCAGTATTCCTTGTCATCGCTCAACTGCATCGCCGTGCTGATGTAGCCGTTATCGAGCTGCGCCTGCGCGATCACATCGATCAAGGCGTCCAATTCGTCGAGGATAGCCTGGTCTTTGGTCAAGCCATAAACATGCGACCAGGCTTCCATATATTTGTAACAATCGCCATCGCTCCACATGGTGCCTTTGCGCTCGCCCTCTTGCAGGCCGGCGGCGATGTAAAAGTTGCTGAAGACAGCGCCATTGTCGGGCTCGTTCAAGGCCTTGCGCATGCTGGGCAAGACGGTCTCGCGGCAGAGCTCAAACAGATTGCCCCAAAAGCCTTCATTCCAACTAACAGCGTCATGTTCGAGCGGTTGCAGTTTCTGATATTTCGACTTGGTCTTCATGATTTCCGTACGTCCTTTTCAGTCCACTAACGTTTAAAAGGTCGATGCTTCTCTTCAATTATGGCTTGTCGGCAGAGTATAATTGGGAGCGTTTATCCAATGCCTGAATACATCAAGGGGTGAAGAATGCGGCTTGGTTGGTCAGTACTTTGCAGAAACTTTGAAGTGCACGACGATGGTTCGATTTCCCTGGAGCGGGTGTTTGCAGATTCTGTACTTGAAATAGCGGTAGCAGAGCCGCCTCCTGTCCAAGTGGCATTAAACCCGCCTGTTCTACTCGTTTCACATTGGTTCAAAGAATCAGACCTCGACAACAAAATATATCCGGCTGTAATTCGTGTACTGGCTCCCGGCGATAATATGATCTTGGCGGAGTGGAAATTCGCAATCGATCTTCTGCTGTCCGACAGCAGCCTTACGGGATTCCATGTCCGCGATTTGGAGTTTGTCGGCGACGGACTCTATGAGTTTCATATTGAAGTCCTGGAATTCGGCGAGTGGAACATTTTATCGCGGAATAGCCTATACATAAGCGATATGGTACAATAGATTAACTAAGTAAAAGTGAAACGAGTAAACGCTATGGAGCAAAATAATTGGGTGTCCAGCAATACCCCCATCACAGAGTACGAGGTGAGCTCCAAGGGTATCCGCCACATACGCACCACGATACCCGGCAAAGGACCCAAAAAAGATTCCAAGCGGGCTGACGGCGACAAGAAGCGCGGCAAGCAGGATTAACGCGCCTGAATTTCATGAACCGCCTTCTCCTTTCGTCTTGAGCGCGGACGATCTCCCTCCCCCTGTGTGAAATGCACAGCGACCCACCTTTCCACTTCGATTGCGCCTCGACTGATTACTTGTAGCCGGTGAAGACTACACCCTGAATAAAGTGCTTCTGCGCGAAGAAGAATACGATTATCAGCGGCAGCATCACCACCAGCGATACCGCCATCAGAGAATTCCATTCGGTGCCGTAAGTGCCTTGAAAGAAGCGCAAGCCCAAGGCCAGCGTATATTTGTCTTGATCCAGCAGGAAGATCAGCGGACGGAAGAAATCGTTCCAGTGGAATTGGAATGAGAAAATCGCCACGGCGCCCAGCACCGGCTTGGACATGGGCAGCGTGATGCGCCAGAAGACGCCGAAGCGCGAACAGCCGTCGATCACCGCCGCCTGATCGAGTTCGCGCGAGTGCGTCAGAAAATATTGCCGCAGCAGGAAGATGTAGAAGGGGTTGCCGAACCATGAGGGCAAAATCAGCGGCCAAAAGGTGTCGATCATGCCCAGATGGCGGAACACGATAAATTCCGGAATCAGCGTGACTTGCCGCGGCAACATCATGGTGGCCAAGACCACGATGAAGAGCACATTGCGCCCGCGCCAGCGCAAGCGTGAGAAAGCGTAGGCGACGACGGACGAAACGATTATCTCGCCAAGCAAGCAGAGCACCACGATAAAGACAGTATTGGCGAAATAGAGATCAAAGGGAAGTTGATTCAGCGCGTTGGGATAATTCTCCCAGACGACCTTCTGCGGCCAGAACTCCGGAGGAAAACGAAAGACATGCGAAAGCGGCTTCAACGAGGTGGAGATCATCCACTGGAGCGGAAGCAATACCACGATTGAGCCTATGCCCAGCAGCAGGTAAACAAAAACCTTGCTGATGATTTGACGCGCGCTGATGCCGAAGCCGGTCGTGCTCATCAGTTGTCTTCCTCCGATTCCCCCTCGTAATAAACCCAGAACCTGGCGGTGGCGAACAGAATAACCGTCAGCAGCAGAATGGCGATGAAGAAGACCCAGGCCAAGGCCGAGGCATAACCCATTTTGAAGTTCTGAAATGCCTGGCGGTAGAGATAGAGCAAATAAAACAGCGAGGCGTTGGCCGGTCCGCCGTCGGTCATGATGAAGGTCTCGGTGAAAATCTGCATCGTGAAGATAACGCCGGTGATCAACTGAAAGAAGATGGTCGGGCTCAGCATCGGCAGCGTGATGCTGAAGATGCGCTGCCACCAATTGGCGCCGTCGATTTCAGCCGCCTCATACAGATCGGTGGGGATGGCCTGCAAGCCCGCCAGATAAATGATCATGCCGCCGCCGACGCTCCAGAGCCGCATGATCACAAAGGCCGGCAGCACCCATATCTTGCTGCCCAGCCAAGCCGGCCCTTCAATGCCAAAGATGCGCAGCGCGGTATTCAGCAGGCCGAAGTCACTGGAGAAAATCCACTGCCACAGGATCGCCACCGCCACGCCCGACAAGATTGCCGGCAGATAATAGATGGTGCGGAATACCGACAAGCCGCGAATATTGGTGTTCAGCAGCATAGCGATCACCAGGCCGAAGACGATATTCAGCGGGATCGACGCCAGCGAGAAGATCACCGTGATCTTCAGCGAGTGCATCGGCAGGGGATCGGTGAAAAACAGCTTGTGGTAATTGGCCAGCCCGACCCATTCCGGCGGCGACAGGATATTCCATTTGAAGAAAGACAGCACCAACGAGGCGACCATAGGAAAGGCCGTCAGCAGCAGGAAGCCGCCGACCCATGGCGAAACCATAGCCCAGGCCAACAGCGTCTCGCCGCGCTTGTAGCTGATGCTGACTGTGGCGAGTCCGCTCTGGTTTTTGACGAATTGCGCGAGGCTCATAGTACCTGACGTGCAAGTAATGGCGGGCGACCCAGTGGGTCGCCCCTAGATCTTGACTAAAATTGGCGCAGTAGGTGGATCTAACCCGTCCGCCACTGGCCTTCCTTGATCAGCGGATTGACTTGGCGCACGATTTCGTCGCATACGACCTTGGCATCGCGCTCCTCGCCGATCAGCAGCAGGTCAATCTGCGCTTGCATGATCTGCGTGATCTCGCCGAAATTCGTCAGCAAGGGATCGGGCGCGACAAAGTTCTTGGCGGCATCAAGCATGACGTGCTTGTTGGCCGGCGGCAGCGGATCGGTGATGAACCACTTCTCCTGCTCGGCGAAGGATGTGCCTTGCAAGCCGCCTTCGCGAATGATCGTCTCCATGGCCGGACCGTTGAAGAATTTCAACAGATTCCAGGCGCATTCCGGCGCCTCTGTCGTCTTCGGCACCACCAGCGGGTAGTAGTAGACGTAATTAGCGCGCCCGCCGGGGCCGGACGGATAATGGCCCAGCGCGATGGTGAAGTCCGTCTCGCGGTAATTGGGGAAGCTCCAACTGCCACTGTAGAACATACCGAGGCGGCCCGTCTGCATCAAGGCGCCGGTGCCCATTTCCGCCATGGCTTCCGGGCGCGGCGCGAAGCCGTATTCCCAGCGCAAATCAGAGTAGAACTGTAGGCCCTCTACAGCGCCCGGCTCGTTCAGCGTACATTCCGTGGGGAAGAAGGGATCATCGACTAGCTGCCCGCCGAAAATCCGCACCCAGGTCTGCCAGACTTTGTCCCAGCCGGTTACATCACAAGCCCATTGCGTCGTGTTGCCGTTGGCATCGGTCTTGGTCAGCAGTTCACATGAGTTAAAGAAGTCGTCGACGGTCCAGCTTTCGTCATCCCATTGCGCGGTCGGGACCATGGCGCCGGCTTCTTCAAACATGTCCTGGTTATAATAGATGGCAATGGACGCCACATTATCGGGCATGCCATAGATGCCGCCTTCGTGCGTGTAGGCTTCGATGGCGAGGTCGGGGAATTGACTAAGATCGTAGTCGTCGGCATCGGCGTAGGGCTTGAGATCAAGCAGCAGATCATCTTTCAGGAATTGCGGCAGCAGGCCGATTTCGATGATGAAGACATCGGGCGGGATGCCGGCGGCGAGACTGGTGAAGAGCTTGTCGTTGTAGCCCGAATTGGGGCCGCCCGGCACGGACGTAAAATTGAGCTTGCAGCCCGGATAGGCGTCATCAAAGGGCGCCAGCGCCTTCTCGCGGATGCCGATCAAAGGCGGACCATCCCAAAAGAAGATGGTGACTTCTTGGTCATCCTGGGCTAGCACCGAGCCGACGCCGGGAATCGTGTAAACTCCCGCCGCCAGCGAACTCATGCCGGCCATACGCAGAAAATCGCGCCGGCTAAGATTTACTTTTCTAGTCATTTTTCCTTCTCCATTGCACTAATCAGATACATGCGCGAATCACCATCGGGAACGCGGGATTCGCAAACCTCACTTGTCTTCGATACCGGCTCCTTTCAGTCGCTCTTAACATTATGTGACTGGTCCGCCAAGCGCTGCAGCAAAGTCAATTGCAAAAGATAGCGCAACACGCGCGTCAATGCGAGTTTTTCGACTCACAATTCTGTCGCTGGATAGCCCTGCGCTGTCCATCGCGCGGCGAATCTGTGATAGAATCTCGGCGAGCGTGGCGGAATAACTCCCTGCGCGGTCTAGTAGAAGTGGATCTGGAATCGTGAGCGAAATCACCGTCATCGGCAGCGGCGTCATCGGTTTGAGCAGCGCGCGCTGCTTGCAAGAAGCCGGTTTCAGCGTCCGCATCCTGACGCGGGAAATGCCGCTGAACACCACCTCGGTGGCGGCCGGCGCAGTCTGGTCCGGCTCGGCGCTGGAAGGCAGAAGCCGCGACTGGGCGGCTGCCTCGCTGCGCTATTTCCTGCCGCTGACGGAGCAGCCCGGCAGCGGCGTCATCTTGCAGCGCATGCGCGAAGTCTACGCTGAAGCCATGCCCGACCCCTGGTATAGCGACCTGCTGCCCGCCTTTGATCGCCTGCCGGCGTCAGACTTGCCCATGGGCCTGGTCGATGGCTATTTGATGGACGTGCCAATGATCGCGCCGCCAATTTATCTGCAAGTCTTGCAGGACCAATTTATTGCCGCCGGCGGGGTTATAGAGGAGAGGAATATCAACTCGCTGGACGAAGCCGCCGCCGAGGCCGACTTGCTGGTCAATTGCAGCGGTATCGGCGCGCGCCAACTCGCGGACGACGCGGCCGTCTATCCCATGCGCGGGCAGACCATGCTGATCGACGCGCCCGAAATCGCCCTGGGCTACATGGACAATGAACGGGTGGATCACATCTTTCCGCGCGCGGACGGCGTCTTAATCGGCGGCGTGAAGCTGGACGGCGATTGGCAGCGGGAGCTGGATCCGGCTATCTCCGCAGACATCATTCGGCGCACGTCGACAATCGAAAGCAGTATAGCGGGCGCGAAAGTGCGGCGGGAGTTCACAGGCTTGCGCCCCGGGCGTAAACAAGTGCGGCTGGAGCTGGATCAGCGCCCGTCACCTTCAGGACCGGCTGTCATCCACAATTACGGGCATGGCAGCGTGGGTTTTACCTTGTCCTGGGGCTGCGCGCAGGAAGTCGCGGCTCTGGCGCGAGATTTTGTGTGATTTGCCGACATCGGTACGGAAGTAATTCCAAGAACGTAATGAAAATGACTGCGCTTCGTATGATTTTGCCAAAATTATCGAAACGCTGTAGGGGCTAGCCATTGGCTCGCCCGTCGATGACATCGCAAACTTTCGGGCGACATGATATGTCGCCCCTACGGATTTCGACGTGAACGCTATTGGAGGATTCATGAGCAGACGGAACATCTCATCGGGCACGGAATACGAAAAGATCGCCGGTTACTCGCGCGCGGTCAGGCTGGGAAATGTCGTGCACGTCTCGGGCACGACGGCGACCGAAGGCGCGGACAAAATCGTCGGCGTCGGCGACAGCGGCGCGCAGACCGACTTCATCATTCGCAAGATCGAGCGCGCCTTAAATGAAGCGGGCGCCTCGCTGAACAATGTCGTACGCACGCGCATCTACCTGGCGCCGGATGCCGATTGGGAAGCGGTGGCGCGCGTCCACGGCAAATACTTCGGCCAGATCCGCCCGGCCAATACGCTGCTCTACATCCACGCCCTGGTCGGCGAGGATTACCTGGTCGAGATGGAAGCCGAAGCCATCATCACCGCCGACGACTGATGAAATTCAGCCTGCGATTCAACAACGACCTGCCGCTGCAGGACTATGTGACCTACGCGCAGGCGGCGGAAGCGGCCGGCTTCGATCAGATCTGGGTCAGCAACGATCTCTTCTTGCGCAGCGCGCCGGTGATCTTGTCCGCAGTGGCGCAGGCGACGGAACGCATCGAGATCGGCACGTGCATCCTCAACCCCTTCACCATGCACCCGGCCGAGATAGCCATGTTGGCCGCCACGCTGGACGAGCTTTCCGGCGGGCGTTTCAACCTGGGCCTTTCCAGCGGCGCCGAGGATTTCATCAGCAACTGGCTGGGCATGGCGTTCCAGTATCCGCGCACACGGGTGGTGGAGACGGTCGCCGCCATCAACAAGCTCACATCGAATCAGAATGCGGCCATGGACGGGGCCGTGCTGAGCTGGAGCGAGGAAGCCTGGCTGCGCTTCGAATCAAGGCGGCGCGTGCCGATTTACCTGGGCGCGATGAGCCCGCTGATGCTGGAAGAGATTGGCGCGATAGCCGATGGCGGGCTACCGCTGCTCTTCCCACCGGAGCATTACGCCACGGTCCTGCCGCATATCAAGCGCGGGCTGGCGCGGGCCGGGCGCTCGCTTGACGACATCGACCTGGCGGCCTGCATCTGGTGCTCGGTCTCGGCTGATCAGACGGCGGCCGAAGCCATGCTGGCGGACAAGATCGCCTACTATGGCCATGCCATGAGCCCGCTAATCCTGCGCCAGTTGGGCCTGGAGCGCGCTGATTTCGAGCAGATCCGCCGCGCCTGGCATGTTGATCGAGATAGGGCGGCGGCGCGGAAGATGGTGACGCCGCGGATGATGCGCATCGGCATCGCCGGTACGACGGCCGCTTTGAATGACCGCCTCGATCAGTTGGTTGACCTGGGCCTGCGGCATCTCAGTTTTGGGCCACCGCTCGGTCCTGAAATCTCAGCGGCAATTCAGGCGATCGGCCGCGATGTGATACCACGCTTTTCGCAACGCTGACTTGTCAGCGCTCACAAGTTCATTACACTACTTACTAGCTACGATTGCCCTGCGGCAGGCGCATCCCGGCGATGCAATGCTGTATGATAGTGGGCGGCGGCGAAAGGCAAGCGGAATGCCTCGGAAATTAATCATCAGTATGTTTCTCTTATGGCTCCTTGCGGCTCCCGCTCTGGCGCAGGCGCCTTGTACGCGCGCCGAATTCTTGACAATCTTCATGCATGCGGCGGATCAGCAGCTGGCACTCGACACTAGCCTCGCCACTGTCGAGGACTTGCTCGGCTTCAGCGAAAGCGCAATCGCCGGACGGCAAGATAGACCCTCTTCACTACTAAACTGCGTCGACGCGCTCGAGTATCAGCTTATGTCCCGCGCAGTCACCGGCGACTTTATCGGGCAGCAGGCGCTTGATCTGGCCAATGTTCCCCAAGGCGACAATCCCTATCGCCTGCGTTTGGCCGGCGCGCAGGAACGCATCGAAACATCGCTGTCAGCCATGCTCGCCCGGGACCGCAGCGACGCGCCAGTGGCCGAGGAACGCAGCCCGCGTGAGTGCAGCGCCGACGAATTATCTGAACTCGACGAGCTTGTCGCCGAGCTTTTGACGCTGCTCGATAACGGCGAGGCCAGCGACGACTTGGCCTACGTTTTGCTGGCGATCGACGCGCGTCTGCTTTGGCGTGAAGAAGCGCTGCAAGGACGCCCGGCCTGCTCCGAATGGATCGAGCTGCTGCCCATGCTTAACGCAGCCGCTACGGACTCGGCGGCAAGCTACGCCATCGCCGCGATTGTCGCTGGCGCGGACAACCCCTTTGCCGCTCCGGCCGCTATGCACGTCGTCCGCTTGCAGCACTGGCTGTCGCCGGGCGGGGCAGCGCTATCCGTTCCCAGCGGCGCGACCATCGCGTCCAGCGGCTTGCCCGCCTGCAGCCCGGACGAGCTCGCGCAGGCTTATGACAATCTCAAGTCGCATTACAACACTCTGCTCGCAACCGCCGGCCAGATCAGCGATATCGGCGAATTGCAGCAATACAGCGAAGCCTACCTGCAATTCCGCGCGGAGCAGCTTGCAGAATTGCCGCTTTGCGCCGAAGCCTTCTCGGTCGGCTGGGAGGCGCGCCAACTGCTTGGCGGCTTGGCCATCTGGGCGGCGCTCGACCTGATCAATCCGGCTAGCGAGCGGAATCCCCGGCTCGAGGACGACAGCGCGCGGGTCGCCGATTTAATCGACGGCTTGGCCAGCAGGCTGGAGGGCATCAACGGACTCTCGGCAAGGGCGCCGGAGGCAAGTCTGCTCGCCTGCAGCAGACTCGAAATCCTTTTTCTTAGCAACTATCTGCTGCCGGCATTCGACGAATTTGGCCTGGCGGCACTCTCACTACAAACGCCGTCGGGTCTGTCAGAGCTTATCGACCGCTCGCATGACCTGCGCGATCTTCTCTGGCTGGAATTGCCACGCTGCGCCGAAGCGCTGGAGGCGGGGCTGGTTATGCGCCGCATCGCCGCTGACCTGGTCGCCATGATCGGGCTGGAAGCGGCCGGTATCCCACCTATTGAAGTCCCCTACTTGCACGGCGTCGCCGCTGACATGTCGTGGCTGGCGGCGCGCCTCAAGGAACTTACGGGCGACTTTGGCAGCACAGACGGTGCTGGCGCGCGATATTTCGTCATCGCCAACCGCGGCGCCAATATTCGCAGCTGCGCTTCCACCGACTGTCCAGTAATCACCACCGCTCTCGCCGGCGATATGGTTTACGCGTCAGATGATTCCGGCTCCTGGTATCGGCTGAACTTGCCCGACAACCAAACCGGTTATATCGCGGGCTTTCTGCTCAGCAAGACGCCGCCGGACGGTTGATCGACGGTTGATCATCCGGGCGCAGACACAGCGCTCTCGCCTGGGGCAGCAGCGGCCTGCCTTGCATGACGCCTCGTCGCGCGCCCGGCGAAGTTTGCCCGCATGCCCGTGCTGTACTATTTTTTGCTAGGTCTATCTCATTCACGAAAGGCTTTGCGATGAAAAACTTGCTGCGAGCAAGCCTACTGCTGGCGCTTATCCTGCTGCTTATACCGGCCGCGAGCGGTCAAGAAAACGGCTATCCCGCCTGCTCTGAATCCGAGATTCTGGTCCTGATAAGTTCGATGCTGGACTACCTGGCGCTTCACCAACCTTCAATTGATGCCCTCGACGATCTCTTGGACCATGCCGCCTTGCATATTGAAAGTCGCGACTCGAGTTTCTCGTTGCTGCCGCTTTGCAGCACGGCCATCGTTACGCAGCGGCAGGTCATCGCGCTGTATGGCGACTTTGCCGGCGGGTCAGCGCTGGATCACGCGGACCTACCCCGCAGCGACAACCCCTATTTCGCGCGCGACCTGGTCGATGAGGGGAGGATCGGCCGGGCTTTGGAAGACTTGATGGCCGCAGCCGGCGAGGGCGACGCGCCGCAGGAACGCAGCCCCATTCGTTTTTGCTCGCGCGCGGAAAACAACCTGCTCAACGAACTGGCAGAAGAGTTTCTGAGCTTTGATCTTGGCGCCGCTACAGCGGGAAACAGGACGCTCATCGTCTTTATCGATCTCATCTTAGCCTGGCGCGAAGAAAAAATGTCGCTGCTGCCCGAATGCGCCCAGGCGATTGAGCTTGGTTTTCTCTTGAGCAAGGCGACCTCTGACACCGCCGCAATGCTTGCCTTCGGCTATGCCGGTGTGCCAGAATCCGAGAACGCCTACGTCCAGCCCGCCGGCCAGGCACGCGAGAGCCTGTCGACCTGGCGCAAGGACCTCATGATCATACAGCCGCGGTACAAGGGCGCGACCGTGCTTGCGCTTGGTCCGGCGAGTGAGCTGCCAGCCTGCGACAGAATCCTCGTCGGCGCCACAAACCGCGTATTGACGAGAAAAGTACTGGACGTAGTCGAGATGGTCACGACGGTCGAAACCGACGCTGATCTGGCGGCCTATGAGCAGGCTCACCTGGAATTGCTGGAGAGCTCGCTTGCGCCGCTGACTTTATGCGCCGAGATCTTCGAGTTCAACTGGCTTGCGCGGCAGATTCTGGCTGACAGCGCCGCCTGGGCCGCGTACAAAGTAATGGGCTTTGAAGCGAGCAGAAATCCATTTTCCGCTCGAATTGGAGCTACTGGCAGTGCCTTACTGTCCTGGATCGACAATGCCAACGCCATAATCGAGAGCGACGAGCAAACTGTCCCGCAAGCACTGGAAGAGCGGCAAGCGGCCGCATGCCGCTCGGGCGAAGCGCTGCTGGTCATCGGCTATCTTGCGCCTGATTTTCGCGCCTTTGGCCGCGCCAGCAGAGATATAAGGACCAGCGAAGACATGTTTACTCTATTTGACCTGAGTCCGGCGCTGTTAGAGTCGCTTTGGCTGGACTTGCCGCGTTGCCGGGAAGCGCTGGAAATTGGCCTGGTGATGCACCAGATCGCCGGCGACTTGATTGCCATGCTGGCGCTGGACTTCGCCGGCGCGGATGCTGGAGACACTGTGCCGTACCTGGCGCAGTTTAGGAGCGGCATGGAGCGCTTCGAGCAACTCAGCGAGACGCTCAGCCAAGGTTAGCCGCGCGCCACCAAAACCTACTACGTCACCGCGAATCCCTACGCCAATATCCGCTCTTGCGCCGCCACCAGCTGCAGCATTGTCACGACGGCGCAGAATGGCGAAGCGCTCACTGTAGTGGACGACTCCGGCGATTGGTACGAACTCTGGCTGGAGGACGGGCGGACGGGCTATATCGCCGGCTTCCTGATGAGCAAGACGCGGCCGGGTTCCTAGATTGGCAGCTAGCCAGCGCGCATTATCCGGCCCGGCGCCGGGCTACACTACGCTTGCCCTATGAGTCGCCGCGAGGCGTATCAATCGCCGGCAGTCGGGCGTTATCATATGATCGGAAGCGAAAACTGTGGGCGGAAAGGTGCCTATAATGAGAAATCTCGTTTTGACACTGGTCGCTATGCTATTGGCTGTTCCCATGGCGCAGGCGCAAGACACGCGTCTGCCGGTCTGTACTCCCGCCGATATCACCCTGGCGCAATCGATGCAGGGCAGCGCGACCCGTTTGGTCATCGAGGCAGCCGCCATCGAAAGCTTGGCCGAGCTGCTCAGTTTCGGCGCCGAGCAGCTTGCCTGGCGCGACGAGATGTGGGCGCAGTTGCCGCTCTGCGACGAAGTATTCGCCTTTGGTTTCGCGCTGGATCAACTCGCGGAAACGCTGGTAATGAAACTGTTGCTCCAAGACGCGGGCATCGCCGATGCAGACAATCCCTATATCGAGCTGCGTCTTCAGAGCGCCAAAGAAGTGACTCGGCTGGAGCAAGAGTTCAGCGCAATCTGGGCAGACAATGAGGACAGGGCTGAGAGGGGCGCGATCCTGCCCGCCTGCAGCGCCGAGGAACGCGATCAGCTGACGGGAGAATTCTGGAAGGCTCACTTCACGGCGGACATCGCCAAGCTCTACATGCTCGACCTCTTCGACATCAAGCGGGCGGACAATCCCTTCGGCCAAACCTACCTGCGCGGCATCGTCAAATTCTCGGACTACAAACAATGGATAGACATGACCGGCCGCGATTTCAGAAGCCTGCCCTCTTGCGTCGAGAGCCCTATCGACCAGGATCTCCACCAAGCCTTCCGCCGTCATCACGATTGGACCGACATCCCGCATGGCTCGATAGATGAATTGCCGGCCTTCGCCGCGGCGCATATCGCCTGGCGCGAGACGCTAATGGCGGCTTTTCCGGCGCTGCCGGGCTGTCGCGAAGCCGTCGAGACCGCGCTGCTGACCATCCAGATCACGGGCGACGCGGCTACGCTTGCGGCCTTGTCGCTCAGCGGCATCGGCCTGCACGAGTTAGGCGCCGACTACCAGGAGCGGATCGTTAGCGCGGGCTTCAGAATCGACGAATTGAATCGGGCGCTTCAGGTCGAGCCAAGCGCCGATGCGGCAGGGCCGGCAGCGAGCTTGCCCGAATGTTCCAACAAAGACCTGGATATTCTATTCGACGACTTGCAGGGCCTGTCCCAATTGCAGCAACAGGCCTTTGATATTGAATGGACGGACGAAATCATCGTGTACATTCAAGACTACTTTGAATGGCGCGACAAACTTTGGTCCGCTCTGCCTGGCTGCGCTGAAGCCTTCCAGATCGCAAGGGTGATGCTGCAGATGCTGGGCGATTACGCCACGCGTATCGCTATGCTGGCTGCCGACGTATCTGAAGACGCGCTGCCCTATCATGAGCAGACTGAGCGCGGTGTCGACGCCTTTAGTCAATGGCATGCTGACGTATGGGCGCCGATTGAGGCGCCGGTATCGACGCAGGGGCCCATCACGACCTATTACGTCATCGCCGACGGCAGCGCGCCGCTGTATGAATGCGCCTCCAGCGACTGCGAGATCGTTGGCCTCTTCGCTGAAGGAGCGCCGCTGCGAGTCGTCGACGACAGCGGCGAGTGGTACAAAGTATACATCGGCGCCGATTTATACGGCTACATCCGCCGGGAATCGACCAGCGCGACGCCGCCCGATAGCTAAGACGCCAGCATCCGGCTCATCTCCGTCAGGGCCGCGCCCAATTCGATATTGCGGTTGGTGCCGCTGCCGCCGCCGATATGCGGGCAGAGGATGACATTGTCCAGGCTGCAGAGCGGACTATCAGCCGGCAGCGGCTCGTAAGTGAAGACATCCAGCCCGGCGCCGGCGATGCGGTCTTCAACCAGCGCCGCTATCATGGCTTCCTCATCGACGATGCCGCCGCGAGCGATATTGACGATGTAGGCGCTGTCTTTCATCAGAGCGATCTGCTCGGCCCCGATCATGCGCTCGGTGGCGGGCGTATGCGGCGTGGCGATGCAGACGTAGTCGCTCTGGCGCAGCAGGTCGTCCAGCTCAGCGTAAGTCGCGTCAAAGACGCCTTCCAGCTCGGCCGACAAGCGGCTACGCTTGTAGTAGAGATTGCGCATGCCCATGACGCTGGCGCGCCGCGCCAATTCACAGCCGATCTCGCCCATGCCGATGATGCCCAGGGTCTTGCCGACCACTTCGTGCACGCGCGTGTTGTGCATCCAGTGGAAGGCGATTTTGCGCTCGGCGGTCAACTCTGGCTTGAGCCCGCGGTAGCGATAGGCGCCCAAGGCGACGGCATCATTGGAGACGACCAGGTCCTTGCTCAGCGCCAGGATCAGCGTCATGGCCAACTCGGCGACGCAATTGGGTCCTTTGCGGGGCACACAGCCGAAGCTCAGGCCGCGCTGCCGGACGGCTTCGACATCAATGTTGAAATAGCTGCGGCCCAGCTTGAGCACGGCCTGAAGATTGGGCAAGGCGTTCAAAAGCGCTTCGTCGACTGCCGCGGTATCGGCGATCAGGCCGATGACATCACCCGACGCCAGCGCGCTCGCGTCAGCGCCGTCGCCGGGGCAAATCACATTCAGATCGGAGTACTCGGCCGCCAGCGCCGCGGCCGCCGCTTCGTATCCCGCATCGGCCAGCAGAATTGTCTTTGTCATCTTGTTCGGCTCCCTGTTTTTCAGCGAACTATAAACGAAACGGTCGTCAGGGCGCAATGCGGAAGCTCCTTGGCAGACTTCACGGATTTCCGCCTTTGCCCAGTCTTCTACAGGTTAATTCACCACAGACGTAGAACCAGGTAAGTAATGCAAATCCTGTTTCAAGGACGATTTCCTTTACCACAGAGGCTCACGAGGGCACACAGAGGGCACAGAGGGTTCTATATTATTGCGATACTGCCGCAAGTTGGGCAGCCATCTAGCAATTGGCAACTCTCGCTGGCATACGATCACTTAACTGCTTTACTCGGTGTCCTCTGTGTATCCTCTGTGTCCTCTGTGGTAAGTATTTGCGTGACTTACTTGCACTTACTGAGACGCAGAGGGCAAAGAGGAAAAGCCCGCAATTAACGACGATGTAGCGGCGAGCCATTTGATTGAAAGGCGGGATTTGTATTTCCGTCCTTGATATGTTACATTCAGCGCGATTCAAGATTGTCGACAATATTGCCGCATCCGCAGCCTGCCAGCAAAAAGAGCAGGTTGCGTTTTATTCGCAGCAATGCAGTTCATAAAAGGAGACCTCTATGGGATTAGCGACCAACGCCGACCAACTCGTCGAGATGGCTGTCGTCGGTTATGTCAGCCAGCCCACGGTGCGCGGGTATATCCCGCATGCTTCGGGCGAGGCGATGATCTTGCCGGGCATGTCGGGCTTCATCTACAACGCTCGGGTGGGCGACGCCGCCTTTGGCTGGGCAGCCGACCACCTGGAACCGGGCGCGTCCATCGCCCACCCCGACCTCGATGCCGACTACGCCATGCACTATCTGACCTGCATGGGCAATCAAGCCTTCTTGATGAGCGGCCTGGCCAAAGGCACGGAAGGTATCGTCACCGGCGAGCACGCGCGGCTGCTGGTTGATTTTCCGCCCGATGTGGCCGACCTGATCGCCGTGGGCGACGCCGTACAGATCCGGACCAAGGGGCAGGGCTTGCAACTGGTGGATTACCCGCATATCACGCTCAAGAAATGCAGCCCGCAGTTTATCGAGAGCCTGCCGATCGAAGCGGTCGATGAGCGCACGATTCGCGTGCCGGTGACGATGGAGCTGCCGATCCGCATCATGGGCTCGGGCGCGGAGCTCAACCCCGATTTCGTCGACCAGGACTTGATGTCGGGCGACCGCGAACTGATGGCGGAGTTAGGCATCGACCAGATGCTGCTGGGCGACCTGGTGGTGATCAACCACGCCGACCATCGTTACGGGCGCGGTTATAAACCCGGCGCGGTCACCATCGGCTTGTGCATCCATGGCGACTCGGTCATGACCGGGCACGGACCCGGCATCCTAACGCTGATGACTTGCGCCGAGCCTTGCATCGAATGGGTGATCGACCCAATGGCCAATATTGCCAATTACATGAACATTCGGAAGGAATCATGAGCGCGAAAAACAATGCCCACCAAGTAATCAGCGTTTCGGTACAGGGCGTCATCACGCCGCCGCGGATGCCGCCGCTGCCCGCTATGCCATATGCGCTGGCGGCCGATGGCAGTCCCTTTCTGCTGCCCGCTTACGGCAGCATCGTCTATAACGTCTCGGTCGGCGACTCGGCTTATGGCTGGCTGGCGGATTGCGTGCATCCCAGCGTCAGCGTCAAACTGGAAGACGCCACCGGAAATCGCGGGCTGAATGTGCTGTCCTGCGTGGGCAACACCGCCCTGGTCATGACGGGCAACGCTCAACGCGCGCGCGGCACGGTCACCGGCAAGACGGGCCGCTTTTCCGAGCACGTCATCATCCACTTCGAGCAAGAGGCGCGCGAGCAGATGTGTATCGGCGACAAAATCGTCATCAAAGCCAAGGGCGTGGGCATGAGTTTCGATGATCATCCCGATGTGATGCTCAAGGGCTGCTCGCCGGAATTGGTGGAGGCGCTGGAAGTGACGACCAATAGCGAGGGCAAGCTCTCGGTGCCGGTGGTGGCCAGCGTGCCGCCGCATCTGCTGGGCGCGGGCGCGGGCCTGGTCAGCGATGGCGGCTCGATCCACATCCAAACGGCCGACCGCGAAGCGTTAAAAGAAGCCGGGCTGGACGGTCTGCGGCTGGGCGATGTGGTGGCGCTGACCGATTATGACAGCAGTTGGAATCACGGTTATTTGCGTAATGCCGTCGGCATCGGCGTCATCGCGCAGGGGGATAGTCCGCGCGCCGGTTACGGCCCGGGCATCACGCTGATCATGACCTCCGCCGGCGGCAATATCGCGCCGATGGTGACGCCGGGCGTGAATTTGAAGGATTTGCTGCTTTGACACAATCAGCATCATACGGGCGGTCGACCCAATGGGTCGCCCCTACACACACCCATCCGAATTGAATTGTAGGGGCGACCTATCAGGTCGCCCGTGCCACTTAACAGCTCTAGAGGTGAAGCGGTAATGTCTTATATCAAACATATGGCATTTGCGGTCAAGAGCGTTGACGAGACCCTGCGGCGCTATCAAACGCTGCTGGGCGTTGGTTTGGACGCGCGGGTGGTTGTCGCTGAGAAGGCGCGCATCAAAGTGGCGATATTCGACGTCGGCAATATCGAATATCAGCTGAACGAGTCGCTGGACGCCGACGGGCGCTTCAGCCAGTGGATCGCCGAGCGCGGCACGGAAGGGCTGCACCATATCTGCTACGCCGTCGAGGACATCGACGCCGCGCTGGAGATGGCGCAGGCGGAAGGCGGCACGCTGAAAGAATGCAGCAGCTGCAATGTCAGCGGCAGTCACCCGCATCCCGAGGGCTATGTCGCTTTCCTGGAGCAAGAGACTGGCGGCATTGAGCTTGAGTTGATGCAGGTCTACACGCCTGCCGAGCTCGAGCAATACAAGTCCATTCGCGGGATTTGACCATAGCCGCCAAGTGGACTCTTAAACACGATCTGTAAAGCTTGACCGCTACTCAAATACCGATGACGATACGGTTTGTTGGGGTGGGCGCCGCGCTTTATGGGAATCACGACACTTTTACCACCGAGGGCACAGAGTAAATATGAGGGCACAGAGAGGGATTCCGGGAAATATGGCGGTTGGCCGAGTCAAGGATGGTCCGCGCGTTCGCCGATTCTATCTATGGACTAAGCATGATGCCTTTCCTCTGTGTACTCTATCAAACTCGGTGTACTCGGTGGCAAAGTTGTCGAGTATTCGCCTAAGCCGAAGACTCGCGAAATAGGAAAGCTGCCCAGTGTCAATCGAAATGGTCCGCGTAAAAGTCGACGCCCTGGAGGGCTTCGTCCGGCGCGCCTTTCGCGCTATGGGTTTGTCGCCGCGCGAAGCCGAAATCTGCGCGGCCGGGCTGATGCAGAGCGAGTTGCGCTGCCTGCCCGGGCAGGGACAAGGCGTCGGGCGGCTGACGGGTTACTACGAGCGTATTTCCCAGGGGCTGTACCGGCCCGGCACAGAGATGACCATAGTGAAGGAGTCGCCGGCGCTGGCCTTGATCGACGCGGAGATGGTCATGGGCTCGGTGGTGGGGCAAGAGGCCATGGCGCTGGCGGTTGACAAGGCCAAAGTCTGCGGCATCGGCGCGGTCTTCGTCTTCAACAGCACCCACTTTGGCTCATCCGGCTTTCACGCGCGGCGGGCGCTGGCGGACGATTGCATCGGCATCGCCATGACCAACGCCGGCGCGGAGATGGCGCCCTGGGGCGGCCGCGAGCCACGGGTCGGCACCAACCCCTGGGGGCTGGCGGCGCCAACGGGCGGCGATTTCCCCATGGTGCTCGACATCGCCTTGACCACAGCCGGCAAGGGCATGATGCGCTGGCATGAGCGCGAGGGCATGAAGATGCCGCGCGATTGGGCGCTGACGCCGGAGGGGCGCGAGACGGACGAACCCACCGCGGCGATGGCCGGCGCGCTGCTCGGCATCGGCGAGTACAAGGGTTATGGCTTGTCGCTGTTCACCGATGTGCTGACGGGCGTGATCACGGGCGGGGGCTACGGTTTGGCGCCCTTTGCCGATCGCTCGCTGGCCAAGCTGGATGTGGCGCATACCTTCATCGCCATCGACATCGCTTTTTTTATGCCGGTGGCCGATTTCAAAGCGCGCATGGATGACTTTATCGCCGAAATCAAAAGCAGCGCGTTACGGCCGGGCTTCGACGAAATCTTCGTGCCGGGCGAGATCGATCATCAGCGCGAGCAGGCCTACCGGCGCGACGGCGCTCAACTGGACGCGCAAGTCTACGCGAGGCTGGGTGAGCTGGCGCAAACGCTGGGTGTAGAATTTGAAATCTAATCCGCCGCGCATAGAAATCGGTAGGGGCGAGCCACCGGCTCGCCCGTACGAATGGGACGCCGGCTCGCCTATGCGGGATTCCGATAGCCTGAGAAGGAGGAGCATCTGCCTGTGAACACACCCAAAACGCTTGCACGGCCCTTGGCGCAGCGCGTGGCCGGGCTGGACGACTTAGGCGTGCCTTCGACTGAAGGACCGCCGATTCCGGACGTGGTGATCGCCGCGGCGGAAGCGGCATTGGCGCGTGGCGAGACCCACTATACCGACCGGCCGGGCATCCCCGAGCTGCGCAGCTGGGTCGCCGAGCGACTGCTGGAAAAATGGGACGTGACGGTAGATCCCAGCGAAGTCACCATCACCTGCGGCTCGACCGAAGCCCGCTACGTCGCCCTGACCCTGCTGGCGGAGGCGGGCAGCGCGGTGCTTTGCCCGGGTGACAGCGCGCGGATTCGGGGCGCGCTACATCTGCTGAGCGCGCGGATTGTCGATTCGATTCAGGACGATGTCAGCCTGCTCTACCTCACGCCGGATGTCTACCGCGAGACTGCGATTGAGCTGCTGCAGCGGGCGGAGGAGAGGGACTGGTGGATCGTCTACGATCTCAGCTTTGCCAAGACTTCGCCGCCTTTTCACCCGGCGCAGAACCCCAAGCTGGCGCGGCGGGTGGTCACCATCGACTCCTGGACGGAGCGGCTGCCGGGCTGGCGGCTGGGCTGGATGGCCGGCTCGGAAATGGCGCTGAAGCTGCGCGCCGGCAAACAGGCGATCACGATTTGCAGCACCGCCGTCTCGCAGTGGGCCGGGCTGGAGCTGGTCAGGACGGATAGAGCATGATCTCAGCGAACCCGAAGATTCCCGAAGCCGTCCGCGCCGTGGCCGCCGATGGCACACAGTTGCGTTACGCGCTGATGGAGATGGCCAAAGAGATGGACGATGTGATCGCGCTGGGCCGCGGCGACCCTGACTTGCCGACGCCGCCGCATATCGTGGAGGCAGCAAACCGAGCCATGCGCGATGGGCTGACGGGCGAGACGCCGGTTGCGGGCATGCCGCAACTGCGCGCGGCCATCGCGGCGCATATGCGTGAAGTCAATGGCCTGCCCATTGAAGCCGACAATGTCATGGTCACCACCGGCGGGCAGGAGGGTTTGTTCCTGGCCGTGCAAGCGCTGATCGACCCCGGCGACGAAATCCTGGTGCCCGACCCGCGCTACAGCTCCTACGACGACGCCATCCGGCGGGCCGGCGGGCGCATGGTCATGGTGCCGACTAATCGCGAAGACGCTTTCAACCTGGAGGCGGAAGCGGTCGAAGCGGCTATCACACCAGCGACCAAGGCGCTGCTCATCGTCACGCCCAGCAACCCGACCGCCGGCATCGTCAGCGAAGAGCGGCAGCGGGCCATCGCCGAGGTATGCATCCGCCATAACTTGATCGTCATCGTCGACGAGATCTACGGCAAGATCGTCTACGAGCCCTATAAGCACTTCAGCATCGGTTCGCTGCCGGGCATGGCCGAGCGCACCATCACGCTGGACGCCTTCTCCAAATCCTACGCCATGACGGGCTGGCGCTGCGGTTATGTTGCGGCGCCGGTTGATGTGATCGAGGCGATGGCGCGCATCAAGCAGGTGACGACGGGAGCGGTGGCCACGGTCTCGCAATGGGCGGGTTTGGCGGCCATGACCGGACCGCAAGATTGCGTCAGCGAGTATCTCGCCATTTACACCGAGCGGCGGCGCGTCTTGCTGGACGGCCTGGACCGTGTGGGCTTCGCATATGGCGAGCCGCGCGGCGGCTTATTCGTCTGGGCGGACAGCTCTTCTACCGGCATCCACGCGGCCGAGCTGTCGTATTTGCTCTTAAACGAGGGGCGTGTGCTGATCTTCCCCGGCACGGCCTTCGGCGAGAAGTGGCGCGAGTATGTGCGCATCACCATGCTGGAGCCGATTGGGACCTTGCGCGAAGCGGTGAGCCGCATGCTGCCGGTGATTGAGCGTTACCGTGTTTGACTGTGACGGGAGTGGTGAACAACGTGGATTTCATTCCCAAAGCGATCACAGCACAGATTTTTTTGCCACAGAGGCACAGAAGTAGAACCAGGTAAGTAATGCAAATCCTGTTTCAAGGACTTCGTTCCTTTACCACAGAGGCTCACGAGGGCACACAGAGAACACAGAGGGTTCTATATTATTGCGATACTGCCGCAATAAGGCAGCCATCTAACAAATGGAAACTGTCGCTAGCATACGATCACGTAGCCGCTTTACTCAGTGTCCTCTGTGTATCCTCTGTGTACTCTGTGGTAAGTATTTGCATGACTTACTTGCACTTACTGAGGCACAGAGATTCTTAGATGGCGACATGGAAGTCGTTATGTCACGAATAAGCATCGTCTTAGGTGACCGGAGTATGTGATTTTCGCATGCAAATGCGCTATAGTCGTTGCAATCGTTGATTCAACGAGGAAGGAGAAAGTATTTGCAATTTCGGCTTTTATCGTCAGTTTAACGAAGCAGAACAGGAGTAGAAGATGAATAAGCGAATCCCACTGTTGCTTTCATTGCTGCTAATCGTAGTTCTGGGGCTTGTGCCGCTGATCAGCACAGCCCAATCTGTACCGACGCCGGACGAGGACACCCTCGTTATCGCGATCAACGGCGAACCGGGCTCGTTGGATCCGTCGCAAGTCGGCGGCTCGACCGGCGGCAGCAACTTCCGCATCATGATGCACACCTTCGCCACGCTCTACGAGCTGGGGCAGGCTAGCGGCGCCATTGATCCCTACCTGGCGCACAGCTTCACTGTCTCCGAAGACGGCACCGAGTGGACCTTCCACATGCACGAAGGTTTGACCTGCGATGATGGCGAGCCGTTGACGGCTGAAGACGCCGCCTACAGCTTCAACCGCATGGCAGACCCGGCCAACGGCTTCACCGGCAACTCGGCCGGCTTCGTTGTCGCCTCGACCGGTTTCATTGAAGCCCGCGCCGACAGCGAGCTGGATGTCACCATCGTCGCCCAAAAGCCGCAGAACCGCGCCATGCGCCTCGGCCTTTACTCCGAAATCCTGATCCACTGCAAGGATTCCTACGAAGCCATGTCGCTGGAAGAAGCGGCGCGCAACGTAGTCGGCAGCGGTCCCTACTCCTTGACCGAGTGGGTACCCGGCGAATACATCAGCATGCACGCGGTCGAAGGTTTTGGATTGCGGCCTCAGGGATTTGACGAGATCGTCTGGCGCTTCATCCCCGAGCCGTCAACGGCCGTGGCGGAAGTAATCACCGGCAATGTCGATATCTACAAAGAATTCCCGGCCAACCAAGCTGACGCCATCAACAACTCCGGCGTAGCCGAAGGGCGTTTCTTCGCCGGTACGACCCGCACCTACATCGGCTTCAATCTGAACCCCGATGCCCCATTCCGCGTCGATACGCCGAGCCTCGGCGCTGATGCCATCATGGAAACCGATGTGCGCGTCGCCTTGCAATACGCCATTGACACCGACGCCATCTGCGAGAATTTGCTGCTCACCACCTGCGAGCGCGCCACCAGCCTGGTCAATGCGCCCAACAATCACCCGACCCTTGAGCCCTATCCCTATGACCCGGCCAAGGCGGAAGAATTGCTGGACGCGGCCGGCTATCCGCGCGGCGATGACGGCGTGCGTTTCTCGCTGGAGATGAAGTCGCGGCGGCTTTCAGGCGCGATGGCCCCCGAGGTCGTCTTGGCGACAGCGCAGATGCTAACCGATATCGGCGTGCAAACCGAAGCCATCTTCCAGGAATCGGGCGATTGGGTAGCTGAGTTGATCACCCATGACCTTGGACCGCTGTACTTTGGCCGCACGGGCGGCAGTGAGTGGAGCGCGCAATACGACATGGCCGATATCCCGGGACATGCAGCTGGCGGACCCGCAGCTGAAACCAACTACACCAACTGGGACAACGATTTCTGGTTCAGTGGCTGGGACGTGCTGCCGGTCTTGACAGGTTTTCCCGAAGCCGAACGGGCGGTAGAAATCGCCATGCTGGAAGAGTTCTACAATGACCCGCCCTGGCTGATGCTCTTTGCCGGACCGCGCACTGAAGCGGTCAGCAACCGCATCGAATACCAGTCGCGCGCGGATTACTTCATCACGGGCTATGCGGCCGTGCTGAAGGACGATATGTAAGCCGCATCTCCCGCGGCACTTTGTAGGGGTCAGCCATTGGCTGACCCGCTTTCCGATTTTCAAGAGCGGGCGACCCAATGGGTCGCCCCTACGGATACTTACACTGTGCGAGAATCAGGGGTGGTATTCTCCCATGCATAAGTACGTCATACGCCGGCTGCTTCTTACCGTAGTCGTGATCCTTGGGGTCACGCTTTTGACTTTCTTGTCCATCCACCTGGCCGGCGACCCCACCTTCTTTTACGTCAGCGAGCGAGCCAGCGCGGAAGAGCGCCAGGCAGCGCGCGAGCGCCTCGGCTTCGACCGCCCGCTGCACATCCAGTATTTTGATTTTCTTTTCAATTTGGCGCGGGGTGATACCGGCACATCGCTGGCGCATCGGGTGCCCGCCTTCGATGTGGTCATGGAGCGCATGCCGGCCACGCTGGAGCTGACCATCGGCGGCTTTCTCCTTTCCACAATTGTGGCCTTTCCCATTGGCGTGCTGGCGGCGACGCGCCGCGGCACGATGGCTGATGGAACCTTGATGCTGGGCGCAATGCTGGGGCAGTCGATGCCGAGCTTTTGGCTGGGCTTGATGTTAATCCTATTCTTCGGCGTAACGCTGCGCTGGATGCCGGTGTCGGGGCATGTACCCTTTATAAAGCCGCTGTTGGAGGGCAGAATCGACGAAGCCCTGCTCAACTTGCCGCAAGCCATCCGTTTCCTGCTCATGCCGATGGTGGCGGTATCGGTATATTCCATCTCGCGTAACTCCAGACTCATTCGTTCGGCCGTGCTGGAAGTTCTGCGGCAGGATTATGTGGTCACCGCCCGCGCCAAAGGCTTGAGCGAGCGCGTCGTGTTGACCCGCCATGCCATCCGCAACGCCCTCATCCCGATTGTTACCGTGCTGGCGCTGCAATTCGCCTTCCTCTTGAATGGCGTTATTGTGACCGAGACGGTCTTTTCCTGGCCTGGGGTCGGGCGGCTGGTGTTTGATGCTGTCAATCAGCGCGATGTGCCGCTGGTATTGACGGCGGTGGTCTTGCTTTCGTTCTTATTCGTCGGCGCCAACCTGATTGCCGATCTCATGTATGGCTTCCTCGATCCGCGGATCCGGCTGGAATGAGCGAGCATCAATGAGCGCCTCACAGAAACCCAAGCCCTTGGCCAAGAGCCGCGTTTCAATGCTCGAACGCCAGATGGACGAGCTATACACGCCGCAGTCGTTCGTCCAGCGGGCGACATCGAGCATGCTAAAGGCGCGCTATCCAGTTATCGCCATCATCTTCCTGGCGTTTATCTCGCTCTGCGCCATCTTCGCCACGCAGCTTTCGCCCAAGGACCCAAATCGCGTCGACATCTTCGTCAACCTCGAACCGCCCCTGAGCACGAATCAGGAGGGCGAGATTGAGTTCGTGCTAGGTACCGATTCAGCCGGGCGCGATGTGCTCTCGCGGGTGATTTACGGCGCGCGGATTTCCTTCTTCGTCGGCTTGGCGGCGGTCGGTCTGGGCGGCGGCGTTGGTACGCTTCTAGGGCTGACGGCGGGTTACCTCGGCGGCCGCGTTGACGACATCATCATGCGCCTGGCCGATATTCAACTGGCGTACCCCTTCATCCTCTTTGCCATCATGATGCTAACGATTCTGGGCGAAGGCGTGCTCAACCTGATACTGGTGTTGGGCATCGGGCAATGGGTGACTTACGCGCGTATCGCCCGCGCCGAGACGCTGGTGCAGCGCGAGCGCGAATTCGTCGAAGCGGTGCGCGCGCTGGGCGCCACCGAATGGCGCATCATGCTGCGCACCATCCTGCCCAACATCCTGACGCCGCTGATTGTGATCGCATCCTTCAACGTGGCCGGCGTCATCCTGTCCGAAGCGTCGCTGTCCTTCCTCGGTCTCGGCGTGCCGGAAAGCGTGCCCACCTGGGGCGCGATGCTGGCCAACAGCCGCAATCAGCTGCTCAGCGGTTCCTGGTGGCTGGCGGTCTTCCCCGGCTTGGCCATCATGTTCACTGTGGTCTCGCTCAACATTCTGGGCGATTGGATGCGCGACTTCCTCGACCCGCGTCTGCGCGGCTCGGGCCAAGGTCTTTAAGGAGAATTTATGCTGAATGGACAAGCAGCCGTGGTCACGGGCGCGGCGCAGGGTTTGGGTTACGCCATTGCCAAGGCTTACGCAGCGGCCGGCATGCGCGTGGCGCTGATGGATGTGCGCGGCGATATATTAGATCGGGTCGCTGTCGAGCTGACGGCGGCCGGCGGGGACGTGCTGCCCATCAGCGTCGACCTCTCGGATGCTGCCGCGACGCAAAGCGCGATAGATGCCACGCTGGTTCATTACGGCGCGCCACGCGTACTGGTCCACAACGCGGCCCTGCTCATCACCCGCTCCATGCTGGAGATCACCTTCGAGCAGTGGCAGAAAGAGATCAACATTATCTTGCAAGCCGCCTTCATATTGAGCAAAGCGGTCTGGCGGCCGATGATCGAAGCCGGCGGCGGCAGCATCGTCTATCTGTCTTCCGGCTCCGGCTACAAGGGCTTCATTGAGGAGGTGGCTTATAATCCGGGCAAACACGGCATCGAAGGGCTGATGAAATGCCTGGCGCTGGAGGGCAAAGCCTTCAATATCGCCGTCAACGCGGCCACGCCCGGCGCGCCCATCAACACGCCCATGTCCGATTCCAACTATACCGAAGCGCAGAAGCAGCATTGGGTCGATCCGCAGTTGCTGGCGCCGGCGTTCGTCTTTCTGGCGCAGCAAGATGCGGCCGGCGTCACCGGGCATCGGGTGGCTGCGCGGGCGGATGGCAGCTGGGATGCGGTCAACTTATTGTAGATAAGCCACATAGGCACGGAAGTAGAAGCGGGTTGGTCGTGGAAGATTCTGCACAGGGTCGAACTGTAGGGGCGACTCAGTGAGTCGCCCTCAAGATCTATAAACGTGCGGAAATCGGGCGACCCGGTGGGTCGCCCCTACGGATTTCGCCCGAATCGAGCCTGGAAATTTCCAAGGGTCTTAAAACGGAGACACAAAGGAAGAGAATATGGCTGAACATTATCTGGACGACAGCGTCACGCAGCCCTTCTGGGACAATTCGGTCACGCCGCGCTTGACGATTGACGCGGGCGATTCCGTCGTGATTGAATGCGCCGAGCCGGTGGGGCAAATCAGGCCCGATTCCAGCGCCGACGATTTGGCCAATCTGGACTTTGCCCTGGTGCACGCTTTGACCGGCTCCATATATATCAAGGGCGCCGCGGTAGGCGATGCGCTTGAGGTGGAGATCCTTGCTATGCGCCATAAGGGCTGGGGCTGGACCGGGCATATCCCCGGCTTCGGCTTGCTGCAGGAGGACTTTGACTACGCCTATATCCATCACTGGGAACTGAAGGGCGACACCTGCGATTTCGGCGTCGGCGGCATCAGCTTGCCCTACGAGCCATTCCCGGGTTGCGTGGGCGTGGCGCCGGCGGAAGCGGGTCGACTGACGACCATACCACCGCGCATCAACGGCGGCAATGTCGATACGCGCGACTTGGTCGTCGGCTGCAGATTCTGGCTGCCGGTGCTGACGGAGGGCGCGCTATTCTCCACCGGCGATTGCCACAGCGCTCAGGGCCAGGGCGAGGTCAGCGGCACGGGCATCGAATCGCCCATGACCGTGACCATGCGCTTCAATATGCGTAAGGACTTGAACATTCGCGAGCTGCAGATCCAGCGGCCCAGCCCGATGACCAAGGTCGACAGCGCCGGCTATCACATCACCACGGCGCACGGTCCCGACTTGATGGAGAATAGCAAGAATGCCGTGCGTTATATGATCGAGTGGCTGGTGGCCAATCACGATTTAAGCGAGAGCCAGGCCTATTGCATCTGCAGCACGGCGGGCGATTTGAAGATCGCGGAGATTGTGGACGCGCCCAATTGGGTGGTTGCCTTCCACATGCCGCTGAGCATCTTTAGTTGAACGCTATGGACCGTATGATTGCTTAGGGAGCTTTCCATGCGATACGTTACGCTTCTGACCCTGATCGCCATGCTGACGTTTATGCCGGCTGCCCACTCACAAGAGAACGCGTTGCCGCCTTGTACCGCAGCTGAGATAGACGCAGTTCACGCTGACCTCGCCGACATGACCGCATTTTTCCACCGGGCTTCTGATATCCGCACATCGGATGATCTGCTAGCCTACAGCCATTCTCATATTGAGTGGCGCGCAGGTTATTGGTCAAGTACGCCGCTTTGCGCGGAGTCGATAGAGATTGCCTTCCCGGCGAACCAGCTCATAGGCGATTTTGTCGCTTTGGTTCTCGTAAATTCGCTCCAGGACGACGGGGAAGTGAATCCCTACCGCTCTGAACGGAAGAGCGGCACGGTTGAGCTCCAGGCGCTGATGGACGCTTTGCCGCCGCCCGTCAACTCAGTGGACGAGCGCCCCAAAAGAACGCTGCGAGGGTGCACAGTTGCGGAATTCGAATATGTGTCGTATACGCTGCTGCCCGAATACAGCGACTTGGCGGACATCGCGAATGATGCGGACACATTTGAGGACCTTTTGGGCTACGTTGAGGCGCAACTGGCGTGGCGCAAAGATAGTCTGACGCGTTATCCGCCGTGCCTTGAAGCGATCGAGTTCGCCTGGCTTGCCAGCCAAACCGCCGGCGATATTGCGGCACTCTTCGCCTACTTTTTCATCGGAGCGCCGGAGGTTGAGATTCCGTATTCCAAACCGGAGCGGGAAGGGACCTATCGTCTGGGCGAGTTGGCGAATGAGCTGCGCGCCGGCACGCTGCCTGACGAGGTGATGCGGGCGATAGAGCGCGAGCTGGGATCACCGAGCGGCGGCAACTGGCGGCGCTGTACCGTCGGCGAATTGGAAACCATCCAGCATCTGCTGCCCACTTACGGACTGCTGGAAGACATGGCGGCTGGTATTGAGACGGCTGATGACCTGATCGCGTACAGCCAGACGCAAATCGCCTGGCGCGAAAACTTGCTGACCAAGCTGGCGCGCTGTGGTGAAGTGCTGGAGATCGCGTGGCTGATCAGCGAAAACATCGGCGACCTGGCGATTATGTTTGGGCTGAAACTACTCGATATCCCGGTTGAAGAGAGTCCGGTCTTTCAGCAGGTGATGAGCAACATCCCGGGCATCAACACCTGGGAAGGTTTGCTGCCGTCGCTCCTGGCCAGCTACGAAGCGCGTGACGACATCGGCGCGCTGCCGGCCTGCACGGCGGAGGAACTCGGCGCGCTCAAGGTTACGCTGTCCACGCACCTCAGCGTATTCAAGGACCACGGCGACATTCGCAGCGCGGACGACTGGCTAGAATTCGTTCTACAGCAAATCGCCTGGCGCGAAATCGGTTTTTCCCATTTGCCGCTCTGTTACGGGAGCTTCGAAACTTTCTTGCGGGCCTATTGGTTCGCCAGTGACAACGCTATCCATTCCGCGCTTGTATTCGCGGGCGCGCCGGCTGATAGCAGCCCGTTTCCGGCACAGTTTGCTTTAAACGAGGCGCATATCGAGAGTTGGTACGCCATCGTGGAAGGGGTTGTGGCGCCGCCAAGCGCAGACGACGCCGAAGCCACCGAACAGTAGCCCAAGGTCTACAGACTTTCTCGGGCCGCCTCTTCCAGCTTCTTGATTTTCGCCTGCGCTTTGGCGAGTTTCTTCATCGCTTGTTTGCGAGCGAGCTTTTTGGCTTTCTTGGCGGCGAGTTTCTTAACTGCCTTGGGCGCCATCTTTGACGCCTTCTTCTTCAAAGCTTTCGCCGCGGTCTTCGCCAGCAGTAGCTCCGCCTCGCTTCGCTTCTGTTTGGCTTCCGCCTCGGCCACACGCTCTGCTAGCGCCGTCAACTCGGAGCGCGCGTCGGCCAATTCCGCCTGCGCAGCCGATAGCTCATCTTGCAGACTCGTCAGCTCTGCCTTGCACGCCTGCAACTCCACCCGCGCGTCTTGCACCTGCTGGCGTCCGTCCTCCACTCGGGAATTGCGCTCCTCCAGCTCGGCGGTCAGCGCCGCCAGTTGCTCGCGTTCGCGCGACAGCTTGTTGCGTTCGCGGGTCAACAAACCCCGCGCCGTCGCCAGTCGCTTGCGTTCCGCTTTCATCTCGTCCATGGATGGCTGTTTCGCTTTGCTCATTGTATTCCGCACCCTGTTAAACTACGTTTAACACTCTTAACAGTAGCATAATTGTCGCGCCGCTTCAACTTTTTCCGACGGCAAGTCACGATATGGCTCACAAGGCTTTTGTTACGCGAAGGCGCGCGGACACGCGAGACCAGGCTCGCCCCTGCGATTTGCAACGTATACGCGAGCCGAAAGTCGCCGCAGCTTGATGCGCCTGCGCCTTGCTATAATGTCCACATTAACCGAGATGATACCGAAAGCGCAACGATCGTGGCAAATCGCGAATTGAGCATCGCTTTTCAGACGGACAAGCGCGCCGGCGAGTATATCGCCTTGGCGAAGCTGGTTGACCAATACGCCTTCGACGCCGTGACAGTCTATTGCGATGCGCCCTACCATCCCAGCTATGGACCGCTGCTGCTTATGGCGCCGCATATCAAGCGGGCGCGCATCGGGCCTTCGGGCATAGCGCCTTCGCGCATGCACCCGTTGGACATCGCCGCGCAAACCGCTCTGCTGGCTGATCTGGCGGCGGGCGGCGTGTATATCGGGCTGGTGCGCGGAGGCTGGCTGGCTGAGCACGGCATCCGCGAGCTTGCCCCGCCCATCGGCGCCATAAGAGAAGCGGCCGAGATCATCCGGGCGCTGCTGGCGGACGAATCAGCCGGATACGCTGGCGCGGTGTATCAGATCGCCGACCACGTGCGCGCGCCCTATCCGCTGCCGGATGCGCCGATTCCTTTGCAGATTGGCACCTGGGGCGAAAAGCTGGGAGCGCTGGCCGGCGAAGTGGCCGATGAAGTCAAGATCGGCGGCTCGGCCAATCCGGCTGTGATTCCGCTCATGGCTGACTATATCGCGGCGGGCGAGGCGCGGGCCGGGCGTCGGCGCGGCAGTGTCAAGATCGTAATCGGCGCGGTTTCGGTACTTGACGAGGACCGCGAGGCCGCTCGTTGGCAGGCGCGGAAAGCGGTATCGCTTTACCTGCCGATAGTTTCGAAACTCGACGCCACGCTGGAAATCGACCCCGAGCTTATGGCGCGGTTGCAGGTGCAGGTCAACGCGGGCGAGAGCGAGGCGGCCGCCCGGCTTATCCCCGACGACATCCTCGACCGCTTCATCTTCGCCGGCGATCCCGCAGACATCATCGAGCAGTGCGCGCGTCTCTACGACGCCGGCGCGCAGCGCATTGAGCTGGGCACGCCGCATGGGGTCAACGAAGCCGCAATCGGCATCCGACTCATTGGCGAGCAAGTCATGCCGGCGTTGGGCGAATACCTCTCGAATTAGTCGCAAGCATAGTCCCGCAATTGAAATGCAACTGGCGAACAGCGCACCGGGTCGTGAGCCACAGCTCGTAGCAAATCACAAATTGTCTCCCGCAATAGAAGACGCTCTAAGATTGTGCCAGTGGGCGAGCCAAGGCTCGCCCCTACAATCTCCGACGTGATAGGGACATAGGCAGGCTTCACATTTAGGAGACTCGGAGATCAGGGAGATTTAGATAAGTCCGCCAACTCGGCGTAGTATACCGCTCCCCAGACAAGCTGCGAATTGCCGCGCCGCGCGCCAGTCGCTATACTATTCGTCACTTGTTCTATCGTAATGAAACACAAAGAAGGGAAACCGGTCATGTTCAAGAAAGTGCTAACCGCATGCCTTATCCTCATGCTGATCGTCATGCTGGGCGCGGCAACAACGGCGCAAGACGACATGGAAACCTACGTGCTCGGCGTGGCGCTGCCATTCAGCGGCAACCTGGGCACCTTCGGCCAGGACTTCGCTCGCGGCGTTGAACTCGCCGTCAGCCAGGTCAACGCAGAGCTGGAGGCGGCCGGGTCGTCGATCCGCTTTGAGATCGCCAGTGCCGATACTGAAAACACGCCGGAAGGCGCCTCTCGCGCGGTATCCACCGTCGTTCAGACGACCGGCGCGCAAGTCTTTGTCGGTCCGTTGACCACCAGCGAGGTGCTCGGCGCAAAGCAATTCGCTGATGAGAACGACGTGGTTATCGTTGCGCCGGCTTCGAGTGGCGCTGCGGGCGCGATCCCGGGCGACAATATTTACCGCGTCATCTACCCGCCCGATGTTTTCGCCTCCAAAGCCTACGCCAATATCGCGCTGGAGCGCGGCCACGAGAACATGGTCCTGCTGCACCTGGACGACCCCTTCGGCAATGGCATGAACGACGGTTTCACGGCGAACTTCCAGGCCGGCGGCGGTGGCGAAGTGGCGTCCTTTGCCTATACGCCGGGCAGCACGGAACTTTCCAGTGAAGCCGCGGCGGTGAGCGCTGCGCTGGCTGGTTTCGGCGACAACGCCGGCTTCTTCTGCGTCTGCTTCCTGTCGGGCGCGCAGGCCTTCCTGCAGGTGGCGCAGATCGACCCGGTCTTGACCTCGGTGCAATGGATGGGCAACGAAGCCATGACCGCGGAAGAGATCCTGGCTGATCAAGGGCATGCGCAGACCCTGGCCAATGCTGATTTCATCACGGTATCGTTCTCGAGCGAGTCGACGCCCCTGACACAAATTTTCATCGATGACTTCAATGCCATGTTCGACAAAGATCCCGGCATCTTCACGAACTACGCCTTTGACGCCGCCAATATCGCTATGCTGACGATGCTGGCCGCCGGCAACGATGGCGCGGCCGTCAAGTCGATGCTGCCTTTCATCGCCAACCACTACATCGGCACCGCGGTGCAAGCCTATCTGGACGACAACGGCGATCAAGCTATTGCCAGCTACGGGCTCTACCAGGTGAGCGACGATTTGTCGGCATTTGACGAGGTCGGCGCTTACAACGGCAATACCGACACGATCACGTATAACTAGCCGCCGGGACGAGGTCCTTGCAGCGCATCGAGAATGGCTATCCCTCCCTGTGAACTCAGGGAGGGATTTTAGCTAGAATCACGCCCGCTTGGCCTGCTGAGGCTGCTATGCCGCCTGCACTGCTCACCACATCACTCGTCAATACGATTCAGATCGGCAGTCTCTACGCGCTGATGGCGTTAGGCATCACGCTCACCTTCAGTGTCATGAAGCTGCCCAATTTCGCGCACGCCGAGTACGTCACCGTTGGCGCATTCGCCGCGCTGATCGTCTCGCTGGCCGGCGACGTCAATCCGCTTATCATCATGCTGGCCGCATTCATCGTCGGCGCCCTGGTCGCGTTGGTCAGCCACCTCGCCGTCTTCAAACCGCTGGAAGGCCGCGAGGTGTCCTTCTATACGCTTATTCTGTCGTCATTTGCCGTGGGGCTGATCCTGCGTTATATCCTCTTCATGGTCGCGGATTATTTCAACCTATTTGACACGCGGATTCGCATTTCCTTGCAGATCATCGTGCGCGAGGGCTACCTGATCCTGACCAATATCTTCTTCTGGGTTGTGCCCAGCAGCATCTTGCTGGTCATCGCGCTGACGCTGCTGCTCAACCGTAGTCCGCTGGGCCGGGAGATGCGCGCGCTGGCCAATAATCCCGGTCTGGCGCGGGTGATCGGCATTCCGGTCGAGCGCGTCAAGAATTACAGCTGGCTGCTGGTCGGCGGCTTGGCGGGCGTGGCCGGGGCGCTTTGGGGCTTGCAGACGGCCGTCAGCCCTTTGATGGGCTGGGTGGCGATCATTTCGGTTTTCGCGGCGGCTATCCTGGGCGGCTTGTCCAGCTTCGCCGGCACCATCCTGGGCGCTTATGTCGTGGCCTTTTCCGAAAATACGGTCATGCTTTTCCTCAATTTCAACTTCGGCCTCGACCTGGCATACAAGCCAGCCATTCCTTTCATCATCATCATCGCCGTGCTGCTGATCCGCCCGCAGGGTTTCACCGAACTGATCAAGCGGGCCGGGGACTTAAAGCGATGATCAATATCGACATCGGCGCGACCGCTGTGGCCATCCTGACGCTATTCGGCATCTACAGCTTGATGGCCATCAGCCTGAATTTGGAGTACGGCGTGGCCGGCGTGCCCAATTTCGGGCAAGCGCTCTTCGTCTCCATCGGCGCTTACACGGCCGGCGTCACATATACGCGCATCCTGCCGCTGCTGGCCGGCGTGGAGAGCGTACATCCCTGCGGGCCGACCATGGGGCAGGCGCTGCAGCTGCGCTCGGAAGTTATGGCTGCGCAGCCTGTCGCGGGCTTCATCAATCTGGCGCTCACATTCTTGATCGCCGCCGTCCTGGCGGGCGCGGTCGGGTTCGCCGTTTCCTATGTCACCCTGCGCTTGAAAGAGGAGTGGTTTCTGGCGCTGGTGCTGTTGGTCGGCGGCGAGACCGTGCGTATCGTGGTGCGCGGCGCGGACGACCTGATCTGCTCGCACAACGGCATTTCCGGCGTGGCGCAGCCCTTTTACTTCCTGGGCGATCCCCGCAACAGCTCCTTGATGTTCATGATCCTCTGCCTCGCCCTCGCGCTAATCGCCTACTTCTACAGTCAGCGGCTGACGCATTCGCCCTTCGGACGTATGCTGAAGGGCCTGCGCGAAAACGAAGACGTCACGCGCGGGTTGGGCAAGGGCATCTCGCTGGCGAGGGCGCAAATCATGCTGATCGGCTCGGCGATTGCGGCGGTCGGCGGCGTGCTATTCGCGCTGAACACCGGCTTCGTCAACACCAACGATTATGTCGTCACGCTGACGCTGGATATCTGGGTGATGGTGGTGCTGGGCGGCATCGGCAATAATCGCGGCGCTCTGCTGGGCGCGGCGCTGATCGCCATCCTCGACCGCTTTACGCAAGTGGGGGCGATCGCGTTGAATATGAGCGGCTCGCCCATCGAATTCAATTATGTGCGCTTCATCGCCTTTGGGCTGATCCTGCTGCTGATGCTGCGCTATCGTCCGGGCGGGCTGCTGCCGGAATCGCCGCTGACGACCAATGCGCACGATGTGGCGCGGTCGATGCTCCAGCCAAAAGCCGAGCGATCCTAAAGCCATGCGCCTGGAAATCGTTGAATCATCGCAACTGAGCGACGAAAAGGCGCGGGCGCTGAAAGCCTTGAGCGCGGCTGTCTATCCGCCGAAACCTGGCGCGGCCAAAAATACCTCGCCGATAGAATGGGCGCCCCCGCAGTGGAGCATCCTGCTGTGGAATGTGGATTCAAAGCTTGTTTCTTACGTGGGCGCCTTAACTCGACGTGGCAAATGTGACAATCAAGAAACCCTGATTGGCGGAATCGGCGGCGTAAAAACACACCCAACGCAGCGAGGCAAAGGTTATGCCAAGGCGGGAATCCAGCGAGCAACCGACTTTTTGCGCCGAGAGATGGGCGTTGATTTCTCGCTGCTGGTCTGCCGGGCTAATCTGATGACCTATTATCAGCGTCTTGGCTGGACCGCCTTTGCCGGGGATACCCTGGTGCGGCAGAAGGGCCTAAAGACGAAATTCACCTGGAACGAAGTCATGGTGAGGCCGGCCATAAAAGCCTTGCCGCAATGTGCGGCGCTGGATCTATGCGGCCTGCCCTGGTGAGCTCGTCAGCCTTGCGCCTGCGACCGGCATGATGGAAAGAGGATTGATGCCCCTGCTAGAACTATCGAACTTGCGCAAGGACTTCGGCGGATTGCGCGCGGTGGACGATGTTTCACTGGCTGTGCCGGAGGGCGCCATCATCGGCTTGATCGGCCCCAACGGCTCGGGCAAGAGTACGCTGATCAACCTGATCGCGGGCAGCCAGGAACTTACGGCGGGCCGGGTCCTCTTCGCCGGCGAGGACATCGGCGGCTACACGCCCGACGCGGTGTACAACAGCGGCATCGCCCGCGGTTATCAAGAGCCGTCGCTTTATTTCAAGATGACCGTGCTGGACAACGTCTTGCTGCCGGTCAAGGGACAGCGCGGCGAGAAGCCTTGGTACGCGCCGCGTTGGAGCACTTGGCAAGGCGACGAAGCGGCGCATGCGCGGCGAGCCATCGAGGCGCTCGAGCAGGTGCAGCTCTTGCAGCATTACGCCACACTGGCTGCCGACCTGTCCGGCGGGCAGATGAAATTGCTGGAGATCGCCCGCGCCTTGATGGGTCAACCCAAGCTGCTGCTGCTGGACGAGCCGACGGCCGGCGTGGCGCCCAAGCTGGCCTACGAGATCTTCCAGCAGATCGCCCGCCTGCGCGACGACTACGGCATCACCTTCTTGATCGTCGAGCACCGGCTGGAGATCTTGTTCGATTTCGTCGACTACGTTTACGTCATGCACTTGGGCAATCTGCTGGCTCAAGGCGCGCCAGCCGAAATCGCCGAGGACGCTGCTCTGCGCGAGGTGTATTTTGGGGATTAGGCTATCAGCCACAGAGGCACAGAAGTAATTGCAAGTAAGTCATGCAAATACTTACCACAGAGAACACTGAGGATACACAGAGGACACCGAGTAAAACAGTAAAGTGATCGTATGCCAGCGAGAGTTTCTAATTGTTAGATGGCTGCCCAAATTGCGGCGGTATCGCAATAATATAGAACCCTCTGTGCCCTCTGTGTGCCCTCGTGAGCCTCTGTGGTAAAGGAACGACGTCCGTGAAACAGGATTTGCATTAGTTACCTGGTTCTACTGAGGCACAGAGAAATGACAAGCGCCTAACATGATCACTGTCCATAACCTCACGGCCGGCTACGGAAAATTGGAGATCTTGCAGAATCTCAGCCTGAGCTTCGGCGCGGAGCAATTCAGCGCTGTGCTGGGGCCCAACGGCTCGGGCAAGAGCACGCTGATGAAAGCCATCATGGGCGTCAACCGCATATTCGCCGGCTCGATCCAATGGAACGGGCGGGAACTGGTCGGCATGCCCACGGAAGCGATCTCTAGCCTGGGCCTGGCTTATGTGCCGCAGCGCGAGAATATCTTCGACGAATTGACCGTGCTGGACAACTTGCAGCTGGGCAGCCGCAGCTTGCCCGGCGAGGAGCGCGCGGCCGCCTTGGACGAGCTGCTGGCGCTTTTCCCCATCCTGGGCCGCCGTCAATCGCAGCGCGCCGGATTGCTGAGCGGCGGCGAACATCAGATGCTGGCCATCGCCATCGCCTGGCTGAGCCGGCCGACGATCATGCTGCTGGACGAGCCCAGCGCCGGGCTGGCCCCCGTCGTTGCTACTGAGGTGTTCCGCGTCTTGCAGGCGCTGAGCCAGCAGGGCATTACGCTGATCGTGGTGGAGCAGAATGCGCGGCGCATCCTGCAATACTGCGACCACGCTTACGTCCTGCGCGAGGGGACGCTGGCCTTTCAGGGCACGGCGGCGCAATGCCTGGAAGATGAGGAGACGATCAAGGGCTATCTGGGCGTGCACTAAGGCCGCAAGGACTCCATCGCCGCGCGCAGTTTACCCTCAATTCGCGCCGGCTGCCGCGTCAGGCGGTCGACGAAGACGTGCACGAAGTAGCCGACCGCCGCCGGTTCCTCGTCGCCCGCTTTGAAGATGCCGATCTCATAGCGCACGCTGGAATTGCCCAGCAGCCCCACGCGCAGGCAGGCGTCGACTTCTTCGGGGAATTGGATGGGCTTGAGGAATTGGCAGTGAGTCTCGACGGCGAAACCGACGGACTCGCCGCCGCTGAAATCGAGTCCGCCGGCTTCCATCAAGTAGCCGTTGATGACGGTGTCGAAGAACTCGTAGTAGATGACGTTGTTGATGTGGTGATAGACATCGTTGTCTCGCCAACGCGTGGGGATGCGCCGCGAGACTTTGTAGCGCTCGCGGCGTTCGTCTTTGGGGTTCACGCTATACCCGCCTCGCCTTATAGCAATTTCGCTTCGGGCGACTCACAGAATCGCCCCTACAAGGCTTGTCCGGTACTGTCACGCTGCCGCCGCTCGCTCGGCTTAGGCGAAATTTCGACATCTTTGCCACCGAGTACACCGAGTTAGATTGAGGACACAGAGGAAAGGCATCATGCCAGGTCCAAAGACAGAATCGGTGAAGGCGCGGACCATCCTTGGTTCGACCACCCTCCACGTCTCCCGGAATCTCTCTCTGTGCCCTCATTTTAACTCTGTGCCCTCGGTGGCAAAAGTGTCGTGAATCCGTACAAACGCGGCGACCGCTAAGCCCAAACGTACCGTCATCGGTTTTTGAGTAGCGGACAAGCCTTACAAACTTATGAGGCGTCTGCTTTGAGCTCGAGCGCGCAGGAATTGATGCAGTAGCGCAGGCCGGTTTTGTCGCGCGGGCCGTCATCGAAGACGTGGCCCAGGTGCGAATCGCAGCGGTTGCAGATCGCTTCCACGCGCCGCATGCCATGGCTGTTGTCCTCGCGCAGGCCGACATTGCCTTGGTCGACCACATCCCAGAAGCTGGGCCAGCCGCTGAAGGAGTTGTACTTGGCAGCTGACGAGAACAGCTCTTGCCCGCAAGCCGCGCAGGTGTACATGCCAGCGGCTTTGGAATTGACGTATTTGCCGGTGAAGGGGCGTTCGGTGGCTTGCTGGCGCAGGACGGCGTACTGCTCCGGGCTGAGTTCGCGGCGCCATTCGGCATCGCTCTTCTTGACTTTCTCGATCATGATAGGCCACCCTTTCCATTTTGTTCTCCACTTTAGCGTATGCGTAAAGTGTGAACGAATTCTTGCGCCGATGTCAGTATTATAATAGATAGGCTATCACTGTTTGCAAGCGCTTCCACTTTGTACAATAGCTTTAGATTCCTCTGTTCGACGTTCCAGGGTGTTCAAGCATGGCGACGACGGAACATACGATAAATGACGCGATTGCTGAACTGCTGCGCGGGACTCGCTGGGCGTGGCGGGGTCAGAGCGTTGTCCGTTCTGAAACGACGGGGTTGCTTGCTGGGTCCGGTGGACTCCGCCCCGACATCTTGGTTACAGAACCCTATACCGCGCCTGTAGTTATCGAAACGGAAGTGCTGCCGGCTGCAAACGTGGAGGCAGAAGCGATTGCCCGGTTGGATGAAAAACTGAGTGGAAGCGGCCGTCCTATACTTTCTTCAATTTCCGTCCGCCTACCGACGCGATTCCGCGATGCGCAAGGCCAACGTCTGAAGAAGGCAATACAGACGGCAAATGACCTTGACTTCGCATTCTATACCGGCAGAAGCTCTAAGAATCATTTCCGTCATCCGCAAAGCGGCTGGCTAACGGGAGGAATTCACGACCTTTCTCTGCTGATTCAGACCGCGACATTGCCGCCACTGCTCATTGATGAAGCAGCGAATATCCTGGAAATTGGCGTCCGCGAGGCGGCTGGCTTGCTTGATGAGATTACCGAAGGGAGGCCTGGCGTCATCCGTAGAATCTCAGAAGAATTGCATCAGCAAGATAGTCAGCAAACCAGGAGAATGGCGGCAGCCGTCATGGCCAATGCGTTTATGTTTCACGAAGCACTGGCTGGTGGACCGGGTGAATTGGAACACGTTCGCTCTCTGGAGGAATTAAGGAGCGGACCCTACGGATTACGGAAATCCGAAATTACCGCTGAATGGCGGAAGATATTGAAAGTCAATTACTGGTCGATTTTCGATATTGCCACGCGGCTGCTATCAATATTTCCAACTCAATCAGGCAAGGAGCTGATTGGCCGCCTGTCTCTCACTGCAGAAGCGCTACTTGAAAATAATCTAATGCGCTCGCATGATTTGACCGGCGCCGTCTTCCAAAAACTCATCGCCGACCGAAAATTTCTTGCTGCCTTTTATACCAAGCCCGCTTCTGCCGCGCTTCTGGCCAGTTTGGCAGTCACCGAAGACAGTTTACTCAGCTGTGACGATTGGTCGAACCCCGAAGCGGTAAAGAGTCTGCGCGTCGCCGACTTCGCTTGCGGCACGGGTACGCTGCTAACTGCCGCTTATCAACGTGTAAGCCAACTGCATGAATTATATGGCGGAAACGCGGCCGCCATCCATGCCGATATGATCGAAAACGCGATCTTGGGTTGCGACATTTTGCCGGCCGCGGCGCACTTGACCGCTTCAATGCTTTCTGGCGCGCACCCTACTGTGCAATGTCAAGGTGGGCGCATTTTCACATTGCGTTACGGCAGGCAGGAAGATGGTACAGTCGCACTTGGCGCAATTGACTTGCTGCGTGATTTGGCGCTGCTCAAAGGCTCGAAAATCACGGCGAAAGCGGCGGAAGGCTTAGGCGAAGAGGAAAGAGAGGCTTGGCGATACGCTCCGCATGTATCCTTTGATTTGGTAATTATGAATCCGCCTTTCACGCGGGCGACCAATCATGAAGGCCGACATGAAAATGTGCCAAATCCTATGTTCGCCGCTTTTGGCTCCAGCGCCGAAGAGCAGAAGGCGATGGCAAATGAAACGAAAAAACTAACAAGAGGATCGGTCGCTCATGGCAACGCCGGCGAAGCTACGATTTTCCTGGCGCTGGCAGATAGAAAGTTGGCAAGGGATGGTATGCTGGCGCTAGTGATGCCACTGTCGCTTATGGCTGGAGCGTCATGGGAAAAGTGCCGGGTGCGGTTAGCGGAGTCCTATGAGAATCTGATCCTAATTACAATAGCAGGTAGTAACAATAAGGCGATTTCTTTCTCCGCTGATACTAGCATGGGTGAATGTTTGGTAATCGGCAAGCGCAATGGACAGAGACAAACTCGGGCGACTTTTGTCGTACTCGAGCATTCTCCAAATAATCCTGCATTCAGTGTGATGATCGCCAAGCGCATTAGAGAGCTACTTCAAGACAAGGCGATCAGACGCATAGAAGGCAGTCCTGTCGGCGGAACGCGCATTACACTAGGCCAAGAATTAGTCGGCCAAGCGATTGATGCGCCTCTACCGAAGTCAGGTGGGTGGAAGCTGGCACGGATTGTTGATTTTTCTCTGGCCCAGAGCGCTTATCATCTATCAGCAAATCGTCAAGTTTGGTTGCCTAGGCAGACTAAACCAGTAGCGATCGCTATGACCGCCGTCGGTCAAATTGGAGACATTGGGCCTGTTCATCGAGACATTAATGGCACTAATCCCGACGGCTCAATTCGGGGACCTTTCGAAATACGGTCGTTGCGCCCCGATGGTGTGCCTACCTATCCTGTATTGTGGGCGCATAACAACCGCCGTGAACGTACCTTAAAATTTGAGGCAGATCGTGAGGGGATCCCGCGCCGGGTCGACTCAGCAGAAGTTCAATCCGTGATTGATGAAAAAGCCGCGAAAGTTTTCGAAACCGCATCGCATTGTCATTCCAATCTGGATTTCGGCTTCAACGGTCAATCAACTGCCATGCAATTCACAGAAGTTAAAACCATTGGTGGTCGGGCGTGGATTTCTATAAAGCTTCCAACGGCGGAACACGAGAAAGCACTCGTGTTGTGGGGAAATACGTTGCTTGCCTTGCTGATGTTTTGGTGGCATTCTTCCAAACAGCACCCCGGAAGAGGGATACTTACAAAGACGACATTGGCCACCCTCCCCGTCCTCGACGTCACCGCCCTCTCCGCCACTCAACTCGCACAAGCCGCCCAGATCTTCGACGACACCTGCAAGCTCCCGCTCAAGCCGCTGCACGAACTCGACATCGACGAGAACCGCAAGACCCTGGACCGCCGCTTCTATGGCGAAGTCCTCGGCTTGCCCGAGTCCATCCTCGCCGACGGCGGGCCGCTAGACATTCTGCGCCAGAAACTTTGTCAAGAGCCGTCCATCCGCGGCAGCAAGAAGTAAAGGAACAGTCCATGCCCAAGCAGATCGACATCAGCGAAGTCGCTACCGGCTTCCGCTTCTTGCTCAGCGAGACCTTCGAGAGCGTACACGGCGCTTACCTCGACAAAGGCACGTCCTTCTTTGAGACGCTGGCGCAGATCTCGGCCGCCGACGCCTCCCAGCCTATGGGCGACTGCGCCACCATCGCCGCTCACGTTGCGCATACGCGCTACTATTTGCAGGTGCTTGAAGACCGCATGTTCAGCCGCGACCTGTCCTATGTCGATTGGGATCGAATCTGGAACGACGTCAGCAGCGTCAGCGAGGCCGAATGGGCGGGCATGATCGCCGATTTGCGCGCGACCTACCAAGGCATCATGGGCCACCTGGACGGGGCGGATGAGTGGTCGGGCTTCACGGAATTGTCGTCCCTGCTGGGCATGATCGCCCACAGCGCCTATCACCTGGGCGAAATCCGCCAGATGATGTGCCGCCTGAAAGGCTGAACCTTGCAGCAAGTTACGATTTATCGCGAGCCGGGGCGATTCGCCGGCTGGCCCGCCAACTATGGCATCTGGCGCTGGGGCGCTGAGATCGTGGTCGGCTTCACTGTCGGCGCGCACAAGACGGTCGAGCGCGGGCACGCCATCGACAAGGGCCGTCCCTTCGTCAATATGCAAGCGCGCAGCCTGGATGGCGGCGCCAGCTGGCATATTGAAGACTTCAAAGGGGCGCGCCCGGGCGATCGCGGCCTTTCGGCTGATGAGCATATGGGGCCCGGCCTGCGCCTGGCTGAGTTGGTGGACGCCGATAGCGCCGAGATGCCGTCTCAAGCGCTCGATTTCGCTCAGCCGAATTTTGCGCTGATGGCGGCGCGAACGGGCATCGGACGCGGAGCGGTCTCGTTTTTCTATGTGTCCTATGACCGCTGCCGCAGCTGGGCTGGACCTTACCGCCTGCCGATGTTCGGGCAGACCGGCATCGCCGCGCGCACGGATTATCTGATTCAAGGCTCGCAGTCCGCCCGGTTTTTCCTGACCGCCAACAAAGCCGACGGCGCTGAGGGCAAAGTCATTTGCGTGGGCACGGAGGACGGCGGGCGATCCTTTGAGCTGCTCAGTCATGTCGGCGAAGAGCCGACGGGCAAGGGCGACTTCGCCATCATGCCGGCGGGGCTGCAGCTGCCCTCCGGGCGGATTTTGTGCGCGCGCCGCTGCCGCGACGGCGACACGCGTCTCAGCTGGATCGACCTCTACGCCTCCGACGATGGCGGGCGCAGTTGGCATTATCTCAATACACCGGCGACATTTTCCGCGCCGGGCCACAGCGGCAATCCGCCCAGCTTGCTTGACCTGCCCGATGGCCGCCTGGCCCTCGTCTATGGCAATCGCGACCGGCCCTACAGCATCTGCGCGCGCCTCAGCGCTGACGCCGGCGAAAGTTGGAGCGGCGAAGTAGTGCTGCGCTCGGGCGGCGCCAACGGCGATATGGGTTACGTGCGGGCTGCCGCGCGCGATGATGGCGCCGTCGTGGCCGTCTACTACTTCAACGACCGGCCCGATGGCGATGGCGAGCGCTTCATTGAAGCCACGATTTGGACGCCGTGACTGCGCCAATCCCCAAGCGAGCGCTTTGCCAGGGCGACAACTTGCCATTTCTGCGCGCGCTGCCGGACGCGTGCATCCACCTGATCGCTACCGACCCGCCCTTCAACAAGAACCGCGACTTCTACGCTGCGGACGGTAACGCCAGTTTCCGCGACAAATGGTCCTGGGATGCTGACGTCGAGCCGGACTGGATCGAGTTCCTGCGCGCCGAGGCGCCCGCGCTCTGGGCCCTGATCGAGACGGCTCGCCTGGCGCACAGCCAGAGCATGAGCGCCTACCTCTGTTGGCTGGGCATCCGCCTGGTTGAGCTGCGCCGCGTGCTGCGCGCCGACGGCAGCTTGTACTTGCATATCGACGGCGACGCGCAGGCTTATGTCAAGCTGCTGCTGGACGCCCTATTCGGCGCCGATAACTGCCGCAATCAAATCGTCTGGCTCTATAAAACTGGCGGCGTCAGCAAGCGCTGGTTCAGCCGCAAGCACGATACCATCCTCTTCTACAGCAAGTCGCGGGCGTACACCTTCCATCTCCAGCGGGAAAAGTCCTATCTCAGGCATAAATACGGTTTCGCCAATATCGAGATCGAGCAGGACGTGCAGGGCTATTTTCGGCGCGTGGCGATGCGCGATGTCTGGGACATTCCGGCGCTGCGCGGCAACCAGCCCGAGGCCACAGGCTACCCCACGCAGAAGCCGCTGTCGCTTTACGAGCGCATCATCAGCGCTTCCAGCAACCCAGGCGATATCGTGCTGGATCCCTTCAGCGGCAGCGGCACGACTGCGGTCGCGGCCGAGCGGCTGGGACGGCGTTGGCTGATGATGGAACAGCGGGTCGGGGCTTACGAGATGCTTGTCAAGCGGCTTGAGAAAGCGGGGCTTTCGCGCGATGTTCTTGTTATGACTCTGTAATGATAGTATACTATATTTGTAACATATCTTGCGTAGCCTGAATGCGCAGGAAGCCCTTTCTAGTCAAGCAATAGGAGAATTCTCATGCGTAAATCACTTTTAGTTATCAGCCTGCTGCTGCTGATGTGTAGCGGCGCCGTCTTCGCGGACCACCACGAGGCAAACGCCGGTGTGGCGGCTGTGCCAGTGGGCGGGGACGGGCCGGGAATCGCGCTGCCCGGCGGCGCTTACGAATTTGTCATCCACGCGGGTGAAGGCGATTACCTGAGCTTCGCCTCCATGCTGGCCCAATCCAACGACGGCTTCCTCGCGCCCAATGAATACGGCATCGGACTCTACGACATGGGCGCGCCAGTCAGCGGCGATGTCACCGACCAGGTCTACTACTGGGATCTCGGCAGCGAACGCAACGAGCGAATTGGCGAAGGCATGTACCAAGCGCCGCGTCAGGCCGAGGCCAATAGCGGCCCCGCCGGCGATGGCGTTGTCCGCCTCGCCAGCGACCTCGACGACAACTTCAGCTATCCCACCGCCGCCGAACTCGTTGTCGTTACGCTGACCGCCGGCGACATGGGTGAATTCACCGTGCGTATCGACAACGTCTCCGACATGTCCATGGACCCTGCGTTCACCTCGCCCATCACGCCCGTCTTCTGGATCGTCCATTCCGGCGACATGATGATGATGGAAGATGACATGATGATGGATGACGACATGGCCGAAGACGACGACATGATGGACGACGAAATGGCCGAAGACGACGACATGATGGACGACGAAATGGCCGAAGACGACGACATGATGGACGACGAGATGGCCGATGACGACGACATGATGGACGATGACGACGACATGATGATGGATGACGACATGATGATGGATGACGACATGATGATGATGAAGATGGGCATCCTCTTCACCTCGGGCCAACCGGATTACGGCCACGGCCTGGAAGCGCTGGCGGAAGACGGCGATCCTTCAGCCTTGGCAGCCCACCACGGCGTCATGATGGACGACATGATGATGGGCGATATGATGATGATGATGGCCGACGAAATGATGGCCGACGAAATGATGGACGACGAAATGATGGACGACGAAATGGAAGAAGAAGACGACGACATGTAGTCGCTCCATCGAAAAGCGGGTGGCGCTGCGGCGTCTTCCGCGCCTGTTCACATGAATTGAGGGCGACGCGCTGCGTCGCCCTTTTAAGTCTTGTCCGGTATTGTGACTCAGCTGCCGCTCGCTCGGCTTAGGCGAATACTCGACATCTTTGCCACCGAGTACACCGAGTTTGATAGAGTACACAGAGGAAAGGCATTATTCTCAGTCCACAGACAGAATCGGCGAGATCGCGTTGGCGGGCTTTCCACATTTTTACCACCGAGTACACCGAGTAAAATCGAGGGTACAGAGGAGAGCTATGATATTTGACTCGCTCCCATAATTACTCTGTGCCCTCTGTGGTTAAGGCGTCGAAACTTCGCAATCCTGCCTGCGCTCCCCATCTCCGCCGGGCTTAGCCCAAAGGCAAATCCACCCAGCGCCGCTGCCGATGCGAGATCTCGACCGCGTTGATGATCTCCTGCACCTGAGCGCTCTGGGCGAAATTGCCTTGATTTTCGTCCCCGCCGTCCACGATCTCTTGCATGAAGTTGTGGATCAGATTGGCGTAGAACATAGCCGGCCAGGGCTCGCCCGGCCTGTACCCGGGCGGATAGTACGATTCCGGTATGGTCGCCTCAACGTATTCGACTTCGTGGGCATCCGGGCTGGTCGACTTAAGCAGTGCCTCTTGCGTCTCCAGCTCCGCGCCCAGGCGGCAGAGCAGCGCGCCCCCGAGCCGTACATGCGCGCCTCCAGCCCGGGATAGCTGTTGACCGTGACGTAGCTGGACTGGATGGTGCAGAAGCCGCCGCGGCTGTACTCGCCGATATAGACATCGCCGTCGTCAATATTGGTGCGGATGCGCCCGCCGCCGGGCATGGTGCGCCAGGGCACGAAGTTGTACAGCAATCCGACCAGCGCCTTCAGCGGGCTGTCCATGAACCACAAGCTGATGTCGATGATGGGCGCGCCGTAGCCTTCAATGGACGAAACCTTGATCTCCTCCTGCTCGGTCTCGGGGATGAGATCGACTTTGGTGACCGGCTCGGTCGGGCTGATGAATTGCGAATTCTGCTCGTAACCGTTGAAGATAAAGGGCTCGCCAACGAAGCCGTCGGCGATCAAGTCGCGCATATATTGCATGGAGGGGGCATAGCGGAAGGTCAAGCCGACTTTGGTCTTGAGCCCCTTGCTCTGCGCGATTTCGTGGGCGCGCCAGGTATCGCGATAATCATGCGCGACCGGTTTCTCGCAGAGGCAGTGTTTGCCAGCCTCAACCGCCGCGAAAGCCAGGGGTTCGTGATTATTCTTGTCGCCGATGCCGCCGCGCGTGCAGACGTCGATGACATCGATATCTTCGCGGGCCAGCAGCTTTTCGTATTCCGTGTAGACGGTCTCAATGTCAAAACGGGCCGCTGCATCACGCGCCATGTCTTCGTCAAGGTCGCAAATCGCCACCACATCGCAATGGGGCGAGCGGGCAAATCCGGGCAGGTGCGCGCTCTTGGACCAGCGTCCCGCGCCGACAACGCCGACTCGTAATTTATCAGACATTAGAGACCCTCCTTTATCTAAGTAAAACCAAGCAAGTCATGCAACAAATAGCCACCGAGTACCTAGAAGCAAGTGCAAGTAAGTCATGCAAATGCTTACCACAGAGAGCACAGAGGATGCACAGAGGACACTGAGTAAAGCAGTTAAATGATCGTATGCCAGAGACAGTTCCGTTTTGTTAGATGGCTGATTACTTGCGGCAGTATCGAAATAATATAGAAGCCTCTGTGTCCTCTGTGTGCCCTCTTGAGCCTCTGTGGTAAAGGAAAATGTCCTTGAAACAGGATTTGCATTGCTATCTATGAACTACCTATTTGCTGTCGGGCCGCGCCAGGACGTAAGTCATCGCGCCGGCATCCAAAGATGCCATGTAGGGACGCAGCAGCAGCAAAGCCGTCTGCTCGTAGGGCGCGCGGAATGCCTCCAGCGGGGCGTAGGTCGCCGGATGCAGCATTTGGCCGAGCAGCGTGCCGCCGTCAACAATCGAGCCGATCTGCTCGGCGGTCGCCGCTGGGACGAAGATACCGCCCCGGCTCGGCCGCAGGACCGTGCTGTCCGTGACCGGCAGCGGCGGCTCGACAGACGGAAGCGCGCGATTCGCAGCGACGACTCCCACATGGCATAAGGCGCGCAGCAAGCCGTCAGCGATCTTGTCCGCCCAGGCTTCCTCAAACTGACTGCGGCCGCCCATCTCAACCGCGGCGACTGTCTTGCCCAGCGAGCGCGCGTATCCGGTTAAGCTGACAGCGCGGTCCGGCGCTTTCATAATGAAGGGCGCCGGAAAGCAAAGCGACAGTTCGCGGCCGCCGGCCATCTCGAAGACGAAGGCGTTGACGCACCAACTGCCGCCGCCGTGCAGGTCGATGACGTAGTCGATGCCGTCCAGCGCTTCACTCGCCAGGATATGCGCCAGCCGCTCGGTGTAGGAGCCGTTTGGGTCGCCGGGGAATGCGCGATTGAGGTCGAGCTGATCCACCGGCGCATTGCGTTTATCGGCTTGCATGGCCAGCGGGTTGGCCAGCGGCACAACGCGGATGAAGCCCTGCAGGTCCTTCGCGTCCAGGCGCTGCAGCAGCTTCTGAATCGCCCAGCCGCCCCAGGGACCTTCATCGCCGTGGATGCCCGCCGTGATGAGCAGGCCCGGTCCGCCGCCGCCGACTTCGCCCAGCAGCAGCTCCGTCTCGCCCCAGGCCGAGCTGACCCCGAGCGGGATGCCGCGCCAGCGCATTATGTGGTGGAGGTTACTCATGTGCGGCCGCCTCAATGCGGGATTTCTTGACAGTACAGCGGTTAAATTCTATACTCACTCTGCTGAAATTCTTAATTGCTAATGGTTCGAGTTCCCGTAGATTCTAGCTTTATCCTCGGGCTCTTGGCAAATATCCGCCTCGCCAAAGCAGCCTATCTGCCGCGGCCCCGCCCCCAAAAATATCGTATCTTGAAGAGGAGTTAACCGTGAAACACTTTAACCGTTTCTCACCTTTTGTACTTGCCGCGCTCTTAGTCATGGCGCTTGTCATCGCGCCGCTTTCGGCGCAGGACGAGGTCACGCTCACTTTCGGCATCAGCAGCGGAGTTGACACGCTCGACAACACAGCCACCACCTTCTCCAGCGTAGAGATCATCGTGGGTCATGTATTCGACACGCTGGTCAAGCAGCAGCCGCTGGGCACGTATCATCCCGGGCTGGCGACCAGTTGGTCCGTCAGCGATGACGCCACCGAATACATCTTTGAGCTGCGCGACGATGTCAGCTTCCATGATGGCACGCCCTTCAACGCGGAGGCCGTCAAGTATACTTTTGACCGCATCGTCGACCCCGATACCAAATCGCAGATGGCGTTCAGCTTCATCGGTCCTTACGCGGAATCCGAGGTGCTGGGCGACTATAGCATCGCCGTGCGCTTCTCGTCGCCGAATGCCGCCTTCCTTGATGGCGTGTCGCATCCGCAGTTGGGGCCGGTCTCGCCTACAGCAGTGGAAGCTTTGGGCGCCGATTGGGGCTTCTCCGGCATTGTCGGCACGGGTCCCTTCGTTTTCGAGTCCTACGTGCCCGATTCCGAGGTCGTCATGGTAAAGAACGTCGATTACAGCTGGGGCAATGCCGATGTCTTCGGGCGAAGCGGGCCCACGGATATCGACCGGCTGGTCTTCAAGATTCTGACCGATCCGGGCACCCGTCTGGCGGCGCTGGAGAGCGGCGAAGTCGATATGATCAACGGCGTGCCGGGCCTGGATGTGGCGCGCCTGGACGAGAGCGAGGACTTCGTCGTCACGCAGTACGACCAGGCCGGCCACGGCTATTCCTTCATGTTCAACCAGATCAAGTCGCCAACCGATGAACTGGCGGTGCGCAGAGCCATCGCCCAGGCCATCGACATCGACATCATGCAGGACATCGTCTATGACGGCTTGGGCAGCCGGGCTTGCAGCGCCTTGACCAAGTCCATGTTCGGCTGGACCGATGCCTTCTGCCAAGCCAATCCTTATGATCCCGATGCGGCCGGGGCTATTCTCGACGAAGCCGGCTGGGTCATGAATGAGGACACCGGCATCCGCGAGCGTGATGGCCTGCCGCTGACCATCGAGCACTGGTCGCCGGACCGGCCGCTGAGCGCCGCCACCGCGCAATTCCTGGCTGAAGATATGGCCGCGCTGGGCGTTGATTTCCAGATCAACCTGGCTGATATTGCCGCTTACCTGACGGTCGTGCGCGCGGGGGAGCACAATACGCAGCAATGGTGGGATACGCAGACCGATCCGGACGGCGTCTTCCGCACGCTCTACCATTCGTCCAACGCCGGCGGGGGAACCAACCGCAACAACTATCAGAACGCCGACATGGACGCGATGATTGACGCCGCGGTCGGCATCGGCGATCTGGAAGCGCGCGCCGCCGCCTACGCCGATATTCAGCAGAAGCTGGCCGACGAAGTTGTCATGGTCTACTTCAACGATCCGGTTGTGCTCTACGCGAGCACGCCCGACGTGCACGATGTGACGATTCTAGGCGGCGGTTTCGTGCCTAACTTCTATTCGGCGACGATGGGCATGTAGGTAGGTTCAACCCCAGCCCCAAACCCCCTCCCGTAGGTCAGTGTCTACGCGACCCGACAAGGTCAGGGAGGGGGCTTTTGCAGTGGCTGCCCAGCGCAGTTCCAGATCAGGTATACTGATACCGTCAGCTTAGTGGAGTCTGAATCACCTTGGACGCACCTCCCCGTTCCGTATTTGACGTCGTCACGGACTTCTTCGCCTCGCAGCCGACGGACGAGGACATGCTCGCCTACGAAATCCCGCCTGAGCAACAGGCGCGCCTCGACGAGCTTATCGAGACTGACACAAATAGTCGCTTGACTGCCGCGCAGCGCGAAGAATTGGGCGATTACCGCTTCGTGGAAGATATCCTGGCGCGGGTCAAGGTCAAGATCCAGCAGCGGCTGAAGCAGGAGCGGGGCGACACAGACGACGGGGCCTCATCGGCCGACGCCGGGCAAGAGGAGAACGGACCATGATTGATTCGCCGGTTCGTACGATAAACGATGTTGTCGCTGGCTTCCTGTCTTGCGGGCCTTCGGATGACGATGTGCTAAGCTATTTTATGCCGGAAGACATACAGAAGCGGGTGAACTTTCTGCTGGATCTAAATGGCGAAGGTGAACTGACATCAACTGAAGAAGACGAGTTGAATGAACTGGCTCGCGCTGATGATTTCTCGTCTCTGCTCAAAGCCAAGATTAAGCGGCGACAGCGGCTCGGCAAACTGCCGGTATGCGTCTGAGCGAATCAACAACAGTGAAGTCGATCTGCTGATTGAAAGGAGCGCCAGATGATAGAAGCGCCGGTACAAACAATAAACGATGTTGTTGCTGGCTTCCTGGCTTGCCGGCCTTCGGATGACGATGTGCTAAGCTATTTTATGCCGGAACACATACAGAGGCGGGTGCACTTTCTGCTAGATCTAAATGGCGAAGGTGAGTTGACCTGCGACGAATTGCAGGAGTTGGATGAAATCCTGCGAGCGAATGGCCTTGTCTCACTCTTGAAAGCCAAGATTAAGCGGCGGCAGCGGCTCGGTACGCTGTGACTATCACGCGCTCGCAATTGCGCGAGATTCGCCAGCGTGCTGCTGGCTGCTGCGAATACTGCTTGCGAATTGAAAAAGTTCAGTCGCTGACGTTTCATGTTGATCATATCCTTCCTGTCGCGCATGGAGGTGACGACTCATCCGACAATCTTTGTTTGGCTTGTCCCGATTGCAATCGTGCCAAAGGGCCAAATGTCGCGGCGTTTGACCCAACCACCGGCGCTCTCAGCCGGCTGTACAACCCGCGCGAGCAGAACTGGGACGACCACTTTGAACTAAATGCCGACATGACCGTCGCCGGTCTCACGCCGGAAGGGCGCGCCACGATTGTCCTACTTCAGATGAACATGCAACGGCGAATCATTGAACGCTACGAAGCCTGGATGCGCAATGAGTACCCCTGCGAGAATCCCAATAGCGAATCCCGGCCGTAGTCCTTCGCTTTAGCCGAGAGCAAGAGAAGGGCATGAGCAAATACCTCGCCAGCCGCCTGCTGCAAACCATCCCGACCGTCATTTTAGTCACGGTCGCGGTCTTCCTCATGCTGCATCTGACGCCCGGCGACCCGGCCGAAGTCTTCCTGGGCGATAAGCGCAGCACACCGGAACTGCTGGAAAAAGTGCGCGAAGACATGGGGCTGAATCGTCCCCTGCACATCCAGTATCTCAGCTACATGGGCGCGGCGCTGCGCGGGGATCTGGGGCGCTCGCTGCAAACCAACGTGCCGGTCATGGATCAGATACTGACGCGCCTGCCCTGGACGATTGAGCTGGCGGCCGCTGCCCTGCTCATCGCCGCTTGCCTGGGTGTCACGATCGGAATCATCGCCGCCCTGCGCCACAACACCGTCATCGATACGCTGGCGATGGCTTTCGCGCTGGTGGGCATTTCCATGCCGGTATACTGGTCATCGCTGCTGCTGATCCTGCTCTTCGCCGTGCGGCTGCGCATCTTGCCGGCCATCGGCCAAGGCGGGCTGGAGCGGCTGATCCTGCCGGCGACCGCGCTGGCGCTGGTATCGGCCGGCTCCCTGGCGCGCATGGTGCGCTCGAGCATGCTCGAGGTGCTCAATCAAGACTTCGTGCTGACCGCCCGCGCCAAAGGCATCAGCGAGCGGCTGGTCGTCGTGCGCCACGTGCTGCGCAACGCCCTGATCCCAGTGGTGACCATACTTGGCCTGATGCTGGGCAATATGCTGAGCGGCGCCGTCATCACCGAGACGATCTTCGCCCGCCTCGGCATCGGCCAGAAATATGTCGAAGCGGTGCTGCAGAAAGACTTCACCATGGTGCAGGGCACAACGCTGTTCATCGCCCTGATGTACGTATTCGTCAATATTGTGGTTGATATGGTTTACGCCTTCGTCGACCCGCGCATTCGTTATGTCTGAGGGCGCTGCGGCGCCCGCCGCGCTTGAGCATGTCGGGCAGCGGCAATGGCTGCGTTTCGTCAAGCGCTTCCTGCGCTCGCGCAATGTCATGGCCGGTTCGCTGGTCCTGCTCACGGTGATCGCGCTGGTTGCGCTGGCGCCAGCGATCAGCCCCTACGAACCGACGCAGCAATTCCGCCGCCACCGCTTGGCGCCGCCCAACGCCGAGTTTCTGCTGGGGACGGATAACCTCGGACGCGATATTCTCACGCGCATCCTCTACGGCGGGCAAGTTTCGCTGCAAGTCGGCATCGTCTCGGTGGCTATCGGCGCCACCCTGGGCACGCTGCTGGGTCTGCTGGCGGGTTATCTGGGCGGCTGGGCTGATGTGCTGATCATGCGCTTCATCGACATGATGCTGGCTTTCCCGGGCATCCTGCTGGCGCTGGTCATCATCGCCGTGCTGGGGCGCAACCTGCAGAATGTGATGATCGCGGTCGGCTTGTCGTCCATCCCGGTCTACACGCGGGTAGTGCGCGGCAGCACGCTCGCGCTCAAGCAGGTGGATTTTATCGTGGCGGCGCAGGCGCTGGGCGGCTCGTCGGCGCGTATCATGGCGCGGCATATCTTGCCCAATGTGCTGGCGCCGATCATCGTGGTGGCCACCAACGGCGTGGCCGGCGCCATCATCGCCGGGGCGGCGCTGAGCTTCCTGGGCCTGGGGCAGCAGCCGCCGGACCCGGAATGGGGCTTGATGCTCAATGAGGGCCGCGAGTTCATCCGCGTGGCCGCCTGGGTGACGACCTATCCCGGTCTGGCGATCATGGTGACCGTGCTGTCGATCAACCTGCTGGGCGATGGCTTGCGCGATATCCTCGACCCGCGTTTGAAGCTGTGAAGTCGTTACAGTTTTTCTATCCGCAGCCCTACGCAAGTCACAACTCAGCTCACACAAAAAACGAGCCCACACATGTGACGATCTGTAGGGGCGAGCCACCGGCTCGCCCGTACGCACAGCGTTTTATCATGGAATTGCCGCCAGCGGATAGCGCCGGCCAATAGTGTCTACTCCCAACGCATCGAGTGCAGCGTGAAGTCGCTGGTGGTGATGCCGGGCGGCAGCGAAACGACCGTCAGCACCATATCCGCGATGGTTTCCGACCGTACCAGAATCGCCTTGTCGATGCCCGGCGAGGCGGCAGCGCGCATGGGCGTATCAGCCGGGCCGGGCGAAATCATGACCACGCGGATGCGCTCGGGACGCAGCTCAGCCGCCAGCGAGCCGGTCAGCCCTTTCAAGCCGACCTTGGCCGCGGTATAAGCGGTCACAGTCGGTACCGACAGCGCCGTGACGATGGAGCCGATGTTGATGATGCTGGCGTTGTCGCTGCGCCGCAAGTTTGGCAACAGCGTACGCGACAAAATGTAGGGCGCGCGCAAATTCACGCGCAAGATGTGATCCAGCTGTTCATTGCTCGTATCCGCCATCAACGAGATCAGCCAGTCGCCGGCGCAATTGATGAGTATATCGACCGCCCCGCCCTCAAGCGCGGCGCCGAGTTCAGCGACAGCCGCGTCATCGGTCAAGTCCAGCGCGTGGACGCTCGACTGGCCGCCGAGCGCGCTGATTTCATCCGCCACGGCCCGCAGCTTGCTTTCCGCGCGACCGATGAGAAAGGGCTTGATGCCGGCCGCTGCAAATCGCAAGGCGATGGCGCGACCCATGCCCTGCCCCGCGCCGGTGATTACCGCAGTGCGCTTAGTCATACTTGCTCCCTTGGCTCAGGCGCCGCTGTCGATCAGCTGGCGCACCCGGGCGATATGCGCCGGGCCAATCTCGCAGCAGCCGCCGACGATGGACGCGCCGGCTTCCATCCAGCCCGCGGCATGACCGGCGTAGACCTCCGGCGGCAGGTCGGCGCGGGACGACAGCTGCACGACCCCGCCTTCCTCTTCCCAGTCATCGGGGATCTCCACGAAGCCGTTGGCATAAGCGCCGTAGGGGATGCCCTGCGCGCGCAGAATCGGCAGGGCGCAACTGATGCTATCGGGCGTGCAGCAGTTGATCAGCAGCGCATCGGGCGTGGCGTCGCCCAAGTCGGCAATGACCACTGCCAGGCTCTCGCCGCCGCGCAAGTCAGTCGAGCCGTGATCGTCCAGGGTCAGCGACAGCCAGGCGGTCTTGTCCCGCGCAGCCGCCGCTTGCAGGAAGGCCCGCGCTTCAAAGCTGGTCGAGAGCGTCTCGCCCAAGACGATATCGACATAGGGCGCGAGCAGGTCCATCAGCTCGCCGAACTGGGCGGCGGTCTCGTCAAAGGACAGCGCGAATTCGTTGACATAGCTCGCTTCCAGCGGCGGCAGGCTGGCGGCGATTCTGACATCGGGTCGTCCGCAGTCGGCGCGGGCGGCTTGCGCCAGCTCGCCGGCAGTACGCGCCAATTCTTCGAAGCGGTCTTCAATGCCCGCGTGGCGCAGCCGAATGCGCGTCGTGCCGTAAGTATTGGTGGTGATGACATCGGCGCCGGCGCGGATGTAGTCACAGTGAATCTGCCGCACCAGGTCGGCGTCTTCGTATACGGCGGCCACGGCCCACTCGCCGAAACCGCCTTTGCCGCCGCGATTGACGATCTCCTGCCCCATGCCGCCGTCGAGGAGGATGGGTTTGGCGTTTGCAGTCATGGTCGCTCTTTTCCCTCATCGCTGTTGACGCGAGATTCTAGCATGAGTGCTTGCGGTCCAGGTAGTGGAATTACTAGACGGACTGATAAAGGTCGAGGATATTGTCTACGCTGTGGCGTCGTACAGATTTATCCACCACAGAGACACAGAGGGCACAGAGGAAAAGCCTTGTAGGGACGGCGTCGACGATTCCACGAAAGACCGTTGTGCGTACGGTCGAGTCGGTGGCTCGCCCCTACCGATAGTCACCTTTATGGGCTCGGAATCTTGTCTAGGCTCGGTCGCGACCGGCGAGTGACTGCGGTTTAAAAGATATGTAGAAGCGATTGACCAGGCACAGATATTTGGCAAGATAGAATATATGTACTACCATAGACTGTGAGCGACCTGCTGGTGTCATGCTGCGGGCGATATTGGAAAACAGCGCAGCCAAGGCACGTGAAACTTTGCAGACTAGACCTTAGACAGCGAATCGGAGTTGACCATGCGGCAAAGCGAATCGCTCTTGGCGCGGGAAGCGCAAACAAGAATCGAAGACGATACTAGTGCGGAAGTTAGTCCAAATGATACTTTTCCGCCTGGGAGCAAGCTCATCGTCGGCAACTGCGTAGACGTCATGCGCCCTTGGCCCGATGGCAGCATCAAGCTTACGGTAACGTCTCCGCCGTACGATAAGCTGCGCGACTACAATGGCTACGACTTCCCATTTGAAGCCATCGCCGATGAATTGTATCGCGTGACGGCTGAGGGCGGCGTAGTCGTCTGGGTGGTCGGAGATCGCATCAAAGCCGGCCGCAGTTTGACGTCGTTCCGCCAAGCCATCACCTTCCAGGACATCGGCTTTTCGGCCCATGATGTGATGATTTATCAAAAGAAGAATACGCCTTTCATGCGCAGCAACGCCTATACAAATGCCTACGAGATGATGTTCGTGATGTCAAAAGGCAAGCCGGCTACCTTTAACCCGCTCAAAGAGCCGACCCAGCGGAACGGTTACGAAATGCTGCCGCACAACAAACTGCCGGACGGCATCAACAAGAAGGCGCTCAAGGAGCTCAAGAAAGAAAAGACGCGCACGAATATCTGGTCTTACGCCGTAGGTCTGGGCGGCACGACCAAGGACCGAATCGCCTTCCAGCACCCAGCCGTCTTTCCCGAAAAACTCGCGCTCGATCATATCTTGTCGTGGAGCAACCCGGGCGATCTGGTGCTGGACCCGATGTGCGGCTCCGGAACGACTGGCAAAATGGCGCTGCTCAACGGGCGCCGCTTCATCGGCATCGATATGTCCGCGGATTACATCGACATCGCCCGCCAACGGCTCGCTGACTGCGGGTTGGCGGTCGCGGTCGAATCTTAAGGCTGAGGACCGCCTATCCGGGAGTTTGTAAATCTTTGCCACCGAGTTAACAGAGTTGAAATGAGGGCACAGAGACAAGGCTGGTGTTCGATCACGTCACAAAATCTGCCGCCGAATCCAGATGGACACTTTCGCAACCAACTAGCGATTGGCCAACATTTCTCTGTGTACTCTTTTTTATTAAACCTGCCGAACCCTGTCGAAATATGTAGGGGCGAGCCACCGGCTCGCCCGTACGCACACAGCATTGGATTTCATATTTTGTGTGAGCCAAGTCGTGACTTGCGAGCGACTGTGGCAAAAGCCTGCTAGATACCCGCCTCTTTGCGATTAGCCGCGAAATCGCTACAATATCAGTCACAGTCAGCCCTCAAGTGAAACGAGACCTGCCATGGAAGACGTGACCATCCCGACCCTGTATCCCATCAAGCAGACCCTGCCCCAGGGCGACCCGGTCGACATCGACCGGACGCTCGAGGCTGAGTTCGCGCGGCTGGGCCTGGCGGCGCAAGTGCGTGACAAGCGCATCGCGCTCGGCTTCGGCAGCCGCGGCATCGCCAGCATTGATCATATCGCCGGCAAGCTGGTGGCGCTGGTCCAAGCGGCCGGCGGCCAACCCTTCATCGTCCCGGCCATGGGCAGCCACGGCGGCGGCAGTCCTGAAGGTCAGATTGAAGTGCTGGACGGGCTGGGCATCAGCGAAAGGACGATGGGCTGCCCCATCCACGCCACCATGGAAGTCGTGAACACTGGCACAACCCGCGTCGGCATGCCCGCCTACCTGGACAAAAATGTCGCCGAAGCGGACGGGCTCATCATCACCAACCGGACGAAGGTCCACACCGATTTCCATGGCCCGCACGAAAGCGGCATCCTGAAGATGCTGGCTATCGGGCTGGGCAAAGAATTGGGCGCGCGCACCATCCACCAGCAGGGCACGGTCGGCCTGCGCGACTACATGCCTATCGTGGCCCAGCACTTGTTGCAGCACTGCAATTTCGTGGCCGGCTTTGGCGTGGTCGAGGACGGCTACCACGCGGTGGCTCACCTGGAAGGCTTCGGCGTCGATACTGTGGTCGCGGGCGATCAGCGCCTGCTGCAGCTTTCGCGCGAGCTCATGCCGAGCTTGCCGGTGGACGATATTGACGTGCTGATCATCGACGAGATGGGCAAGAATATCAGCGGCGCCGGCATGGATACCAATATCATCGGCCGCTGGATGGTCGAGGGCGAGCCGGAGCCGGAATCGCCGCGCATCAAGCGTATCGTCATTCTGGACTTGACGCCGGAGTCACACGGCAACGCCACAACTTACGGGCTGGCGGATTTCATGTCGCGCAAGCTCTTCGACAAGATCGACTTTCCCATCACGATGAAAAATATGTTCACCAGCGGCTTCCTGAAGCGCTGTCAAATGCCGCTGGTCTTCGAAAGCGATGAGGAGACCATCAAGGCGGCGCTGTTTGACGCCTTCCGCAGCGATCCGTCGCAGTGCGCGGGCGCGCGCGTCGTGCGCATCAAGAATACGCTGGCGCTGGAGAATATCTGGGCGAGCGCCAATATCGCCGCCGAGTTGAACGGCAAGGACAAAATCGAAGTCAGCGATGACGAAGCCATGTTGGTCTTCGCCGCCGGCGGGATGTTGATGTGAGGCCGGGCGATTAACTTAGGCCGAGCGAGAGCAGGTTGCGATAGCTGATCGCCAGGCTGTCGAAGGGGTCGCCGGCGCAGAAATCTTGCTCCACCGCATACCACTCGACGCCGGCGCGCTGGCAAGCCGCCAGTATGGCTGGGAAGTTCAAATTGCCCGCGCCGACTTCGGCCATGGCTTGCTGACCGCGGCCGTCATCGCTGGGCAGCATGACCATGTCCTTGAGGTGCACCACCGGCATGCGCCCCGATACGCGCTCGATCCATGCGAGCGGGTCGCCGCCGCCATGCTGAATCCAGTAGGTATCCAGCTCCATCTGCACAAAGCGCGGGTCGGTCTCCTCGAGCAGCAGGTCCAGCCCGGTCCGCCCGCCGAACTTGACGAATTCGAAGCTGTGATTGTGATAGCTAAAGGTTAGGTCGGCCGCGGCCAGCGTTTCGCCGATGCGGTTGGCGGTCTCGGCGAAGCGACGGAAGCCATCCTCGCTCCCGCGGTTCTCCAAGGGCATACCTCCGATGGCCACATGGCGGCAGTCCCAGATCTCGTGCTGCGCAATGACGCGCTCGGGATGGTAGAGCAGGTCATCGACGGCGACATGCGTATTGCAGATGGTCAAGCCATTGTCATCGACGATGCGTTTGACGGTCTCATCAGGGATATCGCCGATGGTCGAGATCTGCACCGCCCGGTAGCCGATGGCGCGGATCTTGGCCATGCTGGCTTCGAAGTCGGCGCGGTTCTTGATATGGTCGCGGATGGTGAATAACTGCGCTGCGATTTGCGTGTCCGGCATAATTGCTGCTCCTTCTAGCTAGTCTATGCTTAGCCTTCTTCAATACCAGCCGCCGCCATCAGCTCCCGTAAGGCGGCGACCGCCATAGCCATGCCCTCCGCGCCGCTGAAGCCGCTGGAGTGCTTGGCTTCCAGCAGATGCGGCTCCAGGGAGAGGACGCCGTCGTAGCCGTTATCGCGCAGGCGCGCCAGCAATTCCGGCAGCTGGCCGTCGCCCTCGCCGGCGACCGTCACCGTCGACCGCTCCTCGCCGGCTTGCGGGAGGATGGCGTCTTTGATGTGAATGTAGCCGATATGCGGGCTCAGCGCGTCCCACCACTGGTCCACGTGCTCGGCCGCGCCGCATTGCACGAAGTTGGCCGGGTCCCAGATGAAGCGGAAATGCGGCGAGTCAAGCGCGCGCATAATTTGCAGGCAGCGCTCAGGCAGGTCGCCTACCACGCCCTTCTCATTCTCCAGCAGCAGCTGCAAGTCGCTCTCGGCGGCGATCCGCGTCAGCGCGCCCAGGCGGTCGATCGATAGCTGCAAGGCAGAGTCGTCGTTGTCGCCCTCGGGGTAGAAGCTGAAAATACGGATATTGCGCGTGCCGAGCCGGCGGGCCGTTTCGCCGATGGCCTTCAGGCGCTCGCATTCGATGTCGATGGGGTCGACGATAGGCGATTTGCCGATTGGGCTGCCCATGCAAGCGGCCGCGACGCCGTATTGCGCGCAAAGCTGCTTGATGCGCCCTATGTGCTCGTCGGTGAATTGCGCGCAGTTCACGCCCCAGGCCGCGCGGATGTCAATTAGCGAGATATTGAGGCTCTGCAAGACCTGCAGTTGTTCTTCAAAGTCGACGGCGGCTTCATCGCCGAATGCGCTGATTCTCATCATCGTTCGATTGTCGCTTTCTTAATGAGCCGATGGATCAGCGGGATTGTAGCAGCGCAGGCGGGCGACACACAGGATGATTCACCACAAATGCGCAGAACTAAATCCAAGAAAGTAATGCCAATCTTGTCTCAATGATGCATTGTTTACCGTCATGTGACTGACTTTATGGGGTTGAGACTGTAAATGTATTGGCTGCGAGTTTCCACATTCTGTTTAATCGTCACTGCCCCAATTGGCTTAGCAAAAGACGCCGTGCCAGCATCGGAATCTGAAGATGACAATCGACCGACTTGGCGCGCCTTTGCTGATCGCTTCCATAACACCCATTTATCAGCCGGTCATGTCCACATAGCCTGCCGACGCGGGCGCGCGCTCAACGATTATTGCGTCCTGATAGACGCTGTTGCGGGGACCGACCTGGAAACTGCCATACACCGTGATCGTCTTCATATTGCGAGCCAATTGCCATCTTGCAACCCCAATTTTGGTGGAGCGCTTTGCTCAAGATCGTGCGTTATACTTGGTAGGCGAACGATAGATGCTAAAGGAGTAACAATGTTAAGGAAATCCAACATGCTGATCGCTCTTGTCGTCTTGCTAGTTGCGATCGCCGGCGTACAGGCAGATGCGATAGAAGACCGTGTCGATTGCCATGAACTAGCGGAAGCGGATTGCCAGATCTTGCGGGAAAATGTCGAAGTCATGGATGGCGTTTCTGCCTTGCGCTTTGACATGCTGCTAGATCTCGGTGTGGACCTGGGCGGGTTTATGAATCTCGTGCAGGCGACTGGCACGGGCGGCGGCAAGTTAGCTGTTGATCAGGCAATTGCGGACGCTGCACACGTCGCGGGAGGTGAAGATGGCGAGAACACTTGGATCGCAGTGTTGGCCACCTCAATATCCGGCGAAGTTTCGCTCCACCTCACTGGTGAAACGCCGGAAGAAGAAATCGACACGCAATTCATCGTGCTGATGGAGAACGGCGTTTTTGTGCTGAATGAAGGGGCGATGTTAACCTTGGGCGGTCGAATGATACCGGGGGTCGAGTGGATAGGCTATGATGCTCGTGGCGCGGTCGACGAACTGATGGCGGAAGTCGGCGATGGAGAGTCAGCTGAGGACGATAGCGCCAGATCTCCCGAAATGGAGGAAGCGAACGCCAATGCCACGTCGCTGACCCGCCTGCCCGATGCCGAAGTTATGGGTATCCCGGTGGCGGTCCTGGAGACCAACGTAGATTTCAATTCAATCGTTTCACTGATGACGCTTGAAGACGTTCTAGCCGAAGCCAAACCTGATGAAGTCCAATACGCGGATTTGATAATGGCATTCATGCAGCATCTGGATATTCGCGACTTTTCATACCGGCAGTATATCGGTCTCGACGATCACTATACTCATCGGATTGATTTCACAGTGGATATAACAATAAGTGGCGAATCCCTGGAGATGGAAGGGGTGGACTTCAACATTACTATGTCCGTCGACATTGACCTCTCCGGCTTCAACGAGCCATTTGATGTGGAGCTACCCGACGACGTGATGCTGATTCCGCTGGAAATGGTGCTGGGAATGGGCTTCTAGAGCCACGTCTCATGTTACGGACGGGTGGAGATTTGCTCGTCCGTTCCAAACTTTCGCGATTATAAGATATGGGCTTGACAGGCGGTTCTCTCCCTGCTAAACTGTAGTCATAGTAAGGGAGAGAGCCACATGAACTTATTCGATGTCCTAGAGCGGTATCCGACACAAGAAGCCTGTATCGCCCACCTTGAAAGCATCCGCTTTGGTGACGCGCCATTCTGCCCCAAGTGCGGCGATAAAAACGTCGCTCGCAAGAAGGATGGCCACCGGGTCGGGCGTTGGAACTGCCATGTCTGCCACCGCTCTTTCAACGTCCTCGCCGGCACTATCTTTCAAGGGACGCGCGTCCCTTTGCGGAAGTGGTTCGCCGCCATCGCCATCATGCTGAATGCCAAGAAGTCGGTATCGTCGCCGCAACTGGCCCGCGATCTGAAACTGACACAGCCTACGGCGTGGTACATGCAACAGCGTATCCGCCGCGCCATGCTTGCCGAGCAAGACCAGCTTGTATTGCACGGCATTATCGAAGCCGACGAAACCTATGTAGGCGGCAAGCCGCGCAAGCCTAACAAGCGCGAAGATGATACGCCGGGCGGTCAAGGCGTGACGGACAAGACGCCAGTTATCGGCGCGGTAGAGCGTGGCGGCAAGGTTGTGGCGCAGGTTGCTCACGATCTGAAAGGCAATAGCATCCTGAACTTTATCCGCGACAAGGTTGACACGCGCAAGTCGTTTCTGATTTCTGACGAATCGAGAGCGTACAACGCGATTCACGGACTGTTGCCGAGAGCGACTATCAATCACTCCGTACAGTATGTCGACGGCGCTATTCACACGAACACGATTGAAGGCGTTTGGAGTTTGTTGAAGCGAGCATGGTACGGCTCGCATCACCATTACAGCGTCGGTTTCATGCCGCTTTATGTCGCTGAAACCTGCTGGAAGTTCAATCATCGTGATAGCTCGAACGCCTTTGGCTCATTCATTCAAGACTGCCTCAGCTAGCTGTGAGAGAGCGGTCCCCTGCTCTCTAGCAGAAGTGCCAATTCAGACTCACTCTCGCGCAACGCGTCGATGGATTTCCGCGCTTCATACCAGGCTTCCAGGTCCTGCTTTGACTGCGGCTGGAATCTCTCGATGAAACTGACCAAGACCCACCAATTATCAATCAGCCTCGATACTTCGCATATGTCTAGCGATTTCTTTTGCATGTCATCCTCACGCCAAGTTTAAAGAAGTGTGCGCTATAAACCGTCCCGTGTCGGCAAGTCGTTGCGGATGGCTGCGATTTGCCGTTGCAAAGCCTCAATTGCTTGCAATAGCGGAGCAAGTTCTTCTCGCACGATCTCACGGACTTCTGTCCGCGAAGGTATGTCCTGCGCGGTGAGTTCTTCCCGCACGATCTCACGGACTTCTGTCCGCGAAGGTATGTCCTGCGCGGTGAGTTCTTCCCGCACAATGCGCCGAATGTTATCATTCTGCGCTTTCAGGAACGCTTCTGGTTTGTCTATCATCATGAGTTTGGCCTCCCTCACACTCATTTGAACGATAGATATAGGTTAGCGCGGATTCAGCCTGGCCGCCATCCCAGCTTAGATTCCCTCCAGAGTCTCCATAAGCTTAAACACGGCATCTATCAAGGTTTGGTTGTCTTCATACACACTGGGCGCGATTTGCATAGTAGCGGCCACGAGGTCGTCAGTTATGCCAGTCATCCACTCGGCAGTGTCTTCGTCGCCATAGCGGGCTTGCTGGGCGATTGCGATTGTGTACATGGTCGCCATGGTCGCGTCACGGAGCCAGAGGGCATCTTTGCAGGGCGGCATGTTGAAGCCGGGCGCGAAGATGTCGCTGGCGACTACGCGGATTGCCCACCAAGGATCGTCGAAGGTGGATGCATCGGGCAGGTAGAGTATCCACAGGCGCGGCACGATCTCCGCCTTGTACGCCTCCAGAACATCGGTTTCGCAGGGCGGAAGTTCATCAAACACTGATGTTGCGGGATGGTCTTGCGCCCGGAGCGGCGCCATGCAGCACAATACGAGGAACCCAACTGTGAGGACCTTGCTAAACATCTCTAACTGCCTCTCGGCTATTTTATAAGAACTCTATTTCGATGTGCTCAATAAGGCGAGCCGGCTACAATCCTTACGGAGTATAGCGCACGCCGTCTAAGCCCGCAACTTATAATCGCGCAAACTTTTCTTCTGGCCAAAGTGCGGAGGCGCGGACGCAATTGCATTGCGTCTTGCTATCAGACGCAGCTTATCTGTCGCGGAGTTTCGGGAAAACACGCGTATCAGTTCGGCGTAAAAGTCGCCTTCGACATGCACACGGTGATTAAGCCGGTGACGCCGCGTCAGGTCAAAGACGCTGCCAGCAGCGACCAGATCATTGACATGCAGATCTAATCAGCAATTGGATATCTTGCTTGGTTTACCTATGGCTGCTCCTGAAGAGGCGATATCAGGTCTCACGCAAGCGGTCGCGGCAAACTATGGGTTCACGCAGCGACAGATCGCAGCATTGCATGAAAAGGTTGACGCGCTGCTGGCTCAATCTGGGAACCGAGCGACCACTTGGCCGAGAGGACGCGAGCGGTTTCGTCCGTATAAGCGCCGTCTCGGTCCCAGCCGATGACCCCGATATGCATCTCGACTTGGACAAGGGGCGAAGGCTAAACCTCCTGCTCAAGGCGCGTAACCGGGAGCGAGCTCGCGCAGAAGGTCCGGCAGCTGCGGCGGGTCCTGGAATAGCAGGCCGTCGTCGCCGGCCGGGTCGGGGAAGACGGGCGGCTCGTACTCGCGCCAGGCGCCAGCTTGCACCGCTTGCTGGTAGCCGTCGCTTTCGAAGCGCTCGATGATTCTGCGCCGCAGCTCGGCTAGCTGGCCTGGGTAGCGCGGATTGCCGGCGAAATTCATGGTCTCGTCCGGGTCGATACGCAGGTCGAATAGCCACTCTTTTTGATCGGCTGCTGAGTAGATGTATTTGTGATCCCGGCTCGCGATCATATACAAGCCGGTATTGCCTTCGCTGTATTGACTGTAGACGACCTCGCGCTGGACATCGCCCGCCGCGAGCGCCAGCAGATCGGCGCCTTCCGCTGATGGCGGCTGATCATCCGCGCCGGCGGCAGCCGCGAAAGTAGGGAAAATGTCCAGCAGGCTGACAGGCCTGTCCACGAGCAGGCGGCCCGGCGTCGCGCCGGGGGGACGTACGATCAGCGGCACTCTGGCGGCCGGGTTCAGCATGGTCCGCTTGCCGACGCTGCCGTAATCGCCCAGCAGCTCGCCATGATCGGCGGTGAATACGATCAGGGTGTTGTCGATTTCGTCGCCGAGCGCGGCCAGGATGCGCCCCAGGTTGAAGTCGATAAAGGAAATGCAGGCGTAATACATGGCTTTCATGGCGCGGAAGAGCATTTCGTCGTAGCCCTTGTCGCGGTACTTGTAGCGATTTTGGCGCCTATTCCAGTAGGTAAGCAGCTCTTCGAAGCCCTCGGGGCGGCGGGGCGGCAGCATGTCGGCGGCGCGGTAGAGCTTGTTCCAGGGCGCGGGCGCTTCAAAGGGCGGATGCGGCTTGATGAAACTGGCCCACAGAAAAAAGGGACGCTCGCGATCACGCCCGTCCAAAAAATCGATTGCGCGGTCCGCCACCCATGCCGTGTGATGATGGCGCGCCGGCAGCTGCGAGGGCTGCGGAATATAATACAGTTCGCTGCGAATGCCCTGCGGCTCCAGCACATGATCGTAACCGTTCTCGCTGAGGTAACGGTGGAAGTCGTTGCGGCTGCCCGGTCCGCGCGCGCCTTCTTCGGAGATGTCGCGGCTGTCGAAGCCCCAGAGCGCTTCGGTCTCGGGATTGAAGTGCATCTTTGCGATGCCATGCGTCTGATAGCCGCAGCCCTGCAAAACTTGCATGATGCTGCGCCTGCCTAGTGGCGACTCGTTGTTGGAGGTACAGCCGTTTATATGAGGCGGCAGGCCCGTAATCGTGGCGCTGCGAGCGGCGACGCAGACCGGTGAGGGCGTGTAGCAGTTGGTGAAAGCTATGCCCTCCTCAACCAGCGAATCCAGGGCTGGCGTGCGAATCGCCCGGTTGCCCAGCGCGGCGATGGTGTCGCTGCGCTGCTGATCGGTCATGATGAAGAGGATATTGGGTTGCTGGGTCATATTTTTTATTCCATTCGACCGCGATTTTACCCCACCCCCGGCCCCACTCGCCATCTCTATGGCGAGCGTCCGAATCATCGGAGGGGGAGCAGCACAAGTACGTCGAAGCTTCCCCCCGATGATTCGGGCTGAGGACAGGACAGTTATTCAACAGGCAAACTAAAGTCGTGTAACCAGTGAATTATGTGAGTATTTCGGGCGAGCCAATGGCTCGCCCCTACATTTTCCTCACAGAATGATGCCTGTAGGGATCAGCCATTGGCTGACCCGTTGCAACAACAGCCACTTATCCCAAACCTGTCCCGTCCTCAGATGATTCGGGGGGACTGAGGGGGTAAAATTTGTGGCAGACTGATCAATTACTTACTCGCATTTACTTACATTGATAGTTATGCGATTTTTATGACGACTTTGCCAAAGTGATCGTGTTCCTCCAGGACTCGGTGGCCTTCGCGGATCTGGTCCAGCGGCAAGACGCGGTCGATGACCGGACGCAGCAGGCCTTGATCGGCCAGTTCCAGCACGCGCCGCAATTCATTGTAGCTGGCTCCGTTGGCGCCGAGGATGCTGAGCTGCCGGTGGTAGATTTGCGGGATGCGCAGGTCGAACTGCTTGCCCGAATGCGAGCCACAGACGACCATGCGGCCGTTGCGCGCCAGCGTCCGCAGCGAGTCCGCCCAGGTCAGCGCGCCGACCAGGTCTTGCGCCACATCGACGCCGCGTCCGCCGGTTAGAGCGATCACCTGCTCGACCCAGTCATCATCGCGATAATTGACCACATGGTCTGCGCCCAGTTCGCGCGCTTTGGCCATCTTTTCCGCAGTCGAGGTGCTGGCGATGACGGTCGCGCCGGCCTGTTTGGCGATCTGAATGCCCATGGAGGCCACGCCGCCGCCAGCGCCGGGTATGAAGACGCTCTCGCCCGCTTTCAGCCGCGCGACGGTAATCAGCATATGCCAGGCCGTGCCCGCCACTACAGGCAGCGCCGCCACCTCGATGTGACTGAGACGCTTGGGCTTGGCGATCAGGTTGCGCGCCGGCGCCAGCATATATTCCGCCAGCCCGCCATTCATGTGCTCGCCGATTATCTGGTGTTCGGGACAGACGGTCACTTCGCCTGCCCGACAAAATTCGCAGTCGCCGCAGGTGATCAGCGAGTATAGCGTCACCTCATCGCCGACCTGCCAGCCGGGCGCGTCCGCGCCGAGCGCGTCGATTACGCCGGAGATATCGACGCCGGTGGTCAATGGCAGCGGCACGGCGCCAAATTGCGGGCCGCGGCGGATGCCGACATCGAGCCAGTTCAGCGCGCAGGCATGTACTTTTATGCGCGCCTGGCCGGCGCCCGGCTGCGGCTGCGCTACCCGCTCCAATTGAATGACATCGCGCTCGCCATGTTCGTGAAAAACCGCCGCCAGCATCGTGTTAGTCATGCGCAAGTCTCCAATCCGTTAATTACTCGATGAATAGCGTGCCCAATGCCACGCGATTGTCCAGCCAGCGCGTTCCGTTCGCGTCTGCAGCGGGGACGCGTTCCTGGTCTGCAACTCGATACAGCCCGGTGAAAAGCGAATAGCGACCGGGCGCGAGATCGTCCGGCAGCGGCACCTGCCAAGTCTCGCTGTCGGCAAGGCCACTGTACCAGAGACGGGTGGGCAGGCGCGGGCCTAGCGGCTGTTGATCATAAACAAACCAAGCGCCGGTATCTTCGTTGCCTAAGTGCAGGAATTGAATGTGATCTTCCATCTCATCGACATCGCTGCGCCAGGCAAATCGCAAGGGCAGCGTTTCACCGGATTGGGCGCGTTGCGGCAGTTCAGCTTCTTCGAGCGTAAATCCGTTTTCAAAGACGGCGAGCAGCGAAGCCGAGGAAGTAGATTGAAGGTCGCGGAGCGCAATTTCGCCAAGGATCACTTGCATGTTGTCGTGCAGCGCAAGATCGCTCGAGAGGATTTTCTGGCGGAGGAAACGGCCATCGGCATCGCGCCAAAGCGTCAGCACAATCCAGTAGGCGTGGTTTGTCGGTGTATCTGGCGGGAAAGTTAGCGCGATTTTCTGGTTGTAGAGCGGCCAAAAATCTGAGTGTAGACCCGTGACCTTTCGGTATCTTCTTCTTACATATCTGTTATGGCTGATGACAGATTTTAAGCTGATCTGGTCAACCACATGAATAGAATAACCAATATCCGTTGTATTTAGGCCGACGGGAAAATACATTATCACGGAAACCTGATTCGCTTCTCGGTCAATCTGGTAGCCATTGATCTGCGTTCCCGATTCGAAGACTACTGATGCGGGTTGCGCCCAGACAGGCGGCGCTGGCTGATGGATAGGCGAAACGAAGAAGACAAGCAGCATCCATAGACAGGGCAAAACAAGCAGAGTGAGCTTTACGCGACCGCTAGGCGAAGGCGCAACAGTTGACAGATGGCCCAATAGGGCAACCAGCGCCAGCCAAATGCCCAGAAAGGCAAGGGGTTCTTCAAGATAATAGGGCTCCAGGCAACGGCTTAGTTCGATAAATCCCACGCTGCCGCAAATATGTACTCGTCGGAACTGTTCCACTACAACTTCACCGAAACCGGCTATCCCCAGCCCGACAACGAGACCAATGTGCCAGATCCGGTTCTGCTTGGGCGCGCGGGCGGCCGCCAGCGCCGACAGCGCAAGGAAGACGGGACCTAGCAAGACATACACGACTACCAGATCTCGATTCCTATCGTGCAAGGCCAGCGATTCATCCGCCATCAAGATCAATACCAGCACGCCGAAGGCCGCCAGATAGAAGCGCTGCCAACCCATCTGGCGCGGGCAATGCCAAGCAGCCAAGATCGCAACAGCTCCGGCCAGCATGTACTGGGCCGAGGCCAGCAATGCTGGGACATTGCCTTCGCGATTCAAATCCCAGAGCCAGTGCCAGAAATCCGATGTCGTGCTGAATACCAGCGAAACCGAGATTACGATTACCTGGGCCAGTAGCAGACCAATCGTTAGCCGCTTCGAATACAGCGAAAGGCGAGGACAAATACGCCGGATGATGAAGATACCAAACGGGACATAGAGCAAGAGCGGCATACAGCGCAGCAAGACCTCGCCCGGGCTGTAAAGCTCAATCGGAACAATCAAGTCACCGCGTCTCCTGGACCGATAGCCACTGCCAATTCTGACGACCGCATTCGTCCAGTATCGTCATTCCGCGCGCAAATAACCGAGCAGTATACGAGCGTCGCGCCGCGGTTGGCCCGCCACGTCGCGGGCAGGAACGCGCACAAGATCGCTAGCGCGATACAAGCCAGTGTACAAGGCGTAACGACCGGGCGCTAGGTCAGCGGGCAGGGGCACTGTCCAGGTTTCGCTGTCGGCGAGGCCGACATACCAAAGGCGTGTTGGCAAGCGCGGGCCCAGCGGCTGCTGGTCATAGCCCCACCACGCGCCGGAGTCTTCCTGGACGAAATGCAGAAATTGCACATGATCCTCTACGTTATCTACGTCGCTGCGCCAGGCAAATCGCAGGGACAGCATTTCACCGGCTTGAGCAGTTTCCGGCAATTTCACCTCTTCCAAATTGAATCCGTTGTCAAAAGCTGCGAGGAAGGGTGGCGACTCGGAAGGCGCGTCGCCGGGCAGCGCCAACTCGCCCAAGATCACCTGCCAGTCATCCAGAAGCTGCAGATCGCTACCGACGATCTTCATGCGCGCGAATTCTCCCTCTTTCCAGCGCCATAGCGTCAGCACCACCCACAGGGCGCGATTAGGCGGCGCTCGCGGCGGGATTGTCACCGGCATTCGCTGGCGGTAAATCGGCGCGTAATCCTGACCGAATAGCCAGAAGCCGTGCTGCCGGTCCGCCCACTCATCGCGGCTGGCGATTGACTCGCCGCTAACTTGATCCACCAGATGGATGGAGAAGCCCAAACCTAAGATATCCGCCTGCCGCGCCGCCACGTACAGACGCGCTGTAGTCGCTTCAGGGCTGCGCTCGATGTGGTAACCACGCAGGTGGATCCCGGATCTGAACTCCACCGATGCCGGCTGTGCCCAGGTTCGCACTTCAAGTTGCGGCGCCAGAGAATTGATGAAGATCGCGAGAACTGCCAGCGCAGGCAGAGCATACACCGAGCGTCGAACTTTCGCTGTCGCGGTTGGCAGCGCAGCCGAGAATTGTCCCAGCAGCGCGACCAGCGTGAGCCAGATCCCCAGAAACTCCAGGGACTCTTCCAGAAAGTAGAATTCCAGGCAGCCCTTAAAGCGTAAGAAGCCCACGCCGTCACAGGGAATCGGCAGCGCGTTGACCAGCATCGCCCCCGCTACGCTCATGGCCAGGCCGAACAGGAAACTGGCATGCCATGGCCAGGCCCCACGCCCTGAACGCCAGGCCACAACAAGAGTCGCAGCTACGACGACAGCGCCCAGAGCAATATAGCGAAGCTCCCACTCTGGTATGACTTCGTGCAGCGCGAGGAATTCATCGACCGCCAGAAACAGGAAGACCAATCCTATCCCGACCCAGTACCAACGCAAGAGAGCCGCTTGGGTTCTGGCGAACCACGCCGTAATCAGCGCGGCGCCGCCAACAGCCGCGAGCTGCACAGCGGCAAAGGTAGCCGGTATGTTCCATTCTTCGTGGAAATTCCAAAGCCAATGTTCGAATTTGGTCGCCGGCTGAACTTGCGCGGCCAGCAAGATCACGACAATCTGCGCCGCCAGCATGCCTCCGGTCAAGCGCCTGGAGATAAGAGATAGACGCGGAAGCAGCCGCCAATAAGCAGCCAGGCAAACCGGTAGATAGATCACTAGCACGGAAACGTGGATCAATGAGTCAGTTGAAAGCAGCAAGTCACGGCTCGCAATTCGCTTGCGGCCACACCGCGGACCGGGGTCCCTGTGGCGGCCGACAAGCCATCAGTTCGCGATCGATATTGTTCCAAGCAGCACACGCGCGTCAAGCCAAGGCAGCCCGTCGGCATCCGTCACAGGAATCCGTTCCTTATCGCGCGTTCTGTATAGCCCTGTATAAACTCTGTACTGCCCCGGCGCCAAGTCAGGGGGCAGCGGCGCCTGCCAAGTCTCGCTATCGGCAAGCCCACTGTACCACAGGCGCGTGGGGAGGCGCTGTCCCAGCGGCAGCTGGTCATACACCCACCATTCACCCGACTCTTCATGCCCGAAATGCATAAACTGAATGTGATCCTCCTGGATACTTTCATTGCTGTACCAGTCAAATTGCAGTGTCAACTTATCGCCGGCAGCGGCGTCATTTGGCAGTTCAGCGCCTGCCAGAACAATCCCATTGGTAAATTCGGCCAACGATTCAGGCGGGGTTTCCGCCCGCGGGCCGCGGCGCGTCAGTTCGCCAAGTACGATTTGCGTGTCATTCAACGATTTGAGGTCGCCGTTGACGATCTTCTGCCCGACAAACTCGCCGTCAATTTCGCGCCACAGCGTCAACACCACCCAAATCGCTTGGTTAGTTGGTATCGCCGCTGAATAATCGATTTGATTCCATTGTCGATATACGGGCACGAAACCCGGCGCAAAATGGAATTCCAATCGACTATTGGCGAAGGTGCTTTCGCTTGCAAGCGGCTCTCCGCTAACTTGGTCGACAAGACTCACAGTATAACCCAACCCGTTGTAGTCCCAGCCTCCCGGCGAAAGCCAGACGCGCACGGTGACGCCGCTGGCGCGTCTGCTGATTCGGTAAGCATGCAGGCCCACGCCGGACTCATAGGTCACGTTCGCAGGCTGGCCGCCTACCTGCCTATCGCTGGGTTTGGACGGCGCGAAGGGAAGAATCATAAGTAGCCAAATCAGCGGCAGCAGGTAAGGCGCCCATCGAACGCGAGGGCTCTGTGATGAATATGCAGAGAATAGACCCAACATGCCGACTATCATGAGCCAGATTCCCATGAGCGATATGTATTCCTCAAGGCGCCACATGTTGGGGTGAGGGCACTCGAGTACACTAATCCAGCCGTAATCGCCGCACAAGGCGCCGTAGAATTCCACATGAATTTCACCCAGAGCAGCGACAGCAAGTCCCACCAGCAGACAGGCGTGCCATCGCCAGGTATGCCGCGGGGAGCGAGCGGCTGCCAGCAGCGTTCCCGCCACCACCGCCAGGCCCAGCGCCTTATGAAAATCCCAACTGATTCGGTATTCATGCAGCACGAAATATTCATCCAGCGCGAGGAAGAGGAAGACAAAAAATACGCCGACTAGATAGGGGCGCATAATTGGGATGCCGGACCGGAACACTAGAGCGCCGAGCAACGCAAGTCCGCCAACCATAGCCAGTTGGACCGACGACAGGGTGGTGGGGAAGTTCCACTCTTCATGCACATCCCAGAGCCAAAGCGCGAAGCTAGACGGTGGTTCGACATACAATGACATGACCACAGCGAGTAGCTGGAGAGCCAGCAAGAGGTGCGTCATGCGCCTGGTTTCCGCTGACATATTGGGCACGAGCCAGCGGTACACCACAAGAATCATAATAATATAGACGGGTGGCAAAACGATGCGCATCATCGATTCGACCGTCAACTGGAGAACGTCATTCTGCATAAAGGCCAAGCTCCCGCAACCGCCAGAAATCTAACTCTCTATTGCTCAATCTGCAGGCTGCCCAGCAGCACACGCGCGTCGCGCCAGGATTGGCCATCGGCGTCGCTCGCCGCTAGGCGCTTCAGGTCTCGCGCTCAATACAGCCCGGTGTAGACCGCGTAGCGACCAGGACCGAGGTCGTCCGGCAGCGGCGCCTGCCATGTTTCGCTCTCTGCAAGCCCACTGTACCATAAGCGTGTGGGTAAGCGCTTTCCCAAGGGCGGCTGATCGTAGCCCCACCACTCGCCGCTTTGCTCGCGCACAAAATGAAGAAATTGCGTGAGGTCTTCGTGGCCGTCCTTGTCGCTGCGCCAAGAAAACGAGACGGGCAAGGTTTCCCCCGACTGGGCGCTCAACGGCAATTCCACGGCTGAGAGCGCAAGACCATTGTCAAAGGCTGCCAACAGGTTGCGCGGCGAAGGGATTGTGTCCGCTGGAATGACCAGCTCGCCCAAGACAACTTGTGTCTCGTCAAGCAATTGCAGGTCGCCGGCGAGCACATGCTGCTCTTCGAATTCGCCTTCGATTTCGCGCCAAACGGTCAGCACGATCCACAGAGCGCGATTAGCTGGCGCTTCCGCTGGAAAATCGACCGCAATGCTCAGATTGAAAGACAAAATATCGCCTACTGAGCCCCCTGGCAGCACCAGCGGGCGTCGCGCCCGGCGACGGAGCCGCCGCGGACCTGGTCAACCAGATGGACTGAGTAGCCTAACTCCGCATGCTCGCGCCGCTTGGTAGAAGCTTCCAGCTCAATGACTACAGCTTGGTCCTTGCAGTTGCGGCCGCAGCTGTTCGATTCCGATCCCGCCTAGCGCGCTCAGCGCCAAACCGGCCAGCAGGCAAATGTGCCATATGCGAGTGGTCGGCGGCGAACGGCGCGCCACGAAGAGGGTAGCAATGACTACGGCGGCGCCCAGCCCGGCACAGAATCTTTCCCAACCGCGAAAAGCTTCGTGAACGGCAGCGTATTCATCGCGCGCCATGAACAGGAAGATAAGCCCGATGGCGGCCAGGTACAAACGCAGCCAGGCGGTTTGCGCCCTGGCCAGCCAGGCCGTCAAGAAGGCAACGCCGGCGACTAACGCCAACTGCGTAGACGCGACGACAGATGGGATGTTCCAGTCCTGGTTTAAGTCCCAAAGCCAGTCATCAAGACCCCACTCAGCGCGAAATTCAAGCGAGACGGCGATCGCAGCGATTTGCGCAAGCAGCATCAAGATCGCCAATCGTCTGGTTGCAGGCGTGAGGCGGGGCAAGATCTTCCGGTAGGCGAATAAGCAGAGCAGAGGGTAGAGTGAAACCACAAATGTGCGGATAAGGATCGCGGGCGCAACACTCACTTCAGCGCGCTCCGTTGTCGCTATTCCACTCAGGAAAGTTAGGTCGAACTAAATTGCGGCACATTTTCCGGTAATCCGGTGCATTTCATCGCTCGACGAGAATATCTCCCAGGCGCACCCGCGCATCCACCCGAGGCTCGCCATCAACGCTGCGCGCCGACGCTCGTTCCTGATCAAGCAGGCGGTACAGCCCGGTATAGACAGCATAGCGCCCGGGCGCCAGGTCTGCTGGCAGCGGAACCGCCCAGGTTTCACTATCGGCGAGGCCGCGGTACCACAAGCGAGTGGGCAAGCGCGCTCCCAATGGATGCTGATCGTACACCCACCATTCTCCGCTTTTTTCGTGGCCGAAATGCAAAAACTGTATATAGTCTTCGCTGCTATCGCCTTGGCTTCGCCAGTCAAAAGCAATATGCAAGTTTTCGCCCGGCACAGCGCGCTCAGGCAAGACGACCTTTCCAAGCACGAATCCGTTCTCAAACACGCCAAGGGTATCAGTCGCCGGCAAGTAAGATGTGGCCCGCGGCGCCAGCTCACTTAGAATAACTTGCGTCTCACTTAGCAGTACGTGATCGCTGGTAAGGACATGTAGCGGTTCAAACTCATCGCCGAGATCACGCCAGTGAGTCAGCACGACCCATAACGCGCGATTGCGCGGCATGTGCCGCGGGTAATCCACGTCTATTGACGTGCGATAGGTCTGGGAATGATTCGGACCCAGGAACCAAATGCTATGGCGCAATTCTGCGCGCTTGTCTTCGCTGGCAATTGAATTACCGCTCTCCTGGTCGACCAGATGAATGGAGAAGCCGAGGTCGATATAGTCCGATTTTCGTGCGACAACATACAATTGTACGCGGGTAGCGTAGCGGGTCTCTTCAATGGTGTAACCACGGTGTAACCACTCAAATGAATGCCGGACGCATATTCTGCGTCCGCCGGCCGCGCTCCCAGCATAAGTTCAATGACAGGGCTGACACTATATGCCAAAAGCAAGCAGAGCCAGACCAAGGGGAGGACGTAGTGTGCGAGACGGTTCCACGGTCGGGGAATGGGCTGCTTGGTTGACAACAAACCCAAGACGCCGACAAGCGCCAGCCAGATGCCCACAAATTCCAAGGCTTCTTCTATGCTGAATGTTAGCCAGCATGGGTCCAGTCTTACGAATCCCAGTTCACCGCAGACTTGTGATGGCTCCAGCAGCGGCAGCCGCTCCACAAGAATGGCGCCCGAGGCAGTCAGCGCAAGTCCGCAAACGATGAGGAGATGCCCGCTCCTTGCGCGCCGGGGTGAGCGGAACGCTACAAGCACGGTTGCGAGGGTGAGAATCACGCCGTGTAAGGCGTATTGTATGTGCCAGTTCCAAATGTATTCGTGGATTTTGAAGTATTCATCCACCCCCCAGTACAACAATATCCCGCCGAGCGCTACAAAATAGACGCGCTGCCAGGCGGGCACGGTTTTCCCAAGCCACGCTGTCATCAAGGCAACCCCGGCGCATACCGCCAGCTGAGTGGATGCCAGGACCGCTGGAATGTTAAATTCGCCGTCCAGATGCCAGAGCCATTCCTCGTAGCCGGAAGACGGACTACCCACAATCGATATGCCGATGACAAGCGCTTGGGACACCAACAAGCCGGTCGCCAGCGCCCTGGCGCTTGACGATAAACCTGGCAGCAAATAGCGAAAGCCGATAGCGGCGGTCAAGATGTAGAGCAAGCTTATTGAAATTAGGTTGAGCGCGTCGCCGGACAAAACAAATTCGCCGTCACCCACTAGCTCCCGGCCCCTCTAGCCCCCTGCGCCGCCGACATGGCGCGGTCGCCCTGTTTGAGCTTGGGCGAATCGCGGTGCTCGCCATAGAGGTGGCATTGCGCCATGTGGCGGTCTTCATCGGTGATGGCCGGCGGCCGGATATTCAGGCATGCTTCCATGACGTCAGGGCAGCGTTGAGCGAAGGGGCAGCCGATGAAACGTTCGGTCGGGCGCGGCACGCCTTCCTGGATGCGCAGCGGCGGGTTCTCGATGGTTGGGTCGGGCACGGGCACGGCCGCGATCAGCGCTTGGGTGTAGGGGTGCTGCGGATTGTTGATGACTTCGCGGCTCGGCCCCATCTCCACGATCTCGCCGAGGTACATGATGGCGATGCGGTCGCAGGTGTATTGCAGCAGTGACAAGTCATGCGAGATATACACTGTCGCCAGGCCCAGCTCCCGCGCGAGGCGGCGGGTGGTATTGAGGATGCCGGCGCGCACCGAGACATCAAGCATGGAAACCGGCTCGTCCGCCACCAGGAATTCCGGGTGCAAGACCAGGGCCCGCGCCAGCACAACGCGCTGCAGCTGGCCACCGGAAAGCTGATGCGGGTACTTGTCCAGGAAGACCTCGGCCGGGCGCAAGTTGACTCGGTCCAGCGTTTCCACGACGCGCTGCAGGCGCTCGTTTTCGTCTTTCCAACCGTGGATGATCAGCGGCTCGGTCAGGGAGCGGTAGAGTGTAAAACGCGGGTTCAGCGCCTCAAAGGGATTTTGGAACATCAGTTGGGAACGGCTGCGAAAGTCGAGCAGGTCCTCTCGATCCAGGTGGGCCAGGTCGGCGCCGTCGAAGAGGATTTCGCCGTCGCTGGCGTCGAGCAGTTTGACCAGCAGTTTGCCGGTGGTTGATTTGCCGCAGCCGCTCTCGCCCGCCAGGCCCAGGCTCTCGCCGCGCCGCAAACTGAAGGAGATATTGTTGACGGCATATACGGTCTGCTCTTTGTCGCCGCGCAGCAAACCTCCCAAGCCGCCGCCGATCTTGAATTGCTTGGAGACATCGCGCATTTCGAGGAGCGTGTCGCCTACCCCACCCCCCGGCCCATTTGACGTTTCAGCGGTCGCTTGACGCGCTACAGGTATTTCACTCCCACCGTCAAGGCTACTAGCTACATCAGTAGCCCCCTTCTCCATTGCGATGGGGAGGGGGGTTGGGGGGTGGGGTTGGATTGGCGCATGCGCCACCTCGACTTGCTGCCAAAGCGCCGGGTCTTCCGCCTGGGCGCGCAGCGACTCCATTTCACTTGAGCGCAGGCAGGCCGCCAGCCGATCAGCGCCGACCAGCTCCAGCCGCGGGTCAATCTCGTGGCAGGCGTCTTGCACGAAGGGACAGCGCTCGGCGAAGCGACAACCTGAGGGCGGCTCGCGCAAGTCCGGTGGATAACCTTCAATCGAGACCAGCTCAGCGCGCGGACGCGCCAGATTGGGGAAAGCCTGCTGCAAGCCCAGGCTATAGGGATGCGCCGGCGCGTGGAAGAAGGGCTCGGCCGCCGCCTGCTCCACGATGCGCCCGGCATACATCACCGCTACCGAATCGCAGACCTGCGCCACAACCGAAATGTCGTGCGTGATCAGCATGAAAGTCAGATTCAGTTCTTGTTCGAGTTCGCGCAGCACTTCGAGGATTTGGTGCTGAACGATGACATCAAGGGCGGTGACCGGCTCGTCGGCGATCAGCAGGCTGGGTTCGAGCGCCAGCGCCATGGCGATAACGGCGCGCTGTTTCATGCCGCCGGAGAACTCGTGCGGGTAGTGCATCAGACGGTCAGTATCCAGGCCAACCAGGTCGAAGAGGTCAACCGCGCGCCGCCGCGCCGCCCGCTTGTCATAGCCGCCGCGCACGCGCAGCAGCTTCATCAGCTGGCTGCCGACGCGCTGCACCGGATTCAGCGAGTCCATTGAGGCTTGTGGAATCGTCGCGATTTCACGCCAGCGCAACTGCCGCATTTCCGCCGGCGGCAACTGCAAGAGGTCCATCCCTTTGAATGTGATTTTGCCGCTGACGACGCGGCCGTTTCGCGGCAAAACTTGCACGATGGCTTTCAGAAGCGTGGTTTTGCCGCAGCCGGATTCGCCGATCAGCCCCAGCTGCTGCCCCTCGGCGACATCAAGCGAGACGCCGTCCACCGCCTCCACCGTGCCGTCCTGTGTGGCGTAGTCAACCTTGAGATCGCGGATGGAAAGGATGGTCATCGTCGTATCCTGCTACATCCGCCTCAAACGAGGAAACAGCACTTCTTCATAGCCGCGGCCGATGAAGAAGCCGGCCATGACCGTCAGCATAATGCAGAGGCCGGGCGGGATGATCCAATAGAAGGCGCCGCGGGTTAGCGCCAGCGACAGGAATGCGTCTTGCAGCATAAAGCCCCAGCTGATCGTCTCCGGATCGCTGAAGCCGAGGAAGCTGACGCTGGCTTCGGTCAGAATCGCCCAGGCAATGGCGAAGGAGCCGTACAAAAATGAAAGCGGCAATATGCTGGGCGCGATGTAAACGAAGATGATGCGCAAGTTGCTGGCGCCGGAGACGCGGGCCGCGCTGACGAAGGCTTGCTCCTTGATGACCAACACCTGCGAACGAATCACGCGGCCGGTGTCGCGCCAGAGCAGAATCGCCATGGCAATGACGACATTCCAGATGCTGGGATCAAAAAAGGCCGCGATGACGATGATGAAGGGAATGAAGGGGATGCCAAAAGCGACATCGGCCGCGCGCATCAGGATGGTATCGACCCAGCCGCCGTAATAGCCGGCCAGCAAGCCGATCACCGTGCCGATGACCGCCACCGCCGCCGCCGCCGAGAAGCCCACCAGCAACGCCGCGCGCGAACCGTGAATCAACTGCGAGAAGATGTCGCGCCCGATATTGGTGGTGCCCAGCAGGAAGTTATTGGAGTAACCCTCGGCCAGGTCCTCGCCCGGTTCGGCCAGCCAGTAGGGCAGCGCGTCCTTGATCCAGTCGCCCTCGTTGTTCTTGAGCGGCGTCAGCGGGTCGTTCGGCGCTAGTATGGGCGCGAAGATCGCGACGAGCGCGAATATGGCGAAGACGATCAAGCCGAAGAGCGCCATTCTGTCGCGCTGAAATACTTCGAGGTTGGTCTCCCAGAGTTGGCGGAGGGCAGAGCCCTGACGGAATTGCGCCGCCGGTTTGCCGCTTGGTCCCTCGCGAACCATCGCTTCTTGTTGCACCCGTTTACCTCCGCCTCAAGAGACCTGCGCCTGCGCTGATGCGCCGACGCGCGGGTCCAGCAGGCTGTACATGATATCGGCGATGAAATTCATAAAGACGATAATAAGGGCGATCAGAAAAAAGGCGCCTTGGGCCAGCGGATAATCGGCTTGCTGGACCGCCCGCACCAGCGTCCGCCCCAAGCCGGGCCAGGAGAATACATTCTCGATGACTACGTTGCCGCCGATGCTGTAGCCGATGCCCAGCGTCAGCGCGGTCAGCACCGGCAGCATGGCATTGCGCGCGGCGGTCTGTATCATCACACGCCACTCGCTGTAGCCGGCCAGCCGGCTCATGGTCACATAGTCCTGGTCCAGCACTTCCAGCATATTCGAGCGCATCAGCAGCAGCGGCAGCCCGTGCAGATAAACCGCCAGCGTGAAGGTGGGCAGGATCATGTGCCGCCAGAAGACCGGCGACAGCAACTTGTCCCATTCCGTTTCCCAGCGATAGCGCACGAGGGCGGGGCCTATGCCCGCTGAGGGCAGCAGTTTCCACTGGAAGGCGAAGAATGTCAGCAGCAGCATACCCACCCAGAAGGTCGGCGCCGCGCGTGTCATCAGCGTGAAGGTTGTGCCGACGCGCTCAAACAGGCTGCCGCGCACAGCCGCCATCAATATGCCGCCAAGCACCCCGACGCCATACGCCACCAATAAGGAGCTCAGGGTGAGATACATGGTATTGGGCAGGTCAGCGCGCAAGATATCCAGGACGCTCTTGCCGGCGTAACTAAAGGTCTCGCCCAGGTCAAGCTTGATGAGATTAATCAGATAAATGACGTATTGTTCGCCCAGGGGTCTGTCCAGGCCGAAACGCGCCAGCAGCGCCGCCTCCTGCTCTTTGGTAAATGTCGTGTCGATATAGCTGGCCAAGGGGTTGCTGGGCGCCAAGCGGAAAAGCAGAAACAGCAGCGTAACGATGATCCACAGGACCATCACGCTCTGCAGAAAACGACCCACGATGTAGTAGACGACGCCTCGGTTCATGCGTTATGTACCACCATATTCGACGTCCCTGCGGTTACTGTTGCGGGCGACCCAATGGGTCGCCCCTACAAATTCTGATATATGCGATAGGTGTAGGGGTCAGCCAGTGGCTGACCCGTTGTGTTACCAGATGCGTTGACTTACTCCGCCGGGTATTGCAGACGTCCGTCGTCATCCCAGCTGTATCCGGCGTCAGCCAGCAGCGCGCGCGCGCCGTCAATGTCGTAGTCGTACGCAGGCAGGTCGTCACATTGGCGCCAGTATTCCAGCGCTGCCGAGACGAAGCTGTCCGCCGGCGCGGCGAAGCCGTTGTAGATGTTGTCGATGATGAACTGCTGCGGGATGCTGTGCGCGACTGCCTGACGGAAATTCACGTCATCGAAAGGCGCATAGCGTACGTTGAAGGCGAAGTACTGGAAGCCAATGCTGACCGCCGAGAACAGATCAAGCTGCTCGTTATCGGCGGCGATTTGCTGCAGTACGCCCGGGTCGCCCGGCCATTCCCAGAGGAAGTTCATCTCGCCGGCTTGGATCTGGCCCAGCGTCGCTTCCTGGTTGGGCAATACGTTCATCAGCCAGGCGTCGACCTTGGGGCGCGCCCAGTGATCGTCGAAGGCCGCGAGCAAGACGAACTCGTTGACATCAAAGGCCGTGTATTGGAAGGGGCCGGAGCCGATCGGAATTTCTTCCTGGATCGAATCGACATCGGCGTCGTCCTTCGTCAACAGGTCGTTGATGATCGGTTCCCAAACATGCTTGGGAATCAAATTCAACTTAGCCAGCGAGCTGGTCTCGAAGGCGGCTGAGGGCGTATGCAGCGTGAAGCGCAGCGACAAGTCGTCAATAATCTCGATATTGGCGACATTGCGGGCGAAGGGATGGTAGTCCGGCGCTTCGGGACGGAACTCTTCATTGCCGTCTTCGTCGGTCTGCGTAGTGCCGGCCAGGGCGGCTTCAAAGGAGTAAGCCGCATCATCGGACTGCACATCTTCGCCATCATGCCATTTCATGCCTGCGCGCAAGGTAACCACGACATTCAGCGAGTCTTCCCAATCGATGCTCTCGGCGGCCCAGGGTTCGGCCACGCCAATCGGGTTGATGCGCATCAGGCGATCCCAAGTCATCTCGGTTACGCGGCTGGGCGCGTCGCCGGCGATCTCCAGCGGGTTGAAGGAATTCAGGAAGGAGGTCGTCGAAGTGACCAGCGTCTTGTCGTCGCCAGTCGGCTCAATGCCGATCCAGGTCCAGAAGTTGTGAACGCCGATGCCGGCTTGCGTCACTACGCTGTCCGCGCTGAATACGTCCGTATTCACGAGTTGCGGGGTCAGCGGGTGCACGAAGTAAGCGTTGACCATATCGTTGCGGATGACCTGCTGGGCCTCACAGATGATGTCCAGCCGGGTTTCCTTGTCGCCAACTTCCACGCGCTGGGCTTCCGCCAAAGCGTCGTATTCGGGGTTGTTGTAACCGATGAAGTTGTAGCCGCCATCGCGTACGCTGGAATGGAAAAGGTTATAGGTGAACTCATCCGGATCCGAACGCTCGGGCCGTCCGACCATACGCCAGTAGGTCATCTCCCAAGCTTCGTCGCCGGTGCGGGTATACCAGATTTCGTCAATCAACTGCGCCCAGGGAATGGCGCGGTGTTCCACATCCAGCCCCAGCTCGCGCATATTCTCGACGACCAGACGTGTAGTCTCATATTCGATCGGGCGTTCGGCCTGCGTGACCGACCGCACGGTGATGGTCGGCACGAGCTCGCCCGACGTCTGCGATGCGGCTGGAATGGCAAATGCCAGCAGCATCAGCAAGAGGACAACTAGACTTACAAGTTTTCTCTTCATGGGTGCTTAGTCTCCTTTATCTGAATATGTCGCAACTTCTATTGAAATTGCTAAATTGCAATCCGACTGATTGTAACCCACCTCCTTCATTCGACCACTACAGATATTCTTTCGCCCGACAAGTATGACCGTTTCACTAGTCCAATTGCAAATATCCCAGGCCATCGCGATTAGCGACGCTGGCATTGGGCGACATTTCATCCAGCCGCTTTATCAGCGCAAGCGCCTCATCGCCGGCCAGCAATTGCGGATTGCCGTCCGCGTCCAGCAGCGCCGGCTGCAACGTGTAGGACACTGCCCCGTCGGCCGCGATGTCAGCCAGCACGATAACCGTCTCCGACCAATTTCGGTTCCTGCGGTCCACACTGACGCCGTAGGGCGCGTTGCGGCTGACAGGCGTATCGCGGACGGGACCGCGGTTGTGATGAAAGACGAAATTGCCCAGGCTGTAGAATATCGGTTTGCCTCGATAGACCTCGACTTCCTGCAACGAATGGGGATGATGGCCGACGATGACATCGACGCCGGCGTCGATCAGCGCGCGGCCGACCTCGATCTGATAATCGGCCAGGCCGTCTTGAAAGCGAGAGCGCCAGAAGGGCGGCACACCCCAATGCATAGCCAATACCAGCAGGTCCGCCTCACTCCTGACCGCCTCAACCGCGGCAATCGCGCGGTCGAGGTCTTCGCGCCAGGCGCGGGTATGAACGTAGGGCGCGCTGCCCGGCTGCTCCAGGCTGGCCGCCGGATCAATATGGTAGGCCTCCGATACGTGAATCGGCGCCACGCCGGGCTTGCCCGCTGCAGCAGCTGAGCCCGGACCCAGGGTCGATGCGGCGCCCAGAAAAGCTACTTTCGCCTTGCCAACCTTGACGACCTGCGCCCGCCAGGCGGCATCCAGATCCAAGCCCGCGCCGACAAAGGGCAGGTCGTGCTCAGGCAGGCTGTCGAGCGTATCGCGGAAGGCGAGCTCGCCGAAATCCAGCATATGGTTGTTGGCCAGGGTCAGCATGTCAAAGCCCAAGTCGCGTACATCGACCAGCAATTCGGGCGGCATGCGCATATTGATCCACTTTTCCGTAGGCGTACCGCGCCTCGAAACAGGCGTCTCCAGGTTGCCAAAGGCGATATCGGCAGAGCGCAGCAGCTTACGCACAGCAGCCAACTCAGGGCTGTCCGGCAGCGCCGCTTGCGGGAAGATATCGCCTACCATCGCGATAGTGGGCATCTATGTCTACCCCCCTCAATCCCCCCGTATCAACAGGGGGAAGCCTGCATTTCGAGCCAGGCGAACGGACCAATGCGCATAGGAATTGCGGTATCGGACAAGCTCTAGACCTTTTTCCCGCCCTTGACGACCGCCGCGACATCACGCAGATTGCGGATGTCCACCAGCGGGTCGGCGTTCGTCAGCAGCAGATCGGCGTATTTGCCGGCTTCCACCGTACCGATGTCGTCAGCCATGTCCAGGATCTCGGCGTTATTGCGCGTGCCGATGCTGATGGCTTCCAGCGCCGTCAGGTCGTTATCCACCAGCAGCTCAAGTTCGCGCGCCATGCTGAAGTTGTGCGGCGCCAGCGGGTTGCCGCCGGCGTCTGTGCCGATGCCCAGGAAGATGCCTTTGGCGCGGGCCAGGGCGATGGTCTGACGAATCTGCTTGACGCCCTGCTCGATCATGGGCTTGCGCCGCTCGGCATCGGCCTGCTGCACCGGCGAGAGCGGATAGCTCTCCAAATCGGGATTGCCGGCGCCCAGCGTCAATACCAGCGCCGCGCCGTTCTCCACCATCATGTCGGCGGTTTCGTCATCGAGGTAGGTACCGTGTTCGATGGTATCGACGCCGCCCAACATGCAGTTGCGGATGCCGCCGGTGCCGTGGCAATGAGCCGCCACCTTGCGCCCCATCATATGCGCCACCTCGGTGACGGCGGAAATCTCCGCGACCGTGAGTTGGCTGGCGTGGATATCCTGGCCGGGCGTAGCGGTGCCGCCGGTAGCCATCAACTTCACCAGGTCGGCGCCGGCTTTGATCTGCTCGCGGGCCGCCTTGCGCATCTCATCAGGCCCGTCGGCCTCGCGGGCGATGAAATGGGCATGCCCGCCGGTCATGGAAATGACGCGACCGGACAGCTTCATGCGCGGTCCCTCGATGAAGCCGCGGTTGATGGCGTTGCGCAGCGACATCTCGATGAATTGCTCGCCGCCGACATCGCGTATGGTGGTCACGCCGTGAGAGAGCGTGCGCTTGCAGATATCGACTGCTTCGAGCACCAGCTCGTCGCGATGCTTTTCCAGCAGGGCGAAGACGCTCTCGCTGCCGTTGTAGCAGATGTGGATGTGGGCGTCGATCAAGCCGGGCATCAGCCATGTGCCGCTCACATCAATTTGCTCGGCGTCTTGCGCCTCAGTCGGCAGGTCAGCCGCGCTGCCCACCCAGGCGATGCGCTCGCCCTGCACGTAGACGGCTGAGTTGGCAATTGGCTCGCCCCCGTTGCCATCGATAAGGGTCGCTCCTGTTAGTACGTATTCCATTCGACGTATCCTTTCATGATGTCGTTATCTTATTGCGGGCGAGCCACCGGCTCGCCCCTACACACGCCATGGTGCGCTAATTCCTGCGGTGATACAAATCGGCCGGCGAAGAGGCTTGCCCGGAGGCGATCTTGGGCGGCGTCATATAGGCGCGCTTGGAATGGCTGAGGCCGGAACCGAGCATCGCTTCCAGGAACTTGAGCTGCACGCGCGCCGGATTCAGGAAAGGCAGTCCCAGCTCGGCTTGGCAGGCTTCGGGAATCTCGAGGAAACCCATGCTCATGCAGCCCACAATCAGCGTATCGGCGCGATCTTCGGCGATGGCCTTGCGCCCTTCTTCGATTGTTAATTCGATGGCCTGCTCGCGGTCGCGGTGCAACTCCAGCACGGGAATATTAACCGCGCGCACGCTGGCCAGCTTGTCGCCGCCGCCGCTATTGCGCATGGTTTCTTCCAGCGGGCCGATGACGCTGTCGGTGACCGTGATGACTGAGTAGCGCCGCCCCAGCGCCGAGGCCATCAGCGCGGTCGCTTGACCGGCGCCGACCACGGGAATATCGACCATCTCGCGCAGGGCGCCCAAGCCCGGGTCGCCGTAGCAGCCCAGCAGGATGCCGTCCCAACCGTCGGCCTGGAGTTCGTGCGCCTTCTTGACCGTCTCCGGGATGGAGAGATATTCTTCGTACATGCTCTCGATGGAGCCGGGACCGGCCGGGATATCGGTGATATCGACTTCGGTGTCGGGACCGGCGAAGCGCTGCAGGTATTCCCGGCGGCGGCCGAGCTCGGCTTGGCCTTCAGGGGTGCGGCCCATGGGGCCGGATACGAGGTAGATGAGTTTCATTTTGTTTCTCCATTTCATGGGCGAGCCGCCGGCTCGCCCGTACACACACTCGCTTTTTGGGCGATTCACAGGGTCGCGTAAAAACTGACCGTCAATCGCCCCTACCGAATTCGACTGGGTCAGATTTTTTCCAGCGCGGCGCGGACGATATTGGCCGAAGTCTCGAAAGCCCAGGCCACGCGGTTGACGCCACGCAGCAGGTGCGTCCGCGTGACTCGGCGCATGTGGTGGTCGGCTTGCGCCAGTTCCAGCGCCGGCGCCAAATCGGGCAGCTGCGGCACGCGCATGGCCGGCTCATTGCGGAAGCGCCCTTGACGGGTAAAGTTGATCAGCACCAGCTCGCGAGCCAGCGCCAGCAGCGCATCGTTATAAGCGCGTACGCCGGCATCGCCGACCGCGCCATCGGCCAAGCCAGCCGCCGCGCCGTAGAGATCAGCCAGCGCCGCATCCAGGTCGGCCAGCGCGTCGTAAGCCGGCGCAAAATCGGCGTCAGCGCCCGCCGCCGCCGAATAGCTGTCCAGCGTGTCCGTGAACTCGGCGGTCAGCTTGCGGAAGTCGTAGGGATGCAGCGGGCTATTCAGCAGGCGCTGCAGCGATGTGGCATAGACGCGCAGGTCGCGCATCAAGTTGTCTTTGTCGGCGATCTCGAGCGTATCATTTTCGGTGTGCCAGGCGATATTGGCGCCGCAGCCGCCCACGCTGTAATAGCCGAGCTCTTCAATCCGCTCCAGGGGCATGGACGATAGCAGCATGAACAAGCTGGAAATGCCGATATTGTTGAAGGAATAATCGCCCGCTTGATGGGGCCGCTCGCCCGTAAAACCGGCGCCGGTGGAGTCCTTGACCGAGCGGGCGGCGAAGTCGTAGGCTTCGGACATGACGGTCACGCCGCGATATTCCGTGGCTTGGCGGCAGCCGGGCGAGTCGATATTCATCTGCGCTACGCAGTTGCGCGCCAGATCCAAGCCAAATTCGTCGGCGTACCAGGTCGACGCGCCGTAGCGGCCGGTGGAATGCCCCGACCACCAAGCCACGCGCAAGCTGCGCGACAGTTGATCGCGATTGTCATTGAAGACGCGCGCCAGCTCCAGCAGCGTGGCGTCGCCGACCGCGTTATCGCCGATGCCCACATCCCAGGAATCGACATGGCCGTGAACCAGCACAAAGCGCTCCGGCTCGATATTGCCCTTGACCTCAGCCACCAGGCAGGGGCATTCGAACCAGCCCTCTTTCAGCAGCGAGTGCAGGGTGGCTTGCACCATCCCCTTTTCCATCTGCGCCAGCAATTCGTTGCCATCGGGGCGGTTGATCGAGACGACCGGGATGGTCGGCTGGCGCTGGTAGGTGTCCAGGTCGGGCGCGCCCCAGATGGTGGTGCAGATGCCCCAGTGGATATCGACGCCGGGATTGATGAAGATGCAGCCCTTGGCGCCCTGGTTCTGGAAATACCAGACCGGCGGCGGCCCGCCAAATCCGTCCACCACCACGATCTTGCCGCGGCAATCGACATCGCCGATGGGCGTGAAGTCGAAGAAATCGGCGCTGCGCCCGGCGGCGAAACCCTCGATGCGCACGCATTCGCCGCTGATGCCTTCGGCCGGCGTGCTGATGGAAAAGGCCGGCGTCTTGGCGCGATAAGATTTGCCGCCGACCACCAGCGAGGCTCGCACCGGCACGCTCAAGAAGAGTTCCGGCATGTGCATGGTATGGGGCACGCCCAAGGCGCTCAGGCGTTCAGCAATATAGTTGAAGGCCGTCCGTTCGTCCTCCGACGACGACTCGCGGACCAGGCTGGTGAAGCGCTCGATCATCGACCAGGGTTCATCTGGCGACAGCGACTCCAGCAAGGCAGCCTCCAAGTCGGCGTTCTTGGTTTCCAACAGTGCTTGCATAATTTGCTATTCCTCTCTCGGCTATATTTGATAGTGAATAAAATACATGACGGCAGCGCGGAACTGCCATCTGACGGAACATGGATTTGTGCTGCAATGACGCTATCTGCCACGCTCTCACATTGGAGAGAGTCTACCAACTCGGAAAATAATGTCAACAACTCGCGCTGCGGCGGCAGGGCAATCGCTTCAATCAACTTTTACCACCGAGGACACCGAGAGGATTGAGAGCACAGAGAAAAGATATAAGAGTGCAAAGATCTCTATTGTATGAACCCGTAGGGGCGACTCGGTGAGTCGCCCACTCCCGCAATAGTGATATCAACGGGCGACCCACCGGCTCGCCCCTACACACTCCCTTTGTCAGGTTCGTATGTTGGGTGAGCCAAGTCGCGATTTGCGAGAGGCTGCGTACTCCATTTAACTCTGTGCAGCAGGGCTGTATCTACGCGCTCCTCGGTGACTGGATTTCCGCTTGATTCTTAGTTATCCCATGTGCCATCATTTTGGCGCCACCGCGCCTGGCTAAGGCCCGGGAATGATAGGCAAGCAACAGCGGCTAGAGAACAGGCGCAACATGCGCACAGACGATATCAACGGGGCGCTCGAAGAAAGCCGGCGGACGCAAGACAGCGCTCTGGACGGTTTTAAGACGCTGCTGCGTTTCCCTTCGATCAGCCAGGACGACGGATTTCAGCCGCAGCTGCTGGCCTGCGCCGACTGGATCCTGGCGGAGATGCGGCGCATTGGGCTGGAAAATGGTCGTAAGCTGCCGACAGCCGGCAATCCGATCCTGTATGCTGACTGGCTGCATGCCGGCGCCGACAAGCCGACCATCCTCTTCTACGCCCACTACGATGTACAGCCGGTCGGCGATGGATCGCTGTGGCAGTCGCCGCCGTTCGAGCCGACTCTCATCGACGGGCGGCTGGTGGCGCGCGGCGCAGTCGATGACAAGTGCGGCATCTGGTTCAAGCTCGTGGCGATCGACTCAATTCTACGGGCTTGCGGCCGGCTGCCGATCAATATCAAGCTCTTTTTCGAGGGCGAAGAGGAGCTCGGCTCGAAAAATGCCGGCCCCTGCATCGCGGCGCATAAGGAATTGCTGGCGGCCGACGCGCTGATCATCTCCGACGGGCCCTTCTCCAGCGAACAGCCGATCATCGGTTACGCGGTTCGCGGCAGCGTCACAGGGGAGGTGCGGCTGCAAGGTCCGCCGCACGATCTGCATTCCGGGCGTTACGGCGGCGCGGTCAAGAACCCGGCGCATTACCTGGCGCGAATCATCGCCTCCCTGCACGATGCCAGCGGACGTGTACAAATACGCGGCTTCTACGACGACGCCATACCCATGACCGACCGGCAGACGCGCCACATGAATCAGCTCTGGAAGACGACGGGCCCGCCCCTTCAACGTGCGGCCGGAGTGGACGCCTTTTTCGGCGATTTTCTGGGCGTCTTCGCGGAACGCACCACGTCGCAGCCGACTCTCGATGTCAGCAGCATTCGCGGCGGCTTTCTGGGCGAGGGAGCGCGGGCCATCATCCCGTCTGAGGCCAGCTTCAAACTGACGATCCGCACGGTCGCCGGGCAAGACGCGGAAGCCATGTGGTCGCGCTTTGTCGAGCATGTCATGGCTTTCGCCGAGCCGGGCATCAGCATCGAAACTGAGCTGCTCAGCAGCGCGCATCCCTTTTTGATGTCGGATGAGAGCCGCGAGATCAAGGCGATACAGCGGGCGCTGCAAGCTGCGCTGGGCAAAGAGGCGCTGCTGATGCGGCATGGCGGCTCGCTGGCCATCGGCGGGCTGCTGGCGAAAGAACTGAGCCTGCCCGTGACGATGTTCGGCTACGGCTCGGGCGATAATTCTCATGCGCCCAACGAGTTCATCAGGCTGGCTGACATTCAGCCGGCGACCGAAGTGGCGATCCGGCTGCTGTTTGAATTGGCTAATCATGAAGAGTAGTATTAAATGCGACCGGACAGTGTGAGCGCCGGCAAGTAAGGGAGAATCAATCTCGATGAAAACCATGTCATTCGACTTCAACTCCCGCCGCTCCATGATCAGCGCGCGGCGCGGCATGGTCGGCGCCAGCAACCCGCTGGCCGCGCAAACCGGCCTGCACATCCTGCGGCAGGGCGGCAACGCGGCCGACGCGGCTGTAGCCACATCGGCCATGATGAATGTCATGGATCCGGCCTCCTGCGGCATCGGCGGGGATTGCTTCGCGCTTTACTACGACGCCGCGACCGGGCAGGTCAGCGCGCTCAATGGCAGCGGGCGGGCGCCGGCGGCATTGACGCTGGAGACGGTCAGGAACATGGGCTGGCGGAAGATGAACCCGCGCCACGCGCATAGCGTGACCGTGCCCGGGGCTGTGCGCGGCTGGCATGACTTGCTGGGGCGGCATGGCACGATGACGCTGGCGGATGTCTTGCCGGACGCGATCCACTACGCGGGCGAGGGTTATCCGACCGCGCCGGTGGCGGGTTACCGCTGGCAACGAGCGGGCGCTTTCTTGCGCAGCGCCGCAAACAGCGAAGAATATCTGCCCGGCGGCAAAACTCCGAGGGCCGGACAAGTCGCGCGCTTGCCCGGCTTGGCGAATTCCCTGCGCGCCATCGCCGAGGGCGGACCGGATGCCTTCTACACTGGGCCCATCGCCGAAACCATCGTCAAGTCGCTGGGTGAGCAAGGCAGCCTCATGACGGTCGACGACCTGAAAGACCACCATTCGACCTGGGATGAGCCGATCCAAACCGATTACCGCGGCCTGACGATTTATGAGTGCCCGCCCAATGGCCAGGGGCTGACGGCCTTGATCGCGCTCAATATCGCCGAGCAATTCGAGTTGGGCGCGTTGCCCTGGGATTCGCCGCAGCGCCTGCACCTGATGGTCGAGGCGATGCGCCTGGCCTGGGCTGACGCGCATGAGTACATCGCCGATATGCGCCATGCCGATGTGCCGGTCGATCAGCTGCTCAGCAAAGATTATGCCGCCGGGCGCGCCGCTAAGATTGGAGAGTACTACGCCCTGGATCCGCCGCCGAGCGCGGGCGAGCTGCCGGGCGGCGAGGATACGATTTACCTCAGCGTGGTCGACGGGCAGGGCAACGCCTGTTCCTTCATCAAGAGCTTGTACATGGGCTACGGCGTCGGCATCGTAGCTGAGGGCACGGGCATCTGGCTGCAGAATCGCGGCGCGGGCTTTTCGCTGTTTCCCGGCCACCGCAATGCTTTGGCGCCGGGCAAACGCCCTTACCACACCATCATCCCGGGTATGGCGCTGAAAGACGGCCAGCTATGGGCCAGCTTCGGCGTCATGGGCGGATTCATGCAGCCGCAGGGCCACTTCCAGGTCATCAGCGCGATGGTCGACGATGACCTCAACCCGCAAGAAGCGCTGAATCGTCCGCGCTGGCAAGTCAGCGGTGGCGACCCCGGCGGCGCGCTGCTCATTGAAGAGGGCAGTCCCTTCAAGACCATGGCCGATCTGGCCGAGCGCGGGCATCGCATTCAGCCGGAATCGGGCTTGGGACGCGGCAACTTCGGTCGCGGGCAGATCATCCGCTGGGATGCCGAGACCGGCGTCATGCACGGCGGCAGCGAGCCGCGCGCCGATGGGCAGATCGCGGCTTTTTAGCGCTCAACTGCTGAGGTGATCAAATGCCGCTTAGGTAGAGACTGCAGCTGAGAAGGCTTAGCTCCTCACGGCGCCATTCGAGCATGCGCAGCTGGCCGGCGCAGACGGCATCCAGCACGGCTACCGCAAGCGCCAGGGCCCAAACCTGCAGTATTACTTTCAGATAGGCTTCTCTGAACGCGACAGCTTACTCAGCTGACGTAAATGCAATCGGCATCATGGTGTACATATTCGCCTCGCTTCCCTTAGTCGACATCAATCACCCAGCGCGATAAATCAAAATCCGCCCATGATCTGGCGGAATATGACGGGAGACGATTGCGCGTCTATCCAGTTGAGCAAGTGGAGCCACGCGATATGAGCGGCCGCCAGCACAGTCAACGCCAGCGCCAATATGGCGAAAGCCGCCAAGACTGCCAGCGCAGCCTTGACCACGATGTCTGTATGCCGCGCGATGTGGCCATCCGGCTTGAAGTAAATCGGCGTCATCTGGTACATGTTCATCTCCGTGGTTAGCGACCACGCTTAATTTCAGCGTATCGACCGCTGCTCGGCAGTCCATGAGGCCCGCGTGAGCGCCGCGTTAGCGCCTTTCCGCTGAGGTGAATAAAGACTTTCTGACGATAGGCCGAAGCTGTTGGCAAGAAATTCTGGCAATTTGTCACGAAACCGATTACGCTTATACGAGCACTACACTTCCGAACGGTCATTTGCAGTGGAGGAGGCAAGACATGTTGCTTAAGAGAGTTCTTTTCATCGGCTTGCTGCTTGCGATTGTGGTTACGCCGTCGCTGGCGCAGGACCAAACGGTCGTCACCTGGCTGATGCTGGGCTGGGGCGGCGCCGAAGAAGTTGTGGCCGCCTTCGAGGCCGAGAACCCGGATATTGATGTTGAAATCGAGCAAGTGCCCTTCAACGCCTTGTTCGAGCAGATTCAGGTCCGCCTGGCCGCCGGCAGCGCGCAGCCCGATGTGATCTCCGTGGATGTGCCCCTGGTCGCCGGCTACGGCTTGCGCGGCTGGCTGCTGCCGCTGGATGAATACTTCATCATGGGCGAGCAGGACGACTGGCTGGAAGCGGCTTTGGATGCGGGCAGCTATAACGGCGAATTGCTGGCGGCGCCTGTCAGCACCTCGACGCAGTTGCTGTTCTACAACGCCGATGTCTTTGAGGCGGCCGGTATTGACACGCCCGGCCAGGACGAGCGCTGGACATACGAATACATCGCCGAGATCGCGCCGCAGCTGACCTTGGACGCTGACGATGACGGCGTTAACGATGTTTGGGGTTTCACCTGGGAACAGACCAACCGCATCTATCAGCTGCAGCAGCTTGCTAACGGCTTGGGCGGCGATGCCATCGGCGACGATGGCCTGACTGTCGACGGCGTCATCAACTCGCAAGCCTGGATTGACGGCTTCACCTACTACTCGGATATGTTCAACGTGCTCGGGGCCGCGCCGCAAGACGACACCGTCGGCGCCAGCGATCTTTTCGCTTCGGGCAAGCTGGCTATGTACATCGCTGGGCCCTGGAATATCAATCGCCTGGCCGGAAACGAAGACGTCGGATTCAACTGGGGCGTCTCACGCCATCCCTACTTTGAAGAGGGCGAGATCGTGACGCCGACCGGCAGCTGGCATATCGGCATCAACAAGAACACCGAGAACCGCGATGCGGCCGCCAAGCTGGTGCACTTCATTTCGACTGGCGAAGGCGCCGAACTATGGTGGCGCATCGGCAGCGGCGATATGCCGGCGCAGAAATCGGTCCTCGCCTTGTTCGCGACCGCCGAGCAGTTTGAGGAGCCGCCTTTGTCCAACTGGCGAGTAGCGGCTGACGAAGCGACTGTCGGCGCAGTGCCGCGTGCGGTATCGCCCGGCTTCCTGGAATACGAGCAGATCTTGCAGAATACCTTCAGTGATATCCGCAACGGCCAGGATGTCGAAGAAGCGCTAAACCTGGCGGTGGCGCGTATCTCAAGCGAAATGGACAAATACAGCCGCTAGCCCGAGAAACGAACATTGACGCAAGGGGCGGTCCGCCGGGCTGCCCCTTCCCTTTCATACGGTTCGGCCGTGGCTGGCGCTGACCCGCGTACACTGCCAGCGAGCAGTTGAGCGACTCAGGAGCGAGGCTGTTAGCGCCACGCTGGACAATGCGTGAGAGCCGCCAAGATGCGCATTCACAATAAAGCTGTCCCCTATCTGTTTCTGTTGCCGGCGGTGCTGCTGCTGCTGATTTTCAACTTGTGGCCCACTGTCGCCACGCTCAACCAAAGCCTGCACGCCCAATCATTTATCAGCAACAAGCTGATATTCGTCGGGCTCGAGAACTTCGACCGCATCCTCAGGGACCCCATCTTCTGGAAGTCGGTGCAGGTCACGCTGATTTTCAGCATTCTGGTTAATCCCATCCAAATCGTACTGGCGCTGTTGCTGGCGCTGCTGGCGAACCAGCGGGTGCGGGGCATCGCGCTCTTCCGCAGCATTTATCTGCTGCCGGTGGCGGTGTCCATCAATGTGACCACAGTCGTCTGGGGGCTGATGCTGGATAGCGATTCCGGCTTGATCAACGGCATCCTGGCGACCATGAGCCTGCCCAAGCAACCCTTTTTGACCGCGCCCTCGCATGCTTTGTGGTCGATCATCCTGCTGGCGACCTGGAAGGGCGTTCCGCTCTGGGCGCTGTTTTTCCTGGCAGGATTGCAGGGTATACCGGAATCCGTCACTGAAGCCGCCAAGATAGACGGGGCCAATCGCCGCCAGATCTTCACCCAGATTACGCTGCCGCTGCTGAGGGGTGTGCTGCTCTTTGTGCTGGTGGCCGATACGGTCGCCAACTTCTTGCTGATCGCGCCGGTATACAGTTTGACGCAGGGCGGTCCGCAATTGTCCACCAATTTGATCATGTTCGAGACCTATCGCCGCGGCTTCGTCTACAACGACCTCAGCACAGCGGCGGCCATGCTCTGGGTCATGCTGATATTTGTGCTGCTGGTGGTGCTCTTCCAAGCCTTTGTGCTGCGGCGGCGGGACTAACGCCGATGAGCGGCCTGACCAACGCGATCGAGTCGCTGAATCTGGGCGGCAGGCGCTCCGCGGCGGAGACGCTGCTGGTTTACGCTTTGCATATTGTGGTCGCGGCTATTTTTATCTTGCCGCTGATGTGGGCCATCGCCGCCTCGTTTTCGCCTAACGAAGAAGTCTTCAAATACGCCTATCCCTTTTCCTGGCGCGCGCTCTTGCCCAGCAATTTCACCATTGCGGCCTACGAGAATCTTTTCGCGCGCGACTTTGGTCTGTCGCTGTCCAATACTTTTGTGCTGGGCATGATCGTGGTCTTCATCGGCGGCGTGGTCAATTCGATGGCGGGTTTCGCCTTCGCGCGCTTCAACTTCCGCGGCAAGCGCCTGCTCTTCGTGGCGATAATTCTGATCACCTTCCTCATCCCCATCGACTTGACCGCCATTCCGCGCTTCATCTTGATCAGCGAGCTGAAATGGATCAACACCTGGCCGGCGCTGATCGTGCCCGGTTTGGCCAACAGCCTGGTGATATTTCTGTTCCGCCAGTTTTTCGAAGAGATCCCGCAAGATCTGATAGACGCCGCGCGGGTCGACGGCGCTTCCTGGCTCAGCGTCTTTTATCGCATCATCCTGCCGCTGTCGCGCCCGGTTCTGATCACGGCGTCCTTGCTGATGTTCCTCACGCAGTGGGATTCGTTCTTTTGGCCGCTGCTGGTCGCGCCGCACCCGGCGCTGCGTGTGGTGCAAGTTGAGATCGCCATCTCCATCGGCGAATATCAGACGCTCTGGAACGAGCTTCTGGCCGGCTCGATGCTGGCGGCGATCGTGCCGATTTTGCTGCTGCTGCCCTTCCAACGCTACTACATTCAGGCCATCACGAGCAGCGGCTTAAAAGATTAACACAAGATACTTGCGCAATCGGTTACCTGTGCGCTATTATTTTGCACATGTGATTTTTCGCACGACGCTTGATGTTGAACGCCTGCTGTTTTCAAGATTTCGACATGAGCCAGGTTAGAATGTGCCGGTGTCACACGAGATTGGAGACCGTGGCCAGGCAGAAGGAGGCGCTATCGAATCAGCCCAATTGCGCAGTCAATCACTTTTGTCTACTTCCTGAGGAGGGAATAATGAAACAGTTCAAGCTTCTTTTCGCTATCGCAGTAATAATCCTGGCGCTTGCGCCCGTTGGCGCGCAAGACGTCACCACCGTCTCCCTGTGGTTCGGCGAAGGCTCCACGCTGGATTGCTGGGGCCCTATCATGCTGGAATTCAATGACGTTGACCCGTCAGTCCAATTGGAAATCGTGCCGCAAGCCGATACCTGGAATGCTACTCGCACCGCTGTTGTCGGCGGCGGCGGGCCGGACATCGTCCGTACACCGGGCCCCTCGTTCGTTTACGAAATGGCGCAAGCCGGGCTGATCCTGCCCATGGACACCTTCGCCGAATCAATGGCTTGGGGCGACTTCTTCTTCGATTGGGCGCTGGATCTGGGCTTGGTTGACGGGCAGCTCTACAGCCTGTCCGATGAGCTGGAAACGCTGATTCTCTACTACAACACCGACGTCTTTGAGGCCAACGGCTGGACGCCGCCGGAAACGATGGACGAGCTGAACGCGTTGGGCGAAGAAGTGGCCGCGGCTGGCTACACCGTCTTCTCCCATGGCAACGCCAGCTGGCGGCCCTCGAACGAATGGTTCGTGGGCGAATATATGACCCAAATTGCCGGGCCGCATAACGTCTACAAGGCGTTGACCGGGCAGATCCCCTGGACGGACGAGAGCATGGTCGAGGCCATGGAAGTCCTGGACGCGCATATGCAGGCTGGTTGGTACGGTGGCGGCATCGACCTCTACTTCACCAACGAGGGGCCGACGCGGCGGGCGATGCTGGCTGACGGCAACGCAGCCATGAATATCGAAGGCAGCTGGGCCATCCGCGAATTGAGTGATTATCACAACGAGTCGGGCCAAGGCTGGGATTGGGTATCCGTGCCCAGCAAGACCGGCGCCGATCAATTCACCATCGGTATGGGCAACACCAGTTCCATCAACGCCAATAGCCCCCATCCGGAAGCGGCTGCGCAATTCCTCACTTGGTATTTCTCGCCCGCAACCCAAGGCAAGATGCTGACGTCCTGCCGCAAGGGACCGGCGCCCGTAGCCATTGGCGACGATGTTATGGGCGAGCTTGACCCGCGCATCGCCAAGGTCTACTCCGACCTGTCGGATGCCTCCGCCAATGACCGCTACGGTTACACCACCTGGACCTTCTGGCCGCCCAAGAGCGATGTCTACATCTACGAAGAAGTAGAGCGCGTCTGGACCGGCGAAATCACCGTCATGGAATATCTCGAAGGCTTGAATGAACTCTTCGCCGAAGAGCTCGCAGCTGGGGACATTCCGCCGATTCCAACCCGCTAAAGCTAAGATTTCTGGCGCTGGCTGTCGTCTCGGCGGTCAGCGCCTCCTCAAGACCCGGGAAAGGCACTGATTATGGCGGTTCTGTCTCAGAAGAAACCGACGACCGTACTCGAAAAGCTCAATGATGATGCCTGGCGGCGTAAATTCGTGCGCAATGTTATCGTCCCCTGGCTCTTTATCGCGCCGCTGCTGATCGTGCACATTTTCGTCGTCGCCATCCCGGCGGTTCAAGGCGTCTATATGTCCATGACCGATTGGGGCGGCATTAACCCCAATGTCAACTTCATTGGCTTGGAAAATTACCGCGAGCTTTTGTTCGAAGACCAATCATTTGCCAAGTCGCTGAACAATAATATTGTGTGGATGCTGTTTTTCCTCACCGTGCCCTTTATTTTGGCGCTATTCTGCGCGTCTATGCTGGCGCAGATCAAACGCGGCGGCATGTTGTATCGCAGCGTGCTTTTTATTCCCTACGTCTTGGCCAGCGTCGTCACAACGACCATATGGAAGAACCTCTTGAACCCGAAACAGGGCATCGTCGCCGCCTCGGCCAAGCTGCTGGGGATAGAGGGTTTTGAAGTCGCTTTTCTCGGTCGCACGGATACCGCCTTGATGTCCATCGCCTTCATCGACAACTGGCATTTCTGGGGCTTCTTGATGATCCTTTTCCTGGCGGCGATGCAAGCCATCCCGCCGGTGCTATACGATGCCGCCAAGATTGACGGCGCCAACCGCTGGGACGAATTCCGCCATGTGACCTTGCCCGGCATTCGGCCGATCGTGCTCTTCATGTTCATGATGGTGGCGATCTGGTCCTTCCTGGCTTTTGATTACATTTGGCTGATTACGCAAGGCGGGCCGGGCGGCGCTTCGGAAGTGATTGCCACCCAACTTTACAAGAACGCCTTCCAGCGCTTCGAAGCGGGTTACGCCGCGGCGCAAGGCGTGATCATCAGCATATTCGCTGGCTTCATCATCTTGATATTCGTCACCTTGCGGCGGAGAGGATGGGATATATGACCGCCATCGGCAAGGTATCGCTACGCGATACAGTCCTGCAAAGAGGGCGCAGCAAAGAGCGCAGCAAGCTGCTGGTCTTCAACCATACCGTTCTGCTGCTGCTGACCGCCTTCGCCGTCATACCCCTGGCTGTCTTGCTATTCAATTCGCTCAAAACAGAGCTCGAAATCGGGCAGAATCCACTGGGACCGCCGAACAGAATCATCATCGAAAACTTCGCCGAGGCTTGGGACAAAGGCGATTTCGCCACCACCATGCGCAACAGCGTCATCTACGTGGTAGCGACAATCACGGCTGAGCTGATCTTGGGCGGCTTGGCGGCCTATGCCTTGGCGCGCAAGAAACCGCCCGGCTCCGACTTGCTCATGCTCTATTTCCTGGTGGCCTCGACCATTCCGGTATGGATGTATATCGTCCCGCTCTTCGTACAAATGCGCACGATGAAGATGCTGGGCACCTTCCATGGGCTGATCTTCATCTATATCGCCGGCAACGCGCCCTTGACCATCTTCCTGCTGCGCTCGTACATGATAGACTTGCCCGGCGAGCTGGAGGACGCCGCCCGCGTCGACGGCGCCAACGAATTCCAGGTGTTGACGCGCATCGTCCTGCCTTTGACGAAACCGGGCTTCTTAACCGTTGGCTTGGTTGTGGGCTTGGGCGTATGGAATGAATACACCCTGGCGCTGACCTTTGTCCACGACCCGCAACGCTTCCCGGTCACCACCAGTTTCGCCAAGTTCGTCGACCGCTTCGACACCAATTGGGCGCTGACGAGCGCCGGCGCTATCATCATCCTCTTCCCGGTCATGGTGCTCTTCCTGGCTTTGCAGCGGCAATTCATTGAGGGCCTGGCGGAAGGCGGCATAAAGACTTAGTTGACCTAGTGCCGCAGCGCAAAGCGGAAGTTTCAATGTTTATGTTATGAAGCCAGCTACTAGGCTGGCTTCTTGCAATGTATCAACCATTTAGGAGAACAAAATGTCACTACCTCCCGATTATCTCGAACGCGTCTACGCCGGTGTGCTGGGCAAGCTCATCGGCGTCTATCTGGGCCGCCCCTTTGAAGGCTGGAGCTACGAAGCCATCAGCCAGCACCTGGGCGATATCAACTATTATGTGCACGACAAGCTGAAAGTTCCCTTGATCGTCACCGATGACGATATCTCCGGCACCTTCACGTTTATTCGCGCGCTGGAAGACTATGGTTACGACAGTGATGTCACGGCGGCGCAAATCGGCGAGACCTGGCTCAACTACCTGATTGAAGAGCAGACCGTGCTCTGGTGGGGCGGCATGGGAAATTCCACCGAGCACACGGCCTACATGCGCCTCAAGCAGGGAATCGAAGCGCCATTGAGTGGTTCGGTCGAGCTAAACGGCAAGGTGGTGGCCGAGCAGATCGGCGCGCAGATTTTTATCGACGGCTGGGCGCTGGTGGCGCCGGGCGATCCCGAATTCGCGGCGGATCTGGCCGGGCGCGCGGGCAGCGTCAGCCACGGCGGCGAGGCGGTCTATGGCGCGCAATGCCTGGCGGCCATGGAAGCGCAAGCCTTCGTCGAATCCGATATCAACAAGCTGATCGACACCGGCTTGTCCGTGATTCCGGCTGACTCCATCATCGCGTGCATGATCAAGGACATCCGCGAATGGCGCGCCAAAGAGCCCGACTGGCGCAAGGGGCGCGAATTGCTGGCGGAGCGCTACGGCTATCATATTTACGGCGGCAACTGCCACATGGTGCCCAATCACGGTCTGATGATCTTCTCGCTGCTCTATGGCGACGACGATTTCCAGCGCACGCTCATGATCGTCAATACCTGCGGCTGGGATACCGATTGCAATTCGGGCAATATCGGCTGCCTGATGGGCATCAAGGACGGGTTGGCCGGTCTGTCCACCGGGCCTGATTTCCGCGGTCCCGTGGCCGACCGCTTGTATATCCCGACAGCCGATGGCGGCAATGCTATCACTGACGCCGTCACGCAGGCGCTTTACCTGACGAATACCGGGCGCGCGCTGCAGGGTCTGGCGCCGCTCGCGCCCAAAGACGGCGCCCGCTATCACTTCGAATTGCCCGGCTCCGTCCAGGGCTTTATGAACGCCGATGCCATCGACGCGCGCGATGTCTGCGCCATCAGCAACGTACAAGCGCCTGATTTAAGCTCGAATGGCGAGCGGCTGCTGGCGCTGGATTACGCCGCTTTGGCGCCGGGGCGCGTCGGCCGTGTGGTGACCGACTCATTCGTCCCCTCTGTCGAGGTCAACGACCACTTCGAGCGAGGCGGCTACAAACTGATGGCCAGCCCGCGCCTGTCGCCCGGTCAGACGATCAGCGCCCGCGTCCTGGCTGAGGGCGCCAACGCCGACGCCGTGGATGTCGCGCTCTGCGTCCTGCATTACAACAGCGAAGACGGGCTTGAAGTGCTGACTGGCGCGGAACAGAGCCTGGCCGCCGGGCAATCGGCCGAGCTGGAATGGCAGATTCCGGACCTGGAGGGGTATCCCATCGCTTCGGTCGGCATTCAGATCACCGGCCAGGGCGGCGCCAGCGGACGCGTGTATCTCGACTGGCTCACCTGGGACGGCGCGCCCAACGTGCGTCTCAAGCGCCCGCACAAAAATGACTTCAGCCGTTGGGACCGCAAATTGAGCGGCATGATGTGGAAGCGGGCCTGGGTCAACGGGCTGGACGCGGCCCGAGGCAGCATGGTCTATATCGACCGCTATCCGGAAACTTACCGCCTGATCCAAAACGAGGGGCGCGGGCTGATGATGCACGGCTGCCGCGATTGGACCGACTACCAGGTCAGCGCCAGGATGACGCCGCATATGTGCAAGGCCGGAGGACTGGGCGCGCGCGTCCAAGGCATGAAGCGGCACTACGCCCTGCTCTGTGACGAGGACAACGTGCGACTGGTCTCGTCGCTGGAAGGCGAGGACACCATTCTGGCTGAAGCCAGCGGCGGTTGGACGCTCGGCAATGAGCATCAGCTTTCGCTCAAAGTCGAGGGGAATTCGCTGGCCGGCTACCTGGATGGCCAGCTGAAGGTCAAAGCGGAAGATCCGCAGGCGCGCTTCAGCGGCGGCGGCATCGCGCTGGTATGCGAAGAAGGCCGCATCGGCTGTGAAGAAGTTGAGGTGCGCCCCCTGTAAAGCGGGAGCCTAAAAGATTTACCACCGAGGGGCGCGTAGACACAGCCAGCCACTCGCCCCTCGCGTGCCATTTTTTTCAGTCTTCGTGCCAAAGTGGATTCGCCTCCCCTCTCCAATGCTTGGGGAGGGGATTGAGGGGAGGGGTAGACCCAGAGAATGACCATCCTCTGCTACGGCGAAATTGACCTCGACATCTACGTGGCACTGGATCGCCTGCCCACGATGGAAAAGTCCGCTTCTTGCAGCGAGGACTTTGAGAATGTCGGCGGCGCCGCGGCCAACAGCGCGCTGTGGCTGGCGAATTGGGCTGTGCCGACGCGCCTGGCCGGGCACGATTTGGGCGATGATCGCGCCGGCGACGCGGTGCGCGAGGTCTTCGGGGCACAGCCGCATTTGGATACGCGCTTCATCGCTTGCCACACCGGTTATCGGACGCCGCGCTGCCAGTGTCTTGTGACGCCCGATGGCGAGCGCAGCTTCATCACGCATTGGCCCCAAGACCTGCTGATGACGCCGCCGACGCCGGAAATGCTGGAAGGCGTCGCGTGGGTCAATCTCGATATGTCGGGCCCCCTGCCCTTGCGTCTGCAAATGGCGGAGCTGGCGGCGCAGCGCAGCATTCCCGTGCTCATCAACGACATCTACAGCGCCGACAATCCGCTGCTGCCGCTGATAGACGTATTGGTGATCTCGGCCGCGATCGTGCGCAATCGCCTGCCGGATAGGCGAGCCCTCGATCTGGCGTGTGAACTGCAGGGCAAGGGCGAGTTAGATGTGGTGATCACCAACGCCGGCGCGGCGCTCACGGTCCTTGCGCGCGATGGCAGCCGGCACAGCATTACGCCGCCGCCGGTGAAAGCCCTCGACACCACCGGCGCGGGCGACATCTTTAAGTCGGGAATGCTCTATGGCTTGCTGCAAGGCTTGCCAGTGGCGCAGGCGGCGCGTTGGGGCGCGGCAGCCGGTAGTCTGATGTGTCAAGTGGCCGGCACCACTGAGACGCTGGCGCCGCTCAGCGCGGTGGAGGCGCTTTTGGAGGCTACGACTTGTCAATCAACGACGGCATGATTGCTATCCCCTAGCTCCTCGCCGCGACCCAAATCGGCGAAGACCAGGCCCACTGCCCATTGCGCAGGCGGACGCGCGCGTAATACCACTCGCGTTCAGCGCCCGCTGATTTGTGACTCAGCCTGAAGCTATGCCGGTATTCGCTACGCGGCGAGGCGCGGTGGAAGACGAAGCTGGGCGATACGAAGCCGCTGGTATAAAAGCTGCGCGCGCCCTTTGCGATGTCAACCAGGGATAGCCGCAGGTCGACGCCATTGACCGTCCCGCGGATCGCGCTGTCAGCATCGCCGTCAATCTGCAGCGTTATGGCTTGCGTCGAGGAGCTGGTTACGCTTGCGTTGCGCGGCGTTTGCGTACGCAGCCGCAGGCGATTGCCGCCATCGTAGTCCAGTTGGCTTAGCACGCAAGGCGTACGATCGTCTATGACGGGAATGCCGATATCGTGGCCGCGCAGATGCGGCTCTATGCCCAGCAGTTGGCCGTCTTCGACGCGCAGGTCAACCTCCCAGTCTGTCAGCGTCTCCAGCTCGCCCCAGCCCATCTCCAGCCGCACCTTCACGGGCGCGCTGTAGTCGGGCTCAGCCGCGAAAACGGACTCGCGCTGGATGACGCCGTTCTTATGCAGGACCTCGACATAATCAATCGCCGACGCCGCTTCCAGCGACACCTCGATCTGCCGCTCAGGCGCATATGGCGTTACCGCGCCCATAGGCGACCCGTTTAAGGCGAATTGCAGGGCGATGCGGTCGCCGGTGATGGCATAGGTCCGCCGCTGGCTGATCGCCCGCCAGATAGACGCGCGCGAAAGCTCCTCGGCCCAGATCCCGACCTGCCCGTAGCCGTAATGACCTGGATGGGCGCTGTGATGATCGGTCGAGCCGATGAAGCCGAAGATATGCCCCTGCTCCAGCGCGACCTGCGCCGTGCTGCGGTGATCGCGCGGTCCCATGGCATGACGATATTCCGGCGCCGCGCCGCTATGCTCGGAGGCGCCGTGGAAAGACATGATCTCGACCACGGGCGACAGCTCGGAGGTGAAAAGCGCCCAGTTGATGCCGCGGTAGCCTTGCTTGTAGCCGATGTGATGCGGGATGAGCAGGCTGGGATGGGGATGCCTTCGCAAGCGCTGGCGCAATTGCTCGATATGCGCCACATGAAAGATCTCGGGTGTGGCAACATCACGAAAATAGATACAGTGATCGCCGTAGCGCATTGAATGCCACTCGAAGCTGGGAAAGGTCACAAAGCGCCCGTCTTCGTTGGCGGCGTCGGTCGCCCGCAGATAGTCGCCCCAAGCGGCGCGCGCCCGCTCAAAGCCCTGCCGGTGATAATCGACCAGGTAGCCCAGGCGCGGGTCATCCTGGGGCATGTCGTCCCAGTGGCCGTGCAACGTGACGCTGGCGAAGTCCAGTTGCAGTCGGGCGTTGTGGAAGGCATCGGCGAGGCTGCCTTTGCCGTAGCTCAGGTTGCAGTGGTTGTGGATATCGCCGTAGTAAACCTGCAAATCGGCGTATGCGTCGCGCTCGGTCATGCCGGTCCAATTCTTGCCCGGATCGCTCGTGTTCAGGCGAATTATACTTTAGCGAATTGCCCGCTCCAACTTCATTGATGTCAGTGGATACGTGAATCTCAGGGACACAGGACATATCCCGGGTTCCGTACTGGGGGACTCGCCACAGAGACACAGAGGGCACAGAGGTTTTGGGATGGCAAGGTCGTTATGACTTTCGCCGCTCTCACTATCTGACGCGAGCTGGATGCGATCGCAGACGTTCCGTGGTGATATTAAGGAAACTTCTCTGTGCCCTCGTTGTACTCGGTGTTCGTGGGCTGTGTCTACGCGCCCCTCGGTGGTAATAGCTGTCAAACGCGCGCAATCTTATTAGCCTCTGAATCTCACCATTGCCCCTGCCCTTTGCCGTTGAGAATCACTTTCAAACTGCTACAATGGCGGCTCGCACTTATTGAGCGCGGGGCGACTTATGACCGGCTGGCGGATTTTTACCGACGTAGCAGCAGCGCGGGACAGCATCCTCAAGCGCTCTTCGCTGCGCGATGTCGAGGCGCCGGAGGCCGTAATGGAGCGCTCGGTCAATCTATTCGGCGAGCGCCTGCCTCCCGAAGATGCCGTCAAGCGCATCATCAGCAGCGTGCGCCAAGGCGGCGACGACGCCCTGCGCGAATGGAATCTCAAGCTCGACCGGACGCAGACCGAAGCGCTGCTGGTTCCCCCCGTGGCGTTAAAAGCCGCGCTTGAGGCGATTCCGGCTGAATTGCGCCGCGCGCTGGAAACGTCAGCCGAGCGCATCCGCGCCTTTCATCAGAAGCAGCCGCTGCACAGCTGGATTGACGCCGGCGTCGAGGGCTCGCTAGGCCAGCTGATCCGCCCGGTCGATTCGGTTGGCGTTTACGTGCCCGGCGGCAGCGCGCCCTTGCCGTCGTCGCTACTGATGAGCGTCATCCCGGCCCAGGTGGCGGGCGTGCTAGACATCATCGTCTGCACACCGCCCGGCAGCGGCGAAGGCGATATCCATCCGGCAATTCTGGCGGCAGCGGCCATCGCCGGCATTGAGCGCGTCTACCGCGTCGGCGGCGCCCAGGCCATCGCCGCCATGGCCTACGGCACGGAGAGCATCCCGCGGGTCGCCACAATCGTGGGCGCCGGCAATCTATTTGTCACGCTGGCGAAGCAGCAGGTCTACGGCGATGTCGGCATCGACGGCTTGCTGGGGCCGACCGAGACCCTGGTCATCGCCGACGAAAGCGCCGACCCGGCTCTGGCCGCTGCCGATCTGCTGGCGCAAGCCGAGCACGATGTGCTGGCATCGGCCATCTTGCTGACGCCCAGCCTGGACTTGGCGCGGGCGGTCGAGCGCGAAATTGAGCGGCAACTGGCGCAATTGCCGCGCCGCGACATGATCCTTGGCGCCATGCTAAATCGCAGCGGCACGGTCATCACGCGTGATCTGGCGCAAGCCTTTGAACTGGCGAATGAATACGCCGCCGAGCACCTTTGCCTGCTGCTCAAAGATCCCTGGTCCTGGCTCGGGCAGGTGCGCAATGCCGGCGGTATTTTCCTGGGCGAGCACTCCTACGAGGTGCTGGGCGATTATGTCGCCGGGCCCAGCCATGTGATGCCGACCGGTGGCACCGCCCGCTTCGCCTCGCCGCTGAACTTGCTCAGCTTCGTCAAGGTCACCAGCGTGATCGCGCTGGACATTGAGACGGCCCGCGAGCTCAGCGCGCCCGCGCAAATCATCGCCAAAGCCGAGTCGCTGGAGGCTCACGCCGCCGCCGCCAAACTGCGAGGCGCGAAATGAGCGAGAAAGTCCGCATCCGCCGCGACATCGAATCGATGAGCGCCTATACGCCCACGACCTCGCTGGAGGTCTTCGCCGAGCGGCTGGGCATGGCGCCGGGCGATCTGATCAAGCTGGACGCCAACGAGAACCCCTTCGGCCCCTCCCCGCGCGTCATCGAGGCGCTGGCGCGGCTGCCCAATTTGCACGTCTATCCCGATCCGGAATCGGGGCGGCTGCGTGAATTGCTGGCCGACTACAGCAGCGTTCCGGCCGAGCAGATCCTCTGCGGCGCCGGCGCTGACGAATTGATCGAACTCATCTTGCAGCTCTTCATTGAGCCGGGCGATTCCATCATCAATACGCCGCCGACCTTCGCCATGTACGGTTTCGACGCGCCCCTGTATCACGGCGGAGTCGTGGACGTCTACCGGCGGGCGGATTTCTCGCTGGATCCGGACGCGATTGAAGCGGCTGTGCGGAGGCGCCGCGCCAAGCTGGTCTTCCTTTGCTCGCCCAATAATCCCAGCGGCAACGTGATAGCGCCCGCCGAGATCCGGCGCTTGCTGGACTTGCCCGCGACCATCGTGGTCGACGAAGCTTACATCGAATTCGCCGAGGGAGAGGGGCTGAGCGGCTGGGTCGCCGAATATCCCAATCTGATCATATTGCGCACGCTGAGCAAGTGGGCCGGGCTGGCGGGTTTGCGGGTCGGCTACGGCATCTTCCCGCGCGCGCTGATGCCGCATCTGTGGAAGATCAAGCAGCCCTACAACGTCAACGTGGCCGCCGATGTCGCGGCGCAAGCCTCGCTGCGGGATGTCGACTACTTGCTGGAGCGCGTAGGCCTGCTGGTGGAGCAGCGGCAGCGACTGGAAGCAGCCTTCGCCGAATTGCCCTTCCTCTCGCCCTACCCCAGCCAGGCCAACTTCGTCTTGAACCGCGTGCAGGGCATGAGGGCGGAGGACTTTCGTGATCGGCTGGCGCGCGCCGGCATCATCGTGCGTTACTACAACAAGCCGCGCCTGCACGACCACATCCGCATCAGCGCCGGAACACCGGCACAAGTGGACCGCCTGCTGGATGCGCTGCGCAGCATTGAATTAGACTGAACGCTCCTCCCATCGCAAGCACATTTTTCACCACAGAGACCCAGAAGTAAGTGCAATTAAGTCATGCAAATGCTTACCACAGAGAACACAGAGGATGCACAGAGGACACTGAGTAAAGCAGTTATGAGATTGTATGCCAGCGGCAGTATCCATTTGTCAGATGGCTGCCTAATTGCGGCAGTATCGCAATAATATAGAACCCTCTATGTGCCCTCGTGCGCCTCTGTGGTAGAGGTACGACGTCCCTGAAACAGGATTTGCATTTCTTACCCGGTTCTACTGAGAGCACAAAGTTTTTCTTTCTGCGGGCTGGAAACTCGGTCTGAAATGGCGTTCTTTGTTAGATTTCGGGGCAAAGGAAGATTTATGCGGCTGCGACTAACTCGCAGCGCCAAGAAAATTCCTCTGTGTCCTCTGTGCCCTCTGTGGTTAAATATCCGGTATAGCGTCCAATAATCCACAGCAATTTCGCGGAATCCACCGCTCAGCGAAGGGTTGTGCCATGTCCGAGCGAATCGCAGAGATCAAGCGCGACACCAAAGAGACCCAGATCGAACTCAGCCTCAATCTTGATGGCGCCGGCAAGGCCGACATCAGCAGCGGCGTCGGCTTCTACGATCACATGCTGGGGCATATCGCCTTGCACGGCAAATTCGACTTGAGCCTGCAGGCCACCGGCGATCTGCATATCGACGCGCACCACTGTATTGAGGACATCGCCATCTGCCTGGGCAAAGCCATTGACGCAGCGCTCGGCTCGCGCAGCGGCATCCAGCGTATGGGCGCGGCTTACGTGCCGATGGACGAGGCGCTGGCGCGGGTTGTCATCGATCTCAGCGGGCGGCCCTACGCCGTCATCCAGGCCGACTTCAATACGCCGATCATGGGCCAGATGCCGACCGATCTGGTAGCGCACGCGCTGGAGACCCTCGCGGCGCATGGCATGATGAATTTACACGCCCAAGTCCTCTACGGACGCAACGACCATCACAAAGCCGAAGCGCTCTTCAAAGCCTTCGGGCGCGCGTTGGCGCAAGCCGTTGCGCTTGACCCGGGCCGGCAGGGCATCCCCAGCACCAAAGGCACCTTGACGGAGTAAAGGCTCATGCAAGATTTTGTCGATTTCAGCAAAGAACTGGCCCGCGCCAGCGGCGATATCATCAAGCGCTATTTCCGCAGCGGCGTCGCTGTGGAGACCAAAGACGACGAATCGCCCGTCACCATCGCCGATCGCCAAGCCGAAGAGATCATGCGCGAGATGATCATGAAGCGCTATCCCGATCATGGCATCATCGGCGAGGAATTCGGCACACACAACGAAGGGGCGGAATACCAATGGGTGCTCGACCCCATCGACGGCACCAAGTCTTTCGTCAGCGGCACCTTCCTCTTCGGCACGCTGATCGGCTTGATGCAAGACGGCCAGCCCATCGTCGGCGCGATCCACCACCCGGTGACTTCGCATTTGCTGGTCGGCGACGGTAAACAAACCCAGCTTAATGACGAGCCGGTGCGGGTCAGCGCCAAGCGCGACCTGCGCGAAGCGGTGCTGTGTTACACCGACTTTATCGATGTCGGCAAATATCAGAATGGCATCGCCTTTCAGCAATTGATGGGCATGACCAGCATTAACCGCACCTGGGGCGACTGCCACGGCTATTTCCTGGTGGCGACCGGTTATGCCGATGTCATGCTCGACCCCATCATGCACCTCTGGGACATCGTGGCGCTGATCCCGGTAATCGAAGGCGCCGGCGGCAAGATCACCTCCTGGAACGGCGGCCCTCCCCTCAGCGGCAATGGCATCATCGCCAGCAACGGTCCGCTGCACAGCCAGGTCTTGCGGGTCTTGATTGCTTGATAGTATTGAGCCATACGAAACGGGATAGCCCATGCAGCACTTATGGTCGGTAGCGACCTGGGAAATCGAAACAAGCGCGGATGATCCAACAAGTGCGGAGCGAATCGGCGCGCCGATCACTGAGTATTCAGTAGTTGTAAAAGGGAAGCGCGACGAATTCGAGCGCAACAGCGAATCAATTGAAATCCCTCTGACGAGAGACCTGTACTTGCTTACGGCGTGGTATGTTCATGACTTCCTGGATGTCTTAAATATTCGCTTCTCAGATCCGGAGGGACAGCAGTTGTGGTACAGTACGCCAAGGTCTCCATACAGTGGTGTAATATCTACCAGGGCGCTACACGTAATCCCTATTAGTGATTTGTGGTATACTATTGACGGAGTCTACAAGTTTTCCTTCTATTTCAGCAATGATGACGGCGATAAATCGGAAGAAGGAAATTTCAAAATTGTGCTAAATAGACGGCGGGGGAATTAATGACTGATAAACTTGTCACAATTTGGTACGAAAATCCGACTCGTCCAGACCCCAACAGCGAAAAGTCAGGTGATGCTAAGCAACCGCAGACAAAATCCAAGCAGCAAGCTCCCAAGACTGAGCCGGCTCAAAAGAAGCATGTGAAGCTTGCGAAGGACTAGTTCTCCGCTTCTGTCCACCTCGTATCACATACGCTGAAACGCCCTGGTATACGCCAGGGCGCTTTTGTCTGCCGCGCGATCGGACTACAATAATGTGCACGTAGCGCAGGCCAGCACCATTTGATCCACCTTCCTCCTGAGAGGCCTCATGCCAAAGATCAGACGCATCTACCTCACCAGCCACACGCATACCGATATCGGCTACACCGACCACCAGGACACGGTGTTCCGCCAGCATCTGGGTTTCATCGACGACGCCATCGAGCTGGGCGAAGCCACTGCCCACTGTCCCGAAGCAGCGCGCTATAAATGGACCTGCGAGGTGACGGCTTTCGTCGAGCGTTATTTCCGCGAACGCCCGCCGGCGCAGGTCGACCGCTTCCTCGAGCTGCATCGCCGCGGGCAAATGGCGGTGGCCGGCATGCAGTATCACTGGACGCCGATGCTCTCGACGGCTGGTATGCTGCGTTCGCTGCTGCCGGTGCGCCGCCTGCGCGATGACTACGGCCTAAAGATCAGCGCCGCCATGCAATGCGATGTCAACGGCGCCAGCTGGCTCTGGGCCGATCTGCTGCCCGCCATCGACATCAATACGCTGACGATGTCGATCAATATGCACCGCGGCCGCCGTCCCGAACCCGACCTGAACGCTTTCTGGTGGCACGGGCCGGCTGGTCGGCGTTTGCTCACTTTCAACGGTCCGCATTATCTCTACGGCATTTTCCGCTACGGGCTGAGCGATATGAACTTCGTCGATGAGCTGCTGCCGCCGCAGCTGGCCAAGCTGGAAGCGCGCGAGGACTACCCTTACGACTTCCTGTATGCCCAGATTACGCATCCGGCGCGGGTCGACAACGGACCTCCGCTGCCCCATATGGCCGACTTCGTGCGCGAATGGAACGCCAGCGGACGCGAGCCGCAGCTGATCTTCACCACCATCGACGGCTTCGCGCAGGTGCTGCATGACGACTACGCCGAGACGCTGGACGAATGGCGTGGCGACTGGGCCGATTGGTGGGCGGACGGCGTCGGCTCCTCGATTTATGAGACCAGCCTGAATCGCCAAACCGAAGAATTGCTGCCCCTGCTGGATTATCTGGCGACGCAGGTTGAGGGCGCCGATCTCGGCCTGATCGAAGAGGCCTATCACCTGGTCTCGCTCTACGATGAGCATACCTGGGGCGGCTTCGCCAGCATCCGCCGGCCGCATTCCCATTTCACGCGCGCCAGTTACAACCGCAAAGCCAGCTTCGCTTACGGCGGCTACGGCCTGACGCATGAGCTGCTGGCGGATAACGGGCGCAAGCTGGCCCGCGCTATCACGGGCGTCACGCCGGAGGGCGAAGCCTGGCGCCGCTGGGGGCAATACATCAGCGCTGACCCGGCTGACGCGCCGGACAACTATCACTACCTTGCCCTGAACAGCTGCGGCTGGAAACGGCATATCCGTTATCCGCTGCCGCCGGATATGGGCGGGGCCGCGCCCCACGGCGTACTGGAGCAGTTCCTCATCGGCAACTACCGTGAAGATCCGCCACTGATCGCCGATACGCCCGCCGAAATGATGATTGATCTTGAGCTGCCGGCTTTCAGCTATGCTGTCATCGCGCCGCGCTCCCTTGAAGCCGCGCCGGACAGCGCTATCGGCGAAGGCAGCATCGAGAATCGCTGGTATCGTTTGCGGATTGACCCGCAGACCGGCGGCTTGCTCAGCTGGTACGACAAGGAGCTGGAGCGTGAATTGGTCAAGGCTGACGATCTGTGGCGCTTCGGGCAGTATATCTACGAGTGGGTCGACCACCCTAATGATCGGCGGGCAATTTTCGCGCTGGACTTCGACCGCGAAGATTTCGGCGTCCGCCACGAGGACACACCTTTCCGCCGCAGCGGCCCGACCGCGGTCGAGATTATGCCGGCGCGGCAACTGCCAGATCGCCTTGAGATGGAAGCGCGGCTGCAAGCCAAAGGCGTTGTGAGCGTCAAGGTCCGCTACAGCCTGCCGCAGCATCAGAAGGCGCTGCACATCGACATGCTGATCGACAAGACCTTTTGTACGCTGGCGGAAGCGGTCTACCTGCCCTTCCCGCTGGCGCTGGACGATCATCGTTTCCACCTCGACCTCAACGGCGTGCCGCTGGAGCCGGAGCGGGAGCAGCTGCCCGGTTCCTGCCGAGATTGGTATGGGGTACACCGCTGGGCGGAAGCCGGCGACAACGATGTCTCGGTCACGCTGGCGCCGCTGGATTCGCCCCTGATTCAGCTGGGCGGCATCACCACCGGCCGCTGGGCGCATGAGCTGGATGCGCGGGGGCCGACGCTGGTCTCCTGGGCGCTGCACAATCACTGGGATACCAACTTCAAAGCCAGCCAGGGCGAGGCGATTCTTCAGCGCTATCGGCTGACCTCAAGCGCCGGCTACGACCCGGCCGCCTCGTCGCGCTTCGCGCTGGAGGCGGGGCTGCCGCCGCTGATCGTGCGCGTGCCAGGCGCGGAACTCGGCGCCAGCGGCATCTTCATGCAGGCCGATCCCGAAGGCGCCTGCGAGCTGCAACTCAAGCGCGCTGCCGATGGCCGCGGGCTGATCGTACATGCCTACAATTTGGGCGAAGCGGCAGTCGAACAGCGGTTGACCTTTCCCGGTCAAAGCATCGCCTCAGCACAGCTATGCGATCCGGTGGAGGTTGACGGCGAGGCGTTGACGGTCTCTGATGGCGGCTTCGCGCTGAGCGTGCCGCCGCGTTCGGTGGCCTGCGCGCGGGTGACGTTCGCCTAAGTTTGCAATCGCAAGTCTAATGTTATAAACTCGTTTGCATCCGAATCACTCAGCGTTCTCTCGCTTACTTGCAAGGCGGAGCGTCGATGGTCAAACTGCTGCTTCGTGTAATATTTCCGCTTTTGATCCTCAGCGCGATGAGCCTTGTCTCGCTGGCGCAGGAGAGCGAAGAACCGTGCTCGTCGCGTGATACGGTATACCCGCGCTCGGCCGCCGCGATCCGAGACGAAGCCAGCCACGCGGGCGATCGCGTCCGGAAGGCCGTGCCCTGGGAGCCGCTTGAAGTCCTGGGATCGAAACACCAAGGACCCTGGTGTTGGCTAGAAGTCGAGGGCGGCTGGCTGATCGACAGCGCTCTGGTACTCAGCGCTACACCGAGGGACGCCGCGTCACAGCCGCAGGCAGAAAAGGCAGGCGGTTGCTCTGCACAAGAAGTGTTGTACGCAAGGGCTGCAACGGGGATAAGAACCGATGCCAGCTATGCCGGCAGCGTTGTCCGATTTACGGCGCCAGGGGAGCGCCTCGAATTGATGGGATCAGCAAATAATGGCGGACGGTGCTGGCTGCAGGTCAGCGAAGGCTGGATCTTGGATACCGCGCTTTTGGCCAGCACTGCGCCCGACGGCACGAATCCTACTTCAAGTTTGGCATCCGGTGATTGTTATCAGGGAAAAGTGGCGTACATAATCGGAACAATGAATATCCGTGCGTCGGCCACCACTAATAGCTCCGTGGTGGCCATTGCCAGGGTTGGCGATGTCTTCATAGTCACACAGTCAAGGCAGGGAGAGAAATGGTGCTGGCTAAAAACCACCAAGGGCTGGCTGGCAAAAACCCTGCATGTCCGCTCGGCCAAACCTGTTTACAGTTCTGGCGCCTCGCCTTCCCTTGCGTCGCAATCTTCGCCGCAGTCAGACATCGACAACTGTTGTTTTGTTGACCGGCAATGTACGACGGAACAAGAGTGGAAGGACGGTTATTGGGCCTACCAAAACAATCAATGCGGCGTGCCGGTACAATCGACGCTCATCGTTTCAGGAAGACCGCTAATAGTAGGGTCAGCTACCTTTATAAGCCGGCTCGAAACAACGCTCGATTACCTTAGCGCGAATTCACCCACCTGGTATGCCTACGTGGTCGGTGGAACGGAAAAGATAACGGAGTTCTCGGATGGGGTTGAAGGCAACTGCCGAGCGCAAGCGGCCGGAGGACACACAGAAATGGAATCTTGCATCCCGTATTTTGGTACCAGCTATGAAATGCAGATCTTCCATACCGCCGCCGTACTGGCTCACGAGGCTTGCCATACATACCAGCAGCGATCAGGGCGTCACTTTGCCCCGGAAGAAGTTGAGCCGCCCTGCCAGCAAGCCGCCCGCGACACAATCAAGGCGCTCGACATAGAGAGAAAGTACACGTACTGGTACTCTTAACGATAGGCATGCTTTCTCGATCGCCATTCGACCGCGTCGTCCTGAGCGGAACGGCAAAGATAAGTCCGCTCTTCACTAGGGTATTGGCTCAATCGTAGCGGGAATGACCCAAACTCAGGCCTTGGCGTACGCTACGCGTGAGCGTGAAATTGGCAAGGCGAGGACGTGGTAAATGCTGGAATAGTAGCCAGCAGGGAGTAGCAATGGCCATACTAAACGGCAAAATCGCAATCGTTACCGGCGGCGCCGGCGACCTCGGCCAGGCCATGGCCCGCCAGCTTGCCGAGCAGGGCGCGCATGTTGTCATATGGGACATCGCCCCACGCGCAAACGCAGCAGCCGCTATCGAGCGCGTCCGCGCGCATGATCCACTGGTTGAATACGCCGAAGTCGATGTGCGTGACCGCGTCGCGGTCGATCGCGCCATCGCCGATCTGCCGCAGCTGGACATCGTCTGCTCCAACGCCGGCATCGTGGAGGCCCAGCCCTTCCTCGAGATCAGCGGGGAGAACTGGCGGAATCACCTGGACATCAACCTGACCGGCTGCTTCAACGTCTGCCAGGCAGCCGCGCGCAAGATGGTCGCCGACGGCAGGCCCGGGCGTCTCATATTGACTTCGAGTTGGGTGGCCGAGATACCCTGGCCCGAGATCACTGCCTATACCGTGAGCAAAGCCGGCGTGAATATGCTGGTCAAGCAGATGGCGCGTGAACTCTCGCCGCAGGGCATCCTGGTCAATGCGGTGGCGCCGGGCATCGTCAAAGCGGGCCTGGCCGGGCGGCAATTGCGCGAGGAGCCGCAGTACGCCGCGCGCGTGGCCAAGGCTATCCCGTTGGGCGAGCCGGGCACGCCGGAAGAAATCGCCGCCGCCGTCGTTTACCTGGCGAGCCCGCAGACGGCCTACATGACCGGCAGCATCCTGACGCTTGATGGCGGCTGCTCACTTTTCCAATTCGACAGCTAGTCCGCGCGAACTGCGGCGCAGCACGCTCTGAATCGTCTCCAGCAGCAAGCCACGTTGTTCGTATCCGCTTTCGCTCAGCTCGCTGTAGCCGAGGAAAACGCCTTTGCGGCAGCGGCGCGTTAATGCCAGCAGCAGGCGGCCCAGCGTCCCCCGATTCCAGGTCTGTTCGTCATCTTCCGTCCAGCGCGCGCCTTCTTGCCAGCCGCGGCTCAAGACGTAGGGATGCGTCAGCGGCTGATACAAGCGGCGCGACCAGCCTTCGCTGCCGATGTTGAGCCAGAATTGGTAGTCAACCGGGCGATTGGAAAGCAGGAAGGTATAAGCCGGCGCGATCAGCACGCTGTTTTCGTCTTGCGTCTCCCAACTGCGCCGGTAGTAATTCGCGATCACGCCGCGGTCCACCATGGTCACGTAATCGCGCCCCAGGTCGGTCGGCTCGTCGTAGCGGCTCAGGAAGTCCAGTGACCAGCGGAAGTTGCGAGCGGAATCGACCAGGTTCATGCAGATATTGCCGGCATCAATATTGCCATGGAAACCATAGCCGCTGCGCGACAGCAATTCGCCGAAAATGCGCTTGAAGAAGATGTCGATGGCTTCCGCGCCGCCCTCGTCACGGTAGCGCTCCAGCCAGAGAACCAGGCCATCGTAGCGCTCGCCCAATTCGAAGGTGACGCGGGACTGCATCGCCGTGGACGTCACGTTGGAGAAGGGCAGCAAGGCGCCATTAGGATAGAGCACTTCGGTCAGCAGCTTGGCGCGAATCAGGTCCAGCCCGTCGATGGCGGTCATCAGCGCGAAGGCGATATCGAACTCGGCCGGCTGCATCTGCCACTGCGGATGCGCCAGCCGCGCCAGCGTCAACAGCGTGCGGGCGGCGCGCTCATCTCGCAGGGCTCTTGACGGGCGATGCGACCGCGTTTGGATACCACGCTTGTCCAGGCTCTCCATCAAGCCGAAACGCAATACATCGGACAAGAACGGCGCTAGCACCACGATCTCATCCGGCGGCGTCGACTGCTCCTGCACCAGATCGCTGATCTGATCAGCCACCCAGTCCACCATTTGCGGATGATAACGCTGCGCTTCCGCTTTCAGCGCCGCGCGCGGATCAATGTCCTCTTCTCTTGACTCGACCACGCCGAGCTGCGCCGCCAATTGAGCACCGAGCGACCTGACCGCCGGCTGCATCACCTGGCTCTCGTCCAGCGACTCTTGCTGATCGCAGAGCCGCCGCAAGCGCCGCGCATGGGCCGGGTCCGCGCCCAGAAAGCGCCGAAAACCGGCATCTCGATCAAAAATCAGCAAGGCCGAGGCGCATTGCTCAAGCATGGCCGCAATGAAAGTATGCGAGGCCGGATTGTCTTCTTCCACATTGTCGACTATCAGGTGTCGAAAGCGTCGGCGCATATAAGCCTGCGCCTGCGGCAAGGACAATACATGGTCGCGAAACAGCTCCAGATACAAGGAGAAATCCAGCAGATTGCGCTGCAGGCAGTAGTCGCGGAAAGCCAGGGCGCAGGTCTGCGCATCGCCAAAGATATGCGACTGCTCCACATCGCCCGCCAGCGCCGCATCCAAGCGCGAGCCGATCTCGCTGATAGGAAAGCCGACCAGGGCCGCCTTGTTCATATTATCGACAATCTGGCTGTAGAGCCGGGCGCGGTCGATGCGAACGCTGTTGAAATAATCGCGTTGATTCACCAGCGGCTCGATGGAGCGGGTCATGAAATACTGCACCAACTCCAGGCTGAGGAAGTTGGGCAAGTCCTGCGCATGCTTGAAGCCGGTCCGCTCGGCTATCAGAAACCAAAACATCTCGACCATCTGCAGGGACAGGCTGCCGATTGTATGCACGGACACCTGCCCGCCTTGATAGAGCACGTGGTCTCGCAAGGCTTCAATATAGGGATTTGCCAGCGAGCGCTGCGGCACGAAGATCAGGATCGACTCGGCCGGCACGCCTTGTGACAGCAAACGCAACAGCCGCCGGACCGCCACTGCCGTCTTGCCACTGCCGGCGCTGCCTTCCAGCCAGATCTTGCTCTCCAAAGGCGACTCCACCAGAGCCGCCTGCTTTTCGCTCAATTGCTTGCTGTCGATGACCATTCAACCATTATAGGGCGCGATTCTCGCTTTCCCTACCGCTGCGCCATGCTAGAAAATCCGCTCGCAAGCTGGTAGACTTAAGCAGATCATGCTGCCCTGTACCGTCGACCGATTACACCATGTCAAACCGCCGATCACTTTTCCACGAAATTCCATTTTAAGCTTGCTTTAAGCTCAATTTCGCGCTACACTTGCATTGTATCTATACTGTTTAATATTGGAGCATTTCCTCGAATGTCTCAAGATCACCGTCCCCGTTCCGAGACACGACAGATGATGATCGACATTGTGGCGCGAAGCAAACGTCCGCTTACCCGCACCGAGATCGTAAACCGGCTCAACCGCAAGAAAACGCCCCATCTGATAAACATGATGGATTCCCTTGTGGACGATGGCGTATTCAGCCGCAGCATAGTAACATTTAATAATGGTGTAACAGGTTATGTTTATAGTGTAGCACGTCAGTTCGCGGGAGAATAGGTAGCCCTCATGAAGATCATTACACTCCTTAACGAGAAGGGGGGCGTCGGCAAGACCACCCTCGCAACGCATCTGGCGGCCGGTTTGGCGATTCGCGGCAAGCGTGTCATCCTGGTGGATGCCGACCCGCAAGGTCATGCCACTATCGCCTTTGGTCTGTCCAAAGAGCCGGGCTTCTACGACCTGATCGTGCGCAGCGCGCCATTCCAAAAGGTGCTGCGTCCGGTGCCGGCGGAACGCTTCAATGTCCCGGACGAGGCGCATAACACGCGCGGGCAGTTGCTGGTCGTGCCTTCGAACATCGAGACACGCAGCATCGCCGGCAATATATCGGATGCTTTCACGGTTTTGAAGCGCTTTAATCAATTGCGCAATGCCATAGACTTCGTATTCTTTGATACCTCACCAACGCCGTCCTTGTTGCATTCTTCTATATATATGGCGACAGACGGCATTATCTATCCCACGAAATGCGAAGCCTGGAGCTTCGATGGTTTGCGTGAGAGTTTGACGCATAAGGACCAGTTCAGTCCTATTCGCCAGCAGTACAACTTGAACGATATCAAAGTGCTGGGTGTGGTACCTACTATGTATCGCGGCCGAACGCTGGAACACCAAGACAACTTGCGTCGTTTGCAGGACACCTTCGGCAGTCTGGTATGGAAACCATTGCCGGTGCGAACAATCTGGACGGAGGTGGCCAGCGCCCGCCGCACAGTCTTCTCTTTGGCGCCCGGCAGCGGGACCGCGGACGATGCCTGGCACCTGGTAGACCAATTGGAGGAGCGCATCTATGAGCAGTCGTGAACGCCGCCGCAAAATTCAGACCGAAGAAAATCTGCTCTCCGCCAATCCCAATACACTTGACCCGAAAACTGCCGACGCTATAGGCTTCGGCTTGGGCGAATTGGCGCTGGATATCGCCGCGGCCGACAACGAATTTCAAGCCATTGAAGCCGTCAGCATTCAAGAAATTCATCCGAATTTCATTCAGCCCCGCTACACTATCCCTCACGATCTGACCGACATCTTTGCCCTGCATCCGCGCAACATCGTCGATATCTTCGAGCGCTGGATTATCGAGGTGCAGCTGGAGACCGGGCAGAAAGACTTTGACATATTACCCTTCTTGCATGGTCAATCCACCAGCCGCGGCACGCAAGCCGAAAGTGATGCGCCTGATCAAGCAAGCGCCGAGACTCCGCCGTCGACCAAAGAAAACGCGCTAATGAAGATCGTAGACTTGGCCGCCAGCATCCGCCGCGATGGCTTATCGAACCCGATCAGCCTCGTGCGGCACGCGGACCATTACGAACTTGAGACCGGCGAGCGCCGCTGGCTGGCGTACCAGATCCTCTATTGGAAATTCGGAGATGGCGACCGCCGCCCCGATGGCAGCGTTGTCAATTGGTCGCGCATTCCCGCACGCGTTGTCAAGCAGGTTGACGTCTGGCGCCAGGCCAGCGAGAACAATGCCCGCGATAATCTAAACGCCATCAGCCGCGCGCGCCAACTCTCGCTGCTGCTGATGGACCTGCACGGCTGGGACAACTTCGTAAAGATCAATGCCTGCGAAAGCGAACAAGCCTTCTATGCCCAGGTCGCCGATGGCGCCGCCTGGCGCATTCCCCGCGGACAAGGCGAGCGCTTGCTCAACGCCATGGGCCTCTCGGACGCGGGCCAGTTGCGGCAATATCGCGCGCTCCTGCGCCTGCCCGCAGACCTGTGGCGCCGCGGCGACGACGAGAACCTTACAGAAGGCGAATTGCGCAAAATGAAGGCCGCGCTGGATAACGTTACACGAGTAACGGTTAAGAAAGTAAAGACCAAAAAAGACACCGTTTCCCGGCTCGCAGCGGACGCAAGCCAATGGCGCAATAAACTCCGAAAGGAGATCGACTCGCTCGATGCGACCAACAAACCCAAGATAAGACGTCTCATCGAAGCCGAGATCAGACAACTCATGCGGCTCATCGCTGATATCGACGAATCCCACCCCTAATCCCACGGGAATCCAACTCACAGCCACAAAACACAAACGGGCTCGGCATCCGCGCGGCCCGTTCTCCATTTACTCGAAAGCGCTACACCTGTAACGGTATACGCCAACTCCTATACCGACACACGCACCCCTAGCGCTAGGCCATACTCCGAACCAACGCGCCCATTCCGGCCCCCTCTTCGCCCACACGAAACGCATGCTGCGCCATCGCTGACATCAACTCGCTGAATGAATCCCGCAGCGCCAGATACACATTACCCTCGCCGTACTGCTTCAACATTCGATACGCCACGCCGCGTCGAGCCGGACGCCGGACCTCACCGCCCATCCCATCCTCAGCGACCAGGTAACCGCGGATGGTCTCAGCGATCTTGTCCTCGGCAATATGATCTCGAACCGTATCGTACTGCAGAGGCAGCTTGTCATACCGCGCACTCAGCAAACGAGCGCTAGCCCTGTCAGCCAGCCCACGCAGGCGACTCAGCACACCGCCCCGAACAACACCACCATCGCGCAATATCCGCAGCCGCATGAAGGCTTCGACGCTTAGCGACTCATACACGACCGATCTCGCATTCGGCTTGCCCAAACTCATCACAGAAGACCGACGCGCGCATACTTGCACCGCATCACCGCCCCGACGCAGCAACGCCGCGCCGATATGCCGCCAAGCCGGATAACGCGCGCCCCCTCCAATAGAGAGCCAGTAACCGGGAGTTTGATTCTTCGCCCCATCCCGCTCCCGCCGCGGCAGACTCTTCAAGGTCTCCCAAGTCAAAGCAAAGCGACCAATCCGCTCGCAGACATGAACTCCCAACTGCGCGTTATAGCGTCGCAGAGTACGCGCATTCAAGGCCAGCCGCGAAGCCAAGACCGACATCGGCGCCTGCGGAGAAAGTCGTTTCACATACTCACGATGCAGCGCGCGACGGTAAGCATGATTGCTCGCCAGATCAGCCTTGCCCAAAGGATCAGACGGACACCAGCTCACATTCAGTACGCTGAGAAGTCGCGAAACGCTCGGCACTTGAAACACCAACTGCACCGGCCTCCCGCGCTTGCCCGAATTAAGTCCCCCGATGTCCAGGTATTCTACATATCTTCTACTGACAATATGCCGCCCGTTGTATCTGCAGTGCTCTCCGGTCAGAGCCGCCATCACGCTCTTCCGATTCAGACCGTAGCTTTTACATAGCTCAATCGCATCACGCATCGAGAAGTAGGACTCCGGCTGCCAGCCGGCCATAACTATGATATCCAGCAACCGGGCGGTCACCGACGAACCATGCGCTTGCAGCAACCGCTCCCGCACTGTATTTGCTATGCCTTCTACATGTTCCCCGTACTGCACGCCCCGCCGCAGAGCGCTCGCTATCGTCTGTCGGCCTTCAGCAAGCCGATCTGCAAAACTCTCGGCCTTATGACCTACCTTGCCCAAGTTACCAGCATGTCTCCGAAGCAGCGCCCTCTCGATCTCTCCCCGGTTCATACCCTGACGAACGCCCACGGACGCGCTTCGATACAGCGCATTATTGCGCCCGATGGACCCACTCAAGCGCTCATATAGCAAGCCTATGTCGGTATCGCTGGAGCTCTGCTTCACACTCTTACTCCCATTCACAGACGTACGCCACACATGAAAATACTTCAACAAAGCTTCAACGCCATCCTTATCCAATACCATTGCTTCGATGCGCCTGACTGCCTTATACACAAATCCCGCGATTCTCGATCCCGCCGCGACCACGTACGACTTCTCGCCTTTTATGTCGCCGCCATCAAACTGATGCGTCGGCACCTTTACCTGCGAACTAAAATACACATGGAATCCCCGCCTGGTCTTCACCGTGTAGCTCTGCGCGTACTGGGGTAAGTGACGGCAAAAGCGCTGATAACGCAGATGATCATCAAAGTCGATCACCAACAGCTGCGATACTCGTCCGCAAACTACTCCCAGCGCGCCGGCTCGATGATCAAACAACGCTTCTAGCTCTCGCAGCTCCGGGATTCTCCTTTGAAAAGCCCGCCACTTTATGGTCGGCTTCTTGGGCTCCCCGGCAGATGTATCGCCCACAAGCGGGATAACCGAGTAACCTTTCCTGGCCAAATTTATAGCCCGATTCAAGAGCTTCTTAGCAACTTTTCTTGCCACTTTTTCCATCGTTTTTGAGCCCCTTTTCTTGGGAATCCCTTGCTATTCCTAGTCTTAAAAGCTATAATAAACACGAAACGGACGACCCACGCAAAAGCGGGCGCCGCGGATGCTCGGTGGATCGGCTCCTGCGCGAACATGGTCCGATCTACCTGCGAGTACAAAGGGCATGACCGATGGTCGGTCACTGATGAGGAGAGGCTGCCACCTCTCCTCTGCCTTTGGAGCCAAGTTTAGATTATCTTGCTAGATGCAGGCTTCTCTTAGAGGCCATTTCCCATGACAGACGCGCACTTTCTGTTTGAAAGTTGGTCAGAAAACGACCGGAAATTCCGCAATCTTCATAAGGTCCGCCGCGACAAGATTTCTCAAGTCGTGGCAGGGTTAGCTGGCTCAGCTTAAGTTGCACTCGATATATCTATACAGTCTATAAGATTCGGGCGCATCTCGCAAGGATTTTGTACGGTATTCGTGAAAACTCGTCGCGGGCTGACCGTGGCCACAATCTTAGAACGGTCGTTCTAAGTCTCGAATGAGATATGCTAGGGTCGGTCAAGAATATTGGCCAGCACGGCGAGCGGTGTGGCAGCAAGGAGGCCGGCGTCGACCGGTAATACAACGCCCGATATCCAGCGTGCTTCGTCGCTGGCCAGGAAGACGGCCGCCCAAGCGACATCCCAGGCGTTGCCTTCGCTGCCTAATGGGCCGGCTTTGCGGCGCAGGGAGCGTGTGTTGTCGTCCAGGTGACGGACAAAGGCCCCGTGAATATGACCGGGAGCAATTGCGTTGACGCGGATATTGTCGCGCCCATGGTGAACGGCCATTACGCGCGAGAGTTGGATGGCGCCGGCTTTGGTGACCGCGTATGGGACATTGGCTGAGAATCCGGCCCGTAATCCGTCAATTGAAGCGATGTTGATGATTGAGCCGCCGCCGCTGGCTGCCATGAGCGGGACGGCGTGCTTGCAAGTTAGCATCATGCTCTTGAGATTGATGGCGAGTGCCGCGTCGATCTGCGCGTCTGAGACATCTGTGATCTTGCCGGAACCGTAGGTGGCGACATTGTTAAAGAGGACGTGCAAGCCGCCGTAACGTTCTTGACAGGCGTCCATCATGGCGATGCAAGCGTCTTCTTGGGTTACGTCAGCCAGGAAGATGGAGCAGAGGCCGCCCGCCTCGGTGATGTCATGCTGTGTGCGTTCCGCGCGCTCCCGATTGTTGTCGACCAATAAGACTTTTGCGCCTTCTTGCGCAAAGAGCATGGCGGCTGCATAGCCGGTGCCGGCAGGTTCACCGCTGGAACCGGCGCCTGCTACAATCGCGATTTTGCCCGCCAGGCGATTATTTCCCATATGAGCGTTGTCCAATCTTGATAACCTTAACAGGATTTAATCCATGTGTAGGCCGCCATCAACGTTTGGCGAAGCGCCGGTGATGAACGCGGCTTGGTCGGAAGCCAGGAAGGCGGCCATATTGGCGATATCGCTGGTTTCGGTCATGCGTCCCAAGGGAACGCTGGCTTGCGAACTTGATATCATGGTTCGCCGATATTCGTCCGCTCCGACGCCGCGCGGCGCCAGGGCGGCTGCCATTTCGTCGATGCGCTCGGTGGCGATCAAGCCCGGGCAGATCGCATTGACGGTGATGTTGTGCGGTGCCAGTTCGAGCGCCAGCGCTTGTGTGAAGCCGCGCACAGCGAACTTGGAAGCGCAGTAGGCGGCAAATCTCGCCACGCCATGCTTGCCGGATGTAGAAGAAATGTTGATGATTCTGCCGCCGCCGCCGCGAGCGATCATGTGCCGCGCCACAGCCTGGCTGCAAAGAAATGTCCCTTTGACGTTGACGCGCTGGACAAGGTCGAAGGCCTCTTCCTCAAGCTCAACCACCGGCACGCGGTCTGAACCGGCCGGGGCGCCGGCGTTATTGACCAGGATATCGATGCGGCCGAATTCGCTCAGCGCGGTTTCCACCATGGCTTCGACCTCAGCCGCATTGGCCACATCGGCGAAGAGCGGGAGCGCCCGGCGACCGAGCGCTTCAATCTCTTCTACGACCTTAGCCAGTCCTTTGCGCGGCGATTGATCTTCGTGCAGGTCGTTGACGACCAGGTCGGCGCCTTCTTGTGCCAGGCGCAGGGCAATTGCGCGCCCTAATCCAGCAGCGCCCGCCGCGCCCGTTACCAAGGCTGCTTTCCCGTGCAGATCGTACATTTCGCTCTCCTGTAACGCGCTCAGCGCAGGATTCGCTGATCGCTTAGGTCTTTTCCGCCGACGGTCTTGGTTAAGCTGGCGCCGCGATATTCGCGAATCTCCAAGTCTGCAAAGGCATTGACGATATTGTACTGCGTGGGCATATCTTCCCAACGCGCCTTGTGAAATTGCAGGCTGCCGGCGCCGACTTTGTGTTCCAGGACGCGCCGATTTGGCGTTTCCGCCGGTGTGAGCACGGCGTAGGCGGCATCGGCCCGGCCCCACTCTCCGGTGCGCGGCACGTATTTATAATGCAAGATGCCGGCGCCGCTTTGGCTGCTCGCGAGCTCGTCGATTTCCTGGCGTGATTGCTCGCGCAGATCGTCTACGTAGAGATCGAGGAATTTGAAGCCCAGCCAGCTGGCGATGATATGGTGTTGGCCGCGCAAACTGGTCGGCGTGGGCAATTCGCAGTAAATCTTCGAGAAGCCGATTTCTTCGCGGCCGGTGAGGATGGGGTCGGTGAGATTCTCCCAGAGCACGGTCAGGAAACTGCCGCTGAGACGGTCTGCCTCGCCCTCAAATCGCGCCGGGAAAGACACTCCCAGCGTGTTGTAGCCGCGGCCCGCCAGCCACTCGATTTCGGTCATATAGCTCGCGCTGACCGTCACCACGGGTTCGCCGTCAAGCGCGAATCCTGGCGGCAGGAAGTTCTCCAACTGCGCCGAATCGCTGAGAAAGCTGACGCTGAAGCTGGTGCTGTAGGGATTGTCGCGACACTCGAATTTACGCCCGTCGGGCCCGCGCCGCGGTCCGGTGCGCGGACCGAAATGCGTGGGCATGCGGTACATTTGGTCGGGATCAAATTGATAGGGCATACGGGGCTCCTTCTAACTGGAAACAAGCTCGTTTGAATCCGAATCACTACCGTTCTCCTGGGGCGGCGAGACGCGCGGACTGAGATGGATGAGCAGGTAGCCGACCAAGCCATAGAGCGCCGCGGCAAATAGCTGGAAGCCATGTAATAGAAAGCCGGTAGCGGTGGCGTCCGACTCGCTCCAGCCGGCAAATTGCATCAGGCCGAAGCGCCAGGCGACTTCGACCACGCCGAATCCGCTGACATTGAACGGGAATGCCGAAGCAAACATGCCTATGCTGATGATGGCGATCATAGCTGGAAAGTCAACTTGAATGCCCAGGGCGCGCAGCAGCACATAGTTGGTCAGGAATGAAGACGAGTAGGTGAAGCAAGAGATGAATAGGGCGGACAGGAACAGGCGCGGCTGACGGACGCGGTCCAGTTCGTCCGCGAGCTGCAGCCAGCCGGACTCAAGGGGGACGATGAGCCGGCGTTTGCCGCGCAAGAGGCTGCGAATCCCGGGCAGCAGAAGGCCGGCTGAGGCGCGTAGCAAGCTGCCGCCGAAGTACAGCCCGATAACACAGACGAAGAAGGTCGCCACAATAATCAGCATGAGACGGTCGCGCTGCTGCGCCAGGGCCTCGGCGCTTGTCAAGACGCCGGAGGCAAAGACCATTATGATGATGAGCAGTTCCAAGATACGCGCGCCGAAAAGGCTGCTCAAACCCTCTTCCATCGAATAGTTGAGCCGGGAGCGAAGCAAGGCGATATAGGAAAGTTCGCCTAGCTTGAATGGCAGAGCCCGCACGAGAAAGTTGTGATAGAGCGTAATGGGAAGCAGCAGGCGCCAGGGTGTGTCGTCTTTGCCAAGCAGTACACGGAAGCGCAGGGTGCGAAATAGATTCAACGTCAGATACGCCAGCAGCGCGCCCAGCCAGCTGACAGGGGCGATGCGCCCCAGCAACAGGTCGAATTTCGCCCATTCCACTTCGCCGACCAATACCGCCAGCAGCGCCACGGTAACGATGACAGACACGATCCGCACAATCAGCTGTGGCTTGTCGCGCCGCTTTGAAGTGTACGCTTTAGTCGGAGTAGCGGAATCCGTCATGAAGTGATTAGTCCTCAGTCCGCAACCAGTGGCTTAAGTCGCGCCCAAGCAGCGCGCTAAGTTGCCCTACCTCGTCCGACAGTTCCTGCGCCAGGCGGCGCCGCGTTTCGCGCGTTAGCGGCGAGCGCCTTTCATAGCGGGTATAAGCCGCGATAACGCCTTCGACGGCGCGCGTGCGGTAGGCATAGGGCAGGAAGGCGCTGGTGGTCGCCAGGTAGGTCAAACGGTCCTTAAGCAGCATCAGCGAGAAACCCGTGCTGATGATCAAGTTTTGCAGCCAGGCCAGGCGAACTTCTTTGTTGGGATTGCGAATGCCGAAGTTGACCTTGACGTCGGTATCCAGTTCCAGGAAGTCCAGAACTGAGCGATACACCGCCGCGGTATCCGCGCGGAAATCGTCAAAGATGATGACTTTGACGCGGTCTCGGCCGAAGCACTCGAAATAGCGCGACACCTGTTCGCTAAAGCGCGTCATGTGTCGGTACTGCAGCCCGGTGACGCAATGGGCGGCGCGGCGAATGCATCTGCCTTGCACCCGCTCGGATTCGGCCGCCAAGGCCTCCTCGAAAATCTCGATCTGTTCGTTGCCGCTGTAGCGAAATTGCGACCACATGGAATACATCATGTCGATCGGATTGCGCAGCATGATTATGATCTTGGCTTGCGGGTTGTAGCGGTGGATTTCGGCGGCGGCAACGCTGCTGGCCAGATACCAGGGCGATGACTCGCCGATGCGCGCCTCGTCCCGTACATCGCGGAAGAGCTTGAGGTATTTGCTCGGTTTGTCGCGGAATTGCAGGAAGCGCGAACCCACGAGATCTGAGCCGAAGTAGTGTGGCTCCTTATAGTAGGGCAGGTAGGCGTCGGGATGGTGCTGCAAATACTCGTGCAGCGCGGTCGTGCCGCATTTCGGCGCTCCTACAATGAAAAAATTCGGCTTCGGCTCGTCCGCGGCAGCCAGCGCGCGCAGCGAGCTTTCATCAAGCGCCATAGGCGATGTCACAATCAGCTGTTTCTACCCTGCTGGATTATAGTACAGAACGGAAAAGGACGTAGCCCGCCTCGCGGCGTTGAAGTGACGGCGGCGGGCAAAATTGGGTATGCTTGTAGTTACAAGAGCGGAAGAGTGATCTCTTGGAGTTTGGCATGTCGAAGAAAAAGTCGTTCAAAGCGAATCGTCCGCCGCGATTAAAGCGGAAGTTCTATGAGAAGGAGCTGGCGCGGCTGCAATTCGAGCTGATCAAGTGGCAATACTGGATCAAGCACAGTGATATGCGCGTCATGATCACCTTTGACGGGCGCGACGCCGCCGGCAAGGGCGGCACGATCAAGCGCATCATGGAGCCGCTGCAGCCGCGTGATATCCGCCTGGTCGCTCTGGGCAAACCCTCCGACCGCGAGCTGACCCAGTGGTACTTTCAGCGCTATGTGACGCATTTGCCGGCCGCCGGCGAAATCGTGCTTTTCGACCGCAGTTGGTATAACCGCGCTACGGTGGAGCGGGTTATGGGCTTCTGCACTGATCGCGAATATTGGGATTTCCTGCGTGATGCCCCCAATTTCGAACGCCTGCTGGTGCACGATGGCATCATCCTGCTCAAGTACTGGCTGTCGGTGGATGATGACGAGCAGGAACGCCGCTTTCAGGAGCGCGCCGCCAATCCATCCCGCCGCTGGAAGCTCAGCCCGATTGATATCGAGGGCCGCAACCGCTGGGTGGAGTATTCCCGAGCCAAAGACGCCATGATCGAGCACACCGACATCCCGGAATGCCGCTGGCGTCAGGTCGAATCCAACGACAAACGCCGGCTGCGGCTGAATGTCATGCGTGATATCCTGGAGTCGATCCCATACGAGAATGTGATTCCCGGCCCGATGCAACTGCCGGAGCGCCCGCCGCGAGAACCCTACACCACGCGTCCGCCGCGCGATACGCATTACATCGTGCGCGACTACTACGACGATAAGGGCTAGGTCCGCGTTCGGCAGCAGGTCATTTCTTGCCGGTCAGCAGCTTCTTGCGCGTTTCGCGCCGGGCGATGGCGGGCAAGGACGCGGCGTTGGCTTCCAGATAAGTAGCGATAGCGCTGCGATGCTGCTTGATGCCCTTGCGCAGCAGCCAGGAGATCGCCTTGGTGATGCGCTTGTCCCGCTCGCATTTGAGGCGGTCAATCAGCAGCAGCGATAACTCCAGAATGCGGGCATCGTTCGATTGCGTGATGGGCGCGGTCAGCAGCACCAGCGCGGCGCGGCGCTTGTTGACGTTAGCGTCGGCGGCCAGCGAAGCGAGCAGGGCGGACCAGCCGTCCCAATCCGCCAGCAAGTCCTTGTCGCTGAAGACCGTCTGGCAGGCGCCATCGACCTCGGCCCAGCCGTCGAGGCAGCCCAGCCAACTGTTCAGCTGCGCCAGCGGCAGTTGCCGGCGATGAAGCGGGTACTTCAGCAGCAGAGTCTGCGGGGCGCAGCGTTCCTCGTAAGAGTCGCCGTGATATAGCGAGTCAATCAGCGCCAGCCAGTCGACGAAGCTGAGGTCTTTATGCGCGGCGCGGAAGTCAAGCAGGATGCGCCGGCGCTGCTCATTCTTGAGGCCATACCACTTGCGCGCCGTGCCCAGGTGTTCGGGGCGTTGCGTGGTTTGCCCGCGGCCGGGTTCGGCGGCTTGGATTTGGAGCAAGATGGACTGATGGTGCGAATTCATGAGATGATCGCGGGAGCAAAAAGGGCGACCGGCCCGGTCGCCCGTACAAGACTACTTGAGGATTAGAGCAACTGCTTGAGCGGGATATTACGGCGCTTGAGGAATTCCATGAAGCCGATCTTGTCGATGGTCTTGATTTCCTTGGCCGTGATCTTGACGCGCACCCAGCGGTCAATCTCGGGCACATAGATGCGCTTGTTCTGCAGGTTCGGCTTGAATTGGCGCTTGACGGTGTTGAAGGCTTTACTGCGCGATTGGCCGAAGAGCGGCTTGGTACCGGTGATTTTGCGTTTGCCGGGCATGGTCTTGTTCCCGTTTCCTGATATGAGCAAGGAATTATAGCGGGAGACGCGCAATTGTCGAGGGCGAAGTTTCCTTGGGGCAGTCACGAGACGCCGGCGCTGCTACGCTAAGCAAATCAGGCCTTGCCGGTCATATACGATCTGAATACTCGCATGTTCGGATGAATCGGGAACGCGAGTAGCATGGCGATCCTGGGGAGAAAGGACGTCACCATCGAGATCGCTAATCGAACAGGCGGTACCAACAGCACATTGTCTTCGTCCAGCTCAGGTGGGCAATCATACTCGTTGTCGAATCGAATCTTCCCCGATTCTCGGCCAAAGAGATTGTGGCCAAATCCATTTCGCAGCCATTCGACTTCACGATCACTGCGAAAGATGTAGTCGTAGGACATTTCAAGCGGCTTGTGCGGCAATCAAGGTCAGTATGGCTTGGGAGAGTTGCTGAGGAACTTCCAGATCTCTGAGCATTGCGCGAACAGTATCTGTAGAGATATCGGGATACTTGATCCGCATCGTGAGCTCGGGATACCTTGACATGGCAGTCGAGTCGGAGGCGTGCTGCAATCTGATCCACGTGAATACGAGATAATCGCCTTCAATGCCAAAGTCGAAGTTGTATGCCTCAGGGTTCATTGATGTCGCTCCTGTCGCAGTCGTTGATATCGACTATATTGCCCATGATAGCATGTTTGCATATTGAAATTCGAGGGAAGGCCTTCCTCCGCCACCTGAGCAGGATTTGCTATCATTACAGGCATGCGCATCCGCTATACGCAAGCCAAGTCCATCCTCACGCCCCAGAAGCGCGGCTTCCTCACATCGGGCGAGCGGCCGTACACGCATAGCCTGTCATGGGCGGCCGGCTGCGGCTACGGCAAGCTCTACTGCGGCGCTTTCTGCTACGCGCAGATGCTGCCGAATTGGCATTTCGCCCGCCACCGGGACGAGCGCTGGGGCGAGGCGCTGATCATCAAGGAGAACGCGGCTGAATTGCTGGAGGCACAGCTTTCGCGCGCCCGCAATCGGCGCGACATGCGCATCTTCATGAGCCCGGTGACCGACCCCTACCAGCCGATCGAGCGTAAGCTGCGGTTGACGCGGCGCTGCCTGGAGGTCTTCGCGCGTTATGACGATCTCGACCTGCTGCTGATTCAGACGCGCGGCCCGGCCGTGCTGGACGACCTTGACTTGATCGCGCGGATTCCTTACGCCTGGCTGGGCATGACCATCGAGACCGACCGGTATGATTTGCCCTATGGGCCGAGCAAGTCGCATGTCGAGCGGCGGCTGGCGACGGTTAAGCAGGCGGTGGCGCGCGGCGTCAGAGTCCAGATCGCCGTATCGCCTTGCCTGCCCTACTCGCCTGACTTCGCCCGGCGGCTGCTGGAGACCGGCGCCCAGCGCATCGTCATCGACAGTTTCGCCGTCGGCGACGGCAGCGGCGGCCGCCGTACGGGCAGCAGTCCTTTCGCGGCGCTGGCGGATTATGACTGGCGCGACGATGACATCGCCGAGAGTCTGTATCACCAGCTGAATATCCACCACGATGGCGTCGGCTGGAGCGGTGCGGGTTTCGCCGGGATAGCGGGGCGAGGTTTTTAGTCTTCCAATAATCGACGCGCGATGTCGTCAATGGCATTGATTTCATCGGCGAGGATTTCACGCGCCCGGCCGCGCGCCCGTCCAGGACCGCCGTTGAGCAAGCGGTTCTCTTCCATGCCCTTCATCTCTTCGATTTTCTCGTGCGCTGCCAGGCTCAAGCGAGCGAGTTCGAGATGATCGGGATTGCCCGCGTCAAAGATGGGAATGGCGCAGGCTTCGAATGGCGTGCGGCTAATGTCGCGATGACCCCATAATCCTTGTGATTGGTGCACCTTTATAGATTCATTTACACAAGGCGCGTTAAGTATCGCGCAAAGATAGTGCGCTTCATTCTCCGTTTGAGCGGAGCAATAGTATGTCTTGTAGTCAACTATGAAGCATCGTGTCATCCGTCCATAAATCCGCAGATCTGTATTTTCGAGATCAATTACACAACAAGCGATATTTGAACCACTTGCATTATAGAGAACTGTAAAGCCGTAGTCAGTCACTTGCTTTGAGAGCAATTTGTGGTAGTCATATCTCTCAGCGAGAGTCATTTTGGATTTCTTATGTTTTTCCCACACAGCCCGAGTCTTGCTAAACCAGGTCGTATAAGCGCTGATATGGCCTTGGTCGGCAAAGTAGCCCACATCGTGCAGTAATTCCAGGCGTCCGTCTGGCCGAACTCGCGCAGGCAAAGCAACCATGTTTAGTTTCTGGAAACCAAAGGGAAGCAAGTGTTTGCTCAACAATGTGGCATAGATATAGTCGTCGTGAACTGTCCCTTCGACCCGAATTCCTTTCCAAGGGCGTTTTGCATCTCGGTCAAGTTCGGGATCGGTTTCTACGGCGGGACTCGACGGGATTCCGGCCGGGCGGACAAAACAGAGGTTTCGGGGAAACAAGGACGCTCCGACCACGAAACTAGCGAAATATGGACTTTGAATATCTGAGTCTACAAACCGAGTTTTCGTTTCGCTAATCTCAAGATGCGGTTGGGCTTCTGAGAGGGGCAGTTCGTGTCTTGGCAAGGATGCAAGATAAGAGACTGTTGGTATGTCTTGGCTTTTGGCGTTTCCTTTAGAACGGATGAGGACGGCGGCGGGCACGTTGAACAAGGGAGTGACAGCCCCTACATCGAGAATGCGAGTCATGCCCTGTCTTTGGAAGGGACGATGCTGCTTGGCGCCGGTTATGACGCTGCGCGGCATCACAAATGCTAGTGTGCCGTTACCTTTTAGGTACTGATCGTGTGCGTGGGCAAAAAAGAGCGTGCTCATATCCATTTGCGTAAAGAGTTTCACATCTTCCGGTTCAATGAGCTTATAGTGAATTGAAAGACGCTTGACTTCGGCTTGACCGGAAGCGCTATTGATATAGCGATACGATAGCCATGGCGGATTTCCTGCGACGACATCGAATCTGTTTTTTGCTAGAATGAGCGGTCGCGACATGTTTGCGAGGACGTAAGACCAAATTCTATTGCGCTTTTCGCGGATAAGTTTGGCGAGTAGCCGCAGATTGCTTGCCCACAGGTTTAAGAAAACGGGATCATCCAGTCCATCGTGTAAGCGAGAAATCACACGCTTAAAGACGGTTACCATTTCGTCTGTGTCATGGAATCGATTTGCCAGATCTGCAAATTCATCCAATTGCTGAATAGAAAATGTTAGTCTTTGCGCATCAGTTGAGGATTGGAGCGGAATACGGAAGACCTCATCGTCGCTCGGATTCACGGGGATCGAAATCGAATTTAGACTTCGGTCGTCTTGCGGATTTATGAGCGCGTCCGCCATATAAACAGGCAGCGTAAATAACTCGCTTACGTCGGTGCAGTCCAAGAGGTGCTCTGTCAACGCCAGCAAATAATTGATCCGCGCAATCGTCACCGCCAGCGGGTGCACGTCCGTGCCGACGATATTGTTCAGGGCGAAATCGACCAGGTCGCGCCCGCTCAAGCCCTTATCGGCCAAGCGGCGTATGGCGTTGAATAGAAACGTGCCGGAGCCGCAAGCGGGGTCGAGCAAACTCTGCGGCGCGGCGTAGTCAATTTCCTGCAGGGTGAGCTGCGCCAGCCAATCGGGCGTGTAGTATTCGCCCAGATCGTGGCGCGTGTCCGGGTCAACCAGGTCCTGATAAAGTTGTTTGAGCAAGTCCTGGCGGATGGCGCTGAGGTCGTAAACCTGTAGCTCGGCGGACAAAGAATAGAGCAGGTCCAGTGATTCCGCGCGAATTTGCGCCATCATCAGCCAGGAGAAGAAGTCGTTTTCGCCGATATTGCTGATGCCGTGTTTATGAAAGGCTTCGCCGTTGACGACGCTGGGAATATTGATTTTATCGGGACGGCCTTCAAGCGCGCCAAATACAAGCAGTTTGGCGAATTGCGACAGATACGTGTGCCTGATGAACAGATTGTCGTCGGCGATGTCCGAACCGTATACCTTGCTTAGCAATGACTTCCACTGTCCGCGCCAGACATCCAGCTCCGTATCGTCTTCGATTTCGCTGAGCAGGCCTGTCAGCGTCTGCTGAACGAGTTGGAATGTCGGGCTTCTGACGCCGAAGCGCTGCACGATGTCGTCCGCCGTCGGTTCGATATTGCTGCGGCTGAAAAGGTAAGAATCCAGCCATAGGTAAGCGACATCGGCATCGGCGCTGGCGATGTTAAATATATCTACCTCTTTCGCTTCTCCGGCAACATCCAGCACATAAGTACGAAACTCGATGCCGTCCGTCAGCATGCCAATATAGCGGTGAAGCTCTGGCATATCGCGCATATAATCGGAAAGTTGGTCAATATTGGCGCCGAGGTCTGTTTTGATGTCGCGCTTGAATTCGATGATCAGGTCGCCGAGCAAGGCATCTATGTAGCCATGTTTCTGCACTTTGGTCATGGTAACGTGATGCTCTAGCTCAATGTCTTCATATTGAACCTTGAAGGCATCGCTGATGAATCCCAGAAACAGGTGACTGACTTGCCGTTCCGACAATTGGTTCTTGCGCGCGCTTGTCAAGTTTTCGATATATGATTGCAGTTTTTCAGCGAAGCTAGGCGCCATGCCGTCTCTCCAGGATTGTGGCTAGTATATTCTACCATGTCGCAATATTGGGGCGGAATCGCTAGACCATCGCGCGCATAACTGATGGCATTGCGCCTTCCCATTGAACCTTTGCGCTCTTAAGCGGCTCTTTAAGGTGTAGGCAAAGAGAAAGGAGCGTTTATGGAAGATTTGAGCGGGCTGATCATCGCCGCCCGCAACGGCGACAGCCCCGCGTTTGAAGAACTGGTACGACGTTTTCAGGATATGGCGGTGGGTTATGCCTACAGCATTTTGGGCGACTGGCATGAGGCCGAGGACGCGGCGCAGGACGCTTTTGTCAGCGCCTATTGCAGCCTCATTCAGTTGCGCGACGCGGCGGCGTTCCCGGGCTGGTTTCGCCGCATCGTCTACACGCAGTCGCAGCGGCGCTTGCGCGTCAAGGGGCCGGCATGGGTCTCGCTTGAGCAGGTGAGCGAACTCGCAGTCGCGGGTCCTGCGCCATCAGTTGAAGCGGGCGACGATGCCGAGCTGTGGGCGCTGGTCGACAGCCTGCCGGAAGCCCAGCGCAGCGTCCTGCTGCTCTATTACATGAGGGACTTTTCGCAGAAGGAGATCGCCGCTTTTTTGGACATTCCGCTGGGAACGGTCAAGACGCGGCTGCATCACGCTCGAAAACGTCTGAAGAAAAGGATGAGGCACTTGAACGACATATCGGCAAAGCGCCCTTCGCGGGACGCTCAATTCACGGAGAAAATTATGCGGCTGTTTGATGCGGCCAAAACCGGCGACATCGAAGGCGTCCGCGGCCTGCTGGCGCAAGACGGTCGCCTGGCTAATGCCAGCGGCTATGTACGCAGCTCGCTCTGGGCTTCGGACGCGCTGGCGCTGCACGTTGCGGTGATGCACGGGCGCAAGGACATCGTCGATCTCTTGCTGGCGCATGGCGCCGATATCAACGCCCGCGACGATAAGTATGGCTTTAACGCCTTGATCCACGCCATTGACCTGGCCGATTTCATGCCTGAATACGCCGCGCTGGGCATGGTCGATTTTCTGCTGGAGCGCGGCGCGGAGAAAGACGTTTGGGCTTGCGCCTGGCTGGGCGATGGCGTGGGCGTCGACGCTTGGCTGCAGCGTGATCCGGCGCTGGTGAATCAAGTCGGTCCCGGGCCCAGCACTTTGCTGTCCTTCTGCCGCGATGTGAAGGCGATTCAATATTACCTGGATCACGGCGCTGACCCCCTGGTCCCCTATGAGCGCAGCGGCAAATACGGCCGCACGACGCCGCTGCGCGATATCGCCTACCGCCGCAATTATGACTGCGTCCGGCATTTGCTGGCGCATCTGGGCTGGGAGATCGACATTATCTGGGCCGGCATCATGGGCGATCTAACGCGCGCGCGAGACTTGCTGGCAGAGGATGCGGCCCTGGTGAATGTTGAGACGACGGCGGATCACGTCCTGGGCGCCGGCTTGAGCCCGCTGCATCTGGCTGCGCAGGGCGGTCATCTCGAGCTGATGGGAGCGCTGCTTGATGCGGGCGCCAATATCAACGCGCGCGATGCGAGCGGCTACACGCCCTTGCATTTCGTCATCTGTTTTGGCCCCAAGGAGTTTCTAGATCCCTTGCCCGATCTCACAGCGGCGGCGCAGGATGTGGGCGTGTATCGCTTGCTGACGGACGCGCCGCGTTTCTTGCTCGAGCAGGGCGCGGACTTGATGGCGCGCGAAGCTGACGAAAGCCGCACTCCGCTAGAATTGGCGGGCGCCGCTTTTGAGGACGAGACCGATCGGGGCGATGTGATCGCGCTGCTGCAAGCGGCTGAAGCGCAGAGGGGCGGGAGCGAAGGGGCTGAAGCGCCATAAAGATTCGCCAAGAACGAGGGCATGTAGGGGCGACTCAGCGAGTCGCCCGACTCTGAACTGGCGCCCCGACAGTGAAGGCCAGCGCGACCACTAGTCTCTGCAAGCAAGCGTTGAACGGTTCGTGCTGGCGCTAGAGCGCTGGCTTGAGCTTGCGCTTTCTTTTGCTTACGGAGATATAGAGCGTGAATAGCGCCGTGCCAAAGAAGGCAATCAGCGCGCCAAGCAAGAACAGGTCGCGGAAGGTGAAGGCGGTCAGCAGCAAGCCGCCCCCCAGCGCCATCATCGCGAAGCTTAAACCAGCCGCCATCTCGCCGCCGCCGGCCATAATGGATTGGTAGGACTTTGGCACGAGGTCGAGGATGTAGACGACAAACGAGGCGTAGCGAATCGAGGTCAGCGCCAGCGTGCCGATGAAGCCGATAGCCGCGGCCAGCCAGTGCTCGACCAGCGCCATCGGCAGAAGGAAAATGGTCGTTAAGAGCGAGCTCCAAATGACAACTTTTATGATTCCCCAGCGCGCGATCAGCGACGGTGTGAGCAGGGCGGTCGGTACGCCGGTTAAGCGGCCAATGGCGGCGATCGCGCCGATCATGGCGGTCGAAACGGCCAAGTGTCGATCCATGTAGACATTGAAATAGACCAGCGCGGTGGCGGTGCCGGCCACCTGGAAAAAACGAATTATGGTCATGAGGCCGATTAGCAAGACGAGAGAGTGCGTCAGTTTCAGCCGCAAGCCCGCTGGCTGGGCGGGTATGCCCGCTTCCTCGTCTAGGTCAGCCGGCGGCAGCGGCCGCACGCGCAGAATAAACAGTGCGGAAAGCGCCATGACTCCGCTCGCCAAGGTCAGCGTCAGCCGATAGGGCGCGGGGTCGGCCAGTGTCGTGGCCTGGAGCGCCGCGATGATACCGGGCAGCACACCGCCTGTCAGGCTGCCGGCGAAGCCCGCCAGAGACCAGCCGGCAGTCTTCAGCGCAAAGGCGCGATGCTTGTAGGCGGTATCCACCACATTAAGCAAGTAGGGCGCTCCGTTGACGAAGAATAGCGAAAAGCCGCAGAGCATGAAGGCGTAGTGGAAGGTCAGCCAAACCTCACGGGGACCCGGTGGCAGCAACTCCGCCTGGGGCAGCAGCAGCCCGCCCAACACGCTGATGGCAGCGCCCGCTTTCATCAGCAGCGTCGTGGAATAGCGCGAGCCCAGGATGCCGGCCGGCAAGCTGACGCAGGCGAAGGTCACCAAGCCGACCGCGTTGACCAGGCCGATGAACTCCGTGCCATAATCCAGCCGCAGCATGTACAGGTTAAGCAGAACGGTGTAAACGCCGTCGACGACGAAGCACATGCCCAGAAGCACGATGAAAAACAACCGTGCCTGCGGGTTGAAATTGCGTATCGGGTTGACAATGCGCGCGAGCATGCGATTGCGCTACCCCTCCCCCTGGCCCCTCCCGACGGTTAGTGTCTACGCTACCCGAAGCATCAGGGAGGGGTGAATCCGCGCGGCCTGCTTGGAATCAAGTGATCTGGACGGCGGCGGTGGATTGCATGGGGGCTTGTGCTGCTTAGTCCACGATCTCGAATATGGCTTCGATTTCTACGGCGAACCCGTTGGGCAGCGATGCGAAACCCAGCGCGCTGCGGGCGTGCAGCTCGCCATCGTAAAGCTCCCAGAATAGTTCCGACGCGCCATTGATGACCAGGTGCTGGTCGGTGAATTCGGGCATGGAATTGACGCAGCCGAGCAGCCGGCGCAGGCGCAGTTTGTCGACCGAGCCGGTGACGGTATAAGCGGCTTTGAGCAGGTCCTCAGCGCAGACGCGGGCCGCCTTTTTTCCGGTCTCCACATCCAGGTCACGGCCGAGCTTGCCTTGGTAGCCGGTCGACACATGGCCGGAAACAAGAATCGTATTGCCGATGCGCGTGGCCGGGGCTAGCGTGGCTGACGGCGTGAAGTCTTCAATATCGATGCCCATGGCTTTGACTTTGTCGTCGAGTGACATGGCGGATCCTCCAAAAGAACTGATTTCGTTTGCTTGGCAATGCGAGGATTATAGGCGCGTCGCGGGGCTGCGCCATACCCAAAAGACTGTCTAGCTGATTGGCAAGTGGCGTCTGAAGCGGAGCCGGGTCGCCAATCCGGAGATGCGCGCGAGTTTTTGCAATGTCACCCGCGCTGCGATATGATTTCCGCAGATATTATTGTCCATCTAGCCGGGTCGTGTATTCATTGGCCGAGTGTGTAGATCGGCATGAATTCGGCCGATTCAACTGTGAAAGGAGGACTATAACGAAGCGTCGAAAACAGTAGCGAGAGCATTTAAGAGACTAGTCTTTAAAGGAGCTTTTATCATGTACAAAGGCATTAGCAGGCGCGACTTTTTGAAGGCATCGGGAGGCTTGGCTGCGGGAGGCTTGCTCGCTTCCGGTTTGCCCGCCTTTGCTCAAGATGGCGTCACTATCCGATCGCACACGCGCAGTGGCCGGCAGGCGGACGCGCAGCGACACTGGGCGGAAATCTTTAACGAGGACATGGCCGGCGAGGCCCAAGCCGTCATTGAAGACTTCCCCGGTTCGGAGTACTTCCAGAAGATCAATACGCTGGCGGCCGGCGGCACCATGGGCGATGTGATCTGGATTTCGTCCATTGAAGGCTACTTCCGGTTGGCGGCGACCGGCGTCCTCGCGCCGATTGACGAGGTCATCGAAAGCTTGGGCTACGACCTTGAGGAGCATTACCCGGCCACGACCTCGGCAGCGCGCCTGAATGGAGAGTTATACGGCATTCCCATCCTGGCGCATCCGGGGCGTGTCGGTTTGTTCTTCAACAAGACCATCTTTGATGATGCCGGCGTCGATTATCCGGACGAAACCTGGACCATGGATGACTTCCTCGCCGCCGCGATCGCGGTGACCGACCCCGATCGGCGCATCTGGGGCTTCTTCGATCCGGAAGGCTCCTACTTCACTTCGATTGTATTCATCCGCGCCTTTGGCGGCGACACGCTCAGCGCGGACGGTACCGAGTCGCTGCTGACCTCGGACGAAGCCAAGGCGGCGCTGAATTTCCAGAGCTCGCTCTATAACGAGCACAAGGTCGCGCCAGCGCCCGGCACAGCGCTTCAGGGGCCCTACCAGCTCTTCGCCGCCAACCAGCTGGCGATGTTCCAGTCCGGTTTCTGGGGCAGCGGCGTCTCCCAGTTCGTCGAGGATCCGGATATCGTTGGCGTGGCGCCCATGCCGATCGGTCCTTCGGGCCACCGCGGCAGCATGTTCGAGTTTGATCCGCTCTGCGTGACTTCTTTCACCGAGAATCCGGAAGAAGCCTTTAAGTGGGTGGATTACAATACCAGCTTCGATGCCCAGTTGCGCGTGACCAAGCTGCATAATGTCACGGCCAGCCGCCCGGCGGTGATGGCTGACGATGTCGTGCAAGAGAGTGACACCTTGCGCGTTTTCTCGGGCGTCATGGAGGGCGCCCTGCCCTTGGTGCTGCCGGCCAACTTCCGCGAGACGGAGCACTTCAAGTTCATCGGCGATCAGATTCAGGCGCTATGGCTGGGTTTGGCGACCGTCGACGACATCATTGAAGATCTCAACTCCGGCGCCCAGGCGATCCTGGACAAACCGGCGCTCGGCTAAATTGTTAATTGCGTTTACCGGTGTGGAGGTCCGCGGCGATCTCCACACATTCGTTCCTGCCCTGGTTGACGTTGAGCTAAGCAGCACGAGAAACTGGATGATTGCCCCTATCAAGCGGCGCCTTGGCTTGAGCACGCCTCTGACTTTGGGTCAGAGAGAAGCGGTGCAAGGCTTTATCTACATTTCGCCCTGGATCATCGGGTTCCTGGTCTTCACAGTGGGGCCGATGATCGCATCGGCTTACCTCAGCCTGACGGACTACAACATCGTCACCCCGCCGCGCTTCGCTGGCTTGAACAACTACGAGTATATGTTCCAAGACCGGCTGTTTTGGAAATCCATCGAAAATACACTTTATTACACTGTCATCTTTGTTCCCATCGCCATTGCGGGCTCGCTGGCTTTGGCCATGCTGCTCAATCAGCAAATCGCGGGGCGGGTCGCGCTACGGACGCTTTATTTTCTGCCATCAATCACGCCGGTGGTGGCGGCTGCCTTCCTCTGGCTTTGGATATTCCAGCCGCAGATCGGGCTGATGAACGCCATTATATCGGCGCTGGGCCTGGGAGACGGCCCGCTCTGGTTAGCGCATCCCGGTTCCTCCAAGCCAGCGCTGATCATCATTAGTTTGTGGGGCGCGCTTGGCGGCAACACCATGCTGATCTTCCTTGCGGCGCTGCAGGGCATTCCCAAAGAACTGTACGAATCGGCCGATATCGACGGCGCTGGAGGGGTGGGTAAGTTCCGCTACATCACCGTGCCCAGCATATCGCCGGTAATCCTCTTCAACACCGTGCTCGGTGTGATTGCGGCGCTGCAGATGTTCACGCTGGCCTATGTCGCTAGCAGCGGCCGGCAGCAGCAGTTTTCGCCGGGCGGCCCGCTGAATTCGACCCTGTTTTACGTACTGCATCTTTACAACAGCGCCTTTGATTTTTGGGAAATGGGCTACGCCTCGGCGCTGGCTTGGGTCTTCTTCATCATCGTGCTGGCGATCACCGGCTTTCAATTGTGGACGTCTCGCCTTTGGGTCTACTATGAAGGGGAAGAATAGTTGGATATCGGCAATGAAAGGGCAGGGGAAGCGGCGCCATGTTGAGTGAGATGTTGCCGGCTTGGCGGGTGCAGAGAATCGTCCGCAATTTACTGCTATACGCCTTCGCCTACGGTCTGACGGTCATATTTGCGCTGCCGTTCCTGTGGGCGGTCTCGTCGTCCTTGAAGCCGGTCAATGAACTATTTCTTTGGCCGCCGCAGTTGATTCCCAAAACCTGGCGTTTTGAAAACTATATCGAGATCTGGCACGTAGCGCCGCTGGCGCGCTTTTTTGTCAACACCGTTTTCGTGACGGTCTTTTCTGTTATGGGCCGAATTCTGTCCGCGGCATTGGTCGCTTACGGCTTCGCGCGCTTCCGCTTTCCCTTCCGCAACGTCCTCTTCCTGCTGCTGCTGAGTACGCTGATGCTACCCTACCAGGTCACGATCATTCCGACATTCTTGCTGTTCAAAGCCTTCGGCTGGCTGGATACTTACAATCCGCTGATTATCCCGAATTGGTTCGGCGGCGGCGCCTTCGCGATATTTTTGTTCCGGCAGTTTTTTCTGACCATCCCCAAAGACCTGGACGAAGCGGCGAAGATTGACGGGGCGAATACACTTTGGATTTTCATTCGCATTATCTTGCCACTGTCCAAACCCGTAGTCATTACTATGATCGTCATTGGTTTCCTGGAATCCTGGAACGACTTTTTCGGGCCGCTGATATATCTGAATACGCCGGAGAAGTATACACTGTCACTGGGTTTGGCGAACTTCCAGCGGGTGGTATCGGCAGGCGGCCAAGCGACGGAACACTTGCTGATGGCGGCGTCTATGGTCATGACCCTGCCTAGCGTATTGGTATTCATATTGTTGCAGCGCTATTATATTCAGGGCGTCGTTATTTCTTCGGGCAGCAAGTAGCCGCTGGATTTGAATTGCAGCGCAACGGGCCGGCGCATCAGCGCGCGGAGGATTGGGATAACTTATGAAAAACACTAGCGTTCTCTTCACCGGGCCTAACCAAGTCGAAGTGAGAGCGATCGAGAGCGACTTTCGTCCGCTTGGCGAGCATGAGGCGCTGATCCGCACGCGCTACTCGCTCATCAGCGCCGGCACCGAGCTGGCCTGCCTGTCCGGCGTCGAGGCTTGGTTCAGCTTCCCGCAGACGCCCGGCTACGCCTCGATAGGCGAGGTCGTCGATGTCGGCGCGAGCGTAAGCGCTGTATCGCCCGGCGACGTTGTCTACAGCATGGGCGGGCACTGTCAGTACCAGCGCCTTGATACGGCCAACCCGCGAGCGCTATGCGTCAAGGCGCCGCCCGGCATAAATCTGGCGCTAGCGGTCTTTACCCGTATGATCTGCGTGGCGTTTACCGCCCTGCGCATATCAACCATCGAACTGGGCGATTTTGTCGCGGTGACCGGCCTGGGCCTGGTGGGCAACTTCGCAGCGCAGCTCGCCGCTTTGCAGGGCGGGCGCGTCATCGGGCTTGATCTCAGCCCAAGGCGCGTCGAGCTGGCGCGGGAATGCGGCATCGCCTATGCGCTGGAGATAGACCCGGCTGCCATCAAAGCGGATGTGGCCGCAATTACCCGTGGCGCCGGCGTGACCACGCTGATCGAGGCGACCGGCAATCCGCGCGCGCTGCCTCCCGCGTTGCCGCTGGTAGGGCGCTTTGGCGAGGTGATCTTGCTGGGTACGCCGCGTGGCGCTTACGAAACCGATTTAACCGAGGTGCTGCGTCATGTTCACCTTGACGGCCTGGGCAATGTGACCTTCAAAGGCGCGCATGAGTGGCGCTATCCCGTGCCGCGCAACGCCTTCGTCAAGCATTCGATTCGGCGTAATGCCGAGCTGGCGCTGCGGCTGATTCGGTCCGGCGAGCTGCAAGTGGCGCCGCTGCACAGTCATACTCTCAAGCCGGAGCAAGCCGAAGAAGCGTATCAGGGGCTGAAGCACAAGAAGGACGAGTACATTGGCGTCGTATTCGACTGGACCGATGTCTAGTTGCTCGGCAGAGCGTGCCGCGCCTATTCCCCTCGCAAGCGCGGGTCAAGGATATCGCGCAGGCCGTCGCCGATGAAGTTAAAGGCCATCACCAGGCTGGCGATCGCCAAACCCGGGAACAGCCACATCCACCACTGATCGAAAAAGTGAATACCGATGCTGACCATCCGGCCCCATTCGGGGGACGACGGCTCCGGCCCCAAGCCGATGAAGCTTAGGGCGGCGAAGGAGATGATGGCGGTGCCGATATCGAGGGTGGCGAGGATGACAGCCGGGGCGATGCAGTTGGGCAAGATGGTGCGAATGAGGATGTAGTAGCCATTGGCGCCGGCGCTATGAGCCGCTTCGACAAATTCTTGCGACTTGACCTCGAGGACGAGCCCGCGCAGGATCCGGGCATAACGCGGCCACCAGACGGCGCTCAGCGCCAAAACGGCATTGCGAATATCGGGTCCGAGAGCGGCGGTTACGGCCATCGCGAGGATGATGAAGGGGAAAGCCATGAATAGCTCGGTGAGGCGCATGAGCAATTCGTCGACCACCCCGCCGGCGTAACCGGCGACCGCGCCAATGATGACGCCCAGCGTGCTGCCGATGATGATGACTGCCAGGCCCGCCGGGATGGTGATGCGCGCGCCCCAGAGTACGCGGCTGAAAATATCGCGGCCCAATTCGTCGGAACCGGCGACAAAGAACGCGTTTGGCGACTGCAGGCGATTGGCCAGGTCTTGCTGCAACGGTGGAAAGGGCGCGATAAGAGGCGCGGTGAAAGCGATCAGGATCCACAGTGTTACGGCGATCAGCCCGAGCGTGACAAGCGGATTGCGGCGCAAATGATACAGCGCCATCTGCCGGCGGCTACGCGATGCGGATACGGGGGTCGAGGAAGAAATAGAGGATATCGACGACAAAGTTTACTCCGACATAAATGAAGGCGAATAGCAGGCTGACGCCCATGATCGCCGGGAAGTCTTGTGATGTGCTGGCGCGGAACATATAAAAGCCGATGCCGGGATAGGCGAAGATCCTCTCGATCAGAATCGACCCGACTAGCAGATTGCCATAAGACAAGCCGATAACGGTCACGATTGGGATCAGGGAATTGCGCATGCCATGGAAGCCAATGACGTAACGCTCGCGCAGGCCTTTGGCGCGGGCGGTGCGCATATAATCTTGATTCAGCACTTCAAGTAGGGAAGAGCGGGTGATGCGCGAGATAATGGCGCTGATGTAGAGCGCCAACGTCAGCGCCGGCAGTATCAGATGTGAGACGGCATTGCCGAAGGTCTTCCCGTCGCCGTTCAGCAGGGCGTCGATAGTGAACATGCCGGTCACAGTCGGCGGCGGCCGCATGATCGGATGCAGCCGGCCCGGTCCCGCGGCGATGCCCAATTGCGCGTAAAACACATTCAAGAAAATCAAGGCAATGAGAAAGACGGGGAAACTGATGCCGATAAGAGCGATGATGCGGGCGGCATAATCCGCAAGGCTGTTTTTCCATACCGCCGAAATCAAGCCCATGCTGACACCCAGCGTTGTGCCATATACGAGACCGAAGGTCGCCAATTCAATGGTGGCGGGCAGGCGACTGCTGATATCTTCCGCCACGGGCCTGCGCGTCTTGATGGAGGTCCCCATATCGCCCTGTAGAAGGTTGCCGAGATAGGTTAGGTATTGTTCGTGAAGCGGTTTGTCTAAGCCCCATTTCTTGCGGAAGGCGGCGATGGTGTCCTCGTCGTTGAGCGCGTTGGGCGGCAAATTGGCGTTGATGGGATCGGCTGGGATGGCGTTGGCGATGATGAAGGCAACCACGGTGATGCCCAGCAAAATAGGAATCACCAGCAGCAGTCGGCGGACGAAATAGCGAAAAAAGCTCATGGGCGACCAGTCAGCGCTCTAGGAACGACGCTTAGTGTAACACATCAAGGCGGGGACTATAAAAGACGCCGCCAATGAAACGAGAGGGCGAGCCATGGGCCCGCCCGTATCAAATTCTGACTCTGCAATGGGGCGAAACAAGGACTCGCCCCCGCGTTTGTTCGGCAATCAACCTACATGCCGCGGCTCAAGATGGAGACATCCAGCAACCAGTGCGGGTGCCAGATATAACCCAAAAGATCGGAACGATATGCGGTCGCCACCTCGGGTACGTTGAAGGGCGCGAAGGGACCGTTCTGCATGGTGTATTCTTGCAGCGCGGTGAAGAGCGCCATGCGCTCGTCGGGGTCGCTCGCGACCTTGGTGCGGGCGATCATGTCCTGGATCTCTTGCGGCAAACTCTCCAGCTGCCAGTTGTTGCGCTCTGTCGCGACCTTGCCGGGCGGCATGAAGCTGAGGAAATCCAGTGGATCTAGGATGTCCGGACCCCAGAGCCAATAACCGACGCCATGCTCGCCACTGCGGTACTTCTCAAGCGCGACCTGGATCTCACCCGGTTGCAGCGTCACGTCGATGCCGACTTCGGCCAGGTCAGCCTGGATCTTCTGCGCGTTGGTGTTGAAGCTGACGCCGCCGTAAACCATGTCGGGATATTCCAACGTCATGTCTAGCCCGTCGCCATAACCGGCTTCCGCCAGCAGCTCGCGCGCTTTGTCCAAATCACGGGTGAAGGCCGCCTCTTCGCCGAGGTTGCCGAAGAAACCCGCCGTCATGTTGGTAGCAGGCTTAACGCCGCCCCAAAGGGTCTTGTAGCCTTCGTAATCCAGCGCGTAACGCACAGCCAGCTGAACGGTCGGGTTGGCGAAGGGGCCACTCTTCTCCTCTTCCGTGTTCATGATGACGAAGTGCGTCAGAGTGCCGATGCCGCGATAGATTTCGATATCGGCATTGCCTTCCAATGCTGTGATCTGATCCGGTTGCAGGTCGAAAGCCAGATCAATATCGCCGGCTTCCAGCGCGACCTTTTGCGTGGCGCTTTCCGGCATGTGGATGAAGATCACGCGGTCGAAGTAGGGCGCGTCACCCCAGTAATTCTCGTTGCGGACCAGCTCGGTGCGATTTTGCGGCTCCCACAAATCGAGCACGTATGAACCGGAACCGGCAGAAGTGCTGTCCAGATAGGCGCCGGCCGTATCGGTCTCGGATGCGTCTTCGGCATCTGTTCCGCCGTTAGCCCGCACAACATCTGCGTTGGTAACGCTGAATATGGCGCTGGTAATCTCGGACAAGAAGGACGGACGAGGCGCCGGCAGCGTAAAGGCGACCGTGTCATCGTCGATGGCTTCTACCGAATCAATGCCATCAGCCAGGAAAGACGGGTTGCCTTTGAAATTCTGCAGCCGCTGGATCGAGAACACAACATCATCTGAGTTGATATCATCGCCGTTGGCGAAGGTGGCGTCCTGGCGCAGCGAGAAGGTGTAGACCGTCCCGTCATCAGAAATTTCCCAGCTTTCGGCCAGCGACGGCACGATGCGGCTGGCGTCTTCATCGGGGAAGGTGACCAGCTGGCTGTAGGTCACGTGATTGATGATATGCGTCGAATGCGTGAAGCCGTTGGCCGGGTCATAGGCGTCGGTATTCTCCGACCAGCCGATGACAAGCACTTTTTCGTCCTGCGCGAAGCCGGTGAAGGCGCCAACCAGCAGCACCAGCACGGCGAGCAGCGCAAGGACATACTTAAAGCGATTCATTTTCTTCACTCCTTCAGAGTACTTAGAACGATATTTTGTAGCAGGGGAAGTATAACGAATCGCGCTGGACGGCGCAATCAAGCGGGAAAAGTCGGCCCGCGGCGATCACGGGCGCAGCAGCGCCTTACCGGTCATGCCGCGGTCGAAGCGCTCAAATGCCGCGGGCGCGTCAGCCAGCGGGAAGCGGTGCGTGATCATGCGCGTCACATCGAGGCCTCCCCGCCACAGCGCAATCATCTCGGGTACATCGCTCATGAAATAGTACCAGCAGCCGACCGCCCAGATTTCGCGCCGGTTGAAATCGCGGCTGGGCGCCAGCATTTCTTCGCTCGATTCGCCGTTGAAGACGACTATGCCGCCGCGGCGGACGGCCCGGAAGCTGTTAGTGACGCTCGCACGCTGCCCGGCGCAATCAATGACGACATCCGCGCCTTCGCCATCGGTAAGGTCCGTGATCCTATCGATCAGCGAGTCATCGGCTTTGATGCTGACATCCGCGCCCAACTGCCGCGCGAGTTCAACGCGGTATTCGATGAGATCGACGCCGATGACGCGCCGCCCCAGATGCGCTTGCAGCAAGACATTGCCCAAGCCGATGGGACCCAGACCCATGACCACGATCGTCTCGATATCAGCGCGGTCGATCTTCTTGGCTGTGTGCCAGGGCACGCCCATGCCATCGCCGGTCAGCAGCGTTGCCGGCTCCCAAGGCAGATCGTCGGGCAGGATGCTGCAGCAGCGGGCGTGTATGGCAAATTGCTCGGCGTGCATGCGCGAGCGGGATTTGGCCGCCTTGCACCAGGTGTAGCGACCGCGCGCGCATTGGGCGCAATTGCCGCAGCCGACTACTGCGCTGACGCCGACGCGCTGACCAACCCGCAAGCTCGTGACACCCGCGCCCAGCTCGATCACTGTGCCGACCGCTTCATGACCGCTGTTGCCGCCGGCGATGCCCGCGCCGCGATAAGCTTTCATCTCGCTGCCGCAGATGGCCGAGCGCGCGGTCTGTATGATGACTTCGCCAGCTTGTGGCTGGGGCGGGCCAGCGTCAATCACGCGTGAGGTTCCGCCGCCGGTCATTTCCAGGAGTTTCATGGTTTTGCCTTACTTGCGCTTCTGCGGGCGACTCACAGAGTCGCCCCTACAAGGCTTGTCCGCTACTCAAATTCCGATGACGGTACGTTTGGTCGGGGCGGGCGCCGCGCTTTTACCACCGAGGGCACAGAGTAAATTTGAGGGCACAGAGAGGAATTCCGGGAAATATGGCGGTTGGTCGAGTCAAGAATAGTCCGCACGTTCGCCGATTCTGTCATTGGACTTAGCATGATGCCTTTCCTCTGTGTCCTCAATCTAACTCGGTGTACTCGGTGGCAAAGATGTCGAAACTTCGCCTAAGCCGAGCGAGCGGCGGCAGCGTGACAGTACCGGACAAGCCTTACAACACGCTGGTTTGACGCGCGTGGCCGCTCATCCCTTGACGCCGCTCAAGACAAAGCCCTGGATGAAGTAGCGCTGCGCCAGAAAGAAGACGATCATTGGCGGCGCAAGCGCCATGCCCGATGCCGCCATCATCAAGGCGAAGTCGGAGCGGTACTCGGAGATAAATGCCGAAATGCCGACCGAAATGGGGAATTTGCTCTGATCCTGAATGTAGATCAAGGGCAGCAAGAATTCATTCCAGTAAAAGAAGAATGCGAAGATGGCCACGGTCGCCAGCGCCGGGCGCGAAAGCGGCAGCATGATATTGAGGAAGATCTGCAGCCGATTGGCGCCGTCGATGCGGGCCGCGTCTTCCAGGTCTTGGGGCACCGTCATGAAGAACTGCCGCAAGAGGAAAGTGTAGAAGGGCTGGGCGAAGAAAGCCGGCACCAGAATCGGCAGATAAGAATTCAGCCAGCCGAACCAGCGGAACATCAAAAACGACGGGATGAGCGTCACCCAGATCGGCACCATCATCGTCGACAGCATCAGCAGGAAAAGCGCGTCTTTGCCGGGGAAGCGAAAACGGGCGAAGCCATAAGCGGCCAGCGAGCTGCCGACCAAGGTGCCCACGACGCCGATCACGGTGATAACGGCGGTGTTAATGGTGTATGTCAGGAAGGGGACCTGGTTGAAGACCTCGCCATAATTGGACCACATCCAGGTATGGGGGATCCATTCGATGGGGTAGGTGAAAATCTGATCCTTGGGCTTCAAGCTGGTGGAGAGCATCCAGAGCAAGGGATAAAGAAATAGCAGTGCGCCCGGGATCAGTATCAAGTAGGTCACCAGGTGGTTCTGCAAGCGCAGCCGTTTGCGGCGCGACCAGAAGCCGCCGCTCTTACTCTTGCTGGTTGCTGATGCTGTCGCCATGGCCATGACGCGTCCTACACCAACTCGTAATTGACGCGATAACGCGAGACCCACAGGATGCAGAGCGTGACGAAGAAGATGATGACAAAGAGCACGCCGGCCTGGGCTGAGGCGTAACCCAGCCGCAGCTCGCGGAAGGTCGTCTGATAGAGATTAATGGAATAGAAGTACGTGGCGTAGTTAGGGCCGCCGCGCGTCATGATATAGGCCTGCGTGAAGACCTGCATCGAATTGATAAAGCCGACTATGAGCACAAAGAATATTGTGGGCGACATCAGCGGGATGGTGATGCTCCAAAGGCGCCAGCGCCGGTTGGCGCCATCGACCTCGGCGGCTTCGTATAGCTCGGGCGGGATGCCCTGCAAGCCCGCGAGGAAGATGATAATCGTGCTGCCGACGCGCCAAAGCTCCATAATAATTATGGACGGCAGCGCCCAACTCTCGGAGACGATCCAGCCGATTCGCTTGATGCCGAAGAAGCCCAGCAGCCAGTTCAACGAGCCGAATTCGCGATGAAATAGGAAGGACCACAAAACCGCTACCGCTACGCCGGAGAGCACCGCTGGCAGATAATAGATGGTGCGGAAGAGCCGCATCCCGCGCACGGGCTGATTCATCACTATGGCCAGGGCGAAGCCGATGATGAGATTCAATATCAAGTAAAAGAAGGTGAAAACCAGCGTGACCTTCAACGATTGCCAGAAGCGCGAATCGCGCGAAAGCTGAATATAATTCTCCAAGCCGATAAACTCGATGGCGGAGACGCCATTCCAGTCGGTAAAGCTGAAACCGAGCGCGGCGGTCAAGGGACCCGCGGTGAATACCAGGAAGCCGATGAACCAGGGCAATATGAAGAGATAGCCTTGTATCGCCTCGCGGCGGAGCAAGTCGCTGCGGAACATGGGCTTAGCTATTCGCTCGAATGATGTTTGCGTACCTGGATGATTGGCGCGAGAAATCTTGAAGCGGGGCGCCCAGCTCTGCCAAGCGCCCCGATGCTGTCAGTTCAAACCGCCAGTCTTAACACCGGCGCCTTACTCATCCTCGGCGTAGCGCGCGGCCGCGGCATTGGCTTCTTCTTCAATCTGGGCCAGCGCTTCTTCCGGATCGTTGCCTTCAAAGACGCCGATGATGCGCGCGTTCCAGGCCGCGTCATACTCGCCCATGAAGACGGGATAGGACCAATTTATGGCGTCATTCAGCATCTGTTCGGGGAAGACCTGCACGTACCTGCCCTTCCAGATATCCGTCCCCGCCACTTCTTCCCAGCGCGGCACGGAGGAAAGCCGCCCCGGCACACTGCGCAGGTTATTCGATATGAGAATGTTGGTCGATTCCGTATTGGTGATGTACTTGCAGAATTCCCAAGCCACATCGATGTCTTCGGTGTTGGTGGCGATGCCCCAGGCGCCGCCGGCGGCCGAAACGCTGGTCAAGCCGGTGGAGCCGCGCGGCAGCTTCACGATATCCCATTCAAAGGAATCGCCGATGCCATCCAGCATGTAAAACGCCGCCCAGGAACCCTGTACCTCCATCGCGATATTGCCGGTCAAGAATGGATCCAGCCCTGCGGGCGTCATGCCACGGTGCACCGCATTGCCGGCCGCGATCTCATCCTGGATCCGCCGCAAGGTAGCGACATTCTCGGGATTATTGACGATGCAGCTGCGGTTGTCCTCACTGAAGGTGGCGCCGCCGCCGGCATGCAGCAAGCCCATCATCATCCAGCCCCAGGTCCACATTTCCACACCCCAACGGGTTTGGTCGCCCGGCTCGCCGTCTTTGAAGGCGGCCGCGATCTCAAAGCAGTCGTCCCAGGTCCAGTCGTTGGTGGGGTAGGGCACGCCCACTTCATCGAACATGGTTTTGTTGTAATACATGGCCACGTTGGAGAAGTCGTAGGGCAGGGTCATCAACTGGCCCTCGTAGGAATTCTGCGCCACTTGCGCGGGCCAGAAGTCCGACAGATCCATGCCATCGCGCTCCATAAGGTCGTTCAGCGGCGTGATCCAGCCGCGCGCGCCGAAGGGAGCAGCGTCAAAGGAGCGGACGTAAAAGAGATCGGGCAAGGTCCCACCCACGCCGGCGGTGTTGATCTGCGTGTAATACAGCGAAGCATCGCCGCTATTGATGAGATTGATATCAACGTTGGGATACTCTTCGTTGAAATTCTCGATGACGATTTTGAAGTCGTTCACGCTCAGCGTGTTATGGTTCGTATTCCACTGAAGCGCGCCTGACATATCACTTTGCGCGAGTGATGCCAAGGGCAGGGCGCTCGATGCCGCGAGCCCGCCCGCCATTGCGCCCGCTGACTTCAAAAAGTCCCGCCTGCTTAAGCCGCCAGAATTTCTTCTATACATTGTTGCCTCCTTATAACTTCAGCAATACCTGCAAATGTACAATTTTCACTCGTAGAAAAGCATAGCCAAGCCAGCGCCGATTGTCAACGAACTCGCGTCAAGAGCGGCTAGCGCTAGAGCTCTACGCGCCGCCCCTCGCGCGCTGACTGATAAGCGCCCAGGATCATCTCGATGCAGACCTTGCCATCTTCAGCGCTGGCCAGCGGAGGACCGTCGCCTTTGATGAAATCGACTACCGGGCGGGCGACGCCGTGAATCCGCGAGCCGTGTGGCACGAAGGGGAAGTCGAAGCGCTCCCAATCCTCTGCGCCGGCGCGGAAGAGCTTCAGCGGTGTGCCATCCGGCGGCGGTATGGTGGAAGGCGCGTCGCCGAAGTTCTGATGGATCGTGCCTGCATCGCCGTAAATCTCGGTTGTGGCTTCGGCCGCCAGTTGGGTCGAGCTGTTGAAGAGGATGCCCATTTCGCCCTTGCTGAAGCGATAGATGGCGACGCCGTTGTCATCGGGCGCGACATCGGTGACGATGTTGTCGATCTCGGCCATGACGCTGACCGGGCGCCCCAACATCCAGTAGAACCAGTCGGCGGCATGCGAGGCGTCGTCCATGAACATGCCCATGTTCTGGGCAGGATCCATATGCCAGTTGCCGGAATCGGCGAAGCTAGGCATGAGCAGGGCGGGGATGGCGTGGCGGCGGCGAATCGCCGCGATATTGCCGACCGCGCCCTCGTCGATCAGCGCTTTCATCTTCTGATTAATGGGGTCGCCGCGCATCTGATAACACATGCTGAATTTGATACCGGTCCGCTTCACAGCGTCGATGATGGCGTCGCAGTCTTCCAGCGTCAGCGCCATCGGCTTCTGCAGCAAGACGCCCTTGCCCGCTTCGGCGGCGGCGATGACGTGCTCGGCGTGTCTGTTGGTCGGGCTGGTGACGAAGACGGCGTCGATGTCGGCGCGCGCCAGCAACTGATCGAGATCAGGCATCCAGTCCAAGCCGTAATCGGCGGCCTGCGTCTGGCCGCGTTCGTGGTCGTCATCCCAGGCGGCGACGACCTCTGCGTCGCTATAATCGGCAATGACTTGGCAATAGCGGTGCACGTGGCCATGGGCGAAGCTGATGACGCCGAGGCGAATGGGATCGGGCATTCTGTTTATCCTTCCTGCATAAAGTCGCTGACATCAACATCGACGATGAGATCCTCGCCGTCGACGATTATCGGGTAAGTCTTGACGCGCATATTCGGATCAACCAGACACTGGCCGCTGGCGATGTCAAATTGCCAGGCATGCCAGGGACAGCGGATGATCTCGCCCTCGCGCTCGTAGCTGACAAAGCCGTCCGTCACCGATGGCGGCGCATTGGTGCTGCTGCGCCCGGCCACTTCGCCGGTGCAGAGCGGTCCGCGTTTGTGCGGGCAGATATTGCGCAGGGCGTAGAAGCTGCCCTTGACATTGAAGATGCCGATGCCGGCGCGCCCGCGAAAGGGCACGATGATTTTGCGCCCGCCTTCAGGGATCTCCGCGACGTTGCCGACGACGATGCGCCTCACGCCACAACCGCCTCGATCATGTCGTCCGTAATGCGCAGCATGTCAAGCGCGTTCTCGGCGAAGATGCGCCGGTGCATGCGCTCGTCCAGTTTGGGCAGCACGGTCACCGGGTCGTTCCAATCGAAGTGCGGGAAGTCGCTGCAGAATATCAGCGTCTCATCGGCGTGTAACATCTCCAGCATTTGGTAGACCTGCTCGGTCCGCGGCGGCTCGTGCATGGGCTGGGAGCCGATGCGGATATGCTCGCGGAAGTACTCGCTGGGCGGGCGCTTGAGCCAGGGCGTCTGGTCGCCGATGGCTTTCCAGTCCGTGTCCATGTGCCACATCAGCGGCACGGCCCACATCTGCTGCACTTCGATCAGCGCGACTTTGAAGTTAGGGAACTTCTCGAAGACGCCCTCGACGATCAGCGACGCTGCTTGCGCGCTGGCCACACTGGGGCGGGTCATGCGATTCTCCATGTAGTAACTGGGAAAGCCGACCGGCGTGAGCGTCGAACCCGGGCTGCCGCCGCCGATATGCGAGACCACCGGCAGATTGTGCTCGGCGCAGGCCTCCCAGATGGGATGGTACCTGCGCTTGCCGAAGAGGTCCGGCGTCTGCATCGGCATCATGACGGCGGCAGTGTCTTTGCGATGCGCCAGACGGTGAATCTCCTTGACCGCCAGCGCTGGGTCGTTGGGCGCGACCAGGATGGCGTTGACCACGCGCGGGTCCTTGTCCAGCCAGTGCTCGATCGTCCAATCGTTGAAGGCGGTGACGAGCGCGGCCGCCCAATCGGGATCGGGCAAGCCGGCGACAGCCAAGAAAACCGGAGGACCGGTCAGCAACGCGAAGTCGATATTCCAGCGGTTGAGCAGCTCTTTCTGCGTGAATTCCAGCGAGAAGTTGAAGTCGCGCTCTTGCAGCGCCGGGTCTTTGATATCGGGGCGCGTGCGGCGGAAGGGTGTGTTGGCGTAGCCGGCGCCGGGCAGGTGCAAGCCCTGATCGAGCAGGTGCTCCTGATAAAACTTGGGCAGGTAGGGCAGCAGCTGGTGCGGATCGTGGAAGTTGTGGTGCACGTCGCAATCGACCAGCTTGACGCGGTCGGCGGGCTTGCCGGTCCAGCCGGGCGCGGCGATGGGCGCGGCGCCTTTCTTGCCGATGTGGATTTGCTCGAGTTTATCGGCCGTTTGAGTCATATCTCCCTCCAATGTCTCCCCACAGCATGAGAGCAGGAGAGAATGCTGTAGTGGTCCTAAATTATTGGACACAAAATCTCAGGAAATTTGAGAGAGTTGCGCTGTAGCCACTCAGCCTCAAATTCTGCCGGCGTTAGGTAGTCCAATGCGCTATGCGGACGGCGCTGGTTGTAGACTGCCTCGATGAAGAAACCCAGTTGCTCCCGCGCTTCAGCCATGTTTTGGTAGTCACTGAGATATACTTCCTCCTCCTTGATGGTGCGGATCAGCCGCTCAGCATAGCCGTTTTCGCTTGGCTTGCCGGTGGCTGCCATGCTGATCCGTGTTCCGCACTCACGCAGCAGCTTAACGTAGGCCTTAGCGGCGTACTGTGTGCCTTGGTCGGAGTGGTGGAACTCCGACGCCGGGTGATGCTCAAGCGCCTTTCGCAGTGCCGCCAGCGTCAGATTTTGCCCCGCTGTCCAGCTAACATGCCAGCCGCGAACCGACCGCGTGAACACATCCATGATGACTGCCAGATAGACGAATTCCGAGCGCACGCGCACGTAAGTGATATCGGCGACCCACACCTGGTTCGGACGCTCCGACTGTATTCCTTTGATCAGATTCCGGTAGCGTCGGTAGCTGTGTCGGCTGTCGGTGCCCCATCCCCGACCACGCTTTGGCTTGATAGCCAAGTCCATCTCTCGCATCAGCCGACGTACCGAATGACGACCCACGCGCGCGCCGCTTGGCGACCGCTGCAGGGCCACTGCTACACGCCGGCTGCCATAGGTAGGATGCCGCCCGGCGATATCCACGATCGCCTCGCGCAAGCTCTGCTGGTCGCGCCGACTGGCGTTGTGATAGTAGCTGCTGCGCGGTAATCCGAGCACGGCGCAACTCGTCGACACCGGGTAAGTCTGGCTGAGCGAATGCACTAGTTCTCGCTTTCGGGCGGTAGAGATTTCACATAGTGAGAGGCTTTTTTTGCAATTTCCAGTTGCATCGTCAGCTTCCCCACTAAGCGCTCCAACTCCGCGACCTTGTCTGCCCGGCGCTTTAGCTCTGCGCCCTGACCAAAGGCGAAAGATTGCTTCCCGCCTTCCAAAAACTGGTCCTTCCAGCGATACAGCAGACTGCTCTTGATCTGGTAGTCGCGACTGGCCTGCGCCACCGATTTCTCGCCACGAAGGATTTCCAGCACGATCCTAACTTTCGCCTCCGCTGTGTACTTACGATATTTCCCCACGTGTCTGTCTCCGTCACTGTTCATCTAGTATAGTCTCTTTACTAGGTGTCCAGTTTTTCGGGACCACTACATGCCTGAACCGCGGACTTTACAGAAATTCAAAACATCCCATGCCTTCAGGCACAATTCAGATGCGAGAGGATACAACAAAAAGCTCAATGAGAGCAAATGGCGCGGTTATGTTGCCCGCCTTTCTGATGTTGGCTTACCAAGTGCCGTGCCCCTTAGGCCGCGGAGTCGGCTTCGCTTTGGGACGCAAATCGATCCTCGCGACCTTCAAACCTGCCCTCCAGCCGCGCCAGGCGTTGATTGCCGTCGTCAACTTTTGTCTCGACAGTTTCGATTCTTTTCTCCAACCTCTGAATGTCGTTTTTGAGTTCCTGGCGAGTCTCGGTAATTTCGCTTTTGAGTTCCTGGCGAGATTCGGCGATTTCGCTTTTAAGTTCCTGGCGAGATTCGGCGATGTCCCCTTTGAGTTCCCGGCGCAAGTCGGAAATATCTCCTTCGAGCTTGTCGCGCACTTCGGCGATTTTTCCGTCCAGACGCCAAACGGCGCCAAAGATGACCAGAATTGTAATGACAACGTCCAACGATAGCGATGTGTCCAGGGTCATTGGATTCCCTCTCCTTCACGTACCGCTAGTCTACAGCATTTGCGGCGGGTAGGCAAAGATGCCGCGCGGACTACGACAGCCGGTTGCTTAGAGGCAGCCAGGCATCAAGGCGAACTGAAGCCGCCGATGTGGATTTGCTCAAGCTTGTCGATTGGCTGAGCCGCGTCTACCAGCTTTCCCCGTCTCAGCCTACCCGTCCAGCTGAGCTCGCTGCTCGGCGATGCGCTCCGCTGTGCATTCCAGCCCGGCCAGGAAGGCGCGGTCCCGCTCTTCGCGCGCTTCCAGCGGCGCAGGCCCGCCAAAAAAGGCCTGTCCAATCCCCGCCTGCGCCTCGGGAGAGATCGGCAGTATCGAGGGCAAACCCGACTCTTCATCCATCGTTAGCGACAAATCGGCTCGATCCTGCAGCGCCTGGGAAAAGCTGAAGCCCATCTGCTCCGCCGTGTGCAAGTTGATGCCGACAACCATATCGCCCGCTTGCGCGCTGATCGCGGTGCTGGCGGGGTCCAGGTCGCCGGCCAAATAGGCGGCCAGCATCAAGCCGACAGCCTCCCCTTGGTCCAGGAGTTGGGAGAAACCAGCGCCGACGGTAGCGCCCAGAACCAGGCCGTCCAAACTGGCGAAGAATACCGGAATGCCTTGCTCGTTGGCGACGCCGGAGATCAGCGGCAGCCCGGCCAAGTTCATGTAGTCCATCGGCAGTAGTATGGCTTCCGCGCCCTTGCTAATCAGACCTTCGGTCGCCAGCGACAGATCCGCCAGCGCGGTGACGGCGGCCTGTTCGACTGTCAAGCCGAGCGATTCGCCGGCCGCGGCAAATTGGCGCGCGCCGTAAGCTCCGCTGGCATCAGCCGCATTGTGTATCGTGCCTATCGTCTTGATGTCGGGATTTTGCAGCAGCAGCAATTGCGCGATAGCCTCATAGTCGATAACCGATTGCGCGCCGCTGACATGGGCGGGCTTGATGCAAGGCGCTTCGGCGATGCCTGCTTCGTAGGGATTGTAGACATCGGCGAAAAATATCGCAGGCGGGTCATCCATATCAGACGTGGCGAGGAGCGCCTGCACCGTCATTGGCGCAGAGATTGTCACCAGCGCATCCGGCTCGTGATCCAGCGCAAAGGCGACCAATTCCCGCAGCCGGTCAAGTTCAAAATTGGCTTCAAGGCGGTTGAATTCTATGGGCGAATTTTCCGAAGACTCAATCATAACCTGCATCCGTTGATCCGATCGGTCTTCCGGACTGATGAAGCCATAAGCCTCCAGAACGTCCAGCATACCCGTCTGGATCGCATTGGTTGGGCCAAAGGGATAAAAAGACAGTAACCATACGCTCGGCCTGTCGTCGTTTTGCTGCGCCATAGCGGGCGCCGCGAGCAATAGCAAGAGGGTCAAAATCAGTCGGCGTATCATCATCTCAGTCTCCTTGGTTTTCAGTAGCTGACGCGGCAATTCGCCATGCCGGGAAACGCATACCCCGCCAGCAACCGCAAGCCGCTGCGTCGAGCAATGCTACGCACTGATATGATTATAGCTGAAATTGGAACGGTATGGCTACGAGCGCCAGAATTAGGGCTTCAACTCTCCCAGCGAACGCTCTCCCTGCTGAATATAACCCGCCACCGGGCTCTCGATGCGCCCGTAGGCATTCCAGATCTTGAAGCCCAGCAGCGCCAGCAAGTCGTCGTCCGCTTCGGCTACTACCTCGGGCGCGGTCGCCATGGTGAAGTTGACTTGAGTGCGGAATTGCGGCGCGACGAATGTCGTGAGCACGCCCAGCCGCTGTTCGTCGCTGACGTTGGCGCCGGTGCCGTGCCAGATGCGCCCGTCGAAGAGCATGGCGCTGCCGGCAACGCCTTCCGCCGGAATGCTGACGACGTCTTTATCGCGCTCGGCATCGGGGCGGCGGCCGTAGAGGTGGCTGCGCGGCACTAGGCGGGTAGCGCCGATTTCCTCGCTGAAGTCGTTGAGCATCCACATGACGTTTACAACCACCGGCGGCGCAATCATTGGCGGGTGGTCATCGACGCGGTTGCTTAGCTCGCGCGTCAGTGAGCCGGCCGGCACCGGATTGGGATTGCGATGGATCGGCTCGGGCATCCACCACTGGTCGGTATGCAGGTTCATGGCGATGCCGCCCGGCTTGGCGATATTGGCGCCGTAACTGGAGAGCAGATAGTCCGCGCCCAGCACGTGCCCGACGACTGCGCGCATGGTCGGCTGCGCCAGCAATTCGCGCCAGACGCGTCCCTTGTTGATCAGCATCCAGACGCGCTGGTTGACGCCGCCCGCTTGGGCCGAAAAGGCCTCGCGCCGGACGCGCCCCTCTTCGTCGGTGAATTGGCCCCACTGTTGTTTGGCGCCGCCGTCTTCAAAGGCGTGGCCGCCTTCAAGTTCCGCCTGCGCCTGTTCCAGCAAGCGTTCGCGCGCGGCAGCCACCTGAGTGGAAGTCATAGCGTCTTTGACCAGGCAGTAGCCGAACTCGTCGATGTTGGATTGCAGGGTGGCGAGGTCGGCCGTCGGTTGCGGCAGTTCTTCGTGTGTCCAGTTGAACATAGAGTAATGCACCTCTTATGATGATATCTGTTGCAGAATAGACATGTCGACGTATAGGCTGAGAGAATACTCTTTATCGGCTAGCGTCGCAAACATGCCAATGAGAAATGTAGAATTGGAATGGAGAGTGAGCTGCGGAGCGCGGACAAAACATGAACAATCAGCGCAGAATCGAACGAATCACTTTCAGGGCTTCATTTACAACATTGTCTGGCGCCCTCTCGATAAACTCCATGTTTCGCGTTCTCCAATCAAGAGACTTAACCTGATGAGTTAGAATCACGCCCTTCACGCGCAAATCAACTGGCAATGGAATTTCAAATCGATAACGCTTGGCGCGGCTTGTGATGGGACATACCAAGGCCAATCCCATTCGACGGTTGAACGATGTCGGAGAGACAACAAGCGCAGGCCGATGCCCCGCTTGCTCATGCCCGGATTGGGGATCAAAGTTCATCCAAGCGATATCACCGCGCCTGGGAATGTAACTCACCACCAGACCTCTTTACCGACGGCCGGTCCTACGTCCCATTCTTCCGGCTCATAGTCGTCGGGGACGCTTGCCAGGAGTTCGTCAAGGTCGTAATAGTCCTCTTCGACGGGAACAATCCGCAGTTCTCCATCGACGGACATAATTTCTACCTTTGTGCCCAATTCCAGTCCAACTTCTACAGCCAACGCCTTCGGTATACGCACGGCTCGACTGTTGCCCCATTTCTGTATCGTCGTCAACATCTGTCACACTCCGTGTCTACATTGAAATTCTATTCTACAGTTTGTCAGTGTCGATTTTCTAGCTCATGACAACCAACTTTGCTCAGCGGTCACCAAACCTCATTGCCGACAGGAGGACCGAGGCCCCAGTCTTCCGACTCAAAATCATCCGGTACACTCTCCAGCATTTTATCCAAATCATACTGCTTTTGCTTACGAGCGCTTGATGCGGATTTCCCCGTCCACCAATTGCATATCCACCGCTTGCCCATAGTCGAGCCCTGCTTCTTCAGCCAGGGCTTTTGGGATGCGCAACGCTCGGCTGTTGCCCCATTTCGTAACCTTGGTTAGCACGATAGCCTCCCGTTTCTACATTGTAGATACATACTAACACAGACAGATGCCATTGACGATTTTTGGCGTCTCTTGCGGACTGTTAGATGATTGAACGTAGTTCGTGCAATAAGGCTGTGATCTGGGATATAGGCCACTACCAGACCTCGTTGCCGACCGGTGGACCCCAGTCAATTTCGCCGTGCCGGTTCTCAGGCGTAATCTGAGAGACTAGTTCCTCGAGCGTATAGCGAGGTTCTTGAGTAGGAGCTACGCGCAACTGCCCATCGACAGCGCGAAGTTCAACCTCGTTTCCGACTTCGAGCCCGGCTTCTTCTGCCAATGCCTTCGGGATTCGCACTGCCAGGCTGTTTCCCCATTTCTGAACTTTGACTAGCATTTCAGCCCTCGATGTTTCTCCATTGTAGATACATTCTACCATTGCTTTATCTTGCGCTGCAGAAAGAGGTGTCACGCTTAGAAACAGTTGCGCGCGACCGGGCAATATATACGCTAGAATAGGGCGATATTGCAAATACTTATTGCTAGCGAGGCCCAAGAGATGACCGTACCCGCCACCAGCAAATCCGAATTCGCCGAGCAAGGCTACACCCTGGCGCGTGGTCTTTTCTCTAAACAAGAGGTCGAGGCCTTGCGAGCGCATTTCCACCGCGTCAACAGTGACCATCATCGCGCTTCCGACAATATCACCGATGCCAGCGACCCGCTCGCGCGCTATCCGCGTGTCATGCAGCCGCACCGTTGGGACGAAACCAGCTTGAACTGGATGATTGATCCGCGGCTCAACCAATGGATGAGGGCCATCCTGGGCCGCGAACCCTTCGCCGTCCAGACCATGTTCTATTTCAAACCGCCCGGCGCGCGCGGACAAGCTCTGCATCAAGACCAGTTCTATCTGCGCGTCGACCCCGGCACCTGCGTCGCCGCCTGGCTGGCCATCGACCGCTGTGACGAAGCCAACGGCTGTTTGCGCATCGTGCCCGGGACGCACGATTTACCGGTGCTGTGTACGATGGATGCCGATACCGAAGTTAGCTTCACCGCCGATACGGTGGAACTGCCGCCCGGCTACGAACCGATTCCGCTGATTATGGCGCCGGGTGATGTGCTCTTCTTCAACGGCCAGCTTGTCCACGGCAGCTACCCCAACAGCACAGCCGACCGCTTCCGCCGCGCCATGATCGGCCACTACATCGTCGGTGAAGCCGAGGCGGTGGCCAAATGGTATCACCCGGTTCTGCGCATGGATGGCAGCGAAATTGACCTCGGCGTCAGCGAGCAGGGCGGGCCCTGTGGCGTCTGGGTCGAGCGCGATGGCGAGCAAGTCGCCGTCCTCGAAGGCCTAGAGACACGTCAAGAGCACCGCTCCCGCCGACGCGCCTGAGCGATTGGCATCCCCAATACTACGAAATTCGGCGCGCCTCTGATTGTCGGCGATTTACTGCATTGAAAACTGGATTAGCCTTTTGTCTTCGCATTGGATACAATCCCGCGCATTGTATTTTTTGTACGGCTTTTACGAGACCCTTAGCGAGTTGATATGAGTACAAGAACTGCCTTGATCGGCGCGGGCGGCATGGCGCGTTACCACCTGCCTTTGATGGTCGAAACCGGCGCCGATATCCGCGTCATCTGCGAGCCTTCTTCGAACAACTACGAGCTGGCGCTGGCCAGGCTGGAGGAGCTGGGCGGGCCAACCCCGCCCAACGAGCCGGTGCTGGCGGAATTGCTGGAGAAGTACGCCTCTGAGCTGGATGCCGCCTTCATCATCACGCCGCACAATCTGCATCACGACCATGCCAAGATGTGCATGGAGGCGGGCCTGGATGTGCTGCTGGAAAAGCCCATGGTGATGAACGCCGCCGAAGCGCTCAGCTTGATGGAAACGCGCGATCGCACCGGCCGCCACCTGGTCGTGGCCTTTCAAGGCGGCCTGTCGCCACAGATCCGCCATGCTGCGGATTTGATCGCTTCCGGCGAACTGGGCGATTTGCAGACGGTGACCGGCATGGTCTGGCAGGGCTGGAAGGACTTGACCGGCGGCACCTGGCGGCAAATCCCCGAGACCGCGGGCGGCGGCTTCCTCTTCGATTCCGGCGCGCACATGATGAATACCGTCTGCACGCTCGTAGGCGAGGACTTCGCGAGCGTGGCTGCCTGGACGGACAATCGCGGTACGCCGGTTGATATTAACGGCGTGGTGATGGGCCGCCTGGAATCGGGCGCGCTGGTCACGCTCAACGGCTGCGGCGATTGCATCCCCGGCCTGGAGAACGAGATATTCGTCAACCTGACCGGCGGCGTCATCCGCACCGGCATCTACGGCGAGCGCTTGTTCATGCGCCGCGCGGGTGAGACCGAAGCGACAGAAGCCGAATTGCCCAAGATGCGCGGCGCCTGGCAGCAGTTCACGCAGGTGCGCGCCGGCGAGATCGAGAATCCCTGCCCGCCGGAGGTGGGTTTGCGCATGGCCCGGCTCTGGGACGCCATCGTCGAATCGGCGAGCAATGACGGGCAGCCGGTGCGGACGAAAGACTAAAGCTATTAGGCCGTGGTTTAGCGTTGAGGCGCTGGCAAAATGACCAGCAACGTATTCAGCGGGATATTCCATATCCAGATTCTGGAATCATAGCCTATTACAGCCATCAACTCGCCATTCGGGTGGACGCGCGGACTATTGCCCGGGTATAGAGTCAGTTCAAAGTCTTTCTCAATATCCCATACCGCAAGGGCATATTTTTCTGTAATGTTTACGTTGCGGTTCGCAATCAGGTAGGCATCGTTCATGGTAAATTGCACTTCGCGAAAAGCATACCTCTCATCGCGAAATACCACTTCATTGCGCTCGAAGTCCCAGACGGTTATCAGGACTTCCCAGCTGCACTCAACCGCCAGCCACCGGTGGGTGTGAGCAAAGGCAAGTGATACTCCGCTTTCACCACATGGGGTCTGGTGAAGCTCTATACCGTTGATCAGTGTCCAAGAATCTGTTTCATAGACTTGGACTTTGCCATCCCATGTCGCCAAAGCGAAGAATGCGCTATCAGCGCTAAAAGCGGCGCCAACCTCTCTGACGCCGGTTGCACTAGCGCCGGTTGCAACCTTGCCCCGCACGTGACCAACGCCCTGCTCAATATCAAAATCATGAATTGTTTCTGTTTCTGATGAGACATAGCTCCAATTGATATATTGCCGCCAATCCGGGCTGAGCCATAGTTGTCCAATATGCGCCTGATTTTGCTGCGCGGCAATTGCATGTATTCGCCGGCCAGTTTTGATATCCCAAATGGACACTTCGTCTTCGGTATATGAAGCGCTGAAAGACATGAGGTAATTGCTGTCGGGACTGAACGAAATTCGCCTGAAGTCGCTGCGAATTGGTGTTGCTGAGTGCGATAGATCAAGATTGACAGCGCCACTATTGACCTCAAATACAGTTAACCGGTAGAAACCGCCAACTGCCAAATACTCGCCATTGGGGCTGAAAAGCAGCCTCGTATAGAAGCTGTCCGCTTTACGGAGAAATAACGGTGGAGAAAGAAGATTTCGTAGATCGTATAGCCATATCCCGCCGTCGAAATATGTGCTGCTATCTTTCCAAATGCTGGCCTCATGTTTCACCGCCAAATAGCGTCCATCATTCGACATCTCGATCGACACGACCTGCCAGGGCTCAATCGGTTGTGCTTGAAGCGTTGAAATTTCAACGCAGAGCAAGCACAGAATCCAGGCAGCGACTGTAAACCTCAGTTTTTCCATGGATAAATGCTCTTTCCTTCTGTGGATTCAGCCCGCTGTAGCTCATCAAGTTCGGGCCATATCCGCATCGGATCTACATTTTCGGCATAAAGATAGGGCATAGTGGGATTTTTTACGAAATTGCTGCGCTTAGCAAGTCCGAAATAATGGTCTACTGATGTGCGATCGCCCCGCACACCTGCCAGCGCATGCGCCATTTGCCGCGTTCCTTCATCCCTAGATCCAAAATATACTACACTCAGGTCCAAATGATTTGCCTCAGTTCCAGTTTTCCCGGTCATGCCGATTATCCCTTTCTCCGGGCTATCAATAATTGTGCCAGGCTGCGGACGCCGCAGACCCCAATCTTTCCAATCGGATAGATGCGCGAATGCGATGAATATCCTGCCGTCTTCAAGCCACTCACTGGGTTGATGGTTTGGGTCTCCGGACAATTTCTGCATGACAGTTTCATTTTCTTGAATGACACTCGCCGGAAAGCTTATGACAACGTAATTGCCCAAGTCTGCGTGACCAGTGGCGACAAATTCAACAATCACATCCGGACCAATCGTGGGCGCTTGCAATTGGAAGGGTTCAGTTGAGTCATATTCGTTTAAATCGCGTGAAAGTATGCCAACACCGGACTTGTCTCGCCATGCTGGATCCTCCCAAATTAACTCAATATCCAATTTCTCGTCAGCCACAAATGATCGCAGCGGATACTTAATAGGGACGCTCTCCAAGTCACCCCTAAGGATCCTAACCTTGTCATCCAAGTCTTCGAGGTCAATCCAATGACGATACACTCTATGCCAGTCATTGTTGCGCACTTCAATCTGAACGAGTGACGGATTCAAAGCAGATCTTCTCAACACCTTGAATGATTGCGGACTTTCAGTGAAATCATAATCCCAGAAAGTCTTGATCTCCTCCCGCCTCTCGTCAGCATACCACTGGTTGCCATAAGCACGAAAGGCGCCTGAAACTTCGATGACGGCTGCTGTCTCCTCCTGCTCGAAAACCATCTCCGTCGAATTGCCGATTTCCCGAAACGTCTGCATCCAATAGGCGATACTGTCCACCACCGTCTCCAGCGGATTGAACGGCGCGACAATATCGGGGTTATGCAGCGGCTTGAGCTCGACTATCTCGCCGTCGATTTTCTGGTGGCGATGCACAGTGCCGTCCCGGTTGACAATCATCATGTATTCCGCGTCTAGCCAGGCGGCCGCGCTGAGGTCCGCTGGCGATGCGCCGCTGTTGTTGGGATGATTGTGAATCACCACAATATTGCGCCCCTCGGCCAGCTTCTGGTGCCAATCCTGCATGGTGACGGAGTCTTTGTCGCCATAGCGCACAAATAGAGTCTCGTCCGTCTCCAGGTCGACGACGATGACGCTTTCGTTCTTATCGTTCGCAACTTCCCTTATCCAGTATTCGATGTCGCTCAGCGCGTCCAGCGACAATATGTACTCCCGTTGCCGCTCCAGCTCTGTCCTAAATCGTTCCACATACTACTGAATGAATTTCTCCGCCGCTGCGTCGGATTCTTCATCCCAAGTGTAGGTGGCGAAATGCTTCAGGTACTCAAGCGGGTCATCCAGATAGTCCAGAATGAACTTCTCAAGCTGCAAAGAAATCGACACTTCCCGCACCAGGTTATCTTCCTGCGCTGAAAAATAGTCGGACATTTCGCCGGCATCCAGGCTGGGGAAGGGCGTTTCGCTCGACCAGGGTATATCCTGCGGAAGATCCGGGATGACCGGCTCGCTTGCGATCCGGGTTTTCCGATTAGCGGGCGCGGCCTTCGGACCCTTCGATGATTCATGTTCAAATGGCGGCGGATCGTAAGTCGCCTTTTTCTGGGCCGGTGACGGCTGGTCCACCGGATGTATAGTTTGTTCCAGGCGCGTTTTGAGCGCTTCCGCGGTTTCCCTGTCAAAGGCGGTATAGACGACGAGAGGCACAGTGGGCTTTTGCGGCTCGGGTTTGGGCTTGGGCTTGCTACCGCCGCCGGATCCGGGTGTTAACATTGGTGCGGACATTTGCTTACTCCTGAGTATCGCGCTGATTTGCGAACGGGCCTGTCGCGGTCTGCTCTTGCACAAGCCAATCCGCTCAGCGCGGCGCTACATTAGACTTGACTTGTCATTAGTATAGAACATATATTCTATTTGTCAATAGGCAATTATGGCGATTGAGCTTCTATAGTTTCTGCGAGCCTCTTGCTACAATCAGGCTAAGCCTATCCACCAGCGCGCCCACTGCGTTTCTCACGCTGTTCAAGCCGCGTTGCCTGAGTAAAATACGCCAAATTCGCTGAATAAGGAGAACAAGCATGAAGACTGCAACTGGCAATTTCCCGCTGGGCTGGCGACGGCGCAACTTCGCCTGGGAGCAAGACCTGGACGGCATGATCGCCTGGGCGCTGGAAAACGACCTGGAAGTCATCGACCTGGGGCGGGATGCCGATACCTGCACGAAAGCTGTCGTGGACGCCGGGCTGCGCGTCGGCTCGGCTGATCTGACCGTCTGGACCGAAATGATGTCGCCCGACGCGGGCGCGCGCCGTGATGCCGTAGCCCGCAATGCCGAGTACATCCGCGATTGCGCGGCCGCCGGCGCCAAGACTTTCTTCATTTGCATGGTCCCGGAAGACCCGTCCCGCAGCCGCGCCGAGAACTTCGGTTACATGGTCGAAAGCTACAGCGCGCTGCGCTCTGCCTTTGAAGACAACGACGCCTATCTGGTGATCGAAGGCTGGCCCGGGCCCGGCTCGCTGGTCTGCACGCCGGAGACTTACCGCGCCTTCATCGAGCAGGTGGGCTCGCCCAATATGGGCGTCAACTACGACCCGTCTCATCTGGTGCGCATGGGCATCGACCCGATTCGTTTTCTCAAGGAATTTGTCGGCCATGTCTTCCACGTCCACGGCAAGGACGCCATGATCATCGACGAGAACCTGTATCAATACGGCAATCTGCAAGAAGCGACCTTCGCCGCGCCCTACAAATACGGCGGCATGAACTGGCGCTATACCATCCCGGGACACGGCGTCTCCGACTGGAAGATTATCCTCAGCATCTTGCAAGACAGCGGCTATGACGGCTGCGTCAGCATCGAGCTGGAAGATCACTACTACGACGACACGGAATACGAGCAAAAGCAGGGCGTTTTGCAGGGCGTGAAATTCCTCGCCGGTTCATAATCCGGTCAAGTAGGTCGTCGGGGCGAGCAGGTGTCTCGCCCACAACCAAACCAAATAGTGTGTAAGGGCGAGCGGGAGGCTCAGCCACAACCAAACCAAATAGTGTGTAAGGGCGAGCGGGAGGCTCACCCGCAACCAAGCCAAATAGTGCGTCGGGGCGAACGGGTGTCTCGCCCGCAACCAAACCAAATAGTGATTAAGGGCGAGCGGGAGGCTCAGCCACAACCAAACCAAATAGTGCGAATGGGCGAACGGGTGTCTCGCCCGCAACCAAGTCAAATAGTGTGTAAGGGCGAGCCGGTGGTTCGCCCAAAGAATAAAAGAGGACTGCATACAATGACCGAGGTAGCGGTAGTTGGTTTGGGAAATATGGGCTTGGGCATGGCGCGGAACTTGCTCGCAGCCGGCTTTGAAGTGACCGGCTTCGACCTGCGCCCCGAGCGCGCGCGGATACTGGCGGAACAGGGCGGCCAGGCGGCGGATTCGCTGGGCGACCTGGCGCATGCCGATGTCGTTTTCGTCATGGTCATGACCGGCGCGCAAGTCATGGACGTGGCGGACGAATTGCGAGATACGCTGCAAAGCGGCGCGACCGTCATCGTCACCGCCACCATCGAGCCGGCGGAGATGCGCGCGGTTGAAGCAGCGCTGGCCGGATCCGGGCTGCGCTTGATCGACAGCCCGGTCAGCGGCGGCCAGTCCGGCGCTGAAGCCGGCACGCTGACGATGATGGTCGCGGCGCATGCTGACGACTTCGCCGCCAATCAAGATGCGCTAAATGCGGTTGGCGGGCAGATCTTCCACGTCGGCGAGAGCATAGGCATGGGGCAGACGGTCAAGGCGGCTTTGCAAGCCTACATCGGCGTGACCTTCGTCGGCATCTTCGAATCGCTGGCGCTGGGCGCGGCTGCCGGCGTCAAAGGCGAGACGCTCTACAAGGTCTTCAGCAGCACGCACGTCGGCAATACGCCCTTCTTCAAGAGTTGCGCCGAGTTGATCATGGCGCGCAAGTTCGAGGACACCGGCAGTCACATCGCCACGATGGCCAAAGATCTGGGCATCAGCATGGCCATGGCGCACGAGAAAGGCATGCCCCTCTTCGCCACCAGCGCCGCCAATGAGCTGTTCCAGGCCGGCATTTCGCGCTTTCCCGAAGGCGACAACTGGGCCATCGTCAAGCTGCTGGAAGGCTTCTCCGGCGTGGAAGTGACGTGGTAGGCGGATGCATGGGGTGAGCCACCTCCGTGCCCACCCTTTACACGCGACAGATCGTAGGGGCGACTCTGTGAGTCGCCCACGAAATGAGGAACGGTCAATCAATGGCAAAACTAGGCGTCATCACTGACGGCATCAGCCGCGAACTGGAGCATGCGCTGACGGTCATGAACGAATTCGGCTTGACTCATGCCGAGCTGCAATTCCTCTGGGACAAAGAAGTCGGCGACCTGTCCGACGCGCAGCTGAATCGCGTGCAGCAGCTTGTGCATGCTCACGAGGTCGAGGTCTCCTGCATCTCCCGGCATGTCTTCGGCGGGCTGGCGCTGAGCGATATTTCGCCGACTGCGCCCGCCTACCTGGCGCATTTGGACGCGTTGGGCCGCTGCATCGACATGGCGCAGGCGCTGGATTGTGGCCTGGTGCGCATCATGAGCTTCAAGAAAGAGATGATCCTCTTCGGCAGCCACGGCGCGGAAGCGTGGAACGTGGCGACTGGCGCCTGGGACAAGGCGCGGGAATTGATCGGCGGCGCCGTGCAAATCGCCGAAGACCGCGGCATCACGCTGGTGGTCGAAACCGGCAACAACGCCATCACCAATTCTGCCCACCTGGCTTGCAAGCTGATTGATGAGTTGGGCTCCGAGCGGTTGAAGCTGCTCTGGGATCCGGCCAACGCGCTTTACTCCACTGAAGTCGCTTACCCGGACGGCTATCGTGCGCTGCGCGGCGGTTACCTGGGGCATATCCATCTCAAAGATGTGGTCGTGGACATCGCCAAGGCCACTGTGACTTGCCGCCAACTGGGCAGCGGGCAGATGGCGCCTTACCTTAGGGACCTGGCGACCGCCCTGGCCGCCGACGGTTATGAGGGATCCATCTCGCTGGAGTCGGTCTACCGTCCGACCGGCGGTACCTTCGAGCAGGGCTTCCGCGCCTCGGTGGGCGTATTGAAGGAGTTGTTTGGCTGAGATTGCTGATATAATCGTCTCGTCTAAGAGTCCGCCTAGATGAGATGAAAGAGGCAATCCCATGCCCATCCCCAAAAAAGCCTTTGGACGCACCGGCCACATGAGTACGCGTACGCTCTTCGGCGCGGCCGCCCTCGGCGATGTCACGCAGGACGAAGCCGACCGCACGATGGAGCTGCTGCTCGCCCATGGCGTCAATCACATAGATACCGCCGCCAGCTACGGCGATTCGGAATTGCGCCTCGGCCCCTGGATGGAGACGCATCGCGACCAATTCTTCCTCGCCACCAAGACGGGCGAACGCACGTATGATGCCGCCAAGCGCCAATTCGAGCGTTCGCTGCAGCGCCTGCGCGTCAGCCAAATCGACCTGATCCAACTGCACTATCTCGTCGGCGACGAGGAGTGGGAAGTGGCCATGGGGCCCGGCGGCGTGCTGGAATATCTGCAGGAAGCGCGCGAGCAGGGCTTGGTCAAATACATCGGCGTGACCGGCCACGATGTCGCCATCGCGCGCATGCACCAGCGCAGCCTCGAGCGCTTCGACTTCGATTCCGTGCTGCTGCCTTACAACTACCTGATGATGCAGAACCCGATTTATCGCGCCGGTTTTAATGAAGTGGTCGAGATGTGCAAAGCCCGCAATGTAGCGGTGCAGACGATCAAGGGCATCACCCGCCGGCCCTACGTGGGCGAGGGGCGCAGCCACGCCACCTGGTACGAGCCGCTCACCGACCAGGCCAGCATCGACAAAGCCGTGCACTGGATCCTGGGCAATGAGGATGTCTTCCTGAACACCGTCGGCGATATTCACGTTTTGCCGCTGGTGCTCGATGCCGCCGAACGCTTCCAGGAACGCACGCCGGACGCCGTCATGCAGGAGATGGTAGCCGAGTGGGAGATGGCGCCGCTGTTTGTTTAGCGCAGACGCTTGTAGAGGTCGCTGAGTAATACTCTGACCGGCCTGCCAATGGTATTGAAGAAAAGAGCCGCCAACATGGTATGATATGAGTAACCAAAGGCGTCGAAACTTGGAGCGCTTCGTTGAGTTACTAAGGTGGGGCTATTCTCAATCTTTCTGCCTCTATCACCTATGGTCTTGGCTATATTCGTGTTTGGTGTGCAGGAGGGCGGAGTAAGCATTGCAGATCTGTTCGGAGGAACGGAGCTCTATTTGGTTTGTGTGACGGTGTTCGCTGCGACTCATGTTGATTCGCGGAAATCGGATCTTGATTTTGCTCAATCACCGATTCACAAAGTGCTTGAGATGCTTCTCTTTCCAACCGCAGCGGTAATTGCGATGCTTTTCGGTGTGGTTTTTGTAAACGACCTTGCTTGTGCATACGTGTTGTGTGACGCAGAAACTATATCTGGCATTGATGTTCCTTCTGAGCTATCGTCGATTCTGCAATTGCTCTTTATTCCAAAGGCACACGTTGCTAATTTCGCTATCGGCGCTGGCATTGTGACAAGCATAATTTGTGGATCGCTTCGGCTAATTCTTATTGCGGCAGAACTATCGGAGGCTTAGGTTTTCAGAAACGAGGATGCCATGAGCACCCTACTATTTGCAGTGTTTATATTCCTTGCTTTGTACGCGATCGTATCTGTTGTCACGGTTCTAATCGACTTTAAGACTGGTCGGTACAAACGGCTAAGGCGATTGCGGAATAACCTGGACGATGCGCAACTGGAACTTGAATCACGACGAAACCGAAGCGACAAATCCTGGGAGTCTGTATAAGCGGGAATATACAATCCAAATGCAGAATTCGAAGAATACCTGATGCTATCTTCTATTGCAGCAACGTGTATTGCTAATCCGCAAGCGAAATATCACGACCTCAATGCTGCGATGATCTTCCGAATCCGCTCCATAGAGGCATAGCTGCGCGCGTACTCAGAATCCTGGTCGCCCAGCCTCAGTCGCGGACTGCGGTAATCCATGGGGCCATCCACCGTAGTCTTGCCTGAAAAGTGAAAGGTCCGCGCGCCGGTTGCCTCGGCGATGCGGCCGATATTGCCCGCATTGATGCCCGCGCCGGGCATGATCTCGATTCTGCCCGCCGCCCGCGCCACCAGCTCGGCGATCAGGGGGAGGCCCTCCGCGGCAGATTCCGCCTGCCCCGACGTCAGCAGTGTATCCACGCCCATATCGATCAGCTGCGACAGCGCGGCGCGCGGATCCCGGCACATATCGAAAGCGCGATGGAAGGTGACGCTCAGCGGACGCGCTAAGCCCACCAGCTCGCGCGACCTCTTGCTGTCGATGTGGCCGTCCGCCAGCAGAATGCCGAAGACGACTCCCTGCGCGCCGGCCGATTTCACGAGCTCAATGTCGCGCCGCATCGCTTCAAATTCGGCCTTGGTATAGAGGAAGTCGCCTCGCCGCGGGCGGATCATTACATGGATCGGGATTTGCAGCCGCTCAAGGGCCAGTTGAACCGCGCCTAATGAGGGCGTGATGCCGCCGCTGCCCAGATCGGCGCAGAATTCCACGCGGTCGGCGCCGCATTCCTGCGCGATCAACGCCGATTCCAGCGAGTCGACTGCGACTTCAAAGCGGTAGGCCATCAGTTAGGATAGGGGATCAGCTCGACTTGCGGCAGGAAGCGCTGCATATCGGCGATGTCATAGGCCGCCGTCCCCGGTTGCAGGCACACCGCCGTCGCCGCCGCCACACCCAGGCGCAGGCCCGCTTCCAGCGGCTGCTCGTGATGTATGGCGTGCGCCATTCCAGCCAGCACCGCATCACCGGCGCCCGCTGGGCTGCTGACGTCGACCGCTATCGGCGGGATGCGATAGCTGCGTTCCCGCAGGACAGCCAGCGCGCCGTCTTTGCCCATGGTGATGACCACTTGCGTGCCGTAGCGCTCGAGGATTTCGCGCCCGGCCTCATACAGCTCGGCATCGCTCTTCAGCTTGCGCCCGGCCAAGGCGGACAGCTCATGCTCGTTGGGCTTGATGAAGTCGGGACGGGCGCGTAATCCGGCTTCGAGATTCGGCTCGGACGCATCAAATATGACCGGCACGTCGTGCGCTCGCGCCAGCTCAATCGCGTCAAAATAGAAGTCGGGACTCATGCCGGGCGGCAGCGAGCCACCGGTGATCACCACCGTCGCCCGCTCCAGCGCCTCCAGATAGCGCTCGCGCAGCAGGTCAAGGTGCGCCGGCCGCACCAACATCGACGCCGATGTGATGGTGGTATGCTCGCCGCTGCCCTCGTCAATGATGACAGTATTGATGCGCGTCTCGCCCTCGGCGGCCACAAAATCGGCGCGCACGCCAAAGTCCTCCAGCAGCGACTTCACTTTCTCGCCGATAGCGCCGGCCGCCAATCCCAGCGCCAGGCTGCCCAGGCCCATGCGGCCCAGAATCCAGGCGGCGTCGGTCGGTTTGCCACCCAAGCTGTAGACAGTACGCGTGGCGCGGATGGTGGTATTGGTCTGCAGGCGGTCTACAAATACCGTCAGGTCAATGGTGGTATTTGGCGTCAAGGAGACGATCATCGCGCTTCGGCGTTATTGAAGTCAGCGATGGCGGTTTCCATGTCGGCGCTCTCGTCGCGCAGCAGCGGGCTGGCGCCCAACTGGCGCGACATCAAAATCACGTAGGCGTTGGTATCGAGGCGCTCGACCGCGTCCATGGCAGCCGGCAGGTTCTTGCCGATCAAGAATAATCCGTGCCAGGGGGCGATTGTGCCGGCGGCGTGTTTGGCGATCATCGCTTCACGCCCACGCATGGTGGCGACGATGCGCTGGCCGAGTTTGGGGCTGTGCGCCGGCGCGTAGTCGATCACGGGCGTCGTGCCGAATTTGCGCGTGGCTTCCATCACCGGCGGCATAGGCAAATTTGCGCAAGCGAATACCATCAGATTGCGCGGATGGGCGTGAATCACCGCAGTGCCGAAGTCGCTGTAATTCTCATGCAAACCGAAATGCACCGAGATCTCGCGCGTAAGCCCGCCGTCGCCCGCCAGGATTTCGCCGCGGCCATCCACCACCAGCACATCTTCCGGCGTCAATTGCCACTGCTTGTTCTGTCCGGCCAGCGTGGGGGACATGCAGAAGACATCGCCGACGCGCAGGCTGATGTTGCCGCCGCCGGCATCGGTCAAGTGACGGTCGAACAAGAAGCGGCCGATACGCGCCACCTGCTCGCGCCCGGCTTGCACTTCATCCGTCAGCACCGATTCGATTTGCAGCATTGGCATTTCTCCACCGTTTTCGACATAATGCCATTATAGTCATTGGTGATCGTCTTACAATCGTGGAAGATCAGCAAGCAAACCGCAAGAGATTAGGAACTTACATACTTAGCTCCGCAAGTGAGAAGTAGCTATGCTGGCCTACTGATATTGGGGCGGACAGAAGAAATCTTATGATAGTGACAGTAAATGCTTTTAGATTGGGCGATTTCACTCAACTTCGCAATACGTAATAATTGTGCTCTACAATTGTCCCGGGAAGCGGTCGATTTATGAGGATGTGGAGACTAACTAAACCGGGCGATTTGCCGGCTCTCACCTATCTGCGGTGTGATCTGGTCGATTATGCCAATTACTTGACAGACTCTCTAAAATTGGATATAGGTGCTTCTGCGTACTTGAGTACAATGTAAGTAGGACGGAGAGAGGGTTCTTAAATGACTGTGCTAGTGATGGAGAAGCTAGATTATCAGCATATTCAGGCGAGTGATGTACTGCTTGCTATCGTATCTGCGGCAGGCAAACAGATTGATCTTGCGCAACTGCAGAAGGCCGCTTTCTTAATCTCAGTGGAGTTTGGCCAAGAGTTGGAGAACTTTTACACATTCCGGAAATATAATTATGGCCCGTTTTGCCAGGCTATCTATGGCGACCTCGAGATGCTCCAAGGACTTGGATTCATTCAAAGCAAAGAGGGAAAGCAGAAAACGTATTCTACCGCGCATCAGCTAAAATTGGAGAACTTTAACCTGCCCGCTGAACTAAAGCAACACATCAAGGAAACTGTGACGTGGGTGCTGGGAATGTCATTCAAACAGCTTCTAAACGCGATTTACTACTTGTTTCCTGAATACCATGAAAACAGCCTCTTCAACTATTCGGAAGATGATGCAATGGTCGAAAGCTTCGCGCGTGCGCTACGTGAGGGCCGGGAAGGAAACACCTACGACGCCAAATCTCGCCTAGAAGAATTGAGTCGTACCTATGCCTAGGGACGTCCAATGGACTAAGGAGTTTGACAAGCAATACAGAAAGATCCGGAAGAGAAACTCGTCAATTGAAGCTGAGATTAGCGCTCTGCTGGAGCAGCTGCAGAATGGGAAGAATCCGGGCTCCCCTTACACTTCTATAAAAGGGGCGGCTGTAAAACGACTGAAAGTCAACGTGGATTCTCTGGATCTGCGAGTTGTCTACTATCACAAATCGAACTTTGTTCTCTTGCTCATGATCCTAAAGCGGCAGGATTTCAGCCAGAGGTCAATCAAAAAACTTTCCAAGATTCTGAAGCGTGAAGGGTACTTAAAATAGGGTATATTTATCCGACGGCGCTCACCCCAGCCCAAAGACAAAGTTCCTAATAGCGCCCAACAGGTCGGCCGCCGGCAGAGATACGTGACGTCAACCCAAGCTCACCCTCATTTGTCACATCTTTACAAAGATCACCGCCACACCAAAATATTATTGAAGTCAAATATCTAAGTCTCAAAGACTTGTTGTAGTGAAAACCATTGCTTCTGAGAGAACGGCACAGCATGCAATTCGAATTCGCCACCGCAGCCCGCATTATCTTCGGCGATGGCAGCGCCGCGCAACTGCCGCAGCTGGCCCATGAGCTCGGCAGCCACGCGCTGCTGGTCACTGACAGCTTTCAACCCGAGCCCGTGACGCGGCTGATCGACGCCCTGCGCGACTCCGAGCTGAGGCTGACTCACTTTCCTGTCAGCGGCGAGCCCAGCGTCGAGGTGATCGACGAGGCGAAAGCAATCGCCACGGAAGCAGGCTGCGACCTTGTCATCAGCATCGGCGGCGGCAGCGTCATCGACAGCGGCAAGGCGGGCGCCGCCCTCATCCCAAACGAGGGCGCGGTGCTGGACTACCTGGAAGTCATCGGCGCGGGCAAGAAGCTTTCGGCTGATCCGCTGCCCTTCATCGCCCTGCCCACCACAGCCGGCACCGGCGCCGAAGTCTCCAAAAACGCCGTGCTCGGCTCGAAAGCGCATCGCGTCAAAGTCAGCCTGCGCGACAATCGTATGTTAGCCGATATCGCCCTGGTCGATCCGCTGCTGACCCACTCCGTGCCGCCTGCCGTCACCGCCAGCACTGGCATGGACGCGCTGACGCAAGTGCTGGAACCCTTCGTCTCCCACCTGGCCACGCCGCTGACCGACGGCATGTGCAGCGAGGGTTTGCGCCGGGCGGGACGGTCGCTTCGGCGCGTCTACCAGCAGCCGGTTGATGCCGCCGCCCGCCGCGATATGGCCCTGGTCAGCTTGCTGGGCGGCTTGGCGCTGGCCAATGCCAAGCTGGGCGCGGTGCACGGTTTCGCCGGCGTTCTGGGCGGCATGTACGGCGCGCCCCACGGCGCTGTCTGCGCGGCGCTGCTGCCGCCGGTGATGGCCGCCAATATCAAGGCGCTAAAAGAACGCGAACCCGAAAATCCCGCCGTGCAGCGCTACGAGTACGCCGCGCAGTTTCTATTGTTCGACCGCTCGGCGACGGCGCAGGACGCAATGGACTGGATCGGCGAAAGCAGCCAGCAATTCGGCATTCCCGGGCTGAGCGCCTATGGCGTGCGCGCCGAGGATTTCGACGAAATCGTCGCCAAGTCCAGCGTTTCCAGCAGTATTAAAGGCAACCCGATTGTGCTTACTGACGTAGAATTGACACAGATTCTTCACGCGGCGCTCTGAGCGTTGGAGGGCAGGGCATGACCAGCAGGAGGCGCTCCCGCCGGACGACCATCATCACCATCTACGTTATGGCGGTCGTCCTGCTCTTTCTCGGGCGGCAGCTGGTGGCGCCGATGGTCACACCCGTCCGCGAAACGGTCGAGGACGCGCTGATCTTCATCTCGGATACTGACTCGATCGACGCCGGGCGCGACTCCAACTCGGTTTATCGCATCGGGCTGGACGGGCGCGGATTGAAACGAATCGCCGGCTCGATCCCGCATGGCAATGGCTACCTGCGCGCAACTGACATCGATTGTCACCCGGCGTCGCAACAGCTGGTCATCGCCAGCCACCGGCGCGATCTCAACGGCTTCCACCACTCGCTGCTTGATGGCTCCAGGCTGCATCTGGACAAGCCGGCTACGGGAGACATGCTGTCGGCGACGCGGCAAATCGCTATAGCGCCGGACGGCAGGGGCATCGTCGTCTCACGCCAATTCGAAGACTTTGAAGAACCGCGCTTCGGCTTGGTCGCCGGCGATCTGATCACCCGCGGTTTTGACATTATCAAAGCGCCAACCTTGGATCAGTCGTATATCTCGCCGGACTTTTCACCCTCTGGGCGCCTGCTCGCCTACATCGTCAAGCGACATGACGCTGCTGACAGCTGGACCTCCCGGCTGGTCATCGCCTTTCCAAACGGGGGCACGGAGTGGGTCATCGCCGAGACGCGCCAGCGAATGAGCGATGTCGCCTGGTCGCCGACGGGCGAGTGGCTGGCGTTGGTGGCGGATGGGCAAATCTACCGCATTAATCTCCGCGGTGGCGACCTCACGAGGCTGACCGACCACCTCGGCGGCGCGACCTCGCCGCGCTGGTCGCCGGATGGCGAGCATATCAGCTACGTGACAGCTTCAACCTTCCCCGGCGTTCAGCAGATCATGATCATGAATGCCGATGGCTCGGACAAGCGTCAAGTGAGCACAATCCGCGGCGCAGTGGCGAATGGCTGTTGGGTGTGAGTCGCCTAGCGCGCCGACCGGCTCAGCTTGCGCGGCGCGAACAGAGCCCAGATGACAAGTGTGCCGATTGCCAAAAGCGCGCTGAGTAAGAGCAGCGTGGACGCGTAACCCAGTGCCGCTATCGCCAGGCCGCCCAGCACTGGCCCGGCCACCTTGCCCAAATTCTGCAGCATGCCGATCAAACCCATGCCCGCGCCCAGGTGCTCGGCGCTGATGCGATTCGACACCAGCGCTTTCGCCGCCGGGAAGATCAGCGCCTGCGCCAGGCCCATCAGCGCCGCCGGCAGCAGGAAGAGCCCGCCCTGATCCAGCACGCGAACCAGGGGCAGCGATAGCGCTAAAATCAGCATGCCAAGGCTGATGCTCGACAGGTAGCCCCAGCGATCGCCCAGCCGGCCGCAGAAGGGCTTGCAGAGCACGTGCACGGCTTCGTTCAAACTGAAGAACAAGCCGATCAGCGCCACGCTGACGCCCGCCTCCAGCGCGAAGATGGGCAGGAAGGCTTTGAGCGTGTAGAGCGCGATAAAGGTGACGGCTTCCAAAGCGCCGGTCAGCCAGACAGCCGAGGTGCGGCCGCCATCGCGGATCGCGCTGATGATATGCTGCCAGACCGGCATGCGCTTGCGTTTGGCGCTCGCTTGCGGCTCGGGCAAACTCAATACCGGCAAAAATACGCCGCAGCTGATGACGCCGATGATGGTGAAGACGGCCGCCGGGTCAAAGGAGAGCAGCAGCCAACCGGCCAGCAGCGGGCCAAATACATAGCCGCCGCTGCGCGCCATCTCGAACCAGCCGATGTCTTCGGCTACGCTTTCGACTTTGGCCAGCTCGGCGATGTAGGCCAGCGTCACCGGGCCGTAAATCGCTGTCGCCAGGCCGTGTGCCAGCCGGATGATAAGCAACTGTTCCGGCGTCTGGATGAAGCGGTACAAGAAGGGCATGAAGGCGAAAAAGCAGGCGCCAATCAGCAGCCAGACGCGCCGTCCCCAGCGGTCGGACAAAATGCCGAAGAGTGGCTTGAGGAAGAGCCCGGTAAGGGTCGATACGGTGACGATCAATCCGAGGAAAGCGCCCGACGCCCCCAGTGCCGCGGCGAAAATGGGCAGCAGCGGCGTCTTGCCCATCTGATAGGCGGAGCGCGCGATGAAGTCCGCCAGCATCAGATTGAGGAAGGGCCTGGAGCGTTTCATCGGGGTTGGCTGACAAATCTATTCCACCTTCAGCGCGACTACCCCGAAGCCGGCGTTGCTCAGTATGGTGTTGAACTCCGCCAGGTTGCCATCGACGATGTCGCTGAACTTGTCGGCCACGCCGTCAATATCAGACGCGATTTCGGCGAAGGCCTCATGCTCGTAGTCGGTCGGCTTGTAATCGCCCAGGTTGACGTTGAAGCTCAAATTGCTGAGCTGCGCCGCCAGCCGGTCGCCGTGATTCATGGCATCGGGCCAGCCGGCGCGCGTCTCCGGGATCATCAGCTCCTTCTCGATTTCCAGCACCTGTTCTTCCAGCGACTTAGCTGCGTCGATGATGCCAGCCGCCGATTCCAAACCAGCCAGGCGTTCGCGCCAGCCCTTGAGCTGCGCCCGCACATCGCGCATCTGGTTGACGACCTTGTGCGTCGCCGAGACCTTGTCGCGGATGCTCAGCAGCAAGTCGAATTGCGCCTGTAAATCGGCTTGGCTGGCTGCGACGCCGGCTTCCTTGACAATCTCCAGCGGTTGGCTGTGTTCTTCCTCGCCGATCGTTAGCGTGACGCGGTAGCTGCCCGGCACGGCGTGCGGTCCCTTGATGAAGCCCTGCTGATTGTCGTCATGCGGCGCGACCTTGTGCGCGTCGGGATAGCGCAGGTCCCAGACAAAGCGATTCCAGCCAGCGTTTGACGGGATGCGCAGCTCCTTGGGCGAGTCGTCCGTGCGCGTGCCCGCAGCTTTTTCCTCTTCATCGGCGTGTAAGCTCTTGAAGGTCTTGACTTTATTGCCGTCGGCGTCTTCAATGCGTAGCGTGATGGTTGACTTCGGCTTCTCGCGCAGGTAGTAGGTGATGACCGCGCCCTTTGGCGGGTTCGTGCCGCTGTCGAGGTAGGTGTGCTTGACGCCGTGCTCGGGCGTCTCTTCCTTGACGTAGGCGGCCACCATGCCCAGCGTGCTCATATACTGCTTGCCGTCGCCGCTGTCGAAAAGGCCTTCGAAGACCTTGGGCAGATGCCGCTCCACCGCGCCCGGCTTGAGCAGGTGGGCAGCCACCCCCCATCCCCCGGCCCCTTCCCCCACAAGGGAGGAAGGGGAGAACAACCCTTGCGCTCCAGTCGACGAAGCCCCCTCCCTCTTTATGGGGGAGGGGGCTTGGGGGAGGGGGTCGATTTGATGCAATACCGTCACATCGTCGAGTATCCAGAATGAGCGCCCATGGGTGGCCACGACCAGGTCCGCGCCCTTGAGCTTGAGATCGTAGATCGGCGATACCGGCAAGTTCAACTGGAAGCGCTGCCAGTTGGCGCCGGCGTCGAAGGAGACGTACAAGCCGAACTCCGTGCCCAAATAAAGCAGCCCTTCACGCTGCGGATCCTCGCGCACGACGCGGCAGAAGTGATCCTCGGCGATGCCGTCGACGATGGGCGTCCAGCTGGCGCCGTAATCAGTCGTCTTGTAGACGTAGGGCGCGTAGTCGTCGTTCTTGTAGCGGGTGGCCGTGATGTAGGCGGTCGCCGGGTCATGCGGCGAGGGCTCGATCATGGTGAACATGACCCCCACCCCAAACCCCTCCCCCACAAAGAGGGAGGGGCTTTTTGCTCCCCTTCCCTCCCCTGTGGGGGAAGGGGCCGGGGGATGGGGGGTAATATCGCTCCAATTCTCGCCGCCGTCGCGCGTGATATGCAGCAAGCCGTCATCGGAGCCGGCCCAGATCACGCCCGGCTCATGTGGCGACTCGGCCAGCGTGTAAACCGTAGCGTAATGCTCGGCGCCGACCGCATCGCGATTGATCGGCCCGCCCGACGGCTTCAGGGTCTCGGGATCGGCTCTGGTCAAATCGGGGCTGATCTCCTGCCAGCTCTGGCCCTCGTCAGTCGTCTTGAGTATCTGACTGCCGCCGATGTAAATCGTGTCGGAGTCATGCGGCGAGAAGACGATGGGGTAAGTCCAGGCGAAGCGGTATTTGTCGGCTTGCGCGCCCAAGCCGGTCGAACTGCGCGGCCAGGTGGCGATCAGCCGAATCTGCTGTGTGCGATGGTCGTAGCGCTGCAAGCTGTTGCCGCCGCCCGGCGAGCTGCCGATGGCGCCAACGTAGACGATATCCGGATCATCCGGATCCACGGCGATATAGCCGCTCTCGCCCGAGCCGATGATGTCGCAGTCTTCCCAGGTGATCGAGGAGTAGCGGCTGCGGCTGGGCACGCGCAAGCTCGAATTGTCCTGCTGCGTGCCATAGACGTAGTAGGGTTCGCGGCTGTCGAAATCGAGATGATAAATCTGCGCTGTCGGCTGATTGTAAATGCTGGACCAGGACAGCCCGCCATTCAACGAGACGCAAGCGCCGCCGTCGTTGCCGTGGATCATGATCTGGTTGTTGCTCGGATGAATCCATACATCGTGGTCATCGCCGTGCGGCGTGGTGATTTCGGTGAAGTTATGCCCGCCATCGGTCGATTTCCAGAAATTCAAGTTGTTGATGTAAATCGTGTTGGGGTCGAGCGGGTCGGCGGTCAGGTGCATATAATACCAGGCGCGCGAGATGAAGCGGTTGTCTTTGCTGCCCACCACCCAGGTCTCGCCGTAATCATCACTGCGGTAGATGCCGCCATCGAGCTGGTTCTCGATGATGGCCCAGACGCGTCCGGGCTGCGCGGGCGAGGCGGCCAAGCCGATCTTGCCCAGCAAACCCTTGGGCAGGCCTACCCCCCTCGTTCCCCCCGACGAGTCAGGGGGATGATCCTTGACGCCTGTCAGGCATTGCCAGGTGTCGCCGCCGTCCATGCTGCGCCAAATGCCGCTGTCCTCGCCGCCCGACGATATCTGCCAGAAATTGCGATACGCCTGCCAGAACGAGGCGTAGATGATGCGCGGATTGTTCTTGTCGATAGTCAGGTCGATGGCGCCGGCTTTGTCGCTGACATGCAGCACATTCTCCCAGGTCTCGCCGCCGTCTTTCGAGCGATAAACGCCGCGCTCGGGGTTGGGCCCGAAGGCGTGCCCGAAGACCGCCGCATACACCAAATCGGCATTCTGCGGATGACTGCGAATCTTGGCGATCTGGCGCGTTTCTTTCATGCCCAGGTGCTTCCAGCTGCGCCCGGCATCGGTCGATTTGTAGATGCCGTCGCCGATGGAGACATCAATGCGGATGGTCGTCTCGCCCGTGCCGGCGTAGATGACGTTGGGGTCGGCCGGCGCCACTTCCAGCGCGCCCACAGACGAAGCCGTGAAGTAGCCGTCGCTGATGTTCTCCCAGTACTGGCCGGCGTCAGTGGTCTTCCAGACGCCGCCGCAGACGCCGCCGAAATAGAAGGTGTTCGCGTCGCGCGGGTCGCCGGAGACAGCGACAACGCGCCCGCCGCGGAAGGGCCCGATGCAGCGGAATTCGGCTAACCCGGCGAATTTGGAGTCGGTCATGGTGTGATCCTTTGCTCGCTTAAGAGTGGCGAGTATTGTAGCGCGGGGGTGCGATTTTCACCACAGAGGCGGGGAGGTCACAGAGGTTTTTCACCACAAAGGGCACAAAGGCACGAAGGTCACAAAGGGGATAAGCGGGGGGTGTCTTGCTCGTTATACTCAAAATCTGTAGGGGCTAGCCTTGGCTCGCCCGCTCAACGCGAATCTTACGCCACGCGCGCATCTAAGGTTGACCGGACGGAGCGCCCCTGCAATTTCTTTGTGCCCTTTGTGCCTTTGTGGTCCAAAGAACGCCTCCCCTAACTCGGAGACCTCGGTGTACTCGGTGGTAAAGAAAAAGCCACTTCGATTTCGCCGCCAATGCAATGGTATAATCAGCCCAAGCGGAGGACCCACCCATGACCATCGAAATCGCGGAAGACATCGCGCTGCGCCTTGAAGCGCTCGCAAAATCAACGGACGCTGACATCAGCGACCTGCTGCGTGACATGATCGAGAGCTACGAGGACAAGGGCGACGCCAAACAGAAGCGCTGGGCGACAGGCGCAGACTTTGCCAGAAACGCCAAAGCCGCAGGGCTGGCATCGCCGCATCCGGTCGATACCGCTGGTCGCAGTCGCGAAATACTGAACACCGAATACACAGACTACTTATACGAGCGCCGGGTTAAAGGCTCTGAGGCAGTTTCCAGAGAAGAATAGTTTTTCTTTGTGCCCTTTGTGCCTTTGTGTCTTTGTGGTGAAAAAAACATACCCTCTGTGCCCTCTCGTAAACTCGATGTCCTCGGTGGCAAAAGAAAAGCCTCTGTGTCTCTGTGCCTCTGTGGCCAACACTCAAATCTTGACAACCCCACACTCCTTCCGTTCTAATCTACAGCATGGCTCACGTTAAATTCACGCCCAACCTGCAGCGCTTCTTCCCCGACCTCTGCGAGTGCACGATCGACGCCGCCACCGTCGCCGATATCATCCCGGCCGTCGATGACCGCTGGCGCGGGCTGGCCGACTACATAGTCGACGAGCAGGGCGCCCTGCGCAAACACGTCAACATCTTCGTCGGCGGCGAACTCCTGCGCGACAAGCAGACTCTCTCCGACCGCGTCTCCGCCGATACCAAAGTCTTCATCGTCCAAGCTCTATCTGGAGGCTAGCGACTTGCGAAATTTGAATGACCATATGGACTTCTTGAGCAAGTCACCCCTCTCCATTGATATGGGGAGGGGCCGGGGGAGGGGTTGTAGTGGTCCCGAAAAACTGGACACCTAGTAAAGAGACTATACTAGATGAACAGTGACGGAGACAGACACGTGGGGAAATATCGTAAGTACACAGCGGAGGCGAAAGTTAGGATCGTGCTGGAAATCCTTCGTGGCGAGAAATCGGTGGCGCAGGCCAGTCGCGACTACCAGATCAAGAGCAGTCTGCTGTATCGCTGGAAGGACCAGTTTTTGGAAGGCGGGAAGCAATCTTTCGCCTTTGGTCAGGGCGCAGAGCTAAAGCGCCGGGCAGACAAGGTCGCGGAGTTGGAGCGCTTAGTGGGGAAGCTGACGATGCAACTGGAAATTGCAAAAAAAGCCTCTCACTATGTGAAATCTCTACCGCCCGAAAGCGAGAACTAGTGCATTCGCTCAGCCAGACTTACCCGGTGTCGACGAGTTGCGCCGTGCTCGGATTACCGCGCAGCAGCTACTATCACAACGCCAGTCGGCGCGACCAGCAGAGCTTGCGCGAGGCGATCGTGGATATCGCCGGGCGGCATCCTACCTATGGCAGCCGGCGTGTAGCAGTGGCCCTGCAGCGGTCGCCAAGCGGCGCGCGCGTGGGTCGTCATTCGGTACGTCGGCTGATGCGAGAGATGGACTTGGCTATCAAGCCAAAGCGTGGTCGGGGATGGGGCACCGACAGCCGACACAGCTACCGACGCTACCGGAATCTGATCAAAGGAATACAGTCGGAGCGTCCGAACCAGGTGTGGGTCGCCGATATCACTTACGTGCGCGTGCGCTCGGAATTCGTCTATCTGGCAGTCATCATGGATGTGTTCACGCGGTCGGTTCGCGGCTGGCATGTTAGCTGGACAGCGGGGCAAAATCTGACGCTGGCGGCACTGCGAAAGGCGCTTGAGCATCACCCGGCGTCGGAGTTCCACCACTCCGACCAAGGCACACAGTACGCCGCTAAGGCCTACGTTAAGCTGCTGCGTGAGTGCGGAACACGGATCAGCATGGCAGCCACCGGCAAGCCAAGCGAAAACGGCTATGCTGAGCGGCTGATCCGCACCATCAAGGAGGAGGAAGTATATCTCAGTGACTACCAAAACATGGCTGAAGCGCGGGAGCAACTGGGTTTCTTCATCGAGGCAGTCTACAACCAGCGCCGTCCGCATAGCGCATTGGACTACCTAACGCCGGCAGAATTTGAGGCTGAGTGGCTACAGCGCAACTCTCTCAAATTTCCTGAGATTTTGTGTCCAATAATTTAGGACCACTACAGGTAGAATTGACTAGCAATAAACTCCTCGTCGGCACCCGCAAGGGCCTGCTGATCATGAGCCGGGACGGCGCGTCAGACTGGCAGGTCGAATCGGCGCACTTCGAAGCCATCCCGGTGGTCTACGCATTCCGCGACCCGCGCACGGATACCATCTGGGTCAGCCTCGACCACGGGCATTGGGGCGGCAAGCTGCACCGCTCGCGCGATGGCGGCGCCAGTTGGCAAGAGGTCGAAGCGCCCAAGTACCCCGAAGGCGATACCGTCCCGCCTGATTTCAGCGTGCCCGCCAAGACCAATTACATCTGGCTGATCGAGCCCGGCGGCGCTGACGAACCGAACCGCCTCTACGTCGGCACCGACCCGGGCGGCTTATTCGTCAGTGATGACGGCGGCGACTCCTTTCAGCTGGTCGAGACGCTCTGGAAACACCACAGCAACACGCACTGGTTCGGCGCCGGGCGCGATCATCCCGGCACAGTCGCTATCCAGGTCGATCCGCGCGACAGCCGCCACATCACCGTCGGCATCAGCGTGGGCGGAGTCTATGTCAGCGCGGACGGCGGCGAATCCTGGCAGGCGCGCAATCGCGGACTCTTCGCCGATTACCTGCCCGATCCCCACCACGAGCACGGCCACGACCCGCATATCATCCTCGCCAGCCCCAGCAATCCCGATGTGCTCTGGCAGCAGAACCACTGCGGCACGTACCGCAGCGAGAACGGTGGCTTGCAATGGCAGGACATCTCCGACAAGAGCGGCGGACCGGCCGGCTTCGGCTTCGCGCTGGCGGTCGATGATGAAGATGAACGCGTCGCCTGGGTGGCGCCGGCTGTCAGCGCCGAATATCGCGTGCCGGTCGAGCGCGCGCTGGTCATCTGTCGCACGGAAGACGGCGGCGCAACCTGGCAGAATCTGCGCAAGGGCTTGCCCCAGCGGCATTGCTACGATCTCATCTTCCGCCACGCGCTGGATAACCACGGTGACACGCTGGCTTTCGGCACGACCGCCGGCAACTTCTACGTCTCCGATGACCGCGGCGACAACTGGCGCTGCCTGATGCATAACCTGGCGGTGGTCTACTCGGTCCGGTTTATGTGACCCCCACCCTAAATCCCTCCCCCATGAAGAGGGAGGGACTTCATAAAGAGACTGCCCCTTAATGGCGGATAATATGTTGGTTTTGCTAAACTAACCTTGGAATAGCTTTGAATCGCAAGAGCAGGAAATGAGGGAACAACTGATGACGGACTCACCCGATCTTCTCTTACAGAAAATACAAGGCTGCCTCTACGGCGGCGCTATCGGCGATGCCATGGGCGCGCCGGCTGAATGGCGCATGCCCGATGAGATTCGGGCGCGCTACGGCTATATCACCGACCTGGTCGAAGCCTGGGACGATGCCGATACGCGCGGACGCGGCCACGGACGCTACACCGACGACACCCACATGGTGCAGCTGCTCTGCGAGTGTTATCTCGAGCGCGGCGACCACCTGGACGCGCACGAATTCTTCCGCCGCATCGTGCCCAAGATGGCGCTGGAAGACCGCTGGATCCCCGAGCGCGGCCGCGAGATGCCACTGGTCGAACGGCTCTTCTATCCCGAGAAGTGGCTCTACAATCGCTGGCTGGCCAATGCTGACCCGCGCAACGCCGGCGTCGGCAATATGGTCAACTGCGGCGCCGCCATGTACGCCGCGCCGGTCGGCATCGTCAACGCCTGCGATCCCGCGCGCGCCTACGCCGAAGCGGTCGATGTCTTCAGCGCCCACCAATACAGCTTCGGGCTGGAAGCGGCTGCCGTCATGGCCGCCTGCGTCGCCGAAGCCTTCAAGCCAGACGCCTCGGTCGCGTCGATCATCGACGCCGCGCTGACCTTCGCCAAAGAGGGCACCGCCGACTGCATCGCCGCCATCGCCGACAAAGCCAGCACGCTGACCGACTGGCGAGAAGCCATCGCCCCCCTGCGCGATGTCATGCGCGAATATGACACCTCGCCGGATGACGCCAAGTCGCAGCGCGGCAACGGCAGCAATGACTGGACGCCCAGCCGCTCGCACAGCATCGAAGAAGTGCCCATCGCCCTCGGCTTTCTGGTCGTCACCGGCGGCGACTTCGAAGGCACAATCATGGGCGGGACCAACTACGGCCGCGATAACGACTCCATCGCCGGCATGGGCGGGGCTATCGCCGGGGCGCTGCACGGTATCGGCACGATGCGCCCCGAGTGGGTCGAGCAGATCAACTCCGCCAACCGCATCGACCTGATGCCGCTCGCCGCCGACATGGCCGCCCTGACGCGGGCGCTGCAGGCTGAGCAGCTGGCGGCTGCGCAGAATCGTCAAGCCGCCTTCGACGCGCTGGGCGGGTGAGGCTGACGGCCGCTATTTTCCCGCAAACCGAATAGCTTGAGACAGGACGACCGCTCCCGAGCAGCGGATTGAGGCGGTGGATCGGGAGATTGACGCGTTGGTGTATGAGTTATATGGGTTGAGTGAGGATGAGGTTTCAATTGTGGAATTTGGGGGGTAAGTTCGCCGGTTCCTCTTATGATGTTCTTACGTTGAGCGTGTATGATTGTAAGGTTGTGATTTAGATAGTACGCGCTGGGCGCACTTTCATGTCTCTGTTTGACGCTTGGTTCAACGCAATAATTGTTCTTGATGCGAACATACTGCTCAATCTATTCCGCTTCGCTCCGGACAAGAGCAGAGAACTCCTGGATATTTTAGAGAGACTGAGTAATAGAATCTGGATACCGCGCCAGTTCTGGGAAGAATATCAAGGAAATCTGCCCACAATCCGTCAGGAGATCAAGCGAGAATATCTTACTAACAAGAATGATTTCCAGAATCTGCACCAGAAAAATATCATCAAGCTTGAGCATTTCAGCACCCGAACCCGCTATGTACTCAATCCCCAAATAGCCTTGTTGCTTGACCAAGCGAACACATTGTTGGTTGAGGAGGTTTCAACATTTAGAAGCGAGCACTCAACTTGGTTGCGCGATGGCGATATAGAGAATCGGATTGAACAGCTTTTTGCGAGTAAAGTTGGAGATCCGTTGCCTGATTCGAATATGGCAGATATTCCTTCGATTTGGCAATGGCGCCTTGAACGTAATATCCCGCCTGGACTCAAAGACCGAAGAAAACGTGAACTTTATCGTTACGGCGACTTGACGGGTTGGCTGCAAATAGTGCGCCATGCAAAAGGCCGCGACCGACCTGTGATATTCGTCACCGATGATATAAAAGCCAACGACTGGTTTGTTATTGAAAGTGGCAATGCCTCGGGTGCTCACCCTGATCTTACAAGGGAATTGTACGATGAGGCCGGCGTTGAATTGTACCTGTACACATCCGAGCAATTCATGCGGCTCGCCGATATATATTTGAGGTGGCAGCGGTCTGTAGCCGCCGCGGACGACTATTTTCGCCGTCATACGCTAACGTTTTCGCCTGTCTTTGATAAGATCGTGGCAACTGGAAGAATGCCTATCTTTACTGCAACCGGAAGTATATTCGACGGTTACGAGAGCCACATTAGCGCAATAACAGGAATTAATGCGTTCAGCGATAGGATGGAGCGTTTGCAAGGCTCGCTATCAGGTATCAGTGCTTTCAGAGATAGCTACAGTAATTCGCTTAGCTCACTGGCAGGGCTTACAGTCGGCGCGAGTTACGAAGGCTTGCTTGACCCGCTGAAAGGTTTCAATGCGTTCGGCGATAGCATGAAGCAATTGCATGACTCAATGGCGGGAATCAGCCCGCTCAATGACAGGATGGAGCGTTATCACGACTCACTGGCAAGAATCAGTTCGTATAGCGATAGGATGAATCGTTATCACGACTCACTGGCAGGCGTGAATGCGTTCGGCGATAGGATGGAGCGTTTGCAAACCTCGCTGGCAGGCATCAGTGCTTTCAGCGATAGCTACAGCCATTCGCTTAGCTCACTGGCAGGACTTACAGTCGGCGAGAGTTACGAAGGCTTGCTTGACCCGTTGAGAGGTTTCAATGCGTTCAATGACAGGATGGAGCGTTTGCAAACCTCGCTGGCAGGCATCAGTGCTTTCAGCGATAGCTACAGCCATTCGCTTAGCTCACTGGCAGGACTTACAGTCGGCGAGAGTTACGAAGGCTTGCTTGACCCGTTGAGAGGTTTCAATGCGTTCAATGACAGGATGGAGCGTTTGCAAACCTCGCTGGCAGGCATCAGTGCTTTCAGCGATAGCTACAGCCATTCGCTTAGCTCACTGGCAGGACTTACAGTCGGCGAGAGTTACGAAGGCTTGCTTGACCCGTTGAGAGGTTTCAATGCGTTCAATGACAGGATGGAGCGTTATCATGACTCAGTGGCGAGAATCAGCCCGCTCAATGACAGGATGGAGCGTTATCACGACTCAGTGGCGAGAATCAGTTTGTACAGCGATAGGATGAATCGTTATCACGACTCACTGGCAGGCGTTAATGCGCTTACCGGTGGTGTGCAGCAAATTCTTGAACAACAGTGCACAATTGACGCGGTGCTGAAGCCCACTTTATCTGAAGTGATGCAGAATTCAATACCAACAATATCTGATGTAGCGAAGGACTTAACACCGTCAGCGAACGATTTGATAAAGAACCCGATTCTTGAAGAACTGCGCAGTGCCGAAAAGCTTGCGATTGAACAATTGCTTAGAGCCAACAAGCCTGTAATCGATGCTCAGCAACTTAGAACTGACTCGATAATGGAGCAGTTTCGCGAAGAGCAAAGGCGCGTTTATGAGAGTCTCTTGAAGAACATATCTTTATGATTTTCGCGCCTTCGTGGCGAATCTTGCGCCCAGCGCGCACTCCTTCACGAATTCCGCCTGCGGTTTGTATGGCGCCTGCAAATGCTCCATGATGGCATTCAACTTATCATCAAGCACATCTTTATGCTCGGTATTCCGGTTGACCGCTTCCGTCAAACCCAAAATCGCAGCCTCGTAAGTGTCGATCCTGTCCAGGATGTCGTCCTGTTCGTGACGAACAATTTGGTATTCCTTTTCGAGCCGCTTCAAGCGTATGTCGGTTGTCGCCATGCTGCCTCCTGGTGTCCACGTCCAGTATAGTGGGGCCTTGCCAGCCGGTCAAAATGCCTCTGTGCCCTCTGTGTGTCCTCGGTGTACTCTGTGGTGAAAAAAGAAAAGGCAATCCCCCATGTCCCAAACCGCCAAACGCAGCCAGGACTTCTTCAGCGCCGAGGGCGTCAGCGGGCTCATCCGCCGCGCCTTCACCACCGCCTCGGGCTACGAAAGCGACGACATGTCCCGCCCGCTCATCGGCATCTGCAACACCTACAGCGAGCTCAACCACTGCAACAGCCATTTGCGCGCGGTCAGCGAAGCGGTCAAACGCGGCGTACTGCAAGCCGGCGGCTTCCCGCTCGAATTCCCCACCATCTCGCTGGGCGAGGTCTACCTCAGCCCGACCTCCATGCTCTGCCGCAACCTGGCCGCCATGGACACCGAGGAGATGATCCGCGGCAATCCGCTCAGCGGCGTCGTGCTGCTGACCAATTGCGACAAGACCACGCCCGCCGCGCTGATGGGGGCCGCCAGCGCCGACCTGCCGACTATTATGGTCAGCGGCGGGCCCATGCTCAACGGCCACTTCCAGGGCGAGATCCTGGGCGCCTGCACCGATTGCCGCCGTTACTCGGCCGAGTACCAGGCGGGCACGATCAGCGCCGAGACCTACCAGGGCGTCGAGAAGAACTTGGTGCGCAGCGCCGGCCACTGCATGGTCATGGGCACGGCATCGACAATGAACTCGCTGATGGAGGCGCTGGGCATGGCGCTGCCCGGCAATGGCGCAACACCGGCGTCAGATTCGCGCCGATTGCAATTGGCGCAGGCCGCCGGGCGGCAGATCGTCCGCTTGGTCGAGGCCGATATCCGCCCCTCGCAGATTCTGACCGCCGACGCCTTCGACAACGCCATCACCCTGCTGAACGCGGTCGGCGGCAGCACCAACGCCATCGTGCACCTGCCCGCGATCGCCGGCCGCGCCGGCGTCGACCTGCCGCTCTCGCGCTTTGACGAGATTAGCCGCCGCACGCCGCTGATCGCCAATATGCGCCCGACGGGCGACTATCAGATGGAAGACCTCTTTTATGCCGGCGGCATCCCGGCCGTGCTGAAAGAGCTGCTGCCTCTGCTGCACGGCGACGCTCTCACCGTGACCGGCCGGACGCTGGCGGAGAATGTCGCTGACGCCGTAGTCAGCAATAGCGATATCATCCGTTCGCTGGATGATCCGCTGCAGCCGGAGGGCGGCTTGAGCATCCTGCGCGGCAACCTGGCGCCCGATGGCGCGGTCATCAAACACGCCGCCGCCACGCCCGCGCTCTGCAATCATCGCGGTCCCGCCCTCGTCTTCAATGATGCCGCTGATGTGGCGGCGCGCATTCACGATCCCGCGCTGGATGTCACGCCCGATCACGTGCTGGTGCTGCAGAACGCCGGGCCCATCGGCGGCCCGGGCATGCCCGAAATCGGCAACCTGCCCATCCCGCAGAAGCTGCTGGAAGCGGGGGTACGCGATATGCTGCGCATCTCAGACGCCCGCATGAGCGGCACGTCATACGGCGCCATCGTCCTGCATGTCGCGCCCGAAGCTGCGCTGGGCGGGCCGCTGGCCTTGGTGCGTGATGGCGATGAAATTGAGCTGAATGTGGCCGAGCGCCGTTTGCTGCTGCACGTCTCCGAGGCCGAGCTGGCGCAGCGCCGGGCCGAGTGGTCGCCGCCCCCGCCGGCCTACTCGCGCGGTTACGGGCAACTCTACCTGCGCAGCGTCAACCAGGCGCCGCAGGGCTGCGACTTCGATTTTCTGCGCGGCAAAGACCCGGCCGGCCCCGTCTGGCAGCCGAAGTTTTGATGCATCTACAGCTGTAGGTTGGTTTTGATGTTGGTAACTTTCCAGTCAACATAGCGGCTGCCTTCATGGCTCAGTTCGTAAAACGGTGCCACGTGCCCCGATATATCTGAAAACTTGTCCAAAAGCTCATCCTGTGTACTGGAAGGCAAGGAATTCCACCAGTCTTGGGAAAAGTAGATGTTTTCAAGATTGACAAATATGAAACTCACAATGGCATCGGGCATTTTTCGCTTGGATAACTGGTGCAGAGACTTGATGAAGTTGCGGTTTACATTGCTCTTTCCGTACCAAGCAAACGCCGCAATTCCGCGGTCCGCACCGAACGGCAGGAGCGACACCGTGATAATTTCGTATGGCTTCTGTCTATACGGGTCCTTGTCCATGTTCTGAATCATATTCCCGTGAAAGTCAAAAGTAACATTGGGTCCTCCACTACACAGAAGGTCTGGAACTCTGTCAAATTCCACTACAAAATAGTTTGTGCCTCTAAATCTCTTATTCAAGAGTGCTTTGCCCATATTGTCAAAGACCACTTGGTCCTGTAAGGCAAACTCCGCGCCTGTTCGCATCCATGCGCTAAATGCTTCTGCCATCGGATTTGCCGCGAAGCTGCGTGCATAGATTTCGGCTTGTCGTAACTTTGCAAACCTCTCTCTACTCAAGGCGCGATAAGCTAGCAAAAACATGTGGCGTCTTGTCAATTGCAGATGATTGTCTTCAATTGGGGCAAATAATTCTTTGTCGTGCTTGCGGCAAAAACCTGTAAACGTAGATGCTTTCCGAATGCCTCGCCTTTGAACTTTTATCGGAATGCCATCTTTTAGGTCAGGATCGATTTCCATAGTTAGGACATGACCATCGCTCGCAATTTCGGACAACGCCCCTCGTCTCTGAATCGTATGAGCTTTTACGATTCCGCCTCTACAATCGGAAGGTGCTATAGGGTGAAGACACTCTTTCGTGCCGTATTTTTTCCTCGTAAAGGCAAGTTGTTGATGCAGCGGCTGTCTTAGAAATTCATCCATGCGTACACTATCCTGTAACCGCGTCCAAGATTTAGATTCACACTTGCATGTGTTGTTAAAAGCGAGAGTAGCAGAAGGGCGCCAGCAGACCAGGCCGCTCGCCGCTGAGCGCCCACTCGGCCAGCAGCCGCGCCACCGCCGGCGCGATCGCCCAGCCATGCCCCGACCAGCCCACGCCCACCAGCATATTGTCCGCGCCGGGCAGCGCGTCGATGATGGGAATCCCGTCCACACTCACCATCTCGGCGCGGTCGGTATAGACCTCGTCAACCGCCAGGTCCGCCAGCGCCGGGTAGACCGCCACCGCCTCGAGCCGATTGCCCTCGACTTGTTCGGCGACCGGCTCGCCGCGTCCGGTCGTCTCGTCCCAGCGGCCGCGCCATCCGCCGGAAACCATGACCCGCCCGTCCGGCAGCGGCTTGATCGCCAGCGTGCGATGCGCGTGCCCGATGAGGCGCCTCATCGGCGGCGGGATGTCCGCACGCAGCGCCATCACCTGCGGCAGCATGCGCCATATCGGCAGCTTTACACCCAGATTCTCAGCGACAAAGGCGCCGACATGCGCGTTGGACAGTAAGATGACCCGTTCGCCGACCGGCACATCGGCCGTTTCGCCGTCGATTTCCGCGCTGAGGCTGACGACGCGCTCCCCTCGCCGCGCCATGCCTGTGACACGCGCATTCTCCTGTATGACTGCGCCTTGCGTCCGCGCGGCCTTCGCCATTGAGCGCGTGGTGGCGCTGTGGTCAGCCACGCCGTCTTTGGGGCAATAAATCGCCGCGATGACGTCTTCGCTCAGTCGTGGCTCCAGTCCGCGGGTTTGGGCCGCGTCCAGCAGACGCGATTCGACGCCCTGCTGATTCTGCAGCCAGACTTGCGCCGGCGCCCGCGCCAGGTCTTCCTCGCGCTCAATCAGGTGTAGATGACCCAAGCGCCGATAGCCGGTGAAGCCGCCGATCTGCTCATGCAGGGTAGGCCAGATATCATAGGCCGGCCGCATCAGAGGCAGTTCGCGCAGATCGCGTCCGTTGGCGCGCGCACCGCGTTCGCCCAAGCCGCCGGATGCGCCGCTGGCGATGGTCTTCGCCTCCAGCAGCTGCACATCCGCGCCCCGTTTCGCCAGCTCCCAGGCGACTGCGCAGCCATAAATCCCGCCGCCGACGATTATGTAGTCCGCCATATGTTGAGCCTTTGCGTTTCTACGCACGGTACAGGGATTTTAACCACATTGGGCGCGGAGAGCACAGAGTGGCCATGGGCAACGCTACCTGCGCAACGTCAACCTGGCGCCGGACTGCGACTGCGACTTTCGGCGCTTACGAATTGCCGCAATAGCAGCGGACGTTTCGCGCGTCGCGTAGACACCGACCGTCAAACGCCCCTGCAATGCTTGTCCCCTTCTCAAAATCCGATGTCGATACGGTTGGGCGGGGCGGGCGCCGCGCTTTTACGGGTTCATGACACTTTTACCACCGAGGACACAGAGAAAATATGAGAGGATACCGGGAAATATGGAGATAGGCCGAGTCAAGGATAGTCGGCGCCTTCGCCAATTCTGTCTTTGGGCTAAGCATGATGCTTTGCCTCTGTGTCCTCTATCTAACTCGGTGTACTCGGTGGCAACGATGTCGAAACTTCGCCTAAGCCGAGCGAGCGGGGGCTGAGTCACAGTACCGGACAAGCCTTACAGATTCTGATTGCCTTCGCGAGGGAAAGCCTACGCGTCCAGCTCGCCGTCGGGCAGCCCGGCTGGCAGCGCCGCCGGCTGATCGAGCCTGCTCTTGATGGTGACATGCTGGCCCAGCGCCGCCGCTTCTTCCAGCGACAGCATGATATCCAGCACATGGAAGGCCAGGTCGCCGCTGGCGCGATGCGGCCGCCCGGACTGGATGGCGTAAGCCATATCGGCCACGCCTGCCCCGCGACCGATCGAGCTGGAATGCGCCTTGGCGACATCCGCCCAATCGCGCGACCCGCCATGGACCACGCGCACGACGCCGTCAAAGTTATTGGGGTCGGGAACGCTGAGCGAGCCGTCCTCGCCGTGAACTTCGATCCAGGGCAAGTGATGCCCCCAGACGTCAAAGCTGGTGATGACGCTGGCGATGGCGCCGCTTTCGAATTCCAGCGTGCCGGCGATATGCGTATTGACCTCGACCGGAAGGACTTGGCCCATCAGCGCCTCGCTGGTGGCGATGCGTTCCGGGAAGGTCCTGCGCGCCGAGGCGGCGACACGCGCCACCGGCCCCATCAGAGTCACCAGCGCGGTCAAATAATAGGGCCCCATGTCGAATAGCGGTCCGGCGCCCTCCAGGTAGAAGATGCCCGGGTTGGGATGCCAGCTTTCCGGGCCGTGCGCCATGAAGAAAGCGGTCGCGGCCACCGGCTTGCCGATGACGCCGTCGTCGATGGCTTTTCGCGCCGTCTGCAAGCCGCCGCCGAGGAAGGTATCCGGCGCGCAGCCCAGACGCAAGCCCGCTGCCGCCGCGGCTCGAATGACGCTTTCGCCATCCGCGCGGTTGATCGCCAGCGGCTTTTCGCTATAGGCATGTTTGCCCGCTTCGATGATTTTGAGCGAGATCTCGGCGTGCGCCGCCGGGATGGTCAGATTGACCACAATGTCGATATCAGCGCGCGCCAGCAGGTCGTCCACGCTATAAGCGGCGATGCCGTGCTCGGCAGCGAAGGCCTGGGCGCGGTCAGCCAGGATATCGGCGCAGGCGACGATCTTGATCACGTCAAATGGCGCGCAGCCGCGGATATAAGCCGGCGCGATATTGCCGACGCCGATGATTCCAACATGTAGTGTCTGCATTGGCACTCCTACTTGATGAACATGATAATTTCCATTATCAATCATGTCGAAATCTGTAGGGGCGACATACCATGTCGCCCGAAAACGCATACTATCTCCACGGTGGGCGACCAGGTTGGTCGCCCCTACAGTTTCTCACTATTTCGAGTTCGTTGTCTTGTATGAGCCAGGTCGTGACTTGCCACCGGCTCGCCCCTACGAAATCTCTAATTGACTATTCGTCTAAGTATCCAACACGCCGTCAGCCAAGCCGGCAGGCAGCGCTGCAGGCTGATCAAGCGTGCTTTTGATTTCGATATGCCGCCCTTGTTCCGCCGATTCATCCAGCGCGCTCATGATATCCAGCACATGGAAAGCCAGGTCGCCGCTGGCGCGATGCGGGCGGCCCGACTGAATCGCGTAAGCCATATCAGCTACGCCGGCCCCGCGCCCGATATTGGTGGAATGCGTCAACGGAATGTCGATCCAGTCGCTGGCGCCGCCCTTGAGCAGCCGCACGTCGCCGTCGAAGCGATTGGGATCCGGCACGCTGAGCGAACCCTTTTCACCGTGAATCTCGATCTCGGGCAAGTGATTGCCCCAGACATCGAAACTCAGGATGACTGTGGTGATGGCGCCGCTCTCAAATTCGAGCGTGCCGGCGACATGGGTGTTGACCTCGACCGGCAAGACTTGCCCCATAAGCGCTTCACTGGTGGCGATTCGCTCTGGGAATGTCCGCCGCGCCGCGCTGGACACTCGCGCCACTGGTCCCATCAGATTGACGAGGGCGGTCAAATAGTAAGGGCCCATATCGAAGTGGGGTCCGCCGCCCTTGAGATAGTAGAATCCGGCGTTGGGGTGCCAGCGCTCGTGGCCGCGGCTCAGCCAGAAAGCCGTGGCCGCCGCCGGTTTGCCGATCAGGCCATCGTCAATGACTTTGCGCGCGGTCTGGCCGCCGCCACCCAGGAAGGTATCGGGAGCGCAGCCGACCCGCAGTCCGGCCGCCTGGGCCGCGCTGACGACTCGCGCGCCGTCGTCGCGGTCGACGGCCAAGGGCTTTTCGCAATATACATGCTTGCCGGCTTCGATGATCTGCAGCGAGACCTCGGCATGAGCGAGCGGGATGGTTAAGTTGATGACGATGTCGATATCGTCGCGGGCCAACAGGTCGTCCACGCTATAGGCGGCGAGGCCGTGCTCGGCGGCGAAGGCCCCGGCGCGGTCGGTCAGGATATCCGCGCAGGCAGTGAGCTCAATCACGTCAAACGGCGCGCAGCCGCGGATATAAGCCGGCGCGATATTGCCGGTTCCGATGATGCCAACTTTTAGCGTTTGCATTGGACATCCCTTTTACATTGGCACGGGTACAAGGCTTGTCCGCTACTCAAAAACCGATGACGGTACGTTTTGGCGGAGCGGTCGCCGCGCTTTTACGGATTCACGACAATTTACCACCGAGGGCACAGAGTAAATGTGAGGGCACAGAGAGAGATTCCGGGAGACGTGGAGGCAGGTCAAGTCAAGGATGGTCCGCACGTTCACCGATGCTGTCTTTGGACTAAGCATGATGCCTTTCCTCTGTGTCCTCAATCTAACTCGGTGTACTCGGTGGCAAAGATGTCGAAACTTCGCCTAAGCCGAGCGAGCGGCGGCAGCGTGACAGTACCGGACAAGCCCTACAGATTCATCGTCAGCGGGAAACTTGCGGAGCTGCCCCTACGACATGAACTCCGGGATATTGCCGCGCACCATAGGCGGATTGGAGACCGGCTTTGCCCAATTGATGCCATTGGCGATCACCTGGTGAATGATAGGCATGTGATAAATGGGGTAGGTCTCGTGCCCAGGACGGAAGTAGAAGATCTTGCCCTGCCCGCGCTGATAGCAGCAGCCGCTGCGGAAGACTTCGCCGCCTTCGAACCAGCTGATGAAGACCAAGGTGTCCGGCGGCGGGATGTCAAAGTGCTCGCCATACATTTCGGCTTCTTCCAATTCGATATATTCGGGCAGGCCATCGCAGATCGGGTGCGAGGGATCGACCACCCAGATGCGCTCTTTCTCATCGGCTTCGCGCCATTTCAACATGCAGCCGGTGCCCATCAGGCGGCGGAAAATCTTCGACAAATGCCCCGAATGCAGCACGATCAGCCCCATGCCGTTCAGCACGCGCTCCTGCACGCGGTCGACGATCTCGTCGCTGACTTCGTGATGCGCCATGTGGCCCCACCAGGCGAGCACATCGGTGTTGTCCAGGACTTCTTGCGTCAGCCCGTGCTCCGGCTCGTCCAGGGTGGCGGTCTTGATGTCGAAGCCGTAGGGCGCCAACCCTTGCGCCAGCGCGCCGTGGATGCCCTCAGGATAAACGGACGCCACCTGCTCGTCGCGTTTTTCGTGTCTGTATTCGTGCCAAATGGTCACACGCAATGCGCTCATCGTATTCCTCTCGCAGACAGTCGATTTCAGTAGGCACGAATTATGCCCCGCTGGCAATCGATTTACAATTGAAATCTGCTGATGTAGTGGATGTGATTTCGTACAGCCGTGGAGAAAGGCGGCTCAGTTCGCCTGCGCGATCTCGCCTTAGGCTATTTCATCCGGCTCAAACTGCACTTTGCTGTAGATGAAATCGAGCGGAATTACGTCGTCGAGGGAGGCGATGCGCAGGCTGGATGCCAGCCCGGAGTATGTCTTGTAAGTCCAATCGTCGCCCGAGCGCGTGTAGGCTTCGATCAGAGGCTTGTCCTGTGAAACCAGGAAATATCCCATGAGAGAAGGGATTTCCAAGTACTGCTCAAGCTTGCGACTGCGGTCGATCTTTTCCGTGGAAGGCGACGAGACTTCAAAAAGCAGCGTGGGATTCTCCAAGGGACCTGCCTTGGCGCCGCCATGGAATACGGGTTCAGCGCATACAACCGTGACATCGGGGTAGGTATATGTGGCGAGGACGTCGACCATTACCTGCATCCCGGCATACACGTCGCCAACTCGGTCCATGAGCGCAAAGTAAAACCAACTGACAAGCGCGGCAATTACAATTTCGTGCGTACGACTACCACCAGCCATGGGGTATATCCTGTTGTCTATGAGCTCATTTTTATAGGGCTGCTCGCTTTCCCAGAGCAGGAACTCTTCCGCGCTCATCAGGCGTTCCGCAGTTTCCGTCGCCATCATTCGCTCCAAAGCCTTTGTCTATTCCTCAATAGAGTAACACATCCGCGCAAGGATTTGCCGTTATCGCCTAGGCTTGCGCGAAGCTTACGCGACGATAGATTTCGCTGAGCGGAATCTCACAGTCGAGCGCCGGGATGACCAGATCGGCTTCAAGCCCGGCGAACGATTCGTATAGCCACTCGTCGCCGGCGCGTTGGTGAGCTTGAATCAGCGGCTTGTCTTGCGCGACAAGAAAGTATCCGTTGAGCGACGGGATTTGCAGGTATTGTTCGTACTTCTGATTTCGGTCAATGGACTCAGTTGAGGGCGAGAGAATTTCGAACAGAAGTGTCGGATTCTCCAGCCTTGGTGGAGACAGGTCGTATCGAAAGCGCATTTCGCCGCAGACGACAACCACATCGGGATAGGTATAGGTTGAAGCCGAGTCAACCTGCACCTGGATTTCCATGCCAAATATTGTGCATCCCTTGGTTTCAAGTCGTCCCATCAGCGCAATTCCTAGATCGAAGTTGATGAGGTTGTGCGATGGGTTGACACCTGTCATTTCGTAAACCCTGTTGTCTATCAACTCGAATTTGTACGGCTGCTCGCTTTCCCAGAGCAGGAACTCTTCCGCGCTCATCAGGCGTTCCGCAGTTTCCGTCGCCATCATTCGCTCCAAAGCCTTTGTCTATTCCTCAATAGAGTAACACATCCGCGCAAGGATTTGCCGTAGTCGCCTAGGCCTGCGCGAAGCTTACGCGACGATAGATTTCGCTGAGCGGAATCTCGCAGTCGAGCGCCGGGATGCTCAGACTGGCATCAAGCCCGGCATACTCGCTACGGAGCCACTCGTCGCCAGATCGCGTGTGACTTTCAATTAGCGGTTTGTCTTGCGCGACGAGGTAGTAAGCGGTTACAGACGGGATTTGCAGGTACAGCTCACGCTTGCGATTGCGGTCGATCGACTCCGTCGATGGCGAGTAGATTTCGATAATGTGGGTCGGGTTGTCGAATGTATGCTGATTGAAGCGGCAACTCATATTCGGCTCGCCGCGAACGATGGTCATATCCGGATAGACGAAGGTTGAATTGCGGTCAACTTCAAGGCACATCCGGCTGCCGAGCAACTCATAGCCTTGTTCTTCAACCAGGCGATGCAAGGCTAACATCAAGTTGACGCTGATTTGACTGTGTTGAGCGTTCGCGCCGCACATGATCCAGACGCGATTGTCTATCAGTTCATTCTTGTAGGGCTGCTCACTCTCCCAGGCAAGATACTCGTCCGCGTTCCATAGTCTATCGGGCGAATAAGGTTTCACCAGCATACTGAGGCGCCTCCAACCCTTGAGGTGACAGAAGCATCGTCCATTCTATTCGTTCCCAGCCTGTCCCACTACATCCGCGCCTTGATGCCCGCCATTGCTTCCAGCGCTTTGATAATGCCGTGGTTGCCCTCGCCGCCCATGCCCTGCGCTTGCAGCGTGCGATAGAGATTGAAGCAGAGCGCGGTGGCGATCACAGGGATGCCCATTTCATCAGCCGCGCCCAGCACCAGGCGCAGATCCTTCTGCTGCAAATCGATGGAGAAACCCGGCTCCCAGTAATCGTTGATGACCTGCGGCCCGCGGTTGGCCAACATCCAACTGCCGGCCGCGCCGCCGGTCACCGCTTGCAGCATCTTGTCCAGGTCGACGCCGCCTGCCTGCGCGAACAACAGCGCTTCGCTGGCCGCCAGCATATTCACGACGCAAAGAATCTGATTCGACAGTTTGACCGTCTGGCCGGCGCCACTCTCGCCGACATGCGTGATGGTGCTGCCCATCGCTTCAAAGCAGGGCGTCGCGCGCTGCACGTCGGCCTCGCCCCCGCCGATCATGATGCTGAGCGTGCCATTGGCCGCGCCCTCGCTGCCGCCGCTGATAGGCGCGTCCAGCATGGCCACGCCCTTGGCCTTGAGCTGCGCCGCCATCTCGACCGTGTTGACCGGATTGATCGTGCTCATGTCGATGACCAGGTCGCCCGCCGAGGCGCCGTGGATGACGCCCTCATCGCCCAGGATGACGGCTTCGACATCGGGCGTGTCGCTGACGCAGATGATGATGATGTCGCTGCTCTCGGCGACGGCGCGGGGTGAATCGGCGGCCGTTGCGCCCCTGGCGACGAAGGGCGCCATGCGCGCCGCGGTGCGGTTCCAGACAGTCAGGTCAAAGCCGGCTTTCATGAGATTGTCGACCATGCCGCGGCCCATGATGCCCAGCCCGATGAATCCGATTTTCTCGCTCATTTTGAGTTGTCCTCGCTTATGCAGTAATGGGTATTAGCGCAATGGTAACGTGAAAGGATGGTGGGGTACAGATGGAGCGGGCTGGAGCGAATGCACTATTAGTATCGCCAGAGCGATTGACTGCATAGAATCACAAGTTATGTTACTATCTCGAAACTGAAGTTAGCTTGCGGAGGTGAATTGTGGCCAGTTTGGGAGGCCCAGAACTCTTACTCGTCGTCATATACCTGATTTTCTTGCTCATTCCGCTGGCAGTGCTGTACTTGATCATACGCCAGGCAGTGCTATCCGCCTTGCGGAAGTTTTATCGCGAGCTTGATGACCCGGGGAAGCAGAAAATGCAGGCGCATGCCAATCTTTGATCTCGCGCATCGGTCGATTGTAACGGCCTGTGATAGCATAGACATATTGTCAGCGTTGTCCTGAGGTCATTTCATGCCAAGTAAAGACATCCCGGTCGGCCGCGTTGAACTGGAGGGACGTCCTCTGCGAAGTACATTAAACTTCGTCAGTGACCGTCAAGTCGATGAAGAAAACCGCCGGGCCATACAGGAACTCCGCGAGATGCTGCAAGCAATCATTGAGCATCTGGACGTGCCTTACGTGCCGAGTAATTCCAAGCCAGCAAAAGAGTAAAGCTCTAATCGCCCGGCGCGTCAAAGCCCAGCGCCTGCACTCTCTCCCAAAACCGCTCTACATTACCCAGCTTGATCTCGTCGTAGCCGCGGATCATATCCGGCAGCTGCGCCAGTTCTACAGCCCGCTCGTAGTTGTCCGCGCTCAGGTCCTCAATCGCGCTGAAGATCAGCCGGCGGTACTGCGCGATGAGGTCGCGCTCGACGCGCCGAACGCGATCGTAGCCGAAGGGGTCGAAGGCCGTCCCGCGCAAGAATCGCATTTGCCGCAGAGCGCGATAGACGACATCAAACCAGCGGCCGACCTGTAGCTTGCGTTTCAAGCCCAGCGCTTTGAGCAGGGGCGGCTGCAAGTGATACTGGACCCGCGCCCGCGCCCCAAATTGCGCGCTGAGCGCCTCGCGCGCTTCCGGCTTCAGGCTCAGCCGCGCGACTTCGTACTCGTCTTTGTACGCCATCAGCTTGAAGAGGTAGCGAGCGACGGCTTGGCTCAAGTCGGTCTGGCCGGGGCAAGCGGCCTGCTCCGCGGCGTTTACGCGTTGGACATCGTCGACGTATCGGCGCGCATAAGCTTCGTTTTGATAGGCGATCAATTCCGGCACGCGAACTTCGATCAGCCGCTTCAATTCGCCCTCGGCCGGCAGCGAGTCAATCAAGGCTTGCGCTGCCGCCGAGCGCTCGGCCTGCGGCTCTACCTCGCCGACGCGCTTGACATCCAGCCCCGCCAGCCAGTCGCGGTCGGCCACGGCCAATCTGCCCGCGCGAAAGGCGTGCTGATTGTCTTCGACCTTGACGCCGTTTAGTTCGATGGCGCGCTCAATGGCGTCGGCGGACATGGGCAGGGTACCGGCTTGGTAGGCGGCGCCGATGACGATGAAATTCGCCATCATGTGGTCGCCAAAGAGCGTCTCCGCCAGTCCCAGCGCGTCGAAGAAGACGTTGTCGCCGGCGCGCGTCGCCCGGTTGATGATCTCCAGCAGATGATCGGCTTGGGGATACTCAACGGTGGTATCGCGCACCATAGCGCCGGTCGGCACTTTGCTGGTGCTGACGATGGCGACGCTGCGCTGTGGATTGGCGCGCGCCAGATTCTTGCTCGCGGTGGCCGTCAGCACGTCAAAGACCAGGAAGGCGTCGGTCGCGCTGGCGCCGATCTTGGGCGCGATGTCGATGGACTCCGCCGTGATCTTGAGATTGGAGACGACCGGCCCGCCTTTCTGGCTGAGCCCGGTTTGGTCCAGCGAGCGGACGTGATAGCCATCCAGCGCCGCGGCTGTGCCCAGCACTTGATTGGCCGTGACTACTCCCGTACCGCCGATGCCCATCATCAGGACGTTCGCCGTGCCGTTTACCCGTTGCCGCGGCGCCGCAATCGCCCGCTCGACGCGATAGCTCGGCTTGGCTTGCTGCTGCGGCAGCTCGGAAGGAATGACGCTCATGAATGCCGGGCAATTGCCCTCGAGGCAGCTGTAGTCCTTGTTGCAAGACGATTGATGAATCTGGGTTTTGCGGCCGAACTCGGTCTCGACCGGCTGCACACTGAGACAATTGGATACTGAACCGCAATCGCCACAGCCTTCGCAGACCGCCTCGTTGATGACGATGCGCAGGGTAGGGTCGGCCGCCAAGCCGCGCCGCCGCTTGCGCCGCAAGTTGGCCGCGCATTCCTGGTCGTAGATCAAGGCAGTCACGCCGGGCGTATCGCGCAGGATTAGCTGCGCTTCTTCCATTTGGTCGCGCTCCCAGACTTCGGCGCCCGGCGCCCAATGCGCGTCCGGCGCGAACTTGGCCGGATCGTCCGAGATGACGATGGTCTTCTTCACCCCTTCGGCGTAGAGCAGGTGGGTCATCTCCGGCACGGGCATCAAACCGTCGGCCGCTTGTCCGCCGGTCATGGCCACGGCCGAATTGTAGAGGATCTTGTAGGTTACTTTCGTGCCAGCGGCGACCGCCTGACGCACGGAGAGCGAGCCGCTATGGGCGAAGGTGCCGTCACCGATATTCTGGAAAATGTGGTCGATATTGGTGAATGTTTCCGCGCCGACCCAATTGGCGCCCTCCCCGCCCATCTGCGTGACGCCGGCGGTATTGCGGTCCATCATAATCGCCAGGGTGTGACAGCCGATGCCCGCCCCGGCCATCGAACCGTCGGGCACCTTGGTCGAGCGATTATGGGGGCAGCCGGAGCAGAAGTAGGGCGAGCGCGCGGCGATGGGAATCACGCCCAGGTCGGGCTGGCGTTTGATCGCGCGCAGGCGGCGCTCCAGCAGGGGCGCGTCTACCCGCCCGCTCAGCCGCCGCGCCAGCACCAGCGTGATCTCGTCGGCATCCAGTTCGTTGTCGGCCTTGACCAGCTTGGCGCCCGCCTCGTCTTTCTTGCCGACGATTAGCGGAGTATGCGCGCTGCCGTAGAGCGCTTCTTTGCAGAAGGTTTCGATGAAAGCGCGCTTCTCTTCGATGACGAGGATTTCGTCCAGGCCGGCGGCGAATTCGCTTAAGATTTCGCGCTCAAGCGGGAAGATCATGCCCAGCTTGAGCAGGCGGATGCCGGCGCGTTGCAGCGCTTCGTCGTCCAGGCCGATGTCGTTGAGCGCCCCGCGCAAGTCGTACCAGGTCTTGCCGGCGGCGATAATACCCAGCCAGGCATCTTCCGTCGGCACGGCAATTTCGTTGATGCGATTGGCGCGCGCGAAAGCCAGGGCCGCGTCAAGCCGCTCGTCGTGGATTTCTTTCTCCTGCTGCAAGCTGTAAGGCGAGAGCAGTGCGGTATTCTGTTTTGGGCGCCAGGGCTGCCCGTTCAGCTGGAAATCCGGCTCGCTGATCTTGACCCGCCCCGCGCCGACTTCGACGCTGCTGTATTCATCGGCGACATCGGTGACGATTTTGAAGCCGACCCAAAGTCCGCTAAAGCGCGACAAGGCGAAACCGAGCAAGCCCATATCGAGGATTTCCTGCGCGCTGCCCGGATACAGGATGGGCATCAGCGCATCATAGAGCGCGACTTCGGAGTGCGACGGGATGGTCGAGGACTTGCATGAGGGGTCATCGCCGGCCAGGGCCAGCACGCCGCCGAATTGCCCCACGCCGGCCAGGTTGGCATGTTTGAAGGCATCGCCGCTGCGATCGACGCCGGGCCCTTTGCCGTACCAGATGCCGCAGACGCCGTCGAACTTCGGGTCGGGCAGCAGATTGACCGTTTGGCTGCCCATGATGGCAGTAGCGGCCAGGTCTTCGTTCACGGCCGGGATGAAGCGGATATGATGCTCCTCCAGCAAATGCGGGATGCCTTCCAGCACGAAGTCCAGCACGCCGATGGGCGAGCCGCGGTAGCCAGTGATCAAGCCGGCGGTGTGCAGTCCGCGCGCTAGATCCGCTCGGTGCTGGTCCAGCGGCAGGCGCGCCAGCGCTTGAATGCCGCTCATGATGACGCGGCCGTCTTCGGCGGTATAGCGGTCTTCCAGCGTGAAAGTCTTGATATCGCGCGGCTCGGTGATGGCTGCAGGTGGCGCTTTGATTTTGAGCATAATCGACCTAATCTCTACTTGGCCTCACCTTCCTTTATAACAGATTACGGCTGCGATAGCACCCGGCACGGGGCGTACGACAGGGCAATCGCTTCAAATTGCTGTTGGCACCGAGTACACCGAGAAGTAAATGCGAGTAAGTCATGCGAAAAATTGAGCCTTGTAGGGGCGACCAATCTGGTCGCCCGCTGCCGCTGCGATTTGTGATTTCGGGCGACATGGTATGTCGCCCCTACATATCGTTGCGTTAGCGAAATTTGCATCACTTACCTGGTTCTACTGAGAATAGAGAACACCGAGAAAAGCCGATTAGATAGTTAGGCAGCAGCGACGGCGCCCACCTTATCATGGCGGCAGAAATAGGGAAGAGGTCGATACGATGTCACTATCTCTGTGCCCTCAATGTTTCTCAGTAGAACTTAGTTAGCCGTGAAAATATCCGCACAAGGTCGAATTGTAGGCGTGTCGCACGAAAATCCCCGCTGACAGCAACGGGCGATTCACAGGGTCGCGTAGACACTGACCGTCAATCGCCCCTACAACGTCCCGTTTTTTGTCGCACTACTTTCTTGGAGTTACTTCTGTGCGCTCGGCGGTTGAATTTCAGTTTGACGGTTTATTATCCCATGCGTCATCATTTGGAGGCGATTGCCCTGTGGCGGGCGACCTGATAGGTCGCCCCTACGATTTCGCATCGTTGGCCAATTTTAGATGGCTGTCAGCCAGGCGCTGGCCGCCAGAATTGAAACAGCGAGAAGCGCGATCAAGAGGGTAAGCCGTCTTTCTCGTCCCCGCAGCCGCTCCCACTCATCTGCATCGCCCCGTCCCCGCTCCAGCAGCAAGCTGGTCCGCTCCAGCGCCGGCGCCACGGCAATTTGAAGCAACAGGCCGGCCGCCGCCATGACGATGAGCAGCAAGTGCTTGAGCAGCAGCACCTGGCTCCAGCGATTGCTGAAGCTGAGCAAGCCCTCGTAATTGGGGTCGGTCGACATTTGCAGCAGACCGGTGACGATGAGCGCGGCCAGCGATAGATTGCCCAGGGGCGTGAAGCGCTTGCGCAGGCGGCGCAGCAATTGATACAGGGCAGGCTGGTCCGCCAGGGCGCGATTCAACTCGGGAACGACCAGGAAGGTCACCAGCAGGATGCCGCCGATCCAGATGACAGTCGCCCCGATATGAAAGAACAGGCTCAGCGCCAACGCCGCTTCGGACATGCATTACCCCCCAACCCCCGGCCCCTTCCCGCCATCTCTATGGCGAGCATCCCCAAAATGAGGGAAGGGGAGAAACAGAATATGCGAAGACGTAAGCCCCCTCCCGCTTCATGGGACCCCGGGGGTGGGGGTAGACCCCTCGCGCAGCCAGGCCTCGTATTCCTCCTGCGCCTCGGCGTTCAGGGGATAGTATTTCTCCAGCGGCTCGCCTTCCTCCAGTTTCATGCGCGAGAAGACTTCCCAGGCGGCTTTCTCGGTCGCAAGCTGGGCGATTTCAGCAGCCAGCGCGATGGGCACAAGGACCGCGCCATCGTCATCGGCCACGATCACATCGCCGGGCGCCACGAAGACGCCGGCGCAGGCGATTGGCGCGTTGACCGCGTGCGGGAAGATATCCGTCTGCGTGTGGAAATTGGGCGTCACGCCGCGCAGCCACAAGCCGAGGTCGATCTGCTGCACTTCGGGAAAGTCGCGGATGCAGCCGTCGATAACCACGCCCTGGCCGCCGCGCGCCTTAAAAGACGTCAGCATCATCTCGCCGAAGACGCCGCTGGACAGGCTGCCGCGCGCGTCGACCACCACGATATCGCCGGGCTCGCAAGCGATGATGGCTTTGCGATGCAGCTCGCGCTCGGGCGAGGCAGCGTATTCATCGCCCCAGTGCAGGTCTTCGCGCTTGGGCATGAATTGCAGCGTGACCGCCTGGCCGGCGACTGACTTTCCCGGATTAAAAGGCGTCAAGCCTGCCATGTGCGGATTGCGGATGCCTTTTTTCGCCAGCGTCCCGGCGATGTTGGCTGTGCCGATTTCGCGCAGGCGCTCAATCAGTCCCTGATCAATGCGTTCGAAAGTTGGAATCTCAGTCATATCGTCAATTCGGATAGTGTAGGTAGTCCATTAGGATAGATTATATCACTAGCGCCGCGGGCGACAGGGCGGCTGAAATTGGACCTGTGGTAAGATAATTTTATCGCCGTTGCATCGCCGCTCCGGCAGGAGTCGAGGAAGCGCCATGCAAGACGTTTCGCCCTTTGCTTCCCCCGATTTAGGCTTCCGCGAGGCTCTCAGAATCGCGCTGCGGCCTTCGTCGCTATTGAGGAGCGTATTCACGAGCGCTATTATTTGGCTGCTGATTGCCAGCGCCGTGCCGTCATACGCCAAGTTGATTTTCCACGGCAAAATGGCGGACTACTTCGCCGCCGGCTTGGGCATCACCATGGTCAGCCAAATCGTCATGCTTGTGGTCACTTCGTTGGCGAGTTCTGACCATGCGACAATTGTCATCCCGCAGAGCCCGACAGCGGTCATCCAAGGTTTTATCGCCAGCAGCGCGGTTGCGGCGGCGCCGGCAGAACTGTCGCCCGAGGCGCTGTTTCCGATGGTGTACTGGATAATCGTGCTGTCGTCGGTCCTGACCGGGGGCTTCATTTTGCTGCTGGGCATAACGCGCGCCGGGGACGTGGTGCGTTATATCCCCTATCCAATCGTCGGCGGTTTCCTGGCGGGTTTGGGTTGGCTGATCTTCAATGCAGGTTTCGCTTTTGTGGTAGACCTCCGCGTCTCGGCGGAGACAGTGCCCATTCTTTTGTCAGGCGATGTCTTTGCGCGCTGGCTGCCGGCGCTGATTTTTGCGATCTGTGTGCTTGTGCTGCAGGAGCGCATGAGAAACGTGATGATCATGCCGATCGTCATTATCGTGTCCGTTGTTTTGTTCTATGCCTGGGCCAATCTTGTCGTCGGTGACGTGGATGCCTTGGCGGAAGCCGGTTGGTTCCTGCCCAAAGTGCCGGAGTCGATCGTCTGGCCGTCGCTTGATCTGGCTGCTATCGCGCGGATTGATCCTGCCATGATCGGCGCGAGCGCAGGCGGAATCCTGACTTTGATTGTTGTTTGTACGCTAAACGTGTTTTTTAGGGCCAGCGCGCAGGAGCTGGTCAGCAGCCGCGAGCTGGACTTCAACCGCGAATGCACGGTCAACGGCGCGGCAAACATCGCCTCCAGCTTGGCAGGCGGCGGGGTCATTGGTTATCACGGCCCGGCATCGACCGCGCTGGTTGAACTGATGGGGGTTTACGGTCGGCTGGTGGGCATCATTCTGGCGCTGATGTTCTGGCTTACGCTGATGTTCGGCAGCGCGCTGTTTTCGCTGATCCCACGCTTTCTGCCGGCCGGATTGCTGATGTATTTTGGCCTGCGCTTCATGAAAGAGTGGCTGCTGGATAGCTGGTTCAAGCTGCCAAGGCAAGACTACGTTATTGTTGTAGTCATCGCGCTTGCTACCGCGCTGTTTGGGCTGCTGACCGGCATCGGCCTGGGGCTGGTGCTGGCGATGTCGTTCTTCGTCCTGGAATACAGCCGGATGAATGTCATCAAACACGAGTTGTCGGCCGATGTTCATGGCAGCAACCTCGATCGTTCCTTTGCCGAAAATCAGTTCCTGCAGCAAGAGGGCGAGAAGATCTTGATCTTTCGCTTGCAGGGCTATCTGTTTTTCGGCACAGCCTATCGATTCTACGAACATGTCAAGCGCGTCGTTTCCGCTAAGGCGGATATTCAATTCAGGTATATCGTCCTTGATTTCAAAGCTGTTAGCGGCTTTGATGTGTCGACGATCAACGACTTTAGAAAGCTGAAGCAATTGGTCGACAGGTACGGAATCGAGCTGCTGTTCTCCAGCGTCTTGCCGCATTTGCAGCCGCTATTGGCCGATGGCGGCATTGTGGGACGTTTTTCCGGCGGGCCTCAGTTTTTCGACGATCTCGATCATGCGCTGGAATGGTGTGAAAACGCGCTGCTGGCAGGCGCCGACTTGTATACGCAGCGTCAGGTCACGGTCGAAGAGCAACTTTCGCAGCATGCGATGATCGACAGTCGCGATGTGAGCGCTCTGCAACGATATCTCGAACGGGTAGAGACTAGCGTCGGGGATGTGGTTGTTCGCCAAGGCGACGAATCGGACGCCATGTACTTCATTGAATCCGGCCGCGTGGATGTCCTGCTGCAGGGAGACGGGCCAGAAGTCCTGCGTTTGCGCAGTATGACCGCCGGCACGGTAATCGGCGAGGTGGGTTTTTACCTCAAGAAAGCTCGCACAGCTTCAATTGTCGTTACCGAGCCCGGCGTCTTACAGCGCTTGAGCCTGGAAGCGCTGCAGCAAATGGAAGCCTCGGACCCGCACACGGCCTCGGCATTGCACATGTTTATTACCTGCGCGCTGTCGGATCGGCTGTCGACCACCAATCGGGTAATACAAGAATTGATGGACTGAGGCTGCTATAACGCGGGTAGCCGGATAGGGCAAGCTCAAATTGGCGCCGCCGCGCGTCAGTCCAGCGGATAAACCGGGCGTTGCAGATGACGATAAGGAAAGCGAGCGAGATTCGCGCTGCACAAGCCGGCGGTGTCCATCTCGATGGCTTCGGACGCGATGGGCATGTAAGCGGCGCGGTAGGCGACGGCGGACTTTACGACGATTATGCGCTGCGACTCCGGCACGATGCCGATGTGACGCAGTTGGGCCAGATCCAGGGGCGGCGTCTTGCGCTCGGTGAGCAGGATGTTGACAGCAGCGACGCGCAGCCAGACGGACCGGCCCATGTGGACAGTACTGCCGTAAAACGACGCGAAGTGATTATCGGGAACTTCGCACTCGAAGACGCCGTCCGACAAGGCGCGTACCGTGCCAGTGACGGTCACCGGCTGCCCGTGCCAGCGGTCGACTTTGCCGCCGACATCGAGTGTGACCTCGGCTGCGATGCCCGCGCGCCAGCAGATTTCAATCGCTTCAGCATCCGCCAGTACGATTGCGCCTTCGTCGACATCGTTAGCGAGCATGGCGACCAGCGCGTCTGTGCCGTCGCCTGTCGTGCCGCCGCCGATATTGTCGGCTGAGTCAACCAGGATGACCGGGCCCTGTTTTCGGCTGTCGGCTAGCCTTACCGCCTCGTCCGGCGCGAGAAAGCGAGGCAGGGCGTCATCGCGATGCTCAAACAGGATGGCGCGCAATTCGTCTGAATAGGCGGCGGCCAGCTCCGGCAGCCCGTCGGTGGTGACGATGATGCTGGGTCCGGTGAAGGGCGTATCGGCGTAGGCGAATCCGGCCATCACCGCGATGCAGACGACCTCGTCCAGCGCTTCCATCTCGGCGGCGCGTTGATGCGCGGGCGCCAGCGGGGGCAGGGCCGTGCCTGTGCTTTGCGCCGGCAAGAGCAGGGCGGGCCGGGCGCAGGCGGCTGTCGGCCGCAGTTCCCGGCGCAGCAAGCGCGCCATGATCGCCGCCGCTTCGACGCCCCGTGCGTAGGCGTCAACATGCGGGTTGGTGTCGTAGGCCAGCAGCACGTCGGCCAGTTCAGCCAGGCGCGGGCTGATATTGCCGTGCATATCCAGCAGGACGACAATCGGCGTCGCCTCGCCCACCAGCGCGCGCGCCCGGGCCACGATATCGCTCTCGGCGTCCAGTTGGCCCTCGGCGACCATGGCCCCGTGCAGCGCCAGCAGCAGGCCATCAACCGGTAAAGACTGCTCCAAGCGGCTGCATAGCTGGCGCAAGAGTTCAGTGTAGGCTGCCGCCGTGACCGTGCCGCCGGGCATGGCCGCGGCGTACAGGGTCGGCAGCAATTGCCAGCCCATTTCGGTCGCGCGCTCTATCATGCCGCCGATGCCGCTGCGTGTGCCGCGCATGGCGCTGAGCAAGTCGGCGCCGTAATGCAGCGATTGCCCCGCGAAATCCGCCAGGGTTGTCGCTTGCTCCATAAAGGTGTGGGTTTCGTGCAGAATACCGCCGATGGCGATGCGCCGCGCGCCGGCCCGACCAACTGGCGACACCATCAGGGTCCGATAGCAAGAATGTCGTCGGCTTCGATCAGCGGAAGCGGCTCCTCGGCGCTCATTCTTTGCACCGCCTTGCTGTCTTTGAAGCCGATGCCGGTGAGCAGGGCGACGACCTGTTCATTGCCGCTTAGACGCCCGCTTAGCCGATCGGCCCGGGCCGCCGCCCAGACGACAGCCGCCGCCGGCTCGACAAATAGTCCTTCGCGGCTGGCCAGCGCCGATTGCGATCGGTAGGTGTCCTCATCGGCTATCGACAGCGCCCAGCCGTCCGACTCGCGCAGATCTTGCAGTACCAGGTCGCCATCCGGCGGCGATGTCAAGCTGATGCCGGACACGGCGCCGCTGCAGTCTTCGATAGGCTTGACCGGGCGGCCCGCTTGCCAGGCTTGCGTTATCGGGTCGCAGCCCAGCGGCTGCACCGCCACCATCCGCGGCAGGCGCGAAATGCGCCCGGCGGCATGCCACTCTTTGAAGCCTTTCCAGATGCAGCTTATCAAACCGCCGCCGCCGACGGGCACGTAGACGACATCGGGCGCCTCGCCGTCTAGCTGCTGGCAGATTTCATAAGCGATGGTCTTGGCGCCTTCCATTGCCTGCGGACTGTTGCTGCGCGCGGTGATTAGCATGAGCCAGTCCTTGGCGTCGCACAAGGCGGCGATATTGGCCCAGGTCGCTATCTCGGCCGCCGGTTCATAACCCAGTCGCTTGACCGACATCACTTGCGGACCGTAGGACATAATCTGGGCGATCTTGGCCCGCGGCGCGCTTTCCAGCGTGAACAGGTAACCTTCGACCCCAGCGCGCGCGCCATAGGCGGCCAGGGAGGCGCCAGCATTTCCCGACGAGGTGGCGGCCCAGGCGCTCCGACCCAGCTGCCGCAGGTACGTGATGCCGACCGATGCGATGCGGTCTTTGTAGGAGCCGGTCGGATTGAGTCCTTCGTTCTTGAAGTAGAGCTGCGGCAAATCGATGTCCGCGCCCAATTGCGATGACCGCACCATGGGTGTGTCGCCTTCGCCCAGGCTGACGATATGTTGGGGGTCGGTCAAAGGCAGGCGGTCGGCATAGCGCCACATGCCGGGCAGGTCGTCCTGCAGCGGGAAGGCGTCGGAATCGTAGCGTACATCCAGGACGCCGCCGTCGTGTGGGCAGGCCACCAGGCTGACATCGCCGCAGACTTGACCGCAGCTTAGGCATACCATTTGAAACATTGGCTTCAGCACCCTTCTGTTGCGTATCGCGCCAATTGTAGTTCGCGGGAGGTCAGACCGCTAGCGATTGCGCTTTACCGAGAGGGAGCGCGATGCGAGTTCAGTTTTCACCACAAAGGCACGAAGGCGCAAAGGACACAAAGTTTATGTTCGGAGAAATAAATAGGTCGACGCCTTACGAATAGCCGGCGTTTCCTCTGTGCCCTCTGTGCTCTCTGTAGTTTAATTTCAGTTTGATTTCGCTCGTCGCAGCGGATGTCTCTCTTTACGCGAAAGCTCTCGCAATGCTTTTAGGCGCACATCGGGTCATCGTCATCCCAGCGGTTGACCTTGACTGCGTCAAGTTCAGCCAGGCGGTCGCGGGCGTCGAGCCACAGCTGCGCCCATTCGCGCCAATCGTCCAGCACCGAATCGGGATTCAGGCGGCTCTGCGCGACGAAGCCGGGAAAGTGCGGGCGGCCGGTTGGCTGGCCGATGGGATTGTAGCGCAGATCAAAGCTCCAGCGGAAATCATCGCTGTGGTTTTCCAGCGAGGCGTGTTTGCATAAGGGGTGGAAGAAGAGCACGCCGCCCGGCTTTAGTGGCACCGGTATGGCTTCTTCCAATTCGATCAGCTGTTCCGGTATGCTGAGCTGCCCCGGTGTGCAATGCAGGGCGAGCCCCTCGCGATGGCTCTTGGGGACGACTTGCAAGCAGCCGTTTTCGACCGTGGCCTCGGTCACGGCTACCCAGGTCGTCACCAGCTGCGTATCGTCAGCTTCTTCCAAGCCGACGCCGACATCCTGGTGCCAAAGCGTTTTGTCCAGCAGCGAGTTGTATTTGTCCTGCTCTTCGACATATTTTTTGGGCGCTTTGATGCGCACGTGCTGGATGGGATTGGAATAAATCTCGCCGCCGATCAAGGACTCGACCGCTGAGAGCATGCGCGGGCTTCTGAGCAGGTCGAAGACAGCCGGCCCCACGTTGATCGGCGTGTCAGCGTAGACCTTGGCGTTGGGCAGGGCGATGTCGATGGCCTGCGCGTAATCCAGGCCCGCCTTGTAAACTTCGACCAGCCGCCGCTCAAAGGGCAGGTCGCTATACGCTTCCGGCAAGCGCCCGTCGGCCACCCACTGCGCGCATAATTTGTCGAGCAGTTGCTGATACTCGGCGATTACCGGCGCGATATCCAAGTCGTAATCGAGTAAACCATCGACGGCCAGATAACCATTCTCGTTAAAATCATCAATCTGTTGCGGACTTAACATTTTTTATCCTTTTTAATGCCCTTGTTCACTCAGCTGATTTAGCCACTTTTATTCGGTTTCGCGGTCAAGCGACTGAGCCTAGTATACGCCACAAAGGAATCGCCTTCAACAATTTAAGACGAGCTTGACGGCGCGCCGCGCAAGCTTTTGACATTGCCCGAGAGACCTGTCATAGTTGTATGATTCTCGCGGCATTCGCGCGCGGTATGCTTTAGTTCGCCGCAATGCTGCTAATACAAGGCTTGTCCGGTACTCAAAATCCGATGACGGTACGTTTAGGTGGGCGCCGCGCTTTTCGGATTCTCGACACTTTTACCACCGAGGGCACAGAGTAAAAATGAGGGCACAGAGAGAGTTTCCGGGAGACGTGGAGGTAGGTCGAGTCAAGGATGGTCCGCGCGATCGCCGATTCTGTCTATGGACTTAGCACGATGCCTTTCCTCTGTGTCCTCAATCTAACTCGGTGTACTCGGTGGCAAATATGTCGAAACTTCGCCTAAGCCGAGCGAGCGGCGGCGTCACAGTACCAGACAAGCCTTACAGCCGACCAAGTTGAGGAATTCAATAGCTCACTTGGAATTACTGAGGGAGCAAAGAAGACAAGCGCATGACTTGTAAAGCGACAGAAATTGTACTGGGCAAGAGCTTGTCCGCCTTGAAAATCGAGAATGACCTGCTGGCTACAGTCGTCTTGCTGGACAAAGGCGCTGACATATACGCGCTGGAGTACAAAGCCAAAAACGTTGACGTGCTGTGGAAATCGCCCTGGGGCATCAAAGAGCAGGCGCGTGGCTTCGACTCCGCCTTTGACTCGGCCACGGCCTGGCTGGAAGCTTACGCCGGCGGCTGGCAAGTGATTTTCCCCAATGGCGGCGATGAGAATATGTACAAGGGGGCGGCGCTGGGCTACCACGGCGAAGCCTCGATGACGGCTTGGGATTACGAAATCGTCAGCGGGGCGGGCAGCGCGCTGGAAGTGAAAATGCAGGCGCGGCTGTCGCGCAGTCCATATACCATCAAGCGCTGGCTGCGCGTCGAATCGGGCAGCCCGATATTGCATATTCGCGAAGGCATCACCAACCACGCCGGCGAAGCGATGGATTGTATGTGGAGCCATCACCCGGCTTACGGCGCGCCCTTCTTGAGCGAAAACTGTGTCATTGATGTGGGCGCGTCCCGCTTCGTCGCCGATGATCGTTACGCCGGCTTCGCCAATCCGCTGACGCTCAGCCAGGCGTATCAGTGGCCGCTGGCGGGCGATGTTGATATGTCCCAAGTGCCGGGTCCGGACGAAGCGCGTGACATCCTGGCCTATTTCCAAGATTTTGAGTCGGGCTGGTATGCCATCACCAACCGGGAAATGGGTCTGGGCTTCGGGCTGGCTTGGGACGAAAGCGTATTTCCCTATGCCTGGTTCTGGCAGGAGCTCAACGCCTCGCCGGGATTCCCCTTTTACAAGTGTTCCTACGTCATGGCGATAGAGCCGGCGTCGTCCATACCCGGGCAGGGCTTGACTACCGTTATGGAGAAAACAGGCACGCATTTGACGCTGCAGCCGGGCGAGTCAAAAGCAATCGAAATGAAAGCCGTATTTTATGAATCGGACCGTGGCGTACGCAAGATTGACGCCGATGGCACAGTGCATACCAGGTAGGGCGCCCGCGCGAGTTGCTGCATAGAGTCATGAAGAGGGCGGAAGTGGATCATGACGGACTCCGAGTTTAAGCCAGGCAAGTATTCTGAGGCATCAGCAAGTAGATCAGGTGGAGAATATGGCTAAACGATTTGAAGGCAAAGTCGCCATCGTAACCGGAGCCGGCAAGGGCATCGGTCGCGCCTGCGCGCTGGCTTTCGCGGCTGAAGGCGCGGCGGTGACGATCGCTGATATTGACCCGGCTGCTGGGGACGAATCGCGGCAACTGATTGAGCAGGCCGGCGGGCGCGCTTTATTCATCGAGGGCGACATCGCGGACGAAGTCTACGTCAAGCGCGTGGTGGCGGAGACGGTCGCCGCATTCGGCGGCATCGACGTGCTGCATAATAACGCCGGCGTCGTGCGCTACGGCACTGTGGTGGATCAGCCGGTCGAAGATTGGGATTACCAGATCAACATCAACTTGCGCGCGACCTTCCTCACCTGCAAATACAGCATCCCCGAGATGCGCAAGCGCGGCGGCGGCGCCATCGTCAACACCTCGTCCGTGCAGGCGACGGCGTCCCAGCAGACGGTCGCGGCTTACGCGGCTTCCAAGGGCGCTGTCACCAGCTTCACCACAACGGTCGCGCTCGACCATGCCCGAGAGAATATCCGCTGCAATTGCATCGCGCCCGGTTCCATTCACACGCCCCTGCTGGATATGGCGGCGCACCTCTTCGGCCCCGACAATCCGGCGGGGATGATCGAAGATTGGGGCGAGATGCATCCCATCGGGCGCGTTGGCCGGCCGGAAGAGGTGGCCAAACTGGTGCTATTCCTGGCAAGTGATGAGGCCTCGTTCATGACCGGCGGCTACTATCGCGTCGATGGCGGATTGCTCTCGAGCTTGCTGTAAGCCACTTGAAGCGTTAAGGCGGGTCGGCCACGCCGCGACTAGGTCCAGCGCGGGCTTTCCACAAAGGTCGGCTGGCCATCGCGTTCCAGCAGCAGCTTGCGGAAACCCTTATTGATGATGGGGGCGTAATCGTGCCCGGCGCTCAAGTGATATGAAGCGACGAAGACTAGCATATCGGCGCCGGTATTGACTGCGCGGTGCGCCCACATCGGCGGAATATGCGAGATTGTGCCGGCTGTCCAGCGCTCGGCGCGGAATTCGCCGTCGATGGTTTGCAGCAGCAGATAGCCCTCGCCCTGCGTGCAAAAGTAGATTTCCGGCTGGTCATCGCGCTCGTGGATATGCCCCTTGGTCATGTAATATTCATCGCCGACCTTGCCGGGTAGCAAGCGCGTCACACCAAGCGCCATGTCGCTTTTGCTGGTTTCGAAGGGATGGAGCCAAATCTCGTAAATCAGCGGATCGGCCTCAGCCAGAGTGCTTTGCACGACAGATTTATCGTGAAACATCATCTGTAGATCGCTCAGCTTGCGGTCGCCGCGAATTTTCACCGGGTCGAATTTGCCGCTGGCGAAGTCGTACTGCACGCTGATGGGATAGTCGTTCGGGTTAAGCATGTCTGCTCCAACTCAAGCTTCAATTTGAAAAGACTCAAAGGCGGCATTCAGGTCGCTTAACAAGCGCGCGACATCGGCCCCGCCACACACAGTATCGTTGATTGCGGCGGATTAACCAGCGGCTTAATTCAATGGCGCGCGCAAACCGCCGCGTTCGCTCGGCGTAGGCGAAGTGTTGACAACATTGCCACCGATGCGCAAATGGCGAAAGCCTCCCAACTGCTGCGCGCAGCGATTCAGCATAACCCGTCTCATTCCTTCTGATGTAAGCTTGGTCGCGTCCGTGGGTCGGCTCTCCCAAAAGCCGGCGGAACGGTCGATACTTATGTCGTAAATTCGGATAAATAGAGTGAGAGCGCCAGAACCGAGCGACGCAGCGAGGTAGCCCATGAGTTTGAGTATTGGCATCGTCGGCTTGCCCAATGTCGGCAAGAGCACTCTGTTCAACGCCTTGACGCGCGAGCAGAACGCGGTTTCCGCTAACTATCCCTTCAGCACCATCGAGGCCAACCACGCGGTCGTGCCGCTGCCCGATGACCGGCTTGCGCGCTTGCAGGGCTGGGTCGGCGTGCCTGAGGCGATCCAGACTCGCGTCGATTTCGTCGATGTCGCCGGACTGGTCAAGGGGGCGCACAAAGGCGAGGGCCTGGGCAATCAGTTCCTGGGACGCATCCGTCATGTGGACGCCATCGTCCATGTGGTGCGCTGCTTTGATGACGAGAATGTCGTGCATGTCAACGCCCGGCCGCAGCCGGCCGATGACATCGCCGTCATCAATACCGAGCTGGCCCTGGCTGACCTGCAGCAGTTGGAGCGCCGGCTGGAAAAGCTGGAGCGCGAGGTCAAAGGCGACAGCAATTTGCAGCCGCAGCTGGAAATGGCGCGGCAGGTCGAAGCTTTCCTGGCGCAGGGCGAGCCGCTGCGGAACTTCGCCGAGCGCGAAAATCCAGACTTCGTCGCGCTCGATTTCGAGATGCGCTTTCTGACCGCCAAGCCGCTCATTTATGTGGCCAATATCGGCGAGGAGGGCTTAAGTGCCGGCAACGCCTACCTGGAATCCGCCCGGCAGATCGCGGCCGACGAAGGCGCGCAGCTGATCGCCGTCTGCGCCGGGCTGGAGCAGGAGATGGCCGGCTTGAGCGATGAGGAACGCGCGGAGTATCTCAGCGTCTACGGCCTGCGCGAGAGCAGCCTGGAATTGCTGATCCGCGAAAGTTATCGGCTGCTGGGGTTGATCAGCTATTTCACATTCAACGAGAAGGAAACGCGCGCCTGGACCATTCGCCGCGGCTGGACGGCGCCGCAAGCGGCCGGCGTGGTGCACACAGATATGGAGCGGGGCTTCATCCGCGCCGAGGTCATCCCCTTCGCGGTCTTTGAGCAGCATCAAGATCGCAATGCCATCAAGGCGGCCGGGCTGCTGCAAGTCGAAGGGCGGGATTACATCGTGCAAGACGGCGATGTGATCTTGTTTCGCTTCAATGTCTGAGGCGCTTAGCGGCAATACGCGGCGATGAGATCGGTATAGATCGCGCGGCACTGCTCGACCGACGCCAAATCGACCCACTCCTCGCGGGCGTGGGCGCCGGTACCCGCCGGACCCAGCACGACCGTCGGCAGGCCCTTCTCGCCGAACAGCGCCGAGTCCATCCACCAACTGCTGCCGATCAGCGGGACAGCTGCGCCGATTCGTGATTCGGCTGCGCGCTTGAGCTGCTGCACGAGCGGGTGCGCCGCCTCAATGCTGTAGGCGCTGCGGGCGAAGGTGGCGCGGGCCTGCGCTTTGAAGTCGGGGTCGGCGGCCGCAATCTCGTCTAGGATGCCAACTGCCTCGGCTTCGACGCTCTCGGCTGTCTCGCCGGGCAGTGTGCGCCGCTCGACCAGCAGCTTGCAGTGGGCCGGGTACATGGAGATCTCCTCGCCGCCGCTGATGATCGAGGCATGCAGCGAGCCGCTGTCGAGCAGATCGTGGGTCGGCGCCGCGCGCATTTGGCGGTCATAAGCGTCCAGGGCGACCAGCACATGGCCCATTTTGGCGATGGCGTCCACGCCCAGATGCGGGCGCGAACCATGCGCCGCCAGGCCAAAGGTCTCGATCTCCAGCCAGACGAAGCCGCGATGGGCGATGCTGATGGCCAATTCGGTCGGCTCGGCAATGAGCACGGCATCAGCGGGCCAGCGCCGCCACTCGGCCAGCAGCGCCTCCGTGCCGATGCTGCCGTACTCCTCATCGACCACCGCGCTGAGCATGACGTCACCGGCCAGCTCCATGTCGCGCGCTGCCTTGAGCGCCAGCATACAAGCGGCCAGCCCGCTCTTCATGTCATAAGCGCCGCGGCCATAAACGCGCCCCTCGCGGACTGCCGGCGTGAAGGGCGAGTCCATGCCTTCGACGCCGACCGTATCGGTGTGCGCGTTGAGCATCAGCGAGCGGCCGCCGCCACTGCCGCGCGCGATCAAGATGACGTTGGGGCGGCCGGGCCCGGCTTCCTGGACGTGGACTTCCAAGCCGTTGGCGCGCCCCCAGCCGGCGATGTAATCGGCCATACGCCCTTCGCCGGCGCCGCCGGGCACGAGGTCGGGATTGACCGAGTCAATGGCGACCAGGTCAGTGAGCAGAGTGAGCAGTTCAGTCATGGCGTGGGCTTTCGATGCATAGACACAGAGCGTGATTTTCGCGCATTCGCCCGGCTTGCGCCACTTTGCGCCACCAGGATCGACAACAGATTAGAGCGAAATTAGTGAGACTTCGGCCTCCGGTCGGCGCGTGGAGAATCGAGAAGAGCATACAAGGGGCGGCCAACTGTTCACTCGCCGCGAATCTGCCCTTTGACATCCAGCAAGCCAAGCAGGAATTCGCGCGGGTCGGCCGGCTGCGGCAGGGGGAGCTGTCGCAACGGCGGGATGAAATCGACCGGCAGATCGCCTTCGCTGATGATGCGGTTGATCAGCTTGCCGACCTCGTTGTACTGCATAATGATGGCGTTGATATAGTCGTCGTTGGCGGTGACTTTCCACAGCTCGACAGCTGAGAGCAGCGCCTCGAGGTTGTGCACCAGCATGCCGACCTTGTAGCGGTATTCCGGCTCGTTGGCGGCGTCGCGCTCTTGCACGGCGTCCATGATGCCGGCGCTTGATTTGACCAGCAGGCTGGCGTCCAAATCGATCGGCAGGTCGCAGCGGGAAATATAATCGGCGTAGTCAAAGAAGGGCGGGCGGCGCGTCTCGCGGCTGTTGTTGAAGATCTGCTTGCCTTCCAGGGGCACGTAGGCGTTGCGGCTGAGGATGCCGATGCGCTCGTCGATATCGCCCCGCGCCGTCGCGCCCAGGTAGCGCTGCATATGCTTGTAGGTCAGCAGCGTGTTAAGCGTATAGTGGCCGTCAAATACGGGAAAGACGAAGGAGTCGATGGCGTTGCCGCCGATGTTGGACTCCTTGAGGAATCCCTTGGAGCCGGTGACCAGCAGATTCTGCGACAAGACCTCGTTGCATTTCAGCAGCAGCCAGGACTTGAGCATGATGCCGTGGAATTGCAGGAAGGGGCTGTCGCTGAAGGCCAGCGCGCGGAAGAAGGTGAAGTTGATCAGCGCCGCTTGCTGCGCCAGGTTGTAGAGTTGGCGGAAGACGTTGCTGAACTGAATGGGATTGCTGCCGAAGATGTTCTTGCTCGATAGATGCTCGATGGCGGCGGGCAGCGAGTCGTCCACCATTTTCACGCCCATATACGAGCAGTGATATTTCGACGGCAGCGCCATCCGCTGCAAGATTTCCAGGCCGCGCCCGGCTTGGCCGATCAGCAGGCCCGGGCCGTCAATGTCGAATTTGGTCAGCACCATGCTGCGCAGCACGTGCGTATCCAGCCGCTCCCAATTCTTGGTGCTGCTGTGCGGCACGGCGAAGATCGACAGCGAGCGGGGACCGCTAGCGTCGGGGTCGACCTTGGCGATGACCGAGTGATAATCGGCGTGGTAGGAGTTGTTAATCAGCCACTTCTGGCCTTTGATGTGGTAGCGCTTGCCCTGCGGGTCGTCGGGATCGGGCGTGGCGCGCGTCTTGATGCTCAGCAGGTCGGTGCCGGTATGCTCTTCCGTCCAGCCCAGCGTGAAGATTTTGCCCTTGAGCTGGGCGGCCAGTTCTTCTTCTTCGGCGGCGACCAGCATCATATAAGCCAGTCCGCTGGCGGCGCAGGCGGTCATATAGCTGGGGTTGTTCTGGAAAAGGCGCGTGGCTTCCAGCATGGAGCCCATCAAGTTGAAGCTGGGGTAGACGTGGTCCAGCACGCTGCTCATGCCATCGCGCAGGCGCTGGTAGTCGAGGATGTCGCCGAATTGCGGGTCTTTAACGGTGTTCATATAGGCGGAGTGTCCTGTAGCGGAGGCAGGCGTCACCGGTCATTTGTTTGACTTCTCTCGGTTGCATTTGCGACATAGCATTTGACAGTTTTCTTCGACCGTCTTGCCACCTTTGGACCAAGGTGTGATGTGGTCGGCTTCCATTGCATCTATTTCGAAATGCTCATTGCAGTTGGCGCAGATGCCCGCTTGTTGTTCGTAGACCTTATGCTTCATCCCGAGTTCAAATGCTTGGAGGTTAAGATGTTTTTCTTCGCCGGTGAGAATGTATTCATATATCCCTTGCTTCCGCTGTACCTCATCGTCAAGGATCAGTTCTGAAATCGTTTCCTCAACTTCGTCAGGATTAAGGCTCTTGTGCCTATGTTCGTTGTAAAAACGTCCCCAATCCAATCCCTTCATGAGCTTCTTTCTGTTCGACGCTTGATTCGTAAATGTTGCCTCAATCCAATCCATCACTGAGCGAAAATACTCCCATAGAGGTTGGGCGCTGTTTTGATCCTTATGCTGGCCCATATAATCATCTATCGCGCCTTCGCTTTTCCACCTTAGGACAGTCTCCAGGTAATCCTGTCGAATCGCATTGCCGCGCAGATAGTCGCCGCCGACTTGATAGGCGGGTCCGCCGCGGCGACTGAAGTAGCGTTTGGCGTCCGAAACCCAGGGACCTGCGAAAACCGCATTGCGCAGTTCCTGCTCGGTCAATACCATGCCTGCGATATTGATTGTCTTGTACCACTCCAGCTTATCGTCGTCCGTACCACTGCAGAAATATACTCTAAGTTGATAATCCATTATTTCTTGCTGTATGTTGCTTGGCAGGTTATGAAAGTATTGCCCATATGAAGAGTAATCGATTGAGAAATCGCCTTCTACAAATTGGGCTATGGAGATGGTTCTCTGCTGCCCGTCGATGATTTCGTAAGTGCCATCTTCCCGTACCGACCAATACATCACATTCAGCGGGTAGCCTTTTATGACCGTGTCTATGACGGCTTTGCGCTCTTTTTCGCCGTACACAAACGCGCGCTGATAGGGCGGGCGAATATCGAGCAGTCCGCTGAAGCCGCGCACACCGTCGTCGCCATCGTCTTCATAGCCCTCGACAAGTTCGCGGATTGTGATTTCGCGCGGATCAATGTTCATTATATTTTCCTGATGATTATGCGGGCATATGGCTCGACGATTTCACCTTCCTTTATCATGTAGATATTGCCATCGATTGGGATTTTCTTATCCACTTCTTTTCTATGTTTTCTATGTTCAGGTGTCCATGGTTTAACACCTATCTCTTTTCCTAGTGTTCCTTGAGCCCAACCCACGATTTCAAATTGCTGTGGGTTAAATTTGCTCATAAATGTAATTGGAACACCCATCATGCCATCAAAATCGTAGGGAATGTCTTTGACTTTTGACACCTCAATGGCGTCAAAATTAAAATATGTTGGATACTCTTCGGGCGAGTATTTCTTGTACAAGATCAATTCTTCATTTCGCTTCGCATGGTCAAGATTAGTGAACCATGCAACACCGGATACCCTTATCATCCCTTCTCTGTGTTCCCCCGCCACAGCGTAGTCTTCGTAATTTGGAGCAATGAAGTGTGACGCGCCACCCTTAAAACCATATCCCAACCATATTCGCTTGTCTCTGATTAAGGGAAAGAGCTCTCTCTTGGCGATTGCATTCTGATGTCCGATGACCAAGAATTTTTTCTCATATTTCATAAGCTGCGCCACATATTCACGGAACAGCGAGAAGGGTGGATTTGTTACCACGATGTCCGATTCTTTGAGCAATTCGATACATTCCGAGCTTCTGAAATCGCCATCACCTTTGAGATGAAACTTGTCAGCGAACATATCAGTCCCGTCATATCTGAGGCCGATAGCAGTGTCTTTGTCGTGTTGGCTGAACATTTTGCGGTTCTGATTCTTATAGCATGTAGTAATCAGTTGTCTTAGTTCAAGTCGGGCGAAGTTCTGATGAAAGTAGTGGTAGAAATTACTGATTTCCGGATCATCGCAGTTGCAGTAGACTACCTTGCCGTGAAAGTGGCTTCTATAATGTTTGAGTTCATTTTCAATATCGACTAACTGGGTGTAGAACTCGTCTTTTTTGTTGGACATCGCTTTATGCAGGTTTTTGTTTTTGGCCACTATCCGACTCACTTTCTCGCGTCTTGGCATATTACGAGTTACTGACTACTCCGTCAATCAAGTCCTGAGTCCGCAGGCTACTCGCCTGCATAATCGCCTAATCTCATCGCCATCCCCGTCTCCAGAGACTCAGTCGCCGCGTCTCGGTTCATTTGTTTTTCGCGTGCCAATTCACTATTTCGTTCAATATTCTCAATGCTTTCTCGTTTTCATCGTGCTGTACTCTTAGAAGGTTTATCCAGCGTTCGGAATCAAATCCAACGTTTTTCTTCATGTCTTCTATAAGTGCGACAAAGTACGCTAAGTTCCATCCGTACCAGACTCCCGTGGCAATGTTTATCTTGTTAGTTTCTTTGTCGAAACGCAGATTCTCAGGATACTTGTCTAAGACGAAAATGTTGGACAGGATGGACTTATGCGCGATGTTACACCTCAGTGTCAAATACATTAACTTCGCCAGATTGTTCGCACCGTGCTGTGGACTGTCTATGACATAGTCGAGTTCATTGATGTTATGATGGAATATCCGCTTGAATCCCGCGATATAGGCTGACTCGCCGCTATCTTTGGGAGCACCATCTTGGATTCTACCAACTATTTCCGGCACCGCATTAAGCAAAATCAAGCTGCCAAATTTGTATCCGCTTTGCAATTGTGCATTGAGGTCTTTTTTGTTGGCTATGTCTAGCAATGTGGCAGCGCAAAGGAACACAGTTGACGTGATGAACTTCTCAAATGCTTCGACCTGCATATGATTGATGGCGATTGCTGCGATACTAGCAGTGTCCTCATCGTATGAATCTAGTACGGCTATCAAGTGGTCTGTCACAGATAGCACAGGGTTGACATAATTCTTCATTCTGTTTACACAGCCATGTCTCAATTTTGCGAATCGTCTGACGCTCTGACATTTTCAGCCGACCCCCACTCCGGCAACGTTATCGCCGGAGCCGAAACCTTCTCCGCCGCCACCCCTTCACGCTGCCCAGCAAATTGCTGAGCCAGCTTGAACAAGCGCAGCAGGAAGGCTCGCGGCTGCTCGACGCGGCGCAGCGGCAGCTGCCGCATCAGCTCCAGGAAGGGCGTAGTCAGCGCGCTCTCGCTGATGACCTGGTTGAACTGGTTGACGAAGGCGTTGTATTGCATAACGACCGCGTTGAGAAATTCCGGCTCTTCGCTGGCTTTCCACATTTCGCAGGCCGCCAGCAGCGCCTCCATCCAGTGCAGCAGCGAGCCGAGCTTGTAGCGGTGCTCCGGGTCCTGTGTTAGGCCGCGTTGGTTGAGCTCAGCGGCCAGCGCTTGCATGGCGGCGACCAGGCCGCGCGCATCCAGGTCGATGGACAGCTCGAGGTCTTCGATATAGGCCGCGTAATCGAAAAAGTCGGGATTGCGCAGCTTGCGCGAGTTGGCGCGGATGGGATCGCCGGAGCGCGCCGCCGAGATGCCGTGACGCAGGGTCGCCATACGCTCGGCGACATCAGCGCGGCGTTGCGCCCCCAGGTAGCGCTTGACGTGCTTGGCGGTCATCAGCGTGTTGATGGTGTAGTGGCCGTCGAATACCGGCAGCACAAATGAATCGATGACATTGCGCCCGATGACCGAGTCCGCCAGGAAGCCCTTGGAGCCGACCACCAGCAAGTTCTGGCCCATCAGCTCGTTGGCGCGCAGCAGCAGCCAGGACTTGAGCATGACGCCGTGAAATTGCAGGAAGTTCCCCCCGCTGAAAGCCAGCGCGCGATAATAGATGAAGTTCAGCACAGCCGATTGCAGGACGAGGTTGTACATCTGCCGCAGGACATTGCTGAAGTTGATTGGGTTTTCGTTGAAGATGCGCTTCTTGGACAAGTGCTCGATGCTGGCCGGGATGGCTTCGTTGAGCAGCTTGATGCCGACATAGGCGCATTGATATTTGCTGGGCATGGCCATGCGCTGCAGGATCTGCAAGCCGTGGCCGACCTTGCCCAGCAAACGGCCGGGCCCGTCGATGTCGAAGGAGGTCAGCACCATGCGCCGCAGCACATGGGTCTCCAGGCGCTGCCAATTCTTGCAGCTGCTCTGCGGCACCAGGAAGATCGAAAGCGAGCGCGGCCCGCTGGACTCGGCGTCAACCTTGGCCACGATGGTGTGATAATCGGCGTGATAGGAATTGTTGATCAGCCACTTGCGGCCCTTGAGGTGATAGTCGACGCAAGCCGGATCGTCGTTCGCCGGCGTGGCGACCGTGGAGGCGCTGAGCAAGTCGGAGCCGATCTCTTCTTCGGTCCAACCCAGGGTGAAGAGGCTGTCTTTCAGCTCTTCGGCGATGTCGTCCTCACCGGCGGCGATAATCGTCATCCAGGCCAGCATGCTGGCGCCCGCCGCGATCATGGCGCTGGGATCGTCGCCATAGAGGTCTGTGCCGACTTGCAGCGATTTGTGCATGTTGAAGTCGGGCAGCAGGGCGTCGTAAAGATGGCGGATCGACAGCCGCAATTGGTCGAAGTCGACAATCTCGCCGAAATTTGGGTCGTTCACAAACATACTGGCGTTCTCAAACGGTCGCTGCGCGTTACAAGCGTGTAAGTATACGCCCGATAGCCCAATAACTCAATACAGGGCTCGGCGCGCGCCAATGCGCTATTTTTCACAAAGTGCTGTGATTTACAACACTGCCGCGCTGGGAAAGCTACGCTGGGCGATTTAGGCGCCGCGCACTTCGGCCACGATCTCGCGCAGCTGCCGGTCGAAATTGGGGTCGGCCGCTTTGAATTCTTGGCCGCTGATTACCAGCGGCGCGCCAAATACCACGATCTCCGCGCCCAGGGCCAGGGTCTCTATCGCCTGCGGCACACTGAGTCCGCCGACCGCCTGCACCGGGATATCGACCGCGTTGAGCACGTCCTGCAAGTCGTCGAGCGGGCTGAGGCCGGGGATCATATTGCGCTCGTCGAAGCCGGTGTGCACGATGATGTAGTCGACGCCCATCTCTTGGGCTTGCCGCGCGCGGCCGGGCTTGTCGGGGCAGAGCATGACATCGCACATGACCTGCTTGCCGTAGCGCTGCGCCATTTTGACCTGCTCGATGATGCTGGCGTCGTGCGCCTGGCCCATGACGACCACCATATCGCCGCCGGCTTTGAACATCATCTCGGCTTCCAGCCCGGCGCCGTCCATGGTCTTGAGGTCGACCACGATGGGCGTATCGGGGAACTCGGCGCGGAAGGCGCGCACGGCGTGCAGACCTTCAGCAAGCAGCAAGGGCGTGCCGACTTCCAGCCAGTCGACGCCGGCTCTGACCGAGGCGCGGGCCAGGTCCAGCGCTTCCTGCAAGTCGATGACATCGATTGAGATTTGGATTTTGGCGTTCAATTGCTTGCATTCTCCTGTTGACGGACGATACATCTAAAAAGTATGTGACTGTAAAGTAGTAAATGTAGTCTCCCGCAGCCGAATATTTGCGGTTGCAAACGCTAGGTCGATCTATCTTGCAGGTGTCTGAATTCCTGCTTCGCATTGGCGGGCAGTTCTTCCAATGATGTTGTAATCCACATCTCAACTACACCGCCATAACTTTCTGGAATTTGATCTGAGTCAAGTTCGTAGTCATTGTAAAAGGCGTCAATCTGTGGAGCACACCTATTCCAGATCACTTCGGGATGAACTTCAATTAGACTTGCGCGCTTTTCACCACTTGTAACGTGCATGACTTGCCAATGCTGTAGTACCTCTTCTCTGCCTTCGTATTCCACATTGAAGGTTCCCCAATTCTCGAGAGTTGACTGATGTCGTATGGCGTTGACAAATTGCCTTTTCACGACATTAAGGCTTTGACTGTCTATATCCTCTCCGAAAAACATCTTAAGCATCTTCCCGCTATCCGACGACAGCTTCCCGGTCTTTCGATATGTTTTAAGTCGAAATACTTCCTCCATACAGACGAGAAGACCTAACATAGCAAATTCATCAAATTCCTGTTCTGATTTCAGCAAATGAGGTATCGCGATTCTGTAGCATTTATTCCAAGCGTGTTGTGCTTTGCCAAATCTGTATTCCCAGTCGAGAGGTTCGGATCCTTCTTTCAAGTCAATTGCCTTTCAAGTCTCATTTACTGCGTCATCATCTGACACAACCAGGATGGTGCCTAAATATCTATTGCGGCACGAGCACCGACTTGACGTTCTCGCCCGACTCCATCTGCTCGAAGGCTTCCTCCCAGTCCGCCAGCGGATACACCCCGCCGATGATGGGACTCAGGTCGATCTGACCCGTTGACAGCAAGTTCAGCGCCCGCTCCCAGGTGTCGTACAAGTGGCTGAAGCAGCCTTGCAGCGTCACCGCCTTCTGCACCAGCGGATCCAGGTTGAAATCGAGCGGCTGCGGGCCCCAGCCGATCTTGGTAATCGTGCCGTTGGGCCTCACCATCTCCATGGCTGATTGCAGGGCGATGCTGACGCCGCTGCAATCCACGACCAGGTCGGCGCCGTAGCCATCGCCCAGCGAACGCACGAGCTCAAGCGGGTCGGCATCGTCGATGCTCAGCGTCTGCGTCGCGCCGATATCGGCAGCCACCGTCAGTCGCTTGGCATCGTGGCGCGTGCCCAGCATGACAATCTCGGATGCGCCGCGCAGCTTGGCCACGATTAGCGCCATCATGCCGATGGGGCCGGGGCCTTGAATCACGACCGTATCGCCCGGGCGCACAGCGGGCGTCTTCTCGACCAGGGCGTTGTAGGCCACGCAGATGGGCTCGGTCAGCGAGGCTTGCTCGAAAGTGACATTAGCCGGGATATGGTGCAGGATTTGCTGCCGGGCGGTCACAAATTGTGTGAAAGCGCCGTCGTAGAGCGCGCCGTAACCCAGGCGGTGCGGGCATTGGTTGTAGTCGCCCGAATGACAGTAGGCGCAGCTGCCGCAGACTTCGGCGGCGGTCTCCACCGCCACGCGATCGCCCAGCGCGAAGCCCTTCACATCAGCGCCGATCGCCGCGACCGTGCCGCAGAATTCATGCCCCAGCACCAGCGGCAATTTTATCGTCCAGCTCTGATGATCGCGCCACATATGCAGGTCGCTGCCGCAGACGCCGGCGGCGCCGACTTCCACGACGACTTGACCAGGCGCGGGGTCGGGCGGCTGCGGGATGTCACGCAGCTCGACATTCTTGTCTTCGCGGCCGTATTTGATAAGGGCTTCCATAGTTTATGTCCTGATTGAGTTTTGTATTTGTGTGGGCGAGCCACCGGCTCGCCCGTACGAAATGCTGCTTGTTTTGGCGGACGACTCACAGGGGCGTGTAGACACAGCCCGCTGACACCGACCGTCAGTCGCCCCTACACTTCCGCTGTTGCGGACGGGAAGTATTTGTCGCGCATGCGCGCCAGGAATTCCAGCGACTGGCGCATTTCGTCCATGCCGTTCATGCCGTCTTCAATGCTGACCCAGCCGCCGTAGCCGACATCAGCCAGGATTTGAAAGATCGTATCAAAGTCATTTAAGCCTTGGCCGGTCACGCCGTGCTGCAGCGCCGGGGAATAGCCGATGGTCCCGTCGCTGTCGCGCAAATCGTCGAGCGTATAGCCTTCGGTGAGGAAGCGGTCGCTGGCGTGCATGCTGACCACGCGCTGCTTGACGGCTTGAAGCAACGCGATAGGATCGTCGCCGGCGACAATCGCGTTGGACGGGTCGTATTGCACGCCGAAATATTCGCGCTCGGGTATGGCATCCAGCAGTTCCAAGAAGACATCCATCTTCTGGGCGAATTCGGGATAGCGCCAGAAGCCATCCTTATAGTGATTCTCCAGCCCGAGGATGATGCCCTGTTCGCGCGCGACCGGCAGCACTTGCTCGAAACACTCAAGCACCCATTCCAGGCCCTGCTCGCGGCTGACATCCGGGTAGCGCTGCCCGCTGAGCACGCGGCAGACAGCGCCTTCGCCGCCGAGCAGCTTGGTCACGCGGATCATCTTGGCTTCGCGCTCGACCGCTTTCTTGCGCTCGTCGCGGTCGGGGTGGGTGAAATTGGGCGAGCAGCAAAGCATGGGCATGGCAAAGCCGGCATCAGCGATGGCGTCGCGCACTTCAAATATGTAGCTGTCGTCCAGACTGGTGAAGAAACCCTCGTACATCTCCAGCCCTTCGGCGGGCAAGGACTTGGCCATCTCAATCCAGTCAAAGACCGACATGCTGCGGTCGCCGGCGATGTCATCGAGATAACACTTGGGAAAGGCGGATATTTTCATTGAGCTGCGCCTCGTCCCGGGCTTAAGTGCCGCAAGCGCTTGAAATAGTGATTAAGCTGCGCGCGCCCTGGTCCAGCTGACGAAGAAGGTTTTCGAGCCAGTCTTTCGCGCTCGATATTTCGACTGCAAGCTCATTTCTAGATTCTTCATGTGTCACTTCGTCAAGCTCTTTCAGGAGAGCGTCATAGTTTGTTTCCGCAGCTGCAACCGCCTGTTCCAGCGGCACAACGAAAGATTCGGACCAAGCCAGTCCGCGCGTCTTGCCGGCATTGAGGGTCGCCAGTCGCGTGTCGCGGTAGAATTGTTTTGCTGTTTCGACATCGTCGGTCGAAGTCATATAAAGATATGTCTCGCCAAGCGCGCGCGCGCGGAAGAGATCGTATTCCACATGGGCCGTCTCGCCATTGGGATAGAGCGGCGCCCACCAATTCTCGATGTCATAAGCGCATTTGATGTCGGCGAGCAGCAAAATCACGCAAATGAACGCGATTGCGCTGCCGACCATAATGACAGTTGTCTTCAAACATCCCGTTTGGTTGCGAGTGGCATCCACGAGTTTCTCAATTCCTCCAGGCATAGGCACAGCTGTCAGCGAGCAGAATCATATCACATTGGCGGGCGTCCGGGACAGCGGGCATTAAGCGGGACTTTGGCGCCGGCGTCGACATTGGCAGTTTTTCTAATGTTGCAAGATGCTTTCGTCCGTGCTATATTCGCGCATTGTACATACATTTATGTACAAATCTAAAGAGCTTTTTGCCGACCGACGCGGTCTTTATGCACGACAAACTTGCGAAAATCCGGCTGGATCACAACAGCTATATTTCCTTACACGTTCAGTTGCACAATCAATTGCGGCGGCTGATCGTCTCCGGGCGCTGGCAAGATGGCGAGCGCATCCCCACCGAAACGCAGCTATCGCGGCATCTCGATATCAGCCGCACCACCGTGCGCATCGCTTTGCAGCGGCTCGAGGTTGAAGGCTTGATCCAGCGGACGGCGGGGCGCGGCACATTCGTGGCTCATCAATCCCAGGAGCATGCCGCCAGCCGCACCATCGGCTATATCACGCACAGCTTCCACAACGAAATCCATAGCATCATGCTCAGCAGCGCCGAGACCGAATTGCGCTCGGCAGGTTACCAGGTCATCTTTAGCAATGCCACAACGCTGGCGGAAGAAGCGGCCATTCTGCAGCAGTTGCTGGACGAGAATGTCGCCGGCTTGATCATTTGGGCCAGCGCCAGACCAACGGTCGACACTGTCGCTGCGCTGGAAGAGTTTCAGAGACGGGGAAAGCCTATCGTCTTCATTGACCGCCTCATAGATGGCATCGAGGCCGATTATGTCGCCAGCGACAACTTCGGCGGCGCCTACGAATTGGTCTCGCACCTGATATCGCTGGGGCACGAGCATATCGTTCAGCTGATGCCCAATATCAACGGCTTGCGCGCCGTCGACGAGCGCCATCGCGGTTACGCCGCCGCCGTGCGAGATCGCGGCTTGCCGGTCTATGCCCCCTGGAAGCTTGATCCACCGGAGCGCCCGGAATTCCATGAGACGGACATTTATTCGCTGGTGGGGGAGAAGAGCGAGCAAATCATTGAGCAGGTTGTGCGTTTGATGAACGCGGTCGAAACGAAACCGACGGCGATTGCCTGCATCAACGATATACTCGCCATCATTACCATCAGCGCCTTGCGCGAGATCGGCATTTCGGTGCCGCATGATGTGTCGGTAGTCGGCTTTGATGATATCAGCATGGCGTCGCATATCGGCGTCCCGCTGACTACCGTAGCGCAGAATGCTTATGAACTGGGCAAATCCGCTTCGAAGCAGCTGCTCGATCGCCTGGAAGGCGACGATTCGCCACCGCGCACTTGCACTGTTCCAACGCGCCTGCGCATTCGCGCGTCAACGGCGGCGCCGCTTGTGGACGCCGAGAGAATGGTATCGACCTAGAATCGACCAAGACGAGGAGGGCTTATCGAGGGAAGATGAATCGCATTAGCTTTGGCAGTCCCGGGCGTCGCTGACGCGCCCGCCATTCAGCAGTGAATGGCAAACCGATTGCGGAGTCGGCAAAGGCAACCCATCTATTCAATAGCTGTAGGAGTACTACACAATGAAAGCAAGAGCACTTCTTCTCGTTCTTCTCGTTGTCGTCTTCGCGGCGCTCAGCTTCACCGCTGTCGCCCAGGATGTCGCACGTGAAGATACCGCAATCTTCGACCGTGACGGTCGAGTTGGCCCACAACCCGCCTTTGACAACTACAATCCTTTCGTGCCGAACAATCTTGGCAACGGTGGTTTGGGTCAAGCTGTATTTGAGCCGCTTTTCATCCTGAACTATGAAACCGGTGAGATCGTGCCTTGGTTAGGGGCCAGCGCATCCAGCAATGACACGCTCGATGTTTGGACTCTCAACTTGCACGAAGGCTCGGCTTGGTCGGACGGCGAAGCCTTGGATGCTGACGATGTCGTTTTCACCTTTGAGATGCTTGGCCAAGAGGAAAACCTTGGACTTTCGCGTGCTGGCAACGTCCATGAGTGGATTGATAGCGTGGAAGCCATTGATGCGCAGACCGTTCAGTTCAACCTGACGGCGCCCAACCCGCGTTTCCAGCTGGACTTCCTGACGGTCAAGATCGGCGGCAACACGCTGGTCGTGCCTGAGCACATCTGGGCTGACGTAGATCCCTTCACCTTCAAGAACTTCCCGCCTGTAGGCTCCGGTCCGTACACGCTGACCCATGCTGACGAGACCAACTGGATCTATGACCGCAATGATGATTGGTGGGGCGCTGCCACCGGCGTTTTGAGCATGCCTGAGCCGCTGCGCCTGATCTGGATCATCACCGGTAACGATCAGATCCGCACCACCCTGGCCGTCAACAACGAAGTTGACAGCATCATGGACGTCACCCTGGGCGCCTTTGAAGCGATGCAGGCGCAGAACGACAAGATCTTCGCCTGGGTCGACGGCATGCCATTTGTTTGGTTGGATCCCTGCCCGCGGCAGCTTTCCTTCCAGACTGATGTTGAACCCTGGGACAACGCGGACATGCGCTGGGCGATCAACCACATTGTCGACCGCGACAATATCATCGCTGTCGCATACGAGGGCGTCACCATCCCCTCGCGCTCGATGTTTGTTGAATACGGCGCGATGTTCCCCTTCATCGACGCGATTGAGGACGCCGGTATGGGTCTGAGCTCGACCTCGAACCATGAAGCCGCTGAAGAACTGTTGACCGCTAACGGATACACCCGCGGCGGCGACGGCCTGTGGCAGGATGCTGATGGCAGCGTCTTGAGCCTGGCGATCCAGGTACACGAAGGCTTCATCGAGAAGCGTCGTATCACCTCGGTTCTGGTTGAGCAGCTGCGCGCCTTCGGCGTCAACGCCAGCGCCGCTGTTATCGCCGGCCCGACCTGGGACGACAACAAGCGCTTCGGCAACTACGAAGCCACCACCGACTGGGACGCCTGCGGCTCGGTAAACGAGCCTTGGGCTTCGCTGCAACGTTACACCGCCCGTCACTATGTGCCGATTGGCGAACGTTCGTCCGGCGACAACCACGCGCGTTGGTCCGGCATGAACAACGAGGCCTACAGCGACATCGTTTCGCAAATCGGCACACTTCCGTTGGGTGATCCGCAAATCATTCCGTTGGTACTGGAAGCATATCAGTACTTCTACGAAGATCTGCCGATCCTTCCGTTGAACCAGGCGACCAAGCTGATCCCCTTCAACAGCACCTACTGGGAAGGCTGGCCGACATCCGAGAATAACTTCAACCATCCGGCCACCTGGTGGCAGTCGACACATCAGATCATCGCCGAATTGCACAAACCGGGCATGTAAGGCGTAATCTGACCAGTTGTAAAGTTTGGGGTCTCCAACGGCAAGCGCCGGCGGGGACCCCGACTTAGCGCAAAATTAGAGTCCGATTGATGACCAACTTCGCAGTTTGAAGCGGCAACATGTATTTCCTGTTATTGCTATGATTTGAATAGGTTTTGTGCGGTATACGCAGCGAAGAACGCTAGGTATAGAAGGGCGCTCGTATGGGAAGTTTCTCGCTCAATTATTTGCTGCGCCGGATTTTGGTGTTTTTCCTGACAATCTGGGCGGCAGCGACCGTGATCTTCATCATCCCGCGTCTGGCCCCCGGCGATCCCATTGGGGCGATGATCGCGCGGATGTCCCAGCAGGAAGGCTATGTGGAAAACGCCGACCTGATCATTGAAGCCTGGCGCGAACGATTCGGTCTTGATGACCCGCTGTATGTTCAGTATTTCCGTTTCGTGGGCAATACCCTGCGCCTTGATCTTGGCTATTCGCTGGGGAATTTCCCGGCGACAGTCACCGAGCTGGTGGGGAGAGCATTGCCTTGGACCATTGGCTTGGTTGGTATCGCCACCTTCATCTTTTTCACCGTCGGCAATCTCTGCGGCGCTTTGCTGGCATGGAAGCGATCGCCTAAATTGCTGAAGGTTATGATACCGATTTCGATGACATTCACATCGGTGCCCCCGGCGCTCTTTAGTTTGCTGCTCGTTTATATATTTGCCTTTAAGTTACCGTTTTTCCCTATAGTGGGCGCTTATGGCCGGGGTATGGTGCCCGAGTTGACGCTTGAGTTTTTCGGCAGCGTACTCTATCACGGCTTCCTGCCGGCCATGTCGATTGTATTGGTCACCTTTGGCTTTTGGGCGCTGGGCATGCGCGGCATGATGGTAACCATAGAGGGCGAAGATTACATGATCCTGGCCCAGGCGAAGGGATTAAAGCCCTTCTACGTTCTCTATCGCTATATGATTCGCAATGCGATTTTGCCGCAGATGACGGCATTGGCGGTTTCGATAGGCACACTGATAAACGGCGCCGTGCTGGTGGAGATCATGTTCACTTACAACGGCATGGGCTCGTTGATTTATTCGGGCATCGCCAATCAGGACTTCGGCTTGATTCAAGGCACATCCTTCATCTTGATTGTGACAAGCGCGCTGGCAGTGCTGATCATTGACTTGACCTATCCGCTGATCGATCCACGTATCAGTTTGGAGGGGAGGTAGACATGGCAAACTCCAATGCTTCGGGCGGCTCGCCCGTCAACAATCTTGATGCCGAGAATGCCATCCCTGCGGCTGTCGCTGGCGGCACGAAGAAAGCTGGCGCCTTCAACCGTTTTGACAATCCCTGGCTGAACTGGAAGTTCCTCGCCGGCGCGTTCATCATGGGGTTCATCTTCTTCTTGATTTTCCTGGGCAATCAGCTCTGGGATACAGAACTGGCGCTGGCCGGCAGTTCTCCTTTGAACATGCCGCCCGTCGGCTTCACCAACTGGCGCGACCAGGAGGGCATTCCCGAGCATCCGCTTGGCACCGAGAATAGTGGGCGCGATATGCTGGCGCTGCTGATTGTGGGTACGCCGAGGACGATCGGCGTTGGATTTATCGCCGCCACTGTGGGCATGGCCGTCGGCATCTTATTAGGATTCATGGCAGGTTTCATTGGCGGCGTAGTCGATGACCTCATCCGACTCGCGACCGATGTCACGATTACCATTCCGTCAATATTGGTGCTTATCGTCATACAGTCGGTCTTGCCGCGCATCGACTTGGTGACGATGGCGCTTTTGATTTCGATGTTCGCCTGGGCGACGCCCACCCGTTATATCCGCGCGCAAGTGCTCAGCATGCGCGAAAGCGGCTACGTGCAAATGGCGCGGCTGTCCGGCGTGCCCGTGCGCGATATTATGTATCGCGAGATCATGCCCAACCTGCTGCCCTACCTGGCGGCCAGTTATATCGGCAATATGACCGGCGCGATTCTGTCGGCGGTTGGCTTGGAACTGCTCGGCTTCGGACCGCAGCGCATTCCATCGCTGGGCGTCTCAATCTTTTTCTCTATCGAAGCGGCCGCTCTGCTGCGCAATATGTGGTGGTGGTGGGGCATTCCCACGGTCATCCTCGCCGTCGTATTCATCTCACTGCTGCTGATCAACCTGGGCTTGGACGAGATCGCCAATCCGCGCTTGCGCAAAGCCAGCTAGCCCACCGGAGCAAAAGTCTATGGAAAAGCAAAAGGAAAACGGCAGCGAGCGCGTCGTCCTGAAAGTCGAGAATCTGCGCATTCATTACGCTACGCCGCAGGGCGACGTCATTGCCGTCAGCGATATCAGCTTTGACTTATACGAAGGCGAAACTCTGGGTTTGGTGGGCGAGTCCGGTTGCGGCAAGTCGACCACGGCTTACGGCATCCTGCAATTGGTGCAGCCGCCCGGTTATATCGTCAACGGCAGCATTGAAGTCGATGGCACGGAAGTGCTGGACCTCAGCGAAGAGGAACTGCGCAAATTCCGCTGGACCGGTTTGTCGCTGATCCCTCAAGGCGCCATGAATTCGCTCAACCCGACCATGCGCGTCAAAGACCAGATCATTGATGTGATCGAGTCGCATGAGGGCAAGAAGAGTGATAAAGACGCCATGCAGGCGCGCATCTTCGAGCTGTTCCAGAATGTGGGCCTGCCCAACCGCATCTACAATATGTACCCGCACGAACTCAGCGGCGGCATGAAGCAGCGCGTCTGCATCGCCATGGGTGTGGCTTTGCACCCGACAGTGGTCATCGCCGATGAGGCCACCAGCGCGCTGGATGTGGTCGTGCAGCGGATCGTGGCGCAGACTTTGGTCAAGGTGAAAGACGAGATCGGCGTCTCGCTGATCGTCATCGGCCACGATATGGGCTTGCTGGCGCAGATTGTCGATCGCATCGCCGTCATGTACGCCGGCAAAATGGTGGAGATCGCGCCGGTCGAGAATATCTACGCCGAGCCGCTGCATCCCTATACGCGGCTGCTGATCGACTCCATCCCCTCGATCAAAGAGCGCAAGCCGCTCAAGATTACCGAGGGCATCACGCACGACCCGCGCAATCCGCCCTCAGGCTGCATCTTCCGGCTGCGCTGCCCCTTTGCCTGGGAGCACTGTGCCGAGGTAGAGCCGGCGTCGATAGATGCAGAATACAAGCACGAGGTTGCCTGTCATCTCTATGACGAGCGATTTGAGGAGAGGAGGGCAAATGCCTTCGCCACTTTTGCAAATCCGTGACGCCACCAAGATCTATTACAGCGGCGGCTTCCTCGGTGACAAGAAATCGGTTGTCGCGCTAGACAACTTCAATATGACCATTGATGAATCGCCGGCGACCATTACCACCATCGCCGGCGAAAGCGGCAGCGGCAAAACCACGCTGGCGAATCTCGTCCTCGGCTTTATCAAGCTCACATCGGGCAAGATCATATTCGAAGGCGAAGATATCACCGATATGACCGACGAGCAGCTGAAGGAATATCGGCGCAACGTGCAAGCCGTCTTTCAAGACCCCTTCGGTGTCTACAATCCCTTCTACCGCATTGACCACATCTTTGATCTGGTCAACAAGCATTTCAGCTTGTCGGACAATCAGAGCGAATACCGCGATATGGTCGAAGCCGGCTTGAACGTGGTCGGCTTGTACGGCGAAGATGTCTTGCGCAAGTACCCGCACCAGCTCAGCGGCGGGCAGCGCCAGCGCATCATGATGGCGCGCGCTTATATGATCAAGCCGCGGCTGATCGTGGCCGACGAACCGGTGTCGATGGTCGACGCCTCGCTGCGCGCCTCGATTCTCGATGCCATGCTGCGCCTGCGTGATGACCACAACATTTCCTTCCTCTATATCACGCATGATCTGAGCACCGCTTACCAAATCGGCGACCAGATCTACATGCTCTATCAAGGCACGACGGCCGAGCGCGGCGCAGCCATGGATGTCATTGACGCGCCGCAGCACCCCTATGTGCAGCTGCTGATCGACTCCGTGCCCGTGCCCGACCCGACCGACAAGTGGGATGTCGACATCAGCCTGCCCAGCGAAGAGGAAATGCGCACCGCCGCCTCAAAAGGCTGCCGCTATTATCCGCGCTGCCCCCATCGCATGGACAAGTGTCTGGTGGTGCAGCCACCCTTGTTCAAAATGGAAAAACCCAAACACGAAGCGGCCTGCTATCTCTACGACGAGAACGAAGTGGCGCCGATTGAGCCGCCGATGCTGGTCAATCGTCCCATCACGGAAGCGGCGGTCGCCTCGGCGGGCAGCAGAACGCGCGAACGCCTGGCAGCGGCCGCGCTGGTGGTGATCGCTTTTGTCGCCGGCGCGCTGATCGCATTTAACCGCGAGCCGGAGGTGGTTGTCGAAGAGGTAATTGTCGTGGTGACGGCCACACCGGACGAGGTCGTGGAAGAAGCGATTGCCGAGCCAACTGTAGCGGAGTCGGAAATCGTCGTGCCCGACTTTACGCTCAGCCCTGACGGCGCTACCGCCAAGGGCGCGCTGACGCTGAACGTGGACACGGTGGACGAGATTACCGAGGAAGGCGAGCGTCACAGCTATACCTTCGTGGGTATGGCGGGCCAGGAAGTCACGGTCAAGCTGGTCACCGGCGGCGCAGGTTTGAGCGGGACCGGCTTCTTCTCGCCCTTCGGCACAGTCTGGGGGCCGGACGGGTCCTTTGTCCTGGCGCTGGGCGACAATCCCGAGCGGCCGGGGCGCAGCCATCGCGAAACGCTAACGCTGCCCGCGAACGGCGCCTACCAGGTTGTCATCGGTCCCTACGAGCGCGTGGGCATTGAAGGCTATACCATCGTCTTTGAGGGCGAAGCGCCGGAAATCTTCGTGCCCGAATTCACGCTCAGCCCCGACGGCGCAACGGCCAAAGGCGCGCTGACGCTCAATGTGGACGCGGTGGACGAGATCACCGCAGAGGATGAACGTCATGTATATACCTTCGCGGGTGTGGCGGGCCAGGAAGTCACGGTCAAGCTAGTCACCGGCGGCGCAGGTTTGAGCGGCACCGGCTTCTTCTCGCCCTTCGGCACGGTCTGGGGTCCGGACGGCCAGTTCGTCCTGGCGCTGGGCGACAATCCGGACCGGCCCGGTCGCAGCCACCGCGAAACATTAACGCTGCTCGCCGACGGCGACTACCAGGTCGTCATCGGTCCCTACGAGCGCGTGGGCATTGAAGGCTACACTATCGTCTTTGAAGGCGAGGCGCCGGCGCAAGAGCCAACGCCCGTGCCTGAGCCGGTTGTCGTGCCCGATTTCACGCTCAGCCCGGACGGCGCGATTGACAAAGGCGCGCTAACGCTCGATGTGGACGCGGTGAACGAAATCACCGAAGAAGGCGAACGGCACAGCTATACCTTTGAGGCAGTAGCCGGGCAAGAGATCACCGTGCGGCTGGTCACCGGCGGCGCTGGTTTGAGCGGCACCGGCTTCTTCTCGCCCTTCGGCACTGTCTGGGGTCCGGACGGCCAATTTGTGCTGTCGCTGGGAGAGAATCCGGAGCGGCCCGGCCGCAGTCATCGCGAGAATCTCACTTTCGCCCAGACTGGCGCTTACGTAGTCGTGGTCGGTCCCTACGAGCGCGTCGGCATAGAAGGCTACACGCTCGTCTTTGAATCCGTCGATGGCTAGTCAAGAGCAGTGACTACTGAAACCAGGATTTGGTATGGTATCCCAACCCCTCGGCGAGCATTCGCTGAGGGGTAAGTTTTGTCCCGTTCCAGAGTTAGAACGACGCAACTGGAAAAGCGAAACGCAACTTTGATAACAGAGCAGTGTTAACATCATTTGAATTCAATCTGATTTACGAGCAAAGGATGGAAAAATGCTAAATCAGGAACAGATCGATTTCTTCCATGAGAACGGCTTTCTGCGTATTCCGCAGGTCTACAATGACGAAGAAATCACGGCTTTATCGGACAGTCTCGATCGCTTGATTCAAGACTGGGCCATCACCAGCCCGGGCTGGTCGGGCCCCTGGCGCGATGTCTACTTTGACGAGGAGTTGGAGAAGCAGGTCAAGCTGACGGCCATGCACGATCTTCATCTTTACTCCGACGCCTGGATGCGCGCCGTGACCCACCCGAAACTGGGCGCCTGCTTGTCGCAGCTGCTGGATTCCAGCGTGGAATTGCACCATACCACCATGCACATCAAACCGCCGCAGACGGGGCATCCCTTCCCCATGCATCAAGATTATCCCTTCTACGAACATCAGGACGGGCGCTTCATCGACACCTTGGTGCACCTCGACGACACTTTCCACGAGAATGGCGAGATCCGTTTTCTGGCTGGTTCGCATAAACGCGGCAAGATACCGCATGTCCTGGCCTATCCCGATGGCACGCCTTGTTCGCCGCATCTTGATCCCGAGGCCTTCAAGCTGGAGGATACGGCGCCGGTGCCGGCGAAGAGGGGCGATGTGGTCGTTTTCCATCTCTATTGCATTCACGGCTCTTACATCAACCAGACGAAGGAGCCGCGGCGCATGGTGCGCATGGGCTTCCGCGATCCGCATAACGACCAATTGGCCGGGCAGAGCAATGGCCGCCCGGGCATGATCGTCCACGGCTATCGCGAACGCCGCGGCCAGGAAGAACTCCTGAAACTCTCATAGACGGCCGCTCGGCGGCGTTCTCGCAGTACTCGGCCGCGGTACAACACAAAAAAGAGGCCATCTCGGTGGCAGAGCATTCAGCGCTGGTGGTTGGCCTGGACATCGGCGCGACCAAAACGATAGCGGGCTTGGTGACGAAGAGCGGCGAGCTGCTGCGGTCGCTGCAAGTCGCTACGGCCCCCTCAGCCCCGGCCATCATGGAGGCGGCGCGCGCGCTCTTCGACACGCTCATCGCGGAAGCGGGGGCGCCCGTGCTGGGCATCGGCATCGGCAGCGCCGGCGTAATCGACACGCGAAGGGCTACGGTCATCCACGCCAACGACAATCTGCCCGGCTGGGGCGGGACGGATCTCAGCGCGCTGTCGACCGACGGCTTGCCGCTAGTCGCTGAGAACGATGTGCGCGCGATGGCTTATGGCGAAGTGACCTTGGGCGCCGGCAAGGGCTATGACTCGTTGCTCTGCGTCACCGTCGGCACGGGCATCGGCGGCGCGCTCATCTTCAACGGCGATATCTGGCCGGGCGCAAACTTCAGCGCGGGCGAGATCGGCTATCTGGCAGTCGGCTGGGACGGCGACGAGCCGCTGATTCTGGATCAGTACGCTTCCGGCCCCGCCATTGAACGGGCTTATCAAGCGGCCACAGCAGCCGGCGAGCGCCCCCCGCTCACCGAAATCAGCGCCCGAGCGCATGCGGGCGACGAGGCGGCGCGGACCGTAATCTCGGATAAAGCGCGACAATTTGGCGTCATCCTGGCGGGTTACGCCACTTCGATCAATCCACAAGCCGTGATCGTTGGCGGCGGCGTCCCGCAGATCGGCGCGCTGTGGTGGGATGCTTTCGCCAGCGCCTTTCACGCGAATCTGCCGCCATTGCTCGCTGGGACGAAGCTGCTGCCGGCCGCGCTGGGCGTCGAGGCTGCCCTTTTGGGCGCTGCGCTGCGGGCTTGGCGCGAGGTGAGGGCATGACGGCCGCCGCATTCCTCGCCGCTGTCAAAGGCCAGCTGATCGTCTCTTGCCAAGCGCTGGAAGATGAGCCGCTGCATGGCGCGAAAATCATGGCGCAAATGGCGGTGGCGGCCAAGACGGGCGGCGCTGCGGCTATCCGCGCCAACGGTCCGGCCGATATCCGCGCCATCAAGCGCGCCGTCGATCTGCCGGTCATCGGCTTGTACAAGCAGGGCGACAGCGGCGTCTACATCACGCCCACTTTTGAAGCCGCTGCCGAGATCGCCGCGGCCGGGGCGGATGTCATCGCCCTCGATTGCACTCAGCGACCGCGACCCGATGGACTGCCGCTCGCCGACTTGCTGGCGCGCATCCATCGCGAATTGAAGCTGCCGACCTTTGCCGACGTAGCTGCCTTGCCCGAAGCGCGTGAGGCTGCCGCTGCGGGAGCGGCTATGGCGGCGCCGACCCTGTCCGGCTACACCGACGCGCGGCCGCCGCTGGAGGGACCCGACTTCGAGTTGCTGGCGCAGATGATCGACCATTTGCCGATACCGGTAATCGCCGAAGGCCGTGTCAATACGCCGGAGCAGGCGCGACGCGCGCTGGATATGGGCGCCTGGGCGGTCGTGGTCGGCTCGGCCATTACCCGCCCGCGCAGCATCACCGCCCGTTTCGTCCGCGCGCTGCGGTTATGAATTTAGGTAGGTTCTATCCGATAGCACCTTGTCAGGAGAACACATGAAGACCCTTGCTTTTCTCGGTGTGGCGCATATCCACAGTCCCGGTTTTGTGAAACGCCTGCTGGAACGTCCGGATGAATTCACGGTAAGCGCGGTCTGGGATGATCAGCCGGCGCGCGCGCAAATCGCCGCCAAGAACGTTGGCTGCGCGGCGGTCGCGGACTACCGCGATATCCTGCGCGATGAGGCGATTGACGCCGTCATCGTCTGTTCGGAGACCTGGCTGCACCGCGAGCTGGTCGAAGCAGCGACCGCCGCCCGCAAGCATCTTTTCGTCGAGAAGCCGCTGGGCCTGGGGGCGGAAGACGCCTATGCCATGCAGCGCGCCATTGATGCCGCCGGCGTCATCTTCCACATCGGCCACTTCATGCGGGGGTATCCCTTCAATCGCGTGCTCAAGGGCTGGATTGACGCTGGCGTCCTGGGCGCGATCACGCGGATACGTCACTCCAATGTGCATCACGGCGCCATCGGCAAGTGGTTTCATGCCGGCAGCGGCTGGTACGAAGACGGCTGGCTGTGGATGACCGATGTCAAGCGTTCCGGCTGCGGCGGTTTCGGCGACCTGGGCGCGCATTCGCTGGACATCTTGATGTGGCTGATGGGCGATGTGGACGCGGTCACCGCCCAGATGGATCGGCTGCTGGGCAACTATGCCTGCGACGAGTATGGCGAGGGCATGCTGCGTTTCGCCAACGGCGCTATTGGCACGCTGGCGGCCGGCTGGGCCGATGTCTTGCGTCCGCTGCCGATTCTGGTCAGCGGCACGGCGGGCGTGGCCTATGTTGACAATGGAAAATTATTTGTAAAGTCGGATAATCTGCCTGGGACGGACGGTGGCGAGTGGACGGACTTGCCGGCGCCGCTGCCGCACGCCTTTGATGTCTTCCTCAATGCGCTGAACGGGGAAGATGTCGCCTTGATTTCAGCGAAAGAAGCGGCCGACCGCAGCGCCGTTATGCAAGCCTTTTACCAAGCTGCGGAGACAGATACCTGGGTTAAGCCCCAAACATCATAAAAGGAGCCAAAAACATGAGTACCTTGAAAGTGGGTGTGATCGGAGTCGGAGGAATCGCGCGGACGCACATGCCGGGCTGGGCGGCATCGCCCCATGCCGAGGTCATCGCCGGCGCCGATCTCGTGCCTGAGGCGCTGCAGCGCTGGGGCGGTGATTGGGACGTCAGCCGCCTCGAAACCGATAGCGCCGCGGTCATCAACGACCCCGATATCGACATCATCGACGTTTGCACACCCAATAGTTACCATGCGGAGCTGTCGATTGCCGCGCTTGAAGCGGGCAAGCACGTCATCTGCGAGAAGCCGCTGGCGCCTACCGCCGCCGAAGTGCAGCGCATGATCGAGGCGCGCGACAAAAGCGGCAAGATGCTGATGACCGCGCAGCATTTCCGTTTCGCCGGCACCTCCAAAGCGCTCAAGGCGGAAATCGATGGCGGCGCCCTCGGCGATATCTACCACGCCCGCAGTTGGATGCTGCGCCGCGCGGGCATCCCCACCAGCCTGGCTTTTCTGTCCACGCAGCACGCCGGCGGCGGCGCATGCATCGATATCGGCGTGCACATCCTCGACTTGACGCTGTGGATGATGGGCAATCCGGCGCCGGTCTCGGTGACGGGCGTGGCGCGCCGCGAGTTGGCCGCCAATCCCAAGGCCTTCGGTCGTTGGCCGCGTCACGGGCGCATCCCCGAAGGCATGGACGTGGAAGAGATGGCCATGGCTTTTGTCCGCTTTGAGACAGGCGCGACCCTGGTATTCGAAATCTCCTGGCTGCTGCACCACGACATTGACGGCGAAGATATGCAGATGTGGCTCTATGGCACCGGCGGCGGTTCGCACTGGCCCAAATGCGAGGTCTACGATACCAACTACGATGCCATGCAGCTCTACAATCGCAAGCTGAAGCTGACCCAGAATATGGCCGAGCCGCACGCGCAGGAGTGCATCGAATTCGCGCAGGCGATTGCCGATGGCGCGCCGTCGCCGGTGCCCGCCGAGCAGTCGTTGCAGGTGATGCAGATCCTCAACGCCATCTACGAGAGCCAGAAAACCGGCCGCGAAGTGCTGCTCTAGCTCGGCGCCGTCTTCGTAGGGGCGACCCGGTGGCTCGCCCGCATTTCATAAGCGGACAGGAACGGGCGATTCGCCGAATCGCCCCAACACACAAACAGAAGTTTGTAATGTCTCGGACGGTATTCCGCTTTGCGAACGCAGCTTGACCTTCCGCCACTTTTCGTAATGGTTGCGCTAATCTTAAGCGCTTGCGGGACGATGCAGCCGGACATGTCGCCGGCAGCGCCGAGCGTGGGCGTCTGGTCGCTGGAATACCGCGGCGGCTGTAGCGGGCAAGAAGCGGAAAAGTTACGGATCACGCGCCTGGACGAGAGCGAAATCGCCTTTGACGACTTTCGTCTGCTGCGCAACGACGAGGGCGAATACAGCGGAAGCGCCATTTTCATCGCGCCTATGCCGGTTGATGGTCGCGAGATTCCCTACGAGATCATTTATACGCTGTCGTCCAGCGCCGACGGCGGTTTCGCCGGAACCGAGACCATCATCGAAGGCGGCGGGCACGGGCTGGACTGTCCGGTAGAGCTGGTCTACATTAGCGAGCAGTAGCCCGGCGCAGCAAAAGCGCAGCCCATGGCGAGAGCGGAAGTCCGCTTCAAAAGGAAAGGTGCTATGAACAGAATAGAGACCTATGAATTCGACCGGCTGGGTTACCTGGTCATCCCCGGGCTGCTGAGCGCGGACGAGATCAAGCGCTTGGCGGCAGCGATCGACGCGCTGGAGGATCGCGCGACGCGGCAGCTGCAGCGCCCGGTCGACAAGGTCAGCGCCTGGGGACCCGAGTACCGCTACGATGCGGATTACGGCTACTACGTCCAGGGCGCGCGCGAAGAAGGCAAGACCATGATCATCGAGGATTTCTTTAATGGCGACAGCGCCTTTGATATGCTTGTCGAGCACGCGCCGACCATGAACTACATTCGCGCCATCGTGCAAGAGCGCCCGACGATCAACAATTCGGAGATTCGCATCCGCTATCCGGGCAATCAGACGGGCACGCATCTGGGTGGACCGGTCGCCTCAAAATATCGCTATTCGTACACCGGGCAGGGCATCAGCTGCATGATGGTGCGGATGATCTACTTCGTGCACGATGTGGGGCCGGGCCAGGGCGAGTTCTGCGTCGTGCCGGCAACGCATAAAAGCAACATGGAATCACCCTACGAGGGCAGCGACCCGGACAAAGAACCGGGCATGATCGGCTTGCCGGTCAAGGCGGGCGACGCCATCCTTTTCACGGAGAATCTGCGGCATGGCGGGCTGACCAATCACTCGCGGCAGACGCGCAAGACCCTGCACATCGGCTACGGGCCCTATTGGATGAAATCGCAGAATATCGCCACGATGGATGAAGAACCGCATATCCTGCCCGAGACCTTCGCGCGCTACAGCCCCGAGCAGCGCCTGCTGTTCCGCGCATGGCCCACGCTTTTGGAGGAGTAAGGCGTCCGCTGCCGGCGTTTACTAGACCGGATAGGCGATGGTGGTGATCAGGCTCTCGATTTGCCCGCCGCTGGCGTACATGCGCGAATACTGCACCGATATCGGCACATCGCTGCGCACGCGCAGGCCGTAGGGCACATCAAAGGGAATCACGTACCCGCCGAGCTGCTCTGGCTTGTCCAGCCGCACATGCGGGCAGCGTTTGGCCGGCACGGTGATGGCGACGCCTTCGACCGCCTCGCGGTCTTCAAAGTAAAAGTCGAGCAGCACATTGGCGTCGTCCCCCGTGACGTTAAGGATGCAGATGGACTCGTGGTTCTTGTTGACCGGGTCGTCATCGGCTGGCGCCGCCAGGTAGGCGTCGGGAATTAGCCAGGTCAAAGCGCCGTGAGTGGGCATGGGTTGGTCTTCCTTTCGACAATCTATAGGCTACTGTTCAAGATTGTCGGATGATACATGACACTGTGACAAACTTAAATCGTTTCCGGGCGGTCATTGTAGGGGAGTGCCGCCGGCCAGCCCCTTCCGCATTTTGAATCTGCTCTGGGCGAGCCAAGGTTCGCCCCTACGAAGGTTCTTGTTTTTGGGACATCGAGCGATTAAGACGAGACCGCGAATGTCAAGAATTGCAGTCCTAAGCCAGATGCTTATTCTCTGTGTCTCAGTAGTTCCAAGTAAGTTATGAGAATGACCGCCATAGGAAACAGATTTCTAAATAATGGGAATGTTGTAGGGGCGAGCCACTGGCTCGCCCACTCTTCCTTTGGATTTCCAGTCACTTTTCGCATGACTTACTTGCACTTACTTCTGTGCCTCTGTGGCCAGGATTCAGCTGTCGTCATCCACGAATAGCTTGCGGCGGTAGATCTCGTCCGGGCGCTGGTAAAGATGCCGGACTTCGTCCTCAGGCAGGCGCGTGGGTTTGCCGGTCAGCAGCGCGCCCAAGAATATCCGCGCCGACTTGACCGCCATGGCCGTGATCTTGAGGATTTCGGCGGCTGTGTCGCCCAGGGCGATCATGCCGTGATTCTCCAGCAGGATCAGCTTGGGCGCTTCGTTGAATTCCGCCATATAAGCGCGCGCGCGATCCCGCATCACCAGCGCCAGCGGCAGCCCGGGATCGGCATAGGGCACGAGCGCCGATTGCGGTCCGCAGAGCACCACTTCATCGGGGAAACGCCGCTGCAGCGCGAAGTCCGCGGCATAGTCGCTGCACATCACCTGGTTGATCGCGGTGGGATGGGTATGCCCGACGGTCGTCACGCCGCACTCGTGCAGCAGCATGGCATGGAAGCTGACTTCGATTGAGGGGCTGCGCGCGTCGGCGGGGTCGACTTTTGCCGCCTGCGTGATCGCCTTCTGCTGGCTGAGCGTGGCCGGCGGGTCGTCCAGCATAGCCAGCATGGGCGCGAAGCGTACGGCCACAAAGCCCGATTCGCCGATGCCCTGCATCTGATGGCCGCTGGCTTTGACGAGGAAGCTCTCGTCGTCCAGCCGCATGGAGGTATTGCCCTCGCCGATGATGACGTAGTCCGTCGCCGGCTCGCCCAGGGCGCGGGTCATCTTGATGAGGCTTTCGAGTGGATTGGTCACACACGCCGCCATTTCTTATCCAAGCGAGAATAGGTAGGGGTCAGCCATTGGCTGACCCGTCGTTGCACTGCAGGAAACGGGCGACCCAATGGGTCGCCCCTACAATATGCTGCTTTGGCGGGGACTTAGAAGTCGAAGTCGTCGATGTTGTCCATGTTGTAGACGAAGGGTGGGCCAAGCAAGACTTCACTGCCATTGACGACCATCAGTTCGCCCAGCTTGCCGGCCATGACGGAGCTGTCGCCCGGCTGGAACTCGCCATCAACAGCCGCGCGCAAAACGTAGAGCGCGGCGTAACCGAGATCGACCGGGTTCCACAGGATCACATCGCGGACGCAACCCGTGCTGACGTAGGGCTTCATGGCGTTTGGCAGCGCCAGACCAACAACGGCGACGTCTTCGCAGACATCAGCCTGGTTGACGGCGTCGGCGCTGGCGGGCGTGGCGACCGAGGTCAAGCCGACGATGCCGTCCAGGTCTTCGCCATATTTGTTGATCAGGGTCTGCGCTTGTTGGAAGCTCAAACCGGCGTCTTCCTGCGCTTCCAAGGTTTCCAGCCATTCCAGATCGGGGAAGCACTCGCTGGCGTAGGCCCACATTTCCGAGACCCAGCGCGCCTGATTCGGCGTGGTGAAGGTCGAAGTGACGATGCCGAAGGAGGCGTCTTCGCCCTTTTGGTCGACGAGGCTGTCGATCAGCGCCTTGCCGATGCCGTTAAACTCGGCCTGGTTGACAAACCACTGGCGCGCGTCAGGCTCGGAATTGGCATCGTAGCCAACCACGTAAATGCCGGCTTCCAGCGCTCTGCGCAGTACCGGCGCGATGGCGACCGGGTCGTTGGCGGCGAAAAGGATGCCGTCCACGCCCTGCGTGATGTAGCTGTCAATGACCTGGATCTGATCGTCGATATTGGCGTCAGTCGGGCCATCGGTGGAGACGCTGACGTTGCCCAACTCTTCAGCCGCTTCCTGCTGGCCGAGGGTGGTGGCGCCGAAGTAGCCGATGCCGATCAGCTTGGGAACATCAACCACGACGATGTCCTGGCCGGCCATGTCCATATCGCCCATAGCGACCATGCCGCCGTCATATTCGGGCATGTCCATCATTTCTTCGCCGTCTTCGTCGTCCATCATTTCCGCGCCCATACATTCGAGCGGATTGACGTCGAGTTCGTCGGAGCCGTCCCAGCGGTCTTGCGCCTGAGCGGCATGTTGACCAGCGCCAGGAAGAGCGCCAGTATCAGGGTTATTGCGAGTGTCTTCTTCATGACTTTGACTCCATAAGACTAAATGGGTAAACGAAGTTGGAAATTGCGGTGGTTACTTGGCGCGAAGCACCTCCTTTCTGTGGGAATCGGCAACATTGCCAGCACGCATATTTAACTCTCATCTTGCCTTCGTTGAATGAAGTTGTTCACCAGTATAGCAAAGATGAGCACGCTGCCGATGACCACTATCGTCGCGTCGCTGGTGACGCCGGTCAATACCAGGCCATTCTTCAATAGCTGTATCAGCACGACGCCGATGATCGTTCCCGGGACGGAACCAGTGCCGCCGAATATGCTCGTGCCGCCCAGGACGACAGCGGCGATCACATCCAGCTCAATGCCCGTGCCCATGTCCGAACGGGTGGTGCTTACGCGCGAGACGAAGATGTAACCGGCGACTGCCGACATGAAGCCGGAAAATGTGTAGATGAAGAGCAAGTGACGGTTGACGGTAAGTCCGCTGAAGCGCGCGCCCGTTTCGTTGTTGCCGATCGCGTATAGCGCGCGCCCGAGCCGCGTGCGCGCCAGCACAATGGCGAAGATAATCACGGCCACAATCAACAGCCAGAGCTGGGTAGGGATGCCGAGCAACTCGCCTTGGCCGAGCTCGAAAAACCACTCCGGGTAGCCCCTGGCGGAGCGCGCCTCGCTGATGCCCTCCGCCAGCCCGCGGTATAAGGCCAGCGTCGCCAGGGTCATGATCAGCGGCGGCACGCCCACGCGCACAATGAAAAGTCCGTTGACGAAACCGGCCAGCGTTCCGCTGATAATGGCGGTGACGATCGCCAGCTCCAGCGGGAAGCCAAGTTCTTGCCAGGTCCAGCCGAGCACAATGGCGGCCAACCCTAGAATCGACCCCACAGACAGATCGATGCCGCCGGTGATGATGATGTAGGTCATGGGAATGGCGATGAGGCCGATCTCGGTCATGAATCGGCCTTGCTGCAAGAGGTTGTCGACGGTGAGGAATTTGTCGGTGCGGCTCGCCAGAAACAGCACGGAAACCAACATGATGACGAAGAGCACGCCTTCTTGACTGATCAAGAGGAGACGCAGCTTTTCGCCGATGGTGGGGTTCCGAGGACTAGGCTGTTCCTGTCTGACCATATTACTTGGCTACTCGTTTATTGAGACAAAAGCTATCTTGGCAATCACTTTGAAGCTTGATGCCTGCTGGAAATTACGCGACACTTGTGCTATATTTTTGATTGTATTGATAGGTGGTGAGCCACATGGATATGGAAGACAGCATCAACCGGCACGAACGCAGTATCGGCAGAATCGAGGGCCGGCTGGATTCTCTGGCGACAAAGGACTTCGTCCGCAAGGAAGTCAACGAAGCAAGAATAGCAATTGACGCGAAAATCGACAAACAAACCGAGGATATGCGCAACGGATTCAAAGAGCTCAGCGACATGATCGAACGCGAACGCCGCTGGCGCATAAGAATCACTGGCGCCGCCAGCGTGCTTGCCTTGGTCTTCGTCACCATATCCAGTCTAGTCACCACGCTTGTAAGCCTTGGAATCATTACAGTATAGTAAAGTGCTGAATTTTGACTTCTCCCGCTACGGAATACAACATACGTTTTCTCCTCGCTTGAGCGGCTAACTGGCGCGGCGTTTTACTGCCGCTGGCGCCGGCGGCGAATCAAATCGGCTAGCACCGTCACCAGGATCAGCAGACCTTGCACCGTCTTCAGCCAGAAGGGCGAGACGTTGATGAAGATCATGGCTGAGCGGATGAAGTTGAGCAAGAGCGTCGCCAGGGTCGAGCCGATGGCGGTGCCGGTCCCGCCCAGGATGCTGACGCCACCCACGACAGAGGCGGTGATGATCGATAGCTCCAGCGCCGGCGGCGGCGTCACCTGAATGATCTGGAATTGCGTCGAATACATGACACTGGCAACGCCGACGAAGACGCCGTTGAGTGTGAAGACGGTCATCAGCAGGCGCCGCTGGGACAAGCCGGAAAGGCGCGCTGCTTCCGCATTGCCGCCCAGGGCGTAGAAGGCGCGCCCGGTCGCGCTATAGCGCATCCACAGCACCACCGCTATGGTAAGCGCGATCATGATAATAATCGGCATGGGAATGCCCAGGGGCCGCATCTGCGAGAGGTGATAATCGGCGGGCATATCGGTGACGCGCTCGCCAGCCGTCCAGATGATCAAGATGCCTTTGATGATGCTGAGCATGCCCAAAGTCACCACAATCGAGGGTATCCTCAAGTAGGCGACCAAAAAGCCGATGAATGCGCCGATGCCCGCCCCGACGAATAGTGGTATCAACCAGGCGAGAGGCGAGGGCAGGCCGGCAACCACCAGCCGCCCGCTGATCACCGCCAGCAAGCCCACCAGCGAGCCGACGGAGATATCGATATTGCCGGTGACGATCACCATAGTCATACCCAGGGCCGCTACGGCAATGTAGGCGTTGCCCTGCAATATGTCGGAGATATTGCGCTCCTGCAAAAATCGCGGATTGGCGATGCCTATCACGAAAATCAGCAGCAGCAAACCAAAGAGGATGACACTCTCCTGATTGCCGAAGAGTTTGGTGATGCGGTAGCGTTCTTCCGGCACGGCGCGCGGGATCACGATTTGCAGGACGGCCAGCGCGCCTGCGACCAGCATGATCCAAAAGGCGCTTTCCATGCTGTTGATGTATGTGGCTTCGTCGGCGGCGTAGTCGCGGAAGAAGTTGATGTAATAGACGACGACCAGCAAGCCGGCCATGCTCATCAGCAGCGAGATGGCGCGGCTGGCTGCCGGCGTAATGACATTCCAAATGCCCAGCAGCAATATGCCCAGCCCGGCCAGCGGGATGACTTCCAGCCCGATCTTGAACAAGCCCAGCTCGTTGGCGCTTTTGCTCTCGGTCAGGACGGCTACGGTCGAGGGGCCGCGCTCCGGCTGGACGACGAAGGGCAGCAGAAAGTAAGCGCCGAAGATGACCAGCGCCAACGCGATGCCGATGAAATGCAGCGGACGGCGCTGAACGGAGGGCGCGCGTTTCGTCTTGCTCATAATCCAGCTCCGGCAGCCTGACGCATTCAACCCCCCTCTAAATCTCCCCCCAAAGCATTGGAGGGAGACTTGTTTCGATTGCTGACTCCGGCAAGAGCAGACGAGCTCCCCTCCCTGATGCTTCGGGGAGGGGCTGGGGGTGGGGTTGGAGACTGGCCGGCCGCTTGACGCGCTTCTTCGCTCATCATGGCGTGGGCTATTAGTTCCTGGGTCGCTTCCGCGCGCGAGAATTCGCCGACCAGGCGCCCCTCGCGCATGACCAGAATGCGGTCGCTCATGCCCAGGATTTCCGGCAATTCGCTGGAGATCATCAGAATCGCCAGCCCCTGCTTGGCGGCCAACTGGCTCATCAAGCGGTGGATCTCCGCTTTGGCGCCGACATCAACGCCGCGCGTCGGCTCGTCCATGATCAGCACTTTGGGGCTGCTCGCCAGCCATTTGCTGACCACCACCTTCTGCTGGTTGCCGCCGGAGAGTTTGTTGGCAGTCTGGTCGGGACCGGTGGCGCGGATGCTGAGCTGCCGAATCGAATGGTTGGCCAGCACACGTTCTTTGGCGCGGCTGATGAAGGTATTCTTCGAGACCAACTCCAGCACCGCCATCGAGTTATTCTCGCGGATGGTCATCTCGCGGATCAGCCCTTGATGGCCACGATCTTCGGGCACGTAGCCGATGCCTTGATCCACCGCTTCGGAGGGGCGGCTGATCTTGACAGGCCGGCCGTCGAGCAGGATCTCGCCTGATTCGGCCGGCAGCACGCCGAAGACGACTTGCGCGGTCTCGCTGCGCCCGGAGCCGACCAGACCGGCAAAACCCACGATCTCGCCGGCGCGCACGCTGAATGAGATATCGCGGGTCAGCGGCGGCCGATTGAGATTGCGTACCTCAAGCACGACATCGCCGATCTCGGCTGTCTGCTTGGGGAAGAGGTTTTCGATGGTGCGCCCGACCATCATGCTGATGAGTTCGGCTTCGTTGGTGGCGCGGACGTCTTGCGTGCCGATGTACTCGCCGTCGCGCAGCACGGTCACGCGGTCGGCCAGTTCAAACACTTCGTTGAGGCGGTGGCTGATGTAAATGATGCTGACGCCGCGCTCGCGCAGCAGCCGCACAATGCTGAAGAGCTGCTCGACATCGCTTTCGGACAAGGCGGCGGTCGGTTCGTCCATGATTAGGATCTGCGCATCCAGCGAGAGCGCCTTGGCGATCTCCACCCGCTGGCGATTGCCGACATTCAGCGTGCCGACTTTGGCGCCGACATCGAGATTGTGGATATTGAGCTCCGCCAGCAGCGCGGCCGCCTGCGTTTCCATCTCCTCCCAGTCGATAGCCTGGAAGCCCAAGCGCTTCATGGTGGGCGCGTGCCCCATGAAGATATTCTCGGCGACCGAAAGTTCCGGGTACAAGCCGAGTTCCTGGTAGATTGTGGCGATGCCGGCGGCGTGCGCCTCGCGCGGGTTGTTGAATGCTACGCGCCGTCCGTCCAGCATGATCTCGCCCGTGTCGGGCTGATACACGCCGGAGACGATCTTGATCATGGTGGACTTGCCGGCGCCGTTCTCGCCAATCAGCGCATGCACCTCGCTGCGCCGCACATCAAATTGCGCGTCTTTCAGCGCGTGCACGCCGGGGAAATGCTTGTCGATCCCGCGCAGTTCCAGCAAGGCGTCGTTCATAGGGCCGGCTCCCGCTGCGGCGATTTCATGCGCCTAGTCCAGAAGGGCGCAAAAGCGCGCATAATGGTCGTCCCAACTGGCGCTGTCTTGCGGCTCATACAGGCGATTTTCAGCGGATTCGCTGAGCAGCGCGCGGGCTTCCGTCACGCCGCCCAATTCGCCGATGGCGATCAGCTGCACGATGGCGTTGCCCGTGGCTGTGGCTTCCGCCGGTCCCGCGATCACCGGACGGCCGATGGCGTTGGCCGTCATCTGATTGAGCAGGGTATTACGCGAGCCGCCGCCGATGATATGCAGCCGGTCCACCGCCCGCCCGGTTACTTCAATCAGCTGCTCCAGCACATAGCGGTATTTGTAAGCCAGGCTGATATAAACGGTCGCCATAATCTCGGCATCGCTCTCGGGGATGGCTTGCCCGCTGCGGCGGCAGAAGTCGATGATCCGCGCAGGCATGCCGCCCGGCGGCAAAAACGAAGGGTCGTCCGGCTCGATGAAGGCTTTGAAGGGCGCCGCGCCTTCCACCATCGCCGTCAACTGCGCGAAGCTGTAGTCATTCCCTTGCGCAGCCCAAGTCGCCCGACACTGATCGGCAACCCACAGCCCCATGATATTCTTCAAAAGCCGAAACGTGCCGCCGTAGCCGCCTTCATTGGTGACATTGGCTTGATACGAGGCATCGCTGATGATCGCCTCATCCAGCTCCAGCCCGAGCAGACTCCAGGTGCCGCTGCTGAGGTAGGCGTAGTTTTCCGTAGTGGAGGGCACGGCGACAACCGCGCTGCCGGTGTCGTGGCAAGCCGGCAGGATAACATCAATGCCTTGGTACTGGCCGATGCGCGTGCCAGGCGCGAGGATCGGCGTCAGCAAATCAGTCGGGATGCCGACGGCGTCCATGATGTCGCGGTCCCAATCTCCGAGCGTCGGATTGTAAAGCTGCATAGTGGTGGCTTCGGTGAATTCGCAGATCTTGGCGCCCGTCATCCAGTAGTTGAAGAGGTCAGCGATGGTCAATAGTGTAGCGGCATTGTCCAGCTGCGGGCTGCCGTCACGGATACTCGCTGCCAGTTGATAAAGCGCGTTGAGCGGCATGAATTGGATGCCGGTGCGCTGGAAAACTTCGCGGCGCGGCATGCGTTCGAAGACCCATTCCATCGCTCCGTTTGTGCGCGGGTCGCGATAATGCGCCGGATTGCCCAACAATTCGCCGGCGCTATCCAGCAGGGCGTAGTCCACGCCCCAACAGTCCAGGCCAATGGCAGCGGCCTCTCTGACCCCGCTGATGCCGACGGTGATCTCGTGCCAGAGGCGCAGCACATCCCAATGCAGCAGATTCGGCGTCTGCACCGGGATATTGGGAAAGCGATGGACTTCGTTTAAGTCGAGCGCGGCGCCGTCAAAAGCGACATCCATTACACGCCCCGAGGTCGCGCCCAGGTCGATGGCGATGACGTGGCGAGCGCTCATACGCCACCCTCAATTACGCAGGTCGCGGCTGAAGTCGGTCGATTTCCACGTGGCGGACAGAGTGAAGGCATGAACTCGTCTTCGATAATCAGCGCAATCAAAAATGTATCGCAATTATAAGCGCGATGATGCGCTTTGTCACATTCTGTTTGCATAGCGGGCGTCGAATTTTTTGCCACAGCGGGCTCCGAGGGGGGTGGAGTACACCGAGAGAATAGTTATCGAGTGCATGGCGTATCGACATTCCGAAAGCGAGCTTTTCCTCTGTGCTCTCTGTGTACTCGGCAGAGCAATCGCATCAATTTATATTAACCACAGAGACCACAGAGGGCACAGAGATTTGGGGGTACTGACGACTATACGAAGCACTTGGTGGGTTGGTATATGGCAAGTATCACCAATATAACATCGAAAATCTCTCGTGGATTATGAAGTGGGCTTTCATTATTGTTTTTCCTCTGTGCTCTCTGTGCTCTCTGTGCTCTCTGTGCTCTCTGTGTTTGGTTTTCCCGTCGAATCTGCGCCATTTCACTAACTATCGCTTTGATGCGATTGCCCTGGTGTACTCGGTGGTAGAAATGTTAGCTTTTGCGCCGGCGCTCAATGTCGCGCACCAGGTCGATGGTGAAGTCTTCCAGGGTGGTGATATGCGCGTCGGCCAGCGCCAGCACATCATCCGGCAGCGGAAAGCCCGGGCTGGGCGCCGCCACAGCGAACATGCCGGCCGCTTTCAGCGAGCGCAAACCGTTGGCCGAGTCTTCGATGCCCAGGCTGGCTGCCGGCGGCACGCCCAGAGCCTTCAGCGCCTCCAGGTAGATATCCGGCGCCGGTTTGCCCCGCTCGACCTCATCGCCATAAATCATGACTTCGAAAATCTGATCCAAACCGGTGATGCTGAGCACAGCTTTGATGATCTCGGTGGGCGAGCCGGACGCCAGGCCGACGCGGAAGTGCTGCTGCATATGGCTGACCGATTCCAGCGCGCCGGGGCGGGTGGGCATGCGCTCTTCGTAGTGAGCGATCACTCGCGCTTTCATCTCGGCGATGATCTCGGCGATGGTTTCGTCCAGCGCCAGCTTCTCCTGCATGACGCCGGCCCAGCCGACTGTGCTGCGCCCCATGGCCAGGCGCTGAAATTCATCAGTCCAGGTTTTGCCGCGGTCGCGGGCGAAGTCGACGCGCGACTTGTCCCAATAGACTTCGCTATCGACCAACACGCCGTCCATGTCAAAGATGATCGCTTCTATCGGCATACGCGCTTACCCTTTCTTGTAACTACCAAGAACACAGAACTAAAGCCTGCAAAATAATTGGATATTGTAGGGGCGACATATTATGTCGCCCGTCTTTCATGTAGCGGCTATTTCGGGCGACCTGATAGCTCGCCCCTACACGTCGACGATTCGGGGGTTAAACCGCCTGCTCCGCCGGAGGATCCACCACGCCGATGGTCAGCAGGATATTGGCGTAGACGCGTTGCTCGCCCGTGGCGATGACCAGGCAGCAGTCGTCTTTGCGCGCTTCGTCGTAGAACTCGAATCGTTCCAGGGGCTTCAGCTCAACATCGGCCGGCAGCATACTGCGAAAGTCGGCATAAATGCTCGGCTCGGCGCCATCATCACGCCGCATGACCTGAGCGGCTTCCACCGGCGTCGCGCTCAATACCGCCTCCAGCACATCGGTCACGCTGACCATGCCGGGCGCGAGATTGAGGTAAACCCGCTGGGCGCGCGGGTTGGCGCCGGTGACGAAAGGGTAGTTGCCGTCGGGTATCAATATGGTCGAGCCGTGCCCGGCTTGCCCCAGCGCAGCGAGTATTTGCGGGTGTATCAATTTGCCCTGTATCATTCCAATCTCCTGCGTCGATCTACAGCTTTTGGATGCGATCGCCCACGCGAAGCTCGCCGTCCACGATGACTTTGGTGTAGACGCCGCGCCGCCTCTCCCGCTGGCCCTGGTCGGTCCCCGTCCACTTGCGCGCTGCGCCGCCAAAACGCCGTGCGAATTTGGTGCAGCCGGTATGCGGCAGGCTGGAAACTTCCATGACGACCTCGCCGATCTGCAGGCGTGTGCCCGCGGGCAGGTTGTCCTGCGATATATCCAGGTCGACGAAGAGCTGATCGCCCGCCAGCGACCAACGCGAGCGGTCGCCGCTGAGCAGCTGGATCACGCGGCTGTTCATCATGGTGATTTGCGCGTCGGGGTCGGCGCTGCGCCGCAGCCAGTCATCGCCGGCCAAGCCTGCCTGCGCGGTAAAAGTAGCGTTTTCCAATTCTTCGCGCTCTTCGGGCTTCGGGCGCCGCACGATCATTTCCACGACGCCCATGTCCTGCGGCGATTTCTCCGTCTGCTGCCAGCTCGCTTCCAGGTCGGCAACGGTCAAGGTGGCTTGCATCATGCTCTCCGAAAGTCTAATGGTCGTCTGCCGACAGACTATACGTCAAAACGCGGGAATTGTCTTGTGGAATCTAGGCCGGTGCTGTTATGTTAGTCGCATCGAGTTGCGCGAATCAGGAAAAGGAGTCCGGAAAAATATGTCAATTGAACACAGACGCTTGGGACGACACGGCGTATTGGTCAGTAATTTGTGCCTGGGCACGATGAACTTCGGCTGGCAGACAACTAAAGAAGATGCTTTCGCCATCATGGATCGCGCCCTGGAATTGGGCATCAACTTCTTTGATACGGCTGATGTTTATGGCCGGCAGGTGGAATACGGCTTGACCGAGGAGATCATCGGCGAGTGGTTCGCACAGGGCGGCGGGCGCCGCGATGCGGTCGTGCTGGCGACCAAAGTCTACAACCCGGTCAGCCGAAAGGAATACTTGCCCGAGCCCAATCGTGATATCCGCAGCTTGTCGGCCTACAAGATCCGCAAGCATTGCGAAGGCAGCTTGCAGCGCCTGCGGACGGAACATATCGACATCTACCAAATGCATCATGTCGATCGCGACTGCCCCTGGTCTGAGGTCTGGGGGAGTTTTGACAGCCTGATTGGGCAGGGCAAGGTGGTCTACATCGGCTCCAGCAACTTCGCCGGCTGGGATATCGCCACCGCCTGCCAGGAAGCCGACCGGCGTCGTATGCTGGGATTAGTCAGCGAGCAGAGCATCTATCATCTGGATAATCGGGCTGTTGAATTGGAGGTCATCCCGGCCTGCCGTCATTATGGCGTTGGGCTGATACCCTGGAGCCCGCTAGGCGGCGGCCTGCTGGGCGGCGCGTTGGAAAAGGTCGAGACCGGCCGGCGCAGCAATCCCGACTTTGTCGCCAAGGTGCAGGAAAAGCGCCCGCAATTGGAAGCCTGGGAGGGCCTCTGCCGCGAGATCGGCCATCCGCCCGGCGAGGTCGCCTTGGCCTGGCTGCTGCACAATCCGGCCGTCAGCGCGCCGATTATTGGCCCGCGGACAATGGAGCAATTGGAAAGCGCCGCCCGCGCGACGGCCATCACGCTCGACAAGGAAACGCTGCGGAAGCTGGATGCGATCTTCCCCGGACCCGGCGGCGAAGCGCCAAAAGCCTACGCCTGGTAGATGATGTTGCGCGCAGCAGTTTTCATGGCAGCCGGCGCTAATGACTTCGACCAGGCTGCGGTGGCCGCAGGCACAGATTTACGTCAAGGGCTAACTTGCATTGCCCACGGGCGACGGATACTATTTGCATATGAGTGGTGAGTTCCGATTGGAGTGAGATATGTTCAGGTTGACGAATGTTGTCAAAAGGCGCGTATTGCTGGCGCTGATATTGAGTCTTCTTTTCGTGGTTGCTTGGCCTGTCGCCGCAGAAAATATCTACATTGACTACACATGCACGTTGAAAGAAGCGATCAAGGCCGCCAATAGAGACGAAGAACGCCAGGATTGCGAGGAAGGCAGCGACGACGACACCATCATCTTCACGCGAAATGACAAACCCCGATCTGGAGAACTGCCGACGATCGACGAAGACCTTGTTATTAACGGCAGAAATTTCACTATTAACGCGGACAGTAAACACCCTGCCTTCAAGGTCAAAGATGCCCACCTAATAATCAGAGACATTAAGATTAGGTTCGGAAGTGGCAGGAATGGCGCGGCTTTTGAAGTCCGTGATGGCAAGTTGACGCTAATCAATGTCGTAGTCGAAAATTGCAAACGAGGCGTCAAGCAGAGAGATAGTCACACGACCATTGAGGGCGCCTCGGATATCTGCGAGCTGGCCGCCGATGAGATTGTGGAGGGGACCGGGACCACGAATGTTTCTATACCGCCGCCAGAAGTTCCGCAGACCTGTGGCCAATTGCCGGCTAATGTTGCGGTGGTTACGGCGACATACGGTCTGGCGAGCGGCGTTCAATGCACACAGCTTGACGGGGCAGGCATCGGTCTTCAGTCCATAGTCGACGCTGGCTTTATCTCGGCAGTTAATCTTTGGGGATACGTCGATCAGGGCGTCGAAATATGTTTCCCGCAATTGGGCTCGCTAGTCTTCATTGATTCGGCCTTCACTCCTCGCGTTGTGTCAGCGATCGAGGCGTACCGCAAGGGCAATAGCTCCTGCGCCCACTTGAGGCGCCCCGGCTCTGTGGTCCTGATGCCGGGCGAGCCGCCGACGGCCAGTGTGCCTGTTGCGGCCGAGCCAGCAGCGGGTCAGCCGGCGGCTGCTCAACCGGCGGCCAGTCAACCGGTGGTGGAAGGTTGTCCTATCCACACGACGGGCCATCTCAGGCTGCGCGCCGCCCCGTCTCTGGACGCCGAAACACTGGATTATATCCCGCGCGGCTCTAACCTCAATTCGCCCTCCAGAACCACCTTTTGGTATCAAGTCAATTACCGGGGACTGACGGGCTGGATCGGTCAAAAATTCGTCAGGGCGAATTGCTGATGAGGCGTAGAGCAAAGCTGAAATAAGCTAGGAAGGGGCGGCTCAATCGGTCGCCCTTTTTTTGTTCCCCGTCCAGCTTGGCGAACCGGTTGATGACCAGGGTAAAATAGCCGCTATCTCAGTGAGTGATACGGGCGTGATGATCGGAAGCGCAATCATTTGCCGGGTCTTGCCCTGCGTTATTCCGGGGCCGGCTGCAGCAAGACCTCGGCGATATGGCGTACGGGCAGCCTCAGATTCTGCCGCGCGAGTTCCCCACGCAATTGAGCGATACAGCCGATATTGCCGGATACGACCAGGTCCGGCTCGGCAGCCAGGATCGACGCGACTTTTCGCCGCGCCAATTCGGCCGCGATCTCCGGCTGATCGATGTTGTACGTGCCGGCCGAGCCACAGCACATGCCGGCATCGGCGATTTCCACCAGGCGCAAGTTGGGAATGGCAGCCAGCAGCGCTCGCGGCTCGCTACCGTGGCCTTGCGCATGCAGCAGATGGCAGGCGTCCTGATAGACAACGCGGCGTTCGCCAGGGAATCCCTTCACCTCGCGCGGACCCAGACGAGCCAGATAGGCGCTGAAGTCGATGACTTTGGACGAGAAGGCAGCAGCGCTCGCGGCATCCGCCTGGCCCTTGAAGAGCAATTCGTAGTCTTTCATGCCGGAGCCGCAGCCGGCCGCCGTGGTAATAATGGCATCCACATCTTCAGGGATGCAGCCGAAGTTGCGCCGGGCGAGGTCTCGGGCGCGTTTCTCCTCGCCAACGTGCAGCAGGATTGAGCCGCAGCAGCCTTGCTGGCGCGGAATATGCACTTCGACGCCGTTCCGCGCCAGGACATGCGCCGCCGCGTGGCTGATTTGCGGCGCCAGCACATCCTGCACGCAGCCCAGCAGCAGAGCCACTTTGCCGCGCTGCTCACCCTGGGCGGGCAAAAACGGCGGAAGAGGCTGCGCCGCTGGCAGACTGTCGGGCAGCAGACTCAGCATGGCGGCGAAAGCGTCGGGCAGCGCCGGCAGCAGCGCCTTGCCCAACTTGCCGGTCAAGGCAGCCAGCCGGAAACGCTGCGGGTAGGGCAAGGTCTCGCAAATGAGCTTACGCACCAGCGCGTCCATAGGCGGGCGTTGCCGCTCCTTCTCCTGCATGGTGCGGTAGCCGACCAGCAGATCGCCATATTCCACGCCTGAAGGGCAGGCGGGCACGCAAGCCATGCAGCCCAGGCAGCGGTCGATATAGGGCTGCGCTTCGGCGGCGGGCAGATTCTCTTCCAGCACATTCTTCATCAGATAAATGCGGCCGCGTGGCGAATCCATCTCCTCGCCAAGCAGGTTGTAGGTCGGGCAGGCTGCCAGACAGAAGCCGCAATGCACGCACTTCTCGACGGCTTCGGCCATCTCCGGCGCGCGCAGGTCATCGCTTACGATTTGATGGCGCATAGACTATTCCACCACCGCGCTAAGTGAGAAAACGAATCCGGACGTCACTGCCTGTCCTGCCAAGTTATCCTAAGTATGCAATGATTATGCCCGCACTATGAAAGTTTTTACCAAAATAATCGCAAGGCTGTAGGGGCGAGCCGGTGGCTCGCCCACGCCTGATACAGACATCCATTCAATCCACATGGCAGAATCGATACCGCCCTATACCAGCTTATTCTGCGGATCCAGCACCTGTTTGACGCGCGCAGAAAGTTCTTGCTCCAGCGGCGCGCCGATGATCGGCTTGTCGACTTGACCTCGCAAGCACAGTCCGCTCAATCCCAGGGTCCGGAGCGCGATTTCCAGGTTCGTGATGTCATCGGTGGCCAGCCAAGCCACATTGCCGCCAACGCCGTATCGCCGCTGCGTCGCGGTGATGGCGGCGTCGACGTCCGCGACCTGCTTGGGAGAAAGCACAACTTTGACGACGGTTGCGCCCGCTAATCCCGCCAGCGGATCCCATAGCCCGTCATCTTCGTCGAGCGCCGCTACTGCCGTCGGCGATGTCTCGCGCTGGACGCTCTCAGTGAATCGCGCTGCACGCTGCTGCAAGGTCTCGGCAAAACCGCCCAGCCGCGCCATCAGCGACCAAACGCCGCTGGTTGGCAACAGGTCCAGCGCGTCCAACTCAAAGGCGCTGCCGTTGATGTAAACGATGGCGGCCAGCGCCGCTTCCAACTGCTCATAGCGGAAACTCAAACTGTGAAAGCGCGGCACATCGGGAAAGACCTTGAAGGTCAGCTCGGTCATAATGGCGTATTGACCCAGACTGCCGACCAGAAACTTGCTCAAGTCGAAGCCGGCCGAATTCTTCACCACCTTGCCGCCTACTCGAAAGGCGCGCCCGGCGCCATCGACCACCGACGCGCCCAGGATAAAATCGCGCGCGCCGCCGTAACGGTAACGGCGCGATCCCGAGAGGTTGGCCGCGACTGTTCCGCCGATGGTCGCGCAGTCCGGCAGCAGCGGGTCGAAGGGCAGGTACTGTCCTTGCTGGGCCAGCGCCGCCGAGATTTCAGCTACGGGCGTGCCCGCGCGGACGGTGACGGTGTATTCACTGGGCTGATACTCAATGATGCCGCTCAGCGCGGCGACATCGGCCAGCGCGGCGTCATGTGCCGCCGGGTGCAGCGCCGACTTAGTCCCCTTGCCGACTACGTGCACGCGCTGGTTGTCGCGGACGAAGTCTTGAATTTCCGTGGCGCCTCGCAGGGCGTGGCCGATCATTCGCGCGAAATCACCCCTTGCCGTTCCAGCGGGTGCATGCCCTGCAGCGTGAGCGCGGGCGCCTCGCTACCGGGGAACATCTTGCCGCGATTGGCAATTTCTTTGGGGTCGATGGCCCGGCGCAGCGCCTGCATGATATCGAGTTCTTCTTCGCTGAACATCGCCGGCATATAATCGCGCTTCTCCATGCCGATGCCGTGCTCGCCGGTGATTGAACCGCCCAGCGAAACGCAGAGCGCCAGAATCTCGCCCGCCAACTGCTCGGCTTTGTGCAGCGCGCCCGGCACGCGCCCGTCATACAGAATCAGCGGGTGCAAGTTGCCGTCGCCGGCGTGAAAGACATTAGCGACATCGAGCCCATATTTCCCTTTGAGCGCGTTGATCTCCAGCAGCGCCTCGCCCAGTCGGCTGCGCGGCACCACGCCGTCTTGCACGATATAATCCGGGCTCAAACGCCCGACGGCGGAAAATGCGCTTTTGCGCCCTTTCCAGATGCGCATGCGCTCATCTTCGCTCTGCGCCACCCGCGCCTCGAATGCGCCCGATTCTTCTATGATGGACTTGAGTTGCTCGAATTCGGCCTCGACTTGGGGCGCCTCGCCCTCCAGCTCGACGATGAGCAGGGCTTCGGCATCCGGGTAGCCGGCATTGACCGCGGCCTCAGCCGCTTTGATGGCCAGCCGATCCATGATCTCCATGGCGCCGGGCAACAATCCCGAAGCCACCACCATCGAGACCGCATCGCCCGCTCGGCCAAGATCATCGTAAGCGGCCAGCACTGTGCGGTAGCGCTCCGGCTGCGGCATGAGGCGCACGGTGATTTCCAGCGCGATGCCGAATAATCCCTCGGAGCCGATGAAGAGACCGATCACATCGGGCCCGATGCCGACGCCTTCCAGGCTCTCGCTGCCAAATTGCGTCACCGCGCCATCGGCCAGCACCACCTTCATGCCCAGCACATGATTGCTGGTCATGCCGTATTTCAGGCAGTGCGCGCCGCCGCTGTTGAAGGCGATATTGCCGCCGATAGTGCAGATCGATTGGCTGGACGGATCGGGCGCGTAATACAAGCCGAAAGGCTGCGCCGCCTCGCTGATGTGCAGGTTGACCACGCCCGGCTCGACCACGGCGATGCGCTGCTGCGGATCCAGCCGCTTGATGCGGTTCAGCCGGTTCAAGCCGATGACCAGCCCGTCAGCGATGGGCAGGGAACCGCCCGACAAGCTGGTGCCGCTGCCGCGCGCCACGAAGGGCACCGCCATCTCGTGACAGAGGCGCACGGTGGCGATGATCTCCGCTTCGTCCAGCGGTATGACCACCGCGCCCGGCTTGGTGTTGAACGCAGTCAAGGCATCGGATTCGTAAGGCAGCAACTGCGCATCGCGCGTCAGGATGCGCTCGGCGGGGTAGATGTTTTCTAGTGCTTGCAGAAATGGGTGGTTCATGAAATTTAACCCAACTCGTTGTTGTTTGGGCGACGGGGTGGGTCGTCCGTGCCGACGGGTCAGCCACCGGCTGACCCCTACACCAGTCAGTACGCTGGCGCGGCTCGTTAACCCGCAGTCTCCAGGCGCGCCTCGACCTGTTTGGACAATTTCTTTAGCGCTTGCTTGGCGATCTGTTTGGCGGCTACATCGAGCAGCCGCTGGCCGACGGCCGCGATCTTGCCGCCGATGCGCGCGTCGCCGGCATAATGCATGACCGTGCCGCTGCCGTCTTGCTCAAGGCGAATCGTGCCCTCGCCGGTGACGTGGCCGGCGGGACCCTTGCCCTCAACCAGTATGCGATAGCTCTCCGGCTTGTCGATATCGGCCAGCTCAAATTTGGATTCAAACTTGCCGTTGACCGGGCCGACCCGCACCGCCAGCTTGCTCTGGTACTTGTTCTCGCCGATTGCTTCCAGGCCTTTTGAGCCGGGGATGATGCTGCCGAGCACGTCGATGTCCATCAGCACGTCCCAGACCAGCTCGCGCTCGGATTCAAATTCGTAGCTGCCTTCAATGTGCATGCTCAACCTCCGCGCAACATTGCTTTTCTATTTTGCTGAATAACTTGGGGAGCGCCTTTTTGATTTTTTCCCCCATCTCGCTCGGCGTGTCCACTTGATAGTTTACGGTCGTGGTGTTCTCACGCTGTCTGAGACGGAAGTCAGCTTTGGATTTTTTGCCCATACCAGCGACAATAAGTCGGAAGCTTTTCGGCTTATTTATCTTCTTCAACTCAACTTTAATTTTGACATTGAGCTTAACTTTTTTGCCCATAGGTAATTTCTTTTTCACCGGCAACTTTCCTTTGTACTTGGCTTTGCCAGTTTTTTTCAAGCCTTTCAAACCGGGGATGATGCTGCCGAGCACGTCGATGTCCATCAGCACGTCCCAGACCAGCTCGCGCTCCGATTCAAATTCGTAGCTGCCTTCAATGTGCATGCTCAACCTCCGCGCAACATTGTGCTTCAATCTTTCTGAATAGATTATCCAAGGCTTGTTCCAGCTTTCGCTTTGCTTTCTTCCGGAAGGTTCCAGGCGCATGGCCGCCGATATAGAGATCACCCAGATAGCGCAGGGTAGCGATGTTATTCTTTTGCTCCAGCCGCAAGGTCCCGCCACCGTCAAATAGCATGGGCGAATTTGTCGATTCGAAATTCAGGGTCAAGCTCTCGTGCAGCTGAAAGCCGGCGACTTCAAATTGGAAGTCATAGCGGTTGTAGATGGGTCCCAACTCCACGCGCAATCCGCCTTCGTATCGGTTTTCCCCGATTGCTCTTAATCCACTGGACTTGGGAATCATGCTGTTGAGGACGTCGATGTCTGTCAGCACATCCCAGACGCGCTCGCGCTGGCATTTGAAGTCGTATTTGACCTTGATTCGCATGCGTAATGTCCTTTCTGACCTGCGCCTATGATAATGAACTTCGGTTGAAATTACGAATCTGGCATCTGAAACGCAGCCTTCGCAAGGATGCGGTAGTTTGTTTCCGCAGGGCATTTTGTTAGAATGGTGCTACGGAAAGGATGAAAGACGCGGATTGCTATGTTAGTGGAACGGCAATACATCAGCGCGGAAAGTTTCTTTGAAATCGTCGACAGCCCCGGATACGAAGACCGCAGCATTGAGCTGCTGGAAGGAGAGATCGTCGAGATGTCGAAGCCATCGGGATTGCATGGACAAATTGCCATGCGTTTGAGCCTCAAGATTGCGAATCACGTCGTAGACAACGGTCTTGGCATCGTGACGGCTGCGGAAACAGGCTTTATCTTGGAACGCAATCCCGATGGCAGAGATACCGTTCGCGCTTTGGACATCGCCTTCCTTAGTAGCGCGAGAGTTCCTGCTGTACTTCCCGACCAACTGGTGGATATAGCGCCGGATCTCGCTGTAGAAATCGTCTCTCGCAGCAACAAAGTAGTGGATATGCACCGCAAGATTCGTCAATTGCTGGCTGCGGGCACAGTCTTGGTTTGGATAGTTCACCCGGAAACACGTACTGTCGAGGTTCACAGTCATTCTGGCGCCAAGACGCTTGAAGCGGGCGACACGCTCAATGGAGGCGATGTGCTGCCCGGCTTTGAAATCCCCGTGCGCGAGATATTCCCCGCCCAAGCAAGCAGCTAACTTCCCACCCGCAGAATCACCTTGTTGATGCCCCGCTCGTAGGCCAGATTGCTCGCGTAAGCCTCGGCCGTCTGCGCCAAATCGTAGCGGTGCGATACCAGCTCTTCCAGCTTGACCTTTCCCGAACTCGCCAGCTCAATCGCGCGCGGATAGGTGTGTTTCATACGCCGCGACATCATGATCGTCAGGCCCTTGCGCCGCGCCACGGAGTGCTGCATCTGCAGTTTGTCATCCGGCGGGATGCCGACCAAGACCAGCCGTCCGCCGTAGCGCGCCATGTCGGCCGCCTGCTGCACCGAACGGTCAGCCCAAGCCGCCTCAATCGCTACATCGACGCCGCGCCCGCCGGTCGCTTCCATGACGGCGCCGGCCGGGTCGCATTCATCGACATTTAAGGCCTGAGTCGCGCCCCAATCCCGCGCCTTGCGCAAGCGCCAATCGAACTTGTCAAAGGCGAAGACTTGAGATGCGCCGGCCAGTATTGCCAGCCGCGTGATCAACAGGCCGACCGGCCCGGCGCCGAGCACGCCGACCGTGCTAGCCAGGCGAATCTTGGCCAGGTCGATGGCGTGGATGGCGACGCCCAGCGTTTCCAGCAGGGGGCCGACTTCATCGCCCAGCGCGTCCGGCAGCGGGAAGCAGTTGCGCGCGCTGACGTTCATGCGCTCGCGCAAGGCGCCGTCTTCGGGGAATAGCCCGTAGAAATAGTGATTCGGGCAGAGATTGGGATGGCCGTTCTCGCAGAGCTCGCAGCGCCAGCAGGGCACGGCCGGCTCGACCGCCACGCGCTGCCCCAGCTCCAGCGGCCGGTGATTCCCATCCAGCGCGTGATCGCCCAGCGCGGCGACCACGCCCATGAATTCATGCCCCAGGACAACCGGGCGGCTGAGCGTCGTATAGCCGATGCGGCCGGCTTCGTACATGTGCAGATCGCTGCCGCAGAGGCCGACCGTGCCGATCGTGAGCGTGACCTCGCCCGCTGCAGGCGGCGGCGGTTCCGGCTCGGCGGCGATGCGGATGTCCGTTGGTCCGTGCAGGCGCGCGACTTGCATGGCAGTTCCTCATATGCGGATTTCACAGCACCAATCTAACATTGTCGCGCCTAAACAGGAAGAGGACGACGGTATCGGCCCATCCGCGACGGCCCGCGAAATCGCTTCAGATCCTTAATCACAAAGACACAAAGACACAAAGCGTATTTCGCATACGATTCTCGCTGCGCTCGGCGGTGAAGTTCGTTGCCGATTCAACCACTCCTCAGGATATTTTCGCCTATGGCGCAGCCATGTGGTATCGTCAGCGAAGTCTCGAATATAAGGCATGAGGTGGATGAGTGTGACGGCAAGAACAGTAACGGACGATCAGGCCCTGAATTTTCACTTGATGCACCCGGGCGGCGACAGCTCGCCGGGCGACCCCAACGCCATTTTCTTTATCGACGGCGTATGTCACTTGCATTACATCCTGAAGCATCAGTGGCGGGGCGAGGTGTCCTACGCCTTCGTGCACGTGACCAGCGAGGACATGCTGCACTGGACCTGGCAGACGACCAAACTGCAGCCGTCCTTCACCGGCCACGGCATGTTCAGCGGCACAGGCTTCTTGACCAAGGAGGGCCTGCCCGCCGCCATTTATCACGGGCAGAATTCCGGGCGCAACTTCATCGCCCTCGCCAAAGACCGGGCACTGTCAGCCTGGGAAAAACCTTACGCCATTGAGCCCCTCACCGAGTCGGGCGATCAGCCGGTCATGACGCACTGGGACCCGGATTGCTTCTTGATCGGCGACAGCTACTACGCCATCTCCGGCGGCCAGAAACCACCGATCTTGCGCTCGCATGACTTGCAGACCTGGACTTATCTGGGAGACTTCCTGCAACACGAATTGCCGGATACCGCCATCGGCGAAGATATCTCCTGCCCCAATTTCTTTCAACTCGGCGACAAGTGGATGCTGCTGTGCATCAGCCACCCCTATGGCAGCCGCTATTACCTGGGCGACTGGGACAGCGCGGCCGAACAATTTGTGCCGCAGAGCCACGGCCGCATGAATTGGCGCCGCCCGCAGCAGTCGCTGTACGCTGCGCTGTCTCGCGACTATTTCGCGCCGGAGTCGGTGCTAACGCCCGATGGACGGCGCGTGATGTGGGCCTGGCTGCGCTCCCTGCACGCGGACATCGCCGAGCGCAGCATTCAGTCGCTGCCGCGCGAATTGTGGCTGGGGCAGGATGGGCAATTGCGCCAGCGTCCGCTGCGCGAGCTGGAGACGCTGCGGCACAATCACGTCCGGCTTGAGCAGGTGGAAGTCCCTGCGACCAGAAGCGATGAGGAATTGCTGGCGAGCGCGCCTATCGCCAAATTGGATGGCGATGCCTACGAGATAGAAATTGTCGTCGAGCGTTCTCAAGCCGAACGCAAGCGCTTTGGCGTACAGCTCTTCGCGGACGAGGAGCGCGCGGGACTGCCCGTGCTTTTCCTGCCGGAATACGGTCGGCTGCGCGTCGGCGATACCGAAGCGCCATTCGCAGTCGCAGACCTGCCCTCTGATGAAGACCTGCGCTTACGAATCTTCATTGACAAATACTTGGTGGAAGTCTTCGTTAACGACCGACAAGCAGTGGTCGCCTGTGACCTGGATTACCGCGCCGCCGGTAATCTGCGCGGCTATTCCTTTCACGCGCCGACTGTCTTTCGCTCCGTCAATATCTGGCGTATAAAAGCGACCAACCAAGGCTTCATGGAGGCGAGGGAGAGTCGGATATGGGAGGTCGACCAAAGCTAACACGGCGGCCGCCGATTAGAATTGTCAGCGACAAAGAGAACGAAACAAAAAAAGGGCGGCTTTCGTCAGCCGCCCTCTTTTGCTTCTCGAAGCTATTCTTTGCGGCTAATCCCGAGCCGATCCCAAGTTCGCTTCTTCTTCGGCGATGCGCTCTGGCGTACATTCGAGTTCCGCCAAAAAGGCGGCGTCATCCGCCTTGCGCTCTTCCAGCGTCATCTCCGGCAAACTGGGCGGCTCGCTCAATACAGTGAGCTCTCCGTCTTCGATGACCATGACGGCCCCATCCAATATGGCATCGGCAACGGTAATCCCGAATTCTTCAGCAGAATCGAGATTGACGGCCACGCCGAGGTCTACCCGAGAGCTGATCGCGGTGGTGCTTATATCCAGCGCGCCGTCGATATAAGCGGCGATCATCCGCCCGACAGTCACGCCTTCGCCGTAGAAGTCATCAAAGCCGGCGCCGACCACGGCGCCATGATAAATCATGCGCGGCGATACGCCGAATACCGGAATACCGTAGTCTTTCGCCACGCCAAGAACCGCCGGAATACCTCTAGACTCGGTGTAACCTGCGCCTATCATCACCATTTCAACGCCCTTGTCCGCCAGGCTTGCTGTCGCCTGGGGCAGATCAGCCGCCGATGCGATGGACGCGACCTCAACGGTCAAGCCGAGCGCTTCGGCAAATTCAGTGATCTGACTAACGCCATAAACGCTCTGCGTTTGCGCCGGATCGACTATTGTGCCGATGGTCTGAATATCAGGCTGCTGGACCTTTGACAGCCCCACGTATTGCTCGTAAGGAACTGACAGGTGGGTTCCGCTGACATGAGGCATTTTGATGCAAGGCGAATCAGCGATGCCGGCGGAATAGGGAGCGCTGACGATAGCGAAAAGCATAACCGGCGGGTCATCCATTTCCTTGGTGATGTTTGCGGTAATCTGGCTAACCGGCGTTGAAAATGTCAGCAGAATGTCAGCGCCGCGATCCAGCGCCTTCTCGACCATGGCGTTGATGTTGGTTACGTCGCTGGCCGCGTCCAGCCAATGGACATTGATGCGCTCGCCGTTCAGATCCAGGTCCTCATCCAGCAATTCGCGCTCGGATTGCGATATCAATTCGTGAGCCTGCAAGACATCCCATATGCCGGGTTTGGCGATATCTTCCGTACCGGTGGCCCGATAGCGCAGGAAGGCGATTGTGGGATTGTCATCTTCTTGCGCCAGCCCGGGCGCAGCCAGCATTAGCGCCACTATTAACAGTATTGCCACAATTCTCCAGTACATAGTTAATCCTCCGCTTTTGGGATTCGTCAATTGATATGCAAATCTAATCGTAACGACTAGTAGCCGTTATATCACTAATGCTAATGAGATTTGCAGAAGCCGATCTGGAAAAAGAGTCAAAGGATGGATTATGAGACAATACTAGCTGATCTGTAGAAGACTGGCGTGTGCCGTGATCTATGACTGCTCCGCCATAGCCTCAAGTTCAGCTTGCTGCTGGGCTATCATCTCGTCGCTGCAGTAAAGTTCAGCGAGGAAAGCGAGGTCGGCCGCGCGGCGCTCCTCCGGCGTCATTTCTGGGAGCTCGATTCCGACTTCGGGCAAGTCGGGAGTTACACCTTCGGTGCTTTGGCCATCTTCTATCGTCCAGTCCGCCAATGCCAGCAATTCGTCGGAGATTTCCACGCCCGCTTCCGCAGCCGCATCGAGATTGACGGCGACGGTAAAGCCGGGTTGCAGGTTGACGCTGCTAGCATAAGAATATCAAAGAAATCGGCGCGAAATAAAAAGGGCGCCCCGGTGGACAAATAATGAGGGCGGACTTTTCTGCCCGCCCTCCCTGTATGCATGTATTTTGGCGCTGATGCAGCTTTGGTCGCCTTACTGCGATTCCAACTGCGCCCGCTGTTCGGCGATCATTTCCGGCGTGCATTCCAGCTCCGCCAGGAATGCCAGATCCGCCGCGCGGCGTTCTTCCAGGGGCATATCCGGCAGAACAATGTCCGCTTCCGGATATTGCGCCGTCACGCCTTGCGCCGATTCGCCACCTTCTACGATGTATGCCGCCCCGTCCAGCAGCGCTTTTGAAATCTCGACATCCTGCAAATCAGCCGTGTCAAGATTCACCGCAAAAGCGAAATCATCGCTTTCGTAGATGCTCGTCGTCGCGATATCGTAATCCCCGTTGAGATGCGCCACCAGCATATTGCCCGCGATCACGCCTTGATTGTACAGGCCATAGAATCCGCCGCCGATCGTGCCGCCGCGGTAGGCGTTCTGCGGCGCGGAGAAGACCACCGGCAAGCCGTAGTCGTGGGACAGGGACAAGAGCAGGTTGAAGCCCTGAAATGTGAAAATGGGAATGATGATGGCTTCCGCGCCCTTATCGGCCAGATTTTCGACCGCCTGATACAAGTCCGGCGTCACAATGATCGACTCGGCTTCAATGGTCAAGCCGAGCGACTCGCCGATTGCCTGCATCCGCGCAACGCCCACTTCACTGGCGCGCTGTTGCGGCGAATATATGGCGCCGGCCACCTTCATGTCTGGATCTTGCATCAGCAGCAAGGGCACGATGTCTTCGTAATTGGTGACGGGACGCGTGCCGATTACGAAGTCCGGCTTCACGCAGGACGCGTCAGCCACGCCGGTGATATAGGGTCCGGACGCGACGGTGAAGATCAGCTTGGGCGGGTCGAGAAAGTCGCGGATGGCGTAATAGACGATCTGCGTCATTTGCGTGGTGAAGGTCACCAGGACGTCGGCGCCTTTGTCGATGGCCTCGTCAATGATGACATTCGCCTCCATGCGGTCAAACAGGGCGTCGCCGTAGATGATGTTGATATTCTCGCCTTCGATAGATCGCTCGTCATCTAGCAGGGCGCGCTCTTCTTCATTGATGAATTCATAGGTTTGCAGCATATCCAGGATGGCTTTTTCGGCCAGGGCGACGTTGCTCGAATCGCCCCATTTCAGAAAGGCGACTGTCGGTATGCTGTCATCTTGCGCCAACGGGGCTGGACCAACCAGCAGCCAAATCAAAATGAGCCACAGCACAGCTATCTTCGTCAAGTTGATCCTCCGGCGTTTTGATACTTAGAAATGTCGATCTCTATTGCAGGGCAAGTCGCGGCCCGCGTCGCGCATTAGCTGGCTCGCAGACCTAGCCCAGCAGCTGCCGGTCTGAAAGTTCGGCGCCACTGTCCAAAGAGTGGAAGCGGTCGATCAAATCGGCCGGCGTCAGATTGGCGCGCTCTTCGCCTTCGATTTCAAATACGATCCGGCCCTGATTCATCATGATCACGCGATCACCCAACTGGCAGGCCTGTTGCATACTGTGGGTAATCATCACCACGGACAAATCATCGGCGCTGGCCAATTGCTCGGTCAGCGCGATCACCTGCTCGGCGGCGTTGGGATCCAGCGCGGCGGTATGCTCGTCCAGCAGCAGCAGCTTCGGCTTGGTCAAGGTCGCCATCACCAGGGTGATCGCCTGCCGCTGCCCGCCGCTGAGCAGGGCGACATCGGCGTCTAGCCGGTGCTCCAAGCCCAGATGCTGCTGCTCCAATTGCTCGAAAAACCAAGATTCATGCGCTTTTTTGACATCGCGGCGAAAACCGGCTTGCCGCCCGTGAATCGCCGCCAGCGACAGATTCTCGCGAATCGTCAGTCCCGGGCAGGTGCCCAGACGCGGATCCTGAAAGACGCGGCCGATATCGTGCGAGCGCATGTATTCGGGTTTGTAGGTGATGTCATCGCCATCCAGCTCAATGTGACCCGAATGCGGCTGTACCGCGCCTGAAACGACATTGAACAGCGTGCTCTTGCCGGCGCCATTGGAGCCGATCACGGTGACGAACTCGCCATCCGCCACGGACAGGGAGAAGTCTTGCAGCGCCCGCACTTCGTTGGGCGTGCCTTCGTTGAAAGTTACCGATACATGTTCAAGTGATAGCATAGTCACACCTAGCCGCTGTGGCGCTGTCTGTAGGTCTTCCAACGGTCATAGAGTCGCGGCGCGCCCAGGGCCGCCAGCACCACCAGCGCGCTGACGAATTGAATGTCGGTCGTCGGCAGATCCAGGGCGCTGAAGATCCAGGCGCGCGAGATATCGAATACCAGCATGCCGGCTACCGCAGCCACCAAAAGCTGACCCACGCTGCGCGGCCGCAGCAGCACCTCGCCGATGATCACCGCCGCCAAGCCGCGTATGATCAAGCCGAAACCCAGGCTGACGTCCGCGAAGCCGAATTGCTGCACCACCATCGATCCGGCGACGGCCGCCAGCCCGTTGGCCACCATCAGTCCAATCGCAATCATCAAGTAGTGGTTCAAGCCCGTCGCCCGCACCATCTGCGCGTTCTTGCCCGTCGCGCGTACCGCCAGGCCGATTTCGGTGCGCAAGAACCAATATAGAATCAGCAGCACGATGATCACGATGACGCCGAATATCATGATCTCCAGCAGATTGGTCGACTGTCGCCGCATTTGATCGCCGAATTGCTCGACCAGCCAGTTGCGGAAAGTCTTCGAATGGCGGCTGATCAAGGTCTCTTCGCCCAGCAAGGGGATGTTGCTCTTGCCGCCCATGATGTGCAGCGTAACCGTATAGGCCGCCGTGATGACGATGATGCTGGCCAGCAAACCTTCGATCTTGAAAATGATGTCGATCAGCGCGGTCGCCAGCCCGGTCAGCGCGCCGGCTACGAAGGCGGCGACTATGGCGAACTCGGGGCTATGCCCGTTGACGATGAGAATCGCGCAGACCGCGCCGCCGATGGGGAAGGCGCCGTCCACGGTCAAATCGACAAAATCCAGCACGCGGAAGGTGATGAAGACCGTCACGCCAGCCAGCGCGTAGCCCAGCCCCTGGCCGATGGCGCCGATATTGACGTTGCCGACGGACATAAAGAAGGCCACGACCACAGCCAGCGCGATCACGCGCAAGACGAATTGGAGCCCGGCGCCGGCTGCGCGCGACTGCGGCTGTTCGGCCGAGGATGCTGAAGCTGTCATATTTGGGATGCTCCGTCGAATCGTGGGACTGAAACGAATATATCACTATTACAGTGAGTATACTGGAATTCGTCTCGGCGTGAAAACGCAGCTGGTGCCCAGGCACTCACTGAGCGCGTTCTAGCGAAGCTTAGATGATAGCGGCCCGCCGCTCGCGCGTCCGTAGAGGTCGCGTATGATAGAATTGGCTTGCCAAACAAGAAGTACCAAGTGTCAGGCAGAAGGCTGTGACTGAGAAACGCGCGATAGACAAATTGACCATCAAGGGCTTCAAGTCTCTGCAAGATGTGGAGCTTGAGCTGGGCCAGCTCAATGTACTCATCGGTCCGAATGGGGCGGGGAAGAGTAATTTTGTTTCGTATTTTGAGATGCTCCGTCGGATGGTCGAGGAAGACCTACAGATTTGGGTGGTAAAGCAAGGTGGTTCAGACCGTATTTTGACTTTCGGTTCTAAGACAACGCCTAAACTCGAGTCAGAGATGCATTTTGGTGCGAACGCGTATCGGTTCTCTTTGGTCCCCGCCCCAGAGGATAAGCTAGCGTTTGGAGATGAAGTCGTCTGGATGCCGAGCAGACCTCAATATGCTATTGGGTTTGGTCGAGGGCACTTTGAAGCGAATCTGAAGTCGCAAACGCGTCAATTATCAGGCTGGCCGCGTCAGGCTGATTACTGCTATGCGTCAATATCAAGTTGGCATGTTTACCATTTTCATGACACTGGCCATTCAGCCCGCGTGAAGAAGATGCACGATTTGCGCGACAATCAGACTCTTCACGCGGATGCTGCCAATGTGGCTGCATATCTCTATAGAATCCAGCACGAATACCCCCACGTATATCAACAGATTATCAACATCGTGGAACAAGCCTTGCCCTTTTTTCGCGACTTTGAATTGAAGCCCGAGACAAACGAGTCTGGCGCACAATATATTCTGCTAAGGTGGCGAAACAAGCATGACTACGAGCCATTCTTGGCGGATCAGTTATCGGACGGTTCGCTTCGCTTCATTTGTCTGGTTACAGCTCTCATGCAGCCTGACCCACCGTCCACCATCATCATTGATGAGCCGGAATTGGGCTTGCATCCCTACGCCATCCATTTGCTTGGAGCGCTCTTGCGCTCGGCGTCTAAGCGAATGCAAGTCATCGTCGCGACGCAATCCTCACTGCTGCTGGATGAATTCGATGTCGATGACCTGATAGTGGTCGAACTTGAGAATGGTGTATCTGTCTTCAAACGTCTTGAAGAGGAAAACTTCCAGGAGTGGCTGAAAGACTTTTCCGTTGGAGAACTCTGGTTCAAGAATGTGTTGGGCGGGGGCATACCCTAGTGACCAATGTGTACATCATATGCGAGGGTCCTACCGAGGTTCGCTTCGTCAAGAACGTTCTTGCGCCAAGTTTGGGTAGTCGGAGCGTATTCCTGCATCCAGTCACAATCGGGAGTCAGCGCACAAAGGGCGGAAATGTCACTTTCGAACGGCTGCAAAGCAATATTAGACGCCAACTGTACAATGACCGGCGGTCCTATTGCTCAACTCTCGTAGATTACTACGGACTCGATTCAAAATTTCCCGGTTTAGAAATGGCATTGACTGAGCCTACTCTTAGTTCAAAAACTAACGCAGTTGCTGACGCCTTTGTCGCTTCGTTACGTGGAACCATAGAACAAGATCCTTTAAGTCGATTCATTCCCTATATTCAGATGCACGAGTTTGAGGCGCTCATGTTTAGCGAGCCCGCTACCTTTGCAGACGCGATCGGTCGACCAGCATTGCGCGACGCATTTGTAGAGATAAGACTCAAGTTTGAGACCCCCGAACACATTGATGACAGTCCCGTCACCGCTCCCTCCAAGAGAATACTTGCCTTGATACCTGATTATGAAAAACCTTTGATGGGCGAGACAGCGACAAAGGCAATCGGCCTGCGCAGAATCCGCCAGGAATGCCCGCTATTCGACGCCTGGCTCAAGACCCTCGAATGCCTGCCGCCCATCCCCGCCTAAACCCCCCACAGCAGCGCCAGGCCCAGCAGCATCGTCAACAGCGCGACCACGGTCATACCGGCGCCAATCCTGGAAAAGTCGCTGAACTTGTAGCCGCCTGGCCCCATAATCAAGATATTCACCGGATGCGAAATCGGCGTGATGAAGGCCAGGGAGCAAGCCATAGCCACCCCTAAGGCCATGGCGCGCGGGTCAATGCCCATCTGCAGCGCGACTTTGATGGCGATCGGCCCGACCAGCAGCGGCGTGACTTGGCCGCCGATGACTTGTACGACCAACATCGTCAACAGGGCGATGACCGCAAACAGCAGCAGCGGGCTGGCGTTCATCAGGCTCGATTCCAAGACCCGGCCGACGCGGTCAGCCAGGCCGGTCTCGGTGATGGCGAGACTGAGCGGCAGCATGCCGGCTACCAGAAATACCGTCCGCCAATCCACCGCCGCGTAGAACTGATCCATCCTCAGGCAGCGCGTGAGCACCATGCCGGCCGCCCCCGCCAGCATAGCGATGGGCAGGGGCACGATATTCAAGAGGGCGAGCGCCAAGACCGTGGCCGTGATGCCGACGGCGTAGGGCGCTTTGCGGCTCTCTATGGCCTGCGCCGAGTATTCGCCGGCCGGCAGGATGAAATTGCTGTTGTGCGACAAATTCTGAATGTCTGAGGATTGGCCGACGACCAATATCGCGTCGCCCACCTGCAGCGGCATCTTGCGCACATCGGTGTGGAAGCTCTGGCCGTCGCGCCAAAGCGCCATCGCCAGCAGTCCGGCGTCGCGGTTGAGCTTCATCTGGGAGAGCGTCTTGCCGATGGCATTGGAGCGGGGCGCAATCATGATCTCAATGGGTTCAATCGGCAGCTCGTCCGCAATGGCGCGCGCGCCACCCACGATTAGCTCAGTCCCCCAAGCCAAAAGCTGCTGCAGTCGCTCTTGGCGCCCGACAATCAAGAGCTCATCGGCGGGGTAAATCACTTGAGTCGATTTGGGAATGGTGATCGTCTCTCGCCCGCGCCAGACCGCCGCCACCGTCATACCCAGCTCGGCATTGATATCGCTTTCCTGCACGCTTCGGTGGGCAAGGCGCGAACCGGGCATGACGCGCACCAGCCACATCCGCTCCGCCATTTCATAGGTGTCGCGCAAGTCCACTTGATTGAGGGATTGCGTACGCAGAGCGCGATCGGGCAGCAGGCGTCGGCCGAAAAGAAGCATGTAAAGCAGGCCGGCAAGCACTATCATGCCGCCCACCGGCAAAAAATCCAGCATGCCCAAGCCGGCGATGCCTTGCGCAATCAGCAACTCGCTCATCAAGATATTGGCCGTCGTAAAATAAGTCGCCATGCCGCCGACTGTGACGCCGAACGCGAGCGGGATCATCAGCTTTGAGGCGCCAACGCCGCCCTCGCGCGATACTTGCAGGACAGCCGGCAGCAGCACCGCGCCCGCCGCCACATTGTTCATCAGCAAAGAGACAGCCGCCCCCGCCGACATGACCAGGGCGATCAGCTTGGCCTCGGAGCCGCGCCCGTAGGTTTGCAGCTGCCGCGCCACCCAATGCATGACGCCCGTCTGCTCCAAACCGCGCGTGATCACGAGCAAGCCGATGATGGTGATGACCACCGCGCTGCTGAAGCCGGAAAGGGCGGCGCTGGCCGGCACGAGCTGGGCCAGCGCGACCATTAGCAGGACGAGCAAGGCGATGATGTCAATGCGCAGCCGCGTGAAGGCGATCAGGGCGAGCAAGACGACGATGATGCCGATGACGGTGAGTTCGGGGACTGAGAGCATGGCGCAAGTATACACTGAGGCAATTATGGCGGCATAGTTCGCCCTTACAGGAAAAGCTTGCTCTGTGGTTAAATCGTGGCGGTTTGCAGGCAAGCTCGCGAGAGGGCAAAGTATGACCAAAGTGACTTTCATCGGCGCAGGCAGCACGGTTTTCGCCAAGAATCTCATGGGCGATATCTGGAGCTATCCCGAATTGGCCGACGCCACTATCTGTCTGATGGACATCGACGGGGAGCGCCTTAAGCAATCGGAGCAAGTGGCCGGGCATATCATCAAAACCCTGGGCGTCAATCCGACGGTCGAGTGCACGACCGACCGCCAGGGCGCGCTGGCTGGCGCGGACTACGTGGTCTGCATGATCCAGGTCGGCGGCTATGAGCCGGCTACGGTTATCGATTTCGAGATCCCCAAGAAATACGGCTTGCGCCAGACCATCGCCGATACGCTGGGCATCGGCGGCATCATGCGCGGCTTGCGCACGATTCCGGTGCTCATCGACATCGCCAAAGACATGGAGGCGCTCTGCCCCGAGGCGCTGCTGATCAATTACGCCAATCCTATGTGCATGAATCAGTGGGCGCTGAGCCGCGCGAGCGACATTCGCACGGTCGGTCTGTGCCACAGCGTGCCCGGCACCGCGCATGAGCTTTCGCGAGACATCGGCGTCCCTTATGACGAGATTAACTACCTGGTCGCCGGCATCAACCACATGGCCTTCTACCTGAAGTATGAGCGGCGCGACAGCGGCGAAGACCTCTACCCGCTGATCCATCAGGTTTATGACGAAGGACGCGTCCCGCCGACTAATCGAGTACGTTACGAAATGTTCAAGCGCCTGGGCTATTTCGTCACCGAATCCAGCGAGCACTTCAGCGAATATGTGCCCTGGTTCATCAAGCAGAGCGCTCCCGACTTGATCGAGCGCTTCAACATCCCGCTGGATGAATACATCGAGCGCTGCAAAGCCGGCATCATCAGCTGGCAGCTGCTGGAGCAAGCCGAAGCCCAGGGACGCATCCCCTCGGAAGCCGAGATTATGGCGGCGCTGGAAGGCGTCAACCCCATGCATAAAGGCTGGACCGTGCGCAGCATCACCGATTTGAACAAGGTCGAGCGCAGCGTCGAATACGGCTCGCATATCATCCACAGCATGGAGACGGGCCAGCCGCGAACGATCTATGGCAACGTGCCCAACGACAGCATCATCGACAACTTGCCCGCCGGCTGCTGCGTCGAGGTACCCTGCCTGGTCGACAGCAACGGCATCCAGCCCACCCGCATCGGCGCCATCCCGCCGCATCTGGCCGCGCTGATGCAGACCAATGTCAACGTCCAGTCATTGACGGTAGAGGCGGCCCTGACCGGCAAACGCGAGCATATCTACCACGCCGCCATGCTCGATCCCCACACGGCGGCCGAGCTGACCCTGGACGAGATCTGGTCCATGGTGGATGAGTTGATCGACGCTCACGGGGATTATTTGCCGGAGTACAGGTAGCGCTTTTTACCACAAAGACACAAAGGCACGAAGGACACAAAGTTCCTCTAGCCTGGTAAGGATTGTCCGGTACTTTGACGCCGCCGCCGCTCGCTCAGCTTTGGCGAAGTTTCGACATCTTTGCCACCGAGCACACCGAGTTAGAAAGAGGAAAAAGAGGAAAGGCATCATGCTTAGTCCAAAGACAGAATCCGCGATCGTGCGGACCTTCCGTGACTCGACCTACCTCCATATTTCCCGTTAATCCTCTCTGTGCCCTCATTTTTACTCTGTGCCCTCGGTGGTAAAAGTGTCGTAAGTCCGCAAAAGCGCGGCGCCCCAAATAGCGCCAGCCGCCGCACTCAGCCGTTCTCCCCTTTACTGGTATACTCTTGGACACTCTCGAAACGCAAGCGAGTCGAACTGGAAAGGAATTCTCATGGCGCAGAAGAACCTGATCGGCGGCGAATGGCGCGGCAGCGACGATGTCATGGAGGTGCGCTTCCCCTACGACGGCAGCCTGGTCGACGCGGTCTCGATGGCCAGCGCGGCAGATATGGACGACGCTATGGAAGCGGCGGTCGCCGGCTACCAGATCACGCGCAAATTGCCCAGCTACCGCCGCTCGGAGATCATCGAGAATATCCGCGCTGGTCTGGAGCAGCGCTATGATGAAGTCGTCGAGGCCATGATTCTGGAAGGCGGCAAGAATTACAAAACGGCCGCCGGCGAAACATCACGCGCCCTGGAGACGCTGAAAGTATCGGCGGAAGAAGCGCGTCGCTTGGGCGGCGAGGTATTCAGCATCGACTGGACGGCGGCCGGCGCCAACCGCCAGGGCTTCACCCGCCGCATGCCCGTTGGCACAGTGCTGGGCATCACGCCCTTCAACTATCCCGTCAACCTCGCATGTCACAAGATCGGCCCGGCCATCGCCGCCGGCAACAGCATCATCATCAAGCCGGCCGAGAAAACGCCGCTGTCGTCGGTCATCCTGGCCGAGATCGTGCTGGAATCCGGCTATCCGCCACAAGCCTTCAGCATGCTCAACGCCTGGGGACCCGACACGGAGCAGATGGCGCTGGATCCGCGCATCGCCATGATCAGCTTCACCGGCAGCGCTTCGGTCGGCTGGATGCTCAAGAGCAAAGCCGGGCAAAAGAAAGTGACACTCGAGCTGGGCGGCAACGCCGGCGTCATCGTGCATAACGATGCCGACCTGGCTGACGCGGCGGCGCAATCGGCGGCGGGCGGCTTCGCCAATGCCGGGCAGAATTGCATCTCCGTGCAGCGCCTCTTGATCCAGCGCGATGTCTTTGAAGACTTCACCGATCACTTCGTGGACGAAGTTAAGGCGCTCAAAGTGGGCGACCCGCGCGACCCCGAGGTCGACATCGGGCCGATGATCAGCCAGCGCGACGCCGAGCGCGCTGAAGCCTGGGTGGACGAGGCGCAGGGAGCCGGCGCCTCCGTGCTGGTGGGCGGCGCGCGCCAGGGCACGATGTTCCCGCCCACAGTGATGACCGAAACCTCGCCGGAGATGCGCGTGAACTGTGAAGAAGTCTTCGCGCCTGTGGTGACCGTCAGCCCCTATGACAAATGGGACGACGCGGTCGCCACCATCAACGACTCGCCTTACGGCTTGCAGGCGGGGGTATTCACCAACGACGTCAAACGCATCATGGACGCCTGGGATCGCGTCGATGTGGGCGGTTTGCACATCAACAGCGTCTCGACCTTCCGCGTTGATCACATGCCTTACGGCGGCATCAAAGCCTCGGGCTACGGGCGCGAGGGCGTCCGCTTCGCGATTGAGGATATGACCGATCTGCGGCTGATGGTGCTGAATCTAGGGTGATTGTTTTTTCACCACAAAGGCACAAAGGGCACAAAGGTTCTGTAGGGGCGAACCTTGGGTCGCCCATCAACGAGACAGGATTGATACGATGAACCCATCTGAAATCCGCATCGGTTTCGTGCCCATTGCCCGGCCGACATTCGACCTGGACCTGGCCCGCGAGTTGACCGAGCAGGTCTATGAACGAGTCTGCGCCCTTAATTTCGAAGTGCATGGCTCGCAGGATCTGGTCATGGATGGCGCGGCGGTCGAGGAGCGGATCGCCGAGTTGGCGGCAGCTGACATCGACATGGTCTTGCTGCTGCAGTCGACCTTCGCCGACAGCACGATGGCGCTGCAACTGGCGCGGGCCTTAAGCGGGACGCCGCTGCTGCTCTGGGCGCTGCCGGAAGCGCAGGTCGGCGGGCGGCTGCGCATCAACTCCTTCTGCGGCATCAACCTGGCCGGGCACGGCTTGCGGCGATCCGGCATCAACTACGACTATATCTACGCCGAGCCGGAAGACGCGGCAGCGCTAGAAAAACTGCGCAACTTCGCCAGCGCGGCCCGGGTAAAGTCGCAGCTGGCCGGGGCGCGCATCGGCCGGCTGGGCGCCAACCCCGACGGCTTTGATACCTGCCTGGTGAACCACGAAGCTCTGAAATCACAGCTGGGCGTCGAGGTGGCGCAATACGAACTGGCGCCGTTTTTCGCCCGGGCGCGCGCGGCTGATGCCTCCAAAGTAGCGGCGCTTGATGCTGACTTGGCCGAGCGGCTGGCGAATTACCGGGACACGGACGCCGAGCCCACGAAAGGCACGCTGAGCGCTTACCTCGCCTTTGATGAACTCGTCCGCGAAGAGAAATTATGCGGCATGGCGGTGCGCTGCTGGCCCGAGTTCTTCACGGATCTGGGCTGCTCGGCTTGCGGCGCCATGTCGCTGTTGAGCGATGATTTTACGCCAAGCAGCTGCGAAGCCGATGTCAACGGCACGATTACCCAGCTCATCTTGCAGTGGATCAGCGGGATGCCGACATTTGGCAGCGATATCGTCGCCTTTAACGCCGAAGCCGATGAAGCGACGCTCTGGCACTGTGGACTGGCGCCGCTTTCAATGTGTGACCCCGAATCGCAGCCGGAGGCGACAATTCATTCCAATCGCGAAAAGCCGCTGCTGATGCAATTTCCGCTCAAGCCCGGGCGTGTCACTATCGCGCGGCTGAGCGAGGCGTCCGGCGAATTCCGGCTGGTCATCGGCGGCGGCGAGATGCTGCAGGCGCCGCCCGCATTCACCGGAACGAGTGGTACAATACGCTTCGACTCGGGCGCGGCGGCGGTGATGGATACCATCATGCGCCAAGGGCTGGAGCATCACGTCTCCGTCGCTTATGGCGATCACCAGGACGTGTTGGAAGCGCTGGCGCGGCAACTGGGTTTGTCCGTATTACGTCTGTAAGGCGTGGACATTGACTCGCTGGACGGTGTTGCCAGCGGCGGATACCTCACTAAGCCGCCGATGGGGCTGCGGGCGGACAGGGTGAGCAGGTTCGTCTCGATTTTGGCGGACGGCCCAAGATGTTAAGATATGGTTTAGGTGCGCGACTCATCTGGTCGCTTGCGCCGAATTTGCTCAGGCGATTGCTTGGTCCAGCCCGCGGAGGCATGATGAATAAAACGGTATCCGCTGCCATACTGCTGATCTTTGCGCTGGCGCTTTGCGCTGCGGTCACGGCTCAAAAGTCGGTCAATTTACGTTTTCTGTGCTTTCAAGCTGGCAACGAATGTGAAGTTTATGCTGATTTACTGGCGCGCTTCACGCAGCAGATTCCGGAAATAAGCGTAAGCGTAGTTGTGGTTGCCGAAGACGAACTCGAGGCGCGCCTGCAGGCGGCATACGACGCCGGCGCAAGCTACGACATCACCCGGTTCAATGGCCCGGCGACGCCAGGCGATCATTATGATATGCGTCCCTTGATAGGCGAATCGTTGACAGACAGCTTCCGCCCGGTTTACTTCGAGGCGCTGCGTGGCTGGCTAGCTGGTGACGGCTTGTATGGCTATCCCGATGCCCTGGGCATGGTCGCGCCTTTTGTGAACACCACGCTCTTCGAGCAGGCGGGCGTCGCGCTGCCTGATGCGGACGCCGGTTGGGACGACTGGCTGGCCGCGCTGGCCGAGGTCGTCCGGGTGTCAGACGCGTCATATGCCCTGGCGCTGGACAACAAAGATCACCGACTCGTCGGCCCGGCGATGAGCCTGGGCGCGCAGTATGTCGACGCCGATGGCCGCTTGACCCTGCCGGATGATAGCGGATTGCGTTCATGGTTGGAGACGTTGACGCTCCTGCAAGAAGAGAACCTGGTACCGACTGACGTGCTAACGGGCACGGGCAAATCGCAAGACTACTTCGTCCGTGGCGAGACTGTCATGTACATCTGCGGCAGTTGGAGAGCCGAAGAAGTCGCCGAGCAAGTCGGCGACGACTTTGCCTGGTCGATTGTGCCCAATCCGGCTGGGGAGGCTGGCAGCACCGGCGTGGCGCAGGCGACCTGGCTGGCGGCCGACGCGGACACGGATTATCCGGAAGAGGCGGCCATGGTCTTGGCATTTCTCCTGAGCGCGGAGGTCAGCGCCGAGTTTGCATCGCGCACCCTGACCGTGCCGGCGCAGGAAGACTTGGCCGCGAGCGAAATCGACTATCAGACAGAAAGCCATGTGGTCGCCGCCGCGCTGAACGCATTCGCCCGCGAGGCGACCAAGCTGCAAGATCAAGGCATCGCGCTGGATTCGCACCCGCTGGCGCCCGTGTACTACCAGGCATCCAATGCCAACTTGCGCGCGTACTTTGCCGGCTACTTGACACTGGACGCAGCCTTGGCCGGTCTGCATGAGGCGCTCGCCACAGCCAACGCGGCATAGAATTGCAGATAGCCTCGGGGTGAGTCAATCAGTCAGCGTCGGGCTGGGTGCTGACGGGCTTCCAGGCGCTGATCCTGCCGGGGGCGCTGCCGAATTCGTCTGTATTCGGATTCCTGCAGAAGTACATCACCACCGGCATCGCCACCACCGGGCTGACGTAGCAGGAGTCAGTGAGCTGAATCGGAATTCTGTCTGCGCGTCAGTATCCAATACAGCACAAGTCCCGTGATCAGGCTTGGGATCGCGAAATCGAGCAGAAGAGCCGAATCCGGCGCCTCCGGACCCCAGCTGATCCCTAGTTGACGATGTACCTTTGCAGCATGTGGTAGCTGAATGAATAGAATCAGGTTACCGACGGTGAATGGATTGTGGGCGATTGCGGCAAGCAGCCACAGCGCATGGCGCAGATAGTGCTTTCGCAGCGCTGCCCATTGGAACATCACCGGCAGGGACCAGAGCAAGATGCCATGGGCGAAATAGTCTGCGATATATTTCAAGCGCATGATTGGCACCAACTCCGACAGCGGATCCCAATAGTTGTAAGTGGGCAAATTGGGACCGAGGACATACAAGTCCAGGAGCAAGAATGCGACTGTGCCGGCTAGCGCGCCCAGCAGGGAAAGTGGGACCCAGTGTTGCAGCTGAATGCCGAATTGACGCCGAACCCATAGCAATTGCAGCGTCGAAAGGAGGGTAAAGAAGAAGGCTTTTTGCAGGAAGAACTCAAGGGCATAGTCAAGCGACAGGTAGAATGAGCTTACGCTATCATCCAGAGCAAACGTGGTTAGCAAAGCCAGCCACCAGATAAATACCCAGCCCACCATGAATTTTATGAGGTTCGGTCGCGGGTGAGTCTTGCGCTTGGTTTTCTCTTTTTGCATGCGGTATGTTCCCGATTCGGCTTCTTGCAGAAGTACATCACGACGGGAATCGCCACGACGGGGCTGAAGTAGCGGCTGTTACTCAACAGCATTCTCGAGCGCATCCGCTTTGCCGCTTCCTGTCACAACCACGTAGAGTATCAGTCCTAATATCACGGTCGGCAACGTGAGGCCGGTGGCATACGCGGCCGTCGTCCAAAGCAACGAGTCCGAGTTGGGCAGCAGTGCGAGCACTTGCGTCAACAAACCGCCACCCGCCCCTTCGCCACCTATGAAAATGAAACTGAAAACTGGCGCGGCGACAACAGCCGCCAGTAGCCACAGCCCGTGATTGGCGAAGCGTTTGCGCAAGAGAAACCACTGGAAAACAGAAGGCATCCCCCAAACGAGCAAGAATAACAGCGGATACAAATACCACGGATTCGCTGTAAGTGGGATCAATTCTGAAAAAATCTTGAATGCTATTACTCCAACGACCACGCCGGCAAGCGACAGTGGCATCCAACCCCGCAACTCTACGTGCAGAAGTCTTCGGATCACGAAGAATTGAATCGTGGCTACAGCTGCGAATAATCCAAGGTTCAGGACTAACAAATAGACTGCCGCGTCCGGAATATCTACAATAACGACTTCAGCGAGCAGAAAGATAACGAGCCAGCTTGCCAAGAAGCAACCCAACGCCCAAACAATGATGAAGGGAAACAACCTGCGCCGGGGCTGACCTTCGCGTTTCTTTGCGTCGCTCATTTGGCGTGACTCCATCTCACCATTTTGCTTGCTAAGCGTATCCTATCGCAGCTGTTCCGCACACGTCAATGTATCGGCAAGCGGCGACTGGAAGCGTATGCTTATCGGTGGGAACACAAGAAGCTCTGTCACCGAAACCACTGAGGCATATGGAGCGCCGAGCACTATGCGCTGAATTTGCCATCGTCTTTGAGTCCTTTATGGTGAAGCTGAATTTGGCTCAACTAGATTTCAACAGTCTGGGATTCACCGCCCGACGCCCGAGAATTTGAAATCAAGCGGGTCAACTGGATAATATATCCAGTTATTCAGCAGGCTAAAGCGGATTCGCGGCATGTCAGCCAACCCACCTAAAATCGTCGTCATCGGCGCGGGCAGCGCAGTCTTCGGCTTGGGCGCGCTCTCCACCATCATCCAGCATCCCGCTATGCGAGGCGCGCAACTCGCGCTCTGCGACATCAACGCCGAGGGCCTGGCGGTCATCCACCAACTGGCCGAGATCATGAACCGCGCCTGGGACGCCGAGTTGAGCATCAGCAGCTCGACTGAGCGCCGCGAGCTTTTGCCCGAGGCCGATTTCGTGCTGGTCTCGATTCAAGTCGGCCCGCGCGAAGAAGTCTGGGAGCGGGATTGGCGCATCCCCCTGCGGCATGGCATCCGGCAGCCCTACGCTGAAAATGGCGGCCCCGGCTCCTTCGCCCATACCGCGCGCAACCTGCCGCTGATCATGGCAATCGCCCGCGACATGGAGGCGCTCTGCCCTGATGCTTGGTGTCTCAACCTGGTCAATCCGCTGATCCGGCTGACGACGGCGCTGCACCGTTACAGCCGCATCAAGGCGGTCGGCTTGTGCCATCAACTGCTCTGGGGTTATACGATGGCGGCGACTGTCTTGGCCGAGCGCTGGGGCATTGACGTTCCCAACGGCTTCCACGTCCACACCGATGCTGACAATATCCCCGCCTTTCTGTCGGTGGCGCGCGAAGCCGTGAAACACCTCGACATCAGAGCGGCGGGCATCAACCACTTCTCCTGGGTCTACGAGATCCGCGACAAACATACGGGCGAAGATCTCTATCCTGAATTGCGCGACCGCTGGTTCAATCAATTCCGCCGCGACTTCGAGCCGCTCAGCCGCGAGATATTCGAGATCTACGGCCTGATGCCCACCGCCGGCGACAGCCACCTCTGCGAATACCTGACCTGGGTCAGCGACCCAAGCACGCAGCCCTGGCGCAAATACGATCTCAAATTGCAGAGCTGGGAGGGCAACCGCCGCCGCCGCGCCTCCCGCAAGCAGCTGGCGCGGGACATTGTGGCGGGCCGCGTCGATGTCGATGACCTGCGCGATCTGTCGCGGCACGGCATGCTGGACGAAGGCATCCCCGAGCTGGTCGCCGCTGTGCATTACGATCAGCCACAGCCTCGCCCGCAGCTCAATATCCCCAACCGCGGCTACATCCCCAATCTGCCGCAGGGCGCCATCGTCGAAGTACCCGGCACGGTTAGCGCCGCCGGTTTCGTCGGCGAGAAGTTCCCGCCTCTGCCCGCGCCCATCGCCGAGATGTGCCGCCGCGAGCTGGCGCTGAGCGAATTATATGTGGATGCCGCGCTGACCGGCGACCGCGAGCTGGCGCTGCAAGCCCTCCTGCTTGATCCGATGGTTACCGATATTGACAGGGGGCGCGCAATCCTTGATGATCTGTTGATTGAGTTCGCGGAGTATCTGCCGCAGTTTCGCTGAAGCGCAGAAAGGCACAGCATGAAAAAAGTATTTGTCGTCTACGCCACCGACAACGTGGGCACCGCCGTGCTCGAACCCATCCGTACCGGCGACCACGTCAGTTGCAATGGCGAGCGCAGCGACCTCGAGGTCATCGCCCAAGCCGATATCGCCTACGGCCACAAGATCGCGCTGATGGACATCGCCCAGGGCGACACCGTGCTCAAATACGGCCTGAGCATAGGCTCGGCGCTTAGCGATATCAAAGCCGGCGACCACGTCCACACGCATAATGTCGAAAGCAACCGCGGCCGCGGCGATCTGGCTTAGTAGAGCCGCCGTGACAGCAGAATAATCACAATGTAGGGGCGACTCATTGAGTCGCCCGCGACCATCACTAGGAGAACATCATGTCTGAATTTCTGGGCTATATCCGCCCCAACGGCGATGTCGGGATTCGTAATCATATACTGATTCTATCGGGCACAGTCTATGCCAATGGCGTGGTCGAGCGCGTCGCCGATACCATCCACGGCGCCGTGCCCATCACCCACGCCAACGGCCGCTGCCAGGTCGCGCCTGATTTGCGCGTGACGCGGCGTTTCCTGGCCGGCACCGCCATGAATCCCAATGTCGGCGCCGTCGTCATCATCGATCATTTCAGAGAAGAGGGCATGACCGCTGAAGACCTGGCCGATGATATCGCGCCCACCGGCAAGCCGATCGCGACGGTCAACATTCGCGGCGACGGCGGCTTCATCAGCGCCATCGAAAAGGCCACCCGCTACGCCCAGGACTTCACCCGGCGCATCAGCCTGGAATCGCGCGAGGCGGCGCCGCTGAGCAAGATCCTCTTCGGCACCGAATGCGGCACTTCCGATACCACTTCCGGCTTGGCCAGCAACCCGGCCAACGGCCTCGCTGGCGAGCTCTTGATCGCCCAGGGCGGCCGCATGCTCATGGCCGAATGCACCGAGTGGATGGGCTGCGAAAACTGGCTGACCGAGAAGGCGGCCAGCCCGGCCATCGCCGATGCCATCGTCGCCGGCGTGCAGCACATGGAAGCGCGCGCGCTGGCCAGCGGCGAAGACATCCGCGGCTCGCAGCCGACCGGCGACAACATGGCCGGCGGCCTGACTACGATAGAAGAAAAGTCCATGGGCGCGGTCAAGAAGATCGGCGACAGCCCTATCATCGAGTACCTCGAAATCGCCGAAGCGCCGACCAAGACCGAGCCCGGCAACTACGTTATGTACGGCCCGGGCATGGGCGCCGAGAGCATCAGCAGCATGGCGGCGGCCGGTTGCCAGGTGCTGACATTCTGCACCGGCGGCGGACACACCTCCAATCATCCCATCATGCCCACCATCAAAGTCACCGGCAATCGCGGGTCATTCGAGCTGATGCGCGACACGGTCGATGTCGATGTCAGCGGCGTCTTCTATGATGAGATCACGCTGGCCGAAGCTGGGCAAATCGTCTTCGACGAGGTCGAGCGCGTCTGCAACGGCTACCTGACCAAGTCCGAGGCGCTGCGCGACAACAATAGCTTCGCCATTCATCGCGTTGGCCCGAGCGTATAGCCGGACCGATTGTCTTGTTCGTGATTCACTGTGCTAATGAGTAAAAGCGTGATCTCACGAGCAAGACAGCAACGCCTGTGAATGCCAAGAGTTCGCGAAAGACAATGCAACTAATTGTCCAGCGCGCCTTGCTTGCGTTGGCTGCGATTGCTGTTACCTTGCTGCTGCTCGAGCTTGTTGTGCGCGCATTTGGCAGCGAGACCGCCGACGGCCAGTTCATCTTTGCCGGGATTGAGTTGCAGCCTTATGCGCTGCCAATCGGGCGATTGGCCGAACAGGTGCAGGAATACGAAGATAATCTCGACCGGGTCACGCTCATCTACGACGAGCAAGTCGGGTGGAAATACCGTCCCAATTCGTTGCGACAGGATGGCAAATTTACCATCAATGGCGCCGGCCTGCGCTCGACGCGCGAATTTGCTAACCAGCCTCCGGAGGACACCTTGCGCGTCGCGCTTTTTGGCGATTCGTTCACAGCCGGCGATGACGCCAGCGACGAGGCGGCTTGGGCGCATCTGTTGGAAGTCAATCTAAATCGCGCCGGCATCCGCACGGAAGTATTGAATTTCGGCGTCAGCGCGTACGGCATGGATCAAGCCTATGCGCGTTGGCTGCACGACGGCAAAGAGTATGCGCCCGACATCGTTGTATTTGGATTGCAAGCAGAAAATCTGGACCGAAATGTCAACATATTTCGCCAGCTGATCCATCCCTTGGGTCCGCCTTTCTCCAAGCCGCGTTTCCTATTGTCAGACGATGTGCTGACCCTAGTCAACTCGCCAACGATTCCGCCGGACGAACTCATCGCAACTTTTGAGTCCTTTGATAGCCATCCTTTGTCGGTACACGAAGCCTATTATCGCAGCCGGGATTACGCCGGGCAGTGGTGGTCGGGCAGCAAGCTGGCAAGCTTGGCACTCACGATCGTCAGCCAGCAGCTCGAAGAAGAGGAGCTTGCCTACGGACCGGAAAGTGAGCGCGGTAGGCTGGGCCAGGCGATAGTTGAGGCTTTCGCCGCCGATGTAAGGGCGGAGGGTAATCCATTTATCATCGTGTTCCTGCCTCATTTGAAATTTGTAAGCCAAAGTTTCTATGGAAAGGAGATTCCATATCAATATCTCTTGGACTACTTTCGTGATGCTTATCATTACGTCTCCCTGGCGGATTATCTAGATCCTGATGCCAAGGATTGGAAATACTGGGGGCCAACCCTTCACTACGGGCCGGAACTGAATGGCCTGGTGGCGGAGCTCTTGTCGAGCGAGATTGCCGCTTGCATTCAAAATGCCGCCTGCCGGCTTTCGCGCTTTGACAATCTTAGCGCCATCTACCGACCGGCTGCGTCTTCCGGTGAGTAATTGCGCCTGATTCGATCCCGGTGGCGCCAAAATATGATCAGAACCGCAGGCGACTAGGGCTCGTCGCAGGATTTGCAGACTCGTTTTGGATTAACGGATTTCGCTATGATCAAACTCACTGTCCCGTATGGCAAGCGCTACGCAAGAGCCATTTTGCCGGCTGGCTGCTCGGTAGATTTCGTCTGGCCGCGGCAGCATTCGCCCTCCGCCGAGCCGGGCGCCATTGTACGGCAAGCGGTCTACAATCCGCTTGGCGATGTCAATCCGCCGCGAGCCGGGGAAACCGTCGCCATAGCCATCAATGACAAGACCCGCCCCGTCCCGCACGAACACCTGCTGCCCCCGGTGCTGCAAGGCATGCGCCACGCCGGCGTCCGCGATGAGGATGTCACCTTCATCATCGCCACCGGTACTCATCCGGCCATGTCGCCGGACGAGTTCAGCGCCATCTTGCCGCGTGAAATCATCGAGACCTTTCGCGTCCTCTGCCACGATGCCGCCGATCAAGCCAATCTGACCGCCCTCGGCGAGACCTCGCGCGGGACGCCGGTTGCGGTCAACAGCATTTATATGGCCGCCGACTATCGCATCGTCATCGGCAATATCGAGCCGCACCAATTCCAGGGATTTTCCGGCGGCGTTAAGAGCGCGGCCATCGGCTTGGCTGGCTTGCTCACCATCAATCACAACCACGCCATGATGCGGGACGAGGGCGCTCGGCTGGGCGAATACGACTTAAATCCGGCGCGCCAGGATGTCGAGGAAATCGGCCGGATGATTGGCATCGATTTCGCCGTGAACGCAATCCTGAACACCGACAAGCAGATCATCAAAGCCTTGGCCGGCGATCCCTTTGCCATCATGCAGGCCGGCATTCCCGACGCGCGGGCGCTCTACCAGGTTTCGGTCGCCGAGCCCTTTGACCTGATGATTGCCTCGCCGGGCGGCCACCCCAAAGACATCAACATCTATCAGTCGCAGAAGGGCATGGCGCACGCCGCCTCGGTCACTCGCAGCGGCGGCCGCATGATCCTCTGCGCCGCCTGCCCCGAAGGCAGCGGCAATTCCGACTACGAGAGCTGGATGGCGGACCCGCGCATTCGGGGACACACCGATGTCTTCGAGCGTTTTGAGCGCGACGGCTTTCAGGTCGGCCGCCACAAAGCCTTCCAGGTATCGCGCGACGCCGCGCGCATCCATACCTCGCTTGTCTCCGAGCTGGACGCGGATTTCGTGCGCGCGCTGCTGCTGCATCCACAGCCAGACTTGCAGTCTGCGATTGACGAGGCGCTGGAGCAGCTGCCTGGCGCTGTCCGCATCGGGGTCATGCCGGCGGCGAATGCGACGATACCGGTGTTGGGCTGAAAATGGCACGGATTCCTCTGCGCCTAAAATGACAGCGATTTCCTGTTTTCCTTCACCTGTGTTACCATTTTGGCAAAATAGATCAGTGAATCGGACTACGTAATGTCAACTCACTGGGATACCGTGAGAGACTGTATTTGTGGCTACCTCCAATCTAGCTCAGAATTTGGCAGATACACTTTTCGCAATGGAGAAATACCGCGTGTCTGAAAACACTGTATCCTTCGTTAGTTTGGGGCAATCGGAAAACATTGAACTCATTTCACCTGATGAAAGTGAAAGGTTTCTGCTGGACTTGAGTCGAGGACGTTTATCTCTATCCCAACTTAAGCTACAGAATCGTGCAAGGAATTCAGTTGTTCTAGCACGGTTGGAACTCAATGGACCTAGACACCGCAACCCTGACGGCAACTTCATCGCTTCGCCACATCTCCACTTATACCGAGAAGGATATGGAGACCGGTGGGCGCTTCCAGTATCGTCTCAATTGTTCTCTGACCTAAGTAACGAGCTGACCACGTTTCGTGAGTTCATGAGCTACTGCAATATAACCAGGCCGCCGAATATCAAGCTCCAAGGGGGTCTATCGATATGATTGATGACATGTCAAGGCTGTTGGACAGATATATGGGTTGGCTTCGCGACAACATATTAATTCGCGAAGTTGACGAGTGGGTAGAGATAACAACGCCTTTTTTGGACAGACACAACGACTGTGTGCAGATCTATGCGAAGCCTTCGGACGGTGGAATCGTGCTGACCGACCACGGATACACGATTGATGATCTGGAGTTTTGCGGCTTCAAAATGAAGGGTGAAACACGTCTGGAAATGCTAAACGTCACTTTGAATGGATTCGGTATACGGCGAGTAGGCAATACACTTCAAGTCAAAGCTACTTTTGAAGATTTTGCCCTTCAAAAGCAAAATCTTTTGCAGGCAATGCTCGCGGTGAATGACATGTATATTACCTCTCGTTCAAATGTAGCAAGCGTGTTCGCAGATGATGTCGCTCTATGGCTGAAGGAATCCGATATCTGGTTTCGACGTGACGTTGAGTTTGCTGGAAAATCAGGCTTGAATGTTACCTATGATTTTGTGATCCCGAAAAACGGTGCTCACTCAAATCTTGCACTTTGGGGCATTGGGAATCCAAGTCTACAATCCGCGAAGAAGACAGTCTTTGATTGGGGAGACACAAAGGATGCCCGGGACGAAGTATACGTTCCTTACGTCGTATTGGATGATATCAATGGACGGGTATCGGATAACGCCAAAAGCGTCTTTGTAAACTACGGAATAAAGCTCGTATATTGGTCCGACCGTAGGGCAGCGCTCGAAGAGCTCGCTGCCTAGTTGATGACCCACAGCGCCAGCGACCCATTCCAGCGTAATGCAATCGCTTTCCCCTCAGAGTCCCGCCAGCCTGCATGCAAAGCGCTGCCAGCCCTATTTTGGTTTCGCGCGCGCCTTGCGGTATAGTTGGCGCAGGCGCAGGCATGTTTCTGAGTTCTGCGTCTTTTTGTGACCAACTATGCCTAGAGGAGACTCTCCATGAAACGTTTACTTTTGCTGCTGGCGCTTCTCGCGCTGATTGCACCGGTCGCCGCGCAAGACATGGGCGGCTGTATGATCGAAGCGCCCGAATCCGCCGCTCAGATAAATATGATCGGCTGGACCTATCCCATCATCGACTTCTACGCTGACGAACTCGAAGCCTGCAACGCTGTCGACAATATCGACGTCAACACGCAGCTGCTGGATTCCGGCTCGGCGCATGACCAGCTGCGTCTGGCATTGGGCGCCGGCGGCACATCGCCCTACGACATCATCATGGTCACCCAGGGCGATATTGAGTCCTACGTCGCCGAAGGTTGGATGATGCCGCTCAATGACCTGATCGACAAGTACGAGGACGAGTACCAGATCTCCGACATCCTGGGCATCGGCGATATGACGGTCGATGGTAACATTTACGGCCTGCCTATGGAGCAGAATACGCGTCACATGTTCTATCGCCCCGACCTGCTCGAAAAACACGGCATTGAGGTTCCCGATACCTGGGACGATGTCATCGCCGCATGTGGCGTGTTGGAAGCCGAAGACAGCATCGTCATCCCCTTCACCGTTCAGCTGCACGCCGGCTGGGCTTGGCGTCTTGAATTCATGGATCTTGTTCTTGGATTCGGCGGCGACCTGCTGAACGAGGACAACACACCTGCTTTCAATAGCGACGAAGGCGTGATGGCGCTCGAGAAGCTGGTCGAAATCGTAGACGCCTGCATGGGCGAAGAAGGCTTGACCTACAGCATTGATGACAGCCAGATCGGCATCGCCACAGGCGAATTGGCCATGGCTTTCACCTGGGCCAGCCGCGCCGCTTCTATGGATGATCCAGACTTCTCTGACTTCGTCGGCGGTATTACCTTCGGGCCCGCCCCAAGAGCTATTGAAGGCGCCCCCTATGCCGCCACTGGCGGAACCGGCGCCGGTCTTGGCATTCCGGCCAATATCGATGATGATCCCGACCTTGTCTTCCAGGTCATGCTGGAAGCCATGGACGAGGAAACCATGCTGCGTGGTTCCAACTACGGTGTGATTACGCGCCGGGCCGTAGCGGCAGTTGCTGAAGCGCGCTACCTGCCGGCCGTCTTCGAAACGATCGCCGGCGGTGTAGAGGGCACCAATGTACCCGCCATCGGCGCGGTTCTGAACCCGGTCTTGGGCAACTGGCTGCCGCAGATTGTCACTGGCGAAATGTCCGCCGCTGAATTGCTGGACGCCGCTGCCGAAGCCTACACCGCCGAAGCCACAGCGCAGGGCTTCATCGAGGGCTAGTCTCTTATCCACCCGCCGCCACGTTTCTGATTGCAGCGTGATCAGGGCGGCAGGTGGGCACATTCGGGTGAGCCGCCGGTTCGCCCCTACACATTTGTAAGTCTATGTAGGGGTCAGCCGGCGGTTGACCCTTTGCCGTCCGCCAATCTTATAGACGCAGGCTAGCCTTGAGTTCATGACCATGCATTTGCCAGCCGATTCGCTCGACCTGGGCGAGCCCATTGGAAAGATCGTCGATGTCGGCGGCCGCGCGGTGCACATGGTCGAGATGGGGCAGGGCAGCCCAAGGGTTTGGCTGGAAAACGGCTGGCTGGGAACGACGCTCGGCTGGGGCTGTTTTCAGCATAAGCTGGCCGAACATACGCGCGTCTGCGCCTACGACCGCGCCGGCATCGCCTGGAGCGACCCGGTAGACAGCAATCGCAGCGCCCAAATCGAAGCCGATGAATTCGTCGCCTTGCTTGATGCCTTGGGTGAAAACGAGCCGGTAATCCTGCTGGCTTGGTCAGGCGGCGGGCCGGTGGCGCAAATCGTCGCCGCCGACCATCCCGAGCGCGTGGCCGGCTTGATCCTGATGGACGGTATCCCGCCGGGTTACGACCTTTGGGCGACGCAAACCTACCCGGAGCGCTATCCGCGTGAGCGCTTTGAGCGGATGGAAACGGTACGCTGCTTCGCCCAGAAAGCGGCCGCCGGCGAGCTGCGCGAGGCCGATATCGTCGATTGGCTGACGCCCGAAACACTGCAGCGATACGGCAGACGCTACCTGAAATTGCTGCTGAATAATCCCAATTACTGGTGGACTTATTACTGGCAGAATCAGTATCTCATCGCCAGCGATGCGCAGACCCGCTCCAAGGGCAAGCTGGGCGATCTGCCCCTGTGCGTAATAGTCGCGACGCAAGACTGGTGGGGCGATGATCCTTATACCAAGAGCCTGGGCCAGATGTGGCGCGCGCTGCAATATCCGCAGGCGCGGCTATCCACGCGGGGCAAGGTTATGCCTGTCGCCGCCGGCCATGCTGTCTTTCGCGAGCGGCCCGAGGCGGTAATCGCGGCGGTGCAGGACATGGTCGGAGCGGTAAACGCGCAAGAGAAGCAGGAGATCCGCTTATGAAGAAAGGAACCTTCACCTTTTTTGTCGGTCCAAGCGTCGTCATTATGCTGGCGCTTATGACCCTGCCGCTGCTGGCGTCAATCGTACTCGGCTTGCACTATATCACCTTCCGCAATCTCGATGAGCCGCTTTGGGTTGGCTTTCAGAATTACCAGGAGGTCTTGGACGATCCCGAATTCTGGGACTCGCTTGAATTTACGCTGATTTTCATCGCCGTCGCCGTGCCGCTGCGCATCCTTCTCGGCTTGCTCTTCGCCCTGCTGCTCGATCAGATCAGGCGTTTTCGCGGCGTATTTGTCGCGGCCGCGCTGGTGCCCTTCGTGATGACGCCGGTCGTTGGCACACTGATCTTCCGCGATATGTTCGATCGTGGCGGGCCCTACTGGTACTGGATGCAGCAGCTCTTCGACTACCGCCTGTTCATGAATAGCACGACGGTGCCGCTGCTGATCATCTTCCATAGCATCTGGACGGCCACGCCCTTTGCTATGATCGTGCTCTTCGCCGGTTTGCAGACGCTGCCGCAAGAATCGCTGGAAGCGGCGCGTGTTGATGGCGCCTCCTGGCTGCGACAGCTTTGGCATGTCGCCATCCCGCATCTGCGCTCGCTTTTCATCTTCATCGGGTTGATCTCGATCATGGACTCCTACCGCGTCTTCGACAGCGTCTTTGTGCTCACGCAACAGAACCCGATTTACGATGCGGAGACGATCATGTTTTACAACTTTCAGGTCGCTCTCAGTTTCGGCCGCTTGGGCAAAGCCAACGCCATGAGCGTGCTCACCGTGCTGGGCATCTTCGTCGTCCTGATTCCCTTCCTCGTCATGACCTATCGCGAGCAGACGGAGGACGCCTGATGACACGGACAGACAACCCGATTGCGAGACTGCTGATCTATATCGCGCTGGCGCTGTTCACGGTATACAACATTCTCCCCTTCACCTGGACGATTATGAACTCGGTCAAGCTGCCGAAGGACGCCAACGCAAGGATTCCGCGTTTCATCTTCAGCCCCACCGGCGACAACTATGCCGAACTCTGGCTTAATATGTCGCCGCAAGATTTTGCGCCCTATGGTTTGCTGCTGGTGATCGTCATCTTTTTATTGTTCGTGATCGGATTTTCCGCCAACCGCATCCCGGCGCCCAATTCAGTCGTATATATAGGCTGCATTTTCGCCGGCGTCGCCGTTGCGCTGGCGCTGCCGGAAATCGTCAATACCGCCGAATTCTATGATTACTTGATCAACAGCGTCATCGTCACGATGGGTACACTCTGCATCTCCTTGACCGTCGGCGCGCTGGCGGGCTATGGACTGGCGCGCTTTCGACACGTGGTTTCGGTCTATATCCTGGTGATCGCGCTGGCCTTCCGCTCGCTGCCGGGCCTGGCGCTGGTGCTGCCCTTCTACTACTTGGGTCAGCTTTCCGGCTTGTACGATACCCATATCCTGCTGATTCTCTGCCTGGTAGCGACCAATCAGCCTTTCACCATCTGGATGCTGCGCAGCTTCTTCATGGAGATCCCGCGCGAGATTGAAGAAGCCGCCATGATTGATGGCGCCAGCCGGCTAAAGTCCTTCATCTCGGTGATCGTGCCTATCATGTGGCCCGGCATCATCACTACCGGCTTGTTCACCTTGCTGCTGGCCTACAACGACTTCTTGCTGGCCCGCATCCTGACGCAGATAAACTGGACCCTGCCAGTCGGTATCGCACAGTGGACTGGCGGTGAAGATCCCGGGCATGTGACCCTCGCCGCCGCCGCCTCCGTGTCCACGACGCTACCGATCCTGATCGTGATCATCTTCTTCCAAAAGTACTTGATCCGCGGGCTCGCTTCGGGGGCGGTGAAGGGATAGCCTCGTTTCAGAGTCGTCTGTAGGGGCTACCCAATGGGTCGCCCGCACAGGTAAAGCTTCACCATTGCCTGATAATGATAACTATCTGGGAGACCGATCGTGAATATCATATGCGTCGTCACCGACACCCTCAGAGCCGACTATCTGCCGACCTACGGCAATCAGGAGGTCATCGCGCCAAATCTGACGCAATTCGCCCAAGAAGCCCTCGTCTTTGAAGATTGCCACGCCGCTTCCTTCCCCACGGTGCCGACGCGCGCCGACATCGCCACCGGCCGCTTCACCTTTAGCTATCTGACCTGGGGGCCACTGCCGCAGGACGAGATCACGCTGGCGGATTTGCTGACCAAAGCCGGTTATACGACCATGGGCGTCGTTGACAACCCCTTCCTCATCCGCAACGGCTACGGCTACGACCGCGGCTTTGACGATTACATTTGGATACGCGGGCAGCGCGAAGCCTCGGGCCGGCCCGATGTCACCAGCACCTGGCGCGCCGAGGACGATCGCTTTGCGCCGCGGACCTTCAAGACGGCGATGGACTGGCTCGAACGGCATTACGAAGAGAAGTTCTTCCTCTATATCGATGCCTGGGACCCGCATGAACCCTGGGACCCGCCGGCGCATTACGTCAAACCCTATCTGCCTGATTATGCCGGCGAACAGGTCTATCCAGCCTATTGGGACTGGGAGGACGCTGGCTATACCGAGCGCGATTTGGAGATCGGGCGGGCAACCTACATGGGTGAAATCACGATGGTCGACCGCTGGTTCGGCTTGCTGCTGGACCGTGTGAAGACCTTGGGCATCTATGACGAGACTGCCATACTGTTCGTCTCCGACCACGGCTTCTACTTCGGCGAATTCGGCATATTTGGCAAGAGCCGCTTCCGCTGGCCCGATAACACAATTCCGGTGATGGAAGCGATGGCGCGCTTCAAGCTGGGCGCGATCTCCTACCGGACGCCAAAGCACAATGAAATCAGCCACGTGCCGCTCTTCGCCAAGATCCCCGGTTACGACCCGCAGCGCGTTTCCGGCCTGGTCAGCATTCCCGATATGATGCCGACTATGTTGGCGCTGGCGGGCATCGACATCCCCTCGCGCGTGCAAGCGCGTTCCCTGCTGCCGCTGGCGCGGGGCGAGGTCGACCGCTTGCGTGATATCGTGGTGACTTCGCAGTCGCTGTCCGACACCGCCGGCAACACCACGCTGATCGTCGACGACAACGAGAGAACGGTGGTCGAGGTGTCGCCAAGCACCATCCGTGATGGCGAGTGGGATTTTCTCTACAGTTTGCAGGGCGATCCAATCGAGCTCTACGACGCGGTCAATGACCCGGCGCATCAGCGCAACCTCGCGTCTGAACGGCCGGAGGTCTGCGAAATGATGCACGCTAAATTCGTGCGCTGGATGGATGAGATGGGTACGCCGGATGCCTACGCAGCGCCCCGGCGGCGGCTGTAGACCCGGCGGCGCTCCACCTCTCCAGCGTCGGCCTTGAATTGAAATACGGCCTCAGTGACACATATCTGTTACAATATGGGACAAGATTATCACTCGCATTGGATTCTCGCGCCCTGCGGCTGAGGGAACGTCAGCGTCAGGCGGACCAAGGGGATTGCGACGCCTAAAGATCAAGACTGAGCGGAGGTCTAGAGAGCCATGATCTTAATCCTGCTAATCGGTATCGCGCGCACGATTCTGATCATCGCGATCGGCGCCTTGTTGACATCGCCGGCGCAAGGGCCAGTCTGCACTTTGGCCGATCACATCCGGTCGGCCAATACCAATACCGCCGTCGGCTTCTGCCCGGCCGGGACGAGCCACGATGTCATCACGATCACTGAAGACATCACACTGACCGAGGCGCTGCCGACGATCACCGGGACGATCACGATTGAAGGCGGCGGACATACCATCAGCGGGGACGACAAGTATCCCATCTTCAATGTCGAACGGGGCAATCTGACGATAAACGACCTGAGGCTAACCAACGGAAACGGCGAGGGCAACTCCGGTGGCTCGATACGCGCGGTCGACAGCAATCTGACGGTCAACAACAGCAGTTTCGTGGGCAACAACGACAGCGCGATCATTCTATGGACAAGCACGAGCGAGATAAGCAATAGCAGCTTCGTTAGCAACAAGACGCGGTACGGCAAGGGCGGAGCCATTTTCGTCGGCCACGGCGTGACATTGAATGTTATCAACAGCACTTTCAACGCCAACAGCGCCAGCCTTGGCGGCGCAATAGCTACGAACGTCTCGACGATGAGAGGAATAATCCCCTCCAGAACGACGCTGACGCACGTGACTATCGTCCCCAGTCGCGTAGTAAGCAAGGGTTTGGGCTTCAACATTTGGGTAGACCCGGCAGATGTGAATTTCAAATTACGCAACAGCATTGTAGCTGGAACGAAGAGTCCGTATCGTAAGGAATCGAGCAGCTGTCAGGGTCCGCTAGACGAGAACTTCGGCAATTTCATCGAGGATGGCAGCTGCGCGTCAGTGGTTGGCGGCGATCCCATGCTGGCGGAGACGACCGGCTCCCCGGCGCATTTTCCGCTTCTGGATGGCAGCCCGGCGCTCGACAGCGCTGATCCGCGCTTCTGCCTCAATAGCGACCAGCTGGGCACACCGCGGCCACAAGGCGCGGGTTGTGATATCGGCGCTTTTGAGTCGACGACTGCGCTGCCTGAGCCCGCACCCCTGCTGCCGCCACCGCCCTGCCCGCTGGCCCTGCAGATCACCGCCGCCAACACCGATGCCCCGGCCGGCGGTTGCCCGGCGGGTCGCGGCCACGATGTCATCACCTTGACCGGGGACGTCCTGCTCGACGCGCCGCTGCCGGCGATCACGAGCGAGATTACCCTGGCAGGCAATGGATACGCGATCGACGGCGACGGTCAATTCGGCATCTTTGAAGTGAATGGCGGCGCGCTGACGATCAGGGATATGACCCTGACCCAAGGCAATGCGTCCAGCGGCGGCGCGATATTGCTGAAGAATGGCGGCCGCGCTACGGTGGAAGCAGTCGCATTCATCGGGAACTCGGCGTTTTTCGGCGGCGCCATCGCCACGGAAAGCGAGAGCGACTGGCTGACAGTCAGCAACAGCAGCTTTGTGGCTAATAGCGCCAAGACTTCTGGCGGGGCGATAGCGGCTGATGGCGGCAGCGTCGATATCAGCAGCAGCGCCTTCCTCGATAATCGCGCGGATTCGCGTGGCGGCGCGATCGCCGCTTTAAGCGGACGGGCGACTGTCACCAACAGCACGCTGGCAGGCAGCGCTGCCGAAAAAGGCGGCGGCATCTACGTCAATGGCGCGGAGGCGACGCTGAACCATCTTACCATTATGAACAGCGAAGTAAGCCGAATCGTTGGCGGCGGGATTTACGCCGAAGCGGGCGCTGTCTCTCTCAGCAACAGCATCATCGCGGGCAGCGGCAGTGGTGATGACTGCTCCGGGCGCTTTAGTCAGAAGCGGGGCAATTTCAGCGAAGATGGCAGGTGCGCGGCGCATGAGGGCTGGGATCCGTTCGTGGCGGATATGATCGCAGCGCCGGCTCACTTTCCTCTGCAGGACCGCAGCCCGGCGCATGGCGCTGCTGATCCAGCCTTCTGTCTGCCGACGGACCAACTGGGCAACCCGCGAACACACTGTGACGTCGGCGCCATCGAGTCAGTAAGAGACCCTAACGCTGTTACGGTACCCGAAGCCGAGTTGCCGGCCGATTGCACGCTGGCCGACCAGATTATCGCCGCCAACACGGATGCTCCTTCTGGCGCCTGCCCGGCTGGTGACGGCGCTGATGTCATCAGGCTGCGTCAAGATATCAGGTTAAGCGCGCCGCTGCCATCGATCACGAGCGATATTGCTATCGACGGCAGAGGACACTCCATCAGCGGCGACAGCCGGTTTCGTATCTTCGACATCGAATCGGGGAATGTCGTTCTCAAATATGTAACGCTTGCCGATGGCCGCAATCTCGGCGAGCATCCGGAGGGATTCGGCGGCGCCCTCACGCTGCGAAACAGAGCCGAGCTCATCTTGTTCAACGCAACTTTCCGCGACAACAAGGCGCGCATGGGCGGCGCGGTCGCGTCGATCGACGGCAGCCGCCTTTATGTATTCGAAAGCAGCTTCCTTGACAATGAAGCGACTGGTGAGGGGGGCGCCATATGGCGAGACGGCGAATGCGCTTACATGTACCACGCCACTTTTCGCCGGAATACCGTGGGTGAACTCCCGGGCGCCGAAAATGATGATTACCTTACACATATGAACTTCGGAAGCTCTTGCGAAGATCCCGAAGTATATACATTATCGGACAGTTGAGATATGGGCCGCTAAGCGGACACTGTGTTCTGACAAGGGGGCAATTATATGTCTTCAGATCGATTGAGCCCTAGAGTTTCGGTCGCGCTGCTCGTCGCATTCGCCGCGCTGTTGGCGGGCGCAGCGGCGCCGGCGCGAGCATCGGTCTGCACCTTGGCTGATCACATCCGGTCGGCCAATAGCAATACCGCCGTCGGCTTCTGCCCGGCCGGGACGAGCCACGACATCATCACGATCACTGAAGACATCACACTCACCGAGGCGCTGCCGACGATCACGGGCACGATCACGATTGAAGGCGGCGGACATACCATCAGTGGGGACGGGAAGTTCCGCATATTTGACGTGCAAGAAGGCGGTCAACTGACGATCAAGCAACTGACGCTGGTCAATGGAAACGGCGGCCGCTTGCATGGCGGGGCGGTCAGGGTGGAGGGCGATGCCCGGCTAAGCATCGAGAATTCCGCGTTTCGGAACAACACAGCGAGATTAGGCGGCGCTATCGGAGCGCGCGAACAAAGCAGCGTCACGGTCAAGAACAGCCGTTTCAAAAACAATTCAGCCGAGAGAGGCGGCGCGATTTCGCTGGCCGCAAGTGAAGCATGGATTGAGAGCAGCAGCTTCAATCTGAATATGGCAACCGAATCCGGCGGCGCGATTATTACCTATCGTGGCGAGATTGCCATCAACAACAGCACCTTGTACGTTAATGTCGCGAGCGCTGGCGGCGCGGTTTACGTCAACGGCGGCGATGTCACCTTGGCGCATGTGACCATGATAGACAATATCGCCAGCGGGCCGGAAGGCGCCGCTTTGCGCCGGGAAGGCAGACGGGGAAGCCTCAACTTGCACAACAGCATCATCGCCGGCGGTTCGGCAGCGTCGCTCTGCTCGGCGCGCATTGTGCAAAACGTAGGCAATTTAATCGAGGATTGGTCATGCAACCCAGAGTACGGCGGGGAGCCCAAACTTGATCTTGTTGACGGACCCATCCCTCATTTTGTACCGCGGGACGACAGTCCGGCAATCAACGCGGCTTACAGGCAGTTCTGCCCCGACCGCGATCAAATTGGCGCGGCGCGTCCGTTTGGCGAAGCTTGTGACATCGGCGCCATCGAATCGACATCGCCCGGCGCCACAAGCGGAGGGCCTGTCGTTGGCGTCTGCACCTTGCGCGACCGTATCCTGGCCGCCAACAGCAATCAAGCGGTTGGCTACTGCCCGGCCGGGACAAATCACGACATCATCACCCTCACTGAGGACATCACCCTGCGCCAGCCGCTGCCGCCGATCACCGGGACGATCACTATCGAAGGCGGCGGGCATACGATAAGCGGCGACGGCAAGTTCCGCATCTTTTTCGTCAGAGGGGGTAATCTGGCGGTGAATAACCTGACGCTGACGGACGGCTTAAGCGATGACGGCGGCGGCGCGATTCACGTACGTAATGGCGGCTGGTTGACGGTGAATGATTCGGCTTTCATTGGCAACCGCGCGGGATTGAGCGGTGGCGCCATTGACCTCACCGGCGCCACGCGGGGGGTAAGCAGTGATCCCAAAGTACAAGGCCTCACCCATCTCTCGCACGCGAGCGGACTGACCGTCAGCAATTCCTCTTTCATCAACAACAGCAGCGGAAAGGAAGGCGGCGCGATTGCGACCCACGTCAACATCAGCATAAGCAGTAGCAGCTTCGTAGAGAATGACGCCAGTTCGAGCGGCGGCGCCATCGTCTATCATGGCGGTACCGTTCGCATCACAAACAGTACTTTCAGCGGAAACCGCGCGCACTGGGGCGGAGCGCTGTCCGGCGGCGGCCGCGACGTCGCGCTGGCGCATCTCACTATGGTTGACAACCTGTCTTCCAGCCGCGACGCCGGCGCAGCGATCCGGGTGTCCGAATGGTCCACCAACGTTCGCCTGCGCAACAGCATCATCACCGGCGACGGCAGAGGTCCATTATGTACGGGCAAATTGGCCGACAACCTCGCCAACTTCATTTCTGACGGTTCTTGCTCGGCTTCCATGAGCGGTGATGCCCTGCTGGGCGAATTGACCGGCAAGCCCTTGCATCATCCTCCGCTGGACGGCAGCCCGCTTCTCGACGCCGCCGACCCGCGATTCTGCCCCGATACCGACCAGCTCGGCAGGCCGCGGCCGCATGGCGAGGGTTGCGATCTGGGCGCGATAGAGTCGACGACCGCGCTGCCTGCGCCGGCGCCAGCTGTGCCGCCACCGCCCTGCCCGCTCGCCTTGCAGATCACCGCCGCCAACACGGATGCGCCGGCCGGCGGCTGTCCAGCGGGAAGCGGGCACGATGTCATCACCTTGATCGAGGACATCGTCCTCGACGCGGCGCTGCCGCCCATCACGAGCGAGATTAGCATCGAGGGCAATGGCTACACGATAAGCGGCGCCGACAAATTCCGCATATTCGATGTCGATGGCGGCCGGCTCACGATTTCGGACATGACGCTGCGGGACGGCGACGCGACCAAGGGCGGGGCCATTCGGCTGATCAACGGCGCGCGAGTCACGGCTGCGAGTGTTGCCTTCAGCGGCAATCGGGCCATCTATGGCGGCGCGATCGCCACGGAAAGTGCTGATGTCAGGCTGGATGTCAGCGCTAGCAGCTTCGTCGGCAACCAAGGCGATAGTGGCGCCGGCGCTGTTTTTGTCGATGGCGGTAGGGTGAATATCAGCGCGAGCGCGTTTCTGGGTAACCGCGCAGGCAGTATTGGCGGCGCGATGGAAACGAGAAGCGGCTCTGTGAACATTTCCAATAGCACCTTCAGCGATAATGTGGCGAGACAGGGCGGCGCCATTTACAGCCATGGCGCGGATACCACATTGACGCACGTGACGCTGATGAACAACCGCGCGCATAATATCGTCGGCGCCGGCATTTATCTTTCAGGAACATTCAATCTGCGCAACAGCATCGTTGCCGGCAGCGGTCGGGGCGATGACTGTTACGGGCGTCTCACGGAGAATCGCGGCAATCTGAGTCAGGATGGGACTTGTTCGACGGCTATCATTGCCGATCCGCTGCTGGCGGAGAGAACAGGCGCGGTCGCGCATTATCCCCTGCTGAACGCCAGCCCGGCGCACGCAGCGGCGGACCCGGCCTTCTGCCTGCCAAGCGATCAACTTGGCAACCCGCGCCCGCATTGTGATATCGGCGCGATTGAATCGGAGCGTACCGCATCCGAAGAGCCGACGCCCGCAAGAGTGATCCCGGCCGATTGCAGCTTGGCCGATCAGATCATCGCCGCCAACACCGATGCGCCGGCGGGAGGCTGCCCGGCCGGCCAGGGCGCCGACATCATCACGCTTAGCGAGGACATCAAGCTCACTGAGGCGCTCCCGATAATCAGCAGCGATCTAACCATACGCGGCAACGGGCATACCATTGACGGGGATAATCGCTTTCGCATATTTGACATTGAGCATGGCGAGGTCAATATCAAGAATATGACGCTTATCAACGGCAGCAGCCCGGGCGAATACGGCGGCGCGATAAGGGCGCGCGGCGATGCCGATGTTGTCGTTGCCCGGGTCGCGTTCCGCAATAACAGCGCCGGTTGGGGCGGCGGAATCGCGTCTATAGATAGCGCGCGTGTGAATGCCCCTTATAACAGCTTCTTCGATAATGCGGCCGAGCATAAGGGAGGCGGGCTTTGGTTCAACAGCAGCGAATGTTATGCCTACGCCAATCCCATGTTTAACGGCAATAGCTCCAGCACCCATATACCCGATCCGAGCCGAGAGATATTTACGCCGCACGTGGAATTTGGACCTGGAGTGCGGTCGCGGTGTGAGACAATGCGTTAAACGCTGAGCGGAAGCACGCGCCGCTGTCGACACTGAAATCAGTACAGGACAGGGAGAAACAGCTGCGCTTTTCGGTCGCGCAGGTCAACGCTTTGGTTTTGTTCTTCTGTTCGCCGTTTTTTAGATATTCATCGCTTCGGCAAGGGCATGGAATTCATCCGCGATAATCATGGTGCCGACAACTGGTGCTTGCAGATCGAAACCGTTGATCCTTACGAAGCCTTCTTCAGCCATCAGGAGTTCAAGAATCTCTACCCGATAATCTTTGATGAAGCGCCGCCGCAGCTGGCGCCGGGCGCCCCAGCGCCTGGAACAGGATGTCACACGTTAGCACAGTTTTTTGCAATGTCCTGCTCAATGCAGTAGTGTATGGTTAGCATTTCTTGCTTTTATTCCCCGCTGTGTCTTGCACGACACAAGGAAGGAGGCGCTTCTGCCCGTTCCATAGCAGTTTATGCAGCAAACACCAACAGAGACTAGCGAACGGAGTCGAACATGAACAAGCGCATTGGAAATTTTTCGCGACGCGATTTTCTCAAGGCGATGGGAGCTCTGTCCGCCGGCCTGGCGGCGAATCCCGTGCTGCACAGCAGCATACGGACCATGGCGCAAGACGTCATGAGCCAGCCGCCGATTACGATTCTGATCAACGATTCGCCCTGGTTTCCCGGCTTTGCGGCTATGGTTGAATTATATACGGAAACCACCGGCAACGAGATCAACCTTGATGTCACGCCCTTCCCCGGTATGCTGGACAAGACACGCAACGCTGTCCAGGCCGGAGAAAGCGAATACGACGCCGTCGCCGTCACCGAGCAGAACATCCCCTTCTTTTACAATTCTGGCCTGCTGAAACCAATCCTCGATATCGACGCCGACTATACGCTGGATGAGAATATCATCAGCTATGGCGATGCGGCGCGCTGGGACAGCGATTTGGGTGTTAACGGGCCGATGGGCACGCTCCTCGGCATTCCCATCAACGGCAATATCCAGCTCTACTACTACCGCCGCGATCTGTTTGATGACGCCGGAATCGAGCCGCCGAAGACCTTTGACGAGATGGAAGCCATCGCCGAGCAACTGGGCAATCCACCAAGGATGTTCGGCAACGCCAATCGCGCCAATCCGATCTGGTGGGAATTCGGCGCCTATGTTGATTCCTATGACGCGGAATACGTCCGGCTGGAGGAGGACGGCAGTTGGTCCGTCGGCTTCGAGCGGCCTGAGGGCCTGGAAGCAGTCCAGCGCTGGCTGAAGCTGGGGCGGACTTGGGCGCCGCAGAATTACGCGGATCTCGGTCAGGGTGATTTGCTGGCGCTGATGGCGAGCGGCCGATTGGCGCAGGTCCACATGGTGGGCGCCGCTGCGCCGAATTACGACAACCCGGAGATCTCGATCGTCGGCGGCAATATGGGCGCCACAGTCGTTCCAGGTGTCACCGCGGAAGCGCGTTCACCACGAACGGGCATGTGGGTGATGTCGCATCCGGACAACTTGCCGTCGGAGCGGGCCGCGGCCGGGCTCGAATTCGTCAAGTGGCTGACGACAAAAGACAATCAGCTGGCTTACGCCAAGGCGGGCGCCATCCCTGTCCGTCAAGACACCTACGAAGAATTGGCTACCGATGAGGTAGTCGGCTGGTGGACGAGCGCCTTCGCCGAAAGTACGCCTTTCTTGCATCCCGAGACGCGCTTGCCGGAAACGCCTCTGATCCGCGACAGTGTATCGACGCGCTTGGCGCAAGCCTACGTCGACGAGATCAGCGCTGAAGAAGCGGTCGGGCTCATGGCGTCGGAAATCCGTACTGTCATGGAGGACGCCGGTTACACCGTATCGTAGATTCGGCAGAAACTTGCTATTGAGGAACTGACGCCTCGCCCATAGCGGGTCGTTGGTTCCTCTGCCGCGCCTTTTGCAGAGGCTGGTTACGGAGTGGATATGGCGATACTCTCGCTGAAAAACCCTGGCGACTTAAGAACAACCTTCTTCGGACCGGGCAGTTTCAAGTACTGGTCGGTGGCGCCCCTGCTCGTCATCTTGGTGATCTTCACTGCCTTGCCTATCGCGCAGCTGCTGCAGATGAGCGTATCCGAGCTGGAATTCATCGAGGGCGAGCTCGTCTCGGAGTTCGTCGGCTTGGCGCAATTGGATAATCTGGCCAAGGATCCCATCGTCGGCATCGCCATAAAGAACACGCTGGTATTTGTTGTCGCCGTCGTGCTTATCGAGACATTCACCGGCTTCGCGCTGGCGGTCGCTATCAGCCGAACTAAGACTTTATCAATCGTTTATCGCAGCGTGGTGATCATTCCTTTGCTGATTCCGCCGGTGGCGATAGGCACGATGTGGTCCTTGATCTATGACTTTAACTATGGGCTGATTACAACAATATTGATCGAACTTGGCGTTCAAAATCCGCCGCTTTGGACGGCTGATCCCGACTTGGCGCTGATTTCCGTCATCATCGTCGATGTCTGGCATTGGACCAGTTTCATGTTTCTGATCATGTTGGCGGGCATCGAGTCGATACCGCCCTCGCTTCTGGAGGCAGCGCGGGTGGATGGCGCTAACGAGCTCCGCATGATTCGACACGTCATTTTGCCGATGATGGCGCCGACGATTCTAGTGGCGATGCTCTTGCGCACGATCCTCGCATTCAAGGTATTCGACCAAATCTTCGTGCTGACATCGGGCGGACCTGGTACGGCGACGCAGGTGATTAGCATGCACATCTATAAGGTCTTCAGCGAGCAATTTCGGTTGGGATACGCTGCATTCTTATCTTTGATGGTAGCGGCATTCATGACCGTCTTTGTTGTATTCTATTTTTGGGCAAGCCGTTTGGTGCGGAAGCGACTGGGATGAGACAAAAGACCGTCCCGAAAGTCATCTTAAATGTCGTTTTGCTCATCGTGGTGTTCATTGTTCTGTTTCCGGTCTTTTACATCGTGCAGACCTCCCTCAAGAGCACGGCGGATATTTATAGCGGCACATTCTTCTTTGAAGCGAAGACCAGGAATTACGAAGAAATCTTCACCGGCAGCCGCAGCAATTTCGCGGAACTGACACGAAATAGCTTAGTGGTTTCCTCCAGTGTTGCCATCATTTGCGGTGTCATCGGCTCGCTTGCGGCCTATTCTATCTCGAGGTTGAACTGGTCCCGCTGGGCAACCGGCGGCATCCTGGTCTGGCTGCTGTTCATCAATATGATGCCGCCCATCGTATTTGTTACGCCTTATTATCTGTGGGCGCGGGCCACCAACATCTACGACACGCCTGCTGCCGTCATCATGGCGCACATGGTGCTGAACATGCCGCTGGCGGTGATCATGATGATGAATTTCTTCGCCGAAGTGCCCAAAGAACTGGAAGAAGCCGCGGTCATTGACGGCTGTACCCAGTGGCAGGCCTTCCGCATGGTGATCATCCCAATCGTGCGCCCCGGCCTGGCCGCGATGGCGGTTCTCGTCTTCGTATTCAGCTGGAAAGAATTCCTCTTCGCGCTCTCGCTAACCACGACGAGCGCCGGACGCACCATTCCCGTCGGCATCGCCAACTTCGTGCAAGAGTTCAACATTCGTTACGGCGAAATGGCAGCTGGCTCATTCGTCGCCATGATCCCCGCGTTGATTCTGGTATTGCTGGCGCAGCGGCATATCATCAAGGGTCTGACCGTCGGCGCGGTTAAAGGCTAAAACGCCGCGCAGCGACATCGCTCGTCGTCATCCTCAATATCCACCTCTCTGCGACAAGCCGGAAACTCGTGGCTTTGCGCGGGCGGGCGGCGCGATGGCAATCTCTTACGAAAAATAGAGCCGATACCTACTGGTGGTATGGCGCGAGGCGGTCCATCACGCGCGGAAATTGCGCAATCTGCTCTGGAGGAAATCCAAGGGCGCGAGGCCACAGCCTAACTTCAAGCTCGCATCATTATACCCACAAGCGTCTCTATATCGATCTGAGCGTTGACGCGATGCTTAACTGACCCGCTTGCCAACGGACAAATATCGGCGCTATCTTGCCAAAGGCGTCGGTGAAGGCGCTGGTCTAGTCACCTTGACGCCGCCGATGGTCCAACTCCGCCCATGATCGTAGCTGGCGCCGGGACCGTGCCGGATGCTATCGACAAACGCGTCAATTATATTTGACGAAACACCTATGGCATTAGAATTTCGGACACACCTCAAACTGCGCGGCACGTCATCAAGGAGATGAAAGAACGCCTGAAACAGCCTTGGCGACAGCCGCTCGAACTTGCCCTCCCAGGCGCACGCTCTTCTTGTGAAATCCGCAGCCATGCGTGCAACAGCTGTCACTCATCAGCAGCAAAAGCCTTTGGACGTCGAAGCACGCGTTTAGCAGCTCTCGCACAGCGATCACGATGCTCTTGTTGTCTGAGTGGGCCCGCTTTTGCTTTCCGCGCAGGTCATGTCTGCCAGCATTGGCAGGTAGATAATTCACTAATTTGACAAAGCTCAGCGCAAACGATATACTTACAATCAATAATAGCGCACTGCTTATCTTCGCTAACATTCGTTGTAGGGGCGCCACCATGTCGCGCAAGCGTTCCGGCGTAAACCACGAAGTCATGCACGAGATTAACCGTGGCATCGTGTTGAGCAGCCTGAGGCGGAGTCCGGCGCAAACGCGGGCGAAACTTGCCAACCGCACCGGTCTCACACGCAGCGCGATTTCCTATATCACCGACAAACTCATTCAGGACGACATAGTCCACGAAGTGGGATTCGAAGAGTCCACCGGCGGGCGCCGCGGCATTTTGCTGGAATTGAATCCGGACGGCGCCAGCGCCATCGCGCTCAAGATCAACGCATCCGCGGTTCAATGCGCGTTGACGAATTTACTCGGAGAAGTTCTCTGGTACGATCTGGTTGCCCTCGATACGACCAAGGTTGATCATGTCCTGGACATCTGCGAACAGTTGATTGATTGCGCTTTCGAGAAAAATCGCGAGCGACGCAGCGTCGTCGGCATTGGCGTCGTTGTCACCGGTGTCATTGGCGCCGACGGGCGAGTTGTCTATTCGAAATATATGAATTGGAAAGACGTCGACTTGCGCGCGTGTTGGGAGCAGAAGTTCGGTGTAAAAGTCAGCGTGGACAACGAGGTTAACGGCGCCACTGTTGGCGAGAACCATTATGGAAGCGCGATCCAAGACAGGAACTTCATCTATATCGAGATCGGTCATGGCCTGGTGGCGGCATTGTAATCGACGGACAACTTTATCGCGGTTCCCGCGGTTTCTCCGGCGAGATCGGATTCATGAACATCCTTTGTGACTCCGGCAATGGGAATCTTTCCGCGAAGAGTTGGCAATCGCTGGTCAGCATTTCAAGTTATAAGAACATCGCGCGCCGCCGAATACTAGACGGCGCGGATTCGAAACTTGACAAGCAACCATTGACCTTTGAACGACTGATAGACGCTTTACGCTGCGGCGACGACGTGGCGCTCTATGGCATGCGGGAGATGTGCAAATACCTCGGCATCGGAATCGCAAACCTTGTCAACAGCTTCGACATCACTGTATTCATTATCGGGGGCGAATTGGGCAAGGAATTTGGCGCATTTCGCTCTCGCTTGCACGATGAAATTGATCGTTATACTGTGGTCATGCCGCCAAATGGTATCGACCTGAGGATTTCGAAGCTCACGCCAGACCCGGCCCTCATGGGCGCCGTCGCGCAAGTGTTTGATGATACTTTGCGCGAACCCGCGTTTAGCGTGGGTCCCTAGACCGGCGCAAGTGATGTATGCGGGCGCCTTTGCTCGCTGTTCAAAAGGGTGAAAGGAGAATCTATTGCAGTGGCGAGTAAACTTGTAAGCACGCATTTAGTTGGCGATTACGCTAATTGGAGGAATTCACGATGTTTAAGCGATTCATGATTCTAGCGGCGATGCTCTTCGTGTTCACTGTATTCGTTTCGGCGCCGGCCTTGGCGCAGGGCGAGACGCTAAATGTCGCCTGGCCCTATCAAGTGCCGCCGACTGGACACTTCAACACCTTCGCATCCGGCGGTATCACACTCGGTCAATATCAAGACATACATGAACCGCCATTGGCCGTTCTGATGTGGGCGACCGGCGACTATGCAGGCATGGTTGCGGAGGAATTCGGCTGGGATGCCGACGGCAACTATGTGATCAAGATGGTTGAAGGCAATAGCTGGAGCGACGGCAGCGCGATGACCGCTGACGACCTGATGGCGACCTTCAACATATTCCGCCTGCGCGGCGATACCGTCTGGGCCAATATGAGCGGCATCGAGAAGGTCGACGACTCCACTGTCAAGTTCGTCATGGACGCGCCGTCCAGCCTGGCGGAACGTATCATCCTTACCACAAACCTGCGCCCCGCCAGCGTCTTCGGCGATATCGCCGATCGCGCGGCAATGATGGATGCGGGCGGCGACGGCTGGGATGACCTGCTGCAAGAGCTGACCGAGTTCCGTCCCGAATCGCCCGTTTCTGGCGGACCCTACACTATCTTGCCCGATTCCATCAACGAAGCCAATTTGATGATGGAGTTGAACCCGGGTGGATTCGCCGGCGATATCCAGAACTTCGACATGGTGCGCATGTGGAATGGCGAAACCGAGGTAGTGACGCCGCTGGTCAGAAACAAAGAACTCCACTACATCACGCATGGCATTCCGCCGACAACTGAGCTAGCCTTTGCCGACCAGGGCATCGACATCGTTCGCTCCGGCATGAACAACGGCCCGGGTATCTATGTGAACCACGCCGTTTACCCGCTGAATCTGGTTGAAGTACGCCAGGCGATCGCCTACGCGGTTGACCGCATCCAAAATGGCGTCGTCAGCCTGGGCGACTCCGGCGTGGCAGTGGAATACATGACCGGCATGAGCGATGGCTTGTCCGAAGCCTGGCTCAATGACGATACGCTCGATGCGCTCAATACGTACGACCATGACCTGATGAAAGCCGAAGAGTTGCTGCAAAGCGTTGGCTTCAGTCGCAACGACGCCGGTACGTGGGTGGACGACAATGGCGATCCGCTGGCCTTCGAATTGACCTTCCCGCAAGAATTCGCGGACTGGTCGGCCGCGGCTGAAAACGCCACCGCCCAATTGAATGACTTCGGTTTCGATATCTCGGCTCGCGGCGTTCAGTTCCAGCAGCATCCGCAGGACATTTACTCGAGCAACTTCGAGATAGCCATCCGCAACTGGGGTCTGGGCGATCCGATCCCCGGGCGCAGTTACCTGCAGGCCTACAACCGCTATAACGGCCAGGGCGACTTTGCTGGCGAAGGCGGCGGCGCCGGCATGAACTTCGACAACAATGTCGATTACAGCGGCGGCATGGTCAACGTATTTGACTTGTCCAACGCCAGTTCACAAGGCGTGGACAAGGCCGACCAGGCGGAACTGGTCTCGCAATTGGCCCTCTCCTACAACGAGTTGCTGCCTGCGATCCCGCTTTGGGAACGCTATACCAACAATTCGCTGAATCGCAGCTTTATCAGCGTGCCCGATGCCAGCGACCCGATCTTCGCTAACTTTGGCGGCGGCGCTGATAACTGGATGACCACCCTCATCCTGACGGGCGTCACCGCGCCGGCGGATATGTAATCAGGACATTGGATGGCAATGTCATTCGACTGGAGGGGCGGGTCGCCGACTCGCCCCCTTCCCTAGTTGCAGCTGGCGAGGACATCGCTGGAATCCACCGATGACGGACTATAATTTGCCAGAAGCGGGCCACGGCGCGCTTGAACATCAGTTGCAAAGCGCGACAAGCAGCCTCATTCCTGCTCCCGTCGTACATGTCTACAAGAATTACTACGTTCGCGTATTCGCGCAGGCGATCGTGACGATTTGGGCGGTTCTGACGGTTACCTTTTTTCTCGTCCGCCAAATGCCCGGCAATCCAATCGATGTCCTGATCGAACAGATACTCACGCAGGAGGGCATCTCCTACCAGGAAGCCTACGATCGCGTCGCCGCCAGCTTTAACTTTGACCCTGACGCCACCATGTTCGACCAATACGTCGACTATGTAGCGGATCTGCTGCGCCTCGACCTGGGCACATCAATTACCTCGCCCGGCACCAAGATCATTGATGAAATCGCGCGCTTTCTGCCCTGGACGATCTTCGCCGTCGGCACCGGTTTTTTGATCAGCTTTGTGCTCGGCATCGTGCTCGGCATGATGATGGCTTATTATCGCGACTCTGTTCTCGACCATACGCTCTCTTTAGTTTCGTCTTTTTTCACCGGTGTGCCCAATTACATCTGGGGCTTGCTGATCATCATCGGACCCGGCATTTCCTGGAATTGGTTTGATGTTGGCGCGGCGCGCGGCACATATGACCCAGGATTGACGCCCGGACTGAATGCCGCATTCATCGGCAGCGCTATCGAACATGCGCTCTTGCCGATCATTACCTATGTGCTCGCCACATTGGGCACTTGGATGTTGAGCATGAAGAGCAGCACGACCGGCGTGCTCAACGACGACTACGTGAACGTCGCCGAAGCGCGCGGCTTGAAAGACAGGCGCATCATCACCGCCTATGTCGGGCGCAACGCCATGCTGCCCCTATTCGCGCAGCTGAGCATCAGCATCGGCTTTGTACTCGGTAGCGGCGTCGTTATTGAAGAGATATTCGTTTATTGGGGTTTCGGTCATTATCTATTCCAGGCTATCACCGTTCGCGACTATACCAGCGTTCAGGGCGCTGTTTTGATTCTCTCGTCCACCTTTGTATTCAGCAACTTATTTGCAGATCTGACATACGGTCTGCTGGATCCGCGCGTGCGCATCACGGGGGAGAAATGAGCAGCAAGATTCAAGCATCGCCGCCTCTGCTCCTCACTCTGCTGCGGCTGCCTTTCACAGTTCTGTTGGCGGTATTCGGCTTCATCAACCGCTTGCGCGCCAACCGGGCCGGCTTCATCGGTTTCCTGGGCTTGCTGGCGTATTTCGTTCTGACCTTTATCATGCCGCACTTCATCCCCTTCGACAGCGAAGTCAATCTTGACGAAATCGCCGGTCCCGTCGGTTCGCGGATTCAGTTGGCTGTCCACCGCGACAATGCCCATCTGCGCAGTTTTGAAGACCTGGCTGGCGGAACGGTCGGCGTCGTCGATCAAACCGGGGGACCCAGCTTGATAGCGCCTTATGCCGATAGCATCAACATCGAGAAATACCGCTGGACCAGCCGCCGCGCTGGTCCGGGGGTGCGCGCCGCTTTGGTCGACCTCGCCAATAAAGAGATCGACGCCATGCTCATCTTCTCGAAAAATATCGACGATCTGCGAGCGGACGCCGAAGACCCCGAGCTCCAAGCCCTGCTCGCCGAGCACATCGTCGTCTCCAATCCGGAGTTGGGACCGCCGCATTTGCTGGGCACCGATACCCAGGGCCGCGATATCGCCACGCATATTGTGCATGGGGGCCGCATCCTGATTCTGACCGCTGTCATCGGCGGCGTGATTTCAACCTTGATCGCCCTGGTCGTCGGGTCGCTTTCGGCGATGATTGGCGGCGCGTTCGACGTGGCGATGACCGCGCTGTCGAATCTGATATTAGCTGTGCCGCGCCTCATCCTGCTGGTTGTTCTAGCCGGATTGATCCGCTTTGAGAACACGCTCTTCCTGGGCCTCATGATTGGGCTGCTGGGCTGGCCTCCGTTGATGCGCGCCATCCGCGCGCAAGTGCTGAGCCTGCGCGAAAGAGAATTCGTCGAAGCGGCGCAATCGCTCGGCTTGAGCACCTATCACATTATGTTCCGCGAAATCCTGCCCAATATGATCAGTTACGTCATGATCAATTTTATCTTTTCCATCACCTTCGCCATGTATGAACAGATAGCGCTGCTGGTGCTTGGTTTAGCGCCGATTGACGACTATACCTGGGGCGTCATGCTATATTTCGGTCGCTCGCGCGGGACCTTGTACAACCCCGATGGCGCCAGTATGGCGCTCTCGCCGGTGCTGGCGATCGCCTTCTTCCAGGTTTGCCTGGTGCTCTTCGCGCGCGCGCTCGAAGAAATCTTTGATCCGCGCCTGCGGGCAGCGGTTTAGAGGTCGCCGCCATGTCGCAGATTTTGCCGCCCGATGTCGTTCTCAAAGTCGATGATCTATCAGTCGTGTATCGTACTGATCGCGGCGACGTCAAGGCGACAGCCAATGTATCTTTCGAGCTGAGAAACGGCGAGGCCATGGCGTTGATCGGCGAGAGCGGCAGTGGCAAAACCACCATCAGCCTGGCGTTGATCCGAAAGCTGCCCAGGAACGCAGTCATCACCAGCGGCCAGATCCTCTATCAGCGCAATCAAGAAGTGCAAGATGTGCTCAAATTAAGTAACCGGCAGCTGCGGGAATTTCGCTGGAACGAGTGCGCGATGGTATTCCAGGGGGCGCAGAATGCCTTCAATCCGGTGCTAAACATACGCAAACAATTTGAAGACACAGCCCAGGCGCATGGCTGGACGGACAAAGCGGCTGTGCGCAAGCGGGCCCTTAGCCTGCTCCAACTGGTACGCCTGGACCCCGAGCGCGTATATGACGCCTATCCGCATGAACTGAGCGGGGGTATGAAACAGCGTACTTTGCTCGCCCTCGGCGTCTTGCTCAGTCCGCAGATCGTTATTCTCGATGAGCCAACGACCGCACTCGATATCCTAACGCAGCGCGCTATCATTGACGTATTGAACGAGATGCAGCGACAACTGGATTTCAGCATTATATTCATCAGCCACGATCTGTCTCTGGCAGCTGAAATGGCGGATCATGTCGCTACCGTTTACGCTGGAGAAATCGTAGAGCTTGGCGGCGTCAACGATATTTTCTATCACTCGCTCCATCCCTACACGCATGGCTTGCTGACATCAGTTCCCACGCTCGAGCACGCGCAAGACGTGCTCCAGAGTATCCCTGGCTCGCCACCCAATCTCATCACACCGCCGGAGGGATGCAAGTTTCATCCGCGCTGCGCCTTTGCTGACGATACTTGCATGAAAGAGAATCCGCCGCTAACGGATGATGTTGGCGCGCATCTGGCGGCGTGCTGGCACAAAGATCGCCTGCTCGAAAGTCGAAAGGCAAGGCTCTAGTGTCGTCGCCCATCATTGAACTGAAACACGTCTACCGCAGCTTCAAAACAGGTCGGGAGATCGTGCCCGTCCTGCAAGATATCAACATCACTGTCAATCGACTGGAGTTCCTCTGTCTGGTCGGAGAGAGCGGCTGCGGCAAGACGACAACGGGCAAGATCATTTGCGGTTTACTGCCTACAAGCCAAGGCATCGTCGAGTTTGAAGGAGCGGATATCGCCTCATTGCGCGGGGATAACTACCGGCGCTTTCGCCGATCAGTACAGATCATTCATCAGGATCCCTATGCCTCGCTGAATCCGACGCAGACTGTCTCTGACATGCTCAGTTATCCCCTGCTCAGGCACAAACTTGCGCCACATCGACGCGGCGTCCTGCAGCGCGTGCGCGAACTGCTCGATTTGGTCGACTTAACCCCGGTGGAAGACTTTATCGACAAATATCCGCATCAGCTCAGCGGTGGCCAGCGCCAGCGGGTGAGCATCGCGCGCGCCCTCACCACCCAACCGTCAGTGATAGTCGCCGACGAGTCCGTTAGTATGGTGGATGTCTCTATTCGCATTGGCCTCCTGCAAATGATGATGGACCTGCGCGATCGGCTGGGTGTGACTATCGTATTCATCACTCACGACCTGGCGCTGGCCAAGTACTTCGCCTGGGATGGTCGGATCGGCGTAATGTACTTGGGAAGATTGGTTGAAATCGGCCGTACGCAACAGATTATTCGCGATCCGCAACACCCTTATACCAAGGTGCTGCTATCCGCCATTCCCGAACCCGATCCGGAAAAGACCCGCAGCAAACAGCATATTCAGTTGCGCAGCGAAGACATTCCGCGACTGACTGAATTGCCGCCCGGCTGTTCTTTCCATCCGCGCTGCCCGTGGTATGTTGAAAACGTCTGCGACCAGGAAGTGCCTGAGCTGTCCATTCCATTCCAATCTGAATTTGATGTAGAAGTCGCTTGTATTCCCTTGGAACGCGGCGCGGAGTTGGTGCTTCATGACGCCTGAACTGCTCAAAGGGTTTTACCGAATAGCGGTTTTTGTGTTGGTCGTATCGATCGCCTTGCTCTTCGTCGTCAAACCAGACACAGCAGAGTTCGTCGTGACACTGATGTCTATTGGCATCGGCGCCATTCTACTCGTCTTGGTCATCCTGACGAGCCGATATTTCAACAGATGAGTTTGATCAGAGACAAGCTCTTGTGAAATTTGCGATCAGGTCATCGTCGCGCTGGCCCAGCTGGGGATCCGTGTCGTCCCGGAGCACGACATGGTCGAGAGCAATCATCTGAGGAGAGTCCATACCGCGATTGTCGCATAATCGGGCAAACGCGGAAAACGGCGTCTACTGGACATACTGTCGCTTGACGCCATTCATCTCGCATGCAATATAGTGCATTATTGGAAATTACGGGCGGATTTAGCATGTGTCACCGGATGCTGCTTCGCGCCAGCCGGGGCGCTTGGAATTTGCTCTGCTGAGCTCTCCTAAAGCACATCCCATTCGACTTCAACCGTGCCCTCACGAATGCCATAGAGCTTCCGATGCAGGATGATGGTGCTGTCGGTATACCCCACGACAAAGTCCAGCATATCACCCACCTTGATCCGCTCGTCCGCCTGCTCAAGCGTGATGATGCCGTGCTCCGCCGATGAAGCATGGCTTTTGACGGCCTTCAGGTCGATACCTCTGGGCTGCGCATGCCAGACAGGCAGTGTCTTAAAGCCGGCGTCGACAACGATGCGGTCGGGCGCGGGTCGACTGCTGACGATGGTCCTGACGAAGAGGCAAGGTCTGGTGTCTACGCCCCAACTTTGATAAATGACATCGCAGAAAATGGCGCCGCCCGCTTGGATCTCGGTCATGCCCTGTATGTAAGGCGTGATTTTGTAGGTGCCGCTGCCGCCACCGCTCACGATGGACACTTCCAGCCCGGCCGCTCGGCAGTCATCCGCCATAGCAGCCAGCTGCTTGATCGCGCCCGTTGTCGCCTGAGCGCGCGCCTCGTGATCCTTGATCGCCAGGGTATGGCCCTCCCAGGTCATCACCCCCAGGAAGCGCAGTCCCTCGCTCTGGTCGACAGCTTGCGCCAACTGGACGACCGACGGTCCCGGCAGCAGCCCGGTACGGTCCATGCCGGTATTGACGTCAATCAAAACGCCGATCCGCAGGCCGTGCTTGCCGGCTGCAACGCTTAAGGCGCGAACGTTTTCCCGGTTGTCGACGATGACCTTGACGTCGGCCCGGCGGCAAAGCCGCGCCAACCGCGAAATCTTGCGCTCGCCGACCATCTCATTGGCGATCAGAATGTCCTTTACGCCGCTTTCGGCCATCGCTTCGGCTTCGCGTATGGTGGCGCATGTCACGCCGATTGCGCCCGCGGCGATGGCTTTATGCGCGATAGCCGGCACGCGAATGCCCTTCATATGCGGACGCCACTGTATTTGCGCCGCCGCGAAGTGACGCGCCAAATCGGCGATATTTCGCTCCAGAGTATCCAGGTCCACCCAAAGCGCCGGTGTATCCAGGTCCGCCATTGTTTTTGCCGATTTAGTCATGCTGCCGCTCTCGCTTTCGGCACGTTTTTTGGCCGCTTCAACATTACTCATGGCAGTCCCCAAGTACTCGGGTCCAGCAAGTCGGACTGATCGCAGCGCAGCCGGCGGAAGCTATTGAGGGTCACTTCGCTCCAGCGTGGCGCGCATGCAGCCGCCAGGCTCGCATCCAGCTCGGCGATATTGCGGACGCCGACCAAGGCGGTCGCGACAGACTCATGCGCCAAGACGAATTTCAGAGCTGCCGCTTCAAGCGTCAGTGGAGGCGAAAGCGCGGCGGCAGCTCGCTCGACTGCGCTGGATCGCGCTTTCAGCGCCGCCAAACGCGCCGGCAAGTACTCCGCTCTCCGGCTCAGCGCGCCCTTAAGAAATACCGAGCGTACAATAATGCCTGCGCCGGCGGCCTCAGCTTCGGCAAACAGCTCATCAGCCAGGCGCTGGTCCAGAATGCTGAAAGCGACCTGCAGCGCGTCGACGCCTTGAGCGATGACGATCCGCGGCGCATGCTCTCCGTACGTGGACGCGCCGATGAAGCGGGCTTTGCCACCCGCCTTGAAGCGTTTCAACTCGGCGATGGCATCACTGCTTTCCAGCAGATCGGTTGAGGCACTGTGCAATAGTAACAAATCGACATAATCCGTGCCCAGCAACTGCAAGCTGATATGCAGCGATTCCCTCATTTGTTCAGCCAGTTCGGGGCCGGCCAAGGCGACATCGTTTGGGTTGTGGCAAGATACTTTCGTCGCCAACATCACTTTGTGCCGCCGACCCCGCAGCGCCTTGCCCAAGACTGCTTCGCTGCGGCCGTAGGCGCGCGCCGTATCAATAAAGTTCACGCCGCGGTCGATGGCATGGTGAATGAGCGCTACTGCCTCGCGGTCCGACGGTGGCGAGACACCCGCCGCATCTTTGGCCTCTGCGCCCACGCCGTAGGGCATGCCCAGCGCAACCGTGCCCAGCGACAGCTCGGAAAGGCGCAGGTCCGTTTTGCCTAGCTGGCGGTATCGCATGGAAAGCTCTCCCTATCAGTGCCGGCGCGTAAATGCGTGTTTCTGGCGTAATCTCGTGTTCAAGAAGCTGCCCATCGCCGCGGCGCTGAAACGAGCGGGCGAAAAGGCGTCGATATTCAGCTCGGTCTTGCCCGTGGTGGCCAACTCCGCCAGCAGCATGCCGGCGACCGGATTGTAGGCAAAACCGCCCGAATGAAAAGCGGCGCCAACCCAAAGACCCGGCAACTCCGGCACTGCCCCCAGCAGCGGTTCGCCGTCCATGCTAAAGGAGATCAGCCCGACCCGTTCCTCTGTGAAGGGATGACGCTTGAGGGTCGGCAGCAGCGGCTGTACCTTGTAGCGCAAGCTGTCGCTGAAGCCGCCCGGCGCGTCTAATCTGTCCATGTCAAAGTCAAACGAAGGCGTCGCAAACTCTGGGCGTTCGGCTGTTTCGCCGCCCACCAGAATGCGATTGCCCTTGGCCGGGCGCAGGTAGGCCTCATAAGGATTGGCGTTCACCGCCGGCAGTATTGCCGCTTCCGCCAGTGGCGTGGTCAGGTAGCGCTGATGCACAAATGACTTGGCCGGTATTCGCCTGCCGACCTCCGCCAGCAATCGATTCGTCCAGCTATGCACGGTGCAGATGATGGGGTCAGCCGCGAGCAATTCGCCATCAGCGATGAGACCTGTAATCCGCTCGCGCTCTTTGACAAACCTGCTGACGGTTACGCCCTCGCGGATGTCGACGCCCAGATCGCGACACTTCTGCGCCAGCGCCGGGATGTAGTCATCCGGCTCGCTGTAGCCGCCCAGCGGATCGAAAAGCCCGATGACGTCGTTATCAGGCGTCAAGAGTGGCCAGCGTCGGCGAATCTCAGCAGCGTCGAGAATCTCATAAGGCGCCTCGAGTTCGTCATACAAGGGCAGTAATCTCTCTCGTTCGGGCCAATCGGATGGCGAGAACAGATTCAGGCAGCCAACCGTCTGATACTCATAACCGTAATCGCTGAGCTCATCAGACAGCTCGCGGTAGAGGCGCATACTGATCTTGCGCGCCTCGACGCCGGTCTTGCTCCACAGGTGTCCGGTGACGATGCCGCCAGCGCGCGAGCTCGACCCAGTGCCGACCGCCCCCTTCTCCAGCAGGGTCACGCGGGCGCCGCCGCCACGCGCCAAATGATAGGCCGCGCTCAAGCCGATGACGCCGCCGCCAACGATGACGATATCTGTCGCGCTCATGCAGGCGCCGTCTCCAAATATGAATCCCGCCCGCAGGGACCGGCCGAGCTTAGGTTATTCGCCATGGTCATGCCGCGCCCGGAAGATTGAGTTCCATGTATTCATCTGTACGATTCGCGAAAAGTGATTCACCGTGATGGTATCGCTCAGCGGCGTGGGCGCCTGCAAGATGAACTCAGCCCAGTCCGCCCGGTTGAAGGCGACATAGGCCAAATGGAAGCTGTCGATCCAGCTCTCGCTGTCTGCGTTCAAGTCCGGGAATAAGATCGGGCCGGTATCCACTTGGTAAATCCAGTCGCGTTCATTGGCGTTCATCGTCTTGATAGGAAAGTCAATCTCGATATCGTAACGGTCATGCCAGCGGTAGGCGCAGCGCCCGACCAGCAAGTCATCGGCCAGGGTCGCCTGCACGATCGCTTCGGCGTCGTCCAGTCGTTCCGCTGGCAGGGGACGCAAGTTGATAGTGACGCGCTCGTAGGTATCTCTGACGCGCCCGGACTGGCGCTCGGGCTGCTCGCCCAGTGAGGCGGGATATCGCATAACACGTTTGTTGTTGCGATCCCAACTCTTGAGTATCAGGAAGGATTCATCCGACAAGATTATGCAAAAATCGGCGTTTGGCGTGGTCCACATGTCGCGGTCGACGCCGACGTATTCGGTCTTGCAGGACGCGCCCAGCAAGAAGATTTGCTCCGCGCCGGTCGCGCGATCGCTGATTTTGCAGCTGGACTCGATCTGAATGCGGGCGCTGTTAAGCGTGTAGGGCGGCTTATGCGATGACGTGAGACTCGGCTTCAAGTTCCAGTCAATGCGGAAGGTCAAGAATGAGCGGGCAAAGTCAGGGACAATCATCAGCAACTCAGCTTAGGAAATGGTTCGCGTGTATAAGCGCCCGACATGTTCGGCGTGTGATCGTCCAGGCGAACGCGGCTCCGCAATCCGCGCCGGCAAAGTCATCCGCCTAGCCTTTGAGCGCGCCGACGGTAATGCCTTTGATAAAGTAATTCTGGAAAAGCAGGAAAATCAGCAGCATGGGGATGAAGGCGAAGGTCGCGCCCGCCATGCCAACGCCGATGTCTATGCTGCCCACGCCCGACGCCGTCAGCTTGGCCACACCCACCGGCAGCGTCAGCCACAGTTCGTCCGTCGCCGTCACCAACTGCCACAAATAGTCATTCCAGCCGGCCATAAAGGCAAAAATGGCTATTGCGCCGATGGCCGGTCGACTGAGCGGTATAACGATGTGCCGGAATAGCTGCAATTCGCTGGCGCCGTCCATCTTGCCCGCTTCCAGCAGCTCATCTGGGATAGACTGCATATACTGCCGCATCAGAAAGATGCCGAAGGGATAGACAATATAGGGCGCAATCATGCCCTGGTAGCTGTTGAACCAGCCCAGGCTCCTCATCAGCACAAACAAGGGAATGATATAAATCTGGCGTGGCAGCATCATCGTCATCAAGATCAGCCAGAAGAAAATCGTGCGGCCGGGAAACTGTTTCTTGCCAAAGGCGTAACCGGCGCAGGTGCTGGTGATGACGCCGAATAGGGCGATGCCGCCGGCCACGACGAATGAATTCACCAGCCAGCGAATGGAGGGACGATCGATCAGCAGCCGCTCCCAATTGTCCATGACCGGATTGCTGGGGATTAGTTCCGGCGGATATGCCAGCGCGACCCGCTGAATCTTGAAGGAGCCGAGCAGCATCCAGACAATGGGGATCAGCAGAATGATGGCCAGGGCGACCACGAGCGCCAGAGCCAGGTAGCGCAGCCAACGGCCGACGAGGTAGCGGCGCCGCAGAACCTGGTCCCCGGGCATCGTTCCTCCGCTGGAATCAAATGCTGTCGCTGCCATTGGTCGCTTCCTCCGCTAATCCGCGGCCGACTTAGTTAAGCTGCCGGTCCAGCAGCTTGAACTGCACGATCGCTACGACGCTCACGATCGACAGCAGTATCACCGCCATGGCCGAGCCATAACCAAACTTGGAGCCGACGATGCCCGTCACCCAAATGCGGTAGACGATGGTCTGCGTCGCATTGGCCGGCCCGCCCAGCGTCATGAGCTGCACCACGACGAATACCTGGAAGACTGCAATCGTCAGCACCACCAGGACAAAGAGCATGGTCGGGCGCAGCAGCGGCAGCGTGATCTTCCAGAAGGCTTGCCAGCCGCTGGCGCCATCAATCTTGGCCGCGTCATAAAGCGGCTCCGGTATCGCGCCCAGCCCGGCGAGGAAGAGGATCAAGGGCTGCCCCAGGCTCCAGCTCAATACGACGATTGCCAACGACAGCAGCGCCGTATTAGTCTGCGCCAGCCAGCCGATCTTCTCGCCCGCATTCAAGAGGTTGAGCAAACCAAAGGACTCAAATAAGTAATTGAGCAAGCCGTATTCCTGGCTGTAAATGTAGACCCACACCATCGCCAGCACGACGCCCGCCGAAACCACCGGCATATAAAAGGCGGCGCGAAAGAAAGTCTGCTTGCGCTGGCTGAGCGGGTAGATCAGCACGGCCACGAAGAGACAGATGATCATAGCGGCCGGCACCACGCCCAGCACAAAGAGAAAGGTGTTCTTGATGGCGATGGGGAATACCGGGTCCCGTGTCAGCAGATTGGTGTAATTCTTGAGGCCGATGTAATTCCACTTGTCGCGATTGACGCCGGCTTTGTAGAAGCTGAGCAGCAGCCCCTGCGCCAGCGGGTAAGCGGTGAAGATGGCGAAGGGGATCATGGCCGGGGCGATAAAGATATATCCCCAGCGCCCCTCCCACACTCTTGACCTGAACCGTCTTAACATGACGAATCCCGCCGCCTATCAGGCTTGGCCGGCCAGCCGCGGACCGGCATACAAATGAGAAATCTTAAAAAGTTTAGCAAATACTGTCTTGCTCGGCAGATCATTTCAGAATGTGAATGAAGGCGCCCGACTCGCGCCTGGCGCCTTCAATTCAACTAGCTCGACTTACATATCCAGGATGAACTCGGCTTCGGACGCCAGTGCTTCCAGCGCCTGCTCCGGTGTTTCCTGGCCCAGGAACATCGCTTGCCAGTGTGGCGGCTGCGAAATGCGGACTTCGTAGAAGCCGGGGCAAGCCAGGCCCAGGTTCTCCGTACCGCGCTCCTGAATCAGCGACAGCGTCAGCGCGTAGTTCTCGTCATCCGCCAGCGGAACACCCGCCGATGCGCGTGCCGGGAACTGCGAGTTGTTCTGCGTGTAGGTCACCTGGGATTCCGACGAATTCAGGAAGAGCAGGAATTCGATGACCCACTCCATCTCGTAATCCGAACGTCCCTTGTCAAAGACTGCGAAGCCGGAGGGGCCAACGCCCAAACCGGAGACCTCGCCTTCGGCATGGGGATAGGTCACGATCACCGGATCCATGTCGACCGTGACTTCGCCGTTTGTAATGGCGTTGCCGATGGTGTTGTTCAATACGCCCATGCCGCCGCCCATGATGGCGCTCTTGCCGGTGAACAGATTGTTGGTCTGGTCGGCGTAAGCGGCGGTTGTGGCGTCGGAATTGATCAATCCCTCTTGGTAGAGTTTGTTGACGAATTCCAGACCAGCCAGGGTATTGGGATTGTCAAATCCGGTCGTGCAGTCAGGATTCCAGATTTCGCCGCCGGCGCCCCAAATGAAGGCGTGGAAGTCGTAATCGCCCTGTTCCGATGCGACCTGCAAGGTGTAGGGGAAGTCGACGCCGATGCCCGCTTCTTTAATCGCCGTCGCGGCGGCGTAGAACTCATCCAGCGTCCAATCGCGGTCATCAACCGGGATCATGTCGCCCAGGCCGGCTTGATCGAAGAGCGCCTTGTTGACAACCATGGCGTGGTTCCAGAAGTAGGTCGGCATCGCGTGCAGCGCGCCGTCTATGGTGTAGAGCTGAATCAAGCCAGGCAACAGATCGTCGATGTCTTCTTGCGGCAAATGCTGGAACAGGTCAACCGTGACGCCTTCAACGCCGTAACCGGACGTGCGTCCCAAGTAGTCCTTGAGGATATCAGGCGGGTCGCCAGCGGCCAGCGCGGTGGGCACTACCGTGGACAGATCGGGCCAGTCCAGACCGCGAACTTCAACGGTGACGTGCGGGTGCATCTCCATGAATTGTTCCGCCTGCCAGGTTTCGAATTCAGCCAATTGCGTGAATTGCGGCAAGCTGACTGGCTGCGCTAAAGCAGGGTCGGTCCAATAGGTGATCGTGACCGGGTCCTGCGCCTGCGCCGGCGCCAGCAGAACAACCAGCACGGCCGCTAGTACGAGAAGCAATCGTAGGTGTTTCATCTTGGCTCCCTTTTTCCGTTAATTGGCGCATCTCTTTCGAGCTGCGTTTCGAAGAATGAGGTCTTGCATGCTGCTGTCTAGATTGTCATGGCGCCTCCCTGCTACTTCCGCTGACAATCCGAGAAAGACAAACGACGAACGGCTCAGTGTTCATCGGCTGTCGCCGGATACACTTTGATGACCAGGTCGCGTTCGAAATCCATATGCGCCCGCAGCGCGGCTTTCGCTCTTTCAGGATCCCGGCTTGCAACGGCGTCCAGAATGTCTTGATGAAGTTGGACCTGGGATTGCCTCAACTGCTGCAAGTCGATCGACTTGGGAAATCCGAATTCTCGCTCGCGCAGCGTTTGTGGAACGGCCTGGATGGCTGCCTTAACGAGCATCACGTTAAAGGGATTCTGTGACATGTCGGCCAGGGACAGATGAAAGTCCGCGTGTGCGGCCAGGTAACGCGGATCGCTAAAGTCGTCGATATAGAGCACGTAATCATTGAAGGTGGCGCGCCACTTCTCAAGTTGCTGCGCTTTGGCCCGAGCGGCCGCCTGTCCGGCGATCTCGACCTCGATCATCCGCCGCGCCTCTATCAATTGCAGACGCATTTCCCGCTGCAAATTGTCCGACAGGTCCGGCTTCGATAGATCGGGAATGAAACTGTGCAGGTTGCTCTTGACGTAGCTGCCCTGGCCCGGGCGCACCTCCACCAGGCCCATCATCACCAAACCCTGAAGCGCCTCGCGCACCGAAGACCGTCCCACGCCCAGCATTTGGATTAGCTGGCGCTCCGAGGGCAATTTGTCGCCCGGTTGCAACGTTCCGCTCTGTATATGCTCCACCAGCTGCTCCACGATCGAAGCGACCAGCGTAATCTTGCGCGGGTGTTTCAGCGTGATGCCGGGTTCTGCCATGTTTGGCGACGTCCTCCAAAATTTCGTTGTTGCTGACAGAGCTGCCCGCGGATGGATGGCGCAGCGCGCCTGCCCTTGTCTACGACCTGATCTTGACGGCGCCGCGATTTTGACATTCGCCGAAAAGTCGACATAATATATCATGTCAGCTAGTCAGACCAGTAGCATGAGTAGGCTGAGATTATAACGCGCGCTCGGATTTTGTCAAATGCTCGTGCAGAACGAGGTGGCAGGGATGGACAAACGTAGGCGCTTCCTGATCATCGGCGGCGGCTCTATGGGCAAGCGCCGGATGCGCTGCCTGCTGGCGCATGGCGTAGCGGCGAGTGACATCCGCTTGATCGATCGCCGGGCCGATCGACGGGCGGAAAGCCGGGACCGCTATGAGGTGGAAAGCGTCGACGACCTCGCTTCCGGCTGGGCTTGGAATCCCGATGTCGTGATCGTCTCTACGCCGACTAAGTACCACATGCGCTACTGTCTGGAAGCCGCCCGCGCCGAGAAGGATTTTTTCTGCGAAATAGCCTTGTCTGACAAGTTAGACGGCGCCGATGAACTGCTGGCGCTGGTGAAACAGCATGGACTTGTCGCCGCGCTCGGCATAAACAACCCTTGGCACGCCGTCATGAGACAAGCAAAAGCCTGGCTTGGAGAAGAGAGCTTCGGCGCGCCGCTGACCTATCAAATGGCCTTCGGCAACTACCTGCCCAACTGGCATCCTTGGGAACGGTATCAGGATTTCTACGACGAAACGCAGATTATGGGCGTCATCGCGCAAGAGTTGGGCACGCTGTATACGCTATTGGGCACGAGTGTTAAGGCGCTATTCGCGCAGACGGGTCAGTCGGGCGCCTTGGAAATCGAGGGGCCGGACAACCTGCAAATTCTGGCGCGGACCGCGGCCGGCGCCGCCGTGACGCTGCAGCTGGATCTCCTGCAAGATCGCCAAGTCTATGCCTATCGCATCGTCAGCGCGCACGGCGTGATTGAAGTCGAATTGCTGCCGGATGCCCGCGCCCGGCGCTATCTGAATGCCAGGGGGCGAAGCGATGAGATGCTGCCCCCCGCCGGCTACACCTTCGAGCAAGCCTACATCGATGAATTCGGCGCCTTCCTCGACGCTCTGGATTCGCGACAGGAGTGGTATCATCCACTGCGTGACGGCGTTCAGATTCTGCGCTGTCTAGACGCCGTGAAGCAAAGCAGCGCCAGCGGACAGCGGATTGAGATTGGAAATTGAAGGGATTCTTATTATGAGCCTGGCAGGCAAGACGGCGCTGATCACCGGCGCGGGGCGCGGCATCGGCAAGGGTTGCGCCCTGGCATTGGCGCGTCGCGGCGCAACAGTCGTCCTTAATGATCGACCCGACAGCCCGGACCTGGCTACGGCGGTCGCCGAAATCGAGAACGCCGGCGGCGACGCGCTGGCGCTGGAGGCGGATGTATTCAGCCGAGACGGTTGCGCGTCGCTGCTTCGCCGAACTCTGGAACAGGTGCACGCGATTGATATTCTCGTCAGCAATCCAGCCTACAGCGTCCGCGGCGCCTTCCTGGATTACGACCCCGAGATTTTTGAGCGCGTTCTAAAAGGTACGCTTGTCGCCGGCTTTCACATGAGCCAACTGGTGGCGCGCCACATGGTAGAACGGGGAAAGGGCGGAAAGATGGTCTTCATCTCCAGCGTGCATGCCTCGATTCCGCTGCAGAATGCCGTGGCCTACAACGCCGCCAAAGCCGGCCTGAATCACATGGCGCTGTCGATCGCGCGCGAACTCGTCCCGCACAAAATCAACGTCAACGTCATTGAACCGGGCTGGATCGACACGCCGGGCGAACATGAAACATTCGGGGCCGAGACCTTGGCGGAACAAGCACGGGCCTTGCCCTGGAAGCGGCTGGGCACACCGGCTGACATCGGCAGCGCGGCCGCCTTTCTGGCATCTTCAGACGCCGACTACATCACCGGAACCATCATGCGCGTCGATGGCGGTTATATGCACAAAGACGCTTGACACCATAACATACCAATCAAGGGATTTATCCGGTCCGGCATTCAGTGTTGAGGAGATTCAGTTCATGAGGAATAGCAAGGTTCTGGCGAAATGGCGGGACAATCAGTTCGCGCGCTTCTGCGGGATGGGGCACGTGCTGCCCTTTTACATCCGCTACGCCGCGCACTACAAATTCGACGGCATCTGGCTGGATATGGAGCACCGCAACTTCGACGCTCGCGAAATCCAGCACCTGCTGGCGCTTTGCCACCTATACGATATCGATTGCATGATCCGCCCGCCGACAGTGCAGCGCACCCGCCTCTATCGCTTCCTGGAAGACGGCGCCGCCGGCTTGATGATTCCCTTTGTCTCCGATGCCGAGATGGCGCGGCAGATTGTCGCGGCGACCAAGTTCCCGCCGATCGGCAATCGCGGCCTGGATGGCGCCGGCCTGGATTGCAACTTCGGCGGCGATACCTGGATACCCGATAGCACATTCATCGCTGACGCCAACCGCGAGACCTTCATCGTGGCGCAGATCGAGACGCCGGAGGCTGTCGCCAATGCCGAAGAAATCGCCGCTGTGCCCGGCATCGACTGCCTGTTTGTGGGACCGGGCGATCTGGGCTTGCGCCTCGATACCTATCCTGAAATCGGCATGACCGTCAACGAAGCGGTGGCGCAGGTGGCGGCCGCCTGCGACAAGCACGGCAAAGTATGGGCACGAACGGCCTCGTCGATCGACGAGGTCGACCGCTATCGTCAGCAGGGCTCGCTGATGATCCCGCACGGTGGCGATTTCGCTCTGATGAATGTATTAAAAGACGCCAGCGCCGAGCTGGATCAGATGCTGGCGGAGTAGGGTCGCCGGGCGTTTACTAGGGCAGCCAATCGGCGTATTTGCGCTCAAGCAATTGCCGGCAGGCTTGATATTGCGCCTCGGTGAAGCCGGCATAAGGTGATAGCAAGCGCAGGGGCATCTGCTCGAAGCCGCCCAGACGCAGCCATAATTTGTCGAAGGCGCCGTCTATTTTGGCGTCACCCGCCAGCGCCTGAAACAGGTCCGCCAGCAGATCGTGGAAACCACGCTGCAGCGTCAACATGCGCGTGTGATCTTCTGCCTGCGCCGCCGCAAAATAGGCTTTGACCTTTTTCGGGCTCAGCGAGCCGAAAGTCGCCAGCAAGGAGCATTCGCCGTAGAGGCAGCCCTGCAAGAAATTGCCCTCGCCCAGAAAGTGCTGCAACTCGCCGACCTGGCTGACCAACTCAGCCGCCCGCGTATGACCGCCGCCGGTATTCTTGGTGGCGACCAGATTGGGCAGCGCGTCGACCAGCGGGCGATAATGGCGCGCCTCCAGCACGCGCCCGGCCCGTGGCAAGTTGTAATGCAAGAATTTCGCCGCCGGGAAAGCCCCGCAGACATCGCGGAAAAATGTCATCACTTCGGCGTCGGTCAGCGCGCCCCAGGACGGCAATGAAATCTGGAAGGCGCGGAAGCCGCGGTCGTAGGCGTATTGCAGCTTTTCCAGCACGATCGCCGTCGACATGCCGATCAAGCCGACCATCGGAAATACATTTTCGCCGCGCGTTTCCTCGTAGAAGATGTCGACGATGCGCCGGAATTGCGCCTGACTCACCGCGTAGCCTTCGCCGGCCGTGCCAAAAATGTAGAGATGGTTGTAATGTTCCAGCGTTGCCCGCGCCGAGCGGCGGAAGACATCTTCCAAGAGTTGTCCGTCTTCGTCCCAGGGGATCTCGCAGGACACCAGAATCGCTTGCGGATAACGCGGCGTTGATGCGCTCATAATGCCACCTCGCGCTCGGCGTGCAGCGGCAACTCGCCCGAGACGTATTCCCGCTGCCAAAGGGAGACCGTTTCCTCGATGAACTGCTCGACGGGCATATCGATGTTGTTCTGCGCCATCAGTTGGGGCAGCCACTTGGTACCGAAGGCCACGTGCTGCCGCTCATCAGCCATATCGTAACTGACATATTGCGCGGAAAGCTGATCTCCCGCCGCCTCGTATTTCGCCAGGCTGCGGCGCCGATGCGGAAAGGCGTGCGCTTCATTGCCGCGCGTCAGCAGGCAGTATTGCGTGGCCGGGTCATATTGCGAGCGCCACTGATAGATGCGCGTATTCTGCGGCACGGTGGTGTAATCCAGTCCGTGCTGCCGCAGCCAATCGATGCCCAGCAGGCAATGTCGCGTCTCATCATAGCAGTGCCGCGCCGAGTCATAGACGAAGCGCCAAGGCATATCCGGCGACAGGTGAATGATCAGCGCCACCGTCTCCGCCGCCAGCATTTCCTGGCTGTAATTCTCGAATTCGTCCAGTCGGCGCGCCGCCTCGTCAGCTTGCTTGCGCGCTTCGGCATCGCCCCAGGGCTGCTGCAAAATGATGAAGCGGTCGTCGCGCGCAGCGGTCAAGGGCGTGCGAAAGGGGATGCGCGCGGCCGCTGGCGCCGGTTTCTCGGCGTGGGCTTCGTCGCCCGTGACGCCGCCGGCATGCGCCAACAGTTCGGCGATGTAACGCTCCCAGTCGCTTGCGGGCTGCCCGGTGAATTCCGCCTCCGCCCAGGCCACATGCTCCGCCTCGTCCAGCAGGATATGCTTCAGCGCGTAGAGCGTCGGCGCATCGGGATTGGCGAAGGTCTGGCGGCTATGCCAGCGATAGGCGCTCATCAGTGCCGGCTTGATGACGCGGAATATGCCCGCCAGCAAGCTGCGTTCGTCAGGCGCGTGGATCGCCTCCGCCATCAGCGCTTCCAGGGCCGGATCGTCCGGCGGGCGGAAGGCCGGCGTCTGCACCTCGCGCAGACGCTGGTAGAGGTGCTGCACATGCTGCGCCTCCTCCCACAAGAAGCGCCCCAGCGCCAGTTTGTATTCCATAAGCGCGGTGGCCGGCAGCCAGGCCGCCAGGATGCGAAGGGTCTCGTATTCAATGAAGCGATAGCGATTCAACAGGCGCTTGTTGCGCGCCATATCGACTTGTTCAGCGGGCTCGACAAATTGCATACGCTCGCTCCCCTACCAAGCGGTCCAGCCGCCATCAACCAATATATTTTGCCCGGTGATATAACTGCCGGCGTCGCTCGCCAGCAGCAAGACGACACCCTTGAGTTCTTCCGGCCTGCCCATCCGCCCGAGCGGTACTTTCGCTTCGAGGCGTTCTATGAAGCCGGGATGCGCCTCATCTATAGCCGGCATCTTGGGAAAGGGCCCCGGGCTGAGGCAATTGACGCGAATATTGTCGCGCGCCCAATAGGCCGCCAAATGGCGCGTCAGATGCACCAGTCCACCCTTCAGCCCATGATAATTCGGCGGGCTGTTGATGCCCAAACCTTCATAGGCGTCGGGGTAGCTGGCGACCACGCCGTACATGCTGCCGATGTTGATGATTGAGCCGCCGGCGCCGCGCCCGCGCAAGTGCAGGGCGACATCCCGCGCCAGCAAGAAGTATGCCGTCACGCCGGTGTGATAAGCTTGGTCGAAGTCGTCAGCGGTGGCGCTGTCGATATCGGCCGGCGGACCGCCATAGGCGTTGTTGACCAGGATGTCGATCGCGCCCATGCGCTTGACGACGTCGGCCACGAAAGCGGGAATGCTGTCGGTGTCGCCCTGCGAGAAAGCCAGTCCCAGATGCCCGGCGCCCGGCAAGCTGGCCGCGAAGGCTTCGGCTTGGGCGGCATCACGGCTGGTGACCACCAGGGTCGCGCCCGCTTCCGCCAGCGCCCGGCTCATCGCCGAGCCCAGCCAACCTGCCGCGCCGGTCACGATTGCGACTTTCCCCGTTATGTCCAACAAGCTTTGCACATTGCGTTCATTTATCTGCATGGATCTCTCTCCGGCTATGTTGGACGAGTAAAAAGTTGAACTGCATTATTGTAGAAGATATCCTCGATCTGCCCGGCGTTCAGGCGCATCCGCCAGCAAGCCAGGCGCAACGCGCGCAGCGACTCCAATCCGACCAGCACCGGCCGCAATTCAGTGTGCTTCTCCGCCAGGTCGAGCTCGTCGGCGTATATCCAGTGAAAAGAATCACCAATGGCGACGCAGCGACCGCGCACATGGCTGACGGGAAAGTCCGAACCGTAGAGCAGGCGCTCGTGGCCCAGGACATCAATGATGGCCTCGAAGGCGCCGGCTTCTGTAAGGGCCGATGTATCGAAGAAGACATTGTCCAGTCCGCGCAGGCTTTCGATGCCCTCGATGGTGTGCCAGGGATTGAAGCCGCGAGCGGCGTGCGCCAGTATCAGACGCATACCGGGATAACGCTCGCAGTAGCGTCGGATGGTCGCTTGATTGAGCGGGTCGGCCAAAGCGCGCTCCCGCACCATGTGCAAGGTGATGGACAGTCCCAACTCTCCAGCGAGCGCGACCTGATGCTCCGGCAGATAGGCTTCTATCGGCGCCTCCCAAGTGGGCTCACAGCCGATCGCCAAGGTATGATAGCACTTCAGTCCGACGAAGCCCTCAGCCTTCACCGTTTGGTGAATCGTCTCGGCAGTCATATCGGGCGCGACGATCATCTGTCCGAAATCGCCTTCCCGCGGCGAATTCCGCACTTCCTCGGCCACGAAGCGGTTGTTGCGCTCGCGATCGCCGCTGAAAGCCAGGCCGAAGAAAAGCCCGCCCAGGGTTCGTCCACCGGGGTGAATCCAGTCGATGAAGTTGTAATAGCCACTCAGATCCAGGCGCGCTGGCATGCCTCGATAGCCGGCGGGGAGCGGATCAAAGTGCTCGCGACAGAAAAGATGAGCGTGCGCGTCAAAAATGCGGTCGGGCAGGAATGGCTCGATGTCACGCGCGCTGAAGTCGCGGTCGGCTTGTGTCAGTAACCAGCGCGCCATATCACTCTTCCCGCGCGGTATGACGCCATCGGTTAAAGCGACAAGCGCGCATAGCGAATATCCATCGTATTCCGATCGCCGGAATAGTAAACGACCATGACATCGCCGTCTTTCAGTGTCTCGGCGTAGGGCAAGCCGTATGACCAGATGCACATGTCATCCAGCGTAGCGGTTGTGCCGTCCGTCTGTATTGCCTCCTCGCCGCGCTCATAAATGACGACCTCGCTGGCCGGGTCAAAGTCGGCGGCGGCGTGAGCTGCCACGCGGGCGCGGATTGAGCCGCTGCCGAAACGGTCGACCCAAGCCAGCACGACGCGTCCATCAGGCAGCATGGCCGGGCGCCCGGCTTGATCGGCGATGCCGATATCCTGCGCTGCCGACCACGTTCGACCCGCATCAGCGCTGAGGCGGCGCCTGATGTTGCGATAGCGCCCGGCCTCGGTATCGTAGACCCAGGCGAAGCTGACCAGGCGTTCGTCCGGCGTCAAGCCAAGTCGCTGATCCCAGTGAAATATACGCCCGGTCGAATCGCAGCCAGCATCGCTGGGCGCGTCCCAGCTAAACCCGTCGTCGTAAGAGCGTAGCGCGACGACTCGCTGGTACCACTTTGAGGCGTCTTCATAATGCTTGTTGGACTCAATCGACAGTAGCAGGCCGCCGTCATTGAGCTTGATGATGGGGTTGGTCAGGCTGGGCGGCCCGAAGTCGGCGGGCGCGTTTACCGGTCGCCAGGCGCTCCAACTGTGACCGCCATCAAAGGAATCCGCCAGAAAGATGCCCATCGGCAGGCAGCCTTCCGTGCGCGGATTGAAGAGCGGCGCGCCCTCATAGGTCCCGCGGTCGATCCACATCGACGCCGCCAGCATATGACCCTCATCCAGCTCGGTCAGATACACGAGGCGGAGGGAACTCTCCGCGTCCATAACACGCGCCGCCGGGAAGTCGCTCTGCATGCGCGCCCAGCGTCGCCCGCCGTCATCAGAGCGGTAGAGCTCGACCCATTCATCGGCGCAGTCCTTGTTTGACCCGCGCCGGCAGGTCAGCAGCAGCGAGCCGTCGCGACAGGCCAGCAGCGCCGGAAAGGTGAAGACCGCGCGATCCGCGCCGGGCGCGCTTTGGGTGATGACGCCTGAGTCAACGATTCTCATCGCACCAGCCGGCGGAAGGGTTCTTGGGTCAAGTCGCTATCCAGCAGGTTGTGCAAATTGCCGCTCCCCAAGCCATCTTTGATCAGGGCAAAGACTTCGGCTGCGCAACGCGTCGTAAGCTCTATGTCTTCCAAGGTGTGCGCCAGGGTCGCCTTGAAGCTCATATTGCAGTGAATGCCGCGGCGCGCCATCTCCTGGATGAAGATGGTGTTAACGACTGGGCGCAGGCTTTCGTCGGTCAAGTCCAATTGGAGCGCCGGATTCCAGAACACGCCGCCGCAGGACCCGGCCAAACTCGCCGCGCGCAGCGCTTGATTCAGCTGGTCTATCAACGCCGTTCCGAGCGCCTCGAAGCGCTGGGCGGATTCGCGCCGGTCGAGCTCGCGGATGGTCGTCAGGCTGGCGACCAAGCCCAGGTTGTCGCTCCAATACGAGCTCGAAATGAACATGCGGCTGGCCGGCTCCATTACCGCGCGCGAGCCGACCACCGCGCCCATGGGATAGCCGTTGGACATCGCCTTCGCCAGCACGGTCATGTCGGGCGTCACGCCCAGATATTCTTGCACGCCCCCAATCCGCGGCCGGAAACCGCAGGATACCTCGTCAAAAATCAACACTGCGTCATATTCCCGCGCCAGCGCTTGTACGCCTTCCAGGTAACCCGGCGGCGGCAATTCCGAGCGCATCGGCTCCATCATGATGGCGGCGACCTCACCCCGGTGCGCCTGCAGCAAGTCGCGCAGCCCGGGCAAATCGCCCCAGACGAAGGGCAGGGCCGTGCCCGCCAACTCAGCCGGCACGCCAATCGGCTCGATTCCGGCGAAAGGAAACTCGCCACTTGCCGGATCAACCAGATAGTTGGCCGACTGATACCAGTCGTGCCAGCCGTGATAACCGCTGAAGAGGATCAGGCTGCGGCCAGTAACGCCGCGGGCGATGCGCGCCGCCACCGCATTTGCCTCGCCGCCGCCTTTGGTATAACGCGCCATCTCCGCGCTGGGTATGACCTTGTTGAGCAACTCCGCCAGCTCGATCTCAAGCGCGCTGTTGAGTGTATAGATGCTGCCGCGGTCAATCTGCGCCTTGACCGCGCTGTCGACGGCGTCGTCGGCGTGGCCCAGGATGACGGCGCCGACCGCGTTGACCCAGTCAATGTATTCGTTTTCGTCTACATCGATGAAACGCGCGCCCTTGGCTCGGCCCGCATAAATTGGGCTGTAGCCATGCGCGAACTGGCTTGATCGCCGGCTTATCAGCTGCGTTCGCCCGGGTATGAGCGCCTCCGCTCGCCGATAAAGTTCCAGAGATCGCGCTACGCGCGCTTGAGCTGGCATGTGGGGCTCCTTCGCTTCGTCTATGCTTTGAGCTGCGGCCTCTTACTCGCCGCGCTTTTCCCGATTGGCGACGAGCGTTTGCGACAAATTGACTGTACTCAGGAAAGCATAGCCGACGGCCGCTTTCACTTCCAGCGCCGGGAGCTCGCGCTGCATGCTTTGAATTGAAGCAGTCATTTGCGTTAGTCAGGGGGTTTCACAAGACCGGCCGGCCTGGCGGATCGCTTAACCCCACCGGCGATCGGGCACGTCGTGGCCTTTCTGCATTCAGCATCCCGAGGGGTATGGACTCGCGCTTAAGGGGCGGTCTGGCGCCCTTAGATCGGTTAGCGGGCGGATCCAGCTGAGCGGATGCCCGCTTGACGGCCGCTTTCACTCGTTCAACGGACCGTCGCATTGTCGTGGAAGTACTCAGAAGTTCCTTAGCTCAAGCACTTGTCGGGCCGCTCGATCATCGGTGACCAAGGAATCAATGTAGCCGCCATTGAGCGCGCCGAGTATGGCGCTGGCTTTGTCGGTCGTCCCGGCAACGGCGATCACATTGTCTATATGACGCAGCGCTTCGAGGCCAATGCTGATCGATCGGTGATTGATGCCAATATCGAGTACCTCGCCATTGACATCAAAGAACTGCGCGCACATATGCCCGACGACGCCGATATTGTCCAGCCAGTCACGTTCTTTGCGCGTGATGTATCCGGTCCAGATTATGCCCGAAGATTGCGCCTGCAAAGACCCGATGCCGATCAACACAACATTCGCATTGGCCGCAATCTGTATGACGTCGTTGACGGTTGGCTCCTGCAAAAACAGATCACGCGTTCGCCTGTCTTCCACGAGCAGCGGCGCATGCAAATAACGATACCGAGAGCCGAGTTTGGTGGCCAGTTGCCTGGTAAGATCGATCCCCTCAATTAGCGGATTCTCAGAGCCCAGCGCGCCGATGATCGGGACCACGGTGAGGCCATCGATTTGCCGCGGGCGTACTTGCTCCACCGTGTTGGCGAGTGAGCGGCCATAAGAAACCCCCAAGGTTCTGCTATCGTCCAGCGACTCATCGAGCAAGCTCGCGCCGAGTTTACCCAGCCCATTCCGCATGGAGTCGAACGAGCGTCCCTGGCTTCTCAATACTCGCGCTTCCCGCAGCGCAAATGTCGACTTCATCGCGTCTTCCAACGCGTGATCGCGCAAGACCTCGTAATTGACCGCTATCGTAACGATGCCCGTTTCTCGTGCGCGCTTCAACAAGCGCGACACCGTCGAGCGCGAAAGACTCAGCCGCCGCCCGATCTCCGTCTGCGTCAATTCCATTTCGTAGTACAGGCGCGACACTTCAATTAGAGTTTGGCGCGGTCCATCCGCATAAGGCGGTTCCATAATCACAACTCACTCTGCAATATTGTGCAGCTACTGAAAAGATTCTTGACACAGGGCTGATATTTGGGAGCAATTATACCCGTTTCAGAACAGTTCTGCACATTTTCTCAGTTTGATTGCGTAATGTTCGCCTGATGGTAGCATCACTGTGAATTGTACATGTTTGATTCAGCCTCGTCGGCGAATGTATCGGCAATATCTCTGAAGCAAAGGCTCACATGCAGATAGACAAGATCAGTAGAGAATCCTGGATACTCAGCAGCTTCCCGGAATGGGGCACCTGGCTCAATGAAGAGATTGAAGCGGAAACTGTAGCGCCGGATACATTCGCTATGTGGTGGCTCGGCTGCTGCGGCATCTGGCTAAAGTCGGCCGGCAACACCAACCTCTGCATCGACTTGTGGGTTCAGTCCGGCAAACGCACACAAACTACCAAGTGGATGCGTGACCGGCATCAGCACCAACGTGCCAGCGGAGTACGGCTGGCGCAGCCTAACCTCAGAAACGCCATCGTGCCGCTTGATCCCTTCGCCATCCGCGAAGTGGACGCCGTGCTCGCCACGCACGATCATAGCGATCACATCGATATTAATGTCGCCGCCGCCATCGTCCAGAATTGCGACTCGTCCGTGCCTTTCATTGGTCCGCAGACCTGCGTCGACCAATGGGTTGATTGGGGTGTGCCAGCGGAGCGCTGCCGCGTCGTACGACCGGGCGACATCGTCACGATCGGCGACATCGACATCCTTGCGCTGGATGCCTTTGATCGTACCGAACTGGTGACCGCGCCGCCCGATGTGACGCTCAAAGGCAAGATGCCGCAAGAGATGGATGAGCGCGCCGTGAATTACCTCTTCAAGACCAGCGGCGGCAATCTCTACCACGCGGCGGACTCGCATTATTCGAATTGGTTCGCCCAGCACGGCAACGACCACGAGATTCACGTTGCGCTGGCCAACTTCGGCGACAACCCGCGCGGCATCACCGACAAAATGGGCTCGCTCGACTTGCTGCGCATGGCGGAATGCCTCAACTGCGAAGTCGTTATACCGGTGCATCACGATATTTGGTCCAACTTCCAGGCCGATCCCAACGAGATCCTGGTCTTGTGGCGCATGCGAAAGGACCGGCTGCAATATAAATTCAAGCCATTTATCTGGCAGGTTGGCGGCAAATACACCTACCCGAAGGACAAGGACAGAATGATTTACAACCACCGGCGCGGCTTCGAAGATGTCTTCGCCATCGAACCGGACCTGCCCTTCAAGTCTATGCTGTGAGTTGTCGAGGGATCGCTCGCGGTCAATACGATCCGCGGGCGATATGGAAATGAAGCGGTCTCAAGAAGAGTGAAAGGATATAGCGGACACTGAATCTACAGTCTGACCAAGCAAGTTAACGATTAAAACCAACAGGAGAAAAATCATGTACAAACGAATTCTGGCAATCGCGTTTGTCGCTTTACTGCTCGTTCCGCTGTCGGCCGGCGTCATGGCGCAAGACGCCTTTGATCCCTATGCGCCATATCGCGGGGATACCATAGTGGTGAGCTGGCCCTCGCTCTATCACTTCACGCAAGCCGCGACGCTGATACCGCAATTTGAAGAAGAAACCGGCATCAACGTTGAAGTGGATTTCTTGCAATACCAGGCGATGAAACCGGCGCAGGAAGTCGAATTGCAGAAACCGCGCACCGGCGAATACGATGTCGTGGCCTGGGTCGTCTTCACCAAGTCCGAGTACGTCATCAATGGCTACCTCGAGCCGCTCGCCAATTTCTTTGTGGATCCCGCCTTGGCCGACCCGAGCTATAACCCCGAAGATCTCGTGGCCGCGTGGGTTGAGACCGGCGGCGTCGTCGGCGGCAAGAACGCTTACTTGCCCGGCCCCACCCAGGCCCTCTATGGCCTGCCCTTCGGCGCGGAGACCAGCATCATGGCTTACCGCAAAGACATCTTTGAAGAACACGGCATTGACGTGCCCGTCACCTACGACGATATGCTCTCCGCCGCGGCCTACATCACCGAGAACGTCGACGGCGTTTACGGCATGACGAGCCGAGGCGCTGCCGGCCATCAGATCGTGCACGGCTGGCTGCTGCACCTGAGCCCCTACGGCGGCGTCATTTTCGATGACAACTGGGAGCCGGCGGTCACATCGCCGGAAGCAATTGCTTCGCTGGAAGCCCTGAAGACCATCATGGAGAATTCACCGCCTGGCGTAGAGGCGAACGGTTTTGGAGATCAGGCTAATGCCTTCCTGCAAGGCGATGCCGCGATGTACGTCGATTCCCACAAGATCGCCGCCATGACGCGCGACCCGAATCAATCCCTGATTGATGGCAAAGTTGGCTACGCTTTGCATCCCAAGGTCGGCGATGCCGAGTGCGGCTTGTCCGAGACCGGCGGTTTCGCCATGGGTATTCCGTCCAACTCCGGCAACAAGGAAGCGGCGTTCCTGTTCATGCAGTGGATGACCAGCCCGCGCGTCGACCGTGAGCTGGCGCTGATCGGCGCTGATCCGGCCAGGGTATCGACATTGAATGATCCGGAACTGCAGGAGATGTTCCCTGAATACCCGGTCGTTGTCGAACAGCTCGAATGCGCTAACCCGAATTGGCGCCCGCTGATCCCCGAATGGGGCGCGCTTAATGCGCCCATCCTGGGCGTCTATGTGTCTGAATTCGCCACCGGCAACATGACTGCGGAAGACGCGATGGCGCAAGCCGCCGAAGAGATTCGCGCTGAAATGGACCGTGCCGGTTACTACGGCTGGTCCAGCATGGATATGTAGCGTCGTATCCCCCTGTTGAAGGCGCGATATAGCGTAAACGCGATGGGGAGCCGATGTGTGGTTCCCCATCAAAGATAGGAGTTTTGGACAATTTTATGCAGCGTTCATTGAAAATTCGACAATTAAGAATCGCATACATGTTTCTTTTGCCCGCGATAATCGTATTTTTCCTCGGGCTTGTAGTCCCGCTCGTCAACACCTTTGAGCTGAGTTTCAACCGCCTTTCCATGGGCTCGCGCTGGTCCGATCGCGACTACGTCGGCGTGGAAAATTACGAACGTATGGTGGATGACGACCACGTCCGCTCTTCCGTCGGCGTCACTTTGCGCTTTGCGGCGATCGTACTTGTCGCCGAGCTGGTGATCGGCATGGGCCTGGCCCTGCTCCTGGAGAAGCCGATCAAAGGCGCGACTGTATTCAGGACGATATTCATCTTGCCGCTGATGGTGTCGCCGGTCGCGGTCGGCTTGATCTGGCGTTACCTGCTTGATGGCCGCATTGGGCTGGTCAATCATTACCTGGGGCTGATCGGCATTCCGCCGCAAACCTGGCTCGGCCATCCGGATTTGGCGTTTTTCTCCATCGTCATCACCGACATCTGGCAGTGGACGCCTTTCATCTTCATCATTCTGCTGGCCGGCTTGCAGGCGCTGCCGTCCGAAGTTATGGAAGCCTCGCGCATCGACGGCGCCAATTGGCGGCAGATGACCTTTCTGATCAAGATTCCCATGCTGCGTTCGATTCTGCTGGTGACAGTCCTGCTGCGGTTGATTGATGTATTCCGCGCCTTGGAAGTGATTTTTGTCATGACCTTTGGCGGGCCGGGCCGCAGTACGCAGGTGCTTTCCCTGCATATTTACAAGACCGCCTTCACCTCGCAGGCCCTTGGTTACGCCTCCACAATCGCCGTCGTACTGATGTTCATCATGCTGGTGCTGAGCCTGGTTCTGCTCGCCTTTTCCAATCCATTAAAAGAAAGGGCGGACTTTTAATATGAACGCGATAATTTCCAACGCAATTCTTGATATCAGACGTTTGAATCGGTCCGAGGTCCTGCAATATGCTGTACTGACCATTCTGGCGCTTATCGCCTTGGGCCCAATCATCGTGATGTTCATTACGTCCTTCAAAACACAAGTCGATATCATGTCCAGCGAATCAATGTGGGTCTTTGAACCGACCTTCGACAACTACAGCCATGTCTTCGAAAACAAGTTCGATCTATTCCTGGGAAACTCGATCATTGTCTCGCTGGCGTCGACTTGCTTGTCCCTGCTCGTTTCGGGCATGGCGGCTTATGCCCTGGCGCGCCTGGAATTCCCCGGCCGTTCGCCGATGGCTTATTTCACGCTGATCATTCGCATGGTGCCGCCGGCCGTCCTCGCCATTCCTATCTTCATCCTTTGGTTGAACTGGGAACTCTTCCTATTCGATCTGATCGACGCCACGCCCTTCCTCTACGAAATGGAAAATCCCGATCCCTATTTGTTCGCCGAGGGTCTGGTCGACGGCCGCATTGGATTGACGCTTTTCTACACCGCGCTAAATCTACCCTTCGCCATCTGGCTGCTCATCGGCTTCCTGCGGCAGATCCCGACTGAAATAGAAGAGGCGGCAATCGTCGATGGCGCCTCCCAATGGCAAGTTTTCCTGCGCGTCATTTTTCCCTTGATGCGCCCCGGCTTGGCTGTCGCCGCGATCTTCACCTTCCGCATCTCCTGGAATGAATTCCTGCTGGCGCTGGTATTGACCGACCGCAACACGCGCACGCTGCCGGTCGGCATCACACTGTTCTTGACCGAACAAGGCGTGCAATGGGGCCGCATCATGGCCATGGGCACGCTGATTGTCATACCGCCGCTGGTGCTGACCTTCGTGGCTGCGCGGCAAATCATCGCTGGCATGACTGCCGGCGCCGTGAAGGGATAACAAGGTGCCGAAGCCGCTCTTGCAGCTCGCTCTGGATACATTTGACTTGCCCTCCGCGCTCGCCCCCCTGCAGCAAGCGGCGCCCTATATCGACATCATTGAAGTGGGCACCATCCTCTGCCTAGCCGAGGGGATGGGCGCGGTCAGGATCATCCGCAGCCTCTTTCCGGACAAGACGATCCTGGCTGATGTCCGCATCGCCGAAGCGGGCGGCATCATCGCCAAGATGGCATTTGAAGCGGGCGCTGATTGGGTCAGCGTGGTCAGCGGCGCGGCGCCATCGACTGCGGAAGTCGTCTACGATGTGGCAATGCAGCACGGCGGCGAGGCGCAGATCGAACTGAGCGACGGCTGGACCTGGAATCAAGCCGAGCGCTGGCGTGAGATCGGCATTGACCAGGCGATTATCCATAGAAGCCGCGATGCCGAGGCGCAGGGTGAACTCGCTTGGGGCAGCGCCGATCTGGATAACATTCGTCGCCTGTCAGATATGGGCTACCGCGTTACTGTGGCGGGTAGCGTCCGCGCCGACGATATTCCCACGTTTGCCGGGGTACCGGTGCACGTCTTCATCGCCGGGCGCGCTATTCGTAGCGCTGCCGATCCGGCACAGGCCGCGGCCGAATTCCAAAAGGCGATTGCCCGCGTCTACACTGCTCAAGAGCAAGAATCGTAGTCCGGAAATGCTGCCGCTGGGCATTTACGAAAAAGCGCTGCCAGTCGAGATCGACTGGCATGAACGCCTCGATCTGGCGCGGAATTCTGGTTTCGACTTCGTCGAACTATCCTGCGACGAGAGCCCGCGTCGTCAAGCCCGCATGGATTGGTCGGTAGCGGATCGCGGCCTGCTTCGCGATGCCATCGCCAAGAGCGGCGTCCCGCTTCTGACTATGTGCTTGAGCGCGCACCGCTCGCTGGCTTTGGGCAGCGCTAAGGAGCGGACGAGACGCGATGGCCTGGATTTGCTGCGCAAGGCGATCGCTTTCAGTGTAGACCTGGGCATTCGCATCATACAGATCGCCGGCTACTATGATTACTACGGAAGGGTCAATGAGGGCACTCAGCGGCGCTATCAAGATGCTCTGGCGGAGGCGCTTGCCTGGGCGAGCGAGGCTGGCGTCATGCTCGGCGTGGAAACCATGGAAGGCGAAGATGTCGTGGATTCGATTCGCGGCGCAATGGAGTTGGTTGAGCATTTGAATTCGCCCTGGTTTCAGATTTATCCGGATATCGGCAATATTGCCGCGCACGGCTATGATCTGCCCGAAGAACTGAGGCGCGGCCACGGGCATACCATTGGCATACACATCAAGGATTCACGGCCGGGCGAGCCGCGGCGCGTGCCCTTTGGGGAAGGCGTCGTGCCTTTTGCAGCCGCCTTCAGGACTTTGGCGGAGTTAAACTATTCCGGCCCGATTCTGATTGAAATGTGGAACGATGACCGGCCGGACTCAATGGATCTGATCGCCGCCGCGCGCCGCTGGGTGGTCGACAAAATGGTTGAAGGCGGGTTGATTGATGACGCCACGCTTTGATGTGACCACGATAGGCGAGGGCCAATTGCGCTACAGCGTGCCCCTTGGCGCACATCTGCAACGCGCGACGCATCTTGATGTAAACGTCACCGGCACTGAGGCAAACGTCGCCAGCTTGCTCGCCCGTCTGGGCTGGCGCTGCGGCTGGGTGAGCGCGCTGCCGAACAATCCTTTAGGGCGGCGCGTCGCCCATGAATACGCCCAATCCGGGCTCGATCTATCTGCTGTGGTCTGGTCTGAGGCAGGTCGCCTGGCGATCTACTATGTGGAATTCGGTTTGCCTCCCAAGGGCACACAGGTCTACTACGATCGAAAGGACACCTGCTTCGCGAATATGACGCCTGACGACATCGACTGGGAGTACTTGCTGGATACGCGGCTGCTGCATATCTCCGGCCTGAGCGTGCCTTTGTCGCCGTCGATACGCGCCATCTTGACCGAAGCCGTAGAACGGGCGCGGGCTGAGCGCATCCCCATAAGCTTTGACATGAACTACCGCAGTCGCATCTGGACAACGGAAGCGGCGGCGGAAGCGATTGCTCCCTTCCTGGAGGCAGTCGATATTCTCTTTTTCGCCCGCGGAGACGCTGAGCGTATGTACGGGTTCGCTGGCGCGCCAGAAGATATCGTCCGGAAGCTCGGCAACTTGACCTCAGCCCACGCCATTGTGACCTCGCTTTCAAGCGAAGGCATCATCGCTTGGGACCGGCATCGCTTCCATATCGAGCCGGCCAAGAACATCCAGGTCCTGGACCGCATCGGCGCGGGCGACGCCATGGTCGCCGGCGTTTTGCATGGCTGGCTGCAGGGAGATCTGTTCAAGGGTCTGCGATACGGCGTACTTACCGCCGCCCTCAACCTGACACACTACGGTGACGCTGTGTACGTCTCGCGTGAGGAGCTGGAAGCGTTGCTTGATGGTCCGGATTCCGACATCGTGCGCTGACAATCACTTACGTCAGGAATAACGAAGGTCGGAGCATACCACATCTCTTTCATTTACCGTGACCTCCGCTTGCTACGCACAAGAAATTTTCAGGCGATATTGGTCACGACTGGTTATGTACCGCAGTAGGATTTGTCATATCAATCGGGTACGTTGACGATAATCTCTAGGGGTAGGCTGTGTCCGGAGCATTGCTCCAACTTTGCAGCGTTTGGCCGCCATCAATCAGTAAGGACGCGCCGGTGATATGCCTGGCGTCATCGGAAGCAAGGAACGCTACTGTCGCAGCGACATCTTCCGGCTGCCCTACTCGTTTCAGCGGGATGCGGTCGGCAAATTTGGCGAAGAAATCTTCCCAAGAGTCGGGGCTATCCGTCCCCTGGCGAAAACTCAAGGGAGTTTGGATGATACCAGGGCAGATAGAATTGACGCGAATACGATAGCGAGCCAACTCCAGCGCGAGATTGCGCGCCAGCGCTTTGACGGCTTCCTTGCTAGTCATGTACGGTCCTGAGCCGAGGATGGTGTCCCAGCCGCCGGTTGAAGAGCCCATCAGCACGATTGAGCCGCCGCCCGCGTCAATCAAGGCAGGCGCCGCCGCCTTGCAGGTGAGCACCATGCCGCGCAAGTTAACGCTAAGGACACGGTCCCACTCCGCCATTGGCATATCGACAAACTCGACTTTCTCGCCGCCGATGCCGGCATTGGCGAAGACCACATCCAGCTTGCCAAATCTGTCTCGCGCTGCTCGGATCATCGCTTCGCAGTCTTCGGGGAGTGTCACATCGGCCTGGATAGCGACGGCGCCTGAGTCGATTTCAGCAGCGACCCGATGCGCGCTATCCAGATCCAAATCGGCCACAACGACAGACGCCCCTTCTTCGGCGAAACGAGCGGCGGTCGCCCGCCCTAATGCGCCGCCACCGCCGGTCACAAGGGCTACTTTGCCGTCAAAGCGATTCATGGATTCACCTTCAATTGGCGCTTCGCGGGCGGTGTATTGGCGCTTTGCCGCAGGAGCAGTTCGCCATCAATTATCACGCCGGAGATGCCGGGCGTATCGCCGATTCTAAGTGTTTCCAACGCATCGGCGGCAGCGCTGCCAATCGGCGCATCCATGATTACCAGGTCTGCTTCCAACCCAGGCGCGATCCTGCCGGCCGGCAGATTGTAGATATCCGCCGTTGTACCGGTCGCCATCGCGATCGCCTGCGCCGGCGGGACATCACCCAGCGCGCTAACCCAGGCGATCGTGCGCAGCATGCCCAAGGGAATTACACCAGTGCCCGAGGGCATATCAGTGCCGATGATGACGCGATCGAGCGCCTCGTACTGCCGCGCGAGATCGATAATTTGCGGGATGATCGCCACGTTGCCACACTGAATGATCTCGAGGGCGGCATCCGTTTCGCGAATGATTCGCTCGATATCCCGAATAGGCGGCGCAGTCGGACCACCGTTGAGGTGAGAAGCGATATGCGGCTGTACCGTGATAGCGTGTTCAGCGCCGATGGCATCGCTGCCCGGAATCGACGCGCCGCCTATGTGCATCATAACCTTCATGCCGCAGCGTTTCGCCCAACGGGCCATTTCCGCAACTTTATCCCAATCGTGAAAACCGCCCAGCCCGACTTCGCCCAGATGCTTTACTCCGGCTGTCGCCATCTCCTTGAAGTCTGCTTCGGTCAAGCCCTCCTGCAAGAGCAGGCCGCCACCTTGCACTTTCATACCGCCCGGGCGGTAGTTGTCCCAGGCATTTGCGCCGACAATGGCCATGGACTTGGCGCCGATAGCCCCGGTCGGGCGACCGGGCATATGGACTTCGCCGGCGGATATCATGCCTGTGACGCCGCCATGAACGCAACTGGCGATGAAGTCGACGACCTTCTGTCGCGGGGTGTAATCGCCAATGACAGGATGAACATGTGAATCAATGAGACCGGGCATCACCATCGCCCCATTTGCGTCGATGACAGTCACGCCCGCGCCTGCGACAAGCCCAATGCCGATCTCAGCAATCATCCCAGCTCGGATGACAATAGAATCGCCGGCGAGCAGGGGAGAGGAGAATCCGCCGGAGACGATCCGGCCGATGTTGTGAATCAGCATTTCGCTCATGAGCCAGTGTCCTGCTGGGGCTGAAGCACCGCTAACACACGCGCGAGGTTGGTGACATCGCCATAGTGGGTATCAATATCGTATAGAGTGACTTCTTGCGCTTGTGCGCTGGTGGCCATCACCAAGTCTTCCGGCACCAGGACTCTGTAGCGCAAGAAGAAGGCATCGTGAACGGTGGAGCGCACACAGATATTCGTAACCACGCCGGTGACAATGACGGTATTGATTCCTCGTTCGCGTAAGGTGAGATCAAGCGTGGTCTGGAAGAAGCCGCTGTATCGCCGCTTGGGAATGATGATATCGTTGTCCTTGACCGGCAACTCGTCCACGACCTCGGCGCCCCAAGAACCGGCCAGACAGTGAACGCTACGCATTTCAAATAAGCTGTCATCGGGCGGCAGACTCTGGTTTAGCCAAAGGACTGGCATTCCCGCGTCGCGCGCCGCAGCCAGCAGCCTCTGATGCGGCTTGTACAGCGCTTCGCCACCATCGAGCACCATCGCGCCGCCTTCTTTGAAGAAATCCTTGAGCATATCTACCACAAGAACGGCGGTGGTCGCCGGATCAAAATCCGCGCCTTGGCTGCGCCGTTGATCCGACTGCTTCTCAGAGAATGTATTCTTGGCAGTAGTCATGCCTTAGAGCCTCCTCGTTTCAATGGCTGCGCTGGTCACATCGCGGAGCCGTCAAGTCTTGAAAGTCTATCTTCATTCTATTCGTCGCCTAGCTGGAAGCCGCCGACGCGCGCCTGCGGGCGGCCTCCATCGGCTACCGCAATGATAACAACGATCTCGTCTGCCGCGGGCGCATCGTCGATACGAAAAGCCATGGCGTCAAAGTGCGAGCGTACGTACATGGCGTCTTTGTGGTGCAGGGGCACATCGATGGCTGTGCCGGGCCCGCCCATTTTCTTCGCCGATGGGATAATCGCCTTTCCGCCACCGACGGCTTCTCTCAGGGGCGCGCCCAAGGTCGGATGCATCAGGGCAGCAGCATGCTCGAGCTCGCCGTTCATGCCCACGATGGCCGCCTTGCCGTAACTCTGCGGTTCATCCTGGAGCTGGGCGACGGCCGTTGCGCCGAGCAGCGCGCCGAGCTCTGCGCCGGTCTCATAGAGATCGCTGAGGTCGTCGACGTAGCGCCCGGCGAAGGGATTCTTGATCACTGCGCCGACAGCAATCTTATGCAGCGGTTTTGCGACGGGACGGAAACCCTCGGCGTAGATGCGGTCTATAATTGTCCGAATCCGCACTAACTCCATTGATAATCCTCCCAGGAATAGCTTGGTTCAAAGCCTAGCTCCGCTCTTGCTTTGGCAATGTCAAACAGCGATTGATTGCCCCACAGGCGCGACCTGATGCTGGCTTCCGGGTAATGCGCTTGCGCAAGTGAGGCGCTGTCCGTCTTCATGAAGGTGTTTTTCGCGCTGATGTAGTAGGCCTCGTGTCCGCTGATGTCGGCTTCCAGGCTCAACTTGCAGGCGCGCGCCACATCTCGCGTATCGATGTATCCCCACAAGTTTGTAGCGCCACCGGCGGGATCAGCCCACAGTGGCGTCAGAACTTCCTTGAAAGTCTCGGGTGTGTGGATCCAAGGAAAGCGCAGACTGACAACGGATAAGGCCCCGGCCATCCGCCTGACGTTTGCCAGCGCGATGTCTTCTCCCAGGGTCTTGGAGAGGGCGTAGGCATCTTGGGGCGCGCCCGGATGCGCTTCATCAATCGGCAAGTAATCCAAACGAATCGGCGTGTAAGAGAAGGGCAGCCCCAAAACGGACATGCTGCTGACATAGACCACGCGCGAGATGTGTAAAACTGCAGCCGCCTCGAAAATGTTGAAGGTCGCCATGATATTGGTGCGGAATACCTGATCGGGCGTGTGGTGAATGGGACGCGGAATGGCAGCGAGGTGCACGATAGCGTCGACGCCATTGCAGGCGCCGAAGACTTGCCCCAAGTTCTCGCAGTCCACCAGCCGGTATTCGGCGCGACCTTTCGGCCGCACGCGGTCGATGCTGACGACATCGTAGCCCGTTTCGAGTAAATGCGACAGGACGGCGGTTCCAGCCAGTCCGCTGCCGCCGGTGACTGCGACCTTCATTCCGCTGGCCCGCTGATTGCGCTTACAGTGACATGCATCATTGGTCCGTCACCGGTTCCATCCAATTGGGAGGGCCGACAGTGGTGATGCTCAGGTGGGTCATGCTTGTGCCGGCAGCGGCGCCATGCCAGTGTTTTTCGCCGGACGGAAAATGAATGACATCGCCCGTTTTGGCGACGCCCCCGTCGCCGTCTTCATTTCCGAAGCGGCACTCGCCCGCTGTGACGAGCAACGCCTGCTCGCCGGGGTGCGTGTGCCAATGGGTGCGGGCGCCGTCCTCAAAATGGACGAGCGCCACGGACACGCCGCCGGCTGTCTGGGCGGAAAGCAGCCGTTCGAGTTGGCACGCGCCGCCAGACGCGTATTCGTTGGCGTGAATCTCGCGGTCTTCTTTGCGTACATGTTTCATCGTTCCACCTCCTGGTAGAAGTTTAGGGCTGGCGCAAAAGCGCCCAACGCAAGTATAGAATACCAAAAACATAAAGCGCGCCGCCGCAGGCGATCAGCAGATATGATTTGCGCGGCGCGCCCTTGAATTCGCCCGTCGCCAGGCCCCAAACATAAGTCCAGAGCTGCGCCGTTGTGCCCAGGGGCCAGGAGACGGCGGCGGTCAGGGCGCCGCTTGCGAAGGCATTGATGATGTTACCGCCATAGTGGCAGCCGGCGGCGATGATCGAGTAGCGATGCATCCGCCAGCCGGCGTCGCGAAACAGCGACCAGTGACGGCGTCGAGTCAGTACAGCGCCAGATGTCAGGAGCGCGCCGACGAGCGAACCAGTTACGAATACGATCATGCAGGCAAGCGGCGTCAACCCGTAATCACGGCCTGGCACTCGCAGTGAATAGGCTAATCCGAGCGGGTAGGCAGAAATAATTGCGGACGCCAGGCCGACAAATACCATATTTTTTACGATGAGCCGTTTGCTCGTTTCCGCGACATCGCCGCGCAACTGTGGCGTGGCTCGCGAGACCAATGAGCGGTCGCGAAAGATTCTCGCCCAAACCGTTGCCATAGCGGCAGCAAACAGCAGCAGGCAGGTGACCATTAGATCGAAATTGGAGAGCGCCGCCGGCGTGCCGCCAACGATCGCGGCCAGCGATGTGCCCAGAATCAGGCTCATGAAAGTCTGTATCGGCGCGGTTACCGACAAGCCGACTGAGGTGAATACCGTCAAGGTAATCCTTACGCCAATTACAAATGTCCCGCCGGCGATTAGCGCGACGATGATGCCTGCCGCTCGCTCGCGCCAGGCCTCCGCGATCTCGCGGAACAGGTCTTGCCCAAGCACAGCTAGCGCGAGGAGCCAAACAAAAACGAAGGAACTGATGTAGAGTCCGAGGAAGAAAGCATCCAGCGGGTAGCCATCCAACCGTTTGAGAACGACCGCCCACGATCCCCAGAGGAAGGCGTTAAACAGCCCGCCCATTATGGCGACTTCCTGGGTCATCAGATCCGTATGGCGCGGATCATTTCCACTGCCAGCTCGACATCGGCAGTGGCGTCAGCGCCCGTGGTGCGGACATTTCGATCCTCGCGAATGCAGTCGTAGAAGTGCAGCCACTCCAGTCGAAACGCTTCTTCATTCGAAGCAGGCACAACTTTGCTCACCGGCGAGCCGTCTTCGTTGGCCTGAATGGTCACCGTTGTCGGGGCATATTTGACGTAGGGATTGGGGAAGGCGATGCTAACGGTCTCGCTTTTGCCGTAGGCCGTTAGCTGCTCGTCCCACCAGAGATAATCGGGCCAGACGCCCGCTTCAAAGACGCAGCGTCGATGCGGGCCGAAGTCAAGCACAGACAGTATCTCTGTCGGCGAGACGGCATCGCTGAATAACACTCCTTCGGCCGCGCCAAACGCGCCGCGCAGGATCGCCAGGTCATGGCTGGATAGCATCAGCAGCATATTGTATAGATCGGAGAAATGCGCGTGGCTTGGCCCCAGGGCGGCTTTCGACTTGGCCGCGATCTGCTCGGCGCCGGCGTCAAGGACTTCCTGGGGAATGTCATCGCCGGTGACCAGCGTATAAAGCGGTTCATGCACGCTGAAATCGCCGGCGAAATCGTGGACGCGGATGAGCCGCACATCTTCCATCGCCCGCATGCGCGCCATGCCGTATTCGTAACCGGGATCGTAACGTTTCATGTAGCCAACCATGAGCTTGACGCCGTTGCGCTTGACTGCCTTCAATACGCGATAGCCCTCCGCCGGGTCGAAGCAGAAGGGCTTCTCGACGAAGATGTGCTTGCCGGCCTCGGCGGCAGCTTCGGCGATATCGCCATGATCCATCGTCAGAATGGCGACAATATCGATATCGCTCTGGGCGAGCAATTCGGCGGAATCAACATAGCGGTTGCTAACGCCATACCACTCGCCAACGGTGTCCACGACTTTGGCTGAGATATCGCAGACGGCGCCGATGGTAAATTGCGGCAATTCCTTTAGATATGGCAGATGCATAATCTGGGCAATCTGGCCGCAGCCAATGAGACCTACATTTAGTCTGTCCAATTCACGCCTCCTGTTCTCTGGTTTGGTATGCCTCAGCTCTTGACAGCGCCGGCAGTCAAGCCTTCGATGAACCAGCGCTGCATGGCGACGTAAAGGATGATGACCGGTATGGTTACCATGCTAAGCGCCGCGAAATACAGTGTCCAATCGGCCGAATAACGATAGAAAAAGTTTACAAGGCCCAGGGGAATCGTCTGCAGCTCGGCCTGGCGAATGAATATAAAAGCCAGAAAGAATTCATTCCAAAAGAACATGCCTTGAAAGATGGCGACTGTCGCCAGCCCGGGTCGCGCCAAGGGCAGGACGACATACCAAAAAACCTGCAATCGATTGGCGCCGTCAACCAAAGCGGCATCTTCCAATTCGGGCGGAATCGACATGAAGAACCCGCGCAGCAGGAAGATGCTGAAAGCCATGGAGGTACCGGCGTATACGAATACGAGCCCGAAACGGCTGTTGAGTATGCCCAGCGTTCTGACCACGATGAAGAGTGGTATGACGGTGACCTCGGGCGGGATCATCATCGTGGCCAGGATCATGAGAAAGATCGCCTGCCGCCCGGGGAACTGCAAGCGCGCTAACGCGTACGCCGCGATCGATGACACGATCAACAGCAATGCCAGACTTAGAATCGTGATAATGATGCTGTTGCCAATACGCGCGCCCAAATCGGCGATGCGCCAGGCATCGATGTAGTTCTGCCAGACAACCAGACGGGGCGGTCCCCAGACATTGTTGAATAGATCCGCGTCAGTCTTAAGGGAGCCGAAAACCATCCAGAACAGCGGATAAATGGTCTGCACTGTGGCGACTATAAGGATAGCGTAAACGAGGACAAGCTTGAGACGCTCGCTGAGTTGCCGAGACAGCACATCGCCAAATAGTTCGGGATTCGATTTTCTGGCGGCGGTTGCCATTTTGTCTCCCCGGCTCAGAAGTTGTAAGCGCCGCTGCGGCCAATGCGAATGTATGTGAAGGCGATGACCGCCACGACGACAAAGAGGGCGAACCCCATCGCGGAGGCGTAGCCCAGCTTGCCAAAGCGAAAGGCCTGGGTAACCAGATGGGTCAGTACGACTTCGGTAGTGTGATTGGGGCCGCCGTCGGTCATGACGTAGACCAATTCGAAATTCCTTACGAAGGCGCCGTTCAGCGACAAGAGGACGCTGATAAAGGTGACCGGGGCGAGCAAGGGCAGCGTGATGCGCGTAAGCCGCGTCCAAGCGCCGGCGCCATCAATGATCGCCACTTCGTATAGATCTTTGGGAATGGATTGTAGCCCCGCCAGGAAAAGGACCATGTGGAAGCCGGTCCACTTCCAGATGTCGACTGTGATGATGGCGCCGAGCGCGGTCGCCTGATCGCTTAGCCAGGCGCGAATCAGGCTGTCCAACCCTATCAGTTCCAGCCCTGCGTTTAGCAGTCCGAAAGTGGGATTGTATATCCATGACCAGAGCAAGCCGATGACGACAAATGACAGTGTGACCGGCAGAAATAGGGCGGTGCGAAAGAAGATCACGCCCCTTATCTTCTGATTGACGAGCAGCGCCAGGAATAGACCCAAGACATTCTTAATCAGCACAACGGACGCGGCGAAGATGATCGTGTTCGTCACCGCCTTCAAGAATACATCGTCGCGCTCGATTAGTCTGACGTAGTTTCTCATACCGATGAAGACAGGCGTATTGAAGCCGTCCCAGCGGTGAAAGCTCAGGTAAAACCCGTACAATATCGGGATGAGGACGAAGATGATCAGGAGGATGATGGCCGGCGTCATCATCATATAGGCGGAGAGGTGTCGGTATACGCGCGGGTACCTTTTCCGCTTTGCGATGGCCGCGGAGGACGGGTCCCGATTCGTTCGATTTGCAGGCGTATTAATGGTTTTCTATTCCCATAATTCGCGCGCCGCTAGCTACAAAGACGGCGTGCAAATGGCAAACAGCGCTCGATGCGCCGAGAAGTTTATTCTACTGGGCGATGTTCAGTTTTAGTCCCAGGTCCTTTACAACATAGTCGATGCTCTCGAGGCAGCTCTGCTCGGCCGTTTTGTGCGACGCGTCCAGTTCTATCAGCGCCAATCCGTCAAAGTCGTTCTCCAACATAATCTCGACCATGGCGGGGAAATCTACCACGCCCGCGCCCAGCTCGCAGAAGGATAGATAGCGCGCATAGCCCTCTAGCCCTTCAAAGTCCTTTGCGTCTTTGAAATGAATGTAATCGATGTGCTCCATATAGGCGCGCATGACGTCCACGGGATCGGTATCTTTGATTACCAGGTGAGCGGGATCGATGCAGAGGCCGACCAGATCCGTATCCACAATCGCCATGAAACGATCCAGCTGCTCGCGCGTTTCGATGAAGCAGTCCAAGTGCGGATGGTAAACGGTGCGGATGCCTAGCTTGTTGCTGAATGCGCCAAGTTCCTCCAGCGCGTTGGCGAAATTCCGGAAATCGTCGTCCGTCTGGGGCTTTGCCGCCACTGGAGGGCCGCCGCCACAGACCAGAATCTTGGAGCCGAAACTTTGCAGGAAACGCGTCACCGCCATGACGCAATCGCGTTCGTAGGGCCATAACTCGGCATTGGTGTATTCGCAATTGGCATAGAGCGAAGACAGCTTTAGCCCATAATCTTCCTGCGCCTTGTTAAAAAGATGCATACGGCGCAAGAAAGCGGTATCCGTCATCATCTCGGGCGGTCCCGAGTCCTCGAGCGTCATGAAGCGGCGGGCGAAATAATCGCTGAGGCTATTGAAAATCAGCGCTTCGTACCATACAAATCCAACTTCAGCGAGAAAGGGAAATCCTTCTTCAGGGCGGCCTTCGAAATCCCATGTATTTAGGTGATAGCTGTAGTGGTCCCGAAAAACTGGACACCTAGTAAAGAGACTATACTAGATGAACAGTGACGGAGACAGACACGTGGGGAAATATCGTAAGTACACAGCGGAGGCGAAAGTTAGGATCGTGCTGGAAATCCTTCGTGGCGAGAAATCGGTGGCGCAGGCCAGTCGCGACTACCAGATCAAGAGCAGTCTGCTGTATCGCTGGAAGGACCAGTTTTTGGAAGGCGGGAAGCAATCTTTCGCCTTTGGTCAGGGCGCAGAGCTAAAGCGCCGGGCAGACAAGGTCGCGGAGTTGGAGCGCTTAGTGGGGAAGCTGACGATGCAACTGGAAATTGCAAAAAAAGCCTCTCACTATGTGAAATCTCTACCGCCCGAAAGCGAGAACTAGTGCATTCGCTCAGCCAGACTTACCCGGTGTCGACGAGTTGCGCCGTGCTCGGATTACCGCGCAGCAGCTACTATCACAACGCCAGTCGGCGCGACCAGCAGAGCTTGCGCGAGGCGATCGTGGATATCGCCGGGCGGCATCCTACCTATGGCAGCCGGCGTGTAGCAGTGGCCCTGCAGCGGTCGCCAAGCGGCGCGCGCGTGGGTCGTCATTCGGTACGTCGGCTGATGCGAGAGATGGACTTGGCTATCAAGCCAAAGCGTGGTCGGGGATGGGGCACCGACAGCCGACACAGCTACCGACGCTACCGGAATCTGATCAAAGGAATACAGTCGGAGCGTCCGAACCAGGTGTGGGTCGCCGATATCACTTACGTGCGCGTGCGCTCGGAATTCGTCTATCTGGCAGTCATCATGGATGTGTTCACGCGGTCGGTTCGCGGCTGGCATGTTAGCTGGACAGCGGGGCAAAATCTGACGCTGGCGGCACTGCGAAAGGCGCTTGAGCATCACCCGGCGTCGGAGTTCCACCACTCCGACCAAGGCACACAGTACGCCGCTAAGGCCTACGTTAAGCTGCTGCGTGAGTGCGGAACACGGATCAGCATGGCAGCCACCGGCAAGCCAAGCGAAAACGGCTATGCTGAGCGGCTGATCCGCACCATCAAGGAGGAGGAAGTATATCTCAGTGACTACCAAAACATGGCTGAAGCGCGGGAGCAACTGGGTTTCTTCATCGAGGCAGTCTACAACCAGCGCCGTCCGCATAGCGCATTGGACTACCTAACGCCGGCAGAATTTGAGGCTGAGTGGCTACAGCGCAACTCTCTCAAATTTCCTGAGATTTTGTGTCCAATAATTTAGGACCACTACAAGCCTATCTCAAACTTCTGCTCTTTTGGCATGAATAATTGTCCTCTCTTGCGGGGTAAGTGTTGACTATAGTAGGTGAATCCGTCCCGCAAATTGGGATAGATCCACCACTATCTAAATTTTATCGGACGACGCTCGACTCATTCAGTCATCATATGAGTAACCGTCGAAGACAAGATCGTCGAAGACGTCTTGAATTTGCGCCATGCCTTCTTCGGCGGAAATCGTTCCGCCGACAATACCCTGGATGGCGCTCTGGAACGCGTCGTTGATTTCAGTCGGCCAGATCCAGTCGAGGAAGCGCGCAGTATTCGGGAAGTGGTTGGAACGCAAGTCATCGGCGATAGCCGATTCGACCACCGTCACACCTTTGATAGAGGTCGCGAGCGGTTCCATGATGCCAAGGTGCTTGTCGGCGATATCGGGTCTCGAGAGATATTCGAGGAAGGCGACGGCGTGCGGCAATGCGTCCTCGCTGACGCCGCTGTAGATGCAATAGCCCGAGTCAGGCCCGCCACCGTGTCCACGCGCTCCGGGTACATCGGCGAGCTGCGGGAATTCGAAAACGCCCCATTCAAAATCGACGACATTCGCCTCGATCCAGGGCAATTCCCAGGTGCCGCCGTAATATACTGCCGACTGCTGGCTGGCGAAGGCGCTGCGCATGCCATCCCAGTCGACCGAAAGCGAGTCCCGGTCAAGGATACCGTCGTCGACGAATTGGCCAATCCGCGCCAGAGCCTCGACATCAGGGGCATCAGTGAATTTGGCCTCGCCACGTAGATTTTGCACGGTCTTGGCGATGGAATCCCCCATCGTCTGCGATGCCGTTTCGAAGTACCACATCGGCCACATCCAAACGTTCTTGCCTTGGTGCAGGACCGGTACATAACCGGCCGCATCCAGCACCGCCGCCGCCGCAATGAAGTCGTCGTAGCTATCCGGCTCTTCCACGCCGAGTTCATTAAATACATCGACATTGTAGAAGAAGGAGGAGGTGGACACAGGCGATACCGGGATCCCGTATACGCGGCCGCCGATGGTATAGGCGTCTAGCGAGGCGGGTTCGAAACGGTCGACCCAATCCGCAATGTCTTCGGTGATGTCACGTAGAACGCCGCGGCGTACATAGGCGCCGTTAGTGGGATTGGCGGCGCAGCCAATGACATCCATCCGCTCGCCGGCGAGGTGCGCGGTCAGCAGTCGCGTCACGCCACCGTCGATGGGACCCTGCGCATCCCATACGACCTCAGATACATCCGGGTTTTCGGCCAGGAATCCGTCTATGACCTCTTGCTCCACTTGCGCTTGTACATCATCGGGCGCCATGGAGCCGAGATTATCAAGCGAGGTCGGCCCGAAGACATGGAGGACAAATCCATCTTGGGCGGCGACGCCACCAACAGCCAGCAGTATCAAAACAACGAATAGCGAACAATAGAGAAGTGTTTTCGACATTGCTCAATTACCTTTCTTCTAAGAATCTCTTCTGATATTTTGTTTCTCGGCGAATATAACACGTCGGATTCCGTGCCGCAAACAGCGGTACCCTGTGCTCAGCAGCGCGCTGCCAACACGGCGTGCCCAACTCGCTGGCGACAAAATGAGTTGCGGAACCAGCCTTAACTTACACTTCCGACTCGTCTGCCGGATAAAAGGGTTGAATCAATTGGCGTGATTCGGTATCAACAATTCCTTTATCGGTGAATTTCGCGTAGGGGCTTACGCTCAAACTCATAATTGAAAATGTCAGGAAGGGACGTGTTTGATGCGCTCCGAGTCGGCGCATGGCGTCTTCCACAGCCTCCAGCCCAGCTGCGACCGCCGCGACCGGCTCGTCACTCAGCAAGCCGAAGTACGGCAGCCGCAAGCTGGCTTCAATGCCTGCGCGCGTGGCAACGGCGACGCCGCCGCCCATCGCATGAACCGCATTGGCCGCCATTGCCATCGCTTCCGGGTCGCGTCCAATCACAAGCAAGTTGTGGCAATCATGCGCGACGCTGCTGGCCCATGCGCCCTGTGTCAGTCCGGTATTGGCGATGAGACCTACCGTCCGCGATGACTCATCCCGCGCAATCACAGCTGCCAGCGCCAATCCATCATTCGCCTCAAATTGGGCGTGCCCATCGCGCAAACGCAAAGCCCTCTGCTCCAATTTAGTCAGGGTCGAGTACTTATTTTGCAGCGCAACGACCTGCGCCTGTACGCTGCCGCCCCCACCATAGTAATCCAGCTTGAAATCAGCAGCGACGAAGGAACCCGGAATGCCCGGATAATCCGGCTGCGCTGGATTTTCGCGCGTGATGGACGTGGTCATCGCGCCCGCTTGCGCCACAGCTTGACCGCTGACAAAGACTTGCGCCGGAGGGAAGGCCGCGATGTCGTCCATAACCAGGAAATCAGCCAGAAACCCGGGGGCAATCGCGCCCTGGTCGCGTAAACCTAGATAGCGCGCCGGACGAATGGTCGCGGCTGCAATCGCTTCCAGCGGCGGCATGCCACATTCGATGGCCAGCGCCACTATGCGGGATAAATGCCCCTGCCCATCTGTGAGCAGCGAGGGTTCAATGTCATCGGTGATGAGGATGATCCGCGAACGATCCGGCAATTGTGCAACTGCCGCCACATTCTCGGGGGTCAGCGACTTGGTTTGCAGCATGACCGCCAGACCTTTTGAAATCTGCTCCTGAATCTTGGCCGGGAAAGTAAGCGTGTGGTCGGAGCTAATCCCATGCGCCAGGTATTGCGAGAGTTCAATGCCGGCCAGCGTGGGGATATGCCCTTCGATCAGCAAATTGCTTTCTTTGGCTGCGCGCACAATCGCCCGCAAGCGCTCATTTGGCCCCAGCAAACCGCGATAATCCATGACCTCGCCCAAGGCGATGACCGACGGTTGCCTTGCCAAGCGCCGAATCGCAGCGGCATCAAAGACCTCGTGCGTCCATTCGATGTCCGGTGAGGTGGCGGGAACGCAGCTGGGAATGGAATGATAAATCCTGAGCGGGAAATCCTGTGACGCGGCGATCATCCATTTCACACCGTGCTCGCCGGCGACATTGCCGACTTCATGCGGGTCGCTGAGGATAGTCGTCGTGCCCCAGGGCAAGACGGCTTCGGCAAAGCGGCGCGGCGTCAGCAAGCTGGACTCAATGTGCAAATGCGAATCTATCAAGCCGGGCATGACGATGCGCCCGGCCAGGTCGATGGTTTCCGCAGCGCGGATGCCACCCGGCGCGCTCCCCGCTTCAACCGTGATGAAGCGTCCGTCGCGAATGCCGATCCAGCCCTCAAAGAGCCGGTAACGGAAGACATCGGCTATCCGTGCATTAACCAGCAGCGCGTCTAATTCCATCAGGATGGTCCTTCCAACAGTTGCACCGCTCGTAGCGCGGTACGGATGGTCAACAGTTCGCCCTGCATGTAAAGCGCCTCTTTTTCCGCCAGCGAGGGTTGCTCTTCCAGGTAGATATTGGAATCGGTGGCGACCACGCAGCCAACTTTCGCCCCCCGCAACGTGCCGACAATAAACAGCGTGAACGCTTCCATTTCCGCCGCGACTACGCCGGCCCGCCGCAATTGTTCGTTGAGTTCCGGATGGCGCGCGTAAAAGGCGCTGCGCGTGGTCCCGATACCCGTGAAGGCCTTATAGCCTAGTTCGCTTGCCGCCTGGATCAGGGCGTTATTCACATCAAGGTCTGCTACAGCCGGAAAGCCCAGCGGCAAATACTCGTCCGATACGCCATCGCCGCGATAAGCAGCCGTCACCACTACCAGCGAGCCGATCGGTATATCTTTGCGCCGTCCACCGGCCGAGCCGACGCGAATAAATACTTCCGCGCCGACATTGCGCAATTCCTCCAGAGCGATGGCCGCCGATGAACCGCCTATCCCGGTCGAACACACGCTGACAGCGACGCCCTTCGTTTTCCCGGTGAAGACCACATATTCCCGGTTGTCGGCAATCAAGCGGGCGTCATCAAGCTGCTCGGCAATACGCCGGGCGCGCGCTGGATCGCCCGGCAGAAGCACGCTGCGCGCGACATCTCCCGGCAGACAGCGAATATGCTTTTGGGCTTCGGCGTTTTTTGAGTCAGTCATGCGATTTGCCCTTTGTTTTTCTGGCGTCTTCAAAGATGGCGATCCATTTCTGAGTGTGCGGTTGCACTGTCACCGCCGCGCCGCTTTCGAAGCGTTCGCCGGCGCTGTCTTGCATGATGCTGAATTCGCCGACCTCGGTTTCTACAAGGTAGCGCAGCTCATTGCCATGGAAGGTATGCAGGATGACTTGCCCAGCGAGACCTCTCGCTTCCGTTTCCGCTACCAGACTGGCATCATCAGCGCGGAAAAAGATCTCAGCCCGGGCGCCGCTTTGGGGTGACCCAAACTTTGAATTCCAACGCAATTCGATGGGAGCGCCGCCCCAAAAGACCCTGAACTTGCTATCGTATACCGATTCGACGACCGCGCTGAAACGATTGTCGAAACCCATGAAATCAGCTACGAATGCAGTCTCGGGCGCCGCGAAGATGCTCTCCGGCGTGCCGATCTGCTCAATGGCGCCTTGATTCATGACCACCACGCGGTCAGAGATACTCATCGCTTCAACCTGATCGTGGGTCACATACAGGGTTGTGATGCCGAGCTGCTGCTGCAAGCGCCGAATCTCCTGGCGCATATCCACGCGCAGCCGCGCATCCAGATTGCTCAACGGTTCGTCCAAGAGCAGCACTTGCGGTTCAATGACGGTGGCGCGTGCCAGGGCGACGCGCTGCTGTTGGCCGCCCGAGAGCTGCGCCGGACGGCGGTTTGCATAGGCTTCCAATCCCACCATTTGCATAGCTTTTGTGACGCGCGCGCGTACCTCGTCCTTGGGAATGCGCCGCATCCGAAGGCCAAAGGCGACATTGTAAAAGACCGTCAGATGGGGAAACAGCGCATAGCTCTGGAATACCAGACCGATATCGCGCTTGTTGGGGGGCAGGTCGGTATAATCCCGGCCATTGATAACAATCCGACCGGCATCCGGCTGAATAAAACCCGCTACGCTGCGCAGGGTTGTCGTTTTGCCGCAACCGCTTGGCCCCAGCAAGGACAGCAATTCCCCTTGTTCAACGTCCAGGCTGAACTGCTCCAGCGTTGGCTGGTTCTTTTCGTAGGAAACGGTCAAATCGCGAATTTCTAAATGAGGCATAAGCTACACAAACTGTGACAGGCCGAGTAATCGTTCCGCTGACTGTACCAGCACAACGGTAAATATGACGAGCAGCGTTGAAAGGGCGGCAATGGTCGGATCAAAATAGTATTCGAGGTAACTGAGCATGGAAACTGGCAGCGTGGTCACGCCGGGTCCGCTCAGAAAAAGGGAAACCGGGACATTGTTAAACGATGTGATGAAACCCAACACAAAGGCGGCTGCAATCCCGGCCTGCATATTGGGCAGCACGACCAGCACAAATCCGCGCAGGCGGTTGGCGCCCAAGCTGACAGCGGCATCTTCTACATAGGGGTCAAGGTTGCGCAGGCTGGCGGAAATGACGCGCACGCTGTAAGGAAACAGTATCGCGGTATGGCCGATGAACAAGCCTGTCATGACTTGCATATCGCCCAGCAGGACAAAGAAGTTCAGCATGGCAAAGCCGATAACCAGACCCGGAACCAGTATCGGCGCCGAAAAGACGGTTTCGACCATGCCAGACCCGGCAAATTGAAAACGCGTAAGCGCATAAGCGACAGGCATGCCCATGACCAGCGAGACGATGGTGGATAAGAGCGCGAGTTGCAGGCTGATCCAAAAGCTATCAACAAATTGGGAAGTCTCAAATACATTGGCAAACCAATCCAGCGTGAAACCCTGCGGCGGAAACGCCAAGTTGGCATTTGCGCCGAAGCTCGCCATGAAAATGATAATGAACGGGCCGAGTAAAAAGCTATAGAGTATGACCAGACTGATATACATCCAGCGCGAAACCATGCGGCTCGCTCCTAGCTCTGTTGCACGCGCACGGCGCGCAGCAGCAGATTAACCGCCAGGGTCGTCGCGATCATTACAACCGCGACCACGGCTGCCGCCTGTTGATCAAAGAGGATCACCGCCTTCTGCCGCAACAGCGTCGACAACAGCAATAAACGCGAGCCGCCCAGAATGGCCGGGGTCACAAAGGCAGTTACTGAGCCGGTGAATACCAGCGTCGCGCCCAGCACGAGGCCATCAGATGACAATGGCACGACGATTCGCAGGAATGTAGTGAGCCGGTTGGCGCCGAGACTGCGCGCCGCTTCCAACACATCATCCGGGATATTTTCCAAGGCGCTCACCAAGGGCAAAACCATCAGCGGCAGAAACAATTGTGTCAGACCCAGCACAATAGCGGTTTCGGTGAAGATGAAGCGCACGGGGCTCTCGACCAATTCCAAAGACAAGAGCGTCTGGTTAACCATGCCGCGCCGCCCCAGGATAATCAGCCAGGCGAATGTGCGCGCGACTGCGTTGGTCATCAAGGGGAGAATCACCAGCGACATCAAGAATGAACGGCGGCGGGCGGGCATCCGCGCCAGCACAAACGCGGCCGGGTAGCTCATCACGACGCAAAGGCCCGTGACGATGAGACCAAGCTTGAGTGTGCGCAGATAGACGATCCGCGACACACGACTCTGGAAGAAGTCGACATAGCCCGTAAGCGTAAAACCGCCGTCTTCCGGCAGGACGCTCTGTGAGAGCAGGAAAACGAGAGGCAAGACGAAAAACACCAGCACAAATATAAATGCTGGAGAGACCAGCAAGATGATAGTACGAGTCTGATTGGGCCGTCGTATCATGACAAAATTTAGGGGGCGCGAAGGCCCCCTAGCACAATATTGTCCAAGCGCTGAATTGTCGTGCTAGCGCACCATGACTTCGTTCCAACGCTCCAACCAGTCTTCCAGGCGATCCGTCACTTCAGCCTGATCCAGCACAATCATGGTATCAAGCATCTCGCCGCAGGTGAGCAGCGCGCAAGTGTCTTCCGGCAGCTCGACAGTGGCGTTGACGGGCGAATCAATCAGGTCAAGCGCTTCGGCTTCCTGGACATCGTGCGAAATGAACCAGTCGATATAGGCATGCGCCAGATCCACTTGATCGGTGGCTGCCGTAATGCTGATCATATTCGTCTGGCCAACAACGCCTTCCGCAGGAACGACCGTGGTTAGGTCATGGCCGGTATTAATCAAGTTGCCAATGGCAAAACTGGCATAGGGCGCAAGCCACACTTCTTCTTCCTGTACCAGAGTGGTCAGTTCTGAACTGCGAATGTAGGTTGTCACCAGATTGTCGGCCAGTTGCGGCAAGGCTTCCCAAGCCAAATCCGCATCGTAATTGATGGCTTCCGGCTCCTCACCCTCTTCCATGTCTTGCATCGCCAGCGCGCGGTCTATCATGATGAGCGCGGCTGGGCCAAAGGTGGTGGACATCTCCGGAATACTGACAAAGCCGGCCACATCGTCACGCAGCAGGTCGGCCCAGGAGGTGACTTCCGCTTCAACCAGGTCGGAGCGGTAAATCAAACTGAGGCTATTAACTGTGTAGCCGACCCCTGCCTGGTTGCCCAGCGGGTCCTGCGCCCAATCGTACAATTCGTCCAGGTTTTCGAGACTGTCGGGGTCGTAGGGCTGGAGCAAGTCTTCTTGGCTGGCAATATGCGTGAACTGGGTGGCAAAATGCACCACGTCAATATCGGTGCTTTCGCCCTCGGCTTGCAGACGCGCCAAGCGATCCGAATTGTTGCCGGTATCCAGCACGATGTCGACGTTGTACATTTCTTCAAAGGGCGCAAAGACATTCTCTTCGAGAACATCCAGGTTAAAGCCCCAGATAGAGACAATCAGGGTTTCGGTATCCTGGGCGAGAGCCGTTGGCCCAACCAAACCCAGCAGCAAAACCGCAAGCAAAAGCACAATAAATGGTCTGCTTCTCATGTGTTTATCTCCAGTTCTAGATAGTTGATCGAAGCAACCAAGACTATAACACAGGCTTGATGTGAAATCACATTTACAGGAATCAGGGCAATCGCATCAAAGCGATAGTCAGTGAAATGGCGCAGATTCGACGGGAAAATCAAACACAGAGACCACAGAGAGCACAGAGAATAACAATAATGAAAGCCCAATTCATAATCCACGAGAGATTTTCGATGTTGTTTCGGTGATACTTGCCATATACCAATCCATCAAGTGCTTCGTATAGTCGTCAGATCCCCCAAATCTCTGTGCCCTCTGTGGTCTCTGTGGTTAATATAAATTGATGCGATTGCTCTGTACAGGAATGGGCTAACCTCAAATGCCAGCGGGCGATTGGCGTGTCAGAGGCGGTCGCGGCTGCCGGATGGAACGACATATCCCAACTGTGGCACGTTGCATTTCGGTCCGCCATTCTCGATCAAGCCAATATCGTACAAAGCAAGACCGCCGCCGACTTACTCGCATCAAGCAATCCATAGGTGTCATCCCTCGCTTCATCGCGTACGAGACCAGCGCAACGGTGTGGCCAACCCAGCAAGCTCCAGGGATTCTGTGAACGTGTTGCAGCGCGGCCGTCAGGCGGACTGGTCAACTGCTCTGCTGGAATCAACTCGTCTGCGGACCAAATCTCGCGCTGAGATATTGCTGCGACATTTCCTCAATATTCTATGGACGATTGAGGAATGACCCTCAAAACATCCAAGGTCCAAGAAAGGACGGGTAGAGACATGAAGCGGAGTAAGTTTTGGAGCGCGAGCATCACGTTGATCGCCATCATCGCTATGTTCAGCGCATTCAGCATGTTCGGATTAGTACTGGGTCAGGAGTCCAGATCGTCCGAAGGAGGGGGCGAACACCAGACCGAATCCAGTGAGGGTGGTCGCGAAGGCGGCGGCGAAGGCGCTGGCGAGCACGGCGGAAGCAGCAGTGAAGGATCGGAAAGCGGCAGTGGCGGGGACGCGGCGGAACGCGCTGGCGCCAAGGCCCTGGCGCTGGACGAAACCTACGATGTCACCCGCAACGGCGCGCGTCTGATCCTGAGCTACGATGCCGCGGCCAATCAATTCATCGGCACGGTTGAGAACACCACCAACGCCGCCCTGACGCGGGTGCGGGTGGAGATCCACTTGTCGAACGGCGTGGAGCTGGGGCCAACGACCCCGACCGATCTGGGGGCCGGCGAGGTCCTGGACATCGTATTGGATGCCGGCGCGCAGCCCTTTGATTCCTGGACGCCCCATGCCGAGGTTGGCATGAGCGAAGGCGCTGGCGGTGAAGGCGCCGGCGAGCACGGCGGACGTGGCGGCGAAGGCGTTGAAGGCAGCAGCGGCAGCGAAGGCGCAGGCGAAAGCGGCGATCCTTCCAGCCCCATCCTGGCGCTGGATGAAAGCTGGGACGGCGTGGTCAATGGCGTGAGAACGTCCATGTCCTACGATGCAGAGCGCGGCGCATTCACTGGCTTCGTTGAAAACCCCGGCGACACGACCCTGTGCTTCGTTCAGATTGAACTAAATCTGAAGCAAGGCACGCAGACAGTCGTGGAACTGGGCCCGCAGCCGGTAGGCGATTTGGCCCCCGGCGCGCAGGTGCCTGTCGAGTTGCTGGTCGCTGACGAACCGCTGGCGGCCGGCGTCGCCTTCGATGCCTGGGAGATTCACCCCGAAGTCTTCGACTGCGGCGGGCCTGGACCGGTGAACAACGAAGGTTCCGGTGAAGGCTCGGGTGAAGGTTCGGGCGAAGGCGCCGGCGAGCACGGCGGACGTGGCGGCGAAGGCGTTGAGGGCAGCGGCGGCGATGCGGCTGAAGGCAGTGGCGCGAACGCCCTGGCGCTGAACCAGATCTACGATGTGACCAGCAATGGCGCGCGCTTGGTCATGCGCTATGATGAGGCCAACAATCGCTTCGTCGGCAAGGTCGCAAATATGAGCAAGGCGACGCTGACGCGGGTGCGGGTGGAGATCCACTTGTCCAACGGCGTGGAACTGGGGCCGACGACCCCGACGGACGTGCCGGCCGGCTACCTGCTGTCCGTGACCCTGCCCGCGACCGATCAGCCCTTTGACTCCTGGGCGCCGCACGCGGAGTTCGGCCAAGGCGAGGCTGGCGGTGAAGGCGCGGGTGGCGAAGGCGCGGGCGACGAAGGCAGCGGCGAGCACGGCGGACGCTCCCGTGGCGAAGGTAGCGGCGAGCACAGCGGCGGCAGTGAAGGCGGCGGCGGTTGAGCCAGATCGCCGGCGCAAGCCAAGGACTCCTCCAGCATTGGGGGAGTCCCCAGTTAACGCTAAGCCTCAGGCGCGTTGTACAATTGCTGCGATGCGCCTGAGCATGTTTTTGTGAGAAGACAAAATGAGCCAAACTGTTCTGATTATTGAAGACGACAGACGTATCGCCACCTGGATAAAAGTCTATTTTGAGCGAGCCGGTTTCAGCGCGGAGGTCGCGTACGATGGGCAAACGGGGCTGGCGGCTGCCCGCAGCCTGGCGCCCGAACTGATCATCCTGGACTTGATGCTGCCGCGCCTGGGCGGCATCGAGGTCTGCAAAACGCTGCGGCAGGAATCCGACATCCCCATCATCATGCTGACAGCGAAAGAGGCGCACTCTGATCGCATCAAAGGACTGGACAGCGGCGCGGACGACTATATCGTTAAGCCTTTCAATCCCGATGAAGTCGTCGCCCGCGCCAAAGCGGTGCTGCGCCGGGTGCATAGCGAAGTGCAACAAGTCCTGACTTGCGGCCACATCAGCCTCAATACCACAACCCAGAGCGTGACGATAAACGAGCGACCACTCTCCTTGAGCCGTACGCAATTTGCCCTGCTGGCTACGTTCATGCGTCATCCGAATCAGGTGCTCTCAAGAGACCAGCTCATCAGCCTGGCTTTGGAGAACGAATTTGAAGGCTTTGACCGAGCGATAGACAATCACATCCTGCGCTTGCGCAAGCAGCTGGAAAGCGCGGGGCAAGAGCCGATTCAAACTGTTTACGGCGCGGGCTATCGCTTTGTCGTGGAGGAAGAATAATGTCGCTGCGCTGGCGCATCACAGCTGTGTTGATCATCATTGTTGGCCTGACGGTCGCCTGGAATCTGGCGGCGAGCTATTACACCATCCAGCGCCAATTCGATGCCTTCGTGAGTGGACTGGGTCGCGCGGAAGCGATCAACCTGGCGCGGCAATTGAGCCGAGCCTACACCGCGGCCAAGGGCTGGAGCGCGATCGATACGGCGCTATCGGCTTCGGGATACCTTTATGAAGCTCAAACTGAGCATCAAGAAGGGCATGAGAACCGAGCCGAGGGCGAAAGCGACGAAGGCTTTCACATCGACAAGATCCGCGTTGTCATTGTGGATCTTGCGGGACGGAGCATCCGGGACAACTTTTCTGAACTGGAAACGGGCGATATGACCGGGGCGCTTTCGGGCCAGCGCCGGGCGATCCAGGATTTGCAGACCGGGCAGACTGTGGGCTATGTGCATTTGGATGTCAACCAGCGTTTTCTGGAGACGGAATCGAGTGGTTTTCTGCGCGAGTTGCTGCTCAGTTTTATCGCCAGCGGCTTGATCATTCTGATCATCGCCTTATTGCTTGCGGCTTCCTTGTCAAGGCGTATCAGCGCGCCGATCACCGCCCTGTCAAAAGCCGCCCGAGCGATAGCCCAGCGCGACGACGCGAGCTTGCTGCCGGTGACATCAAACGATGAATTGGGCCAGATGAGCGCCACCTTCAATCAGATGTCGACATCTCTGCAGCGGCAGCGATCCCTGCGCCAACGCCTGATAAATGATGTCTCCCACGAACTCAACACGCCCTTGACCGTCATTCAGCTGGAAGCCAAGGCCTTGTCGGACGATCTGCAAGAGCCCGGCCAGGCGGCGCAACATATCATCCAGGAAGTGACCATGCTGCGCAATCTGGTCAATGACTTAAGCTGGCTGGCTGAAACCGACTCCGGCGAGTTGCAACTACGGCTGGAAGAATGCGTCATTGGCCAACTATTGATCAGCGAAGTCGAACGTTGGCAAGCCCAAGCTCAAGCGCGCCACATCAGCTTGTCCCTAAATCCCCTTCCGCCATTGCCGGCGTCGCAACTTGACCCGGCGCGGATACGACAGGCGCTGGGGAATATCATACACAATGCGCTGCAACACACAGAAGGCGGGCAGGTGAGTGTGGCGGCGACATCGGAACAGGACAATACTGTGAAAATCACGGTCACGGATGATGGCGCGGGAATTGATACGGCCGACTTGCCGCACATCTTTGAGCGATTCTACCGGCGACAGCAATCCCGCGGTCGTGGCAGGGGATTGGGGCTGGATATCGCCCGCACAATCATTGAGGCGCACGGTGGCGCCATTTCGGTCTATAGCGAGGGCATCGGGCGCGGCGCCACAGTTGAAGCCAGGCTGCCCTTGTCTCCTCAAGTCTAGATTGGCTCGGAGCTTAGACTTGAATCACCCTCGCTTCACGTGCGCATCAGCTGAAATGAGTCGTATTTTGAACTGGACAAACGCCACCGAGCGAGGAAATCGTGATCAGCCGCTGCCGCAAATTCATGTCCACTGCTTCTCGAGACGGCTCGCCTTTTAGCCCTTCGCGGTATAAATTAGACAAAGAATTTCCAATCCAGTCCACTTCCAATGATACTTGTTTCATATTATATGTATAATGGTGCATGAAATCGTCTTAATCATTTACGTATTCTAGGTAAGATTCTCTTGAATCCACGCGCCGCGCGTTCACGCAAAAAATTGGGCGATGCCATCGTTAGTCTCTTGCTGGAGCAAGGTTTCGAGTCTTCTCCCAGCATTACAGCGGTTAGGAAACGGGCCGAAGTCGCCCATATGACTTTCTACCGCCACTACAGTAGCGTGGAAGAACTCCTGACGGACGCCTTGCGGACCACGATTCTGGACCTCGCGCAGCTCCTGCGGGAACAGGAAACAATCTACGATGCAACAGTCGCGTTGTTCAAATTCGTTCAGGAACATCAAGATCGCTTTCGCGTTTATGTCGGCCTGCCGGAGGCGCATCCAGTCCGCGAAATGTGGAAAGAGGAAGCGGTGAAGATCGTGGTCGAACGCTGGGAGTCGCGAGTAACGAGCCCCGTGCCAATGGATATCTCGGTCAATCACCTGGTCGAGTCCACATACGCGTTCCTACGTTGGTACCTCGACCACATCAATGACCACACTCCCAAGGAAGTAGCCGACTTCTACGATGAGCTTATCGTAAAAGGCGCCGAATCCAGAACGCTTTCGCTGCGCACGGACAAGCACCTGCACGCGCCGGGAGAGCACGAAGACTAAAGCCGCGCCGCCCGCGCCAGACTGAGCGAAACCATAACTGCTGCGCCAAGCCGAATACAGCGCTCCTCACCGCGATGAGCGCTTTGTTTGCCACAAGAATTGTCGCGCCCCTCTCTATCTAGCAGCGCCAATTTGCTTGTTCGCCTCGGCCGAATTCTAAATTAGGTCTAGATATACTTACACGTAGTCTAAATGAGTGATACAATAAATTAGACCCAGGTATCACTTGTTTCGTAAACTTTCTTTTAGCAACAAATTAAACGGATAAGCGCAAGATGCTACGGCAGCCGCGAGCGAGAACATCAGGCAATAACCGGCGAAGACAGAATCGTAAAACGTTCACTTGAATCGAGAAAGAAAGTAGGCCATGAAAAGGACTCTCAGCAAAGCAACCATCGCGCTGTTTCTCGCCTTGGCAATGCTCTTTGCTGCGCTGCTCAACAATGCCGCTCATTCGATCAGGCCGTCGCTGGATGCGCGCTCTGCAGTAATCAGCGGCGATCATGCCGCCATCCATGTTATGCCGTCGCCTTTCACCGCCAAGATCAGCTTCTGCTTCCGGGGGCAGCGCCTCATTGTATGGAAGCCGAGCATATTCGATTTCTACCGAGCGCGCTGCAACGATACGGTCGGCTGGATCCTGCGCGAGCGCGTCACAGTCACGGAATAGGAGAAGGTAAATTGCTTTCCGGAATTGAGGCGGGCCGCCTAATGAGGGCGCGGTACCTACAAAAGATGTCATCTCAAAGCTCAACCAGAAGAGGGTATGTACGTGCGTCCTTGTACTCTCCCCCTGTACAAACTCCAGCATTAGGCGGCCCGCCTTTTTGCCGGAAGCGCACGAATAAAAGAGAGAGGCATCTGGATCGCATTTCCTTGAGCGACTGGCGGCTGACGGCCCCGCCTGTCGTAGCGAATGGAGCGAGCGCCAAAGGCTGAGAATATGAGACCGACAGTAATGCGGAACAAAGAATATGGGACGAAGAAGTCCTTCTGGCGTCGGTTCAGCGTATTGCAGCGCACATCGGCGGTGGTGGGCGCATTATTAGCTGTTGCGGTTTTGCTTTCTGTTGCCAACCGAAAGGACGATTGGACCGAACCCTGTTCGGATTACGAAATCAATCAAGGAACAGCTGGAAAACGTTTCGATCCCTTCCTGGTCGCGCTGACCCAAAATCAATATAGCCGTGCCGCTTTGAGCAGGCTCAGGCAAGCGGTATGGAAGGATCTGCCCTTGTGCCGCGACCTGGTTGAGCTGGCGTCATTGTCGCTGCAATTTTATAGCGACATGTTATTTGCTGACGCGGCGCCTGGGCAAAGCAAGGGCCCAGATCTCAAGGAGTACGACCGGTGGTATCAGCTGTTTCTCCGCTTACATGAGAAGTAGGAAAAGCCGGCTGACATGCAGATAGGTTTCAAGGCGAAGGATTGAATGGTTAAGACGGCTCAGGCAGAGCAAATGGACAAGGGCTATTCCCTGACGAACCCTGGAGTACTGACCTTCAAAGGAATATCTACGCTGCTTTTCCAGGACCTCCCATCGGAATCCAGCCGCAGAGTCTACAAGACTACTTTTCAACAGTGGGAGCAATTCGCCACTAAGAATAGTCTCGATTACTTAGACTTGTCTTGTGACAACATCAGAAACTTTCTGTTTAGTCGCAACCTCAGCCACAGTACGCGAATCAGCCGCAAGTCACATATGCAAAGACTGCTGCGGATGGCGTTTTATTTGGACCCGTCCTTCGGAATCCAATACATCCAACTCCGCGATTTGAATATCCGACGCACAAGCAGAGACAACGCTCCCAAGCGCAAACCGCGCGCCCTTTCTCGCGACGAATGCCAGCAACTACTCGCGGTCTGGAAAGATAATGAAAGTCACATGGGGGTCCGCAACTACGCCGTCATTCGCGTTCTGCTATACACCGCTATCCGCAATGTCGAGCTGGTCGCGCTCCGATGGGAGGATCTCAACTGGGATACGCAGACGCTTACGCACAGCCGCGACCAGGGCGGCCCAGGTTGCAGTGTGCCTATCCTCGACCCGTCGCCTGAAACGCTCAATGCCCTCCGGCAGCTGCTTATAACCCAAAGACGCGTACTCGCAGGTCGCGGTTTTCCTTACAATCACATTTTCCCCGCGCTCAGCACCGGCAAAGACGCTCGCTTCAAGCCCAATAAGAATGTTCCTACCAGTACACAAACCATCCGCAATATTGTCAGGCAAACCGCCGAGAAAGCCGGCCTGGGCAAGTTGTCTTACCTGGACCTTCGGCATACCAGCCTGAGTCTATTTTCCCAACCCGAAGATTCTCACGCCAGTATTTCAGGGCTGGCAAATCGCTAGTTCACAAGGAATGGAGACTCCCATGAGACGCATGTCGTTGATGATTTCCCGAATAGTAGCTGCACTTTCTGTCAGGTCAGGCGTGGCGGTTGGCGCCACTAGCATGAAGCGCGCTGGGCGTGGACTCCGGCCGGACCGTCTGCCGCTGCTGATTTTGGCGCTGTCTAGCTTGTATCTTCTGACGGCGGCGCCCCGGAATGCTGTCGTTGGGCAGGACGAGCCGCCCTTGGCAGCCCCGACTGATTTATCGGCGAACGTCAGCGCTGAGGGCGTCATCCTAAGCTGGACGGCGCCTGCCGGAACAGTGGACGGTTATGAAGTCTTGCGCCGCCTCCCCTTGCAAGGCGAAACCGAGTTAACGACTGTAGTGGACAACACCGGCAGCAGTGAAACCAGCTACACCGATACCAGCGCCACGACGCCTGGCGAACGCTACAGTTATTGGGTTAAAGCCATTCGCGGCGATGAACGGAGCGCGCTGTCATACTTTGTTGACATAGACTTTGTATCGGCAAGCTGTGAGATCATGTCCGGCGACAACCACGACATCCTGCATTGTGAGGTGGACGCCGGCGAGCAAGTCATCACTTCCGCTGAATGGACTCCCGATTTCGAGGATCAATACGCGCAAACCACTGACCGTCCGGTAGCGAACTGGGTCATCGCTGAAGAATACTGCGGCCAAAGCACAACTGTCACGGTGGTGGCGCAGGCCGGCGATTTGGAACTGCCGACGGTCGAAACCACGATTACGCTCCAGTGCTCGCCGGAACCGCCTGATACCTTGATGGTGAGCTGCGAAAACCTGGTCGAAAACAGCCAACATATTCTGAGTTGCGCTCTGAGCGGCGGCGATCAAGATTTTGATACCGCTTACTGGCTCCCATATTGGGAGGCGCAAGGCACTCAAACCAAAGAGGGAGACGAAGCGAGAGAAGCGACCTGGGTCATCGAAGATGAGTATTACTGCGGCCAGAGTTCGACGCTCGATGTGGATTTCCCAGCCGCGACAGCCATTGCGACAGTTTCGACGAGTGTCTCGCTCCCCTGTGTCATCACAGTGGACGACAGTTGCAGCCTGGCAAACGCGATCCGCTCAGCTAACGGCGAAGCCCAGGTAACCGAGAGCGGCGATAGCGATGGCAATGACGATTGCGAGGCCGGGGGCAGCGCCGGCTCGTCCTACGCCGGTGACGACATCATCCTGTTAACGCAGGATGTCACCCTTAGCGGGGCATTGCCGTCCATAACGAGCCCGATTCACTTTGAGGGCGGCGGCCACACTGTCTCCGGCGATGACCAGCACCGCGTTTTCATGGCAGTTGGCGGTCAATTGAGCATTAATGATCTGACCATTACGGACGGCCTGGCTTCGACCGTGGGCGGCGGGATCTATGTCAATAGCGGCGCTTTGAGCATCAGCGACAGCACAATAAAAGACAGCACAGCCAACGATATTGGCGGTGGCATCTACTCCATCGACAGCGATGTGGATATTGCCGACACCGAGTTCAGCGGCAACATGACGGTAAAGAGCCATGGCGGCGGTGTCTACTTCATCAGCTCTACCGGTTTGAACACGCTAGACATTGTCGGCGCTACCTTCAAGAAGAATGTGGCGACCGAAGACGGCGGCGCATTAAAGACCGCGGGCGGCATCGCGACCATCAACAAGAGCACCTTTGTCGAAAACGGGGCCGATGAAGGCGGCGCCATAGAAAGCAGCCAAACCACGCTTGACATCACGAACAGCACCTTCAGCACCAACAGCGCCAGAGAAGGCGGCGGGCTGAGTTCGTTTAGCTCTTTCGTGACACTAACGCACACAACCTGGGCTTACAATTCGGCGGCGGAGCAAGGTGGCGGCATTGCCATCATCGGCTGGACGGGCAACTTCAAGATACGCAATACCTTGATCACCGAAAGCACAAGCGGCGGAGATTGCGACCGGGGCCCCAATCCAGACATCATTATTGAGTTCACGGGCAACTTTATCCAAGACGGATCTTGCACGCCCGAACCGGCAACGAGCCAGGCAGCGCTATCCGAAGACGCTGGCGGCCAGGCGCAAGCGCAGGCTGACCAAGCAGCAGATGACGAAGCGCAGGCTCAACAAGTCCTAGTCGCCGACGCGCAGCAGAGTACAAGCGCGATGGCCGACGCCATGATTGGCGGACTCAGCGGCAACCCGCCGCATCATCCGTTGCAGTGGGGAAGCCCGGCCATCGACGCCGCCAATCCCATGTACTGTTTGCTTGACGATCAACCCGACACTCAACGCCCGCAATACGGCAACTGTGACATCGGCGCTTACGAATACCCGAGAGCGCCCGATCCGACGCCAGACCCGCCAGATCCACCGGACCCGCCAGACCCGCCTGATACGCCAGATCCACCGGCAACACCGGAACCCTATATCTGCCCGGTGAATGATCGCATTGTCGTGAGGTCGCCGAGTCCAAATGTCAATTGCGCGGAAATTGACATACTTACGCTCGACAAACACCCGGCCCTGCAAGGCATAAGATTTGCCGTGCGGCTATGGCGCGCGGATAACGAATGTTTGCACGTCGTTTCTCTGGGAGACAACCTGTATCGCCTGGCGATCCAATACGAAACAACGGTGGATGTCCTCCGCCAGCACAATAATCTGCCGAGCAACGGATTATCGGTCGGCCAGCATCTGGTGCTGCCATTCTGCGCGCAGGACGCGAGTAGCTTCGACCCGGGCACAGAAGTCTGCTTCGACGCTCCGGGCAGCATAGTGCTAATCGATACGTCGGCCCCGGAACGGCCCATTCATTCGATCGAGACCTATGCCAGCGAGGGCATGACCTGCGGCCAGATCAATCAAGCTGGCATCGTTGCGCTCGTCGCTGCCGACACCGGCTAAGGCCTGCTTGGTCCTGCGTCTACGAATGACGTGTCGCGTTTTTGCGTCCATATTTTGCCAGGATCTCCGCTACTGGATACTCAGTAGCGGAGTTTTCTGTACGAGCCAAGCACGACGCCGCCACCCTAACAGCGCACGAAGCCTGCCGCCTCGGTGACAAGTTCCGGCTGGTTGAAAACGGGCTCTGGTCAGTCACGACAGCGCGTCAATGGCTGCCCTGGCAAACTTGCCTGCAATACATTGAACAGCGGGGTTTTCAAGTCGAAAGGCGCGAGCGTCGCAGGCGCGCTTGAGATCACGTCGATCCGCAGCGCGCCATGTGTGACCTCAGCCAAGTCGCCGACGAGATCATCGCGCGGCTGGCGTCATTGCCCGGCGTCGATGTCCGCATCACGGTCGAGATCGGGAGCGAGCACGGCGAAGGCTTCGACGACGCCACCGTGCGCGCGCTGAGCGAAAACAGTCGCACGCTGAACTTTAATTCACACGGTTTTGAAGTCGGCACGAATTCCTCTGCGCGAAATTCGTCAGCGCTTTCCCGTTGTCATTCACTTGTGTTACCATTTTTGCAAAGTCAAGCAGTGAATCGAGTTGAGCGATGTCAGTCCATCGGGATCCGCTGAAAGGTCGTACTTGTGGCTTCTGTCAAACTGCCTCAGCATTTGCCTGGGAAGACACCAGAGAACGCCTTGCAGGAAAGTACAAAGCATTTGCCATGCTCAATGATAAAGAGAAACCTGTCCCAGATAGGGTCAGCAAAGCGTTGCTCAATTTTGGTATACGGCCATTGAAATATTCGGCGCCCGATGAAGCGATTGCCCGACTGCATGCCTCCTAGTTGATGTCGTCCAGCGCCGACGCGCCCGCCCGCATTGTTGTCGTCAGCTCGCTCTCGCTATTCATCATCTTCGGCATCCGCCTGTCCTTCTCCGTCTTCTTCGCCGAATTTGTCCTGACCGAAGGCTGGAGCAACGAAGCCTCCGCCGCCATCTTCAGCTTGAACATGCTCTGCTTCGCATTGACCGCGCCGCTGGCCGGCATCGCGCTCGACCGCTACGGGCCGCGCCCGGTCTTCGCTCTCGGCGTGTTGCTGATGGCCGCGGGTCTCTGGCTGAGCAGCGGGGCGACTTCACTCAAGGATCTGCTGTTTGCGTACGGCGTCATTGAGGGCTGCGGGCTGGGCATCACCGGCTTGGGGCCGGTCGCTTCTGTGGTGGCCGGCTGGACGACGCCCGCGCAGCGCGGCCGCGCCTTGGGCATCGCTTTCGCCGGCACCGGGCTGGGCTCGCTGGTCTTTGTACCGCTGTCCAACCTGCTGATTGCTGAATTCGGCTGGCGCAGCGCCTATCTGATTCTAGCGCTCGTTTGCCTTGGCCTGCTCTTGCCGCTGATGGTCATCGGCTTGCGCAAGCCACCCGACCAGCTGCGGCGCCGCGGCGAGCGACCGACGGTACGGTGGCGCGGGTTGCTGCGCAATCCGGTCTTCTGGGCGTTGATGCTAGTCGGCCTGACCGCCCTCGGTCCCGTGCGCAGCTTGACCGTGCACCAGATCGCCTATATGGAATCGGCCGGCGTGGAGCGGACGGTCGCCGCCAATATCGTCGGCTTGGCGGGTTTGCTGACCAGCGGCAGCTTCATCGCTTTGGGCTGGGTCTCCGATCGCTTTGGGCGCGCCGCCGCCTTCACGATTGGCTGCGCCGGGCTGCTCGGGGCGGTGGCCATGCTGGTTGTGTTACCGACTGCCGCTTCGGTCGTGGGCCTGGTCCTCTACGCCCTTTTCTTCGCCCTGGGCGAGGGCACGCGCAGCAGTCAATCCACGGCCCTGGCCAGCGACGTATTCCAGTCTCAGGGCTTGGGTTTGATCAACGGGCTGATGGGCGGCATGTTTGGGCTGGGCGCCGCGCTGGGTCCCTGGCTGGTGGGTCGCCTGCGCGATCAAAGCGGCAGCTACGATGGCGGTCTGCTGATCGTCGTGACGATGGTGGCTGTGTCGTTTGTCGCGTATGCCTTCGCCGCGCGGCCCGGCCGGTAGTCAGCGGTCGCCGCGCAAATTAGCATTCGTGACATTTTTGCCACCGAGTACACCGAGTAACCATGAGTACACAGAGAGGGCGATCCTAAGGTCGTTCCACTAGACACGCGTACGACCGCAGGATGTCAGGTTGGGCGCGCCACAAACGAGCGCAAGCTCGCCAAGCGTGCCCTTGCTGAAGCACGATACCAGCCCTCTGTGTCGTCGCTTTAACTCGGTGTACTCGGTGGTAAACGAGTCGGAAATTCCTAAGTGCGAGACTTCAGCAACCAGTAATGGACAAGTCCTACAAATACTGATAGGCCGGCAGGGTCAGAAATTCGCTGAAGTCGTCAGCGCGGATCATCTCGTCGAAGAGCTGCATCGCGCGCTGATAGTGTCCGCTGTCGAAGCGCGCATCGCCGACCTCGCCGCGGATAGCGTCCATCTCTTCTTCCAGCAGGCTGCTGTACAGCGCAACCGTCAGCGGTCGCCCGTCCGCCAGCGCGGCCTTGTGGTGCAGCCACTGCCAAACCTGCGCCCGGCTGATCTCGGCCGTAGCGGCGTCCTCCATCAAATGATAGAGCGGTACGCAGCCGTTGCCGCCCAGCCAGGCCTCCAGATATTGGATGCCCACCTTGAGATTCAGGCGTACGCCCGCCTCGGTGATGTCGCCGTCGCTCGGCGTCAGCAAGTCGCTCGCCGTGACCTCGACATCTTCGCGCTGCCGGCTGACCTGATTGGCGTCCGGCATATACTCGTCGAAGACCTCAGTGGCGATCTGCACCAAACCCGGATGCGCCACCCAGGTGCCATCGTGCCCCTCTTTCGCCTCGCGCAGCTTGTCCGCCCGCACCTTGTCCAGCGCGGCTTGATTGCGCTCGGGGTCGCTGCGGATGGGGATCTGCGCCGCCATGCCGCCCATAGCGTGGGCGCCCCGTCGATGGCAGACTTTGATGACGTGCAGCGTATAATTGCGCATGAAAGGCACCGTCATCGTGACTTGCGCGCGGTCGGGCAGCAGATAGTCGGCGTGATTGCGGAACTTCTTGATATAGCTGAAGATATAATCCCAGCGTCCGCAATTCAGCCCGGCCGAATGCTCGCGCAATTCATACAGAATCTCCTCCGCTTCGAAAACGGCCAGGATGGTTTCAATCAGCACCGTCGCCTTGATCGTGCCCTGCGGGACGCCCAGCGCGTCCTGCGCGAAGACGAAGACATCGTTCCACAGCCGCGCTTCCAGATGGCTCTCCAGCTTGGCCAGATAAAAGTAGGGTCCCGTGCCGCGCTCAAGCGCCGCGCGCGCGTTGTGAAAGAAGTACAGGCCGAAATCAAATAAGCTGCCCGGTATCGGCGTCCCGTCGACCAGTAAGTTGCGCTCATCGAGATGCCAACCGCGCGGCCGCACCATCAGCGTCGCTGTCTGCTCGTTGAGTTGATAGAAGCGGCCATCGGGATTGGTGAAAGTAATCGAGCCGTCCACGGCGTCGCGCAGGTTGATCTGCCCATCCACCATATTGTCCCAGGTGGGCGAGTTGGCGTCTTCGCAATCGGCCATGAAGACTTTGGCGCCGCAATTCAGCGCGTTGATGACCATTTTGCGGTCGGTCGGCCCGGTGATTTCGACTCGCCGGTTTTGCAGGTCGGCCGGCACGGGCGCCACGCGCCAGCTCGGGTCATCGCGGATGGCGGCGGTCTCGGGCAGGAAGTCGGGCATGATGCCGCTGTCGATATCGGCCTGGCGCTGTTCTCGCAGCTGCAGCAGTTCGTCGCGCCGGCTGGTGAATCTGCGCGCCAGCCCGGCCAGGAAGGCGATGGCTTCAGCGCTGAGTATGGCTTCGTACTCGGGCCGGATCTCGCCGGTGATGTTAATTCCTGTGGGGGGGTTCATACTAGACATAGAGACGAAATCCTTCAGATTAGCACCGAAGCGAGACTGTACACTATATTGCAAAAGCCCTCAAGTTTACAGTCTTTGACAGGTGCGCAATTGATGACTAGCGAGTTGTTGCCATTTCAGTCCAACAGGTTAGCCCAGCGGGACAACTCCGAAGAAGTTGTATGGAGACCCGCTCGGTGCAGGTTGATAAGATACTCGCCGACGCTGTAAGGCGGATCGCATAGCCTTGAAAGAACGTGGCGCACAGACGTCAAAAACCCCAAACGGCGAGATCGCAATTGCTGAACAAGAAACTCATCAGGCGACGCCGATCTCAGGCCATGTTCATTAAGGGCCGCGGGCGGAAAATGTTTTAGATTAAAGGTGACCAAGACATCGCACTCGGCCCAAATTGCGGCTGCCAAGACATGTCGATCATCCGGGTCGGGCAAGTCCAAAGTGTCGATAATGTGTTCATATCCTGAAACCAGCGCGCCACGTATTTGCCGGTCCATTATTTGGCGCGTGCGGTGAATAGATGCGGGTTTGACCTGTGGCGAGCGACGAATGAGCGCGCTCGTCCATTCGTCTTGAATTGCGCCAGTCCACCGCACTTGAATCATGCCGTCGCGCGCCAATTGAAGGGTGATGTCCCTTACCGTTGCGGAGTACAGAACGTTCGAATCCAACAGCGCGACTCTGCCTAGCATTAGTCGTACAGACCGAGTTCCTGTGAAAGCGCCACCAACTCATCCAAAGCCTCATCAGTTTCGCGATCGCTCCGCTCTTTGTAGGCAAGCAAGTCTCGTAGCGAAATCCGTCGATGCCTGCCAACAAGGCGAAAGGGCATCGCTCCCTCCTCCAGGAGTTTGATGACGTAAGGGCGAGAGACATTGAGGATGTCAGCGGCCTCCATTGATGTCACTTCTGAAAGGCGCGGGAAAAGCGTCAAACCATGCCCATGCGACATGAACTTGAGAACATCGCCAAGAACAGCGACCGCCGCCGCCGGCAATTCAATCGGCTCTTCTTGTCGAGAATCGGTAATGAAATATTGAAAGTGTTGGTCGCCATTCGGTTCGAGCGTCAGTCGCTCAGCTGCGTCGGCAGCGGCCTGCTGTTCTTGCTCTGTGGGCGGACTATAATTGTTGACCATTTCTCAAGCTCCTTTTCCAAGCACGAAAAGCCTACCACACAAACGCAATAAACGCAATAAGTGAAATATACGCAACGCAAGAAACCCTAAACGACGCGCAGCACCGTATCCCCCAGCACCTCGCCAAGCACCTCCACAAACAAATCCACATGCTCGCGGCGGAAGATCATCGGCGGCTTGAGCTTCAGCACATTGTGATGCGGTCCCTCGGTGCTGACCAGGATTCCCCGCCCCTTCATACGCTCGACGATGTAGGCCGCTTCCCAATCGGCCGGCGCCAACGTGCGGCGGTCGCGCGCCAGGTCCACACCCAGAAACAGCCCCGACCCGCGCGCCTGCCCGATGATGGGAAAGCGCTCGCCCAGCCCGCGCAGCTCTTGCATCCAGTACTGGCCGACCTCCAACGCATTCCGCTGCAAGCGCTCGTCTTGGATGATCCGCAGCACCTCCAAGCCGATGGCGCATGAGACCGGATTGCCGCCAAAGGTATTGAAGTACTCCATGCCCTGGTTGAAGGCGGCGGCGATGGCCGGCGTCGTGACCACCGCGCCCAGCGGATGCCCATTGCCCATCGGCTTGCCCATCGTGACGATATCCGGCACGACCCCGCTCAACTCAAAGGACCAAAAGCAGCTGCCGACCCGCCCGAAGCCGGTCTGGACTTCGTCCGCCACGCAGACGCCACCCGCGTCCCGCACCATGGCGTAAGCGCGCTTGAGATAGCCGTCGGGCAGCGGCATCTGACCGCCACAGCCCATGATGCCCTCGGCGAAAAAGGCGGCCGGTTGCCTGCCACGCGCGCGAATCCGCCCAAGAGCCTCAGCGACCGAGCGGGCGTAATACTCACCCGCTTGCTCTTCAAAGCCACGTGGCGCGCCGCGATAGCCATCGGGCATTTCGGCCACTTGCACGTGATCAGGTCTGCCGCGTCCGCCGGGGCCCTGGAACTTGTAGGGGCTGATCTCGATCAGCGCAGTCGTGTGCCCATGATAAGCATGGTCGATGACAATATAGTCCGTACCGCCGGTGTATGCCGTCGCCAGGCGCAGCGCCAATTCATTGGCTTCGCTGCCGCTGTTGGCGAAGAAGCAGACGGTCAGCGGCTCGGGCAAAGTCGCCCTCAGCGCCTCGGCGTATTCCACGATGCTGTCATGCAAATAGCGGGTATTGGTATTGAGCAGCGCCATCTGGTCGTGGGCGGCGCGCAAGACGCGCGGATGACTGTGGCCGACATGCGGCACATTGTTGACGCAATCCAGATAGGGCTGCCCATCTTCATCATACAGGTGATGCAAATACCCGCGCCGCATGTTCAGCGGCTGCCGATAAGACAAGCTGAGCGCCGGATTCAGCGCCTCGCGACGCCTGTGCAGCAAAGCCTCGCGCGATGGCTCTTTCGGCGGCGCCAGCGGGAAGGGCAAGCGCAATATATGATTGGGGTCCGGCGACAGCGATGTCCAGATGGCGCGCTGTCTCGGCGAGCACACGCCGGGGAAGTTGCCCGCATAATCCAGCAGGTCGGCGATGATCTGAAAATGCAGATGGGGCGGCCAATTGCCGTTGCGCGGATAGTCGCCGATATGCGCCAGCAGATCGCCGGCCTCTACCCGCTGCCCCTCGCTCCAGCGATCGAGCGCGTCCAGCCCGAGATGGCCGTAGAGCGTGTAAAATGCCGGACCCGTATCCGGCTTGTGCTTGAGTATCAAGGTCGGGCCGTAGTCTTGCTCGCCCGTATTGTCCGCCAGGCTGAGTATGGATCCGGCCAGCGGCGCGTGGATCGGCGTGCCGGGCGGCGCGAAGAGGTCTGCGCCGAGGTGCACTGTGCGGCGTTCGTGATGGTCGATGGCGAACATGTCCGCCAGGTAAATCGGCCGCGCTTCATTGTAGTGTCCGATGCCCACTGCGCGATCGCCGATCGCCTTGCGCAGGGCAGGCGCGTAGGCTGCCGGGTCCCGCAAATCGCTGACCCGCGCCAGCAAGCGGCTACTTATGCCGAGGTCGAGGGGACGGCACTCATCCGCCGACAGCTGACGTCCCAGAATCGGCGCGAAATCTCGCTCGTCCAGCCACTCGACCAGAGCGGCAGTCTTTGGGCAAGCCGGCAAGCCGCAGGCGGCGCGAAAGGCGCACTGCGCGAAACGGGGATGGATGCCGCGCAGCGTCGCCAGCAAATCCCAGGCGCCGGACTCGCTGATGCTGAGGTGGCGGTTGTCCGGCTCCTGCTGCTGCTGATACCAGGAGATGCAGACGCTCAAGCACAGGCGCGCCGCGATCAAGGGGTAGAGCAGCTGGATCTCGTCTTCCGTCAGCGGGAATGCGGCGTGATACGCGCTGATGACGGGCGCCGCCTTATCCAGCGGCCGCTGCGTGTCCATCATGATATAAGCCAGCGCGACGGCCAGGTCGGCGACTGTCGGTCCGTAGACCATATCGCCGAAATCGATCATACCGGCGACGCGTGGCGGCGCGGGACCTTCCGCGCAGACCAGGATGTTGCTGTCGTTGGGATCGTTGTAGGTATAACTGTGGCGCAAGCTTGGCAGCGCCGGCAGCACTTGCGCTTGGTACAGACAGAGAAAATAGTCGAGCAAGGCTTTTTTGTCCGGCGGCAGGTCTTGGCCGTAGCGGGCGACCGCGCTCAGATTGCCGATATTCCAGCGATAGCGCAGCCGTTTCTCGGTGTGGCTGAAGCATTGCATGCGGGCGCTGAGCAGTCCCAGTTGCGCCCCGATGTCAGCCAGCAGCTCGTCGTTGTGCGGGCGGAAGTCGCTGAGCGGCACGCCCTCGATATAGCGCAGCAGGCGCGCGTGATAGGCGTCGCCAGCGGCAGCGCTGATATGAACGATGTCGCTTCCATCGCGTGCCGCGATAAGTTCCGGGATGGTATCCAGCGTCCCGCGCAGATGTCTCAGGGTCTTGTTTTGCAGGTCGAGCACGCTCTCGGAGACGCTGCTGTGCGCGATCTTGAGCACGTAGGCCGCGCCCGTGGACCTGCTGAGGCGAAAGTTGCGGTCCAGCTCGGCGGGCAACTCTTGGATGGAAGCCGGCCGGATGCCGTAGCGCTCTGTCGCGATGGCCCGCGCTTCGGCAGGCGAGAAGGGCGGGCGGATGTTTTCTTCCATTGCAAGCATTTGGCTGTCTCAGCGGCTGCGATCTTTCCGTACTGTCATCATAAGTCGACGTGTATGACGCGGGAAGGGTGGGCGGGCTGATTTGGGCGCTGGGCGTAGGGTGCCAAAATCGGGGCAAGTTCAGGGTTCAAAGGCGTGCTTGAGCGGGACGAGACGGTGACCACCCTGCGGGCGACCGGCGTGCGCGCCTTGCCGCTGGACGCGCCCAGCCTGCCCAGCCTGCCGCGCTGGCGCAGCCACATGAGTATGCCGCAGCCGGCGCCAAACCAGGTCCCCGGCCTGTAGCCGCCCAACCGCGCCCAGACCCAACAGGACAAACGGCGAATCTATGCTATATTGGACTCGCCTCCTTCTCGCATGGATTCACACGGAGTCGCACCCAATGCAGCGCCTCGCAATCGTGCTTATCGTCCTTCTCGGATTACTCTTGCGAATCATATTTTCAAATTCCGTTTCCGATATCCAAGGGCGCTTGGATTACCCCGAGTACGAGTTCGCTGCCGCCGAAGTGCAGCGGGGCGACTTCACATTTTCCAGCGAGATATTCCAATTGCGCCCGCCCATATTTCCTATGCTCCTGGCAGCGCTGAAACAACACAAGCCCTCAATACGGCTCGTCAACATCCTCATCTCGCTCATGATAATCCCGCTAACCTATGTCTTGGCCAGGCAGCTGCGACTGCCACAAACCATGGCGCTACTTGCCGCCGGCATCGTGGCGCTTGATCCCACCAGCATCAAATACGCCAGCTCACTATTGGCAGAGCCCCTGGCCAGCCTGACGCTGGCAATCGCCTACATTGCGCTGGCCACCCTGCAATCGGAGCGACGCCGCCGCGCTATCGTGATGCTGGGCGCGCTCGCAGGCGTCTGCATCGCGCTCTCCGCCTTAACCCGACCCTCTGCCTACCTCTTCTGGATACCAATGGCGCTATGGCTTGTCTATGCCCGCCGCAGCACCGGGGCGCGCGTGCTGGCCATTTTCGCCCTGGTCTTGCCTGCGGCTCTGGGCGTCGGCCTCTGGAAGTATCACAATGCCATCTACTACAACAACAGCAGCTTTACCAGCGTTGGCACATTTAATCTGCTCCACCATCGCGCGGCATCCGTGCTGTATCAAGCGACGGTTAAGGACATCAAGGTGGTTCATCTGGAGTTGGTCAAGCGCGTCGAAAGCCGGCTGGGAAATGATACAACCGGGCTTACATCACACGATCACTGGAAACATAGAACGGGATCGGCGCAGCAGCAGAGCGCGATGACGGAAGTAGCGCTGGAGGTGTTCCTCGCCTATCCCTTGCACTATCTCATAACTGTTCCGGTCGGGTTAATTCGCTTGCTCGTCGAAGTGACTCAATGGCCCTGGTGGATAGCCATCGGCTGGAACGCGAGCTTGCTGGCGCTGTCTACGGCCGGGCTGGGGCGCTTGCTGCAAGAAAAGCGCTGGTCTTCAAGCGCGTTTCTGCTGCTGCCCTGCCTTTATTTCGTCGGCGGCACGCTCATTGTGCAAACATCAAGCATCGACACCCGCGCCCGCGTCATGGTCACGCCACTGCTCGCCATCATGGCGGCCTACGGCATCATGCGCCTGCTCAACCGGCGAAGAGCGGCGTCGGCGTCCCCTTCACCCCCGGCCGGTAGCTGAAGAAGCTGCCCGCCAGCGGATACTTGGGCTTGTCGGCTTCGTCAATGCCCGTGCTGGCGGTGGTGATGTAGAGCATGTCCAAAGCGGCGCCGGCGAAGGTGCAGCTGGTGATATTGGGTACCGGCAGCGGCACGACCTGCAAGATCTCACCGGCCGGCGAGTAACGCGTTATGCGCGCCCCGCCGAAGTGCGCCACCCAGATGCAGTCCTCGCTGTCAACCGTCATGCCGTCCGGCACGCCCTCGTCGTCCTGCGTGAACTCCGCGAAGACGCGCTTATTGCTGAGATCGCCATTGGGCGCCATATCCAGGGCGTAAATCGTCCGCTTGATGCTGTCGGTGTGGTAGATGATGGAATTGTCGAGGTTGAATGTGGGGCCGTTGCAGATAATGTAATCGCTGTCGCATTTCCGCACGCTGAGATCCGTATCCAGGCGATACAGCGAGCCCGTTTCGCCCGTTTGCTCGATGTCCATGGTGCCGGCCCAATAGCGCCCGCTGCTATCGACCTTGCCGTCGTTGAAGCGGTTGCCCGGCTGGTCCGCTTCCGGCAGCACGATCGGCGAAGCGGACAGCACATCGAAGTTAATCCAGGCATAACCGTCCTGAATCGTGCCGATGAATCCGCCCGCTTGCCGCGGCGACAAGCTCGTTACCTCGAAGTCAAAAGTCCAGGTCGTTTTGCCGCCATCGGCCAACGCGTAGCGGTGTACCTTGTTGCTGAAAATATCCACCCAGTAAACCGCGTTCTCGGCCTCGACCCAAAGCGGGCCCTCACCGAGGATCGCGGGAATCTGCCAGACCAGTTTCACTTCGCTCATTTTCGCCTTCCTTTGAATTCACCACAGCCGCTCGCAAGTCACAATTTGGCTCACACAAAAAAGGAAATCCAATACTGTGTGCGTACGGGCGAGCCGGTGGCTCGCCCCTACATATTCCGACAGGAATTCGGCAGGTTTCATAAATAAGAGACACAGAGGGCACAGAGAAAATCAATGAGGCTGCAGATGACTAACCTTTCGCCGAGTCCTTCCTCGGTGTACTCGCTGGTAAATGACCATGTGTCGATTCCGTCATTGCCAACCATTCTACCAATTCGTGAAGGAGCCGTCAGCCCGTTGCAGATGCTTGAGCTCGCCCATGCTAAAGGGATAATTGCCGAGCGCCTCGGCGTTGAACTCGATGCCCAAGCCCGGCGCCGTCGGCGGCAGCAGGTAGCCGTCTTTCCATTCCGGCTGATTCAGCACCAGATCGGGCAAGCTTTCACCCGGGCGGCGCGGCAGCTCTTGCACGGCGCAGTTGGGCACGGACAAGCACAGATGCAAAAAGGCGGCGGTCGCGACCGGGCCAATCGGGTTATGCACGGCCAAGTCGATATAATGCGTCTCGCACATGGCGGCGATCTTCTTGGCTTCGCTGAGCCCGCCGCAGATGCACAGGTCGACGCGAGCGTAGTCAATCAACTCTTCTTCGATGACCTGGCGGAATTCCCACTTGGAACTGTATTGCTCGCCGGCGGCCAGCGGCACGGTGGTGCGAGCGCGCAATTGACGGTAAGATTGCGAATTCTCGACGCGCAGCGGATCTTCGATGAAATAGGGGCGGTGCTGTTCGGCTTCCTGGCACAGCCACAGCGCATCGGCCGGATTGAGGCGCGTATGCACATCCAGCGCCAGCTTGACCTCGTCGCCCAGCGCAAGCCGCAACGCCTCGAATTCCCTGATGGCGCGCCGCACTTCGACATCGGGCTCAAGCAGGCCGTCGGGTTCATGCCCCAAACCCCAGCGCAGCACTTTCCAGCCTTCTTCCAGCGAGCGCTGGCAGCACTCGACCAGCTCCTCGACCGTATCACCGCCGTTGTGATTGTAAGTCAGCACGCGGTCGCGGACGCGGCCACCCAGCAGCTCATAAACCGGTACGCCCAGCGCCTTGCCTTTGATATCCCACAGGGCGATGTCGATGGCGGCGATGGCGGCGGTGAGAATGCGCTGCGCCGGGAAGAAGCCGCCGCGGAAGAGCAGCTGCCAGATATGCTCCGTGCGGAAGGGGTCCTGGCCGATAAGCAGGGGGCGGAAGTGCTCGATGGCGCCTTGCACCGCCAACTCGCGCCCGGTGATGCCGGCTTCGCCGATGCCGCTGATGCCTTCGTCGGTCTCAACCACTACGAAGCAGAAAGTGCGCCACTCCCGCGCCAGATAAACTCTTACGTCCGTGATTTTCATTGTGCCTCCCTGGATGTGGCCAACCGTTGATTGACTATATTCTATCCACAGCCGCTCGCAAGTCACGACCTGGCTCACACAATAATTGATGAATCCACAAGACCTGAGGGCCACAAAAAGGTCGATATGTAGGGGCGAGCCATTGGCTCGCCCGCCGATGATTTGGCATACTTTCGGGCGACCTAATAGGTCGCCCCTACATATCTCGACATTATTGCAGATGGAATCTGGCAAGTCTATAAATATAGAAGGCACGGAGAAAGCAGCAGATGCGGGAGCGTTTACGCTAAGCTACCGGCACGGAATCTTCGTAAAGATAGCAGCGCACCCAGCGCTCGTCCTCGAGTTGCGTCGGCCCGGGCATGGCGTCGTGGCAGGCGTCCATGACGTGTTTGCAGCGCGGCGCGAAAGGGCAGCCGCTGCCCAAATCGGTCAAGTCAGGGATTTCGCCTTCGACATCGACATCCTCGGTCTTGAGCCCGCGTGAGGGATCGGGCACCGCCGCCAGCAGCATCTGCGTGTAGGGATGCTTGGGGTTGGAAATGAGCTCTTCGGACGAAGCCTGCTCAACGATATAGCCGGCGTACATCACCAGGATTTCGTCGGAAAAGTAGCGGGCGCTGGCCAGGTCGTGGGTGACGTAGAGGAAGCCGATGCCCTGCTTCTCGCGCAGTTCGGCCATCAAGTTCAAGATGCCCAGGCGGATTGACACGTCCAACATGGAAACCGGCTCGTCGGCCAGGATGACTAGCGGCTCAACCGCCAGGGCGCGGGCGATTGCAATCCGCTGTCGCTGGCCGCCGCTGAGCTGGTGCGGATACTTCTCGATGAATTCGTCGGCCGGCGTCAGCGAGACCAATTCAAAGAGTTCGATCAGCTTCTGGCGCATGTCCTGCCGGCCCCGCGCCTTGTCGTAAATCTTCAGCGGACGCTGCACGGCGTGGCTGGCGCGATGCACCGGATTCAAAGAACTAAATGGATCCTGGAAGACCATCTGCACCTTTGAGCGATAGTCCAGCAATGCGCGCCGCCCGCGCTGCTCCAGCACATTCTCGCCCTCGTAGAGGATGTCGCCGTCGGTCGGTTCGTAGAGCCGCGCCAACATACGCACGATTGTGCTTTTGCCGCTGCCGCTCTCGCCAACCAGCGCCACCACGTGGCCGCGATATAGCTTGAAGCTGGCGCCTTGCACGGCCTTGACCGTACCGCCCGAGAAGGCGCCGCCGGTGTGGAAATCTTTGCTGAGATTGCGCGCTTCCAGAATGGGCTGTTTGCCATGATTGCCTTGGCTCATCAGACGGCCTCCGCTTCTGATATGAGATGGCAGGCGACATCGCGCTCCCCGCCGATGCGAATCAAGGGCGGGATGATCTGGTCGCATTCGCCGTCGATGGCCAATTCACAGCGCGGGTGAAAGCGACAGCCGGCCGGCGGATCGATCAGGTCGGGCGGCGCGCCGGGGATGCCCAGTAATTCGCGGCGCGGTCCGTGTACTGTCGGGAAGGAGTTCATCAGCCGGTCGGTGTAGGGATGCTTGGGATCGCTGAAGATATCATGCGACGGTCCCGCTTCCACGAACTTGCCGGCATACATGATGCCGATGCGGTCGGAGATTTCCACCAGCAGCGAGAGATCATGCGTGATGAACAGAATGGAAAAGCCGAATTGATCGCGCAGGTCCTTGATCTCTTGCAAGATCTGTTTCTGCACCACCACATCGAGTGCGGTGGTCGGCTCGTCCATGATGATCAGCTCGGGATTGAGCGCCAGGGCAATGGCGATGACCGCGCGCTGACGCATGCCGCCGCTCAGCTGATGCGGGTAGCTGTCGACCCGCTGCACGTCAATGCCCACCGTGCGCAGCAGTTGCTTGGCGTGGCCGCGGGCTTGCTCATAGGATATCGACTTGTGCGCTTGCATGGCGTCGATGATCTGGTTGCCGATGGTCAAGACCGGGTTCAGCGCATTCATCGCGCTCTGAAAAACGATGGAAAGCTGATCCCAGCGGAAGTTGCGCAGCTCATCCGGGCTCATCTGCAGGATGTCGATATCACGGAACATGATGCGCCCGCCAGTGATGTAAGCCGGCGGCTTGAGCAGGCGCGTAATCGCGTTGGCGACGGTGGTCTTGCCGCAGCCGGATTCGCCCGCCAGGCCGAATACCTCGTTGGGATACAAGTCGAAGCTGACGTTCTCCACAGCGCGCACTGCGCCGCGCAGGGTGCGGTATTCGACATTGAGTTCTTGAATCTGAATCAGCGGTTCGTTCGCTGGCGCTTTCATGGCCGGGCCCTTCTAGCTGCTTGACAAGCGCGGATTGGTGATTTCGTCGATGCCGTAATTGATCAGGATCAGAGCGAGGCCGACTGCCGATATGGCCACGCCGGGCGGGATAAAGGTCCACCAGGCCCCGGTGAGCAGCGCTTGATTGTTCTGCGCCCAATAGAGGATGGTGCCCCAGGTGACGCTGTTGGGGTCTCCCAGACCGATGTATTCCAGGGCGGCTTGCGCGAGAATGGCGTAGAGCACCGCGCCAATCCATGCTGAGATGACCAGCGAGGTCATGTTGGGCAAGATTTCGACAGCGATGATGCGCCAGAGCGGCTCGCCACTGACACGCGCCGCTTCTACAAATTCGCTGTTGCGCAGGGACAGGGTCTGCGAGCGCAGGACGCGCGCGCCCCAAGCCCAGCTCGTGACGGTGAGCACCAGGATAATTGTGTCGGGGCCCGGTTTCTCGATCAAGGCAGCTACCACGATGATCAGCGGCAATCCTCCTACGGTAAGGAAAACGTTGGTTATGAGCGAGAGAATTTCGTCTGTTACGCCGCCAACGTAGCCGGCCGTTAAGCCGATGGCGATGGCGATGACAATGACAATCGTACCGGTGATGAATCCGACGCGCAGCGAGCCGCCCGCGCCATATACCATCTGCGCGGAAACATCTTGCCCTTGACGCGTCGTGCCCAGCACATACTTCTCGGATGGCGGATCGTGCGGACGTCCAAGCATGCGCTGCGGGGCGGTCGGCGAGATCCAGGGCGCCAGCAAAGCGACCAGGAAAAAGAAGCTCAGGATCAAGATGCCCATGAGCGCTTTCTTGTTGCTGAGAATCGAGCGCGACCAGTCTGGCAAAGACAGCCACAGCCGCAACGGAGAACTTGTAGGCTTTGTCGTGATATTCCTTGTCATTGTCGTTCTCGCCTTTGTACTCAGCGGGCGCGCGGATCAAGCAAGACATAACTCATATCGGCGATGAAATTCGCCAGCAGCACCGCTGCCGTGATCATTAAGTAGATGCCCTGCATGACCGGGTAGTCGCGCGCGTTGACGGCCAGCAAAAATGTGTAGCCCATGCCCGGGTAGGAAAAGACGATCTCCGTCAACAACAAACCAGCGATGACGAAGCCGAAGGACATGCCGAAGGCGGTAAGGCTGGGCAAGACAGCGTTTCGGGCGGCATACATAAGCATGATGCGCCGATCCGCCAGTCCCTTGGCTTCCGCCATGACGATGTAATCTTGCGAGAGCACGCCGATCATATTGTTGCGCATGCCCAGCATCCAGCCGCCCGTGGCTGTGATGATGATCGTAGCCAGCGGCAAAAGCATGTGATACACCACGCTCCAAAGAAACTCGGGTGAAGCCCAATTTTGCCGAATGGCCGTGTCATAGGCGTGGCTGGTGGGGAAGATATCTAACTGGAAACCGAGGATGTAGACGGCTATCAGAGCGATGAAGAAGTAGGGAAAAGCCCCGAAGACGCTGGCAATCGGCAAAAGAATGGTATCAATGCGTCCGCCGCGGCGCCAGGCAGCCATTACACCGAGCAAGGTGCCGATCAGGAATGACATGACCGATGAGATGCCAGCCAAAATCAGTGTCCAGCGCAGGCTGCTGCCGATCACTTGAGCAACCGGAACGGGGAAGCCCATGATGGACGGACCGAAATCCAGCGTTACTACGCTGCGCAGGTAGAGCAGATATTGGTCGAACAAGGGACCTTGTACAAAGCCAAACTGTTCCTTGATAGCTTCAAAAGCGCGTGGATCTAGACGTCCTTGGAAGCGCGCGAATAGCAGCTGCACCGGGTCGCCGGGCATCAAACGCGGGATGATGAAGTTCAGCGTGATGGCGGCAAAGGCGGCCACAAGATAGAACAGAAAACGCCGCCGCAAAAAACGAGACTTGAAAATGGCGTAGAGACCGTCCAGCAGCTTGGTGAGGAAACCCGGGTTGTCAGTCGGCTTGTCTGTGCTGGGCTTGCCAATTGCCGATGTCATAAGAACTGTCCTGAAATAAGAAGACGTTTTTCGGGTGATAGCCGGCGGAAACCGCTACGGTCCCGCCAGCTATCGTTAGTATAGACGACTTACTGGCCGCAAGCCGAATCGTCGATGCAGTGGATCGTGCTGATCACGATGGCTGCCGAGTTGCGCTCCCAGGGGCTGCCCTGCGCGTAGTAATTGTCTTCGGTGGGGAAGCCGGTGAAGCGGTATGTTGTGTACTCATACCAGGTTGGGCCCGGGAAGAGCGGGATGGCTGGCATATTCTCGACGTACAGCATCTGCAGCTGATTAACGATGTCCATGTGCTGCGCCGGGTCGGCCGTCTCGGTGAAGGCGTTCAACAAGGCATCCGCCTCATCGCTGGTCCAGCGGCTCCAGGTCTCGGCATTGGCGACGCCTTCGTCCGAGATCAGTTCGCTGAGCAGCAGGTTGCGGAAGTAGTTGTAAGGCGTGTTGCCGGCGGTGCCCCAGCCGATAGAGACATCGTAGGTGGCGTTTTGCAGCGCCGAGAACCAGGCGCCGAAGTCCGGCGTTTCCACGACTGCGCTCAAGCCCACATCCTGGAAGTTCTGGCTCATGATCTGTACGCTGGTGACCCAGTCCGTCCAGCCATTGACGACCTGAACTTTGAAATCGATATTGTCGCCGCCGGGCATATTGCGGATGCCGTCGCCGTCGCTGTCGACGTAGCCGGCTTCATCCAGCAGCGCCATCGCGCCGTCGGGATTGTAGCGGGTCTGGCCCGTGCCATCGGCGTAGGCGATCGCGTCAGCGCTTACCCAGGTATCGTAACGGGGGCCAAGGCCAACCGCATTGGCGGGGTTGGTGTAACCGTACATGCCGATGCTGGTGACCGCTTCGTAGTCAATCGCCATGCTCAGCGCGCGGCGGAAGTTGACATCGCTGAAGGGCTCCTTGGTCGTATTGCTGTAGAGCTGTACCGTGGCGCCGCCCGGCCAGAAATAGTAGCCGTGCTTGTCGGGGTTCTGGGCGATGAAGGTCTGCTCGATATCGGGGACGAAGTTGCCGACCCAATCCAGCTCGCCGTTGATCAGCGCCAGATTGGCGGGATCGTTGCCCTGGAAGAGGACCTGGCGGATGCAGTCGACATAGGGCAACTGCTCGCCGCTCTCGTCAACGCGCCAGTAGTTCTCGTTGCGGCAGAGGGTATAGGACTGTTCGTTGAAGTCGGCTACGTCAGTCATGGCGCCGGTGCCGACAGGTTCGCTATTGGTAAAGAGCGCGTAGTCCTCGACATCAGCCCAGTCATGCGCCGGCACAATCATCTGCCCGCCGATGAGCTCATGCGCCAGGGTGTAGACGCGGTTGAGGTTGAACTTGACAGTCATGTCGTCAACCACTTCGGCGCTCTCCAGGAAGTCGCCGATAGCGGCTTTGTCGGTCGCGGGCACTTCCAGGAAGAGGTTGAAGGTGAAAGCGACATCGTTAGCGTCCAGCGCTTCGCCATCGCTCCACATCACGCCTTCGCGGATATTGAAGCTGACGCTCTGCAGATCTTCGCCATATTCGTAGCCGGTCGCCAGCCAGGGCGTGGCCACGCCGCCGTCAACCGGATTGAAGATCAACATCGGCTCGTAGATGAAGCGGTCGGTGAAGTTCAGCGGATCCGGGCTGAAGGGGTTGAAATTCTTGCCGACAAGCTGCTCGCCGTCGCTGACGACAACCGTGCCGCCGCGCGGCGTCATCTGCGCGCCGACCAGGCTGATGGACAGCAGAGCCACCATCACTACTGCTAGAAAACGAATCTTGTTCATGCTGTGCTACTCCTGTATCGATAACTTATGCCTTGATACGAAATGTTGCCTAATCCGGGGATCGCTCCCCTGCCTTGGGCGCTGGCCAACCGCCGGGCGCCGCTAATTGACCTTGTACTCAATCCGATGTCACCTCCTGGCTCAAGCCGTCACTGTCTGTTTTAGTTAGCCGCGCCGCTGCTGGCGCGGATGACTAACTCAACCGGCAATACGATATGTCTGGCCGGCTCCGGCCTGGTCCTGACGATGTCGATCAGAGTCTCCACCGCCAGCATGCCGGTGCGATTGATCGGCTGACGTACGGTGGTCAAAGGCGGATCGGCGTTGGCGGCCAAGGGCATATCATCAAAGCCGACCACGGCGATGTCCTGCGGCACGCTCAGGCCGCGATCGCGGATGGCGCGCACGGCGCCCAGGGCAATCGCATCCGACTGCGCGAATACGGCTTCCGGCTGCTGATCCAGCAGCGCCTGCATGGCCTGGTAGCCGCCCGCCTCGCTGAAATCGCTGACCTTGACCAGCGCCTCATCAACCTCCAGTCCGCGGTCTCCCAGCGCGTGTCGGAAACCGGCATCGCGGTCGGCGCCGGCGGTATTATGCGCGGTCGCCAACTGGCCGATGCGCCGGTAGCCCAGCTGCACCAGGTGGCTCGCCGCCAGGTAAGCGCCCGCCTCGTTATCGACATCGACATAGCTGATTGAGGCGGCGTTGCTCTTTGGCGGCCGGCCGATCTGCACAAAGGGGATGTCGTACTGCTGTATCTTGCTGACGAAGGTGCTGTTGATCGTATCAGCCGTTATGATCAGGCCGTCGATCAAGCCGCTGGCCACGATGCGCTGGCTCATCTTCTCTTCTTCTTCTGGCGTCTGGAACAAGAAGAGCGCCGGCGTGTAATCGTGCTGGTTGCAGGCGTGAGAGATGGCTTGAATGACCAGGGGATAATAAGGATCGGCAAAGGCCGATTGCAAGATGCTGGGCATAACCAGACCGAAGACGCGCGACTGACGGGATGCCAGCGAGCGCGCGGCGGAATTCGGCTGGTAGCCGGTTTGGCGGATGACGTCTTCGACGCGTTGACGCACAGCCGGACGTATATTGGGATGATCGTTGATCACGCGCGACACGGTCGAGCGCGATACGCCGGCGATTTGTCCAATCTCTTCGAGGGTCAAGCGCTTCATGCTACCAAGCCTCAATTCTGGGAGCGCTCTACTTCAACTGCGATAGTGAATTGCCCGTATTCATAGCCTATAGAGGATTACAAATGCTCGTAAAGTTTCAAGATATTGAGAGCGCTCTCATATTATTGCTACAGTCTACCCACCCTTTTCACGCTTGTCAACAAGAAAGTTGAAATTGATCATGCCCTTGGGGTATTTTCTTGCTCGCGCGGGCTTTCCGGCGATCCCGAAACGGGGACAGAAACGCTGCTGTTCAATATCCAAAACAGACCCGGCGAATCCGCCGAGCCTGCAAGGTCTACTGCAATTGGCTGCCAGGGATTGCGCCTTAGTAGTTCAGCCCAAAGCCGTGCTCGAAGATCGGATCCGCCGAATCGTGTGGCACATCGGGGTGCTGGGCGCGCACCGCCTCCATGGACGAGGGCAGCTCAAAGGGCAGCTTGGCCGTCGGTTTGAAGCGCCCGAAGATCACATCCAGCACAGCCGCATCACTGGCGCCGAAATTGGCGACCAGCCCGGCGCAGGCCGCTGCGATTTCCGGCATCACCGCCGGGCGATCCAGATAAATATCGACGATGGTGGGAACTTCGCTCATTATCGCCAGCAGGCGACTCTTCTCCGGCTCTTTGAAGTCCAGATCGCCGGCGTGGAAGAAGGACTCGAGGAAAATGCTGTTGCGCGGTTCAAAGGGCGTCTTCAAGCGCAGGATGGCGACGTCAGCAGCGCCGGGATCGGCGACCGGTTCGCCATACTGCGCCGCTACCTCGGCATTCACATTTTCGACGTAGATCCTTGGCCGTCCGCGCAGAGGCAGGATGCCCGCGTTCTTCAGCAAGACGATGGACTTGCGCTGCGCCAATTCGCCCGCGGCGCGGAATGCGGTGTTGCCGGCAATATGCGCGGCGGCGTCTTCGTTCACGCGGGAATTCTCGAACAAGCCCAGCCGGAACTTGTCGCGCAGCAGGCGGCGCACGCTGATATCCAGGCGCGCCTCGCTGACCTGGCCCGCGCGCACCAGCTCGACCAGCGCCTCCGGGCAGGCTTCCCCGCCGAATTGGTCGATGCCCGCAACCAGCGACTTGACGATGCGCTCGGGCAGGCTGAGATGCTCGACGCCCCAGGCGCGCGCCGGAAAGTTCTCGCCCATGATATTGGCGTCGGTCAGGGGACCCCAGTCGGTGCAGACCACGCCGTCAAAGCCGTACTTTTCGCGCAGCAGCCCGCTGATGATGCCCTTGTTGAAAGCGAAGCCGACTTCTTCGTGCTCCGTGCCCATGGGCATGCCGTAATAGGGCATAATGGTGGCGGTTCCGGCTTCAAAGGCCGCTTCAAATGGCGGCAGATGATAATCGAAGCAGCCGCCGGGGTAGACCTGCTCGCGGCCGTAATCGAAGTGCGGATCTTCCCCGTCCAGCTGTGGGCCGCCGCCGGGAAAATGTTTGGTCATGCAGGCTACGCTGTCCGCGCCCAGCTGCGCGCCCTGGAAGCCGCGGATGTAGGCCGCGACCAACTTGGCCGCCAGCTGATTGTCCTCGCCGAAGGTGCCGTTGACCCGCGCCCAACGCGGCTCGGTCGCCAGATCCGCCACCGGATGCAAAGCCGAGCGCAAGCCGACGGCGACGTACTCCTGGCGGGCGATATCAGCGAATTCTTCCACTAGCGATTCGTCGCCGATGGCCGCCAGACCGGGCGCTTCGGGCCACTGCGAGAAAGCCGCGGTCGCCATATGCACGCCGGGGTTATCGGAAAAGCTGTGGCGCGGGTCGGTGGCGATCGTCGCCGGAATGCCCAGCCGCTTGGAGGCCGTCAGCGCTTGCAGCTGGTTGATCCAGGCGGCGGTCTCCCTGGCCCCGGCCGAGCCAACCAGATTGAAGTGGGTCATGTGCTTGTCGGTCATCTCGCGGATGGAAGCCAGGCCGAAAGCGCCCATTTCCACGCTGAACTCGCCATCAGGCGGGATCATCACCATCGTATGAAACATCTGGCCCGCTTTTTCTTCCAAGGTCATACGCGCCAGCAGGTCTTCCACGCGCTCTTCCAGCGGAAGGCTCGGGTCTTGGTAGGGGAGTTGACCGGTCATTAGGCTTGTCCTTGTATGCTCAATTCAGTTGGTAGAGATCGCTGTATTTCCGCTCAAGATAGTTCAGCAGCGGCGCCACGCTCAAGCCCTCGCCAGAAATGCGGCGCAGCAATTCGTCCGTGCTGTAAGCGCGCCCGTGCTGATAAATCGCTTCGGTCAGCCAAGCCAGAAGACTCGCATATTCGCCTCGCGCCAGCTGCTCGGCCAATTCGGGCATGTGCTGATGAGCGGCGGCCAGGACCTGCGCCGACATAATATTGCCGATGGTATAACACGGGAAGTTGGCGAAGGTACCGGCCGACCAATGCACGTCTTGCAGCACGCCGCGCCGGTCGTCGGGCGGAGTCATCCCGAGGTATTCTTGCGTCTTGGCGTTCCAGACTTCAGGCAGATCGTCAACTGCGATCGCGCCTTCCAGCAGCGCCATCTCGATCTCGGTCCGCAGCATGATATGCAGATTGTAGGTCACTTCATCGGCTTCCACGCGGATCAAGCTGGGGCGTACGCGGTTGACTGCGCTATAGAAGAGCTCGGCATCGGCGTCCGCCAGTTGATCGGGGAAACGCGCTTGCAGCCGGCCGAAGTGCAGCTGCCAGAATTCGCGGCTGCGCCCGATCTGATTTTCCCACATCCGCGAGGAGAATTCGTGCGCCCCGTAACTCGCGCCGCCCACCGCATACTGCCCGATGAAGTCGGTCGTCAGCGCGCTGCGGGTTAGCGCGGGCGCGATATTCTGCTCGTAGAGGCCATGCCCCGCTTCATGCAGCGCCGCGAATATCGACATGGGCAGGTAGTTGGCGTCGTAGCGGGTGGTGATGCGCACATCGTTGCGAGTGAAAGAAATCTCGAATGGATGCGGCGCACTATCCAGCCGGCCGCGCCCAAAGTCGAAGCCGATCAGTTCCGCCATTTCATGGCAGAGCGCTTTCTGACCGTCGACATCATATTCCGCCGCCCACAAATCGACCGGCAGCGGCGCGTCCTTGTCGACGATCCGCCCCAGCAGGGGCAGCAAACCGGCCTTGAGTTGGCCGAAAATGTCATTGAGCCGCGCGGCGGTCATGCCCGGTTCGAATTGCTGGATAAGCGCGTCAAAGGGATGGTCGTCGTAGCCGATGGACTCGGCCAGTTCAATGTTGATGTCCAGCATCCGCTCCAGATAGGGCTGGAAGCTGGCGAAGTCGTCCGCGTCTTTGGCGCTCGCCCAGACCGCTTCCGACTCCGGGCCCAGCGCCGCGAGCCGGCCCAAGAGCTCCGCGGGAATGCGCCGCTGGATATCGTAGGCATCGCGTATTTGCCGCAAGGCGCGCGCTTGATATGAATCGGGATCCATGGTCGCGCTTTCGCTTTCGGCGGCGTCGAGTAGGCGCGCGGTCTTGTCGCTGACGAAGATATCCTTGGCCAGTTGCGTCAGCGTCGCCAGTTGAGCGCCGCGCGTCGCCGCGCCGCCCGCCGGCATCTGAGTGCGCATATCCCATTTGAGTGTGTTCAGGATATTGAGCAGGTCGTTGTACTCGGCGATATGCGCCGCCAGCGCCTCAAAGGCTGTCATGCAGGTCTCTTTTCGATTGTTGAATCCGGACTGCGGCAACGCCCTACCCTAGATCGCCCGCGCCGCGCCACCGTCTACGCGCAATGTGGCGCCGGTGATGTAGCTGGCCGCCGGCGAGAGCAAAAAGGCGCCCGCCGCGCCGAAGTCGTCGATCGTGCCATAGCGACCCAGCGGGATGCCGGCCAGACTGCGCTTTTGCACTTCTTCCATGCTGATGCCCAGCTTCGCCGAAGTATTGGCGTCAAGCTGCGCCACGCGGTCGGTGTCGATGCGCCCCGGCACCAGGTTGTTGACGCGAATGCCATCGCCCGACAGCTCGTCCGCCAGCGTCTTGACCAGACCGGCCACGCCAGCGCGCATCACTGTGGACAGCGCCAGGCGCGGGATCGGCTCCCGCACCGAGCCGGACGTTACGGTCAAGATTGAACCGCCTTCATTCATATGCGGCAGGGCGCAGCTGATCATGCGTACGCTGCTCAGTAGGGTCAGCTCGAAGGCCGCTTGCCAATCGTCCTCGCTGAGCTCCTTGACCGTTTTCGCAGGCGGGCCGCCGGCATTCACCAGCAGGCAGTCGATTGGTCCCCAGGCGGCGACCGTCTTGTCGACCCAAGCCTGAATATCGCTCAACTGGCGCACATCACAAGCCGAAGCCAGGGTGTCCGCGCCATAGTCATTGGCCAGCGATTGCGCGGCCGCGGCGACAGCGTCTGCGCTGCGGCTGCAGAGCGAGACTTTCGCGCCCTCCGCGGCCAGCGCTTTGGCAACGCCATATCCCAAACCTTTGCTTGATGCGGCGACCAAAGCGACCTTTCCTTTGAGTCCCAAATCCATGATTGTATTCCCCGTTCTTCGTGGTTGTGCCAGAACAATGGATGGGATTATATCGCTTGTGCGGGAATTGTTCAGCGGGGAATGCGCCGGCGCGCGGCAATCGCTCTTAATAAGTTCTTGCCGCCGAGTACACCGAGGACAGAGAGTCTAGGTTTGATTTGGGTCTTTGCTTGTTTTGCTCGGAGGCAATTCGTTGTTGGCCCGTCGCTAAAAGGCGCTGTTGAGGTATGAACAGGTCAAAGCCTTCATTGTATAGGGCTTTTCCTCTGTGTTCTCAGCGTTCTCAGTAAGTGCAAGTAAGTCATGCAAATACTTACCACAGAGTACACAGAGGATACACAGAGTACACCGAGTAAAGCAGTTAAGTGATCGTATGCCAGCGAAGGTTCCCTTTTGTTCGATGGCTGCCTAATTTGCGGCAGTATCACCATAATATAGAACCCTCTGTGTCCTCTGTGTGCCCTCGTGAGCCTCTGTGGTAAAGGAAATCGTCCTTGAAACAGGATTTGCATTACTTACCTGGTTCTACTTCTGTAGTTAAACGAATCTTAGAATTCGCGCGGCGAAGTGGAAGTCTCAGCTGATGCAAGTGTCCTGCGCTGCCTTACGCGTCGCTTACTGCGGCAGGGTGAAGCTGAAGGTCGTACCGTCGGATTCGACGCTGGTGGCCCAGATGCGCCCGTCATGCGCCTCGATGAAGCCGCGCGCGATCGCCAAGCCCAAGCCCGTCCCGCGCGCGCCGTCGTCGTCGCGCACACGCGAGCCTTCGCCGCGGTAAAAGCTCTCGAATAGGCGTGGCAAGACGTCCTGCGGGATGAAGGAGCCGCTGTTGTGGATGTCGATGCGGACGTCGTCGCCGCTGCGCCAGGCGCGTAAGGTAACGCTGTCTCCGCTGTCGGCGTATTTGATGGCATTGTCGACCAGGTTCGTCAGCACGCGCTGGATTTTGTCCGGCGCCATCAGGATCATATCGACATCGTCCGATACCTTGCCGTTGAGCGTGATGCTGTGTTGATCCGCCTTTGCCGCCATGCTGCCCAGCGTATCGGAGATCAAATCGCGGATTGAGGCCTGCTGCAAATTCAGCTTGAGATGCCCGACATCAAGCTGCGCTAATTCGAAAAGATCGTCGATCAAGTGGCTGAGATGCTCGACTTCGGCGCGGCTGTTGTCCAGGTAGCGCTGCACGGTCTCATCATCTTCCACCACGCCGTCCAGCATGGCTTCGATCATGACCCGTATCGATGCCAGCGGCGTCCGCAGATCATGCGACACCCAGGCGGTCAGATCACGCCGGGTCTGTTCCAGCTGGCGCTTCTGTTCTTCGACCTCCTGCAGATTCTGCGCCATTTCGTTGAAGGTATCGGCTAATTGGGCGATTTCGTCATTGCCAGAGATCTTTAGCCGCACGGCAAAATCGCGCCGCGCCAGGGCTTGCGTCGCATCACGCAGCTTGCTCAGGCGGTCGGTCATGGTCTTGGACGCGAAGAAACCGATGGTCAGCGCCGACAGTCCCGCGAAGACCAACAAGACCGAGGTCAGCGTGAGGTAGTGCGCCTGGATGAAGGTGAAGCGCGCGATCACCCAGACATTGAGAAAGATCATCAGCACCAGCAAGGCGATGACCATCCAGATGGCCCAGCGCAGACTGCGAAACCACTCCAGAATGCCCAGCCGATAAAATGCGAAGGACAGCAGTGAGCTCAACAGGCCCGTCAAGGTCATGAAGGCCACCAACTGCTGCACTTCGCCCCCGGGCAAGTCAAACATGACCAGCTCGCTAAACAAGGCGCCGGCGATGGGAATCATCATCACAATGAGGAATATGATCAGCGGATTCTGTGACAGTCGTTCATTCAGCCGCATCATCGGGCTTGGCCTCCCTACTCCTCGGCCGGCGCCTCGAACTTGTAGCCGACGCCCCAGACCGTTTGCACAAAATTCGGCTTGCTCGGGTTCGGCTCCAGCTTTTCCCGCAAGCGGCGGACGTGTACCGTTACGGTGCTCTCATAGCCGTCGAATTCGTAGCCCCATACATGCTGCAGCAATTGCTCTCGCGTGAATACCTGGTTCGGATGCCGCAGCAGAAACCAAAGCAGGTCGAATTCCTTCGCCGTCAGCGATACGCCCTTGCCCTCCACCGTCACGGAACGGCTGCGCGGGTCAAGCGACAAGCCGGCGAATTCCAGCGGCTGCTCGCGCTCGACTTCGGACGGGCTGGCGCGGCGCAGGATGCCTTTTACACGGGCGACCAGCTCAGGCGTACTGAAGGGCTTGGTCACGTAATCGTCGGCGCCCAGCTCCAGGCCCGTCACCCGATCAATCTCGTTCGAGCGCGCTGTTAGCAGAATGATGGGAATATCGCCCTGTATGCTCAGCGGGTTGTAGTCGCTGTTGCCGCGCAGACGCCGCGTAATCGCAAAGCCGTCCACCCCCGGCAGCATGACATCCAGCACGATCAAGTCGGGCTGACTGTCCTGCAAGATCGACAGCGCCTGGGGTCCGGTTTCCGCTTCGGTGACCGCGTATCCCTCCCGTTCCAGGTAAAGTCGGACAACTTCTCGAATTGTCCGCTCGTCATCGACGACCAGAATATTGCGTTGTTTGGACATATCCCGTTGCCAATCCGTAGCTGCGTTTATCTGTGTATTCTAGCCTACCTTACAATTCTATCGTAGCGGTTAAGCTGCGGGGAGTCGCTTGGCGCATCCTGGACGCGGAAATCCCGGCGGCTTTGGGGTATGATGATGGGCATTGGATTGTATCAAGGGAGGCGCCATACGATGGCCGACGCCATTCAAAACGCGATCGACTACCTGCACGAGACGCAGGACAAAATGATGGAGGACTACAAGGAATTGCTGCGCTTTCCCTCCATCAGCACGGACCCCGCCTACGCAGATGACGTAAAAGCTTGCGCCGATTGGATCGTGGGGCAGCTCGAGGCCTTGGGCTTCGACAATTGCGAAGCTATTGAAACCGCAGGCTTGCCGGTGGTCTATGGCGAATGGCTCAAAGCCGGCCCCGATAAACCCACCATCCTGGTCTACGCTCACTACGATGTGCAGCCGGTGGACCCGCTGCCGCTGTGGCTCTCGCAACCCTTCGAGGGCGAGATTCGCGATGGCAATATGTACGCGCGCGGCGCCAGCGACAACAAAGCCGGCGTTTGGGGAAGCTTGAAGACCTTTGAAGCGCTGCTGCGGGCGAACGGCACGCTGCCGGTAAATATCAAGATCATGTTCGAGGGCGAGGAAGAATCCGGCTCGCCCAGCATCGAAGCCTTCGTAGAAGCTAACAAAGAGCGCCTGCAAGCTGACGCGCTGCTGAATTGCGATGGAAACCTCAAGCCCGATGACCCGCAGTTCACCTACGCCGGACGCGGCATCGTCAGCGCCGAAGTGCGCGTGACGGGACCAAGCGCCGATATCCACTCCGGTTTATACGGCGGCCTGGTGCAGAATCCCCTGCACGTGGCCGGAAAGATCATCGGCTCTTTGCATGATGATGAAGGACGCGTCCAGTTGCCCGGCTACTACGACAGCCTCGTAGAAGTCAGCGCCGCCGAGAAAGCGCGTATCGCCGCCGGATTCCAGGAAGACTCGCTTAAGGAGGGCGCCGGCGTCGAGCATTTCTGGGGCGAGGGCATCGCGCCGGCATCCGAGCGCGCCACGGTCTATCCCACGCTGGACGTCAACGGCATGTGGGGCGGCTATCAAGGCGCCGGCAATAAAACCATCATCCCGGCCGAAGCAGGTATCAAGATCACCATGCGCCTGGCGCCGGATCAGGACCCGCGCGTGGTGTCACAATTGCTCAAGCGGCACATCGAGAGTTTCGCCAGCGATACCGTCGATGTGAGCTGCGATATCGGCGAAGAAGCCTGGTATTTCCAACTGGTAACCGAGGGGCCCTGGCTGGAGGCGGTGCAGTCCGCCATAGAAGCGACAGTCGGCAGCCGCGCCCAACTGGTGCGAACGGGCGGCTCCATCCCTATACTCGGCGTCTTCAACCGGCTGATCGGCCTGCCCATCACCGGGTTCGGCTTCGGCGACGGCGAAGGCATCCACTCGCCCAACGAATATTTGAAGATCGACGCGTTCGTCAAGTCGCTGGAAGCGGCCCTGCGCATGTATCACAACTTTGGGGAGGTAGCGGTTCAATCCCGCCAGATGTAATTCGTAGGGGCGACCCTTGGGTCGCCCGCTATATCAGCAATCCCAGCGCCACAAACACCATGCCCAGTAGCACAAAAATCAGCGCCGAGCGTTGCGTCTTTTTGTCCCAGGCTTCGGTGCGCTCGGGATTGTCTTTGCGCCAGCGCGGCTCCAGCGAGTACAGCCGCCAGACTATATCGCGCCGTAAGACGCAAAGCCCGGCCAGCAGCCAGAATGCCAGCCCGCCCAGAATCAGAATCCAGTCACCCATCATTCCGCGCAGTGAATCGATACATGATCAAAGTAACAATGGGGCCAATAAACGGCACAATCAGCGCGAGTGCTCCCCAATAGAAGAAATCTCGAGCCGATGCGCCTCTCCGTAACAAATAATACCACGCGGCGAAGAGCGCTATAGCGCAAATGATGTACAAACCCGCGACTTCAACTAGGATATCCCAGACCAAGCCGGAATCGACGTTTCCGTATGTTGTACCATTAACGATCTGGCCATTCACGATGCACTCAAAGATGAGCGATGGATCAGCGGGGAACTGCGAACGCAATTGGTCAACGCCGGCACTGACTATGGCGCGGGCTTGATGGCAGTTGATGCCAGTGACTTCAATGTTAGTCGTAGGCACCTTTTTCGCCTTTCTCATCCCAAGCGCTCTTGTCGCTCACGCTCACGCTTCTGGAAATTACCTGTCCATCGCCAAAATTGAATATAGCGACGATTGGAGCAAGCGGCGGAAGGACAAACGAAACGATTCCCCACTTAAACAAGCTGTCGGACGAAGCGCCTCTTCGGTAGAAGACGACCCAACCCGCAAGAGAGATTATCAGCACAACTACATAGATGTACAAAAACACCTGCCAAGCAGATGCCGCGGGCCAGTTTTCAACACAGCTATAGGTGATTTCCGTTGCTAGATCCCGAGCGGTAACGTAGGCTTCTATCCCCGCATCCAAGACTTGAGCCGCGAAATCGCAGTTGTTCGCCGCGACCTCAAATTCAAATGGCATTATTCCGCTTCACATAGTCGCTTTTGCCTCATCATATCACAGGTGGGACGCCACAATTTTGAGATTGACCAAACAGTCGCCAGTCCCTAATTCGGCTGCAAGATGATCTTGGCGTCTTCGCGGCTCTCGAGTCGTTTGAAGGCCGCAATCGCATCATCCAGCGGCAAGCGCGCGCTGACCATTTTGCGCATGTCGATGCGGCCAGCGGCCATCATACTGATTACGTGCTGGAAGGGTCCGCCAGCGTGGCCGAGCGAGCCGGCATACTGCACGCCCATGCGCTTGTAGGCCACGATGGGCACAGTCGGGTTGGCCTCGCCCATGCCAATGTCGATGATCGACGAATTCACCGCCAGGCAGCGGTCGAGCCGCTCGATGGTCTGGTCGGCGAAACCGGCGCATTCCACCACGTAGTCCACGCCGCGCCCCAGCGTCTGCTCCATGACAGCCGCGTCCAGGTCCAGGCTGATGGGATCGAAAGCGGCTGAGGCGCCCATGTTCATGGCGGTATCACGCCTGCTGACTGAGGGGTCAAAGACGATGACCTGCCCCGCGCCGGCGGCGATGACCAGCGCCTGGGCCGCCAAGCCGATTGGTCCCGCGCCGAAGATCACGACATTGTTGCCCGGCTGCCAATTGCGCAGGCGGTTGAACAAGCCCTGATAGGAGACGCCGGTCGGCTCGACCATGGCGCCCATGACCAGCGCTTCTTCTTCACCGTAGCGCTCGGCGATCTCGTCCAGCTTCCAGCAGTACTTGGCGCGGACCGGCAGGTACTGGGCCATGGCGCCGGGAATGGTAAAGCCGGTTTCTTCGATATCGAGACAATGATTGACGTAGCCCTTGCGGCAAGCCAGGCATTCGCCGCACCACTGAATCTCCTCGACGGCGACCAAATCGCCGACTTCCAGGCCCTTCACCTCCTTGCCGACTTCGACGATGCGCCCGGCGTATTCATGACCGATGATGTTGGGCGTATGCACCAGGCCGGGGTAGACCATGTAGCCATCTTCGCCGGCTTCATACATATGCATGTCGGAGCCGCAGATGCCCACGGCCGCGACCGCCAACAGCGCCTGATCCGGCTTTAAGTCCGGGTCGGGCACATGGCCCAGCGTCAGGGTCGGGCACTTCCAGGTCATATTGGCGTTGCGCGGGCGGCGCAGCTCGCTCTCGTTCTCGGTCAAATCGTAGCCGGGCTTTGGCGCCCATTCGGCTGTCAACGTCAGTGCTTTCATCAGATTGAATTCTCCCTTCGTCGCTTTATCTCTGGCGGGCGTTTCGCGCAACGCCCTACAAGTCTTGTCCGCTACTCAAGTTCCGATGACAGTACGTTTGGTCGGGGCGGGCGTCGCGCTTTTAGGGATTCGCGACACTTTTGCCACCGAGGGCACAGAGTAAATATGAGAGCACAGAGAGGGATACCGGGACATATGGAGATAGGTCGAGTCAAGGATGGTCCGCAAGTTCGCCGATTCTGTCTTTGGACTAAGCATGATGCCTTTCCTCTGTGTCCTCTCTTTAACTCGGTGTACTCGGTGGCAAAGATGTCTAATCTTCGCCTATGTCGAGCGAGCGACGGCGGCGTTACATTACCGGACAAGCCTTACAGCTAGCGCCGCCGTTGGCTTTACTGCGTGGCCTGGAAGGCGCCCCACTCTCGCTTGAAGGCGCGCAGGCCGTCGACTACATCATAAGTCCGCCGGCCCAGAAGGCGGTAGGTCTTCTCGCTGTTGGCGACCGTGCGGAAGGGGATGTTTACATGGCGGAAATGCTCCAGCACATTGGGATCGGTCGGCACGGGCACGATCAGCGAGTGGTCGAAGTCGAAGACATCGGCCACGTGATGCGCCAGCTGCAGGCGGGTGGCCGCCTCGCTGCCCCAGCAATGGAAGATGCCGTTGCCGTCATGCTCGGCCAGGCGCAGCAGCATCTCCGCGCCGTCGGACGCCAACGAAGCGTGCGCCATGTCGTTGACCTTGGGGCCGGTCCAGACTTCGGCGATCAGGCCTTGCGAGAGCCGGTCGATGATGTAGTTGGTGATTGGGAATCCCAGGTGATTGTCTTTCATCAAGAGCTGCGGGATGGCGTAGTTCAAACCGTAGATGCCCGCCATGCGCCCGATGCCGTAGCTCAGGCCGGGCACGCCCATGATATCGCGCTCGCAGACCGCTTTCATGAAGCCGTAGAAATTCACCGGGTTAGGCGGCGAATCTTCAGTGACCAGCGGCTCTTGCCCGTCGAAGACCCAATCGGACGAGACAAAGACGTAACGCGCGCCGACCTCGGCGCAGTTGCGCGCAAAAGCCAGATTGGCGTCCACGGTGGCGCGCCAGGCGATAGCCCGGTTGGCGGTCATATGCACATGGTCGAGCATGGCCGCGCAGTGAATCACAACGTCTGGTTTGTAGCGCTTTATCGATGCCCGCACCGCGTCGGTATCCGACATATCCAGCGGATCAAGCTGGTAGTCGACATCCCACTCGGGCGCGGGACCATATTGCGAGGCGATGATCTCGATATCGTCGCGCGTCCGGGCAAGGCGGATGATATTGCTGCCGACCAGCCCCGTTCCGCCGGTGATGTAGAGTCGCATCGTCGTCCTTCCGCGGGCTGCAATTATCAGACATGACACGCGTTGCAGCTAGCGAGCTAAACATATATGATAGTCTCCGCATTGTCAATCAACCGCGCCTACAGACGATAACTACAGTTGATGGAGGGTATTGTGCTCGAAGGCATCGCCCCGATTCTATTCACGCCCTTTGACGAAAGCGGCGACATCGACGCGGAGGGCTTGCGCAATATCGTGCGCTTTGAAGTGGATGGCGGCGTCCACGCCATCGGCATCAACGGTTTCGCCAGCGAAGCCTACAAAATGACCGACAGCGAGCGCTTGCGGAATGTCGAGATTGTCGCTGGCGAACTGGCCAACGCGCTGCCGCTCATCATAGGCATCGCGCCCACGAGTCTGGAAGCGGCTATCAAGCAAGCGCGTCAGCTGGCGCCATATCGACCGGCCGCCCTGATGACGCTGCCGCCGGCGACCATGGACAATGGCGACCAGGCGCTAGTCGACTTCTACACTGACTTTGGCCGCGCCAGCGATGTGCCGATCATCATTCAGCAAGCGCCGCATATCCCGATGTATTCCCACACGGAGCTGCCCGCGGCCGCCATGGCCGAGATCGCCGATCAAGCGCCGACTGTGCAATACTTCAAGATCGAAGGTCCCGGCTCGGCGGTCAAGATGAGAGCGCTTGCGCCCTTGCTCGAGGGCGGGACGCTGATGTTTGGTGGTGGCGGCGGCATCACCGCGCTCGATGAACTGCGCAGCGGCGCTGGCGGCTTGATCCCCGGCGTCGGCTTTAATGAGATATTCCTGGCCGCCTGGGACAAGTGGACGGGGGGCGAAACTGACGCGGTCGCCAAAATCATCAGCGACGGCGATCCCTTGATTAGAGCGGTCTCAGGCAGGGGCCATGAATACTCGCTGCACATGCGCAAGCAGTTGATGAAACGCTACGGCGCCATCAGTTGCGCCTATGTGCGCCGCCCGACCCCGCCCTTCGACGAATGTGATTTGCCCGCCTTCTTTGCTATAGTGGACCGGCTTAAACTGCGCGTTTCTAAGACCTAGGCTTGTCCGCTACTCAAATAACGATGACGATACGGTTTGTTGGGGTGGGCGCCGCGCTTTAATGGATTCACGACACTTTTGCCACCGAGGGCACAGAGAAAACATGAGTGCACAGAGAGGGATTCCGGGAAATATGGCGGTTGGTCGAGTCAAGGATGAACCACACCTTCGCCGATTCTGTCTGTGGATTAAGAATGATGCTTTTCCTCTGTGTACTCTATCAAACTCGGTGTACTCGGCGGCAAAGATGTCGAGAATTCGCCTAAGCCGTGCGAGCGGCAGCTGAGTCACAGTACCGGACAAGCTTTGTAGGGGCGAGCCGATGGGTCGCCCGGAAACAGATAGGAGATCAATCCATGCAACTGACTGGCCGCAACACTATCGCCGGCGCTACATCCGCAGAGGGCGCCGATACCTTTTACAGCGTCGATCCGCGCAACAAGACGGCCGGCGACCTGCCGTTCCACAACGCCACCCGTGGCGAGGTTGACCGCGCCGTCGCCGCCGCTGTCGCTGCCTTCGCGCAGATCCGCCGTTATCCCTCGAGCAAGATCGCTGATTTCCTCGACGAAGTCGCCACGCAGATCGAAGCGCTGGGCGACGACCTGCTGCACACAGCCGACCGCGAGACCGGCCTGGGCTTGCCGCGCTTGACCGGCGAACGCGGGCGCACAACCGGGCAAATCCGGTCATTCGCGACGTTGCTGCGCGATGGCGCTTATGTGCGCGCTATCCTCAATCGCGAGGGGCCCGGCCAGCCCGCCATCAAGCAGATGCAATTCCCGCTGGGGCCAGTGGCGATTTTCGCCGCCAGCAACTTCCCCTTCGCATTCGCCGTAGCCGGTGGCGATAGCGCCTCGGCCTTGGCGGCCGGCTGCCCCATCGTCGTCAAGGCGCACCCGGGCCATCCGGCTACTTCCGAGATGTTCTCGCAAGCCATCACCGCGGCAGTCGAGAAGCAGGGCTTTCCCGCGGGAACCTTCTCCATGCTTCAAGGCAGCGGCATTGATGTCGGCGGCTGGCTGGCGGAGCACGACGGCATTGAGGCGGTCGGCTTCACCGGCAGCTTGCGCGGCGGCCGCGCCATCCACGATATCGCCGCGCGCCGTGCCCGTCCCATCCCCGTTTACGCCGAGATGGGCAGCGTCAATCCGGTCGTCATCACCCAAGCGGCTCTGGCCGAACGCGCCGACGACATCGCCGAGGGACTGGTCGCGTCAGTGACGATGGGCACGGGGCAATTCTGCACCAATCCCGGCTTGATCCTGCTGGAAGACAGCGGCGCCTCGCGCGAGTTCATCGCTTCCGTGACCGAACAGATGGGGGCAGCGCCCGAGGGCGTCTTGCTCAACGAGGCGGTCGCCAGCGGTTTGAATGCCGCGGTCAGCCAGACATCGGCGAATCCGCAGATTGATGTCTTGACTGGCGCCGAAGCCAGCGCCGCCGATGACGCCTTCTGCTACAGCAATACCGTCATGCAGACTAGCGCTTCAGCCATCCGCGCCGACGACCGCCTGCAAGTCGAGCACTTTGGGCCGGTAACGCTCTTCGTGCTCTGCGATGACCGCGACGATCTGCGCGCGACGGTCGACGCCCTCGAGGGCAATTTGACCACCACCGTGCACGCCGAAGACAGCGAGCTGGCGGATATCGGCGAGCTGCTGCATCAGCTGCGAGAGAAGGCCGGCCGCGTGATCTGGAACGGCTTCCCCACTGGCGTCGCTGTCGTGCACGCCATGCAGCACGGCGGGCCCTACCCCGCCACGACCGCGCCGGGCACGACTTCCGTGGGCATGAACGCGATTTACCGCTTCATGCGCCCCATCGCCTTCCAGAATGTGCCGGACGCGCTGCTGCCGCCGGCGCTGCAAGACGCCAACCCGCTGGGGATTCTGCGGCTGGTGGATGATGAGTATACGGATGGGGCGGTTTAGGTTTCTCGCATACAAGCGGCAAGCAGGTCCGAGTGAAAGCTAGATCGCGTTCAGCCGGTCGGGACTCCAGATTTGCTCGCAGATTTGGCGGTAGAGTTGCTGCCGTTCGAGTAAATCGGCGCGTTTGAATTGGGCATGAGGCTTGAAGGGGAGGCAGCTTCTTTCAATGAACTGATTGAAACTAGGTTCATTCACATACTTCTGTTTACTCAGCGACGCCGCCAACAGATTCTGCTGACTGTATTTCTCCAGCTTATAATCATAGCATCTGTCTTTCAGACTTCTATTGATGGGGCGCGGTAACAAGAGCAAGCCGCCGAAGTAGTTGCGAAAACGTTGAAATTCATCATCGCTGGCGAATTCGTCTTTAAGGTAATCGAAGTGGTTCGCCCAGATATGTTCGATGTCGAATGGCTTGCCTTTGGCGTCCCACAGAAAATTGAGAAAGTTTACATTTCCTCCAGCTTCTCGCTCAATCCATGCAGTCATGCGGGCAAGCAGATAGCGAATGCTACGGCCGCTAAAGTTATTCAAAGCATAAGTTCCCCAGTTATGGCCAGTAATTCCTTCGAATGTCTCCCACATGCCTGACAAGCGGTTTAGCAAAATATCCCGCAGCTCCTCCGTTTCTTTGTCGCGGATTTCCTTTGTCAAATTGAACATCGTATATAACAACGTGCCATAGCCATTGCGCCGGAAGTTCACCATGCGCCGCGCCAGATAGATGTCGGCAAATGTTGTTACAAGCCGGATTTTCCGCCAGGCGGTTACGTCGTCATCTGCCAGCGTTAATGGCGCGAGCGCCAGCATGTGCTGGTGCGTGAAGTTGTTGTAAGCGCTGTAGTAGATTTCTTCACGCTTTGGGGTAAACGTCTGCGCCGCCTTGCGCATGGCGACGTAGTATTTGCTATAGAAGGCGATTTTGCGCGTAATGAACTCGTAAAAGTGATCTGTCTTTACTAGACCCATCTTCTTTTTTGCGTTGTCGCGCGTCCAGCGATGAAACTTGTCGATGTCTTCAAAATCTAGATTTTTCGCCCCGGCTTTTCGTTCTCGCATGGAATCGGCAAATTTGGCGCGAAGCCAAGTCTTGAAGAAGTCTTCTTCCGCGCCTGCTTCCACATTGACCAACTCTTTGATCTGCCGGCGCCACTCATCATTTGCTTGGGTCTTCTTGTCGGAGCTATCGATATTCGCCAATAGATAGCCTTTCAGCATATCCGCTTGACTCAGGTTGACGCCCCGGTCGTTCATCGTTTCGAAAATTGTAAAGGCATTGTCATCGGAGGCAGCCTCAATTTCGACAATGTTGACCTTCTCAATAAGCCAATACACAAATAAGGGCAGAGCATGTCCTTCAAGTGTCTCGGGGAATATCTCCTCGAATTCGCCATATCGAGCCGAAAGATTGCGCACAGACAAGTCCGGATGATCGGCCGCGTCAAATTCGCCGCGCTGGAAAAGCGCGTCCATACAGTCCCGCCGTTCAGATATGTCGATATTAAAAGACTTTTCGCTGAAGATATCCGAATAGATCAGCGGCTCGACGTCGTATATTCCGCTCGTTTTTTCACGCGAATGATGAATAAAAATCAGCAGCAGCGTTAGTGTAGTCAAGCGCTGCTGCCCATCAATGATATATCGCTTTCCGTTCTTGGCGACTGTAATAATTGTTCCAAGGAAATAATGAGGGTATTGGCTTACCGCAGTGGGCTCATGGGACGAGTCGTAATCTTCAAGGAACTTGTTTTCAAAGTCAGTCAAAAGATCTTCGACTTGCCGGCGCCCCCAATCATATTCCCTCTGGAACACGTCGATTCCGTATTTGACGCCGGAAAGCAACTGCTTAACAGATTTGGTCTGCGCCTGAACTTTGCTCATTCAGTTCTCCTAACCCCCGACGTAAAGGGCGACTCACAGAGCCGCCCCTACACATTCTCTGTGCCCTCTGTGCCCTCTGTGGTGAATTAATCCTCCAGCGTGCTCAAATCCCCCAGCGGTTGACCCAGAGCCTGCGCCTTGAGCACGCGCCGCATGATCTTGCCGCTGCGAGTCTTGGGCAAATTGTCCACAAATTCGATCTGCGCCGGCGCCGCAAGACGCCAAACCGCTCGGCATTCTGCGGCTGAATGAAAAGCGCAGCCCCATCGTATGATGAGGCTGTCAGCCGCTCCCGCCTTGAATTTCACACTTGCTCAAAACTATTCCTCTTGCGGAGGCGCTTCCGAATAGCCCATGCGTCCGCGCATCCAGGCGATTGATTCGCGAACTGATGTCATGTCGCTTTGAAGAGACGTTACGCTTTCGCGAAGCGAAGAAATCTCATTGTCTAGCCGATTGATGTCGTTGCGCAGCCACAAGAAGACGCCAATGACCGTGCCAACGATAATGACGAACTGCACATTCGGGTCCACTTAAGCGCTCCATGTTTACTTGTTCGGCTACTAGTTGATTCTAGCCCTATTGGGCAGTTTCGTCAATTGACGCACCGTCGGGGATCCGAAGACAAGCCGAGCTTTCAATATCGCCCGTTTGTTAGAATCCTCCGTGCCCTCTGTGCCTCTGTGGTGAATCAATCCTCCAGCGTGCTCAAATCCCCCAGTGGCTGACCCAGAGCCTGCGCCTTGAGCACCCGCCGCATGATCTTGCCGCTGCGTGTCTTGGGCAAATTGTCCACAAACTCGATCTGCGCCGGCACAGCAATCGGACCCACCTCATGCCGCACATGCGCCTTGAGCTCCGCCTCCAGCGCTTCCGAGCCGTCCACGCCTTCCACCAGAATGCAGTAGGCAAAAATCTTGTTGCCGCGCAACTCGTCCGGTATGCCTATCACCGCTGACTCGGCCACCGCGCTGTGGCTGACCAGGCCCGACTCGACTTCGGCCGTGCCCAGGCGATAACCGCTGACCTTGAGCACATCGTCGTTGCGGCCAATGACCCACAGGTAGCCGTCTTCATCACGCCGCGCCGTATCACCCGCCAGATACCAGCCTTGCTTGCGATACTTCTCCCAATACTGGCTGATGAAACGCTCGTCATCGCCATAGACCGTGCGGATCATGCTGGGCCAGGGCGACTTGATGACCAGGTTGCCGTCTTCATTGGCGCCGACCGGAACGCCGTCGTCATCGACGATATCGACATCGATGCCGGGGAAGGGGCGGGTGGCGCTGCCGGGTTTCAAGTCCATGGACGGCAAAGGCGTGATCATGAAGCCGCCGGTCTCCGTCTGCCACCAGGTATCGATGATGGGGCAGTTTTCTTTGCCGATGACGCGGTGATACCAACGCCAGGCTTCCGGATTGATCGGCTCGCCGACTGACCCTAGCAAGCGCAGGCTGCTCAAGTCATGCCGCGCGGGCCATGCTTCGCCGAAGCGCATCAAGCCGCGGATGGCGGTCGGCGCTGTGTACAGTATCGACACGCCGTAATCGGCCACGATCTTCCACCAGCGGTCGGGGTAGGGGAAGGTCGGCGCGCCCTCGTAGATGATGCTGGTCGCGCCCAGAATCAGCGGCGCATAGACGATGTAACTATGCCCGGTGATCCAACCCGGATCAGCCGCGCACCACCAGCGGTCTTCTTCTTTGATGTCGAAGGCCCATTCGAGTGTGGTCGAGGTGTAGACCTGGTAGCCGCCGTGCGTATGCAGCACGCCCTTAGGCTTGCCGGTTGTGCCGCTGGTATACAAAATGAAGAGCGGGTCTTCGGCGTCCATGACCTCGGTTTCGGCGCGAGTCGAGGCGATGGGCAGGGCCATCAAGTCGTGATACCAGTAATCGCGGCCCGGCTCCATGTTGATGTCGTGGCCGGTGCGCTTGACGACGATGACCGTCTCCACCACAGGCGAGCGCTGCACCGCCTCGTCGACCGTATCCTTGAGCCGCACGATCTTGCCGCGCAGCCAGGCGCCGTCGCAGGTGATCAGGACCTTGCTCTGCGCATCCTCGATTCGGCTGGCCAGCGCCTGCTCCGAGAAGCCGCCGTAGACCACGCTGTGGGGCGCGCCGACTTTGGCGCAAGCCAGCATGGCGATGGCGATCTCTGGCACGCGGCCCATATAAATCGTGACGCGGTCGCCTTTTTGCACGCCCATGCTGCGCAGCACATTGGCGAACTTGTTGACCTCTTGCCACAGCCGCCAGTAGGACAGCGAGACTTTTTCGCCGTCTTCGCCCTCCCAGATGATCGCAAGCTTGTTGCGCCGCCAAGTCGACACATGCCGGTCCAGCGCATTCAGGACCATATTGGTCTTGCCGCCGACAAACCACTTGTAGAAGGGCTTCTTGCTGTCATCGAGGACTTTGTCCCATTTCCGGTACCATTCCAGCGTCTCGGCGCGCTCCGCCCAAAAGGCTGCCAGGTCCTGGCGCGCCAAGTCATACACAGCGTCATAATCCGGCACATTCGACTGGGCGACCATGTCCGCCGACGGGCGATACCATTCGCTGGTTGGAGGGGTAAAACCTTGCTCGGCCATTAACTGCTCCTCATCGAATCTTTGTCTTGGCGCGTGACTGCCTGGGGGGCGCCGACGTCACTTGCAGCGCCCTATTATAGACGAAAGGCTGGATAATTCGACACCCGCGCAGACGGCGCCTGACGGTGTCTGTCTTAAAAGTTCTGGCATCGCATAGTGACGCCTGTCGGCCAAATCGCGTACAATCTTATTAGGATATAGTCATATTAAGGCATAGATTAGCAAGGACAATCTCGAATGAAAAAAACACGTTGCTTTGCTCTTTTGGCGATCGCGCTGATGAACATCGCTTTGTTTGGGGCGCTGGCGGCGGACGTCCACTGGGGCTATGACGGCGACGAAGGACCCGCCTACTGGGGAGCGCTTTCGCCGGACTTCGCCCTTTGCGCTGATGGTTCGGCGCAATCCCCCATCGACATTCGTGAAGCCAGCCCGCTTGATCTGGTCGACATCGAGTTTCATTACCGCGAAACAGAGAATGCCATCGTCAATAACGGGCATACCATTCAAGTTGATGTGGCCGCCGGCAGCGTTATCGTATACAACGGCATCTCATACGAACTGCTGCAATTCCACTTCCATGCGCCCAGCGAGCACAGCATCGACGGCGAAGCAGCGCCGATGGAAATCCACTTCGTGCACCGCGACCCCAATTCAGGCGCGCTTGCGGTGGTCGGCGTCATGCTTACCGAGGGCGAAGGCGACAATGAAGCCTATGTGCCGGTTTTCGATGCCATGCCGGCCGATGTCGGCGAAGCGCAGGCCATGTCAGCGCCGCTTGCTCTTGAGGCGCTCCTGCCGCAGACACGCGCCTACTATACTTATCAAGGCTCGTTGACCACGCCGCCATGCAGCGAAATCGTCCGCTGGCTGCTGCTGGATACGCCGGTGGAATTGTCTGCCGCGCAGATTGCCGCCTACACGGAGATATACGCCGGCAACGCCCGCCCGGTTCAGCCGTTGGGCAAACGCGACTTGCTGCGCGATTCGCAGTAAGCACGAGATTCCTGCTGCACACACAGATGATCTTCTAGCGAAGCCGCGTCAGTTTGCCGCGCTTTTTTGCAACATTCTTGCGCCGCGCTATAATTGTGCGGGTATGTAAATTGAAGAAAATCCTAAAGGAGAACTCTTATGTCCAAGCGAATATCACGCCGTGACTTTTTGCGGTATACGGGAATGGGCAGCGCCGCCGCCTTTGCCGCCGCATACGGCATGCCGCTCGGCACTGCCTTGGCGCAGGCGCCTCCGGGCGATACCGAGGGCCACCTGGTCATCTACAACTTCGGCGGGGCGCAGCAGCAAGCCATGTACAACAACGCCATCGGCCGCTTCAACGAGCGTTATCCCAACGTGGTTGTCGAAGACCTTTATATTCCATGGCCGGAAGGCTGGGGACACTATATCACCAACCTGAAGCTTCGCGCCGCCAGCGGTTTGCCCGTTGACATCATCGCCATCGCCATTGAAGGCACGCGTGAGACGATCTTTGAAGACCTCGTTTTGCCAATGGATGATGCCATTGCCGCCGACGAAGACTTGCAGGCGATCGTCGATGAAGTCGAGCCGGTGCTGCACGACGCGCTCAAGGGGCCCGACGGCACGACCTATTACTTCACCCGCGAGTGGAACAATATGATCATCCACTACAACCCGGTCAAATTTGAAGAAGCGGGTTTGGATCCGCCAGCTACCGACTGGACTTGGGAGGACTTCCTCGAAACAGCCCTGACGCTGACGCACGGCGAAGGCGGCGACAAGCAGTTCGGTTTCGCCTTGCCCTTCTTCAACTTCGGCTTGACGCCCTGGTGGCACACCAATGGCACGGCGACCCTCACCGAAGACTGGTCGGATTCCAACCTGGACGATCCCAAGATGCTGGAATCGGTCCAGTTTGTGCATTCCCTGGTGCACGAGCATGGCGTCGCCCCAGCGGTTGAAGGCGTCAACCCGTACGAGCTCTTCCCGGCGGGCACTGTGGCCATGACCGGCGCCGGACGCTGGCCCTTCGCCAATTACGTTTCCACCGACTATCGCGATGTAGACATTACGCCTTGGCCACGTAAGACAGCCGGCACCACCGTCTTCGGTTCCGGCGGCTGGGCGGTCTCCAAGTCGGCGAATAACGTCCCGCTGGCGATTGAGCTGATCAAGGACCTGGCGGCATTTGCAACCGACGAAGAGGCAGTCGCCATCGGCACCTCCTTGCCCGCGCGCCGCAGCGCCACCGAAAACGAAGTCTTCAATAGCTTCCCGGCCAACGCCCAGCGTTTCTTCGGCAGCCTGGAAGATATCAAGCCGGTGCCGTCACCGGCCAACTTCGCCGAGGTCGAGAGCATCTTCATGCGCCACATGAGCCAGATCATGGCCGACTCCGTCACGCCCGAGCAGGGCTTGGAAGCTGCGCATGCCGAGCTCAGCGACGCCATGCAGAAGCTGGCTGAAAGAATGGCGGGCTAGGACACTTGACGGCGTCCGGAAATCTGCGGATTCAACCAAAGCAATTCTGTGTGTGGGCGGCTCAGCGAGTCGCCCATAATTCGCCTGAGTAACGGAATCGATATGCGAAAAGGCAAGGCTAACAGTCGCCGCTTGCTGCCCGAGATGACGCCGAGGCATCGCGAAGCGTTTGTGGGCTACCTCTTCATCTTGCCCACCTACGTCGGCTTCATCATCTTCATTCTCTATCCGCTGATTGAATCCATGCGCATCAGCTTTTTAGACTTCAGCATTCTGCGCGGTTCCACCTACATCGGTTTGGATAACTATATGCAGATGCTGCAGGATCCGCGCCTGCGCATCGTGTATGCCAATACTATCGTCTTCACGCTCTTCGCCGTCTTCTTCAACGCCGGCATCGGTCTGATCCTGGCGGTCATGCTCAATCGGCGCTTGCCGATATTGATGCGCAACCTGTACCGCTCGATTTTCTTTTTTCCGGTCCTGATCGCGCATACCTATATCGCTGTGATCTGGGAATTTCTCTATGCGCAGGATACCGGGGTTATCAACTATTACCTGAGCTTCCTGGGCATTGAGCCGATACCCTGGCTGAGCAATGTACACTGGGCGATGGCGGCCATCATCATTCTTGATGTATGGAAGAACACCGGCTTCGCCATGCTGGTTTTTCTGGCCGGATTACAGAGCATCCCCAACGAGTATTACGAGGCGGCACAGCTCGACGGCGCCAATGAGCGGCAACTGTTCTTCCGTATTACCATTCCTATGCTCAGCCCGACCATCTTCTTCATCCTCGTCATTTTCATGATCGGCGCCTTACAGGTATTTGACACCATCATCGTGCTCACGGCGGGCGGCCCCGGCGACGCCACGCGCAGCGTCGTGCTCTATATTTACGAAATTGCTTTCCGCACCTTTAACATGGGTTATGCAGCGGCCGTATCAATGACATTATTCGCCATCATACTGGTATTGACCGCCTGTCAATTCTGGATCAGCCGCCGCTGGGTCCATTACGAATAAGCCGACGGCGCCGATGGGCGCAAGCGCGAGGCGAAACGAACGCATGCAGCGAAAAGGCAGAAAACCGATCAAGTTTGGGGACATCGTGTCCTTCGGCATCTTGACCATCGCGGCCATCCTGGTCATGATGCCGCTGCTTTGGATGTTCTCCACTTCGCTGCGCCCCACCACCGAGAGCTTTCAGCTGCCGCCGCAATGGCTGCCGACGCAATTCCGCATCGAGAATTACATCGCGCCATTTGAGTCGAGCGTGCCCTTCGTCGGTTTGTTCATCAACAGCATGCGAATCACTGTGGCGGTAACCCTGGGCCAGCTGATCTCGTGTTCGCTGGCCGGCTATGCCTTCGCTCGCCTGCGATTTCCCGGGCGGGAGTTGCTCTTTCTGCTGCTGCTGGCGTCGCTGATGGTGCCGGGCCAGGTGACCATCATCCCCATCTTCCTGCTGATGCGCGACCTGGGTTTGATCGACAACCCGCTGGCGATCATCTTGCCCGGGTTGATCAGCGCCTTCGGTGTCTTCTTGATGCGTCAGTTTTTCAAGCAGATGCCCCAGGAACTCTTCGACGCGGCGCGGGTGGATGGCGCCGGGCACATCCGTTCCTTCATGCAGATCGCGTTGCCGCTGGCCGGGCCGGCCATGGCGACGCTCGCTATCATCACCTTCAACGCCACCTGGAATAGCTATTTCCTGCCACTGATCTTCCTCAATTCCTGGCATAAGATGACCCTGCCGCAAGGCATCGCCCTATTGACCGGCTATATGGGCGCCGGCAATCCATCGGTTGTAATGGCGGCCGTTACCATGGCCATCGTGCCTGTGCTGATCGTTTTCATCGCCCTGCAGCGCTGGATTATTGAAGCCTTGACGCGTTCCGGCATTAAGGGCTAATTCGTCAATTAAGAACATAATCAGGAAAGAAAATGACCCAATCAAACGGCAGCAGCTTCCCCGCGCTCAAATCTTACGACCAAGACCACCTGCGGCAGATCGGCTTGCCACTGGGCGGCATCGGTACTGGCGTCGTCTCGTTAGGCGGGCGCGGCAACCTGCACGACTGGGAAATCGTCAACCGCCCGGCCAAAGGCTTCGATATCGAGCAAACTTTCTTCGCCCTGTACACGCGCGCTAAGGACGGCGCTACCACCGCGCATGCTCTGGAAGGCGTCATTCCGCCGGCTGATTACGAGGGCGCACGCGGCGCTGCCATCCCCAACCACGGCCTGCCGCGCTTCCGCCAATGCGGCTTTGAAGCGGCATATCCCTTCGGCAAGGTTTCGCTCAGCGACGCCGACGTCCCGCTGCGCGCCGAGCTGCAGGCCTTCAACCCGCTCATCCCGGCAGACAGCGACAACAGCGGCATCCCGGTCGCCATCCTGCGTTTTGTGCTCAGCAATGAGGGCGATAGTGACATTGAAGCCGCCGTCTGCGGCAGCCTGCAAAACTTCATCGGCGCTGACGGAACCAGTGGCGCAGCCAGTGACAACTTCAACAGCTATCGCGAAGCGGACGGACTGGCCGGCCTTTTCATGCAATCGGCCGGTGTCGATCCCGAAGCGCCGCAGTGGGGCACACTCGCCCTGACCACTCCGCAGCGCGCCGGCATTACCCATCGCAGGGCCTGGGCCAATTACAGTTGGGGCGATTCCCTGCTCGATTTCTGGGATGACTTCAGCGAGGACGGCCAACTCGACGAGCGCGAGCGCGACGGCAAAGCCAATCCCACCGGCTCGCTGTCAGTTTCCGTGAGCGTCCCCGCCGGCGGAACTGCTGACATCACGTTCTTGCTCAGCTGGCACTTTCCCAATCGCATCACTTGGAAGGAAGCCGGCTTGAATCATCCGCAGAGTCCAGTCCAGGACGGGACGCGCATTGGCAACTTCTACACCACGCAGTACGCCGACGCCTGGGAAGCGGCCGCATACACGGCGCAAAATCTCGACATGCTGGAGACCGAGACGCGCGCCTTCGTCGACGCCGTCTGCGCGGCCGATCTGCCGCCGGTGGTCAAGGAAGCGGCGCTCTTCAATCTCAGTACGCTGCGCTCGCAGACCGTCTTTCGCACACCGGACGGCTTCATGTTCGGCTGGGAAGGCTGTGACGATACCGCGGGCTGCTGCTTCGGCTCTTGCACGCACGTCTGGAATTACGAGCAGGCGACCGCCTTTCTCTTCGGCGGGCTGGCGCTGGGTATGCGCGAGGTCGAGTTTAACTATGCCACGCGCGCCGACGGCGGCATGAGCTTCCGCGTCGATCTGCCGCTGCAGCACGCGCAGTCCTGGTCCCTCGCCGCCGCAGATGGACAGATGGGCTGCATCATGAAGCTCTACCGCGACTGGCAACTTTCAGGCGATAGTGAGGCGCTGCGGGGGATGTGGCCGAATGTGCGCAAGGCGCTGGAATTCTGCTGGCTGCCGGGCGGCTGGGATGCCGATAAAGACGGCGTCATGGAAGGCTGCCAGCACAACACGATGGACGTGGAATATTACGGACCCAACCCGCAGATGGGCATCTGGTATCTGGGCGCTCTGCGGGCCATGGAGGAGATGGCGCGCCATCTCGGCGAGGAGGACTTCGCCGTGGAGTGCCGCAGGCTCTACGAGAACGGCAGCCGCTACATCGACGAGAACCTCTTCAACGGCGATTATTACGAGCACGATATACGACCGGCCAGTGGCGTCGATGCCGTCCTGGGTATGTTGATGAGCACGATGGGCGCGGCCGACCCCAGCGAACCAGTGCTGCAATTGGGCGCCGGCTGCCTGGTCGATCAACTGGTCGGGCAATTGCTGGCCCACGTCTCCGGCTTGGGTTATCTGACCGAGCAAGAAAATGTCAAGCGGACGCTGAGCAGCATCAAGCGCTACAACTTCAAAGAGAACATGTACGGGCACTTCAACCACATGCGCTCCTACGTGCTCAACGAGGAGTCGGCGCTGCTGATGGCGACCTATCCGCGCGGGGGGCGTCCGGCGCGTCCCTTCCCTTATTACAACGAAGTGATGACCGGCTTCGAATACACAGCGGCCATCGGCATGTTGTACGAAGGCGATATCGAAAACGGGCTGCGCTGCATACAGGCCATCCGCGATCGCTATGACGGGCGCAAGCGCAACCCCTTCGACGAAGCCGAATGCGGGCATCACTACGCGCGGGCGATGGTGGCCTGGGCGGCCGTCCTGGCGCTCAGCGGCTTCCAGTACTCCGCGGTAGATCAGACGATCGGCTTCGCCGCGCCGAAGGAGGCCTGCCGTCACTTCTGGTCGACCGGCTACGCTTGGGGCAGCTGCGCGCTCAGCCCCAATGGCGCAGGCTGCGACGTAGAATTCACCGTCTTGGGCGGCAGCGTGCAATTCGCAGAGCTAGCGCTGTCCGGTCTCGGCGCTGCGCGATTTGACCAGCCGCAAGCGCTATCGAAGGGCGCAACTCTGCGCTGCAAGGTAACCGCCTAACCGCAGCAGCGGCGTCTCGCTAAACTACTCATTTGTATGTATGGGCGATCCGGTGGTTCGCCCTTTCTTCTTCCATGCCAGCAATGCGCTACAATTGCAGCGGCAAAAACTTCAACGGCCAACAGGACAGGACATGATCATCATCGCCAGCCACAATGGCGCAATCGGCATCGCCGACGCCATGCGCGCCCTAAAGAATGGCGGCAGCGCCATGGACGCTGTCGAGATCGGCATTCGCGCGGTTGAAGCGGATCCTGACGACCACACCGTTGGCTACAACGGCTATCCCAATATCCTCGGCGAATTGGAGCTCGACGCCAGCATCATGGACGGCGGGACGCTCAATTCAGGCGCGATCGCCTTGATGCGCGGCTACCCTTACGCCATCTCGGTCGCGCGCCAGGTCCTGGAGCGCAAGCTGCCGCATGTGCTGTTGGCAGGTGAGGGCGCTGAGCGCTTCGCCCGTGAGATCGGCGCAGAGCATTGGGACGATATGCTGACCGACGAAATCCGTGACGTATGGCGGCGGCGTCTGGCCGCGAGCGCGGATTCAGGCGAACCGCCCGAGCTGGCTGCCGATACACCTCTGCTTGATTGGGTCAAACTGGCGACCGATCCCGAACGCGTCGCCGGCACCATCAACTTCATCGCCATCGACGGCGCGGGCGATATCGCCTCGGGCGTCAGCACCAGTGGCTGGGCCTGGAAATACCCCGGGCGCATCGGCGATTCGCCCATCATCGGCGCCGGCAACTATGCCGACAATCGCTACGGCGCTTGCGCTTGCACAGGTATGGGCGAGATGGCCATCCGCGCGAGCACGGCGCGCAGCCTGGTGCTCTACTTGCAGATGGGCATGTCGCTGCGCGAGGCGGGTCGGCGCGCCATGAGCGATCTGCGTGACCTCGGCGGCGACTACATCGGCGGCATGAACCTGATCGCGCTGGACCCCAATGGCGAGCACGTCGGCCTGTCGTCTGAAGCCGGGCGGACCTACATCTATCAGCACGCGGATATGGCGGAATATGAGTCGGTTGAGCGCGAGGTGGTGGAGATTCCGGCGCGCTGGGCGGGCGTATTGCGGGCGTGATGGCGCTGGAAACTCTCTCGGATTGAGTGCTTAATTCAATTGAGAGTGCGGTCCAACCAGCGGCTAAGACTCAAGCTCATCAAGTAAAAGTATCGGAAACTCCTGTATGCGCATCATGTCGCGGTCATTGGTGAGCATGGCATCGCAATGCGTGGCGACCGCGCTGGCGACATGAAGTGAATCCGGTGTGCCTAGACCATATCGCGCTCGAATATCGGCTGCCGAAACAGCAATCTCGGGCGTGACAGCAGTTAGCTCATAGTCGTCGCCTGATAATAATATTTCTCGATATGCCTGGACTAACTGTTGGTCACGCTGCTTAAGCGGCAAAACCAGGACTTCCGCCAATGTCAGCACAGAACTGTATGCAAGCAGATCGGTCTGATCTATTATTCTTATGATTTTACGCATCTTATCCAGATAAGCTGCGTTCTCTTCCACATAGTAGATGAGTGGCGCTGAATCAACGTACAAGCGCTTCACATTTTCCAGTTCCGCTTCAATTCGCTTCAACGCCGCTTATCCTACTTGCCGCGCAATTCGTTTATGTATTCTTGCGCATCCACGCCTTGCCAGATCTCTTTTCCCAAGCCCTGCAGTTCGGTCAGGCTGCGCTTGGGCTTTGATGGCTGGTTGGCCAAATGGTCAACCAGCAGCATGATTAACTCTTTCTGCTGGGATTGGTTGAGCTTCTTGGCTTCCTCTAGCAATTCGTAAACGGTCATCTTGCGCTTCTCTCTCTGATCACTCAGCCAATTATAACATCTTCGACTGGCGCCATTCCAGCTAACTCTTGCTTTAGGGCCGGCGTCGAGGTTCAACGATCGCGCTCTTTCCATTCGGCGCGTAATTCGTTGATATACTCCTGAGCATCTATACCCTGCCAAATCTCTTTGCCCAGGCCACGCAACTCGCGCAGGCTTCGTTTCGGTCTCTTGTCTTCCTCTGCATTCAAGTCAATAAGTGTCTTGACCAATTCTTTGCGCTCGTCCAAGCTCAACGCTTTGGCTTGCAGCAGTACTTCATTAACCGACATGATGCAATTCTCCTTGCAATGTTGCCAAAATTATACCATCTTGAACGGCTTCGTTTCCAGATCGCTGGTCCGCTCCAGCATGCGCATCTGATGTAGGCCGTAGCCAGCAGTCACAGGCAATCAGTATACCGTCCTCCCCAAATTCGTTGCGCTCGCGAATTTACGTTACAATACGCGCCACTAATCCGAAGTACAGGTATCGGCGATGACAGCCCGACCGACAGTAATAGCCATCTTCGGCGTGACGGGTGACCTGGCCCGGCGCAAATTGATCCCCTCGCTCTTCAGCAATTTCATCAAAGGGCGCCTGCCCGAGCGCCTGCATATCGTCGGCGTCGGCCGGCGGGAATGGACCGACGAGACTCTCATCGACCACGCGCATCAATCGCTGAAGAATTACGCTGCTGCCATCTACGATGAACGCGCCTGGGAGCGCTTCCGTGAGACGCTTTCCTACAGCAAGGTCAACCTGCCGCAGCCGGAAACATACAAGACGCTGAGAGACGACCTCAATGCGCTGGACGGCGGCGAGTGCAACAGGCTATATTATTTGTCAATCGCGCCCGAATTTTACGCCGATGTGATTTGCAATCTGGGCGCGCTGGATATGGCGCGCGAGAGAATCTCCCCCCATAGAGATGGGGGGTGCGGCTGGCGGCGCATCGTCATCGAAAAGCCCTTCGGCTATGACTTGAGCACGGCGAAATCGCTGAATGGAATCGTGCACTCCGTCTTCAACGAGTCGCAGGTCTATCGTATAGATCATTACCTGGGCAAAGAGACGGCGCAGAATATCCTCTTTATGCGCTTCGCCAATACTATCTTCGAACCGATTTGGAATCGCAGTCATATCAGTAATGTGCAGGTGACGGTGGCGGAAACGGTGGATGTCGGCACGCGGGCCGGCTATTACGACAGCTCAGGCGTCATGCGCGATATGATGCAAAACCACCTTCTGCAGCTGCTTTCGCTCATCGCCATGGAGCCGCCCTCGGCCTTTGACGCCGACGCCCTGCGCAACGAAAAGGTCAAAGTGCTGCAAGCCGCGCGGCCGATCAAGCTGGCGGACACGGTGCGCGGCCAATACCAAGGCTATCGCGCTGCCGAGGGCGTCGCGCCCGACTCCTCCACGCCGACCTATGCCGCGCTTAAGCTCTTCATCGACAATTGGCGCTGGAAAGACATCCCCTTCTATCTGCGCTCCGGCAAGGCCATCGGGCAGAAGACCACACAAGTCAACATACAATTCAAGCGCCCGCCCAACAGCATATTCGAGTTGACCGAAAGCGGCGACTATTCGCGCAATATGCTCTCGATCTGCATCCAGCCCGATGAAGGCATCCACCTGACCATCGAAGCCAAGATCCCCGACCAGCTGATCGCCAAGTCAGTCGATATGGAGCTGCACTACAAGAACGCCTTCATCGCCGACAACTTGCCCGATGCTTACGAGCGCTTGATCCTTGATGCCATAAACGGCGATGCCCAGCTCTTCATCCGCAGCGATGAGATTGAAAGCGCCTGGCAGATCGTCGACCCGGTCATAGAGGGCTGGCGCAGTGACCCGGCCGCGCCGCCGATGCAGCGCTACCAGGTCGGCAGCTGGGGGCCTGAGGCCGCGGATGAATTGCTGGCGCGGGATGAGCATGTCTGGCGCGTCAGCTGCCTGCACGAGAAAGCAGGATGCAACGGTGACTAGTAGGGGCGATCTACCAGATCGCCCGCGATTCTGCGTACTTGGCGGCGTTAATCTACGCGACCCAGGGGTCGGCCTTCGCCAACTGCGTGATATAAAAGAGAGCGCCGGCAGGATCGGCAACGACAGACCACCTGCTGCCGTCTGCGTCAACGTGCCGATCGATGTGGATCGCGCCGCCGAGCGCTTTGACACGGCTGATGGCGGCGTCAACATCGGCGACGTGGAAGTGCGGCACCCAGATTGGCTCGACATCGTCGAGCTGTAGCATGCCGCCGTTGAAGCGACCGCGATTGAAAATGCGCGTGAAGATGCCATCGAAAGTGTATTCCCAGCCAAAGAGGGCATGATAGAAGTCTTTCGCCAGCGCGACATCGGCTGTCCAAAGCTCGTTCAAGCTCATGGCGCCAACCGTATTGACGATGCCCGCGCCGATGCTGTTGTACGGCTGCCAAAGATTCAGCAGCGCGCCGGTAGGATCCTGGATATGCAGCATGCGACCGCTGCCGAATACATCTTCCGGACCATAAATTACCGTGCCGTCATTGGCCGTCACCACATTAACAAGCGCATCCACATCGTCCACGGTGACAAAGTTATTCCATTGCGACTGGATGCCCGCCTGCAGTTGATCCGGCGACATGCCGCTCAGCGCCGCGCAGTCTTCGCCCTCCAGCTGAAATACGGTGTAGGTCATGCCATCGCCGATGGGATGCTCCACCTTGCGCCAGCCGAAGAGATTCATGTAAAAGGCTTTTGCCGTTTCGGGATCGGCCGAGCTGTTATCCACCCAGCTAAAGGTCCCGTGCGGATATTCCCTGACCGTGTACATCGCTTTGCTCCTGGTAACATGTAGAAAGACGGTCTGCCTTGCTTCGGAGACGGACCGTCTGTTATTGAATCACGGGCCTGCTATACGCCAGTATCGGCGGGCTTGTGTCGGCAAGCAGCATCAAGCGGAATGTCTAGCCTTGCCAGGGATCCGCCTTGACCAACTGCATAATGTAGAAGACGGCGCCGGCCGGGTCTTCGATCACAGTGAACCCGCCGGTATCGGGCGCTTCCATTTTCGGCGTGACCACCTTGCCGCCCAGCGCTTCGACCCGCTTCATCGCCGCGTCAATATCCTCGACGTGGAAATAGACCATCCAGCAAGGCGGCACGTCGCCGAAGTTCTCGCCCATCTCCATCATGCCGCCGTTGTTGCGCCCACGATTGCTGATGTGGATGTAATGTTCGTCGCCGTAAAATTCCCAGCCCAGTATGGCCGAATAGAAAGCTTTCGCCGTCTCTGCGTCGCGCGTGAGCAGCTCATTCCAGCACATGGCGCCGACGGTGTTGACGATGCCCGCGCCGATGTGGTTCTTAGGCTGCCACAAGCCCAGCTGCGCGCCGGTTGGGTCCATGAACTGCAGCATGCGCCCGCTGTCGAAGATGTCCATGGGCCCGAAGAGTATCGTCCCGCCGTTGGCCTTGATCGGCTCCACCATGGCGTCTACGTCGTCGACTGACACATAGTTGGTCCAGTGGGACGGGATGCCCTGCGCTTGCATATCGGGCATCATCGCGGCGAAACCGGCGGCGTGTTCGCCTTCATGCTGGAACATCGTATAGAACATGTCAGGGCCCATAGGCACATCGAAATTGCCCCAGCCGAACAGATCCATATAGAAGACTTTGGCCGCCTCGGCGTTGGTCGATGTGTTGTCCACCCAGCTGAAAGTGCCGTGCGGGTATTTCCTTACTTTGTACATGAAATTCCTCCTGTTAATGCGGGCGACTCACCGAGCTGCCCATACAAAGCTTGACTGGTATTGTGACGCCGCTGCCGCTCGCTCGGCTTAGGCGAAGTTTCGACATATTTGCCACCGAGTACACCGAGTTTGACAGAGGAAAAAGAGGAAGGCATCATGCTTAGTCCATAGACAGAGTCGTCGAACCTGCGGACCTTCCTTAACACGACCGACCTCCATATTACCCGGTATGCCTCTCTGCGCCCTCGGTGGTAAAAGTGTCATGAATCCGTAAAAGCGCGGCGCCCGCCCCGCCCAAACGTACCGACATCGGCATTAGAGTAGCGGACAAGCCTTACAAGACTCGTGCGCTGGCTATTCTTCCCAAGGCTCGGCCTGGATCAGCTGAATGATGTAGACGAAGGCGCCCGCCGGATCGCGCAGATAGGCAAAGTGGCCCACGCCCGGCGCTTCTGTCTTGGGAATGATGACCGCGCCGCCCAATTCCGAGGCTTTGCTGATCGACTCGTCGATGTCGGCGACAGTGAAGTAGGGCTGCCACATCGAGGGCATATCGCCCATGCTCGCGTCTATCTGCATCATGGCGCCGTTGTTGCGTCCGTTGTTCAGGATGCGGATGTAGCTGTTTTCATCCTCGCAGAACTCCCAGCCGAACAAAGCCCCGTAGAAGGCTTGGGCAGCGGCGGCGTCGCGCGTGAGCAGTTCGTTCCAGCACATCGCGCCGACGGTATTGACGATGCCCGCGCCAATGTGGTTGCGTGCCTGCCACAAGCCTAGCGGCGCGCCGGTCGGGTCCATGATGAAGGCCATACGTCCGCTGTCAAAGACATCCATGGGACCAAAAATGATCTGCGCGCCATTTGCTGTGGCGACGGGCAAAAGCGCATCGACATCATCGACCGATACATAACATGACCAGTGCGACGGTATATTCTGCTCGAGCGCCTCCGGCGTCGCTTCACTGAGCGCGGCGACATTTTGGCCCTCAAGCTGGAACATGGTGTAGGTCATGCCGTCGCCGATGGGGATATCGAAATTGCCCCAGCCGAAGAGACCCATATAAAATTGCTTGGACGCCGCCGAGTCGGTCGAGCTGGTATCCGCCCAGCTGAATGTCCCGTGCGGATATTTACTTACAGTGTACATCGAATCGCTCCCTAGAAAATATGTTCAGGGCAAATATCTTAACCAATTGGATACCGCCTGTCAATGGAGCGTATATGTGGGAGATTATTGCTGAGCCATCTCTCTATTCTTGAGGGATTCCTGAATTTCGAAAATGGAGCCGGCGTTTTCCGGCTTGGGCAGGGGGATGATGACCGGCGCGACAGCCACGCGCGGACGCACACTTGGCCCGCCGCGCAAGATTGAGTCGCAGAAGTCGTCAAATGAAGCGCCGAGCAGCGGCCAGGAATCGAGCGAGCAGTATTCGAAGAGCAGCAGGCGCCGCGGCTTGGCCGAGTGATTCGGCGTGGAGGCGTGCAGGGTGCGCGCATGGTGGATGGTGATGCCGCCGGCTCTGACCAGGCACTTGGCTGTTTCGCCCGGCTCGAAGTCCGGATCGCTAACCGCGCCGACGAAGACGCCGCTTTCATGGTGGCTGTATAACTCGCCTTTGTGCGAGCCCGGAACCATCAGCATGCAGCCGTTTTCTTCGGTCATATCATCAATGCAAACGCCGACCGCCAGCACATCGTCGTTGGTATGCGGATAGAAAGCCCAATCCTGATGCCATTCCACGGCGCTGCCATGGGCGGGTTCTTTCATATTGAGCTTGGTATTCTGACGCCGAACGCCGGGGCCAATCAACTGCTCGACGCGGTCCAGAATACCTTGGTGGCGCAGGGTCTGGTCATACACTTCGTGCTGCGCGATGGGGTTCTTGATGCGGCGCAGGCGCGGGCGTTCCGCGCTGTGATTCGGCTCAAGGTCGTAGACCTCATTGTGCTGGTTGATATGGCGCGAGCGCTCGACGAATTCGTCGGTCACGCGTTGCAGGGCAGTTAGTTCCTCCGCGCTCAGCACATCCTCAACGACCAGGTAGCCGTTCTCGTTATAAAAGTCGATTTGTTCCCGGCTTAGCATGTCTTATGACTCCACAGTTCATCACCGGGCGAAGTATGGAACATCGGCGCGCGGCTGTCAACGGATTGGGCGCGTTAGTTCTATACGACGCGCCACTGCGCTAGTATTCATCTTATTGCTATAATTGAATGGTTGCCAAACATCTCGGATTTTCTGTCCTATGGCTGACCAAATTTCTCTATTTCCAGAGGTTGAGACCAAGTTCCCAAAAACACGGTATCAGGGAAGCAAGGCGAAACTTACGAATTGGATTTGGGATAAGATTTCACACCTAGATTTCGAAACAGCTCTTGATGCCTTTGGCGGTACTGGCACGATTTCTTATCGTCTAAAACAAGAGAATAAGCGAGTAACGTACAACGATTCCCTTAAATTCAATTACTGGATTGGCCAAGCGCTCATTGAGAACTCAGATGTTCGGCTAGAGGATGAAGATATAAACAGGGTACTCAATACATACGACACCTCGTATCCGACTCTTATTGCTGATACGTTTGCGGACATCTACTTTCTCGACGAAGAAAATAGGTGGCTTGATAAGGTAATCACAAACATTCATCGTATCGAGAACAAATACAAGAAAGCGCTAGCGTTTTTTGCTCTGGCCCAGTCCTGCATCATTAAGAGGCCGTACAATTTATTTCATCGAAAGAATCTCTACATTCGCACTGCAAACGTAAAACGGTCGTTCGGCAACAAAGCTAGCTGGGATCGGCCGTTTGAATCGTGGTTCAAACACTTTGTTGCAGAAGCGAATCAAGCAGTATTTTCCAACGGAGAATCCAATCTCGCGACTAATCACGACGTTTACAGCATTGACGGCAATTATGACCTTGTTTACTTGGACCCGCCGTACATTTCCGGAAAGGGCGTCGCCGTCGATTTCCGAGACTTCTATCACTTTCTTGAAGGACTCACAAACTATGACAAATGGTTAGAAATGATTGACATGACGTCAAAACATCGGCGTTTGATCCGCCAGCGAAATGATTGGATTGATAGACGTCGAATATTAAGGGCATTTGAGCGAGTGTTTGAACGACATGCGGAATCCACTCTCGTTGTGTCATACCGGAGTGACGGTATTCCATCTGCGGCGGAATTGATTAGGCTCCTGGCGCGATTCAAGCCTGATGTGAGAATTGAGAGGTTTCGCAACTATCAGTATGCGCTTTCAAAAAACAAGACTTCAAACGAAATCTTGTTGATAGGCCAATAGCTGATGACAGATTTTGAACGTCAGATGCGTGAATACTTGCCTGAGTTTAAGGCTACGTTGTCTGACGATATCGGTGATTGGATTGTTAAGGGATTTATTGATACATATCACAATGTCTACACCATCTCAGTTGACACTAAAGTTGTTTCCAAACTGATAGAGTTAATGCTGTTTCCAATCTTCACTGATTTTGCGCGACGACACAGTTACGAGCTCCATTTAGCTGAACATCAGAATTACTATCCTGACATTACATTTATCAGTCGCGACGGGGAAAAGATAGCTTTAGATCTGAAATCGACGTATCGCGTCAGCGCGACCCGCGTTAGCGGGTTCACGCTAGGGGCATTTACAGGATATTTTCGCAAACGGAGTTCTACGAAAAATACTTCATTCCCTTATGGAGAATACAGCTATCACTACGTGCTAGGAATCATCTACTCATGCAGCGATTCGCCAATTGATGAAAGAAGAGTGTTTAAGCTCGATCAACTTAAGAATATTCAGTCCGTCGCACATAATTTTCAGTTTCTGCTTCAGGAGAAATGGCGAATCGCTGCAGATAGACCCGGAAGCGGCAACACAAAAAACATCGGTTCAGCAAACAGAATCGCACACCTTGTAAACGGAGATGGCGTATTCGCTTCGCAAGGTATACAGACGTTTGACCATTACTGGATGAATTACCTTACGCAAGACATGGCACAGGCTATTGATTCTGAAGTGCCATATCGGAATTTGAAAGAATACTTGAATTGGCGCAGCGGTCTTTGAGGTTGACTTCGACTTGATGACTACCATTGTCGGTCACCGCCGCGTTTGCGCGCTTCAATCTGCTGACGCAGCCGCTCCATGAGGTCGACGTCCATCTGCCGGAACAGGTCGATCATATCGATCGGCACCCAATTCTCGATCAGGTAGTCGCCCTCGCGCTTCCACCAGTCGAAGTCGCGCAGCGTCAGCAGCTTGCCGCTGGCGGGGACGCCTGCGTAGGCGCCGTTGTGGTGAGAATACGCCGTATCCCAAATGCCGCCGGCACAGTACAGACCTTCGCCGATCCGCCCCATGCGCCGGCCGCTGCCCGCGCGGCTGATATTGCGATCGCCGAAGCCTTCCAGCCAGGGGCGCTGATGAAAGTCCTCGTATTCTTCTTTGCTGAAACAAGCGCCGATGCCACTGGGGCCATACCACTTCATGTCTGGATGCCAGTATTTGTCTTGCTCCATCGAGCGCAAGTCGCCGCCGTCGCGACTTCGGACATAACGGCGCATGCCCTTGCCCATGGCTTGCACTAGCTGAAGACTCTTGCGCGATTCCAGCGGGTCTTGCTCGGTGAGCAAGATGCCGTCCTTCGCCAGAGGGCCCGGGATCTTGCCGCCTTCAGCGCCCGGCGCCGGCGGCAGCGCTTGATAACCCGCCTGCCGCATGACCGAAAGGATGTCCAGCTGCAGATAGGTTTCGGCGACCTTGCCATCGCGCAGCACGTAGAAGACGCCGAAAAAGATATTCGTTTTTTTGTGGGTGGCCGGGATGCCCAGCCAGTTCTTGACGAAGGTACCGGTCAGATAGCCGCAGCCGCTGACCCATTCTTCGCCGCCGGCAGTCGCGTAAAGCTGCGAGCTTTCGTCGATGCCGCCCATGAAGACATAAGGCGCGCGTTTGAGATCGGGGAAGGAATGCAGCAGCGGCAGCCAAAAATCAGCAATGACGGCGTCGATGCCCAGGACCTGGTCGATCGGCGCAGAGACATTCCAACTTACGTCGCTGTGTACCGCCGCGCGCAGCAGATCGGGGACTTGATCGAAGGTGGCGTAGTTCAGCCGCTGCCACAGATCCCAGACCGCTTCTTTGTTGGCTTGGTTGAGTGTGTTGGACATATCGATTCCTTTGAATTTATAGTTATCGGGCGAGCCACGCTCATCCCACGTATCGTCTGATATTGCCAGCATGGCGCTGGCAATTGATTCACTCCTCCCGGACTCCCCACATGAACAGACACCATTTGCTTTTGCCGACAGGCTTACAATGATATCTATTGCATGTTTGCCGAAGTTTCGCTCTAATACAAGTTCCTTGACATGCTACGCTCTCAAACTTATCCTATATTTGCCTGTATCTACCGCCAATATTGAGATTGGGGAATTGTGCGCTAGTCATACTGTTTTGAGGTGTTGTGTTGGGTTAGATTGTGAGAAGTGATCATGGATACAGCGAATGAAGTGCAAGCAGCTGAGTTTTCTGAATTGCGCGAAAGAGACTTGCGGATGGCGCTGGATCAGCTTAGAAGAAGTGAACGTCATGTCGCGGAACTTCAAGCGAGTAAGAGGCGTTCGCGGACATTCAGCACATTCGTCGCGGCCCTAATCGCCGCCATCTCGTTTACTATTGCCGCGTTTCTACTGGCTAGTGTTATGTTAAATATTGGGATTTTCCCGTGACACTAGAAGGTCTGGAATTGCTCATAGCAATTGTCGGTATAGCCGTCACTTTGCTAGTAGGCATATTGTCGTTGATGTATAGTTTTGCCAATAAAGAAGAGGACAGGTCAAAAGCAGAATTGGAGAGGATCCGCCAAGAGATTACCAACGAAATAAAGGCTGAGGTTTATAGGGATCTGGCGGGGTGGGTCGCCATCGGTCTGCAAAGGGAGCGCCCATTTCATCGGCTCGTCGATAGAGATGTAGAGTCAGGCGATGAAGAACAGAACAATGATGAACCTGATAGCGAACAGCGCGGGAATTATTCCTAACGATATTCACCGAAAATATGTAAAAGATATGCAAAGTGCGAGGCCCCGCGACTGGCTAGGCTTGTTCTTAACTCTTGGCGCTCGATTGTGAGGACACATACGCAGCTTTGAGCGTCTAATGGGAAAGTCTGATTTTCAGTAGCAGCTTCGGGCGCTTAGACGCGCACTTATCTGGCCCTGAAGTGGAATTTATGTCGAAGCGTCAATGTCGGCCCGCGCTTCCGACAGGGCTTCCAATCCTGCTTGCAGCGCTTCGGTGATTTTGTCCACGTCATAGACGCTGCCCGCCCAGACGCCGCCGCTGGCAGCTTGCAGCGCCGCCCACAAGCGCGTATCCGCCGGCAGATCCGGATGCGGCTGTAAGTCGGGATGCGGCTCGCGCGCATCGAGCAGCGCTTGCGCTTCATCTGGAGTAATCTCGCCCGCAGCTGTGCCCGCCAGATGCACAGAGCCGCTCAAGCTGATCCGGTCGATTTTGATCTCGATCAGATCGCCATCGCGCAGCTTGCCGATGGGTCCGCCGGCCAGCGCCTCCGGTCCCACATGGCCGATGCAAGCGCCGGTCGATACGCCGGAGAAACGGGCGTCGGTGATGATCGGCGACTGCTTGCCCCAGGGAATGAACTTGAGCGCGGACGTCAGTTGGTAGGTCTCTTCCATGCCGGTGCCCATCGGGCCGACGCCGGCCAAAACCAGCACATTGCCGGGTTCGACCTTCTCGCCCTCCAAGCCTTTGAGCGCGCGAATCGCCGCCCGCTCCGAGGTGAAGACGCGCGCCGCCCCGCGATGACGATAGACCCCGTCCGCGCCGACCACCGAGGGGTCGATGGCGGTGGCCTTGATGACCGAGCCTTCCGGCGCGATGTTGCCGATTGGGAAGACGACCGTGCTGGTCATGCCGCGGGATCGCGCTTGATCCGGCGACATGATGACGTCGCCGGAATCAATGCCATCGCTTTCGCGCAGGCGTTCGCGAGCCAGCCGGCGCCGATCGCTGGCCTCCCACCAATCCAGCACGGTATCCAGCGTGTCGCCGGTTACCGTAAGCACATCGGTATTCAGTATGCCGCGCGCACGAAGATGCAGCATGACTTCGGGCACGCCGCCGGCCATATACACCTGCACGGTTGGGTGGTTGCGCGGCCCGTTGGGCAGAGCGTCGACCAGGCGCGAAGTGCTGCGGTTGATGCGAATCCAGTCAGCGACCGTCGGCGTTTTCAAACCGGCGGCATGGGCGATGGCCGGGATATGCAGCAGCAAGTTGGTCGAGCCGCCGAAAGCCGAATGCACCAGCATGGCGTTCTCCAGCGCGGCCGGCGTGATGATATCGGCCAGGGTGGTACCGGCCGCTTTCAAGTTAAGCAGCGCCAGCGCCGAACGCCGCGCATTGTCCAGCCAGACCGCTTCGCCCGAGGGCGCCAACGCGCTGTGGGGCAAGCTCATGCCGAGCGCTTCCGCCACCACTTGCGAGGTGGCCGCCGTGCCCAAAAACTGGCAGCCGCCGCCGGACGATCCGCAGGCTTTGCAGCCCATCTCAGCGGCATAATCCAGGCTGATCATGCCATGGGCGAAGCGCGCGCCGATGGTCTGCACGGTGCCGGCGTCTTCCGCGCCTTCCGCCGGCAGGGTCACGCCGCCCGGCACGATAATGCCGGGCAAGTCGCCACAGCCGGCCAGCGCGATCATGGCGGCGGGCAGTCCCTTGTCACAGGTGGCGACGCCCATGACGCCATCGCGCGTTGGCAGCGAGCGGATCATGCGCCGCATGACCAGGGCGGCATCGTTGCGATATGCCAGGCTGTCCATCATGCCACTCGTGCCCTGGGAGCGCCCGTCGCAGGGATCGGAGCAGTAAATCGCGAAGGGTATGGCGTCCTGGGCGCGGATGGTCTCCGCCGCTTCCTTGACGAGCAGGCTAATCTCCCAATGCCCGGTGTGATAACCCAGCGCGACCGGGCTGCCGTCTTCGGCGCGCAAGCCGCCTTTGGTGCTGACGATGATGTATTGCTCGCGATTGACCTCTTCCGGATGCCAGCCCATGGCCACATTCTGCGTCATGGCGAAGAGGTTGCCGTTGGCCTCGTTGAGCAGCATATCCTCGTCCAAGGGCAACTTGCCCTCGCGACCTTGGCCGCGCGTGCGGGTCGTCGGCAGCAGTTCCGCGCCGCCGTAGATTTCGTTTCGCATGGATGGTCTCCTGCTTATTTCACCACAGAGGCACGGAGCATGTTTTTCACCACAAAGACACAAAGGCACAAAGGTCACCAAGTTTTACGCTAACCTGTATTGGCGCCCCTTCTTCATCTGGTTCTCTGTGCCCTCGGTGTCTCTGTGGTTAGAATACCTGAACTGTATCCATCAGAGCGAGTAGATTATGACACAGATGCGATTCTCAAACCAAACAGCTATCGTCACTGGCGCCGGCGAGGGCATCGGCTACGAAGTGGCGCGGCAGTTCTGCGCGGAAGGCGCCAATGTGCTGCTGAACGACATCTTGGCGGGACGCGCGCGAGAGGCGGCCGACGCCATCGCTGCCGAAACCGGCGCTAGATGCCTCGCTATCCCGGGCGACGTCGGTGATGTCGAGGCAGTGCGCGGCTTCGTTGCCGAGGCGGTCGCGCGTTTCGGCCGGCTGGATATCTGCGTCTGCAACGCCGGCTTGACTTCCTGGGGCGATTTCTTCGATTATCGGCCGGCGGATTTCGAGCGCGTGGTCAATGTCAACCTGCGCGGCAGCTACTTCCTGGCGCAGGCGGCGGCGCGGCAGTTCCGCAAGCAGGGTGGCGGCGGGCGCATCGTGCTGATGTCATCCGTAACCGGGCATCAAGCCGTGCCTTACCTTAGCGCCTACGGCATGACTAAAGCGGCATTGGAGATGATGGCGCGCAACCTGGTGCTTGAGTTGAGTCCGCATGGCATCACCATCAACTGCGTCGCGCCCGGCGCTGTCGTCACGCCGCGCAACTTGAATGACGACCCGGACTACGAAAAGACCTGGGCAGAGCTGACGCCGCTGCGTCAGGCGATCCAGCCCGAAGACATCGCCAATGCCGCGCTATTTCTGGCTTCGCCCGCCTCGGCGCGGATCACCGGGCAGACCATCGTAGTCGATGCCGGCTGGAGCGCTACCAGCCCCATCCCCGATATCGAGTACGGGAAGAACTACGAAAACTAGCTAACTCTTGCGGGTATCTGGTGAAACTGCAGGATTATTCTTTGGCAGTGGCGTCGCTCTGAGCCGCGGCGTCGTGTTCCGCTTGCTTACGCCGCCGCCCGCGCAGGATGTCGTAACCCAGCCAGCCCAAGCCCAGCAGAGCCAATCCTGCGCCGCCGGCAATCATCATATTATGCTGCTCGGCGACCAGGCGCCGCCGCTCAATATCCGCCGCCATCAAGCCCTGCGCTTCGGATTTGCTCTCCAGCTCGACCTCGCCGCCTTCCTGGTGTATCTGCGCCGCCGGATTGGCCGTCAATTGATTCGACAGATCCAAGTAGCGCAGGCCGCCGTAAGCCGCCAGCAGAATGCCCACGACGATCGCTGTGAAGAGCAAGCGGTCCAAGATTACGATAAAGACTGCGTTTCGCATGTGCCTCACCTGTTCAGCCTTTATTGCCAATTGCCGCGCGACTATCTACAATAGGCGCACTCATTCGCGCAATCATTCTACGGAATAGACGCATGACAAACAAGCTCGTATCTACTGGTGCAAAGCGCTGTTTTCTCCGCGAGCCTGGGCGAAGCCATGACGCGTGAAGTTGCTGAATCAATCCGCGACCGCCGCGTGGCGGTGGGGGTGGTCGGCGCCAGTTGGTGGGCCGATGCTATGCACCTGCCCGCGCTCGACAGCCACCCGCGGGCGCGCACGGTCGCCATCTGCGGCCGCAACCGCGACAACGCTCAGAAGATGGCGGATACTTGGGGCATCCCGCAGGTCTACACCGATTACGCTGAGATGATCGACAAGGCTGATCTCGACGCCATCGTCATCTCCACGCCCAATAGTTCGCATTATCCCATCGCCATGAAAGCCCTTGCGCGCGGCTTGCATGTGCTCTGCGAGAAACCCATCGCCATGACCTACGCGCAAGCCCGTGAAATGGCGGAGACGGCGGAGCGGAAGGGGCTAAAGACAATGGTGCCCTTCACCTACCGCTACATGCCCACGGCGCGTTATCTCAAAGAGCTCATCGACGGCGGCTACCTGGGCCGGCCTTACCATCTCAATATGCGCTACTACACCGGCTACGCGCGGCAGGGCGATTACCGCTGGCGCTTCGACCGCAATATCGCCGGCGCCGGCGTCGTCGGCGACCTGGGTCCTCACTTTCTCTACCTCGCCGACTGGCTCTATGGCGAAATCAGCGCCATCAGCTGCCGGCTCAGTTACAGCGTGCCGCGTCCGCCGCTGGATCCGCAGGGTAATGCCTATGAGGTGCTGGATGATTCTTGCATGCTCACGGTGGAATTCGCCAACGGCGCTTTTGGCATGATTCACTGCACCGCGCTTTGTTACGAAGACTCGCCTTTCGGCCAGACCCATCACATGGAATTCCACGGCTCGGACGGCACGCTTTACAGTCACACCGACTGGGACAAGGCGCAGCAGGTCAAAGGCGCGCGGGTGGGCGAGGGCATGGCGCGCGAGCTGCCGATTCCCGATCATATTTGGGGCGCCGCGCGGCGTGATACTGTGCACAATACTTATCGAGACATGTTCCGTGCCGAGGATTACATGATCCGCGGATTCATAAACGGCATTATCAACGACAGCGCGCTTTCGCCGGATTTCCACGACGGCGCGCGAATGCAGCGGCTGATCAGCGCGGCGGTGCAGAGCCACGAAACGGGCCGGCGCGTCGACGTGTCGTCGGTCGTCGAGTGAAATGACAAGGGCAGCGATTATGCGACTGGCAGGCAAAGTGGCGCTGGTAACTGGCTCGGCGCGCGGCATCGGCAAAGGCATCGCGCTGCGTTTCGCGGCTGAAGGCGCGCGCGTCGGTATCCTGGATTTGCAGGCGGACGCTTGCCAAGCGGTGGTCGACGAGATCGAAGCGGCGGGCGGATCGGCGCTGGCCACGGCGGCCGACATCAGCGATGAGAGGCAGGTTGAGGCGGCGGTAGGCCAACTGCGCGACCAGTTTGGAACGATCAATGTCTTGGTCAATAATGCGGCGGTGATGCCGGTCGGCGCGCTGCACGAGACCAGCCTGGCGGACTTCGATCGGCTCTTGGCAGTCAATTTGCGCGGGACCTATCTGGTATGCGGGGCAGTCATTCCGGGCATGCTTGAGGCTGGAGGCGGCAGCATCATCCATATCGCCAGCGTGACGGGTATCATCGGTCTGCCGCGTCTGGCCGCCTATTCGATGACGAAGGGCGCCTTAATCGCGCTGACCCGCGCCATGTCCACGGACTACGCCGCGCGCGGGATCCGCAGCAACAGCGTATCGCCGGGCACAATCGATTCGCCCATGCTGCACGAATTTGTGGCTTGGCAAAGCGATCCGGAAGGGCTCCTGCGCCAATACGACGCCATGCATCCGCTAGGGCGGGTCGGCAGCATTGACGACGTAGCCAATGTATGCCTGTTTCTGGCGTCAGACGAAGCCGGCTTCGTCACCGGCGCGAATTATACCGTGGACGGCGGCATCAGCGTGAAGGGCGAGCAGCCGCAGGATTAGGCATGCCGCTAACACTTTTGCCACCGAGTACACAGAGTAGTTATGAGAACACAGAGGTTTCACTTTTATTTCGATGCGCTCGCGATTATTTCCGCCATCTATGCTAATGAAGTCTGGCGCTGCCACTAAGGATACTTAACTGCCTTACTCGGTGTCCTCTTTTTTACTCGGTGTACTCGGTGGCAAATTTGTTGCATGATTTACTTGGTATTACTGCGAAGGAGAAAGTTATGAGCTATTCGCCATTATTGATTCGGTATCACCAGCCTGGTGAGGGCGCGCGACTCGGCGTGCTGCGCGGCGAAACCGTGCATGACATCAGCCACTGCTTTCCGGCGCTGGTGAATGTCTTCCGCGATTCTGTCGGCGATGTCGACGGTCTGATCGCGGCTGTGTCGCGCGCGGCTGAGGATTCCACCCGCCGCTTCTCGGCCAGCGAGCTCGATAATGCGCCCGGCGCCGACGTCGCGCACTGGCTGCCGCCGCTGGACGAGCAAGAGGTCTGGGCGGCCGGCGTCACCTACCTCGACAGCCGCAAAGCCCGCCAGGAAGAAGCGGCCGATGGCGGCGATGTCTACGCCCGCGTCTACACGGCCGAGCGCCCGGAGATCTTCTTCAAGGCGTCGTCCAAGAATACCGTCGGTCATCTGGACGCTGCCGGCTTCCGCGCCGATTCCAGTTGGAATGTGCCCGAGCCGGAATTGGGGCTGGTGGTGAACCCGGCCATGGAAATGCTGGGCTTCACCATCGGCAATGATATGAGCAGCCGCGACATCGAAGGCGCCAACCCGCTCTATCTGCCGCAGGCGAAAGTCTATACCGCCTCTTGCGCGCTCGGTCCCGGCATTTTGCTGGCGCCGTCGACTGAATGGCCGGATGCTACCATCCGCCTGGTCATCAGCCGCGCCGGCGCTGATGTCTTCAGCGGCTCTGTCTCAACCGACCAGATTAAGCGCAGGATCCCGGAACTGATTGATTATCTGGGGCGCAGCAATTCCTATAGCGGCGGCGTCTTTTTGCTGACCGGCACGGCGATTGTGCCGCCCGCCGAATTCACGCTGCAGCAAGACGATGTCGTCAGCATCAGCATCGATGGCATCGGCACGCTGCGCAACCGCGTCATCGAGGTTTGAGATGCGCCGCGTCGACCTGTCGCAGCTAAGACTGCCGCCATTTGGATTGCCCACGCTGCAGCCTGAGATTCCGGCCGCCACCTACGAAGCGCGTATCGCCGCCGCATTGGATCGCGCTGGCTATGACGCGCTAATCGTCTATGGCGACCGCGAGCACGCCGCCAATGTCGCTTACCTGACCGGCTACGACCCGCGCTTCGAAGAAACCCTGCTGATTCTGCGCGCCGGGCAGAGGCCGGTCCTGCTGCTGGGCAACGAGGGCATGAGCTACAGCGCTGTTTCGCCCGTCGACATGGAGCGCGCGCTCTACCAGACTTTCAGTTTGCTGGGTCAGCCGCGCGGGGAAAGCCCTGCGCTCAAAGATATTCTTGAGGCGGCCGGCCTGGATCGCGGGCAGCGGCTGGGCATCGTCGGCTGGAAGAGCTTTGACAAGCGCGAATCAGCACAGCCGGAGCGAACGCTGGAAATCCCCGCCTTCATCGTCGACGCGCTGACGGAAATCGTCGGCGACCGCGATCTCCTGCGCAACGCCAATGACATCTTCATGAACCCGGCCGATGGCTTGCGCGCTATCAACGATGTTGATCAACTGGCTTATTTCGAATTCGCCGCGGCCCACAGCTCGCAAGCCCTGCGTGATATGATCTTCGGCATCCAGCCCGGCATGACCGAATTCGACGCTGTCCGGCTGATGCGGCTCACTGGATTGCCGCAATCTTGCCATCTGATGTTTTCCAGCGGCGAACGCAGTCAGCTCGGCTTGGGCAGTCCCTCGCTGCGCCGCATGCAGTTGGGCGACCCGACCTTCGTCGCCTATGGCCTATGGGGCGCGCTCAATGCTCGCGGCGGCTGGCTGGCGCGTGACGAGAGCGATCTGCCGTCAGGCGCGCGCGATTATGTAGAGGTGCTGGTCGCGCCCTATTTCCGCGCCATCGTCGATTGGTACGAGGCGGTCGGCATCGGCGTGACCGGCGGCGAACTGCACGCCATCATCGACGCGCATCTCGGCGACCCCTTCTTCGGCATCGGCTTGAATCCGGGGCATCTCATCCATCTGGACGAATGGCTGCACTCGCCGATTTACGCCGGCTCGGAGATTCCGCTGCGCTCGGGCATGGCGCTGCAAGTCGACGTCATCCCGGCCACGCACTCGCCCTATCACAGCACTAATATCGAGGATGGCATTGCCCTGGCGGACTTCGATTTGCGCAAGGCTTTCTGGCAGAAGTATCCCGCCGCCTGGGACCGCATCCAAAAGCGCCGCAATTTCATGCGCAACGCGCTCGGCATCAAGCTCAAGCCGGAGGTGCTGCCCTTCTCGAATATTCCCGCCTACCTGCCGCCTTTCTGGCTTTCGCCGGATCACGCGATGCGGGCTTTCTAATTGAGCTTCCGAAAATGAGAAAATGTAGGGGCGACTTATTAAGTCGCCCGAAAGCACTTGCTGCCACTTCGTACGGGCGAGCCGGTGGCTCGCCCCTACAAGACTCGACAATGGTCAGGTTGTGACATGCGAACGACTGTAGCTAAAATATTTTGCAAACGATGATCGCAGCGGAGTACATCCATGAAAATTACTGCCATCGAAACCCTGCAATGGAGAGCCTACCCGCGCCTGCTCACCGTGCGCGTCCACACCGATAGCGGCATCATCGGCCTGGGCGAGACGGCCGACAAGATCCCAGGCGCTAAAGCCGCGCTGCACGGCACCATCGCGCCGCTCGTCCTGGGCCAGGACCCGCTTGATATCGAAGGGCTCTGGCGCTTTGTGATGGACAACATCATGTACCACGGCTACGCCGGCGCCGAGACGCGCGCCCTTTCCGCCTTTGAAGTCGCGCTGTGGGACATCATGGGCAAACATTACGGCGCGCCGCTCTATCATTTGCTGGGCGGCAAGACGCGCGACGAAGTCCCCACTTACAACACCTGCATCGGCTTCGGCGACTGCCAGGATTACGCCGCTTGGCACGAAGACGCCGGCGCGCTGGCGCAAAGCTTGCTCGACGACGAAATCTACGCCATGAAGATTTGGCCCTTCGATCAGTTCAGCGAGCGCAGTTTCGGCCAGCGCATCACGAGAGCCGAAATCGAAAAGGGACTGGTCCCGATCAAACAGATTCGCGATGCGGTCGGCGATCACGTGGACATCGGCATCGAATGCCATTTTCGCTGGAATCGCGTCAGCATGGAGCGCATTGCCCGCGCGCTCGAACCCTATGATATTCTGTTTCTCGAGGAGGTCTTGCCGCCGGTCTACCCCGACGAAATCAAAGCGCTGGCCCAGAAAACCAGCATCCCCATCGTTGGCTCCGAGCTGTTGCTGACTCGCTGGCAATACCGCGAATGGCTGGAAAAGCACGTCTGTCAGATCCTGATGACTGATGCTGTCTGGAATGGCGGCATTGCCGAAACGCGCAAGATCGCCAACCTGGCGGAGGCCTTCGGCGTGCCCCTGGTCTTGCACAATATCGCCGGCGCCATCTGCCACGCCGCCTGTATGCACCTCGGCGCCCATATCCCCAACTTGTATTACGTTGAATCAGTGCGCGCCTTCTATAAGGAGTATTTCGACGTACTGACCGACTTCAGGCCTGCCGTAAGCGATGGCCACTTGGATATTCCCGAGGGCCCTGGCTTGGGCGTCAATCTGCGCGATTCAGCGCTGCGACGGGACGATCTCATCCGCGCAGTCTCGGACGGCGGGGGCTTGGCGCGCGGCCGCCGCGCCATGGGCGATCACTGGGCGGTGGAGGAGATTCGCTGAGCAAAGAGGCGAAAAAATGCCCCCGCTGATTAGCAGGGGCATGATACAACCGCTATGCGTACTTCTGTTTGCGCTCGCGACGCCTGCCCACGTGACGAGTTGCCAGCGTACTGCTGCCGAGGCTCAATCTACCGACAGGCGCGAGACGCGAAAGCAATAGAGCATCGCGACGAATTGACCGGCCGGTATCAAGAGTATGACGATGAGCCAGAACCAAATTACACTGACCAGATTGGCTCTCGCGCAACGATACAACCAGGCGATGGCTAGGCAATAGGTCGCGAACCAAAGCGCGGTGATTGCAGCGAAACCAGGATTGATGCCCAGGGACGAAATATCAATCATCATGAACTCTTCGAGCAACTGTTGCTCACAGACTCGGAATGGAAGTAAAAGTCACCCCACGGCGTAGGAATAGCTGCGGACACTACCCATGAACTTCGCATTGTCAGTCTTCGCCGGTCTGAGGAGATACTGCTGTTTATACTGACGTTAGTAACCTTCGTACCCAGCGTAAAACCTGTATGAGCCCACCGGTCGTTACTCACGCTCGCGAAAATCTCCTTGCCGTGGCGGCGGCCAATGACGCCATCAACGTAATGTCTAAACCATCCGTTTCCGAGACCGCCCACCGTTCGGGAGCAGAGGAGATTCGCTGAGGGCGAGAAAGAAGAACCCCCGCCATTTGCGACGAGGGTTCGCGGTGGATCATCATACCGTCTAATGGTTCTTGGGCAATTCTTCCGCGTTTCGATTTCGCAAATGTCTGTATGCCGTCGTTTTCTTCCTGGGAGACTCTTTGATTGTCTCCCGCAATATCCTGAAGGCGACGAAAGGTAAACATACAAGTGAGCCGATAAAGATGGGCAGTGAAATCAAAAGCGGGAGAAACTCTTCATTGGTCATCATTGATCTCCTAAGTGAGGACAAATATGCAACTGAAATTTACCCCGCTAGAACCAAGCCACTGACCGTAGAAAGCGTAGGTATGTACCGTTCCGGAGAAACGGACAAGCAGGGATCCATCGTTTTGCACATAAGCGCTCGTGCTGCCATCAACGTTGAAGTTGAACAATATGGAATCCTCAGAGTAGTAAAACCCCTTATCGTGAACTTGTGTAAACCGCTTTGTTGAGCCGTCGTACGAAGCATCAGCCCAAGCCTTAATGTACAAGTTTGCGATGGTTTTCGGGCAAGTGAAACGATCTCTTGTGCTTGCTGACTGCAGCACATTTACAGCGAGAGAAGATGATGCTCCATTTCCAGACGAAATTGCACTGGATAGAGTATTGAATTCTTCTCTCATTGCATCTGGATCGACTGAAATACCTCGGTTCGCAGCAGCTTCTGCAATTTCTTGATTTGTCGGAAAATCTACGTTTTGAGGGGAATCAGCAATTACTGGCAAACTGATTACGCCGAGTACTAACAACAAGATGGTTAGATACTTCACGAGATTACCTCCAATATGGATATAAACCGCGAAACGAGTGTGGCGCAAACTATTTCTCAAACGCCTCCTTTCATCACTATGGCTTCCATTACGTTTATTAGACAACATGACTATCTAATAGTCGATAAATTTGTATAATTTGCACAAGGAGTCTTTCGGTGGGCGAGCATTGCTCATTTACTTCATGCTCGCCGCCACGCCATCAAATCAGTATTCTACAATTTCTATTATCTGCGCTATAATGTGCGTTGCATGGCGTAAAGTAATTGATTTGGTCTTTACAGGCGACTTGCCTGAGACAACGTTTACCTAATAATGGAGGAAACAGGAAATGAGAAAGTTGCTTCGCTTAATCCCGGTGCTGCTTCTGGCGCTGGGTGTCATGATTGCCGGAATCGGCGGCGTCGGCGCGCAAGACCAGCTGACGTTCAGCATGGTCAGCCATGGCGGTATCGGCAACCCCTTCTGGGTCGTCGTAATCAAGGGTATGGAAGATGCCTGTACGCTGCTGAACGCGGACTGCGCTTGGCTGTCTGACCCGGTTGACAATATTGATGATATGGCTGGCTATTGGGACGATGCTTTGGCGCGTAACAATGACGGTATCGGCACCACGGTTCCGAATCCGGAAGTTATCCGCGATGGCGTCAACCGCGCTGGGGAAGCCGGCATTCCTGTGATCGTCTTTAACACTGCCGATCCCAACGCCGGTACGCCTGACGCGCTGCCGACCCTGTTCTACATCGGCGCCAACGAATTCCTCGGCGGGCGTTCCAACGCCAACGCTGTGCTTGACGCAGCCGACGCCGCCGGCGTCGAAATCGCCAAGGCCGTTTGCCCGATCCAGGAAGTTGGACACAGTGGTTTGGAAGCTCGCTGCGCGGGCGTCCGCTCGGTATTTGAAGAAGCCGGCATCCCGCTGGATCAGCTGACCATCAATAACGATGTCACTGCATCCGCTGGTACCTTCGCCGACTACTTCAGCGCCAACCCCGATACCAACGCTGTATTCAGCCTGGGCCCGAACCCGGCCAGCTCGCTGAACCTGTACATTCAGGAATCCGGTGTCATGGCTGGCGATATCTTCGCCACCACGCACGATACCAGCGCTGAGATCTATGAAATGATCCAGAATGGCTACCTGATCCAGGCGATCGACCAGCAGCCTTACCTGCAAGGTTTCGAGACGATCATGTGGCTCTACCTGAACAGCCAGTTCCAGATGGCGCCGGGCGGCGACATTCTGACCGGTCCTGGTGTCATCGACGGCAGCAACGTTGATGCCATCATCGAACTGACCGCTCAAGGCTATCGCTAAGCCGATTGCGGCAATCGCAGTGGGTGGGGGAGAAATTCCCCACCCATTTTGTTATTTGTTGAGGTTTGTTTGTTGAATTGCACGGCGGGGTCTGCCACGTTTAATTTGGCGTCCGCATAAACTATTGCTTATCGCCATTTAGACAAAGTCGAGAATTCGCTTATGATGCAAGCTTATATTGAAGGCAAACGCGAAGTTTCAACCATCGGCAGTCTCGTCACGCTACTGGCATTTTGCTTTGCAATCCTCGGGTTCGCCATCGCATACGGAACAGCATTCGGCTGGATTCCGTTGAGCGACCGGGACCAGATTCTCCGCAGCGACATCAATACAATCGAAACGATGGTCAGCATCGTCAGCCTGCTTTACGCCGCCTGCTGCTTGCGCACGGGCTACGGGCTGTATATCCGCGAACAAGCCAGCCTGCGCTGGTCGCAATGGATGATGTTCGCATCCGTGATGATCGGCGGCGCCATTCTGCTCAGCGTCGCCATCCCCGTTGGTTTGAAATTCTCGCTGCTGCTGGGACAGGTGCCCGACCTGCGTACATTGATCAGTCAAGACGCCGGCGGCTTGGCTGCCCTGTCGCTTTCGGTCGGCGAGGGGCTAATCAGCATTTGCCTCTTCATAATCGCGCTGCTGGCTTTGCTGGCGCTGCTGGTATTCTTGATCCCGCCGTTGGAGTCATTGCGGGACCGGCCCGGCACGCGCTGGATCGTCTCCCCGCCGCGGAAATTCGTCCAGGCGATTTTGACTGTTCTCGGGGTCGGTGTCATCGGTTTCCTGGTCGCTGGAGCGGCCGTCGTGCCGGATTACCCCGGCCAGACGACTATCAGAGATGCGGAGAATCATCGGCTGATCGCCGGCCTGCTGTTTTTCTTGCCGGCTTTCTTCGCCTACCGGGCGGTGCGCCAGGTGGAAGAGCAGTCGGATGAGTTGCGGCGCGCGCTGGCCCTGACGCCCGGCAAGTTCATCCGCTCTGAGTTAGCCAAGTCCCCCAGCGCCGGCGCCATCATCGGTTTCGTCGCCATCTTAATGGGCTTCACAATGGCGACCGATCTCTTCCTCGAGCCGAGTTCGGTTGCGTCCTTCCTGAGCAATGTGGCCACCAAGGGCGTCATAGCCATCGGCGTCACCTACCTGATGATCTCGGGCGAATTTGACTTGTCGGTCGGCTCGATCCTGGGCGTTACGGCGCTCTCGTTCATGAACTTTATGACGCACGGCGCGCCCGTTTTTGGCGTGGTCGGCCCGATTCCGGCCGCCTTGCTCGCCATTTTCATCGCCTTTATCCTGGGCGCGATCAACGGCGTCCTCTTGATATCAACTCGAATACCCTCATTTATTGTCACATTAGGCACCATGCTGGCCTTCCGCGCCATTACGCTGGTCGCCATCGCCGGCGGCCGCATCCTGCGTTATAGCGATCATCATGAAGCGCTGCCGGTAATCGGCATCAGCAACATCGTCTTCATCATTCTGGGTGTGATCGGCTTGGCAATTGTCGCCTTCACCGCCTATCGCGTCTTGCCCGCGCTATACCGTGGCGCGATGCACGCCTGGTCCATTCGGACGGACAATGGCGATTTCGGCACCAGCGGCGCCATTGTGCGCGGCGCGGCACTTGTAGTGGTGGCGCTGATTCTGCTGGCCATCGTTGTTTGGCTGGCGGCCGTGCTCGCGTATCACGGCAGCGCCGGCGGCGGGCAAATCGTGGAGGTCGGCTACTTCGACCTGTTTAACGGTCGCGTGCTGGCCATCGGCGAAGAAGGCGATTTCTTCCATTTTCAGATACCGCGCAACGCTAACGTGCGCCTGGCGATCGTCTGGTGGTTTATCTTTGTCGTGATCTTCCACATCGTGCTCACCAACACCTCATTCGGCAACAGCATATTCGCCACCGGCGGCAACGAAGGCGCGGCGCGCGCTCAAGGCGTCAATGTCGATCGCGTCAAGCTGCAGAATTTTGTCATTGTGGCCGTAATGACCGGTATCGCCGCCATCTACGAAACGGCGCGAAACCCGGGCGTCGATCCGCTCAAAGGCACGGGCTGGGAGCTGGAGGTGATCGCCATGACGGTGATCGGCGGCGCCTTGCTGACGGGCGGTTACGGCAGCGTCGTCGGCTCGTTGCTGGGGGCGCTGATCTTCGGCATGCTGCAGACCGGTCTGGTATTGGTCGGCATTGAGTCGCGGCTATTCTCCGGCACTATCGGCGTCATCATCATTGCGGCTGTCGTATTGAATACCCTGGTGCGCGGCGCGCGACAGAATTAGCCGCTGGGCGGGGCTGCCGCTGTAGAGGCTTGCTGTTTAGAAGAGGTTATTGGCTTAGAAAGCGTTACTCATGGAATACAAACAGAAGAACGATAACGCCCTGGTGGATATGATTGATATCCACAAGTACTTCGGCAGCGTACAAGTTTTGCGCGGCATCGACTTCCACGTCGATCGCCAGGAAATTGTCGGCCTGCTAGGCGATAACGGCGCCGGCAAATCGACCCTGATCAAGGTGCTGACCGGCTACCATTCGCTGACGCGCGGTCAGATTTACTTTGACGACGAGGCGGTTAATATCCATTCACCTCATGACGCCCGCGAACTCGGCATCGAGACGGTGCATCAAGACCTCGCCCTCGTCCCGCTGATGAGCATCGCCCGCAACTTCTGGCTCGGTCAAGAACCCACTTATGAGGTCGGCCCTTTCAGCTTCCTGGACAAGAAAAAGATGGCCAGCGAGTCGATTCGGGCACTAGCTGACGTTGGCATCCACATTCGTGATTCCGAAGAAACGGTCGGCAATATGTCCGGCGGCGAGCGGCAGTCGGTCGCGATAGGCCGCGCCGTCTATTTTGGCAAAAAGCTGCTGATTCTCGATGAACCGACGTCGGCGCTTTCAGTGGGCGAGACCCAGAAAGTGCTGGACTACACCATCGCGGCCAAAGAAAAAGGCATGAGCGTCATCTTCATCACTCACAATATCCGCCACGTGTACGAGGTCGCCGACCGCTTCACCATCATTGAGCGCGGGCACAAATTGGGCGACTTCCACAAGAGCGAAGTGAGCGAAAACGAAGTCGCTGACATGATCGTCACCGGGCAGATTCCTGAGCGCTTGCGTCTCTACCATGAAGAAAATGGAGACGTCGCATGAACCAGCCGAGACGCATGCTCTTCCTGGCCCTGATCGCGGCAGTCTTGTTCAGCGCTTGTCGGCCGGTTGATACGCTGGACATCACCCCCTCGCCGACGCCGACGCTGCCACCGACCGCTACACCCTCGCCCACACCCCCGCCGGCTGATTTTGTTGACCCCTACGAGGTCAATTTGAGCATCATGGAACGGCTGATTGAGCTGCTGCCCGACCCCTTGCCCGCGATTGAAGAATGGAAGCGCCCCTACGAAGGCGGCGAAGCGGAGGTGCGCAATATCCGCGGCATCCGCCGTCCCGCTGTCGGGCGCGCTATCCCCTATGGCTCGCAGCAAGGCAGCAGGATGCTGCTTAACTTTGTTATCTTCGAGGATGAAGCCGGTGCAGCCGCCGAGTTCGAGCGCAAGCACGGGCTGCGCTCCGCCGATGTCGACCTGGAGCAGGACGATGCCTTCCCCATGCCCAACGCCTTTGGCTCGGGCTTGTATGGATCTTTCGCGCTCTTCCAAATCGACAATTACTTCTTTGAGGTATATGTCGAGATTTTCACCACCTCCAACAGCCCGCTGGCGGCACTCGCCGGCGAGGCGGTCAAATTCTTTGAAGGCAATCGCGCGGAATTTGAAGCGGCGGCAGACGAAGACGGTTGAAGAGATGTTTTGCAGGTTGTCCTCGATAGCCTGCCAAACCAAATCGTCACCTCGACGCAGTGGCGGCGCGACTACTCCCGATTTGACGAGGGCGTAGGTACCCCGCGCAATATTCAGAATGGACGCGGTTTCCGCGTGGCTTATATCGACCAGATGGCGAACAACTTCCAGATGACCTTCGCCCAATTCGACTCGGCGGACGATGCCATGGCGCATTATCTGCGCATGAAAGACATCCGCGAGGGCATCGAGGAAGAAAACTCGATTGAAGATTTCCCGCAGCCGCACGTGTTGGGGCGCGGCCTCTACGGGTCGGTGGCGCTCTTTGCCGTGGACGACTTCTTCCTGGAAGTGCTGATGGAACGCGCGCCGGGCACCACTGCCAATCCCACCGTATCCATCGCCCGCAAAGCGCTGGCTATCCTGGATGGCGCTCGCGAATAATCCGTCTGCTTTCACCCCGGCGGCGTGATATAATGCGCGCCACATCTACGCAAAGGAGCGAATTATGGTACCGATGGCCACTTACCGTCTTAGGCAGTTGGCGGCGATGGAGAAGAATATGCTCAACATTGAGCATATCGTTTCGACGATCAGTGATCGGGGAGTATTCGACAAACGCGACGGTGGCGATGGCTGGAATATTTCGGAGGTCCTTGGTCACCTCGCCGATACCGATAGCTACTTCCTGGCGCGGGCGCGGGCGCTCGCCGAGGACGGAGAGCCGCCGCGCGGTTCCGGGCGCAGCGTGGACGAACGCGTCAAAGAGGCAGGCTACGCTGGGCAGCACGCAATGGAGCTGCTGCAGAGGTGGCTGAAAACCAGCGCTGCTTACCACGAATATCTGTCGTCCTTGCCTGACGATGAGGAACTCTGGGAGCGCCCGGGCCGCGATGCCGACGGCGGTGGCTTTACACTCAACGACCAAATCATCCTGAGCGCCTATCATGATCTCGATCACTTGCACCAGATTGTGAAGATCATCAGAAATTGACCAAGATTTCTGGCTTGGAAGCACTGAGGCGGTGGAGAGTTATGCTATGAAATTAAAAAGGCAGAGCGAAGCTAATCCGAAGGGAAAAATCCAGCCTGGCAGACGACGCCGGACATTCGTCTTCCTGCTAGCCGGCTTGCTCCTGATTGGCGCAACGAAGTTCGGCTATTCATTGGCAATCTCGGTGAGCGAACGGGGCAGAACGCCGGAGGCGCTGATTGGCGGTTATCCTGAGCGCTACTCCAAGCTTATACACAAGCCCAACACTCTGAGATCGATAGAATTCCGGGGTCCCGAAATCTACCATCAGGAACCGCTGCCTGATTTGGACGCTCAGCTGTTCTTGTTCGAATGGCGCTCAAGAAGCGACAATCATGTTGAACTCTGTATCACCGCCGTTATCGTGGCTGAAGCGCAAGATATCTTTGGGGGCTGGTACACCAAAGAAGACGTGTTCCCGATTTGCGAATACCAAATGGTTGACTCCAGGCCGCCCAGTGTCACCTATTGGGAGGCGCAATCGATGGGAAAGACGATATATTATGCGCTGGTCTCCGGCCCAGCCTATCGATTAGCAAGCTGGGTGGAATTAGAGTTGGCGGATAGGAGTGTTAGCCGCAGCGCAACACATCGCATCGCCTACGCCCAGGTGATTCGCCGCGATGAACCCATTGAAATCGAAAAAGTACGCTTCCTGAACAGCGACGGTCAAACTTTCGCCTCCTTCATCTATCCATTATGGATGGAGTCGTAGGCGATTGCCCGCCGCGACCGCACGAAATCGCCGAAAGCCAAAGCATGGTTCTTTCATCTCAACCTTTAGCCGAACGCATCCGCCCGCGCGACCTGAGCGGCTTCATCGGCCAGTCGCACCTGGTCGGCGTCGGCAAACCGCTGCAGCGCGCCCTGCAGCAGCGTACCGTGCCCAGCATGATCTTCTGGGGGCCGCCCGGCGTCGGCAAAACCACGCTGGCCCGCATGATCGCCGCGGTGACGGAGAGGCCCTTTTACAATTTGTCGGCGGTTTCCGCGGGCAAGGCAGAACTCCGCCAAATCGTCAAGTCGGTAGGGCAATCCGGCCGGAACCAGCGCAGCCAGCTCGACCTCTTCGGCGCGCCGGAAGCCGCTGATGCGCCCGACTCGGTCATCCTCTTCCTGGATGAGATTCACCGCTTCAACAAAGCGCAGCAAGATTTCCTGCTGCCTTACGTCGAGGACGGCACCATCACGCTCATCGGCGCGACCACGGAGAATCCCAGCTTTGAAGTTATCTCGGCGCTGCTATCGCGCATGCAGGTCTTCACGCTGAATCCGCTTACGGTCGTGGAGATTCAGCAGATTATCGCTCGCGGAGCCGCCGCGCTGGAAGTCGACATTGAGGCTGAGGGCATCGGTTTCCTGGCCAACTACGCCAACGGCGATGCCCGGGCCGCGCTCAACCTGCTGGAAAACGCCAGCCGTCTGTATCAGGCGGATACCATCAGCGCCGAGCAATTGCGTGACACCTTGCAGTCCAAACACCTGCGCTACGACAAGACCGGCGAGGAGCATTACAACACCATCAGCGCCTTCATCAAGAGCATGCGCGCCAGCGATGTCGACGCCGCGCTCTATTATTGCGCCCGCATGATCGACAGCGGCGAAGACCCCAAGTTCATCGCCCGCCGTATGGTCATCTTCGCCAGCGAAGATATCGGCATCGCCGACTCAAATGCGTTGACCGTCGCCAATGATGTCTTCCGCGCGGTCGAGACCATCGGCCTGCCCGAATGCCAATTCAACCTGGCGCATGGCGTGGTCTATCTGGCGAGCGCCGGCAAGGATCGCGCCGCTGGCAAAGCCTACTTCGACGCGCTGGCGGATGTCGCGGACTTGGGCAATCTGGCGATCCCGCTGCATATCCGCAACGCGCCGACGCAGCTCATGCGCGAATTGGGCTACGGCCAAGGCTATCAGGCTTACACGGACGAGAGCCTGCTGCCGGAGGAGATCAAGGGCAAGCGCTATTATCTACCCCATCCCCCGGCCCCTTCCCCGAAGCATCAGGGAAGGGGTAAGCCACTTGCGAAATCGTCTGCTCTAGATGAGCAATGATTGACCCCTTAGCCATGAATACACGAGCCGGGGAAGCGGATCCATGTCCAAACTCAATATCCTGCTGATCACATCCGACCAGCAGCACTGGAACACGCTGGGGCAATTCAACCCCGAGATTCAAACGCCGGAGCTCGACCGCCTGGCCGCCCAGGGCACGACCTTCACCCGCGCTTACTGTCCCAACCCAACCTGCACCCCCACGCGCAGCAGCATGATCACGGGCAAGTATCCGTCCCAGCATGGCGCTTATTCGCTGGGCACAAAATTGCCGGAGAGCGAAGGCGCCGTGGGCGAGATTTTCAGTGAGGCCGGCTACCGCACTGCGCTCGTGGGCAAGGCGCATTTTCAGCCGCTGCAATCGACCGACGAATACCCATCGCTGGAAGCTTATCCTACCCTGCAAGACCTTGACTTCTGGGCCGACTTCGAGGGCCCCTTCTACGGGTTTGATCATATCGAGCTGGCGCGCAACCACACCGACGAAGCGCACGTGGGCCAGCACTACGCCTTGTGGATGGAAGAAAAGGGCTTGAGCAATTGGCGCGATTACTTTCTGCAGCCGACCGGCCGGGTCGAGTCTCAGCGCCATAAGTGGCTGATCCCCGAGCAATATCATTACAATGCCTGGATCGCCGAGCGCAGCAAGACCCTTATCTCGCAGTATCATGACGCTGATGAACCTTTCTTCCTCTGGGCCAGCTTCTTTGATCCCCATCCCAAATACCTCGTCCCGGAGCCCTGGGACAGGATGTACGATCCTGACGAGATCACCGTGCCGTCGGTCGCGCCGGGCGAGCACGACTCCAGTCCGCCGCACTTGCAGCTCACGCAGCAGCGGGATCCCGATTATTCCGCCTGGCAAGAACCGAACGGCGCCGGCTGCCACGGCTTCCACTCGCACCTGCACGACCGCAACGAACTGGCGCAAGATATCGCTTGCTACTATGGCATGGTCAGCTGCATGGACAACTACATCGGCGCCATCGTCGACCACCTTGACAAGCTGGGCTTGGCGGAGAATACACTGGTCGTCTTCACCAGCGATCACGGGCATTATTTCGGCCAGCACGGGCTGATCGCCAAAGGCGCATTCCACTACGACGATGGCATCCGCGTGCCCATGATCGCCCGCCTGCCCGGTCGTATTCCGGCCGGGCAGCGCAGCCACAACCTGCAATCGCTGGTCGATTATGCGCCGACTTTCCTCGACTATTGCGGCCTGTCTGTCCCCGAGGATATGACCGGCATTGCTCAACAGGCGATTTGGCAGGGCGACGAATCAGGCGCGCGCGAGCATGTGATCATCGAGAATCGGCATCAGCCGACGACCTTGCATCTCAAGACTTTCATCAATGAGCGCTACAAGCTGACGCTGTATTACCAGCGCGACTACGGCGAAATCTACGACCTGCAGAACGACCCCGGCGAAGTTAACAATTTGTGGGCGGATGCCGATTTGCGCGCCGGGCTGACGGAGGCGTTTCTGCGCGCCGAGATGCAGAAGGAAGAGCCGCTCACCCCCGAGCGCCTGTCGCAGCCGCACAAGTCGATGGCCATGTACCTCAAAAGCTGCAACAAGGGGAATTGGCAGATCAACTTCGACCCGGCGGCGAATCGCTACGAATTGTTCGACTTGGCGCTGGATGCGGGACGTTCGCGTAATCTGTGGGACGACCCGGCTCAGCGCGGCAAACGGGCCGAGATGGCGCGGGCGCTGCTCTTCAGCCGCTGGGGTTTGGAGCCGCTCTGGATGCCGCGGATTGCCGGGGCTTAAGCGTTTGCCTAGCCGAATTGATCATGAAACATTTGTGCTTTAGAGCAACTTGTGACATAATCTATGCAACATCTCGCGATGCAGGTTAGGAGCGTCAATTGACAGACACCGTTTCTCCAGAAAAACGGAGCGATGTCATGTCGAGAGTCGGAAGCAAGGACACCAAACCTGAGCTACTGATTCGCAAGGGCTTACATGCGCTAGGATTCCGCTACCGTTTGCACGTCAAGGACTTGCCCGGCAAGCCCGATCTGGTATTTCCAAAATATAGTTCACTCATCTTTGTAAATGGTTGCTTTTGGCATGGCCATCTCTGCAATCTGTATAGATTTCCAAAGTCAAACATTGAATATTGGAGAGGAAAAATAAAGAGGAATGTTGAAAGAGATGCCTCGAATGTCACGCGACTAAATGATACTGGCTGGAGAATTCTGATAATATGGGAATGCGCCACCAAAGGGAAAGCCAGATTGCCTATGGAGAAAGTTCTAAAAACAGCTTCGGAATGGTTATTGTCCGATAGACCAAATTGTGAGATAGCGGGACTTTGGGAAGGATAACGTTGTGTTTACCGAAACGATTCATCAGGAAGTTACAAAGGAACGCGAAATAGTTAGTATGTTTGCCGGTTGCGGCGGTCTTGATTTGGGCTTTCGTGGAGATTTCACATATCTGGGAAAATACTATCCACGTCTTCACAACCGGATCACCTGGGCAAACGATAATAACAGCGCAGCGTGTGACTCTTACATGAACAATGTTGGCAAGCATGTAGTCTGTGGAGACCTACACGACTGCATTGATACTATGCCGGATAGCGCGGACATAGTGCTTGGAGGATTTCCGTGTCAAGATGTCTCAATCAATGGAAAGCAGCAGAGGGAACGAGGAACGCGAACGATTCTTTACAAGGCTATGATTCGAGCCATTGAAGAACTTAAGCCTACAGTCTTTGTTGCCGAAAATGTGAAGGGTTTGCTTTCGTCAAGATTTGGTGAACAGATTCTCTCTGACTTTCGGATACCTGGCTATTCCGTATCATACCGCTTGTACTTGGCATCAGATTATGGTGTTCCGCAAAGACGCACAAGACTCATAATTGTTGGTGTGAGAGGGGAAATACCATTCCTTCACCCTCCCCCTCAATCACTGGTGAAGGAGACTACCTGCGAGGAAGCCATTGGCGACTTAGCTGATATGAACTGGTGCCAGGAACGCGGGCACATTTGGAGCAAAGCGAAACGATCGCCGGAGCAAGGAAATCGTACACTCAAAGCGAATGCGCCATCTACTACGATACGGGCTGAACATCACGGCAACGTGCAGTGGCATTATAAGTTGCCCCGTCGCATCTCCTTGCGTGAACAGGCTAGGATACAGTCGTTCCCTGACGAATTTCGATTTAGCGGCGGAATGAGAGAGACTGAACGGCAGATTGGTAACGCGGTGCCTCCTGTTATGGCTTGGTATATTGCTCGCGAGATGGAGGATCAGATCTTTTCGTGAAAGCCAAAGATATCGAAATCATACTTGATATTGCTGTTGAGCGGATGAATGAGTCGGCGAAAGCAGGCGCGGCCGGCTTTGATTCCGCCGAATCTTTTGAGCGAACCGTTGCGGCAATGTTACGTGTTGCCTGTAATTCGCAGGGCATCGGTTCAGTAGGGCACACTTTTCATCCAAGCGCATTTCCCGATGTGCTTGTGAACGGATTCGGAGTCGAAGTGAAGTACACGCAGCGGAAGACTTGGCATGGTACTGGAAACAGCATATTTGAAGGCATGAGGGATTCCAATACGCACCAAATATACTTGATTTTCTGCCGCGCCGACTTGCCAGAGATCCGTTGGCGGAGATACGAAGACTGTATAAAAGGTGTGCGGATTTCTCACTCGCCTCGATACATGATTGATATGGATGTAAGCGAAAGCTTCTTTGACGACTTGGGAATTCCCTATTCTGAATTCATTTCTTATTCCACGAATGAAAAAATGGTGTATGTTCGAGAGCACGTAAAGCAACGAATCAGCGAGCACGAGAAACTTTGGTGGATCGACGAAGAAAACAGTCATACGCTACCAATGCAAGTTCGGATTTATAGGCTTCTACCATCTGAAGTGAAAATCATGCTCAGGGCGGAAACTGCATTGATGTGCCCGCAAATCTTAAAAGGTTCCCGCCAAAAGGGAAAATACGACCAAGCGGCGATTTATTTGCTGACTCAGCACGGCGTTGTAGCCCCGCAAATACGAGATCTATTTACGGCTGGGAGTGTGGCGGGGACTGAACGAGGTGGGAACTATCTCTTAAGGTCGCTGAAACACATCGAAAACGAAATAGTGGACGCCTCGAAAAGATTGGAGGATGCGCTGTTCGTCGAGTATTGGGGAAGCTCATGTCCCGTTGATCAGAGAATTCCTCGATGGCTTGAATTGGCAGACCATTACGCCGTTGATTTTAGACCGTCCAGAGAGTTCTTCGACGGCAAATACTCAAGAAGCTTGCTATAGAGTCTAACCTCGCTAGCGCTCCTGCTACCACGGATCGCGGAGGCTTGACCGCCGGCTCGGGTAAGTGACGGCTCAGCCCCGCCGCACCACGACCACGCCAATCGCCAGCGAAATCGCCGTCGCCGCTTCTATCGGCAGGGCCGGCTCCATGAAGCGCAGCCAAAGCAGATGTATGCCGATCAAGATCACCGCGCTGATGAAGACGCGGTCAAAGGCGTTGGTATAAAAGGGCAGAAAACCATCGCGTTTGGGATTAGCCGGACGTTCTTCCATGTCCTTATTCCTTAACCGCGCCGAAGGTCAAACCCATGACGATATAGCGCTGCGCGAATATCACGATGATGGCGGAGGGAATCAGCGTCAGCATCGACATAGCCGCCAACTCGCCCCAGTTAGTGCCCGTGACCGTCACGAATTCCGCCAGCGCGGTCGTGATGGTGCGCGCCTGCACACTCGTGAGGTTGGCCGCGAAGAGGTATTCGTTCCAGGCGAAGATCCAACTCAGTATCGCCGTGACGGCCAAGCCGGGCGCCGCCAGCGGCACGATAACATGACGCAGCACACCCCACAAACCGGCGCCGTCGATCATGGCCGCGTCATCCAGCTCGATGGGAATGCCATCGACAACGCCTTTAAGCAGCCAGATAGCAAAGGGCAGGTTGAAGACGCAATAGAGCAGGATCAGGCCGAGCTGCGTATCAAACAGGGTCCAGTCGCCGATGCGGAAGCTGCGCGTGAACATGAGGAATAGCGGCAGCAAAAAGGCGGCCGGCGGCGCCATGCGGTTGGTAATCAGCCAAAAGAAGATATTGTCCTTGCCCACCAGCTTGTAGCGGGACAGTGCGTAAGTCGCCAGCAACGCCAAGACCATGACCAGCAGGGCGTTGCAGGTCGAGATCAGCAGCGAATTGCTCATGTAACGCTGGAAGCTGCTGTCGCCCAGCACATTGCTGTAATTTTCCAGGAATATGCGGCTGATAGCCAGGTTGGGTCGCGCGAACAGTTCAACGCGGCTGCGCATGGAGACCACGAACATCCACCAGATCGGTATTAGGGTCAGCAAGGTCATGAAGACCCAGAAACCATAAGTCCCGATGAGTTTTCGGAAGCGTTGCGCCGCGCTCTGGCTCATTCGACTTCGTCCTTGCCTTGGCCCGAAATGCCGATGAAAAGCAGCCAACACAGCACGATGGTCAGATAGAGGGTGATGATGGAAATGGACGAACCGTAGCCGTAATCCGTGCGCGGGAAGACCACGCGCCAGATATAGATGCCGGTGAAGCGCGTGCCCGGTCCGCCGCCCGCCAGCATCCACACTTCGTCAACCGTGCGGATCGCGTCCATGATGCGGATGAATATCGTGGTCAGAAGCACTGGGCGCAGGAAGGGCAGGGTGACGTACCAGAAGACTTGGAAACGGTTGGCGCCGTCGACCTTGGCCTGTTCCACCGGCTCCTTGGGAATCGACGACAGACCGGCCAGCATGGTCAATGTGACGAAGGGCGTCCAGTGCCAGACGTCCATGATCACCGAGGTCAGCAGCGCCTGATCGGGATAGGCGCCGATGAGATACTCGATATCGAACCAGCGATCGAGCAGAAAGGGCACCGGTCCGAAACCCGGGATCACCAGCAAGCGCCAGATCGCGCCCACCGCAATCGGCGCCACCATCAGCGGAAAGGTGTGGATGATGCGAAACAGGGACTTGCCGGGGAATTTGCGCGTCAGCATCTGCGCCAGGAAGAAGCCCAGCACAACTTCGCTGGCGATGGCGAAAAGGGCAAACTTGGCCGTCAAGCCTACGGAGTGTAAAAAATCATCATCAAAGACCAGCCGGCGGAAATTGTCCAGCCCGTTGAAGCGCATGCCGTCTTCAGCGGCGAAGATATTCCATTCGTTGAAACCGACAAATAAGACGTATAAGAAGGGCAAAAAGCCGAAAATAATCAGCACTATTAGGGTAGGGCTGAGCAGCAGCCAGCCTGTGCGCGGATTCCGCATCTATTGCTTCCCGATTCGATAAGAAAACAGGGTGACGAAATCGCCACCCTGTTCGAATACTCGGTGAAACGGCTTACATGCCGTAACCCAAACGGTCGAGCTCTTCGTCCACAGCCGCCGCCGCTTGCGACAGGGCCTCAGCCGGGCTCAGCTCGCCCAGGATGGCGCGTTGGATGAAGGGATCGATGACTTCACGTACCTGCGCGTGGAAGGGGAAGGGCGGCGCGCCGGCAAACAGCGGACCCTGCTCTTCCAGGAGCGTGTAGTAGCCATCAACCTTGGCGTCCTGCTCGGCGATCAGCGGATCATCGAAGGTGGCGGTGTGGGTGATGCGCGCGCCCGCGGCAGCCCACTCCGCTTGTACCGACTGCTGGCCAATGAACTGCAGCCAAAGCAGCGTGGCTTCCTTGTTGCGCGAGGAATGCGGAATGCCAAAAGCGCCGCCGTCATAATAGCCGATGTAGCCATCGCCCATCATAGCATCGTCGATTACGCCGTCTGCCGTGACAGGCAGGCGAACGCCGACGTTGCCGGTGACAGCCGAGCGGCTCTCATCGGTGGCGATCCAGGCCGCGTTTTCGCCATAGACCCAACCCTGCGCGGCGCGGCCGGCAGCAAAGGTGGAGGCAACTTCGTCCCAGGTGCTCGAGGTGGCCTCGGGCGGGGCGAATTCCAGCATGCTCAGCCAGAACGTCAGCGCCTCAACAGCCGTGTCGCCATCCAGCGCGCCGCCATTGGCGCTCTGTGCCGAGCCGGCATCCAGGTTGATGCCCCAGTTGTACAAGCCAAAGGAGGGACCAATCGATTCGAGGAATTCATAGGTCGAAGCCGGGTGACCGGTCGAGCCCTGCACGGTCGTGCCCCAGAGATCCATGTCCATGCTCTCGCCGTAGCCGGTGAAGAATTCGGCATTGTCGCGGTACTGGTCAAAGCTCTCGGCCGGCGCCAGCGGATAGCCGTATGCTTCCTCGAAGGCGGCCATGATATCGGCATTCTCGAAGAGATCCTTGCGATAGAGGTAGACTTTGACGAAGGCTTCCATCGGCACGCCGAAGAGGTCGCCGTCAGCGTTCTTGAAGTAATCGGCGAAGCTGGTGAATTCGCTCTCGTCGTAGCCTTCATAAGCCAGATCCGGGTTGTCGGCGGCGAATTGCGTCAGGTTTACCAGGTAATCCTGCGCCAGGTAGGAATAGATGATGTCCTGCTCAATGTAGACGAAGTCATAGATGCCGGTATTGGCTTCCATGTCGTTGATCGCCTTGGAATACATCTGATCCCAGGACGTCGTCTCGAATTCGACATTGATGCCGGTCAGCTCGGTGAATTGCGCCGCCAGTACATCGGCCACGTAATTCGAGGGCGGCGTACTTTCGGATACGCCGCGGATGGTCGCGCCGGCGTAGGGCGCGGCCGCGTCCGCCCACCAGCCGTGCATGTCCGCCGTAACCAGGCTCATGTTGGCCAGCAGCGCAAAGGCGATGAGCAATACAATGGTGAAGGTTTTCTTCATGATGAGTCTCCTAGACAGAATCAGTCGGTAAGTGATGTTGCCGCATGGCGCCTTCGCTGTATGCGTTCTCGTTGCAACGGGAACTTACAGGAAATTCGCCAATGGCGAACGCATTATATCATAAATTATCGAAATCCGTAGATTGTGTTTGTAATTGTCAAGTGATGTTTGAGATAGCCAAACATTTGCTGCAAGTTACGAGTGGTGTCACCCGCTCGCCTGCGAAATCGCATCGCCCATCGTATTGATCACAATATCGACTTCCTGCGCAGAGATGCACAGCGGCGGCGAGAAGGCAATCGCGGCGCCCAGCGGACGAGCGCGCAGGCCCATCTCCAGCGCGGCATCGCTGATCTTGGCCGCCATTTCAGCATCCGGCTCGCGGCTTTCCTTGCTCGTCACCACGTCGATTCCCGCCATCAGACCGACGCCGCGAGCGTTGTCGATGTGCGGGAATTCGTCAACCAGGGACTGCAAGCCAGCCAGCAATCGCTCGCCCATCCGCCGGCTGTTTTCCAGCAAGCCATCGCGCTCAATGATGTCGATATTGGCGATGCCGACCGCGCAAGCCGCCGCATGCCCGGAATAGGTATAACCGTGCATCCAGCTCTGGTCCTCCGGCGCGTTCAAGACCACATCGCGGATCTCGTCTGTCACCTGAATGCCGCCGAGCGGCATATAACCGCTAGTCACGCCCTTGGCGAATTGCATGATATCGGGCTGGATGCCGTATTCATCGCTGCCGAACCAATGTCCCGTGCGCCCGAAGCCGCAGATGACTTCATCGACGATCAGCAGCACTTCATGGCGCTTGCATATTTCAGCCACCAAATCAAAGTAGCCGTCATCGGGCACGACCAGACCGCCGGCGCCCTGAATCGGCTCGGCGATGAAAGCCGCCACCGTATCCGCGCCTTCCAGCAGGATCCGCTCTTCCAGCGCGCGCGCCGCCGCCTGCGCCACGCTCTCGCCGTCGTTAACAGCTCCGGAATAGCGATAACCATTGGGGTCGGGCACGTGGATGAAGCCATCAAGCACGCCGCCGAACATGGTGTGAAACTTGCTCATGCCGGTCGCGCTGGTCGCCGCCAGCGTCATGCCGTGGTAGCCATTCAAGCGCGAGATGATCTTGGTCTTCTTCACCTTGCCCAGCTGATACCAGTAGAAAATCGCCGTCTTGAAGGAACTGTCGCTCGACTCCGATCCACCAGAGGTGAAATAGGTAAAGTTCATATTAGGGCGGAAGAAACCGGCCAGCTTGTCCGCCAGTTGCGCCGACGCGGGATTGCTCATGCCGGCGAAACCGGAGTTGTAGGCGATATCAAGCATCTGCTCATAAGCGACTTGGGGCAGCTCTTTGTTGCCATAGCCGATATTCACATTCCACAGGCTGGCCATGGCATCGAGGATTTCGCGGCCATCGGTCGTATAGAGCCAGACGCCATCGCCACGCTCAACCATGGCAGCGCCCTCGGTGCGCGTGGGATGATGCAAGGGGTGGAGTTGATGTCTGTCCTGCTCGATCAGCATCGCGTGATTGGTGTCGCTCATCTTTGTCAACTCTTTCTCCGCTGAGTAGTGCAGCAGATCATAGCCGATTTCCCGCCTTCTTTCGACTGTATTCCTTGGCTTGACCATCGATTCGCGGCGGCGTCACAGTCGCTTGAGCGCATCTTTGACAGGGCGCGGCAGCATTAAGGCCAGCAATCGTTTGCAGCGGATACGCGCCTTGCGCAGCCACAGCGCTGGCCGATTCGCCGCCATCACCAAGTAGCGACCAATGCGATAACGCGGCGAGTTGAGCAGCGCCTCAATATCGTCGCGGGGCCGCAGATCGTAGGGCGATTGCGGATCGTTGAGGTCGCGCCACATGAGATCGACTTGCGGTGGATGCGCGCCACTGAAGCGATACAAGCAGCCCGGGTAATCGTAGACATTATGCGCATGGTAGGGACGGCTCAGCGCGAAATAAGCCTCGTCCGCCCACTCCACAGCGTACTGGCGTTTCGCCCAATCGGCCCGGCTGTAATACTCGCATTTTTCGCGCACCTGCTTGGGCAGCAGCAAGGAATAGTGATACAGATGAATGCCGCGCGCCAACAGATCCTTCGCGCGGATCCAATGTTGCTCGCGCAGATCCCGCCCTTGCGCGTCGAGCACGGTGGGCGGCCGATGCGTGACGTAGCGGTAGCCCTCGCCCCATTTGAAAAGACGATGAAACTCGGCCCCTCCCCGTCTCAAATACCAGCTGTCCACGTGATAATCGAGCGCGGCCCAAAAGAAGACCGATTCAAAGGAGACGGCTGAAATGGACGGCTGCTCGACCAGCAGGTTGCAGATAGCCTCAATATCCCGCGGCTGATAAAACTCGTCGACATCCACCTGCCACAGATAGTCGCCGGTCGCGCGATCGGCATAGGCTTGCGACATCTCGTCTTTCTCCGACCAGAAGCCTTCGCGCGTCACAATGGTGAGCTTGTCGTCCGGGTCTTCCTTGGCTTTGAAGGCGCGCAGGCTGTCGAGCGTGCCGTCGAGCGAATGCCCGTCGTCGCTGGCGATGTTCGCCGCGCCCGGCGCCGCGCCTTCTACCACGATGATCTCATGCGCGTAAGGATACAGCGCTCGCAGGGTATAGCGCGTGAAGGGCTCGCCATTGAGCACGATCATGCCAAAGCTGATGCGCGGTAATCGGCTCACGGAATTTCGCCGAGGAGTGAACGATAGAGATTGATTGCCTGGCTCGCAATTTGCCTGCTCCCGTAGCGTTTAATGGCGCTCTCGTGCAGGTCCATTCTTGACCATGACTGGGCCAACACCCATTCGATGCCTCTCAGCAGGTCGGTACTGTCTTCCTGGCGAGCCACATAGCCGTCATGGCGGCGCCGCACGACATCCACCGCGCCCGAGCCGTCAAAAGTGACGCAGGGCGTACCGCATGCCAGCGCTTCTACCAGCGTGTTGCCAAGCGCTTCCTGTAAGGTAGGCAAGACGTAAACATCAGCGGCTGAATAGAGCAGGCTAAGGCTCACATCGTCTTGCAGTCGCCCGACCTGATGGGTTGTGATCCCGAGCTTCAGTTCCTCTGTGTGAGGCGATCCAAATATGACCAGTTCTACATTCTCGGCGCTGATGCCGCCAAGCGCCTTTTGCAGATAACGAAAGCCCTTGCGTCTGTCAGTCGTGCCGCCGACCGCGCCAAACAGAATCAGCTTCTTTTCCAGCGGCAGATTGAATGCTCGCCGCGACTCTGCTCTGTCCACGGGCTTGTAGCGCTTGGGATCGACCGGATTGCCAATGACTTCGATTCGCTTGCCCTTAAACAGGGCGCTTTCTCGCGCGCAATCCGCCAGCCAATGGCTAAGGGCGACGACAGTCAGCGACAACTGCGACCATGCGCGCCGCTTGTCTCGCAGGACGCGCGCGCTCAGGTCATCGGCCGATCGTGCCAAGAGCTGTGGGCAATTGCCGCAATCCTTCTGAAATGCCCGGCAACCCCCGGCATAATGGCAACCTCCGGTGAGAGCCCACATATCCTGCAGCGTCCAAACGATCGGCGCGCCTATTTTGGCGACTTCTCCGATTGGCAGGTAGTTGTCCCCAATCCAGTTCAAGTGCACAATATCCGCCCCGAACGAATTGATGGCCTCGGCAATTGGATAACCGAACTGGTTGAGACTCCAGTGGCCGCTTTCCGCGCTGCGTTGGTTGTCTCTTAGTCGGCGCGCATGACGCATTTCGCCGAGTCTGCGCCGCGCCCGTGCTGGACGATTGAAATAAAGCGCGAGTCGATGAACGCTCGGGTCAGCCGTGATCTTGCGCAAGACTAGCATCTCGCTTTTTACGCCTGCCTGCTGCAAAGCCTTGTGCAAACGGTAGCCGCCGATGGCCGCGCCGCCGATTCTGTCGCTCGCCGATACAAACAGTACCTTCACTGGCTATGCCTCAAGTCCGCTACCTCTTGCGATTATACACGGAGGGGCTGGCTCGGGGCTTTAGCCAGCGCCGAATCAGCCTATAATGATTGTGGCAGGCGCGCCCACACTAGTATGGAACCAGCAATGGAAGAAAACCCGCAGCAGAGCAAGATAAACGCCTGGTACTTGGCGCTGCGGCCGCGCGTATTCACCGCCACCTACGTGCCAATGGGTTTGGCCGGCATCGTCGCGCTGGATGACGGCGTCTTTGACGCAGCCGTATTCCTGCTGGCGCTGGTGGGAACACTGCTGCTGCAGAGCGCCGCCAATCTCATCAACGAATACGCCGACTACCGCCGCGGGGCGGACCGCCTGAAAGAGGCCGGGCAGGGAATGACCATCAAACACAAGATCCTCACGCCGCAAAGCGTATTCTACGGCGCTGTCTTTACCACCGCGCTGGGCTGCGCCATCGGCTTGTACCTGCTGTCGCAGAGCGGGCCGCTGCTCTGGCTGATCGGCATCGGCGGCGTATTCGTAGCGATCACATATACCGCGGGCCCCTTCCCCCTGGCCTATAACGGACTCGGCGAGATCGCGGTGGCTGTATTTATGGGACCGGCAATCATCGTCGGCGCCTACTATGTGATGTCCCCGGATTTGAGTCCGACGCGCATCGGCGAACTCTGCCTGATCTCGCTGCCGATCTCCTTCATGGTCGCCGCCATTCTTCACGCCAACAACATCCGCGATATGGACGCCGATCGCGCCGTCAACAAGCGCACCCTGGCGGTGATATTCGGCATTGGCTTCGCCCGCGCCGAGTTCATATTCCTGGTCATCGGGGCTTATGCCGCGCAAGCGCTTGTCATCGCGGTCGGCGTTCTTCCGTTGCATACCCTGCTGACGCTGATCGCACTGCCGGAGGCGCTGCGTCTCATCCGCATCTTTAATACCAGCCAGGTGGTTCCCTTGCTGCATCAGGCGCAGGGACGCACAGCCAAATTACATGGACAATTCGGGCTGCTGATGGTGGTCGGCTGGACGCTGTCGCTGGCGCTGCCCCTGTCTTAGAGAGCCAGTATTAAACCAAAATCTAACCACAGAGATCACAGAGACCACAGAGGAAAACTCATTTGGTGGAAAGACATTGCAGACCAATACTTTGTGCCCTTTGTGTCTTTGTGGTGAAAAAAACATGAAGCGACTGCCCGCCGATCAGACCGTCCAATGCCAGATCTGGTCCCAGGCGGTCATCCAGTCTTCCCCGCGGCTGTATACCTTCTGCGCCGCGCGGTCCAACTCCACGCCCGGCCGCCCCATGAAGTCGTCCATCCGCTCCACTTTGTCAATTTCGATGGTGATGGTCACTGGCGTAGACGGCACATAGGCTTCGACTGCGTTCAGATTCTGCAGTGCTTGATATGCGCCTGCTTCGATCATATTGCGCGCCAGCCGCGGCGGAATCTGTCGAGCCGAGTAACGCGTCAGCCCGCGCTTGACCGCGACCGTCGTCAGCCCGCTGCCGAGCAGCGCTGTCGTTTCTCGGCAGACCGCCTCATCGCCCGTGACCAGCAGCACCGGGCAGCCGTAATGCCCGCAGAGCGCCGCGTTCACGCCGGACTCGCCAACCAAATCGTCATTGAACCACAGGTTGTGCCACTTGACTGTCGAGATGGTATGCGATAGCACACCGTCGGCCGTGTTGTTGCGCGCATGCATGCCCACCAGCAAGCAGGCATCCGCGCCTTGCTCCAGCAGCTCGGTATAGCGCGCCCAGGGGTGATGCGCCACCCAGGTGCAGTTGTCGTCCAGCAATTCCGGCACGAATGAATTGAAGGTCCAATCGCCGCCAGCGCCGTGACAATCCACAACGACGATCTCGTCCGCGCCGGCCCGCTTGGCGCCGCGCACCGCCGCGTTGATCTCTTCTGTGTATAACTTGCGTCCTTCTTCGTACATGGGCGCGCCGCCCGTGACCTGGCCCCAGGTGACGATGCCGCTGACACCTTCCATGTCCGCCATAATCAGTACTTTCATGCCGCTTCCTTTCCGCGAGCGCCCGTGCGAGTCGCAACAGGCAGCCAGTCCGGTACAATCGCCGCAGAGCCGTTATCGGCTGCGCCGCGCAATATCACATTCAAATTGAACCACAGAGACCACAGAGAGCGCAGAGACGATTCCATCAATGGCTTGGTGTCCTTTGTGCCTTTGTGTCTTTGTGGTCAAAATAATGATTTGAAGCCACAGCCCGCTCAATCAGACTTCCCAATGCCAGATCTGATCCCAGGCTGTCTTCCAGTCAGAGGCGCGGCTGTGCACTTTCAGCGTATCGTAGTCCAGCTCCAGCCCGGGCCGGCCGCGAAAATCTTCCACCATCTCCGATTTCGCGATCTGGGCCGTGATCGTCACAGGCGACGCCGGCACGTAAGGCGCGACCGCATCAAGGTCTTGCAGCGCTTGATACGCCCCTTCTTCGATCATCTCGCGAGCGCGCAGCGGCGGAATCTGCCGAGCCGAGTAGCGCGACAGCCCCTTCTTGACCGCCACCGTGGTCAATCCCTCGCCCAGCAGCGCCTTCGCCTCGCGGCAGACAGCCACATCGCCGGTCATCAGCAGCACCGGGCAGCCATAATGCCCACAGAGGGCCGCGTTCACGGCGATCTCGCCCACCAACTCGCCGTTGAACCACAGATTATGCCACTTGACGCTGGTGATGGTATGGCTCAAGACGCCGTCGGGCGTGTGGGCGCGCGCGTGGTAGCCGACCATCAAGCAAGCATCGGCGCCTGCTTCCAGCAGCTCGGTATAACGCGTCCAGGGATGATGCGCCACCCACTCGCAATCCGGGTGAAGCAATTCCGGCAGCAGGGAATTGTAGCGATTGTCGCCGCCGGCATTATGCCCGTCAATGACGACGATCTCCTCCGCTCCGGCGCGCAGCGCGCCGCGCACGGCCGCGTTGATCTCCTCCGTGTAGAGCCGGCGCCCTTCGTCGTACATGGGCTTGCCGCTGCCGACCCGCCCCCAGGTCACAATGCCGCTCACGCCTTCCATATCGCACATGATGTGGATTTTCATAAGACAGTCCTCCGCCGATTGCTCCGCATATATAGGTCTCTAATCATGGGCCATCAGCCCATCTTGTACGCGCGCCAACGACCGCTCGGCCGCGTCCAGCGCCAACCAGCCGTCCTCGATTGGAGGCGCGTCGCTCAGATCGGCGTCAGTCTTCAGAAAGAAGCTGCATTCGCTGGCGCAGTTCACCGCTCGATGGCCGGCGAATATCGCGGCTTGCAGGCAGCCCAGCAGCGAGCTGGCTTGCGAACCCACCATGACATCTTTCTCGGCTGATTGACACATTTCCAGCATGCGCGCGGACTCTGAGTAGCCGGTGCGCGCCGTTTTGATGTTCAGGATGTCGAAGGTATCAAAGGCGATTTCCCGCTCCAAGTCGCGAGTTGTGAAAGCCGAGTCGTCAGCGATGATCGGCATGGCGCAATCTTGCCGCAGTTGACGCCGCTCGCTCAAGAGATGCGCCGGCAGCGCCTCCTCGCAGTGGATCACGCCCATCCGGCGCAGGCGACTCAAGATGCCGGCCGCGCCTGCGCTCTCGAGCGTTTCGTTGGCATCGACGTAGAACTGCGCGTCCGGATGGGCATTGATGAGCGCCGCAATCGTGTTGATTTCGCCGGGAATGTCGCGCCCGATCTTGACCTTGAAGACGCGAATGCCGGCGTGATAGGCCCTGTCGACATCAGCCATCACGGCTTCGGGCCCGCCGGTGCTGACGATGGCGCTCAGCCGAATCTGGTCGCGCAGTATACCGAGATAACTTGCCAGACGCTCGCCGCGGCTGTTCGCCAGCGCCTGGTGCAGCGCCATATCCAGCGCGCCCTTGGCCGTGTTGTTGTTCTTGATTATTGCCGCGCGCGCGGAAAGCGCCGATACCGCCGCGAAGCTGTCGATCGCCTGGCCGAGCAGCATAGGCGCCAAGCGCTCACCGATGACATGCAAAACGGAGACTTGCGTTTCGCCGTAGATGCTGGGGCGCGGCGTAGCTTCGGCAAAGCCGACTGCGCCATCCGAAAACTCCACGCGAATCAGTACATGCTCCAGCCGCCGCAACTCGTGTCCGCTGCCCCAGGTCAGCGCGGCTTTGAGCGGGATGTTGTAGGGCGTCCCGCGAATGCGAGAAATGACCGGCATATTCCTGCTCGCTCCTCAGCCGTACTGCTGGAGAATCTCGACAAGACCGTCGGCGACCTGTTCCGGTGTGCAGCCATCGGTATCCAGGCGATGATAATTGTCGTATGCCGTGCCCTCGGCAAAGGGATACAGACCGTAATTCGCCGCCTCGGCACGGGTAATCGTCAAGGCTTTCTCGCTGATTTCGCCGGCGCGCAAAAGGGCCGCCGCCTCAGCCCGCAGTTCACGCGGGAGGAATGACAGATCGGCATTGCCCGCTGCCCGGTCAAATGTCTCGTTGCGTCCGCTCAAGCGCCGCAAGCGCGCCAGCGGATGCAGCGCCAGCTCGATGATGCGCCAGCGCGGAAAATGAGTAAGTGCGTAACGAATCTCGTTGTCGCCGCGGATGCCTTCAGAGAGCAGAATACTTTCGTAATCGGCCGCCAGATTGAGCCAGGAAAAGGCCGCTGCCATCCCGCCTTCGACGCGCTGGGCGAAACGCCGCGTATACTCAAAGCGCTCTACCCGGTCCGCTGCCGGCGCCAGCGCATGGCCCGACCAGTGCTGCGCCAGCGGAATGGCGATCCAATCGGCCACTTCGCGGCGCGCCGGGATGACGCCAAGGCCGCGTCCGCCCAGCCGACGGCTCAGGATATCCAGGGCGGTCGATTTGCCCGTGCCGGTCAAGGCGACCACCATCAACAACGCGTGCTCGCCCAGCGGCGTCCGCCCCGGCCCCGGCCTCAAGCTGACCAGCGGGTAGCGCTCGGTCACGGGCGGCTTCAGCCTGGGATATACGTCTCGGAAGTAGATTTCTCGCGCGTCCATGCGGCGCCCGTTCATTTCAGGACAGTTGCATCAGATTATTTTAACCACAGAGAGCACATAAGTAAGTGCAAGTAAGTCATGCAAATATTTACCACAGAGAACACAGAGGATACACAGAGGACACTGAGTAAAGCAGTTAAGTGATCGAATGCCAGCACCAGTTCCCGTTTGTTAGATGGCTGCATACTTGCGGCAGTATCGCATTAATATAGAACCCTCTGTGTCCTCTGTGTGTCCTCGTGAGCCTCTGTGGTGAAATATCCCGTGTAAAGTTCGCCAGTAGAATGATATCCCTTGATATCTGCCATCCTCAACAGCGACCCCGTGTTCGACTAAGGGCGGTTCATCGTTATAATCCCACTCATGTTGACCTACCGTAAGGAGACCCCTCATGCCGCTCTTTGATATGCCCCTGGAAGCACTGCGCCAGTATCGCCCGCCGCGCGAAGAGCCGGATGACTTCGACGACTTCTGGTCCGATACCTTGGCGGAAACCCGCTCACACGCTTTGAACGCGGTATTCGAGCCGGCGGACTTCGGCCTGACGACCCTCGATGTCTACGATGTCACGTTTTCCGGCTACATGGGCGACCGCATCAAGGGCTGGTACATGCGCCCGCGCGGGGCAGCCCAAGCCTTGCCCGGCGTCGTGCAGTTCATCGGCTATTCGGGCGGGCGCGGTTATCCGCATGAGTGGCTGCCTTTCCCCGCGGCCGGTTTCGCCAGCCTGGTCATGGACACCCGCGGCCAAGGCAGCGCGCGCCGCGGCGATACTCCCGATGTCGTCGACGCCATCAATCCCTCTGTGGGCGGCAAGATGACGCAGGGCATTCTCGATAAGCAGTCCTACTACTATCGCCGTCTCTATACCGATTCCGTGCGCGCGGTCGAAGCGCTTCGCAGCCGCGCCGATGTCGACGGCGACATGATCGCTGTGGCAGGCGGCAGTCAAGGCGGCGGCTTGTCGATTGCCGCGGCCGGTCTGCTGCCTGATGTCGCGCTATGCCTGCCTGATGTGCCCTTCCTGTCGCATTTCCGCCGCGCCGTCGAGATCACGCCCGATGGTCCCTATCCCGAAATCGCCAGCTACTTGCAGAACTATCGCGATCGCATCGATACCGTCTTCCATACGCTCAGCTACTTCGACGGGCTTAACTTCGCCGCGCGTATGTCGGCGCGCGCTTTTTACTCGGTCGGGCTGATGGACACCGTCTGCCCGCCATCGACCGTGTTCGCGTCCTTCAATCATGTGCCCGGCCAGAAAGAAATCCGCGAGTACTACTTCAACAATCACGAAGGCGGCGGCACGCAGCATCAAGTCGAGAAGATCCGCTTCCTGCGCGATTTATGGCTGACGTGAGTGGCGCGCAAGTCATCATGCTCGGCAGCGGCAGTCCCAATGCCGAAGCCGACCGCGTCAGCTCGGGTCTGGCCGTCGCTGTTGACGGGCGGCCCTATCTGGTGGATTGCGGGCACGGCATCGTGCAGCGCGTCGTGCAAGCGCATGAAGGTGGACTCATCACCTGGGATACCACCGATCTGGATCGGCTCTTCGTCACGCATCTGCACGCCGATCACACCGTGGGCATCCCGGACCTGCTCTACACGCCCTGGATTCACGGTCGCGAGACGCCGGTTGACGTCTATGGTCCGGCCGGGCTGGATCATATGCTGGACCATATCCAGTTGGCTTATGCCGAAAACATCCGCGAGCATCGGGGCGCTCATCCCAGCACGGAACAGGGCTACCAAGCGAAGGCGCATGAAGTGACAGCGGGCCTCTGTTATCGCGACGAGAACATCGAAGTCCATGCGCTGCCGGCGAATCATGGCGATCTCGCCGCGTTCAGCTACAAGTTCGTCACCCCCAGCGGAACCATCGTCGTCTCGGGCGATACCAAGCCGGTGGCGGAATTCGCGGAATGGGCGCGGGGCTGCGACCTGCTCATTCACGAAGTTTATTCGGCGCGTCAGTTCGCCGATCGCCCGCCGGCCTGGCGCGAATATCACTCGCGGGTGCACACCTCGACGCGGGAACTGGCGGCCCTGGCCAATGAGATTCGCCCTGGTCGTCTCTGGCTATACCATCAACTCTTCTGGGGGCTGACGCCGCAGGAACTGGTCGCCGAAATCACGAGCGAATATGATGGCGACGTCGTCAGCACCGCAGATTTGGACGTTTTCGATTTATAAGGCTTGTCCGCTACTCAAATGCCAATAGGACCAAGGCCTTCGCAGCATGTCGGGTGGGCGCCGCGCTTCTAAGGATTGTCGACACTTTTGCCTCCGACTGCGCAGAGTAACTTAGAGGGCACAGAGGGGAATTCAAGGATCCATGGCGGTTGGTCGAGTAATGGATGATACGCAGTTGTACTCAATCTTTCTTTGATTATGTGTGATACCTGTTCTCAGAGTACTCGGTTTAACTCGGTGTACTCGGTGGCAAAGGCGTCGAAACCACGCCAATGCCGGAAACCCGCCGCCGACACAGTACCAGACAAGCCTTATAGCAGGGGAGGGGAGCCATGGCGCAAAAAGCAGAATATGAATCACTGGACTTTGAGCGACTAGACATATCCGAACAGCAGCGGCGGTCCGATGAGTTCTTGCGGCGTATGCTCAAGCGGCGCAGCGTGCGTCACTTTTCCTCCGAGCCGGTTCCGATCAGCCTGATAGAGAATGCCATTCGCGTGGCCGGCTCCGCGCCATCCGGCGCCAATCAGCAGCCCTGGACTTTCGCGGTCATCAGTGATCCGGCGCTGAAGCGGAAGATCAGGCTGGCTGCCGAAGCCGAAGAAAAGGAAAGTTACCAGCGGCGGATGACGCCGGAGTGGCTGGAAGCCCTGTCTGTCCTGGGAACGGACTGGCGCAAGCCGCATATCGAAGACGCGCCCTATGTCATCGTCGTCTTTCGCCAAGCCTACGGCTTTCGCCGCGCTGACGACGGTCGGGACGAGCGCGTCATGCACTATTACAGCGAAGAATCGGTTGGCATCGCTGTAGGGTTCTTGCTGGCCGCGCTGCATAACTCCGGCCTGGCCACGCTGACTCACACGCCCAGCCCGATGAAATTCCTGGCCGAAATCTTGAGACGCCCGGCCAACGAGCGGCCCTTTGTGCTCATCCCGGTCGGCTACCCGGCGGAAGACGCCGAAGTCCCCGTCATCAGCAAGAAAGCGCTGGGTGACATCATGGTTCGCCATTAGGCTGCCGACGCCGCGAAAACCACCCGTTTCCCGCCAAACTCATTTGCACAGTGTGATTTTATCCCCGATAATTTGTCTATCGACGCTTCTGCGTCACATCGCACCGGGATCGCAAAATCATGCGTATCGTCACGCTGCTCAATGAAAAAGGCGGGGTCGGCAAAACGACGCTGTCCTTTCATCTGGCGGCTGGCTTGGCGGTCATCGGCTTTCGCGTCCTCGCTGTTGACGCCGATGCCCAAAGCTCCCTGACCGAGACCATGGGTTTCGCGCAGGCGCCCGGCCTGTATGACTTGATCGTCCGTGAGCAAGCCTTCAGAAATGTCTTGCGTTACGTGAATCCGGAAATCTACGAATACCCCGACCGACAGGTAAAGGGCCAGCTTTTTCTGCTGCCTTCCAATATTGAGACGCAGAGCATCGCCAGCAATTCGACCGACGCGCTGGCCTTCGCCCGCCGCTTCGCTGAGCTGGACGATGCCGTCGATTTCATCATCGTCGATACATCGCCGACGCCTTCGCTCTTGCACGGCGCTGTCTACCTTGCGACCGACGCCGTCTTGTATCCGACCGAATGCGAGTATCTGAGTTTCCGCGGCTTGCAGAATAGCTTCCGGCACCGCGAAGAGAACGAACGCTATCGCCGCCAATTCAACTTCGCGCCCATCAAGAATCTTGGCATCGTTCCCACCATGTATCGCCAACGCACGCTGGAGCATCGGGAGAACCTGGCGGAGCTCAAGGAGTCCTACGGCGAGCAGGTATGGGGGGCGATTTCGCAGTCGACCGTCTGGACCGAGAGCAGCCGCGTGCATCGCAGCATCTGGAATTACGCGCCCTCGGCGCCCGCTGCGCGGCAGGGCTGGTACCTTGTGAAGCGATTTATGGAGGCAATGACACATGTCGCGCCAACGCGATCGTGATCGCTCTAAACGCGCTCTGCCGCTGCCCCGTGTCAGCTACGAAGAAGTGGCGCGGGCAACCTTTGGCGCCTCGGAAAGCGAAGCCTTGAGTCGCTCTTTCGGCGATCTAAGCACGGCTGAATCGACCGAGGCCGGAGTCGCCATCGCGGCCGATGGGTCCCTGGTAGCTTTCGACTACCGCTTGACCGGCATTGGCCTGGATCCGAAGGCCCGGTCGGGGCAGCGCTCCGATTGGGAACGGCTGGGCCAGCTGCTTTTCCGCTTCGACCGCTCAATGCAGTGGCTGATCGGCGATTGGCTGCTGCAGGGCGAGGACAATAAATGGGGCAAGCACGAAGAAATCGCTGCCGAACTTGGGCTGCAAGTCAAGACGCTATACGACTATCGCTACGTGGCGCGGCATGTGGACTTTTCGGTACGTACCGAGCTTTTGTCATTCGGGCATCATAAGTTGGTCGCTCAACTTGAGCCGGCGCTGCAGCGGCGCTGGCTGAGCCGGGCGGCGGCCGGAGACGTCGCGGGCGACGCTCGGCCTTGGTCCATCAGCCGGCTGCGCAAGGAAATGGCGGCCTTGCCCGCTGCAATCACGGCAGAAGAGACACCCTTTGAGCGCAATCTGCGCCGCATCGACCGCGAGATGACGCGGCGCAAATGGAATCGCTTGTCCGCTGAAGAACGCCGTAATCGCCATGCCGCGTTAAAAGATATTCTGGCGCGCATGGAACTGTGGGGCTTGGATTGACTGCCAGCTGCCTCAGCGCGTGCCGAATACCGGGATCAGCGCCCCGTGGATAGCCGCGCCGGCGTCGGAGGCCAGGAAGGCGATCACGCGGCCTAGCTGCGCCGGCGTCACGCCCGCGTGCGGGTCCTCGGCGAATTGCTCCTCGGTGGCGATGGTGGAGGGCAGCACCGCGTTCACGCGAATGCCGCGCCGCTTGTACTCTTCCGACATGCTCTCGGTCAAGCGCAGCACCGCCGACTTGGAAGCTGAATAGGCGGCGTCGTTGCCGTTGGCGCGCAGGCCCGGCTTGGCGCCGATATTGACGATGGCGCCGCTGCCAACCTCCAGCATGGCGGGGATCACGGCTCGGCTCATCACAAATGCGACTGTGGCGTTTAGTCGCAGCATGGTATTCCAGGTCTCTACGGTCGTTTCGTGTACTGGCATGCCCGCATCCCAGCCGCCCACGACATTGACCAGCACATCGATACGTCCGAAGGCCTCCAGCGTCCGCTCAACTAGTCCCGCTGCCGCTGCCTCGTCCGACAGGTCGGCGTTTTGCAGGCAGATGTGGTTGCGGTCTTCGCGCAAATCCGGGAATCGTTGATATAGCCGGTCATCGCCACAGGTCAATGCCAGGCGCGCGCCGCCCGCGCGGAATACCGGTATCACGCCCGAGGCAAGGAAGCCTGACGCGCCTGTGATAATCGCCGCTTTTCCGTTGAAGTCTGTCATGCGTGCCACCTCCGCTTGACGGCAAATATATCTTGAGCATACCATAATTCACTACTGTCACTATGAGGAGCGAAAGCGCCAGTTCCGGCACGAGCGACTTGGGCGGGCACAGGCTCGGCTCGTGAATTGGACATTTGTTCCAATTTGCAATTGCGCGACTTGACAAGTAAAGTATAGAGATATTGACGATGGCAGGTGCATGATGAACAGACAGGCAGAGACGATTGAAGTAAATGAGTTTGAAGTCAATGTCGATCATTCTGCCAACCGTCAGTCGCCGCTGTTCGACATGCCGACTCTGGAGCAGCTAAAGCCCAAGCAAGAGACTCTTCAATTGCGGGATAATGGCGAGAGACGCTCTAACATCGCTGTTCTGGAGCGCAAGGACAACCTTGACTTCTTGCGCGATCAGCCGGGCGAAAAGTTCAAGCTGATTGTCACCTCGCCGCCTTACAATATTGGCAAGAGCTATGAAGCGCGTTCCTCACTGGATGAGTATTTGGCCGGCCAGGAAGCGGTCATTCGCGAGTGCGTCCGCGTACTGCATCCACAAGGCTCAATCTGTTGGCAAGTCGGCAACTATACGGAAAAGGGCGAGATTTTGCCCCTCGACAGCTTGCTGTTTCCTATCTTCCGGGGCTTTGGCTTAAAATTGCGCAACCGTATTGTTTGGCACTTTGGCCACGGCTTGCATTGCAGCAAACGGCTCTCCGGCCGCTACGAGACGATCAATTGGTGGACCAAAGGCGACGACTATACCTGGCGCCTGGATCCGATAAGAGTCCCCTCGAAATATCCCGGCAAACGACACTTCAAGGGACCGCGGAAAGGTGAACTGTCAGGCAATCCCTTGGGCAAGAACCCCAGCGATGTTTGGGAATTCCCAAATGTAAAGAACAATCACCCGGAAAAAACGATTCACCCCTGTCAATTCCCGGTTGAGTTGGTTGAGCGGCTGGTGCTCTCGATGACGGATGAAGACGACAATGTTCTTGATCCCTACGTCGGCGTTGGCACTTCGGTAATTGCGGCCTTAAAGCACAAGCGCAATGGCTATGGCTGCGACATTGTTGAAGAATATATCTCCATTGCCCGCGAGCGAGTCGAAGACTTTCTGTCTGGCGACCTTAAAACTCGTCCAATGGGCAAACCAGTCTACAATCCAGCGTTGCCAAACGGCGGACATTGATGCGGATTGCGGCGCGATATTCCCATCTGAATGGCCTCGAATATTTGCTCGTTCACCACAGAGAGTTGTGGGATGAGATTCTCGACGTGATAAGTCGCGTAGACGCAGAGTCCTGCAAGACCAAGAAATCCGACGAAAAGACGATGCGCGGTAGACTGCTTTATTCGCCGAAAGCGATGAACCGAGCATTCAAGCTAAATTTTGAACAGCTGGGCTGGCAGCAGCGCCGACAGACGTTCTGGGTTACTGGCGACGAACGACTGATGCGCGGGGTATACAATCAACCCGAGGCTGAACAGAAGAGGGCAATTGAGGCTGCTGGATTCAATGCGATTCGGTCATACAATCAGACGGATTTTGTGAAAGATCGAATTGCGGTCGAAGTACAATTCGGAAAATATTCCTTTGTTGCCCACGATCTATTTGTCAAGCACCTAAGCTTCTATGTGGCGGACATCATCGACGTCGGAATTGAGATACTGCCGATGAAAGAGATGGAGCGCGAGATGTCATCAGGAGTGCCCTACTATGAACGCGATCTGGTAAACGTGATACGGCAAGGACGCGGCGTTCCCGCCGTGCCATTGATCTTGCTTGGTGTAGTTCCGTAGCCAGTAAAGCTTTCTACGCCACAAAAGTCGCGTTGCTGTCTGAATGAGCCACTTGCGGAGTAAACAATGCCCAAATACGATCTCTTGCTGAAGAACGGCCACGTCATAGACCCGGCCAACAATATCGATGCGCCGATGGACGTGGCGGTCAGCGGCGAGCAAATCGCCCAAGTCGCGCAAGCTATTCCCTCCGCCCAGGCCGCGCAGACTGTCGATGTCGCCGGTCTCTACGTCACGCCCGGCCTGATCGACATGCACGTCCACGTCTATCACACACGCGAGCCGGAGACCCTGAGCATCATCGCCGACCACCACAGTTTCCGCTCCGGTGTCACCACTGTGGTCGATACCGGCACCGCAGGCGCCAGGCACTTCCTGCACTTCAAGCGCACCGTCATTGATCGCTGGAAGACGCGCGTCTTCGCTTATATCAATATCGTCAAGTCGGGCATGATCGGCCCCTTCGAGCAGGACGTTGACGAAATGGACCCTGAGCTGGCCGCCTCTATCGTTCTGGCTTACCCCGATGACTGCGTCGGCATCAAGACGGCGCACTACTGGGTATCCGAACCCTTTGACGAGGCGCATCCGCCCTGGGCAGCGGTCGACCGCGCGCTGGAAGCCTCCGATATATGCAAGAAGCCGCTGATGGTCGATTTCTGGCACCGCGAGGGCCGCAGCTACCAGGAGCTGCTGCAGAAGATGCAGCCGGGCGATATCCACACCCACGTCTACGCGCAGCAATTCCCCATCCTCAACGCCGAAAATAAGCCGGCCGACTTCATGTTTGAGGCGCGCGAACGCGGCATCATCTTCGACCTGGGCCATGGCGCCGGCAGCTTCTGGTTCCGCCAGGCGATTCCCGCTTACGAAGGCGGCTTCGGGCCCGATTCCATCAGCACCGATCTGCACATCGGCAACGTCAATGGCGTGGTGCACGATATGCTCAACACCATGTCCAAGCTGCTCTGCATGGGTATGCCGCTCAGCGAAGTCATTTTCCGCTCGACCGTGACGCCGGCGCAGGAAATCGGCCATCCGGAGCTGGGAACGCTGAGCATCGGCGCTGAAGCCGACATCGCTGTTCTGCGCCAGGAACGCGGCCAGTTCGGCTACGTGGATTGCGGCGCCGCCCGTATGAATGGCGACCGCAAGCTCTGCTGCGAAATGACCGTCCGCGCCGGCGAGATTGTGTATGACATAAATGGGCGTTCCGCGCCCGCCTGGCAAGACGCGCCGCCTGAATACTGGCAGATCCGTTATCCGAAAGGCAGCATCGATCCATGAGCAATTACCAATCGCTGGGCATTCGTCCCGTCATCAACGCTTACGCCACCGTGACAAAATTCGGTGGCTCGCTCATGCCGCCGGAAGTCGTCAGCGCCATGAACGAGGCGGCGTGCAGCTTCGTCGATCTGGCGCAATTGCAGCGCCGGGTAGGCGATCGCATCGCCCAGCTGACCCGCAACGAAGCGGCCTATGTCACCTCGGGAGCGGCTGCCGGCATTGAACTGGCCGCGGCCGCCGCTGTGCTCTGCAAGAACCCACAGGCGCTGAAATGCTTCCCCGATATCGCCGCCTTCAATAATGAAGCCATCATCTTTCGAAGCCAGCGCAACCCATACGACTACAGTATTCAGGCGGTGGGCTTGAAATATGTCGAGATCGACGGCACGCCCGCTGATCTGCGCGCCGCCATCAGCGACCGTAGCGCTTGCGCCTTCTGGTTCCCTCGCGGCCAGTCGGATGCCGATGACATCACGCTCGCGGAGGTCATCGCCATCGCCGCAGAGCGCGACATCCCGGTCATCGTCGATGCCGCGGCGCAGTTGCCCCCGGTGGAGAATCTGTGGCGCTTCACCGAGGCGGGCGCGGCGATCGCCCTCTTCAGCGGCGGCAAAGACTTGCGCGGGCCGCAGGCAACCGGCCTTATGCTCGGCCGCCGCGACTTGATCGATTCGATTCGTCCCATCAGCAATCCCAACCACGGCTTGGGCCGTCCCTTCAAAGTGGGCAAGGAAGAGATGATGGGCGCTCTGGCTGCCCTTGAGCGTTATCTGGAGCTCGATCATGAGGCCCGCGCCCAATATTGCGAAGATACGGTGCGGCTGTTCTGCGAGGCGCTGAACCCGCTGGATGGCGTCTGCGCCGAACGTGAATTTCCCAACGAAGCGGGTCAGCCGCTGTCCTGGTGCCGCGTCACCGTCGATGCCGGTGTCGTAGGCAAGACCGCGAATGACATCGTGACTGCCTTCCTGGAGCACGAGCCCGCCGTCGCTGTCTCGCCTTTGAACGAGTCGCAATTCCATCTCAACCCTATGACGCTCAACCCGGGCGAGGAAGTCATCGTCCGCGATGCATGTCTGAACCTGCTAGTAAATGCTTAGATACGAATAGGAGTGTCTCTTCACAATGTCGAACTACCTGCAGACGCTAACATCCGCACTGAGTCTCTCCGTTCTGTTGTTACTCTTGTCTCCGGCGCAGACGGTTTTCGCCGCCGACATCACGGTCGACTCCGAGTGCTCGCTGGCCGACGCGATCCAAGCCGCCGAGAGTGATAGCGCGGTCGGTGGCTGCGCAGCCGGCAACGGCGCTGATATTATTCACCTGACTGGCGATGTCAGGCTTGATACTGAACTCCAGCAAATTGAGTCGGAGATTACGATTGTAGGCAACGGCTACAGCATCAGCGGGAATAAGCGGCGCAGATTTCTGAAAGTAAGTAGGCGCAGCGCCATGACGCTCAGAGACTTGACAGTGCGCGACTTCGCGTCGAGAACAGGCGGCGCAATTCATAACTCGGGCAAGCTCGACATCGAAAACTGCACCATCCGTGACAATGAGACAAATTCGCGAGACGGTGGCGCAATCTTCAATTTTGGCCGCTTGACGATTACCGACTCGGTATTCTTGAACAACAAATCCGACCGCTCGGGTGACACCACGGCCTCGGGCGGCGCAATCTACAACGACGAAATACACGGCATTCCAAGCGAAGTGACTGTCAAGAACTCGACATTCCGCGGCAATTGGGCGGAATGGAGCGGCGGGGCACTAGCTAATAGAGCCGGTACAGCGACCATCATTGACAGCGTGTTTGAGCATAACTCGGCTGACGAATCCGGCGGGGCGCTGAACAGTTATGACGAGCTAAGCATCTCCGGTAGCGTATTTTCGGCTAATACAGCGGATGCTAACAGAGCAAGTTCTGGTGGCGCGATCTTCAGTCAAGGCCCATTACAGGTGTCGGAAAGTCAGTTTATTGCAAATATCGCCAGCTCCAGCGGTGGCGCCATTCGTAGTCAACGCAAGACTAATGTGACCGACAGCATATTCATCGACAATGCGTCGGAAAACTCAGGTGGAGCTATCGAGAATGACAACGGCGACTTTTCGGTCAGCGGCAGCTACTTCACTGGCAATTCCAGCCAATGGGGCGGCGCGATCAGCAGCAGCGATCGTGGAAAGGAGCAATTGGCTCAACTAGTCATTTCCGACAGCGTTTTCTTCGAAAATTACGCTACAGAAGCGGGTGGCGCGCTGTTTGGCGGTGGCAAATTAGTCATTGCCAGAAGCAGCTTTCTCACCAATACTGCCGAATATTTTGCGGGTGCGATGGCGAGTTTCGCCAGTCATCTGACTTTGACGGACAGCGCCTTTGTCGGCAACGTGGCCCGAGTCTCAGTCGGCGGCCTGTATGTTTCGGCTGAGGACACAGCATACTTGGCCCACCTCACCATTGCCAATAACTCGGCGGACCAAGAGGGGGGAATCACGGTCTATCATGACGAAGATGCCGACCCTGTGTTTGAACTGCATAACAGCCTCATTGCCGGCAATCAAGGCGGAGATTGCGTCGCCCAGTTGAATCAAAACAGCGGCAACCTCATCGCCGACGGCAGTTGCGAACCGGCATTGAGCGGCGATCCCTTGCTCGACGCAATAATCAAACCCGATGACGGCTCGACAGCCTTTATACCGCTTTTGCCCGGCAGCCCGGCCATCGACGCCGCCGATCCCGATCACTGCAGCGCGACTGACCAAATCGGCACAGCGCGGCCGCAAGGCGACGGCTGCGATATCGGCGCAATTGAATTCATGAGCCAATAGGTCCGTCATATGAACCGCCCCTTTCAACTCTACGATCTGCGCGTCACTGTCGAGCGAATCGAGGGCCGCTCCGTCTGCGGCCTCGAAGTCGGCGACTACTTTGAACTGACCGAGAGCGCCAAGCTGCGCATCCCCGCTGGCAAGCACTTTTGCATCTACGCCCTGTCCGCGGTACTGCCGCTGCTGGCGGCCAAGCAGCGCGAACTCAGCGAAAACGACTGGATGACGCGCGATACTGTTGCCGCTTGTCCTGATGTTGATGAACGTCTGATTATGCGCATCGAGCGTATCAACAAGCGCCGAATGGACAGCGACGATCTGACCTGATCGTCTGCCGAAGACACGCAATCCGTCAAAAGCCATCCAACTGCTGGCAAAAGCTATCAGTAGGCTTTAAGCTGCTCCAATGTGCTTGTGAAATTTATCACAAATCGGTTAGGCTGTGATTAAGGCATCCTGATTTGGAGCATCCTTATGACCAGCGAAAACGCCCCAACCCTCAAAGGACACTGGCTTTGGGGAAATCTCAAAGCCTTTAATGCGGACCCCCTGACTTTCATCGAAAGCGCGGCGCGCTGTGGCGACCTGGCGCGGATTCGCTTTGGGCCCATGCGCGGCTATTTCGTCAATCACCCCGATCACGTCTGCAAGGTATTGGCGGCCCGCAGCAAGTCCTTCCGCAAACCGGCCGTGGTCCAGCGCGCGCTGAGCGACATCCTGGGCGAGAACATCTTCACCAGCAACGGCGCCGCCTGGAAGCGCAGCCGTCAAGCGCTGCAGCCGGCATTCCACCTGCGCCATGTCGAGCGTTATACCCAGATCATGCAGGAGTGCATCGAGCGCGAATTGCTGGATTGGCGCGCTGGCGCAGACATCGACTTGGAAGCGGCGATGAACCGCGTCGCCATGCATATCATCGTCAAAACGATGTTCGACACTGACCTGGGCGAGCGCGCCGATGAGCTGACCGCCGTCTTCACGCGCCTCTTCCACCTGGCGCACCGGCGCATGAAGCTTTACGCGCTCGTGCCGAACTGGCTGCCGACCAAGAGCAATCGCGAGGTCAAGCGCCTGAGCCGCCGCATCCGCGACCTGTTGCGGGGCTACATCGCCGATTGGCGCGCGGGACGAGCCAGCGAAGCGTCTTTGCTGAATCTGGTACTGGGACCGGAGGACGGCGCCAAGATGTCCGACGAGCAGCTCATCAACGAAGCCATCACTATCATCGGCGCCGGCTACGAGACGACCGCCTATACGCTGGTCTTCACCTGGCTGGCGCTGATGCGGAATCCGTCTGTTCAAGAGAGGCTCTACGCGGAGGTGGATGCGGTGCTGGGCCGGCGGCAGCTGCGGCTGGACGATGTGAAAGCGCTGGCTTATACCGGGCGCGTTTTCAAGGAGGCGCTGCGCTTGTACCCCAGCGCCTGGGGGCTGTCGCGCGCCACGCTGGAACCAGTCGAGATCGCGGGAGTCGTCCTGCCGCGCAATAGCACTGTGCTCGTTTCGCCCTGGACCTTGGGGCGCGATCCACGATGGTACCCGGATCCGCTGCGCTTTGATCCCGACCGCTACCTGCGGGAAAATGCCCGAGACATTCCGCATTACGCTTACATCCCCCTGGGCGGCGGCGCGCGAACCTGCCTGGGCAGTCACTTCGCCATGATGGAGGCGGTCATCATCGTCGCCGCCATGGCCCAGCGCTTTCGCCTGCTGCAACTGCCGGGCAGCGCGACCGGCGCCAAGAGCGTCGCCTTCACCCTGCGGCCCGACGGTCCCATGCGCGTCAAACTTCAATCGCGGACATTCAGCGCGGCGTCCCGTCCGAAGGCGGAATCCGGTCTATTGACTCGCGCAGATCGAAGGAGTGACTCAACACATTGCCCATACTCGGGTAGAATAGGGGCAAATGCTGGCGCAAGAGCGCGCTAGGAAAAGAGGCTAATATGACCAAGCAGCGCAAACATATCAAAGTGACCTATTCCACGCTCGGCAGCCCCGATCCGCTGTTGCATGAGTATTTCGAGGAAGATGTCGCCGAACTCAAGCAAAACCTCGGCCAGCGCTACCAGATGCTGATCAACGGCGAGCGCGTGGACGGCGAGGGCAGCTACGAGAATCGCTCGCCCATCAACACCGACTGGCTGCTGGGCAGCTTCGCCCAGGCGTCCGCGCGGCAGGTCGATCAAGCGGTGGCGGCGGCCAAGGCGGCATTCCCCGGCTGGCGCGATACACCCTGGCAGGAGCGCACCGAGCTGGTCAACCGCTTTGCCGACCTGATTAGCGAGCGCCTTTTTGAGATCGCCGCGGTCGTCAGCATGGAGATCGGCAAAAACCGTCTGGAGGCCATCGGCGATGTCGAAGAAGCCGCTGATTTAATCCGCTACTGCGTTGACGCCATGAAAGACAACCAGGGCTTCGACCGCCAGCTGCTGAGCGAGACCGACCAGCACTTCAACCGCAGCGTACTAAAACCCTACGGCGTCTGGGGCGTGATTGGCCCCTTCAACTTCCCGGCCGCGCTGACGGGCGGGCCCACCGGCGCCGCGCTGATCGCCGGCAACACCGTCGTGCTCAAACCGGCGGCCGAAGGCTCGCTCACCGCCTGCATGATCGCTCAGTGCGTGGTCGACGCGGGCATACCGGCTGGCGTCTTTAACCTGGTGCTGGGCGGCGACGACCCGGGCATCGCGCTCGCCGCCAACCCGGATCTGGCCGGCTTGACCTTCACCGGCAGCTATGATGTCGGCATGAGCATCATCAGAAACTTCAGCACGGCCGCCGGTTACTTCCGACCCGTCATCGCCGAGATGGGCGGCAAGAATCCGGCTATTGTCACCGCCAATGCCGACCTCGACAAAGCGGCGTTAGGCGTCATGCGCTCGGCCTTCGGATTAACCGGACAGAAGTGCTCCGCCTGCTCACGCGTATATGTCGATGATTCGGTCAAGGACGAATTCTTAAGCAAGCTGGTTGACCTGGCCGCCGATGTCGCCGTCGGCGACCCCACCGAAGCCGATACCTACATGGGTCCCATCATCGGTGAAGCCGCCTATGAGGCTTATCAGAGCTACGTCAGCGAGCTGGGCGACGGCAAAATCCTGACCGGCGGCGAGACGCTGCCGATCGACAAGGGCTACTTCGTCGCGCCCACCGTGGTAGCGGACCTGCCCGATGATCACCGCCTCTGGCAGCACGAGATGTTCGCGCCCATCGTAGCCGTGCGCGGCGTCGAGGGCAGGGACGAGGCGATGCGGCTGGCCAACGGCGTCGCGCTGGGATTGACCGCCGGCATCTACACTGAAGATGACGACGAAGCCGAGTGGTTCCTAAACAATATCGAGGCCGGCGTGCTCTACGTCAATCGCGCTACCGGCGCGACCACCGGCGCCTGGCCCGGCTACCAGTCCTTCGGCGGCTGGAAAGGCAGCACCGGCAGCAACAAAGCCTCCGGCAGCTACTACTACCTGCAGCAATACATGCGCGAGCAGTCGCATACGATTGTGGGGTAATTCACCACAGAGGGCACAGAGGTTTTCACCACAAAGACACAAAGACACAAAGGGTAGCGGCTTAAGCCGAACTGCAATAGCGCGCGCGATTTGTAGGGGCGACTCTGTGAGTCGCCCGTCTTCTTTTGTATCGAGTACATCTAGAAGTGCCACGCCCTAGAAGTTACGAAATATCGTATCCCGATTTCCTTCGAATCGCGTTAATTATCTCAAGCGTTTCGTCGAATCTAGGGTGCGCTCTATCCGTGAATCTAGCCATGTCGGCCTCGTCGTTATATTCAGTGCCGTCGGGCAATGTCGCACCGTCCAACTTGATTTCGCCTGATAATGTTGCTCCTTCCAGGTAAACTGCGTAAAGATTGGCGTCGCTTAAGTCTGCCCCATGCAAATTCGTGCGGCGCATGTCGGCTGCTTGGAAGTTCGCCCCTAAAAGATTCGCCCAAACCAAACTCGCACCTTGCAGATTTGCTCGGAACAGGACTGCACCACTCAGATTCACCGCATTCAAGTTTGCATTACGCAAGATCGTATCGTGCAGGTGCGCACCACGAACGTCAGCGCTTCCCAGATTTGCCTGCAGTAGATTTGAATTCTGCATGCTGGCTTTATGCAGCGTCGCCCCTTGTAAGTCCGCCTTTTGTAGATTCGATTCGATTAGATTGGCCTCCATAAGTATGGCTCGGTGAAATGTCACTTGTTGCAGATTTGCCCGCCACAATACCGCACCTTGTAGATTCGCCTCCCATAGATCTGCTCCCTTGAGCAAGCCATCCTCATCCATCAACCATCCCTTGTGACGCAATTGCTCCACTGCATTCACCGCGGTCTGATTCACACGGCTGCCTGCGTCCCGAACCAAGTCACGCTTCAACTGTTCTTGCCGGCGAATTGATTCTCGTCTCTCAGACATTCGGTCCAGGATGAACACGGTAAGGCCGATACTAGCTATTACGCCGACTGCTTCTGTCCAGAGGTTCATTTGATAATCTCGTTGCCTATCATAGAACTCTGCTTCGCCGATCTTGATTCCTAGAAAGATACCTAACACCAGAAGTGCGATGCCGCCGAGCAACTGATAGAGCCACTTGTACTCATTTTGGATCCCTCGAATCTCTTCTTGTCGCGTTATGTCTGCCATAGTAGAGCTCTCAATTTTCGGTTCACTACCCTATCCAGCATATCACAGCCAACCCATAGCAGTTACTCAGGTATTTGGTGTATCTCGGTGTACTCAGTGGTGAAGGAAAACTGCGGGCGACTCACCGAGTCGCCCCTACGGATTTCGCGTTGAGTGACATGTCCGCGGAGCGACACCGCTTTGTGACCTTTGTGTCTTTGTGGTAGAAATTCCAGCGCCCATGCTCAATCAGCGAGACAGGCACAACTCAGCGTAAACTACCATGATTTACCGTGTTCTCACGTTCCTCCGCACCAGTGGTGAATGTATCAATCCACCACAATCAACTCCTGCCAGCCGTTGGTCAGCTTCTCCCCGCCGCCGGGACGCGCCACTACAATATCCTCGACTCGCGACGAATAGCTGTTGATTTGCATGATGCTCGGCTCGATCGTGAAGCACATGCCGTCTTCCAGCGGCGTCTCATCGCCCTTGGTCAAGAAAGGCGGCTCATGCACATCCATGCCGATGCCGTGCCCCAGCCGATGCCGGAAGGCCTCGCCATAGCCGGCGTCTTCGATCACTTGCCGCGCGGCCGCGTCGGCATCGCTGGTGGTCGCATCGCCCGCCTTGAGCGCTGCGATTCCCGCCGCCTGTGACGCCATCATGACGTCGTAAACCCGCTGCGCCTCTTCATCCGGCTCGCCGAAGAATACCGTGCGACCGAAGTCGTAGCACCAGCCTTCATAGATGCCGCCGAAGTCGAAGAGGATCGACACCGGCGGATCCAGCGCCCGATGCCAGCTTTCCATGCGCGCGCCGAAGAGCAGCGGGTGGTCGGGCCCCGAGTTATACAGCGAGGTCGTGAACGATTGGCCCAGCGAGCCGTGTTTCCGCAGCTGATAATTGACCTCTTCCACGATTTCCAACTCGGTCATGCCATGCCGCAGCGACTTGAGCGTATCGGCGAATGCGGCTTCCGTGATGCGCCCCGCCTGTTTCAGCAGCTCAATGTCGGCCTCAGACTTGATGACCCGCATCGGCCGCAGCAGCGTGGTTGCCGAGAGCCAGGTCGCGTCCGGCAGCAGCGGCTGCAAATGCGATACCGTCTCGCCCTTGGTAAAGTCGCTGATGGCGACGCGCGGATTATCCGGCAGATTGAAGTCGTCCAGGATGCGCTTGACCATCTCCGCCGGCACATCCCAATCGCCCAGAACGCGAATGTCGATGCCTTCCAGCCGGCTGAGCCCGCCGAACTCGGCCGTCATGCGCGGCAGGGGCAGCACCGGCGCGTGATGCGGCGTGATCCAGGCGCCTTCCAGCCAGTCGCCTGGGTGGATGACGTGTCCGTAATTGGGGAAATCACGCGGGACGCCGGTCAAGTACTGCAAGTCGGAAGAAATCGGGATGAAGGCCAGATCGGCGTGTTGACCCAGAATCTGTTGGAAACGTTGTAATCGCTCGCTGGACATGGGGCGCTCCTTTTGTTTTCAGGTGAGTGACACAATATTAGCGCGTTTAGGGGGATACGGCATGGCTTGCCCACCTGCGATTATCGCGTCGCGCCATTCTGAGTTAGGATAGGCACACTGGCTAAATCGAACCGAATGAGGCTCTAACGTGATGAAGTCTGTCCTGATGAGTTTGCTGCTGCTGCTGCTGCTGTTGACGCTGGCGGCGCGGGCGAGCGATGGCAAGTTTGCGCCTTGTTCCACGGCTGATCTTGAGACGCTACAGCGGCTCGAATCCGGCTATGACGCGCTGTTGCTGCAAGGGACGCGCACACGCAGCGCCACGCTGCTGCGATACCTGGTTGAGCGGCAATATGAGTGGCGCCTGGGCTTGAACGACGACTTGCCGCGCTGCGCCGAAGCCTTTGAGATCGGCTGGCTGATGAGCCAGGTCACCGGCGATGCGGTGGCGGTCGCCGCATTGAACCTGGCGGAGAAAGATGCGGCCTGGATGCGGGAACCGATGGACAGTGGCGGGGCTCGCGCAGAAGCGCTACTTGAAGACTTGACGAATGGCGCGGACGGCGGCCCAGTAACTCTTCAATCACTCGATAATGCCGCCGCCTGTTCCGATGAACAGTTGGCCATACTCGCGCCCGGCGTCTTAGTCGGCTTTCAAGATACCGGCGCCATAGCCCTGACGGTGACCACGCCGGAAGAAATCGTCGACTATGCCCTCGCTTATCTCGATTGGCGCGCGGACATTTGGCAGCAGTTGCCGCATTGCAACGAAGCGGTTGAATTCGGCCTGATGATGAACCAGATTCTGGGCGATTTTGTCGCGTTGTTCCTGCATCGCTTCATTGGCGTCGCCGAAGAGGACAACCCGGTGAAACCGCAGATCGAAAGCGAATTGGATAGATTCGCCGGCAAAATGGAAGCAGTGGTGACTGCGCTGGACCGCAACCGGACGGTGCTTACTTACTTCGTCGTGGGCGACCGTGGCGCCAACATCCGCGCCTGTCCGACTACTGCTTGTGACATCTTGACGGTCTACGAGCGGGGGCAAGAGATGCGGGTCATCGATGACTCGGGCGAATGGTATGAGATTCGTTTAGTCAACGGCGAAACCGGATTCATCGCCGATTTTCTCGCCAGTTTGGACCCGCCCGGCTAAGCGGTCTCGCGGCGCTGGCGAAGGCTGATTCCGTCATTGTCGCATTGACGAATCAGTGACCTGAATGTGGACAGATTATGGACAGGCAAGGGAGTGACCGATGCGAAAGATTCTTTTAACCTGCTTCGCTCTAATGTTTTCGCTGATGACGGCAAGCGCGCAGGGCGCTAATCTGCCGCGATGCGAAGCTGAACAGTTGTCCAAAGTGCACGAACTCGGCGATGAGATTCGCGCCTTGGAAGACGACATGGCCGTGGCCGAGACGATGTCAGAAATTCTGCGCCTCAATGCTGATCATCTGCTCTTGCGGCAGAAGCTTTGGGAAGACATTCAATTGTGTGATATGAACCTGGAGTTTATCAGCCTGTTTAGCGCGCGCTTCAACGATATTTTCGCCGCCTCTTCTATTGAAGGCATTAGCCCCGGCCAGGAGGGTGGTCTCAGATGGAAGCTGGTGGAAGGCATGGCGGGCGAGGCGACTAACCTGCTTCTCTCGAACCTGGGCAAATACTTCCTTTCGGGCCTGGTCCCTGGCGGCGGGGATTCGCCTGGAGAGCCGCTGGCGGCCTGCACCGAAACGCAACTGCAACATGCGCGCGGCGCCAAATTATCGGGTTATATTGAGATTCTGAATCAGGCTCTGGCGGTTGACGTCGTCGATGACCTGCTGCGCTACGATGCCGCGCATCTGGCCTTTCGCGAGAGCGCTTGGGCGGACTTGCCCCGCTGCGTCGAGGCCTATGAAGTCGCTATTTTGATGTTCCGCATCAGCGGCGATTTCGTGGTGGGGCATGCGCTGGCGTTTTTGGGCATCCCGCGCGACTCCAACCCTTACGTGGCGCAACTCATGGACGATGTGGCGGGTTTGCCAGCCTGGATGATCCCGGCGGCGCTGCGACAGCCCGATGCTGTGTACGCGCTATTCGAAACCAGCTTGCCCGAGTGTACCGCTGCCGAGCTCGCCTGGGCTGCATCCCTGCGCCATCCCTTGCTCGGGCCGGACGGCGAACTTGGCGAAAGCTTCCTGGACGGGATCAATAGAAGCGATCTCAACGTTCAGGCCGTTGTCGAGATTGCCTGGCGCGACAAACAGCTTGCGCAAGCGCCACGTTGTACGGAATCGCTGCAGATCTTCCTGGCGATGAGTCAGATAGGCAACGATATGGTCGCGGCGGCGGGCTTCATCCTGGCGGGCGAGCAGGAATTGGCGTCCCGGTATCGTGAGCAGGCCTTGCAGGGAGCGGAAAGGACGCAATTGCTGCAAGCCGATATTGCGGAGGCTAAGGAGCCGAAGGGCGAGTTCGTTATCGAGCAGACCGAATTGCCCGGCTGTACTGCAGACCAACTGGCCGTGCTGAGCGAGAATACTGTGACGCCTTGGATTGACGTGGCGAATGCCTTGAGGAACGCGGAAGCGCCGTCTGACTTCAAACCTTATGCGGAGGCGCAATCTCAGTGGCGTAAGGATCTGTTGCAGCGCCTGCCCGCTTGTACCCTGGCGCTGGAGGTGAGTCTCCACTTGCACCTGGGAACTGGCAACTTCACCGGTCTATACGCGATCGACTATGCCGGTGTCGCACAGGAAAACAATGCCTACGTGCAGGCCAATGAAGACTTCTCCGCTGATGCCTGTGCCGCTGGTATCGCGGATGCAGGAAATAATCTCGGCGGCGGAATAGGCCGGCCGGGCGAGGGCGCCGCAGACCAGCGCCGCAATAGAGACCCGGAGGATGGAGCGCCATGATTAAGGCGATCCTATTTGATCTGGACGACACGCTCTTCAGTCTGAGCGGCTGCGAGGCGGAAGCGCTGCGGCGTACGCTGGATGGCGCCGGGCTCTTGATGTCAATGCCGGCCGATTTCACGCAGACTTTCGCGGCGATCAGCTCCGGCTATTGGAGGGCGCGAACTGCCGACGGCTACACGCAGCACAGTCGCGCGCAAGTCATCGAATTGAGCTGGCGCGATTTTCTTGCGCGCCTCGACCTGGATGCGCGCCGAGCGCCACAGCTCGCCGGGGAGTTCTGGGCGGCTTTCTGCGCTTCAAGCGCGCTGAATCCCGGCGCGCGAGAAGTAGTGGAGGGTCTGGCGCAACACTTCCAGCTGGGCATGGTCACCAACGGCTACAGCGATTCTCAACGCGGGCGTTTGGCGGCGGCAGGTTGGAGCGACCGATTTGATCCGCTGCTAATCTCGGAGGAGGTCGGCCTGGCCAAACCGGATGCTCGCGTCTTCGACATGGCCTTGAAGCAGCTTGGCCTGGGCCCCGAAGAGGTCCTTTATGTCGGCGACTCGCTCAGCCACGACCGCGAAGGCTGCTTGCGCGCCGGCATCCGATTCTGCCATTACTGCCCGCACCCGGCGCCGGGAATCGGCATGCCCGCAGCGGACTACAGAATTAGTCGTTTACTGGATCTGGCTGAATTGCTGCGCTCGATGCTTAAGTAGGCACGGGCGACGGGCATACCGTATGATATGATCAGTTGATGATATATATCAGAGGCGCGACTTAGTCGGCGACGGTCACATGGCGCCGATTTGCGCGGCCAGGTTCCGCGAATCCAGAAAGGGACTATCCATGCGTACCGCGATGATTTTGCTTGTGCTTCTACTGTTGCTCGCCCCGGCGCTTCAAGCGCAGTCCGAAGGTTTTCCAATCTGTTCCGAATCTGAGTTGGAGTTCGCAGCCGAACTGCAGCCCGGCTACGACGATTTGGTGGCCAGCTTGAGCGCCGATGGCGACACTTCCCTGGAAAAGACTCTCGCTTTTACCGAAGCTCAGATCGAGTGGCGCGAGCAGCTTTGGGACGGCTTGCCGCGCTGCACGGAAGCCATCGACGTGGCCGTACTGATGAGCCACAATACGAGCGATTTGGGCGGCATGGCAGTGCTGACCTATGCCGGCGTCTCCCTCAGCTTGAATCGCTACAAGGACCGGCTTTGGTTCGAGGGTAATAATCGCGAACGTCTATCGGCCAAGTTTGACGAGATCCGCGTCATGCTTGATCGTGGCGACCGCCAGGTCATGGCCGCAGAAGATCGCAGCCTGAAACCCTGTGAAGAAGATCAGATCAGATCGCTCATCGCCGCCTTGCGAGAGAACGAAGACCTCATCGTGCAAGGGACGGGGGTGCGCTCCCCGGGTGAGTTGCGGGACTACATTAATGCGAAACTGGAATGGCGCGACCACCTATGGGCCAAGCTGCCGCCCTGCCGGGAATCTGTTGGCGTCGGCCGTCTAATGAGCCAGACGTCCAGCGATCTGGCTACGGCGATTGCCTTCAGCTACGCGCAAGTGCCGGGATCAGAAAATCCCTTCGCCCCCAGCTTGTCGGACGATATTACCGCTTTGGGTGACTTGCTTGTTTTCTTGATTTCGTCAATCGGCGAGCAGGTGATGGCCGATGAGGAATCCCCGCTGCCAGCTTGCGCGGCTGCGGACAGGGCGGCGGTCGCGGCTGAACTGTCCGCGTTTGACGCGCTTATCCAGCGGGCGAACGGCATTGACTCGCTTGACGACCTGCTCGCCTACAGCCGCGAACTCATTGGCTGGAGAAGCGAGCTCTGGTCAGCCGTGCCATTCTGCTCGGAGTCGGTTGAGATCAGCCTGGTCGCGACTAACACAGCCAACGATTTCGCCGCTTTGCGCGCGCTGGAATTGTCCGGCGAGCCCGCCGACTTGACGCTGATTCGCGAAACGGCGAAGCATGGCCCCGCGAAGGTAGCAGAATTTGCCGCTGACAGCCAAGCGTCCAGTGCCGAGACCGCGGCGACATCGCAGGCGGCGGGCATTCCGGCTTGCACGGAATCGGCCAAGATTCATCTACTCGCGGTCGGCGAGCAGTTGGGCTTCTTCGCCTCATTGATCAGCGAATTCGAGTCCATAGACGACGTTGTGCACTACGCCGCAGTACAGATCCATTGGCGGGATCAGATATGGAAAAAGTTCCCGCCGTGCCAGGAGTCAATCAAGGCGGTGCATCTTCTTATTCAAGTGACCGGTGACACCATACCGGCGGCGACGCTGCTCTTCTATCTCGACGTTCCCCAGGAAGATAATCCATTCCTGGGCGAAATATCGGAGGCGCGCGAGCAATTGGAGACCTACACTACGATGTTCGGCGATTAGGCCGAGGACGCGTGCTGGCCTTTACTTCGCGGGCGTGGGCTATTCGGTAATCGTCACCTTGGACAATCCGCGCGGCTTATCGACCTCGTAGCCACGCGCCAGCGCCTGCTGCATGGCGTAGACTTGCCCGGGCATCACGCTCAGTATCGGGCTCAGCCACTCCGGCACAGCGGGGAAGGGCAGGGCCTGCGTCCCGGCGCGCAGCATTTCTTCGTCATTGCTGATGATCAGCGTCTCGGCGTCTCGTTCGTTTAGGTCCTTCGTCATGTCCGCCATGCCGTCGAGCGTCTGTCCCTGCGGCGCGGCTAAAATGACCGGATGACCGCGGTCGATCGCCGCAATCGGCCCGTGGCGAAAGTCGGCTTCGCTATATCCCTCGCTGGCGATATAGGTCAGCTCCTTGACCTTCAGGCTGATTTCGCGGGCGGTGGCGTAGTTGAAGCCGCGTCCCAGCGTGACAAGCTTGTCGCTGTAGCGGTAACGGTCGGCCCAGTCGGCGATCTGCTCGGATTGCCGCAGCGTTTCCCGGGCCAGACCCGGCAAGGCGGCCAGCGCGTGCCAGCGCTTCTGCTCATTCGCCAGCGCGCTCGCCAGCATGGCGATGACGGTCAGTTGCGCCGTGTAAGTCTTGGTGGCGGCCACACTGAATTCGCGCTCCGCTCGTAATGGCAGGTGCAGCTCAGCCGCCTGCGCCAGCGGAGAATCGTCGAAATTGGTAATCGCCAGCGTCAGCGCGCCGCCCCGCCGCGCATCGGTCAGCACCGCTCGAACATCTTCCGCCTTGCCAGACTGGCTGATGCCGATGACAAGCGCCTTCGATAAGTCCGCTGGCCGCTCATAAACCGTGTGCAAAGATGGCGTGGCTAACATCACCGGCAGGCGCAGGGCATGGCCGAAAAGGTATTGCGCGTAACAAGCGGCGTTGTTCGATGTGCCCCGCGCCGCAATACAAACGTAGGGCGGGTCAAAGTCGCGGATGGCCACTGCTGCAGCTTCCGTGTCGGCTTGACCGTCGTTGAGCAGGCGCTCAATGACGGCTGGCTGTTGGGCGATTTCCGCTTGCAAGTGCATAGTTTCCTCGCGGGCTGCGCTCAGTCGTCAAGCGGCCGGTAATTGACGCCCATGATATCCAGCGCGGGCAAATGCCGACGCAAACGCGCGACCAGGGCGTCGTAATCCCGCTGCTCGGGATGATGCCAAAGCACATCAGCGATGGCGATGGCGCGCGGGAACACCATGTACTCGACATGGTCGGCATGCGGCATATACTCGGTCCAGATATTGCCTTGGCCGCCCAGAATATGATGCCGCTTGTCGGCCGCGATCTGCCCGGGAATCACTTCATATTGCCAGACCTGCTGCAAAGGCAGGATGGCCGGTATCGCCCATGGTTCGCTGTCGGTGTCTTCGGATTGGTAGTAGTCCAGATAGCAGTAAGTGTTGGGCGTCATGATGACATCGTGGCCGGCGTTGGCCGCGGCGATGCCGCCGTCGCTGCCGCGCCAACTCATGACGGTGGCGTTTGGCGCCAGGCCACCCTCAAGAATCTCGTCCCAGCCCACAAGATCGCGCCCGCGTTCGTTCAGCCAGGCTTCAATCTGGCGGATGAACCAGCTTTGCAGCTCGTGCTCATCGGCTAGCCCCTCGGCGTTGATACGCTCCTGACAAGCCGGGCAGGCTTCCCAGCGGGCTTTCGGCGCCTCGTCGCCCCCGATGTGAATGTACTTTGAAGGGAAGAGCTCCAGCACTTCGCTCAGTACATCTTTCAAGAAGGTGAAGACCTCGTCCTTGCCGGCGCAGAAGATGTCTTCGGCGATGCCCCAAGTCCGGCGAACTTCGTAGCCCTCGCCGACGCAGCCCAACTCCGGATAAGCCGTCAGCGCGGCGACAGCGTGCCCGGGCAATTCGATCTCCGGCATGACGGTGATTCCGCGCTCGGCGGCGTAGGCGACCACTTCCCGCACCTCGTCCTGCGTGTAAAAGCCGCCATGCGGGACGCCGTCATATTGATCCCAAGTTCCGGCTACGACAGTCTCCGCCCGCTGAGCGCCGACTTCGGTCAAGCGCGGATACTTTTTGATTTCGATGCGCCAACCCTGGTCTTCGGTCAAGTGCCAATGGAATGTATTGAATTTGTAGAAGGCCAGCATATCGACGAACTTCTTGATGAAGGCCAGGGGAAACATGTGCCGGCAGACGTCAAGATGCAGGCCGCGCCAGCCGAATGCGGGCGCATCGTTTATATGTACGCAAGGGAGCGTCCACGCTACGTCCGCGACCGATTCATCCGAGAGAACCTGCGGGGGAAGCAATTGCCGCAGCGTCTGCATACCATGCAGGAAGCCGCCGCCATGCGCTGCGGTGATGATGACGCGGCCTGATTCTACATTTAGCGCGTAGTGCTCGGCGCCAAGCACGGCGTCGGATCTTACCAGCAAGATAGCGTTGCGGGCGTCGGCGGCAATGTCATCATCCAACGGGTGCGCCGGCAGGTCGAAGCCGGTAGCCGGGCGCAGATATGCCGCCAGCATCTCGCCGAGCGCGGCGTCTTCGGCGAAGATGCGCGTATGCCGGTCTATCGTGAAGTCGCCGGCTTTGCGCTCCAGTTGGCGCGGTTGAGGAAAGAGGGTAATTTCGGCCATAATTGCATTGTCCTTGTACTAAACGTTTGTCAAATGTCATCCAGTGAAACGACGGCGCTGAGCTGATACGGTTGATCGGGATCGCAGCCCTTGAAGATCGCGCGCTGGTAAGCCAGCAATTGCAGAACCGGCAAATACAAGACCGGCATGCACCAGGCTGGCAGGTCTGCGGGCAGCCTGACGCACCGATGGTGTTCGATGTGAGCCGGCCCAATTGCCAAAACTTTGGCGCCCATGTCAGCCATTTCGTCCAGCACGCGGATTTCATGTCGGGCGGCGTCCGGCGAAATCAAGCCAACGACCAGGCTGTCCTCGCCGACCATCGACATGGGGCCGTGGCGAAACTCCAGCGTGTGATAGGCCTCGCTGTATGAGAGCGACATCTCTTTCATCTTGAGCATGGCTTCGCAGGCGACGCCGTAAAGCGCATCCGACCCCAGGAAGAAGAACTTCTGTATGGCGCCATTCTCGCCCAGCGACTGTGCCAGGTCGCCATAGCGTTCCAGCAGGTGGCGGCAGAAGGCGGGCAGCGGACGGCTGGCGGTCAAATCATGACCGGCAAGGGCGGCGGCAAGCTGCTGCGCGGCCACCAACATGCTGCTGAAGGAGCGCGTCTGGGCGACGCTCTTCTCTTGCGCCGGGTCTATGGCGATGACGACATCGGCCGATTGCGCGAGCGGGCTGGCGCTGTCGCAAGTAATCGTGACAATCGACCCAGCTTGGATCGCCTTGAATTGTTCTTGAGCGCGAAGGGTTTCTGTAGTCGTGCCCGAGCGCGAAACGCTCAAGAGCAAATAACTTTGCCCGGGCAGGCAGATCGATTCTGGATACAGCAGCAACTCCGAAGCCGGGCAGGCGAACGCATGACAACCGGCTCGGCGCAGCAGGCGAGCGGCGGTCAGCGCCAGGTAATAGGTCGAGCCGCAGCCGGTCACGATGATATGGTCGAAAGCGCCGGACGCCAGCAGCGATTGCAGCAGCTGATCCTGTAGGTCGAAGGCAGCAAGCGCTTCAGCCCAGACATCCGGCTGGCTCAAGATTTCCCGCAACGTGTGCTGGCCCGCGACCATGGCAATAGCCCCGCGAATTCTGTGGTGACGCTTAATTGTAGCAGAAGCGTTTTTGCTGCAAAGATTGATGATGATGCAAAGCTATTGTGAGTGGTTAATTCCGTTGACATAAAAGCGTCGCCAAGCAATGCAAGAAATCCCCGTGTCCTCTTGTTTGAGGAGCCTTGTTGGGACGCTGTCGGCAATTCCAAGTAAGAATACTGTGCGTACGGGCGAGCCGGTGGCTCGCCCCTACCGATAGTCACTATTTCGGGCTCTGAATTTTGTGTGAGCCATGTCGGGACTTGCGAGCGGCCGTGCCAAATGGCCTATGCGGTGTTCGCTGAGGGAGTAATAGCCACGATATTCATCACTACCAGACGTAGAAGCGCAGGCAGTAGCTGCTATACTCTCTCGACCGAATCAATCAGACAGGCAGGGCGATATTGTCGCGCACACTGATAGAAAACGGCGTCATCTGGCAAGATGGTCAATTCATCAGCGACCACACGCTGATCGTCAGCGAGGGCCGAGTAAGCGAGGTACTTCTCGCATCTGAAGTCGCTGCGCAGCCGCGCGACCGCCGTCTGGACAGTGGCGGCCGCTACATCGTGCCCGGTTTTATCGACCTGCACTTTCACGGTAGCAGCGGTTTCGATGTGATGGACGCGTCACAGCCGGCGCTGCAGGGGCTTTGCGATTTTGTCGCGCGGCAGGGAGTGACCAGCTTCCTCGGCACAACCATGGCCGACTCGCGCGAGCGGATCGAAGCCGCTCTGACCGTCATGCGCGGATTCGCCGATCGACCGCATAGTCCGCTAATCGGCGCGCACCTCGAGGGGCCCTACCTCAATCCTGCTTTCCGCGGCTCTCAGCCGGAAAGACACTTGCGCGCGCCACAGCCGGATGAGTACCTGCCCTGGCTGGATACAGGTCTGATCAAGCTGATTACGCTGGCGCCGGAGCTTGAAGGCGGCCGCGAAATGATACGAGCTGCCCTTCAGCGCGGCATAACCGTTTCCATGGGGCACAGCGGCGCGAGTTATGACGCCACGCTGGAATTCATCGCTGCCGGCCTTCGGCAGATCACGCATACCTTTAACGGCATGGCGGGCATTCATCACCGGCAGCCCGGCATCTTCGTCGCCGCCAGCGAACACCCGGACGTGAAGTTTGAGGTCATCTCCGACGGCGTCCATGTGCACCCGGCGGTGATCCGACTGCTGGTGAAGCTGGTCGGCGCTGACCGTGTGCTGGCCATCACCGACGCTATGCGGGCGGCCGGTCTGGCCGATGGTGAATTCGACATGGGCGATGTGGAAGTCGTTGTCAAAGATGGCATCGCGCGCGATCGTGACGGCAGCCTGGCGGGAAGCACGCTCACCATGTCGCAGGCGCTGCTGAACATGATGAAGTTCTGCGACCTTTCGCTGGCGGAAGCGCTGCCCATGGTTACAAGTGCGCCGGCACGCGCCATCGGCCTGTATCCGCGCAAGGGCTCGCTGCGAACGGGCGCCGATGCCGACATCGTCATCTGGGACGAGGATACGGGCGTACACGCTACTCTGATCGGCGGCGATCTCGTCTACCTGGCCGAGCAGCAATAAGCGCCGAATCGTAGTTGCGCCGCTAGTACATCCGCTCAATATCCAGCAGGTTCTCCAGCGGCTCGCCATTGAGATAGCGATTTAAGTTGCGGATGAAGAGCTCCGTCAGCTTGCCGTTTTCGGTATCGGCCGTGCTGGCGGAGTGGTGGCTGATGATGACATTGGGCATGTCCCATAAGGGGTCGTCGGCCGGCAGCGGCTCCGGATCGGTGACATCGAGCGCGGCCCCGCCCAGGCGCCCATCCCGCAGCGCCCGCTTAAGCGCCGAATGATCGACCAGCGCGCCGCGAGCGATGTTGATCAGAACTGCCCCAGCCTTCATCAGCCCGATGCGCTCGGCGCTGAGCAAGCCATCGGTCTCGGGCGTATGCGGGGCGCAGAGGACCAGAAAGTCGGCTTGCGGCAGCATGTCATCCAGTTGATGTGGCGCGAACTGCGCGTCGACAGTTTGCGGCGGCTTGGTCCGGCTGCGGCGGCAGGCCAGCACGCGCATGCCAAAAGTCTTGCATACCTGCGCTATATCGCGCCCGATGCGCCCCAAGCCGACGATGCCGACAGTCAGGCCGCGCAGCTCGGTATTATTGAAGCGTTGCCAGTGGCGGGCGCGCTTCTGGGCGTCCATCACCGGGTAATTCTTGATGAACATCAGCATCGCCATCAGGCAGTATTCGGCCAAGGGGCGCGCGTGCACCCCGCTTGAGGTGGTGAAGCGCCAGCCCTGCTGATCATAGCCATAGCGCTTGACCGCCTGGCCGATACCGGCGCTGGTGGCTTGGATCCACTTTAGCTTGGGCGCCAGCGCCGGCAGATCTTCGTGATGCGTATGGTCGAAATCAAAGAGTATCTCAGCCTCCGCCAGCAATTCGCGCCACTCGGCTTCTTGACCCGGCGTGCGCTGCATCGGCGCGGTGTGGTCGGCCTGGAAGCGCGGCGCGCCGATCAAATCCGGGCGATAGACGACATCCACCGCCGGGACTTCGGCGCGGATGCGCGCAACGTGCTCGGGCTCAAGGTATGATGCGATCAGAACTTGAGGTGGCATGAGACTAACTCAGGTAGCTGCGGATAGCGCTCCACTCTAGCGGAAAGGCGGCGCGCTGCAAAGCCTGACCGCGTGCGCGAGAGGGATTGCGCCAGGTCAGGCGCTGCGCTTCTGCTATGCTTGGGCAGGGGCTCGACAAAGACAGAAAACGGAAAACCATGTACTGCGCCTACTGCGGGCGGCTTTCGCGCCGCTGCCAATGCCACAGGCCTGAAAGCGACCTCGCTCGTTTCATGGCGCCTGGCGGCCGATCGCCTGAGCCGCTAGAGCGGTCAAGCGCGTACAAGCGGGCAGTGCCGCCGCAGCTCAAGCGGCGTGAACGGCAAGTCTTGCGCGCCAGTTATGCGAATTGGTATGAGCGCTTGGCGGCGGAATACGGCGACTGCTGCGCCAATTGCGGCGCTGTAGAAAATACCGTGCTGGATCACATCGTCCCCATCGCCAAGGGCGGTCGCTCGCAGTACGACAATTTGCAGCTGCTCTGCGCGGATTGCAACCGCATCAAAGGCAAGCTGGCGATCGATTGCCGCGGCTTCGCGCATCCGGAATGAAGCGCTGCGCCGGAATGTGGCGCGCGATCGCTTATACACGGTTTTCTTGCTCATTGATTTTTTGCCACAATTGTAATTTGTTGTTAAACTGTGTGCGCTTTGAATCATGGGCGCTTGATGCAGTTCTGGCGCTTGTGAATCTCGGTCTATCGGTTCAGTATAGGAGGCATCCATGAAAGTCAAAATCGGTATACTCATTTCGATTCTAGTTCTATTGACTGGCGTGTTCGGTGTCGCGGCGCAGGACACATTTTTCGGCAAGACTGCCGATGATCTCTTTCCCATACCGGAAGTCGCGGAGACCGAGCTTGAGCAGACGCTGGCCTTTGAAGCGCTGCTGAACGCCAACATCCCCGACGGCCACGCCCTCGGCGAAGGCAAGACGATCACCTTTGGCGTCCTGGGTCAAGGTTCGCGCGGCGGCATCTCCGGCACCATCTATTTCTGGCGCAACGCTTTTGAAGCGGCCACCGGCGCTGAACTGGAAATCGTCGAGATTCCCTATAATCAGCTCGGCACGACCATCCCGGCTGACTTCCTCACCCAACAGTACACCTATGATGTCTTCATCGGCGCCGCCTGGCAGTATGGCGACTGGGTCAGCAATGGTTGGATCCAACCTATCGACCAATGGATCGGCGATGAGCGCTTTACCCACTGGTCACCAGAGGACACCGCGCCGGCCTTCCGCGCCCTGCTGCAATGGGGTGGCGAGACCTACGGCACTCAGATGGACGGCGATGCTCAGCTGCTCTACTATCGCCACGACATCCTCAGCGACCCCGAGTGGCAAGCCGCCTACGAAGAAGAAGTCGGCTCGCCGATGCCATACCCAATTGTCACCTGGCAGGACCTGCTGGCGATCACCAGCTTCTTCAACGGCAAGGACTGGAACGGCGACGGCGATCCCGATGACGGCATCAGCCTTCACCTGGCGCCGGGCGGGCAGGGCCACTTCCACTTCGCCACGCTTTCGGGCTCCTTCGCCGTGACACCGTCCGATGGCGATGATTCGCGCGCCGTCAGCAAATACGACAATGTCTACTGGTTCGATCCGGACGACATGACGCCGCTGATCAACGAACCGGGCCACGTCCGCGCGCTGGAATTCCTGCAAGAGCTGGCGGCCACCGGACAAGAAGCGCAGTTCGGCTGGCAGCTGGGCGAAGCTTGGGATAACTTCCTCGGCGGCAACGCCATCGCCACTTTCAGTTGGGGTGATGTCGGCTCGCTGTCGCAGAATACAGACCGCTCCGCGATTCGCGGCGTGCTCGGCGCGGACGTAACGCCTTGCTCCAGCGAATGGTACGACCGCGAAATCGGCGAATTCGTGGTGGACACTGAGAATCCCAACTGCGTCGGCAATACCACCGGCGGCTCCTGGCACCCCACCATGTCGACCTTCACCGAGAATCCCGAGCTGACCTATTTCTACATGTCGCTGATCGCCAACCCGTCCATCAACTTCTACAACGCCACCACCGGTTGGCAGGGCGTCGATCCCTGCTGCACCTACCAACTCTATGAGCCGCGCGGTACAGCTGTCTCCGAAGACTACACGGCAGTGGGCTTTGATGCCGGCGATATGGAGCGCTACATCAACGCTTACGGCTCCAACGTCTATGACAAGCCGACCTCGCTGACGTACCTGCGTATTCCGGGTACGCTGGAATACATCCAGGAGACGCTGGATATCCGCTTGTCCGAGGCGATGACGGGGCAGGCGTCGGCGCAGGAGGCGCTGGACAACACCGCTGAAGACTGGGCGGATATCACGGACGACCTGGATGTCGACAGCCAGCTGGAGATTTACCAGCAATCCATCGGCTACGAAGGCGGGATGTAACCCCCACCCCAAACCCCTCCCCGGCCGCCAGTGTCTACGCGGCGCATAAAGAGGGAGGGGCCTAAGTTGCTCAAGCAGGTCAAAAACTCCCCTTCCCTCATTTTGGGGGAAGGGGCCGGGGGATGGGGGCACGAAGGGATACCTTATGACTAATAACCGAGCAAAATACCTCTTCCTCATGCCCGGCGTTATTTGGATCCTGGCGTTCACCTTATTCCCGCTGATTTATTCCTTCGGCTTGAGCCTGACCAATTACAGATTGGGACGGAATCCCAAATATATTGGCTTTGAGAATTACGCCGAGATCTTGGGCATCGGCGATGAGAAGATCGACAAGAAAGCGGTCAGCACGGCGAGCTTCAGCGCCTTTCTCTTCATGGGCAGCACGGCCACGACGCTGTTATTCGGCACGTTTGTCGCTTGGGTATTCAACCACAGCCTGCCATTCTTACGACAAATGCGAGCGATAATCACCATGCCGCTTTTCGCCGCGCCTATCGCCGTCGGCTGGCTGGGCGTGGTCATCTTCAATGAGCAATCGGGCCCGCTGAACAACGTCCTGGAGGGCATCGGCCTGGGGCGGGTCAACTGGTTTATCGAGCCGATGCCGGCGCGGCTGGCCGTCATGTTCACCGATGTATGGCAGTGGACGCCCTTCGTCTTCATCGTGGTTTTGGCCGCTATGCAAGCCGTGCCCGATGATCTCTACGAATCCGCGCGGCTGGATACCAAGTCGAATTGGCAGCTCTTCAAGTCAATCACCTTCCCGATGATTGCGCCGGCGCTGGGCACCGTGATGCTGCTGCGCATGGTGGAATCGCTGAAGATTATCGACATTCCTTTCAGCCTGACGCGCGGCGGCCCCGGCTCGGTAACGCAAACTTACGTCTACTACGCCTATGAAAAAGGGCTGATCGGCAGCTTCCAATTGGGCGAGGCGGCGGCGCTGGCATATCTGCTGGTGGTGGTCGCCATTGTCGTGTCCTCGGTCTATTTCTATCGTGTGCGCGAGCGCTTCGAGTAGGGGTGGCGACGAGTATGAGTGAAGAACGCAGCGCGGCACAGCAGGTATCAATCGGCGGCTCTTGGGGCGATCGCATTATTGTCGCCCTGGCGATCATCTGCACCTTCATCGCCTTTTCGCCCTTCGGCTATGCCGCTTTGACGTCCTTCAAGTCGGAATGGAAAGACGGCTCCATCATCCCCTTTGTGCAATTTCAGCCTAACTTACAGAATTGGCAATCGGAGTTCGGCTCCGGTGGCCCGGAGACCTTCAAGGCGCTGCGCAACAGCACGCTGATTTCGCTGGGCGCGACTATCGTGGCGACTTCGCTTGGCACGCTGGCGGGTTATGGGTTGGCGCGCTTCAAATACGGCATCGGCAATCGCAACCTGGTTTCCTGGTTCTTGTCGCAGCGCTTCCTGCCGCCGGTGGCCACGCTGATCCCCTTTGTATTGATGTTCCGCGACCTAAAGCTGCTGGACACCTTGGCCGGCATGGTCATCGTCAACGCCACCTTCACGCTGCCCTTCGCCGTCCTGATCATGCGCGACTACTTCGCTGATCTGCCGCATGAACTGCGCGAGGCGGCGCTGGTGGATGGCGCCAGCGAATTTACGACTTTCTGGCGCATCGCGCTGCCGCTGGCAAAACCCGCCCTGGTCGCTTCAACGCTGATCTGCTTTGCTTTCTCCTGGAACGAATTCCTCTTCGCCAGCGTACTCGCCAATCGCGACTGGAAGCCCTATCCCATGCTGGTGGCCGGTTCCGATACTGTGCGCGGCATTGACTTCGGCTTCGTCACCACCCGTATGCTCATTGCTGTCACCGTGCCAGTCATTTTGTCCTTGATGGTGCAGCGCTTTATCGTGCGCGGCTTGACCTTCGGCGCGGTAAAGGGCTAATCCATTCCCCACAATAAGATGTAGAGGTGGCCAATCCGGTCGCTCATTGTGGCGGCCAGCCGCGACTCCCCCGGCTTCTAGTAAACTGTCGGCGGCGCGGTCTTGATGCTTGCGCTATAATCAGCGCGTTTGCGCCACCAAGACACTTGATGAGGACCACAAATGACCCAAGGCAAAGTCAAGATCGGCATCGTCGGCATCGGCAGTGTCGGCACGGATCATGTCGACCATGTCATCGCCCTGCCCAACACGGAGTTGAGCGCCATCTGCGACCGGCAATTCGCGTTGCTGGAAGCCGACGCCTATCCCGATATTCCGCGCTATGACAGTTACGAGCGTATGCTGGAGGCGGCCGACCTGGACGCGGTCATCATCGCCACGCCGCACTACGACCACCCTGACATGTGCTTGACGGCCTTCGAGCGCGGCTTGCATGTGCTGGTGGAAAAGCCCATCGCTGTACATGTGCAAGAAGCAGAGCGTCTGCTTAGTGGCGCCCGAGACTTCAAGCGCGCTAATCCCGATCTCGTCTTCGCCGCCATGTTTATGCAGCGCACCTGGGGCCAGTGGCGCAAGATCAAGGAGATCATCGACAGCGGCGCGCTGGGTTCGCTGATGCGCTGCAGCTGGATCATCACGGACTGGTTTCGCACCCAGTATTATTTCGACAGCCGGCCCTGGCGGGGCAAATGGGGTAGCGAAGGCGGCGGCGTGCTGATGAATCAGTGCCCGCACAATCTCGATCTCTACCAGTGGCTGGTGGGCATGCCGGCGCGGGTCAACGGCCAGGTCAGCTTCGGCAAGCATCATCGCATCGAAGTCGAGGATGAGGTGACCGCCTACTTCGAATACAACAACGGCATGGTGGGCCATTTCATCGCGTCAACCGGCGAATCGCCCGGTACCAATCGGCTCGAGATCGCCGGCGATTGCGGCAAGCTGGTGTACGAGGACGATGAACTGGCACTGTACCGGAACGAGTGGTCAGCCAGCCGGCATATTCGCGAAGCCGGCAAGGGCGGGAAGCTGCCTGTCAGCCGCGAGCTGGTTCCCTTTGAGGCGCGCCGGACCAATCAGCATGAGTGCATTATCGAGAATTTCGCCGATGCCATTCTGCATGGCGCGGAATTGATCGCGCCGGCGGAAGAAGGCTTGAATTCGGTCATCCTGAACAACGCCATCATCCTTTCGGCGCATAAACAGGCGACGGTCTCGCTGCCGATAGACGCGCAAGAATACGCCGACCTGCTGCAGGCTTACATCGCTCGCCCGCCACAGCCAGGCCGCATACAATTGTAGGGGCGATTCTGTGAATCGTCCGCGCCAGAATCAGTCCAGGATGAGGATATGCAGCTCACGCGGTCCGTGGGCGCCTTTGACGAGCTGATGGCCGATATCGGCGGTCTTGCTGGGCCCGGTGACGATGACGGTATTGCTGGCCTGCTTGAAGGCCGGATAATCCAGCGCTTTCTGCGACGCTTGCCAAGTTTCAAGATCGTCCAGCACCTGGTCGGCGGTCATTAGCGCGATATGCCGGTCGGGTAATAGCGAGGCGCTGCGCGGGCGTCCGGCGCCGCTCTCGAGCACCAGGCTGCCGGTGGCGGCCAGCGCAGCCGATGCGCCTGTGATGCCGACGCGAACATGGCCATCGTCCGGCCGCGCGACCGAAACATCCAGCGAAGCCAGCAGATCATGCAAGCCGGCATAGGGCAGGTGGTCCTCAGCCCAGCTCAGCACGGATTTCTCGCCATCGAGCAAGTCCATGATTTGCTCAAGCGCTTCGCCCCGGCTCATGCGATAGACGACGCAGCCCAGCGCTTCGGCCTCCCGGGCGAAGAGGTCCAGGCGGTCGTCGGCGCCCAGCTCGGGCAGCGGCAGCATGCGCCGGCGTTCTTCCCCCTCCCTCATCTTGGGGGAGGGGGTTAGGGGGAGGGGGCTTGCCTGAGCCTGGCGAAGTCGGCTGAGGATGCGATCACGTGCGGTCATGTCGTTCTTTCCAGAGTTGGCGGAAGGGCTTGGGCGCGAAATTGGGGAAGTCGCGGTGCTTGCTCCAGTTGCCCAGGATGCCGGGCATATAGTCGCCCATGATATGTTGTCCGGCGCGCGCGGCTTTCCCGCCCAGGGCGAAACGCGTCGCTGATGTCATGCCGACCGCCCACATCTTCATGGCCGCGTCCCAGCCGGTCTTCGAGTGGCCGTCGCGCACGAGTTCCCAGCGCAGGTCGAGCAGCATGCGCGGCAAATCGATATCGACCGGGCAGACTTGCTTGCAGCTGCCGCAGAGGCTGCTGGCGTGGGGCAGGGGCTGCGCATTCTCCAAGCCGACCAGCAGCGGCGTCAACACCGCGCCGATTGGCCCGCCGTAGACCCAGCCGTAAGCGTGCCCGCCCGTGCTGCGATAGACCGGGCAGGCGTTCTGGCAGGCGCCGCAGCGGATGCAGGTCAGCGCTTCGGCGTAGTCCGTGCCGTAGATCTTCGAGCGGCCGTTGTCGACCAGGATGATATAACTGTGCTCGGGACCATCGCCCTCGGCATCACGCCCGGGTCCGTTGAGAATATTGGTGTAGACCGTCAGCTTCTGGCCGGTCGAGCTGCTTGGCAGCACTTGCGTCAGGGTGGCGTAGTCTTCGACCGTCTCGACGATTTTCTCGATGCCGACCAGAGCGATGTGCACGCGCGGCAAGGAGGTGCACATGCGGCCGTTGCCTTCGTTCATGACCAGGCCGATGGAGCCGGTCTCGGCGATGAGAAAGTTGCCGCCGGAAATGCCCATATCTGCGCTGAGGAAGTCCTCGCGCAGCATCTTGCGGGCGAAGGCCACCATCTCTTCGGCGTCGTCAGTCGGCGCCATATCCAGCTCGCGCACGAAGATATCGCGGATTTCCGCTTTGGTCTTGTGCATGACCGGCGCCACGATATGGCTCGGCGTTTCGTTGTTGAGCTGGATGATGTACTCGCCCAGGTCGGTCTCGACAACGCGCAGACCGGCCGCCTCCATGGCGTGGTTGACGCCCAGCTCTTCGCTGAGCATGCTCTTGCTCTTGGTGACCGACTCGACGCCGTGACGCCGCGCGATATCCAGCACCAGCTGATTGGCTTCGGCGGCGTCTTCCGCCCATTCGACCCGCCAGCCATTGGCGATCAAATTGCCCTCGGCGCTTTCCAGCAGATCGGGCAAGTTGCGCAGGGCGCGGCGTTTGGCTTCGGCCGCTTGCTGCCGCATGTGCTCGCCGTGCTCTTGACTGTGCGCGAACATGGTCTCGGCGCGCCTCTGATAGCCGCCGCGCGTGCCAGCGCCCACCGCGTGCTGCAAGTCGCTATTGTGCAGCGCGATATCGGCCAGGGCGACGAAGTCGTTGGATTTGAGTTCGACGCTCATGCTCGCTCCTTGCGCAGCGCCTTGGCCAGCACATCGGCCAGATGCACGACGCGCTTGCCCGATTTGCGCCGCGACAGACCGCCGTTCATTTGTGTCAAGCAACTGACATCGCCGGTGACGATGGTGTCGGCCGCGGCGTCGTTGATATTCTGCACTTTGTTCTGCAGCATGGCGTTGCTGAGCTCGGGCATCTTGACGCTGAACAAGCCGCCGAAGCCGCAGCAGACTTCGCATTCGTTCAACTCGGTCAGTTCAGCATTGCCCAGATGCGTCAGCAGATCGCGCGAGGCGCCGCCCAAGCCCAAGCCGCGCAAGCCATGGCAGGCGTCGTGAAAGGCGAATGACTCCCTGGCGGACAAGCTCAGGTCGAGATCCGCCATGCCCAGCCCGTCGACCAGGAACTCGCTGAACTCCCAGGTGATCGAGGCAATGCGCTGCGCCTGCTCGTAAAGCTCGCCGTCGTCCGGACTGAACAAGCTGGGATATTCGTGCCGCAGCATGGTAGCGCAAGAGCCGGAGGGACAGACGATGACTTCAGCGTCTTTGAAGGCTTTGAAGAAATGCGCCGCTACCGCGCGCGACTCATCGCGGTAGCCGGAGTTAAAAGCCGGCTGGCCGCAGCAGGTCTGCGCCGGCGGGAAGTCGACGCGGACGCCAACGTGCTCCAGAATGTCGACCACCGACATGCCAGTGCCGGGATAGATCATGTCAACGATGCAGGTGACGAAGAGGGAGACTGGCTTGCCGATGGGCGATTCGCGCGCGGGTAATGCCATGCCTGTCGCTTTCTTTGGATGTTGCTGCTAACGGCAGGTAGTGTACCGGAAAGCTGGCTGGCAAGCCATTCCCGCGACAAACACCCTGTGCGAAGGTTCGAAACAGACCGGCAAGGCGCATTCTGCGAGGCAATGAGCCGTGTCTTGACCCTGGTTCTCACTCCTTGCGGCAGAACTTAGCTCCCTCTTGCTCTGGGCCAGTATTTGAAGCGATCACTCGATACTTCGACTATAAACTCACCCGCCAGTCCGCTCGCAGCTTCATATACGATTTGGAATCCAAGGGTTTTTGGGAGATGCAAGTTGGTGTCGCGTATATTTCGATAGACGGAGTAAGGAAACTTATAAACGTGATCATCTCGATAACGCGGAATCGGTGAAAGCATATAGATCACGTGCTTCCCGTCGATCATAAAGCCGAGGAATCCAGCTTGCGATTCCTCGGCTGAATGATCATAGTGGTGCAAAGCGTCGAACAGGAATTCACCATTTCGTTCGACGCTTCCGCTGATGGAGATCGCCACCCAATCCGAATACTTGTGTTCCGTAAAGACAGGTTCCTGGCTATTCAGCGGCACGATTAGGGTTTCTTCTACTGCTTCGGCCACATAAGGTGTCCGAGTTCCAGCATTTGGCGATAGCGCCGTAAGTATAGACAAGCAGACACAAAGGATCCCCGCCAAAGTAAAGACAAAAAATACAGCCACTGTATTATAGAGTTGAGATTTTAGTGTACGGTTGCGCTTGCGCTTCAAGTCGTCCTCAGGGAATGTGGCTACTCTTGTTCATCCCACCCTTCTATCTTCAACTGATAATATGGTTTTTCGTTTTTCGTCTCCACGTCGTTGAAATCGAATCCGCCAAGTATTGGGGAAGACCGCCCGAAAACTTGAAAGTTCTTACCATAGCCCTTCGTTTCCAGCTCCGCCATTGTCCAGTCAAGTGGGCCTGCACCGGCGTGCCAATTATAATGATCCCGCACTTCAATTACCAAGCCTACTTCTGCACGTCCCGTATTATTGTCTACCACAACCGTTACTTGCGGATAGTAATAGAACTTGCCCAGTGCGAGATACCAGTCGTATGCCTCTTGAGTTGCATCCTCAGGAATCGGTTTGCCTAGCAACAGATTTCCTATCCCAGTAACCGGCATATCACCATCAAACTCGAAAATGTCGTTTGTAGTGCCTTTTCCGACTTGTCGCCATTCAAGCGGAAAGGCATAGACTGTATGATCCCCAACTTCTTCCAGAACCATATCATCAGTGCCGCCACCCTCAGAATTGCCTGGCGCAAAGCGCTCGCCAAGACCAAAGCCAAGGGCATCAATGACGTTGCGTCGAAGTTCTGGCACATCCGCAAGCATTTCATCAACCGGAATCTCATAGGGCTCACCCGACGCGTCAAGGTGATGCTTAAGCAGCTTTCCCGCCATATCAAATCCACTTGCTCCAGAAATACGAGCAAATCCAGAAATGGCCAATGATTGAAGTAGGTAGAAGTTCATCGACGTATAATAGTGCTTTGCAAAGTGCGGGCCTGGTGGCGTCGGCAATGGAATGTATCTAGCATAAGCTCGATCAAAGCGCGGTCTATCAGCTCGCTTGCTCTGAGGATGGTTAATGTAATCTGATAGCTTAGGAACCACCTCCCCCTGCTCGAAAACCATCTCCGGCGGATTGCCGATTTCCCGCAGGCTCTGAATCCCGTACGCGATGGCGTGCGCCGCAGTCTCCAGCGGATCGACCGGCGCGATAATATCCGGGCGGTGAAGCGGCTCAAGCTCGACAATCTCGCCGTCGATTTTCTGATAGCGGTGCAGCGTGCCATCCGGATTAACCACAAGCATGTGCTCCGCGTCCAGCCAGGCGGCCGCGCTCAGATCCGCCAGCGATGCCCCGCTGTTTTTCGGATGATTGTGAATCACCACAATATTGCGCCCCTCGGTCAGCCTTTGGTGCCAATCCTGCATGGTGACGGAGTCTTTGTCGCCATAGCGCACTAATAAGATATCGCCCGTCTCCAGGTCGTAGACGATGACGCTTTCGTTCTTATCGTTCGCAACTTCCCTGATCCAGTATTCTATGTCGCTCAGCGCGTCCAGCGACCAGTCGGACTCCCGTTGCCGCTCCAACTCCGTCCTAAATCGTTTCACATACCACTGAATGAATTTCTCCGCCGCTGCGTCGGATTCTTCATCCCAAGTGTAGGTGGCGAAATGCTTCAGGTACTCAAGCGGTTCGTCCAAATAGTGCAAAATGAACTTCTCGCGCTGCAAAGAAATCGACACATCCCGCACCAGTTTATCTTCCTGCGCTGAAAAATAGTCGGACATTTCGGCGGCATCCAGGCTGAGGAAGGGCGCTTCGCTCGACCAGGCAAATTCCAGATCAAGTGCGGGGGCCTCCTCTTCCCAGTCGACGTCCTGCAGAAGGTCCGCGAGGGGCGGCTCGCTTGTGCCTAGCGTTTCCAGTTTATCGGACGGGGATTTCGGGCGCTTCGCTGCTTTATGTTCATACGGCGGCGGGTCGTAAGTCTCCGTCTGCTTGGGCTGGTCCACAGGGTGTATTGTTTCTTCCAGACGATTTTTGAGCTTTTCCGCTGTGTCCGCGTCAAAGGCGGTATAGACGACGAGAGGCACAGTGGGCTTTTGCGGCTCGGGTTTGGGCTTGGGCTTGCTACCGCCGCCGGATCCGGGTGTCAATAGTGGCGCCGACATTTACTTTCTCCTGGCTACCGCGATGAATTGTGATTGCGACTGTCGCGGCCTGCCCGTTAGCAAGCCAGTCCTGTCAGCGCGGCGCATAATCCAATTTGACATGTCATAAGTATAGAACATATATTCTATTTGTCAACAAGCAATTTCTGAGGATAGCAGATCTGTTCCTCTCAGCCTTTCCTGTCAGACCAGGCAAGCATTTGCTACAATCGCCGCCAAACCCACCTTCAGCAAAGGACGGCGACAATGGCGGACTACACCCCCCAACCGGAACATAAATTCACCTTCGGATTGTGGACGGTCGGCAACATCGGCCGCGACCCCTTCGGCGAGCCCACCCGCGCTCCCATCTCGCCGGTGGAAATCGTACACATGCTGGCCGAGGTCGGCGCCTGGGGCGTCAATCTGCATGACAACGACCTCGTGCCCATCGACGCGGCGCCCGCCGAGCGCGATAAGATCGTGGCCGACTTCAAGCGCGCCATGGCCGACACCGGCATCGTCTGCCCAATGGCCACCACTAATCTCTTCGCCGATCCCGCATTCAAAGACGGCGCCTTCACCAGCAACGACCCGGCCGTCCGCGCCTATGCCCTGCAGAAAACCATGCGCTCGATGGACTTGGGCGCCGAGCTGGGCGCCAGGGTGTACGTGTTCTGGGGCGGGCGCGAAGGCGCGGAGAGTGATAGCGCCAAGAACCCGGCTGACGGCGTCAAGCGCATGCGCGATGCCATCAACTTCCTTTGCGAATATTCCAAAGACAATGACTACGGCTATCGTTTCGCGCTGGAGCCCAAGCCCAACGAACCCCGCAGCGATATCTACTTCCCCACTGTCGGCGCCATGCTGGGTTTCATCGCCACGCTGGACGACTCCGAAATGGTCGGCGTCAACCCGGAAGTGGCGCATGAGCACATGGCTGGCTTGAACTTCATGCACGCTGTGGCGCAAGCTTGGGATGCCGGCAAGCTCTTCCACATTGACCTCAACGACCAGATGTTCGGTCGCTACGATCAAGACTTCCGATTCGGCAGCATGATGATCAAGCAGAACTTCCACCTGGTGCGCTTCCTGGAGGACGTGGCTTATGACGGCAGCCGCCACTTTGACGCCCACGCCTACCGCACATCGCAGTACGAAGATGTGGTGGAATTCGCCCGCGGCTGCATGCGCTCCTACCTGGTTTTCAAGGAAAAGGCCGCGCAGTTCAACGCCGACGACGAGATTCAGGCGCTGCTGGCGGAGATCAACGCTGATGACGGCAGCTACGCTTATCTATCGGATGGCTACAGCGCTTCAGCCGCCGACCGCCTGAAAGCGACCGAGTTCGACCGCGTGAGCCTGGGCGCGCGCAATTTGCCCTACGAACGTCTGGATCAGCTGACATTTGACATTCTGCTGGGCGTCCGCTAGGGGATTCACCACAGAGTCACAGAAGTAATTCCAACTAAGTAGTGAGAATGACCGCCATAGAATCGTAATTTCCAAAATTATCGGGAATGTTGTAGGGGCGAGCCGGTGGCTCGCCCACTCTTGCTCTGGGAATCCGATCACTTTTCGCATGACTATCTTGGAACTACTGAGGAATTGTAGGGGCGATCCATTGGATCGCCCGTCGTGTTAAATACAAATGGCTGCGGGCGATCTGATAGGACGCCTCTACCATTGTCATACGAAGGCGCTAACACTATTTGAGAAAGGAAATCAGATGCCCTACTTGATGGGACTGGACATCAGCACAACCGGCGCCAAAGCGCTGATAATCGACGAAACGGGCGCGGTCATCGCCGTCGCCAACACGCCACAGCCGATCAGCCAGCCCCAGCCGCTCTGGAGCGAGCAGAACCCGGCTGACTGGTGGGACGGCATCAGCGCGAGCATCCGTGGGGCCTTGGCCGATTCAGGGCTTAGCGGGGACGACATCAGCGTCATCGGCTTGACCGGGCAGATGCACGGCTTGGTTCTGCTCGACGAGAAGGGCGCTGTGCTGCGTCCGTCGATACTCTGGAACGACCAGCGCACACAAGCGCAGTGCGATGATATGACCGCGCGAATCGGCGCGCGCCGGCTGATCGAGCTGACCGGCAATCCAGCAGTGACCGGCTTCACCGCGCCCAAGCTCCTCTGGGTGCGAGACAACGAGCCGGAAGTCTATGCGCGGGTCAAACAGGTGCTGCTGCCCAAAGACTACATTCGCTACAAACTGACCGATGCTTACGCCACCGACCTGGCCGGGGCGGCCGGCACATCGCTGCTGAATGTGGCGGAGCGCGCCTGGTCCGCCGAAGTGCTGGATGCGCTTAAGATCCCCGCCGAATGGCTGCCGCCAGTCCATGAAGGCACGCAGGTCACATCCACGATAAGCGCTGCCGGAGCTGCGGCGACTGGACTCAAAGCGGGCACACCGGTGGTCGGCGGCGGCGGCGATCAAGCGGCGGGCGCGGTCGGCATGGGCTGCGTCTCGCCGGATAAGATCGGCGTCACTGTCGGCACATCGGGCGTCGTCTTCGCGCCATTGAGCCGCTACGCCTATGAAGACGAGGGCAGGCTGCATGCCTTCTGCCACGCCCTGCCGGATACCTGGCATTTCATGGGCGTTATGCTCAGCGCAGCCGGCAGCTTGCAGTGGTACAAAGACACCTTCGCGCCCGAGTTCGCCTTTGACGCGCTGCTGGCGGAAGCGGCGGAATCCCCCGCCGGAAGCGACGGCTTGTTCTTCTTGCCCTATCTAACCGGCGAGCGTACGCCCCATCCCGATCCACTGGCCCGCGGCGCCTTCATCGGCATCACCAGCCGCCACACCCGCGGCCACATGACCCGCGCCGTGCTGGAAGGCGTGGCCTTCGGCTTGAAGGACTCGTTCACCCTGGTTGATCAAGCTGGCCTGCCCGATGAGTTCGAGGTTCGCATTAGCGGCGGCGGCGCCAAGAGCCCGGTCTGGCAGCAGATAATCGCTGATGTGCTGGCCGCGCCCTTGGTCAATATCAATACCACTGAAGGGGGCGCCTTCGGGGCGGCCATATTGGCGTCGGTGGCGGCGGGCTTCTATGATGACGCGGCGAGCGCCTGCGAGGCGATGATTCAGACGGGCGACGCAGTGCCGATCAGCGCTGACGCTGAGGTTTACGCGGAACGCTACGCAGTATTTCAGTCGCTGTATCCGACGCTGAAGGAAACTTTTGCAAGACTATAACACAGCATAGCGGCGAGCAAGCCACCGTGACATGGAGACTTAGCCCTCCGCTTGTTCGCAAAGATTTGCCGACTACTTGGTTTCATGTGACCTAGCGATACTGGCGAATCTCGGCGCGAAGGCGTCGTCTCAGACGTCGTATTTCCTTGCGGTTGTTTATCAAATCTAGGTGTAGTCGCAGGCCGCAGCCCCATATACATACGAGAATGACAATGGTTTGTGTCCAGTCCCCTACCATTGCGGATTCTGTGTGAGCTTGCGAGAATGCAAGTATCGGCAAGTCCCCCGAAAACATCAGGCAGCACCCTTTTGATGACTAAAGCGCGTGCGTCAAGACCAGCACCCGCGTCTCTTCCGGCAGATCTTCCCGGCTCAACTCCACCTCCCAATCCGACTGGAAATCGACCTCGGCGTCGTCGAAGTGGCTCAGGAAGGCGGTGATCCACTGCATATTGCGCGGCTTGTAGCGTAACGTGCGGAAATGCATGGGAATGACCAGCTTGGGCTTGACGCGGTCGATCACTTGCTTTAGGTCGCCCAGGTCGATGGTTGGCACATCACCCGCCAGCACCAGGAAGACATCGAGGTCGCGGAAGAATTCGTACTCTTCCGGCGTGAAGGGGTTGCCGACATCGCCCATATGCCCGATGCTGATGCCGTCCATCTCCCAGCGGTACATGGCGCATTTGTCCGGCTCGTGCTCGGGATGCGCGTACATCTCCGATGACTCGATGGCCTTGAAGGTCACGCCTTTGCAAGTCAGCTCGCCGCCGTCCCGGGCGACATCCAGCAGATTGAGCCGTTCGGGGTCGCCGCCGATGAGATCGGAGCGGTCGTGAAAGCTGTCGTTCAGCGACGAAGTCACCACGATGTCCGGATGATCGGGAATCGGCTGATAGCCCGAAGTTTCCGGCGTATACGGGTCGGTGATTACCGTCGTGCCGTCGCCCCCGGTGACCAGAAAAGCCGCGTGTCCATACCACTTGATCTTCATTTCTACGCTCCATTTAATGCGGGAATCAGTTCCTGGGTAAACATGCCGATGACGTCTTCAGCGGGCGAGCCGATGATATCGACCATGAAGTAATCGCAGCCGACCTCGACGAAGCCGTTCATCTGTTCGGCGACATTTTGCGGCGTGCCGACAAAGGCGTTCTCGGGCGTCCACTTGTCGTCGCGCGACAACCCGCGCGCTTCCGCTTCCGCCTCAGTGCGTCCCAGTGAGACGCGCCCAAACCAACTGCAGCGCAAGGACGCCGGGTCGCGACCGATGTCTTCACAGTGCCGCCGTAGAATGTTAAGCCGCTCAACGTAGGGACCCAGCGGTTTGTCCGGCAGATTCCAGATGTCGGCATACTTGGCGGCGTGTTTCATGGTGGTGTAGCCGCCGCCCCCAACCAGGACGGGAATCTTCGGCTCCGGCTTGGGCTCGCACCAGGCCTCTTTGATGGCGTAGTGCCGGCCCTGGTAGCTGACCTGGCCCGGCTCTTCCCACATTTTCTTGAGGATGATCAGCGTCTCTTCCAGTTGCTGCACCCGTATGCTCGGTGAAGGGTAGGGATAGTCGTAGGCGCGGTACTCGTCTTCTTTCCAACCGGCGCCGATACCCATGATGAACTTGCCGCCGGAAAGCGCCTGCAGCGTCGCCGCCATCAGCGCCAGCGTGGCCGGGTTGCGGTAACTTTGCCCCAAGACCATCGGGCCCACCTCGAAATCGGGGAAACGCGCGGCCAGGTAACTCATCACCGTCCAGGCTTCATAAGTCGGCGCGCCATCCCAGAAGAAATGGTCGGTCATCCAGATGCTGCGAAAATATCCCTTGAGCTGATCCAGCGTCTCGGCCAGTTCCGTGACGAAACGTTCATTTTCTCCCTTTGGCGGTCCATGCAGCAGACCTAAGCCGAAATCCACCATAGCGCGCTCCTCTTACTTTGACTGCAAGTTCGCCTATTGTACTGCCTTTTGCGCAAAATCTCAGCAAGCAGAGCAATCGAGTCAAAATGTTGTTGAAAGCAATAGCGTAAATGCGAAGGGAAGATTAAACACAGAGAACACAGAGAACGCAGAGAAAAGCAGAAGTTAGAGCCCAGGTCATATTCTAAGAATGGCGTTGAAAATTTTGGAATTTGTGTCGGTGATGCTTGCCATTTACCAGCGCGCCGAATTCGATTAATTGTCGTCCAAACACCTATTTCTCTGTGCACTCTGTGTTCTCTGTAGTTAGATCAATTCGATGCAATTGCCTTCTGGCGGCAAAGCGCGGCTGAAAACGCTACACTCGGCATAATTGAATTGGAGACTCAACAATGTCTGACCGCCCTAATATCCTCTGGTATTGCACCGACCAACAGCGATTCGACACCATTGCCGCCTTGGGCAATCTGTACATCAATACCCCCAATCTTGATCGCTTCGTCAGCCGGTCGGCGGCCTTCACCCATGCCTTCTGCCAGTCGCCGATTTGCACGCCTAGCCGCGCCAGCTTCTTGACCGGCATGTATCCCAGCGCGGTCGGCGTCAACGGCAATGGCTTCCAGTCATTCCCGCGCCACCACCAAGATCGGCTGATTTCGAAGGTACTGCACGACGCCGGCTACGACTGCGGTCTCATCGGCAAGCTGCACCTGGCCAGCGCTTTCCTTCGGCGCGAGCAGCGCGTGGATGACGGCTACGACTATTTTCAGTACAGCCATGATCACAAGGGTGGCAACGAACGGGGCAACGAGTACGTCGAGTGGATCAAGGCGCAGGGCATCGACCATAACGCCGTATTGCGTCCGCGCGGCATCGCCTCCACTGATGATTACCGCAACTCGCACCGCGACCCAGGCTTCGGCGGATTCAGCGAGCCGACGCCGGAGGATGACAATGTGCCGCCCCATCTGCACCAGACGCATTGGTGTACGGAAAAGGCGATTGAGTTCATCGCGCGCAATCGAGAACCGGAAAAGCCTTGGTTCCTCAGCGTCAATCCCTTTGACCCGCACCCGCCCTTTGACGCGCCCTACGAGTACTATCGACGCTACGATGCGGAATCACTGCCCGGCGCCCACTTCGCCGAGAGCGACCTGGCGCATCAGCGGCGTCTTGAAGCGGCCGGTATCGACTTTCAGAATCGCGCCCGCCATCCCGAAGCATTCCAGCATAAGCAGATGCAAGCGTCCTACTACGCCATGATCGAGTTTCTCGACGAGGAGTTCGGCCGTCTGCTCGACTTCCTCGACGCATCCGGACAGCGCGAAAATACCATCATCATTTTTATGAGCGATCACGGCGAGATGCTGGGCGACCACGGGCTGGTATTAAAGGGCTGTCGCTTCTACGAGGGCTTGGCGCGCGTCCCGCTGATGATCTCCTGGCCTGGACGCGTTCAGCCGCAGGTGACGGACGAGCTGATCGAACTGGTCGACATCGTGCCGACGCTCTATGAGCTGCTGGGCATGGACGCGCCGCTTTACCTGCAAGGGCGGTCGGCGGCTACGCTGCTGCGCGAGGACGCGTCTGAAGCGCCACACCGCGCATTCGTGCGCGCGGAGCACTATGCCGCGACCAATCTGGCCGACGAGACCCACGCCAGCATGTACCGCGATCGCCGCTGGAAGTTAACCGTCTATCACCAGAAGGGCATCTGCGAACTGTACGACCTTGACGCCGACCCCTGGGAACATAATGACCTGTCCGAAGACTCGGACTACGCCGATGTAAAGTGGGATTTGCTGCGCCGCAGTTACGACGCCACCGTATACGCGCATCCCGCGCAGACCGATCGCTACGGTCCATTCTGATCATAACAATCGCATCGAAATGATAGTGACTGGATTGGCGCAAATTCAAACGGAGAATCAAACACAGAGTTCACAGAGAACGCAGAGAAAGGCATTGGTGAAAGTCTACGTTCCATTTCAGGACAGATCTCCAGAGACTTTTGTAATGTATTCGGAGGTTCCAGCCATTTACCAGTCAACCAAGTGCTCAATATAGTCGTCTAAATGCCTACATCTCTGTGCCCTCTGTGTTCTCTGTGGTTCAATTGAATTGATACAATTGCTCTGCCTTTCTGATGAGCAAGTTGGCGCGCATAACTCCGCTGCGTTACAGTCAGCGTGTTCGAAGCTAACATCGAAAGGAAGCCATATCATGTCTATACCGACACTAAATGGCATTAACGCCAGAACAGTCACTAGCTCACGACTCACAACGCGCGTGCTAAGCGCCGGCGACGAGAGCGGTACGCCGGTCGTCTTTGTACACGGCAATCTGACCTCAGCCACCTTCTGGGAAGAGACCATGCTGGCCATGCCGGCGGGCTACCACAGCATCGCGCTCGATCAGCGCGGCTTCGGCGAATCGGATCCCGCGGCGGCAGTCGATGGCAGCCGCGGCCTGGCCGACATGTCCGATGATGTCATCGCCCTGATGGATGCGCTTGAGATCGAGAAGGCGCATATCGTCGGCCACTCAATGGGCGGCGGCGTGACCTGGAATCTGATGATAGACGCGCCGCAACGCCTAGATAGCGCCACGCTGGTCGCGCCGGTATCGCCCTTCGGCTTCGGCGGCACCAAAGACGCGCAAGGGACGCTCTGCGCGCCGGACGCGGCCGGCTCGGGCGGCGGCGTCGCCAACCCGCAATACACCCAGATGCTGAAGGACGGCGAGCGCGGCGATGGCGAAATGACGCCGCGTATGGTGATGAACAATTTCTACTGGAAGCCGCCCTACACGTCCGAGCGCGAAGAAGACCTGCTGACATCGGTGCTGCAGACGCACACCGGCGAGCGCGATTACCCGGGTGATTCAACTGCCTCCGAGAATTGGCCCGGCGTCGCGCCTGGACGCTGGGGCGTGCTGAATGGCATGGCGCCCAATAATCAGCGCGATGTGGCGCGGCTCTACGCCATTGAGCCCAAGCCGCGGCTGCTCTGGCTGCGCGGCGACAGCGACCAGGTCATCGCCGATATGTCGATGTTCGACCTGGCTACCTTCGGCAAGCTGGGCGTGGTGCCCGGCTGGCCAGGCGATGAGGTCTGTCCGCCGCAGCCAATGATCGCGCAGATCAAGCACGTTCTGGACAATTACGCGGCGGCGGGCGGCGCGGTAGACGAGGTCGTGATCGCGGATTGCGGGCACAGTCCCTTCGTAGAAAAGGCCGCCGATTTCAATCAGACCCTGCACGCCTTCCTGGGCGGATAAGGCTCGGCGCGGGAGAGTTGACCGGCGAGCATAATACCGGTTAAACTCTCCTGCGAGTCGATTTAATCAAATCCTATGCAACAGAATTAGACGAGGGAGGAACTCATGTTCAGACGACTGCTGCTTGTTTCACTTTTTCTGCTGATATTCGGCGCATTCGCCGGATATGCGCAAGACGAGATCACCATTTTCACTACCGTTGGCGCCTACTATCCCGACGAGCCGACCGAGAACAATCCCGATCCGCCGAAGATGATGAACGATATCGCAGCCGAATATGAAGCGGCCAACCCCGGCGTCAATATCGAGCTGGTAGACGTGCCCTCTAATATCTCCGGTGACCAGTGGCGCAGCACGGTCTTCAACGGCCAGAACGAGCCGCATATCATCGTCAACAATTTCATCCGTGTTTGGCAGGAGCAGGGCAACGACTGGTATGTGCCGCTCAACGATTACATTGAGCAGCCCAATCCCTACATTCCCGAAGGTACGCCGGGCCACGAACGCTGGGCCGACAGCATCCCCGATGTCGTCTGGAATTCCACTTACCATACGGGCAGCGGCAATCAGTATGTCGTGACGGTCAACGCGGTGGCGGTCGGTTTCTATTACAACATCGACTTGCTAGAGGAGATGGGCATCGATACCGAATTCGATATCGACTATTCGCTGTGGGCGGATTGGGAGACGATGATCGCCGAGATGGGCGCGGTGGCCGAGGCGGGCTTTGAGCCGCTGGCGATGAGCATGTCGACTGCTTCGCCTTACACCTACAACTGGTTTGATGGCACCAGCTTGACGAGCATGTATATCGACCATATCGAGAGTTGGTGGGAACCGGGCGCCAGCTGGCACGCGCTGAACCAGCGTGAATTTGCCTGCGCTATTCAGAACGGTTTGATCAGCGCCCATGACGATGCCTTTGCCGATTGGCTGGGGCTGCTGGCTGATTTCGAGCCGATGTGGGTCGATGGCTACGCTGTCATGACCTGGGACGAAGCCTATCGCCTATTCATCACGGGCGAAGTGCCCTTCCTGCTGGGCAACGCGGCCAGCCAAACGCTTAACGTGACCCGCGACGCTGACTTCAACTGGGGCATCAGTTACTTCCCGCCGGTCACCGAAACCACCAGCCCGCATGCGGCGAACAACGAAAGCGCCTACCTGGTTGGAGGCTTCACCGCCGGCTTCACTGTGACCGACCGCGCCCGCCGCGAAGGCGTCGAAGAGCAAGTGGTCGACTTCTTGATGTATTTGACCGCGCAGCCGCAATGGGGCCGCGTCGTGACCGATTCGCCGCGCAGCATCCCGACGCAGTTTGGTTTGGATGTGCCCGATGCCTTGAAGCCAACCGTGGCCTTCCTCGAGCTGCCGATCCGCGCGCTCAAAGATCCCGATCCGCGTCTCAGCCGGCGCTACGGCGAAGATCACCGCCGCCTGATGCAGGAATACTTCACCGATCAGATCGACCTGGAAACGCTGATCGCCGAAGAAGACCGCCTGATGACGCGGGAAGCGCGCGTCGTCATCGCCGAAAATGAGTGGACCTGCGACTTCCAGATGGAATAGGTCGGGCACAGTTGCACGAACGGGTCAGCCAATGGCTGACCCCTACACAAGGTCAAGAAACGCGAATTCGTAGGGGCGACCCATTGGGTCGCCCGCACTCGAAATTCCATGCTCAGACGTCTAGCCACAAGCCCTTCGGGCGCTAGCACCAAACGCGCAAGCCAAAGCCCGCTGCCTGTCCGAATTTGGCGGGCAAAGTGGCTGTATCTGGCGCTGCTGATTCCGGTCGCCATGCTGCTGATATTCGAATGGCTGCCCGCCTTCAGCGCGCTGTACAACTCGCTCTACATCTGGAACGGCGGCAAAGTCCATTTCTACGTCGGGCTGGAGCATTACGAGCGCATGCTGAGCGACCGCACCTTCCGCGTCGCCATCACCAACCTGGTCGGCTTCCTCTTCTTCCGCGTCGTCATGCAGACCGTGCTGCCCTTCTTCGCCGCCGAGATGATCGTCAATCTGCGCAGCCAGCGCTGGTCCTACTGGTGGAAAATCATCTTCGTATTTCCGATGGTGGTGCCGACGATCCTCAACTACCTGATCTGGCGTTTCATCTACAACCCGCAGGTGGGCTTGCTCAACGAAGGCCTCAAACTGGTTGGCTTGGGCGAATACACCCACGCCTGGCTGGGCGATCCGCTGACGGTGATGTGGGCGCTGGCATTTGTGCGCTTTCCCTGGCTGCCGACTTTGCAGTTCCTCATCCTCCTGGGCGGCTTGCAGACCATCCCGAAAGAGGTGCACGAGAGCGCGGCAATCGACGGCGCCGGCTTCTGGCGGCGGCTCTTCTATATCGACATTCCCATGACGCGGCGGCAGATCACGCTGGCGATGATCCTGACGATGATCTTCATGACGCAGCGCTTTGACCTCTTCCTGGTCATGACCGACGGCGGACCCGGTTACAGCAGTATGGTGCCGGCGCTGCAGCTCTTCCAATCCGCCTTCAACTTTTTGGAATTCGGCTATGCCTCCGCCATTGGCGTCGTGCTTTTTGTCGCCATGCTCGCGCTGACCGTGATCAACCTGCGCGTCTCCGGCGGCGCAAGCAACTAGTAGTGTAGGGGCGAGCCATTGGGTCGCCCGCCGTAAGTTTGGGAGTGCTACTTGATAAATCGCAAACGCCTGCGCTTCGACAACCGTGATCTTCCCTTTCAGCTGGTGCTGCTCGCCTTCGGCATCGTGACCTTTTTCCCCTTGGTGCTGGTCGTCATCACGTCCTTCAAGAGCAATACGCAGTTCTATCACAATTTCTGGCTGCCCGAGCTGCCCTTGCACTTTGGAAACTATACATCCGCCTTCAGAATTATCTGGCGCTTTATCGTCAACAGCGTCATCTACTCCGGCTCGACCATTTGTCTGATCGCCGCCATCGCTTCGGTGGCCGGATATGTCTTCGCTCGTTTCCGCTTCCCATTCAAGACGGTGCTATTCCTCGGCTTCATCACCCTGATCATGGTGCCGGGCGTGCTGACGCTGGCGCCGCGCTTTGTGCTCGTGCGCGACCTGGGTCTGGTTAATACGCCCTTCGCGCTGATTTCGGTTTGGGTCAGCGGCGGCCTGGTGCTATCGACCTGGCTGATGCGCAGTTATTTCGAGTCTCTGCCGCAGGAGTTGTTCGACGCCGCCTATGTCGATGGCGCGGCCGAGAGGCAGGTGTTCATCTACGTATCGGTGCCGCTAGCCCGCCCCATGATCGCCACAGTCGCCATGACCACGCTGATCAGCAGCTGGAACGACCTGATCTGGCCGCTGGTCACCATCACCGACAAGAGCCAGATGCCGCTGGCGCTGGGTTTGATGCAATTCTCCTCGGACTTTGAAACCGATTGGGGCACGCTTTTCGCCGGCTATGTCATCTCGTCAATACCGCTGCTATGTGTCTTCGCCGTGGCTATGCGGCAGTTCATCAGCGGCCTGACAAGCGGGTCAATCAAGGCTTAAGCCAAAGGCCGAAGAACAGCCCGACTCCAAGAAGCGCTCCATGTACAGCAAGTCGTAATACTGACCGTCCACGCATAGTTCGCGCCGCGCCATCCCCGCATTTTCAAAGCCGAACCCTTGGTACAGGCTTATGGCCGGCTGACCCGCGCTGTTGACCGTCAGGCGGACTTTTTCCAACTGCGGCAGCGCTGACAGCTCATCCAGCAGTCGTCGCATCAGCTGCGACGCAATGCCCAGGCCGCGCTGCTCCGGCGATACGTAAACGCTGTAGACTTCCGCTACATGGCGCAGCTTGGCTTTGCTTGACCAACCCGCCCCCGCCATGCCGATCAACTCGCCTTCAACTTCCGCATACAATGTCAAGTTGCCGGCGCGCTTGAATGCCGACCTCAGCCGCGCGATCCAAACATCAGAGCTGAATGCTTCTTCATCTGCGAAGCTTGAGGCGAATGCGGTCGGCGCCCCGCGCAGGGCTTCGAGGCGCAGTCGCTTTGCTTCCGGCCAGCGCTTCGGCGGCAGTGTGATGATCTCAACGTTGGGCATTTTCGCCTTCTTCCGGATCGTTTGCAGACAAGTCCAAGGCTTGGACCGACTTTGGAATTGTACTGTAATATCCCGCTGCCTGTGCGCCCAGCGCTTGGATGAGACTAGCGATTCCGCTAAGATAGACTTATCAACTCTGCAGACGAGGAGCAGCGCCATGATGTCCTTGCGCTTGTGGCGCAGGCTGGCGGCCGCGGACATTAACGATCCGATTTTCCGCCGGGTCAGCGAAATCCGCCGGGCCGCGACGGCGCCAAGAGCGGGCATTCGCGTGCCGCGGCTATTGACAGTCGCTGCCATTCCCGCCTTGATCGCGGCTGTGGCGCACGCGCCAGAACTGTTGGTGCTGGTCCTGGTGATACCAATCCTGATGCTCACGCTGATAGTCCTGGCGCCGCTCTTGCTGCCGCTTATGGTGATCTTGGCAAGCACCCGATTAATGGTCGATGTGATCAGCGGCATCTACCGCGAAAAGCACCAGCATACTTACGAGTTGATCTGCGCCTCGGCACGCGGCGCGCTGCAGGCTAGCTGGTCCTTCGCGAACGGCATCTTGTACCGCAGCCCGTGGTTTGCTCCCTTGCGCTGGGGCACGCTGCTGACTTGTCGTTTCGGTGTGGCTGCGCTGGGCGGGCTATGTATGTTTACGCTCCTGACCGCGCTGCTGAGCCCGCAAGCCGTCGGCATAGACCAACTGCGGCTGCTGGCGCTGCTAGCGCTGCTGCTGGCCGTCTACTTCAGCAACATGACGCAGACCCTGGTGCTGAGCTTGCTCATCGGGCTCTATGCCAGCAGCTTCGACTGGTCGCGCAATGACGGCATGACCATCGGCATCTTCCTGCATCTGGCGCTGACGAGCCTGCCCCTGGCGGCCGGCGCGCTGGTTTTCGTGGCCTTGCGACGGTTGGCGCTCGAGCCGGATCCCTTGGCGCAGCTTCTGGTGGAAGGCGGGTCGCTGCTGCTGGTCGTGGCCCTGCGCGAGGCCTTGATTGCGCTGCTGTGGCAGGGCCTGGCGCGGCGTCTGGAGTGGGGGCGGGATCGTGGGGGTCGGCGTGGAGCGGCGCCGTCAACGGCCTTGTGGGAGGCTGTTTAGTCCAGCCGGTTAGCTCTGGCAGACCAAGTCGACTTGAGATCTGACATCATCGTTTTCGTGCCGATACAGATTGAAGCCGGCTAGAAGCAAGGGCGAGTGACACAGGGTTTCAGCCGCCTCTCTTGCATCAAATTCGGTAGCTTCCAGCACAAGCGCGCGCGCCAGAAAATAGGCTTCTTCAGGCGTGTAGGGCAAGAAATCGCCCCGCGGGTCGTTGTATTGGGTCACTAGTTGCAAGCCCAGACCGAGCGAACCGCTGACGTGGGTGGCGTGTGAATAGTCCTTCTCGTCTCCCATCTGCTCGATAACGCGTATCGCCTTGTTCCGTTCGCTCAAGCGTCGGTGAATCCCGTCTGATCGGCTGGCATCCAGCGGCGACACGATAAGCGTGTAGGCCTCATTGTTCCAGTTGCTGAAGTCCAGGAGAATCGAGTCCGAATAAACCGTCGTCATCAGCGAAAACGCGGAGATGTCTTCACGACTGCGCCCATTGGGCACTTCAGAACGATCAGCGTAACGCAGCGCCATAATCGCCGGCTGATTGTCGCCGCGACGCTCATCCGAGCCGCCGCCTTCTCGCTGACGAGCGCCGGCCTGTACGAAGCGCATGACGTTCCAGAATGCGGCCGTTTCCGGGTGGCTTAGCTCACGCCGCATTTCTCCAGCGAACGGCGCATGCAACAGACCGTATAACCCGGGTATATCGGCATACTGCCAATCGGCCGGCGGGATTGCGGCAAGGATGGCGGTCGTATCTTGAGGCAGGTCGATGCTGGTTTCTACGTCAACAGAGGGTGAGAAACCATATCGCCGAGGACTGGCAGTCAGATAGTCGGCATACCAAAGCAGCGTTTCGGCCGTTTGTAAATAGAGTTGATTCCCGATTGGATAACTGTAGCCAGCGAGGCGCGGCACATTCGGTGTAGGCGCTCTTATGTGATACAAGGCGGCCTTTACATCGTCGCCTTCACCCTGCGCCGCTAAGAACTCCGGCTCAAATGTAGCAAACCAATATCGGACGCGTTCGCGATATAGAAAGTCGCCCGCGCGATAGTCATCCCGTCTTGGCCTTATCAGCAGCTCCGGCTGAATCCAATTGAAGACAGCGTTGGCATCGCCGTCCCAAGGCACCGTATGATCCCATTTTTCTTCCACATAAGTCTGAGAAAACACCAGCGCCGCCAAGGCTTCTGCGCTCATATTGGTGATGGCGGGATTGTTCAGCTGGCGGGCGGGATCCAGAAAGAGGTCTCGCCGGGCAAGATTGCTGTGGATAACGTCCCCCAGCGGTCGCGCAAAATTGTACTCCAGCCAGTCATTGTAGTCGGCGATACTAAAAAATCGGCTGTCAGCGACTACGAGCTTGTCGGGCAGAAATTCCAGCATACTTCGCAGCTGATCGATGGATAATTCCGCTTCATGCGCTTCGAACAGCGCCAGGTCATCCGCATGGATGTTTGAGGCTCGCAGGGCCAGGAGCAGGTCCTCTCGCGTCTGTGCCGGGCGAAGGCCAAGCAGGGACAGCGCGAAGGCTAGGACAAGGATGCTCGTACACTGAGCGCGGCTCATTCCCGCCCCAACACCCGCTCATACGCTTCCCGCGTATCCACATCCAGCAGCACGCCCTCGTCCGCGACATCCACCAGACGCAACCGCGCCCCACGCAGCACATCCCGCGGCTTCGCATCCGCCGGCAACTCCAGCATGGCCGGCCAGTACGCCCGATCCAGCAGCACCGGATGCCCGCGCTGCCCCTCATATCGCGGCGCGACGCACCAGCCCGTCTCATGCCGCGCGGCCAACTCGCCGATGACCGCCTGCGGCACACAGGGCATATCCGCCGGCTGAATAAAGGCCGCGGCCAAATCGCCCGGCAGCGCGCCCAAGCCGGCTTTCACCGACGACAGCATCTCACCGCTGGCAAAGTCGGGATTGTGGACGCAGCGCACGGGGAGCTCAGCCACGGCGACGCGAACCTCCGCCGCATCGCGCCCGGTCACAACGATGACGGGACCGATGCCAGCGTCGGCGAATTTCGCGGCCACGTGCGCCACGATCGGCCGCCCGTCGCGCCAGGGCAACAGTACTTTGTTCTCGCGCATGCGCGTGGACAGACCCGCCGCCAAAATAACCGCGCCATAGCCTATCGCTCTCAATCCACTCGTAGCAACAGGGAGTGGTTCGCTGCCTTTTGCATGCTCGGGCTTGGCCACGCTCCCCCTCCCTAGCTTGCTGGGGAGGGGGCCGGGGGGTGGGGTAGACTTCGACACGATCAGCTCTCCGTATCAGAGCTTCCCCCTCCCTGATGCGTCGGGGAGGGGGGTTGGTTTGTCATGCTGCGCGGCATCGGGCGCTCGGCGATGTCTTGCAGCAAACCGCCGTGCCCCATCGACACCAGATTGGCGCGCGTCAAGCGTTCGCCGCTGAGCAGGCGCGGCAGGATCCAGTCGATGACATTGGTCTTGGGCGATTTGATGCAGCCCGGCGCGCCCACCACCGGCGCCTCGCCCAGATAACCCATCATCAGCAGCGTGCCCGGGTCGACCGGCACACCGTGAAGGGTGATGCTGCCGCCGGCGAGCAGCAGGGCGGAAGGCACCACATCCTCGCGGTCGATAATCGCCGAAATGCTGGCGACAAGAATCAAGTCGGCGCTGGCTTGTTCGCGGATGGCCTCCGCGACAGACTCGGCATCGTGGGCGCAGAAGGTCGGCTCGAGCAGTTGGCTGCCCCAGCCTTCAATCCGTCGGCGCACCGGTTCCTGAAAGCTCCTGAGCAGGCGCTCGCGCGTGGCCTCTGTGCCGGAGACGATCAGCGCCACGCGCATGGCCTGCAGCGGGCGCACATGCAAAACCGCGGCGCTGGCCTCGGCGATTCGCTCGACATCCACAACGCGGGCTGCCGGCACGCCAAAGGGCACAACTTTGACCAGCGCCACCATCTCACTGGCATCCACCAGACTGTAGGCGCGTCGTGTCGCGATGGTGATGCCGTCATAGATATTGTTGATCAATTCCAGCACCGGCGCGTTGACATGCAAGACGCCGCGCTCGGCTGCAGTTAGATTAGCCCGGCCGACGCCTGGCGCGCGCATCTTTACCTGCGGACCGGCCACCACCGCGCCTATCCGCGCTGCCGCTTCGTCCTCGTGCAGGTCGGCGCTGCTCAATTGCGTGACCGTTATGCGTTGCAAGCCGCGCTGCCGCAGCCGGGAAATATCGTCCGCGCTCAGCAAGTGCCCCTTGTTGAAGACCATCTTGCCGGCATCGTCATAGAGTTTATGCGCCAGGATGCCGCCCACGGCCTCGTCCAGCTTGACCTCGCCGAACTTCATCGCGCCGGCCCTGCCGCTTTCCCGTCCACGCCGTTGCGCGCGGCGATGATCTCGGCCAGGATGCAGACCGCGATTTCCTCTGGCGTGCTCGCGCCGATGTCGATGCCGATAGGCGTGCGAATCTGCGCGATCAGCTCATCGCTGAGGCCGGCTTCTTTTAGTCGCGCCACCCGCTGCCGATGTGTGCGTCCGCTGCTCAAGACGCCGACATAGGGGATATTCGCCGGCAAAGCGGTTATCAGCGCCTTGTCGTCAATCTTGGGATCATGAGTCAAAACAGCGAGGTAGGTGCTGCGGTCGAGCCCGAGTTGCGGCAGCGCTTTATCAGGATAGCTGTGCAGGATATTGGCCGCGTTGGGGAAACGCTCTTGCGAGGCGAAGGCGGAACGCGGATCCACGATCGAGACGCGAAAGCCGACTTGCGCCGCCATGGCTTGCAGCGGAATCGAGACGTGAACGCCGCCGATGAGGATCAAATGCGGACGCTCGACCTGCATATCGACCATCACGCGTGTCTCGCACTCGTCCGCGCGTTGTTCCAAAGTGACAATACCGCTCTTGCTGCAATCCGCAGCCGCCGCTTTCAGCCGCGCCAGCATGTCCTTAGGCAGCGCGTCAGTATTGTATAAGACATCGCCGGCGCCATCGAGCAGTACCTTTTCGCCGATATATTCGCCGTCCATGACCGTGACCGTCAGGCCGAATTTGTCGTTCTCAGCCAGATCAGCCAGCGCGTCCCACCACAGCGCGTCCAGCGGCTCGACGAATACCTCGATGCTGCCGCCGCAGGTCAAGCCGACCTCCCAGGCCATGTCGTCCGCCACGCCAAACTTGAGCAGGCGTGGATTGCCGTCCTTCAAGCCAGCCAGCGCTTCTTCCACCACTGCGCCTTCCACGCAGCCGCCGCTGACCGAGCCGATCATGGCCATCTCATCCGTAATTCCCATCTTGGCGCCTTCGCGGCGGGGCGCCGAGCCCCAGGTCTTGACGACGGTCGCCAGCGCGATGGAACGCGCTTCTGACTGCCAGCGCTTCATCGTTCCGAGGATGTCCCGCATGGTGCCTCCTCTACGCCAGATAGCGCTTGCGATAGGGGTCGGCGCTCTGCCGCCCGTTGAGATTCTGCAGCGCCTTTACGATGACTTCGAGGTTCGACAGATTCGTGATCGGCAGAAAGTCATGCACATAAGGCAGCAGTGCCTGCGCGCCGCGCGTCAGCGGCTCGTACTCGGGCACATCCAGCAGCGGATTCAGCCAGATCAGCCGCTTGCAAGCCAGCCGCAGCCGCGTCATCTCGCGGTGCAGCAGCGGGATGTCGCCCCGATCCCAGCCGTCGGTGATCAAGATGACGATGGCGCCGCGGCCCAACACCCGCCGCGACCATCCCCAGTTGAAGCTGTGCAGGCACTCGCCGGTCATCGTGCCGCCGCCCCATTGCAATACGGTCTGCCCGATATCTTCCAGCGCATCGTCCACATTCTTCTGGCGGATCTGCCGGGTGATTCGTGTAATGTCCGTGCTGTAGACAAAGGACTCCACTTGATAAAGCGAGCCGGCCAGGGTGTGCATGAAGTGCAGCAAGATGCGCGTATAGCGCTCCATGCTGCCGCTGATATCGCAGAGCAAAACGACCGGGCGCGGCTTGTCTTTGCGGCGGTGGGTCGGCAGCCGCGTGACATCGCCCTGTTTGCGAATCATGTCTTTCATCAGGCGGCGCATATTGATCTGCCGGCCCACGCCGTGTTCGAAGCGGCGCGTCCGGCGTATGCCCAGCGAATCAGGCATCTTGGCGATCATGCGCTTCGCCATTTCCAGTTCCTCCGCCGTCATGTCAGCGAAGTCCTTGTTGCGCAACCGCTCCTGCCGGCTGTAGGTCGGCACCAGCGCGATCATGCTTGAATCGAGCTCATCGGCTGAAGCGCCGTTCTCGCTCGGGCTCGCTTCCAGCGGCGGCAAAAACTGCGTCTTCTTCTTACGCCGTTCCTCGCCCAGCGATTGCAGATTCAGCGTCGTGAAACCATCAGACGGTCGCCGCCAGAACAGATCGAAGGCTTCTTCAAAATAATCCATCTCTTTTTTGTGCGTCACCAGATGCGCCCGCAGCGTGAAGTAGAAATCTTGCTTGCGGCCCAGCTGAATATGCGCCAGCGCTCGACCCACATCCATCATGCGATTCGGTGTCACATTCATGCCCAGCGCCCGGCAGACCCGTCCGAACAGGATCAGATTATGCGTTAGCTTGCCGCCGCGGTAGTCATACGGGTTTTCGGCGGGGCCGAGGTAAAGGCTGTTGATGGGCGGATCGTTGGACATTTGTAATCACACAATAGTCGTCACTGCGGGAGACTCACAGAGTCGCTTTTACAAGAATCATCCGGTACTGTGACGCTGCCGCCGCTCGCTCGATTTAGGCGAGGTTTCGACATCTTTGCCACCGAGTACACCGAGTTAGATAGAGGACACAGAGGAAAGGCATCATGCTTGGTCCAAAGACAGAATCGTCGAACATGCGGACCATCCTTGACTCGACCTGCCTCCATATTTCCCGGTATCCCTCTCTGTGACCTCATATTTACTCTGTGCCCTCGGTGGTAAAAGTGTCGTGAATCCGCAAAAGAGCGGCACCCGCCCAGACGTACCGACATCGGTATTTGAGCAGCGGACAAGCCCTACATCTCCGCAGTATTGGGCTTAGCCCGCCCGCTGAGCCTCGACATTAGCCCGCTCGATCATATTCTGGATCGTGGCCGCGTCCAGCATATCAACATCGTCTTGGTACTTGAGGATCACGCCCAGTGTGTCTTGCACCGTTTCCAGCGACAGCTCATTCTGGTCGAGCGCGATCAGGGCGGCCGTCCAATCCAGCGTTTCAGCGATGCCCGGCCGCTTAAACAGCTCCATCGAGCGCATATCCTGGATGAAGGCCGTAATCTGCCGCGCCAGCATAGGCGCGATCAAGGGCGCCTTGCGCTCGACGATTTGCAGCTCTTTGTGAAAATGCGGATAGTCGATCCAGTAATATAAACAGCGCCGCTTCAGCGCATCGTGAATTTCGCGGGTACGGTTGGAGGTCACCACGACCACCGGCGGCATGGTCGCCTCTATCGTACCCAGCTCGGGTATGGTGATCTGAAAGTCGGAGAGCAATTCCAGCAGAAATGCTTCAAACTCTTCGTCCGAGCGGTCAAGTTCATCAATCAGCAAAACCGGCGCTCGGCCTTCATGACTGTGCTCGATTGCCTGCAGCAGCGGCCGCTTCAGCAAAAAGCGCTGAGAGAATAGCTCGCGCTCCATCGCCTCGCGCTCCAGCCCCTCGCGCTCCATCAGCCGCAAGTGCAAGATTTGCCCGGCGTAGTTCCACTCGTATACGGCCGTATTGACATCCAGTCCCTCGTAGCACTGCATGCGGATCAGCTTTGTGCCCAGCAGCGCCGACAGCACTTTGGCGATCTCCGTCTTGCCAACGCCGGCGTCGCCTTCGAGGAAGAGCGGTTTGCCCGTCTTCAGCGCCAGATATATCGCCACCGCCAAGCCGCGCTCGGCGATATAATCTTGCTCCGCCAGCGCACCTTGCAATTCATCCACCGAGTTGTAGGTCAAAGTCATTTCTTTCCTGTGTGCAGTCTGAATCCGTCAAATCACGCTAGCGTATTCTAGCGCAGCGGGCCCGAGATTCGCAGGGCGTCTTGTTATGCGCCTCCGCGACCAAGGAGCGGCGCCGGAGCCTGTGGAAGCCCGATCAAGCGATCCAGTCTTGCCAGGTCTGCGTCAAGGGCTTGCCCATGGCCTTGGCGTAAACGCTGACCTTGCCGTAGAAGATCAGCAGCGCTTCACGCAATATATCCAGGCTGATATGCACCGGTACCTGGTAGCCGCCGCGTTCCATCTGCTTGTTGGCGACATCATCGTCCGTCACAGCTTCCAGCGCCGCCTCGAGCTCGCTGTCGAGCTGCTGGTACCAGGCTTGCAACTTGGCCACGCTGGTCAGATACGTGTCGTCCTCAGTTCGATAACTAAAGTCGATCTCGAAGGCCTTGAAGGACTGGACATAAGCGTATTGGGTCTCGCCCAATGCGCGGCAAAGCTCGCCCAAGGTCGGGTTGCTGCCGCCCGGCGAATAAGCCAGATCGTCGTCGCTGAGCGCAGCCATCAGCTCATTGCGCAGCGCCGTATACATGCGATTGAGATTCCAGAACTCTTGAAGCTGCGCGTTCATGCGCGCCTCCTTTCTCATATTGTCGCATTATAGGTCAGCCAAGCGCGAATGGCATAGAGGCTGCGCCTATGCCGAGGTCGCCTCATGGGCAACTGCCTGAAATTGACGTTTGCGGCGACGAGCAATATCAAACCTAAACTTAAACACAGAGGACACAGAGAGCGCAGAGGAAAGCAATTATTGACCGATTTGGTCACATTTTGCGGAAAAATGATTTGGGCAGGAAAGAACTCGATCGACGAGCTGGCTGGTAGATTGCCCAATTTAAGCAGTGGATAATTGGGAAAGTCGGCAGGAGACTAATCTCTGTGCCCTCTGCGTTCTCTGTAGTTAATGTAGTTTGATGCGAGTGCTCTGGGATTGTCTCCAAGCTTGTGGCGAGATAGCCGCTGCCATGACTATAATCAGGAACTCCAATTCGCGGAACGAGCAGGTCTCAGCCTAGAGGATAATCACATGAAAATGAAAGCCGCTGTACTCAACGAAACCAACAGTCCCTTCAGCATAGAAACCGTTGACTTGCAGCCGCCGCAAACTGGCGAAGTGCTGGTCAAGATGGCGGCGAGCGGCGTCTGCCACAGCGACTGGCACGTTGTGGAAGGCTTGTCCTACTTTCCGCTGCCCATCATCTGCGGCCATGAGGGCGCCGGCGTGGTCGAAGCGGTCGGCGATGGCGTCACCAGTGTGCAGCCCGGCGATCACGTGTCGCTGAATTTCCGCGCTCATTGCGGTAGCTGCTTCTATTGCCAGCAGGGAAAATCCAATCTTTGTGAAACCTACACGCCCGTGCTGCGCTCAGGCTTGCAGAAGGACGGCACCAGCCGCATATCCCGCGATGGCGAGCCAGTCTACATCATGACCGGCCTCGGCTGCTTCGCCGAGTACGTGGTCATTCCTGAATCAGGCTGCGTCGCGGTCCGGCGCGATGTGCCGCTGGAAGTGGCGGCGCTGGTGGGCTGCGCTGTCTCCACTGGTGTGGGCGCTGCTATGTATACTGCTGGCGTGCGCCCGGGCGAAAGCGTCGCGGTCTACGGCGCGGGTGGAGTCGGCCTGAACATCATCATGGGCGCGGCCATGTGCGGCGCCGACCCCATCATTGCTATCGACACCAACAGCACCAAGATGGAAATCGCGCGCGAATTCGGCGCCACCGACGCCATGTATTCCGACGACAGGACTGTCAGCCAAATCCAGTCGCTTACAGCCGGCCGCGGCGCTGACCACGTCTTCGAATCTGTGGGTTTGCAGTCGCTGCAAGAGACCGCCTTCGACGCCACGCGCCCGGGCGGCACACTGACGCTGGTGGGCTTGACCCCCGTGGGCAGCGGCACCAACCTGCCCGGCGCCATCATCACGCGCACAGAGAAGGTAATCAAAGGCAGCTTTTACGGCTCTGTGCTGCCCCAGCGCGACTTTCCCATGTTCCTGGATCTATATTCCAACGGCAAGCTCAAGCTGGACGAGCTGGTGACGCGTCGCTACGGACTGGACGAGATAAACGAGGCCTATCAAGACATGCTGACCGGCGAGGTCGCGCGCGGGATTATTGTGTTCTGATTTCTTTACAAGATGTGCGTAGGGGCGATGCAGCGGGTCACCCGGCGCTTTCGGCTGGATGAAGTCAATAAATCAGATGTGTCAATGTTGATGGGACATGTGGAGGGTAAGTATTGAGTGTAATTACACGAACAACTTTCTACAAGATGGCCGAATGTTGTTTGAAACTCATCCTCTCCATAGGCGTACTTCGCCGCTAATACTGCTTGTCTAACAATGTTAGCAACCAACCCTCGGTGTCATCAATATCGATCTGTACCCAGCAGTCATTCAAACTCTTGTGGTAAATGGTGTCGAGGACGATGTGTCTCGGACCAGCCTGCGCATAGCCAACTACGCTTGCGCTGCGAATTGGTCTACTTCTAAGCGTTGCGGGATTACTTACAACATCTACTACAAGTTGATTCTTGCACCACTCTTTTAGCCGTATGTCTTCTATAGATTCAACGGATTGGTAAGTGACCACAGCGGTTACGACGATTAGGACAACTGTGTAGAAAATGAACAATAGAAGCTTCAAGCATCCAGCGCTTCTACTCCTTTGCGAAGGCGCATTGAAGATTAGTTCGCCGTCATCATTAAGGCCCATGTTTTTCTGCTTATGCATTAGAATATGATCTCATTTCTTGGTTAATGAGTAATAACAACATCAATTTGGCATACTCGTATCTAGAAAAGTTTGGCTGCCAATCTCGAATGTGGTCTTCAATTTCGATTCTAACGCGGGGCTTCGGTCAATACAAGCAGTATGTGGCAGTGCACGTGACTTAAGCAACTGCTGGATCACGTCACATCATATTCCCGTAGGCTTGACCCACCGCGCTGGCCTGCGAGCTGACGACGCGAATCAGCTCCTCGTCATGGTCGCGCACGAAATCACGCAGTTCCGCCATGTCGGTCACGCCCACATCCGCCAGCGCCCGCGCCGCGTAGTGCTTAAAAGTATTGAGGTAGAAGACCATTGAATTGGCTTTCTCTTCGAAGAAGCGATAGCCGGCCTTGCCCTCGACATTGCGCGTCCGCCCGCCGGGGCGCAGCCGCTTGCGCGCCAAAGCCGGATTGGCGCTCTCGATGATCATGGTCGGCGCAGAGGCGCTGCCATGATAGGGCATGCAGACCTTGCCGCTCTTATGCTCAAAGTAGATATCGCCCTGCTCAATGACGCAGCGCGCCAGCTGCTGATTGTACGAGATCAAGTCGACGCCCATCAGCAGCAGGTGCCCCATTGAGGTGCCGATGCCGCCTTCCACGGCGATGGTCACATGGTTGAAGCGCTCGTCGGTCGTGACGCCGTAGACCTCTTCCAGCGTGGTCACCGCCATGCCGTTGGTCGCCGAGGTGCACTGACGCCCGCCGCCGTGCCCAAAAAACAGCCCGTCCGCGCGCACATCCGGCGCTATCAGCTGGAGGCACTGCGCCTTGTCGCTGACCTGCCCGACGAAGAGCTCAATATCATCGCCGAACTCGGCGCGGATGGCCGCGGCTGCGTCGATGACGCGCGGGTCAGAATTGATGGTATAGATCCTGAAAAGCCGCACACCGGCATGCTCATACAGATAACGGGCATCCGCCACTTCGTCGGCGACATTGCTGCAACCTATGGCCGCGCCGATATTGCGGGCGGCGCGCTGATAGTCCTGCTCATACGGCAGAATCCGCCGCAGCACCTCTTTCGCCGCGTTGATTACTGCCGCCTGCCGGTCGATATAGCCGGCGAAGATGCTGTTGCGGTGGGTGAAGATGGCGTGATGCCCGATAGCCGCCGTGACCAGCACATCGCGCCAACCGGATATAGCCGGCATGGAGCCGAAGCCGAGCACGCTGCGCGGATGCTTGCCGATGCGATTGAACAGCCCGCATTCGGCGCTCAACGTTCGCGACACATGCTTGGTCGATGACATCTTGCGGTAGCCCAGGTCTTTCCAGGAATAAGTGCTGGTGATGTAGGGTTTGTCGTTGAGCCCCAATACCGTCTCGACCGTGCCCGAGCGCCGGTTGCAGCGTTCGGGAATCGTTTGGCCGTCGGCGATGGCGTCCAGAGTCGCCAGCACCTCGGCGCTTTGATTGCTGCGGAAAAAGTCCGCCCGCTGCGCCAGGCAGAGCGTCCGGCGTTCGGGCCCGAATTGCCAGACCACTGGCGTGCCATTCTTGTTCATGTGCAGCGTGCCACGGTCGACATCCGTCAAGATCAGGCCGATGCTGCTGCTGTCGGCTTTGGGCAGGTAGCGCGTGTAATAGATATTCTCTTCGTATTGAATCGGCTGATAATTCGGTGCGGCAAAATCGCGGTTGGGCGGATTGTCGTCTTCCAGCGCCTCCAGCGCAAAGGCGAAATTCATGGCTGACTTTTCGTTCAGCGCGGCGTAATCCACCCGCTCGACCTCTTGCCGATAAGGCTCGGGAATCATGAAGACGCCTTGCCCCAATTCAAAGGGATCGTCCAGCAGCGCCATGATCGCCTTCTTGCGCATGGAATGACAATCTTTTTCGGCATCGCTTAGCTCGGCGAAGGTACGGCTGTCGCCCTCGGCTATGAACATGTCGTCCCAGCCGAAGCCATTGCTGCCGCGCAGACTCTCGGCGATCCGGCCGGCGGTATTGCCCTCGCGGATGTGAACCTCGCTGCCATCAAAAACCGCCAGCAAGACTTTGGCCAAGGCAGCGCGATCGCGGCCCGTCAGCCAGCTTTCGGCGATCATGCGCCGCATCTCGCTGTCTTCGGTGAAGTCCTTGATGTAGGTCCCCGGCCGCCCGCCCAAACCGCGCAGCGCCAGCGAAGTCTCTTCCACTAGAATGGGATTGAAGTCGTTTGCCTTGTAGGCTGCGATCGCCTTGTGTGATACGACTTTGTAGGGATCGAGGCTCTGGATCTCTTCGATATCCAGCTTTACGCCGACGATCTCGTAGTCGGGCAAGAGGCGGCGCAATTCCTGCAATTTGTTGCGGTTGCCTGTGGCGACTTCTAGGTAAGGCAGGGTCTCATGGCGCGGTCGCAGCGTGTTGATGACCTTGGGCTCGGTCACATAGAGGGGTCTAGGCATTGTAGTTTGTTCCGGGGCAGGTTCAGGCTGTCGCTTCAATTATCGCAGATGCGCGCGATTGGGGATAGGGGCGCCAGTCAATAGTTGGCGTTTCATCCTAACAACCCAAATACAATAATATTCGTTCATGCACATCTAACAGACCGACGGATAAAATCGCCAGAGCCGTGGGATTTTGATCGCTCCAAACTGCTTGGAGTCACTTGAGTCTGCTACACGGTTGTAGCACAATTATTGTACTGCAAGAGAGAAATTTCGTAAAGAGTACTGGCACATTGAGAGATTCTATCGTGAGCGAGAACAAATCCTCAATTCCTGACAAGCGCGGGTTTCTGTACCTAATTGCTATAATCGCGCTGCTGACAGTCCTTTTGGCCGCAAGTGCGGGGCGTTCTCCACTTGATATCTTGGCATACCTCGGATTCACAGCTGGAATCACCTACATCTTCTTCGGCTGATGAATGAGGCTGATATTATATCTTCTCTGTGTCTTCATCATTTTGCTTGCATCCGCGCTGTTTATCGTGGGCTATGAGGGTACTCAGATACGCGAGTTTCTCCTCGGTGTTGGCGTTATTGTCGTTGCCGCTTCACGCTTGATATAGCCAGCGCAGCATTCCAAGCGCAATGATACGCCGGTAAATCAGACTGAAAGCCAGCGGCATCAGCGTCTCAGCACTGAAGACAGCTCACTTGATCAGCAGTCACAATCCGAGGACTCAAAACAGTCCAAGTTACTCTCGGACTGAGTCAGGTCGAAATCCAAACTGCGCGTGGCTGCAAAGTAGCTTTTCGCGCTTCGGCTATTCCACTCGCGCCACAAACTCCAGCTTGAGATTCACATCATCCGTGACGTTCGCTACCCGCGGCACTTCAGGAATGGTCAAGCCGAAGTCGGCGTGCAGCAGATTCACCGCCGCGCCGCCGCTGATTTGCGTTTCGCTGTCCAGCGTGACGCTCGCCGCGAAAGTAACGCTGCGCGTGACGTCCGTCACGGTTAGATCGCCGGTGATGTCAAAGCTGATTGTCTCCCCAACCGCTACCGAATCCGCCGAAAAGTTGCTCAGCTCGCGCGGCTCAAAGACTATGAACTCGAATTCGTCCCGGGCCGATCTAAGTATCTGGCTGCGCAGCGCCCGATTGCGGAAGCTGTTGTCGGTTTCCAGAGTCCGCGCGTTAACCACGATCGTGCCGATGACCGATTCGCTGGGCTTGGCGAAGTCGACAGAGATGCTGCCGCCTAATTCCGTCGTCGTACCGATCACAGTGGTGCGCACGCCGCTCAAATCTTCTTCCAGCGTGAAGCTCGCTTGGCTCTCTTCCGCAACAATGCTGAACTCGATCGGTACGCTTGCCGGCGCCTGGGCTTCCATCGCGGCGGCGACGCTCGTATCCACCGCCTCAGCGACAGCGGCAGCCACTGCATCGGCGATCACCGTATTGGCCGCGTCCATGATCGCCGTGCCCAGGGCATCAGCCATAGCGGCGTCGTTGGCTGCGCGTGTGGCCAGCGCCTCGTCGACCGACAGGCTCGCTTCGCCAGAACCGCCGGTGTACCAGATGTATCCCAGGATTCCCGCCGCCGCCCCGCCACCGAGCGCGATGACGAGCAGCAGCAATACGAGCAGGTAAGGAATGCCGCGCATCGTTTGGTTCGACATATTGGCCTTGATCTCCCATGTGTTTAAGGCGCCTGCGTATGCCAGCGCTTTCCCGCCGGCCGCCATTCGACGCCTGGCATGCTAAGCTCATTCTAGCGGCTTTGCCCGCGCTTGTGCAGTTCTATCCTCATGCGCGGCTAATCTTTACAGGTTGTTGACATCTTTCGCATTGCTTTGACGAGGATGCTACAATCGTCCCAACCAGGCAGTAGACTTAGCGGGAGGGTGTTATGTCTGTTACGTTGCGATGGATAGGTCATTCGGCATATGCGCTGGATATCGACGGGCACAAGGTCCTCATCGATCCTTTTGTCAGCGGCAATCCGGTAGCCAAGGCGGCGGCCAAAGATCTCGATGCTGACGTCATTCTACTGACGCACGCCCATGGCGATCACGTCGGCGACTCGGTCGAGATCGCCAAGCGCACCGGCGCTCTGGTGGTCTGCAATTTCGAAATGGGCGATTGGTACCTGGCGCATGGCGTAGAGAATGTGTTTCAGGGCAATCCCGGCGGGACTTTTCTTAATGACTGGATGAGCGCCAAGTGGACGCTGGCTTTCCACAGCTCGTCATTCCCCGATGGCACCTACGGCGGGCAGCCCAACGGCTTCGTGATTCGGGGCGGCGGCGCTGCCATCTATCACGCCGGTGATACTTGCCTCTTCGGCGATATGAAGCTGATCGGCGACGAAGGGCTGGACCTGGCTCTGCTGCCCATCGGCGATTGCTTCACCATGGGAATCGACGACTCAATCAAGGCCATCAAGCTGCTCGAACCCAAGGCCGTCTCGCCCATGCACTACAATACTTTCCCGCCGATTGAGCAGGACGTTTCTGCATGGGCGGAGTTGGTGACCAGCGAGACCGGCGTAAAGACAATCGTTCCCGAGCCTGACGGCGAGTTCAGCCTCTAGCGCGTCTCCGCGTCTTCATCATAGAGTCGGCGGATGTACCGCTCAATTGGTAGATGCTTCGCCTCGGCATAGTCGAAACCAAGCGCATCGTGCAGCTCGCGCGACAGGCGCCGGCACAACCCTAGCTGAATCAGCAGCGCGCGCCACATCTCGGCTGCATCCCAGCGCGGCCAGATCTTAGTAATAGCGGCGGCCGTGTCAGCGTCGGCCCACTGGGTGATGCGTTTGCCTAGCAGCCAGGTGTTGACCTCTGCCTTTCCCGTCGCCTGCGCATGCCACTCGATCAGCCGCAGCAAGTCTTCTTTCATCGTCCAGTCGCGAAATTTTGCCACCCAGAGCTCGCGCCGGCGGATAAACTGCGCCACATGGATCGCTTCAAACCAGAACTCGTTGATCACTGCCGCCAGTTCAGCCTCGCTCGGAAGCGCCGGCAGCGGAAACTCACGCGGGGAGGGCGGCAGACTGGCGTAAAGCCCGTCCTTGTCCAGCGCCACGTGGAAACCGCGCCGGTACTCGTCCGACAGCTGGCCGGATTCGCGCATCGCCAGAATCTCATCCACCTGAACAAATTGGAAATCGACCTTAAATCCGCCGGCGAACCACAGCAAACGATAGGGCGCGTCTTGGTGAAGCGGAAAACGAATCCAGACCTCGCCAAGGCTATCCAGCCAACTGTCATCCCGCGTCAGGTGCTTAATGTCGCGCGTGATGATTTGCGCATCGAGATCGGAGTATTCGTCAGTGCTGCCGTCAGCGCGGGCCAGCGAGCCGGTGATGACGACCGCTCGGACAGCGTCCTCTCCGCGAGCCCAATGAACGACCTTGTCGAGATATGGATGGCGAATCTCCATTCATCAGCCCTTGCCACACAATGTAAGGTTTGCCCGGTACTCAAAATCCGATGTCGATACGCTTGGGCAGGGCGGACGCCGCACTCTTACGGATTCTCTACGCAGTCGAAACTGCGCCATGGTCGAGCGACCTGCGCCTTCGTCACAGTACCGGACAAGCCTTAGAGTGGCGATTATGGCCCAACGGGCATCTCCTCACCATAAAGCCAGGCGTCGAAGAACTCGCCTAGATCACGGCCGCTGACGCGCTCGGCAACCGCAATGAAGTCGTCAGTGGTAACAACGCTATGGGCATGCTCCTGATAATAGCTGCGCAGAATATCGAAGAAGGTATCGTCGCCGACATCTGCGCGCAAGGCGTGCAAGGTCAGCGCGCCGCGAAAATAAACGCTGGGACCAAACAGCTCGCCTACCTCAATATCGCCCGGCGGCGGCAGATCGGCCTGCGCCACTGACAGGAAAGGTTCCATACCTTGGTGGTCCTCAATCTCTTCCAGATAGAGCGCCATAAAAAATGTGGCGAAACCCTCGTTCAGCCAGATATCCTGCCAGCGCGCCGGGCTCACGCTGTTGCCGAACCACTGGTGGACAAGCTCGTGCACGATAACGAGCGGATCGGGCTCGCCATCGCCAAAAACTGACAGCGTCTGAGTTTCCAGCGCAGTCGGGAAGCCCGGCAGGACGACCACCCCGTACTCGGCGAAAGGATAGGGACCAATCAGATCGATGAGCCATGTCATTATCTCCTGCGTGACGTCAAAGCCGCTGACGATATCCGCATCAAGCCCGGCCGGGAAGTAGTTGCGGATAGGGACGGGTCCGGAATCATCGCGGAATCTAACGAAGTCGCCCACGGCGACGATCGTCAAGTAGCTCGCCATTGGGTCGCTCATCTCCCAGATAAACGCGCGCGTGGCGTCGTGATTGACAGTCACCTCGGTCAGCACGCCATTGGCAGCGGCTGTCAGCCCGTCCGGTACCGTGATGCGCATCGTGTAGCTAGCCTTGTCGCTGGGGTGATTGTTGCTGGGAAACCAGTTCATCGCGCCCGATGGTTCGCTGACCGCGCCGAAATAACCATCTTCCCAAGCTTGCCAGCCCAATTTGACGAAGGGTACGCCGGGATCAACGATTGGCTCTGGAACGCCGGAATAATCCACAGCCACCGCAAAGCCGGCGCCGTCCACCAGCGACTTCTCCGGCATGATGATCAGTTCGCTGTCAACACGCTCGAAATCGGCGTCGGCGCCGTCCACCGTCACCGATTCGACCGTCAGCCCATGCAGATCGAGATTGAAACTTCTCAGGTCTTCAGTGGCCGTGGCTTCGATCACTGTCCTGACCGAGATATGATTTTCTTCGGGCGCGAATCGCAAGCTAATATCGTAATGCTCTACATCGTAGCCGCCGTTGCCCAGTTGCGGATAAAGGCGATCGCCCACTCCATCGGCGCCCGGCTGCTGCGCCGACGCGATAGTGACCGTCAGCAAAACGATAAGCGCGGTCAAGATCCGCAATGGCTTCGGGCTTGCTTGGAAGTCTCGCATTCAATCCTCTCCTCTGAAATCACAAGCACGGCGACAGTCCGAGTATCGTCGGCGGGTACTCTGTGCTAAAATGAGGGCATTGTTCCCTGACCTCAATACGGAGTCACCCTATTTGCAGTCACTAGAATTAGCACATCATATCGTAGACCTCGTGGAGGACCGCAAGGCGGAGGATATCCTCCTGCTCGACCTGCGGCCCGACAATATCATCGCCGATTTCTTCATCATTTGCAGCGGCGATAACGAACGGCATTTGCGCGCTCTAACCGAGAGCGTTCGGCTCAATGCCAAAGAGCGCTTTCAGAAGCTGCCCTTCACCAACGAGGGGACGGCGGAAAATGGCTGGGTGGTGATGGATTACGGCGATGTCGTGGTGCATTTCTTCTCCCCGGACCGGCGCGATTATTACCGGCTGGAAGAATTGTGGGACGCCGCGTCCCGCGTCATGCTGCGCATTCAGTGAGCCCTATAAGGCTTGTCCGGTACTGTCACGCTGCCGCCGCTCGCTCGGCTTCGGCGAAGTTCCGACATCTTTGCCACCGAGTACACCGAGATAGATTAAGGACACAGAGGAAAGACATTATGCTTAGTCCAAAGACAGAATCGGCGAAGTTGCGGACCATCCTTGGTTCGACCTGCCTCCACGTCTCCCGGAATCTCTCTCTGTGCCCTCATATTTACTCTGTGCCCTCGGTGGCAAGAGTGTCGTGAATCCGTACAAGCGCGGCGACCGCTCCGCCTAAACGTAACGTCATCGGTTTTTGAGTAGCGGATAAGCCCTACAGGAGCAAGCGACATGGAGCCGATTTTCGCTGAAGCGATCAGTCGTCTGGAATGGCTGCACAATGAATACCTGCAATGTATGGATGGCTTGACTAGCGAGGAATTGGACTGGTCGCCGGGGCCGGATATGAATTCGCTTTGCGTACTGGCGGTACACGTGACGGCGGCTGAGCGCTTCTGGTTCGGCGCTGTGGTTGACGACATGGTCACGCGCAATCGCCCTGCGGAATTCAGCGCCTCGGGTTATACGCTTGAGCAGCTCATTGCGCGCTTTGCGGCCAATGTCGCCTTCTGCAAGGCAGCGTTTCCCGCGCAGTCTGCCAGCAGCCTGGGCGAAATCGTCGATGTGAGCCGCTACCGTCACTGGCCGCCGCAGCAATTCTCCCGTCTGTGGTCATTGCTGCGCGGGCTGGATCATACTGCCGAGCATCTGGGCCATGCCGGTATGACGCGGCAACTGCTGGAACGGCGTTAGCTAAGCGCTCTCGGCGAACTTCTTGAAGTCTTCCATCGTCTTGCGTGTCTGTTTCTTGAACATGCTGCCGGGCATGAACAGCGACATGATGCGCATGTAGCCGTGAAACTGGAAATCGGAATCCAGCACCCAGCGTGTGGTCTCGCCCTCGTCGTGAAAATAATTGCGCACGATATTGTGTACGCCCTTGGCATCGTACGTGCCTGAGAACTCGTCAGGCATATTCCGCTCAATGATCGTCTCGATCATCTCCGTCCGCCGGCTGCCCATCTGGTACAGCAGCTTGGTCTTGGCGCCAGGCTGGCCCGGCTCGCCGCTGATCGGTTGGTAGCTGAGCAAACCTTCCTGCCACTTCTTGAGATTGTCGAAACTGTCGAAGAGCTCAATCACGCGTTCGCGCGGCAAGTCAATGATTACTTCTGTTTCATAACGCATCATTTTTTTCCTTTGCTGCCGTAGTTTGTGGCAAGCGCTAGCCATTGTAGCCGAAAAGACGCCTGCTGGGGCGAGACATCTCACGTGAGATGTCAGGACGGTTGCGCTCGCTCTAGTCGGTGCTAGCCGGAACAAATTCGATGGCGCTGGTCTCGGCGCGCCTCAAGACGCTGATGAGCCGATAAGCGAGGTACTTCCAGCCGTATTTGGCGCGCAGACGCCGCAATTGCGCATTCAGCGCCGCCGGCGATTCCAGGATGCGCGCTTGGGCCGCCACCCACTCGCCTTCAAGCTTGCCGCTGGCATCGCATTTCGCCAAGCGCACCTTCGGATTGGCGCGTATGCGTTTGATCTTGCCGGTGTCGGTGAGCGTCCAACAGTAGAGCTTGCCTCCGTCGGCAGTGATCCACACCGGCGTACGCACCGGCGCGCCGCTCTTGCGATACGTTTCGAGCGCGACGTAATTCACCGCCGCCAGCGCCTGAAAGCCCGCGTTCACAACGCTATCAGCGGTATCGGCATCAGGCGCATTCAATGGCTGTGCCGTCCCAGCGGATGGTAGATTCGCGTTCGTCGACGCCGCTCACATCGCCCTCCTCGAATTGAGGAGAGTGTATCGCGATTTTTTGTTTCAGCCAAAAGCTCGACCTACGGGTGCGGTGAATACGGATGAGGCGGCAACTTGGACGTCGCCGATGAATTATCTCTGTGTTCTCAGCAAGTGCAAGTAAGTCACGCAAATACTTACCACAGAGATCACAGAGGATACACAGAGAACACCGAGTAAAGCAGTTAAGAGATTGTATGCCAGCGACAGTTTCCATTTGATAGATGGCTGCCTAAATCGCGGCGGTATCGAAAAATATAGAGCCCTCTGCGTCCTCTGTGTACCCTCGTAAAACTCTGTGGTAAAAGAAAATGTCCTGGAAACGGGATTTGCATTACTTACTTGGTTCTACTTCTGTGTCTCAGTGGTGAATCCCTCGGTATGGAATCCAGCAAATATCCCGTGTCCGTGAAATCTACCGCTCCAACACTAGGACTCGCCGCGTTCGCGCAGCTGCGACAGCCCGGACTTCAGCGCGATAACCAAGCCGAAAATCACGCTCAGGGTCAGCACGATGCAGGCGCCCGAGGGGATGTCCAGATAATAGGAAGCGTAGAAACCAACCACGCCGCTGACGATGCCAATCAAGCTGGCGATAACGATCATATGATGCAGCCGCTTGACCAGCAGACGGGCGGTCGCCGCCGGCGTAATTAGCAGCGCCAGCATCAGCGCGATGCCGACCGCCTGCAAGCTGGCGACGATGGTGACGGCGATCAGCAGCAGCAGCAGGATGCGCAGCGGCTCCACCGGCAGGCGCAAGCTGTGTGCCAAGGTGAGATCAAAACTGACGATCAAGAGCTCCTTGTACAGCAGCAATATGATTAGCAGCACAGCAGCGCCCATCGCCGCGACCATCAGCAAATCGCCCTGGCTGATGCCGAGTATGCTGCCGAAGAGGATATGCGACAGATCAGCGGAATAACTCGACTGCGTGCTGACTATGGCGATGCCCAGCGCGAACATGGTCACGAATACGATGGCGATGGCGCTGTCTTCCTTGAGTTCCTGGTTGCGGGTCAGCCAGGCGATGACCAGGGCCGACACGATCCCCGCGCCCAAGCCACCGAGGAAAAGATTACTGGCGACGTAGCCGCCGCTCGCCGTATACGAAAGGGCGACGCCGGGCAGAATGGCGTGCGACAGCGCATCGCCAAAAAACGACATGCCCCGCACGACGACGAAACAACCCACCACCGCGCTGATGCCGCCGACCAGAATCAGCGCCAACATGCCGCGCTGAATAAAGGCGTAACTTAGCGGCTCGGAAAGCAGGCTGGCGATATCCATCTTACGAGTCCCGATGGTGATCAACGCTGAACATCAGCAAATCATCGTCATGGTGCAGGACGGGCGCGGCGGCGCCGAAGGCATCGCGCAGGTTTTGCGCGGTCAGCACCTCGCTTGGCGGACCATAAGCCATGATTTTGCGCCGCAAGATGAGGACCTTATCGAAGTGCAGCGCGGCATTCTGCATGTGATGCGTCGACAGCAGGATCGTAATGTTATGATTCGTCAAGATGTCGAGCGTCTCGATGATCTCCTGCTCGGCGGTCTGATCGACGCCGGTAAAGGGCTCGTCCAGCACCATGATGCGCGTATCCTGCGCCAGGGCGCGCGCGATGAAGACCCGCTGTCGCTGCCCGCCGCTCAACTCGCTGATTTGTCGATTGGCCAGGTCGGCCAGGCTGAGATGTTCCAGGATGTCGCTTACGATGGCGCGGTCGCTCTTGCTCGGCCAGCGGAACCAGCCGATATGACGGCTGCGGCCCATCATCACGACATCAAACACCGACGCCGGAAACGACCAGTCGATCGCGTTCTGCTGCGGCACATAGCCGACATTGCTATGGCTGCTGTGGCAATCGGCGCCGTATATGGAGATCGCGCCGCGGGTGAAATGCAGGACGCCGACGATGGCTTTGAACAGCGTACTCTTGCCCGCTCCGTTGGGGCCGATGATGGCAACGCGCTCGCCCGCTTCCACGCTGAACTCAATGTCGTCCAGCGCATGACGATTGCCGGGGTAGCCCGCCGACAAGCGTGTCACTTCCAGGGCAGCGAGCTTGCCTCGCTCGGCTCGCGCGCTATCCATCATCGCCGTTTTCGCCATCATCTTGTCTTCCCGGTCGCCGGCCAACGGCCAGTTCGATCAGCCTTCAGCGCTAATTAGCCTTGTAGCGCGCTCACGATAGTCGTCACATTGTAACGCATGTAGTCCAAATAGGTTGACGCGGGACCACTACTATCAGTGAGCGTGTCGCTTTCTATGCCGAATATCTCGATTCCCACAGCGCTGGCAACGGTGCGCATGATAGCTTCTGACGTCTGCGTATCGCCAAACATCGCGGGCACACCCTCAGCGCTGACCCGATCGATCAGGGCGGCGATATCGCGCGCGCTGGGCTCGACCATGGTTGCCATGCCCGGGACAACGGTGGTGACGATCTCGAAGCCGAAGGTGGTGGCAAAATAACCCATCGATTCGTGGCTGGTCACCAGAACGCGCCTTTCCTCCGGCAGCGCTTCCAGGGCCGGCAAGATGAAGTCGGATTCCAGCGCGACCAGCTCCTGCGCATAGGCCTCGGCATTGGCGGCGTAGCTGGCCGCGCTAGCCGTGTCTGCCGCGCTTAAGGCGTCGCGGATCATCAGCACCCAGTAGATCACATTATGCGGATCCAGCCAGACATGGGGATCGCAGGCGCCTTCGCCGTGCGCATGGGCGTCATCTTGACCATGTGCGATACCGCAATCAATATCCTGCAGGCGACCCAGCGTGGCAAAGTGCGCGTGACCGTCCTCTTCTTCACCAACCAGCGCGTTGAACTCAGCATCGTGGTCATCGCAGTCCGTTGCGCCGTCCATTTCAGCGTGTTCGTCGGCATGATCGTCGTCGTGGTCGCTTTCGTCGTCGTGGTCGGCGTCCTCGGCATGATCGTCGTCATGGCCGCTTTCATCATCGTGGTCGTCCGCGTGCTCGCCGTCATCGCCGTCGTGGTCATCTTCGTGATCGTCTTCATTGGCGTGTTCATTGGCCGCTTGCTCTACTTCGTGCGCGTGTTCCGCGTCGTCGTGGGTCGCCGCGCCAAACGGGCGAATCTCAACGCAGGCGGATACCGTGACAATGTTGACGGATTCTCCAGCGTTTTCAATCGCGTCCAGGAGCGACTCTTCAAAGCCTGCACCATTGACGAAGACCAGGTCGGCTTCGGCGACGGTCGTCAGGTCGCTCGGTGAGGGAGTAAAACCGTGCGGGTCGGCGCCGATCGGAATCAGCGTCGCCAGCTCAATGCGATCGCCGGCAATGTTGTGGACGACATCCGCCAGAATACTGTGGGAAGCGATCACGCTTAGCTTGTCTTCCTGCGTCAGCGCGCTGAAATTAGGCAGCAAAAGAAGGGCAAGCAGGGCAAATAGCAGGGTGAATCTTTGTCGCATTTTCATTCTTATCCTCGCGTACTATTGATACGAAGTCTCATTATAGTTTCGTTTGACCCTTTCGCAAGCCCCTTTTTGCGGCGCTTGAATCCGATATAATCTAGGAATACTTGCCCTTACAACGATTGGGCGGAGCGGTCGCCGCGCTTGTACGGATTCACGACACTTTTACCACCGAGGGCACAGAGTAAATATGAGGGCACAGAGTGAGATTCCGGGAGACGTGGACGTAGGTCGAGATCAATGGTCCGCGCGTTCGCCGATTCTGTCTTTGGACTAAGCATGATGCCTTTCCTTTGTGTCCTCAATCTAACTCGGTGTACTCGGTGGCAAAGATGTCGAAACTTCGCCTAAGCCGAGCGAGCGGCGGCAGCGTGACAGTACCGGACAAGCCTTACAGCAGTTTACTACAAAGGTAATCGGCAGGCGTAGATGCGGGACCAATGCAGGTGATGGGCAGCAGTCGACCTATAGACGAAGACACGCAACCGCATGTGCCCGGGGGGCGGGCAGCGGCGTCCCGCCCCGGCGCCGGACGCCATTGGCTGCTGCAACGCGGTCGCTGGCTGCTGACCTCGCTGATCCTGATCACCACCTGTACGCTTATGGTGACTGTTGCGCTCTTCGTCAGCGCCATACCCGTCACTGCCCCGGTCGACTCAGTCACGGTCAGCATCCGACACGCTGGCGCGCTGCGACAGGTTGCCAGCGCCGCCGAAACCGTCGGAGAGCTGCTGGCCGAGCAGGATATCGCCCTGCCGGCGAACAGCTTGCTGTCTCATCCAGCCAGCGAGCGTCTGCGCGAAGGCCTGGTCCTTAGCATTAGGCTCGCGCGCGAAGTCGAGATCGCCGACAATGGAATCCGCCGAACGGTAATGACGGCGCTGGAAAATCCCCTGGAGATATTGCAGGGCGCCGACATCGCCTTGAGCGCTGCCGACAAGATCTGGGTCAACGGCGCGCTGGCCGATTATGAGGCCTTGCCGGGCTGGACCGTGCCGGCAAGACATATCAGAATCCGCCGCGCGCTTCAACTCACCGTGGTAGATGACGGCCGCGCAGCGACGATATTGTCCAACGCGGAAACAGTGGGGGATGCGCTTTTCGCCGCCGGCATCAAGCTCTATCTGACTGACGAAGTAAGCCCGCCGCTCGACAGCCCTGTCGCCGACGCGCTGACGATAAGCATCAAGCGCGCCATCCCGGTCGAACTCATGCTGGATGGCGTCGTTATTGAGGCGCGCACCAATGCCGCGCTGGTGGCTGATGTGCTGGTCGAGCTGAACGCGCCGCTATTCGCGCTGGATTATGTGCAGCCGCCGGGCGAAACCGCTGTCAGCGAAGGCATGCGGATTGAAATCGTGCGCGTCACCGAAGAGGTCGTGACCATCAGCGAAGTCATACCGCACGAGAACCGCGTACAGCCCGATGCTGAGCTGAACCTCGACCAGCGCGCGGTCGTGCAAGAGGGGAGCGACGGTAGCCGCGAGATCCGCAGCCGCGTCCGCTATGAGAACGGCCTTGAAGTCAGCCGCGACCTTATCGAATCAGTCGTGGCCGAAGCGCCGGTGCATCGCATCGTGGCTTACGGGACGCGAGTGGTTCCCCTGGGCACGATCAACACGCCGGCCGGTCCGCGGCAATACTGGCGCCGGCTCTGCATGTATACCACCAGCTACAATCCGATCTCTAACGGTGGCAACCTGCGCACCTCAACCGGCGCGACGCTGGACAAAGGCGTCATCGCCTCCAAACCCAATATCATCGCCTACCATACACGGGTGTTTGTGCCCAATTACGGCAACGGCGCCATCCTGGATACCGGCGGAGGACCCAGCGGCACGGATTATTGGGTCGACCTCGGCTATGGCGAAAACGACGGTTTCAAACCCTGGCGCGCTTATTCCTGGGTCTACCATCTGATGCCGCCGCCCGAAAAGATCAACTACCGCTTGCCGGGCTGGACGCCCAATAGCAACTGGCCGGGGAATTGCGGCTAGCTCTCTTCCGCGGCCAAGTCCGCCAGGGCCTGCGCCTGGGTCTTGACCGGGATGTACGGCTCTTGCCACCACTCCGGGAATGCCTTGCGCGGCTGTCCCAGGTAATCGTCCAGCGTGCGGCGGATCATCGGCGCCACGACTTCCGAGCCTTCGCGCGAGTGGGTCATGATGCCGGCAAAGGCAATCAGCGGCTCTTCGCGCGGCCAATAGGCCACGAACCAGGCGTGTGGATTGGCGGCAGTTTCGGCCGTGCCCGTTTTGCCGCAGAGCGGGTAGTCGGCGTCATCAAAGACGAAAGAGGCTGTGCCCAGGTCTCTCACTGTCGTGACCTGGCACATGCCGTTTTGCACGATCGCTACCGCCTCCGCATCCATCTCCAGCTCGCTGATCATCGTCGGTTCGTTCTCCAGCTGATAGCCGGGCTCGCCTTCGTCGCCAATATGGCTGACGACGTAAGGCTGCCAGAGCGTTCCGCCGTTGGCGATGGCGGCAGTCACCTGCGCCATCTGTAAGACCGTAACGGCCACATTGCCTTGCCCAATGGCGTTGTTGATGGCGGCCGCAATTTCGCCCGGCGGCGCGACATCACCCGCCGCTTCTATGCCGAGACCGCGGATGCCCGTCTGCGCGCCCAGGCCCAGCAGCCGCGCGTAGCCGATCTGCATGTCGGGCGAGGCTTGGTACATCAGCGCGCCCATCTCATAAAAGAAGGGGTTGCACGAAGCGGCCAGCGCTTGCGCCATCGTTACGCTGCCGGCCGGGTCTCTCGGCGGCGATTCCAACAGCCGCCAATCGGTGCGCACCGCCTGCGAATCGCCATAAGAGCTGCCGTCCCAGAAGTGGCCGCAATCGAATTGCATTACACGGTCCCAGATGCCCTCGCTGCCGGCTGCCAAGGCCGTCACAATCTTGTAGACCGAGCCCGGCGTATACTGCTCCACAAGCGCCTTGTTGGCAAAGGGGTTGCGCACATCGGCATTCAGCCGCGTAACCGCATCCAGCACGTTGTATTCGGTGGCCGGGTTAAAAGTATGCGGATCGAAGCTGGGATAGCTCACCATCGCCAGCAGCTTGCCGCTGTTCACATCCAGCGCGACCAGAGCGCCACCGCCGGTGAGTAAGCCCCAGTTGGGTGTGGCGTAAGTAACCGCGTCTGCCATCGCCTGCGCCATGATGCCCTGCAATTCGCGGTTGATGGTCAATGTGACCGAGCGCGGCGCTTCGCCAAGGGCGCCGGCTAACTCGCGGATGATCGTGTTGCCGCCTTCGACGATGCGCAGATAGCGCTGTGGTTTGCCGGCCAGCGCCTGTTCATAACTCAATTCGATGCCCGCGCGCCCAATCAAGTCCCTGCCGGAATATCCCAGCGCTTCCCAGCGTTCCAGTTCATCCGCCGGCACCGCGCCCAGATAGCCGACGACATGTGTGGCGATGCCGTGGCCATAATAGCTGCGCGAGCGGTACACGCGCACTTTGTTGAAGATGCCGTCACTGGGGAAGATAGCGCAGTCATTCGCCAGTTGCTGTTGGTAGCGCTCGTAGGTGTCGCTGTCGATCTCGGCGACATGGAAAAAGGTCTCGTCAAGATATTGCACAAAGATACGCCTAAGCGTGAGAAGCGACTGGCGCGTCGCCAAAGCGAGCGTATCCAGGCAGACATCGACGCTGCGCATATCTTGTTGGATGGCCCACAGGCTGTAGACCGGCGCATCCTGCTCCGCCAGCGGCAAACCACCTTGCGCGTAAATGTTGGCGCGCTGCGGGAAGTCGGCTCGTTCGGTCAGGCGCGCCCGGCTGGACATGCCTTTGATGATGTCCGTGGGCGACCAGGCGATCTTCCAGCCGCCCTCTTCCACCATACGCATGACGCGCTGCTCATCAGCGATCGTGCCGAATGTCGGCGATTCGATGACGATGTCGTAGTCGACGATCGCGGTTGTGCCTTGGTAGGCCACGCCGAGCAGACTGTGTTCGACGCCGGCAAAGCGAATGACGCTGTGCGCTACCGTGTACTTGTCGATGAAGTTGAGCTGGGGATACAGTTCGCGGCTGCGGCCGGCGATCAATTCATACATCGCCTCGAAGTCTTCGCTATTCCAGGCCAGCATGAAAGCTTGCAGCACTTCTGCCGGGTCATCGCTGGTGCTTCTCGCAATTGGGACGGGCGTATCGGCGACCGGCGCCGGGCTGTCTCGCAACAGCGCGGATTCGCAAGCCCCGAGGCTCAGCAGGCTCAGCAGCAAGATCAGGTGTTTGGCTATGGCTCTCATGTTCCGGCGCCAGGTTTGCCCATGCACCCTCCAGGAGGGCAAGGGATGGATGAATTCATTATGCCTGCCAGCGTCTGGAAAGGCAATCAGCAGCGGATTACGCTAGTCATGCGATATTCCGCACAAGGTCGAATTGTAGGGAGTCGCCCACTCTCGCAAATCTGATTGCAACGGGCGAGCCACCGGCTAGCCCCTACACACACTTTGTCGGGTTCGTACATTGTGTGAGCCAAGTCGCGACTTGCGAGAGCCTTTGGTCAAAAAATCTGTAAGGCGCTCGACAGAGGCGAAAACCTACGAAATGTGCCTCTTCCACTTGCTACGGCCACTTGCAACTTACGCGGCATTGAGCCAACATCAGCGCTGAAATGGACGAGCGAACCCAGCCAAACCCCAATAATGCAGAGACGCGACAGCTTGTATATCAGGCGGCCGTCTCCTGCTTCCGTCGCTTGGGATATTCAGCTGTCGCCTTGCCGGACATCGCTGCCGAGGCGGGACTTCCACTCGCTGCTGTTGAACGTCAATATTCCAGCAAAGAAGCGATTGCTCGGACGCTGGTTCAGGCAAAGATTGACCAGCTGGTGGCTCAAATTGATGCGCTGCCCGCGGGCGCGATGGCCGATCGCTACAGCCAGGCCCTGACCTTCGCCGTACAGACCCTATCTCAAGATCGCGAAGCGGTGGCGGCAGTCTTCGCCGACGCCATGGTTGACGGCGCCGAATTCGACCTCATGTCCGGATCATCCGCCCAGCGCCTGACAGCTGCCATGGAGCGTCTTGTGCTGGCATCAAACGACGCGCTGCGTGAGCAGCAAGCGCGAGACATGGGCGCCGCTCTCTATGCGGCCTTTATATTCGTACTGCTCTTCTGGTGCTACGACCGCTCGCCGGGGCAAGAAGCGACCGACAACTTGCTCGGCCTGGCGCGGGATCTCTTCGCCCAGCTGCGTCCGCTCTATTTCTTGCCTATGGCGCCGGGTGCGATTGCTCGCCTGGCAAGCATCGTTCAGCCGCTTTCGGAGTCCGCGTCAGTAGGCGCCGCTGCGCAAGACGACGCGCGGGATGGTGAGCATCAGGATTTCGATGTCCATCGAGATTGACCAGTTGTCGATGTAATACATATCCATTTCGCACATCTCGTCGAAGGGCACGTTGCTGCGCCCGCGCACCTGCCACCAGCCTGTTATACCGGGCGTAATCTGCAGGCGGCGCGTATGCCGCGGCTCGTAGAGTGTAACCTCGCGCGGCGTCGGCGGCCGTGGGCCAACCAAGCTCATATCACCCCGGACGACATTGATGAGGTTGGGCAATTCATCCAGGCTGGTCCGCCGCAGGAATCTGCCCACCTTGGTGATTCGCGGATCGTCGATAAATTTGGGATGTCGCGGATCTTCGCCCGATTCGCGCAGCATGGCCTCTTCCAGATCTTCCGCGCCCTCCACCATGCTGCGAAACTTGACCATGCGGAATTGCTGTCCCTCCTTGCCGACGCGTATCTGCCAAAACAGCACCGGGCCCGCGCCTTCAAACTTCAGCGCCAGCGCCACCAACAGGCTGATCGGCGCCCACAGCGGCAAGGTCGCTATCACCAGCGCCAGGTCCAAACCGCGCTTGATTAATTGATTGGCGCGGCTGAAGGAACGATGCGCGCCGATGCCCAGCAGCGGGATGCCATCCAGGTTTTCGACCTGCACCTGGCGGATATTCAGCTGCATGATCTCCGGCACTATTCGCAAATCGGTATTGGCCGCGCGGCAAACTTCGGTAAGCTCTTGAATACGATCGTAATGCTTCCAGCGAAAGGTGATGATGACCGTGTCCACCATCTGCGCTTTTATCGTCTCCGTCAACTGCGCCGTACTGCCCATGGCCTGGACGCGGCCCATGCTCATGGCGCGCTTCTCTGCGTCATCGTCGAGAAAGCCGACCGGACGATAGCCAAGCTCCGGGCGCGAAAGCATGATGCCCAGCAGAGACCGCCCGATCTCGCCCATGCCGATGATGAGCACGCGGCGAACGCCGATCCCCCGATGCCGCAAATACGCCAGCGCCCAGCGCCGTATCAATCGCGATAGCGAAGCGACGATCACCGTCAGCGCAGCGACATAAATCAGCATCAGGCGGCTGGTCGCCAAGGGCTGCAGGATGAAAAACATCGCCAGCACGATAACGATGGAAACCGCAACACTGCTGGCGATTAGATAAATTTCTTCCAGCCAGGCTCTGCCAACGATGTTGCGATACAGACCATTGCGCTGGTAATTCAGCCAGATCAAGAGCGCGTAAACGGCAGCGAAGGGAATATAGGGATCAAATTCGCGCTGAATGGGGTCCAAAATCGGGCGGATAATCTGTAGCTCGTAACGCAAGACGTATGCCAGCCCGAAGGCAATGAAGGCCAGCGCGGCGTCGATTAGCGGCAAGAGCCAGCGCGGTTCAATAGTTGGGCGTTCCGAAAGCGACGTGTTTGCGTTCATTTCGTTGAGCAGCGCCAGCCAAGGTTTAGCGCTTGCGCATGGCGCCGGAGACGCGCTCTATTTGGATTCAATCCCAGCCGCCTTTTCACTGCATCTCTTCGTCAATCTACCATTTGCGCTTGCCGAGGGTCCATGATAGCTTGCGTGAGGGCGGTAGCCTGCATCGCCCCCGAGCGGCTGACGCAGGTCGCGTTCCGCCAGCGCCTTGTAATAACTGTCGACCGTGAGCTCGGCGGTACGCTCCCAACTGAAGAGTTTCGCGCGCTCCAGGCCATTGACGCGCGCTGCCTCGCGCCAGTCCGCGTCTGACGCTACGCGCTTGAGCGCAGCCGCCCAGGCTTCAATATCGTTGGACGGGATACACTTTCCCGCCGATCCCGCGACTTCCTTCAGCGCAGCCGCGTCCGATGTCACCACCGGCGCGCCGCAGGCCATGGCTTCCAGCACGGGCAAGCCAAATCCTTCATAGACTGACGGGTATATAAATGCTTCAGCGCAATTGTACCAAAACGGCAAATCCGCCGCAGGGATGAATCCCATATGCTTCACGCTGTCGCCCAGGCCAAGTCGGCTGATTTCCGCCAGGATAGCCTGCCCCTGCCAGCCGATGCCGCCGCCCAAAATCAGCGGCAATCGATCCGCCTTTGACAGTCGATGGTACGCTTGCAGCAAAGTGGCCAAATTCTTGCGCGGCTCAAGCGTCCCGACATAGAGCCAGAAGCGATCTGGCAGATCATGTTTGCGCCGAAACTGCGCTAAGTCGGCCGGAGGCAGCGGCCGAAAGACCGCCTTGTCATAACCCAGCGGCGTCACATCAATCTTGTCTGCTGGCGCCCCCAGCAAGGCCGCCAGGTCATCAGCCGTGCTTTGGCTGATCGCCAGCACGCGCCGCGCCCTCGAGCAAGTGAGCGCGGTCATGTTGCGCAGGTACAGCCGGCGCGCCGGGCTAAGCCGCTCAGGGAAGCGCAAAAAGCTAAGATCGTAGACGGTAACCACCATTGGCGTCGTAAGTAGGATTGGCGCAACAAATGCCATGGCATGATAGAGGTGAAATTGCCGCAGCTTCAACGGTTGCAGGGTCTGCTCCCAGATGATGCGGCGCAGCGGCGATTGAGTATCCAGCGGGGCGCGCGACATTTTGATACGCTCAAATTGCGCCGAGTTTGCCGCGCCGACGAGCGCCTCAAATTGCCAGTGATCGGGGGCGTTTGCCGGAAGGTTGCGCAGGAGATTGGCGATATAGCCGCTGATTCCCGCCGAGCGAAAACCCGGTTGCCGCGAATGCAGATGCGCGTTAAGACCGATTTTCATAAGGGAAGTATATCATAGTTAGCCTTCCATTTGAGACGTGTGCGAAACTGAGTCGCGGCGCCCGGCGCTGATCATTTGCTTTTACGCCCAGGATAGTCTTATACCCGCTGAGGTCTAGGATTGTGACATGCTGAAACTGCCCAATGACGTCGCCGCAGACTACAATAGCGATGACCGTACGCGACCAGTTGTCATATGAACCAGAAGATCTGCATCGCCGCCTTTTATAAGTTCGTTCGCTTGCCCGACTATCGCGCCTGGCGTGAACCGCTGCTGCTCATTTGCCGGGCGGCTGGAGTGCGCGGGACGATCCTGCTGGCGGAAGAAGGCATCAACGGCGCCATCGCCGGCGGACGCGAGGGGATCGACAGCGTGCTCCGCTTCATACGCAGCGATGCGCGTTTCGCCGGCATGATGGTCACGGAGTCCTTCCACAACACCATTCCCTTCCAGCGACTGAAAGTTCGCTTGAAACGCGAGATTGTCGCGCTGAAAGCGACAGACGCCAATCCGCTGGAGCAGGTGGGCCAGTACATCGAGCCGGAAAAATGGAACAGCTTGATCGCGCAGGACGACGTAATCTTGGTCGATGCCCGAAATGAATACGAAGTGCAATTGGGCAGTTTTGCAGGAGCGCGAAATCCCCAAACGGCGTCATTTCACGAGCTGCCGCGCTATCTTGACCGAACGTTAGACCCTGCGCGGAACAAACGAATTGCCATGTTCTGCACCGGTGGCATCCGCTGTGAAAAAGCCACCGCCTATTTGCTGCGGCAAGGCTTCGAGCAAGTCTTTCACCTGCGCGGTGGTATATTGAGCTATCTGGAAAAAGTGGAACCGGCGCAGTCCCTGTGGCAAGGAGAGTGTTTTGTCTTTGACGAGCGCGTATCGCTTGACCACGATTTGGCGAAAGGCCGATTCGCAATCTGTGATGACTGTAAAGTCGTCGTCACGCGCGCCGACGAAACTTGCCCGAAGTGCGGATCAGTGAACATATTGTGAGCGAGTCCGCGGCGGGCCGTCTACGCGATAAGCGCAGGCATCAGCGGGTGGATTTTGGCGAGTGCTTGTGCAGTCGATTGACCAGCCATCGCCGGCACAACAAACATGAGGATTGCCAGTACAAGTAGCGCGATCAGCAGCGTCAGCTTTGTCTTTATCGGATCGCCTTAACTGTCTCCATCATTGCTTAATATACTAGGCATCTTGTTCCGCTGGCTGTGATGTTAGCATTTATCTTAATATGATGGTCGGTCGTGTTGCGTTATCATCAACATGTGGTGCAGTGCGCGATGTGCTGATTGCTGATAATGCCCTTTGCTTCAATCGGCGGAACAAGATGCCGAACTACCTTATTTTTAGCATATTGTACCGAAGAAGTAAAGTAATTTTTTTAAGAATTGTCCAACCTTACATAATGGACTCTTCTGACGATGCCTGCAACGCCTTTGCATGCTGCGCAACATTATAAGTCTTTCCGTCTCGTCGCGTCAATTCAGGATATCTGCCTACTTCGCTTATGTCAGTCTATATGGTTAGATAATGCTTATGTACTGAGTCTCAATATTGATTTAGTGTTAAGGTCTCGCAAGTTGTCTGCGCGGATGACTTGTTGCCATTGCAGGTGAGCGCGTTTGTACGCGGCGGTCGTAGGAATATCGTATCTCTACATCAGCGTGTCGCCGTCGTATAATGGTGGGTATAGTGAACGGTTAAGGTCGAGTCTGGATGCAAATTGGAATCATTTCTGACGTACATGCTGATTATGGCGCGCTAGAGGATGTGCTCGATCGATTTGACAGACACCACCACGTAGATCAAATCTTGTGCGCCGGGGACTTGGTCGGGCGCGGACCTGATCCGGATCGGGTTATTGATCTGATTCGCGCGCAGGGCATTCCGGTGGCTCGCGGCAATCACGACGAGTGGGTGAACGGCCTGCGCCGGGATAATTTGCGCTACCTGCAAAACCTGCCGCTCGATTGGCAGGGGGAGTTGGCCGGTCGCACTATCTACATGTGTCACGGCAAGCCCGGCAACAATATGTGGGGCATGTATAAAGATCACCTCTCGGCGACTTACTTAAATATGGTGTTGGATTCGCTTAAGGTGGATGTCTTGATCACCGGGCATACGCACCTCCCGCTGCATATCAGGACGCAGCACGGCTGTCTGGTTAATCCCGGCTCGCTCTATACATTCAAATGCGCGCGCGCCTCGTCCCGCACTTACGGCGTGCTCTCGCTGCGCGACCTGAGCTTCCGCGTCTTTGACGCCAGTGGTAATTGCGGGGATCCGCCCATCGAAATTGTTTAGGCGGCCTTACCTTTGCCGGGCGGCAGGTCAAACGATAGCTTATGCGCGTCTTGATGCTCTCCAAAGCTTGCATCGTCGGCATTTATCAGCCGAAGCTGGAAGCCATCGCCAAGCGCGGAGTCGATCTAACCGTACTGGTTCCGCCCGTCTGGAGCGACGAACGCGGCAACCAGCAACTGGAGCGCAGCTTCACAGCTGGTTACAGCCTGCGCCCCATCCCCATCCGCTTGAACGGCAATTATCACCTGCACCATTACCCGACCCTGGCGCGAGAAATTTCCGACTTGCGACCGCAAATCGTACATATTGACGAAGAACCCTACAACCTGGCAACCTGGCAGGCTTTACGGCTGGCTCGCCGCGCCGGCGCCAGAAGCCTGTTTTTCACCTGGCAGAATATCGCTCGCCGCTATCCGCCGCCCTTCAGCTGGGGCGAGCGCTGGGTGATGCGGCAGGCCGACTACGCCATCGCTGGCACAGACGCCGCCGCCGCTGTCCTGCGCCGCAAAGGCTATCGGGGACGGCTGAAGACCATTCCGCAATTTGGCACATCGGAGACGCTCTTTGCTCCCGCGCCAACCCGGCCCCAGCGTCCCTTCACCATCGGTTATATCGGTCGCATGGTGCCGGAAAAAGGCATCGACATCCTGCTGCGGGCCGCGGCAGGGTTGGAGGGCGAATGGCGCTTGCGGATGGTCGGCGGCGGCGCAGCGCGCGAGGCGATGTTGGCGCAGGCAAATGCGCTGGAAGTGGACGACCGGGTGACCTTTGCCGGCCAACTGCCTTCCGCTGACTTGCCCGCGGAGTACCACAAGATTGATGCGTTGGTCCTGCCCTCGTTGACGCGCCCGAATTGGAAGGAGCAATTTGGTCGCGTGCTGGTGGAGGCGATGGCTAGCGGCGTTCCGGTCATCGGCAGCGATAGCGGCGCCATCCCCGGCGTCATCGGCGAAGCTGGGCGAATCGTTCCCGAAGGCGATGTCGAAGCGCTATCCCGCGCGCTGCGCAGCCTGCGAGATCAGCCGGTCTTAAGCAGCGAGCTGAGCAAGCAGGGCCGGGCGCGTTTTCTGGCGCATTTCACCCACGATCGCATTGCCGAGGCGACCGTCGCCGTTTACCGCGAAATCATGGCGAGCGCATCTGACGCCGCAGCCGCTGGATGAAATCGACGCTCTCCAATTTGCGCTCCAGCAAGTGGGCCATGTACCCTAGCATGATCCGCTCCGCCCCTTGATGCTGATCCGGCGTAATCCGCAGGCTGCTTACCCCGGCGTAAGACTCGCTGCTGCGCTGCAGATGTCGCAGCAATTTCAATGTATCAAAGTCGATCTCGGCCAGCCGAGACGCTACTTGTGGCGCGGCGGCTCGGCTGACCACGCCGCCCTCTTCGCAGCTGAAAAATTGCGCCTCCGGCAGCAAATCGCTGCGCGCCACCACGCACTCTTGCAGCTCCGGCCGGAAGCCCGCCAGATCCAGCAGCCGCAGCTCAAAATAACGCGCCGCCAAGCGCGGATCGTCGCTATCCGCGATGCGCGACAAGGTCTGATGCAGCAGCAGAAAGACATCGCCGCTGTCATCTTCTTCGTCGGCCGTGAAGCGGTCCAGCAGCTCGGCGACATAGCTGGCGTAAGCGCCCCGGCCCAAGTCTTCGCGCATACCGAGATAGGCATCGATCAGTTCAGCCTGCGTGAGGATGTCGAGGTTGCGGCCGCGGTGGATGAGACAGTCGCTGCGCGCGAAGAGCTCGACGTGCCCGCTGATTTTGGCGCTGGGTTTGCGGGCGCCTTTGGCGATAGCGCGGACTTTGCCCCGCAGCGGCGTGTACAGGGTCAGCAGCCGGTCCGATTCGCCGAAATCGCGGCGGCTGAGGATGATGGCTTGTGTGCGGTACTGGCGTGGCGGCATAGCGCTATATCCACTGATTGGCGCGATTATGGTATACTGTTTGCCCGTTCGCAAGCATCGGCGGAGGAAGTCGATGAACGAGCTTAAAAGGTTACAACTGCCGCTTGAAGCTATCCGCGCTTATTGCAATCAGCGCCCCATAAAGCGTCTTTCCCTCTTTGGCTCCGCCCTGCGTGACGATCTCAAACCTGAGAGCGACATTGATTTGCTGGTGGAATATGCGCCAGAGGCTAAGGTCAGTTACTTTGACATCGTGGAGCAGCAAACCGACTTCAGCGACATGATTGGGCGTACCGTGGACCTGCGCACGCCTCAGGAGCTGAGCCCCTATTTCCGACAGGAGATCGTGGACCACGCCGAGCCGCTATATGATGTTGAAGGCATCCCCACCAGGAGGAGAAGGCCCGTGCCAGAAAAACCGGAAAAAGACCGAGCGCGTCTGCTTCATATGCTGGAGTCAGCTGAAGACGCGGTACGCATCGCTGGCGAGTATACACGCGGCGATATTGAGCAAAACAAGGTGCTGCAACTGGCTTTAGTGAAAGCGGTTGAAATTATTGGCGAAGCGGCGCGCCATGTCAGCCCCGAAACGAGGGCGCTGGCGCCTCAGATTGAATGGCAAAAGATCGTTGACATGCGCAACAATCTAGTTCACGCCTATTTCCGGATAAAATATGATGTGCTTTGGCAAGTCATCACAGAAAGATTGCCAGCGCTAATAATCGACTTGAAGCGCTTAATCCTGGCCAAGTATGGAGAGCAAAATGACTGACGAGTCCGACAAAAGCGCCATTGAGAAAAGCGAAATCAGCGAAGAAGCGCCGATCGTCACGGCCCACAATCTCGAGCTCGCCGACGCGATCCTCTCGTACACCGCCACCGTCGGCAAGATGCCGCTCAAAGACGAGAAAGACAAAATCGTCGTCCAGATCTTCTACACCGCCTACACCCTCGACACGGACGCCGACCTCGACTCGCGTCCGCTGATCTTCGTTTTCAACGGCGGGCCGGGCTCGGCCTCCATCTGGCTGCACATGGGCGCGCTGGGACCCAAACGCGTCGACATGGGCGCTGAGGGCTTCATGCCGCCGCCACCCTACAAGCTCATCGACAACGCCCACACCTGGCTTGACCTGGGCGATCTGGTTTTCATCGACCCGGTCGGCACCGGCTATTCGCGCGCGACCGACCCGGCCGACAACGAAAAGTACTGGGGGCTGGAAACCGATCTGGAATCCGTCGGCGAATTCATCCGCCTCTTTCTCTCGCGCAACCAGCGCTGGACCTCGCCGCTCTATCTGGCCGGCGAGAGTTATGGCACCACTCGCGCCGCCGGGCTGGCCGGCCACTTGATCGACCGCGGCATCGCCTTCAACGGCGTCGTGCTGATATCGACGGTGATGAACTTCCAAACGCTGCGCTTCACCAAAGCCAACGACTTGCCCTATGCGCTCTATCTGCCCAGCTTCTGCGCCACGGCCTACTACCACGGCCAGCTGGCGGATGAGCTGCAAGCCCGCGAGCTGCGCGAATTGCTGCGCGAAGTCGCCGACTGGGCCGAAGCGGAGTATACGGTGGCGCTGGGCAAGGGCGATCGGCTGACGGAGGGCGAGAGCCAAGCCATCGCCGAGCGCCTCTCGCGCTATACCGGCTTGTCGCAGCGCTTCATCCTGGGCGCCGACCTGCGCATCAATATCATGAGCTTCTGCAAGGAGTTGCTGCGCGATGACAAGCGAGCAGTTGGCCGGCTTGATTCCCGTTTCATCGGCATCATGGCCTCCGCCGAGGGCACAACTTTCGACTTCGACCCGTCGATGAACGCCATCGTCGCGCCCTACACCGCGGTCTACAATCAGTACATCCGCCAGCAGCTGGGCTACGAATCCGACCTGAACTACGAAATCCTCAGCTTCAAGGTCAACGAGAACTGGAAGTACCAGGGCGGTCAATTCCCCGATACCAGCGAGGGATTGCGCGCCGCTTTCGCCAAGAATCCCTTTATGCGCGTGCTGGTGGCGCAGGGCTATTACGACCTGGCGACGCCATTCCAGGCCGCCTACTATTCACTGGCGCACATGGGCCTGGACCGGGCGCTGCGCGACAATGTCACCATCGCCGAATACGACGCCGGCCACATGATGTACCTGCACGAGCCGTCTCTGGCCAAGCTCAAAGCAGACGCGGCCGCCTTCATCGCCGAAAGCTAAATGACACGGTCTCAGCTGGAATTGTGGCGCATGATATCCATCCACATCACCAGGCCCTGCCACCTGCCAAATTGAGCGTAATGCGCTTTGATGTCCGCCTCGCTGCCTTTGACGCCCAGGTTGTGGCGCGCGGCGTACATGGCGTGGCAAGCCGTGTCGATGGCGATGCGGTCGAAGTGACCGAGCATGCGCGCGACCGTGCCGGCGGCGTAATCGCCAAAGCCCTTCAAGGACTTGGCAGATTCGAATAGCGCGTTGCTGTCAAAGGCAAGCCAGCGCCCCAGATCGACGTCTCCCTTGGAAATCCGCTGCGCCAGCTCATGCAGGTAAGCGGTGCGATAGCCGGCGCGCAGGGCTTCAGACAGATCGTCCAGACTTAGGTCCGCGATGCGCTGCGGCGCCGGAAAAGCGCGCCAGCCAGGAATGGCGGGATGCGGCGCACCCAGCTGACACAACTGGCTCGTCATGTTGATCGTCTGCGACCAACTGCAATTGGTAGTCAGCAGCACCTTGGCCAGGTCCTCCCACAAGCTGGGGCAAACCAGGATGCGCCCCCGCCGCTCCGCCTCCAGCCACTCGTAGCCCTCATGCGCTCGCATCGCCCCGTAGAAGGCGCTCAAGTCCCAATCGAGGCTGAATATGCGCTTGACGGCGGCCGTCAACTCTGCATGCAGCGCCGAGCCAAGCTGCACACAATCGGGCAGATCCACCCTTACACCATTGCGCGCTTCGCTCATTTGCAGGCGCTGAATATCGCCGCACCCCGTTTGCAGCAGGTAAGAGAGCGTCTCGCTGTCCGCGTCCCAGCGGAAGGGCGGCAGCATCAACCAGCCGTGGCTGAGCACAGTGGCGCGAAAGTTAAATTGGGGCGCCGCCGCTACTGTGAAGCCGGCCGAGCTCACGCCGGCATTTTGTCCAGCACGTCTTGAATCTGTCCCAAGTGATTGATGCCGTGCTGGGCGTAAACGCGCGCCAGCTCTTCAAGGCTGTAATCGGGCCGATCCGGGCTGGCCCCTTTGCCGATCTTGCCCCATTCGGCGTCGCTCATATTCTCCAGCAGAATCGCCCAGCGCGCGTGCAAACCCTCGAGGATCTTCAGAGAGTATTCAATATCAGCGTCTTTGGCATCGGGCATTTCGGCGATGGCGTTCACGTCATAAGCGGTGAACTGGAAGCTGGGGCTGGTCAGGATCAGCTTGAAGCGGCGGATGCAGACGATATGTGTATCGGCCAGATGGTGGATGTTCTGCGCAATGGTCCATTCCGGCGCGTTGTAGGCGGTGGTCAACTGCTCGACCGACAGTCCCCGCACTTTTTCGCGCAGCTGGGCGGGCAGCTTGCGATAAGCTTCAATATAATCAGCGCGGCTTTCCATAGCGGATGCCTCCTGTGTGCTAGTCAATTCGCGCTATTGTAGCGAAGCAGTTTCAGCTTGACTAAGGCCAAGTTTGATAAGTGACCGGGTCAACCAGGGCAATTGCATCAAAATGATAGCGGCTGAAAACGTGGGAATCTAAACTGAAAATCAACTACAGAGAGCGCAGAGAACACAGAGAAAAACAAAGAATATGTGTTCCTGTCTCATTTGAACTGTGATTTTTGGTTCGCGTTTCGCTAGTGACTGTTGCCTGTCCCAGGCCGCAGATTTAGTAGAATAGTCGTCTATACTCCTACGAACTCTGTGCCCTCTGCGCTCTCTGTGTTAAAAATAATTTGATGCAGCTGACCTGCCGGGTCGACCGCCCCAGATTGCGGGATGACGGCAATTACGTTACAAACGCAGCGAGCGTTTCAGCATGATGAAAGTGGATCGATGACCCCCACCCCCGACATAGTCGGCATCGGTGTCTGCACGGTCGATCATCTGGTCACCGTGCCGCGCATGCCGCATCGCAACGAGAATATGCAGGCGCTGAATTATATGCGGCAGCCGGGCGGGCTGGCATCTTGCAGCCTGGTCGCCGCCGCCCGCCTCGGCGCTGCGACCAAGATCATCTCGCGCATCGGCGATGACGCTCTCGGGGAGTACATCCTCGCCGACCTGCAACGCGAAGGCGTCGATGTCTCGCTTCTGCTGGAAGAAGCGGGCAGCGAGTCGCACGTATCGCTGATTCTGGTGAACGAGCAATCGGGCGACCGCAGCATTATCACGCGCCCGCCGACAGGCGCTGCAATCAGCCCGGCGGAGATCAAGCGGGATGATCTTGAAGGCGCGCGCGTCTTGTTCGTCGATAATATTACACCAGCCACGCTGCAGTTGGCGGCTTGGGCGCGGGAATCGGATATCAAAGTAGTTCTCGATCCGGCCCGTCCCTATGCCGAGATCAAACCTCTGCTTGACCTGGTGGATGTGCCGATCGTGCCGGAACAGTGGGCCAAAGCCTGGCTTCCCGACGTGCCGCCGGCGGAGGTCGCGCAGCGGCTATTTGAGGAAGGGGCGGAGATCGCCGTCGTGACCCTGGGCGAGCGCGGCGCGGTAGTCTGCTGGGATCAAGGCCTGCGCCGGTTCCCGGCTTATCCTGTAAATGTAGTGGATACGACCGGGGCCGGCGATGCCTACCACGGCGCCTTTATGTACGCGCTGCTCCAGGGTTGGGACGTGCCGCGTATGGCGCAATTCGCTTCCGCTGTCGGCTCCCTGAACTGCCGCGCCATGGGCGGGCGCAGCGCTCTACCCACGCGTGACGAGGTTGATCAGTTCATGCGGCGCGCCAGAACCGGGCCCGATGAGCTCGATTAGCCGTGGCGAACTCCAGAGCCCCGTGAGAGAACTGTTATATTGTGGTATAGACCGCTAGATTACTGTAATTCAGCCTTTGCAAGGACTGAAAAGTGCTATACTACTTAGCCGAGCATTGACATTAAAGGAGCAATTGTCATGAACAAAGCAGAATTGATTAGTGCAATCGCAGACGGGTCTGGGCTCAGCAAAACCGACGCTGGCAAAGCGCTGGACGCATTCGTGTCCTCCGTATCGGGCGCGCTTGCCAACGGCGATCGGATTTCACTGGTTGGCTTCGGCTCATGGTCGGTCGACCAACGCAACGCGCGCACCGGACGCAATCCTCGTACCGGCGAGGAGATTCAAATTGCGGCGAAGAATGTCGTCAAGTTCAAGCCCGGCGCCGGTCTGTCTGACGCGGTCAACTGATTGCACGTAACAGAGATTGCAAACTTGTAATCTCTTTCACACATTGTAGTTTTCTACAGCCTGCCTGAATTCAATCGGCAGGCTGTTTCTGTAATAGAGTCTTTTACTAAATGACTTTACACCGGCGCAGGTGTTCCAGGCATCCTGACACTTCCGCGACGCCGCCGCTCTCGCCAGCGAGGACCAGCCAGCCGGCAAAATCTGTCGAAGGCAGCGCGCTTGCCAGATTGGCGAAGGGCAGCGCGCCCTGGCCAGGCAGGCGCCGATTGTCGTCGATCAGATAGACTGCACTTAGCGCCCGGCTGTGCGCCTCCAGGCTTGATGCGACATCTTGCTCTTCCAGCGCCAGGCAGCGGGTATTGGCGGCGATGGTGATATTGGGATGGTCTTCCACCTGGCTGCGAAAGTAGGCGGCGTCGTCCAGGCAAGTCACGAAGCTCGTCTCGCGGCTGTTGACCGGCAGCAGCGCCAGCTTGGCGTCCATCGCATCCGCCAAATCGGAGATGCCGCGCAGCAGCCAAATGAGCAACTCCTTCTGCAATTCCATCGGCGAGGCAAATGGCGTCAAGTCAGGCAGATCGCTCTCGCCGTAGTGCGGCACGAATGTTACGTATTCCGCTTCCAGGTCGAGCGCGCAGGTCAAGGCGCGGCGCAGACTATCGGCTGATTCAGCGCGCGTAGCCCGATCAGCGGCCAGCCAGCCGCTGGCTGTGCCCATATTGACGCCGCTGGCCACCAAACCATGCGCTTGCAGCGCGTCGTAGACTTCCGGCAGGCGTTCGTCTAGATCCTCCGCCGGGAATTCGACCGCGCTGAAACCCAGCTCGGCCGCCGTCGCAAATTTATGCATCACCGTGGCGCCGGGCAGCAGCGCTTCTTGAATGGCGAGCTTAGGCATGGCTTAAGCCGAGAGCTTGGGCACGGACTTGAGCACATCAGCGATTAGGTCATCAGTGCTCAGCCCTTCCGCCTGGCCTTCGAAATTGAGCAGAATGCGGTGGCGCAGGGCAGCCGGCGCGACCGCCGTGACATCGTCAAAGGAGACATTGCTGCGCCCTTCAAGCAGCGCGTTGATCTTGGCCCCGATGATCAGCGCTTGCGCCCCGCGCGGGCTGGCGCCATAGCGGGCATACTGACGCAGCATCGGCGTGGCCTCGTCGCTTTCTGGATGCGTGGCAACTACAATATGCGCCACGTACTCGCTGACATGGCTGGGTATGGGCGTGCTTAGCGCCAACTGGCCCATAGCGATCACTTGCGCGCCATCCGCTACTTTCTGCGCGCGCGGCTGCTCCAGCCCGGTGGTGCGTTCCATAATCTGCACCAGGTCCTTCACATCAGGGAAGGCGACATTCACTTTGAACAAGAAACGATCCAACTGCGCCTCGGGCAGCGGATAGGTGCCTTCCATCTCCAGCGGATTCTGCGTCGCCAGGACAAAAAAGGGCGCCTCCAGCTGGTAACCATGTCCGGCGACCGTGACCGTCTTTTCCTGCATCGCTTCCAGCATGGCCGATTGCGTCTTCGGTGTGGCGCGGTTGATCTCGTCCGCCAAGATTAAATTGGCGAAAATCGGCCCGGCCTGGAAGCGGAATTGCCGCCGGCCGTCCTCGGATTCCTCCAGGATGTCCGTGCCGACGATATCAGCCGGCATAAGATCGGGTGTGAACTGAATGCGCGAAAATTGCAGATCGAGCACATCGCCCAGCGTGCGAATCAGCATGGTTTTGCCCAAGCCGGGGACGCCTTCCAGCAGCGCGTGCCCGCCCGCCAAAACGCAGATGATGACGCTGCGCACCACCTCTTCTTGCCCGACAATGACCTTGCCGATTTCCGCTTCAATGCTGCGGGCGATCTCGCCGAATTGCTCCAAGCTGATTGCTGCGGGCGCCGCTTCGCTCATGGTGGCTTCTTTCAGGTCAGTTGCCGACAGTGGCAGCCATTATAGCGGCAAAAGATTCAATATCGTGAGACAGGAATTGTTGACGCTCCAGGCGAAAGACTGGTCGGGGTCGGAAAGACAAAATATAGATGCGCTCTATGAGTCGCCCGCTCCGCTCCCGAGATGCGCCTCAACCATCCAATTGTAACAATGCCAGCGCCGTCTCCCGATCCGCCGCCATACTGATGCGCGTTTCGCTTTCGCTAATCTGTCTGAAGCAATGGGTGGTCTCTCGGCTCCAGCAGCGCCCGTCTGCTTCTGCCCGCGCCGAGCGCCTATTGAGGAATCGGCGATACTCCTCAGCGAATTCGACTGCTTCCCCGGCGCTGTCCCAGGCTAGATGCCAGAGCCAAATCAGTTCGCCGGTCGCGCTGTCTGTATAGATTCGCAGCCGATCCCCGCCCCAGCCCGTCGCTGCTCTGGCTGCTCTTGACCGGCTCAGGTTGGTCATGAGATGCTGGCGCAAATAGAATTCACCGACGGCGCTGTCATAAACTTGGCGCGGGCCGTCGCCGATGATTTCGCTGAAGTCCGGCAGACTAATCGCGATGGGTTCGTCAGCCGCCAAATAGCGTTCCGGATGATAGATCTGCTCGGTGCTTTGCGGCGGGTCGCTGGTGAAGGCCTGATGAAGACTTTCCCAGCCGGCATTCTCGACCAAACTGTCCACAAATGCTTTGCCTTGTTCATAGGGGAATCTAAGCGCCGCTTGTATCGCCGCAGGCACATGCGTCGACGGGTTCGGCACGGGCATGACTTGCTCCGCCTGCCGTATCATGTAATCGAGCTGGCGGTCGCTTATGCGTATCCACTGCCGATCCAGCACCTCCCACTCAACCGCATCCGCATCCCCTTCAATGAGCGCGTCGGTCGCCAGAGCCAGATCGAAATTCTCGCTGGCCCCGACGCGCTCCCAAAGCTGCTTCAGGTCATAATGCTGGTGCTGGAGGACGTGCATGAATTCGTGGGCATAGGTGAGACGCTCGAAGAATGTCAGCGGGGCGTACTGCGTCCCAGGCTTGCGCAAGATGGTTATCTCGTTTTCTGCAAATTTGAAGTAACCAACGACATTCGCGGTGTAAAATTCCCGAAAGGCTGCCGCCAAATCCAGACCCGGCGGCGCCAGATCCAGCGCGCGGTAAAAGGCGACGAGACGCTCCAGGTCGTCATCGGGCGAGTTCGATTCTTCGGCGGATGCGTCGCTGTCGGCTTGGATTTGTGCGCGCGTACGGAAGGTCAAGGTTGTTTCTTGCAGGCGCTCCAGCCCACGTATGGCGCTGACTTCCGCTTCGATTTCGGCAATCTGCATTTGCCTGATCGACTGCGCCGCGTGAAACGTGAGCAGAATCAGAAGAATGAAGGCGATAATAATCGTGGCGCTGCGTTTGCGCTGGGACAAGGCTGCTGCTTCCGGTTTTGGGCGCATGAGAGACGATTGCGACAAGAGTGTAACCGACATCGCCCGCTAGGCGTAGTATCCCCGCCAAACGCTGAGCGAGCATTCATACTATAATCGGCAGCATGGAAGCGACAGATACCCAACAGTCCAGGCTATGGCGCGAAAACTACGCCGTCCTCATGCCCGCGCAGCCCAATAAAGATCTGCGCTCGCGCCTGAGTTTTTACATCGATTGGCTGTCCGCAAACCAGCTCACCTGGTATCAGCCGGACTTAAGGGCTTATCGCGATTACCTGCTATACGAACGCTCGCGCGTCGATAAACGCGGCAAGCGCAAACCCGCCACGCTTTCCGAGGCGACGGTGCTGGCTCATTTGGCCACCATCCGCAGCCGCTATAACGCCCTGCTCACGCGCAGCAACGACGTGCGCGATCGACTGTTTGAATTGACCAACCCCGAAGACAGTGAATCCGAGCAGCTGGCCGTAGTCAATGAGTTCTTTGTGCGCATATCAAACGATGTGCATCCGGCCACCGCGCCCGTCAAGCTGGTCGACAAACAGGACATCGCCGACAGCGAGCACCTGCGCCTCAAGCCTTATCAAGTGAGCGCGCTAGTACAAGCGCCCGGCATTTCCACCCTGCGTGGTCTGCGCGATACAGCGCTGATGACCCTGATGGTCTGCAGCGGCATCCGCGCGGCCGAGGCAGCAGCGCTGCAAGTGAAGGACCTGCGCCAGCAGCTCGGCGGCGAATTGTCGCTGCGCGTGCGCGAGGGCAAGGGCGGCAAACAGCGGCTCATCCCCTACGGCCCGCTCGACTGGTGCTTGATGTACGTCGACGCCTGGCTGCGCGAAGCCGACATTAAAGCCGGGCACGTCTTCCGCGGCATCCGGCGTGGCGGCAAGACCGTGCGCGCGACCGGCATCGGCGCCTGGACCGTCAACGACATCATGAATGCCTACCCCATCAGCATCGACGGCGCGCTCTGCTTAGTGAAGCCGCACGATCTGCGCCGCACCTACGCCCGCAACGCCTACGACTTCGGCATGGACTTGGAGCGCATCCGCCAGAACCTGGGCCATACCAGCCTGCAAACCACGCAGACCTACATCGGCGAGCTCGACGGCCGCGACCGCCACCCGCCCAATATGTTCAGTCCGCCGCATGATAAGCACAGTCTGGCGCTGCTGACCGGTAGCGAGATTGGCTAAGATTACGATGACGATAACGCGACGCTGGCTGGTGATACTGTTAATCTTGCTCAACTGCGTGGCAACGCAGGCGCTAGACACCTATTACCATGCCCACCGCAACGTCTTTCTGAGCGCAGTTTGGAAGCCCGATGGCACACAATTCGCCACCTGGCGCACGCACGGCTACGATGTGTTTGTGGATATCTGGCGCGAGAGCGATGGCCTGCGCCTTATGGTTCTGACTCATGGCATGGCGCAGGGAATTTTAGCCTTTCCCGATGCCTTCATCTCCGAGGTGTACTGGTCGCATGACGAGGAGACGATAACGACGGTGATCCACACCCGCAACAAAGACGGCCACGTACGCCGGCAGCTTTGGTCCGCCGAAACTGGAGACTTGCTTTATAGTTATGTCGCTGCCGTAGGCGGTTCGCACTGGCGCGGGACGGATACACATCAAATTCTAGGCGACGGGAGTCTAGTGGCTTATTGGACCGACCATCGGCTGGCCTATATGGATATCGAATTCGGCTCGGAAACGCTGGGCCAGGAGATAGCGGCAATTGATTTTGGCGTCCTGACCGCTGACCCGTACGCGTACTGGAGCGAGGATCAAAGGCAAGCGCTGTTCATCCTGCACGACTGGCAAATACGCTGCTCAAGCTGCTACAGTTACTATCGGGTGATTGATACCGATCCGAAGGCGGATTCCTTCGGCGATACACTCTGGGAATTGAAGGTATCGCGGAACGCGCGCGGTGATAGCTGGTACAGCGTTGATGACCTGTTTGCATTGCATCGCGACGGCAAGGTCGACGTATGGGACCTAGGCCGACACTCCCCACGCTTTGGGCGCAAAATCCTGCGGGTGGAGCGCGAATTCGACTTTCTCCATACCCTGCTGTTTGATGAAAGCCGTAATCGAATCATTATCGTCGAGCAGAACAATATGGCGCTAATTGAGGGCGCCCATCCTGAGGCGGGTCCGCAATGTATCGACCGGCGCTGCGAGTATCAGATAGGCATTTGGGACATTGATATGACATCGCCGACGACCAATACGCGCGTGATGAACCTTGTTCACGCCTACCCTTATGACGGTCACGGCAGCCGTGTCGTCCTGAACGAATCTTCCAGCCAGATTCATGTACATACCGTTGAAAAGGTCGTCATAGATGAAGAATCGCTATGGCTGGACGATGTATTCGCCTACGATCTTGCAGACGGCCGCTCGGACGAAGCGCGCGACATCGTTCTGGATCCCGCCTATTTGCCGGCTGTGTATCCGGAGCCGCTCGTGGATCTCAGCCATTTGGAGGACAATTCCATCAGATACCAGGCGTTGGCGCTCCATCCAGCGGGAACGAAACTGCTGGTCAGAAAGTACGTCTACCAGGATGTTTTTGACGCAACAGTATCGACCATTGTGATCGACATGCGCAGCGGCGAACAACTGTTGCCTGTCCCGAATGATACGTAGATTGGTAAAAGGATGCTGTACTGGAATTTGTAGCGTCCGCGTCCGTAGCGGCGCCATCAAGCGCTGGCAGCCGCCTCGTCCGCCGGGATCTCCAGCTCAATCGCCTGCTTGATCAATTCGCGGAACGACGGCTCCGGCAGCGCGCCCGGCTGCATGAAGATCAGCTTGCCCTGTTTGAAGACGGCAATGGTGGGAATGCTGCGAATCTGAAAGGCCTGGCTTAAGCCGGGGTTGGCATCGGTATCAACCTTGACCACGCGGATCTGCCCGGCGAATTCTCCCGCCAGCTTCTCCAGAATCGGGCTCACCTGGCGGCAGGGCCCGCACCACTCGGCCCAGAAGTCCACCAGCACCGGCAAATCATGCGAAGCCAGGATGGCATCCTGTTCGAAGGTGGCGTCGGTGATGTCCAGCGGCTTGTCGAGCACGATAGCGGTCTCCTCTTCTTCGGCTTCCGCTTCGCGCGCTTCCGGCGGCAAATCAGCGGCGATGGCGTCTTGCAGTTGACCGATATAATCCGGCAGATCGCTGGCCCAGGGCCGCGAACGCCGCCACAAGACTTCTCCCCGATACATGCCGATCAGCAGCGATTTGTGCTGATAGTCGAAGCGCTCGCCCAATCGAGTATAGACCGACGGATCCACCCGACCGAAGACGATGCCACCCTCTTCATCGGCCGCCTTGTCGAAAGCCGTCTTGAAGTCGCTGCGCAGCTTGTCGTTGCCATCGGATATGAGAACAAGCGCGGCGGAGTCGCCGATGTAGGCGCTGAAGTTGCTGTCTGTGAGGGTATGGATTGGCATCGTCTGTCTTTCTGCATTGATATGGAAAGTTTGCGGATCGGGACTCCTCTGGGAGAAGCTGCCTATACAAGTCTGAGATATTCTACACGATTCCGCATATCGTCTTGACTATATGTTTCGTGCATCCAGATCAGAAAGCGTACCCAAGTTCCGATGGCTTTGCGATCCTTTCGCACTCCGATGACAATACCTGTGTGTTGAACACCGGATTTTGCTAGTTCGACATAGTCGTCGTCCATTGTGCAGAGGACCCAACCCATAGTCGCTGCGCACGCAAGGTGGCTGTCATCCGACTTGCCCCGCAATTCCAAGTCCTTTACTGTGGTAGCTTCAATGTTTCGGCGTCGTAACTCTTCTGCGATAACAACCGGCATCTGCTCATCAAGATAGAATCTTAGTTTCTGGTCGTCCATAGCCAGCCTTCGCCAACCTGTCGAAGTTATCAAATTGGCGTTGGATATCCGCGTCAATATAGGCTGTATTGCTCTTGTAGTAAGCGAATGCGGCGGCGACTTGCTCGCAAGATATGCCAAATTCATCTGATATTTCATCGCGAGCGCATTCACCGTAACGTTCAGCGATGACAATATCAGTGACGCGGATGCCCGTCCCTTCAACGCAAGGCCGGCCGCCCCGCACGCCCGCGGTTCTCGTGATGCCCGGCGTCAAAATCTCGCTCATCTGTCTTAACTCCCAACCTCGACCTGGGGGAACAAGCTGCCAGCACAATTGTAACGCGCCGCTAACCGGATTGCGCTGTGGCAGGCGATTCCTCTTGCAGCTTTTCCTTTTCGGCTTCACGCTCAGCGGCGATTTCGGCGTCAATCTGCGCCAGAAATTCCTCGCTGAGATCGGCTACGACGGTGGCATTGCCATCGTCATCGTAGGTTGTGATGCGATAGGTGCCGGGCTTGGCTATGCCCGCGGCGATTTCCGCGGCCTGCTGAAAGCTTTTGTCGAGTCTTTCGCCGAATTCGCTCATTTTGTTGACCTCCCGTAGCCCTTAAGGATTCTCACCACTGAACTCCTGATAGAATTTTTCCTCGCCGGGCTTATGTTCTCTTTTTCGCGTTTGCTATAAACATCAATTAAAAAGATCGGAATGTCGATGCCGCTATAAAAGGTGATAACTCTAAATCCACCGCTTTTTCCGTATCCTCGAAGCGGGAATCTGATTTTACGTGCGCCGCCTGTACCTGGGACAACATTGCCCGCGCTAGGATTCAACCCTACAAAAATCCTTATGAAGTCAATCTCCTCATCTGTCATTCGGAGCTTCTTGGACTGACTGACGAATTCCTGTGTTTCGACTACAGTGTGCATATCATTCAATCAAAGTGTACACGCTGGATATTGCAAATGCAATCAACGCGGAGCTACCCCGCCATCCGCTCAATATACTCCAAACTCTGATGCCGAAAGTACGAATCGTAGAGCGTGGCGTAGTGTCCGCCGGACGCCATCAGCGAATCGTGCGTGCCCGACTCGATGATCTCGCCCTGCTCAAGCACGATGATGCGGTCGGCGTGCTGTATCGTCGACAGCCGATGCGCGATCACGATCGACGTTCGGTCGCCCAGCAGCGTATCCAGCCCCTCCTGAATCAGCGTCTCGGTCAGCGGATCGACGCTGGCCGTCGCCTCGTCCAGGATGAAGATGGCCGGGTCTTGCAGCAGCACACGCGCGATCGCCACCAATTGCCGCTGCCCCATCGACAAGTTGTTGCCGCGCTCGCCGACTTGAGTCTGCAGCCCCTCCTGCAAGCTGACCAGCCAGTCGCCGCGCCCCACCTTATGCGCCACCGCGACCACTTCTTCATCGCTCGCTTCCGGCTTGCCGTAGCGGATGTTGTCCATCACCGTGCCATCGAAGAGAAAGGGCGTCTGGGTGACGACGCCGAGCTGCGTACGGTAACTCGAGAGATTGAAATAGCGGATGTCGATGCCGTCAATCAGCAGGTCGCCGCTCTGATATTCGTAGAAGCGGCTGATCAGCTTGGCGATGCTGGACTTGCCCGAACCGGTATGCCCGACCAGCGCCAGCGTCTCGCCCGGATGGACGCGCAAGCTGAAGTCCTTGAGCACCTGCTCGCCTTCGTTGTAGTGGAAGTCCATATTGACGAACTCAATCTCGCCGCGGACCGAATCGACCGGGTCATCCGCCTTCTGCTTGACTAGCGCTTCAGCATCGATCAAAGCGAAGACGCGCTCCCCCGCCGCCAGACCCAGCTGAAACTGACTCCAGAAAGACGAGATGCTCGTCAGCGGGAACCAAATCATGCCCATGCCCTGGATGAACAAGAACCACTCGCCAGCGGTCAGTATGCCCTGCTGCGCCATATTGATGCCGAACCAGACCACCGCCGCTGTGCCAACGCCGGCAATGGTGACCAAAATCGGGAAGATGCTGCCGAAGACGTAGCCGTTAATCTTCTCGACCTCATACGACTCCTGATTCACCGTCTTGAATTCGTCGTAAATCATCTGCTCGCGGCGGAAAGCCTTGGCCACGCCGATGCCGCTGATCGACTCCTGAATATGCGCGTTGACCGTCGCCAACTGCCGGCGCGAATTGGTCACCGTACGCCGCGCCACCGTGCGAAACTTTAGCGCCGTGAAGACGATAAAGGGCATGATGGCGATCAGCACCCAGGTCATATTCACGTTGACCGTGAACAGGTAGATGATCAGAAGCAACACCAGCAGCAGACGGCTCATCAAGTTGATGCTCAGGCGAACCGTTTCTGAAAAGGCCTGCGTATCGGACAGCACGCGGCTGACCACTCTGCCGGTCGAGTACTGATCGTAGAAGGACATGTCGCGCTCGGTCACCGCGTTGAAAGCGTCCTCGCGCAAATCAAAGGTGACATCGCCCACTGCCTCGGCCGACAGCCATTGACGAATCATATTGGCGACCCAACCCGCGCTCGCCGCCAGGCCCAGAATAAAGGCCGTCCCGATCGGGTCGAAAGTCTCGGGCGTGAACTGCAGCTGGTCCAGCGCTTGTGATACAACCACCGGCAGGATCAGATCCATCAGAGAGCTGAGAAAAACCACCGCGCCCACAACCAGCATCTTCCACAAATGCGGCTTGAAATAGCCCAGAATGCGTTTGACCAACTGCCAGTCCGAGTATTGACGATCGTAGTCTTCGGCTTCCAAGCCGTCCATGATGAAGCCCATTACGCGCCTCCTCCTACTGCCAGCTGCCCGACGGGCGATTCCACCACGCCGTAGCGCGCGAATATGCGCCGATAATGATCGGAAGTAAGCAGCAATTCCTCGTGTGTGCCGTTGGCGATCGCCCGGCCGTTCTCCAATACGATTATGCGGTCCGCCCAGCGAATCTGCGACACGCGATGTGTGATCAAAATGGTCGTGCGTCCCTCTTGCGCCCGGCGCATCGCCTTTTGGATTTCGTCCTCGGTCGCGCTGTCGATCGCGCTGGTCGAGTCATCAAGTATCAGTATCCGCGGCTGCCGCAGGAAAGCCCGCGCCAAGGCTAGGCGCTGCCGCTGCCCGCCGGACAAGGTCACGCCGCGCTCGCCGATTTCGCTCGCATAGCCGTCGTTGAAGGACATGATGAAGTCATGCGCCTGCGCTTCCCTGGCCGCATCTTCGATCTCTTCTTGCGTGGCGCCTTGCACGCCGAAGGAGATGTTTTCCGCCACCGAGCGCGAGAAGAGAAAGATGTCTTGCTCGATCTTGCCCATCTGCGAGCGCAGCCGATCCAGGTTCCAGTCGCGCACATCGACGCCATCGATCAAGACGCTCCCCTCATCGACATCGTAGGTGCGGCTGACCAGCTGCGTCAGCGTCGATTTGCCCGAGCCGGTCTGCCCCACGATCGCTACAGTCTGTCCCGGCTCTACCGTGAACGAGACATCCTCAAGCACGGTCATGCCATGGAATTTGAAAGTCACCTTGTCGAACTCAATCTTTCCGTCAACGGCCGCGCTATGTCCGGCCAGATTCTCGTCGATGTCGGAGCGCTGCTCCATCAATTCAAGGATGCGGCGCGCGCCCGCCAAGCCCAGCTGAATCATGCTGATCGAGAATAGCGAGATGAAAACCGGGAACTGCAGCACGCTCATCAAACCGGTGACGGCGATGATGTCGGCGATGCTGAGGATGCCGCGCCCGTACATATTCAAGCAGTGCAGAAAGAAAAAGCCGAAAGCGATGCCGAACATCAGCAGGGGCAGATAAGCCGCTTCAATCTTGCCCTGCTGTACGAAGAAATCGCGGAACTTCCAGGCGTTGCGCTGGAATTTCTTGCGCTCTTCCACCTCCTGCGCCGCCACCTTCACGATCTCGATGCCGCTGATCGTCTCCTCCAGGCGCGCGCTCAGCGTGCCGTATTGCATGCGCTGATGCATCATCACCGGCTCCAGCCGCCGCATATAACGCCGCACCACAATGATGTAGACGATGACGAAAACTATCGGCGCCAGCAATAGCTCAAGATTGACGCTGGCGATGAAAATCATGGGCACCGCGAAACCCAAGACCATATCAAACATGAACATGATGCCCGGATGGATCACGAAGTTCAACTGCCGCACATCGTCTGTGGCGCGCGCCATGATATCGCCGACGCGCTGCTGATCGTGGAAAGTCTGGCTCTTGCCCAAGAGGCTGGCGTAAAGTTCGTGCCGCGAATCGCGCTCGACCCGCGTCGACAGAATGACCATCGCCATCGATCCCATCAGCGAGAACAGACCGTCCGAAACCGACAGGAGCAAGACCAGCAGACTGACGCCGATGACCGCCTCCGCGCCGCCGCCCTCGATGATTATTTCGGCGCCTTTGCCAAACATCACCCGCGCGCCCGAAAAGGCGGTATAGGTAAAGGCGAAGCCCACCAAGCCCACGAAGAAATAGAGCTTGTGTTCGAAGCAATGCGAGATGATCCAGCGTACTGCGCTGCTGCGGTTGTACTCGCGCAAGCCATCAATTGAGAACTCGCTCTTTTGAGCCAATTCAGTCTCCTGCTAATAGTCTGACAGACGTGACACAAGGGCAAAGGAATGTACACGACTTGCCCGCGTTGCGCAAGGGCGGCGAAATTGCCGCATGATTGAACGCGCGCTAGACTGCAATATGACCGCAATGCTGCGCCGCTGTTATACTGAGTCAGCCGACTTTGATAGGTCCAAGCAAGTTTTGAGAATCGCAGCTGCGAAAAAGCCGCCAAAATTATCCTAAGGTTGTACGGGCCAGCCGGTGGCTCGCCCACAACTGCTGCAGATGAGGCCAGGTATCTCGCAGGCTTGGAGCATGTCTATGCTGTTGCGGAGCAACATTCCGATACTGAAATCCGGCCAAAAAGGCCACCACTTCGTGGTCTACGGCGACAGTTGCTCGGGCATAGCCGGCGCAAAGCACGAAACGACCTTCCGACAAGTCAACGCGGCCATCCGCGCCCTCGCTTCGCCGCCCGACTTCATCTGTTTTCTCGGCGACGAAATCATGGGGCTGACGACAGACGCCGAGCAACTGCGCCGGCAGTGGCAGCACTTTTTCGACCGCGAAATGGCCTGGCTGGATCGCGACCTTACTCCCCTCTATCACACCAGCGGCAACCACACCGTTTACGACTCCGTGAGCGAAAAGGTCTTTCGCGAAGTCATGCCGCATCTGCCGCGGAACGGGCCCGGCTTGTCCTACTTTGTCCGGCGCGGCGATCTGCTGCTGGTCTTCGTCAACACGCTCGATGTCGGGGCAGGCGGCGAGGGCACGGTCGAAACAAAATGGCTGGATGAGGTCTTGCGCCAGCAACGCGATGCCCGCCATAAGCTGGTCTTCGGGCATCATCCGGTCTGGGCCGTCAACGGCTACGCGGGCGACTATCAGCGCGTGATCGAGCGCGAAAACGGCCGGCGCTTCTGGGATGTATTGCTGCGCCACGATGTGCTGGCCTACTTTTGCAGTCACATCCTGGCCTTTGACGTACAAGTTCAATCGGGCATATTGCAGGTCTGCACGGCCGGCGCCGGCACTGCACACCGCATGCCGCCCGAGCAGGAGTACCTGCATTTTGTGCAAGCGGCCTTGGATGATAACGAGGACGACAGCGGCTTGCGTTACCAAACCCTCGATCGCCGTGGCGACATGCGCGAGTGGCTGAGCTGGCCCTGGCAGTTGCCGCCGGCAGCAAGTTGGGCGCCTTTCAGTCCGAGCGCAGCGCGATCTTTGCCCGCCGACTGCCTGCAACAAGTCAAGACCGCAGCACTTGTCGCGTGGGAGATCAGCGCGCGTTTGACGGCCGAAACGACCGCTCAGCCGCAGACGCTGCTTTGCGCCCAGGCCGAAGGCGACGCGCTGCCCTGGCTCTGGCTCGGCATCAGCGGCGTCGATCAGCGATTGACCGCGCTGCTCAGCCCGCAGGCCAATCGCAGTCCGCATCGCTGGCAGGGCCCGGCGCTGCCCAGCGATCGCCAATTCAGCCTGCAATTCGCCATCCACAGCGGGATGGGTCCCGGCGGTCTGCTCTGGCGCTGGAGTGACGCGCACGATTGGTCGAGCATGATGGGCGCTTCAGCCTGGGGCGTCGAGCGTCTGCCCTGGTCAAGCGACTGGCGTATCGGAGAGGCGGCCATTCAAGAGGCTTTTCGCGGCTGCGACCTGCGCCTGCGCTGGCATCATGAACGCTTCGACTTTGCGGATTGGCTTTAGGCGTCCGCCCGCGACGCTTGCAAGCAGCATAAACGGGCCGCGCTTGCCGGACGACGCTACAATAGGTGACGCATAATAACTGACCGCTTGATCGCCAATAATCACAGGACGCAAATACCAATGAAAGTAATCGGCGTCGAAACTATTCTGGTACGTAATATTGAGCCTTATCGCGGGGGCCAGTATTGGCTCTTTGTTGAGCTTAAGACTGACGAAGGCATCACCGGGCTGGGCGAACGGCCGACCGGCCACGCCCTCGACCTCTCGTCGCAAATCCGCCTTATCCACCAAATCTGCGACGAGTTTGTCATCGGCAACAGCCCCTTCGACATCGAAAAGATGTGGCAGAATGTCTACGGTTCGCGTCATGATTATCGCCACCCCAGCCTTTATGGCACACCCGCGCTGAGCGCTATCGAAATGGCTTGCTGGGATATCGTCGGCAAAGCGCTCGATCAGCCGATCTACAACTTGCTGGGCGGGCGCGTTCACGACCGGCTGCGGGCCTACGCTTATATGCCCACCGAAGGCATCTGGGAGGATCCAGCCGAAGCCGGCCGCATCGCCGAGCAACTGGTTCGCGAGGGCAACTCCGCCTGCAAATTCGACCCCTTCACGCCAATTACTCCCGCGCCCAGGGATTACTCGCTAAACTTCATTCGTCACGTTGGCAGGATATTCCAAGCCATCCGCGACGCCGTCGGCGACGAGCTTGAGGTGGCCATCGGCACCCACGGCCAATTCAGCACCGCCGGCGCCATTCGCGTGGCTGCCGAGCTGGAACAGTATAGCCCTTACTGGTTTGAAGAGCCGGTTTCGCCCGAGAATGTCGACGAGATGGCGCGGGTTGCCGCGCAGACCAGCATCCCTATCGCTTCCGGCGAGCGGCTTGTGACCAAGTACGAGTTCTCCGAGCTGCTGAGGAAACAGGCGGCCCAGATCATCCAGGTGGACGTGGGCCAGTGCGGCGGCATCCTCGAAGCCAAGAAAGTCGCCAGCATCGCCGAGGCGCACTACGCCATGATCGCGCCGCACATGTATTGCGGACCGGTCGCTATGGCCGCGGCCGTCCAGCTCGATACCTGCTCGCCCAACTTCTTAATCCAGGAGTTCAACACCAATGAGCTCCACAGCCAGATCTTGCGCGAGCCGATCCAGCTGGAGAATGGCGCCCTCACGCCGCCCGACCGGCCGGGACTGGGCATCGAGCTGGATCCGGCAGTCGTGAAGCGGCACCTGGCTTAGTCACGCGCCCACCGCGCCACGCTTGGCGGATTGCCGACGCTTTTGCCACCGAGTACACAGAATAATGGTGAGGGCACAGAGAGGATACCCGGCTAATATGAGGTTGGACGAATTAGTGATGGTTCGCAAGTTCGCCGAATCAGTCTCAGATCTAGCATGAGACCACTCCTTGATTTCACTCCTTATGCTCGGTGGTAAGGGTGTCGTAACCGCGCCACTGACGAGCGACCGGCGCCGTCGTCACAGTAGCGGACAAGCCCTGCAGATCTAACTTATTGTGAATCTTGGACAAACGCGTCGGTCGGACTATCATCGTGAGACGCCCGCCCAAATCAGAGGACTACGAATGCAAGCGATAATCGCCGCCGCGCGCGACGCCGCCCAGCTTTGCCAACTCGTGCAAGAGAAGTACCTGGTCGCCAGCGCCAAATCCAGCGGCGCGCAGACCGAGCCAGTCACCATCGCTGACTATGGCTCGCAAGCCATCATCTGCCGCGCCCTGCAAGCGCACTACCCGCGCGATGCCGTCGTCGCCGAAGAGTCGGGCGAGCAATTCCTGCAGCTGGTCACGCCGGAGCAGCGGACGCAAGTCCTGTCGCTGCTGACGCAGATCTTGGGCGAGCCGGTCAGCGAAGCGGAGCTGGTCGCCTGGCTCGATTTCGGCGTCGATCGTACAGCCGCCCGCACTTGGGTCATTGACCCCATCGACGGCACCAAGGGTTTCCTGGCGCGCCGCCACTACGTCGTCGCCGTTGGGCTGCTGCGAGCAGGGCAGGTGAGCGAAGGCATCGTGGCCGCGCCCGGCTACAAGGCTGGCGCCGGCGCCCTCTTCTACACGGGCGATGGCGCGACCTTTTGCGCGCCCCTAGCCGCCGGTGATGGGCACAGGGTAGCCGTCTCGCAGCGCCACAAAGTCGAAGACTACGTCGCCGTGCAAAGTTACGAGCGCTATCACGCCAGCAAATCCCGCATGGGGCGCGCGCGCGACTACGCCGGGCTGGGCAATGTGAAGCTGCTCGAATTGGACAGCATGGAGAAATACGCCCTGGTGGCTTGCGGCGATGCCGACCTCTACATGCGCCTGCCGCGCGAGGGCAGCGCCTACGCCCACAAGATCTGGGACCACGTCGCCGGTGTCGCCCTGGTGCAGAACGCGGGTGGCACAATCACCGACTTGGACGGCGGTCCGCTAGATTTCTCCCAAGGCGAGACTTTGCCCAATGCCGGCCTGATCGCCAGCAACGGCGCGCGCCATCAACGCGTGGTCGAGGCCGTCCAGCGCGTCATGGCGGAGTGATATGGGGGAAGGGCCCGGGGGATGGGGGCTAGACCGCAATCGCCCGCGAACTCCGCTCCTTGATCAGCGACGCGTACACCTCGATCACCTCATCCATGATCGCCTCCCAGGACTGCGTCTCGGCGTAGGCCCGCGCCTGCCGCCCCATCCAGTCTCGCTTCTCGCGGTTGCTGGCGATCTTTTGCACGCCGTCCAGCAACGCCAACACATCGCCGCTCTCGAAGGTGTAGCCGTTCACGCCCTCGTTGACGATATCGGCCACACCGCCCACGCGCGCCGCTACTACCGGCAAGCCGGCCGCCATCGCCTCGATAACCACCAGCCCGAATGTCTCCAGCCGCGAGGGGAATACAAAAATGTCCGCGCTGGCGTAGGCCTGCGACAGCCGCTCGCCGCGCAAATAACCCATGAACGCAGCGGGCTGCCCGGCGAACTGCCGCTCGAGCGTAGCGCGCGCCGGCCCATCGCCGACCACGGCCAGGCGGGTATTTGGTACTTGCTCCAGGACCGGGCGGATATGCTCGATCTGCTTCTCCAGCGACAGCCGGCCCACATAGAGCAGAATCGTTTCGTCCGGATTGCCCTGGGTCATCTCCGCGCGCATGGCGTCCGAGCGGAAGCCGGGGTGAAAGGCCGCCGCATCCACACCGCGCCGCCACAAGCCGACCTTGCCGATGCCCAGCCGGCGCATCTGCCGCTGCACCAGCTTGGACGGCGCCAGGCTGTAGTCGGCCCAGTTAAAGACGTTTTTGGTGATCTCGTCGATCAGCGGCCGCGTGAATCCCAGATCCAGCGCCCCGACCCGGAATTGATTCGCCAGCCGCGCATAGTCGAGGTGGAAGGAGGTCACGGTTGGCACTTCCATCCACTTCAGCATCGCCATAGTCGGGATGCCCGTCATGACCGGATGGAAGAGATGCGCCACATCGGGCTGGAAGGCGGATAAATCGCGATACAGCGAAAAGGTGGCGAAGCCAATCCGCGCTTCCGGGTATAGCGGCATTGGCATACTGGGCAAGCTGCGAACGGGCGCGTCGTTGTAGCGCTGACCCTCGCCATATCGCGGCGCGATGACAAGCGCCTCAATCCCGCGCCGCGCCAGGTGATCCAGCAGCAAGCAGGTCACCTTGACGATGCCGTCGACCTTGGGCAAAAAAGTCTCGGTGATGATGGCTACGCGCATAATTCGCTCATGACTTAGGAAGCCGCCTAACAAATCTAACACATAGTCGCCGCGCTGGGCACGTATTCCCAAGAATTACGCCGGGGTTACGCGAGGCGCGGTATTGCCATGAACGTGGAGAATAGGCCGCAGCCATGCTAGAATAGCCTTAGTGAGCGCATGAGGAATGCCATGTTTGCCAAGCCCCTTGCCCCAACATTGACCGTAGAAGAATACTTCGCCATCGAAGCGGTGGAGAACGAACGCCGCTACGAATACATTGATGGAGAGCTCTTTGATATGACCGGCGGCACAAATAATCATAGCGTGATTAAACTCAATATCGCGGGTACATTGTTCAATTTACTGTATGACTCAGAGTATTCGCTGCGCAACAGCGATATGCGCGTTAAGGTCAGCCCTACGCGTTACGTCTACCCCGATCTGAGCGCCGTCCGAGGGCGGCCGCTGCTTGAAGATAACGACAGCACCTTGCTCAATCCCATCCTGATGGTCGAAGTCACCTCTCCCGCGTCGCGGTCTTATGATCGCGACAGCAAGCGAGAATTCTATAGTTCGATTCCGACTGTGCAAGCTTATCTCATCGTCGATCAACATCGCGTTTCCGTCGACCTGCATACGCGCATGGACGAGCGCTGGCTATGGCAGACCTTTGATGACCTGCAGGATGTCGTCTACCTGGAAGCCCTGGGCTGTGCGCTGCCGATGACGGAGATCTATCGCGGCGTCACATACTCCTGAATCCATGAGCTTAGCATGAGCGTCCGCGCCACATCGCAGAGCAGCAACGCCGAATCCATCGTCGTCGACGACCGCTCGCCGATGGATACGCTGCCCTATTGGGCCCGCGCCACCAACCCCATCGTCCGCCGCCATTTGGGCTTGTACTGGCGTACGCTGCCGCCCGAATTTGAACCCATATTCTATATCTGCGGCTTCTGGCTGGTCGCGCTGCTGATCGGCATCGTATTCCCCTTTGTCACCGACCTGGCCACCACCGTGATCGTGGTGTCGGTGCTGGTGATACCGGTCGGCATCATCTTCTATCTGCGCGCGCTGTTTTCCATCGCCGCCAATGCAGCCGCCGTGATGGCGGACGAGATACGCAACAACACCATGCACCTGCTGATGTCCACGCCCATGTCGCTGGAACAGATCTTCCTCGGCAAGGTGGCCTCCGCCATCTGGCGCAAGATGGATGACCTCATCTTGATCGTGCAGGGCGCGGCCATTTTCGGTCCGCCGCTGATCATCATGCACTACGCCGGGTTATTCCCCCTGCGCGAATCAGGTCCCGCCACCTACCTGCTGATCGTCGCCATGACGATCACCGCGCTGCTGCGCCTGGTGCTGGAGCCGCTGATGGTGGGCATGGTGGGCGTTGGCATCGGCGCCTTTGTGCCCTTCCGCGCCATCGCCATCACCTCGTCCGTGGCGTGGGTGGCCTTCTATTTCATCCTGATCAACATGCTGCAGCAGCTGAACTTGCAGTCCCTGTCAGCAGCGCTGGACCTGGCGCGCGAGGCCTCGGAAGCAGCCATGGCCGCCGCCAATATTCGGCTGGCGCTGGCGCTGGTTTTGACGATCGCGATTGAGCTGGTGCTGCCGGTGCTGCTGCCCTACGCGCTGATTCGGCTGGTCAGCGGCCTGCTGGCGCGCCAGATGCGGGCGAATTGAGTGACGCTCAACCCCTAAGTAGATTCAAGCTACTTTGCGATAGACTCCAACCCATTTTAGCCGTTGGCGGCAATCGCACCCGGCTAGCCGTCGCATTCGCCAATCCTGTTCTTCTCATAGGACGTTCCGGATTCGTTGAGATCAGCGGCCTCGTCGTGGAAAACAGCTGCTCCATGATTTCTGGCACAGTTGGACTGGATGACGTTATCAGCTAAAGTGACGGTGCCCCCGGTGATGTGGAAGCCGCCACCTGTATCCGCCCGGTTCTTTCCGATATGGCTTTCGCTGAAGATAATCGTGGCGTCTTCGCTGTATAATCCGCCGCCATCTGCTGCGTCATTGCCCCGAATTTCGATGCTCGTCACGCGAAGCGTTCCATTTAGAATGGACAATCCGCCGCCGTATTCTTCAGCTGAGTTGAAGGCTATTTGGCTGTCGCTTATCGCAATCCACGTGTCCATGCCGCCGATAGCGCCCCCTTTTGCGGCCGTGTTGGCTTTGAAATCGCTGCTCTCGATTCGGGTAGGCGTTTCCCGGCTGAAAATCGCCCCGCCCGACTCATCTGCACGGTTGGCAGTGAATTCGCTGTCAGCGATTGTCACTTTCGCGCGCCAGTTGCTGATCGCGCCGCCAATTTCCGCCTTGTTCTCCGAGAATACCGATTCACGGATGTCCAGCTTGCCCAAATTGTAAATGGCGCCGCCGCTCATTGCCGAGTTATCTCGAAAAACGCTTTGGGCTATTCAAGATCCCGTCATTGATGATGGCGCCGCCGGGGAAATCAAATTTGAAGCCTTCAATAGTGGTTTCCACTATTGAAACCTGTCCGCCTTCGTTGGTGATCGCATGGCTGCGGATGTCCGATCGGCCCTCCAGCTTGCTCGCGCGGATATACAATCGACCGTCTTGTACAATAATTGCGCTGCCTTGATCGTCTGCACTGTTTACAACCGTGACGTCTACCAGGTGCACGCTACCGCCATTAATATGAATGGCGCCCGCCAGCTGCCCGCCGGCGCCGTTAATCAGCCGCGCACGCATGATTTTTAACTTGCCGCCAGATTGAACCGAAAATAGCCCGACTTTGCCATCGCCACTAATCGTATGCCCGTTGCCTTCAATGGTGATTTCAGACCGGATATTTGGCAAGCGAGCCCAAAGCGTAATGTCCTCTTTTAATACGATAACGTCAGCACGATTGCCGGCTGGGCAAGCGCCGACGGGTTCGTCAAGGTTGGCCGCCTGGATTTGCTCATATAGCGTGCAGGGCCGCCAAATCCGTACAGCGAAATCTAGCAGGCCCGATTTGGGCATTACAAGGCCTAAGATTAGCGCCAATGCAAGAATCGCCAGCGCCGTTAATCTCCGGTTTCTTGTTGGTCTAGCTTTTTTCTTCACAATCTTACTCTAGCGTTACCGGTTGCGCAGCGCAATTGTCGCGGTGCTACCGTAGGCATATCGCAGGAATCGGAGCAAACGCCTATCCGCAAATAGCGCAACTCGCCCACTCACCCCAGCCACAGCGGATTCGTCCAGGCGCGGCCGCCCGCCGCATCCCGCACCGTCACCCGCAGCCAGCGCGACTCCACATCGCGCAGATCAAACTCGGCTTCCGTCAGCCAGGCCCCGCTGACGCGGCCAAGCACGCCCGCCCGTTCCCCGCTGAGATATACGTAAGTCGCGGGCGAACACTCAACCACTAGCCGCTCGCGCCCTTGAAATTCGACATTGTGCAGCTGCGCGCCTGTGCTGGTGTAATAATGCCCCGCCTTGAGCGCGCTCAGCAGCGCCTCGGGCGTCAGAGACTCCGCCTTGACCTGCACCCAGCCGCGCATGAAGTCGTTCACGTCGGCTTGGGCGTGCGTGTCGTCCGTCGCAATCGCGCCCACGCGATGCCCGCGATGCAGCAGCATGTCGATATAGTGCCAGCTGAAACCGCGGTCGCTGTCGTAATCGGAGACGCCGTTGAAGCACTCGACGGCGTGCACGGCGCCTAATGTCTCGAAATCCGCCACTGTCAGCGCGAACCAGTTGGGATGCGGCACGGCCACAAAGGCGCCCGCTTCAATAGCCCGCCGGACCACGCTCGCGCCGGTGTCGCCCTCGCGATGCGTCTCAAAGTCCAGCGGCAGGCCCACCACCAGCAAGTGCCAAGGCCCGCCTGATGCGATCCGCCCCGGATGCAGCTCTGCGCCGATCAGCGTCTTGAAGTCGTCGCTGCGGAACTCGCGCGTATCGCTGATCGCATAGCCGTAGCGCTCCATGCAGTGGTCGGTCAGCGCGACGAAGTCGTAGCCGTTTTGGCGATACTGCCGGATGTAGTCGGCCGGGCTCCATTCGCCGTCGGAGTTGGTGGAGTGCCCGTGCAGGTTGCCGCGGTAGAAGCGTCCCGGCTGCGAGAAGGGCAGGCTGTCGGGGGTGAGGATGGTGGGTTCGTTCAAGCTGATCTATCCTTTCACAGTCCTGATCGTGGGCCAACTTTAGCACTCAGCATTTGCAGTCTCTTGGCTAGCTCAGAGACAGAAGGGCACTGGTTTTGCCTCTCGTCGGTTTCAGACATTCGGAGAATGCGCTGGGGGCAGTGGAACCAAAAACCTGCCTAGATAGGCTTCAGTTTCGACATGAGAGATTGTTCGAATACATCGCGTTGGATGGTTTCCGCGGCGAGGAGTTTTTCCGTTGAGGCCTCCAATGTCAACACTTCCCAATGCCAACGAGACAGGCGGTGCTGTCCTCCATCGTTGACTAGTTCAGGCACCAGCCAGATGATGTCTCCGTCGTTGAGATCGTGGCTTGGATTGGGACTAGGACCTCCGACCGATTCAAAAAACGGGCGGTCTACTGCCACGGCAACCTTGGATCCCCAGCGGCGTAGCGTCGGCGCTTTAATCTGTAACTGTGGCATCAGTCGCTTGGCACTGGATGAACGCCAGTCCGGGCGACGAATCGCCGTTGGAAACGGAGGCGTATCATGGGTATCGTCCAATATGGAATTGAACTCGGACTGCATTCCTTTCCCAGAAAAGTACACTGCCTGAATCTCCAGCCCATGCCAAACGACGCCTTCAGTGGAAGTCTTGGCAACGACCAGGTCTATTTTTCCGGCAGGTTTCTTCGTATTGCTTCCTTGCATAAATGGAACCTCACGAGCGATTAGTGCATCCGCAGGTGAGAATCCGACTATTTCAGCTAGCCACAGAACAAGTAAGCGGTCCTCGTCGAATCTTGCCGGACAGGTTATGACGTGTCCCCCTACGGGTTCGCCAAGACGCCCGTCTTCGCTTTGAGCGTAACGCCGAATGGAGCAGACCCCTCCCCGTTTACTGCATTTAGGCTGGTTCTGTTGGAACGGACACTTTGGGATTTCGTGCATCTCACCTATAGCGACCGACGCCAAATCACGGCGTTGGGATGGTGAGAGGCTCAAGAACGGCTGCCCGTACCACTCCCCGATGCCATAGCGTTCAGGCAACAGACATCCCCTTAGAGAAGCATGGATATCGAGTAATCACAAGCTCCGGCAGCTGGGCGTGGTGCCCGCTCTTCATCACGACCTGGACGGCATGAAAGTTGTACAATTCAATCAAAGATTCGATTTCGAGCGAGCGATCATAGGTCATCAGGAAGTCTACATTGCTTTCCGCGAGTATCGAAAAAAGGCGGCCATGGTCAATATCGTTATGCGCATAGAGACGTTTCCCTGCGCGTTTTCCGCCCTTTCCCGTGTATGGAGGGTCAACGAAAATCGCGACATCGTCATGCGGCTCTCCAAGCAGCGAGTCCAATATCTGGATTCCGTCGGTCTCGCAGAATGTGATGCGGGCCGCCACCTCGGAAATAGCGCGTAGCCGCCGGATGAGCGTGTTAGGATACCAGCGCGAACCGATTCCCGCCCCGTTCTCCCCCTTGCGCGTGAAAGACGCGCCGTTCGCGAGGACGCCGCCACGCCGCGTGCGATTGAGAACCAAGGTGCGGAATCCGTGTTCGACGACATCTGCTGGGCGCGTACAAGAGAGCTGTACAACCGATTCGCGCGTCAGGGTAAACGCACTGATGCGAGCTACCAATTCGGGACCGTGATTCAGTGCAGCCTTCCATAGGGCCGCTACGTCTTCGTCGAGCTCCACCATTAGTGATTCGTCGGCAAGGTTCTCCATTACTGCTGTGAGCGAGACTATGCCGCCGCCCGCGAAAGGCTCAACAAGCAGCCGAGGCCGTTTCACGGAACGTAGCCAGACTCGTATATGAGGTATGAGCCATGTCTTTCCGCCGGGGTAACGCAGTGGACTGCGCTGCGGCACTGCGGATACGTTGACGGCTGGAATCGGAGATACGGAGATCATCATCGGGAGCCTGCTGCCATTTGTGATTCTCTCTTGCCCAACAAGCTACCACAAATGGTACGCCAGCGCCAGAAAAGCCGTGTTCGAGCGGCTGTCGTGAAAAATCTTAGCCCTTTACCGCGCCCAGCGTCAGGCCCTTGATGAAGTAGCGCTGGAAGAAAACGAAGATAAACAGCGTCGGCAGCGACCCGATCAAACTCGCCGCCGCCTGACCGCCCCAATCGACCGTATACTGCCCGGTCAAGTTGAGAATGCCCACCATCACCGTGCGGCTCTCGGCCCGCTGCGTCAGAATGAATGGCCAGAGGAAGTCGTTCCAGATCCAGGTGAATTGCAGGGTCGCCAACACCGCCAGCGCCGGCAGCGTCAGCGGCAGCATGATGCGGAAAAAGATGCTGTATTCGTTGGCGCCATCGATCAGCGCCGCTTCCCGCAGCGCGTTTGGCACCACCTGGAAAAAGTTGCGCATGACCAGTGTGCAAATCGGGATGCCAAAGGCGGTATGGATGATGATGACGGCGTAGAGCGTGTCGTAGAGGCCGATGTCGTTCATCAGCCGAAACACCGGGATCAGCGCGATCTGCGGCGGCAGGAACATGCCCGCCACGATGAAAATGAACAGCAGCCCGTCGAAGCGAAAGCGGTACTTGCCCAGCGCATAACCCGCCAGCGTCCCCAGGGAGATCGATAATATTGAAGCGGGAATCGTCAGCAGCGCCGAATTCTGCAGATACAAGCCCAGGTTGCCGTCTTCCGGGTCCATCACGCGGTCGAAGTTCTCCGATGTCAAGCTGGCCGGCGGCGACCAGTAACCGCCTGCCGCGACCTCGGCCTGCGACTTGAAGGCGGTCACGATGGCGCCATAAACCGGCACCATGAACAGAATCAGCATGACAGTCAGCGCGGAGTAGAGCAGGGCGTTACTCAGCCACTTTCTCCAGTTGGCTCGGGTAACATTCTCCCCTTCCCTCCCGTGTGGGGGAAGGGGCCGGGGGATGGGGGGCGCACCGTCACTCATACAGTTCCTCAGCAGCCGCGGCGAAGCGGAAATAGAGCACGATTATCACCAGCGTCATCAGAAACAGAATCACCGCTGCTGAACTGCCGTAACCCATCTTGAACTTGCGGAAGCTCTCGCTATACATGAACACCGCCAGCGTGTCCGACTTGTTGAAGGGGCCGCCCATGGTCATCACCCAGATGATCTCAAAGCTCTTTAGCGCGCTGATGGCAGTCAGCGCCAGCACCACTACAGTCGCCGGGCGCAGCATGGGGATGATGACCTTGAACAAGGTCTGCCAGGCGCTGGCGCCGTCCACCTTGGCCGCTTCCACTAGCGGAGTAGGCACCGAAGTCAAGCCGGCCAGGAAGATGACCATGTTCAAGCCGGTCTGCTGCCAGGCCCAGGCCACGAATACCGCAACCAGCGCCGTGTTGGGGTTGGCCAGCCAGGCCGTGGCGAACTGATCCAGCCCGACTGCGCGCAAGAAGATGTTGACGATGCCCAGCTTCGGGCTGTAGAGCCAAACCCAGATGATGCCGATGATAATAGGCGACAGACAGATGGGCAGATAGAAGAGCGATTTGTAGAGCGTGTTGATGCGCCGTTTGCCCTGTAGCGCCAGCGCCAGGGACAAGCCCAGCAGGGTCGGCGCGGTCATCGCCAGCGCCAGCCAGATAGCCGTATTCTTGATGGCATTGCCGAAGAGGCGGTCGGTGAAGATTTTCTCGAAATTGGCCGTGCCGATGAAATTGTGGTCCGCGCCGTAACCCACCCAGTCCGTGAATGAATAATAAAGCGAGTTCAGCGTGGGCAGAATGACGAAGGTGACATAAACCAGCAGGGGCAAAGCGAGAAAGCTGGCCGGTATGATCCAGGGGTGGCGTCTTAGCATGGCTGCTCCCCTAGGTTCGAATCTCACTCCAGCGATAAACGTAGGGGCGACACTGTGTGTCGCCCGAAAACATTAACCGTGTGTCGTTGGGCGATTCACAGAATCGCCCCTACAGATATACCGATGAATCGCGATTGGCGCGCAATTCCCTACTCCATGCCAGCGAATTCGGCCGCCGCATCCGCCTGGACGCGCTCCAGCATGGCTTCGTAGTCGCCCGGATTGGCCATGAATTCCGCGAAGGAGTTCAAGCCAACTTCCGCGACCGGCGGCGGCGTCGCCAAATCGTAGTTGAAGGCGTAGACGGCGCTCTCCGCGATTTCGCCGGCGATACGCGCTACAACGTCATTGTAGTTGCTCGTATCGACCATCAGGCTCGGCGCCAAATTACCGGCGCCCTCAGCAAAGGCCCACTGCACGTCCGGGTTAGTCAAGTGGACCAGGAAGGCTTTGGCGGCATCCGCATTGGCTGCGTCAGCCGAGACCACGAAGGTATCGATGGGACCCAGCGATGCGCGCGGCGTATCTTCGTCAATGGTGGGGAATGAGAAGTAATCGAAGTCTTCGCCCGGCGTCAGGTCCACACTCGCGAAGTGGCCTCCAATCCAGGTGCCCATCAGCGTCATGGCCGCTTCGCCATTGGAGACGAGGTTGGCGGAATCGATATAGCCGTAAGCGTTGGCGTCAGGATAGAAATAACCGGCCTGAACCAGGTCATTCCACAATCCATAGGCGCGCACAACTTCCGGATCCGTGTATGACGCTTCGCCGTTCATCAGCTTTTCGCGGTAATCGTTGCCTGCTGTGCGCAGCAAGATCATGTCGAACCAGAATTGCGCCGGCCAGCGGTCGAGCGAACCGAGCGCGAAGGCCGGAATACCCGCCATTTTGAAAGTCTCGGCGACATCGACTAACTCGTCCCAGGTCGTCGGCACAGTCGCGCCGACTTGCTCAAACAAAGCGGTATTGTAAAACATGCCGACCCAGTGCAAGGTCAAGGGAACCGCGTACTTGTGCATGTCATAGGTGGCCGCCGTATCAATGACAGCTTGCGGGAACTGCGAATCCATATCGTTCGCTTCCCAAATGTCGTCAATCGGCATCAAGAATCCATCATCCACGATGAATTGAATGCGCGCGCCGGCCCAATAGCTGAAGGTATCCGGCGGGTTGCCACCGGCCAATTGCACCAGAATCGAGGTCTTGAATTGCTCGTGATCGACAGGGCTTTCAGCGTGCATCAATCCCGGATTCTCGGCGATGAAGTCATCAACAATCTGCTCAATGAATTCACCACCGAAACCGCCAAAATAATGGGAAAGCGTAAAGTCGCCCATTAAGTCGTCCTGCGCCAGGGCGGGTGTGACAGCGAGCGCTGCCGCCAGAACCAAAAATACTGCCAAGATCAAGCGTCTGTTCATCATCATCGTTTCTCCATATGAGAGGCTAAGCTGGCGAGGCGAATTACTGCAAGTCTGCTCATAGTCACCTCCTGACTATACTTATGAAATTAGCGCATATTCACTAAAAACACAAGCAGAATCTTGTACATGTTGCCAAAAATACAACACTGTTCTATAATTGTCAACTATATCGTCGGAGTTTACCATTTACGCAACCATCGTTGCTTATTATGCGATGTAAGTTGCATATTGAGAGATTACGGGCATGGCTGAGATACAATCGCTGGCAAGAGGCTTGAAGATTCTGAATCTGCTGGAGCATTCGCGCAACGGCATGGGAACCACGGAAGTCGCCAATCAATTGTCGATCGACAAAAGCAGCGCCTCGCGCCTCTTGCACACCCTGGCCAATTACGGCTTCGTCGAGCAAGACGAGTACAGTTCGCGCTACACGCTGGGTCCGCAGCTTCTGACCCTCGGCCAGCATCTGCTGAATCGCATCACCCTGCGCGATCACGCGCGGCCCTACCTGCACGAATTGGTGGACAAAACCGGCGAGTGCGCTCACCTGGCCATCCTGGCGCAGCGCCAGGCGCTCTACATCGACCAGGTCGAATCGACAGCCGCCCTGCGCGTGGAATCCGAGATCGGCACGCTCTCGCCGCTTCATTGCACCGCGCTGGGCAAGGTGATGCTCGCTTTTGGCGACTGCTGCATGCCCGATGAAATGAAGCCCTTCACCCACCGCACGGTCACTGACCGCTCCACTCTGGAGGCCCAACTGACGCAGACCGGGGGGCGCGGCTACGCCATCGATGACGAAGAATACAATTACGGTGTGCGCTGTGTGGCGGCGCCCGTCTATGACCACCGCGGCGCTCTGGTCGGCGCCATCGGCATCAGCGGTCCCGCCGGCCGCGTCACCCTCGAGCGCATCGATGACTTCGGCTCGGTCGTCAAAGATACCGCGGACGCCCTGTCGACGCGGCTGGGTTACGATGCCAAGCTGAGGCGTCGCGCCGATGGCGACAAGTAGCGAGCGACCCACAACATGCCTCAACGAAGTTGCGTTGTTCGCAACCGTTTAGCTGCCCGGATTCGGGGAGTTTGCTTATGGTGATGCCGAGCAGGCGCAGCTGTAACTAGCGGTTTCGACCGACGCAGGAAAGGCGGCAGGACGCTTATGCAATACAAGATGCTAATTGACGGTCAATGGCTTGACGCGGCCGATGGCGGCCAGTGGCAAGTGGTCAACCCGGCCACCGAAGAGGCAGTTGGGGATGTACCCTACGGCGGCGCTGTAGACGCGACCAAGGCCATCGCAGCGGCCCAGGACGCGCTGCCAGCTTGGCAAGCGCTGACGGCATACGACCGCGGCGCCATCTTGCGCGATATCGCTGATGCCTTGCGCAGCCGGGCGGATGAACTGGCGCCAATCATGACCGCCGAGTGCGGCAAGCCCATCGGCGAGGCGCGCGGCGAATGGGGCGCCTGTGCCGATCTTTTCGACTGGTTCGCCGAGGAGGGAAAACGCGCCTATGGCCGCACCATCCCGGCGCGCAAAGCGGGCAAACGCCTGCTCGTCATTCCGCAGCCAGTCGGCGTCGTGGCCACCATCACCGCCTGGAATTTCCCGGCTTATTTGCTGGCGCGCAAGTGGGCGGGCGCCCTGGCCGCCGGCTGCACCATCGTCGGGCGGCCCAGCGAGGTGACGCCCATGAGCGCCATGGCCCTTGTCAACGTAATGCAGGAAGCGGGCATGCCGGCCGGCGTGGTCAACTTGATCAACGGCGATCCGCAGATCATGGGCGAGGCGATCATGCGCGATCCGCGTGTGCGCAAAGTCAGCTTCACCGGCTCGCAGCGCGTCGGCCGGATCTTGATGCGACAGGCCGCTGACGGCATCAAGAAGCTCGGTATGGAACTGGGCGGCAGCGCGCCCGTTTTGGTCTTCGCCGATGCCGACATGGAGTGGGCCGCGGCCCAAGGCGTGATGGCGAAATTCCGCAACAACGGCCAAGTCTGCATCTCGCCGACGCGCTTCTACGTCGAGCAGCCGGCGCTGGAAGACTTTCTCGACGCCGTCAAGATTGAAACGGAGAAGCTGGTGGTCGGCGATGGCATGAACGCTGCCGTCACCAACGGACCGATGGTCAGCCGGGTCGGGCGAGATAAAGTCGAGCGCTTCGTCGCCGACGCCGTCTCCAAACGCGCGGCAGTGGTCGCCGGCGGCGCGCGCCCCGACATCGAAAAGGGCTATTTCTATCAGCCGACCGTCCTGACCGATGTGACCTCAGATATGCAAATCGGCTGCGACGAAGTCTTCGGTCCGGTCATGGCAGTCAGCACATTTGAAACAGTCGATGAAGCGCTGCGGCTGGCCAATGACACCCCCTACGGCTTGGCCGGCTACCTCATGACCAAGGATTTATCGACGGCGACGCGCGTATACGAGGGCCTGGAGTTCGGCATCGTCGGCGTGAATGACATGGTGCCGGCTACGGCTGAAGCGCCCTTCGGCGGCACAAAGATCAGCGGCTTCGGCCGCGAAGGCTCGCAAGAGGGTTTGTACGAGTACGTGGATCAGAAGTTTGTCTCGATCGGGCTGGAATAGCGTCCCAGGCTGAACTATTCACAATCTCCCTGCATGGCCACATAATTCGCGCTGATCCAGCCCGTCGTCCCCTCATGCTCCACCTCGAACCAGCCCAGCGTCCTTGCGGTAATTCTCAGCGTCGTATTTTGCGGAACGCCGCCAATGACGTTGCCACTGGGGCCAGCGCGGAAGTTGAGCGCGTGTGTGGTCGTCACAGTGCAAGCCGACAGCCCCTGCATGTCTGAATTGGTCTCTGTTTTTGCCGCGCCGCCCGCCGACCATTCGATGGCGCCGATGTCGCAGCCGCCGCCTTGAGGACGTGGCCTGCCGTTTTGGTCAGTTGCCAGACAATAGGCGGGATGCGCCGCATTGATCGCCGGGCTGCCAACTTGCAGCGGCAGATAAACCGGTTCGCCCGCCGGCTGTGCAAGCATCGGGTCGCCGCTCAGCATTGGCGAGCAAGAGCCGTCTTCAAGGAGATTGCCTGTGTTCTGAGCTAAAGGACCTTGACAATTTCTACTGTTCCCGCCGGCAATGATGCTGTTGCGTAGTTTGACCGTATTGCGACCGTCCTCAGCTATCCATAGTCCAGCGCCAAGATTTGCTTGGTTGTCAAGCATAGTCACATGAGTCAGCGAGACTGCGAAGGCATAGCCGGCCGACACAGCCCCGCCTCGGAAAGCCCGATTGCCAATAAAAGTACTGTTGCTGATATCGACCGTATTGGCGTACGAAGCGTTAATCGCGCCGCCATGTCCATTCTTCGCGTTGGCGGCATTTTCTACGAAACTGCTATCTGTGACTGACAAATCGCCATCATTGAGCATCATGATCGCGCCGCCATATAAACTGGCTCTGTTTCCAACAAAGCTGCTTCTGTTGATGTATACTTTCGAGATTTCCGAATTACTGGCAATCGCGCCGCCATCATTTGCCGAATTGTTTAGAAATCTGGAGTCGTTTGCGACAAGCTCGCTCCCGCCTTGAAGTCTTATCGCGCCGCCCAACTCCTTGGAAAAACCGTCGCTCAGCGTCAAATCGTTAATAGTCAGCTTGCCGCCATCAACGCGGAAGATCCGGAACTTCTTGTCTCCGCTGATAGTGTAGCCATTGCCTTCAATAGTAATGTGGCTGTTAATCTGCGGCAAAGGCGCTTGAAGTATATGGTCCTTTGTCAGTGTGATAATATCCGCGCCGTTTCCCGCCGGGCAGATTCCCGCTTCGGCATCTGTATTTGCGGCCTTTATCTGGTCCGATAGCGTACAAACCAGGGGCGGAACCGGTGTTGGCGGCGCTGGGCTGGCCGTCGTGGATTCAATGGCGCCTATATCGCAACTGCCGCCTTGTGGACGCAATGTGCCGACTTGATCAGTCTCCAGGCAGTACTCCGGATTTGCTGCATCGACTGCCGGACTGCGGTCTAGTAGCGGAAACCAGACGGGCGAGCCGAACGGATCGTCAAGACGGGGATTGTCGCTTGCGTCCAACCCACAGGTTCCATCGCGGCTCAGATTGCCAGTATTTTGGCTCAATCCGCCGACGCAGTCCTCATTTATCCCACCGTCAACAATGATGCTGTTGCGTAGCTTGACGCTGCCGCCGACCCGAGAAATGGCGTCCCCGCGCTCTGACCTGGCCCAATTGCTGACCATGGTCAAATGTGTCAATGTAGCGTCAGAAGCCAACGCGGTCAGTACGCCGCCGCCAAAATCTGTACGGTTCCTATGAAAAGTGCTGTTAGTGATGTTGATTACAGAGTCCCTTGCGACAATAGCGCCGCCACTGGATCCCGAACGGTTAGCTACGAAGCTGCTTCTAGCGATAGTGATTCTTGAATAATGAGCGTTGACAGCGCCACCGTATCCGCGGAGTGGGTGGGCGCGATTGCCGTCAAAGCTGGAGTTCGCGATAGCGGCGCTTGCATAGTTTAAATACAGCGCGCCGCCGTTTTCCGCTTCGTTATTGATAAACGCTGCTTCCGATACTATCGCTTCTCCGCCAGACCTCAGCAGGATCGCGCCGCCGTCTTCAGAGGCAGGCGCTTTGCCCTCCGTCAAGGTCAGATCGCTTATCCCAAGCCGCCCGCCGGCGACGTCAAAGATGCGATACTGCTTGTCGCCGCTGATGCTATGTCCGTCCCCATCTATTGTGAGCTTGCCCCTTATCACCGGCAGCGCCTCGCTCAGCGTGATGTCTTCTGTCAAAGTAATCGCGCTCTCGCCGCCAGCGTTAGCAGCCGCGATGGCGCTGTACAAGCTGTCGAAGTCTTCCGCCGCTGACACTTGCGGTATCTGCGACCACGACCAGTTAACCATCAGCAGCATCAATATTGCTGCGATCCTGCTACCCTTTATCACTAACATCCCTGCCTCCTCGCTCCGCTAGCCGCAAACACCTAGCGCAACCACATAATCCGCGCTGATCCAGCCAGTCCTGCCGCGATACTCGATCTGGAACCAGCCCGGCGCTCTCCCCGCAACCGGCAACTCAGCGCCTTCCCGTACCAATCCGATTCTCCGTCCGCCCGGGCCATCGCGGAAGTTGAGTACATGCGTCGTCGTCACAGTGCATTCAGTCAGAGCTTGCTCCGCTGTGTTGCGGTCCGGATGCGCGGAGCCGGCCGCTGACCATTCAATGGCGCCGATATCACATCCGATTCCTTGCGGACGCGCCCTGCCGACTTGATCCCTTGTCGGGCAGAAGCGAGCGTCGGCGGCGTCTTTCGCCGGGCTGCCGGGCTGCGGCGCGAGCCAGCGGGAAGCCTCGGTCGTTGCCTCAAGCATGGGGTCGTCGCGGAGCGCTGGCGAGCACGAGCCGTCTTCAATGAGATTGCTGAAATTCTGGGTCAGCGGGCCCGAACAGAGCGCCGACCACGTTGGTTCAGTTACGGCGATTATGCTGTTGCGCAACCTGACTGCGCCATTGCCATCGTTGTGAATTGCATTGCCGGTAGTCGCGCTGTTCAAAACCGTCACGTGTGTGAGAGTGACCGTGGAACGGCTGGAAAAAAGCGCCCCGCCAACTTTCGCCCGATTGTTGATAAATGTGCTGTTGCTGATATCAACTGCGTTGCTAAGCCCTATGGATACGCCGCCGCCCTTTCCGCTAAAGCCCATGGCGTTATTGTTGACGAAGCTGCTATTCGCGATGGTAACCCTGGCATTAAACGTAGACACCTTTATCGCCCCGCCCACGCCGGAACGATTGGAAAGAAAGTGGCTGTTGTTGACGGTCAAACCACTGCCGCGGTCAACGTCAATTGCGCCGCCAAACAACGCAATATTATTGATGAAGGTGGAATCGCTGACAACTGCCGCGCCATTGCTTTGCACAAGAATAGCGCCACCCCCTCTTTGTAAGGTGTTGGCATCAGCCAGTGTCACGTTCTTGATCGTCAGCGTCCCGGCATTAACAGTGAAAATTGGCAAGCGCGATCTCCCGCTTATCGTGAATCCATTGCCTTCAATCGTGATATTGCTGGTAACCGCGGGCAGCTTCCTTGACAAGGCGATATCACCTGTCAGGGTGATGACATCGTGGCCGCTTCCCGCCGGGCAGCCGCCGGCCGGCGCATCAGCATTGGCGGCCATGATCTGGTCGGCTAGCGGGCAAGGCGGCGGTGGCAATATGGGCAATTCCGGCGGAAGGGCGGTCGTCGCTTCAATCGCGCCGATATCACAGCCGCCGCCATGCGGCCGCGCGGCGCCAATTTGATCGGTGTCCAAACAGAAGCTGGGGTGGGCGGCGTCAATCGCCGGGCTGTAGTCTCGCAGCGGTATGTATGCTGGCCAGCCAGCCAGATCACCGAGCAGCGCATCACCACCGAGCTTGACGCCGCAATGCCCGTCCAGGCTAAGATTGCCAATATTCTGATCTAATCCACTGTAGCAGTCTTTCGCGTATCCCCTGTTGACAACGAGGCTGTTGCGGAGCTTGACGATACCGTTCAGCTTGTCGATCGCATCGCTACCACGTATGGTCGACCGATTATTTACCATGGTTACGTGTGTCATGGTGACCTCGGCGCGCCATACCCCCAATACGCCGCCGCCCCAAGCCTGATTGTTGTGGAACGTGCTGTTGGATATTTGTGTAGCGCCCGAATCCGCCATTATGGCCCCGCCAAGCCCATCGATAGAGCCGTTATCCAGGAAGCTGCTCTTTGTGATAGTTGCATTCCCGTGGTTATATATCGCGCCGCCTTGGTCATTGGCTTGGTTGCCGACGAAGCTGCTGCTCTCTACAGTGAGACGAGTGTTGTCGCTCACCAACGCTATGGCGCCGCCGCGATTCGCCCGGTTGCCTTTGAATGTCGAGTTCTCCACAGTGAGCGTACCGCCATTCCGCAACCTGATCGCGCCGCCGTCCTCGCTTGTGTAGCCGGCTGTCAGGGTCAAATTCTTCAGCGTCAATCGCCCGCCGCTGACGTCATAAAGGCGAAACAGATCGCCGCCGCTGATGCTACGCCCGTTGCCTGCAATTGTGATCGTACCCGTGATCGGCGGCAGCGCCTCTTTTAGAGTGATGTCCTCATTAAGCGTGATAATGTCGTGGCTGGTTCCCTGCGGGCAACCGCCAACCGACGTATTGGTATTGGCCGAGCGGATGTGGTCAGCCAGCGAGCACCTTGCGGCGTCCACTTGCATCGTCGCGGTGATAGCTATCATAAGCGCTAAAATTGCTAGCTGCGACGCTCTTGGGCACTTCCATCTGAATTGCATCAAGCTACCCCACAATTCTCAAGCTACTACGTCAGTCACACTCGCCTTCTGCCACCACATAATCCGCGCTGATCCAGCCTACTGCGCCTTGGTGCTCCACCTCGAACCAGCGTGGCGTCCTTGCCAAAACGCTCAGCGTCGCACCTTGCGGAACGCCGCCGATGACATTGCCGCTGGGTCCATCGCGAAAGTTCAGCGTGTGCGTCGTCGTCACCGTGCAATCGGACAAAGCCTGGCTGACCGGCACAGCTTCAATCGCGCCGATATCGCAGCGACCGACTATCGAGCGCGTACGGCCGAGCTGGTCGGTATCGGGGCAGAATCTGGCGTCAGCAGCGCCGATCGCCGGGCTGCCCGGCTTTAACTCGATATGGGCTGCCGTGTCTGTCGTTTCCTCCAGCATTGGGTCGCTGCTAAACGCGGGCGAACAGGCGCCATCACGGATAAAATTGCTGATATTCTGCTTCAAGTTGGCACAAACCGAATGTAATCTTCCGACAACGATGCTGTTGCGAAGGTTTAAGTTGCCGGCGGTGGTGAATGCGTTTTCGCGCTTATCAATCGCGAACCCATTACCAGAAAACGTAACGTGAGTGAAAGTGGCTGTGACGCCATATTCGATGTATATTGCGCCACCATAATTATTGATAAAGCTGCTGTTGACGACATCAAGTCGGGTATCAGGATTGGCCACCTTGATCGCGCCACCATCGCTCCTAGCCGAATTATTGACGAAGCTGCTGTTCCTGACAGAGACAGCGCCTCCGTGCGCAAAGATGGCGCTGCCTTCGATCGAACTTTTGTTACCAACGAAGCTGCTGTTGGTCACGGTCAGTGAGGAGCGGTCTGTGCCTGCAGAAGCGATGAAAACCGCACTGCCATTGTTCGCGCTGTTGTCTATTAAGCGGGAATCGCTGATAGTCGCCCGACCGTCATTCTGCAGCCTGATAGCGCCGCCGTTGTCGGTTTGGCTGTATCCTTCCCTCATCGTCAAATTCTTGACCGTCAGAATCCCGCCATCCACGTCAAATATGCGGAATTTCCTGTCTCCGCTGATGCTGTGCCCATTGCCCTCTATGACGATTTGGCTGGTGATCGCCGGTAAGGGTTCAAATAGCGTGATGTCCTTGTCCATGGCAATGACATCGACTCCGCTGCCAGCCGGGCAGCCGCTGGCCGGTCGGTCCCGATTGGCAGCAACGATCTGAAAGGCCAAGCTGCAGACCAATGGCGGTACGGGCGTTGGCTCGGCCGCGAGGGCGCCCCTCGCTTCAATCGCGCCGATATCACAACCTCCGCCTTGAGGGCGCGGCGTGCCCACTTGATCGGTTTCCAGGCAGTACTTCGGATCCGCGTAGTCAATCGCCGGGCTGCGATCCCGCAGCGGATAATAAGCGGGCGAGCCGGTTAATTCGCCCAGCCGGGGGTTGTCGCTCGGCCTGTCCGCGCAAGTCCCGTCCTGGCTCAGGTTGCCGCTGTTTTGATCCCATACGCCCACGCAATCCTCGCCGCTTCCGCTGCTGGCGATGATGCTATTGCGCAGATATGCTTTCCCGCCAGTCTTGCTAATCGCCTTGGTGCGATTTCGACTGGTCCTGTTCTCTGCAAATGTGGAGTGGGTAATGGTGATTTCGGCGTCCAGGTCGATGCTCAAAGCGCCTCCGCTACTGCCAGCATGATTCTCGCTGAAAGTGCTGTTGTTGATGTCAAAGTACCCGTGCATGGCATTGATCGCCCCGCCGTAATATTTCTCGGCGGAGTTCTTCACGAAGCTGCTGCTATTGATTGCGACCCTGCCTCCGCCAAACGAGGGAGTTCCAATAGCGCCGCCGCTGGCGCTTGCGCGATTGCCGATGAAGCTGCTGTTTTTGACGCTCAGCCGGACGCTTCTGTCGGCAGTCGAGATCGCGCCGCCGTATGTCGCCGAATTCTCGCGGAACGTAGAACCCTCAATGCTGCCTCGGGCGCCATTCTCCAGCCGGATAGCGCCGCCATCGACATGGTTTGGGGCTTCGGCACTGGTCCCCGTCCCGACATCATTCATACGAAAATAGCCGTCGGCGTCGACGGAATACTTCACTGAATTGACTTTAGTATTGTAGAAGTAAAAGGCGAATAAGGCGCAATTCTTCTCGAAGGCGCTTTTATGGATACTGACCGTTCCGCCGTTGGCGAATATCGCGCCCGCGCTCTGCTCGGCGATGTTGCCTATGAAGTCGCTCTCGCTGATATTCAGCCGGTCGCTGCCGCTGGAAATCGCGATGGCGCCGCCATGCATCGCCGAATTAGCGCTGAGGGTCGAGTTCTCAATCGTAACTTGGGCGCCGTTGCGCATCCGTATCGCGCCGCCTACGCTATCAGTGGCTTTACCGCCCGTCAGCGTCACATTCGATAAGGTGAGCGCGGCGCCATTGACATCAAAGATGCGATGCGCATCGTTCCCGCTGATGGTGTGTCCAGCGCCATGTATCGTGACCCGGCCCGTAATCGCCGGCAGCGGAGCAGTGAGTATGATGTTCCCGCTCAGCGTTATTTCGCCGCTCCTGCTGCTGTTGGCCGCCTGAATCGCCGCGACCAGGCTGTCGTAACTGTCCGCCGCGTGCACCGACGACATTTGCGACATCACCGCCCCCAGCAAGAGCATCCATAGCAAAGCCGCCCGGCTCAAACCTTGTAGCCTCATTGCTTCTCCTTCAGATTTTCATCCAGCCGCTTGTACGGCGACCTCATCCGCAATCGCCGTCTTCCTCCACATAATCCGCGCTGATCCAGCCTGATTTTCCCTCATGCTCCACCTCGAACCAGCGTGGCGTCCTCGCTTTAACGCTCAGCGTCGCATTCTGTGGAATGCCGCCGATGACCTTGCCGCTGGGTCCATCGCGCAAGTTGAGCAGGTGGGTCGTGGTCGCCGTACAATCGGACAAAGCCTGGCTGACCGGGATGGCTTCGATCGCGCCGATATCGCAGCGACCGACGAATGAGCGCGCCCGGCCCAGTTGGTCGGTATCGGGGCAGAACGTGACGTTAGCCGCGTTGATGACCGGGCTGCCGGGCTTCGGCTCAAAATAGCCAGGCGAGTCGGTCACTTCCGCCAGCATGGGGTCGCCGCTTAGCGCCGGCGAACAGGCGCCATCACGGATAAAATTGCTGATGTTCTGCTTCAAATTGTCACAAACCTGTGTACTTAATCTGCCGACAACGATGCTGTTGCGCAGGTTAAAATTACCAGCGGTGGTGAATGCGCTGTCGTATGTATCAATCGCGGATCCATTTCCAAAAAACGTAACGTGAGTGAGCGTGGCTGTGGCGTCATTTTCCGCGAACAGAGCGCCGCCGCGGTTGTTGATGAAGCTGCTGTTTACAGCATCAAGCCGCGTGCCAGGATTGATCAAGCTGATGGCGCCGCCGCTACCGCCACCATTGCTGACGAAGCTGCTGTTGCTGATAGAAACAGTGCTTGTCCACGCAGAAATCGCGCCGCCGCTGCTACCGCTGTTTCTAACGAAGCTGCTGTTCCTCACGGTCAGCCAGGAGCGGTCTGCATTGTACCGACCCGCGATGTAAACCGCGCCGCCACTGCGCGCGCTGTTATCGATGAAGCTGGAGTCGTATACTGACGCCCGACCCTCATTCTGCAGCCTGATAGCGCCGCCATTGCCGCCCCCGCCTCTGCCGTCCATCATGGTCAAGTTCTTGACCGTCAAAATGCCGCCATCGACGTCAAAGATGCGGAACTTCCTGTCTCCACTGATGCTGTGTCCATTGCCCTCGATGACGATTTGGCTGGTGATGGCCGGCAGCGCTTCAAATAGCGTGATGTCCTTATCCAAAGCAATGACATCGAATCCGCTGCCAGCCGGGCAGCCGCCTGCTGGTCGGTCGCGGTTGGCGGCGACGATCTGTTCGGCCAAGCTGCAGACCAGGGGCGGTACGGGCGTTGGCTCGGCAGCGAAGGCGCCCCTCGCTTCAATCGCGCCGATATCACAGCCTCCGCCTAGAGGGCGCGGCGTACCGACTTGATCGGTTTCCAGGCAGTACTCCGCATCCGCGTAGTCAACCGCCGGGCTGCGGTCCCGCAGCGGATAATACGCGGGCGAGCCGGTTAACTCGCCCAGCAAGGGGTTGTCGCTGGGTCTGTCTGCGCAAGTCCCGTCCTGGCTCAGGTTGCCGCTGTTATGATCCCATACGCCGACGCAATCCTCGCCGCTTCCGCTGCTTACGATGATGCTATTGCGCAGATATGCTTTCCCGCCTGTCTTACCAATCGCCTTGGCCTGATTTCGACTGGTCCTGTTCTCTACGAAGGTGGAGTGGGTAATGGTGACTTCGGCGTCCTGGTCAATGTTCAAAGCGCCTCCGCTACTGTCGGCAACATTTTCACTGAAAGTGCTGTTGGCGATTTCAACTACGCCCTGGCCGGCCTCGATCGCCCCGCCGTCACCGTCCTCGGTGGCGTTCTTTACGAAGCTGCTGTTGCTGATCGCGATCCTGCCACTGCCCAACCAGTATGCCCCGATGGCGCCGCCGCTGGCTCGAGCGCGATTACTGATGAAGCTGCTGTTGTTGACGCTCAGCCGGACGCTGTTGTTGACAGCCGAGATCGCGCCGCCGTTTGTCGCCGAATTCTCGCTGAAGCTGGAACCCTCTACACTGACGCGGGCGCCATTCTCTAGCCGGATAGCGCCGCCGTCGACATGGGTTTCGATTTCGGTATCGAAATACGACCGGACAAATGTGGCGCGGTGACAGCCCTGATCGTCGACAGTACGCCTGTCCGAATTGACGTTTTCATTGAGCCTGAAAAAGGCGTACAAAGCGCAATTCTTGACGAAGCTGCCACCAGTGATGTTGACGATGCCGGCATACGCATAGATCGCGCCCGCGCTCTGCTCGGCGATGTTGCCGCTGAAGTCGCTGTCGCTGATATTCAGTCTGTCGCTGCCGCTGGAAGTCGCGATGGCGCCGCCATGCGTCGCCGTATTAGAGCTGAGGGTCGAGCGCTCAATTGTGACGACCGCGCCATTCCGCAATCGTATTGCGCCGCCTTCACTCTCCGTGGCTTTGCCGCCCGTCAGAGTCACATTCGATAAGGTGAGCGCGCCGCCATTGACGTCGAAGATGCGGTGCGCATCCTCCCCGCTGATGCTGTGTCCAGCGCCATGTATCGTGACCCGGCCCGTAATCGCTGGCAGCGCAGCAGTGAGCACGATGTCCCCGCTCAGCGTTATTTCGCCGCTCCTGCTGCTGTTGGCCGACTGAATCGCCGCGACCAGGCTGTCGAAATTATCCGCCGCGCTCACCAGCGATAGCTGCGACAATGCCGCCCCCAGCAAGAGCATCCATAACAAAGCCGCCCGACTCAAACCTTGTAGTCTCATCGGTTCTCCTTCAGGTTCTCATCCGGTCTCGTAAGTCAACGCCCTAACCGCACTCGCCGTCTTCCACCACATAATCCGCACTGATCCAGCCCGAAGCGCCCTCGTGCTCAACCTGGAACCAGCCCGGCGTCCGCGCCATCGCCGTCATGGTCGCGTTCTCCGGCACACGGCCGATACGCCCGCCGCCCGGGCCATCGCGGAAGTTGAGCACGTGCGTCGTTGTCACGCGGCAATCGGACAGGGACGCCCGAATCGGAAGTGTTTCAATGGCGCCGATATCGCAACCGCCGCCTTGAGGTCGAGATCTTCCGGTTTGGTCGGTGGCAAGGCAGTATCTCGCGTCTGCAGCATCGATGGCCGGGCTGCCGACCTGCGGTGAATGCCAAGCCGGTTCGCCCGTCAATTGGCCCAGCAATGCATCACCGCTTGTGCTGGACGAACAAGAACTATCCACTACTAAATTGCCCACGCTCTGCGTAATCTTGCCGATACAATTTTCTTCGAGCTTGTCACCGGAGATTATGCTGTTGCGCAAATAGAACCCACTGTTGTTACTGTTAACAGACAGCGCATGGCCACCGCCGTAACCGTGATCGTCCACCGCCACGTTGTTCGTCATGGTGACATGCGTCAACGTGGTAGGCGGCCAGCCGGCCGCCAGTACACCGCCCCCGCTCGAGGCGCTATTGCCGCTAAAGGTACTGTTGGCGATGTAGACTTCGCCGCCACCGCTGGTTCTGATGGCGCCGCCACTCCCAGCCTGATTGCTCACAAAGCTGCTGCCTGTGATAATGAGTTGGCCCGAACGTGTGTCGATCGCCCCGCCCCAGCCACCGAGGTTGTATTGACCTAAGGCCTTGTTCTCGATGAAGCTGCTGTCGATAACCGTCAGTTTGCTGTTGCGCCCAAACATCATAATCGCGCCGCCGTTACGCGCCGAATTCGCGATGAACCTGCTATTCCGGACAGCGACTGACACATCATCAAGCATTTCGATAGCGCCGCCATTCCCTCGCGGATTACTGCCCTCGGTCAATGTAAGGTCCACGACCTGCAGCCAGGTGCCCTTGACGATAAAGATGCGAAATCGCCCGTCACCGCTTATCGTGTGCCCGTTGCCTTCTATTCTGAGCCCGCTGTTGATTACGGGAAGCGGCCGGGTCAAAGTTATATCTTCGCTCAACGAAATGGTGTCCGCGCCGCTTCCAGCCGGGCAGGCGCCGGACGGACGGTCGGTATTGGCTGCGATTATTTGATCGTACAGACTGCAGACAGGTACGGCGGTATCTGGCTCGGGCGGGCGGGCCGTCGTCGATTCAATCGCCCCGATATCACAGCCGGCGCCCTGTGGCCGTGGCGTCCCGATTTGATCGGTCTCGGAACAAAAGGTTGGGTCCGCGGCATCAATCGCCGGGCTGCCATCTAGTGGTGGACGCCAGGCCGGCTGGCCCTTTGAGTCGCCTAGCATAGGATCGCCGAAGCGTCCTGTCGTAATGCAAGTCCCGTCTTCGCTGAGATTTCCTTGCGCCTGCGTCAGCCCGCCGGTGCAATCCTCCGCCTCTCCGCCGCCGCCAACGATGCTGTTGCGCAGATAGATTGCGCTGCCTTTATTGTCTATGGCATTGCCGTTTGACTGTGTTGCCAGATTGTTTAGCATGGTCACGTGTGTCAATGTGACCTTGCCGGAGTGGGCGTTCAAGACGCCGCCGCCAATGGCTGAGTTGTCAACGAAAGTGCTATTGCTAACGTCAATAGTGCCGTATTCAGTGTGCAGCGCGCCGCCGAAGGAACCAGCTTGATTGCTAACGAAGCTGCTCTTGCCTATCGTGACGCTTCCTCGCGTAACATTGATCGCGCCGCCGTAATCGTTCGATCTATTGCGCACGAAACTACTCCGGCTGACTGTCGCGCTGGCGTCAGCGCTCATGGAAGCGATAGCCGCGCCCCCGTCGGCTGTATTCTTGGTGAAGGTCACCTGGTCAATTGCAGCGCGGGCGCTCCCCCGCAGTCGGATGGCAGCGCCAAAGGTGGCTCGGCCGCCTTCGAGAGTCATATTTCTTAACGTTAGTTCACCGCGCTCAATATCAAAAATGCGACTACGGCCACGGCCGCTTATGATGAAGCCCTTGCCTTCAATGGTGATCACACTAGTGACGGTCGGCAAGCCTTCTTGCAGAGTAACGTCCTGGACCAACGTAATCGTGTCCGCGCCGTTTCCAGCCGGGCAGCCGCCCGAGGGCGCATCAGTGTTGGCGGCGATGATCTGATTGGCTAATGGGCAGGGTGGAGGCGGAACTATGGGTGTTGGCGCCAATCTCGCTGTCGTGGATTCAATCGCGCCTACGTCGCAGCCGCCGCCGTGAGGTCGCGACGTTCCGACTTGATCCGTCGCCAGGCAATACTCTGGATCGGCCGCGTCCAGCGCCGGGCTGCCATCGACCAGCGGATACCACGCGGGCGCGCCAGTCAATTCGTCTACGAGCGGGTCAACTCGCGTTTCCATCAAGCTGCAGGTCCCGTCTTGGCTGAGATTGCCGCGGGCTTCGGTCAAGCCGTTAGCGCATGCGTTTCCGCCCGGCGCACCGCCAACGATGCTGTTGTACAGGCTGATCTCGCCGGCAGTTCGATGAATCGCGCCGCCCCCAACCGGGTTTGCCGTGTTATTCATCATGGTCACATGCAGCACGGTTACTGTGGAGGCAAACACTTCCAGGGCGCCGCCGACGTTGGCCGAGTTGCCGGCAAATGTGCTGTTGCTAATGGACATCCTCGCCTCTTCGTGCGCGGCGATCGCGCCGCCGTCGCCTTGAGCAGAATTTCTCTGAAAGCTGCTGGAGGCGATTTCAACACGGCTTCCGTAACCAAAAATTGCTGCCCCGTAGGACCCGGAACTGTTGCGAATGAAGCTGCTTCGCTTTACGTCTAGTTGTACGTCTGCGCCGGCTGCAGCGATCGCGCCGCCTTGATACGCCGTATTGTTGCTGAAGGTGACTTGCTGCACGCTGACTTCGGCCCCGGATCGCGCTCGAATCGCGCCGCCGTCTTCATCGTCCGGAGCATTGCCGCCCGTTAGAGTCACGTTCGATAGCGTGAGCGCGCCGCCATTGACATCAAAGATGCGGTGCGCATCCTCCCCGCTGATGCTGTGTCCAGCGCCATGTATCGTGACCCGGCCCGTGATCGGCGTCAGCGCAGCAGTGAGCACGATGTCCCCGCTCAGCGTTATTTCGCCGCTCCTGCTGCTGTTGGCCGACTGAATCGCCGCGACCAGGCCGACGAAACTGTCCGCCGCGTGCACCGACGACATTTGCGACATCACCGCCGCCAGCAATAGAATCGACACCAAAGCCGCCCGGCTCAAACCTTGTAGCCTCATTGCTTCTCCTTCAGATTTTCATCCAGTCGCTTGTACGGCGACCTCATCCGCAATCGCCCTCTTTCTCCACATAATCCGCGCTGATCCAGCCTGATTTTCCCTCATGCTCCACCTCGAACCAGCGCGGCGTCCTCGCTGTAACACGTACAGTCGCATTGTGTGGAACGCCGCCGATGACATTGCCGCTGGGCCCATCGCGCAAGTTGAGCAAGTGGGTAGTAGTCACCCTGCATTCGGACAACGCCTGGCTGACCGGCACAGCTTCAATCGCGCCAATATCGCAGCGACCGACTATCGAGCGTGGCCGGCCGAGTTGGTCGGTTTCGAGGCAGTAGCGCGGGTTGGCAGCGCCAATCGCCGGGCTGCCCGGCAAGGGTTCAAGATAGGCGGCTGAGTCGGTTGCTTCCTCAAGCATGGGGTCGCCGCTGAACTCTGGTGAACAGGCGCCGCCATGGATGATATTGCCGACGTTCTGCTTCAGATTGTTACAAATCACAGAATCAAATATGCCGATAACAATGCTGTTGCGCAAATGTAAATTGAAAGCGCTGTCCCTTACGCCTTCGTATGTATCAAAGACGGGCCAAACACCGAAAATCGTAACGTGAGTGAGCGTGGCTGTGGCGCCATATTCCGCGAGCAGAACGCTGGGCTGGTTCCTGATGAAGCTGCTGTTGACGATATCAAGCCGGGTGAAAGGATTTGTCAAGCCGATCGCGCCGCTGGAGTACGAGCGAATCGCTGAATTGTCGACGAAGCTGCTGTAGCTTATAGTGACGCTACCTCCGCCCGCAAAAATCGCGCTGCCGTTACCCCTGCTGCGGTTGCCTGCGAAGCTGCTGTTGTTCACGGTCAGCGAGGAGCGGTCTGTGCCTACAAAATCGATGAAAACCGCGCCGCCAGTGCTCGCGATGTTGCTAATGAAGCGGGAAGCACTGACGGTCGCCCGACCGCCATTCTGCAGCCTGATAGCGCCGCCGTTGTCGGTGTGACTGTATCCTTTCCTCATCGTCAAATTCTTGACCGTCAGTATCCCGCCATCCACGTCGAAAATCCGGAATTTCCCGTCTCCGCTGATGCTGTGCCCGTTGCCCTCTATGACGATTTGGCTGGCGATCGCCGGCAGCGGTTCGAATAGTGTGATGTCCTTATCCAAGACTATGGTGTCGACTCCGCTGCCGGCCGGGCAGCCGCTGGCCGGTCGGTCCCGATTGGCGGCGACGATCTGAAAGGCCAAGCTGCAGACCAAAGGCGGCACGGGCGTCGGCTCAGCCGCGATGGCGCCCATCGCTTCAATCGCGCCGATATCACAGGCTCCGCCTTGCGGCCGCGGCGTGCCGAGCTGATCGGTTTCCAGACAGTAATTCGCATCCGCGTAGTCAATCGCCGGGCTGCGATCCCGCAGGGGATAAGAGGCCGGCGATCCGGTAATATCTCCGAGCAAGGGGTCATCGCTGGGTCTGTCCGCGCAAGTCCCGTCCGGGCTCAGGTTGCCAGCATGTTCCCATACGCCGACGCAATTGTCGCCGCTGTCGCTGGTGACGATGATGCTGTTGCGCAAATACAATTTCCCGCCGGTATTTCTGATCGCCTCGCCACTAAACCAAGACCTGTTTTCAACAAAGGTCGCATGGGTGATGCTGGCTGCGCCATTCTCATCGACGTTTATGGCGCCGCCGCCACCATCAGAATAATTCTCGCTGAAGGTGCTGTTACTGATGTCAAAGACTCCGTAGCGGGCATCGATCGCCCCGCCGTCACCTTGCTCGCTCTTGTTCTTGACGAAGCTGCTGCTGTTGACGGAGATGCTGCCACCGCCCGCCCAGCTAACCCCGATGGCGCCGCCGTTCCAGCTTGCGCGATTGCTGACGAAGCTGCTGTTGTTGACAGTCAGCCGAATGTTCTTGCTGGCAGATGAGATGGCGCCGCCGTATGTCGCCGAATTCTCGCTGAAGCTTGAACCCTCCACGCTGACTCGGGCGCCATGCCGCAGCCGGATAGCGCCGCCGTCGACATGCGCTTGGACCTCGGCAGTGATCTCAGATCCGTAATAACTGACTCGATGACAGCCGTCGCCGTTGATGGAACGCCGCACCGAATTTTGGTCTTTGTAGTTGATGTAGAATGCGAATTGAGCGCAATTCTTGACGAAGCTGCTGCCTGTGATGTTGACGACTCCGCCCCTGGCATAGATGCCGCCCGCGCTCTGTTCGGCGATGTTGCCGCTGAAGTCGCTGTCGCTGATATTCAGCCTGTCGCTGCCGCTGGAAGTCGCGATGGCGCCGCCATGCGTCGCCGTATTAGAGCTGAGGGTCGAGCGCTCAATTGTGACGACCGCGCCATTCCGCAATCGTATTGCGCCGCCTTCACTCTCCGTGGCTTTGCCGCCCGTCAGAGTCACATTCGATAAAGTGAGCGCGCCGCCATTGACATCAAAGATGCGGTGCGCATCCTCCCCGCTGATGCTGTGTCCAGCGCCATGTATCGTGACCCGGCCCGTAATCGCCGGCAGCGCAGCAGTGAGCACGATGTCCCCGCTCAGCGTTATTTCGCCGCTCCTGCTGCTGTTGGCCGCCTGAATCGCCGCGACCAGGCTGTCGTAACTGTCCGCCGCGTGCACCTGCGACAGCTGCGACATCACCGCCGCCAGCAATAGAATCCATACCAAAGGCATTCGGCTAAAACTCTGCAGCCCCATAGAGTATTCCCCTTTTAGGTTCTTGTCCGGTCGTGGGGTCAGCGCCCTAGCCGCATTCGCCCTCAGCAACCACATAATCCGCGCTGATCCAGCCCGGCGCCTCGTCGTACTCGACATTGAACCATCCGCTGGTACGGGCCGATGCGGCAAGCGCCGTGTTTTCGGGGACCAACCCGATTCGATTGCCCCCCGGTCCGTCGCGGAAATTGAGGCCGTGAGTCGTCGTGACAACGCAGCCGGTCAACGCTTCTACGACCAGAGGCGCTTCTATCGCGCCGATGTCGCAGCCGCCAACTTGTGATCGCGCCGCGCCGTTTTGGTCGGTAGCCAGGCAGAATCTCGCGTCGGCCGCGCCGATGGCCGGGCTGCCAGGCTGCGGCACATACCAGCCGGATGTACCGGTCAAGTCGCTCAGCATGGCATCGCCACTATGGCTCGGCGAGCATGACCCGTCTTCCACGATATTGCCGATGTTCTGGGTTAGGCGGCCGTAGCAGTTCTCTTTGCGGCCGCCAGCGCCAATTATGCTATTTCGCAGTCTGAAGCTGGGGTTTCGGCTGTGAACCCAGATAGCGTGGCCCGATCCGTATGTGCTGTATTCCCGCGCCTTGTTATTGACCATGGTGGTATGAGTCAGGACAACAGACGCGTCGCGGGCCGCTACGGCGCCGCCCCACACCGTCGCCATATTGTCACTAAAAGTGCTGTTCGCGACGCTGAGCTGTCCGCCGTAATTCGCACTTATTGCGCCACCAAAATCACTGCTGTTTTTCGTGAACCTGCTGCCTTCAATGGTGGCCGCGCCAAAAAACATCACAATCGCGCCGCCGTCAGTGCGCGCTCGGTTTTCTACGAAATCGCTGTTTGTTACCGTCAGCAGATTGTCTCTGCCGTTCAGACCGATCGCGCCGCCCGACTTGGCGTAATTGCCAATGAACCTGCTGTTTTGCACCGCCGCCGACGCGTAATCCAGCAGACTTATTGCGCCGCCCATACTTCTTGGATTGTGGCCGCCACTCAATGTCAAATCGCTGATCGTTATCCGCGTCCCGCGCACCACAAATAACGGGAAGCGTTTGTCGCCGCTTATCGTAAATCCGTTGCCTTCTACAATCAGCTCGCTAGTGATTTCCGGCAGGCGGGAAGCGAGCGTGATGTCTTCCGTAAGTGTAATCGTATCTGCGCCACTGCCTGCCGGGCAATGTCCCACACGACGGTCGGTATTGGCGGCCAGGATCTGATCAAAAAGCGTACAGACCGTTGGCGTGGGCCTAGGCTCCGCTGGAGCTACATCCGCAGACTCGATCGCGCCGATATCACAACCGCCGCCCAGAGGACGCGCCCGTCCGATTTGATCGGTTTCGGGGCAGAACTCCGCCAAAGCCGCATCAACAGCCGGGCTGCCGTCAAGGAGTTGGAAATGCAGCGGCGAGCTGTGCAGTTCGTCAAGCCGTGGATCAGCGCTTGTTCTGAGGGTACAGCTGCCGTCCGGGCTCACGACGCCGCGGCTCTGCGCGCTGGCGCCGGCACAGTCGTCGGCTTCGCCCTCGCTAACAATGATGCTGTTTCGCAGATCGACCTTTCCTTCAAGGTTGTAGATCGCATCCCCGTTGTTCTGCGTCGCTCTGTCATCCACCATGGTCACATGCGTCAGCGTGACCTTGCCGAAATCCATATTTACCGCGCCGCCTCCAGCCGCACTGTTTAGATGAAAGGTGCTGTTGCTCACGTTTATGTTTCCGTATTCGATCTGTAACGCGCCGCCATACCCTCCCGCCGAATTGCGCAGAAAGATGCTGCCGCTCACATCAACCGTTCCGTGCTGCGCCCGAATTGCGCCGCCGTAGATGTCGGCCTTGTTACGCCTGAAGACGCTGTCGCGGATCGTCGCGATCGAGCTCGCTGTCGTCGTCGCTATCGCCCCGCCCTTTTCAGCGGAATTCCCGTAGAAAGTCACCCCTTCAGCAGTGAGCCGCGCATTCGCTCGCAGGCGTATCGCCCCGCCATGCACGGCTTTGCCTCCGCGCAGCGTCACATTCCTGAGCGCGAGCTTGCCGCCTTCAATATCGAAAATACGATACGCTGCGCCTCCGCCGATCTCGAAGCCATTGCCTTCTATAGTGATTTCACTGCTGATGGCCGGCAGGGGCTGTCGCAATTTGACATCCCGGTCCAGCGTAATAATATCGTGCCCGCTACCTGCTGGGCATGCTCCTGAGGGCGCGTCTCTGTTTGCCGCGTTAATCGCATCGCGCAAGGGGCAGCCGGGTGGCGGCACGATCGGTGTAGGCGCCAATTGCGCTGTCGTCGATTCAATCGCGCCAACATCACACCCGCCCCCATGCGGCCGTGGAGTACCCACCTGGTCCGCCGGCAGGCAATACTCGGGATCAGCCGTATCCAGCGCCGGGCTGCCATCCAGCAGCGGAAACCAGCCTGGCGCCCCGGTCAACTCGCCCAACTTGGCGTCGGCGCGGGCGCCCAGCAGGGTGCAGGATCCGTCATTGCTCAGGTTGCCGCTGGCACGGGTCAAGCCGTTGCTACATCCGTTATTGTCCGCGCCGCCGTCGATGAGACTGTTGTAGAGATTGAGCTCGCCGCCAGCCCTCTTAATGGTAGCGACCTGCGGACCATTCCCTCGATTGCCCAACATCGTGACGTGTGTGAATGTGGCCTCGTCGTACGCCAGATAGACAGCGCTGCCGTTGGCCGCTTTATTGTTACTGAAGGTGCTGTTGCTCACAGACAGCTTGACGTCAAATGCCCCGATGGCGCCGCCGCTCGAACCAGCCGAATTCAATTGGAAGCTGCTCTGTGTAATGTCGCTGGTTCCGCCTCGAATGTAGATCGCGCCGCCGTAATCGTCAGCGTAATTGCGAAGGAAAGCGCTACGCGCGATCGCAATGCGGACGTCCGAGTCATCAGAGGCGATTGCGCCGCCCTCACGCGCGCTGTTCTCGTCGAACGTAACGTCGTTCGCTGTGAATCGGGCGCCATCGCGCAGGCGGACCGCGCCGCCGTTTTCCTCGCCGCCATTGCCGCCGGTCAAGGTGGTGTTATTGAGTGTGAGACGCCCGCCATTGACGTCGAAGATGCGATGCGCATCGTTCCCGCTGATGCTGTGTCCAGCGCCATGTATCGTGACCCGGCCCGTGATCGGCGGCAGCGCAGCAGTGAGCACGATGTTCCCGCTCAGCACTATCGTGCCATCACCCCTGCCGCTGTTGGCCGCCTGAATCGCCGCGACCAGGCTGTCGTAACTGTCCGCCGCGCCGACCCATGACGCCGGTCCCCAGAGGAGCAGCATGAACAGCAACAACAGGCCTGCAAATGAACGTCTCAAGCGAATTGGTCGCAGCGAGTTAATCCAGTTCACACGCGCCCTCTTTCTCTACATAATCCGCGCTGATCCAGCCTGATGTTCCTTCGTGCTCCACCTCGTACCAGCGCGGCGTCCTCGCTTTAACGCTTACGGTCGCATTTTGCGGAATGCCGCCGATGATTTTGCCGCTGGGTCCATCGCGCAAGTTGAGCAGGTGGGTCGTGGTCGCCGTACAATCGGACAAAGCCTGGCTGACCGGGATGGCTTCGATCGCGCCGATATCGCAGCGACCGACGAATGAGCGCGCCCGGCCCAACTGGTCGGTTTCCGGACAGAATGTGACGTTAGCCGCATTGATCGCCGGGCTGCCCGGCTGTAACTCGATATGGGCTGCCGTGTCGGTCGTTTCCTCCAGCATGGGGTCGCCGCTCAGCGCCGGCGAACAAGAGCCATCTTTGATCAAATTGTTGATGTTCTGCTTCAGATTGGCGCAAATCTCTGCGGACACGCTGCCAACAATGATGCTGTTTCGCAAATTAAAATTGCCAGCGCTGGTGAATGCATCGTCGCGCGTATGTAGCGCGAGAACAGAATCACGTCCTCCGTGTATCGTAACATGAGTGAGGCTGGCTGTAACGCCATTTTCTGTCGACAGGGCGCCGTTGCGGTTCTTGATGAAACTGCTGTTGACGACGTCTAGCCGGGTGAAATGATTGACCATGCGAATGGCGCTGCCGTATCCGTACCCGGAAGCGGTGTTGTTGGCGAAGCTGCTGTTGCTGACTGAGACGGTTCCTCCCCCCGCGTATATCGCGCCGCCGCCATTGCGCCCGTGATTTTCAACAAAGCTGCTGTTGCTAACGGTCACCCAGGAGGTGTCCACACCCTCCCAACCGATGAAGACCGCCCCGCCGACATCCGCCGTATTATTGATGAAGCGAGAATCGCTGACGGTGGCCCGTCCGCCATTCTGCAGCTTGATCGCGCCACCGTCTCCATTGGCGGCGTTGCCGTCAAGCATAGTCAAATTCTTGACCGTCAATATCCCGCCATCCACGTCGAATATGCGGAAATTCCCGTTTCCGCTGATGCTGAATCCATTGCCCTCGATGATGATATGGCTGGCAATCGCCGGCAAGGGTTCGAATAGTATGATGTCCTTGTCAAAGACTATGGTATCGACCCCGCTGCCGGCCGGGCAGCCGCCGGCGGGCCAGTCCCGGTTGGCGGCGACGATTTCATAGGCCAAGCTGCAGACCAAGGGCGGCACCGGCGTCGGCTCGGCCGCGATGGCGCCCCTCGATTCTATCGCGCCGATATCACAGCCTCCGCTTTGAGGACGCGGCGTACCGAGTTGATCAGTTTCGAGACAGAACTGCGGATCCGCGTAGTCAACCGCCGGGCTGCGGTCTCGCAGGGGATAATAAGCGGGCGATCCGGTCAATTCGCCCAGCCGGGGGTCATCGCTGGGTCTGTCCGCGCAAGTCCCGTCCGAGCTCAAGTTGCCAACATGTTCCCATGCGCCGACGCAATCCTCGCCCTCTTCCTCGCTCTGAATGATGCTGTTTCGCAGATAGGCTGTCGCGCCGGACTTGCTAATCGCGTTGGCCTTATGCCAACCGGACCAATTATCAACAAGCGTTGCGTGAGTAATAGTGACTTCAGCGTCATCGTCAATTCTTATTGCTCCGCCGTCACCGCCAGCATGATTCTCGCTGAAGGTACTGTTGGTGATGTCAAAAGCGCCGTGGCTGGCCTCGATCGCCCCGCCGTCATGTTCCACGGCGGAATTCTTCAGGAAGCTGCTGCTGCTGATCGAGACGCTGCCGCCGCCCAACCAGGAAGCCGCGATGGCGCCGCCGCTGCCTCTCGCGCGATTACCGATGAAACTGCTGTTGTCGACAGTCAGCCGAATGTTCTTGCTGGCAGTTGAGATGGCGCCGCCGTATGTCGCCGAATTCTCGCTGAAGCTAGAACCCTCCACGCTGACTCGAGCGCCATTCCGCAACCGGATAGCGCCGCCATCGACATTCGTCTGGAGCTCGGCATCGATTTCAGATCGGACATACCTGACATGGTGACAGCCCTCGTCATCGACGGAACGCTGCTCCGAATTGACTCCTTCAATGAGCGTGTAAAAGGCGTACAACGCGCAATTCCTGATGAAGCTGCCGCCTGTGATGTTGACGATGCCGCCATTCGCATAGATCGCTCCCGCGCTCTGCTCGGCGATATTGCCGCCGAAGTCGCTGTCGCTGATGGTCAGCCTGTCGCCGCCGCTGGAAGTCGCGATGGCGCCGCCATGCGTCGCCGTATTGGAGCTGAGGGTCGAGCGCTCAATTGTGACCTCCGCGCCATTCCGCAATCGTATTGCGCCGCCTTCACTCTCTGTGGCTTTGCCGCCCGTCAGCGTCACATTCGATAAGGTGAGCGCGCCGCCATTGACGTCAAAGATGCGATGCGCATCGTTCCCGCTGATGCTGAACCCTGCGCCGTCGATCGTGAGGCTGCCCGTAATCGCCGGCAGCGGAGCAGCGAGTATGATGTCCACGCTCAGGGTTATCACTCTGCTCCGACCACTGTTGGCAGCAGAAACTTCGGCCCGCAAACTATCAAAATCGTCAGCGGCCGAGACTGGCCAACTCGAAAGTATAAATTGCGTAAAGAAGATAAACAGCATCAGTGTAGCCGGTAGGCCCGTACTCGCTCTTTGAGTCATCATCAAACCCTTTCGTAACGTTAGTAGTATAACGAAGTCGTATATCGCACACAATAATCTGCTCCTTAGGCGGAGCTGCTTTGGCGATTGCAGCGCGTCACCGCTTCAATTACACTCTCGCTATTGCGAGTGACCACTAGGGATAAGGCATGACCAAACTCTCGATCAGTCTGGGGCAAATGCAGATCAGGCTGGCGCGCGTGGAAGACAATCTCGCCACAGCCGAAGGGATGATTGGCGAGGCGGCCTCGACTAATGCCGATCTGGTCGTCCTGCCGGAACTCTGGTCCACCGGCTACGACCTGGAAAACGCCGGCGACTATGCGGACGAATTGGGCGCGGGCATGTTCGCCCAGCTAGCCGACACGGCGCGAGCAAATTCGATTGCCGTATTTGGCTCAGTGCTGGAGCGGCGTGGCGACCAGATAATGAACTGCGCCACCTATTATGATTCAAAAGGCAGCTTGGGCGCTGTCTATCGCAAGATCCATCTTTTCCGCCTTTTCGACGAACACAAGTGGCTGGGCGAGGGCGAGTCGCCCTCAACCCTCGCTTTTCCCTGGGGCGCCGCCGGCTTGAGCATTTGCTATGACTTGCGCTTTCCAGAGCTATTCCGACGCTATGCCGTTGCCCAGGGCGCCAAATTGATGCTGCTCTGCGCCGAATGGCCGCTGGTGCGCGTCGAACATTGGCGTACCTTGCTGATAGCCCGCGCCATCGAGAATCAGTGTTTCGTCGTCGCCGCCAATTCCTGCGGCGATACCGGCGGGACCGTCTTTGGCGGGCATTCCATGATCGTCGACCCCTGGGGCAAGGTGCTCATTGAAGCCGGCGAGAACGAATGCCTGCAAACTGCCGAAATCGATCTTGAGGAAGTGGATCGCGTTCGGCAGCAGATCCCCGTCTTCGAAGACAGACGCCCCGATGCCTATCTGACGAAATGACGCGGGCCCGGCACGGGGCTTGATAAACTGGGCGCTCTATGATACGCTCGCCCAGTGAATATAAATCTGACACTAATTAGCGGTCGATCACTACTCCATACAGCGTCAATCCCTCTTTTCATTCTCGGTATCAATGATGTGAGTTCGAGCCGGAACGCCAACCTGCCGACTCATGATTTCCGCGCGCCATTATCGCGCTTGCGCAGCGCTTTCCGCTTGCTAAGTGCGCCTGGTTTGTCAAGACTTTTGGGTAGCGGGCGCTGTATACAGAAACAGGGAGTCGGGCGGACGCGTAGTACTTGCTAGAACTAGAGACCGGAGAAGTTCGTATGTATTCCAATGGCGACCAGATAATACACCCTCGTTATGGCGCCGGAGTGATAGTTGGGAAAAAGAAACTCACCTTCAAAGGCAAATCCCGCGCCTATCATGTTGTTGAGTTGGTGGGCAACCGCGGCGAAGTGATGATCCCCGTTGAAGCGGCAGTTGATATGAATATTCGTCCTGCGATTGAAGACCTGACGATTATTGAAGAGGTTTTTGCGCTGCCGCCGGCGGTACTGTCGGACGACTATCGTTCGCGGCAGGCCAAGATCCAAAAGCAGATCCAAACCCGCGAGCCGGAAGCCATGGCCCAAGCGCTGCGCGATCTCTACTGGCGCGAACAAAACGACAAGCTGACGTCGGTTGAACTAAAGATGAAAAGCAGCTTGATAAAGATGCTCAGTCATGAGATCGCTGTTATCTGCGCCGAAACGACCGTGGAAATGGCCAACAGCCAATTGATGGGCATGCTGCACCGCATGATTCAGACTGAAGAACCGGATGCGCCGGCCGACGATTCCGAGTCGACTTAACTGCCGGCAAGTCCTGCAGAGCCCTACCCGTCAGTCTACAGTTTCCAATCTAAAGCGACCCACGCCGCCCGCGTAACGAATGATCAACTTCTTGTCAGCATCCGCATAATCGGCGCTCTGCCAAACCCGAACTGATTTCGCGTTCTTCTCGCCGGAAACACGTTTGAAGCTCTCCGGCATATCAATAGTCCCCATGCCGGCTTTCGCCTCGACGCGCGCGGCGGTACTTTGTGGGACGGTGATGTCTACTCCACCCAGCCCGCCCATGATGTCCAGCGCTCCATAAGCGCCTGACGGAATCTTTACTTCCGTCATGCCGACGCCGCCGCGTATTTTGGCAGCGACCCGCTGGCGCGCAGGCAGCGTCAACGCGACCTTGCCCACGCCCGTCGCCAACCGCAGGGCGTCAATCCGCAGACCGCTCAAGTCCATATTTGCCTCGCCCACACCCGCGGCAACGCTCAGCTGCATGGGCAAATTTCGCGCCAGAGCAATGTCCCAGCGCAGGTCCCGCGCATTGCCGACCATAGCGCCCAAGTCGTCTGTCATGCCGCTTTTCTGACGAAGCCTGATGACTCGCTCCGCGCCGCCGTTGACGTCAAATTCGTATTCGCCAATATACGTAAGCTCCGCCTCAAAGAGATTGGGCGATTGCGCCTCTAGCGCCCCAACGCTGGCCTGGCCCACGGGAAAGGCAATCTCGATCTTCGCCGACGAAGCGCCTTCACGTGATTCGCTCAGCGACGCCGTTTTTGTTTCCGTGGCGCCGCCCATCGCCTCGCTGACGAATTGCCCGGCTCGTACTTTCATATCTTCCAGGTCGAGTGACCACTCGACTTTTCGTCGCTCTTTGCTCATACGATCCCGCTCCTCCTCTGTCCGCCTGCTGCGGTATACGTATTTCATTGTGTTTCGGTTTGGATCTATCGACCACTGAATCCCACTTGTCCTGTCAGCTAGCGAGAGACTATACTTGACGCAGCGATGTAAAGTCAGGAATCCGGAATTATGGAAAACAACCCCGCCATTAAATGGGTGCTGCGGCATCCGCGCATCAGCGCCTGGGTCGTCCTGGCCACCGGCATGGTGGCGCTGCTAGTGCACGAAGCGCGCAACGTCGGTCTGCTGCCATCACAGTGGGTCGCGCTGATTGTCGCCACAGTCTTGGTTGCCGGCGCTTGCATCTGGATCATCAGCTGGGAAGACAAAGACGACCCCGCGGACGAGGCCGAAGTCAGCGCTGCCGATGCAAAGGCTCAGGAATCAGCAGATCCGGCGCCGGAGGCAGAAGGCGCAGCCTGACCTCCCATCTCTCATCGAGTAGCGACTGGCGGTCTTAGTCTACGCGTACCCCTGAGTCGTTCACCAGGCGAGCTTTGTTTGTACGCGCGTACCGGTAGCTCGCCCATCTTAGCAATGCCTTGAATTCATCTATCGCGCCGCCATCCATGATGACCCGCCATACCGCCCGCCTCGCGCGCCCACAGCAGCGCTTCAAAACCAGCTATATCGAAGGCGTTTGGGAATTCATCCGCGAGAACCGCACGGTATCCTGGCATCCCGCGATCCTCCGGCAGCGCTTCGACGAGTATCTGCGCGTGCTGCAGCAAGCGGAAACCGACCCGCTGGCGGGCATGGCGCCGGCCTCGCGCTTCTGGCTGATCAGCGACGATAACCGCTATCTCGGCGACGTCGATATCCGGCATCATCTGAACGAGGCGCTGGGCCGTTATGGCGGGCATATCGGCTACAAGATCCGCCCCTCGCAGCGGCGCAAGGGCTATGGCAGAATGATCTGCCGGCTGGGCATCGAAGAAGCCCGCAAGCTGGGCATCGGCGACATTCTCATCACCTGCGACGACGACAACATCGCATCCTGCAAAGTTATCGAAGCCAACGGCGGCCGTCTGCAAGACAAAATCGATAATGACCGAGCGGTCTTGACGCGGCGTTACTGGGTCTTGGCCGAAGTTTGAGGTGTGATCAACTCAGCATCTTGCAGCTGCCATCGGCGCAATCGGGCAGCTCATTGCCCAGCAGCGCATTGATGCGGTAGCGCCGGCTGGCGATGAAACGGTAGACCCGCCGACCGATCGCTTCCGACCCCGGCAGATGCAGCAGCAGCCACAGCGGGAAGCCGAGCGGCACTACCTTTAGCATGCGGCGCGTGGCGTCGAATCCCGAGTACAGCTTGCCTTGACCGTCAAGCACATGGATTTCCCCCATGAGCCGCTCTTGGCGAAGATCCGGATAGCGTCCGCGCCAGGCAGCGCCGTCGTGCAAGTCGATAAACTCAATGCGCCGCAGCCAATCAAGCCGGCGCATTATCCCGCACGACGATACACAAACCACGCAGTTGCCATCGTAAAGCGCTGTCAGCATCTTCCAAGTCTCATTCGCCGTCGCCGCTGATTATAACAGGCGCGACCACATATTCGGCCTCAATGTCAGGCTAGCGTTGATATCGCGCAGTTTTTGCCAAGAATTTCTCTGTGTCCTCAGTAGAACCAGGTAAGTAATGCAAATCCTGTTTCACGGACGTCGTTCCTTTACCACAGAGGCTCACGAGGACACACAGAGGGCACAGAGGGTTCTATATTATTGCGATACTGCCGCAAGTTAGGCAGCCATCTAACAAAAGGGAACTGTCGCTAGCATACGATCACTCAACTGCTTTACTCGGTGTCCTCTGTGTATCCTCTGTGTTCTCTGTGGTAAGTATTTGCATGACTTACTTGCACATACCTCTGCGTCACTGTGGTGAAAATGTCCGTATTCAGCCCCTTCCAGCGCGAAATCCGACGGCGCGGCTTGTGCTACACTCAGCTATGCGTAAACGCGCATGCCACAGCAGAGGCAAGTCATGCTCCCAACCCGACTGGAAATGCGCAACTTCCTGGCCTACCGCGCGCCCCAGCCCATCAGCTTCGAGGGCCTCGATCTGGCCTGCCTGTCGGGCGATAACGGCGTCGGCAAATCCTCCATTCTGGACGCCATCACCTGGGCGCTCTGGGGCCGCGCCCGCGCCAAACGAGACGAAGAACTGATCCACCACGGCCAGGACGACATGCAGGTGCAGCTCGACTTCAAGCAAGACGGCGCCCGCTATCGCGTTATCCGGCGGCGAGCGCGGGCCGGGCGCGGCAGCCGCGGAGCGCTTGACCTGCTGGCCTGGGGCCGGCAATCCTCCCCGCGCATCATCAACCAGGGTGGCATCCGCCGCACGCAGGAACAGATCAACGACTTGCTGCGCCTCGACTTTGAAACCTTCGTGCATTCAGCCTATTTGCAGCAGGGCCGGGCCGATGCCTTTACGCTCAAGACCGCCGCCGAGCGCAAGCGAGTCTTGTCAGATATCCTGGGCCTGGACAGCTGGACGCAATACGAAAATGAGTCGAAACAACGACTGACCGCGCTAAGCTCGCAAGCCGATATCCTGCGACATGATATCAGCCGCATTGATGACGAAATCGAGCGCGAGCCACAGCTGAAAATCGAACTGGACGAGCTGACGCAAGCGCTCCAGTCCGCGCAAGCCGAGCTTGATCAAGCCAGTCAACATTACGAGCAAGTGTCCAACGCGGCCGATTCGCTGCGTCGGGCGCGCGAGACCAAAGCCGAAACCGAGCGCCTTATCGAGAATCGCCGCGCCGACATGGAGATGGCGCAAGCGGAAATCAAGCGACAGAACGACAAGATCGCCGAGTATCAGCGAACCAGCGAGCAGGGCGAATCCATTGAAGCCGGCTACCAGCAGCTGGTGGCGGCCCGTGAGAATCAGGACCAGGCTATGCAGCATCTGGCGCGCCGGCAAGAACTAGACCGACAGATTCACCAGCTCAAGCGGACCCTGGCCGACCAGCGCGCCCTGTTAACGCGCGAAGCACAGGTCAGTCGCGAGCGGATAAAGGGCTTGCAGGTCATGCTCAATGACGCCTCCGCGACTGATATGGCGGCGCTGCAAAGCCAGCTGCAGACCCTGGAAGCGCTCGACGCCCAACGCAACACAGCCAACAGATCTCGGCAGAAGCTGGTCGGGCAGCGCGCCAAGGTTGCGGCCAGCATGGATAGCCTCGAGTCGGAGGGCAAGGCGCTGAATCGGCGGCTCGAGCAGTTGCAGCAGGTGGAGGGCCCGACCTGTCCGCTCTGCGGCCAAGCGCTGACCGCGGCGCATCGCGACGAAACGCTAACGCAGCTGGAAGGCGAGCGCGACAGCCTGCGTGAGCGCTACCGCGATAACGCCGGCCAAATCCGCGCTATCGACGCCGAAGGCCGCTCGCTGGATGAACAGCTGGAAACCTGGGCGCGGCAACTGAAAGACCTGCCCGCGCTCCAGCAGCAGTTGGGCGCAGCCAGCGAGAATAACCGTCGCGCCGAAGAAGCGGCCAAGGCATTAAAGCTGGAGGCGGCTGATCTGGCCCAAGTTGAGGCGCGGCTGACGCAGGAAGACTACGGCCATGAAGCGCGCGCGCAATTGGACGAGCTGACTCGGCAGACTGAAACTGATTCCGCTTCCTACGCCGATATCAAGTCGCAAATAGACACTTATGCCGCCTTCGATCGCCGGCACAGCCAGCTGGAATTTGCCAAGGCCAACTTGCCCGACGCGCTGCGCAGCCGCGACAATACAGCCCAGCGTCTGGAGCAACTGGGCGATGCGCTGACCGCTGACGAAGCCAAGCTGCGGGCGCTTGATGAAGAGATTGAGAAGCTGGCTGGGACACTGGAGCAAAATCGCGAGAGCCGCGAGTCCGTCGAAAAGCACAGAGGCGCGGCGCAGCGGCTGCGCGAAGATATTGCCATCCGGAAGCAGGAGTTGAACGCGATCGCCACCGGCCGCGAAAGCAACGTACGTCTGAGCAAGCGGCTCGCCAAGCTGGAAAATCAGATTGGCCTGATCAGCGAGCTGCGTACATCCTTCGGCAAGCAAGGCGTCCCGGCCATGATCATCGAAACGATCATTCCCGAGCTGGAGACGCAAGCCAATTTACTGCTGGCGCGCATGACCGACGGTCGCATGAGGCTGCGTTTTAATACGCGGCGGGAGCGCGTTGACGGCGGCCTGGACGAGACGCTCGACATCGCCATCGCTGACGAACTGGGCACGCGGCCCTACGAGCTCTTCAGCGGCGGCGAGGCCTTCCGCATCAACTTCGCCATTCGCATCGCGCTCTCGAAATTGCTGGCCCGGCGCGCCGGCGCCAAGTTGCGCGCGCTCTTCATCGACGAAGGTTTCGGCTCCCAAGACGAAGCCGGCCGCGCCAAAATGCTGGACGCCATCAAGGCCGTCAAGAGCGACTTCGACCTGATCCTGGTCATCACGCACATTGATGAACTGCGCGATGCCTTCCCGCTGCAACTGCTGGTGACCAAGACGGCCGCTGGCAGCCAGGTTACGATGCGCTAAACTCTCAAAACCTGTGTAGGGGCGACTGACGGGCAGTGTCTACGCGCCCCTGTGAGTCGCCCGCTAGGAGCGCGAATGACTTCAAACGACTGCCTCGAACATCAACTAACCCGCGCCGAAGTCGACTTCTTCGTCGAAAACGGCTACCTCGGTCCCTACGCCGCTATGTCACCCGCCATCATGGCCGACGTCCGCCGCCAAATCGAAGCGGACGTGCTGACTACCGACGGCCCCAACCCGCGATCCCGCGGCCAATCGCGCCATATGGACCAGCCGGCCGTCTACGACCTGGCTACCCATCCCGCCATCATTGAACGCATCGCCGGCATCCTGGGGCCGGATCTTGTCATCTGGGCCACCAACTTCTGGCTGAAGCAGCCCGGCGGCGCCGAAATCCCCTGGCATCAGGACATCAACTTCTGGCCCCTGGAGCCGCCTGTCAACGCCTCCGCCTGGATCGCCATCGACGAAGCCACAGTCGAAAATTCCTGCGTACAGATTATTCCCAGCTCGCATCGGCAGTCATTGCCGCACACCAAAGCCGAAGACGACATGGGTTTCGGCGAGATGGCCGACCCCGCCGCCTTTGACGCCTCGGGCGCGGTCATTATGGAATTGCAGCCGGGCGAATTCTTCATCTTCAGCGAGCGCACGCTGCACCGCTCGAGCAAGAACACCTCAGACAAACGCCGCCTCGGCATGTCCGTGCGCGTGACCCTGCCCATCGTGCACATCTTCCAGGACAGCGCCCCGCTGCATGCCGGGCATACCGCCGTTCTCGCCAAGGGCAGAGATGTCATGGGCTTCAACCGCTATGCCGGCCGACCTGCCAGCTAATCTGGTGATCAGAACGTAGGGGCGACTGACGGTCAGTGTCTACGCGACCCAGTGAGCCGCCCGCCGTTGCAGCAACGTCCGTACGGGCGAGCCGGCGGCTCGCCCACCGAAAGGAAAACGAATGCGCGAAAACGATAGCAACAACCAACTAACCCGCGCCGAAGTCGATTTCTACGTCGAAAACGGCTACCTCGGCCCCTATGCGGCCATGACCCCGGCGCAAATGACGCCCATCCGCGAAGCTATCGACGCGAACGTCCTCAACAGCGCTGGCCCCAACGCGCGCCGCCCCATGCAGTCGCGCCACATGGACCAGCCAGCCGTATACGACCTGGCGTCGCATCCGGCCATCATCGACCGCATAGCCGGCTTGCTCGGGCCGGACCTGGTCGTCTGGACCACCAATTTCTGGCTGAAAGATCCCGGCGCCGCCGAAATCCCCTGGCACCAGGACATCAACTTCTGGCCCATCGAACCGCCGGTGAACATCTCCGCCTGGATCGCCATCGATAACGTAACGGTGGAGAATTCCTGCCTGCGGATCATCCCGGGCTCACATCGCCAATTCGTTCCGCACACCCGCGCTACTGAAGACATGGCCATCCACGAAATGGCCGACCCAGAAGCCTACGACCTCAGCCAGGCGGTAAACATGGAACTAAAACCCGGCGAATTCTGTCTGTTCAGCGAGCGCCTGCTGCACGCCTCCAGCAAGAATACTTCCGACAAGCGCCGCCTCGGCTTGGCCATCCGCGTGACCGTGCCTTTCGTGCACATCTTCCAGGATACTCACCTGCATCCGGGCCACACCGCCATCCTCGCCAAAGGGGTGGACGTCATGGGATTCAATCGCTATGCGAGTAGGCCAAACCGTAAGAACTAGATTCTTGTTGGGTGACTTGGAGAGAGGACCGCGTAAATTACTCGGAATGGATACTGAAAGTCATATTCCAAAGACCGAGTTCCTTCCGTCGGCGATGATGCTCTATGCAAACTTGCATGGTTCATCTACGCGGCAGGAATCTCGTTGTTCTGTTAATCTGATTCACTTTCGAGTGTTTCAAGGATCTTCTTTAGGTCGCTCTTGATTTCAACGAAGTCTTCGTCTCGCTCTTTGTCTCGTTCGGCATAATAGCCTTCGACCTCGGTCATGTGATTCGCAAACTTGTCATCAAGCAATTTGGTCAAAGTTGCAAAGCGCGGCTCAAGCGCTGCCACCACGGCGTCAGCAATCCGTTGCTCATCAGGATTCAGAGTCGGTCTCCGCTGCGGACCAGTTTCAGTGCTGCGTGCGAGCGCCATGAATCACCCCTTTGCCTACTCCATATAGATATATCATGTTGACATTGTATCATCTGTTCCACGTGTACTTCAAGTCAAGTGCCTTAAAGATCGCTTGCTTATTAGATATACGACCTTGGTTCTAACTCATCTTCCGCCGCAGCTCCTCCATCGCATCGCGCGAGCGCCGCCGCAGCTTGGCGCGGAAATGCGCCGCTTCTATCGCGCTGTACTTGTCGCGCACAATCGCGACTATCTCTTCCGTGCACTTCCTGCAAAAGACATTTGCCGCGTCAGAAAACGCGGCGAGGGGCAATTCTTGCTCGCAACGCACACAGGGCTTGAGTTCCGTCAAAGGCGCGGCTTCCTTTCGGTGAACCGGTTATCTTACGCCATCCGGCCCTTGATTGGAATAGCTCAATCACGGGTGAGAAGTCGCTGTAAAGATGAAGACTTGGCGAGCAGGGCAATTAATGCAAACTATTTTCAACACAGAGACCGCAGAGGGCACAGAGTCTTAGGAGTTTTGACGACTCAAAAAGAGACATGAACACATATTTTTTCTTTTTCTCTGAGCTCTCTGCGCCCTCTGTAGTTGATTTTCAGTTTAGATTCCCACCTTTTCAGCCACTATAATTTTGATGCAATTGCCGTGACTTGGCGGGCAAAATTCGACAAAGCGCAATCCTTGTGCCACAATCTACATTCGCGTCAGAAAAACTGATTTAATGAACCGCAGTTCTCGTCACAGATCGGAAAAGACACTTCTTATCATATATGGACTGACGCAACCTGCCTGTTAAGACGTCTAACTGTGACGAGGAGAAACTGTGGTGAAGTTGTGTGTCATTGAAGGCGACGGCATTGGACGCGAGGTCGTGCCGGCCGCTATACGTGTTCTGCGGCAAGTAATCCCCCAGCTTGAGATCGTCACCGCCGAGGCCGGCTGGGATACCTTCCAGGCCACTGGCAACGCGCTCCCGGACGAAACGGTGACGACAGCCCTAAGCGCCAAGGCCGTACTCTTCGGCGCTTGCAGCTCGCCATCCTACCCGGTGCCCGGCTATTCCTCGCCCATCGTAAAGCTGCGCCGCTCGATGGAAACTTTCGCCAATCTGCGCCCGACGCGCTATCTGCCGGTGCCCACCGCGCGCCCAGGCGTCGACCTGGTCGTCGTGCGCGAAAATACCGAAGACCTCTACGTCGGCGACGAGCAAACTGACGACGCCGGCGATACCGGCATCGCCACCAAACGCATCACGCGCGGCGCCACCGAACGCATCGCCCACACCGCCTTCCGCCTGGCTATTAGCGAGGGACGCCGCCGCGTGACCATCGTGCATAAAGGCAACGTCCTGCCGCAGACCGACGGCCTCTTCCGCCGCGTCGCCTACGAAGTGGCAAAGGAATACCCCGCCATCGAAACCGACGAACTGCTCGTCGACACTGCCGCCTACTGGATGGTCAAAGAGCCGACCCAATTTGATGTTGTGCTGACGCCCAATCTCTACGGCGACATCCTGTCCGATATGGCGGCCGCCTGGGGCGGCGGCTTGGGGTTGGCGCCGGCGCTCAACCTTGGCGAAGAAGTCGCCGTCGCCGAGCCCGTGCACGGCTCCGCGCCCGATATCGCCGGCCAAGGCATCGCCAATCCAACAGCCGTAATCCTCAGCGCCGCCATGCTGCTGCGGCACTTCTGGCGCCTGCCCGAGCCGGCTGACAAAATCGACGCCGCTGTGACCGCCGCCCTCAGCCAAGGCGACTACACCGCCGATATCCTCGGCACAAATGGCATGAGCACGACTGAATTCGCCGATATCATCTGCGAGCGGCTGGGCTGATTGCGGGCGTGGCTATTGTGGTTAGAGCTTGCTACAGGTCGCGCTAGCCGATTTCAGTCGCTGGCCGCTACCGCGAGATCACCGTCTTCAGCTATGTAGCAGCTGCGAAATCGATGTTCGCCACTAATGACGAAACCACCGCCCGTGATTGCGGTCGGTGAAGAAATCGCTGGCAATTGCTCGGCGGGAAAGACATCGGCTGTCACCGTCTACGCGACCCATTGGATCGCCCACCCGTGCATACGGTCTGTCGGGATGACCGGCGGTCAGTGTCCACGCGACCTATCAGGCAGCGCCGCGCCTAACCGCAATTCCCCTGCTTCGTCACATGCCCCGCGCTGACCCAGCCCTGCGTCCCGTGATAATCCACCTTGAACCAATCGTCCGTTCGCGCTCCGGTAGCGGCGCAGCGGGCATGCGCGCGAGTTTGCTACTTGTAGGTTCTTGTCGATTCAGTGCCAGTTGTCGCGTCTACCTCTTTGCGGGTGCCAGCCGCGTGGTCGAAGGTTACGGTCGAACCGTCCGGTAAAATGACGATGCTGACGGTGGGAGACTGCGCGACTATTGTCGTCCCGTCATGGTAACTGGTTGCGATGCTGTTGCCCGACTTGGTTGTTGGGAGTGGCTCCGAACTTCCTGATGTCGTGCCTCGCGGCGGGCGGGGGGGAACGTCTGCTGTCTTCCCGAGAGTGCGAACAGAGGACGGCTTGACAGATACCCTGCTCTGTAGCCAACTCCGATTTTGTATCGTCCATGCAGTGCCATGGCGGTATATATAATACCCGGCTTGCCAATCTGCTTCGTTGATGCAGTGGCCAGCCCAGCCGTTTTCCGATACAGGTATCTGGCAGATGTTGTCGATATGGTCATCGGCATTGGCCAGGCCAGCCGCGAAGGGGATCAGCAGGAATGCCAGCGCAAAGAGAACCAACTTGAACGGTAAGGCGGAATGAAAATCAAGTATCATACTATGACCTATTGATATTACACGGGGGTATTGCGCTTAACAGCGTTCATCATTCGCTGCTCCTCTCTGGTCTGGGCTATGTCTTTAGCCCTAGACACACAGTTTCGTCCAGGGACCGTCTCTTTCGCCCAGGTAGCGCGCTTTCACGCGGAAGCACATCGTTTTTCCGTATGGAACATAGATGCCGCGCAAGCTGTAGCCTCCGCTTCGCCCATGTTCCGCGGGCGAGATGAAGATCGTGCCCTTGCTCGGCGTATTCGCCTTTTTCCAGGATTGCCACTTGCCCTTGACCGCGTAGTCGAGGCGATAGCCCTCCGGCGGCGGCTGCGCGGCCTCCCAGGAGAAATCGACCTGCCAGGTTGAACCGGCGCAGGGTGCGTCCGTGCAGCCCGCGTCCAGAATGATCGCCTCGCCCCTCACTATCCCGGGCGCTGTGTCCTGCGCGGCAGTGCCGCCGGCCACGGTCGCCAGCAGCAGCGCAACCGCCAGCGTGATTCTGAGCAAAACGCTTGTTTCAGCATGCATTTACGAAAATCCCGTCTTATGGCAGGTTTTTCTATTTTAGTGCCATTTCGCTGTTTGTCAAGCATTTGAGGGCTGGATTCCGGGAGTCGAAGCGCATTAGACCTTAAACTAGTTATGGGGAATGTTGCGTCATCGGCGTCTTCTTCTCAGTTCGACGCTGTTTTCCCAGGCTGAAAGACAGACACCGTGTTCTGAGGTCGACTGCGTTGATGAAAAATCCGGATCGCCGCATAGCTCGCACGCGACAAGCGCTAAGCGGCGCTCTCGTTGAACTGGGCTTGGAACAAGGATTTGAAAATGTAAAGATCAAAGATATTACCGAGCGCGCCAACGTTGGCAACTCAACGTTTTACCGCCACTACAAAGACAAAAACGATCTGCTGGGCAGTCATCTGAGCGAAATCCAGCAGGAAATCACGCGCGGAATGCGCCCGGAAATGACGCATTACGAATTGTCGCTTTTGGTGTTCACTGTCATCGACACGCATCGAGACGCCTGCCTATTGGCAATGCGCCTGCCAGAAGATCATCCAGTGATGAAACCCATCCTGGAAAGAGCGACGCGAACGGTAAACGCTCGTTACAAGGCGCGAGACGAGACTATCATCCCCTTGGAAGTATCGGCGAATCACTTAGTGAATTCATTTGTGAAAATGTTCCATTGGTGGATTACTGAAGGCCAGGCTTACAGTCGGGAGCAGATGGCTACCATGGCCAACGAGCTCATCCTCAAGGTGACCGAAACCGCGGCGCTCGATGAAAGGGAAGTCAGCCAGTTCCCCGATCCGGACTTGCCTCAGTGAAACATGTCGCCGCCGCCCCAATGATGCTTGATTGAACCAGGATCGCCGCTCCAATCAGCATGAGCCGCGTAGATTGATCCGCCGCCTCTTCATTTTCCGGGCACGGCGGCAATGGCGCGATGACAGCGCGGGCGGGCGGCCTAGTAAAACGCTTTTCCGCGGACGGCTATGTTAGAATAATGCGAAACAGCATTTGCAGGGAGATGACCAAACATGACCTCATTCACCCGCCAGGAAGCCCTCGACTACCACCGCCGCGGCCGCCCCGGCAAAATCCAAATTGCGCCCACCAAACCGCTCGACAGCCAGCTGCACCTCTCGCTGGCCTACTCGCCCGGCGTCGCCGAAGCCGTGCTCGAGATCGACCGCGACCCGCTGACCGTCTTCGAGATGACCGCCCGCGCCAATCTGGTCGCCGTCATCTCCAACGGCAGCGCCATCCTCGGCCTGGGCGACCGCGGTCCGCTGGCGTCCAAACCGGTCATGGAAGGCAAGGGCGTGCTCTTCAAAAAGTTCGCCGATGTCGATGTCTTTGATATCGAAATCACCTCACAAAGCGCTGAAGAGATCATCGACGTCTGCAAAGCCCTGGCGCCCACCTTCGGCGGCATCAACCTGGAAGACATCAAAGCGCCCGAATGCTTCGAGATCGAAGAGCGGCTGATCGACGAACTCGATATCCCCGTCTTCCACGACGATCAGCACGGCACCGCCATCATCTCCGGCGCGGCCCTGCTCAACGCGCTGGAAGTCACCGGCAAGCGCATGGGTGAAGTTAAAGTCGTCATCAACGGCGCCGGCGCCAGCGCTATCGCCACCGGCAAGTTCTTTAAGTCGCTGGGCGTCGCCAAAGACAACATCCTCATGCTCGATTCGCGCGGCGTCATCCACCATCAGCGCGAAGACGGCATGAATATCTACAAGACCGAATTCGCCATCCCCACCCACGCGCGCACCCTGCACGACGCCCTGCAAGGCGCTGATGTGCTGGTCGGCTTGTCCATCGCCGGCTCGGTCACTCAGGAGATGATCATGGGCATGGCGCCGAATCCCATGCTCTTTGTGCTGGCCAATCCCACGCCGGAGATCATGCCCGAGCTGGCGCTGGAAGTCCGCCCCGACGCTATCATCGGCACAGGCCGCAGCGACTATGTCAACCAGGTCAACAACGTGCTCGGCTTCCCCTTCATCTTCCGCGGCGCGCTGGATGTCTACGCCACCGGCATCAACGAAGAGATGAAGATGGCGGCCGCCCGCGCCCTGGCCGCACTGGCGCACGAAGACGTGCCCGACAGCGTCCTGCTGGCTTATGGGCAGGAGTCGATCAAATTCGGCAAAGATTATCTGATTCCCAAACCGCTCGACCCGCGTGTGCTGCTCTGGGTGGCGCCGGCTGTGGCGGAAGCCGCCATGCAATCCGGCGTCGCCCGCCGCCAGATCGACCTTGAAGAATACCGCCAGGAGCTCATCAGCCGCCAGGGCATCGGCCGTCAAGTGCGGCAGAATATCGTCAATCGCGCTCGCGCCGGTACGCCCCAGCGTATCGTCTTCCCTGAAGGCGAAGAACCCAAGATCATCCGCGCCGCCATGCAAGTCCGCGACGAAGGCATCGGCGAACCTATCTTGCTGGGTCGCCCCGAGCGCATCCGCCAAACCATCGACAACCTGGGTCTGAACTTCGACCCAACGGCCTTCGACCACTACAAAGCCGACAATCAATACCAATACCGCGACTACCTCTACGAATTGCGCCGGCGCAAAGGCGTCACCCTGGGCAAAGCCCGCTCGCTGGTGCGGCAGCGCAACTACTACGCCTCGCTGATGGTCAAAACCGGCGATGCCGACGCCATGGTCAGCGGCCTGACCTACGAATACCCCGATGTCATCCGCCCGGCCCTGCAAGTCTTCGGCACCCGCGAAGGCGCCACCCGAGCCGCCGGCGTCTACTTGATGGTCATCGAAGGTCGCAGCTACCTCTTCACTGACGCCACCGTCAATATCGACCCCGATGCCGAGACCCTGTCGGAAATCGCCATCCTGGCCAACGACTTCGCCCTGACCCTGGGCCTCGACCCGCGCGTGGCCATGCTCTCGTTCTCCAACTTCGGCGCCACGCCGCACCCGCTAAGCAATAAAGTGCGCAACGCCGTGCAGCTGGTACGCCAACGCCGCCCCGACATCATGGTCGACGGCGAAATGCAAGCCGATACCGCCGTCGTAGTCGATATCATCGAAGAGCGCTATCCCTTCAGCAGCGTTCGCGATGCCAACGTGCTCGTCTTCCCCAATCTGGACGCCGCCAATATCTCTTACAAGCTGCTCTCGCGCCTGACCAACGCCGACGCCATCGGTCCCATCCTGCTGGGCATGGGCGCGCCCGTGCACGTCCTGCAAGCCGGCGACGACGTCGAGGATATCGTCGCCATCGCGGCCGTTGCGGCGATGGATGCTCACGCGCGGGAGGGGTAGGGGGCTTCCTAGCTACTCAATGTAGGGGCGACTCGGTGAGTCACCCGATCACCTACCCACCGGGTAAATGCCCACTCAGTCCTGACTCCTGTACCTGACGTCTGTAGATGTCGTATAATCTTTTGTCGCAGCTCCATGCCTTGACTCGCTTATGAGTGTAAGTTAGTTCGAAAATCGAACAGATGAGCGAAATAGTAGCTAGCAAGTTTCGGTACGATTGTATCGTCAGAGGCGCCGTCGGCGATACCAATGCTTATGAAGATAGAGCGAAGACAGCACAGGTCTCAATATGGCGAACAACCAGATTTTACTTTACCGATCTGAAGACGGCGAAATCCGTCTTGAGGTACTGCATCAAGACGAAACGTTATGGCTAAGCCAAAGAGACATGGCGACTCTTTTTGACAAGGACGTACGTACGATCAGCGAACATATTCAGAACATTTACCATGAAGGCGAATTGGAGGAGCCTGCAACCGTCCGGAATTTCCGGATAGTTCAAAATGAAGGCGGACGTGATGTTGCGAGAAACATAACACACTACAACTTGGACATGATCATATCTGTCGGCTACCGCGTCAATTCGATACGCGGTACCCAATTCCGAATCTGGGCAACACAACAGCTCAGAGAACTCATCATCAAGGGATTCGTACTTAACGACGAAAGACTTGCCAGCGGCGGATCACCGTACTTTGATGAATTGCTCAGGCGCGTAAGAGCAATACGGGCATCCGAAGCCAACTTCTATCGGCAGGTGCGGGACATTTTTGCCCTCAGCTACGATTATGATGAGGATCTCGACAATACGAATTTGTTTTTTGCCAAAGTACAGAATAAGTTGCACTACGCTATCCATGGCCACACAGCCGCCGAATTGATCGCGGAACGCGCAGATAGCGAGAAACGCAACATGGGACTGACAAATTGGCGCAAACAGAATGTTACCCTTGCCGATGCGAGAGTCGCTAAGAATTACATGGATGAAGATGAGCTAAAAGGGCTTGAATTGCTGGTAGAACAATTTCTGTCGTTTGCGGAGTTTCAGATTCATCGCAAACGCTTGATGTATATGTCTGACTGGATCCTTAAGCTGGATCAGTTCATCGGAGAACTTAATGATCTTGATGTGCTTGATAATGCCGGCAAAGTATCGAGCGTCAAGATGCGGTCGCTGATAAGAAAGCGATACAAAGCATACAGGCAGCGTCGTCTTGCAGAGACGTCGGACGACGACCAGTAGTCAGCTATATTTGCCAGCGCTCTGATTTCTTCTTAGAATTTGCAGTGTCGCAACTTGGTTGCTCAGAAGGATCTCAACCATGAACGAAGAAGAGCGCATTATTGAAGTAAGTGTAGAAAATGTGCGCACGCCCATCACCTGGCTCAAGGACCCCACGCGGCATCTCCTCAAGATCAAGGCGGTCAACGCAAAAGACTACAACGACGCGGACATGCAGCAATCGCAAACAACTGACTCGCCGCAAAACGAGACAAACAGTTCGCCCCGCGCAGATTAAGCGGCTTTTCCACTGACACTTGCGACCCCGTCCTAAAGGCGGGGTTGTTGCTGTTACCGGCTCTCGCGCGAGCTTCCCACCGTCGGCCCGAAATAGTCGCGCTATTTCGTTCATTTGAGGACATCATGGATATTGCGTTCGCTGGCGCTCCCCTCCCCATTGCAATTGTGAGGGGTAGACGTAGCGGGCAAGGAATGGCGTCAGTACCAAAACACGGATGACTGACAATAATGTGCTACAATATCCGGCAAATAGTTTTTTGGAGGATTAACCATGCGGTACTTTTTGCTAACCCTTATCTTTCTCCTATGCTTCGCGCCAACTCTGGCGACCGACTACACGCTCAATGAAACCTGCACCCTCGCCGATGCCATCAGAGCCGCCAACGCCGACGAAGAGCGCGGCGACTGCCCTGCCGGCGATGGCGCAGATAACATCACGCTGACCGCCGACATCACCCTGGAAGGCGAACTGCCGCGTGTCCTCTCCGACATCACCATAGATGGGGCGGACTTCACCATCAGCGGTGACGAGCAGTTCCGCATCTTTTATGTCGATGGCGGTGCGCTTACTCTGCAAAACATCCATCTGACGGCCGGGCTTGCTCACAATGAGGTCAGCTTCACCTTCGTCGATGGCGTGACCGGCCGGAGCAAGAGCGGCGGCGCAATCATCGCCAACCGCGGCAGTCGGCTTGAATTGGTTAACAGCCGATTCACGAACAATGTGGCGGAGGTTTATGGCGGCGTACTGGATACCTGGGCTAGCGAAATCATCATCGTCGATAGCGAATTCAGCGGCAATACGGCGGCCAATGGCGGCGCGATAGGCTCGGCCTTCAGCTCGGTCACCGTGAGCAATAGCGCGTTCGACGGCAACATTGCGGCGGAAGTCGGCAGCGCGCTGCAGGTGTTTAACGGCACGGCCGATGTCAGCGATACGCAATTCACTGGCAATATATCGGCGGAAGACGGGGGAGTGATCAACGTCTTTGCCGGCACGGTGGAACAAAGCGGCAACAGCTTCAGCGACAACGTAGGCGGCGACTGTGCTGGCTGCGAATAAGCGCGCCGCTGTGCCCAATTCTCGCTAGGCCAATGTAGAATAATGTAGCCCCGCCTCAAGGTGGGGCTTGCTTTTGCCTAGTAACAGCATAACCGCGAACATCCAGTCGCCACCCTGCGCCCCATCCCACCTAACCTGACCCCATGTGCGTTCTGCCATCCACATTCGCGCCCACAAAACTAGACAGACGATGCACCCGTTTTATGACACAAAAAATATTTCCGTCTATCGAGAATCACAAAATCGATTCTCACAAAACCGAAGGCTCTATGTTGCCATTCCCGTCATTGCCTCTCTGTATCCTCGGTGCCCTCGGTGTACTCGGTGGTAAAGTAATCTTTGTGTCCTTTGTGCCTTTGTGGTTAACTTACACTAGCAGCTAATCAGCAAGGCGCGACGTATGTCACACTCCCACGGTCATTCCCACGACCATCACCACCACAGCAACAACATCCTCGTCAAGATCGCCATGGCCCTGCACCTGCCCGGATTCACCCACGACCACAGCCACGCTGATCTCGCCGCCGACCGCGCCTTCCTCGATAACCAACTCGCCGTCCGCACCGTCTGGATCGCCCTGATCGCCCTCGGCCTGACCACCGCCCTCCAAGTTGTGATTTACATCGCTAGCAACAGCGTCGCCCTGCTGGCTGATACCGTGCACAACCTGGGCGACGCTCTCAATTCCATCCCGCTGCTCTTCGCCTTCTATATCGCCCGCCGCGCCGCCAACAAGCGCTACACCTACGGCTACGGCCGCCTCGAAGATATCGCCGGCGTATTCATCGTCATTTCCATCGGCTTCAGCGCCGCCTACATCCTCTACGAGTCGATCCAGCGCTTGCTCAACCCGCTGCCGCTGGAGAACCTCGAGTGGATCGCCCTGGCCGCGCTGGTGGGCTTCGTCGGCAACGAACTGGTGGCGCTGATGCAGATCCGCGTCGGCCGCCGCATCGGCTCCGATGCCATGATAGCTGACGGGCAGCACGCCCTGATCGACGGCCTGACCTCGCTGGCGGTGCTCATCGCCGTCATCGGCACGCTCATCGGCCTGCCCATCCTCGATCCCATCATCGGCGTAATCATCGCTTTCGCCATCGTCGGCATCACCTGGAACGCCATCAAAGCCGTCTGGTACCGCATGATGGATGCTGTCGACCCCCATCTGGTCGAGCATGTCGAAGACCACGCGCGCGCCGTCGCTGGCGTCGACGAGGTGCTGACGCTGCGGCTGCGCTGGGTCGGCCACCGCATGTACGGCGTGATCAAGGTGGCAGTGCCGGCTGATACCACGCTCGCGGACAGCCAGGCTATCGTAGAAGCCGTGCAGCACGAAGCCGGCCACGTCATCCCGCAGCTGGCCGAGTTGACCGTGCAGGTCGTTACGGCAGAATAGCTACGCGCCCTCGATTTGCAGCTCAGCGCTGGTGTTGAGGAATTCGCCCAGTGACTTGACTTCGGCTTCCAGCAGGGCCGCCTCCGCCGTGCTCAGCCTTTCGAAGGGCGACACCTTGACGCGCAGGCCCCGGCGTCGCTTCTCCAGCTTCCAGTTGGCCCGCGCTTCGCCGTCGATGAGCACGCAGGCGCGCAGCAGTCCGCCGCCGGGATGCACCCGCTTGGCGTAGGCATCCGCCACCATGAAGGCGCGGCTCTCGTAGCCCAGCAGGTAGTTGTCGTAGCGCGGCAGCAGGCGGACCGTCGTCTCGTTGGTCGCGGTCTCAAGCGCGCCCATCTGCTCCTTGAGCATCAGCGCCTCGCCGTCGGGCAGGGTCACCGCGGCACACTCGCTGCCGATGGCCTTCCAGGCTGCTTTCACTTGCGCCGTGGCCAGACCAGACCAACGCTTGAAGTCCGCTATGGTGGCCGGCCCATACGCCGCAAAGTAACGCAGGGCGAATGTCCGCAGCGGGTCATCCGGCTGGGGCGCCTTCTCCGGCAGCCAATCATCCAGTAGTACATAAGTTAGATCACCATCGACTTCCGCGCCAAAGCAAACCAGTCCGCGCAGCGCAGCATAGCGCACGAGGTGATGGATCGCCTGTCCCGCCACCGGGATGCCCCGAGCATCAAGCGCCTGAGCCAGCTGCGAGCGGATCAGCGCGCCCTCGCGGCTCAAGATCGCCTGTATCGCTTCCAGCCCTCGCTCGCGCGCCGCTTCCGTCAAGCCGAGCTGCTTGAAGCGGCTGCCCGTCCCGCGGATGGCGCCGGGTCCGCAAAGCGCCAGCTGCCAGCGGACGTCTTCCGCCGCGACCAGATGCAGCGTCCCGCGCAGCGTCCATGTCAAGATGAAGGCGCGCTCGACTTCGCGGGCTTGTATAACATCGGCCTGCGAGACAGCCGGGCAGCGCGCGTGAATCGCCAGCTGGGCCGACGGCCACTCCTGCGATTGCAGCGCGAAGAGCGCCGACACTATCTCGGCGGCCGATCTCGAGCGCTTGTCGCCGCAAAGCATTTGCTGCCGCGCGCGCAAGCGCCTCACTTGCTCCACTGTGAGAATCGCAGTCATCGTGATTCTGCCTCTCTAGACAGGATTGAGACTGAGCCTAACGAATGCGATAATAGAAGCCGATGAAGAACTTGTCAAAGGAACACCGACGGCTATGCGTAACTTTTCGCGCGGCACTTTACATCGGCTGACGCTGGCTTTGCTGGTCGCGCTGCTGCTTGCCGCCTGCAGCGCCGAGCCGCCGCGCATTGCCTTCGACAGCCTGGACTTTGACCTGGCCGACGCCGGCAGCGGCGAAAAACTATACAATCAGTCCAATAACGAAGCGCCGGCATGTTCCGCCTGCCATGCGACTTCGGGCGCGGGCAGTAGCATCGGCAACTCGCTGGCAGGCCTGGCGGATGTCGCTGCTGATCGCGTCGCCGGGCAGTCCGCGCAGGAATACCTTTACTGGAGCGTCCTGCGCCCGGGACGGCATTTGGTCGCGGGCTATTCCAACCTGATGTACTCTGATTATGAAGATAGCCTGCAAGCGGCAGACTTGGCAGATCTGATCGCCTATCTGCTGACTTTGTAGAGGGTAGCGCGGGCGATGCGACTCCATCCGCGCTGCTTGTTTATGCCGATTAGGCACGGAGATGGACATGGATATTAGCACCACAGGCGGCGCGCTGGTCATCACGATTTTGCGCCTGCTGCACATTGTCGGGGGATTGATCTGGGTTGGCGCGGCAATTGCGATGTCCTGCTACATAGAGCCAGCGTTGGAACGAGCAGGCGAAAGCGGCGCCCGGATTCTGCGCAGTCTCTACAGCGAGACGGGCTTCCCGCGCTTGATTCCACTGTCGGCGCTCATCACGACAGTCGCCGGGCTGCTGCTCTATGGTTTGATGTCCTACCACGAAGCCATGAGCAGCAGTATGGGCATGGTCCTTACCCTCGGCTCGCTATTCGCTTTGCTCGCCTTCCTTCATGGCTTATTCGCGGTCTGGCGCCCGGCCGGCCGCTATGCCAAGGCGCTTAAATCCGGCGCCGCGGACGAATCGCAGCTGGCGACGCTGGAAGGCAAACTTCGCCGCAACGGGCGCATCAGCATGTGGCTGGCGCTGGTCTCGCTGATATTGATGGCCGGGGCGCGCTACATTGGTCCTGTACTTGGCTAGGATACGCGTGCATTCATAGTTTGTCCGGTAAATCATTTTGCGATCAATAATCTCGGTAGCGGTATCTCAGCGACAGAGAAATTGAGGCAATTTGACGCGAAAACCGTCACAGCATTACAGATTTCGCCAATTGCAGCTCCCCTTCCCTAGCTAGCTGCTGAGGACGGGACAGGTTTGGGATAAGTGGCTGTTGTTGCAACGGGTCAGCCAATGGCTGACCCCTACAGGCATCATTCTGTGAGGAAAATGTAGGGGCGAGCCATTGGCTCGCCCAAAATACTCACATAATTCACTGGTTACACGGCTTTAGTTTGCCTGTTGAATAACTGTCCTGTCCTCAGTAGCTAGCTGGGGAAGGGGCCGGGGGATGGGGTGAAAAATGGCGTTGCCAAGGCCAATTTGGAGCGCTGGCTTGAGCTCCGCCGTTGAGCAAAGCGGCGTCTCGCGTGTATATTGGTGACCCCGCCCGCCGTCTTTTCCTCTTCAAACCGCCATTGGCGGAAGCCGCGGGCGTCTGAAATTTTGTGTGAGCGCGGTAGCCATTCTCGCTGCCGCCGAGCGGCTGTCGAAAGTCAACTGGATGAAGGCTGACAAGGCGCAACCTGCAACCGGCAGCGACATGCCTTCCGCTGAGGGCGAGCTTCCCGGCGATCAAGAGCGCACCAACGCCCGCGTCGCCGGCGCCAGCGGCATCCTCGCGCTGGGCAATATCTGCAGCCGTATTCTCGGCCTGGCGCGTGAAACCGTAATCACCTACCTCTTCGGCGCGACCGGCGCGGCAGACGCGCTTCAGGTCGCCATCATCGTGCCGAAAGCCATCTACGACTTGCTTATCGGCGGCCACGTCAACGGCGCCATCGTGCCGGTGCTCAGCGATGTCATCACCCTGCGCGGCAAGCGAGAATTATGGCGCGTCGTGTCAGCGCTGATCAGTCTCGTCATCGCCATCCTGGCTGTTTTGGTGCTGCTGATTGAGGCTTTCGCCCCGCAGATCGTGCCGCTGGTCGCCCAAGGCGCCGATGCCGAAACGCGGCGACTCGCCATCGACCTGCTGCGCTTGACCGCGCCCGCGCTGATATTCCTGAGTCTCTTCGCTGTCTTCAGCGGGACGCTCTTCGCGCTCCGTTCCTTTACGCTGCCAGCTTTTGCCGGCGTGGTCTTCAACGGCTGCATCGTCTTGGTGACGCTGGCGCTGGCGCCGCCCGTCGCCTGGCTGCCGCAGCTCACCGCCATGCCGCAGATCTTTCCCTTTGCAGTCGCGCGGCCGGCGTCCGGCATCATCGTCGTGGCTGTCGGCTGGCTGGTCGGCGCTATCGCGCAGATGCTTCTGCAAGCGCCTGGCTTGAATCTGCGTCGGTTGCGTCTCAGCGTCAATTGGCGGCATCCGGCCCTGAAGAGCGTCGCTCTGCTTTACCTGCCGGTGATGCTGTCGCTGAGCATGGACACGCTGATCATCCGCCCTTTCAGTTATCGACTGGCCAGTCATACCGGCGAAGGCGGCATCGCCATTATGAATTGGGCGACCACCTTGGTGCAATTCCCGCAGGGCTTGGTAGCCACCGCAATCAGCATCGCCATCCTGCCGACCTTGGCGCGGCAGAGCGCCGAAATGTCAGCGCAAGCTCAGCGCGCCTTCAAAGACACGCTGGGGCTGGGCTTGCGCCTCGCGACCTCCTTGATTTTGCCGGCCGCGGCTGGCTTGTTCGTGCTGGCGGGTCCCATCATCGCTCTGCTATTTGAAAACGGCGCCTTCCTCGCTGCGGATACCGCTATCACCGCGCAAGCGCTGCGCCTCTACCTGATCGGCTTGCCCTTCGCCGCGATCGACCTGCTCTTGGTATACGCCTTCTACGCGCGCAAGGATACCTTCACGCCGGCGCTGATCGGCGTCGTCAGTCTGGCGGTCTATCTCGCTGTCGCGCTGCTGCTCTTTGATCGCTTTGGTCTTTTCAGTCTGATGCTGGCTGATAGCGCCAAACACTTCGTACACGCCTCGATTAGCGGCTGGCTGCTCTGGCGGCGTTTGGACGGTTTCGGAGCGCAGCGCCTAACCGTGACCGGCATCAAATCCGCGCTGGCGTCGCTCATCATGCTGGCGATCGCGCTTCTCACGCTGCCCTGGCTGACGAATGCTATCGGCGCCGCGAGCGTCTTGCATGAACTGCTGCTGGTGCTAATCTGCGCTGCATTATATGGTGGCGCATTCCTGCTGGCTGCCCACTGGCTCAAACTGCAGGAACTATCCTGGCTGATAGACTTGCTGCGTCGGCGACTTACGAACTAGCCATCGGCCTTTGCTGATCCGCCCATCTGCTCCGCCACTGTGTCGCACTATTGTGTCATCTCGTATAAACTTCCCCGAATGCGCGTACGTCTGGCGCTGACCAGCGGTCCCGCATCCTGCGGAATACACAGCCTGAAGGCAGATTACGTGAAATCGCGGCGCCTGGATGAAACATTCAACCTGTGGCTGATATCCTGTATCGTTTTCGCGGTTGGCGGGGTTGGCGCAGGTGTACTGGGTGTGGTCTGGATCTATGTTCAGGCAGATTTTGAGGTGACGCTGAGCGCGCTAGGCGCCATGCTCACCGCTGCTACCGTCGGACGAACGATAACCAGCTCGGTCAGCGGCCCCTTCATTGGTCGCTTCGGCATCGCCCGCGTGATGATGGGCGGCGCGATCATCGGAGCATTTAGCCAACTCGGCCTCGCCTTGTCCCCTTCTTGGCCGCTGTTCATGGTCGCGGCCCTTTGTCATGGCTTTGGCTCCGGTATTATGGGCGTAGGGCTAAGTGCTTTTGCCGCAGTCAATTTCACATCGCGCAGAATGAACTGGCTGCACGGCAGTTTTGGGATCGGATCAACCATCGGTCCCCTTCTGGTGACAACGATCGTCATCGACTTTGGCTTAGATTGGCGCTGGATTTATGGCCTCTTCGCTGTCACCCGCCTAGTGATGTTTGCCATGTTCTATCTGACTCGGCGCGAATGGCGGATCGGCGAAGTAAAAGCAAAAGGCGACCGCTCCTCTCACGCGACAATGCGACACACGCTGCGTATGCCGATCATTTGGCTTATGGTCGGCGCGTGGTTGCTGGCTACGGGCAATGAATTGGTCGCCGGTCAGTTCGCCAACAGCTTCTTGGTCGGCGCTCGCTCGCTGGACCCCAAAGTGGCCGGCGCCTGGGTAAGCATTTATTGGGCCAGCATGACTGTCAGTCGTTTCGTCGCTGGATTCATCGTCACGCGGATTGAAAACGGCTCGTACCTGCGACTGAACAATATCAGCCTCATAATTGGCGCAGGCTTGCTCTGGTCAAACTTCAGCCCGCTGAGCAGTTTGCTCGGTTTGGCGATCATCGGTTTCGGGATTGGTCCTTTCGCCCCGTTGATGACGTCGGACACGCCCGGCAGAGTCGGGCAAGTGCATACCGCCAACGCCATCGGCCTGCAATTTACTGGCGCCAGTATCGGCATGGCGTTCCTGCCCTGGCTGGCTGGCGTGCTGGCCGAACAGGTCGGCCTGGAATTCATCCCGCAGTTTGTATTTCTGGTGGCGCTGCTCACATTCTTCTTGCACGAAGCCATCTTGTGGCGTGAGATCCGTCACCCGCTCGCTCGCTTGTCGTGAGCGCTAAACCAGCTGATTCACCGCCTCGACCAGCGCCATAATATAGCCCGTCGAGTAAGCATGGCCGCGATGATTCCAGTCGCTGTCGTCCAGCATCTCCGGCACATGGTCGTCGATGATGAATCCGGTGAAGCCCACTTCTTTGAGCGTCTTTACCGCTTGCACCACGTTGACATTGCCCTCGCCCGGGAAGCATTCCTGGAACTTGGGCACACAGCCTTGCACATCGCGGAAGTGGACGTAGAAGATCTTGCCGCGCTCGCCAAAGTAGCGGATGGCGTCCAGCACGCCCTCGTTGTTGCTGCGGTCGGCGTAGACCATCTCGCTGAAGCAGCCCATGCAAAAGTCAAGTCCATGATTCGGGCTGGGTACGGCATCCAGCGCCCGCTTGAAATTCTCCGGCTTGTAGAATACCCGCCCGATGCCGCCCAGCGATTCCACCGGCGGGTCGTCCGGGTGCAGCGCGATCTTGACGCCGGCTTGCTCCGCTACCGGGATGACCTGCTGCATGAAATAGACGTAATTGTCGAAGATCTCCTCTTCGCTGTATTGGCGGTCTTCGGCCTCGGCGACATCGACAATGCCCGTAATGACCTCTCCCGCCAGCACACGCTCCATATCAAATGCAGTGACGATTACGCCACCGCGCCCCTTTTGCATCGGCGTGCGCCAAACCAGATTCGGCATCCAATTTATACCCAGAACCGGTATGCCCGCCTCGCCCATGCTGCGGACAGTTCTCTGATAATTGGCGATCTGTTCATCGCGGCGCGGGCCGTTGAGCATGGCGTCGATGTAAAAGCTGCGCGGCACATTTTCGATCGCCTCCAGCCGCAGGCCATAGTCGTTGACCCGCTGCTTCAGACCCTTGAGTTCAGCGGCATCCCAGTAACCCTTGTCTTCGGGCAAGTCCAGGTCCTCGGGAATCAAGCCGATATTCTTGCCGATCATGTTGAATTGTACGCCACCCACGCCCAGTTGCTTGGCGAAGGTCAAATAGTCCTGCGTAGCTGCCGAATGCTGCCCCAGCGCAACGCGCATCACCTCTGTCACTGTTGTCCTCCTGCGTTTTCAGTCTAGCGATTTTCGACTATAGTCTAGCGCATTTGGCGCTGCAATCCCCTGCGCCGCGAACAGGAAATTGCTCCAAGAGAGAAATGAGAATGACCGCATTCGGAAAAAACTTCTACAATATCAGGATTGTCGTACGGGCGAGCCGGTGGCTCGCCCACCCTTGCTCTGAATGTCCAATCAGTCTTCGTACAACTAAGTTGAAAATATTGAGAATTCTATGACGAATATGAAGGCGCTCGTCAGCGGTTCAGACGGGCTTATCGGCCAAGCAACGGTCGCGGAGCTGCTGGAATACGGATACGCAGTGACGGCGGCCGATATCGAGAGCCGGGGGACGCGGAACACACAGATTGTCGACTTCACCGACCTGGGCCAGGTAATCGGCGTCATGCAGGGCCACGATGCGGTGATTCACCTGGCGGCCATTCCCTCGCCCGAAGCGCATACCAACGAGGTCGTCTTCAGCAACAATGTTGTGTCGACTTTCAACGTTTTGGAAGCGGCCACCATCCTCGGCGTCAAGAAAGTGGTGATCGCCAGCAGCATCTCTGCCTTGGGATATGCCTACCGACATCGTTACTTCCACCCGCTATACCTGCCCATCGACGAAGCCCACCCGCTGCTGTCGCAAGATAGCTACGGTTTGTCAAAGATGGTCGGCGAGGCGCTGGCCGAGGGCTTTCTGCGCCGGACGCCCGATATGTCCATCGTCAGTTTGCGCTTCACGCTGGTGGTCGACGAGGGCGAGCGCGAGTGGATCAGGCCGGCTCGGGACAAGCCGCCCGACACCGAGGCGACTTTTGGCGCTTTCTGGACCTACGTCGATGCGCGCGATGCCGCCTCTGCTTGCCGCCTGGCGCTGGAATACTCGCAGCCCGGCCACGAAGCCTTCTTCATCAACGCGCCATATATCTACCGCAGCGACGAAATACGCGACTTGCTGGCTGAGCATTATCCCGGCGAGTATCCCATCGCCGAGCATATTCGCGGCGCCGTCAGCCCGGTCGATTGCAGCAAGGCGGAGCGCCTGCTCCTGTGGTCGGCGCGCTACAACTGGGACGGCGAAAGGTGCGCAGACAAGGCAAAGAAGGAGCACTCCTGATTGTCATATTCAATTCACTTGACAACGATGAAAACTGTGAATACAATCACTTTACAAGTATCGTGTAGGAGATTGCGGTAGTCTAAGGTTGCTAACCCTTAGAAAAGCACCACCGCAACCCCTATTGCTAGGTGCCGGCGCGGGGAGGTGCATAAGAGTTGATTGGTTGTTTACCGCGCCAATGTCCTACACGTATAAGTCAGCGCTCTGGTCAGCGCTGACTTTTTTATTCTATAGCAAAGTGCAGAACAAGACTAGTTTCGCCCCGCACCTAAATGAGGAGTTATAATATTAGAGAAGAACAATACAGTCGATTCAAAACACGACAACTATTCATCAAAGCACGTCGAAACAAAGCACAATACCCCAACGGATTCGGACAAAATTTCGCCGACTGTACATAAAAGGGCACGGAAACTCGCACGGGTATTCTTTCGACTGCCGGTGCGTGAGGAACAGGAAGAACGCAAAGCGCCGTAATTGGCGCTTTTGCTTATGTCAGCTTGGTATACAGTTCCCATAATTTATATTTGTAGCGGCGTTTCGCTGAAACGCCCGACAACGACAACATCTACCTGGATTCTCTCTGCGCTCTCTGCGTTCTCTGTAGTTTGCATTTATTGCGCGATTTTCATGCTTCCACTTCTGTGTGCTTTGTGTCTTTGTGGTGAGATTAGAATTCAACCGAGACCGATACACTTGCCCAGACTTGCGTTGCCGCATTTGCCTGTGTTACACTCTCGCCACTGTGTCAATATAGTTCTGAACACTAGTGGACGATTTAGCCGAGCCTCCCTCAGGGAGTCCCACGCACATAGTGAATTCAGTTGGCGCCGTTCATGGCAATTCATGTTCGGCAGTTTCTCTTTGTCCAGGTCGCTTAACGGCGGACGACAGCTGATGGCAGAGAGTTCACTGCTCCTGATATTGCTCTTGGCCGCGCTGGGGATTCACGGCGCAGTCAGCCTGATGAATGCCGCGCTGCAGAATCTGTCCCGCGCTGATATGCGCCTGCGCGCCGACGATGGCGATGCCCGGGCGCAGCGCTATCTGGCCTTGATGGATTCGGGCCTGCAGCTGAGCATGACCGTCAGCATCGCCCATATCCTCACGCGCTTCGCCATCGCAGTCATCCTGGTGCTCTTGGTGATTGAGCCGCTTGCGAACGGCGACGCCGGCGTCCGCGCGCTGCTGGCAGTGGCGACGATAGTCTTGGGTACTGGCTTGACGCTTGTCATCGGCGATCTGGCGCCGGAGGCGATCGGCTCCAGCCAGGCGGAGAATCTTCTGGCGCTGGCCTTGCCGTCAATGCGCTTGCTCTTCTTCATCATTTCGCCGCTTACCGCGCTAGTGCTCTTCTTGAGCCGGCTAATCTCGCGCGCCTTCGGCAGCGATACGCTGGTCAACCTGGTCACCGAAGAAGAGATCATGACCCTGGTTCACGCCAGCCACAGCGGCGGCATCATCGAAGCGGAAGAGAAAGACATGATCGCTTCGGTGCTGCAGCTGGGCGAAAGCAGCGCCCGCGAATTGATGACCCCGCGCATCGACATCGTGGCGCTTGATGTTGAGGATACTATTATGCAGGCGCTCTCAGCCTTCGTCGAATCCGGTTTCTCCCGCATTCCCATCTACGAAGAGAGCATCGACAGCGTTATCGGCTTGCTCTACGCCAAAGACATCCTGACAGTGCTAAAGAATCGCGACGATCTCGAAAGCCAGAAGATCCGCGATTTGCTGCGCCCGACCTACTACGTGCCCGAGACCAAGCGTGCCGATGCGCTGCTGAAAGAATTGCAGGAGAAAAATGTACACCTGGCCATCGTCGTTGATGAATACGGCGGCACCTCCGGCCTTGTCACTATCGAGAACCTGATCGAGGAGATCATCGGCGATATTCGCGACGAGTACGACTACCAGGAAGAAGAAGATTACGTCGACGTCGGCGACGGCTTCTATCTCATCGACGCCAGCATGGACCTGGACGACCTCAACGACTTGCTGGGCTGCTCAATCGACACGGCCAATGCCGATACTTTGGGCGGCTATATCTACTTGACGCTCGGCCGCGTGCCCCGGACCAATGAAACGATTGAGACCGACATCCTCAACATGACTGTGCTTTCCATTGACGGTCATCGCATCCGCAAGGTAAAGGTGCGCGCGCTCGCGCCGGCGCCGCAGACTGGCGATATCGCAAAGCCCGCCGGCAATGGCATCATCGGCAGCGAGAAAATCTCGGCGCATGGCAAATAGGAGACCCGCATGAGCGAAATCAGCGACCGCCAACTCGTGGAACTGGCGCTGGAAGGCAGCCAGAGCGCCTACATCCCCTACAGCAATTACCGCGTTGGCGCGGCGCTGTTGACCGCGAGCGGCGAGGTCTTCAGCGGCTGCAATGTCGAAAACGCCGGTTACTCGTCCACGATTTGCGCTGAGCGAACGGCTATGGTCAAAGCTGTCAGCGAAGGGCATCAGCAATTTTCGACTATAGCGGTGGTATCGCGCGGCGCGGGCTCGCCTTGCGGGGTCTGCCGCCAGTTCATGTTCGAATTTTCGCCCGCGATGAAAGTCATTCTGGCTGATCTGGACGGACAAGTTCACATGATCACAACGCTGGCAGAACTTCTGCCGCATGGATTTGGCCCCGGAAATCTGGACGTAGACTGAAAAAAGCGCCATTGAATCCGATGAATTCGGAGTCAGCTCAATTCTAAATGGAGGGTTAGCCTGTGCAGAAGATTGTCACCTACTTGTGGTTTGACGGCCGCGTCGAAGAGGCGCTGGAATTCTATACCTCGCTCCTGCCCGATTCGCGCATCGTCAGCATCACCAATTACAGCGAGGTCGGTCCCGGCAGCACCGATGAAATCATGTTCGCGACCTTCGAGCTGGCCGGACAGCGCTTCACCATCGTTAACGGCAACTCCTTTTTCGAGCCCAATGCCGCCATGTCGCTCTGCATCAACTGCGAGGATCAAGCCGAGATCGACCGGCTCTGGGAACTCATGACCACCGATGGCGGCTCGGCCAGTGTAGCTGGCTGGCTGACTGACCGCTTCGGCGTCTCCTGGCAGATTACGTCGCCTCGGCTGCAGGAGATGCTGGCGAGCGATGATGCCGCCGCCGTCGTGCGCGTGACCGAGGTCTTCATGACTATGCAGAAATTGGATATCGCCGTGCTGGAACGGGCCTTCCGCGGCGAATAAGCCCATGCCGTCGCAAGCAGCAGACCCGGCCGTGCACCGATTCCGCAACCGCCGCACGCGAATCACGCGCTCGCTCAGATTGCAGCAATATGGTCAGCCCATTGCTTGAAGCGCGCGTAATTCCGTTCGTATTCCGCCCGCAGGTCGGCCTCCGCTGCGGACGATGACTCTCCATAATCGAAATTGGCCAGGAAGTCGCTCGCGCTGGGTGAAACCCCGGAAGCGACCGCCGCGTGAGCCACCGCGCCCAATGCCGACATATCGGAGAAGCTGCGAAAGGTCACACTGGCCGGCAAGACGTTGCGCAAGATCTTACGCATCAGCGGGCTCTTGGGCACGCCGCCGGTGATCAGCACCTGCTTGTCCGCCAACTTTCCCGGCCTAATCAGCGCCTCGGCGCAGAGCCTGATGCCAAAAGCGACGCCGTCCATGAGCGCGCGCGTCAGAATCGACCGGTCGGCGGTGGACGACAGCTGCACGAAAGCGCCGTAGGGTCCGTCCAGCAAGTAGGGCGTGCCCGTGCCCTGCAACCAGGGCAGAAAGAGCGGGCCGTCTTCGGGGGACGGCTCGTCCGTGGCCAGCGCTTCAAACTCGGCGTGCGACAGGGCCGGATCCACAATCCTGCGCCACCAATCAAGGGAATGCCCGGCGCTGTTTAGCGCGCCGATGGCGAAAGTCTGTCCAGCGACGCCCAGTTCAAACAGGTAGCGGTTGGCCGTTTCGCGGTTGAAAGGGCGCGGTTCGTCCTGCATTTCGATGACCTGCACCGCCGTGCCCGCGTTGATCATCAGCGTGTCCCGGTCGGGCATGCCGGAACCGATGACGGCGCAGGCGGCGTCGCCACCCCCGCAGGCTACCACCGTACCCGGCGCCAAGCCCAGGTCGGCTGCTGCTTCCGCGCTCAAGGCGCCCGCTACATCCGCTGAACCAAGCACGGGCGGCAGCAGCGAAACCGGCAACCCAAACTCCGCCAGCAGCGCCTCATCCCAGCGGCGCGCAGCGAAATCCCACATCAGCGAGCCCGATGCATCGGAAAAGTCCGTCGCCATCGCGCCGGTCATGCGGTAGCGCAGATAGTCCTTGGAAAATAGAATCGTTTCGATGTCTCGATAAGCGCCCGGTTCATGCTCGCGCAGCCATAAGATCTTGGCGATGCTGTAAGGCGCGATGGACGGATTCCACAGACGAGCCTTCGCCTTGGCCGCCAGCATTTTCGCCTGCGGCTGCGAGCGCGTATCCGCCCAGACGATGCAGTTGCGGGCGACCGAGCCGTCGGCGCGCAAGGGCACAATCGAGTGCATGTGGCCGGAAAGCCCAATGGCGGCGATGCGCTCGGCGCGAATGCTATGATCTGCCAACAGTCCCCGCGTCAATCGGCAGAGCGATGTCCACCAGTCGGCTGGCACCTGTTCCATGTAACCGGCGGCCGGCGTCAGATTCTCGACGGGCGCGCCGTCGATGGCGATGACAGCGAGCGTCTCGGCATCGACGACTATGACCTTGAGCCCCTGCGTGCCCAGGTCGACGCCGAGCAGGAGGTGCGCTTGACGCTCTCGATTCATAAGTAATTCTTGTTCTTCACACTGCGCAGCCGCTCCGGATGAATCTTGCCATCCCGATTCACCACGGTCTGGTAGCGCTGCACTCGCTGGCGATTGAGCGTCGGCGAGCCAAAGCGGGCGCTGTTGACGCCACTAACGGTGCGCGGACGGGTCGTGGTGATCAGCCACTCCAGCAGGTCGTTCCGCAGTTCCCGCGCCATCGGCTGATGCTCTGCGTCAAAGTACAGATTGCGCATCTCCCAGGGGTCAGCCGCCAAATCGTACAGCTCGCCGAAACCGTCAGGGTACTCCTGGGCAAACATCGCCCGCGGGTAGTGCACCAGCCGGTACTGCCCTTTGCGGACGCTCTTGCTCCAGGCGAATTCGGTCACGCCGATTCGCTCGCTGTCCCCGCTGTCACCCGCCAACAAGGCTCTCAGGTCGCGGCCATCGCTGGTCTCCAGCGGCTCAACCCCCGCCAGCGCGCAGAGTGTGCTGGATACATCGACCAATTCAACGATATCGCTGACGCGCCCGCCGGCCGCGATTCGTCCTGGCGCCCACCAGATCAGCGGCACCCGGGTGATGGCGTCGCTGCAGATGCCCGGCGCCTTTTCCATGATCCCGTGCTCCGCCGCGTAATCGCCGTGGTCGGATGTGTAAATGACGATGGTGTTCTCCGCCTGCCCGCTCTCGCGCAGGTGACCCAGCAGCTTGCCGACCGCCGCATCCACTTGGCTGACTGCCCCCAGATAGCCCTGCAGCTTGCGCCGGCGCCCGGCTTCGAAGGTCTTCGGTTCAAATAGCTGCCAGTCGCTCTCGCGCCAGCGCTTGGCCGAGGCGATCATGTGCGGCGCCTTTCCGGCCGCTTCCAGGTCATAATCGGCGTTAGGCGGCAAGCTGAGCTGCTGCCCGTCATACAGATCCCAGAATTCCTGACAGGGCGTGGTGCACTGATGCGGCCGCGGGAAACTGACATGCAGCAGGAAGGGCATCTTCCGCGCGGCAGCGGTATGGATGGCGTCGATGGCCGTATTCGCCAGCCAGCCCTCTTGCGATTCGTCGAAGCGCAGCGGACTGGGGCGGCTGTCAAGCGACTGCCGGCCGCGCTCGCCGAACTCCGGCAGCAAGATATGATCTTCTAGCTCTTCCACGCCCCGCTCGCGCAGAAATTGCGTATACGCTGCCGAGCGACCGACTACGCTGCCCGCCTGCCAGGAATTGCTCTCGTGAAAGACATCGCAGTCGTCCTCCACCCAGTATTCCGGGCAGTGAATCTTGCCCATCGCCGCCGTGAAATAACCGCAGCGGCGAAAGTGTCCGAAGATATTAGGCAAGCCGCCTGGATTGGGCCCGCTCAAGCTGTAGTAGCCGTGATTGTGCGGATACTGCCCGCTGAGAAATGAGACGCGGCTCGGCGTGCAGATGGGATTCTGCGTGATGGCGTTCTCGAAGCGACAGCCCTCGCGCGCCATGCGGTCCAGGTGCGGCGTCTGCACATCGGCGTGCCCCTGGTGGCCCAGCACCTTGGCATTGTGCTGGTCAGCAACCAGGAAGAGGATATTAGGCGCTGCCACCGCGATTCCTTTCGCCTGCGCCTATGGCGACTGTCATTACAGTGTCCGCCGCGCGACGGCATATTGTCAAATTCATGGCTATAAGAGTCCTCAATTGCACAGTATAATGCTGGCTCAATAGTTAGTTGCTTCGATAAGATCGTACTCTACATCGACTCGTTGCACCAAGTGCCATGTCTGTTTGCTCAGGCTTGTCCGGTTCCGCAGTTCTGACGCGGAGAAAACTAGAATGGCACCAAAACAATTTAATTAGATAGGCAATTCTCGCGAAACTCAACAAAATATTACGATAGCCTCCAAGTACAGCTCCCCCTCTCTGACGATTCGGAGAGGGGGCCGGGGGGTGAGGTAGAAAACGCGCGACCATAATCTGGGAGCGGGAGGCAAACCCGATGCAAAACAAACAAGAGCTGAACGCCTTCGTCATCTGCGATGATCTGTACAAGATCTTCAAAGTCGCCGAGATTGAGGTGATGGCGCTGCAGGGGCTCGATCTGACGGTTCGGCGCGGCGAACTGGTCGGCGTCGTCGGCGCCAGCGGCAGCGGTAAAACCACGCTCATGAATGTGCTGGGCGGGCTGACGCTGCCCTCAGCTGGCCAAGTCATCGTCGATGGCAAGAATCTACTCAAGCTAAGCACCCGTGAATTGACCACCTATCGGCAAATAGAAGTGGGCTTCGTCTGGCAGCAGGGCAGCCGCAATCTCATACCCTACCTGTCAGCGCTCGATAATATCAAACTGCCGATGACGCTGGCGGGCATCACCGGTCCCCAAGCGGACGCCCGAGCCCGCGAGTTGATGGACAAGGTCGACCTGCCGCAGCGATACGATCACCGGCCGATCCAGCTATCCGGCGGCGAGCAGCAACGTGTGGCCATCGCGGTCGCCCTGGCCAACGAGCCCAAACTGCTGCTGGCCGATGAGCCCACCGGCGAGCTTGACTCGACCACTTCCGACCAGGTTTATGACCTGCTGCAGCGCTTGAACCGCGAGGACGGCCTGACCATCTGCATCGTCAGCCACGACCCCACCATCGCCCAGCATGTCGAGCGCGTCGTGCAGATACGCGACGGCAAACTCGCCAGCGAGACGGTGCGCCGTCGGCCGCTCACGGACGCCAATATTCAAGAGACGCGCAGCGCAATCGCTGCAGCCGCCGATAGCTGGGAAGATCACTTTGAAGAACTTATCGTGCTGGATTCGGCCGGGCGCCTGCAAATCCCCAAACAATTTCGCGAAGACCTGGGCTTCGAAAATCGCGTCGAGATGGAGGTCACCGAAGAAGGCATCCTGATCCGACCGGCGCAAAATCTGGAGCAGACCTCGTCACAGGCGGAAATCCAGATCGAGCGCGAAATTAGAGGCGAGGACAATGGCGCGCCTTCCGGATTGCTGGCGCGTTTGAGAGGGCGGAAGTGATGACGCAAAACGCGATCGAAGCGCAGCACGTGGGACGGGTGTATCAATCGGACGGCGGCGATGTACATGCGCTGCGCGATATCAACCTGGAAGTCGGCCGAGGGCAATTCGTGGCGCTGCGCGGCCGCTCCGGCAGCGGCAAGACGACTTTGCTCAACTGCCTGGGCGGATTGGACAACCCAACCAGCGGCAAGATCTGGATTCAAGGTACCGATATTTCAACGATGGATGAGGCGTCCCGCACTTACTGGCGCCGTGAGCACATCGGCTTCGTTTTTCAACAGATGGGCTTGCTGCCAAGTTTCTCGGCTTACGAGAATCTCGATGTGATGGCGCGCCTGGGCGGGCTGCCCCGCCGGGAGCGTCGTGAGCGCATCCTGGAGAGCCTGGAACGCATGGACCTGTTGGACTATTACGACCACCGCCCCTATGAGATGTCCGGCGGGCAGCAGCAGCGCATCGCGATCGCGCGCGCCCTGGTGACAGCGCCTGACCTGGTGCTGGCCGATGAGCCAACCAGTGAACTGGACAGCGATACCACCCATCAAGTGCTGGCGGTGCTACAGAGTTTCGTGCGCGCCCAGGGCACCTCGATCTTTCTGTCGAGCCACGATCCCATCGTCGATGACTACGCCGACCGCGTTATCACCCTATCCGACGGGCAAATCTCCAACGGGCGCTAGGTCCATCGTATGCTGCCCAGAATCGCCGCAATGTTCTTCTTCTTTTTCATTCAAGATAATACGCTCTTCCACGATGTCAGCGAAAAAGCGGGCATTCACGCCACGCACCGCGCCATCTGGGACGAGGACGCCCCCGTTCCCTATGACGACGGCTATCTGGCGGCGGGCAGCGCCTGGGACGACTACGACAAAGACGGCTGGGTCGATCTCTATGTCACCGGCAATCTCGACCCCAACGCGCTCTATCGCAACCTGGGCGACGGCAGCTTCGCCTTATCCGAACACAGCGCTCAGCTCAGCCTGCCGGATGAAAGAAGCGGCGGCGCGGTCTGGGCGGATTACGACAACGACGGCTGGCGCGATCTCTACGTCCTGAATTGGGGCGCCAACCGCCTGTTCCGCAATCTTGACGGAGCGGGTTTCGCCGATGTCACTGTAGAGGCCGGCCTGGGTGATGTCGGCAAGGCGACCACAGCCGCCTGGGGCGACTATGACGAAGACGGCCATCTCGATCTCTACGTGACCAACTGGTCCTGTTATCCCGAATGCGACCTCACCGATTTCTCCCGCAGCCGCGATGTCTTGTATCACAATAACGGCGACGGCAGCTTCACCGATGTCACCGGCTTGCTCAGCTTTGAACGTCTGCTGGGCGCCGGATTCGCGGTCAGTTGGGTGGACTACGACGACGACCGCGATCTGGATCTATACGTCGTGAATGACCGCGTGATCAATGCCATCGGCAATGTGCTGTGGCGCAACGACGGACCCGGCTGCGGCGGCTGGTGCTTCACAGACGTGAGCGCGCGCGCCGGCGCTGATGCCGAAGTGCACGGCATGGGCTTGGCCACCGGGGATTACGACAACGACGGCGATTTGGACTTCTACTTTTCCAATATGGTGCGGGCCATGGTGCTGCTGGAGAATGAGGGCAACGGTACCTTCTCCGATGTGACCGAGCGCGCCGGCGTCGAATATCTCACCGGCGAGGCGGTCGGCTGGGGCACGGCCTTTTTTGACTACGACAATGACGGCTGGCTGGACCTCTACCTGGCCGCCACCGGCATCTCGCCTATTTTTGGCAAGGCCGGCATGCACTACGCCTACCATGACATGCTCTATCACAACCAGGGCGACGGCGGATTCACGCCGATCGATCAGAAACGATTCAGCGAGACTGCGCAGCCGACCATGGGCTTTAGCACAGCCGACTACGACCGCGACGGCCGCGTGGACTACGCGCTGACCTGGTGGAACGAGCGCCATCGCCTCTTTCGCAACAGCGCCTACGAAGGCGCCAGGAATAACTGGATCGCCTTTGAATTGCAGGGCGGCGGCGCCATAGACCGCGATGCGCTGGGCACACGAGTCCGCGTCGTTAGCGACCATGGCCTGTCGCAGATCCGCGAATTGAAGTCCGGCTCCAGCTTGGGCGCCGGCAATGAGCTCGTGTTGCACTTCGGCCTGGGCCGGGCCTCGGTCGAGCGCGTCATCGTCAGTTGGCTGGATGGCGATTATCACGAGTACGTCAATGTCGCGGCCAACCAGCGCTGTCTCATCACGCGAGAGCGCATGGACTGCGAGCGGCAACCCCGGTCATGATCGACGTCCTGCATGCGGTAACTGGCAAGATCATCGACCTGCTTGAAGCGCAAGGCTGCTGGTACGAGATTTTTCATCACGAGGCTGTTCGCACCAGTGACGAGGCGGCAGCGGCCCGCACGGGCTACAGCTTGAATCAAGGCGCCAAAGCCATCATCTTGCGCGTGAAGCCTCTCCTCTGTACCCTCAATTTAACTCTGTGTCCTCGGTGGTAATCGTGTCGAAACCCCGCCGATGTCGAGCGCTTGTCCCAGCACCGGACAAGCCTTCCACGAATCACGCAATAGCGGAGGAGCGCTAACATCATGCCCGCAGACGTAGTTGTGGCCGGGCACATCGCCCTGGATATCCTGCCGGACATGTCCATGCTGACGCCGGATCAGGTGATCGAGGCCGGCAAAGTTTACGAGATCGGCGCCATCTCCTATTCAACCGGCGGCGCAGTGTCCAATACCGGACTGGCCCTGCATCGCCTGGGCGTCCCCGTCGACTTGCTGGCCGCGGTCGGCGACGACTGGGTCGGGCGCGCGATAATCGACTATGTGCGCGGTTTCGGCGCTGACATGAGCGACCATTTTCAAGTCGTGAGCGGCGCCGCCAGCCCCTACACCGTCGTCATCGAGCCGCTGAATCACGACCGCACCCTGCTGACGAATACCGGCGTCTACAAGGACTACGACCTCAGCAACATCGACTTGAAGCGCGTGGCGGCGGCCAAATTATTTCACCTGGGTTATCCGACCTTGCTGCCGCGGCTCTATGCGAACAATGGCGACGGCTTCCTGGCGCTGCTGCATGCCATCAAAGCGACCGGCGTCGCCATCTCGATAGACATGTCGCTGCCCCCTCCCGACAGCCCCAGCGGCCGCGCAGACTGGCGCGCGATATTAAATCGCTGCCTGCCGCAGGTCGATATATTTGTGCCCAGCATTGAAGAAATCATGTTCATGCTGCGCCGCCCTGATTTGGAGCGCTGGGGCAGCCAACTCTTTGAACAACTTGATGCCGACTATCTGGCCGGGCTGGCCGCCGAACTCTTGTCGATGGGCGTCGCGATCGCGGGCTTCAAACTGGGAGCGCGCGGACTCTATCTTCAAGCCGCGTCAGACACCGACCGGCTCGCTTACCTGACCGACCTCGGGGGAACGCCGGCGCAGTGGACGGGCGCAAGCGTCTGGCAGCCGGCCTTTCAAGTTGATGTGGCCGGCACTACGGGCGCGGGCGATGCCGCCTATGCCGGCCTGCTCGCGGCGATGCTGCGCGGGCATGGTCCGCAGGAATGCGCCCGCCGAGCCTGCGCCGTGGCCGCCTGCAACATAGAAGCGGCTGACGCCACCTCTGGCGTCCGCGCTTGGGAAGAGACCGAAGCCCGCTTGGCAGCCGGCTGGGCAACCCTTTAAGGAGCCTTGTTGGGACGCCGTCGGCGATTCCACGAAAGAACGCTGTGCGTACGGGCAAGCCGGTGCGATTCCCCGAAAGAACACTGTGCGTACGGGCGAGCCGGTGGCTCGCCCCTACAGATCGTCACTTATGTGGGCTCGTCATTTTCTGCGAGCGGCTGTTTTAGCCTTTCTTGCTTCTACTTCTGTGACCTGGGCAGCAGCGCGATCATGATTAGCGCGGCCAGGCTGAAGACCGTCGCCAGTATCAGCATCCAGTCGTAAGCGCCGGTTACGTCAAACAGGACGCCGGCGGCAAAGGGCGAGATCGTCCCGGCCAGCGTGACAAATATGACCAGCGTGCTGCTGATGCGCCCGTAATAGGCCGCGCCATAGGTATCAGCGATGATCAGCGGGCGCGCCAGCGTATGCGTGCCGATGGCCATGCCGAAAAGCGCCACGAAAGCGAATATCAGCCAGGGGGCATTGCCCAGAAGCAGGATCGGCAGCGAGATCGTCAGCGCCACAAATACGCCCGCGACCATCGCCTTGCTGGAAAACCGCCGCTCAATGGGCGCAAAGATCATGCGGCCGATAACCTGCATGACGCCGATGGCGCCGCTGGCCAGCGCCGCGCTGCTTGGATGAATATTGACGCTGATCAGCAGCGGAATGAAATGGATGCGCACCGCCGATATGCTCAACCACACCAGAGAAAAGGACAGCGTCAACAGCCAGAAATAGCGAGAGCGAAAAACGCCGCGCAAGTTGACTTTTGGCGCCTGCGTCTGGCTTGGCGCGGCCGCATTGCCATCGGGATTTAATCCCAGATCGGTCGGCTTGCGGCGCAGCACCAGGGCGTGCAGCGGAATCGTGATGACGCCGAGCAAAATGGCCAGCACGACCAATGCCAGCCGCCAACCGTAGGCCACCAGCAGCGCATCCGTCAGTGGAATGAAAATGGTGCTGGCGAAGCCGGCTATAAAGGTGACGACTGCCATCGCCGCGCCGCGCCGGGTGGCGAACCAGGTGGCGATCACAGCGAAGGCGGGCTCATACAATACCGCCGCGCCGCAGACGCCCTTCAAAGCCATGATCACAAGGAATTCGGGCAGCGTATTCGCCTGCGACCACAGCAGCACAGTGGCGGTCGCGCCGATTGAGCCGACAGTCATCAGCAGGCGCGCGCCCCGTCTGTCCAGCCAATGCCCAACGGGAACGCCGATCAGCCCGGTGATCAGCAGCGAAAGCGAGAAGGCGCCGGTAATCTCGCCGCGCGTCCAGCCCAAGTCGGCTTCCATCGGCGTGATAAATACCGAAAAGGCGTAATAGAGCACGCCGAAGGAGACGGTCTCGGTAATAGCCAGGACGACCGCAATATACCAGCCGTAATAAATCGGCCTGCGTCGTTCCAAAAGCTTCATGCTGGCGTCGTCACAGTCATGGGCGACAGAATAGGGAAAGAAATGCCGCTTCTCAAGTGCAAAGTTTCACACGAACGCGGGGCCGAGCGCCGCGCTTTGTCTGCTATACTTTGCGCCTAAACGACGGAATCTATGGAGGCAACCTATGCCTTTGCGCAGTCATGACTGGTTCTTGCGCAGCGGCCAAGCCGGATTCAAAGCGCGCAGCCGCATGAAGAACCAGGGCACGCCGCAGCAGATGTTCGACGGTCGTCCCGTCATCGGCATCTGCAACACCTGGTCGGAGCTGACGCCCTGCAATGCCCACCTGCGAATTCTGGCCGAGCATGTCAAGCGCGGCGTCCTCGAAGCCGGCGGATTCCCGCTGGAGTTTCCCGTGATGTCCCTCGGCGAAACCTTGATGCGGCCCACGACCATGCTCTACCGCAACCTGGTCAGCATGGACGTGGAGGAGTCGATACGCGCCAATCCGCTGGATGGCGTGGTTCTGCTGGTCGGCTGTGACAAGACCACGCCGGCGGCCATCATGGGCGCTTGCAGCGTCGATATTCCGGCAATCGTCGTGACCAGCGGCCCCATGCTCAACGGCAAGTTCCAAGGCCGTGATATCGGCGCCGGCACCGACAAATGGCGCTTCACCGACGAGTGGCGCAGCGGCAATATGAGCACCGCCGACTATATCGAATCCGAAACCTGCATGTCCCGCAGCGACGGCCATTGCATGACTATGGGCACGGCTTCCAGCATGGCCTGTGTGGTCGAGGCGCTGGGGCTGATGCTGCCCGACGGCGCGGCCATTCCCGCCCCCGACGCGCGCCGCCGACGCCTCTGCCATGTGAGCGGCAATCGCATCGTGCAAATGGTCAAAGAGGATCTCAAGCTGTCGAAAATCCTGACCCGAACAGCATTCGAAAACGCCATCGTCGTCAACGCGGCCATCGGCGGCTCGACCAACGTAATCCTGCATCTGCTGGCCATCGCCGGGCGCATCGGCATTGAACTCTGCCTGGAAGACTTCGACCGGCTGGGCGCGGAAATCCCCTGCTTGTCAATCTCAAACCAGCTGGCGAATTCTTGATGGAGGAATTCTATTACGCCGGCGGGCTGCCCGTCGTGCTGCAGAATCTCTCCCGCGTCATCGACCTGGATGCCATCACTGTCACCGGGGGTAGCCACGCCGCGAATACCGAGGGCGCTACTTGCTACGACGATAAGGTGATCGCCGGCCTGGACCAGCCTTTTCAGCAAAACGCCGGCATCGCAGTTTTGCGCGGCAATCTCTGCCCGGATGGCGCGGTCATCAAGCCCTCCGCCGCCACGCCACGCTTAATGCGCCATCGTGGCAAAGCCGTCGTCTTCGCCTCCGTCGCCGATTTCCACAGCCGCATCGACGATCCCGCGCTGGACCTTGACGAAGACTCGGTGCTGGTGCTGCAGAATGTCGGCCCCAAGGGTTTCCCCGGCATGCCCGAGGCGGGCAACATGAGCCTGCCGCGCAAGCTGCTCGACAAAGGCGTACGCGATATGGTTCGTCTCTCCGACGGGCGAATGAGCGGCACGGCCTACGGCGCGGTCGTCTTGCATATTGCGCCCGAATCGGCCGTGGGCGGGCCGCTGGCGCTGGTTCAAGACGGCGACATGATCGAGCTGGACGTGGCCGAACGCCGCCTGCATCTCGATGTCGCGCCGGCAGAATTGCAGCGGCGCCGCGCTGCCTGGCGGGCGCCCGCCAAAAACGACACACGCGGCTACACACGCCTCTTCCTCGATCACGTGCAGCAAGCCGACCGCGGCGTCGACTTCGATATCCTCGTCGGCGGATCGGGCCAGGGAACAGCCTACGCCACCGACGCGCAAGCGGAAGACCACGGTGAAGAGGCCCGTCCGGTACTGTGACGACAGCGCCGGACGCTCGACAATGGCGCGATTTCGACGCCTTCGCCACTGAGTGAAATCGAGGACACAGAGGAAAGGCAGCATGACTTATGACAGACAAATTCGGCAAGGCGGGGGACCATCCTAGACCGGACCAACCGCTATAATTCCTGCTATCCCCCTCTGTGCCCTCTTAGTTACTCAGTAAGTGCAAGTAAGTCATGCAAATACTTACCACAGAGTACACAGAGGATACACAGAGGACACCGAGTAAAGCAGTTGAGTGATGGTATGCTAGCGACAGTTCCCTTTTGTTAGATGGCTGCCTAACTTGCGGCAGTATCGCAATAATAGTGAACCCTCTGTGCCCTCTGTGTGTCCTCGTGAGCCTCTGTGGTAAAGGAACGACGTCCGTGAAACAGGATTTGCATTACTTACCTGGTTCTACTTCTGTGTACTCGGTGGCAAAAATGTCGTGAATCCGAAAGAGCCCGGCGCCCGCTCCTTTGAACCGCCCGCGGCAAAGTATGTCGCAGATTTTCGGCGACGGGCAATTGTCATGTAAACTTCGGACAAGGACTTGGCGACAGGAGAATGCAAAAAATGCCTACACTCCCCAATTTCACTCAATTCGAAGGGCGCTACTGGGATACCGCCGCCATCCGCAACGCGCTGGATTATCAAGGCGTCAAAGCGCCGCATACCGGCCAGCCCTACAGCGAAGCCATGTTGCTGGGTATCAGCGGCGGCGTGACCTTCGGCTACTTCACTTTCCACTACAAAGGCTACGATCCGCAGGTCAACTTGCTGACGCGCAATACCTTCGACCCCATGGAGCGCATCTTCGATCGCCTCAAACTGCCGCGCGATCTGCGTCGGACGACCAGCGCCGATAAAGGACGCCAGAACCTGATTGAGGCGCTGGAAGAGGGCTACGCGCCGGTCGCCAGCCCCGATATGTGGCTGCTGCCCTATAACGCCCTGCCTTACGATGAAGGCATGTGGGGCGGCATGCCACTCGTGATTTACGGCTACGAGCCGGATCTCGGCGAAGCTTATATCTCCGACCGCAGTCGAGTCGGGCTGACCGTGAGCACCGGCGACCTCGACCAAGCCCGCAGCCGTATCAAGAAGGAGCGGCAGCGGCTGATCTTGCTGGGCGCGCCCGATGACGCCGCGCTTGCCGATGCCATTCGAGGGGGGATCGCCGATTGCGCCGCGCTAATGACCGAAAAGCCGCCCAAAGGCTCGGCTAAGAATTTCGGCTTGAAGGCGCTGCAGCACTGGGCTGATATGCTGCAAAAGAAGAGCAAGGGTAGTTGGGCTCGCGAGTACCCCACCGGGCGACCACTGCTGGCGGCGCTGACCACCGCTTACACCTTCATGGGTCCGGCCTTTGGCAAGACGGTCCAAGCCGAGCGCGATGTCTACGCCGACTTCCTCGACGAAGCGGCGCAAGTGCTGAACGCAGACACGCTGACAAACGTAGCTGCTCTGTATCGCGCTGCCGGAGAAGCCTGGCAGGGTCTGCATGGCAGCCTGCTGCCTGACGGTTTGCCGATGCTGGGTGACGCCCGCGACGCCCTCGACCGCAAGACGACGCTCTTCATCAAAAGCGGCGCAGAGCATTTGGACGAGATCATAGCCGAGCGTGACCGCCTGGAATCACTCAAGACCGAAGCCGAATCCGATTTCCCGCTGACCGACGCTGACATCGCCGATTTGCGCGCGTCCATACGCGAGCGCGTTTCGCAGGTGCTTGAAGCGGAAGAGGCGGCCGTACTAGCGCTAAAGGCGGCGCTGTACTAAGCGCTTCAACCTGCGCCGGGTCATGCGCTTCGGGATGTATAGTCCTCGACGAATCGGTTGAGATCCTTGCGGTTGCTCTTGCCCAAGACTTCTGTTAACTGAACCAGATCGAAGACGTCTTGCCGGATATCCGGGAAAAACGGATTCTGGCTGCGCCGGACGCCGGACCATTCGAGCGCTTCATGGCTTACCAGATCGCCCATATGCTGGCTGACCAGCACCCCGAAAATGTAAGCTTCCAGGCAGGCGGGCAAAGGCGCCCAGGTCTCGTCGCGCCAGCTCAACGCATGTGCAATGTATTCCTTGAGAGCCTGCAGCGTCTCTTCCTTGAAGGACGGAAACAGGCGGCGCCCAAAGGTATATTTGATCACCACGTCCGATTCGGCTTCTGTGCAGCGCGGCAACGGGCTGTCGGACGACGATGGCGTATCTTGTCGCGCGCCGCTGTTAATTAGCGCGGCGATCTTCTCGCGCGTATTCCGCAGTGCAGTCCGTCCCCGGTCTTGCAGATGCAAATAGGGGTTCTCACGGTCGGCCATATCGAGCAATCGCAGCGCGTCCCCGGTCGTGATATCGCTGGCGACCTGGTCAATCAGGAAGGCGACCTCCACCGCTTCTGCGCAGTGGGGAATGCGCTCCCAGACTTCCTTACGCCAGTCCAGTTTCTGCCTGATGTAAGCAAACGAGCCCAGTCGATCGCGGGTGTTGGCTTCATCATCGATGATCCGGACGTACGTGGGCAAGTTCGATTGTAAGCTGCGCAGCTCGGCTTCGGAACAAAGCGGCATGCGGTTCGAGTTGGGCCTAAGCGCTTGTACACTGCTCTCAGCGCCGCTCAGCGAGGCGGAGATAGCCTGCAGAATGTCGCCCCCGCTGAGCACAGCGCCCAGCACCGGTATGTTGCTGGTTATACTCTCGGCTAGGTCGAAAGCAGGCAGGTCATCAAGCTCAAATACGATGCGGCAGCGCGGCATTTCCAAGGCATTGTCCTGGCGCCACTGAATGCGCCTGTCGATTGAATCTCTTAATGCGGCGGGATCAGCATTGAAGTCGCCCGTTTCGTCGACGAGCTCCGCGTATCCCCGCAGCGAATCCATAATTTCCGCCGTCTGCGCTGATGAACATTGCTGCCGATGAGACTCCAGTTGACCGGAATGCTGCGGACGCCACTGGATTGGCAAGTTGGCGTAAATCTCTCCCAGGCGCGTATTCAACAGCGTGTCGCCGGCAATGATGTCCGCTAGTTTGTCTTCGGCGATGGCCGGAACATCAAAGAGGATTCGGTCTCCGGCACTGCGGTAGATATGCAAGCCGACCTCGAATGCCTCGGCGCAATTGGGCAGTTGCGGCCAGATGTCACTCCGCCAGGCGATCTGCGCATCGCCGAATGCTGATAGGGCTTCCAGAGAGTTAATGCTCCTGCCCTTTTCCAGCAGCGCCAGGTATTCGCCCAGCACCTTGGACAGCGTATCAAGCGAGTCGCCCCGGCAATCTTCCATCTGACCGCCGTAATCCCAGACGACTGCGCGCGGCCCGCTCTTAAATCCGACTGCCTGAAGCAAGTCGACTAATTCGAAGTTGCCTGTCTGAAAGGATTCGAAATACGGATTGCTATCGCGCCCGTAGCCGGCGTACACCAGCCCAAACAGAGCGATGTAGTCATCCGCGATCTGTGTCATCAGCGAGCCAAGATCCAAGGCTTCCTTGCAGGCGGGCAGCGCCGCGCGCAAGCCGTCGCGCCAGCCGTAGAGCGACTCAGCAATCGTTATGAACTCCCGCAGATTGGCGAAGTCGAACATGGCCTCGCGGTACCCATGATATTGCGCTATGACAATCTCCAGCGAATCCAGCTCCGCTTCCGCGCAGCTGCGCAGGCGCTGTGGCTCATCCCTGAATCGCGACCCGCCCAGCGTGCCGTAGTGCAGGCTCTCGGCAACAGCCGCTCCGCTGGTTAGCCATTCTACGTATGGATTTGACTCCAGGTCGACGCCGGCGAGGCTGAGAGCCATCGCAACTGAAACATCGCCCGCGGCCCGGCTGAGTTCCAGGGCAATTTCAAGCGCTTCAGCGCAGTTGGGCAAGCCCGCCCACAGCTGCTGCCGCCATTCCACCTCGCTCTTGGCAAAGGCCAGGTATTCATCAAGCGAGCTGATACCGGCTTGGTCATCAATAATCGCGCTGAATTCAGGCAGGCGTTCACGCATTGCGTCTTCGGTATGCTGATTGCAGGAGGTCCACTTGCCAATAGGCGCCGGCTCGGCGGTGATGCTTTCGATGCGCTCAAAGAACGCCAGCACCCGATCGTCGTTGCGGTTGAAGACCTCAATATAAGGATGCTCTTCTGTCGTCACACCGGCGTAAAACAGCGCAGTGCCGGTGATGACATCAGCCATTGCGCGGTTCATCAGCCAGAGCAATTCCGCCGCCTCATGACATGGTGGCAGCAGCTTCAAGCCGTCTTTTGGCGGAAAGTGAATCGTACCGTCAGCCTTCGGTTCCACTGTATTCCGCGCCCACTGCTCGCGCCATTCGATCTGTCGCTGCGCCAGCTCCAGCAGGTCGTCCATTGAGCCGATATCAGTCGAATCATCCATGATCTGGCGGTAATCCGGCATAAGCGGCGTCAGGCTGGCCAGCTGAGCGTCGCTGCAAGCCGGCAGCGCGTCTTCTTCCGCGGATAATTCGTAATGGCGTTCGCCGCTGTCGATCAAGGCCTTATGGTCGGCTACCAGTTGCGTGAAAGGCGCGGGATAAAACGGATCGGCGACTATGGCGCGCAAGGGGTTATACCCCGCCAGCACATCCGGTTCGACATCCACCTTGGCGCGCATGCCCAACGCGACCGCCTTGTAAGCAGCGCGCAGACTGAGCTCCCGCTGCGCCAGCCATGTCAATTCGACAGCCTCGGCGCAACCTTCATTGCTGCGCCAGTCGCGGCCGCGAGAAGGCAGGTGCGACTCGGCAAACTCGACAAGTTCGTCCGCCGTCTCTACCTCTTCCAGCCAGCTGAAATATGATTCGTAAAATGGCACGGATACCAGACTCGTCGTCAACTCAGATTCCCAGCAGGCGGGGTATCCGTCCTGGGCTTGGGACGCTGAAACTATCGTGAGCGCTATAAATAGACAAAGGCATCTTATCAGTCGCATGGCAGACTCATGTTCTTCGTTTGTGCGGGCAAGCGGGATTATGTCCCGTCCTTCTGCAACATACCAGCGAATGGCCGGTGCCGTAGGCAAAGCGAATGGAAAGCGCCGCGCTGCCGTCGGCGATTGCACGAAAGAACGTTGTGCGTACGGGCGAGCCGGTGGCTCGCCCCTACCGATCGTCACTTTTGTGGGCTCGTTATTTTGTGTGAGCCAAGTCGTGACTTGCGAGCGACTGTGGTGAATCCCCCAGCATGGAATACGCGATATGTCATGTATCATTAAATATCGCCACTCCGCGCCTCGCTGTTGTCAATGCCCGGCGTCCTGCGGTATCATAACTGCGATTCCAGCAGCAAACCTAACCATTTAGGCCCACAAGGAGACAAGTCTTATGGCTAACAAGCTTTCCAGACGTGATTTTCTCAGGCTGGCGGCGTCATCCGGCGCGGCGGCAAGCATTGCGCTTGTCGGCGTCCAGCCGATCGCGGCGCAAGACGACGGCGTGGAGTTCTCGCTGGCGATGGTGGACTGGAGCGATCCGGTGCAAACCGCCTTCGAAGAGACGATCCTGCCGCGTTTTGCCGAAGAAAACCCCGGCTCCAGCGTGACAGTAAACTGGACCAATTGGGGACGATACAACGAAGAAATGACGACAGCCTTTGCCTCCGGCGTCACGCCTGACGTATTCCAGGGCGGCGCGGTCTGGGCGCCCCAGATGGCGCGGCGTAATTGGGCCGTCCCGCTTAACGACTTCATCAACGCTGACGAAGAATGGGACTGGGACGATTTCCCCGCTGGCCTGCAAGCCGATGTCACAATCCGCGGCGATATCGTCGCCGTGCCCTATCGTCAAGATCTGCGTACGCTCTGGTACAACAAGGAAATGCTGGCCGACGCCGGCATAGACGCGCCGCCGACCACCTGGGATGAATTCCTGACCGCGGCCCAAGCCACCACCGTGCGCGGCGATGGCGGCTTCGATGTCGAGGGTTACCACTTCTCCGACGCCAGCGGCAATTGGCAGCGGGATTGGCAGCCCTTCCTGATGTGGGTGCACATGGCCGACGGCAAGTTCCTCAGCGACGACTTGACCAGTTGCGCCCTTGACCAACCGGAGGCGCTGGAAGCGCTCGAATGGCTGGTCGCCCTGGTGCAAGAGCATGAGGTGACCTCCTATCCGGGCTTGGATCCCCAAGGCGATCTCAACGTGCTGGCTGGACGCAACGCCGCCATGCAGCTCAACAGCGCCGATATGGAGCGCGTCATTAATCTCTACGCGCCGGACGAAGCCGAGACCATCTATCCGACCCTGCCGCTGACCGGTAGCGTACAGGCAACGCACTCCTGGGTAAACAAATTCTTCATCTCGTCACAGACGCCCGACGCCACCGCCTCCTGGGGACTGCTGCGCTTCATGACGCGCCAAGACATGCTCGAAGTCTATTCGGCCTCCAACAACAATACGCCGCCGCGGCTCTCGCTGATTGAGGCGGATTACATGTCGGAGAAACACAAGGTCGTGCTGGAATCGGCAGTCTACGCGCGCACCTTCCCGCAGCATCACAATCTGATCGCGCTCTTCCGCCCGATTGCCGCCGAGCTCGAACAAGCGCTGAGCGGCAACAAGCCGGCCGCCGATGCCCTGGTGGATGCGACCGCCGCCATCAACGAGATCCTGGAAGACGATTAGGCAGTCAAGACCAGGACTCTGCGCAAAATTGTAGGGGCGACCCATTGGGTCGCCCGCCGTTAACATCAGATCTTCGTAGGGGCGAGCCTTGGCTCGCCCGAACTTGCCATGTCCTTTCCGGCTCAACGGACGGACTAAGCTACATTCGACTGCACGGTACAGGTCGGCGCATTCACCATGAACCACGTCGCTGATAACTACTCTGTCGCGGCTGTTGAAACGGTCGACTGGCGCGATCGCCTCTACCGCTTCTACAACAGTCAGGCCTTCGTCGCCTTTCTCTTCTTGCTGGCGCCGGTGCTCCTGTTGGCCGCGCTGAAGATTTGGCCGGTATTCTACAACTTGTACCTCAGCTTCACCCGCTATGAACTCTTCGAGCCGCCACGCTTCGTCGGCCTTAAGAATTACAAATACGTCTTCACCAACAAGACCGCCTTTCAATCAATCATCAATACCTTGCTCTTTACCATTGAAGCTGTACCTCTGGGCACGGCCCTGGCGCTGATAATCGCCAAATTGCTCGATCAATCCATTCGCGGACGCGTCTTCCTACGCACCCTCTATTACCTGCCGGTGGTCAGCTCGGTCGTCGTCTCGGCGATGATCTGGCGCTGGATCTACAGTCCGCAGCACGGCTTGCTCAATTACTTTCTGGGCATCGTCGGCATCCCGGCGCAGCACTGGCTGAACGACCCCAATCTGGCCTTGATCAGCCTGGTCATTGTGACGATCTGGGGCAGCATCGGCAGCAATATGGTGATCTTCCTGGCCGGCTTGCAAGATATCCCTCGCGATGTGATCGAGGCGGCGCGCGTGGACGGCGCCAGCCCAATACAGAGCTTTCTGCGCATTACCGTGCCCCTGATGCGTCCGGTGATCCTCTTCGTCGTGGTCACCTTCACCATCGGCATCTTCCGCAACTTCGGCTTGATATTCATGCTGACGCAAGGCGGGCCCTTCAACCGCACTAATACCATGGTCTGGGAGGTCTATCAGAATGTCTTCGGCTACCTGAGGCTGGGGCGCGGCGCCGCGATTTCGGTTGTCATGCTCATCATCGTGTTCATCTTGACGCTGATCAGCTTCCGCGTCTTGCGGGAAAGGCAAGGCGCCTGAGCATGGCCACGATGAGAGCTAATCCTGATGAGACTTTCAGCAGGTGGGAAGCGCGCCTGCCTCTAATCGTGACCTACATCTTCTTGATAATCGGCGCCATCGTGATGATCATGCCCTTCGTCTGGATGGTGTCCACCTCCGTCAAGCCCGATCGTGAGATCTTCGGCGATACGATTCGCTGGATCCCCACCGAGCTGGACCTGCAAAATTACACTGACGCCTTCGAGCAGACTAATATGCCGCGGTTATTCGTCAATACCGTAGCTGTCACAGCTGTGGCGGTCGCCTCACAAGTGCTGCTGGGCTCGATGGCCGGCTATGCCTTCGCCCGCCTGCATTTCCGCGGCAAGATGCTGATCTTCTTCACGCTGCTGACCACCATGATGGTGCCCTTTGAAGTGCTGATTATTCCGGTCTTCCTGCTCATCAAATTCTTCCCGCTGGCCGGCGGCAATGACATCCTGGGGCAGGGCGGCTCCGGCTTAATCAACACTCTGGGCGGCGTCATGTTCCCCAACTTTGTTTCCGTATTCGGCGTCTTTTTGTTCCGTCAATTTTATCTGAACTTTCCCAAGGAAATCGAAGAGGCCGCTATTGTCGACGGCTGCTCGCGCGTCGGCGTCTACTGGCGCATCCTTATACCCAATTCCAAGCCGGTCATGGGCACGATGGCGCTTTTCGCCTTCCTCTGGTCCTGGAACGACTTCCTCTGGCCGCTGGTTGTGGTCAAGGAAGACAGCCTCAAGACCATTCAATTGGGCTTGAGCGTATTCGATCAGGAACAGGGCACAGCCTGGGCCGAACTGATGGCGGCATCAGTGATGGCGGTCGTGCCGGTGATCCTGCTCTACATATTCTTGCAGCGTTTCCTGGTCAGCGGCGGCTTGACCAGCGGCTTGAAAGGATAAGGAGCGTCAGTCAGGACGAGGCTTCTGTCTCTCCAGTTTCGTCTGCTGCTTCTGGCAACTGCGGAATCAGAAGGGAGAAATAGCGGTCGTCCAGCCGCTGAATGTCAGCTTCAAGTGTCTCCTGCACATTGTCGATATGGCCTTTTAGACTGTCTATGTCCGCTTTCAATTCTGTCCGAACCTCAGCGATGTCCGCCTTCAACTCTGTCCGAACCTCAGCGATGTCCGCCTTCAACTCTGTTCGAACATTTTCGATCTTCGTATCCAGCCGCAAACTCAGATCATTATTGAAGTAGACTATGGTTATAAAGAGAATGACTGCGCCGGCAATCGTCACTATCCCTTCAAGTGACAAGGTGCGTGGCGCGTTGGGGGTCGGCGCTTGCGCAACTACTGTAGCCATTTTGCATTCCTGACTTGCTTTGCACCATAATTGTAACAAGATTATTCACCGAGTCAACAAACCAATCGTCAGACTATCAGAGTTGTTGCCAAGTAGGAGCGCCGAGCAATGAAAGCAATCATGGTCATGTTCGATTCGCTGAACCGGCGGCTGATGCAGCCCTACGGCGGCGACTGGGTGCATACGCCCAACTTCGCGCGGCTGGCGGAGCGCGCCGTCACCTTCGAGAACGCCTTCATCGGTAGCATGCCCTGCATGCCGGCGCGGCGCGAATTGCATACCGGGCGCTACAACTTTTTGCATCGCAGTTGGGGCCCGCTCGAGCCCTTTGATGACTCCATGCCGCAGATCCTGGACGAAAACGGCGTGCACTCGCATATCGTCACTGATCACCAGCACTACTGGGAAGACGGCGGCGCGACTTATCATACGCGCTACACCACGCACGAATTCGTCCGCGGGCAAGAAGGCGATCCCTGGAAAGGCGTCGTTGACGCCGGGGTCGCCCGTGATCCCAACCGGAACTTCCGCACGCGGACGCAGGATCTGGTTAACCGCGAGTTCATCACGGAAGAGGCGCTGATGCCACAAGCGCAGACCTTCTCCAAAGGCCTTGACTTCATCCGCGCCAACGCCGAGGCCGATGAGTGGTACCTGCAGATCGAGACCTTTGACCCGCACGAGCCATTCTTCACTCAGCCGGGCTGGAAGGAGCAGTATCCGCATGAGTACGACGGCGAGCTCTTCGACTGGCCGCCCTACGAGCGCATCACCGAGACGCTGGATAAGGTGCAGCACATGCGCTACGAGTACGCCGCGTTGATGACCATGTGCGACCATTACCTGGGCAAAGTGCTGGATGTCATGGACGAGCTGAACTTGTGGGACGACACCATGCTGATCGTCAACACCGATCACGGCTTCCTGCTGGGCGAGCACGACTGGTGGGGCAAGATGCGCATGCCCTGGTACAACGAGCTGGCCAATATCCCCTTCTTCGTCTGGGATCCGCGCTCCGGCGTTGCCGGCGAGCGGCGCAGCAGCTTGGTGCAGAACATTGACGTCCCCGCCACCATACTAGAGTACTTCAACCTGGAACGGCCGCCTGATATGCAGGGGATGCCCTTGCGCGACGCGGTAGCCGACGATACGCCTGTGCGTGAAGCGGCGCTCTATGGCGCGCACGGCGGGCACATCAACGTGACGGACGGCCGGCATGTCTATATGCGCGCGTCAGCAAACGATTCCAATGAGCCCCTCTACAATTACACGCTGATGTCGACGCACATGCGCTACCGATACGATGTCGAAGACTTGCGCGACATCGAATTGCAGGCGCCCTTCGCCTTCACCAAAGACTGCCGCACCATGAAGATCGCTGGGGGGCGCCAGCCGCTCTGGATTCCTTTCTTCGAGACCTTGCTCTTCGACACCGAGGCCGACCCGGGCCAGCTGTCGCCGGTTGAGGACGCGGCGGTAGAAGCCGAGATGGCGGACCACCTGGTCGACTTGATGCGCGCCAACGACGCGCCGCTGGAACAATACGAGCGGGTTGGCTTGGCGCTCTAGAGGCGCAATCCCGGGCCCCTTACAAGTCCCGCAGCTTCGCAAACAGTCTCTCCCTGTTTTAACGGGGGGAGATTTAGAGGGGGTGAATCCCGACACAGGAGACAGCTTTAGCTCCAGAAGGGCTCAATCCAACTCTCCTCGATGCCCAGGCCGAAGCCGGGCTCGTCGGGGATCTCCAGCCAGCCATTAACCGCGTAGGCCATGCCCGGCAGCCATGTGCCTTCGCTGAGCGGGACGCCGGGGTCTTCACCGATGAAATACTCGATCCAGGGCACGGAGGGTGTGGCGAAAGAGAAATGCTGCCCGAAAGGCGTGCGCGCCCCGGCGTGCAAGATGACCTTCTTGCCCGCGGCATCAGCGGCGTGGGCGATTTTCAGGCAGGTGGTCAACCCGCCGACCCATTCGATATCCGGCTGCAATACGTCGACCAGGTTGTGCCGGATGGCGTACTGGAAGGGGACCTGCGTATACCAGTGCTCGCCCGTGGTCAGGGTCTGCCAGGGCAGGCGCGCGCGCAGCTCGGCATGGGCGTCGAAATCCTCCGGAATCAGGCATTCTTCGATCCACTTGAGCTTGTAGGGGCGCAGAGCCTCCGCCAACCGCACGGTGTAATCGACGTCAAAGGCCATCCAGCAATCCAGCATGATGTCGCAGTAGTCGCCGACTTGCTCGCGGACGCCCGCGATCAGCTCGACATTCTTGTTCAAGCCGGCCAGCCCGTCGGCGGGACCGTAGGGGCAGGCCAGCTTGTGGGCGGTGAAGCCGACTTCCTGGTACCAGTCGATATCGTTGCCGGTGGAATAGCAGAAGATTCGCTCCTTCTGCGCCCCGCCGATCAAGCCGTAAACTGGCATGTCGAGCGCCTTGCCCTTGGCATCCCAGAGCGCCAGATCGACAGCGCTGATAGCGTAGGAGGCCAGGCCGGTCGTGCCGTAGAACTTGGTCAGGCGGAACATCATATCGGCCAGGCGCTCAATGGCAAAGCCGTCTTGCCCAAGCAACTGCGGCGCCAGGTGATCGTCAATGATGGCGGCCACCGGCTTGCCGTGCACGGTGGAGCCCAAGCCCCAGGTCCCGTCCTCCAAGGTAACTTTCGCCCAGACCCGGCCCCAGCCGGTATCGGTCCACTGGCTGCGGTGGCGCTTGACATGCGGGTAGCCGGACATGGGGTTGGCGACCTCGGCGCTCCGGTTCCAGCTTTCGCGGCGCGGCCTAACGCTGGGCGTCCGTTGCGGCAAATTGACCTGCACGGCTTCGATGCTCTTGATCTTCATATCCATTCCTTGAAAGTCCAGGCGGGGGCGCAATTGCGCAGAGAGTATAATTCGGGCGCTATTGCCTGGTCAATTCTTGCTAGACTATGACCATAGAATTCTGACGAGCGCGAGAGGCCAAGACGATGAGAGCATTGCTTTGGGAAGCGGCGCGGACGATGAACCTGCGCGAGCAAAGGGAACCGGAAGCGGCGGCTGATGAAATCCTGGTGCGCGTGAAGCACGCCGGCATCTGCGGCTCGGAGTTGAGCGGCTATCTGGGCCACAACGCTTTGCGCGTCCCGCCGCTGATCATGGGGCACGAATTCGCCGGCGAGATTGTCGCTGTGGGTCCGCTTGTGCCGACTGTGCGACCGGACCTGGAACCGGGCGCGCTGGTGACGGTGAACCCGCTCTGGTATTGCGGCGACTGCCATAGCTGCGCAGCCGGCCTCAACCAGCTCTGCGCGAATCGGCGTCTGCTGGGCGCGAATCGGCCGGGCGCCTTCGCCGAGCTGGTCAGCGCCCCGGCCAAGCTGGCGCTCCCGCTGCCGCAGGGCATGGATACGCGCATCGGCGCGCTGACCGAGCCGGTGGGCTGCGCCGTGCGCATCGCCGAACTGGCCGGCGACGTCGCCGAACAAGACTGCCTAATCATCGGCGCCGGACCGATTGGCCTGCTGTCGCTGCAGATGCTGCGCTTCAACGGGGCGGCGCGGGTCTTCATCGCCGAGATCGACGAGGCGCGCCTGGCGATGGGCGAAGCGCTGGGCGGCATCCCGCTGCAGCCGCGCGCAGTGGACACGGTAGAAGCGGTCAAAGAGGCGACAGAGGGCGCAGGCGTCGCGGTCTCGGTCGATGCGGTAGGCACAGCTTTAACGCGCGAGCAGTGCGTGTCAGCCACGCGGGCTAGCGGGACGCTGGTGCTCAGCGGCTTGCATGAAGAAACAAGCGCCATGCCGGTCGCGGCCATGATCCGCAGCGAGATCGTGGCGCGGGGCTCCTTCGCCTATACGCCAGCGAATTTCGCGCGCGCGCTGGACTTGCTGGGGCAGGGCGCCATACGCTTGGATCCCTGGATTTACGAGGCGCCGCTGGCCGAGGGCGGCCACTGGTTCGAGCGCCTGATCGAAGCGCCGGGCGATGTCTCCAAGGTGCTGCTGGTACCGTGATTGACTCCTTTTGGGCGGGCGCCGCGCTTTTGTGGATTTCCGGCATTCTTGCCACCGAGTGGGCAGAGTAATTACGAGTGCACAGAGAGGGTGACCCAAACGTCAACCCACCTGATATCGGCGCGACTCGGTGATATCAGGCTGGGCGAGTCAAGGATGGTCGGCAGCTTCGCCGTATCTGTCGTTGACAAAGCTTGATACGTCAAGCCAACTCCCCTCGGTGTACTCAATTTAACTCTGTGTCCTCGGTGGTAAAAGTGTCGAAACCGCGCCAATGCCGAGTGACCAGTAGCGGACAAACCTTGCCATTCGTTTGTTCATGTGGCGTCGGCGGGGTGATTGGGGCCGATCCAAATCGTCTCCGATGTCTCCGCCGGCTCGATATCCAGATTGACGACAATGGCCTCCTGGTCGCTGCGCACGAGGATGCACATCAGCGGCTCGTCGGGCAGGGCGTTGATCTCCTGGTGCGGCACGTAGGGCGGCACGTAGATGAAGTCGCCGGCCTCGGCTTCCGCCACAAATTCCAGCTTATCGCCCCAACGCATGCGCGCGCGCCCGCTGAGCACATAGATTACGCTTTCCAGCTCGCCATGGTGATGCGCGCCGGTCTTGGCGTCGGGCTGGATATCGACCGTGCCGGCCCAGAGTTTCTCCGCGCCGGCTTTGGCGTGGTTGATGGCGGCGGCGCGGGTCATGCCCGGCGTCTGCGGCGTATTGCTATCGAGCTCGCTGCTGCGCACGATGCGGACGCCGTTCTCGCGCCAGTTGGGGGAGTTGGTCATGGTTTGGGCTCCTTGAGTGGGTCGGGCTTGTGACGGGGATTTTAACCACAAAGGGCACGAAGACACAAAGGGCGCAAAGGAATCTTCTGCCAGCGATTGCACGGCGCAACACCCTGTCCCACTCGCGCTCAGATGCAACCTCCCGCAACATAACGAAATTGCGCACACAGCGAGATTGTAGGGGCTAGCCATTGGCTCGCCCGCTCGGACACACATCAGTGTCTCATATTTGCTGTGAGCCAAGTTGTGACTTGCAAGCGGCATCGGTCAACAAAACCAGACCAGACACTCAATCTCTGCCGCTACGACTTGCGCAAATGCCGCACCCCACCCGCGCCCGCCACCACCACATCACGCGCCATGCCGATAAACAGCCCGTGCTCAACGATCCCGGCCCGCGACTCCAGCAGACGCGCCAAGGCCGCCGGCTCAGCGATCGGCCCGAAATCGCAGTCCAGGATGATATTGCCCTGGTCAGTCTGGAAGGCGCCCTCGCCCTCCAGTCGCAGAATCGGCTCCGCGCCTAGCGAGCGCAGGTACGCCGCTTGTGATTCCCAGCTGAAAGGGATGACCTCGACCGGCACCGCCCAGGTCGTGCCCAGCTGCTCCGAGAGCTTGGACTCATCGACCACGATGACCAGGCGCTCGGTGACTTGCGCCACGATCTTCTCTCGCAGGTGGGCGCCGCCGCCGCCTTTGATGACGTTGAAATCGGGATCGACTTCGTCAGCGCCGTCGATGGTGATGTCGATGCGCGCATGCTTGGCCAGGCTCGTCAGCGGGATGCCCAGCTCAATGGCTGCGGCTTCGGTGGCCAGCGAGGTGGGAACGGCGACAATATCGCGCAGGTCGCCGCTGTGCAGTCGCTGGGCGATGTGGCGGGTGGCGAAGATGGCCGTGCTGCCAGTGCCCAGCCCGATGACCATGCCCGACTCTATGAAGCCGGCCGCGTATTCGCCAGCCTGCTGCTTGAGCGCCTTGATGTCCATGCCCGGCATTGTACGACGGAAAAAGCAAAAAGCCACCACAGAGACACAAGCGGCACAGAAGTAAATGCAAGTTAATCATGCAGAAAACAAACTCGCTAGAAAAGCGCCCCTTCCCTAGCTCGCTGGGGCAAGGGGCCGGGGGATGGGGTAAGAAAAGCGGTGAATTGGATGGTGGAATAGGGTATAGTCGGCGAGTTGACAGGACACTGACCGATTTTGAAAAGGAAAAGGAATGAAGATGTACAAGACTTTGAGTCCGGGCGCGATTGGCATACGCGGGCTTGGCTTGAGCGAGAGCCTCAAGCTGGCGCGCGAGACTGGTTTTGCCGGTTTGGATTTCAGCATACAAGAGGCGGCGGCGCTGGGCGCGGCGGGCGCTCAGGCGCTCTTCGCGGACGCGGGCATTAAGTACGGTGCCTGGGGTTTGCCGGTGCGCTGGCTCAGCGACGAATGGCGCGACGACCTGGCCGAGCTGCCGCGTTACGCTGAAGTAGGCGCTGAGATGGGCGCGACGCGCGTGGCGACCTGGTGCCCGCCGTCTTCGGCCGAGCGCGAATTCGCCGAGAATTTCGCCTGGCATTTGGAGCGATTTGGCGCCATCGCCGAGGCGCTTAACGAGCACGGCATACGTTTCGGCATCGAATTCATCGGCCCGCAAAGCTTGCGGCCGCCCGACAAACATGCTTTCATTTACACCATGGAAGGCATGCTGGAAATGGCTGAGGCGATCGGCACGGGCAATGTCGGCTTGCTGCTGGATGCCTGGCACTTGTACACCTCGGGCGGTTCGCTGGACGATCTGGACAAGATCAGCAACGCCGATATCGTCAACGTACACGTCAACGACGCCCCCGAGGGCCTGACGATGGCGCAATACAACGATCATGATCGGCGCTTGCCTTGCGAGACCGGGGTGATCGACCTGGCCGGCTTCATGGGCAAGTTAAGCGCCTTGGGATATGACGGCCCGGTAACGCCGGAGCCCTTCAGCAAGCGCATCAACGCCATCGACGATCCGCTGGAGGCGGCGGCGGAAACGGCAAAAAGCATGAACGAATTGTGGGCGGCCGCGAGCCTGGCATGAATCAGCCAAACATTCTCATCTTTATGACGGATCATCAGCGGGCCGATACGGCGCTGGCCGAGCATCCGGCCCTGACCCCGCGCCTGAACCAACTGGCGGCGGAAGGCGTCAGTTTCACGCAGACCTACTGTCCATCACCGCATTGCTGCCCCTCGCGGGCGACATTTTTCAGCGGCCTGTATCCCTCCGGGCACGGCGTCTGGAACAATATCACCAACCAGCAGGCGCTCAGCCGCGGCTTGAACGACGGCGTCCGTCTGTTCAGCGAAGACCTGGCCGAAGCCGGCTACGACATGCATTACGCGGGCAAATGGCATGTCAGCATGGACGAACGACCCGCCGACCGCGGCTGGAAAGAACATGGCGTCAGTGGGGTCGCCGGCGTACGCCACGGTCCCACCTGGGAACAATATCGTCAGGCAGCGAAGACAGAAGTTGAACCGACGGAGCGCCAGGAAGGCCATATCGCGCGGAGCGGATACGGTCCTTTTCGGCTCTACGGCTCAACCGGCAAAGAGGGCAACGCGCACGATGAACGGGCGATTGCAGGCGCCCTGGCCGCTTTGGACGAAGTGGATGGGCAGGACGCGCCCTGGTGTCTGTATGTAGGCTTGATTGCGCCGCACGATCCCTACGCCGTGCCGCAGCGCTACCTCGATATGCTTGACCTGGATGACGTGCCGCTGCCGGTCAACTACGCCGATAGCATGGATGACAAGCCGCGCATCTACAAACGTCTGCGCGACAGTCGTTTCGGGCAGCTTAGCCCAGACGACACTCGCGACGCGATTCGGCATTTTTGGGCCTTCTGCGCCTATATCGACGATCTCTTTGGCCAGGTGCTGGACCGCATCGCCGCGCTGGGGCAGTTGGACGATACGCTGGTGATATTCTGCTCCGATCACGGCGATTATTGCGGCGAGCACGGCCTATTCGCCAAGGGCATTCCTTGTTTCAACGGCGCCTATCACGTGCCGCTGGTGATGCGCTGTCCGAAGCTGACGCCGACGCCCGGCGGGCGCGTCGACGCCTTTGCCTCGCTGGCGGATATCGCGCCGACCTTGCTTGACGTGGCTGGGGTGAAAAGCCAGCGCCACTTTGCTGGGGCCAGCTTGCTGCCGCTGATACAGGGGCAGACGCCCGAAAATTGGCGCGATGCCGTATTCACGCAGTGCAACGGCGTGGAGCTGTATTATTCGCAGCGCTCGGTCAAGACGAAGGAATACAAGTATGTCTTCAACGGATTTGACGACGACGAATTATATGACCTGCGCAACGACCCGCATGAGATGCGTAACTTGGCGCGCGACCCGCGTTACGACTCTGTGATTCGCGACATGTGCCGGCGCATGTGGCGCTTCGCTTTTGAGCAGGCGGACGACTACCTGCTGAACTCTTACATCACGGTCGCTCTGGCGCCCTACGGTCCCGCGGAAGCCTTTCGAGAATAGGCGCCGCAAGACTGGCGTACGACCAACTCTGTTGGCGTCGTGATTCTGAGATGGACTTCGTCCGGGCATGCGATGCGCCGGGCGAGGCGTTCGGCCGCCAGTTTTCCCAGCAACACTTTGTGCACCCGTACGGTGGTGAGCGGCGGGAAGGTGAAGTCGGCATCGGGAATGTTGTCGAAGCCGGTGACGGCAATATCTTGCGGGATACGATAGCCTTTTCGCTGCAGCCAGGCCATCGTGCCGATCGCCAACCGGTCGGAAGCGCAAACGATGGCGTCGGGTGGCGCCGGCAGCGACATGAGATTCGCCGCGCCGCGCTCACCCAGGTCGGGCGTCCAGCCGGAAGGGCCGGGTTCGACGATTTGGTGCATCGCCGCCTCCTGCGACAGGTCATTGGCGGCTAATCCCTGGCGGAAACCGGCATAACGAATATCGCGGTAACCGGAGATATATGCCAGGCGGCGATGCCCCAGCCCTGCCAGGTGATCCACCATCATTCGCATACCCCATTCGCCGGCGAAGGAAATCTGATCGCCATCCAGGGCCTGCTTGTCAGTCACGGTGATGATTGGGGTTATGCGCTCCCTCAAATAGGCCACGCTTTCGCCGAGACCTTCTCCGAGCAGGACGAGTCCCCTGATATCGTAAGCGTCAAGCAGGCGCTCCGCTGACGCGGTCGAGTTGATTTCGTGCAAAGTCTTGACGAATGCAATCTGGAAACCAAGTCGCTCAAGCTCGCGATCGACGCCTTCCAGCACCATGTTGTAGAAGGGATCGCGGTACTTGTCGATGCGGGACAGCAGCAAGATACCAACTTGTCCCAACTCCGTTTGCATTTGGGGCTGGCTGAGCTGGGCGCCACCGTACTGCCGCTGGATCAAGCCGGCGCTGGCTAGCTGCTGGAAGTCGCGGCGGATGGTAGTTTCGGAGACTTCGAATTGCTGGGCTAGCTCATGCGTCGACAGTAGTTGCGGTGGATCGGCGCCTTGCGCCTGCCGCACGATAAGGCCCTGGCGTTCCGATTTTTTCATGACCCGAAGAGCCTTCTTTCAATCAAACATTCACTCATAAGCATACACGAGTCCGCTCCTTTTGTGCATAGTTATGAATGATTTCCTTGACATCATGCAGTAAACTTGTTTAAATATGCAGCCAATAGTGTTAGAATATGCATGATTTCGCGACAATATGCGCAGTCATCAGGTATCGGGTAATCCATGCGAACGCTCTCTTCGTGCCGCTATTCACTCCACAACCCTTGTAAGTTTCAACAAATGACTTATCCTCTAATCCCTTGCGTGACGGGAACGGGAAGCAGGAGGTTGGGATGCCGCTGAAGATCGCCATGATCGGCGCAGGTTCGGTTGGATTCACTCGGCGGCTGATGACTGATCTGCTGACCGTGCCGGAGTTTGCTGATACGCATTTTGCGCTGATGGACATATCGGCGCGCAACCTGACCATGGTGGCGCAGCTTTGCGAGCGCGACATCCGGGCCAACGGTTTGCCCGCCACGATCAGCTCGACGCTTGATCGGCGAGAAGCGATCGCCGACGCCGATTACGTAATTTGTATGATCCGGCAAGGCGGCCTGGACGCCTTTCGGCTCGATATCGACATCCCCTTGAAGTACGGCGTGGATCAGTGCGTCGGCGATACAATTTGCGCCGGCGGCATCATGTATGGTCAGCGGACGATTCCCGCGCTGTTGGACATCTGCCGCGACATCCGCGACGTGGCCAAGCCGGGCGCGCTTTTCCTCAATTATTCCAATCCCATGGCCATGAACACCTGGGCCTGCAATCAGTACGGCGGCGTGCAGACCATCGGCTTGTGTCATGGCGTGCAGGGTGGTCACCGTCAGATCGCCGACTGCATTGAGCTGTGGGCGCGGCGCGAAGGCATGATCGGCGCGGAAGAGAGCGTGACGCGCGACGATGTGGATATCATCTGCGCCGGCATCAATCATCAGACTTGGTACGTGCAGGTCCGGTGGCGGGGCATGGATATGGTCCCGCGTCTGCTGGAACTCTTCGAGGCGCATCCCGAGTACCGCGAAGATGAGAAGGTGCGCATTGATGTGCTGCGGCGCTTCGGTTACTACTCGACCGAGTCGAATGGGCACTTGAGCGAATACCTGCCCTGGTATCGCAAGCGGCCCGATGAAATCAACGACTGGATCAGCCTAAATCGCTGGATTCACGGCGAGACGGGCGGTTACCTGCGCGTATGCACCGAGGGGCGCAATTGGTTCGAGACGGACTTTCCCAATTGGCTGGAGGAAGAACCGCCGCAAATCAGCGCTGCCGACCGCAGCCACGAGCACGGCTCTTATATCATCGAGGGTTTGGAAACGGGCCGGGTTTATCGCGGGCACTTTAACGTGCAGAATCGCGGCTATATCACCAATCTGCCCGATGGCTGCGTTGTTGAGCTGCCGGGTTATGTCGACCGCAATGGCATTAGTATTCCTGTGGTCGGCGACTTGCCGCTGGCGCCCGCGGCCACCTGCTCGGCGAGCGTGCGTGTGCAGGAGATGGCGATGCAAGCGGCTGTGCGCGGCGATGTGACGCTGCTGAAGCAGGCTATGCTGCACGATCCGCTGGTTGGCGCCGTCTGTAATCCGGAAGAAGTCTGGCAGATGACCGACGAACTGCTGGTGGCCCAGGCCGAATGGCTGTCCAATTACGCCACGGCGGAAATCGAAGCGGCGCGCGCTCGCCTGGCCCAGCAGGAACGATCCGGCGCCCGCGTGGCGTTGCGCGAGACGGAAGGCGCGGCGCGCTTGCATACGCGCACGGTCGAAGAGTTGGCGGCGGACAAACTGGCGCAGGAAACGGCGCGGACATCGGATAAAGGCTAGGACGACAATCGCCGACGTGTGTAGGGGTGACTCGGTGAGTCGCCCTCCGGAAAGTTAGATGATGAGTCAAAGCAACGGCTCCGAGCCGATTTTAGAAGTCAAGAATCTCAAGACGCACTTCTTCACGGACAAGGGCGTCGTGCAGGCAGTGAAGGGCGTCGACTTTGCGCTGGCCAACGGTCAGACCCTGGGCATAGTCGGCGAAAGCGGCTGCGGCAAGAGCGTCACAGCCAGCTCTATCATGCAGCTCATCAAGTCGCCGCCGGGCAAGATCGTAGATGGCGAAATCATCTTTCGGCGGCAGAAGCGCCGGGCGGAGACGATAGACATCGTCCAGCTCGACCCCAAAGGCATCGAAATGCGCAGCATCCGCGGCGGCGAGATCTCGATGATCTTTCAGGAGCCGATGACCTCGCTGAATCCGCTGCACCCGGTCGGCCGGCAAATCGCCGAAGTAGTGGAGCTGCACCAAGGGCTTAGCCGCAAACAGTCGATTGAAGTGGCCATAGAGATGTTGGATCGCGTGCGCATCGCCGACCCGGCCGATCGCGTGAAGCAGTATCCGCATCAACTGAGCGGCGGCATGAGGCAACGCGTGATGATCGCCCTGGCGCTGTCCTGCAATCCCTCGATCCTGATAGCTGACGAACCAACCACGGCCCTGGATGTCACGATCCAGGCGCAGATTATCGACTTGATGGAGAAGCTGAAGGACGACTTCGGCTCTTCTATCATCATCATCACGCACAATCTGGGCGTGGTCTCGCAGATGGCCGATCACGTGGCCGTGATGTACTTCGGGCGCATCGTCGAATTCGGCACAGTGACCGATATTTTCCGCAATCCACAGCATCCCTATACGGTGGGCCTGCTGCAATCGATCCCGGTCTTGGGGCGGCGCAAAGAAATCCTGGTGCCCATCGAAGGCATCGTGCCCAACGCCACCACGGAGATAGCCGGCTGCGCCTTTGCCGACCGCTGCCCGCATGTGATGGCCAAGTGCCGCAGTCATTTGCCGCCGACCACGACCGTGGAGGGCGAGCATGAGGTGGCTTGCTGGCTGCATGAGAGCGACGCTCCCGCAGCGGAGGTCGCATGATGGGCGAGTTGCAGCTGCGGCGAGAGTTGCTTGTTATTGGTGAATTATCCTGTCGGCGCCTGGCGCCTGCGGGTTAATTTCTGTCAATCAAATTTGGAGGAGATCTGATGAAGCGTTCAAGTTTTATTCGTATGCTGCTGGTGACGGCAGCGCTTTTTGCGGCGATCGGCGCCGGTTTCGCCCAGATGGGCGAGGTTGCTGATCCCGTACCTTATCCCGAGGGCGTAATGATCGGCGACAACCCGATTGTCAGGTTCAACCTGGATGAGATGTTGGTATACAAGGCGCTTGATTCTTACAGCGAGCCGGCCTGGGTCACCGAGCTGGTTGAAGCTGGCGAATTGCCGCCGGTTGAGGAACGTCTGCCGGATAACCCGCAGGTTATCTTGAATTCGGGCATGTCGGTTGGCCCCGGTGTTTATGGCGGCGTCTGGCGTGACTTCTCGGCTGTTCCCACCGCCGGCTGGAATCTCTGCGCGCGTCAAACGCAGGGTTGGTTCGGCATCAACTACATCTATGGCGAGTCCCTGGTTAAGTCCGGCCCCATGTTCCTGCGCAAGGACAACCTGGAGCCGCTGCCGAATCTGGCGACGGACTGGGCCTGGAGCGATGACGGCAAGACGCTGGTGATGAATATCATCGAAGGCGCGAAGTGGTCCGACGGCCATCCCTTCGGCGTACATGACATCATGTTCACTTGGAATCACATCATCCTGGATGAGAACGTGAATTCCTGGACGAACCGCTCGACCTGGCAGATTGACGGCGAAGATGTAAACCTCGAGCAGACCGGCGACAACCAGATCACCTGGACCTTCCCGGTAGCGAATCCGGTTCAGCTTCTGTTCAAGATGGACTTCCTGGATTTCAATATCTGCGCCGAGCACGCCTACGCGCCCATGCACCCGGCTCTCAACGCCGAGTCCGACTATGATACTTTCGAGACCTTCCAGGTACAGGACGCTTTGCCCGTGCCGACGATGGGTCCCTGGGTGGCTGTCGACTATCAGATTGACGAGTTCATGGTACATCGCCGGAACCCCTATTACTGGAAGGTCGATGAGGCCGGCAACCAGTTGCCCTACATTGAAGAAGTCACCTTCGAAAAGGGCCCGAGCGGTATCGGCCGCACGCTGGGCACACTGGCTGGCTCGATCGACCACACCAACCTCGAGAACCCCAGCACCTATGTAGAAGCCATCACCCGTTCGCAAGAGGATGATGCGCACTTCTATATCGAGTGGGGTCCCGAGACGCTGGCTTTCGATATCGAGTTCAACTTGTCGTCGTCGCTGGGTGTACAGAATGAGCGCGACCAGGCATTGCGCGATCTGTTCCGCGATGTGCGTTTCCGCCGCGCGGTACAGCACGCGGTTGATGGCGATGGCATTGGGCAAGCGGTCATCCGCGGTCCCTTCATGCGCGCCTTCGCCAGCGGCCTGACGCCCGGCTCGCCCTACTTCGATATCGACAGCGTGGTTTACTACCCCTATTCGCCCGATTCCGCGCGCGCCCTGCTCGCTGAGCTTGGCTTCGAAGATACCGATGGCGACGGGATCGTCAACTGGACTGACGGTCCGCTGGCTGGCGACAACCTGGTTGTCGTCTTGAATACCAGTGTAGCCGCCGAGGCGACCGGTCAGATTGGCGACGCCTTCGTGCTGCTGATGCAGGATGTTGGCGTTCAAGTCAACCTGCAGCCGCTGCAGGGTCCGGCGTCGAACGACGCGATCACAACCGGTACCTGGGAAATGCGCGTTGACCGTATCGGTCAGGAGTACACCACTTCCTTCACCCGCTGTCAGGATCTGGGTCCAGTAACGGACATCACGCCTGACTTCCACCGCGCGGACGGTGGCGAGCGTGACCTGCTTGACTTCGAGGCTGAGATCGTTGACATCGTCAACGCATTCTGCCTGGAGCCGGACTTTGACGCGCGCAAGGAATTGATGTCGCGTTACAACCAGCTCTTCACCGGGAATGTCTACAAGGTCGGTGGCATCGTCGGTCGTTACGGTTTGGCTTTGGCATCGCGTTTCAACAATGTTCCCGTTGGCGCGCCGCCATTCTTCTATCAGTGGACCTGGGGCAATGTGATTCCGGAAGCCGTTTGGGTCAACCCGGATGAGCAGATCGCTGAGATCTTCCCTGGTACGGTGCCGGTCTACGGCATGGACGACATGTAATTGGTTTTTGGCAGGATGGGCTTTGTCTCGTCCTGTTGCTTGCAGAATATACAGGGGCGCGCGTCGTCGCGCCTCTGTTGTCTTATGAAGTCAAAATGGTCTATACTTTAATGCGTCAATCTTTTGCGCCCTTTGCGAACTGACGAGTCTTCCATTCATGGTACGCTACATCGTAAATCGGCTCCTATCATCAATCTTGATACTGATTGTCATCACGATTGTGGCGTTCACGATTATTCAGATTCCGCCGGGAGATTTCGCCGATGTCTACAAGCAAGAGCTGATCGGGCTGGGCGGCGCGTCCGAGGAAGAGGCGGAAGAAGCCGCCAATAAACTGCGCGACAAGTACGGCTTGCTCGACCCGATACCCATTCAATACCTCAAGTGGATGGGCGCGATTGTGCTGCAGGGCGACTTCGGTTGGTCGTTCTCGCAGCGAGTCGATGTCAGCCAGTTGCTGGCGCAGCGCTTGCCGCGTACGCTTTGGATCGCGCTGTCGGCGCACGCCATTTCATCATTGGTCGGTATCGTACTGGGCATCTACGTCGCCAATAGACAATACAGTTTTGCCGACAATTCCGCGGCGGCCTTCGCATTCTTCGCGACCTCATTTCCGCGTTTTTCCATTGCGTTAATTGTCATGTATTTTCTGGCGTTTGGGCTGGGCTGGGAGCATGTCAGCGCCATGCACTCGCCGGAGTTTCGCTATGCGCCCTGGTCGATCGCCAAGGCGGTCGATCTGCTTAAGCACGTCGGCCCGGTGATTCTTATCGCCGGCTTGGGTGGCGTGGCGCGCAACCTGCGCGTGATGCGCGGCAATCTGCTGGATGTGCTGAATCAGCAGTACGTGACGACGGCGCGCTCCAAAGGTTTGGACGAGCGGCGAGTGCTGAATCGGCATGCAGTGCCCAACGCGCTGCATCCCATCATCGCTTATCAGGGCACGGTGTTGCCTTACATGCTGCAGGGCGAATTGGAGGCGGCCATCGTATTTGGTCTGCCGACCATCGCGCCCATGTTCGCCGAGGCGCTATTGAAGCAGGACGTATTCCTTTCCGGCAGCATCATGCTGCTCTACGGCATATTACTCATCGCGGGCAATTTCATCGCTGATATGGCGCTGGGTGTGCTTGACCCGCGGATTTCATACAGTTAGCGGCAGAGTGAGATAACGGTGCAAGACGTTTACGAAGACGCACTGCTGGCTGAAGAAGAGTCAGAAGAGAGCAGCGACTCTTATTCGCAGCTGGTGTGGCAGCGTTTCAGCCGCAGTAAAGCCGCCATCATCGGCGGGCTGATGATCGTCATGCTGGTCGTTCTGGCCATCCTGCCCGAGTTCTTTTCGCCCTACAATCTATACGCCACTGCGCTGGGAGACTCCTATACCCCGCCGACGCAGATTCGCTTTGTAGACCTGGACGGCAATCTCAGTTTGCGCCCCTTTGTGTACAAGCAGGAACTGGAGATCGATCCGGTCACTTATCAGGCGCGGCCCAAGATCGACCCGGACAGTCGTTTCAATGTGCGGTTTTTTGTGCGCAGCTGGGAATACGAACTCTTTGGTCTGATCACGACCGATTTGCATCTGTTCGGGCTGGATACCGATGAAGTGCGTTTGCACCTGCTGGGGACGGATCGCTTCGGGCGCGACCTGTGGGGGCGGATTTGCCTGGCCGGCCGTGTCTCGCTGTCGCTGAGCATTTTGGCGGCTGTGATCGCCATCGTGGTCGGCTCATCGGTTGGCGTTATCTCCGGTTACTATGGCGGCGCCATCGACAATGCGATTCAGCGACTGGTGGAAGTGGTTATGTCCTTCCCTGAGCTGCCCTTGTGGATGGCGCTGGCGGCGGTAATCCCCACGACATGGTCTGGCGAGCAGAAGTTCCTGGTGATGGCCTTCATCTTCCCCTTCCTGCGCTGGGCTGTTCTGGCCCGTGAGGTGCGCGGCAAGGTGCTGTCGCTGCGCGAGACCGACTTCATCCTGGCGGCCAAGGAGCAGGGCGCCGGCGACTTCCGCATCATCTTCAAGCACCTCTATCCCAACGTGCTCAGCCATGTGATTGTGATTCTGACGCTGATGATCCCCGATATCATCCTGGCCGAGGCCTTCTTGAGCTTCCTGGGCATCGGCATCAACGAGCCGCTGACCAGCTGGGGTTTCTTGATGAAGAGCGCGCAAAGCCTGGAGACCCTGGGCCAAAACACCTGGATTCTGACGCCGGTGATCTTCATCGTGGTAGCTGTCCTGGGTCTCAACTTCCTGGGAGACGGCTTGCGCGATGCGGCCGATCCCTACTCGAATCTGTAATCGGAGACGCTCAAGCATGGCAGAAACCTCCGCCGCTGACGGCAAGCGCGACATCATCCTCAAAGTCAAAGACTTGAAGATGCACTTCCCCTTGCGGCAGGGAATTTTGCAGCGCCGCGTCGGCACCATCAAGGCGGTCGACGGCGTCAGCTTCGAATTGCGCGAGCAGGAAGTCATGGGCTTGGTGGGCGAGAGCGGCTGCGGCAAGACCACCGTCGGCCGGGCGCTGCTACGCCTCTATGACCCGACCGGCGGCGAAGTCTTGTTTCACCGCGCCGACGGCAGTTGGGTCGATGTGGCGCAGATCAGCCGCAAAGAAATGAAAGACCTGCGCAAAGAAATGCGCATGATCTTTCAGGATCCCTTCAGCTCATTGAACCCGCGTTTGACTGTCAGAGATATCATTGCCGAGCCGCTGGTCATTCATAATTCCGACCGCGACAAGATTACCTCGCGCGTGGCCGAACTGATGGAAGCGGTAGGCTTGAAACCGGCCTACATGGGGCGCTACCCGCATGAATTCTCCGGCGGCCAGCGGCAGCGCATCGGCGTGGCGCGTACGCTGGCGCTGAATCCGCGACTGATCGTGGCTGACGAGCCGGTGTCGGCCCTGGATGTGTCGGTGCAGGCGCAGGTGCTGAATCTGCTGCAGACGCTAAGAGACGAGCTGCGGCTGACCTTTGTCTTTATCTCGCATGACTTGTCGGTCGTCGAGCATATCTGTGACAAAATTGCCGTGATGTACGTGGGCAAGCTGGTGGAGCTGGCGCCGACCGATGAACTGCTGCGCAACCCCAAGCATCCTTATACCGAGGCGCTGGTATCGGCGGTGCCGCCGGCCGATCCGTTGATCAAAATGGAGCGCATCATCCTGGAAGGCGATGTGCCCAGCCCGGCCAACCCGCCCTCGGGCTGCGTATTCCACCCGCGCTGCCGCTATGCGCAAGACATCTGCCAAGAGCAGGAGCCGCCGCTGGTGCAGATCGGTCCCGATCACCACGCGCGCTGCCACTTCTCCGAGGAATTGGAATTGCAGGGAGTGGTCGATGTCCCGACAGAAGCATAAAGACGCCGATCGGCGTTTTGCCGCGCTCGCCTACATCTTGCCGGTAGTTGGCGGCCTGCTGGGGTTGGCGCTGGACGGCGGCAATCCGTTGACGCGGGTTCACGCCCGGCAGAGCATCTCAACCGTGATCGCGCTGATAATCACATTCTTTGTGTGGGCGGCGGTCGGCTACGTCTTGAGTCTGATTCCCATCGCCGGTCCCATCGTGGCCATCGCGCTCTTCTCGCTGGTGATCGCGATGGCGGTATTTCTGGCGGCTAACTGGCTTTTCAGCTTCGTTTTGGCCTTGCGCGGCGAAGAGCGGACGATTCCCTTTGCCAATCGCGTCGCCCTGCGACTATTCGGTAATGGCGGCGCGGAACCCCAAAGCGCCTGACGCTTATGCTGCTACAGGAATTGCGCGAAGAAGTCTGTCGGCAACACGCCGAGCTGCCGCGGAATGGCCTGGTCGCCTGGACCAGCGGCAATATCAGCGCCCGCGACCCCGCTAGTGGACTGGTCGTCATCAAACCCAGCGGCGTCCGCTTTGAAGACCTGACCCCGGCCAGCATGGTCGTCACCGATTTGCAGGGCCAGGCAGTCGAAGGCGACTTGGCGCCATCCTCGGATACTGCCTCACACTGCTATATTTATCGCCACATGCCCGATGTCAACGGAGTCGTGCATACGCACTCGCGATATGCGACCGCCTTTGCCGTGGTGGGCGAGCCCATCCCCTGCGTGACGACAGCGATGGCCGACGAATTCGGCGGCGAGATTCCCTGCGCCGGCTTCTGCCTGATCGGCGGCGAGGACATTGGCAAGCTGGTGGTGGACGCGCTGCGCGATCATCGCAGTCCGGCGGCTTTGCTGCAGAATCACGGCGTATTCACGATTGGCAAAAACGCCGAGGACGCGGTCAAGGCAGCGGTGATGACCGAGGACAATGCCGCCATCGTCTGGACCGCGCGGCAACTGGGCGAGGTGATTCCGATTTCACAGGCGGAGATCGACAGCTTGCACGAGCGCTATCAGAATGTCTACGGGCAACGGTGAATTATGGATCTGTAGGGGCGAGCCATTGGCTCGCCCGCCGAATCCGTAGTGCCTATGCGGGCGACCTGATAGGTCGCCCCTACAGATCAACGCCACGTTGCGAATTGTGTGAATATGCCTGACCTGAATAGACAAGTGTAATCCCGCTGCAAGGAGTGAGTTATGCCACTTGACGACTACCAAATCTGGTTCTTGACCGGCAGCCAGCATCTCTACGGACCGGAAGCGATTGAACAAGTCGGCGCGCACTCGCGCGAAATTGCCGCTGCCTTAAACGGCGCCGCGGCGATCCCGCTGCAAGTCGTCTTCAAGCCGGTGCTGACCACGCCTGAAGAAATCCACAGTCTCTGTCGCGCCGCCAATAGCGACGAGAAATGCGTCGGCCTGATCGCCTGGATGCACACCTTCTCGCCGGCGAAAAACTGGATCGCGGGCCTGTCCGCGCTGCAGAAGCCACTGCTGCACTTTCACACGCAATACAATCGCGACATCCCCTGGGCCGAGATTGATATGGACTTCATGAATCTCAATCAGGCGGCGCATGGCGACCGCGAGTTCGGCTTTATCATGAGCCGGCTGCGCTTGCGGCGCAAGGTGGTCGTAGGGCACTGGCGTGATGAATCCGTGTTGGCTCAGATTGGCGCATGGGCGCGGGCCGCGGCCGCCTGGGCGGAGACGCAGAGCCTGAAAGTAGCGCGCTTCGGCGACAACATGCGCAACGTGGCGGTGACCGAAGGCGATAAGGTATCGGCCCAGGCGCAATTCGGCTACCAGGTGAACGGCTACGGCATCGGCGATCTGGTCGAGCTCGTGAATCAAGTCAGCGACGCCGAGATTGACGCGCTGGCGGCGGAATACCAGGACGCCTACGCCATGAGCGCTGATCTGAGCGCTGGCGGCGATCGGCATGAGGCCCTGCGCGAAGCGGCGCGGATCGAGATCGGACTGGCTCAATTTCTGCGCGCTGGCGACTTCGGCGCATTCACAACGACATTCGAGGATCTGCACGGCTTGGCGCAGCTGCCTGGCTTGGCGGTGCAACGCTTGATGGCAGCGGGTTACGGCTTCGGCGCGGAGGGCGACTGGAAGACCGCGGCCCTCCTGCGCTCGCTCAAGGTGATGGCCGAGGGTCTTGAGGGCGGCACGTCATTTATGGAAGATTACACTTATCATTTCCAGCCGGGCAATATGGCGGTGCTGGGCGCGCATATGCTGGAAGTCTGCCCGAGCATCGCGGCCGGCCAGCCAAGTCTTGAAGTGCACCCCTTGGGCATCGGCGGCAAGGACGATCCGGCGCGGCTGGTATTTGATACCGGCCCGGGAGCGGCGCTGAACGCCTCGCTGGTGGATCTGGGCGACCGCTTCCGCATGATTGTCAACACTGTCGATGTGATCGAGCCGGAGGCGCCCACCCCGAAATTGCCGGTGGCGCGGGCTTTATGGCGGCCGCGGCCGAATCTGCAGATTGGGGCCAGCGCCTGGATTTATGCCGGCGGCGCCCATCACACCGTTTTCAGCCAAGCGCTGAGCGCGGAGCAGATCTACGATTTCAGCGAGATGGCCGGCGTCGAATACGTCCAGATCGACGAGACTACTGAACTGCGCGGCTTCAAGAACGAGCTGCGCTGGAATGACGTCTCCTACAAGCTGGGCGGGTGAAGCTGCGTGACTGAACGAATGCAATAGAACTTCTCTGTGCCCTCTGTGCCTCCGTTTTGAGGAGCCTTGTTGGGACGCCGTCGGCGATTCCGCGAAATAACGCTGTGCGTAAGGGCGAGCCGGTGGCTCGCCCCTACCGATCGTCACTTTTGTGGGCTCGTTATTTTGTGTGAGCCATGTCGTAACTTGCGGGCGGCTGTGGTGAAATACCCTGTGTAAAACTCGGCAAGCGACTTAACACGATTCCATTTGCCGCTCCCCAAATCTGTGGGTACTTGTCAAACGACGCCACTCTGCTATAAAGTGGATATTATATGTCGCTGACTTTACGCTGACCGCAACTAAACTTATCTTTCCGGGCGCACAAGGAAATCTGACCATGGCATCATCGAAAGAGGCATCACACCACGTCGGGTTGGTACGCAATCTGGGTTTATTCGACATTACCATGATCGGCGTCGGCGCCATGATCGGCGCGGGCATCTTCGTCTTGACCGGCATCGCGGCCGGCACGGCGGGGCCGGCGCTGATTCTGGCTTTCGCCATGAACGGCGTCATCACTGTATTGACGGCCATGGTCTACGCCGAACTCGGCTCGGCCATACCGGAAGCCGGCGGCGGTTATCTGTGGGTGAAAGAAGGTTTGCCGGGGCCGAACGGCTTCCTGGCCGGCTGGATGAGTTGGTTCGCGCATGCGGTGGCGGGCAGCCTCTACGGCGTTGGCTTCGGCGGCTTCATCTATGAGCTGCTACGTATCCTCTTTCTCGATCCGACGGCGCATCACGATGAGCATGCCGGCGTCTTCTTGACAGGTCCCCTGCACTTGCCCTTTGGCATCACCATGACCGAAGGCGACCTGGTGCAGAAGATCTTCGCTGTGCTGATCATTCTGCTTTTTCTGTATATCAATTATCGCGGCACATCGGAGACGGGCGCGGTCGGCAATATCGTCACCGTGTTAAAAGTCATCATCATCATGATTTTCATCGTCAGCGGCTTGTTCGTGATCTTCGGCGAACCGGCGCGCTTTGAATCCTTCCAACCCTTTGCGCCGAGGGACATCATCGGCATTGTCAGCGCGATGGGCTTGACCTTCATCGCCTTTGAGGGCTACGAGATCATCGTGCAGGCGGGCGAGGAAGTGCGCGAGCCGCGCAAGAATATCCCGCGCGCGGTATTTCTGTCGCTGGCGATTGTAGTGCCGATTTATATGCTGGTGGCTTTTGTCATCCTGGGCGCGGTCGATCCACCGGAAGGAGTCCCCATTTTCCAGTGGCTTGGCGATCTCGGGGAGATAGGCATCGCGCGGGCGGCGGCGCAGTTCATGCCCTTCGGCACCTTCCTGATCATGGTCGGCGGTTTGCTCTCAACCATGAGCGCCTTGAATGCCACCACCTTTTCCTCGACCCGCGTGTCCTTCGCCATGGGGCGGGATCGCGCGCTGCCCGACGGCTTCTCCAGCGTTAGCGCCAAGACGCGCACGCCGCATATAGCCCTCGGCTGGTCGGGCGTTCTGATTCTTTTCGTGGCCCTCACTTTGCCGATTGAAGACGTGGCGGCCTCGGCCGATATCATGTTCATCCTGCTCTTCTTGCAGGTCAATCTGGCCGTGATCACCATCCGCAGCAAATATGGCAAGGACCTCAAATACGGCTTCCTGCTGCCGTTTTTCCCGATATTGCCCATGATCGCCATCGGCATGCAATTTCTGCTGCTGCTGTCGCTCTTTGAGGTATCGATCATCGCCTGGATATACGCCGCGATTTGGATCGGCAGCGGCTTCCTGCTCTATTACATCTACGCGCGGCCGCGGCAGGAACGGGCGCATCGCACACCGGTGCTGCAGCAGACCGAGCTGATGACGCCGACGCTGGAGGCGCCCTACCGCGTCCTGGTGCCGGTGGCCAATCCGGATTCGCTTTCGACCTTGCTCTCGCCGGCGGTGCACGCGGCGCGTATGCACAACGGCAAGATCACGCTCTTGCACATCGTCACGGTGCCATCGCCGACCCCGCTGTCCTCCGGTTATCGCTATTTGCCCGCCAGCGAAGCCCTGCGCGAGAAAGCCATTGCCATGGTGCAGGATGAAGACGTGGCCGTGGAATATATCGTGCGCGTGGCGCGGCGGGTGGCGCCGGCCATCATCGATACTGCGCAGGAACAGCAAGCGGACCTGGTTGTGGTCGGCTGGCAGGGGGTCAAAACCAGCGAGGGCCATACCGTTCTCGGCTCCAACATTGACCAGGTCTTGAGCGAGGTCAACTGCGATGTGATGATGCTGCAGATGGGCGATACCGCGGCCGCGCAGCGCATCCTGATGCCGATTGCCGAGCCGCGTCAAGTGGGTTATTCGCTGCAATTGATCCAGCAGTTCTCGGCCAACGATATGCAGTTGGATCTGCTGCATGTCTTCTCAGCTGAGACGCCGGCGGCCGAGCGCGAACGTATGACGCGCGCGTTGCAGCGCCAGATCGACGCGACCAAGGTGGAGGGCAAGCAGGTCAATCTCTTGACCGAGCTGAGCGCCGATCGCATTGAGTCGATTGTGCAGGCGGCCGGCGACTACGATTACGTGGTGATCGGCGAAACGCGCGATACCCGCGTCAAGCAGCGGCTCTTTGGCAATACTTCCATGGTCATTGCCGACCGCACCAGCACGCCCGTCATGCTGCTGCATCCTGAGACCAGCGGCGTTGAATTCGGCCTGCGCCAGGCGGTGAACTACGTCAGCGGCGGCTACGCCTCGGTCGATCCGGAATCGCGCCTGCGCCTGGAGGAACAGGGCTATATCGTCGATGGCGAAACGCCCCCGGACGAAAAGCTGAAGTCTACGGTGAACCAGCCGTTATTCTTTGTCATCGGCGCCTTGACCATCATTGCGGCCTTCATGATGTACGCCGGCAGCGGCGAGACGCTAACCTGGATCGGCGCGCTGCTCTACTTCGCGAGCCTGCTGGCATTTACTGTCGTGTCCGTGCGCGCGTCCAAAGGCTCCGGCTAGAAATTTGAGGGTTGAGCGCTGCGCTTGCGAGCTTCGATCTGCAGGCGCAGCCGCTTCATCAGGTCGACGCCCAGTTGACGGCACAAGTCGATCATATCAATCGGCACCCAATTCTCGATCAAGTAGTCGCCCTCGCGTTTCCACCAGTCGAAATCGCGCAGGGTGATGAGTTCGCCGGTGGCGGGGATGCCCGCGTAATCGCCGTTGCTGTACGAAAAGGCCGAATCCCAGATGCCGCCGCAGGCGTACAAACCCTCGCCGAAGAAACCCATGTTGCGGCCGCCGCGCTCGACATCCAGGTTGCGGTCGCCGAAGCCGTGCAGCCAATTGCGCTGATGGAAGTCTTCAAACTCTTCCAGCGAAAAGCAGCCGCCGATGCCGCTGGGCCCGAACCAGCGCATGTCTTGATGCCAGTATTTGTCCTGCTCCATCCGGCTCATATCGCCGCCGTCTCGGTCGCGGACGTAGCGCATCAGGCCCTTGCCCATGGCTTCGACCAGTTGCAGGCTCTTGCGTGATTCAAGCGGGTCTTGCTCGGTGAGCAGGATGCCGTCTTTGGCGACCGGCCCGGGGATCTTGCCGCCATCCGCGCCGGGCGATGGCGGCAGGACTTGATAACCCGCCTGGCGCATGACAGCCAGGATGTCGTACTGGACAAAACTCTCGGCGATTTTGCCCTCGCGCATGATGTAGAATTGCCCGAACCAGATATTAGTCTTTTTGCCCGTGGCCGGGATGCCCAGCCAGTCCTGGACGAAGGTCCCGGTGAGGTAACCGGTGGCCGTGACCCACTCGCTGCCGACATCGCCCGCCCATTCGGATACGCCGGATTCAATACCGCCCATGAAGACATAGGGTCGGATCTTGAGATCCGGAAAGGATTCCAGCAGCGGCAGCCAGAATCCCGAGATGAGGTTTTCCACACCGATGATCTGGTCGATTGGCGCCGAGCCGTTCCAGTTGACGTCTTCGTGTACGGCGGCGCGTATGACATCCGGCGCATTGTCGACGCCGACATGATTCAGCTTTTGCCAGTAATCCCAGACGATTTCCTTGTTCTTTTGGTTCAGCCGACTGGACATATCAGGTCTCCTCTATTTGGTGGCGGACGATCGTAATTCGGCGCTCATGCAGCCGCGCTCGACTCCTTGGGCAGGTAGAGGCCGGTAATCACCAGAGCCCAGGCGAGTATAGCCCAGATGGAGAAGCCGGGTACGAAAGTCTGGAAGAGGTCGCGCGAGGCGCCAACCACGATCGGCGACAGGAACATACCCAGCCCGGCGATGGTCAGCGACGCGCCCCAAACGACTGTGATTTTGCGCGGCGTCATCCAGGGTAGCTGCATTGGCAGCGTCAAGAGTATCGGCTGGTAGATCCAGGTGCCGACGCCGATCATGATGACGCTGAGGGTGATGGCATTGAGGTCGGTCAGCAGGAATGAGCCAAAACCGCCCAAGCCGACAATAACGCCGGGGATGATGAAGAAGGGGCGGCGCGCTTTAACCCGAAAACTAAGGTAGCCGCCGACCAGCACGGCAACCACGCCGATGGCAGGCAGCAAGCCGGTGATGTAGCCCGCCTGCTCCAGGCTGACGCCTCTGAATTCGTGCAGGAACGAAGGCAGCCAGCTCGTGATGGCGGCATATTGGATGAAAACCAGGGCGTCGCCGACGACCAGCAGAAAGATGGTGCGGTTGCGGAAAACATGCCAGACATCGCGCAATGTGAAGATGGAGCTGGCTTCTTGCGTGGTAGAACCGGTTTTACCGAGCAGTGTCCAGGCGATGGCGCCGACCAGGCCGATGGCGCCGTATACGCCCAGGACTGCCTCCCAGCTCATGCTGTTCGACATGGGAACGGCCAACGAAACCGAGGCGGCTACGCCCAGACTGACGACGACCAGCAGCAGCGTATTAATGATCGGCGCCTCGTTTGTCGGGAACCACTGCATGATGAGCGATGCGCTGGCCGTCATCATGAGCCCGGCGCCCAAGCCGTATAGCAAGCGCAGCAGAATCATGGCCGGGAATTCCGTCGCCAGGGGCGACAAAGCCAGCATGCCCAACATGAACCAACTGATGGTAAAGCAGCGATTCAATCCAAACTTGTTGATGATCAGGCTGCCGGGCAGGCCGGTCAGCGCTTTGACCACCGTCGGCAATGCGATCAACAAGCTGGCGCTGGCGCGGGAGATTCCATAGTCGTCAATGACCAGCGGCAGCAGCGGCGTGACACTGAAAAAGTTCAGCCCGATAGACAGGTGCGCGGCCAGGATCAGCGCGGCGATGACAAAGCGATAACGGGGATTTACCTTGGCTTCGGTCCAGGTTAGTCGGCTTAAGGTGGCGGTCATTGTACGGGACGATCCAGCAGCAGCCCGTTGCGCGCGCAAGACATCGGCTCAGCCTTTGACAGCGCCGGCGGTTAGACCTTTGACCAACTGACCTTGGAAGATGAAGACCACGATAATTATGGGCACGGCGGCGGAAACCGCGGCGGCGGCGGCCAAGGTGATATGACCGGGATCTTCGCCGGCCGCGTATTTGGAGATGGCAACGGTCAGCGTCCAGTTGGACTGGGTCAGGATGCGCACCAGCAAAAAGTCGCTATAGGCGAGCAGCAAGGTGAAGAGCGCCGTGGAGATGATGCCGGGCCACATGATGGGGATGATGACGCTGATGAAGGCGGTCAGGCGGTTGGCGCCATCGACCATGGCCGATTCCTCGATTTCTTTGGGGATGTTCATGAAGAAGCTGCGCAGCATCCAGATGGTGAAAGGCTGATTGATGGCCACCAGGGTGATGATCAGCAAGATATGCGTATCGTAAAGTCCCGAGCGCTGCCCAAACCACCAGTAGGGCAGAATATAGGACATGCCCGGCAAGGAGCGGAAGCCCAGCGCGGCGACCAGAATGATGACGCCGGCGATGCCGCTGTAGCGCGCCAGCCCATAGCCAGCCAGGCAGCCGATAGAGATCGAGATGCAAATCGTGCCGGCCGTGACGATGATGGTATTGAGAAAATAATCATAGAAAGTTTGTGTTTTGATATAGGCGGGAATCGACCACAAAACTGTGAATCCCAGCGCGAGAACGACCAGGTAAACGTAGCCGCGCGCTATGGGGAAACGCCGGGCGTTTATGGCGACCAGGACCAGAAAGCCGAATATCGCCACCAGCACAATTGCGACAAAGAAGGGGTCATCGGGAATCGCCTTGAGCCAGAGGTCGGTGTAATTATCCGCGGTCGGCTCAAAAATGAATAAGGGCACGCGGGAATTGGCTTGCCGCGGCGTCTTGAATGATTGGATGCTCGTCCAGAAAAATGGGATGACACTGAAGATTGCGTACGCCGTCAGAATCACGTAAATGACGGAGAGCGCGTAACGATTTTCGATTCTCTTCATATTAGCGCTCTTCGGTCTGCTCTTTGTAAGTGCGCAGCAGGAAGGGCACCAGGACAACCAGAATCATCACCACGGTGATGACCGACATGGCGTTGGCTTTGCCCAGGCGCTGCACGCTCATGGCGGTGCGGAAGGTGTAGAGCATCATCACCTCCGCTTTGAAGATGGGGTTCTGTTCGGTCAGCACAAATACGCTATCGAAGACGCGGTAGGCATCCATGATCGAAATCAAGCCGACGAAGACGAAGAGCGAGCGCAGATGGGGGATCATGATGTAGCGGACCTGACGCAAGCGTGTGGCGCCGTCAATCATGGAGGCTTCGACCAATTCGTGCGGCAGAGTCTGTAAGCCGGCGAAGAAGACGATTAACGGGAAGGGCGTCGCCGCCCACAGCGCGTGTACCAGGATTAGCCCTTTGACAGTCTGCTCGGTGAATATGAAGCGCGACCCCACGATTTCGCGGAAGAGCCAGGCGACGATGCCGCCCGATTCGAACAGCTGCTTGACCATCAGTGTGCCGACCACCGGGACGACGATGAAGGGCATGAGGAAGGCGGCGAGATAGGCGCCGCGAATGCGCCTCGAGACTTGGTCCAGCAAGACGGCGATCAAGAAGCCGGTGAAGATCTGCAAGGGCACGGCGATGGCGATGAAGGTCATGGTGAAGGTGAAGGCATTCCAGAATTTCTGGTCTTGGAATACTTCCAGGTAATTCGCCAATCCGACGAATTCCGGCTCATTGATATTGCGGAAGGTCATGTATTGCGTGCTGAGCCAGACCGAGGTCAACAAGGGGAAGACCATCAGCGCCAGCATGACGAGCAAGCTGGGCGACATGAACATATAGAAGGTGCGTCTGTTCATGCTTGGGACCTTCTGCGGCCTCAGATGGAGATCAAGCCGGCAACGTTTTGGCGGAAGAAGTGGAGCGCAAAACCCGACTCCGCCTCTGTTGCGGCATCAGTGAGGGCCGTGACTGTCGACCCTCACGATTTTTGACTTATTGCATGCAAGCGACTTGCCAAACTAGCCGTCGATATAGCCTTGCGCCGTGGCTTCAGCGACATATTCTTCAGCCGCGCTCGCAAGCGCTTCTTCCGGTGACAGGTCGCCGGAGCCAACCAGCGGCAGCCAGTTGCCCAGGGCGGTGCGCGCCAGGGCAGCAGCCGGGTTCAGCGAGTTACCGCCCACGCCGTTGCCGAGTGAAACGCCCATAGCCGGCAAATTTCGACCGCCGTGCCCGGCTTCGCCAACGGAGGAGCGTACAACCGCGCCATGCGCCGAGCCGCCGACCTGACCGTCGAAGTCGAAGGTCTCCATGATGGCGCGGAATGCGAGATCGTAGTCGACTCCGCCGCGCTTGGTGATGGAGTAAGCGTCAATCCAGGCCGAACCGCCCAGGATGCCGCTGTCAGGATTGGGTGCTGGTGAGCCGGCGAATCCGATTCCACCAACGAAATCCGACTTTTCCGGATCATCCATGTTGGCGGCGCGGCTAGCCCAGATGTGGACGAAAGCCAGCGTACCGGTCTCCATGCCGATTTCGCTGTCGTCGATGCTGAAGGTCAAGCCTTCAGGACCCATGCAGGCGTCGACCACCTCTTTCATTTTAGTCAGCGCGGCGACGCCGGCATCACTGTTGAATATCGGCGTATTGTCTTCGTCGTTGAGGTACTTGCCGCCGAAGGAGCGAATGAAGTGCATGAACTCGATCTCCCAAGCCCAGCCGGCGTGCAGGTTCATGGTGAAGGGCAGATCGATGCTCGGTTCGTCCTTCAGCACTTCGCAGGCATCCATGACTTCGTCATAGGTGGTCGGGACATCCAGGCCATGCTTTTCAAAGAGATCGGTGCGGTAGAAGAGGTGCATGGTATTGGACATGAAGGGTACGCCATAGATGTTGCCGTCGATGGTGGCGGCATCCCAAACCGGCTGCGGGATATCGTCCAGGTTGTACGCTTCGCGATACTGCTCAATCAAATCATTGAGCGGCAGCAGCGCGTCAAACTCAGACAGCGTGACCATACGCGCCGGTACGGTGTGCAGGATGGCCCAGGGCGAATCGCCGCCGCCAGCCAAGGCCAGGTTGGCTTGCTCTTCGGAGCTGGCGGAATCCAGCAACTGGATATTGACGGTCAGGTTATCAACTTCGTTACACTTCTCCAGTTCGGATGCGAAATACTCGGTAATGGGGAATGCCCAGCCCATGAAGTTGAGCTCGGTCGCGTCCGCGGGCGCGTCGAGCTCGCAGGGATCCATGTCGTCTTGCGCCAAACTCGGCAATACCAGGAGCATGGCGGCGATCAAAAATAGTAACTTCTTCATCTGAGAAATCCTCTCGACTGTTTGGATTAGCTGTCGTACAAGCCGAAAATCCCTTGCGCCAGCGGCGGAACTTGACTCGCTAACATAGAGGCTGATTGTAACGTAGGCTATCGAATAGTCAAAATCTGTTGTCGCCGCGCAAGCTTTTGCCATCTACGAAATGCCAGGCAACACGGCAAGATAGGCAGCCCCATGGCTGCCAATAAGTTGCGAGGCGGCCTAACTTCGCGGCATAGTTATAGTCTGGTCGCGGCGGCGACCTCGTAAACTAAGCTCGAATCAAAATACGGAAAGACCGAAGTAATGACTATGAATATGGATCGAACAACAGAAATCAGACGGCAACTGCTGGACAAGCTCGACTGGCGCTGCATCGGGCCGCACCGCGGCGGACGCGTGGTCGCGGTGGCCGGCGATGTTTCGCGGAAGATGACCTTCTATATGGGCGCTTGCGCCGGCGGCGTTTGGAAGACGACCGATGGCGGGACTTACTGGCGTAACGTCTCCGATGGCTTTTTCAATACGGCGGCCATCGGCGCGCTGGCGGTGTCAGCATCGGATCCCAATGTGATTTACGCCGGCACGGGCGAAAGCACCATCCGCGGCAACGTCTCACACGGGGACGGCGTCTATAAGTCGGACGACGCCGGCTTGAGTTGGCGGCATATCGGGCTGAGCGAGTCGCGCCATATCGGCAAGATCGTCATTCATCCGAGCGATCCCGATACGGTTTACGTGGCGGCATTTGGTCGCGCCTTTGGTCCCAACCCCGAGCGCGGCGTCTACCGCTCTCGTGACGGCGGCGCAAGCTGGCAGCATGTGCTATTCAAGAGTGAACGCGCCGGCTCGCATGATATCGCCATGGACGTCAATAATCCGCGCATTCTCTTCGCGGCCGTCTGGCAGGCGCAGCGTTATCCCTACAAGCTCGAGAATGGCGGACCCGATTGCGGCTTGTGGCGCAGCATGGATGGCGGCGACACTTGGCAAGACATCACACGCAATCCCGGGCTGCCGACCGGGCTGCTGGGCAAGATCGGCGTGGCGGTATCTCCGGCGCAGGCCGGGCGCGTCTGGGTATGCATCGAAGCCGAGGACGGCGCGGTCTTTCGCTCGGACGATTACGGCGAGACCTGGATCCGCCTCAGCGAAGAATCGCTGCTGCGGACGCGCCCCTGGTATTACATGCACGTCACAGCCGACACGCAAGACCCGGACACGGTCTACATTCAGAATTACAGTCTGTGGAAATCTGTCGACGGCGGCGCGACGTTTAAGACGCTGCCGACGCCGCACGGCGATGAGCACGCCCTCTGGATTGACCCGGCGGACAATCAGCGTATGGCGCGCGGCAATGACGGCGGCGCTTGCATCTCCTTTAACGGCGGGCGCAGTTGGTCGTCGATCTACAATCAGCCCACGGCGCAGCTCTACCACGTCTGCACGGACGACCGCTTTCCTTATCGCGTCTACGGCTCGCAGCAAGACAACACCGCCATCAGCCTGCCCAGCGCGACGGTCGACGGCGCCATACACGAGCGCGATTGGTATGCGCCGGGCGGCGGCGAGAGCGGCTATATCGCCATCAAGCCGGACGACCCGGATATCGTGGTGGCTTCGGGCCCCATTGGGCAGCGCGCCTACAACGACCTGATGACGCTGTACAACCATCGCACCGGCCAGAAATGGATCATCACGGCCTGGCCCGAGCTCTATGGTTGGGGCGCCGGCGCCGAGCGCATGAAGTACCGCTTTCAATGGACCTTCCCCATCATGTTCTCGCAGCATGATCCCGATATGCTCTACGTTTGCAGCCAGCACCTGCACCGCTCGACCAATCTGGGCGCCAGTTTCGAGGTGATCAGCCCCGATCTGACGCGCAACGATCCCGAGAAACTAAGGGCGTCCGGCGGGCCGATCACGCGCGACAATACCGGCGCCGAAGTCTACTGCAATATCTTCGCGCTGGCCGAGTCGCCGCATCAGGCCGGCGAGTTATGGGCCGGCACGGATGACGGCCTCGCGCATATCTCGCGTGATGGCGGCGAGTCCTGGCGGGAGATCACGCCGCCGGATCTGCCCGAGTGGGCGCTGATCAGCATCATCGACCTCTCGCCGCATCAGGTGGGCGCGGCCTACTTGGCCGCCACGCGCTATAAGCTCGACGACACGCGACCCTATCTCTACAAGACGACCGACTACGGCGAAACCTGGACGGCCATCACCGGCGGAATCCCCGAGCAGGAATTCACGCGCGTCATCCGCGAAGATCCGCAGCAGCGCGGCTTGCTTTACGCCGGTACCGAGACGGGCATCTACATCTCATTTGATGACGGCGGCAATTGGCAGCGAGCCGGCGGCAACTTGCCCGTAAGCCCCATTCACGATCTGGTGGTGAAAGACCACGATCTGGTGCTGGCGACGCACGGGCGCTCCTTCTGGATCCTGGACGATCTGTCGCCACTGCGGCAAGCGCCGGCTGAGGCGAGCGCGCACTTGTTTAAGCCGGCGCCAAAGGTGCGTCTGCGCGCTTACCCGGGCTTCGGCGGCTGGGACGTGAATTATGGCGGCGATATGGTCAATTACGGCGGCGTGGGAACCAGCGTGGCGGCTTTCACCAGCGGCGCCGATTCCGACCGTCCCCATTTCCTGAACGCCGGTCACAATCCGCCGGCCGGCATCGTATTTGTCTACCATCTGAATGAGCGGCCAGGTGCGCCAAGTGAGCTCAACATTCGCACGGAAGACGGCGAATTGATCCGCAGCTACAGCAGCGAGACTGACGAACTCAGCGCCGACGCGGGCATCAACCGCTTTCATTGGAATATGCGCTACGACGGCGCCGCTTCTGTTGAGGGCGTCGACGGTTGGTGGGAGCGGACCGATGGCCCTATGGTCGTGCCGGGTGCATACGAGGCGGAGCTGGTCGTCGGCGGCGCGCGCAGTATTCAGCGCCTTACCGTGCTGGCGGACCCCCGAGTTGAAGCGTCCGCCGCGGATTATCAGGCGCAGCTGGAGATGCTGCTGGATATCCGCGAGCGCTTGTCACAGAACAACGAGCTGATCAACAAGCTGGTCGTGCTCAAGCGGCAGGTGGCGGCTTGGGCGCAGCGCAGCGAAGACGAGGCGCTGCAAGCGGGCGCGGACGCCATCTCGGCTGAAGTCGAGCGGCTGCTGCCTCAGCTGATAAACGTCGGCTTCACCGAGTCGCAGCTCTACGCCAGCGGCCTGCACGAGAAGTTCAACGCCCTGATGGACTCGGTGGACAGCGCCGACTACGCGCCACCGCAGCAAGCGCGCGAAGTCTTCGCCCAGCTCTGCGACGAACTGGATGGGCATATCGCTTACTTGCGGACGGATCTGGGCGAAACCGTGTCCGACTTCAACGCGGCGGTGCGCGAGCTGGGGCTGGAGGCGGTCGATCTGCTGTAAGCCTTGTCCGCTACTCAAATGCCGATGACGATACGGTCTGTTGGGGTGGGCGCCGCGCTTTAAGGGATTCACGACACTTTTGCCACCGAGGGCACAGAGAAAATATGAGTGCACAGAGAGGGATTCCGGCAAATACGGCGGTTGGTCGAGTCAAGGATGATCCACACGTTCGCCGATACTGTCTGTGGACTAAGAATGATGCCTTTCCTTTGTGTACTCTATCAAACTCGGTGTACTCGGTGGCAAAGATGTCGAGTATTCGCCTAAGCCGAGCGAGCGGAAGCTGAGTCACAGAATCGGACAAGCCTTGTAGGCGCGCGGCGCTCAGCTAAGCGCTTCCCAGTCCAGAATAACCTTGCCGGATTGACCGCTGCGCATCACTTCAAAGCCCTGCGCAAAATCGGCGGCGGAGAAGCGGTGCGTGATGAGCGGCTTTAGATCCAGGCCCTCGTCCAGGATGGCCAGCATCTTATACCAGGTGTCGAACATTTCGCGCCCGTAAATTGCTTTGATGGTCAGCGCCTTGAATATGACCTTGGTCCAATCTACTTCAGTGCGCCCGGCCGGGATGCCGACCATGCCGATGACGCCGCCCATGATCAAGGTATCGACCATTTGCTCGAAAGCCAGCGGGCTGCCGCTCATTTCCAGGCCGATGTCAAAACCTTCGCGCATTTTCAGCTCGGCCATGACATCGCGCAAGTCTTCTTCGAGCACGTTCACCGCGCGGACATCAGCCACTTTTTGGGCCAGCGCCAGACGGTAGGGGTTGATATCGGTGAGCACGACGTGGCGGGCTTTGGCGAAGCGGGCCAGCGCGGCCGCCATCGTGCCAATGGGGCCGGCGCCGGTGATCAGCACATCTTCGCCGATGACGTCAAAGGACAGGACGCTGTGTACGGCATTGCCCAGCGGATCGAGAATTGCGCCGATCTCAAGCGAAATGCTATCCGGCAGCGGGATGACGTTGAAGGCCGGAATCACCAGGTACTCGGCGAAGGCGCCAGGGCGGTTGACGCCGACGCCGCGCGTGTCCGGGTCGAGGTGGAAACGGCCGGCGCGCGCATTGCGGCTGCTGCTGCCGATGATATGCCCTTCGCCGCTGACCCGCTGACCGATCTGCAACTGGTCGACATTTTCGCCGACCGCGTCCACCACGCCGCTGAATTCGTGGCCGATGGTCATGGGGACGGGTACGGTCTTGCTGGCCCACTCATCCCAATCGAAGATGTGGACATCGGTGCCGCAGATGGCAGTGCGCAGGACGCGGATGCGCGCGTCATCTGGCCCGACCGACGGCCGGGGAACCTCCTGCAGCCACAGGCCGGGTTCCGCCTTTGCCTTGACCAACGCTTTCATTGGCAATCTCTTTCCGCGCCGTCTAGTTGATGACGCCGAGTTCGCGCCCGGCCTGCCCAAACGCGGCGATAGCATGATCCAGTTGTTCGCTCGTCAGCGCCGCCGACATCTGGACGCGAATCCGCGCTTGACCCCGCGGCACGACCGGGTAGGAGAAACCGGTGACGTAAACGCCCAGCTCGAATAGTCGCTGAGCCAAGTCTTGCGCCAGCCGCGCTTCGCCCAGCATGACCGGAATGATGGGATGCTCGCCGTCAAGCAAGCGGAAACCGGCATCGCTCAGACCCAGCCGAAAACGCCGCGCGTGCCGGTGCAGCGTCGCTCGCCGATCATCGCCGGCGCGGGTTAGCTCAATCGCTTTGAGAGCCCCGCCAGCCAACATCGGCGGCAGAGCGTTGGAAAAGAGATAGGGGCGCGACCGCTGCCGCAGCATGTCGATCACCGGCTGGGCCGCGGCCACGAATCCACCGGCAGCGCCGCCCAGGCTCTTGCCCAGCGTGCTGGTGATGATATCGGCGCTTAACCCGAAGTGCGCCGCCGTGCCCTTGCCTTGCGGGCCCAGAATGCCGGTGGCGTGGCAGTCATCGACCAGCAGCAGGGCATCGAATTCATCGGCCAAGCGCCGCAGCTGCGGCAGATCGGCGAGTGTGCCGTCCATCGAAAACACGCCGTCCGTGGCGATAATGATGCTGCGGGGCGAGCCGGCCGCGGCTTGCTCAAGCTTGGCCGCCAAGTCGTCCATGTTGTTGTTTTCGAAGCGAAAGCGTTGCGCTTTGCACAGACGAATGCCATCGATGATTGAGGCGTGATTGAGCGAGTCGGAGATGATGGCGTCCTCCGCCGTCAGCAGCGGCTCGAATACGCCGCCATTGGCGTCAAAGGCGGCCGCGTACAGAATGGCATCGTCCGTATCCAGGAACTCGGCGATAGCGCGTTCCAGTCGGCGATGCAGATCGAGCGTGCCGCAAATGAAGCGCACCGAAGCCATGCCGTAGCCGTAGTCGTCCAGCGCCGCTTTGGCCGCCGCGATGATCTCGGGATGATCCGCCAAGCCGAGATAGTTGTTGGCGCAGAGGTTGATGATGGCCTGCTCGCCGTCCGCAAGCGCTACCCGAATCTCGCCCGCTTGCGGCGATGTGATCAGCCGTTCCCGCTTGTACATGCCCTCCGCTTCGATACTGCGCAATTCGGCGCGCAATCGCTTATAGGTCGATTCTGACATGGCTTGAGTCCACTTATGTCTCCACTTTCATTATAAGGCTTGTCCGCTACTCAAATACCGATGACGATACAGTTTGTTGGGGTGGGCGCCGCGCTTATAGGGATTCACGACACTTTTGACACCGAGGGCACAGAGAAAATATGAGTGCACAGAGAGGGATTCCGGGAACTGTGGCGGTTGGTCGAGTCAAGAATGGTCCGCACGTTCGCCGATTCTGTCCGTGGATTAAGAATGATGCCTTTCCTCTGTGTACTCTATCAAACTCGGTGTACTCGGTGGCAAAGATGTCGAGTATTCGCCTATGCCGAGCGAGTGGCAGCTGAGTCACAGTACCGGACGAGCCTTGTAACGGCGATTCACCGACCCGCGACCCGCCACCGCCCATCCCGGCTACGCTAGCCCCATGACCGCCTCTGCCCATGACATCCGCCACTCCTGCCCAGCCGACGCTATCGGACAGAAAACCAGGCTATCTGTCCGAAAAAACTCTTTCGTCGGACAGAAACAGACGGAAACAGCAGAAACTGGACAGAAACACGCCCGAAGAAACGTCGCTATTAGCCTTGTGGCGCCTTTTGGCTCAAGGCGACCAGGTCATATCGCGGTCGAAGGGGTAGGTAGGGCGTCTGAGCTTGTAGAAGGGCAGGCTCTCCGGCAGGGCGTGCACCGCGCCTGGGCTCAGCGCCATGATAGCCAGCGGGGCGATGCGCTGAAAATCGGGAACGAGGTAGCCCAGCTTCACGCAAACGATCTTATACGTCATGAGATCGATGCCTAATCGCGTAAATGTCGCCAGGCTCGTATAGGCGATGCGGCGTTCGCTCAGGATAACATCAATGTTGTCGACTCTCAGAATGACCTGCCGGCTACTGTTCGGGCTGTCGTGCAAGCGCTTGACGCTCCCGCTGACCGCCAGCGGCTGACCGTGAATCGGGTCGAGCTTGCCGCCCAGGGACAGGCTGAGTTCGGCGCCCGCGCCCGCTTCGAAACAGGCCACTACGGCGGCTGCGTCGGTAATGCCGGTGACCAGCGAACGCGGTACGCTGTGCGCCAGCATGCGCTCGAGCACATAGGGATTGTCGCCGGCGGCGCCAGCGGTGATATTGTCGCCCGAATCGCTGAGGAAGACGGTAGACTCGTCCGCAGCCAAGGCCATGCTGATGCAGTCGTCGACTCCCCCGGTGGGCACGCCGAAGTCGAAGTCGTGGCGCGCGTCCCAATAGGCGCTCGCCAGCTTTCGCGCGGCGGCGTGGGTCGCGGCTTCATCCCAACCCAGCGCCACAGCGGCCGCTTGGCTGCGCGCTTGATCGGCCCAGGTGAAGCCGACCAGCAGCGAGGCGTCCAGCACGGCGTCGCCATCGATGAGCTGGGGGATCTTGGCGTAGACGCTGCGGCCCGGTTCAATCAGGGTCATAGTGCGCTCGCCGGAGAGCAGCAGCGGGATGCGGATGAAAGACTTGTGCGGGCGCCGCCCTTCCCGCAGGCAGCGCAAGAGCAGCCTCAACGCGCGTTCACGGGTTTCAAGCGCGTCTTCGTGGGGCGCAGTGCGGTAGGCGGAGATGAGATCCAGCTGCTCCATGATGGCTGCGGTGAGATTGCCGTGCAGGTCGTAGCTGGCGCTGATGAGGCAGTCAGGCCCGACCAGCGCGCGAACCGCAGTGATGAAATCGCCTTCTGCATCGTCGATGCCCTCGACAGCCATGGCGCCGTGCATATCCAGGTAGACGCCGTCCCAGGGCGCGCCCGCCGCCAGCCCTTCCAGGAATTCGCCCTTGAGCGCCTCGTACGCCGAGCGCCGCACGACGCCGCCGGGAACGGCATTCGCATGCAACAAGGGCGCGAAGTCAATGCCGTCGAGCGCTGAAACGAAGGGATAGCGCGCCAATTGTTCGTCGCCGCGCAGCACACGAAAGTCGGATAACTCCGAAAGCAAGGGCGAGAAAGTGGCGCACTCAATGCTGATGCCGCCGGCTGCGATTTTCATAACCAACCCCCTCTAAATCTCCCCCATCGAGATGGAGGGAGACTTCGCCTACGAATAATAGTTCTGCTTAGACAGCCGGAATGAATCCATGAACGCATCGAACATCAGAGCTTCTGCCTCAATCAGCAAAGGGATCGTCCAGCCAGGGATACTTGCGCAAATCGGCCCGCTGATAGGGAATCTCGCGGAAGCGCGGGGCGACGGCGCCGGGACCGGCCATGTAGATGATCTCGCTGGCGCCAACTTCAGGCGTGGCAAAGCCGGCGTAGAAGTGCTGCGTGGATTTGACTACCAGCAGTCGTTTTGACGCCGGATCAATGCCGAAATTGGAGAACACGGTCGGGCTGAAGACCTGCCGGCGAATGCTGTTGACGATGATGTCGATGCCCTGGCAGTGCAGGCGAACGGCATCGCCGCAATCGACCGCGACGGCGCCGTCGCTTTGCGTCCACTGCTGCTTCATGTCTGCGATTATGCCGCTCACAGTCACGCGCAGGTCGAGCGGGTCGCCGGACATGGGCCCCATCTTGCCGCCCAGCCGCAGGTCAAGGGTCGCGCCTTCGCCCGCGGACATGGCGACTGTGACCGCGACCGGATCCCAGATCATGCCGAGCGCCGCGTCAGTCACGCCGCGTTCCAGCAGGGCGCGCAGCACAAAAGTGGAGTCGCTGGGCGCGCCGCCGCCGGCATTATCCGCTTGATCGGCGACGACTACCGGTCCCGTTTCAGCTGCCAGCGCTTTGTCGAGGGCCGCGTCCAGTGACAGCGACGGCGGGTCCAGCGCATGACGCATGGCGAAGAAACGCCGGCCGAATTCCTGCGCCAAGTTTGCCGCCAGCGCCGGATCGCCATCGCTGATGGCCAGCATCTGCGCGCCGCAGCTGGGCACGTCAGCCCAGGGGAAGCAATGCGCCAGCGACAGCGACAATACGCCCGGCTCGGCTTCCCGCGCCATCATGTCATCGACGAAGCCGCGCATCGGCTCAAAGGGCGTCAGAAACAGGCCGATCATGCGGCAATCGTAGAGCGCCATGGTCGGGCGAGTTTTGCCCTCGGCGGCGTCGGCGATGATGGCGAAGAGTTCTTCGGCGCGCTCGTTGATGTCGGTGTGGGGGTATTCCTTGAAGATGACGATGGCGTCTACGGCGTCGATTAGCTCCTGGGTCAGATCGCAGTGCAGGTCCAGCTCGATGCCGATTTTGGCGCTTGGTCCGACGATTTCGCGTACGCTGGTCGCGATATCGGTCTCGCAGTCGTCGTAGCCCTCGGCCACCATGGCGCCGTGCAGCGGCAGCAGGACGATATCGACGGGCAGGGCGTCATGCAGCGCCTCCAGCAGCTCGTCGCGCAGGCTCTCGTACACTCCGCGGACGGTTGTGCCAGCGGGTTGGGCCGAGGCGTAGAGGCTGAAGTGGTAATCCCAGCCGCGCTCCTGGCAACGCCGGCGAAAAATGTTGAAGGGCCCGCCAAAGCCGCCCATCTGGCCGCTTTCGTCAAGGTCGGCGGCGCGCACGATGTCGAAATCAGCCAGGCCCGTTGGCATGGGCGAGAAAGTATTGGTTTCGGTTGAAATGCCGCCAGCGAAGGCTTTCATGGGCGCGTCTCCTTCGCATACTGGGTCCCCAGAATATAGACCTTCGCCGGCGCGGACGCAAGAAATTATGCGTCGTTTGTTGCTTGGCAACGCGGGTTGCTATAATATGTCGTGCTCCCGACTGACTAAAAATGCCTCGACCGATGCGCGCCCGCGCAACTATAAGCGAAGGATATGGACTTGAAAGCGATAACGATTCGATCGATTGAGTTGCATACCGTGCTGCTGCCTTATCTGGCGCCTTTCGAGACCAGCTTCGGCGCGGAAACCGACAAGGTGGCGGTGCTGGTCGAGCTGACGACCGAAGCCGGCGTGATCGGCTGGGGCGAGTGCTCGATTGAGTTTTGGCCCGGCTACGGCCATGAAACAGCGGTGACTGCCGAGCATATCCTGGCGGATTTCATGGCGCCGGCGGTTGTGGGCGAGTCAGTGGGCGACCCGCGCGACTTTCCCGCGCTGATAAAGCGCTTCCGCGGCAATCACCATGCGCGGGCCGGCCTGGAAGCGGCTGTCTGGGACGCCTTCGCCAAGACCAACGACCTGCGCCTCACCGACTGCTTCGCGCAATACGCGCCCGCGGGGCATGAATCCGAGGGGCGCGCGACCGTCGGCGTCAGCATCGGCATTCAGCCGTCGCTGGAAGCCACGGTGGCGGTGGTCAGCCAGCGAGTGGCGGAAGGCTACGGGCGCATCAAGCTCAAGATCAAACGCGGCTGGGATGTGGAGGTGGCGCGGGCGGTGCGCGCGGCGCATCCGGACATACTGCTGATGCTGGACGCCAACAGCGACTATCAGCCGGGGGACGCCGAGCATCTGGCGCAGCTTGACGCCTTTGATCTGCTGATGATCGAGCAGCCGCTGGCGCATGACGATATCTACCATCACGGGCATTTGCAGCGGCGGCTGAAGACGCGGGTCTGCCTGGACGAAAGCGTAAAGTCGGCCAGCGACCTAAGTATCGCGCTGCACGTGGGCGCCATCGGTATCTTGAATCTTAAGCCGGCGCGCGTTGGCGGATTCACGGAGAGCCTGGAGATGTACCGCATCTGCGCGGAGAACGACTTGCCCTTGTGGATCGGCGGCATGCTGGAAATCGGCGTGGGGCGCGCGGCTAACCTGTCATTCGCTGCGCTGCCGGCGGTCAACTTGCCCTCGGATATCTCGGCGACCGATCGCTATTTCGCCGCTGACCTTACTGAGCCGCCCTTTGTGCTGGGGCCGGATAGCACGCTGGCCGTGGCCGACGGCTACGGCATCGGCGTCGAGGTACAGCGCGATCGCCTGGACGAAGCCAAGCAGCGCTGGCGCGACCAGAATCCCTACGGAGGCTCCAAATGACCTTGGTCGATCGTATCACGGAGATCATTAGCGCGGCGCAAATCGAGGCCGGCGTGGCGGTATGGCATATCGAATCCGATACGCGGCTGGATGTCAAGGGCGACGAGCCCTTCCCCATGGCGAGCACATTCAAGATTCCCATCCTGGCGACCGCCTGCCAACAGTTGACGGCGGGCGCCATCAGCCTCGATTCGCGCATAGCCCTGTCCGATGAGGACAAGAGCCTGGGCAGCGGCATCTTGCCATACTTCGAGTCGGGTCTGCAGCCAACGCTGCGCGACCTGCTGACCTTGATGATCATCATCAGCGACAACTAGTAATCCCCTTTTAACTGGTCGACGCCGACAATAGATCGATTGCGGCAGAGCCATCCATTCCAGTTGACATCATCGTGGACGGCGGCGCGTATGACAGAAGGCACATTGTCGATGCCGAGGTGATTCAGCTACTGCGAAAAACTCAAGGCGACTTCCTCATTCTCTTGATTCATCGCCAATGACAGGTAAGGGCCCGTCTTAAGTCGAGCGGTACGGTCAGGAAATTCGGGCAAGGATGCTAAGCCAAGTCAAATTTCGGACTATTGGTCTTTAGTAGATACTTGCGCGATATACACTTTTCTGTTACATTTTGTGCGAGAATTATCTCGATATGGCGCTATCTGGTGCGCAATTTCTGCCAGCTAGAGCCATTTTGCAGTTCACTTAACCGATGCTCACAACGAGGCCTTATGAAACTCCTTAAGCTCCTTCTCTTAATCACAGTTCTTATTACCGCGCTTGCCCCTGCCGCAGCTCAAGCCGATCCGCCTGCTATCACTGGCGTTGAGTGGGTGGGGAATAGTGGGCAAATCCGATGGGACAGCTCCGCCGGCGCAACTCGCGGTTACCGATATCAGGCCGAAGCCTATACGCGCGGATCCAACTTTACAGGCCTGATAAAAACAGGAGCGGAATTAGATGTCGGCGCTGGTGTCACTAGTACTTTCGTCATCGGATTCGACGCCGCCTACGACTGGCGCGTACGGGTACGCGGATATTTCGCCACTCTTACCGGCGGATCGCGGTTAGGTCCGCCCAGCGCTTGGGCAGCATGGTATCCGCTCACACCCGTTCCCTCTGATACGCCAACGGCGACCGCCACCGCCACGCCTGCGGATTCTTTTGTCAGCAGTCATTACGAACACCAATCGGTCTATGACCCGGCCGCGTGCTCCGACCGCGTTGACTTCCGCCGTTGCCAGCGCTACTGCCTTAACGACGATCACGGTAACTGCTGGAATGAGACGTGCGATGCCTGGCAACCCGGCGAAGCAGCAATCCCCAGCTGCGCGACAGCTACTAACGCTCCCGTGCCCACAGCAACGCCCGTGCCATCTGGGAGCGTCAGCTGCGCCAACGAAACCAGAGGCGGCCAGAATGCTTATGTCTGCGCTTTCACACTCCACAATAGCCCGGTGGATTATCAAGCGGTCGGCTGGAGCGATAAGCCCGGCAGCGGGCAACAATTTTTCGGCTACTCCGAATCCGAAGACGGCATGCTCGCTGGCGCGATCTTTCCTGACGAATGCGACAAGACCTATTTAGGTCAGGCCATCGCCTTTAGTATCGCCCTCGACTACTTGGCCACAGTTGATTTCTCATTTACAACCGAATGTCCTATCAAGACCGCCACGCCCACAGCGACCGATACGGCGACAGCCACAGCGACGGCGACTTACACAGCGACAGCGACCGACACGCCGACAGCGACAGCGACAGCCACAGCAACGGCGACTGCGACTGACACGGCGACAGCCACAGCAACGGCGACTGCGACAGCCACAGCGACTGACACGGCGACAGCCACAGCCACAGCGACAGCAACTGACACGGCGACTCCGACGGTGACACCCGGGCCATGGGATTACTGCGGCTACAGCACGGCAGGGGAAGACAATATTCCAGTGCTCCCGGATACTGCACGTTTTCCGCCCTGGGCTGAAGGTAACGGGGAAAGCGCTGTGAGCCCCGAGTTAGCTAAGGAGAATGCAGAGGAAAATGCGATGTCAACATTGATTGGGAGAGGAAATTACTGCAATGATGGATTCCTGCCTTTGGGCGACTTCTGGATTGGGCATGTGAGTATAACTGGGGGCGGCGCGACAGGTCCTTGGACTGCTAGGGCGGCGGCGTGCGGCGGGGTGTGTTTTGAAGAATGACGCTTGAGAAGCGTCCGATTGCCGCGTCTATCCTGACGGCTCGATGATGCGCAGTATCTCAAACTGGCGCTGCTCGATCTCGTCAAGGCGGCTGCGGATCTCGCGCATTTCGCTAATGCTCTGGCTGTAGGCTTCTCTGGCCAGCTCGAGCTCGCCCTGCAGGTGGGCGCGGTCGTGCAGGCGCCAGCTTGAGCTTCCTCGGGCTGGGTGTGCGGCCGCCCACGCCGGAGTGGGGCGCTATGCTGGCGGACGGGCGCAATTATCTGCGCACGCAGTGGTGGATCGCAGTCTTCCCGGGCATGACCATCACCCTAGTTGTGCTGATTCTCAACATCATCGGCGACGCGCTGCGTGATGCGCTTGACCCCAACGTCCGCGCCTGAGATCAGCCGCCGCTGCTCCAAAGATTGAACTGCTGATACAACTCTTCGAGGCTGTCGAGGCGCTCTTGCGTTTTCTCCGGGTAGCGCAGCGCCAATGCCCCAAGCAGCGCATCGAGCAGGGCGAATACGGCCACCGTATTGCTGTACAGCCGTAAGCGGAAGGGCACGATCAGGGCCAGGTCGGCGCGGATGGCGGCGGGCGATACGTGGCTGTCGGTGACCGCAAGGACGGACGCGCCGCGCTCTCTGGCGACGTCCATCACGGTCAGCGTCTCGCGCGTGTAACGGGCGAAGCAGAGCGAGAAGATCAGATCCCCGGCTTTGAGCGGGATGAGCTGCGCGGCGATGGGGTCGATGCCCGGCGTCAACACGGTGGATGCCGGGCGGATAAAGCGCAAGACGATGCCGAAATTGAGTGCCATTGGGAAAGAGGCGCCCAGGCCGATGATATAAACTTGCTCGGCGGCATCCAACAGGTCGACCGCCTGGTCAAAGCGATGCCGGGGCACATGCTGCGGCAGATCGAGCAAGGTCTGCAGCTCGTCGCGCAGGACGGTCGTGAGCAGGTGCGCGTCTGCTTCCGTATCAGCAGACAGGTCGTCAAGCAGCGTCTGCGAGCCGAGCTGCATGCGCTGGGAGATGCGCGCCTGGCTGAGGAATTGGCTGCGCAACACCGATTGCAATTCGGGGAAACCCTCGAAGCCCAGCGCCTGCGCGGTGCGGACTACCGTGGAAGAGTTGACGCCCACCGCTTCGGCGATCTCGGTGATGGTGAAGTGGATGACGTTGATGCGGCCTTCCAGCAGGAATTGCGTGACTTTGCGCTGGCTGGGCGAAAGCGAATCATGCTGGCTGCGCAGCCAGCGGACGATATCATCTTGCGGGCGTTTTTCGCTCATGATCTCATGGCCATAAATCCGTGCTCAGATATTTCAAGCCGGAGTCGGGGAGCAAGATGGCGATGCGGTCGCCGCGATGTGTCGTCGTCAGAAGCTGCAGCGCGGCGGCCAGATTCGCCCCGGAAGAGAAGCCGGCGAAGAGTCCCTCGTCGCGGGCCAGGCGGCGCGTCATCTGCAGCGCGTCTTCATCGCTGACTTGCAGGCAGCCGTCGATGAGCTCGCGTTCGATCAGCGGCAGCTCGCTCATAGCGTAGCCGCCGCCTTGTATTTTGTGGTTGGGGCGCGTAACTGCTTGGCCAGCCAGGGCTGCCGCACCTTCCGGCTCGACCACATAACATTGGATGGTCGGGTCGCATTCTTTGAAGTAGCGCGCGCAGCCAGCGAAAGAGCCGCCGCTGCCGGCAAAGTCGCAGAAGGCGTCGACGCCGCCCGATTGCCGCATGATTTCCGGCCCGGTATGTCGGTAGTGGGCGCGCGAATTGCCAGGGAGCTGAAACTGATCAGCGCGAAAGGCGCCGCGTTCACGCGTGATCTGCCGCGCCCGGTCTTCCACCAGCGCCAGATCGTCGCCTGAGACTTGGCCGGGGCGCGACCCCGGCGCTTGATCGACCAGTACCACTTCAGCGCCGAGCGCGGACATCATGCGCGCCCGCTCCATCGAGTTGCCGCGGGACATCACTGCCACGAAGTGGTAGCCCTTGGCGGCGCAAACGATGGCGAGACCGGTACCGGTATTGCCGCTGGTCAGCTCAACCACCGTGTCGCCCGGCAGCAGCGCGCCACTGGCTTCGGCATCTTCGATCATCTGCAAGGCGATGCGGTCTTTCTTGGAGTAGCCCGGGTTGAAGTATTCGAGCTTGGCGAAGATAAGGCCGTCCAGCCCGCGGGTAATGCGCGCGAGTTCGACCAAGGGCGTATTGCCGATGGTATCAAGCACGGATTGACAGCGTTCCGCAGTTGGCAGGGCGCCGCTCCTCGGGTCGTGGACTAGCTGCTGCACCCTCAGATTATAAGTCATGTTCACCACAAAGGCACAAAGACACAAAGGGCACAAAGATTATGTTTGATCGGAATATGCCTCTGAGGTGTCTTTTTCATGAAACCTGCCGAATCCTGTCGAAATATGTAGGGGCGAGCCACCGGCTCGCCCCTACGCACACAGCATTGGATTTCATATTTTGTGTGAGCCAAGTCGTGACTTGCGAGCGACTGTGGTTAAATTTCAGTTTAGTCGTGCGCGCCACAGCGAGCGTCGTCCTGTGATTGATCTGTAGCGCTTTGCCATTTGACCGCGCGCTTGCTATGATTGCAGGCGTTCATCGGCGCAGTTGCTGGCGAGGCATGTCCGACACAATCACGATTCGCGAATTAAGAACGATGCCCGATATCAATGCGACGGTCGAGTTGCAGAAGGCCGTTTGGGGCATGCATGATGTCGAGGTGTCGTCGCCGCATACACTGCGGGCGATTGTGCATGCCGGCGGGGCAGTCATCGGGGCCGAGGCCGCGGGACGGCTGGTCGGTTTCTGTTTTGGCATGGCCGCCTGGCGCGAGGGCGAGTTGTGGCTCTGGTCGCATATGGCCGGAGTGCGTCCGGAGTACCAGGGGCGCGGAGTCGGACTAAAACTCAAGCTGGCGCAGCGCGACTGGGCGCTGAGGGTGGGCTTTTGCCGCATGGCCTGGACCTTCGACCCGATGCAGAGCGGCAACGCCAATTTCAACTTCAATCGCCTGGGCACGACGGCGCGGAACTACTCGGTCAATCATTACGGCGACATGCAGGATGGCATCAACGCCGGCATGGCCAGCGACCGCCTGGAAGCGCAGTGGCAACTGGATTCGCCGCGAGTGATGGCGCTGGCTGAGGCGGGCGGCCAGAGCGAGTCTACAGCGCAAACTGACGCCGTCAAACTGGTGCATGTGAACAAGGCGGGCGATCTCCGTCACGAGCAGCCGAGCAGCTTCACTGAGCCGCGTTACGGCATTGAGATTCCCCTGAATATCGCCCAACTCAAAGCAGCGAAACTGGAGCGCGCCAAGACCTGGCAACTGAGCGTGCGCTGCGCGATGACGACTCTGCTGGACGCCGGCTACTTCGTCAGTGGTTTCGTCCGCGACCGGAACAGCGCCTGCTACATTATGAATCGCGAGCCCTAAGCCGGAATGGCTTCGCCGGCGGCACACAGCTGCGTTAGAGCGCCGATGTCGTCCAGCCGCTCCAACTGACTGCAAGCCTCGTAGATCCGGTCGGCGCGCGTCGGGTCAAACAGGTCGCGCGTCAGCACGGCGAACTTCTGCCGCATTTCGACATCGGTCATGCGGAATTCCGGCTCGCCTTTCATGTTGGGCAGGTAGGCTTGGCGCTGCTCGCCATTCGCCAGCGTGATTTGCAGGCGGCAGCCGTTGAGTTCGGGATAGCTCGCTTCTATCTCCTCGTCGACTTGCACATCGATCAAGTTGCGCAGACGCCGTACCTCGGGGTCATCCCAGGCCCCAAAGTCGTGGGGCCAGGCGCTGCCCTGCGTCAAGGCCACTGCCGTGGAGACGCGGATGCTCAAACCGGCGACATCGCGAGCGGGCGGGTTGGGATCGACGCGGAAGATGGGACGAGTAGCGTAGCCGTAAGTCTTGAGGCAGACGCTCTCGATGGCGGATACATCAAGCGCGCCCTCCTGCCGTATCGCCTGCGCGGCGTCGATGGCTTGGTGGGTATGGCGACATCCGCCGTGCGGCTTGAATGCGGTGCCCAGAATGGCGAAGTCGCGGCCCAAGTCGTCGAAGGCGCTTTCATCGCAGCCATCCCCGAAAGCGCTGAAGAAACCATACTCGCCGTCGAGCGCGCCGCGCGCACCGTAAAAGCCCGACTCGGCCAGGCGCAGGGCGAAGACAGCATTGCGGGAGGCGAAGCCGCTGATGAGATCTTTGGTATCGCAGGGGCCGCCTTCATAGACGTACTGCTCGGTGCCGGATGCCAGGTCGGCGGCCAGCGCCACCGTATTGATGAGTGTTTCGCGGTCACAGCCGGCACAGCGCGCGGCAGCCAGCGCCGCCGCCATCGCGCCGAGCGTGCCTTTGAGGTCGTTGCCGCGGGCCCGATGCGTCGCGCGTACCTGCCGCCCGATGCGCACCGCGAAGTCGTATGCGGCGATGATGGCCACGAGCATGTCTTCGCCGGAGTTGCCGTAGGCTTCGCCGACCGCCAGCACGACCGGGAGAACCTGGGAAGCGATATGCCCGGCCGAGCGATGCGAATCGTCCATGCCCAGGATCTTGATCATGACGGCATTGGCGAAGGCGGCGCCTTCCAGCGATACGCGCTCGCCCCTGCCCAGCAGCGTAGCTTGATCGCCCGGCATCATGGCGCTGGCGTAGCGCGCTGCCTTCTGACCCAAGTCGCGCTGGTAGCCGCCCAAGCCCGTGCCGATGGAGTCGAAGACGATCCATTTCGCCAGGTCGAGGGCCTCCGCCGGAATGTCATCCAGCTGGAGAGAGAGGGTGTAGTCGGCGGCTTTTTCAAGTAGGTTCATAGGATGGTTCCTCACTAATCACGGGCGACTCACAGAGTCGCCCCTACAAGCATTATTTGGGGTCGAGCAGTATGCTAATTGTTTCAATCATATATTCTACCTCGTTATCGCTCAGTTCGGGCGTGACGGGCAGATTGACCACTTGGCTCGCCAGCATTTCCGTGAACGGCAACTGATCGCGGTTTGGGAAGGCGTCGGCGTAGACCTCGTAGCGATAGACAGCCGGCGCGTAATGAATGACCGCTTCAATGCCGGCTGCGCGCAGACCGTCATGCAATTCAAGCTGACGTTCGCTTCTTATGGCGTAGGAGCGGAAGGTGGGCGCGGATTCCGGGCGGAAACGCGGCGTGATGACGGGCGTATCAGCCAGGCCCGCTTCCAGCGCGGCGGCGATTTCGCGGCGTCGTACCGTCCACTTCTTTAGATGCGGCAACTTCAGCAGCAGCAGCGCCGCCTGCAGGCCGTCAAGCGGGACGTTGAAGCCTTCGGCGACATAATTCTGATAGCCGGTGGGCGCGACCTCCTCAGGCGTGTAGCCATAGCCGACCAGCAGGCGCAGTTGCGCGTGGATGGCCTCGTCGTTGGTCACTAGCATGGCGCCGTTGCCAGCGCTGCCCAGCGGCTTGAAGGGCGCGAAGCTGAACATGGCGACATCGGCGAAAGCGCCGACCGGCTCACCGTAATCCCTTGCGCCGGAGGCCAGCGCCGCATCTTCAATGATTTTGAGCTCGTAGCGATCGGCCAGGGCGCGCAGGGCTTTGACATCAGCCGGGTGGCCATGCAGGTCCACCGGCAGGATGGCGCGTGTGCGCTCGGTGATTTGCGCTTCGACCGTCGCGATATCCATGGTGTAGTCGGTTTCCAGCACATCGCAGAGCACGGGCTTTCCGCCGCAGAGGCTGATGGCGCCGGTGGTGGAAATGTCGGAGTTGCCCACCGTGATGACTTCGTCGCCGGGGCCGATGCCGCAGGCGCGCAGGGCGATGACGAGGGCCACCGTTCCGGAGTGGGCGGCGACGGCGTAGCGCTGCCCCGCCTCGGCGGCGAAAGCGTCTTCGAGTTGGCTGCGCAGCGGGTAGCTGTGCTGGTAAGCGTCAAAGAGGATGGGTTCCAGGGCGGCGATGATTTCGTCGCGCATGGCTTGATGCGTTTGGCTGGCGCGTGAGCGGGGGACGCGGAAGTGCTGGGACATCAACCCTTCCCTGCGATACTCGTAGTTGCTTTTAGACTGAACTCACGATTCCAATAGAATGCTATATGCATGTCGTTGCCAATCTGTTATCTACGTAATCTCGATGCTTACGTTGAATTGCTGCATACAGTGTTTGAATCGATCAGATTCGTTGTGGAAAACACTGCCGGAGAGACTGACAATCGCATCATTTATGTTTATCGGAAGCAATGTGTACTCGACTAACTCCCCCAAGATTCGCAGGTTTTGATCCGCGCTCGGTAAACCATCATAGGTTGGATCAAAGGAATTCTGTAGCCAAACCTGTGAGGCGCTATACAGAATGAACTTAAAGCCCATTTTCGGATGTTTTATCAGTTCTAATTCGATAACTGGTTTATAGCCCCAATCCAGGAATCTGTGTCGAAACGGAAATTCTTCAGGCGCCGCGACATTTAGGGCGCACAGATAAACGAATACACGAGCAACTTTTCTCTCATCAATCCAAGATCTGACTGTCGACAAATCTAACAACTGCATGTGGTGATTGATGAAAGTATACTCTTTGGTCACTCGCTCAAAGGGTGACGTCATCTCGTAGGTGATGTGTTCAGGAATCGCCTGCTCAATCTGAAATAGATACTCTGAATTAATATTGGATTCGGCGACTGCTGTGACTCTCGAGGATGTATTCTGCATCCATCTCTTAATCTGTATCAATGTGGTCTCTACTCCATATCCAGACAGAAACAACTCAGTTACGTCTTTAGTAAAATGATAGCTGCATACAGAAACGACGCCAAAGTGCTTACTCTGCAGCAGGGAATCAATTATCGCGATCATATCTTCCGCGCTCGGGAGATCTGCCGAAATACTTACGTATGTTGCCATGTTCAGGCTGGTCCGTAATATTCAAGAGTCGCAAGAATAAACATCTGCCTAAAGTAACTAACAGACTACGAAAATATGTTTCAAACGCTCTCCATCATTGCACAGTGCCAAGAACCATTTGATGATAAATCCATTTGTCGATTCAATTTGAAAGAAAACCAAGCGCCTTCACGAAGTGGAGAATCTTCGGTGACGGGGAGCAGCTTCGGCATCAGGCGCGGCCGCGGATATTGGGGTCGAGCAAGTCGCGGAGCCAATCGCCCAGGAAGACCACGCCCAGCACAGTGATGGTGATAGCGATGCCGGGGTAGGCGGTCATCCACCAGGCGCTGTTGATATACTGCTTGCCGTCGGCCAGCATCAAGCCCCAGGTCACCGTCGGCGGTTTGACGCCCAGGCCCAGGAAGCTCAGGGAAGATTCGGCCAGAATAGTGACGCCGACTTGCACGGCGGCCAGCACGATAGCCGATGAGACCACGTTGGGCAGGATGTGCAGCAGCATGACCTTGAGGCGGTGCTGGCCCAAGGCGTAGGCGGCGATGACGTATTCCATTTCGCGCACCTTGAGCACCTCGCCGCGAATGACGCGCGCATAGGTGATCCAGCCGGTGAAGCCGAGGATGAGGATCAGCGTGGACAAACCCGCGCCGACAACGCCGGATATAGCGATGACCAGGATGATGAAGGGGATAGCCAGCAAGCCGTCGACTATGCGCATGAGCACGCTGTCGACGATGCCGCCGACGAAGCCGCTGATCAAGCCGTATATGACGCCGATTGTGCCCGAGATGAGCACGGACACCACGCCGACCAGCACCGAAACGCGGCTGCCGGCGATGATGCGGCTGAGGATGTCGCGGCCCAGCTGATCGCTGCCCAAGGAATAGCTGGCGACGTCATCGGCATAACCTGGCGGCTTGAAGCGGGCGCGCAGGTTCCTGCCATGCGCATCCTGCGGCGAAATCAGGGGGCCGAAAATGGCCAGGAGCACGATGGCGATTACAATCAAGCTGCCGGCCGTGCCGACCGGGCTCTTGAGCAGAATCCCCAGCAGGCGCAGAGGCGCGCTGCGGCGGGCGGGCAAGTCGCTGATTTGGTTGGTGCTGTGCTGGGCGTCCATGGGCGTCTGCTACTGAAACTTTATGCGCGGGTCAAGGATGATGTAAAGCACATCGATGACGTAATTGATAAGAATAAAGGACAGGGCAAAAAATATTAGACCCGCTTGCACCACCGTGTTGTCGCGGACGCTGATGGAGTCGATCATCAGCCGGCCCAGCCCGGGCCAGGAGAAGACGCTCTCGACCACGACCGAGCCGCCCAGGAGCCAGCCGAGCTGCAAGCCGAATACGGTGACGATGGGAATGAGAGCGTTGCGCAGCGCATGACGCAGCACCACGGTCTTGTGCAGCAGGCCTTTGCTGTGGGCGGTGCGCACGTAATCTTGATTCAGCACCTCCAGCATGGCCGAGCGGGTCATGCGCGACAGGCGCGCCGCCATGCCCACGCCCAGCGTCACCGAGGGCATGATGATGGCTTTGGGCTCCAAGGCGCCAAAAGCGGGCAGCATGCGCAGGTAGACCGAAAAAATGATAATGAGCATGAGACCGAGCCAGAAGCTGGGCATCGCGGTGCCAAGCGACGACAATGAAGTAATGATCAGGTCCAGTAGGCTATTGCGCTTGAGCGCGGACAAGATGCCCAGCGGGATGGCGACGGTCACGCCGATTGCAGCGGCAGCGGCAGCCAGCATCCAGGTATAACCGAGGCGTTCAATGATGAGCTCCATAGCCGGACGTTTGGCCAGATAGGATTTGCCGAAATCGCCCGTGATCGCTTTGGTGACAAAGGTGAGGTATTGCTCGCCGAGCGGTTTGTCGAAGCCCCAGAACTTGCGCATTTGCTCGATCTGTTCCTGGCTGAAGAAGTCTGGCGCCACCACCAGGATTGGGTCGCCGCTCAAGCGCAGTATGAAGAACACGACCACCGAGATGATGAACATGGTCACGACCAGCTGCAGCAATCGGCTGATGAAGAATCCGCGCATCGTCTCTTACCCCATCCCCCGGCCCCTTCCCCGATAAATCAGGGAAGGGGTGCGTTTCCTCTGCAGAGTCACGACAATGCAGCGTTCATCCCCCCATTGCGATGGGGGGACCGAGGGGGGTTGGCCTACATATCCGCGAGTTTGAGATCGCGGAAGGTCATCCAGCCGTCTTTACGCGGCGTGAAGTCGAATTCGGCTGTATTCAATGCTAACACATCCGTTATCTCAAAGAGCGTGATGGTTTGCGTGAGGTCGATGTAGTATTCCCACCACTGTTCCCAGAGTTCGAGGCGCTCATCAAGCGGGATCGTCACCTGAATCGCTTCCGCGACGGCATCCCAATCTTCGTCGCAGACGCTGTAGGCGACAGCCGTCCAGTCGCAGTTGTAGAAGAGCGGCAGCAGAGCGGGACCACAGCCGAGAGCCGCCAGCATCAGTTCGCGGTTGTTGCCGCTGCGCTGTACTTCAACAGCAAAGGCGGAAGCATCGCGGACGGTCAGGTCCACGGTGAAGCCGACATCTTCGAGCAGCGCGGCCGCCACTTCAGCGACTTCCTTGGCGCCGCCGCCACGGCCGACGACCGGCGTATCGAGGTAGAGGGTCGGGCCTTCGCCATCGGCGTAACCGGCCTCAGCCAGATATTCCTTCGCCAGATCGGGGTCGTACCATTCGGAAATGACATCGGGATCGGCGTATTTGTCGGCGAAACCTTCCGGATAGTATGAGCAGACGCGCGCCAGGCGGGCGCTGGCCGAGCCGTGCACTTCCGCCAGCAGATGGCGGTCAAGCGCATGGGTGATGGCTTTGCGCACGTTGATATCCAGCGTGGCCGGCTCATAGTCCGGGAAAGTCTCGGGGAAGGCGCCGCTGGTTGTATCCACGCGAGCATAGTAGTGGTACATCCGGTTCCCGCTCTCGGTGAGCAGGGTGAGGCCGTCAGTGGTTTCAATCGTGGGGCGGTCGGGCGCGGGCACGCCTTTGATCATGTCGACCTGGCCGGCGAGCAATGCGGCGACCTGCGCCGACGGCTCGGGGATGACCTGGTAGATGACCCGATCAACCTCGGGACGGCCGCTGTGATAGTCGTCCCAAGCTTCGAAGACGTAGCGATCGTTCTCGCTGAGTTCGGCCAGCGTGTAGGGACCGGAGCCGACAGGATTGCGGTTGAACTCTTCCTGGCCGACTTCTTCGAAGTAATCGGGCGGCAGCAGCTCGCAGCCGTTGTAGCTGACGTCATTCTCGAAGTAAGCGTGGGGGGCGTTGCTGATGATATCGACCGTCAGGTCGTCCACAACCACAACTTCCTTGACAAAAGCCCACTGCTGATAGAGTGGGATGTCGCCGATGGGATGGCGGACGCGGTCGATATTCCATTTGACGGCTTCGGCGTCGACCGGCTCGCCATTGTGGAAGGTGGCGCCTTCGCGCAAGTGGAAGCGCCAGGTGGTGTCGTCGACATTTTCCCAGCTATGGGCAGCCTGCGGCACGTAGCCGCTGCCGTCAGCGGCGCGCCAAATCAGGCAATCGTAATACAGGTTGAGCAAATGGTGCGTGGAGCCGTACCAGTGCGAGTGAGCGTCCATCGGGCGGATGGGCCCACTATGGGCATAGACAAATTCGGTCATGCCGTCTTGCGCGGTCGCCGGGACAATCGCCATTGAGCCGATGAGCAGGACCAAACTTGCGATGAGTAAAAGTCGTGCGGTTTTCATTACTTCTCTCCTCTTGATGTGTATATGCCGAAACTATTCGATTCGCCTTGCAGATGCATTGTCGATAGTCACCTCCTTCTGCTGCTGTAGGTTATCGTTTTTTGACAAGTTTTCAAGAAGCTGCCGCATAATGCGCCAGTTTGTCTTCATCTATCGCGACGCCCAGGCCCGGCCCCGCAGGCGGTTTAAGCATCTGCCCATCCGGCTGATAAGGCTCGGCGAGGATGGAATCAGTCATGTCCGAGAAGCCGGCGGGCCAGGTTGCGCCGGGCGTGGCCGCGGCCAAGTGCGCTGCCGCCGCCGCGATGATATCGAAATAAGGCGCGATTGATATTTCCAGGCCGGCCGCCTCCGCTACTGCCGCCATCTTCGCCGCCGGCAGCAAGCCACCATAGCGATGCAGCTTGAAATGCAGCACATGCGCCGCCCGCTCCCGCGCGATTTCGTAGACGCTGCGCGGGCCGGATGTCGCCTCATCGGCTTGCAGCGGCGTACTGAGTCGCGCTGCCAATTGCGCCATCTCATCGAGATAACGCACCGGCTGCTCGAAAAGCGCGACGCCACCCAGCGCTTCCAGGCGCATCAAAGCCGGGAGCGCCTCGCCGAGAGTATACCCAGTATTGCCGTCAAGTTGAAACTTGATGTCGTCGCTGACAAATTCGCGCAGCTGCCGATACCAGGCCACATCATCTTCCACGCCGAAGCCGATCTTGGTTTTGAACCAGGTCCAGCCCGCGGCGGCCAGCTCTTCGATGCGGGCGGCCATGGCCGGCGGCGCCTCCCGTTCGACGAAGCCATGGCAGAGCGCGCCCGGCCGGCAAGCGCCGCCCAGCAGCTGATAGACGGGAACACCGAGCGCGAGGCCCTTGATATCCCAAAGGGCGAAGTCCAGCGCCGTGCGCGCGTTTACGGCACTGCGCATGGCCTGAAACATAAGCTGATGCAGGCGCTCGATATTGAAGGGGTCTTCGCCGATCAGAGCGGGGCCCAGATAGCGGTCGATATGATGCTTGACCACCTCGACCGCATCGCCGCCCCAGGGCGCGGGCGCCACGGTTTGTCCGATGCCGGTGATGCCTTCGTCGGTGCGTACTTGCACGACCACCGTATTGGTGGTGGAGGACACGCCATAAGCCGTCGCCAGGTCGCGGCTGCGCGCGATATTGACGATGGTGGAATCGATAGTTGTGATCTTCATGACTGGTTTAGACTGCTACTCTCTCGGGAACGGTCAGGCGCGCGAGCTCGCCGACATCGTCAAGATACTCCAGCCGCGCCACGCAATCGAGCAAGCGCGCGATCTGCTCCGCCGGCAGCATGTCGCCGACGAGGTAGCGGAATTTCTCTTCGAATTCGGCATCGCTGAGCATGTTCTCCGGCTCGCCTTTGGCGTATTCCACACGCCCGCGATAGAGTGCCCCGTCATTGGTGGTGATGCGGACTTCGCAGCCGTTTTTCAGTGGATGCCCAGCCTGAATGTCTTCGTCCAGTCCGACTTTGACCAGTTGGCGCAGGCGTTGCGCTTCGGGCGCGTCGAAAGTCTCAATGTCGTCGCGGAACCAATTTCCGCGCGTAAGAATCACGGACGCGGTCACCGGCAAGCTGAAGCCGGCCTGGCCCACCGTCTGCGGCGAATAATTGACGCGGAAGTCGGGCGTGATGGCTTCCAGGTAGGTGTCGATTTCGATGGAGGAGATCGCGCTCAAGTCGGGTCGGCCGCTCCTGAGCAGGGCTTGCGTGGCATCGACGCAGGAATGCACATGACGGCAGCCGGCGTGGGGTTTGAAGCCGGTGCGCGCCAGGGCATCGCTGTCCAGCACGGCCAGATCGGCCGAGTCGCGGCCGGGCCCGAAGGCGTGGAAATAGCCGTAGGGACCGTCGAGCGCGCCGGGCGGCCCGCGGAAGCCGAAGTCAGCCATCTTGGCGGCCAGGATGCCGTTGCGCGCGCCATAGCCCGCCAGCAGGTCTTTGGTATCGCAGGCGCCGGCATCGTAGACGTATTGTTCAGTGCCGCAGGCCATGTCCATCGAGAGCGCCAGGGCGTGGGCGGTTTTGTCGGCATCAAGGCCGAGCGCCTTAGCGGCGGTGACGCTGCTCGCCAGGGTGCCGGCTTGCCCCTTGTGGTCCATGCCGCGCTCGCGCTGCCAGGTATCGACCGTGCCATGCACCAGGTCCATCACATCATAGCCGACCGCCAGCGCCGTGATCAGCTGCCGGCCGCTGAGACGATGCTGCTCGCCCAAGGCCAGCGCCGCGGGAACCAATTGCGAAGCCACGTGCCCGGCGATGCGATGCGAATCGTCCATGCCCAGAAACTTTCCCATGGTGGCATTGGCGAAGGCAGCGCCATCAACCGTGCTGCGGCGTCCGTCGCCGACGATGGTGGCGTCATTGCCCGGTTGCATCTGCGCCGCGTAATCGGCGGATAACTGACCCAGCTCAGTCTGGTAGCCGCCGAGCATCGTGCCAATGAAGTCGAGCACGACTTGGCGGGCGCGGACGACAGCGAGGTCGGACAAGTCTTCGTATCTGCGCGCGGAGACGTATTCGCCGATGACGGAGACGGCTGTTTGGTCTTTCATGGTCTTGCTCCTTTCTATCCCATCCCCGGCCCTTCCCCATTGCTATACTGAGGACAGGACAGTTATCCAACAGGCAAATAAAAGCCGTGTAACCTGTGATTTATATGAGTCTTTCGGGCGAGCCAATGTCTCGCCCCTACATTTTCCTCACAGAATAGTGCCTGTAGGGGTCAGCCATTGGCTGACCCGTTGCAACTTATCCCAAACCTGTCCCGTCCTCAGCTGATGCTTCGGGGCGGGGGCCGGGGGGTGGGGGCACGGACTAACTAAGCCTCCAGCTGCATGTAGTAGCGGTCGGCGTGATGCGGCGAGAGGCGGAATGCGCCCTCCGGCGTAACCAGGAAGTTGTCCGAGATCAAGAAGCCGCGGTCGTTTTCAAGTACGGTGCCCGGATGGTAGGACAGCACCATATTGGGCTGCAGCACAAAGTCGGGCGAGCCGAAGGAATTCGGTCCGTCGCTGCCGTCCAGGCCGGTGCTGTGGCAATCGGGCGTATGTTTGCCATCGACCGGGAAACCGCGATCGCGCAGCGCCTTGTCGTTGGCTTCGGAAATATCGCGGAAGGTATTGCCGGCTTTGGCCACGGCCGAGCTGGCTTCCACCGCCGCCAGGTAGCCGTCAAGCAGCGCCTGCACATCGTCGGGCAAGGGATCGAAAGAAAAGACTGTCGTCATCTCCAGCCAGTAACCGTAAGGCGATTCGTAGACGATTTCGAAGTTGATGATGTCGTCTTGCCCCATGCGCAGGTCTTTGGATGTCGGCACGGTGTAGGGCGTGCCATCGAGCGAAAGCTTGGTGCGGCCCCAGAATGCGCCGAAGGACTTGATGTAGCCTTCGACGGCGGCGCAAACATCCCAATAGCGGACGCCGACGCCGGCCATATCGCGGAAGACATCCATGGCGGAATCGAGAATGGCGCCGTTTTGCTGGATCGCTTCCAGCTCGAAAGGCGATTTGATCTGGCGGATGCTGTTAAAGGCATCGGTCACTTCGACCATTTCGTAGCCGGCCAGCGCCTCGACGAAGGCGTTGTAGGCGCCCAGGCCCATCAGCTTGCTCATATTAACCATGCCGATGCGCTTGCTGCCGGTGGCGTAGCCCTTGGCGGTATCGGCGGTGGCTTGCACGATGTCTTCGTAGGGCGAAAGGACGCGTTCGGGCAGGGTGGTGGTCTCGTTGCGGCTCCACACGGCTTGATAGGAACTCCAGACTTGCAGCCAGGGATAGGGGTCGTCAGCGCCCAGAATGGCAAATGCGCCGCCGCCCCAGAGATGGGCATGCGTGATATAGCGGATGGCGCCAAGGCCGCCGGGCGCGGCTTGCCCGGTGATGATAAGGGCGTCCAGATCCTGCTCCTTCATCATCGCTTGCAGACGCTTCACGCGCCTGGCTGTGTCTCGTTTGAGCGCATCGTGGGTTAACATCAAGGTCTCCTTTTTATAATTCGTACAGGTAAGGTTGGTTGAACTCGAATTTTGTGCCGACGCCTTTTTGCAGCGCCTTCCGATAGAGACGGGTTGCGACCGCCACGTCTTCGACGCCGGTTCCACCCGATAGAAACAGCGTCCACTTGGTCTCGGGCGTGCGCCCGCGGACCTTGCCCGCCGCCAGCCCGCCCAGATCGCCGATGACATGGGATTGGTCGATGACGCCGGCTTCCAGCGGCATGATGATCTCGCCTTCTTCCGCCCAGCCCTGCTCCATTTCGTCCACGAAGACGCGGCTCTTGACGACGGTGTGTTGGTCGACTTCGCGCACCCAGGGATAATGCGCGCCCATGGCATTAATATGCAAGGGTCTATCCGGCAAATCCGCGCCCTCGAATACCGGCGCGGGCGATGTGGTGATGGTGGTGACGATGTCGGCGTCGCGAAGGGCATCGGCTGGTGTGCTGGCCGGAATCACATCGATGCCGAGCTCGGCGGACATTCTCTCGCAGAATGCTCGGCGCTTACTCTTGTCGCGGCTGTAGGCTTGTACGCGTTGAATGGCTGCGACCTTAGTCAGAGCGTAGAGTTGGGAGCGGGCGTGACGGCCCGTGCCAAACAATGCCAGGATCGCGCTGTCGGGCGGCGCCAGATAGCGCGTCGCCAGAGCCGATACCGCGGCCGTCTTCAGCCAGTCGAAATAGAGCACTTCCATCACGGCTGCCAGCGCGCCGCTATCCGTGTCGAATAGGAACATAAAGGTTTCAAGGCCTTGCGGCAGGCCAGCCGTATAAGCATTTAAGCCGGCGCCGCCCAGTCCAGGCAGCAGCGCAGCTTTGAATTTGAAGGAGGCTTTGCTGCCGGGGCGCAGGTGACCGCCGCGGTGGCCGTCCTGCTTTTCGCCTTGGATCCATAAGTTCTCGCGCGGGAAGGCAGCGCCCGCCCCCGAGCCGATTTCGCGGTAGCCGTCTTCGACCGCGTCGATATACTCGGCGATATCCAGCAGCCCGCGCAGTTCATGATTGCGTAAGAGCAAGACCATCAGACGCGACTCCTACAAGTCCAGCTAAGGCGAGCGTGTCTTCTCATAACTCAAATTCATAAGGCTGATTGAACTGGAATTCCGTCCCAATGCCGTGCTGCTTTGCTTTCTGGTACAAACGCCTGGCCACGGCGACATCATCTATGCCGGTACCACCGGAGAGGAAGAGCGTCCATTTTGTATCCGGCGCCCGCCCGGCAACCGCCCCCGCCGCCAACCCGCCGAGGTCGCCGACGACATGGTCTGAGTCGATTAGCCCTTCCGCCATCGGAATGACAAGCTCGCCGTTCTCGCTGATGCCTTGCCGCAGAACATCGACGAAGACGCGGCTCTTCGTCACCGTCTGCGAATCGATCTCCCGCACCCAGGGATAATGCGCGCCAAGTCCGTTGATGTGCAGGGGCTTGTCGGGCAGGTCAGCGCCGGAGAAGACAGGCGTCGGCGAATTGGTGATGGCAGTGACGATATCGGCCTTGAGCAGGGCTTCCGCCGGAGAAGCGGCCGGCAGCACCTCAATGTCGAGCTCGGCTGACATCCGCTCACAGAAGGCGCGCCGTTTGACCGGGTCGCGGCTATACGCTTGTACGCGCTGAATGTCCGCCACATGCTTGACGCCGTAAAGCTGCGAGCGGGCGTGGCGCCCAGTGCCGAAGAGCGCCAATACGGTGCTATCGGGCGGCGCCAGATGACGCGTCGCCAGCGCCGATACCGCCGCCGTTTTGAGCCAGCTCAGATACATCACTTCCAGGATAGCGGCCAGCGCGCCGCTGTCCGTGTCGAAGAGGAACATGAAGGTTTCTAGACCGCCAGGCAAGCCGGCCGTGTAGGCATTGACGCCGGCGCCGCCCAATCCGGGCAGCAGGCCGGCTTTGAATTTGAAGGAGGCTTTGCTGCCGTCCGGGAGATGTCCGCCCTTGTGGCTGTCGCGCTTTTCGCCTTTGATCCATAGGTTCTCGCGCGGAAAGGCAGCCCCGGCGCCGCTGCCAAAATCACGGTAGCCGTCCTCGACCGCGGCGATGTATTCGCTGAGGTCCATCAGCCCGCGAATTTCATGATTATGCAATAGCAATACCATGCCGGGCGACTCCTATAAGTCCAGCAAAGGCGAGCGGGTGACGAGCATGGCGACGCAGGTGAGCGTCACGCAGCAGCCTGCCGCAGCCAATACGATAGCGATGCCATGATATTCTGCGACCGAGCCGGCGACCAGCGTGGTGAAGGGGGTCAAGCCCCAGACCATGCCCCACAGGCTCATCATTCGCCCGCGCAATTCATCCGGCAGCTGCGTCAAGAGCAGCGCGTTGATGAGCGTCAGAAACATACCGGAAAAGATGCCTATTATGAAGATAATGCCCCAGGCGATAAGCGGATGGCTGGTGAACGAGAAGACAACCATAAATGCGCCGAAGAACATCGAAAATATCAGGATGGCTTTGCCCTTCTGGTAGACATCGCCGACCAGCGCCACGGCGAAACCGGAAAGCGCAGAGCCGAGGCTGGCGCTGCCGACCAGCAGACCCAGCAGCGCCGGACCTTCGCTCAGCACCTGGTCGACAAAAATTGGCATCAGCTTTTGGTAGGGCATGCCGACGGGTACAAAGACCAGCGCCAGCAAAGTCAGCGAGAACAGGGCGCGGTCTTTGCGCAGAAAGGCGATCACATCGCCGAAGCCGCTTAGGAAATTGCCTTTGTTCCCGCGTTTGCGTTTGGGCGGCGGCAGGAAGCGGGTCGCCTTGAAATAGACGATTGCGCCGATACTGAAGAGGGCCGTCTGCACCGTCAGCGTCGTGGCGATGTCGGCCCGGTCCAGCAGGGCGCCGGCCAGCACCGGGCCGAAGAAACCCATCAGGCGCGTGCCGGAATAGCTGAGCGTGGTGGCGTTGAAGACCATGTCCTGCGGCACGAGGTTGGGCAGCAGCGCCATCCGCGCCGGCGCGTAGAAGGCGAAAGTCGCTCCGAGGACGAAAGACGTTATCAAGATCTGCGGCGCAGTGGTTACGCCGCTCGCGGCCACCAGCGCCAGACCTGCGGAAGCCAGCACCGCGATCAAAAGCGCTGCTTGCACTATCCATTGCCGCTTGAGCCGGTCCGCCAGCGGGCCCGAAAGGGGCGTTGCTATCAGCAGCGGCAGCCCGTAAGCCGAGGCGACCAAGCCGACTTGCAGCGGCGATCCCGTCACCTCCAGCATGTGCCAGCCCAGCGCCACCGCTTGCAGCAAGTAGGTGATATGCACCAGCACGTTGCCCGTCCAGTACCAGCGATAGACTGGTACGCGGAAGCTGCTGCGGTTAATGACGGGCAAGAATATCAATGTCGTCTCTCGGTCATCCATAACGGGCCTGCCTCTGCCCTGGACCCCCACTTCTTAAGCGGCGGTCGTAGGCAGCGGCTGCCCCAGGATTTCATCAAAACCCGATCGACCGAGTGGTAGACGCGACGAGGATACTGATGAAAAAGCTTGCGAATCTGCGGATACTGTACCCACGCGAGGGCGAAATGGCAAGCAAACCAGTACGAATCACAGGGCAATCGCTTCAAAATGATGACGCATCGGCTGATGAAGAATCAAGCCGAAATTCAGCCACCGAGTAAACCGAGTTAAATTGAGTGCACAGAGATATTGGTATCTTTTCGACCCAAGCTCAACGTCTGCGCTTTCAGAAGGCGGAAACTGACGCTGCTGCCTGATTGTTTTAACAGCTTTTCTCTGTGTACTCTATAATACTCTGTGTACTCGGTGGCAAAAACAATTTGAAGCGATTTCCCAGTTACAAATCAGCGCGCGCTTGACGCCCGCCAGGCCGTACCGAAGCGATCTTCGATGTATTTCTGGCGCCGCTGGCTGGCGCGCACTTGGCGGTCCAGCGCCGCCGGATCCCAGTCTGAGAGCAGGCGCGCAGTCATGTCCGCCACCACGTCCTGATAGTCGGCGACATTCGCCAGGTCATGAAATTCGCCGGGGTCGGCCGCCAGATCGTAGAGCTCGACCGGGTCGCCCCAGCTGTAGTTGAGCTTGTAGCGGCCGCGGCGCAGCATAGCCATTGGCCGGTCGCTGCCGTGCGCCAGGTACTCGCAGAAGGCTTGGTCCTTCCAGTTGCTTTCGCGCCCGGTCAACAGCGGCAGCAGACTGTCGCCATCCAGCGGCAACTCGCAGCTGTCGCCAGCGATATCGCAAATCGTCGCGGCCACGTCAACAAGCGAGACGACTTCGGCGAAGCGCCCGCCGCCGGCGACGCGCCCGGGCCAGACGACTTGTAGCGGAATGCGCGACGACGCTTCGTAGAAGTTGGACTTGCGCCACATGCCGTGCTCACCGTTCATGTCGCCGTGGTCGCTGATGTGAATGACAACGGTGTTTTCGACTTGGCCGGTCTCGATCAGAGCGTCGAGCAGTTGGCCGATTTTCTCGTCGAAATAGCTAATCAGCGCGTAGTAACCGGCGCGAGCCCGCCGCAGGACATCATCCGGAAATTGCGGAAAGCCGAACATAGCGCGCAATCGCTGCGCCATGGGGTGCAGCCGGTCCAGATGGCCATCCGGAATATCGGGCAAATCCATCTCGTCGGGCGGGTACATATCCCAGAAGCGCTGCGGCGCGACTAGCGGGAAGTGCGGCGCGATGAAAGAGACGTTCAGCGCCCAGGGCTGCGCCTGACGGGCGGGATCGCGCAGGTATTCCAGCGCGCGCTGCTGTGCCATATCGTCGACCTCGAGCTCTTCGGTGGCGCCGGGTCCGGCGGCATAAACTTCCTGCCAGGGCTGCTCGGCCGGCACGATGCCGTCATCCCAGGTATGGATCGCGTGATACCACTCGGCGTGCAAGTCGCGCGCCAACTGCTGCTGAAAGCCGTGCAGCTGATCGGGTCCGCCGAAGTGCTGCTTGCCGGAAAGCGCCACGTCGTATCCGCAGTCTCGCAGTCGATGCGCCCAGGTCACCTCATCCGAGCGCAGGGGTGTGACGTTGTCCCAGGCGCCGATGTGGTGGATCAGGCGGCCGGTCATGAAGGACATGCGCGAGGGCATGCACAGCGGCGAATTGCAGTAGGCGGCGTCAAAGGTGGCGCCCTCAGCCGCGAGGCGCTCCATATTGGGCGTCTGCACGATCGCGTGGCCGTAGACGCTGCTGTACATGGGCGCGTGTTCGTCGGACATGATGATGAGGATGTTGGGTTTGGGCATGGCCTGGACTCTCATATTTGCGTCTCGATTATAGCCGGATGAATCGCTGGGCGCAGCAAGAAACATTCAGCCGACTCTTCTTGTTAGACGCGTGCGATTGCCAATCGCGGTCACGTCGAAAACGGTAGGGGCGAGCCACCGGCTCGCCCGTACACACAAAACTTGATGCGCCGTAATTTGTGTGTGACAAGTCGAGACTTGCGAGCGGCTGTGGTACGATGGAGTCGCTCGCAGAGGAAAACGTGAAATGCTGACATGAACGAATCAGTGGACGTCCTGATCGTCGGCGCCGGGCTCTCCGGCATTGCGGCGGCATATTATCTGGGGCGGCGCTGTCCAAACAAAAGCGTCGCCATCGTTGAAGGGCGTGAGGCGATCGGCGGCACTTGGGATCTCTTCCGCTTTCCGGGCGTACGATCCGACTCGGATATGTATACGCTCGGTTATCGTTTCCGCCCCTGGCCCGGCGACAAAGCCATCGCCGACGGCCCGGCGATATTGCAATATCTCAAGGACACGGCTCATGAATACGGCATCGACAAACAGATTCGCTTCAAGCACCGCGTTCGGCGGATCAGCTGGTCGTCGGATTCGGCTGAGTGGACGGTCGAAATCGAGCGGGACGGGGAAGCCGCGACGCTGGAAATGCGCTGCAAGTTCCTCTTCATGTGCACCGGCTACTATCGTTACGACCAGGGCTATACGCCGCATTGGGACGGTCGAGACCGCTTTCGGGGCGAGATCATTCACCCGCAACAGTGGGGCGACGACCTTGAAATCGCCGGCAAGCGCATTGTCGTGATTGGCAGCGGCGCGACCGCCGTTACGCTTGTGCCGGCGCTGGCTGAAAAAGCCGCGCGCGTGACCATGCTGCAGCGCTCGCCCAGCTATGTCGTCAGTTTACCGTCGCGTGACGGCATAGCGCTGTGGCTGCATCGGCATCTGCCTTTCAAGCTAGCGGCCTGGCTGGCTCGCTGGCGCATGATCCTGCGGCAGATGTACTATTTCAATTTTGCGCGGTCCAAGCCGCAAGAAACCCGCAGCCTCATTTTGCAAGGCATACGGGAAGCGCTGGGGCCGGATTACGATATCGAGCGGCACTTCGCCCCGCGCTACAACCCTTGGGATCAGCGCATGTGCATGGCGCCGGAGGGCGACCTCTTCGATGCGATCAGCGAAGGCGCGGTGTCGGTGGTCACCGAGCGCATCGACCGCTTCGTCGAGGAGGGCATTCGCCTGGAATCGGGGCAAGTGCTGCCGGCCGATATCATCGTGACAGCGACCGGCCTGCAGATGAAACTCATGCATGGCGTCGAGATTCTGGTGGACGGCGCGCCGGTTGAGTTGGGCGACACGCGCAGTTACATGGGCATGATGTACAGCGGCATACCCAATCTGGCATCGGCTTTCGGTTATACCAACGCCTCCTGGACGCTGAAGGCCGAGCTGATCTGCGAGTACGTTTGCCGGCTCTTAAATCACATGGAGCGGCGGGGATACGCGCAGTGCCGGCCGCGGCTGGATGCGGAAGCGGTGGAGACGGAAGCCTTCGTCGACTTCTCTTCAGGCTATGTGCGGCGGGCGCTGGAGTCCCTGCCCAAGCAGGGCAAGCGCCGCCCCTGGAAAGCCTACCAGAATTATCTGAAAGATCTGCTGCTTATGCGCTTCGGGCGGCTGCACGACGGCGCGCTGGAGTTTAGGCGGGCCGGGAAGTAGAGTATTCTGGCCACCGAGTAAATGGCTGTACTCGGTGGCAAAACTCCGTTTGAGGCCTGTCAGTGCAAGAGCTCGAATCCGCCGTCGGCGATCGCTGCGTGGAAGACCGCTTCCTCCAGCTTCAGCCCAAAGCCGGGCGCATCCGGAATGACGACCTGCCCGTCTTCGACGCGGTAAGCCGAGGCGTCGATTCCCGGCGTCGTCGCCTCGTCCCATTCCACGAAAGTAAAGCCTTGCACGGCTGTCGCCAGATGTCCGGACACATAGTTGCCCAGGTGCCGGCCGTAATGATGCGGCGCCGCGCGGACGCCCCATTCGTCGAGCAGCGCGCCGGTCCGCAGCCAGTTGCTGAAGCCGTGGCTGAAGATGTCGTACTGAACGACATCCACGCGGCCGTCGCGCGCCCAGTCCATCAGCGCCTGCGCCGCCCAACCCTCGCCATCAGCGATGAGTGTAGCGATGCCTTCCGCCTCCATCCAGCGGTGCAGCTCGGCATACAATTCGGGGTCTTCCTGAAATGCTTCTTCCAGCCAGAAGACTTTGCAGTCGGCCGTTTCCGCCAGGACGTGCTTGGCAAGGTTGAGGTTGTAGCCGTTGTTGGCGTCGATCATGATGTTGGCATCAGCGCCGACCGCTTTGCGCACGGCCTTGATGACGGCGATGTCGCGCTGTGTGCCGGCTTCTAACGGCATGTAACGCGCGCCGCGCCCCACCTTGATCTTGAAGTTGCGGTGGTTGTGATCGTAGCCGTAGCGCGCTTCTTCGGCCATCAGCGCCGCTCCCTCTTGATCCGTTTCCAAATGCAGATCGTCGAAGTAGAGCGACGTATCGTAACAGGGGACGCGCAGTGGCTCGCTGATTTCGACGCCTGCTCGCGCTACATGCTGATAAACCGGCTGATTGCTGCGCGCGCCCAGCAGATCCCAAAGCGCAAATTCAAATTCACCGGCGTCTACGCGTACACGACCGTCAGCCGATATTTGCTTTTGCAGCGGCGTACCCAGGAGCGCCTTCGCCGCCTCCGCGCTGGGTTGACCGAGGCCGAATCCGCTGGCGCCGTCGTCAGTCGTCAGGCGCACGATGGGAACTGCAAGGTCTATGCCATGAACGGGAATGCGGGCGTTGCAGCCGGCCATGCGCGGTCGTCTGCCTGTCAGGGTCGCCGCTTCGATTCTGACGATTCGATTGTTGTCCATACGCGGCCTACTCGTCGGCTTCGCCGAACATGACGCCGGTCGGGATGACATCGGTGGCTTCGCCGCGCCGCAGCGCCTCGGCGGTGCTGAGAATGCTGGCAAAGTCGTGGCGAGGCTGGAAACCGAGTTTGGTCTTGATTTTGCTCAGGTCAAGCTCGAAGTAATTGTTGAAGGGCACGCGAGCTTCGGCGACTGGCAAGTTGTAGCGCTCGGCCAGCATGGGTACGATTTCACTCCAATCGAAGAGAGCGGCGCCAGCGAGATTGAAGATTTCGCCCACAGCCGCGTCGTGGTCGATCGCGAGCGCCAGTCCATCGGCGATATCACGGACATCGCCGAAGTGCTGCAGGTAAGGCGCGCCATTGGGATTGAGGCTGACCAGTAGCTTTTCTTCACCGTCCCAGTCCGCCACCAGCGTGTCAATCATGCCCTTTACGTCAGGATCGCCGGGGCTGCGTATGTCCTTAACCTCGTAAGACTCACTGTTGCTGTAAGTATTGTAGGCCGTGCTGTAAAGGAAGTGCCGCGGCAAGCCGGCCTCATTGAGAAACTCGCTGGGTTCGATCACGGTGGAGAAGCGCATGACGCAGGTGGGGACGCCGTACTGATAGTGATAGACCATGGCTAATTCTTCGCCCAGCCACTTGGTCATCAGATAGGACATATTGGGGTAGTCGCCGGTCATGTCTTCGGTTATCGGTTCTTCGAAATAGCGGCCGTTGACGCGCGCGTCCCAGTAGACGCCTTCTGTGCTGGCATATACAAAGCGCTTCAAATTGGGCAGGTATTCGCGGATGCACTCCAGGATGTTGAGCGTGCCCATCGCGTTGATATCGAGGTATTCACGAGCGCTAAAGGGTCCCTGAAAGGCGGCCGCCAGATGATAGATGGCATCTACGCCGGCGACCGCTGCGCGCACATCGTCATAATTTCGCAAGTCGCCGTAGACGGTTTCCACGCCTTCATAGGCGTCCAGCTTGCGTGCGCGGCTGGCATCGGCCGGGTAGACAAAGCTGCGGATGGAATGCCCTCTGTCAAGCAAACGTACGACCAGATTGGCGCCGATTCGGCCGGTGCCTCCGGTGACGAGTATCTTCATCGCGTTACCTTTCCTTGTGCCCTTGTCAGCGCAGCATCGCACTTTGATCGGCGAATGTACCCAATACGATGGCGGATGGCAAATGAAATGGGGAATTGCGAGAGGTCGTAATTTCAGCAGCCGATTTCCAGGCTACAGGCTGATCTTCATGACGATGTCTTGCGCGTAATTGCCGAACTTGCTGCCGAAGATGTTGAATCCGCCGCGGTTCTGCGCTTTGTTGTCAACGCCGATGCGTACGCTGATTGACGGCTGATCCATCAAATTTAGGTCGCCGACAGTCACGCCGGAAATGCGCGTGCCGTCGATATAAGCCCCCTGCTCATCAACCTGCCAGACTTTGAGCAGGCCGTATTGCGTGTTCCAGTCGGCCCACCAGGCGGGCGTCAGGCTGCCGCGCTTGTCGCCGAAGTCGGCTGGCGAGGTCCATTCGCCGATGCGCCGGCCGTTGATCTCAAGAAATATGTCCGAGGGCCAGTCGGCTGCGGAAGGGGCGGCTTCAGAGCAGATCTCCATGCTCAGCTCCAGGCGCTTGGCTTGTCCCTGCCCGTAGGCGCGGTTGGGGAAGTTGTACTCGAGATAACCGTGCGACAACCAAACCAGCTGCGCCTCAAATCGGCTGGGGTCGTAAAAGCTGATGACATCATCGTATTCGCCGATTAGCGCGTCTTCGGTCGCCATGCCGCAGGGCGAAACCACATGGTGATGGCTGAAGGCGCCGACGGGCATTGGCGCCTCGAAGCGATCAGCCGGATTGTATCGGGTGGAACGGGAAAGATGCAGGACGACGATATCGTAGAGCCGGGTATAAATGCGCTGCCGTCCGCGTATGCCAGGCGAGGTATGCGAGCTTAAGAGCCCCGAGCTTTCCAGGCTCTTGAGATGCTGGGACGCTGTTGCGATGGGCATGCCAAGGCCTCCCGCGATCTCCGAGAGGCTGGCCGCCCGCGTCACCAGGTAATCAAGAATCTGCTGCCGCGGCAAAGAGGCCAGGGCCCTGGCGATGGCGATGCTGCTTTCGAGGGCGGCGGGCTCGTTGCCGACGATTAGCGTTCTGCCGGGCTGGTTGGATTCATGCGCTTCCTGCTGCATCTCGCGCCTCTTAACTACGTGATTATGCGTTTTCGCTGGGTATTATATTTCATATTGATAGAAAATAAAGTAGGCGAATTTGCTCAGATTTACGCCAATTTCTTGACACATTGACGAGGCTCGGCTAGGATTGTTTCGCAATCACAAAAAACAGAGTTGATTAAGTTCACTTAATGCTATCCATTGGATTACATGCTCTGTCAGATGAGCCGCACGTGGTCGATGCGGGCGCTGCGCTTAGCGAAAGCGTCAGTCGGGACGGGCGCGCCGGATGACCACCCTGGGCGTAGGGCGAATCGTCGATTTCCTGCTGGGACTGCTGGATGTCTTTGATCCCATCGTCGAGCCATACCGACGCTTCCACGAGCAGCTGCCGCCCAAGATTCAGCAGACCATCACCGCCTTCATCTTCATTCTGCCCTTCGGCATCCTCTACGCCATCTTCACCATCCTGCCCATCTTCCAGACCTTCTACATCTCCTTGCACAAGTGGGAGATCATGGGCACGAATATCCGCTACATTGGGCTAAAAAACTTCGAGCGCCTGCTGACGCGGGATACGCAGTTCCACCAGGCCTTTGAGCAGACGGTGCTCTTCGTCGCTCTCACGATTCCAATCATCTTTGTCGGACTTTTCTTCGCGCTGATGCTCAACCGGCCGGTCAAAGGCATCGGCATCTTCCGCACGATTTTCTACCTGCCGAACATCATTGCGGTGACGGTAATTGGTTTGATCTGGGCGCGGGTCTTCGCCTCGTCCGGCCGCGGCTTGATCAATGCTTTCCTGGAGAATTTCGACGCGGGTCCGATTCCATTTCTGGACCAAGGGGATCTGGCCACGCTTGTTGTAGCGTTTACCACGCTCTGGTGGACGGTCGGTTTCAGCATGCTGATATTCCTGGCCGGCTTGCAGGATATCTCGCAGGCACTGTATGACGCGGCCGAGGTAGACGGCGCCAACCGCCTACAGCAATTCCGCCACATCACGATTCCGGGCTTGCGGCGGCCCTTCGCTTTCCTGTGCATCTTGCAGGTGATCGCGTCGTTTCAGATTTTCGGTCAAGTCGATGTAATGACGGGCGGCGGACCGGCCGGCAACACACGAACTATCGTATACAACATTTTCGAGACGACATTTTTGTACTTTCAAGTGGGTTACGGCGCGGCGATGGCGGTTATCATGTTCGCGGTCCTGCTGGTCATTTCACTTATCCAACTTACTCTGTTTCGCGATCAAGGTGTAGGGAATTAACGTGACGGCTGTAGGCGCTGAACTGCAACTTAGACGTCAGTTGATGGAACGCCGGCGGGGTAGCTTGTATGTCTTGGCGGTAGGGCTATTCGCCTTCATTTGGATGTTGCCGGTCGTATGGACAGTAGTCACATCAGTCAGGCCCGAGCCGGCACTGCAGCGCAACTTGGCAAGCTTGATTCCACATCCCTTCACCGTCGAGAATTGGACCTTTATCTTGTCGAGCAGCCAGTTGTGGAAATGGCTGGGCAACAGCGCGATTGTCTCAACCACACATACGCTTGCTCAGTTGATAGTTTGTTCGCTGGCGGCTTACGCCTTTGCCCGATAGTTTGTTCGCTGGCGGCTTACGCCTTTGCCCGTCTGGATTTTTATTTCAAGCGTCCGCTCTATATTCTGGTATTGATTGGCTTGATGGTGCCCTTTGAGGCAACATTCCTTCCCGTCTATCTGTTGTTTTCCAATCTGAAGCTGCACAATACCTTGATCGCCTTGATTCTGCCCGGCCTCGCTTCGTCTTTTGCCGTCTTTCTGCTGACGCAGTTTTTCCGCGGCATTCCGTTGGAATTGGAAGAAGCGGCGATGATGGATGGGGCCGGGCGCTTTCGCATCTTCCTCACAATCATTATTCCGCTATCGACGCCGGTCATCACGGCCTTGGCGATATTCACCTTCCTGGGTAACTGGAACAGCTATTTGTGGCCCATCATCTCCGCCACCAGCAGCGAAGTCTACACCATCGTCATTGGCTTGCGCAAATTGAATCAAGCATGGGGAGATGTAAATTTCTATGGGCGCGACATGGCGGCGGCGGTTTTCACGGCTTTACCGATCATCATCTTCTTCTTTGTTTTCCAACGCCGCATCATCAGCGGCATCGCTATCAACAGCGGCATCAAGTAGAGAGGACAGCCTATCGCCAAGCGCCAACCTTACTTTCGTTTACGTTTCGAATAGCAATCCTGAAAGGATGCAAATCATGTTCAGAATTAGAGCAATACTCGTCTTAGCGATGCTGCTTGTGTTGGTTGCGGTACCGGTAGCCGCACAGGACGCCGCTGAGGTTACCTTTATGCGCTTCTTCGGCGAATGCGCCGACGAATTTGGCGAAGTCACCGACTTGTCGGAGGCCTACGGCGAATGCGGCATCATTACCGTGCTGGCCAATTCCTTCAACGCGACGCAAGACGAAATCGCCGTCGACACCGTTGTTGTCGATTGGCCCGGCGTTACCGAATTGAACGCCAATCTGGCCGCCGGCACGCCGCCGGACATCATGGTGCTGCACGGCCGTCGTATTCCCAATTACGCATCGCGCGGTCTGCTGACGCCCTTGAGCGATGTGCTGGCCGGCGCCGGCATCGACGCTGACGACTTGACCGACAGCGCCCGCGGCTTCGTCGAATGGAATGGCGAGCTGTATGGCATTCCCTTGGACTTGCACGGCCACCTCTGGCACATCAATGTTGGCCTGTGGGCGGAAGCCGGCCTGGTCAACGATGATGGCAGTCCCGATATCCCCTATGGCATGGACGAATTCTTGTCGCACGCCGAGACTTTCAAGGAAGCCACGGGATTACCCTTCCTGGGCATGTGGACCAATGGCCTGAGCCGCAACTGGATGGCCCTGGTTTATCAGCAAGAAGGCGGCACCGTTGCAGCCGAAGACGGTCTGCCCGACATTAACACGGAAGCGGGCTTGAACGCGCTGAACTTCCTGATTACGCTGCGCGACGAAGGGCATATCACCGACAATGTCGATTACGCCGCGTCGCAAGAGATCTTCTTGAATGGCGAGAATGGCGGCCATATCAACGGCACCTGGGTCGTCAACTTCTACGACAACCAGGTTGCCGATCCGGAAGGCGCGTTGAAGAATTACTACGTGCACAACTTCCCAACGGTGTTCGACCAACCGGCGGCCTGGGCTGGCAGTCACGCCTGGATCATTCCGCAAGGCGAGGACCCGGACCCGGCGACGCTTGAAGCGACACTGACCTTCCTGCGTTACCTCAATGACAACAATATCGAATGGGCGCGCACGGGCCACTCGGCTGTCAATACATCGGTCGTGACGAGTGACGTGTACAACGATTACCCGCACCGTCAGGAATACGCCGAATTTGTCCCGAGCGCTGTCATTCCGCCGCGCGAGAACTGGAGCACCGCCTTCGAATCCGTGATGGACGAGGAACTGTCGGCGGCGATGATCGGCGAGAAGACGCCCGAGCAGGCGCTGGCCGATGCCCAGACCACCCGTCTGGAAGACTTCGCCCTGTTTGAGTAGTGCCAGAACCTGCAACCTAGAGTTCTGTAGGGGCGACTCTGTGAGTCGCCCTTTTGACAACAATCTGAGCGCGGGCGATCCAACGGGTCGCCCTCTTATTGGCGAAAATTCATATTTCACTCTTAGACGAGTATCGTCACGCAACCGATTCAAAAAGCAGGAGCAGAAGATGACCGACATTCCCCGCAGCGAATACCCGCGACCGCAATTTGTCCGCGAAGCCTGGCTCTGCCTCAATGGCGAATGGCAATTTGAGACCGACCGGGGCGACAGCGGCATCCACCGCGGACTGCTGAAACGCGAACTGAGCGATACGATCACCGTGCCTTTCTGCCCGGAGTCGGAGCTGTCGGGCATCGGCGACCACGATTATTACAGCGCGGTTTGGTATCGGCGGCGGGCGACCATCCCGTCCTCGTGGGCGGGCAAGCGCGTCTTGCTGCACTTCCAGGCTGTTGACTACGACAGCACGGTTTGGGTCAACGGCCAGGAAGTCGGGCGACATCGCGGCGGCTTCTCGCCCTTCAGCTGCGATTTGAGCGGCGTGGCGGAAGCGGGAGACGAGATCACCATTGTGCTGCGCGCCCGCGATGACGGGCAGCGGCCGCAGCCGCGCGGCAAGCAAGCGCGTCCCTACGGGCCCGAGGGCGCCATTTATGTGCGTACCACCGGCATCTGGCAGAGCGTCTGGCTCGAGCCTGTGCCGGAATTGCACCTGCGCCGCAGCCGCATCACGCCAGATCTGGCCAATCAGACCATTCGCCTCGAGCAGCCCATCAGCGGCAACGCGGCCGGCATGCGCCTGCGGGCGACGCTCTCCGACAGCGCCGGCGAGATCGTCACGGCGGAGTGCTCGGCTGAATTTGACCTGGCGCCGCGGCTGGATTTGCCGATATCGGACGAGCGCCTGCAACTGTGGGCTGTGGGCGAGCCGCATTTATACGACCTCACGATTGAACTGGTGGATGCCGCCGGCGCCGTGATCGACCGCGCGACCAGCTATGCCGGCATGCGCGCAATCAGCATTGAAGGCAAAGCGATTAAGATCAACGGAAAGACGGTCTTTCAGCGGCTGGTGCTTGATCAGGGTTATTATCCCGATGGCATTATGACCGCGCCCAGCGACGCCGCGCTGATCGAAGATATTGAGCTGAGCATGGCGGCGGGGTTTAACGGCGCGCGCTTGCATCAGAAGGTATTTGAAGAGCGCTTCCTATATCATGCCGATCGCCTGGGTTATATCGTCTGGGGCGAATTCGGCGATTGGGGCTGCGGCGGCGAAGGGCCGCTAAACGGCGAGCATCAGAAGCCGGGACCGGATTACATCACGCAGTGGCTGGAATGCCTGGAGCGCGATTATTCGCACCCCAGCATCGTCGGCTGGTGCCCGCTGAACGAGACCTGGCAAACCATACTGGACACGATCACCGACCTGGACGATGTCACGCGCGGCATGTATCTGGCCACCAAGGCCATGGACAGCACGCGGCCGGTGCTCGATACCTCCGGGTACTCGCATCGCGTGCCAGAGGCTGATGTCTACGACAGCCACGACTATACGCAGGATCCTGATACATTCCGCCAGCGTCACGCCGGTTTGGCGCAGGGAAAACCCTACCTCAACGATGCCAGCCAATGGGGCTTGCCAGAGCGGATGATGGGCGATATCCGCTGGTCGATTCCTTACGCCGGACAGCCCTACTTCGTCAGCGAATTCGGCGGTACCTGGTGGAGTCCTGATGTCGGGGACGGCGAAGACTCCTGGGGTTATGGCACGAGACCCGCTGATCTGGACGAGTTTTACGACCGCTTCGAAAAACTCTGCGCCATCTTGCTGGATGACGTGAATATGTTCGGCTACTGCTATACGCAACTGACCGACATTCTCCAGGAGCAAAATGGCATCTACGGCTTCGACCGCAGTCAAAAGTTCGACCTGGCTCGCATCCGCGCGGCGCAGCAGAAACCCGCGGCCATTGAGTTGGCGGATTCGTCCGAGTAGCGGCGCCTCAACCCCTAAGCGAGCCCGGCGCGCCTGACTGATTCGATTATGCGGCTTCATAAGCGGCTTCGACAGTGGCGCGCACGCGATCGGCGAAGGCTTGGTCGATGGCCGCATCATGAAAAATACCGTACCATAAGCCGGCTTGGCGCACGAATTGGCGCATATTCAGCAGGGCGTGCGAGACATCGTCCCAGCTGATGCCCATCGCCTGCGGGCGGATATCGACGCCGGCGCGCACGATGGCATTGAGCATGTCTTGCGCTCGGTCATCGTGCAGCAGCGAGCCGACATAGATGCCCAGGCAGACCGGCTGTCCGTGGATGAACTTCTTTCCCGTGTAATATTCCAGCGCGTAAAAGAGGAAGTGATCGGCGCCTTCAATCGGGCGGGGATTCCAGCCGAAGTTATGGAAGGCCGCGCCACCCCAACGGTTGGCCGTCATTAAGGCGCGGATGCCTGCTTCGTTTACCTCGCGGATGTCGTCCAGGGCCTCCATCACCGTCGCCATCACCGCACCCGCTTCGTCGACCATGGCTTGGTCGTAGGGCCATTTCGCCTCGACTTGGCCGCGGTCCCGGGCATAGCGCCAGTCGGCATGGGCGGTGTGATAACACAAGATTTCGCAGATGCCCGAGCGATTCACCACCGCCGGCGCATTCTGGATGACATCGTAGTCAACGTAGACCGCCTCCGGTACTGCCCAGCAGACGTAGCGCACATTGCCTTGGAAGCGCAGGCCGGCGCGATGCCCAAAGGCGGCGTTGACGGACATGGAGGTCGGCGCCTGGAAAAGCGGCAGCTGCAGCGACCAGGCGAAGTATTTGGCGACATCAAGCGCTTGCCCGCCGCCCAAGCCGATAATCGACCGGCAATGCGGCAGCTTAGCCACTTCGTCTTTCAACTCATCGCCGTCGATGGTTGACACCAGATAAGGACCGGCTGCGTTGTCGTCGAAGTGATGGGCGAAGAGTTCCCACAGGTCGGGCATGGTCACCACTAGATAGGGCTGGTGGGCGATATTGGGCAATTCGGCGACCAGGTTGCGTCCGAAGACGGTGGTGAAGCCGGGACGATCGAACATAATGCCTCCTGGTTGTTAGTTACATATAAGTAATAATAATCGCTCCAGTAAGAATGATTCGCCCAATATATTGTAAGGTTGTACGGGCGAGCCGGTGGCTCGCCCACTACTGCTATAATTTTCCAATCAGTTTGCGCATGTTTGGCTGGAATCTGATTCTGCTCGTCAGCCTATGAAAAATGTGACGACTTCATAAACTTGCAACTATACGACTTTGCTCTCAGACAGCAAATAGGAAGGCATTCGCTTATGGCGCTGAAAATCGCATTCACGGGAACGGGCCATATATCACGTGTACATGCGCGGGCGGCGCGGGGTCTGGCGGACCTGGAAGCCGTCGCGGTCGTTAATCATCGGCCGGGGTCGATGGCGGATTTCGCGGCGCAATTCAGCATTGAGCGGCAATACGCGTCGGTCAAGGCGCTGCTGACGGATGGCGGCGTGGACATCCTTTGCGTCGGCACGCCCAACTACTTGCATGCGCCGCAAGCCATCGTCGCCCTGGAAGCGGGCCTCTAAGGCTTGTCCGGTACTGTCACGCTGCCGCCGCTCGCTCGGCATAGGCGTAGTTTCGACATTTTTGCCACCGAGTACACCGAGTTAGATTGAGGACACAGAGGAAAGGCATCATGCTAAGTCCAAAGACAGAATCGGCGAACGCGCGGACCATCCTTGGCTCGACCTACCTCCACGTCTCCCGGAATCTCTCTCTGTGCCCTCATATTTACTCTGTGCCCTCGGTGGTAAAAGTGTCGTGAATCCGTACAAGCGCGGCGACCGCTCTGCCCAAACGCACCGTCATCGGTTTTTGAGTAGCGGACAAGCCTTCTAGGGGGATGAGTCAAAGAATAATTCAACAGATGCGGGGAATAGGCTACAAACCGGTCGGCTTTAGGCTGTATGGGTTTTTCCCTGGGATAGCGCTTTGGGAAATATACATTTCGGCTTCAAGCGAAAAGATTGAGTTCATCCCGAAATTACTCTACACTGAGAATTGAGATGCTAGTCCAAACGCTGAACTTCTTATCAATTCTGACTAGCGATTGTACCCCATTGAGGAGGAGTAACGTGCAAAGTTTTGCCAGCCTGAGCAAGAGAATCATCCCAGCAATCGTATTGATGCTTGTCCTTCTGATAGCGCTAGCCATTCCCGCGGGCGCGCACGATTCCACGGGCGACAGCGTGTTTGTCAGCATACGTCACTATGCTGGCCTGGATCCGGATGGACAGGACGAACTCTACCGTCTCACAGCCGAAGGATTTCTGCCCCTAATCCGCGAATCCGAGGGCTATATCGGTTACTACTGGCTGCACGAAGGCGAAGATGTAGTGGCTGTCAGCTTGTTCGAGAGCCAAGAGCAGGCCGCGGCATCCAGTGAGTCGGCGCGAGAATACGTCGCCGAGAACCTCGCGCACCTGGTGCAGGGTCCTCCCAGGACGGTTGAGGGACAGGTCGATATCGGCTTCGTCGAAATGCTGGACGGCATGGGCGATGGCGCTGTCAGCAGCTTGCATGCCAGCCTGCGCATCTACGACGACTTTGAAGCCGATGACCTGGATGAATTCATCGCCATTGTCGAAGACGGATTCCTGCCCATCATGCGCGAGACGGATGGTTTCTTCGGCTACTATCTGATGAACGACGGCGCCGGCGTGGTCTCAGCCATCAACATCTTTGATTCCGAAGCTTCGTCGCTGGCATCCAACGAAAATGCGCGTGACTTTGTCGCCGAGAATCTGACGGCCTACTTGCCGAGCGCTCCCTTAATCGTCAGCGGCCGCGTTGGGATCGCCTCGCTGGCCAGCTTGAATGATGGCGCGAACCTGATCGACGATGCGCCCGTCTTCGTTAGCATCCGCGTCTACGACGGCGTCGACCCGATGGATCGCGATGAAATCGTGCGATTGGTGGATCCGGTTTTCCTGTCGATCATGCGCGAAAGCGATGGCTTCGTCGGCTACTATCTGCTGCCGGCGGGCGATAAGCTGGCGGCAATCAGCATGTTTGACTCTGCTGAGCAGGCGGCGGCGTCCAACGAAAAAGCGCGGGATTACGTCGCCGAATTTATGGCGCCCCTGCTGCCCAACGCGCCGCTGATTGTCGAAGGTAATATTGATGTCATGTACGTAAACGATGCCGATGACATGATGATGTCTGAGCTGTACGCATCGCTGCGCATTCATCAGGTCAGTGACATGGGGAAACTTGAGGAGTCAAATGAATCGGTGAAGGCTTACCTCTTGCCCGCACTGCATGAGGCCGGCGGTTTGTTCAGCTATTACACGCTGAATGACGGCGACGACAATGTCGTCGGACTGAATGTTTACGTCTCAGAGGAGAAGGCGCTAGCCGCCAACGACATTTCAGCCGCCTTCGTTGAAGAACATGTCAAGGACTTTCTGCCGAACGTTCCCGTGCGTGTCAATGGTCAGCTGGGCGTCGCGGCGCTGGCGGGGATTCACATGGGCGAGAATCTGGTCGGCGAGACGACGCAGGACAGCGTATTCGCCAGCGTCCGCGTCTATGATGGCATTGACCCGGCCGATCAGGCTGAGATCGCGCGCTTGACGGCTGCAGGATTCCTGCCCATCATGCGCGAGAGCGATGGCTTCGTCGGCTACTATCTGATGCCGGCTGGGGAATCGTTGGCGGCGATCAGCCTCTTTGATTCGGCCGAGCAGGCGGCGGCATCCACCGAGCGGGCGCGGGAATTCGTAGCGGAGAATCTGGCGCCGCTGCTGCCCAATCCGCCTCTTATCGTCGAGGGGACGGTGGAAGTGAGCGCGCAGTTGGCCGCTGATGATGTCGATGCGACTATGGCGATGCCGCTCCACGCCCTCTTGGCCATCGATGACGGCGTTGACATGGCGCGCCTGGATGAGACGGTTGCATTGATCGAATCCGACTTCTTGCCAGACCTGCGTGAGGCCGGCGGTCTCTTCGGCTACTTCGGAATCAGCGATGGCGTTGACAAGACTGTTGCGCTGCGGATCATGGATTCCCAGGAAAGTTTGCAGCGAGGCAGCGACATCGCGGCTGATTTCGTGGCGGAACACCTGGCGGATTGGCTGCCCGATGATCCCCTGCGCCTGAGCGGCCCACTGGGAATCGCGGCGCGGGCGGATCTTAATATGGGCGAAAACCTCGCTAAGTGGGACATGACGAAACAGGTCTTCGCCAGCGTCCGCGTCTACGATGGCGTTGATCCGGCCGATCAGGCTGAGATCGCGCGGCTGACGGCTGCCGGCTTCCTGCCCATCATGCGCGAGAGCGATGGCTTCGTCGGCTACTACCTGATGCCGGCTGGGGATTCGCTGGCCGCGATCAGCCTTTTTGAATCCTCAGAGCAGGCGGCGGCATCCACCGAGAGGGCGCGGGAATTCGTAGTGGAGAATCTGGCGCCGCTGCTGCCCAACGCGCCAACTGTCGTCGAAGGTCCACTATCAATCTACCAAGTTGCTGCGCTGAGCGGCGTCGAAGGTCTCGGGGAAGATGGCGAGCTATATGCCAGCATACGCTTCTATACCGGCTTCGATCTGACGCATTTTGATGAAGCCAATGAGCTGGCTAAAGCGCAGTTGCTGCCGGCGCTGCAAGAATTAGGCGGTATGTTCGCGCAATTCGCGCTAAATGACGGCGAGGACACGGTGGTAGGCATCAGCATTTTCGACAGCGAAGCCGGGTCACTGGCGGCCAATGACGTCGGCAAGGCCTTCACTATTGAGTATCTTGCGGATTGGGCGCCGAACCCGCCGACCGGCCCCTCAGGCAAGCTGGCGATTGCGGCGCAAGCCGAGATCAACATGGGCGAGAATCTGGTCGGCGCGATGATGGAGGGGTAGCCGCAAAGACACGCGGAATTCAAAGAGAGCGTGCCGGGTGGCGCGCTCTTTCTTATTGGGAAGACTGGTTACTCAGCATCAGATCGAGTTCTGGCGAAAAAGCCAAACAGAATATCCGTGTTCGCCTTGTAGCCTTTTCCATCCTGAATCAACAACTCCATTTCGACCAAAGCATTTAGATCTCGCTGAATCATGCGCTTGTTCCGTTCAGCATAAGCAATGTAGAGCGCTGGCGATACGTCTCTAATCTGGTCCTTACTAACCAGTTCGTCAAATCTGTGAATTGTCAAATCCAGAATCAGTCGTTTCTGCCGCTGACGTGACGGTGACAAGTTCTCCGAAAATCGCTTGCGAAACTCAGCATGAATGTAATCGTGCCAAATGATTCGTAACTGCATGCCGTGGACAATTGAAAACTGTTCATCCAACTCGTCCTTGAAACCTTGCAGCGCATACCCAATGAAGCCAAGAAGGTTGCTTTTCTCCGGATACGAACCGTCTCGATATTCGCCATGCGAAGCCTGCAAATGCGAATAATATTGGTCACGGGTCTTTTTGTAGAAATTGCTCAGCAAATGAGCAGCGACATCCGGAACTCCCGCACGTAGCAATACAACAAACTCTATGAGTCTGGTCATCCGTCCATTCCCGTCGCCATACGGATGAATCCAGGCGAAGTAGACGTGCGACACCATAGCTTTGGCGCTTATATACCAAAGTGCCATTTTACCCTATGCAATGCTCGCCTAATATGATACCATAGTGCCATAGTCCAGTAGTGAAGGGACGGACAAATGGCACAGCAAGCTCAAGGTCAACATTATCGCAAGGGTATCGCACTCGCCAAGCTCTTCAAAATGTTCCCGGATGACAAGATTGCCGAGCAATGGTTCATCACCGAGCGTTGGCCGGACGGCGTTCGGTGCCCTTACTGCGACAGCGACAAGATCAAAGACAACGCCAGCCACGCCACGATGCCCTTCCGCTGCAATGGATGCAAAAAACGCTTTTCAGTGAAGTCGAAATCGGTCATGCACAGTTCCAAGCTAGGCTACCAGACTTGGGCGATTGCGCTGTATCTGGTCACGATGAACTTGAAGGGCATTAGCTCGATGAAGCTGCACCGCGACCTGGGCATCACGCAAAAGTCGGCCTGGCATCTGCTGCATCGGATTCGCAAGGCTTACACGGAAACCAACGATGTGTTCACCGGCGAAGTCGAAGTCGACGAAACCTACGTCGGCGGCAAAGAGGGCAATAAGCACAGCAGCAAGAAACTCCGCGCCGGACGCGGCCCCGTCGGCAAGATAGCCGTCGTCGGCATGAAAGAGCGCGAGACAGGGGAAGTCAAGGCGCGGGTCATAGAAGCCACTGACCGGGCAACGCTGCAAGGATTCGTGATCGAAAACACTGTTGAAGATACAGTCGTCTACACTGACGACGCACGAGCTTACCTGGGACTGCCCCGCCCGCATGAAACAGTGAAACACAGCGTCGGCGAATATGTCCGCGGCCAAGCGCACACAAACGGCATGGAGAGCTTTTGGTCACTGCTCAAGCGCGGCTTTACCGGGACCTTCCACCACGTTAGCCCCAAGCATCTGCACAGGTACGTAGACGAGTTCAGCGGACGGCATAATGACCGCCCCAAGGACACAATCGTTCAGATGGGCAACATCGTCAGAGGCGCGGATGGCAAGCGGTTGAAATATGCTGATCTGATTGACTGACAGTGAATCGTCGGCTACACTGAATCCGTGCCTGAAACAAAAACCGCGCTGCAACGCGGTTCGGGTACTTGAGAAAATTGTTCTGCCCCATAGGGCGGGATTTTGTTTACCTAGTGGCCCGACAGCCAAAGGATATTTCCATGCTATCGCATCGTATAGATTTGCGCAAGTACCACATTGACCTTGATCCAATGCAGCAGTTGATGGTAGACGCAGAGGTGGCCAAATTGTTGGTTGCGCAGATAGACCGAATGACGATTAGGCGCAAGAATGTGCGTACTATCAAGTGCCGGACTTGCGGCGGTAGCAGTTTGGATGATCCTGACTTTTGTAGCTTGGAGTGTGCCAATCGCTACTAGACTAAAGCCCTGCATCACTCATGCAGGGCATGCAACCTCTCCGCCCTTAGCATCAATTCAGACAGTGGCATCTCTAAGGCGCCTGCCAGGGTCAGCAACGTTCGCACAGTAGGCGACTTTATACTTCTCTCAATCTGACTGACATAGGTAACGTGATAGCCGGCCTTGAAGCTCAAAGCCTCTTGGGACAGGCTTAGCTCCTTCCGCCGCTCCCTGATTGCTTGCCCAAGCGCTTCCCCAAAATCCCCCATACTTTAGTCTATGGAAAAGAGTATTTGCTATTCCATAGACTATCGGTCTACAATGTAATGGCTTCGCGGCCGGCTCACCTTATTGAGCGCATCGAAATAGTGTTCTGATAATGATAGAGATTTATGGAGTGGGATCATGGCATCTGGACGTGGTGCAGGTGAGGATGTTGTCAAGGTAGTTGGGTCCAAGGGAGACGCTCAATTCAAGAAATTCTGCAAGATCGGGCTAGCCCTTTACGTAATCTACGCAGTCTTTCATATCTTTTCCGGATTAAGCCGCGGCTGTAGCTTGGAAATGACATTGATGGTGATGTTTCCGGTTCGTGAGCTTTATACAATACCGATGATCGACAGAGGCATTGCAGACGCTTTTGAGCATGCAGATTCAGTGACCGAGAACCCCGACCCTGGGGACAGGGCATTCGGTCACTTGTTGGGCTTGGGAATCGGGTCTGTAGCCAAACAGTTCTTGTCACTGGATATATGCCTGCTTGCAAACAGCTTGTCTGGGATTTTCAGTGACGTTGAGGCACCTGCTATTGACCCCACAGCGGTTCCTACACCGTACATTCACCGCAATTTCTACCCGCACAAATACGGACGATTAACTACCGGGAGCGCGCGATTGTTCTATGGCACGTCGGAGCAGGCGAATGAGAAAGGCACTTGTGTAAATCCGGCGGTTCTTATTGTTGAGGCTGAGTATCAGCATCGCTACCGTGTTAGATGCGATGGCGTGAAAGGATACATCAACAAACAGTTGATGCGTGTGACGGACCGTCCAACCGCGGCTAGATTGATTCCAACATCTGCCTGGCTGTACATCTTACCAAAGACGACTTCAAAGCAGATCGCAATATGCCATCAAACAGATATTCAGTTCGTCGAAGAGCGCCACAGCGCATTCTACAGAGTTAGGTGTGATGGCAAACTGGGCTGGGTAGAGGCCAAATACATTGAGCTTATTGCTCGTTAATGATTCCGTCTGGTACACTTAACGATGTAAGCTCAGTGAAATTTAGAGGTTGACCATGCAGCCGAGAAAAGACAATGATGTGTTTTCCAGTGTGTGTCTGAAGGTTCAGTCAATTCAAGCCAACCTGACCACCGTAGAGAAACTCTGTAATTTCGTAGCAGAAACGTCCTGTACAGACGAAACAGAATCGCAGTTGTTACAGGGTGAGGTATTGCGTCATCTACAGAAGGCGAACAAGACCCTCACTGAAACCATTGAGCAAATCGAATTGTCACTCTAAGTAATGAGGGGTGGCCCATGAGTGAGAATAAAGAGACACCAAAGCAAAGCTCAAAGAAGAAACAGCCCGGCCCGCCCCCGGTCAAGCTGCACATCGACGACAGCCCGGAGAACGTCGCCAAGTCGCTCTTCGGGATCAAGTCAGATAAGCCCGGCAAGGTCACATTCAAGCGGGATTAGTCCCGCTTGAATGGCACTTTGGTATATAAGCCCCATAGCTTTTATGATTTGACTCGCTAATGTATATCCATCAGGCGCCGGCATGTCCTGATTGAGCCAGTCGCAATACTTGTCGACAAGCTGTGGACAATCTTCAGGAGGCGCTGCGAGATAGCGCCCTACCATGACCCTATGCGTACGTAGGTCGCCTATATCAACATTATCTGCGAGGCTGTCGCCCAGATTGTTCAGTATGACGGCATGGTATTCGTTGAGCAATTCCAAAGAAAACGGTGTGCTTGCTCCGCTCAACTGCGTCTTGCCGACAATGTTGAAGGCATTAAGCATATTGTCGATTTGCTGTTGCTGATACTCGCGGGATGGCGGCGCTTGCAGTTTTCCTTCAATGATCCTTGCGACTTCCTCTTCGGAGAACGAATTGCCCTCAATTGCCGTGGTACTGTGCACACCCTTCGTGAGATACATATGGCGCAACAGGTTGCTTTCATCGCTCGGTATTGGAAGATTTTTGATATGGTCAATTCTGGCCTGAATTTCGCCCAACAAAAGCCAAACGCGGGCCGGAAACTCACCAAGTTCTGGCGGAAATTTAATGAATGGATGGGTAGACAATCTAGCAGTATCCCTAGGCTATTGTCCAGACATTTATCATATATGCTGTCAATCTAGACACGCCAATTGTACAGTGATTACTTAGCACCTATCAAGTTGCTTTACTAGACTATGAAAAGAAGTGGCAGAGTTTTAGGCATCAAATTTAGCCTATCTTGTCATGAAGTCTGTACAAGCATGTGTCACACAAACGCGTTCAAACCCGTCAGCTCCCGGCCGACCAGCAGCAGGTTGACCTCGTTGGTGCCTTCGTAGGTGTAGATGACCTCGGCATCCAGCATCAGCCGGGCGATGTGGTTGTCGATAACGATGCCATTGCCGCCCAGGCATTCGCGCGCCAACTGTGTGACGTAGCGCGCCTTGCGGGCGTTGTTGTACTTGGCCATGGACACTGTGCCCTCGGTCAGCAAGCCTTGACTGATGAGCTGCGACAGTTGAACGCACATGGTCTGCATCAAGGTCACTTCCGTGCACATCTCCACCAGCTTCTGCTGGATCAGCTGAAAGCCGGCGATGGGCTTTCCGAATTGCTCGCGATCCTTGGTGTACTTCAGCGCCAGTTCAAATGCGCCGGCCGCCACGCCAGCCGCTTCCCAGGCGACGCCGTAACGCCCGACACCCAGTACTTGCGCCATATCCCGAAAGCGATTGACATAGGCCAGCCGGTTCTCGGCCGGCACGTAGACATTTTCCATTTTGATATCAGCGTTGAGCACGGCGCGCTTGCCGACTTTGCCCCAGATGTCGGTGATGGTAACGCCTTCGGTCTGCTGCGGATCTTCGATGACATAGCCGCCGAAGTCGCCGCTGTCTTCATCGCGCGCCCAGATGATCAGCACATCGGCGATGGAAGCATTGCCGATCCAGCGTTTGGCGCCGTTGAGAATGAAGCCGTCCCCATCTTTGCGTACGCGGGTTTTCACTTGCGCCGCGTTGGAGCCGACATCGGGCTCAGTCAAGCCGAAGGCGCCGATCTTCTCCAGCTTGACCATATCAGGCAGCCAACGCGCTTTCTGCTCGTCGTCGCCCAGCAGGCCGATGGACCCCATCGCCAGGCCGGAATGTACGCCGTAAAAGGTGCTGATGCTGCCGTCGCCCTTGCCCAGCTCGTACATCACCAAGCCCATCTCGACAAAGTCCAAGCCGGCTGCGCCATGATCAAAGAGCATGCCGCCGATGATAGGCAGGTCGACCATGCTGCGGGCGATCTCCCAGGGGAATTGCGCCTGCTCCCAGTACGGGTTGATCTTGGGCAGCACCTGTATGTCGACGAATTCGCGCACTTCTTGCCGCAGCGCCTTCTGTTTTTCGCTGAAGTGCATATCGCAGTTGTAGAAGTCGAAACCGGAATAAACCGCTTCGCGCGCATCTTTAGTTTGCATTGGATTTCCAACATAATCTAATGGCCATTAGATTGAGAATAGCATGTAAGCGTATTGGATTCAATTGAATGCGGCTTTTGCGGGAAAACTTGCCTTATGCGCCGCTCTGACAGTGTTCCACAGCAGGCGGATCGTCCGGCGGCCGTTGCAAATCGTACAACGCCACGATGGGATCCGGTCGCTCGACCTGCCAGACTTGCAGCCAAGCGTGGTAGAACATGTCGTCAGGCAGCTGGGCGACTTCCACATCGACGGCGGGGCAGAAACTGCGGATCAGGCGGCCATTTGCACGCGCAAAGGCGATGATTTCGTCGCCGGTGGGCCGGCTGGATTGTGTGCGAATCAAGATATAGCGGATGCCGGCCCTATTAATTAATTCGGTTTTGGCCGCTTCGGAATCCGCTTGGCTGTACCAATACAACTTGTCATATATGTTGAATCGCGGCGCTGAAACATCCTTCCGCCCGCGCAGCCATTGCCATTGCGTACCAATAGAATGTGGGAAATCCGCGCTTTGCCGGTCGATCGTCTCGTCAGTTGGCAGCAATGTGATCATTGGAAAGCTCAGAAGGATACTCTCACCGGCTGGGATGTTGTTGTTTATCCACGTCAAGGCGAGCGATCGGGTATCGGCTTTAGCTAGAACCCAGACCAGACGAATCGACGTCGCTATCAGCGGCAGGAGCGCGATGGCGAAGACAAGGGCGCGGAGTTGACGGAGCCCAATCCCCCACTTGTCGCTGATCTTCAGCAGAACATCTTCGACCAAGTAAGCCGAGGCAAAAATCATAAACGGCACAAGAATCGCGGTGATGCGCGGAAATGTGCCGTCGAACAGGCTCCAGATAATCAGATTCAGCAGTGGGAACGAGGCGCCGACCAACAGCAGCCTGGGATGCCGGCGGAAGGCGAAGACAAAATAGACGAAGGCCAGAGGCAAGAGCGGCGTGAGTATCGGCTGGTAAGTTTGCAGGCGCTCTATAAATTGGGGAATGTTCGCGATGTCGAGCATGCCCAGGGAGAAATAATGTGATCCCGCGCCTAGCTGAAAGCGGGAACTCGCGCCGGTCAAATAGTCGAAAGCGACGCTCCCGTACTCGCCGATAAAGTCCGGGTAGAGCAGCATGCTTAGCAAGGGGAACAAGCCAAGGCTGACTACGGTCGGAGCGCTTGCCAATTCGTGCCAGCGGATTTTCCCGGCGCGAAACAGGCGGGAGACATGCGCCAGCAAGAATGGAACGATGATCAGAATGCCACTCTGCAGGCTGCCAACGGTTAACGCGCTCGCTAGCGTGGCGGAAATCAGTACTTGCCAGCCGCCAACTCGGTGTGCCGCCAGAACCAGCAAGACAGTGGCGCAGAAGGCGATTGTGGCGTAGGGGACATGAGGGCGTGGCTGATGCCCAAATTGCACCAAGAGAAGATCAAAAGCAGCAAGAGCAGCCGCCAGCCATCCGGTGTGCGCCTTTTTAAGTCCCTTCTGGGCAAAAAAGATGGCGGGAATCAGCCAGACTGAAATGAGATTGAGGGCGAGAACCGCTACTAGATATATGGCTTCACGGTTGACAAAGAGAAAATCACGAAACGCAGATGCTGAATTGAAGGCGCCAACAACCTGCCCGGCGACTAAAGTGACGCCGTAGACGCTGGTCAGGAACAGCGTGAGGCTCAGCGGGTATTTGAAGGCGCCCACCGTCGCCGGGGCTAGGTCAGGATTGGCCAGCAGAGACTGTCCTAGTTCCAGCGATTGACGCACCAGCTGCGGGTCATGAGTGTAGATAAGCGAGGACTCGGCGCCGATGACGCGCAAACCGTAGGCAATCAGAGCAAGCAGCAGCAACAGCAACAGTGAATGAGTGCGCGAACTCAAGGTAGGAGGCTCCGCTAGGCAAGGGTAAAGCGCGAGTATACCAGATCGACCAGCAACTCTAGAATTGGATTAGCGTGCGCAGGTAGGATTTCTACGAGACGACGCGTCTACTGATAATCGTCAGCAGCACTTTCCCAGCGCGCCTGGGCAGGCGGAACTGTGTCGGGACTTTTCGCCCTGCGAAACCACTTTGGTTCTTTGCGTTTGGTTGGCCTGCAATTCCTCAGCGCAGCCGGGCTGGGTATGGTCTACCCCTACGTCAATCTCTACCTCACTGAGCTCGATTTCTCGGGCACGCTGATCGGTACGCTGGCCGCCGTCGGCGCAATTCTCACGCTTGTGCTGACGCCGCTGCTGAATCAGATTGCCGACCGCCTTATGCTCCACCGCCGGCTGCTGATGCTGTACTTGGGTGGATTTGCCTTATCCAGCCTGATCCTCGCCACGACTCGCAATCACCTCCTGGTGATTCTCGCCGTTCTGCTTTTCAAGGTCACGGTCAGCCCGAGTATGATGCTTGGCGCGCAGCTGACCCTCTCTCAGCTGATTCGCACGGGCAGGACTATATTTGGGCAGTTGCGTTCGTTCTCGGCGCTGGGTTTCGCGGTTGCCAGCGCGATGGCGGGTGGGGTCTTTGCGCTCGGCGGATATTCGTTGACCTTCGCTGTTGGGGCGGTATTCTCCTTGATCAGCATTCAGCTTGCGTCGATATTCCCCGCCAAGCCTAAGGAAAAGGCGAAACCGGAGACCGGCCCCAAACAAGCGCGCAACCGCGGCATTTATGTCTTGGCCGCCAGCCAATTCTTCGTCACCATGTGTACTCACAATGCCTTCGCTTTCCTGTTCATCCATCTGAGCCAGAATTTGGGAGTCAACATTGCCGAGGTTGGCATTTGGGCGGCGATTCTGGCCCTGGTCGAATTTCCCTTTTACTTTCTGACAGACGCCTTGCTTCCGCGAGTCCGCCTACGCATCACATATATCTTTGGCATCGCCGGCGTCGCGCTGACGACGCTTGGCATCGGCATAGTGCCCAATCTGCCAATGCTGGCGCTGCTGTTGGTGTTCCGCGGCATTTCCTGGCCGGCCTACCAATTGTCGTCCTATCGGCTGATGAATGCCATCAGCCATCCGCGCAATGTCGCCACCAACCAAGCCATCGTTCAAGTGACGATGCCGGGGATCGCCCTCTTGCTCACTGGATCGCTATACGGCTGGGTTTATGATCATCTGGGCGCTGGCGTATTTTACGCCTTGTGCGCGCTGGCTGCCGCGCTCGGCGCCTTTATCGTGATCGCGGGTTTTCGCCTCTTTGACACGCGCCAACTTCACGACAGCGCTTGAGCTAGCGCCGGATTCAATTTGCGCGGCGCAAAAGCGGAATCCGCGCCGGCAAGAAATTTGGGGCTGGGCGCTCTGTCGCCTTGCCGCCGCCGCAAGGGTACAATATCTGTGGCCGGTAATCTCTAACAGAAGCGGTCAGCTGCGCGCGACAGCCTTCAGAAGGGCAGACGGACCAGTGTCGAAACTTTTCGCCCTGCGCAACCATTTTGGTTCGCTACGGTTAATGGCCCTGCAATTCCTCAGCTTGGCGGGGATAGGCGTCGCCTGGCCCTACATCAATGTCTACCTTACCGAGCTGGAATTCTCCGGCACGGCCATCGGCACGCTGGGCAGCGCGGGCGCGATGCTGTCGCTGGTGCTGACGCCGCTGCTCAACCAAATAGCCGACCGCCGCCTGTTGCATCGGCGTTTGCTCATGCTCTACTTTTGCGGCATTGCGCTGGCAAATGTGGTCTTCGCTACCTCCAGCCTGCACCTGCTGCTCATCGCCGCTGTTGTGCTGTTTCGTGTCACCGTGGCCCCGAGCCTGACGCTGACCATGCAGTTGACCATGACGCACTTGCTGCGCAGCGGGAAAGCGGTCCTGGGGCAGATTCGTTCCTTCGCTTCAATGGGTTTCGCCATAGGCAGCCTGCTGGCGGGTCTATTGTTCGCCATCGGCGGCTATGGCCTGCTGTTTTGGGTCGGGGCGGCGTTCGCCCTGCTGAGCATCCAAATGGCGACCGTATTCCCGCCCAAGCCGAAGGTGAAACCCAAAGCCGTCGACGAGGACAAGCAACCGCGCAATCGCGGCTTCTACGTGTTGGCCGCCAGCCAGTTTTTCATCTCGATGGGCACCTATAACGCTTACGCCTTCATCTTCATCTACTTCAACAAGGATCTGGGCATTCCGTCGGCGGATATTGGCCTGTGGGCGGCGATACTGGGCGTAGTAGAGATCCCCTTCTACTATTTGATGGACGCGGTCTTGCCCAAGGTGCGTATTCGCGTCGCCTTTATTGTCAGCGTGCTGGGCATCGCGCTATTCACGGTCTCGCTGGGCGCTGTGGAGACCTTGCCGGCTCTCGCCCTGCTGCTTGTTTTCCGAGGCTTCGTTTGGCCCGGCTTTCATCTGTCCTCGTTTCAACTGGTGAACGCCATCAGCCACCCCGGCAATGCCGCTACCAACCAAGCACTGCTGCAAGTGACGATGCCCAGCGTATCGCTGCTTTTGACCGGGTCGCTCTTTGGCTGGGTCTTTGACAATCTGGGACCCAACGTCTTCTTTATGGTCTGCGCGCTGGCTTGCACACTTGGCGTCTGCATTGTGGTTGCCGGTTTCCGCCTTTTCGACGCGCGTCCGGCCGTTTCGCCGGCCTGACAAACGCGTGAGGCGCCGCCCACGTAACCGATTAAATTTTGCGCATTTCCAGGCGCGCGTGATATACTCACGCCCGATTTCAATTTGTGTCAGGGATGTTATGCCTGCGCGCGACAACGAGCTTGGGCGATTTGTACCCGGAGGAGGCGTCTAACGATTGAATCAGCGTACTCATTTGAATCTGCAAGTTTCGTTCAAAGAAAAGAGGCAAGGAAATGTCAAAACTAAAGTTTGTCACACTGGTGCTGGCAGCAGCGATCGCCTTTGGCGCTTTTGGAACAGCGCTGGCGCAAGACAGCACCGATCTCTCGCTTTGGGTATTCGTCGACCGGCACGGCTTGTACATGCAGAATCAAGCCGAGCGTTGGAATGAAGCGTATCCGAACCGCCCCATCAATCTGACCTATGAGCAGATCGATTACACGCAGATGCACGATAATCTGCTGGCATCGCTCTTGGTCGGCATTGGCGCGCCCGACCTGGCTGATGTCGAGATCAGCAAATTCGCCACATTCACCAAGGGTGAAGAGATGTTCTATCCCTTGAATGATGTGATCGACCCGTACCGCGCGGATATCATCGAAACGCGTCTGGCGCCTTACACGGCCAACGGCAACAACTATGGCATCGACTATCATCTGGGCGCATTCATCATGTATTACAACACCGCGCTCCTGGAAGAGGTCGGCGTAGATGTCAACAGCCTGAAGACCTGGGACGACTATATTGAAGCCGGGCAGCAAGTCACGCGGGACACCGACGGCGACGGCGAGATCGATGTCCATATGATGAGCGTGGAAACCACCGGTCCATTTTCCGCGCGCGGCCCCATGCTGATGCTGGGCGGCGGCGCCTACAATGCTGATGGCGAGATCATTCTCGAGAGCGAAGCCAATATCCAGGCGCTGCAATTCTTGCAGGATCTGGTGCACGTGCATGGCATCGCGCGGCCGGCGACTGGCGGCCATCACCATACACCCGAGCATTTCATTGACCTGGTCGAGGGGCGGATCGCCTCATTCTATATGCCGCAATGGTATATGACGCGTTACCCGGACAATATGGCGAGCGAGCTGGCTGATGTGGCGGTCATTCGCCCGATGCCGGTTTGGGAAGAAGGCGGATATACCTCCACAATGGGCGGCGGAACGGGCACGGTCATCACCAACCAGATCGACCCGAGCAAGATTGCGCTGGCGGCGGAATTCCTGGCGTTTTCCAAGCTCACCTACGAAGCCAACGTCGCGCTGTGGACGGACCTGGGCTTCGACCCGATGAGACTGGATGTGTACGATGATGAGGCGCTGCTCATCACGATGGACGACTTTAGCGGCGAGGTGCCCTTCGAGCATATCAAGGAAGCCATCGCCAGCGTCGCGCCGGAATACACCGGTCCGTTTTATCCGGAAATAGCAACCATTATGACAACGACAATGCTCTACGACTTGATAGAGAATCAGTTGTCGCCGGAAGAAGTATTAGCCAACGCCGCTGAAGAATTGCGGGCGATGGGCGCTGAATTCTAGACAGAAGCGCATCTGGGCGGGCAGCTCTTTGCCGCCTGCCCATTCCTGTCGCTTGATCCTGCCAACAACAGGCCGACGAGGACATTTTGCTGGAAGTCATCCGGTTGCCGCAGCGACTGATCACTGGCCTCTTGCACCACAAAAGAGTGGTTCCCTTTGTGTTCCTGACGCCCTTCCTGACTGTCTTCTTGATCTTCAAAGTTTATCCCGTGATTCTGGCGATCATTATGAGTTTCCAGAATTTCCAGGGCATCAAGAGCCAGGACTGGGTCGGCTTGACCAATTATGAAAATGTCTTTGAGCTGGTGCGCTTCAGCCAGGCGCTGACCAACACCACCGTCTACACTATCGGCACCTTGTTGGTATTAATCCCGCTGCCGCTGATCCTGGCAGTGCTGCTGGATTCTGGGCGCGTAGTCGCCAGCACGGTCTTCCGCGTGCTGATTTTCTTGCCGGCGCTAACATCGCTGGTGGTGGCCGGAACGGTCTTCCGACTGATACTGGCCAAGGACGGCTTTCTCAATCTGTTCCTGGAAGGCACGCTGGGCATGGAACGTCTGCGCTGGCTGGAAGTATCGGATCTGGCCCTGCCATCGCTGATCCTGATCGCCACCTGGCGCTGGACCGGCATGAACATCCTCTACTTCAATTCCGGCCTGGTCAACATCCCGCAGGAGCTATATGAATCGGCCGCCATTGACGGCGCCAGCCCCTGGCAAATGTTTCTGCGCATAACTTTGCCTATGTTGCGGCCGACGACATTTTTTGTGGTCGTGCTCAGCATCATCGGCGGCTACCAGGTATTCGTGGAGCCCTTTATTTTGTATGCCGGCGGCGCTGGTCCCGGCGACGGCGGTTTGACGCTGGCTCTGCTCATCTACCGCACGGCCTTCACGTCCTTCAATTTCGGCACGGCCGCCGCCATGGGCGTCATCCTGGCGCTGATTATTTTTGTCTTCTCATTGATACAATTCCGCTTCTTCGGCGTCTTTGGAGGGAAAGAGTAAGCCATGGCCGCCAAGACCCAATACATCAACCCGGGCAAGCTGGGGGCCCGCCGGCAAAGCCGCCTGACCAAGTTGCTCTTGTTCGTCCTCTTTGTCGGCCTGGCGATTGTATTCATGTTCCCGCTCTATTGGATGGTCATCAGCTCGCTGCGGCCCGAGGGGCGGATCTTCGTAGACGCCATGGAAATCATCCCCAGCGCATTGTCGTTGGACACCTACCGCCGGCTCTTTGAGGAAGAACCCTACGGCCGCTGGTTCGTCAACTCGATCACCCAGACGGGCGGCTATGCCCTCATGGGCGTGTTTCTGTGTACAACCGGCGGATACGCTCTGGCCAAATTCCGCTTCCGCTATCGCAATCTGCTCTTCGTCCTGATATTGGTCTCGCAGATGATACCCTTCCATCTGCTCATCGTATCGCTCTTTCTGATGATCATTCAGATGGGCATGGCGGAAACATACCAAGGCGCGATAATCCCGCTGGCAGCTTCGCCGATCGGCATCTTTTTCATGCGCCAATACATGCTGGCGATCGATGACGAAATGCTCAATGCGGCGCGGGTCGATGGCGCGAGCGAATATCAGATCTTCTGGCATGTCGTCCTGCCCAATGCGCGCCCGGCCATCGCCACCCTGCTCATTCTCTTCTGCCTCGACTACTGGAACAATTTGCTCTGGCCCCTGATCGTGTTCCGCAAGCCGGAAAACTTCCCGCTGGCGGTGGGCATCAAGCGGCTTATCGACCAGTACCGACAGCAATATGACCTGACCATGGCGGGATCGACGCTCGCCACTATTCCGGTCATTATCCTGTTCTTCTTCCTGCGGCGGCAGATTATGCAGGGCTTGGCCACCACCGGCACAGGCATCAAGTAGTTTTCCGATTCTGTCGCCGCTTGTCGCAAACGCTGTGACCGTATCTCGCAGATCCCGCCCTATGGATAATCCAGTCCTGGCAGCGCAATCAGATCATGGTCAAAGATCCAGGCGGAGCCGTACTCAGCCTCGCCGCAGTTGAGGCGCCGCTGACGTAACCGATTCAATCTTAGACAAGCCAGAGCGCGCGTGATATACTCGCGCCGTGTGCTACTGAGTAGTAGATCCTCAAGCTTATGGAATCCAAGACACAAAACAGCAAGTTCTGGCTGCGCATCCGCCGCAATTGGCAGTTGTACGTCCTGCTGATTCTGCCGCTCGCCTGGCTGGTAATCTTCCGCTACGCCCCGATGTACGGTGCGCAGATCGCCTTTCGGCAGTATTCGCCGGCCTTCGGCATTGAGGGCAGCCCCTGGGTCGGGCTGGCCAACTTCGTGCGTTTCTTTAATTCACCGAAGTTCGAGCCGGTCATCATCAATACGGTCGTCCTCAGCTTTTATTCGCTGATCGTCTTCCCCATCCCGATCATCCTGGCGCTGAGCTTGAACCAGGTCAAAGCGCGCCTGTTCCGCAACAGCGTACAGATGATCACCTACGCGCCGCATTTCATCTCTACCGTGGTGATTGTGGGCATGCTCTTCCAGTTCTTGCACCCGCGCGTGGGTTTCACCGCTTCGCTGGCGCATTTGCTGGGTCAATCCCCGCCAAACTGGATGGGGGATCCGGGCATGTTCCGCCATATCTTCGTCTGGTCCGGTGTTTGGCAAGAGACGGGTTTCAGCGCCATCATTTATTTGGCCGTCCTCTCCACCGTCGACCCGGCTTTGCACGAAGCGGCTGTGGTCGATGGCGCCAATCGCCTGCAGCGCATTCGCTATATTGACGTCCCCGGCCTCTTGCCGACCGCCATGGTGCTGCTGGTTTTGTCCACCGGGCGCGTGCTGGAAATTGCCTTCGAGAAAGTCTATCTGATGCAGAGCCCGCTGAATCTGGGCGTGGCCGAAGTCATCAATACTTACGTCTATAAAGTCGGCTTGCTGTCGCCGATTCTCGATTTCTCCTATTCAACAGCCATCGGCTTGCTGAAAGGCATTGTGGGACTGCTGCTCTTGATCGCGGTCAATTACGCCGCGCGCCGCTTGACTGACAACAGCGTCTGGTAGGGGACTGGCTGATGGCGTCCATGACGAGCTACGAGAGCAATATCAACAAGGTCAATGAATCGGCCTTTGACCGCATCTTCATGATGGGCAATACAGCGTTCCTGTCGATAATTACCATCATCATTTTGTTGCCGCTGATCTTCATTGTCGCCGCCTCCTTCAGTTCCGCCGAAGCGGTGATCGCCGGCAAAGTAACTTTGTGGCCGGTCGATTTCAGCCTGCTGGGATACGAGACCATCTTCGAGCACAAAAAAGTCTGGAACGGCTTCGCCAACTCGCTCTTTTATACTTTCTTCGGCACCATCTTTAATGTGTTCATGACCATCATCGCCGCTTATCCCTTGTCGCGGCAGGACTTGATCGGGCGGCGCGTCATCACCTTCGCCTTTATCTTCACTATGCTCTTCAGCGGCGGCTTGATTCCCACCTATATGGTTGTGCGCGATCTAGGCTTGATCGACACGCGCTGGGCGATGATCTTGCCGACGGGCATTGGACCCTTCAACTTGCTCATCACCATCACGTTTTTCCGCACCACGATTCCGCCCGAACTCATCGAAGCGGCGCGCATCGACGGCGCCAGCGACTTCCGTACTTTCCGCAGCATCGTACTGCCGCTGGCCCGCCCGATTATCGCCGTGCTGGTGCTCTTCTACGCCGTCAACACGCACTGGAATACCTATTTCCAGGCCTTGATCTACTTGAAGTCTCAGGAGCTTTACCCGCTGCAGATCGTCTTAAGAGAAATCTTGATACAGAATTCGATTGACGCCTCGATGCTGATTGACATTGAAGACTTGGTCGCGCGCGAGGGTCTGCGCGAGCTGTTGAAGTATTCACTGATTGTGGTAGCAAGTGTGCCGGTCATGATCATTTACCCCTTTGTGCAGAAGCATTTCGTCAAGGGCATGATGATCGGCTCGGTGAAGTAGGCAATTCAAGCGAGACCGAAAGGAGCTCGGCTATCGAATGATTCCGTCCGCTTATCACCTTTAGCAGGTTAGACCAGAGAGGAAATGACATGAGTAAGAGAATACTCACGCTGGCGCTTTTTGTATTTGTATTGGCGCTGCCCTTGACCGCATCCGGACAAGACATGGTATCGGGCCCGGGGGAGTTCCCCATCGTTGAGGAGCCCATCACCCTGAACATTCTGATGTTGGGTCACGCAATTGTGGAAGACTTCAACACCAATACCTTCACCGAATGGTACAGCGAGCGCACCGGCATCAACCTCAACTTCGATATTGGGCCGCCCAATGAATGGCAGGAAGTCCTGAATCTGACCATCGCCAGCGGCGACCTGCCGGATGTCATAGTCGGCTTTACGGTCGATCCTACGACTTTGGCGCTTTTCGGTCCGCAGGGCTTGTTCTTGCCGCTAAGCGATTTGATCGAAGAGCATGGGCATTTCATCCACGAAGTCTTCGCCGGCTCGCCGCAGGTACGCCCGCTGATCACTTCGCCCGATGGCGAAATCTACGGCCTGCCGCAAGTCAACGAATGCTACCACTGCTTCTACTCGCAGCGCGCCTGGATCAACTCGGACTGGCTGGAAGCCGTGGGCATGGATGTGCCGCAGACCACCGAGGAATTCGTTGATGTCCTGACCGCGTTCAAAGAGCAGGATGCCAATGGCAATGGCGACCCCAATGATGAGATTCCGCTGGCAGCCGCGACCACCGGCTGGAATCCAACAATCGATGGCTTCTTGATGAATCCCTTCGTTTTCAGCGAATTCACCGGGCAGAATCCCGGACCGAATCGCTACTTCGAGATGAATGACGGCGTGATCTCTCAAAACGTAACCAGCGAAGGCTACCTTGAAGGCTTGCGCTATCTGAAACGGCTGTTTGACGCCGGTCTGTTTGGCGAGGAGAGCTTCACGCAGCCGATGGATCAGATCAAGCAGCAAGTTGAGGGCGGCGACGCGCCTACGATCGGCGTCGTCATGGCCGGCGCGCATTCCAACTTTGCCAATATCGGCGGCGACCGCTGGATCAAATACGTAGCGGTGCCGTCGCTGGAGGGTCCGACCGGCCTGCGTCAGGCGCCTTTTAATCCCTGGGGCGTCGGCTCCGGGCAATGCACCATCAGCAGTCAGACGGAACATCCGGTAGCGGCATTCAAGTGGTGCGATGGCTTGTACGACCGCGAGACGACCTTGCGCTCGGTCTTCGGCATCCCGCAATGGGAAGCGGCCGAGGGCGAAGAAGGGCAATGGCGTTGGGCGGAAGAGGGCGAACCGGCGCTTGGCGGCGACGAGTTTGAAGCGATTTGGCGCCGTTTGTCGACCTTCGGTTCGCTGCAAAATGTCCACTGGGCGCAGCGCGGTCCGAGCTACCGCCCCAATCACTTGCGCCTGGGCGAGGTGCGGCGTGAAGATGCCGGGGGCCTGGAAGTTGTGCTGCTTGAGGAAACCCGTGTCGCCTACGAGCCTTACGCGCGCGATATCGGGGATCTGATTCCGCCGCTGGCGATGACACCCGCGCAGGCGGCCGAAGTCACCGAATTGCGCTTGTCCATCAACGACTTCGTGGCGCAGATGACGGCCGAATTCGTGCTGGGCCGCCAGGACCTGGACGCGGGCTGGGACAACTTTGTGGCTACGCTCGAAGCCTTGGGAATCAACCGCGTCGCCGAGATTTATCAAGAGGCCTACGACGCGCAGTACGGCGGGTAAACGCGCCTCTAAGAAGGGCGACCCACCGGGTCGCCCCTACGAAGAAGTCTAGAAGGGGTCAGTCGCTGGCTGGCCCCTTTTTGTTTTTAGGAGGTTGTTTGGAGGGGATGGATGGGAATCAGATCGTCTCGCCAAGCTTGACCGCCTGGAAGATGCGCATGCGGCGCAGGATCACGAGCAGTATCAGCATAATCAGCGCGAAGGTGGCCAGGAAGAGCGCCACGATTTGCGCGATTTCGCTCCATGCCATGGTCACAACGTAAGGAGGCACCGTGCCCTCCAGGCTGCTGACAAATTGCATGAAGGGTATGTAGAGCAAGCTGACCAGCACGCCGATGCCCAAGCCAATCGCCAAGCCCATTACAATCAAGAGGCCCAGTTCCCAGGCTACGGACAAGATCATCGAGCGCTGCGACAAGCCAATGGCCCGCAGGATGCCCAGCTCTACATAGCGCCGCCGATAGGAGAATACGGTATAGAGCAGGAAGCCGATCATGGTGGCGATCGACGACGTAAGAAAGCCGATGGAGAGCAGGCCAAACAGACCCTGACGCTCGGGCCGCGACTGCTCGCGGTCGATTCTGGTTCCCGGCTCTTCCAGCAAGACGCCGGCGGCGCCGCGATCAAACAAGCCGCGGGTGAATTGGCGCTCGTCGAAATCCGGGCCGATACGGGCGATAACACGATGCGCCAGCTCCAGCTGCGCTTGCTCGAAGAGATAGTCGAGATTGCCCACGAAGAGGGCGCCGTCATCGTCGGGATACCAGCGCGGGAAGTAATCCAGCGCGCCAACGATCTGCAAGTTGATCTTGTATACCTCGCCAGCGCTGCGCACATCCACTTCCAACAGGTCGCCGATGTCCAGCGCTCGTTCTTCCATGAATTGGCGCGAGACGACTACCGCGTCCTGTTGCAGCGCCAGCGCATTCGTCAGGTAACCCAGTCTAATCGGCGCGAAGTCGGGCCGCCAGAAAATGACCGGACCCAAGTCCGCCCGGTCGATGCCGACGAAACGCCCCTCGACGCTGCCGGATGTCAAGCGCGCTTTGGCCGTGTACTCGCCGATGCGCGTGGCGCCTTCTACATGCGGCATCGAGGTGAATTCGGAGATGTGCATATAGGCGGGCGGCGCCTCGTTTCCGCCGCCTCCGCCGGGAATGGCGCTTGGATTTTGGCTGAATACGCGAATAGATACATCCGCCGACACGCGATAAAACTGCTGTTCGTACAGGTAGCGGTCGATGGTGCGGGCGAATGAGGACGTATAGATGCCCAGGCTGATGGTGCAGATCAGCAGGATCAGCGGCAGATAGTAGGCGCCGGGCGCGCGCTCAAGCTGCCGCGTAACGATCAGCAAGCCGACATTATTGGTCCACTGTATCAGCCAGGCCAGGGCCCGCAGAACCGGCGGCAGAAAACGCAAGATGAACAGGGTCAACGCGAAGATCGTCAGCGGCGGCAGCAGAAAGACGAAGGGCTGGTCGTAGGCGTCTTCAATATTGCGCGCGCCGCCTTCGACATCAATCAGGGCGCCCTGCTGCACGATTTGGTAATAGAAATAACCGATCAGCGCCAGCAGCAGGATGTCCACGCCCAGCTTCTGCCATAGAGGCTTCTCAAGCAAGCGCGATTTATCCATTTTGTAGCTGATGATGGTGTGGCGGGCGGCGCTGATAGTGGGCACGACGCGGATAAAAATGGTGAAGACTAGCGCCAGGACAACAGTTGAGCCGATGGTGGGCGGCACGGAAACGATGAAGGGATGCCCCCAGCGGAAATCCATGAAGCTGCGGGTGGTGCCGATGAGCTGGGTAAAAGCCAGCGCTAGCAAGCCGCCGACGACCAGCGCTATCACACCCATGATGGCGCCTTCCACCGTGGTTAAACCGACCACTTGGAAGGCCGAAGCGCCGCGGCTGCGCAATACGGCCGTCTCGTTGCGCTGCCCATCAACCACCAACCCGACCAGCATGATCAGAAAGACGATCAGCAGGGCGACGATGGGAATGCTGAACACCGTGAGCGTCAACGTCAGAACGACGACGACCCGGCGATAGGGCTGCAACTCCTCAACCGGCGAGGCTTGAATGTAGGTGCCCGGCAAGTATTGATCGGCGATTTTCTCGGTGTCGTTGTGGCGGCGGATCAGCTCGTCGACGCGGCTGGTATTGACATTGCTGCCATCGGTGACGAGATACCAAACCGCTAGATTGACCTCCGACTCGGTGAAAGGCGCCAGGCGCGTGCGGAAGGTTTCCTCGCTGACCAGCAAGATGTCTTCAAAGACATTGGGGCGGTAGAACCAGTATTCCGATTCTTCGTCGCGGGGGCGCCAGACGCCGGCGATGCGAATGGTTGTGATCTGCATCGGGTCGCTCGCGTCCAGCCGCCAATTGTAACCGGAGTAGAACTCGCCCGCCTGCATGCCGTATTCGGAGGCGAAATCTTCGTGAATCATCACGTCGATGATGCTGTCGGCCACCGGCTCGGCTGGCGCAGGCAGGCTGCCTTCGACCACCTCAACTTGCGCTTCAATGTTCTCCGTTGTGCCAAAGCTCACGTAGTCTATGGAGCGGCTTTCATCGCGATAATTGGTCTCGCCGGATGGATACAGGCGCAGATTCTGCGTCTCCAAATGGCGCACAATCAGTGTGCGCTCCAGGCCGAGTTCGTCGCCGCCTTTTTCCCGCAGATACTTGTCAAGCTCTTCGGTGGCTTCCAAATTCACCGGCTCGTTCCAGGAGCCGATATAGCTGAAAAGGAACGAGAAGGGCGGGCGGTTGATGCGGTCGGGACCTTCGGTCAGCCGCTCGGTCAGCACGCGAAAGGCGACCGACTCCGAATAGATGGGGATGGTGAGCACGAGGGCGACGGCGACGGTCAGGCCAACTAGCGTGGCCAGGGAAAGCAGCGGCTGCGCCAGCAATCTCTTGACCGCGACGGCGAAGATGGCGCGGGTTCGCAGGGCGCTCCGTTTCATGGGCCGATGACCGTTTGATTCTCTTCGGCGCCTTCAAGGATTTCGACGCGCCCGTCGCCTTCCAGTCCCAGACGCACATCCACGCGCTGCTGCACGCCTTCGTTCTGCACCACGATGAAGTTGCGTCCGCTGAATTGACGGATGGCCGACGAGGGCAGCCAGAGCACGTCATCGCGTTCTTCGATCAGCACGGTGAAGTTCATGCGGTCGCCGACTTTGAATTCGTCGGCTGGCGGTTGCTCATCAAAGGCCACATGCACGTAGCCGTCGGTAGCCAAACCATAGGGCGCCGGCAAACTGGCGATGGCGCCGCTGTAGACATTGCCAGGCAGGCTGGCGCGTTTGATCGTCAGTGGCATACCTTCCGCTAGCTCGGTCAAGTCCTCGGCGTTCATTTCGTCGGTGATTTCCAAGACGCTCAAATCGGCCACGACGGCAATGGGCTCAAAGGCGATCACCGGATCGCCGGGATCGGGCGTGAAATAAACCAGGCGGCCGCTCATCGGCGACACCAGCGATGCGTTGGCGATGGTGGCCTTGATTTCGTCGACGTTTTTCTGCGCCCGCGTCACGTCGAAGCGCAACTGCGGGTCGACGCCGTCCGACAGCTCGTCGATAGCCACTTGCACCAAATCGCGCTGAATCGTGAGCAGGCTGATGTTCAGTTCATTATCGCCGGTCGGCGGGTCAGCGGCGTTGGCAATGGCGTGGTCTAGTTGCAGTTGCGCCATCCGCAAGTTGAGCGCGGCGCGCCGACTGTCGAAGCGCACCTGATTGTCGGCGCTCTCGAAGATCGACGTGGCGATGGCCAGCTCCTCTTCCGCCGCCAGCAGTTGATGCTCCAGTGCAGCCGTATTGAGTTGCGCCAGGACTTCGCCTTCGACGACATCGACGCCGGCGTCAACAAAGGTCTCCAGCACACGGCCGTCGATTCCGAAACCGAATTCTTCGGTGACGACGGGCGCGATCCGCCCGAAGAAACGGCGCTCATAGACGATCTTGCCGCGCTCCACCTGGTAGACGGGCTTGGTGGGCACAACGGGGGTTGGAATAGCAGTCGGCTCGCCCTGGGTAATGGCATCGCCAAAGGTCGCCTGTGAGGCGCAGCTTGTCAGCAAGAGCGCTGCAAAGAGCATTAGCAATAGTAGACGCACGATGAACCTTTCTTGATATACAAGTGATCGCCGCGGAGGTCAGTCAAGCTCAAGTCTGCATCGCGCGACAGCCATCCTATAGCAACCGCATTAGTATACACAATTCCCTGACAGACTCCAGCCGCGAACGGGCATGAATGCATGACAATCGCATCAATTAGTTTTCTTTGGACTCTGATCGGTAGGGGCGATTGACGTCAAGTGCCTACGCGAGTTTGTATATTGCCCAAACCATGTAGGCGAAATTTAGGGGCGACACGCCGTGTCGCTCCTACGTGTTGCTAATTGTTGAGCGGGAACTTGGCATATTGAATACACGCGACAATACTACAACGCCGAGCGACTGACTCAACTTGCGCCTTTCAGCTGGCGACGGGCGCCGCATCCAGCTCTTGCAGGGTCTCTTCGTTGGCTTCGAGCCACTGTATGGCAGCCATGGCCGCCGAAGTGCCTTGGCCAACGGAAGTGGCGACCTGCCGCCAAATCTCGTCCTGGATCTCGCCAGCGGCGAAAACGCCCTCGACATTGGTGCGGTAGCGCTGGTCGGTGATGATGTAGCCGTTCTCGTTCAGGGCGATCTGATCACCAAAGACGGCGTTGTTGGGATCGTGGCCGATGAAGATGAAGACGCCTTCGGTTGGCTCGACAGTCTCTTCGCCTGTGACGCGATTCTTCAAGCGCACGGCGCTGACGCCCCCGCCATCGCCGCCGATGATCTCTTCCACCACCGAGTTCCAGGTGAAGCTGATCTTCTCGTTATTGAAGGCGCGCTGCTGCAATTGCACGCCGGCTCGCAATTCATCGCGACGATGGATGATGTTGACGCTGGTGGCGAAGCGCGTCAGGAAGATGCCTTCCTCAAGCGCGGAATCGCCGCCGCCGACCACCACAATATCCTTGCCGCGGAAAAAGAAACCGTCGCAAGTGCCGCAGTAACTGACGCCTGCGCCGATATACTCTTCTTCGCCGGGAACGCCCAGCTTGCGCGGATCAGCGCCGATGGTGACGATCACCGAATCGGCCAGGTATTCTTCGCCCATGGTTTTTACGTGGAATGGCGAGCCGCCGCTGAAGTCGACGCTCTCCACCAGATCGAATTCCACCTTGGCGCCGAAGTTCTCGGCATGTTGCTTCATACGCTCGACCAATTCGGGACCGCTCAAGCCGTCGGGAAAGCCGGGATAATTCTCGATTTCGTGGGTGATGGCCACCTGGCCGCCCAGCTGAGCCCCAGCGATGACAACCGGCGCCAGCTGCGCGCGGGCGGTATAGAGGGCGGCGGTCAAGCCTGCCGGTCCCGATCCGATAATGACTACACGTTCCTTCTTCATCTGTTGCCTCGTCTTGTATTGCCGCTAAATGGTTTCAATGTAAAGCTAGGAAAGAGAGGGTTTTTCCAAATCGGCAAAGTCGAAATTTTCATGCGCGCGCTCTTGCTGAATGACCGCCACTAAGGCTTCAAATTCCTCGCGGCAATCGCCCCAGTAATTCATGAACTTCTGCATTTCGGGCCAGATCTCGTTCAGATCCGCGCCATTGGCCACTTGCTCCGCCAACTGCGTGATTTTTTCGCAGCAGTCGTTGCAGTCCATCTTGATCAGCGCTTCGTCGGCGGGCGCGTTTTCGATGAAATCGAATAGTCTCTCCAGTTGGTCGCCATCGTGTGGGTTGGACATGGCGTGGTCTCCTGCTGCTTGTCTTACAGCTAATTGACGAGCGGCTGGCTGGGAATCTTACATGGGGGTTATGCGTATTGAATTTCGTGCAGGACATATTGTTTGAAGTCCTCTATTGAAGAGTAGCAACGATATCCAAATTGGGAAGCAGTCAGGATTGTGTCCGCTTCTTCGTCAATCAGAAGAGCGACTTTCTCGCTGAGTTCCCTTTGAATGCCTTCGGGCCAAGCCAAGTCCAGGGTAGCAACGAGGTTGCCGTCGGAGCCGACCAATTCTTTGCCAAATTCGCCTCTAGGCAGTTCTCGCGATTCCATCCAATGCATTACTTCTTTCAGTACGGCTTCTTCTTCATCGCTATCAATGCTAATTGGCCGTGTGCGATCAGTTGGGGCAATTGGCAATTTCGACTGAGCTGGTTTGTCGATTGCGCCGAGTAGTAGCTTATCTAGGAAATCGTTAGCGGCCTTTGCAAGCAGTTTCCGCCGTTCGGCGAGGAATTCCATGTAGTTTTCGACTTGCCACAAGCTCTCGTCCATCGGAATCCAGTGCGCTGCCAAAACGCCGGGGTGCTTAGATTCGTAACGGGGGAAATACTCTGCGGGTGGCGTTGCTCCGATTTCTTTGTTGCATGGATTAGTTAGCCAAGTGAAGTTGGCTAGGGCATTTCTTTGATACCTATTGGGATAGCCGTTGTCTCTGAGAAACGCGCTTGGGAAGATATGATGCCTCTCTAAGTCACCCATCAAGCCTGGATTGCTTTTGCTTAGCGGTAGGCCCGAACAAAAATCGGGTACATCGTTTACACGCGTTAGCATATAAAGAATCGGGAATATGCGACTGCGCGCCTCGGCGGCGTCAAAGACCTGTGGAGAGGCGCGCAAGTTGATGCCTATAGCTTCAAGGCGTTCAATTAGCGCTCCAACTGCATCATCATTGTCGTCTACATCGGTAAGGGTTTGACGAACTCTGGATTCAATAGAAGTAGAATAGAATCCCCACATCAGAGTGGCGATATACCAATACAAAAGCTTGTCCAGCATTTTGTCCGATGGAAATGCCTGTTCTTTCGCCAAGAATCGAATCATGGCTGGAAACGAATTATGGCTTCGCAATACAGATGAGTCGACAAGACCCAATCGAGTCCGGATTAGAGTCAATACATAGTCGATATGTTTCTCGGCTTGCGATAGCCCAGCTTGAAACTCCTCAGCACTAACGTCGGCGATAAACTGAAACTTGGATTGCCCCTTCACAATCGCATTCACGCAGCGCAGCAACCAATCCATGCTGAACCAGTAGCCGTACCCCTGCCATTTAGTCAGGCGCTTTTGTAATTCTTCACGCGCATCCGGGTAATTTGCGCTGATCTTGGCTAGCGCCAAATCGCCGTCGGTCAGCTTAGTGCCACCACTGTTGACACGGTTGAAGATGTCAACTACATCATCAAGAGTTTTGTCGGCGCTGGTTACGGTCTCGACGAAGAACTGTCTGCCCTTGAGTTTCGTGATAATCGCCAGCCTCCAACCATATTCCTGTCGCTTTTCGGCTGCGAAACCATCTAAGAAGGCATGTTCACCCATCTTTGCCTGCATCAGTTCAGTCACAGATATCCAAAGAGGGTCGTTCGTCATTTTTGAAGATTTGAACTCGAATAATTCTTCCTCCACATTAAACCAAAGGTCCTTGAACGCTTTCTCGTCTCCATCAGAAAACTTGGGCTTCTCGCCACGAATAATGCCGTAGAGGGAAGTAACACGTTGCTGTCCGTCGAGAAGCAGTCTTTGCATTCCTGCCGCCTGCTGATTGTCACCGCGAATCATTTCCCCAGTTGCGTGTGTGTCCCAAACCAGAAAGTGGCCGACGGGATAACCCTTATACAGTGAGAGCATCAATTCGCTTACATCCGATCGTCTCCAAACATAGCCGCGCTGAAATCTTGGAAGTGCCAAAACACCGTTATCAATCTGGTTCAAAATGTAGTCGAGATTCTGCATTTCCATTCGTAATGCCCTCCGGTGTCCTCCAATATTCCGCCAATTCTATCACAGCCATATACTAAACGCGGGCGACCCACCGGCTCGCCCCTACGCTAGTCTCTTCCGCGTCCGCGCAGCCGCCAGAATCTCCCGCGCAGACTGCATCCCGGCGTCGCCAGCAGCGCCCAGCATCGCCGCCAGCTCGGCCACGCGCTCGCCCTCATCAACCAGCGTGCGGATTCGCGTCGCCGCCCGCGCGTCGTCCAGCGCCTTCTGCACCTGAAAATGCACATCGGCGAAGCTGGCCAGCTGCGGCAGGTGAGTGACGCAGAGCACTTGATGCTCGCCCGTGAGCGACCAGAGCTTCTCGCCCACTACCGCGCCGATGCGCCCGCCGATGCCTTGATCAACCTCGTCGAATATCAGAATTGGCGTCTGATCGGCCGCCGTCAGCACGCGCTTGAGGGCCAGCATGATTCGCGCCGCCTCGCCGCCGGAGGCCACCTTGGCCAAGGGGCGCAGCGGCTGGCCCGGATTGGCGCTCAGCATGAACTCCACATCGTCCATGCCTTTGGCGTCGAATTTATAACGCCGTTCGCCGACGATACAGCCGGCTGGGTGCTCCGCTTGCTGCAGCGAGACTTCAAAGCGCGCCCGTTCCATGCGCAGATCGCCCAGCTCGCGCACCACCTGCTGGCTGAGCGCCCCGCCCGCTTCCGCCCGCGCCCGGCTCAAGCGCGCGCTGATATCGCCGATCTGGCGCAAGAGCTCGTCCGCGCGGCGGCTGAGCTCGGCCAGCCGTTCATCGCTTTCGTCGATGCCGGCTAATTCCGCCGTCGCGCGATCCGCGTACGTCAGCAACTCGGCTATGCTATCGGCGCGAAAGCGGCGCTTCAGCGACGTGATCAGCTCCAGGCGCTCTTCCAATTCATCCAGGCGATAGGGGTCAAATTCGACATCGCTGGCGTAGCGGCTGAGTGTCAGAGCGAGCTCTTGCGCTTGCTGCGCCATCCCTTCGGCGGTGGCGTAGTCTTCGGCCATGGCCGGATCGATCTGCGCTAATTTCGCCAGCGCAGCCGCCACGCCCATCAGGCCATCGACGGCCGGGGCGGACTGAGCGCCCTCGTCGCCATTGAGCAGGCGCGCCGCTTCGGCCGCCAGGGTCGCCAGTTGCTCGCTGTTCGCCAAACGATTGCGCTCGGCCGACAGCTTGTCTTCTTCGGCCGGGTCCAGTTCCGCGGCGCGGATCTCCTCCAACTCGTGCCGCAGCAGGTCGGCGCGGCGGCGCAGCGCTGCTTCGTCATCGCGCAGTCGGCGCATTTCCGCGTGTACGACCGTCAGCTCGCCCACCATTTGCGCTAGTCCAGCGCGTACATCAAGCAGATCGGCGAAGCGGTCCAGCAAGTCGATGTGATGGCGAGGTCGAAAAAGCGACAGGTGCTGGCTTTGGCCGTGGATGTCGAAAAGCTCGCGACCCACTTCGCTGAGGATTTCGCTGCGCACGGCAATGCCGTTGATGCGCGCTGAGGAGCGTCCGCGCAGCCGGACCTCGCGCATGAGCGTGAGGTAATCGGGGTCGTCGGCGTCGAGCAGGTCTTCGCGCTCCAACACCGCCATCACGCCCAGCCGAGCGCGCGCGTCCAGCTTGATGACGCCTTCGATGCGGCTGCGGTCGCTGCCGGCCCGCACGACGGCCGTGTCGGCGCGCCCGCCGAGCAGTAGTTCCACGGCGTCAATCAGGATCGATTTGCCCGCGCCCGTCTCGCCGGTGATGACGTTGAAGCCAGCGCCGAACTGCAGCTCGAGCCGGTCGATCACCGCGAAATTCTGGATGCGAAGTTCTTCGAGCATAGTTGATCAGACGAGCTTAGATAGTCATCTTGAAGCGCGCAAAGGCCGCGGAAGCCGCCAGCGCCAGGAAAATCAGCGTGAATATGCCTAGGGTCCCGGTCAGGAAGAACGAGGCAGCGAGCCCCCCCAAGAGCAAGGCGCCTGCGCAGACGTATCCGCTGTGGCGTCCCCGGCGTCGCCCGCTGATTTGCAGCGCGATTTGGGCAGTCGTACCGCCGATAGCCGGCGCGATGATGAATCCAATCAGCAGGAAGCCGCCAGCCAAGGCAGTGACAAAGACCGTGAGCGCGCCGCCAATGGCGGAGACGGCAGCCACCAATGCGTAGTCGATCAGCGTGCCTTGGTAGAATTTGTTTTCGTGGCCGCGCACGCATTCGCGACAGGTATAGCCGACGGGCGTGCGTTTGGCGCAGTCGACGCACATATAGCGCTCACAACGGTTGCAGCGCAACTCGGTATCGCGCTCGGGATGGACAGCGCAGAAGTGCGCCTCGCCCTCGAGCGCCGCGTTGCTGATGTTGTCATCCATGCTGGCCTCCATAAGTCTACCCCACCCCTGGCCCCTCCCCGAATCATCACGGAGGGGTGACAGCGCGGCCGGAGCTACTGCTCATTCTTCGAAGGTCATGCGGCGAGGGCCGTGGCGGTTGATCCGCGGCTCCATGCGATCAAGCAGCGAGCGGTAGAAATAGTTGCGTTCGCGCAGGCGAATAAATCGGCTTACCGGCTCGGCCGAGGTGACGCAGATATGCTGATTCTCCTCTAATTCGGCCTCTACTTTGCCGTCAACCGTCAGGACCACCGGGTGTCGGTTCTCACGCGTTGGCTCGATATCGACGACTGCCCCGCGCGAAAGCACAATCGGGCGGTCCATGCTCAGATGGGGCGCCATCGGCGCCAACAGGATATTGCGCAATTCGGGCGGCAGAATCGGCCCGCCGGTCGATAGCGCGTAAGCCGTCGAACCTGTGGGCGTCGACAGAATCAGCGCGTCGGCGTTGTAGGTGGTCGCCCAGTGTTTGTCGATGTAGGCGGCGATCTGCACCATGCGCCCGAATACGTTGCCGCTAATGAGAACATCGTTGAGCGCGCGGAAAGCGCCGACCACGCGCTGCTTGTCTTCCAGCACCGTGGCTTGCAGCATCATGCGCTGCTCGATCCAGTAGTCGCCGGCCAGCAGCTTGTCCAGCCCGGCCACACAATCTTCCGGCCTCTCGATCTCGGTGAGGAAGCCCAGCCAGCCCATGTTGACGCCCAGCACCGGCACCTCATGCTCGGCGCAAACGCGAGCAGCCCGCAGCATCGCGCCATCGCCGCCGATCGCCATCACCACATCGGAGCAGGCGACATCGCGCGCCACGCTGTCTTCATCCCAGACGGCCTGGACCCAGTTGTCGATGCCGCGCTGGCAGAGAGTCGCCGCAATCTCGCGCGCCACCGGATGCGTATCCGGGCGCGAGGGATGCGCCAAGACGCCAATCCGCTTGATATCGGCCAATCCAGTCTCCTTCCGCATGCCAGTTGTCGACTTCATTATGACGCAATTCTTGGGGCAATCCCATACGAAAAGCTATCGAGCGAAATTGAGCTTGGGGCGGGGATAGCGCAACCTTCGGCAGTCGGAATTCCTGCGCATTGAAAACTTGACTCCGGTTATAGACGCAGACAGGGTTCAACTTTGCCGGGTTGCCGCGATCGTCGGACACGATTGTGGAGCAGGCCCTTGCGTTGAACTGGGCCCGGGAATGTACCACACCGCCCGTTCCACTGCGATACCTGCGCAAGCAACCGGCAAAGGCTCATTGTGAATAAATTTCTTGCCAGATAAGACTATATTTGCTAACATTGTAACAGTGACAAATGTTGCGGGGAGTGTCTATTACATGTTCACAAGAACCCTTTTCATTTTCGTCATAATGGCAGCTGTGCTCCCGCTGTCCCAAGCCCAGGCGACGGAGAAACCGACCGTGGCGATACTTCGCTTCGCTGACCTCGAGCCGCAAGCGGCCGCTGAATTTGCCTTGCTTGATATCCTGCTGGTTTATGGACTGCTGAGCTTCGACGAACGCGAAGCCGCCAGGAGCGGGTTGGATCTTGAAGGCGAAAACATCAATCTCATCTTCGGCAGCGCCAACTCCGACCTGCCAACCGCCAATCTCATGGTGGAAAGCGCGCTGGATAGCGGCGCAGACGCGCTCTTTACGATTTCCACGCCAGTGACGCAGATTGCCGTAAACGCGACCCTCGGCCAAGAGGCGCCTACGCCAGTCATATTCACCTATGTCTACACCCCTTACCGGAGCGGCATCGCCCAGGATTCTTGCATCAAGCCCGCGCATGTTACCGGATCATACGCTGTGCCGCCTTATGCAGAGGCCTTTGAAGTTTTCCTGACGCAGAATCCGGATATGCAGCGTATAGGTACCATCTTTTCCAGCAATGACGCCAGTGGCGCCGCCGGCGCGGACGAGATTATCGCGATTGGCGAATCGCTTGGGATAGAAGTTGAAGTCGCCGCAGTCACCACGGTGAGCGACCTGCGGGCCGCAGCGCAAGGTCTGTTCAACCGCGACGTCGAGGCTCTCGTGCTGCCGATCGACCACATCGTCGACAGTGGCTTGCCTATAATTGTCGCCTCGGCTATTGACAATCAAGTACCGACATTCATGGCGAATTCTGGCGGCGTCTATTACGGCGTCACCGTGAGCGCGGGCTTCTATGAGTTCTACGCCCAGGGCATCAGAGCCGGGCTAATGCTCGTGTCCCTGCTGCAAGGCGAGCTTGACCCGGCCAGCACCAGCATCGACCGCTTCACCAGCTTCAGTTTGGGCGTCAACCTTGATACAGCCGGCGAGATCGGCGTCGATATCAACAGCGAATTGCTGGAATCGGCCGATATCGTGGTAGAAGATGGCGCAATTCACCTGTCGGAAAATGTGATATTGCAAACCCTTGACCAATACGGCGCTCCTGAGCAAGTGAAGCAAATGGCGGTGGCGGGCTTCTCCGCGATTCCGGTGGACATATTCTTTGCGATGATGCGGGGCAGCCAGCGGGGCCTGCCGCGAGAGCTCTTTGATACGCTCCTCACTGGCAGGCGGGCGCCGGATCTGATGCAGGCGGATCAGGAATTCCTCGCTGGTCTCAGTTGTAGTCCGGAGATGATTGCCGAGCAGCAGGCCGCGTTGGACAGCAGTCCCTAGCTTATGTAGTAAGATAGATAGAGGCGACTTCTTAAATGCTTGGCTGATGGCAAGGCAGGTGTGTCGCCAGCTTTGATAGAATGTGGTCGCCGCTGTACGCATCTATCTGTTTGAGGGGGTGCGCTCATATGCTGAAACATATCTTCTCCTTACTCGTTCTAACATCGCTGTTTGCGTTATTGCCCGTTTCGGCGCAGGATCGATCATACGCCAACTGTCGCCATTTTGCGTTTCGGCGCGCTGCCTTCGCTTGAGATCACCGAAGGCGCGGTGCTTGATCTGCTGGAATCCTACGGTTACTTGACGCCGGAAGAGAACAGAATCCTCGAAGACCGCCGCGACCATCAGGGTGAGAGCGTCGATGTTATATGGGGAGACGCCGGTTTCGACTATCCGACCATTTCCATCATGGTTGAAGACGCGCTCGACCAAGGGGCGGATGTTTTGGTAACCCTGGGAACGCCCGTCACATTGGTGGCAGTCAATACGACGCTGGGAATGGACGACCCGCCGGCGGTTCTGTTTACCTCGGTACACAATCCCTATCTGGCGGGTATCGCTGACTCGTCTTGCATCAAGCCCGCGCACGTCACGGGCTCCGAAATTCAGACCTCCTACGAATATGTCTTTGACGCTCTCTTGAAGCAGGATCCAGCCCTAAACGTCATCGGGACCATTTACGATACGGCGGCGGCAAGCGGCGTGTACGGCGTCGACCGCATCGCCGATTTGGCCGGCGAAATGGCCATATCCGTTGTCACTGCCGGTGTCAATACGCTCTCGGATTTGCGGTCCGCGGCCGATAGCCTGGTGCAGAAAGGCGCGGACGCCATTGTACTGCCTATCGACAGCCTCACGACGCAAGGCTTACCCATCATTGTGACCATCGCCAACGAAAACGGCGTGCCGGTATTCCATCCCAGCATGGGCTCAATTTATTACGGCGCGACCATCGGCGCAGGCTACTCGAGCTTCTATGAAAATGGCGTCAGAGTGGGCATCAAGCTCGCCGCGCACTTGAACGGCGATATCGACATTGCGGCCACGGGCATTTATATCGCATCGGACCAAGGCTTGGGCATCAATCTTGATTCGGCGAGCCTGCAAGGCGTCGAAGTATCCAGTGATCTGATGAACGAGGCTGACGTCGTTTTAGAAGGCGGCTCTCCCGTACGCGTTTCCCGGCGCGTCATGCAAGCGATCAGGCGGCGTGGCGTGGTAATTCCGCAGGAGGACCGGCAGGAAGCCGATACGGAATATCTGGCGCAGCTGACCTGCACGGATGAGATGATCGCCGAGCAGCAAGCGGCGCTGGATGCGGCCGGCGAATAGGCGCCTAGGAAGCGGAACGCCGCAGCTTAGCGAGGGCGAGGCTGACGAGGCTCGTCAGCCTACCGCATTTGCGAGGAGTATTTCGCTGGGATAACGACCGGTCAAATGCGCGAGGAGATTTCTGATGCGTCAACTGATAACGATTTCGCTTTTGCTTTGCCTGCTGGCCGCGCCAATCACATGGGCGCAGAATGATGACAATCCAACCGTCGCTATCCTGAGGTACGGCGTATCTCTGTCTGATGCCAGCCTGGAAACCGCTGTAATTGATACGCTGCTTGTCTATGAATGGGTGACCGCTGAAGAACACGCGCTTCTTAGCGATCGACAGGATATTGAAGGCGAGAAGATCAACATATTATGGGCGGATGCCAGTTACGATCTCACCAATGTCAACTTTATCGTCGATAATGCTCTGGACCGCGGCGCCGATATTCTGCTTACCTTATCCACACCGGTCACTCAAATCGCCGTGAACACCACGCTTGACCAAGACGAGCCCACGCCGGTTCTGTTCTCCGCAGTCTACAGTCCCTATCACGCCGGGCTGGCCGACGCCCCCTGCATCAAGCCTGCTCATGTCACTGGTTCGGAATCCGTACCGCCGTATGAAGACGTTTTGCGGATTTTCCTGCTGCAGAAGCCGGCGATGAAACGGATTGGCTTGGTCTTCTCATCGGATGACGCGAGCGGCATCTACGGCGCGGAGAGGCTCGCCGCAATTGGCGAATCCCTGGGCTTGGAAGTAGAAAGCGCAGCGGTAACAAGCGTTAGCGATTTGCGCAGCGCAGTGCAAAGCCTGGCTAACAATGGCGTCGAGGCAATTATTGTGCCATTTGATTACACGGCCGCGGTCGGACTGCCAATCATTGCAACCGTCGCGACTGAGAACCAAATACCCGTCTTCCACCCCCATCCGGGCTCAATCCTGGCCGGCGCGACGGTTGGCGCGGGTTTCTACAACTTCTATACGCAAGGCATCTCCACCGGCCTGATGCTGGCCGCCTATTTGAATGGCGATCTCGATATTGAAGCCACGGCAATCGACAGCCATAGCGGGCTTTCGGTAGGCGTCAATCTGGATATCGCCGATACCTTGGGCATCGAGATTGCGCCTGAGTTGCGAGAAATGGCGGAAATGGTTGTCCAGGATGGCGCGTCCGTTATGTCACCGCTGGGCCTGCTGCGCCTGCTGGATTCAATGGGCGCGACCGACCAAATCAAACAAATGGCGGCGGCCTATTTGCGGGATGTGGATTTAAGCGCCATGGCGTCTCAGCCGGGCGAGCAGCAGCAGGCGGCCGAGATGATCAGTCAGATGCTGATCGACGGGAGGAAGTCGCCTGAAAACATGGCGGCCGATCGAGCGTATCTGCAAAGCCTGCAATGCACGGATGAGATGATCGCCGAGCAGCAAGCGGCGCTGGATGAGGCGGAGTAGCGAAAACCTCCGCCAAGTCAGGATTTGTAGGGGCGAGCTATCCGGTCGCCCGCTTTTTCGTAGTGTGAAAGTTAACCAAAGCGCCCGGCTATATAGTCCGCCGTCTCCTGCTGGGCCGGGCTGCCGAAGACCTTTTCGGTGTCGTCGTGCTCGACCAGCTCTCCCCAGCGGATTTCGTAACCATCGTCCATTGTCTTGCGGATGTTGAAGAAGGCGGTCGAGTCCGAGACGCGCTGAGCCTGCTGCATATTGTGCGTCACGATGACAATGGTGTAGTCCTTGCGCAGGTCCCTCATCAAGTCTTCAATGCGCTGCGTCGCGATCGGGTCGAGCGCGGAACAGGGCTCATCCATCAAGATTACATCTGGCTCCACAGCGATGGCGCGCGCGATGCAGAGCCGCTGCTGCTGCCCGCCTGATAGCGCCAGGCCGGACTTGTTCAGGTCGCCGCTGACTTCATCCCAGAGCGAGGCGCCGCGCAAACTGTTCTCGACGATTTCGTCCAGGATGGCTTTCTTTTTGACGCCAAGCAGGCGCGGGCCGTAAGCGACGTTGTTGTAAATGCTCTTGGGAAAAGGATTCGGCTTTTGGAAGACCATGCCGATGCGCCGGCGCACCTCCACCGGGTCCACGTAGGCATCATAAAGGTTCTGGTCGCGATAGATGATTTCGCCCTCGACGCGCGCGCCCGGCGTCAGGTCGAGCATGCGGTTAATGCCGCGCAGCACGGTGCTCTTGCCACAGCCGGAGGGACCGATGAAGGCGGTGATTCTGTTCTGATGTATCGGCAGGGAGACATTCGCCACCGCGCGAAAGCTGCCGTAGTAGAAGCTGGAGTCTCGCAACTCGATCACCAGCCTGGTATCCCTACGCTCTTTCATTTGTACTGCCATAGCTAGAACCTTATGGAATAGCGATTACGCAGGACGATAGCGGCGGCGTTCAGCGTCAGCATCAGCGCCAGCAGCACGATGATGGCGGCCGCGGCGATATCAGCGAATTGGCCCTGCGGGCGCGCCGTCCACTGGTAAATCTGGATGGGCAGGGCGGTGAATTGCGAGAAGGGACTCTTTGGGTCGGTCACCAGGAAGGTTGCCGCGCCCACGACAATCAGCGGCGCCGTCTCCCCGACAGCGCGCGAGACGGACAAGATCGTGCCGGTCATGATGCCGGGCAGGGCGGCGGGCAGCACTTGCTTCCAGATGGTCTGCCAGCGCGTGGCGCCCAAGCCAAAAGACGCCTCGCGAATGGCGAAGGGCACGGCGCGGATGGCTTCCTGCGCGTTGATAATGATGATGGGCAGAATCAAGAGAACCAGGGTCAAGCCGGCGCTGATCAGCGTACGGCCGTTGGGCGAGAAACTGTTGATTCTCAAGAGGCTAGCCATCAGCTGGGTGTATGTTTCGCTGCTGATTGGCGCCGCTGCCGGCAGATCGAAACGGTAGTAGTTGCCGCGTCGTTCGATGGCGCGATCGTCGTCGCCGCGCGCTTCAACTGTATCTACAGCGATATCCAGCGCGGCTGCTAATGAGTTCGACATGTCGTGAACGCTGGAGTTGCCGTGCATGGTCAGGCTCGGCGTGCCAAAGTGCAGGAATGTACTGACGATGCGCTCCACGGTCGGCGCGTCGACGATTGTGGACTGGCTGCTGATGACGCCGTCTCCGAATCCAACGGCGCCGTCAAATATTGGCGCGATCCGCTCAATCGCGGTTTCCACGGTCGGCGCGTCAAAGTTGCTGTGGAAGATCAAGCCGCTGGTGAAGGGCGCCAGCGCGCGCACAAATATCGCCAGACCCAGCATGCCATATATGATCGATGGCACCCCGGCCAGATTGCGCACGTTGGTTTCGATCAGGCGGTTGACGACGCCGTGCTGCGCGTACTCCTCTAGGTAGATGGCCGCGCCCACGCCGATCGGAAGTGCCGCTAGCACCACCACAGCCATCAGACCCAGCGAACCGACCAGCGCTGTGCGAACGCCGGCCAGGGCCGGGGTGCTGGACATAGGCGTCGTCAGAAAGTCGCTATCCAGCCAGCTGTAGAAACGAATGATCTCGACCCTGGCATCGTCGTGGCGGGCCCGCTTTTTGTAGGCATTGAGGATGGGGCCTTCGATATCCGCTTTGACTGAATCGAAGCTGAAAATCGCCTCGGCAAGCGGGAAGCTGGCGATCACTTGCTGCTCGACTACTTCTTCAAGCACCAGATTGCGCAGCGTACTGTGGTCGGCATAATCGGCCAGCAGCGCCGCTTGTTGCTCCGGGCTGATATTCTTTAATAGTTCGCCGGCAATTGCGGGGTCAACATGTGGATCCGCAAGGATCTCGGCCACGCTGACCTTGGTGAACTGCGTAGCGTCGACCTGGCTGATCGTATCGCGGATTAGCACACGCAGCTTCCCACCGACATTGTCAGCCAGAATAAGCGCCAGCTCGTCTTTGCTTAATTCGTCCAGCGAGCGACCGCCGGTTAGGGTCTCCGGGTCGATGGTATTAACCACGCCGATCGTGCCAAATGCCTGATTGGCGACGTTTAAGAATAGCGCCACCAAGGCCAAACCGGCGACGCCAATGGACAAGTAGTTGAAGAGCCGGCCGAGTCTTCCGCGCCGATGCCGCACTTCCAGACGCCGGAAAAATTCTTTCTCCCCAGGCATATAATGTTTGCTGCTGCCGGGCTCCATTAGTAGGCCTCCCGGAAGCGCGTGATTATGAAGCGGCTGAGTACGTTGAGAACGAAGGTCATCACGAAGAGCGTCAAGCCTATGGCGAAGATGCTGTTGTAGTCGATGGAATCGTAGCTGAGATCGCCGCCGCTGATTCGGGCGATATGGCCCGTCATGGTCTCTGCGGAGTCGAAGGGGCTGAAGCTCAGATTGGGCCCGGCGCCGGCCGCGATGGCGACGATCATGGTCTCGCCGATGGCCCGCGATGCCGCCAAGATAAAAGCCGCCAGGATGCCCGAGAGCGCTGCCGGAATCACGACCTTGATTACTGTCTCCAGCTTGGTCGCCCCCAGGCCATAGGAGGCTTCCCGCAGCGCGTTGGGCACGGCATACAAGGCGTCTTCGCTCATCGAGCTGACCAGCGGGATGATCAGAATGCCGACCACGATGCCAGCCGAGCCGGTGTTGTAGATATTGACCACATCGACGCCGAAGACGGCGCGCAGCAGCGGCGTCATGAATGTCAGCGCGAAGTAGCCGTAAACGACCGTCGGGATGCCGGCCAGAATCTCCAATATCGGTTTCAGCGTCTTGCGAACACGATCGGAGGCGTATTCGCTGAGGTAGATGGCGGCGGCGATACCCAGGGGCAGCGCCACCAGCATAGCGATCGTGCTGGTCATCAAGGTGGCGTTGATGAGCGGCAAGACGCCAAACTCGCCGATGGCCGGAATCCAGTTGGTGTTGCTGAAGAATTCGACAACTGTGGGCCGGTCATTGTATTCCAGCGCCAGGCCGGCGCTATGCGGCGCGATCGTGTTTTGGCCGCGGATGCCGCGCTTGACTGCGAGGCGGGGCAAGAAGCCATCCTCGACGAAGGCGCCAGCGATGCGCTGCGTCAGCGGAGAGACTGTTGAGCTGCCCGCTGTGATGATTTCGCCGGACAGCTCGGCGGGATTGAGCTCACTTGCGCCCGTGGCGCGCATCCAGGTGTGGCGCGCCTCCGCCAAGGTTTCGGCCGAAGCTGGATAGTAGCCGACATCGGTGATGATGTCGTTCACATGCTGCAGATAATAGCTGACGAATTGCGCTGCCTGCGGATGGTCGCGCATGATGCCGGCATCGCTATAGATAAATAGCGGGCGAGAAAGCGCGTAAGCGCCCTGGCGCGCTGATTCAGTAGCGGGGGTCACGCCCTCCAGCGCCAGCAGATGGAGGTCGTCACGGTTGTCCAAATAGTAGGCGAATCCGAAAAAGCCGATGCTATAGGGATTGCGCGTAACGGCGCCGACCAGCTGATTGTCGTTCTCCGACATAATCGGGTCCCGGGCCAATACGGCGGACGGGTCGCCGTTGAATACTTCATCCACGAAGAAATCGAAGGTGCCGCTGTCATGGCCGGGAATGACAAGGTCGATGGGCTCGTCCGGCCACTCGGCCCGCACATCCTTCCAGGTTTCCGCCGCGCCAAAAACTCGCCGCAATTCTGAGGTGGATAGCTCACGGACAAAGTCATTGTCGCTGCTGACGACGATGGCCAGTGCATCGGTTCCGACGCGAAAGGGAATCGGCGAGATGCCGACGGCGGCGCAGTCATCGACTTCCGACGGGGTAGCCGGTCGACTGGCGGACACAATATGCGGGCGCTCTTCGCCAGTTTGCGTCAATTGCGACTCGGCCGCGCAAAAGCGCTTGAAGCCACCGCCCGTGCCGAGCACGTCGATATTGATGCGATTGTGGTGAAAATCGACGACCTCCATCACCTCTTGGCCAATGCGGATGGCGCTGCCCGGCTCCAGCGCCTCTAACGCTTGGCCCGATTCCACGGTGATGACGGTGTCGTCTTCACCGATATCGGCCAATATGGCGCGATTGGAATTGACCCACTGATCGCGGGTGAAGAACGATATTGATTCGTTGCCCAATACTAGGATGATGCCAATCGTTACGAAGATAGAAAGCAGGCCGCATGCGAAGAGACTCGTCTCGATGGCCATTTCGTGGGGCTTGGCGCGACGCTTCAAGCCGAGCGAATGCGACTTTCTCGGTAGAAGTTGGCGCGTGGAAGCCAATTTGGGGTTGTGCGTCATAAGTTCTTTGTCGTATTCGGATGATTGAAGCTTGTAGCGCGCGATTTCAGAAAGGTCGTCGGCTACTGAGCCAACGACCCTTCCGGTTGGTGTTGCTATACTCCGCTATTCCGACGACTCTTCTTCAGCGTTTTCCTCGGCGCCTGCAATTGGCTCAAGACCGTTGGCAACCCGCCAGGCGTCAAGAGCTTCGGCCAGGGCGTCTTCCGAAGCCGGGAAATAGCCCACATCAATCACTTCTTCGTTGACTTGCGTCAAGTAAAAGTTGATGAAGGCGTTCACCTGCGGCTTCTCCAGCATTATGCCGGCGTCGCTGTAGATATACAGCGGCCGAGACAGCGGATAGCTGCCGTCGTCAGTGCTCTCGGCGTTGGCTTCGATACCTTCGATATTGAGAATGTTGAGCGCGTCTTCGTTCTCAATATAGTAGGCATAGCCGAAGAAACCGACGGCGTAGGGGCTGCCGGCAATGCCTTGTACCAGCACATTGTCATCCTCGGAGAGCTGTGGGTTGGCGCTGAGGATCGGCTCTTCATCCTCATCGAATACCGCTTCCACGAAGTAGTCGAAGGTGCCGCTGTCAGTGCCGGGTATGAAGCGTTGGATCGCTTCCTCGGGCCATTCCGCGCGCACATCCGACCAGGTATCAGCCGTACTGAAAATCAGCGCCAGTTCCTCCAAGGTGATTTCGCTGACGAAATCGTTCTCAGCTGAAACGGTCACCGCCAGAGCGTCGGTGCCGACGCGGAATTCAATCGGGTCGCGGCCGATTTCAGCGCAGGACTCGCGCTCGCTGTCTTTGATAGCGCGGGAGGCGTTGCTGATGTCGGTTTCACCTTCCACGCAGAAGCGCTCAAAGCCGGCGCCTGAACCGATGGAGGCGATCGACGGCGCCACGCCGCCCAGATCCGTCCAGAGCTCGGCCATGCGTTCGCTCAGCGGGAAGACCGTGGAACTGCCCGCGGTGATGATTTCGCCTTCGGGGAAATCCAGCGGATCTACCTCAGGCAGAGTGCCTTCGTTAGCCCAGACGCTAGCGAGGACGAATGCGAATACCAGCAGAATTGATGCAAGGCGTAACTTATGCATGTGAACCATACTCTCCTAGTAGCTTACAAGACTGCATACAATGGTTGGTGCGCACACATCGAGAAGTCTAGTGGAACTCTGTTAACCGAGGTCTCTGCCAGTTTAATGGATCGCTATGATTTCATTAAATGATTTTTTCGCGACTATTGCGTTTGGTTTACATGCTTAACATCCAGTAGTCCAGACTTTCAATCCGCCTTTCCTTGACTCATCGTTTTGGTGAATTACCCGTGAGACGTTAGAATCTAAGCTCGTACCGGAATTGCAGGCTTGCCGAATATGATCAGGTATTTCCAGCGCCGCTTGCTGCAAGCGATCCCGACCTTCTTTGGCGTGACGATCTTGTCCTTCCTGATCATCCTGTCCGCGCCGGGCGATCCGGTGGCGATGATCACCTGGGGGCCCGACCTCAATTCGGAAGCGAACGACGCCATGCGCCGCCAACTGGGCCTGGATCAGCCGCCGCTAGTGCAATACGTCTACTGGTTGATCGGCAATGACTGGACGCTGATTGATTACGATGGCGACGGCGTCGGCGAAACGCCGGGCGACCGCTATGGATTGCTGCGCGGCGACCTGGGCAAATCGATCAAGAATAAACGACCAGTGATGCAGCAGATCGCCCGGCGCGTGCCCGCTACATTGCGACTCGGTGTGGCTGCCCTGGCCATTGGATTCATATCGGGCGTTGTCTTGGGGGTGTTGGCGGCTGTTTTCCACCGCACCTGGGTCGATCAGGTCATCAGGATTATCTCCGTAGTGGGCAATGCTGTGCCGCAGTTTTGGCTGGGATTGCTGCTAATTATCGTATTTGGCGTGCAGCTGGATCTATTGCCAATCAGCGGCATGCAGAATATTACGCGCCGCGGTGGCTTCGACCTGGCCGACGCGCTGCGCCACATGATTCTGCCCGTATTCGTGTTATCGCTGAATTGGATCGCCTTCCTCTCGCGCTTTACGCGCACGCAAATCCTGGAGGTCATGCAGCAAGATTATGTGCGCACGGCCTATGCCAAGGGCCTGAATGACAAGGTTATCTGGGTGCGTCACGCGCTGCGTAACGGTTTGCTGCCGGTGGCGACCTTTCTGGGCCCGGCCATCGGCACGGTCTTGGCCGGCGCCGTCATCATCGAGCAGGTTTTCGCCTGGCCCGGTATGGGCAAGCTCATCATTGATGCCGTATTCGCCCGCGATTATCCGGTGGTGATGGGCTCGGTGGTGATGGCATCTCTGATGTACATCGTCGGCGTGCTGCTCTCGGATATCATGTACGTCGTCCTTGATCCGCGCATTAGACTGGAGTAAGCAGCTGATGGCGAGCGATTCCAAAGTGGCGGAGTTGGCCTCGGGCGTATCGCAACGACCGTCGCGGTCCTTCTGGCGCGACGCGCTCACATTTATATTGCGCGATCGCTTGACCATGTTCGCCGTCTCCGTCCTGGTCGTCTTCACCTTGATTGCCGTTATCATGCCCATCGTCTTCGAACGCATACTCGACCTCGAAGTCAACGCTGTCAGCGTGACAGACAAATTCAAGCAGCCCGGCGAAAGCGGCTATCCGCTGGGAACCGACCAGCTGGGGAGGGATCAGTTTCTGCGCTTGATCTACGGCGGCCGCGTGTCGCTGACCATTGCCTATCTCGCCAGCGTCATGACCGTCTTCATCGGCATTACCCTGGGTCTGCTCGCCGGCTACTACGGTCGGCAGGTGGACGATTTGATTTCCTGGGCCATCAACACGCTCAGCGCGATACCGCCGCTGTTTCTGCTTCTGATCGCCTCGGCTGTCTGGGAGCCCTCGACCGAAGTGCTGGTGGTTGTGCTGGCGGCGCTGGGCTGGGTGGGGACGAGCCGGCTGGTGCGCGGCGAGGTGCTGTCGCTGAAGGAGCGCGATTATGTGCTGGCGGCGCGGGCGCTAGGCGCTTCCGACTTTCGCATCCTCATCTCGCATATCCTGCCCAACGTATTTTCGATCGTCATGGTGACCATGACAATCATCGCTGGCAACTTGATCCTCATCGAATCCGGGCTGAGCTACCTGGGCGTGGGCATCCAGCCGCCGACGCCGACCTGGGGCAATATGCTGACCGACTCGCGCAGCTACTTCGTCAGCGGCGTGCATCTGGTATTCACGCCGGGCATCCTCATCATGATCACCGTGCTCTGCTTCTACCTGGTCGGCGATGGCCTGCGCGACGCGCTGGATCCGAGAAGGTATCAGCAGTAGTTCTATCTGCCGCAAGTCTTTGTCTTATGCTAATCTCATTGCAGTTGCTGGCAGGTATCCAGCTGGAGGCCACGATGCTTGAACCCGTCTCATTGCGCATAAAGCGGTTTAGGTTGCTGCGACAATTCAAGTGCTTTGATGTTAAGCATGAGGCTGAATATCTGGGTCGCCGGATGGCGACTGCGGAAAGCGACGAGGAGTGCGCGCCTAATCGTCAGCGGCTGCAGGAGGCGATCCAGGAAGTTTGCGCCAAAAAGAATATTGGGCACGTTGAGATGAATCTGATAGAAGACGATTTGAATGATTATGTCAATGTCTTGGTGCGCGAGGCGTTCAAAGCGGAAAGCAAGAAACTGCAGAAGCGCGAGCTTGTCGATGGGCGCATCAAAATCAAGCGGTTAGACGACCGCGGGCCGCGTGACACTGTGCCGGCTAGCGAACCATAACCCCGGTCCTAACTGCGATTTAGATCCATATATGCGAAAAACAGAGGGCGACCCAATGGGCCGCCCCTACAAATTCTAGCCGTGTGAGACTGAGCGGTTATCCCTCAATCGTCCACTTGTGGATGTCCGCCGTGTAGCCGTAGAAGACCCAGAAGGGCGCCGGCTCAAAGCTGCCGACGCGGGCATTAGCCGTCTGCCAGATATTGGGCACGAAGGACCAGTCGTAAGCCAGGTCTTCGTGCGCAATCCGCTGAATCTCGCGGTAGATTTCGCCGCGGGCTGCCGTATCGCAACCCGGGACCGTACGCGCCGCGTCAATCAGCGCGTCGACTTCCGGATTGACGTAGGACGCCAGGTTGTTGCCGCTGCCGGGCACGTCCTGTCGGCTGTCTATCAGCGTCATGAAATCGTTGGCGTCGGGCGCGCCGCCGGTGCCGCCACTATTGCTCATGGAGGTGGCGTCGTACATCTGGCCCAGATAGATGTCGCTGATGTAATTGGCCCATTCGACCTTTTCCAGCGTGACATCAAAGCCGATGTCCTTGAGCTGATCCTGCGCGACCAGTACGTGCGTCTCGAACATGAGCAGGATATCACTGTAGGAGATGGTGAATTCCAGGCGCTGGCCGTCTTTTTCACGAATGCCGTCGCCATCGGAATCAACCCAGCCGGCATCTTCCAGCAGCTGCATCGCGGCGTCGGGATCGTAGGGATAGGGCTCGAGGTCATGGTTGTAAGCCCAGCCGATGGCCGGATTGACGGCGCCGATCAGCCGCGTGCCGCCATCGTCGCCACCCATGGTGGCCAGGACATCGCTCTTGTTGTAGCCCATCGCTACGGCTTTGCGCACGGCGGGATCGCTGAAGATCGGATGCGGGACCTGCTCCACCGGATTGTCGTCTTCATCGTAGGCCGGGGAGGGATACTCCGGGTCGACCCAATTCAGCGCGAAGAACTTGACCGACATCTGCGGGAAGATCTCCCACTGCAGGTTGCTGGTATCGGCTATCTGCGTGAAAAGATCGCCGTGCAGGTAGGTATAGTCGACTTCCGCCGCCTGGATCGACTGCAGCGCCACCGCCTGTTCCTTGATGTTGCGGTTGATCAGGTAGGGAATGCCGACATCGCCGCCCCACCAATCCGGATTGGCGTGATAGCTCTGGTAGGCATCGGGCGCCCATTCGTCGAGGATGTAGGGCCCGCCGCTGATGCCTACTGGTTCGGTCGAGACCAAATTCGTCTCGAAGTCGCTGAAATCTTCGGCGAACATATGCGAGGGCATAAAGCGCACGCCGCCCAATTGACTGAACGCGGCGCAATCCAATCCGCTCAGGACCACTTCGTAGGTCTTGTCGTCCACGATCCGGACTTCCTCGACCGCCTGTACCTCAGTCTCCTGGATCGATGCGACGACATCGGACTTGATCGCATCAATGACAAACTTGATATCATGTGACGTGATCGGCATTCCGTCCGACCAATTGGCGTCCTCCTGGATGTGGAAGGTGTAGACCAAGCCGTCATCGGAAATCTCCCAATTGGTCAAGCCGGGAATCGGCGCAGAAGTCGCGGGGTCTATTTCGTAGGGCTTGGGCCAGAGTACGCTGAAGGCCTGGAATGAAGCGCCATCGCTGCTCATCGCCGGGTTGAAGGTGCTGATATTGCCGAAGCCGCGAATGACAATCGTCTCCGCGTCTTGCGCGACGGCTAACGCAACCGTCAGCAAAAGCAGCAAAATGAGCAAAACTTTGAAGTATCGCATGGGATTCTCCTTGTACTAATTATAGAGCGACTTGTTCGGAACTCCTTCAACCACGGACTATAACACTTTCGGCGGATGATTACGAAAATCATCATGCTGCCGTCAACTCAGTTTGAATCCCCATCGCTAGTTAAGATGCGCTGGAAATCGACCAATCAGCCAAATTGCCACTTGCGCTGATAGAACAAAAGTGCTAGACTCGTCACAATAGCGGAATCAGGACAGAAACACTACACTTAAACAATCCTTAGACAAAGCGAGACGGCAACAATGGCGAAACGTACACAGATGGTCAAGGAAACATTGGTCCACGCTAGCGGGGACCACGCGGCCAAGCAAAAGGCGCTTGACGCCACGCTGACCGATATCACCAAGCGCTACGGCGATGGCACGATCTTTAATTTGGGCGCCGGCAGTCATCTGGAAGTCGAGGCGATCCCGACCGGCTCGCTGGGCATTGACATTTCGCTGGGCGTCGGCGGCGTTCCGCGCGGGCGCATCACCGAGATCTACGGACCGGAGAGCTCGGGCAAGACGACGCTCTGCTTGCACATCGTGGCTGAGGCGCAGAAGTCGGGCGGCATCTGCGCTTTCGTTGATATGGAGCACGCGCTTGACCCGATTTATGCCGAGAAGATCGGCGTCGACATTCAGCAGCTCTACGTCTCTCAGCCGGACACGGGCGAGCAGGCTCTGGAGATCACCGAGCATCTGACGCGTTCAGGCGCGCTGGATGTCATCGTGGTGGACAGTGTGGCCGCGCTGGTGCCCCGCGCCGAGATCGAAGGCGAGATGGGCGATTCGCATGTCGGCTTGCAGGCGCGCTTGATGAGCCAGGCGCTGCGCAAGCTGGCCGGCGCCATCAAACAGTCGAATGTCTGCGTCATCTTCACCAATCAACTGCGCGAGAAAGTCGGGGTGATGTTCGGCAGTCCCGAAACCACGCCGGGCGGCCGCGCCCTGAAATTCTACGCCAGCGTGCGCATCGACATCCGCCGCATCCAGCAGATCAAACACAGTGGCGACATCGTCGGCAATCGCACGCGCGTGAAGATCAAGAAGAACAAAGTCGCCGCGCCTTTCAAGGAGTGCGAATTCGACATTATGTTCAACCACGGCATCAGCAAATCGGGCGAGATTATCGACATCGGCACCGAGCTGGGCATCATCGACAAGCGCGGCGCCTTCTATCGCTACGGCGATGATCTGCTAGGGCAGGGCCGCGAGAATGCCAAGCTCTTCTTGCAGAGCAACGGGGGAATGTCGAATACTATCGAGGACAAGGTGCGCCGCGCGTTCGGCTTGCCGGCGATGGCGGGGGCTGCTGAGGGTGGGGGGTAAATGTCAGCATTCATAGAAGGTGTATGCAACTATGTAAGGGAGCATAGACTATGTTACCAATAGACAACCCATTTATGAATCCGCCGGCATCTTCGCCAACACCACCAATAGAGGCGCGTATTAACACTGAACATGGGGTAGCCTACAGGGCTGAATCGGCACGCCTAATGGAAGAGCTACTGGATGATGAGAGCGTAGACCTGATTGTAACAAGTCCACCATTTGGGCTAGTACGAAAAAAAGAATATGGGAATGCGGACGCCAGCGATTACGTCGACTGGTTTCGCCCGTTTGCCACGCAGTTTGCTCGAGTTCTCAAGCCGAAGGGTTCGCTGGTTATTGATATCGGCGGCGCATGGAATGCAGGCAAACCTACCAAGAGCTTATATCATTACGAATTGCTATTATGTCTATGCAAGGAGTACAGTTTTCATCTGGCGCAAGAGTTTTTCTGGTGGAATCCTTCCAAGTTGCCTTCGCCCGCAGAGTGGGTCAATATAAGACGCATCAGAGTAAAGGACGCCATAAACAACATATTTTGGCTTTCGCCTACCGCATTTCCTAAGGCAAGTAATCGGCGTGTGTTAACACCGTATAGCAAGAGTATGGAAGGGCTGCTTGACACAGGTTATCGTGCAAAGAAACGTCCTAGCGGCCACGACATTAGCAAAAACTTCTCGACTGATAACGGGGCGGCGATTCCACCGAATCTGATTGCAGTGGCGAATACAGAGAGCAATTCGCACTATCAGCGATATTGTAAAGAAAATGACTTACCTGTTCACCCAGCCCGATTTCCTGCTCTAATTCCTGAATACTTTATCAGGCTCTTAACAGACCGACAGGATTTGGTGTTTGATCCATTCGCAGGCAGTTGCGTTACCGGCGAAGTATCAGAAAGGCTCGGTCGAAGATGGATTTGTAGCGAGATAGAAGAAAAGTATCTGCTCGGCGCCCAGGGGCGTTTCCTGAATCCCTCCTCGCCCAAGCAGTTGCGCTTTACTGGGAGGAAAGTCGACACATACAACATACAGCGTCCAGACGCGCTATGGACCGACAGTCCGCAGACTCCACTCCCTGAAGATGGTGGACGTTCCCGTCCGGCGAAACGCAAGTAGATATCTACGATTCGCATGCCAGCTGTATCTCGCGAAGCCATAAACCGCGCAATCTTGGAGGCCTTTAGCGAATGTGGCGCTGTTGGATTGGCTATGCCGTCGACGGCGGCCCATCCCCGAGTCTATCTTGTTGCGCAGAGCAATCGAGAGATTTCTGTTTGGGTCTATTGTTGGACCTTGACTCATGGTGGGCGGAAATCTCTCCCAGACGAGTATCGTATTCAGGTGACGTCAGTGGATTCTCCACTGCCTGTTAACCCTAGTGGCCATACGATTCTGTTAGGCTATGAGCCAGATCGCGGTGTCTTCGCAGGTTTTGATCTTGAGCGACATCGCACATTTTCTGGTAGGTCGCCGTCGGTGCAAGTCGATCTCTCTACGTTAAACGATGGCCTTCAGAACGGTTTATCGTTTCAGACGAAGGGCAATGATGAAATCGCGATAGCGGTAAGGAGCGATCATTTGCTGTTGTATTGCGAGAACGTTCGCGCACTACACCGCTTAGGTGACGAGTCCACATACCTTGAAACAGCGGAGCGAGTCATAAAAGCGCGAGACTTTCCTGACCTTGAAATCCAGAAATTGCCAGAACAGAGACAGCGAATTATGCGCGAAACTGCCCGGTGGTCGCGGTCGTCATCATTTAAGAAGCAAGTCTTGAACGCTTACGATAACAGGTGCGCGGTAACGCGGCGCAAGCTAAAGCTCGTTGATGCCGCTCATATCCTCCCGGTGAAAGCAGGTGACCAGAGTATCGATAACGTTCGTAACGGTATAGCGCTATCTCCGACTTATCACCGAGCCTTTGATAGAGGCCTAATATACTTGGATGATGGGATGTGTATGCACCTTAACAGTGCAGCTGTCGACACACTGTATCGACAAGGACTAGATTCTGGTATAGATAGTTTTGCTGCGAATTTAGGGAAAATCCACCTTCCTTACAATCCTGAACAGCATCCAGATCCGTATTTTATTCATCTGGCAAACAATTTTAGAGGGCTTGGTTGAGCAGTAATGTGGCTTGAGATAGGCTTCTTCAGAATCAATGACAGAAGTGAGTGAACTCCGATTTCACTCGCTCCCTTCCCGCTGCGCCTGCCACGCCTCCTCGCTGACCAGCTGGCCATTCTCCACTTCCTCGCCTGTGAAGCGCTTGTTTTTGTCGAAGTACAGCGTAACCTCCGCTTGAAAGGGACAGCGAGCCGCGCTGGCCAGCTTGCGGCACCAGTAAGTCTTGCCGTCGTCCGCTCGCGACAAGTCATTCAGCGGATCCACGCGAATACGCAAAATCTCCTGGCACATCTTGGGCTGGACGTAGAAATAAATGCCGCGATCTTCATTGCGTCCGCCGCCGCCGAAAAGTGATTTCAGGATATTCACTGTCGATTCCTATTCTCTGCGCCCTCTGTGTCGAAGGGCTGTGTCTACGCGCCCTCTATGGTGAATCATAACATGATTGACTCACGTGAGGCGCAAATCCCAAGCCTCCAGATTCGCCATAAATTGATGCGCTGTCATATCGAGGTGCACCGGCGTCACGCTGACGTAGTCGCGATGCACCGCCCAGACATCCGTGCCTAGCTCGTCGAGGTTGGCCGTCGGCGGCTCGCCTTCGACGCGCACGACGCCGTCATCGACATCAACCAGGCAGTCGCGATAGATGCGCACGCCCTGGCGCGTCAGTCTGATCCCGCGCAGATCCGCCAGGCGATCAACCGGAGGCACGTTTACGTTGAGGATGGTGTAGGGCGGCAAACCCTGCGCGAGCGCCATCTTGACGACGGTCCGCGCCACTTGCGCCGCTACTTGGTAATCTGCCGGAGAGTCGGCATTGGCATTGGCCAGTGAGAAGGCCACAGCTGGAATGCCGCCGATAGCCGCTTCTAGCGCGGCGCTGACCGTGCCGCTGTAGGTCAGGTCTTGCCCCATGTTCTCGCCGCGATTGATGCCGGAAACGACAATATCCGGTTTGCCGTCGACCAAGCCCAGCAGGGAGAGCGCGATGCAATCGGCCGGCGAACCCTTGACGACGAGCGCCGGGATGCCGTCGCCGACCGCGCAACGCGAATACTCGATGTTTTGGTGCAAGGTGATCTTATGCCCGCTGGCGCTCTGATTGGTGGCCGGGGCGCAGACCCGTACCTCGCCCAAGCTCCGCATGGCTTCCGCCAGCGTTACGATGCCGGGCGCGTCGTAGCCGTCATCGTTGGTCACGATAATTGATGTCACAGATTGTCGCCTTCCTGAAGTGGGGGTGAATCGTCATCTACGACTATAGCACAGAGCGCCCGGGTCATGGCGCCGCGAGCCAGCTTAAGCGCTGCAAGTTCCCTGGCTCAGCTCGAATTGGCGGCTGGCGGCGGTATTGTCGTTTTCGCGGGTCTCAATCACATGGTTGCCTTGGTCTACCGTGACGCGAATCACGTGCGACTCGCCGAAGCGAGCAGTCAGCGTCAGGGGGATTTCCAGCACAGTTTCTGCGCCCGCCGCCAGCGCTGGCAAATACACCGTTTCGGGATTCTGGGCCTGCACGCTTTCGTCGCTCAGCAAGTGCGCTTTTGCGCCTACCCAGGGGCTGGTCTGCGAGTCACGCGCGCCGCCATTTCGTATGGTCGCGCGCACGGTCGTTGGCTGACCGCAAACTGGCGGATAAGGCAGAAGTTCGATGCTGGTAACTACAAGATTCACGCCCTCGTCCGGGGCCTTGGGCGCGCCGGTCTCGACGGGCAGGCCCGAAATGTCGTCTGGCGCAGCTACCAGGCTGGCGTCGGCCCAGGCGTCGATTTCCGTGCCGCGCCTGATTCGGTACCAACTGCCGGCGGGATTGATGGCGATAATCAGAACGTCGTCGTCGACCATGAGGCTGCCGACGGGTTGGCCGGAATCCACACCCGGGCCCGGTCGCAATGGCGCGGGGCGAATGACCGTGCCGGTAACCTGGCTCGGTCCAGTGCTGACGGCCGGAGCGATGGTCGCGGTCGCTTGGGGCGCATCTTCGGGCGGGCTCTCAGCTTGACTTGGCGCTTCCAATGCTGTTGGCGGCTGATCAGCGCCTACTGAAGTGGCCGATGCCGCTTCTGTAGCCTGGTATTGGCCCCGCGGGACCACCATAATGCTGACGTCTTCGCGGGCGGAGCTGCCGTCGCCGCGCTCGGCGACTACGGTGATCACGTACTCACCCTCGTTGCTCGTCGGCCAGTCGATGGTCAATGGCAGTACCTCGGCGTCAGTCTGGTTGGGATTGAGCTGCTCGCCCATCAATTCTTCGTTGAGCAGCACGGCAATGCGCGCGATATCGGGGCCGGCATTTTCGACTCGCGCTTGCACGATGACGGTCGCGCCGGACTGGAATTTCTGGTTGGGCTGTGGCGCGGCGATATGAATCACGGGCGGGCCGTCAAAGCTTGGGGATGGGTCGTCTGGGGCAAAATCCAGATTGCAGCCGGCCAGGAGAAGCAAGCACAAAACTTGTAACAGCATGGAGGCCGTAAGCCTCCGTTTGGCCACGCCAGACTGCATTGTTTGTCTCCCGCACGCGCCGCGCTCAAGCGTACCAACTCTAACAGAAGTCGACTGTTTTGGCGAACCGCGCCAACCTGCTATTTACCTACTCATTTGACTGTCTGCCGACGGCATGGCGACCTGAGCAAGAGCGGCGGTTTCCGCATGGCAACGACAATGCCCGGCGCATGGGCGGACTTTTGTTTCGCCGGCAGATTGTGTACCATAAGATCGCGTCAAGTGCAGGGAGCAGGCATGGAAACGATCGCGCTCTTGCGTGACAAACGCGTCATTCTGGGGGTTTGCGGCAGCATCGCGGCATACAAGGCGGTGGATCTCGCCAGCAAGTTGACCCAGGCGGGCGCGCAAGTTGACATCGTGCTGACGGCGGCGGCGCAGCGTTTCGTCAGCCCCTTGACTTTTCAAGCGGTTAGCGGCCGTCCTGCTTACAGCGATCTGTGGTCCGCCGAGTCTCCAGGCAGCTTGCCCAGCCATATAGCCCATATCGGCTTGGCGGAAGAGGCGGATTTGCTGCTGGTCGCGCCGGCCACGGCCAACACCCTGGCCAAGTTGGCGCATGGCTTCGCCGATGATCTGCTGTCGATCACAGCGCTGGCGATCTCCTGCCCGCTGCTGATCGCGCCGGCGATGGACGGGAATATGTATGACAGCCCGTCTGTGCAAGACAACTGCGAGACGCTGCGGCGGCGGGGCGCTCATCTGATTGAACCGGAGGAGGGACGATTCGCCAGCGGCATGGTCGGCACGGGTCGCTTGCCCGAAACGGAAACGCTGCTCGGGCATATTCGCCGCGTCATCGGCAGGGACGGCGAGTTAGCCAGTCACAAGCTGGTTGTCACTGCCGGCGGCACGCGCGAGGCGATCGACCCGGTCCGCTTCATCACCAACCGGTCCACGGGCAAACAGGGTTACGCCATCGCGCAAGCGGCACTTGATGCCGGCGCCGATGTCGTGCTGATTTCTTCGGCGGCGGGCCTGCCGACGCCAATCGGCGCCACGCTGGTGGCGGTCGATTCCGCCGAGTCCATGCGCGAAGCCGTGCTCGCCAATGTCGCCGATTCCTCGGCATTGATTATGGCGGCGGCGGTGGCGGATTATCGCCCGCAGACGGTGTCGGAACAGAAAATCAAGAAATCGGACGACAGCTTAAATCTGCCGCTGACGCGAACGGCCGACATCTTGATGGCGGTGAAAGCCCAGCGCGCGCGGACCGGCTATCCCATGATCGCGGTCGGCTTTGCGGCGGAGAGCGAAAACCTGGTGGAAAACGCCAGCGACAAACTGCAGAGCAAGGGGCTGGATCTGCTGATCGCCAATGATATAACGGCGACGGACGCTGGCTTCGCCGCCGATACCAATCGCGTGGTCGTGCTCGATATGGATGGCGGTTTGCATCACATTGATCGCAGCAGCAAAGCCAAAATCGGCGCCTATATCATCGAGCGCATCGGCGGCTTGCTGGACTAACTCTGTTCCTGGCTCCGCTCCAATGCTTGCAGCGCGCTCAATGCCCGGCAGTGGGCGATGTAGGCGGATAGCGTCTGTTGGCAGCCAATCTGATAATAGGGGATTAGCCAGGGGACGCCGGCGCTTTTGAAGCCGTCTTGTAGGTACGTAACGCGCGTCCCTTGGTCGACCGGGGCGAAGCGGAGACGAATGTCCGTGCTGCCCTCCCAATTCGGGTCGCGCCAATTGTATGCCAACTCCACAGGTGGATTCCAAACTGAAATTAAACCTATGACGTATTCGCTGCCATCGGCGAAGGTTTCGTAGTAGCGTCCGCCGTCGCGTCCCTCAAATCGGATATGTAAGGGGAGCGTCGTCTCGGGCGCAAAGCTGTAGGGAAAGACGCCTCGGCGCGGCCACCAGATGTCCATCTGATCGACGAAGACATCAAATGCCTGCTGCTGCGGCAGCGGGACTGACTCCTGCAAATGCACGTCGACCATAACAATCACCGATTCGCTCTACGAATTTCTCCAAGTAATGCAGTTTCATTCGATTGGAACATTTTACCATAAGTCAGATTGTCTTGGACGCCGGAGCTCCAGTTCGAATTCCCTTTGCGCGCGCATGAAGCAGACGTTGAAATGCAGGAAAAATGGCGATTGACCGAGAATAACAGGTATGGCATTGGTTTCTGCCCATGCAAAAGGCATTCGAATAGTGGGCCAGTCGTCAACAGTGACGTCCAATATCAGGTTTTTCGCTTCAAGGGACTCTGTCAGACCGTTCAGTTTATGCTCCGGTTGATGCTGTGCCCAATCCGCGCCCAGTCTAATACCAAGGCTGAATGGTATTACATTTAAGTCTGAGCCGGTATCCAGCAAAGCCAGGGAATCCGCGACACTGCCTTCAAGACCAATCGAGATTGGCAAGAATGGACGAACCACGCTATCTTGAGCATATTGTAGATTCGTAATGTACGGAAAGACGAGGCGTTCAGCCATTAGATTGAGGAGGGTCGCCCAAGCTTTCCATAAGTTTGATCGATTCCTCTGTCGCGCGAAACGGGGGAGATATTACAAATGAATGCGTGTTTGTATTGTACTGCTCTAGGTCCAGCGACAGTTCTTCAGCCAGCAGCTGGAAAACTTTCAGTTTGTCTCTGTTGTCGAGACGATACAGTTCATCCAAAAAATCGCGCGTGATCATGAATCGGTTCCTTGCGTCGGGCTCCACGCTAATTCTACCACAGCCCGGCCACGGCGCATTGGCAAATTTTCCATTACGTACAGGTACGTACTGGCGGGGAAATGCGCCCGATGCGCCGGCAAATGACCATTGCCTGTTCGCGGCCCTACTGTACCTGAAACTTAAACATATCCCTTAGTTAGCCATCAATTGCTAGGCTTGGAAAAATTTGGCCTTAGGCACAGTTCTGGTTCTGGCGATGAGACCTGGTTGCGTCATCGGGCGAATCTCGGTTACACTCCGACTGACCTACGTTGACGCTTTCCAGTGCGCGACAGATTGGACTTCGCAGCTATGTACGAAGACGTGCAGCAAGTCACAGAAGCCTTGTGCGGCCAGCAGTATATCCCCACGGACGAGATATCGACCGTCGTCTTTTTGGCGGACAAGTTAGGCAAGCCGCTGCTGACCGAGGGGCCGGCGGGCGTCGGCAAGACCGAGCTGGCCAAAGCCTGGTCGGGCGCTACGGACAAGCCGCTCATCCGCCTGCAATGCTACGAAGGGCTGGACGAGAGCAAGGCGCTCTACGAATGGGAGTACGCCAAGCAGATGCTGTATACGCAGCTGCTGCGCGACAAACTGAGCGACCTGCTGGCCTCCGCCGAGACACTGCGGCAGGCGGCCGATCGCCTGGGCGATGAAGACGATGTCTTCTTCAGCGAGCGATTTCTGCTGGCGCGTCCCTTGTTGGCGGCGCTGCTCAGCGAAGAACCGGTTGTGCTGCTGATCGACGAAATCGACCGCGCCGATGCCGAATTTGAAGCCTTCCTGCTGGAGATCCTCAGCGATTTTCAGGTGTCGATTCCCGAGTTGGGCACGGTACAAGCGCGGCATCATCCCAGCGTCGTGCTGACCAGTAATAATACGCGCGAGCTTTCCGAAGCCTTGAAGCGCCGCTGTCTGTATTTATTCGTGGATTACCCGACGCACGAAGCCGAGCTGAACATCGTCAAAATGCGCGTGCCGGAATTGAGCGACAAATTGGCGCGCCAGACGGTTGATGTAGTGCAGGGCATGCGCCGCATGGACTTGAAGAAGAACCCCAGCGTGTCGGAGACGATCGATTGGGCCAAGGCTCTGGTCATGCTGAATGCCGACAGCATCGACGAAAAAACGCTGGAGACCACGCTGACCGTATTGCTCAAACATGAGAGCGATGTGCAGAAGGCGCGCCGTCAGATCATGCGCGGGGGCGATGACGAGAGGTATCACGGGCGCGGGCGCGGCGGCCGGTCGGAGTGGAATTAAGGCGATTGGCTCGGCCTTCCCGCGGCCCGTTTGGGGAGTCGTCCGGGCGCTGACATTTGCAGCCGGGCCTTGTATACTGGCGCCATCAATAATCTGCGCCAGCCGACCAATATTATGAGCTTATCCAGCGCGACAATCGACCGTTCCCGCGACTTGGCGATGCAATTGCTGCGGGCGCCGCTGCAACTGTACAAGCTGGGCTGGGGCCCGGCGCTGAATTGGATTCCGCTGCTGATACTGACGACGCGCGGGCGCAAGAGCGGTCTGGCGCGGCACGTGGTGGTGGAATACCGGCGGCACGGCAGCAAATACTACATCGTCTCCGGTTGGGGCGCGGACACCGACTGGTACCGCAATATCCAGCAGGACAACCGCGTCACCATCCAGCACGGCGAGCATGTCGTGGACGCGCGAGCGCAGCCGGTGGATGATCCGGCGGAATCGTTGCGCGCGCTATACATGTTCAGCCGCAATTCCTGGATATACGAGATGCTCTTCGCCCGCATGTCATCGGCGCGGGCGGCCGATCTCAATACTCTGGCCGAGGTGGTTGAGGAATTCACCGTTTTGCGCCTCGAGCCGACCGGCGACGAACCGGAACTACCCGCGATTGAGCCCTATAGCGAGCAGGTCCGGCAAGTCGCGCTATTTTTCGTGTTGGCGGTTGGCTTGCGACTGCTGCTGGCGGTCTTGCGTTCCGGCAAGAGCAAGGCGCGGGAAGACGGGGCTTGAGGCCGCGTCGCCTTAGCGCAGCGCCCGTCCTGAAGCAATCAACTCCCGACTAAACATCAAACTCAACACCTTGCGCCAGCGGCAGCTCGGCCGAGTAGTTGATGGTATTGGTTTGCCGGCGCATATAGCCTTTCCAGGCATCGGAGCCGGATTCTCGCCCGCCGCCCGTTTCTTTCTCGCCGCCGAAAGCGCCGCCAATCTCCGCGCCGCTGGTGCCGATATTGACGTTGGCGATGCCGCAATCGGAGCCGGCATGCGACAGGAAAGCCTCGGAGCTGGCCAGGTCTCCGGTGAAAATGGCGCTGGATAGACCCTGCGGTACCGCGTTGTGCATAGCGATGGCTTCATCGAGCGATTCGTAAACCATGATGTAGAGGATAGGCGCGAAGGTCTCGTCGCAGACCAGCGCTGTCTGCCGCGGCATGCGAATGATTGTCGGCTCGACGAAATTGGCGCCGAGCGCGGGCAGGCGTCCGCCGCCGGTCAGCACGTGACCTCCCTCTGCTTCCGCGCGCTTTATGGCGGCCATCATCGTGGTAGCTGCTGCCTCATTGACCAGGGGACCCATCAGCACACCGTCGGACATCGGGTCGCCGATCGGCACGGACTTAAAGGCGCGCGCGAGGCGGTCGCAGAGTTCGTCGACGATCGACCGCTGCGCGATCAGGCGGCGCGTGGTGGTGCAGCGCTGCCCGGCCGTGCCGACGGCGCCAAAGACGATGGCGCGGGTCGCCAAGTCCAGGTCGGCATCGGCGCTGACGATGATGCCATTGTTGCCGCCCAACTCGAGGATGCAGCGCCCCAGCCGCGCGGCGACTCGCTGCGCCACATGCCTGCCCACGCGGATCGAACCGGTGAAACTGATCAGCGGCAGGCGCTCATCGTTGATCATGCGCTCGCCGATTGCGTCGTCCTCGCCGATGACCAGGTTGAAGACGCCGGCCACGCCATGCCGCGCCATGACTTTGTTGCAGATGTGCTGGATGGCGATGGCGGTAAGCGGCGTTGTGGGCGAAGGCTTCCAGATCATGGCGTCGCCGCAGACCGCCGCGATGGCAGCATTCCAGGACCAGACGGCCAGCGGGAAGTTGAAGGCGGTGATGATGCCGATCGGCCCCAAGGGATGCCACTGCTCGTACATGCGATGGCCGGGCCGCTCGGAGTGCATCGTCAAGCCGTAGAGCTGCCGCGACAAACCGACGGCGAAATCGCAGATATCGATCATCTCCTGGACCTCGCCCAAGCCCTCGCTGCGGATCTTGCCATTCTCCAGTGTTACCAGCTCGCCCAGCGGCTCTTTGTATTCTCGCAGGGCGTTGCCCAAGTCACGAATGACTTCGCCGCGCCGTGGCGCCGGCATCATGCGCCAGTCCGCGAAGCCCGCCTGCGCTGCCCTGACCGCAGCGTCGTAACCCGCGGGAGTGGCTTGCAGAACCGTCGCGATGGTTTCATTCGTGGCCGGATTCAGCGAATGAAGTTCCGCGCCGTCCGTGTTATGTATCCAGCCGTCGACGCCGGCGCAGACGCCCGCGTTGATGGACGCTATGCCCAGCGCCTTTAGAATCTCGTTCATCATTGCTGCTCCTCGTTTGCTTGCTTCATCCCGGGGCCTTGAGGTAAATCGGTCGGACGTCGGCCGCAGGGTAGGGGCGCGGCTCCTGGCTTTCGCGCAGGCGGCGCCAGGCGATCTCGGCCAGGTGTCCAGCGCGGCGCAGGCGATCCGCGGCCGGGGGCAGGTCGATCGGTACGCCGGCGATTTGCGCGGCGGATATGGCTTGCAGCCCGGCGCTGGAGATTTCGCCGCTGATAGTGAGGGGCGGCTGGCAAGCGGCCAGCAACTCATCCCAAGTGCTGATTTCGGCCGGCCGCCTCAGGATCCAGGTATCGCCGCCGGGCGCGTATTTGGCCCAGATGACGCCTTTGCGTCCCGCCGGCGCCGTGGCGATGAGCGGCCATTTGTAGCGAGAAGCCTCATGCGCTTCAAGCACAATCTCCAGGGTCGTCAGCGGCACGAGCGGCAGATCGTCTACGGCAGCCATTCCCTTGGCCAGCGCCACGCCGATGCGCAAGCCGGTGTAAGAACCGGGACCGACCGCGACCGCCAGCGCCTGGAGCTCGCTTGTGTGTACGCCGGCTTGCCGCATGAGCTGCTGGATCATGGGCGCCAGCAGGGCGCTGTGCTTTCGACCGGCTTCCAGTGACCACTCGGCCTGCAGCGCATGACCGTCGTGCAGGCCGATGCTGAGAATTTGCGTTGCGGTATCGATAGCCAAGAGCATGGTATGGTGGTTTGAGAACTATCCGGGAACTTGTATGTCGCGCCGCAATGCGTCGATGCGTGCTGCGTAGCGGGATCCTTGCGCGCGAAACACGAGCTCGCGCTCTTTGTCGTCGACCAGCTCGATATCGATCCAGAGATGCGCCTGCGGCAGGCGCTCGCGAATGCGTTCGGGCCACTCCAGGATTAGGATAGTTTCGCTGTCGAGCAGGTCGTCGATGCCCAAGGTCTCGGCTTCGTTGGCGCCGCCGATGCGGTAAAGATCGATATGCGCCAGTTGCTGCTCGTCCAGCGCGCGCCTATGCAGGTGCACTAAGTTGTAGGTCGGGCTGGTCAGCGCGGGGACAGCGCCCCAGCCATTGCCAATCCCGCGACTGAAGACGGTTTTGCCCGCGCCCAACATGCCAGAAAGGCAGATGAAATCGCCGGGCTGCAGCCCGCGTCCCAAGATCACCCCAATAGCTTCTGTGCGCGCTGGTTCCGCGCTAATTAATCGCAATTGCTTTGCTGTGGCCGTGTCCATTGCAGTGAAGGTCCGCATTCATCGATCTCAAAATCTACTACACTTCGCCGGCATGAACGAAGGAATTGCGACGCTCGTTTCGATCTCGCTAGCTTGACAAAGGCTTAAGCAAGTATATGGCGTTGAAGGCTATTTGCTGATAGTCACCGTCGGTGTAGCGTTCCAGACCGGGCGCGCTAGTGACAATGTAATCGGGATTGTCCGCCAGCCCGGCTGGGTTACGATTTGCGTTTGTCAAACCATGATAGGAGCTTAGCAGATAGTCCAGCGCCATGCCCATACGATAGCCGGGGTCGACGGTATTCCATGCCACAATCCACCAGTGCCAGGCCATCTCCGGGAAGACATCATAACTGATAGTTGCTGGACTGGCGCTAGCCCAGTCTTCGGCGATCCAGTTGGCGGCGTCGTTTAGGCTGCTGTACAAGTTGAGATTTAGTGGGCTATGCGCGCTGGGATCGTGAGTTGCAACAAGCAGAATACGATCGGCGGCTCCCAGGCTGACATGAATAGACACTATCAGGATGAGCACGAGTCGAACGCGCGCTCTAGCTCTAGCTAGATGGAAGGCATACGCGCAGGAAAGGAACTGCAGGCCGATCAAGCCAGTGTAATATGTTGGCTGCTCGTTTGGCCCCGCGCGGACTAGGATCAAGCCGGCGACGATGCCGAATGCTATCAGCAGCAGGAAGAGATTGCGTCCCGCGGGAAGCGCGCACAGCTGCTCGCGGCAGGCGGCCCATGCCGGGCGAAGACGCTCTTGCTCGGACGGCAAGGCGCGCCAATCGTCGCGACAGCGTCGGGCGACGGCGACAAGGGAGTGCGCTACGCTAAACCAGAAACATGCTTCGAGCAGCGCACGCAGCGCCACGTGGAGGTGGTGAAGGATTGGCGCAGCCTGCCGAATCGTATTCAAATCGGACTGGAAGACCAGTCTCAGACTTTGGACAAATTGCAGCGGAAGACTCAGTAGCCAGATCAACCCGCGTTGCAGGCGGGAAGCAGGGACCTGGCTACTTTCGGCGCTGGATACCGGATCTTCGGCGGTCTCGCCTGCATCTGGAGACTGCTGAGCGCGGTCTTGCGCTTCCGGCTTGAGATAGGCGTATTGGGCCAGAACTTCTTGGCTAATTGTGGTTCGCCGGGTAAAGAATGCCTTAAGATCAACAAAATCGACCTTCGCTTCAAAGGCCAGATAAGGGGCCAGCATGATCGCTGAAATAGCCAGACCCAGAACTACGCCGCGAATATTGGCAAGTGAACGAAAGAGCAGGCTGAATGCCAGGATTATTCCGAAAAGCAAAACTGCGGAGAAGTGTGTCATGAAGGCGGCGGTCGCGGCGATTAATGTCGCGGCAACCTGCCAGGTTCGTTTCTGCGTGTGCGACAGATATAGGCAATAGGCGAAGATGACCACAAAGCCGGGCAGAAGCAGCTGCGCCCACGCGGTATAGGCGCTGCTGATGCCGGTCTCGCTGAAGATGAAGAGCGCGGAGGCGATAAGACCGCAGCTGCCGCCAAAGAGGCGGGCGCCGAACTGAAAAATAACGAGGGTCGTCACTACATTGAACAGCAACTGAGTAGAGACCAAAACAGCTCTAATGTCATCTGTGATAAGCAGCGCGGGGAGCTGCATCCAGACCAGGAAGGGCATATTGAAAGCTGCGACGCTGGACAGCGTGCCCACAGCGGGAAAAGCGCCACCGGCGAGCCAGCCTTGGCCGCGGGAGATAAGCGGCACGTAATCGGCTTCCCAGGCGAGATGCCGGGCGGCGACTAGCTTAACCGCCACGCCAATCAGCAGCAGTAGTATGAACGTTACTTGAATGGGTCGCGTGGAGTTCGCCAGGCGCATCATGGATCCCTATGGGGACATTCAAGGGTCATATTACATCAAGCAAGTGGGAAAGACACTGACGAAAGAACGCGCCCGGGTTCGCTTGAGCGAAGGCCATGATTGGGCTATACTCGCCGTATGATATGCGGTCTGGTTGTGACGCAATGAATCAACGCGATCGGAATCAAGCGCTCGACGAATCCCTGCGCCGGCTGGGCCTGGTGGTGGAAGGCGTCAAGACCTGTGTGGTCCTCAATGCTGACGGCTTCCCGATCGCCGCGTTCCCGCCGGGCGCGGAGACTGAGAACGTCGATGATCCGCTTAGCGCGCTCCAAGTGGCGGCGGTCTCGGCGCGGCTGACTGGCCAGGCTGAGCGTACGCTGGATCGGCTGACGCAAGGAGATATGGGACGCCTGGTGCTGGAAGGCGAGGGCGGTACGCTGCTCAATTGCCCGGCCGGCGATGTGACGCTGGCGCTGGTCATTGAGCCAGGCGCGAGCATGGGGCATGTCTTGTTCGCCGCGCAGAAAGCGGCTGCGGAAATCGAGTCGATCCTCGCCCAGCGTTAGGGCGTGCTAACGACAGCGCTCACTCAGCTAGGAAACCTCGGCAAAGGCCGGGTGGAAGCGGACGTGCCCGCGTACACCGTCCGGAAATGACTCCTGCAAAATTGCCAGCATGAAGTGTTCGTGCCGTCCGCCCGGCTTGACGTAATCCGATGTGAAACCGAGCGGTTGTGCCGGCTGATAGCCGAAGCGCGGATAATAGTTGACGCTCCCGACCAAAAAGACCATATCATAACCCGCCCCGGTCAGCGCCCTCAATCCGGCGCGCACCAATGCAGAGCCGATGCCTTGGCGCTGCAAGGGCGGCGATACCGCAATGGGCCCGAGCGCGGGAAAGCGGCGGACGCAGGCGCCGTCTGTGACGGAGACGAAGCTGTAAGCCGCGTGCCCCACGATCTCGCCCTCGATTTCCGCGACCTGCGACAAGATCAGGGCATCGTCATCGCGCAACTGATCGACCAGATTCGCGTGCGCATCCCCGCCAAAAGCTGCCGCTTCTATGGCGTAGATATGGTCGATGTCGTCGGGCCGCTCTCGGCGTATGTCAATCCTCATAGTCAGCCTCTGTCCCCGCCTGTGATTTGCCAGCGCGCCGTGTATGGTGCAGAATATCAGGGGCGGAGCAAAAGCGATAGCGTTCGTGCAACAAAGGAAGCCAGCATGACCAGTCCCAAGTTCCTCTACCTGACCACCACCGGCCACCGCAGCGGCAAGCCGCACGAAATCGAGATTTGGTATGTTGAACATCAGGGTCGCTACTACATCATCGCCGAAAAGCGCGAGGCGGCGCATTGGGTGCGGAATATCCGCGCCAAAGCGGCTTTGCGCTTTCGCCTGGGCGATACGCTGACGGACGATGCGGACATGACGCTCATCGACGGCGAAGGGGCCTTTCCGAAGGATGACGATCTGATCGCTGCTGTGACAGCCAAGATGCAAGCCAAACACGGCTGGAGCAAGGGCTTGGTGGTCGAGATCGCCCCGCTGAACTAAGCTGCTGGAGGCGCGCGCCGCGTTTTAATTGGCCGGCTCAAGCCAGACGGATTCGGCGTCGCCATCGGCTATCCAGCCGCGATTGCCATCGCTGAGTTGGGCGCGCCACCAGCGAAGGCCATCGTCACAGTATGGGCCGCCGACCAGCGTCAAGCCGGCCCCCTGCGCTGGCTGGAATATGACGGTGGCAGCGGTCTCGGGCACGGCATAGACCTTCGCGACGCTGCCTGTGACCAGCGCCCGGGCGCCCGCCTGTAAATCTGTGGGCGGCGCGCCGGGGCAGCTCGTATCAATCGTAAAGCTCAGCGACGGGCCCGGCTCAAATTCCGTCAGATAGAAGATGCTGGCGGCATAGTTGCCCTGCTCCAAACTGCCGACCCAAACATCGTACAAGCCGGACAAGGCATAGTCGAAGTTGATGGCTGGGTCACCGCCTTGGTCGCCGGCGCTGCAATGCCAGCGGCCATCGGCGCCGTTGACCAAGATCGTCATCGCGGCCGGACTATGGACTGAAAACCACAGATCGGCCATATCTTCGCTGAGATAGACGCTGTAATCCGGCGCCTCAGAGACGTAGCCGCGACAGGCCGGGTCAGTCAGATGTTCCGCGGCATCGCTGCGTCCGCCGCCCAACAATTGCGTGGTGTAAGGCGATGGCTGGAAGCCGCGCGCGAGCGTGATCTCGCCGTAGAGCGGGTCGCGCGCCGGATCCGGCCCGGTGGCGGTCGTCGGCAGGGCTTCGGGCCCGGCTTCGGCCAGGTAAAGCACGGCATCGTCAAAGGTATCGGCCGCGTAACTGCCTATCCAGATTTGATAGCTGCCCGGCGCCGCGTCGAAGTACACCAGCGCCGGATTCAGGCCGTTGGCATCGTCGTTGCAGGACCAGCTTCCGTTGGGCAGGTTGACGATCAGCGTGGTGTCTTCCGTGCCGGCGATGAGAAAGGTGACGCGCTTGAAGCCCGCCGCCAACTCCACGACGAAGTCCGGATCAGCGGCGGCGTAGCCCAGGCAATTGTCGCCCAGCGCCAGCGGCTTTACCGCGACATCGCCCCCGCTGACGACGTCGATGGTGAAAGGTGTTGGCTGGAAGCCAGGCGCCAGAATCTTTCGCCCGTAACGCGGCGCACCGCCTGGATTGAGGCTGTCCTGCGCCAGGCTGCCTGGAGCGCAACTCAATAGGGCGAGCGCAAGGAAAACTGCGCGGCGAAACATACTTGGCGCCATGTCTCCTCGGGCATGCTCGCAGCGGTCGAGAACCGGCCGATCAGATGCTTCAATTATAGTGCCTATGTTGTCCGGTATTGCCGATTCCGCTGCGGAAAGCAAAATCCCCCTCGCTGTGAGGGGGGATTCCGTTTCGATGCTCTTGCCAGCCAGCTGTCGCGGGCTAGGCTAGAGACTCAGCTTGTAGACCAGCGCCGCAACGCTGATCTCTTCGTCCGGCGTGACATCGCTGGACGCGAGCGCCGGGCTGTCTTCATCGTCGCTCTGCCAATCGCAGTCGCCTTCGCCTTCGGACAGCCAGGCGGATATCCAGCCTTCGATCGCTTCAGCGCTGGATTCAGTCCCATCGGTCTCGGCCTCAGCTTCAGCGAAGCGAACACGGTACCACGACTCCGTGCGCGCGGTGGCTGGTACGCTGGTGTTCTTTGGCAAGACCGTGATCTTCACGCCCCAGGGCTCTTTCCGCAGGTTGAGATTGTGGGGGGACGCAACTGTGCAATTCTCCAGGGCGATGGCGGAGCTTACCGGATCTGTGGTCGAGGCAATGAACTCCTGCGCCAGCGCGGAATTGGCAACGGACGGCTGCCTTCACGGTCACACGCCGGTCAGATGCGCCGCGTAGCTGCTCGGCAGAGTGACCATCGGCAGGGCGGCGTGTCCGGGCCCAGCGCCCGAACAGCTGCCTGCGGCCGCGCTTAACCAAGCGGCGATCCAGCCCTCTTGACCCTTATAGCTAATCTTGTACCACGATCGCGTACGCGCATAAGCCTGCACTGTACTGCCTCCCCATACGCGGCCGAGCAATCTTCCCCAAGGGCCTGCGCGGAGCCTCAGTGTAGTCGACGCGGTAACTGTGCAACCGTTCAACGAGATTGCGCTGCTGAGCGGGTCGTACGAGCCGGGCCTTATGTATTGCGTTATGACTTGCGTTTTGGCGCGCGCAGGTGGGGCTACGGCGTCAGGCGCTGCGCCAACCAGCACTACCGTTCCGGCGCGATTCAGCGAGGCGCAGGTAAATCCGCCGCTGTGGCTGTAGTCGACGTTGACGACTGCGCGGGGCGATGTCGCGGCGTCCAGAAAAATTATCTTGCCCGTGTGCGGGTAGCACAGCTGGTATCCTTGTTCGGCGTAACCAAAAATATCGACCGCGTCTTGCACGTCTTGGCTCGACAGGGCCGAGTTGAAGACGCCTCCGGCGCCAATTCGATTGCACTGTATGCCGCTGCCCAGGCCATAGGTTGCGGTCATTTTCAGGTTTGTGGATTGCACCAGCGTCTCACAAGTTTTTGGGACGGGCGCGTCTTCCGGCGTATCGTCGCCCGAGGTGGGGCCGGGCCCGGGGCTTCCATTATCGTCGAGGCTGCCTGTCGGCAAGTGAGTCGCGCAATACCAGATCCGCTGGCTGTTGTATTTTGTAAAGTCGCGGAAGGCCAGCAGACCCTCGCCGTGCATCGAGCTGCAATACTCCGCGGCGGCGCTTTGTGATGCCTTGTATACGTAACCCATTGGCGCGGCTTCAAGCGTACTGACTTCATCCCTACATTCGCTATCGGAGTACACCATAAACGAGCCCATGATCATATTGGAGTCTGGGAAAGTTATATACTGGGGAAAGTTAATGTCGCTATAAAGGACACAAGTTTCTCCCACTACGCGTGGCAGGAAAGGCGATAGTAGCGATCCAAACGCGGCGCAGAACAGTAACACCAGACGGCTAGCCCTTATTCCAGAGAGTGACAGGTTAACCCGCTTTGCAAGGCGTCGATGATCGTTCATGCTGTACCGTTGCCCGTCGACCTATATGAAGGTTAGGAAATCGTACATCTATAGGGTATTCAAACAATATGTGAGAGAAATGAGTCTATCTAATGCCAATCCCGACCAAGATTAGAATCACGTGAGTAAGGCTTGAGCTTGGACTTGCCAATCGCTCAATGAGACGAGGGCGGCAAAGGCGCTCGAAGTCCATGAAAGTTGCGGCTTGCGGTGTGCTTATCCAAGGGCGCTTGCCGACAGGCATGCGCAAGTATGCTGATCGTGTGTCGTCTTGAGCGTGCGCAGGAACTGTCACTTTTTTATATTAGGCATTTGTATGCTAAATGCATACCGTTAGTTGGAGAAAAGTTAGATTGTGGCGTGGAAACGAAGCTGAATGGTCGTTTGTCTGTTGAAGAGGCGGCTGCCGCATTGGCAACACCGAGCGGGACCAGCTTCAGCAATTTAGGTAAACTTGAATCTGTTTGTGCCCGACCGGCTCTTGCGCTTTGCTTGTGAAACGCAGCACCACGCAACGTTTGCTGCGTCTATCACCAAACTGTCGGCGCGCGGACTGGTTTGCCGCGACTGGTGAAATCGTTTACCATCTGAGGTAGATCCTCGTCAGGGTTTAGCAGCAAGGTCCGCGACCATGCAGAATCGAATGATCGAGTTCGTCCGCGCTCTCCGCGCCGCCGGCGTACGCGTGTCCCTGGCCGAGAGCCAGGACGCCATGTTTGCCGTCGACCACAGCGGCGTGCGCAATCAGGCCACGTTCAAGAGCTCGATGAAAGCGACCCTGGTCAAGAATCATCGCGACCAGCCCATCTTTGATTATTTCTTCCCGCTATTCTTCAAGAATAACAAGCCGCCGCTGCAGAACATCCTGGAACAACTCTCGCCGGAGCAGGAGCAGCTCCTGCAAGAGGCGCTTCAGTCGATGATGGGCGATTTGGACGCCTTGCGCGATCTCTTGCAACGTCTGCTGGAAGGGCGCGAATTCAGCGATGAGGAGCTGCAGCAACTGGGCGAGTCATCGGGCTTGGCGCAAGGCGATGAGATGTACATGCGCAACTGGTTTGAGCGGCGCATGAATCGGCAGGCGGGTCTGACGCAGCTTGAACGTATGCTGGACGACTTGCTGGAAGAATTGGCGCAGCTGGGCATGAGCGACGAGGCGCTGGCGCAGTTGGAGGAGATGCTGCGGGAGAACTTGCAGGGCTTGTCTGAACAGATCTCGCAGTACGTCGGTTCGTCGCTGGCCGAGCAGATGGCGGAACAGGAACCGCGAGAACGCCCGGACTTGCTTGATGTGCCCTTGCAGCGTCTCAGCAGCGGGGACATTGAAGACGTGCGCGACGAGGTGCGGCGGCTGGCGGCTCGGCTGCGGACGCGGGCGGCGCTGCGGCAGAAACGCGCCAAATCGGGGCAATTCGACCCGCGCAAGACCATCCGCAAGAATATGCGCTACGGTGGCGTGCCGATGGACGTGCAATTCCGCAAGCGCCACAAGAAACCCAGCCTGATTCTCATCTGCGATTTGAGCACGTCGATGCGCTACGCGGTCGAGTTCTTGCTTACGCTGGTGTATGAACTTAGCGATCAAGTGCGGCGCACGCATAGTTTCATCTTCATCCATGATCTGGTCGATGTCAGCACCATGCTGGCGGAGTTGCCGCCGCGCGAAGCCGTGGCCCGCATCATGGCGGAAAACCCGCCCGGCTACTACAGCACGGATCTGGGCCATAGCCTGGCTAGCTTCGAGAAAGAACATATGCACCTGATCGACAGCCGCAGCACCGTCATATTCTTTGGCGACGGGCGCAACAATTACAACGACCCGCGCCTCGATATCGCGCGAGACATGCAGCGCAAGGGCAGGCGCCTGATCTGGTTCTGCCCGGAGCCGCGCCGGCAATGGGGCAGCGGCGACAGCGATATGTGGGAGTACAGCATGTACGCGGACCGGGTCTTCATGGTCAACAACTTGCGTCAGCTGGCCGATGCCGTCGATCGCATCCTGGCTGAGGGCTAGGTCGGGCGCGCGCATGATACACTGAGAGCGAAGTCCGGTCCAGAATCAAAGCTAGTCGCATGGCTGAAAAAACGACCATACGCACCTTGGAAGACATCCGCCGCTTGCGTCCGCAGATCATGGAGCTGGCGCGCCAATGCCGCGCGCACAAGGTTTCCGTCTTCGGCTCGTGTGTGCGCGGGGAGATGCGGGCGGATAGCGATATAGATTTCCTGGTTGATTTCGACGAGGACTATTCGCTTTTGGACCACGCAGGTCTTTTGGTGGGGTTGGAGGACTTACTCGGCTGCAAAGTGGATGTCGTTCCGCGGAAAGCGCTCCGTGAGGAGTTGAAACCGTACGTTCTCAAGGAAGAGCAGCCACTATGACCGACATTCTAAGTATTGAAGAACTGCGCCAAGCCCGTCCGGAGATATTGGAGCTTGCCCGTCAGTATCGCGGTCGCGAGGTATGGGTGTTCGGCTCATGCGCGCGCGGCGAGCTCAATTCGGAAAGTGATATCGATTTCCTCGTCGAGTTCGAAAGCGACTTCCGACTGACTGACATCATTCGCCTTACACAAGGCTTGGAGAATCTGCTTGGGCGGAAGGTAGATGTTGTTCCAAGACAGGCCTTGCGAAAAGAGTTGGAGGAGTTCGTTTTAGGCGAGATGCAGCCATTGTGAGACGAAGCCAGCTGTTGTACTGCAACGATATTCTCGACCGTATCGCGCACATTGAAGATTGCACTGCTGGAGGGCGAGAGACTTTTGTTCAAGATAGACTGCTTCAGGACGGAGTGATTCTCGCCTTTATGATAATCGGCGAAGCGGTCAAGCGCTTGGACGCGGAATTGATTTCGGAGCATCCTGACGTTGTGTGGAGCGATTACGCAGGATTCCGAGATGTGCTTATACACCGCTATCACGACATTCTTTTGGAACAAGTTTGGCTGTTCTCACAAGAAGACTTGCCAGCCTTGAAAGCAGCCGTTACCGCGATGCTCTCATCCCTGGACGATTGCGAACCAGCGTCTTGAGTTTAGACCATACCTTCGCGTGTTATACTATTTTCACTTGTTGAGTGGTCGAGGTTTGCCATGGCAATCCAAATTGAGTCGGCGATGTCGGTCAGCGAATATCTCGAATGGGAAAAACGCCAGGAAGTCAGGCATGAATACATTGATGGAGAGATCATTGAGATGACTGGCGGGACGCGACAGCACAGCGAAATCATGATCAATTTGACCCTTGCTACCGGCCGTCAATTGGACGATTCCCCTTGCAGGCTTCAAAGCAGTACAATGCGCGTAAAGATAGGCCAGAACGGTTACGTATACCCCGACCTCAGCGCTGTCTGCGGAGAAGCGCTCATGGAGGACGAACGCGAACTCACGCTGCTGAATCCAATACTGGTGGTCGAAATAACTTCGCCATCCAGCCTCGTTTATGATCGCGTAGACAAGTTCGGATTCTACTTCGGTGTGAAGTCGATTGAATCCTATTTGATTGTCGACCAAGACCGCGTCCGCGCAGATTTATGCACTCGTACCGACGATGGTTGGCTCGTCCGTGTATTCAACCATCAGGAAGATGTGATTCCGCTGACGGCGATTGAATGCGAACTGCCGCTTGCGCAAGCTTATCGCGGCATTGCCTTGGCCAGGGCATAGCTTCGCGCTACTTCAAATCCCGCCGGTGCCAGTCGTCGCTGAATAAATTGAAATCCGTCTCTCGCTGAGGAAACTCGGCGATGATGGCTTCGTCGATCTCGACGCCCAGGCCGGGCTTGGTCGGCAGCGCGAAATAGCCATCCACCACTTCCGGCACGCCGATCCCGGCGGCTTTGACCGGCGGATCAGCGAAGTCGTTGAAGTACTCCTGAATCTTGAAGTTGGGCGTGGTCGCGGCGACCGCCAGCGAAGCCATCGTTGAGCAGGGGCCGCCGACATTGTGCGGCGCCACCAGCACATAGTACATCTCGGCTGTGCCGGCCAGTTTCTTCATATTCATGATGCCGCCGAAATGCGTGATGTCCGTCTGGATAATGTCAGCCGCGCCCAGTTCAAAGAGTTCGCGGTACTCGTAGGGCGTGTGGATGCGTTCGCCTGTCGCCACCGGTATGCCCAGCCCCAGCGCCACCTCGCGCACATCTCGCAGGGCGCGCAAATTTTCCGGCGGCACCGGCTCCTCTACCCAGGCGGGACGGAACTCCGCCAGGTCGCGGATGATCTCCACCGCCGTTACCGGGTTGAAGCGCCCGTGCATCTCGATCAGCAATTCGACATCCGGGCCTACGGCATCGTAAACCGCTTCCACCAGCGACACCGAGAGCAGCTTCTCCTCGCGCGTGAATTCGTAGAAGCCGCTGCCGAAGGGGTCGAATTTCAGCGCGCGATAGCCCTTTTGGACGACTTCTGTCGCCGCTGCATGCCAGGCTTCCGGCGTCCGCTCGACGCGATACCAGCCGTTGGCGTAGGCTTTGATCTTGTCGCGCATGGCGCCGCCCAGCAGCCGATACACTGGCTGGTCCAGCGCCTTGCCAATGATATCCCAGCAGGCGATCTCCAGCAGGGCGATACCGGTCATGGCGATCTCGCCGGCGCGGCCATAAGTCTCGCGCAGCATGCGATAGCACATCGACTCGGTATTGAAGGGATCGTGGCCCAGGGCGAAATCGGGCACGGTCTCGTTGAGGTAGCCGATCACGGGACCGACGCCGCCGACCGGCCGCGCCTCCGCCCAGCCGACCAGACCCTCGTCGGTCTCCACCTTGACGAAAAGCAAATTGCGCCAGGGCGTACCCATGACCATTGTGCTGACCTTGCTGATTCTCATGTTTGTCTTCCTTCACGGCTCAGACGTATAAACTGCCTATGACTTTCGATTTCTCCTGCGGCGGTCTTCAGGGATTGTCCTTGTAGATGTCCAGTATGGACCGATAACCAGCGTATTCGGCAATGACCTCATAAGTACTCGTATCCCATATGACGATTCGTCCGTCGCTGCTGATACTGGCTAGCTTACTGCCGTCGGGACTCCATTCGATGACGTCCCAAATGTTGTAGACGTCGCGAATGAACACGCCGGGCAGCTTTACAACCGTATCCGTGCCAAGATCCCAAATCGCGGCGTGGCTGCCTGAAAAGTCTGAAGCGCCCTGAGGATCCTGCTCGGGATGTACCGTGACCACATAGGCGATCTTGCTTGAATCGGGATGCCAGCTTGGACCCGCGCCCCCTTTTCGCTCATAGAGCAGGTCGCCGATAAACTGATCAATCGAATCGTGCGGATGATGTTTCTGATTAATCTGCCAGATCATCAGGCCATCGCCGTCGGCGGCAAGAAGGTTGCCATCGGGACTCCATTTGAGCACGTTGATGTATTTGCGATGCCACATGAAATCGAAAAACTTTCCTGTGTAGGCATTGAAGATGGCAAAACCATAGGCCATTCCACCATAGGCAAAATATTGCTCATCAGGGCTCCACTCAAACAGTGTGTGACCAACCAAATTGAACGGCTGCATTGATATACTTGTTTCTTCAACTCCTGTTTCAACACGCCATTTTACGATTCCGCCGCCATGGACCACAAAAGCGGCAATAAACGTGTCAGTTGTTGACCACGAGATATCTTCTATCCATCCTGCCGTCCGCATTTCAGATCGCTGACCTGTGGCTGCGTCGTAGATGTAAATGCTCTGGCCACCGTGGTCTTCGTAAGCGATGCGAAGATCGGTTTTGCTCCACGCTAGTGTTTGGACATTAAAGGTCTCGTCCAACACGAGTAGTTTTTGCAGATTATCGCTGGCATGAATGTGAACGCCGGCTGTGGTGCCTACGGCAATGAAGCGGCCGTCTGCACTCCAACCCAAGCCGCCCTGTATCGAAGGCTTAGTGTCAGATTGCGCGGCAACAGTGCTAGACAGAAGGAAAATGACGATAAGCGCAAATCGCTTCATTTTGACTTCCTCCATCTGGTCGTGCCCTGGCGGGAAACGAAACTGAGGGGGGGCACACCACCGGAATCCCCAAATCCGCCGCGCCGACCGCGCCCATGACCGCGTCGCCGGCGTAGCGCTTGATGATGTTCATGACCAGCGCCGCCCGATGAACCCGCTCACGCGATTGCTTGACCGCCAAGTCTTCAATGTGCATGCCGCTGGGATAGATATTGGCAGCGTTGCGCAAACCGAGTTTGACGTACATCGGCGCCGCCACGCGGATCATATCCGGTACTTCGTAATGCCGCACGAAGCCGCCGAAGTCGTCCGGCGCTTCGACGTAGACGTCAAGCGGAATATCGATGGCCGCGCGGATCGCCGCCAATTGCGGCAGCGTCAAGTCGGTCGGCACGTTGTAAGTGCCCGCGCCCATATCCTCAAGCAGCTTGACCGAAATCGGATTGGCCGCGCCCATCTGCACCGAGATCTTGACAACCAGATCGGCCGGAAGCTCGCCGGCTTTTTTCATCTCGTTGACCAGCCAAAGTTGCCCTTCATCGGCGACTAGTACTGAGCGCAAGCCCAGCTCGCAGCCGCGGATGACATCCTCGGTGGCGTAGACGACTTCGTCCATGCCTCGCAATCTGGCGCCGAGATTATTACCCGCGCTGGCACGCACTTGCGCGCTGGTTCCCCAGGCCGCCCGCGGTCCCACAAACAGGCTGACTTCAATGCCGGCCTCAGCGCCCAGCCGGCACATCTCGCGGATTTCTGCGTCGGTCAGCATCCAGATGCCGCTGCCTTGCGAGACGCGGTGGATCGTCACGCCGAGGCGGTCGGCTTCTTCGAGCACAGCGGCCAGCGCGCGCGGACCCTCCGTGCTGGGGATTTCGATGCGATACTGCGCGCCATCGGGGAAGCGCTTCTGCGATGTGGGCAAGTCGTGGAGCTCGCCGGGCGGGTAGTGTCTGCTTTGCAGAAAGCCGCGCACTTTGTCCATCTGTCGTTCCTCAGCCTGTCTACTATCGGGCAGAAGTATAGCGAATGAGCCGACAATTCCAAACCTCCCGCTCACGCCGTAAACGAATTTGCTTTGCTTGGCGCCTCGTTGTGTGTACGGGCGAGCCGGTGGCTCGCCCCTACCGACAGTCACATTTACGGGCTTGTCATCTGTTTGTGAGCCAAGTCGTGACTCCCGAGCGGCTGTGGGGAGATATCCTTCCAATCAGGCGCGATAATTTGTCATGTCGCGTCTGCTCCGATTACAATTGCGTCGCCCGCTGAATCCAGGAGGAACACGCGAATGGCTCAGAAACGCCCTAACGTCATTGTCTTTTTCACCGACCAGCAGCGCTGGGACACGACCGGCCTGCACGGCAACCCGCTTGATCTGACGCCCAACTTCGACCGCCTGGCTCGCGCGGGCACGGATGTCCACTACTCTATCACCTGTCAGCCTGTTTGCGGCCCGGCGCGCGCCTGCCTGCAAACGGGACTCTACGCCACCGAAACCGGCTGCTTTCACAACGGCGTCGCCTTGCCGCGCGAGAGCCGTACGTTGGCGCATTATTTCAGCGAAGCCGGCTACGATACCGCCTACATCGGCAAGTGGCATCTCTCCGACGAGGCGCATGGCCCGGTGTCGCCCGAGCAGCGCGGCGGCTACGATTACTGGCTGGCGTCCAATTTGCTGGAATTTACCTCCGACGCCTATGACCTTGTGATGTACGACAACGACGGCGAAGCGCAAAAGCTGCCCGGCTATCGCGTCGATGCCCAGACTGATGCCATGATCGGCTACATCAACGAGCATCAGGACGCGCCATTTTTCATGTTCTCCTCCTTTATCGAGCCGCACCATCAGAATCACCGCGATGACTATCCGCCGCCGGTCGGCTATATGGAGCGCTACCGCGGGCGCTGGATGCCGCCGGATTTGGCAGCGCTAGGCGGCTCGGCGCATCAGCAGATGGCCGGCTATTTGGGCATGATCAAGCGCCTGGACGAAGCGCTGGGACGGCTGGTTGACGCGCTGATCAGCCTCGATATGCTGGACAATACCATCATCCTCTTCACGTCCGATCACGGATGTCACTTCAAGACGCGCAACGCCGAATACAAGCGGTCGTGCCACGATGCTTCCGTGCGTGTGCCCACTATGTTTCATGGCGGGCCCTTCGCTGGCGGCGGACGTTTGCAAAAGACGGTCAGCCTGCTGGATCTGACGCCCACCCTGCTCGATGCCGCCAGCATTCCCGTGCCCGCGCAGATGCAGGGGCGCTCAATAATGCCGCTGCTCACGGGGGCCGACGCGGATTGGCCGGACGAAGTCTTCATTCAGATCAGCGAATCGCAAGTGGGCCGGGCGATCCGCAGCCGGCGTTGGAAATACGCGGTGACCGCGCCAGACAAAGACGGCTGGGACGATATGAACAGCGATGTTTATCACGAGACGGAGCTCTACGATCTGCTGGCGGACCCCAACGAGTTGCACAATCGCGCCGGCTGCGAATCCCATCGCGACATCGCGGACGTGCTGCGTTCTCGCCTGATACGTCGCATGATCGAGGCGGGCGAAGACGAGCCCGTCATCGAACCGGCGCCGGCGCTTGCCTGCGCGGGCCAGCTCAGTGTGGAGCTGGAAGAGGGCTGGCTGTAGCTTGTACGGAATTACATATTGGAAATTGTAAGGCTTGTCTGGTGCTGTGACTCCGCCGCCGCTCGCTCGTCATAGGTGAAGTTTCGACATCTTTGCCACCGAGTACACCGAGTTAGACGGGGGAAAAAGAGGAAAGGCATCTTGTCTAGTCGAAAGACCGAATCGGCGAACGTGCGGACAATCCTTGACTCGACCTACCTCCATTTTGCCCGGCATCCCTCTCTGTGTCCTCGGTGGTAAAAGTGTCGTAAATCCTAGAAGGCGCGGCGCCCGCCCAAAAGTACTGAAACCGGCCTTTGCGTACCGGGCAAGCCTTGTAGGGGCGGCATATCATGTCGCCCGTTTCACGTCAACATTGCTCCACACCGTAAGGAAATCGTCTGATTCAGCGCTAGCAATCCGTGTATAATAGGGCTGATGTTGGACTTCCGTTTGGATTCGGACTTATGAAATCACTGGTACTGATATGGCTGCTGCTGATGGCCGCGACGGTCAGCGGGCAGACGAGCGAAGACAGCGGCGAACTGCCCGGAATTTTCCGCCTCAATACGCTGGGCAGCGAATATCAGGGCTGGAACAATTGCGCGCCGGCCACGCTGACGAATGCGCTGGTTCACTTCGGCTACGAGGACGATCAGTTCCGCGCCGCCAAGTGGCTGAAGCCGAATTACGAAGACAAGAATGTCAGCCCCTGGCAGTTGGCGGAATACGTCAACACGCAGATCCCCGAGCTTCCGGTGTACGCCATCGTGCGCGCCGGCGGCACCCTGGAGCAAGCGCAGACGCTAATGGTTAACGGCTTCCCGGTGGTCATCGAGTTTGGCTACGAGCCTTCCGGCTACGAATGGATGGGGCACTACCTGCTGCTCAGCGGCTGGGACGATTCCCTGAACGAAGTTAATACCATGGACAGCTTCAAAGGACCCAATACCCGCTACAGCTACGACTACATTGAGCATTACTGGCAGCACTTCAATTACACCTATATCGTGCTCTACACAGCCGATCGCGAAGAAGAGTTGATGGAGCTGCTGGGCGCTGACGCCGATGAATGGCAGAATCACATCAAGGCCTTGGAGATGGCGCGGGCGGAAGCCATCGAAGACCAGAATGACGCCCACGCCTGGTTCAACATGGGCAGCAATTTCGTCGACCTGGGAATGTATGACGCGGCGGCCCAAGCCTACGACAAGGCGATCTCACTAGGTTTGCCCTGGCGCATGTTCTGGTATCAATTCGGCGCCTGGGAGGCCTACTACCACACCGAGCGCTACGACGACATGATCCGCATCGCTCGGCAGAATCAGAACGACGGCGGCGGCCAATACGTCGAAGAGACCTACTACTACCTGGGCATGGCGCGCGAGGGACGTGGCGAGCTAGACAAGGCGCTGCAGAATTACATCACGGCGCTGACGTTTAATCCCAATTTCACCCCGGCGCGGGAGGCGCGGGATCGCCTACGGGCGGCGCAGAGCTGATCGCGGCTGATTTTACACTCGCGACGCGATTAGGCGGGCTCTTGTCCGGTTGACTTCATAAATTGGGTTGACGCTTCACTCAGATACCGGCTCGCGGCGTACAGGCTCATCAAGCCAATTGCTACATGATTGGCGATGGTGGCGACGAACATAGGAGTGAGCACCGAATCCGAAAAGTGCCTAAACCAGGTGTCCAGCGGTATTCCCAGTTGTATCCAAGTCACGATGTGGAAAGGCTGCTGCACAACCACGAACGATACAATCGTCGCGACGATCAGCAGGGCGAATTTGAAGAGATGCGGTTTCTGAATTGACCGGTGGACGATACCGGCGTATAAAGCCATCGCCAACCCGATCAGCGCGCCGAGGATGGCGCCTTCATAGACGCCTCCCTTGATTATTTGCGGAATGAAGTAGGAGCGCGGTTCAGGGATCGACCCTTCAAACGCGAATATTCTTAGCAGGGACTGCACCAGGCCCAGTACCGTGCCGAAGACGAGCATACGTAGGACAATCTTTGTCAAGGGAATCGCTTGCCACATGCTGAATGCCTTTCGTTTCGCCGTCTCGTTTCAGCCAGACGCGCGATCGTCTATTGGCGGTTCGGCCTTTGGCTTCAGGGACAGTTGAGAGGCCTCGCGCCAGTAGTTTCCGGCCAAGTAAAGACTCATGAATCCAATGGTCACATACTTGGCAACGGTGCCAAAAATCAGGAGGAGCGTCGTCGGCTCGGTCGCCATCTCCGGATCTTCCGCCACCATCAACATCAGGTCTAATAACGAAAATCCATATATAGTCACGTGAGCGATATGGAAAAAACCCCCCACATAAACAAGTGAAACAATCGCGGCGACGATGAAGAGGGCAAGCCGGAAATGCGCCAGCCGGTAAATCGTCCAACGATCGACGCTAGCGTACAGCGCCATCGCCAAGCCGATCAATGCCCCGGTCAATACGCCGCTGGTAATCTGTTCGTATATGAATTCGGTACGGAATCGAGGAGGCTGCGGCACAGGACTCGCAGCCTCAACACAGAGTACCCAAAGGCCAGCCAACAATACGCTCAACAACGTGCATACAAGGGTCATCCACAGGACGATCTTGGCTAAGAAACGCTTTCGCGACATTATACTTTGCCTTTCTCTTCGCCCTCTCGTTTCAGCCTGCCGCGCGATATGAAGGAGCGTCCGCTGGCGGGGCGGGGTCGTCGCTCTCTGGCCATGCCTCGGTCATGAATCTAGGTCTGCGTTTTGCTCGTCAGGCCTCACTTTTTGTACCGCGACTTCGCGCCAGTAATTTCCCGCTACGTACAAAGTCGTGAAGCCAACTGCCACATACTTGGCAATCGTGCCAAAAATCATCACGGCAGTGGTTGGCTCGGCAATCTCCGTCGGATGCTTTGCCACGATCGCAATCGCTTCAAACAGTGAAGCTCTAAAAAGCTGCACGTAGGCGATATGGAAACTTCCGCCAATATATAGATGAGAAACGATTGCCGCGACCGCGAGGAGGGCTACGCGGAAGCGCGCCAGCCTGCGAATCGTCCAACGATCGACTGCGGCGTACAGCGCCATCGCCAAGCCGGTGAAAACGCCAGCCAGCAAGCCATGGCTGATCTCTCTCTCTAGTAATTGCGAAATATAAACTATATGGGTCGGCTCAGTTTTCTCAGCCTCAACGACGTAAACCCACAGCAAACTCAGCAACACGCTCGAAATCGTATATACAGCGATCATCCACAGGACGATCTTTGCCAGGGAAATCGCTCGCGACATTATTTTTTTGCCTTTCTACTTGCCCCATTATGTGCCAGCAAACTTTGTTTTGGCAAACATCGGCGTCAATTGCGCGTTTATCCCGGCACGCAACTCATGCCGCATTGAATGAATATCCCGCCGCGGGAGTCAATAAGCGCCACCGACTAGACGACTAAACTGTCTAATTACTCGCGCGAACCTCTTGAATATACTTCCCCGCCATGACCTGGCTCAGGTAGACTGCGCCGGCATAAACGGCGATGACACCTGCCATTTCCAGATAGGGCGCGTATTCGCCACCGGTCAGTTCAGCCAGATAGAATCTGACAAGCTGCAGCGGCGCGAACAGGTGAAGTATGATGCCGGCAATGAGACCCATGACGAACTTGAAGGCCCAGGGATTGTTGACCGTACTAAAGAACTTGCCGCTGACGAAGGCCATCGTTGCGCCGATGAGAATCGACGCCAGAAGCCGCTGAAACAGCGCCGTGCCTCCGCCGAAGAATGTGGCCAGCACGAGCGCCTGCTTGATGTTCTCCAGGTCGGGATGCGCGAAGTCCAGCAGAAATAAGAGCGTAAGCAGGAAGCCAGCGATGTAGCTGAAGACCATGCAGTACCAGGTCATGCGCAGCGCCAGTTTCAAGCGCGGATTTTGAATCCTCAGGTGCTTGTCGGGGTTCCAGCGATTTAGCACGACGACGTCCTCGCGGCTTCAGAACTGAAAGCAGCGGCAAATGTTCAATTGCGATTCTTAAGCAAAAGCCGGCTGCGGACAAGCCTCGTTTACCGCGCACAGTTTGTCCACTGCCAAATGGATCTACCGCAGTGAGCATGGCAGCGCATCAGGCTGGTTGTCCCTTCCGCTTTTGCTGTGACATGTCTGTAGTGTACTTTCGCGCCATGACTCCGCATAGCATGATCCCAAAGGCATATTCCACGCCGATCGGGATCCAGGCCGGCACAGACGCGCCCTCCACTAACATAGGCAGCACTTGGGCAGCCACAGTATTCAGGGAAGGGCTGACAACGATACTGATTGTAATCCCGATGATGGCGGCGCAGAACATGACAGTCTGCAAGAGCAAGGGTCTGCGCGTTACGTGAAAGCATACCCCGGCCGCCAGCGCCGCTATTGAGCCGAAGATAAAGGCGGACGTAAAACTGAAGATCAAGCCAAAACCTGAGAAGACTAATGCCAAGTACATCTGGTCGCTCAATCCGAAGAATTTGGTCATCCAAATGTAATCGTTGAAATTGAGCTTCACGCTGGGGAAGGCGAGTACTGCGATGCCAATACGCCAGAGCAGAACAGCCAGACATGTGACCGTGAACATGCGTATAAGGGGATCGCATTGCTTCCAGTGGTCGAGCAGCTTTCGCAGAATGGATAACATGAGCTTGAAGCCTCCTAGTATGACGACTTCTCTCATATACACCGCGTGGATAGTGAAGGGCTCATACACCAGCGGCTGATGCTGCCGCAGCGGGACTGGGGCCATCTTACGCTGATTTCACCTTCCGCTTCCTCGGTGAAATCTCGCGCAGATACTTCCGCGCCACGATCTGGCTGAACCATATCACACAGGGAAAAACAGACATTAGCGCCAGCGCCTGGATATCTATTGAAGCTCTGCCCCCGAATTCTATCGGCAAGCCCGTGATTGCCAACTCCATCAAAAAGGCCGTAATAAAAGCCGGCAATGCCGATGTGCAAACAGCAACTGTCAGCTTAAATCGCCGGGGATTGCGAACCTCGCCAAACAGCAGGGCGACAACTACCGCTTTCAAGCCCAGGAACGCCCCAAATGGCGTACAGATTTTGGCGAAATTCACTACGAGATAGAGACGCCCAGAATAGTTGATGTGGCCGACAACGATGCTCCAAGCCAGGAACAGGCCCGTAAATAGCAAGAACATTCGCAGCTGCGGCAGTGCTCTGGACTTCATCTCTTCCTGCCTCTCGCCATTAGGCCGCCATATCGCCTGTACGCAACGCTCGCTCTCAATTACACAGTGGCGACCGCGAATGACTCAGCGAAAGATGACTGAATCTCCCGCAGGGGCGTGGCGCTCTATCATGCTGGTTTCTGTTTCCGCTTTCTCGGTGAGACTTCCGCGACGTATTTTTTCGCCAAGACTTGACTCAAATATACGCCGAAGAGCCACATGAGGATTATCGCGCCATTGGACAGCGGGAAATCTGGAGAGCCGCGAAGTATCTCCCTCAGCGCAAGATAAACGGCAAAAAACGGCGCTGAGACGCCGACGGCGATCAATGTGAACCCGCCCACGGCGATTCTGAAACGTCGCGGCTTATCCAATCGAGGATAATATACGTCGGCAAGCAACTTTATGACGAACGCGATAATTGGCGCGGCGATGAGGCCGTAGACCAGTCCTACGAGCGCGTAGCCGAAGCCGAGCCGCCCAAATTCAAAATAGCCGACCGCGTCAAGTTCATTCGCGAATCCAACAATTGCTCCGGCAAACGTGGCTGAAATTATGCCGTAGATCACTGCGCTCCAAAATAAGCGCGTGGTTGCTTTTGCCTGGCGCCAGCGCGTCCTTATGCGAACCCACTTCATTTTCACGACTTGTTATGCATCACACAACCGCCGGCTGCAGGAAAGCCTCGTTCACCGCGAACAGCTCATCCACCATCGACTGAATCTCCCGCAGGGAGCAGACCGCAGCCGACAGCGGCGAGTAGGCCACCGCCTGGTAGATCAGCCGCTTGTCGCCCTTGAGGATGCCCTCGACCGCCATCTCCTCAATTTGTGAGTAGAGGTTGGTCAGCGGCGTCACAGGCTGGGGCAGGGGGCCGACGGCGACCGCTTCCAGCCCATCGCGCGAAGCCCAGACCGGTACTTCGACGCAGGCATTGTTGGGCAGGTTGTCGACCAGCCCTCTGTTGGGCACATTGCCATTGAATTTGAAGGGCATGCCGCCTTCCATGGCGTTGATGATATAGGCGGCGTATTCGTGGCCGCGCTCGAGGTCAATCTCGTCCTGCTCCAGCCAGGCGTAGATATCATCGCGCCAGTCGTTTTCGCGCTGCCGATACGACGAAAGGATATAGGCATGATGTCCGGGGTTCCAGTTTGTGCCGTGCGTGGCGTATTTCTCGATCAAATCGGGGCGCTTGCGGAACCACCAATTGTACTCGGAGTTGTGGCCGCTGGATTCGGTGACGTAGTAATCCAGCGCCAGGTACATCTCGTTGCGCACCTGCTCGGTGTTGTAGATGTCTTCATTCTCCGTGATGGCGCGGTGGATCAGCGGGTAGGCGTCTTCGCCCTTCCAGGTGTAATCGATGAACCAGGCGGTGTGGTTGATGCCGGCGCAGGTGTAGTTGATCTCGTCATAGGGCGCGCCGATCCAGTTTGCCAGCATCTTGGAAGTGCCTTGTACGCTGTGGCATAAGCCGGTGACGTTTATGTCGGTTTCGATATCTATGGCGCGGCAGAGCATGGCCATGGGATTGGTGTAATTGAGCATCAGCGCGTCCGGGCAATAGCGCTCCATATCGCGGGCGATATCCACCAGCACCGGTATCGTGCGCAGCGAACGGAATATGCCGGAGACGCCGCGTGTATCGCCGACATTCATATCTACGCCGTATTTCATGGGGATCTCGATATCGTGCCGCCAGACGTCGGTCGCGCCCACTAGGATGGTCACCACAACGTAGTCGGCGCCGCGCAACGCTTCGACGCGGTCCATGGTGGCTTTGACGGTGGCGGGATACTCGCCGGCATCGACGATGCGCTTGATGGCGCGCGTGGCGAAGTCGAGCCGTTCGGCGTTGATGTCCATCAGCGCGATCTCGCTGCCTTCGAGCAGGGGAAAGGTGAGGATGTCCTTGACGAGTTTGCGCGTGAAGCCGAAGCTGCCGGCGCCGATAAATGCGATCTTGGGCATGGGTCTGTTTCTCCGAAAGGACAATCGCGAATTTCGAGGCATTGTAACTGGTTAGCGAAGATTTACCAATAATGTCAAAGCAAGTTCTGCGCTGGATTGTAGGGGCGACCCGATGGGTCGCCCACCAGCGCAAACCGCAAAAGTGTCAACGGTCTAACCGACATAGAGACTGTCTTCGGACCATCGCGCTGGATTCTCAACGATGTACCGGCGAATGTCGTTCAATGACTCTTCACTACGTATTACATGCTCATAGTAGTTGCGCTGCCATATCGTCAAAGCTTGGATGTCCTGCACTTGCCTGGCCCGACGGGTGACAGTGGATTTGAATTGTCCAACGATAGCGCCCAGCGAACCAGATCGTAATGTTGGCGATTGTTGCGTACGTGCGCCGATAAAGGGCGGAGTCCGCGCGTGATTTTCATCAGGAAGTATAAATAGAATCCCGTGCAGGTGATTTGGCATCACAATAAACGCGTCCAACTCGACTTCGTTTCGTACTTCCGACGTGCGTTGCCATTCTTGGCGGACTAAGGCGCCCAAAGTATTCAGACGCATATCGCCGTCGCGTATCTCACCGAATATACCTGCTTTATTGGCTGTACAGATTGTCACGAAGTACGCGCCTGCGTGAGAGTAGTCATAGCCGCGCAGACGGATGGACCGACGAAAAGAATATGATTGCTTGTTTACATCCATACAATAAACCGCCCATGAATCGTGGGCGACCCATCGGGTCGCCCCTACAAACTTCACTAGCGCAGTAACCCAAAGATTCTTGCTAGAGCCTATGTTGATGCTTTAGATCAACCCTTCCAGCCGATCCACCAGCCCCTCCAGCACGGCGAAGGTCTCCTCCACCGCTACGGGAGTCGACATGTCGACGCCGGCTGCCTGCAACGCCGCTATCGGATAATCGCTGCCGCCGGCATGCAAGAAGGCCAGGTAGCGCGCTACGGCGTCGGCGTCGTCGCCGGCCAGTATCGCGTTTGCGAGCGCGTGCGCGGCTGAGATGCCGGTGGCGTATTGGAAAGTGTAATAGGCCTCGTAGAGATGCCCGAATTGCGCCCAGGTGATGCCGGTGCGCCGCGGATCATCGCTCATGGTCTCGCCATAGCCCTCAGCGTAGAAATCCGACATGATTTGATTCAGCGTCTCCGGCGTCAGCGGCTCGTCATTCTCCATGCGCGAATGCACTTCGAACTCGAAGCGCGCCAGGGTCGGCATGATGAAGAAGTAACGGTGGATGTTGTCCATCGCCTCTTGAATCAGCGCCAGTTGAAAAGCCCGGTCGTCGTTGCGCGCGAAGAGATGCGCCCGCACCAGCGCCTGGTTGAAATTTGAAGCGACCTCGGCGGCGAACATGGAATAGTTGCTGTAGACGAACGGCTGCGTCTCCCGGGTATAGTGGCTGTGCATGGAATGGCCCAGCTCATGCGCTAATGTGCTCATCGAGCTGAGGTTGCCGTCGAAGCTCATCATGATGAAAGGCAAGCTGTCATATGTGCCGAAGGAGAAAGCGCCTTCGGATTTGCCCTCGTTGATGGCGTAGTCCACCCAGCGCTCTTCCAGGCAGCCGCGCCGCATCGCAGCGACGTAGTCAGCGCCCAGCGGCGCCATTCCGTCTGCGATCATGTCGACCGCTTCAGGGAAGCTCAGCGCCGGATCATCGCTGGTCAGCGGCGCCCAGATATCCCAGGGATGGATCCTGTCATAACCCAGCGCCCGCCGCCGCACATCCCAGTAACGATGCCAGGTGGGGATGTGCTTCTTGTAGGTGTCGATGAGGTTGTGAAAGACTTCAACCGGGATATTGCCCGGCGAGAGTTTGGCATGCAAGACGCTCTCGTAGCCGCGCATCCGCGCCCGCACGACATTGCTTTTCACCGACGCCAGATAGGTTGTCGCCAGCGTGTTGTTGAATTCCAGGTAACTGTCGGCGTAGTTCTGCCAGGCATTCTTGCGGACGTCGCGGTCGCTATCGGCCAGCAGCTTGTTGATTGTGCTCTGCACCAGCGGCTGTGGCGCGCCGGCGCTGTCGACGGCCGCCTCGAATGTCAGGTCCATGTCATTGAGCGCGCTGCGGATGCTCTCGATGCGGCCCAAGGGATCGCTCAGCAGTCCCAGAACGGCTTCGACCTCTGCTGACAGTACGTGTTTTTTCTTGCGCAGCAAATCGTCGATGTGCTGCTGATACAGGCTGAGCTGGTCGAGCTGGAGCCAGCCCAGCAGCGTCTCTTCGTCCATCGCCAGCAATTCGGGCTCGGCAAAGGCGACGGCAGCCGTGAACTGCCCGGCCAGCCCTTGCGCTTGACCCACCATGCCTTTGATTTCTTCGTTGTTGCCGTCACAGGCTTGCCACATGACAGGGTACATAAAGAGTGTCCAGACGCGGCGAGCGAGGGTGGAATGGACATCGAACCACTCGGCGAGGCGCTCGGGGCTCTGCGCGAGCGTGCCTTGGTACGGTTCGATTTCGCTGAGGGCGGCAACGGCGGCTTGGTACTCCTCGCGCCAGGCGTCGAAGGAGGGGAATACGCTCTCGTGGTTCCAGGTGGATTCGATCGGCACGTCCGCGCGTGCGGGGACTGTGGGCATGAGTGATGTCCTTTTGAGCTAGCGATTTACTGCTTAGAAGATTGTAGCAGTGGCGATTGAATTTGCTTAGAGAAACCATCCCGAAAGCTGCAAGAAACAGCGTCTTTGCGGATCGTGCGCAAACGAATGCGCCAGAGAGAAGCGCAGCAAAGTGCCGGGCGGCAGCATGTCCGGAACTTCCTCTTCCAGCCCGACATATTTTACGTCCAATAGCATCGTACCATGCTCGCCAAAGACCCAAAACCGAGTCCCGTCGGCATCGGCAATTCGTATAAGGTCCTGACGAAATCTCCAGAAGCCGGTGCTGTATTGCGGCAGGCCCTGTCTTGGCGAAACATAGCCTCGCGCGCTTCTCGTGAAACGTATATGGGAATCGAATAGTTCTTGCGGGTGTATCGTTCGCACCCTAACGCATTTTGCTATCGTCGCGAGCAGTTCATTGCGGGACAAACGCCCGATCCGCCTGCCGCTTATTGCCCGGACATCTTCCGTGTGAGGCGCAGTGATTTCTGAAGCTGGAACTTCTCTGAACTCCATGTCCCAGACTTCGCCCAGATAGATTGGCTTATCTCGTGGGTGGCCAATACCCTTGCTGGGCAGCAGGCGCACACTGCGGCGTCTCTGCAACTCAATTCCGCCCAAGCACAGCTGATTGCCCATATTCGTCTTGCCGACAATTAGAACATGCGCCACTTGTGCCGTCCGTCACCCGGAAATATGCTCAATCTTCACACCTTGCTGTCGTGCCCATGCGTCGGCTACCAGCGAACGATGACACGCGTCCGCATGCTCTTCAACGCAGAAAAGGACAATCCGCTGTATGGACTGATCACATGGAAACTGCGAAACCTGCCTGGCTTTGGCAAGTATGGTCTCGGCGTTGAACTTGTACTCAGGCTTGCGCTTGTAAATGTTCAGGACGTCTCGTCTGTAAGCCCTGATAAAGGCCTCGCTCAGTACCGTGCGCTGACGCTTGCCGGTCCGGTTTTCTCTATCAGCAGTCTGCTGGATTCTGCGTAATTCTTTGCTCGGCGCCAACTCAATCAGATGAGCATAGGCGATGTCCAGCTCGCGCAATTTCGCCTGCAAATACTTGCTGTTGACAAACTTGTACTTGCTGCCGCGGATGCCCCGCCGGGCGCGGATGTCGATGAACAGGTCGATGTTATTGTCCGTAATGGAGCTAAAAAAAGCGTCTTCGGAATACCCGTAGACGCCAATGGTGAATATCGTTGGTTTCTCAGCTGTCATGACACTGTCAGATGGTTCAAAGCAGCGCCTCTTGGTAGTTGATCTCTCGAATCTGTGATTGCGAGAGCCGCTCGCCGTATCTGTCAATGTGGACTACGGCGGTTTCATCATCGTCAAGCGTTTTGCCGAGCACGTAACCCCTATGGCATTCGTGCGGTTCCAACTCACTGCACATGATGGCGATTCTTCGACCCGTTGACAGCCCCCGTTTCAATCGTGAGATCCCCTGCTGGTAGAATTCTCTCGACTCGCATTTCCTGGCATCCAACAGCCGTTTCTTTCGCTGCGGGCTGTAAGTATAACAATTGCTGTCGTCCGGCCTGCCGCCGAGCGAATTGCCCATGAATTCATACTGGATTCCGCAGCGACTCAAAATCGTGACGAGTCTTTCTTTGTTGAAATCGGGCGCAAATCGCGAGTAAGGCTGTGACCGAACATCCACAAGCGTATCAATCTCGTATTGGTTCAATAGCGCAACGAATTCATCTGTTTCGCGGCCGCCGTAACCGATCGTAAAGATTTCGTTCATCCGCATGCGCCCTCTGTAAAGCACCAGCAGCACCTGCAATTTTAGCCTATTTGCAGCGGCTGTCAATGAAATCCGCTCATATGTTCATTAGAATCGCAGGCCTTGCAGTTGCCTTACCGCACCCGCCACTCAAAGGGCATGAGGCACTGGGCGCGATTGCTGAGCCGCTCCACGCCCTCCGCCGCGTAATTGACCAGCGCCGCCGGATTCTGCTCGGCCACTTGCACGCCGATGGGCTTGCCTTTGTCGCGGATCAGCAGGGATGGCGCCGACGACCCCAGCTTGGCCAGGTCGCGCGCTTTGTCGATGGCGGTGCGCAGATTGCCCAGTTCATCGACCAGTCCATGCTGCAGCGCTTGCTGCCCGGTCCAGACGCGACCGCCGCCGATAGCATCAATCTCGTTGCTGGTTTTGCCGCGACTTTCCGCCACGCGCCCTAGAAATTGCTCGTAGATGCTGTCGACGCTGGCGCGGATCATATCGCGCTGGTCATCGCTGAAGTGGCTCTCGCTGCTGAGCAGGTCGGCGTTGTCGCCGCGCAAGTATGAGAAGGCGTTGAAGCGCAGTTTTGTCAGCATGTCGCTGTTCACCAGCTTGCCCATGAGCACGCCGATCGAGCCGGTGATGGTGCCGGCTTGCGCCACGATCCAATGCGCCGGTGTGGCGATGTAGTAACCGCCTGATGCCGCTACGCCGCCCATGTAGACCACCAGCGGCCGGGTTTTGGCGAATTCAGCCAGCGCCGAGGCCATCGATTCTGAGGCCGTGGCCGAGCCGCCGCCGCTGTCGATGTAGAGCACCAGCGCGCCGCATTGAGGGTCTCGCATCAAGTTGCGCACCTGCTGGTTCAAGGTGATATCGCCCAGCCGCTCGCCGCCAACGAAGGGAATGGGAATGGGCATATCGCTGGGCGGGGAGGCGCTTTCGCCGTCGACGATCATGCCACCGCCGTAGACCACCGCTACATATTTTCCGCTGAAGTCGCGCTCGGGCAGGTAGACTTGTCCATCGGCTTCCTCCCACATGGTAATCTTGGTGACGCCCAGGTATTCCGGCAGCTGCTCCTCGTTCATGACACCGTCGACGTAGCCCTTGTCAAGCGCTGCGTCACTCATGTGCAGGGCGCCGTTGATCATGTAGGTCACTTCATCCGGCTTCATCTTGCGCGTGGCGGCGATGCCGTCGACGACTGTCTCGAAGATTGAATCAAGCAGCCAGTTGGTCTGTTCCCGGCCTTCGGGCGAGGGTTCGGCGCGCGTCAACATATCGGCGGCGCCTTTGTAGGGGGAGATGGCGACCGAGTCCCATTGCAGGCCCGCCGCGCCCAAGCCCTCCTTTAGGAAGACTTGCTGGCTGAACAGGCCCGAGGTCTCCAGCATGCCGCCGGGCGGCAGCAGGATTTCGTCGCAAGCGCTGGCCACGTAATACTCCATCGTGCGGTAGCCGGGCGCGTAGCTGAGGGCGCGTTTGCCCTTGTCGCGCAGGCGCAGAATGGCGTCGCGCATGGTCTGCAAATCGGCTGTGCTGGCGGACAATCCGCGGAAATAGAGAATCACGCCGAGCGGACGCGGGTCCTCGCTGATGCGCTCCAGCGCCGCCACAAATTCCATCAGGCTCATCGGCGGCGCGCCCAGGATCTGGCGCTGCACCAGGTTGCGCTCTTTGGGAATGGGCGCGAACGACGACGGTACCTTGATCATGACGTAGTCGATAGCCTTGACGCGCGCGCGCTGCATATTAAGCAGGCCGGTGCTCAGCTGCTGGATCATTCTCACGGTTTTGGACATGTTCTTGGATTTCCCATTTATTCAGCACAAAGACACAGGGGGCGCAGAGAAAACATGTGTTTTCGTTAACGCGGCCTCTACTATTCCTCTACGTATTCTATCGCGCCAATGTCGCAGGCTGGAAACCGCCCGGTTTCGTGAGCAGCCAGCGAATATGGTATGCTAGGCTGACAGCAAGCGCAAGGCAGGGGCAGCATGGCTATCAAACAGCAACTGCACACAGTTGACAGTCTCTGGGACTTGGTGTCAAAGTCCGAAAACGACGACCAACGTTTTCACTTGATCGACGGCGAATTATTCTCGTTTCCACGCGCCCGCTATGCCTTGCAGGGCAGGCTCGTGGCTTCGTTGCTGGGCTGTATCTATGAGCACGTTGAGAAGTACGCGCTCGGCCTGACGCTGCTCGGGGTTGGTCATTATCCAGCGGAAGACAAACATACCGTGCTGGGTCCGGCTATAGCTTTCACACGTAAGGCGCGCTTGCCCGATCCACTGCCTGATGGCTGGCTCCCGATCATGCCGGACTTGGCAGTCGAGCTCGCCGCGCCCGGCGAGACACTAGGGCATCTGCGCCAAAAAGCGGCCGCTTACCTGCGCCATGGCGCCAGTCTGGTCTGGATCGTGCTGCCCGCCGAAAAGGGCGTTGATGTCTGCCGCTCCGCCGCTGGCGCGCGCCTCGATATTGAGTTTGTCGGGCAATCGGGCCATCTGTCCGGCGAAGGCATTCTGCCGGGTTTTGAACTCGAATTGACCAGGCTCTTTCCGCTGAGTGCCGAAGCTAGTAGCGACTAGCTATATCCCATCCCCCAGCTGCTGAATATGCGCGATGGTCTGCGCGACGCCCTCCGCCAGCGACGTCTCGTAGACTCTGTCGAAGCTCGCCCGCAGCTCACTGTCGTCAAAGCCCTCGGGGAAGGGCAGCGGATTGTCCGCCACATCTATCTGCGCCGCGGGCAAGACGCCAGTCGCGGCAGCCACGAAATCGGCCACGGTCTTCGGATCGCCGCCGCCCAGGTTGAAGCCGCGCGCGCCACCCAGCGGCTGCTCGGCCGCCAGAATAAACTGCCGCGCCACATCTGACGCCAGCTGGAATTGCATCGTGCCGCTGAAGGGAATGTGGTAAGGCTGACCCTTCGCCGCCGCCACCAGCGCTTTTGTCGGCTCGCTGGTCATACCTTGATCGCGCCCAACGCCGTAGACGGTGTAGGGACGCAGAGCCGTGCTGCTGATGCCGTTTTCCTCGAAATAGACCAGCGCCGTCTGCTCGTTGCAGACCTTGTAGGCGCCGTAGAGCGTGCGCGGGTTCTTGGGCGCGTCGTGCGCGATCAAGCCCGGCGGAAAGTCCGAGGGCGGGCCGTAGACGCCAATGGACGAGGCGTAGGCGATATGCCCGATGCCCTGCGCGCGCGCCGCTTCGAAGACGTTGACTGTGCCGGTGACATTGACCTCGGCGCCCAAGGGCGGGTTGGCGCGGCAGAAGGGCACTTGCAGCGCCGCCAGATGAATGACGTGCGTGATGTCGTGCTCGGCGAAAACCGATTTCACGTCCTCCGTATCGCGCAAGTCGCCCTGCACGAAGCTGATGTCCGCCTGTTCCTCGGCGCTCATCAGCCAGTTGATGCGATGGCGATCGCTGCTCTGGTCGAAGTTGACGGCGCGCTTCCCGCTGCGCTGCAAGTGGGTCAGCGCCCAGGCGCCGATGCAGCCCATGCCGCCGGTGACGAGATAGGTATCGGCCATGGCTAAGCCTCGACCATGCGATTGGCCAGCTTGCCCAGCCCTTCGACTTCGACGATGTACTCGTCGCCCGGTTTCATCCAAACCTTGGGGTCCATGCCCATGATGACGCCCTCGGGCGTGCCGGTGCTTATGACATCGCCGGCTTCCAGCGTCATGATGCGGCTGGCGTAAGCGATGACCTCGGCCACGCTGAAGATCATATCGGCTGTGTTGCTGCTCTGTCGCAGCTCGCCGTTCATCCAGCCCTTGATCGACAGATTCTGCGGATCGGGGATCTCGTCAGCGGTGACCACGTAGGGGCCCAGCGGCAGGAATTTGTCCAGCGTCTTGCCCAGCAGCCATTGCCCGCTTTTCATCTGGAAGTTGCGCTCGCTTAGGTCGTTCATATTGCAGTAGCCGAAAACGGCATCCAGCGCCTCGTCGACCGAGATATTGCGCACGGTCGCGCCCATGACCACGCCCAGCTCCGATTCGTAGTCGACCGTCTGCCAATCGGCTTGCAGCGGGATGTCTTCGTTCGGGGCGGCGATGGTGTTGTTGAACTTGCTGAACAGCACCGGTTCCTCAGGCGGCGCCATGCCCGATTCCGCCGCATGCTTAAGATAATTCAAGCCGACGCACAAGATCTTGCCCGGGTTGGGCACGGCCGGTCCATAGGTCAGATCCGACTCATTGAGATAGAGCGCCGGGTCGTCCGCCGCCGCGACCAGAGCCGCCAGTTCGGGCAGCGCGCCGGAACCTCGCGCGTAGAGCTCATCGGCGCTGGCCGGGCAGTCGAGGCCGGTAGCAGTGGCAGCCGCCGCCACATCCAGCACGCCGCGCGCCGTAACGACGCCCAGTTGGATTCCATCGGTTGATTGATAAGTTAAAAGCTTCATGTTGTACCTTCTCTTTTCCTTTAAATCTTGCGCCCAGTTTACCCAAGCGGCGCGAACATCTGTAGGGGCGGCCTTGCGCGACGCCGGTCGTTTGGCATCGGCGCGCTTGCGAGACGTTTACCACCGAGTACACAGAGTGAAATTGAGGACACAGAGGGGAGTTGAGTAAAGGCATCGTTCTTTATTCGGCGAAGCTGTGGCTCATTCTTAACTTGACCAACCGCCTTATAACCCGGTATTTCTCTGTGCCCTCATGAATACTCTGTGTACTCGGTGGTAAAAGTGTCGAAAATCCGCATGACCGCGGCGCGGCAGTTGAGCCGAATCTACTTCGCAGCCGCTTCCCGCTGACGCCGCTCCATCTCCTCTTCGTACCAGCTCTTGCGCTCGGCATCAAATTTCAGCACGCGAAAATATTCGGCATACTCGACGCCGACCATCTTGCCGCCATCGCGATTGCTCTGCAGCACCCACTTCTTGGCGCCGTTCTCGTAATCTTCGCCCGCGCCGATCTGCGAGGCATGCGCGCCCAGCGCCGCCATCTTGAGGTCGACGGCGCAGCTGATGTCGTGGTAATGCGTCGGCGCCTGGGTCAGATTCAGATACAGCTCGCCGATTTTGTGCGGCTCGAAACCTTCCGCCAGCAGCTCGGGGAAGATCGGCCGCGTCTCGGCGCTGGGGAAGGCGGCATAGATCGTGGCTTCGCCGGCCGCGCGGTGATCGGGATGATTGATGTAACTGGCGTGCACAAAGACGGTGGTGGGATCCTGGCAGACCACGCGATAGGGCTTGGTTTCGCGGATGATGCGCGTGATGTCGCGCCGCAATTCCAGGCTGGCTTGCAGGCTGCCGTCAGGGTAGCCCAGGTAGCGGACATCGCTGACGCCGACGCGGGCCGCGGCTTCGTCTTGCTCCGCCCGGCGAAGCTTGATCAGGGCTTCGCGCGTCATATCCGGGTCGTTGCTGCCGGCGCCGCCGTCGGTGATGATGATGTAGGTGACCGTGGCGCCTTCGTCGCGTATCCAGCGCGCCACGCTGCCGGCCACGCCGAATTCGATATCGTCGTGGTGGGCGGCGGTCACGACGATGTGATAGGGTTCGTCCCGCTGGGGAATTGGCTCAAGGCTGTCGTAATCAACTGTCATCGTTTGTCCTCTTACTTGTCAAGTCGCCATTTTCGGAAGCCGAGGGCGTCTGAATGTTGTGTGAGCGAGGTAGCCATTCTCGCTGCCACCGAGCAGCTGTCGAGTGAAAAGTGCGTCTGGTGGCGCAGCTGCTGGAAGTTTATCACAGCGCGTTGCCAATTGCGGAGACTGCGCTACAATTTAGCAGAGTGAACGCGGCGCATTCGCTTTGCGGACGGAGGCAGCTATGAGCGAAGCATCGAAAGTCAAGCTTTTAGGCAAGACCGACCGCGAACGCATCGCGGAAGTGGATCTGGATTCGCTTTCCGAGCGGCAGCTGAGGGATTTGTACGAAGAGATCTTTGGCGAGCCCAGCGACGAAGAGATAGTTGAGGCATTGCGGGAGGCGGAAGCCGAATTCAAAGCGGGCAATTACAGCCCAACGCCGCTTGACGACGAAGATGATGACGAGCCCTATCGCGAGCCGACGCGGCAGGAAATCCTCGAGGGCATCAAGCAAGGTTACAAGGAAGCGTTGGCGGGGGACACCAGACCCATTCAAGACTTGTTTGATGAGCTAGAAGACAGTTAGCTAGATGCAAAGATGCCCCTTAGTGTAGAAACCACCGCGGATTTTGACCAAGAGGTCAAACAGTTGCAAAAGAGATACAGGCGAATCGGCGAAGACTTGCGCGATTTGATCGCTGACATTTTGGAATCAGGCTATCGAGGCGACCGTCTGCCGCATACAGGCGCCGCAGTGTACAAACTTAGAGCGAGAAATAGGTCTGCGCAGCGCGGCAAAAGCGGTGGCTTTCGCATTCTATACACGCCTCAAGGCGCAGAAATGATGCTCTTTATCCACATTTATTCTAAGTCTGACAAAGCCGGAGTAACCGCGGGCGAAGTCAGGAGAATACTCAGGGATCTGAATGTATAGAGTTCTCGCTTGAGTAGCCGCTGGCGTCACCGCTTCATTTCGCAATCTGCATTCCCATCCGCCGTCACAAGCATTATCATTGCCGCCATTCTAGCGAGGGCTTCAGCCTATGGCGCGTCATAGCCGGCTTCTGTGGTCGGTTTGCATCGGCCATCTCACCAACGACGTCTTCGCCTCCATGACGCCGGTGCTCTTGACCTTCCTGGCCGCCGGCATCATGCCCATGAACAACATCCAGATCGGCCTGGCCGTCAGCCTGGCACAGCTGATGGGCGCGTTGACGCAGCCCTACTTCGGCATCCGCGCGGACCGCAGCGGCGGGCGCTGGCTCGGCTCTTTCGGGCTGCTCTTTCATGTGTTTATGTTCACTTTGTCCGTCATCCTCGCCGCCGTGACGCGCCAATACTGGCTGATGTTCGTTCCCATGGTGCTGGCGACAGTCGGCAGCGGCGCGCTGCATCCGGTTGGCGCGCTGCACGCGGCTGAATCCCTGCCAGGGCGCTCCGCCTTCCACATGGCAATCTTCTTTTTGATGGGGCAGATGGGTCTGGCGCTGGGACCGGCCATCGCCGGCATCCTGCTCGAGCTGGCCAATCCCGATCTGCTGGGCCGGATGGGCGAAATCGTCGGCGTGCATTATTTCGGCATCCAGGACAACGTCACGCCCATCATCTTGCTCTCTGCCCTGTCGATCCCGGCCATTCTGCTGATGGTCACCAGCATACCGCGCCATCACGAGCACAATGCCGAGCAGGACAAACGCAAGTCTGGGCACGAAAATGGGCCGAAGCAGCACTTTCCCATAATGGCTTTTGTCATCCTGGGTCTGATCGTGCTGTTGCGCGGTTTGGGGCAGCAGGGCTCGGTCGCCTTCGTGCCGGTACTCTTCGAGCAGAAGGGCTGGGATCCGGCCGCTTATGGCACGATTACCAGTTCCTTCTGGATCGCGTCGGCGCTGTCCGGCCTGGTCTTCGGGCGCTTGGCCGATCGCTATGACCGGCGGTTGGTAATGATGCTGAGCATGCTATTTTCGGCGCCGGCTTTCTTCTTGCTGCCCGCTTACGAGGGCGCCTTCGCCTTCTTCCTGGCGATTGCCGCGGGTGGTTTATCCGGCGGCGCGCACAGCCTGATCGTCGTCATGGCGCAGGACCTGATCCCCATGCGCAAGGGCTTCGCCTCGGGCGCGATTCTGGGATTTATCTTCGCCACCGGCGCGGTCGGCTCGCTGGCGATCGGCATAATCTCCGAGAAGATCGGCCTGTCGCTGACCTTCCAGATTGTGGCTTTCATGATCGCGGTAGCCGGCGTGCTCAGCTTACTGCTGCCAAGACAGAGCAAGCCCTAAGACGGACACGGCTAGTATTGGTTTAAGATTACTCGCCATCTACTTTTGAAGGGGACAGACTTATGGTCGATTCCGGACTTAGCTTCAAGAAGATTGATCTTCACATTCATACACCTGGATCTCAAGACTTCCGTGACAAAAGCGTAACGCCTGAACAGATTGTAGAGAAGGCTATTACTGAAGGGTTAGATGCCATCGCAGTTACAGATCACAATTCGGGCGATTGGATTGATCGCGTAAAAGAAGCAGCTGTAGAAAAAGATCTTGTAGTCTTCCCAGGTGTCGAGATTTCGTGCCACGGAGGACGTGGAGGGATCCATTTGTTGGCCCTGTTTGATGTAGACAAAGATACAAATCATGTAAAGGGCCTGCTTAGTGACTTGAAGATTCCCCCCGGGAGGCAGGGTGACATAGACGCATTGACAAATGCTAGTTTTGGAATAACAGCTGTAATTGACACCATTCAGAATCCACCATGGGCTGGAATTGCTATACCAGCTCACGTAACGTCGTCAAAGGGAATACTTGAAGACATTCGAGGAAATCCGCGCAAGGAAGTTGTTAGGCATCCCAATCTGATAGCAGTCGAAGCAACGTGTTTTCAGAAGGAGAAACGAAAAGACAAAGACAGACGAGCAGTAGATTTACTAGACGGAAATGATCCTATCTATCAGAGGAAGCTAGCCGTATACCAAGCATCCGATAATCCTTCGGGCGAATCAGGTGGCGGACATGGACTCAAAGGCATTGGAAGTCGATGTACATATTTCAAAATGGAGAAAATCAACCTTGACAGTTTGAAACAATGTTTTCTGGATCCGGATGTACGCTTAGTTCAAGACTTTGAGTTCCGAACAGTATCGTATCCGCGTATTGGCAAAGTGAGCATTTCGGGTGGATTCCTGGAAAATCAGCTGGTTTTCTTTCACGAAGGTCTAAATTCCATAATTGGTGGCAAGGGTACCGGAAAATCACTTCTCGTGGAATTGATGCGTTTTGTCCTCGACCAGTCGCCCGATCGAAATGAACTGCGCCAAGATCACGATTCCAAACTCGCGGAACGCCTGTGTTCCGGCAGTAGCGTTGAGTTAGAGTTTGTAGACGTAAATGGAATGTCGCATCTCCTAAAGCGAACGTATCATCCCGAAGACATCAATCGTAGCGAATCTGAAGTAAACCGTTCGCGAGCGTATCCTGTCTTGTTCCTAAGTCAGACCGAGATTATTAAGATTGCTGAAGAGGAATCTGAGCAATTAAACTACATTGACCGCTTTTTTGACTTCCGTTTCCATAAAGACAAGATCAAGTCTAAGCAAGATGCGTTGCGGCGCGAAGATTCGAAGCTGGCTGAGTCGTTATACGCTGTAAGCAAATTCGCCGAGTTAAATCGAGAAATTGCAACTGTGGAAATCGAGTTAGATCGGCTGGATGAGCAACTGTCACACCCTGTTTTCAAACAAAACAAGCTCGCGGAAGAGAAGAATGAAACGATACAGAATCAACTTGCAGAAGCCAAGGATATGCAGAGTGCTCTGCAAAAGACGCGGGACTCCATTGCTTCTGTTCATGTGGAGAGCCCTGAAAGTTTGGCCGAAGACCCTGTACTTCGGCGAGTCACAGCGACTAGCGCAGAGGTTAAGAAAGAGATTCTGGTAGGAATTGATGGGCTTATCAATAAGGCTGAAACGCTCCGGGGCCGAATTGAAGAAGAAACGAAAGACTGGACTGTGGAGTTGTGCAGAATTCGCGCTCTATACGACGACCATGTAAGTTCAGAAGGCGGCGATTACGAGTACTTGGCTGAACAAAGAGCGACAACAGGTGAGCATCTGGAAAGCCTTAGGAAGGACTTGGGTGACGTAAAGGCTGCTAGAGAGGCATTGACACCGAATAGAGAATTACGAGAAAATGAACTGAACGAGCTTGAACAGCTTTATGATGATTTTCGCGCTGCACGTGTCGACCGCTGCAACCTATTTCAAGACAACTCAAACGGGAGGCTACGATTGAGCATTAAGGCTGCATCCAATACAGCCGCTTTCAAAGAAAAGCTAATTGAATTCAAGACTGGTTCACGTTTACGGGAGCAAGATATTGATTCAATCGTGAGCAACATGAAGCCTCGTGATTTCATCGACAATGTACTTAACTACTTCGTGTCTGAGGATTTTGCATCTCTCGATAATGTTGATTGGCTAGAGAATATGGCTAACGACACCACCGTTTCCAAAGATAACCTGATGAAGCTTGTGGCGTTTCTTATCGAAAACTGCGCATGGAGCGATCTTTTGGAACTTCAATACAAAGTTCACCCTGAAGACTTGCCTGAGATAGAGTTTGATGTTGGCAATGAAATCTTTAGACCGCTCCAGCACTTGTCGGTTGGCCAGAAGTGTACGGCGCTTCTCATCATGGCGCTGACAGATGGGCAAATGCCTGTTGTGATTGATCAGCCTGAAGACTCGCTGGATATTGTAACCATTTGGGATGACATATGTTCCAAAGTAAGGCTCAACAAGACCTCGCGGCAATTCATATTCACTACGCACAATTCTAACGTCGCGGTCGCATCTGATACCGACAACTACATAATCTTGGAAGCAGATTCTGACAGAGGACGAATTGTGAACGAAGGATCGATGGATCACGATCCTATGAAGGATAAAGTACTAACGTATATGGAAGGTGGAACCGATTCCTACCTCAGAAAATCTGCCAAATATCTGCCAAAACCCTAAGTCATTTTACAATTGCATCAAAGCATATGCCCAAGCTCCTCTACATCTCGCTGATGCGGCTGCCGACGGAAAAGGCGCACGGCCTGCAAATCATGCAGAATTGCGAAGCCTTTGCCGCCGCCGGCTGTGAGGTGACGCTCTGGGTGGCGCGCCGTTGGAATAGCCGCCAGCTGCGAAAAGTGAAAGACCCCTACGTTTATTACGGCGTCGACGCCAATTTTGCCATCCGCCGTATCCCTTGCATCGACCTCTTTCCGCTTTTTCCGCCGGACGGCGTCGGCGCGCGGTTCGCCTTCTACATGCTGCTCGCCAGCTACGCTCTGGTTAGCTCAATCTTGCTGCTGTTCAGCCGCGCCGATATCTACTACAGCCGCGATGAGCTGCTGATGGCGCTGCTGGCGCTGCTCAAATCCGGGCGATCGCTCGCGTACGAAGCGCATCAATTCGCGCCTGCCGGGCGGGGCGCGGCGCTGCAGCGCTACGTTGCCGGGCGTGCGGGAAGTGTCGTCGCCACCACCGAGCGCTTGCGGCAAGACCTGATCGCCCAGCGAGACGCCGATCCAACCCGCGCGATTGTCGCTCACGATGGCATCCGCCGCGGCCGTTTTGCAGATCTGCCCGCCCGGGCCGACGCGCGCCAACAGCTCCTTTGGAGTGAAGAGGCCTTCATCGTCGGCTACTTGGGACGCTTGCACACGCTTGGCATGGACAAAGGCGTGGGCACTCTCGTCGACGCGCTGGCGACGCTTGACGAAGTGCGCCTGGCGCTGGTCGGCGGACCCGATGAGATGGCGCAAGACCTGCGAGAGCGCTGGCTGGCCCGGGGTTTGCCCGCCAACCGCTTCATGACCGTCGGGCATGTTCGGCCCGCTGAAGTGCCGCTTTACCTGCGCGCCTTTGACGTCTGCGCCATGCCGCTTCCGTTGACGGAGCATTTTGCCCACTATGCCTCGCCGCTGAAGCTGTTTGAATATATGGCCGCCGGCCGCGCCATTGTCGCTTCGGATCTGCCCGCCTGGTCGGATGTCGTCGCCGATGGCGACACCGCGCTGCTGCCGCCGCCGGACGATATCGCGGCTTGGTCCGCCGCCATCAAGCGGCTGAAGAGCGACGGCGAATTGCGCGATCAACTTGGCGAACGAGCGCGCCGACGCGCCATGGCGCACTATACCTGGCGCGCCCGCGCAGAGCGGATATTGGCGCATATCGCTTCGGCTTGAGTCCGCTTTCCCCATTCCATGAATCTTTCGCAGCCGAAGCCCGAGCTTGGCCCCATTTGCCCCTGACGCGATCGCACGATTGTCGATAGAATGCTGCCTTTTGCAATTAATATGGAGAAGCAATCAGTATGCGCCTGGGGATCATCGGCCTGCCTAACAGCGGGAAAACCACGATTTACAACGCTTTAACAGGCGGCGAGTCACTGACTAGCGCCGCGACGACCGGCCAATTTGAGATTAACTCCGCGACGATTCGCGTTCCCGATCTCCGTATAGAGCACCTGAGCGCCATCTACCAGCCGCGGAAAACCACCTACACGCAGTTTACCTATGTCGACATCGCCGGGCTGGAAGAAGGCATAGGCGCCGGCGCATTGGCTGGACAATTCCGAAATGAGCTGGCGCAAGTAGACGGCTTCTTGCACGTCCTGCGCGGCTTTGACGACGAGCGAGTGCCGCATCCTTATGGCGCGGTTGATCCGGCGCGCGACCTGGCGACGATTGACGGCGAGTTTCTGCTGATGGATTTGCTCAGCGTCGAGGCGCGTCTGGAGCGAATTGAAAACGAGCGCCGCGTCAAAGGCAAACGAGCTGACCCGAGCCTGACGGACGAACTGCCGCTCTTTGAGAAGCTCAAAGCGCATCTGGAAAATGAGCGCCCGCTGCGCAGCTTGCGCCTCAGCCGGGTGGAGGACAAGCGCATTAGAGGATTCGGTTTTTTGACGCGCAAACCGGTTCTGGTCGTCATCAACAGCGGAGACGAAGCCGCCGAAACAGCGCATTTGCTGGACATCCCTTACCCCAGCGCCGCGTCGGTCTGTATCCAGGGCGCCCTGGAAGCCGAGATCGCGCAGCTTGATGAGGCTGATGCAGCGCTCTTCATGGCAGAATACGGCATAGTCGAGCTGTCACGCTCACGGGTCATCCGCCTCTCCTACGACTTGCTGGGCATCCGTTCATTCTTCACGGTGGGCCAGGACGAAGTGCGCGCCTGGAGCTTCCCTGATGGCGCGACGGCGCCTCAAGCGGCCGGCGTCATTCATAGCGACTTGCAGCGCGGCTTTATACGCGCTGAAGTATTTCGTTATGCGGATCTGGCCGAGCTGGGCAGCGAGTTTGCCATCAAGAGCGCGGGCAAGCAGCGGCTAGAAGGCAAGGACTACCGTGTGCTGGACGGTGACATTCTCAATATAAGGCACAATTCGTAGCAGGCAACAACCGGCTGTAATATCGCCGGGGGGCAAGCGCAGACGAGGACACGCTCAGCCGCGTTTCTGTATCTGCGCCAATGCCGATTCCGCCGTATAGCGATCGACATCAGCCTGCCTCATCAAGCGCAACAGGGCTTCCTCATATCTATCGGCCTGTATCAGGGTGCTGAATTCCTGCTCGTCAAGCGACGCCTCGGCCAGCAATTTGCGGCATTTGCGCTTGGCCTCAATTTGCATGAATTGATAGACGCCGACTGCGAAAAGCGTCCCCATCAGCAGTATATTCACAAGGATGAAGACGATAAAGAACATGGGCGATCCTCGGTTGCCAACCCTAGCAGGCGGCGTCTTTGCCTTCTGTGCCGAATACACTGAGGCGCAGGTCACTGTTGCACAGAGGTAAGGCGCTCCGCGGCCGATAGTGAAACTGTAGCGCCCAACGCCTGCGCTGGGAGCGGCTCGGCGGCGTTCCGTGTTGCAGCAGGCAATGGAAGAGCAGGCAGCCACCGGGTGGCAGCGGCACGGCTGCGATTTTGCCCAACTGAACATCGCTGTCGCAGATCTGCCAGTCGCGCCGCGCCCAATGCAGCATCGGCCCTTCGTGATGGCTGCCGGGGATGACCATCATGCAGCCATTCTCCGGCAGCGACTCGTCCAGGGCAATCCAGGCGCCGACGATCATCGTATCAGTGGGGTAGTCGAAGTAGGCCATATCCTGATGCCAGGGCTTCTCGCGTCCGATCCGCGGCGGCTTCAGCATCGCCATATCTTGCGAGAGCGCCGGCGGCTCGCCCATGATCCGCTCCAACACGGCTGTCAATTCAGGCTGATCGGACAGCGACTTGAGCCGATCGTCATAGTCTGTAATCGGCATCATCTTGCGTACGCTGTCCAGCCTCGCCTCGTCGGTCAGCCGCTCAAAGCGCTCGCCTACAGCCGACTCCACCATGATATTGTCCAGGTCTCGCCGCAGGATCAAGTCGCGAATGCCGGCGCGCCCGGCCCGAATTCCCGCAGGGTCAATCGCGTTGTGAATCACCATAAAACCGAGCGTATGAAACGTTTCGATATCCGCGTCTTTGACCGCGCCGAAACCGTCTATGCCGGTCGTGACCTGATGCCTGAAGTCGTATAAACCGGCGGGCGGCGCCGAAATGCCATATTCATCCAGGCTCATTCTTACCCTCCAAACGTAATTGTGCGCTATTCAGTCCGGTCGACCCTTCCGTATTGACGCTGCAGGTGTCGCTCGATGCTATCCGCCGCTTGCAGCCAGTGATCGGTGTCGAGCAGGGCGACGTCTTCGTCGGTCCAGAAAGCGTAGGCGATTTCGCCAGCGGGGGGCTCAGCAGGCGTCCCCCGTACCTGCGCCCAGGCCTGCGGACGTGGACCGTAGTAGTGCTCAACCAATTCCGCCATGATGGCGTTTACGGTGGCGCTGACCAGGTAGCCGATGCGCGGCGGCAGCGGCCCCGGCTGCAAGGCATGCGCCAGGTCCGCCAGCGCCTTCATGAAATTGGCCGCCCCCGGGTGCTCAAAGTTTCGCAGCGCTTCCGGCGGCAGTCGCGGCGGCGCAGTGCCGGTGTTCACCATTTGCATCAGAATCTGCCGCGCAAAGGCGCCGTCGGGGTAGTAAGTTTCAAAGGTCTCCAGGAAAGACCGCGCCCTTTCGATGGCGACAGCCAGCGCCAGGTAAAAATCTAGCTCCATGAATAGCGTCTTGAGCAGAAACTGGCAGCGTTCGGGATCACGCGCTTCGGCGGCGTTGCGGAGTTGCTGCAGCGAATCAGCCTTGGAAGTCATGCCGTGCTATCAGCCTTTCGCACTCTCGCCTAACGATAACACAGGGCCGAGGCGGAGCACACTACCCTGCGGGCGCCAAATCTCGCCTGCGTTGCAGGGCTTGTCCGGTACTGTGACTCAGCTGCCGCTCGCTCGGCTTAGGCGAATACTCAACATCTTTGCCACCGAGTACACCGAGTTTGATAGAGTACACAGAGGAAAGGCATCATTCTTAGTCCACAGACAAAATCGGCGAACGTGCGGACTATTCTTGACTCGACCAAGCGCCATATTTCCCGGAATCCCTCTCTGTGCACTCATATTTTCTCTGTGTCCTCGGTGGCAAAAGTGTCATGAATCCTTAAAAGCGCGGCGCCCACCCCAACAAACCGTATCGTCATCGGTAATTGAGTAGTGGACAAGCCTTGTAGGGTATAATCAGGTCGAATGACTTAGAAGACGAAAAGGATGCCACGATGGCAATTGCATCTCCCGACATCCGCGCCGACGCGATCGCGGAATACCTCGGCGACCAAGCCGAATACCTGCTCAATCATCGCTGCGAAACCATTCCGCGCGCTGACTTGGCGCTGCCGGGCCCTGATTTTACCGAGCGCGTTTGGCTGGATAGCGACAGAAATCCGCAAGTCATCCGCAGCCTGCAGCAGATTTACGACAGCGGACGCCTTGGCGGCAGCGGCTACGTTTCGATCCTGCCGGTCGATCAAGGCATCGAGCATTCGGCCGGCGCTTCCTTCGCGCCCAACCCGGCTTATTTCGACCCGGCCAGTATCATCGAATTGGCGCTGGAGGGCGGCTGCAACGCGGTGGCCTCTACTTTTGGCGTGCTGGGTATGACCGCCCGCCGTTACGCGCATCGCATTCCCTACATCGTCAAGGTCAACCACAACGAATTGGTGACCTATCCCAACTCGCATGAGCAGATCATGTTCGGGACGATCAAGCAGGCTTGGGATATGGGCGCGGTCGCCGTCGGCGCTACCGTGTATTTCGGCTCGGAAGACGCCAACCGGCAAATGGTCGAGGTGGCGGATGCCTTCGCCTATGCCCACGAGTTGGGCCTGGCGACCATCCTCTGGTGCTATATGCGCAATTCCGCCTTCACCGTGGACGGCGTCAACCACGAGAGCAGCGCCGATCTCACCGGGCAAGCCAATCACCTGGGCGTGACGCTGGGCGCCGATATTGTCAAGCAGAAGCTGCCCACGCAGACCGGCGGCTATCAAGCGCTCAACAGCGGCGACTCAGCCTACGGCAAGCTTGATGACCGCATCTACAGCGAATTGTCCAGCGACCATCCCATCGATTTAACGCGCTACCAGGTGGCCAACGGCTATATGGGCAAGGTCGGCCTGATCAACTCGGGCGGCGCGAGCGGCGCCAACGACTTTGTCGAGGCGGTTACGACGGCCGTGATCAACAAGCGCGCCGGTGGCATGGGCCTGATCAGCGGGCGCAAAGCCTTCCAGCGGCCTATGGCGGAAGGGGCGCGTCTGCTGAACGCGATCCAGGACGTGTATTTGAATGAGAGCGTGACCATCGCTTGATGCGCCTTCGCTCGCTTGGCTTAGGCGAAGATTCGACATCTTTGCCACCGAGTACACCGAGTTAGAGAGAGGGCACAGAGGAAAGGCATATGTTTAGTCCATTGACGGAGTCGGCGAACCTGCGGGCCATCCTTGACTCGACCAACCGCCATATTTCCCGGAATCCCTCTCTGTGCCCTCATATTCACTCTGTGTCCTCGGTGGTAAATGTGTCGCAAATCCATAAAGGCGCAGCGCTCACCCCGACATAATACGCCGCCCATCTCACGTCGTCTTCAAGATCGCCAGCGCTTCCGCCACCACATCCCGCGCGATGCCAAACTTGTCGGCGACTGCGCCGGCCGGATCGTCGCCCAGGGGATGATCATGGCGCTTGCCGGCGACGAACTGCTGCAGACGGAAGGGGCGCTCATCGCTATTGAAGCGCCAAAGCTGATCGTCGATCACTTTGTGTATCACGACTTCGTTCAAGAATTGGCCGCCGTCCTGGCGATAATCATGAAGCGTCGTCGCTCGATATTCGGTCCCTCCCACCGCATTGTCCTTGAGCAGGAACACGCGTTCCGGTCGCGGGATATCCCGCCAGATCTCGAATCGGCGGTCCGACAGTGGCTTGGCCCTGTAGCGCATGAAGGGACTCTTGACGGTCGACTCGCCCTCGTCCATAAACGGCAATATCGCGTGCAGCGGAAAGCCAACGTCAACCAGTACTTTCTGCCCGCCAAGCAGCAGGACGATCGCGCTGTGACAGCCGATGGCGCTGCCCATGTCATTGATGGTCAAGTAACCATCGAACCCGATTCGCCGCAGCAGCGCGAAGAAGGCGTAATTGCTCTCGTAGCAGGTGCCGCCGCTGCCCTGCGCAAAGTGGCTTTCCCAAAAGGCTGCGCCCAGCAAGCTGCAGTCGGCCGCGTCAGCGTGGGCTGCACGGCGCGCGATGCGCGATGCGCTCTCCCAGGGAACTGTCCGAGTATAGCGCTCGAGCAGCAGGCGCAGCGTATTCGGGTTCGGCGGCGCATCTGTAGGCAAGCCAAAGCGACGCAAGACCCGATCTTTCAAGCCGGCCGTAAGTGGCGTGATTAGGTCTGTAGCATTATTCATAGCGCAGATCATAGCTGAAAGCCGGGCAGGGGGACAGGCTGCCCGGCGCGACAGGGCAATTGCTTAAGATGATAGCGGCTGAAATCGTGGGAATCTAAACTGATAATCAACTACAGAGGGCGCAGAGAACACAGAGGAAAACAAGAAATATGTATTCATGTCTTATTTGAACTGCGATTTGTGGTTCACGTTTCGCTAGTGACTGTTGCCGATTCCAGGCCGCAGATTTAATAGAATAGTCGTCTAAACTCCTACGAACTCTGTGCCCTCTGCGCTCTCTGTGTTGAAAATAATTTGATGCAATTGCCCTGCCCGGCGCGAGGCAATCGTTGGCGACTCGCTTTGCATGCCGTACAATCGACCTTCCACTCGCAGAAACGTAGCAGGCGGGCTCTCCATGCGATACGCCGAGGTCGCGCTCAATGTCCCGGTGCGCAAGACCTTCACCTACCACATACCGGACGAACTGGACGAGCTTGTGGCGCCGGGTTGCCTGGCGCGCGTGCAATTTGGCGTGGCCATGCAGCCGGCTGTTGTGCTCGCCTTGCACAGCGAAACCGCCATCCCGCAGACCAAACCGCTAATTGAGCTGCTCGATCCGGCGCCCGTAATGTCAGCCGAGTATCTCGACCTGGCGAAGTGGCTGAGCGAGAGCGCGCTGGCCCCGATAGGCGCTTGCGTCTGGTTGATGCTGCCGCCGGGTTTCGCCGGCAAATCAGATCGGAATTATCACTTTGTCCGCGATGATTTGCGCGCCGAGCAACCGACGCAGATGACCTTGCCCGGCGCTGATCCCGAAGTCGAGCTGGGGCTGCCGCTGCAAATTCTCAATCATCTGCGCGAGAAGGGACCCAGGCGTCTGAGCCAGTTGAAGCGCAAATTCGCCAAGCAGCCAGTCGAAGCGGAGCTCAGCCGGCTCGCCAAGGCCGGCATGATCGAGATCGAAGCGGTATTGGCGCCTCCTTCGGCGCGCAAAAAGACGATGACGCGTCTCTACCCACAGTACCGGCCGCGGCAGATTCCTGAGCTGGCCAGACAGATTGGGAAGTCTGCCCGACATGCCGACCTGCTGGAAGCAATCGCCGAGCGCGATGAGGATGCCATCGGCGTGAGGGACGCCCTCAAGCTGGTGGGCGCCAAGACACGGGCGCCGCTAAATCGGCTCATCGAAGAGGGCTTGGTATTCATCGAGCCGACCAAGCGCGGCCAGCAAGACCTGGTCGTTCTAGAAGCGGACTCGGGCCGCGTTCAGCAAATGCTGCAGAAGTGGCGCGGCAACGCCTGGACCGCTGAGATTCTGCGCCTGATTGCGGGCATGGCGCAACCGCCGACTATGCCCGAAATCTTGCGGCAGACCGGGGCGACGCGTCAGCGTATCAAGAAGCTGATCGCGGCCGGCTGGCTCGAACCACGGGAAGAGCAAGTCTGGCGCGATTCACTGCGCGATTTCGATTTTGTGCCGGCTGAGGCGCCGATTCTGACGCCCGATCAGCAATCAGTCTGGGAGACAATCCGGCCGACATTGGCAGCGGGGCAGTCGGCCCGCTACCTGCTGCACGGTGTGACCGGCAGCGGCAAGACCGAGATCTATCTGCGCGCGATTGACGCTGTGCTCGCGCAGGGCAGAAGCGCCATATTCCTCGTGCCTGAAATCGCGCTGACGCCGCAGACTGTGCGCCGCGTCTCCGAGCGCTTTCCGGGGCAGGTTGCTTTGGTGCACGGCAGCCTGCCGATCGGCGAACGCTACGATACCTGGCAGCGCGCCCGCGCGGGCAAGGTCGCCGTGATCGTGGGCACGCGCTCAGCGCTATTCACGCCCATGCCCAATCTCGGCTTGATCGTCATCGATGAAGAGCACGACTCCAGCTACAAACAGTCGCCCCAAGCCTATCTGCGCAGCGAGCCCCACTATCACAGTCGCGACGCCGCCGTATTCCTGGCCGAGCAGCAGGGCGCCGCGCTCATCCTGGGCAGCGCGACCCCGGACCTGGGGACTTGGCATCGCGCTCAGCGGGGACAGTACGCCATTCTGCAGCTGCCGCAGCGCATCATGGGGCATCGGCAGCGCATTCGTCAGCAAGCCGACAGACTCGGTCGCGTATCCCGTTACCAGGATGATCGCGAAGAGGCCATGATGATCGGTCTCCCGCCGGTCTCCGTAGTCGATATGCGCCAGGAGCTGCGCTCGGGCAATACCAGCATGTTCAGTCAGGACTTGCAGGCGGCGCTGGCGGTCGTGATGGAACGCGGCGAACAGGCGATGCTGCTGCTCAACCGGCGCGGGCAAGCGACCTACGTTTTCTGCCGCGATTGCGGCTACGTACTCGAATGCAGCCGCTGCGACATGCCGCTGACATTCCATCGCTACGATGGCAGTTTGCGCTGCCACCATTGCGGCTACAGCCAATCGCAGCCGCAGACTTGCCCGGCCTGCGGGTCGGCGCGAATCCGCTACTTCGGCGCCGGCACGCAACAAGTCGAATCGGCCCTGCAGTCGCTTAGTCCGGCCATTCGCAGCTTGCGCTGGGATATCGACACAGCGCAGACGCCGCAGATGCACTTTGAGATTCTGGAGCAATTCATTGAGCGCAAGGCGGATGTGCTCATTGGCACGCAGATGATTGCCAAAGGGCTGGATTTGCCCCTGGTGACGCTGGTGGGCGTCGTCAGCGCGGATCTGGGCTTGGCGCTGCCCGACTATCGCGCCGGCGAACGCGTCTTCCAGCTCTTGACTCAAGTATCGGGTCGCGCCGGCCGCGGCGTGCTGGGCGGCAAGGTCATCCTGCAGACCTACCAGCCGCAGCACTACGTCATCCAGTCCGCTTCTCGTCATGATTTTGCCGGCTTCGTGGAGCGAGAAAGCGACTACCGCCGCGCGCTGGGTTATCCGCCCTTTCGCCGGCTGGCGCGTATCGTCTTCACTTATACCAGCAGTGATCAAGCGCGCCAACAGGCTGAACTGGCCGCGCAGCGACTGCGGCAATTGCTGCAAGAGCGCGATCTCTCCGGCACCAGCTTGATCGGGCCCGCGCCTTGTTTCTACAGCCGCGTCGACAAGAAATACCGCTGGCATCTGTTGCTGCGAGGGCCTGACCCGCGCGCGGCCCTGCGCGGCCTGAGCCCGGAGCCGGGCTGGCAAATCGACATCGACCCGGCCGATGTGCTCTAGCCGTCGGCAAGCCCGGGCAATCGCATCAAAATGGTAGTGACTGAAATGGCGCAAATTCGAACGGAAAATCAACCACAGAGATCACAGAGAGCGCAGAGAAAAGCAATAGTGAAAACTTACTTCATTAGTCAGGAGTGATTTTGAGAGAAATTTGAAGTCTTTTCGATGCTTCTTGCCATATACCAGTCCATCGAGAACTTTGAATAGTCGTCTAAACTCCTAAATCTCTGTGCCCTCTGCGTTCTCTGTGGTTAAGAAATTGTGGCGCGATTGCTCTGTCGGCAAGCCGGCGCGTTGCGAAAGCGGTCGCCGGAGTGGTATGATGTGCCCACGTTCTAGTTGATCTACCTCAGGCGGACAACTGTCGGAGCAAAAGGGGTTCCGAGCGCATGCGCAAGTTTCTGAGTTTACTGTGCGGCTTAGGCATCGGCTGGGCGATCGGCGCGCTTTTGGCTGCCTTTTTCGCACCGCTGACATCCGAGGAACTGCGAGATAATTGGCAGGAGCATTTTGATCGCGCATTGGCAGCCGGTCGAGAAGCCAGCGCAAAACGCCGGGCCGAACTGGAGCAGGAGCTCAAGGAACTGGGCAAGGACTGAATGAGGTCGCGCTCAGCGAGACGGAAATTAGAGCAGCGACGCCAATTCAAGCGCGTCATTGCAACCGATTGAATCAGTCAGTGGACACCGCTATCGGGAGCTGTTCACGGATGCGCGCAGAGACAATGGGAAACTTGCCGTTGCGTGTGACATTCCAAGCAATGGGACGCTTATTGGAATATAGTTTCAACTTCCTTAGCAACTCCAAATCTAGACTGACCTAGTATAATCAGCTACATGAATTTAGATAACGAAGCCGGTTCCAGTTGGCGTCGAGACTTCTGGGTATTATTTGCTACCGTGTTGGCGCCGAGCATGGTCTTCATGGTCAGCACAGCGCTAAGCGTGGCCCTGCCCGCGATTCAGCGCGATCTGAAGGCCGGCGGCACTGATCTCATTTGGATCGTCAACGCCTATTCGCTGCTGCAAGCCGCGTTTATTTTTCTCAGCGGTTCTTTTGGCGATCACTATGGCCGCAAGCGTATCTACATCATCGGCATCGTGCTGTTTGCGCTTTCCTCGCTTGTCTGCGGCCTGACAGAATCGGCCGAAGTACTGATCGCCGCGCGCGCGACGCAGGGCATCGGCAGCGGCATGATGATCACCTGCAGCCTGGCGCTGGTCGGGTCGTTTTTCGCCCACCACCGGCGCAGCTGGTCAATCGGCGTGTGGTCGGCCTTAACCATGCTGATTTCAGGCGCCGGTCCAATCATCGGCGGCGTACTCACGGAAGCCGGATTGTGGCGTCTGATTTTCATCGTCAATATCCCGCTCAGCATCGTCGCGATCCTGGTGCTCGTCGTCTATGTGCCGGAGAGCTATGACGAAGAAGCGCCCAAAGACCTGGATATTTCGGGCACCGTGCTAAGCACGCTGGCGCTGATGCTCAGCGGCTTCTTCTGCATTGAGGGTCCGCGCCGGGGTTTTGACGACCCATTGGTGCTGCTCTCGGGCGGCGCGGCGCTGGCTATCCTGCCGGCTTTCATCTGGATTGAGGGCCACAGTGATCACCCGATGATGCCGCTCAATCTCTTTCGCTCGCGCACTTTCACCGGCGCAAACACGCTAACCCTGCTCCTCTACGGCGCGATGAACAGCGTACTGTTTTTCCTGCCGCTTAGCTTGATTCAGGTGCAGCGATACACGGAATCGGCTGTGGGTTTCGCGCTGCTGCCGATGACAGTGCTGATGGTGGGCCTGTCGTTTCTAATGAGCCGCGTGGTCGACCGCTACGGACCGCGCATACCCCTGATCGTGGGTCCGATAGTCATTGGCATTTCCTTCATCTTGCTGGCCATGCTGGAACCTGCCAGTCGACAAGATACATACTGGACGACGCTCTTCCCGGCAATCTGCCTTTTTGGAACCGGCATGGGCATTACGCTGGCGCCCTTGACCACGGCGGTTATGGCGTCGGTCGACGAGCACCACGCCGGCATGGCTTCCGGATTGAACAACACCGTGTCGCGCTCGGCGCAAGTTCTGGCGATCGCGGCAATGGGCGGCATCGTGCTGGTCCTCTTCAGAGATTCTCTTCTGAGCCATCCGGTGGTCACAGCGCTGCCGGGCGACGCCCGCGCCTTGCTCACTTCCGAGTCGGTCAAACTGGCCGAAACTTCTATTCCAGCTAGCTTGGCGCCGCAAGAACGCGCTTACTTGCGCGACCTTATCAGCGAATCCTTCGCCGATACCATCAGCGTCATTATGATTATCGCCGCCGGGCTTAGCATAATGAGCGGACTGCTGGCTGCGCTGTTGATTGAGCGAGAATTACCCTTTCCGGAGTAAGGCAATCACCGTCGGCTTACACAAGCCTAGGCCGTATCAATATGATTTCCCGCGCGACCACGTAAGTTGGAATCACGTTTAATTTCCTGATTTCGTGATAGGCTTAAAGAATGTGACTCGTACAATTTGCTTCATTCAGGACTCTAGTTGATGGTAGCAGATTACGGAGGCGGCGGCCGGGCCACAGGATATTGGGTGCTTTTCGCCTCCATCTTGGCGGCGAGTATGGCCTTTGTGGCAAGCTCGTCGCTTAATGTGGCGTTGCCGGCGATTCAGGTCGAATTGGGCGCGCGCGGCGCCGATCTCATTTGGATTCCAAACGCCTACGTTATGGTGCAGGCGTCGCTCATCGTGGTGACCGGTTCTATGGGCGATCACTACGGACGCAAGCGTGTCTGTATGCTGGGCATATTACTATTTGGTCTGGCTTCGGTGGTATGCAGCGCGGCGACGACGACCGGTGTCATCATTGCCGGGCGCCTGGCGCAGGGCGTGGGCAGCTCAATGATCGTACCGAACAGTCTGGCGATTGTCTCCGCGCACTTCAGCCGCAGGGGGCAAGGCTGGGCGATCGGCCTCTGGTCGGGCTTCACCGTATTGATGGCCGGTTTGGCGCCTTTTTTCGCCGGCGTGGCGACTGATCTGGGCATGTGGCGACTGGTGTTTTTGATTCATATCCCCTTGGGCATTCTCGCGGCCGTTGCGCTAGTGCGCTACGTGCCCGAGAGCTTCGACAAGAGCAAGTCAAAAAATTCGCAAAGAATGAGCTTGTTGGGCTCGCTTCTGGTCATATTGAGTCTGGGTGGCGTCACCTTCGGATTCATCGAGAGTTCTACTTTCGGTTTCTCCAATCCAATCATTATCGTCGCCATTCTGGGCGGCCTGCTGGCGATGGCTGTTTTCCTGTCAGGCGAGCGCGAGGGAAAATTCGCCATTTTGCCGCTGTGGCTCTTCCGATCTCGCACATTTAGCGCGTCGAATTTCATCAGCCTGGTCTTCCACGGCGTCATCCAGCCGGCGCTGCTATATTTGCCGCTCAATCTGATTCAGGTTCAAGGCTATAGCGCCACCTTCACCGGCCTTTCCATCATTCCCTTGATATTAGTGGCGACCTTGGGATCCACGCTGGTTGGGCCGCTGCTGGACCGGCGCGGACCCCGCGTACCGATGGTGATCGGACTGCTTATTACTGCTATCGGTTTCTTCTTCTTTGCCAATGTCGGCGTCACCGGCGGCGAGTCCGAGTACTTCAGCACCTTCTTCTTGCCGGTTGTGCTCTTTGGTTTTGGCTTCGGCTTGACCTTCGCGCCCTTGACGATGGCGGCCATGGCTTCGGCGCCGGAAACGAACGCCGGCATCGCTTCGGGCGTCAACCACACCGTGACGCGGGTCGGGCAAGTTCTGGTGGTCGGCGTGTTGGGCGGGCTGGCCATAACCTGGTTCGGGCAGCTGCTGATGAGCGACGCCTATGTCCAGTCCTTGCCGGCGGAAGCGCAGACTCAGCTGTCGGCGGAGTCGGGCAACTTGGCCGAGACGGGCGTCCCCGATTGGCTGACGGCGGAGCAGCAAGCGCGGGTCGACGAGGTGATTAGCGAGGCCTTCGCCGCCACGTTCAGCATTCTGATGCTTATTGGCGCTGCTGCCTGCGTGGTCAGCTCCTTTGTCGCTATCTTCACCATAGACGACCGGGAATTGAGATTTAGAAAGGGCCAGGACATCCTGGACGATAGCGATGCGCTGCCGGACGACAAGCGCAAGCCTACGCTTGACGATTCTCCCCATACACCACTTCGCGAATCCCCTTGAGGTAGCCGATGGCGAATAGCCGTCCGATGGCAGAATAACCGGCGTTCTCGTTGTCGTCGCCCGCCATCGTCGGCACGTGATCCGGCCGCAGTACGCCATTGAATCCGATGTCGCGATAGGCGCGCATGCACGCTACCATGTCCGTCTGCCCGGCGTCGTGGAAGGTCTCCTGAAATTTTTCCGGCGTGCCGGCGACATCCCGCATGTGCACAAAGAAAATCTTGTCGGCGAATTGACGTATTACGCCGGGCAGATCGTCCGTCATTAGCGTGAAATTGCCCTGGCAGAGGGCGATGCCGTTCATAGCGCTCGGGACAAGGTCCAGCAGGCGCTGGAAGTTTTCCACACTGCGCATGATCCGCCCCAGGCCGCGAATCGGCGACAGCGGCGGGTCATCCGGGTGCATCGCCAGCTTGACGCCGGCCGCCTCGGCCACGGGGATTACACGCTCCAAAAAATAGTGCAAGCTCTCCCAAAGCTGCGTCTCGCCAACTTCGCCGTATTCGGTCATAGGCGCGTCGAGCATCTGGTGGTTGTCATAGCCCGTGACGAGGGCGCCGCCGCGCGAGCGAATGGTGGTCGAGGTGCGCATCCAATTCATGACCGGCATCCACTCGTAGCACCAGATATCCAGCCCCAGGCGTCCCATACTGTCGAGCAGCTCGCAGACCGTGTCGATCTCTTGGTCTCGGCCCGGAAGCCCCAGCTTGGCGCGATCAAGCGGCGGCCGGCTCTCGATGACGGCAAACTCGAAGCCGCGGTCCTCGTAAGCATTCTTGACGCGCAAGAGCGAAGGATAAGACCAGGGCGGCTCTGGCCCCAGCCGCAAGTCCAGATCCAGGGCGCCGACGGCGTGAGTGACGCCGCATTGCGCAACCAGGTCCCAAAGGGGCGAATAAACCGGCGGCAACATTTCGGCGATCTTAATCATGCGGATCCCTGTGTATCAAATCTTGCGGACATTTGACCCTGCGCACGAGGATAACATTATCGGGTCAGCGCGCAAACTTACTACTCCGGGACAGCAGGGCAATCGCATCAATTTATTTGAACCACAGTCGCTCGCAAGTCACGACTTGGCTCACACAAAATATGAAATCCAATGCTGTGTGCGTACGGGCGAGCCGGTGGCTCGCCCCTACATATTTCGACAGAGTTCGGCAGGTTGCACAAAAAAGAGAACACAGAGAGCACAGAGATTTCGGCGTTTAAGACGACGGTTCGATGAACTCGGTAGACTAGTATATGGCAAGAATCGCGCAATAGACTTCAAATATTTGAGAATCTCTCCTGAGGTATGGCCTAGGCTTTCATTACTGCGTTTCTCTGCGCTCTCTGTGAACTCTGTGTTTAATTTGGCGATCGAATTTGAGCCATTTCAGTCGCTATCATTTTGATGCGATTGGCCTATCCAGAACAGCTGTAGAGTTGCGTAGCGCGGCGGCATACAGCACAGGCTTGGCTTGACTTGTCGCGCTGATACAATAGCGCCCGAATCATGTGCGTCCGCGCCCGGCGCTTGTACATCCTTTTGCGGCGGATTCCGTATACAGGCTAGGCGCACGCGTTTATCGCAAGCGAAACCAAGATGCAGACTACGATAGAAGGCAACCAGGCGCCCAGCGCAGATATCGTCGGCCTCAGCCAGCGCGAGGTGCTGGAGCGTCAGCAGCGCGGCGAGGGCAACGACTTCGAAGCGCGGGTCGGGCGCAGCTACTGGCAGATCTTCCGCGAAAATGTGCTCAACCTGTTCAACGTCGTATTGGGCAGCATGCTCGTCATCGTCATCGCCCTGGGTGATTACGCCACCGCCTTCTTCGCCGGCTTCAGCGTGGTGTCCAATACCTTCTTCGGCATGATTCAGGAATTCAACGCCAAGCGGCAGCTTGACCAGCTGGCCGCGCTCTCGGAGCAGTCAGTGACTTGCATGCGCGACGGCGCTTGGGTTGACGTGCCCATGCGCGCGGTGGTCAAAGACGAGATCATTCGCATTGAACCTGGCGACCGGCTGGTGGTGGATGGCCTGGTCATACAGGCCGATTCGCTGGAGATGGACGAATCCCATTTGACCGGCGAATCCGACGCTGTGGGCAAGTCGGCTGATGAGAACGTCTTTTCCGGCTCATTCTGCATCGCCGGCGCCGGCATCATGCGCGCCACCCGCGTCGGCGCCGACAGCCACATCAACCGCCTGTCCGTCATCGCCAAAGCCTACAAAGTGGTCAAGACGCCGACCCAGGTCAAAATCGATATCACCGTCGAGGTCACGGTGCTGATCATGCTGGTCTTTGTGCCGATGATCTTCGTGACCGGTTTCAGCCACGAACATCCCTTCCTGGAAATCGTGCGTAACGCCGTGGTCTTCACCACCAGCCTGGTGCCGCAGGGATTGGTGCTGGTCGCGATTCTGTCGCTGACCATCGGCGCCGTCAAAATCAGCCGGCAACAGACGCTGATCCAGCGCGTCAATGCGGTTGAATCGCTGGCCAACGCGACCGTGCTTTGCTTCGACAAAACCGGCACGCTGACGCAGAACAAGCTGGCCGTGCGCGAGATCATCGAGATTGCCGACGCCGATAGCGACGGCATCCAACGCGATTTGCGCGCCTTCCTGAAGAATCTGGCGCATTTGAACAATACCGCCCAAGCTATTGAGCGCTACATCGATCAGCAAGGCATCGCCGACGATTATCCGCAGAAGCTGCGCGAGATTCCCTTTACGTCCGGGCGCAAGTGGGCGGCGGTCTGCCTGGCTGAGAAGACGCTGCTGCTGGGCGCGCCGGAACGCCTGCTGCCGCTAGAGCACGCCTGGTATCACGATGCCGAATCGCTGGCGCGGGATGGCATGCGCGTGCTGGCATTTGCGCAGATGGCCGGCGACCCGGATATGAGCGCGGGCGTCATCTCCTACGATGTGCAGCCGCTGGCGCTGATCGTCATGAGCGATGAAATCCGCCACGATATTCAAGAGACCCTGCAAGCCTTCCGCGACGAAGAACTGACGCTCAAAGTAATATCGGGTGATAACCTCGAAACCGTACGCGCCATCGCCCAAAGCGCCGGCATGGATATCGGCAGCCGCGCCTATACCGGCGCCGAACTGGATGCGATGGGGGAGGGCGAGTTCGCCAATGCCGTGCTGGACAGCAACGTCTTCGCGCGCATCGAACCGGACACCAAGCAGCGGATCGTGGAAGCGTTGCGGCAGCAAGGCGAATACGTGGCTATGGTCGGCGATGGCGTCAACGATGTGCCGGCGCTGAAAGCCGCCAACCTGGCCATCGTCATGAACGACGGCACGCAGATCAGCAAAGACGTGGCCGATATCGTCCTGCTCAACAACGCCATGTCGACGCTGCCGCGCGCTTTCCGCGAAGGCAAGGAGACCACGCAGACCATCTTCGGCACGATGAAGATGTTCCTGGTGCGCAATTTCTACGGCATCGCCTTTTTCACTTTCATCGCCTTTATGGCGCTGCCGTTCCCCATCACGCCGGTGCAAATCAGCTGGGCCACTTTCGGCACGGTGAATCTGCCGGCCACGCTGATCGCCTTCGGTTGGCTGCGCCCGCAATTCATGTCGCAGTTCCGGCGCGATGTGATCGACTACATCGTCACGATGGGCTTCATCGGCGCGGTGATGATAACGCTTCTTTACCTCATCACCTGGTTTGGCAGCGGCGGCGACCTGCTGATGACGCGCTCGTCTGTGACCATCATGGTGGCGCTCTACGGCATGCTCATCACCTGGCACGCGCAGGGCATCGACATCTATAAGCCGCGGACATTCTTGCAGCACTGGCGCATTCTGGCGCTGAGCTCGCTGCTGACGGCGGCGACCATCCTCGTCATGTACCTCGATCCCCACCTCGAACAGGCGATTTTCGAATTCAAGCCGCCGGTCTGGGATGGCGGGAAGGGCTCACTGATGATCGCGGCGATTCCGGCGCTCTTCCTGCTGACGATGGCGCTGACGTCTCACGGGCAGAAGTATCGTTACCTGCTGTCGCGCTTCTGGGAGTTGCTGTCGCCGGATAGGGAGTAGGGGATTGTGGGCATAGAATAAGTGTGCTAAGCTTCATCTCATTGGTTTGTAGATATTGCAACGTGGGGTGATTATGCCTGACTATCATGACGAGTTCTTTGACGAGCAGAAACCATGGTCTCGATTGAAGAATCGGATACTTGGCTCGTATATGCCGCCTTACATGGCCAAAGTTGCGAAATTGGGCAAGAGGATAATAATCGTTGATGCGTTTGCGGGGCCCGGCCGGTTCAACGATCGAACTGCAGGATCCCCTTTGATAATTGCTGAGGCGGCGGAAAAGTTTGCTGCAGGAAAGTACGACGCCTACTTCTTCAACAATAGAGAGTCGCATCATAACTTGCTGGCGGGATTTCTAGAAAGGCAGGGAATCTCCGCGGCGAAGCCAGTCTTTGGCGATGCAATTGAGCAGCTGGCTGATTTGATAGCACGTCTGCGTGATGAGACCTTGTTTCTCTATATAGACCCTTACGGTTTAGACTGCGAATATGACTTGCTGCGCCCGTTGCTTGAGAGGCCAAAACGTCATAGTACCGAGATTATGATAAATCTCCACATGCCCATCAGCCACCGACTGGGAAGCCGTTATACGGTTCAGCGTGACGGCGTTGAAGACCCAAAGATAAGAAGATATCACGAGAAGCTCACTCGCGTTTACGGTGGCAACTACTGGTGGGACATCTTGATAGAGGGGCAATATGCAAATGCAAAGAAACGAGAAGAAGCCCTGATTAATCATTATCGCGGGATGCTTACTAGTACTGGATACCTGTCCTATTCCGGAGCATGTCCAATTCGTGAAAAGACTGACAGTGCAACCAAATACTTCATGGTATTTGCTTCGCCTCATCCGGACGCGCTTTTACTCCTGAACGATGAGATGTGCAAATCCTTCAATGCACACATGCATAACCAAGAAGTCAAGGACACGTTGTTTGCCGATTCTTCTTGGACCGAGTGGCGCAATCCTGACAGAATGCGTGACATAGCGCTCCGGTATGTACGTGTTTTTCCGAGAGAATCGCGACTGGAGCTTTGGCGACGGATCGTGGGGGATCACTTCATGCTATTTACAAAATCAGAATTTGGGAAGGCTATGAAACACTTGTGCGATACGGGCGAGATTGAATGCATTACGCCAGTCATAAAGGGTGGTACGAGACCTACGAAGAGACTTAACGACAACTGCGCCTTTGTACCGTCGACCAAGCCAAGAATGTTCTAGGCGGCGCATGTATTTGGAAACGTGTTTCGCCAATCGTCCCACTCCAAGTTGCCCTTGAAGAATATAGGCACTTCCGCATCATCTAGCAGCTGAATCAAGCCTGTAGTCCAAGCCTCGTCCGGCTGAAAAACCCGACTCCCATTGCTCGCCGCGCCGATGATGGCCCACTCGAAGGGCAACTCGTCCTTAGTCTCCAACCACTCCTCAAATACAGGAGCCACATCAAACCAGAGTGGCTCGATGCTCATGAAGCGCACCTTCGCCTTGATAGTGTCCATGTGACGAAGGTAAGCCTTCAGTGCTCGCGCTCCGCCGGTCTCGCTCATCAAATGACCCGCTGGCAAACTTACGCCTACCCACACATTCTCAGGAAATGGGTTGAACTTTGGAAGTCTTATCGGAAACTTGCTTAACGTCTGAAAGGTGTGCCAATGCGCCTCTTCCATTACATTCAACACTTGACGAATCTGATCTTCAGGTACCCAATGACCGAACAAGTCCGCCATACTACCGACGAAAATGCCTGATTCCTCCTTCACGCGTAGCGGAGAATTCAGACTGTGAGGACGCCAGTAATGATTTTCAAAACCATTTGGATAGCCGGAAGTGAATCGTTCGGCAATCGTCTTGGCGTAACATTGAGTTAGTGATCCGTCTGGCATCTGCCAAGTGCAGCCGTGGAAGCAGCCACCGGTCGGATTCCAAGTGTAGCCGGGGCGCTCTCTACCTTCAGAGTCCTTTATCCTAGTCCACTCAATGCCTTTCGGGGGATTCTGTCTGTTCATTATCATCCTTCCTCAGCATTAGTCTGGTTGCAGTGTAGTACGAATGTTCTATGTACGCAACTGCTACAAAGGATATTCTCATAAATGTCAAATGACAGGGTCAGATTTCGTCTGCTCGTCGCCCCCGCCACCACTCCACCACTCCACCACCCACAGCGCCGCATAGGCCGAGAACACGAAGAGCAGCGGATCGGTCGGTGACCTATATCGCGTGGAGGGATGGAAGAGCAGGTACATCAGCGTCTGGCTCGACTGCGCGAAGAGCAGCAGGCTCAGCATGCGCCACTCGCGCCGGCTTAGCCACACGCCCACGACAGCCAGCAGCAGCAGGCCGCCAAAATAGATGAGGTGCGCGCCCCGCCCGATGACGTTGAAGAGTCCGTCGTCCTGATAGGCGGCGTTGGCGGCCGTCACGCCGATCTGCGAGCCCTCGCCGCTGATGATGACGACTTCGCCCTTGTCGTCCACCGCCAGCTGCTCGCCTTGGCGCAGGTTTCGCAGCGGCGTCACTTGCGGATTCCAGTAGACGCCCAGCTTGATCAGCAGCAGCTCGGGAATCGCCTCCGGATTCTCGCGCAGATAGCGCCAGCCGGCCGCGGCCAGGGCGTTATTGCGGCGCACGGGCTGCTCAAGAGGCGGGATGTCGGGCGGCGCGGTCAGCCATTGCACATCGTAGCCGGCTCGAAATACGGCTGCGCTGTGGGGATTGTTGCCCTGGAAGATATTCTCGCCGCTGTTGAGCGCGATGGGCACAAAGTCGCCGTAGATGCGCTGACTGCGCATCAGCCAGGGCAGGAGTACAAGCAGGCTGACAAGCGCCACGGGCAGCAGGCGCAGCACTGTCTGCGTCCAGCTCAGCTTGAACAGGAACCAGATCACAGCCAGCAGCGCCAGCGCCGGCAGCAGCGCCCGCGCCAGGGTCGCGATGCCCAGTATTGCGCCTGCCTCAGCCGCCAGCAGCAGCGTCCCTCGGTCCAGGGACTCGCGCTCGCGCAGCCGCAGAAGCAGCCAGACGAATAGGTGCACGAGCAGGATCCATAGTGCGGTGTCGTTGAGCGTTAGATTCTGGAAGATCAGGTAGGGATAGAGCGCGAAGAAAAGCCCGGCCAGCGCGCCGATCCCTTCTCCCCGCTGAGGGTCGCGCGGGAATAGCCGGCGGCAGATGTCATATAGCAGCGTGATTGATAGCGCGTCGAAGAGAATATGGGCCGCGGCCACCGCGACGTAGTGCCGTCCGAACAGCCGATAGATCAGCGAAAGCACATAGCTGTAAAGCGGCGGCAGGCCGGCGTCGGCCACGCCTGGTACGCGTCCGTAAACACCAGTTTCCACCAGGTTGATGGCGTATTCGTCGTAGGCTTCCGAGCCGTGTATTTCGGCGCCCGGCTCGCTAAAGGCGAAAACCTGCGGAAAAGCGACGAGCAGGGTCAGCCGGGCAATGATCGCGACCGCGATAACCACAAACAATTTGTGCTTTGAGAACCATGCCTGCATAAGCCAGATACGTTTCTATTTGCGCCAAGTCTTAGTCTAGAATTGCATGGCCGATAGCGCCACTTGACTCGGCGTATCCAACAGAAAGAAAAGCGCCCCGCAGCATGTCCGCGAGGCGCCTCTGTTTATTGAATGTGTACTAGGTCAGTTGGCTTCACGGCCTCGGGCTAATAACGCTCGCCAATCGACTCGACATCGTCCATCAGCTGATTGAATTGCTCGAGGTTGAGCTGCTGCTTGGCATCGGACATAGCCACATCGGGGTTGGGGTGCACCTCGACCATCAGGCCGTCGGCGCCGCTCACCCGCGAAACGCGCCCCAGTGAATTGGCGATATCGCGCCGCCCGGCTGAATGCGAGATATCGACGATGATCGGCAGATGCGTCTCTTGCTTCAGCAGCGGGACCGCGCTGATATCCAGCGTGTTTCGAGTCCACTCGCTGAAGGTGCGGATACCGCGTTCCATCAGAATGACTTGCTCGTTGCCGCCGGCCATGATGTATTCGGCGGCGTATATGAATTCCTTGAGCGTGGCGCCGAAGCTGCGTTTAAGCAGTACCGGCTTGCTCTGTTTGCCCAGCGCCCGCAGCAGGAAGCTGTTCTGCATATTGCGCGCGCCGACCCAGAAGGCGTCCACGTAGTCATCCATCATTGGAATCAGCGACAAGTCCAACACCTCGCTGATGACGACCAGGCCGTACTTGTTGGCGACCTGCCGCGAGATCTTCAGGCCCTCTTCGCCCATGCCCTGGAAGTCGTAGGGCGAGGTGCGCGGTTTGTAACCCATACCGCGGATCATCTTGACGCCGCGCTCCGCCAGCACTGCGCCAACCGTGTCCATTTGCTCGTAACTTTCCACCGCGCAGGGGCCAGCGATGATTTCGAAGGTGTCGTTGCCCAGGCGCAAGCCGTTGCTGAATTCGATGATGGTATGCTGATCCGGCTGTTTACGCTGAACGAGGATGGTTTCGCGCGCGTCCTCTTCCTCAAGGTGCAAGGTGGCGCGGAAGATTTCGTTGAACAGCTTGGAGATGGTTTCATTGCTGAAGGGACCTTCGTTGGCGAGCTGCAGCGCGGTCAGCATCTCCGCTTCCCGCTGCGGGTCATAAATTCGCGTACCTGTCTCTTGCTGAACTTTGCCGATTTCCAGCGCGATCTCTGCGCGCTGACTTAGCAAGTCCAGGATTTGCATATTTATCGGATCAATTTTGTCCCGTAATTCCTTGAGACGGTTGGATGGCGACACGATTCTTATACTCCCGCTTTTGGCGCTAGATTCTTCGTGAGAGGTATTATACACAGCTATCGCCAAAAGGCATGGTCAGATTTCTTGGCAGGCAGCTTGAACCAAACAGACTGTGGCATGGAGCGGACGCTGATGGAATTTGTCAAAGGGCTTGATTTGTCGCGCGCCTTTTTCGCGCAGTCGGTAGAGCCAATCCTGGCGCGGCATTATCCAGGGCTGCGATACAGCGCCGGTTTGATTGGCAGCGGGTCCGAGGTCATCGGCTACGACGACCCGGTCTCCAGCGACCACCATTGGGGCCCGCGCGTCATACTCTTCCTCTCGGCCGCCGATCAGCGCGCGCTCGCCGACCCCATCGACGCGCTGCTGGCGGAAGAACTGCCCTATCGCTTCATGGGTTATTCCACTAATTTCAGCGCGCCCAAAACTGGCGACGGCGATCAGGGCACGCAGCTCCTGGAGGACATTGACAAAGGACCGGTCAATCACCGCGTCGAGATTCTAACGCTTGACGGCTTCATGCGCGCTTATATCGGCATCGCGGCGGCGGATCCGTTGCGCGCTGCGGATTGGCTCAGCATCCCACAGCACAAGCTGCTCAGCTTCACCGGCGGCGCGCTCTTCCGCGATGACTTAGACGTGCAGGCCGCGCGCGACCGATTGCGCTACTATCCGCAGGATGTCTGGCTATATATGCTGGCTTGTGGCTGGAGCCGCATCGGGCAGGACGAGCATTTGGCGCCGCGCGCCGGGGCAGTCGGCGATGAGCTGGGTGCGGCTCTGATCGGGGGACGTCTGGCGCGCTCGATTATGCAGTTGTGCTTTCTGCTGGCGAGGCGATACGCGCCTTACGCGAAGTGGTTCGGAAAGGCATTCGCCGAGCTCGACTGCGCGGCAGAGCTCGGGCCCGTCTTGCAGGCCGTCCAGCTGAGCGCGAAGTGGCGAGAGAGACAGCTCCATCTTTGCGCCTCGTACGAGATTCTGAATCAGCTGCATAACGCGCTGAGTTTGACGCCTGCAATCCAGCCGGCCATACAGGAATTCCACGGGCGCGGCTACAGGGTCAGCAACGCCTGGCGCTACATTGAAGCAATACTGGCCGAAATCCGCGACCCGGAAGTTAAAGCGATCGCTGACCATTCGCTGATGGGAAGCATCGACCAATTCAGCGACAACACCGATCTGCGCGAGGCGGTGAAGCTGCGCGCGAAGATCGCGCACTTATACCGAGACTAAGGCTTGGTCGCGCGCGTCGACAAACGCAGCCACCGAGCGCCGCAGATCGTCCGGCGTGGTCGTCCAGGAGCAAACGCTGATGCGGATGACGGGCTCGCCGCGCCACTCTGAGCCGCCGCACCAGCATTCGCCGCCCGCCTGCAGCAGTTCCAGCGTTCTCTTGGTAAGCGCGGGCGAATCGCAGGCGACCAACACTTGATTAAAGACCACATCGTTCAGCACGCGGAAATCATGCGCGCGTAATTCGTCGGCGAACTGCCTGGCTCGCCGGCACAGTTGCGCGACCAACTGGTCAATGCCGGTACGTCCCAGCGATTTCAGCGCCGCCCACAGCTCGACGCCGCGCGCTCGCCGCGACATGTCCAGCGTGTAAAGCATGCTATCGCGCCCCTCGCCGAATTGCAGGTAGCTGCCGCTGGCTTGCAGCGCGCCGACAAGCGCCTCGCGATCGCGACAGAGGATGATGCCGCAGTCGTAGGGGCTGTTCAGCGTTTTATGCGCGTCCACCGACCAGGAATCCGCCAGTTCAATGCCGGCGGTCAAATGCGCGGTCTCTTGGCAAGCGCGCGCCCACAAGCCAAAGGCGCCGTCAATATGCGCCCAGGCGCCCGCCTTTCCCGCAGCCGTGCAGAGTAAAGTGAATGGATCGAATGCGCCGCTGTTGACGTTGCCCGCCTGCAAAACCAGCAAGGTGCGACTGTCCAGCGGCGGCAGGCGGCTCGGGTCGAAGCGTCCTTGCTCGTCCGCCGGCACAGTCTCGATCTGCGCCGCGCCGATGCCCAAAATAGCCAGCGCCTTCCGCACCGTGACATGCGCGCCCTCACAGAGCACTGCGCGCAGCTTGGGCGCGCCGAAGAGTCCCTGCGCGTTCACATCCCAGCCCAGCCGGCGCAGCAATGTATTCCGGCCCGCTAGTAGTCCGCAGAGCGTCGCCGCTGACGTGCCGCTGACCAAGCCGGCCGCGCAGCCTCCAGGCAATTGCAGCAGGTCCACCAGCCACGTCTCGCAAACACCTTCCAGCTTGGCGGCAATCGGCGACATCACTTGCAGGGCCGCGTTTTGATCCCAGACATCCGCCAGCAGGCGCGCGCCCAAGGCCGCCGGCAATAGCCCGCCATTGACGAAGCCGAAGTAGCGCCCGCCACCCTGCGCGGTTGTAGCGGGTGAGCCCAGCCGGTGCAGCCCTTGTATCACTACATCGGCGGGAGTCGGATGCTCCGGCAGCGGCTCGTCAAATGCGTCAAGCGCTGCGAGCGCGGCTTGGTCGGGAAACACCCGGCGCTCGGGCGCGGCGTCCAGGTACTTGGCGCCGAAATCCAGCGCCAGTCTTAATGCGCTGCGACTCTCTCGCTCCGCCTGCAACCGCCGCCAAAGCTGGTCCTGCTTGTTCGCTATGCTCATTCGTTCATCCTTGTGAACTGGCTTGCATCACAGGCCTGCGCGCTTTTGACACCTTTGCCACCGAGTCAATTCGAGGACACAGAGAAGTAAGTGCAAGTAAGTCATGCAAATACTTACCACAGAGAACACAGAGGACACTGAGTAAAGCAGTTAAGTGATCGTATGCCAGCGAAAGTTTCCATTTGTTAGACGGCCGCCTAACTTGCGGCAGTATCGCAATAATATAGAACCCTCTGTGTCCTCTGTGTGCCGTCGTGAGCCTCTGTGGTAAAGGAAATCGTCCGTGAATCAGGATTTGCATTACTTACCTGGTTCTACTTCTGTGTCCTCATAAATACTCTGTGTACTCGGTGGCAAAGCGGACGGACTGCGTTACGCTAGGCATCGCAAGTCCGCATTTGTAATTTGCCTGTAATCTGGTCGAAATAGAATTGCCACTAAAGCTGGGCTATAATACCTGTATCGGTGACCGACGGAGAAGCTATAGAATCATGGATACGCTACGCAAACCCTCAATTTGGCTTGGCGCTTTAGTCGGCGGATTGCTGACTGCTGCGCTGATGTCAGTGCTATTTCTGGCGGACATGCTCGCTGGATTGCCTTTCATCCCCTTTGATGTTTTCGACTTTGTCTCGCGCCAATTGCCCGGGCCGCTCTTGACCTTCGGCATCGACACCATGGTGGAGATGATCATCACCTTTAATATGGGCGAAACCTCCGCCGCCGCCAAGACGGCCGAGCAGCTCATGGGCTTGGGCGCGTTTCTTGCCTTGGGTATTGTGGCAATCGGCGCTATTTTCGCGCTGATGAACCGCAGTGAATCTTCCGCGCGCAACCTCGTGCCCGGCCTGGTGCTGGGTCTGGTCTTCGGCGCGGTAATGATGCTGATTTCCACGCAGGTTAACCTGACGGCGACGGCGCCGGTTCCGGTTCAGATTGTCTGGGTCGTGCTGGCATTCGCCGCTTGGGGCTTGGCCGCCAACTGGATCTACAACGATTTGGCGCATAGCGACGGCAAGACCAAATCCGATGAAGAATCCGGCGAGACAATCACCGTGGCGCCGCTGGATCGTCGGCAATTTATGGTGCGTATCGGCGGCGCGAGCGCGCTGATCACCGTAATTGGCGCGGGCTTGGGCGCGATGCTGGGCACGCGGCCGGGCGAAGGCCAGGTGGTGGGGGAATTGCCCGCGGGCGCCGGCGCCGATGGCGAGTTGCCCAATATGAATGACGATATGCTGCCCGCGCCGGGTACGCGGCCCGAATACACGCCGCTTGACGACCACTATCGCATCGACATCAGCTCCCGCCCGCCGGTGATCGACTCCAACGAGTGGCGGCTTGAGGTCACTGGACTGGTCGATAATCCCGTCAGCCTGTCGCTGCAAGACCTCTACGACAACTTCGAGCGCGTCGACCGCTTCATCACCTTGTCCTGCATCAGCAATCGCATCGGCGGCACCTTGATCAGCACCACCAAGTGGTCGGGCTTCCGCATGAGCGATTTCCTCGATTACGTCAAGCCGCAAGCGAGCGCGGTGGCGATGAAGATCACCGGCGCCGACAACTTCGATGAATATGTGATGCTGGATGTCGTGGAAGCGGAAGAGCGCGTCATGTTCGCTTACGAGTGGGACGACCAGCCGCTCAAGCAGAAGCACGGCTTCCCGCTGCGCATCTACATCCCCGACCGCTACGGCATGAAGCAGCCCAAATGGATCAAGAGCATCGAATTCGTCGACGCCTGGGCCGAGGGTTACTGGGTGCGCCGCGGCTGGAGCGTGGACGCGATCGTCAACACGACGTCGGTCGTCGACACTGTCGCTACCGATTCCATCCTCCAAGACGACGCCGGCTACGTGGTGCCGATCGGCGGCATCGCCTACTCGGGCGCCAAGATGATTTCTCGCGTTGAAGTCAGCGTCAACAGCGGCGAATGGGAAGAAGCGCAGTTGCGACAGCCGCTCTCCGAGTTGACCTGGGTTATCTGGCGCTACGACTGGCGCTTCCAGGAAGGCGAGTACCGCTTTGAAGTGCGCGCATACGACGCCGAAGGCCAGCTGCAAAGCCTGGACAGCCGCGGCACCCGCCCTGACGGCGCCACCGGCGTCCACTCCAAGAAGGCGTCCATGCCTACCTTGGAAGCCCTGGAGAATCCACCGGAACCCGAAGCCGAGGCGGAAACTGAAGGCTAAAGCTACTCCAATTCAATCTCAGCCCCTTGTTCAACGCGAGCAAGGGGCTTTTGTTTTCTCCAGCCATCGAATTAACGGAAACGTCTTCACGTGACAAGAGTGGCTGATTTCGCCGACGCCTTGAAGTCGCTGGGCATAAAAATATCTCTGTGTCCTCTGTGTCTCTGTGGTGAATTATCTTGCGAAGAAGTCGCCAAAAGCATATTGCCGTTGATTGTTGCTGCTCCTCACTTGCCTGCGCGATTGCGAAACCGGTTGCGCGGTGGTATCTTCTCGGCATTCAGTCTCGAATCTGAGGCATCTACATGCGCGTTCCTTGGCTCATACCGCTCTTGCTCGCTGCCTTGCTTGTATCCGCTGCGCACACTTTCGCCATCCGCATCCACGCGCCGGTCAGTGTGGAGACGGCGCCCTTGGCAGCCCGCGCAAGGTGCAATGGAAGCTTCGTTGCGCACGAGCTTGCGCATACAACGATGCCGTCTGCGCTGCCCGTAGGCTTCTACGACAGCAACGGCGCCGGGCTGGCGGTCAACGATCTCAACCAGGACGGATTGCTTGACATTGTCCTGGCCAATCTCGCCGGCGATAACAGTATCTTGTGGAATCGCGGCGCGCTGGAATTCGAGCGCGAGCCACTGCCGTCACAAGCTGCGGCGCGGGCAGCGGCGATCATCGATGTGGATGGCGATGGCTGGCTGGATATCGTCTTCACCCAGCAGGCCGCCGCTCCTCTGTTCTGGCGCAATCAGGCGGGCACGGGCTTTGAGACAGAGCTGCTCAGCGGCGTCAGTTATATCGGCTATGCCATGAACTGGCTGGATGCCGACCGCGATGGCGACCTCGACCTCTTGACCGGCTCTTACGATGTTGAAAACGAAAAGATCCTGGGGCAGACGGCGCCCCGAAACGGCGTGATCTATTACGAAAATCGAGGCGCTGCCTTCCGCGCCACCCGCATCGCCGATCGGTCGAATACCCTGGCGATACTGACGCGGGTCAATCAGAGCGGCGACTACGAGATCGTCATCGGCAACGACTTCGCCGTCGAGGACCGCTACTTCACCTTTGTCGACGGCGCCTGGCAGCAGACAGATCCGCTGCCCGTGATGCCGCATAGCACGATGAGCTACGATGCCGCCGACCTCGACAATGACGGCGCGCAGGAAGTCTTCGCTGTTGATATGAAGCCCTATGCCGATGACGCGGCGACCCTGGCGCAGTGGCAGCCGGTGATGGACATGATGATGGACATGCCGCATGTCGAAGGCGATCCGCAGATCATGGAAAATGTACTTTATGCCCTGGACGGCGCCGGCAACCTGAGCAATATCGCGCGTGATTTTCAGCTCGATGGCACGGGCTGGAGTTGGTCGGCCAAGTTCGGCGACCTCGACAACGACGGCTTTCAAGACCTCCACGTGGTGAACGGCATGATCTCCCAAGAGCTCTTCTCGCATCTGCCCGACAATGAGCTGGTCGAAGAGAACCAGGTTTATCGCAATATGGACGGCGCGGGCTTTGTAGCGCAGCCCGGCTGGGGACTGAACGATCAAGCCAGCGGCCGCGGCATGACCTTGGCGGACCTGGACAACGACGGCGATCTTGATGTGGTGGTCAATAATTTGCTTAGCCCGGCCAAGCTATTCGAGAATCGGCTCTGCGCTGGCGCAGCCCTGGAAGTGGACTTGCGCTGGCTGGGCCACGGCAATGGCGCGGGCATCGGCGCGCGCTTGGAGTTGCACAGCAACCGTGGCAGCTACCGCCGCGACCTGACCGCCCTCAGCGGCTACTTGTCGGGGGATAGCAGCCGAGCGCATTTTGGTTTCCCAGCGGACGCCGCGCTGGAGCGGCTGTCGATCGTGTGGAATGACGGCATGTACAGCGAAATCGAGAATCTGTCCCCGAACACGCTGGTCACCGTAGCTCGGCATTAGTTAGCTGCAAATCAGGCGGCTCTCACCACAAAGACACAAAGGCGCAAAGTACGCAAAGACAATGGAATCCTTGTTTGTTGCAAAGTGCCAATAAGCAATTATAATCTCCGCATTAGAAACGAAAGGATGGTTGATATGCATCTCAAAATTCTACTCCTGCTCTGCTTGGCGTTGTGCTGCATCGCGCCGACCTGGGCGCAAGATGAGCCGGCAACGTCAGTATTTGATGAACTGCCACCCTGCAGAGAAGATGTTTATAATGCTTATGCGGCGGAAATCGTGTTGGATGCTTGGGTACTCTATCAGTTCGACGCATCCACCGTCGTTGATCCTTGGTGGTCGTCAGAGCACTATCTTAGCGGCGACCTGACGCCGGGCTTCAATATGCCGCCCTGTAAAAATGCCCTCGCGCTCCGTGATATGGTCATGTTGCTCCGATTCCAATTCTATATTGCCCAGCAAGCGCGTTATGGCAACGGGGACACTGCTGATAGGTGGGATGATTTCATTCATATTCTCATGGCGTCAACCGTTGAAGCGGCGCCGGACTTGTATGTATGGTTCAAAGATGTCCTTGAGAATGATCAGCGCACACCACGAGAAGATTGGAGAGACTATGACAGGGATTAGCAAGCTGGTACACATGCGGTCGTTTTGGACGGCTGTTTTCACTCTGGCTGGTATCGTGCTGCACGAAGTCTTTGGATCAGATGTGATTAACGATCAAACTGAGGCGGTGTTGTCGCCATCATCAATTCCTTAAGACTGGCGTGGTGATTTTCCGCGTGAAACAAGAAGCCACTACACTGTGCTCGGCACGTCGATTGCCCGGCCTTACTCATTACCCTCCTAATTCTCTGTGCCCTCTGTGGCAAAGCTTTTATCAGCCCAAGCAAATTCCATACACTCGCAACCAGCGCATTGTTTGACATCATCTGACCTTCGTGTTAGAGTACTGTGTCGTTGACGTAATCGGTTTTATGGCGTGTTATGATTGCGTATTGATCCGCGAGTTTGGACTGACCGCTTGCCGACTATGATTCGGAATCCGCGAATGGGAAGCAGTTGCCGTTCTACCTCAAGTTGCATCTCAATATGTAATGCGGGAGGGTGTTTGTGACGGCCGGCAAAGCGAAGCGCATCAATCCTGAAGCGCCCAAGCCCGGCGGACTTGCGGAGGTTCGGCGCGCCTTCACCGGCCTGCGCCGCGGCGAGACGATCGCCGGCTATCTTTTCCTCGCGCCCAACTTCATCGGCTTCATCATCTTCATGCTCTTTCCCATCATGTTCGCCTTCTACATCATGCTGACGGACTGGAGCCTGGCGAAGGATCCGCAGTTCATTGGGCTTAAAAACTTCGAGACGATGGTCAAGGACCGCATCTTCTGGAAGTCCTTGGTCAACAGCTTTTATTACACCTTTATCGCCGTGCCGACGGGCATATTCATCGCCTTCTGGCTGGCGCTGGCGCTGAACCGCAAGATGCGCGGCATCATCTTTTTCCGCACCGTTTACTTTCTGCCCCAGATCACCTTGACGGTAGCGGCGGCGACCGTATGGCGCTGGATTTACCAGCCCGAAATCGGCTTGATCAATCACATCCTGGAGTTGGTGGGCATTGAAGGGCCCAAATGGATCCACAATACCAAATGGGCCATGCCCAGCGTCATCATCATGAGCAACTGGCAGGGCATCGGCTTTGCCATGTTGATTTTGCTGGCTGGCTTGCAGGGCATCCCCGAGGAGTATTACGAGGCGGCCTCGATCGACGGCGCCAGCGGCTGGCAGCGCATGCGTTTTGTGACCCTGCCGATGCTGACGCCGGCGCTGTTTTTCGTGGTGGTCACGTCGCTGATCGGCGCCTTTCAAGCTTTCGATCAGTTCTACATCTTGACCGAGGGCGGACCGGCGCAAGCCACCACGCCCTTGACGCTGTATATCTTCCAAAACGCTTTCAGATTCTTCAAGATGGGTTACGGCGCGGCGCTGGCGGCCGTGCTCTTTTTGATCATACTAGTCATCACGGTTATCCAGTGGCAGCTGGCGCGCCGCTGGGTGATCGGATTCGACGACGACGAGTAACGGCCGATGGCGAGCATGCAGAAGAAGAAAGACGTCCGCTTCGGGCAGAAACAGGCCAAGATCTTGATGGATCTGCTGGTCTACGTCGTGCTGTCTCTTGCCGGCATAATCTTCATCTTGCCTTTCGCCTGGATGGTCGCCAACTCCTTCAAAGATATCCGCGGCATCTACCAATACCCGCCTACGTTCATTCCCGAAGTCTGGCAATTTGGAAATTACACCGAAGCCTGGACGATGACGCATTTCGACCTGGGATTTCTCAACAGCGCCTTCGTGGCCGCGGCGGTGGTGCTTGGGCAGCTGTTCACCGCCAGCCTGGCCGGCTACTCTTTTGCGCGCCTGCGCTTTCCGGGGCGCGACAAGATTTTCCTGCTCTATATTTCTCTGATGATGGTGCCCTTCACCGTCTTGATGATTCCGCTATACGTGCAGATGCGCTGGTTCGGCTGGATCAGCACGCTGCAGGCGGTCATCTTTCCCTTCCTGTTCACGCCTTGGGGCACCTTTATGATGCGGCAATTTATGGTGACGATTCCGCGTGAATTGGAGGACGCGGCCCGGATTGACGGCTGTGGCTTCTTCCGCACCTACTGGCTCATCATCCTGCCGCTGACCAAGCCGGCGCTGGCGACCCTCGCCATCTTTACTTTCGTAAATACCTGGAACAGCTTCCAATGGCCCTTGATCGTGCTGGGCAAACCCAAAGTCAAGACCTTGCCGCTGCTGCTGGCGTCATTCCAGAATCAGTCCGGCATGCGCACGCCCTGGCATCTCATCATGGCGGCCGCCACATTTGTTGTCATTCCCGTCTTGATCGCGTTTATCGTAGGGCAGAAGTACTACGTCCGCGGCATCGTTACCAGCGGCATCAAAGGAGGTGGCTAGCGACCGACCAACTACTTCGCTTCGGAATCAAATATCAGATGTGAAAGGGAAATCAGATGATTCGCAAAATCGCATTGCTGGTAACCGTACTTGCGCTACTCAGCTTGGGCTTTGTTTCTTCGGCGCAGGACATGACCGATTGGACCTGCGGCATGGTTGACGGCGACTCGTCCGCGGCTATCACCATTACTGGCTGGGAAGGCCCCGGCGAGGTCGATAAGTTCTTGCTGGCCTTTGATGAATTCTTCGGCGAGTACTATCCCAACGTCGAACAAATCCTCAATACGGGCGTAAACTGGGGCGACTATTGGACGACCCTGCCGGCGCAGTTGGCCGGCGGCGCCGAGATTGATATGGCCTGGATGCACGATACGCGCAACGATACCTTCGCCGCCAACGGCTGGGCGCTGAACCTCGATAGTTACCTGGAAGCTTGCCCGATCCCTGGCTGGCCCGAGAAGTTCGTCAAGTCGCAAGTCGACGCCTTCAATTACCAGGGCAGCCAATACGCCATTCCCTATGACCTGGCGCCCGGCGGGCTGTACATCAATCTCGATATCTTCGAAGAGGCTGGACTGGAGCCGCCTGGCGAGCACACCTCCTTTGAAGAGTTCACAGAATTGGCGATCGCCCTGACCCAGGACAACGATGACGATGGCGATACGGATGTCTGGGGCATCAGCAATCTGGTCAGCGTCGGCCGTGGCGCGGGCGGCGCCTATTGGATCATCAAGAGCTTCGGTGGCGACTTGTTCAATGAAGAGAACAGCGCATCAGTGATGAACTCGCCCGAAACCACCGCCGCCCTGCAATGGATGGCTGACTTGCTCTGGGATTCAGGCGCGCACCCCACGGCGGAGAATATCGCCGCTTCCGGTTTCACGACCGAATTCCTCTTCGCCAACGGCAACGTCGCCATGCACTATGCGCTTAACGACGCCGCTTCCCGCATGTGGGAGCTGGTAGGCGACAGCTTCAACTGGACTGTCGTGCCGACGCCGACGGGCCCCGCCGGACGTTACAATTTCATCGGCGGCTCGGCATTCTCGATTCCGACTTCGGCTGCGCATCCCGATCTGTCGTACGAGCTGATTCGCTTCACGCTCGCCAACCCTGATCACATCTGCCGTACGGCGGCCATGGGCGCTGCGCTGACAAGCCAGTCTGACTTCCATGACTGCGCCGCGCCGGACGACGCCCCCTACGCCGATGCCTATCACGAAGTGTTCTCGGTCATCGGCGCGCGTGATGGCGTCCACCCGCCCTACCATTCGAAATTCCTGGAATGGGAAACCTCGGTCTGGATCGCCAACATGGACTTGCTCTGGACAGGCGAGGAACGTGACGCCGCCGTCGCTGTCGAACGCGCGCACGATCAGACCAACGCGCTGCTGGGCGGCTAAAACCGGCGCAGTCCCACTCAGTACCCCTCCTCGGTAAGGGGGAGGGGAAAACTCAGCTAAGCCCAAGGAGTTGCAAACTAGGTAGAGCAAGAAGCCCGCTAATCGCGGGCTTCTCTTATCGGCCTTGGCCGTGGTGCGCCTTCTTCAATTCGCTCGGGAGGGGATGGCCTAGGTTGCGGCGGAGGGGATGGCCTAGGTTGCGGCGGAGGGGATGGGTTGGGTTGAGACGTGGGTACGTCCTTAGCTGGAGTTTCTTTGGATAATGTTTTAGAATCCGAGAAGCTGTTCATTGTGTCACCAAAGGGCTTAGTATGACAAACGACATTACGGAGTTGTCAGAACAAGACAAGATCATTTTAGCACGTCTTGAAGCTCAATTCCATTCTATCAGAGCCAGTATCAGCAAAACCGACGAAAAGGCGAGGCATATTATAACTCTTCTGAACGGAATAGCGGCTATTTATGCTACCGCGCATCTTGTCCTGGCCAACGAAATCAGTCTTGCTGACGATGGCCTCCTGCAGCTTGCGTTAGTTCTCACATTTGGATTAACGTACATGGCGATGATGTTCCTGTTTGTTCAAATAAATCTCCCTCAGTGGCAATCTGTAGGAGTTATCCAAAGCGATTGGGAAAATATTTGGGAATGGCGCACATATGCGGGAGAGGAATTCTTGAATAGACTTTTGTCACAGTATGTATATGAAAACGCAGAAAATCTAAGAATCGCCGCCGGTAAGACTAGAATCCTGCGGCATCTCTACATGTTACTAAGTGCCGCGATTGGCATACTGATACTTGAGATTGTCTTTCAATTTCTAGGTAGGCTGGCTATCGTAAGTTTCTGATCTCACATTTCGCAGAAAAGCACATACAAAGCGCGGGTTCTGCTACATTGTGAGTAGCTATTCTTTGACGCGTTCATTGCGAATTGGTCGCGGTTGCTTGAGGCTTTCTGCTGTCTTATTTGATACTTTGTTCTCAAGAGAAAGACGATGTGCGCGGTCTTCACGCGTTATTGATTCTGAGTTCGAATTCATAGCGCCAAACGAGACATTAAGACCCTTCTTTGCTGCGCTTATGGCTAGGTCTCTAATTTCTGATCTTAAAATCGAGATAGTTAACGCATTTACGATTAGCAAAATCCCTAACGCGAATGCTAATTCTGTCAGGCTGGCTCCTCCAATCGCAACCATGTGGAGCCCGAAAGCGAAAAAAATAATCAATATAACAATACATACGACCACAAAGACTGTCTTTAGTTTACTATCTAACTTCATGAACAATTAAATCCAAATGGTTGCCTCTGTTTGCCACGTTTTCGTGTCCTATTCGATGCGATTTAGCTCAACTGACAGATTGCATTGTAGCACACTCGGTAACGGTGTTCTCCATTACACTCCGCGTGTAGAATACCGCCGTTCCCTCGGAGTATTGCGTACCAGCGGTCGTCGTCCGGGGATAGACATCGCAGTTGACGCGTACTCAATGAAAGCAGCATCGTCACAGCATTTCGCGTCTACGGACAATTGCTGCCTTCGCTCGACGCGAACAATCGTAGGTGCGAGCCGGTGGATCGTGCGCACGAGATCGAGCAGACATGGGCCACCTAGCGAGTCGCCAGTACGCACGCACCGACAACTGTGTAATTCTGTGTTGGGTCTGTACTTGAGAAGTTAGGCGTCAAGCAGGCTCCGCGCGAAAGCCAAATCCTTCACAATCAGCTCATCCACCCGCGCCTCGTCCGTGTACTCGGCTGAGAAGCAGATCGGTCCCCGGTAATCGATGGCCTTCAGCTTTGAGATCACCCGTGACCACGACGCCCGGCCCTGCGCGCCAGACGTCCAGTAGACCCGCCACTCGGCTACCTCAGCTTCCGGCCCGCTGACGCGACGCCAGTAGCCATTCTTCAGATTGACCACGCAGAGATGGGGCGCGACGATATCGAGCGCGGCATCGCTGTCGATACCTTCCAACGCGTTATGCGCCGGGTCCCAGACGGCCGCAACATGGCGCCGGTCGTAGTCCTTGAGCAGCTGAAACATGCCCATCTCGTTGACCGGCACAAAGCGACCCGAGTGATTTTGCACGCCGATTTGCAGGCCGTAGCGCTCGCAGAAGGGCAGGGCGGCATCCAGTTTCCGGCGCGCTTTGGCCTCGGCCGCCCAGTAATCCAGCTCCCGCTGCCGGAACATGACCCGATTCATGCCGATGCCGGCCTGGGCGCAGGCGCTGTACAATCGCTCGTCATCCAGCGGCACATCGGCGGTAATGTTCAGCACGCGGATGCCGTGCTCGGCCAGCAGCTTAACCGCCGCCGGCAGGTCGCGTTCAATCTTGTCGGGCTCGACCGGAAAGCCGGCGCGCACCGGCAGCTCGATCCAGTCGAAATCCAGCGCTTTGATATGCGCCGCCAGTTGTGGCAGCGGCAGCGATTTCCAGGGCTTGGCGAAAACGGCCAGTAGATTCATGTCGTCAGCTCTTGGTCGGCATCATCGACAGCACGTCGATGTGAACATGGGGCGGCAAACTGGCCAGGAAAACCACAGCAGCCGCGATGTCCTCGGACTGTATCATGCGCGCTTTCTGCTCCGCGCTGGGCACGACCGGCCTCCGCTCCATAATTGGGGTATTGCCCGCGCCCGGATTGAAGAGGCAGGCGCGTACGCCCTGCGGGTTGCCTTCCTCGTTGGTGACGATATTCAGGGCTTCCATGCCTATCTTCGAAGTGCTGTAGCCGACGCCGGCCAGCAGGCTGGGATACATGGCGGCGCGCGAGGCCAGGTTGATAATCAGGCCGTCGCCGCGCGATTTCATTTCGGGCAAGACCGCCTTGGTGAAGATGAAGGCGCTGGTGAGATTCACCGCCAGCAAGTCGCGCCACTGCTCAGCTGATGTATCGGCGATTGAGCGCTCGGTGACATTGTAGCCGGCGTTGTTAACCAGCACGTCAATCGGACCAAAGGCCGCGCGTGTCTGCTCCACAACTGCATGTATCTGCTCGTCATCGCTGACATCGGCCGGGCAGACCAGCGCTTGGCCGCCCTGTGCGCGGGCCTTCGCAGCTACAGATTCCAGCAATTCGCGCCGCCGCGCTACTAGGCTGACATTCGCGCCCTCTCCGCAGCAAGCGATGGCAATGGCCTCGCCGAAGCCGCTGCTGGCGCCAGTAACGATAATCGTCTTCTTATACAGTGCGCCCATTTGTCCCTCCGCCCGGTCTAGGCCATCTTGTCCAGCATGTCGCCAGTGACTTCGTAGCGCAATTTTCCCTCGCTCAGGAAGCTCGCCACTTCATCGGTGGTGATCTGCCCCTGCCGCCTATAGGCTTGGTCGGTGACGGCGGCCATGTGGGGCGAGATGATCACGTTGTCCAACTGACGGAAGGGGCTGCCGTCCGGCAGCGGCTCCTGCTCGAAGACATCCAGCGCCGCGCTGATGCGCCCCGATTGCAGCTCCGCCAGCAGCGCCGCTTCGTCGATAGGATGCGTCCGCGCCGTGTTGATGAAGTAAGCGCCGTCTTGCAGCCAACTGAATTGCTCCGCGCCCAACATCCGATAAGTCTCGGGCGTCGATGGCGCCTGCAGGCTCACCAGCGGGCACTCGCGCAGCAAGGTCTCCAAGGCCACTTTTCGTACACCCATGTCCGCCGCCTGCCGTTCGCTGACATAAGGATCGTAAAGCCACAAATCGGCGTCCAGCGCCCTCAGCTTTGCTATCACCCGGCGTCCCGTATGGCCGGCGCCGATGATGCCGATGCGCGTGCCTTCGAGTTCCGTGCCCGGGCCCAGTGCTTTGGCCGCTGCCCAACCTGAGTCTTTGAAGGCGCGGTCGATTTGGTGGAAGCGCCGCAGGCACAGCAGGATCAGCAGCAGCGTTGTCTCGGCCACCGGAATGGCCATTGCTTCGGCGGCATGCGTCACGCGCCGGCCGTCGGCGAAGACTGGCGGCGGCAGCAAGCGCTTGATCGAGCCGGCCGAGTGCGCGACCAGCCTTAAGCTTTCCGCGGCGGCCAGCACCGAAGCGCTAAATCGCGGACTGCCCCAGCTAGTGATGACGATTTCGCGGCCGCTGATGAGCTGCGTCAGCTGCGCTTCGTCGAGGTTGTCATGGCCCGGCTGCATCGTCAGCGCGCCCATTTTGCGCAGCCGAATCTGCTGCTCTTCGGCGAAAAGCTGGTCGAAGAGCGCCGGACGCATGGCAACGAGGATATTGGGTTTGTCGGTCATCTGTGCTTACGCCAGCGCTTGTCTCAGCTTGGGCACCAGTTCCGGCTCCGGTTCATAGGGCAGCTTGATGACTTGGTGATTCAGCGAGCTGGCGTAGAGCGCCAGGATAACGTTGAAGTCGACCAGGGCCGCGTCCAGGTTGAGCGGATGTACCTTGCCGTCGTCTTCCAGCCAATCAAACATGGCGTCGCACATGGCTGCCTGCCCCTTAACATCTTCGTCCGGGTATTCATGCTCGCCGCTTTCGTAGACGTTATTGATGAAAGTTTCCCAGCCCCACATCGTCCAGTGGATGTAGCCTTTCATGCCGTAGACGGCGATGCGCTTGTGCTGGTAGATGGCGTCGCCGCGCGGCACACGCGGCGCGTTCTCGCCACAGCGCAGCGTCGCCTGCACGCCGTTGTCGTATTCGACCGCGGCCAGGCTCTGGTCCGGGGCGTAATGCTCTTTGATATTGGGCTGCAAACCTTGCGCGCCGGAGACCTGGCCGAAGACCGTAGTCGGCTGGGCCGGGTTGAATGCGCCGATCGCTTGCAAAGAGTGCGTTCCCTGGTAGGCCAGGTTCATGCCCGAGCTGGCTTCGACAAAGCGCAGATCGCCAATGGCGCCGTCAGCTGCCAACTGCTGCAGTTGCTGCCGCCGCGGATGAAATTGCAGCTGATGGTTGATGGCGACTTTTATTTTGGGCTTGCCCGCTGCGAAGTCGCGCAGCGCCACGTAATCCTCGCCTTGAATCGCCAACGGTTTCTCCACCACCGCCGCCGGCACACCCGCCGCTTCGGCCGCTTCCAGCACTTCCAGCCGGAGATTGGGCGGCGTGCTGACCTGCACCAGCTCCGGCTTTTCCTTTTCGAACATCTCGCGATAATCCGTGTAGCGCCGGCTAACGTCAAACTTGTCGCCAAATTCGTCCAGCGGACCCTGTCTCAAGTCGCAGACGGCAACGACTCGGCCCTTTTTGACATATTCGTAAGCATCGGCGTGCCCGTGCGCTCGTCCGCCGCCGACGCCGATGATGACTGATTTATACATTCGCGCCCTCCCAAGGCTGCAAGATTACTTTGCCGCATAGACCGGATAATTGCGTCTCCCAGGCCGTCTGAATGGCGCCCAGCGGGAAACGGTGCGTGATCAACTTGTCCAGCTGCCCGCCGACATCGCCGATCATGGACATCATGCGCGGGCTGTCCGCCAGGTTAAAGTGCCAACTGCCCACCAGCGTCAATCCCTTGCGGATCATGTCCCGGCTGATTTGAACCGGCGTATCGTTGCTGCATTCGCCGACGAATGCCACCCGACCCTTGCGCCGCGCCGCGTCAATGCATAGCCGGTGCGCCGCCACCACGCCTGAGCAATCCACCGCTTTGTCAACGCCGCGACCGGCCGGCGTAAGGTCGAGGATCTGCTGCAAAGCATCGGGGTCCAGCGGATTGACCACGGCGTCAGCGCCCAGCTCAAGGGCCAGGTCGGCGCGGTAAGCGACCGCGTCTACAGCGATGACGCGCGCTCCGCGATACCTGGCGTTAATCACGCCGCCCAAACCGACTGGACCCAATCCGGTGATGAGCACGGTGTCATGCCGATCCACCTGCATCGTCTGCATGGCGCCGAAGGTGGGCCCCAAGCCGCAGCAGGCCATCGAGGCATGGTCGTACGTCATGCCATCGGGAATCGGCAGTAGCATCCAGTCTTGCTTGAGCAGGTATTGGGCCATGGTACCGAGTCCATCCGTACAACCATGCACCGCGGCGAAATCGTAGCCGTCGGTACAGTGAATGTAGTCGCCGTCCAGGCAGAGCGCGCACTTGCCGCAGGCGTTCATGGGCATGGCCACGACGCGATCGCCGACTTTCACGCGGCCCGGCTGCGCCACCTCGACGACTTCGCCGGCCGCCTCGTGTCCGTACATGCCATGGCTGCTGCCGGCCGCAAAGGCTTTGTATTCGGTGCACATCGGCGCGACATGCACCTTGATGACCGCCCAATTGTCCTTCGCGGCAGGCCTAGCAGCGGATTCCACCCCCGCCTTCTCCTTGCCTTGTACAGCAACGCGTTTCATCCGCTTTCCTCTGATTGCCAATCTTTACGCGCAATCGGTTTCCTGACGACGGCTAGGACTATAACATAGGCGATATGGCGCCGCAACAAGCGCAACAGAAGCGGGAGTGATGAATGGCGCGGACTCGAATACCCCGACAGGTAGACCTAATTTCTCTTTGCACTCTCTCTCAAATAGCCCTGTTGGGACGCTGTCCGCAATTCCACAAAAGAGCGTAGTGTGTACGGGCGAGCCGGTGGCTCGCCCCTACCGATAGTCACCATTTTGCGCTCCGTTCTCTTTGTGTGAGCCAAGCCGTGACTTGCAAGCGGTTGCGGTGAAAACACCTGAGCCTTATCCGCCCAGAGAATCTCATTCACCTAATACGCCGCTCCCTCCAAACCACGCATATTTGACGATTCCCGTCCGATGCACTAGACTTCGCATAATCGGTTGCGTAACAGGTTTCATATTAAAGGCAGGGCCAGCATGAAACGGATCACCATGCGCGATGTCGCGGAGCGAGCCGGCGTCTCGAACGCTACGGTATCGCACGTCATCAATGACACGCGCTTTGTTGAAGAAGCCACTAAGGAGCGCGTGCGGGAGGCCATACGTCATCTCGGTTATCGCCCCAATACGGCGGCGCGCAGCCTGACGACCCAGCGTACGCGCATCATCGGGCTGATCGTTTCCGATGTCACCAATACTTTCTTTGCCGAAATCATGCAGGGCATTGAGGATGTGCTGATTGCCAACGGCTACAGCGTGATGCTCTGCAACACCAACGAAGTGCTGGAGCGCGAAGAATATTATATCGACATCTTGCTGCGGCAAGGTGTGGACGGCATCATCGCGGCGGCCACCAGCCAAAATTGGGATGTGCTGAACGAGGCGGCCAAACTCAACATCCCCATCGTAATGCTTGACCGCACCTTCGACGACGCCGTTTCGCCCTATGTCGGCGTCGACAACCGGCACAGCGCCCTTCTTGGCACACGCCATCTGATTGAGCGCGGTTATACCGACATTGGCATTCTGGCCGGCTTCCAACGCCTGTCGACCATGAGAGACCGACTGGCTGGCTTTGAAGACGCCTTGGCCGCCGCCAACCTGCCATTGCGGGAAGAGTGGCGTATCGACAGTCCGCTTTCCATTGAGGACGGCAAACGCGCCATGCAATTAATGATGAAGCAACCGGACCGGCCGCGCGCGGTGTTCATCTGCAACAACTTGCTGAGCCTGGGCGCGCTGATGGGCACACAGGAAATGGGTCTGTCCTGCCCCGAAGATGTCGCTATCGTCGGCTTTGACGATCATCCCTGGGCGCAAGTCTCCAAGCCGCCCTTGACCGTCTTGCGGCAGCCTACATCGGCTATCGGCCAGACCGCGGCGCGCAAAGTGCTGAAGGCTCTGAACGAGGACGATGCGGAGATACCTTCGGCGCTTTTCAACTGCCAGCTGATCGTCCGCGATTCGGCTTAGGGATCGCATCTGCCGCCCGTCTTGACCGTGCTCGTAGAATTGGCTAGCCGTGACGAACGACCTGCGCCTTGCTTGCGTACCAACATCTGTCTACTTCACGAATGGAGAATTATATGAGCAAGCGATATGAAGCGAATTGGGCTTCGCTGAAAACACACCCGACCGCTGAGTGGATGCGCCGGGCGAAGTTTGGCATTTACACGCATTGGGGCATTTACTGTGTGCCGGCCACCGGCCCCAATGTCACCTGGTACCCCTACAATATGTACCGCGAGGGCACACCTCAATACGAGTACCACTGCAAGACCTACGGCCATCCGTCGAAATTCGGCTACAAAGACTTCATCCCAATGTTCACCGCGGAACATTTCGATCCCGATGAGTGGGCCGAACTCTTCAAGCGGGCGGGTGCCAAATTCGCCGGTCCGGTCGCCGAGCACCATGATGGCTTCCCGATGTGGGATGCCAGCGATACCGAATGGTGCGCCGGCAAGATGGGCCCCAAGCGCGATGTCGTCGGCGAACTGGAGCGGGCCATCCGCGCACAGGGCATGCGCTATATGGTGGCCATGCATCATGCCGAAAATTGGTGGTTCTTCCCCCACTGGAAGCCGGAATACGATACAGCCGATCCCCGCTACGCCGGCCTCTATGGCGAGCCGCACAATCTGGATTTCGCTTACGAAGCCCAGGGCAAGGGCCACGACCACGGCGAGTGGCGGGCGCAGGACAAACCCAGCCGAGCCTTCCTCGAGCGCTGGAAGAACCGGCTGGTCGAGGTGGTCGAGCGCTATGAGCCGGACTATATCTGGTTCGATTTCGGCCTGCGCTTCGTGCATGATCAGGTCAAGCAGGATTTCCTCGCCTACTACTATAACAAGGAAGCCGAGTGGGGCCGCGAGGTGGTGGCCACCTACAAATGGCACGACATCCCGCCGGGCGCCGCCTTGCTGGACTTTGAGCTAGGCAAAACCGCCGAGCTGACCCACTACGAGTGGATCACCGATACGACTGTCGATGACGGGCAGGGTTGGGGTTATATCAAAGAAACCGAGTACAAGACGGTTACCGAGATGGTGCACTACCTGGCCGACAACGTCAGCAAGAACGGCTTTATGCTGCTCAATGTCGGTCCAAAGCCGGACGGCACAATTCCGGATGAGTCCAAGGCCATCCTTGAGGGGATGGGCGAGTGGCTGAATATCAATGGCGAGGCGATCTACGATACCGTGCCCTGGAATACCTACGGCGAAGGCCCCACGCAGATGACGCATGTCGGAGCTTTCAGCGATACCAAAGAGAAGCTGGAATTCGGCGCGCAGGACATCCGCTTCACCGTCCGCGAGAATATCCTGTACGCCATTGCTATGGGCTGGCCCGAGAGCGAGTTCATCATTGAATCGACCCACGCGCTTTATCCGGGCGAGGTGCGTTCTGTGGAGCTGCTGGGCGTCGAAGGCGAGCTGAAGTGGGAAATGACGGCCGACGGCATCAAGATTAAGCGCCCCGATCACCGACCCGGCGATCACGCTTATGCCTTCAAAATCACGCGAAATACCAGCTTGTGAGCGGTTGGGGTAAAATCGCGCCAAATTACGCAAGGGCAGGGAGTGAGCAATGACGCTGCGCATCGATTCGCATCAGCATTTCTGGCGCTACAACAGCGATGAGTATCCCTGGATTGATGCGTCTCGCGAGCCGCTGAAGGTGGATTACATGCCGCCTGACCTCGAGCCGCTGATGCAGGCGGCCGGCATTGACGGCACCGTTGCCGTGCAAGCGCGGCAGAACTTGCGCGAGACTGACTTTCTGCTCGACCTGGCCGATCAGTATGACTTCATCCGCGGCGTCGTGGGCTGGGTTGATATGCGCGCGGATGACGTGGAAGCGCAATTGGAGCGACTCGCGACGCACCCGCGCATGGTCGGCGTACGGCATATCGTGCATGATGAAGCCGACGACCGCTTCATGCTGGGCGGCAATTTCTTGCGCGGCCTGGCCAAACTCAAAGCCTGCGACCTGCGCTACGATTTGCTGCTTTTCCCGCGGCATCTGCCCATCGCCATTGATGTGGTCCAGCGCTTTCCCGAACAGCCCTTCGTGCTCGACCACATCGCCAAACCCTTCATCAAAGATGGCCTGCTGGAACCCTGGGAGCGCGATATACGCCAGCTGGCGGCTAACGACAATGTGTGGTGCAAAGTCTCGGGCATGGTCACCGAAGCGGCTTGGGGCGGCTGGACGCAGGCTGATTACCGGCCCTATCTCGATGTCGTCTTCGACTGCTTCGGCATCGATCGCCTGATGTTCGGCAGCGACTGGCCCGTCTGCACTCTCTCCGGCAGTTACAGTCAAGTGGTCGGCATCGTCGAGACCTATATCAGCGCGCTCTCGGCAGATGAGCAAGCCAAGATCATGGGCGGGGTCGCCAGCAAATTCTATAATCTTCCTTGATGTAGCCGGGAGCGGTATAAGTGAAAGCAATTGTATTGGAAGAACCGGGCACACTTAGCCTGCAAGATCACGCCGCGCCGACGGGCCCCGGACGGGACGAAGCGCTGGTGCAAGTCCGGCGGGTGGGCATTTGCGGCACCGACCTGCACGCTTTCGGCGGTAACCAGAACTTCTTCAGTTACCCGCGCATCATGGGCCACGAGCTGGCGGTCGACGTGCTATCAATTGGCGCCACTGACGACGACCTGGATTACAGCGTCGGCGATACTTGCTGCGTCATTCCTTACCTGAATTGCGGCAACTGCATCGCTTGCCGCCGCGGCAAGTCCAACTGCTGCACGCAGATGCAAGTCTTGGGCGTCCACATCGACGGCGGCATGCGCGAGCAATTCATCCTGCCGACCGACAAGTTACTCAAAGCTGATGGCGTTCCGCTGGAGCATTTGGCGCTGGTGGAGATGCTCTGCATCGGCGCCCATGCAGCCAAACGCGCGCGAATCACGCCCGGCGAAAACGCGCTGATCATCGGCGCTGGGCCGATCGGCCTGGCGACGGCGCAGTTCGCCAAAGTGGCCGGCGCGGACGTGACAGTCATGGAGGTCAACCAGGCACGGCTCGAGTTCTGCGCCGATGCCCTCGGCATCGACAAGCTGGTCGACGGGCGCGGCGACGCCATGAGGCAGGTCAAGGCGCAGTCGGGCAGCGAGCTGCCGACGCTGGTCTTCGATTGCACCGGCAGCGCCAATTCCATGCACAGCGCCTTCGACTACGTGGCGCATGGCGGCTCGCTGATTCTGGTCGGCCATATCAAAGGCGACTTGACCTTTAGCGATCCACACTTCCATTCGCGCGAAATGACGCTGCTGGCCAGCCGCAACGCCACGCCGGAGGACTTCAGCTGGGTCATCGACAGCTTGCGCGCTGGTGATATCGACCTGTCGCCCTGGATAACGCATCACGCCACGCCCGAGAGCATCGTGCCCGAATTCCCCGCCTGGCTCGATCCTGCGACCGGCGTAATCAAAGCCATGCTAAGCTTTGACTGAAGGGGTACAGTCAAAAGATGAGCGCAGAGGCGCCCGTTAAGCGGCGTATCAAGTGGTATCGCTCGCCAATCGCGGCGGACGATCTGGCGCGGCTCAACCAGCGCAGCGACGCCCGCGGGATGGCGCAGACGCTGGGCTTCCTGGCGCTGCTTCTGTGCAGCGGCGGCATCGCCTGGGTAGCGGCTGACCGAGCGCACTGGTTAATCGCGCTGGGGCTGGTGTATCTGCACGGCGCGCTCTACGCCTTCCTGGTCAACGGCTTTCACGAGCTCTGCCACAAATCTGTCTTCAAGACCAACACGCTGAATATCCTCTTCCGGAATGTCTACGCCTTCTTGGGCTGGTACAGCCATGTGTCGTTTTGGGCCAGCCACCAAGCGCATCATCGCTATACCCTGCATCCGCCCGATGACCTGGAAGTCGTCTTGCCGGTCAAGCTGACCCTGCGCTCCTACCTCGCCTTCGCCGTCATCAATCCGCGCGGATTCTATCTGCGCATGAAGAATGTCATTCAACTCTGCTCCGGTATCATTGAGAGTGAGTGGGAGCAGGCGCTGTTTCCGCCGGAAAATGTTGACGGGCGGCGGGCGCTGTTCCGCTGGGCGCGTTTGCTGCTGGCTGGGCATTTGCTGATTGCGGCGGTGTCGATTTATTTGGGCTGGTGGATGCTGCCCGTGCTGCTCACGCTGGCGCCATTCTACGGCGGCGGATTCCAGTACCTGCTCAACGAGGCGCAGCATATCGGCTTGTCCGACGAAGTGACCGATTACCGCATCAATACCCGCACCATCCTGCTGAATCCCGTGTTGGGATTTCTCTACTGGCAGATGAATTATCACATTGAGCACCACATGTACGCGGCGGTGCCCTTTTACAATCTGGCTGAGTTACACGAGTTGATTCGTGATGATCTGCCCGATTGTCCGCGCGGGGTGAGGGGGACCTGGGCGCAGGTTATTCCCATCCTGCGGCGTCAGCAGCGCGAGCCGGGCTATCAGTTTGTGCCTGAGTTGCCGTAAGAATTGATTCAAATACTGTAGCGATTTGCACGCAGGAGAAATCAGATGTCATTAATAAGTGTTCATCTTGAAGTGCCGCAATTGATAGAAACCGGTCTGCGAGAAGGATCAATGGAGCGTGTTGGTGGAGTGATTCGTCAAAGCGAAAGCAAGCAAATTGTTGCGTGGCTGCGCGAGGGCGGCCAACTTGCAGATGACCTTCTGCTAAAGCGGGGCATTCTGGATGACATTCTCCGTGCGGGCGGGACTACTGCGAAGGGAGTCGGCGCAATTTTAGGGTCCGTTTTTCCCATACTGGACATAGCTTTGGCCGGCTACTTGCTGCTGGAGATCATAGGCCAAATCGACAGACATCGACAAGACATGGAGCTAGTTTACGATCGCTTGGAAGAAGAGTTCTGGCAGGACAGGCTGGCGAATCTTGTCACGGCGCTAAAGATCGGACGCAATCTATCTGCTGTAAATGACGAGTCGTATAAGAGACTTATGGCCGGACAGGTTACTGACCGCCTTCTCGAAGCGCGAGAGCACTTGCGCGAAGAGTTCCTCGAATTGCTGAGCGTCGAGATGGACGATGAAAGTTCCGAACAGGCGCTGCGATTTCAGATACTGTCCATGCAAGCCGCCACATTAATCGTTCGTTCATGGCTTGAAATTGGCGAAAAGGATTTAGCGCTTGAGTGGCTTTGCGGAATTTTGCTCGGACATCGCGAACGGGTGCAACTCTATGTCCGCTCGCAGTTGGGAGACCGTCCGGCGCTATTCTTTCATGAGTCCGTAAGCGACGATTATTTTGAGCGCTATCTAAATGTTGAACGATGGCTGCGCGGCAAGCGTGTCGTTCTGCCCGATATTGTGCAAGGCTACCGAAAAAGCTTTTGGGATGGCGACGCTTTAGGACGATTGCATACGGGAGGTATTGGCTCTCGACTAGTCGAAACTCCGTTTTATGAATCAGCGCTTCCGCGAGCTGAAAGTCTCATTGAAAACTACCAACGCCTCGAAGGGTTTGAGCAGGAACTTAAGTCTATGTGCCTGCCAACGTTTGCCGAATGGGAATCTTACGACGGAGACGGTAGCTTTAGCATAAGCGAACACGATGGCTATGTCATGTTGGTCAGCGAGGCAATTCTTGGCACTGAAAGTGACGTCGGCCCCTAAGCCCGGTCTCAAGCATCATAACTCCCAGCCGTCACATCGCCGCCTGTGCCCGTCCAGTTGGTGTGAAAATACTCCCCGCGCGGGCGATCCACGCGCTCGTAGGTATGCGCGCCGAAGTAGTCCCGCTGCGCTTGCAGCAGATTGGCCGGCAGCCGCGCCGAGCGATAGCCGTCATAAAAGGCCAGCGCCCCGCTCATAATCGGCAGCGGAATACCGTGCTTGACGCCGGTCGCGACTATCTCGCGCCAGGCGCCCTGCGCGCCAATCACCGCCGCGCTGAAGTAGTCGTTGAGCAGCAGGTTCGCCAGCGCGGGGTTCTCGGCGTAGGCTTCCTGGATCTTGCCCAGGAAGGCCGAGCGGATAATGCAGCCCTCGCGCCACATTAAGGCGACGCCGCCGTAATTCAGGTTCCAGCTGTAAGTGCGCGCCGCGTCCTGCATCAGCATGTAACCCTGCGTATAGCTGATGATCTTGGCGGCGTAGACCGCCTGCTCCAAATCGCGGATAAATCCCGCGCGGTCGCCCGTGAACTCGGCGTGTGGGCCGGGCAGCACCTGCGCGGCGACCACCCGCTGGTCTTTGATGGCGGACAGGAAGCGGGCGAAAACCGCCTCGCCGATCAGGGTCAGGGGCGTACCTTCGTCCAGCGCCGTGATGGCCGTCCACTTGCCCGTGCCTTTCTGGCTGGCGACATCGAGAATTTTGCGCAGCAGCGGCTGCCCGTCCTCGTCCTGATAGGCCAGGATCTCGCCGGTGATTTCGATCAAAAAGGACTCCAGGATGCCCGTATTCCACTCTGAGAAGACGGCGCTGATTTCCCGCTCGTCCATGCCCAGCACCGCTGACATCAGATGGTAGGCTTCGCAGATGAGCTGCATATCGCCGTATTCGATGCCGTTATGCACCATCTTGACGAAGTGGCCGGCGCCGCCTTCGCCCACCCAGTCGCAGCAGGGCGTGCCGTCCGGGACCTTGGCCGCCACCGCCTGCAGGATCGGCTTGACCGACTCCCAGGCCGCGGTCGAGCCGCCGGGCATGATGGACGGGCCATAACGCGCGCCTTCCTCGCCGCCGCTGATGCCCGCGCCGATGAAGTACAGTCCCCGCGCTTCGACTTCATTTGTGCGGCGGATCGAATCGTTGAAGTTGGAGTTGCCGCCGTCGATGATGATATCGCCCGCATCCAGCAGCGGCGCCAACTGGGCGATCGACTTGTCGACGGCCGCGCCCGCCTGAATCATCAGGATGATCTTGCGCGGCCGTCTGATGCTGGCGACGAATTCCTCAACCGAGAGTGTCCCGATGCTGTCTGTGCCGGCGGCTTCGTTTTCGATGAAGCGCGTCACCTTTGACGTGGTGCGGTTGAAGACGGCCACGCGGTAGCCGTGATCGCTGATATTCAGGGCGAGGTTCTGGCCCATGACCGCCAAGCCAATTAGTCCGATATCCGCCAGATTCTCCATGCCGATGCGCCCTCCATTTGGTCTCGCAGGCGCCCATTGTAGCAGCGCAGACTTGCTTTGACAGGCTGCAGGTAGTGCGGGGTGAGCCCTCGCGGAAGCCCTACTGTGTTACACTGATTGTATAGACCAGTAGACCGGTTAACTAGAAGCGAAACGGAGTCCACACATGCCCAATGCGCCCGGGCGACGACGCAAGCAGGTGACGCTCAAGGACGTTGCGGAGGCGGCCAATGTGTCCAAGGCGACGGCGTCGCTGGTGCTCAGCAATAATCCGCGCATTTCCGCCGCCACGCGCCAACGCGTTCTGGACGCCGTTGATGCGCTGGGCTACGTTTACAATCAGCGCGCCGCCAGCCTGCGCACGCAGCGCTCCTATACCATCGGCTTGATCATCACCGATGTTTCGAATCCCTTCAGCGCCGAATTGACCTCGGGCGCTGAATCGGCGCTGGCCGATCAGGACTACAGCCTCGTTCTGGCCACGACTGACGATGACCTGGAAAAGCAGACGCGCATCATACGCACCATGCTGGAGCGTGATGTGGATGGCCTGATTCTGGGACCAGTCGCGGGAACAAAGACAGACGCGCTGCAGAACATCATGCAACATTGCTCGCTGGTGCTGTCCAACCCCTATTACGAGGGCCTGGCCGCTGACTGCGTCGGCATGGATGACGAAAACGGTACGGTACAGGCGGTCGAGTACCTGATTCAGCAGGGGCGCCGGCGCATCGCCTTTGTCGGCGGTTATGCCACCAGTTCCACGCGGCAGCGACGGCTGCATAGCTATCGCGATACGCTGCGAGGGCAGGGCATCCAGGTCGACCCGGCGCTATGCATCGACAGTCCAGTCACGCGGCGGGGCGGCTATGACGCCGTGCATCAACTCTTGAACTTGGCGCAGCCACCTTCAGCGGCCTACTGCTACAGTGATGTAATCGCCTTTGGCGTGATGCTGGGATTGCGGGCGGCTGGCCTGGAAGCGGGCAAGGATTTCGCGGTTATCGGATTCGATGATGTGCCGGAAGCTTCGTTATGGCATCCCAGCTTGACGACCGTTTCAGCCGATCCGCGCGGACTGGGCGAGATGGCCGCTCAACTGATGCTGCGGCGGATCGCATCGCCGGATGCGCCAGTCCGCCGAGAGATTATGCCCTCACATCTCGTCGTGCGTGATTCGACGCGAACGCCGCTCAGCTCGCTTTCCGACTGAGCTTCCGATAAGGTTCCGCCTTCCCGAAGATCTGCCGCTTCATGACATATTCCAGCGCCGGGAAGTCAGGCATGACCTCGCCGTTTTTCAGCAGCCACTTGTAGCCGACATCGCCGCTGCGCCCGTTTTCGACGATGTCGGGGCTGCTCATCACGCCGGCGATGGCGATGCGGCCCTTGTCGCTGGCGTTGGGCGGGCTGTAATGCCAGGCGTTGCTGTGCCAGACGATGACGCTGCCCGGCTCCAGCTCGATATGCTCCACGCCGTACGTATCGATCATTTCTTCAACGCGCTCTTGGGGCAGTTCGCCATGGATGCTGTCTTCGTAGAGCACATGGGGCACGATCTCGGTCTTGTAGCTGCCGGGGATCATCTGCAGGCAGCCGTTTTCGATGGTGGCCGGGTCTAGCGCCATCCAGAAGTTGAAGGGCTCGGTATCGCCGTCGCGCCACAAGCCGTTGTCCTGATGCCAGGGCGTGGCGCTGCCGGAGCGGGCCGGCTTGAGGAAGCAGCTGTCGTACTTCAGCAGAATGTCATCGCCGAGGAAGTAGCGCGCGATATCCAGCACCGGCTGGCCGCAGTGCGCATTATGCCAGATCAGCGGATTGCGCTGATTGAACTTGCTCAGCTTGCGGTAGCGCACGGCGCGCGCCTCGGGACTGTCATCGTTCATGGGATCCATGGGGTCGGCATCGGTCATGATGTCGTCGGTTTCCGGCGTCAAGATGGCGTTCTTGATTACGCCCAACATCTCCGCCGCCGTAGTCCGAGAGACGACATTCGGCACCGTGAAATAGCCGCGCTCTTCGTAATTTCGCTTTTGTTCCGCAGTCGGTTGCCAGCCCATGTTTCCGTATCTCCTCAAGGCAAATCGTTAGGCCAAATGCTTCTACTTCAATTCGATATTTCCCAAGTCAGCATCCGCGGGCAATCCACCCGGCTCAATCGCCAGCGGCGGATTCACGCGGTGCACAATCGTATCCACTGTCAAAGCCAGCGCCGCCCCGCCGATGCCGTTGCGGACAGCGCCCATCAGTGCGGAAGCCGAATCGACCACGCCTTCCCGATGCATATCGACGATGCGGCCTGATCGCAGGTCGAAGCCGGCGCCGTTCACTGCGGACGCGATCTCGTCGACCACCAGCCCGGGCGCTTCATGGCCGGCATTCTGGAGCAGCATGCGACAGGGCGCTTCGACAGCCTTGCTCAGGATGTCCCAGGCCGCTCTTTCATGCAGGTCGGCGCTGCCGTCGTAGCGCTCGCGCAATCCATCCAGGCAGCGCAAAAGCGCCGTCCCGCCACCCGGCAGCGTCCCGCGCAGCAAGGCAGATCGCATGGCTGCAATCGTCTTGGTGATCACATCCTTCTGATAGCGCATTTCGCTTTCGCTGCTGCCGGCCGCGTAGACCACTGCCGAGCCGCCGCGCAGCCGTCCGATACGCGAGCGCAGCACCTCCTGCCGCCGCTCATCGTCACTGCGCGCGTAACGGGTTTCCAGCGCCGCAATCTCGCGCTCGACGACTTCCTTTTCCCCGCCGCCGGAGATGATGCCGAAGCGATTGCGGTCGACCCAGGCTAGCTCGCTCTTACCCAAGTGGTCGCTTGTGACGCCGGGCAGGGTATGCCCCGCGATCGTCCGCAGGACTTGCCCGCCGGTGATCAGCGCCAGGTCTTGGAGCGCTGCTTCCTGCTCATCGACCAAACCGGTCGACTCAAGATATACCAGTTGAAATTCTTCCATGCGGCTGTTTGCGCCTTGCGCGGCGATGATCTGCTCGGAGAACGATTTGGCAAGGATCACCAGCGAGCTGTGTCCCGCTTGAACAACATCAGTCACCAGCTTGACCAGCGCCTGCAGGTCGTCCAGTTCGAAATCGCTGATCAGCCAGGCGGTATTCTTAATTTCCAAACGGTCGCCGATGACGCCTTCGAATACGATATTGGACGGGACTTCGCTCTCCCAATACGAACCCAGGAAGAACTCGTGGCCCAGGTCGCGCCCGCCCTCGCGGACTTCGATCGCGCCGTGCGGGCCGAGCACTTCAAAGATATCGGCCAGCGCCGCCGCGATGTCGTCTTCGCCGCAAATCGAATGCGCGACGCGCTCCATTTCGGCTTGCGACTCCACTGGTTGGATTTGCTGCCGCAGGCTGTCGAGCAATAGTTTGATGCCGGTTTCCAGCGCTTGTCGCAGCAGCATGGCGTTGCCGCCGGCGTTGATGAAGCGATGCCCCTCGGCAAATACGGTCTGGAATAGCACCGCCGCGGTCGCTGCCCCATCGCCGTAGACTTCTCGCTGCCGCCAGAGGATTTCGCGCAGCAGCATGGCGCCGACATCGGCATCGGCGTCGTCCAATTGCAGGATGCGCCGCGCGATTGTGCCGCCGTCATCAAGCAACTCGGGCGAGCCGCCGCGGTTCTTGTCATCGAGCGCGACAGGTCCCGTCAGCGGTCCCAAAGTGGGAATAACCGCTCCCGCCAGCGCATCGATGCCGGCTCGCAGCGCTTCTCGGGTATGTGGCTGAGACAGGACGCGCGCCATGCGGCTAACCTTTCAGGCCGGTCAAAGTGATGCCTTCGATGAAAGAGCGCTGGGCGACGAAAAAGAAGATGACCATAGGTATCGTAAACATGGCCGCCGCCGCCATCAGCAAGCCCCATTCGGCGCCATATTGCGTGAAGTAGAGCCGCAAACCAATCGATAGCGTGTACTTGGTCGGGTGGCGCAAATAGACCAGCGGCCCGATGAAGTCGTGCCAGGTATGGATGATCTCGAAGATGGCGACGGTGAGAATCGCCGGTTTGGAAAGCGGCACAGCGATGCGCCAGAAGATGCCCCATTCGCTGGCGCCGTCAATCCGCGCCGCGTCATCCAGCTCTTTGGGCAGCGTCATCATGAATTGACGCATGAGGAAGATGTAGAAGGCGTTGCCGAAGAAGTTTGGCACGATCAGCGGCAGGAAGCTATTCAGCCAGCCGAGCTTGGCGAACAAGATATAGAGTGGGATCATGCGCACCTGGAAGGGCAGCATCATGGTGGCGATGACGATGATGAAGAGTACGTTACGCCCCCGCCAGCGCACACGCGCGAAACCGTAGGCGATGAAGGTGTTGGAGAGCACCGCGCCGATGGTGGCGAAGATGGTGTAGTAGGTCGAGTTCCACAAGTATTGCCAGAAGGGGATGGCGTTTGTGGCGTCGGTGTAATTCTCCAGGCGCAGGGATTTGGGAATCAAGCGGACGGGCAGCTCAAAGATGTCGATATTCGGTTTGACTGAGGAGCTGATCATCCAGACGAAGGGCAGCATGAAGGCGATGCCGAAGATGATTAGGATGGCATGTTTGATGAGCGATCGCAAGCGCTGCAGCAGCAGATAATTGCGCTCTTCGTCAGTCATGGCGCGGCGACCCTTAGCGGCCGGCTGCAATACCGCCATGCTAAAGCCCCTTCCTAGCGCTCATAGATGACTCTCCCGCTCAAGAACTTAAAGATGATCAAGGTCAAACCCAATATGAGCAGGAACATGATCCAGGCCAGTGCCGAAGCGTAACCCATGGCGAAATCGCGGAAGGCGCGATTGTAAAGGTTGACCGCGTATAGCAGGGTCGAATTTGCCGGTCCGCCCTGCGTCATGATGTAGACCTCGGAGAATGATTGCAGCGAAAAGATGATAAGCGTGACGACGTTAAAAAAGATTTGCGGCGAGAGCAGTGGCAGGGTGATTTTGCGGAATTTCTGAAAGCCGGATGCGCCGTCAATGTCTGCGGCTTCATAGAGTTGGCTCGGAATATCATTGAAGCCGGAGAGATAAACGATGACCTGGCGTCCGCTGCCCCAGACGCCGATGAAGATGAGCGAGTACATCGCCGTATCCGGCGACGCCAGCCAATTCGGCCCCTTCAAGCCGATCAGATCAAGCAAGCCGTTCATCAAGCCGAAGCGCGGATTCAGTATCCAGATCCAGGTCAAGCTGGCTGCCACCACTGGCACCAGCACCGGGAAGAAAAATATCGTGCGATAGATCGACAAGAACTTTACGTCTTGGCTGAGCAGGTAGGCGATAAAGATGTCAAAGATGGTGGCAAAAACCAGTAGCAAGGCGGCGTATCTAATCGAGTTGCCGATTGATATCCAGAAGAGCGGATCAGCGGTAAAGAGCTCAATATAATTGTCCAGCCCAATCCAGCGCGGCGTGAAGTTGATGATATTGAAATTGGTGAAGCTAAAGTAGAGCGAGGCGAAGAAGGGATAGACTGTAAAAGCCAGGAAGCCAATGATCCAGGGCGCGACAAAGAACAAACCCCAGGCGGGCAGATTGTCCGTGCGCCAGCTGTTGGCTTGCTTGGCGGGATCCCGCTTCAATTTGAACATGGCCGGATTTGACAGTTTCCCTTGTTTATGTGGGCGACCCACCGGGTCGCCCCTACGAATGTACGCAAATGAACTAGCCCCTCAAGCGTTCCACCTCGCGCCGTGAACGCGCGACCGCATCGGCAAGCACTTCCGCCGGATCGGCGTCGTGGAACATGACGTTCTCGGCCGCATCAGTTAGCGCGCCGCCAAAGAAGCCGTTGCCGCCGAAGCTGGGACGCTGCAAGGTATTCGGCAGGATTTCGTCGCGCGCCAAAATCGTCCAGCCGCCTTCTTTCTCGTCGACTTCCGGCAGGTTCGCCAGAGAGCGCCTTGAAGGCATGACGCTGTCCGGCAGCGCCTTGTTGATCGCCACGTAGGGCGATGAACTCATGAAGTTGGCGAATGCGAAACCGCCATCGGGATTAGCGCAATTGGCCGGTACAAGATACATGTTGCCATTTGACGTACCCGGCGTCGAGTCGTCAGCGCTCTCCAGTTGCGGGATCGGAACGACATCAAAATCTATATCCGGGCCATACTCGCCCATGTCGTTATAGGACCAACTGCCCAGAACCCAGAAGGTGATCAAGCCCGTGTAGTAAATGCCCTGCGGTGTATTGCGGCCGAAGTTGTTGCCGCCGAAGGTGCTGGCGTAGGCTTGCAGGTTCTCGGCGCCAAACTCGTCGGCGTAGGATTTGTACCACTCTAACAGGGCGATCATGGCTTCTTCGTCGATGGCGATATTGCCTTCGGACTCGTCCCAGTATTGGCTGCCGAAAGCGGCGCCCCAATCCCAGATTTGCAGACCCGGCACCGTCGGCGAGAATCCAAGCCGGTTGATCGTGCCATCATCATCCACATCGTTGAGCGCCGCGCCTTGCTCATCCAATTCGGCGATGGTCGTCGGCGGGCTATCCGGATCCAAGCCGACCTCTCTCATGCGATCCTTGTTGTAATACAAGAACTGCACGATGGTCGAGATGCTCATGGCGTGCACATCGCCCTGGTACTTCATCTGATCAAGCGTCGCGGGCCAGAAATCCGACAAGTCGACATTCGCGGCGTCGACATAGGGCTGCAAGTTGGTCAGCGCGCCGATAGCGGCATTGCCAACGGTCCCGGACCATCCGCGATGCACATCGGGCGGCGAACCGGCAGAGGTGGCGGCGATCACACGATCGGTGATCTCGCCCCAGGGCACAATGATATGCTCCGGCGCAAAATCCGGGTTCTCGGCCGCAAATTGCTCGATGGCGCCGGTCATGGCGTCAGCCATACGGCCCTGACCGAAGCCGGTCCAAATTTCGACTTTGCTCTGCGCACCGGCCGGCATGCCTTGCAGCAGTGCGGCGGCGCCACCACCCAACCCGGCGATCTTCGCCATACTCATGCCGGCCGCGCTGCTGCCCAGCATCTTCAGCATGTCGCGCCTGCTGATCTGTTTATCGTTTCTTTCTGTCATGTCGTTCTCCTCGTAATAGTTCTGCTGTACTCTTGCTAAATCCCTTGCACTTTTGCCCACCGCGCCTCCTTGTCTACCCATCAGGGCATGATTACCGAAACGAACAATTGATGGCTCAATACGCAGGTTAACCGATTAACCTAATCGGTAGTGTAGCGCATGCCGATGATTCTGTCAAGCAATTGATAATCACCACACATGCGGCTTGAGGTCGATCAGGAAAAACCTGGCAAATTATGACCATTTACTCCCATGATCTTAGCAAGATATCGCGCAAGCCGCGAATTCTCGGCGCTCAGTATCATCCAACGTGATGCTAGCGCAGAGGAACAATAGACGTTATTCTTCACGATTATTTGTCTACGGCTCGGAGAGAAATATGCCCAGGATGACAGGCGGCAAATTACTGGCGGATACGGTCCACGGCTACGGCCTTACGCATGTCTTCTTCATGCCCTATATCGCGCCGCGCGCGCTCATGGAAATGGAAAAGCTGGGCATCAAGCGGGTGCAGACGCACGGCGAAAAGTCGGCCGCCTACATGGCTGACGCCTATGCCCGGGTCAAGCGCGCGCCGGGGCTGTGCATGGCGCAATCGGTCGGCGCGGTCAATCTGGCTGCCGGCTTGCAAGACGCCTGGCTGTCCTGCTCGCCCGTGGTCGCCATTACCGGGCGCGAGTGGCAAGGTCATCAGTTGCGCCACGCCTACCAAGAGGTGGATCATCACGCGCCCTTCTCGGCAGTGACCAACTACAGCGCTTACGTCGCCAAACCGGAGGAACTCTCACATCATCTGCGGCAGGCCTTTCGCTCGGCGGCGTCCGGCACGCCGGGCCCCACGCACTTGGACCTGCAAGGCATTGACGGCAGCGCGGTTGTTAATGTCGAAGCCGATTTGACGGTCGAGGTCGACGCTCAATTTGCGCAGTTGCCGCCTTTCCGACCATCTGCCGACGACGAGACCGTCAGCGCGGCGCTTGAGCTGCTGGCGGCTGCCGAACGACCGGTCATCGTGGCCGGTGGTGGCGTGACCGCGTCCGATGCCCGCGCCGAGCTCATCGCCCTGGCCGAGCAGTTGTCGATTCCGGTAGCGACTGCGCTTAACGCCAAAGTCATGTTCCCGGCCGATCATCCGCTGGCGGTCGGCGTGCCCGGTTCCTATTCGCGCGCCTGCGCCAATAAGATCGTCTGTGAAGCGGACTTGCTCTTTTATATAGGCAGCCACACCGGCGGTCAGCTCACCAACAACTACACCATCCCGCCGCCCGGCGCCCACGTGATACAGCTCGACATCAATCCGGCCGAGATCGGTCGCAACTACGCTTTGACCCTGGGCCTGCAGGGCGATGTGCGCAATACGCTGCGAGCGATGCTGGCGAGCGCGACCGAGTCTCCGGCGCGAACGTCCTGGATCGAGCATGTTCAGGGGCGAGTCAAGGCTTGGTGGGAGGGCATTGACGAGCACTATCACTCCGATGCCGTACCGCTGCGCCCCGAGCGCCTTTGCAAAGAATTGAGCGAGCATCTGCCCGCCGACGCCATTCTGGTATCCGACACCGGGCACTCCGGCATTTGGACCGGCACGATGCTTGATCTGCGCCACCCCGATCAGTCGTATATCCGCTGCTCGGGTTCGCTGGGCTGGGGGCTGCCCGCGGCCATGGGCGCCAAATGCGCCGCGCCCGACCGGCCCGTGCTCTGCTTCACCGGCGACGGCGGCATCTGGTATCACATCGCCGAGTTGGAAACGGCCGTCCGCTGCGGCATCAATACCGTGACCCTGGTCAACAACAACCACTCGCTGAACCAGGAGCGCGACGGCGTTGAGACCATTTACGGCGGCACAACCACCGGCTCGGATGAGCTGTGGCTCTTTGAAGACGCAGACTTCGCGGCAATCGCCGAGTCCTTCGGCTGCCTGGGACTGACGGTGACCGAGCCGAGCGAAATCGCGGGCGCCCTCGAGCGCGCCTTCGCCGCCGAGCGGCCGGTCGTGATCGATGTGAAAACAGATGTCGAGGGCATCGCGCCGCTGGCCTGGACGCCGGGTTAGTTACAGTCGAACTCCTCGTGCGCTAGCAATTGCACACGCGGTCTCCCGGTGCGCAACGGTATAGACTTTTGAGAAACCGTTGAACGGTTCAGTATTTGAACGCAACACCTACCAAGCGGGAGTTTGTTTGAACTGAAATCACTGGATGATATCATACAATAGTGGTATGATAATTATGTTAAGGCTGGCTTGACATTTGTGCGCGTTGCGGCGCCAAGTAGACCTATAACATTCTTGCTGGCTGGGAATAAGAGAGGAAAACTGCAAGTGGACGAAGTCCTTCAGGAATTACGTGCTTTGAATGCTCGCTTTGAAGCATTTGAAGTCCATATGAATAAGCGACTTGACGCCATAGACGGTACGCTGAGTCAACTTATGGCATTGGTTGTGGCTAACAATGAAGATATCATAGAAAACCGCCAAGAGATTAAGAACCTTCGTGAGCTTGTAGAAGCTAACAGTGAAGCAATTGAGCGAATTGAAAGCAGATTCACGCAGAAAATCTCGCAGATTGATTCCAACTCACACGACATTCAACGACTCTTGGACGCTTTCAATGCGAAGTACCCCGGTTACTTGGAATAACCTCGATTAGATTCCGCTCGCTCGCATTGCATAGGGAAATTGCGCGACGAATATACGCGTTCAATAGTTGCGTATGCCGATAAATGAGCGCGGCAGGATTCGAACCTGCAACCAATTGATTAAAAGTCAACTGCGCTGCCATTGCGCCACGCGCCCAAACAGCCTCGAAGTATAGTTCCGCGCCGGGCAAAACTCAAGCGTCAGCTTGCCCGCTAAAGCCGCGTCAATACCAGCGCTGAGTTAAATTGTCCTAATCTTGATGTCCCTATATACTGAGTGTTGATTTGAAAGACTTAACTTAGAATCTCACTCCGAGGGATCTATGGCGGAGCTACAACCTTTGGAAGCGGCTGTCACTTCGGTTACGGCGTTGCCCCTGCGTCGCTTGGGCCGCCCCGTCGGCCGTGATGACCTGCTAAGGTCGCTGCTACTGCGTTTGCGCCAGCGCCAGCAACTGGTCTTGCACGGGGCAGCCGGCGCCGGCAAAACAACCGTAGCCGCCACCATCGCCAACGTATATTTGCAGCAGCATTCCCGTCCCGTCCTCTGGCTGAACGCGCATAACCCGCCCTTGGCTGAGTTGATTGTACGGATCGCCCGCGCCTACGGAAACATGGACGCTGCCAACGCCGACAACCCCTTGAGCCAAACGCGGGCGGTCAAAGCGCTGCTGGCGGAACATCAGCCGCTCCTGGTGCTTGACGGCGAGGTCGAAGCGCAGACCTTGGCCGCCTTTGTCCAGCGCTGCGCCGGCGATGCGCCTCTGGTGGCGACCAGCACCGCGCCGCTGTCCCAGGGCGATTGGCGCAATCAGCCCATCGGCAACCTGGCGGAAAGCGATGCCCTGCGACTGTTTAAGCAGAAGGCCGGCCTCAAAAACGGCGAATCTGACGCGGACATTCTGGCGCTGGCCGCCCAGCTAAACTATGCCGCCTTCCCGCTGACGCTGGCTTCGCGCAGTATGGTCATCGCTCGGCAATCGCCGGCCGATTTCAGCGCAACCGTGGCCGACGCGCTCGAGAGCCATGACGATGACGCGATAGTCGCCGCGCTGAATATCAGCTTTGACGGCCTTAACGAACGCCTGCGCGACTTGCTGCTTTTCCTGGGCGCGACTGTGCGGGGCGAGGCGTCGGTCGCTTATCTGAATTTGCTCAGCGGCATCGCGGCAGAGTCCATCGACATGTCGATGACCATCCTCTCGCGTCTCTTCCTGGTGGAACGTTATCAGCGCGCCGGCGAAGCCTACTATCGCCTGCACTCACTGGTACATAACTTCCTGACGGACTGGGCTATCGAGCACGAGCGCTTCGATGCCTTGCGCGCCGACATTCTTGATACATCGCGCGATTATCTTGATGTGCACGGTCGCGGGGACGACGCCGTCATCCGTCTGATGACCGAGATGGAGAATCTGCTGGCTTCGGCTGAGTGGGCGGCCGGCAGCGACGATCCCGACCTGGCGGCCGATCTCGCTGAGGCGATAGCCCCGTTAGAAGGACTGCTGGCCGCCGAAGGCTATAACTACGAGCTGCTGCGCCTGCACGCCATCCGCGACGGCGAGAGCCTCGAATTTGAAGATGTGCCGGACGCGGAAGAATCCCCCGCGGAGGAAGTCGACGCTGAAACGGAAGAACATCTGGCTTCGGATGCGCCTGACGACCGCTTGTCCCTCTTTGAGGGTGAAGCCGACGAGACGACCCAGCTCACAGGCGAAGGCTCGGAAGAGGGCGGCGCCCAGGAGCCGCCACTGGTCGATGACTCGACATTCGTCAGCCTAGACGACCAGGATCTTCAGTCGGTAAATATTGACCAGTTGCGCACGGCGCTGAATGTTGCCAGCCAGAACAAAGAGACCGCGCGCCAGCTGCAGATTCTCAAAGCCATCGCCCGTATGCAAATCAGCCAGGGTCGCGAGAGAGAGGCCGTCGCCACCTACGGCGATGTGCTGGAAATTTACGAAAACAGCGAAGACAAGGACGGCGTACTGGAAACGCTCGACATGATCGCCGGCCTGTTAGTCAGCAATAAGAGTACGCCGGACGCCATCGAACAGGTGAAACTGCGCACGGCGCTGTCTTTCGCGCGGCAGCATGAAGATACGACGCGCGTCCTGCAGATTCTTGATGCCGTCGGCAAAGTGCAGATCAGCCAGAATCGCCAGAAGGACGCGGTAGCGACCTACAACGAAGTGCTGGCCATTCATGAAGGGCAGGAAGATAAAGCCGGCGTGCTGGAAACGCTGGATATGCTGGCCGGCTTGCTGGTCCGCAGCGACTCGGCCGTATCCGCGCTGCAGCATGTTCAGCGCGGCGTGAATCTTGCGGACGAGCTGGCTGACGATGAGGCGGCCATGTACCTGCGGATCTCCGGCGGCGATGCACACTTGGAACTGGGCGAAGCGTCGATGGCGGTCGAAGCTTATGAACGCGCCTTGGCCAAAGCGCGCCACCGCGACGACTCGCAGAACGAGGCGCTCATCCTCTACAAGCTGGGCATGGCCTATCTGGAGGCCAATCAAGAGCGCCGCGCCATCGAAATGCTGGAAGACGCCAACGACCGCTTCAAGGAGCAAGAAAAGCGCGCTATGGAGGGCCAGGTCTTGCGTGGCCTGGGTACGGTCAACGTGCGGCTGGAGCGCTGGAGTGAAGCGGTGAACTTCCACACCTCGGCGCTCTATATCGCCCGCGAGCTCGGCGATCGCATCACCGAAGCCGAGCAGCTGCGCCATCTGGGCCAGATCTTGATCAAAGCCGATCGGTTGCCCGAGGCGCTGACCCGCTTGCGGCAAGCGCTCCATGTCGCCTACGAAGAACAGGACAAAGAAGATGTCGTGGCGGTAATCGCTGAATTGGTTAACCTGATGATGCGCAACTTGTTCCTGTCATCCATCGCCGAATTGCTCATCAATGACGGCTTGACCTATGACCCGGATGACCGCGAATTGCTGCGGCTGAAGGGCGAGGTGGTCGGCGCCAAAGAACGCGCCGCCGCGCGTGGCGTCGCGCTGGCAGTCGTCGCTGGCACCGCCCGTGAATACGCCGCCAACGCCTACAATTACAATTAGGCTGGCTACTCCGCTTCAATTCGCCATTTAAGGAGCTGAATTCAAATGGCAACTGTTATTTCCATGCGCCAGAACTACCAACTGGTTAACCACAGGCGCAACAAATACCTGCACGAGCCGATTAACATAGCAAGCGAAGTGTGGAATTATCTAGTTGCCTATCGAAGATGGATGTATAAGTCATTTAGGAAATCCGTTGGCAAAATTGACATGCAAAAGCATGTCGGAGCTTTGCGCGGGGATATTCAAAAAGGAACTGGCGTTGCGGCGTTTCAGCATTGGCAAACGCTGAATTTGCAGGCGCTAGGGGAAATTTGCGACCGTGTGGATAAGGCATACACTCGATTCTACGACAATCTCAAAAAGGGAATGACTGTAAGAAAGGCCGGGCTGCCCAGATTTCGCAAGCGCTGGAAGCACAGAAGTTTCGTTCTGCCGTTTTCGGAAAAGCATCACGGTCGCGGCAATGGCAACGGATGCAAAATCATAGACTGGGGTGAGAATGGTTACGGGAAAATACGTCTTTCATTGGGTGAACGTGGCAAAACCAAAAGAGTATTCAAGTTTCACATAGGCAATCGACCGCTCAGTGAATGCGGCACGCTGAAATCCGTCAGCATTATTCGTACAGGCGATGGCAAATTTCATCTATCATTCGTCACGGAACGCGAGCATCCCAAAATATCCTATCCTAGCACGGGTAAAATCGGCGGGTTTGATTTCGGGTTGACCAACTTCCTGACGAATGACGATGGAGATTCTATCGCATCTCCAGCCTTTCTATTTGATGAACTCGACGAACTCCGCAGACGCTCCAAAAAATTGTCGGGTCGAGGACGAAAGACGCTAGGTTCGGGCAGTTGGGTGCGTGAAAAACTAAACGTTGCCAGGCTGCATCGCAAAATCGCCAATAGACGCTCCGATTTTCACTGGAAACTGGCGCATCAACTCTGTGAAAAATATGATGTGCTATGTTTTGAGGATCTGAACCTCGATGGGATGAAAAGGATATGGGGGCGCAAAATAAGCGACTTGGCATTGTCCGACTTCCTGCGCACACTGGAATGGGTGGCAAAAAAGACCGGTCGTGAAGTGCGATATGTAGATCGGTTCTATCCGAGCAGCAAAACGTGTTCGCAATGTGGCGAAATTAAGGAGGAAATGCCACTGCGGCAGCGAGTGTTTGAGTGTGGTGATTGCGGCTTGGTCATGGGCCGAGACCACAATGCTGCTATTAACTTACGAAATCAATCAGGGCGAGATTCCGTCCTGGGCAAGAGCAGGGTCAGCGACTCGGAGACTAGCTCTCAGAGCGGAGCGCCTGTGTTGACGGCCGAACCTAGTGTGTAATGGGGAAAATCTGGCGCGTTGCAGAAGGGTTCGCCCCACATGCGCGGGGGTGGATCGATACGTGAAACGAGCGCGAGTGTCTTATGCAAGTTCGCCCCACATGCGCGGGGGTGGATCGCCGGAAACGGAGTGGCAGTACAAGCAGGCTATGTTTGCCCTACACGCGCGGGGGTGGATCGGGTGATGATGTTCTGCGAGTAGCCTTGCACGTGTTCTCCCCACACGCGCGGGGGGTGGATCGGAATGGGCGACCGAGGCTAAGCTGGCCAGCAACGTTTGCTCCACACGATTGGGGGCTGGCTCTGCTCAGACTAAAAATGACGAGCACGTTTAGCAAACAGAGAAAAAAAGGGATGGCAATTTTCGCCATCCCTTTGCGTATTTCGTTGAAGCTGCGGGCGTCTAGTTCTGCCGCGCCTGGATGTGATCGGGCAAATGCTCGAATACTTCTGTCAGCTCGATGTGATGGTCGAGGTGTTCGCCGATGATCTCAAAGGGCGACATCTGATGCTCCTCGTCAAAGACGATCATCCAGCGGTCTCCGCTGCCCTTGACCCAGCGCCCGCCGTAATTGTGGCGAATGGATTCGCCGAAGAAAGCGCCGAATTTTTCCTGGAGCAGGGATTTGTCGCGCTCGTTCAACTGGGCGCGATGTTCTTCAATATAGGTGTCCAACCATGAAACGGAGTCCGCCGAGAAGTCCAGCTGAATGTCTTCCTTCTCGCTCAGCACTTCAATGACCAACTGGGCGTTTTGCCGCAGTTCCGTTGATTCTGCAACCGTGTTCAAGACTCTTGCTCCTCACACATATTGATAGATGCTTCGTTCGTGAATCCCATACGCGGACCTCGCGCGCGACCCACGCACATAGGGACAGGCTGACTCTGTGACTTCTTACTTGCGCTGTCATTTTCGCCGCAGAATCGCGCTGGCGACAAAGGAAACAATCGACTGGATTGGTTCAACGAGGTCTGCCTGAGCGGGCAACGGGATTCGAACCCGTGACCTTTTCCTTGGCAAGGAAATGTTCTACCGCTGAACTATGCCCGCGATCTGAAAGCAGTATAACCAACACAGCCGCGCCAATCAAGTCCAATCTTGATCGCGCAGGCGCCGAGGCAGCTGCGGCGACTGTGATTCCCTAGCGCTTTCCGCTCTGTTGCCGGCTGCCTTCCCCTATAATTGATCGTATTGTCGACGGCGCGGTCTTCCGAAAAATGCAGAACTCAAACCAGCGCTACAAATTCCTTTTTAACCCCTACGGCAGAGACCTAATCTTGTCCATCGACGGCGGCGGGATGCGCGGCGTCATCGCCCTGGCCATGCTCTGCTGGCTGGAAGAACAGACCGGCCAGCCGGCTCATAAGCTTTTCAAGTTGGTCGGCGGCACCAGCACTGGCGCCATCATTTGCGCTGGATTGGGCTTGGGCATGAGCGCTCGCGAGATTATGGACGAGGTCTACAAGGCGCGCTTGCCAACGGCCTTCAGACGCGCCAAAGGCCTGCGCTGGCTGCGCTTCCTGTTGAATGGCATGCGCCATCTTTATCCCTACGGGCCCTTCCTCAAGTCACTGGGTCCGCTGGGCGAAGGCAAACGCATGGCGGACCTGGACGGCGCAACAGTCCTGCTGACGACCAAAGACCTGCGCACGAGCTCAACCTACTACATCATCAACCGCGGACCGGGCGCGCCGCTCTTCGCCGATTGGCCGCTGGCCGGGGCGGTCGCCGCCAGTGTGGCCGCGCCGCTTTTCTTCGCGCCGGTGCAAGGCAACCTGGTCGATGGCGGCGTCGGCTCTTTTGGCAATCCCTGCCTGGCGACATCGGTGGAAGCGGTCGAATACCTGGATATGCCGGCGGAGAACTTAATCCACATCTCGCTCGGCAACGGCTACTTCCCCAATACCTACGGCGAAGGGGCGGGCAAGGGCTTCTGGCTGAAAACCTGGATCGAATACGTCATCGCCGAAGGCTTGGACGACGCCGCCATGCAGCAGGTCTTCATGACCCGCGCTATCTACAAGTCGATGGATTTCCGCCGCTACAATCCCGAGCTTACCCTGCACAACCTGGAACACAATCTTGATCTGGATATTAGCGGATTTGACTCGCTCAGCCTTAGGCTCGACAGCAGCGCTGACGCGGAAATCGAGTTGATGGAGCGGATCGGCTATGCCTACGCGTCCAAGATCGACTGGATGAAAGAGCGGGCGCTGCCCTGGAACACCGTCGGCGGCCACGCCGAGCCCGGCTACGAGCACAGCGACTGGACCAACTCGCCCTTCGCCGCGCAGAAGTTTTAGCCTCGCCGACTCCGAGAGGTAGCCAAGACGCTCAATTCTTTCGCCCGCTAGAGGCGCTCCTCCAATGTTATATCCCCGAAGTGTTTGTCGTAGGGACATCGTATGATAGCGTCCTCTGAAATTTCCATAGAATAGGTACAAAGAAAAATGGAGCAGCGAGATGAGATACTTGGTTTTGGTTTTCGTGTTCTTGAGCGTTGGTCTGGCTCGCGCGGATGACGAAGAGTTGCCATGGACCTTGGGATTGGATTGGAGTTCAGATGGACGGTATATCGCTGTCGCCACGTCGCACGGAGTACACATACGTCATAGCGGCGATCTCTCTTTACATTCTGTCTTGGGCGACAAATGTATACTTACAGCTGTCTGGAGCAATCATGGCTTGAATCTGGCTTACAGTAAGGGCGGAGACCATCGGATTATTCTACATAACTTGGAATCTGGCGACGATTCATATCTGAACTTTCCAAGTTTGTATAATCCATCGGGTTCTATCGAAGCTAGCACTCCTGCGCAAAGCATTGTGTGGTCGCCATCGGATGAGTTCATTTCAGCTGGACGCCGGCAGCAGATCGCAGTTTGGACAGTCGAATCTCAAGAAATTAGATCGGATATACGATTTTGGAATCTGTACCCAGTCGACCTAGCGCAAGTTGACTGGCGACCTCACGGTAGGCAAATCTTGTCTTTTTCCGGGAACGGTTTAGCGATCTGGGACTACTACAGTGGGCTTCTCATAGACTTTATCTGGAATAGGGAGGGCGTCAGCTGGCCAGCGCGTTGGAGTCCTGACGGAAGCATGATCGCCGCAGGTAGAGGGCCTGTCTCTGTCTGGAAAGTGAATACGAGTGTGCCCGATGACTCGTGGGCAGAGATTGGAGGCGAAAGGATTCAAACACTTGACTTGGAATCGGCCAGACTGTTTGGTCTAACCTGGCATCCTGACTCGACTAAGCTGGCGTTTATCGTCAATCATTATTTTGAAAACGGTCTGGATTTCTCCAGATCGGGTGCAGTAATTTGGGACCTATCGGCCGATGCAGTCACAGTTTTGCCGGATGTGTTTAACTTGAGACGCTCGCCGGTTTTCAAGGGCATCGAATGGAGCCCTGACGGCAGTAGACTAGCCGCCATGAGCAGTGATGGGCGAGTCGTCATTTGGGAGACCGAGAACTATGAGGTCATTGCCGAATACGGAGGATATCGCTCTCTCTTGGATACGTGACCAGAGACTTCATCGCCCTCATTGACGAGGCGCGCTATCGCATAGCCTTGAACTGCCCGGCAGGGCCCTGACCTGAACATACGTCACTGGCCTGCTTTTGCACACTCCTTGTTCGAGAATCAAAAAGGGCGACCCACTGGGTCGCCCGCGACTGTCTACAACACTTCTGCCTTTTGCTCCCCACCCCAATGCTTTGGAGAGGGGTTGGGGGTGGGGCAGGTGTCCCCGCTAAATGCTGAAGTACAACTCGAACTCGTAGGGATGCGGCCGCATCGCCACCGCGTCCTGGTCCTCGACCTGCTTGTAGTCGATGTAGTTCGATATGAACGCCTCGCTGAAGACGCCGCCCTCGAGCAAGAAGTCGTGATTCGCTTCCAACTTACGCAGGGCTTCGCCCAAAGTGCCCGGCATCACCGGCGTCTCGTGATCGCCTTCGTACAGATCGGCTTCCGACGACGCGCCGGGGTCAATCTGGTTCTTGATGCCGTCGATGCCCGCCATCAGCAGCGCCGGCATGGCCAGGTAAGGGTTGGCGGCCGGATCGGGCCAGCGCGCCTCTACGCGTTTGGCTTTGGGATTGTTGCTGTACATCGGGATGCGGATGCCGGCCGAGCGGTTGCGCGCCGAGTAAACCAGGTTCACCGGCGCTTCGTAACCGGGCACCAAACGCCGATAGCTGTTGGTGATGGGGTTGGTGAAGGCGGCGCAGGCCGGCGCATGCTTGATCAGACCGCCGATGAACCACAGCGCCATCTGGCTCAAGCCGGCGTACTGATCGCCACCGAAGAGCGGCTGCCCGTCTTTCCACAGCGATATATGCACGTGCATGCCGGAGCCATTCTCTTCAAACAGCGGCTTGGGCATGAAGGTGGCGTGCAGGCCATTCTCCGCGGCCACATTCTTGACGATGTACTTGTATGTCACCATCATATCGGCCATCTCGAGCAGGGGCGCGTATTTCAGGTCGATCTCGGCTTGGCCGGCGCCGCCGACTTCGTGGTGATGCACCTCGACTTCCATGCCGACATCCATCAGGCGCTGCACCATCTCGGCGCGCACATCATGCGTTTTGTCCAGCGGCGGTAAGGGGAAGTAACCCATCTTGATGCGATTCATGTGGCCCTGCGCCGGGTCGTCGTTGCCGCTGTTCCAATCGCCCTCGAAGGAATCGACGCGATAGAAGCTGCTATTCTCCGATGTGCTGTACTGCACATTGTCGAACATGAAGAATTCGGCTTCCGGGCCAAAGTAGGCGACATCGGCCAATTCCGAATGTTCCTTCAAATAGGCCTCGGCGCGTTTCGCCACGCCACGCGCGTCCAGGGCGTAGGGCTCGCGGCTGATCGGGTCGTGAGCATCGCAGTACATCGCCAGCGTATTCAAGCTGAAAAATGGGTCGATGTAAGCCGTGCTCAAATCCGCCAGCAGAATCATGTCCGATTCATTGATGGCCTGGAATCCCTGAATGCTCGAACCATCAAAGCCGAATCCGTCTTCAAATGCGCCTTCATCAACCGACTGAATCGGCATGCTGAAGTGCTGCGGTACGCCGCGAATATCGACAAAACGCAGATCGATCTCGGCGATGTCATTTTCATTCGCCCAGGCCAGCAGGCTGGCGGGGGACTCTGTTGCGGAGGCGGGGGGGACAAGGCTTGCCATTTCCAATCATCCTTTGCTAAATCCGTGCATAATGGTATCCGCGCCATTGTATTGGGCGTTTCTAACAACATCCACAGCGAATTTTATGGAATTTGCGCTACGTTTTCTGTTAAATGTAACTAAACCCGCTGCGATTGGCGTCAGGCATGGCCTTTCGCGCAACTGTAGTTCGTCTTCCGCCTTGCGCTTCTAGTCGCGCAGACGGGGGCTAGCCGCCGCTTGCAATGGCCTGTTAGCATAACGCGCGGTTCGACGCTCTGTAATAAGGGATGCTCCAAGTGAAATCTATGCTCAGAATTTTGATCGTCGTCATTCTGTCGCAGGCGCTGCCGGCTCTGGCGCAGGATGTGCCGCTGCTCGCGCCCCAAGTGCTGAACGAGTATCCACACGATAGCAGCGCCTTCACGCAGGGCTTGCTCTGGGATGACGGCTACCTCTACGAATCCACCGGGCTGTGGGGGCAATCGTCCCTGCGCCGCGTCGACATTGAGACGGGCGTCCCACAGACCGCCATCGCGCTCGACGAAGCCTACTTCGCCGAAGGTCTGGAGCGAGTCGGCAATCGGCTTATCCAATTGACCTGGCAAGCCGGGCTGGCCTTCGTCTACGACTTTGACAGCTTCGAGCACATTGACACGCTTCAATATGAGGGCGAAGGCTGGGGCCTGTGTTATGACGGGCGCTACCTCTTCATGAGCGACAGCACATCTCGGCTGTCGATCCGCGATCCCGAATCCTTCGAGTTGATCTTCCGCGGCGCCGTCACCTTGGAAGGGCAGGTTATTCCGCCGCAGCTGCTCAATGAATTGGAATGCGTCGGCGAGCACATCTACGCCAACGCCTGGAATACCGACTACATCTTCCGCATCGACAAGTTCACCGGTGTTATTTCCGCCGTCATCGACGCTTCCGGGCTTCTGACCGCTGCCGAGCGTGACGCGCTGTCCAGCGGCAGCGTGCTCAATGGCATCGCCTACAACGACGAGGCGGATACCTTCTACATCACCGGCAAAAACTGGCCCAAGCTGTTTGAAGTCGTATTTATCGATTCATAAGCTATGAGCGTTGGCTTGCTAATACAAAATTAAAGAAAGCTTTCGACGAACTTAATTTGACTGAACAGTCAGAAAGCGATAATCTTTAAGCCACTGAAATATAGCTAAAGGAACAGAAATCATGTTACGAAAACTCGTTTTGCTCTTCATCTTGTTGGCGATTGCAGGGGCTTCCTTCTCACCTGCGCTGGCTCAGGATGTGATCGAGCTGGAGGCCTGGGTGGCGTTCAGCGACCATCGTTACGATTGGGCGGTAGATACCGCAGATCGTTTTAATGCGCTCCATGACGACATCAACGTCACCATGGTCTCGGTCGTTGACTATGACACAATCGTCAACAACTACACGCTTGGGCGCGAAGACGGCACCTATCCGGAAATTGTCCAGCTCTTTGATGCCGCGCTTCAATTCGCGGTGGATACCAACTGGTTTTCCTACGCCGAAGACATCATCGCTGGACGAGACGAAGTGTTGGGGCATCCGGTCGACTTCGACGACATAATCCCGGTCATCTCCAACTACTATACGGTAGATGGTGTCTGGGCTTCGGTCGCCTGGAACACATCGACGCCGATCATGTACTACAATGTCGAGCTGCTTGAGCAGGCTGGCGTCACCGAGTTGCCGAAGACTTGGGGTGACATCCTGGATGCATGCGTCGCGTTGCAGCCGCTGGTTGACGACGGCACGATTTCCGCTTGCGCCACCTGGCCCTTCTCCGGCTGGTTCATCGAACAGTGGCTGGCGCAGCAGAATGAGTACATGGTTAACAATGAAAACGGCCGCGCCGGCCGCGCTACCGAGTTCAACCTCGATACCGACGCCTACCGCGCCATCGCGCAGTTCTACCGCGATCTCTACAGCAACGGCTACTTCATCTTTGAAGGGCAAGACCAGTGGGGCCCGCCCACCCAGACCTTCATTTCCGGTAAGACTGCTATCATGATGAGCAGTTCTGCCGCGGCCCGGGCGATAAGCGAAGGCGCTGCCGCAACCGGATTCACATTGGATACGGTCGGCATGGCCTACAATCAGGACGCGCCCAGCGGCTGGGTAGGCAACATCCTGGGTGGCGCAACCATGTGGATCAGCAACGGTCTTTCGCCGGAAGTCACAGATGCGGCCATGGCCTTCCTGCTTTTCTTCAGCAACACCGAGAACAGCGCCAGTTGGCATACCGCCTCCGGTTATGTGCCCGTGCGCAATAGCTCGATTGATCTGTTGAAGAACCTGGAACCGGGCAACGAAATACTTTGGGATATCCCCAGCAATTCGCGCGTGGATATCGAATCGGACGACTGGTACGCGGCCTTCCCGAACTTCCTGACCGCCAGTACGCAGCTTGGCGATTCCACCGTCAATAACGCGACTCGCGGCTCTACCTACGGCACCTTCCAGCAGAGCCGTCCCTATTACAACGGGCTCGTGGAAGAGTACATGCTCAACGGCGGCGATCTGGACGCCATGATTGCCGAGACCAATGCTGAGTTGACCGAGCTGTTGCAGGAATACAACTTCCTGTTCGCCGACGAATAAACCGCACGTTGGTCAAGTAAAGTATCTGAAAATGGGCAAGTGTAGAAGCTTGCCCATCCTTCCCACGCATTTCCGATTGTAGCCGCGGACGACCGCATGGAAGAAATTGCTTATATTGTGCATCCGATAGTAGTGACGCTGGCCGGTGCGCTACTGGGCGCGCTCTATTTCGCGTTTCTGCGCTGGCAAACACAAATCGGCAATTTGCGGGCCAGCCTGGTCGTGGGCGCGATCGCCGGGGTCATCGGCGCAACCATGTTGACTGCGCCGCTGGGCTACTGCATGTTTCAGGGCGACCAATCCAGCGAAGATGTCATCGTCGGCTGGATCATGGTTTTGCTCGGGCTGCTGCTCACGCTAAATATCGGCAGCACCGTGCTCTGGCGCTATTTTCGGGGGCAGAGACTCTTGCCGCGCGGCGATACCACGCCGGGCGCCTTTCGCGGACGCTTCGGTCTGGTATATGCCTTGGCCGTACTGTCACCCACGATTCTGGTGCTCATATACTTTGTTTACCTGCCCATGTTCGACACCTTGCGCTTTTCAACCTTCCTGGCACGGTTCGGCGCGCCGCGAACGCGATTCATTTGCGTCTCCAATTTCTCGCGCATGTTGTCGGATCTGGATTATCACAGCAATCTTTTCTTGAGCTTCGCGCTATCTTTCGGCATCATAATTATTGCCATGAGCCTGGCGCTGTTGATTGCCTCCATGCTCAATCAGCCAATCCGTGGCGCCAACATCTATCGGACGCTACTGATATGGCCCTACGCCATATCGCCTATCGTGGCCGGCTCAATCTTCGGCTTGCTGCTCGGTACAGAATCCGGCATCGTCAACCGAGTGCTCGACCTCGTATTCGACGTCAAAGTGCCGTGGTTGGTTAGTGTTCCGGCGGCGCAAATCAGCGTGGTGCTCGCCAGCGTATGGAATGTCATCGGCTTCAACATCCTGTTTTATACAGCCGGCTTGCAGACGATTCCCAAAGACTTGCTGGAATCGGCGTCCATTGATGGCGCCAGCGCTTGGCAACGCTTCGCTCGCATTACTTTTCCCTTGCTTTCGCCCTTCACTTTCTTCCTTGTAGTCACCAATACAATTTACGCCTTCTTTGATACCTTTGGGCTGATCTTTGTCTTGACCCGCGGCGGCCCAACCGAGTCCACATTTACCGCGATGTACCGCGTTTATGTAACCGGCATTCTCGCCAGCGACATCGGCAAATCGACCGCCCAATCCCTTATCCTGTTCTTGATCGTGGTCGGGATTACTATCTTCCAATTCCGCGTCGGGCAGCGCCGCGTACAATACGGGAATTACTGATAATGACTGAAAGCGCCAGTTCGAGATTCGTCTTTGACCCATCGGCTAACCGAGAGCAGTCGTTGTGGCGGCGTCTCATACCGCAGCGTTGGTACGCCCATCTAATCTTGATCATCTCGGTCATTGTTATCACCTTTCCTATGTTCTACGCGCTCCTGATCAGCACGCAGAGCAACCCCGAAGTCTACAACCACAAATTCACGCCCGGCTCCATGTTCTTCGAGAATTTGCGCACGGTCATGGTTCAGCGAAATATGGGCCGCTTTATGCTGAACAGCTTCGTCATCGCCATGTCGATCGCGATTGGCAAGACCGTCATGTCGGTGCTCGCTGGGCTGGGCTTGGTTTACTTCCGCTATCCAGGCAAGTGGCTCGTATTTGGCTTCGTGCTTATCACGCTGATCATGCCGGGCGATGTGCTGCTGATCGCGCTGTATCGCCGCGTCGTCAGCTTCGACGCTTGGCCGCATCCCTACGTTGCTTTGACGCTGCCGCTGCTGGCCAGCGCCACCGGCGTCTTTATCTTCCGGCAGCACTTCATGACCATGCCGCCGGATCTGTCAGAAGCGGCGCAATTGGACGGCGCGTCGCCGATGCAATTCTTGTTCCGCGTTCTGATCCCGCTAAGCTGGAACACGATCGGCGCGCTGATGGTGATCATGTTCCTCTTCGGCTGGAATCAGTTCTTGTGGCCCCTGATCTTGCTGCGCGATCAGAATCTGCAAGTGGTGCAGTGGGGCATGCAATCGCTAACGCAGAATCTTGAAGTCGGCGACAACTTCGGGCCGATGATGATGGGCGTCATTATCACCAGCCTGCCGCCCATGATTGTATTCTTGATCCTGCAGCGCCAATTCATGAAAGGCTTCGCGCTGACCCGCGACAAGTAGACGGGGCCATTCGCGGCCGGGCCTCAGGGCGCCGCAAATCTGCTATTCCAACAAACTTCTTATGGAAAAGCTGGAAAAACCATATATCATGCATATATGGATATTTCAGATATGAAGCATTTTGGCAAGATGCGGCTGCCGCCCGATGCGCCATTCGAGCAGCAATTCTTCACGCTTATTACACGCATCTGCCGTCAGTTGGTTCTGCACGCCGAACAGATCAAAGCCGACGACACCCTGTCGCCGCCGCAGCTCTGGTTTCTCAAGCGGCTCTACGATGCCGGCGCGCCGCAACCGATCAGCTTCTTTGCCGACGGTGTCTTTTCCAATCGGTCTAATGCCTCGCAGATGATCGACCGACTGGAAGCGGAAGGCCTGGTTTATCGAATTAAGAATCCGCGCGATCGCCGCAGCGTCCTGGTTGAACTGACAGACGCCGGCGTTGAGCGCATGCACCATGCCGAAGCCTGTCATTTGGAGTTGGCGCGCGAGTTGCTGGCGCCCTTGACAGAGGAAGAGCGCATCGCTGCGCTGTCTACCTTCGCGCGCGTACTGGCGCTATTTGAAGAGGGCGAGGATGATGCCGGACTTTGCAGCTGCTGACTTCGCATCAGGTTTACATGATCTAGATTCGCCAAGCTATGAGAGAGGCCAAGGCCAATGCCCAAGAATGAATCAATCATCGCAGACAACGTATTCAAGCATTATGGTGAGGTTAAGGCGCTAGACGGCGTTTCGCTCGCCGCCGAAAACGGTAAAGTGCTGGGGCTGCTGGGACCAAATGGCGCCGGCAAAACTACCCTCGTCCGTATACTGACCACGCTGCTTAAGCCCGATAGCGGCCGGGTCGTCGTCGGCGGGCTGGATGTCTTGCGCCAGAAGCAGCGCGTTCGCGAGATCGTCGGCCTGGCTGGGCAAAACACCGCCGTGGACGAGATTCTGACCGGGCGCGAAAACCTGGTCATGGTTGGTCGCCTTTATCATATGTCCCGCAGCGATGCCCAAAGACGCGCTCAGGAGTTGCTTGACCAATTCTCGCTGAACGACGCCGCCGAGCGTTCCGTGAAGACCTATTCCGGTGGTATGCGCCGACGCCTGGACCTGGCAGCGAGCATTGTGGCGCGCCCCGATATTCTCTTTCTCGACGAGCCAACGACCGGCTTGGATCCCCGCACGCGCATCGTCATGTGGGATACCATTCGCTCCCTTGTCTCCGACGGCGCGACGCTGCTGCTCACCACGCAATACTTGGAAGAGGCTGATGAACTGGCGGACAAAATTGTCGTCATCGACCATGGGCATGTCATTGCCGAGGGCACTGCGGATCAGCTTAAGGCGAATATGGCCGCCGATTTCATCGATATTACGGTCGCCAATCCTCTGCGGACGGCACAGGCATCGGACTTGCTGGGACGGCTTTCGACCGAGTCGCCCCAGACTGATGACCAGCGCGGCCATGTAATTGTAGCAGTGGAAAACGGCGCCCAGAGCATTGCCGAAGCCGTTCGCTTACTCGATGGCGAGGATATCCATATCGCCGAACTGAACTTGCGCCGTCCCACGCTCAACGATGTGTTCTTGAGCATCACCGGCGAAGCCATCGTCGAAGAAGAAGTCAAACCGAAACGCGGCCGCTTTGGCCGCCGCCGCAGCGCGTAAGCATTCACGACACTAACGCAAAGGATACTGTCTAGCATGACTCACAAAACTCTCAATCCCGCGTCAACCGCCGCATTTGTACCCGCTGGAGGCGACGTCAGCGTGTTGACGCGCTTCCTCTGGAACTTCAGCGATACCTATATCGTGATGCGCCGCAACCTGACACAACTATTTCGGCAGCCGCAGTTGGTAGTCTTCGCCACGATACAGCCGGTGATGTTCCTGCTGCTCTTCACCTATGTCTTCGGCGGCGCCATCCGCTTTTCCACCGGCGGCGATTACATCAGCTATTTGCTGCCCGGTGTCATCATCCAGACGATCATCTTCTCCTCGACCAATACAACTGTCGGTCTATCGGTTGATCTTTCCAAAGGCATGATCGACCGCTTCCGCTCTTTGCCGATGTCGCGCGCCGCAGTGCTGGCCGGGCGCACAGTAGCCGACACCGTGCGCGGTACGCTGACAATTACTATCATGATGATCACAGGCTATGTCATTGGCTTCCGCTTCGAGGATTGGGGCACCGGGCTCCTGGGTATCTTGCTGGCGATAGCCTTCGGCCACGCCTTTACCTGGATCGGCGCAACTATCGGTCTCAATGTCAAGGATCCCGAAGCGGCGCAAGTGGCCGGCTTCATCTGGATGTTCCCGCTTACTTTCGCCAGCTCGATTTTCGTTCCGACTCAAACGATGCCCGACTGGCTGCGCGCCTTCGCCGAGAATCAGCCGGTCAGCGTGGTCGCCACCGCCGTGCGCGATCTGATGACAGGCACGGTGAATCCCGACGGGATTACTACGGCGCTGCTGTGGATTATAGGCATTATCGTGGTCTTCATGCCGCTCGCCGTCTGGCAGTACGCCAAGGTGGCTTCGCGATAAGGGTCCTGGATCGTGTATGTAAGGCTTGTCCGCTACTGTTACGCTGCCGCCGCTCGCTCGGATTTGTCGAAGTTTCGACCTCTTTGCCACCGAGGTCACCGAGTTAGATAGAGGACCCAGAGGAAAGGCATCGTGCTAAGTCCAAAAACAGAATCGGCGAACGTACGGACCATCCTTCACGCGACCTGTCGCCGTATCTCCCGGTAGCCCTCTCTGTGCCCTCGGCTCGGTGGCAAAAGCGTCGTGAAACTGCAAAAGTGCGGTGACCCGCCAGGACGCCCAATTTGCTGTCGCCTAACTGCGTCGGCTGCGTTAAACTTTCCGCAGTTTGCCAAACCAAGCGAGGAGACCTCATGACCGACAACCTTGTCTACATCGCCAACGCCGGCGACGCCGATTACGGCATCACCGTCGCCGCCCTGGACTACCACAATGGCGCGCTTGAAGTGGTCCAGCAGGTCACCGAAATCAGCGAATGTCACTACTTGAATCTGCATCCGAATGGCAAGCACTTGCTCGCCACGACCATGGATGGAGCTGTCGAAGTGGTCTCCTTCGCCATCGACTCGGCGGGCAAGCTGAGCTTGATCAGCCGACAGCCGGCCGCCGGCACGTCACCCGCCTACGTCTGCGTTGAGGCTAGCGGCAGGCACGCGCTGCTGGTCAACTACATCGTGGGAACCGAACGCGGCAATATCCGCGTCTACCCCATCGACGAGAACGGCGTGCTGGGCGCCCACAGCGAGCATATCGAGCACGAGGGCAGCGGCGTAAATCCCGAGCGCCAGGAAGTATCCCACCCGCACATGATCGTGACGACGCCCGACAATCGTTTCGCCGTCGTGCCGGATTTGGGCACCGACAAGATCTATCTCTACGCGCTCGATTCCGCGCAAGGCAAATTGTCGCTGTCGCAGACGCTGGACTTGCCCGCGGGCGCCGGACCGCGGCACGTCGCCTTCCATCCGACCTTGCCGCGCATGTACGGCATCAACGAACTCGATTCCACGATAGCCGCCTGGTCCTGGGACGAGCAGGACAACTGGACGCGGCTGTCCGTCGAGCCGACCTTGCCCGAGGGCTATCAACAGCCGGCCGAGCGCCCCAATTCCACTGCCGACGTGCACGTCCATCCCAATGGCAAATTCTTGTACGGCTCGAATCGCGGCCACGACTCGATCGTGATCTACCGCCTGGATGCTGATGGCTTGCCGCGCTACATCGGCACAGAGTCGACCAGAGGCGCCTGGCCGCGTGCCTTCATGATCGATCCGCGCGGCGAGGTTCTGGTCGTTGGCAACCGCCACACGGATAACGCCGCCGTCTTTACGATCGACGCCGCGACCGGTCTGCTGACCTTTCGCTCGTCACTGGCCTTGTCCGCGCCCATCGCCTTCAAGATGAAGGGCTAGCCGGCAATGCGCATTCTGATCACCGGCGGCACGGGTCTGGTTGGCACGCCCATCAGCGAGCGCTTCGTCAGCTTGGGCTGGGATGTGCGCGTTATCGGCGCCGAAGCCGACTGCGCGCTGCGCGGCGTTGATTACGCGCAGTGCGATATCCGCGATGCCGACTCGCTCGCCGAGCAGGTCGAGGGTTGCGACGCCATCGTGCATTTGGCCGCCATTCCCAGCACGCGCACTCATCCCAACGAGACCCTTTTCGATATCAACGTGGCTGGAACGTACAAGGTCTTTGAAGCCGCGTCGCGCGCCGGTATCAAACGCCTGGTCCAAGCGAGCTCTATCAACGCTATCGGCGGCTTCTGGGGCAACGACGATCGCCAGTACGCCTACTTTCCCTTTGACGAGGAACTGCCGCTCTACACCACCGACGCCTACTCGCTGTCCAAGCAATTGGTAGAGGAAGTCGCCGACTACTACTGGCGGCGCGATGGCATCAGCAGCGTCTCGTTTCGCCTGCCGGCCGTCTGGAACGATGACACGATCGAGAGCCGGAATATGCGCCAAGAGCTGAAAGAACGCGTCCGCCAGTTGGATGCGTTTCGCAGCCTACCGGTGGAAGAGCGACAAGTGCGTTTGGCCGTCGCGCAGGAGCAAGCCCTGGCGCTGCGTGCGCGCCATGTAATGGAATACGAGGCTCTACAGCGTGGCATATTCGAGCGGGAGGCGCCAAAGAACGACTGGCTCTTTTCCGCCTGGTTCTACGACCGCTTCAACTTCTGGACCTTCATCCACACCGACGACTCGACCCAAGCCTTCGAGAAGGCGATCACTGCGGAATACCAGGGCGCTCATCCGCTTTTTGTCAACAGTGATCAGAACTCGCTATTATACGAGACTGAGGCGCTGCTGTCGCTCTTCTACCCCGATGTCACCAGCCGAGCCAAGCCGATAATCGGCGCCGAAAGCCCGGTCAACATCGCCCGTGCCCGTGAGTTGATCGGTTTCGAACCCAGGGTGCGGACGATTCTCTGAGTCGTCTTAGCTGCTTGGCGCATTGCGATAGGGCGCCTTAGCCGTTGGCGTATTTGCCCGAACTGAAGACGTATACGGCGTTGACGATTTCGCCTTCCTCGTCCGGCTCGGCTTTGAGCATCCAGTCATAAATCCAGCGGGCATCGCTGATGCTCAAGTTGACGCAGCCGTGACTGCGCCGGTAGCCAAAATCGCCGTGCCAATAGGTACCGTGCAAGCTGATGCCGCCCCGGAAATACATCACCCAGGGCACATTCTGCACGTAATAGGCATCCGGCTCGCCGGTGGCGCCGCTCATTGTATCGTTCCGCAGCCGCGCCCACACCTTGAAGAGTCCCTCTGTCGTGGGCCAATCGGATAGCCCGCTGGAGACCACCGTGGCGAAGACCGGTCGGTCGTCTTCGTATGCGATCAGGGTCTGCTCAAAGAGATCGACCGCCACCCAACGACCCGTCACACCCACCGGTTGCCGCGCCGGAGCGAACATCGCCACCAATTCTTGCCGGATCCATTGCTGCGGGCCGACCAGGTACCAGAATTTGCCCCGCTCGTCTTCCGCCCGCGCGAAAATGTTGACGAGCCGGTGCCGCCGCGCAAAGAAGCCACTTGTTTCGCTGCCGCTTTCGCCGGGGCGCGCAGACGCGTAGTGTCCTGCCTTGTCCACGATGATGGCAAAGGGATGCTGCCAATTTTCCGGCAGCGCAAACCCGGTGAAGGTGGAGGGATTTTCCGGCTTGGCATCGCTGCGACGGATCCATTCGCCGCCTTCCCGCTGCACCCAGCCATCAACCGCGGCGTCGGTCGCCTGGACGAAGTTGAAGCCAGCCGGGATGTTCCCGATCACCTGGCCGCCCGGCGCGTTGAAGAGATTTGTCGCCCCATCGCCAAGACGCCAGTAGCTGCGGCGCAACGTGCTTTTGTCCTGCGGGATGCGCTCCAGCTCGGGCCGCGGAAAGGCCGCCATCATGGTGAGGCACTCAGCGCTTTGCGCTGCCGCGACCGGATCGCCGGCGCCGTCTTGCGCCTGGCATACACTCGGATCGTAAACTAGCTCGCTGCTGGTCACGTCCGCGGAAACGTTCGCGCTAAGAATGATAAACGTCAAGAAGATCAAGGAAGTTATTCGAAGCATGATATCGGCTCCTGTATGCTCGCGGCGCGAAGTCCAATTGCCGCTTTTTCGTGTTCTCAGCATAACCCTGCTGTCTGGGAAAGGAGCTGTACGATTGCCCTACGACAGCAGCGGCGTTGTATAATCGCTTAAGGCTCTTTATTGCAGAACCTTTGGATTGTTCATGAAGACCCTTGTTCGCATCGGCACGCGGCGGTCGAAATTATCGCTGTGGCAAGCCAATTACGTCGCTAGGCTCATCGCCGGGCATCATCCGTCGGCGCGCGTCGAAATCCGCGAATTCACCACGCGCGGCGACGCCAATCCAACGGCGCCGCTGCCCGCGATTGGCGGCAAGGGACTCTTCACCGAGGCGCTTGAAGCAGCGTTGCGCAACGGCGACATTGACTGCGCCGTGCACAGCCTTAAAGACCTGCCGGTGGAAGAGGCCGCGGGTTTAGTCATCGGCGCGATCCCCCGGCGGGCGGACCAGCGGGATGTGCTGGTAAGCCGGGGCGCTGGCGCCTTGGCCGATTTGCCGCCGGGCGCGCGCATCGGCACCGGCAGTTTGCGGCGGCGCGCTCAGCTTCTCGCGCTGCGCCCCGATCTGACGGTCGTGCCCATCCGCGGCAACATTCCCACGCGAGTCGCGCTGTTGGACGACGCCGAGCGGCAACTGGATGCGGTCGTGCTGGCGGCGGCCGGCTTGATCCGGCTGGACATGGACGAAGTCATTCGCCAGACTTTTGAGCCCGCAGAGATGCTCAGCGCTGCCGGCCAAGGCGCGCTCGCCCTGCAATGCCGAGATGAACCCGATTTACGCGCCTTTTTCGCCCCGCTCAACGACGCGGCGATTGAGCTGGCTGTAGCTGCCGAGCGCGCTTTCTTGGGCGGCCTGGAAGGCGGCTGCTCTTTGCCCGTCGGCGCCTACGCCAGCTTCGAGAGCGGCAGGCTGCTGCTGCAAGGTCGTGTGATCGCCATTGACGGCTCGCAGCAACTGGACCTGAGAGGTGAAGCCGCCATGAGCGAGAATCGCGAGAGTTTGGGGGCCGCTCGAAAGCTGGGCGCTGAGCTGGCTGCGCAGGCACTGGAGCAAGGCGCGGGACATCTGCTGCCCGATGCGACAAACGGAGTGTGATAAATGAATGAGGCTGTAAACACCGAAGAATTCCTCGCCGGCAAGCGAATCGTCGTTACGCGCGCCCGTCATCAAGCCGCGGCTCTGGAAGACGAAATTCGCCAATTCGGCGCCGTGCCGATTGCTTATCCCTGCATAGCCATCGAGCCGCCACTGGATGTTGCCGCGTTGGATCAGTGCCTGCGCAGCCTGGCTGAATTCGACTGGCTGGCGCTAAGCAGCGGCAATGCCGTCCGAGCGCTGGCGGATCGCGCGCGAGTGTTGGCAGTGCTGCTGTCGCTGAAGCGCATCAAGATCGCGGCGCTTGGGCCGGCAACCGCGGCAGAATGGCGCCGGCAAACGGACAGGGACGCTGACTTCATCCCAACCGCATTCAATGTCGAAGCGCTGGCGCGCCAGATACCAATCGGCAAGCGGCGCCGTATCCTCCTGCCGCAGTCGGACCTGGCGGATGAGGGGGCAGCGGAGATCATGCGCTCTCGCGGCGCGGAGGTGACGACGCTGGTCGCCTATCGCACGGTGATTGGCAGCGGCGGCGCTGATTTGCCTGTTCTGTTGGCAGACGGCCAATGCGACGCGCTGACATTCGCCAGCCCCTCAGCAGTCCACTTCTTCCGCCAACGTTGCAGCGCGCCGGCTGCACTGGAATTGCCCACGCTCTGCCTCGGCGAAAGGACGGCAAGAGCCGCGGCAAGCGCGGGATTTCGCTGCGTGATCACGCCGCCGACATTTGGCCTGCGCGCGATGATCCTGGCCTTCGCCGAATACTGCGCCGCGCTAGATTAAGCGACCGACGCAGCGCCATACGCGAAAAACGCGAATTGCAATTAAGAGAAGCCAGCCGAATTAAGGCGAATTAATGCTGGCTCTAGCATCAGCGGTTTAAGATTCGTATATAATGAAATCAGCGAAGATCGCTACGTGTAGATTTCCAAGGATCAGCGAACCACCGGCGGCAGCGCGCAGTTGGAGGCAGGTGACATGGAACTGGCTCAAAACATTTACACGCATGAAAAGTTCACCGAGAGCGACCAATACTGGAGTCCGGCTTCGGAGGACTATGCCGCCGCCAGCCAGTTGGTGACAGCCTTGCGCTCCGGTTGGATGCTGGCACTACCCCGCGTCAGCGCGCGACAAGTCTGGCACAGCGGCAGCCGACCCAGCACCGTCTACGAGTTCACGCTGATGCGCGGCAGCCGGCTGATGATTATGCCGGTACTAAGCAATCCCTTTGTGGAGCGATTCCTGGTCAAACACGACATCCGCATCATTTACGATGTCTTGCCCCAAGCCGACGTCTTGCCGGAATAGAACTCCGTTAGAATCGCGTTCAGTCGCATCGGCATCTTGCCGCTGACAACGCTGAGACGTATAATCTCCCGATGTATTGATTGCTCCAGGAGCCATCTCGCGCATGACCGACGAGAATCAGCAGAATTTGCAGGGCCAGTATCAGGACATTACCTCGCAGCACTGGAGCTATTCTTCGGAACGATACGCCGGCGGCGACAACCTGCTGACCGCGATCGCGCGCGGCTGGTCGATTGATCGCAAGGTCGTCTTGCAGCGGCACTGGTTCGCCGGCATGCGCTGCATTGAGGTCTACCATTTCACCATTCGCCGCGATGAAATCGAGGCGGATATGGCCGTGGTCGGCAACCCTTACGTGCAGCGTTACCTCTCGAGCCATCCCCACGATCTGGTGGAAATAGAAGACGCCGCCGTGGCGTAGGCCGCAGCGTCTCGCGTATGCCTGTTTTCCAGCGAATGCTTCTGATTAAGTAGCAACGCCCCGCTACTATTGCGACGATTTGGAAAGGCCGAATCATTACAAAGTCTAGAATAAACCGGCTGCTTCGCCGTCAAATTTGGTGGCATAAGTTGATGGGCCGACACCTAAAGACGAGCGACTTAAAGATCGAACGATACGGCAGTGATTATGGAGGCTGGAATGTACCAGCCTAGTTGATCGTCCGGGATTGGGTTGTCTATAGTTTCGGTGTGGGCGAAGATGTCAGCTTTGACATTACGCTGATTGAAAAGCATGGATGCACTGTACATGCTTTCGATCCCACGCCCAAGGCAGTTGCTTTCGCAAGTCGCTAAGCGTTCAAAACTTCAATTTTTACCCGGTCGGTATATGGTCCAGTGATACGGTCATTAAGTTTTACGACCCAGCTGAGCCGCACTTCGCCTCATATTCCGCACTCAATTTGCGCGGAAAGTCCGGGTTCATCGAAGCCGAGGTCAAGACGCTAAGGACGCTGTCGAAAGAATTGGGTCACAATCGGATCGACATGATAAAGATGGATGTTGAAGGCGCGGAACAAGTCGTTATTCCAAACATGATTGCTGACGACATGCTGCCTACCGTCTTCTGCGTAGAGTATGACCAACCGTTTGAAAACTTTAGGTTGATGACTTGGCGCTGTTTCTGGATGTCACTCCGCCTTAACCGCGAATTGCTCAGGGCAGGCTACCAATTGATTTCCAAGAACGGTTGGACAGCTACATATCTCCTCGCGGCGAGATGTTGACACACCGCCTTGCTTCCCCGAATTCCACATTCCACTATAATACCCTCTGTAGCAAACCCGCTTGAAACCGGACGCGATCCATGCCCGACGAACCGACGCGCGACAAGCCTGCGGAGAATGACCAGCCCGCATCTCCCGAAGAGATGATGGGAGCGCTCTTCGACGACGGGCGCGCCGCCGACGACTTGCCGCCGCCGGAAGACTTCGCCCCCGCGCGCGACCTGCAGCGCTTCGCTCGCCCCGAAGACGAGCTGCCACCAAGTTCCGCGCCAGCCGAAATCGAAGTCGGCGAGGTGGCGCAGCGCTTCCTCGATATGCAGAACCGGGCCGCCACTCTGGCCGACTTGCTCAGCAAAGAAGAGATCAACTTTGAGGACTATCAGCGGCTGCTCTACGAGGCCATGGTGCAAGACGAGGCGGGCGTCTGGTGGATGATCGATGCGGAAAACGACGAGTGGTATCGCCACAATCCCGTCAGCAATCAATGGGAAACTGACTTTCCGCCAGCCTTGCGCGAGCTTGAGCGCGCCCGCCGCGATCCTGATGCCACGCTGACGCAGCCCTATGCCGACTTCGATTTGCCGCCGGGCTACGGCGAGCCGAAAGCCGGCGACCCCATTTATGACGAGCGCGGTGTCAAGGTCGGCGCCATGCCGCCCACCAAAGACGAGCTCTACACCGTGCCCGGCTCGGCAGCGCTGGCTGATGAGCTGCCCGGCCAGCAGCCGACGCTCGCCGCCGACGTCCAAGATGCCGCGACCATGCAGTTGCCGGCCCGCTACGAGGTCGACAGCGTCATTTCGCGCGCCATCGACAGCGACTTCGAGCTGCAGCCGTCGCCGATCGTCCAGGAATTAATGAGTACGCGCCGCAGCAACCGAATCCGCTGGGCGACGACCCTGGTCGCCGGTCTTCTGATTGTCGCCTTGATCGGCGCGATCGTGGCTGTCGGCGTCATCATGATGTGGTATCGCGATAAGGTCGAGCCCTTCGCCGATGGCATCGCCGCGCTGGAGAATTACACGCCGGCTTATCAGACCGCCCGTATCTTCGACGCCGACGGCAACCTGCTCGCCGCCATCAACAGTCAGGAGACCGGCGCGCGCACCTCCGTCTCGCTGGCGCAGGTCAGCCCTTACATGATTCACGCCATTGTCTCGCAAGAGAACGAGCGCTTCTTCGAAGACCCCGGCTTCGACCCGGTCGCCATCGCCCGCGCCTTCTTCCAGAACGTCAGCGGCGGCGGCATCGAATCCGGCGCCAGCACCATCACGCAGCAGATCGCTCGCAACCTGGTGCTGCAAGACCGCGATGTCACCGTCGAGCGCAAAATCAACGAAATCCTGGTCGCGCTGGAAATCGCCAATCGCTACGACAAAGAGAAGATCCTGGAGCTGTATTTGAATGAAATATTCTTCGCCAATCAGAGTTATGGCGTGGAAGCGGCCGCGAACTTTTATTTCGGCCACAGCGCAGCGCAATTGAATTTCGCCGAAGCGGCGCTGCTGGCCAGTATCGTGCCCTCGCCGGTACAGCACGACCCGGTCAGGAATCGCGATGTTGCTGTCGCCGGCATGCGCTCCACCATGCGCAAAATGATCGAAGTCGGCTGCTTGCAATTTCAGCATGACGACTGGCTGACGCGCGGGCCCTTCTGCATCGTCGACGGCGCCGAGATTGACGTCGCCGGCGGCGGCCCGGCAGTGTTGGTGCGAACCAGCGAAGCGGGCGGCATCGTCGGCGGCATGGCGATCCTGCAGATTGCGGAAATCGAAACGACCGCCTTCCAGCCCGGCGAAGCGCGTGTCACCTATCCCCATTTTGTCGATTACGCGCGCGCGCTGGTGGAAGCCGAGCTGGGCGCCGACGCGCTTTTTCAGCGCGGGCTGAATATCCACACGACGCTGAACCCGGCGCTGCAAGAAGCGGCGCAATCTGCGCTGAGCAACCAGGTGCGCGGCCTGAAAGCGGCGGCCAGCGGCGTCAATACCGGCGCGCTTATGGTGACGGATCCCAAGACCGGCGCCATCCGCGCCATGGTCGGCAGTCACGACTTCAACGATGAGCTCGCTGGTCAAGTCAACAACGCGCTGACATATCAGCAGCCGGGTTCCGCCATCAAACCCTTCGTCTACATGTTAGCGCTGCAGAACAACGACGGGAGTTTCCTCACACCTGCCAGCATCATCTGGGATGTGCCGATTATCGAGGATCTCGGCGCTGGCGGCATATACGAGCCGGAGAATATCGACCGCCGCTTCCATGGCGCTGTGCCGCTGCGGTTCGCGCTGCAAAACAGCTACAACGTGCCGACCGTCAAGGTCTTCCGCGATTACGTCGGGGTGGGGCGCTTTGCCAATATGGCGGACGATTTCGGCCTGCAATTTCCTGAAGAGTCCTTCATCTCACTCGCCAGCGCCTTGGGCTCGAACGAGGTCACGCTTTTTGATCTGATGGGCGCTTATGGCGTTTTCGCCAGCGGGGGACAGCGCATCCCGCTCTACGCCATTGAGCGCATCACCGAGTCCGTTGACGGCGAAGCGGTGGAGATCGAGCGCGAGCGCCCCGCGCCCGAGCAGGTCATATCGCCGGCGCTGGCCTACCTGATGCAGAACATTCTCAGCGACGACCGCGCGCGACAGCCGAGCTTCGAGGGCGGCTCCAACCTGACGCTAGCGCGCCTCGGCATTCCGACGCAGAATACCGTCGCCGCCAAGACCGGCACCACCAACGGCAGCCGCGACCTCTGGACCATGGGCTTCACGCGTAATGCGGTTGTCGGCGTTTGGCTGGGCACATCGGACAATTCGATCACTTTCAATACCAGCGGTGCTCGCAGCGCCGCGCCGGTATGGAATGCCGTTATGTCCGCCGCGACCAATTGGTATCCGCCCATTCCCTTCGAGAATCCGGGCGGCGTCATCGCGCGCGAGATCTGCCGAACCACCGGCACACTGAGCTACTCCGCTTGTCCCGAGCCGACAACGGGCCTGTTCTTGCACGAGCAGTATCCGCCGCCAGCGGATCAAGGCTTTTTGCAGCGCCTCACGGTGGACAGTTGGTCGCTGCTGCGCGCCAATGAATTCTGTCCCAGCCATATCGTCGAGCGCAATTTCGCCGCTATTGGCGATGCCGCCGCGCTCGATTGGCTGAACAGCACCGAAGAAGGCAAGGACTTCGCCGAGCGCCTGGGCCTGGGCATACCCGTGCGTCCGCCGCCGCAGCAAGCTTGCGCCCAAGGGCAGCAACTGCCGCTGATCAACATCAGCAGCCCCAACGAGGGTCAGGTGCTGTATGGCGCCGTCGAATTACGCGGACAGGTGCAGGCGCCCGATTTCGACCGCTTCGAACTGCTTTACGCCAGCGCCGAGCAACCGGAGACATTCTATCCCATCAGCGCATCGCTGGTGCAGATGCCGCAATATGGCACGCCCCTGGGGACTTGGGATACCGTCGCCGGGCAAGTCGCTAACGGCAATTACATCCTGCGCTTGGCGGCCTCGTCGCTCAACGGCGGCTCGATTAACTTCGACTTGAACATCACGCTGGACAATTCGCTCGCCGATGCTGAACCGGGCGAACCCGCCTTTGGCCCGACTGTCGAAGAGATCATCATTCCGACGCCGACTGGCGGCTGAGCCGGTGAAACGCAGCGCTCCCATGGCAAGTTCTCAAGTTAGCATGAATCCCCAGCAAAAAGCCGCCGTAACGGCCGACGATGGACCAGTGCTGGTATTGGCCGGTCCGGGAAGCGGCAAGACTCGAGTGCTCACTAGCCGCATCGCGTATCTCATCCGCCTGCGACGCGTGCCGCCGCAACGCATCATGGCGGTCACCTTCACCAACAAAGCCACTGATGAAATGCGTTCGCGGCTGAAGCGTATGCTCGGCGACGATCTTGATGACATGCAAATTGGCACTTTCCATCGCATCTCTATGCGATTGCTGCGGCGAGAAGCCGAGCGGCTTGGCTACCGTCCGAACTGGAAAATACTGTCCACAAATAAACAGTACTGGCTCATTCGGCGAGTCCTGGAGCGGATTGCTCACAAAGACAGTTCATTCAGCCCCACCAATGTGCGTAAGGCGATTTCTCTGGCCAAGAATCGCCTAATTTTGCCCGAAACGTATGAAGAGACGGACGAATTTAGCGAGACGGTTCGGCAAGTGTACCAAGTATATCAAGCTGAGTTGCTCGACGAAAATCTCATGGATGTCGACGACCTGCTGTTGCAATTGGCCATTCTGCTGCTTGAGTTTCCCGCCGTGCGCCTTATGTTTCAACAGGAGTTCGATTACCTGTTGGTCGACGAATTCCAAGATACTAACTTGGTGCAATATGAGATTGTCAAGGCGCTGGCGCCACCACAGAACAATATCTATGTTGTTGGCGACGAAGATCAATCCGTCTATGCATTTCGTGGGGCAAACCACCACAACCTGCAGCGACTACGCAGCGACTTCCCTGGATTGGCCCAGTTCCTGCTTGAACAAAATTATCGAAGTACGCAGACTATTCTTGATGCCGCGCGCGCGGTTGTCGGCCACAATCCGCATCGAACGCCAAAGGCGTTGTTCAGCAAGAATGGCGTCGGCGATCGCATTCAAGTTTACGAGGCCTCTTCGGATTTGGACGAAGCTGAATACGCGCAAGAGCAGATTGAGATTCTGCGAGACAGCATGCGCCTGCGATACGGGGACTTCGCAATCATGTATCGCAAGAATTCTCAATCCCTGCCATTCAAGAGCGTCTTTCATCTGCATGATGTACCATTCAGAGTTGTTAACACAATTGACTTCGACCAGCGCAGAGAAGTCAAAGACATCATGGCCATGATGCATCTGGCGCACGATTCAGATTTCGAAGAGTACTTCAGGCGCCTTGCCGAATTTAAGACTTTTGGTATTAGCAAATCAGGCATGAGAAGATTTCTGGAATGGCTAGCCAGCGACGGATTGAATCTATTCGAAGCGCTATACAAGGTGGGGACTGGAGACTCGCCGCTAAATCGCCGCCAGGCTAAAGCGTTTGCTGGCTTGTCTGACGCGTTGAAATCCTGGCGCGAGTCCGCTGTACGGGGGCATTTGGTCAACCTCTTCGACCAGGTCATTCAATATGCGGATTACGAGCAGCACCTTGAGCGAATTTGCAAGGAAGGTTGGGAACTCGCTGAACGCAGGGACAGCGTCAGAAAGCTACGCCGTCTAGCTAGCGCCGCATCGCACTCTTCTGATCCATTTGAACGGTTCGCGCGCATGGTAGCATTGGAAAAGGGAGACGTTGATGACGAGCCCGATAAAGTCGCGCTGACGACGCTGCACTCCGCCAAGGGTTTGGAGTTCCCAGTTGTCTTTATTATCGGGCTCAATGAGAACGTCTTACCGCACGTACACGATTCCGACGGGCCAAATGACGTGACGGAAGAACGGCGCTTATTTTATGTGGGGTTGACCCGGGCAGAATCCAGATTATTTCTGACCTATACGAGCCATAAAGGCCTCAGTAATGTTATGCACGCGCCATCGGAGTTTCTTTCCGAATTACCAGACCACCTCTTGGAAGTGCACTAGCCGACTCATTCGAATTTGCATAGCGAACTCGTTTTGGCTGGCTTAAGGGTTATCCATTTATGACCTCAAACCATCCCCTGCTGCAGGGCATGAACCGACAACAGACCGCCGCCATCACCGCTGTGGACGGCCCGGTGCTTGTGCTCGCCGGACCGGGCAGTGGCAAAACCAGCGTGCTGACGCGCCGCATCGCTTGGCTGATTCGTGAATATCGCGTGCCGCATCATCGCATTATGGCGGTCACATTCACCAACAAAGCCGCCGGCGAAATGCGCTCGCGCGTTGAGACGTTGCTGGGCGACCGTCTGCGTGGCCTGCAAATCGGCACCTTCCACGCCACTTGCGCCCGCTACCTGCGCCGCGAAGCCGAACGCGCCGGTTACCGCCCGGATTACGTCATTTACGACAGCGACGATCAAGTCGCACTGGTCAAGCGGGTGGTCAAACAGGTCGGCATCGACCCCAAACGCTACAACCCGCGCGCTATCCTGTCCAAGATTTCCAGCGCCAAGAACGAAATGATTCCGCCGGCGCAGTTTAAGGCGCTCGACTATTTTGGCGAGGTCGTCAAGCAGGTGTACGTCAGCTATCAGCAGGCGCTGCTTGACGCCAACGCCATGGACTTTGACGACCTGCTGCTGAACATGGTGAACCTCATGCGGGACAACGCCGAGCTGCGCGCCTATTATCAAGACCGATTTAGCTATCTGCTGGTGGATGAGTTCCAGGATACCAATCAGGTGCAATACGAGCTAGTAAGGCAGTTCGCCGCGCCGCAGAACAACGTCTTTGTCGTCGGCGACGAAGATCAGGCGATCTACGCCTTTCGCGGCGCCGATTACCGCAACGTGCTGCGTTTCCAGGAGACCTATAGCGAGGCCTCCGTCATCCTGCTCGAGCAGAATTACCGCAGCACACAAAACATTCTTGATGTCGCTCGCGCCGTCATCGACCGCAATCGCAATCGCAGGCCCAAGGCGCTGCATACCGAGCTGGGTCGCGGCGAAACGGCAACGGTATTCGAAGCCTTCGACGAGCGCTACGAAGCCAGCGAAGTGCTGGAACGGATCCGGCAGCTGCGCACGGAAAACGATCTGGACTACAAAGACTTCGCCGTGATGTACCGTACCAACGCGCAGTCGCGGGCGATGGAGCAGGCCTTCGTTAACGCTGCTGTGCCTTACGTGTTGGTGGGCGGGGTGGGCTTCTACAAACGGCGCGAGGTAAAGGATCTGCTGGCATACCTGCGCTTAATCCACAATCCTGACGACCGCGTCAGCTTCGAGCGCATCATCAACGTGCCGGCGCGCGGCATCGGCAAGAAGTCGCAGGAGGCTTTCCTGAATTGGATCACGCGCGACGGCTTGAGCATCGCCAATGCGCTCAACCATGTTTACTACGACGATCCGACTCCGCTCGGCTCGGCGGCGAAAAAGAAGTTTGCCGCTTTCGCCGCCATGCTTCTTGGCTGGCAAGAGATGGCCAAAGTCGGTGATCTGCTGACCATGTTCGACAATATCACCGCCCAGACGCGCTACTTTCTGCACCTTGAAGACAGCAGCAAGATCCCCGAAGAGGCGGTCGAGCGGGCTGATAATGTTCAAGAGCTGCGGGGCTTGCTGCAATACGCGATGGAATACGAGCAGCCGTTGCACGAATTTCTGGCGGAGCAGTCGCTGGTGGCTGATGTCGATAGCCTCAAGGAAGACACCGATGCCGTAACGCTGATGACCCTGCACGCGGCCAAGGGCCTGGAATATGAGGTGGTGTTCATCACCGGGCTGGAGACGGGCATCCTGCCGCATTTCCGCTCTTTCGAAGAGGTCGGAGGCTTGGAGGAGGAGCGCCGCTTGTTCTACGTCGGCGTCACCCGCGCCAAACGCGCGCTCTACCTCAGTTACGCCTTCCGCCGCGCGCTCTATAGCGGCAGTGGCGGCATCGCCGCGCCATCGGAGTTTCTGGCGGACCTGCCGCCGCATTTGCTCGACGGCGCGCCGACCACGCTGGCAACACTGCGCCGTTCACAGAGCATTGAGTCGCAGACGCAGTGGGATCGTGATCCGCAGCCGCCCAGCCGTCTGCAGCGGGACCTGCGCCGGGGTACCGTATCCAAGCCAAACGAAGAGTTGCGCAAGAAGATCATCCCTTTCCCGGGGCTGCCCAAGCAGGCGGATAACAGGTCCGACTTCAGAGTCAATATGCCGGTGAAACATCCGCAATTTGGCTTGGGCAAAGTCATCGGCGTTGAGGGTAAGAGCGGCATTGTCAGCGTGCTGTTTGAGGAGCACGGTCCCAAGAAAATCCTCGCCGATGCTGATGGCTTCACGGCGCTGGACGAATGACCCCGTCTTTCATCAGTGTCCCGATCTCCCCGTATGAATAGCCGATTTCACGCAGCACTTCCCCGGTGTGCTCGCCATGCGCCGGCGCCGGCTGCGGGCTGATGCCGTCCTCGCCCAATCGGATTGGGCTGCGCATCCAGGGTACGCCACTGTCGTCCACGCCAATCATGCCGCGCGCCGCAATCTGCGGGTCTTCAAGCAGGTGTTTTGGCGCGATGACGCGTGTGAAGCAGCAGTCGGCCTCGTTGAGCAGGGCAGCCCATTCCGTCGCCGGCTTCGTCCGAAACAGCGCGGCGACCTCATCTATAAGCGCGGGCTGTCGGCTGCGGTCGTGTTGCGGGCCTATCCACTTCCGCTGGCCGACGGCGTTACAAAAATTAGCCCAGAACTTGGCTTCAACCGCGCCTAAGGCCACCGCTTCGCCATCGGCGCAGTGGTAGACGCGGTAGCAGGCGCTTTCGCCGCGCAAGCTGATGAAGCCGCCGTTTGCGGGCGTGGTTTGCGCTTCGACCCAGGCGGCCAGCGCCAGCGGCATCGCCGCCTCGGAAAGCGCGACGTCCAGGTAGTCTCCCCGTCCGGTGTGATGCCGCTGCAGAAGCGCCGCCAGGATGCCCATGACGGCCACATAGGCGCCGCTAACATCGGCGACCTGCGCGCCCGGTGAGTTTGGGTTCAGGTCCGCGCCCAGCACACCGTTGCGCGCGATGTAATTGAGGTCGTGCCCGCTGAGCGACGCGTAGGGCCCGCTCTGCCCCCAGCCGGAAAGCGAGCAGTATACCAGCCCGGGATTGATGGCGCGCAGCGTCTCGTAGTCCGCGCCCAAACGCTCCGTCACGCCCGGACGAAAGCCTTCGATCAGCACATCGGCCGTAGCGACCAAGCGGTGTAAGATGGCTTGTCCGGCTGCGGTTTTCAGGTCGAGGGCGATGCTCTTCTTGCCGCCGTTGCTGCTGCGAAAGTAAGCGCCCATGCCGTCAATCAACGGCGGCAGGAGGCGGGCGTAATCGCCGGTTCGCGGGTCTTCGACTTTGATGATCTCCGCGCCCAGGTCGCGCAGCAGCATAGTGCAGACTGCGCCCGGTAGCAGGCGGGTGAGGTCAAGGATGCGGGTGTTGTGGAGGGGGTTCATGGCTTAACTTTATCGGCGATGTAGACCGGCACTCTCTAAGGCGATTTTGCCTACGTTTCCACTGATACTAAACGTAACCCATCACAATGTTCCTACTGACGGCAGCTTGCGCGAAGTCGTACCGCATATGTGAGGGATTATCTCAAGGAAAGGACTGAAACACAAGTTCTATGTCCGAATAGCCGTTTTCGCGCAGAAGCTCCCGTGTGTGTTTACTATGCGCTCCCGCTTGACCAGCGCCACCACAAGAATGTCTTTGCCGCAGACCTTACTTCGCCTGTGGAGTGACGCTCCGCCTAGCCGCCCAGTTTTGACGAGCGCATTGAAAGGCGATATCATCTCTGATGAGTGATTGTTACTACCTGTCATTACTATTATTACGAACCAACAAGGAGTCCCATGATGAAAGCTTGGTTGGTCGCGGCAACGCTGGCGATGTGCGTTCTATTTGGCGTCGTATCGGCGCAAACCTATTCCATTCGCGTGACTTACCACACCAACTTGAGGGCGTCATTCAGCCTAGAGAGTGCCTTCATCGAAACCGTGCCACCCGGTACCACCCTGCAGGTCGTCGGCAATAACAACCGGTGGCTGCGGATCAACAGGAACGGGAACGATGTCTGGATGGCCGATTGGGTCCCATACACCAGAGTTGATGGCAGCGAGGCGACGCCAGAGCAGGCGACTGGCAATATCGACAATTGTTGCTTCGTTGATCGGCAGTGCCAACGCGACCAGGACTGGATCGACGGCTATTGGGCTTTCCAGAACAATCAATGCGTCGCCCCTGCGCAGTCTCAGCCTGGGACAAGCGCGCCGTCCGCCAGCAATGCCTCGGCACAAATTGACAACTGCTGTTACGTTGACCGCCAGTGCCACAGCGACCTGGACTGGATAAACGGCTATCACGCCTTTGAGAACCATCAATGCGGGGCGCCTGGGCAATCGGCGGCCTCAGCGTCTTCCCAGCCGGGCAGCGGTGTTATCTTGCGGACCGCCGGCGGGATTGTCTACGGACACAGGAACGGGCGCAGCATCCTGCCTTCCATTGGACCTTCTCCCACGTTCCCCCTCGGGCAAATCTATTCCACAAACAATTGTTGTCAAGAGAATTGGCAATGCAACAGCGACCAGGATTGGGCTGCGGGCTATGAGGCATTTCAGAACCGTCAATGCGCTCTTCCGGGGCTGATTAGCATCGTGGGCGACCCGGACTTTGTCGACCTACACGAGCGTTCGCTTGACCTGCTGAAGAACAGGCTGCCGCACCGCTATAATTACGTGCTGGACGGCGTGGACAAGGTCGAACAGCGGGAAGGGTACGTAACTGCCATTAGTGTCCTCAGCCGGCATATGTTTGTGAGGGCGAGCCGATATAGGGGCCATCCAGATCCAGTGCGCCTCGAGGAGGTGGCCGTGACGCTTGTACACGAAGCCTGCCACGTCCATCGGTTTAATGCTGGGTACTCTCGAGAAGGCCAATGTGATCGGGACGATTACCATCGGAATATTAATATCAGAGAGGAAGGCGCTTGCGTGGAGCAGGAGTTGCAGGTCCTGATCGAATTCGGAGTTGAGCCCGACTGGATTGAAGCGGAGCGTAAGTTCCTCGCCAGCATCTACGCAGGGGAAGTCGATCTCTATCCATGCAACTAGGCAAACGAGTTGGGCGGCGGTTGCGCCGACGCAACGCTTTCGGACGCGTCGGCGCTCATGCCGGCTCCGGTACGCCGTAGCGGGCGGCGGCTTCGTCGAGGTTGAGGCGGAGAATGGCGTTGCGCTCTTCCTCGATTTCGGCGGTTTCTCTGTACGATATTTACGCAACAACAAGGAGTCCCATGATGAAAGCTTGGTTGGTCGCGGCATCGCTGGCGATGTGCCTCCTATTTGGCATCGTATCGGCGCAAACCTATTCCATTCGCGTGACTTACCACACCAACTTGAGGGCGTCATTCAGCCTTGAGAGCGCCTTCATCGAAACCGTTCCACCCGGTACCACCCTGCAGGTCGTCGGCAATAACAACCGGTGGCTGCGGATCAACAGGAACGGGAACGATGTCTGGATGGCGGATTGGGTCCCATACACCAGAGTTGAAGGCAGCGAGGCGACGCCAGAGCAGGCGACTGGCGATATCGACAATTGTTGCTTCGTTGATCGGCATTGCCAACGCGACCAGGACTGGATCGCTGGCTATTGGGCTTTCCAGAACAATCAATGCGTCGCCCCTGCGCAGTCTCAGCCTGGGACAAGCGCGCCGCCTGCCAGCAATGCCTCGGCACAAATCGACAATTGTTGCTTCGTCGACCGCCAGTGCCACAGCGACCTGGACTGGATAAACGGCTATCACGCCTTTGAGAACCATCAATGCGGGGCGCCTGGACAATCGCCGGCCTCAGCGTCTTCCCATTCCGCCAGCGGGGTTATCCAGCGGACGGCTAGCGGGATCGTCATTGGCAACCCGAACGGGCGCGGCATCTTGCTTACCACCTCGCCTAGCATCCTGCCTGACGGACAATCCAGCGCTCGTGATAAAGGCAATTGCTGTGAATGGGCCTGGCAATGCAATAATGAGCAGGATTGGGCGGAAGGCTTTAGTCAGTTTCAGACCCATTTTCATTGCGCGCTTCCGGGGCAGATTAGCATCGTGGGCGATGCGGACTTCATCGACTTTTACGCGCAAAGGCTTGACGAACTGAAGAACAGGCTGCCGCACCGCTATGATTATGTTCTCAACGGCCTGAACAAAATCGAACAGCTCGGGCTTGAAAATACCGTTGGTCATGTAGAAATGCGCCATCGGGCATTTCATGTAGGGTGGGACGGACCGTTGGTCAACGGCTGGGAAAAGCGCAGGTCCGCGGTGCTTGTGCACGAGGCTTGTCACCTCCATCGACATGATGCGGGGCAGACTGCAAATATATGTGATCGCGAAGCCTGGATCAGAGAGGAAGTATTCTGCCGCGAACTGGAGTTGCAGGTCGTGATAGAACTCGACACTCAGCCCGATGTGACTGAGTGGGTTCGAGGCATGGTCGAACGCACCCGGTCAGGCGAAACGTATTGGCGACCGCAACGCATATGCGATTAGTAGTGTGAAGGCCGCGGCCGCCAGCCAGTCGCCGCGCCCGTTACCGCGCCGTCGTTGGCTTGCGAGACCTGGACCGGTACGCGCGTGTTCGACTTTGATGATCTCCGCGCCCAGACCGCGTAGCAGCATGGTGCAGACTGCGCCCGGAAGCAGGCGGGTCAGGTCGAGGATGCGGGTATGGGCGAGGGGGTTCATGGGTGGAGCGCAGCTCGGGTGAGGCACATGTAGCAATCCACCCTTGCTTCTGATAGTATCCGCTGTGTCGTATGATTTTGTCAGTCAATGGGCCAATTATCTGCTCAATGGTTCTTTTCGATCCTGAGTACGAATCTACTGATCACCCGCGACCTATTTTTGCCAGATCCGGCTGGAAGATTCCCCAACCGCCGCCTAGTGAAGTGGAGGAAGCTCAGAAGGACTTGGGAGATGTCAGAGACGACACACGCAGGCTGAGAGAGTTGATTCGACCAGTCAAACGACAGAGCCTCAGCATTCGTTCAGTTTCTCAGCATCTATATAGTTGCGTGGGTATGATATTCTCCAATCGCCGTGCCTGGATCGACCCGGACTCACTTTATCGAATTCTAACAGAAGATGGGTATACTAAACTGATAGATGGAGACAGATTGTCTATTGGGGATTTGGCGCTATATGTTTTACGCGAGAAGCCGGTACACATAGGCGTAGTTACTCAGGTTTCCAAAGCTAACGGCGGTATTATTGATACAAGAGTATTGAGTAAGTGGGGGCGCGCTGGAGAAGTAGAGCATAGTGTGAATGATGTTCCAGACTTTTGCGGCCGATTGCATTCATACTGGAGTGAGAGAGTTCCTGAGGATGTTTCAACACCACATTAGGGAAATCGAGAATCCCGACTTTCAGATACAGTTCGTCGCGCTAAGCGGATACAGTGTCTTGGAATTGGTTTTAGCGCAGCACGAATTCGTACGATCGTTGATCGCCAGCTTGTCCACCGGTGAGATACTGATTGAAGAGGTCTACGAGCGGATTCTGTGTTTGCTCCCCCAAGTTGAGAAAGAGGTGGAGCAATCTTACGACGGTAGCATCGTCGTTTACTTGTATTGTTTGTCGCAGTTTGATTTGACATTGTCATATGAGGCGAGTACTCGTATTCAAAATACCAAAGGACTTTTCTGGTCCAGGCAAATGGCTCGCCCAGTTTTGGAAAGTTACTGGGAAACGCAAATCAGCGACAGCCTAATCTTGTCCTCGACTTTTAGTCACCAGTTAGTGAATATCGGCGCTGCCGCTAACGTTGTGCTGCTTGCTAGCGACGTCGGAACTTCTGTGTATCAAGCTGACGTCAATTCGCGTCGACATATCCAATACCCGCACTCGATTGAGTTTGTTCCTACAGCGCAGGCGGCAATATGAAACATCTCTGGTCTGTGCTTTGCTCTAAGTACATTATCAGTGAGGCAAGCAACAGTCTCAGCCTTATCGAGATTGCCGACGGAATTACATTTGAAGCCGAATTGCCTGACGACCGGCCGCTGGAATTGCCATTATCAAGTCCTTTGTACTTGGTATCCAGTTGGATCCGTGAAGACGATTCCGAGGCGAAGATTATAGACGCACTTGCGCGCATAAAATCACCTGCTGGTAGTGTTTTGCAGGAACTGCCGTTCCCTGTAGACTTGGAGCGCACGGCCGGGTCGCGAACTTTCGGGACGATTTCGACCATACCATTTACGGTTGATGGAATGTACGAGTTTGAGTTATGCATTAAAGACAGTTGCGGTTGGAGGGCAGTCGGTACTGTTCCCGTTGGGATTGTATGCCGTCCGCCAGCACAAGAATCCGAAGAGAAGAGCGAGCCCACCGCGTAGACTCGCCCCAGCCGCAATCACAGTCGCGCTACAAACTAAGCCCCCGTGACAGCGCCGTCGCTTGCTTGCGAGACCTGGCGCGCGTATTTGGCCATGACGCCTTTGCTGTAGTTCGGCTCAGGCGCGCTCCACGCGGCCCGCCGCGCATCGAGCTCGGCATCGCTGAGATCGACTTGCAGCAGCCGCTGCGACACATCGATGGTAATCATGTCGCCCTCTTGCAGCAGCGCGATGGGTCCGCCGACCGCCGCCTCAGGCGCCGTGTGGCCGATCATCAAACCGCGTGTGCCGCCGGAGAAGCGCCCGTCGGTAATCAGGCCCACGTTGCCACCCAGCCCCTGCCCGTAGAGCGCCGCCGTGATCTGCAGCATCTCGCGCATGCCTGGCCCGCCGACGGGACCTTCGTAGCGGATGACCAGCACATCACCAGCGACGATCTGCCGGTTGGAGACGGCTTCGAAAGCGTCCTCTTCGGTGTCGAAGACGCGCGCCGGACCGGTCAGCGGAGCGGGCGTGTCCTTGAGCTTGACCACCGCGCCATCGGGCGCCAGGTTGCCGCGCAGCACGACCAGGCCGCCGCTGGGCTTGATGGCGTCATTGAGATCGCGAACGACGTCTTGGCCGGGCGTCTCGATCGCGTCAGCACAAGCTTGCGCCAGGGTCTGGCCGGTGACGGTGGGCGTATCGCCGCTCATGTAGCCGCCGTCGATCAGCCGATTCACGAGGATGGGCACGCCGCCGGCTTTGAAGAGGTCGAGAGCTACGTATTGGCCGGTGGGGCGCATATCGCCGATGATGGGCGTGCGGCGGCTGATGGCCTCGATATCGTCCAGCGTGAATTCGATGCCGGCTTCACGCGCGAAAGCCAGGCAGTGCAGGATGCTGTTGGTGCTGCCGGCGGTGGCGGCTGAGGCGGCCAGCGCGTTCTCCAGCGAGCGCCGCGTCACCAGGTCGGAAGGGCGGATGTTCCGCTCGAGAATGTCGAGCATCATCTCGCCGGCTTGATAGGACACGGTCTCTTTCTCGGGGTCTTCGGCGGGCACATCGCCCATGCCCATGGGGCAGATGCCGATGATTTCGCTGATCATGGCCATGGTGTTGGCGGTGAATTGTCCGCCGCAAGCGCCCGGCCCGGGGCAGGCGACATTCTCGACATCCATCAGCTCCTCATAGCTGATCTGCCCGGCCTGGAACTGGCCCAGCGCTTCAAAGACGTTGACCAAATCGATATCGCGGCCCTTGTGTACCCCGGGATAGATGGTGCCCCCATAGAGCATCAGCGAGGGCAGGTCGAGGCGGATCAGCGCCATGATCGTGCCGGGGATCGTCTTGTCGCAGGCGGAGAGCGCCACCACGCCATCAAGCATATTCGACATGGCCACCAACTCGATGCTGTCGGCGATGACTTCGCGGCTGATCAGCGAGCCTTTCATGCCTTCGGTGCCCATGGTGATGCCGTCGGAGATGCTGATGGTGTTGAACTCGAAGGGGGTGCCGCCGGCCGCTCGAATGCCGCGTTTGACATCGACCGCCAGCTTGCGCAGGTGGAAGTTGCAGGGGCCGATCTCGGTCCAGGTGTTGGCGACGCCGATGAGCGGCTTGGCCAGGTCGTCATCGCTGTAGCCGACCGCCTTGAGCATGGCGCGGGCGCCGGCGCGTTCGGCGCCATGGACGAGGGTTCGGCTGCGCTGGTTGAGGGCGGCGCGGACGCCGTTGGTGGTGGACATGGGGGCTCCTTTAGGTGGTTGGATCGTGATTGGGCGTATTGTAGCGTAAGCGGCGGGTAGATTCACCACAGAGACTCAGAGGGCACAGAGGTTTTTAACCACAAAGGGCACAAAGACACAAAGGTCACGAAGGATGCTGGCCAGCGTGTGGGCAGGGTAGCATTGGCGGGGCGGGGATGGGTGAGCGGATGGTCGCGTGTGTGGGTTGGCCACAGAGGCACAGAGATTTTTCTTCTAGCCACCGAGTACACCGCGTTCGCCGAGAAATGATTTTCACAACAAAGGTCACCACGTGTGGCGGGATTTGGGCGGGGTAGCGCAAATGGGCGTTAAGTAATAGCAGCGCCATAGTTTCTAGCGTTCGCGATTCAGATGATGTATCATTGGGTGGCGGCTCAAATGAGGAAATCGGTCACAACTCATGCAGCTAAGGCCTAATCCTTTCCGGCCAGACAAGCCCATTGACAATTTTGAGCAATTTGCGGGCCGGGCACACGAACTGACCGTGCTGATTCGTTCAATGTTTAACACTGGCCATGGCAACGCACGCCATATGATCGTCACCGGTCCCAGAGGAATTGGCAAAAGTTCCTTCATTAATCAGATACATTCAGTAACCGACAATGGCGATGATGTCCTCTCAAATCTCGGCATCGACGCTGGTGACTTTCGATTCCGATTTCCCGTATTTAAGTGCCGGGCGCGGCAGGGCCAGAGCACCGAGCATATTGTGACTTCGTTGATGGATGCTATGCCGACAAGGCTAAGCGCCGAGAACTTCCACAGCATCGTCGGTGATTTTGTCCGGTCTTGGAAACCGAAAGTCTCTGCCTTCGGCGTCTCTGTGGAGGCCCAGTCGGACGCGTCAACGGACATCGGTCGCGAATTCGTCCGGACCGTGTCCAATCTGTGGTCGGCGATCAAGGATGACTGCGACGGCATGATTTTCATTATCGACGAAATTGACACCGTGGCTGAGACGTCTGGCATCGCGTCTTTCTTGAAAGTAACAACGGAGGAATTGGTAGACGCTGGGCTGGATAGATTCGCATTTTATCTCGTCGGAGTGACCGGCGCGATGCAAAAGCTAATGAGCGATCATCCCTCGATTGGCAGAGTCTTCGAGAATGTTGAGTTGCGCCCCATGAGTCACAGTGAGAGCCGCGATGTGATTGAAAGAACACTCCAGAGTTCGCCCAGCAGCCGGAATACTCGCATGTCTAATGAATCGATGAACTGGGTAGTGGAGACGGCAGGCGGGTTCCCCGAAATTATCCATAGGCTGTGCTACGAAGCCTTTGAGAATGACACCGATAACATTCTGGATCAACAGGATTTCGATAAAGCCACAGACGAGGTGATTTCTCGTATCAAACGCGCCGAACTTGGGGAACTGCTGCGCCGGGCGGGTGCTGGCAACTACAGGCGAATCCTGGTCGCGATGGCTGAGTATGACAGCCCAGTTGTACCAGTGTCGTTTATCGGCGGCAAACTTGAGAAGAAATCCAATGAATTCAGCAGAAACATGGACACGCTGATGGAACGAAACATCATCGAGAGGACCGATCGCGGCATGTATCGATATGTGGAGCCCATGTTGCGGCTCTATGTGCAAAACCTGGATGCGCTGGATCCGGACCTGAGCTTGCGACTTGAGGATGACGCTGTCGACTAGGCGAGGATGCTGAGAAAGCATCGCAGATTCCAGCAGGTTCTCTAGGATTGAAGCGCGATCTCAATGACCTGCAATCCCATCAAGCGCGGCGTCATTTGCCCACACTCAGCGCAGGCTCTCAGCCCTACTTTATCCCCGAGCTCAGGAAGCTGTTGGTGAACTGCTTCTGAACCAGCGCGATGAGGATGAGGATAGGCACGGCCACGATCAGCGTGCCGGCCGAGAGCAGATCCCACTGCGCGCCGATCTCCGACGACTGAACCAGTAGCGCCAGCCCGACCGTCAGCGGACGCGTCTCCACGCTGCTAGTGATCAGCAGGGGCCAGAGGAACTCGTTCCAGTGGTAGGTGATCGAGACGATGCTGAAGGCCAGCAGGGGCGCGCGCGTGACCGGCAGGAAGACGTGCCACAGCACTTGCAGCCAGCTGGCGCCGTCGCTGCGGGCCGCTTCTTCCAGCTCTTTCGGCACTTGCTTGAAGGCCTGGCGCATCAGGAAAGTACCAAAGGCCGAAGCAATATAGGGCGCCATCATGCCTTGGTAGGTATCCAGCCAGCCCAGGGTCACCAGCGTCTGGTAATTGGGCAGGATGAGCACGGTGGCCGGCACCATTAGTTGGGTGAGGAAGAGGAAGAATACTTGGTCTTTACCGCGGAAGTCCAGGCGCGCCAGGGCAAAGCCCGCCAATGAAACCGTGACCAGTTGCAGCGCCAGCAATCCGAATACCCAGATGACGGTATTGAGGTAAAAGCGCGGGAAGGGGGCGACATCCCAGGCTTCTGCGAAGGCGCCCAGGTGCAAGCTCTGCAGCCAGATCAGCGGCGAGCCGTTCAAGAGTTCGGTGGTCGGCACAAAGGCGGCCAGCAGGGTCCAAAACAGCGGCACCATCCAAATCAGCCCGAATACAGCCAGCGTCACGATGGGCAGGATCTCGCGCCAGGTTCGCTTTTTGCCGGTCATCAGATTAACAGTCTCGCAGCTAGCTTATTGATAGTGAACGCGGCGCTCCAAAAGGACGAACTGCAGCATGGCCATGGTCAGCAGCACAGCCAGCAGCACGACTGTCATCGCGCCAGCAACTCCGGTATTGAACCACTTGAACCCTTGCTCATATACGTAATAAAGCGCCATATTGCTGGCGTTGTTGGGCCCGCCCAGGGTCAAGACAAAAACATGATCCACTTGTTGCAGAGAATTCAAAACAGCGATTGTAGAAACAAAGTAAGTCGTTGGCGATACCAGCGGCCAGATGATATGACGCAGTTTCTGCCAAAATGAAACGCCGTCCAGCGTCGCCGCTTCCAGAACATCGGTGGGCAGGGATTGCAGCGCTGCCAGATAGAAAAGCGCAAAATAACCGAGTTGCTTCCACAAATAAACCACAAACAACCCCGGTAGCGCCAAGTCGGGGTCACTAAGCCAGTTGGAGCGCGGCAGTCCCAAGCCGCCCAGAATCTCGTTAAATAGCCCGACGCGCGGACTATACAAGAACAGCCAGATCGAGGCGACGCTGACCATCGGCAGTCCGATTGTCGCCAGGAAGGGAAAGCGGAAGAAACCGATATTGCGCAGGCCCTGGTTCATCAGGATCGCCAGCAGCAGCCCGCCAATGACGGACAGAATCAGGCCGATCGTGACATAAGCCACCGTGTTCTGAATCACTTGCTGGCTGAGCGGGTCGGAAAATATGCGCTCGTAGTTGTCCATGCCGGCAAAGATTTGACTGCGCCCCTGGCGCTTATGGAAGCTGGTCCTTATGGCCGAGACGATGGGCCAGAGCGTGAAGACCGTCAGGAAGATCAGCGAAGGCAGCAGGAAGAGGTAAGCGACGACGCCGCTGCCGCTAGATGGCATGGAGAAGGAGAGGGAGCGGGACGACTTCCCGCTTCCCTCGCTTTTTTGTTTTTCGCCGTCAAGCTGATTGTGCGTCGACTTCAACGTATGCTATTCCAGTTCGCAGCCGTTCTGTGTCAGCACATCGTTGGCGCGTTCTTGCGCTGCAGCCGCCGCGTCTTCGGGCGATAGTTCACCGGTGTTGACCGCTTCAATCGCTTGCGTGGTTATGACCTGGATTTCCTGGCCGCCGTATGTTGCCGGGAATTCCTTGACGGCATAGGGAAGCTGGAAGCGGGCGGTGGAGGCTTGCGGCACTTCAGCGGCATAGCTCTTCAAAGGATCGACTTCCCAGGCGGCGTTGCGCGGCGCGACATAGCCGCTGTCGATGCCCCACTGTCCGATCTGCTCCGGACGCACCATCCAGCGGATGAACTCCCAAGCAGCGTCTTGGCGTTCCTTGTCGATGTCTTTCATGATGTAGTAGTTGCCGCCGCCGACATTGGCGCCGTAACCGGCCTCGCCGGCTGGCATGAAGGCAGTGCCTACTTCAAAGGGTGAATTAGCCAAGAGTGTGCTGAGGCTGCCGGTGGAGTGATAGATCATCGCTGAAGCTCCGGCGATAAAGTCGGCCGGCGCCGTGCCCCAGGCGACTGCGCCATCAGGCATGATGCCCTCGGTCTGCAGACGGCGCAGGAAAGCCAGCGCTTCTATAGATTCCGGCGTGTCCAGATAGACAGCGCAGGGATCGTCTCCAAGGGAGCCGATATGCTGCCCGGCTTGAATGGCGAAGTTGGCGAAAATCCAGAATGACGTTGGCGCCTCCACGCCCCAGCGCGTCACATTGTCGCCATCTTTCACAACAAGCTGTTTGCCGAATTCCACCAATTCATCCCACGTCGCGGGGGGAGTCTCGGGGTCCAGCCCGACTTCGGCGAAGGCATCCTTGTTGTAGTACAGAATCGGCGTCGACCGTTGCCAGGGAATACTCCAGACTTGATCGTCGGCGATATTGTTGGCCATGAATGCTTCGAAGAAATCGTCAATGTCCAAGCCGTTTTCGGACGCGATGTAGTCATCCAGCGGGATGATTCCTTCCAGTTGAATCAATGTGTAAATGTCGATGCCCAGCAATATGGCGACATCAGGCGGCTGGCCGGACAGAATCGCGGCGGTCGCGCGAGCCATATTTTCCGAGTAACCGCCGGTGAATACCGGTTCGACCTGAATATGATCGTGCGTTGCGTTGAACTCGGCGACATAGCTGTCGATGGCTTGCGCCAGCGGACCGGCCACGCCGACCGGGTAGAAGAATTGCAGTGTGATCGCGTCTTGCGCCGCGGCGCCGCCGATCAGCAGCAACAGGCTGCACAAAACCACGATTGAGCGAAAAACTACGGCTTTCTTCAACATCACTTTTCCTCCGATTCGGTAGATGAATATGCTAGACAGATTCTTTTTATGGCGAATGATTCTGATAGGCAACCTTTCCATAAATAGAGACGGAGAGAATGGTTCAGTCCCACTTATCAACTCACAGACTTGTCGCTGGAAAAACAACCGGCCTGGCGCTCGGATTTGCCAGATTGCAGCTAGCGTGTAAGAGGACGAATACAATCAAGCCCTACAGTGTAACGCAACTTGGATTGAGAACAAAATTTTCCTTCACATACGGAAAGGCGTCTGCCCCGGTTGACGAGGTACGAACGTCAACCAGCGAACCAGCGACATTGGCGCAGAATTCAGCCGCTCGGCGGCAGCGAGAATGGCTAGCGTGCCCACGCAAAATATCATAGGCCGTCGGCTGCCGCAAATGGCAGTTTATCTGCGAAAAGAGAACGAATTGCCTCTGCTGCCCGGAATCGTTATAGTTACGTGGTTTGCTGGCGCCAAGACGCGCTTGACATACCGGATCGTAGCGGAGAGAAGGCTCATGACATACCAACCCATACACGGCGTCATCTGCCCGACAGTGACTCCGCTCAAAGCAAACGGCGACATCAATGTCGACATGATTCGCCCGCTGGTCGACTTCCTCATAGAGAAGGGCGTCGCCGGCATTTACCCCCTGGGCACGACCGGCGAGGGTCCGCTTTTTTCTGCCGACGAGCGCAAAGCTGTCGCCGCCGCCACGGTTGAAGCGGTCGGCGGGCGCGTGCCGGTCATCATCCACAGCGGCGCCATCACAACCGGCGAAACCATCGAGCTGACTCGGCATGCGCAGTCGGTCGGCGCGACGGCCGCCTCGGTGATTACGCCCTGGTACTTCCCGCTGGATGACGAAGCGCTAGAAGCTCACTACGGCGCGATCTACCAAGCCGTGGCCGACTTCCCGGTCTACCTGTACAACCTGCCGGCGATGGCGAAAAATAGCTTGTCGGCGGCGCTGGTGACCCGCCTGGCGCGGCGCTATGAGAATTGCGTCGGGCTCAAGGACAGCAGCGGCGACTTGATGGCCATGTTCGCCACCAATCACTTGCAGGACGGGCGCTTCAATACCTGCATCGGGCCGGACGGCTTGATCCTGGCTGGTTTGGCGATGGGATTGGACGCCACAGTTTCCGGCAGTCTCAACTATATTCCCGAGGTCATCGTCGGCATTTATGAGGCCTTCAGCGCTGGCGACTGGACGCGGGCGCGGCAGCTGCAGCAACAGCAGCAGGCCGTGAGCGCGGTGGTGGCGAGCAGCGGCTGGCTGCCCGTGGTCAAGGGCATCATGGCCGAGCGTGGTCTGCCGGTCGGTGGCGTGCGCGCGCCGCTCCTGTCAGCTTCGGACGAGGCGGTGCGGGCATGTAATGCTCAGCTGCGCGCGCTGAAGGCGGATTTGAGCAGCGTGTAGTCGTCACAGTTTTGCCACCGAGTACACCGAGTTAAAGAGAGGGCACAGAGGATCTTCTCGGGCGAAGATCCATCTAAACAAATAGCTCGTAGGGGCGACCCGATGGGTCGCCCTTTTTTGAAGGTCACACCAAAAGGCAATTCACAGAGTCGCCCCTACATTTATAGTAGGTCGACAGGATTCTCTGACTGTATGACTGACGCTGTAAAACCGTTACAATCTAGCGCGTCGTTATCAGCGTAGCGCGAAGGCGCATCCATGCGAATTGACGAGATGCTGCACGATCTTCAAGGCGCTATCGGGCGCGATCAGGCCGCCGCCGACCGCATGACGCGCGTACTCTACAGCACCGATGCCAGCAATTATAAGATTATGCCGCTGGCGGTGACCTATCCGCGCGATGCCGACGACGTAGTCGCTGTGCACGAGGTGGCGCGATCCTACGGTGTGCCGGTCTTGCCGCGCGGGGGCGGCAGCGCCTTGGCCGGGCAGGCGGTCGGCGAAGCGATCATCATGGATTTCACCCGGCACATGCGCCGCGTTCGTGGCGTCAATGCCGAAACGCGCACGGTCGTTGTTGAGCCCGGCTTGATTCTCGGCACGCTGAACGCGCAATTGGCACCGCTGGACCTGATGTTTGGGCCCGACCCCGCCAGCGCCGAGCGGGCCGCAATTGGCGGCGTCATCGGCAATAACGCCACCGGCGCGCACAGCATCCGCTACGGCATGACGGCGGATCATGTGGCGCGTCTGCAAGTGGTAACCGCGTCCGGCGGTCTCGTTTGGCTGGACCAGTCGACCGCCGAGTTAAATCGAATCCGCGGCGTCGTCGGCGATTTGGCCGCTGAGCATGCGCCGCAGATCGAAGCGCGCTACCCACGGACCTGGCGCACGGTCGCCGGCTACGCGCTGGACAAGATCGACCCTGGCGATGTGAATCTCAACTGGTTGCTCTGCGGCTCGGAAGGCACGCTGGCGACGGTGGTGCGGGCCGAGCTGCGACTGGTCGAGCGCCCGAGAATCGAGCGCAAACGGCTGGCGCTGGCGCACTTCGACACATTGCGCGCCTCGCTGGAAGCCACGCCGCGCATTCTGGAGCTGGAACCGGCCGCCATCGAATTGATGGACAAATTCCTGCTGGACAAGACGCGCGCCGCCGCTGGTTATCGCGACCGACTGACCTTTGTCGATGGCGATCCTGAGGCGATCCTGGTGGTCGAATTCGTCGGCTCAGAGCGAGAGTTGAGCGCCAAGATCGAGGACTTGAAGGCGCATCTCTTGCGGCTGGGATTCCGAGGGGCGGTCACCGTAGCCGAGACGCCGGCGCAGCAAGACGATGTCTGGACCGTGCGCAAAGCCGGCCTGGGCTTGATGATGAGCGAACGCAGCGAAGCCAAGCCGGTCTCCTTCATTGAAGACGGCGCGGTGCCGGTGGAAAATCTGGCCGATTACATCAGCGATGTCGAGCGCATCATCCACGACAACGACACGACTTACGCCATCTACGCCCACGCCAGCGCCGGCTGCTTGCACATTCGGCCGCTGATAAATCTCAAGACGCTCAAGGGGCGCGGGCAGTATCGCGCGATCGCCGACGCCGTGGCGCAGACGGTTAAGAAATACCAGGGCACAATCACCGGCGAGCACGGTCAGGGGCTGGTGCGGGGCGAATTCAGCGAATACCTCTTCGGGCCCGAGTTAATGGACGCCTTTCGTGCGGTCAAGCGGGCTTTCGACCCGGACAATATGATGAATCCGGGCAAGATTATTAACTCGCCGCCGATGGACAGCGCCGAGCTCATGCGCTATTCGCCCGATTACGAAGTCATCAATGTGGCGACTCGCTACGATTGGTCGGCCGACAATGGCTTCGCCGGCGCGGTCGAGATGTGCAATGGCGCCGGCGTCTGCCGCAAGGAGGGCGACGGCACGATGTGTCCCTCGTATCAGGCGACGCTGGACGAAGCGCATTCGACGCGCGGGCGCGCCAATGCCCTGCGGGCGGCTATGAGTGGCGCGCTGCCCGAAGACCTGGGCGATCCGGCGCTGAAGTCGGTGCTGGACCTCTGCCTGAGTTGCAAGGCCTGCGCCAGCGAATGTCCGTCGGCGGTGGATGTCGCCAAGCTCAAGAGCGAATTCCTGGCGACCTGGCACGACCGGCACGGCCTTGACATCGCCACGCGCGTATTCGGTAACATTCATCGGCTCAACCAAGTGGCGGGGGCTCTGCCGCGGCTCAGCAATCTGGTAATGAATCACTCGCTGGGCAAGTGGGGCGCCGGTCTGCTGGGCATTCCGACGGACCGTCCGCTGCCGCAATTCGCCGAGCGCCGATTTTCAGCCGAGAGCTATCCCCAGCACGCCGCGCCCGATGCCCTTTTGATCGTCGATACCTTCACCGAGTGGAATCACCCGCAAGTCGGGCAAGCAGCAATGGCGCTGGCGGAACGGCTGGGCCTGCGCGTGAACGTACAGCGCCTGCCCGGCCAAGCCTGCTGCGGCCGACCGGCTATCAGTAAGGGCCTGCTCGATAGCGCGAAGCAAATGGCGCGCGCCAATGTGATGGGTTTGCAGGGGGCGCATGCCGAGGCGCCGCTGGTATTCCTGGAGCCGAGCTGCTTGAGCGCCTTCAGCGATGATTATTTGACGCTGGTGGCGCCGGAGGACCGGGCGGCCGCGCAAACAGTGGCCGAGCGCTGCGTCAGCGCCGAAGCGTTTTTCGCCGAAGCGCTGGAGCAGAGCCACGATTCGCTTGCCTGGCAGTTGCAATCGCCGCGGATTTTATTGCACGGGCACTGCCATCAGAAAGCGCTTTGGGGCACGGCGGACACGCTGCGCTTGCTGCGGTCGATCCCCGGCGCCGATGTGCAGGAGATGAATACCGGCTGCTGCGGCGTGGCGGGCAGCTTCGGCTATGAGTACTACGAGCTGAGCATGAAGATCGCCGAAGACCGCCTGCTGCCGACAATCCGCGCTAATAGCGATGCCATCATCGCGGCGCCGGGTACCTCGTGCCGCGCTCAAATCGACGACGCCGGTTTTGCTGCGCGGCATCCGATTCAGATTGTGCTTGACGCGATAACTCATTAGCGACGAGTTTAGTCGCCGGCTGCTGGCACGCGCGATTCAGTTGGCAAGCCGGCGTACTTCTCTTCGCTGGTCGCCTGGAACAATTCCTCCAGTGACAGGCTCGCCAGGGGAGCGATCGCTTTTATGTCCAAATCCAGCAGCGCCGCCACGCCACCGCCGTAGGCCGGGTCGGCTTGATAGAAATGTGCCAATTGGCGCGCTTTGATACGTTCCGGCACGCCGGCCATCGCTTCAGCGATATTGCTGAATAGCTGCCTTTTCTGCTCCGCGCTCATCAGGCGGAATAGATTGCCCGGCTGAGTATAGTCGTCATTGCCAGCGCGATGATCATAGCGGTCGGCATCTCCGGAGACTTTGAGCGGCGGCTCATTGTAACGGGAATCTTCGTCGGGTCCGCCCATGCTATTGGGCTCATAGTTGACTGCGCCGCCGTAGTTGCCGTCAAAACGCAGTTTGCCATCGCGGTGATAGGTGTGAACCGGGCATTGGGCTTTGTTGGCTGGCAGCGCGGCATAGTTGACGCCGATGCGATAGCGGTGGGCGTCGGCATAAGACATGATGCGCGCCTGGAGCATTTTATCGGGCGAGAAGCTGATGCCGGGCACAATATTTGACGGCTCGAAAGCCGCCTGCTCAATGTCGGCGAAGTAATTCTCCGGATTGCGATTGAGTTCCATGATGCCGATTTCAATCAAGGGATAATCAGCATGGGGCCAGACTTTGGTGAGGTCGAATGGATTGACCTGATAAGTCTCCGCATCCGCTTCCGGCATGACCTGAACGCAGACGCGCCACTTGGGATAATCGCCATTTTCGATGGCTTCAAAGAGGTCGCGCTGGGAACTCTCGCGATCCTGACCGACGATTTCGGCGGCTTGGGCATTTGTCCAGGTCTTAATGCCCTGCATGGTCTTGAAGTGGAACTTGATCCAAAAGCGCTCATCGTCGGCATTGATGAAACTGTAGGTGTGGCTGCTGTAGCCGTTAACGAAGCGATAGCCTTGGGGCAGGCCGCGGTCGCTCATCAGGATGGTGACCTGATGCAGGCTTTCGGGGGAGAGCGACCAGAAATCCCACATGGCAGTCGCCGAACGCATATTGGTCGTTGGGTCGCGCTTTTGGGTGTGGATGAAGTCGCCGAATTTGTAGGGGTCGCGCACGAAGAAGACCGGGGTATTGTTGCCAACCATATCCCAATTGCCTTCTTCGGTGTAGAACTTCACGGCGAATCCGCGCACATCGCGTTCCGCGTCCGCCGCGCCGCGCTCGCCGGCAACGGTCGAGAAGCGGACGAGACAATCGGTTGTTTTGCCTACTTTGGAGAAGACGCTGGCCTTCGTGTATTGCGTGATGTCCTTGGTCACGGTCAAGGTACCGTAGGCGCCCGATCCTTTCGCATGCACGACCCGTTCCGGCACGCGCTCGCGGTTGAAGGTCGCCATCTTCTCAAGCAATTGATAATCTTGCATGAGAAGCGGGCCGCGGGCGCCGGCTGTCAGCGAATTCTGATTGTCCCCGATGGGAGCGCCATGAGCGGTGGTCAATTGTTCGTGTTCGGTCATTTTTATCCCTCGCTGCAATTTGCCGTACTGGTACAAAATATCTTCAAATAGTCTACATAACATGGGGCGATGTGTCCACCGACGCGGGCAATTGCGAATCGACGCTTTGTCATAAGAAAATCACTGGACTATCTTGCTGTTTGTGGCACACTTGACTTGTGCCCAGACGGCTGTGAATGGATCTTTCCCGCAAATGCCGGACGTCAAACTGACTGAGTTGACATCACTGCGCGAGTTCATGGCGCTGACCGCCGTGCGCGTCGAGCCGGAGCAGCGCCGTTTCACCCGGAATGCGTTCATCACGTATTTGCAGACGCGTCATCCAGCGGTCACGACCTACGGTATCTACTTGCAGGAGCAACTGGTTGGCTTTGTCATGCTGATCCATGCCGAGAATCCCACTCAGTGGATTATCGACCGCTTGACCATCGACCGCGACCATCAGCGGCAGGGCGTGGGTTACGCCGTGGCCGACCAACTTATTGATATGATTCACGACTTCGAAAACAGCGAGATGGTGATTGCGCGTTATCGACCGGAGAACGACGCCGCGCGCGATCTATTTAATAAACTTGGATTCAATGAGCGCGAGGAAATGTTCCGCGGGCGCCATGTCTCGCTGCTGCAATTTGAGTTTGAAGAAGATGAAGCGGATGACGAAGCGGAAGACGACAGCGAAGACGAAGCGGATGACGAAGCAGATGATTACGAAGAAGACGACCACGAAGAAGACGACGCTGAATCGGACGACGAGGAGCCGGGCGACCAGGTGAGTGAGTCGGACAGCGACGATGACGAAAGGGCTGACTGAGGGTGGCGCAAGAGCCGGCTACGCCAGCGCTTCTGCCCGAGGCGATTCGCCGCCGCCTGGAACCCTTGATGCTGATCGCGGGCAAGGTGCGGGCCGGCGCTATCAAGGGCGACCGCCGCAGCATCAAACGCGGTACCAGCGTGGAATTCGCCGACTATCGCAACTATGTCGCCGGCGATGATCTGCGCCAACTGGACTGGAACATCTACGCCCGCCTGGAGCGGCCCTATATCAAGCTGCTGGAAGATGAAGAAGACCTGGCGGTGCATCTGATCCTGGATGCTTCGGCCAGTATGGACTTCCCGCCCGAAGGCGAGCCCGACCAGCATAAACTGCTCTACGCCAAACGCGTCGTAGCGGGCTTGGCTTACGTGTCACTGACCAGCGGCGACCGTTTGACCCTGACCGCCATCAACGACCGGCAAGCTGCGACATTTGGTCCGGCGCGCGGCCGCGGCCACAGCTTCGCCATGCTGCGCTTCATCCGCGATGTAGCCGCCGCCAGCATAACCGACTTGAACACGGCGCTGGAGGACTATGCGCTGCGAGCGCGGCGTCCCGGCTTGACGCTGGTGGTCAGCGATATGTTCTCGCTTGACGGCGGATATCTGGACGGGCTGCACGCTTTGCTGAGCCGCGGGCATGAGGTGGCCTTCGTTCACGTGCTGGCGCCGGAGGAGGTGCAGCCGCCGGTCGCCGGTGATCTCAGCCTGGTGGATGTGGAGACGGAGCTGCAGCAAGAGGTGACTGTCGACGGCGCCATGCTTGGCATCTATCAGCAGCGGCTGGCCGCCTGGCGATCTGAGATTCGCGACGAGTGCTTGCGTCGCGGCGCGCACTACTTCCCGGTGGAGACGGACAGGCCCTGGGAGCGCGTGATCTTATCCGACATGCGGCGGGCGGGGCTGGTTAAGTAGCGGCGGCGGCAGTTGTTTCGATGACTTCGTCAGGGCGTGGCATATCTTTAATGTAGAGTCCGGTCAGCATGGCGACCATGTCAATGCCTTGGTCCATGTCTTCCCAGTCGACGGTGTAGTAATTGAGCTGATAGTTCTGCCGCTGTTCCTCGGTGGCATTTTGCAACCATGGGAAATAGTACAGCGGAAGGCCCAGGGTACGCCCGTCAGCCATTTCGACCATCACCTGCAAGTCCGTGAATCGCACAGCCACAGGCGCGCATCGGTCGTCATTCACGAAGGGTATCTTTTTCATTAGGCACCTTAGCCTTTTTTGTTCTGCTATTTTCGTTTAAGAGCTTTGAAGACGCTCCCAAACGCTGGACAGCAAGCTTTCGTGCTCTTTCAATATGGGGAGACGGACAGGCCCTGGGAGCGCGTGATCTTGTCCGACATGCGGCGCGCGGGGCTGGTTAAGTAGCAGCGGCGGTTGATTCGATGGCCTGTTTCGGGCGGGGCATGTCATGCATATACATGCCGGAGATCATGGCGATGATGTCGATCCCTTCGTCCAAATTGCGCCATAAGATACTGAAGGGAAATAGCTGATAGTCGATTCGTTCGTCAACAGACGCGTCTCGCAGCCAGGGGAAGTAGTATAGCGGCAAACCCATTGCGCGGCCGTCTGCCAAGTCGATGAAGACGAACTCGTCGCTGAAACGGACCCCTGTGGGCCGGTTCCGTGTCTTGTGGATATTTGGACAATTGTTCATGAATTCAAGTCCCAGTTCTATCCCGCTCGATCGCTCTAGGATTCATGCAGGCGTGACCATGCCGCCACTAGCAACGCTTCATTTTCGCGCAGCAATTTGCGGATTCGGCGAAGTTCCCGTTGGTTGAAGCGGTGATTCTCGATGATCCGCCAAGTGACTAACTCTATGAGAACTTCATCGCCACCCTTGATTACATGCACATGCGCAGGTTTGTGATCGTCGGTGTGGATTATAACATCATACCCGTGCCGCTGCCTGTACAGTACTGTAACCATGCTTGTTGTCCGATATGCGGCGGGCGGGGCTGGTTAAGTAGCGGCGGCGGTTGTTTCTTTAGCCTCTTCTGGATCAAGACTATCCAGGTCATAGAAACCGGTGAGCATGGCAATGAGGTTAATGCTTTCGTCCAATTGCCTCCAGTGGATTGTTAAGCCGGCCAGTTGGTAATTCTGTCGCTGGCTATGGCTGGCTTGCGTTAGGCGGCGTGAAAAGCTTGATGGCAGACAGAGGACGCGACCATCCGTCAGTTCAAAGATAAGGTGGTCATCCGCAACTTGAATCGCCTGTGGAACGTTGCGCGTATCCTGGGCAAATGGGACACCCGACACGTCTTCCGACTTTCTCACACCACCCTCAAGGAATAGCCAGGTCGTGGGTTTGTGTGGCTTGGGGCGGACGTTTCGCTGCGAAACTTGCACAATGTATAAGCCGGTTAACATTGCCGTCAAGTCAATGCCATCATCAACATCGTGCCAGTACACTGTATCGCCGTAGCAGGTGTAGTTCCGCCGCTGCTGCTCCGTGGCGCCCTGTATTGGCGGAAACCAACTTAGCGGCACGCCTATTATACGACTATCCGCCAGATGGATCATGGCGTGCTCGTTGGTGAAACGTACCTCGCGCGCAGAACAGCGTTCGTGGTGAATGATGGGCCATTCGTGCATGTTGTTCGCACCCTTCGTCATACTTACTGGATTGTATCATTATCCATGAAGCTTCGTCCACTCGCGCAGCAACAGCGCATGATGCTGCTCTAGCAAGGCGCGTATTCGGCGCCTTTCTCGACCATTGAATCCCCTGTTGTAAACTATGAAGACAGGCTGCAACGTTGCCTTGAGTCGATTCCCTCCTCGAAAGACGTGTACGTGGGCGGGTCCATGTTCGTTTGTATGAATTACAACATCAAATCCGTGCTGACGGCGATTCAGAATCGTGACCATAGATTCTCTCAGCCTCAGTATATGCAGGTGCGCGCCAAGCCGTCAAAAATGTACGGTTTACTTGCTCAAACCGCCGCCAAGCCGCCATCCAGCGTCAACGAATGACTAGTGACGTAGGATGCGACGTCTAGTCATGGGGTAGCGCACTACTTCCCGGTGGAGACGGACAGGCCTTGGGAGCGCCTGATCTTGTCCGATATGCGGCGGGCGGGGCTGGTTAAGTAGCGGCGGCTTTCGCCTTGTGCTCGGCAATCAGCTTTTGCACGTGATACTGGTAGTCTTTTCTAGGGACGAGATACAGGCCGGACAGCATAGCCGCCAAGTCTATGCCGTCATCAATATCTTCCCAATAGATATCACAGGCGCCCAACTGATAGTTCGCTCGTTCCTCGTCGCTGGCTGCCTCAAGCAAAGGGAAAAAACGTAGTGGTACGCCAATTATCCTGCCATCCGCAAGTTCGACCATGGCGTGCGTATCGGTGAAGTTGACGCGCTGAGGTTCATTGCGCGTATCATGAATGACCGGTTCAATACAATGGCTGCTGTCTTTTGTCATGATTTAAGTGGTCTTTCACATTACTCATGAATGGTGTACCAGACTTGGAGCAGCAGATCTTGGTGTTCCATTACCAAATTGCGGATCTGCCGTATCTCTCTTGTATTGAATCCGCGATTCAGCGTGACTTTGAATGATACCAGATCGACCTTAAGATTCTTGTTTCCCTTCCAAACATGCGCGTGTGGCGGAGGATGATCGTCCGTGTAAATCCGTACATCGTAGCCATGACGCTGTCTATACAAGACGGTGACCATATCGCCTCGCAAACTAAGTATACTATTTGACGACACAGTGTCAACGATAGCAGAATTCTCAAATCGCCACCAAGCCGCCATCCAGCGCGAGCGAATGCCCGGTGACAAACGAGGACGCGTCCGAGCAGAGCCAGACCACCGCCTCAGCGATTTCCTCAGCCAGGCCCAGCCGACCCATGGGTATCGCGCGGGTGATGATAGACGCCATAATGGGATTGCCGGCGACGGCGCCTTGCACCATGGCGGTATCGGTATAGGCCGGGCAGACGGCGTTGACGCGAATCCCGCTCTTGGCGTAATCTAGCGCCGCCGACTTGGTGATGCCGACTACGGCATGTTTGCTGGCGGTGTAGTCGGCTGCTTTTGGCGCGCCGATTAAGCCGGCTACCGAAGCAATATTTACTATCGCGCCGGATTCCTGCGCCAGCATGGGCGGCAGCTCGGCTTTCATGCAATGCCAGACGCCGCGCAGATTCACATCAATCACACGCTCGAACATCGCGTCATCGGCTTCGTGCAGGCGCTGATAGAAGTGCCCGGCAATACCGGCGTTGTTGACCGCGGCATCCAGCCGGCCGAATTCAGCCAATGTCGCCGCGACCATGGTCTGCGCCTGGTCCCGGTCAGTGACATCGCAGGCTAGGGCGATCGCCTGGCCGCCGCCGTCTCTGATCAGCTGGGCGGTCTCCTCCGCGCCCTCCGCGTTGATGTCGGATACGCATACCGCAGCGCCCTCCCGCGCCAGGGCTAGCGCGCTCGCTCGTCCGATGCCGGCTGCCGCGCCGGTTACCAATGCGGTTTTGTCTTCCAACTGCGTCATGTCACGATCCTCGCAGTAAATTGTTGGTCGTATGCGTCATGGTACAGAAGGGTCAGCGCAAACCGTAGGGCGACGTATGACCGCCGGCGATGTAAAGGACGAGCCACCGGCTCGCCCGTACGCACGGTATGCGGTAAACGCGACGGAGCGAGTCGCAGTCCCTGTAGCGCGCTATGCTATAATCCGTACAGCATGGACACTTGGGAGGCAGGCCCATGATTCAGGATCCCATTCTGCTGAACGACTGGCACGCTGTGCTGCCGCTGGCTTCTTTGGAGGCTTCCAACAATGTGACCGGCGCGCGCCTGTTGGGCGAAGACATCGTCATTTGGAAAGCCGGCGATGAAATCCGCGCCTGGAAAGACCTCTGCGTCCATCGCGGCACGCGCCTCTCGCTGGGAGAAGTGCTGCCGGACGACAGACTGCAATGCCCCTACCACGGCTGGACCTATGACGCCGACGGCCAGTGCGTGAGCATCCCGGCGCATCCCGAGCAGCGGCCGCCGACCAAGGCGCGCGCTTTCACCTATCACGCGACAGTCGCTTATGATTTTGTCTGGGTCTGCCTGGGCGAGCCGGCTTATGCCATTCCCGAATTTGAAGAATGGGCCGACGAATCGTATCGCAAGATCCTTTGCGGCGCCTATGAATTCCAGGCGGCCGGACCGCGCATGGTGGAAAACTTCCTAGATGTGGCTCACTTTCCCTTCGTGCATGAGAATATTTTGGGCACACAAGAACGCCCGGAAATCCCCGACTACGATGTGGTCACTGACGACAGGGGCGTCACCGCTACCGATATCCGCGTTTTCCAACCCAACCCGGACGGCTCGCATATTCCCAATTGGGTCAGCTATACCTACAAGGTGTATCGTCCGCTGGTGGCCTACTTTCGCAAGGAGGCCGAGGAGAAATTCGCCATACTGCTGATGGTCACGCCGATTGAAGAAGTCAAGTCCTTGATGTGGATGTGGATGGTGATGACGCAGGACGACAGCAGTGAAGAGTCACTGCGCGCCTTCCAGGACGAGATCGCCTATCAAGACCTGCCCATTGTGCAATCGCAGCGGCCCGAGCTGCTGCCGCTGGACCTGCAAGCCGAACTGCATCTGCGCAGCGACAAGACGGCCATTGCTTACCGCCGCTGGCTCAACGAGCTGGGCTTGACCTTCGGCACGAGCTGAGCGCGGGCACAACTAAGGCCCCGGCGTTTCGTATGCTCATGTAGGCGCTCAGCGGTCGGCAGGGCCTTTAGCCCGCAGCCGATTTGCGCTCGCCGACTGCCGCTCTTTGCAGGAGACTCTGACCGCTTGACGCAAGGCTCAACGCGTGGATATGCCTCGATATTCAATTGAAGAGCAATTGATCCGCTATCGCATTGAGAAGAAGATGGCGGGCCGGCGCGACTTGCTGCTTCATGCAGTGGTCTATGTGGCGGTAGCTGTCATCGTTCTTGGGAGCCAGCCCTGGTTGATGAATTTGAGCGACTTGACGGTTTTCGGCGGCTGGTGGACGATTCCGCTGATTCTGCATGGCTTACGCTATTACTATCGCTGCGGACCGGGCGCGTCTCGCCGCGCCGACGAAATCGAGCGCGTCATCGACGATCAGTTGGAGCGCACGGCGCTGGATGAAGAGGAAGAAATTCTGATTGAAGATCGCGTCGGCAAGCGCATTACGGCGCGCCGGCTAGTAATGGCGCATGGCCTGACCTCGGCGCTGCTCTTCAGCCTAATCGCTTGGAATGATTGGCTCGTCCCTTTAGATTTCAGCGACAGTATCTATCGCGCCGCGGCCGTGTTTTTGATCGCTTTCGCGCTGCATTTCTGTCGTTTCTTTTTCGTGCACGGCCGGACGCCGGGTGGGCGCGCGCTGAAGATCGACGCGGAAGTCGAGCGGGAGTGGCATCGATCGCGCCAGCGCAGTCGCGAACGCCGAGCCGGCCATGAAGCCGCCGCTAGCGACGACGTGTCTAACGCGCTGGAATTGGGCGACGGACACGGCCGCCGCCTGCGACTTAGCGACGAGGGCGAATTGGAGCAGTGGGTCGACGAGCGGACTGACAGCGCGCAAGCCGGCACGGGGCAAGCATGACGACCAAGCACAAATTCAAACCCGCGGCCAAGTCCGATATCCGCGAGAAAGTGGAATTGAAGTTCCGCGCCCGCGGCGCAGTCGCCTTTCACTTGCTGCTCGTCTTGGTCGGGGCGGTTCTGCTGCTCTACAATCTCTCGTACTTGTGGGCGACGCGTTTCAGCGGTACCGGTTGGCAAGACAGCATATTGGCTTCGGTCGTCCTGGCCGCGACCGGCGCTTTGCATTTTATCCGCTATCACTATCGGCATGGCAAAGGCCGTGACAATCACGAGTCGGAAACTGAGACGCTTATTGCCCGGCAGTTGCAGCGGACAGCGCCCGAGGACGCCGCCGAGCAAGAAGTCCTGATTCGCTTGCAGCAAGAAGACAAGCTGAAAAACCGCCGGCTCGTCTGGCAACACATGACTGTATTCGTGAGCATCGTCAGCTTGATATTTCTTCTGCTGCTTTCAGACATGACGCTGAGCGAGCTCCTGCAATGGCCCAACTTGCAGCCTCTAGCGACCTTCATCGGCATCTGGGGCATTGGCCTGGCGGCGCATATTTTGCGCTATGTCTTCGCCTATCGCGTTTCCGGCGGCCGGCGGGAAGCGAAGATCGAGCAGCAGCTGGTGCGCGAATTGCGCCGGGAACGGCGTCAGCAGGACCTTCGCAAGGCCTCGCGCGATCAAGCGCAAGACGACGAAGGCCAGCTTGACGGGGCGCTGAGCCTGGAGGATCTGGAAGTCGCGCAGGAGCGATCCCGCCAGTAGGCCGCGGCGCGAGCATAAGGACTGAAAATGAAGCGCAAGAAGAACGAAGACATTGAAAAAGACATCCGCCGCAAGGTGGAAGAAAAGTACGAAGAACGGACCGGGCTCATCGTACACTGGGTCGCCTACCTAATCGTCAATCTCATGTTGTGGACGATTTTCTTGTTCAGCGCGGGAAACTTTCCCTGGCCGCTCTTTGTCACGGGGGGCTGGGGCATCGGCATGATATCCCATTTCCTCAGCTATCATAACGAGCACGGCGCGGGCGCGGAGAAACGCGAGGCCGCGATCGCAGCCGAGGTTGAACGCAAGTATCTTCTGGCGCGCATGCGGGCGGAGACTGATCATGGCCTCGTCTACGAGAGCGCTGGCGATGAGGACGCCGACGTCTACGAATTGGATAATTATGAGCCGCGCCGTTTACGCCTGACGCATGATGGCGAGCTGGCGGAAGTGGACACTGTAGATGGAGAGCGCGCCGACCAGGCGTCGTCTCGTCCTTAGCGCGGGCTGCGCGATTCTTTGCCTATTCTAATAGCCGCTCGCGTGACTTTACCTTGTGACGACGGGTATACCTGGTGTTAGAATAGAGACGGGTGCTGATATTCAGCCGAATAGCTGAAGCGATAAACGCATGATTCGCTTGAAACGACGCAATACGGCCTGGCTGCTGGCAATGACTTTGCTGATCGGATTCGCCTTGCTGGCGGCGCCGGTATCAGCCGCTGTGCAGCTGTCGCTGATCGGCGTTTTGGCGGTCGCGGTGATCGCGTCCATGATCGAATTGGGACCGGAACGCGCCAGCCTGCTTGATGCGCTGCACCGGGCGCCACTGCAGCGTCGTATTACCCCGCAAGCGCGTGAAGCATCGGAGCGGGCTGCCGCGCGCGCCGGCTATTTCAACCGCAACGGCATCGTCATGCTTGATATCGGCTTGATCGCCATGCAGACGGGCGTCGAAGGCTTGGCGATGCGGCGCACGCGCAATGTGTCCAAAGACGACGACGGCGTGCGCCCCTTCATCACGCTGCACGTCTTGCCTGAAGAGGCGGAGCGCCAGGCGCTGATTCGCTACGAAATCTATAATCACTTGGGCGAAGAGCAGTACGTGCATGAGATGAAGACTTACTTGCGCGAGGGCGAGCTGAGCTTGCTGGCCGATCATCATCTGCCTCTGGCCGGCAATCGCGGCGTTGATGGCAACGGAGATTGGGATTTGCGCGTTTATGTCGACGATAGCTTGATAGGCATGCACAACCTGATGCTGTCGCCGTCAGTGAACGAACGCCGCCGCCGCCTCAGTGGCGAAGAAGTACAAGAACCCGCGCGCGAAAACCGCCGCAACCTGGCCGACGCCATCATCGTCGAAGAAGCCGAGCAGCCGCAGGCGACCCAGCTCAAAGACCTGCTGCAGCAGCCGAGTTCGTCCGGGCGGGGCGGTCGCTCGCGCGGGCGGCGATAATCGAGGGCTAGCATATGCCGGAAAACCGCAATACCTGGTTTCTCGCCTTTATCCTGCTGGCATTGGGGGCGGTCGCGCTTTTGGGCAATAGCTTCCCGGTGATTCTGGTCTTGCTGGGTTTGCTATTTCTGGTGCGCCAATTCGATAACGAAAGCGTCAGCTCCAACGTCAGCGATTCGGCGCAGACCTACGACTACAATTACGAATACGAACAGGCGGACGAAGAAGAATTTGACGACTATGAAGTCTTCCATCAGCAGCCGGCCAGCGCCGAGCAGCGCGTCTACCGCCATGCGCTCGAGTCCGTCAGCCGCGCCGGGCTTGACCCGGACAATGTGCAAGTGCTGGCTGTTGATATCGGTTTGCTGACCACCAAAGACGAAGGCGAGCCGCAAATCTATCGCACCTGGTCGCTGCCTGATGATATCGACTACATTCAGCCATTTGTGCAGCTGCGCGTGCCCATGGAAGCCAATGGCAATATCCGCTTTGAAGTTCTCGATGCCGTGGGCGACCTGGTCTATGTGCACGAGGACGACTTTCATTTGACGCGCGGGCGCAACTTCCTCACGCCCAGCACACGCATGCCCTTGCACGACCAGATGGAATTGGACGGCAAATGGTCCGTGCGCGTGATCGCCGACGGGGTAATTATTGCCGACCATCGCTTTGAATACGCCGAAGCGACCGGCGCCAATATCCGCCGTCACATCGGCGAAGACGGCGAGATCAACACCGAGATGCGGGCGGTCATGGCGGAGAATCGGCTGCCCAAGATGTCGCTTGACGATCTGCTGGCCTACCAAGGTGAGGAAGACGAACAAGAAAGCCGCGCCTGACAGCGAAGCTTGCGCTACGTATGCTGCTTGAAAGCCCGCGCCTTCTGCGCATACTCGCGCGCAGTCCGCCGCATCATGCGCAATTCATCCGCCGTCACTTCGCGTATCGCCCGCGCAGGATTGCCCAGTATCAGCGTATGATCGGAAAATGTCTTGCGCTGCGTCACCAGAGCGCCGGCGCCGACCAGGCAGCCATGGCCGATGCGCGCGCCGTTCATGACGATCGTGCCCATGCCGATCAGGCTGCCGTCGCCGATAGCAGCGCCGTGTACGATGGCGCGATGCCCCACTGAAACGCCGCTGCCGATGATCATTGGCAGGCCCGGATCAGCATGGCAGATGGCGCCGTCCTGGATATTGCTGCCCGCGCCGATCGTCAGCGGCTCGGTGTCGCCGCGCAGAACCGCGTTGAACCAGACGCTGGCGTCGGTGGCCAGGGTGACAGCGCCGACCACCACCGCGCCCGCCGCGATAAAGGCGCTGGCGTGTACAAGCTCAGCCTGAAATGTCGTCCTGTATTTGGTCACATTCGAACCTGATTGCATGTAGGCCGTTGCGGCAAGCGCTAGCTGGCCCGCTCCGCCAGCACCAGCACATAAGAACCGACGGTGTCGGCATTGCCGTCCGTTCCGGCGTAACGCCGCGCGCGGATGTAGTAGGTGCCGGTGGCGGGCAGCGCGAAATGGTCGATGAGGGCATTCTGGTCGTTGGCGGCGCGGTCATCATTGCGGGTCACCACTTCCTGGGCGCCGTTCAGCAGCTCAAGCAGCGCGTCCAGGTCGCCATCGACGCGAGTCATGGAGATGGAAACGACCTCGCCCTGCCGTCCGTAGAAGGCGTAGGTATCCGCTTGATTGTCTGCGTTGATCTGCCCGGTGACGCTAGTGCCGTAATCGAGGCTGACGGTGCCCGGCGGCACACCTGCAAAGGGGTCGTCCAGCAATTCCAGACTGAGCTGGTATGGGCCGCTGGTGGTTCCGATATTGCCATCAAAGCGCGTGGCGATGATGAAATACTTGCCATCGGCGGGAATGCGAAAGTCGATGATCCTGGCGTTTTGCCCCTCTCCGCTGTCATCGTCCTCTGCCAAGGGCGTGAATCCACTGTCGGTCAAGTACAAAAAACTGTCGAGGTCGCCGCTATCGTCCCGATCTATGCTTATGGTGATGAGATCGTTTTCGCGGGCGTCGAAGGCGTAGAAGCGCTCGAATTGGACCGGGCTCAAATTGCCGCTGCGGGTATCGCCGTAGTCAATCGGCAGCGGCGCCTGGGGCGAGGCGCCCGTGCCGCTTTTTTCGGCCTCTTCCACGCTCAGTACGAAGCTGCCCGAGCTGTCGTCGTAACGCGTGGCCATGACGATATAGGTGCCGCTCTCTTGAATAATCAGGGCATCTATGCGCGCATTGCGCGTTTCGGCGCCCGGCTGGTCATCGTTTTCGGCAATGACGAAACGATCGCTGTCGACCACGCGCAGGTAGGGGTCAAGCGTGCCGGACGAACGCAGCATCGAAATTGTCAGGATATCGCCTTGTTCGGCCTGGAAGGTGTAATAGACCTCGGCGTTTGTGTCGCTGATGGTGCCGATGACCGAGTCGCCGTAGCGCAGCGTGCTGCCCCTTTCGGAGAGGACGCCTTTGCGCGTCATGCGCAGGTCATAGCTGCCGGAGGTCGCGCCCAAGCTGTAGCCGAAACGGCCCACAACCACGAAATAGCGCCCGGTAAGCTGCATGGTCAGGTCGTGATATACGCCGGAAGTCCCGGCGCTGTCATCGCGGAATAGCGCCAGCTGGCCGACATCGTCAAAAACAGCCAATACCGGGTCCAGGTCGCCATCGGTCGCCGTCAGTTCAAAGCGAATGACCTCGCCCCGCAGGCCGTCGACGAAGAAAACATCGCGTGGGTTATCGGCGTCGAGCAATCCGGTGATGATGCCCTCATGCTCAATGCGCGCGTCGTCGGTGCTGATCTCGCGTGATTGGGCGCTGACGACCGGCGCCAGCAGGCAGAGGAGCAGGCAGAAGCAGAGTCGAATCATGCCCCTATTTTAGCGGAAGACCGCGAGTCAAGCAGTCGAGCGTCCGCCGAAAGCTCGGCGGGCAGGCGCAGCGGCAGGGTCACATGGAATGTCGTGCCGCGTCCAAGGTCGCTGGTGAACCCGATGTCGCCACCGTGAAGGTCGATGGCCTGCTTGGCGATGGCCAGCCCGAGGCCCGAACCGGGCACGGCGCCAACATTGTCCGCGCGATGAAAGGCCATGAAGAGATAATTGGCGTCATCAGCGGGAATACCGATTCCCTGGTCCGCGACAGTGATGCGCGCGAGCTGCCCGTCCAGCCGAACCGCCAGGCGGATCGCGCCGCCATCCGGCGAGTATTTCACCGCGTTGCTGACCAAGTTAGACAGCGCCCGCCGCAGCAATTTCTCATCAAACTCAGCCGTGATTTCCGCTTCCGGACTATGGAAGGCGAATTGGTGTGTCTGGTGGTGAACCAGTTCGAAAGACTCGATGATGTCGCGGCACAGCGTGAGCAGGTCGTGCCGTTCCGGACTGAAGCCCAATTCCGCTGGCGAGGACTTGCTCAGATCCACGACGTCGCTAACGATGTCGTTGAGGTTCGCCACTTGCTGGCGAATATTATCCAGGTAGTGCAGGCGTTCCTCTTCAGTCGCCTGTTCGCTGTATTGGGCCAGCAGATCGTGCGACAGTTGAATGGACGCCAGGGGCGTTCGCAGTTCATGGGAAATCATCGACAGGCAGCGATCTTTATGCGCGCGCTGTTGACGTTCGGCGCGCAGCTTCTCCAGCAGCAGATCGATCGGCAGCCGATCGGTCCGTGTAGCTTCTCGATCGGCGGCTCTGCTGTTGACGGCGGCGTCGTGACGATTGCGTGAGGATACTGACGTATTTTGCGGGGCGTGCATGGCAAATATTCACCTCTTCTAGGATAGCGGCGGATTGCGTCTGTCGAAAAGGGGTCGGCTAAGTAAAAGAGCGGCAGATCAGGGTATTTATTGATGTAGCCAGCGTGCGTCTTGCGGCTCGTGAAATGTGTAAGATTCAGCTTGTGCACGGCGTTTGGCGCGGAGCGAGCTGATGGCGCTATGCGAATACATATCGTCGATTCGGGGTCGATGGCTTTGGAGCGGGGTTCAAAGGTCTGTCTCATGTGTCCCCCAAAGGTCAACGATGAGTGTGCTTACTATTATTATATTATCATAAGTAACGTTAAATCTTACGAAAAGCTAATCATGTCTCACGAAGTATGTTGCAGCCTCGCATTCGAGTAGAGTCCGACGCGCCGAGACCTGTGTCAGGTGGTCTACCGTCCGGTCGCCGTGGTCCAACTTCATGGTTAAACCACGAGAGCAATGAGCAGAATCGTATCGCTTTGATAAGTTCGCCTCGCCGCAAACCTGCTGATGTATGGCGGAACGTGGCGAATTGCTTGCACTGTAACCGGTTTCGGCCCATGTTATAATGCGAGCTTGTTTGCCTAGTGGGCATGGAGACTGGAATTGCGGCGGATTTGCATCGCGCTAATCTGGCTTGCGGCAATCGTGACCTCACGCGCGCAGGACCTGGTCCATACCGTAGACGCTGGCGAGACGCTTATCTCAATCGCCAGCGCTTATGGCGTCTCCCTCGAACAGTTGCTTACACTCAATGCGATTGACATCGACGCGATTCTGCCAATCGGCCGCCAGCTGATCGTGATTCCTGAAGAGGACTTGGTAGACGAAGCGGAGCCGGCCGACGAGAATACGGAGGCAGGTGAGGCTGCTAATGTGGAGATCAGCACGACCTCTGTTGAGGGTTTGCCGCCGGCGCCGCTTGTCGCGGCCGACGCGCCCATGATTGACCCGGCGGATATCAGCCCCCGGCTTTGCTTCGCTGTCTTTGCCGACGTCAATCAGAATGGCATGCGCGAACCCGGTGAGGACTACCTCGGCGACGCGGCCATCCTGCTGCTGGATGGGACCGATGCCGAAGTGGCGCAATATCGCACCGACGGCCAATCCGAGCCGCACTGCCAGCGCGACTTGCTCAGGCAGAATTACCGGATCCGGGCTTTGGCGCCCGAGGGCTTCGGCTTGACGAGCGCCGGGGACTTACGACTTGATTTGCGCGACGGCGGTCATGTTCAAGTGGAATTTGGCGCCAAGCCGGGCTTGCGGCCTGCGGTCGGCCCGCTCTTGCAGCCTGTCGCCCAGGACGATTCGTCGGCGGACATCAGCCAGCCGTCAATCCTGCGAGAACTCAGTGGCTTATTCGTCCTGCTGCTGGCGGGCCTCGTGTTTTTCAGCGGCCTGGTTGTCTCGATATTTCTGCGTGCGCGCTGATGCCTCAGCACGAGACAAAGCGAACAACGGGGCGCATCCGGGCGCTGCTAATAGGGCTTAATCTGCTGCTGCTGAGCGCGCTCGTTTCGCTGGCTCAGGACACGGGACAAATTTGCCTGCAGGCTTATGCCGACGACAACGAGAACGGCATCCGCGACGAGATCGAAGCGCCGATTTCGCGCGGCGTGGCCGCCAGTTTGCTGAATGAGCGCGGCATCACGATTGCCTCGCTGCTGCTCCAAGACGCGCCATACGCCGCCGACGGGCTGCTCTGTTTTGACGGGCTCTTCGCTGGCGACTATCAGGTCGTCATCTCGAGCAGCGAATACCAAGCCACAACCAGCGAATCCGCCAGTGCCTTCGTTCAGCCGGGCGCAGCGCCGGCACGCATCGACTTCGGCGCGAAACGGCTGGTCGCAGAGTACTTGCCCGACCCGGTCGCTATAGTCGGCGCGCTCGGTCCGGCTGCCACGCAGACGCTTATTGTCGCCGGCCTGTCGGCTGCCGGCGCAATCGTCGTAATGTCTCTGCTGGGCGTGCTCATCTATTTCCTGGTTGTTCGCCGGCGCTTGCGGCGCAGGCAAAGGCCGCGTCCCAGCGCTGCGCCACCACTCCCGATGGGCGGTTTGCAGCCGCACTCAGATGAGACGGATGCCTACCTGCGGCCGCGACAAAGGCTGGATGCCAATCAAGGATCGCCGCCGCTCTTTGCTGACGACGACCAGGACTTGGCGGGGTCAAGCTAGAACGATGGCCCCTTCATGCGCGCGAAGCCAAGCTTAGGGATAGACACAGTGACATTTTCCGCCTATCTCCTGTTTTCTGCCGGCGACTTGCAGTTGGCGCGCGACAACCTGGACCGCGAGCCGGTGCGCAGCGCCTTGCCATTGCTCGACTCGCAACCTGAAGACGCGCTGGCGCTGGCGCAGCTTCAAGCGCTGCGATACTTGTTCTACAGCGATGTTGAGGCCGGCCGTGCAGCTTTAGAGGCATTGCCGATTCCCGATTCGCCAGCACTCGACCCTTCGGACCTGCCGGCCATCAAGCGCCGCTTTGGCTGGCTGACGGTGCTATCGCAGCTGCGGGATCACCCGAACTGGAATGACAGCGCGGAAACGTATCACGCTCTGACAGCCGACCCGGCGCCGCGACTGGATTACGCCACCGACGGCGACTTGCTGCGCGCGCTCTGGCTGGCTGTAGTTGACATGGCCGCGGGCATTTTGCTGGAGGACGACGGGCGGCTTCAAAGCGCGGTCTCGACCTACCGCCGCGCGGTCGACCAGCACATTCATCCCGAGGGATTCATCAAGGGCCTGGTTGATGTCGACGGCGCCCGGCAGACTTATGAAGCGCAATTCGCCGCGACCGGCGCGCTGGTCTTGCTGAGCGAAATGGCGCAGCAGGCGGGCGAAGACCTGTGGTCGTATAACAATCGCGCGGTCAGCGTCAATACCGCCGCGACTTATACCTTTTACTACTATTTCTTCCCCGAACGCTGGCGCTGGGAAGACGGTCTCACGCGCGAGCAGACCATGACCATCATGCGTCGCGAAGGCGCCTTTTTTGAAATGGCGAACCGGCGCAGCCCACTCCGCGGCGGCGAGGATTTGTTCGCCGAGCAACGCCCGCTGTTCTCCGCTTTCGCGGGCGGCCTCGCGACCTTGACCCATGGGCTGAAACCACCGGCCAAGAAGCGCTGGCGTCTTTTCTGAACCAGCGAAGCCGGTCCACTTCCAGTTTGCGCCGCGATGAATCTGACTCATCCCCTTGACAAGATTTTTAAGTTAGTCTAAAAATATACTTAATTCAGCTAAAAAGATTCCTCTTGGAGTTCCCCACCGTGAAGATTCGCCCATACTTGATAGCGCTGCTGCTTTTCATTTGCCTACCCCGATTTGCCGTCGCGTACGCCGAAGACGCGATTCCCATCGTCGCCACCACAACCCAAGCGGCCGACTTGATGCAAGTTCTGACGGCCGATGTGGAGGGCATCCGGCTGACGCCGCTGATGGGCCCGGGCGTCGATCCGCATCTTTATCAGCCGACAGAATCCGACATCGCCGCCATGAATCAAGCGCAGATGGTCATATACAGCGGCTTACACCTGGAAGGGCAGTTCGACGCCGTCTTCAAGGCGCTGTCCGAGCAGGGCATTGCCACTTATGCCTTGAGCGCGCCGGTAAAAGACGCGGGATTCATCATCGGCGGCTTTGACCTGTCGGATGCGCTGCTGGATGTAGACGACCCGCATTTCTGGTTTGATCCGCGCAATTGGCAGCTGACAGCGCAGGATCTCGCTGACCGCCTGTCCGAATTCGACCCGCCGAACGCCGAAGCCTACCAAGCCAATGCCGCCGCTTATATCGAACAGTTGGACTTGCTCTACGCTTGGGCGGACGCGGGCATGCGCTCTATTGACGAGGGACAGCGCTACCTGGTGACGAGCCATGATGCCTTTCAGTATTTCGGCGCCGCATTTGGCTGGCGCATGCGGGCGATTCAGGGGCTGAGCACTGAGGACGAAGCCGGCGTCGGCGATATACAGTCGACCGTCGACTTCGTCATCGCCAACGACATTCCGGTGCTCTTCGTCGAAAGCAGCATCCCGCCCGATACCATCGAAGCGGTCATGGAAGCCTTGCGGTCGCAGGGCCGCTCCGTGCGCATCGGACTGCGCGAGCTCTTCGGCGACGCCATGGGCGATTCGGACAGTTTCGGCGGCACATATATCGGCATGCTGGCGCAGAACGCCTTGACCATCATGCAGTCCTACCAATGCATGGGCCTTGAGGTCGATATTCTCGAATGGCCCGCCGAACTCGAGCCCAAGCCGCCGGACGAGCTATGGAATGTCGATTGCGATGCCTGACAATTCCCAAGCGGTACACGCGGCTGACAGCGCTCGGTTGGCGCTCGCAGTTGACGACTTGACGGTCGCCTATAACGAAAAGCCGGCGATATGGGATATCGACCTGGCCGTGCCCGAAGGCGTTCTGATGGGCGTGGTCGGGCCCAACGGCGCCGGCAAGAGCACCTTGATCAAAGCCGTGCTCAACTTGATTCCGCGAGCGGCTGGCACAGTGTCCTTCTACGGCAAGCCCTACGAACGCGCGCGCTCGCTAGTCGGCTACGTACCCCAGCGCGGCAGCGTCGATTGGGACTTCCCCACTTCGGTGCTGGATGTCGTCACTATGGGACTCTACGGCAAGCTGGGCTGGTTCCGCCGGCCCGGCAAGCGCGAACGCGAGCTGGCGCTGCATGCTTTGGATCAGGTCGGCTTGGCGGACTTTGCCGATCGGCAGATCAGCCAGCTTTCCGGCGGTCAGCAGCAGCGTACGTTTCTGGCCCGCGCCCTGGTGCAGGATGCGCAAATCTATTTTATGGACGAGCCCTTCGCGGCCGTGGACGCCGTGACCGAAAACGCCATTGTCGGCATCCTGCAAGCACTCAACAGACGCGGCAAGACCGTGCTGGTCGTGCATCATGACTTGCAGACGGTGGCGCAATACTTCGACTGGGTGACGCTGCTGAATGTCGAGGTGATCGCATCGGGACTTACGTCCGGGGTTTTCACGCCCGAGAACTTGCGCCGGACTTACGGCGGTCGCGTCTCATACTTGCATGCCACGAATGGAGACGCTTGATGGCGCCGGGGATCGCGCTGTCTTCAGCTGACCGGCGCGTCTGGCTCATCATCGGCGCCATAATATTCGCTGGACTGGTCACCATTCCCCTTAGCCAGCAAGTCTTCGGCCTGCGTCTCACCTATACCGTGCGCGTAGTGGCCTTGGGCGGTTCCATCCTCGGCGTGATTAGCGGCGTATTGGGCTGCTTTGCCGTACTGCGTCAGGAAAGTCTGCTGGGCGACGCGCTGTCGCACGCGGCGCTGCCGGGCGTGGCCATCGCCTTCCTGCTGGCGGGCCGCGAATTAAGCTTGCTCTTGATCGGCGCAGGCATTGCCAGCTGGCTCGGCCTGCGTATGGTCGCGGCGATCCTGCAGACGACCCGCATCAAGCAAGACACCGCGTTGGGCATTGTGCTGGTGTCCTGGTTCGCCGCCGGCATCGCCTTGCTGGCTTACATTCAGTCCATCCCGGACGCCAGCCAGGCGGGCCTGGATCACTTCATCTTCGGTCAGGCAGCCGCCATCATCGAGCGCGACGTGACCCTGGTCAGCGGCGTCGGCTTGGCGGTCTTGCTCTTTATCGCGCTGTTCTGGAAGGAATTCAAACTGGTCACCTTTGACGCGGAATTCGCGGGCGCCAACGGCTTCCGCGTCGGGCTGATCAACACAGTTCTATCGACGCTAATCGTGATAACGATTGTGCTTGGCTTGCAGTTGGCCGGCGTGATATTGATGGTGGGCATGCTGATCGCGCCCGGCATCGCCGCGCGTCAATGGACGCACAAACTGGATCAGATGGTCATCCTGGCCGCTGTCTTCGGCGCATTCTCTGGCGGGGTTGGGGCGGTCATCAGCGCCTTGGATAGCGATATCCCCACCGGTCCCATGATCATCGTGGTGGCATTCGGACTGGTCTTGCTGTCGATCACGCTGGCGCCCGAGCGCGGATTGCTATGGCGCCGCTTGCGCCAGCGGGCTAACCGCCGCCGTTTCGCCGCGCAAAACACACTGCGGGATATATACCGCTATGCCCTGAGCCATGGCGGCGCCGACTCGCTCGCGCCCGCTGACTTTATTCGCGGGGTGGGCGATCGCAGCGCCGAGCTGGGCTTGCGCCAACTGCGCGCGGCAGGGCAGGCAGCGCCCGGCGACGGCGGTTGGCGGCTGACAGCGTCCGGAATCCAACAAGCTCGCGAAATCGCGCATAATGAAAAGCTCTGGGACATATACCGCCTGTACGCGCATGAATTGGATTTGCCGCTTTTGCAAGAAGACCGGCAGGCCGATATCGCTTCGGTCTTGCCGGCCGCGGCAGTCACGCTGCTGGAGCGCAAACTGCAAGAAGTGGATGATAGCGCATGATGCTGCTTGAACGCGGGCTGATCGAATTCCTGCTGAGCATCGTCACGCGCGAGGAGCTGAATGCCTTCTTGCGTTCTCCGCAGAACACGGCCACCCTGGTCGGCGCTTTGATCGCCGTCTGCGGCGCGCTGCTGGGCACATTCCTGCTGCTGCGCGGGATGTCGCTGACCAGCGATGCCATCAGCCACACTGTGCTGCTGGGCATTGTGGTCGCCTTCCTGCTCATGACGGAAACTTTCGGCCTGGAAGGCGATACCTCGTCGCCCTGGCTGATTTTGGGCGCTTCGCTGGCGGGCGTGGCTACTGTCGTGCTGACCGAGATGCTCTATCGATCCGGTTTGGTCAAGCAGGATGCCGCTTTGGGCTTGGCTTTTCCGCTGCTTTTCGCCATCGCCGTTATCCTGGTGTCGCGCTTCATTGACGATGTGCACCTGGACGAGGACGCTGTGCTGGTCGGCGAGATCGGCCTGGCCTGGGCCAATACCAACAGTCACTGCTTCGACCACTGCGAGTCGGTCACAATTACGCCCGATCATCCCGCGGCCAAACAGACGCGCCAATGCCTCAATTGCCGCGAGTTGGGCATCAGCCCGCGCGATGAAGGCGCCGAGTTCAGGCGGATCTGCAGCAACTGCGGCGATTATACGCCGGCCCAAGCCTACCGCGCCGGTCTGCTGGAGCGCGAGCCGCTGCTGGTCTTCTTCCCCAAGTCCATCACGGTCATGCTGCTGATGACGGCGCTAACCCTGGTTTTCGTGCTGCTATTCTTCAAGGAACTCAAGCTCTCCACCTTTGATCCCGGCTTGGCTCAGGCGCTCGGTTTCCGCCCCGGCCGGCTCAACTACGGGCTGATGATCCTGGTCAGCCTGGTGGCGGTCGGCGCCTTTGACGCGGTGGGGTCCATTCTGGTGATCGCCTTCTTCATCGTGCCGCCGGCGGCCGCCTACTTGCTGACGGACCGGCTGTCGCTGATGCTGTTCGCCAGCCCGCTTATCGGCGCGGCCGGTACCGTCTTTGGTTACGACCTGGCGCGCGGGCAGTTGTTCGGCGTCTTCCCGGTCAGCAATGGCATCGCCGCTCTCAATCGCTGGTTCGGCCTGGATTTGAACGAGCAATGGGATTCGTCGATAAGCGCTTCCATGGTGCTGATGATTTTTGCGCTCTTTTTGCTGGCATGGGTATTCTCGCCGCGATATGGCTTGCTATCGACCTTGCTACGGCGCGCCAACCGCCGACGCCGCTTTGCCGATCAAGTCGTGCTGGCGCATATCCACAACCATCAGCATACCGAGCTCCATCAGGTCGAATGCCGCATGAGCACGCTGCACCGACATTTTCGCTGGCGGCGCGGCAGAATGCAGCGGGTGATGGCGCGGCTGCGCGCGCTGGGTTATGTCCGCGTTGTCGCCGGCATCGCCGAGCTGACGGATCGCGGCGACCGGCAAGTCCACGCCTTCCGCCAGACCATGCTTGAAGCGCATAACATGCCCGATCTGGAATGATAACGATCTACTGAACAGCAGATGGAGCGTTTTGCCGCTAGCATGAAACTCAACAGCAACGCGACGAGAGCGCCCCATGATTAGCTTGATCGCGACGGTCTTAAACGAAGGCGAAAGCATAAACGGCTTGTTGCAGTCGATCGCTCGGCAGACGCGGCAGCCGGATGAGATCGTCATTGTCGACGGCGGCAGCCGTGATGATACCGTCGCGATCATCCGCGGTTATGAAGATCGGCTGCCCTTGCGCCTGCTGATTGAGCCGGGCTGCAACATCAGCCAGGGACGCAACCACGCCATCATAGCCGCGCATGGCGATATCATCGCGGTGACGGATGCCGGCGTCCGCCTCAACGATGACTGGCTGGAGCGCATCAGCGAGCCTTTGCGTCAGAGACCGGCGCTGAACGCGGTCGGCGGCTTCTTTGCGGCTGACGCGCGCAGGCCATTTGAAATCGCCTTGGGGGCGACCACGCTGCCGCTGGCTCGTGAAATCGACGCCGACTCCTTTCTGCCCAGCAGCCGCAGCTTCGCCTTTCGCAAAGCGCCTGCTCTGCGCGTCGGCTTGTATCCGGAGTGGCTCGATTTCTGCGAGGATCTGGTTTTTGATTTGCGCCTGCGCCGCGAAGCTGGCCCCTTCGCTTTTGAGCCGGCGGCGATAGCGCATTTTCGACCGCGCTCTACGCTGCGCCAGTATTTCCGCCAATACTACTTCTACGCCCGCGGCGACGGCAAAGCGAATCTCTGGTTCAAGCGGCATCTGATCCGCTACGCCACCTATCTGCTCCTGGCGCCGGTGGTCTTCCTGGCAGGGCTTTTGCTCCACCCCTTGCTGTGGGGCCTCTTTCTTATAGCCGCCGCCGCCTACCTGCACCGGCCCTATCGCCGCCTGCCCGCGCTACTGCGCTGCTCCTCGCTTTTCATCTGGCTGTATTGCATCCTGGCGATTCCCTGGCTGCGTTTCGTGGGCGATTTAGCGAAAATGCTTGGTTATCCAGTAGGTTGGCGCTGGCGTTTAGGGCATCATCCGCCCGATTGGCGCCTGCCGCCGCCGAGTGAATCAAACACAGCGAAGCGGCGACCTTAGATTGTCGTTTGCGTTGTTCACTTATGTGTCTTAAGGTATACTGACGTCGAATGTAAATTAGATTAATCGCGTAATTCTATGGCCAATCGCAACGAAGGCAGTGAATGGGTCAGCCTGCGCCGCGCCGCCGATATCCTGGGTGTGCATCCAGCGACGGTGCGCAACTGGGCGGATAGCGGCAAGCTGCCATTTCGACGCACGGCCGGCAAACATCGCCGCTTCAACATCAATGATTTGAGCAATTATGATCAGTCCGGCGGCGACCTGGAACCGGTTGAGTTGCAGGTGATAATGCAGAGCGCGCTGGGTCAAACGCGTATGCAAGTTGGCAGCGAACGTCTCGAATCCGCGCCCTGGTATGCCGCTATGAGCGACGAAAGCAAACAGTACCTGCGCGAGCAGGGCCGCAGCGTTTTAGAAGCCATGCGCAGTTTCGTCGCCGACGGCGCGCCGGATGAGGGCTTGTCCAGCGCCATTGCCTTGGGCAAAGACTATGCAGCGCGTTTGATCGCCGACGGCTTAACCCTGCCGCAAGCCACGCGAGGTTTCTACTTTTTCAGCGACTTTGTATTGAATTCGATCCTGACTTGGTCCGAACTGCGACAGCCTAGTAATTCTACTGAATGGTCGACGCTCCTGCGCCAGGTCAATACCTTTATGCACGCCATGCAGCTCTCCATCGTCGAATACTATGAAGAGGAATGACCTCGACGCGGAAGTCTTTCACATCGCGCTGAGCATGTCGCCCAATATCGGCGCGAAGACACTCAATAACCTGCGGCAGCATTTCAACGATGACCTGGCAGCGGTTTTTGGCGCTTCGCCACGCGAGTTGCAGCGCGTCCGCGGCATTGGCGAGAAAACGGCAAAAGAAATCAGCCGCATGGACCCGCTGCGGGTGGCTGACCAGATCGCATCCTGGCAGCGGAGCGGCGTCGCCATCGAGACTATTCAGCAGAGCCAATATCCGACGTCCTTGCGTGACCTGGACGATGGACCGCCGACCCTGTTCCGGCGCGGCAGTTTTCAGCCGGCTGACTGGCGGAATACGGTTGCCATCGTCGGCACACGCGCGCCATCACAGGAAGCGCAATTTATCACGCTTGAGCTGTCGATGAAGCTGGCGCGGGCTGATTGCTGCGTGGTCAGCGGATTGGCGCTGGGCATTGACACCGCCGCTCATACCGGCTGCCTGTCGGCGGAAGGCGCAACCATCGCCGTTCTTGGCAGCGGCGTGCTCAATGTCTATCCGCCCGGCAATCAAACACTGGCTGAGCGCATCCGCGAATCGGGTGCGCTGTTGAGCGAGCTGCATCCCTATGCTAGCGCCAATGCGCAGCGCCTAGTCTCGCGCAATCGCATCATCAGCGGCTTGAGCCGGGCGGTGATTGTCGTCGAATCCGATGCTCAGGGCGGCGCGATGTACACGGCGCGCTTCGCCCGCGAACAGAATCGACCCGTCTATACCTTTGACTTGCCGGCGAGCGGCAATCATGCGCTGATCAAGAGCGGCGCCATCGTACTGAAACGCGACGATCCGCTCGAGTTTGTGCTCGGCGCGCTGAATGCTTCCGCCTCGGCGGCAAATTAGCAGCTAGAACATTTGACGCATAAACAAATGTTCGTGTATAATGCTTGGTAAATCTGCCTGCCCACGCCCTAGCGGCGCAGGACGAGCTTAGCCATGAGGACAATTTGATGAAAGCGTTTAACAGACTTTCCAAGCGCCAGCAACACATGATGCGTTTCATGCATGCCTATACGCAGAAGCAGGGGTTTCCGCCGAGTATTCGCGAAATCGGCGAAGAGTGCGATATCGGCTCGACCTCTGTCGTGAACTACAATCTTAACAAGCTGGTTGACGCCGGCTATATAGTGCGCTCGGGCAAGGTCTCGCGCGGGTTGCGCATCGTCGGCCCGATCCCGGGAGTGACCACTGGCAGGCGCGTGATCGGCGCGGTCGGGCCGCATCGCGTGGCCTTGGTAGGGCGGATTGCGGCTGGCGAGCCGATTTCCCTGCCCGAAGACATCGGCCACCATATCGAAGAAGATGACTACATCACGGTGCCGCCCAATCTATTGGGCAGCTATGACGCCAGCGAGGCCTTCGCCTTGACCGTGCGTGGCGATTCCATGATCGACGCCATGATCAAAGACGGCGATATCGTCATCTTGCGCCGGCAGAACACGGCCGAAAATGGCGAGATGGTGGCGGCCTGGCTGCCCGAAGACAATGAAACGACGCTCAAGCACTTTTATCACGAAGGCGACGGCGTCAGGCTGCAGCCCGCGAATCGCGATTACGAGCCGATCTACGTTCATCCCGCCAACTGCGAGATCAAAGGCAAAGTGCTATCGGTGATGCGCAGTTTCCACTGAGCGCAGGCGCAGAGACAACTCTAATTCAGTAGCCCAATTCTTTTTCCGCGCTCGCGCAGAGGCGCTGTCCGCCGGCGGCCAGCCACTGGTCGAATGTGTCGCTGCTATCGCTGCGCGCGACGGCGTCGCTGTAAATCCCCACCCCCCAGCGGTAATAGGCCTGCGTCTCCCGCGACCAATTCTCGCGCGGTTTTCCAAGCACCGAAGCGCCGCCGTTGTAACAGGCCAGCGTCAAACCAATGACGCCGTCAGCCGCGTGACCGCATTGCTTGAGAAAGGCGCTGCCTCGCCGCGCGTTGGTGTCCGGCTCGAGCATGTTCTCGCCCTCGGCAAAGTGAAAGGGCATGACCTGGAACAGTCCGCGCGCGCCGGCGCCGCTGATTACAGTGGGGTGCCCGCAAGATTCGATTTGCATCACGGTCGCCAGCAAGTGCGGGTCGACCTGGTGCTGCGCCGACCAATGGCTGATTTCGCCCGACCAATGCTGCACGGCCGGGGCGAAGAACTCGGCCAACTCGACTTCGCTGGCGCCCCGCATCAAGTGAATCGCCGAGCGATAAATTACGCTGGCGATGTCTCCCCAAAAGACGCTCGAAGCCAGCAGCAAAGCCAGCGCGATCGGCAGCCACAGCGGCACATAATAGACGCCGCCGCGCTTGATCAGCCCGCGACCGCCGCGCATCTGCGCCAGGCTAAAGCGCAGGAAGCGCGCGCTGCTGTAGGCGAGCTTGCCGGTATATCGCTTCGCGGCGCGAGCGCAGCGTCCCGCCCATGCCAGGAGCTCGCTTCGCCTGATCCCTTCCATTGTTTTGCGTAGCCTGTCCAAAGCGCGAGAGTCCCCGTTCGCATAGAAGCCGGCTGGCATTTCTGCTACACTTCCGGCAGCGTAGATTGCCTACTCTATAACCATACGCGAATCTCAAAGGCCTGGTAGCAAACGAGCGCGCCACTTTGACTCTCGTGAGCTCTTAAGCCGGCTGTAATGGAAGACGAGGCGCAGATGACAAAACCGGGGTTCCGCGAGCGGCTGAGAACGGGCGCGCCCATCTTGGCGGACGGCGCGATGGGCACCATGCTGCATGAGCAGTCCCACGCGCGGGCTGACGCCTGTTTCGACGCCATGAATGTCGACGATCCCAACGTGGTGCTGGCCATTCACAAAGCCTATATCGCGGCCGGCGCCGACCTGATCGAGACCAATACCTTTGGCGCCAACAGCTATAAGCTGGCCAGCGCCGGGCGCGATGGCAAGGTCGAGCTCTACAATCGCCGCGGCGTGGAGCTGGCCCGGCTCGCCATCGCCGAGAGCAATCGGGCGGACGTATATGTCGCTGGCTCGGTCGGCCCGCTCGGTGTGGGAATCTACCCTTACGGCCGCCTATCGCGAAAAGAGGCGGAAGCGGCTTTCGCCGAGCAGCTATTTGCGCTGGTCAACGCTGGCGTTGATGTCGTGCAGTTCGAGACTTTCAGCGAGCACCGCGAATTGCTGCTGGCGATAGGCGTCCTGCGCGACCTGGACCCGGATCTGCCGATCATCGCCCAGGCCACCTTCTATCACGAGAATCTCAGCTACGGCGGCTATCCACCGGCGCGGGTAGCCAACGACCTGCACAAGTCAGGCGCGGATGTCATCGGCGTCAATTGCGGCAGTGGACCGGCCGGCATCGCCGAGGTGCTGCGGCAGATGAGTTACGCCGTGCCAGACGCCGTCTTTTCCGCCATGCCCAACGCCGGCTTCCCTGAGGTGGTCGGCGGGCGCATACTCTTCCCGGCCACGGCCGAGTACTTCGCCGATTGCGCCACGACCTTGGTCAATATCGGCGCCACAGTAATCGGCGGCTGCTGCGGCACCACCCCCGAGCATATCGCCGCCATGCGCGCCTCCCTGGATCAGCCGTCGGCGGACTTCGTCGATCTGCATATCGGCCGAATCGACATTGAAAGCGAAACGCATCTGGCTGACGCGCCGACCGAATTGTCGCAGCGTCTCGAGGCCGGGGAATTCACCGTGACGGTCGAAATGGCGCCCTTGCGCAGCTACCGCACTGACACGCTGCTGCAGGCGGCGCGACGCCTGCGCGCGGCCGGCGCCGACCTGATCAACGTGGCCGATACGCCGGCGGCCCGCATGAAGATGAGCGCTTGGGCCGTGGCTCATTTGCTTCAGGCCCAACTCGGCATAGAAACGGTCTTGCACTTCCCTACCCGCGGCCGCAATATGCTGCGCGTCCAGGGCGATCTGCTGGCCTCCCACGCGCTGGGCCTGCGCAATCTCTTCGTCGTCATGGGCGACCCGACCCGCATCGGCGATTTTCCCGACGCCAGCGATGTTAACGATGTCGCGCCCTCGCGCTTGATCGGCGTCATCAAGCAGGGCATGAATCAGGGCGTCGACATGGCCGGGCACAGCATCGGCATGCCCAGCAGCTTCACCGTCGGCTGCGCGCTAAATATGAGCGCCGAAGATATCGACCGCGAAATCCGCATTCTGCAAAAGAAGATTGGCGCCGGCGCCGATTTCGCATTGGGGCAGGCCATCTTTGAACCCGAGCGTATCCTGCGCTTCCATCAGCGCTACGAGGAGTTGACCGGCTCAGCTTTTGAGTTGCCCGTTCTCATGGCGGTGATGCCGCTGCAGAGCCACCGGCAAGCGCGCTTCCTGCACAATGAAGTGCCGGGCATCAGCATTCCCGACTCGATCATGCAACGAATCGCCAAGGCCGGCGCGGAGGCTCAGCGCGAAGGCGTTTTCATCGCGCAAGAATTGCTTGAGCAGATGAGCGGATTGATCCAGGGGGCATACATCATCCCCGGCGGCGACTATGACCCGGCCGCGGAAGTGACCGCTTGGTTGAAGCGAGGAGAAGCGTCATGACCCGCATCGGCGAATTTGACCTCAAAGTAGCCCTCATCGACAGCGATTATTATACAGAGAAAGCCATCCACGCTTATCTCGCCTGGGACCGCCGTACGCGGGCGCTGACGGATTACTCTAGCCTGGAGCAGTTCTGGCAGTCGCTTGATGGCGTGGAAGCTGCGGATCATCCCGATGCAATCATTCTCGATGTCAACAATGTTGGCGAGCGCGGCGACATTCGCCAGTCGATCCAGCGTTTGGTCGATACAGTCTCCGACGCGACGCTTGTTTGCTTGTCGCATATTGACGACCTCGACCTCTTCTACGCCGCCGCGGAAGGGGGCGCGCGCGCCTTTTTGCACAAAGATGATGTTCGCTACCATATCGCCTCGGCCGTATGCCTCGCCAGCCAGTTGAGCAATGGCGAGCTTCTGTACAGCCCGAAGATGGATCTTGCGCGCCGCTTGCTTAATCACCAGCGCGTGACGCGGCCCTACGCCATCGCGCTCCCGCAGCCCGTGCAATACGAAGGCTTAAGCCAGCGAACGCGCAGAATTATTGAGCTTTATGCTATTGAGGGCATGCCCGCCGCGCTCATCGCCAACGAATTGAGCCGAAGCGTTCACTACGTCCGTGACAATATCAAAGCGGCCTACGACGCGCTCGGCCTGCACGAATATGACGACACATTCCTCGCCAATATGAGCCAGCGAGAGCGCGCCTTTATGAAGTTGACGGCTTTGGAGGCGCCGCGCCGCTGACCCGCCGCGTCTACGAAATCAGCGAGTCCGTTTCCGAAGTGTCTTCCTCGTCCCGCTGCTGCTCACGTTGCTTGCGAACCTGCTTCATTACTTGCGTTCGCGTCAGCAGTACGGATTGGTCGTCCTCGTTCTCCAGCGCTTCGGGTACATGTACGTGTTCATCTTCCAGGTAAGATTTGATGGCGCCGCTGAACGACTTGACCGGCGCTTCATCGCCGTACTGATGCCGCAGGTCCAGCAGATTCAGCATCAGCCAGAGGAAGAGATCGCCCTCGGTGCGCGGCGTCTTTCTGCCTTTGGCCAAGTCGAGCACCTTATGCTTGCGAATCAGATCAATGGCCGGCCTGTAAATGGTGTGATACCAATCGGCCGTGGCTTTCTCAGTCGTCAGCGCATGGCCTTCCAGTTGCTCCATTACCCGCTGATGCAGGAAGATATGCCCCATCAACTCATGATAGCGCGACGGCACCGACAGCTCGATCGACTCATGATCGGGCACAGCCCGCGACAGCCCGGTCTCGTCGAGGAAATTGGCGTAGGCTTCCGCCGATTCCATTTCCTGCACGGTCATGCCCGGGCGCAGGGGCACGGTCGTCGGCAGCTCGACTACATGCGCCTGAATGCTCTTGGCGCCCAGCTCCCGCGCCACCGAGACGCGATGGTTGCCGTCGCGCACAAAATAGGCATCGCCTACCTTGTACAATTCGATAGGAGGCGGGCCCTCCATGCTGTTCGCCAACGCGTACACGCGGCTCCAGCGCTCGCGCATATTGCCGCGTTTGGGCAGGAAGGTCGCCGTGAAGTCTTTGTAGCGGCCCACGCTGCCCACGATGTGATCAAGCGGGACGTCGTGAACGCCTTCGTAGTGTTCTTCGTGCAAGTGCAGCCGGCTGCGAATCTCGTCGAAACTCATCAATTCGTCGTGCCGGCCCCGCAGGTGGCTCAAGAGTTCCTTCCAGAACACCTTGTTCTGGATGGACTGGAACTTGTGCTTGCCCTCGTTGTAGTAGCTGCGGAAATTGTGATCTTCTGCCATCGCCGCCTCTTTTCTTCATCGCGCCTTCGCTTTCCCTTCCCGCGGCATTGCCTGCAAATTGAAAAATGCCGGGGGATTCTCGCAATTGGCTTACGCCCTATTAATCAGCGAATACGCTCTATATCGCAAACCCCTAACATGAAACGCGATATCGACCTGGCAATATTGGCAAGGCTTAGACACATGATAACATATTACCGCGCGTTGGCGGTAAAATCGGGCTGGGCTGAAGGCCGGGGCGCCCGCATCTACAGCTCGCTCAAAGACAACCCACATGGACATTGAAACGCAGCGGCGGCTGAACCAGATCAATCGCGACTTCTACCGCCGAACCGCGGCGGAATTCGACGCGACGCGCCAGAAAGCCTGGCCTGGCTGGGGGCGGATGCTGGACGCGGTCGACTTGCCGCTGGCATCGGTATTGGATATCGGCTGCGGCAATGGACGGCTGGCGCGCTTTCTGGCCGGGCAGCAAGCGCATGTCTTCCACTATATCGGTATCGACAGCAACCCCGATCTGCTGGCTTACGCGCGCTGCCAAGACCCGCGCGTCAAGCTGGAACTGATCGAGCAAGACGTGATCCTGGGGACGCTGCCCGCGCGGCAGGCGCAATTGGTGGCGCTCTTCGGCTTGATGCACCATGTGCCTGGCGCAGAACGGCGCCGCGAGCTGCTGCAAAGCGCGGCTGCCTGCGTTTTGCCCGGCGGCTACCTTATTCTGGCGGCCTGGCGCTTTTACGAGCAGGAGCGCTTCCGCCGGCGCATTGTGCCCTGGGCGGACGCTCTCTCAGTGGAACGCCACGACTATTTGCTGGACTGGAGGCGGGGCGAGCGCGCCCTGCGTTATTGCCACTACATCGACGATGAGGAGCACGCCGAACTGGTCGACGCGGCCGGCCTGCCGGTCATTGACGACTTCCGCGCGGACGGCGGATTAAATCGCTATACGGTGCTGCGGAGAGAAGCGGCGGAACGAGGCTGACGACCCCGCCCCGCCAATTAGATTTGATTAGCCGCAATCGCCGCGCTGCAAGTGATACGGCGCCACTGCATGCAGATTGTCGTTTTCGTTGGTCTCGGCCACCTGATTATTATAGTCGAGTCGCATGTTGATATTGTGCACCACGTCAAAGTGCACAGTCGGCGTCAGGAATCCGTTTATCCGCTGGGACGCTCCCGCTGCCAGGGGACCAAAGGCAATTTCAGTGCGTTCACGCTGCGGCTGGCCCGGTACCAAATCGGTAACCTGGATCAAGCCGCCGCTGGTAGACGCGCCATTGCCATTGTTGTGCACCGTTACATGGATGCTGTATCCGACCCGGCAAGTCGCCGGGTGCGGATTAATGACCACATCTTGCATTACCAGGTTGGCGCCGGTAGTTGGCGCGGGCACAGCTGTCGGAACCGGTATCGGCGTCGGCGGCAGCGGTGGCGGGTTGATCCGCGGCAAATTGCTGAGATCGCCTTCGGGGCGCACGATGTTGGGATGGATGAATCCCCTGCGCCCGCTATCCAGTTCTATGTAGAACCAGCCGGTGTTGAAGCTGCTGACGCCCTCAATTTTGGCGGAATCGCCTTCGTGCAAGCCACCGACTATCGTATACAGAATGGAGTCCCCAGCGCGAACGTTGGCGTTGACCAAGGCGATGACGCGCGGCCCGGTATCGACTTCCTCAGTTGGCTCAGGCTCAGCGGCCGGTTCGGGCTCTTCATCGACCGGTTCCTCTGCTGCTTCTGCCGATCCCGCTGGTTCTGCCACAACCACCACGACCTGCTGGTCAGCGGCGAAAGGCGGCGGGTTGTTCTCAATGCGTATCGGGCTGACGCGGAAGAATTGCGGATCGCCGGCTTCCTTTTCGATCCGCAGGCGCAATTCGTACAAGCCGTCCGACAGGGTTACGGTATTCCAGGTGCCCAGGATATCGTCGGTCACGGCTGTGATCCGCGGCAATGATGCCGGGAACCACTGGTTTTCCGTGTCGTCTGCGCCCTCTTCCGTGTCCAGCGCTAGCGGACGAAACTCGACGAAGAAATTGCGCATGTCGGCCAAGGAGACCGTACCGCGGATATCCACGCTGTCCCGCACGACGTATACCGCCGGCGGATAGGTGATATTGGCTTCCGGATTCACCATATCCGGGTCTTTCGGCGCGATAATGCTTTCGTCGTCTTGCCCCTGCGCCGCCGGTATTAGCAGCAGCGCCGAAAAGATGAGCAAGATGAGCAATTGAATACGCTTCATGGCGAGGCCTCCTGAAACTTGCGCCAACACGGCACAATTGATTTATGAACCCTGTTCCTATAATAAGGCGAAAACCTAACTTGTGCCCACCTCAATTGCACCGTATCGGCAATGACCGCCTCGATTCAGTGAATTGAGGAAAGACACTCTACCCGCCCTTAACGCTTTCCGATACGCTTCTGGCATGAGAAGCGAGCGCTTTCAAACCCTTGCAGAGCTGGCATTCGCGCGGGTAGCGTGCTGGCAATGAAGCCTACCGCCGCGGTAGAGATTCGCGATCTGCTCAAGACATACAGCGAAGGCGACCGTACTTTGAGGGTGCTGGACGGCGTCAGCCTCGATATCCGCCAAGGCGAATTCCTGGCTTTGCTGGGCGCCAGCGGCAGCGGCAAAAGCACCTTGCTGAATCTGCTCAGCGGCATCGACCAGCCCGATCAAGGCAGTATCGTCATTGAGGGCATCGATATCACAAGGCTCGGCGATACCCGGCTGACGCTCTTCCGCCGCGAGCGCATCGGCATCGTCTTTCAGTTCTTTAACCTCATTCCGACCCTGACGGTATTGGAGAATATCACGCTGCCAAAAGAGTTGGGCGGCGCCCGACGCCATTCGATTGAGCCGCGCGCCATCGAACTCCTGCGGCAAGTTGGCTTGGCAACCCGCGCCGATACTTATCCGGACAAGCTGAGCGGCGGCGAACAGCAACGCGTTGCCATCGCCCGCGCCCTCCTGCATGAACCGGCTATCGTCTTTGCTGACGAGCCGACCGGCAACCTGGATGAGGATACCGGCGCTCAAATCTTGCAACTGCTGCTGCGGCTCACATGCGGCGCCGGCAAAACCCTGATCATGGCCACGCACAGTCCCGAAATCGGCAAGAGCGCCGATCGCGTCTGCCGCATCCACGACGGCGGGTTGCAGGTCGATGCCGACTAAGTCTGGGCAAGCTGCACAATGTTTTGCCGCCCTCGCGCCTGATCGCGGGTTATACTGCGGCCTAGGAGAATCCCAGCCGAGTTCGCTACGGATTCTCGCCGCCCGATGCTAGGTGTTTGGCGCAAGACGCGGTAGAATAAGACGCAGGGCAGGCGATGTCAAGCGGTACATGGACTGTCCGAAGTTGAACTTTGTTGTGGTCTGGCTGTTTTCGTTGAAGTCGATACCAGGTCGAAAGGCGGAGGCCCATGGCTGACCCGAAGCATGACAGCAAAGTACGGACCATCCTCTCCGAGCTGCGGGACGTCAACAAGGACCGGCGGCGAACAGCGGTGATGAAGTTGGGCATGGTCGGTGGCGACCAGGCCGTGCGAACGCTGATCAGCATCGTGGACAACAGCCAGGAAGACTTGATTGTGCGCGGTCGCGCCGCGTTGATGCTCGGCAAACTGAAGGACGACCGCGCCGTTCCCCATCTGATCCGCGCGCTGGAAGCGCCCGGCTTCCTCACGCCCTATAATGCCGCGCAGGCTTTGGGCAAAATTGGCGATCCGCGCGCTGTGGACGCCCTGCTGGATTTCGCCGACAGCAGCCGCGACAAGACGCGCGACGCCGCAGTGCTGGCCCTGCGCCAGTTGGGCCACGCGTCCGAATTGGATACGCTTGCGGCGCCCCAGCCGCCAATCTAGCCAATCTACGCCTTTAGCTCGCTCGCGATGTATCCCAGCGAGTCTCGATTTCCTTCTTATCTTTTGCACCCAGATTCAAGCTTCAGCCGAACCCTCATAGCGGACTGCTCGCGAATTCTGGTATATTGCAGCCAAGGCAGTTGAGGAGAACTTCCCATGAATGAAGTTGTCATCGTTGACGCTATCCGCACGCCCTTGGGCAAGCGCAACGGCTGGCTGCGGGAGCAGCATCCGGTCAAATTGGGTTCTCATGTGGTTGCCGCTCTGCTTGAGCGCTCTGAGCTGGACAAGCGCGGCATTGACCATGTTGTCTTCGGCTGCGTCAGCCAGGTGGCGGAACAGACCATGAATATCGCCCGCAATGTCGTATTGGATGCTGAATTGCCGATTGAGGTAGCGGCGACGACCGTCGACTTTCAGTGCGGCAGCAGCCAGCAAGCGATTCACCTGGCAGCGGCAATGGTCGCCTCGGCGCAAGCGGACCTGGTAATCGCCGGCGGCGTGGAGAGCATGACGCGCGTGCCGATGGGTTCCAGCTTGGGCGAAGGCGGCGCGCTGCCCTTTACCGACAATATCATGGAAGCCTATAACATGATCCCGCAAGGAATCGCCTCGGACAAGATCGCGGCCAAGTGGGGCATCACGCGCGCAGCCATGGACGAGCTCGGCTTGCTGAGTCATCGCCGCGCCTGGCAAGCGACCGAGGCCGGCGTCCTGCGTCGGGAGATCGCGCCGCTTCAAGGCGTGGACGACGACGGCAATCTCTTCACCGTGGAGCGCGACCAAGGCATTCGCCCGGCGACAACGCTGGACAAGATGGCGGCGTTGGATGCCGTATTCACAGCCGATGGCGTCACCACCGCCGGCAATAGCAGTCAAATCAGCGATGGCGCGGCTGCGGTCTTGGTCACGACAGCCGACCACGCCAAAACGCTGGAGCTGCGGCCGCGCGCGCGGATTATTGAGGCGGTCGCCATCGGCAGCGACCCGCATCTTATGCTGACCGGGCCCATCGCCGCTACCGAAAAAGTGCTGCGGCGCGCCGGCTTGGCCCTGGAAGATATTGACGTATTCGAGGTGAACGAAGCCTTCGCCTCCGTCCCGCGCATCTGGGAGCGGGACACCGGCGGCGATATGGACAAGGTCAATATCCACGGCGGCGCCATCGCGCTGGGGCATCCTTTGGGCGGTTCAGGCGCCCGGTTGATGACCGCCCTGATCAACGCGCTGGAGACGACCGGCGGACGCTACGGCTTGCAGACTATGTGCTGCGGCGGCGGCATGGCGACCGCGACAATCATTGAGCGCATAGACGGCTGAACTTGCCGCCCGGCCGTGAATCCAGAGCCGACAGCTTGAGAATACAGAGACGCCTCCCGCGAAAGGGGGGACGCAGAAGGCATCTCGATTCGACAGGGATCGACGACCTAAGGGTCACAACGAAATTGAAATGCACATCGTCCGCAAGAGTCGATGAAAGCCACCGGTCCACTGCGGATTCAATTTGCCCCAGAGATATTAACGAAATCGAACAAAGTCGTTAGCAAGCCATTTGGATGGTTAATTAACCCGATTGACCGGCGGTATTCCTGCGGACGCCGATGGCCTGCGGCGTCCCGCTTGATTGGCCGTTCCCGTTTTGGCCCAGGGCCGGCGTCTGTGTGCCGCAGTCCTGCGCAGTCTGCTGCTGCTTGGTCGTTAATTCGCCGCGGCTCACCGGACTGTAATTGGGGTAGAGCTCGAGCGCGGCGGCGTACTGATCCTTGGCCTGGCAAGCATCCCCCTGTAGCGCCAGCGCGTCGCCGTAATAGCGCAGCGCGTCCTGCAATTCGCCCGCGACTTGTCCGTTCATGTAGTTCGAGTTGTGCTGGTAATAGATCTCGTTGAAACGCAGCACGGCCAGGGCCGGGTTGGTGGTCTTGTAACGCTGTCCGGTCAAGTATTGTTCGGCGACATAGCGCTCGTAATTCAGCTCGCCGATGTCGCCGTAGACTTCAGCGCGATCGGTCAGCACGATGGCTTCCGACAGCTTGCCGCTGCGATACAGCAGCAGAGCCTGCGCCGATAGCGCCTGCAACGCCAGGCCGCGCACTTGCTCCCGGTTAAAGTCGCCATCCAGGCCGATGATCGCTTCCAGCGTATCTATCGCCGCCACGAATTCTCGCGCTTGGATATCCGCTTGGGCTTCGGTCAGCAGCGCGCCGAGATCGTATGTCCAGCCGCTGTCATCTTCGGTGGGGGTCGCTGATGCCTGGGCGGGCGGCGGCGTGGCGGTGGAAGCAGGCGCCTTCCGCGTTGGAAGGGCGGTGATGGTGGGGATCAGAGTGGGACTTGGCTGAGCCAGCAGATAGGCGGCCGTCGCCGTGGGCAAGAGCGGCAGCAGGCATTCGGGCGCTGGTACGGCAGACCGCAGCGACTCGATACGCCTGCGCGCCAGGTCAAAGTTGCCCACGGCCAGGTCATTGGGAATTTCGTCGCATTGTTTCTGCTGTGTGACCGCGGCCGCAGCTGTGGCGTTGATGCGCGCGCTCTCCACTCCCGAGCCCCAGCCGGCGTAGGCGGCGACAACGACAAGCGCAGCGGCCATGAGTAAAAAGATCGTCGCCCCCACCGCCCAGAGCAGGCAGCTGGCGGCACGTCCGCGCTGCCGCGGATGGCGGAGGTTGGTCACTTGCGGCTGCTGACTTGCCAAAGCCCCAGTCTCGTTTCAAGATTCGCCGGTAAGGCATTGCCTCTGTCGGCAAGCGGCGCGAATTATAGTTCACTTCAAGTGGGGTCGCTAGACGATGAATTACTGTGCCTTGCATCGCCGGCGTCCGCTTGACGCTGATTTGCCTCCTATGTTACACTTCTCCCCATGAGTTGCCATCAGCCCAACGCCATGCCTATGCGGATGCCTTCGCTCCATACGGACAGACGGCTGTTGCGGCTCGCCTAGGCATCACGCAGCGCAATTTCAAGGCCGTCTGTCAGCGACAGGCGGTTTTTTTATTGTAACGAACGCTTGGCTAGGCCGATAAGACGGCCTCAGCGCAAGCAGCCAGGAGAAAGAGACCATGTCAGCAGAATATATTCACGTGTCGGTGGCTTGGCCCTATGCCAATGGCGACCTGCACATCGGCCATTTGGCCGGCGCTTATTTGCCCGCCGATATCTTCGCCCGCTACCACCGGCTGCGCGGCAATCACGTGCTGATGGTCAGCGGCTCGGACAGCCACGGCACGCCCATCACGGTCGAGGCGGATAAACGCGGCCTCAGCCCGCGCGAAGTCTTCGAGCACTATCACGAGCGCTTCCTGCAGACGCAGCAAAAGGTCGGCATCAGCTACGACCTCTTCACGCATACCGACACCGAAAATCACCATCAGGTGGCGCAAGATATCTTCACGCTCTTGCTGCAGCGCGGCTTCCTCTACAAAGAACGGCAGACCCTGCTCTACAGCGAAAGCGAAAAGCGCTTCCTGCCCGATCGCTATGTCGAGGGCACCTGCTATATCTGCAAATACCCGCAGGCGCGCGGCGACCAATGCGACAATTGCGGCAATTTGATGGACGCCATCCAGCTCATTGACCCGCACAGCCGCAACAATCCCGCCGACAAGCTCATCAAACGCGACTCCGAGCACTATTTCCTGGACCTGGCCGCCTTCACCGAGCAGATCCTGGAGTACCTCGCCGAGCACGAACATCACTGGCGGCCCAACGTCAGCACCTTCAGCCAGAACTTCGTCAAAGACGGGCTGCGCGGCCGCCCCATCACCCGCGATATCGACTGGGGCATCCGCGTGCCGCTGGAAGGCTGGGAGGACAAGCGCCTCTACGTCTGGTTCGACGCCGTCATGGGTTATTTCACCGCCAGCATCGAATGGGCGAATAACATCGGCCAGCCCGACGCCTGGAAAAAGTGGTGGTACAACCGCGACGCCAAAATCTACAACTTCATCGGCAAGGACAATATCCCCTTCCACACCATCATCTGGCAAGCCGAGCTGCTGGGCATCAACGGCATCTACAACGAAGACGACCCCACCTACGGCGATATCCCGCTGCAACTGCCCTTCGATGTGCCCGCCAATGAGTTTATGAATATCGAGGGTCAGCAGTTCTCGACCTCGCGCAATTGGGCGGTCTGGCTGCCCGACTTGCTCGAGCGCTACCAGGCCGATGCACTGCGCTTCTATGTCGCGCGCACCTTCCCCGAACGCCAGGACAGCGACTTCTCCTGGGAAGGCTTTCTGGCGCGCGTCAACAATGAACTGTTGGCCGCCTGGGGCAATCTGGTCAATCGCATGCTCGGTTTCGCCTTCAAGCGCTTTGACGGCACAGTCCCGCAGTACGACCAACTCACGTCCGCCGACGACGCCATCATCGCCGCGACCGAAGCCGGCTTCGAGAGCGTCGGCGCGCTGCTGGAGGCGGTCCGCCCCAAAGAAGCGCTGGAAGAGACGCTGTCACTGGCGCGCGAAGTCAACGCCTGGCTCAACGAACGCGAACCCTGGAAGACGCTCAAGCCCGACCCGGCCGATGCCGCCCGCTCGGTCTACACGGCGCTGCGCTGCATCGACAATTTGAAGATCCTCTTCGCGCCTTTCACGCCATTCAGCTCGCAGCAGGTGCACGAGATGCTCGGTTACGACGGCCGGCTCTTCGGCGAGCTCAATATCGAGAATTATAGCGAAGAGACGCGCGATCACCTGGCGCTGGTCTATGACGGAAGCGCGGCGATAGGGCAATGGCAGAAGAGCGCGCTGGCGCCGGGTCAGAGGCTGCGAGCGCCGAGTCCGCTGTTTGTGAAGCTGGATCCGGAGATCGTCGACGAGGAGCGGCAGTACCTGGGGCGGGAGCGGGTGGAGGGGGAGATTACCTGAAATTATGCCACAGAGGCACAGAGACACAGAGTTTTTCCATAGGTCGCGGCAACGGAATGTTAGTAGGGGCGACTCTGTGAGTCGCCCAAGCAGTATCATTCGAATAGGTATGTTATTGTCAGATATACTGAATCTGTGGACGAATGTAGCCAAAATAGGCCTAAGATTAGCTTCGCGGAGAAATAATGAGTAGTTTGACCGCTGCGGAAAAGGTTTACCTTGAGGATGTCTTGGACATGTCATCCGGTTCTGTCCTTGACTTCAGCAATGCCAAATTTAAGGAATTCTTTAAAAGCCATGACGTAGAGATTTACTGTGAAGACAAATACCGCAAGAACGGAGACTCCAAAGCCAAGAGATTACGCGCATTCTGGGAGCAAGACCCGGACGAAATAGTAGCGCTAATTTTGAGTGACCTTCTTGACAGATATGAAGCCATATGTGTAACGCAAGGTCAAGTTCGTAAAGTTGATGTACTTCAAGAGTGCCGCAACACAGTTTATAGGCTGTCCGGCACAACTGGTTCTCCGGGAGCGACCACCATCGATGAATTTCTCAAGTTACAGGTTGACTCACCGAACTTGAGCACGCTGCCCATACAATCTGCAGTGGTCAAGGTTATTGAAGAAAGACTTCGTGAGGCTGAAATCGTTGCCGATGCGGGAGCACACTTATCCGCTGTTTTTCTCTGCGGAAGTACTTTAGAAGCGGTGCTCCTTGGCGTTGCCAACGACAGGCCGAAGGAGTTCAACCAGTCAGGAGCATGTCCGAAGACCGACGGTAAACCAAAAAAGTTTCCTCTATGGACGTTATCGGAATTGATAAATGTCGCATGCGATATCGGTATTCTTGAACCAGATGTGAAAGAATTCAGTCATGGACTGCGACACTTCAGAAACTACATCCATCCTGAAAAGCAGTTAACGTCGGATTTTAAGCCGGACAAACACACCGCAAGGCTCTGTTTTCAAGTTCTGAATATAGCTCTCGCAAGCATTGCCGGAGAGAGGTAGAGTTTTCAGTTATTGAAAGCTGTCCTCTCATTGGACACGCGCTTAGCCAACACCCCCATGCTATACTCCCGCCATGACCTGGCTAAGCTCCCACTTCCACACGACTAAACCCATCATCGCCATGTGCCACCTGCGCGCCCTGCCCGGCGACCCCGGCTACGACCCCGCCGGCGGACTCGACGCCATCATCGACCCTGCCCGCGCAGACCTGCTCGCCCTGCAAGCCGGCGGCGTCGACGCGATCATGTTCTCCAACGAAGCCAGCTTGCCCTACCTCACCAAAGTCGAGCCCATCACCAGCGCCTGCATGGCCCGCGTCATCGCCGAGCTGCGCCCCGACATCGACCGGCCCTTCGGCGTCAACGTGCTCTGGGACCCGACCGCGTCCATTGACGTGGCGGTCGCCACCGGCGCGAGCTTCGTTCGCGAGATCTTCACCGGCGTCTACGCCAGCGATTACGGGCTCTGGAACACCAATTGCGGCGAGATCATCCGCCATCAGCACGCGGTCGGCGGCGCGCAAATCAAGCTGCTCTTCAACATCGTGCCGGAGTCGGCCGTTTATCTTTCGAACCGCAATGTGGTCGATATCGCCAAATCGACCGTCTTCGTCGCTCAGCCGGACGCTCTTTGTGTCTCCGGCTTGACCGCTGGCGCGGAGACCTCGGGCGAGACGCTGCGGCTGGTCAAAGAGGCTGTGCCCGAGACGCCCGTTTTCGCTAACACCGGCGTCAATCCGGGCAACCTGGCTGATACGCTCGCCATCGCCGATGGCACAGTCACCGGCACCGCCTTCAAGCGCGATGGCCACATCTGGAATGAAGTCGATGTCCAGCGTGTGCGCGACTTCATGCGCATCGCCAAATCAGTCCGCGGCGGCTGAATCGATGAACCCGCGCTGGCAGCAGGTCGCCGAGGTGCTGGTCGGCTACTCGACGGGCGTACAAGCTGGCGAGCGCGTCATGATCGCCATGGGCGGAGTTGAATCAGCCCCGCTGACGCATGCGCTCTACGAAGCCTGCATCAAAGCGGGCGCCTTGCCGCAAGTGCAATTCCTCTCCGCTGATTTGCGCCGCTCGCTGCTGCTGCACGGTCATGAGCGCCAGCAGGCTTGGGCGCCGGAGATCGAGTCTTATGGCATGGACTGGGCCGATGTTTATTTCGGCTTGCGCGGCGCCAGTACTATTGGCGATCTGGGCGATATTCCCGCCGCCGCCCTGTCTGCCCACCAGGCTGCGCAAGGCGCGATCTCGGCGCAGCGCTGGCAGAAGACGCGCTGGTGTCTGGTTCGCGTGCCCGAGGAATCGCTGGCTCGGGGCGCACAGGTTGATCTGAAAACGCTGCAAGATATGTTCTTCGCCGCCTGCCTGTTGGACTACACAGCCGAAGCGGTCAGTTGGCGCGCGACTGCGGATAAACTGCGCGGCGCGAAGACCGTGCGCATCCTGGCCGGCGCCGAAACCGACCTGACATTCTCCGTCGCCGGGCGCGGTTGGGTCGTCTGCGATGGCAAGATCAACCTGCCGGACGGCGAGATCTATACCGCGCCGGTCGCTGACACGGTGAACGGCGTGATTCACTTTGACCTGCCGGGCGTCCTCGGTGGCGTAGCGATGCGGGATATCCGCCTGGAATGGCAAGACGGCCAACTTGTCGCCGCTTCCGCCGCCAGCAATGAAGACTATCTCCTGCGCATTCTGCAGACTGACAAGGGCGCCAGCCGCCTGGGAGAGTTTGCATTTGGTTTGAATAGCCGCATCAATCGCTTTTGCGGCGATATACTTTATGACGAAAAAATCGGCGGTACGGTCCATGTCGCGCTGGGGCGGGCTTATGCCGATTGTGGCGGACTTAATCAATCGCGCATACACTGGGACTTGGTCAAGGACCTGCGCGCGGATGGCGCTGTTATCATCGACGACAAACCAGTATTGCAAGAAGGCAAATTGCTGATTTGAAGCGCAGGAGGCGCAGCCGGCGCAGTCATGGTGGGCGCAACGCCGCTGGGCAACTTCGTCGACCCGGGCAAAAACGCGCCGCAGCTATTCAGCAGCGTCATAATCAGCAGCGGCGCCACGCTGCTCAGCTTGCCCTTCGCCTTGGCGGCCGCTTACGCCCTGTCTCGCTTCAACATGCGCGGCAAAGATTTCATCATGAACTGGTATATCAGCCTGCTGATCGCGCCGCCGATCGTCTTCGTAATACCGTACTTCATTTTAATGTCGCGCATCGGCTGGGCCGGCACCTACCGCGCCATGATCGTGACCCTGCAAACTCTGGCGATTCCCTTTTCGGTTTGGCTGCTCAAGAGTTTTATGGACGAAGTGCCGTTGGATCTGGAAGAGGCCGCCTGGGTCGACGGCGCCAACCGCATAGCCGCCTTCTTCTGCATCATCATTCCGCTGGCGCTACCCGGCATCATCGTCACTTCAATGTTCACCTTCGTTTTCAGCTGGAACAACGTGATCTTCCCGCTGGCGTTGAGCAAGCAGAGCACGACGACCCTGCCGGTCGGCACCATCAGCTTTTTCGCCTCAACCGGCGTCTACTGGGGGCATATCGCGGCGACCGCCGTGGTCGCCATGTTGCCGCCGATGATTATATTCTTGCTGCTGGGGCGCTACGTCGTCCGCGGGCTTACCTTCGGCGCGGTGAAGGGATAAGGCCTTCGTTCGGCAATTGGCTGCAGGCCACGCGATGAAAGTCCGGCTCATGTCATAGGCCTGACCACCGATTCCGCCGATTGATCGTCCAAACACCCAAATCTCTGTGCCCTCTGTGCTCTCTGTGGTTAAAATATTCTGATGCAATTGGCCTAGCAGCTGGGAGTTAAAGATGAGCAAAATTGGATTCGGCGTTATCGGTACCGGCATCGTGGGCGGCGCATGGCATTGCCACGTCTACCATCATCTGCCGCAGGCCGAGCTGGTGGCGGTCTGCGATTTGAATGAGGCGCGCGCCCGCGAGATCGCGGAGCGTTATGGCGTGCCGCATGTCTATACCGATTATCGCGAATTGCTGGCGCGTCCCGATATCGCCGCCGTATCAATCGCCACGCCCGACTTCGCCCATCGCGAGATCGCCGTCGCCGCTGCCCAAGCCGGCAAACACATCCTGGTCGAGAAGCCCTTGGCCACCACCGTCGCAGACGCCGAAGCCATCTTGCGCGCTGTCGACGAAGCCGGCGTCACGCTGATGGTCGACTTTCATAATCGCGTGAATCCCGCCTTCGTTACGGCCAAGCAGTCGGTTGGCGCGGGCGAATTGGGCGAGCTGAAATACATCTACGCCCGCCTCAGCAATACGACCTTCGTGCCGACGCAGATGCTGCCTTGGGCGAGCAAGAGTTCGGCGCTCTGGTTCTTGGCCAGCCACACGCTCGATATGTCCTGCTGGCTGCTGGATGACAAGCCCAAGCGCGTTTACTCCGTCAGCCGCTCCGGCATTTTGAGCGGCATGGGCGTGGATACGCAGGACTTCCATGTCGCCATCGTCGAATTTGAGCGCGGCGCGGTGGTCACGCTGGAGAACAGCTGGATCCTGCCCGAAACCGAGCCCAACGTCTTTAATCTCAAAATTGAAATCCTGGGCAGCGACGGCGTCATGTATCTCAATACCTCGGACAATCGCACAGTAGAGAAATACACGCGCGACGGCGTCAGCCTGCCCGATACGCTGGGTTTCACGCTCGACGCCAACTCGGCCCGGCTCAGTGGCTTCGTGCTGGAAGCGATCGCGCGCTTTGTCGATGCCGTCGTCGATGACGCGCCTGTTCTCGCGACCGGCGCCGAGGCAGCGCTGGTCACGCGCGCCCTGACCGCCATTGAAGAATCCGCGCGCACGGGACAGCCGGTCGAGCTCGACTAACGTGGACGACCGGCTGCTGCTGGGCATCGACATCGGCACCTCCAGCTCAAAGGGCGTGCTGGTCGATCTCGCCGGGCGCATCGTCGCCGAGCACGCTGAGGCGCACGGTTTTGACATGCCGCAGCCCGGCTGGGCCGAGCAAGACGCCGACGCCGTCTGGTGGAGCGACTTCTGCGATATCTCCCGCGCCTTGATCGCAAAAGCCGCCATAGACGCGGAGCGCATCGCCGGCGTGGCCTGCAGCGCCATCGCGCCCACCATGCTGCCGCTGGACGAGCACTGCCGACCTCTGCGCCCCGCCATCCTCTACGGCATCGACACCCGCGCCGGCGCCGAAATCGCGGAGTTGAACGCCGCCCTGGGCGAAGACGCTATCTTCGAGCGAACCGGTCACTCGCTTTCCGCGCAGTCGGTCGGTCCCAAGGCGCTCTGGTATCGCAAGCATCAGCCCGCGCTCTTCAAGCGAACGCGCAAGATCGTCACCGCCGCCACCTACCTCGTCTTTCGCCTCACTGGCCGCTTTGTGCTCGACAACTACGTCGCGCCCTACTTCACACCCTTTTTTGATGTGCATGAGATGAAGTGGCGCAAGGACTGGGTCGAGCAGGTCTGTCCGCTGGAGTGGCTGCCGGAGACGCGCTGGTCGATCGAGCAAGCGGGCATTGTAAACGCGAAGGCGGCCGCCGAAACTGGCATCCCGGCTGGCACGCCGGTCGCTGTCGGCACAGCCGACGCCCTGGCTGAAGCTGTCGCCGCCGGCGCAACCGCAATCGGCGACTTGATGGTCATGTACGGCACGACGCTCTTCCTCATTCAAACCACCGCTCAGTACCGCCCCCACCGCGACCTCTGGGCATCGGCGCATCTACGGCCCGGCGCGGCGATTCTGGCGGCCGGCATGTCCACATCCGGCGCTTTGCTGCGCTGGTTCCGCGATGAATTCGCCGCCGAATTGCTCGCTTCCGAAGAGCAGACGGGCATCAGCGGCTATGCGCGTCTGGCGCAGGCAGCGGCCGAGACGTCGCCTGGCGCCGACGGCTTGATCACGCTGCCCTATTTCAGCGGCGAGCGCACGCCTATCAACGACGTCAAGGCCAAAGGACTCTTCTTCGGCTTGACGCTCAGCCACAAACGCGCCCACCTCTATCGCAGTTGCCTCGAAGGCATCGCCTACGGCCTGCGCCACAACATCGAGGTGATGGGGCAGGCGGGGGCCGCGCCACAGCGGCTGATCGCCATCGGCGGCGGCGCGCAGGACGCCCTGTGGCTGCAAATCTGCAGCGATGTCACCGGCCTGGCGCAAGATGTACCGCAACAGACCATCGGCGCGGCTTACGGCGACGCCTACATCGCCGGCATGGCGGCCGGCCTCTTCAGCGACTATAGCGCTCTGCGGGACAGCTGGGTTAAGATCGAGCGTAGCATACAACCCAACCGAGCGGCGAAAGCGACCTACGACGCGCTCTATCCGATTTATCGCGATCTATACCGCGACAACCGTGAGCACATGCGCCGGCTGTCGCGGTTCAACGAGCAACACCGTACACCTTAAGGAGTGGATAATGTCTACAGAGCAAGACAAGAAAGACGCCGACAACCTGGCCGCCGTGCTGGAGAAAATCCCGCAGATGTTCGGCGCTGACGCCGACGCCGGCAGGCGCATGCACGACATTATTATGGGCGCCGCGCCCACGCTTAAGCCGCGCTTGTGGTACGGCATGCCCGGCTACGCCCTCGGCCGCAGCAAACCCGTGCTCGTCTTCATCCGCAAAGACGACTACCTGACCTTCGGCCTCACCGAGAAGGCCAACCTGCCCATCGACGAGGACGCGGCAGACAAGCTGATCGCCAACGCCTGGTTCCTCAAGAGCGAGCTGGACGCTGCGACCGAAGCCCGAATCGCCGAGATCGTGCGAGGCGCGGTGGGTTGAGGACCCTCAGCGCGACTCACACTTTCGGCGCTGATCCATAGGCGGCGGTATCGGCACTATCACTGTAATTTTCTGCACTCTTTCATTGGATGTCAGTTCTGTTGGCGGTGGTCAGCCCTCGACCGCCTTCTAGCTCAATGTTAAGATACGATAATCAGCATGCTTGTATCGGTGGAGTCGTCGGCAAATGTCAATTCAAATAGGTAACGACAATGACTTCCAAGCAGTTTTTCGTCTTCTGAATCCTCCTGTAGCGCAGCTACGACAGATTCAGTCCCTCTTTAACGCTAGACAGCGTAGGCGAATCAAACACGACCCTGAATATCAGCGCAACTACGTCTGGGACAAGCTAAAGGCCTCATTCTTAATCGAAAGTATTCTGTTAGGAATCGAGATCCCGCCCCTCATCGTTTTCAAGCGAGCAGATGACTGTGTAGAAGTTATTGATGGTAGGCAACGATTCGAGACAATAGAACGATTTGTGAATAACGGCCTTGAGCTCTCGCATCGTGGGCTTATGTCGATGAAACGCTTGGCGGGAAAAAGATTCGAAGACCTTGAACAACCACTGATTGATTCGTTCCTTGATACAAGTCTGAGGGTTTTCGAGTTCAGTATCGTTGGAGTGAGTGAAGTTAATAGTACGCAAGAGGATCTAATAAAGAAAGAGATCTTTAGACGATACAATTCTGGTATCACATCGTTGCGAAAGTCAGAATTTGAAAAGGCTCGGCATATCAATGACCCCGTTACGCAGTATTTTGGCGACAAATTGAAGTCCGATCATAAGGCTTATTCTACGATAGTCCGCTTATTTTCCAGTCAAAGAAAACAGATCAAGCTTGATCTGTTTGACCCAAGTCTCTTGGACGAGATCATGTTATCAGTCAGAAGACTGATCGTTCTCGATCAAGTACCAGTCCGGTTTTACGAACGCGAGATGGGAAGACAGGCCGCGTCAGTACTTTACGAAAAATTGAGCAACTCTCAATATCCCGCTGAAGTTTATAGCGGATTCATGTCGCGAGTGCAAATCCTTGAACGCCTTAGACCGAAGTTATCGACACTCAGAATCTCAAGAACGAGATACTTATATGAAGCTCTCTATTGGTCGCTAGCAGTTCTGGAGAAAGAAGGAATCGACACGTGTCTAATCTCAAGTGATGAAGTGGCCACGCGACTGACCAATTGGATAAAGGACAATCCCTCAATTTATGATTCAGATCGAGCCTATTTTAAGGATGTCGCAATTGCGAGACGTGAAAAAACAGCTCAGTTTTTCGAGGAATACTTCGACGTAAATCTTGACGACTATATTCATAACAAGGGCAAATTAAGTAGAAGTGATTTTCGAAGCGTTCAACCCATATATGACGGAGAAAATGCTGCTTTGCCCCGCCTTAGCAGGCCAGATCCGCAGTCCATAACTGTGGAAGACCTTAAAAGTCTCATGTTGCGCAAGCGATTCTTGGTTCGTCCGTCTTATCAACGCTATGAACGCATTACGGTTCAAAAGGCATCGGCGATTATTGAGAGTATGATTTTGGGAATAAATCTGCCGCCTATATTTGTATACGAACGAAACGATGGCGTTACAGAAGTAGTTGACGGTCAACAGCGAATTCTGTCCATATTAGGGTATATGAACCTTAAGTACATGGACGAGAATGAGCAGCAGGCTCAAAGCAAAAACGAAGGTTTCAGACTGCGCAGACTAAACATTTTGCCGGAGTTAAACGGCAAGCCATTTCTTGAATTGGATTCTCGTTTGCAGGATAAACTCTGGCTGTTTACTTTACATCAGGTCATCATTCGAGAAAAGGACAATCCCCAGTTCGATCCCGTTGATCTGTTTGTTCGGCTAAATTATAAGCCATATCCGATAAAGGAAAACACTTTTGAAATGTGGAATTCCTATATTGACAGAGCTACGATCCAAAAAATTAAGAAAAAGACTTCGGCGCATGGTCGGTGGTTTTACTTGCGCGTAGACAATAAGCGCATGGACAACGAAAACCTGTTTACAACGTTGGCGTACCTCGCGCATCAAGATAATAGCGTGAAAGAGATAAACGGCGTTCTCGAGTTTTACGCAAGAGGTGGCAAAATATCGTCGAGAATAAAGTCGAAAAAGGACATTACGAGGGTGCTAGAATCAGTGGGTCGCGATTCCAGCATACGCCTAGACTTCGATAAGGCATTGAAGTCTGTCGAGTCATTCATTCGCAAAACAAGAACCCTCCTAATAGATAGAGACATTGATGGCGACGTTGATAAATGGCTTGGTAAAGAATTGACCGGATTGTTCACAAGCAAGCCTCGCAGCTTGCATCAGTTTTATGTCCTCTGGTTTGCTCTGCGCAGAATCAGCCACTCAATGATTAAGTCTCACAGAACCGATATCAAAAGTCGAATTCATCAACTCATGTTGTTTGCACGAGATACGCAAGGTTTAGATGAAGAACAGGCAGTAAATTCATTTTATGAGCAAGTGAGCCGACTAGAGGTAGATCATCTTCAATCCTCACGCCGACTGCGACTTTCCGAAGGCCAAATCACGGATCTAATTGCGTCGCAGGATAGCACGTGCCCATTGTGCAACACAGCTCTTTATCTGGGCGAGCATGTGGAGGCAGATCACATCATCCCTATATCGCTTGGCGGCTCGGACAGTATAGAGAACATCCAGGTCGTTCATTGGAGCTGCAATCGCGAAAAAGGCAATAAATTCGCCTGATTTGCCTCCGATACTTAACTATCTTCCGGCATCCAACCCGCAATAGACATCTCCCCGCTTCTACACCACAATAGACCGCGTCTTTGCCCAGCCGGGAGAGCCCATGACCTACCATCGCAATATGTACGACTCGCACATGCACACGGCACTGTGCAAACACGCCCGCGGACCGCTCAGCGCTTATGCCGAGCAGGCCGAGCGCGTAGGACTGCGCGGCATCACCATCACCTGCCACAGCCCCATGCCCGACGGCTGGAACCCCGTGGCGCGCATGACGCTCAAGCAATTCCCGCAATATCTTGACATGGTGGCCGAGCTGCGCGATCAGTTCGCCGGGCGCGTTGATGTCCGCCTGGGCATGGAGAGCGACTACTTCCCCGGCATGGAGAGCTGGCTGGATGACCTGCACAGCCGCGCCGATTTCAGCTACATCCTCGGCTCGGTGCATCCGCAGACTGACGAATACCAGGCGATGTATCTCAAAGGATCGACGCGCCTGGAATACGAAAAGAGCTATTTCGAGAGTCTGGTTGACGCCGCCGAGAGCGGACTATTCGATTGCCTCAGCCATCCCGACATCGTCAAAATCGTGCACCCCAAGCAGTATCAGGTGGCTGAACACATGTACACTATCCGCCATGCGCTCGACCGCATCGCCCGCTCTGGCACGGCTATGGAATTGAATACCAGTGGTCTAAACAAGCCCTATCCCGAGATAAATCCCGGAACGGAAATCCTTGAGGAGATGGCGCTGCGGGGGATTCCCGTCGTACTCGGCTCAGATTCGCACGATGCCCATCGCGTCGGCGCCGACTTCGACAAAGCGCTCGCAATGTTGCAGGACGCCGGCTACCAGCGTGTCAGTTTCTTCATCGACCGCGAACCCCGCGAGCTGGAAATAAGCGAAGTTTTCCTGGCGGAGTTGCAGCCGCGTCTCGTTTGATTTCGCGAACGGCAGGGGGTTTTGGTCGATTCCCTGCGTAGGCCTAAGTTATGAGAATTCGTAGGGGCGACCTATCAGGTCGCCCGCTAATGCCACATCCATTTGGTGTCGCGCTTGATGTATCAGTTGTGTTGCACAGTTCCAGTGGTCTAGCCCACATACCAGTCATCGCGATTGAGCGGCAGATCTCCAGACGCGCCTTTCCCTTGGCGCGACTTGTAGAGCAGCGCCTGGTGAATCGAATTGTAGCCCGATTCGAAGCTCCAGCGCGCCCCGGCCAGGTAAATCCGCCAGCGCCGATAGCCCACCGGACCCAGCATATCCAGTATCGTGTCTTCATGCGCTTCGTAGCGCTTCAGCCAATGCTTCAGCGTCAGCGCGTAATGTTCGCGCAGGCTCTCCACATCGCGCACCTCGAAGCCAGACTTGGCCGCCACATCCAGCACATAAGCGATATGCTGGCTGTCGCCGTCGGGGAAGATATACTGTTGCACAAACGAGTCCTCGGCCTGATACTGCGCCACCCGCGGCGCTTGATACAGCGTGATGCCGTGGTTGAGGAAGACGCCGCCCGTCTTCAGCAGGCTATAGGCTTTGTCGAAGTATATCCCCAGATTTTCGCGCCCGACGTGCTCCACCATGCCCACGCTGACGATCTTGTCGAAGGGCTGGCTGTCGTCAACGTTGCGGTAATCCAGCAACTCCGCCCGGCAACGTCCCGATAAGCCGGCCGCCTCAATGCGCTCATTGGCCAGCGCCAGCTGCTTCTCCGCCAGCGTGATGCCCAGGGCTTCGACGCCGTAGTGCTCGGCTGCGTGCATGATCAGCGCGCCCCAGCCGCAGCCGATATCCAGTAGGCGGTCGCCCGGCCGCAGCCGCAGCTTGCGACAGATATAGTCCAGCTTGCGCGCCTGCGCATCGTCAATGCTTTCGGCGGGATCCTGGAAATAGGCGCAGGAATAGACCATCCTTTCATCGAGCCATAACTGATAAAACTCGTTGGAGACATCGTAGTGGTATTGGATCGCCTGCATATCGCGCGTGACCGAGTGCTTGGCGCCCGAAAGATGGGCGATCTGATTGTTGCTGCCCGGATCGCGCGAGGGCAGGCGCAGCAGCTTGGGCGCGAAACGCAGCGTATCCGACAAGGTCCAGCCTTCCCACAGATAACGCGCCAAATCGATCGCCGCGTACAATTCGCCTTCGATTTCGAAGTCGCCGAACATATAGGCTTCGCCCAGTTTGCGCTCGGTCGGCGGAAAGAACATTCGCCGCAGCGCCGAGGGGCCGTTCAGCACAATGGTAAAGTGATGCTCGTTGCTGCCGCGCGGTTCCCAGATCGTCCCGTCCCACAGCCGGATGGCAAAATCGCGACCCGGATAATCAGCGAATACCGCGCTCAGCAAATCCAGCGCGTTGACTACATGACTATCTCGCGTCATAACTCGTGCGTTATCCATATCGGGCCTCCTTCATCCACTATGCCGGGCGGCGGCGGAAGTCGGGAACGGGCATGCTCTTTTTCTCAAGATTCGCGCCATTATAACAAGATTGGCAACGTCGCGCTAAACCTAAGGTATAGTGCAGTGGTGGCTCCTGCAGGCTTCTCCTCATGGTAGATCCAAAGCGACTCGACGCGGAAGCGCAATTGCTGGTCGTCGCGGATAATCTGCTCGCGCGCGCAGGTTTGACGGCGCTGCTTGAGGAGCGCGGCTGCTCGGTGCTGGCGCAGGTCGACGGCGCTGACCTGCAAGCTGATATCGACCGCTCTCAGCCCGATGCGCTCGTGATTGATTTGGGCTGGGACAGCAGCCTCATGCGCGGGCGTCTCAACCAGATTGAAAGCGACCTGCCCATCCTGGCGATTGCCAGCGAAGACGATTTCCCGTCGCTGGCCGCGCTGCTGCATACCTTGCGCGTTTTCCCGCAATTCGCGCTGCTGCTGCGAGAGAGCAGTCCCGATACCATCGTCGCGGCGCTGGATGCGTTGGGGGCTGGCCTGTCCGTCATTGAGCCGCAACTATCCGCGCTCCTGGATACGCCCGGTCACTCGACCAAAGACCCATTGCTCAGCCCAATGACCGCGCGCGAGCAGGAGGTCTTGCAGCAGCTGGCGCGCGGCCTGACCAACCGCGCCATCGCTCTGGAGCTGGGCATCACGCAGCATACCGTCAAGTTTCACGTCAACGCCATCATGAGCAAGCTGGATGCGCAGAGCCGCACCGAAGCCGTCGTCCGCGCCACACAACTTGGCTTGATCGCGCTCTAGACGCCGGGCTTTCGGAATTGGCGTGGTTAGACTCCTTTGCCACCGAGGACACCGAGTTTGATAGAGTACACAGAGGACAGGTATTCTGTTAAATCAACACCAAATTCGGCATCGTTCCGGAGTCATCGTTGACTCGACCAACCACCATAGTTCCCGGCATCCCACTCTGTGCCCTCGGTGGCAAGATTGTCGGAAATCCGCATAAGCGCGGCGTCTGCCCCGGCATATTGCGTCCAAGCGCATCGACATTGGGTTTCGAGTATCGGACAAGCCTTGTAAGGATGACCCGGTGGGCCGCCCTCTGTACAGTTAGGCGGTGGATGCGCCAGTGTCCTCATATACACGTGTTGTGGCTCATCTGCGATTGTGGCAAGATACGCCTATGAAAGCACTAGTCACCGGCGCTACCGGATTCGTCGGCTCGCATCTGGCACGGCAGCTCATTGAAGCCGGGCACAGTGTCCGCGCACTCTATCGCTCGGAAAAGAAACTGAGCCAACTGGCTGATTTGGAATTGGAGGCGGTCCCCGGCACCCTGGACGACGTCGCGCTGCTTGAACGCGCCTGCGCCGGCTGCGAGCTGGTCTTTCATGTCGCCGCCAAAGCCGACTACTGGAAAGACGATGACCGCGATGCGCTCTGGCGGGTCAATGTCGAGGGCACGCGCAATCTGCTATCAGCCGCCAAAGCCGCCGCCGTTCGCCGCGTCGTCTTCACCAGCAGCGCCTCCACAATTGGTATCCGGCCCGGCGCCCAATGCGCTGACGAAACGGACAATTTCAGCCTGCCGCCCGAGCGCTTCTGGTACGCCTACACCAAGCTCAAAGCGGAAGCAATCGTCGCCGAGTTCGTCGCCGGCGGCCTGGATGTGGTGACGCTCAATCCTGCCGTCATCATCGGCCCCGGCGACCTCAACGCCATCTCCGGCAGTTTCATCATCGAAACAGCCCGTTTTCAGTGGCTCTTGCCCATGTCTTCCGGCGGTCTGGCGGTCATTGACGTGCGTGATGTGGCGCGCGCCCACCTGGCCGCCATCGAGCGCGGCAAGCCGGGCGAACGCTATATTCTCAGCCGGGCCAATGTGACCTACCCGGAGTTTTTTGGGATGATCGCCGCCGCCTGCGGGGTGCGCCCGCCGCTGATCTCCACGCCGGACTGGCTGCTGGAGCCGACGGCGCGGTTCATCGACTTGCTGCGCGGTCTTGGCATTCAGACGCCGATGGACGCCAATCAGACGCGGCTCGGCAGCGCCCATGTCTATGTCGACGCCGGCAAAGCCCAGCGCGAATTAGGCGCGCCGCAAATCGATATCGAGTCCAGCCTGCGCGATACCTTCGAATGGTATCAACAGCACGGCTATATTAAGGACACTTGGCTGACGCGGCTCATCGGTTGGTTCTAGCGGCTGGCGCGAGCTACCAAATCTTCAAAGAGCGGCAACGCCCGATCCAGCATGCGCTCGGGGTGAAATTGCACGCCGATGACGCGCTCGTCGGCCGATTCGATCGCCTCGATCACGCCGTCCGCAGCCCGCGCGCTGACCTGCAAGCCAGCGCCCAATTCCGCCAGCGCTTGAACATGGTGGGTATTGGTACTCAGTTGCCCCGCGCCAAAGATCGCTCCCAAGCGGCTGTCCGGCGCAACGCGAATCTCGTGCTCGCTTGCGCCGCGCTCAGCGCTATGCGCATCCGCTTTCGCCTGCGCCTGCACATCGCCGAAAATTGTGCCGCCGGCCAGCGCATTGGCGAATTGCATGCCGTAGCAAATGCCCAGGAAGGGGCGATCCGCCATCGCCTGGAAGATTAGGGCGTCGCTGCGGTCTCGTCTCGCGTCCACAGCCGGCAAGTCGGGCGGCAGCGCCCCGATCAAGCCACGTGTGATGCCGGGACCGCCGGTGATGATCAAGCCGTCCAGCATTGCGGCAAATGCTCGCGCCGTATCATCACGCTGGAATACGGGCGCAATGATCGGGATGCCGCCAGCCGCTTCCACCGCCTGCGCGTAGCGCGCATCCAGCGACTGTAGGCCGTCTGCGTAACTGGTTGTGATGCCGATGCGCGCTCGTCCGCTCATGCGATCAGACTAGTGAGGCAGGTAGGGCGAGCCCGCCATATTGCCGACGAATTGCGGCAGGTTGCGCTGCCCCAGCATTTGCCGGATGGCGTGCGCCTCGCCTAGGTGAAACCAGTAGTGGTAGATGGTGCGGTGCAACATGGTGCCGATGGTTTCTTCCAGCGGCTCGCCCTTCCAGGTGAAACGCTCTTGCAGCGCCTCGGTCGTCAAGGGATCCAGAAATCGGTCGGCATTGGCGGTGACCTCGTGAAAGGCGGCCCACATATCGTCCAGCTTGGGCGCCGAGGGCGGGCTGCCGAAGCCGCAGACCTTGCGTAAATCAGGCAGAATCACCTTGCCCTGCGCCAGAAACACGAAGACCTGATTCTCATGCGCCGCCAAATGCCCGATGATCCAACTGATGCAATTCATCTGACCATGCCGCACATAAGCGTCCGGCAGGCTCAAGCCGTCCAGACAGCGCAAGAATTCGCCGCGCGTGAAGCGCAACTGCTGCACCATAGGGTGTGCCATGACGCGCCCCTTCCCTCATTATTCGCTTGTTGGTGATGATAGTCGCCGTCGGCGGACGACGCAAGCGAGCGCCAGGCTCAGCAGCAGGGTTCTAACTGGACGCGTTGCCCGTCGAACTCGCCATTCGCGATCGTTATCTCGCCCAGAGCGAGCAGGGCCGGTTGAGGCGCTGATTCGGGGGCGCAACAGAATCCCGCGTCGTCGGCGAATTCCGTGACGCATACGCCCGTCTCGGGCAGATTCAGCCGCACATCGCGCGCCGCTTCCCAATCGCCGCAGAGCGCCGCCACGACCGAGCGCGCCTGCTCATAGCCGGTCGCCATCAGAAATGTGGGCGCCCGCCCGTAACTTTTCATGCCGATGATGTAGAAGTCTTTCTCCGGCTGCCGCAGCTCAGCCTCGCCATGCGGCCGCACCGTGCCGCAGCTGTGCAGATTGGGATCGATCAGCGGCGCAAGGCTGCGGGTGGCTTCCACCGCCGGGTCCAGATCCAGCCGCAATTCGCGCAGCATTTCCAGGTCGGGCCGCGCCCCGGTGCAAACAATCAGCTCGTCGGCGTAATAGCCGCTCATGGCGCCATTCGCCTCGCCACGGATACAAAGCCCGGCGTCCGCGGCCGCTACTTCAGTAATGGAGAAGGGCGCCACGACTTGCAACGCGCCCGCATCAACCGCCGCCTTGATGCGCAGCCCCAGCAGACCCCGCGCCGCCAGGGCATCGGCTTCCCCGCCGCCATACACCTTCTGCAAGTTGCCGCCGCGCATTACCCAAACAATCTCGGTCTCCGGATAGTCGCCCCGCAGATCGATCAAGTCCAGCAGCACGTTGATGGCCGAGTGCCCGCTGCCGACGACCATGACGCGTCGCCCGGCATATCGCCCCCGCTCGCGCCCCTTGACGTCCGGCAGCCCATAGGCGATGCGATCGCGCAAAGCAGATTCGCCGATGGCGGGCATGCCGTTGGCGCCCATGGGGTTCAGCTGGCGCCAGGTACCGGATGCGTCGATAACGGCGCGCGCCTCAACCAGAGCTTCGCCGCCGTCGTCGTACTCGATATGCAGTTGAAATGGCGCCTGCTCGCGGCCGTGTTCCTTCACTTTGTCGAGCCGGCGCCGACTGATGCCCGCGACGCGCGCGCCAGTGTTTATCACTTTACGCATGGCCGGTAGTTCTGCCAGCGGCCGCAGATAACGCGCGACCAATTCGCCGCCAGTGGGCAGTTCATCGGCGGACGGCATCTCCCAGCCGCTGCCGTTCAGCAGCCGCAGGGACGCCTCGTCCACGTTAAACTCCCAAGGCGAGAACATGCGCACTTGACCCCATTCGAGCACACTCGCGCCAACGGTGCTGCCGGCTTCAAACAGGAGAGGTCGTTCGCCGCGCTCCAGCAGATGCGCCGCCGCGGCCAAGCCGACCGGCCCGCCACCGATAATCGCCACCGGTAATTTCGTCATGGTTGGCTTCCTAATTTGGTCTGAATATTCCATGTACACTTGAAGCTAAGACGACCCAACATCTTACGCAGCAGGATCCGCCGATGTGTTGCGCTAAAATCCCAGTTTCAGCGCCACCTCTTCCAGATGGCTCGTCGGCCCGATCAGCGTCAGCTCGTCTTCGAGATGCAAGTTGGTATAGCCATGCGGCACAATTGAGTGCCCGCGCCGCACAATAGCCATCACCAGGACATCATCGGGCAAGATCAGCTCGCGCAGATGCAAGCCGTCGATGCCCGGATCGGTGATTGTCACCTGAATCACATCGTGATCGGGGTCGTCCTCAAAGACAATTGCCGCCAGCTGAGGCGCGCGCACGAAGTGATCCAGCAGGTGCACCATGGCGTTGGCCGGGTCGAGCACATGCACGCCCAATTCGCGGAAGTCCTCCAGCAGATTATAGGTATTCAGCCGGGCGATCTGCCGCGTGATGCCGAAGTCTTCGTAGAATATCTGGCAGAGCTTCAAACTCTCGGCATCGTCCTGCAGCAGCGTGACCGCTACCTCGGTCTTGGGTTCGATGATCTTGCCGATCTCAGCCGCCGAAACTTCCGGCAGCCAGAACTCATGCCTGACCCCGTCGCTGGACGGCGCGGTTGAGACGTGCGACTGATCGACATCCACCAGCTTGACGCGCCAGCCATGCGCCAGCAGCCGCTCAGCCAACTGCCGCGATTGGCTTTCGATGCCGACGATCACTACATCCAATATCTCGTCCGGCTGAATGTCCTTGGGCAAATGCGATTCGCCCACCAGCCGAATGGCGAACTTGAAGAAGGGCGGACCGGTGAGCTGACTGATGACGATCACCGCCACCATCAGCGTCGCAAAGTCATTGCCCAGCAGCGGAAACTCGTTCGCTACCTCTTTGGCCAAGCCCAAGCCGACGCCGGCCTGGGTGATATAAGCCATCCAGGTCAGCCGGTTAAATTGCGCCGGATCGCCGGCGACCAAGCCGCCCAGGTAGCCGCCAACGAAGAGCGCCAGCAAGCGCGCCGCGAATATCGCGATGGTGATCGGCAGCAGCGCCATCACGATGCCGATATCCAGCGCGCCGCCGATCAGCGTGAAGAAGATGACGAAGATCGGCATCTCCACTTGATGCAGCAAATGGCGCAATTCCGTGCGATAGGGACTGCGGTTCGTCAGCCAGAAGCTGGCCACCATACATATCAGCAGCGGCTCAAACAGCAGCTCGACCGGCAGGTGGCTGTGGCTCCAATGCCTTAATTCACCCGATAGAAAGAACATCAAGTAGCCGATAAGCAGCAGCAGCGGAATCTTCAGCCAGTCTTCCCAATGATTGCGCAAGATTAACGCCATCAACTGCGCCACCGCGACTCCCAAGCCGATCGACGCCAGCACCTCAAATGAGACCAGGACGATGAAACCGATGTCGAATTGCCGGCCCGTCAGCAAGGTCGCCGCGATAGACGTACTCATGGCGAAAAGCACCACGATCAGCACATCCTTGACCAGGGTTACGCCCAGCACCGTCTTGGTGAAGGGCCCGCGCGCCCGCATCTCGTTGATGATGGCGATAGCCGACGAGGGCGAACGCGCCGCTAGTATTGTCCCCCCAAGCAGCGCCGCCGCGATACGGCCGGCCGTTGGCAAATCGCGCATGAATGGGATGTGATCCGCCAGCAGCAGGATCGCCGCGCCGCACAAGATGTACACCGCTACAATTTGCGTCAGCGTATTCCAGCCGATGCTGCGATAGCGACCGCGCAATTCATCCAGCGCCATCTCGCTGCCCGCCGCGAAGGCGATGAAAGCCAGCGCCGTCTCGTCCAGGAAGCGCAATGCCTCGACATTCATGCTCTCGATGAAGCGAAAGATGAAAGGACCGGCCATGATCCCGGCCACCAGATAACCTGTGATCAGCGGCAGGTGGAAACGAGTGGCCAGCTTCCCGATCTGAAATGCCGCCAGGGCGATGAAGAGGAAACTGGCGAGGGAAAACGCCAGGAATTCAATGTCCAAGGGCTAGTCCTCAGATTAAACGGGAATCAAGATTTGCCCGGTACAAAGGCGCGCGTATTGTAACAAGGAAGGGCAATCTGTACAGTCTGTACAGATCGTGGCGGCAAATACTGATTATTCCGCTGCCGCAGGAGTCTCTCGCAGCTGCCTTTCCAAATCCGCGGCCAGCCGTCCCATGATCTGAACAGTCTGCCGCAGGTCGGAGGGCGTCGTGCGCGGATTGTTCGTTACCAGGCGCATGACCGTCTCGCCCTTCAGCTGCGTGGTCGAAGCGAAGGCGAATCCATTCGCGGCCATGGCGCCCTGCAGCTCATCCGTCACGCGGTTCGCCAATGCTTTATCGCCATCAGCCGGCTGGTACTGGAAGGTCACAATCGCCATCTGCGCCGGCGTCACAATCGTCCAGCGGCCCGCGTCTCGCAGCAGCGATTCGGCCAATTCAGCCAGTTCGAAGCCGCGTTCAATCGCCTGTCTCACGGCTGACAGGCCAAATACTTTTAAGCTCATCCAGAACTTTAGCGCGCGGAAATAACGCGTCAGTTGAATGCCTTGATACATAAAGTTCAATTCTTGGCCGACCTCTTCTTTGCTGTGGGCCTCGGCATCAGACAGGAAGTGCGCCGTATCCTTGAAGGTATCGCTGAGCCAATGACGATCGCGCACCAGAATTGCGCTGCACTCAACCGGTTGGAACATCCATTTATGCGCGTCCCAGGCCAGCGAATGCGCGCGTTCCATGCCGGCCAGCGCCTGTTTTCTATATTGCGTCAAGCAGGCGGACGCGCCATAAGCGCCATCGACATGCAGCCACAGGCCCTCGCGCTCGCAAAGATCGGCCAATTGATTCAGCGGGTCCACCGCGCCCGAATTGGTCGTGCCCGCTGTGGCGGCGATGCAGAAGGGCCGCTTGCCTACCGCCCGGTCTTCCGCGATCGCTCGCTCAAGCTCTGCCACCGGCAATCGGAAATCGGCGTCGGATGGAATTTCGCGCAGTTGCTCCGGCGCGAAACCCAGGATGCGCAATCCGCGTGAAATGACAAAGTGCGCCTGATCGGAGCAATAGACGACGGCCTCGCTCATATCGCCATCCAACTGGATTTGCCGCGCCACCGCCAAGCCCGTAAGATTCGCGACTGAGCCGCCGCTGACGAACAAGCCGCCCGCTTCTTCCGGCATACCGCAGAGATTGCGCAGCCAGTTTATCGTCGCGCTTTCAACTACCGCCGCGCCCGTCCCTAGTGGATACAAGGCGTTAAAGATGTTGTAGCCGGAAGCCAGCGTGTCGGCCATGGCGCCGACGAAGTTGCTGGACGACGGGATATAAGCGAAGAAGCGCGGATGATCCAGGTGGTCTATTGTCGTCAGCACCTGGCGCTCGAACTGTTCCAATACGTCGCGCCAATCCGAACCGTCTTCTGGCAGCGGCTCCTCCAGGATTTCATCGAAGGTGGCGTGATCCAGCGCTCGCGTCACCGGAAATTGGGCTTGGGCCCCGGTATAATCCACCAGCATGTCGATGATGCGGTAACCCATTTCACGCATTTCATTAGCGCTAAGCTTTAGTTGGTCACGAGGGTTGGCGCTCCGCATGAATAGTCCTTTCGAATAAGGTGCTCGGCATTCAAGTAATACTAATATATCAGTACCAATTTCGCTGCTAACTCGCTCATAAGGCTGATAGTCGCTTGCAAGTCCTGCGGCGTTGTGCGCGGATTGTTGCAGCACATGCGCATGACCGGTCTGCCGCCCAGCTGCGTGCCCGAAGCGAAGGCAAAGCCGTCTTCCAGCAGCCGGCCAACCAGGTCATGCGTCACGCGATTCGCCAACTCCTCATCGCCGCCGGACGGCTGGTAACGGAAGGTGACAATCGCCATCTGCGCCGGCGTCACAATCTCCCAGCAGCCCGCTTGACGCAGCAGCGCCTCAGCCAGTTCGGCGTTTTCGAAGCCTGCGTCGATGGCCAGGCTGATGGCGTCCAAACCAAAAACCTTGAAGCTCATCCACAACTTTAGCGCGCGAAACTGCCGCGTGAGCTGTACGCCCTGATACATGAAGTTAATCTCGTCGCCGTCTTGTTCGACATCCTTCAAATACTCAGGCTGCTCCTTGAAGGTCTCGCTCAGCCAGCGCCGCTCCCGCACCAGCACGACGCCGCATTCAATCGGCTGAAACAGCCACTTATGCGCGTCCAGGGCCAGCGAATCGACCCGCTGCAGCCCATGCAGCGCCCGCGCGCCACGCTCGGTCAACATAGCCGGCGCGCCATAAGCGCCATCGACGTGCAGCCATAGTTCTTCGCTCTGGCAGAAATCGGCCAGTTCGTCCAGGGGATCTACTGCGCCGGTATTGGTCGTGCCCGCCGACGCGATGACTAAGAAGGGCTTGCGCCCGGCCGCGCGATCCTCAGCTATTGCCGTCCGCAATCGCGGCAGCGACAGTCGATAACGCTCGTCGCTAGTTATCTTGCGCAGCTGATCCGGCGCGAATCCCAGGATTCTTAAGCCCCGCGAGATAGCGAAGTGAATCTGATCGGAACAGTAGGCGACGGCGCCATGCATATCGCCTTGCAGACGCGCCTGACGCGCTACCGCCAGCGCTGTCAGATTGGCCACCGATCCGCCACTGACGAAAGTGCCGCCTGCTTCGGGCGGAAAGCCGAAGATCTGCCGCAGCCAGTCGACAGTCAGACGCTCAACTTGAGCCGCGCCCGCGCCTTGCAGCCAGACCGCGTTAAAGATGTTGTAGCCGGCGGCCAGCGTATCGGCCATCACGCCAGCGAAATTGTTGGCCAACGGGATATAAGCGAAAAAGCGCGGATGATCGACATGATTGGTGGGCGCGACCACTTGCGCTTCAAATTGCTCCAAGACCTCGCGCCAGGGTTGGCCCCTTCGCGGCAGAGGCTCGCGCAATATGGCATCCAGCGCCTCATGATCCAAGGCCCCCGCCACCGGTCGCTCGGCGCGCGCGTCGTAGTAGTCAATGAGCCGGTCAATGACCTGATAGCCGAACGCGCGCATCTCTTCGCGGCTGAATGACAGCGCCTCTCGCTCACTCATGGCTAAGTGGTCCTCTCTACAAGGCTTGTCCGGTACTGTGACTCAGTTGCCGCTCGCTCGGCTTAGGCGAATACTCGACATCTTTGCCACCGAGTACACCGAGTTTGATAGAGTACACAGAGGGAAGGCATCATTCTTAGTCGACAGACAGAATCGGCGAACGTGTGGAGCATCCTTGACTCGATTAACCGCCGTATTTCCCGGAATCCCTCTCTGTGCACTCATATTTTCTCTGTGTCCTCGGTGGCAAAAGTGTCGTGAATCCCTAAAAGCGCGGCGCCCACCCGAAGAAACAGTATCGTCATCGGTATTTGAGTAGCAGACAAGCCTTACAGGATGGCGTTTGTCGCGATTACCGCCAAAACGATCAAGGCCACTCGATTGAGCAGCTGCTTGGAAAATCGGTCGCCGATGCGCACGCCGATCAAAGTGCCCAAATAGATGAGCGGCGTCAGAATCAGCGCCATCAAGAGCACGTCTACAGTCATCGTTTGGGATAGAAATAGCAGCAGCAGGACTTGCAGCGGCGCGTTAAGCAAGAAAAGCGTCATGGTGAAAGCCCGCGCCTGATTCGCCCGAAAGTCGCGCGTGGTCATCCACAACACCAGCGGCGGACCGCCCATCGCCACCAAGCCTTGCAGTATGCCGCTGAGGCCGAATACACCCGCCGAGACCGCTTTCGGCAATTCGCGGACGGTCTCGCTGCGCGCGAATATCCGCAGCAGCACACCGAGCAGAACACCCAACCCTACTAAGCGCTTGACACTGTCCGTATCCATGCTCTCGACGGATAGCAGCAGCAATACGCCAATCGGTACGGTCAGGTAGCGTACGATGGCCGCCAGCCTGACTTCACTCCAGGGGATATGCGCCCGCAGCTTCCAGGCCCCGAAGAGCACTTGAATGCCGATCGCCAGGGTGGTCAGCGCGACCGACTGCGACAAGCTGAAGCCCGCCTCCACCAGCAGCGGCACCGCGATCATGCCCAGCGCGAAGCCGATCGTGCCTTGCACAATGCTGCCGCCAAACATAATGATGCCGGCCAATAGCAGCGACACTTCCCGCTCCGTTGCAGCTTCGTCTCTCAGCGCGCAGTGTCACACAGACCGCTGCATTCGGCAAGCCCGCAGGCCGGGCCGAGCTCTTGCCGCGCTGTGACAGCGTACAGGCCACCTCTGCGCCTTTTGCTCTGTCACGCCGTATATGACAGTGAGCGAACAGAGCGCCAATTGTCAGAAGCGTGTAAAAATTCCTGACTGCAAAGGCGAAAGCGCCTAATCGGGGCTACAATCAAAGTATCCGCAGACGAAAGGAGCTGGGTCAATCAGAAGCGGCGCGACTGATCCGCCCAGGTGATATGGACAAACGAGCCATCGCTGAGCTAACGGTAAGTGAGCTGGAGGATTTGATCAAACGTACGGTAAAGAATTCGGTCGCCGAGGTTATGATAGAATTCGCCATGGAAGCCGATGTCGAAGCGCAGATGGTCTACGAGGCCGAAATCAACGACATGCTGCGCAACGAAATGCAATCTTATGGCACATTGCTCGCAGCCATGCCTGTTACGACCACCAAACTAGACGACTAGCCGCCTGCGCGAGCGTCGTGCCGACTGATTAAGCCGGAATGAGGACAATTATGCATGTTTGGGATGCCATCCAGAGTAAACGCGCCATCCGTAGTTTTCGCGACGAGCCGCTGCAGCCCGCCCACATCGACCGCATTCTAAATGCCGGCCGGCGTTCGCAGAGTTCCAAGAACAGCCAGCCCTGGCACTTCATCGCCGTGCAAGACAAGGCGCGTTTGGCGCAATTGGCCGAGCTGGGCGCGGGCATGGGGCATGTCGCCGGCGCCGCGCTTTGCGTCGTGATCGTCGTGCCCACGCAAAACGAACGTACATTGTGGCATTTCTTTGATGCCGGCCAGAGCGCGGCCTACATGCAACTGGCCGGTACAGAGATCGGCGTCGGCTCCTGCCTGGGCACGATCTACCAACCGGACAAGGCGCGCGTCCTGCTGGGCATTCCGGCTGACTATCAGACGCGGCTGGTGATCTCCTTCGGCTACCCCGCCGATGCCGACGGCGCGAGCCAACCTCTGCAAGCGGGCGGCCGCCGCCTCATAGACGATGTCGCGCATTGGGAATCCTGGTAGCATAAGGCTGAGGTGAAGCAGCGCGTCCGCTATGGCAGAATTATCGCTAGAGACGAATAAAGCAGAGCTCGTATCAGCGTTGCGGCCGCAAGCGCGTCCGCGGCGGCTGCGGCTTTCTGCCGCTATACGCGACATGGTCCGTGAGACAGCGCTAGGACCGGCTGATTTCATATATCCGCTATTCATCCGTCATGGCGTCGATATGCAGATTCCAATCGACTCCATGCCCGGGCAATTCCAGTGGACTCTCGACCGCTTGCCCGCCGAAATTCAGTCCATCGCCGCCCTGGGCATACGGGCCGTAATCCTCTTCGGCATCCCGGCGCAAAAGGACGCGCGCGGCAGCGACAATTACAACGACAGCGGCATCATCCCGCAGGCCATTCGCGTCATTAAACAAGCCGCGCCGAATCTCGTCGTCATCTCCGACATGTGCTTTTGCGAATACACCGACCACGGTCATTGTGGCATAGTCAACTCGCCGGGTAGCCCCTACTTTGATCCCAATCTGCCCATCGGCTATCTGCTGAACGACCCGACGCTGGAGCTGCTCGGCCGCGCGTCAGCCGCCCACGCTCGCGCCGGCGCCGACATCATCGCGCCCTCCGGCATGGTCGATGGCATGGTCGCTGCGATTCGGGCGGCGCTGGATGCCGACGGCCATTCACATGTGGCGATAATGAGCTATGCCACCAAACTGGCCAGCATCTTGTACAGTCCCTTCCGCGATGCCGCTGAAAGCCCGCCGAGCTTCGGCGACCGCAAGCAATATCAACTCGATCCCGCGAATCGGCGCGAGGCGATGCGGGAAATCGCGCTGGATGTCGAGCAAGGGGCCGATATGCTGTTGGTCAAACCGGCGCTGCCCAGCCTCGACATTCTGTCCGAGGCTCGCCGAATTACCGACTTGCCGCTGGCGGCCTACCAAGTCAGCGGGGAGTTTGCCATGATCCACGCAGCTTCCTTGCAAGGCTGGCTGGATCTGAAAGCTACCGCGCTGGAGCACCTCACCTGCATCAAACGCGCCGGCGCCGATATGATTGTCAGCTATTTTGCCAAGGACGCCGTAAGATGGCTGACATCGGCATAGGCTTTGCCTTTCTAGGTTGACCAGCCGCCCGCTGGCGACACATGCCGCCCACCTGTAAAATTCTTTGAGCCGCCAAGCAGAATTCTCTATCACGCCTGGAAAAGGATGCTATCGGTGCACTTGAATACGCTGGCTGGCGCACTGCGGAATCACCTGCATTTCTTCGTCATGTTGCCGCTGATCATCATCTTGATGACCTGGCCCGTCTTAGATCAAGTCTTTAACTCGGATAGCTTCTGGCTGGCGCAGCAAAACGTAGATTCAAACATGCTCTTCTGGGATGCCTGGTACTTCAAGCTGCTGATTAGCGGACAGGCCGATTTCTACTACACGGACCTGCTATTTCATCCGACCGGCGTGTCGCTTGCGTTCCACAACTTTAGCCTGCCGCATATGCTCCTCTTCGCCGGATTGCAGACGATTATGCCGGCGTCAAACGCCTTTAATTTGACATTCTTGCTGCTTTCCTTCGTCACAGCCGCAGCCGGATACATCTACCTGCATTACCTGTTTCGCGATAAATGGATCGCGCTATTCGGCGCGGTGGTCTTTGGCACGGGCGCCTTCATACTATCGCGCCCGGCGCATCCCAATATCGCCTTTATCGCAACCATCCCATTGTCGCTCTATTTCCTGCATCGGGGACTGCTTGAAGCACGCTTGAAACCGCTGCTATTTGCCGGCCTGTCAATTGGCGCAACAGCCTTCATTGGGATGTATACGCTCGTCTGCCTCTTAATTCTATTGCTAGGTTTTTTGCTTTACTTTGCATTTCGGCGCAGGAACGAAGGCCTCTTCTGGTTGCATACAATTGTCATGTTGCTGATCATCGGCGCGTTCCTCGCTTTGCGTTTCTACCCGATGCTCGTCGACCCGCAGGGGATCTCCAGCGCGCTTTCCAAAGCGGGTGACAGGGAAGCTGGCAAGGACTTGATGGGCTATTTTGTAAACACCCGTCATCCCGTCATTCAACCGATTCTAGCCTTTCTTCTACCCGTGAACGAGATTGACACCCGGTGGCTCAACGTGGTCTTTCTCGGTCACATTCCGCTGTTACTGGCGGCAATGGCCTTCATCCGCAATAAAAGACGCCGACGCTTGCTGCCCTGGTTGTTGATGGCGCTCGTCTTTCTGACCCTACGTCTCGGCTCCAATCTAACATTCAATGGCATAGATTACCCGAATATCGTTCTTCCCAAGCGTTTCCTTTCTGAAGCTTTTCCTCATCTCTTCAAACCGTTTTGGGCAGTGGATAACTTCCATGCTGGAACGCTTTTCCCATTCGCAGTTCTCGCCTGTTTTGGGTTAGCGGCAGTCACACAGGCTCTTCCGTCAAAACGTCGGCTGATTGTCATTCTGGTTTTGACCGGCGCCACGGCTTATGAATACTATCAGCCGCAGACGCCGGCTGTATTCCCGGAGGAACGGCTGGATTACATAGCATGGCTGCGCCAAGAGCCGGACCAAGAATCCATCAATCTGATAAACCTGCCCTTTGGTACGCAGCAACAGAAGGTCTACGGCTTCTACCAAACCTATAACGGCTATCCTCATGTTGCCGGCCGTCCGACGCGAACGCCCGCGACTGCTTTCGATTACATCAACAGCAATTTCATACTCAGCGGCTGGAATAACTCTGGCGCTGTCACCTGCTTGCCCGGCAATCGCGACAAATTCATTGCCGCCCAAAATCAACTGCTTTCTGACGGCTTCACGCATATCATTTTGCATCGCTACTGGCGCAGTGTTGCGGCCGAAGCCAAGACGCTGCTCTATCTGCCAGCCGCCTACGAAGATGATTCCGTATCAATCTACCGGGTCGACGATCTGCATCTCAATTGCGGCAGCACGGCCATCTTGAATACGGGAGCGCAGCATAATCTTGCCGCGCTTTATGGAACCGGTCCCGCCTTGCCAGAAAGTCACGTATCGGTCTTGAGCATTCACTCATATGAGATGACCGATGGACAACTCTTCGATTATTATTCGGCTCTGGATCAAGGCGCTGCCAAGCTTGTGCCTCTCCATTCAGAAGAACTCGTCGGCCAGCGTGCGTCGAGCCCCCGCCTGCCGTTAATCGATCATGAGTCGGCAATGGCAGCGAAGGAAATTGTTTTAATCGCGTATGATCCACGTTATATCGATCAGACTATCGCGGATCGTTATGAAGACTGGGTCGCGCAAAGCTTTGCGCCCTGCGGCGTCTTGGCTGAATCTGGCAGCGCTGTTGTCAAACTATACCTGCATGCCGACTTCCCTTGTGCGCTTGTGTCCGCCGCTGATTCACTTGCGGTCCGATACGACAATGATGCCCGGCTGGGAAATGTGATTGCGGCGCCGCGCGGCGCGGTCCTCGATATTTATTTCCTGTGGGAACAACTACCGGTGGAGAGTCGCTCGATTTCAATACAATTCTTCGACGCCCCCGACAGCAGAATCTATAATCAGGACTTCACCCTTGGGGCCGAATCCCTTGTTCATTACCGCATTGACCTTTCACCATTGCAGCCGGGGGACTATCAATTGAATTTGATTCTCTACAATTACGAGACTCTCGCCAGCGTACCCGGCGTAATAATCAGCAGCGACACGCGGTTCGAAAGAGTGCTCGCAATCGACAGTCTCACGGTCGAGTAGCGGCGGACCGTCGCCTAGCCGAGCACCCTCTCCTGCCGCTGCTCGCGCGCTTTGGCCACCAAGCCGTCGAACAGCGCCTGCTGGCTCTTGTCACGCTCCGCCGTCACCTCGGGATGCCACTGCACTGCGATCAGCCAGGGATGATCTGGCGCTTCCAGAGCCTCGATGATGCCATCCTCTGCTTCCGCCACCACGCGCAAGCCGGCGCCCAAATCACGCACTGCCTGATGATGGCCCGACGACGTATGGAGCGCAATCTTCCCCATGACACTGGCAATCAAGCTGTCCGGCTTGACATGCACATCCTGCATGGCCCACAAGCCCGCTTCGTCACGATGGATGTCATCGTCGCGGATATCAGGGATGTGTTCATAAAGCGTACCGCCGGCCGCTACATTGAGTACTTGCAGGCCGCGGCAGATACACAGCGTCGGCGTCTCCCGCTCGTCGAGCAGCCGCCGAGCCAGCGCCAACTCGCTGCGATCCCGTTCTATATCGGGCGACAGCACATTGGGATGCCGGCGATTGCCCCCGTATTCTGCGGGATCGATATCCGTGCCTCCTGTCACCACGACGCCGTCCAAAATTGGCAGCAGTTGCTCCCAATCGGCAACGGCCGACGGCGCCAGCAATGGAATCCCGCCGGCCCGCTGCACCGCATCCACATAAGGCGCCGGCGTGCTAAAGAATTCACGATAATGCCGCGACTTGATATAGCCTTCGCTGCGCCCGCCCGTTGTGATGCCGATCAGTGGTTTGCTCATTTGCTTGTCCTTGAGGTCAAGTCCGGCTTGCGAGAGCTACCAATATAGTCTACCTGGCGCTGGCGGACAAGCTGCAGCAGCGCAACCTGCCGCCCTCGCCTTACGTATGCAATACCAGGTTTCTAGTGGCAAAGCGCCTACAATGCGCGCCGCATTTAACTTACATTTGCATGAACGATGCTTGGGAAGGCGCCCGTGCAACATCGACTGCGCTTCTACTTCACTTATGCCCTGCGCAATATTCGCCGCGGCGGCCGTTGGACGACGCTGGCGATCTTGTGCATCACTGCCGGCGTCGCTACAGTGGTCGCCTTGCGCTCGCTTGGCCTGGCCGTCGGCGATACCTTGACCAACAATGTGCGCGTAGAGGTAAAGGGCGATCTGCTGATTCGCAACGACAACATCTTCGGTGGCTTCGGCAGCAACGATCCTCGCGCCTTCTCGCCCGCGGAACTCCAGACCCTGCTGGCCTGGGCCGACGCTGAGGGCGCCCAGACTTCCGCTTTTATGAGCGGGCGCAATATGCAAGTTACCAAAGCCGGCGAGGGGCAGTTTGGCCGCCCCAGCTTTATCGGCAGCAACTTCATTGACCCGCAGACTTATCCGCCGACACATACCATCAACGCAATTGACCCGCCCGATACGCCCCTGGCTGATCTCTTCACCGGCGGCAATGACGTGGTCATCAGCGACAACCTGGCGCAGCAGGGCGGCATCAGCGTCGGCGACAGCGTTCGCGTCAGCGGCACGCAAGATCCATTCACCGTCCGCGGCATTGTCTCGGTGGCGGAAGAGAGCAGCGTTACCAATTTCCTAAATGCCTTCTTTGGTTTCGCCTACTTCGACCTGGCGAACGCGCAAGCGGCCATCAACGACGAGTTCGCGCCAAACCGCATCGCCCTGAGTTTTGCCGCGCCGCCCGACGAAGAAGCGCTTGACCAGCTTGCTGCTGAGGTCGAGGCGCTTGTCCCGGGCGTTCGCTCGACCGATATCTATGATTTCCTCGAGCGTTACGAAGTCATCTCGCAGTATCTTAGCGATTTTGTGGTCGTGATGGGCTTGGGCGCGCTGCTGGTCGGCGGAGTCGGCATTATGAATACCATGCTGGTTCTGGTTCGCCGCCGCACCTCGGAAGTCGCCGCTATCAAGACCTTCGGCTTGCGCGGGCGCCAGATCGCCGCTCTGTTCTTCACCGAGGCCCTGATGCTGGGCGTCATCGGCAGTTTGCTGGGTATCGTTGTCGGCATCGGTCTTAGCGTCATCGTCAACGAATACGGTGCCGTTGCCTTGCGCCAGCCGCTCGTCTGGCAAATCTACCCGGAAGCCTTGATCTTCGGTTTCACGCTCGGACTGGTCGTGACTGCCATCTTCGGCGTCGCCCCCATCCTGACCGCCGTCAAAGTTCGCCCCAGCATCATCCTGCGGCCCAATGAGAATCATCTGGTAGCGCTGGGTGTCTTGCAGTCGCTGGCGTTGCTGGTCTTCGTCACCATTAGCCTCGGCCTGGTCGTGGGTCAGATTGTACGCCCCTCATTTGAGTTGACCGCCAGGCGCGCCGCCGCTGCTTCCGCGCCCCAAGAAGCCGCCGTCGCAGCCGAGCAGCCCAGCGAGTTCAACGAATCACAGCCAGGCCGGCCCCCCTTCGCGCGCGCCGACGGCGAATTGCCCTCGCCCTATCTGGTCGGCGTAATCGGCGTAGCGGCAGCTTTTGGCATCTTTGCCCTGCTGATCGGGTTGATCTGGCTGATCGTCTATGTGATCGGCAAAGCGCCCACCTTCGGCAGCGTGACCTTGCGCCTCGCTTTGCGTAATTTGTCGACCAATCGTCTGCGCACCGCCATCACCATTCTCGCGCTTAGCGCCGGCATGTTCGCATTGAGCAGCATCACTTTCGTCGGTGAAGGCACGCGCGAACTGCTGAACATCCAGCTTAGCCGCAGCTTCGGCGGCAACGTGCTAGTTTTCCCCTTTCCCGGCCTGCCTTCCAGCATGATCAAAGGCGCCATTGACGACGCGCTGCAAGACCTTGAAATTGACTACCGCACGACCATCGACAACTTCAGCAGTCAGGTCACGCATCTCAACGGCGCGGCCATTGACGGCGACGGCGCTCTTGAAATCTCCGTCTGGCGCTCCGACAAGCCAGACATCTACAGCGGACAGCCGGCTGTGTCCAACGGGCGTATGCTGACGCCGGACGACGCCGGGCAGCCGCGCATCGTCCTGCCTATGGTTTTCGCGGCTACGCACGATATAGAGGTTGGCGACCGTCTCCAGATTGACAGCGCCGCCGACATCGAGCTGGAAGTTGTCGGCATAACTGGAGAGGCGCAGGGTATGGCGTCCTTCGGCGAGCCCTCGGCTTTGCTGCCGCCCGAGGTCCTGCCAGCTTCCGCCGCCAGCGAATTCACTTTGTATACTTTCCAAGTGCCCCAAGACGAGCTGAACCGCGCTTTGGCCGAGCTGTCTTCGCTGATCTTCGCGCTGGCGATTGACGTACAATTCATTGACGGTCTGATTGGCCGCCTTATTGATCAATTCGCCGCAATCCCCACCATCGTCGGACTGCTGTCGCTGCTCGCCGCGGCCGCTATCATGGCTAACACGGTCGCGTTGTCGACGTTAGAACGCCGCCGTCAAATCGGCATCCTGAAGGCCATCGGGCTTAAGTCGCGCCGCGTCCTGAAAGTGATGTTCATCGAGTCCAGCCTGGTCGCTCTACTGAGCGCTCTTCTCGGCATCGGCATCAGCGCCCTGCTGATCAGCCTGCTCGCCGCCAGCGGAGGCATCACCATTCCACTGCCGACAGACGCCCGCCTTACCGCTATCGCTCTCACGATCGCCGCGCTGCTGATCGGCTGGACGGCCACTTTTCTCAGCGCCCGCGTCGCCCTCGCAGAACGTGTTATGAATGTGCTGCGCTACGACTAGGCGAACTGACCAAGATCGCTCGCTTCTCGCCGCGATAGGCCGCCCAATCTCTTATGTTTCACAACTTGACTAGCTGATACTATTGATGATAACTTGACGGCATATCAACCTATTCCCAACGTTGCCGAACTGCGCCGAGCGCCAGGAGCCGTCATTTATGAAGCATCTTCCAGGAGACGAGCCCGGTCAAGGACTGGTCGAATACGCGTTACTTCTAGTATTGGTCACGGTCGTAATCATCATCACGCTGGTATTGCTCGGCCCATCGCTCGGTGACTTTCTCGCCGGCGCCATCAATCTTCTTTCCGGGCAATAAATGTCGTGGTTCTAGAAGGTCCGTCGCTCTCTTATGCCGGCGCCGCCTGATTGCCTAGATTTCTAAGCTATGCTATATTGTGAACAAGCGATCGTTCACGATTCATGCTCGCCATTACACTTATCGCAGGAGTTTTCACATGCGGTTTAACCCACGTAACATGGAAGGACAGGGCTTGGTAGAATACGCCCTCATTCTGGTACTGGTCGCGGTGGTCGTCATCGTAATCCTCTTTCTGCTGGGACCGGCAATCAGCAATATCTTTTCCAACATTATCAATAGCCTGAACCCGACAGCGACGCCGACCATCACGCCAACGCCCGGTTAGCGCGCCGCGCTCTCCTTGATCCACTGCAGCGGGCGGTCTGGAACCGTCCGCTTTTTGTCTAGGCAGCCGCCCAACTACATGCATCCAACCTGTAAACTAACTGCCTCGTCTGCCGGTCGGCATCTTACGGCGCCGGAGACAATCGGCTATACTCTTTCAAGCGTCCGCGCCTGTCATTTGAAAGGGCCAGCACATGCTACTTGAGGAGCTGTCAAACGCCATCGGCGTCAGCGGCGAAGAAGACGACGTCCGCGCAATAATTCTCGCCGCCATCCGTGACTGCGCCGCCGATATCCAGGTGGACGCTCTCGGCAACCTGACCGCGACGCAGACGGGTACGGCCTATCCCGACTACAAAGTGATGATCGCCGCTCATATGGACGAGATCGGCATGATGGTGACAGCGGTCGACGGCAACGGTCTCATCCAATTCACCAATGTCGGCGGCATTGACCCGCGCATATTGCCCGGCTTGCGCGTCAAAATCGGCGCCAAGCGCACACCCGGCGTCGTCTTGTGGAAGCCGATTCACATGTGGCGCGATATGAAAACCATGGCCATCGACAGCCTGAGAATTGACGTCGGCGCCAACGACAAGAGCGCCGCCCAGCCCGGCGACCGCATCGCCTTCGACGGGCGCTATCAGCAGCTAAGCGACACAGTAGCGCGCGGCAAAGCATTCGACGACCGCGTCGGCTGCGCCATCCTGGTCGATATTTTGCGCGGGGGACCCTATCCGGTGACCGTATGCGCCGCCTTCACCGTGCAGGAAGAAATCGGCTTGCGCGGCGCCCAGGTGGCGGCACAGCGCTTGCAGCCCGACGCCGCAATTGTCCTGGAAGGCACCCCCGCCTACGATGTGCCCAATCCCAAGCTGGAAGCCGAGGCCGGCGACCTGCCCACAAATCCGGCGACGCGCCTGGGCCAGGGCGTCGTCTTGACCCTCGTAGACGGGCGAATGATTAGCGATCCGCGTGTGATGGCCTTCCTGAAGGAGACGGCAGCCGCGAACGATATTCCGTATCAAGTCAAGACTGTCGGCGGCGGCGGCACCGACGGCGGCGCAATCCACACCGCGCAGACCGGTGTGCCCACCATGACGCTGTCCGCGCCCTGTCGTTACATTCATTCGCCGACAGCGCTGCTGAATCTAAATGATTATGGGCATGTGCTTGGCTTGTCGCAGGCTGTTCTGAAAAGCATTACACCGGCGACTTTCCAGCGCGAGTAAGCGGCTGACTACTCCGGCAGCAGCAATTCCTGCCCCACCGACAGCTGGTTCGGGTTGGTGAGATTGTTCAACGAGATCAATTCATTGACATCCACGCGATATTTCAGCGAGACGCTCTCGATCGTCTCTCCGGCTGAAATCACATGAACCGGCAGGCCCGGCGTCGGCGATTCTTCCGCTCCCGGCTCCGCATCGGCCGCTGGGGTCCCGTCGGCCGCCCCCGACTCGCTCTCCGCGGGCTCATCTGCTTCAGTCTGCTCGCTGGCAGCCGGTTGCGGCTCAACGGTCGGCCGCGGCGCCGGCGTCGCATAGTCGCAGCCCGGCCGCAGCAGCAACTGACCGATCGCTAGCGCGTCGTCGTCGATTTGGCTGGCGTCCATGATCTCTTGCACGGTAGTGCCCCAATTCAGCGACAGCCGGAATAGATTGTCGCCCGACTGCACCGTATAGACGCACTCGTGATCGGGATTGAGTTCTAGCTCAAATGCCAGCGTTGGGGTGGCTCGCACGAATGGCGTAACCGTCAGCGAGGGAGAAGTTGCCGCGATCGAAATCGGCGTTGGCAATTCGAGCGTCGGCTGTTCCACTTGGCCCGGCACGGTCTCGGGAGTGACGTATTGCCGCGTCTCGGCCGTGGCATCCGCTTCGCCGTCCGACACGGCTGCGTCGCCTTCGACTACGTCCTGAATGCTGGTCGGCGTGAGCACGCTCACTACCTCGGCGCTGTCAACCTGCTGGAAGGGTTCCTCCGTCTGACGATAGCAGGCAGCCAGAAGCGGCAGACAAAGCAGCAGAAGGATGAGCAGTTTTGGCTTCATAGGGTCTCGCCCTTTCGCAGCGGAAATGGCCCATCCCCATTATAGTGCCGTCTCCCGTGACGCGATAGCAAGCGCGCTGGCGATTCTGCCCCGTAACTTGGTCCTAATGGCAACAGCGGCCAGATGGACTAGACTAACAGAAAACCGACTGCCGAGAACGAAGCCGACATGCTTAAGCCACGGGAACCGCGCGTGGCCGACCGCGCTCGTATCTTTCCTTGCGCGCTACCCGACCTGCGGCAGCGCCTCCATCGCGCGGTCGATTTCCGCCTGCGGGTACTCATAATCCGACAGCTGCCCGCCCAGATAGGCATCGTAGGCGCTCATGTCGAAGTGGCCGTGCCCGCACAGATTGAAGAGTATGACGCGTTCGTCGCCGGCTTCTTTGGCGGCCTGCGCTTCGCGAATCGCCCCGGCGATGCCATGGGCCGCTTCCGGCGCCGCGATGATGCCTTCCGCCTTGGCGAATGTGATGGCCGCCGCAAAGGTCTCCATCTGCGGGATGGCATGCATCGACAGCAGGTCTTGATCCCACAATTCGCAGATGATCGAGGCCATGCCGTGATAGCGCAATCCACCGGCGTGCAGCGGCGGCGGCACAAAGCCATGACCCAGGGTATACATCTTCACCAGCGGCGTCATGCCGATCGTATCGCCGAAATCGTAGGCGTATACCCCGCGCGTCAAGCTCGGGCAAGCCGCCGGCTCCACGCCGAGCAGTTTCGTCTGCTTGCCCGCCGTCAAATTCTGACGCAAGAAGGGTAGGGCGATGCCGGCGAAATTGCTGCCGCCGCCCGTGGGACCCACGACCACATCGGGATACTCTCCCGCCACTTCCATCTGCTGCAGCGCCTCTTGGCCGATCACGGTCTGATGCATCAAAACGTGATTCAGCACGCTGCCGAGCGAATATTTGTATTTGCCGCCACTGGTCGCCGCCACCTCCACCGCTTCGCTGATAGCGATGCCCAGCGAGCCGGTGCTGTCGGCGTCCTGCTCCAGGATGGCGCGCCCGGCATTGGTCTGGTCGCTGGGGCTGGCGGTGACGCTGGCGCCGAAACTCTGCATAATCGCCCGCCGATAGGGCTTCTGCTCGTAACTGATGCGCACCATGTAAACCACGCATTCCATGTCGAAGAAGCTGCAGGCTTGCGCCAGGGCCGTGCCCCATTGCCCGGCGCCGGTTTCCGTCGTCAGCCCGTTGATGCCTTCCTGCTTGTTGTACCAGGCCTGCGCCGTGGCCGTATTGAGTTTGTGACTGCCGGACGGCGATACGCCCTCGTACTTGTAATAGATATGCGCCGGCGTATCCAGCGCTTTTTCCAGCCGGCGCGCCCGCAGCCGGGGCGTCGGCCGCCACAGCTTGTAGATGTCGCGCACTTCGTCCGGTATCTCGATCCAGCGCTCTTGACTGACCTCCTGCATGATCAGCTGCATGGGGAAAAGCGGCGCCAGATCGTCCGGCCCCACCGGCTGATGCGTGCCCGGATGCAGCACCGGCGGCAGCGGCCGCGGCAAGTCCGCCTGCACGTTGTACCAGTGGCTGGGGATCGCGCTTTGCGGTAGATCAAATCGGATTATTTCAGACATGAGCTATGCCTCCGCAGATTGACTGTGGCTCGTATTATGTCGAAGGCGTCTGCATTACGCAACAGGAGCTATCGCAGACACTCGCTGCCTTCGCTATGGCAGCCCGGCACGCTTCCATACGGCCGTCTCCCGTAATCCAATGAAATCCCGTCGTGCGTACGGGCGAGCCGGTGGCTCGCCCCTACCGTCTGTCAATGTTTTGGATTCCGGATCTTGCTTGAGCGCAAAATGCCAATGTTGCTGCCGCCAAACATCTATGCTCAATCACCATGCAAAGAACTCGCTTCGCGGCAAAGCGTCACGGCATATTGACTCGGCGCGCCGCGCCCACTATACTCGCGCTGTGCTTGCTCGAGATGATGAGTCGGGCCCCTTGCGGCAGAAAATTCCGAACCGTGTCAGGGCCTAACGGCAGCAGCACTAAGGAATACATCTGGGTGTCTTGTGGTTTCCTGACTCATCTTCTCGGGCAAGCGCATTTTTGTTGCCCGCTCTTGCGCGCCCTCAACGCAGGCTGACGCGAATCTTGCCCTCGTAGCCGCCGTTGGCATGGCTGAGCGCCAGCGAATAGACTCCATCCGCTGGCAATTCGTAGCCGCTGATCAGCGCGTCCAGCTCGCCGCCGCCATCATCGTCGCCCGTTAGCGGAAGTCCGTCAGTGTCAAGCAATACGAGCAGCGGATCGACGCCCGCGGCCAGATTGTCCCGCGCCGCGATAGTGACCGGCTGGCCCGCCTCGCCAGCGAAACGAATCCGCGCCACCAAGCCCTGTGCCATCTCCACCGTGACGCTCTCGCCGAAGTCTATCTCATGCTCCAGGGTCTCCCGCTCCAAGAGCGTCATCCGCTTGTAGAAGTCAGCGCCGGCCTGTTGGTCTCGCTCTGTCTCGTCGTAGATGCCGCCCCGCGCCAGATAATAATCTTGCATGTCCGGCTGCAGCTCCAGCGCGAGCCTCAGGTCATCCAGCGCCTCGTCCAGTTTGTCCTCGCCCTTCCAGAAGGTGGCGCGCGCGTAATAGGCGTAGCCTAGGTCGACCGGTATGGCGCCCCGTTCGAATGACTCAATGGCTTCCGTCAGCGTATCAATGGCGCGGCTTCTTGAGCCTTGCGCGTTCTCGCGGCGCGCTCTGACAATGGCGCGGTATAAGTCGCGGATCGCCGGATTCACATCCCGTTTGTGCAAGTTCGCCAGGCTGGCATACGTTTGCTGCGCGCGCGGATTGAAGAAGAGCGAGCGCTTGAAGTCGCTCTGCGCCTGCCGCGGGTCGCTAAGTTTCAGATGCAGCTCGCCGCGCAAACGCCAGAAGCCGCTGTCCCAAGGGCGGATATGCAGAACAGCGTCATAGTCGCGCAGCGCCTCGTCCAGCTTCTCCTGCCGTTCATAGGCGAAACCGCGGTAATAGTGCGCTTTCCACGATTCTTCGTCCGACTTTAGTATGCCGTCGGCCAGCGCGATGGCATCATCGTATGCTTGTTCTTCCAGCAGCAGCAGCAGGTCTTCCAACGCCCGGTCAATATCAAAGTCTTCCGGCAACGCGGTTGGGGCGGGCGTCGGCGTCGTCTTGCCGATCGCCCGGCTGGTATTCGGCGCGGCGATACCCGCCAGCAAACAGGCGCAACACAGCAACGACAGCAGCAGCAATTCTCGCGTTGGCATCAGCGGTATTCCTGGGTTGACATGCGCATTGGGGCGCTAGCGCAGGCGGGCGACCGTAATCGTGGTATTAAATTGCACGCAGAAGACCACCGCCGATTGGTAGACGCTTAGATCATGGTCATCGGGCAGAAAATAATTCTGATCGCCCACATTGCCTTTCAGCCGTCCCAGGTCGAGCGAACTGCCCTCCAGTTGCAGCGCGCTCAGCGGCTGCGGATCACGCGCCAGGTAAACGCGAACCTTGCTGCCCGGCGCGGAAACGAAGTCTTCAAATCGCAGTATGCGACGGGAATCCGGCAACTCATATATGGTGGCGCGGCCCGCGCCCCAATGGAGAGCGTTTAGCTCTTGAAACTCGCCGCTGACCAGCGCGCGCGCCTCTTTGACCGCCTCTGCGCTCTCGTCTAGTGGCGCCAGCTCGTCGTCAGCGATGTTAACCAGCACCATCTCCAGCGCCATCTCCGGGCTGCTCGCGTGCAAATCCAGCAGCGCCTCGCGTTTAGCGCGCGGCAGCGCCAGGAAGTCGTCCTGCAAGTCGATTTCCAGGCCGGGGAAGGCGTCATTCTCCCCGCGTTGACGCAAGGTTCCGCGCCAGGCGGGAAAGGTCCAGACCGCGACCGCGATCAGCCCCACCAAGGTCAACAGTATCAAGCGAAAGCGTAATTCCATGCCTGCTGCAACTAGTCTATGCCGCCGGAATCAACATTGCTTCAACCTGCATTTTGGCACAGCCCGTCACAGCGGACAAGCAGCATGTGTTGCCCAGCGCTGCCTGCGCTATAATCTCTGTAGCATGCAGGCGTATAAAAGGCAACTCAATATGCCCTTTCGCTTCGAGTGGCGCGATGAAACCCGGCGCGCCATCACCTACATCGCCGAGGGCGACTGGAATTGGCGGGACTACCATCATGCCGCGCGCGCGTCGGCATTCACCCTGATGTCGGCTGAACATCCCGTCGACAGCGTCATTGACCTGCGCGGCAGCACAGGAATCGCGCTGCCAGCCGGCGCAGCGGCCCATCTCCGCAGCTTCGGCCGCGTGACCCAAGCCCGCTTGACCGGCCGCGCCGCTGTCATCGGATCGCCCGACGTCGATGCCGAAGGCCTGCGCGAGGGCGTCTTGCATACGGCGGACGGATTCGTGAAGTTCGTCGAAAGCGAAGCGGAGTTGGCAGCGCTGCTAACGGAATGGGCGGATAATCCACCCGCGCGCTAACAGGCAGTCCGGTACTGTGACGACGGCGCCGGCCGCTCTTCATTGGCGCGGATTCGACTCTCTTACCACCGAGTACACCGAGTTAAAACGAGGACACAGAGGAGAGACATCACGCTTGCTCAAAAACAGAATCGGCGAACTTGCGGTCCATGCTTGAATTGCGCAACCTCATATTTCCCGGTATTTCTCTCTGTGCCCTCGGTGGTAAAAGCGTCGATAATCCTTATAAGTGCGACGCCCGCCCCGACACGTTGCGCTGCCCGCGCTCCAAACATACCGACAAATGCGTTTGCGTTTGTCGACTAACCTTAAAGGTCTTCGTGAGTGACCACCGGCGTCGCCGGCAGCGTCACGATGACCGGCAGGCAGAGCAGCGAAATCAGCGCCGCGGCGATGAATGCGTTCTGCAAACCCAGCGCATCGCCCAGCGCGCCCACCATAATCACATTGATCGCCCGCACGCCGAAAGCATAAAACATGAACACGCCGTTGGCGGTGGCGCGGTTCTCGGGCAGCTGATCTTGCACCAGCGCCAGAAACACCGGCGACACCGAAAGCGCCGTGAAACCCAAGCCGATGAGCAGCGGAATCATCAGCGCGCCTTCGACATGCACAAAAATCAGCATCAACAGCGCCGAGCTAATCGCTGCGCCCGCTACCATCCGGCGTCGTCCGAAGCGGTCGCTGAGCGTGCCGCCCATCAACGCGCCGCCAACGCCGGCAAACTCATAAAGCGACAGCGCGACCGCCGCCAATGTCAGCTCAAAGCCGCGGATATCGACCAGGTACACGACCATGAATATGCCCAGGCTGCTGGCCGCCATATTGCGCAGCAGCATCACGCCCAGAAGCGGCCCGAACACCCGCGCGAAGCGCTTCAGCATGGGTTTGCTCTTGCCTTTGCGGCGCTCCCGCCTGGCTGAGACATCGCGCAGCCGCCAAAACAGCACCGCGCTCGAGAGCCAGCCGAAGAACATCAGCCGCCACAAGCCTTGCATGCCCCATTCGGTCACGCCGAAACCGACCAGCAGCGGGCCCACCGAGCGCGCCAATTCGCCTGCCGCCATAAAGAAGCTCATCCCGCGCCCGACCTTGTCGCCGGCCACATGCGCGATCATGGCCGGCGCCGGCGCGTGGAAAGCCATGATGTTCACGCCCACGCAGAATAGCAGCAGCGCCGCCGTGCCGTAGGTGGGCATGAAGCCGATCATGGTCGCCAGCGTCGCCGTGATCGCCGGCGCGAAAATCACCAGATAGCGCACCGAAATGCGGTCGGCCAGGTAGCCGATCAGCGGGCCCAGCAAGGACGGCGCCTGCATGAAGACCGGCAGCGAACCCGCCATCAGCAGCGTCAAGCCCAGCTTGTCGATCAGCAGCGGCAGCAGCGGCGAGATGAAGGCGGAATAGACATCGTGCACAAAATGCCCGCTGCAGATCAGCAATATCCGGCCATAATCGAAAGCTGAGTGACGCTTGCTTTCGCTGTCGATTTCCGCCGCGGCAGATGTCATGGGGCGTCCGTTCGGAGTCATGTAATTAGCGCGTGATTATAACGCATATCGAGCCCTTGCCAATCGAGCGGCGCAGCGTCGTCCGGGCAATTGCCTCATTTATTTGAACCACAGAGTTGCTCGCCCGTAATTCGGGGCAGCCACAAAATCACAACCATCCCGCCAATTCAGACGGTAGGTAACCGAAAGGATCCACTATCACACTGATAATGAGGTGAGTTTCGTAAGTTGTACCATTGAGCCAGTAAAACAGCGGTGCAGAGGCGCTTTGAGGTTCTAAGACCTACTCTACTTTTGGGCATCAATTAAGTGCCAAGCGGCTCGTCAGTTCGCCTCCGTCCCAAACTCTGTAGGGCATACATTCTGCCAAGAACACACGGGGATCGCGCACCGCACCAAAATTCTACAAAAATAGTGCAAGTTGCGCCAGTTTCTACATTGGTTCATTGAGGGGTTGTGAAAGTAGAACACAGAGAGCACAGAGGTTTTGATGTTAAGACGGCAAACAAAGAACACGGCGGATTGATAAATGACAAGAATTACCAAAACGACTTCGAATTTCTCTCAAAATCGCGCCCGACGCATGATGTAGGCTTTCATTACTGCTTTTCTCTGCGCTCTCTGTGAGCTCTGTGTTTGTTTTTCCATTCGAATTTTCGCCATTTCAGTCTCCGTTCTTTTGAAGCGGTTACACCGCAGCGTCGTCAGGGCTAGGGCAACAAAACCGGCTATGCTAAACTGAAGCTATGAACATAACACCACAACACTTCACCAACCGCCGCTACCTCGACGCCATCGACGATCATATCGTCATCTTTGACGGCGCCATGGGCACCAGCATCCAGTCCTACGACCTCGCTCCGGCAGACTTCGGCGGCGAGCAATACCAGGACTGCATCGACTACCTCGTCATTACGCGACCGGATGTCATCCGCCAGATTCACGAGTCCTTCTTGCGCGTCGGCGCGGAAGCCGTCGAAACCAACACCTTCCGCGCGAATCGCCTTACGCTCGCCGAGCACGGGTTGGGCGATCAGACCCTGGAGATCAACCGGGCAGCCGCCCAAATCGCCCGCGCCGCCTGTGACCAGGTTGAGCGCGAGACCGGCATGCCGCGCTTCGTGGCCGGCAGTATGGGCCCCAGCGGCAAGCTGCCCTCCGGCGATGACCCAGACCTCAGCGACATTACCTTTGACGAGCTGGCCGATTTGTTCTGCGAGCAGGCTCAGGGCCTGGTTGAGGGCGGCGCCGACTTGCTGCTGCTGGAAACCAGCCAGGACATCCTCGAGGTCAAAGCGGCCATCCACGGCATTAACCGCTGCTTTGCCGCCTGCGGTCAGCGCATTCCCCTGCAAGTGCAGGTCACGCTGGACGTTAGCGGACGCATGCTATTTGGCACCGATATCAGCGGCGCGCTGGCCACGCTTGAGCCGCTGGCGATTGACGTGCTGGGCATGAATTGCTCCACCGGTCCCGAATACATGCGCCTGCCCATACAATATCTGATTGAGCGCTCGCCTTATCCCATCAGCGTCCTGCCCAACGCCGGCCTGCCCATCAATGTCGATGGCGAGGCGGTTTATCCCATGCAGCCCGACCCCTTCAGCGAGCTGGTGGGCGAGTTTGCGCGCTGGGGCGTCAACGCGGTCGGCGGCTGCTGCGGCGCCACGCCCGACCATATCGCCAAGCTCTATGAGACGGTACACGGCGCGCCCTATGCCGACGTTCTGGCTGAGAACAGAGCGCGACTGGCGCCGCTGCGGCGCGAAGCCATCTATCAGCCACGCGCTTCCAGCGGCATGACGGCGGCGCGCATGATGCAAGACCCCGCGCCCACGCTGATCGGCGAGCGCGTCAACAGCCAAGGCAGCCGCAAGGTCAAACGCCTGCTGCTCGAAGACGACTACGACAGCATCGTCGACATCGCCGTCGGCCAGGTGGAGCGCGGCGCGCACATGCTTGATGTCTGCGTCGCCCTTACCGAGCGCGATGACGAATTAGAGCAGATGCAGCAACTGATCAAGAAGCTGTCAATGGCGGTCGAAGTCTCGCTGATTATCGACACCACCGAAGCTGATGTCGCCGAAGCGGCGCTCGCGTTATACCCGGGCCGCGGCATCATCAATGGCAACAACCTGGAAAACGGCCGCGAGCGCATCGATGCCATCCTGCCCATTGCGCTAAAGCATGGCGCAGCGGTCCTCTCTATGACTATCGACGAAGCGGGCATGGCGCATAGCCGCGAAAAAAAGCTGGAAATCGCCCGCCGCATTAGCGACATCGCGCGCAATGACTATGGTCTGTCGCCGGAAGACCTTATCTTCGACACCTTGACCTTTCCGCTGACCACCGGCCAGGAAGAGCTGCGCAACGACGCAGTCGAGACTCTGGAAGGCATTCGCCTCATCAAGGAACAGCTCCCCGGCGTTATGACCGCCCTCGGCATCAGCAATGTCAGCTTCGGGGTGGGGGCGGCCGCGCGCGGCGTTCTCAACAGCGTCTTCCTCTATCACGCTGTGAAAGCCGGCCTGGACATGGCCATCGTCAACCCGGCCCATATCACGCCGTATTTCGAGATTCCCGATGACCAACGCAAGATCGCCGAAGAACTTATCTTCAACAGCGATGCCGATGCGCTGCCGCGTTTCATTCAGTACTTTGAAGAGAATGAAGTCGAGCTCGCCGGCGCGGAAGCGATTGACCCCACCGCTGATATGTCCAGCGAAGAAGCCTTGCATTGGCAGATCGTCCATCGCAAGAAAGAGGGCGTCGAAGCGCTGATTGACGACATCCTGACGCGCCTGGACGCCGTCAGCGCGCTTAACACCGTGCTGCTGCCAGCGATGAAAGAAGTCGGCGACAAATTTGGCGCCGGCGAGCTGATCTTGCCCTTCGTGCTGCAATCGGCCGAGGTCATGAAGAAGTCGGTCGCCTACCTGGAACAATTTATGGACAAAGTCGAAGGCGCCAGCAAGGGCATCGTCGTGCTGGCGACCGTCTTCGGCGATGTGCACGATATCGGCAAAAACCTCGTCAAGACGATCCTGAGCAATAACGGCTACACCGTTCACGATCTGGGCAAGCAAGTGCCAGCCAACACCATCATCGACAAGGCGCTGGAATACAATGCTGACGCTATTGGGCTGTCCGCGCTGCTGGTCAGCACCTCCAAGCAGATGCCGCTGATCGTCAACGAGCTGGCGCGGCGCGGCTTGGATATTCCCGTGCTGGTTGGCGGCGCCGCCATCAACCGGCGCTTCGGCCGGCGCATCCTCTTCCTGCAGGAGTCGCAGGAGCCTTACCTGGCCGGCGTCTTCTATTGCAAGGACGCCTTTGAAGGCCTGGCGGTCGTCGATCAAATTCTCGACGCCGAGCGCCACGAGCTATTTCTGGACGAAGTCTTCAGCGAAGCATACGCCGAGGTCGAGCGCGCCCCGCGCCGACGCCGCGCCCGCCGCGCAGGCGCCCGCAAGACCGTGCTCGCCGCGCCCAATATCCCGAGCCCGCCCTTCTGGGGCAGCCGCGTCGTACGCGAAATGCCGCTTGAGATTGTCCTGCAGCACCTGCACAAGCCGGAACTCTTCCGCCTCTCCTGGGGCGCGAAGAACACGCAAGGCGAGGAGTGGCGGCAACTCTCAGCCGATTTCGAAGAGCGCTTGCTGCGCATGGCCAAAGACGCCAAGCGCCACGCCACGCTGCAGCCCCAAGCCGTCTATGCCTACCTGCCCGTCAACAGTGATGGCGACCAGTTGATCGTATGGGACGCGGAGGCCTATGCCGCAACAGGCGAAACGCGCGCTGCAGCCCGCTTCAGCTTCCCGCGCCAACCGGACGGCGAGATCCTCTGCATCAGCGACTATTTCGCGCCGCTCAAGGGGGACGGGCGCGCCGATGTCATGGTCCTGCAGACGGTGACAGTCGGCCATGTCGCTACAGAAGAAGTAGAGCGCCTGCAAGCCGCCAACGAATACAGCGAAGCCTACTACTTTCACGGCCTGGCTGTGCAAGCGGCGGAAGCGACCGCCAACTACCTGACGCATATCGTGCAGGGCCAGCTGGGCATCCCGACCAATCGCGGCAAGCGCTACAGCTGGGGTTATCCCGCCTGCCCCGAGCTGGCCGATCACGAGATCGTCCTGCGCCTCCTGCCGCAGCTGGAGAGCGAGCTGGGCATGTCCCTGACCGAGTCCTGGCAGTGGCTGCCCGAGCAGAGCACCGCCGCCCTCTTCACGCACCATCCTGACGCCAAATACTACTCCGTCGGCAACATCGACCGGGCGGGGCAGATCCTTGGCTGACCTCCTTCCATTGCGCTGCGCCAAAGGCCGGAACTCCGCCAACCCAAGGTCGCTCCGGACGCCGGATTGGCTTGCGCGGCAGCGGTTATTGATAAAAGGCGATGAATGCCCTACTGAAAAAGCGCTAGTGTTTTGCGGGGAAACAGCATCTACATGACCGATTATCCTTACATCAAGACAGCGGCCAAACTCAAGGAATTCCTGCAAACGATACCGTCCTTGGGCACGCCGAAATCAGTGTCAACGCGCTGGTTGCCTAAGGTTGGCTACAAATCCGCCAATCATCGACCGATCATCCGAATCCTGGATTTCATCGGATTTATCAAGTCCAACAAGCCGACTGATCGATGGCGCGCTTACCAGGCCGAAAAGTATCCGAAAACTGTGCTTGCCCAAGGGATCGCCGATGGCTATCGCGAACTCTTCAATATTTATCCTGATGCCTATCAACGCTCCGACGCCGAGCTCAAGGGCTTTTTTCAGAAACATATTTCCACTGGCGACCAGGCAATTAACTCAGCAGTCGGCACCTTCAAGGCTATGTGTTCCCTGGCCGATTTCGAGCGTGATGGCCCGTCCAGACAACAAAAAGCGCATGTTCCGGCCAAGCAGCAGCCAATGGACTCCGAAGCCAGCGCAAGCGCAGCCGTAACCGCGCCCTCACCTGCGCCGGCGCCCGATTATCCAACCGTCCATACGGATATCCAAATTCATATTCATCCTGATGCCGATGCCGAGCAGATCAGGGAGATTTTTAAGAACATGGCACGATATCTGTATGACAAAGATGTGGACTGAACGCCATGTATGAAAACGCCATCTTCAAAATGGATGCCGCCAAGCGCTTTCAGAGGAAAGTGTACGAAATCACCAGACCCCCGGCTGAAGGCGCCAAGCCTGATACCGATAGAATAATCGATGCCGCGTTGGTGAGGGGCGCGCCGGGCAACTTCGTCAGGGTGGTAGATCAGATCAATGGCGCCTATGAGCGCGGTTGGTATGATGCCTGCGCGGTCATGTTGCGGCGGTTGCTTGAGATGCTCATCATCGAAGCCTATGTCGCGAACGACATGAAGAACAAAATCAAAGGACAGAATGGCAGATTCTTGCGCCTGACCGGGCTGATACGAATGGCCTGCAGCGAATCCAGGTGGGCGCTTGACGACAATGGCGCTGTCCTGCGCGAGCTGAGCGCGATTGGGAATTGGTCCGCGCACAAAAGACGCTTCGTAGCCAATCGCGACGATATTGACAAGCATGTGTCAGCGTTGCGCATTGTCGTACAAGAGTTGATCTTCCTGGCGAAGCTGAAGTAACTCCAGGCAACATAGAATTCGAGCAACTTGGCCGAGTCGTTCACCCGCCATCCCGCCGCCAAGTACTATTCCGCCGGCATCCCTGATAGGGCGGGGCAGATCTTGGGGTAGAATTTAAGATACGAAATGGAATCTGCGAGATTCCACTTTGATTCTGTTGAAAGTATAAGGTCAATCATGGCTAGCATGGAGATATTCGTATGACCTACGTCATAAAGAGGATCAGCATAGATTCTGTGGCTAAGGGAACGTTTCTTCTGCTTGTACTGCCTTTAATACCGATTTACTTCGTCATTGCGCTAGTAATGCGAGACTTTGAACAGTTCGAGTTTGTTGGGCCGACACTTGGAATCCTGATTGTGACATTCTGCTTTCCAGTCATTTATGCCTTTGTAGTAGCCTTGTTGGCCGCAATTCTAGCGTTTTTCTACAACTCAAGTGTGAGATTTTATGGAGGCATCAAGATTGAACTCCAACAGTTGATGGAATTAGAAACGCAAAAATCGAAGAACGACCCTTAACTACGCCAGATAACGCAAAATGTTAGAGCCACATGAGGTGCAGTCCTTTGGATTCGTCGGATGTATCATGAGGAGAACGAAATGACCTACACACTCAAACGCATCGGCTTCCTTTCCGCCGTCAAAATCGCCGCCATCATCGCTGCCGCGGCTGCCGTCCTGCCCATCATCCTGCTGTTGCTGCTCAACGCTGTATTCAAATTCCTCGATATCGAAATCCCGCCCGATGTCCTCGGCCCACTGCTGGCGCAGACCGCCCTGATCGCGGCCGTCGCCGGCGGCCTCTCCACCGCCCTGACCGTCTCGATCTACAACGTCTGCGCGCCCATCTTCGGCGGCATCACCCTCGAGCTCAAGGCGCAGCATCCGCCGCGCAAAGCCAAGGCAGACGTCGACATCGACTGAGGCGCGAGTTCTGCTTTACAGCTGTGGATAGCGGAGTATAATCTCGGCTAAGCGTGAATGATTTCACGTGATCTGACTATTAGCACTTGGAGACGCCTGGAATGCCCAACCTGAAACAAGAATACGACGAAAATGGCTACGTCATCGTCCGCAAGGCCATCGACGCCGACCTGGCCCGTGAGACCGCCGAGCACGTCCACTGGCTGGCCGAGCGCAACCCTGGCGTCCGGCCCGAGAAGTTCGGCCACGACATGCTGGTCTCCGACCCCTTCATGCACCGGCTGGTCAGCGACGACCGCCTGGTGGATATCGTCGAGCAATTTATTGGCTCAAACTGCGCTATGTGGGCGGCGCATTATATCGCCAAACCGCCCAAGCACGGCCAGCGCGTCCTCTGGCATCAGGACGGCAGCTACTGGCCCCTCGAGCCTATGGAAGTGACGACTATCTGGCTGGCCGCCACCGAATCCACGCGCGAAAACGGCTGCCTGCGCGTCCTGCCCGGCACACAGAACAACCGCTTGCTCTCGCGTAAAGAGATGATCGATGTGCCCGATGGCAAAAATGTGCTGGCGTCCGGCATCCATCCGTCGATGATAGACGACACCGATGTGGTTGATCTGGAGCTGCAGCCGGGCGATGTCTCCGTGCACAATCCCAAGATCATCCACGGCTCGGAAGCCAATACCTCAGACAAATGGCGCATCGGGCTGACCCTGCGTTACATCCCGACATCGACCCGCGTCAAACGCGAGAGCGACCGCGCCATCCTGGTACGGGGCGCGCCCGACGCGGGCAACAGCAACCAATACGCCGACCGACCCGCATTCGATCCTGAAATCCACATGCCTTTCCGCGGCCTGGAAGCGTGGACGCCGGCATAACCTGCGCTTAGCAGTCTGTTGCGAAAAATTGTGTACGGGCGTGCTGTCGGTTCGCCCATAACTTAGGTATATTGGCTATTATTGGTGAACATGCTAATTCTCATCTACAATATTGTCGAAATTCGTAGGGGCGACTTATCAAGTCGCCCGAGAGTTTATGGCATATCATTGACGGGCGAGCCAATGGCTCGCCCCTACACGTTCTTGCGCTTATGAGTTTAATATTCTTTTCGAGCCGAGTCGTGACTTGATAGCGACTGCGGTTAGAACAAATCCTGACGAAGCCCGCCCATGTCCAAACCTAACATCCTCTACATCCACTCGCACGACAGCGGCCGTTACTTGCAGCCCTACGGCCACGCCATCCCCACGCCCAATCTCCAGCGTCTGGCCGAGCAAGGCCTACTCTTTCGCCGAGCCTATTGCGCCGCGCCCACCTGCTCGCCCAGCCGCGCCGCCTTGCTCACCGGCCAAGCGCCCCACAGCGCCGGCATGCTGGGCCTGGCAAATCGCGGCTTTGTCCTGGGCGATTTCAGCCAGCACATCATCCACACGCTGAAAGCGGCCGGCTACACATCGGCCCTGGCCGGCATTCAGCATCTCACCAACGCGAAATATCACCGCGGCGCAGAAGCCGTCGGCTACGATCACATCCTGACCACCGAGCGTGACCTGGCGCATAGCGCCGCCGCCGACTTCATCCGCTCCGCGCCTGCCGAGCCCTTCTGGCTGACCGTCGGCTTCTTCGAGACTCACCGCGAATACCCGATGGAGCACGATGTCAACCCGGCTTACGTCCAGCCGCCGGCGCTCTTCCCGGATACGCCGCGCGTCCGCCAGGACATGGCCAACTACATCGCCATGGCGCGCACGCTCGATGACAAGATCGGCCACGTGCTCGCGGCGCTGGACGAGACCGGCATCCGCGAGAATACCCTGGTCATCTACACCACCGACCACGGCCTGGCTTTCCCAGCCATGAAGTGCAGCTTGACCGACGCCGGCATCGGCGTGGCGCTGATCATGCAGGGCGCCGGCTTCTTCCAGGGCGGCCGCGCAATCGACGCCATGGTCAGCCATATCGACATCTTCCCGACAATCTGCGACCTGCTGGATATCAAGCCGCCGGCCTGGCTGCAAGGGCGTTCAATGCTGCCCCTGCTGCGCGGCGAAGCCGATTCCATCCGCGACGAGCTCTTCGCCGAAGTCAGCTACCACGCCGCCTACGAGCCCAAGCGCGCCGTCCGCAGCGAGCGCTACAAGTACATCCGCCGTTACGACAATCGCGAGTCGCCCGTCCTGTCCAATATCGATGACGGGCTGGCCAAATCCGAAATTGTCGAATTCGGTTTCGGCGAGCAGGCGCCCGCGCCCGAGCAGCTCTACGACACTTTGCTCGATCCCAACGAGCGCATCAATTTGATCGACGACCCGGGCCATGCCGCCGTGCTCGCTGATATGCGCGAGCGCCTCGATAACTGGATGCGCGACACCGACGACCCACTGCTGGGTGGGCATATCCCGGCGCCGCCAGAGGCAGAGTTGAATGACCCCGACGGCGGGTCGCCACGCGATCCCTATTTGCAAGCGTAGGAGACGCAGCCAGGAAAACAGATGACCGAATTGCTGCAACATCAAATCGACTACTATCGCGCCCGAGCGCCCGAATACGACGACTGGTTCTATCGCCGGGGCCGCTACGACCGCGGCGAACTCCATACGCACCAATGGGCAAGTGAAGCCCAGCAAGTCCGCGACCAATTGCACAGCCAATCGGGTTTTGCGCGCATCTTGGAGTTGGCGCCCGGCACCGGCATCTGGACCGGCGAGCTCGTCCAAATCGGCGAGCGCGTCACGGCTCTGGACGCCTCGCCCGAGATGATCAACATCAATCGCGCCAAACTGCAATCCGACCGGGTGGACTATCAGCTGGCGGATTTATTCGAGTGGCGGCCGCAGCACCAATACGACATGGTCTTCTTCGGCTTCTGGCTGAGCCACGTGCCCGCTGACAAACTTGCCGTCTTCCTCGACGCGGTCAACGCTGCGCTCAAACCCGGCGGCCGGCTCTTCATCGTCGATTCGCGCCAACCCGATCTCGCCACCGCCCATACCGGCACGGAAGACCTCGGCCAGGATCTGCAGAAGCGCGTGCTAGAAGACGGACGCCGCTTTGATATCGTGAAAATCTATTACGAGCCGTCCGCGCTCAGCGAAATCCTGCGCCGCCACGGCTTCGCTATCGAGGCCGCGACCACAAAAGACTTCTTCCTCTACGCCGACGGCGTAAAAGCGAGTTAGATCAGCGCGTTTCGGTATACTTCAATAACCTGATCGGCCACGCGCTCCCAAGTCTGTTCCCGCGCTCGCTCGCGTCCGGCCGCTCCCATACGCGCCGCCTTTTCCGGATCCAGTAGCAATTCCAGCAGCGCCCGCGGCAGCGCCTCCGCCACCCCCGCTTGCGGGATGATCAGCCCGCTGACGCGGTCTTCAATAGCGTCCGCCACGCCGCAATCGTCCGTGCCGATCACAGCAGTACCGGCCGCGCTCGCTTCAAGCACCGACAAGCCGAAGCCCTCGAAAAACCAGCCGTCGTTCATCGCCGGCAGCGCGAAAACATCCGCCGCCGCCAGCCAGCCGCGCATAAGCTCCGCTTCGACGAATCCCAGGATATGAACGTTGTCCGCAAGCTCAAGTTGGTCGATCGTGTCGCGCACTCGCTGCGTATAGGCGCTGCTCGCCTGCGGATTGCCCATGATCAGGCACTGCGCCTCCGGCAGCCGCTCGCGCACGATCGCCATCGCTTTGACAAGTTGCAGCGTGCCCTTTCGCGGCTTGATCTCGCCCAGGGTGACCACGGTGGGGCCCATCTTTTCGACCCTTATGGCCGGGCGCTGCAGGTAGCGCGCCGCATCCAGTCCGTTGTTTATCACATGAGTGCGCGCGCCGGTCAGCAGCGACTGCGCCACTTGCGCCGTATGCCGACTGACGCAGATCAACTGCGCGCTTTCAAAGGCTCGCCGGTAGAGCTGCCCCAGCGGGAAGCGGCGCATGCGCGGCAAGTTGACGTAGCTGCCGTGCGCCGTGACGACCAGCGGTCGCGACCCGGCGACTGCCGCTGCCAGAATAGCGTAGGGCTCAATCGTGCTGTGGATGACATCGCAGTCGCGCAGCAGACGCCGCACTCGCGGCAACTGGCGTAACGACTTGAGGAAGCTGTGTCGCTCCGGCGGAGCAACCGACGGCAGCAGGGCATGCGTCTCAAAATCGACCGGCGGACTGTTGCGCGCGCAGACCACCGTGACGCCGAATCCTCGCGCCCGCAACTGTTCAATCAGGTTGAGGCTGTAATTCGCCCAGCCATTTCTTGTACTGAGGTCGGAGGTAATCAGGCCAATCCGCATGCGCCGAGGCTTGCGCGGGGTTAGCTGTCGCCGTCTTCGGCGGGGGCTTGGGCTTGCTCGCGCGCCGCCAGCCGCGCCCGCCAAGCCAGCACCGCGGACGAATCTTCCGCCGCGACTTCGCTGTGGAAATCCTCCATCGTGCCGATGCGCATCACCGCCAGCAGCAGCGCAATATTGATAAGGATAATCACAGCCATTACCACTATCGCCATTGCCGTCCTCCCCATCAGAAGCGATCGCACTCGCTTCATTATGACGCACGATCCGCCACAGGTCTAGGATAGTTTGCTTCGGGGCGTGGATACCTCGACGTTCTGACGAATTCACTTAATCTCGGCGCCCTCGGTGTGCTCGGTGGCGAAAAAAATGAACGGCATTCGCGAAAGGAGTTAGGCCCGCGAAATTTAGCGCTCCATTGAACCAAGCCGCAACAGCAACTATCATCAGCCGATAGTTCGCATCCGCCAACGCGAAAGGCAATGACCGTGCTCAATCCGCTCGACCTCAGCGCAGACACGCCCTGGAAAAAACGCTTCCGCGCGCCCGCTATCGCCGGTTCATCCCGCGCTGCGCGGAACCCCGGCCGCGGACTGATCGCCAGTAACAAAGACGGCGCCTGGCAGCTCTACGCCTGGGACACCAAAACCGACCAACTGACGCAGCTGACTCGCGATCCGGCCGGCGTCGCCCAAGGCTTCATCTCCGCCGATGGCGAGTACGTCTATTATCTGCAGGACCGCGGCGGCGACGAGATCGGCCACTATGTGCGCCTGCCATTCAGCGGCGGCCAGCCCGAAGACATCAGTCCCGATCTGCCCGACTACGCCTCACACTCTTTCAGCGAAAGCGACTCCGGCAACGCGCGTGGATTCGCCGCCGTCTACGACCGGGGCTTTCACTTCATCATTCACGATCGCCGCCAGGCCAGGCCGATATTCACGCAGACCAAAGAGGCATTGTCGTTCGGACCCTATCTTTCGCAGGATGCAGAGATCGCCGTCATAGCCTCGACCGAAAAGACCGGCAGCGCCGAATACGCCATTGAGGCTTACGATGTGCCCAGCGGCGCGCTGATCTCCGAACTCTGGGATGGCCCCGGCAGTGGAACCGACATCGGCGGCTTTTCGCCCGTTGCCGGTGATCTGCGCTTCGCCGGCTCCTCCAACGCGAGAGGCTACCATCGCCCCTTCATCTGGAATCCCCTTTCCGGCGAACGCCACGATATTCGTTCCGATCAATTCAGCGGCGATGTCAAAGTCTGGCACTGGTCGCCGGACGCTCAGCGACTGCTGCTGCACCAGGTCCATCATGCCCGGCATACGCTCTACATCTACGACATCGGCGCAGAGCGCGTCCACAAGCTCGATACGCCGCCCGGCGTACTCAGCCTGGGCAGCGGCTTCCTGGACGATGGCGCGCTGCAAGTGCATCTCGCCGATTCCACCGCGCCAACACGCTTGCTCGAGCTGGATGCCGAAACCGGCGCCGTCATCCGCACTGTGCTCGATCTGGGCGTCGATGTCCCGCCGGGCATCCCCTGGCGCTCGGTCAGCTATCCCTCAAGCGGCGGCGCGGAGATCCAGGCCTGGCTGGCGACCCCACCCGGCGACGGTCCCTTCCCCACCATCGTCCACACCCACGGCGGCCCCACAGCGGTGCAGACCAACTCCTGGAAGCCCGACGCTCAAGCCTGGCTCAATCACGGCTTTGCATTCTTCAGTCTCAACTACCGCGGCTCAACCACCTTCGGTTACGACTTCCAGCACGCTATCGACGGCAACTTGGGCGACCTGGAAGTAGACGACATTGCCGCCGGCGTCGACTGGCTGCTGACGAATGGCATCGCCCAACCCGGCGCCATCCTCAAGACTGGCGCATCCTACGGCGGCTACCTGACGCTGCAGTCGCTGGGGCGGCGGCCGGAGCTCTTCGCCGGCGGCATGGCCATCGTCGCCATCGCCGATTGGAGGCTGATGTATGAAGACCAAGCCGGTACCCTGCGCGGCTACCAGCGCAGCATGTTCGGCGGATCACCCGACGAAAAGCCGGAAGCCCACCGCAAAGCCTCGCCAATCACCTACGCGGCGGACATCCAGGCGCCCATCCTGGTGCTGCAAGGCGAGAACGACACCCGCTGCCCCGCCCGCCAAATGCGCGTCTACGAGCAGCGGCTGAACGACCTGGGCAAGTCCATCGAAATCTACTGGTTCGACGCCGGCCACGGCTCGCTGGCCATCGACGAGCAGATTCATCATCAGGAGCTGATGCTGCAATTCGCGTACAAGACTTTGGGATACTGAAGTCAACCGCGGCAACGGAAGGGAATGACACATGACCATCTCCCCAGCCCAGCCCTTCGCGCCCATAGACGGCGTCATGACCGTGCACCTTGACGCCTTCGGCGATGAGCGCGGCCGCTTTATGGAGACCTTTCGCAAAGAATGGTTCCCGCAAGCAAACTGGGACCGCCTGCAGAGCAACCGCAGCGACAGCAGCGCCGGCGTCTTGCGCGGCTTGCACTATCATTTCAAGCAGGTCGATTACTGGTGCCCGGTCGCTGGCCGCCTCCGCGTTGGCTTGGTTGACCTGCGCCGTTCCTCGCCCACTTACCTGGCCTCCGCTGCTATCGACATGGACGGCGACAATCCGCTGGGGCTCTTCATTCCCGAAGGCGTGGCGCACGGCTTCGCGGCCCTGAGCGACTGTACGCTGATCTACATCGTCAACAATTATTATGACGGCGGCGCTGATGAATACGGCATCGCCTGGAATGACCCCCAAGCCAATATCGACTGGGGGCTGGCGAATCCCGCGCTCTCGCAGCGCGACCTGCACAACCCCCTAATCGCCGACATCCTGCCGGAAAACCAACATCGCTAATTGAAGTCGATTGTGCGTACGGGCGAGCCGGTGGCTCGCCCCTACAATGTTTGTCTCAGTAGTTCCAAGATAGTCATGCGAAAAGTGATCGGATTCCCAGAGCAAGAGTGGGCGAGCCACCGGCTCGCCCCTACAACATTCCCGATAATTTTGGAAATTACGATTCTATGGCGGTCATTCTCACTACTTAGTTGGAATTACTTCTGTGCCTCTGTGGCCAAGAGTCTTTTTGTGTGGTTTGCAGCTATGCCTGCATGCGCCCGTGCCGCGCCACCGTCAGCTCGCGCATGCGCTCGAAGACATCCACACCCAGCTGCTCATACACATGCAGCAAGTCAACCAGCACCCAATTTTCGCGGATAACCCCATTCTCACGCCGCCAGAAATCCAGACTGCGCATGGTAATCTCGCGATTCGACGGCGCGATGCCCAGCCAGCCATCGCCGCTGACCGTCATATGCATGCCCGGCCAAGCCGTGAATGCCACGTAGTCGGCATCGCCGAACATGATGCCCTTGTCTATGTAAACGCCACGGTCGGGCAGCGATTTCAAGAAGGGGATCTGATGCCAATTGCGGAAGCCGGATATCCGCCTCATGGAGCCGATGCCCGCCGGCCCATACCAGTTAAACTTGGGGTGCCAGTAGCGCTCAAGCTCCATCGCCTCGATGCCCTCGAGCGACCGCCCCATAGCGGTTAACATATCCGTCACCCGCTGCAAACTGGCGCGCGATTGCGCCTCGTCGTAGGGGCTCTCGACGATGCCGTCCTGGGTCGCCGGGCCCGGCACGACCCATTCGACCGCCAAACTCGGCGCCAGCGGCCAGGCGCCCGCCTGCATCATCACCTGCGGAATATCCCAGAGCGCTTGCATCTCGACAATTTGCCCGTCTTCGAAGCGGAAGAACTCGTGATAGCGCATTGCCAGCATGTGCATAGTCGGCGGGATATCCAGCCAGGGACGCTCGAAGACGCCCAGATAATGCCCGCAGCAGCCCACCCAATCGGCCCCCTGCGATTCGCCCGCCATGACGATGAAGTCGCGCCGCTCCAGATCCGGCAGGGCGCGCAGTAGCGGCGCGTAGGCCTGCTCGTACAGGCCCGTCACGCCCTCCAGCGTCTCCAGCGGATGCGCCAGCTGCACCAGACAGTCCGGCGCGAATAGCTCGTTCAGCTGCCCGCGCAGCCGGCTCGCGTCACAGTCATACAGCGCCGCGCGAAATGCCCCCAAACGCACTTTGTTCTGATTGTGAATCGACTTCGCCATCGTCGACCATCTTTCTCAGTGTTCTTTTTTGTCGAGCGCCGCAGGGGCGCTGCCCGCTACGCCGCGAAAACAAAGCGCGCGTACGGGCGAGCCGGCGGCTCGCCCCTACTGCTAGTCACGATACGGGACAGGCGCAATCTCTGCGCCCTCTAACTACTCGGTGTACTCGGTGGTAAATCTTTTTCCGTGCCTCTGTGGCTAACTTTCGCTCACCAGCCACTCGCTCGCGCTGAGCGCCCCCTGCTGCCGGAACTGATGTCGCATCCGCCCGAAGACGTCCACGCCCATCTGCAGCAGCAAATGCGGCACATCAATCGGCACCCAATTCTCCACGATCGTATCGTCATCGCAGCGATAAAAGTCCATCACGCGCATCTTGACCCGCTTGCCGGTGGCCGGAATGCCGAAAAGCTGGCCGCCGCTATGCGTCGCGCGCAAGTAGCCCCAGCCTCCGGTGACCGCGTAATATCCGTCGCCGATGCGGATAAAGTGACCTTGCGCCGAGCCGCCGCGATCAGGAAAGGCCGTCAGAAACGGGATCTGGTGATAATCTTCGTAGCGCCTTAGCCCGCGTGACGTGCCGATGCCCGCCGGCCCGTACCAGATGAAGTTTTTGTGCCAATGTTTGGCCTGCTCCATTTCATCGAGCACCGCGCGCGTGGGCGGCGCCCCGCTGTAATAACCCAGCGCCGCATGCATCTTCAGAATCGTCTCGATGGTCCAGCGCGAGCGAGCCTCGTCCTGCGGCGTCAAGATGACCCCATCCAGCGTCCGCGGCGGCAGCCAGCGCATCTCCCGCCCCAGGCTAGGCGCCAGCGGCCAATACCCGGCCTGGCGCATCAGATCCAGGAAATCAAGGAAGAGATAACTCTCGACGATCTTGCCCGCGCGCAACTGATGCCCCTCGCAGTACCTCAGGCAGACGGCGCCGCGCGTCGCCGGGATGCCCAGCAGATCGGCCTCGAAGTTGCCCAGATAGTGCCCCATGCAGGCGACCCAGTCGGCATCGCGGTAGCGCCCGCCGGCCAGGAAATGCTCGCGCCGTTCCATATCCGGCAGCGCCCGCCGCAGGGGCAGCCACAGTTGCTCCAGCCCGGCGTCTATGCCGCGCAGCTCGTTGACGGGGTGCGTCACATGCAGCGCGATATCAGCCGCCAGCCCGTCCCGCGCGATTTCGGGCAAGCGCTCGCTCGGCGCCTCAGCCAAGGCCCGCATAATCGCCATCACGCGGCGCTTGTTGGCGATATTCTGTGCCTGGTCAATCGGGCTGAATTGAAATGTTGAGGTGAAATACTTGTCCTTCTTGTCCGTCATCGAGAATTGCCCGTCCTTCAATCCAGTTAAAACTCCAAGACCTGTCGACTACTGTGACGATGGCGCCTTTCGCGCGGCAAAATTGTGGGTCAAGGATCGTCCGGAATGGCGCCGGTCTCGACCCTCGTTGAGCTTGCAGCCACGGTCAAACTCCCCTCGGTGTACTCTTTCTACCTCTGTGTACTCGGTGGCTAGGCTGTCGAAACCTCGCCAGCGCCGAAAGTCCGGCAGCGACGCTACAGTGCTCACGCGAAGATTTGCTTCAGCAAGACAAATTCGTCAAACACGGTGCTCTCGCTCGCGATGCGGCCGTCTCTGATGACATGGTGACTGAAACCCATCAGCCGCATCGGATTGCCGCTTGGCTCGCCATAGATACCGTAGCCGGTATGGGTCCCGCGCATAGCCCAGCGCGTCGCCACACGGTAACCCGCATGTTCATCCCCCACATGACAGAAGTGATCGAGGCTGATTGACAGATCGGGGAAGGGGGACAGCAGCGAGAGCGCGTAGGTCTGGAACTCGCCGACGCCGTGGAAACTGCGCCCGGACGGCCCGACAAAGACGAAGTTCTCATGATAGTATTCGCGCGCCTTGTTGAGCAGCTTCCAGTTCCAAATCTCGTGCATCATACGCCCGACGAAGTCTTCCGGATCAAACTGTTCGGTCTGAGCTTCGGGCCAGGGTTCCGGCGGCAGCTGGCCGACGCGGTGGTCGATATCGCCGACGACGCGCAGCGGCAAATCGCTGTCTTTTTCTTTGGCCACCATCTCTTTGGCCGTCTGCACAGGATCCAAGCCCAACTGCCTGATCAGCGTCAATTCATCGCGCGAAATCCACTCTTCGACCATCATATCGCGCACGCAGACGCAGTCAGCAATAGTAAAGTACGAGACGCGCTTGCCAGTCGGCGGACCGTAGGGCGTCCAGCCGCGATTGGTTCCCTCATGGCGCAGCCGATGCGATGTGTAAAAGCCGTCAACATTGTTGCCGCCCCAAATTACTTCTTCGCCATACAGGCGCCGATCGGGGAAAGACGCCTGAGATTCTATGGTCGCCGCGATGACCGCCTCACGCCCGAACTTCAGTCCGCTCGCCGTATGCATTTTTACGGTATTGGCGTAGTAATCGTAGAGCTTGCCAATGCCATGCTCTTCCCAAATTTCATGCGTGACGCCGATGATATAGTCGACGATGTTCTTGTAACGCGGGTTGTAGCCCTCCATCGGCTGCGTCAATCCGCTGTCGGCCTCGTCCATAAATTGAATATCAATCTGGTTCGGCAGCGTAATCCGCGACTTCGCGTCCTCAGCTTTCGCCTGCGAAATCTGGACTGCGTTGCTCTGTTTCTGATCTTCGACCATCACATCACCTGTATCTAGTTCACCACCGGACGGCTCATCGTGCGCAACTGCTTGCGGCATAAGCTAACACGCCGCGCCGGCATTTTCAAATATGCCGCAGCAAGATTCTCTGTGCCCTCTGTGTCTCTTTTCTGAAGAACCTTGTTAGGACGCTGTCCGTCATTCGACGAAAGACTGTTGTGCGTACGGGCGAGCCGGTGGCTCGCCCCTACCGGTTGTCGACTTATTGGGTTCGTTATATTGTGTGGGCCAATTCATGGCTTGCGAGCAAAAATCTGTACAGCGCTCGGCAAAAGATCCGCCTAGTCACTCAGCGCCCAATCGACCGCCGCCAGGGCATGCAGCGCCGTCGAATCAAAGCTCGGCAGCGAACTGTCCTCCGGCTTGATCAATAAGCCGATCTCGGTGCAGCCCAAAATCACCGCCTGCGCGCCTGCATCCCGCAGCCCGTCAATCACCGCCTGATACGCCCGCCGCGACTCGGCTCGTATCACACCGCGAACCAGCTCTTCGTAGATGATTCGATGCGCCAGTTCGCGCTCCGCCGATTCCGGTACCAGTACATCCAGCCCGAAGCGCTTGACCATGCGGCCTTTGTAGAAATCTTGCTCCATCGTGAAGCGCGTGCCCAGCAGCCCAACGCGTTTATAGCCGGCCTCGACGATCGGCCGCGCCGTGGCGTCGGCGATGTGGATCAGCGGCAGGTCCAGCGCCGCTTCGATTTCGGGCGCCATGCGGTGCATGGTATTGCTGCAGATGACGATGCAGCCGGCGCCGCCCTGCGCCAGTCGCCCCGCCGCGTCCACCATGCGCGCTGTCGCCGCCGCCCAGTCGCACGCCGCCTGCAAAGCCTCGATCTCGCCGAAATCAAAGGAGTACATCAGGCACTGGGCCGAATGCAGCCCGCCCAGCCGCTGCTGCGCCGCCTGATTGATGATGCGATAATACTCAGCGCTCGATTCCCAGCTCAGCCCGCCTATCAAACCGATTGTCTTCATTCTGCCAGCGCCTAGCTATCCTCGTCCTGCAAGCGCGCCTTTGCGGATTTATGACACTTTCGCCACCGAGGGCACAGAGTAAGGTTGAGGGCACAGAGTAAGGTTGAGGGCACAGAGAGGGAAACCGGGAACTATGGAGATTGGCCGAGTCACGGATGGTCCGCAAGTTCGCTGAAACTGTCTTTGATTAAACATGATACCTCCCCTCTGTGTCCTCGATTGCCCTCAGTGTCCTCGGTGGTAAAGGTGTCAAAACCGCGCCAGCCGATGCAGCGCAATATCATGCCGCGTCTGGCCGCGCTGCGCCAAATCCGCCATGATTTCGCCCACGACGCTGGCCATCTTGAAGCCGTGCCCGCTGAAACCCGCCGCCACTGATACCTGCGGCGCGCCCGGCAAAACGTCCAGTACAAAGTGTTCGTCAGGCGTATTGGTGAACATACAAACCGCCATATCCAGCGTCTCCCCGGCGCCATCGGGAAAATAGCGCTCGGCGAAGCCGCGCAGCAGCGCCTCGTCTGCTTCGTACAGCGCGCGGTCCACCGTATCGGGATCGCAAGTCTCGTCCCGATGATGATAGCGTCCCAGCTTCATGCCCGGCGTCTCCCCGCTCGGATTGAACTCCGGCAAGCCATAATAGCGCCCCTCTTCCACTTGCGCATTCCACACCGGAAAGCGCTCGAGGCCAAACCAGCCCGGCTGCTTCGGCGCCAGCCAGATCAGCGCCTGACGCTCCGGCACAGCCACCCTCGCCAGTTGCGGAACCAGCTTGTAAGCCCAAGCGCCGCCACATATGACCAGCTTCTCCGCCGTGCATTCGCCGCCATCGCTGCGCAATCGGACCCGCTCATCCGCCAGAATCTCCCAGCCCAGCACACGCTCGCCGCTATGAATCTCCGCGCCATGATGTCGCGCCAACTGCGCGTGCGCGCTGATGCACAGCTCCGGCAGCAGCAAACCGCCTTGCGGCTGAAAAACCGCCATTGTCTGCGCCGGCATGCGATAACCGGGAAAGCGCGCGCTCAACTGCCGACTGTCCAGCACTTCGTGCGCGAATTCATTCTCCAGGCAACTGCGCAAACTGCCGCGGAAGACCTCGCTGCCCGCCGGACCCATATCAATGCTGCCCGTCTGATAAAAAAGCTGCTCGCCGTACTCGCGCTCCAGCTCCGTCCACAGCTCATACGAGCGGCGCAGCAGCGGCACGTAGGACAAGTCTTCGTAATAGGCCAGCCGGATGATGCGCGTCAGACCATGCGACGAGCCCAGCGCGTGCGGAATCTCAAACTGGTCAATGCCCAGTACGTTCGAGCCGCGTTTGGCCAGGTGATACAGCGCCGCGCTGCCCATCCCGCCCAGTCCGACTACGATGGCGTCGTAGTGCTTGGTCATATACCCCTCTCGCCCGTATCCAACTGTCTTAAGCTGCGGCTTTCTCACGGTCTCGCGGCAGATTTATTGACAAGACGGGCCGCTATCATATAGTATCGGTCTAAGTGGTAACAGGGAGCGAACCGATGGAAAGACCAGCCAAGCAAGACCAAGCGAAAGACCAAGAGATGGAGCCGCTCTCGGACCAGCCTGACCTGACAACGGAACAGCGAGAATTGCTGGATAGCCTTCACAAGAGCTTTCAGCAAGCGGAGCGCGGTGAAACGCGACCGTTTCGCGAATTCTTGCGAGAATTGCGCTTGGAGCGCAAAGCGGAAGAAAATGCAGCTAATACAGACGCCTGAGTTTGAGGCGCAGGTCAAGCAACTCCGAAAGACATATCATCAAATCGACAAAGACCTCGTGCTATTGAGCGTGCTGGAACGTGGCGTTCGACCCCAAGACACTAGATTAAGAAATATGGGCGGCATGGAAATCTACAAGGCACGGTTGCCCAACACCTCCGCGAGAGTCGGTAGCCGCGGCGGCTTTAGAGTTGTCTACCGCGTCAAAGACGGGTTAATCATTCTCTTGCTGCTGATTTGGGCGAAGTCGCGGACGGTGGATATCCCGGACAGTGAAATCCGCCGGGTAGCTAGCCAATACTGAGTTGCTATTGCCCGCAGCCTCCCGCCGTATCCACCCACCACAAACCGCCCTCGACCCCATTAGCCGCCAGCGCCAGCTTCCCGCCACCCGGCGACAGCCAGCTCCAGGCGCGCGACTCCCGCGTCAGCTGCAAGGGCAGGGCGCTGATGGTCTTCAACTCGCGCGAACCCCAACCGAAACATTGCAGGGTCGGCACACCCTCTATCGGTCGAATCACAAGGATTTCCCGGCTGGTCACGATGGGCGCCGGATAATTGTTGCCCGGCAATTCCGCTTCAAAGAGCAGTTTGCTGCCGCCATAGGTCGTCTGCCAGAAGTAGCCGCTGACGTCGCCTTCCTGCCGGCCGACCACCGCGGCGATGCCGTCAGGCGATGGCCCAGGCACGGTCTGCGACGGCGACAGGGAAGTAATCAACCCCGTCACCATCGCCCCGTCCACGTGTGCGGCGAAATAATGCACCGGGTCGCCATAAGCGCCGTAATAATAGGCCAGAAACACGCCCGGATCCCGCGCCCACAGGAAGCCGCGCAGGCTGTGTTGGTGCAGGTATTTGTGTATCAAGCGCTTATACGTGCCGTCCGGCTCGGCCGAATAGATCGAATGCAAGTCGTTCTGATAGACGATACGCCGCGCCGTCGGCGAAAATGTCATCTGCGAGCCGTAATAAAGCTCGGGATTTAGATCGCCCGACTGCGTAATCATCGCCGCCGCGCTGCGCTCGATCATCTCCGGCGACACTCTGTGGGCGTCAGGATGCTCCACTTCAGTGAGCGCGTGATCCGGCACGTGATACCGCCACCAGTCCAGCTCGGTGAAGACCGCGCCCTCGCAGCCAACGCCGTAGATCAGCGTCTCTTCGTCCAGCCATTCCAGCATGACGACTTCGTCAAAGGCGACCCGCTGGACCAGTGGCGTCTCAGCCAGCGGCGCTGTGGTCGGCGAGACTGCCTGCGCGGCTACGCTCATCTTGACCTGCGCCACGTCGCCCACAGCGTAGACTTCGTAGGGCGCTTCGTAGACCTGAACTCGCCCCGGCGGCAGCGCATAATCCAGCAGCGCCGTGCCGCAAGCATCGACCAGAAATCCAAAGCCCTCGCCGATTAGTTCCTCGTCAGCGTCAAAGACCTCTACGCTTATGCGGACATTGGCGTAGGCCTCTGTGCCATGATTGAGCAACTCTCCCGTGACCACCAGAGCTACGCCGCCGAAGCCGTCCGGTCGAGTAGTAATCTCGGTATTCATGAATATGAGTTCAGGCAGGTCCTGAGACGTTACCGAAACCCCACTCAACAGCGTTAGCAAAAATAGCAGCAATCGCGTCGCCAATTTCATTGCCGGTCGTGCTGTCCTCTCAACTGCAGCAAGGCGCAAAAAAACCCCTCCCTGATGCAGCGGATGCGCGCCATCGAGATGGCGGGACGGGGCCATGGTAGGGGTAGACCGAGTCGGCTACCCCTAAAGTCAAGTCGAATTTCGCCGGGCGACTGTTTGCCTACTCGCTGGCGCCGGTCATGCCTTCAAGCAACTGCGGCAGGAACCAGATGTCCAGCAAGCTCACCGGCTCCATGTCGCCTGCCAGTTCGGCGCCGTCTTGCAGGTTCAGCGGACCGGACCACAGGAACATCTCGCCCGCGTGCATGTCATCGGTCTGGAAGTCATGGATCTCCTGGGCGAAGGCCTTCAAGGTCTCGACAGTGTCCATACTGAGGGCGTCGCCGAAGACGTAACCGCCTACGCTGACGTCCGTGTCAGTGTAGATGCCGTCATCGTTGATTTCGTCCCATTTCGGCTCCAGCCAATTCCATTCTTGCGACCAGCTGCCGTCGACAACGCGCTGCACGACATCGAGATAAGCCGGGCCCCAGTTGTAATAGGCCGCGCCCAGGCAGGCGTCCGGCGCTTCCGAACAACCGTTGACGTTGCCGTAAGGCACGCCGTAGCTCGCGTCGCCCTCCGCCATGTATTGGCCGGAAACTGTGATGGCCTCGGTTGTGTCAATGCCCGAGATGATGACGTCAGCGCCGCCGTCCAGGAAACCTTGCGCCACCTCGGTCGGGTCCAGCGTCACACCCGGAATATGGAACCAGAAGCCGATCCAGGTCACCTCGAAGCTGATGTCGTCGGCCGTCATATCGTCGCGGTAATTCTCAGCGCAATAACGCGCGCCCAGATAACTGGAAGCGGCCAGGCGGCGCGTCTCCGGATTGATCAGCGCGCCCAGATAGCCGATTTGCCCGCTCTCAGACGTAAGCGCGGCAGCGCAGCCGGCGATCATACGCGGCAATTCCATGTAGACGTTGAAGTTGCCCACATTCGCCGGCGGCAGCTCAGGCAGTTCATGCATGATGGCGTGCTCGCCCATGACCACGTCGCTCGCTTGAATCGCATTGCTGCCGGTGATATTGATGAAGGTCACATCCGGGAAGGCGGCGGCGACGCCATTGGTGTCTTCTTCAAAACTGTCGGAAGTCGTGAAGATGACCGACGCGCCTTCGTCTACCATTAACTCAACCACATCCATCAGCGTCGTCTCGGGTGAATCGGCCGGGTTCAGGCTCTCAAATTCGAGCATGGTCGCGCCGGGCATATTCGCCACGACATACTCGCCAGCTTCATGATGCGATGTGCTCCAGCCACGGTCATCGTTGGGGCCAACCAGCACAACGCCAAATACAACTTCGTCCTGCGCAGCTGCCGGGAATACCGCAATCAGCACCAGCGCAAGCACGATGAACAATAACGTCACTCTGCGGAACATAGATTCCTCCAATTTAAGCTCACCCACGGTCGAACTGCACGACTTTCGCCGTCGCCTAGAGTGTAACAAATTCTCGTGTGGCGGCAAACATTCGATGTCAACGTCAAGTTTTCGGCGGTTTTCGCCATGGCCATTTTGCATTACAGCTTTAGGTAGCGCGCTGCGAGCATTTCGCGCCGGATGCGGATTACATAGTCCGCTGGCCGATCCGAGGTGATCGCGCTGATCTGCTCAAAGATGGAATCGGGCATCACGCTGCGGCGGAAACCGGCTTTGAATTCGCGCAAGTCGGCGAGGGTGTCGAGGTTATGCACAATGGAGAAGGTGGTCAGATGCTCAAGGCGAAAATTGCCCGCCAACAGCGCCGCGTCTATCGTTTCGTTGGCAGCGACATGGTCGGGAAAGGTGCTTGAGGAGTCGATCTCGCCCATGAAGAGGGTCGTCCCGGGCAGGTCCAGCTCCACTCGGCGGTTTCGCATGGTCGGGCGCAGATCAATCAAGCGTCCGCCGGGCAGCAGCACCCGTCGCGCTTCCGACAGGGCATGGACCATGCCCTCAGGTTCGATTCATCAGAATGACAGCGAGAATATCACATGATCAAAGCGACAAGGCGGGAAGGGCAGGTAAACGCCGCTGGCCGCCGCCATGCTTATCGGTTCGGGTAAGGGCTCCGCGCCGGTTCGCGGCAGAGCATTCAGCAGGTCAACGCCGACAATCCGCTGTGGCAGATCGGCATATTTGCGCGTTAGACGGCCATCGCCGCAGCCGATCTCCAGCACATCGCCGACATCCGTCGAGAGCATATCGCGCAGGTAGCTCTTTTCGTTGCCCGCTGTGTCGCTGCGTATCGCCATCGCCCCTCGGCATCCGCTTTTAGCCGCAGCCGCCGCGCCTAAATACGTAGTCTATGTTGACCCAGCCCATAATACCGTCATATTCGACCTTGAACCAATCACCCGACCGATCTATCGCGATCAGCTGCGTACGAAACGGGATCTCGGCTTCAATATTCTGCTCGGTACCGGGACTGGTTCTTAGGTTGATGATGTCGCCGGCCGTCAGACGGCAATCAACCAGACCATCTGCCCCAGGCTCCTCCGTTTCCGCCTGTGCCGATTCCAATGTCTCCGCCTGTGTCTCCACTTCGACTGGAGCCGGCTCGGTCTCGCGTGGCATGAATACTCGGCTCGACCCGATCAGCCCATCGCAGGCCGGGCTCGCTGCAAAATATGTCCGGCTGGCCCAGCCCCTCTGCCCTTCATATTCGACCAGGAACCAATCTCCGTCTCTAGCCATCCCGAGCAATCTGGTCCCGTATGGCATTACGTCCAAGCGGGCGAAGTAAACGCTGGGGCCTGCGCGCAGGCTCAAATAACCGGTGGTCTGCAATTGACAGACTGTTGACGACGGCGGGTCCGTTTCCGCGGCGGCCGCTGGAGAGTCGCTCGCCTCGTTCGCCTCGCTGGCTGCTTCGTCTGCTCGCAGGAGCACCACCATTCCGATCCGGTCAACCGAGCCGCATGTCATGCCATTGATCGTTTCAGCAGCCAGATTCGACGTAACTCTCGGCATGGTGGCGGTATCCACGAATTTTAGTCTGCCATGCTGGTGGAAGCAGAAGCGCACGTTGGATGGGCGACCCCAAATGTCGATGGCGTCCAATACGCCGGCGTCAATCAACGAAGGATCGCCAATCCCGCCGGGCACGACAGACTGGCAGTTTGTGCCGTCTCCGATGGCGTTGATTAGCACGCGGTTTGCTATCTCTGCGCAGTCGAAATGTGGCGGTGACGAATATGACGGGCATTTAGCGCGGCCCAGGCTGGCAGTGGTAGTGCCCCAAGTTCCTTGGTCAGTATCCACATAGAACGTGTAGGATCCCGATCCTAGCTTCCCGAGAGACAACGATGTATCTCCGGTTGATCCGACGCGGCGTTCACCGCTAGAGCCGGGATCTATGGATGATACGCTGTACTCGGAGACGCCGTCCACTGACGACCAGTCCAGGGTTACGTTGTTGTCGCAGTCTAGTAGCACTCGCACTGAATCGGGGGCGCTCTGCGCCAGCGCGCTCGGCGCAGCCCATAGCAGCATCCCCAACACAGCAAGCAACGCAAACTTCATTTGAGTCTTGTAGATGTTCATAGTTCTAATCACATAGAGTCTCTACGGTTACAATTGGTATATATACTCTATCTTTAATAACGAATAATTGTCAACTTTTTCCGCGCTACACCACTAGAACGAATCTGAGTTGAAATTGGTTATACTTGGCACTAGAATTGGATTCATACCGTTTCTGGCTCAGAGAATGAGAGCTTCCCATGCCAAAGGACCCGCTCAACATCACGCTCCAGCGCCAACGCGAAGAGCCGCTCTATCGCCAGCTCATCGGTCAGATACGCGAGCAAATCGAGAGCGGCGCCCTGCCCGCCGGGGCGCGTCTGCCCGCCAGCCGCACGCTTTCCCGGCGCCTGGGCATCAGCCGCATCAGCGTAGTCAACGCCTACAGCGAGCTGCGCGCCGCCGGCTACCTCAGCGCCCGCGCCGGCCGCGGCACTTTCGTCGCCCAGGGACGCGAGGCCGCGCCTGCCGAAACGCCGCTGCGTCCGCCGCCGCCCGACCGCCAACGCGCCGCCTCCATCCGCGATATGATGCGCCTCGCCCGCAAACCCGGCGTCATCGACTTCAGCAGCGGCTCGCCACCCAGCGAGTTTTTCCCGGTGCGCTACCTGCAAGACGCGCTCAACCAGGTCATTGACCGCGACGGCGCCGAAGCCTTGTCCTATGAAGCCGCCGAGGGCTATCTGCCGCTGCGCAGCGCCGTGCGCGATTACGTGCGCGCCATCGGCATCCAGTGCCGGCTCGCCGATGTGCTGATCACCGGCGGCGCCCAGCAAGCCATCGACCTGGTGCTGCAGTCGCTGTTGAGCCCGGGCGACACCCTCGTCACCGCCGACCCCACCTACCTCGGCGTGATCGACATCGCCCAGGCGCGCCGCGTACACATCCACGGCATCCCCATCGACGCCGACGGCATCCGCATCGACGCCCTCGACAATATCATCGCCGACCTGCGACCGCGCTTAATCTACGTCATGCCCAGCTACCAGAACCCGACCGGCCACCTGATGCCCATGCACCGCCGGCGTCAGCTCGTGCGCCTGGCCGCCCAACACGGCATCCCCGTGCTCGAAGACGAGGTCTACCGCGAATTCCGCTTCGAGGGCGAGGAACTGCCGCCGCTCAAAGCCCTGGACGACAGCGGCGTCGTCATCCACACCAACGCCTTCACCAAGGTGCTGCTGCCCGGCATCCGCATCGGCTATCTGATCGCCGGAGAGGCCTACAACGAGCGCCTGTCGCGCGTCAAACAAGCCGCCGATATCTCCACCTCCGGCTTGCACCAGCGCGCCATCCACCTGCTGCTGGAGCGCGGCGTGCTGGCCCAGCAGCTGGAGCGCAATCGCATCGAGCTGCGCCGCCGGCGTGTGGCCGCCCTGGCCGCCGCCCAGCGCTATTTCCCTGCGGGCAGCAAGTGGTTCTCGCCTCAAGGCGGGCTCTACCTGTGGGTGGAGCTGCCGGAGCGCGGGCCCAGCGCCGCCGAGACCTTCATAGCCGCCCTGCAGCGCGATGTCGCTTTCGCCATCGGCGGGCTCTTCTACACCAGCGACGGCGGAAGCCACGCCATGCGCCTCAACTTCGGCATCCAGCGGCCGGACGCCATCGACGAGGGCTTTGGGCGCATCGGAGATGCCTGGCGCGCGCTGGCGGCGGAGGTCGGGGGCGTGGAGGCGGGGGTGGTGCTGTAGCGATTTGCCGCCAGGATGGTTTCACCACAGAGAGCACAGAGGCACAGAGAATAGCAATTAGGCGTCACGGCCCTCGACGATGGCGATTTCGGCGGGGGTCAATCCGTACAACTCGTATACAAGGTCATCGATTTCTCTGTTCTTTCGGTTTATCTTTCTTTGAATCAGAGATTCTTGTATTACCGTATAGCCGTCCACTTTCTCGTTTAACTGTAGCAAGTCCTTTACCAGTGATACAAGCTTGTTGTGCATTGTCGTGTCCCAAGCATCGTTAAAGTTAATGATTCTTACGGGAAATTGTTTCAACTCACTGACTTTGAATTGAGGAAAGACTTTGCGCTGCAACTTGTCATATTTTTTTTGAAACCAATATGATATGAGCTTTGAGTTGATGATACCCAGCAAATATAGCAAGGACACATTTATTGGAGCGAAAATGACCATGCTATTGATGTCATTGTAATACTGATCTTCAATGTAAACGGCATTAATGGTATATGGAGGGTGCGATGGAATCTGTCTGACTAGGATACGACTGCCGTCAAAGGGAACCGACTTTCGCATTTCGGCTAACCATTCACCGTAGCGCAAGTATTGCCCAGACCATCGCAAGCTGTACCGTCGTACATCCGCTCCGTCGAGATATTTTCCAAATGTATTGTCCAGTCGCCGCATTGCATGGAACGGCCTCTCGACCTTTTGTGAATCTGTTTGTGCAGGCTTTCCCTTCCCTCGCTGATATGCTTTCAGACCCGTACTGACCTTGGCATAATACTTTAACGGTGCTGAAACGTTGTCTATGGCCTTCACAAGTCTCTTAGCATCGGCATCCTTGAGCAACTCAATTTGAATAATGTATTCTGGAGGAGTCAATTCCTGAGGATACACGGTTACTTCTGTTTTGATCTTTCCGTCGGAAATCTCGCCAACGATAATATGGCTCTCACCTCCCTTCTTAAATCGGACGATTGCAGAGTCTACGTTGGCATCACTGAATACTTTATCCAGAATATTGTAGATGTGCAGTTCACTCGTACTGTGGATGATATGCCGTCTAAGCTCCGAGAAGCTCTCAATAGTCAGCCAATTATTTGGGATTATGAACCCTAAGAGACCGCTAGATGCCAATATCTGCATACTCCGCTCGACAAAAAGACCGAATGTATTCAGTTGAATACTTTGATGACTATATGAGTTGTAAAAGTACTCTTTGTGAGATTCCGGTATTCCTTGATTACGTGTAAAAATGTATGGCGGATTGCCGATGATTATGTCGAATCCGCCGGATACAATAGTTTCTCCAAAGCCTTCCTGTGCGTCATCCCAGTCAAAGGGCTGCAAAACATTAATCTCTTCATCGCTATATTGCTCAATTTCGCTGTTATCCAGAAAATCGGAACCAATCAGAGAGTTTCCCCACTTAATATTGGCTCCTAAGTCAGGCAGAATCCTTTCACCGACGCTAAGAGCAGCGAAAGATTCAGGTGAGCGACTATATTCCCTTTCCAACATCTTTAGCAGCAGTGAGAGTTTAGTGACTTCGACCGCGTTTTGGTCTAGATCAACGCCATAAATGTTATTGAGGAGAATCTGTTTCTTCTCGGTCAGGGTAAGTGTATAGCCATCTTCCGGATCGTCGGAAACGAGTCGGATCTTTGACGGTATTGCGGAATCCGGATTCTTGGAATAGTGATAAAGATGCCAGTCCAAGAGGAGTTGATATGCGCTTAACAAGAAGGAACCGCTTCCACACGCGGGATCCAGAATTCTTAGCTTCCGGATCTGGCGCGGGGTTTTTCCCGTCAGTGCGCTTCCAACTGTGATTTGAACAATGAGATCTACTATGTTGATGGGAGTGTAGTAAATTCCGTCGTGCTTCCGTGTATCAGATTTGGAAACTGTCGCTTCACCTGTATCGGAGTCAATGGCTATTGCCTTGCTCAGGAATCGTTCATAGACCTGACCTAATATGTCGGCCGGAATCACAGAAAAATTATATACGCTACTTGGGTAATATAGCCGTCTAATAATCTCCTGGAGTACTTGGTTTCCAACGGAGATTTGCATTGACAACGTGTCAGGCTGAGAATCCAACCTGTCGCTTGGTCTGAAGAAGAACAGGCCCGAATTGTACTTGTCGTCAGCTTGAACGAAGAGATCCTTCAATTCGTAATATACTTGTTTTCCTGGACTTGCTGCGCGCAAGAGTCGTTCGTACGGTTCGAGTTTTCGATCTTCGGCGATTCTCAGGAACACGATCCGATCAAGTGTACGCTGAACGACTAGGTTCAAATCCCGAAGATTCAGATCAGGATTTCGCCACGAGATATCCTTGGCGAGCTTTTGTCGCCAAATCTCCATGTCTCGTAAGAAAACTTCATCGACACTAAGAATGCCTCCCCGTTCTTCCTCAAATACTTCGTGGTGACGGCCAGCGAGTGCCGCTTCCCGAGAAAAAAAGTGGACAAGAGTAGGCCATTCTTTTTCGTATTCGTCGCATGTGAAACGATGGATTAGTTCTACAGCGGGGCCATCGTCTGGTTTTGGTTGAGTCCTGCAGTCGTAAACTACGAATTGCCGAAAATTTGTAAGGATTCCGACACCAATATTTCCATTCCAGCCATATCTGCGCAGTTGAATGGCAGGCTCAGCAGCTTCATACAAGTTTACTGATGGTTTCTTGGTCTCTACGTAAAAGACAGTCTGGTTTGCTACCTTGAAGGTGTAGTCTGTATACTTGACTGTGTCGTCAATTCGCAGGCCACCTTCACGCTTTATCTGTTCGCTGTCACGCATCGCCCAACCGAGAGCTTCGAAGAACGGGTCAACAAATTCGTTTCTAACATCTGCTTCATGGTATTCCTTGCTCATATATTTGGGTTGATTGCGGTTGAACTTATCGACTAACTCACGTACCTCTTGAGGAAAGTTCATGTTTTTATCCGTGTCCTCTGTGGCTCTGTAGCAAAGACCTTAACGCATTCACATCGACAACAGCAAATTCACCACGCCCAGGCCCCCCAGCAGACGCGCCGTCTCCCGCTCGACCAGGTCCGCATCGCCCCAGTCGCTCAGCGAGCCGTCGGCCTCGATGGCTTGCACGCGCCCGAAGCCCAGCTGCAGCGCCTCGTGCAGCGCCGCGGCCGGCTCATGCCCGAAGGCTTGCAGCGCGCTCGGATTGTACTCCATCACCAGCGCCAGCCCGGGCGATTGGGCGATGGTCTGCTTCATGCCGCGCAGGGCCGCCAGCTCCGCGCCTTCGATGTCCATCTTCACCAGATCGACCCGCCCCAGGCCCAGCTCGGCCAGGCAGTCGTCGATGGCGACCGTGCGCACGCGGTAGCGCTGCATCTCGAAGCCGGCCTCCCGCCGCGGCGCCACATCGCCCGCGCCCATGCTGGCCTGCTGCTGATGCGCCAGCGACTCGTCATAGTGCAGCGATCCGCTGGCCGACATCATCAGGTAGTCGTAGAGCTCGGCGCTGCCTTCAGTCTCGGCGGCGGCCAGTTGCAGCGCGCTGACCGTGGGCAGATGGCTGATGTTGCGCTGCAGCACCCGATGCGTGCTGGGGTTCGGCTCGATGGCGATGACGCGCCCGTCCGCGCCTGCGCGCCGCGCCAGCAAACGGGTGTAATAGCCGACATGCGCGCCGATATCCAGCGCCACCATGCCCGGCTGCGCCAGCCGCTCCAGCAGCTGCCGCGTCTCGCGCTCATGCTGCCGCGTCAGCAGCTCCAGCCGAAACCAGAAGGGGTCCTCGGCGATGGTCTTGAAGCCGGTGGCGCGCTCCAGCCCGGGCAGCAGCAGCCCGCTCAGCACGCGGTGCAGGGCGATATGCGCCGGGCGAACCCGCTTCAGCGTCTTGCGATAGAGCTTGAGGCTGGTATCAAGCATGCTCATCATTATCAGTCGAGGCAGCTGAACGCGAGTAGGCTAAAGGAGTGTTTTGCGCCGGTCAATGCTGAATGGCCACCGGGGCGGCGGCCTCATCCACGCATTTGGGATCGCTCCCGATGGCGTCCAGGCCCTGCAAGATGTTGCCGACGGTGGCGCTGTCTCCCGCCGCTTGCGCCAGATCCAGCGAATCCCGCAGCAGGCTCCAGCCCAGGGTGCAGGCGCCGGTGTAATAATGCGACAGCCCCAGACGATAGCGGCAGGACAGTTCGTAAAAGCCGTCATCGTAGCGCAGGCACTGCTGAAAGGCATCGCGCGAGGCTTCGAATTGGCGCTCGCGATAATGCAGCAGACCCAGCTGGAATTGCGCCTCGGCGTCCGCCGGCTGATGTTCAACCGAGTCTCGGCAGAAACCCAGCGCCCGCGCGAATTCGCCCACCTTGCGATAGGCCAGGCAGAGCCGCAGCATGGCGCGGGCGTTGCGCGGCTCCAGCGACAGAATGCGGTTGTAGATGTCGATGGCGCTCTGGTCGTCATCGCGCGCCAGGTACAGCCCGCCCAGCTCGAAGTGAATAGGCAGATAAGTCGGGCGCAGTTGCATGGCGCGCTGCAGATAGGTTTCGGCATCGTTGTAGGAGCCGACCGATTGCAGCGCGTAGGCGTAGGCGCGGATCAGATCGGCATCGTCTGAGTCGATGGACAGGCCACGCTCGCCGGCTTCCAGCCCGTCCGCCCAGCGCTGCGTATCGACGTAGGCGCGCGTCAGCGCAGCGTAGAGCGGCGTGAAGCGTGGGTTCAACTCCAAGCCCGAGAGCGCGATGGGAATGGCGACCGAGGCCTGGCCCTGCCAGGTCAGCGCCGTGGCTTTCAGGGCGAAGCCGCGCGCGTCGCGGGCATCGAGCTCGGTGATGGCGGCGCCATGGTCATGCGCATCGTTGTAGCGGCCCAACTCAATCAGCAGGCGGCCGTGTTCGTAAAGGTAGGCGATGTTGGTCGGCCGCTCTGCGACGGCCTTCGCCAGCAGTTCCTCGGCGTTGATTATGTCGCCGGCCAGGAACAGCGTCGATGCGCGGGTCGCCAGCTCGCTGGGCAGCGGTGTGGGCGTGGGCGGACTGGCGCTGAAACTCTGGACGACGCCTGCCAAGGCATCCCATTGCCACAGGATTGCCAGGCCCAGCAGCAAGCCCAGCAGCGCGGCGATGAGCATGTTGCGAAGCGGATGACGTTTGGGCTCGCGGAAGAAGGGCTGCGTGTAATCACGCTGGATCTTCACCCTAGATGCCTCCGATGGGCGTTGGCGGGATGGGCGTCGGCGGGATGGGCGTTGGCAGTTGGGCGCTCTCGAATCCGGGGCAGTTGGCGCGGATATCCGCCAAACCGATGTTGATGATATCGATTATGCTTTGCTCGTTGGTGTAGAGAAATGCTTCCAGCAATACGTCCCAGGCGGTGGAACATTCACCCAGAAAGTAGTAGGCCAAGCCGCGGATATAATAGCACTCGACCGCCGTTGAGCCGTTGGCGACGCAATTCTCCAGCGACTCGAGCGCGCTCTCGTAGTTGCGGCGGTTGTACTGCAACTGGCCCAGGTACTGCCAGGCGGGCGCGTAGGTCGGGTCGATCTCGGTGGCGGTCTCGCAGAAGCGCGTGCCTTCCAGGAATTCCCCGATCTCGGCATAAGTCTGGCAGATGCGCAAATAAGCTTTGGCGCTGTCCGGCTCCAATTCGAGGATGCGGCGATAGATGCCCACCGCCATCTCCTGGTAATTCTCTTTGCGGTATTGAGCGGCCAGTTCGAAGTAGGGCGCCGTCAGCTTGGGACTGATAGCCACAGCTTTCTCCAATGCGGCGATCGCTTCGCTGCTGCGGCCGGTATAGATGAGCGGAATGGAGAAGGCGCGGAAGGCAAATGAGTCCAAGGGATCAAGCTCAGTCGCATGGATGCCGCGCTGGTAGCCCTCGGCGTAGCGGCCGATATTGGTATAGGCGATGGCGAGCGCCGCGTGCAGGGGCGCGAAATCGGGATTAAGCTCCAGGCCCGATAGCGCTTCCGGTATGGCTGACCCGGGGTCGCGCCACATCAAGGCGCGCGCCTTCAGCGCATAACCGCGCGGGTCATCTTCCGCCGCCGCAATCGCGCGATCGCCGGTCTCCGCCGCTAGCTGGTCATTGCCGGATTCGAGGAGGATGATGCCATATTCGTAGAGATATGCGACATTATTCGGGCGCTGATTGACTGCAAGATCGAAGTCGCTGAGCGCGTCTTCAAGCTTGCCGTCGCGAAAATGCGCAAAGCCTCGTTGGGCATATTGATTTGCATGCAGCGTAGGCGTAGGCCGCGGCGTGCCCATGAACTCGTTCACGGTGGCTTCCACTTCGCCCCTAAAGACGTAACCGAAGGCGAACGTGGCGCCTATGACGCAGAATAGAAAGAGGATAAGGAGGAGCAGCGAGACGCCTGAAAATCTTCGCCGCCGGTCGCTGAAGAATTGTCTTCGGTAATTGCGTTTGATCTTGCGGTAGGGTGTCATGCTGCCGGACCCGCTCGCTCAGTGCGCCTATTTTACCACATTGAGGATGCCGCCTGTGCGTCAGCCCGCAGCGGGCAATGGGACGAAGACAACTGAATGCGTCGCTGCGCTGTTTAGTCGAAGGCCCTGCGCCGTTATCGCGCGCTCGATAGCTGTGTATAATGCGATGGCCAACGAAACTTCGCGGAGCTGTCATGACTGATCAAGTGAACTGGGCGAAAAAGATAGCGGCTCTCGCGCGAACCGGCCTTCATTATTCGAAGATTCACTATGATGGCGATCGCTATGAGCAGCTGCTGGCAATCGCGGTGGAGATGCTGGCTGATGCCGCAGACGCAGACAAGGAGCGCGTACGGGCTGTCCTTGACTGGGACGACGGCTATATTACGCCGAAGGTTGACGTTCGCGGAGCGGTGTTCAGGGACGGCGAAGTGTTGCTGGTGCGTGAAGCGGCCGATGGCTTGTGGACGCTGCCCGGCGGCTGGGCCGATATAGGCGATGCGCCTTCAGAAGCTGTCGAGCGCGAAATCCGCGAAGAGAGTGGCTACGAAGCCAGGGCGGTCAAACTGCTGGCGGTAGAAGATCGCAAACGCCGTCATCCGCCATCTCTGCATGATGTATACAAATTGGCTTTTCTTTGCGAACTAGTCGGCGGCGAAGCGCGGACCAGTGCCGAGACAACGGATGTCGGCTGGTTCAGCGAGGAGAATATCCCGCCGCTTTCCCTGGGCCGCGTGACAGCCGAGCAGATCGCGCGCTGGTTCAAGCACTGGCGCCAACCTGGTCTGCCAACCGAGTTCGACTAGCTGCCGTGTACCGTCGCTAGAAGCAAGAGGGCTGCACTAAATGCTGCACGAATTCATAGCGCCGGCGATGGGCCTCGGCGTCAGCGCCGCGACCATTCCCGGTCCGTTAATCGCATATCTGGTTAATACTGCGGCGACTCAGGGCTGGCGAAAAGCGTTGCTGGTTGTGCTGGCGCCGCTGATCACCGATGCGCCGATCATCGTCCTAATGACCTTCATCCTGGGCCAGATGCCGGCGGAAGCGCTCAACCTGATCCAGCTTGCCGGCGGCTGCCTGCTGCTCTTTATCGCGCGAAGCGCGCTGCAGCAATACCAGGCTGGATCCGCCATGAACCCGATCTCTGACGGCGCCACAGTCGCGCGCAGTTGGCGCCGCGTGCTGCTGACCGGCATCGGCATGAATTTCCTCAGTCCAGGGCCCTGGCTTTTCTGGGGGACGGTGAACGGGCCGCTGCTGCTGAAGGCCATGGACACTTCGCCGGGTCATGCGCTGGCATTCCTGCTTGCTTTCTATGGCACATTCCTGGGCGGGCTCTGTTGCTGGGTGCTGCTGATTCACCAGGCGCGGCGCCTGCCTGAGGCGGCGCTCAATTACATCGTTCTGGCGACGGTGTTGCTGCTGCTTTGGTTCGGTGTCGGGCTGATCACCGCCGCTATCGGAGCGGAAGCGTTTCACATCTGGGCTGTCATCGCCCTGATCGCCGGCGGCCTCTTGTTGCGCGCGAGGACGCTGCGCCAGATGTAGTCAGTTGATTCGCAGCTGCAGGAGTGACGCCCACTGGATCGTCGCCAGTTTCATTGACAGCCAGGGCGCTCACGAGTATAATATTGTGCAGGTAAGTAAGACCTTTGCTAATGATACGATATATCATTTGCGGGAATGTATGATGACAACCAGAGAATTCAAAATTGGCAATATGGACTGCGCCGGCTGCGCGCGAGAAGTCGAAAGCGCCGTCAAGCATCTCGACGGTGTAGAGTCGGCGCGAGTAGAATACTTCACTAATACATTGGAATTGATCGGCGATGTCGATTTCGCGCGACTGCGAGAGCGCGTTGAAGCCGTAGGCAAAACGATTAGCGAACGCGAGGAGCTTGGCGCGGACGCGGCTGACAATGACGAGCTGAAGCGCGCAGGCCTGTTGGGGTTCTGGGATTACTTGCTCGGGCGTCCGGAAAGCCGGCTGGCGATTGTGGGCGGAGTTCTGCTATTGATCGCGATTGCAGCCGACCTGCTGCGGCTGCTGCCTTCGGAAATTGGCAATATCTTGTACGCGCTGGCGATGATGGTGGCCATGAAGCCGATCGCGGCCAGCGGCATCAACTCGCTGCGCATCAACCGCGAATTCAACATCAATATGCTGATGACGGTGGCTGCGATTGGCGCCTTGATCCTGGGCGAGTTTCTGGAGGCGGCCACGGTCATTTTCTTATTCGCCATTGGCGAGGCGATGGAGGGCTATACGGCCGATCGCGCCCGCGACAGTCTGCGTTCGCTGGTGGCGTTGAAGCCGCTGACGGCGCAGCGACTGGACGGGGATCGCATTGAGGTAGTGCCGGTGGAGCAATTGCGGATCGCCGATCGCATCCGCGTGTTGCCCGGCGAGAGAATCCCGATGGATGGCGCCGTGATCGCGGGAAATAGCGCCGTCGATCAGGCGCATATTACTGGGGAGAGCTTGCCACTGGCCAAGGCGCCGGGCGGTGCGGTGTACGCCGGGTCAATAAACGGCGAGGCCGCGCTGGAGATTCGCGTCAGCCGGCTATCCTCGGACAATACGCTGAGCCGAATCATTGACTTGCTGCAGAAATCGCAATCGCGGCGGGCGCCCAGTCAACGACTGATCGACCGTTTTGCCCACATTTATACGCCGGCAGTGGCACTGACTGCAGTCGCGGTCGCCATTGTACCGCCGCTGTTCTTCGGCGGCAGCTTCTGGTATGGCCCGGAGGGCAGCGGATGGCTGTATCGCGCCCTTTCGATGCTGGTGATCGCTTGTCCTTGCGCCCTGGTGATAAGTACGCCGGTAACCGTCATCAGCGCCATTTCTTCCTTGGCCCGGCGCGGCGTACTTATCAAAGGCGGCGCGCCGCTTGAAGCGCTGGCGGGCACACGAGTGATCGCATTCGACAAGACGGGAACCTTGACGCAGGGCCGTCTCAGCGTAATGGCGACTTATACGGATGACTGCGCGGAGGCGCCGGACTGTGAACCCTGCGCAGAGCTGATTTCTCTGGCGGCTTCGGTGGAAGTGCAGAGCACGCATCCCTTTGCCAACGCCATACTCCAAGCAGCTTCAAAGCAGGGTGTTTCATACGCCGGCGCCACGGCAGTGGAGACGATGACCGGGCTTGGTGTACGCGGTAATGTAGCTGGACAGCGCGTAACCGTCGGCAGCCACCGATTCTTCGATGATGAATTTGCGCATAGCGATCACTTGTGCGAGCTGGCCGCTGGCATCGAGGATTCGGGCCGGAGCGCGATCATGGTGCATGACGGCGATAGCGTTCGCGGCGTCATCGCGCTGGCTGATTCGCCGCGAGAAGAGAGCCCGGCGGTCGTCTCGGCCTTGGGCGAAATCGGCATCGAGTCGGTCATGTTAAGCGGCGACAACAGCACGGTGGCGGAATCGATTGCGGGTCAAGTGGGCGTGGATCGTTTCTACGGCGACCTGCTGCCGCAAGATAAAGTAGTCGCGGTGGAGAAGCTGGCGGCCAAGCATGGACAGGTCACGATGGTCGGCGACGGCATCAACGACACGCCGGCGCTGGCGCGGGCTTCGGTCGGCATCGCCATGGGCGGCGCTGGCAGCGCGCAGGCGATGGAAACCGCGGACATCGTGTTGATGGCGGATGGGCTGCATCAGCTGCCCGGGACGATCAAACGGGCCTGTTTCGCGCGGCGCTTGATCCGGGAGAATATCGCGCTGTCAATCGGCTTGAAGGCGGTATTTCTGCTGCTGGCGGTGACGGGTAATGTGACGATGCTGGCCGCGGTCTTCGCCGATATGGGCATGTCGCTGGCGGTGACGCTCAACGGGATGCGGGCGCTGCGGGAGTAGGCTAGGCGCTCGGATTGTTGCGACGGCTAAGAGTCAGCCCTTTGGGTGTTGCGTACGGCTGTAGGCATCGCCGAATCCATGTTGCAGCCGCAGCTTTTCGTAAAGCCGGCCAAAGCGAAGCCGCGTATCGCGACCTAAGGATACCCGCATGTCCCAGGCGTCCTCGTTATCGCCGCGATAGTAGTTTTTCTTGCGCGCGACGCGGTTGAAGCCGTACTTGCGATAGAGACCCTGCGCTACTGAATTGCTGACCCGCACTTCGAGCACGATGTATTCAGCCTCCAATTGCAGCGCCTTGCCGAACATGCCGGCGAGGAGAATCTCCCCGTAGCCCAGGCCGCGATTGGCGGGGTGAATCGCTATCGTGCTGATATGCGCCTCGCCCTCGATTTTCCACAAGCCGCCGTAACCCAGGATCTCGCCAGTGCTGTAGTTCGCCGGCGAATGTCCGCGCAGCTTGTCGCGCAGGCGTGATCGCAGCGTTTGACGCGGTTGGGGAACTAAGGGCGCGTCGTCCGACAGTTGTTCCAGGACGACCATATGACTGACGCGCGATTCATTGATCTCGAAAGTATAAGATTCGTAGGACCAGGGTGGCTCGAAACAGATGACGTCAATCGCCGCTACTTGACGGATGTCAGCGAGCCGCATATAGCGCAGATTCAGACTCATTGTCGAAGAATAACTTGGTGAATACTGGGGACGAGTGTAGCGCCCCTTGGCTGTGGGCACAACATAGCGGCGCGTTGCTGAGAAGAGGACCTGCCGGCTATTCAAGCTTGGGCGCCGACAGGTAGTGCTGTAAACAGTCCTTACATTTCGAAGATCTGCACGACGTCGAGGGCGGCCACCTCAATATAGGGGCAGCTCTTGGCCATCTCGACGGCGGCGTCCATATCTTCCGCTTCGACGATCGTTATTCCAGTGAGGCGATCTTCACGTGTTTCAGTGGATACGCCGCTAGCGTCTACACGTGTGGGTGGACCAAAGGGCATGCCGGGATTGACGACCGCATCACCCAAGCCGCCGAGCCAAGCGAAGTATTTCTGCTGGTGCGCCTGTGCTTCTTCTTCTGAACCAGAAAACTGTGGTTCGCCTACATAGATCAATCCGAATTGCGCCAAGATATTTTCTCCCGTGTAAAATTGCTTGTCATTGTGCTGCCGAGCGCTACGGCGTAATCGCAGAAGGCGCTGGCATGGCAACAAGCATAAGTCGGCGCGTGAAATGGTCAATACCGAACTTGGCCCGGGTTACGCGGGAATCGTATAAATAAAACGATCCACGCCCTTGTCCCGCGTTTGACAGCGCCAATTGCCATCGGGATCAACAACGCCGGAGGGCGCCGAGCAACGAATGTCCACTGGCTCGCAGCTGTCCACGGTGACGATCCAGATCTTGCTGGCGCGGGCGCGCATGCGCAGATTGCTGCTGTGAAATTGCCAATTCACATCGGACCACTCTGCTCGACTGCGCCCGCCGTTGACCGCGTGGAAGATGATGCGGGCGCCAAGTTCAGCCAGCCGGTGCGTGAGGTGGGTATCAGGCATGGGCGTACAAGTCGGGTTGGCCCACAGGTCGTTGCAGATCAGGCCGGCGATGGGCTGATCTGCGAACTGAAAGGAGCGCAGCGGGCGAATCGCGTAGTGATTAATTTCGCCAAGGGGCTCGGCGCTCATGGAACCGGTCGGCAGTGTTTTGCTGTGAAAACCGAGATAAGTCCCATCGGCCGTGTAAAAGCGCAGTTGATTGTAGGTCTTGCCGTCAGTTTCTTCTACGAAGCAGGTCCCCAGCGCCAGCCCGACCCGCGCTTGAGCTGCTGCCGCGGTGACCCGCTGTAGCGCGTTTCGCGTTGCCGCGACATCAAATTCCTGTGTGTAACCGCTGAGCGAGCCCTCCGGCGTCAACAGAATATCGGCATTTTCAGAGCTCGCCCACAAGATGGCGTCTTCGATATATCGGCTGTTGGCGGCGATATCGCAAGTGACGGGCATTTGGATTCCAGCGACGCGCAGGCTCATAATTGTAGACTTTCCGACTCAATTGATCCGCAGCCGGAGTGTAGAAACTCCCGTCTGGAATTGCAACAGCGGAACGAGCCGTCGATCTTGAGCCGGCGCCAGGCATTGTGTATGCTAGTGTATGCGGCGGGGGATCATTGCTAAAGATTCTGAAATGTGTCGAGCATACAACAGGCTGCCCGCCGCTTTTTGATTGTGGAGAACTTGGCTCATGCTGAGCATCGCAGATATGGAACTGCTGCGGGACGCCTACAGCGCTCATTCCGAGTTGCGGCCGGCGGACGCCATGCAGATGATTGGAAATCCGCCCGCCAAACAAGTAGTTGACCGAGCGTGCGAAGGTATGGCGGACCGCGATCGCAATGTGCGCGTCCTCATGTTGCGCGTCTTGCAGCATCAGCGGGGCGACGCTGCCATGCGCGCGGTGCTGGCGGGCCTGAATGATGACGCAAGGCGCGTCTGCGCTGTCGCGATTCAAGCGAGCGGCAACTACCTGGCTTATCCGGAGATTGTCGCGCGGCTGCAAGCGATCGCGCGCGATTCGATGCTCAAGCGCAAATTGCGGCGGCGCGCGCTGAGCATGCTGGCCGGCGACGAGGGACGTCAGCCGGGAGACCTAAGCTCGGCGGCGATTGATGCTTTGAGCGAATTGATGAACGAGCCGGAGTATCGCTTCAGTATCGTTTTCGGCTTGGTTCGGCTGGAATTGACGCCGCGAGTGAAGTCGCTGCTGGAGCGCTTCGCGCGTTCACCAGACGACGTCGAGAGCGCGTTGGCGCAGCGGGCCTTGGGCGGCGAGCGAGTGATTCATATCGATGCCTACTCAGCCGACGAATCGCTGCGGCGCCGGATCGTCAAGAGCTGCGATATCGCGTACGGTCGTATGTACTATTGGCTGCCGCGGGCGGGTCTGCCGGCGGAAGCGCTCGCCACTTCCTAGGCGCGAGAACTACAGCCCATAGGCCAGTTCAGGTCCGCTGCGTTTCAGTGTGATCTATGCTCCTCAAAACAGCGGCATGCCGGGTATGCGCGCGCGAACGCGATAGAGCTTGGTGATGCCGGTGAGATACAAGCCGCGGAGGTCGTCGTCCCCCCAAGTGAAATTGGTGATCTGCATCGGCGTCCGCAGCCGACCCAGCAAGCTGCCGTCGGCGCGGAAAATATGCAAGCCGCCTTGGGCGCAGCAGTATACGTTGCCTTCGCTGTCGATCTTCATGCCATCGGGCACGCCGGGCCCGTCGCCTTGGGTCTCGGCGAAAAGGCGTTGATTGGAGATGGCGCCGTCCGCCTCGACATCGAATACATAGATCTTGTATTCGGGACTGTCATTGATGTATAGCAGCGACTCGTCGGCGGAGAAGCACAGGCCGTTGGGTCTTTTGAGCGCCTTGGTCAGCAAGGTCAGGGACTCATCGGCCGGGTCCCAACGATAAACGCCGTTGAAATCGAGCTGAGTCGGGCGCGGGATACCCACTTTGGTTTCGCGTCCGTAAGGCGGATCGCTGAAGTATAGGCAGCCGTCGCGCTTGACCACGATGTCGTTGGGGCTATTGAGTTCCGCGCCCTGGTAATGGGAGGCGATTACAGTCATGTTCTCGCCATCCATGCGCGTCACGCTGCTGCTGGCGTGGTGGCAGCTGAGCAGCCGGCCGTCGTGGTCGTAGGTATTGCCGTTGGCCATGTGACTGTTGCGCCGGTACAGGCTCAATCCGGCGCCCGCCGACCATTGCAGGGTCGAGTTGCCCAGGATGTCGCTGAAGCGCAGGTGCTCTTCATAGGGATGCCAGGCCGGCCCTTCGAGGAATTTCAGGCCGTCGGCGACAGTCTCGATTTCGGCGTGGCGGTCAAAGAGGTTGGTCAGCTGCGGATCGTGGATATCAAGCTCAATGGCTGGCATAGCGTTCCTCCATACTCGGCGGGGTATGACTGGCCCAGGCCCATCAGCTCCTGCGCTTTCTCGCTTGCGGTTTGAGCGTCTTGGCGTAGGCGTAACTCTGCTCGAGATAGGGCAGCAAGCTGGCGGTATCTTGCAGCAGATGATCGGGCACGGCCACGTATTCTTTCATGACCGTCCCGTAGGTAACCAGCAAATTGCTATCGAATTCCGCTAGAAAAGCGTCGCGCTCGGCTTTTCCCAAGCGCAGTCCCACGGTTCCGCCTTTGGTCAATTGGCTGAACATGTTGCCGCCATAAGAGGTGTGGGGCAGCTTCGTGCCGCCTTTCAGTTCGATATCCGGGTGAGCGTCGATGAGCTGCTTGTAGAGCGCCAATTTGTCGTCCGGCACATGGCCGTATTTGCTGGTCATGGATGGCCTCTTGCTTGATTTTCGTTTATCACGGTCATCATGCATGGCAACAGGCATTGAGGCAATGGTTCATTGCGGCGCGCTAACTGCGGGAGTGGCAAAGAATATGGGGCAAAGTACTACCAGCGAACTTAAGACAAGAAGATTCACCACAGAGGCACAGAAGTAAGTGCAAGTAAGTCATGCAAATGCTTACCACAGAGTACACAGAGGATACACAGAGGACATTGAGTAAAGCGGCTATGTGATCGTATGCTAGCGACAGTTTCCATTTGTTAGATGGCTGCCTAATTGCGGCAGTATCGCAACAATGTAGAACCCTCTGTGTTCTCTGTGTGCCCTCGTGAGCCTCTGTGGTAAAGGAACGAAGTCCTTGAAACAGGATTTGCATTACTTACCTGGTTCTACTGAGGGCACAGAGAATTTGTATACCAACAACAGTTGGCATATCGAAGAGGTTAAGCACTCCCCGATCAGCTGAAACGTTGACTCGTGGCCCGCAAGCGGTTCTAATTGCTGCGGTAGACTGGCTTTTGGCGACACTATCCGGTGAATATCGTAGTGGAAGGGCGAGCATGACGACCTATGACATAGCGGTGATTGGCAACGGTCTGCTGGGCAGCGCAGCGCTGCGTCACTTGACGGTCAGCTGCCCGGAGTTGAAGGTATGCGGAATCGGGCCGGCTGAGCCACGCGATCGCAAGAGGCATACGGGCGTATTCGCCAGTCATTACGACCAGGGCCGGATCACACGTATCCTTGATCCCAGCCCGTTGTGGGGCAAGCTGGCCCGTGAATCCATCGCGCGTTACTCCGACATTGAAGCCGAGAGCGGCGTCTGCTTCCACCATCGCGTGGGCTGCTTGCGCGCGACCGATATCGCCGAGCGCGTCGCCGATATTGAGGCCTGCGCGGCTGCCTACGAGCCGCCGCACACGCGCCTTGATGCCGCCGGCTGCAAGCAAGCTTATCCTTTTCTCGCCTTCTCCGATGACTTTGTCGCTTGGGATGAAACGGGCGAAGCCGGCTATATCAACCCGCGCCAGTTGATCGAGGCGCAGCTGAAATCGGCTGGAAGAAGAGGCGCGACAGTCGTCCGCGAGATTGTCGACCGGATTGATGCAGCTGGCGAATACATGTCAATCCATACTCGCGAAGGCAGCGTCCTGCTCGCCAGGAAAGTGTTGCTGACAGCCGGGGGCTACAGCAATATTTTGTTGCGGCGGAAGCTGGATCTGCCGACCAAGTCGCATACGATTCTGCTGGCTGAATTGCCGCCGGCGGAGATCGAACGGCTGCGGGGGATGCCGTCGATCATCAGCTCATTCTATCATCCCGAGGTCGAATCGCTTTACATGTTGCCGCCGGTGCTCTACCCGGACGGCAAAACCTACATCAAGCTGGGGCCGAGCGGCCGGGACGAGCAGTTCTTCGACGCGGCGGAAAACGACCGCGAGCTTTTGCCTTGGTTCCAGAGCGCTGGCAACCCCCTAACCGCCGCCGACTTAAAAACGGCGCTGCATCGCATGATCCCCGACTTGAGAGTGCTGTCATATCAGACGGTACCCTGCTTGATCACCTATTCGCTGCATGGCAATCCCTACATTGACGCGCTGGACGCTGGCCGCCTGTATGTGACAACGGCCGGCAATGGCATGGGCGCCAAGTCATCGGACGAAATCGGGCGGATCGGCGCGCTGCTCTGCGCGACGGACGAATGGCGCAGCGACTTGAATCGCGAAGATTTCCGCGCCGTCTATATGGAGGGCGGACGAAAATAAGCTGTCTCTTCGTCGCCCAGAGCCTTCTCGATGAGCATCCTGTGCAAGGGGAATACATTGTCCGGCAAGTCGGCCGGCGGGAAGTAGCACACGTCGACCGACTCATCATCGTTCGACCGTGGTGGACTATCATTGAGCGGATGGCAGCGAAAGCAGATATTGATAACCGCAACTTGGTGGCCGTTGTCGTAGGTATGGAAGTGATCGCGCCCCGAGAGCACCGCTACGATGCGCTCAGGCACGACGGTGATTCCCGCCTCCTCGCGTACCTCGCGGATGATGCCGTCAGCGACATCTTCTCCCGGATCGAGGTATCCGCCGAGAAGCGTCCAGATATCCAGATCGCTGCGAAGTTGCAGTAGCACTTCATTCTGTGGATTAATTACCACGGCGCTCGTGCCAGTCAGTATGAGCAGATCGTTGCCGATCTTGGCGCGGATGCCGCTGATGTAATCTGATATAGGCACGGGTAATCTCCGACAATGGGCACGAATTTATCTTACGCATACAGGGGCAATTATCCTCAATGCCGGGGCAGCGCGCAGACCGACGGCAGACTATGAGACAGGCGGATCGTAATAAGCGCTCGAGTCATCGGCCAGAGCATGCGCGATTATTCGCTTGTGGCGCGGAAGCATGTTGTCGGGCAAGGCATCGCGTGGGAAGTAGCGGATGTCTATCGATTCGTCATCGTTGACGTGCGGCGCGGCAGCGCTAATGGGCCGGCAGCGAAAGACAGTCGTCACTGTCGCCATCTGGTCGCCGTTGGGGTAAGTCACGTTGTAGTCGCGGCCCGATAGCACGGCCACCACCCGCTCCGGATGGACCGAAATCCCCGTTTCCTCGTAGACTTCGCGAATGGCTGTGTCGGCGACGGTCTCGCCGGGCTCGACGCCTCCGCTGGGCGGCGCCCAGGTCTTTGTGTCGCGTCGGAGCTGCAGTAGGACCTCATCACGCTCATTGACGACCACCGCTGTCACGCCGGGCAGCAGCAGCAAATCATGACCGATCTTGGCGCGGATATTCCTGACGTACGCCGATATCGGCATCAGCCCACGGAGACAGTGAGATCTACCGAGCCCTTAAGCGTGTTGGCGACGATGCAGGCGCGCTCGCACATAAGCACCAGCTTCTCGAATTCAGCGCGGTCCGCGAAGGCGGATGTGACGACCATGTCGATGGAAGCGAATCGCGCCGGCGCTTCCGCTAATTCGCCGCTGACCTCAATGGCGATGTCGTCGATGTCGAGATCGCGGGCACGGACGGCGGCCAGCAGATTGCTGTTGAAGCAGCCGCCCAGAGAGGCCAGCAGCAGCTCGCCGCCCATGGCGCCTTTGTCCTTCCCGCCTTTGGCTTCGGGCCGGTCAATGTCGATGGCGTGATTGCGTATTTGCGCGGCGGTGGTGGCGTCGTCGACCTGATTGAGATTTACGGTAATTGTTGGCATATTTGCCTCCTGTTTAGTGGGCGTGCGACCGGGTCGGCCGCCCCTACAAATCCTTACGTGGTGTTGCTTTGATCAGCCTTTGACAGCGCCCATGGTAAAGCCTTGCACCAGGCTGTCAAGGAATAGGTTGTAGGCCAGGCCGACGGGAATGGCGATGATCAGAGCGGCGGCGAGCAAGGGCTGCCAGAAATAGACATCGCCCAGGATGAGCTCGGTGGGCACTCCAACGCTCAGGGTACGCTGGCGGGTATCGGCGATGAAAACCAAACCATAAATGAATTCGTGCAGCGTCAAGGTGAAGGTGAAGACGACCGTTGAAATGATGCCGGGCAGCGACAGCGGCAGGACCACGCGCAGGAAGGCTTCCACGCGATTGTAGCCGTCCACCAGCGCGGCTTCTTCGAGCTCGGGCGGGACGGCTTTGAAGAAACCTTGCAGCAGCCACATGCTGAAGGGCACGGTGAAGGTGGGATATACGACGATCAGCGCGAGCGGACTGTCCTTCAGCCCCAGAAAAACGACGATGCGGAACATAGGAATGAAGAGCAGCGTCGGCGGCAAAAGGTAGACCAGGAACATCAAGATTCCGGCGCGTTCGCCCCATCTGCCGGTCAGGCGCGCCAAGGCGTAGGCGGCGGGCAGTGATAGCACCAGCGTGATGATGACGACAGCCACGCCGACTAGAATGGAATTGCGGATGAAATCGAGATAGGCGGTGTTGTTGAAGAGGGCGTCGAGATGTTCAATGGTGGGTTCCTGGCGGAAGATGAAGGGCTGTGGCCGGCGGTAAAGATCGCCATCAGTCTTGAAGGTATGCAAAAACATGATCAGGAAGGGCGATATGGCGAAAAAGCAAAATACCAGTACGACGAAGTAGAATGGCGAGCGGCGCAGGATATACGAGAACTCTTCGCGCGTTGCGCCGTATTTGCGGATGCGCCAGGCGATTCGCAGCCCGACCAGCAGGACGAGCAGGAATAGCAGCAGCGCCCAGAAATTGGTCAGTATCCAGGTCAGCAGCGCCATCAACGCACCTCGGCTCGGCTGGCAGTGCGCAGCATGAAAATCGCCATCGCCAGCAGCAGGGGAAAGGCGAAGAGCGAGATGGCCGCGCCCTGCGCCAGATTGCCGCCTTCGATGCCGACCTGGAAGGAATACAGGCCCAGCACGCGGGTGTAATCGACGGGGCCGCCGCGCGTCAGCACGTAGACGACGGTCATATCGCCGAACATGGTAATCATGCTGAAGAGCAGAGCGATGACCATGATGGGCAGGATCAGCGGCAGCTTGATTTGCAGCAAGGTGCGCATAAAGCGCGAGCCATCGACCTCGGCTTGATCGAGGATGTCGGTCGGGATGGACGAGAGGCCGGCCATCAAGATTACCGTCGCCAACGGCGTCATGCGCCAGACTTGCACGAAGATGACGCTGATCTGCGCCAGATCGGGCGACGCCAGCCAGAACAGATTGCGATCTTTGCTCAAGAGGCCGCCGGGACCGAGAAAGCCGGTCTGCAGCAGCAGATAGTCGATGGGGCTGTATTTGGTATCAAGCATCCAGAGCCAGCCGATCATCGCCAGCGAAACCGGCGTGGCCCAGGGCAAGATGAAGATGAAGCGCGCGAACCATTTGCCGGTGAATTCCTGCGTGAAGATTATGGCCAGGATATTGGCGAAGAGCAGAATGAATACTTGCGAAATAAGCGTGAAGCGGATGGTCGTTTCGAAGACTTGCCGGAAGATATCGTTCTCCCAGACGGCTTCGAAATTGCGCAGGCCGACGAAACTGAGATCGGTGTTGCCGACGGTGACATCGGAGAAACCAAAGGCGATGGCCAGCAGGAATGGAAAGCCGACCAGCAGCAGGATGTAAATCAGTGCCGGCGCCAGGAAGAGCAGGCCGACGAAGCGCCGATTATCCAGCGGGAAGGCAGGCAGCGCCAAGCTCGCCATCAGAGCGCCTCGGCCAGGTTTTGCTCGGCGATGCGGGCGCCGCTGCGCGCGTCGAAGAATTTGAGATCGCTGTTGTGAACGGCGAATTCATAATCGCTTTCGACATCAAGCGAGACGCGCACGTTGGAGGGTACTTTCGCCAGCGTTAGCTCGCTTTCGCGGCCTTGCACGTAGCCGTAAACCAAGCGGTCCGAGCCCAGATATTCCACGCGCTTGACGTAGTAGTGGAAGATGCGCGCGTTCTCCGGATTGTCGTTCAGGGTCTTGGGCAAGAAGTGTTCGGGACGGAAGCCGAACTTAAAGTGGTCGCTGGAGAGGATGTTCATACTGGGCGAGCCGAGAAAGGTGGCGACAAATTCATTGGCGGGGTCGTCGTATATCTGCTGCGGACTGCCGATCTGCTGGATCTTGCCTTCGGACATGACGACAATACGATCGCCCAAGCCCATCGCTTCAATCTGATCGTGGGTGACGAAGACGGCGGTGATATTCGAGGAACGCTGAAAGTCCCTGAGTTCGTCGCGGGCGTTGGCGCGCAGTTTGGCGTCGAGATTCGACAGCGGTTCATCCAGCAGCAGCACTGCCGGCTGCGTGACCATGGCGCGGGCGATGGCTACGCGCTGTCGCTGCCCGCCGGAGAGCTGCCTGGGGCGCCGGTCGAGCAGCATGTCGATCTCCAGCAGGCTGGCCGTGGTCTGCACTTTTTCGCGGATGGCGCGTTTGTCGAACTTCTTCTCACGGCGTTGCGCCCGCAGCGGGAAGGCAATATTGTTAAATACGTTCATATGCGGGTAGAGGGCGTAGCTCTGGAAGACCATGGACACGCCCCGTTTGCGCGGCGGGAGCGCCGTTACATCCGCGCCGCCGATGCTGATCTGCCCGGCGGTGGGTTTCTCCAGGCCGGCGATCATGCGCATGAGCGTGGTCTTGCCGCAGCCGGAGGGCCCCAGGATGACCAGGAATTCACCCTGTTCGATCTCCAGGTCGACGCCATCGACGGCTCGCACCGTGTCGAAGAATTTCTTGAGGCCGCTGATTTGGACCAGGCTCATGCGAGAGATTCCGGAGGTTCTGAGTTGAGCGGGCGACCCAATGGGTCGCCCCTACGATCTTCTTTAGATTTGGCCCTGTAGGGGTCAGGTCGCGTAGACACAGACCTACGCCATTGGCTGACCCGTTTCAGTAGAGCTTGCGCGCTGCGAATCGTCCCCGCCGCAGCGCCAAATTGAAGGGCTGGTACAGGCAACTACATATCGCCCCCTCCGACCAGACCTTTGGCGCGCCACTCGCTGAAGATCTCCTCGACGCGTTCATGCGCCGCGGCTACCGCATCTTCGGCGGATTGCTCGCCCAAAGCGACTTGCGCCACCATGTTGGGGATGACGCTCTCGGCGAAAACCTGGCTGACGGCCGGGTTGGTGACGCCCGGGAAACCCAGGTGAACGGACCAGTCGTTGACCGTCTTCAGGACTTCAAACTTGTTTGGCGGCGACGATCCCCAGGGATCTTCTTCCAGCCAGCCATCCAGCTCTGGCACCGTGCTCGCCAGGCAGGGGAAGTTGTAGAGCTCGCTGTAGTAGGTCGCTTCGCTGTAGTTCGCCGTGTGGTCCAGGATGAATTGCTTGGCGGCGGCCAGCTCGTCGCCCTCGACATACTCGGGAATCACGTATATTTGCCAAACATGCGAGGACGCGTAGGCGCCGGCGGGACCCTCAAGCGCGGGGGTGAAGCCGATGTTGGCCGCAGCCGCTTCGTCGATCTTCTGCAAGCTGCGGTAGGCCGAATTGGAATTGAGGATGTAGCTGAGTTCGCCGGCGATCAGGCCCTGATTGTTGCTGGCGGCGGTCCAGCCGAAGACCTCGTCGGTCATGGCTTCGTTCTGCAGCTGCGCCAGGTATTTGACCGCGGCGATGGTCGCTTCGCTGTTGAGCACGACATTTTCGTGTTCGTCCTGGACGCTGCCGCCGAAGCTCCAGATGGCGGCGCGATTGGCCATGCGGCTGTCGAGCTCGGGGCTCATGCCGATGCCGACGGGGATGCCGGTGGCTTCGTAGATGGCGCGTCCGCCTTCGAGCAGGTCGTCGTAGGTCTTGGGCCCATCGGGATAGCCGGCCTCGGTCCAGAGGGCGATATCGTAGTCGCCGGGATCCGGCACGTACCCGTGTGTATAGGCGTACCAGGTATCAGCGACCGGCAGGTAGGAGGCGGCGGTGCAGGTGCTGGCGCGCTCGCCGTACATTTCGGCCGCGGCTTCGTTGATGTCGCGCAAGTCGTGCAAGCCATCGATGAACGAAGCCGGCGAAAAGAGGACTTCGACGATCGTGTGGCCCTCGCCGGCGTCGATCTCGGCGGCCAGCGTGGAGAACAACTCGGTGAAATTGACGTGATCAACCGTCACGCCGACGCCATTGGCTTCGCCCCAATCGGCGGCGTAGCCATCAAACCATTCATCGTAACGCGGCACGAAATGGCTCCATTGCAGCAGGCTGACTTCCGTGCCTTCGGCGTAGTCGCCCTGGGCGCTGATGCCGATGCCCAGGACGGCAAGAATGCTGAGTACACTTAGCAAACGTATCGCTCGGTTCATGAAACAGTCTCCTTAAATCATAGAAAGTCTTTGCACCAGCCCAGCGGCCGGTTTCCAGTTTCGATTCTAACGAACAGTGATTTGCTTGGCAATGATTCCACTGCGCCGCGAGAAGCATAGGAGTCGCTGGCTCAGTCCGCGCCGCCGACCAGACCAAGGGAGCGCCAGTACGAGAAGATTTCAGCGATGCGCGCGCCGGCCGCGGCCACGGCCTCTTCGGCAGTTGCCTCGCCCAGGGCGACTTGGGCAACTGCCTTGGGGATGATGTGCTCAGCGTAGACTTGCGCGATAGCCGGGTTGCTGTAGCCGGGATAGCCGAAATTGACTGCGCGATCGATGGCAGTCTTCAGCACAGCGAATTTATTCGCCGGCGTAGAACCGAAGGGGTCATTGTCAAGCCAGCTTCCTAGTTCAGGGACGGCATCAGGAAAGCAGGGCAGATTGAACAATTCGCTATGGTAAGTGACTTGGCTGTAATTGGCGGCCAGGTCGAGCAGGAATATCTTGGCGGCTTGCAGCTGACTGCCTTCGACGTAGGCGGGTATGACGCTGATGAAGGCATGCGTCCCGCCGAAGGCGCCCGCTGGCCCGACAAGCGCCGGTGAAAAGCCGATATTGGCGGCGGCGGGGCGGTCGACCCGTTGCAGGCTGCGGTAAGCCGAATCAGGGTTGAGAATAAAGCTGGCTTCGCCGGCCACAAGCGCTTGGTTGTTGCTGGCGCCGGTCCAGCCAAAGACTTCTGCGGTCATGGCTTCGTTCTGCAATTGCGCCAGGTATTTGACCGCTGCAACAGTTTCAGGGCTGTTGAAGACGGCCTTGCCGTCCGCGTCTTGAACGCTGCCGCCGAAGCTCCATATAACCTCGCGGTTGGCGATTTCGCTGTCGATTTCCGGGCTGATGCCGATGCCGACGGGAATGCTGGTTGCTGCGAAGATGGCGCGCCCGCCAGCCAGCAGATCCTCGTAGTTTTCCGGACCTTGTGGATAACCCGCCGCCGCCCAGAGTTCGATGTCATAGTTGCCATGATTGAGGGCGTAACCGGCCGAGAAGCCGTAATACACCCCGATGGAAGGCAGATATGTCACCGCTTTACAGTGGTGGCGTTGCTCGCCAAATAGCGCCTGCGCCTGGCTGTTGAGATCGCTCAGATCGCGCAAACCTTGGACCAAAGACGCGGGAGAGGACGGCAATTCGATAATGGTGTGGCCCTGGCCGGCGTCGATTTCGGCCGCGAGGGATGTGGGCAATTCAGTGAAGTTGACATGATCAACAGTGACGGAAACGTTGTTGGCCGCGCCCCAGTCGCGAGTATAGTCGTCGAACCACTCATCGTAAGTCGGTACGAAGTGGCTCCACTGCAGCAGGCTGATTTCCGTGCCATCGGGGAAGCGCTCTTGCGCTGCTGACGGGGCCGCTGTCGCAATGCATATTAACAGAATCATCAGCGTTCGGATTGTTGATGTCATCGAGTTCTCCCGCGTAGCCGAAATTGAGGCGACGTTATCTTAGCTGGGAGAACTACATAAGGCAATGTTGCCGTGTCAATTGCGCCATGCGCTGCGGCTTGCTTGTCGCATAGAAGATGTGGATTTGCGTCTTACTGGGGTGGCGCCTAGAACAAGCTGAGCTGGCGCGCGGGCTGGCGGCCATTCAGCAGAACGTATTTTGCCAGTTTGTGGGGCGTGCGGATGCCGATCTGCTTGAGATGGACCAGCTCGGAAAGGCTGCCGCGCCGCCGCGATCGGATTATGGCGTCCGCGCCGATGGGACCAATTCCTGGCACGCGGAGTAGCTGCTCGCGCTCGGCTCGCATGAGTTCGACCGGCTGATGAATCAAGTGGACATCAGCCCAGGCTTGCTTGGGATCGACATCCGTGCGCAAGTTGCCATCGCGCAGGAAGGGTAATTCTTCTACGTCCCATTGGTAATCTCGCAGCAAAAAGCTGGATTGATACAAGCGGAATTCGCGGATGGATTCCGCTGGCGGCAGCCCTTCAAATGGCGTGCCCGGCACGGGCGAGAAGGCCGAGTAATAGACCCGCGCCAGTTTGGCCTGGCTGTAGAGCTTGTCGCTCATCGACAGCAGTTCCAGGTCGGTATCGCCGACGGCGCCGACGACAAATTGCGTGACGCTGCTGGCCAGTTTTTCATTGCGGTGATCGCGGCGAATCTGCTCCGCCCATTGCAGCATCCGCAGCAGTTCTTCGATAAAGATCTTTTTGGGCGCCAGGGCGGCCAGGCGCGCAGTGGTCGGCGCTTCCAGATTGACCGATATGCGATCCGCCAACTGCATGGAGCGATAGAGCTGGTCGTATTCGATGCCCGGCATGATCTTGAGGTGGATATAGCCGCGGTAGCCCTGCCGGTTGCGGATGATATCGGCGGCGTCGATGATCTTGTCCTGAGTGGTGACCGAGCCCTTGATGATGCCGGACGAGAGAAAGAGGCCGTCGACTTTGCCGGCCTGTTCCAACGTGTTGAAGGCGCCCGCCATCTCGTCCGGCGCGAAGGTGACGCGCTTGGTTTTGGCGCGGCCGGCGCGGAAGACGCAATAGTGGCAGTTGCGCTCGCAGGCGGTGGTCATCATGGTTTTGAGTACGGGTTTGGGTCCGCGCGGGGTCTGCAAGCTGGCGATGCAGTCGCTGAAGTTGAATTCTTGCTTGCGCGTGCGGCGGACGCGCTCGGCTTGCGGGCTATCACCGGCCGGTTCGTGCAGGGTGACATCGCCCATTTGCGAGAGTTTGGTCAAGGTTTCGGAGACAAGTCGGCCAGCCATGCCCCTATGTTATAGAACATTTGTTTTCGTGTCAAGTGACTTTAGATATGATTCTGAGGTAAATCCCCAATTGGGTATTCAAGCAGTGCTGTCCGAGTCGCGCCAGTCGAGCAGCAGGGGCGGCTGTATACGCAGCCAGGCGGGACCCTGAGACTTCAAAACATCGAATACGCTGGCCAGCACTTGATCAAACTCTACGTTCGCTTCAACCTCGACGATGGTCTCGCCATTGTCTCGAAGCAAGGCCATGCCCTGCTGGTACTTCTCCGCGCGCTCCGACAGATTCCGTTCGAAAAGCTCCCGATCTGTCGGGCGCTGGCGCATACGCGCGTAGGCTTGTCGCGGGCTGACGCTGAGATAGACCGTGAGGTTCGGCTGGCGCGCCCAGCGATTCAAACTCAGGACGTCATGCATGCTCAAGCCGTCGGTTGACTGATAGACCAGCGAGGAGAGCGCGTAACGATCACAGATGACGATTCGCTGCTCGCCGGCCGCCAGAAAGGGCTCGACGACCTTGTCGAGGTGGTCGGCGCGATTCAGAGCAAAGGCTAGAGCGAGGGCGAGCGGACTGGCTTTGCTGCGCTTGGCCAGAACATCGCGGATATAGGCGCCGGCAGCGGAAGGGTCGTGCGGCTGATAGGTGAGTGCGACTTGGTCACGGTGCGTCTGTGACAGGGCATCATAGAGTTGGCGGGCGATGCTGGATTTGCCGGCGCCGTCCATGCCTTCTATCACAAAGAAAAAGCCCTCGCATGTCATCAGAGTTTCCGCTTCCTTTGCTCACCGTCGCATGTTTAGCATAGCGGTGGCAATGGCGGCTGACAAGCGTAGCGCCGAGCTGGAAATCGCAACTCGCACGCTCTACGGAAGACAGCGCTTGAGGCGCCAGTTCGGCTATACTGGTGTGAGGCAATGGCGGAGTAATTATACGCAGTGCAGCGACCGAGTCATACCAACCAGCCAGAGGTCAGCCGCAGGCGCGTGCTGCGGAAACTGGCAGCCGCCGGGGGCGCCGCTGCCTTGGCTGCTTTGGGCGCTGCCGCCGGGTTATTCTCCCAGCGGCCGCGAGTTGTCGTCCTGCCCAACGAGGCCGAATCAAGCGAAGACGCTTTTCGGCCGCGTATCGTCAGCCGCGACGAATGGGGCGCGCTGCCGGTGGATCATACGGCGCGTAACGAAGGCGGTCTCTACCAGAGCGGCGTCAACCCGGAAGGCTGGTATGAGTATGCGGGCGATTTGCGCGATAGCTATCAGACGCTGGTCGTGCACCATAGCGCCTTCTACAAAGCTGATGGCCGGGCGACGCTGCTGGAAGTGCAGCGTTTGCATCGGGGAGATCGCGGCTGGGCCGATGTCGGCTATCACTTCATGCTGGACGTCGACGGCGTGATATATGAAGGGCGGAATCTGGGCGTGCGGGGCGTGCATACGCAGGGGCGCAATACCGGCAGCGCAGGCGTCTGCTTGCTGGGGGATTTCCGTTTTCGCGCGCCGACGCCAGCCCAGTGGAGCGCGCTTGTATTCTTGGGGCGCTGGCTGGCAGCCGAGTTGGAGCTGACGCATTTGGCTGCGCACAGTCAGTTCAATGAGGGCACGGTCTGCCCGGGCGCGCGGGTGATTGAGCAGTTGCCCGCGCTGGCTGATCAGCTTGGCCTGGGCTATGGCGTCGATGGCTATATCCCGGCTGCGCCGAGATTGTGATCGATTGAGACGGTTCGTAGAAAGGGAGAACGTGACATGGCAAAGGCATTAAGCGAAGCGGAAATCAGCGCGGGCTTGGCGGGGCTAGACAACTGGATGCGGGATGGCGATGCGCTGGTTAAGGAGTTCGCCTTCGACAGCTATCTGGCTGGCGTGGCTTTCGCGTCGAGCGTCGGCGTGGTTGCCGAGGGCTTGGATCATCACCCGGATATGGCGATTGCTTGGCGGCGCGTGACTGTGTCCTTCACCACGCACGATGCCGGCAACAAGCTGTCGGCAAAGGATCTGGCGGCGGCCGCCGCGATTGACGCCCTGGGCTATCCGCGCTAGGCAGATCCAAATCAGGCGCGTGCTGGCAAGCTGGGCATGGCTTCGCTCAGCCCTGCAATATGCTCTGGATGCGCTCGATCAACGGGTCCCTTCGCCGGTTCAAGCGCCGGCGCAGCCAAGTGACGCCTACGGTGGCGACGAGCAAGAGCGCCCATAGCAGAATCACCATCTCTTTGATAGCCGTGCCTTCCAGCGTGGTTATCACCGCGGCGAGCAGAACGGCCGCCGCAACGATTTCGAATGCGGGCAGATAGCGTTCGGCCGATTTGATTTCACATACAACTAGGGATCTTTGCTCGTCCAGTTGACGAACGGCGCCGATGACGACCCGATTCGGCAGCCACTTGTTGCCCAGCTGCTCAACCTCAAAGTGATGGCTGTCGCCCAATTTTTCGTGCGACACAAAATGAAATATGTACCCGAACGGCAGAGCGTACTTGCTCTTGAGTTCACTTTTCAGGCGCTCAATGACCATATCCATTGGCAGGGGCGACTCAAAGCGATAAGTATCGCCTGGCTCGCGCTTCGGCTTATGGCGCTTTTTCACTTCGGCCTCCCTGATGGTTGGCTGCGCAATCGCAGTCTGCCTGGCCGGCAGGATTAACCCGGGACAGCAGCGTCATGCCTCTTCCTCGGCCGCCACAGCAAGACCGTCTCCTTCGGAGCGCTTTTCCACGTGAGGTCGTTCGCGCCGGTTAACTGGATGTTGGTCTCTCTGGCGAGGTCGGATTTGCTCTTCAATTTGATCGATAGTCAGATTGCGACCGCCTTTCCCGGTAGCGAAGATTCGGATTAGTATAAGTCCGACGGCTGTCACCCCAACTATAGTAAAGAATTCTTCAGCCGGCATAACTCCGGACAGGAAGAATAGAATCGAGCCGCCGCCAAGAATCGTCACCAAAAATAGTCCAATGAATTTCAACAGCGCGGAATAGCGCAATTCTCCTTCGACGAGCGTGCGCGTCGAGTCGATGGCGCGGATTTGCCCGCGAACGATTTGCCCGAGCATAGCAGGCACAAAGTTGGCACTGCCCATCACCTGTATTTCAAAGTAGATTGAATCATCCAGCCGTTGACTCTCAACCTGAAAGGTTTGGCGGTAATGATCTTCAGCAGTCATTACCTCGTTCGGAGACAGATTATGCAGGCGTTCCATCGCGATCTCAGGCGGCAAGGACGTTTCGAAGCGAAAGCGGTTGATATTTCTGCGGCTGCGCCGGCTCCTTTTTGTCATATTTCGCTACCATGCCTTCAATGAATGTTATGGCTACGATGTCTATTATAACATCTTTGCTCCATTGTCCAGCGTAAGTGATTTGATGCGCCTCTTGCTCTTCAACCTCATGACCGACGAAGCGGACCCGGTGCTGGGCTTCGCCTGCGGCTGGATTCGTGAGCTGGCGGCGCGCTGCGAGTTCGTCGATGTCATCACCATGTACCGCGGGACATATCAGTTACCGCCGAACGCGCGCGTCTACTCGGCGGGGCGCGAGCGCGGATTAAGCAGGCCGTTACGGCTGGCTCGCTTCTACTGGCATCTGCTGCGGCTGCTGAGCGAGCGGCGCTATGACGCCTGCTTCGCCCATATGATGCCACTCTTCGCCGGATTGGCCGGTCCGCTGCTGAGCGCGCGGGGCATACCGACTGTACTCTGGTATACGCATCGGGCGCGCTCGGCGCAGCTGCGTTGGGGGCTGGCGATGTCGCGGCGTGTGGTCAGCGCGGACGAGACGAGCTTCCCCTACGACACCGACAAGCTGCGCGTCATTGGGCATGGCATTGACACCGAGTTCTACGCGCCGGCACCGGATCAGGTTGCGGTTGGGGATGGGGCGCCCCTGGTGGCGCAGGTGGCGCGGCTGGCGGCGGTCAAGCATCAGGCGACCACGATAGGGGCGGTGGCCGGGACCGAGGCGCGGCTGGCGCTGATTGGCGGCGCGCAGGCGGGCTCTACGCAGGGATACGAGGAGGGGCTGCGCGAGCAGATACGGCGGCTGGGAATCGAGGAGCGCTGCCAACTGCTGGGCGACATGCCCGCGGCGGAGGTCGTTAAGTGGTATCGGCGGGCGACCGTGGCGGTGAATATGAGCCCGGCCGGGCTATTCGACAAGGCGGCGCTGGAGAGCATGGCCTGTGGCGTGCCGACGGTGGTCTGCAATCCGGCCTTTGCGCCATTGCTGGGCGAGCACGCGCCCCTGCTGCTGACGGGCGGGCCGGAGGATGTCGGCGGATTACGCGAGCGGTTGACGCGCTTGTTTGCGCTATCAGCCGTTGAGCGCGCCGAGATTGGCGCGGCGCTGCGAGAGAATGTGCGGCGTCAGCACAGTTTGCCGGCCATGACCGAGCGGCTGCTGGCGGTGCTGCGGACGGGGGAGGTTTCCTCGATATAAACCAGCAGCGGGCGATTCACAGAATCGCCCCTACACCAATTGGTTTGTACTAAGGGCGACCCACCGGGTCGCCCGTACACACGGTGAAAAACAATCGCTAGCCGGCGTAGCTATAGCCGATCCCGGGCAGCGTCAAGACTTCGGCAGCTCCAGCTTCTTTTATGATGGCGGCATTGATGGCTTCGCCGACCACGATATCGTGATCGCCGCCGATGTTGACGATCTGAGTCACCTTGCACTCGATGTAAGCCGCGGCGCCGGCCATGACGGGCACGCCGGTTTCGGGCGCGGGCGTGAATTCGGCTTCTTGCATTTTGTCAGGCCGCTTGGCGCGTCCGCCGAGCGCGGGCTTGATAGCTTCTTCGTCAGATTGCAGGAAGATGTTCAAGCCGAAGACGCCGCCGGCTGAGACGACGCCATAAGAATGGCAGTAATTCTGGATGCCGACGGCGATCAGGCGCGGGCTGAAGGACATCTGCGAGACCCAGTTGACGACCATGATATTGGCGTCATCGTCGCTTTTGGTGGTGAAGGCGTAGAAGCCGTAGGGCATCATCTTGAGCGCGTTGCTGATGGTGTCGTCTGACATGCTGCGATTCTCCTCAGTCGATGGGAAGTGATGCGCTTGACTATAGCAGGGCTGTCATGCCTTGTCCAACTTCAAGCCCCCATCCCCCAGCCCCTTGCCCCCAAAATGAGGGAAGGGGAGTTGGCCGCCAGTACACACTTTGCGACCGCGCTGTCATGCCTTGTCCAACTGGGCTGAGATGCGTTCGAGGACGGCGAGGATCTGTTCGTCGGTCGTGGGCTCGGGTTCAGGCTCGGGCTCGGGTTCCGGCTCGGGCGCGACTTCTTCTTCGTCGCCATCGAGCATATCGCCGATGTCGTCCACCGCTTCGTCGAGCTTGTTGACGACTTTGATCAGCAGGAAGATGGCGGCGGCGGTGATGCCGAAGTCGATGAGGACATTGACGAAGTTGCCGATGTTGATGGTGGCGATCTCGGCGGATTCGCGGCCGAAGTTCAGAAGATCGAGGGGGATGACCCAATGGGAAAAGTCGAGCCCGCCGGTGAGTTGGCCGATGGGCGGGGTGACGACATCCTTGACGAGCGAGGTGGTGATGCCCTTGAAAGCCGTGCCGATGATGATGCCGACGGCGAGGTCGACGACATTGCCGCGCATGACGAACTTTTTGAATTCTTCGATTACGCCTCTCATGTTGCGTCTCCTGGATTTGTGGCTGGTTTCATTTTAGCAGGGGATTTACCACAAAGGCACAAAGGCGCGAAGGTCACAAAGGGGATTCACCACAGAGGCGCGGAGCTTCTTGCGTATTGCTTTTGACAGGCTATCATCGCGCAACTATACTGAGTGCGTGTTCAAGGAGGCGAAATGGCTGTCACAACCGATATTCGATTCAAGCGCATGCAGGGAAAATATCAGACGCTGGAAGCCGCGCAGGACGAATTGTTTGACAAGGTGGATAGTTTTGAAGCGGCGCTGCTGGGTTTAACGGAGATGGTCGCGGAGAACCGAGAGATGATCCTGGAGAACTCGCGGAAGCTGGACGCGCTCATCAAGCACCTGGAAGTGCCGTACAAGCCGCCTGCGGGTTTCATCAAGGAGTGAGCGCCGGGGATTTCACCGCAAAGGCACGGACTTGAGGAGGCAGCATGGCGACAACCGACATTCGTTTAGACCGCATCAAGCATGAATACGACGGCGTACGAAACACGCAAGACGCGCTGATGGATCGAATTGATACCTATGAAGAGGCGATTTTAGGACTGACGCAAGCGGTCGCGGCGAATCACGAGTTGATCATAGCGAACCATGAGTCAACCCAGCGACAGATTAAGGAATTGAACGAGAAACTGGACGCTGTCATCAAGCATCTGGAAGTGCCGTACAAGCCGCCTGCGGGCTTCATCAAGGAGTGAGCGCCGGGAATTTACCACAAAGGCACAAAGGCACGAAGGTCACAAAGAGGATTCACCACAGAGGCGCAGAGGTACAGAGGTTTCTTCGCCGCAAATGCGCGATTGTTACGAAGAAGTTGATTACTTTTGGGCGACGCGGTTTTCAGGGTTTTCTGCGGCCAGGCGGTCACTGACGTCGGCAGCGAGCCTGATATACTTTGCAATCAGTGAGTCTCCGAATTTGAACACGTCGGACAGGTCTTCAAGAGCCCTGTCGCTGTTGTGCAATGCTTGGTCTAGCGCGTCTGATAATCCGTAACAATCTTCTAGTATGCTACGACTACACTGGAAGAGTCGAATTTGCGACCGCATGCACTCTCGCACAACGCGCGAAAATCCAATAAATGAAGCGATTCTCGCGCATCTTTTCTCATATGTCTGTTGATAATATCCACTTCCCGAGAGTAAGTAGGCAACTCCTTGATCTAGTTGAATCCATGCAGCGTCTACTCTAGAAGGTAGCGCGGAAATAGGGTCTGAGAAATTATTCAAGTATGTAGCAAGTTGCCGCGCTACTTGAAGCCTGATTGCATTTAAGCTTAACTGTTTGACATTTGAATTCGATGCAATCTGCCTCAATTCGCTAAGCATATTTTCTTGAACAGGTTTAAGAATTAGATCGTGAACTTCCATAAGAATTGCACGAATTTCATCAAGAGCTACTTCAGCAAGGTAGAATGAATTAAGTAGACCAAGGACATCGCCGTCCGTTCTCTTCAATCCGTCCGTATTTCCAATTGAAGACGGAAGTGCTAGCACCTTCCTCCCATGATTATGTTCGAGTGAAAGTGAAACCGGATTTGAAAAGCTTACTTCACCGCGACCGGCACGTTCGATGATATCGACTATGTCGCCAGTAAATTCCGCAGCTTCAAGCATGTCCGTAGAATACTTGATCGCATTATAGGGTTTCATGTAAAAAGTGAGTTCGTCGTAATCTTGCACGATACGGACGGTTGGTTGATTGATGGTATGGGCGATTCCTAATTCATAATACACATTTGCATTTTGCCCAGTAAGATCGGCAATGATCACATCACTGTCTCGAATATTCTTTATTATTCCGCTGGGGATGTGATCATGAGTGATAAGATCATCCGCTCGGCTCACTTCATGACCGGCCTTTATCAATGGGGCTTTGATCAGTTGCTCGTATACATGCTTCAATTCCTCATTAAACGGCATGATTACAAATATCTTCATAGTTCCTCCAAATCTCTGGTTGAACACCGTCAAATCCTATCAGACAAATGTTCGTTGTTCAACCGAAAACGCTTTGTTCCGTAATCTTGTGTGAATCACCCACCCTCCACAATCGCGATCTCATCATCGCTTAGCCCGTAGAGCCGATACACCAAGTCGTCAATCTCGCCATCGACTGTCGCAATGAGCGCCTCGGTGATCCTGCGGCCTTCGCCGGTCGAGTTCGGCAACTGCTTATGCAATTTCAGCATTTCATCGACTAGCTTGACCGTCTTGTCGTGCATGGCTTTGTCGGCGGGGTTGTCGAAGTCGATTGTGCGGATTGGGAGTTGGTCAATGTACTGTCTATTATAAGCATAATAGCCGGCTCGAAATCTTGAACTGACTTTTTTGAGTACAAAGTCAAGCGTCTTTGAATTAAGCAGTCCAAGTACGTATTTGTAAGACAGTTTACAGTCTGAGCTAAGTGTTATTCCATAGCCGCCACCACCACCTCCACCACTGCCTACAAAGTAAAAATTGTCTTTCTCGTCGAGAGTAAATGATGCTCGATTTGCAATACTTGGCGTCAAAAGCTTCGTTTGCTCCATTTCGTTGAGATTTTGGCTTCGGCCAAATGCGTACCATTTGTCATGTTTCCATTTGCCACGCTCGCGGGCTTCAAGAATTCTTCTGTTGTGAAGAAGATAGTCCCATGTTTTAGGATAACGTTCTCGCATCTCATCAACAGAAAGCAGAACTGCTTTATCATTTTCGATTTTGTATGGAAACAGAATGGACTTGGTGATGCTTTCAATGCGATACCGTCGCAGATTTACCGATCCCTTGCAAAGTGGATGCAGCAAGTCGTTCTCAAGCTCGTGTTGACTTTCAGAAGCAGTAGAGTAATAAATGCCGTCTCGGACCTGAAGTATGAATACGCCGTCTGCACCCGTTACTAGGCCTTGAAATACCCTGTCCGCTATGTCAGACAGTTTCGTAGGCAAGTCATGCAGCTTATAGAACAAGTCGGAATCATGTCCTACGACAAAGTTCCAGTCAGTGTTTGTGGCACGACTGGAATCTAATGTGCCAGTGACGTAAGCGCGGGAGGTTTCCCAGTTTCTTAAGTTTTCCACTTTATTCACTGCAAAATCATCTTTAGCCTGACTGCTTAAGAATAACAGGCAAGTATATGTAGTTGCGCCTTCAAAAACTTGCTGATCGCCGAAATGGACAATTTTGGACAAATGCTCGCCATTCGCAATCAAGCCCCTCAAAGGCTCGCCATATTTCGCATTAAAGAATTTATGCGGCAGAATGTAGCCCAGCAAGCCTCGTTCATTCAGCAGTTGCAAGCCTCTTTCGACAAAGACAACATAAATATCGTAATTGCCTTTCGATGCTGAAAGGTAATTCTGCTTGTAGAAAGGCACGGTTTCGGGCGCGGTCTCTTTCATGGTCTGAATACGAATGTAAGGCGGATTCCCAATAACGGCATCAAAACCGCTGGCATCCATAATCGCGGGGAAGCCACCCTTCTTATCCCAATCGAAGGCTTTGACGCGATTCATCTCTTCCTCGTTGTCGAAGAGCCCGGCTTGCGGCCCGCGAAAGAAGTCGCTGCCGATGAGCGAGTTGCCCCATTTGATGTTGTCGCTGAGGTCGGGCAGAATGCGTCCGCCGGCGCTGAACATGATGGTTTGTCTGCCGGTGGCGTCGCTTTCATTTTCCAGCATCTTCAAGAGCAACGAGAGCTTGCTGACTTCGACGGCGTTCTGGTCGAGGTCGACGCCGTAGATGTTGTTCTTCAGGATGCGGCGCTTTTCGGCGGTTGTAAGCACGTATCCGCCAACGACGCGGCGCAGGACATTCTTATTGTTGTCGGCATCGCGAGTGTAATATTCCAAGTGCCAATCGAGCAGGTATTGATAAGCGCCCGTGAGGAAGGAGCCGCTGCCGCAGGCGGGATCGAGAATGCGCAGCTTGGCCGCTTCTGCGGGCGTCTTGCCCCAGAGCAGATCGCCGACGGTGTTCTCCACGATATAGTCGACGATGTAGGCCGGGGTGTAATAAACGCCGCCGGCTTTGCGGACTTCGGGTTTTTCTTCGACGCTCACGGCGCCGCCCGGCTTTAGGTCGATGACTTTGCCGAGGAATTGCTCGTAGACCTGGCCCAGGATATCGGCCGGCAGCACGGAAAATTCATAAGGGCTGTAGGGAAAATACAGGTTCTTGATGATGTGGCGCAGCGGTTCATCGGGGATGTGAATGTTCAGCGAAAGGTCGTCGGGCTTGCTGGCGCGCTCTTCTTTGCCGAAGTGGAAAAGCCCGGAATTGTATTTGTCGTCGGCTTCGTTGAAGAGGATTTTCAGCGCTTCATAGACTTGCTTGCCATCGTCGGCGGCGCTGCGCAGGCGTCTATAGGCTTCGATGTCGCGGTCTTCGGCGATGCGCAGGAAAACGATGCGGTCGATTGTGCGCTGGACCAGCAGATTGAGCTGGCGCTGGCTGAGGTCGCGGTTGTGCAGGGCGATGTCTTTCGCCAGCAGCTCGCGCCACTCTTCCATGTCGCGCAGGAACGATTGATCGAAGCTCAAAATGCCGCGGACTCGCTCGCCTTCGATCCACTCGCGCAGCGCGCCCTCGGCGACGGCGTCGCGGCTGAAGCGCGCTTCGAATTCGTCCCATTTGTCGATGTAGTCGCCATATTGGTAATAGCGCAGGCGGGCTTTTTTGGCGGGGTCGCTTCGCTGCGGCTTGATGCGGCAATCGTAAATGCTGAATTCTTCAAAGTCGGTCAAGACGCTGACAAGTGTTTGACCCGTCCAGCCATAGCGGCGCAGTTGATAAGCCGGGATGGGGTTGCCCTCGAGGTTGATATGCGGCATTTTGGTCTCGACGAAGAAATGCCTGGCATTGCCGATATGGAAGCTGTAATCGGGCTTCTTGGATCGTTCGAGGCCCTCTTCCTTTATGATGATTCTCGGTTCATGCCGGACCTGGTCTTTGTCGCGCGGGTCCCAGCCCAGCGTCTTAAATAGCGGATCGACAAATTGGATCCGCAACTCGTGTTCGCTGCCTGGCTTGTCGCGGTCGAACTTCTCGACCAATTGGTAGATGCTGTCGGGCGCGCTCATAAGCTCTCCTTAGTCCGCTCAGCATTGTACCATGCGCTGAAATCGGGCGGCGCGCGCGCCTCGCGCAAGTTTGAACGATGCTATACTGCCCGGTATGGAAAGTCAGAATGAGCATTCGCACTGGATTGAGACCGCCAAAGCGCGCGGGAAGGCCCCATTTCTGCTGAGCCTGCTGGACGCCATTGAGCCTATCGCGCCGGTGCTGGCGCAGGGTCTGCTGGTGGCGGAGCCGCTGGCGCTGCTCTGGGGCGGGGGTGGCGCGCTGCGGGCGCTGTCGGAGCAGCTGGAAGAGCCCGGTGGCCTGGAGGCGCTGCGGCGTTCTTTGGCTGACGAAGCCGCGGAGTGAAGCCCAATTGGATGAGACGACCCTACAGGTATACAGCGTCCTGTTTGTGCTGGCGACTGTGGTGCTGGTGTATACGGCGCGTTACTTTAATGCGCGGCGGGCTCGGCGGCGGGCGCAGCGGCAGATCGCGGCTTTCGACGCGTTTCCGCGCTGGGCCGGGCGGGCGATTGAATCGAGCCGTCCGCTGCATCTGGCTTTCGGCAGCGCGGGCATCGGCGAGGACAATACGGCTGCCGCGCTGGCGGGGGCTGAGTTTTTTCATCATGTGATTCAGCGGGTTGGCGCGGGCGATGCCTCGCCGATTGTGTCGACCTCGGCGGCGGCGACTGTGCCGCTGGGGCAGGACACGCTGCGGCGCGGCTGGCCGGCCGGCGGCACGCTGACGCGAACGCAGTGGATTCCGCAGGGCAAGCGCTCGATCGGCTACGCGGCGGCTGTCAGCGGACTGATCGAGTCGGAGCGGCCTTCTGCGCATATCTTTGCCGGCAGCTTTGGTCCGGAGTTGGCGCTGATGATCGACAGCGCGGATCGGCGCGGGCAGGGCAGTCTGGCGGTCAGCGATCAGCTGCAGGGGCAGGCGGTGGCTTATGCCATGGCCGACGAAGTCTTGATCGGCGAGGAGCTCTTCGCCGCGGCGGGTTATGTCCTGGAAGACGGGCGGGCGCCGGCTGACGCGATTGTGATGGATGTCTGGCGCGCGCTGCTGATTATGGGCATGACGGTGGCCCTGCTGCTGGAAGTCGCCAAGCAGCTGCCCTGGCTGAGTTGGCCGGCGGTGGCGGTGGCTTCGTTGATTCTGATTAGCCTGGGCCTGCTGGTCTATCGTAGGAGATAAGTGATGGGTCGCGCTGGCGCCTTCTTTTCGGCCCTGGTCGCCTTCGCGGTCGGCGTGACGGTCATGCTGAGTCTGCTGCTGGGCGACAATCCCGCGTTGTTTGGGAATCAGCCGGGCAGCGACGAGTTTGCGCGCCGGATCGCGCTGCCGGCGGATGTGCTGCTGCGACTGGTGGTGATCCTCTTGGCGCTGAGCGTCGTCATCGGCATCGCCAATCTGCTCTTCGTTCATGTGAGCCGGCTGACAAGCGGCAAGTTCTACAGCGTTGTCCTGCTGGCGAGTTTCGGCTTCACGATTTTCTGGTATGTGACGCGCCAGGGCGACACGTCGCTCTTGGAGGCGGTGCAGCTGCCGATCGAGTCGGCGCTGGCGGCGCTGCTGTTTTTGTCGCTGGTGCACGGCGGCTCGAGGGTGATGGGCAAACGCCGCGACATCTGGGGTTTGCTCTTCGTGGCGGTGGTCGTTGTGGTGCTGCTGGCGAGCTTGCCGCTGGCCGAGTTGGCGCCGCTGCGGGCCTGGAACGACTGGCTGATGCGCGTCCCGGTGAGCGCTGGCGCGCGGGCCCTGCTGCTGGGCATCGCCCTGGGCATGGTGGTGGCTGGCGTGCGGGTGGTGCTCGGTCAAGACCGCGCCTACCGGGGATAGCGGATGAGCGAAGAATTCAACTGGTTGGAATACAGCGAGAGCGTGGAGCGCGCCGCGGCCGAAGCTGAGGAGAGCAGCAGCCGGCCTGGGCTGCGCCGCTTCCTGCCGCGTCGCCCGAAGCTGCCCGGATTTCCGCGTCTGCTGCGCTTTTCACGTCCCAAACTGCCGAGTATGCCGGGTCTCCCCGGTCTTCCAAGAATGCCGCGTTTGCGACGGGGGGCGCCGGCGTCGGAGAGCGCTCAGCCCTCGGCGTCGGAATTGCTGGGCGGGCAGACGAATCGGCCGCTGGAAGAGTTGGACGATCGTTTGCGCGCCCTGCGAGAGCGGTCTGGCAGCAGCGCGCCGGCCGCGCCTGCGCCCAATCAGAGCCTCTTCGATGTGGACGAGGTGCTGGTCTCGCCTGCGTTTCAGCAGAAGCCCGGCGGCGTCATCAGCGCGGTGGCGCTGTCCAAGGCGCAGCAGCAGCAGGTCGAGATGCTGAAGGACATTGTGGGCGGGCCCCTGCAATCGCAGGAGGGCGACGGCCGGAGGCTGCCGCGGCCCACGTCAGTCTTTTCTTTGAGCGCGTTTCCTCGTTTGCTGGGTACGGTGCTGCTCGTTCTGCTGGTGTCGCTGCCATTCGTATCGTCTGACTTCGCGGAGGGTGAGTTGCCGCCGGCTGAATTCCACGAGGATCGCCATGGCCCCACCACCTTCTATAACTTGCTGGACAATATCACGCGCGACGACTACATACTGGTCGCTTTCGAGTATGGTCCGGCGGCGGCGGGCGAGCTGGACTTGCTGGCGGAGCTGCTGCTGCGGCATATTTTCGCTCAGCGCGCCACGCCGCTGATCGTCAGCAGCAATCCGATTGCGGTCGTGCATGCGCAGAACCTCATCAAGGAGATCAACCGGACGATAGACGCTGCGGAAGGGCGATTGGCGGTCAACGAAGACTATTTTTTGCTGCGCTACTTGCCGGGCGGCGCGCTGGGATTGCGTGAGCTGAGCGAGAATTTCGCGGATATCGCACGGGTATCGGCGAGAGGACAGCTGACTGGACTTGACTTTACCTCGCTGCAAGACATGACGCTGACTCTGCTCATCACGGACAGCGCCGAAGACGTCCGCAACTGGGCCGAGCAGGTGCTGCCCGAGGTCGAAGACTTGGATTTGTTGATCGCGACCGGCTTCGCCGCGCAACCGCTAGCGCAAGCCTACGCCGACAGCTTGGTGGACGTCATCGGGCCGGTATATGGCATTCGCGATGCCTATACTTACGGCGAAAAGCTGCATGTAAACTTCAGCGCGCTGGACCCGTTCCCACCCGAGCAAGAGCCTGTAGTCGAACCGATTCAGGTGTCGGACGCGTCGTCAGATGGCAGCGAGGAAAACAGCGACGCGGCGGAACCGCAAGTTGAGCGGGCCCAGGCCACAGCCTTGCCGGCCGATACAGCGACTCCGCAGCCGACGGCCACGCCCCCCGCGACCGCGACATCTCAGCCGACAGCGACCAATACGCAGGCGCCGACAGCCACAGAGACAGCCACCGAGGCGACCTTCCTGGCTGTCGAAATCATATCGCCGCAGCGCGTGAATATCAGGCGCAGGCCGACTACAGTCGATGATGTGCTGGCGCTGGGATACCCGGGCGATCTTTATGAAGTGCTGGGCACAAACGGCGATGGCAGCTGGTATGAGATCGCGCTGGACAACGGACTTGAGGGTTGGGTGGCCGCTTTCCTGGTGGAGGAGCGCGTGGTAACGGCGAGCGAGCTGGCGGGCGGCGCGAATGACTCGGCGAGCCTGCCGGGCGAACGCGCAGTCATGCGTTTGGATTTCACCTTTCGTCTGGGCAAGAATGAGCCGCGATTTTACCAGGCCCTGGCGCCTGAATCGGGCGACCGAACGGAGTTGGTGCTGGGGCGCGATCGCAGCCAGGAGATTCCGCGACTGCAGGCGATGACAATGGGCACGCTAGCGGCTGTCCTGGTCATTGTGATTGGCAATCTCTTGTACGCGATTCGTGGCCTGCTGCAGCGGAAATCGCCGAGCGCATAATGGGGCGGGCTTGATGGCGGAAAACACAATCGCGTTGGCTAGTTTTGTTATGACGCTGATGGTCTTCAGCTACTTGCTGGGAGATGCGCCGCTGGTCGGCAATCTATATCGCATCGCAGTGTATATATTCATCGGCATGACGGCCGCGTTCACGCTCATCGTCAGCTATGAAGGCGTCATTCTGCCTTATCTGCAGGATATTCAGGACTCGACGACAAGTTGGACCTCGCTCGGCAATCGCGCCGATATCTATATCTTTTTCACTGCTCTATTATTTGCATTGCTGCTGCTGCTGAAGCCTGTCAAATCGCTGACATGGCTGACCAATAGCGTCTTCGCGGTTGTGATCGTGGTCGGCGCCGCAGTCGGGGTGGTCGGCGCGCTGACAGGTACGCTTTTCCCGCTGATGCAGGCTACCGTGGCAATACCTGATGATCTGACGGGGGATTTTGGCGCGCTGGTCGATACGCTTCTTATATTCGTCGGCACGATGACCGGGCTTTATTACTTCCACTATCAGGTGCGGTCCCGAGCTGACGGCGGCGCCGAACAAAGCGCGGTCGGGCGCGGCTTTCGTCATATCGGGAAAGTCTTTCTGGTCACGGCGCTGGGGGCGATATACGCTTCCACCATATTGACCTGCCTGACGATATTGACCGAGCGGATTGGTTTCCTTTTTCAATTCGGGGCCTGATCCATGTCTGACTTTGACGCTCGGCGGCAGCGAATATGGCCGGCGCGCTCAAACAAAATATAGGATGCCCTCGGTTACCGCAAAGGGCGGTTTGGCATGAAAGAGATCAATTCGATACTCGCGGCGGACTTCGGCAGCGTCCACACACGCGCGCTGCTCTTTGATGTCGTGGAGGGCGAGTATCGTTTGGTGGCGCAGGGCCGGGGCCGGACTACTATCGGCTCGCCAAGCGACGACGTACATCTCGGGCTGTCGACCGTCTTGCGCGAGATGGCCGCAGCGACCGGTCGCCGCTTCCTTGATGAGCAGGGTAATGTCATTCGCCCGGAGCAGGCCGATCGCGTTGGAGTCGATTATTTTCTCACCACAGCGAGCGCGGGACATGCCCTGCGCGCCGTACTGGTCGGCTTGTATCCCGGGCACGACCTGGTCGCGGCCCGACGAGCCATCGCTCCCTTTTATATCGAGGTTGCCGCTGAGGTTCATCTGGAAGATGGGCTAGGGCCCAAGGGCCGGCTGAACCGCATTGTGCATAGCCGGCCGCAGCTGATACTCATCACGGGCGGCACGGACGGCGGCGCGCGAACGGTGCTGCTGGAGATGCTGAGCGTCGCGCGGCAGGCGGTTTCGCTGTTGCCGATGGGCAGCCGGCCGACGGTTATCTTCGCTGGCAACAGCAGCTTGACTGGATCTGTGCGTGAAATGCTGAGCCAGCAGGCTGAGGTACTGATCGCGCCTAATATCGTGGGAAGCAGCAATAACGCATGGGAGGCGGCGCAGACGGTGCTGGCGAGCGCCGTTGATGATCATAGGCGGCACGACAGGAGCTTTCAACGGGTCGCCGCTATGACGGATTCCGGCATTTTGCCAACTGCGCGCGGTATTGAGACGATGACGGCTTTCTATTCGCGCGCCATGCGGCAAGCGGTGTTGGCGATCGATATCGGCAGCGCCCGTTCAACGCTGTCGCTGGCGGGCAAAGGCCGGGTGTGGACGGAAAGCCGCAATGATATTGGCTTGGGGCATAGCGCCGCGAGCGCCCTGGAACTCGTAGGGGAAGAGGCGGTAAATGAGTGGTTGCCCTTCTATCCGCGCAAGGGCGAACTGACGCAGTATGTCTTGAATAAGGGCCTGCGGCTGGATAGCGTTCCGCGGGACTTGCGCGAGCGCACCATTGAATACGCTTTGCTGCGCGCCTGCCTGCGATTTATGCTGCGCGAGCCGGGAAACAGCGCGATTGATCCGGCGCGGGTCGGGCTGGTCCTGGTGGCGGGCGCGGCTCTGACCGGCAGCGGGGGCGGTGCGCTGGATTTGCTGATGCTGGCGGATGCGCTGCAATGCGAAGGCGTTGTGCGGGTCAAAGCCGATCCTTACGGCGCGCTGGCAACGCTAGGCGTGCTGGCGGCGGCGCAGCCTACAGCCGTAGTGCAACTGGCCAACAGCAGCGTATTGGAAGATGTCGGTACATTAATCCGCGTCGCCGGGGTGGCATCCGCTGACGCCACTGCTTTGAAAGTCAGCGTCAGGCTGGAGAATGGCGAATTGCTGAAGCGGGAAATCGCCGATGGCGATGTCTGGCATTTGCCCTTGGAGTCAAACGCTAGCGTAGATCTGCGCATTCAGGCGCGGCGGGGCTTGTCGGTCGGCGGCAAGCGGCGCATCCGTTTGCGGCTGTCTGGCGGGCGCGGCGGCCTGCTGTTTGACGCGCGCCTCGATACGCTGGAGCAGGAAACCTCACTGACCGTGCGGGCGGTGAATATGCTGCGCTGGTTCGCGGCGGTCAGCGGGCGCGACGAGCCCGTGGTCATACCGGAGAGCTGGCTGGCGGCGTCTGCGGAATAGTCAGCCCCGCGGCCTAAGGAGACAGCTGCCCTTACGATTTGACGTTGAGCGAAAAGCTTGCTAAATTAAGCGCTTCGAGAACAGTGAATGGATGTTCAAGACATTGTAAACTGCAAAGCCAAACCAGCCAATGCTATCGCTTACTCAACTGCGTACAATACAATGGGAGCGTGAGGTATCCGAGCTTTCCGACTCAAATATGTTGGCACTTGCGGAAACTATGATGAACGCGCCGCAATTCTGGACCGAACTCGTGAATGGCCAATGGCGATCCAATCATATCGTCCATGACGGACGCAGTTATCTCGTTGTTTACTCATGTTTGGCGGCCGATGATGATATCGTGTTGGAAATCATGCAGATTCAGTAACTGGAATGGAGCGATGCATGGCTTACGAATATTCACAGGAGATTCGCGACCAGCAGGCTGTAGTTAAGCGTGAGATCGAAAAACTTAACAGAATGCGTCGGGAACATCTCATCGCGACTGGCCAGATGCCCACGGCCAAAGATCTCGCTGCCTATCTGAAAGAGAACGACATTGCTCTCGAGCCGGCGCCCGGCCAGCAAGAATCCACGCCCACCTAGCGTCTGCGGCGCGTCTTGAAAATCTTTGCAGTGCCGGAATGCGGCCGGGTCACTTCACAGCGCCCATAGTCAAGCCGTCGACGACATTCTTGCGGATGAACATCGCCAGGAAGAAGATCGGTATCATCACGACCAGGCCGGCGGCCGCCATCTGCTCCCACATGATTCCGCGCGCGCCGCTGGTGGTCATCAGCGCGACTTGCATGGTGCGCATCTCGCGCCCGATAATGAGCGCGAAGAGGAATTCGTTCCAGGACATGATAAAGGCGAAGACTGACGCGACCAGCACGCCCGGGCGAATCAGCGGCAGCGAGATATAGAAGAGAATCTGAAAGTCATTACAGCCGTCAACGAAGGCGGCTTCTTCTATTTCACCCGGCAGCGCGTCGACGAAGCCCTTGATCATCCATATCGCATAAGGCAGGACGATCGACATATTGACGATGATCAAGCCGAGCTGTGTGCCAAGCAGCGGCCGGTCGAAGACTTGCACCGTGCGGAAGAGCGTAAAGAAAGGGATGGCGACGACGATGGCCGGGATAAACTGCGTCGTCAGAATCCAGATGAGCAGGACGCCGTTGCCAAGGAATTGGTAGCGGCTGAAGGCGTAGGCGGCGAGCGTGGCCAGCGGGATGGCGACAAGGATGGTGGCGCCGGAGACGACCACGCTGTTGACGACGCTGGGGAACATATTGCGCCCGACTTCACCGCGCTCGCGATCGGTGCCTTCATTAATGATGACGGAATCGTCGGAAAAGATAATGTCGAAGTTTTCCAGCGTAGGGGTGAATATAAGTGTGGTGGAGTAGGCTTTCTCTTGCGGCTTGATGGCGGTGACAGCCAGCCAGAAAATGGGCAGCAGAATAAAGGCGATAATCAGGAGCAGGGCAGCCGTCTCCAGCGCTTTGGCGGCGTTCGCCTCGAAGCGGGATCCTTGAGAGTTGCTGCTGGCTGTCAATGCGGTCATTTCATTTGCTCAATCGCGATTCAGGACGAGCGAAACATAAAGCGCCGCGCAGATCGTCAAAACGATCACCAGGATATAGGACATGGCCGAGGCATAGCCGATATCCAGGCTGCGCACGAAGCCGATCTGATGGATGTAGTAGTTTATGGTTTGGGTGGCGCGCACGGGTCCGCCGCCGGTCATGGTGACCACTTGGTCAAACATCTTGAGCGAAAAGATGGTCTTGAGCATGGTGACGATCAGAATGACCGGGCGCAGCAGCGGCAGGGTGACGCGGAAGAATATCTGCAGTCGGTTTGCGCCGTCGATGCGGGCGGCTTCAAAGATTTGTTCGTCGATTGAGCCGAGCGCGCCGACGAACATGAGGGCGATCAGCGGCGCCCAGCCCCAGGTTTCGCTCATGGCCAGCATGAAGAGCGCCCAGAATTTGTGGCCCAGCCAGACGATGGACTCGCTAATCAGCGGGATCTCTATTATGGGTAGGGCATTGATGACCGACAGGACGGCATTAACCGGCGCAACAATGAGGCTGTCGATGAGCAGATCGTAGATGCCGTAGTTTTCATTGAGCATAAAGCGCCAGCTGTAGCCTTTGAGGGCCGGGCTGACGGCGAAGGGGAAGATGAGCAAAACTTTGGTCAGCGTATGCAGCCGGCCGCCCTTCTGGACGACGACGGCGATGAACAAACCAATGACGACGGATAGTACGACGCTGATGACGGTGAACCAGAAGGTGACTTGCAGGCTGTTGATGAAGCGCGAGTCGTTGAAAGCCAAGGCGTAATTGTCGAGCGTGAGCAGGCTCCAATCGATGGAGATGCCGCCATCGCCGATGGAGACGGCGAATTGCGGGGCTGTGCGCAGTTTGTACTTGTGGAAGCTGAAATAGAGCGCCGCCACCAGGGGGTAGATGGTGGTTAAGACGATGATGAGCAGGGCGGGCGCCACTAGAACCCAAGGGACCCAGCGTTTCTTGCGCATTGGGTCTACCCCCCTCGGTCCCCCCGTATCAACGGGGGGAAGGCTGCTGCGAATCTACTTGTTTGAACGCGGCAGCGCTCCCCTTCCCCGATGATTCGGGGAAGGGGTTGGGGGATGGGGTTGACAAGCGGCGAGTTCATTGTGTTGCTGTCACGCCCTCCACTGTCGTCAGCGTCTTAGCTGTCGTAGTAACCGGCCGCTTCCATGACGAAGCGAACGTCGTCGGCTGTCCGGTCCAGCACAGCTTGAATATCGGCGCCTGGATCGGTGGCGATCTCATTGATCGCTTCCGCCAGGAATGGGACGATTTCGGTGTATTCGGGAATCAGCGGGATGGTGCGCGCGTCCGCCAATACAGCGGAAGCGACGCCTTGCAAACCGTTGTGGACTTCGTTGACTTCTTCATCCGCCAGGACGGAGAGGCGCACGGCCACGTTGGTATCAAGCGCGGGATCTGAAGCGTCGAGGACGATGCGGCGCTCGGTGACAGGGTGGGTCAGCCACTTCAGGTATTCCAGCGCGGCGTCGCGGTCATCTGACTGATCGAGAATACCGACTGCCCAGAGGTAGCCATAGGACGTGGTCTCGCCGCCTTCCCAGCCCGGCGCGGGCGCAAAGGCTGCGTTATCAGCCACTTCGGGAATTTCGGAATTTGTCATGCGGCTGGCCATCCACCACCAGCCTATGAACATGGCGGCGCGGCCCTGAACCAGTTCCTGGTTGGCTTCCTGTTCGTTCCAGGCGACGGAGGCTTCGGGGCTGTAGCCGTCGCGCACGTAACTGATATATTGCTCGGTGGCGGCGACGCCGGCTTCGTTGTTGAAGATTGGTTGCCAGTTCTCGTCGAAGATATCGGTGCCGGCGCCCCAAAGCTGGGCGAACCAATTGAAGAGGTTCTGATCGACGTTCAAGCCGTAGTACATGGCGATGGGCGCGATATCCATGTCGCTGGCTTCAATCGCCGCGCCGATGTCGGAGATATCCTGCCAGGTCTCTGGCGGGTCCATGCCGATGGCTTCCAGAACGTCCGCGCGGTAGTGCAGCAGCAGGGGGTGACCGCGGAAGGGCATGCCGTATATGGTGTCGCTGAGGCCAGTGGCGGCGCCTTGGTAGGCGGGCGAATAGTCATCCCAATCGAAGCCGGCATCTTCGACGAAGTCGTTGAGCGGGTGCAGGAAGTCATAGATGTTGGTGCCCCAGGCGTCAACGAAGGCGACAATGTCGAATTCGGTGTTGGGATTTGTGGCTTCCAGGTAGAGCTGTTCCTGGAAGGAGCCGAAGGGCAAGTCGCCCCAGCTGACGGAGATGCCGGTCATGGCGGTGAATTCTTCCGCGCCTTTGACTGCTGCGGAGGCGAATTGCGGCGCCGTGCTGCAGCAGATTAGGAATTTCAATTCCGTGCCATCGTAGGGTTTGCTGGCATCCAGGCCGAAGGTGGCCGGGTCCGTATAGTCCATGTCTTGAGCGGTGACCGCCGCCAAGGGCAGCGCCAGGAATACTATCAGCGTCAGCAGCAACAGAAGTTTGCGAGTGAGATACATGGGAAGTCCTTTCGTTCTACTTAGAAGTGACCAGTGTTTTGCGTTCGATGTATGGCTACGGTGGGAGTCACCCGATTCTAACACATAATTGACGGCAATCGAAAACGAGCGACAAAAAGGAGTGGCAATTATCAGGTACATAATGGTACTGCCGAACACCGCACAGGATAATTCACCGCAGACGCTCGCAAATCACGACATGGCTCACACCAGACAATGCACTCATAACAACGAGAGCGTGTAGGGGCGAGCCACCGGCTCGCCCGTACGAAGTGGCTGCATACATTTACGGGCGGCTCAGCGAGCCGCCCCTACTGGCTGCTTATTTTGGCATGACGTATTTGATCATCCAGTCGAGCAGGGCGTCGTTTTGCGCTTGCTGCACTTTAATCGGTCCGCTGATGGATGCCACGTGCGCCATGGCGGGTATGCGGAGCATCTCTACGACGCAGTCGTTGGCTTTGAGATGGGCGTAGAATTGCTCGGCTTGGCCGGCTGGGCAGCGATAATCAGCTTCACACTGAATGAGCATGGTGGGCGTCCTACAGTTATGAGCGTAGGTGATGGGCGAGCCGCGGCGATAGACTTCGGGGATTTCCTGCGGTTTGCCGCCGAGCTCGCTGAGGGAGCCCCAGGGTCCCATGTCGGCGGTTCCGTAGCGGCTGACCAGATCCGTGATGGGATTTTCGGCGACGGCGGCTTTGAAGCGGTCCGTCTGCCCGATGGTGTAACAAGTCAGGTAGCCGCCGTAGGAGAGCCCGCAGATGCCCAGGCGATCAGGATCGGCCAGGCCCTGATCGACGACGGTGTCGACCCCCGCCAGCAGGTCTGTGTGATCGAGGACGCCCCAGTTGCCGGAGAGGGCGGTGGCGAAGTCGTCGCCGTAGCCGGTTGAGCCGCGCGGATTGACGAATAGCAGGGCGAAGCCGGCGCCGGCCAGCATCTGGAAATCGCTGCCGTACTGATAGCCGTACCAGCCGTGCGGCCCGCCGTGGATGTAAAGAATGGTGGGATAGGGAGGCTGGCCGTCGTTGGGGCGCAGCAGCCAGCCTTGAAACTGCGCGCCGTCGTGCTCATAGCGAAACTCGTCCACCTGCGGGAAGGCGATTTGATCGACCAGGTCCTGGTTAAAGGCGGTTAGCAGGCGTTCGTTCGCGCCGTCCTGATCGGCCAGGCAGAGTTCACCCGGATTCTCCAGCGTCGAGGACAGAAAGAGCACGACGCCGTCGCGGACATCTTGCAGGGTGGTCGTCCGATCCCCGCCGATCAGTTGCTTCCAACTGGGTTCGCCGGACAGCGCTACCGAGTAGATGCCGCGCTTGCCCTCTTGAACCACATTGACCAGTGCGGTCGACGGCGAGGCCATAATCTTGCCCGAGCTGAATACCGGGAACCACTGCACTTCGACGCCCGTGGGCAAGTCAGCTGTACGGTTTTCGGCCTTGCTGCCGTCACGATCAACCAGCCACAAGTCGTCTTTGGTGGCCATGGGCTGGTCGCCTGTCGATGCGATGACGATGATTCGCTCCCCATCGGGCATCCAGTCCGCATTCTTGATAAAGCCCCAATCCAGGTCCAGGACTTCGCTGCCTTGGCCTTCGAGGTCCACGATGCGCAGCCGGGCTGAGAAGAGATCGGGGCGGTCGGGGTCATGCGCGGCGAGATAGAGCAGCTCGCGGCCGTCGGGAGACCAGCGCAGCGTTCTGTCGAGAAAGCCGTCGTCGGTCAGTTGCCGGGCTGCGCCGTCGCTGGTGGATTGGACGTAGATATTTTGCAGGGCGTCATCCAGGTAGCCGACGCCGTCAAAGCGGTAGACCGGGCGCGTGACTAAATAGGGCTCGCTGGGGTCGCGCGGTTCGGCGTCACTCGGCGCGGTGAAGGCGATGGCGCCGCCGTCGGGGGACCAGACCGGCCCCCCGGCGACGCCTTGCTTCAGGTTGGTGAATTGCCGCGCTTCCCCGCCGCCATGCATCGGCAGCAGGAAGATTTGTCTTTTGCCGCAGCGGTCGGATACGAAGGCGATCTGGCGCCCATCCGGCGACCAGGCCGGCGCTGTCGAATTATTGCTCGACTCGGTCAGTTGGCGTGCCTCGCCCGTGTTAAGGTCGATCAGCCAGAGGGTGGTGGAGCTTGCCATACTGACCAGGTCGTTATGCCTTACATCGCAGACGGCCAGGTCAGCCGTCGGGGACAGTCGCGCGCTGCCAATCCGGGCGTAGCGGAGATCATCCAGTCTGCCGAAGTTGCGCTTGTCGAATGCAGGCGTCATGGCGCCTTCTCCTGGCTTAGAGGTGTTTTGTTCGCATATTCATTGCGTAGCCAGAGCTTGCTGACCTGGCCGGTCTCATCAAACTCAAAGCGCGCCGTCTCGTTGGATTGGCCTGGCGCTTGAATGATAAATTCGTGATCGGCGCCGGTCGGCTCCAGAATGACGGGTGGGTAGTCGAGATCGTCGAGCGAAATAATCTGCAGCTGTCCGTTGCGGATGACGACCTTCTCATAGCCCCATTCGTGAAAGTATTCGCCTTCGTATTGGCGCCAGGCGGGATCGATTGCCGGTTTGAGTTGCTCTGCAGCCTTGATGATTTCGGGCAGGACCAGCTTGTAGCCCTGGTTGATGTATTCAGGCGGGTTGCTGCCCAAGGCGTTGGTCAGCAGGATCAGCCCAAAATTGTGCTCGCGGCAGAGTGTGAAGCCGGTCAGGTAGCCAGGATAGCCGCCGGCGTGACCGCTGATGGTCCAGTCGTCGAGCTTGTAGATCATGCTGCCCAAGCCATAGCCCTCTTGCCAGGTCGGCTCGAGCCAGTGGACACGGTGCATGTCGCGGCGCGAATGGCGGGAGAGCAGGGCGTCATCGGCGTCGTTCAAGTGAAAGGCGGCGTATTCGACCAGATCGTTGATGGACGAGGCGAAATTGGCCGAGGCTTCAAAGCCGTTCATCAAGAAGAAGGGCATGGTCGAGCGCTTGCGCTGCTCGTCCAGCTGCGAATAGCCTTTTGCCAGCAGGGGATCATCGCGCTTTGGCTGCGGATAGGTGGCCGACATGCCCAGTGGATCCAGAATATTAAGCTGGATGTAGTCGGCCCAGGACTGCCCTGATACCTGAGCGATGACGCCGCCGAGCAAGGAAAAACCGACATTGCTGTAGGCGAATTTGTCGTAGGGCGCTCGCGTGGGCGGCCGGCCTTTCATGGCCGTGACAAATTCATCCCAGTCGGGCGCGTCGCATTCGGTCCACATGGGATTGTGGGAATCGCGCGGCAGCCCCGATGTATGCGTCAGCAAGTTGCGCAGGGTGATCTCGGGCGCGCCGGCGTAGTGCAGGGCGAACCAATCCAAATGCTGCGAGAGCGGGTCATCAAGGCCGAGCTCACCCGCGTCGCGCAATTGCAGGATTGAGACAGCCGTGAAGGTCTTGCTTATGCTGGCGATACGAAATCGCGTATCCAAGTTGACCGCGGACTTAAGGTCGAGATCGGCATAGCCGAAGCCGCGGCCCCAGATCAGCTCGCCATTATGAACCAGCCCAACCGCCAGGCCGGGCTGCTGATTCTGGTGCATTTTGAAGCGGATCCAGGCTTCATAGATGTCGATGGCTGCCGCAAGATCGGGGTTATCCAGCAGTAGAACGTGTGGCATCGCTACCTCCAGTCAGGGCGCCTTTTCCAATAGGGTTTTGCGGATCGTCGTCCAGCATTGACATCAGCGGTTATCAACACCTGATATCAGAGCCGCGGCCTTCAACCGTCGGGGGCGGCTGGCCCGGCGCCTCGCCAACGACGCCCTGCACGAACCAATCCATGTCGGTGTAAAGGTAGCCCTTGGGGAACTTCTTGTTCTTTTCGAGCAGCAGGTCGCCGGCTTGCGAATAGAGCGGGCCGTCCAGCGCGTCTTTATTGGTTTCGTTCCAGGTGATGCGCCATTTCAGGGGCGGCGCTTCCATGATATGCGGAATCTGATCGTAGTCGTAGGGCGCCAGGTCGATGATGCCGCGGCCGAAATTCTTGGTGGAGACCTTGCCGTCGTAGGCTTTGGCTTCCCAGTCGTCCTCGAGCAAATCGTTGACGCGGCGCAGGTAATACCAGCCCCATTGCCAGACGATGCTGGTCATGTTGGCGCTGGGGCCGAATTCGCGCATATCAAAGCCGTAGCCGACTGAGCGCAGGCCATTTTCTTCGGCGACTTTCTGCACTTCCGGGTTGTAGGTGTGCTGCACCAGGACATCGGCGCCCAGATCGACTAGCTCCTGGGCGGCGGCGCGATCGGCTTCCGCGTCGTTCCAGGCGCCGGTGAAGCGCACATGAACCGAGATGTCTTCGCAAGTTCTGACCAGAAGCGAGGCCGCGGTGATGGCGTTGATATTGCGAATCACTTCGATGGTTGGTTCGGGGGCGATGAAGCCGATGATGCCGGATACGGTCATTTCGCCAGTGTAGCCGCCCGCGACATAAAACGTTTGATACATGCGACCGCTGTACGCAGCGACGTTGTCGGCTGTTTCGGCGCCATCCGCGACTTCAAACTTGGTATCGGGGAAGTCTGAAGCCACCTTGAGTACGGCGTCGCTGTATTCGGGCGATGTCGCGAAGATCAGCTTGTGCCCCTCTTCAGCCAGTTGGCGCAGTACGCTTTCAGCATCGTCGACCGACACGCTCTGAACGGCCTTCGTGCCGAGATCGGGCAGTTGCTCGTCGAGGTATTGCCGGCCGATGTCGTGCAGGCGGCTCATATTGTATTCGTCAGGGTCTTCGCTGTAGATGAAGGCGACCTGGCTGGTCACTTCTTCGACGGCTGACTCGCTCGACGCGCCTTCGCTGCAGCCGGCAAGCAGGAGAATGGAAGCGACCATTAGCGCAAGAGTATTTATGAAATTTCTTTTAGAAAACATTTGTCGTCTCCTGTGGTATATCTTCGATCCGGCAGTAAACGCCAGGCCCGAAGAGAATTCATGCTACTTTTGGTTCAAATAGGCCGCGGTTGCCAAACCGGCACAGCACTGAACGCCGACCAGGCTGCGAATCGGAATCGCGTGATAGTCCAGTTCAGCTTCGAGGCGGCCGCCGTCGGCAGTCAAGCGCTCAGCCGCTGCCTGGCTGGCTGCATGTATCTGGCTATGGTCGTTGCCTTCGGCGATTTCATTCGCGAGCATGCGCGCCAACAAGCCGACATTCAACAGTCGGTAAAAGCGCGAGGTATACAGATTGCTGAAGAGCTCGGCTTGGGTCGCCGGTCGATTGGTTGATTCGTCGTTCATCACCCACTGGCGGTCGGCTTCGCGGAAACCGGCGCTCATGGCGAGGAAGTCTTCCAGGGCGCGGCGGACCGGCGTGTCCAGGCGCAGGACGCTCTCGACAGGCGCGTATTGCTCGCGGATCCAGGCGTCGTGCTCGGTTGCCATGTCCAGCGCCTGCAAAATCGCATCCCGGCGCAGCGTCGTGGAAGGCGACTGGTCGTTGACGCGCGGCTCTTCAAAGTAAGGCATCTCCACAATGAGGAAGAAAGAGCCGTAACGCTCGGCATATTGCGCGCTGGAAGCCATGAAGCCCATGGCGGCTGCCGGATCGGCGATGCCGTTGCGCTCCAGATGATCGTACATATCGGTGCTGCTAAGCATGCGATAGATGGCCGGGGCGTAGGGCGCGGCGAAGCTCATCTCGGGTTCGCCCAGATCCAGCGCCAGCCCGAACCACTCGGGAATCTGATGGAAGGTCTCGTATAGCGGCGGGCATTCACCGGATACGTAATAATAGACGCCGCCGAAACCGGCGTTGTGCAGCGAGTAGAGGAGCTTGGGCTGAGTTTCGTCGATGACGCGCATCAGCGCTCGCGTTTCCGGCAGCGGATCGTCAAAACTCAAGCTCTTATACTCAATGGGGAAGGTCCACTCGACCTGCTCGCGGCGGGCCGGCCGATAAAAGTGGCGGGCATAATTGCTGGGGGTGAAGGGACCGTCGAACCAGCCTTCGTTGAGGCGCATGCCGTCGGCGTCGATCGACTTGATGAAGTGCCAGCTGAAGTCGAGCTCTCGGCGCAGGGCGTCGTCCTCGCAGAGCCGCTGCGACAGGTATTCGATGGTCATGCAGCCGATGGGTTCGTTGGGGTGGGGACCGCCGAAGACAAAGGCATTTTGTTCGCCGCCGCTGATGGAGATCAATTCGATGGGATCGCCGGCGCGGGTACGTCCGACTTCCTTGATGCTGACGAGATCGGGAAAGCGCTCGCGCAGCCGGTGGCTGGACGCATTGAGTTCGTCGACCTTCAGGAAGGCTTGGTAGTCGGGGATGTCGGCGGCGATACTTTGTAGGTCCATTCAAGCTCCTGCGTTAGCTGGCGGGGCCACGATTCGGAACAGAAAGATGACATTGAATTAGAACATCCCGATCAGGCTCGGCAGAGCCTGACCGGAAGTAAAACGCGTAGTGCCAAGAAAGACGGGCGGGAAGTCGCCTATCTCTCATCCTCGTTGATCCAGACATTGTGGTCGTCAGTTGCGAGATTCAGCGTCCACTCGCCGCCGAAGAAGTCTTTCACGTAATTGTTCTTGACCGTGAAGATGTTGAAGAAGCCGAAGGCCGGTTCGAAATACAGCGCGGCGACGCGCGTTGTAGCTGCTTGCAGCTGCGCTTCGCGTTCTTCTTCGTTGAGGTTTTGCGCCGACAGATCCAGCAATTCGAAGATCTCTTCATCTTCGTAGCCAAGTGACGATATCCAGCCGTTTCGTCCCCAGAGGGCATTGGTGCCGCCCTCGCCGCACCAGCCTTGTCCCAGATAGATGCCCCATTCGCCGGCCAATCGTCTGGCGTTGTTGGTGCCGGGGTCAGCGATTTCGGGCCGGATGGTGAGGCCGACTTGGGCGCCGGCGTCAACCATGGCTGCCACGTAGTCGGGCGCCGGGTCAGAATTCCAGGAGAACATTGGGATTTCCAGATTGGAGCCTTCCCATTCGCGCAGGCCGTCGCCGTCGGTATCGACGATGCCCATCTCATCCATTAGCGACATGGCCAATTCGGGATCGTAGCTGTGGTATTCGTCGTAGAGTCCTTCTACGTAACCGGCCACGCCGGGGCCCGCTGTACCCGCGCCTTTCACATGCGTGGGACCGCGCAGCGCCGCGTTAATGGCTTCGCCGTCTTTCATGTGGGAGAGTGCTTTGCGGAAGCGGACGTCGTCAAAGGGCGGCTTATCGACCGACATGTAGAGTCGCGTGGCGACCGGGCAGCCGAAGTTGAGCACGGTCATGTCTTCGTTGTCCTGGAAACGGCCAACGTCATCGCCGGGCGTTACCGAACCCCACCAATCGAGGTCGCCGGCTTCCAGGGCGATCATCGCCGCGGGCACATCAGGAATGACGCGGAAGATCACCTCGTCCAGGCAGGGGTCGATGTAGTAGTCCTCGTTGGCGCGCAGGACAACTTCTTCGTCAGGGGAGTAAGAGACGAATTCGAAGGGACCGGAACCCAAGGGATTCAGACCGTAGTCATCGCCGTAGTGCTCAATGGCTTCCGGGGCCACGATGGCGGTGAAGGTCAAGCCGCGCGCCTTGTCGTACATGATGGCATCGGGTCCGCTCAGGGTCAGGACGACCGTGTAGTCGTCGGTGGCTTCAGCGGAGACGAAGAGGTTGCGCAGATCGGCCGCCATGATTGACGACTCGTCATCGTATTGGCGGTAGATCGAGTAGACCACGTCATGCGCGGTCACTTCGCGGCTTTCGCCTTCGGGGAAGACGTCATTGCCGTCATGCCACATCATGCCGGGGCGAATATGCCAGGTATAGATGGTGCCGTCATCGCTGATGTCCCAAGATTCCGCCAGATCGCCGACAGGCTGGCCTGATTCGATGCGGAAGAGCATGCTGTTGATATTGGTGATGGCGTAGAAGGTCCAGTCGTGCGCGGCCGTGTTGGGATCCATGGGCAAGAAGGTGTCAACGCCGATAGTAAAGGTGCCGCCCTCTTGCGGGCAATGACCATCGGCCACAGCCGGCGCGAAGGACAGCGCCAAGACAAAGACGAGCGTCGTGAAAAGTAAAATGCTTCTAAGCTTCATGATGAGATTCTCCTGGTAATGCGCTTATCGTTGGGGGATGCAAAAAGATAGCTCTGTTCTGAATTTATCGTCTGATTGGCGCCTCCTGTGCTTAGCGATTGTCAGGCCGTCGCCGTTATAAACACTATGACTTGCGACAGGCGCCTGCCCTGTCCACATTATTCGTCTCTGGATTGTGATCGAGCGGGCCTCTGCGAGGAGACGAGTTGCTGAGATATTAGCGCAAATCGCCGCGTATATGCAAACTAGTGACGCAAAGTGGGGTCGAGGGCGTCGCGCAGGGCATCGCCGATGAAGTTGATGGCGAGCACAGTCACCATGATGGCGACGCCCGGCGCGATGGACATGACGGGCAAGATGCGCATCAGCTCTTTGGCGTTGCTGAGCATGGAGCCCCATTCGGCGGTGGGCGGCTGCGCGCCCAGCCCGAGATAGCTCAGCGTAGCGGCGATGAGAATGGCTTCGGCCACGCTGAATGAACCCTGCACGACCACCACCGGGAATACATTGGGCAGGATGTGGCGGAAGATGATGGAGATATCAGAGGCGCCCAGGGCCTTGGCGCCGACTATGAACTCGGTCTCGCGCAGGGTCAGCACCATGCCGCGCACGACGCGCGCGAACCAAATCCAGTAGACGGCGATCAACGCCACCATCATGTTAAACAGACTGGGACCGAAGACCGCGACCAGGGCGATGGCCAGGACGAGAAAGGGGAAGGCTATCAGCAAATCGACAACGCGCATGATGATCATGTCGGCTATACCGCCGAAGTAACCGGAGATGGCGCCCAAAGCGACGCCAATAGTGACGGATATGCTGGAGACGGAAAAGCCGACCAACAATGAGATGCGCGCGCCGTAAATCAGGCGGCTGAAACCGTCGCGGCCCAATTCGTCCGTGCCGATGAAGTGCTCGGCGCTGGGCGGCTGTTTGAAGTTGGAATAATTGACCTTGTAGGGATCGTAAGGCGTGATTTGATCGGCGAAGACGGCCGCCAATATGAGCACGAAGAGAACAGAAAAGCCCAGAATGGCCCGAGTGTTGCGGATGATCTGGTGGAATGCCTTGAACCAGAAAGACTTGGGCTCAGTCAGTTCGTAAAATGCGGCGTCAACTGCCAAGTCTACTATCTCAGCCATCGGTCACCTTATTGCAAACGTATGCGCGGATCAATGACCGAATACAAGATGTCATTGATGAGATTGACAAGAATGACCATGATCGAGAATACGAGCACCGTGTTGGTGACGACCAGGTAATCACGGGCGAAGATGGAGTCGACGGCCAGCCGGCCGATGCCGGGCCAGCCGAAGACCTTCTCAATGACGACGGCGCCGCCCAGCAAACTGGCGAATTGGCCGGAGATGACGGTCAATATGGGGATTAGGGCATTGGGCAGGGCATGGCGGAAGTTGACGCGGCGGATGCCCATGCCTTTAGCGTGAGCCGTCCGCACATAGTCCAGGCCCAAAACCTCCAACATGCTGGAGCGCGCCATCCGCGTGACCAGGCCCAGCAGAATCAGGCTGAGCGTCACTGATGGCAGGACCAGCGAACGGGCGAATTCGATAGGCGTTTTGCCCTGCCCGACGGTGGGCAGCCAATCGAGATGCAGCCCGAAGATCAACATCAGCATGATGCCGAACCAGAAGGCCGGTATGGATACGCCAAACAGGGCGAAGCTCATGGCCGCCGTATCTATCCAGGTGCCGCGCTTCAAGGCGGAAATGATGCCCAATGGCAAGGCGAATATGAGCACCAATACAATGGAAGCCACCGTCAGGATAACGGTATCGGGCAGCCTTTGCGCAATTTCGTAGCTTACGTCGGAGCGCGAACGGACCGAGATGCCCATATCGCCTTTGAGCAAGTTTGTCATGTAGCGGACATATTGCACGGGCAAAGGATCGTTCAGCCCGAGTTTCTCGCTGATGCGCTCTTTTTCTTCCGGCGTGAACTGGCGCGCATTGCTCATCATAAGTTCAATGGGGTCGCCGGGGATAAGGTGAATCAGCCCGAAGGTCACGGTGGTCACGCCGAAAACAAGCGGAATCATCAAGATTATTCGGCGTATGATGTATTTTTTCACGGCCTCGATCTTCGAGATCCAGAATTGAAGGCGGGTGAAACAGCCGACCGGCGCTTGACGATGCCGCTGATTGAATGCGCGTCGGCGCGGCGAGCAGGACTATAGATTGTAACCACTGGATTGTAGTCAGGTTGCTTTGCTGTGTCAAACCGCCGCCATCTCAGCCGGTCGGATTCCAGACGAAGGTCCCGTCTTCCAGCGTAACTTTGCCTAAGCCAGGGAAATCCAGGTGGTAGAAGAGCGTCAAGAGGTCTTCGTCGACGCAGTGTTGCAGGACGCGCCGGCGGGTTTGTACGGCGAGCTCGGAATTGGTATCAAAGGAGAAATGCCAATCAATGTTGGCGAATTGGAAGTGCTGATGCAGCAGGTCGACCACATGCAGCAGGCGCTCGCCGCCTGATTCCACCAGCAGACCGGCGTGGCCGAGCGTATGCCCAACCAAGTCGACTACTGTAACGCCCGGGGCGACCTCGTCGCCGGCGCTGACGAATTTGAAGCGATCTTGCAGAGCCTTGAAGCGGGCTAAATTCTGCTGGTCGCCTTCTGCCGATGAGGCGGCCCAGCGGCTCATCCACTCGTCCCACTCCGCCTGCATGGTCACGTAGGTCGCGTTTGGATAAACAGGGGCGCCGTCGGGCGTGAAAAAGCCGGCGATGTGATCGCCATGGAAGTGTGTGATGAAGACGATATCTAAATCGGCGGGAGAGAGGCCGAGGCCGGCGAGACCCCGCAGCGTGCCGCCCATGCCGGCCGGCCCATGTTCGCCGAAGCCGACATCGGCCAAGACGCGCGTGCCGCGGCTGTTGATGGTGAGCAGATTCAAGCTGCCGGAGGGCTCGTTATCGCCCAGGGCCGCTGCGACATCGGCTGGATCGACATTGGGATAACGCGCGATGACCGAGTCGCGATCCATGAAGGCGGCGCCTTCCTGCAACACGGCGCATTCGATGTCGCCGATGGTCAGTTGGTGTACGCTCATTGGTGCTTCCTTTCCTTGCGTGTATCGACAGGTTGATTCGCCTGCCCCTGGCGCGGCCTTATGCCCCGAATACCGCCAGCGCCGTCAAGAAGAACATCAAACCGGCGCCCATTCTAGCGATGATGACAGCGCTGCTCGATCCAGTGTAGATGCGCAGCAGGTTGAAGGCGAGTCCCGTCAGCGCCGGGAAAACGATCCCGTGCCATACCAGATCGTAGGTAGCGGCGTAGGCAGACCAGAAGACGAGCAGATGCAGGAAGACAAAGAGCGCGCTGGTGACAATGACTCCCGGCCAGGGGCCCAGGCTCCAGCGCAGGGACGGCAGCATGATCGCCTGGAATACCAGTGACTCGGCCAGCGGCTGCAGCAGGATCAAGAGCAGAGCGGCCAGGATGAGGCTCGCGCTACCGTATGCCTGGAAACCGTAGATTTCCGGCACGGGCAGGAATTGACCGCTGGCCAAATTGGTGATCAGGTCAATTGCCAGGCCGATGGCCACGCCCAGCAGCAGCACTAGCGGGCGCGGCAGGCGGCCCGGGCTCATCCGGAGCGCGGCCCGGCTTTCGGGGCTGCTGCGGCGATTGACCCATACGAAGATCAAGCCCAGACCCATGCCCAGCGACCAGCTGAGCATCAGCAACAAGGGCGTGATTTCCTGGCTGCCGAGCAGCAGCGACGCCAGCGCCGGGCCGACCACTATCAGGCAAATGAGCAAGACAAGGGGGCTTAGCGCCGCGCTGAGCAGGCTCCAGGGCGGGGCGGCGTCCTCCGGCAGCGAGAGCTTGGCTCGCAGGGACATTTCGCGGCGATCGGTCTTGCCCATGGTCGAACTCGTCTCTAGCCGGGCGCGCGCATGACAGCCTCGTAGACTGCGGCGGTCTCTTGGGCGGTTTTGCGCCAGGAATAATTGCTGGCCAAGGCCAAACCCTGGTTGATCATGGCTTCGCGCAGCGGCTGCTGAATCAGTAGGGCGATGATGGCGCCAGCCATTTCCCGCGCATTATTGACGATATAGGCAGCATCTTCCAGTACTTCTTCAAAGACGATGGCGTTGGATGTGACAACTGGCGTTCCGGAAGCCATGGCCTCAAGCGCCATCAAGCCGAAGCCTTCGTAAAGGCTGGGGAAGACGAAGACATCCGCCAGGCGGTAGAGCGCGGGTTTGTCGGCTTCGTCGACGAATCCGATCCAACGCAGATAGTCTTGAATCTTGAGTTGACGGCTGTATTTGCGCAGGTCGGGGAAAAGCTGATCGTCGTATCGGGGTTCGCGCCCGGCGATGACCAGCGGAAAGGCGTCGCCATCGGCCTCGCCGACGTAGGTGTAAGCGAGCATAAGCGTGTTGACTTGCTTGCGCCAGTCAAAGCCGCCGAGGTAGAGCGAAAATTGCTCGGGCAGGTCATATTTCTGGCGGACCTCCTGGTCGCGCTCGGCGCCTACGCGCGGATGAAAGCGGCCGTCGGGCGCCAGGTATGTCACTGTGATTTGCTGCTCGGGAATGTTGAGCTGGTCTTCGATGTCTACCTTGGCGGTCTCGCTGATGGTAATGATGTGGTTGCTGCCGCGGGCGGCCGCGCTGACCAGCGAGGTGTAGAGGTTGGTGAAGAAGCCTTGACTGTAAACCGGATAAAGCAGGGGAATGACGTCCAGCACGGTGGTGACCAGCTTGATGGGGCAGGACATGGGCGTACCCCAGTAGGGTACGTGCGCAATATCGGCATTGATGGCGCGGGCCAGCTGAGGAAAACTGCGCTGCTCAAAGAGTACTTTGCCTAGCTTGCCGGAGCGATTGCGCCGGCCGCTTTCCACCGCGCGGATGCCTTGGGGAAGATCAGGCGGCGCAGGCAGGCGCGGCGGCAGGATCAGCGAAAGTTCGAGATCAGGCGCGACTTTGGGCAGATTCGCCAGCAAGTGGCGCAGGTACTGGCCGCTGCCGGTGGATTCCTGGTCATAGAACCAGCCATTTAAGGCGATATGCACGGGCGCGGCGCCCCTCCCCATTGGCGCGGTTTCGACATCTTTGCCACCGAGTACACCGAGTTAGATAGAGGACACAGAGTACAGGTATCATGCTTAGCCCACAGACAGAATCGCCGAACGGGCGGACCATCCTTGATTCGATCTATTTCCAGATTTCCCTGTAACCGTCTCTGTGCCCCCATATTTACTCTGTGCCCTCGGTGGTGAAAGTGTCGTGAATCCGTAAAAGAGCGGCGCCCGCCCAGACGTACCGACATTGGTATGTGAGCAGCGGACAAGCCCTACAGAATTCGTCAGGTGTCGGCGCCCGCTGGTCAGCCTTACGATGAAGAGGGGAGCAGATCATCTGCTGTACATCTCCGCTTGAGAGTGAGCGATGATCTGGTCGATGGTGTCGTCTAGCGGCGTTGAGGGCTGCCAGCCGATAGCGCCGCTAATCTTGTCGATGCAGGGCACGCGCCGGCGAAAGTCCTCAAAGCCGGGCTGCTGATAGGCTTGCTCGTAAGGCACAAGTTCGATCGGAGAGACGCTGTCGGCGCGATCGCGAACGCGGTGGGCCAGGTCCAGGATGCTGATTTCCTGGTCGCTGCCGATATTGTAGAGTTCACCGATGGCTTGCTCGCATTCGGCCAGGCCCTGGATGGCTGCCACGACATCGTAGACATTGGCGAAGCAACGCTGCTGCTGCCCATCGCCGTAGACCTGGATGGGCTCATTAGCCAGCGCCCAGCGCACGAAGCGCGGCACAACCATGCCGTACTGACCGACCTGGCGCGGGCCCACGGTATTAAAGAGGCGGAAGAGCGTTATCGGCAGGCCGATCTCGGCATGATAAGCGAAAGCCAGAAATTCATCGACGGCTTTGGAGGCGGCGTAGCTCCAGCGGCTGCGCAGGGTGGGCCCGGAGAGCGTGTCATCGTCTTCGCGGAAAGGGAATTTGACGCCTTTGCCGTAGACCTCGGACGTTGAGGCGATCAGTGTGCGCCGGCGATAGCGGCTGGCGGTCTTCAGGATGGTCTCCGTGCCGCCGATATTGACCTCGATGGTGTTGATGGGCCGGTCGATGATGTTGCGTACACCGACGGCCGCGGCCAGATGGAAAATGATGTCGCATTCGCTGACCAGACGATCAATCACATGGATGTTGCGGATGTCTTCCACGGCGTAGCGGAAATCGGAATTGGCGGCCAGATGCTTGATATTTTCCAAGCGGCCGGTGCTAAGGTTGTCGATGACGGTGACCTGGTAGCCGCTGGCCAGCAGACGTTCGGACAGGTGGCTGCCGATGAAGCCTGCGCCGCCGGTGATTAAAGCGCGGGTCATGCGTCGTCCTCTCCCATTGTCGGCACTGTACATACCAGACGATTCTACACGTGAAAGGCGATTGTTACTCTACTGAGGCCGCAGAAGTAAATGCACGCAAATAATGAGAATGTGGAATGCCTCTTTTCTTACCCCATCCCCCGGCCCCTTGCCCCAGCGAGCTACTGATGACAGGACAGGTTTGGGATAAGTTGCAACGGGTCAGCCAATGGCTGACCCCTACAGGCATCATTCTGTGAGGAAAATGTAGGGGCGAGCCATTGGCTCGCCCGAAATACTCACATAATTCACTGGTTACACGGCTTTTATTTGCCTGTTGAATAACTGTTCTGTCCTTGGCAGCGAGCTAGGGAAGGGGAGCTTTTCTAGCGAGTTTGTTTTGTGCATGAATAACTAGCATTTACTGAGACTGCGCCAGGTAGAGCAGCGCGACGGTCTCGCGCGTGACTTCGCCGGAAAACCCAGAAAGGATTAAGTATTCAATGGCGCGAAAGAGCTGCCGACGTTTGGCCCCGTCCAGGGCGCGATGGTCAGAGAAGGTATCGAGCAGCTCGATATAAGCGGTCGCGCCATATTTTGTGGCAGTGTAGTGCTTGCGAATCTCGAGCCGGTCAAAAAGACCGCTGGCTGGAATCAGCTCGGCGTATTCGGTGCCGACCTCGTCGGGGTGGGGCGGCGGCTGGTATCGGCGCGTCAGCTCGGGCGCTATCTCCTGATAGATCTCTTGTATGGCGTCGACGAAGGCGCGGCTGACATTGGTGACGACCGGTCGATGCCAGAAGAGCGCGAGCGTGCCGCCTGGCTTCAAGAGCCGATGAGACTTGTCAAAGCGGGTGGCGGGGTCGAGCCAGTGGAAGGCGGTGGCGGAGAGGACCAGCTCATAGCGGGCGGGCGTCAAATCGACCGTATTGAAGTCAGCATGAATCACCTGAGCGGCCGGGAATGAGGCCAGATTGTCCTGCGCGACTTTGGCCAGCTCCGCGCCCAATTCGATGCAATCGAGGGCGTAGCCGCGCTGCGCCAATGGCAGGGTCGCCTGGCCGGTGCCGCAGCCGATTTCCAGTATCCGTGCGTCGGCTGTGAGACCGGCGTAGGCGACGATGTCGTCGAAGAGCGCTGCCGGATAAGACGGGCGGGCGCGGTCATAGAGCTGGGCGATCTGATCGTAGGCCTGTCGGCGCGACTGATTCGTGGTCATTGTGGATTAGTCAGAAACGATTCTGCATGGACGTGGCGTAGCCGGTGAGCTCGGCGTAGCCGTAACCGGACTTGTCCCCGCCCACGCGGACGGCGCCTTCCCAGTAGATGATATCGGCGCTGTGCAGCTCTTGATCGGGCATCAGCGGCGTTACCGAGATGCTAAATGTCTCGGGACCGCCGACCGTGATGTTCCAGCCGGCGGGGTATTCGGCGTCGCTGTGGGGGCTGCGCCAGGTATCGTTGACGGCGATGTGGATTTCATCGGCGCTGAGCCGGCGCGTACTGCCGTCGGGCTGGATCAGCAGGCCGCCGAAAGCGGGCTCGATGTCGCCGTCGATCAGGCGAATCTGCCCCACCATGAGCTCGCTGTCGTCGGCGAAAATCAGGCCGAACCAGTCCCAGCCGCGGGCGTTTTCACCCAGGGCCGAGGTGCTGAATTCGTGATCCATCCAGGTATTGCCTTCTACGGTGAAGACCTCAGCGCCGATGCTGATCCCCCCGCTGGTCAGCAGGCGGGTCAGGCTGTAGTAGTAGCTGGCGTTGCCGATATCCGCGCTCTTGGGGCTGAGCCCGCGATCGCCCTGTAAAGCCGGCGGCTTGACTTGGCGCAGCTGCAAGTCGATGGCGAAGTCTGCGCTGGCGGCGCTGATACGGGTCTGCGTGGCCTCGTCGTTTTCGGCCTGGATCTGCCAATCTTCCAGCCAGACGCGATAGATCGGGTCGGCAGTCGCGCCGGCCAAACCCGCCCCGCCACGAGCATAGCGCACATCATGATAGAAGTCGCCGTCCTCAATATCGCTGAGCGTGAAATGCGCCAGGTAAATGTCCTTGGCGCGGAATTCGGACTGCGAGTTTGACGCTGCCGGCGAGAGGGCGCGGCGGAAGATCGTGAACTGAAAGCCGAAGCGACGCCCTTCCCCAGTCGCCAGCACCCCGGTGTAATACCACCACTCGGTTTGGAAGGCGGGGTGGGCGCCGTGATCGCGCGGGAACTGCCAATCCCAGGGTTCAATGGCGCGGGCGAAGCCGCTGATGTCCGGCGGCGGCGCCAGGATTTGCGTGTAAGCGCCCAGGGCATTGCCGTCGGCGGGTTCAATCAGGCTGATGCCGACGAGGAGAACCAGACCGATGACGAGCAGAGAAGTTGCGATGCGCCAATTCACATTGCCGCCTTGCATGGATCCGACAGGCCCTAAGCGCGCTGATTATGCTTGATTTGCCGGGCAGCGACAAGATGAGTCGTAATATCATGCGCAAGGGTCTGCAAGCTAATACTCGTCATCGGCTGCGCGCCTGGTTCGTCTGCACCAATTTGTGAACGAGCGCCCCGCCGCAATCAGCATTCATTTGGCCGGAAAAACTTGCGACGGAGGCATCGCTGCGATATAATATTGCGTAAGATTATAACAGCCAGTTATTGTGTTATTTACAAAGTTTATTCACCGTCCCCGCTTCTTTGTTCGCAACCCAGTTATGCACCGGCGCGCTCTGAGCGCAAGGCGCTTGTATGGGCTGTGCCTGGGCCGCAAGCTGCCCCTGCTGACGATACTGATCGCCTTATTCAGCCTGCATTTCGGCGCTGTGCAGGCGGAACATTGGGTGCACTGCGATATACAGGACCACTCATACACGGGGCCGGGTACGCGTTATTTTTGTCGGCCCGTCCCGGATGACTTCCTCGACAACGCAAGAGCCAAGATCAGGTATATCCGTGAGGTATCAAGGCGAAAAGAGTCGGAAAGAAACGGGGGGCCGAGGTTTGTACTGCCTGATATATGCGATTTTGGCTTTAGCGCCGACTTCTGCGGTAGCGGCAATGTCAATAGCCAAGGCAGCGGCAATGACCTAAGTGGCAGCAGCAGCGCTTCTGGCCGGCGATCAGGCGGCGCGGTCTCAAGTATGTATGTCAAGCGGATCGGCGCCGAGGGCATCGGCCTGCAGTGGATCATTGATGTCGGCTTCATCGCTGCCTACGATATTTGGGGTGAAGGCGCGCCGGGCGAAGTTTGTTTGGATGGACTTGGTTCGCTGCTCTTCATAGACACCGGCCGCATGCCCCGGGCCGAATCCTGGCTGGATACAAGTCAGCGCGACGGCCGGACTTGCGCGCGGCTCGACCGCCCCGGCATGCTCGTGCTCATGCCTGCCGGCGCGCGATTTCGGCAATGCCAGTTTACGACGACGGGCCACCTCAGAGTGCGAACGGGGCCTTCTCTGGATGACGACATCATCGGGTATGTGCCGCGCGGTACCACGTTGCGCGTGAAGGCGATCAGCGGTGAATGGCTCAATATTGAATATGAGGCAAATTCGGGCTGGCTCGGCGGGGCGTATGTGACGATGGACTGCGGCGAAAGCGCGCCCGAGCCCGCGACAGTCACTGAGCCCACGGCGCAGTCGCAGAGTTGTAGCGTCACGTCGACGGGCAATCTGCGCATCCTGGCGGGTCCATCTAAGGAAGATGACACCATCGGCTTTGTGCGAAGCGGAATTACGCTGCATCCCATTTCGCGGAGCGGGGCTTGGATCGAGATTGCCTATCAGGGCAAAACGGGCTGGATCGGCGCGGCGTATGTGAAGATGGTCTGCGGCGAAAGCGCGCCCGAGCCCGCGTCAGCCACTGAGGGCGCGGCGCAGTCGCAGAGTTGTAGCGTCGCCACGACCGGTCATCTGCGCGTGCGGGCGGGCCCGTCCCTGGACGATGACACAATCGGCTTTGTGCGAAGCGGAATTACGCTGCGTCCCATTTCGCGCAACGGGGCTTGGCTCGAGATTGCCTATCAGGGCGTCACCGGCTGGATCGGCGCGGGATATGTGAGCGAAAGCGCCGATTGCGGTTGAGAGGCTAGCAGCGTTTTCCCTGCTAGTACGAGGCCCAGCCCATGTTCAGTTCGCAACGCCGGCGACATCCAGCACGGCATGCAGCAGCACGTTGGTGACGGCTTCCAGGTCTTCGGGTTCCGCGCTTTCCGATTCGTGGTGGCTGATGCCGTCCTTGCAGGGCGCGAAGAGCATGGCGGTGGGCACGCGCTCGGCGACGTAGCAGGCGTCATGGCCGGCGCCGGATGTAATGAATTGATGCGTGACGCCCAGTTGCTCGCAGGCGCGCTGGACCGCGGCCACGCAGCCTGCGTCAAAGGCGACGGGCGCGGTGTCCGAGATTTGCTCAAGCGAGAGTTGCAGGCCGATATCAGCGGCGGCTTCGGCGCAGACGGCGCGCAGGGCGGCATCCATGGCGTCCAGCGTATCGGCCGAGGGGTGGCGCAAATCGACCGTGAAGTTGACCGCGCCCGGAATGACATTGCGCGAGCCCGGGCCGACCTCGACCTGACTGCCGACAGTGCCGCGCGCCAGGGGAGCGTGCTCGTGGGCGATATCGTCCACCGCCTGCACGATCCGCGCCATGCCCAGCAGCGCGTTGCGCCGGCCCGCCATCGGTGTTGAGCCGGTGTGCGAGGCGAAGCCCTCCAGCTTGATGTCGTACCAGCGGAATCCCTGCGCCGCATCCACGACGCCGACGGCGATGCCTGCCGCGTCCAGGATGGGTCCCTGCTCGATATGGCATTCGAAAAAGGCGGAGAATTCGTGATCGCGCAGGGCCGCCTCGCCGTGATAGCCGATGCGCTTGAGCTCGTCGATCAGCGTGGCGCCGCTGTCGACCGCCTTGCGGGATTGCGCCCAGTCCAGCTCGAATACGCCGCCGAAGACGCCCGAAGCCAGCATAGACGGGGCGAAGCGCGCGCCTTCTTCGTTGGTCCAGTTGACCACTTCCAGCGGCGCGGCGGTCGTGACGCCGTGGTCGTTCAGCGTGCGGATGACTTCTAGGCCGGCCAGGACACCGAATACGCCGTCGAAGCGGCCGCCGTAGGGTTGGGTATCAAGATGGCTGCCCATGCCCACCGGCGCGCGTCCGGCATCGGCCCCGGCGCGGAAGGCGAACATATCGCCCATTTCATCGATGGTCAGGGACAGGCCGGCATCAGCGCACCAGCGGGCGAAGAGATCGCGGGCGCTTTTGTCCTCATGGCTTAGCGTGAGTCGATGACTGCCGCCATTTGCGGTAGCGCCAATTCGCGCCATCTCCATGATGCTGCGCCACAAACGGTCGCCGTCCACGCGCAAATGATCGGTCATCGCTGTTCTCCGGCGGGCGCCGCGCTTTTTCGGATTCACGACAGTTTTACCACCGAGGTCACAGAGTAAATATGAGGGCACAGAGAGGGGTACCGGGACGTATATGGGCAGGTTGAGTCAAGCATGGTCCGCGGGTTGGCCGATTCTGTCTTTGGACTAAGCATGATGCTTTTCCTCTGCGTCCTCAATCTAACTCGGTGTACTCGGTGGCAAAAATGTCGAAACTTCGCGCAAGCTGAGCGAGCGGCGGCGGCCTCAGCCCTCTTTCAGGATCGGATCGTTGACACGGGCCTGTCTGTCGCGCAGGCTGTTTTGCAAGCGCTGCGCCAGCGCTTCGTAGCCGGGATGGTCAAAGAGGTTGACGCGCTCGTAGGGATCGGCGCCCAGGTCAAAGAGCTGCCAGGTGATAGCGCCGTCAACGACCGTCTGGATCAGCTTATTGCGCTCGTCTTTGATGCTGCGCTGATAAGGCTGGCCTTGCGGATGGCCGAAGACGCTCTGATAGGCGGAGAATATCTGGCGCCGGTGCATGTAGGTGACGCCGTTGAGCAGGGCGGTCAGGCTGTGTCCAGCGCAGGATTCGGGCACGGGAACGCCAGCAAGTTCGAGCAGGGTAGGATACATATCCAGCAGGTAGAGCAGTGCGCCGCATGTCAGGCCGCGGGGTATGCCGGGGCCGCGCATGATTAGCGGGATGCGCATGCTGTGGTCGTAAAGATTCTGCTTGCCCATGAGCCCGTGCTGGCCCACGCCTAGGCCGTGGTCAGAGGTGTAGATGACGATGGTGTTTTCGCTCAAACCGCGCGCGTCCAGCGCTGAGAGGATGCGGCCGATATCCATGTCCATGTGCGAGATCATGCCGTAATAATCGGCGATATGGCGCTTGATTTCGTCTTCGCCGCGCGGGTAGCCAGCCAGCAGCTCGTCGCGGATGTCGCTGACGCCGATGTCAAAGGGGTGCTCGGGCAAGAAGTTGGGCGGCAGCTCGATTTCGTCCGGATCATACATGGTATCGAATGGGGCCGGCGGCGTGCGCGGATCGTGCGGCGAGGTGAAAGCGATATAAGCGAAGAAAGGTTCATCGTCATCGGCGCCGCGCGTGTTGAGGAAGTCGATCATTTCGTCAGTGAAGACGGTGGTGGCATGGCCATCGGCGAGATAGGTCTCTTCGGGCGGGTAAGCGCCGGCGGGGTCGAAGTCGTTGACGGGCATGGCGAATTGATCGTTCATGCCGCCGAAGAAGACTTTGCCGCTCTCGCCGAAGCAGCGGGCGTAGCTGCCGCGCCGATTGTGCCACTTGCCAGTGCCGAAGGTGGTATAGCCGTTCTGTTGCAGCAATTCGGGCAGCAACGGGGCGTCATCGGGCAGCGGGTCGGGCGTATCGAAGAGGTTGCGACCGGACATCAACATGCCGCGGCTGGGCATGCAAACGGCGCCCGAGGTTGAGCCCATGATATGCGCCTCGGTGAAGCAGGTCCCGTCGGCGATCATCTTGTCGAACGCGGGTGTGGATACCGGCTCTGTACCCAGCGCGCCGAGGGCTGAGTGGCGGTGGTCATCGGCGATCATAAAGAGGAAATTGGGTCTGGTCATATTGCCTGCCTTTGGCGATGAACTCTACAAACATAATACTGTCTGCGACCTGGGCTGGCAAGCGCTTGCGCGTCATCATAATTTAAGAATTCTGTGCTATGCTTGGCGCATGTCACTCGATATAGCTTGCAGGTGATACGCATGATTCGTTTTCTAATTCTCGCGCTGCTCGTAATGATGCTGCTCCCGCCGGCTGCTGCACAAGAACCCGAAGCCGCCTTGACATTGGAGCATGATGGCGGCGTGGTAACGGCCTCCTGGAACGCCGACGAAACGCAGATAGTCAGCGCGACCGAACGGGGACAGGTTCAGGTCTGGTCGGCTGATGAGGGCGAGTTGCTGCTAGAGATTTCCCACGGCGGCAACCCGATCACCCATGCCATCTGGCTGCAAGACGCCGCGGCGATTCTATCAGCTGATGAGAGCGGATTGATCCTTCTGAGTTCGGCAGAAGATGGCGCGATGCAATTAAGTTGGCAGCTCGAGGGCATGCCGATTGCTTTGACGCCGAATGCCGCGCAGACTGCGCTGCTCACGCTGACGCGTGAGGGGGCGGGCGCGATTCTGTCGCTGAGCGATGGCGCGCGCCTGTTTGACTTTGCCGCGCCGGCTGAGGCAAGTGGCGCGGTCTTTAGCGCCGACGAAAGCCAAGTACGCGCCTGGACCGAAGCGGGGCAGGTACACACCTGGGATGTCGCCAGCGGCGATGAAGTCTTTTACTCCCTGCCCGGCCGCGGCATGCTTCTCGGCTTGGACTGGAGCGCGGATGACAGTCGAGTGCTGGCTTGGTATACCAGCGGGACGGTCAACGTCTATAAGACTGACGGGACGAGCGTCAGCGGTCGCGCCATCAGCGGCGTGCGTCACAGCAGCTTCGTGCAGCGGGCCATCTGGTCGAGCGACGAGTCGCTGGTGATGTCATGGGCGGGCGATGATACGGTGCATATCTGGTCGGTCGCCGGCGGGCGTTCGCAGCAGGTCTTCCGGCACGAAGACTGGGTGATCGGCGCGCGCTGGAATCCGGCGGAGACGCGAGTGCTCTCCTGGTCGCATATTTACGTCTACTTGTGGGAGAGTGAGACGCAATGGCAGCGCTTCCGGCATCGCAATTTGGCGCGCGGCGCCATTTGGAACAGCGAGGCGACGCAGGTCATGTCCTGGTCTTGGGATGGAACCGTGCGCGTATGGGACGTCTGATGCGCGGCTAGATCATCAGCCCCGCGGCGGCGACAACCAGCAAGGGCGTCAGGACGCCAATCAAGACGCCCACCATGATTTGCAGCGTGGTGTGACGCCGCAGCACCAGCCGCGCCAGCACCACGAGCAGCAATACCGGTAGAAAAACCAGCCCCTGCGACAAGCCGAATAATAGCGTTGTGGCCGAGATTATGCTCGACATGGCCATGGCGTGCAGGCTGACTTTCATGTAGAAAGTGGCGGCCAGCATGATGGTCAACTCGACGATGCTGACCAGCACGACCAGCAGCAGGACAGGCCCGGCGTCGTATTGCAGGTAGACGACGCCGGTCAGGATGCCGGCGACGATGGCGATGGAATAGGGAATATAGCGTTCGTTGCTTTCGCGCATGTGCATATCGCTGATTTTGCCGTTGCGCACTTTGTAGGCGACGAAGAGCATCGGCGCGACGCAGATGGAAAGCACGAATAATGATGCGAAGGCGAAGGCGCTGCTGCGATTCGGCCCGCGCAGGAATGAGACGGCGTAGACCCAGACGGCCCATACCACGGGCGGGCTAAGCAGCAGCGAAACGGCATGCGCCCAGAGCTTTTCATCGCTTTGCACACGGTGACGGAGCGCCGCAGGCAAGGGCAAACGGATGTCCATGAATTCGACTTTCGTCGTGATTCTGAACACTTATTATAGCAGTCTATGCGCGAGAAACGCCAAGACCGGGATAAGCGCCCGAGCAGTAAACGCAATACGTGATTTGCTGCGCCAGGCGCGCTTCAGCCGGGCTTGGCGGAGTCGAGCAATTCGAGCAAACCTGTGGGATACAGTGGCGGCGCGCCCGCGTCACGGAAGCAATCAAGGTGTTTCCAGGCGGCCTCATAGAGGATGTCGCCGTCATCGATTCCTTTTACGCTGATATCGTCAGCATTCATGGCGGGATCGATGAAGCGGCCGTCGTAAATCATGACGATTTCGTGGCAGGGCTTGCCTTCGTAGGTGAAGATATTTTCAAGCGCCCCCAGATACTTGAGGTCAGTGATTTCGGCGCCGATCTCTTCTTGTACTTCACGGGCGACTGCTTCGGCGGCGCGTTCGCCGAATTCAATCTTGCCGCCGATGGGCCGGAAGAAAGTCTGGTCTTTGCGTGAATCGTAGCCCTGTGAGACGAAGATTTTGTCTCCCCGGCGAAAGACGCATAGCGCCAGCGGGCGAATCCGCTTTTTCTGTTTTCGCTTGGGCATGGGACGATCTCGTTTTTGACCAATTACGGGCGACTCACAGAGTCGCCCCTACAATTCTAGGTATGTGCGCAACAGTTACTCGGCTTCAAAGCGTGTGCCCAGCGCTCTGGGCGGATCGGAGCGCAAGAAGGCGCGCAGGCGGCGTTGAACGGCGCGCGGCATGTACTGCAGCAGGCGCTCGGTGAGTCCGCCGCTGACGATGAGCAGGGTGACGATCATCAGCAGCCAGGGCAAGGTATTGAGAAGGACGAAGGGAAAGCTGATCTCCTGGCCGAAGATGAAGAGGCCGTTGGTCTGGATGTAACCGGATATGGCGCGCAGGGCGGCAAAAAGGTAAGCGCCGAGCACGACGCGGAAGGGGTGCCAGCCGCCGAAGATGACGATGGCCAGCGCGATCCAGCCGTCGCCTTGCATGGCGGGCGGGCTGGACCAACCGGGTTTGACATTCAGCGAATAGGCAGCGCCGGCCAGGCCGACCAGAGCGCCGCCAAGGAAGGTGTACCAATAGCGCAGACGCTGGACGGGCGCGCCGCGGGCATAAGCCGCTTCGGGTCGCTCGCCAATGGCACGCAGCGCCAGGCCGCCTTTGCTGCGGAAGAGCCAGAACCAGATAGCGAACATCAAGATAAAGCTGAAATAAACCAGCACATTTTGCTGGAAGAGCACGATGCCCAGCACCGGAATATCTTCCAGGACGGGGATGGCGAAGCGCGTGATCTGCGGGCCGGGAATGCGTGTGTAGTCAGCGCCCAGGAAGCGCGCCAAATCCGCCGCCAGCAGGGTCAGCACGAAGCCGACAGCGACTTGATCGCGGCGCAGCTTGATGCTGGAGAAGCCTACCAGCACGGCGATCAGCGCGCCGACCAGCATGGCCGCGCCGATGCCGACCGCGATCTGCGCCGGCAGGTCAAGCACGCCGGCTTCCTGCGCGGTCCAGGCGGCTGCGAAGCCGGTCACCGCGGCCAGCGCCAGGCTGCCGTCGAGCGAGAGATTGACGACCCCGGCGCGCTCGGTGATAGTCTCGCCCAAGCTGGCGATCACCAGCGGCGTGGCCGTGCCGATGATGCTGCCGAGGGTGTTGAGGAATTCTTCGTTCATGCCCCCACCCCCAAACCCCCTCCCCCAGAGCGTGGGAGGGGGCTTTTGTCGTCACTGACATGTTCGTCGGTGGCAAGCTCCCCTTCCCTCCTAGTGGGGGAAGGGGCCGGGGGATGGGGGGCTTCATGGTCGTCGTCAGCAAGCGTCTGCGGGAAGAATACCTCCTGTACGCCGTGGAATAGGATCACGAAGAGCACCAGCATGCCTTGCAGGACGCCGGCCAGCGATGAATCCAGCTTGAGCGAGGGCGCGATCTGCAGGCGGGTGCTGCCGGTCAGGATGGCGGCGAAGGCGAAGGCGATCAGCGGCACCCAGAGCAAGCGGATGCTCAGCAGCAGCACCACCAGCAAGCCCAGGAAGCCAATCCCCCCGGAAGCCAGCGGGCGCAGGTTGTCGAAGGTGAAGAGCACGCGGTAGGAGCCGCCGATGCCCGCCAGCGCGCCGCAAACCAGAAAGGCGCTCATGGACGCGCGCTCGGTGGCCACGCCCAGTAGCAGCGCCGAGCGCATATTCGCCCCGACCGCCTTGAGATTCAGCCCCCAGCGCGTGGCGTTGAGCATAATCATAACGATGACGAAGGCGGCGATGACCAGCGCGATCATGAAGAGGTTGACCGGGAATGTCGGCGCGAATTCGGGCAGCAGGGCGGGCGTGGGGAAGGGTTCGGTGCCTTGCGCCGATCCGCCGATGCGCGGCTGCCAGGGACCCGAGATCAAGTAGATGGAGATGACGTTAACCAGGGCGTTCAGCGCCACGCCGCCGAAAATCTCGTTGACGCCCAGGCGGATTTTCAGCGCGCCGACGACGAATGCCCAGAACATGCCGCCCAGGGCCGCCAGCGCAATCAGTATCACGTTGAGCAGGGGCGAGAGGCTTTCGGGCAGCAGCAGGTATTGCGCGCCCCAGCTGGCGAAAAGCGCGCCCATCATCATCTGGCCCTCGACGCCGATATTCCACAGGCCGGCGCGGAAAGTGACGACCAGGCCGATGCTGACGAGGGTGAGCGGAATCCAGAAGTTGAAGACGCCGCCGATCTTGCGACTGTCTTTGAATGCGCCTTTCCAGAGGGCTTCGACTACTTCCAGCGGGTCGCGTCCCACAGCGATGACCAGCGCGGCCGCCACGGCCAGAGAGATGGCGATGGGCAGGATGAGGAAGGCGATTTGAATGGCGAGTCCGCGTGGGTTTTTCATGTTTCTCTGCATTTCTTGGCACGCAATAGGACTTCAATTTGTTCCCACATCATGTTTTCTGGAGCGTGTAATCCGTCAGACGGTGTCCAGGACCTAGACATCGTTATGATTTCCGCGAGATCCCTGCTGTCGGAGTGAATGATTCCAAAATTGTCAGCAAATTCTCGTGCTCCACTCTGCAATCCACGGTGGGCGACAAACCAGCCTACGATGGGGCCTTTTTGCCCTAGAAACCAAGGTGGAATGATTTTCAAAATCTCTGGACTTCGTTGGTGGACACTGCCTATCGTAAAGAGGAATTCACGTAAATCTCCAGGTGATACCGAGTTATTATGTCTTTTGCTTTGACCAACTATTCTTATTGGACCCGCACCACCATTGAACAGTCGCGATTTGCCGATAGATGGAATAATTGCGAAGAAGTCAATTCCTTCATCACCACCGGAGGAAGGAGTGAGACAAAATTTCTGAGCCCCGCTCAGCTTACAGATCAGTACTGACAATGCTTCGAATTGGAATTCGTCCATTCGTTGAATTGCTCGGAGTATGTTGCTTCGGCTTCTGATTCTAAGTCTTGTGTGCCTCTCTCGCCTCGATAATCCAGCTGGAAAATACCGCGGATTCCATACGAGCATCTTTACGCCTTCTGCAACTTCAGAGAACGTAGGATAATATCCCCTCCGTTTGTCCTCTCCTACTCGCCTGCGAAGGGCGTTCCAAATCCGTTCCCCATTGTCGTGAGCAAACTGCTGGGCATCGAATGCTGAAAAATCAAGGCTCTGCTCAATGGCATTTACGAGATAATCTTCGAAATCCAACCACGGATCGTCATACGCTTGCCTGAAGTACCAGTCTACAATCGATTTTACCTTAGACATACTGAAGAGAACTTACGAATTGAATTCGAGTTTCACTTCATCAATTGAATCTTGCAGTTGACCGATTTTCGCTACCAGTTGTTCTCGCAACGCATCGTCGTTCTTGAATCTCAGTGTCGGTATATTGTGTAGCTCGCGGGTGAGTTCGTCCATGCTACGTAGCAATTCTGTAGCGGGCCGCCTTTGGCTCTCCACCTGGTCTTGCGCTTCAGCCAATCGTGCTGTAGCAACTGACTTCGTCAGCGCCTCTCCGTTTCGATACGCTTCAAATTGCGGTGTAGCATTCTTTATCAAGTACGAAACATCGCGCAACCCACGATTCGTCAAAATGCGCCTGTCGTCCCAGTTCCCTTGTATATCGTCAGGATCCTGATCATCATCAAGCTCTTCTTCGGTTGGCTTTGGATACAACCAGCTTAGAAATTCATTAAATGCTAAGGAATCCTCAAATCGATACTCGGTGTCGTTCCATTCCATCCACTGACGCAACGGAAGATTGGAACGTCCAAACAGTTCCTGGAAGTAGGTATATGCGGATTCTTTGACCTCCCTACTGAATTCCGATTCATCCTTGGCTTGTCGAAAGGCATTGTAACCGCGAATCCATTGCCCGGCGCCGAAAGAAGTGAGACCGAATTGCTGGCCCACTTCTTTGAGACTCTTTCCTTCCTCCTGAAGTAGTTGGTTCATTAATTTCGCTTTGTTGTATGCGGACCAAGGTTTTATTCCAGTTATGTGACGCAGACCTTGGAAAATCCACGCGGCCCGGTTGTCAGTCCCGGAGTAGAGCAGACATTGAATCTTGCGAATGGATTCCATCACCCCAGGCCTTATTGGAGCTCCCGTTCGTTGTACTTCAACGATTTTCTTCGCAGCTGTAATTCGGCGATTTCCTTCCAGCACCACGTACATGTCTGGTTTGAACTGTCGCACGATTACCTGATCTATAGGAAGAAATCCGTTGATTACCATATTCATACGCAGTTTCTCGACATCATGAAATCTGATCATCTTTCGTAGCGCTTCGTTTTGAACGATTTCCTCATCAATACGTTCGTCTTCAATAGTCGACCACGAATCATCGACGAACCGAGGATTGTTTGGGTCAAGGTAGATTTGCTCAATACGCAACTCAATCGGTGAAAGCTGTTCAGAGATTATGCTGTCCATGTCCGCCCCTTGTGTCGTCTAGCCGTCTCGCTCGTCGTCCCAGTCTTTGAACTCGTCGTACCAAGACTGACCGTCCCAGAAAGTATACTCGTACTCCTCGTTCGTTTCTAGCACGACGAATCTTGAACGGTTTCTGAATGGCGCAAGCTGTTTAACGATATCCTCACGGCCATAAATCGGATAACGTTGCCGCGCATGATAAGCCTCAAAGTCGTTCAAATCCAATACCAGTCGCCAAGCGCTTTCTCTCATGTCGCACCTCTGTCATCGTCTAACACTCCAACGATGATAGCGGCGCCACAGACGGTGCCAAGACCTCCTACTTCAACGTAATCTTGATGCGATGCCAGGCGTTGTTGACGTAGCCCTTGAAATTCCAGACGCTGGCGATCGTCTCCGGCTGAGAGTTCGCCGCGCTGTCCCAGGCGCGCACGACCAGCTCATGCCTGCCCGGCGGCAGGTCGAATTCCGCGCGCCAGAGCTGCCAGGTCCAAAGTTGCGGCTCGTTGAGAAATTCGGCGCGCTGCCAGGTTTCGCCGCCATCGGGCGAGACGCTGATCCAGGTGATTTCGTGCTCGCCATCGCTCATGGCGTAGCCCTCGACGGCGATTACCCCCGCCGGCAGCAGGCTGCGATCTTGCGGGCGCACGATGACGGAATTGACCGGCAGCTTGGTAAGCTGCATGCCGTCATGATAATCGACATTGTACATATTGATATGCGGCGGGAAGAGCTTGTAACCGACCTGCTGAAAATGATTGTCGGAGGGGCGTTCCTGCACGCAGATATCGCTGAGCCACTTGACGCTGCGCGCGCCGATATAACCGGGCACAATCACGCGCAAGGGACAGCCATGCGCCAGAGGCAGGTCTTCGCCGTTCATCTCGTAAGCCAGCAGGACCTCGCAGCCCAGGGCCTTGTCCAGCGGGATGGAGCTGCCATAGGCTTCGCGCGCGCCATCGCGCAGGAGGGTATCCAGGCCCAGGAAGGCCACATGCTCGGCTTCCGGGCTGCTGATGCCGGCGGCGGCCAGAATATCGCCCAGGCGCAGGCCGGTCCATTCGGCGGTGCCGATGGCTTCGATGTCCCAAGCCAGCTGGTCGTCTATCGGCTTGTAGCTGACCAACTCCTTGCGCCGGTTGCCCGCGCATTGCAGGGTGGCGGTAAGCGTGCGCCGCTCGAAGTTGTTCTTGAGCTCGTCCAGGCTCAGGGAGAGTTCGCGCGATACCAGTCCGCGCAGTCCCAGCCGGTAGCTGTCCAGCTGCAAATGCGGGATTTGACTGTGATTGCGCACGAAGAAGAGATCGGTGGGCGTCACAAAATCCTTGGCCAGCTGTCCCAGCGGCGGGCCGGCGTTAAGGATGTCATCGTAAGTTTTGGTGTCGTCGTGTTTTTCGCTGAGTGGCATGCGCGCTCCTAGATTTGGGCTTGCTTCGACATGAATTCGCCACCGATCATGTGCCCCAGCTCGTCGATACTGGTACCGCTAACGTCCGGCACTTCATGGACGCGCCCGGCGTAAAAGACGAAAATGCGGTCGCTGTAGGTGACCAGCTCTTCCAGGTCGGACGAGTTAAAGATGATGGCCGCGCCCTGCTGGCAGCGCTCCAGCAGCTGCGTCCAAATCCAGCGGGCGGAATCGACATCCAGCCCGCGCGTCGGCTGTTCCAGGATTAGCAGCTTGGGATCATCCGGCAGCAGGCCGATCAAGACGCGCTGCTGATTGCCGCCGGAAAGCTGCTCGATATTGTCGCTGGCGCGCCCTTTGACGCGGTAGCGCTCGATGCGCGACGCGGTGAGCTTCGCTACAGCATTCCAGTCGATTTGCAGCCGGTCGTCGGTGACCAGGGCGGTGTGCTCGGTCAGGGTCAAACCGGCGATCAGACCTTCTTCCAGTCGGCCGTCCGCGCCGAAGACGCAACCGCGCCGGAAGAGTTGCTGATAACTGGCATTGAGTATGTTCTGGCCCTTGTAACTGAGCGCGCCGCTGATGACGCGCTGCAGGCGAGCGCAAGCGCGCATGAACAGCTCCTGCCCGCTGCCGCCCAAGCCCGCCAGCCCGATGACTTCGCCGGCGCGGGCGGTCATTGAGATTGGCTGCATGTCCAGCCGCAGATCGTGTACAACCAGCTGATCGGCCACGAGCACGGCTTGGCCGATTTCGAATTGCGGGCGGCTCTGCGCTTCCAGTTCTTCGCCGAACATCATCGTCACCAGTTGTCGTTTGGTCTCGGCAATGCGTTCTGCGGTCAGCCTCTCGTCGCTGGCGGGCATGTCCATTTCGCCGACCAGCTCGCCGGCGCGCAGCACGACCACTTCGTCACAGAGGTCGATGACGTCCTCCAGCTTGTGTGAAACCAGGAGAACGACCAGGCCTTCGTCATGCGCCAGCCGCCGCAGCGCATCAAAAAGGATGTCTTTCTGCTCGGCGGAAATGCCGGTGGTCGGCTCATCGAGAATCAGCGTTTCGACGCCCAGAGCCAGCAGGCGAATGATTTCCAGTTGCTGTCGCTGGGCGATGAGCAGATTATCGATCGGCTGGTGAGGATCCAACTCGAAGCCAAAACGCGCGGTAAGTTGTTGCAGGTCGGCTTCGGCCTGGGCGCGTTTGAGCGTGATGCCTTCCGCGCCGCCGTAGATGAAGTTTTCCAAGACGGTGAAGGCGCCGACATCGAGTGGGTCTTGCTGCAGCATGCCGATGCCGTTGGCGATGGCGGCCGTGGGGCCGGTGTAGTCTATGACTCTGCCGTCAATCTGGATTTCGCCTTCGTCAGCGGGCTGGAAGCCGGACAAGATTTTCATCAGCGTGGACTTGCCGGCGCCATTTTCGCCCAGAATGCCCACGATTCGCCCATGGTTGAAGCGGACCTTGATGTCATTGTTGGCGTGCACGGGTCCAAAATGCTTGTGGATATGTCGCAGTTCAATGTCCATAATTTCCGCTGCAATTTTGAGCGAGAGGCGACAATTTATTGTAGCGCAGTCTCCTGGATTGACCAATTTGATCTATCAGCGTGGGCTAGCTAGGCGGAACCACCTCCAAGGCGATCACGTGGGGATGGCTGGCGGTTCCATCGGCGCGGTAGGCGATAGCCGAGAATTTGTGCCAGCCGATGCCCATTGCCAGCCAATTGGTAGTCATGCGGTAGTACTGCTCTTGTTCCGTCTCAGTTTCGCTGGATTGCAGCAGCTCCTCGTCGACGTATAGCTCGACGCGCTGTATCCCCTCTGCTGGATCGGAAGCGAGGATGTCGATATCGAAGATGATGCCTTCGACGACTCGCTGATTGTGGGGTGGGTAAAGTATCTGTACCAGGGGAATGGCGGATGTTGCGGTGGGCAGCGGAGTCGGCGGGGCCGGGGCCGATAGATTGCAGGCGGATATCCATCCGATGCCAAGCAATAGCCCAAGACATTTTAATGACGAGAATAGCGCTTTGGACATAACCGGGCGCAGCCCTTGGATTGATAGCCGAAAAGCAAAGGTAAATTCACGGCGCCAGAAATCAGGCGCGGCGTATGACGCCATGCCTTCGCCGATGGTCGTCAAGTGTGTTCCCATTATGGGGCCAGCGCAACTACTGGGCAAATGTCAGGCGCATTGTCCGAGCTCAATGGCTTCCGGCATTGATTGAAAAGAGACAGTATTTCGGCACTTATGGGCGAATTAGCGGATATTTGTCCTATATTGGCTTGTACGATCAAATAGATCATATAACAATATATATTCTTGCTGAGTGACTGAAATAAGCCAAATGCGGCGAAAACATTTCAATATTGTGATGGCTAAGCAGGTAAGACGGACATGCAGCATCGTCGTAGTGCTGGCAGTTCTGTCATATTCGTCGTTGGTCTCCGCTACTACAGAGGAAGATCAACGGCGGAACATCTCGACATCGACGCCCACACCAGCTGATTCCGCTGCGCCGCGGCCGTTGCGCCGACGCAGGACAGCACCAAGCCGCCGCGGCCTGATCAGCCACGCGAACGCGCGCCAGACCAACTCACGCGCCCGCCGGCGCAATCTGCGCCACCGACTCAGATACCGCATCCCTACTGCCTGATTACGGTCGTTGTGGGCGACACGATCTTCCCGATCGCGCAGCGCTCCGGCACGACAGACGAAAGATTCAGGCGCCTGAATTTGCTGCGGGGGGACAGGTTGTCCATTGGCCAAGAATTGATAGTGCCCGATTGCTATGACCCATCAGCCGACGCGCCGCTTGGATTCGTCTGCCAGGGTTTGTACGACGATATTGTATTGCGTTCGACGAGCGCGGTGGTTGGCTGCCGCCGGTTCGACATTGGATCAATCGACAAACATCCCATACTCGCTTCGGGCATGATTGCCGCCTTGGATGTTTTCGGATTTGTCGAGAAGGGAGTGGAGATTTGTTTCCGCGGCAATGGTGATTTGGTCTGGCTGGACGCGCTCGCTGATCCGCCGCAGCCCGTTCAAATGAACAGTTTTCGCAATGCCGCTGGAATGATCTGCGGCGAGATTGACCGCATAGGTACCGTGATTCTGGTCACGTCTATTGAAGAGATGGACACTTACGCGGAGCTAACCAGCTGCCAGGTTGCCACGACGCGGACGCTGCGTCTGCGCCACGAGCCGGGCTCTTCATTGGTATTGGGATTGGTGCCTTACGGGTTAACCCTAAATGCAAATGCGCGCACGGAGAATTGGTTCAATGTGAGTTTTGTAGATTCAGAAGGCTGGATAAGCGCGGTCTTCGTCCAAACGGACGGCGTTTGTAACTAACCGTCCGCCTACAACAAAATAATTTGTATAACCGCTGATAAGCGCAATATCGGTGGCGTTTTCGCTTGTGGCAATCCTGCGCGGCACTATAATACGAAATTGTACGGCGTCGACTGCTTCGCATTAAAAAGGATATTGCCGGGTGAATTGCGCGCGGTCATTGAGCTTCATTGTTTCCGTAGTGTTGGTTGTCGCGGGTCTTTCAACCGGGGGAACTGTTCACGCCGCTTCGATTACGGTCGACAAGAGCGCTCATGATGACACAAACGGCAGTTGTACGCTGTGGGACGCGATTACAGCGGCCAACACCGATACCGCGACCAACGGCTGCCCGGCGGGCAGTGGCGCCGATACGATCACGCTTGCCGTAAATATTACATTGGCCGATAGTTTACCGGAGATTACAACGGAAATAACGATTGAAGGCGCCAACTACGACATTGATGGCAACAATGAGCGTATCATCTTTTGGATAAACGGGGGCGATCTGACGGTCAACAATATTACCTTGACCGGTGGGAAAGCGGGTAACTTCGGCGGCGCGATAAATGCCGAAGATGGCTCTGCTCTTACTGTCACGAATAGCCGGCTGGAGGACAATCGTGCTGGGCTCTTGGGCGGCGCCATCGCAACATCAAATACGCACGTTGTTATCAAGAACACCGTCTTTGTGGGCAATTATTCCGGGTCATTAGGCGGCGCTCTGTCGTTTTTCTCAAATTCGCCCGATGATGTCAGCTGGACGGAAGGTGACACGGTCTATACGCTGCTCATCGACGGGACCACCTTTGGCGAGGATGTACCCACAGGCTGCGCGGCGGCCGATATCAGCGCCGACCCTGAAAACGAGGCGAGGGCAAACGGCGGCGCGCTAGATCTCCACGGGGGTGACGTAACAATCAGGCGGAGCAGTTTCATAGGCAATTATGCTGGTGTTGACGGCGGAGCGATTTACTCCAGTTCATATCGATTTCTATTCGAGAATAATACGATTTCATGCAACGTCGCCGATGCCGATGGAGGCGGTATGTATTCCATCCTCGGCGACCTGATTCTCCGGCACAGCACCCTATACCAGAATACCGCTGGCGACGAAGGCGGCGGCTTGTACGCGGTTGATGATACGGGTCGGAACCAGGACAACACGTCTGGGCTAGGGCTTTACTTGCAGAATTCAATTGTCGCGGGCAGCAAAGGCGGTGGCGATTGTCATGCGGCGGACGACATCGACCACAACATCGGCATGTACGTCGGCGATGGGTCCTGCGAACCGGCTTGTAGCGCGCAGGACGGTCCCATTAATCTGGGTGACCTTCAAGGGGAGCCGGCTTATCATCCGCTCTTAGACGGCAGCGTAGCGATCAATCGGGCGGATGTGGAAGTGTGCAGCTTGCCCGAAGCAACTGATGATGCCAACAGTCAATCTGTCCGCAGCCAGCAGGCGCAGGACTTTGAGGACATGAATATTTGTGAAGAGTTGGCCCCGCAGCAGGACCAAATCGGCACGAACAGACCGATGTATGGCAATTGCGATATAGGCTCCGTTGAATCGAGGACAGGTGTTGAACATAGCGTCCCCATAGGTCCGGGTGATGACGTTGATCCCTTGGACCCAGATTCGCCCGATCCCAACGACGACAACAACGACGGCAACGGCGACAATAACGGCGGCAACAACGGCGGCAATAACGGCAACAACGGTGGCGACAACGGTGGCAATAACGGCAACAACGGCGACAACGGCGGCAACAACGGTGGAAATAACGGCAACAACGGCGGCAATAACGGGCAAGACCCGCCAGAGCCGGAAGACCCGCCAGAGCCGCAAGACCCGCCAGAGCCGCCAGAGCCGGAAGACCCTCCGGAGCCGGAGGACACGGACACGCCGACAGCGACTAAGACGGCAACACAAGCTCCTGCACCGCTGGATCCTGTGGACACGGATACACCTACGGCTACTAGCGACCCTCCCTCCCAGACTGAGACGGCGATCGCAAAATTGCCGCCGGCGGAGCAGACGTCGATAGCGAAGACGCAGGCCGCAATTGATCCAGCGACGAGATGCAAGCATACAGTCGAGGTTGGCGATACGCTGTTCCAGTTGGCGCTGACTTACAATACTACAGTGGATGCATTCCGCTCGATTAACCAGCTCACTGAGGACGCGCTTTATGTTGGAAGTGAACTGATCGTGCCGGACTGCTATTTAGCGGATGACGATCTCGAGAGCAGCACGCTTGGTTTCTCATGCCAGAACTTGTACGACAGCATGGTTGTGCGGTCTACAAGCCGGGTAGTCGGCTGTCGCGAGGTGGACATTGGCTTGATCGACAAGCATCCGGCGCTTGCTTCGGGCATGATTGCTGCGATAGACGTCTTCGGTTATGTCGAATCCGGGGTCGAGGTCTGCTTTCGAAACATCGGCGAGCTGGTCTTTCTGGACCGGGTGACACAGCCGCCGACGCCGAAGGCGCTGTCGAGCTATAACAGCGCGGTGGGTATGACTTGTGGCGAGGTCGATACCGCAGGGACCTTGGTCCTGGTGGCGGCCATCATTGAGCGGGACACCTTTGTAGAACTTTCGAGTTGCCGAGTCACTACGACGCAGACAGTTCGGCTGCGCGACGCAGTAGGCAGTTCCACGGCGCTGGGATTGGTTCCCTACAACGTAACACTCGATACGTATACACGTACTAATAATTGGTTCAATGTCAACTTTCTTGGCAGAGACGGTTGGATCAGCGCGCGCTATGCGCGGACCGACGGCATCTGCGAGTGAACCCCGCCATTACCTTTTCCATAATAGACGCAACAGAAAGTAACCTTCAATTCGGTTGCCCGATTATTGCTTGCCAATATAATTTATACGTATAAACATTAATGCAATGTAAAAAATCTAACGAAGGATTCATGCCGGATGCTTGCCGCCCGAATGTCCAAGTGGGTTGTCGCAATCCTTTTGATAGTCGCTGCGCTTTATTCGGCGGCAACCAGCTACGCGGCAAACATTTCGGTTGACGAAGATTGCACATTGAGCGAAGCCATTCACGCGGCGAACAACGATGCTGCATTTGACAGATGTACGGCCGGCGACGGCGACGATACGATTACGCTGACCGGCAATGTTACCCTGAGCGGTCGGCTGCCCGCTATCACCACGGACATGACGATCGACGGTTCGAACTACACCGTTTCCGGCAATGACAGCACGGCGATATTCTCCATCGAGGAAGCCCGCGTTACCTTGCAGAATATCACGATTACTAATGGTCGGACTGGCGCGCGCGGCGCCGCCATTCATGTCGATCTCGGTGAACTTATCCTTAAAGATGCCGTTGTAAAGGACAACTGGGCGGGGGACGCTGGCGGGGGAATCTATGCCAGCAACAGCACTGTAAACATCTATGGCAGCCAGGTTAAAGACAATACGGCTATGCGAAGCGGTGGCGCCGGATTGTATTTCACCAGCGAGAGCGGCGTTCATACCTTGAACATCGAAGAATTGAGCAGCTTTAGCGGCAACGTCGCCTCTCAGGATGGCGGCGCGATTCGCGTCGCCGGTGGCATCGCCGAATTCGACAAGAGCAGTTTCACCGACAATCAGGCTGACGAAGGCGGCGTGATAGAGATTTGGAACGGTCGTCTGAAAATAGAGAACTCTACCTTGAGCAGTAATCACGCCCGCGAAGGCGGCGGGATAAACGCCGGGGCGGATTCGGACTATACATCCGAAGTTACCATTATTCACGTGACGATGGCGCATAATACGGCGGATGAGCGCGGCGCATCCATCGCCATAACCGGATCGCAGGCGACGCTTAGCATCGGCAACACTATCATCGCCGGCGAACTCGACGAAGGGGTAACGCATTGCCATCCGGGTGTCAGTGAATTCAGCGTCATATCCTGGGTCAGAAATTCCATCAGCGACGATTCCTGCCCGCTGGTCGAGCAAGAAGAAGAGGAGACGACTACCGAGAATCCCAACAGCCAGAAGGCGGAAAGGGCGGCTGAATTCGCAGCGCAGGTGGCAGGCATAGGGACTCAAGGTTCAGGGCAGCAAAATGTCGAAGAAGAGCAGGAAGTGATAGACTACGTAGCGCCGGTGGAAGCGGTCGCCTTGGGCGAGCCACGGACCTACAAGGGCGTGACTTATTATCCGCTCCAGGGCGGCAGCCCCGGCATCGATACCGCTAACCAGGAGGTCTGCGAGGGTCTGCGCGATCCCGATTCCGATGTGGTTGAGACGACGCGGCCGCAAGGCGACGGCTGTGACATTGGCGCTTTTGAACTGCCCTGGGAAGAGGAACCGCCCGACCCGCCTGATCCGCCCGACCCTCCAAAGGAAGAGGTACCGCGCGATTGCATTTATGTGGTGCAGCCCGGCGACAGCTTGATCCTCATAGCGGAGACGCTGAATACCACGATCGACGACCTGCGGCTGCTCAATCGCCTGGGCGACGATCTGTTGTCCGTGGGCCAGGAACTTGAGATTCCCGGCTGCGGGCACGAGAATCCTGAAATATGCGATGATATTCCCTTTGACATCATCATGAAAAGCGGGGACCGGGATGTGCGCTGCGAGGTGGTTGAGATCAGCGACATTGACAAACATCCTTTGATGAACGCCGGCATCACGGTGGCGGTGGATGTGTGGGGGCGTACCGAAGCGGGCGTGGAAGTCTGTATTCGCGATGGCGGATCGCTGGTCTTCATGGATAAGTCGGTTTCGCCGCCGGCGGTATCGCGCTTGTCACTTTACGAATCCGGCGACTTGATGTGCGGGAAATTCTCGAAGAACGGGATCGTCGTGCACGTCGCAGCCTTGAACGAGGACTCCTCAATTCCGCTGACTGACTGCACGGTTACCACAGCCAATGTGCTGCGCCTGCGCGATGAAGCGGGTGGGCAGCAGATCAAGGCGCTGATACCCTTCCGCGTGACCTTGCCCGCCAAAGCCAGAACGGCGAGTTGGTTTTTCGTCGAATTTATGGGCTTGGACGGTTGGGTCAGCGCCGGTTACGTGCAGACGGAAGGACTATGCGAATAGCGTAGCGCGAGCGCGGACGCGTTATTCGGCTGATAGACCCGCATCCTGGCAAATCCCTCTGGACAAGATGTCGTCGACATAGCTTGCTACTTCCGAGCGCGCTTGCTCGAGTGGCGGCGCATCTTCGGTGGCGCCGAGCCGCCACTTCAAGGCGCGCGCGATGAGACTGTTCCAGCGCGGATAACTTAACTGCGCCCAGGCGGCCGTTTTCACTTTTGAGGCGGCCTGTCCATGCGCCAGGGTGTAGGCGCCGCGGGCGACTGTGAGCACGATATACGACAGAAACATGATGTCAGCCGCGTCTCTGACGGTTCGTCGATAGGCGCAGACATGCTCGCGAACGGCATCAAGCCAGTCGGGCGTCGGTATCGGGTCTATCAGCGACTGGATGGACGGGCCCTGCAAGGCGACGCCATTCCGGCGCAAGTCGTACCAGCTGATCAGCCAGTCGTCGCCCGCTTCAATCAAGTGAAAGGGCTCGCCCGGACTGATGATGCCGATTGTGCTCTTTGCGACGCGAAAAGTCTTCAGCGCGCGGCGCGAGATATAGGCTAACTCAAGGCGGTCGCGCCAGGCGGGATGGTCGTTGACAACGCGCGTATGCATGCCTTGCAGCTGCAGGAATTGGCGCTGATCCAGCTCCGCTCTGAGAACGACGACCAGATCAATATCGCTAATGGCGATGTCGAAGTCGCCGCTGATCAGCGAGCCATAAAGATAAATGCCGACCAGATCATCCTTCAGAATCTGATTGAGCTCGTCGATCAAGCGATCGATGATATGCCCTACCAGGCCTATATCGCTGCTCTTCGCTGCGTCTGCCATGTTGCCAGTCGGTCCCAGGGTCGGTCCGGGCTCTGTGCGGACAATTACCCGAAAAGTGGTAGACTTTGAGCCTATTGGATTCTACATCCGCTCGGCGGCAGCGAGAATGGCTACCGCGCTCACGCTAAATTTCAGCCGCCCGCGGCAATTGCGGGTCGCGTTTTGATATAGAAGAGAGAAGGTTTCCTGCCATGAAGATTTCGCGGATCGAGACTTATATTGCGGAGCAGCAGCTGGACAAACCGTTCTACTTTTCGCAGTTTGAGTTTCAGTCGCGGCAGATCTGCCTGGTAAAAGTCATCGCCGAAGATGGGACTTATGGCTGGGGCGAAGGCTATGGGCCGGCGATCGTCGTCAAAGCCGGGATCGAATTCCTGGCGCCGCTGGTGCAAGGCGAAGATCCGCTGCAAGTGGAGACCATCTGGAGCAAGATGCACCTGCGCTCGCTGGATTACGCGCGTCGCGGCGTATTGGTCGCGGCGATAAGCGCCATCGACATCGCCTTGTGGGACTTGCGCGGCAAGCTGCTGGGGCAGCCGGTTTCCGTGCTGCTTGGCGGGCGCCGGCGCGAGCGCGTACGAGTATATGCGACCGGCCTGTATTTCACCGAGACGGATGATCAGGTGGGCGCGCTGGTGGAAGAGGCCCAACAGTATGCGGCGCAAGGCTTCAGCGCCATCAAGATGAAAGTCGGCTTGGGCGTCGAGACTGACGTTCGGCACGCGCGGGCGGTGCGGCAGGCGATCGGCGATGATATCGAATTGATGGTGGACGCGAATCACGCTTATTCGTACAGCGAGGCTTTGAGCTTCGCGCGGCAGATCGAGCCGCTGGGCATCAGCTTCTTTGAAGAGCCGCTGTCGCCGGAAGACTACGAAGGTTATCGCGACCTGCGTCAGCGGACTTCTATCGCGATCGCTGGCGGCGAATGCGAATACCTGCTGGCGGGTTTCCGTCAACTCTTGAGCCAGCGCTGCGTCGATATCGCCCAGCCCGATATTTGCGGCGCGGGCGGCCTGACCGAGGTCAAGCGAATTGTCGCCCTGGCCAAGGCCTTCCAGACCAACGTGATTCCGCACAGCTGGGGCACGGGCATCGCCTTTGCCGCCGGCTTGCACCTGGTGAGTACGCTTGATCCAGTCCCGGGACGGCTGCGAATGCCCGAGGCGATGCTGGAGATGGACCGCTCCGAGAGCGCCCTGCGCGATACGCTGACGCAGCCGCAGTTTGCGCAGGTGGATGGCAAGGTGGCGGTGCCGACCGCGCCGGGCTTGGGCGTGGACGTCGACCCGGTCTATCTGGCGCGCTACGCCAGGGGCGGATAAATGAGTCAAGCAATCCCGCTAGAGGCGATTCGAGCGGCGGCGGCGCGAATCGCGGACTCCGCAATACGTACGCCGCTGCTACGCCTGCCCCTGGAAGACGCTCCCGCGGAAATCTATCTCAAGCTTGAGAATTTGCAGCCGATCGGCTCGTTCAAGCTGCGTGGCGCCGGCAATGCCATGGCACTGGCTTCGCGGGGCGAACTGGCGCGTGGCGTTTATACAGCCAGCGCGGGCAATATGGCCCAGGGCGTGGCTTGGTGCGCGGCGCGCATGAGCATCCCCTGCCACGTTATCGTGCCGGATCACGCGCCGGAGACGAAGTTGGCGGCGGTGCGGCGGCTTGGCGGCGAGATCATCAAGGTGCCTTTCGATCGCTGGTGGCAGGTGATCCTCACCGGCGAGTTTGCCGGCTTGGAGGGCCTTTTCATTCATCCGGTGAGCAATGCCGACGTGATGGCGGGTAATGGCACGATTGGGCTGGAGATCCTGGAGGACTTGCCCAATGTCGACGCCGTGGTCATTCCCTACGGTGGCGGCGGGCTGAGCAGCGGCATCGCGTCGGCGATACGCGCGCTGAAGCCGGATACGCGTGTGTACGCGGTCGAGGTTGAGACGGCGGCGCCGCTGGCCGCATCGCTGCGCGCGGGAGAGCCGGTCGCGGTGGATTATCGGCCCAGCTTCGTGGATGGCATCGGCGGCAAGAGCGTACTGCCCGAGATGTGGGGGCGGGTACGCGACTTGCTTGATGATTCGCTGGTTGTGTCGCTGGACGAAATCAGGGCGGCAATACGGCTGCTGGCCGAGCGGCAGCGGGTGATCGCTGAAGGCGCAGGCGCTGCGTCAGTGGCGGCGGCGTTGGCGGGCAAAGGCGGGCGCGGCAAAGTGGTCTGTGTGGTCTCGGGCGGCAATATCGAGCGCGAGATTCTGGCGGGAATTTTGGCGGCAGACTAGTCCGTAGGTGGCACGGCAGCCAGCACGGGCAAACCGGCGTAAGTTTCGACGTCTTCGCGGCGGCGCACAATGGCGCTCTCCAGGTACTCCAGCACGAAGACGATGATGGCGCCGACGAATACGCCGGCGATAAAGCCGACCGTGGCGTTGATTCTGAGGTTTGGCCGGGCCAGGACCGTCACCGGATTATCTTGCAGGCTGGCGTAGATGCGGTCTTCCCGGCGCGCCTGCTGGTTCTGATCGTTGCGGTAGAGTATCAGCAGCTGCGCCCATTCGCGGGCGACGCGTTCGGCTTGGCCGGGGTCTTTGGATTCGGCGTCTATCTGAATAACCTGGCTATCGAGGTTGGGCGCGATGCGCACATCGCCGCGCAGTTGCGTCGGGCTCATATCCAGTTGCAGCAGGTCGATGACTTCGGCGGCGCGCAGGGAACTGTCGAGCCAGGCGACATGATTATTGAGCGTCTGCTTGGCGGCTTGCGTCAGCCCGAAGTCGATGCGGCTGGGGACGATCAGCACCTTCTGTGTGGCGCGGTAGATCGGGTCCATCCCGCGGCTGAACAAAAAGGCGGCGCCGGCGGCGATGATGCCGAGCAGTAGCATGATCCAGCCACGACGGATTAGAATGCTGGCGTAATCGATGAGATTCATGCGCTCATTGTATATTGGAATACAACATTGCAATACATAGAAAATGTAGGGGCGACTCTGTGAGTCGCCCGATTTTGGAAAACTACGCTGGATTGTGTTCTAGTCGCCGATTCGCAGCTGCGGCGTGACACTCCACTTGGCACAGCTAGCGAGCGGCGGCCATAGCTTGTTCCAGGTCCTCAATGATATCGTCGATGTGCTCAATGCCGACGCAGAGCCGGATGGTATCGGGCGTGACGCCTGACTGCAGTTGCTCTTCCGGCGTCAACTGACGATGGGTGGTTGAAGCCGGGTGCGCGGCCAGCGACTTGGCATCGCCGATATTGACCAGGCGCTTGAAAATCTGCAGGGCGTCGTAGAATTTGACGCCGGCGTCGAAGCCGCCCTTGATGCCGAAGGTGAGCAGCGCGGAGGGGCGTCCGCCAGTGTATTTCTGCGCCAGGTCGTAATAGGGCGAGCTTTCCAGGCCTGGGTAACTGACCCACTCGACTTGCGCGTGATTTTCGAGATACTTGGCCACGGCCAGGGCGTTGTCCGTATGCCGTTCCATGCGCAGCGACAGCGTCTGCAAGCCCTGCAGGATCAGGAAGGAGTTGAAGGGGCTGAGCGCGCTGCCGGTATTGCGCAGGGCGACCACACGGGCGCGGGCGATATAAGCGGCCGGCCCCATGGCATCAGTGAAGACCACGCCGTGATAGCTCGGCTCGGGTGTGCTGAACATGTAAAAGCGCTCGGCGTGTTTCTCCCAATCGAAGATACCGCCGTCGACCAGGATGCCGGCGATGGTGGTGCCGTGGCCGCCCATGTACTTGGTCATGGAATGCAAGACGATATCGCAGCCGTGCTCGACAGGACGGCAGAGGGCGGGCGTAGGCACGGTATTGTCGACGATGACCGGGACGCCGTGGGAATGGGCCATATCGGAAATCGCCTGCAGGTCCGGGATATTGCCGGCCGGGTTGCCGATGGATTCGCAGAAGACCGCCGACGTTTTGCTGTCGATCAATTTGGCCAGATCATCGGCGCTGTCGCCCTCGGCAAAGCGCACGTCGATGCCCAGTTTGGGCAGCATGTGCCGGAACAAGGTCCAGGTGCCGCCGTAGAGCTGCGGTACGGAAACGATGTTATTGCCGGCTTCGGCCAGGTTGAGAATCGAATAGTTGATGGCGGCTTGTCCCGCGCTGAGCGCCAGAGAAGCGACGCCGCCTTCCATGGCTGCCACGCGCTGTTCCAGCACATCATTGGTGGGATTCATGATGCGGGTGTATATGTTGCCGGGCACGGCCAGGTTGAAGAGGTCGGCGCCGTGCTGGGCGTCGTCAAATTCGTAGGCGACGGTCTGATAAATCGGCACCGCCACCGCGTGGGTGGTGGGCTCGCTTTCATAGCCGGTGTGAATGGCCTGGGTCTCAAGTTTCATAATCGGTTCTCCTCAGCTTCCGAAAGTCGCGAAATACCTTAGCGCATTTTGCGCCGTGATGAGAGATGCAATTTCACTCGCATCATTAAGACTGCGGCCGATGTTTCCACTTGGCTTTGGTCTGTTCCATTGTCGTGACTATGACGCGGCGCAATGACCTGCAGCAGTTTCGAGTACAGAAATTTGCAATCGCAGATACCGTCAAACGTTAGTCTCGATAGAGTTGGTGGCTATCCTTGACTCGAAAACTGAGCGAAATAACTGTCGATTTCATCACGTAGTTCTATACCGACACGCTCAAAGCAATTGAGAATCTCTTCATATGCGCCAATTCCGCCCAGAAAATCCCAAAACTCCTCTGCAACCTTTAGCTCGCTGTTAATGTCTATCATCCCGCGAATAGTCCATCGCCCATACGGTTTAGGCTCGTATGGGTTATATGGAATCGCAATCATCGGGTAAATGTCCAGTCTCGGATCCAACTCCAAGTACGCTCCCATCCAAAGTAGCAGTGTTCTCTTAAAATCCCGAAAGCCACTCGCGTTTGGCTTAGCTGTCTTTATGTCAACCAGGTAAAGTGTGTCTTCCTGCTGTAACAGAACATCTACTTTTGTAAGTTTAACACGTACCAAATCATCCTCAGAAGTAAGCACCGATCGCAGGTCTTTGTCATGCTCACCGCGGATCGGGTCTCGGTTGCCAGCCTCTAATCCATTGACGATTTCATCGACTTTGTGTCGCATACTTCTAGACATTTGTTGAGGTGGGTTTGCCTGCAAAGCTACTTTATCGAAACTCGTTTCAGCCACCACTTTCGCAACAGATTCGTAAATGGATGTTCCCAATGAAGTGTTGACTGATTGAATAAAGGAATAAAGAGCCATCCTGTCTTGGCCAAGTAGGCGGACTTGGAACGGCATTGCAGCTGGTTCAGGGTTGTATGCATCCAACTTGCTACGGATAGCTTTTCTTATATACGCTTCTACAGCGATTGACCAAGAGAAACTCACGATTCGCCCTTTAAGTGAAAAATTGTCTCACGATATGGCGTGTTTCGGTTTTTCTCGGTGCGAAACAGGACCGGACGTTCATATCGTTTTACGATTTCCATCCCACTTCCTTGTGCAATTGACGGGTACAAATCCCACTTGTCATTCGCCACCAAGAACACATCGTAATCATCGACGAGGTAACGCTTGCAGTTTCGCAACACCTTAACAATCGCATCAACATAATCTTCACGAGCCTGCTTTCCTTGCCCATTGAACTTGGCGCCGATCTCCCATTCGTCCCGGCGTGCTAATCCAAATAGTTCGTACGCGTACGCATGTTGCTCATGGTAGTCTATCAATCCAACATAAGGTGGGCTAGAAAAAATCCCGCGTATTCTTTGCTGTTCCATGATTTGAGCGAGACCACTATCAGTGCTTCTAACTGCAGTATCTAAACAGGTTGTTCGTGCGTCATCTGTAATACAGATTTGATGTGTTGGCGTGCGTAGTTGACGATAGGCCGAAATCCTCGAAACACAATCTAATGCGTAACGCTCCCACCACTTGGTCGCCGTGAGTAATGGCTTGCATATCCTCCGGTGCTTTCGACAATAATAAGGTTCAAAAACTGGTGATTTGAGTGTCGCCAAATCAGCGTGTGTAGTTGCCCTGCAACTTCGTAAAGTCCGCGATAGTGCTAGTGACATTACGTTGCGGATGGATGTATCGGGAATAGACGTTATCTCACGGTGAAGAAAGTCTATTTCTTTCCGTATTGGTTCCGCATACCAAAAAGACAGAAAACTGTCGTCCTGCTCTTGCCTGAGCTTGACGTCATATTTGGCACGAAGGTAATTCCAATCCTCCATAAAGTTGCTGACAAGCCGCCCAAAATCTTCCGGTGCTTTATTGTGACCATTTGAGAATTGGTACTTCTTGTTAAATCGAGAGAGAGCCTCTCCTACGGCAACATCAAATTCAAGATATGCTGCACCGGCGTTAAATTCTTTCAAAAGGTGAACAAGTCGCCGGGCGGTAATGTACAGTTGGTTCAAGTCGGGTCTGGACACCTTTATGTTTGCGAGGAGTGTGTTGAATTCAGATATATCTACGCCAATCGCGTGAATGCCCAACTCACCTGCTTGCACTAGCGTTGTGCCGCTACCACAGAATGGATCTAATATCACATCCCCGACTCTAAACCATGAATCTCGCTTAAGGTCGTCAGTGTGTTCATCTAGAAAGTATTCAACTAATTGAGGGATGAATTTGCCCTTGTAGGGGTGCAACCTGTGCACATGCTTTGTTCGTTCTTTCTCACGATATTCGCTAAATGCAAGATTCTGAGTCATGTCGACAAGGTACCTCAATCAAGTATCAAACTGATCCACGTTTCAGACTGCAACAGTGACATCTGTCTATTCTGTATCATCTGTGATTCTCCACGATAACAGAACTAACGTTCCGAATTTGCAAAGTATGGCACAGGCAACAGCTTCTGTCAAATACTAACTTGTGTCATTTTCGCGTCTGCGGCCGATGTTTCCACTTGGCTTTGGTCTGTTCCATTGTCGTGACGATGACGCCGTAGATGACGAGCGCGCTGCCGATGGCTTGAACCAATGAAGGAATCTCGCCGAAGACGAAGAGCGCGATGATGGCGCTGAGCACGACGCCGACCTGCAAAATGATGGCGACGGCGGTGGCGGTGAAGAATTGCAGCGTCAGGTTCATAAAGACATGGCCCAGCACTTGCGCCAGTATCGTCACGACAAGCGCCCAGAGGTAGCCGTTCAGCGAATAGCCGATTACGGGCGTATCTGTCGCGATGACGAAGACGGAGGTCACCAGCGCGGAACTGAAGAAGACTAGGAAACTGTAAAGCAAGGGCGGTATCAGGTTGTTGAGCTGCCGCCCAATCAGCAGATAGGCGCCGAAGCACAAGGATCCGCATAATGCCATCGCGCCGCCAAGCAGCGGGTCGCTGCCCGCTTCAACCGCGCTTAGACCGCCGAGGCCCACCATCGTCACGCCCGCCAGCGTCACGACCAGGCTGAGCCAGAAGCGCCGCGAAAAAACGACGCCAAACAGGATAATCTCCGGCAGCACGATCCACATGGGTGTTGTGCGCCGCAGCACGCTGGTCATCAGCACGCTGGTATATTCGAGCGCGGCGAAAAGCAACAGCAGGTTGAGCGAGAGCCAAAATCCCGCGATGAATGACAGCAGGACTTGCCGCCGCGTGAGGCGCGCCAGTTCTTTGCGATAGCGCGTCCAGATCAGCGGCGCCAGGCCAATGGAGACCAGCCACAGGCGGATCCAGACGATGACGAGCGAGGGCATGCCTTCGCTTTGCGTAATGCGGATGACGATCGGCGTGACGCCGGCCGAGAATATCATGACCAGGACGATGAGTAGTCCGCGCCGGTTTCGCATTGTCTATGCAAGCCCGCTGAAGCAGATAATCGCGCCATGCTAGCATAGCGGCAGCGTGATAGCGATAGCCAGTGCTTGCGGCTGCGGGCCAGAGCAATCGCGCCAGAAAAGCGCTTCCTTCTATATGCGAACTCGAGACAGGATTAGCCACCGAGTACACAGAGTTAAATCGAGTACACAGAGATAATGATTTTTCGTCGACTTAATCTCATTTTCTGTTAGTCTGGAACAGTCGCAGCTGCGAAACCTTCCATTAAGCATTTCTCAGTGTACTCAGGTCAACTCCGTGTCCTCGGTGGCAAAATTTAGATCTCTTGCGATTACCCGCCGGGCAGCGCCGTTTTTTGACAGCGCCAGCGCGACTTTGTAGAATCTGCGGCATTGGAGACCATGTAGGCCAGAAACAATTATCAACGGGAGAGTCCATGACGGCAGCGCAAGACATGATCGGTCTAAAGCAGGAACTGGTCGATGGCGCGGCGCAGGTCGCCAGTATCGGTTTGGTGCCGCTGACCCAGGGCAACTTGAGCTTGCGCGATCCCCGCAGCGGGCACGTCCTGATGACGCCGCATGACTTCCCCTACGACCAGCTGACGACCGACGATGTCCTGGTGCTGGATTTGGCCGGGGAGGTCATCGACGGCGAGCGCGAGCCGTCGCACGAATCGCAGGTGCATTTGGCGGTCTACGAGCGGCGCGCGGATGCCGCGGCCATCGTGCATGCCGAGCCCATATACACCAACTTGTTCGGCGTACTGCATAAGGCGATCGCGCCCTTGCACGTCGGCACGCTGATTGACGTGCGCGGCGAAGTGCCGGTGATGCCCTTCGCGCCCAGCGGCTCGCGCCAGTTCGGCTACGATATGCTGGAGGTGATGGGCGACCGCAACGCGGTGGTCTGGGCCAATCATGGCATGCTGGCGATCGGCGACAGCCTGGCCAAGGCGATTCACTGTACCGTTATGGTAGAGATTTCGGCGCAGCTTTATCACATGGCTTTGCAGCACGGCGAGCCGCATCAGATACCCGCGCGCTATCATGGCATGCTGGTCGGTTAAGCGCGCCGTTGGCGAACAGCTTAAGGCGAAAGGAGGACATCGCGAAGCAGCCCAAAATGTAAGTCTGAGTCCAAACAGAATTTAGTATTTCAAGGAGAAGCCACATGTACAAGAAAGTCTTTTGCGTCATCGTGCTCTTGCTCTTCCTGGCGGCGGTTGCGCCGATTTTTGCGCAGGATGAAGTTGTCGTCCGCTTCCGCTCCTGGAGCCCGGTCATCAACACCACCAACGCGATGATCGAGGCCTTTAACGCGGAGAATCCGGATATCACTATCGAGCCCGACATCACCAACTATCCCGAGTATCTCGTCGACTTGCAGACGATGGCGGCCGGCGGTTCGCTGCCGGACTTGATCGGCTTGGAGCCGGGCGCCTTGACGCAGCAATATCGCGATCATTTGATGCCGATGCAAGAATGCGCCGTCGCCACCTGGGGCGAGGACTGGGAAGATCAGTTCTTCCCGGTAGGCATCGAGCAGGCGCGGCTGGGCAACCCGGAAGGCGACGACAATATCTACGGCTTGCCGGTGCTCGTGCAGACCATCAATATGTGGTACACCGTGCCGGTCTTTGAAGAAGCCGGTGTTGAGCCGCCGACGACATACGACGAGCTGAAAGAACTGGCCGACATGTTTAACGCGCAGGGCCTGGCGCCGGTCATGATCGGCGCGGGCGATGGCTGGATCCGCCGTGATGTCTATATGCAGCTGATCCACAATGTCGCGCCGGGCTTGATCTATGAGGCGGAAGACGGCATGGCCAGCTTCACCGACGAGCCTTTCGTCGAAGCCATGACCTGGTGGCAGCGGCTCTTCGATGACGGCATCTTCCAGATGGGCGCGCTGGGCATGACGCATTACCCGGCCGCGGTCGAGCAAATTCAAGCCGGGCGCGCGGCTATGTTCCCCATGGGCGCCTGGTGGATGCAGCAAGCGGGCAACCCCGATCCGCCGCCGCTGGATGAGAATCTGTCTGGCTACGCGCCCTTCAAGTTCCCCGATGTGACGGGCGAGGGCGCGCCGGACGACTTGCTGGGCGGCATCGATGTCATGCTGGGTGTCACGCGCGACTCGGCCAACCCGGAAGCTGCCTGCAAGGTCATTACCGACTTCATCAGCGGCGCGGGCGCGCAGGCGCTGATCAATACCTACAATGATCTGCCGGCTTATATCGGTTTGCGGCCGGCCTCTTTCGGCTCGGAGAATCAGGAAGCGGTTTGGGATCTCTTCACCGAAGATTGGCTGGCGTCGGTGCAGTACGCGCGTCAGCTGAAGAGCCCGGACGTCAAGCAGGCGCTGGAAGACGCGCTGGCTGCCGTGGCCGCGGGTGAGATGACGCCGGCCGAGGGCATGCAGCTGGTGCAAGACGCCAACAGCATGTAGCGGCCAACCCCTCCCGTATTGCATACCGTAGGGGCGACCCACTGGGTCGTCCTGATTGACATTTCGACATTTGAAGCGGGCGACCTGATAGGTCGCCCCTACATAGCAATCTTCAGATTTGGGATTCAAGATGACTCGCCGTTGGCTGATTGACAATCAGGGTCTCTTCTTCATGGCGCCCGCCATGCTCTTGTTTGTTGTCTTCGTGCTCTATCCCATCTTCTATATCTTCAATGCCAGCATGTACGACTGGGACGGCATTAACCAAGCCGTCTACATCGGCGTTCAGAATTACATCGACATGTTCACCAGCGACCGCAGCTTTGGACTGTCGATCCGCAATTCGATTTACTGGACATTCCTGACGATATTCCCGCAGATGTTCCTCGGCTTCATCCTGGCCTATATCCTGACCTCGGGAATCCCGCTGCAAAATGTCTTTCGCATAATATTCTTCATGCCCGCTATCATTTCCCCGGTCGTGCTGGGCATCATCTGGCAGCGGATTTACGCGCCCTTCGGCGGTTTGCTGGCTGACCTGGGGCGAGAAACTGGCGCACTATTTCTGATTCAGCCTTATATCGCCGATCCCAAGATCGCCATCTTTTCCACCATATTTGTGAATGTCTGGCAGTGGACCGGCTTCTCCATGCTGATGTACGTGGCCGGCTTGCAGGGCTTGTCACAAGAGGTGTTGAGCGCGGCCGAGGTCGATGGCGCGGGTACGCTGCAGCGCATCATTCACATTGTCCTGCCTCTGCTGCGGCATGTGCATTTGACGCTGATTCTGCTGGGCGTCATCGGCACATTGCAGACTTTCGCGCTGGTGTTTATGTTGACGAAAGGCGGGCCCAATCACGCCACGGAAATGCTGCCGACTTACATCTTTCAGAAGGCCTTCACTTTGCAGAGCATGGGCTACGCCTCGGCAGTGGCCGTCGTGCTGCTGGTGATCGCCCTGGGCGCCAGCATCTTCCAGGTGCGCGTGCTCGGGTCACGCTTCACGATCGGAAATTAGCGACTATGAGCGCTTGAGATCAAAATGAGACGTCGCGTATCCATAGCTGTCAAATCACCGCGGCACATCGGCAAGATGCTGGCTTTCGTATTTGTCAGCGTGCTGGCGTTGATCTGGCTCGTTCCCATCATCATGATGCTGGTGGTGTCGCTTATGCCGCCGGATCAGCGGGCGCCGCGCTTTGGCGGCATGCTGATCAAGGGAGTCAGCCTGCAGAATTATGTCACCGTCTTTGCGGACGCCGAGATCGTGCAGCATTTCATCAACAGCATGGCGGTGACCGTGCCCTCGGTCATACTTGTGGCGCTTATCAGCTCGCTAGCGGCTTTTGCCCTGGCGCGCCTGAAATTCTTCGCGCGGGATATCTGGTTCTACCTGCTGATCATGACCCTCATGCTGCCCATCCCGACCCTGGTGGTGCCGATATTTCAGATCAACAAAGCCCTGGGACTAAACGACAGCTACCTGGGCTTGATTTTGCCCTATACGGCGCTGGGCGTACCTTTCGCCATTGTCATATTGCGCAGCTTTTTCGCCGGTTTCCTGCGCGAAATCGAGGAGGCGGCCATCCTCGATGGCTGCACGCCCTTCGGCATCTACTGGCGCATTATGATGCCGGTCAGCTGGCCGGCCGTGGCCGTGGTCATCATCTGGCAATTCATGACCTCCTGGAACGAATTTATCCTGGCGCTGGTGACGATGAATTCGGTCGAGGTCAAGCCGCTGACGCTGGTGCCGCTGGTTTACAGCGGGCAATTCATGATGCGCCCGGGGCCGATGTTCGCCATTTTGACGCTGATTACGCTACCGGTTATTGTGGTCTACTATTTAATGCAGCGCTTCATGGTCAGCGGCTTGACCTCGGGCGCGGTGCGGGGGTAATGTGACCCCCACCCTAAATCCCTCCCTCATTACGAGGGAGGGACTTCTAAGCGCCCAATCTTCCTGTGTGAGAATTGGTCGGGCGAAAAGGGAAACTTTTTATGAGCTTGATGGGCATTGATGTCGGGACGACCGGCTGCAAAGTCGTTGCTTTCGACGAATCCGGCGCGGTGCTGGCCCAAGCCGGGCGCGAGTACCCCTTGATCAGCCCGCAGCCGGGCTGGTACGAGTTGGACCCGGACCAGGTGTGGGACTTCGTTTGCGACTGCCTGCGAGAGGTGAACGGGCAGCTGGCGCGCGACCCGGTGAGCGCATTGTCACTCTCGTCGCAGGGCGAGGCGATGACGCCTATCACCCGCGAGGGCGCGGTGCTGGCGAACAGCCCCATCAGCTCGGACAGCCGCAACCGTAAGCAGACCGCCGAGATGGAGGCGGCGCTGGGCGCGGCGAGGATCTATCAGTTGACGGGCCAGCCCATGGGCACGATCTACACTTTGCCCAAGATACTGTGGTGGCGCGACAATGCGCCAGAGATTCTCGAGCGGACCTGGAAATTTCTGTGTTACGTCGATTTCGTCGCCTATCGGTTGGGGGTTGAGCCGGTCATCGATTACAGCATGGCGGCGCGGACCCTGGCTTTTGATGTAAACACGCTCGACTGGTCGGATGAGCTGCTGGAAGCGGGCGGCGTACGGCGCGATCAATTGGCGCGGCCGGCGCCTAGCGGCACGGTCATCGGCGAGATTCCGAGCGCCCTGGTTGACGATCTGGGATTCCAAGGTAGTGTAAAGGTCGTCACAGGCGGGCATGATCAGCCGGCTGGCGCGCTGGGGGCCGGCGTGCTGGAGCCCGGGCGGGCCATGCTGTCCATCGGCACGACCGAGGCGCTGGTGACAGTGACGTCACGGCCGCGCATGGAGATGCTGGATTATCATCTGTCTTGTTATCCACATGCTGCTCCGGGGCTTTTCATCACTCTTGGAGGCAATCAGACCGGCGGGCGTTTGCTGCGCTGGTATCGCGATGAGCTGGGGGCGGCTGAGCGCGCCATCGCGGAATCGAGCGGGCGCGATGTTTATGATGTCATTGTCGAGCAAACCGACGATGCGCCGGGGCGGCTGCTAATGCTGCCTTATTTCGTGGGCAGCGGCACGATGCATGATGATGCGACCGCTACCGGCGCTTTGATCGGCATGACTTTTGATACCAAGCGCGCCGATATCGTACGCGCCATCCTCGAGGGGCTGACTTATGAGCAGGCGCTCGTGCTTCGCCGGCTGCATGAGATTGGCGTGGACATCAGCCATTTGACCGCTATCGGCGGCGGCTCGCGCTCCGAGCGCTGGATGCAGATCAAATCCGACATCACCAACTTGCCCGTTTCAGTCCTGCATACTTCGGAGGCGGCCAGCCTGGGCGTGGCTATGCTGGCGGGTTGGGCGACCGGCGTATACGCCAGTTTGCCGGAGGCGGCGGAGCAGCTCATCAAGGTTCGCAAGACTTTCACGCCCCGCGCCCAGCACTACGGGCATTATCAGCGCCAACTCACGATCTACGGAGATCTGTACCAGGCCTTACGGCCCGTTTATCAAGCCATGGCGTCCATGGACTAAGGGGCTGGCTCGGTTTACTTTCCGGACTCCAGGCGCCGCCGGCGTTCTTCAATCTGCGCCAGGACGTTGTTGGTGACTTTGGGCGCTTCTTTTTCTTTCTCTTCCAAACGCGAGATATCGGGCAGAATGATGTCATCATTACTGATGACGACATCTTGGTCTTTGAACTCGATCGCGCCCTTGGGATCGCTGTCAAGCGTCTGCTTCACCTGCTCGGCTTTTTCAGCGCGAGTCGCTTTGACTGCCGGCGCTGCTTCAGCGGGAGCTTCTGCGCGCTGTACAGTCTCAGCCGGCTTTGGTTCCGCCGGGGCTTTAGTCTGACGCCTGCGTCTGCGTTCTTTTGGCTCGGCAGTCTCGCCCAGGTCCGCCAAAGCGTCGCCGACTTTCATGGTCGTCTCGACCGCTTTTTTGGCGCCGCGGAAGCGGCTGAAGACGCCGCGGGCCTGCTCTTCGACTTCTTCGCTGGTCGGCGCCGGCGCGTCGCTGAGCACCCAGCGATATCCGGCGTAAATTCCTGCGCCAACAATCAGAAAGGGCAATATGGTCTGTATGAGTTGCACCATGGTGCTCATCACCGCCAGCGCCGCCAGAGTCGCCAGCACCACGATGACCAGCTTGATCGTTTTTTCTTTGTCCAACTGCATAATCAGCACCCTCGAATCACGCTCAATTGCCCGCTGCTCTTCCATATCGAGAAGGGGCAAGCGCCATATAATGTATTATACGTGTTTTGCCGCAGCATGGAGCGGCTGCATATTCGCTCACATGGGAGACTATTTGCTGCCCTTTGACGGCGAATGCCATGATACAACGGCCTTATGTGTAAACAAATGAGCCGAGCCTCCGGGTACTTGCCCAATTATGCCTTCTGAACCTGTCATCTCCCATGCCTTTGTCTTGCCCGATCACAACTTTTACGAGTGGTTGGCGGCGCTGCGCCCCTATATAGCCAAGTTTGAACGGGTGGCGGTGGTCCGGTCGCCGGCCGGCAACAATCTCAATCGCTTCCGCAATGTCACTGCGGTGAATGCGCCGCTCACCTGGTGGAACGACTCGGCGTTAGTCCATATTCGCCGCATATACCCCTCGGTCGTGATGGTCGATGTCATCGACGCGCAGACGCCCGCTGAACTCGAAAGCGTGGTCAGCCGGCGTGTGGACGCGGACGATCGCTACGGCGAGGCGGATAATGACCCACAGCATATATTCAGCCGCTTCGTGCTCGAATGGCCCACCAGCGCGAGACCGATGGCGCTTCTGGAACGCTTCAACGCCGATGCCGAAAAGGGCGACCTGCGCCGCGGCATCAGTTTGTTGTCGCAAGAGAACGCCAACGTGATCTGCGCGGCGGCGGGCGAGGTGATAGCTGTGGCCGGCGATAGCATTCAAGTCGAAACGCTAGTGGATGGGGAGCGCTTCATCACGACCTACGAGGGGGTCAAAGACGCGCTGGTCTCGATAGGCGAACAGCTGGCGCTGGGCCAGATTAGCGCCAAGTCTTCTGGAGATCGTCTCTCGCTTACCGTGCAGAATCCGCCGGACAGGGGCCTTACGCTGCTTGGCTACGACAATGTAATGAATCCGCGCGATTACATCTATATTCCGCAGTTGCGCGCTCGTCCCGTCACAGACGGACTGCGCGTGCGAAAATTGCCCAGCTTGTTCGCCAGCATCGTGGGCCGGGTCTACAGTTGGCATCTGCTGGAGCCATTCGAACACCACGGGCGCGCCATGGAGAAGATCGGCGTGGAGAACAGCTGGCTCAAGGTGCGGTCGGTCACCGGTGTTGAAGGTTACACTGCTGCCTGGCTGCTGCGCGCAACGACGCTCGACGAGGGCCAGGAAGCGTTCCCCGGCGTCAATCCAGTGGGCGTCAACCTGGATGTATTTCACCCGCTGGGCCGGCCGGCGCCGGCAAAATTGGGCGATCTGGGCTGGGTGCGTTTTGGGTACAACGTGTCCAACGCGCGCGGCTCGGAAGATATCAATGCGGCGCTGCAGCGTTATCTGCCGCAGGTTGAAGCCTACCGCAACGCCGGTTATCGGGTGATCTTCGCGACCAGCCATCAGACTTATGGCGAGGGCAAGAATGAATTTTGGCCCTGGTCGCAGATGACGGCTGCCAAGTGGCGGCTGCTGCGCCAGCGCTTCGCGGACATGATGGGCAGAATCGCGGCGCAATGGGCCGATCGCGATTTGGTGGCCGCCTGGCAGATTTGGAATGAGCCGGACTCGTTAAGCGGCGCCGCTTCGGTACGGATGAGCGCGGATAATTACGGCATGATGTTTGATGAGGTCTACCGCGCCATCCGCAGCGCCGACAGCGATGTCAACATCATCACCGCCGGCTTCAACAGCGGACCAGTCCGCGGCAGCGCCTACGCCCGCCGGATGTTGCAGCGGCTCACTGACGATGTCATGCCCGATGGCCTGGCCTTTCATCCCTACGGGCGCGGCGTGAACGGGCACCCATTTTATGCGAGGTTCGGCCATATTGACGAATCCGTCTGGGCCTACAGCGGCGTCTTGCCGGAAAAGCCGCTATGGATCACCGAGTTCGGCGTACTCGATCGTCCCGATGACTCGGCTGGGCAAATCGCGCGCTACGCGTCCGATATGGTGCGCTATCTCAAGACGCAGTATCCAGGCCGGATCGCGACCTTGGTGTGGTACGCCTGGGCGCAGGGGATGCACAACGGCTACGGCCTGGTGGACGGCGCCGGCAACCCGCGCCCGCCGCTGACAGAGGAATTCTTGTCGGCATAGGCGCATCTCGCGCAGACTGCGTGACTTGCATCCGCGAGCGCCTCAAAAACACGACATGCCCAATCAGTTAGAAAACTTGCGCCGCCGGTCGCTGACGGAGTAAAATCGAGGCACGGAAACAGGGCGAAAGAGTGATCATTGTGAATAGACCTATGCTTTTACTGTCCATCGTTTTCTTGCTGCTGGCAAGCACACTGTCATCGGGGTTGGCTCAATCCGACTGCGATTTCAGCATCTCAAATTATGCTCGCGCTGTGCAGCTGCATGACATGGGTGATTACGGGCGGGCCTTGCAGCATTACGACTGCGCGCTTGTGGAAGACCCTGACGATCCGATCATTCCCATTCTGATCGAAAATGTCTATGAAGATATGGAGAGCGCCGGCCATGCTTGGGACTCGCCGAAGCCGCCGCTATGCGATCCGGCGCGCAATCATGGCGAGCTGGGCGCCGCGGCCTTTAATCGCGGTGACAGCAGCGGGGCGCAGACGCATTTGCATTGTGCTCTGCTGGTTGACCCGGCGGATCTTGCGGCTTTGACGCTAATGGGTCGCATCCACGCCAACTTGGGCGACGCCCATTCCGCCAAGCACTACCTGGATCGCGCCGAGTTGGCTCGCGCAGCGCAAGCGGATTCAAGCGCGCCGGCTAGTGGTTTCGTGATGCCTGAGTGGCTAAGGCCTTACGAGACGGCGCCCAGGTACCATGGCGTAAAGGGGCAGGGAATCGACTATAACAGAGAGCTGTCGCAAGCGCCGGAAAGCCAGCCTGTAGTCGTCGTAGTGCTTGGCGCGCGGCTCAGGGGCCAGGCAGCGGACGCTGCGCCGGATGCGCGCGAACTGGCGCGGCAAGCCAGCCAGCGCGGCGACATTGACGCGGCCATACAGTGGATGCTGCAAGTAACAAACGCGGCAGGCGCGACCGTTGATGACTACATCTTTCTGGCCGAATTGTACGGCGAGAAGGATGACCTGAAAGCTGCAGCGCTGGCGTTATCGGCGGCTGTCGAGCTGGCGCCGGCGCGTCTCGATATTCGCTGTAGTCTGGGCAGAACCTATAAGGCGCTCGGCGATTATGCGCGGGCGTCAGTGCAATTCTTCCGCGTGATTGCGCATGAAATCGGCGATATTTGCGGCGAGCGAAGTCAGCCAGAGTTTAGCCGCTCCAGCAATTCGGCGGCGGAGGAATACAGCGCAGATTCGGTCTCGCCGGCGCAGGAGACTTTCGATCTCGGATTGGCGTTCTTGTCCGCGCGCAAGCGTTACGCGGCGGCGAACACTTTTCTGGCGGCTTTGGAAATCGACCCCGAACATCGGGCGGCGCGTTGTCATTTGGGCATGATTTTGACCAAGTGGGCCAATTATTTGGGCGCGCTGGCGCAATTCGACCACATACTGGCGGCGGATCCACAAGACGAATGCGCGCGTCAAAATCGCAAGGCTGCCGTCATGCGCATGATGGCCATGTACGTGCCATTGACCGTGGACGACTTCTTCTTCCACGCGCGGACATACGTGCAGGTCGAAGAGTGGCAGCGGGCGCGTGACATGTTCGAGCGCGGGCTGGAGCGCGATCCGGCGCGGAAGGACGTACGCTGCGAGTTGGGCATGATCTACGCGGCGCTGGGCGACGAACGGGCGGCGCTGCGCGAATTTGATCGCCTGCTGACCCACGACGCCATTGACCCCTGCGCGCGCTCGAATCGCGAAGGGCTGATGCAGCGGCTGCGCGACCAACACTGAGACGAGGCTTGCCAGCGTTATACATCGGCAAGGATTCCGTCACATCCGCTTTAGCATTGCCGCCTAAATTGAATAAGACGGGTAAGGAAAGAGAGCATCCGTGTTATGCTCTCTTTGTTATGGAATAGGAGAGCAGAGATGTTAAAGAAATTGTCATTGCTGCTGCTGATGTTGATTGCGCTTGGCGGGCTGGCGCAGGCGCAACGTTCGCCGCAAGAGCTATACGAAGGGCAGGCCGCCGCGCCCGAGTTCCCGGCCGACCTCGACTGGATCAACGTCGACAATCCGCTGACCATGAACGGACTGTTGGGCAAGATCGTGATCCTGGACTTCTGGACTTACGGCTGCATCAATTGCCTGCATATCATTCCGATTCTGGAACAGGTGGAGCAGAAGTACGCCGAAGAAGTGGTGGTCATCGGCGTGCATTCGGCCAAATTCGAGACTGAAGGCCAGACCGAGAATTTGCGCCAGATCGTACAGCGCTACGAAGTCCACCATCCAGTGATCAACGACCATCAATTTGCCGTCTGGAACAGCTGGGGCGTGAACGCCTGGCCCACCGTCGGCATCATCGACCCGCGCGGCAACGCCGTCATCCGGCAATCGGGCGAGATTCCCTTCGAGGCCTTTGACAATTATCTCAGCGGCATGATCGAATACTACGATGACCTCGACGAGGGCATCATCGACCGGACGCCGCTCGATTTGGCGCTGGAGGGCGCGGGCGACCCCGGCACGCCGCTGCTGTATCCGGGCAAGGTGCTGGCGGACGAAGCCGGCAAGCGCCTCTTCATCGCCGACAGCAGCCACAATCGCATCGTGATCGCCGACCTGAGCAGCTACGAAGTGCTGGATATCATCGGCACGTCCGCGCGCGGATTCGACGATGGCGGCTTTGACAGCGCGACCTTCGACAAGCCGCAGGGCATGGCGCTGGACGGCGACCTGCTTTACATCGCCGATGTCAACAACCATGCGATACGCGCGGCCGACCTGGCGGCGCGAGAAGTGATCACCCTGGCGGGCAACGGCATCATGGGGCGCAGCCGGATTGAATTTGGCAGGAGCGTGGCTAACCCGCTGGGCGTCTCGCTGCGCAGCCCCTGGGATGTCGAATTGGACGATGCCGGACGCCTGCACATCGCCATGGCGGGTACGCACCAGCTCTATATCTACGAGCCGGAGACGGCGGCGCTCTACCCGTCAGTCGGCAATGGGCGCGAGGCCAATCTCAACGACGTCAGCCTGGCCGACAGCGAACTGGCGCAGCCCAGCGGACTCTACTACGCCGGCGCCGGCCAGCTTTATTTCGCCGACAGCGAATCCAGCACGATACGCCTGGCCGACTTTGAGAGGGACCTGGTCACGGTCGTCTCCGGCACAACGGAGAACAGCCTCTTCGACTTCGATGATATTGACGGCGAATTGGGCGTGAATCGGCTGCAGCACGCCCTGGGCGTCGATGGCGACGCGGCCGGCAACCTCTATATCGCCGACACCTACAACAGCCGCATCAAGGTTGTGCGCGCCGGCGAGACCAGTACGCATACCCTGTTCGGCAAGGGCGGCTCGGGCGGATACCAGGACGGCGCATCGCATCTGGCGCAGTTTGACGAGCCCGGCGGCTTAAGCTACGCCGATGGCATTTTGTACGTGGCCGACACCAACAACCACGTCATAAGGGCGATTGACCTCGCAGCCGGCATCGTTGACACCATCGAGTTCAAGAATCGGGAAGCGTTGATCATTGACGAGTCGCGGCTGACGCTGCTGGGCGGGAACGCCGGCGACAAGTCGATCATCATGGCCGGCATACACCAGGTGGCGGCCGGCGAGGGCGCGCTCAATCTGCGCTTCAACTTGCCGGCCGACTTCAAGATCAATCCGCTGATCGACAGTCAGGTCAGCGTGACCTGGGGCGAGCCGGTGCAGCAGACGACGGCGACGGTCAGCGGCGACAGCGTCAGCATCCCGCTGCGATTTAGCGAGGAGCACAGCTTCGTCATGGCGGACGTGACGCTCTACTACTGCCGCGAAGGCGAGGAAGCGCTCTGCTTTATCGATGTGTTCAACTATTTCGTCACGCTGGAAGTGGCGGCGGAGCATGAGTTAGCGGAAATCTCGCTGGAGCGCGAGGTTGAGCCGCCGGATGTGTAGGGGCGCTCTGCCCCCATCCCCGGCCCCTTCCCCGATAAATCACTGAGGACAGGACAAGTTTGGGATAAGTTGCAACGGGTCAGCCAATGGCTGACCCCTACAGTCATCATACTGTGAGGAGAATGTAGGGGCGAGCCATTGGCTCGCCCGAAATACTCACATAATTCACTGGTTACACGGCTTATATTTGCCAGTTGAAAAACTGTCCTGTCTTCAGCCCATTGATATGGGGCTGCCCGCCATAGAGATGGCGGGAGAGGGGCCGGGGGATGGGGTGGCCCCCTAGCGCGAGCCGACGACCACGCTGCCCGCGCGCATTTCCCCGCCGCGCGCATAACTTGAGGCGATCTCGCTCCCCGCTTCGAGGCGCGCCAGCAGCATCTGCAGCTCGGCGACATCTTCCAGCGGCTCGCCCTGCAGCGCAGTCAGGATATCCCCGACCAGCAGGCCGGCCGCGGCCGCCGGGCTATCCGGCTCGACCGAGACGATCAGCAGACCGGCTTCCTGGCCTAGCGACCCAGCCATCGCCTCCGGCAGCAGCGCCGATTGCACGCCGATGCCGAGGTAGGCGGACTGGATCTTGCCATCAGCCAGCAGCGCGGCCACCGACTTGGCGATGGCGGCGACAGGAATTGCGGCGCTGACGCCACCCGCGAAACCGGATGTGTTCAGGCCGTAGACCGCGCCATCAGCGCCGAGCAGCGGCCCGCCGGAGAAACCGGGGTACATGGTGAGGTCGGTCTGGATTATGCGGCCAGCCAGCAGGCCTTCCCAGCCGCCCGCTTTCCAGGCCTGCTTCTTCCAGCCGCCTTTACTTTTACGTGGAGCGTCACGCCGGCCTTTGGCAGCGCGCCGCCTGCCCCTCCTGGAGTGGGCCGGATTGACGATGCCGCTGACGATGCCCAGCGAGGCTTTGACGCGCATACGCGGGCGGCCCAGGGCGAGTACTATGTTGCCCGCGCTTAAGTCGGCCTCGGCCCGCGCCACCGGCTGCAGAGCGGCCTCCGTTCTGAGCAGCGCCAGATCATAACGCGGGTCGCGGCCGACCAGTTCGGCGCTGAGGCGGCCCCCATCAGGCAAGCCGATGCTGATATCGTCGTCGCGCTCGACCACATGATGCGCGGTGACGATCAAGTCTTCGGCCCAGGCCATGCCGCTGGCGGGAATGCGCCGGCGCGCGTCAACGCGCAGGACAGAGGGCGCGGCGTCAGCGGTCAAGTCCGCCATATCGTTAGACAGTTGTTGCAGAATACTTGCCATTGCTTGCTCCTTGTTTTCACTTTCGTTGTTCATATTCTGCAACGGAATCCGACGCGCTGAAATTAGACTTTTGGGCAGGTCGCCGCCTGGACAGACGGGCAGGCTATCAAACATCGCCTGGCAGATATTGACCTTTTGTCGCTGAGAAGTCATAACGTGAGGGAATGTGTCGTTTCCTACCCACTTGGTGAACTTATGAAAGCCAAGCTATTTTTGTTGTTGATTGCTCTTTTCGTTCTCTGCGGCATCGCGGCGGCGCAAGATTACTATGTTCGTACAACCGCCGGGAAATGGTTGTTTAATGCGCCAGGCGACCATCCAGTTGAGGATGTGCCCACAGGCACAGTATTACACGTTATCGGCGCGCAGGGCGATTATCTCAAGATCGACCGACACGACGCCGTCCTGTGGATGACAAATCATCCGTCGGGTATCGTAAATTTCAGACGGGTAGAAACTACGCCGGAAATGCAAGCACTGTCGCAAAGACCCGCAGTGGACAATTGCTGTCAAATAGGGTGGGATTGCGGTACGGAGCAAAAGAAATGGGAGGACGGCTACAACGCCTATCAGAACTTCAAATGTGGAGACGTTGCTGAATACGACAATTGCTGTTCGATTGCTTGGTCATGCCATACCTACGACGACTGGCAGCGAGGCTACGACGCTTTTATATACGACAGGACCTGCAGCGCGCCGGTCCCGCAGACGCAGGTCTCGTCTCAGCCGGTTTCCACCAGTGGCAGCGTTACAGCGGCCCCGGGCGACTCTGTGACCGTGACCTATCACACCAACCTGCGTACGAGTTACAGTCTGCAATCGGGCGTCTTGACCACTGTCGCGCCGCGAACAACCCTGCAAGTGCTGGGCAGGCAGGACAATTGGCTAAAGGTCGGCTGGGGCGGCCGAGAGCTTTGGCTGGCCGGTTGGGTGCCGATGAACCGCGCGTCAGGCCAGCCGACATCGCCCCCAATCGACAACTGCTGCTTCGTGAATCGGCAATGCGCGACCGATCAAGAATGGGTGGACGGCTATCACGCTTATCAGAACAATCAGTGCCCCGCCCCCGGTCAGCCGCAAAGCCAAGGTCAGCCCTTACAGATCGACGGGTCGCGTCTATTTGTGAATACGATAAGCGCGGCCTTGGATCTGATGAGGCAGAAAGCGCCCTACTATTACGACTATGTGACGAGCGGCCTGGACAGAGTCGTACAGATTCATCAGAGCGGTCCTTCAACATTGGGCTTAGGCGGACACGCCAATTGCCAAGGGGAGAGAGTGTACTACTCCTCAAGGCGGGACGCGTATTATGGCGATTACGAAGGTGACCTGGTGGAAGAGGCCTCCGTAATGGCTCACGAAGCCTGCCATTGTCACCGCGGGGATAGCGAAGAGTTGCCCTGTAATGAACAGCAGATGCTGGTCGCGGCCGCGCTGGCCCCGGACGGTCCCAACGCTCATATTGCAAGCGGTCTGCGAACCTATATCCGCAACAGAATTTGGGAAGCGCCCGGGCTCGCTTCGCTCTTGGAAAAACCTGCCTCCTATTACCTTGAATACTCAGAGCCGTGGGAGATAGCACGAACACGGATAGGGGCAAGAAACTAGCCTGTCCAGAGCCGGCGCGCTGCGTCGGAATTATGTTTCCATCCAAACCATACGCGCAAGAATCGGAGCGTGACCTCGCCAAGGCCTCTGATACAATGCAGCGGTTGGTTTGGGCGGGGTCAAATCATTGTCAATCACTCAATTAGCCGCGCTGATTTCACTTGGCGCGATGTGGGGCGCGTCCTACATTTTCATTCGAATCGCGGTCGAGCCCATGGGGCCGCTCTTCCTGATGTTCGCGCGCGTGGCGCTGTCCGGGTTGATCCTGGTCGCGTATGCGCGCTGGCGCGGTCAGCGACTGAATATACGGGGGCACTGGCGCAAGTTTATTGTTCTGGGATTTTTGGGCTCGGCCTTGCCCTTTTCGTTGATTGCCTGGGCCGAGCTGACTGTCACCGCTTCAATGGCCGCCATCTTGATGTCGACCACGCCGCTGTTTACCACGCTGGTGGCGGCGGTCGGTCTGGGCGAGGAACTGACGCCCGCCAAGCTGATTGGCGCCCTGCTGGGCATCATTGGCGTGGCGATAACGGTCGGCGGCAGTGATATGACGCTGGGCGCCGACGTCATCGCTGCCACACTGGCGCTGCTGGGCGCGACCTTTAGCTACGCGGTCGGCGGCGTCTTCGCCAAGCGCGCCTTCACTGGCCTGAACAATATGTCTATGTCGAGCGGTCAACTGATCGCGGCGGCCTTCATCTTGGCGCCGGTTTCGCTGGCGGATTTGCCGCATGAAACGCCGCCAATGGAGGCGCTATGGGCGACCCTGGGATTGGTCGTTATTTGCACCGCCGTAGCCTACCAACTCTACTACTATCTCATTATCAGCGCCGGGCCAACCAAGGCGCTAACCGTGACGCTGCTGGTGCCGGTATTCGGCGTGATTTTTGGCGCTATCCTGCTGGGGGAAAGCATCAGCCCGGGCATCATCATCGGTCTGCTGGTTGTGCTGCTCAGCGTCGGTCTGGTGACCGGGCTGATCTCGCCGAAGCGGGCGCGCGCAATACGAGACCCCTCCTAGGCGGCCCTGTTCCCTGCATATGGACGCGGGACAAGGCTTTCGGAGGGATGCTTCGCTGCCGACCGCTTAGCGTCTTCGCACGTTGGTCGAGTTACATATTGAGCGCGTCGTAGCCCGGGCCTTGCGTGAAGAAGTCGTAATTGGGCGCGATGTCGGGCGTGAGATCGATGATGTCGCCTTCCTCGTGCTCAATGATCACCTTGGTGTCAAAGGGCACGCGTTCTTGACCTTCCATCATCTCATATTCTGACGAGACCTCTTCTTCGACGAAAATGGCTTCGAAGGGACACTCGGGAATGCAGGCGCCGCAATCGATACAAGTATCGGGATCGATAAAATACCAGGGCCATTCGTTCTCGGGTTTGCCGGCGATGATGCATTCCACCGGGCAAACTTCTACGCAGGCGCCATCCCGCAGGCACAGGCTCGTGATGATGTGGGTCATTAGACGTCTCCTTGCCAGTTTCGCGCTGCGCCTATCCCCAGTCGCAAGCGAAACGATTACATCTGAGCTTAACTAGCGCTATGTTAGCTTAAATCAATCGGCGACGCTATAGCGTTTGCGGGATTTTATCCCTCAACTCCGCGCTTGTTAAGTCGTGACTTGCCGGCACTTCCTGGCGCGCGCCGTCAGCGGTTCTGCGCAAGCAGCTCGCGGACTTGAGAGCGGACGCAGGTCTGATATAATGTCGGAGGGTCGCAAACGCTCCAGTAGCTCAGGGGATAGAGCATTGGTTTCCTAAACCAAGTGTCGCAGGTTCGAATCCTGCCTGGAGCGCTGCTGTGGCTGGCGCCGCATAATAGGGATGCGATTTGGCTTGGGCTCCATACGTGTTATCATTTGTGAAGGGAGGACATTAGCCATGACTCCGAAGAACAAATCGACACCGAGTAGCGAACTGCGTGATGACACGTACGATGCGGATTCACTCGCGTACGATATTCCGGCCAAAGAAGAAATCCTTGAGGATATCAGCGAGGGATATCGATTCGTTATGTCCGGTGGCGAAGGTCAGCCCATTGATGAAATGCACCGTGAAATCGCTGAAGAATTGGCGCGTGAAGAATTAGAAGAAAATGCGGACATCCGTCTATAGCCTTCAGCGATACAAACGGCAACTGAAATGACTAGAAAGGAAATACCGGACTGCCTTGGAGCAGTCCGTTTTGCTGGCGGAAGAGATTTCGCATGGTCAAACTCCTGGTGATGCGATTCCGGGATACGATGGCATCGTATTCAAGGTCCGAAGAAATAACAGGACAGTGCTTGGCGGTCCCAGAAAGGGATATCGATTCATCTACTGTATTCATCCGCCCGGCCGGGCGACGATGCTTTCCGTTTACGCAAAGACGGAACAAACTGATATCAGTGACAGCGAGATCGCGCAGCTTCTACGAGAAGCGGACAGGCTGATTTCCGAAGATTAGGCCAATTTCGTTCGCACGTGAAGCGAGTTTTCAAGTCCCGAGCTAGATCACAACATCTACAGCATGATCTCCTGCGCCTGCGACTGGATGTTAGCCTGCGCGGCGTCGGCGAAGTCTTCAAGCGGCATGGCGCCTAGATCTTCGTCGCTCCGCAAGCGCACGCTAACAGTCCGGTTCTCGACATCGCGGTCGCCGACGATCAGCAGCCAGGGGATATTCATGCGCCGGTGCTGCTTGATTTTGGAGCGCATATTGCGGTCTTGCAGGTCGGCTTTGACGCGCAGGCCACGTGACTTAAAAAAGCTCTCGATCTCGCGCGCGTAGTCGTTGTGGCTCTCGCGTATAGGAATGATGACGGCTTGCGTGGGCGCCAGCCAAGGCGGAAAGGCGCCGGCGAAGTGCTCAATCAAGATGCCGATGAAGCGCTCCAGACTGCCGAAAGGCGCGCGGTGAATCATGACCGGTCGCTTGCGCTCGTTGTCGCGGTCGACATACTCTAAATCAAAGCGCTGCGGCAGATTGTAATCGACCTGCACCGTGCCCAGTTGCCATTCGCGCTTCAAGACATCGCGCACGATAAAATCGAGCTTGGGCCCGTAAAAGGCCGCTTCGCCCGGCTCCAGTTGATAGTCCATGCCTAATGCTTCACAGGCGTCAATGATGGCGACCGTGGCTGCCTCCCACAGGCTGTTGTCGCCAACGTATTTGTCGCCGTCGGGATCGCGCGTGCCCAGGCGGGCGCGGAAATCGGTCATGCCCAGCGAGCTGAATACGTGCTGAATCAGCTGGACGACGCCTTTGAACTCTTCCAGCAACTGATCTGGCCGGACGAAGAGATGGGCGTCATCGACGGTGAAGCCGCGCACACGCGTCAGGCCGCGCAATTCGCCCGATTGCTCATAGCGATAGACAGTGCCGAATTCGGCGTAGCGCAGCGGCAGATCGCGATAGGAGCGCGGTTGGCTGGTGTAGATGCGGCAGTGATGCGGGCAATTCATGGGCCGCAGCAGGAACTCATCGCCGTCGACGTCTATGGGCGTATATTGGCTGTCCGCGTAATAGGGGTAGTGTCCGGAAGTCTTGTACAGCTCGATATTGCCCAGGTGCGGCGTGACCACGGGCAGATAGCCGCGCTCGATCTGAATGTCCCGCAGCCAGCGCTCTAGCGTGTCGCGCAGAGTCGCGCCATTTGGCAGCCAAAGCGGCAATCCCTTGCCCACCATCGAATCGATGATGAAGAGGTCGAGCTTTTCACCCAGCACGCGATGGTCGCGCTTGATCGCTTCCTGCAAGCGCGCGCGGTGATCGGCCAGCTCAGCGGGATTGGTCCAGGCCGTGCCGTAGATGCGCGTAAGCTGCTGGCGTGTTTCGTCGCCGCGCCAATACGCTCCGGCCGGCGGACGCAGCGAAATGCTGACCGCTTTGGGATTGATGTCCTTGGTGCTGTCAACGTGCGGCCCGCGGCAGAGGTCCGTGAATTTATTCTGCGTATAGATCGTCAGGCTGTCCGCCGGGTCGCTGATAGCGTTGCCGTTGTCGTCAACGCGGCCATTAACCAAGTCGTCTATGAGTTCCAGCTTGTAGGGCTGATCGTGAAAGATCGCTTTGGCTTCGGCCGGGCTGACTCCGCGCATGGTGAAGTTATGGCGCTGCGACAGAATTTTCTTCATGCGCTTCTCGACCCATTTGATGTCGGCTTCGGTGAGGGCAGTCGGCAGGTCGAAGTCGTAATAGAAGCCATCCTCGATCGGCGGGCCAATGGCGATCTTGGCCTCGGGGAAACGTTCCAGCACCGCCTCCGCCATTACGTGGGCGGCGGAATGTCTGATCCTGTAAAGCTGGCTGTCTACGTAGCGTTCTTCTGCCATCGTTTGTCCTCAGATCGAGTCTCATTTCCTGCCGAGCCCGGAAGTCGCATCAGGCGGCAAACGCTGGAAATTATAGCGGAGAATGGAAGTGCAGAGGTAGGGGCAGCCGCGAAAGCCTGATAAGCGCGCTGGAATTAATCTACTGGTTTGAGGCTTAGTCGTCGATCAGAACCAGTACTTCTTCGATGACCGCCTGCGCGATGGCCTGGGTGGCCAGTTTGCTCTGTGGGGCGGCCTCCCGTGGATCAGCTCGCTCATCTTCCGTGACGCGGGTGAAGAGACTCTCGAAGACATCTTGCGCGACCAGATTGTCGATCGTATCTTCGATGATCTCCAGTTGCAGTTGTTCAACGATGATATGCGGCGTATCCAAAACGGCGTAGCGCACGGGCGGCGTCTGTGGTATCGATTCTGTAACCATCCAGGTTAATGACAGTTGTCGGTGAATATATGAGAGTGTGGCGAACAAGGCTGTGTATACCGTCCCGTCTTCCATTTTCACTAGCACATCACAGGCATCGCCCTCCTCGTGCATTTCGCATAAAATCTCTTCCGGGACGATCATGATATCGGCAATTGAATGAACGGACATTAGTTCCTGTTCCCTGTTTTGTACGCCTAGACACTCAATATTATATGCACATTGAAGCAACATTAGAATAAGCATATCATGAATTGCGGCGCATTTGTTATGTTGATTCACAATCATTGAGCGTCCTAGCTGTGGCGCGCCTCGTATGCATATTAGACATTTGTCCTGGCGATGCCAGAAAGCGAGAATCACTGATGGAAAAACGCGAAGATTCCGATCATCCGCTTAACCAGAAACCTATCGAACGCCGGGCGGCACCGGCGCCGCAGCCGCCCTCCAAGCGCAAGAAACCTCGGCTTGTGGACCGGCCGCTGCTGACAATTGCCCTCGCGGCGATCAACGGGCTGATATTCCTGGCCGGCTATCTTGTGCCGCAGCTTGAGCTGGAGCTGTTTTTACGCGGGGCTTTGCTGCCGGAGTTGGTGGTCTTCAATGGCGAAGTATACCGGTTGTTCACCGCCATGTTCCTGCACGGCAGCCTGGCGCATGTGCTCTTCAACAGCTACGCGATTTTCATCGTCGGCCAAACGGTCGAGCCTATTTTTGGGCGGGCGCGCTTCCTGCTGATTTATTTTCTGGGCGGCTTGACCGGCTCGGCAGCCAGCCTGGCTTTGGGCGGGCTTGGCGGCGCGTCAGTGGGAGCGTCGGGGGCGGTCTTCGCTATCTTCGCGGCGCAAGGCGTGCATCTCTATCAGCATCGCGGCGTGTATGTCAATGTGCGCGCGCAGCTGCGCCACATGGCCATACTAATCGGCATCAACTTGCTGATCGGATTTTTGCCGGGTTCGCGCATTGACAATTGGGGGCATATCGGCGGCATGCTCGGCGGGGCCGTCCTGGCCTGGCGCATCGGACCACGGCTGGTTCGGCCGAGCGCGCCGGTTCGCAGCGTACGTGATCTTGCCAAGCTGGATCGCAATCCGCTGCGCTTGCATCTGCCCGAGCTAGTGATCTACATCGGCGCTTTGATCGGCCTGGTTGTTCTCGTCATCAATCTGCTGGCCGCGTAGCTGCTCCAACTCGAATCGCAGCAGGGCGATCTGCTGCGCCGACTCTTTGCTCTCGTGCGTAAGCCTGGTGATGACAGTGGAGAAGTAGAGCTGGATGAAGAGCATAAAGAACGCCGCAAGCAGAAAAAGCAAATTAGAAGGGTCGTAGATGCCGACCAATGCCGCCAAACTGTGGAGGAGATCGCGCCAGAGACCCAGGATCAGCATCACGATGGCGGTGCCCAGCCAGAGCAAGGAGTACTCCTCGCTCAGCCGCCGCCGCCGCACCAATTCCAAAATCACCAGCAGAGAAATCAGAGCGGCGCCAACTGTGAAGACTATCGAGCGATCAATCATGTCGAACCTCCCCGGATTGGGCCACAGGCGCCGCGTCGAGTCGACTAGTAGCTTAGCATGAATCAGGTTTCATCATGCCGCAGACCCTGATTGAACTGACCGGCGACGCGGGCGCCCCGCTGCTTAATATCATGCCCGCCAACGGTTTTCCGCCGCAGACTTACTTGCCCCTGCTGCGCGGCCTGGGTGGCTTTCGTTCGATCAGCCTGCCGCCGCGCGCTTTGTGGGGCGATCAAGCTGCGCCGGCCAGGCTTCGCAGTTGGCGCGATGCCGCTGATGAGCTGCTGCGAGGGCTTGAGCGCTTTGGCCTCGACGACATCGTCGCGGTCGGGCACTCCCTGGGCGGCGTGCTGTCGATGCTGGCGCTGATCAAAGAGCCGGGGCGCTTCCGGGCTCTGGTCATGCTCGACCCGGTGCTGCTGCCGCAAGCTACGCTCGACATGCTGGCCAGGGCGCGGGAAGCTGGCCGTATCAATGACATGCCACTGGTGCAGGGCGCGCGGCGCAGGCGTCGATTCTTCGATAGCCGCGAGATCGCCTACAGCCGCTTTCGCGAGAAGCCGATCTTCGCTGATTGGCCGGCGGAGGCGCTGAGCCTGTACGTCGAACACGGTCTGCGCGCGCGTGAAGATGGCGCTGGCTTTGAGCTGAGTTGGAGCCCGGAGTGGGAGGCATACTATTTCTCAACGGTGTACCAAAGCATCTGGCAGGACTTGCCCAAGCTGAATAACCTGGCGCCGACCTTGATTATACGCGCTGAGGACAGCGATACCTTTCCCGAGACGACGTATGCCCGGGCACAGTCTCTTTCGCCGGAAGCGACCTTTCACGAGATGAAAGGGCAGGGACATCTCTTCCCGCAGGCGGCGCCGCTGGAGACGGCGCGCGTCATTCGAGGCTGGCTGCGGGAGTCTCAGAGCAATCGCGCCAAAATTTCTTAACCACAGAGAACACGGAGGGCACAGAGATTTAGGAGATTAGACTACTATTCAAAGTACTCGATGGACTGGTATATGGCAAAAAGCACCGAACAGACTTCAAATATCTCTCCAAATCACTCCTGACTAATGACATAAGCTTTCATTAATGCTTTTCTCTGCGCTCTCTGTGGTTGATTTTCCGTTCGAATTTGCGCTATTTCAGTCACTACCATTTTGATGCGATTGGCTGCGAACGTCACTCTCGTCTTGACATTCGGCGGCGGCCACTCTACACTTCTTGTTGCCAAATCAGGGCTGGATGCCGAGATAGCTCAGTTGGTAGAGCATCGCACTGAAAATGCGGGTGTCCCCAGTTCAAGTCTGGGTCTCGGCACAAGAAATACTCGTCCACAAGGCGAGTATTTTGCGTTTGGCTGTAGTATGGGCATAGGCTGAGGGTGCTGATACTGCGCCTGCGCCGTAATCCGTAGTCCACAGCGGGCGGCTTGCTCATGAAAACAGTCCTCCTCATTTCGCGCTGCCCGCCCTATCCGCTGCATCTCGGCGACCGCCTGATCATCTGGCACCTGGCGCGGGAGTTGTCGCAGCGCGGTTATATCATTGACTTGCTGGCGCTCTATGATCGCGACGATGATCCGGCACAGGTCGGCCAGTATCGCGCCTTTTTCCGTCATATTGAGCTGATTCGAGAGCCGGCTCGCGACTCCTTCGCCTACCTGCGTCGTCTGGTCGATCGCTCGGCCCGTTTCGCCGCGTCTGCCAAGCGCAGCTTCTGTCCGCCGCTGTGGCGCGTCATCGCCGATTATCTAAGTCGCTACGATTACGACCTGGCGCACTGCTTCGGCTCGGTCAGTGTTTACGAGTTCCTTCCGCTAATCGCCGACCGTCCCAATGTCATCACGCCTTACGAATCGCACGCGCTGTATCTGCAGTCGGCCGCCGCGCAAGGCGACTGGAAAGCGCGACTGCGTTTGCCGCTGGTACGGCGCTTCGAGCGCTTTATGTTCACGCCCTTCGACCGGACCGTGGTCATCTCGGATGCCGATCGTTCGCTGCTGCTCGACTTGAATCCGGCGCTGAACATCGCGGTCATTCCCAACGGCATCGAGCTTGAGCGATTTCAGCCGCGCGGGCTTGAACGCGAGCCGAGTACGCTGCTCTTCGTGGGCAACTTCGACTACGCGCCCAATCAAGACGCCGCGCGGGTCTTGACGGATCAAGTGCTGCCGCGAGTTAGGCAGGCGCTGCCCGATGCGCGTCTGCAGTTGGTTGGCGCCAATGCGCCGGGCTGGCTGCGCGACCTGGCAAATGACCAGATTGAAGTCACCGGGCGGGTGCCGGATGTGGCGACGTATTTGGCGCGAGCGACAGTCTTCGTCTGTCCGCTGCGTATCGGCGCCGGCCTAAAAAACAAAGTGTTGGAAGCCCTAGCGATGGGCATCCCGGTGGCGGCGACGCCGCTAAGCGTGGACGGCATCAATGTCCGCGACGGCGAGTCAGCGCTGGTCGCTGAAGTCGACGACATCGCGGCGCAGACGATTGAACTGCTGGGCGACTCGGCGCTGCGGGAGCGCCTTTCAAAGGGCGGGCGCGCGTTAATCGAATCGCAATACAGCTGGGAGAAGACGGCTTCCAGCTATGAACGGCTTTACGACGAGATTTGCCGCGCTAGATGATTTGCAGCTGATCGCGCTCGGGCAAAGCCGGGAAGGGCGCCTGCGGCAGCGTCTGATACCAATAGGCGACCGAGGCGATATCGTCTTGCAGCGGCAGGTAGCGGCGGTTGTATCCCCAGCCCAGCGCTTGCATGGTTACGCTTAAGTCGCTTTCAAAGCGGATGGGGTCCATGATATGCCAACGGTACATGCCCATACGATGCTGTGACTTGTAGGCGCCATCGGGGCGTATGACCTGGTGGAAACCGGCGTAGGGCGTGGTGTAGGCGACGTAGCCTTCGTTATGCCGCGGGCTGGGATCAAAATTGTAGGAGCCGCAGAAATAGTCCTCGGTGCCTGTGCCGCAAATTGTGGGGTACTCATCGCCGTCCATGTAGAACTTGATCTCGCCCTCGCCCCACCAGCCGTTGTTGTTCGCGCCCCAAGCCATATAAGTGCCGACGTAATGCCCGCGTCCGCTGATGCCGTCGACGATGGTGTAGACATCTTTGTAGGGCAGGGGGTTGACGCGGCGGAATTGCGCGTGGAAATAGGCGGCGTCTTCCGGCACATCTGTCAGCGTGTAATTCACCTGATAGTAGAGCGTCATCTCTTCTTCGGCGATATTGCTGATGGTCATGCGGCAGTGCTTGCGGAAGGGCATTTCCCAGTAGGAATTGAAGGCGCTGCCGGGATTGACGCAGATCGGCAGCGATGTGACTTGGGCGTATTCGCCCCAGCCGACGGCGAAGAAATCACCAATGGGGCATTCGACTGAGGGCTGTTCGTTGTCGTCCCAGTAGATGCGCAGGATGCAGAAGCGCCAATTGCCGGTGGGCGTCAGCCAGATTTGCTGTATGGCGCCGGGTCCGGCGATATCGGTCATAGTAAAGGTTTCGCCGGACGCGATGCGCACCGAAGGCGAGACTTTCCAGCCATGTCCCAGATCGCGCGCGGCCTGGCTGCCCGTGCCATCGTCCGCCATGCCGCCGCTGCCTTTGGCGCCGTCGAAATTCTCCGCGCTGATCGAACGCGACTGCGCTGACGACAGCCGCGACAGATTGCCCAAATGCATGCCCAAGCCATTAAATCCAGTCATGGAAGACCTCTCTTAATTCATTTGCCCCTCCCTCTTTATGGGGGAGGGGTCCCCGCTAGATTGTCAAAATGCAGCTGGAAAACCTCGCACACATCCGGATGCGAGCCGACATAGACATAACTTATATTGTCGCCTTCGTATTCAAAGGCGCCGGCGCTGGCGCAGGGCTCCACTTCAAATGCCTGCGCGCTGGACTTGCCCTCCTGCCCGCCCAGGATGCAATTGATGACCTCCTGGTTGATGCGCGACTGATTGAGGACCAGCGCCCCGCCAATCTTGGGCGCGGTCACGGTCGAATCGAGCTGCCGGTAAAACTTGGCCGCCAGCGCGCCGCGATCCTGGAAACACTGCAGAATTTGTTCCGCTTTGGCGAGCACGGCCGTAATACCCACTTGACCGCTTAGCAAGGACGCGCCGCCGAAGGCCGCGAAGGCACCGTCGATTGTTGTGTCGACATCCGTGGCTGAGTATGCGGCCAGATTGGGCAACAGGCGCTGCGCCGATGTCGCGTCGTTCGGCGTGTTGCCGGTGTCGCCACAAGCGACGGCAAGAATCAGCACAAGCGAAAGCAGCGCGATATTCTTCAAATGCTTCAATCGGGGTCTCCGCGAAGAATCGTGTCCAGTATGCAACAAGTGCATTTTATCAGAAGTTGCAAAAGGCGATGAGCGGTGGCGCTTCGAATCGCCGTGATATCCAGCCGCCCTCGGAGAGCGTTGCCAGCTAGTCGCGCGTCGTGTGATTTGCTAGACTAGCGCGACTTGGTTGAGTGGGAGACAGGCAGAGAAATGAAGCTGATTCGATATAGGCATGACGATGGAGAGGGTATCGGCCTGGTTCAAGGCGATAAGGCAGCAGCGCTTGCCAGTGCCGACTTGTGCGAAATTTTGCTCGATGGAGTCCTGGCCGAGCAGTCCGGCATCGTCCATTCGCTGGATCAGCTGACGATTCTGCCGCCGCTGACCCCCGGCAAGATTCTGGCTATCGGCCGCAATTATGCCGAGCACGCCCGCGAGCTGAACAACGAAGTGCCGGCCGAGCCGCTGGTCTTCGCCGTCATGCCCAGCGCGGTCATCGGCGACGGCGATGTCATTGAATGGGAGGCGGCGCTCACGTCGCAGGTGGATTGGGAAGGCGAGCTGGCCGTCATCATTGGCAAGACGGCGCGCCGAGTGCCACAAGCGGACGCGCTGGATTACGTCTTCGGCTACACCATCGCCAACGATGTCTCCGCGCGCGACTTGCAGACGCGCGACAAACAGTGGACGCGCGCCAAAGGGCTTGACACTTTCTGCCCGCTGGGGCCCGCGGTCGTCACCGCCGATGAAATCCCCAACCCGCAGAATCTGCGTATCGTGACCACGGTCGATGGCATCGAAAAGCAGAATGGCTCAACCGCAGACATGATATTCTCGGTCAGTTTCTTGATAGCGCATTTGTCGCGGGCATTCACACTGAATCCCGGCGATATGATTCTGACCGGTACGCCGAGCGGCGTGGGCAAAGCCATGAATCCGCCCGAATTCCTGGGCGACGGCAGCGTCGTCAGCGTGGAAATCGAAGGCATCGGCAAATTGACGAATAGCTGTCGGGTGTTGTAGATAGCTCTGTACAGGTTTAATTCACCACAGAGGCGCAGAGGGCACAGAGGAATTGTAGGGGCGATTCTGTGAATCGCCCACACTATAGCCAATGACGTTATCCACCTGACTTATGCTATACCACGGGCGGAAAGTTTGGAGTGACTGGCAGTCGTGAATCGAGCCCCTTCACCCATAGCGACTAAAGCCGATGTTCAGCGCCAGACTCGTGTACTGGTGATGTGGATAATTGGAACACAAATTGCATTTGCTGTAATTATGATTTTGCTTTTTGGTGTTTTCTTTTGCGCTGCTACTTCCTCGCCCGCTCCACAACCTGCTATGACATGAACCGCACACTCTTCGCCGCAGACTGCCTATAAGTCCTCAACGACAGCGCCGCCCTGCCCGACGCTTCGATTGACCTCATCTACCTCGACCCGCCTTGTGATTCCAACTCCAAGTAGAATCTGTCCTGGGACAGCCCACAGAGGCCAGTCTAAGCCCTGGCGGACATGATGGATTCGTGAGGCGCGGGGCCATGCTGGGTCTGTAGTTTTCTCTGTGCTCTCTGCGCCCTCTGTGGTTAAATGAACCCATGCCAAATCCAATAACCATCCAGGACGTCAAAGTCATCCTGACGCAGCCGGGAAAGTCGCGCCTGTGCATCGTCAAAGTGATCACATCCGAGCCCGGACTCTACGGCTTGGGCTGCGCCACCTTTACGCAGCGCATCTTCGCTGTAGCCACTGCGATCGAACGCCATCTGAAGCCGTTCTTGCTGGGGCGCGATGTCGACCGCATCGAAGAGATCTGGAATATGTCGATGGTGCACGGCTATTGGCGCAACGGCCCCGTGCTCAATAACGCCATTTCCGGCGTCGACCAGGCGCTTTGGGACATCAAGGGCAAGCGGGCCGGCATGAGCGTCTGTGATCTACTGGGCGGAAAGTCGCGCGAGGCGGCACAGGTTTACGTGCACGCAGACGGGCGCGACAAGCAGGAAGTCGTGGATCGCGCGCGCGCCTGTATGGAGCAGGGTTATCGCTTCATTCGTGTGCAGATGGGCGGCTACGGCGGTAAGGGCAGCCGGCTCGTCAAGCCCAAGAACGCCCCGCCCGGCGCCTACTTCGACCCGCGCGATTATTGCCGTCAGATGCTGGATATGATCGCTTACGCGCGCGAGCAACTCGGCGAAGAGATAGAGCTGCTGCACGATATCCACGAGCGCCTGGCGCCCATTCACGCCGTCGAATTCGCCAAGGATGTTGAGCAGTTCAAGCTCTTCTTCCTGGAGGACGCGCTGGCGCCGGAGGATATCCACTGGTTCCGCATGATTCGCGCTCAATGCGCCACGCCGCTGGCGATGGGCGAACTCTTCAACAACCCGCACGAGTGGCAGCTGCTGATTCAGGAGCGCCTCATCGATTTCATACGCATGCACATCAGTCAGATGGGCGGCATCACGCCGGCGCGCAATGTGGCCATCGTCGCTGATATGAACGGCGTGCGCACGGCCTGGCACGGGCCCAGCGATACCTCGCCTGTGGGGCACGCCGCTAACTTGCAGCTGGACCTCTGGCATCCCAATTTCGGCGTGCAAGAATGGTATCGACCCTCGGAGCTAGACTACGCAATCTTCCCCGGCTTGCCGGTTGTAGAAGACGGCTATCTTTATCCCAATGACCAGCCGGGGCTGGGCATTGATATCGACGAGGACTTGGCGGCGCAGTATCCTTGTAGGGATATCGTGGAGGACTGGACGCAGACGCGCCTGCCCGATGGCAGCCCCGCGCGGCCCTAACGCGGCTGACCTGGCTGTCGATGACACAAGGGAAGGAGCGCGCTATAATATTGGTGAGAAGAGATGCGCTGAGGTTGGATATGGCGATCCAGACAAAAGAACTGATGGCGGCGGAAGAATACTTTGAATGGGAGCTGCGTCAGGAAGAAAGGTATGAGTACATCGACGGAGATCTCCTAGAAATGCCGGGAGTCAGCGACGAGCACAGCCAAATCATAATGAACATAATCTTGACATTAGGCAATGCGGTCGATCTGTCGCGATATGCCTTGCGTAACCAAGGCATGCGCGTACAAATCAGCCCCACACGTTATGTTTATCCAGACTTGTCAATCATCCGCGGCAATCCCGTCTTTCGGGACGCCAGCAAGTATAACTTGAAGAATCCCTGTTTCGTCCTGGAAGTGACATCGCCCTCCAGCATCGCGCGCGATCGCTCGGACAAGCTTGGCTTCTACTTCTCCGTGCCGTCTATTGAAGCCTGCCTCATCGTCGATCAGCACCGCCTCGGCGCCGAGCTGTATACGCGCGGCGATAGCGACTGGCAGCGTCAGGCATTCAGCGAGCCTGCCGATGTCATTTCGCTGGCAATGCTGGAATGTGAACTCCCACTCGACCAAGTTTATCGCGGGATTGCCTTCTAGCAGCGGCTGCCTTCCAGCGCGTCCGGATTGCATACGTTCGCGGGCTTACCCTCAAGCAAGTAATCGACAATCAACTGCGCCGCTTCAAGCGCGACCGTCACCTGGGCAGCGGCGAGGACTGGACGCAGACGCGCCTGCCCGATGGCAGTCCCGCGCGGCCCTAACGCGGCTGACCTGGCTGTCGATGACACAAGGGAAGGAGCGCGCTATAATGTTGGTAAGAAGAGATGCGCTGAGGTTGAATATGGCGATCCAGACAAAAGAACTGATGGCGGTGGACGAATACTTTGAATGGGCATTGCAGCAGAAGCACAGGTACGAGTACATCGACGGAGAACTCATTGAGATGACGGGAGCCAGTAATAAGCACAGCCAAATCATAATGAACGTAATCTATGGCTTCTTCAACGGTCTCGATTTATCGCGATATGCCTTGCGTAACCAAGGCATGCGCGTGCAAATCAGCCCGACCCGCTATGTCTATCCCGACTTGTCAATCATCCGCGGCAATCCCGCCTTTCGGGACGCCAGCGAGTATAACTTGATGAATCCCTGTTTCGTGCTTGAAGTGACATCGCCCTCCAGCATTGCGCGCGATCGCTCGGACAAGCTTGGCTACTACTTCTCCGTGCCCTCTATTGAAGCCTGCCTCATCGTCGATCAGCACCGCCTCGGCGCCGAGCTGTATACGCGCGGCGATAGCGACTGGCAGCGGCAGGCATTCAGCGAGCCTGGCGAAGTCATTTCGCTGGCAATGCTGGAATGTGAACTCCCACTCGAACAAGTCTATCGCGGGATTGCCTTCTAGAAGCGCTTGCTTTCCAGCGCGTCCGGATTGCATACGTTTTCCGCCTCACCATTGACCAAATAATCGACAATCAACTGCGCCGCTTCAAGCGCGACCGTCACCTGCGCATCGGAGGTGCTGGCGGCCAGGTGGGGCGTGTGCACCACATTCGGCAATCCAATCAGCGGATGGTCGGCGGGCGGCGGCTCCTGCTCGTAGACATCCAGGGCGGCGCCGGCGACGATACCGCTTTGCAGCGCAGCCGCCAAATCAGCCGAGTTGATCAGCGCGCCGCGAGCCGCATTGATGATACGGATGCCTCGCTTCATCCTGGAGATGGAGTCGGCGTTGATCATGCCGCGTGTCTCGTCCGTGACCAGGGCATGCAGCGAGAGGTAATCCGAGCGGGCGTACACCTCGTCGAGCGCCAGCAGGGGCACGTCAATTGCAGCGGCGATATCCCGCGGCAGGTAGGGGTCGTGGGCGATGACGCGCATTTCAAAGGCTTGGGCGCGCGCGGCGATGGCTTGCCCGATGCGCCCCAAGCCGATGATGCCCAGGGTCTTGCCCTTCAGCTCCACGCCGGTGAAAGCTTTGCGATCCCAGCGCCCCTCGGCCAGCGACTGATGGCCCTGCGGAATCTGGCGAGAGAGCGCCAACATCAGCCCGATACTGTGCTCGGCGGTGGAGATGGTATTGCCGCCCGGCGTATTCATGACGATGACGCCTTGCGCGGTCGCGGATTCCAGGTCGACATTGTCAACGCCGACGCCGGCGCGGGCAATGGCCTTGAGTTGCGGCGCGCTGGCGATCAACTCGGTATCAGCCCTCACGCCGCTGCGGATGATCAGCGCGTGGGCGTCGACGACTGCTTCCAGCAGGGCGGCGCGTTCCATCTTGCCGGGCGCTGTGACGCGAATCCCGGCGCTCGACTCAAGGATGTCGATCGCCTTCTGATGGACGTTGTCGGGTACGAGTACATGAAAAGTCATTGGATTTGCCTGCTCAATTCTGCCGCGCCATGAAGGCGTCGATGCCGCTGAGGACTTCCTGCAGCATGTCCATGGTCACATCGCCCATGTGCGGCAAGCGGAATGTTTTCCCCTTGATCGCCCCGTAGCCCTTGTCCATGGCATAGCCGACCTCGCTCTCCATGAAGGCGCCCATGGCGTTGACGTCAATGCCAAGCGAATTGGCCACGGTAGTCACTGTGTCGCTGCGATAGCCCGCCTGCGCGTACAATCCGAAGCCACGCTCCAGCGCCCAGTCGTGCGTGGCTTCGCGCATGTCTCTGTGGCGCGCCCAACGCGCTTCAATGCCTTCCGCCAGGATCGCGTCCATCTGCCTGTCGGCGGCGTACATCAAGGCTATCGGCGGCGTCGACGGCGTATTGTTCTTGAGCAGCGATTTCTCCAGCGTCAGAAAATCAAAGTAGTAGCCGCGGTTGTTTATGCTCGCCGCGCGCTCCAGCAAGCGATCGCTGACGGCGGCGAAAGCGATGCCGGGCGGCAGAGCGAAGGCTTTCTGGCTCGAGGTCAGGGCGATGTCGATGCCCCAGTCGTCAACGCGCAGCTCCGTGCCCAGGAAGCCGCTTACAGTATCGACGAAGAAGAGCGTGTCCTCATGCTGATTGACGACCTCGCCGATCGCTTGAATGGGGTTGGTGACGCCGGTGCTGGTCTCGTTGTGCACGGCGCAGACGGCGTCATATCGCTGCCGGGACAGGGCATCGGCGACCATGTCAGCGGTATGCGCCCGGCCCCAGTCGACTTGAATGCAATCGACATTTTTGCCGTTGGCGCGGCTTATCTGCGCCCAGCGCTCGCTAAAGGCGCCACCGGTAAGGTGCAGAACGCGGCCCTCGTCGCGAATGCCGCAACGTACCGCGCCCTCCCACAGGCCGCTGCCGGAGGAGCCGCTGACATAGACGCGGCTGTCGGTGTAGAAGGCGCGCTTAAGTTTGTCTTGCAGGCGCGCGAACAAGTCGGCGAATTCGCTGGTGCGGTGGCCGATCATCCATTGCGTCTGCGCCTCGAGGATTTCGCGGCGGACTTCAACGGGTCCGGGCAGAAAAAGCTTCGTGTGATCGAATTGGCGCATAGAACTAATATCCTACTCCAAGGTGGAATTCGAGCTGAGTGATCCGCCGAATTGTAGCCCCGCGGCATTTTGGCGCAAAGGGCGAAATCGACATTGATGCGCGCGCCGGGCATGCTTGCCGCGACAAGGAAAACTGCTATACTCTGGCGCAGGAATCCAGTGATAACAAGGTCAGCGGCGAGGCTGTCCACGGCGGCGGAGGAAAAATGTTACAAGTGGCGAACGCGCCCTGTTCCTGGGGCATTATCGAGAATATCGAGGGCGAACGCTTTGACTACGCGCGTGTTTTGGACGAGATCGCCTCAACCGGCTATGCCGGTACAGAATTGGGCGACTGGGGCTTTATGCCGACTGACCCCGACAGATTGCGGGCGGAGTTGGACCGGCGCGGCTTAAGAATGTTGGGCTCCTGGGTCAATGTCAATTTTCAGGACAAGGACCGGCATCAGGAAAGCGCTGATGAATGCGTGCGCACCGCCAAGCTGCTAGGCGCGGTAGGCGGTAGCGAGGCGCTGGTTGTGCTGGGCCCAGACCCTTACACCAATCCCATGCGCAGCTTTAATTCGGGACGGATCACGCCGGAGATGAGCCTTGATGAGGACGGCTGGCGGATGTTCGCCCAGGGTACCGACCAGGCCGCGCGCCGCGTGATGGACGAAACCGGCTTGCGCTCGGTCTTGCATCACCACACCGGCACTTGGATCGAAACGCCGGACGAGACTGCGCGCTTGATGGACATGACCGATGACAAGGTCGTGGGCCTGGTCTTTGATACCGGTCACTGGTCTTTTGGCGGCGGCGATCCGATAGCTGGCATTCGACAATTCGCGGATCGCATTTGGTACGTCCACTTCAAAGACCGCGACCCCAAGGTGCACGAGCAGTCGCGGATTCACGAATGGGACGGGCCGACCTCAGTCGGCAAAGGCATCTTTCCCGAGTTGGGCCAAGGCGATGTCGATTTCCCCGGCGTGCTCAAGGAGCTGGAGAACATCGGCTACGACAGTTGGATCGTGGTCGAGCAGGACGTATTGCCCGGCATGGGAAGCCCGCGGGAATCGGCGCAGCGCAACCGCGACTACTTGCGCAGCATCGGTGTATAAGCGGCGCTGATGAACTTGCCTCTGGGTGACATCGTCCGCGCGCAGCACCGGCTGCGACCGCATCTGCAGCCGACAGCGCTGGAAGCAGCGCCGGACTTGGGCAGCAATATGTGGCTCAAGCTGGAAAACTGCAATCAGACGCACTCCTTCAAGGTACGCGGCGCGCTGAATGCCATCCTCTCGTTGCCCGAAGACGCGCGAGAACGCGGCATTATCGCCGCCTCATCGGGCAATCACGCCGCTGCCGTCGCCTATGCCGCACATCTGACCGGCGCCTCGGCAAGTATCTTGATGCCCAAGACAACCCCGAAGAAGAAGGTCAAGAACGTTCAGCGTTATGGCGCTGAGGCGGTCGTTTTCGGCGACAACTATGACGAAGCGGAAGCCGAGGCTCTGCGGCGGGTCGCTGAAGGCGGCACGTGGGTTTCGCCCTACAACGATTCGGGCGTAATCGCCGGCGCGGGCACAATCGGGCTGGAGATTGTGGAGCAGCTGCCGGAAGTAGAGCGGATCGTCGTGCCGGTCAGCGGGGGCGGGCTCATTGCCGGAATCGCGGCCGCGGTCAAGCAGCTCAACCCGGCTATCGAAGTCTTGGGTGTCAACGCGAAGTCGGCGCCGGCCATGTACAACGTCTTCCACGAGGCGGCGCTACCGCAGGTCTGGGATACATTGGCGGACGCGCTCTCGGGCGATATCGAAGCCGGCTCGATAACCGTGCCGATATGTCGTCGCTACGTGGATGACATCGTGCTGGCGTCTGAGCGGCAGATGGCGGCGGCCATGCGCTATATGCTTGAAGTGGCCGGCTGGGTAGTCGAAGGCGGCGGGGCTGTGGCTGTGGCGACTGCGCTGCACGAGATCGTTCCCGCGGACGGCCGGGCGACCGCGCTGGTGGTCAGCGGCGGAAATGTCGATCTGGCGGTGCTGCGACGAGCCGTATTTGACCAAGAGACAGGGGACGCTACTAATGACTGAGTCGCAGACCATCCAAGATCATAGGCGCGCCGCGGAAAACTTGCTGCAGGAATTCGTGCGAGGCCAAAGCGAAGCCATCGACCGCGTCCATGAACATTTGCCGCAGGTGAAGTTCGGCGCTCGCGAAGAGGCGGCGGCTTTCCCGTTGACGCTTCGCCAAGCGCAGACTGTCATCGCCCGCGAGCAAGGTGTACAGAGCTGGGGCGAGCTGCGCTTGCGTACGAAACTTGACGAATTGCAATTCGGCGATGAGCTGGCGCAATTCAAACAGCTCGTCTACGCGCACGATGCCGAGAAACTCGACGAGCTGCTGTCGGCGCATCCCAAGCTGCGCGATACGCTGGACGATCCGCACTTTTGGTTCGGCTCCACGGCGCTGATCATCGCCAAAGAGCGCGCTGATGTAGTGGACGTGCTGCTCAAGCACGGCGCCGATATCAAGGCGAAATCACAGTGGTGGGCGGGCGACTTTCACCTGCTCGAGGGCGCATCGCCGGACGCTGCGCAACAACTTATCGACCGCGGCGCGGAAATCACGGCGCACGCGGCGGCCGAGCAGGGCTGGCTGGATTGGCTGGAAACAGCCTACGCGCGCGACAAGACGATCGTCAATCAGCGCGGCGGCGACGGCAAGACGCCTTTGCACTACGCCAGAGCCGCAGAAGTGATGGACTGGCTGCTGGAGCGGGGCGCTGATTTGGAAGCGCGCGACCTTGACCATGCCTCGACGCCCTTGCAGTGGATGCTGGGCGAGCGGAACCTGGACGCCGCGCGTGAACTGGCGGCGCGGGGCGCGATCGTCGATATATTCGCCGCGGTCATCCTGGGCGAGCGAGATTTGGTCGCGAAGGCTTTGCAGGCAAATCCGAAGGCAATACACGCGCGCGTCAATCAGGCCGGCTACGAATTGGTCCCGCCGGCTGACGGCTCGCATCAATATGTTTATACCTTCAACGCGGCCGGTTTGTCACCGCACCAGGCAGCGCTTGAATACGGGCGCGACGACATCTTTGCCATACTGCTGGAGCATAGCCCGCCTGATGTCAAGTTGCTGGCGCACTGCGCGGAAGCCAATGCCGAATCGGCGAAGGCCATCGCCGCGGCGCATCCGAATATGGCAGCGCAAATGAAAGACGGCGACCGCCGCCAGTTGATCCACGCCGCCTGGACTAATAAGGTCGATTCCGTCAAGCTGATGGCCGCGATCGGTTTTGACTTGCACATTATCGATGACGACCAAATGACGCCGCTGCATGCGGCCGCTTTTCACGGTTTCGCCGATGTGATACGCGCTCTGCTAGAGGCCGATGACGAACCGCCGCTGACCTGGCTCAACCACTACGATGGAACGCCGTTGACCACCTGCCTCTACGGACGGAATCATAGCTGGCGCGACGATGGTGATTTCCCGGCGAGCATAGCATTGCTGGTCGAGGCGGGTTCCGAAGTTCGCGCTGAATGGCTGCCGACGGGCGACGACGAAATCGATATCGTGCTGCAACGGGCGCTGGACGCGGACGCTTGACCTAATTGGAACCAATCTCGTTAGGGCTCCGGGGTTTCGTCAGTAAAGGAGCCGTTGATCTGGATCGCCTGTTGAAAGGCGATTATCAGGTCGACGCTTGTATCCGCGGCCAAACTGATCGCAGCTTGCGCAGCTTCAAGATCGGCATTGGAAGGCGCTTGCGAGTCGAGAACATTCGCCCGCACCTGGACGCCCTCGCCCCGAATTACGGTCACATCGCTGATGCTTGCGCGCGGCAGCTTCTCTTGCAGCGCGGCGCTCGCCACTTCGGCCAAGGGATCCAGCGGCAGTATGACCTGACGAGCGACGACCGTCAAGTCGACATTCTGCTGATAGAGCTCGTCGATCAGCAGCTGGGCCGCCGTAACTTCTTCCGGCGTGATCGGATGGTCGGACTGGACGATTAGCAGCACTTCAAGCGGCACTGAAGTGATGACTTGGTACTCAACGACGATGGCGCCATGAAAGGCTTCGGCTTGCAGCCGCTCGCGGATATGCGCCTCGTCGACCGCCTGCGTGCCCAATCTGGCGAATACAAGCAGCAAGATGATCGTGGTGACGAAGAGCACCAACCACCAGGCGCGCGACTGAGCCAGGGAAGCGCCTTCGCGATCTTCGGTAGGGTGCATTCCCATCCACAAGAAGGTGATATATTGCGCCGCAATGATAAAGGCGATATTGGCCAGGAAGAGCAGATTCGCGCCGAAGGCCAGATCAATATCCTGCAGCGCAATGCCCAGGCCGATGGTGCAAAGCGGAGGCATCAAGGCGGCGGCGATCGCCACGCCTGCCAAAGCGGCGGGGATGCCCTTGCGCGCAGTGGCATAAGCCGCGACCCAGCCCGATACCAGCGCGATGGCGGCGTCCAAGAGGTTGGGACTGCCCCTCGCCAGCATTTCATCGGTCGGCGTGTCGATTGGCAAAACGACGCCCATCACTATCGAGATGAGCAAAGCCAGGGTCACGCCGGCGAAGAGTGTCAGGCTGGCGCGGCGGGTGAGGTGCAAGATACCGGTCGCCATGCCGGTTGAAAAGCTCGACAGCGGCGACATCAGCGGCGCGACCAACATGGCGCCGATGATCACTGCGGCGCTGTTGGTCAGCAAGCCGAGGGTGGCCAGCGCCGCCGAAAGCACAATCATGACGATGTAGTCGATGTTGCTGCTGGCGTTCTTCTGCGCGCTCCAAATGAGTTCGTTTTGCTCAACCAGGGTCAACTGCGGGTTGAGGCGCGCGATGCCGTGCTCAAAGGCGCCGCGGATGCCCCGGCGCCATTCAATCTGTGAAATCATGATCACCGGACCCGGGGCGGAATTGAGCAGTTGATTGCTCAAGTCGTTGATGATATGTCTTTCAAAGTCCGTCTTCTGCGAGAAGCCCATTACCAGCAGATCGTCCGGGGTCATGTCGCGCACGATTTCCGGCGCCGGATTTCGGCCGATGATGACCTTTGGCATCAGGTCCTTGTTGCACGGCAGATGTTCTTCGTAGCGCTTGATGGCCGCCTCGTGCTCGGGATCATAGTGATAATCGAACTGGACGCTCATTTGGCGCAGGGGAATGGTGTGCTGTAAAGCGAAACTGACGCCGAGTTTCATGGCGACGACGGAAGGCAAGCCGCCGTCTACCGGCACGACAACGCGATCAAAGTGGGCAGATACCGCGCTTCGGTAAATCAGTACGCCGCAAGGCGCAGCGGCGATCACATTTTCGACGACTGTGCCCAGCTTGACTCGGCCCTGCGTCGGTCGCTGAACGCCCAGCAGGATAACATCCGTATTGCGCTCGCGAGCCACATCCAGGATTCCGCGTGATATGCTGGCCGAAATCTCCGTCACCAGTTCCACCCGGTGCCCGGCGTCTGTGTTGCGGAAACTTTCAATAACCTGGTTGACTTGATCGCTGACTCTGTTGGTCTGCTCGGCATCACCCAGCGAAATGACCAGGGCGATAACCAGACCATGTACGGGATGCACCATTTCTCCGGCGATGCGCAGCATTTCGGCGGCTGTGTCCGGCCGGCTTATCGGCACGACGACCGTCCGCGCATAATACTCATCGTGCGGCGACAATGAATCCGGATCAATGGTTTGAGAAATGTTAAGATTCATGCTAAATGCTTTTACATACTAAGCATAAGGGCGCAAGTTACTGTCGTCGGCAAATGGCGCGTCGACCGACTTCTTTGCGATTGCTCAGCTAGTCCAGGATTACGGAACGACCGGTAAATTGTGTGCTGGTATCGCTATACTGCATCAGCTCGATTCGGACGCCGCTGGGGTCAGTGATCCAGGCTTGCCAGGCATTATCGGCGCCCATTTTCTTGGCTGACACCTCAACGCCGCGATTGCTGAGTCTACTGATAACGGCGTCCAGGTCTTCTACTTCCAGACAGAAATGTTTGATGAGCGCGTCGCCATTGTCGGGGGCGTCGCTTATCGCAAATACTTCCAGGAAGGTTGTTTCTCCCAGCTTAATATAGAAGCCGATGCGCCGGCCGGCGCGGATAAACTCAAATGCCTTTTCAAAGCCCAAGTCTTCGACGTAAAAGCGCTCGGCCGCGTCCAAGTCAACTGCGCCGATACAAACATGCGCCAAGCGTTTGAACATGATTTTCAACTTTCAGTTAGCGAAAAACAGATTATAAACAAGAATAATCGTATCCCAACTTGGATTATGTCGCAACTTGGTCGCGCAGATTCAGCAGGGCGCGCCGAACCTCGTCCCAGGCCCTTGACTGCACAGACACGACTTCGAAGTGGCCCGCATCCGCCAGCACAGTGAGTTGCGGTTCGTCGCCTAATGCGGTTGCCGCTTCGACGTAGGCGCGCGCGTTGGGCAAGATGCTTGCATCCTCGCTGCCGACAATGATCGTCTGTGGTTTGCCGAGCGGCAGAAGCTCAGCCGGGGAGCCATTGCGGTAGTTAGCGGGCGCCTCGGCCGGCCGACCGCCCATGACGGCCAGCAGGGCGTCGCTCGCGGACTCATCAGACGCAAGCAGTCCAATATCGGCGAAGGGCGCCAGCGCCAGAACACCGTGGACCGCTGCTGGCGTCTCGACATATAGCGGGCTTGAGCGTTCGATACGGTGGCGAGCGGCCAGCCAAAATGCCAGATGTCCGCCGGCCGAATGTCCCATGCTGATGACCTGATACAGGTTCAGGTTATGCGTGTCCGCGATTTTCCGCAGGTGGTCGGCTGCAGCTGCCGCATCAAGGAAAATCTGCGGAAATTCGCCGCCGTTGCCTTGCCGGCGGTATTCGATGTTCCAGACGGCGAATCCATCAGCGGCCAGCGACGCCGCCAGGCTTCCCATCGGGCTAAGGTCGTAGATCTCGCGGTAGCCGCCGCCATGCACCAGGACGACGACCGGGTGAGGCGGCGTGGTCCGCGGCAGCGTCAGCTCGCCGAATTGCTGCGAATTACTCCCGTAGGTATAGCGAAAGTCCGGCTCAATGCGGGGGAATTGCAGGTAGTCTTCGGCTGTTAGAAGAGGCGACACCTTGTCTCTTTTCCATCTTGCTTACGGACTTGCGCCGTGCACTACAGAATCCCCAGCGGATTGTCGGGATCGACAGAATCGGCAAAGGGAACATGGCGGACGACATTTGTCAGTTGGTAGACCGAGCCCAGCCAATTATTGAAGATGGCTTTGGCGGTATCGCCCCAGGTATTGTCCAGCCAGGGCAAGAATGCGTCCTCGGGAAACTCCGGAAGCTCGCGGCCCTTTTCCAGCGCTGATTGCGCTTGGCGGATGTAGCGATCGGCCAGGTCGCGCGCGTCAATCGGGAAGTAATTCTCCGGGTAGGGCGGTTGGGCATTCCGGCCGTGAAAATAGCCCAGCAGGTCGCGCTTGTATTCTTTGAGCAAGCTGTTGATATCGTATTCCGGGTGCCCTTGAAAGTAGACCATCCGCAGCTGGTCGGGGCTGACGGCCATGTGAACTTCGCCGTCAAAGCTCTGGATGAGTACCGAAAGGCCGGCGTCTTCAATCTGCTGGCGCGTTATGGAATTCCAGCGCGAATGCGGCACATCAAAGCGCGTATTGATTTCGCGCAGCAGGGGATGATTCGGCTGCGTCACCCGATGCTCAAAGACACCCCATTTCTTCCTGTCGCGCTTTACGCGATCAATCTGGTAGAAGTACTTCATCAGCGCATGGGTCGACAGGCAAGAGCAAATGGTGGAGGTGACGTGCTCGCGCGCCCACTCGATGACCTCGGTCAAAGGCTGCCAGAAGTCTTCTTGATCCAGGCTGGGGTTGGCGACGTTGGCGCCGGTGATGATTAGCGCGTCCAGCCCGTCTTGCTTGACCTGCTCGAAAGTTGTGTAGTACTGGTCGATATAAGATCGCGTTTCGGCGCTGCGCTGCAACCCGGGCACAGAGAATACGTGCACGTAGAATTGGGCGATCTGGTTGCTGTTGCCGACCAGCCTCATGAACTGCCGCTCGGTGATTTCCAGCGCCGAATCCGGCATCATGTTGAGCAAGCCGATATGCAATTCGCGGATGTCCTGCGTCAGGGCGCGGGATAACGTAAGCACTTCCTGGCCGCGCTGCCGCAGGCGGTCGAAGCTCGGCAAAGGCGTATGGGCAACTAATGGCATAGCCGGTTGGCTCCGTCGTGTTCAGATGAAACGGGTCAATTCACGCATATTGAGTATAGCATTCTGTATCACACGGGCAATGCTCGTTGCCCCGGCTCACGCGACTGCCGATCCCTCGCCTATAATGAGAAGGTGGACGCGCGCTGGCTGACGGCGGGTCCAGATGGGAGATGGCACATGCTGGAGCAAATCCACCACACGATCGTTCGTTACAGTCTTATCGGCTTGGGCATCGTCATTGGCGCCTTGTCGCTGATCGTCTTCTTGCAGCCGCTGGATATCGCGCCGGCGGGCGTGGCCGGGGCCTCGACGCTCTTGAATGAAGTCTTCGACACGCCGATCGGGCTGATGATATTTGTACTCAATATACCGATTCAACTGCTGGGGTATCTGTTGCTGCCGAATGGCGCCCGCGTCATTCTGCGCAGCGTCGTGATCATTCTGATATTCTCAGTCGTGGTTGACAATCTGGGACCGCTGGTTCCGGACGGAGGCATCAGCGACGAGCGCATGCTGAACGCGCTGTTCGGCGGCATCACCGGCGGCATCGGCGTGGGCTTGGTTTATCGGGCCGGCGCCACATTTGGCGGCACCTCGACGCTGGCGCTGATATTGCAGCGGCGTTTTGGCTTCCCCATGAGCACGACCTTTCTCTGCACCGATACGCTCATCATCATCGCCGCCGGCCTGGTCTATGGCTGGGAGGGCGCGCTCTACGCCGCCGTAGCGCTCTTCACCGCCGGCCTGGCCACCGACTACGTGCTGGAAGGTCCCAGCGTCATACGCACGGCCATGATCATCACCGACAAACCCACTGAAATTTCCCAGCGCATCTTTACGAGTTTGCAGCGAGGCGCCACCAGCTGGACCATCAAAGGCGAGTACACCGGCATCGAACGCACCATGCTTTACGTGACAATCGCCAGGTCACAGGTGCGCGATCTTAAGGAAGAGGTCTCGCATGTCGATCCGAATGCTTTTGTGGTGATCGGTATGGGCCATGCGGCTTACGGCGCCGGTTTCCGCCGTGTCAGAAGGCTGCCGATGTGAGCTAGGGCAGATGCTCGCCCGCATTGACATGTAGCAGCTCGCCGGTGATGTAATCTTCGCGGCAAAGAAATACCACCGCGCGGGCAAGATCTTCCGGCTGGCCCGTTCGGCGGAGAGCGCTGCGCTCGCCTTTCTGCGCCCAGGCTTGGTCAGACGTCTCGCGCCCGGCGGGTTTCATGATGGGGCCCGGCACAACGGCGTTGACGCGGATGGCGGGACCAAGCGACAGAGCGCTGACTTGCGTCAACATCCACAGCGCCGACTTGCTGATGCCATGGTGGGGGCGCGCCTTCCAGGGGCCATCGGCGCCTTGATCGCAGATATTGACGATGACGCCGCCTGAAATCGGGTTCTCCGCCATGAGACGCGCCGCCCGCTGCGTAATCAAAAAGGGCGCGCGCAGATTCACCGCCATGGTCAGGTCCCAGTCTTCGAGAGACACCTCAAGCAGGTCACGGCGCTGAAAGACCGAGGCGTTATTCACGACAATGTCCAGGCGCCCGAAGCGTTCGTGCAGCGCTTCAAAAAGACTATCGACACCTTCAGCCTGACTGATATCCGCGGCTACGCCACAGGCGTCGACGCCCAAAGACTTGATCTCCTGCAACGTGTCGCGTATTTCGGCTGCTTCGGCGCGGTGATAGTGCACCAGGATGTTGACGCCTTGCCTGGCCAATTCCAGCGCGATGACCTTGCCGACGCGGCGCGCCGAGCCGGTCACCAGGGCGACTTTGTCTTTCAGATCCACTTGCATGCGAGCGCTCCTCGCGCCTAGGTATCGGCTTGCTCCAAGGCGTTAAGATAGGCTTCCATGTCCTCGCTGGTCATCTCGCCCAGCTTCATATAACGAATTTCGCCCGCCCCGTCTATGACGAAGGTGGTAGGCAGATTCTGTACGCCATAGTCGCGCTTGACCACCTGGTTGATATCCATGGCGACCGGCAGATTCGAAATGCCTAATTCGTCCAGGAAGCTGCTGATTACCGCGGCGGGTTCGCCCAGATTGATGGTGAGCAGGGCGGGTCCCTTGTCGTCGCCGGCGTGTTCGGCGACGAATTCCTCCAGCGCCGGCAATTCACGCACACAAGGGGCGCACCAGGTGGCCCAGAAGTTGAGGAAAAGCGGCCGTCCAGCGTAATCACCTGGTGATACCAGGGTGACGCCGTCAAGCAGCGGCAGCTCGAAATTGGGCGCGGCGAAGTTGACCACGCTGCGCGGTGGCGCCGGGACGAATGTGGGTGTGGCTGGCTGCGGCGCGCGGGCGTCCAGGGCCAGCATCACCAGCGCGGCGAATATGCCGAAGAGCGGCAGGATGAGTAGGATCAGCGCGGCGGGGGAGGGGCGACCTTCTGCCTTCGATGCTGTGGTTGCGTCAGCTTCCAGCTCGTCTACAAGAGCGTCCATAGTGTTTCAAATGAGCTTGCGACAGCTCAAAATGACCAGCCTTCCGCGGCCATAAGATCGTCAAACGTTCCACATTTGATGTCGAAATAACTGCATATGGTCGGAATGCGCACTCTGTTGCCGCGCTCTCGTTCTTGCGTAATGACCATTCCGTCAATATTCTTGGCTCGTGCGATCAAAAAGGGATCCGCATCGGAATCCCAATCCTCGTCCTGCTCCTCGTCCGTATCGTCATCTCTGACTTCGGTGGGAACGACATGCCGAAAACGTGGAACTGCATATAGCTCCCGAAGAAACTGCGACTCTTTCTCGCTCACCGCATGAAACAAGTCTAGGTGCGCATTTGCCCATTCTAGTTCACCATTGTTCTTATCTCTATTTTCGATTTCTCGCAAGACGTGTTTTATTGAGGTAATTGCACCGCCAGCAACTAATTCTCCAAATTGAATCCAAAGGGTCGGAAATCGTTCTTGTCCGTAGCAGCCGAATAACTGCTGCCAGCTACTCGTGTCAATCACATATCTCACTTAGAAACCTCAAGCAGGGTGTCTTCCAATTGGTCAATGTGCTTGGGTTTTATTGCCAAATAGTCCGCGAGTTCCTCTTCGTCGATACGATCCTGATAGTAACGCTTGAATGCCAAGCTAATATACTCTTCACCTAGATACGCGATTTTGGTGCGATAGTAGTTCCCGCCAACGCCCGCTTTGTGACGTACAGGCTGGCGATCCCATTGTTGCTTCGCGTCTGTGAGTTCTACGTCTGTAACGAGGCCAAGGTCTCGAAATCGGCGGAATATCACCTCTCTACTTACGCAGAACTTACGGGCGAGTTCCTCCGCCAAAGACACATCAGCTGCAGAGGATGTGATTTCCTCGTTCAAGGCTTCTTCAGGCACCAGAATGGCTGACGCCAAGCAATTACAAGTTTTCTCCATTCGATGCTTGTCGGCCGGGAAGGGTTCACGAAACGCTGCGTCTTTGTCTATACCGCTTATATGAAAGAGTAGATGTGATAATTCGTAGAAGACCGTAAAAATTTGCCTCGCTTTTGCATTTGAGTTGTTCAAGTAGATGATTGGAAACTCTTCATCGTAGAGACTGAATCCACTATAGCCCTCATCGCGAAAGGCGTCTTTGAAAACTGTGACGCCAACGTCATAAAGTGCACTCCTCCATACTTTCAGCGCGGTGCTAGCGTCAGGCCAACTGAACTGATCAGCAAGGCTCACTCCTAGAAACTCGCGTACCTGCCTAGCCATAGATGAGACAGGGTCGTTCACACTGAAGCTCAGGTCTCTAGTCACAATTTGGAGGGTCGGGTTTCGCCCATCATTCAATTCGGCTAGTCCGATTTGAAATGCGCGCGCCTTATGCAGTAGTACGCGGACACTGGGCGGGATTTCAGCAAACTGCTCGGTACTTAAGGTGCGAAACGTCTCTTCTATTCGAGGCACGTCAGGCGGTTCGGGAAAAAAGAATACTGCTACAGGTACCGAAAGAACCTTCGCGAGTGATTCCAACTGCCGATACGTGGGCATCAATTCACCGCTTTCCCACTCGGTGACCTTTTTGAATTCCGGACGTTTCTGCGCCAACGCCTCAGGTGCGTACCCCAGCCGTTCCCTCGCCCAAGTTATGACTTCCGGCGTAACGGGCATGCGTTCAGATGCCATGAAATATCGCTCCGCCTAACATGATGTCGACTGTAACCCCGTGAAACAGGACTGTCAAGCAGAATAGACGAGAGCATTTACGGGAGAGATGAACTACTCAAAGACCCAGCCATCCACATCCCGCGGCCAGCCGCCGCACAGCTCCGCTTCCGTAAAGAAGTTGGCGATCTCGATCTCGCCATTCTCCACGCTATCAGAGCCATGCACCAGGTTGCGCCCGATCTCCAGCCCATAGTCGCCGCGGATGGTGCCGGCGGCCGCCTCGGAGGGCTTGGTGGCGCCGATAGTCGCGCGTGCCGCCACGATGGCGTCAGTGCCTTCCAGCGCTATCACCACCACCGGCGCCGATATAATGTAGTCGACCAGCCCGGTGAAGAACGGGCGCTCGCGGTGTACATCGTAGTGTTTCTCAGCCAGATCTCGGCTCACTTGCAGCAGCTTCATGCCGATTATTTTCAGGCCGCGCTGCTCAAATCGTTTGATGATTTCGCCGGTCAAGCCGCGCTGAACCGCATCGGGCTTGACGATGATTAGTGTCCGTTCCAAGAGATTGCCTTTCTCAGTATGCGCCCTATGTCAACCGGCGCTTATCTTACCGCTGCGGGGCGCGAATGTGTATGCGCAGACGCCGCGCTGAGACAGATGGGATTGAAGCGTGTAAAGGCATGATGGCGTCGGCTGAATTCTGCTATGATACTGGCAGCAAAATGAGAGGAACGAGCATGGCTTCGGCTTTCTGGGATAATCAGTCAGTAATTGTGACCGGCGGCGCCGGCTTCCTGGGACGACACGTGGTGGACAAGCTGCGCGCTGATTCGGCCCGGCGCATCATCGTGCCGCGCCGCGCGGCATACGACCTGCGGGAGCAGGCAGCCGTAGCGCGCCTTTACGCCGATCATCCCGATGCGACCATGGTGATTCATCTGGCGGCCAATGTCGGCGGCATCGGCATCAACCGCGAGCATCCGGGTCTGTTTTTCTACGAGAACCTGATGATGGGCGTCCTGATGTTGGAGTATGCGCGGCGGGCCGGCGTGGCCAAATTCGTCGGCATCGGCACAGTTTGCAGCTACCCCAAATTCGCGTCGATACCCTTCAGTGAAAGCGATCTCTGGTCGGGATACCCGGAAGAGACGAACGCGCCCTACGGCTTGGCGAAGAAGATGCTGCTGGTGCAGAGCCAGGCCTATCGGCAGGAATATGGCTACAATGCGATCCACTTGCTGCCGGTCAACTTATACGGCCCGCACGACAAATTCGACTTGAAGTCGTCGCACGTCATCCCGGCGGTCGTCCGCAAGATGGTGGATGCGCAGGAGAGCGGCGCCGGCGAAGTGACCTTGTTCGGCGACGGTTCGCCCACCCGCGAATTCCTCTTTGTGCGCGACGCCGCCGAGGGCATCGTGCTGGCGGCCGAGCGCTATGATGGGGCCGATCCGGTCAACCTGGGCAGCGCCTTCGAAATCAGCATCCGCGACCTGGTCGAGATCATCGCCGACGAAGTTGGATTTACGGGCGAGTTACGGTGGGATACCAGCAAACCCAACGGGCAGCCCCGGCGCAAGCTGGATGTCAGCCGCGCGCAGCGAGAATTTGGCTTCATCTCGCAGACCGATTTCCGTGCCGGCTTGCGCGAAACAATACGTTGGTATCGCGCGGAGGGACGGCAGGCGCTGCCCGACCTAGCGCAAGCCTGATTTGACTTCCCACGGGCGATAAGGTAAAAGTAGTGGCGCTCTGAGGCGACCGCCTTTCACGGCGTGTTGGCGCGGCTGCCGGTACAGTGCGTCGACTGAGTTCCTGTTTACTGACTCAATATAGGAGAGATTGGAATGCGGAAGTTACCTAAGTTCTTGCTGGTAGTTGCCCTGCTTGCCTTGATGCTGCCCGGCTCATTGGCGCAGGACGCCACCGAAATCACCTTTGCCACCTGGGGCAATACCACCGAATTGCAGATGTTCAACCACATGATCGTCGCCTTTGAAGAACTGCACCCCGACGTTGACGTGACCCTACTCGAGCGGCCTGGCCAGGGCTATCGCGATCAGACCATCGTAGAGTTGGCAGCCGGTACGGCGCCAGATGTCGTGCGCGCCGGATTCCGCGGCGACTTCGCCTTTTACGCCCATGCTGGCGGTACGATTGACTTGTCGCCCTACCTGGAGGAAGGCTTCTCCGAGGACTTCTTCCCAGCCGCCTGGACGATCGCTTCGGTTGATGGCGTTCCCTTTGGCATCCCCTTCATGACCGACACGCACGCGCTCTTTTACAATGTCGATTACATTGAGCAGGCCGGCATCATCGTCCCGACCTCGATGGACGATTGCTGGTCCTGGGAAGAATTCTCGGACATGTCCCGCCACGCCATGGACAACAGCGATGCCGACTTCGGCCATGCCGCGCTTTGGAACGGCAAGCGCTGGATGCTCTTCCTCTATGGCAACGGGGGACAGGTCTTGACTGACGACCTGAGTGAATCCGCTATGGATTCCGAGGCGGCTATCGAGACAATTGCCTGGACCAAGTCCTGGTATGACGATGGATTGGCGCCCTTCAGCACCTCGATGAAGCTGTCCGAACGCGCCGACGAGTTGTTCATCAACGGGACCATCGCCTTCTTCATCTCGGGCAGCTGGCACCTGCCGAATCTGCGCGAGAACATGGTCAGCCAGCGCTGGGACATAACTTATCTGCCCTGCACGGAAAACGGGGTCGATGCCGATCTTGGCGGGAATGGCTTCGCCGTCACGCGTGATAGCGACAATCCTGAAGTAGCGGCCGAGTTCGTCAAGTTCATCACCAACACCGAGAATATGAAGTACTTTGCCGAGCAGGCATTCTTCAATCCGGTGCGCTACTCATCGCTGGAAGGGCTTAGCTATCCCGAGTTCAACGACATGATGCTGCTCTTCGCCGAAGTGGCGGAGACGGTGGATGCGCATCATGCGGCGGTTCAGGGACTGCCGTCATTCCCCGCCATCCAGAACATCATTCAGGACGAGACGGATCTGGCCTTTGTCGCCGGTCAATCGGCTGAGCAGACAGCGCAGAATATCCACGACAAGATTAACGCGCTGCTGGCTGAAGAATAGAAGCAGACCTCGTCGGGGGCCCACTCGCTGGGTCCCCGCTCTTTCGGTCAAAGGACACTAGCCTTGGTTGCGACGAATCCCGAAACGCTAGGGGCGGAATCTGCGCGCAAATGGCGCGATTGGTGGAGCCTCAATCAGCGCAAGGTCGTGCCATATTTGTTCATTACGCCGACGCTTGCAATTTTTCTTGTTTTTGTCCTGTTCCCCATCGCCTATTCGGCGGTCATCAGTTTCTTCAAGTGGAACGGCATAAGCGAGCCGGAGTTCAGAGGCCTAAGGAATTACCTGCGCCTGCTGGAAGATCCAATCTTTTGGACCTCCCTGCAGAATACTGTCAACTTCACGCTCGGCGTCGTGCCCTTGAGCATGGCTTTTGGGCTGCTGGCTGCCCTGGGCTTGAACCGACCACAGTTGCCCGGGCGCGCGGTCTTGCGGGCGGTCTATTTTTTGCCCTTCGTCATATCAGCGGTGGCAACGGCCACGACAGCCGGTTGGATCTTCGGCGATACTTTCGGCGTGCTTAACAAGGTGCTTGTCGAACTTGGCATGAAAAAAGTTCAATGGTTGACCAACCGCCATACCGCGATGATGACGGTGATTATCGTAACGATATGGGTCCGTCTCGGCTTTTGCATGCTCATCTACCTGGCCGGTCTGCAGTCGATACCGCCCGATTTGGTGGAGGCGGCGAGAGTCGACGGGGCCTCGCGCTGGCAGCAGTTCCGCCATATTACGTTCCCCTTGTTGAAACCGACCACATTCCTGTTGGTCGTGCTGAACATCATTTATTCCTTTGAGGTTTTCGATCTCGTATTCGTGCTGACAAATGGCGGCCCCGGTTACGCCACCACCGTCCTAACTGTTTTCATATATAACTCGGCATTTCAAACGCAGAGCGTTGGCTATGCCAGCGCCATCGGGATTGTCTTCATGGCCATCATTATGACAATTACACTTATTCAGTGGCGTATTTCCAACGAAGGCGGGAGGATCAGCTAGTGGCGGAATCGGCGATTTCGGCTGCGCCAACGCCTGACCGGTTGAGCCTGCAGGCGAAAGAACGGCTCACGACTTTCGGCGTCTGGCTGGCGCTGGCGGCGGGCGCGCTCATTATCGTATTCCCCCTGTACTGGATGCTGGCGACCACCCTCATGACGCGCGAAGACGCATACTCGCGCGAGTTGATTTTGGCGCCGCCGCAAATCATCTTTGACAACTACATCAACGGCTGGAATAACTCCCCCTGGCCGCGCTGGTACGGCAATACCTTGATCATCGTGGTCACGTCCGTCGCCGGCTTGACGCTCTTCGGCCTAATGTCCGGATTCGCCTTCGCCAAATACCAGTTCCGCGGGCGAAATCTTCTGTTCTTGCTGATTCTGAGCACCTTGATGATTCCTCTGCAGGTGCTACTGCTGCCGCGATTCTTGCTGGTGGCCCGGATGGGTTGGGCAAATACGCACTGGAGCGTCATCGGCCCGCACATGGCCGATATCTTCGGCTTGTTCTTCGCCCGGCAATTTATGCTGGAGATTCCGGACGAATTGCTGGAGGCGGCGCGCCTGGATGGCGCCGGCGAATTCACGATCTTTACGCGCGTCGTTGTACCCTTGGCGAAACCAGCGATCGCCGTCCTGGTCATTCTCGGTTTCTCCGCGCGCTGGAACGCCTTCGCCTGGCCCCTGGTCGCCCTTACCCGGCAGGAGATGTATACCGTGCAGCTGGGCATCAACTACATGCGAGGCTATTACTTCACCGACTTCCCCGCGGTCATATCGATGGTGGTCGTTTCTATCGTTCCCATCTTGATCATGTTCCTCGCTTTCCAGCGCTATTTCATAGAAGGCATCGCGCGGACTGGCATCAAGTAGAGAAGATTTACAGGCATGCGGCCCAAAATTGGTATTGTGGCTGCTTTACTGGTAATATTGTGCCAGCGGGGTTTCGTCTGCCCGATCGCGATCTCGCGCAATTGCGTTTGCGCGTCCGAATTACGAGTTCGACTGGCGCCTGCGGAGCCCAATATGATTAGGCGATTATTACATGCTCGCATTCGTCCTGAAAACTCACTATTGCACACTTCTATCGGATAGCGAGTTTGATTTGTTAAGGAGGGTAACGCCTTGAGCACTTTACTTGAGGTCAAAGACCTTGTCGTCAGGTTTTATACACAAGAAGGTACCGTCTATGCCGTGAACGGCGTGTCTTTTGATCTTGAAGAAGGTGAGACGCTTGGCATTGTGGGCGAGAGCGGCAGCGGCAAGAGCGTCAGTTGCCTCGCGCTGATGGGCTTGATACCCAGCCCGCCCGGCAAGGTCGAGTCCGGCACGGTCGTATTTGAAGGTCGCGACTTGTTGACCCTCAAGCCGGATCAGATGCGTCTCATTCGCGGTAAAGAAATCGCTATGATTTTCCAGGACCCGATGACCTCGCTGAATCCGGTGCTGACTATCGGCACGCAGATCACCGAATCGCTAAAATTGCATGAAGGCATGAATAACACGCAATCGCGCAAACGGGCGGCGGACCTGCTGGATTTGGTTGGCATTCCCGACGCTTACCGGAGGCTGGATGATTATCCGCATCAATTTTCGGGCGGCATGCGGCAGCGCGTTATGATCGCGATGGGCTTGTCCTGCAATCCCAAGCTGCTGATTGCTGACGAGCCGACTACCGCGCTTGATGTGACGATTCAGGCGCAGATCATCGAGCTGGTCAAACAGCTAAAAGACGAATTCAATATGGCGATGATTTGGATCACGCATGATTTGGGCGTGGTGGCGGGCATCGCCGATCGCATCCAGGTGATGTACGGTGGCCGAATTATGGAATCCGGCTCGTCTCACGAGGTTTTCCGCGACAGTCGACATCCGTACACGGTGGGTTTGCTGGGGTCATTGCCGCGGCTGGATTCCAGCGGCGAAGAAAAACTGACGCAAATCGAAGGGTCGCCGCCGGACATGCGCAACGAGCCGGTTGGTTGTCCTTTTGCGCCGCGTTGCGATGTTCGCGAGGAATTACAGTTGGCGAAATGCTGGGACGAGAGACCGCCGCTGGAGACCGTCCCCGATGCCAATGGAGCAGAGGCGCACATCATGTCCTGTTGGGCCGATATCCGCGAGGGGGTAGCAGAAAATGTCTAGTCCAGCCATGGTCGCTGAAGAGCGCAAAACACATGATGGGGACGATTACATCCTCGAGGTCAGCAATCTAAAAAAACACTTTCCGATTTCGTCAGGCATCGTTTTTCAACGCCAAGTTGGGGCGGTGCGCGCGGTTGACGGCATCAGCTTCAACGTGGTCCGCGGCGAAACGCTCGGTCTGGTGGGTGAATCCGGCTGTGGCAAGAGCACGACCGGCCGTACGATCCTGCAGCTCTACCGCCCGACGGAAGGCAGCGTCAAGTTTGAGGGCCAGGAGTTGTCGACGATGGCCGGCAATGACCTGCGGCAGATGCGCCGACGCATGCAGATTATCTTTCAGGACCCCTTCGCTTCACTGAACCCGCGCATGACGGTCGGCAGCATCGTTAGCGAGCCGCTGCAAATCCACAAGATGTACGCCAACAAACAGGAGCGGCAGCAGTATGTGGAGCAGCTGATGGAGCGTGTGGGGCTCAATCCCTATTTCATCAACCGCTACCCGCACGAATTTTCCGGCGGTCAGCGGCAGCGTATCGGCATCGCCCGCGCGCTGGCTTTGCAGCCCAGCTTTATCGTGGCCGACGAGCCGATTTCGGCGCTTGATGTTTCGATTCAGGCGCAGGTGGTCAACTTGATGGAAGAGCTGCAAGACGAGCTCAATTTGACCTATCTGTTTATCGCGCACGACCTCAGCATGGTGCGCCACATCTGTGACCGCGTCGCTGTGATGTACCTGGGCAAAATTGTCGAGCTTGGGCCGGTTGACGAAGTTTACGAAAATCCGCAGCATCCTTATACGCAGGCCCTGCTATCGGCTGTGCCGGTGCCCGATCCCGTGGTGGAGGACAATCGTCAGCGCATCATCATCGCCGGCGACTTGCCCAACCCGGCCAATCCGCCCACCGGCTGCAATTTTAATACGCGCTGCCCGGTGGTTTTCGACCTCTGCTATCAGGAGCCCGATCCGCCACTAATTGAGGTGCGCCCGGATCACTATGTGAGTTGCCATCGGGTGACGTAAGGGGACGCCAGTTCGGCTGTGTTTACCATGTGGAAATTGAAGGGGCAACTAATCTGGTCGCCCCCGTTTTAGTTTTTTATTCGCGCTGAAGTTACTTAGACTGTGCTGCGGGGCAAGCCGCTTCGAGCGATCATGAAGACTTTACTACTTAGCCGGACACCGCTTCTTCGGACAGAATGCGCGCAGACGAGCCGACTTTACCAGCGTAGCCAGCGAGGTCAACAGCTACGAACCAATACCCGGAGTTGGGAATCTCGAGCCGTACCGGTGTAGATTCAAAGTGTCCACCATAAGACTTGTGACGTTGACCGGAACGATAATTACGAAAGTTGGCACTGTCCATCAGTCGGACATACGCAGCGTTGGTAAGTGTGACCTCAACGATCTCGCCGCCAGACATTTCTCCTAATTCGTGCTTTATGAATTGCATTAACCGAATCCTATCCGCTCAGTGCCTTCCAAGAATTATAGCACACTTCCTGTCTAGCCATGAAAAGGGAAGCGCGGCCAGATCTTGTCGCCTTACCGTTCCCCAGTTCGCCCTTGTTGCATAGGCAATGCCGTAATGACTTGATGTATTTCGTCAGCTATTTCCTCCACAGTGAATGTTTCGGTTCTTCTCGCGACGATATTGGCCAGCGAGGCGCGGTAGGATTTAATTTCTTCCACTGTGATATTATGCCAAATCGGGAACAGAACGCGATTCTCCGTAACCCACAAGTTTTCTAGCATGTCCAGTTCATGCATGGTCCAGCGTTTGGCAAAAAACGCCTTAGATAAAATCAGGATTCCGAATCGACTGGCCTTGATGCCTGCGCTCAGTGTTGCTACGAGATTGTCACCGATACGCAACTCTGTTTCGTCGTACCATACGCTAAGGCCAAGCGCTTGCAGATTTAACGTTAGAGGCCGAGCTACATTGTCTTTGTCTTCAGAGGCATGAGAAAGAAAGACATCATATTCAAACTCATCTTTCTTGATAAAGCGCTGCGCCAACTCGTGCTCCCGTCCATCCTGCAATGCAGATAATGTCTTGCATACGACATGTAAGCCAAGTGCAGATTCTATCAATCCGTCCAATCGGGTGGAAGTGTGCGGCATACCGAAAAGGGCGAGCCATCTAGCCCGCCCCAAGAAACATGCGCTACATTGCGAATCACGCAGCCGCCGGACCATCCACAATCGCGACGAACTCCTCAGCGTTGAGCGTCTCGCGCTCGATGAGAATCTCGACCAGTTCTTCCATTTTGCCGCGTTGCTCGGTCAGCAGGTTTTTGGCGCGCTCGTACGCCGACTGCAAGATGCGCTTGACCTCATCGTCGATCTGCTGAGCGTAGTGCTCGCTGTAGTCGCGCTGCTCGCTGATCTCGCGCCCCAGGAAGACCGCGCCGCTGCCGTTGCCGTATGAGCGCGGCCCGAGCAGATCGCTCATGCCGAATTGCGTCACCATAGCCCGCGCCATGCGCGTCGCCTGTTGCAGGTCATTGCTGGCGCCGGTGGTGAACTGCTTGTAGATGATCTCTTCAGCTGCGCGCCCGCCCATGGCCGCCACGATATCGTCCTCGAATTTATCGCGCGTAATGAGCATGTCATCGCCATCGGGCAGCGGCATGACGTAGCCACCGGCGCGCCCGCGTGAGACGATGGTGATCTTGTGCACCGGGCTGGTATTGTCCAGCAAGTGGAAGAGCAGGGCGTGGCCCGCTTCGTGATAGGCGACCTTCTCTTTCTCCTCCGGCGTGATGACGCGGCTGCGGCGTTCCGGCCCCATGACCACGCGCTCCATCGCCTCCTGCATTTCACTCATGCCGAGCGACTTTTTGTTGCGGCGCGCTGCTAGAATCGCGGCTTCGTTGACCAGATTCTCCAGGTCGGCGCCGCTAAAGCCGGCGGTGATTTTGGCCAGGGCTTCCACATCGACATCGCCCGCCAGCGGTTTGCCGCGCGAGTGCACTTTGAGGATTTCCTGCCGTCCCTTGACGTCAGGATTGTCCATCACAACTTTGCGGTCGAATCGGCCGGGGCGCAGCAGGGCGGGGTCAAGAATGTCGGGGCGATTGGTGGCGGCGATGATGATGATATTGGTGTCGTTGTCGAAACCGTCCATCTCCACCAGGATCTGGTTGAGCGTCTGCTCGCGTTCGTCATGGCCGCCGCCCAATCCGGCGCCGCGATGCCGGCCGACAGCGTCGATTTCGTCAACGAAGACGATGGCCGGCGATTCCGCCTTGGCGCGCTCAAAGAGGTCGCGCACGCGACTGGCGCCGACGCCGACAAACATCTCCACGAATTCCGAGCCGGATATGCTGAAAAAGGGCACGCCGGCTTCACCCGCCACCGCGCGGGCCATCAGGGTCTTGCCCGTGCCCGGCGGCCCCACCATCAGCACGCCCTTTGGCACTCGCGCGCCCAGCCGGATAAATTTCTCCGGTTCCTTTAGAAATTCAACGATTTCTTTGAGATCCTCTTTGGCTTCTTCGGCGCCGGCGACATCTTTGAATGTCACCTGCGGCCTTTCCATGTCGCGGGATACGCGCGGCTTGCTGCGGCCGAAGCTCATGGCCTGGTCTTGGCCGGCGCGCATCGAGCGCATCATGCGCCAAAGGAACCATACGATGATCAATATCGGCACGATGCCGATGAGAATCTGGAATATGATCTGCGGCGTATCGTCGGCCGGCTCAAAATAGTAGTCGACGCCCGTTTCGCCCAGCGCTTCCAGCTGCGAGTAGAAGTCGGCCGACGGGTTCTTGTAGACCGTTTCCTTGGTATTGTCGGTGTACGTGACGATGAGCTCGCGCCCGCCGCCACGCTCGACGATACGCTCGACGCGCCCCTGGCGGACGTCGTCCAGCAGGCGGTTCATAGGCCAGCTATTGTCAAATTGTGTGGCAGCGCGCCCGTTCAACACCAACAGCGCCAGGGCCAGCACAACGATGCCGAGTACGATCCAGATTCGCTGGGCATTGCGATTGCCAAATGGCGACTTGCCGCCGTCGCTGTTTTTCTTGCCATCCTTGCCACCCTCTGTGACGTGCCGCGGGGGTTCTGGCCGATTGTTCATCTAGCGAGCTCCATTCGATAGTCAGTCAGCGGTTGCATATCCCGCCTCATTATCAATGACTCTGTAGGTGGATAAAAGGTGATAAATTGGCGTGACCAAAGCGGCGCGAAGCCGATTTGCCGCGTTCTGCTTCCGCGTCAGGCTTCACCCTATCTTAAACAGCTTATCGCTGATTATTCTTACTGCTTCCTGTATCATTAGAAGTGGACTTCACCGCTTCAGCTGAAAGATTGAAGACGCGTCAATGGCCGACCGCAGCAACGAAGAATGGATTGCCGCCCTGGCAGAAGAGGGCGGTGAAGCGCAAGCCGAGGCGCTGGCGGATTTGCGCCGGCGGCTACAGCGCGGCATTTATTTCTACCTCAGCCAGGATCGCAGCGATTTGCGCGGATTGGCGGCGCAAGAGTTGACGCAGATGGCGGAAGATATGGCGCAAGACGCCACGCTGCGGGTCATGGCTAATCTGGCCAACTTCCGCGGCGAGAGTCGCTTTACCACCTGGGCCAATAAGATCGCCATTCGCCTGACGATCAGCGACTTGCGGCGCGCCCGCTACCGCGACTTCAGCCTGGACGAATTGACCGCTGACGGCGATTTGCTGCCCGGTTCGACGCGGCTGGCGGGGCCCGCCTCGCCGACGCCGGAAAAGGTCGCCGAGCGTGATGACGTGCTGGAGCGAATCGAATCAGCGTTGCAAGAGGCATTGACTGAGCGCCAGTATCAAGCGCTGGTGGCCGTGGCGCTGAAGGGCATACCTATGGATGTGCTGGCCGAGCGCATGGGCACCAACCGCAACGCGCTCTACAAGCTCATCCACGACGCCCGCCGCAAGCTCAAGACCCACCTCGAGTCGCAAGGCATCTCAACCGATTACATGATGAACCTGTTCCAGAACTGAGACGCTACTGTTTCAGCGCCATCACCGTGCCGAAACACATCTCGTCGCTGGTGCCCTCGCCCCATACGACATAGCGCGGGTCCTCGGACAGCGAATTGTCCCAAGTACAGGACATGCGCAGGACATCGCCGAAGTCGATCGTCACCGGTTCGACGAATTGGTAGCTATCCTGCCAGTGGAAATCCCAGCGCGGAATATCCAGCAGCAGCAGCGACTCGTCGCCATCGGGGTTCAGCTCCATGCGGAAGCTGCGCCCCAGCTCATGCATGTGGCCCAGCACGCCGTAGACGGTCAAGGGCTCGAAGAAGGGCGACGGGTAGTCGCAGAAAGTGCGGGCGTTTTCGCCGGTATTGTCAGCGTAGTCGTCTAGCGACTGCCGGCAGCGTTCCAGACGGCGGTCGGGCAATTCGCTCAATTCCTCGCCGTATAACTCGGCGATGCGCTGGAGGGCGTTTTCGCGCTCGCATTGCGGTCCCTCGACGCCGCTGGGGCAGGGAATCTCCACCGGCGCATTCAAGGGAATGGTCCAGAGTTCGTCCAGTCCGGCGTCAGCGTCCTCCAACTGGAGATTTACGCGCGGCTGATCGGGCTGTCGCGTCGTCCACAGATTGTAGTGCATCTGCAACACGATGATCTGGCCGGGCTCGATCAGATAGCCGGCGCCCGGCGGGAATTGGGTAGCGAAGGTGCCCGGCGTCCAGGTGGCGACTATGCTTCCGCTCTTCGACAAGCCCGTGCCGCCGTAGCATGACCAGCCCGGCCCTTCATCGGCGTCGTCTTTGGAATGGATTTCCGATTCGACTTCAACGTCCAGGAGGTAGACGATGCCGTGATGCGCCATCTCCGCCACATCGGACATGAATTCGTAGCCGGTGATAAACTGCGGCGCCTCGATTTCCAGCGGGAAGGCGAAGCAGCGGTAATCGTCGAGAACGTCTTCGGCGGGTACAAAGGGCTCGGCCAGCTGCAGTGTCAGGTCGGCGCGAATCTCGACCAAGTCGACGCCCTCAGTTGGCGCAGGCGCATAATCGTGTGGATCGCCCAAGGCCGCGCCGGCATCAGCCCAGGCGGCTATCGTTGCGATTTCGTAATCGGAGAGGCTGCGGTCATGCTTCAGCGGCAGGTTCTCGCGCGAGGGCATCCAGGGCGGCATGATGCCGTTCACTACATGGAAGCGAATATCTTCCGCTAGCCAGACGACATCAGCCGGATCGCTGAAAGGCGCGTAGGCGGCGATCCGCCCCTCGCTGTGGCAGGCGTTGCAGCTGGCTTCAATAATGGGGCGGACATGCTCGTAATACGTAGGATGTTCTGGTACGACGACTTCGCCAACTTCAACTGCGGTTATATCGTCATCATCATGCTCTTCGTCCGAGTGAGCCAAGACCGGCAACGCGCTTATTATCACAAGGAAAGCCAAGGCAAGGGATTTCATCTCGATCCTCCCGAATTGACAACCGTCGACCGACAGCCGACGAGACTCCGTATGACTTATCATGGTACTTACATTTGCAATAATACGAAAGAGGTCTGCGCGCCAAAAGTCCGAATGTATCCGCCTTAGCCTAAGGGACGCCCGCCATCGACCGGGATAATGTCGCCGGTGCTGAAGCGCAGTTGCGCGACCGCTGCATAGACCGCTTCCGCCACGTCCTCGGCTTGGGCGATGCGCCCCAGCGGTGTCTTGTCTTCCTGCTCGGCGATGAGCGCGCGCGGCATGCTGCGGGCATAGTCGCCGTCCACCCAGCCGGGCGATACCGAGAGCACGCGAATCTGTGGCGCCAGCGCCCGCGCCAACGAACGCGTCATGCTGTCCATGGCCGCTTTGCTGGCGCAGTAGGCGACATTGCTGCCGACGCCGGTGCGCCCGGCGATGGACGATATGTTGATGATGACGCCGCCCTCAGCTGTCATGAGCGGCGCCAGCGCCCGAATCGACGCGAAAGCGCCGCGCCAGTTGACGCGGAATATGCGATCGATCAACTCGTCGTCCAAGCCGTCGAGGTCATCATGGGCGACGCCTTTGCTGATGCCGGCGTTGTTCACCAGGATGTCCAGGCGGCCGTATTTGTCGTCTATGGCATTTGCCAGAGCCGTTTGAGCGGCGCTGTCATCGACCGGGCAGCGCAGCACCAGATGATTGCCGCCGTCCAACAGACTGGCTGTCGCGCGGGCTTTGTCTTGATCGCTGTTATAGGTGATGACCAGTTGCGCGCCGGCCTCCGCCAGCCGTCGGCAGATGGCGCGGCCGATTCCGCCGCCGCCGCCGGTAACTAGCGCTACTTTGCCGGTCAAGGTTGACATCAGGCGCTTCCTTCGCTGCTCGCCGCGCTCGCGCTTAGAAACTGCGCATGGCGGATGGCAAATGATCGACGCGGTTCAAGTAATGCAGCACCGGCCGCGTTCCGTCGTAGTCAACCCGAGTGATGGCGGTGTTGTTGTGATAATAGCGCATGGAGTAGGCTTGAGACGGCAATTGGCCGAAGATCGCCTTGAGCAGGGTATCGAGGAAGCCGGCGTGTGAAACCAGCGCGACTGACTCATCGGAGCGGCTGCGCTCCCTGAGATCATTGGCGACCTTGATCGCGCGAAAAGCGCTATGCGTCTCCGGCTCGTAACCCAGCTCGGCATCGTACCAGCCCGCCTCCGATACGTCGTCCGGCAAGTGGTAGTCTGGGAACTGACTCATTATCGCCGAGCGCGACATGCCGCCGAAGCCGTTGACGCGCCCGTTCCGCCGCAGGAACATGCCGCCTTTTTCGTGCAAATCGAGCCAAACATTCGGCCGCAGGTTCAGCGCGGCGCTAACCGGCTGGGTAGTCAGGAGCGAACGGAACATGGCGCTGGTATAGAGGCAGTTGATGCCGGAAAGCTGGTCGGCGAGTTGCGCTTCATTGCCCAGAAAATCCGCCAATGCCTCGCGCTGGCGATAACCCAGTTCGGTCAAGTCAGGATCGACCTTGCGCCGGTGCATGTTGTCGGAAGTCAAGATATTATTTTCGGATTGCGCGTGACGGATTAGATAAACGTGCATGAAAAAATCCTCTGCCAGAATTATGAATACAATTGAGGGCGATTATAGGACAATCTCGGCGGAAAGTAACCCAAGGCTCGCGCGTGAATTGGTCGCGACGACGGCGCGCTGGCTTAAAGGGCTGGTCACAAGATTCCGCCCTCGCTACACTGGTCGCGGCGAACATACGAGACCAAAAGCGACGCAGATGCAAAAAGTGGTCACGCTGACGATGAACCCGGCCCTCGATGTCGGCAGCAGCATCCATTCGGTCGCGCCGGAGATCAAGCTGCGCTGCGCCGCGCCGCGCTTTCACCCGGGCGGTGGCGGCATCAACGTGTCGCGCGCCATCCGCTTCCTGGGCGGAGTGTCGAGCGCGGTTTACGCCGCCGGAGGCCACAACGGTATGATGTTGTCGCAGTTGCTGGGCGACGACGGCATCGACCATCATCCGGTTCCGATCGCCGGCATCACACGGGAGAATTTGGTCGTCTATGAAGAGAGCACGTCGCTGCAATACCGCTTCACCATGCCCGGCCCCGAGTTGACTGCGGACGAGTGGATCGCCTGTCTGGAAACGCTATTCGACCTGGAGCCCGACTACATCGTCGCCAGTGGCAGCCTGCCGTGGGGCGTGCCGCTGGAGTTCTACGGCGAAATCACGCGCTACGCCCGGCAATACGGCATCCGCGTCATCGTGGATACGGCCGGGGACGCGCTGAACCGCACGGTGGGCAAGGGCGTTTACCTGCTGAAGCCCAACCTGCGCGAGCTGGAGCTCTTCGCCGGCGAGAAAATCCAGGGCGAGGCGCATATTCGGCAGGCTTGCCGGCGACTGATCGCCGAAGGGCTGGCGGAAGTCCTGGTCGTCTCGATGGGCGCGGCCGGCGCGGTACTGGTCACCAGCGCGGACTACCTGCATGTGCATGCGCCTGTGGTACCGATCGCCAGCAAAGTCGGCGCGGGCGACAGCATGGTCGGCGGCATCGTCATGGGCTTGGCGGGTGGGCGTAGTCTGGTCGACGCCCTTCGCCTGGGCGTGGCCGCTGGCAGCGCCGCAGTCATGACCACGGGCACACAGCTCTGTCAAAAAGAAGACGCCTTTCGACTTTACGATGAGATTGCCGCGCCGGCGTGAGCGGCAGGCTGGACGAAGCAAAAAGGAGAAATTGCCGTGAGCACAGTTCAAGCGCGAAACGTGAATCATCCCGAACATCGCGAAAACTTGAAAGCTGAGAAATACGATGTCATTCGCGAGGCCATGCTGGCTGCCTTGCCCGAAGACGACTGGATGTCCTTCGCCGATCTTGAAGACGCGGTCCGCGCCCGGTTGAAAGACAGACAAGTACCGGCGAAGCTCTTTCCCAAGCCCGGCTCAGTCCGCTGGTATTGCAAGGCAGTGCAACTGGATCTTGAAGCGCGCGGCGAGATCGAGCGCCAGCCCAAGAAATCGCCGCTGCGCTTGCGCAGGCGCCGCTGATCGCGACTTCAGTCGCAGACGACTTCGCCCGGAGCGAGCTCCTCGGCGCTATCCCAGATGCGCTGCCATTCTTCCAAGTACAGTCCGGCAATGGCGGCGTTGCGGACGATGACGATATTCTCGTCATTGTTTTTCGCGGCGCTGCGGGAGAAGTTGAACGAGCCGGTAATTACGGTGTGGTCGTCTATGATGATGACCTTGTGATGCAAGACGTAGCGATTGCCGTCCTGGCGTACTGCCGCGCCGGCGCAATGCAGAGCCGGCAGCTGGCTCCAACTGGCGAGGCTGTTGCGGTTTTCGAAGACGCCTTCTACCGTAACATCGCGGCTCGCCGCCTGACTGAGCATCGCTTCCGCCAGCTCGTCCAGCGAGGAAACGAATGTCATGAAGCGAATCGACTGCGCAGCGCTTTCAATCTCCGCGATTAGCGCGCTGATTTCGTCGGTCTCGGGGGCGAATATGATGCTGACATCCCCGCCGGCGTGGTCGAACTGAATGATGCCGTCGTCGCTGGACGTGACGCCGAATTCAGCGCGCTCGAACATCTCATCAAATTCGGCCTGATAGGCATAAACGGCGTCGGCGCTCTCCAGCATCAGGATATTGTTGTTATTGCGGTAAGTCCCATTGACGGTGAAATTCCAGGAGCCTGTCCAGACGCTCTTGCGGTCGATGATGGCGAACTTGTTGTGCATCAAGCCGGAGCGGCTGTCATCGCGAACATCGATTCCGCGCTGCGCCAATTCGCGTAGATGCGGGTTGCGCTCGTCGTGCAATCCATGGTCATCATCGGCCACGACCCTCACCGTCACGCCCCGGTCGGCGGCGCGCGCGATGGCATTGTGAATCGGGTCGCTGTTTAGCTCAAAGGCGGCGATGTCGAGCGTGTCGGAGGCCGCGTCAATGGCGCTCTCCAGCGCGAAATCGATCCCGTCAGCGTAATCGGCTTGATCAACGCTCCCGTCCGGCTCGTTGAAATAGACAGCCCAGCCCGCGCCAATATAGCCGCGCCCGAAGGCGAAATCTACTTCGCTGTAAAGAGACGGCGTCGGCTCGCTGACGGAGACTGGCGCCGATTCGCTGGTTGGGCGCCCAACATGAAACGCACGCAAAACGAAGGCGACGATGACAAGCAGCACGACGCCGCAGGCGGCAAGAATCTTGCGCGCTTGCTGTCGCCGGTGCTTTGCGAGCAGTTCCTCGGGCTGGTAATCCATTTGTATGCCGAATCTAGAGCAACAGGGCCGGCTCAAACTGTAATCGCAGAAGGCCGATTATGCCATGCGCCGTGTTTGCGCAAAGACAGGCGACTGTTACCCTTGTCTCAAGGTCGTGCTATAATGCGGCGGTTTGGAAACCTGACTATACCTGTGACTCATGTCCCTGCTCACCGCGAACAATCTGGGCAAATTCTACGGTGCTGACGAAGTCCTCGATGACATCAGCATCGCAATACCGGCTGCGGCGCGTATCGCCTTGGTGGGGCCCAACGGCGCCGGCAAGACCACCCTGATCAACATCCTGGCGGGCATCGATCTGGCGACCAGCGGAGCGGTGCATGTGGCGCGCAATACGCGTATCGCCTTCTTGCCGCAGCGCCCGGAACTGGTCGGCGAACACAGCCTATGGGATGAACAGCTCAAAGCCTTCGCGGACTTGCGCGAGATGGAAACGCGGCTGGCGCAGCTTGAGCAGCAGATGGCCGATGACAACAGTTCGGCGCGGGCGCTGGAGGCCTACGGTCCTCTTCAAGCCGAGTTTGAGCGGCTGGGCGGCTATACCTATGAGACCCGCATCAAGATGGTGCTCAGCGGCCTTGGATTTACGGCCGACGAATACGCGATCCCCCTGCCGCAGCTTTCCGGCGGCCAGAAGACACGCGCCCTGCTTGGCCGCCTGCTGCTCGAAGAACCGGATCTGCTCATCCTCGACGAGCCGACCAACCATTTGGACATCAGCGCTGTCGAGTGGCTGGAGAAATTCCTGGAGTCCTTTGCCGGCGCTGTTCTCGCGGTCAGCCACGACCGCTACTTCATTGACAGTTTCGCCAGCACGGTCTGGGAAATCGAATACAAACGGCTGCAAGAATATCGCGGCAACTACAGCGCCTATCGCAAGCAGCGCGCTGAACGGCGAGAAACATTGCGGCGCGAGTTTGATTCGCAGCAGGAATTCATCCGCAAAGAGCGTGAGTTCATCCGGCGACACATGGGCAGCCGCGGCACTGCGCAAGCCAAGGGACGGATGAAAAAGCTGGGGACGCTGGAGAAGCGCGGCGCCATCCTGGAGAGCGGACCCCGACAGCGGCGCAAGATGTTTCTCGAGATGGGGAACTATCAACGCAGCGGCGACCAGGTGATCGTCACGCGTGATTTGACTGTCGGCTATGAGGTGGGCAAGCCGCTGCTGACTGTGCCGGACAGCCTGATTTTGCGCGGCGAGACGGTCGCGCTGATGGGCCCGAATGGCGCGGGCAAATCCACCCTGCTCAAGACACTTTGCGGCGATCTACCGGCGCTGGCGGGCGAAGCGCGGCTGGGCGCCAAAGTCAAGCTGGGCTATTTTGCCCAAGCGCATGAGACGCTCAGCGAGACGAAGACGCTAGTCGACGAGGTGCTCGCCATCAAGCCGATGCCGATATCGGAGGCGCGTGATTGGCTGGGGCGCTTCCTGTTCAGCGGAGAAGATGTATTCCGCTCGGTGTCGTCTTTGTCGGGCGGCGAGCGCGGGCGGCTGGCGCTGGCGAAACTGGCGCTGGAAGGCGCTAATCTTCTGCTGCTGGATGAGCCGACTAATCACCTCGACATCGACAGCCAGGACGTCTTGCAAGACGTCTTGGCTCAGTTTGACGGGACGATTCTGCTGGCCAGCCACGACCGCTATCTGATCGACGCGCTGGCTACGCAGGTCTGGCAAATGTCTCCCGGCGAGCTATCGATTACCTACGGCGGTTACCAGGAATTTCTGCGCGCGCGCAATCGGCGACTTCAGCAAGCGGCGAACGACAAGGCGCAGCAGTCGGCACTCGCCAAGGGCAAACGCAGGCTCGCATTCGCGGATAAGAGGCAAGGCCTAAATCCTTACGAAGCCGCCAAGCGCGCCAGGGAGCTGGAAGCGATGATCCAAAAGCTGGAAAAGAATCTTGACGAGATCGCCAGTCAACTGGACGGCGCGAGTCTGGCCGCCGACGCGGGCAAAGTGCGGACCTTGGGCGAGACCTATACGCGCACGGAGTCGGAATTGGAAGCGGCGCTGGAGGAGTGGGGCAGGTTAGCCGAATAGCCCGCGTCTGGCGCGACTTTGCACTGCCAATTCTTGCTTGCGGATGTATCATTATTGCTGGGCGATTAAGCGCATTTCTCTTGGCCTACAGCAGGAACCATTGGAGAGTCATTTTGGATATAACTTGGTACGGCTTCAGCTGTTTTCGCATCACTGAACGCGGTCATACAACGGTTATGACGGATCCGCATCATCCGCGCTTGGACTTGGCCCAGCTGGGCCTGAAGGCGGATTTGGTCACGATCAGCGACGAAAGTATGACAGGACAAGTTGAGGCGATCCGCGGCGAGAAATACGTGATCAGCGGCGCCGGCGAATATGAAGTGGGCGAGCTTTTTGTCACGGGTATTCCACTGCATGTCCAGGATGAAGAGTCCGGCATGGTGCGCAGCAACATTGCCTATCATTTGGAATATCCTAACAATCTCAATATCTTGCATCTGGGCAGGCTGCATCAGAAGCCGGAGCAATCGATAATCGAACAGCTTGGCGACGTGCATGTTCTGCTGCTTCCTGTTGGCGCGGCGGAACTGAGCGGCGATGACTTGGCCGATTTGATCAGCATGATCGAACCGAGCTACGCGCTGCCAATGCAGCCGGCCGACGTAAGCGACGAGGCGTTCGCTGCGGCGCTTGATGGCTTGCTCACTGGCATGGGCGCTGCTAATGTCGAATGGCGCGATATGCTCCGCGTAACATCTTCCGGCCTGGACGAGCAGTCCCAAGTCGTCCGACTTCATCCGGTGCAAGAAACCGCATAGGCGTTTGAAAACGGCATTCAGCGACATTTGCGTTATAATGCGAATATGGTTCCGAAATACCTCACGGATGTAGCTTGATGCAAAACGGCAGCGTGAAACTCCTCATGAAATGGGATATCAAACCCGGCTTGGATCAAGAGTATTTCGAGTTTGTCATGCGCGAATGGGTTCCCAATACGACCAAGCTGGGGCTGACGCCAATTGAGGCTTGGTACAGCGTCTACACCAGCACGGATATTCCGCGGATAATGGCGGGCGCCATCGCTGAAGACGAAGATTCCATGCGCCAGATTATCACCAGCGCCGACTGGGCTGAGCTGCAAGACAAGCTATTTGAATACGTGGAGAATTACAGCCACAAGATCGTTCATGTGACCGGCGACTACCAACTCTGAGCCAGGGCCACACCTCCGCAGCGTCCCATTAGAATGCTTTGCTTGATTCCGCCTTCGCGCGGTTCCAATTATCATGCCGCAACAAAAAAGGCGAGACGCTTAGCGCCCCGCCTTGAATTGATGCTTTCTGATCCGGAAGGATTAGCCCCCCATTGCCACACGCAGCGAGTCGCAGGCCGGGCAGCCGCCCCCCGGTCGGACGATGGCGTAACCTGATTGCGGGTCGGAACCCCAATACGTCGCATCGACATTCCAGACGATCATCAGGCGCGTGTAACCCGATCCCCGCATGCGATGGACCGCGCCGGCCAACCAGGCGGCTTGTTCCGCCAGCGTATTGCCGGATGCCCAGGCGAAGCCGCCGGGCAGCGCGCCGATGCCTTCTCCGGTCAGGTAGCCTATCTCAGTCATGCAGAGGGGTTTGCCGGGGAAGAAGCTGCGATAGAGCGTCATCATGCGCGGCAGGTACCAGGAGTAGTGGCCGGAACTGCCGACGGGCGCGCCGCTGGTCGCGTCAGGCGGTACGATGCCGGCGTTATAGTGGACGCCGACGCAGTCCATGTAGTTGGCGGCGCCAGCAGCTTGCATCTGTTGAAGGTAGCAGTCGTCATCGCCGCCGTTGGGCCCGCAGCCCTGGAAGAAGCCGGTGGGCGCGGGGGCGCCGCTGATGACCATCGTACTCGGATTGGCGCCTTTGACCGCGTTGTAGGCCGCGCTCAACATCTGTACGTAATTGGCGCCGCTGATCTGGCCCGCGGGCCATTCGCGGTCGATATTCATCTCATTCCAGACTTCGATGGCGTCCGCGCCCCCGCGCGCCAAGTCAGCCACGAAGTTGGCGAAACTCTGATAATAGGCGCCCGGATTGCCGGCGATCTGGTTCTTGTCGCCGATTACGCTCAGCAGAACCTTGAAGCCGTTGCCGTGGGCGCTGTCAATCAGATGTTGGTGATTGCTGGCCGGCCCGCCATGCCACTTAACCTGCCGCTTGACCCAGGTCATGCGCGCATTCTTCATGTGGCCGGGATGGGCGAAGCTCAGCGCTTGGCCACCCAATTCGAAGCCGCTGGTATTGGCTGTGCTGGGCGGCGCCGGTCCGACTGGCGCTGCTTCACCAGGCGCTTCAACGGGAGCTGGCTCCGGAGGCGGCGCGCCGGGCACTTGCAGGACTTGGCCGACGCGCAAGACATCGGGATTGGAGATGCCGTTCAAGCGCGCCAATTCGAAGTAGTTGATATTGAACTGCGCCGCGATGGTTGCGAGAGAGTCGCCGCGTTGAACCGTGTAGGTTCCGGTGGTGGGTTGCGGCGCGGGCGCGGCTTCTCCGGTGGTAGCGGGCGGGGCTGTTCCAGCCGGCGCGGGCACTTGCAGCACTCGACCGACATGCAAGATATTCGGATCCTCGATGCCATTCATGCGCGCCAGTTCAATGTAGTTCGTATTGTACTGAGCCGCAATAATGGCCAGGCTCTCGCCGCGCTGCACCGTATGTGTGGCAGTGCCGGTTGGCTGCGCGGGGGCGGGAGCGGGCGCGGGGGCCGCGGCTGAAGCGCCGCCCGGCCCCGGTATGGTCAGTTGATTGCCGGCGTGGATGGTGTACGGTTCGCTCAAGCCATTGGCCCCGGCGATTTCCGCCACCGTGCGGTCGTATCGACGCGCAACGCTATATAGCGTTTCGCCACGCTGGACAACATGGACTTGCTGAGCCATGACCGCCGCGGACCCTAGCGACAGCAGAACCAACAAAGTTAATAACACAATGGTAAGACGACGCATATCTACTCCTTACCTGCAGCTAGCTGCTAGAAGTTAAAGGCTACGCGCGTCATTCTAGCACGGGTGCAAAAAGCACGCTGAAGGGAAAGAGACAATTGTCGCGGGAGACATCGCGCCCGTCGCCAGGGAGGGCGCCATAATCGCTAGTGGCCGACTTCCATGCCCATATCGACTACAGGCAAGCGCGGATCCAGGCCGGGCAGCGTATCGCGCACCCAGGCGTAGTCCGGGTCCTCGCTGTAGGCAAATTCTCTTGTGGAGCCGGCCAGGAAGTTTAAGGTGTAAGTCACTGTGCCCGGCGCGCTTACCATCGTATAGAAGCCGGAGGGCATCAGTATGATATCGTGCTGCCGCGTCATCATCTGTACGTCTGAGCTATGGTCGGCGCTGTAGACGCGCTGATAGGCATAACCGGTTGGACGGTCAAACTTGTAGAAGCTGAAGCGATTCAGCTGCGCTTCCAACACCGTGCCGCGGTCATCGGTCCGATGCGAGTCGTGTTTATGCGGCGGGTAGCTCGACCAATTGCCGCCGGGCGTATACAGCTCGTAGACCAGCAGCCGATCCGCAGGAAAGTCGCCGCCGATTATGCGGCACATCTGCCGCGAGCAATTGCCGCCCCCCAACAGCGAGACCTCGACGTCACGCGGTCGTATCAGCTGCGGCTGCATTTCGCGCTCGGTCGGCGCCCAGCACGACGCGAATTCGAAGTTGTCGCTCAAGGACTCGATTTCAAACTCGGTTCCCGGCGGCAGGTAGACGGCGTAGGGCATGCCGCTGAAGACGCTTTCGCGCCGACCGATGCCTTCGAAATCGCCTTTATTGCTGCGGATATTGCAGCGCCCGCTGAGGACCACTGCGACGTATTCGAAGGCGTCTATAGCGATCTCGAAAGTCTTGCCTTGCCCCAGGCGCACGGCCGCGAAGTTCATGGTATCCCAGCCGGCGCGCTTGGCATCAATGGCGGCAAAGGCGCCGGCGCGGCCCAGGTCATCTGATGGGATGTGTAAACTGCCTGCAGTCAGAGTCGCCATCTTGGCTCTCCCCTAAAATCAAGTGACCAGACCCCGCGTGACGCGCATGAACATGTGCTCGAGGTCCTTTTCTTCTTCATTGAAGCCCAGCAAGGTGATATTGCTTTCAAAAAGGCGCTGGCTCAACGCGCCCAATTCTTCGTCATTGCCGGCGAAGTCAACGCGAACGCGCGCGCGCCCGTTCTTGGGCGTGATGATCTCGGCGGCATCCACTTTTCTTATTTCGCTGACGAGGCTGGTCACCGCTTCCGCGTATTCATGACTCATCACGGTGATGACGATTTCGCGGTTGGCCATGAGCTGCAACTTCAGTTCGTCGATGCTGCCCTGGATGATCAGCTCGCCTGCCTCAACTATGCCGATATGCGAGCAGACGTCTTCTACATCAGCCAGGATGTGCGACGAGAAAAAGATGGTCTTGCCCATATTTGCCAGCTCGCCCAGCAGCTCGCGAATCTCGACCCGCGCGCGCGGATCCAATCCCGAGGCCGGTTCATCGAGGATGAGCACATCGGGATCATGCGCCAGGGTGCGCGCCAGTGACAGACGCTGCTTCATACCGCGGCTGAGTTTGTCCACCATGTCTTCGCGCCGGTGATGCAGGTCGACCAGCTCCAGCAGATCAGCGACCAGCGCCTTGCGCTCGCCCTCGGGGATATCGTAGCAAGCGGCGAAAAAGTCCAGGTACTCCCAGACGCGCAGGTCTTCATACACGCCAAATTCATCCGGCATGTAACCGATAGCGCGCCGCACCGCCCGCCGGTCTTCCAGCACCGAGTGCCCGGCCACCCAGGCCTGCCCCTCAGACGGGCGTGTCAAGGTGGTCAAGATGCGCATGGTGGTCGTCTTGCCGGCGCCGTTGGGGCCGACGAAGCCGTAGATCGAACCAGTTGGCACTTCCAGCGAGATGCCGCGCAGCGCTTCGAAGCTGCCGAAGGACTTGTGCAAGTCGTCCGTCTTGATTATCCAGTCCATCGCCTCTTCCTCAATTCGCCGGCATGGCTCGCCGCAGCCGCGCCGCCGTTAGTCCGCTGTAGTTGCATTTTCATAGGGCCGGCCACTATGAGTAACGTCCGGTATGTTCGATGCGGATTTTCCGCACCCGCGCCGTGCCCATGCCATCGCCGTAGCGCAGGCGAATCCTCACCGCCTTGCCCGGCCCCAGGTAGCGCCGCGGCGCGTTGAGCTCCAATTCGCTGCCGTCGCGGTAGGTGAATATATCGTAGTCGCCTCGGGTCCAATCATAGAGCTCGACGCGCAGCGCTTGCCCGTAGCCGCCGCCGCGGTCGACGTCCACCAGCATGTGCTCCACGCTGTCCATCGCCAAGCCCGGCAGCGGACGAAACAAGAACTCCACGCTCTGCTCTTCGTACAAATTGAAGCCATCGGTACCGTTGTCAATGACGCCTTGACGATCAAGCGTCATCCAACTGAAGTTTTCTGTGGTCAAGGTAACGCGGCGGGACGGCAATTTAAGGGCGACATCCAACTCGATTACGTAGAGCGTGGTGTCGATGGACGTCCAGCCGGCGCCGCCGATGCTCAGGTCTCGCCGCCATTCGTCGCTCCAGCCCAGCAGGAACAGCCCGCTGCCCCGCGCCGAGGAGCCGAATTGATCCACCATGAAACTGGCGAGAAAGGCCTGTTCTCTGGCGGCTTGGCGCTCGGACTTGGATTCGGCATTCAAAAAGGAACGCGTCCGCAGATAGCGATTGCCCTGCAAGTCTTTGATCGTGATGTTGCGTCCGCTGCCGGAAAATGGCGACAGACCTGTGGAGCTGCGCGAGATATTCGCTTCCAGCGGATTGGGCTGCGCCGGTCGGTCAGTAATTTCGGCTTGCAGCGATTCGCGGTCCAGCGTCAGGATGTCGCCGGGCGCAAAGTTTTCTTCGAGACGATACTCCAGGCTTGGGCCCAGAATCACCGCATCGCGCAGGGTCACCTGGCTGTTGTTGCTGATTACGCCTTGGTAGGCGGGGATCATGCGCCCGCTTTCGGCAATCTGGTAATCCAGCGTGAAGCTGCCGTCGATGGCCGGCTTGGGGATGCGCCCGGCGATGCTGAAATTGGCGAAGATGCCGCCGTCTACGGTGAAGTCCTTCGCGCTGAATCCGCCGCCCTGCGAGATTTCCGTGCCGGTCTGAATGGTATTGCTGGCGAAGATATTGCTCGGCGTCGTGGCGCCGGCCACCGCCAGGAAGTGGCCCTCGGGCACGGTCAGCGAATAGGCGGCCCGCCGCGGCGACAGCAAGCCGACGAATTGATGCGCCTGCGCCTCGTCGCGCTTGGCGTAAGACTCCACGTAGGTAAGCCGGCTGAGGATAATCTCGGAGCCACGCAGGTTGAAGCCGACGGTCCAGGCGATGCCGGCGAAGCAGACGATCACCAGCGGAATCGTGAACCAGCCCCAGCCGTTGCGCCGCAGTCGCGACAGAACAAAGTAATTCAGCGGGCCAATCAGAACGATATAGGAGACCAGAAAGAGGCAAAGCGTCTGCAGCGGCGGCAGCAGGTCGACGCCGGGCAAGTTGGCCACAGCTTCCGCGCCCCAGGTCGGCAGCGTAAAGCCCTCGCGCCAGGCGGGATGCGGCGCGCGCGTGGCCAGCAGCGTCAGCCATAGATCGTCAAGCCTGCCCCAGCTCGCCAGCGGCTCGAGAGTGGGGTCGGCCGCCAGGTAATCGACCAGACCCGCGCCCAAGGTACGCCGCGCCAGCAAGGGGATGTCGCCCTGCGCAGCCAGCACCTGCGCATCTTCGTGCAGCGCGCCCAGTGAGATGATCGCCCGTTGGTCCAGCCCGGCGCGTAGATCGCCGATGAATCTGGCCAAGGCATTCAGATTGCTTAACGAACGGCTGTCTTGCGGGACGATCGGCAGCAAGTCCAGCAAACCCGCTGCGCTGATCAGCGCGGTCGGCCCGCCGCAGACGATCAGATGTCCGCCGCCTTCCACCCATTGCCGGATGGCCGTCCGCTGGCTGCTGGACAGGCTGTCGCTGTCGATATTGATAAGCATCATCATGTCGAGCGCGGCTAGCGAGCCGGCGAAATCGGGAATGTCGTTGATGCCCCAGTTGGCTTGCTCAGCTTTGAACCCGCCGATATGTACGCCGGTTAAACCGGGCGGCGCGGTATTGGGGCCGGTAACGACCGCGTAAAGCTGATCTTGCGGGCCGAGGTCAATCAAGCCGGCTTCTTGCGATGCGCGCACCTGGTCATCGTCGTCAATCAGTTCGACGCGCACCTTGTCGGGGAATGTCCGCGCGCGGATATTCAGCAGGGCGGACTTTTCCGAGCCGCTGGGCAAGTCGATCGCGGTGCTGAAGGCGTTGCCGACGACTGTCCCGGAAGTTTCCGGGCGGATGACCAAACGCCCGACAAGCGATTCGCCGTTATTCCTGAGGTTGACTGTCACCGGCGTCCAGATGCCCGGGCGAAAGAAGGAGTCGAATCCCACTTCGACCGACATTTCAATGACATCGCGAAAGTTGCCCTGTCCCGTTGCCGGCGCCCAAGACAAGGCAGTCAGCGCGATGACTATGATGAAAAACTGTCCCGCCAGTCGCCGAGACATGGGCAATCCTGAGATCCAAAGTAAAATCGCCGATTATTGTATCACGCCGTCGGCTGATGTCATGTGGGCAATTGCGCGCGAAACCTAGGGCGAGCGGCAACATTAACGCGCGCTAATCTGAGATTCATTTCGCTCTATTTCACGGCATCTTTGCCACCGAGTACACCGAGTTAGATTGAGGACACAGAGTAAAAGCATCAGTCTTAGACCAAATCCCTCTCTGTGTCCTCATATTTACTCTGTGACCTCGGTGGCAAAAGTGTCGTGAATCCCTAAAAGCGCGGCGGCACTTGGGAAGATGGGGGCGATACGCTATAGTATTCGCGGCCTTACGAACAGGGAATCCACAAGGGAGCGGGATATGGTTTATCAGGCAGCGGGCAATCGCTATGATTCGATGACGTATCGGCGCACGGGCCGCAGCGGCCTGCTGCTGCCGGCGATATCGGTTGGCATCTGGTGGAACTTCGGCGGCGTTGACCAGCTGGAAAATTGTCGCGATATGCTGCGGACGGCATTCGATCTGGGCATTACTCATATCGACATCGCCAACAATTATGGGCCGCCGCCGGGCTCGGCCGAAGAGACCTTCGCGCAGATCTACCGCCAGGACTTGGCGCCCTACCGCGATGAGCTGATCGTCTCCAACAAAGCCGGCTATCGCATGTGGGATGGACCCTACGGCGAATGGGGCTCGCGCAAGTACTTGATCGCCAGTTGCGACCAAAGCCTGAAGCGCACCGGGCTGGACTATTTCGATATCTTTTACAGTCACCGTCCCGACCCGGATACGCCGCTGGAAGAGACGATGGGCGCGCTTGATCACATCGTGCGCAGCGGACGCGCGCTCTACGCCGGCATTTCCAGCTATCGGCCCGAGATGGCGCGTGAAGCCGCGCGAATTCTGAAAGAATTGGGCACGCCCTGCCTGATCCACCAGCCGCGTTACAACATGTTCGACCGCTGGATCGAAGACGGCTTGATCGATGTGCTGGGCGACGAAGGCATCGGCTGCATCTGCTTCTCGCCGCTCGATCAAGGCATCCTGACGAATAAATACATCGGCTCGCTGCCGGGCGATTCGCGCGCTGTGAAACTGGACTGGGGCGATCGGCTGCCGCGGGAGAAGATCGACAAGGTCATCCAACTCAACGAAATCGCGCGGGAACGCGGGCAGAATATGGCGCAGTTGGCGCTGGCCTGGACCCTGCGCCATCCCGAGATGACCTCGGCGCTGATCGGCGCCAGCAAACCGGCGCAGATCGAGGACGCGGTCGGCGCGCTTGATAATCTGGCGTTCAGCGCGGAAGAGTTGGCGCGCATAGAAGCGATCCTCAGCGCCTAACGCTCGCTTGAGTGCGGAGGCAGCCGCCGATGACTCTGCTCGTCATCGACCTCGGCAGTTCATCGGCGCGGACGCTGCTTTTTGATGACGGCGCGCGGCTGATCGAGGACTCGATTTGCAGCCGCAAACACGACTTTTACACCGATAGCGCCGGGCGCGCTACAGCCGATGCGACTGAGTTGCAGCGCCTGGTCGAGTCCTGCATTGACGAGATCTTGGGTCATCCGGCGGCGCGGTCCATTCGCGCGGCAGGCATGGCCAGTTTCGCCGGCAATTGGTTGGGGCTGGACGCCGACGGCCGGGCTTGCACGCCGGTAGCGACTTACGCCGATACATTAGGCAGTAAACAGATACCAGCGCTGCTGCGGAAATTAGGCGGAGATGCCGACGCCTATCATCAAGCCGTCGGCTGCATGCTGCATCCGGCTTATCTGCCGGCGCAGTACGCTCAGTTGCTGCGGACGCAAAGCGTTCTGGAAGCGCGGATCGCCCGCATCAGCGACATCGGCGGCTACCTCTACCGGCAATGGTTCGGGCGTGATGCGCCTGTCAGCTATTCCTTGGCGAGTTGGTCGGGTCTGCTTGAGACGGCGCAACGTGACTGGCATTGGGAGTATGCGCGGCTGCTGGTTGGCGAGCGCTTGCTGGACAAGCTGCCGCGTCTGGCGGATTATGACGAGGCGCAGGCGGGGCTGAGCGCTGAGTACGCCCGTCGTTGGGAAGTGCTGCGGGACAAGCCCTTTTTCCTGGCGCTGGGCGATGGCGCCGCCGCCAATATCGGCTCGGGCGCGCTTGACAGCAGCCGGATCGCCTTGACCATGGGCACGACCTCGGCGTTGCGGGTCGTCAAGGACATCGAGCGCGTTCCGCGCGGGCTCTGGCGCTATCTGGTCTGCGCCGGCATGCCACTGGTCGGCGGCGCCACCAGCGAAGGCGGCAATGTCTATCAATGGGTCATGGAAGACTTGCTGAATGACGACGGGAGTCTGGAAGATCGGCTCAGCGGACGGGCGCCCGACTGCCACCGTCTGACGGTGCTGCCGTTGCTGGCGGGCGAGCGCAGCCCGGGCTGGCAGCCAAACGCTTCCGGCACGGTGCATGGCATCCGCCGCAACACCAGTCAACTCGATATCTTGCAAGCGCATCTGGAAGCGGTGGCGATCCGCCTGTCGCTGATCTTTGATCTGCTCAAAGCGCCGGGCGCGGCGGTGGTGGCGGGCGGCGGCGCGCTGCGGGCTTCGGGCGCCTGGGCGCAGATGGTGGCGGACGCCTTCGATTCGCCGCTGCAGCTGCTGGCGGAATCTGAGGTCACGGCGCGCGGTGTGGCCTTAATGATGCTGAAGAGCCTGGACGGGGCGGACCCGGCTGCTGAGCCGCCGAGGATCGGCCGGGTTGTGGCGCCGGATCCTGAGGGCGTGTCGCTGCTGAGAGCGGCGCGGGAACGGCAGGTCGAGTTGTATCGGCGCCTATACGGCTAAGCACCAGACGAATCGAGCAGCTTGGCGTAACCCGCCACGTCTTCGGCCGAGTCGTTACAGCCACAAATCAAGAGCACAAGCTGGGCGTCGGCTGGCAGGCGGTCCTTGATGCGCTCGGCGGCCGCCAATGTGCTGGCGGCGGCCAGTTCCGGGCACAAGTCTTCGCGCTTTATGAAGTACTGCTGGGCCGCAATCATATCCAGATCGCTGACCAGGATGAGATCTTCCAGGTGCTCGCGGCACAAGTCCAGCGCGGCTTCCCCGACAAAGGGCGCGCTGAGCGTGGCCGAAAGCGAGGCCGGCTTGATATTGACGATCTCCCCCGCGTCCAGCGCCCGGCGCATTGTCGGCGCTGAATCCGGCTCGACGCCCCAGACGCGCGCCTGTGGCATGGCCGCCTTTACTGCCGAGATGATGCCGGCGATGAGACCGCCGCCGCCGATGCTGACGATGATATCGGTCATGGCCGGGCAATCCTGCATGATCTCCAGCGCCACCACGCCGTTGCCGGCAATCTGTTCCGCGCTGTCGAAGGGGTGCAGGGCGGTTCGGCCTTGCTCGACCCATTCATCCGCGCGGGCGAATGCGGCGACCGCATCGGGCAGCAGTTCGACCGTGGCGCCGTAGTCGCGCGTCGCCTCAATCGAACTTCTTGACGCATTTTCCGGCATGCAGACTATGGCGTCGACGCCCAGGATTCCGCCGCAATAGGCGACCGCGCGCGCGAAATTGCCGCCGCTGACAGCGACCACGCCCTGGCTCAGCGCGGCGTCGCCCAGCGCCAGCATCTGGTGGAAAGCGCCCCGCGTCTTGAATGAGCCGCTGTGCTGCTGCATCTCGAGCTTGAGCTGCACTTCGCAGCCCAGGCGCGCGCTCAAGCCGGGCGATATCCGCTGTTGCGTGCGCAGAACGCGGGGAGCGACTGCTCGCGCGGCCGCCTCAACATGTTGCAAGCTTGTCATATCGACTGCCTTGTATGTTTAGCGAGGGCCCCGGCCGACCTCTGCCGGCCAGGGTCCCGCTCGAAACGGCGAACCGCGCCTAGCAATTGCCATTCGCCTGGACATGGTCGCCGCTGATCCAGCCGTCTCTTTCACCATATCGGACATTGTACCAGTAGGGGGTCTTCGCGGCGACAAGCAGCTCAACGCCCTCGTGGATTAGGCCGATGACTTCGCCCTCAACCGGGCTGCGGCGGAAGTTGACAACCCCGGTGGTGGTCACCGCGCATTCCGACAGTTGAAGCTGAGGCTGCGAAGCCAGCAGCATCACCGTGCCCGGTTGGTTTATCCAGGCGCAGGTCGAGTCGGCAGTTTGGTAACTCGGCATTTCATGGAAGCGTGGCACGATGCCGCCGTCTTCCAGCATGACGATTGAACCGGGCTTTTTGAAACAAACTTGAGCCCCAAAGTCCAATTCGCCGGAGATGACGATGGCGTAAAGGGAATTCGCCATGCCCGCCAAGCCGGTCATGTCCACACCTTCACATATCGCGCCATTATTGACCGAGGTGACGGAAACGGAGTCGCCGACAAATTCGCATGACTGCGGTGTGGGATAGGTATTTTCTGGCACGACAATCGGCGCGGATGTCTTTCGCTCTGCCTGGAGCCAGGGATCTGCGGGCAGGGCTTGCGCCGGCTGCCGCAGCGCCGCGCTGCCATCCATCAGCGATTCATAATACTCATAGGCTCTATCGCCGAACGTGCTGCAGAAGTCTGCGCTTGCCGCGACCGCATCGACGAAGTGGACGCCGCTCCAGTGCCGTGATTGCCCGCAGTTTTCAGCGAAATCTGACCAGGTGTCAAAGGTCAGGGTCGTATCGTCCGCTGGCGTAACGCCCGGCTCGATACGGGAGGAGCCGGCAGGGTATCTGACGCTCCAATTCAACTCATCAGTTCCGCTGAAGCGCTGCAGCGCTCGGGCATGGGCGTAGCAGCCGCAGGTGCTGCCGGAGGGATATTCGGGGTGGTCGGGCTCGGGCAGGTACGCTCTCCATTTGTTGCCCGGTATCTCTTGGGTCCCGGCGCCTGGGCCGCCCCATGCCGTCACTTGCTCGTCGCCGTAAAGGTAGGCGATCGCGCTGAACGGACGGACCGCGTCAAAGCGCAGCTTCTCCTGCCAAGTCACAATCGCTGCGTCCATCCAGGCGGATGCCTTGAGGAAATAGCCGCGCGCGATATCGGCCGGCGACAAGTCCATCTCATCCGCAAGATGAATGTAGGACAGGCCCAGTGAAGCGATCTTGTTGTCGAATAGCTCGGCTTTCAGTTTCATCTCATCGCTGAGGTTCGCCGAGGTTTGCAGCACGGCGTCCGCTTGCGCCTGGTAGGCATCCTGATTGTCCGGATCGCTGGCGCTTGGCGGATCGACGCGCAGTTCGCGCGGGTTGAATGGCGCCATCGGCTCCATATTGGACAGCTGTGGCGTAACGAAGTGCTGCACCGTATATACGCCCACGCCCTGCTGGCGCAAGCCCGGTTGCCAGCGGGCCGGATCGCGCAATTCGTATGCCGAATTGACGGGCATATACCCGGTCGTATCCTGGTAGTCCCCGATCTGGTTGATGCCATCGTATAGTCTGGCGTCGTGCGCGGCTGCCCCGGCGACATTGCCTATGCCGGCGGCTGAATCCAGGTCGGTGGTGGTGTTGTCCGGGTCCAAGCCGATGTTGCGCATCATATCGCGCCAGACATTTTGGCGCTCCGGCAGCAAGCCCATTAACGCATTGTAGGCGCCATGAAGCATGGCCGTGTTGATGTTGGCGTCGGTCCATTCGGCCTCGGGCCGCCGCGGTATGCGGGAATACATTCCGACCGCGGTCGGATGGTACGGCGCAGCCGCGTCAACCATAGCCAGCGACACGATGAACCGGAATCGGTTAATCAGCGTCGCGTCCCCCAGCGTGGGCGATACATCCGCTCCGATGACGGCGTAAAGGCGCGGCAGGACCACCTGGTGAAGGGGGTCCGGCGATGCCGCCACATTTGTGACACTCTCAGCGCTTGGCAAGCCCTGCCCCAGTACCAGGCTGCCTGACAGCAACCCGCAGAGAATAACCAGCTGGAGGCAAGTCCTGGCTACTGTCGTGAATCTACGCATAATTCACCCTCCTCTATTCTTGGATAGAGACGATGGTAGCGTGCTATGTATCAGTTACTGGACGGCTGCCCTACGCATTGCCTGCTGGTTGCCGACGCAGCAGTGAATGGTATGCAAGAGAGGGGAAGAATCCTGCGGAAGTTGTTAAGCGTGCTCTTCGATCAAGCCGAAACGATTGCCAGCCGGCGCTCACTCAAATTCGATAGCGCGGGCGCCGGCGATGCAGCTGCTGTCCGGTTCAGTAAGAGGATCAATAATGAATGCCTTGGCCATGCGCACAGCGCAGCGGTCCGAGCGCAGCACGCCATGGCCCACATGCGGCAGGACAAAGCTGTAGGCTGCCGAGAGCGTCTCGCGCGCTTGATCAGCATAGGAAGGCGGCGTGATAGGGTCGAAGTTGCCGGAAAGCAGCAGGGCCGGGATATCGCTGTACACCGGCGCATTCGCCAGCGCAGGCCGGGCTTTCGCCCGCCATAAGTCGCAAAGCCGATGCAGTGTCGCCGCGCCTTCGACCGGGTAGCGCAAGAAGCCGTCCAGGTGGGGGTGCGCCTGCAGCATGCCGGCGTAATCGCGGTCTTGCGTCGAGCCGTATTCCTCTTGGCATTGCACAGTATAGTGCATGCCCAGGCTGAGCGAAGTCATGGCCGCCTCGTATATGACGCCGATTCGCACCGGGTCCCGCGTATGCCCTTGCGCCAAGTCCTGGACAAGGCGCGGGATCAGCCGAATGGAATCCACTTCATACAGCCAGCTGAAGACCCAGTCGTACATGCGATAGCCGCTGATCTCAATGCTCAGCTCTTGGTAGCCACGCGGTGTATACATCGCTACCAGCGGGGTCTGGTTCAGCTGATGGTAGAGTCGGTAGAACTGCGTTGCCAAGTCGGGGTACTGGGCGCTGCAATCGGCAGCCGCCTCGCAAGCCGCGAAGAGCGCGTCCAGCGCGCGCTCGCCATTGTAGTAGGCGTCCAGGTAGATATCGGCCTGCGGCGGATAGACGGAGTCCAGGATCACGCTGCGCAGGTATTGCGGGTGATCTCGCATCATGGTCAGGGCCAGCCGCGAACCATAAGATACGCCCACCAGGTTCCATTGCTCGTAGCCCAGGGAGAGCATGACGTTGACCACATCGCGGGCGATATTCTCGCTGTGGAAAGTATCAAACTGTACGCCCTTGGCCGACAGTCGCTGCTGGCAGTCGGTCAGTATTTCGAGCACGAGCGCGGCGTAATCGGCGTGATGACTCTGCAGAATCTCATCCAGCCGAAAGAGCGCTTCGCGGCAGTAGAGCGGTGGATTGGAAAGCCCGGTGCCGCGCTGGTCAATGACGATGATATCGCGATCGCTGGCGAAGGCGCGCAGATATTTATTAAATGACGTCTGCAATAGCTGCGAGCCGCTGCTGCCCGGCCCGCCGACAAGATAGACCAATGGATCCGGCTGAGATACAGCGCTCCGGCTCTGGATCAACGAATAATAAATCTCGACCTTGCTGCCGGCTGGATTGTCATAATCTTGCGGCAGGGTCACATAACCGCAGCGAACCAGGTGGCCCGCCGGGCGCGCGATGCAGTCCGCCTGCTCGAGGATGCCCTGCGCGCTCGCGGCGCCCAGCGTTATCGCCAGCATCAGGGCAACAATGTAGGGTCTCATGATCATGCGGCTGCCTGCGGTTGTTTCGTCAAGTTAAACACATCTCGCGCCGCAAATCAAAACTTGGTCACCCGGGGGGCCGGGCATTCGTGGCGCCCCGCGCGCTATTCTAATCATCCGCGCCCGTAGCTATAATGCGCCGCATGAGCAATCCAGCGGCAAGCAGTTCCGTGTTCTGGCGGCGTGGCATCAGCGTTATCGCGTTCTTGCTTGTAGCCGTGCTGCTGCTGGCGCTTGACTTGCGCAGCCGCGGCCTGGCCTGGCAATTCATGTGGTCGCAGACCGGCGAAGAAGGCGCGCCGGGCCAGTTGCGCGGCATGATGGAAGTGGCGGGCAACCTCATTCGCGCGCCGTTTGAGACCGATGCGCTGGCGCCGATCGATCACAAAGCGGATATTCCCTACGGCATCAATACCTTCCTCGAGCAAGAAGTCGAGCGGCCCAAAATCGAGGCGATGCTGCAAATGATAAGCGATGCCGGCTTCCTATGGCTGCGGCAGGAGTTCCCTTGGGAAGACTTGGAATTCGATGGCCGCGGCCTATTCAGCGATTCGCGCGATCTCAACAGCGATGGCGCGCCGGATGTCCCCGATACCTGGCTCAAATATGACCAGATCGTAGACTTGACCGAATCATACGGCTTGCGGCTGATGGTGCGCTTGAGCAATCCGCCGGCCTGGACGCGCGCCAATCCGGAAGCGGGCGACAACGCGCCGCCGGACGACTTGCAGGATTTCGTCAATTACGCTCGGGCGGTGGCGACGCGTTACCGCGGGCGAATAACACACTATCAAGTCTGGAACGAGCCGAATATCTACCCGGAGTGGGGCAATAATCCCATCGACCCGGCCGGCTACGCTGAGATGCTGTGCCGCGCCTTCGCCGCGCTGAAAGCGGTCGACCCCAACATCGTCGTCATCAGCGGCGCCATCGCCCCCACCATCGCGCTGGATGGCAGCCGCGATCTAAGCGACCTGGTGTTTTTGCAGGCCCTCTACGATCACGGCGGCGGCGATTGCTTCGATGTGCTTTCGGCACAGGGCTACGGCCTGCGCAGCGGCCCCAGCGATAGACGGCTGCGCGCGACCAGCGTCAACATCGGGCGCCACAGCTATTATCGCGACATCATGGTGCGCAACGGCGACGCGCATAAGCCGATTTGGCTGAGCGAGGCGGCCTGGAATGCCACGCTCGATGCCGACTTGCCGCCGGAACAGATCTCGCTCTACGGCAACTACGGCAACGTGACGCAGGAGCAGGCGGCGCGCTACATGCCGATGCTCTACGACCGCATCCAGCAGGAATGGCAGTGGGTCGGCAATGTCATGTACTGGTTCTTCACGCGCAAGGACCCCTTCGAAGCTGATCAAGCCTTCTACTATTTCCGCATGGCCGAGCCGGATTATCAGCCCGATAAGCCGACATTCACCCCGCTGCCGGTTTATCACAGCGTCCGCGATTACATTCGGGGGAGCAAGCGAGTTCTGCATCGCGGAACGCATCAAGCGGAGACTTGGCAGATTGACAGCGCTGGCACGGTCATCGCTGATGAGACGGCCCGTTTCGGGCGCGCGGTGAGATTCGAGGCCGGGCTGGCTTTTATGGCACAGGGTACGGCGCTGGAGATTCGCTGGCGGACGGCGCAGGGCGAGGTATCCGCATGGCGCGTCAGCCGCATTCCGCTCTCGGCCGGCCTGGCGCGGACCCAGCAAGTTAATTTCGGCGCGGGAGCGATCATCGTCGACGAGATCACCGTTTACGATCGCGGCGCGAATCGTCTGCTCTCCTGGCTGGCGCTGGCGGCCGCGGGGGCAAGCGTGACGCTTGGCGCGATTCTGCTGGCTCTGGCGCAACGCGGGCGATGAACACGCTTGGCGATCCCTCGCCTTTGCCGATGACTGAGCCTGCCCGGCGCCTGCCCTTGATGGCTCTGATACTGGCGATTTTGCTGCTGGCGAGCGCCTTGCGTTTTCATCGCCTGGGCGAGCAGTCGCTGTGGTATGACGAAGGCGTGTCCTATGCGCTCTCCTTGCGTACGTTGCCCGAGCTTATACCGCACTTGCAGCGCGACGTGCACCCGCCGGCCTTTGTCACTTTGCTGGGCTGGTGGCAGAGACTGACCGGCGTCTCGGAATTCGCCCTGCGCGCGCTGTCGGCGCTTTTCAGCATCACGAGCGTTGCCTGGACGTACGCGCTAGGTCGGCGGCTGCATCATCCGCTGGCGGGTTTGGCGGCGGCTGCCTTGGTAGCGCTCAACAGCTTCAGCATTTATTACGCGCAAGAGGCGCGCATGTACGCCATGCTGGCCGCTGTCGCCGGCGGCAGCATGTGGCTCTTTGTCGGCTTTCACTTGTCGCGCCGCCGCTGGCTAGCGGTCATTGCGCTCGGCCTGGTCAACGCGCTGGGCTTGTATACGCATGTCGCCTACGCGCTGGTAATCTTGGCGCAGGCGCTTCTGTTTGCGCTTTGGCTGGGGCCGGCGCTCATCCGCGAGTGGCGCGAAAATGCGGCGATGAATCGCAACCTGCGGCTATTGATGCAATTTGTCCTCGCCAACCTGCTGACTTTGACGCTTTTTCTGCCTTGGCTGCCGGTATCCTTGCGGCAAGTGTTTGCGCAGCCGAATCTGTCGCAAGTGATGCCGCTTGACCAGACGCTGCGGCAAATTTTCGGTCACTTGGCCTACGGCACTGCCTTTGAACACAACTTTACCGATATGACATTTTTCGTCTGTATCTTTTTGTTTTTCGGATTGATCCCAACTGTCATCCGCCGCCGCACGCTTTGGAATGTCGCGGCGCCCGTCGTGTGGGTCATGGTCTCGGTCGCCGTCTACTTGTATCTCGGCTTGACGACGCGCTATCTGCGCTTTTTGCTGCCGGCGCAGATGGCCTTAGCGCTGTGGCTGGGGCGGGGCGTCTGGATGGCATGGAGGCTTCAAAGGCGCGATTGGGCGCTGCGTTGGCGACACCCTGCCAAGTTAATCATCGTTCTTGGCGCGGCCTTCAGCCTGCTGCCTTTTTTTGGCAATTTGAGCCCGCTGTATAACCATCCCGATTTTCAGCGAGATGACGTTCGCGGCTTGGCGGCGCGCATCGAATCAGATTTGCGCGAGGGCGATGCCCTGCTGGTGAGCGCGGCTGGCTTCGGAGAGGTATTGGGATACTACTATAGAGGCGAGGCGCCAGTATTCGGCTTGCCCACATCGCGAGACGGCTCGGCCACCCGCGCGCATGTGCTCGAGCTCATCTCGGCTCACGATCGCCTGCACGTCATCTTCTATGGCGCCGAGGAACAAGATCCCGAGCGAGTTGTCGAAACGACGCTTAATCTTAAGGCCTTCGAAATCAGCGACAACTGGATCGATGATGTGCGCTACGTGCAGTACAAGAGCGAAGCTCCGCTAGCGTCCTCGGTGCAGGCCGGCGTCACTTTTGGCGACAATATTTCGCTGGACGCTTACGCCGTCGGCGCGCGCGAAGTCTCAGCGGGTGATGCGCTGCCGGCGCAATTGGTCTGGACTACAGATGCCGCGCTGGATCGGCGCTATAAGGTCTTCCTGCAGCTGCTGGATTTGGATGGGCGCTTAGCGGCGCAGCGCGACAGCGAGCCCGTCGGCGGCTCGGCTAAAACGACGGGCTGGCCAGTTGGCGAATCGGTCGTCGACCAGCATGCCCTTCTGATCCCGGCAGATCTGCCCGCGGGCGACTATACCTTGATCGTTGGACTCTACGATATCAACGACCCGGCGGCGCGGCTAGCTGTTGAGGGCAAGTCGTATCTCGACCTGGGAACGGTAGCTGTGCGCTAGCCTCACTTGTCGCGGCTGTGCACCTGCTCGCCGGCCACGTAAGTCGCTTTGATGGCGCGGTCGTCGGCGCAGATCATCAGCGCGAAGAGCAGCTCATCAATTGACTCGGCCACATCACTGCGCAAGGCGAGCAAGGGCGTCGCCCGCGGATCCAGGACCGTGATATCGGCTGCGTAGCCCGGCTGCAATTTGCCAACGCGATCGTCGATGCCCAGCGCCTGGGCGCTGCCGAGCGTGGCCAGGAAATAACTCTGCGCCGTAGTCACTGATATGCCGCGCAGCTGCGCCATCTTGTAAGCTTCGCTCATCGTCTGCAGCATGGAAAAGCTAGTGCCGCCGCCGACATCCGTGCCCAAACCGACCGTGACTGGCCGCGCGGCGTCTCGCGTCCTGGCGATGTCGAAGAGCCCGCTGCCGATGAAGAAGTTGGAGGTGGGGCAATGGGCGATCTTGGCGCCGGTCTCGTGGAAGCGGCGCAGCTCGCCTTCGGACAGGTGGATGGCGTGCCCGTAAATCGCTCTTGGGTCTAGCAGCCCGTAATGGTCGTAGATATCCGTGTAATTCTCCCGCTGCGGATAGAGCTCAGCGGCGCGCGCCACTTCAGCTCGGTTCTCGGAGATATGCGATTGCAGGCGGACGTCTGAGTGCTCGCGCATTATGACGCCGGCCAGCTCAAGCTGCCGGGGACTGCTGGTCAGGGCGAAGCGCGGCGTCACCGTGTAGAGGCAGCGTCCGCGTTTGTGCCAGCGCTCGATCAGCGATTTGGAGTCGTCGTAGCTCGCTTGCGCCGTATCGAGAATATTGGCCGGCGCGTGACTGTCCATCATCATTTTGCCGGCGAGAAGCAGCATATTTTCCGCTTGCGCCGCCTCAAATATGGCGTCAACCGAGCCGGGCGCGGAGGTGCAGAATACGGATGCGGCGGTCATGCCGTTACGCTGCAGCTCGGCGATGAAGAACTCGGCAATGCGTTTTGCGTGGGCCGGGTCGTTGAACTTCGCTTCGGTTGGGAAGGTGTATTTGTTCAGCCACTCCAGCAGCTGCGTACCGTAGGAGCCGATGATCTCGACCTGCGGATAGTGGATATGCGCATCAATGAAGCCGGGCAACAGAATCGAATCCGGATAGTGGCGGATGTCGATTTCATCCGGAAGCTGCGCTTTGATTGCGCTGTAGTCGCCAACCGCCTGGATGCGTCCGTCGCGTATCCAGATGAGCCCGTCCGATTCGTAGACGACGCAGTCCTCCGGCGCGTTGAGAAAGGGGTCGGCGATTAGGCTGTAGATGACGCCGCGCAGGGCTAGCTCTTTCATGGCGTATCCCGTCTAAGGCTGGTGACATCTTCCCAGCCGCCGCTGGTCCAGGAGCGGATCATGGCGGCATGCACCTCGGCCACAGCCAGCGCATCGGCAAAGCTTGGCGCGCACAGTCTCCCATCCGCCACCGCGCGCAGGAAATGGCGAGCTTCGATGATTTTCATGTCTTCGTAACCCAGGCCGCTGCCATCACCCGGATTGAAATTGCCGTGGAAGGGGTATCTGTCGCCGCCGACCAGCCGCATATAACCATCGTGGCCCCAATCGGCATCGGGCAAGTAAAGCTCCAGCTCATTCATGCGCTCGAAATCCCAGTTGAGCGCGCCTTGCGTCCCGTTGAGTTCAAAGGCCATTTGATTCTTGGGCCCGAATATTGAGCGCGACGCCTCGAACGCGCCGCGCGCGCCATTGGCAAATTCGACCAGCGCGCCCACGTAATCTTCGTTGCTGACGGCGCCTTTGGGATCATCCGGGGCGCCGCGCGAATAGTGGGTGCCCTTGCCCGGGATCGGCAGCGGACGCTCGCCGATGAAGGTATGCGAGTTGCTGACCAGCCGCTTGACGCCGCCGCAAACGTAATGCGCCATGTCGGTCACATGCGCCATGATGTCGCCGAGCACGCCGTAGCCAGCGACTTCCTTGTCGAAGCGCCAGGAGAGCAATCCCAGCGGGTCGCTGCCGTACATACTGAAGAAGCGTCCGCGATACTGTGTCAAATCACCCAGCTTGCCGGCGTCGATCAGCTGCTTGGCGTGCAGCACCATCGGCGCCCAGCGATAATTGAAGCCCACGAAAGACAAAACACCGGCGCGCCTGGCGATGGCTTCAATCTGCGCGGTCTCACCGGGCGAGCGCCCGACCGGTTTTTCGCAGAAAATATGCTTGCCGGCCGCGGCCGCGGCTTCAACTATTTCGACGTGCAGGTCGTTGGGTGTGGCGATGTTGACGATCTGCACATCGGGGCGCTCAATGACGTCCTGCCAGTGGGTAGTCGCGCGGGCAAAGCCGAGCGTCTCCCGCGCTGATTGCGCCCGAGCCTCGACATTGTCGGAACAGATCGCCAGCCGCGCCACTACGCCATCGTCGGGGAAGCGCTGGCGCGCCAGGGCGTAGGACCGCGCGTGTACCTGTCCCATCCAGCCCATGCCGATTACGCCGATACCTAGCGTTTTGGTCTGCATTAGATCTCCTGTTTTGGCGCGACTCTGCTCGGCGTCCGTGGGGAGCGGATTTGTGGTTAATCGGGCGGTTCGATATGAATGCGGAAGCTGGATTTGGGATTCTCGCAGTAGACCCAGGCGCGCGTCTTGCTCACCAAGGTGACGCTAACGCGCTGATAGGCTTCGCCTTCGTAGTCATCCAACTGATCCAACTCCTCTTGCGTGACTTCAAAGAGCATGCCGTCGACGGTCGAGCCGGTGTGGGGCTGCAGGATTGAATAAACGAAGTGGATTCCTGTGAGTTTGGCCAGGCGATAACCGCGCAGGGTGTCCTTTTGGCCGGCGCCCAAGCTGCGCCCTAGCAGCTTCTCCTGGGTGGCCGGATCGCGGAGCGTGCCATAGGTGAATAATTTGTGCATGTCCGCGGAGCTCTCCTTCGCACTGATACATTCAGTCGATTTTCTGGGGGTGCGCGCCGTCCAAATAGCCCGCGATCCATTTTAGCATGTCGACCGAACCTTGTGGATTGGCTTCTCCGTGCATTAGTTGACGATCTATGGTGTCGTCGCTGCGGATGAGCGATGGTTTGCTGCGGCGCTCGGCCATTTGCGTGATGCGTATGGCGAGATTGCGCAGGTTGTTGGCCAGGATGTGACGCTGCTCGGACGATAGCTCGCGGCTGAGTACATCGACTTCGCGCCGGATCGTCCGCGGGTCAGTTTCCGCCAGGTGAGCGACGTCAAAGGCTTCCGTGATATGTTCCAGCATGATAAAGGCGGTATTTATCGCCTCTGTCAACTCGGCCGGCCCGCGGCTGTGCAGCCAGCGCCGCATCGCCAGCACAGTCATCAGAATGTGCTTTTGCGCTTCCATGTGCCGCTGCGCGTCCAGCTCGCGTTGCAGCCGCTGCAACTGCGGCATGGCGCAGTCGTGCGTGTACTCGCGCCACCAGTTGTTCACAGCGTCTTGCAGGCTCTCGCTGAATGCGATCTGTCGGCAGATCTTGGCCAAACCTTCGATGACCACTTTGAGGTCTTCTTCCGCGGCAAACTGAGTCAACAACTGCGCTATGGCTACGCGCGTCGCGCCCTCGACCTGCAATTCCTGACAGGCGCCAAATAGCGTCCATAGATGGCGATACGAAACTTGAACGTCGTGGTGCTTGGCCATCACACGGGTCAGCGCCTCCATCAGTCGCTGCGTCTGCGGTTCCCATTGGTAGTAGTCAAGCAAGTCGAAGTATGTGTCGATAACATCGCGCGGCGCTGCATTATTGGCGCTGCTGGCCGCATTCATGATGGAAAGGACCTTATCCAGGGGCAGGCTGTCCCGCTCGAGCGTATCGCCCAGGCGCGGAAAGAGAAGTTCGTGTTCCGCCAGGTGGCGTACAGTCTCGGCCATCAAATTGCGATCATCGCCATCAATGACATGCCCAAAGAGGATATCCAGCGCTTCGTCCGTCATTTGGCGGCTTGCTTGCGTCGCCAGGTGCCGAATAAGCGCCGGCGCGCGATAAATGGCGGGCAGCTCGGCGCGCCGTTTCGCGCTGGCGAGGGACAGCAATCTTTGCGTCGAGGCTGCGGTCACCAGCAATTGGTCGGATGTATTGACGCCATGAAACAACGCCAGCAGGAAAAACTCCGCCTTTTCGTCAATCAGCGCGTCCAGAGTTTCCGCTGAAGCGTTCTGCAAGGCCGCGCGTACATTGTTGTCCAGCGCCGCGATAAGCGCCTCGTCGTCGTAAAGATCGTCCACGATATCAGGGACGCGGCGGGCGGCGATCAGAATCAGCTGAATGCCCAATTCGCCATCGCTGTAGGCGCGCTCGGCGGCAGCCAGGATGCTATCGCGCAAGATCTCCTGCAATTGATAGGCCATTGGCTCATGCGCGATCAATTCAAGCCAGCCCGCCAGTGTGCCAACGTCTCCCTCCTGGATGGCGACTTCCAGCGATTTCTGCGCCGCGTGGTGCAGGTGCGGCAACCAGGATTCGTCCAAGCCTTGGTGAATAAAGCGATTGCGAATGAAGACGTAAACGGCGTCGGGCTGCTCGTCCAGCAGCTCGTCAAATTTACCGAATAGCGCAGCCTCCAGCTCGGGGTCCGTGTCCAACTCTTGCGACAGCCAACGACCGGCAGCCGCGTCCCGATTGTTGAGGGCATTTTGCAGCAGTTGTTCGATATAAAGGCGGCGCAGGTTCTTGCTCGGCGAGTCCGCGCTTTCCAGGATTGCGATCAAGACGTCAGTGGCGACATCCTCTCCGCTGCGCACGTGATGATCGACCCAGAATCTCTCCGCTAACTGCCGCAACTCTCTAGACAGATCCGCCGGCTGCACCAGTGAATAGTCTGCGACTGCCATGCGCTGAATGTCCGCCGCCAATGCGGAGATGTCCCCGCTCCACAGCAGGCGCAGGACATCCAGAAAGGGATGATCGACAGCTTCGCTTATAATCCGTGGCTCGCGCCAAACCAGCCTTATGGCGGAGTCTGCGTCTGAGTCCAAGTCGGCGTCATCAATGAACAGGATTTGGGGTTTGCTCTGGCAATTGATCGGCGTATGGCTTGCGAAAGTAATGCAAGACGCCAGCCGTCCGGGAATCAGCGCCTGGATAGCGGAGATGAAGGCCAATCGCATGCGGAAATCGGGCGGGAAGCCGCTGATCAGCAGCTGCCGCTCATCGATGACCGCGCCCAAAAGAGACAGCAGCGACTCGAAGGCCTCAGCCGAAAAAAGGTCCAGCATATCCTGCAGGCGTCGCGCGCGGGTCTTGCTGTCACTGACGTCGAAATCTGGCGGAGGCAGCGACGGCAGGGTGATATTGATGTCGCCGGTTGCCTCCGGCAGCAGCGCCAGCCAGTGTTCGAATTGAAGGGCCGACTCCGCAACTGCGGCGACAGGTATGAAAACAAAGTGGTCGTTAAACGATCCCGTTTGTTCCGCGGGCTGCGCAGCTACCAGGAGTCGCTGCGGACCGTCATACTCCACCAGGGCAAGCGATGGTTGACCGGCGCCATCTTCGTCGGGCATGGGTTTCATGTCTATGATGCGGGTGTAAAATGCGGGGTCGAGCGACGGCAGCGCACCGTTAAACAGCAGTAGCATACACCGCGTGTCGCCAAGTTCGTCTTGCTCGTGACCGAGTACCAAATACTCCAGGGCAGATGCCACACCGGCAACCTTTGGCCCAATTTACAATAGGCTCAATGCTCCATTGTGTCAAATTGTGCCCAGACTTGCAAGCGAACGCGTCCGGCGGCGGTTGACTGAATCCGCTGGCAATGTAAGACTCATCGTTTTCTGTTTCTACTATGAAAGCCACAGCGTTATTGGCAAAGCCCATACAGCTTGCCCTGGCTCCGATGTTATAATTTACCCGTTAGACCCGCACGAATCGGGAGTCGATCATGAAGCGAAAATTGCTGTTGATTTGCTGCATACTACTGGGTCTGTCGCTGGCCGCGTCAGTTTGGGCGCAGGGCGCGCCGACGCAGATTGACGCGGCATTGCTGGATCTAAGCGCACGCCTGGGACAGTCAATCAGCCTGGGCAACTTGTCCAATTGGCGCTGAGAACAGAAGAACTTTGCCGATTCGGCGCTGGGTTGCGCTACGGCGAGCGGCAGCGGAGGCTCGCTCCTCGGCTATCGATTCGAACTGACGTACAGCGCGGTCACTTACGACTACCGAGTTTCGGCGGATAGCGCGATCGTCATCTATTGCGGCGAGCTCGAACCCGTAGCGTCCGCGGCGGCCGAGACGCAGTATTCCAACCGCCTGTGCAGCGAGACCGCGACGGACGGGCCCTATATGCGTTCGCGCCTCATCTATGGCATTGAAGCGGAGGTGATTCAAAGTTTCCTGAATCTGCGCGGGCAGCCGTCCGCAGACGGGCAGGTGCTGCTGCAGATTCCGGCCGGCCTGCCCTTTGATGTCACTGCCGGGCCGGACTGCGCCGAGGGCTTCGTCTGGTGGCTGGTCAATGTCGGCGGGCAGACAGGTTATGTCGCCGAAACCGGCGAGGGGGCTGTATTCGTGCAGCCAACCGCGCCGCTTCCATTGCCCAGTCGCGAAATCTTAAATACCAGCTTGGCCAGTTGGCTGCAAGAGCTGTCACGGGTCGAGGGGAACTTCCGTCAACAGCATGCTTGGTCCTCCGATGGCTACCGCCTCGCTATACCCGGCGCGCGCGGCTCGGACAGCATCTGGCTATTCGATCTGCGTAATCAGAGCTTGGCGCCGCAGTTGCTGGCCTATGACGGCGGCATTACCACGCTCAAGTTCCGTCCCGATCGCCCGCAGATATTGTTTGGCAGCGAAAGCGGCACGCTTCATCTTTGGCAGCTTGATCCGGGCGCGGAATTGGGCTACGTCGAACAGCTCTACCTCAATGCTCACGCCGGCGCCGTCTCGGGCCTCGCCTTCAGCGCCGACGGCGGCCGCTTCGTCAGCGCCGGGGCGGAAGCGTATTCGCACCTGCCCGGCGAGCGAAAATGGGCGGCGATTGTTTGGGACATGGCAACGGTCGCGCAGCAGGCCCTCTTGTCCGGTCATCAAGGCCTGATTCGCACAATCGCGCTTAGCCCGGACGGCGCTATCGCGGCAACCGGCGCCGATGACGGCACGCTGAGATTCTGGGATGCCGTCAACGGGGCCAACTTGTCGACGCTCGATATGGCAGCGCCTGTGGCAGCGATTGACTGGAGCCGGGACGGCAAACACATCGCGGTCGCCCTTGCGCGCGCCAGCGATAACCTGCAAATTGTCGACGCCGCGACGATGACAGTCACGCGCAGCCTGCAAGCGCCAAGCGCGGGCGTAACTTCGCTGGCCTTTGACCATAGCGGCGCCATGTTGGTTGTCGGCGCAAGCGAGGGCGTTCTTTCGATCTGGGACGCCAATACCTTTGAGCTGCTGACCACGCGTGAAACGGACGCCGCAATTCACGCCGTAAGCTTCAGCCCGGAAAGTTCAATGGTCGTGGCCAGTACGGATAATCACGCGCTGGCATTTTACGGCGTGCCGCTCGGCTCTGGCTGAGCCCCCGGCCCGCATGATTGCGCTGCGTTCTGGCGCTGAATCGATTGTCAATATCAGATATTGGCACTATATGGACATACACGTTTTCAGCGCTTCTGTGATAATCGCGTCCGTTTGGCAATCGGAATGCACCGGGTGAAATCTATGAGCATCAATTATCTGCAGCGGGAAGCCACGCAGATGCGGCGGGCGGATCGCGCGGTGGAGGACGAAGCGTGGATGAAAGCATTCCTCCACAGCGCGGCGGTTGGTACCTTGGCGACGCTCAATGGCGATCAACCTTTCGTGAATACAAATTTGTTTGTCTACGATGAATCGTCGCACAGCCTTATCCTGCATACCGCCAGGGTCGGACGAACTAGAGCGAATATTGAGCAGTGCAGCAAAGTCTGCTTCTCAATTATGGAATTGGGCCGTCTGCTGCCCGCGCCGGAAGCGCTCGAATTCAGCGCCGAGTACGCCGGGCTGATTGCCTTCGGCTCCATGCAAATCATCAGCGACGAAACAGAGGCGACGGCCGCCCTGCAGCTGCTGCTCGACAAGTACGCGCCGCACCTGCGCGCCGGCCGCGATTACCGCCCGCCTGTGCCGGAAGAATTGAGCCGAACGACGGTATTTCGCATTAAGATTGAGTCCTGGTCGGCCAAGAAAAAAGAGGTGGAGGACGAGTTCGCCGGCGCTTACTTCTACACTGAGCGGCCAATGCTGCGATCGAATCAGGCTAGACTGCCGTTATGAGCTAGTCGGGTGAGATGAGTATCAAACGCTAACATAAACTAGGCATCGAGTCTTGGAGTTTGACGCAATTGTCGCGCGCGAGACTAAAATTTGGTATAAGCGGTGATAGCCTATATTGATGTGCTGACGCCGTTAGTGTGGGCTATTTCAGACACAGAGACGCGCAAACGCCACGCGTTGTAACTGGGCACTGGGCTTGGAATTGTTTCGTACTTGCGTAGACGTCTGCAGCAGCGCACAGTCGATGTAACAAATGTGATATACTGTCAGGAAATTAGGTAAGATTTCAACCGATTCACGCGGGGGAAATTATGGAAATACTGGAATTAACGGGCAAATCTGTAAAGTCGTACGAAGTAGAGGACCTGTTAGGACAGGGCGGTTACGGCGTTGTGTATCGCGCCCGTCAAAGCGCCGTCCTGCGCGAAGTGGCCATCAAGGTCATCTTGCCCAAGTATGCCAACTCACCCGAATTCATTCGCCGCTTTGAAAGCGAAGCGCAAGTGGTGGCGCGCTTGGAGCATCCTCATATAGTGCCCTTATATGATTATTGGCGCGAACCCGACAGCGCCTATCTGGTGATGCGTTATCTGCGCGGCGGCAGCCTGCGCGACATCATTGACACGCAAGGAAAACTGGCATCTGACGTGGCTGGCAAAGTGCTGGAGCAAGTCGGCGCGGCCTTGACCTTCGCCCACCGAAACGGTGTCGTTCATCGCGATGTAAAAGCCGACAATATCCTCATGGACGAAGACGGCAACGCCTATCTGAGTGACTTCGGCATTGCCAAAGAAGTCGGTACCGATGGCGGCGGCGGCGGCAATATCGAGGGGACGCCGGCCTATCTGGCGCCGGAGCAGATCCGCGGCGGTGAAGTCGGCCCGCAGAGCGATGTCTATGCCTTCGGAATCATGCTCTATGAAATGCTATCGGGAAAGCGGCCATTTGCTGAATTGACCCTGGCGACGCTGGTTTACAAGCATCTAAATGAACCGCTGCCGATGATCGATCACGACGAGCTCAACTTGCCGCCGCAGTTCAACGCGATCATTCAGCGCGCCACCGCGAAAGACCCGGAAGAGCGTTATCCTGACGCCATAACCCTGGTTAAGGAATTCCAGCAAACGCTGCGGCAAGGCTCCGCCACTATCGAGCTTGATCTGGAAGAGCTGGATCTGGACTTTGCCGAATTCGAATTGCTGGAGACCAAGAACCCTTACAAGGGTTTGCGCGCCTTCCAGCAAGCGGACGCGGCTGACTTTTTCGGGCGCACGGCCATGATACAGCGGGTGCTCGACCGCTTGCAGGAACCCGTCGTGGAGAACAACTTCCTGGCCGTGATCGGCCCTAGCGGCAGCGGCAAGTCGAGCTTGGTCAAGGCCGGCGTCCTGCCTGCGCTGCGCAGCGGCCGTGTGCCCGGATCGGAGAATTGGTTCTACGCTGAAATGGTGCCGGGCGAGGTGCCGCTGGAAGAATTGGCCTCGGCGCTGCTTAGCGTTTCGTCTTCGCCATTGCCCGGCGTCGTCGATACTTTGCGCGAACATGCCGACGGCTTGGCGATGGGCGTCTACGAGGCGCTGCCATCCCGAGAAAACAAGTTGCTCTTGATGGTGGATCAATTTGAAGAATTGTTCACACAGGTTGAGCTGGAAAGCGACCGGCAGCAATTCCTCGATCTGATACTGAATGCCGTCAACGCGGAAGATAGTCCAGTCATCATCATCGCCACACTGCGCGCCGACTTTTACGATCGTCCGCTGCTGTATCAGGGATTTGGTGAACTGATCCGCGCGCGCACTGAATTGGTGCTGCCGCTGAACGATGAAGAGCTGGCCGAGACCATTGAAGGGCCGGCGCAGCGCGTTGGCGCCGTTTTGGAAGACGGCCTGATCGAGACCATCATTGATGACGTCCGAGAGCAGCCCGGCGCCTTGCCGCTGCTGCAATACGCCTTGACGGAATTATTCGAACGGCGCGAAGGCGCTCTGCTGACCAACGCTGCCTACCTGGACATTGGCGGGACCTTGGGCGCCTTGGCGAAACGCGCGGAAGAAGTATTCCGCCGCTTCAACGAACCCGGCCAGAATATGGCGCGCCAGATGTTTCTGCGACTGGTCACGCTGGGTGAAGGGCAGGAAGATACGCGCCGTCGTATTTTGCAGTCCGAATTGCTCACTTTGGGCGACCGCGAGGTCGTCGAAGATGTCATTGATCGTTTCGGTCGTTATAGACTGCTTACCTTTGACCGCGACGAGGCGACCCGCAGTTCAACCGTCGAGGTGGCGCACGAAGCCTTGATTCGCCGCTGGGAACGGCTGCGAGAATGGCTGACGGAGAGCCGCCAGGACGTCCGCATGGAGCGCGAGCTGCTGCACGCGGCTACGGATTGGGAAGCGTCCAGGCAGGACCCCAGTTATCTCATGCAGGGCAACCGGCTGCTGACCTTTGAAGAATGGATGGAGACTTCTACGCTGCGGCTCAATGAATTGGAAATCGAGTTCATGTCCGCCAGCCTGGCGGCGCGCGACGAACGCGACGCCCTGGAGCGGGCGCGGCAAGAGCGCGAGCGCGAGCTGGAGCGGCAGAAGGCGCGCAATATGCGCATCGCCGCCGGCATCTTTGCCGCCGCCGCCGTGATCGCTGTGATTCTGAGTTTGTTCGCTTTCGACCAGCGCAACCAGGCGGATGAACAGCGGGTCATCGCTGAAGAGCAACGCGTGGTCGCCGACCAACAGCGAGAGATCGCGGTGGACGCCATGAACGTGGCTGAGATTAATGAGCGCAAAAATCTGAGCCTGTCGCTGGCCGCCAATGCGCGCACGGCGCTTAGCGAGAATGATCCGGCGCTGGCGCTGCCGGTAGCCATTGCGGCGCGTCACGTATTCGATCCGCCGGAAGCGGAAGTCTTGCGCATTCTCGGCAGGTCCGCCTTTTCGTCGGGTCCGCGCTACCGTTTCACTGATTCGCCAAGCTCTATCCTGGGTGTTGACATCTCCGTCGACGGCGCCATGAGCGCTTACGCAGGAACTGAAGGCGTGATCTATCTGGTCGACACGAGCTCCGGCGAAGCGCTGGGTTCAATCGAAACGGGAAGCCCCACCAGCGCAGTGGCCTTCAGTCCCGATGGCGCGCGGATTGCCGCCGCCTTGGCTGACACCACCGTCGGCGTTTGGAATATCGACGGCGGAGCAGAGATTCACCGTCTCAGCGGCCACGAGATGGTCGTCAGCGATGTCGAGTTCAGTGCTGATGGCAAAACGCTGGCTTCTTCCAGCGCCGATACCACCGTGCGCTTGTGGGACGCGGCCAGCGGCGAAGCGCTGCATACCTTGCAGGCTCATATCGACTACGTGATCAAGTTGAGCTTCAGCCCGGATGGCGCGCGGCTGGCCAGCGCATCTTCGGCTATCGGCGTCGCCACCAGCGACCGCACGAATGAAAACAATACGGTGCAGATTTGGGACGTCGCCACGGGCGAGAATATTTTGACGATTCCGCCGGAAGGGCCGGGCTACTACCGCGATGTCGAATTCAGTCCCGATGGGCAAACTGTTGCCGCGTCCACCTGGAGTTCGGCGCTGGGCGGCAACGTGCGCATTTTCGACGCTCAAACAGGCAAACAGGTGCAGCGAATCTACGCCCACCGCGAGAACATTCCCAATATTGAATTCGCGCCCGATGGCGAATCACTGGCCACCGCCGCGACAGATGCTTCCATCAAGATTTGGAATATCGAACAGGCGGTGCCTATCGCCAGCTACGTAGACTTTGGTTTGGCGATTCAGGACATCGAGTACACGCCGGCTGGCGATTTCATGATGGTCGCGCTGGGCAGCGAGCACCACTTCCCCGACGGCAGCGACAATCCGGCAGGCAGTGCCGCCATTCTCTGGGATTTGCAGAACCGCGCGCAGTCACTGGTCTACAAAGGGCACACTGACTGGAGCTGGGCGACGGATATCAGCCCCGACGGCCGTATGGTCGCCTCGGGTTCGGGGCCGCTGCGCTTCCCGGCTTCAATTGACGATCTCGACGCCACCGTACGCGTTTGGGATGCGGAGACCGGCGAAGAGCTGCATATTCTGGAAGGGCACGAGAATACCGTAGACTCGGTCAAATTCCTGGCCGATTCGCAGCAGCTATTGTCTTCCAGCTGGGATGGCACTATACGCCGCTGGGATTTGAATGAGGGCGTCGAGATCCAGCAATATGTCGTGCCGGACGAGCGCGTTTACATGGTTGAGCTTTTGCCAAATGGCGCGCAGTTCGTTTCGGGCTCGACCGACGCTATCATCCGGCTGTGGGATCTCGAGACCGGCGAGGTGCTGCGCGAATACAGCGGTCATACGGACTCCGTTAATGGCGTGCATGTCAATGCCGATGGAACACGCATGGTCAGCGCCAGCGGCGATTTCGGCGGCGACGACTACAGCGTGCGCTTGTGGGATGTCGAAAGCGGCGAGCTGTTGATGACCTACGAGGGTCATTCCCATATCGTCAACTACGCCAAGCTCTCGCCCAATATGGAATTCATCATCAGCACATCCTGGGACGATTCGGTGCGTATGTGGAATACCGCAACCGGTGAAGAAGTCCAGCAATTTGTGGGCCATGCCGGCAATACTTTCGGCATCGCGATTACGTCTGACAGCGGCACGCTCTTGACGACCTCGTCCGATACCACCGTGCGCATGTGGGATGTCGCTTCCGGGGAAGAACTCAATCGCTTTGAAAATCACAGCGACTGGATCCAGGAAGTAGTCTTTAGTCCGGATGAATCCTTCGCTGTCTCGGCCGGGCAAGACAATGTGGTTCGGCGCTGGCGCATCCAGCGGACCGCCGACGATTTGATCGGCTGGGCGAGCGACAATCGCTACATCCGTGAGCTCTCCTGCGCCGAGCGGCAATCTTATCGGCTGGAATGCGACCCCTAAAAACGAATCCCCCTATAATGGTGGTGCGCTTTTCTGTCGTGTCTGATCCAGAGAGCCACCACCATGCCAGACGACTATAGCAACGACCAAGCGAATAAAGGCGAATCCGAACATTCCGCGTCGGCGATATTCGGCGAATTGGTGCGGCAGGCGGCTGCCAAATCCATTCCCGGCAAATCGGCGCCCGGCGCTGAAGATGCGGCAAATGACGGGCCAGATTCGCCCGAGTACGCAGCAAATTCCGCGGCGACCAACGACGACGAAATCAGCCTCGAGCCCGAAGCGGCAGCGCCAAGCGTTCGGCGCATACGGCGGCGCCTGTTTCTGCCCCGGCCCCAGCCATCCAGCATGGCCAGCGGTTTCCTGGGCACCGTCTTTGTAGTGGTGCTCAGCACGGCGCTGGTGGCCACGCTGCTGATGTTTTTCGTGAATCCGGAATATGTGAGTCCGGTGGTGGTACAAGGCCTGCAGCTCGAAAGCGAGGAGATCATTGCGGGCGTCTCCGCCGGGCGTCCCACGCCAGTTCGCACGCCGCATTGGCTGCGACGCATCGGCATTATCTCCGGCCATCGCGGCAAATCGGATTCCGGCGCCCGCGACCCCGGCGCGGTATGCGAAGACGAATACGGCAACTCGATCCTGGAAGAAGCCGACATCAACTTTGCGGTGGCGACGCGCGTGGTCGCCAGCCTCGAAGGCATGAATTACGATGTGGAATTGCTGGACGAATTCGATCCGCGCCTCAACAATTATCGGGCCGAGGCGCTCGTGTCCATCCATGCCAATACTTGTTACGACTTTGGCGAATATGTATCCGGCTTTATTGTCGCTATATCCGAGGCGCGGCCCGAATTCGGCGCCGACGCGTTTCTGCGCGAGTGCATCGCTGAGAATTTCGGCGCTCATGTGCCTTTGGAGCGCAGCTACAACTTGACCGACGACATGACGGACAATCACACCTGGCGCAAAATCCATCCGCTGACGCCCGGCATGATCCTGGAGATGGGCTATATGCTGGCCGACCAAGCCGTGCTAACAGAGGATCCCGATTTGCTGGCGCGGGCCATCGTGGACGGCATCTTGTGTTTCATGGACAATGTGAATCGGCCGACCAGCCAGCTGGCGCCGGGGCGGCATGCCTCCGGTTACATCATCCCGGCCATGGTAACGCCGACGCCGATTTTCGGCCGCTAAGCAGGCAGCCAAACATGCTCGGGCGGCGCTGCACCGCGGACTGGCCGATGACGCTTTTGACTTGGAAAATCCGCCCGCTCCTGCTATAGTTGAGTTGTAGCAAAGACGAATGGAGAAGTCGCATAGAGGCCTAGTGCGTCCGCTTGGAAAGCGGATACGGGAAACCGTACGTGGGTTCGAATCCCACCTTCTCCGCTCCTGGAAGCCCGCTCAGCGGGCTTTTTTACGTAGCAGATACCGAGCGGGGATGATGCCGCGAGGCGAAATGTTGAGGGGGCGCCAAATGATCGAATTGAAGGTCAACGGAGAATCGCGCCAGCTTGAGCTCAGCCCGGATACGCCGCTGCTGTATGCGCTGCGAAACGACCTGGGACTGAAGAGCGCCAAATACGGCTGCGGCACGGAGCTTTGCGGCGCTTGCAAAGTGTTGGTCGATGGCGTCGATGTGCCCAGCTGCCAATTGCCGGTTGGGCATGTCGCCGGCCTGGAAATCACCACGGTCGAAGGGCTGGCTGCGGGCGACGAACTGCATCCGCTGCAAGAGACTTTCCTGGAGGAGCAGGCGGCTCAATGCGGCTTTTGCACGGCAGGCATGATCATCGCGGCGCAAGGCTTGCTGAATCGTGTTCGTTACCCGTCCGATGATGAGATTCGCGCAGCCCTGTCGGGCAATCTTTGCCGCTGCGGCGTGTACGACCGCGTACGGCGCGCCATCAAGCTGCGCATCGGCCGATTGGAACCGGAGAACCTGCACTTGATCGACGGCGATCCGCTTGAAGACGGCGGCGCAACATCGGAGAGCAGCCCGTCGCTGGAGGAATTCCGGCTGATTGACGACTGGATCGCCATCAATGCGGACCGCAGCGTCAGCGTCTTCAGCGGCAAAGCGGAATTGGGGCAGGGCATCGCGACGGCGCTGGCGCAGATAGCGGCCGAAGATCTGGATATCGGCCTGGATCGTATTCGGGTCGTCATGGCTGATACGCAGTTGACGCCGGACGAAGGCGGCACCACCGGCAGCCGCTCCCTGGAGACCAGCGGGGTCGCCATTCGCTCGGCGGCGGCCGCGGCGCGTGAACACTTGCTCTTGCTGGCTTTTGAGCAGTTGGACTCGCTGACGCCACCGGCCGAGCTGCGCGTAAAGGACGGCGTCATCACGGACGAGCGGTCAGGGAGACAAACCGATTATTGGGAATTATTCGCTGGCAGACGGTTTGAACGGGCGATTCGCGCGCATATAAGCCTGAAATCTCCAGACGCTTACACTCTAGTCGGCCGCTCAGAAAAGCGCCTGGATCTCGCGAGCAAGGTCAGCGGCGGCGACAGCTACGTTCACGATTTGGCGCCCGATGGCCTGCTGCACGCCCGCGTCGTAAGGCCGCCCGAATACCACGCCCGTCTGGTCGACTTTGATGGCGACGCTGTCCTGCGGATGCCCGGCGTCATTAACCTGGTGCAGGACGGTCAGTTCCTCGCAGTCGTCGCTGAGCGCGAAGAGCAAGCGCTGTGGGCGGCGGATAAAGCGCGAGATTGCGCCAGCTGGAGCCTCGAGGCTGAATTGCCGCCGGCGGAGCGGACCTACGCCGACCTCTTGAGCAAGCCGCGGTATTCTCAACTGGTGAAAGACGGCGCCATTGTCGATGAGGAGATTCCAGATATACATGCGCCGGAAGCGGCTGCAACGACGACGCGCGCGACCTATACGCGTCCCTTTCAGATGCATGCGTCGCTGGGACCGTCAGCGTCGCTGGCGCTGTGGCGGGATGACCAGCTAACAGTCTGGTCGCATACGCAGGCGGCATTTGTACTGCGCGGCGCGCTGGCGCAGGTTCTGGAATTGGACGAGGCGCGGATTCGCGTGATTCACACCGAAGGCGCCGGCTGCTACGGGCATAACGGCGCCGATGATGTCGCCTTGGACGCGGCCCTGGTGGCGCGCGCCTTGCCGGGCCGGCCCATTTCGCTGAAGTGGACGCGCTGGGATGAGCACGCCTGGGAGCCTTACGGCTCGGCGATGGCGCTGCAGCTGCAAGCCAGCTTGTCCCCGCGCGGAGAGATTATCGATTGGAATCACGATGTCTGGAGCTACGCGCATTCGACGCGCCCGGCTACCGGTCTAGAAACATCGGGTTTGCTGGCGTCCTGGCATTTGCGGGAGCCTTTCGCGCCGCAGCAGCCCCGACCAATGGGCGGTTATCACTCGGGCGCGCATCGCAATGCCGATCCCATTTACGCTCTGCCGCGCAAGCGGGTCGCGCGCCACGCCGTCGCCGATAGCCCCTTGCGCGTATCGGCGCTGCGCAGCCTGGGCGCCTACGCCAACATCTTCGCCATCGAGTCATTCATGGATGAACTGGCGCAAGCTGCTGCAGCCGATCCGCTGGAGTTCCGCCTGCGCCACCTGGACGATGAACGCGCGCGCGCCGTCCTGCTGGCTGCCTTTGAACGCGCCGGCTGGGCGAATCGCGACCGGGCCAAGGCGGAGAGCGAAGGCTGGGGAATGGCGCTGGCGCAATACAAGAATCTGCAATGCTATTGCGCCATAGTCGTCAAGCTGAGCGTGGATCGCGAAAGTGGCGAGATCGACCTGCGACATGTCGTCATCGCCGCTGACGCCGGGCAGGTGGTCAACCCCGACGGACTAAGCAATCAGCTTGAGGGCGGCTTCGTACAGGCGGCCAGCTGGACGCTCTACGAAGAAGTCGAATTCGACCGACGCGGCATCACCAGCGTCGATTGGGAGACCTATCCAATACTGCCCTTCTCCGCCGCGCCGAGGATCGAGACGGTGATTGTCAACCGTCCGGGACTTCCCTTTCTGGGGGCGGGGGAGGCCTCGCAGAATCCAACGCCGGCCGCCATCGCCAATGCCGTATATGATGCAGCGGGCCTGCGCCTGCGTGATATTCCCTTCACGCGGGAGCGGGTGCTGGCGGGCTTACACAAATCCACTGCCAGGTAAATTGTAGGGCTTGTCCGCAACTCAAATCCCGATGACGATACGGTTTGTTGGGGTGGGTGCCGCGCTTTTAAGGATTCGCGACACTTTTGCCACCGAGGGCACAGAGAAAATATGAGTGCACAGAGAGGGATTCCGGGAAATATGGCGGTTGGTCGAGTCAAGAGTGGTTCTCACGTTCGCCGATTCTGTCTGTGGACTAAGAATGATGCCTTTCCTCTGTGTACTCTATCAAACTCGGTGTACTCGGTGGCAAAGATGTCGAGCATTCGCCGTAGCCAAACGAGCGGCAGTTGAGTCACAGTACCGGACAAGCCTTGAAGGGGCGACTCTGTGAGTCGCCCACGCGCTTATTTCTTAAGTTTTATTACCGTCACGTGCTCGTTGGGCGCTGCTGCCGGTCCCAGGATTGTCGTGCTGTCGCCAACGCAATTCACAGCCAGCGGGCTTTCTACCCCCGCATCCAGCCACGCGCCTGAATTGACATCCAGCTCCGGCAGAACCAGGCGACCGCTCGGCGGCCAGTCAAATACGTGCACATAAATCGTGTCGCCCTTCTGCGTTGTGCGATATCCGTCCTGCCCCTGCAGAGGACCCGGTATCGTGCCGTATATCGACTCGCCATGCGCGTCCAGCCAGGCGCCCATACCTTGCAAGCGCTCCACGCTGGGCTGGGGAATGGCGCCCTCGGCATCTGGGCCGATATTCAGCAAGTAGTTGCCGCCTTTGCTTACGATTTCCACCAGGTTTTGAATCAGCTGTGTGGTCGACTTCCAGTTGTGGTCGTGCGTCTTGAAACCCCAGGTATCGTTGATGGTTGCCGGCGTCTCCCAGTCGATTTCGGCTTGCAGATCGGGCGGGATGGCGTTGTCCTGCGCGGTGGCGTAATCGCCGAGTTGATTGCCCAGCCGGCCGCAAACCAGGCAATCCGGCTGCAGCTCGTGCACCAGCTCCAGCAGCTCCTGGCTCTGCTGACGCCCGATGATTTTCGGCGTGTCGAACCAGATGATGGCGATAGGCCCATAGTTGCTCAGAATCTCCCGCACTTGCGGCTTGACGTAATTGTCGATGTAGTCGACGAAGTCTTGCTCGTCTTCGTCGAAATCCCAGGTATTGCCGAAGCCGTTGGGGTGATGCCAATCTTGGGTCTGCGAGTAATACAGGCCAAGTTTGATGCCTTCGCGCGCGCAAGCCTCGGCCAAGTCCTTGAGGATGTCTTGGCCGTAGGGCGTGCCATCGGCGATGTTGTAGTCAGTCTCCTTGCTGCCGTACATGCAGAAGCCGTCGTGGTGCTTCGAGGTCAGGACGATGTACTTCTGCCCCGCTGCTTTGGCCAGCTTGACGATCTCATCAGCATCGTACTTGACCGGATTGAATTGCGGCGCCAGCTGTTCGTATTCGGATATCGGGATTTCAGCACGCAGCATGATCCACTCGCCGATGCCGGGGATGTGCTCGCCTTTCCATACGCCGGCCGGGATGGCGTAGACGCCCCAATGAATGAACATGCCGAACTTGGCTTCGCGCCACCAATCCAGGCGCGGATCTTGATTGGCGCCCGGTCGCTGCCCGCGTTCCGGTTTGAAATATTCGATTTCAGTCATCTCTCTGTGCCCTCTGTGTCTCTGTGGTTAATTTTGTAATTCAATCGCATAGGCGCAGACATGATCGCAGGGTGGCTGTGCTGGCACGGACAGGCGCAAACCGTCCTCAGCTTGCGTCCAGCTGATCGCGTCGTCCGCGCCCAACATGCGCACACCGGCGATGTCCACCGAGCCGCTGCCCAGGGACTTGATCAGGGCCTGGCCTTGCGGATAAGCCAGCAAGAAGGCGTAGAGCGTATTGCCCTTCTGTGTGAAACGAATGTCGGCGGCGGTGAAGGCCTCGCGCGCGGTGTCGGTGAAGGCGCCTTCGGGCACGGGCGTTGGTCCTTCGCCGAAGACCTGCCAGGGCCGCGTCTCGTATATGCCCTCGCCATTGACCTGCAGCCAGCGGCCGATATCGCGCAGCATGTCTTGCTCGATCTCAGGAATTGTGCCATCAGCGCGCGGGCCCACATTCAGCAGCAGCGCGCCATTCTTGCTGACGATATCGACCAGGTCGGCGATGATGTCGCCCGCTGTCTTGTAGTCGTGATTATCAATGTAACCCCAGGAGTTCTTGGAGACCGATGTGTCGTTCTGCCAGAAGAACTTGCGCACATCGCTCAACTGGCCGCGCTCAATGTCGAAGACAGCCACGCCTTCCGGATAAGAATCGTATTTGTGGTTGATGGCCACGCCCTTGCCCCATTCCTCGCCGCGGTTGTAATAGTAGGCGGCGAAGCGCTGCAAGTAGGGTTCAAAGACGACCTGCTCAATCCACCAATCGAACCATACGACTTGCGGCTGATACTTGTCGACCAGCTCGCAACAGCGCGCCAGCCAATCTTCGAGGAACTTGGCGTCCGGGCGCGGCGTCCAGTCTTTGTCTTTCCACTCCTCGCGATTGGAGTGGTCTTTCGAGGCCACGACCGCGGGTCCGTACAAACCGTCGTTGGCCGGGTCCTGCACATCGGAGGGGAAGAGGCGCCCGCCGTCGAAGAACCACCAGTGCTCTGCGCGGTGCGACGATACGGCGAAAACCATATCCAACTCGCGCGCGGCATCCGCCAGTTCTCCGCAAATATCGCGCTTCGGGCCCATCTTGGCGGCGCACCACTCGGTCAAATCGCTGTCGTACATGGGGAAGCCGTCGTGGTGCTCGGCCACGGGCATGATGAAGCGCGCGCCCGAGTCCTTAAAGAGCTGCGCCCACTCGGTGGCGTCGAACTTTTCGGCAGTGAGCATGGGGATGAAGTCTTTGTAGCCGAATTCTTGATGGTCGCCCCAGGTCTGCCGGTGGTGCTCAAAGGCCGGGTCGTCTCTAAGGTACATGCGCCGCGGATACCATTCGTTGCGGAAGGCGGGCACGCAGTATGGTCCCCAATGGATGAAGATGCCGAACTTGGCGTCGATATACCATTCGGGAATCTGATACTGACTCAGGGATTCCCAAGTCGGTTCGTATTTGCCGTTTGCACTTGTCATTGGCGCGCTCCTGGTCTGCGTCTGATCTATTCGTTAATTCAAGCCGTTGCTACAAGTCTGCGCATTTACTATACTTGCGCTGGCGTAACCGGTTGCGGAGAGTCTAGTTTAGCGACTCTGGGCTGTCAAGCAAATCAGGCGGGTAGCCCGAAGGAAAAATTTCTCGGCGTACTCGGTGGTAAAGACAGTTTTGGGCGGGATTGCCCTTAGGCGGGAGGCAGCATAAATGACCGATTTCCCCATGCGCATGCGGCAGATTCACCTAGATTTCCACACCTCGGAAGCCATAACCGGCATCGGCTCGAAATTCGACCCGGATGAATTCGCCGATACCCTGGAGCGGGCGCGCGTCAACTCGATCACCTGTTTCGCGCGCGGCCACCACGGCTGGATTTATTACGACAGCCAGACCCATCCCGAGCGGGTTCATCCACATCTTGAACGCAACTTGCTGGTCGAGCAGATCGAAGCCTGCCACGCGCGCGACATCCGCGTGCCAGTCTATACCACGGTGCAATGGGATCATCTGACGGCGACGCAAAACCCGGACTGGCTCTGCCTCAATGAAGACGGCAGCTATCAGGGCAATGGCATGTACGAGGCCGGTTTCTACCGCCGCATCGCCCTCAATTCGCCTTATATGAACTTCCTCAAAGCGCATGTGGCGGATATCTTCGCTTGCCTGCCTGCAGTGGACGGTTTTTTCTTCGATATTGTGCACTCCGTGGCCGACAGTTCGGTCTGGACGACGCGGGCCATGCAAGAGGCCGGGCTCGATCCCAGCGACCCGGCCGCGCGGCTGGAATACGGCGGCGTCGTGCTGGATACCTTCCGCAGCGAAATGACCGCCTTCGTGCGGCAATTCAGCGCTGACTGCACGGTCTTCTACAATCGCGGGCATGTCGGGCCGCATAACCGCCGCAACGCCTCCGCTTTCACGCATTGGGAGCTGGAATCGCTGCCGAGCGGCCACTGGGGTTATATCCATTTTCCGCTGACCCAACGCTACGCCCGTACGCTGGGCTTGCCCTGCCTCAGCCACACCGGCAAGTTCCACACGGCCTGGGGCGACTTCCACTCCTTCAAGAATCAGGCAGCGCTGGAGTATGAGTGTTTCCGCATGATGGCCATGGGCGCCGGTCCCTTCGTTGGCGATCAGCTGCCGCCGGATGGCCGAATCGAGGAGCATGTCTACCAGCTCATCGGTAATGTGTATCGCCAGGTCGAGGCCAAGGAAGACTGGTGCATCGACGCGCGGGCGGTTAGCGATATCGCGGTGATGACGCCGGAAGAATTCGCGCCGGTCGATGACCGCGGCATGCAGCCCTCAATCTGCGGCGTCCACAGCATGCTGCAAGAGGCGGGCCATCAATTTGACATCATCGACTCCAAAGCCGATTTCGGCGATTATCTGGTGCTCATCTTGCCGGACGACATACCGGTTGACGGCGCGCTCAACGACAAGCTGAATGGATATATCGCTGGCGGCGGCGCTGTAATTGCCTCATTCGCAGCCGGCATGGACGCTCACAAGTCGAGTTTCACACTGGATGCGTTGCCCTTGACGCTGGCAGGCGAAGGACCGCGCGATCGCTTCGGCGTGCTCGTTCGCGGCCGGCAGTTTGAGCGCGGCGACTACACCGAGTACATCGTGCCTCGCGGCGATATCGGGCGCGGCTTGCCGCCCACCGAGCACGCCATGTATATCCGCGGGATGGACGTCAGGGCCGCCGCCGATGCCGAGGTGCTGGCGGAGATTACTCCGGCCGTCTTCGACCGGACTTACGAGCACTTTTGCTCGCATCGTCAGTCGCCCACATCTGGCGCGAGCGCCGGCGCGGCCATCGTTCGCCGCGGCCAGGTCATCTACTTTTCCAGCCCGCTCTTCACACAGTATTATCACAATGCGCCGCAATGGTGTCGTACGCTTTTCCTGAACGCGCTGGATATGCTGCTGCCGCAGCCGCTGGTCAAACATGGCGGCCCGAGCACACTTGAAGTCATGCTCAACGAGCAGCCGGCGCGGAATCGACTGGTCCTGCACCTGCTGCACTACATTCCTATTCGCCGCAGCCGGCAGATCGACATTATCGAAGATGTGATTCCGGTCTATGATGTGCCCGTTTCCATCTGCGTGGACAACGCGATTCAGAGCGTCAAACTGGCGCCCGGTGGAGAGCGCCTCGACTTCCGCGTCGCTGACGGCAGGCTGGAATTCACCGTGCCTGCTATCAAGGGGCACCAGATAATTGAATTGAACTATCGGGAGTAATGACATGCAGCCTGTAGCATTCGGCAATACGGGTTTGATGACGCCGCCGGTCGTCTTCGGCTCGACGGCGCTGGGTAATCTATTTCGCGAGTTCAGCTACGAATCCAAGCTGGAGACGATGCGCGCCATCTTTGAGCACCTGCCCAAACCGGTCGTCATTGACTCGGCGGGCAAATATGGGGCCGGTCTGGCGCTCGAAGTCATGGGCGACTGCCTGCGCGAGCTGGGCCTTAGCGATGACGAGGTCATCATCAGCAACAAGCTGGCCTGGCTGCGCGCGCCCTTGACCACGCCCGAGCCGACATTTGAGCCGGGCGCCTGGTTCGGCTTGAAGCACGATGCCGTGCAAGACATCAGCTATGCCGGTATCCTCAAGTGCTTCGAGCAAGGGCTGGAGCTGCTGGGCGGCGGTTACAGCACGCAGCTGGTATCCGTGCACGACCCGGACGAGTATCTCGATGCCGCAGACTCGCCGGCCGATCGCGAGCGCCGCTTCGACGACATCCTCGGCGCTTATACGGCTCTGGGCGAGTTGAAGGCGCAGGGGCAGGCCAAGGGAATCGGCGTCGGCGCCAAGAACTGGAAGTCGATACAAGATATTGACGCGCAGGTTGAGTTGGATTGGGTCATGTTCGCCAACAGCTACACGCTTTATTCGCACCCGGCTGATCTGCTGGCTTTTATGGATTCGCTGCATGCCAAGGGCGTGGCCATCATCAACTCGGCGGTCTTCAATGCCGGCTTCTTGACCGGTGGCGAGTTCTTCAACTACGTCAAGCTTGACGCCGGGATTCCGGAGCATCAGGAGAGATTCGCCTGGCGCGAGAAATTCTTCGCGCTCTGCGAGCAGCACGGTCAGACGCCGGCCGAGGTCTGCATTCAGTTCGGCAAGTCGCATCCGGGCATCGTGGCGCTGGCGCTGAGCACCAGCAAGCCACAGCGCGTCAAGACCAATGTCGACGCCATGTCCGTTCACGTGCCGGCGGCTTTCTGGGATGCGCTCAAGGAAGAAGGCTTGCTCGCGGCGGAACATCCGTACATTTGATCTTCCAAATGAGAATGAGGATTTGACGATATATGGCGCTTCGCTATAATGTAGTTGACCACGGGCCGAGGGCTTCAGATCTGATTGTGGGAGGGAATCTATCTTGGATACGCAAGAGCAGCTTACAAAGCATGCAGCGGATATTGGCGAGCTAAAGGGCAAGCTGGACGCTCTCGCAACCAAGGATTTCGTGCGGGAGCAGAATGCCGCGCTTCTGAAGGAAATTACTGAAAAATTCGACAAGCAGACTCGCGACATCCAACAAGAGATCAATAAGCATCGTGAGTTCCGAACCCGCGTAACAGCAATTTTCACAGTCGTTGCCGTAACGCTGTCGGTTCTCGTCGCCGCCATCAACGCATTCGTCGGCGCGGTGAGCATAGGCTTGATCCAGCTCTAGTCCGCCGCTTCAAAACCACATTAGTGATATTCACAGACTTGACGCATTGCCTGGAGCTGGCATTTTTTCGCTGTAGAATTTCCGGCTGGGAAAAGCGCAAATAAGGAAACAGCATCCATGCCAAACGAAGGCCCCAACATCCTCTTCATCATGTCCGATGACCACGCCTCGCACGCCATGAGCTGCTACGGCAGCCGCATCAACCAGACGCCCAACCTCGACCGCATCGCGAACGAAGGCATGCGCTTCGACAACTGCTTCTGCACCAACTCGATCTGCACGCCCAGCCGCGCCGCCATCCTCACCGGCACATACAATCATATCAACGGCGTCACCACGCTCGACACGAAGATGGATAACCGGCTGCCGACCTTCGTCAAGGACCTAAACGCCAGCGGCTACCAGACGGGCATGTTCGGCAAGTGGCATCTGGGCCAGGGACCGGCGCATGAGCCGACCGGCTTCGACGACTGGGCGGTGCTGCCCGGGCAGGGGCTGTATCACAACCCGACCTTCATCTTTCCCACCGAAGACGGCTCAGAACGCCGGCCGGTCAAGGGCTACGTGACCGACCTGATCACCGACATGAGCCTGGACTTCTTGCGGGCGCGCGATGCCGATCGTCCCTTCTTCCTCATGTGCCATCACAAGGCGCCGCATCGCCACTGGGAGCCGGACGAAAAACATGCCGACATGTACCTCAACGAAGACATTCCCGAACCGGAGACGCTCTATGATGATTATGCCAACCGCGCCTCAGCCGCCGAAGCCGCTGAGATGCGCATGGGCGTCCACCACAGTCCGCTTGATCTAAAGGCGGAAATCCCGCGCGATTTGCCGGAGATGGAGCTGCGCAAATGGGCTTACCAGCGCTATATCAAGGACTATCTGCGCGTGGTGGCGAGCATTGACGACAATGTCGGCCGCTTGCTCGATTATCTGGACGCCGAGGGGCTTGCGGAAAACACCGTGGTCGTTTACACCTCGGATCAGGGATTCTTCCTGGGCGATCACGGCTGGTACGACAAGCGCTTTATGTACGAGGAATCGCTGCGGATGCCCTATATCATGCGCTATCCCAAGGGCATCGCCGCCGGCAGCGTCAATGAGGCCATGATCCTCAATGTCGACTTCGCGCCGACTTATCTGGAGCTGGCTGGGCTCGCGGCGACTGACGACATGCAAGGGCGAAGCTTCGCCGCATTGCTGGGCGGCGATACGCCCGGCGACTGGCGCGACAGCATGTATTATCGCTATTGGATGCACAAGACGCACCATAACGTCTACGCGCACTACGGCGTCCGCACCATGCGTTACAAGCTGATTTATTACTACTCCGATGCCATGGGTACCGAAGGCAGCATCGAAGGCACATACGAGCCGGAATGGGAGCTGTTCGACCTCGAGGCCGACCCCTATGAGCTGAACAACATCGTAGACGACCCGGCCTTTGCCGACTTGGTGGTTGAGCTAAAAGCGGATCTGCATCGTCTGCAAGCCGAAGTCGGCGATCAGCGCTATCATCTCGACGTCGATTAGACTTCCGCGAGCAGCTTTCGCTTTGCATCGGCGATGAATTTGCGGAAGCGCTCTTCTATGTGCGGACGGGTGATCCATCCAGCCAAGTCGGTCATTGGCCGCGCGCTTGCCGCCAATTCGAACAAAGGCAGGTTCGGTAGCGCCCAACCGCTCTCGGCCATGTATACGCGCAGGAAGGTATCCGCTGCTTCCGGCAGGCCCTCGAGAAGGTACTCCATGCGCGCGTAAGCTACGTCTCCGGCAGGATCGCCATAACCCGCTTCCTCCCAATCGACCACGGCTGAAATACGATCACCTTCCCACAGAATGTTGCCGGACCAATAATCTGTGTGTTGAAAGCGCGCTGTTACCGGTATGCGCCTATGCCAATGATCGTTCACCAGATGCCAGACCATCTCGCCATCTGGATCACGCCGCATGTAATCCGGGATCGCGCCGCCTTTGATGAACCGGGCTACCTCGACGTTGTCATTCATGAGGAATTTCTTGTCGGATTCGGCGTAAGCGGTAAGGTGGATCTGCGCCAACATGCGGGCGTTGGTTGCAGCCATTTCACCCCAGCGAGCAGCTTCGGTCGATGGTTTGATTTGCATGCCGCTTACATATTCGGTCACGATGCCCGGCAACCCGAGCATTTCGCCTGTCTCATCCAGCAGCAGCGGTGCTGGTACGGGCACACTGTGCTCCTTTAAAAGGCGCAATGCGTAAAATTCGCAAATATGTTTGTCGTGGCCGTCTATGTAATATTCAGGATTGAAGCGACGCACGACCACCTGCCGCGGTGGGCAATCCTCAAATTGTATACGCAACAAATGTGTGAAATTAGAGTTGCTGCCTGGCAATTCATGTAGGCCGAACTGCGCCCCGCTTAAGCCCAACGCGTCCAACAGCGCTACAATTGCGGAGGTCGTTGGCCTGCTATCGCTGAACAAGTTCATCCCAGCTCCACGCACTGGCCGGCCGCCAAATCCGTATAGAATTTGACGCCGGTCGCGTCAATCACCAAGCCGTCCGCTGACCGCGCCCGCTGAACCGGCTAATCCGCCGGCCTCTCGCCAGCAATTCCGTCCAGACACGCAGACTGCCAAAAGCCCGGTCGCTACCGATGAAGATTTCGCGGATGCGCATAAGCGACCTGGCATCCTCCCGCATGCGTCGGTTCTTCCCGCGCCTCACGCTTCAACTCGTCCGGATACTTCGCCATCACCCTCCAGACTTCCTTGCTCACCTGATTCTATTGGACAACATCGCAATCTACCAAATTGGGGCAAGTTCACCCCCTGATGCTTCGGATTGCGTAGGTCGCGTAGACACTGACCGTCGGGGGAGATTTAGAGGGGCGTAGATAGCAGCAATTCTTTGGCCTGGGCAATGAAGCGGCGAAAGCCCTGCTCCATGTAGGGGTAGGCGAACCAGTCATCCGGATCCGTCATGGGGCGGGCGCTGGCGGCCAATTCAAACAGTGCCAGATCTCGCCGCGGCAGCGACCAGCCGGCTGCGGCCTGGTACTCGCGCAGGAAGACATCGGCCGCTTCCGGCTCGCCCTCGATGCAATAACCCATGCGCGCGTAGGCCACATCAGCCGCTGGATGCCCGTAGCCGGCTTCTTCCCAATCCAGCACCGCCGCGATCTCGTCGCCGCGCCAGAGGATATTGCCCGACCAATAATCGGTATGGGCGAAGCGTTGCTCAACCGGCCCCCAGCGCCCCCAGCGGTCATTGACCATATGCCAGACGACTTCGCCGTCGGGGTCGGCGCGCATATATTCCGGCACGCTGCCGCCCTTGATGAACCAGGCAACTTCCACATCGTCATTCATCAGATAGCGCTTGTCGGGCTCGCCGAAGGGCGTCTGATGGATGCGCGCCAGCATACGCGCCGCCTTGGCCGCCATCCGGCCCCAGCGCTTGGCTTCGGCCGGCAGCTCAATGGGGGCGCCCGGCACGTATTCGGTGACGATGCCCGGAAGACCAAGCAGCGAGCCGTCCGCATCCAGCAGCAAGGGCGCCGGCACGGGAACACCTTGTCCGTGCAGCATTTCCAGCGCGTGGAATTCGCAGCTGTGTTTATCGTGGCCGTCTTCGTAATTGTCCGGGTTATAGCGCCGGATGACGATGTTGCGCGCTTGCCCGTTCGCGCCCTCGGTTGCGACCAGGTGCGTGAAATTACTATACGTGCTCGGCAAGTCATGTACGCCGAACTGCGCCTCGCTTAAGCCCAGCGCGTCCAAGACAGCGACGACTGCTGAGGTCGAGGGCATGCCGCCCTGCGCCCAGTTCATCGCAGCTCCACGCGCCAGGCGGCCGCCAAATCCGTCTTGAAGTCGACGCCGCTCGCGTCAATCGTCAAGCCGCTCGCTGATTGCGTCCATATCACCGGCTGGTCGGATTCCAGCAGCGACACATGCTCGACCGCTACAGACTCGTCCAGCGCCTCGAAGATCACTGACCGCTCGGGTATGCCCAGCGCCATGGCGTAGACGGTCTTGCCGTCTTTGGATTGCGTATAACGCCGGTCGTCTACATTGCAATTATCGTACTCCCAGAATTTATGGCCGCGCCGCTCGACGATCAGCTTGTCTTCATCGCCCTCGGCGTGTGTCGTCCAGGGCACGGTATTGTAGATGGCTTGCCCATTCCAACGCAGCCATTCGCCCATTTGCAGCAGCGGCTGACGCTGGCCGTTGGGTATCGTGCCGTCGGGCTTGGGCGACAGCGACAGCATCATGGTGCCGCCGCGGGCGCTGCAGTCGATAAGCTTGCTGAGTAGCGTATGGCCACTGGCGTATTGCTGCTTCTCCACCCAGCCCCAGGACTGGTCGCCGATGCGCATATCATCGTTCCAGGGGCGCTCATAAACTGGCGGGCGATCGCGGCCCTTTTCGAAGTTGATAACGCCGAAATCGGGGTGGAAGTTGTACTGCATGCTTACCGGCAGCTTGTTGAGCACCAGCACCTCTTTGCCCCAGCCGCGCGCCTGATTCAGATAATGCGCCAGGATCTCCAGCGCCGTGTCTTCGTAGCCGTCTTCGCGGAACTTGCCGCCGTCGAACCACATCATATCTGGCTGATATTTGTCGATGACCTCGCGCACCTTCAGCTGCCACTGTTGGAAGAAGTCTTCGAATTGGCTGGTCTGCTGCACCCAATAGAAGTCGGTGTAGTCGGGATCGAAAAGTTCCCAGCCTTCCGCCATGCCACGCTCGATAGCCGCCTCGTCAAAAGTCTGATCCCATTGATTCCAACCGGCCAGGAACCAGTTGAAGCCGCGGATAATGTGAAATGGCGCAACCAGGCGCAGGTCGCGTTGGCGCAAGGCGGTCGCCAACTCGCCGTAGAGATCGCGCTTCGGGCCCATTTTGCCGACATTCCAGCGGTAAACATCGCTGTCCCACAGGCCGAAGCCATCATGATGCGCCAGCGAAAAGCCGGCATAGCGCGCGCCGCTCTTGGCGAAGAGGTCGGCCCATTCCTGCGGGTCGTAGTGTTCCGCGCTGAAGCCGTCGATGAATCGGGTATAGCCGTAGTCCGCCAGCGACCCGAAACGCTGGCAATGCTGCCGATAGATATCGTGCGAGGGATCGTTCATCCATTTGCCGTACCACTCGTTGCCGAAGCCGGGCACGGAATAGATGCCCCAGTGTGCGTACAAGCCGAATTTGCTGTCGCTGAACCACTGCGGTACTTCGTGCTGGATCAGCGAATCCCATGATGCCCGGTATGTCGTCATTTCATCTCCCGCTTGTCTTTCTCTTTGCGCGCAGGCGCGGCAAACCGGGGATCCTGCACCCACCAAATTAGCAGCGCCACACCGATTATGCCAAAAGCCAAAGACACCATAAACAGCGCATTGATGTCGTATGTCTTGGCCATCCAGCCAGCCAGGATTGGGCCCACGAAGGTAAAGGGCGCGATCAGCGTGTTGGTTAGGCCGATGAAAGTCGGTTGCTCGGCGGGCGGGGCGAATTCCAGCACGATATTGAAGTGCGAAACGATATCGCTCGATATGGCGCAGGCCAGGCAGATAAAGGCCGGGATCAGCCCGAGCACGCTGGTCGCATTCAGCGCGAAAACCGCCGCCAGCGCCATGCACGCTGCCGAAATCACCAGGTTGCGTTTGTGCCCCCAGCGGTCGCCAAGCCAACCGAATGTCAAGCGCATCAGCGCCTGTGAGCCGATGAAAACGGCATTAAGCAGGCCGATGTCGGCCCCGCTCAGGCCGAACTGTTTGTCGCCAAAGACAACAAAAAAACTCACCGCCATCATGCTCAAGCGCAGCATGGCATAACCCACAAGAAAGCGCCGATAGTTGCTGTGCTCGCTTAAGACAGCTGGCAGCTGCCGCAAATAGTGCCGCAGCGGAATGGCCTGCTTTAAATCCTCGCTCTCCGGCTCGCGCGTCAAGGACAGCGCGAACCAGGAAATTACCAGTGGTACGCCGGCGATCAGAAAGAGCAGGGTGAAATTGCCCGGAAAATCTACGGCGTCGAGAATGCGGCCGACGAAGTAAGCGCCGACGACGCCCATCAGCAGGCCGCCGCCATCCGCCAAGCCGAAGAATATGCCGCGCCGGCGAACGGGAATGACCTTGCCGATCATGGTAAACCAGGCCGGCGTGACGAGGCCCCCGCCCAGAGCCGCGGCAGCGATGCCGATGAAAAATAGCGCCAAAGCCAGCCCGGGCGCCTCAACGGCGAAGAGCAGCAGCGCCAGACCAATCAGTGGGTAGGGCAGGCGCTGCAGCGAGCCGCTCACCAGCAGGACAAAGGGCAATTTGCGTTTCAAGCCTTGAGCGTGATTGGCGACCAGCAGCTGCGGCAACAGGAAGGACAGGCTGAAGATGGCGGAGATCATGCCGACAGCGATCTCGGAATCGGTCAAGCGGCTGACCAGCAAGGGCATGATGGTCTCTTGCGAAACCAGGCTGATCGCCAGCGCATAAAACATATTGTCGAGAACATTGACCGTGAAATTCCAATCGCGGTCCTTCTCGATTGCGACTTGCGCTGCGCCGCCCGTCATGCGCTGCTCTTCACCTTTTCCATGCTCATTGGCACGGGCGGGACGTGCCGCGGCTCCTTCACCCAGAGCGCCAGAAGGACGCCGCCAACCGCGCCACAAATCAGCATCAAGTCGAAGAGCTGCTGAAAGCTGTTATCCGCCACCCAGCCGCCGAATATCGGCGCCAGGAAGACGACCGGCGCCAGCAGCGTATTGGTCAGGCCGATGTAGGTCGGCTGGTCTTCGGGCACGGCGAATTCGAGCACGATATTCAGATGCGAAATGCGATCGGCGGCCAACGCTGTGCCCAGCAGAAAAAATGCCGGGATCAGGGTGATAACGCTGCTCGCCAGCGATGCGGCCAGCGCGGCGCCCGCTGCCGCAAAGGCGAAAATCGTCAGGTTCAGCTTGTGGCCGCGCCGATCGCCCAACCAGCCCAGCGCCAGCTGAATCACCGCCTGGCTGCCCAGCAGAACGGCAGTTAGCAAGCCAACATCAGCGCCGCTCAGGTCAAAACGATCGTTGCCGAAGACGATGAAAAAGCTGGCGCCCATCAAGCTGAAGCGGCCGATGGAGTAACTCAGCAGGAAGCGGCGAAAATTGACATTGCGCCGCAGCACCGCCGGCAACTGTCGAAAGTAGTGCGATAGGGGTATGTGCTCCTTCACAACCGGGCTCTCCGGCTCGCGATTGAGCGACAAGCCGATCCAGGATATGCCCATGAATAAGGCGGCAATAAAGAATAGCGTCGCGAAGTTCTGCGGATAGGCTACATCGTCCAGGATGACGCCGACGAAGTAAGCGCCGACGAATCCCATCAAGGTGCCCAGGCCGTCGCTGACGCCGAAGAAGATGCCGCGGCGATTGACCGGCAGCACCTTGCCGATCATGGTGAACCAGGCAGGCGTGGCGACGCCGGCGCCAAACGCGCCCAAGCCGATTACCAGGTAAACCGCCAGCAATGCCAGCGTCGGCGAGCCTTTGGCGAAGAAATAGACGGCGAAACCGGCGAAGACATAGGGCACGCGCTCCAGCAGCCCGCCGATGAACATGACAAATGGCAATTTGCGCGTCAGCCGTTCGGCGTGATTGGCGGCGAAAAGTTGCGGCAAGTAAAAGGAGATGCTGAATATAGCCGGAACCAGACCGATGGCGATCTTGGAATCGGTCAGATTGTCGATCAGCAGCGGCATGATCGTTTCGCGCGATATCAAGCTGAATGCCAGCGTGATAAAGGTGATGTCGATCAGATTGACCGAGAAATTCCAGGGCAAATTCTTCTTTACGAATGGATCAACTTTGGCGGTCAATTCAGTCACCCATGCCGGAAATCTTGATGGAATGCGCCTGCGACTGGGGCAGATCCGGCAGCTTGATACGCAGGTCCGCGCCGTCTTGGCGCCAGGCAAGGTCGCTGTCTTGGCCGAGCAGTTGGATGGTAGCCCCGGCCGGCGCGCTCAGCCCTTCAATGGCGACCTCGCTTTCAGTCGGTGTGCCCAAAAGCGTGACGTACAGCGCATCATCCGCCTTGGTGAAGCGCAGATCCAGGCCCTGTGTCGTCACGCCATCGGCGCGGGTCCAGGGGCGCGTGTCAAAGATGGCCGCGCCATTGCGATCCAGCCAGCGGCCCAGGCTGCGCAGCCGGTCGGCTTGATTGTCCGGAATGGTCCCGTCCGCCATCGGCCCGACATTGAGCAGCAGATTGCCGTTTTTGCTGACGATATCGACGAACATGTGAATCAATTCGTCTTCGGCCAGCAGCTGCTCATCGCCCTCGTTGCGGTTGTAGCCAAAGCTGTGGCCGATGCCGCGGCAGCACTCCCATTTCACATCTTGAATATCGTCGAAAGTGGCGTATTCCGGCGTGATGTAGTCGAAGTGCGGGCCATGCGGCACCAGCAGTTTGCCGCCCGCCTTGCGCCGTTGCTCGCGCGATTGCGTGAAGCGGTCGTTGATCACGCCCTCGGGCACGCTGTTGTAATAGTATGCGAAAAGCTCGCCCAGGTCAGCCGCCGCGGGAAAGCCGATATCATTCCACATGATTGAGGGCTGGTAGCGGTCGATCAGCTCTTTCCAATGCGCCACCGAGTAGTCGACGAATTCGGGCGTCTGCACGATCGTGCCGAAGACATCGGCTCCATCGTTAATGCGCGTCTCGTTGAAAGCCCAGTCTAGGCCGCCGGAATAATAGAGCGCCATCTTCATGCCCTGGTCGCGCACCGCATCAGTCAGATCACCGACCACATCGCGCATTGTGTGGTAGTCCGGCTTGTGCGGGCAGGGGATGTCGCTGGGCCACAAGGTGAAGCCGTCGTGATGTTTGGTGGTTAAGACCACGTATCGGGCGTTGACCTCGCTGAAGAGCGACGCCATATCGTCCGGCGTCCAGCGCCTGAGCGCTGAATTGAATCCGGCCGCGAAGTCATCGTAGTCGAAGTCCGCGCCGTAGTTCCGCGTATGCCACTCGCGCGTGGGGCTGTCTTCGAATTTTAGCGTGTTCAAATACCATTCGGCGTAAGAATTATTGCGGAACCATTGGCTCATATCGCCGCTTTCGAAGACCTCGCCGATGTCGCCGCCGTGGGGCGCCCAGGCCGGCACCGAATACAGCCCCCAATGGATGAAAATGCCTAACTTGGCGTTGTGATACCAGTCGGGTACTTCGTGCGTCCTGACAGATTCAAGTGTTGGTTCGTAGGTCATATTTCCGTTGCCTCTTCTCAGCAATTCCAAGTTAGTCATGCAAATACTTACCACAGAGAACACAGAGGATACACAGAGGATACCGAGTAAAGCAATTACAAGATTGCGTGTCAGTGACAGTTCCCATCTGACAAATGGCTGCCTAAATCGCCGCGGAATCGAAAAATATAACCCTCTGTGTCCTCTGTGTACCCTCGTGAGCCTCTGTGGTAAAGGAAAATGTCCTTAGAACTGGATTTGCATTACTTACTTGGCTCTACTTCTGTAATGAAGTGAATATGAGAAACTCACCATTCTTCCTGACGGATGCTCCCATCCGACATGGCCAGCAGCATGGAGTCACCGCCCAGCGCTATGCAGTCCACCCCGCTTGCGACCGTCTCCTGCCAAGTCTCGCCGCCGTCGCTTGAGCTCACCACGCCGTCGTTCACCTGCGCGATAATCCGCGAATCGTCCGCCAGCGCGATGGCATTCACTGCGCCCCTTGGCTCAAGCAGGGTCTCCCACTTGTCACCATGGTCTGTTGAGCGCAGCAATCCCAGCGTCTCACAGCCGGCATAGAGCGCGCCGCATTCAGCCAGCGCCAGGCTCAGCACAGTGTCGTCTCCGGCGGGCATGGGTAAGTCTCGCCAGAAGCGGCCGTCATTTTCACTTTTGTAGATGCCGCTGCCCGTGCCCGCGTAAGCCACGCCGTCCTCGGCGAATCGCGGCGAAAGGGTCAGGGCATATATGCTGTGATCGAATAGGCCGTGATTGACCGCCAGCCAGGTCGCGCCGCCGTCAGTCGAGCGGAAAACACCGTCCTCGAATGTGCCCGCCAAGACGCAGCCGCCGCAAGCGAAACCGGGCGCAGCAGCCAGGCAAGTCACCAGTGGCGCCGGCGAGCGCAGCGGAATCGCCAGCCAACTCTTGCCGCCGTCAGTCGAACGGGCGACGCCGCCCTGGATCCCGGCCAGCATCAAGCCGCTGGCGTGATCGATGGCGATCGCCAGGGTAGGCATGTCTTGTCCGGGCAGCCAGGAACAATATAGGCTGCGCTCCTTGCCTGGCGCATTGATGCGATACAAGCCCGTCTGTCGCGCGGCGTAGATCGCTCCGCCCGCGGCGACCACGCTATGCGCCCGGTCCATGAGATCGGCAGTCGTCATCTAGGGCTCCGTCATGGTTTCAGGCTCGCGATGCAGGACCAGGACATCAATCGTCAGCGCCAACGCTGCGCTCGAGACCGCGCGCCGCAGCGCTTCGACCTGCACCTGCGCCACATCAACGATGCCGGCATCCGCTACATCGACGAAGGCGCGTTTCATCACATCGAAGCCGCCGTTGGATTCGCCCGGCCTCATTTGCGCCAGGATTTCGCTGGGGTCATAGCCGGCGTTTGCCAGCAACAGGCGCATCGGGGCTACTGCTGCGCTCGTCAGGATTAAGCAGGCAGCGCGTCCCTCCAAGTCGTCATAAGTTTCGGCTTCCGCCAGCAGCCAATCGCGACAAGCAGCCAGCGCCACGCCCCCGCCCGGAATCACGCCGCCGACTGCCGCGCCGCGTAAAGCGCGAATGGTGCGTTCGGCCACTTCCTTACGCTGCCGAATCTCGTCTTTGGCGATGCCGCCAACATAAACTGTCGCCAGCCCGCCGTTCAATTTGCCCAAGCGTCCCAGCGCTCGGGCGCGCGTATCATCATCTTCAGTCTCGCGGTAGATCGCCCGCAGGCGGCGCGCCTGATCGCGAATCGCCCGCGGATCGCCATTGCCGCTGGCGAATCCGAAGTTCTTGTCGTCGGCCCAGATCCAACGCGCCCCGCCAAAATCGCTCTTATTGACCGTCTCCAGCGATTCGCCGGCTTTCAGCAAAATCGGCCGTCCGCCGGTTAACAGGCAGATGTCGGCTTGCGCTTGATGTAAATCGCCCGGATGGAATTCTTCAATTGTGGTGACGACCGTCCGTATCTTGCCGCTCAACCGCTTGTCCAGCACCACCGACAGGCCCTTTTCCGAGATTGACGCCACGATCAGCAGCAGCTGTTTGATGCCGCAGCGCAGCGCCAATTGCATCAGCGGCACCAGCTCGGCCGGCTCCTTGATTTCCATATCGGTCACCAGAATGGAAGCGTCCTGCAGCTCGGCGACTTGTCGATGTCCGCCGCGCAGCATTTCTTTGGATTGCGCGCCGCCTTTCCAATAGCAGCCGGCGACATAGTTGTATTCCATACCGCGGCCGTGGCCTTCGCGAACATCGACCTGACCGTAGGGCCCGATCGTGTACAGCACTTCGCCCAGGATGCGCGCCATCTCTTCGTCATAGCAGACGGAAAACGCAGCTGCCTCGAGCTCCGCTTCGCTGCGGAGAAAACGCGTCTCTTCCGTCAAGCGTTCAATGAGGCGCGGCAGAAGTTCCGTCAAGCGGCCCCGCAAGCGCATGGGATCGGCGCCGGCTGCGATAAAGCGCAGGCCCTCGCTATAGATCTGTTCATACAAGACCGCTGTTGTAGCCGCGCCATCGCCCGCCTGCTCGCGCATGCGCCACAACACCTGCCGCAGCAGCATGGCGCCGACGTCTTCGTCCTGCTCGGGCAGCGCAACGATGCGCCGCGCGATCACGCCGCCATCGTCGAGCAGTTCAAACTTGTCGAGGTTTTGCGCCACCGAACGGCGCGGCAGCGGACCCAGCGTAGGCGCGACGGCCTGCGTCAGCATGGATATGCCTCGCTTTAAGGCGCGCTGTGTCTGTGGCTGATGGATGACTTTAGGTTGCGGCATAATTTGTGTCGAACTTGCTTGGTACTATGCTGCGTCGGCAAATAAGAATAGAGCGACAAGCTTCCGGCAGTCAGTCAGCGACGGCGCTGATGCTTGACGCGCGCTTGGAAATAATAAACTTGTATGCTCGCGCGAGCAAGGCGGGTTCTCGACAGATCATCAGCTTTGCGCAACCGATTACGCGATTGTCGAGAGACTTTTTGACAAATCGGCAATCCTGGACTAACATACAAACTACGTCCGCATCGGCACATTAGCTTTGTGCCGTTCGCCGGTTGGTATGCAGGTTAGTCTTGTCGAAGGAGGCGCCTAACCCAGTATCAATGAGCAGAAGCAGTACTTAATTCGCCCGAGAGAAACTATGGAAAGGAACCGACATGAGCACTGAGAAACTTTCACGCCGCGCGTTTTTGAAGCTCGCAGCCGCCAGCAGTTCCGGTGTTGCGCTCGCGGGATTGGGTCCCTTGAGCAATATCGCCGGCGCCCAGGACCAGGTCGAGTTGACTTTTGGTCGCCACTGGGAAGCGGCATTCCGCCCGCGCCAGGCCGAGTACGATGAAGGCTTCATGGAGCGGCATCCGGATATCGACATCAACATTACTTACAATACCTGGGCTGACCACAATAATGTGGTTCCGGCCTGGGCAGCCGCCGGCACCTTGCCCGACATCATCTACGTACATGGCAGCCGCGCCACGCCCTGGGCGCATGAGGGCATCATCATCGACATCCATGACATCGCCACGGCTGACGAAGAATTCAATGTCGACGGCATGTGGGAAGAATCGGTTCGTTTGTACCGCGTCGACGGTCGTATCCACGCGCTGCCCTACGACCATGGTCCGATCATCCTCGGCTACAACAAGGACATGTTTGATGCCGCGGGTATGGACTACCCCAGCGAAGACTGGACGATGGAAGACATGGCGGCCGCGGCTGCCGAGTTGACCGATCCTGATGCCGGCGTTTGGGGCTGGGACGGACGACTCGACCTTGGCAATGGCGGCGGCGGATTCTTCACCGGCGCCTGGGGCGGCGTCCACATGAACGAAGACGAAACCGAAATGACGATGGATACGCCCGAAGTTCGCGCTGCGCTCAACCACTGGTATAACCTGACGCACGTGGATAATGCCGGCGCAAGCGGCACCGAGATGGAAGCATTCCCCAACTCGCAGCCTTTCCGCGCAGGTGTGGCCGCCATGGGTCATATCGCCACCTGGAGCACACCCAGCATGCGCGCGCTGGCCAACTTTGAATGGGATGTCGCGCCGACGCCGATGGGCGCCGACGGTTCGCGCTATACGGGCGCATTTGGCAGTGGCTACGGCATCACGCCGACCAGCGACAAGCCGGACACGGCCTGGACCTACCTGCGTGAATACCTTTCACTGGACGGTATGATCTTCATGTGGAGCCTGTCGGGCCGCGGTTCACCGGCGCGTCCGGAAGGTCTGGAAGCCTGGCTGACGTCGGATCCGGCGCCGCCCAGCGGACGCTACTTCCTGGAAGCCATGTTTGACTACGCGGTGACAGGGCCTCCCTTCCAGTCGCTGGCGGCCGCACAGGTCAGCCAGATCCTAAGCCGTGAAGCCGACCTGCTGCGTCTTGGCGAGACCAGCGTTGATGAAGCCATCGCCACCATCACGGAAGAGGGCCAGGCTGCCCTCGACTCCGTAGCTGAGGACATGTAGTTCACAGTTGTAGATTGCGCATTTCCGGGGGAGATCGCCCAGCGGCCTCCCCCCAATTCCGTAGACCATACTAACGAGCGCCGAACTTATGTTACGACGATATTTTCCGGTAATCTCGGCAGCCGCCCGGCGCGAAGAGCGCATATTCTATCTATTCATTCTGCCCTGGCTGTTCGGACTGGTCGTTTTTAGTATCGGCCCCGTCTTTGGCATGCTGGGCCTAAGCTTCACCGACTGGCGGATTTCGCTGGACAATCTCCAATTTGTGGGCTTGGAAAATTATACGAAATTATTCTCCGATCCCATTTTTTGGACATCGGTGGGCAACACGCTGTATATTGTCGTCGGCAGGGTAGTCTTTGGCACGTCTTTTGCGCTGCTGCTGGCGATTTTGCTCAATCAAAAAGTACCGGGCATCCCCTTCTTCCGCGCGGTCTATTATTTGCCGACGGTGACGGCGGGCGTGGCTGTGGCGCTGGTATGGATCTGGATATTCAATCCGCGCTTGGGCATCCTCAACTACACCTTGAAGCAGATCGGCATTCAGGGTCCACCGTGGATATTCAGCAAGACCTGGGTCAAGCCGTCGCTGATCATAATGAGCCTGTTCTCAGTTGGGCCCAACATGATTATTCTGCTGGCGGGTTTGCAGGGGGTTCCCAAAGAACTCTACGAATCAGCCGAGATCGACGGCGCCGGCAATTGGGCCAAGTTCGCCAATGTCACGCTGCCCATGCTGTCCCCGGTACTTTTCTTCGTCATCATTATCTCTGTCGTCAGTTCCTTCCAAAATTTCACTGAAATCCGCGTTATGACGGAAGGAGGGCCCGGCGAATCAAGCAACGTCTTGATTTGGTATCTGTGGGAGAACGCCTTTATATTCTTGCAATTGGGCGTGGCCGCCGCTGTCGCCTGGATCATGTTCGTCATTCTCATGGCGCTGACCGGCATTCAGTTCCGTGTGGGCAGGCGCTGGGTATATTACGAGGCAGAAGCGTAATGGCGCCGCGCAAACGCAAAGAAGGCCCCGCCTGGCGTAAGTCCATCAAGGGACGCCGCGCCATCGGCATTATCCTCACCTTTGCCTTGCTGATACCAATCGGCATCGCCTTTATCTTGCCGTTCATCGTCATGGTGTCGACCGCGCTCAAACCGCTGAATCAGGTTTTCGCTTTTCCGCCGCGCCTGATCCCGGAAACCTTGCAGTGGGAGAACTTCGCCGATGGCTGGTACGGCTACGGCTATGTCAACTTCACCACTTGCACCTGGAATTCGCTGAAAATCACCATCAACAATATCGTCGGCAATTTGGTCTCTTGCACCTTGGCGGCCTACGCCTTCGCGCGATTGAAGGCCAGAGGCAAGAACTTCTTCTTCGCCATCGTTCTGGCGACCATGCTGCTGCCTAACGAAGCGCTGGTGGTGCCGCAGTATATCCTGTTCAACAAGTTGGGTTGGCTGGATACGCATCTGCCACTGATGGTGCCGCCCTGGTTTGGTTGGGCCTTCTTCATTTTCTTGCTGCGGCAATTCTTCCTGACCATTCCCGAAGAGCTGATTGATGCCGCCAAGATTGACGGGGCCGGGCACGCGCGCATCTTGCTGCAGATATTCATACCGTTGTCCAAACCGGCGCTGGCGACCCTGGCGATTTTCGCCTTCATCGGCAACTGGAACAATTTCTTCGGTCCGCTGCTCTATCTGCGCACACCGGACGTGCAGACGCTGCCGGTTTGCCTGGTGCAGTATCAAGGCGCATATGGCAACACCGAATGGCATCTGATGATGGCTGTAGCGACAATCGCGGTCATCCCCGTTTTACTCGTCTTCATCTTCGGACAGCGTTATTTCGTCGAAGGCATCGCCACTTCCGGCGTCAAAGGCTAGGCCGCTCGGCATGGCTCCCGCGCCCACGAATAAGATCGGCCGTCCTCGGCTAACGCAAATGACTGTTTGATAGACCAGAGATAAAAGGCATCGCTAGTATTCGTCGCATGAAGGTACTCGTCCGTCTGGCCCTGCCGGTCTTCTGTCTTACCTTTCTCACCGCAATCGGCAAGCTTGAGCCCTTCATTGACGTCAGCGAAGCCGCCGGCGTGACCGCGACGCACAGCGGCCACTGGGAGCTCTTTGACGACGATTTCGCCAGCGGCTATCTGGGCATCGGGCAAGCCTGGGGCGATTATGACCGCGATGGCTGGCTCGACCTATACGTCACCGGCAATCGCGACCCCAGCGTCTTGTATCGCAACAATGGCGACGGGACCTTTTCAAATTCCGAGCTGACGCCGCAGGTCGCGCTGGATGATGCGGACACCGGCGGCGCGGTCTGGGCCGATTACGACAATGACGGCTGGCTCGACCTGTACGTGCTGACTCACGGCGCCAACAGGCTGTTCCACAACGACAATGGCCGCGGCTTCAGCGATGTGACCGAGCGGGCGGGCGTCGGCGATGCCGGCAAAGGCACAACCGCGACCTGGGGCGACTATGATGGCGACAGCTATCTGGATCTCTACGTCGTCAACTGGTCCTGCTTCCCCGAGTGCGGCGACCCCAATATCACGCGCGAACACGACGCAGCGCGCGACACGCTTTATCGCAATCGCGGCGATGGTACATTTGAGGATGTGACGCGCCTGCTGGACTACGATTTGCTGCTGGGCGCGGGCTTCAGCGCAAGCTTCGTCGACTATGACAACGACGGCGACGCCGATATCTACGTGGTCAATGACCAGTTCAAAAACATGCTGGGAAACATCCTCTGGCGCAATGACGGCGCCGGCTGCGACGGCTGGTGTTTCAGCGAAGTCTCCATCGAGGCGGGCGCGCGCACTTTCATCCACGGCATGGGCCTGGCGGTCGGCGATTACGATAACGACCTCGACCTGGATTTCTACTTTTCCGACATGGTGAACGGCATGGTGCTGCTGCAGAACCAGGGCGATGGCACCTTCGACGATATGGCGGATGAGGCCGGCGTAGTGGTGGGGCCCAGCAGCGCGGTCGGCTGGGGCACCGTCTTCTTTGACTATGACAACGACAGCTGGCTGGATCTCTACCTCACGGCCACCGAATTCATCCAGTTCGATATTGAGTCCGGTCCCGAAGGCATGATGTTCGAGTATCGCGATTTCTTGTTCAAGAATCGCGGTGACGGAACCTTCGCTGACGCCACGCCGCAAGACTGGCTTGACAATCTGCAGCCGAGCATGGGCTTGGCCTACGCCGACTACGACCGCGACGGCTTCCTCGATTTTGTGCTGGGCAACTGGAACGAGGGCTACCGGCTGTACCGCAATACTGGGGCCATCGGCAAATCCAATAACTGGCTCAACATTCGTCTGGTCGGCGGCGGCGACATCAATCGCGATGCCATCGGCGCGCGCGTGACGATCACGACCGATGACGGCCGCAGATTGCTGCAAGAGGTCAAGTGCGGCTCAAGCCTGGGCGCCGGCAATGATACGGCGCTGCATTTCGGCTTGGGCGAGGCGACTATTCGCGAGTTGAGCGTCCGCTGGCCAAACGGCGCGGAAGAGACGCTGAGCGATGTCGCGGTCAATCAGTTTCTGGAAGTCAGCTACTCCGGTTGACAATAAAAACGTAGGGGCAACCTATCAGGTCGCCCGTTGCACAGTTGTGGCGTAGCAGCTGTATTGGCGGGCGACTCAATGAGTCGCCCCTACATCCCTGCTAAACGGCTACGTCTTACGACTTGAGATACAGCTTGATCACTGGTACCTCCGTCCGAGGCTGGATGACCGGCAGCTGCAGAGTGGCGGAATTGACCTCGTCCACGCTGAAATGAACCTCGCTGCCATCGTGCAGGAACTCGGCGTATTCGATGCGGTCGCCGATGTCGTCGATGTGCAGATGACGGAATGGATAGGCGAAGATATGCACGTAAAGCAGGTCGCCATTTTGCGTCAGACGGCAATCCTGCGGCGCAGTTAGCGCGCTGGCGCTGCAACCGTAGATGGACTCGCTGTGCTGATGCATCCAGGCGCCGTAGACATGCAGCGCATCCTCGGCGCGGCTGTCCAATTCGCCCAGCGCGGTCGGGCCCACGTTCATCAGCAGGTTGCCGCCGGTCGCGACTGTATTGACCAACATGCGAATCAACTGGCCCGGGCTCTTCCAGGTGGCTTCGTCGCGGTGGTAACCCCAGGAGCCGCTGAAAGTCTGGCAGGTCTCCCAGACGACTGGCTGGCCATCGACATGCACCCACTCCCGCGGCTGGAATTGCTCGGGTGTGTAGATGTCGGCCGAGGAGGGCAGGTCAAGCCGGTTGTTGATGATGATATCGGGCTGCAGCGAGCGGCTCAGCTCCTCAAGACCCGCGCTGTCCCAATCGTCGCGCCCCTTGCCGTCCGGCCCCGGGTAAGAGAAGTCGTACCAGATCACGTCGATTTTGCCAAAGTCGCTTAGCAGCTCGCGCACTTGATTCTTCATGTAGTCGCGGTACTTGCTCATGTCGCGTCCCTGATTCATGGCGGCGCGATCGGGATGGTTGCGCTGCGAGTGGCGCATGTCGACGGTGAAATCCGGATGATGCCAGTCGATCAGCGAATAATAGAAGCCGATCTTCAGGCCGCGGCTGCGAAAGGCGCGCACGACTTCACCCAGCAGGTCCTTGCCCCAGGGCGTGTTAGTGGCTTTGTAATCGGTGTATTGCGAATCCCAGAGGCAGAAGCCCTCATGATGCTTGGACGTGATGACCATATATTTCATGCCGGCCGCCTGCGCCAGCTCGGCCCAGCGATCGGGATCGAAGCGCTTGGGGTTAAAATACTTGAAGTAGGGCGCGTACTGCTCGTCGGTCAGCTCTTCGCGGTTTTTCACCCATTCGTGGCGCGCCGGCAGCGCGTAAAGTCCCCAGTGAATGAACATGCCGAAGCGGTCGTTCACAAACCAGTCGGTATTTCCCTTTGTCGGCTTGGGCTGATACATCGTGTGCTTCTCCTTTATTGGCGAGCGCAGAAAGCTTTCCGCAATTGTAGCCAGTGATTCATGTTGCTGCATCAAGCGGGGGCAAGGTTACGCTCAGCTCGTCCGCCAATTCTATCAGATCGGCCCAGACGCGATCAGGCAAGGGAATGCCCGACTTGATGCGTTCGGCGTATGAGAGCGACTCCGGCTCGCCGGGCAGCAACACCTCGTCGAAGCCCTCGGCCGGCTTCACCGTTTTTACGTGCTGTTTCAGCGCCTCAACTTGCTGGACGAAATCGGTGTCTTCGTCGAATGCGTCCGGCAAAAGCGCCATCAGCAGGGTGGGATTGCCATAATGGAAATCGGGCGAGACGATGGGGCGCTTGCCCGCGAGCAGCGTCGGTATGATCTCCATCATCATTGACAAGCCCGAGCCTTTGTAAGCGCCCATGGCCAGCAGCACGGCGCCGTCGTCAACGATGCGGGCATCGGTGCTGGGCCGGCCATTTTTATCGAGCATCATGCCCAGCGGCACGCTTTCGCCTTTGGCGCGGGCCAGCAGCACCTTGCCGTGCGCCATGCCGGCAGTGGCGAAGTCTAGCAGCAATGTGCCCTCGCCAGCGCAAGGCACGGCGAAGGACATGGGATTGGTGCTGAAGACTTTCTCGCGTCCGCCGTAGGGCGCGACCCAGCCGCTGAACATGCTGCCGCTGGTGAAGCCGATGCCGATCAGCCCGGCCGCGGCGATGAGTTGGGTGTATTCGCCCAGCCGCCCGATATGCGCTGTTTGGCCCAGCGATACGGCCGCGATTCCATGTGCGCGCCCCATCTCGACAGCCAGCTCGGCGGCGTAGCGCGCGCCGATTTGCCCGAAGCCGTAGCCGTTGGTCACCATGGCGGTGGCGCCGAAGCGCTTGCGTATCCGCGGACGCTCGGCCGGTTTGATCATGCCGGCGCGAATCATATTGATATATTGCTTCACGCGCAGCACACCGTGCGAATCATGTCCGAAGAGGTTGGTGGTCACCAGTGATTCGGCGACGACCGCAGCGATATCCTGCGGCGCGCCGGCCGCAGCGAAGATGTCGCGAGTAAGCTGTTCCAGGGGCTCGGCGTGAATCGAAACGGGCATGTGCGGATGCTTTCCGAATGTTAGCAATCCGCTGAAGTGTAGCCTTGCGGATTCCTCCAGGCAAGCTGCGTCGTGGGACTTCGCGGGTAAGCGCCTTTTCCGGGCGTTGTACAGATAATTTCACCACAGAGACACAGAAGTAGTACCAAATTAATCATGCAAAAAATCATGGGACATCGTAGGGGCGATTCTGTGAATCGCCCGATGTTGTAATCTTGAATTTGCGGGCGACATACAATGTCGCCCCTACAACCGACGTTATTCCGGTTTCTCATAACTTGGTTGGAACTACTGAGGGCGCAGAGAGACTTGCCAGGCGCGCTACTCCCGGCACTGCGACCACCTTGCCCGGCGGCGCGGCGATGCGCTAAGATTTGAGCTTCGCGGACCATCCCAAAGAAGGAATCGCCATGAAGCCGACCAACTTGCTCTTCATCATATCCGATCAGCACCAGGCGGCGGCCATGGGCTGCGCCGGGCATCCGCTGGTGCAGACGCCAAACCTGGACCAGTTGGCGGCGGGTGGGACGCGCTTCAGCAACGCTTATACCAACTGCCCGATATGTGTACCGGTCCGGGCGTCGCTGGCCACAGGTCAGTATGTGCATCAAATCGGCAACTGGGACAACGGCTTCCCTTATGACGGCAGCGTCGCCAGCTGGGGGCACCGTCTGAAAGCGGCCGGCCGCCGCGTCGATTCCATCGGCAAGCTGCATTTTCGCAGCGCGGAGGACGACAACGGCTTCACGGAGGAGATAGAACCGCTGCATGTGGTTGGCGGTATCGGCGACCCGGCCAGCGGCATCCGCGATGGCTCTGTGAAGCGAGATTGGCGACCGGGCATCAACGAAGCGGGACCCAGCGATTCCACTTATCAGCAGTATGATATTCGCAACCGAGACAACGCCATCCGCTGGCTGCAAGAGCATCAGAATGACGAGACGCCATGGGCGCTTTTCCTGTCCTTCGTCACGCCGCATCCGCCCTGGTTTTCGCCGCCTGAGACCTACGAGCGTTACCCGCACGCGGATATTCAACTGCCGCCGCAGTGGGAGCAATCCGGCTGGCCGCGGCACCCGACCTACGATCACATGCGGCGCTTCTTCAGCTGCGAGCAGTCCTTTGACGAGGCGACCATCCGCCGCCTGCACGCCACCTATTACGGCATCTGCACATTCCTGGACCAGCAGATCGGGCAGGTGATGTCGGCACTGGATGCCCTGAATCTGCGCGGGAGCACACGCGTGATCTATACCTCTGACCACGGCGAGCACCTGGGCGCGCGCGGAATCTACGGCAAATTCACCATGTACGAGGAAGCCTGCGCCATTCCTTTTATCATGTCGGGGCCGGATGTGCCGGCGGGTAAGGTGCTGGACACGCCGGTCTCGCTGGTTGATTGCCATCCGACAGTGCTGGAGGCGCTGGGCTGCCCGCGCGAAGAAGCGGACGAGTCGCTGCCGGGCGAATCGCTGTGGGAGATTGCGGCGGCCGGTTCCCAGGATCGGACGGTCTTCTCGGAGTATCATGCGGTTGGGTCGCCCAGCGCCTATTACATGCTGCGTGACAGGCGCTACAAGTACATTTACCATGTCGCCGGTCCGGCGCAGCTTTTTGACCTGGATGCCGATCCGCATGAGGTGGACGATTTGGCGCAGCAGCGCGATGCGTCTGCACAGCGATTGCTGAGCGAGTATGAAGCCAAGCTGCGCGCGATCCTGGATCCGGAAGCGGTTGATCGGCAGGCCAAGGCGGATCAAGAACGCAAGATCGCGTCGCTGGGTGGTCGCGAGTCGGTGGTCAAGCGGGGCGTCTTTGTCAACTCGCCGGCGCCGGGTGAAGCGCCGCGCTTTCAGGCGCTTAAATCGGCCGATTAACTGGCTGCCGCGCCGGGAACAGTATTGATACAGGTCTGGCCCTGCTTTGAGCAGATAACAAGAAAAAACCAGCCCGGCGGCTGGTTCATTGCGTCGTGCCTGGAGAGATTCGAACTCCCGACACCTGGTTCCGTAGACCAGTGCTCTATCCACTGAGCTACAGGCACTTGTACAGCTTCCAGCTTAGCCTCAGCGTAGCAGAAAATCAAGAGCCAATCGCTCCAGCCGAGGGCAAGCGCTCCTCGTCGCTTTTGCGCGCATATCGGCACAGCCTTATAATTGACTTGATTGAATGCGCTGCGCTTTAGCGGAGACTTTGCCTTGTTCGCTAGGACGAACAGAAGCTTGCTGCCGGGCGGATTTCGCGCCTTGGGCATTTTTATAACGGCCCTGCTGTTTTGCGCCTTACTCAGCGCGTGCAGTTTGGACTCGCTGCTGGCGCCGACCGCGACGCCGCTGCCAAGTGATACGCCACTGCCGCCGACAGCGACCAGCACGTCGACGGCGACAGCCACGAAAACTGAAACCGCCACGGCCACTGCTTCGCCGACCGTCACGCCCACCGCCACAGCAACCGCGACGCCGACAGCCACGCCAACGGTCTTCGGCGTCGTGCGTTCTCAGCGGCGCGCCAATGTGCGGCGTGGGCCGGGCACCAATTACGGCATCATCGACAGCCTGGCGCCGGGCAGTGGCGTGCAAATCCTCGGGGCCAACGAAGAAGACGATTGGTATCGCGTGCTGCTGGCGGATGGCGACGAGGGCTGGATCAGTCAGTCGCTGCTGGACGTCGACGACGGGCCGCCCGCGGCTGAGGCAGAATCCATAACGCTCAGCGGCGAGACGCAGGTGGTCGTGCAACTGGCGGATGGGGCCGGCGCGGCGGAGGATGGCGTGCCCGTATTTGACGTCACGATAGCGGATGTTGATTCGCTGAATATGACCGCCACCGCCCTGGTTGGAGCTGCCCAGACCAGCACGGCGGAAGCCGCTCCCACGGATGCGGCGCCAGTTGCAAGCGCCACACCCAGCCCGACCGTGCCTGCCGCGCCGACCGCGGCGCCGCGTCTGGACGTCAATGTCTTCGCCTTTTGCAACGATCCGGCATTTGGCATCCGCGCGCCCTCAGATCTCACGCCCGGTTCTACGATTAAGATCTTCTGGGCCTGGTTCGCCACTACCGAAGCCTATGTGCGCGACCACATGGCCAACGCCACGCACGAATTGCGCGTCAACGGCGAAGCGATCCGCAGCGTCAATCAATACCGCGGCAATCCCTCGCGCAGCGGCAGCCAGTATGCCGTCTACTGGTATGTGCCTTACGGTCCGCTCGCGGCCGGCGAGTATAGCATCAGCTACCGCGTGACCTGGCGCAACGCCATTCAAGACGGGTATGGGTCATACGGGCCCGGCACGAGCACTGAATTTGAAGAGGAAAGCTGCAACTTTGTCGTGAGGTGAGGCGAGGTGGGAACTGCGGATCCATGGCGCGTGACCGAGTTGGGCGGCGGCATCGTACGCTCGAGCGAATCTGGAATCCGCATGGTACTACCGCGCGCCGGCAGCGGCGCCTACAGCGACGCGCAGATCAGCGATTACGCGACGCGAGCCGATTTCAGCAACCGGCCGCCGCTGCGCCTCAGCCTTCGCGCTCGCTTCCAAGGCGAGCTGAAAGGTACAGCCGGATTCGGCTTCTGGAATCACGCCTTCATGCCCGGGCAGCGTTCGATTCGCTTGCCGCAGGCGCTCTGGTTTTTGTTCACCAGCCGGGAGAATGACATCGCGCTGGCGCGGGGAATCGCAGGCCATGGCTGGAAGGCGGCTGCGATCAACGCGCGCGATTTCCGTTTCCTCGCGCTGCTGCCTTTTGCGCCGCTCGGCTTCCTGCTGATGCGCAGCCGGTTGCTGTATGATACGCTCTGGCCCATCGGTCAGCGCGCAATCGGCGTCAGCGAGGCGATGCTTGATAAGGGGCTGCTGCGCGAACGCCGCCGCTACAGCATCGACTGGCAGGCCGGGCGCGCCTCATTTGCAGTGGACGGCGAAGTCCTGCATCAAGCCGACAATGTGGCCGGGGGACCCTTGGGCTTCATCGCCTGGATCGACAATCAATACGCGGTCCTTACCCCGCAAGGCAAGTTAAAGTGGGGTTTGCTGGCGGCGCAGGGCGAACAGTCGCTGGAGTTGAGCGATATCCAGATCACAGTGGCAAAGGCGGGCTGCGACAAACCAAGATGATACAATTGAGTCATGATCGTTAAGCCGGCCTGGACCTGAGATGTCAGATAGCGCCAATGACGGAGACTTCAGCGAATTGCTGGAGGCTGTCGCCAGCCGCAAAGGGATGCTGCTGGAGTATCTCACGCAAGAGCGCTTCCTGCGGCGCTTCCAGCCGGCGCATATTCGCGACGCCGTCTTCAGCTACGTGCGGGCTGGCGGCAAGTCTTTGCGTCCGGCCGTGGCGATGCTGGCCTGTGGCGCGCTTGGCGGCGATGAGTCGCGCGCGCTGCCGGTGGCCGCGGCCATCGAAATCTACCACACCTGGACCCTGGTGCACGATGACGTGATCGACCGTGATGATACGCGCCGGGGCCTTCCTACAGTGCACCGCGACTTTGCCCGGCGGGCGGCGGAAGAATTTGGCTGGGCGCCGGATGAGGCCGAGCATTACGGCCGGACGATAGCCATGCTGGCTGGCGATGTACAGCAGTCCTGGTCCTGGTCGCTGCTATTCGAGGCGCATCTGGAGTATGGCGCGCCGGCCGAGGTTGTTTTGCAGCTGGGGCAAGATTTGGCGAGCCAGGTCACGCCGCTGCTGGTGGAAGGCGAAACGCTGGATGTTCAGTATTCGGGCGAGGCGCTGACGCTCAGCGAGCCGGCCGTCATCGACATGCTGTGGAAGAAGACGGGCGTGCTCTATGAATTTGCCGGTCGGGCGGGCGCGGCCATCGCGCTGAACGACGCCAATGCCGATTTGCCGGCGGCGCGGGCCATCGCCAAGTTCTGTAGCCTTTGTGGCGCCGCCTTCCAGATTCAAGACGATATTCTGGGCATCGTCGGCGACGAGCGGCAACTGGGCAAACCGGTGGGCTCCGATATACGCGAGGGCAAGACCACCTTGTTGACGCTCAAGGGGCTGGAGCGGGCCGATGCTAAGCAGCGCGAGTCCATCTTGCGCACGCTTGGCGCTTCCAAGGCCAGCCCGGCTGAGGTGCAGGCCGTAATTCAGTTGCTGCGCGAACTGGGAACGATTGCTTATGCGCAGGAGCGCTCGCGCGAAACCGTCGAAGAGGCGCTGGGCCATTTGGCTGCGCTGCCCCAAAGCGCCAATCGCGGTCTGCTGGAGCAGTGGGCGCTGTACTTGATCCAGCGTCAATTCTAGTCAACGCGAGTATTCCCATGAAGTCGTGCCCATGTTGACGGGGAGGCGCGCGTGGCTGCGCAGAGCTGCCTGGATTGTAGCGCTATGGCTGGTCGTCGCGGCGGGTGGCCTAAGCGTCTGGGTGCTTGACGACCTGCCGTCGCTGGACGATCTCGACGCGGGCTTGGCGCTACCGTCCACGCGCATCTACGATCGACACGGTCGCCTGCTCTACGAGATTCTGCCGCCGCAGCAGGGGCGCAATCGCGTATTGCCCTTTTCCGAGATTCCGCGGCACTGCGTGAACGCGATCATCGCCACCGAAGACGCCAACTATTATCGTCATCCGGGCGTCGACCCGCTGGGCATAGCGCGCGCGCTGTGGCTGAATCTGCGCGGCGGAGAGATTGTCGCCGGCGGCAGCACCATCACGCAGCAGGTGGCCCGCCTGCTTTTGCTCGATCCGCGGCGGGGCAGCGAGCGCAGCTTGCGTCGCAAATTGCGCGAGGCTGTTCTGGCGCTGATAATGCAGCGGCGCTTCAGCAAAGACGAAATCCTCGAGCTCTATCTAAATCAGGTCTATTTCGGCAATCTGGCTTACGGCATTGACGCGGCCGCCCGCGCCTACTTTCAGAAGGGGGCCGGCGATCTTTCACTGGCTGAGTGCGCGCTGCTGGCGGGGATCGCGCAGAACGCCATCACCAATGATCCGTTGGCGCAGCGCGAACGGGCCAAGTCTCGGCAGGCGGTCTCGTTGCGGCTGATGGCGCAGCAGGGATACATCAGCGGCGAAGAATCGCGGACGGCGCTGATGGACGAGCTGCAATTTGCCGCTGTGCCTTTTCCAATTGAAGCGCCGCATTTCGTCATGGAGGTCTGGCGACTCCTGGAACGAGACTTCGGCGCAGAGTTGCGCGAAGGCGGCCTGGAGGTGGTCACGACAGTCGACCGCGACTGGACGCGGCAGGCGCAGGACATCGCGCGGCGTCAGCTGCGAGCGCTCAACAATCCGGCCCAGGGCGCGCGCCCGGCCAATGCCAACAATGCCGCGCTGGTGGCGCTCGATCCGCGTACCGGTGAAGTGCTGACCTTGCTGGGCAGCCCCGACTACTTCGACGAAGCGATCGATGGCGCGGTCAACGCGGCGCTGGCCTATCGGCAGCCGGGCAGCACGCTCAAACCATTTACCTATGCCGAGGCGATGAATCCGGCCTATCCCGATCCCTACACCGCCGCCACGATGATCCTTGATATTCGCCAGCCTTTCGTCACCAATAAAAAAGAGAGTTTCGCGCCGGCCAATTACGGGCATGTTGAGCGCGGCCCGGTATTAGTGCGCGAGGCGCTGGCGTCGTCCTACAATATTCCGGCGGTGGTGGCGCTGGAGCAAATCGGCGTCGAGCGCTTTCTGCGTTTTGTCAGCGAGCTGGGTTTGGAGAATCTGCGCGACAACGCGCAAGTCGATCTCTCGATCACCCTGGGCGGCGGGGAGGTGCGCCTGCTTGATCTGGCCGAGGCCTACACGGTGCTGACCAACGGCGGCTACGACATTGAACCTCATTTCATCCTTAACATCACTGATGCGCGCGGCGAGCAGATCTATCGTTACCAAGCGCCGCCTCTTGTACGCCGGCTGATGGACGAGCGCGTCGCCTATATCATCACCAACATCCTCAGCGACAACAGCGCGCGTATGCCGTCCTTCGGCGAAAATAGCCCGCTGAATGTCGGTTTCCCCGCAGCTGCAAAAACGGGCACCACCACAGACTACCGCGATAACTGGGTCATGGGATACACGCCGGATTTGGTGGTCGGCGTCTGGGTGGGCAATGCTGATAATGCGCCCATGCTCGATGTCAGCGGGGTTAGCGGCGCGGGACCGATTTTTAATCTCTTTTTGAGGACGGTCAGGCGCGGTGGAGCGCATGCCGAGTTTGCCGAGCCGCCCGGCATCACTCGTCTGGAAGTCTGCCGCATCAGCGGATTGCTGCCGGGCGAGCATTGTCCCCAGCGCATCGAGGAGCTGTTTATCCACGGCACGGAGCCAATCGAAAGCGACGGCTTCTACCGGCCCTTTACCGTGGATCGCCTGACGGGCCGCTTGGCGACGTCAAGCACCGACCCGGCCAACCGCCGCGAACAAGTATTCCTGGTATTGCCTGACGAAGCGCGCCGCTGGGCGCTCAATGTGGGCATTCCACAGCCGCCATTTGCCAAGCGTGACCTGGTGACTGATAACAGCGACGCCCTGCGCATAAGCTCGCCTGATCCCTACACCGTATACGAATTGTCGCTGCGAGTCCCGGCTGAGGCGCAGCGGCTGCGTTTGGCGGCCCTGGCCCCGGCAGGCACTGTGTCCCTGCGCTTTCAGCTCAACGGCGAGGACGTCGGCGGCGCGGTGCGAGCGCCCTGGCAGGACTGGTGGACATTGGAAGCCGGACAGTATACGCTGGTGGCGCAAGCGAACTTGGCGGACGGCAGTCAGTCAGAGAGCCAGTCCATAAAGTTTTCGGTCCTTGATAAGGCATTATGATCGTGGCAGACAAGCTCATCGGACACGCAACGTCAGGCGGTCGCCTGCGTAATGCAAATTAATGACAGTTCACTCGCTTTATTCCAAGTTGTTTATCCGGCGCGCGCTGCTTGCGCTCGCCACGACTCTGCTATTCCTTATACTCGGCGGCAGCGAGGCTGGGGCGCAGGCAGAGCCGACCCTGACGGCGCAGCAATTGGTCGACGGCGCGGTTGATCAGCTGCAGGCGGCTGACAGTTTCAAGTTGTCGATTGCGCAGACGGGAGCGCCCTATCCGCTGGCGCTGTCATTTGATGGCGTAAACTTGCTGCCGGCGACTTTGACCGGCGCGGAGGCGCAGTACGTCAGCCCCAATGCGCTGCACATCAGCGCGTGGCTGCAGTTTTTCCTCCCCTTGGCGCTGGACATTTATTCACAGGACGACCGCCAGTGGCTCAGCTTCCCCAGCGGCGCGCCCTGGATTCTGCTGCCGGCTTTTGAAGACTTCGATACCAATCGGCTATTGGCGGCGGGCGACGGCATCGAATACGTCATGGAGAACCTGCAAGATGCGCGTCTGGTCGAGCGAGATGCGCCGCCGGACGAAGACGACGCTTGGCAAGTGCGCGGGCGGGCTGCGGGCGAGGGTGTTTCCGGCTTGCTCTTCGGCTTCATCGAACCGCAAGATGATGTCGAGATCAGCGCTTTCATCGAGCCGGAAGACGGGCGCTTCGTCTCTCTGGAGATCACCATGCTGGAGACGGTTGGCGATCCGCAAACGGAGCCCTCAGTCTGGCATATCCGCTTTTACGATTACGACGCGCCGCCTGATTTCGAAGCGCCGGAAGCGTAGGCCGGCTCTTTGTCGACGGCCGCCTCCTCAGGCTGGCTATCCCGTCTTTCACGAATGTAATAAATCGGCTTGTGCTGCGACTCGTGGTAGGTGCGCATGATCATATCGGCCACGATGCCGGTGCTGACAAATTGGACGCCGAGCACCATCAGCAGGGCGGCCAGCTGCAGCAGCGGACGATCGCCGATTTTGTTCTCAGTCAGCAGCTTGAATACGGTGAGGTAGGCGCCCAGCAGCGTGCCGATGCCGCCGACCAGGAAGCCGGCTGCGCCAAAGACGTAGAGCGGACGATTAAAATAGCTCAGTATAAAGACTACCACGATGAGGTCGAGCACGACTTTGAAGGTGCGGCCGAAGCCATACTTGCTGCTGCCCCATTGGCGCGCTCGATCTTTGACCGGGACCTCGGCGACGCGGACGCCCATTTGCCGGGCAAGCGCCGGAATGAAGCGGTGCAACTCGCCGTAGAGCTGGACGCCCTTGACCACATCAAAATGGTAGGCCTTAAGCGTACAGCCGTAATCGTGCAGCTTGATGCCGGTGCTGCGGGAAATCAGGCGGTTGGCCATCGCGGAGGGAATGCGGCGGAGAAAGAGCGGCTCTTTGCGGTCTTGCCGCCAGCCGCTGACGATGTCGTAGCCCTCGGCGAACTTGTCGAGCAGCCGCTGGATATCGCGCGGATCGTTCTGCAGGTCGGCATCGATGGTGACCACGATCTCGCCGCGGGCCGCGTCAAAGCCGGCTGCCATGGCTGCCGTCTGCCCGAAGTTGCGGCGAAAGTGGATGATGTGCCAGCGAGGATCGCGCGCTTGCACGGCATTCAGCAGGTCGTAGCTGCCGTCCTGGCTGCCGTCATTGATGCCGATGACCTCGTAGTCGCGCCCGCTGGCGACGAGCGCCGCGGTCAGCTCGCTGTGCAGCCTGTCGATATTGCCTTCTTCGTTGTAGATTGGGACGACAATGGAGAGTTCCAGTTCGGGGTGCAGAATGTCGTGCGGCCTGTTGTTCATAGACCTTCTCCGCCGGGCTCAAGCGCGGATTCTATCATTCAAAGCGCCTCTTATCCAGATGACGCCGGTTCGGCGCAGGGCCATCGTATCAAAATGGTAGTGACTGAAATGGCGCAAATTCGAACGGAAAATCAAACACAGAGATCACAGAGAGCGCAGAGAAAAGCAATAATGAAAGCATACGTCATTAGTCAGGAGTGATTTTGAGCGATATTTGAAGTCTTTTCGGTGCTTCTTGCCATATACCAGTTCATCGAATACTTTGAATAGTCGTCTAACCTCCTAAACCTCTGTGCCCTCTGTGTTCTCTGTGGTTAAGAAATTCTGGTGCGATTGCTCTGGGTTCGGCGGCAGGGCATTCGCATCTGAAATCGCCGGAAGTGCAGAGGAAAACAATTAACCACTGAGTACACTGAGTTTAATGAGCCTGACGCGAATAGCCAAAGCAATGCTAGACGGCGCCGACAGCCGCTCAATCGGCGTAGGTCTGTCGTGGGCGACGCGTCCAGCGCGTACAGTAGACGTCGTTTATTCTGTTAGAATAACGGCATGACAAAGTATAGAATCGCGATGGACAAATCTCGCAAGATCGATCCTGCTGAATTGGACACGAGCGATGGGAAGGCGCGTCGACCGCCGGGCCGCGACGATACGGCGACCACTGAGCAGGTCAAGGTTGAGCCGAATCCGGACGCGCCTTTCCCCCTGCCGCATGTCTCGGAGTTGGATGAGATCACCCCGCGAGACGCCCGCCGGGATAGCGGCAAGCAAGTGACCTTGCCCGCCTACAACCAGATCGCCCAGGAGACTGAGCCGGCGCGCACCGAGATTAACCATCCGATCCCGTTGGCAACGGGGCCTGGTCCCGCCAAGGGCCCCTACCTGGCGCCGCGTTCGCCTTCGGACCCGACCTTGCCCCCTAGCGAGTTTCCCGACTCCTATGCGCCGGCGCCGCCTCCGCCGCAGCGCTCGAGCTCGCCGGGCAAACGCAGACGCAAGCGCCGACTGCTGGGTTTGCCACTTGGCTGTTTCTGGATGATGGCCGGGCTAATGTTCACATTTTGCGGCGGCCTGACTTTGCTGACGATGGGCGCGGCCATGGTGTTCCTGCCGCAGGTGGAAGCCGAATGGACGGCCCGCATTGCCGAGGTGGACAATTATCGCGGCTTTGAGAGCACTTTCATTTATGACCGCCATGGCAATGAACTGTATGAAGCTTTCGGCGAGGGACGGCGCGTACACGTCGGCTTCGACCGCATCCCGCAATCGTTGATTCTGGCGACAATCGCTATCGAGGATGACTCCTTCTTCGTGAACATGGGCATTGATGTCGGCCATACTGCCCTGGCGGCGCTGAACTATCTCGGCGCCTCAGCCGGGGAAATTACCCCGGGCGGCAGCACCATCACGCAGCAATTGGTGAGGAACATCTTCTTTGACTTCGAGAAGCGCGCCCAGCGCAGCATCGCCCGCAAAGCCGAAGAAATCTTGCTGGCGATCGTGTTGACGCAATCCAAGAGCAAAGAAGACATCCTTGAGATGTACTTCAACGAAATCTATTACGGCAATCTGGCCTACGGCGTGCAGACTGCGTCGCAGACCTTTTTTGGCAAGGATGTCGACCGGTTGAGCCTGGGCGAGGCGGCCATGTTGGCTGGCTTGCCGCAAGCGCCGGCCAGCCTGGATCCGCTCAACCCCGATCCAATTGTGCAAGCGGCGGTTGACGTGCGCTGGCGGCAGGTCCTGGGCGAGATGCTGGAAGAAGGCTTTATCACTCAGGAGGATGTGCGCGCCGCGCTGCAAGAGGGTTTGACCTTCGTGCCGGCCAAAGTGTCGTTGACCGCGCCGCACTTCACGGTCTACGCGCAAGGCGAGCTGGAGCGCCTGATGCTCGGCCTGGGCTACAGCCCGGAGGAGATTACCGCTGGCGGGCTGCGCGTCTATACCACGCTGGATCAAGGCGTCAATCGCCTGGCGCAACGAGCCGCCGCCAATCAAGTGGCGCAGTTGCGGGCGAAAAACGTCAGCAATGCCGCCGTCGTGGTGACCAAGCCGTCAAACGGCGAGATCATCGCCATGGTCGGCAGCATCGATTACGACAATGAAGCCATCGACGGCAGCGTCAACGTGACGACGGCCTTTCGTCAGCCGGGCAGCACTATGAAACCCTTCACTTACGCCGCGGCCATGGAACGGGGCATGTCCACAATGGATGTGCTCTGGGATACAAGAACGCAAATCGCGCTGCCGGGGCTGCCGGTGTATACGCCGCGCAATTTCGATAATGAATTCCACGGGCCCATGACGATGCGTTCGGCATTGGCCAACAGCTACAATATCCCGGCCGTGCAGACGCTGCGCCAGGCGGGCGTCGACTATCTTCTGGGTTTTCTGCGGCGTCTGGGCATCAGCACGCTTAGCGAAGACGCTTCGCAATACGGCTTGTCGCTGACTCTGGGCGGCGGCGAGGTCAGCCTCATTGAACTGACCAACGCCTTCGCCGTCTTCGCCAATCAAGGCGTCTATGCGCCCGTGACATCCATCCTCTGCGTCATTGGCAGCGACAGCCAGATCATCTATCAATATGAGAAGGGCTGCCCGCCCGGGACTGTGTCGAGCGAGACCGTGACGCGCGGGGCCGAGAGCCTGCGCGTGCTGGATCCGCGCGTGGCCTTCGTTATCACGGACATGCTGTCCGACAACCAGGCGCGCTCCGACGCGATGGGATTCCACAGTCCCTTGCGCGCTGACAATATATTCGCCGCGGTGAAGACCGGCACCACCGACGACATCAAGGACAATTGGACCATCGGCTATACGCGCAATGTCGCTGTCGGCGTATGGGTGGGCAATAACGATGGCGACCCGATGATCAATTCGTCCGGGCTGACGGGCGCGGCGCCGATTTGGAATAATGTGCTGACCGGCATCTACGGCAATCGGGAATTGCTGGGAACATTTGCGACCGACGACCGGCTGCTTAACGATCAGCCGATTCCGCCGGCGGGCGTGACCCTGCGCCAGGTTTGCGATGTGCGTCGTCTGATTGAGCTGTCGACGCGCTGCCCGGCGACCATCAACGAGTGGACTTTGGACGGGCCGGCGGGCATACCGGATGCCAAGGGCAAATTGAGTTATCCGCAGGTGGCGGCGCGATATGCGACGCCGGCGCCGGTCGCGGGTTCAGTTGTGTTGGAAGTATCGCACGGCGTCTATCAGACTTTGGCTTACCCGCTGCCGCCGGAAGTTGGCGCGGGCCTTCAGCTCCGTGTGGCGCCGGGGGAGCAGCAGCCGATCCCGCCCAACTATTGCCGCGTGCCGGTCGAACATACGCAGGAAGCAGTAGCTGCGGGCGCGCAGAATCTGTGGTTCATTGGCGGGCCCAGCACATCACAGCCTGACTCGGTGGAAGCGGAGCGATACGCGCGCGAGAAAGGCTTGGCCTACTTGCCGACGGTGGATTGCTGGCCGGGCGTCTACGGCCTGCAAGCTATTGGCGGCGTTGGCGCCATCCTGCAGATTCAGCAGCCGGCCAGTGGCCAGTCGGTCAACCGCGTCATGCCAATTGTAGGCACGGCGCAGTACGACTCCGGCCAGGCCGAATTCTATCATATGTACATCCGCGGCGGGCAATTCACCGATTGGACGCCGCTGGGCAACGCGCAGCATCGCACTGTGGTAAATGGCCAATTGGAGACGCTGCACGCCGATGCGCTGCGTTCGGGAAATTATGTGCTAAGACTCGCTTTGCTGCGCGGCGGCCATATTGTGCAGGCGAGCGATGTCGTCTTTAGTGTGCCCTAATCGCCGGGCGAACTGCGAATCGCGGATATGGCGGGATCGGTGAAATTCAAAGACATGGGACCCGGATACTATACCGGGGGATTCACCACAGAGACACAGAGGGCACAGAGTATTCTTGATGGTCGGAAAACTAGATAATAGCGCCGAGGATCCCGCCCCGCTGCTTTCGCGAGAGTCGCTGCGGCAGGCGCGTGTGATGCCCTGGAAAGCCGGCAATGAGTTGCGGCGGCTGTTGTTGCTGCCATGCGTCTGGTGGGCGTTGCGCGGCGTCGAGGTCGGAGGCGCTTGGCGCTGTTACGGACTGCCTATCATCCAGCGGCACCGGCAAAGTGAAATCCGCATAGGCCGGCGCATGAACTTGCGCTCGACGGCGCGCAGCAATCCGCTGGGGCCCAACCATCCGGTCATCATCAGCACGCGGCGGGCCGGCGCGCGGCTGACGATCGGCGACGACTTCGGCATGACCGGCGGCTCGCTGGTCTGCGACGAGCGCATCAGCATCGGCGATCGCGTCTGGGTGGGCGCCAACACGGTCATCGCCGATACCGACTTTCATCCGCTGCATCCGCAACAGCGGAAGGCAGCGCCGCTGGATGCCAAGACCGCGCCGATTGCTATCGCTGATGACGTCTTTATCGGCATGGATGCCTTGATTCTGAAGGGCGTTTCGATTGGGGCGGGCGCGGTGATTGGCGCGGGCAGCGTCCTGCGGCGCGATGTGCCGGCGGGCGCGATAGTCGCGGGCAATCCGGCTGTGGTTGTTGGCGAGCTGACTGACTAATCCAGATAGACCAGATCGTAGGTCAAGAGGATCGAATCGCCCAGCGCGAGGAAATCACCGTCGTTTAGCGTTGCGCGACCGCTGATCTGCGCGCCGTTGACGTCTGTGCCATTGCTGCTGTCGAGGTCTTCGACGCTGTAATCCTGGCCTTGCAGCGTCAGACGCGCGTGATAGCGGCTCACTTGCGGGTCACGGATTACGATGTCGTTGGCCAGGTCGCGCCCGATGTTGACGACCTCGCGTTCAAGGCGGAAGAGCTGATTGAGCAGCGGGCCGCGCCGCATGACCAGCCAGTAACCCGGCTCCTCCGGCATGACGCTCTTGTCAATCTCGGTCAAGTCGTCCCCAGCCGGTCGGGCGATGGGCCGCTCGGATGTCGCGCGCTGCTTGAAGTCGGCGACAAAATGATCCCAGAAGTGATTCTCGTCGCCGAAGGACGCTCGATCGTAGCGATTGACCAATTGCAGTCGCGGATGTTCGTTCGCCGCGTCATCGACGAGGGCGAAGACCGGAATGCCGCGGCCCAGGGCGAGCGACCATTCGTAGGTGACGGCGACAGATTGCGCAGCCGCGGCTGTCATCAACAGGACCAGCGCATCGGCCGCCTGAATGGCCGCTTCCCGGCCGGCATGCCAGCCTATGTCGTCGGCGGAATTAGGATCCGCCCAGGGTCGATGGCCCTGCGCCAGCAAAATGCGCCGGATTTCCGCCGCGCGCTCTTGGTCCTGCGGCGCGTAAGACAGATAGACATTGATCATCGGCTGCTCGGCGTCACTGCGCCCGCCTCGCCGTTACGCTGAGCGACGGAGATGTTTTTCTGTAGGGCATAGTTGTCGATTATGATAGCGAGCGAGACTTATGGCAAATCTGTCGAGCGCGTAGCACGAAGACTTGAAGCAAGTGGCGAAGGCCGCGCAGGATAATTCACCACTGAGATACAGAAGTAGAAACAGGTAAGAAATGCAAATCCTGTTTCAAGGACGTCGTACCTTTACCACAGAGGCTCACGAGGGCACACAGAGGACACAGAGGGTTCTATATTATTGCGATACTGCCGCAATTTGGCAGCCATCGAACAAAAGGGAACTGTCGCTGGCATACGATTCCTTAACTGCTTTACTCGGTGTACTCTGTGTATCCTCTATGTACTCTGTGGTAAGTATTTGCATGACTTACTTTCACTTACCGAGGACGCAGAGATTATGGGATGGTAGCGTGGTAGCTGTCCTATCAGCCGCAGGCGCGGCGCCACGTTCCGCGGGTCGGGGAGGGCGTTTCATTCCAGCGTGCGCTGGTAGACTGCGATTGTTCCCTCGACCATGCGCTCGACGCTGAAGCGCTCTTCCAGGCGGGCGGCGCCCAGCAACCCCATATATTTGCGCAGCGCGCGGTCATCCAGCAGACGCGCCATCGCCTGCGCCAGGGCAGCGACATCGCGCGGCTCGATCAGGATGCCGCTCTCGCCGTGCACGATCACTTCGGGAATCGCGCCCACGCGGCTGGCGATCACGGGTACGCGGCGGGCCATGGCTTCGAGCAGCACCAGGCCGAAGCCTTCCCACAGGCTGGGAACCAGCAGCAAATCAAACGCTGCCATCAGATCGGCGGCGTCGCTGCGCCAGCCCAGCCAATGTACGCGGTCAGCCATGCCCAGCGCAGAGGCCAGCCGGCGCAGTTCGTCCGCTTTTTCGCCGTCTCCAGCGATGACCAGATGCGCCTGGGGAAATTGCGCTCGGATCCGGCGCATCGCTTCCAGCGCGTAAGGGATGCCCTTTTGCTCCACCAGGCGGCATACCATGCCCAGGAGCAGGGCGTCGCTTTCCAGCCCCAGTTCGGCGCGCAGCGTTTGACGGGCCGATGCGATAGCGTCGTCACTCGGCCAGGCGAAGTCGATGCCGTATTGCACCACCGCGATTTTGTCAGCCGGCGCGCCCTCTACCTCAATGGCGAATCGTCTGATGGATTCCGAGATTGCGATGCCGCCGCTGGTCCAGCGCCATAGGCGACGATGCAATTTGCGCCAGCGCGGACGATAACGAAACTGATCGTCATTATGGCGGCTGCTGACGACGTGACGGATGCCGGCGGCCCGAGCGGCGAAATAGCCGAAGAGGTCGGCATGGATCAGATGCGTGTGAACGAGATCGGGTTTCTGGTCTCGCAGCAAGGCGTGCAGCTTCCACAGCAGCGCCAAGTCGTAGTCTCGGCGGATGAAGAGGCGAGTGATGGGGATGGCGCCATCCTGAGCCTCGGCCAGCATGTCGTCCATGGGCTGGTCGCGCTCGACCAAGATGACCAGGCGGGCGTCGACGCCGCGCTGAATCAGGCCGGCCAAAAGCAAGAGCAGATGACGCTCCGCGCCGCTGATGCGTGTGACTTTGATGATATGGACGACGCGCATAGTCCCTCGGTGGATGGCGGTCGCTTCAAAACTTGGCACAGGCGCCGGTCGCGCGCGAGCGCTACGCAAGCCTAACGCGGAATGATCTCATGGGACAGGGGGCCGATTAGCCCGCGCGAATCCTTGGCAGCAATCGCGATGGCGGCGTAATCCCTGAAGCCGTCCCATGCCAGCTTGGTTTCATCAAACGAGAATTGCTGATAAATCAAGGAGTCGCGCGGGCGGAGCGCGACAATATAACTTGCCGCGTCCTCCACCGGCTCCCAGACCAGTTCTTGCTTGCCATCGTCGCGGGCGCGCAGCACGATATTGGCCGGCGGGCGCGGACCATCGGCCAGCGAAATAACGATTGCCAGGATGGACTGGGTGGCGCGGCGCAGGTATTCGGGCTCGATAAACTCGATCGTATCGGTTGGATCGGCGTTGCGCTTTTCTTCATAGGCGTTGATGAGCCGAATGGCGGGGTAACCCAGCTCGCTGAAGGAGAAGTGATCGCCATAGCGGTTTTCACGGTCGATTTCGTCTTGCACGCGCAAGTCGAGATCGAGCTCGTAGTTGTAGCCGAGGAAATTGGCTTCGCGGGCCATCTTGCGCGAAACCGAGCTGTCATTGGGGCCGGCGGAGAAAACGCGCAGCTGCCGGTCATTGCGGTTGCCGTTGAAGTCATGCACATTGCCGATGGTGTCCACGTTGATCATGCCGATCACATCAATGTCCTTGTCGCGGACCCAGACGGCAAAGGGAATGCTGCCTTGCCGGTTGAACTCTTCCGCGGAGAAGAGGACAAACATGATGGTCGCCCGGTATTGCGCGCTGCTCAAGATGCGCGCGATTTCCAGCAGGGCCGCAACTCCCGAAGCGTTGTCGTTGGCGCCCGGCGCGTAAGCCCGGCCATCGCCGCGCGGCTCGCCAATGCTGTCGTAGTGCGCGCCGATGATGATGGTGCCGGCGTTGACCTCGCTGCCGCTGATGGCGCCGATGATATTGTGCTGCCTGGTCTGTATAATATCGGTGACGATGGCCTCAAAACTCTGCTCAAAGGTGTAGAGATTGCCGCCGGAGGCCGAACCAAATATCTCCAGCTGATCTTTGATATACTTGCGGGCGGCGCCGATGCCTTCGGTGACCGATGTCTGAGTCGAGCCGATGTGGCGCGTGCGGAAGTCTTGCAGGCTGCGAATATGCGCCATCAGCCGGTCGGATTCGACCTGTTCCAGCAGAGTCGGCAGCAATTCGTCGCTGGGCGCGACAGCAGTAACTTCGATATCATCGATGACGGCCGGTCGCACGGCGGCGTATCCCAGGGTCGCCTGCGGGGTGAAAGTTGGCAAGGGCGCCAGCGTCGGCGGCGCATTGCTACTGGCGCCAAGATTGCAGGCTATCAAAAGCAGCATCAAGCCCGCCAAGAGCGCCGCGCTGCGAAGATGGATATTTGTCCGGTCCATAGTGGCGATTTTAGCATAGATTGTGAAGCGTATTACTGTCGCAGGCGTCAGCAGCGACTAGCGTAGAGAATACGCAAGGCAGTCGGCGCGGTCGCAGGGCAGCAGATGCTGATGTTGCCCGTAGAAGTGTAGAATTGGGATGGCAAGCGGAGGACGGAACATGAACCTGCTGATTATAGGCGGCACGACATTCGTAGGGCCGGCGCTGGTTGCCGAGGCCCTGGCCAGCGGACATCAAGCGACCCTCTTCAACCGCGGTTTGAGCAGCCGAGAGCCGCTCGCCGGCGTTGAGCTGATCAAGGGCGATCGCGAGACCGATCTGCATCGCCTGGCCGGGCGACGCTGGGACGCGGTGATCGACACTTGCGGCTATGTTCCGCGTCTCGTCCAGATGTCGGCTGAGGCGCTCAAAGGGGCGGTCGGTCAATACACCTTCATCTCGACCCTGTCCGTTTATCCGCCGAATGGCGCCTCCAATCGCGATGAATCTGCCAAGCTGCTGACGCTGGACGACCATTCGGCGGAAGAAGTCACTGACGAAACTTATGGCCCGCTGAAGGTCCTTTGCGAAGCGCAGATACAAGCGGCTTTTCCCGGCTGCAATCTGATCATCCGCCCCGGCCTGATCGTGGGCCCGCGCGACCCGACCAATCGCTTCACCTACTGGGTGACGCGCGCCGCCAGGGGAGGTCCCACCATCGCGCCGCCGGCGGAACAGCCGCTGCAATTTGTAGACGCGCGCGACTTGGCGGCGTTCACGCTGCGGCGGATAGAGCAGCGCGCGTCGGGCATTTATAACGTGACCGGGCCGGCTGCGCGACTGACATTCGGCGAGCTGCTGCCGCTAGTCAAGCAGGCGCTCGGGAGCGATGTGCAGTGGCAGCACGCCAGCGACGACTTCCTGCGCGAAAATGACGTGGGCGAGTTCATGGAACTACCGCTTTGGGTCAATCGGGCGCTGGCGGAAAGTTTCATGACTTTCAATATCGACAAAGCGATTGGCGCCGGCTTGAAATTCAGGCCGATCGCCGGGACGATTCGTGATACCTACGAATGGGCGCTGACGCTGCCCGCGGATGCGCCCAAACCGGCGGACCTGCCCAGCGAAAAGGAGCTGAACTTGCTGGCAGCCATTAGCGGCTAGAGGATGCCCGCATCCTCAATTACTCTGCTGATGCGAAAGTCCGGAAATTCCAGCACAACCAGGGATGGCATTTTGAGTCTTTGCCAAAGACGATAGCTATCAATGGGATTGTAATGCGCGGTAAACAATACGATTACGGTCCCGTGGCTGATGACCACAATGTTTTCTGCCTTGGTCGAGCTTTCCAATATACTTTCGATGCCACGCCGAAAACGATGTTTGGCTTCTTCTGCCGTTTCATCGCCGAAGGCCAGTTCATTTGGCGCGGCGAACAACCGTTTCATCCGCGTATGGAACTCCGCTAGCGATCCATAGGGCGCATTTGATTGTCGGCTGTGTTCGGCAAGCAAAGGGCATTCGCTGAGGGGCAAGTCATCAAGCTCCAGCGCAACGCGCTGCGCCGTTTGCCGGGCTTTGGGCATGGGACTGCTATACAAGCGCTTCGCTTGATAGGGCTTCAGATGCTGCGCCAAGGGGCGGCAGCGGCGCAAGCCTTCTGCTGTAAGCGGCCAATCCGCGGCCGGCTGCCAGGGATTGTGATCGCTGTTGCTATGCTTAACCAAGACCAATTGTGGCATATTGACGCGCTCAATTCACCCAGCGTAAGCGCGCATTAGGCGACAGCAAACAGGCTCACGGGTTCGGCGCGGGATCGGCGACCGCCGCAGAAAAGGCCAGGACCACCGAGCGCTGGCTAGTCGAGATAATCGCGCAATTTGCGGCTGCGGCGCGGGTGCCGCAAACGTCGTAGCGCGCGGCCTTCAATCTGCCGGATGCGTTCACGCGTCAAGCCGAATTTCTGCCCCACTTCTTCCAGCGTGTAACAGTGCCCGTTTTGCAGGCCGAAGCGCAAGCGCAGAATGCGAGCTTCACGCGGGGTCAGGGTGTTGAGCAGTTCCTCGATCTTCTCCTTGAGCAGCTTGCTGAAGGCGCTGTCAGAAGGATTCGGCTCGCGGTCGTTTTCGATGAAGCTGCCGAGTTCGCTGTCGTCATCCTTGCCCACGGGATGCTCGAGACTCAATGGGCGCCAGGACACTTTCAGCATCCACTGCACCTTGCGCGGCTCGCACTCCATCACCTCGGCGATTTCCTCCACCGAGGGCTTGCATCCGGTCTCTTGCTCCAGGTCGCGGGCGACGCGATAGAGCTGCCGAATGCGATCGGTCATGTGCACCGGCACGCGAATTGTGCGTCCCTGATCGGCGATGGCGCGGGTGATCGTCTGTCGGATCCACCAGGTTGCATAGGTGCTGAAACGGTAGCCGCGATGGTAATCGAACTTCTCCACCGCTTTCATCAAGCCGAGATTGCCTTCCTGGATCAGGTCCAGAAAGGGCACGCCTCGGGACATGTACTTCTTGGCGATGGAGACGACAAGCCGTGTATTGGCCTTGATAAGATGATCGCGGGCATTGAGCCCGTCTTGAATGAGGAATTGCCACTCGGCCCGGCGCTCGTGTTCGGGCGCTTCGGCCAATTGGTCGGCGGCGAGCTCGCCCGCTTCCTGCCGCATCGCCAACTGCACCTCCTCCTCTGTCGTCAAGAGGGGGACGCGCGCCATTTCCTTGAGATATAAGCCCACCGTGTCGCTGGAGGCTATTTCACCCAGGTCGTGGTCTTCTTCTTCGTCCTCGATACCGATATCTTCCCCGAAGTTTTCATCCAACAGGTCCAAGTCAGCATCTTCGAAGAAAAATTCGAAAGTGGCCTTGTCCTCTTTTTCATCTTCCAGGTATGTCATCAGGTCGATATCCGACTCAAACCTTCCATCATACTCGTTCACTGCAACACCCCTCACGTACAGAATGCGCCAACACCCCATGTTTAGCGCGCATCCCTTGGCATATGGCTACGATAGTAATTGCTTCAATACTGCCAATCGTGGATCAATCGCGAGTCCGTCTTCCATTTCGGATTCCGGCAGACTCGCCGATTCACCCGGTTCATTCAGATTGTTACCGCTGGTCGCGGTTAATCCGCGACAGTTATCCTTACAGACTGCCCGATAGCTCTCTTCAATGAGCACCTCCTCCCGCAGCAGCGGAGCTAGATCGATTTCGCCGTTGCTATCGATTAAGAATACGCTCTTGTTGCTGTCTGAATGCACGGCAAATAGCTCCGCGACATCCAGCGTAAAACTGTGGGTGAACGCGTCCAGGCAGCGGTCGCATTCGCGGGTATGGGCAACCTGCAATGCGCCCTGCGCCAGGATGCCTTCTTTAGTGCGCGTCAGGATGAGCTTGCCGTTCAAGGCATCCAAATACAATTCGTCGTCGACTTGCAGCCGCTGTGAAAATGTAATAGGAATCTCTTTAGCGTTGCCCGGGCCTTCCGACAGCAGGTATCCCACTTGGATGCGCAGGAGTCGCTTTTTGAGATAGCCGCCAGGCAACACGCTAACGCCGCTCCCCTTGGTTGTTGGGCAGTTCAGCAACAGTTATGATGAGAAGATAATCTATATCCTTAGAATTATATAAGTCTATCTCGGCGGCTGTCAAGCGAATTGACCTGCCAACCAGCAATGAATTCAGGAATAATGTGGTCATGCGGGCAGAAGTGTATCGAAAAGAAGATGAACGTTCAATTATTCGGCGCTGCCAGGATTATGCATGACGCCTCGGCCTGATCCATCAGCTTACGCGGCTAGCAATCCGCCAGCAGTATTCCTCATTGCCAACGACCATGCTTTTGAGCGGCAGCGCGCCATGCTATCCCGATACGATACCATAGCGCTTTCGGCGGCGCAAGCAGTCGTGGCGGGCTTGATTAACCGGCGTGCGGCGATGGCCTTTATCGATACTCGCCTGCGGGAATGGCAGTCGCTAACGCTGGCCTGCAAAAACAACGCGGCCACGCGGCGTATTCCACTCTGTCTCGTGAGTGACGATGGCGATATTCGGGCGGAGGCTATCGACTGTGGCGCGGACCTGGCTTTGAGCTGGGCAGAGCTAGACGCTCAGATCACAGATATCGTGGCCAAATACGCCCGCGTGCCCGACCCGGCCACGATGGCGCAGCTGGAATGCGAGTGTCTGCGTGAATTGCCTCCGTTGGCGGAGCAGGGCCTGCGGGCATTCAACGCGGGCGAATTCTACCATCAGCACGACCTTTTTGAGGCGCAGTGGGTCGAGACGGCGGGACCGGTTCGTGATCTGTATCGCGCCGTCCTGCAAGTTGGGGTTGCCTATTATCAGATAGAGCGCGGTAACTATCGTGGAGCGCTGAAGATGCTGCAGCGCAGCGCGCAGTGGCTTTATCTGCTGCCCGAAGTCTGCCAGGGCATCGATGTCGCCCAGCTGCGCCGTGACTCGTACCATGTGCGCGCCGAGTTGCAGCGGCTGGGGCCCGGTCGTCTCGACGAGCTTGACCGCGGCCTGCTCAAGCGACTGCGCCGGCTGCCGCCTCAGGCATCCAGCACATAGCGGGCGAACCAATCGAGCATGGCCTCATTGTGCGCGCGCCGCAGGTTAACCGCGCCGCTGATCGAGGCGCCATGCGAACCGCCCGGCTGACGCAGCATTTCGACCGTACAGCCGTTGACCTTCAGCACGGTGTAGAATTGCTCGCCCTGTTCGGCCGGGCAGCGCCAATCCAGTTCGCTCTGCACCATTAGCGTCGGCGTCACGCAGCGGTGCGCGTATGTGATGGGCGAGCACTTATCGTAAACCTCGGGAATCTCATGCGGGTGGCCGCCCATTTGCTCAACGCCGAAATAGATGCCGATATCGCTGGTGCCGTAGAAGCTGCGCCAATTGGTCACTGGATTTTGCGGAATCGCCGCTTTGAAGCGCCTGGTCTGGCCGATGATCCAGCAGGACAGGTTGCCGCCGCCCGACAAGCCGCAAACGCCCAGCCGATCGGCATCCGCCAGTCCCAGCTCAATGGCGTGATCGACGCCGCTCATCAAGTCCTTGTAGTCCAGATTGCCCCAGTCGCCCTTGATCGCGGTCGAAAAGCTGTCGCCGTAACCGGTGGAGGCGCGATGGTTGAGGAAGAGCACGCCATAGCCGGCGCCGGCCAACATCTGAAAGTCGAAATGGAAACCGTAGCCGTAAGCCAGATGCGGGCCGCCGTGGATGTACAGGATTGTCGGATAGGGCGCTTCGCCCCTGGGCGGCTTCATGTACCAGCCTTCGACGCCGACGCCATCGACGCTCTGCCAATTCAAGTGCTGCGTCTGCGGCAGGGCGAGCCCGCCCAGGAAGTCCGCGTTGAGCTGCGTCAATTGTCGGCAGGCCCCGTTAGCGAGGTCGGCCAAATGCAAATCGGGCGGAGAGTTAAGGGTCGTGCGCGCGTATAGCATTTGATCGCCGCGCAGGTCCAGCGGGAAGTCGACGCTGTCGCCGCTTGTTACGGCTTCAAATGACTCCGCTCCGCTAAGCGCCACGCGGTAGATATGGTCAGTGCCGCCGCGCTGCACTGTAGCGTAGGCCGACTCGCCATCGGCGGACAGCATGACGTTCTGCAGGCTGAGCGAGGCCACCGGCATATCCAGCATGATGCGCCCGCCCACACCGACATCCAGCCCGCCGCTGCGGCATTCAATGTCACCAGACGACAGATCGAGCGTGTACAGGTCCGATTTTGTGCCGATCGGCATGCCGTCATCGGGACGGCCGACAAAGACGATCCGCGTCCCGTCGGGTGTGAAGTTGGCGCTTTCGATATTGGCCCAATCCGCAAGCACGGTGGATTGCTTGCCCGCCAGATCGACCGTCATCAGATCAGGGGTCAGGGTGCGTGAGTCATCCTGGCGCATGTTGGCGTCATAGAGGATGCTGCTCCCATCGGGCGACCAGCGCGGGTTGCTGTTGTGATTGCGATCATCGGTCAGCCCTGTGGATTCGCCGCCGGCCAGATCATAGACGTAAATGTCATTCACCTCATCATTGAGATAACCGATGGCGTCAAAACGGTAAACCCTGCGGTCGACGCGGTAGGGCTCGGTGGACAGGTCAGCCGCTTCGACGTCGGGCTTGGCGCAGAAAGCGATTTTGCTCCCGTCCGGCGACCAGGTCAGTCCCCCGCTGATGCCGCGTTTGAAGCGGGTCAGCTGGCGGGCTTCACCGCCGTCCGCTGGCAGCAGATACAGCTGTGACATGCCGTCGCGGTCGGATACAAAGGCGATCGTCTTGCCATCCGGCGACCAACGCGCCCCAACATCGACGGAGCGTCCGCTGGTCATTTGCCGTGTTTCGCCCGAAGCGAGATCCAGCAGGTACAGGGTGCTGAATTCTTTGTCGTCATCCGCATCAATCTTGTTGACCGTGTAAGTAATCTTGGACGCGTCCGGCGACAGCGCGGCGCCGTTCATAAAGTGCAGGTTAAGCAAGTCATCTTGCTCTATCGTTCTTGTCATGAGTATAGGTTCCTCGAAAGTCACTAGTTGGGTCAACGCTACTGCGCCCATTCTAACAGCTTAGCGGGCTAAATTCAGGGAATCCGTGCGAGTTGGCTGTTGAGCGCAGGCTGTTGGCAAGGCGAGAGTCGGGTAAGATTAGGTCATTCTCAGTTCGGCGCTCGACGTTTCGCGCCTGGCGAGAGAATATCAGCGCTGGGCAAACAACTGGAGGATGCCGGATGACAAATGCGCAAGACTCGAAGTCGCTGTCGCAGGAGCGTTATACGCGCTTTGCTGATGGCTACGTCACCAGCGAGACGCACGCCAAAGGCAGCGACCTGGATCGCCTGCTCGCCATCGCCCAGCCGGAGCGGCACTGGAAGGCGCTGGACATCGCCACCGGCGGCGGGCACACCGCGCTCAAGTTTGCGCCATTCGTCGCACAAATCATCGCCAGCGATCTCACGCCGCGTATGCTGGAAACATCGCGCCGCCATATCGTCGGCGACAAGGGAGTAAGCAACGTCTCTTTCCAGGAAGCGGACGCGGAAGACCTGCCTTTTGAGTCGGACCGATTCGATCTCGTGACTTGCCGCATCGCGCCGCACCATTTCCCGAATGCGCAGCGCTTCGTGGTCGAATGCGCGCGCGTGTTGCGGCCGGGCGCCCTGCTGATACTGCAAGATCAATTGCTGCCGGACGATGACGAAGCGGCGCAATTTGTGGACGCCTTTGAGCGTCTGCGCGATCCCAGCCACAATCGCGCCTTCAATGAAGCTGAATGGACGAGCATGTGCGCCGCGGCCGCCATCGCAGTAGAACATCGCGAGCAATACATCAAGCGGCATCAATTTTTGGCTTGGGCGCGCCGTCAAGGCAATGATGACGCCACCATCGAGCAGCTGATTCAGATGCTGCGCGAGGCGCCGTCGGCGGCGCAGGCATGGATGGACCCGACTGATTGGGGCCTGGAGTCCGCGACCTTTGTCAATCAGCATATTATCATACGCGGGCGCGCGCAATAGCGGGAGCAAGCTGTGCCTAAGCTATTCCTGGCGAGCGGGATTTTCCACCCCGAGCCGGGCGGACCGGCCACGTACCTGAGAAGTATTCTGCCCGCCCTGCAAGAATCGGGCTGGGATCCGCGCGTATTGACCTATGGAAACGATCCGCTTGATACAGCGTATCCTTATCCGGTCACACGCATAAAACGCCAGAACTTGTTGCTGCGATATACGCGCTATGCCTTAAGCGCGCGGCGCCATCTGGCCTGGGCGGATCTGGTATACGCTCAGACGATTGATCTGCCGCTTTGGGGCGCGCAGCGACTGCCGCGGGTCATCAAGATCGTGGGCGACCAGGCTTGGGAGCGCTGCGTGCGCAAGGGCTGGATTCCGCCAGAGATCAGCGTTGACGATTTTCAGCGTTTCACTGGAGACGCGCGTGTTCGCTGGCAGAGGCGTTCGCGCACGCGGCAGATACGCGCAATGGACGCCGTGATTGTGCCCAGCCAGTATCTGAAGCAACTGGTGATATCCTGGGGCGTCGAGCCGGCGAAAATACACGTCATTCACAATGCGCTGTCGCTCCCGGCGGCGCCGAGCCAGAGCAGGGCGGAGATTCGCCGCGAACTGGGATGGCCGGATCGGCCGACGTTAATTACGGCTGCGCGCCTTCAGCCTTGGAAAGGCATCGACCATTTGATAAACGCTGTCAGCGATATGCCGGATATGGGCCTGATTATTGCGGGTGATGGTCCCGATCGCGGCAGGCTGGAGCAATTGGCGCGACCGCTCGGCGATCGCGTGGTATTTACTGGCCAGCTGGCTTCAAATGAGCTGCATCGTCTGATGGTCGCCGCTGACGGACTAGCGCTTTATAGCGGCTATGAGGGCCTGTCTCATACGCTACTGGAGAGCCTGCGCCTGGGAACGCCCGTCCTGGCGAGCGACAAGGGCGGCAACAGCGAGATTGTCAAGCAGGGCGTGAATGGCGTGCTGGTCCCTTATATTGATTTGGCGTCACTGCGCCGGGGAATCGAGCAGCTGATGGAGCGGCGCGAGGAGTACGCATCCAATTGCCGCAGCGGTTTGGAACGATTCAGCTTTCAAAGAATGGTGGGAGAAACTGACGCGCTATTGAAGTCATTGCTATGACGGTCGGCGTCACCGTTTCATAAAGCGATAGCCCACGCCACGCGATGTCAGGATGTAATCCGGCTGCTGCGGATTCGTCTCAATCTTCTGGCGCAGGTAGTGGATATAGAGTTTTAGGCTGTCAGTGGCGTCGCTGTATTCTTCGCCCCAGGCTTCGGTAACCAGCTCTGCGCGCGTGACGACGCGCCCGGCGTTGCGCACGAGGACGGCCAGCAAGTTGAATTCTTTCGGCGTCAGGTGTTTGAGGTTTTTGCGGATCCAAACCTCGCGATTCATAAAGTTGATGCGGAAATCGCCCTGGTTGAAGGCCAGCTCCTCGCTCAGATTAGTTCGCGGGGAGCGCCTAAGACGGGCATGGATGCGCGCCACCAATTCATCGTCATCCCAAGGTTTGGTGACGTAGTCGTCGGCGCCGATATCCAGTCCTCTGATGATGTCGTCTCGGTCTTTCCTGGCGCTCAAGAAGATAATCGGCATGTCCGACATTTCCCGCAACTGCCGGCACATCTCCCAGCCGTCTTTGTCTGGCAAGATGATATCAAGCAGCACCAGATCAGGCTGATTTCTATATGCCTGACGCAGGCCGCCCTGCGCGCAATAGGCTTCAAAAACTTCAAAGCCGCGCCTTTTTAGGACGCCGGAAACATACTCTACGGTCGGCTTGTCGTCATCTATGACAAGAATTTTCTCGGACATTGCGACTTGCTCCCGGGATCATTAGACAATCATATAACATAAGCGATCTGAGGCGATCAAGTTGATTAAGTAACGAAACTAGTTGGCGCCGCCGCTCCCTAGTTCAATCTGCCAGACACTTTATAACAAGAATTACCAATATTGCAATAACAAAACGACCCAATTCTATAGAATATTGAGTAAACTGTCGTACTGTAGCGAGCCGCTGCCTTCCCAAAACCTTGTAGAAACTGCGCTGAGTCTCGGTTCGGGGAAATGTTATCTGAACTTGTTACGGTAAAGTTGGAATCCATTCCGCTCCTCTGGAGTGCATGCATCAAGGCTATATCCCCAGCGAGTATCTGATTTTGTCATGCTTGTTCATACAATGCAAGCTTATGTCTAACTTTCAGGCAACTAGACATTCACCATAGCGTAGGCCCTGCGCGGGCACGGAATATGCTGCTTTGAGGCCCGTAGCCCTCGTCGAAATCGAAATTCATAGACCTGGTTGACTGCGATAATTCAAGCGTACTGCCAGAAAATCACGACATTCCAAGCATAGACGGCGGGTGGTCTAGCTGCGGATTGAGCGGATTATCCGCTCGTATTCAGCTGTCACGTCGGAAGGAAGGTCGTCAGAGTCGACGACGGTAACTTTAAGATAGTTACCATTAGCCAGCGGTATGAACAGATCGTCCTGGCCCTTATCGGTCACGACAACTTGGAAAGACAGCTGTCCTCCGGCCGGCGCCAGCAGCGTGATGTGCATGCCATCGGCATTGGCAGAGCTCTGTTTGACCAATCGCCACGATGACGGGTAGTCGAATTGAAAGCTCCCGGCGTTGAAATGGCCATCGGCAATCTCAACAAAGGCGCCTGGCGTATGCTTCAGCTGGGGCGGCGCGGAAGCGGACGGCAGGCGAGCGCAAGCTGCCAATATCGCGCAACAGCAGACCGCAATAATGAAGGCCATCGGCCGTGAGAAGGCCAAGAGCTTACATCTCGGCAATTGAACGGGTATCAGTCTTGCCGACGCCATTGACCATACGTATGGCGCGAATGGTATTCATCATCTGTGTGATGTCCTCGGATTCGACAAAGGCAATGCAATCATCCGGCCCAACGACAAGGTCCGCCCGTTGCACCCCGTCAACGGCGCGGATATCACGCAAGGAATCGGCAAAATCGACTGACATGTTCAAATGGATTAGTACGTATGCGGCGGGCATATGACCTCCTTTGACGCTGCGCATTCTTCTACATTTATAGCCTCGCAAGCGCTTAAAGGCAATTTGCGCGGATTATTCCCACTCAATGGTGCCAGGCGGTTTGCTGGTGATGTCGTAGGTTACACGGTTGATGCCGGCAACTTCGTTCACGATTCGCGCGCTCGCCTCTGCCAATAAATCGTAGGGCAGCCGCGCCCAGTCAGCGGTCATGAAGTCATCGGTGGTGACCGAGCGCAGCACCAGCACTTCTTCATAGCTGCGATTGTCGCCCATGACGCCGACGCTCTTGACCGGCAACAGCACGGCAAAACTTTGCGCGGTGCCTTCTCGCAGCAAGCCGGCATCGCGCAGCGCGTCAAGGAAAATCGCATCAGCCTGGCGCAGTTTTTCCAGCCGCTCCCAGGTGATTTCGCCCAGGCAGCGAATCGCCAGCCCCGGCCCGGGAAAGGGCTGTCGCCAGACAATCTCTTCGGATAGCCCCAGCGCCAGGCCGATCTTGCGTACTTCGTCCTTGAAGCAGTCGCGCAAGGGCTCGATGAGCTCAAATTGCAGGTCAGCGGGCAGGCCGCCCACATTATGATGCGACTTGATCGTCTTGGCGCTCTTGCTGTCAGCGGCGCTTTCGATGACGTCGGGGTATATCGTGCCCTGCGCCAGAAAACGAATGCCCTGCAGGCGGCGCGCTGCCTGGCTGAAGGTATCGACAAAGAGCTTGCCGATCGCCTTGCGCTTGGCCTCGGGTTCCGTCACGCCTTCCAGTTGGCTTAAAAAGGTCTCAACCGCGTTGACGGCGATGAGATTCATGCCTTGTTGTTGACGGAAGACCCGGACGACTTGCTCCGCTTCGCCTTTGCGCAACAAGCCATGATCGACGAAGACGCATGTCAGCTGATCACCGATGGCGCGGTGAATCAGGGCGCCGGCTACGGCAGAATCAACACCGCCGCTCAGCGCCAGCAATACGCGCTCGTCCATTACTTGCGCGCGGATGCGGATTACGGCGTCCTCGATGAACGCGTCGGCGGTCCACTTTCCTCTGCAGCGGCAGATTTCAAAGATAAAATTGCTCAGGATGGCGCTGCCCTGCGGGCTATGTTGCACTTCCGGATGAAACTGCACGCCGTATGCCTTGCGCTGCAGATCGCCAATGGCTGCGTGTGGCGAATTGGCGGACTGCGCCAGGGACGTGAAGCCGGGCGGCAACGCTTCAATGCGATCGCCGTGTGACATCCATACTTGCAGTTCCGGCTGTAAACCGTCCAGCAAGGGGCTGTGCGCCTCATGCGTGATGGTTGCCGGGCCATATTCGCGCTCGTTGGCCGCGGCAACTTGGCCGCCGAGAGCGTCCGTCAGCAGTTGCATGCCGTAGCAGATGCCCAAGATCGGGCGATCAGCAGCCAAGAGGAAGCGCGGCAGTTGCGGCGCGCCGGGGTCGTAAACGCTGTTAGGACCGCCCGACAAGATATAACCCGCCGGCTTGTGGCGGTTGATGTGATCGGCGCTGCCGTCGTAGGCGTAGACTTCTGAATAGACGCCCAGCTCGCGGATGCGGCGCGCGATCAGCTGTGTATACTGCGAGCCATAATCGATGACAGCGATGCCGCCTCGTTTCAGATCGTCCGTCATGGTTTCTCCGCCGTCCCGGCAAACGCGTTCGCAGCGAGGGCGCCAGCGTGTCCCGCGCTAAAATGCTAGAGGAGAAAATCGGCCGGCTGAGCCCAGCCGCCGCTGAAGACTAGATCGGTCAGGCTTTGCCGTTCGCGTTGCGAAGCCTCTCGCTGACGATGGCCATCGCCTAAATGATCGAGGTCGCTTGTGCGATATGCCATGGCGACTGCGGTATAGGGTTCGTAGTCGTCAGGGATCTGATACGTTTCGCGGGCCTTATCCGGATAGAAGCCGCCCATCTGATGTGTATAGATGTCGTGATGAAGCGCCTGCAATACCATCTGCGCGATGGCTTGTCCCAAGTCATAACCGGCGTGACGGTTGAGTACGCCAGGTTTGCGAAACTTATGCGCGACAGCGATCATGAGCAGGGCGGCGTGTTGCGCCCAGGGTTGGTTGCCCTCTCTGATGACCGATAGCAGCCGTTGAAACTCCGCTTGGTCTTCTCTGCGCGCGACGATGAAACGCCAGGGCTGTAGATTGCTGGATGATGCCGCCCAGCGTCCCGCTTCAAGAATGCTGAGCAGGGTTGCGTTGTCGATACCGCGTTCGCAGTCAAACCCCAGCGGGCTCCAGCGGCGCTGGATCAAAGGCTGCAGCGTGTGCGGGGTCGCGGGAAGTTTATGCGCCGGCGGATCGGACTGTATAAGCGCGTTTTTTCCAGCGAGCGCGTCGAATACCTTGGGCGCGATCAGCCAGACCAGTTCGCCTTGGGTCGCTTCGCCGTCATAAACATCTACGCGCGCCAAGCCGCCCTTCTTCATCGAAACGTTGACGCCGGTCACCTGGTGGACGAGCAGACTCATATCGGGGTTGTGGCCGACAAACATAACTTCCGCTTTGCTATCTATTCCCCTGGTCAAGTCGCGGACGCCGTCCAGGTCAAAGCCGAAGTTGACTTCGTCCGCCAAGGTCACTGGGCGATCCAGGGCAGCGGCGATGATATCCGCGGTTTGGCGGGAGCGCAGGCGGGGACTGCTATAGATGCGCTGGGGCCGCAGATTAAGCTGCCGCATGACCCTCGCGGATTGCGCGACCCGGCGCCGGCCTCGCGCTGTCAATTCGCGGGCGAAATCACTTTCCGCCATGTCTTCGGCAATGCCGTGGCGCAGGAAATAGAGCTTCATGTCAGGGATCCGATTTGCTTGCGGTCAATTGGCTGCCGGCGCGGATTCGCGCTTTTTGCTTTTTGTTTCGGTCTTGCTGTCCGCCTTGGAGTCGGCTTTCTTGGCGGCTGTGTCTGCGCTCTTGCCGTTTTCGTTCGCGCCGGCGGGTTTGGCCGGGTTTTTCGCTTTGTTGTTGTCGTTGACGTAGAATCCGCTGCCTTTGAATATGATCCCGGCCGGCTGGATGACCCGGTTGACGACTTGACCGGTCTTGGGACAAACATGCAGCGGTCGATCGCCGAATTTCTGTCGAATGTCGAAGGTTGTGCCGTCCTCACGACGATAGGTATATACAGGCATAAGCGCGCGCCCTCAGTATCTTGCGTCAAGACCAGTAGTTTAGCCGAAAATCCGCGAGAATTGCACAGCTAATTCTCGAATAGGGGCCAGTCTAGGGTTTTGTAGCTTCGTACACCGTCGTTTCGTAGCGCATGGCGGCTTCGCTGCCGACATAGTCGCCGTGCAGCTCGATGCCACGCAGCTGCTCGTCAGCGCTGACACCGGTCTCCACGCGCTCGATATGACTTAAGCCGGCATTTGTAGCGCGCCAGGTCAACGCGTTTTCACCTGCGAAACTCGTGGATTTCGCAACCCGGATTCAGTCTGAGACACGGAGTTCAATTGACGCGAAAATCTGATTGAGAAGGACGGACTCGCGCTGCAGTTCGCCTTCTGGCGCCACGATGATCGCAAGCACGTAATTGTCGGACAATTCCAGCGCCAACAGCAGGCTGTCGCTGCCGCCGACGCTGACATACGCTTGCGCATTGTCACGGCCATTGATCTCTATCGTTTCCGCGTCGCGGTATTGCGGCCCCAGGGCATCGTCGGCGGCAGCGCCGATGAAGGCGTCGATGATGCTGGCCGCATTGCGCGCGCCCAGCCGCTGCACATCGGCGGCCGACAAGATCGTCAGGTTGGCGACGACCGATCCGGCGGGCAATTCCGCGCCGTCGTCTTGCAAGCTGAGCGGGCGTGGGAAGTTGAAAATGATGATGCCGGTATCGCTTACTTCGTAATGCCAGTCGGCCGGGACGTTAACCGCAAAGCCGGGTTGGAGCAGGGTGGCGAAGAAGGTGACGCGCTGCCATTGAATCGGCGTCGGCTCGGGCGCGACCGTTTCAGCGCTTTGGCAGGCGCTGGCAAATGACACAATGAATATGAAGCACAAAAGCAATGTCAAGCGTGGGAACATTGATACCTCTATGTGCGCAATGTAACTTTGTGGTCAATTGTCGCAGACAACATGAATTCGCGCTAGCAGAACGGACGGGCTTGCGCGGGACAAAATTCATTTCCGGTTGGGCGCGGCGAACCAACTGGCAGCTTCGTCAGCGGCAGCGCCATTTGATTTCATTGTATTCCTTCGGGCAGTCTTCGGCGACATTGTCAACGAAATCGACGTTCTCCAGATCGAAACTAGAGTAAGCGCGCCCGGCTAGCGCTCCACCCTTGGCTGCTTCGTTGCGTTGCAGGGAGGTGTCTTTTAAGTCGACGTGCCCATAGACCAAAATCCCGCCGCCTTCTCCCTCAGTGCGATTGTCGTTGATGACGCTGCCGGTGATTCGTATCGACGGCGAGCCGAGCCCAAATATTGCGCCGCCGCCGTCGGTGGCTTCGTTGCCAGAGATGATGCTGTTTGAGATTTCTGCGGCGCCGGCGTACATGTTGAGAGCGCCGCCGCGACCTTGTTCGGCCTCATTATTCGCCAGAATAGAGTTGGTGATTACAATGTCGCTGTCGTAACTGAAAATCGCGCCGCCCCTGATGGCGACACTGTCCTTCAGCGTTACGCTATTCATTTGCAGCCTGGCATAACGGACATATATCGTGCCTCCGTTGAAATCGGTATGGTAGGTGGCCCCTCCGCCCCTCAGTGTCAAATTGTTCAGTGTCAGATTGCCGAACCTCACAACCATTTGAATTGAACTAATCTCGTAATTGTCGCCCTCAATCACGATCTCGCTGTTGATAACGAGCGGCAATTCATTTGGCTTCAAGTCGCCTGTCAGGCGGATAACATCGGGCCCGGCGCCAGCGATACAGCCTCCGGTCGCCTCGTCGCGGTTGGCTGAGGCAATCGCGTCCGCCAGGCTGCACTCGTCATTGACGATGATGTCCGGGCTAGTGATCGTCCCGCGCATACGATAGTCGTATTCGCCTTCAATCCATTCCACCGCTTCGTAGGCGCCGATGTCGCAGGCGTCGCCTTGTGGGCGTGGCGTGCCCTGCTGGTCGTGTTCCAGGCAGTAGTCTTGATGGGCGCGGTTGATAGCCAGGCTTTCGCGGCGCAAGGGAAAATAGAGCGGAGAGCCGGCGACAGGATTCAACTGCGGATCGCCGCTGTAGCGCGGTTTGCAGCTGCCATCCGCGATCCAGTTGCCTTTGTTACCCGCCAAGCCGCCGACGCAATCGCCGCCTGTATTGCCGGCCAGGAGGCTGTTGCGCAACTTCATAATATCGGGTTCGCGCAGGTAGACGCCGCCGCCATTTAGCGCTGCATTCTGCGCTATGGTCACATGGGTCAAGGTGGCATTGCTGTTTTCGGCGTACACAGCGCCGCCATTGCCACCGGCTTTATTGTTAAAAAATGTGCTGTTCGAGATTTCGATTTCGTACGCGTCGGAGAAGATTGCTCCACCTCTGCCGGCAGCCCGGTTTCCCGTTAGCGCGCTGTCCTTAACTTTCAGCGACCGGGACACGGGCCCGAAGTCGGAATAGGTTCTGGCCCAGCGGATGCCGCCACCGTCCGTTCCAGCCAGGTTGTTGGATATGGACACATCCTGGATCGTTGCGTTTACCCCTACTAATGTCAGGCCGCCGCCAGACCCCAAAGTCCGGTTGGCGTTTATTGCGCTGTGCTTGATGTCGACAAGCGCGTGCGCGGCGGATATGCCACCGGAGCCTTCCTTGGCGAAATTGCTTTCGACGTGGGTATCAACGATGTATAACCCGGCTTGAAAGACAGATATTGTACCGGACCCCGTCGCCACATTATCGGTCACGCTGCTCGCTGACACATTCAACTCACCGCCGTCTAAATACGCTGCACTGCCGCGCTCCGCGACGTTACCGCTTATTTCGGAACTTGAGACGAAAACCGAACCGTTAGACGCATATATGGCGCCTCCGCGTTCGACGGCTAGGCTATTCTTGATACTGCTGTTCGACAGTGACACTTCGCCGCCATGGACGTATATCGCGCCGCCGTGCTCGTCGCTGAATCCGTCCACGATGTGCAGGTTGTTGATCGTCAGTTGATGATTGTACACAACGAAAACTTGATGCAGCTTGTCGCCGCTGATTTGGTGTCCCCAGCCGTCGATGGTCAAGTCAGTCACGATGGCCGGCAACGCTTCAGTCAGTATGATGTCTGTCTTCAAGTAGATGCGCGGTTTTCCCCAGCTCGGCAGATGACAGCCGCCAGTGGAAGTCTCCGTATTGTAGGTTGTGATGGCGTCGTGCAGGCTGCATTCTTCATCGACGCTGATTTCTCGGGCTAGCGCGGCGGGCGGCGCGAGAACCACGAAGTGCATCAATATGCTGAGCAACAAAAGGCGAATGGGATTTCTCTGATTCATTATTGACTCCCAATGCGAGTCTTGCTTTCCCGCATGTTAGCCGAGTTTCATCTGACGCTGGGCTGCGATTCGCCTACGCTCGCTGGCTGCGCTGCTATTGAATCAACGTACGCCAAGGGGTAGTATCGCCAGTGTGAGGCAATACGTCATCACACTGTCTGGACGGGGGTGGCTCTTGATTCGCTGCGGCACTGACATGATCGAATGCGAGCGCATTGCCGCCGGAATTGAGCGCTTTGGTGAGCGCTTTCTCAAGCGCTTCTTCACCGCCGGCGAGCGCCAGGACTGCGCCGATCAGCCGCATCGTCTCGCTGCTCGTTTCGCCGCCAAAGAAGCGGTCGCCAAAGCGCTTGGCACCGGCATCGGCGATGTCAGTTGGGTCGAGATCGAGATACGCACCGACGGCGAACGGCGCCGGCCGACGCTGACGTTGCACGGTAAGGCCGCCGCGCTGGCCGCGGGCATGCGGCTGAGCGAATGGGACGTCAGCTTGTCGCATACCGAATCGCTGGCGATCGCCGTCGCCGTCGCGCTTCGCTCCGCCTAGTCGGCTTAGAGGTCGTCAAAGAGGCGCATCAGCTTCAGGGCAATATGCATGTTGAGCCGCGTAGCCGGCGCTGACAAATCGACATCACAGATTTCCTTGATGCGCGACAGGCGATAGTTTAACGTGCTGCGGTGAATGTCCAGCGACACGGCCGTCTGCACGCTGTTGCCGCCGGCATCCAGGTAGGTTTCCAAAGTAACGAACAAGTCAGCGTGGCGCTCGTCCAGCAGCTTGCGCAGGACAGGCACATGCGCGTTTTGCGCCAAACTGGTTGGTCCGGCATGGAACAGCGTATGAATATAGCCAAGCTCGTCGAATTCGTGCACGGTGCGCTCGCTGGCTGTGCGCTGGGCGATGTCCAGGACTTCGTTGCACTGGTGATGCGCCGCGCCCACCTGGTCCATCCCCGTGAACGCGCTGCCGATGGCGATCCGTAGGCCGCCATTGCCATTCTCCAGCTCATCAAGCAGGGCCTGGACCATCGGCTTTATCTGCTCGTCAGCTTGCACCAGGATAACGACCTGACCGGCAAATTGCGCGGCCACGGCCTGTAATTCGCGCCGGGTCAACACGGCGTTGATGCTGCGATAAGCGCCTTTGGATGTCGGCGGCTGGCCCTGGCTTATGTTGACGATAAGCATGCGCCAGGGCTGGCGCAGATCAACGCCATAGCGCAGGGATTGATCCCGCAGGATAGTCTCTCCGCCGCCCTTGCCTTCGATGAGCTGCGCCATCATGCTGCCCTTGACCGATGCCTCGGCGGCTTGCAGCGATTCCTGGTAGAGCATCAGCAGGGCGGCCACGGTCGCGCCGATTTCAATCGCCATCATGTCGAGGGGGGAAAGGGCATGCACATCGGCGATGATCCACATATAGCCGTAAATCTCGCCATGGACGACAATCGGCGCCAGCAGACGTTCCATCTCCAGCCCCAGCGCCGGCATCACCGGCAGCTGCACCGGCCGCAGCGTCTCGCGGATTCGCGGCAGATACTCCACTTCGAGCGCGTCGATCAGTTTGGGGTTGGTGCGCCCGTGCTTGATCGTATAGCGCCGCGCTGAATCCACCTCGGCGATGTTCTTGTTGGCGATGGCTTCGAAGCGCTCGTTTTCGATGCTGATGGAATGGGCGACTTGATCGGCGAGCATGTTGGCGAGTTCGGCGAATCCGCCGCCTTCCAGCACCAGGCGCGACAGACGCTGCTGAATCGACAGCGCGCGACTGATAGTGTCCAGGCTCTCTTCGGCAATGCGCTCGTTGATGACCTTGGCGATATCGACAAAGCGCGTCCGATAGGGCAATTCAATCAGCGGAAGTTTCAACTCATCGCCGATGGCGCGCAGATACTCGGGAATCTCATCAACCAGCAAGCCGATGGTGATCACGACGGCCACGATGCTCTTGGCCGCCAGCTGACGCAGAAATTCGCATTGCGCGTCGGGCTCGTCGGGCATGTTGTACACGGTGGTCAGCACTAATTCGCCGCCGTGCAGCCAATCTGCCGCGTTGGGCACGCTGACGGTGTAGACCCAGCGAATGGGACGCTCTGCGCCGCCCGCGCCCGCGACAACACGGGCATTCGCCAAGATGGGGAGATTTAATGCTTCTTTCAGCGTCAACATGAGCGACCGCTCGGTAGCTATTGACAGTTACTGCTGAAAAGTATAGTTTTCCAAGCGCGAATGCGCAACGAGCGAGGCGGGCTCAAGCCATTGGCATGTGGTGGGTGGCGGCGTAGCGGCCGGTTGCGTGATGCGAAAGCTGCCGCTCGATATCAGTCAGCAGCCCCGAAGCGCCGAACCTAAATAAGCGATTGTTGAGCCAGGCGTCGCCCAACTCTTCTTTGATGAGGATGAGCCAGCTCAGCGCGTCCTTGGCGCTGCGGATGCCGCCGGCCGGTTTGAAACCGATGCGGTAGCCGGTCAGCGCTTCGTAGGCGCGGATCTCTCGCACCATGGTCAGGCCGACATCCAGCGTAGCGTTCACCGGTTCTTTGCCGGTACTGGTCTTGATGAAGTCGGCGCCGGCCATCATGCACACTTTGCTGGCTTTGGCCACGTTCCAGAGCGTGCCCAGCTCGCCGGTCGCCAGAATGGTCTTGATATGGGCGTCCCGGCAAGCGCGGCGCATTTCACAGACTTCGTCGTAGAGCGCGCGCCAGTTTCCGCGCAGGACGTGCTCACGCGAAATTACGATGTCGATTTCCTGGGCGCCCGCCTCAACCGACTGGTGAATTTCTTCAATTCGTTGTGCAAAGGGGGTTAACCCGGCGGGGAATCCGGTGGAGACCGCGGCTACCGGGATGCTGCTGCCGCGCAGCGCCGCCAAGGCATCCTGGACCCGCTGGTGGTAGACGCAGACAGCGCCGACCGTCAGACCAATGCCGCCGATGTCGAGGGCGTCGATGATATCTTGGCGCAGGGGTTGGCGCGCCTTGGCGCACATACGCGTCACTTTGCCCGGCGTATCGTCGCCGGCCAGGGTGGTCAGGTCGATCATGGTAATGGCCCGCAGCAGCCAGGCCGCTTGCCAGTCTTTTTTGACGCTGCGGCGTGAGCCCAGGGTCTGCGTACGGCGCTGCGTCGCGCTCAAGTTGACGGTGGTCGCGCGCACCCAGCCCAGATCCAGCGGAATGCCCGGATTGCGTTTGTGATCGGCCGCTGACATAGATGTTTACCTTGGCGTACGCTCGATAAAGGCGATGACTTGGGCTGCGATCTCAGCGCCCTTTTCTTCTTGCAGGAAGTGCCCTGCGCCGCGGATCGTGATCTCAGGCTGATCGGCAGCGGTCGGGAAAAGGCGGCGGAAAAACTTGGCGGCGCCACCCAGGATGGGGTCGCCATCGCTGAACGTGACTTGTACCGGCTTGGACCACTGCGACAATATGCGCCGGGCCGCTTTCATTTCCGCCGCGCCCGGCATATCCGGCGAAATCGGTACCAGCGAGGGGAAAATCGCCGCGCCCGCTTTGTAGCCGTCGTCGGGGTAGGGCGCGTCGTAGGCGGCGATGATGTCATCGGGCAGCTGGTATTGTGTTATGGTCTGCGCGATCAACCGCCCGACTTGCATGCGCGTGCCGACCTTTTGGCTGAATGCCCGCCATTGCAGGAAGGCGTCGCTGATTTTTTCTTCACCGGTGGGCAGGAAAGTATTGAGAACGACCAGCCGCGCGAAGCGGTCGCTGTGATCCGCCGCGATGGTCAAACCCAGCAGGCCGCCCCAGTCCTGGCAGACCAGCGTGAGGTTTCGCAAGTCCAGCGCTTCTATCAGCGCCAGCAGCTTGTCGTAATGCATGTGGAAGCTGTAATCTTCCTGCGCCGCGTATTTGTCGGACTTGCCAAAGCCGACCATATCGGGCGCGATTACCCGATAGCGCTGCGCCAGGGGTGGGATCATGTGGCGGTACAGGTAGCACCAGGTTGGCTCGCCATGTAAACACAGGACGGTTTCCGCGCCTGCGCCTTCATCCAGGTAGTGCATGCGCGTATCGCCAATCTGGACATAACGCGGCGCAAAGTCAAAATCCGGCAGATCCTCAAAACGCTCGTCCGGTGTACGAAGAACGGGCATCGGTTTACTCCGATCAGCTGCCAAAGCAGCAGACATGTGGTCGTCGGTCTTTACCTGCGACTGTGCAGCTAGCGATCAGCCTGTATAATGCAGGGCATGTTTACCAAGACACTCTCCCGCGGCTGCCTGCGACTGGACGAATTCTAACAAGCTTGCCGAGGCTTGCACAGAATCTGCCGGCTGCCGCGCTGATATGCGGCTGATCCTCCTCATTGTCAACCTAAGCGACATGTCAACGAATTGAGACCGTCTCATGCTGGAAAAACTGGCCGAAGTTGAAAGCCGCTATGACGAAATTGAGTCGCTGATGGCTGATCCATCCATCGCCACCGATTACGCAAGAGTGGCTGAACTGGCGAAAGAGCGCTCGAGCTTAAAAACGATCGTTGATGTTTACCGTCAGTATCAGAAGCAGTTGCAGGACCTGGCTGGCGCCCGAGAATTGCTGCATTCCGCGGATGACGCGGAAATGCGCGAAATGGCGCAGGAAGAAGTCGCCGAATTGGAAACGAGCAGCTCGGAGTTATTGGAAGAACTCAGAGTGATGCTGTTGCCCAAGGACCCGCGCGACAGCAAGAATGTCATTGTTGAAATCCGCGCTGGCGCCGGCGGCGACGAAGCCGGCATTTTTGCGGGCGATCTGATGCGCCTGTATACGCGCTACGCCGAGTCCAACCGCTGGAAAGTGGAGCTGCTCGATATCAATGAGCAGGGCAATGGCGTGTTTAAGAACATAACCTTCAAGATCATGGGTGATGGCGCCTTCAGCCGGCTGAAATACGAGAGCGGCGTGCATCGCGTGCAGCGCGTGCCGACCACCGAAAGCCAGGGACGCATCCATACCAGCACGGCGACTGTGGCTGTGCTGGCGGAAATGGACGAGGTTGACGTCAAGCTCAACATGAGCGATGTCGAGACGCAAGTTTTCCGCGCCCGCGGCGCCGGCGGGCAATCCGTCAATACCACAGACTCCGCCGTGCGCTTGATTCACAAGCCGACCGGCGTAGTCGTTGAGATGCAAGATGAGCGCAGCCAGCTACAGAATAAGCTGCGCGCGAAACAAGTCCTGATCGCGCGGCTCTACGAAGCTGAAGTGGAGCGGCAGCGCTCGGAGCGGGAAGCCGAACGCCGCGGGCAAGTCGGCAGTGGCGATCGCAGCGAAAAGATCCGCACCTACAATTATCCGCAGGGGCGGGTCACCGATCACCGCATCGGCTACAGCAACTTCAATTTGCCGGGTGTGATGGACGGCGATTTGGATGTCTTTATCGATCAGCTTGCCACGCAGCAGCAAGCGGAAGAGCTGGCGGCCGGCGGGTAACCATGGTGACTTTTTATCAGGCAGCTACGCGCGAGGAGACTTCAGTACGGGCCGCGCTGCAGAAGGCGCGCGCTGCGCTGGCCTTGTCGGACACGGCGGATCTGGATGCGCAGGTACTGCTGGCGCATGTCCTGGGATGCGAACGCGCCTTTCTTTTCGCTCACCCTGAAGCCTCACTGGATTTCCAAACGTCGATGCAGTTTCAGTCTCTATTGCAGCGCCGCGCCTCCGGAGAGCCTATCGCCTACATCCTGGGCGCGCAGGGCTTCTACGACCTGGAGCTGAAGGTGACGCCCAGCGTACTCGTGCCGCGCCCGGAGACTGAATTGCTGCTGGAAGAAGCGCTGCAGCTGACGGCCGATTCGCCCGGCGCTACGGTAGCGGATATCGGCACGGGCAGCGGCGCGCTCGCCCTAACCCTTGCGCGCCATCGACCGCAGTTTGAAGTCTACGCCACGGATAGAAGCGCGGACGCCCTTGACGTCGCCCGTGAGAACGCGCTAGAGCATTGCGCGCGAGTCAGCTTCTTCCGCGGCCATCTGGCGCAGCCGCTCATCGAGCGCGGGATCAAAGTCGATTTGCTGATGGCGAATCTACCCTATATCGCCAGCGACGAGTTGGATACGTTGCTGGTAAGCCAGTGGGAACCGCGACAGGCGCTTGATGGCGGGCCGGACGGCTTGGCTCTTATTCGAGAGTTGCTGCTGCAGGCGACTCGCGTTTGTCGTGCCGGCGCCTTTGTTCTGCTGGAGATTGGCGCGGATCAAGGCGCCGCTGTCTCGCGGCTCATCAGCGATCTCTCTGGCGCGGACTGCCGCGTCTTGAAGGACTATGCCGGCCTGGACCGTATCGTTCGCTTCCAACTCTAGCCGACGAAACTTGCAGCATTGACTCCCCGCCGAGCATGATGATGCGCTAGAGGCTAGTCCGCAATTGCGTTAGAATCCCGCGCAATTGTCCACGACAACCGAGCGCGACAGCCCTATGCCAAGCAGAGCCGACTTCCTCATCCGCGACGACATCATCTTCTTTAATCACGGCTCCTTTGGCGCGTGCCCGCGGCCGGTCTTTCAGCATTATCAAGAGTGGCAGCTGGAGCTGGAGCGGCAGCCGGTCGAGTTCTTGCTGCGCCGCCGGCAAGAGTTGATGGCGAACGCGCGCGGGGTGATTGCCGACTATCTTAACGTGCCGGCCGGGCAGGTTGTCTTCGTCGCCAACGCCACCGCCGGGCTGAACATCGCCTTGCGCTCGCTGCAATTGCGCAGCGGCGACGAAATCCTGACGAGCGATCACGAGTACGGCGCGGTGGACCGGCTGCTGGAATTTGTCAGCTCCAAGACCGGCGCCGGCATCAGACGCCATCGGGTTCGCCTGCCCTACGAGTCTGATGAAGCTTTCGCTGAGGCCTTCTTGGCGCAGGCATCGGCCAAGACCAAAGCCATCGTCATTAGCCATATCACCTCGCCGACTTCGCTGGTTTTCCCGGTCGCGCTGATCTGCCGGCGGGCGCGCGAAGCAGGCATTCTGACCATCATCGACGGCGCCCACGCGCCGGGCCAGCTGCCGCTCGACCTGGGCGCAATCGGCGCTGATATGTACAGCGGCAACTTTCATAAGTGGCTCTGCGCGCCCAAGGGCTCGGCCTTTCTGCACGTCCGTCCCGAGCGCCATGACTTGATCGATCCGCTGGTGGTATCGCAGGGCTGGTACCCAGGCAGCGACTTTGTGGAGCGCAATGAGTGGAGCGGCACGCGCGATATCGCATCCTTCTTGACTGTGCCCGCCGCCATTGAATACCAGCGCGCGCGCGAATGGGATCGTGTGCGGGCGGAGTGCCATGAATTGGCGGCTGCCGCTCAGCGTGAACTCTGCGACCATTATGGCTTGCAGCCGCTGTCTCAGGATCAGTTCGCGCAGATGGTGACGATCCCGCTTCCGGCTTGCGATCCCGCCGCCGTCCAAGAACGACTCTTTGCAGAGCATCGCATTGAAGTGCCGCTGGGCGAGTTTGCCGGTCAGTGCGGGATACGCGTCTCGGTGCAGGCCTACAACAGCGCCGAGGAGCTGGCGCGGCTGCTGGCTGCCTTGAAGTCGCTGATTGGCTAGCGCTCGAATGTGGCCAGCGCGCTGATGTAATAGGTCTGCGGTGCCAAGTCGATGGGTTGCACGCTGCGCAGTTGGTAGCCGGCGTCAAGCAGTTGTCGGCTGTCGCGCGCCAGAGAAGCCGGGTCGCCGCTGACGTAGACCAGCCGCTCAATACCCAGCTTGGTCATGTGTTGGATCACCGCCTGGCCCAGGCCCGCGCTGGGCGGGTCCACGACAGCCACATCATAGCGCGCGCCTTCGCCGGTCATATCCGCCAATACCGCCTCGACTTGACCTTCGATGACATCGACATTGTCCCTGCCCTGCAAGTTGGCATCGGCGTCGCTGACCGCCGGCGGATAGCTCTCGACCAATGTGACCAAGGCTGCTCGCCGCGACAGGAAGGCGCTGAAGATGCCCACGCCCGCGTAGAGGTCCAGCGCTCGCTCGCCGCCCTGCAAGCGCAGCGCCTGTATCACCTGGGCGACCAGCAGTTCAACGCCGGCGATATTGCTGCGAATTGAGGAACCGGCGGTGACGCGAAATTCGTGGCCGGCGATGGAGTAATGGCTGAATGCGTCGCCAATCAGGTTGATCGGCTCGCGATCGGGAAGGATCAAATTGACGCTCAGGGGCAGGTCGGTTTGCAGATCGGGCTCTTCTTCGGCGCTGACATCAAATATCAGCATCAAGCGCCCGTCACTGCCGCGCCGCAGAGTCATCCGGCGCGCTGGCGGATAATCCAGATCCAGTTGCGCCAGCAATTCCAGCAGATCGGGATGGGTGATGAGGCATTCCTCAATCGCCTCGAAGCCGCCGCCGTCGCGTCGCAAGCCCCAGCCGCCATGCTGGTTGCGCGATAGACGAAGCGTGTGGTTGTAAGCCCAGGGTTCCGGCGCAGGCAAGACCGGCCGCATTACGGCGTCGATGAGCGCATCCGGCAGCTTGCCCTGGCGCGACAGCTGATCAGCCAGGACGTCTTGTTTGAGCAGCAGCTGCGCCGGGTAGTCGATATGCTGCCACTGGCACTCCCAGCAGCGCCCCGGCCCGAAATGCGAACAGTGGGGCTCGACGCGGTCGGCCGAGGCGGCGCGCAGATTTACTCCGCGCGCGAACAGCGCTGAACCACGCCGACCGGTGATCTCGGCCGCCACCGACTCGCCCGGCAGCGTATAAGGCACGAACACAGTCTTGCCGTCAAGTTTGGCCAGGCCGCGGCCGCCCTGCGCCATATCACTGATATCCAGATCAACCCGCTGGCGGCTATCGGCGCGCTGCCGCGACTTCCCGCGTTTTATTGGCGCTCGTCTGCGTTTAGCCATGTACCGTTAAAGACTTAATTTGCCTTCGGTTAGTATAGCCGAGGCTTCCGCATCAAAAGCAAAGATCCCGCCGTGCAGCGGGACCTTTCTAAAGTCGCTGAGGCTGCGGATTATCCGCTAGCGCTGTAGTCGATGCCGGCCAGGTCGAGCTCGCGCTGCGTCATCCGCTCGAAGATGCTGTAGGGCTGCGCGCCGCTCAAGATTTGACCGTTGATGAAGAAGCCCGGCGTTCCGCGCACGCCCGCCAGTTGACCGTCCAGGCCGTCAATTTCGACTTCGTCGAGGTAGCGGCGTTCATCAAGGCAGGCGGTAAATGCTTCAATGTCCAGCTCATGCTTGGTCGCGGTCTCGAGGTAGAATTCCCGCCCCAGCGCTTCTTGGTTGGAGAAGAAATCGGCGCGGAATTCCCAGAACTTGCCTTGCTCGAAGGCGCATTGCGCCGCTTCCGCCGCCAGCGCGGATTCGGGCGTCAGGCGCGCGAAATCCCGATAGACGTAGCGGATGTACTCGCCGTAATTTTCCAGCAGCGGCGAGAAGGTCTGGTCGAAGTGACGTTTGCAGAAGGTGCAAAGGAAGTCGCTGAATTCGACGATGACCACCGGAGCGTCTTCTGCGCCAAGGTAGGGATCGTCATCGACCATCGCGAATCGCCCCGGGGCCGTGTCTTCCGCGGTAGCCAGATCGCGCTCTTCCAGCACACTGAGGATGACCGCCCGCAGTTGCTCCTCGTCCACCGTGACGGCAGCCCTCTCTTCCGGTGGAGTCAGCGACCCGCTGCCGATGACCAGCCCCAGCAAGTAACAGGCCACCGCGACGACTACGTAGCTCAACAATTTGCGTGGCGTCGTATTCTCGCGTATCTGTGTCTGGCCTTTGGCGCTGTCTGTTTGCTTGTCCACGTGGATGTCCTTGTCGTCCCGAGTCATAAGCGCAGTGTACTTCAAATGCCTGCTCTTGCCCATAAAGATCTTTGCAGCCGGCCCGTGTGGTTCGCCTGGGATTCTTTAGCCAGTAGAAGTCTTGCGGCATCACCCGCTATAATCGTAGAGAGCGGCTATGGGGAGGACTATTTGACAAAACGACTGTCGGGACTGATTGTCAAGGAGCAGAGCGGCTTCTACTGGGTCGAAGCGGAAGACAGCGTCACCTATAGGTGCCAGTTGCGCGGCCGGCTGATGGAAGAAGCCAAGTCCTCGGATATTGCCGCTATCGGCGATCGCGCGGTCATCAGCCTGCGGAGCGAAGACGGCGCCGATGTATTGATGGGCGTCGTTGAAGAGTTGGCGCCGCGCAAGAGCGTTTTGTCGCGCGCCGTCCGCACAACCGGCAAGCGGGGCGCCGGGCAAGCCGAGCGCGAGCAAATCGTCATCGCTAATGCCGATCGGGCGCTTTTTGTATTCTCGGCCACACAGCCAGCGCCGGATTTGAAAATCCTCGACCGTCTGCTGGTGGCGGGCGAACGGTCAAATATCGCGGAATTGATCATCGTGCTGAACAAGATCGATTTAGCCTTCGCGGCTGAGCTGGACGGAATCTTGCCTGCTTATGAAGGCATGGGATACCAAATAATTCGGACCAGCGCCTTGCGTGGCGATGGCATTGCCGGTTTGAAGACGCGCTTGCTCGGCGGCATCTCCGTCTTCACCGGTCCCTCCGGTGTCGGCAAAACCAGTCTCTTAAATCGCATGCAGCCCGGTTTGGGGCGCCAGGTGAAAGATGTCGGGCGGCAGTCCGAAGAAGGCGTGCATACCACGCGAGACAGCGCCTTGGTGCGGCTTGACAGCGGCGGATACATCGCGGACACGCCGGGCATTCGGTCGCTCGCCGTCTGGGACATTGAGCCGGACGAATTGGACGCTTATTTCGTGGATATCGAGCCCTACGTGCTGGACTGCAAATTCAGCAATTGCACACATACGGACGAGCCCGCGTGCGCGGTGCAGCGCGCGGTTGAGCAGGGCCATGTTGCCGACTGGCGCTACAAACACTATCTCGAATTGCGCGAAGAGCTGCGCGATACCTACATCGTCTACAATCGCTGAAGCGCCGCCTTATTCTTCAAACAGGTTCTCGCCCTGCGACAGCCGACGGGCGATGGTAAAGGTTTGCAACTGCGAGCGCATGGTCGGCGCGTGAGCCGCCAGATAGCGGGCAGCCGCGATCAAAACGTGGTTCGCTCTCTCTTCGGATTCCGGCTTGATCAAGCGGTACTGATTAAAAGCGGCTTCGACGCACTGGATGGTGTGGAAGTCGCGGTCCTCGCGCAGCAGCAAATGCCCCATTTTCGCCATCAGCCTTTGGGGCGATCCGCCGCTGACCAGGAATTGCGCCACCAGGCTGCCGGCCGGGTTTACCTGCTGCTGCAAATTGAGCATATCCTCAAAGTCGTCGAGCAGGTCATCGGGATCGGATACCGGCGCCGGCTGCGGCAGCTTGACCGAGGGCAAGTTCAGGAAGCGGTCCAGGTAGATGCTCATGGCCGCGTCGAAGATGCCGCGAATCAAGCCGATCGACTCGACCCGCTGCAAGCCCTGGTGTACGGCGTTGGCGAAAGTAAAGGTGTGCAGAGCCGTGTCCCAATCGCCAAATTCGTTGCTGGTGTGGAAGTGCGCGATTCGGCGCGCGGCCGCATAAGCCACGATGCCCGCGAGTGTCACGGGACAAACGCCATCGCGCAAGGCGCCCAGCAGCAGGTCGACAATGGCTTGCGGGTCATCAGCGAGAAGCTCAGCCGTCATCGCCTCCACGTCAACCTGGGCATCGCGCGCGGCGCCGGCGGTCAGCGCCTCTTCCAATTCAGCGAAGGCCGTTTCAAGGACTGGAATCAGGTCAATGGGCTTGCGCCAGGCGTTGGACTCTTCCATGCGGCGGGCTTCGGTTAGATTGGGCACGACGCTGGTGAAGGCCAGCTCGGCGTTATCCCAGCTGGTCAAATCCACCGATTCCAGCGCCTTGTTGATGAAATCCAGCGTGTGCCCGGCAGCGAGATAGCGGTGATCGGTCGCGGCTGTGAAGAGCATATCGGCGATCTGCTTGTCATCGGCGCCGGCGCGCAATGCCGAGACAATCGCCCTTTCGCCGGCTTGCGCGTCGCGCACTTCGACGAATTGCCGGAACCAGGATTTCAGCGTGGGAATGTCGGTCTCGTCGTTGGGCAGCGGCCGCGGATTGAAGCGGGGAGACATGCCGGCGGTATCGCTGGCGACATCGGCCAGACCGTGAAAGAGCGCCAGCGGTCGATCCACTTCGTCGAGCCAGGGAACCAGATTCATGGTGCAGCCGTGGGTCGTCAAGCCGCGCCCCCAGTCCATGCCGCGATACTGTGTGCCGAACTCCAGCCCGATGCGGAAGGGCTCGACCGGCGATACGCCTTGGCTAAGCATATTGATCACCGCTTTGGCGACCACCAGGCTGAGGTTGTGCTGCAAGCCGTCGCGCAGTCGATTGGATTGATGCTCGAAAGTATTGGCGCGCGGGCGCATGTCGACATAAATCTCGCCCTGGCGCACTTCCACCGGGTAGCTGTCGATGTCGTCCGCCCAGAGATCAAAGGCGCCGCCGCTAGCCAGGTCGAAGCGCGCGTGATGCCAATGGCAGCTGAGGATGCCTTCTTCCACCGAGCCTTTGTCGAGCGGGAAACCCATGTGCGGGCAGCGATTGTCGAGGGCGTAAACACGTTCGCCATAGAGAAAGAGCGCCAGCGTTCTCCCGTTGGGATGTACGGTGATGCAGCCTTTGCCCTGCAAGTCTTCCATGCGCGCCACCGATACAAAGTCTTCTCTCTGCAATACCATTTTTTGCTCCCCGGCAATTCCAGTTGACAGTCATCATCTTCAGTTGGCGGTAGTCGATTGCCGCCTGTAATACTGATGTTTGAACGGCGACCGTTCTTACCGCTCAGCTAGTCAGTCTCGGCGATAGCAGCCGCTTGATTGCCTTGCGCGCAAGTGCTAGACTCTCGGCAGAACCCCGGAGGATCATCTGTGCCCGAGCAAGCTCTCTATTTGAAGTGGCGTCCGCTGTCATTTGACGATGTAGTCGGGCAGCAGCATATCACTCGCACACTGCGCAATTCTTTGATTCGCGGGCGCGTGCGCCATGCCTATCTGTTCAGCGGGCCGCGCGGCACGGGCAAGACGACCACTGCTCGCTTGCTGGCCAAAGCGGTCAATTGCACGCATGATGACCCGGCTAACCGGCCCTGCAATGACTGCGCCAATTGCGTCGCCATTAATGAGGGGCGCTTCCTGGACTTGATCGAAATCGACGCCGCCTCGCACACCGGCGTGGATGACGTGCGCGAACTGCGCGACAAAATTGCCTTTGCCCCGGGCGAAGGCGCCTACAAAGTCTATATCATCGACGAGGTGCATCGCTTCAGCGGCAACGCCTTTGACGCGCTGCTGAAGACGCTTGAGGAACCGCCGGATCACGCGATTTTTGTGCTGGCCACGACGGAGATCGACAAGGTGCCGGCGACAATCAAGAGCCGCTGCCTGCAATTTGAATTCCGCCGCGTGTCCCTGAACGAGTTGACCGATCGCTTGGCTACCATCGCCGAAGACGAAGGCTTGTCGATTGAGCCGGCGGCGCTTGAATTGATCGCGCGGCAGGGCACCGGCAGCGTCCGCGACAGCATCAGCCTGCTCGATCAAATTGTAACTGATCCCGGCGAAACTATAAGCCTGGAACTCGCGCAGAACCTGCTCGGAACGGCCAATTCACTGCAAGTGCGCGACTTGATTGAGGCGCTGGCTGAAGAAGAAGTCGGGCGCGGCATCCACCTCATCAACTCGGCCATCGACAGCGGCAGCGATCCGCGCCAGTTCGGTCGGCAGATTGTCAACTTTCTGCGCAATGTGATGCTGGCGCAGACAGCTTCCGCTGAGTTGATCGAAGCAGCGCAGGAAGAGCGCGAACTTTACACGGAGCTGGCGCAGCGTTTTGAACGCGCTCGCTTGCTGAAGGCAATCCGCGCCTTTAATACTGCGGCCAACCAATACACGGGGGGCTGGCAGCCGCAGCTTGCGCTTGAGCTGGCTCTGATTGAGATCGTGCAGGAAGATGATTCGCCGCAAGTGCAGGTTTCCGACCCGCAGCCGGCAGCGTCTCGCAGGCCGCGCCCGCGTTCGCAGCAGTCGTCGACGCCGGAGCGCGCGGCGGACGAATCCAAGGTCGCGGAGGGCTATGAACGTGTCGCGGCTAGCGGACCCGGCGAAGCGCCGGTGTATCCGGTGGCGAAGATTCAAGCGGGCTGGATCGAGATACTGACGCAGGTGCATCGTTACAACCGCAACATACCGCCGCTGCTGGAACATGCGCACGTGAGATTGATCGAGGGCAACCGACTGATCCTTGGCGTGTTGACGGAGTTGTTTCAGCAGAAGATCGCGGACCCCAAGCGCTCCAAAGTCATCGAACAGGCCATATTTGACCTGCACGAGGTCAAGCTCCGCCTGGAAGTACGGGTGGTGGATGGAGTGATGGCAGCCGCGGAGACAGAGAAAGCCGAGACGCCCACGCCTGACGATCCCTTGATCGCCGCCGGTAAAGCGCTCGGCGGTATTGTTGATGAATAGCTGCCAAGAGTCCAAACGGAATCGTTGAATGGATTTGCTGACCCCTTGTATAATGTGGCGACAGACTCGTGACTTCAGAGGAGACCAGCAATGAGCAAACGACGCGGCGGCAGACGCGGCTCCAGCGGATTACCCGGCGGCGCCAATCCAATGGCCATGCTGCAGAAGATGCAGCAAGATATGGCCGAGGCGCAAGAAAACCTGGAACATGAAACGACGGAGGTCTCGGTTGGCGGGGGCGCGATCAAGATCGTCATAACCGGTCATCAGCGCGTACAATCCGTCGAAATAGACGCCGATGTCATTGACATGGATGACGAAGAGTGGCTGACCGATTTGCAGGACCTCTTGGTCGCGGCGGTTAACCAGGCGATCGAGCAGAGCCAGGCAATGGCGGCTGAACGGATGGAACAAATCACGGGTGGTCTTGGCGATATTCCCGGTTTGGGCGGCTTGCTGGGCTAGCCGGCTTCAGCAAATTTTCAATTTGTTCCGATCTGCCGGTTTTATGATGAGCACTGGTCGCCGCCGATGAGCAGCGCAATCCCCGAGCCCGTAACAAAGTTGGTAGAGGCCTTCTCGCGCTTGCCCGGCGTCGGCCCCAAAACGGCTTCTCGTTTGACCTATTATCTGCTGCGCGCGCCTGAAGAGTACTCTCTGGGGCTAGCGGAAGCCTTGGGCAACCTCAAAGCGCAGACTCGCTTTTGCAGCGTCTGTTTCAATATTACGGTCTCTGACCCTTGCCCAATCTGTAGTTCGCGCGAACGCGATGCGGCTACGTTGGCAGTGGTCGAAGAGCCGCTGGACTTGATGGCGATCGAGCGTACTGGCGTGTATCGAGGGCGTTACCACGTGCTGCATGGCGCGATATCGCCGGTCGAAGGCATCGGGCCTGACGACTTGAAAATTCGCGAACTGGTAGCCCGCGTTGAACAGGGCCAAGCGAGAGAAGTAATTATCGCCACCAACCCGGGCATGGAAGGCGACGCTACTGCGATGTACCTGCAGCGCGAGTTGGCGAGCAGCAATGTGAAAGTGACGCGTTTGGCGCGCGGCTTGCCCACGGGTGGCGATCTCGAATACGTCGACTCGATAACCTTGATGCGCGCGCTTGAAGGACGCAGCGAGCTATGATTTCCGCAGCGTCGGGGCTGTTCGTTAGCGCGCTTCGGCTGCCCAAATTGTATCTCTATTTCAGCGGATTTGTCCTGCTTGCGGGACTAGCTCTTTCGCTGGGCGATGTTTCGTCAGTGTCGCCCTGGTTGAGGATAATTTTCGGCCTGCTGGTCTTCCTGCTGCCGGGCGGCTTTCTCTTTGTGCTGATCCCGGCGCGAGACTCATGGGATCTCATCGACGTCCTAGGCTATGGTTTCGCCTTCTCGGTCGCGCTGATCTCCTTGCTTGGTCTCATTACACGTACACTGGCCCTATCGATTGATACAGTAAAATTCATCTGGCTTTTGCTTGCGTTGCTGGGTTTCGTCGCGCTGGCTTTCAAGATCAGATCGACCAAAGCAATAAGCCTGCAATTTCAGTGGCCGATCGCCGCTATTGTTGCCGTAGTTGTCGTGCTTTCCTCGCTTTATGCCTATTCCAGCTTTTTTGCGGTGTCAACTACTGACGACCAGAATCGCCATCACGCGGCTGTCAACGGCTTCCTGCGCGATGAACCTTTGGGATGGTCAGAGCCATACTATGAAACGGGCAATCCCATCGCCGACCGTATGTACCTTACGTACTGGGTACTGGCGCAAGCGTTGGTCGTGGATATTAGCGGCGTGCCGATTTTGCTGGCGCGATACTTCATCAATCCCGTCGCGATGCTGATGACGGTCGCGGGGATGTACGTATTCGCGCGGAATATGCAGCACGGGCGCAAAATGTCACTGGTCTATATGGTGCTGGGACTTCTGGCATACAGTTTGGTGACGGACATAGGGCCGCAAGCCGGTTCGCAGTTCTTTGTACGCGCCTTGCTCGACAAGGTTTTGGCTGCGTTTACGCTGGCGCCGATCGCGATTTCCAGCGCATATCTGTACGCCGTCTCTCGACACAAGCGCGCTCTTTTTGCTTTCGTGCTGACCATGTTTGCAGCCGCGTTCACGCATTCTATCCTCGGCGGATTCGCTGCGGTCATCATTGGCATCTGGTGCGTGATTCGCGCAATCACAGAAGCAGATGGACGGAGGAACGCCATTCAAGTCGGCTCGCTAACGCTATTGATTTTGTCGCCGGCGATTCTGCTTCGATTGTCGACGACGGAAAGGACAATCTACAATTTTGATGAGGCGCCCTTACAGGACGAGACGAGGGTGTATGTCTTCGATGCCATCAACCCACTTTTTGATGACAATAAGTTTTTCGCGATTCACTCGCGTACAGCGGGCGACCTGACCTATATATTGGTAGCGCTGACATTGGTGGCGGTGGTCGCGCGCCGATTGGATGCCAGGAGCAAGCTGATGCTGGCGGTCGCGCTGGCTGTGTGCGTCGGACTGCTGCCCTACACAGCCTGGATTTACGGACGTCTGGTCTCAGTGAACCATATCAATCGTGTACTGTGGCTGATCCCTTACGGCTATATGTTGGGATTTCTACTTGAAACCGGCTATATGCTCCTCTGCCAGTTGCGTCCAGACGGGCAACGGTTACTGCGCCGGCTGAGCAATGACCATGTACTCGTTGCGCTTGTGGTTCTGGCACTGCCGGTCACGGCGCATTTTCTTCAATCGAACGAGCGAGTGGGCTTCAACCGGGATATCACGACAGCAACTGCAGTTGATGCGGAGCTGGCGGAAGTCGCCGCTTACATTGACGCCCAGCATGATGAGCGCGTATGGGTCGCGGCCAGCATGGAGTCGCGCAGCCTCGCGATTGCGTCGCACTGGAAAATCATTGGTCTGTCTCGCTTTACGCCGGAACGAATGTCGTATTATTCGAATATGCCGCTAGAGCAGACCGAAAGACAGCACAAGGACAATGAACTGCTATACCTCGCGGAGGCGCCGGTTGAGCAAAAGCTGACTATCATCGACCGCTACGGCATTGACTATTTGCTTTTCCCCAAGGGCTACGCCTGGATAGTCGATGCGCTTTATCAGACGGACAAACAGCGCTTCGAACTCGTATACTCGGGTGAAACGCTGCGCTTGGTCCGCGTGCATTATTAATTGCGGCTGTCTGGTTCCTGCGCGCGAAGACTCGGCGTCATCGCGACATGTTGGTAGCGGGCGCGCGAACACTTTTGCATGGCTGTCTATTGATTCGTCCTTGACAAGCTTAGAAGCGCTTGCTATGCTTTGCGGACTAAAAGTGAGAGTTCGTCTCTCGCTTTTTTGCGCGGCGATGATGAATTGTTGCGCGGTGCGGATTAACAGCAGAATAGCAGGTTAAGACAGAGCGAATCAAACCCTGTGAATACGGAGAGTTTGATCCTGGCTCAGGATGAACGTTGGCGGCGTGCCTAATACATGCAAGTCGAACGATAAGGCGCCTTTCGGGGTGCTGGAGAGTGGCGCACGGGTGAGTAACACGTAACTGATCTGCCCTTTAGACTGGGATAACCTTTGGAAACAGAGGCTAATACCGGATGATTTCGCGGTAGTTAGAGAGCGGTGAGAAAAGGCTTTAGCGCTAAGGGATGAGGTTGCGGACCATCAGCTAGTTGGTGAGGTAAAGGCTTACCAAGGCGATGACGGTTAGGGGATCTGAGAGGGTGGCCCCCCACACTGGGACTGAGACACGGCCCAGACTCCTACGGGAGGCAGCAGTAAGGGATATTGCACAATGGACGGAAGTCTGATGCAGCGACGCCGCGTGGGTGAAGAAGGTTTTCGGATCGTAAAGCCCTTTTCTATGTGACGAGAGAGGACGGTAGCATAGGAATAAGTGTCGGCTAACTACGTGCCAGCAGCCGCGGTAAAACGTAGGACGCGAACGTTATCCGGAGTTACTGGGCGTAAAGCGCGCGTAGGCGGTTATTTAAGTTACCTATGAAAGATACAGGCTAAACTTGTATTGGTTAGGTAAAACTGGATAACTAGAGAGAAATAGAGGGAAGTAGAATTCCGGGTGTAGTGGTGAAATGCGTAGATATCCGGAGGAATACCAGTGGCGAAGGCGGCTTCCTGGATTTCCACTGACGCTGAGGCGCGAAAGCGTGGGTAGCGAACGGGATTAGAAACCCCGGTAGTCCACGCCGTAAACGATGTACATTAGGCGTTCGGTTACGCAAGTAATTGAGTGTCGCAGCAAACGCGATAAATGTACCGCCTGGGGAGTACGGTCGCAAGGCTAAAACTCAAAGGAATTGACGGGGGCCCGCACAAGCAGCGGAGCGTGTGGTTTAATTCGAGGCTACGCGAAGAACCTTACCTGGGAATGACATGTTGGTAGTACGGAAGCGAAAGCGGAAGGACCCTTCGGGGAGCCATCACAGGTGCTGCATGGTTGTCGTCAGCTCGTGCCGTGAGGTGTTCGGTTAAGTCCGCAAACGAGCGCAACCCTCGGTGCTAGTTATACGTGTCTAGCATGACTGCCCGTGACAAACGGGAGGAAGGTGGGGATGACGTCAAATCAGCATGGCCTTAATATCCAGGGCGACACACACGCTACAATGGTCGGTACAATAGGTAGCGAAGGGGCGACTTGGAGCGAATCCTTCAAAGCCGATCTCAGTTCGGATTGCAGGCTGCAACTCGCCTGCATGAAGTCGGAGTTGCTAGTAACCGCGAATCAGCACGTTGCGGTGAATACGTTCCCGGGCCTTGTACACACCGCCCGTCACGTCATGGGAGTTGGTCGAGCCTGAAGTCGGGAAGCCAACCTTCGGGGGGCTACTGCCTAGGGCAGGATCGATGACTGGGACGAAGTCGTAACAAGGTAGCTGTAGCGGAAGCTGCGGCTGGATCACCTCCTTTCTAAGGGAGCGGCAGAGATGCCGCGAGTTACATGTAGGGGCGACTCGGTGAGTCGCCCTTGCGAGAGTGTGTAAGACAAAGGGTGTAGAGTCGCTGTCGTTTTAGCCTGCTATTGTGCTGTTAATCGTATAAGGTAAATGAGTTGGATTTGGGGCAGTAGCTCAGTTGGTTAGAGCGCGCGCCTGATAAGCGCGAGGTCGCAAGTTCAAGTCTTGCTTGCCCCACAGGAATGGGGACATAGCTCAGTTGGGAGAGCGCCTCGCTTGCACCGAGGAGGTCAGGGGTTCGAGTCCCCTTGTCTCCACCAGGCAGCAAGCGCCGGCCGCCTAGTCTCCACGAGGGGATATAGCTCAGTTGGGAGAGCGCGTCAATCGCACTGACGAGGCCAGGGGTTCGAGTCCCCTTATCTCCAAATAAGCGGCGGGATGTTGAGTTGTGGGTTGCGCATGAGCGAGTCTCGCGCGCAACCGGGGATTCAAGATCCCGAGATAGTCGCCTGCATTGGCAGGCGAGTGCAGTTTAACAGTTGAATAATCAACGCGAAGGTAATACCTATAAGCGCGTGCCAGATGAGCCGGAAACACCGTACGATAGTACGGAAAGCGAATAAGGGTACACAGTGGATGCCTAGGCATCTCGTGCCGATGAAGGACGTGTTATACTGCGAAAAGCTTCGATGAGGTGTATAAGACCGTAAGAGTCGAAGATATCCGAATGGGGAAACCCGTTGGCGTTCAAACGCCGTCATCCCGCAAATGCGGGAGGGGAACCGTCCGAACTGAAACATCTAAGTAGGGCGAGGAGAAGAGAAGATTCTGCGAGTAGTGGCGAGCGAAAGCGGAAAAGCCCAAACCATATGCTACGGTGTATGGGGTTGTAGGACTTGAATAGACTGCGGAAACTGGAAGCCGAACGATCTGGGAAGGTCGTCCGAAGAGGGTGAGAGACCCGTAGGCGTAAGAGAACGCAGTGTCGAGAATCCTGAGTAGCACGATACACGCTAACATTGTGCGAAACTGGGGGGTCCACCCTCCAAGGCTAAATACACGAGATGACCGATAGCGCATTAGTACCGTGAGGGAAAGGTGAAAAGAACCCCGGCGAGGGGAGTGAAATAGAATCTGAAACTGTGTACTTACAACCGGTCGGAGGGATGATTTATCATTCTGACGGCGTGCCTTTAGGAGAATGAGCCAGCGAGTTAATGTGCGTGGCGAGCTTAAGACAGAGACAGTCGAAGGCGCAGGGAAACCGAGTCTGAACAGGGCGGTTGAGTGGCGCATATTAGACACGAAACCAGGCGAGCTAACCATGGCCAGGTTGAAGTTACGGTAACACGTAATGGAAGACCGCACCCACCGATGTTACAAAATCGGGGGAAGAGTTGTGGTTAGAGGTGAAATGCCAAACGAGCCTGGAGATAGCTTGTTCTCCCCGAAATAGCTTTAGGGCTAGCGTTGTGAGTTGGGTGTCGGAGGTAGAGCACTGTATGGGCTAGGGGGCGTCAAGCTTACTGAACCCAAACAAACTCCGAATGCCGTCATGCCAATCACAGCAGTTGGACTGCTTGAGATGAGTTAAGTAGTCGAGAGGGAAAGAACCCAGACCCTCGTCTAAGGTCCCGGAATGTATGCTAAGTGTAAAACGAGGTGAGTGTGTTGAGACAGCTAGTAGGTTGGCTTAGAAGCAGCCATCCTTTAAAGAGTGCGTAACAGCTCCCTAGTCAAACGCATTTGCGCGGATAATGTAACGGGTCTAAAGCATACTACCGAAGACAGGGATAACGAGAGTTATGGTAGGGGAGCGTTCTACTTGCGGAGAAGTTGTGCTGTGAGGCGCATTGGAGCGAGTAGGAGTGCGAATGCTGGCATGAGTAGCGAGAAATAGGTGAGAACCCTATTCGCCGAACGTCTAAGGTTTCCGACGGAAGGCCAGTCCGCGTCGGGTTAGTCGGGCCTAAGCCGAGGCTGAGAAGCGTAGGCGATGGACAACGGGTTAATATTCCCGTACCGGTATGTGGAGTGAATGCAGCAGCTTGTGGTAGAGTCAGCCTCTGAGTGGATTGAGGTGGTAAGCGGGGAGAGCCCGTGAAGCCGTGCCCGTAGGGCAAGAAGTGACAGACTCCATGGGACGAGAAAAGCTGTATTGATGTTGAAGCATGCCGCCCGTACCGCAAACCGACACAGGTAGACGAGTAGAGAATACGAAGGCGAACGGGAGAACCTCTGCTAAGGAACTAGGCAAAATGGATCCGTAACTTCGGGAGAAGGATCGCCTGGTGTAAGAGCCAGGTTGCAGTGAAAAGGCTCTGCCGACTGTTTACCAAAAACACAGGTCTCTGCAAAAGCGCAAGCTGACGTATAGGGGCTGACGCCTGCCCAGTGCCGGAAGGTTAAGTGGAGTTGTGAGAGCAGCGAAATGAAGCCCCGGTGAACGGCGGCCGTAACTATAACGGTCCTAAGGTAGCGAAATTCCTTGTCGGGTAAGTTCCGACCCGCACGAAAGGCGTAACGAGTGGAGCACTGTCTCAGCAGGGGACCCGGCGAAATTGAAGTATGCGTAAAAATGCGTATTACCCGCAGCAGGACAAAAAGACCCCGTGGAGCTTTACTGTAGCTTGCCATTGCGTTAGGGCGCTACTTGTGCAGGATAGCTGGGAGACTAGGAAGCGTGCGCGTCAGCGTGTGTGGAGTCAATGTTGAGATACCAGCCTGGTAGGGCTTTGGCCCTAACCTGAGTATTCACAGTGCTAGGGACAGTGGCAGGTGGGCAGTTTGACTGGGGCGGTCGCCTCCGAAAGCGTAACGGAGGCGCCCAAAGGTTGGCTCAGATGGAATGGAAACCCATCGTAGAGTGTAAAGGCAGAAGCCAGCTTGACTGCGAGACTGACAAGTCGAGCAGAGACGAAAGTCGGGCTTAGTGATCCTACGGCACAGAGTGGAATGGCCGTAGCTTACCGGATAAAAGCTACCCCGGGGATAACAGGCTAGTCTTGCCCAAGAGTTCAAATCGACGGCAAGGCTCGGCACCTCGATGTCGGCTCATCGCATCCTGGGGCTGAATAAGGTCCCAAGGGTTGGGCTGTTCGCCCATTAAAGCGGTACGTGAGCTGGGTTCAGACCGTCGTGAGACAGGTCGGTCTCTATCCGCTGTGGGCGTTGGGAATTTGCGAGGAGTTGCCCCTAGTACGAGAGGACCGGGGTGGACGAAGCGCTCGTGTTTCAGTTGTCGCGCCGGCGGCATAGCTGAGTAGCGACCTTCGGCCTGGATAACCGCTGAAAGCATCTAAGTGGGAAGCCATCCTCAAGAAGAGATTCCCCATTGGTATAACCAAGTAAGACCGCTGGGAGACTACCAGTTAGATAGGCGGGGGGTGTAAGCGCAGTAATGCGTGTAGCTGACCCGTACTAATGGTCGAGGGCTTTCCGTACTATGGTGCGGTGTATCGGGCTTATGTGTAGCGCGCGAGTAGGTAAAAGCCGCCGTGTTGATTATGAACTGATCATGAACTGAGCATGCCGAGAGGGTGTGAGCAGGGCAGAGCAGTGTTGGTGGCTAGAGCCGCGGGGGTACACCCGGATCCATCCCGAACCCGGCAGTTAAGCCCGTGAGCGCAGATGGTACTGCATTGGAGACGATGTGGGAGAGTATGCCGTCGCCAACACTTCTCTGCGCTGCTCACACCCTCTTCTTTGTTGTAATTGCCACTCAAACAAACTCGTGGGAGAGGAATCTGAAGCAATATGCGATCCCTGCAATTACCTGTAAGCTAAAGAGAAACGAAGCTACGGCAAACCGTCTCGAAAATCTGAGGCCGAAGACTTGCAGGAGGCCCCGGTTGTGTCTAAGTTCGCGGACGTATTGCTGCAGCAAGAAGATTGTCGAAGCAAACATCAGCAGAAAAACGGCGCTGTAACCAGTCCAAATGAAGTTCCCATGCGGCATTCGGGATCCTGATTCGTAGAGCATATACGTCACCAAGATTGCGCAGATAAACACCGTCCACGCAAAGCTCAAAAAGAGATGCTGACGTGCCTGCTTTGCGTACAGCAGACCTACTCCTATAGGAAACACAATTGACAGCAGCAGCTGTACGGGAATCCTCCATATCGGTGTATACAGATTCATGAGAGTCAAGAAACCAATAGCAATAGATGAGCCATCGTCGAAATCAACGTAAGTGATCAGCGACTGCAGCGCTATCATAAGTGTCGTCGGAATGACAATGCCGAGCGCCAGCAGAGTCCAATCTACGTGCCCGCGCCGCAAAATCCTCCAGAACGCGAAAAGAATGCATCCAGGAACAAGCGCCACTGCGAAACTGGGTTTGGCCATTACAGACAATACCTGCAGAACAGCGCAGAGCGACAGTATATAGACACGATGATTCAGGCTGCGGTAAGGCTGACTCTGAAAGCACCGAAACGCCAGGACTGAGACGGGAATCACAAATAGGCGCAGTGTTATGCTGGTAGGATTGTGATATACAATCGGGTTTAGATATCCTATCATGTATTTGCTGGTCCAGATCGCAATCGGCGACATGATGGCAAGACCCAGAGCGAATAACATCAATACGCCGTCAGGAACATGATTGCCGACGCTCCCTTTGTACAGGGCAAATGCGATCACCGGCACCGGCGCCATCAAGAGCAGTATCGCGACAAGGGCTGACAGTTGGGGCTCCAAACCCAATAATCTGTGCATAAGCAATAACACGGCGTGAAACAGCGGATATGAAACATGCTCTAGCGTATCAGGCATTCGCAGAGCAGATTCAATATGCAGGCCGAAATCTTTGCGAAATCGCGTCGCGTGACTCATGACGGGCCAATATATAATTGAGCAGGAAAGCGCTAACAGAGAATAGACTGTCAATTGTCTCCGAAAGTTTCCCATCAGCGTTGCCTTGGTCCTTCCTCAAACAGCGCTTGGCCGCGTTTACGCAAAGACACTTAAACTGGCGCAACGAATAACGCTCACAGTGGGGACGACGGCCACACATAGCCAGCCATCCTTGAATGCGAAATCTATGATTAGGTTGCCTGAAGCCTCTTGGATTGAGCACCGGCCACAGTCAACCTTCCACACGCAGTCAGTATATCATACGCCAAGATGGGTGGCTCGCAGAACACCTGGAAGAACTAATGTCATCTACGGATCCGCACGCTTCGTCATGCGCGCGACTTCGTGGTCTCAATAAGAAAGAGACCGCTGGAGCAGCTGATCGCCGACGCTAGCAGATAGTTGTGACGATCCTCACCGATTTTTCTGCCCGTATTCGACAGCATCACTTTTGAGCGGAAACGGAGACGGCGCGCACGACTGTGCCGTCGCCAATGCTGCTCTGCTCCATACACGTCTTTCGCACATTGATGCAACTGGAACATAGCAGACAATAGTTGTTGATACCGCTCGCCCGTACGAGTAGACTTACATCAGACTCTCGTGAGCCAGATTCGTGATTGGGCATCAATGCTTCGTCGTGCATTCCAATGGTGGATTCTATGTCTGGGTATCGCCCTGCTATCGGTGATTGGTTTTGTCCTCTGGTATAGCTACCCCGCGCCACTCGTAAAGAATCTTGCATACTCCGACACCACAGTTGGTCTGACGGTCAGCCGCGGCGATATTCTCTTCCCGGGCGAGTGCCTCGCCATGCAATGGGATGTCATGAACACGCAGCGAGTCTTGGTAAATGACGAGCTTTCGCCCGCGGCCGGCGATACGACATTGTGCATCGACGCAAAGACAGAGCCGAGGCTGCAAGTAATGCTGATGGACGGCAGCGAGGTCACAATCACTCCGTCAATCAACGTTCTGGTGACGCATCCGACCTTTGTGACGCTTGCTCTCCTCACTGTTGTGCTGATGGTCATGGGAATTACCGGCTTGCTCCTGCAAGCGCATCTGCATTTGGGCGCGTCTGAAAGTGTCCGCGTCGCTGTGCGAGTCGTGTCTTGGATAGCTATAAGTATCGGAATATCTTTGCTGACTATCGAGCTGCTGATGCGCGCTTATCTCGGCGCCGCCGGCAGCCGAAATCAGAAGATTATGTATCTCTATACGCTTGAGGAGATTCGCGCCCTCCAGACCAATATCATGCCTGTGCCATACGTCAGCTATGTGCCCGACCCAGCCTACGAAGGGCACAACGACCTGGGCTATCGAGGACCGGAGATTGCGATTCCCAAACGCCAGGAAACTTTCCGAATCGTTTCCGTTGGTGGCTCAACGACCTATAGCACAGGCACAACAGCAGAAGATTCTTACCCAGCCTCCCTGCAAGCGATCCTGCGCGATGATTATGGTTATGGCAACGTCGAAGTCGTCAATGCCGGTGTGAGTGGCTACACCTCCTGGGAAATTCTCGCCGGTTTTGCATTCCGCGTGTTAGAGTTGGAGCCGGACATGCTGATCTATTATGGCGCCCTCAACGACCTGGTCGTGCGTGAACGGCTCAGTAACGATTGCTATCGCGGTCTGAATCCGCAGCGCGGCCTAAACGGGCATCGAGGCCTGTTTGTTGAGCGCAATGCAGCGCTGCCAGCCTCGGCGCTGTACCGCTTGGTAGCTATCTCCTTGGGCTGGATGAGCAATCCCTTGGCCCTGGATTCCTCGTTTGAGCCATCGCGGGTGCAGTGTATGCGTGATCTCGGCGATACCACGCTGGCAAATCGCCTGGTCGCAAATACGCCAGTCTATTTTGAGCGAAACATCCGCAATCTCATGACTCTGGCGCTGGCGCATGATGTGCAACCGGTAGTCTCGTCATGGGTCTACAATGTAGAAGCCGATCGACCGCAACTGTGGAGACATTCAATAGCCCAGCACAACACCGTCATACGCCAAATCGCTGCGGATATGGCCTTGCCATACATCAACCTGGCGAAGGATTTTCCGATTGACAGCAGCTATTGGGAGCTTGACGGTGTGCATCTTGTGGCAGCCGGCACGTACGAGCAAGCAAGGCGTTATGCGGCCTTTCTCGTTGACTCAGGACTGCTGCCCAAGTCGGAGAATGCAGAAAGCGCGGGGCGGTGAGGATTTGAGCCAAGGCATGACACTAGCTCATGCATCCGTATAGCAGATCATATTAGCTGGTTTGGCGCCAACCAACGCTGATTGGATGGCCCATCGTTGATTGGCAACGGCCGAGTCGCACTATTTGACAAGAGTCATTAGCGGCGATCCCATTGACCTCGCCACCGTTGATCTAGCCGGCTTAGCGACGGAAGTCTTTGTCGTCAAGCTAACTGATTGCGACATAGAGCCGAAGCTCACCCAGTCAGGAGCGAATGTTGGCAGGTAGGTAGGATTTGAGCGCGCGGTGGATTTAATTGGTTTGGAAATTTCTGAGTGAAAACCCCAATATACACGCCTCCGGCAGAATATCTCTTATCAGCCGTGCGCGATCTTCTGCTCATACTATTAGGAAGACGCCGGTCATATTGCCGACGAAATGAATCTGCTGTAGGCTAGCGTCTAACGAGGCGACCCTTAGCCAGCTTTGAGGCGCCGCGTCGGCGAGGATGTCGAGGAGATGTTGTGGCCGAATCTGGCATGAGCTGTGCGCGTTTCTTCATCGTTGCCTCATGTCTGTTAGCAGTATACATATTGAGCATAACCAATCTCAAAGCGGAACCCATTTCCCACAGTGAGTGGAATTCACAGCAGCACCTATTCAAGACCTATTTGGATCCCGCCTATACGGTCGCTGAGACGCTTGATAGCGTCAGCGAACACAGCGCGCAGCACGGACCGCTTTACTTTGTCCTGCTTAACATTTGGCAGAAAGTCGCCGGGCGTGATTTGTTTTCGCTTCGCCTCCCTTCCATTTTTTGCGGCCTCCTCTCAATTGCCTGCGCGTACCGACTTGCTTCCATCTCGGGTAACAGAGACATAGCGACAGTCACCGCCATTTTGACTGCCTTTGTCGCCTATCTCTTCTTTTATGCGCAGATTGTACGGATGTACTCACTGCTCCCGCTGCTTGTCGCCCTGGTTGCATGGGCCTATTGGAAAGTAACTTCAACCGCAATTGCGGCGCCGGCGTGGTGCTGGGCCTTACTCATCGTTTCATCCGCCGGCCTGATTTACGTCCACTACTACGGCATGATTGTCTTGGCCGCAATTGGCCTGTATCACGTATTCTTCGTGGCAAAAGACAAGCGGTGGTTTCAGGTGTGCGCGGCGATGATTGTGGCGGGCGTTGCATTTGTTCCCTGGTTGCCCGTCGTCTTTCGTGGATGGAGGGAACTGCGAATCCCCAGCGAGAACCTCTCGCTTTTTGAATCCATCGTGACTGTCGCGCAAGTTTACACCAACGGATTGGCGCCGATCCTCTTAGTGGCGGTTGCGGCATGTCTCGTGAGGTTCAGACGGCTCAATTCATCCCAGCGGTACCTGCTTTTCCTCGCAACTTCCATTTTCTTGGTGATTGTCGTTCTCAACGAATTCACGCCGGTTTTGGCTGCTAGACGCCTGCGTTATACGATTATCCTCGCCGTTCCGCTGGTCTGCTCTATTGCCATAGGGCTGACCCTGCTGCCCGCGCGCAAATTCGCCATCCCGGCACTTGTGGGCCTGTGGATTCTGGGTTGCTTTTTCTATGCTGAATCTGATGAGCTGAAGATTTATACCAATCGAGAGTTTCAGGACAGCGACGCCGTTCCCTCGTACCAGGACTTTCGCTACAAGGCCGAGAGTTTGCCAAGCCGGAATGCGCTTATTTTGAGTTTTCATCCGGATACGATGGTCGATGACTATAAGGTTTTGGCCTACTATCGCTGGGTGCTTTCAGACTGGGACCATGTTGCGCATATCACGTACGACGCCTCGGGCGATATTGTGATACAGAGCGGACTCTCGACCTACGCTTCGTTGGATGCCATCGTCGCCAATAGCAATAGCATTTGGGTGATTCATAATCCGCAGCAGACGGACTTGAACTCGCTCGACGTCTACCGGAATTGGTTTACGCAACACTTTCAGATGTGTCGTCGCTTCATTGACACTGAGCGAAGCGTCATCGAATACTACGTCAAGATTCCCATACCGTGCAGCTTGATCGCGGACGGGCGGGGATTCGAGATCATATACGATAATGGCGTTTGGCTGGGCGGCGCGGAGCTTGCGCAGAAGCCGGACCAGCTTGCTGTATACCTCTGGTGGCTGCAAAGCGATGAGGGGGTGTACGCCTACTCGCTGCAAATCATTGGCGATCGCGGGGAAAAGGCCCAGCAGCTCGATGCCGTCATCAGCGGCGACCCTGTTGACGCTCGCGCGCTTGATATTTCGAGCTTGCCCGCCGGCGCCTACTCTGTTGATCTCATTGTTTATGATCGTCAAACCGGGGAAAGCCAATCTGGAACCGTCGTCAACACGAGCCGACCATTTGAACGCGCCGTAGCGCTTTATACATTCGAAGTCGAGAAATAGGGCATGAGTACGACTGACCGAAACTTCGTCGCTCTAACGATTGTCGTCATTTGCCTGCTAGCGTTTTTTGCGGCGGCGGTTTCAAACGTGAAGCGCTTGCCCATTGGCAATGACGAATACAACTCCTGGAACCGCATACTTGATAACGCCACTGGCGTCCCTTATAGCTTGCGGCAGACGGTTGACGACGTCATCGCTGAAAGCGCGCAGCACGGCCCCGCCTATTTCATCGTGCTTAATGTCTGGCGGACGCTGGCCGGTTCTGAGCTCTTTACGCTTCGTCTGCTTTCGGTGTATTTTGGTCTGTTTACGTTGGCGGTCACCTATCGCCTGGCCGCGTCCGTTGGTGGCCAGGAGTTAGGTCTTACGGTCTTCTTCATCGCCGTGTTCTTGGCATATATTATCTACTACAGCCACTTGGCGAGAATGTATACCCTGCTGCCGATGATGTCGGGCTGGCTACTCTGGTCCTACGCGCGCGTAATTCAGCCCAGGCGGGCGCCTTCGCGTATAGCTTGGCTTACCTTGCTTTTGTCGGCGGCGTTGCTGCTATACATCCATTACTTCGGCATCATGCTGTTGGCGGCGCTTGGCATCTACCATCTGGTCGTGGCCAAGAAAAACCGCCGCTGGCTGAAGGTGGCGCTGCTGATGGTCGCGGCCGGATTGCTGTTTTTGCCCTGGCTGCCAGTCGCCGTCCTGGGCTTTCCCGGGCGGCCCGACGTCGCCGACACGCGCCTGCCTCTGCTGGGCTCGCTTTTGCATATCTTGCGTATTTTTTCGAATGGTCTCATTTTCATACCCCCGCTGGCGCTCGGCGCGGCTGCCGTAAGATATCGGCGGCTGAAACCCGGTGAATTGTTCCTGGTCTTTGTCGCTGTCGTTACCTTGCTGCTTATTCTGCTGTCGAACGAGCTGGCGGCCATATTCAGCGAATGGCAGATGCGCTATATGAGTGTCTTTGTCGTGCCCTTCTGTTGCGCGCTGGCTATTGGTTTGCGGCTGCTGCCGGGCTGGAACATCTTGCGGCTGCCCTTGGCGGCAGTGTGGATCGCTTCTTTTGTCATATTTTACCGGTCGGAAGACTTGCTCGTCGCCACCGGCGCGCGCATCCAAAACCTGGACAAAATCCCGCGCTATCAGGACTTCATTTACGAATCCGACAGCTTGCCAGGTTACAATGAACTAATCCTGAGCGTTCATCCCGACACCCCAATAACCGTACGAAAGACGCTCGATTACTACCGAAAGGCACTGTCGCGCTGGTCGCACATTGTGCACATATCCAGGGATGAAGCCAAAGAAGCGGTATTACAGAGCGGACTTTCGACCTACGCTACATTGGACGCTATCGCCGCAAACGCCAACGGCATCTGGCTGATTTACAATCCGCAACAGACAGACTTAAGCTCAATGCCCTTGTACACGGATTGGATGGCCGAGCGCTTTGAGCTTTGTAAGCGTTATCTGGATAAGTCGGAGAGTGTCATCGAGTATGTACTGAGTCGCGACTTCCCCTGCGAGCTAATCACGGATTCCAGTCCCTTCGCCGTTCACTACGATGGCGGCACGCAGTTGGCCAACTACGAAGTTGAGCGGTCAAGCGATTCGCTGAACTTTTACTTCTGGTGGGGGCGGACGATCGGCAAGGATTACTCATTGTCGCTGCAAGTGTTCGACGTGGAGAGCAACAAAGTGCTATGGCTCGACGCCGTGATCTCGGGCGAACCCTTGGACCACTTTGCCTTTGATATCTCCGAGCTGGCTGGCGGCGAATATGTCGTCAAATTGATCGTCTACAATTTCGCCACTATAGCCAGTCAGGGCGGTACTGTCGTCGCCGAGCAGAGGCGCTTTGATCGCGACATTGAGCTGCTCCGATTTACTGTCGACTGAATTCGGCTGCCGACGCGTATTCAAGCGACGCAGAGGGAGGCACGCCTGGCAAACCGCCTTGCCCCAGTTGATGGTCTCCCGTATCCTACTAGATAGTTGTCTTGACCACTGCAGGCGCTTATACCCTGGAGAAGCATGTATGCCACGCAAACTGCTTTCGCGCATCGCCGTCATTTGTCTGCTGCTGCTATCGGCCTTGCCCACCTTTGCGATCGGCGAAAAAGACGAAGACGATACGCCCGCTTCCGACCTTATAAAGGCCGGCGCAGCGCTGATCGTAAACGATGACGGCGGACCGATAAGCATTACTGGCAATCTGCACTATACCAATGCCTTTTTCACCAGCGGCGTGGCCGAACCGCTGATTATTCTGGAAGAGCAGACCGGCTTCGTGGACCGCAATCAGTACTTCATCATTCCGCTGGAATCACAAGTGCCGGGTCAAATTACATCCGACTTTTTTACCTCGCCTTTCTCCTATAGTTTGTCGCTGCCCCTGGCGCCGGCGGGCAGCTTGCGCGATGTAGACAATGACGGCGAAGACGACAGCGGGGTCATGGTCTTCGCTGTGGCCTACTGGACCAATCTCTTCGGCGGTCCCTTGCTGGAGAAATGCGATCAGCATGGCGGCGGCTGGTCGACGGGTTATGCCTCCACTCGCGCCAGCATTGATCCCGAAACCCGCTGGGAAGTCATCGGCGGAAAACTCATCATCTTCGCGCCTGAGCCGGGCCAGGGATTCCCCTCCGGCTTTGGCGCTGACGGCTTGCTGTTTACATCCGATGATCCGATTGTCACCGTGCCGCAAGGTTATTCGGTGGTCGCTTTGGACGAAGAACCCTTCGTCTTTGATCGCGCCGCTCGCCAGATCCTGGATTTGCATGAGCCGGAGACTGCCGCCATCAACGATTTCTCGGCGCTTTCCTATAGCGAAGCCTTCACGGCAATGGTTGATCTTTTCCGGCGGGAATACGCCTTTAGCGAACTTTACGAACTGGATTGGGACGCGCTGGAAGCCACGTATTCGCCACGCTTTGCCGAAGCTGAAGCGGCGGAAGATACGGATGCCTATGCGCTGGCCATGCGCGACTTTTTGTGGGAGATTCCCGATGGGCACGTCGGTATGCCCTTGACGCCGCTTGGCGATCTTTTCCGCGAAGAGACGGATGGCGGCCTGGGTGTTTCCCTCTCGGAGCTGGATGACGGGCGCATTGTCGTCAGCTTTCTGCTGGACGGTAGCCCCGCCGCCAACGCCGGCATCGAGCTAGGCGCGGAGATTCTGGCCTGGGATGGCGGCACAGTCCAGGAAGCCATGGACCGCGAATTTGTCTGGGCGCATCAAGCGCTCAGCACCGAGCACACCCTGCGCCTGCAGCAGCTGCGTTACATCACGCGCTTCCCGCTCGGTACTGATGTCGATATCACATTCCGCAATCCAGAGGGAGAAGAAGAGCAGTCGGTAACGCTTGCCACCATCGGCGAGCGCGCGAGCTTCACCAATTCATCCTTCTTTTCCGGCGTGGAAGACACAGCGCTGCCGGTTGAATTCGAGATTCTGCCCAGCGGATACGGCTATGTCGAAATCCATTCTTTCAGCGACAACGAACGGCTGACGGTGCAGCTGTGGGAGCGCATGCTGGAGCAATTCATCGAAGAAGAGGTCCCGGGCATCATCATCGACATGCGCCACAACGGCGGCGGCAGCGGCTACCTGGCCGATCAACTCGGCGCTTATTTCTACCAGGAAGAGCATGTCCTGGGTTATACCAGCTCCTACAACGAGGCGACCGGCGAATTTTACCTCGATCCGCGCTCGGAAGACCGCTTTTGCTTGCCCGAGGAAGACTTGCGTTATGATGGCGAACTCGCCGTGATCATCGCGCCGGGTTGCTTCAGCGCCTGCGAGTTCTTCTCGTACAACCTGACCATCGCCGATCGGGCCGCCATCGTCGGCCACTACCCGACCGGCGGCCTGGGTGGCGCTGTGGACGACATGCTTATGCCCGACGACCTGGACATACGTTACACGGTCACGCGCGGACTGAACGCGGACAAAGAGATTCACATTGAAGCCCAAGGGGTCGCGCCGACGGTCGTCGTGCCCGTCACCCTGGAGAGCCTGACCAGCGAAGGCGATCACTTGCTTGAGGCGGCCGAGAACTACTTGACCGACCTTATTCTGGGCGAACTCATCGAAGGCGGGGAATTGTCGCTGGGCATCGGCAGCACGGAAGTACAAGCCAACGGCACGGTTGGGCCGGATCAGCGCGTGCGTTACCGCGTCACGCTGCCAGCCAACCGAACGGTCAGCGTATTCCTGGCCGGCGATGACGACACTGTGGATACCGTGCTGGGTATTTACGATCGAGAGGGCCAGCAACTCTTGGGCGAAAACGACGACGCCGACGACGACACGCGCAGCTCCGCCTGGACTGATCTGGCGGTCGGCGAGCAATCGGGTGTGTTTGTATTTGAAGTGAGAGTCAAGAACACCAGCGAGTGGCAGACCTTCACGCTCAAGGTAGTCGGCGTAGAACCCGAGGAAGAGGATTCCGCAGAATCCGAAGCCGAGCAAGAAGACGCTGACGAAGACGAGCCGGGTGACGAGGACGAGTCAGGCGACGAGTAGGCCGGCCTAACGGGAGAAGCGTTTTCAAGCCAGGTTGACGCTCGTTCTTACTCCCACTCACGCTCATCGATGATCGTGCGCGCGCTCGGGTCAATGCTGCCGACATCGACAAAGTTCACCGCGTCGATTCTCAGGCGCGCGGCTTGCTGCGCCAGGGCGCTGAGTTTCTCGGCCAGGCCAGCGGAAGACGCGCCCTCATGCAACTCCAGATTCACCGTGACCACATCGCGGTTTTCCGGTCGCGTAACGACTGCCTGAATCGCCTTGATTTCCGAGAATTGCATCACGGCATATTGCAGCTGGTTGGGATGTAGAAACATGCCGCGGACTTTGATGGCGTCGCCGCTGCGCCCGAACAAGCCCAGCAGTTGCTGTCCCTCGCATGGCGGAGCCGGCTGTGGCGCCAGCGCGCCCAGGTCGCCGGTGCCAAAACGGATCAGCGGATAAGACTTATTGAGTGTGGTGGCGACTATTTCGCCGGTTTCGCCCGCCGGCAGCGGCGCGCCCGTCTCCGGATCGCAGATCTGCAAATAAAGGCTTGGCATGATGCAGAAGCCTTGTACGTCCGCTCTGGTGTAGCCGATAAAACCCAGGTCAGCCGTGCCGTAGGCCGAGGTGGTCGTCATGCCATACTCGCCCTCGAAGCGTTCGCGCTGGCGCTCGGTATAGGGTTCGGCTGAAAACAGCGCTTTTTTCAGCGGCACGGCGCCGGCGCCCATGCCCATCTCCGCCGCCTTGTCCAGCAGCGTCATCAGATAGCTCGGCTGGCCGACAAAGCCGGTCGCGCCCAGCGCCATCATCATCATGATCTGCAAGTCCGTGTTGCCCGGACCAGTCGGGATCACAGTCCCGCCGCAAGCGCGTATCGCTTCGTCCAGCAAAATGCCGGCGGGCGTCAAGTGGTACATGAAGGTGTTGAGCACGCGGTCGCCCCGGCCAATGCCGATATAGCGGAAGGGCGCCAACTGCGTCTGCGGATCATCCAGCGGCGGCTGTGGATCATATATCGGCCCCGGCGAGATGTAGATCCGCGGCAAATCGTCCGGGTCTATCGTAAGGAAACCGCCAAAGGGAGGATTCTCGCGATGGATCTCCACCAGCGCGTCTTTGTTTAAGACCGGGATCTTGGCCAGATCGTCAGCGCCGCTTATCTCGGAGGGCGCGACCCCGGCCTCGTCCAGCAAGGTACGTATCGCCGGCGCATGTTCGTAGCCGTATTTGACCAGGTCGCTGATTCGCGCATCGAAATCAGTCACGAGTCTTCTCCAGTTTCGTTGGTCAGCAGTTGAGAGACGCGGGCGGCAGAGCCCGGCAAGGGCTAGCCCAACCAGCGCTTTCGGCGCTTGTAGTGTTTGACGTCGCGGTAATTCTTGCGGCCGCCGGCCTGGTTGAGCCCCAGGTAGAACTCTTTGATGTCCTCGTTTTCGCGCATTTGCTCGGCCGGCCCATCCAGGACTATGCGGCCGTCTTCCATGACGTAGGCGTAATCCGCCAGCTCCAGCGCGGCGCGCGCGTTTTGCTCGACGATCAAGACCGACATGCCTTCCTGACGATTGATGTCGCGGATGATGTCGAATATCTCGTGCACCAGCATCGGCGCCAGGCCCAAGGATGGCTCGTCCAACATCAGAATCTGCGGATGCGCCATCATCGCTCTTCCGATGACCAGCATTTGTCCTTCGCCGCCGGAGAGGTAACCGCTGACCCGCCGCGACAGCTTGGCCAGCGCCGGAAAGTAATGAAATACCCGCTGCAAATCCTCGCGAATGTGCCGGCCGCCTTGATAGACCATGCCACCAACGCGCAGATTCTCCTCGACGGTCAGATGGCGGAAGAGCAGCCGTCCCTCAATAACCTGCACCAATCCCATGCGCACAACGTCTTCGGCGCTCAAGCTATCCAGCCGCTGCTCGCCCCAATGAATCTGGCCGCGGGTCACTTCGCCCAATTCGGCCTTCAGCAAGCCGCTGATCGCCTTCAGCGTGGTCGACTTGCCGGCGCCGTTGGGGCCCAGCAGCGACACCACTTTGCCGGGCTCCACTTCCAGCGAGATGCCGCGCAGCACCAGAATGACGCTGTTATACACCACCTCGATATTATTGACGGTCAGCGTCTTAGCGATTGCCGACTCTGTAGGAGCGTCTCTTACAGCCTGACTTTGCATACTTCGCCTGCCGGACTAAGCGTATGCCCCTCCCTCTTTATGGGATGCCCGCCATAGAGATGGCGGGCGGGGGTTTGGGGTGGGGGCGCCAATACTATCCGCGCAGCTGAGGCACCGGCATGAAGTCGGTCAAGGAGACGACGATCGGCAAGAACAACTGGCCGCCCGAGCCATCCGGCACCAGCAACGCGTCTTCCGGTCCGCCGGCGGGCCCGGTCATGGTCGAATTCGCGTACTTGAGCACCGCAATACGATTCTCGGTCGCGTCGCGCATGCCTTCTTCGTAGTGGAAACGGATCAAGCCGCCCATTACCTGGTAGTCCATGCTTTCGACCGTCGCGCGAATGTCCGCGCCGGTAAGCGCCTCCAAGCTGCCGACCGTGTTCACCGTGCGGATATAGGTTTCGATGATGCTGTCGGCCGAGGCCCAGGTCAACAGATAAGCGATATTCTGCTCAGCCGGCGAGCGCTCATTGATCGCAAACTGTTGCGTGATGAACTGCACGGCCGGGCTGCTGGTCTCCGTCCACCAGAGGAAGGGCATCGAACCAAACATACCGTCAGTGGATGGCAATCCGTTGGGCTTCAGCACACGCTGGCCCAGGATGCCAACGCTGGTATCCATAACCCAGTTGACGCCGGCCAGCCTGATATCGTCTTCCATGCCCAGGTCGACCAGCGTACCAGCAATCAGCGCAGGCCCTGTCGCAATGGTATTGGTGTAGATGATATTGGCGCCGCCGTCGATGGCATTCTGCACCTGCGTCAAGATGTCGGTATCGGTCGGCAAGAAGAACTGAGGTTCTTCCAGCACAGGAACTCCGAGGCTGGCGCAATACTCCCGTGCCGCCGGCTCGGTGCCCGCCCGGCCAAAGGCGTTGGGCCAGGTGACGAAGCCAATCACCGGATCGGGGAAGACTTCCGGACTAGCGGCGACAAACTGGCAGAAGGAGCCGAATTGGTTGATGTAGAGCGGATTGCTGGCGTAGAGCCAACCCGGCGTCTGTCCATCTTCGCCGTAGAGGCTCTCAATGGAACCGGCGGAAATGAAGGAGACGATTTCGTCCTCCGCCAACTGTTCGCGCAGCAATTCGCCGTCATCCGAACTGTAAAGAATCAACAGATCCAGGTCATCGGGATATTGGCTGGTGAATCTGTCGTAGGCGCTCTGCGATGCTTCGCGGTTGCCGCCCGTGTCTTCATAAACTTGCTCCAATTGAGCGCCGCAGACGCCGCCGCGCTCGTTCCAGTATTTAACGACATCGGTCAAGGCGGCGACAACCGGCTGCGTGATGAAGGCGAAGGGACCGCTTAAGTCGCCGAAGTGGAAGAGTCGCAGGGTCTCGCCGGTCAAATCAACTTCGCATTCGGTCAATTCCGATGGGTAGTCCATCATCTCCTGCGCCAGGCTGGGCATTGCGCTCGCCATCAGCAGCAGAAGGATAAGCAAGGTAGATAGCCTCTTCATGTGATTAGCTCCCTTATCCGATTTCGTTCAACATTCTTGTACATAGCGATAGTGCTTACTTCACTTAGCTTATGCTAAAGCGCCGCTTTTATCAACTTAGCTCGGCCAACTAATAGGCATAGGGGCGGATCTTCCAGGCTACCTTGAATACTTCCCAGCGGTGGGCGATGCCGCGCGGCTCCAGCACCAGGAATATGATCAGCGCGCCGCCGAACACAATCGGGTTGATGGCGCTGGTGATGTTCACCGCATCGACAAAGGGGAATAGCTGCGGCAGCCAATCCGACAGCCAAGGTCGCATGAAGGGAATAAAGGCTTCCTGCAATACGCGAATAAAGGTGACGCCGAAGAGCGCGCCTAGCGGATAGCCGGCGCCGCCGATTATCAGCATCGCCAGCATTTCGATTGACGTGTCCAGTTCAAAGGCGTTGAGTGACAAGCTGTTGCGCTCGTAAGCCAGCAGGCAGCCTGCGATCCCGGCGTAGACGGCGCTCAAGAAGAAGGCGCGCAATTTGTAGGTGAATACATTGATGCCCAGCAGTTCCGCGGCCAGGTCGTTATCGCGCACGGAAATGAAGGCGCGGCCGGTTCGCGTACGGATGATATTGCGCGCCAGGAACATCAGCAGCACCGACAAGGGCACGATGATGTAATACATGGCTGTGTCGCTGGCGAAACTCAGCGCTTTGCTGCGGCGGATCAGGGCGTTGAACGTTCCGGTATTCTCGTCGGTGTCCACCTCAATTCGATACTCACCGGCTTTGGTGGCAATGTAGGAGAATCCTGTGATGCGATCTTCCGCATCTGTGGTGACGGTCATATTGATATCGCCAGCCGGTATCACATCACCTGTTGGATTTCGCAATACGATATGAGGACGGTTGCCAGTCAGGTCTCGCAATTCGAGCGTGATCACATCGACAAAGTAGGCATCGCCCGCCTGATATGTCAAAACGCCAGCGGTATCTTGCTCGTCCTCGGCATAGGCCGTGAAGGGTCCGATCATTGGCGCGGGCACATTCAGGGGTCGCGTGCCGCCGGTGAAGTCTTCCAGCGGATAGTGCAACACCCAGGGGATAATGAACTGCGCCGCCAATGTCGCCATGGCCAGGTAGAAGCCCTTGACGCGCAAAGACGGCAACCCAAATAGCAAGCCTACCAGACCGGTTAGCAGGGCGCTGGCCGGCAGGGCCATCCAGAAGCTGAAGCCCAGCTCCCGCGCCATCATGGCCGATCCGTAAGCGCCGACCGCCATGAAGGCCGCATGGCCCAGCGAAATCTGACCGGTGTAACCGACCAGGATGTTCAAGCCCTGTACCGCTATGACGAATACCGCGATTCGGCTGATCAGACTGACGTATTGGTCGCTGATCCAGCCCAACTCCAGCGGGCCCGACGCCGATACGAGCGGAATCAGCAGCAGCAGAACGAAGGCCGCGTTCTTCCACAGCTTGTCGCGCCAGGTGCGGTCGATCGACATATCCTCTTCATATGTCGTATCGAATACGCCGGCCGGATTGATATTCGCCATAAACGCTCCTGCTAGCCGGGCCCTAGATGCGCTCGATGCGTTTCTCGCCGAACAAGCCGTCCGGGCGGATGACCAAGACGACCATCAAGACGACATAAGGCGCCAGATTCGTGCCCATCTGTTCCGACGAATTGATCAGCGTGCCAAATTGCTCCACGATGCCGATGATGATGCCGCCCACCAAGGCGCCGCTGATGGACTCCAGCCCGCCCAGCAGCACCGCGGGAAATACCCGCAGCGCCACGAAGCTGATATTCAGCGACAGGCCGACAGCCCCACCCTGCAGGACGCCGGCGATGCTGGCCAGAAAGGCGGCGACAGCCCAGGTGATCGCCAGAATCACGCGGACGCGCAAGCCGACCGACTGCGCCAGTTGTTGGTCTTCCGAAGTCGCGCGCATCGCCAGTCCGACGCTGGTATAACGGAAGAAGAGCAGAAAGCCGATGAAAGCCACGATGGCCAGCACAAAGGCGATCACGAGCTCGACACGGACGATCGCGATGCCGTCCAAGGCGTCCTTGAAGGCATCCAGCCGAATCGGCCTGAAGCGGCTGTTGGTCCGCGGATCGACGAAGACCGGCAGATTCAGCTCGACCGTGCCCCAGACGATTTGCGTGACGCCGTGCAGCACTTCCGCCACTGCCAGGGTCATGAGCACGGCCGTGAAAAGCGGCTGCCCAATCAGCGGTCGGATTGTGAAGCGCTCCACCGCCAGCCCGGTCAGAATGGCGCCGGCGAAGGTGCCGGTCAGCGCGTGCAGCCAGCGCAACTCCGCGCCGCCCAACGTCATCAGCAGGGTCAGAATCACGCTGCCGGCGACCGTAATTCTGATGTTGCGCGCCTCCCGCAGGTCGCGCCAGCTCACGGTTGACATCATCATCAGCATGGTCGCGGTTGAGAGCAAGCCGGCGCCGATAATCGAGATCTCGCTCACCGTGAAGAAGCTCCAGAAGACCATGCCGCCGACCACCATCATCCAGCCGTGCGCGAAATTGAAGACGCCCGATGCCTTGTTGATGACGACGATGCCCAGGGCCACCAAGCCGTAGACGCCGCCGACCAGCACACCGGAGATCAGCGTCTGTACGATGCGCGCCGCTTTTTTGCCCGCCAACTGGTCGCCGATGATGAGAACGAGCGCCAAGGCCGTGACCGCGTAAAGCGCCCAGGTCAGTTGCCGTTTATTTTTGTGGAAGTAATCTGTCACCAGTGGTGTCCTCGTAATCCGCATTTGCTGCTGTTTGCGCGCGAACCAAGGCCCGCCCGTTCATGGCTTGTCCCTAACTCTACCCTTTAGCTGTGCGTACGGGCGAGCCGCCGGCTCGCCCCTACAGATTCGCGCATTTTGCGGGCGACCTGATAGGTAGCCGCTACAATATTCGCTGGCCAATCTAAACATCCGCCACACGCAGCTCCGTCTCAACTGTCCCCGTCCTGCCGTCGCGGTATTTAACTTCCGCGCTGACGTGCACCTCGCGCTTGCCGCCGTAGATCGCCTCCAGCAGATCGTGATACTTCTCCTGCAAAGCGCCGCGCCGCAACTTCCTCGTCCGCGTCAGTTCCGCTTCATCGGCGTCGAATTCCTTGTGCATAATCACGAAACGCTTGACCTGCGAATACGCCGGCAGGGACTCGTTTACGGCGCGCAACTCCCGCCGGATAATCTCGTATACTTCGTCCCGCTGCGACAGATCAACGTAAGTCGTAAACGCGATGCCGTTCTTCTCCGCCCAGCGCGAGACATTCTGAAAGTCGATGACAATGATCGCCGAGACAAATTCCATGTCTACGCCGCCGATTGTCATCATGTCCTGCACGTAGGGGCTGAACTTAGTACGGCCTTCAATATATTGAGGGCTGAACTTTTCGCCGGTCGAAAGCTCGATCAAATCCTTGACGCGCTCAAGGTAAATCAGGTGCCCGGTCTTCTCATCTATGTGGCCGGCATCGCCGGTGTAGTACCAGCCCTCGACATCCAGCGCCTCGCCGGTTTTGTCGGGCTGCTTGTAGTAGCCCTTGAAGCGCGCCTTGGTGCGAATCAGGATCTCCTGGTTCTCGGCGATCTTGATCTCCACGCCGGGCACGATCACGCCGACCGTTTCGAAGCGCACATCGCCGCGCAGGTGCACCGTACCGAAAGTCTCGGTCGAGCCGTAGAATTGCCGCAACTCGATGCCGATGGCGCGGAAGAAGCGAATGATATCCGAGCTCAACATGGCGCCCGCTGTGAGTACGTTGCGCGCCTTCGTCAGGCCGAGTTTGTCGCGCAGTGGCTCAAAAACGGCATACTCCCCCAGCCAACGCAGAAAACGCAAATGCGGCGGAATTGCCAGGTGCTCGTCTTCCAGATCAATCTCGCGGTAAGCGATGGGCATGAAGACGCGAAATAGAAGGCGATTGATCAGACTGCTGTCGTTGATGCGGAATTGCACGACGCGCGCCAGGTTCTCCCAGACGCGGCTGGGGAAGAGCAGGCCCGCCGGCGCAATCTCCCGCATATCGGTCGGGACCGTTTCCGGCCCTTCCGGGAAGTTCACCTGTACGCCATTCAAGAGATGCGTGGCGAAGCCGAATGCTTGCTCGGCCAGCCAGGCCATGGGGCTGAAAGACAGCCAGTTGTCCGACTGCCGCGAGTCGACATAGCGGCCATTCAGGGCGTGCCCGTGGACAAGCTGAAAGTGCGTCACCTCGGCGAATTTGGGCAGGCTGGTTGTGCCCGAGGTCATGCTCAGAATAATGGTGTCCATCGGCTGAGTCGCGCGCGCCATCCGGTCGAAATTGTCCGGCAAGTCCAGACGATGCGCCGCCCCGATAGTCTGCAGTTCGCGCAGGCTCATCAGCCAGGCGTCGTCATAGCCCCACATGCCGCGTTCGTCCCAGTAGACGACGCGTAGAATCTGCGGGTTCCCGTCTTTTAATTCGAGCATCTTGTCGACTTGCTCTTGATCGTGCGCAATACGAACGCGGCGTCGGTTGAGTTGATGACGTAGTGGATATCTTGCGGGCTGGCATCGCTGAAGACGCAGCAGGTCTTGCAGTGCAGGGCGTGGGCGGCGATCTGCGCCCAATACATTTCCGGGTCATTCTCGCCGATGATCAGCAGCGTGTCGCCGGCTTGGAGGCCCAGCTTGTCCAGCCCCATGGCCAGGTTGACCACTTCTTCGTAGACGGCCTTCCAGCTGTATTCCTGCCAGATGCCGTAGCGCTTTTTGCGCTGCGCCACCGTATCGCCCAATTCGCTGACGCGGCGCAGAAAGCCTTTCGACAGCGTATCCTGGTCGGGCGGTAGCGGCGTGATGCGATGGTTCAAGCTTGAGGTGAAGACGGTACCGGGCGTTGCTTCGCGGTAGGGGATACTGTGCTGGGCGGCGACGGCCATTTTAGCGCTCCCCTTCACCGAGGTAGGCGTCGATGACTGCTTCGTCGTGGCTGATCTGGTCGGGCGTACCTTCGCCGATCTTAACGCCGAAGTCGATCACAGCGATGTGATGCGAAATGTCCATGACCAAGCTGATATCGTGCTCAATCAGCATAATCGTCATGCCTTGCAGCTCATGTATATCAAGGATGAAGCGAGCCATGTCCTCCTTCTCTTCGATGTTCATGCCGGCCATCGGCTCATCCAGCAGCAGCAGGCTCGGCTCCAGCGCCAGTGCTCGTCCCAGCTCCACCCGTTTTCGCAAGCCGTAACTCAGTGTGCCCACTATTGACTTGCGAATATGCTCCAATTCGAGGAAATCGATTATCTCCTCCACGCGTTGACGGTGGGAGATTTCTTCACGCTGAGCCGGACCCCAAAATAGCGCGCCGGCCAGCATGTTGGTTTTCATGTGGATATGCCGCGCCGCCATTAAATTGTCCAGCACCGTGGCGTTGGTATAAAGCGCGATATTCTGGAAAGTGCGCGAGATGCCCAGTTTGGCGCGTTCGTAGGGCGGCAGGTGGCTGATATCGCGCTCGTCAAAGATGATGCGTCCCTGTTGCGGCGTGTAGAAGCCGTTGATGCTGTTGATCAAGCTGGTCTTGCCGGCGCCGTTGGGGCCGATGACCGCGAATATCTCACCCGCGCCTATCTTGAACGACACATCCTGCAAAGCCTTGATGCCGCCGAAACTCAGGGAGATATTGTCGACATGCAGCTTGACCGGCATGATCAGCCTTAGGCGTCGGGTCGCAAAGCGAGTGCGTCGCGCGGGATCAGCGGAGTGGGCGACGGGCGTATGACGAACCCATTACTAAGATACCAGAGGGCGCTATTCCGGGCAAACGGGCGCTACAGACGCTGTGCCAGCCAGTCGCGAATCTCGCCGATGATTTCGTCGCGCTCCACTTCGTTGACCAATTCGTGTCGCAGGCTCGGGTAGAGCTTGAGCGTCACATCGTCCGAGCCGACTGAAGCAGCCAGAAACTCCGAGCCCGTGGGGGGAACCATGCGATCGGCTGTGCCGTGCATGATCAGCAGGGGCGCGTCAATAGCCGGGGCGTCGCGACAAATGTCGCGACACAAGTTTATGAGCGCGGCGGAGGTGCCGACGCGCCACATGCCGCGGTCTACCAGCGGGTCGGCCAACCACTCGCGCAGCATGTCGGCATCGGCCGAGAGCGCGCTGGGCGCGCCCGGCGGAGACAGGCGCAGCTTGGGCAGGTACGGCGCAGCCTTCAGGCACAATTTGATCAACCAAGCCGGCTGGGCGAATTCGCCATGTAAAGGCGTGCCGCAAGCGACCAGCCCCTGCAATTGACCGGGATGGCGCAAGACGAAACCCAAGCCGATTAACGAGCCCATGCTATGACAAAATGCGAAGGCTGCTACGTCCGGGTGTGTCAAGCGAACGATGCGGTGGAGCTCGCCGAAGTCAGCGACAGCCATTTGAGGCGCCGGCATGAAGCCGCGCAGACCACCGCTTTTGCCGTGCCCGCGATGATCGATGCCGAAGCAGCCAAAGCCGCTGCCGGTGAGGGCCTCGGCCAGGTGGCGATAGCGGCCGCTATGCTCGCTCAATCCATGCAGGATGTATACGATGCCGCGTGCATCGCCGGCGTCCGGCAGCCACTCGCGATAGAATATCGGCAGTCCATCCGCGCCCTCAAACTTGTGCTCGCGCTCAATCATTCTCGCCGCCTCTAACTTGCGCCGGGCCTGAACTGTCACCCTCTCATCGTTTCGAGCTGATGGCGGATCGCCAGCGCAAGCCGGTTCATTTCCGCTTCGTCGCAGCGCTGCGACAAGGGTACACCAAGGCGGCGCATAACCCTATAAGCGAGGTCTTCCGGCGCTTGCTTGGCAAAGCGCGGCACAATGTGAAAATGCGCGTGCGGATGCTCGGCGGATTCGGCGAATTGCATGATGTAGGTCTGTTGACAGCCGGTCTGCCGCTTCAAGGCCAGCGAGACCTCTCGCAGCAGCGCGCCGAGCTCGGTCGCTTCGGCGGGCGTCATCTCGTCCAGCGCCTTGATGTGCCGGCGCGCGATCAGCACCAGCCAGCCCAAATACGAAGTATCGTAAGCATGCGCCACATCCCAGCGCTCGCTGCGATAAATGCTGTCCCAAGGCGGCGCGGCGCCTCTGTCCCGCTGGCGTATCAACTGGCAACTCTTGCATGTCGGCATGTGCGCGCTCCTCGCTCTGATTCCCTCTTCATGTACAGTACATCATCGGCCAGGTCTCCCCGGCGATCCAAGCTATTTGACGGGCGGCGCAGGCAGTATAATCTCACGCGGCCTGGCAATCAAAACGAGTGAGTTACATGGGCGAAGCAAAGGCAGGACAGGGAGCGCTGGCGCTGGTTGGTATGCCCGGTGCCGGCAAGACAGTCTGCGCCGAGCATCTTCAAGCGCAAGGTTACTTCTCGCTGCGCTTTGGCGGCGTGGTCGTGGATGAGGTCCGGCGGCGCGGCTTGGAGATCAATCCGCAGAACGAGCGCGTCGTGCGGGAGGAGCTGCGGCAAGCGCACGGCATGGCGGCGATGGCGGTGATATCTCTGCCGCGCTTGCAGCAGGCCTTGGGGGCGCGCAGCCACATCGTCATCGACGGCCTCTACAGCTTCAGCGAATACAAGTTACTCAATGAAAAACTGGGCGCGCCGCTGGTGCTGGTGGCGATAACGGCGCCGCGCCATCTGCGCTATCAGCGGCTGGCTGACCGCAGCGATCGTCCGCTGACGCCGAGCGAAGCCCGCGAACGCGATATGCTGGAGATTGAGCGCCTGGAGAAAGGCGGGCCTATCGCCATGGCCGACTACACGCTGCTCAATGAACGCGCGCCGGCCAACTTGCTGCGGCAGCTGGATGCGTTGCTTGGCGCCTTGGGATTCTCCCCTTAAGTGAGCCGGCCATACATTCACATGTGCTTGGAAAGACAAATTTCATGCCATCGCCATCTGTGCAGGACAATTGGCTGGCTTGTGTTATCTTGGCGCTTGCGTCCGGCGGCGATTCTCGCTTATAGTTAAGGGCGATGTCTGAACTGCCGTTGCGGTAGACGAAGGATCCCATGACCGCGACCGACTCCATGCAAGAATACCTGGCGGAAGCCTACCGTATCGCCCATTATCAGCCGGACGACAACTTCGTATCCACCTCCTCATTAGCGGAAGAGATGCACGTATCGGCGCCGGCCGTCACGCGAATGGTGCAGCGCCTGAAGCATGCCGGATTCCTCGAGCACGAGCCTTACCGCGGCATCCGCCTGACCGAGGCCGGCGAACGCGAGGCGCTGGCCAACATCCGGCGTCATCGCCTGGTCGAGCGGTTCCTGGTCGATGTGATGGGCTTTGGCTGGCACGAAGTGCATGACGACGCCGACGACTTGGGCTTGGTCGTAAGCGATATCCTGGTTGATAAAATGGACGAAATGACCGGCTATCCCAAACGCTGCCCGCATGGCGAGCCGATTCCGCATGCCGACGGCTTCCTGCCGCGCGTGATCGACTACCCGCTCTCCGAAGTAGATGTCGGCCTGGATTATGTCATCAGCCGCGTTCACACCCACGACGCCCACAAGCTGCGCTATTTCAGCGAGCTGCGGTTAGAACCGGGCAAACGCTTCCGCCTGGTGATGCGCGCGCCCTTCAAAGGCCCGCTGCAATTGCAGGTCGACGGGCAAACGCACTTCCTGGGGCACGAGTTGGCCGGCACCCTGCGCGTCTGCAGCGAAGACGAGTACCAGCTGGTCTAGCCAGCGCGAGCTTCCCCTTATCAAGAATCCACTTGTTTGACCGACGCCACAGCTTGGCGCGCTCTCGGCTGAGCCCTAGAAAGCGACCGTCACTTGATCACCGATTGGCATGAAAAGCGCGACAGCTTTGATCAGGGGCGCGTGCCGGAGCTTGTACGAGAGCTGTGGCGCGGCGACCCGGCCTCGCTGCGCTGGATCGGGCAAGATTACAATATCGTCTTCCGCTTCGAAACGGGCGGACGCGGCCATTATCTGCGCATTTGCCATATTTGCTTGCATCCGCTGGCCGAAGCGCGTCAGGTGATGGACTTCCTGCGCTTTCTCGCCTCTGAAAACGTGCCCGTCGGCGAGCCGATTCCGTCGGTCAACGGCGAATATATTGAGCTGCTCGATGGCGGCTACTTCGCCGCGGCGCAAAAGGAAGCGCCCGGGCAGCCGATGCAGGACTTTATGCTGGACCGAAGGGTCTACGAAGCCTGGGGCAAATCGCTGGGGGTGCTGCACGCTGCCTCGCGCCGCTATCAGCCCGACCCGGCAATCCCCTACGAGTTCCCCAAAGTGCAGCAATTTTGGCGCAATATCGCGCCGACTGTTGCTGGCGCCTCAGCCGACATCCAGCGTGTCTACGCTGAATTGACCGAATACATGGCCGGCTTGCCGCTGCGGGATTACGGGCTCATCCACGGCGACTACCGCCCGGGCAATGTCGTCTGGGACGGGACGACCGCCCGCACAATTGACTTCGACGAGCCGAATTACCACTGGTACATCGCGGATGTCTGTCGCGCGCTGCTGGAGTTGTGGGATCAGCCGGCGGACGAGCGGCGCAAGTTCCGCCGGGCCTTCATGCGCGGCTATCTGAGCGAGCACCAGATTGACGGGTGGTGGGTGACGCAGCTGCCCTATTTCGCGCAGCACCGCGCCCTGCTGATGCACGCCTGGGATGTGCAGGAGGGCGGCAACTGGGGCGAGGTCGTCAAGTGGGTGGTGGAGCGGGTGGAGTGGTAACACGCCGGGCAGTACAGTAATCGGGCAGCCAGCCCATCACCCCCGCCCATACATCCGCCCGCCAAACTCCTCTGCCAGCGCGTCGTCCAGCTCATCGGCATACTGCGCCAGCCGCCGAATGATGGCATCGGCCTCAGCCGCGTCCAGGCCCGCCAGCAGCCGCTCGTGAAAGACGTAGACCACGTCTTCGTGCACGCCCAGTGCCGCGTTCGTCAGCTGCAAATTCAGCTCCAGCAGCCGCCGATACAAGGCCAGCAAGTGCTGCTGCGGCAGGTGCATGATGGGCGAAAGCACTTGCAGGTAGCCTTGCTCCTCGGGCGTCAAATAAACTTCGATCAGCGCCGAGCCGCGCTGGAAATGCCAGCCGAAGCCGCTCTCGACCTCCATGCGCGCCGCGCTCGCATCCACGCCGATGGCCGCCAGGATGCCCTCGACAGCCCGCAGCGACCCGGCAAATTGCCCGGCTGACTCGTCGTCCGGCTGCTGCTCGCCGCGCCCGAAGAAACGCCCCACGTTCTAGCTCTCCTATCCGCTGGCTGCCGCGCGACTGGTATGCCTCTGCCCGCAGCGCAAACAGCGCCCGTCATAGTGGCCGGCCCTCGCCCGACAATGCGTGCAGGGCTGCGCCTCGCTCTCGCCGTAAAGCTGCCTGAGCGCATTGAGATCGGGCTCGGCCGACGCGCCGCGACTGTCCGCCGCTAGCGCCGCCCCGCAAGTTTCGCAGCTGCGTCCGCCGTAGCGCCCCGCTTGTGTCAGCGAGCCGCAGGCTGGGCAGTAGCCGGCATGTGGCAGCAACTGACGGTCGCGCCGGAGCCCATCCTCCAGCGCCAGGATATGCGAGATCTTGATGGCGAGCGCCGCGCCCGAATTGCCACTGTTGCGCGTCAGCAGGCCGATCAGCTGACCCTGCGCGTCAAAGAGCGGATCCCCGCCGGCATCCGGCAATTGAATCGGGTGGATATTTGTCGCCAGCCAGGGAGTTGATCGGCCCCGTTCGGCCCGGCTCAATTGACCGCGCAGCCGCGCGCCCGTGCCGCTGAAGGCGGTAAAGGTCAAGTTCTCAGCTGCCAGGCTTGGCGGCGCGATGGCTGGCTTGCGCGCAAGGCTCAACGGCGTCGCGATGAGCGCCAGGTCGTACTGCGGATAACGCCGGACGACCGCGCCCGTCATTTCTCGCTCGCCGGGAATGTGGACGGTGACGAGTGGGGCGCTGCCGACGGCGTAACTTGTGGTCGCCAGCAGGCCGTCTCCTGCGATGAATGCGGCGCTGGCCAGGCCATTGGCCCCGCCGTCGATGCCGACCGCGCGCGGGGTCTGCTGCAATTGCCGAGTGCTCTCTCGCTCTTGGCGCATGGCCGGCAGATGGCTCGGCTGAGCCGGCGCGGCGCGCAATTGCTGCAGGCCTTGCCGTATCTGCGCATTATCCGGATCGTGCTCCAGCGCACGCTCGAGGCAGCGGACTTTGAAGTCGCGATCCGCGCGCGATTCCGCCAGCCAGACATAAGCCGCCGCGCGCGCCTGGGCATCCAGCCCCGGGCTTTTGGCCAGTCGGTTCAGCTGATTGGCGGCCGCCTCAGCCTGTCCATCCTGCATCATCTGAATCGCCTGCCGCAACTCGTCCTGCGCCGTCATGCCAGCCTCGATAAGATCATCTATCATTCTAGCTTGATTCCAGGGCAATCGCATCAAAGCGATAGTCAGTGAAATGGCGCAGATTCGACGGGAAACTCAAACACAGAGACCACAGAGAGCACAGAGAAAAACAATAATGAAAGCCCAATTCATAATCCACGAGAGATGTTCGATGTTATTTCGGTGATACTTGCCATATACCAAGCCACCAAGTGCTTCGTATAGTCGTCAGAATCCCCAAATCTCTGTGCCCTCAGTAGAACCAGGTAAGTAATGCAAATCCTGTTTCAGGGACTTTTTCCTTTACCACAGAGGCTCACGAGGGCACACAGAGGGTTCTATATTATTGCGATACTGCCGCAATTAGGCTGCCATCTAACAAATGGAAACTGTCGCTAGCATACGATCACATAGCCGCTTTACTCAGTGTCCTCTGTGTATCCTCTGTGTACTCTGTGGTAAGTATTTGCATGACTTACTTGCACTTACTTCTGTGGTCTCTGTGGTTAAAATGAATTGATGCGATTGCTCTGATTGATTCCGCCCCGCCCGTGCGCCGGCACAGGCCTTATGGCAGGCTCGACGAGACGAGTAGGGGAGACCAGGATATGCGTATAGAAGGTAAATTGGCTGACATGGGCTTGGCCTTGCCGCCGCCGATCAAAGCACCGCCGGACGTGAAGCTGCCCTTTTCGTTTGTGCGCGTCCACAACGGCATCGCCTATGTCTCGGGCCATGGGCCGCAGCAAGCCGATGGATCGGTCGCGGGTCCATTCGGCAAGGTGGGCGCTGACATCAGCATTGAAGCGGGCTACGACTTGGCCAAAGCGGTCGCGCTCTCAATGCTGGGCAGCTTGCAGCGCGAATTGGGCGATCTCAATCGTGTATCGGCTTGGCTGCGCCTGTTTGGCATGGTCAACTGCGCGCCGGATTTCGACCAGCAGCCCGCGGTGATCAACGGCTGCTCCGACTTGATTCTGGCCTTGTACGGCCCCAAAGTTGGAGCGCACGCGCGCTCGGCGGTGGGCATGGCCTCGCTGCCCTTCAACATGGCAGTCGAGATTGAGGCGACCGTCGCCATTGACTAGCCCTCAAGCGCGATCCAGCAGCAGGTTCATAAAGCCATCCACCCGCGCTTGCCAGCCCGGCGGCACATAAGTTGTGCTATCCAACTGGAAGACCAGCGCCTCGCCGACGAAGGTTGCGCCCGCCTTTAGGTCGCCGCGTTGGAAAAGCCGAGTCTCACCCCCCAGCGGCGAAGGCTTGGCGCCAAATGCAACCGCGTCATGCTGAGGCGCGTCGACCGCTGCCAGCTCGGGTTTGTCGATCAGACCGATTCCGTTGAGGCGGCTGTTGATGACCTCGACTGCCCGCCAACGCATGGCATGCCCGTAGGTGCGCTCGTGCTCCAGGTGAAAGGCCTCGACGACATCAGCGCCGAAGGGAATGTTCAGTTCGTAAGCTTGCCCCTCATAACGCATGTCCAGGCTGCCAAAGAAGCGCATATCGTCTTCGGCGATGCCCTCCTGCTCCAGCTCATGTCGGGCGCGCGCCAGCAGTCCATCTTGGCTCGCGCGCAAATCAATGATGGCGACCTCTGAAGCGCGGCGGATGACCGACTGGCTGTACTCCACCGCGACATCGGCGAGCAGCAGGCCCATGGCGCAGAGTACGCCCGGCGTCGGCGGTACCAGAATGGAGGGAATGTCCAGCCGTGCGGCCGCGGCGCAGGCGTGCAGTGGTCCGGCCCCGCCAAAGGCCACCAGCGTGAAGTCTCGCGGGTCGTGGCCGCGGGCAATGGACACATGGCGGATCGCGCGGTCGATATTCACGCTGGCGACCTCAATCACGCCCTTGGCCGTATCTACCACGCTATAGCCAATTTGCCGCGCCAATGCCTCCAGGGCGCGCTCGCCGGCGGCCAGATCCAGCGCCATATTGCCGCCGAGGAAACGCTCCGCATCCAGCCGGCCCAGAATCGCGTTGGCGTCGCTGAGCGTGACCTGTTCGCCGCCCAGCCCGTAGACAGCAGGACCCGGATTGGCGCCAGCCGACTCCGGCCCCACGCGCAACGCTCCGCCGGCGTCCACCCGCGCAATCGATCCGCCGCCAGCGCCGATAGTCTCGATATCCAGCATGCGCACGCGCAAGGGCAAGCCGTCAATCGCGCTCTCCGCCCGCGGCTGCGGCTCGCCGGCCACCAGCGCCACATCGGTCGAGGTGCCGCCCATGTCCAGCGTGATGATGCGGTCGTAACCCGCGACTGAAGCCAGGTGAAAAGCGCCCATGACGCCGGCTGCGGGTCCGCTGAGCGCAGTGTGGACTGCCTGGCGCCGCACGCGTCCGGCGCGCATGACCCCGCCGTCGGACTTCATGATGCGCAATGATGTGGTGGGCGGTAGCGCGGCTTCCAGCTCGCTGATATAGCGCGACATGACCGGGCGCACGTAGGCTTCCAGGGCGATGGTGCTGGCGCGCTCGTATTCGCGGAACTCCGGCAGCACATCGGACGACAGCACGACCTGCCAGTTATGCTGAACGATGCCGCGCTCCAAGATGCGCCGCTTTATCAGCTGTTCATGGTCGGCGTTGACGTAGCTGAAGAGCAGGCAGACGGCGATTGAATCGACTTCATCGTCGGCGACGCGGTCCAGGACGCGGTCCAATTGCGCCAAATCCAGCGGCAGCAAGACGTCGCCGCGGAAGTCGAGGCGCTCGTCCACTTCATAGCAGCGCTCCCGCGGGATCAAGGGCGCCGGTATGCGCGGGTGAATGTCATAAAGAACTGGCCGATCTTGCCGGCCGATGAAGAGCAGATCACGGAAGCCGGCGCTGGTGAGCAGGGCGGTTCGCGCTCCCTTGCGTTCCAGTATGGCGTTGGTCGCGACTGTCGAGCCATGCGCCACCTGTTCCAGCGCGGAAATGTCGCCCGAGGCAATCGTCTCCAGGCCGGCCAGCATGGAACGTTCCGGGCGCTGCGGGTTGCTCAATAATTTGTGTATGGATAGGCCACTTCCATCGCTCAGTACCAGGTCAGTAAAGGTGCCGCCGATATCGACGCCTGCGCGCATGGTCATTTCCTGTATCAAGCTCTGTTACGGCTAATGCGCTCCATCATATCATTGTCCTACGCCCGGCGGAACAGGGCCTCTTATTTGTCGTTTACACGCCTCTTTCATCATTCTTACGCCGCGCAAGCGAAGCTCCTACACCCGGCGCGTATCCTGTAGTTGGTTCAACTTGAACACGATCGAAAACAAAGGAGACATGAAGATGATGATTCGTACGCGCAACCCCTACTTTCGTCTGGTGGACGATTTGCTGAGCGACGCCTTCGGCAGCGGCGGCCAGTTCGAGGCGCGCGGCTTCGGTCTGGCGCTGGATGTCGAAGAGAACCAGGAGGCCTACATCGTCCGCGCCAATTTGCCCGGCGTCTCGCTCGATGACATCAGCGTCAACATCCACGAAGATGTGCTGACGATCGCCGGCGAAACTGCCAGCGACGAACGCAGCGAAGACAGCCGCCTGCTCATCCGCGAACGCCGCAGCGGCAAGTTCAGCCGCAGCCTGCGCTTTCCGACTGTCGTCAACGGCGAGGCGATTGAAGCCAGCTTTGAAGACGGCGTGCTCAGCATCACGCTGCCGAAGGCGGAACACGTCAAGCCGCGGCAGATCCCGGTCACGGTCAGCGGCAACGCCAATTAGATCGAGAACACAGAAGGGGGCGGCCAATGCGGTCGCCCCTCTGCTCTGCGCAACACGTCAACGTGCGACCCGCAAAGTTGCCCGTCACGTCCCTCTGTGCCTCATTTTCAAGGAGCCTCATTGGGACGCTGTCGGCGATTCCACGAAAAACGCTGTGCGTACGGGCGAGCCGGTGGCTCGCCCCTACCAAACGTCACTATTATGGGCTCGTCTTATTGTGTGAGCCAAGTTGTGACTTGGAAGTGGCTGATTCCCCCCAGCCGCCACCTCCCGGCGTTTCGATGATGACGCGGTCCCCGGCTTCCAGGTGCGCGCTATGCTTGCCGCTTACGATCGCATCCACGCCGCCGCGGCGAATCGTATTCAGGCCGCACTGGCCCGGCGCGCCGCCATTGACCCCGTAGGGCGAGCGCAGCCGGCGCTCGGAATTAACGGTGGCCGTCGCCGGAACCAGAAATTCATATTCGCGCACGATGCCGTCCCCGCCGCGGAATGCGCCTGCGCCGCCGCTGCCTTCGCGCAAATGATAACGCCGCACGCGCATGGGCAGGCTGTATTCCAGCGCTTCCACCGGCGTATTAAGCGTATTGGTCATGTGGCAGTGCCGCCCGGACAAGCCATCGCCCCGCCCGGAGGCGCCGTGACCGCCGCCCAGAGTCTCGTAATAGACGAATTGCTCGTCGCCGTCGAAACCACCGACGGTGAAATTATTCATGGTCCCCAGCGACGCCGCCGGAATGTCCCCCGGCAGCGCCTGCGCCAACGCGCCCAGCACCGTATCAACCACGCGCTGGCTCGTTTCGGTGTTGCCGACCACCACCGCAGCGGGAAAACGCGGATTCAAGAAACTGCCCTCCGGCGTACTCACCTCCACCGGCTGGAAGCAGCCGTGATTCACCGGGATATCTTCGTCGGCGAGGAGCCTGACGCAGTACCAGGTGGCGGAGCGGACGATGGCGGGTACGGCGTTGACATTGCCTAATACCTGCGGCGCGCTGCCAGCGAAGTCGACGCGCATTGCCTCGCCGCTGACCTCGATCTGGACCTGAATCGGTATCTCGAACTCCGCTTGGCCATCGCCTTCCATCGCATCGCGGTAGCGATACACGCCGTCGGGAATGCGAGCGATGACTGCTTCCGTCATTTGCCGCGAGTATGATAGCAAGGCGCTGGCGTGTTCGGCAGTCGATTTGACGCCCTGCTCGATCATCATATCCGCCAAGCGGTTTTCACCGATGCGATGCGCCGCCAATTGCGCTTCCAGGTCGCCGATGCGTTCCGCCGGATTGCGACTGTTGGCCACGATTAGCGCCATCGCGCCCTCGTTCATCCAGCCGCTCAGCCGCAGCTTCAGTGGCGGAATGATGATGCCTTCCTGATAGAGCTCCGTGCTCAACGGCGACGAGCCCGGCGTCATGCCGCCTACATCGGCGTGATGCGCCCGGCTGGCCACAAAGTAGCTCAGCTCGCCACCGGCGAAGACCGGCGAAATCATTGTGATATCGGGCAGATGCGTCCCGCCGTGATAAGGATCGTTCAGCACAACGACATCGCCCGGAAAGAACTCGTCGCAAGCCTCGACCGCCGCCGCCACCGAAGCCGGCATGCTGCCCAGGTGCACCGGGATATGCGCCGCCTGCGCGATCATGCGCGCCTCGGCATCAAAGACGGCGCAGCTGAAATCGAGACGTTCGCGGATGTTCGGGCTGAAGCTGGCCCGCTGCAGCGCCACGCCCATCTCCTCGGCCACGGCCGCGAATAAATTCTTGAATACCTCAATGCTGATCGCGTCTACTGCCATTGGCGCGCCTTTCCTGCGAGTCTGATATGCTTTGAAGCTAACATAGTTTGCGCGGGCTGCAAAGACGGCGCTCCCGCTTTGAGCCCTAAGACGCCGATGGTAAGATTCAAATCACGCGAGCGATCGAAGCGAAACTTCCGAGGGATTTGTCCATGCACGTGCTGCTCTTCGCCAACGGCGCCTTCAATCACGGCACGATGGTTCAACGCTGCCTGGACCAAGCCGCAGCGGCCCGCGTCATCTGCGCCGACGGCGGCGCGCTGCACGCTCGCTCACTGGGCTTGAGGCCGCGCGCGATTATTGGCGACATGGACTCGCTGACGCCGCAGCAGGTCGCCGACTTTGCTGCGGACGGCGTAAACATCATTCGGCATCCGCCGGACAAAGACGAGACCGATCTCGAATTGGCGCTGCTGCATTGCGCTGCGCTCGGCGCTGAATCGGTGGCGATATTGGGCGGCTTGGGCGGGCGATTCGATCAGACGCTGGCCAATATATTATTGCTGACCCATCCAACTTTCAGCGAGCTGGACATCACCCTGGCGGACGGCGAGCAAGTCATTCGCCTGCTGCGGCCGGGCGCTCACAAGATCCAGGGCGATGTCGGCGATACCATCTCGCTGATTCCCCTGTCCGCCAGCGCTGAGGGTATTTCCAGCGCGAATCTGAAATACGCGCTTGACGACGATTCTCTTCAACTGGGACCGGCGCGCGGCATCAGCAATGTGATGCTGGCGCAAGAGGCGCAGATCAATTTCCGTCGTGGGTTGCTCTTGCTTGTTCACACCGCCGGGCGCGCCTGATGCGAGAATTCACGGTGATCAAACGCGACGCCAACGGCATAAGCGTATTTTCGTATACTGGCGTATTGGTAGAGCGAAACCAAGGCTTCGTCTGCATTGACGCGGTATTCGAACTGGACGATCGCGACCTGGGTTACGTCCGTCTGCGGCGCGGAGACCGCTTCCGCGAGTGGTTCTACGCCGTACAGTGGTTCAACATTTTCCGCGTACAAGACGGCGAGACGCTGGCGCTGAAGGGTTGGTACTGCAATATCACGCGGCCGCCAATTATCGCAGAGGCCAGCGTGACGGCGGACGACCTGGAGCTGGATGTCTTCGTCTTTCCTGACGGCAAAACGCTTCTGCTGGATGAGGACGAATTCGCTCAGCTTGGCTTGTCGCCGTCAGAAAAAGCAAAAGCGCGGCAGGCGGTGCGCGTCATTGTGAACTGGGTATCCCGGCGCCTGCCACCCTTTGATGAGATATTGCTGTGATGGAATTCGCTGTACTCGGCCAGCGGACTCCAAGGCGCTGCTGAATCACTCCAGATCCGGCCGGATCACCAGAACCGGCACGTTTACATCGTGCATGACCTTGTTGGCGACACTGCCGAAGACCAATCGCGCCAAGCCGGAATGGCCATGCGTGGTCATCACCGCCAGATCGGCTTTTTCTGTCTCAATGTAATCGATGATATGTTGACCGACGCCCACCGCGTCAATAATATGCAAGCGACATTCCACCCCGGTTTCCCGCACTTCATTACGCAGGCCGAGCAGATGCTGCTTGATCTCCTCCCGAATCCGATTCGCCAATTCATATTCTCCGGCGATGGCCAGCGAATCGACAAATTCGTGCATTGGAGGCGTAAATATGTGCAACAAGATGACTTCGCCGCCGCCTATGCGCGCGAAATCCACCGCATAGGGTATAGCGCGTTCGCTCCAGGCGGAGCCATCGGTCGGCACAACAATCTTATTGAACGGGCGATGCTGGAACATCTGAACCTCACTTTCGTAGTTGATAAAAGCCATTTTCAGTATATCACAATTTCTAATGATTTCTTGGTATGGCGCATTGACAGCGCGCTGATAACCTGTATAATTTGCGCCGGAAATCTACAAAAACCTAAAGAATAATACTAGTGAAACAGTCCCGCAGCGCCAACCTTAGCACGGGCCGGAACTTAAAACTTGCGCTTTTCCATCTGGGATCGGGCATGGTGGACGTCTTGGCAACCGGTGTCTGGAATCGGATCATGGTGGCTGATCTGGGCTTTAGCGCGGCATTCGTCGGGCTATTGACCGGCCTGCGTTATTTCCTCGCGCCACTGGGCGTGCTCGCCGGCCGCTACTCGGATACCCACACAGTTGGCGGCTACCGCAGGCTGGTTTGGATCTGGCTGGGCCGGGCCATGATGGCGGTCAGCACGGTGACCCTGGGCTTCGCCACCGCTGAGCTGGTAAGCCGAGCGCAGGCCGGCGCCGCGGATGCGATTCCCTGGGTCATTTGGCTTGAGCTCGTCCTGTCATTCCTGCTCTTCAGCCTGGGCAGCGCCCTCTCGGGCACGACCTTCCTGGCGCTGATTCATGACCGAGCGGCTGAACATCAGCGCGGCCGCGCAGTCGGTTTGGTCTGGACATTTCTTCTGTTGGGCTTCGCGGCCGGCGGCGTATTTTTTAGTATCATGCTGCCGCACTCGGCGGACGCTGGCGCAATCGGGTTCACAGCGCAGTCTGTTCTGAACTTGTTTGTGGTGACTGCCGGCGTCCTGACCCTGATCTGGTTCCTGTCAATGTTGGGGGAGGAACGACGGCATTCTGCTGCCAGCGCATCGGTATCGAATGAACGTTTTAGTCTGCGCCGCGATCTCGCCTTGGTATGGCGGAGCCGCAAAATGCGCTTCTTTCTCTATTACCTCACGCTTTCGATGCTCTTCGCCTTTTTGCAGGACACCGTGCTGGAGCCCTTCGCGGGCCAGCTATTTGACATGGGGGCCCATGTCACCAACCGCTTCTCAGCATATTGGGGCGGCATGGCGATTATCGCTTCGTTTGTCGTACTGTACTTCGCTGGCCGTCATCCGCTGTTTACCAACGGCAATCTGTCGCGCGGCGGCATCATTTTATTGCTGCTGGCTTACGCTGTATTCGCCCTGTCGTCTCTTGGCGAAGCGCGTCAGTTGGTGACGCCGGGCTTGGTGCTGCTTGGTGTGGGCTTGGGCATCTGGAATATCGGCACGCTGGGCTTGATGATGGAACTGAGCCCAAATGGACGGGCAGGGACATTCCTGGGTTTCTGGACCCTTTGCGTAACCCTGGCGCGCGGCGCGGGCGTCGCCGGCGGCGGAATAGTGCGTGACCTTGTGCTGATAGTCTCCGGCGAACATGCAATCGCGTATGGATCGGTGTTCTGCTGCGGATTCGCCGGCCTGCTCATCGCCTTCTTCGCCCTGCGGCAGGTCCTCCAGACGATCCAGGGGGCGTCATTGCGGACGGATGCCGAAGTGGCGACCGTACTGTCACACTCTATGGAATAATGCCTCGGGGCCACTCGCGGATCTTCGGCGAGCGGCGGCAGATCTCTAGGCTTCGTTCATCAGCGCTTCAACATCCGTATAGCCCATGATGTTGTGGCCGGCATCGACGTAGATGACCTCGCCGGTGATGCGCCGCGACAAATCCGATGCCAGGAAAAGCGCTAAATCGCCGACATCGTCTTGGCTGACCAGTTCTTTCATGGGCGCGGTCACCTCTGCATACTTAAGCAGATCGCGGAAACCAGTGATGCCGCCCGCCGATAGCGTCTTGATGGCGCCGGCGCTGATGGCGTTGACGCGGATTTTGCTGCTGCCCAGGTCGGCCGCCAGATACATCGTGATGGCTTCCAGCGCCGCTTTGGCGACGGCCATGGCGTTGTAATTGGGCACGACCGTGCGCGAGGCGTTGTAAGTCAGGCTCATGATGCTGCCGCCCGCCGGCATTAGCCTTTCGGCGCGCCGCGCCAATTCGATCAGGCTAACGGCGCTGATATCGATCGCGCTCAAGAGCGCCTCGCGCCGCAGATCAACAAAGCGCCCGCCCAGCGCATCGCGCTCGGCGAAAGCCACTGAATGCACCAGCACGTCCAGCTTGCCGTACTTCTCTGCGACAGCGGCGAATACCGCGTCCATCTCGGCGGCGTTGCCGACATCGGCCTGGATCATCAGCTCGCAGCCGATGGACTCGCCCAATGGACGTACGCGCTTCTCCAGCCGGTCCATGGCATAGCTCAGGACGACGGAAGCGCCCTCCCGATGCAAGGCGCGCGCGATGCCCCAGCCGATGGAGTTTTTGTTGGCGACGCCAAAAATGAGTGCGACTTTGCCGTCCAGTAAGCCCATGTTTCCCTCGCCAATTCTCTATATCGCTGTTTATTCGTTCTGCCCCTTGTCAGAAAGCCGTCGAAGTTCAGATTCCAGCAACAGAATCCGCATGCTAAGGCTTGCGCGTCCGTCCTGAGCTTCTCTCTCGTTCTGATGTCGCTGAGTCGTTTCTCGGTCCAGTCGGCTATTGACTGCTCTATTCCGAGAATCGGACTCCGTCCCGAGGTTATTGATTCGCTGATCCTGCCGGTCAAGCTCGCGATGGATAGAGTGTCCTAACAAGCGATACGCAGTAAACACCGCGCCCAGTACCGCAACGACGCCACCGACGAATCCTAGAATCAAGTTTGCGTCAAGCATCTTACAGCGTTCAGGACAAGCCAAAGGCGTCGAAACCGCTGAGATCTGCCGGCTGCAAAATCTCACGGTATTTCTCGTTGGCGTAGGCGACCAGCTTCTTTAGGTGGTTGGCATCGCGTTCGTCGAATAACTTGGGGCCGCCCCATACAATCAGATCTTGACCTTCTACCAGCGCTGCCCTGCCTAGTCTGCCGGGTGAACCAACCATCGCTGCGCAAAATACCTCTGCCCAGCGCGGCGGGGGAATTTCAGAAAGGACAAACACCTGCCGACTCAATTCTACATCGTCGGGGAGCAGGTCCTGGCTGCTGTCCTTGTCATGACGCGAGATTGTAATGTCTGCCCACTCGCTCATTGAATCCTCCTGCTGGCCGCTGTACAGCGTTTGCCGCTGTCGGGTCTCAAGTTGGCTACGGCTATCTTAGCGCATTGAGGCGCCCCCTGCCAGACCACGCTCGCATTGACCGGGCTGGCGCGACCTGCTAACCTGTCAGTTGACGAAGGATGCAGAATTACGCCCAGCAGCGCTGCCTGGAAGTTGACAATGTCAGAATCTGAACGAGTCTTGGTCACCGTCGCTATGGATTTTTCCGATGATATCCTCAGCGACTTGAGAGAGTTGTCACCGCGATTGCAGGTTGAACGGCACTTCCCCCATGTCTCGCGCGATGTCATGGCCAGGACGGAGGTCCTCTATACGACTCGCTACTTTCCCGAGCCTGAGCAAGCGCCCAAATTACGTTGGATTCAGTTGCACACGGCGGGAGTAAACCACGCCATTGATCACTCGATTGTCCAGGCGGAAGACATCGTCGTCACCTCGACTAGCGGCATCCATGCCAGCAATATGGCGCAGTACTGTTTGATGACGATGCTCATGTTCAACTACAAGATGCGCCTCGCTTTCGATCTTCAGAGCCGGGCCGAATGGCCTGCCGATTCTCAAGCTATATTTGCGCCGATAGACATGGATTCGCAGACCGTCGGCATCGTCGGCTATGGAAGCATCGGCCGCGAATTAGCGCGCATTTGCTCGGCGATCGGCATGACCGTGCTAGCGACCAAGCGCGACATCAGCCGGACCGAAGAGACAAACGCCTTTACCCTGCCCGGCCTGGGCGACCCGACCGGCGACATACCGGACCGCATCTACCCGGCGGAAACAATCCGGTCGATGGCCAAGGATTGCGATTACCTGGTGGTCACGGCGCCGCATACCGATGACACCGAGCACCTGATAGACGATGAAGTATTCGCCGCGATGAAAGAATCGGCGGTATTGGTCAATGTCTCTCGCGGCGCGATCGTCGATGAGAAGGCGCTAATTACGGCATTGTCCGCCGGGGTGATCGCCGGCGCCGCGCTCGATGTCTTTGAGGAGGAGCCGCTGCCCAGCGCCAGCCCCTTATGGAATCTGGACAACGTCATCATCACGCCGCATTTATCCGGCTTCACGCGCGACTATCACAAGAAAGCGGCACTGGTGTTCAAGGAGAATCTGCGCCGCTATCTGGAAAACGATCCCCTGCTCAACCAATTGGACCGCGCCAAAGGCTACTGAGACGCAGCGTCCCGATCTCGCTCAAGAACGCAGCTCGGCTTTGAGGCGATGACGCGCCGCGCCGATGATCTTCTTGCGGATCTTGGCGGCGTTCTTGTCGGTCAGAGTGCGGCTCTCGTCTTGATAGGTCAGCGAATAGGCCAGGCTCTTTTTGCCGGCCGGGATGGGGTCGCCCGAATAGACGTCAAAGAGCGTGACATCTTTCAGCAGCCGGCCTCCCGCTTGTCGTATCACCGTTTCAACCTCGCCGGCCGGCAAATCCGCGCTGACGATCAGGGCGATATCTTCCAGCACGGCAGGCGTCGTCGGCAGCGGCGTAATCGCGTGCAAGCGCTGATGCTGTTGAATCAGGGGCGCAACCTGAAGTTCGGCGTAGATTACCTTGGCTTCAGTCAATTTGAAGCGCGCCGCGACTTGCGGGTGGATTTCGCCGAAAGAGCCGATGCGCTCTTTTCCGATCATGAGGTCAGCCGAGCGCCCTGGATGAAAACTGCTGTGCGTGCCGAGCTCCAGGCGATAATCCTCAATATGCAGCCCGGCCAGCATATTCTCAACGATGCCCTTCATGTCGAAGAAGTCCATAGCCGTTGTTTTCGCGCCGTCCTGCCACCAAGTCTGGCTGCGCGCGCCGGTGAGCAAGATGCCCAAATGCAGCGGTTCCTCCGGCAGCAGATCGCCTCCCCCTAGGTAGACCTTGCCCACTTCAAACAGCCGCTGCGCCGACTGATAGCGGGCGTTGTTGACCGCGCTCTCCAGCATATTGATCATTAGCGTCTGGCGTAGTACGTTGCGGTCGCTGGCCGCCGGATTGGCAATTTCAACGTATTGCGCATCAGGCAGCGAAGACGCCACGCCCTCCGGCACGAGCATGGCTTCGCTTCCGCGGCTGGTAAAGCGATAGCTGATGACCTCATACAAGCCCTGGCCGACGAGAAGATCGCGGATTCTCTCTTCTATGAATACCGCCGTATTCTCGCGCTGCGGCGGCATCTCATCCGCCATGATCGTTTCGGGGATTTGATCGTAGCCGATGATGCGGGCGATCTCTTCAAGCAGGTCGGCTTGCCCCACGGCCGGGTCGGCGCTGATGTCAAGACGGTGATCAGGCGCCGTAGCCCGGATTGTGTCACCCTCGATCGTCACATCAAATTCGAGGCGCCGCAGCACGTCAGCGGCTTCATCCAGCGTGACATTCATGCCCAGCAAACGGTTGACGCGCTCGATTGCTACATCCACCGTGACGGTCGGCGGGGGCAGGGGATAGTCATCCAGCACGCCACGGGCTACCTGGCCGCCGGCCAATTGCCGCATCAGCTCGATCCCGCGGCCACAGCCCATTATCGCCTGCGAGGGATGCACGCCGCGGCTGAATCGCGCCGAGGCTTCGGTGTGGACGCGCTGTTCTTTGATGGTTTTGCGAATGCCGATATTGTTCCAGGCGGCCGCTTCCAACAGCACATTGCGGGTTGCCTCGCTGATTTCCGTCTCGCCACCGCCGATAACGCCGCCCAGGCTCAAAGCGCCGGCGGTATCGGCGACCAGGATAGTCTCAGCGCCCAGGTCGCGCTGCACGCCATCCAGGGTCTCCAATTGCTCGCCGACATCCGGCAAGCGCGTGATGATCGTGGGTACGCCACCGGCGCGTTCCGCCAGCTTGTCATAGTCGAAGGCGTGCAGGGGCTGGCCCAGCTCGAAGGTGATGTAGTTGGTCACATCGACGATGTTGTTGCGCGGACGCTGCCCGATCAGCTTGAGGCGGTGCTGCATCCAGAAAGGCGACGGCTTGACCTGCGCGTCGCGCAGCAGCGTCAAGGTGAAGCGCGGATTCAGCTCCGGCTCTAGTATGTCGATCCCAACTTGCCCCTCAATGGCAGCGCCTTCCGCCAGAAAGTCGAACGACGGGTAGCGCATGTCGACATCCAGGATGGCGGCGACTTCGCGCGCGACGCCGATCATGCTGAAGCAGCGCGCCAGGTTGGGCGTCAGTTCGATATCCAGCAGCACATCACCCAGCACATCGGCCAGGGGCGCCCCGGCAACATAGCGCTCGTCATGATCCATGACGATGACGCCTTCGTGCTCATCGGAGATGCCCAATTCCTTCTCCGAGCAGACCATGCTCTCGTTGAATATGCCGCGCAGCTCCTTGCCTTTTAGCGTCATTTGCCGCGGCTTGGCGCTATGCCCATCCCAGACTCTGGCCCCTTCCATGGCGAAGGCGCTCCATATCGGCGGCGTGATTTCGCCTTGGTCCTTGTAGCGGAAGAGATTCGTGGCGCCGGTCACACATTGTTCCAACACCGCCGCGCCGTAATCGACCATTGCCAGCACCAGCCGGTCGGCCTGCGGATGCGACTTTACCTCGACGATGCGCCCGAGCAGCAGCTTTTGCCGGTCCCATACGAGATGATCCGAGCGCGGCACCCGCACGCCCGGCGCCTCTTCCCGCGGCACGCCTATGTAACGAATATGCGCCACTTCCAGGCCGGCGACCGTCAGGCGTTCCGCCAGCAATTCAATCGGGATGTCTATGTCGACGTAGTCTCTTAGCCATGAAACGGGTACAAGCATCTGTTACTGAGTCCTTTCAATTGCTCTGCTGAGTCCTAGAATTGCTGCAAGAAGCGCAGGTCGTTGCCCCAGAAATAGCGAATATCCTGGATGCCGTGCTTGAGCATGGTGATTCGCTCCGGCCCCATCCCGAAGGCGAATCCGCTCCATACGCTGGGATCGTAGCCGCCGTTGCGCAGCACGGTCGGGTGCACCATCCCGCTGCCGGCGATCTCCAGCCAGCCGGTGTATTTGCAGACGCGGCAGCCCTCTCCGCCGCACAAAAAACATTCGACATCAACTTCCATGCTCGGCTCGGTAAAGGGGAAATACGAAGCGCGAAAGCGGACCTTGGCATTGGGGTTGTACATGCGCCTGGCGAACTCGGCGATCGTGCCTTTAAGGTCGCTCATACGAATGTTGCGCCCGATGGCCAGCCCCTCCACTTGCGTGAACTGAATCTCGCTTCGGGCGGTCACCTGCTCCTGCCGATAACACATGCCCGGCAAAATGACCCGTATCGGTTTGCTTCCGCCATCGCCGAACTCGCGCATGGCGCGGATTTGCCCGGGCGAGGTATGCGTGCGCAGCAGCGCCTGGCTGTCAGTCGTATAAAAGGTATCCTGCATATCGCGCGCCGGGTGATGCGGCGGCAGATTGAGCAGCGTGAAGTTAAATTCATCCGCTTCGACATCGCGGCTGTGGTAAACCTGGAAGCCCATATCCGCCCATATCGTCTGAAATTCACGATGTGTGCGCGTGGAAGGGTGCAATCCCCCGCGGCCTTGCGGACGCGCCGGCAGGCTGATGTCAATCTCGCCCTCTTCCAGGTCGCGCGCCAGCATCTGAGCTTGAATCAGCGCTTCCCGCTCCGCATAGGCGGCGTCGAGCTCCTGCTGCAGCGAGTTGACCTGTTGGCCGAAGCCCGCGCGCTGGTCTTGCGGCAAACCGCCGATAGTGCCGAAGAGCTTGCCCACCGCGCCTCTTCTGCCCAGATATTGACTGCGCCAGGCCGTCAGCGCATCGCTGTCGCGAATGTTAGACAGCGCTTTCAATGCAAGCTCGCGCATCTCATCAATTGAATTTGTCATGGCCTCTCCTTCGCCAGCAAGGTTTTCGCCGATTCCCACAAAAAACGCCCTCAATCCCAACAGGGACGAGAGCGTCAAGATCCCGCGGTACCACCCTGATTCAGCGCCAAGCAGGGGCGCTGCGCTTCATTTGCCCTGTGACGCCGGGCTGGCGGAGCGGACTACTCTGGCATGCTATACCATTTCACCCCTCGGCTCGAAAGTGAATTCTGCAACTGTCGCCGCGGCTGCTTTCAGTCTTTGGCGGCCGCTCCCTGCTGCGCCAGGCATCACGCGATGCGTTTGCAGACTGTCTTCGTCATCGCCTTTGAATTCGGTATTTGATTGCCGACATTATCGTGCGCCGGGATAAAAGCTGTCAAGTGGGCATTCGTCGCCTGTGGTTCAGGCGGGCCGCTATTCCCGCGAGGTATAGTCGCCCTTGACGATCCATTTATAGGTAGTCAATTCTTCCAGCGCCATCGGTCCCCGCGCATGCAGCTTCTGCGTGCTGATCGCCACTTCCGCGCCCATGCCCATGGCGCTGCCGTCGGTGAAGCGCGTGCTGGCGTTCCAGTAGACCGCCGCCGAATCCACCTCGTTGAGAAAGCACTCGGCATGCGCCGTCGTCTCGGTCAGGATGCTGTCGGAATGCTGCGTGCCGTGACGCGCGATATGCGCGATCGCCTCGTCAACGCCGGCAACTACTTTCAGGTTGAGCGTCAAATTGTACCATTCAGTATCAAAGTCTTCGGCAGCCGCCGGCACGACGCGATCATCGCTGCCGACAATGGCGTAGGCGCGCGCGTCGGCATGGAAGGCCACGCCTGCCGCGCCCAACGCATCCACCACCTGCGGCAGCAGCGTCTCGGCTACCGATTCATGCACCAGCAAGGTCTCCATCGAATTGCAGACCGCCGGTCGCTGTGTCTTGGCGTTGTCCAGAACCGGCAATACCCGGTCCAGCTGCGCGCTGTCGTCGACGAAGATGTGGCAGACGCCGATTCCGCCAGTAATCACTGGAATGCTGCTGTTTTCGCGACAGAAGGTATGCAGGCCGTTGCCACCGCGCGGGATGATCATATCGATGTATTCGTACAAACGCAGCATCTCGCTCACGTGACGGCGATCCGTGCTGCTGATGTACTGGATGGCGTCTGCTGGAAAGTCATGCTGCGCCAGCACAGCCTGCAAGACCGCAGTCAGCTGCATATTGCTGTTAAACACATCAGATCCGCCACGCAAAATGACGGCATTGCTGGTCTTAAGCGCCAGTATCGAAATATCCACCGTTACGTTCGGGCGTGATTCATATATCGTGCCCAGGACACCTAGGGGCGTGCGCCGCTTCAGCAGCTGCAAGCCATTGTCCAGCGTCGATTCGAGCAAGACATCGCCGACCGGATCCGGCAGCTCAGCGACTTTGCGCACATCAGCGATGATGCCGGGCATCCTGCGCTCCAGGGCGATGCGGTCGCGGATCCAGATCGGATCCATTCCATTCTGCGCCGCCAAATCCAGATCTCGCTGATTGGCCGCAAGTATCGCCGGCGTATTCGCTTCCAGCGAATCGGCTATGGCGCAAATCACCGCGTTCTTCTCGGCAGTGGACTTCTGCGCAAGGATCGCTGCGGCTGCCTTCGCCTGTTTACCCATCCGCTTCAAGTCAATCGCTTCCAAAACAGCTTCCATCGTTCGCGCTTCCTTAACCGCCTTCAATCCCATGAGATGTACTATACCAGCATCCAAATTGCAACGGCTACAATTGTGATTCGCTCTGACCAACATCTATCTCGTCTCAGCAGGGTAGTATAGATCGCACAGTTCAGATCGAGTCACATCGGCGTATTTACTTCCTCATCTTCTTTCTTGGGGATTGGGGACTATCATTAATTATAGCCGCCAAGCGAGCCCTGCAGGAGCTAGCCAAATGCATTTGTCACGACTTACCGGCGCGCAAATTGTCAACTGGAGTCTGATCTTCTCCCTGCTGCTTTGCGCTGCCATAGTCGCCATGGGCGGCGTCCTTAGCCAATTTGAAGTCATCCCGCTGCCGGAAGATCCGCTGGTCTACGAATGGCAGCTGGCGGAGCAGACAGCCTGGGGACAGCTTACCGCCTGGTTGGGATTCGCGCTGCATCAGCTGCTAATCTGGGGCACGATATATTACGCCCAATCGCGCTACAGCAAGCGCGACTACGGAGACAAGCTGCGACCGGTAAATGTCTGGGCGCTGGCCATTAATCTGATTTTCATCATCCTGCATTACTTGCAGTCCATGTTATTCTACGATGCTATCGCGCAGGACTTGCCCAGTTGGACAGCACAGTTTGCCGTCGCGCTCATGCTCATTGTCATATTGGGCATGGAAAATCAGCGGCGGGGGCTTTTCTTCGGCAAGAAAGTCGGCTTCCGCAAAGCCTTTACCGACGGGCTGCGCAAATACCACGGCTATTTCTTCAGCTTCGCCGTGATCTACACCTTTTGGTTTCATCCGATGGTCCCGACCTGGGGCCATCTGATCGGCTTTATCCATGTCATTCTAGTGATGACGCAGGGCTCGCTGATGTTCCTGCGCGTCCATCTGAACAAGCGCTGGATGTTTCTGCTGGAAATCCTGGTGCTGCCCCATGCTTTCCAAGTCGCGCTGAATCAAGGCAGCGACATTTGGCCGATGTTCTTTTTCGGCTTCGCTGCCATATTCCTCATCACTCAGATGCACGGCTTGGGGCTGAAGCCCTGGGCGAGGCAACTGTTCTACGGCTCATTCCTGCTGCTGATGCTCTACGTCTACCTGGTCATGCGCGAGCCCTATCAAGTCAACGAAGTATTGCGCATCCCGCTCATTGAGTATCTGGTGTTGTTCATCATGTACTGGATCTATCTGGCCGGGGCTCGGCTTGCCAGCCGAGCGCGTCGTCTCAGTGCGGCAGCAGCGCCGTGATCCTACCGCAATCCCGCGTTACAGCAACGCCAGGTTGTTTCGATGCAGGGCCGCATCGCCGTAACTGTAGCCGAGGATGGCCACGATTTCGCTGGACTTCCGGCCGCAGAGCTGGCGCAGATCATCGCTCTTGTAGTTGCTCAGGCCGTGGGCGATCTCGCGGCCCTCAGGCGACAACACGGACAGAGTCGCGCCGCGCTCGAAGTCGCCTTTCACCTCGCGAATGCCAACCGGCAGCAAGCTCGCGCCGCCTTTAAGCAGGACTCTCGCCGCTCCGCCGTCTACGACCAGCGTACCCTGCGTGCGGTCGGTGAGCAGCCAACGCTTGCGACTGTCGGAGCGGTTGTGCGCCGGCTCGATGGTGGTGCCAATCTGCTCGCCATCGACGATGCGGCTGACCACCAGGCGTTCACTGCCGCTGGCGATTACCGTCTTGATGCCGCTGCGGCTGGCGATCTGCGCGGCCTGCACTTTGGTTACCATGCCGCCCGTGCCCACGCTGCTGCCGGCGCCGCCGGCGATATCAAATAAATCGTCGGAAATCTGCGCCACATTCTGAATCAGCGCCGCGCCGGGATTCTTGCGCGGATCATCGGTGAAGATGCCGGGCTGGTCAGTCAGGATTATCAAGAGGTCGGCGTCTACGACGCTTGCGACTAATGCCGATAGGTTGTCGTTGTCGCCCACGCGGATTTCTTCGGTAGCGATGGTGTCATTCTCGTTCACAATCGGGATGATCTGCTGCTCAATCAGCGTGTCGAGAGTGTCGCGCGCATTGAGGTAGCGGACCCGGTCGCTGAGGTCATCGCGCGTCAGCAAGATTTGCGCCGCGCTGATGGCGAAGATGTCGAAAAGGTCTTGATACACGCGCATCAGGTGGCTCTGGCCCACCGCGCTCAGCATTTGCTTGGCGGGCACGGACTTGCCTAAATCAGGGTAGTCCAGGCGTTCGCGGCCGGCCGTCTGCGCGCCGGACGAGACCACGATGAGCTCGTGGCCGGCTTCATGCAATTCAGCCACCTGCTGCACCAATTCCAGCATGCGCTGGCGATTCAGCCGCTCGGTGCCCTTGGTAAGCACGCTGGTGCCCAATTTGAGTACGATGCGCCGCATCAAGCGCCCCTTTCTGCGGGCATTCTAGGGCAGGTTTTTGGCAGATGGTAGACGAAACCGCGCCAAACTTGCGCTCGCATTGGCGCCCTAGCGCGTCCGCTGTGACAGTTTCAGCACATAGCCCAGCCGCAGCGCCGCGCGCCGTAGCAAATCGGCCGCATCGTCCAGCGCCGTTTGCAGGGGCATGGGCTTGTCGACGATGGAGAAAGCGGCTTGGACGCCGGCGGCGTGCAATTGCGCGTCGTCGATGTTCAGCCCGCCCACGATGGCTATCGTCGGCAGGCCTTGCGCCGCCGCTAACTTCGCCACACCGAGCGGCCCCTTGCCGCCCAGGGTCTGCGCGTCGATCTGGCCCTCACCCGTGATCACCAACGACGCCCCCGCCAGCTTGTGCTCGAAGCGGTTCTGCGCCAGCACCAGATCAATGCCGGATACGATCTCGCAAGACAAGAATGCCATCAGACCGGCTGCGAATGCGCCAGCCGCCCCGCCGCCCTTGATGGCCCGCACATCAACGCCGCGCTGCTCGTAGAGGCGGGTGAAGCAGTGCGTCAAATTGCGCTCAAGCTGCTCAACCATTGCCGCGTCTGCGCCCTTCTGCGGGCCGAAAATCCGCGCCGCGCCCTCTTCGCCAAGCGTGGGATTCTCAACATCCGAGGCGATGACGATCCGCGCCTGCCCCCAGCGTGGGTCCAAGCCGCTCGCGTCGAAAGTCGCGATCTGCGCCAGTCCCGCGCCACCCGCCGCCACTTCTTTTCCGCGCTCATCCAGCAGCCGCAGACCCAGGGCTTGCAGGCAGCCCATGCCGCCGTCCACCGTCGCGCTGCCGCCCATGCCGATGATAATCCGTTCAACGCCACGCTCCAGCGCTTCCGCCATCAGCTGCCCGGTCCCATAAGTCGAGGCGGTCATCGGGTTCAGCTCGTCCGGCGCCAGCAGCTCCAGCCCGGATGCCAGCGCCATCTCAATGACTGCCGTTCTGCCGTCGTCAAGCAGCCCGTATTCGGCTTGTATCGGCCGACCAAGCGGATCAAGAACGGGCGTCGTAACACGTTCCCCGCCGGCTGCCAGGAAGGCGTCCAGCGTCCCGTTGCCGCCGTCGGCTATCGGCATCTGCTCCAGGTCCGCGCCGAGACCCGACTGCTGCAGGCCCGTCTTTATGGCGGCGCAGGCTTCGGCGGCGGTCAAGCTCTGTTTGAATGCGCCCGCGGCGATCAGAATCTTCACAGGGTCACTTTCCTTCATTGGCAAATGGCGCTGCAAACACTATGATAAAACAGCATCCGCAAAGTGAATTATAGCATCAGGAGAGAGGGCGCGGTGATGAAGGCTGACGACGCGCTGAGCGCCATCGAATCCAGCGGCATTATAGCGGGTATGCGCGGCGCCTTTCCGCCGGATGTCGCGCTGCGCGTCAGTGAGGTGCTGCTCAACGAAGGCATTCATGTCTTTGAGATGATGATGAATTCGGAAGAGCCGATCGCGGCCATGCGAGCCGTCAAAGACGAATTTGGCGCGGCGGTTTGCGTCGGCATGGGCACGGTCCTCGATTTGGATTCGGCGAAAGCGGTACTCGATGCCGGCGCCGACTTTGTTGTGTCTCCCGCCTTCCAACCGGAAATCGTCGCGGCCGTCCTTGATCGCGGCGTTCTTATGGGCCCGGGCGTGGCCACTCCCTCCGAGGCGGTGGCTGCCTGGGATATGGGCGTCCGACTGCTGAAGCTCTTTCCCATCGGCGCGCTCGGCATCGACTATTTCAGCGCCATGTTCGGCCCGCTCAAGCATATGACATTCATGTGCAATGGCGCCATGGACGACCGCAACGCCCGCGAGTTCATCCAGGCCGGCGCGGTCGCTTGCGGCATGGGCGGCTGGCTGGTGGGCGATGGAACCTGGTCGAAATCGCGGCTGCGCAGCCGGGCGCGAATCCTCGCGAATGCGGTCAGCAGCGCCAAGGGCGGGCCGGAGCAGTTGTCCGTCTAGCGCTATGACCGCCGACCCGCCACTTCCACCGCAAAGACGCCGCCGCAGCGGCTGCTGGCTCATTGGCTGCTCGTCCATTCTTATCGCAACAGCTTTGACGGCGCTTGCGCTTTTTCTTCCGCCGATTGACCTGCCGGATCGGCTGCTGGCGAGATCCTACACAGCCCTCAACGCCGGTTCGCCCATCCTGACTTACGGGTCGCAACTGCGCCTGATTCTGCCGGTCGATACGGCCGCTACCGACTACGCGCTTAAGATCACGCGACTTTCTGCAGCGGAATTCCGCGGCCAAAGCCCGGAACATCCACTGCCCGCCGCTCGCAGCGCCCTGCCCACGGGTTACACGCTGAAAAGCGCCGTGTACATTCTCGACTCGCGCGGTACGCCACCGGCATCGCTGAGCATCGAACTCAGACATGCTGCCGACTCTAACCGCCTGTCGCTGCGCGGCTGGGATGGCGACTCCTGGCGCTTCATTCTCTCTGCGCGCTCCGGTGAAGTCTTTGCTGGAACGACCGACTTCGCGCCAATGGCATTTGCGCTCTTTGAACGTAAGCCTGCCGCGCCCATCGTGCTGGTAGCGCAAGAAGTCAGTCACGATCTTAAGGACGATGTCGTCGGCGCAGCGAGCATCTTGAGCCCCGCCGGCTTGCGGCCGAGCGAGCAGGGCGGCTTGGTTGGCAGTCTGGCGCCCGGCGGCGACCCTGAATCCAATTACCTGTATATGCCGCTGATCCGCAATTTTCTCGATCCTCAAGCACTCGACACAACCACGGTCGAAACGATCCTGGGAAATCCCGCGTTGCGCCGGCGGCATATCGGGCAGATATTCCGGATGGAAGACAACAACGGATTCGCTGGCGTCGTCATTGATTACCGCGGCTTTTCGGTTGAGTATCGCGAGAGTTTCGCACAATTTGTCACCGAGCTGGGCGCAAGTCTGTCGCAGGAAGGCGGCCTGTTGGGCGTCGTCGTGCAGGCTGAACGCAGCGCCGAGGGCGAGTGGCAGGGAGGCGTCTACGATTGGCGGCGGATTGGCGCGGCGGTCGATTTTGTCATACTGGATACCATACTGCATCCACAAGACTTCACAGTGGGCGGAGCCGGAAATCTTGAGCAATTGCTGCGCGCTGCCACGGGTGCAGTCGACGGCCGCAAGCTGCTGCTCAGTCTCAGCGCCAGCTCCCAGCGGGAAGTCGACGGCGTGCTGAGCGCAACGGACTGGCACAGTGCTTTCGCGCCGGCCGGCGATGTAATCCTGCAGGCTGACGATATCAGCGAGACCGGCTCAATCGAACCAGGAACCGTGGTCCGCGCCTCGCTAAGCGGCTATCGCCTGCGTTCCGGCTTCGACGCGGGCGCCCAGACTTCATACCTGGACTACATTGACCAGAGCGGCGCGCCGGTAGCGCGAACCTGGCTGACTGACGCCGCGGCCCTGCGACATCGCCTGGAGCAGACTTTTCCTTTCGCCATTGCCGGCGTGGCTTTTGGCGACTTGCTGGCGGTCGACAGCAGTACGCCCCTGATAGAGACGATCATGAGCTACAAGTCGTCGCAGCCCACCTCGCCCGACCCGAGCGAGTTCGTCGCCCGCTGGTCGATAGACGCGGCCGACGGCCCGCTCGATCAAATCGACACTCAGCTGGACGAGGCCCTGGTATTAACGCTGCAAGCGCCCGACGGCAATTACGCCGTCAACTGGTCGGTCATAGGCGGGGGCGGCCCTATCAGCGGTCGGGGTGGCGCCGTACTGCCGCTGTTCGAGCCGACGCCCACGCCCACTCCGACTCCGACTCCCACGCCGACGCCCGTTCCACGCGTCGTTGTGGCCGCGCCCAGCAATACATCCGGCGGCAGCATTGACAGCGCGCCACCGCCGCCCGGCAGCATTCGCATAGAAATCGGTGGCCACGTCACGGATACCGGCAGCCCGCGAGCAATCGGGCCCATGCGGCAGGCCGGTATGACCTGGATGAAAAAGCAGGTGCGCTTCAGTTGGAACGGACCGCAAGATGCCGCTCCCGTCATCTCCACCGCGCACAGTCACGGTTTCAAGATTCTCATCGGCACAGTCGGCGATCCCAATGAATTGGCGCGGGGCGGCCAGGCATACATCAATTCGTACACGGACTGGCTGCAGCGGATTGCCGGCCAAGGCGCGGATGCCATCGAAGTCTGGAACGAGCCCAACCTCGATCGCGAATGGCCGCGCGGCCAAATCAGCGGCCTGGCATACGCAGAGATGCTGGCCATGGCCTATCGGAAGATCAAGCAGGTTAATCCGGCCACCATGGTCATCAGCGCAGCGCCCGCGCCCACCGGCGTTTCGGACCGGCCGGACCGCGTCATGCCCGACAATCGCTGGCTGCGCCAGATGGTGGAAGGCGGCGGGCTGAATCACCTCGACTGCGTTGGCGCCCACTACAACGAAGGCATCGTCCCGCCCAGCCAAACCAGCGGCGACCCGCGCGGCGACAATTATTACACGCGCTACTTCTACGGCATGCTGCACGGCTATATCAGCATCACGCGCCGTCCAATTTGTTTCACGGAGTTGGGCTACGTCACATCGGAGGGGCTGCCCAACCTGCCGGAATATTTCAGCTGGGCCCAGAATGTCACGCTGCAGCAGCAGGCGACTTGGCTGGCGCAGGCGGCCGCGCTGGCGTCTCAGAGCGGGCAGGTGCGGCTGCTGATCGTCTGGAATATCGATTTCACGCAGTACGACGCCGATCCCCAGGCGGGTTACGCGATTGTGCGCCCCGACGGCTCCTGCCCGGCCTGCAATACGCTGGCGGCGGCCAGGTGATCGCGCCGGCCAGACTCCCGCTGAGGCGCATTCTGTTGTACTCTCGTGTATAAGCGAGCGTGGAGCGTACGTGGTAACCAAGACGGTCTTCAAGCAGATTCGCGGCTTTGTCATCGCCTGGCTCGCCATCACTGCCCTGGTGTGTTTGGCGACATTTCTTGCTGTTTATTTCACCTACAATCCGGAAGAATCGGATCCGACTTCGAGCAATCCGCTACCGCTTGATGAGCCCGAAGCGCCAGCCGAGACCGAAGCGCTGGTCGTCTTGCCCAGCGCTTCGCCCTTGCCGACTTTCACACTCACATCAGCGCCGCCAAGCCCAACGCCCTTTGTCTCGCTAGAAATCGCGGACGGCGAACCGACGCTCATCATGGCGCCGACCGCAACGCCAATGCCGACGGCATTCCCCGTCGATGTAATGCGTTATCAGGTCGGTATCCAGGTGGAGCAGTCGCCCGACTTCAATTACGAAAACCAGGACAATTACTACAAATCCGTCACTGACGACTTGGGGCTGCGCTGGATTAAGCATCAGGTGCGCTGGAAGTCGATGGAATCCCAACCCGGCGAGATCGACTGGAGCGTGCTCGACTTTATCATGCCCAGCGCCCAGCGTTTCGAGGCCAAGCTGCTGCTGTCGGTGGTCACGGCGCCGGATTGGGCGCGCGAACCGGGGGCGGTCCTGGGCCGGGAAGGTCCCCCGGCCGATCCGCATTCCTATGCCGACTTCGTCGCGAAGATCGTCAGGCGCTATCCCGGGCGCATTCACGCCATTGAAGTCTGGCATGAGCAAAACATCGACCGTGAGTGGACGTCCAATCATGGCCTAAGCGCCGAAAACTACGTTGAGCTTCTGCGTGCCACTTATGACGTCATAAAAGCCATTGAGCCCGGCATCATCGTGATTAGCGGCGGGCTGGCGCCGACGGGCGCTAGCGACGGCGTTAGCGCGACTGACGACCTTGCCTATCTGCAACAGCTGATCGACGCCGGTGTGCTGGACTGGGCGGATTGCATCGGCGCGCACCACAATGGCTACAACATCGGCCCCGACCATCGCTACGACCAGATTCCGGATGACGCCGAGGCCGTATTTCGCGGTCCCTTCGAGAACCCGCACCCGAGCTGGAGCTTCCGCAGCACCCTTGAGGGCTACGCCAACACGATTCGGCTGGCGGGGAAAACTACCAAACTCTGCGTGACTGAATTCGGTTGGGCATCAGTGGAAGACCTGGAAGGCGCCCGCGCCGGTTTTGAATTTGCGCTTGACAATACGCTTGCTGAGCAGGCCGAGTGGCTACGCAAGGCGATGAGCAATATGGAGGAATGGGGCTTCGTCTGGCTCGCTTTCATCTGGAATTTCAACTACGGCCCTCAAGCAGGATATGACATAACAAACGATAATGTTCCCTATTCACTGATCGGTCCGGGTTTTAAGTTTCGCCCGGCATACGACGCCATCAGAGATTGGCAGCAAGACTATCTGGCGCGCGCGGGACAATAAAAAATGCGGGTCCACACTCGCCGAATCATCGTCGTTGTAGCAATTGTGGCGCTCGTATTGGCGGCAGTTGCTGTCACTTACCTGCGCCAATCCGCATCAATTGACGATCCCTTCAATGCCGCCTCAATAGCCAACGCGCCCTTTCCCTCGCTAACCTATGGCATACAGGCCTTCCTCTGGTGGGACAATGGCGACGCCGGCAAGCATCTGGATTGGGTTCGATTGCTGTCTTTCAGCCATGTCAAGCAGACCTTCGCCTGGCGTGACCTAGAGCCGCAGCCGGGTGTCTGGGATTGGACGCAATCGGATCGCATCTTCCGAGAGCTCGCGCGGCGCGATTTGGGCATCATCGTAAGGCTGGGGCAGGTCCCTAGCTGGGCGCGCGCATCCGGCCAGGGCCTTGCGCATGACGCGCCGGCCGAGGATATATCGCGCTGGGCAAAGTACTGCTCCAGCGTCGCAGAGCGCTATCAAGGCAAGGTCGCCGCCTATCAGATCTGGAACGAGCCTAACCTCAGCCGAGAATGGGGCGATAAACCGCCCGACCCCGCCGGCTACGTCAAGGTGTTGGCCGCGTGCAGCGAAGCGATTCGCGCTGCCGATCCCGCCGCCGTCTTGATATCGGCCGGGCTGGCGCCTACCGGCAACAATGACGAAAAGGCCCTGCCCGATGATATCTACCTCGACCACATGTACCGCAACGGCTTCCAGCAGCATATTGACCTGGTCGGCGTTCACGCGCCGGGTTACTCCGCGCCCGAGATCAGCCCGGACAGCGACGAAGCCCTGCAGCGCTGGTTTACCTTTCGCCGCGTCGAAGACTTACGCAAGATCATGCTCAGCCACGATGACGCCGAGCGACAGATGGCCATCATGGAATTTGGCTATACGACGGAGCAGATCAATCCCGATTACAAGTGGTTCAGCGTGACCGAGGCGCAGCAAGCCGAAATGTTGCAGCGCGCCTACGAGTACGCCATCGCCAACTGGCGCCCCTGGGTCGGCCTGATGGTGCTGATTTATTTGCCCGACGCGTCATGGCGGCAGGCAGACGAGGAGTACTGGTGGTCGATCGTCGCACCGGATACGGGTATCCCGCGGGACGCCTTCTATACGGTGGCCAATATGCGCAAAGTTTGTGGCGCCTTTGTTATTCCCGAACGCGAATCGGACAGCCCGGTCGCCGAAGGCCGGGTCAAGGCGCCGATTTGTCCGAATTAAGCAGCTCAATTGTCCGCTTCTATACTACAATGTTCGCATCGTTGTAGCTCAGTTGCCAATGCTTCTCAGGCCTACGTCGATTTGTCTTGACCATCCCGTAAGCGCGCAAAATAGTTGGCATATGATGGATACTCGCTGACACCATGACGACCCAATCAACATTGATCAATTTAGTCAGGGGTCACGTCCTGATGACGAGCAGGATGAGTTATCTCTTCGTCGTCGTGCTTCTTCTGCTGGCATCCGCACTGCGCATTATTGACCTGTCACACCTTCCTCAAGGATTCAGCGACGACGAAATCATCAATATTCGGCTGGTGGACAATGTGCGGCAGGGTGACATCTACGTTTTCTTCCCAGGCGAAGATGGCGGCAGAGAAGGCCTGTACCACGTCCTGGCCGCTTTCGTCACCAGCTTCGTCGGCGAGGGCACGATCGGCTTTCGCATATTGTCTGTGTGGCTGGGCGTACTGTCAGTAGCGATCATTTATACGCTTGGGCACCATCTCTTCAATCCCATCATAGGTGTCCTGGCCGCCGGTCTGCTTTCCGTCAACATGAGCGCGATATTGTTATCCCGCACCGTCTCAAGCGACGCGGCCGTTCTGTTTCTGGTAGCAGCCACCATGTTGGCCCTGGCGCGCTCGCTGCCCGTCTATCGCCGCACTCGCGTTGTAACCTCCAATGTCGTTTCCTTTGCCGCCCTGGGCGCCTTGCTCGGCATCGGCTTCTACCTGCACCCCTCCAGCCTGTTTATCGTTCTGGGCGCAATGGTCTACATTTCGCACCTGGTCTTCGTGCGCCATGTCATGTTTCGGCAGCGCCGCAGTTACACGGGTTTCGCCATTCTGCTGATGCTCATCATCAGCATGCCCTATGTCATATCGAGCATCAATCTGCCACAGTATTCCGCCGGCCAGCGCATTCTGTCGCATTACAGCGATGGCTTGATCCGGTCGATTGTGGATGGGTTAATTGCCGTCATTCATACCGGCGACGCGGACCCGCTCCACAACCTGCCAGGTCGTCCGCTGACCGATATCTTTAGCGGCCTCTTTATGCTAGCCGGCTTCTTCATTTGCATCCTACGCCGTCATCGACCTCGCTTCATGCTGCTGTTGCTCATGTTCTTTCTGACGCTGCCGGCCGCCTTCATCGTGGAAAACAGCCCTAATTTTGCGCGTATGAGCGTGATATTCCCGCAGCTGTCGATCTTCTTCGGCATGGGCTTCTATTCTCTCATTCGTTCGCGCGTATTTGTGGATGTCGTCTTTCGCCGGCTCGCGGTAGCCGGCGTGCTGGCTCTGCTCGGCTTGAACCTGGTTTGGACCTGGCAAGATTTCTTTGTTGATTGGCGCGATAATGAAGCTGTGATGCCCCTGGTCAATGGCGACCTGGGGCAGATCGCGCATTATCTCGATGTCTCCGCCGACGAGACGCCGGTTGTGCTTTGTAATCCCTTGTGGGATTCTTCTCAGCCGGAGTCTGCGCTTATCGAAATCGACAAGACCCGGCTAATGATGAATCGGTCCAACCTGGAATACCACGAGGCGAATTGCGCTCGCAGTCTGCTGCTGACGAACGGCGGTGAACGGCAGCGAATCGTCTTCTTCAATGAGCAAACGCGTGATAATGTCCACCCGTATCTTCAGGAGTGGTTGTCCACGGGCCAAGCGGTAGCAGGCGATTTGCCGCGCGGAAGTATCCTCGAATTGGACTCGACCGATTTGCTGGCCCAGCGCGCCGGCGAGTTGACCACCACCGCCCCGGTCTCCTATGCGCCGGAAGTCAGCGAGCCCGAGCCCATCGCCCCGCCAATCCGCTTGGGCGGCAATCTGACATTTCTCGGATACGAACCGAATGTGCAGCGAGAATACGCGCCGGGCGACACGGTTGAAGTCATCACGTATTGGCGGGCGGAAGGCGAATTGCTACCCGACCTGACGCTGCTGACCCACGTTCTGTCCAGCCCGGTCACACCCATTGGCATCCGTGACGTGCTCTTTGTCAATCCGGTGCTGATGCAGGACCGCGACGTATTCATTCAAGTGACCACGGTGCAGTTGCCGGCTGAAGCCTTGCCGGGCGAACTCCATGTTTCCGTCGGCGCCTATCGGCAGGCCGATCTGAAACGACTGCCCGTGCTCGATGGCGACGAAGAACGCGGCGACAGAATCTTTCTGTATAGCATCCAGGTACTAGCGCCGGAACCCTCCGACGAGCAGAGCGGCGGCTGATGTTCGAGCTGGTATTCCTGGGTACCTCGGCCTCGGCGCCCTCCATATACCGTGGGCTGCCGGCGCTCGCCGTATTGGCGGACGAGCAGCGTTTTCTGGTGGACTGCGGCGAGGGCACGCAGCGCCAAATCCTGCGCAGCGGCATCGGATTCAAACGCCTCGACCACATTTTCCTCACCCATGCCCATCTTGATCATATGCTGGGTTTGGGTGGCTTGCTGTCCACGTACGGCCGCTGGGAAGCGCTGGAGGAAATTCACATTTGGGGCGGCCTGCCGGCTATAGAGCGCGTACAGTCGCTGGTACACCAGGTCATATTCCGCCGCGAGACGCCGCCCGTACCCATCTATTTCAATCGCACGCGGCCTGGCCAAACTTTGTACCAGGGCCGTCGATTCTCCGTCCGCGCCTTTCCCGTATCTCACCGCGGTCGCGAGTGCTACGGCTATATTTTCGAAGAAGAATCGCGCCGTCCTTTCCTCGTCGAAGTGGCCGAGGCGCTAGGCGTACCATCCGGGCCCGAGCGCAGCCGGCTGGTCGCCGGAGAGACGGTGGCGCTCAGCGATGGCCGGGTGATACATCCCGACGAGGTACTTGGCGAGCAGGTCCGCGGGGCGAAAGTCGTCATCACCGGCGATCTGGCCCGCACGGACGATATTCACGAAGCCGTAGCCGGCGCCGACGCGCTGGTGATCGAGTCGACATTCCTCGATCGGGACGCCGATATAGCGCGGCAGGTAGGGCATATCACAGCGCGGCAGGCGGCTGACCTGGCCCTGGAAGGGGATGTGAAATTCTTGTTCTTGACGCATGTTTCGCGCCGTTATCGCGAGCAAGAAGTTATCGCAGAAGCACGCAAGTACTTTCCAGATTCCTATGTCGCGCGCGATCTGGATCACTTCGCCATATTTCGCGACAAGCCGCCCCAGAAGCTGCGGCAGCGCTTTGATAAAGTAGCCCAGGATGATCTGCCCGAGACCGGAGAATAAGCATGGCTGAATCACTATCGCAGCGTCTTAACCAATACGTCAGAGAGCTTTTCGCCCGCGAGGACGCCACCCTGCGCTACGTGCGCCAGCAGACTGCCGCCCGCGGCCTGCCGCAAATCAGCCTCGAGACCAATGAAGCCAAGCTGCTGCAGTTGCTTGTGCGGCTCTCCGGCGCCGAACGCGTTGTCGAGGTCGGCACGCTGGCCGGTTACAGCGGCATCTGCATCGCCCGGGCTCTGCCGGCGCGCGGCCAGCTGATCACAATCGAAGTGAGCAGCGTCCACGCCGAAGTGGCGCGCGCGCATTTTGAGCGCGCCGGGCTGGCCGACAAAGTGAAGGTATTGCAGGGCGCGGGCGTGTAGGTGCTGCCTAGCCTGGCGAAAGACGCGCCCTACGACTTGATGTTTATCGATGCCGACAAGGGCAACTATCACAACTATCTGGCTTGGGCGGCGGACAATCTGAAGGTCGGTGGCGCGGTGGTGGCCGACAATGCCTTTTGGGGCGGCAATATCTTTGATCCAAAAACTGCAGATGACCAGGCCATGGTGGCCTTCAACCGCACGCTGGCGGAACACCCACAATTCGACAGCACCATCATTGAAGTCGGCGATGGCATCGCGCTGGGTGTGAAGACGAGCTGAGCGTCCGACTCAGGCCAAGTCGCCGATGTCGATCATGCCCGCGCCGTAAACGCGGCCGGCTTCGATCACGAGGGGCGCCGTCGAATCAACCGTGGCGATTAAGTCGTAAGTCGTCGCGCCCGTCACCCGCACGGGCACGATCTCGCCAACCGGCAGCTCGCCCTCGACCAATACATAGCCATCGATCTCCGGCGCGTCGCGGTAACTGCGGCCCAGGCTGATGACATCGCCGGTGTCAGCGCCGCTGTCGTCTTCGCCCGCGCCATACCCTTCGACCAGGATGTCTAGCGTCTTGCCCACAAGCGCCTGATTCTTCTTCAGGCTGATCGCGCTCTGCAGTTGCATCAAGCGTTCGTAGCGCTCCTGTTTGATGTCGTCATCGACGTGGTTGGGCAGCGCGGCGCTCGGCGTGCCCAGCTCGTAACTGTACTGAAATGCGCCCACGCGGTCGAACTCCAGGTCGCCTGCCATCTGCAGCAGTCCCTGGAATTCTTCTTCGGTTTCGCCGGGATAACCCACGATGAAGGTCGTGCGCACCGCCAGCTCGGGCATGGCTTCGCGCAGCTTACCGATCGTGTCGTAAACCCATTCGACTTTCGCCGGCCGCTTCATCCGTTTCAGCGTCTCGCGATGGCCATGCTGCAGCGGAATATCCAGATAGGGCAGAATCTGTTCATGCCGGGCCATCGTTTCGATGAGCCGCGGCGTCACGTAGCCAGGGTAGGCATACATGATGCGCAGCCAGGGGATATCCGGCGCCGCCGCCACGATGGCGTCCAGCAGATGCGCCAGGCCATCTTTCATGCCCAAATCGTAACCGTAGTCAGTGCTGTCCTGCGCGATCAACATGACCTCGCGCACGCCCAATTCTTGCAGTCGGGCGGCTTCCGCGGCGATCGAATCCAGCGGCCGGCTGACAGCCGTGCCCTTGATGCGCGGGATGGCGCAGAAGGCGCAGGGCCGCCGGCAGCCGTCAGCGATCTTGAGATAGGCGGACGCGCCTTGCAGGCTGGCGCGCAAAACGCCGCGCTCATCCAGCCCGACCACCTTGGCTTCGTCCGGCAGGTGATAGAGCGGGTTCGGGTGCTTTCGTTCACGTAGACGCGTGATGAGGTCGAAGATGTCCATCCAGCGCCGCGTGCCGATGACGCCGTCCAGGCCGGGCACGTCTTGCACCAGAGTATCGCCGTAGCGCTGCGACAGGCAGCCGGCCGCGATCACCATCTGGTCGCCGCGTTTGATCGCCACCAGCTCGCGCAGCGCCTCGACCGACTCCTCTTTGGCGGCGTTGATGAAGCCGCAGGTATTGACGATCAGCACCTCGGCGGCTTCGGGATCGCCCACGCCGCGCATGCCGCTCGTGTTGAGGATTTGCGCCATGCTCTCGCTGTCGACCGTGTTCTTGGCGCAGCCCAGGCTGAGCAGGTAGTACTTATCGTTGCGCGATGCCTTCGCGGCTTTTGTCACGATCCCTCCTTCGTCGGCGGCAAACCCGCCTGCGTCACCCGCGGCGGAAGAATTGCCGTCGGGTCCGGTTGCTCGGTTGCGGTCGCTGTTGCGCTGGGAACCACGATCTCGGTCGGCAGCGGCGTTACCGTTGGTTGAGCCGTCGGCGGATTAGTGGCAATTGGCGTCACTGTCGGCGCCAGTGTCGCTTCGATTATCGCTGTCGGCGTAGCCTCGGTCTCGGGCACAACCTCCTGCTCGATTGCTTCTACGACTGCTTCCGCGGTAGCGGTCGCCGTTGGCGTTTCGCTGGCGAGGTCGCTGGCCGGCCCCAAACTCACGACCGCCGTATCCGCCGTAAAGCGGATGTCCACCCGCTGGCCGCGCTCGCCGATCTGCCCCTGCCGCTGACCATTCCAGATCAGGTCGAGCGCCAGGGCGTTGCTGGCCGACAGCAGCACTTCGCTTTCCGCGCTGTACTCAAGCAGGGCCTCGGCCGCAGCGATGCCGACATAGACTTCCGCGCCGTCAACCTCCAGGCTGAGCCAGCTGCGCTGAGTCAACAGCAGGCTGACCAATATGCCGCTGCCGGAATATTGCGTTCGATTCACGGCGAGTGCGGCCGTCGGTTGGGGCGCCTCGGTAGCGAGCGATGCCGCAGTTGCCGATGGCGCGATCTCCGCCGTTTCGGTTGCTGTTTCCGGCTCAGCGCCCAAGTCGACGCCTGTCAGCTCTAATGTCACGAAGGCGATCACAGCGATTGCAGCCGCAGAGAGCAGCAGCAGAAAGAGTGCGCGCAGCACGCCGCGGCAGCCCGACGAGCGCCGCTCCACCAGCTCGATCTCTTGCAGAGGCTGCGTCGAACTGAAGGGTTCTTCAACCGGTTCGGGACGGCGCCTGCGACCGCGCCGGCTGCGGCGGCCCTTCTCTTGCGCCAGGCGCATCTGGTCGTATAGCAGCAGGACATGGTCTTCATCTTGTTCCAGAAAGCGGGCGTAGATGCGCAGCAACCCGCGTATCTGAATCTCGGGCACGCCCCGTACTTCAAATTCGCCCGCCTCAAACGATTCCAGGATCGGCTGCCGTATCCGCAGCTTGGCGACCACATCCTCGATTTCGATTTCTTTGGCTTCGCGCGCTTCCCGCAGATACTGCCCGAGCGAGTAGGCGTCCATCTATTGCCTCAATGAAATAACCCCGCCTGTCCAGTATAACCTGAATCGAGCGGGGCTATGCAATCGTTGTCGTATTGTGCAAGTCGCACGCGCTGTGGCGCCGCACTGCTTGGATACCGGCTAAGCTTCCACTTCCGCGACAGCTTCGGCAATCGCTTCGCCCAGGTCCTCGGTCTCTACAGCCGCGATTTCATCCGCGTCTTCACTGGCGTCTTCAACCGGCCCGGCGTAACGGAAGCCCTCGGTCATGATGTCTTCCGCGCTGACTCGCTCGCCGCGTTCACGCGCCGCCAGGAATTCAGGCAATTCGTCTTCCGGCACGATAGTGACCGTGAGCGTCGGCGACAGCTCATTGCCCAGGCGGACCGCCACTTGATGCGTGCCGACTTCGCGCAGCGACTGCTGGCTGATGCGCCGCCGGTTGATGTCCACGCTGGTGACGCGGTCCAACTCGTCAGCGATTTCCTGAGTCGTCACCGAGCCGAACAGCTTGCCGGTGGATGCCGCGCGCCGCCCGAAGATCAGCTCAACGCCGTCGATCTGGCGCGCCAGGTCGTTCAGCATGTTGTTGTATTGCGCTTTCCGCGCCTCGACATTCTCGCGCACGGTTTCGGTCTGCCGCAGGGCTGAAGGCGTGGCTTGCATCGCCATCTTGCGCGGTATCAAGTAGTTTCGGGCGAATCCATCCGCCACCTTCACCACCTCGCCGGCGACGCCATGTTTGTACAAGTCCTGGAGCAAAATAACTTGCATCTGTCTATCCTCACCACTTCCGCTGCAACTGCGTCACGCAGAGCGTCTTCTATCGACTGAACCCGTATATTATAAGGATGTCGGCGGCGCTGCCAAGTGGCAATCCTGCGTCGCGGCGGCAGGAGCAGGCGGGAATATGGGCGCCAACCAAGCGCTGGACAATCGCCAGATTATCGGAAAGGCGCTGATCGTACTCGTCGGCTTCCTGGCTAGCGGCTTGCTAGGCCTGGTCCGCATCGCAGTAGTCGGCGCGCAATTCGGCACCGGCGCCGCCAACGATACCTTCGCCGCTGCCCAACAAATGCCGGAGACAGTCTTCGTGCTTGTCGCAGGCGGCGCGCTGGGCTCGTCGTTTATCCCGGTATTCGCCCGCATTCGCGATCGCGACCTTGATCAAGCCTGGCGCCTGGCCAGCGCGGTCATGACGCTGTCAGCATCAACCGCCGCGCTATTCGGCCTGCTGGTGGCCGGTCTCGCGCCCCTCCTGGTCAGCCATCTGCTCTATGTCGGTCGCCCGTCGGAGCAGCAGCAGCTGATGGTGGAGATGGTGCGCCTGATGATGATTACGCCAATCATCTTCAGCGTCAGCGGCTTGATCATGGGCATACTGCAGTCTTACGCCGCTTTCTGGCTGCCGGCCATCGCCATCAGCATGAACAATATCGGCATCATCATCGGCGCCCTCTTGATCGCGCCCGCGCTGCCGGCGCATCCCGGCGTCGGCCAGGTCGGCGATCTCAACGTCATGGGCCTGGCTTATGGCGCCGTTTTGAGCGCTGTCCTCCACCTACTTGTGCAGTTGCCCGGTCTGTTCAAGATCCGCGCCCGCCTGCGCATCCTGCTGTCGCTCCGTATACCCGGCGTGCTTGACGTGATTCGCTTGATGGGACCGCGCGTCTTTGGCCTGGCCGTGGTGCAGCTGAACTTCTACGTCAATATCCGCTTCGCCAGCGCCATGGTCGATGGCAGCGTGGTCGCCATCCGATACGCATTCATGCTCTGCTTTTTTGTGCTGGGCATGATCGGCCAGAGCCAGGCCTCGGCGGTGTTTCCCACGCTGGCGGCGCTGCGAGCGCAGGGCGACTACGACGGCTTCAAAGACCGACTGGCCCGCGCCATGCGCAATGTGCTCTACCTGGCCTTTCCCGCTTCGGCGCTGCTCATCGTCCTGGGCGAGCCCTTGGTCGGCTTCCTGCAGCGCGGCGCCTGGACCCGCGAAAGCACTCAAGCCGTGGCCTGGGCGCTGAGCTTTTACGCCATCGGCATCGCCGGCTTCGCGCTGTTGGAAGTCCTGTCGCGCGCCTTTTATGCGCTGGAAGACACCTGGACGCCGGTCATTGCCGGCACCGCCGCCATGCTCAGCAATATCGTACTCAACCTGATTTTCATCCAATTCATCGGCGATCCGGAAAGTTTGGCGCGCGGGGCCTTCGCCGGTCTGGCGCTGGCCAATGCCCTGACCACCATTGTCGAAGCGCTGGCGCTCTGGTGGCTCTTGCGCCGCCGCCTGGCCGAACAGTGCGCCACGCCGAACATACATGACCGCGCCGTTCTAGTCAGCGCGGGCGGCAGTCTGTTGCTCTCGCTGGTGATGGCCGCCGCCCTCCTCATTATGAAGAAGGCCGTGCCCGCAGATAACGCGCTGCTCGCGCTCACCGGTTGCGTCGTCGCCGCGCTGATCTTCTTCGGCGGCGGTTACCTGTTCAACATAAGCGAGACGCGCTATCTACTAGCGCCATTGCTTCGCCGAGCGCAGAAGCTGGTGGCGCGCTAAGATAGGTCCAGGGGAGAGCAGAATATGAGCAAGCAGTTGGAATCCAAAATCGCGGTCATCACCGGCGCTGGACGCGGCATCGGGCGTGGCATCGCGGTCGGTTTCGCCGAGCAGGGCGCCAAAGTCGTCTGCGCCGCCCGCACACAAGCCCAACTCGACGAGACCATTCAAGCGATCCGCGACTCGGGCGGCCAGGCCATCGCCCTTAGCTGTGATGTCACCCGCCCGGACGATGTACGAAAATTGTACGCCGAGACCCGTTCGAATTACGGTCCCGCCGACATCGTCATCGCCAACGCCGGCGGCAACTTCGAGCGCCGCTCGGTCGAGGACAGCGACATCGACAGCTGGGAAAACACCCTGCGCGTCAACCTGCTCGGCGTCTATTACACCTGCAAATACGCCATCCCCGATCTCAAGACCAAGGGCGGTCATATCATCGTGACCGGTTCCGGCATGGGGCACCGCTACGGCGGCGCCGGCTCGGCTTACAGCGCGTCAAAAGCCGCGGTCTGGATGCTAGTGCGCAATCTGGCGACTGAGCTGCGCGATTACAGCATCTGCGTCAACGAGTTGATTCCAGGCCTGGTCGATACCGATATCTTGACTGAGGCCGAGCGTCCTGCCGATTCGGCGCTGAGCCTGGAGTGGTTCAAGCAACCCGCCGATGTTGTGCCGCTGGCGCTCTTCCTGGCCACGCAGCCGCGCACCGGTCCCACCGGCCAGAGCTTCAGCCTGATGCGCCGCGACTCGCAGTAGGTCTAGCTTGTCAACTTGGCGAATACCGCCTTGAGGTACTCGGCCTCGGCGAAGGCGATGGGATGATCCAGCGCGTGCGAGGTCTTCTCCAGCACTTTCAGCTCATAGCCCGCCACCGATGCCGAGCGCGTCACCAGCTGATAGAACATATCCGCGTTGATGCGGCTGGAGCAGGAGGCCATCATCAGCACCCCGTCGTTCGTCAGCAGGCGCAGCGCCATCTCCACCAGCCGCCGATAAGCCAGCACCGCATTGCGCATGCTGGCGCGGCTGTTGGCAAAAGCCGGCGGATCCACGATGACCATGTTGAATTTGCGCTTGGACGCGATCAGCTGGCGCATGCCCTCGAAGGCATCCGATGCCATGACATCGACCTGATCAGTATCGAAGCCGTTGTTCTCCACATTAAACTTCAATGTCTCCAGCGCCGGCTCGCTGACATCTATGGCGGTCACCGAGCGCGCGCCGCCCGCCAGGGCGTAGACTGTGAAGCCGCCGGAATACGCAAAGACATCCAGGACGCGCCGCCCTTTGGCCAACTCGCGCGCCTTGCTGCGGTTGTCCCGCTGATCGAAGAAGAAACCGGTCTTGTGCCCTTTTATGACATCCGCCTGAAACAGCAAGCCGTTTTCCACAAACTCTACTTGCCCGGAAGGGTTGTCGCCGATCAGCTGCTGGCCGTCGCGCAAGCCAAACAGCCGGGCGACATTCAGCCGGTCTGATTGCAGCGCGCGGCTCAAGCGCAGGACGAGATCGTCAAAAATGACCGTCTCTTCCAGCGCCTGTATCAGCGATTTCAGATGCGGAATCCAGGCCGTGGTATACAGCTTGAGCACCAGCGTATTGCCGTAGCGGTCGATAATCAGCGCGGGGAAGCCGTCGCTCTCGCCATAAACCAGGCGAAATCCGGTCGTCTCTGTGCTGATTAGCGGCTGCCGCTTGGCTTGCGCCGCCCGCAGCTTGTCCGCGAAGAAACCCTGATTGATGCGAATCGGCTGCAGCGTTTGCAGCACTTTGATGCGAATGGGCGACAGCGGATCGTAGAGCCCGACGGCCAAAAAGTTGTTGTCGGCCCGGTCGTATATGACCGCCAGATCGCCGCCGTTGCCCAAATGACTCTGCTTGACGATCGAGTCTTCAAAGACCCAGGGATGTCCCCGACGCACGGCGCGCTCGGCAGCGCTCTTCACCCGTACGGAGATATTCTTCTCGGCCCTCTGCGGCAATTGATCCAGGTTTATCATTTGTGTTGATTCCGCGTGCTCCCCGCGTCAAACGCGCGGCTAGGCATCGTCCACCAGCTTAATCTTGAGCTCGGCTTGTTCCAGCAGCGCCTGACAATGCGTCGACAGTCGCTGACCGCGCTCGTACAATTTGACCGACTCTTCCAGGGGCAGTTCGCCGCTTTCCATGCGCGCCACCAGCGCTTCCAACTCCTGGTAGGCAGCTTCGTAGCTGAGCTTCGTCAATTCTTCCATCAATCGTCGACCCTCACAGCAATCTGATCCCTTGCCAATTGTACGTTCAAGCGCTGATTCCTGCTGACTTGCGCGGCTTCGCGGATGACTGCGCCGGCGTCGTCGCGAACCATCGCGTAGCCGCGCGCCAAAATGTGCCGCGGATTGGCCGCCTCCAGCGCTCTTGACGTATGCAGCAGCCGTTCGCTCATTTGCTGCAGCCGCAATCTTTGCGCCCGCGCCAGTTGATCGCGCTTGTCGTCGACGTGCCGCTGAGCTTGCTGCACGGTTTTCAAGGGCGTGATGAAGCGCAGCGCGCTCTGCAGCCGGCGCAAATCCCGCTCTCGTTCGTTTAACGCATCGCCAACTGATACAGCCAAACCGTGCCGCAGCCGATCCAGATCGAGCAGCAGGTCGTCGCGATTGGGCGTCGCCAATTCGGCCGCTGCCGATGGCGTGGGCGCGCGTAGATCCGCCACGAAGTCCACGATTGTGAAGTCGATCTCGTGGCCGATGCCGCTGATGACCGGAATGCGACTAGCAGCCACCGCCCGCGCCACGCCCTCGTCATTGAAGCGCGACAAGTCCTCCAGTGATCCGCCGCCGCGCGCCACGATGATGACATCGACATCGGTCCTGCGATTGAGCCGCTCCAGCGCCCGTACGATCTGGGCCGGCGCCTCCGCCCCTTGCACCAGCGTGGGACTGAGGATGACCTCAGCCAGCGGAAAGCGCCGTTTCAAGACGTTATTTATGTCGTGCCAGGCGGCCGCTGTCGCTGAGGTAACCACGCCGATTTGCGACGGGAAAAAGGGTATCGGCCGCTTGCGACCGGGGTCGAACAAGCCCTCGGCATCGAGCTTGGCTTTCAGCGCTTCGAATCTCAGGTGCAAGTCGCCCAGGCCGCCGACCGCTTCGATCTGGTCGGCATAGAGCTGATACTCGCCGCGCGCCTCATACACGCCCACGCGGCCATGTACCAGAATCTCATCGCCGGCTTGCACATCGGCGCGGACGCCCCGCGTCGCCCCGCGAAACATCACGCAGCGCATCTGCGCGTCGCTGTCTTTGACCGTGAAATACCAATGACCGGAGCGCGCCTTGGTCAGATTCGATACCTCGCCGCGCACCCAGATATCATCCAGAATTTCATCGACTTCAAAGAGATCGCGAATGTAGCGCGTGATCTCTCGCACTGAATAAGTTTGCATATTGTCCCTGTTGTGGCAAGACGCCTCGACAGCTACAATTATCGCTGATTTCATAATTTAAGCGAATGAGGATCGAAGATGGCGTTTCTCAACCAGGCCCAACGCAAGTCGCTGCTGGACGAGCTCAGCGGCATGAAACTCTGGCGCGCCAAGTTCAAGCTGCGGCTGATGGACCCCAAGTGCCGGCTGCGTTTCTTGCGCAACGTACAGCAAACCGGCGAGTGGCATACCAGCTACATCCTCGAGACTTTGGGCGCGCAGGTGACGCTGGTCGAGGTCAATCACGCCGCGAATGACCAATATCGCAACAAGCAGAATTTCGAATTTGTTAACGTCATCGTCGAACCTACGCCTGAAAACAACAGCTGAGCGGACTCGGCGCCCAGCAAATCTGTTGCCAAGGATTGGTGTAGGGGCGCCCCATTGGGTCGCCCTTGTCATGTGAGGATGTCACCTCTTGGACACGACTGACCGTGGATACTTCCGCCGTCGCTCCGTCCGTCTTGAAGGCTATGACTATCGACGGGCAGGCGTCTACTTCGTTACAATTTGTACGCATCGCCAGCTTCCGCTCTTTGGCGTTGTTCACAATGGCCGGATGTATCGGAACGACTTGGGCCAGCTTGTTTACGACCTATGGCGCGAAATCGCAAATGTACGCGACTCGTACCAGTCCAAACACCTTGATGTCCGGTTCGCTTGGTGCAGTGGTTGGGCAATTTAAGTCCATGGTAACAAAGCGGTCGAGCACGCTTTCGAGTCCGCCTTCTCGACCCAGCTGGCAACGAAATTACCATGAGCACATCATTCGCAGCGAAAAGGCTCTCAGCCAAATCCGCGACTACGTAGTTGGCAATCCGGCGCGCTGGCACGACGATGACCTCTTTGCCGAATGACCATAAAGTGTATTTGCTTTGGGCGAGCGAGGTGATGCACGGGACGGGCGACCCAATGGGTCGCCCCTACATTTCGCTTGCATCGTCAATGCTCCCCATGCTCATGCAGCGGATTGTGCTGGTGGTAGATGCCCTGCCGGTGCATCAACTGGTGCAGACGCGTATGCGCCGCCTCGATCGTGGCGCGGACCTGCTTGAATCGCCGCGCGGCCGGTCGCGGCGCCAACGTATCGACGTAGGCCAGCGCGCCTTCGATTTGCTCCAGCACCGCCATCGCATCCTCCTGTTTGAAAGGACGCGCGCCATCCACGCGCAGTTGCACCGCGCTGCTGTGGGCCGCGATTTCGCCCGGCCGTCCCGCATGACTGCCGCGGACTCTCAACGCGATCCAGCTTGACTCGCTGATAGCAACTTCACTGCTCCCTGCCAGCGACAGCGCGCCCTCAGCCGATGTCTCCTCGACAGCGAATCCGCCGGCAACAACCTCGACCCGCTCAATCGGCAGCGCCGCCGATTCCACGCGCCAACTGACGTCGACCTTGCCGCCGCCCGGCGGTAGGTCAAGCCGTTCCCCCGGCGCCAGCCCCTCTACGGCCAGCTCCAGCAGCGGACCCACCGTCACGAAAGTATTGCCCGCTTTGACCGCCGCCATCCAATTCTCGTAGCTGAATTCGCGCTCGCCCAGATTGGCGTAGGTGCGGATGCCGCCCAGCAGCGATGCCGCGTTCATCTTGTCCGAGCCGCCGACCACCGGCACTTGATAGCCAAGATTGAGATAGCGATACCAGTCCAGCAGCCCGTAAGGCGTGATCTGCCAGTCGAAGGGGTTGAAGGTCATCATCTCGATGGCCTGCGCCAGGCCCAGCACAATATCGGCGGCCCGCTCCAGTTGCGGATTGGGTGCGTGAGGCAGGACCACCAAGCCGTTCTGGTCGATGCAGCGCTGCGCCCACTCGGCCATGCTGACTTCCAGCGCGTCGCCGATGGCCGATTCGGTCGCTCCGCCGGTGCAGAGCGGGTGGATCATCGCGCCGGAGTAACCCAGCAGCGAAATATGGCCCAGCACCTGCATGCGATTCTCCGTGCCCACGCGCACCAGGAACTCGCCGTCTCCGCCGAAGTCCCGCGCGCCATAGGTCGTGCGCCCGTCAAAATCGCTGACATTGCTGTACATTTCGCCCCATTGGCTGGCCAGCAGATTGACCACGTTGACGCCCTCGGCCGCGCCCTCCAGCCAGGCCGTCTGCGGGCTGAGGAAGTGCACGTGCGTATCGGCTGATACCCAGCCGCGCTCGCCCCAATCCAGCAGCTTGTCCAAGGTAAAGGTGATCTCGTCCGTTTCGGGCGTGACGATGAAGCTGCTGCGGATCGGCTTGATCTCGTAGCCGCGCGTGATTTCGACGAAGATCTCTCCCAAAGGCGCTTCCAACTCGCAGCGGCCAAGGATATAGGCGTACTGATTCAGCGAATTGACAAACTCGCCATAATTGTCTTCAAACCAGTTGCCGTTGACCTTGCGATGATTGCCCCGCGGCGGCAGATACTCGCCCTGCGCGCCGTGAAAGTGAATCCGCACAGCCACCTCGCGCCCGGCCGCATCGACCACGCGGACGCGCACCCGTTGACGCGCCTCGGCGACTTCCAGCACATCGCCCTCAAGTCGGCTCAGGTCGTATTCCAGCGGCTCGCCCGTCTCCGTATGCAGATAGAGTTTGGCCTGCGGATGGGCCGCGTAGTCGATGATCGCCACCTTCTCCGAGCGCTGCGGCTGAGCATTCGTCGCCTCGCCGAACCAGGTCTCGCGCGCATAGTCCAGCCTGGCCCGCGCCGAAATCACGACGCCCAGGTCGATATCGACGTCGTCCAATTCGCCGATCGCGTTGAAGCCGACGCCATCGGGCAAGGTCAGCGCCAGCTTGCGCCTGGTCCGCGCCCGCAGCGGATGCGCCTGAAGCTGAGTCGCGCTAATGCCGAAGATCAGTGCCCGCTCGTTTTTCCCAATCAGGCGGACTTCGCGCACAGCGTTCTCCGGTTGCGGATTCGGCAGCGCGTAGAGCCAGATATGCTCATCGTAGGCGTCTCGCCCGCTTGTGTGTCGGGTCTCGCCGTGCCCATAGCCCGACGCCGGCTTATGCTCCAACGCGAATGCTTCTGCCGTGCTGCCTCTGACGCTGTCCCGCTGATGGGGCACAGCCGCAAACGCGCTGGCGCCCCAATCGATGCGCGCCTGCTGGATGGCGAAGCGCCGCCGAATCGGAATCGTCGCCGTCGCGCCGTCGCTGTAGATCAGGCGATACTCGGCGACCAGATCGCCCAGGGCATTGCCCGGCTTGGCTGCTTGTGCATGTAACCCTCCGTTCCCGTCATTTATGTCGCCCGGTAGCGTTTCCGCTCGTTCTTCCACGATATGCGCGAAGATGAAGTAAGACGCGCGCCGGTCGCCCGCTGCCACGCTGACCTCGTTTCCATCGAGCAATATCGCATTTGCCTGATCCGCCGCGCCCAGCTCGAAGGGTATGCCGCGAAATGACTGCTGACCGAAGGCGTCGTCAGCGCGCAGCCGCAAGCTCTCGTCCAGCATATCGCGCACACAATTGAAGTGATTCGAGAGGGGTAGGGGAGTGAAGTTATCTGAAGCTGGGGCTGGCATCTTGTCGCCCTCCGGAGGGTGATTTTGCCGGAGTGTAACGCCCGCGCTAGTCCATCACAAGCTCAAAGTCCGCGCCGCCCAGCACCCGCCCGTTGACCTGTATCTCCAGCCGCTGCCGCCCGGGATAATACTTGCGCGTCGAGATGGGCCGTATCGCCAGCTTCTTCGATATCGAAAGCGCTGCGCCCGCCTCTAGTCGTGTCTTCTTGAGCTTAAAGACTTTGGGCGCGGTCTGCCCGTTGGCCTTGCGAAAGCGCATCACGAAGTCGATCATCAGCTTGGCTTCTGCCGTCCCGCGATTCAGCAGTTTGAAAGCGAACTCGAGCGCGTTGCCAAATTGAAGCACAGTCGGCGCCAGCTCCAGGCCGCTAAGTTCGATATCCGCGGCGTCGAAGCCCAGGATCGCCAGCGCCCGCTGATCACCGCGCTTGACCAGCGTCCGCAGCGCGTGATTGATCAGCCAGAGCCGCTCCGGCGCTGCGCCCTCTTTCCAGGCTGCCATCCGCTCCAGCAGGAGCTCCGGATGATCTTTGCTGATATCATTCAAGTGGTTGGCTGCTGAGCGCCGCACGTAGAGCGACGGGTCGTCTTTCAAGCGTTCCAGCAGACTGAGCGTCGGCGAGGGATCGGTGATGAATTGACGCAGCGGCGGCGCCCAGGGCAGACGCGGACGGCTGCCTTCGCTGACCAGGCGGCGCACGTGCTCGTCGTCATGTGCCGTCCAGCGCTGCAAGCGCGCCAGCGTCGCCTGGGGATGCGCTGCCAGAAAGGGACGTATAGCGAATTCGCAGGACGAGACGCGCGTAATCACAGGCATGGCGCCCAGCGACTCGCGCGGATAATCTACGCCGTAGACTTCGACAAATGCCGGAATCGCCATGAGCCGCAGGCCAGATTCTTTATTCGGTGGATCGGCGCTTTCGTCCTCCAGCATGGCCAGCAGAATCCGCAGCGCTTCGGGATACTCAGCCGGCAGGAATTCGCGCAGCTTGGCCGCGATCAAGCGATGCCGCGCCTTGAGTTCGAGCCTGTCCAGTTCGGCGACCACTGCGGCAGTGAAAGCGGCTGCGTCAAAGGCCGGCTGCACCGCGACGATGCGGCCGGCGATCTGCTCGACCAACTCGTCGTTGATGAAGTTTTTCAACAGCGGGAATTCGGCCACGTTACGTCTCCGCAAAATTCGCCAAATGTAGGGGCGACCCTTGGGTCGCCCGAATTAGTCTGGTTGCGACGATACTAACCCGTTGGAATACGTCTATCCCTGGCCCGGATCAGCACTCTGCCAGAAAGCGACGCGATTGCCAGTGGGATCGAGGAACATGCCCAAGGAACCGAAGCCCGGCACCTCCTGCCGCGGCAGAATCACCTGCCCGCCCAGCTCGCTGACCCGCGCCATATCGGCGTCCAGGTCATCGCTCTCGAAGTACAAGATGACATCACCCTGTTTCATACCGTCGCCTACCTCGGACAGCGCCACGCCCATATTGTTGCCCAAATCGAACATGGTGTATGTAAAGTCCGGGCCCATCGGGATGTCAGTCGCCTGCCAGCCCAGCAATGCGCCGTAAAAGGCCTTCTGCTTATCGTTGTCTGTCGAGGAAATCTCCACGTGTACAATTGGACGCATGACGCATTCTCCTTCGCAAAGCGAATATCTTTTCGTTGCGCCAATCTTAGATTGTTTGTTCTAGTGCTGTCAAGCCCCTGATTGATCGGTATGTGACCGACCCGGATAACGTGCGCATCGAATCTATCCACACGCACCTTTCGGCGTCATCCTGCGTATACTGGTATGAGAAACAAGCGCTTGACGAATTCAACACAACACGACAATTCGAGGTGAATCAATGCGCGTCATTGTGCATACGGGCAAGGGTGGAGTAGGCAAAACGAGCATTTCCGCGGCGACCGCCCTGCGCTGCGCCGAACTGGGGCTTCGCACCATCGTAATCAGTACCGATACCGCGCATAGCCTGGGCGACGCGCTGGATATGGAAGTCGGCCCCGAGGCCACGCAAATCGCCGAAAATCTCTGGGCTCAAGAAGTCGATACCCGCTATTCCATGCAGAAGTACTGGGGCAAAATCCAGGAATACCTCGGCGCCTTCTTCAACCGCGAGGGCATCGCCAAGGTCAATGCCGCCGAAGTCACCATCATTCCCGGCTTGGAAGAAGGCGCGCAGCTGCTGTGGATCAGCGAGTATTTCCAGGCCGGTGAATACGATGTGCTGATCGTGGACGCGGCGCCAACGGCTGAAACCATCCGGCTGCTCAGCCTGCCCGATGTCACGCGCTGGTGGGTCGAGCGCTTGATGCGTATCGCTCGCGGCCTGGACAGCGTCATCCGCCCGGTGCAGAAGTTGCTCTCGCGCGGCAAGAAGAATGACCTTGGCATCGATATCGCCGACAACGCCTGGGATCAAGTGCAGCTGCTATTCGATACGCTTGACGGCGTCCGCGAGCTGCTCACCGACCCGGAACACGCCAGCATCCGCCTGGTTGTTAATCCCGAGCGTATGGTCATCCGCGAGACGCAGCGCACCTATACCTACCTCAATCTCTATGACTACGCCACCGACGCCATTCTGGTCAACCGCGTATTGCCCGACGAAATCACAGACCCCTTCTTTGCAACCTGGAAGAAACGCCAAGCAAAAAACATCGACTTCGTGCGCGAAGCATTTGGCAGCTTGCCCATGCTCAAGGCGCCGCTCTTTGGCGAAGAAGTCGGCGGACTGGACACGCTGCGCCGGCTCGCTGATGAACTGTACGGCGACCGCAATCCGGCGGAGCGCCTCTTTGACGGCGTTGTGCACAAGCTGGAACAACTTGATGGCGATTCGCAGTGGATGCTGCGCGTCCCCATCGGCTTCGCGGAGAAAGAGCAACTCGACCTCTACAGGTCGCGCGAAGAAATCACGCTGAGCGTCGGTCCCTACCGGCGCAACATCGTTTTGCCCGACGAACTGCAGCATCTGGAGATCACCAGCGCCAAATTCGAGGACAAATTCCTCAATATCCGCTTTGAAGAGCAAGCCTCATAAGCAACTGCTTAGGCGCGTTTTCGCTAGCGGTCGTCGCGAATTGTTGGGGAAGAGGGTAGATGGAGCGCCCGCCCTCTGATGGCGCTTTAGTCGTCCAACTCGACGCGAATTTTGCGACTCGTGCTGCTATCTTCTTCATCGTCTGCCGCCAGGTTCGCGCTGGCCTGCCGTTCTTGTTCCATCTCCCGCCGCGCGTCGGGGTCTTCCATTTCGCTGGCCTTCTTGATTTCATCGATCGCAGCATCAATCAGCACGCGGAAGCCGGTGGCGAATTCGTTGCCGGCCGCCTGTGTATGCTCTTTGAAGCGCGGCGGCAGCAAAGACTCCATCGCCTTGCCGAATTCTTCCAAGCCGCGGCGCTGATGGAATATAAATTGCTCCAGCGGGTTCTGGCCCTCGTCGCCATCCGGTTCCTCCGGCAGCGGATTCATCTCTTCGGTCATCGCATTGCTCCTGTTTTGCGTGCCGCCATTTATTCACTATACGCCCGTCAGTAACAATGGTTGCGGGCGCGTTTGCAGCATAGCAGGGCTGTCTGAGAACTTGTGCACTTCTTATATTCGAGATAAGCTTGTGCGAATTGTGGAGAAATGTACATGCCCAGAAATGCCCTGATTGTAGGTCTTTTCGTAGCCGTTTTCGCACTGCTGGCTGGTCACGCTGCCGCGCAAGGCAGTTGCTACCGCTATCAGGTCGCCTATGTCAGCGCGCCGATGAACATCCGGCAGTCGTATAGCACGGGCAGTCAAATCGTGCGAAAAGCGGCCGCCGGCGCGTCCTTGACCATATCGTCGTCTACGCAAGGCGAGACCTATTGCTGGCTCAATGTTTCGGACGGCTGGATGGCCTGGACCACGCGGGTCAGCGCCAGCGCGCCAGCAACGACCACCGCTCCGTCGGTGGATCAGCCGACTCAAGCGCCCAGTATTGACAACTGCTGCTTCGTGAACCGGCAGTGCCACACTAATCAAGAGTGGGTCAGCGGCTATTGGGCCTTTCAGCGAAATGAATGCCCGGCGTCGGGCCAGACGCCGCAGCAAACTGTGTCGCAACCGGAGAGCAGTACGCCGGCCGGCGTGGATAATTGTTGCTTCATAGGCTGGCAATGCCGAACTGACCGCGAATACGTCAGGGGCTATTGGGCATATAAGAGCAATCAATGCGCGGCCGGCCCCTCGCCTTCACGGAGCGATCGCGCGGGCAACATCAAAATCGAGGGATCTGAATCTTTTCAGATTTGGGTGAAAGCCGGGCTGGATCTGCTGAAACGGCGCGCGCCACAGTGGTACGACTATGTGCAGGGCGCCACGCGCAAGCTCAAAGAGCGGCCGGCAGAATCCGGCGCCTTCGTTGATGTCGCCGCCGCAACCCACCATACGGCCTGGGATGCGAATATCATCTATCCCAGCGACCTGAACATTTTCACCATCGCCCACGAAATGGTTCATGAAGCCTGTCACATTTATCAATATCGGCGCGGTGATTCGCGAGAGCAAGTGCGCCTGGAAAAAGAGTGTGTCGAACGGACGATCGAAGTGTATCCCCTCATAGATCCGCACCGTCGTTTCGCATATCGTCTCAAGCGCTGGCAGAACTTAGCCGCCAACATGCTTCACGATCGCTCTCTATGGTGGTGGTGATAAATGCCCAGTCGTCGTCTTGCGGATTCTGATGTCTGCTATGCATCGCGCGAGGCAGAACAAGTAAGATTCGGTGTTAATCTTCCAAACGATCCAGCGCCACAACCAGCGCCAGATCTTGCCGCAACGCTCGCGATCGCCAGCTGAAACTGAAAACCAGCGTACCCAGAATCAGAAAAACCACCGCCAGCCCCAAGGCCAGATAGAGCGAATTGTCCGGCGTCACGAAGAAACCCAGCAACGTCCGATTGTGAGCGTCAGCCAGCGCCGCCAAATCTCCCGGCTCGCCCGCTTGCAGCGCCACGTAGCTTTCATTGCCGAAGACCATGCCCATGGCTGTCAGCTCGGGATGGCGGAAAACGCGCCAGGTTCCGCTGGCAAGGTCAATGACTTCCGCGCCGCTGAGCAGAGCCAAGTCAACGCCAACCAGCGCTTCGGTCATACGCGCAATCTCAGGGTCTGCCACGTCTCGCGATTCATCCGCCTGCGTGATCGTAACCAGTACAGTTCGCGCCGCCGGGTTCCGCTCTACGAAGGTGATCACAATGAATCCGGCCTCGCTCCGCCGCGCCATTGACGACGCCGTCGCCGCCTCGTCAATGTCAAAGGCAAGGACATTCCAGGTGCCATCGGCCAGATTGACTTTGTCGCTGTAGACCGGCCCGCCGATGTCCACTCCCAGTAGATAAGCTAACTCGGCCTTCGCGGCTTCAATCCCGTTATTGGCCGATACGAACGCTGTGCGAATGGTTGCCTGCGCGTCGGTCAGTTCAAACTGCGCGAAGTCGGCGCTGCTCTGGTTCGCCCAGCCTTCCAGGATCGGCACGTTGACGGCGCCCATTCGATAATAGGGCAGGGTCTCGTCGTGATCGTTAGCGCTTGCGCCGCCTGCAAGCAGCAAGCACAGCATAATGGCAATTGCAATTTTGGTTTGCATCGTTCCTCAATCGCCTAAGGCCTGGATCATCTTCTGGTCAAGCGCTTCCCGGCGCGTCTCCAGCCGATAGCGATGCCACATCAGCGTAATCGGCATCAGCGTCAGCCACAGCAGCATACTCGGCACCAGGGCCGTCACCACACCGCTCGTCGCTTCAAAGCCGCCCTGCGCGTTCTGCGGGCTTGCGCCGACGATCACCGGATGAATCGTCTCGGGCACTATGCGGATGATGAAGAGCGTGGTCAAAACGCTGACAAAGGCGAAGATGCCGTAGACCGACATGAAATTGCGTTTGCGGCTCATATCGTCGATGCCCGCGCGCAGCATCAGGTAGGCCGCGTAGGTCAGGCACATCACCGCAGCGGAGGTCAAACGCGGGTCCCATGTCCACCAGGTATTCCAGATCGGCCGCGCCCAAATCGCGCCCGTGAGCAGGTTGATCAGCGCGAAGGCCAGCCCGACTTCGGCGCCGGCCAGGGCAATCCGGTCCCAAGCGTCGTTCTTGCGCGCCAGATAGAGTAATCCACCGACCACCGTCGCGCCGAAAGCCGTGAAGGCGCCGAAAAACGAGGGCATGTGGATATAGAATATCCGCTGTATTTCGCCCTGCTCGATGTCGGTTCCGGCCACAACCAAGCCCAGGTACAGGGTGGCCAGAAAGCCTAAGGCGGTCAGCGCGGTCAGTACACGCAACAATCTCGGCTGCGGCGCGGTTTCAAATGCGACTTCTTCTGCCACGTTTTGCTCTCCGTTTTCCGCGACTCGTCAAAAAACTGAAAATACCTACAAAATTCTAGCAAAACAGCCTGAGATATTAAGTGGGAAAGCCGGCCTAGCTGTCTCGGTTCTCGCCCGAGCAGTCCGCTCTCTTGGCTTCATTCTTCAACGACAAATCCGTAAAGCAGCAAGCACAATACCACATAGATCACGGTGATCCCGGCCAGCAGCTGCAGCCAGACTTGCCACTCTGGCGCGCCATTCAAGACGCCCTTGGTCGCGCGCACCGCCGTGAGCAGGAAGGGCAGGGCGACCGGCAGTAGCGCGATTGGCAGCAGCGCTTCCCGCGCCCGCGTGTGCACGGTCATGGTCGCCAGCAGTGTGCCAATCGAGCAGAAGCCGACGATGCCGACGAGCGTCGTGAAGATTACTCGAATATCCAGCATTTGCATGCTGTAAAGCACGGTCATCAGCGGCAGCAGCAACAAGCCGACGATGCCGGTGAATATGGCGTTGCCGGCGAACTTGCCGACAAATATGGCCGAGCGCGACACCGGCGCCAGCAGCAAAGCGTCCAGATTGCCCTGATCGCTCTCTTGCGCCAGACTGCGGTTGAGCCCCAATAGGCTGGCGAATATCAGCGTGACCCACAGGACCCCGCTGACCGCCTCGGCCCGCGCGGCGCGGTCCAGCTCCAGCGCGAAGCTGAAGACCAAAATGCTCAGCAAGGCGAAAAGCGCCATCACGCTCAACAGTTCACGCGATCGCATCTCCGCGCGCAGATCCTTGGCGACGATGGCCAGCACGCATTTCAGAAAGGGCGTGGTCATGCTTTTGGCGCATCCCGATTAAGTTCGGCCAGCCTGCCCCGGTCGCAGGGGCCATCGATAGCGATCTTTCCGCCAGACAGCACCAGGGCGCGCTCAGCGGTCGATGGCGCGCGCGCCACTTGATGCGTACTGAGGATGACTGTGCGTCCGGCATGTTTCGCCCCCGCCAGCAATTCGTGCAGAAGTTCGCAAGCCGCTTGATCGAGTCCGCTGTAAGGTTCGTCCAAGAGCAGAATATCGGGCTGATGCAGCAGCGCCCGCGCGATGCTGAGCCGCTGCTTCATCCCGCGCGAAAACGTCCGCACCAGCGTATGGGCGCGCCGACCTAATCCCACTTGCTGCAGCAATTCACCGCCGCGCGCTTCGCGTTCGTCCGCTTTAATGCCATACAGCTTGCCAAAAAAGTCGAGGTTTTCCTTTGCGGTCAGATTCTCATATAGCAGCGGTTGATGCGCTACCAGGCCGATCTGCGCGCGCACCGCCATCGCCTCGCGCGGCAGTTCCCAGCCGCCTATGCGAATCGATCCGGCGGTTGGCTTGCTCAGCCCGCTCAGCAGCCGCAGCAGCGTCGATTTGCCGCTGCCGTTGGCGCCGAAGAGCAAGACGGATTCGCCCCGCTCCACGCTGAAATCCAGCTCCCGCAGAGCCGGCAGCAGACCGAAGGTCTTGCTCAGATTTTCGACTTGGATGATCGTCATGGTATCCGTCTATTCAGCCGCGGCCATGCGCTCGGCCAGTTTCGCCTTGAGTTCGCGCCGTCGCTGGTGATACAGGTCATGGTTAATCCGGCCCTGATCGTGGTCCGCATCCAGCCGCGCCAGCTCGGCGACCAAGCTGTCGACTTCGCTTGGGCGACGCCGTCTCCAGCCCAAACCAAGCAGGGTTGCGCCGATCAGCACTGCTGCGCCGGCGACCAATAGCGGCACTGCTTCGCTGGTAATGACGGCGGGGCCCGTGCCGCTGGTATCGCCACTGATGCGGAAGGATAGCTGTGGCTCGCCCTCCATCTGCAGATGCCCGGCGTAGACGCGCAAACCGTCCGCCGCCGCGCTCTCGTCCTCCACCAGCCAAGTATCGCTGTCGATCCGCAGGTTTTCAGAAAGCGTGACCGTCACCTCGGCATCCAGCAGATTGCTGAAGTCCTGCTGAAAATCCAGCTCGCGCTGATAGGGCAGGAAGTACTCCAGCTTGATCTGATGCTCAGCGTCCGGCGCCACCGGCAGCGTGTCGATCACCGAGTTCGGCAGATTGTCCAGATTCTCGATGAGCACGTAGCGCCCGCCTTGATCGCCGCTGAGGGCGCGCGCTCCCCGCGGGAATTGCAAGAGCAGCACCGCCTCCCGCCCGTCATCAAAAGCGCGGCCGCTGGTATAAATGCGATCCGAGGCATTGCGGAAGCCGACCGATTGCGAAATGTACAGGCCCGCGCCCCAGTCCTCCCAGGTTACCGCTTCAATGTACAGGTCAATTCGCGAAATATCGACGACCAGCGGATCTGTAGTCTCGTCAAAGATGGTAAGCGTTTGCTCCGGCGCGCCCTCCGCTGGCGTGAATTGCGGCAGGCGCCGGCTGAAGAGCCGCCCATCGTAGACCGCGCCCACCACATAGCTGTAGTCTGCTCGCAGCGGGATATCTGGCAGACTAAAGCGCAGGTCGGCATCAACGGCGGTCTCAGCGACGATAAAGCCCGCCGTCGGATTGCCGTAGCGCAACTGAATCCGCGTGCCGGCCGGGACGCTGCCTCCCGCCGTGCCGTGCTGCACTTGACCGCGAATCACGCCCGGCTGCGTCTCAAATCCGGCCGACTCGTCGGCGGTCTCCAGCGATTTCATGCGCGCATAAGCAAGGGCCGCATCGATTTCCTCAGCGCTCAGCGCCCCGCCAAAATACTCGCGGTTCAGCGTCGAGCCGTATTCCAGGTCGCTGAAAACCGGCGGTATCGCTGCAGGCAGAGCGCAGTCGTCGCAGCGTTCCCGCCAAAGATCCTCACCGGCGTTCAGCAATTCGTCATCGTAGCTCAGCGTATAGCTGTAAAGCGTCACATCCCAGCGCTCTTTTTCGCTGAGCGCGTTTTCCCAGGGCGGCATCAACTTCTCAATGCGGCCCTTGCTGACTGCCTCATACCATTCCAGCGGCGACTTGGGGGCGACTAGCTCCCGTTCCGTCATGTCAAGCGGCCGCTCGACGCTGCCGGCCATGACCAACTCGCCCAGTCCATCTCCGCTGAGGCCATGGCATTCCGTACATCGTTCCGCGAATATCTGCGCGCCCTTGTTGATATCGGGCTGCCAGTCGGCATTGTCAATCACGTCGGCAGGCGGCGGAACCGTCGCCACGATTTCGGGCTCGCCGCCCAAGCCGCTGCAAGCGCCCAGCGCGATGGCCGCCGCAAGCGTGCATATACCGCGGAGCGCGATCACTGGTTTTCCTCGCCGTGAGCCGGCGACTTGCCTTCGCGATAGGCAGCCACCGCCGCTTCGATAGCGCGGTCAATCGCAGCGGAATCCGGCGCGGCCGCAATTTGCTGCGCATCCAGCTGGTCTTGCAAGCGCAGCAGCGTGATGCCGCGCGCCACCCAGACCTCGCGCTCCCGTCCGTGATCCGCTTCGCTGACCTTGCCGGTCGCCAGGTCTTCGTCCAGGTCGCGAATATTGGTCAACACGCGCTCATAATAGTTGGCGACGCGTTCTCGCTGGGCGTCGTCATTTGTATCAGCGCCTTGCCTGCTTCGCGCCGCGCCCAGCAGCGGATGCGTCACAATCGCAACGGCGATCAGCGCCAGCAGCAGGGAAATCAGCAATCCCAGGATACTCATCACTGCTCCGCCAATAGCGCTTCGATGGCGCGGCTCAGCTTGTCATAGCGGATGCTGCCGATATAAAACTGACGCACATTGCCCGCTCGATCAATCAGGAAGCTCTCCGGCGGTCCTTCCACGCGGTACAGATTCGTCACGCGCTGCTGGCGATCTTCGCCATTTGCGTAGCTGATGCCAAACTCCTCAATGAAGTCCAGCGCTTTTTGTGGCGAGCTCTCCAGCATGTTGATACCGATAATGGTAAACCCGGACTCGCGATAATCGCTGTATAGCGCCTGCAAATCAAGCGCTTCGTCGCGGCAGGGCGGGCACCAACTGGCCCAGAAATTGAGCAATACCACCTGTCCGCGATAATCCGCCAGCGCCACCTCTCCCCCGTCGAATAGCGTTAACTCAAAGTCCGGCGCCGGCCCGCTCAGCGGCCGCCCACGCTTCCGCTCCGCCAACTGCAGCGCCAATACGACGGCCAAAACCGCTACCGCAGCCAGAATAGACAGAGACCCCAGACTCAGCCCCCTGCGCTTGGGTTTTACCGCTCCGGATTCGAGGAATTCCGGCGGATTCTCTATACTCATCGTCCTCGCTGACCCAGGTTAACTCAACGCAATGCCCGAATATCATTCTCGAGCCGCTGACGGTAGCTGTTTTCGCTGAGATCGGCGCCGGCGGGCTCCTGCTCCAGGCTTAGCTGCTTCGCATTCCCGAAGCGCCGAAATGTATGCCAACCAACAGCAAGCGCCAGCAAGGCGGCCAATACCGGCAGGATAAATGTCAGCGCACGAATCAGCGGATCTTGTGGCACACCCACCACATGGTCTCCAAAGCGGGCCACGAAGCTGTCAATTACTTGCTGCGGCGTCCGCCCGGCAGCCAGCTGCGCGCCTATCTCGTCTTTCCACTCCAGACAAGCGGTCGTCTGGCATTCGTCCAGCGGGATATTCTCGCACACCGGGCAGTACATCCGCTCGGCCACTTTGATGACATCGTTGTCGCTCGCGCCGTACTCCTGCGCACGTACAATGACCGGCAAATTTATGAAAACGACAAGTACAAAAATGCCGAGCTGGGCGACTAATCCGGGCATGTTGGTCAATCTGCCCGGCTGCGCTCCCCCTCCCTGATGCTTCGGATGCACGCCATAGAGATGGCGTGGAGCGGCCGGAGGGAGGGGTAGAATTGTCCGGATAGGCATCACTCTAGCGCCTCTTCGCGCTTGCGCTGATGGGTCGCGGGCGTCAGCTTGGGATAGACGGCGACCACCGTACCAATGATGAGCAGAATCCCGCCCCACCAAACCAGGTTGACCAGCGGATTGATGTAGATGCGAAAGGTGGCGCGCTCCCGATTTCCGCCGATCAGCAGCACATAGAAGTCGTTCTCCAGCGTACTGTGCGCCCCCGCGATCGTCATGGGCATCTGCTCGTAATCATCAATGCGCGGCCGCAAATTGGCAATCTCGTCCCCATCGCGGAATAAGGTCACGGCGGTGATATTCATCATGCGGCCGTCGACCGCCTGTGCCCGAATAAAGTCGTCATAGCGCAGGCTGTAATCGCGCACGGTGATGGCGCCGCCGCGCTGCAGGGTATGCTGTACCTCTGTCTGAAAGACCGTGCTGCCGATGATGCCGATGCCGATCACCGTGACGCCAAGGTGCACGATATAGCCACCGTAACGCCGCTGATTCCGGCGGAAGAGCGCCAGCAGCGCCCGCGGCCAACTTTCGCCCAGCGCCCCTCGCCGCGCTTTCGCCCCGCGATAAATCTCGTACAGCGCGACATATCCGGCGAATAGCACGACGCCGTATCCCGCCGCTGCCACCAACAGACCGGTCCCGACCAGCGCCAGGGCCAGAACACTGAGCAGCGTCAACAGGAGGGGAAGCCGCAGCGCGGCGCCCAAACGCGGCAGCGAAGTCGCGCTCCAGGCCGAAAGCGGCGCTACGCCCATCAAGATATACATGGCGATGAAGAGCGGCACAACGAAGAATTCAAAGGTCTCCGCGCCGATCGTCACTTCTTTGTCGAAGACCAATTCTGATACGATGGGCAAGCCGAAGCTGCCCCAGAATATCGCAATGAAAAGCGCGATGAACACGACATTGTTGAGCACGAACAAAGACTCGCGGCTGAGCAAGTTGGCGAACTGACGCTCGTCGCGCAATTCGCCCCCTCCCCAGCGCCACAGCAGCAGACCCAGCGCAATCAGCGTAATCACGGCCCAGAAGGCCAACATGGGAAAGCCTACCTCGCTGCGCGCGAAACTGTGCACGCTTTCGATGACGCCGCTGCGGGTGGCGAAGGTGCCGAACATCACCGCGGAAAATGTCGCGATCACCAGCAGCATATTCCACAGCTTGAGCATGCCGCGCTTTTCCTGGATCATCACGCTGTGGATGAAAGCCGTGCCCATCAGCCAGGGCAGAAAGGCGGCATTCTCCACCGGATCCCAGCCCCAGTAGCCGCCCCAGCCCAGGACGTCGTAGGCCCAGCGCCCGCCCAGGATCAGCCCCATACTCAAGAAAATCCAGGCGATCAATGACCAGCGCCGCGTGGCTCTGATCCAGCCGCTCGACAGCTCGCCCGCCGCCAGCGCCGCCATGGCAAAGGCAAAGGGAATGGTAAAGCCAACGAATCCCAGGTACAGCATCGGCGGATGGATCACCATGCCAAAATGCCGCAGCAGCGGGTTCAAGCCTTGCGCGCCCGCTCGCAGCGCCGCGTCTGTTGGCGCCACAGCCCCGGGCGGAATCAAGGCGCTTGATATTTCGCGCGCCTGCTCCGGCAGCAGCCACCAGCGCTCAAATGGATTCTCCAGAAACAGCGACAAGCCGAGAAAGAAGGCCAGGGTCGCCATCATAAAGGCGATCGCGAAGGGCATAATCCGCCGCTCGCCGCGCCAGTTGAGTCCAATCGCGGACACCGCGAACAAGCTCATCAAGAGCGACCAGAACAGCAGCGAACCCCGTTGCGATCCCCAAAGCGCGGTGAAGCGGTAAAGCGCCGGCGTCTGCGGATCGGTGACGCTGTAGACGTAGGACATCTGATACTGCTCGGTCATCAGAGCGATGACCAGCATTGCAGTTGCCAGCAGCACCGCCGGGAAAGTGAGCAGCGCCGCGTTGCGTCCGCTGCGCTGCCAGCGCTCCAGTTGTTTATGCCCGCCCAGCGCCGAAGCGGCCACCGCGTAAACCGCCAGGGCAAACGCGATCGCCAGCGCCGCCAGCCCAATCTCCGCCAGCATTATTGGTGTTCCGGTATCTGACTTAAGCCTTCGGGGCCGGTGCTCTCTTCGAATCGGCTCGGGCACTTCAGCAGCAGCTCTGTGGCGTAGAAGACGCCGTCGCCGGCTAACGCGCCCGTCAAGATCGCCTGCGCCTCATGCTGCAGCAGGTCCGGCATGGCTGCGTCTTCCACCACGATTCTTAACCGCGGCGCAGCTTCATCCTGCAGCGCCTCGCGCAGGGCAGTCGCCAAATCTTGATAGCTGCTGGGTATATTGACGATCTCGAACTGGATAACGGCATTTTCGCTGTCGTAGTCGATCGTCTCGCCATCGACCGCGCCGGAGATTCTCACGGTCTGGCCAAGGTAGGCCGCGTCCTGCAGCACCTCGTCCACCGTGATGAAATAGCGCGCGCCCTGCAAGGTTCCCGATACCAGCAGATACAGGACCGCTGACAAGATAATCAGGCCCGCTGTCAAAAACTTGGCCCGCTCCGACCGTTTGGGCTTTTCCAGGTTTTTGGGTTTTTCCCAATTGGATTCCGTCATGGGCTCCTCGGCATCATTCCAACTCTGATTATACTGAAATAGGCGACCCGTTTATATGCCAAGTCGTCGGGCGTGGCTAGACCTCTTGCGGCGGCAGCATCGCCAGCAATCCCATCACGCCGACATTGCAGAACAGCAGCGGCGCCAGTGCCGGCGAACCGCGCAAAAAGCGCTCGACCACGATCAGTCCGGCGGAGGTCATGCTGGCGTCGGCGTGTATAACGAAACCGGCGCCACCCGTTGCGATCAGCAAAATCATGGCGAAGGCATGAGTGGCTACATCGCCGCTGCCGGGCGCTTTCACGACTCCCAGGAATAGTGAGGTCGTAAAGCCAAATAGCGCCGCCGCCACCGGCAGCCACACCCAGGGATTGCCGAAGCCCAGCCGCGCATGATCCAGAACGCTGCTGATCAAGGTCGCCAGGATGAAGATGGCCGTAATCAGCATATAGGCGCGGGTCTTGCTGTAGGGCATCTGCACATGACGCGAGCCAAAAAACCGCAGCCTGCCGCTATCGACCGGCGATTCTACCCAGGCCGCGCTGATGCCCAGCACGCTGATGAGAACGAAGAAGAGCGGCCCGATCACCGGCGGCGCCCAGATCAAGGTGTTGACGGCCTGCGAGCTCAGCAATCCGCTGTCGAGCAGAACCGTCCGATTCAAGTGAAACCAAGCGCCCAGCAGGCCCACGACTATGCCCAGGATGAATACAAAATTCGCCAGCCGCGTCGCCAGCGCGCGATGACGCAGCGCGACCGCTCCCGCCGCCAGCAGGGCTATACCGGCAGCAGCGCCATAAAGAATCGGAATCCACTCATTCGGCTTCAGCGTGCCGTTGATGCTATGCGCCAGGTAAATATCCAGCGCGATGAATACCTGATTGAACGCCGCCAACAACAGAAATAACTGGTCGCGGCTGAGCGGCAGCCGCCAGTGCTGTAAGCGCGGCCAAACGACTCCTAGCAGCGCCAAAGCTAACTCTCCTCCGCGTCGTCTTCAACGCTCAGCCCGGCCTTATCCAGCAGCTCTGCGACAATCTCTTCCAGCTCGGCTTGGTCGCGCAGAATCTCGTAAGCGCCGTGCCACTGCACGTAATCCGGCCCGCCCATCCAGGCGCCGAACTTGGCCGTGCGCCCCCAATGGTGCCACAAATCAAAATGCAAGAAGTCAATCGGCTGATCAAATGGCGCGTCAGTCAACAAGCCGGCCTCGCGCGCCGGCGCAATCGTATCGTTGCTCAACTGCACGCGCCGGTTGATCTCCTCCACCAGCGCGTCCGCATCGCGATAGAATTCATCAATGAAAGACGAGCTGTGGCATTCAGTGCATACGGTCTGCATGCGCACCTTGTTGTCTTGCCAGGCGGGCCGCCGCGCGCTTTGTGGCGCGAACAAGTACCAGGTCAGCCGATCGCCGACATCGTGCGTCGTACTGGCGCCCCCAAAACCGCTGATGTGACAAGTCGCGCATGTCGGCGCCGGGAAGTCGCTGACGGTAAGCGTCCCCGGCCCAGCGTCCCAATTCCAGTCGTCGCCGCCCGTCTGATAGGCGATGCCGTGGAAGGACTCAATATAGATCTCATACTGCGGATGATCAGGCCCGATGTGGCAGTGATTGCAAGTTTCCGGCTTGCGCGCTTGCGCCAGGCTGAACTCGTGTCGCAGGTGGCAATCCTGGCATTGACCGATGGAGCCGTCCGCCGCCGGCGCGCCGATATTGTGGCAGCCTTCGCAAGCGAACTTGGTGATCGCCGGTCCTTCGATCTCAAACAGCGCATTGCGCATCCGGTCGGGGTTGAAGCTGCCTTCAGGAATCGACTCGTAGACTTGCAGATGCGCCTCGCTGAGATACTCGGCCCCCCACATCGCGACATACGCGGGCAGTCCATGCCGGCTCTGGTTAAATTGCGCCGCTTCCCGCTCGTGGCAGGTGGCGCATTTGGCCGTAGTGGGCAAGCTCAGAATGGCCGCGCCATGATGCTCGATCGAGCCTGGATAGCCGGCCTCCACTTGATGGCAATCCTGACAAGTGACATTCGCGGCCGCCATCGAACTGCGGCTGTATTGCTCAATGATGCCGGGCGTCGCATTCTGATGACAGGCGACGCAGCGGTTGCCGCGATCCAGTACCACCGGCGCGCTCTCGCCCGATCCGCCGGCGATGCTCTGTCCAATCGCCGCGATTACGAAGGCCAGCGCGGGCACCACGATGACGACCAGAATTCCCAAAACCACCAGCCGCCCTGAGGCCAGCCAACCCGCTCCGCCGCTTGAGTTCGCCATGACGCGAGTACCCTGACTACTCAAAGAACAGTCAAATCATTCGCATTATAATGCCAGAATCTTGCCCACTATCGGATTTGTAGAAAATACACAATTACCTTGAGGAAAAGCCCGCCCGGTCACAAATCGAAGGTCCTTCGCGTAACAGCGAACCTGTGAAGAACCGGGAGCTCGACTCCCGGCGCGCGCAGAACGCGTCTATTCGTCTTCTTCCCGCGACGACTGACTCCAGCGAATCACCAGCACGCCAATCATGCCGGCGATGCCCAGAAACAGAACCAGCATTGCCAGACCAGCCGGCGAGGAAGAAGCCTCGCTGTCTTGCGCAAACACCGTCCCGAATTGCGACAGCATAACTATCAGCAGCAGCGCCAGTCGTCTTGCACTTATCCACACTACAAGTTTTTTCATTGTCTGTCCCGACTCCACAGTGATGTTGTTTGAGCGCTGACGACCGTCGCAACAGCGACTAAGCCGCGCTCAACTTTACAATATCATAGAAGGTGAAGGCCACCAGCAGAACCAATGCGGCCGCGGCCACTACCAGATAACGCCAGCGATGCGCATAGCCTATCGTCCAGAAGCGCCGCAAGCTGAAATAGATCGAAACCATCGCCGCCAGGTTGATCAGCAGCAAGATGGGCACGGTGGCATCCACAGCTACGCCGACCAGCGGCAGCAGAAAGGGCAGCACGGCATACTGCAAGATGCAGCGCGCGCCGGAAAAGGCCAGCGACAGCGTCAGCGCATTTTCAGCTTTGCGCGCGCTTCCCGCCGCGTCCTCGTCCGCTGATCTAGGCTTGACCAGCAGCAGCCGCGTCATCAGACTGTCGGCTCGGCCTATCGCCATCCGCAATTCTCCCCAACTCCAAGGCACTTGTGTAGCATGCTATTGGGATTGCGCCGAAACCTCAAACGATTCACACATTTTATCACAGCTCCGAGCGCCAATACAGAGGGCGGCTCGGCGTGAGAATGGTTTCTTGACACATATCTTAACTGCTGATAGGCTTCCGAATCTGTAATGATTGTGAGGCTATTGTGAGACATCTTTGGACGACTGTTACCACTGAGAACACAGTTACACACGACGCAGGGGAACCTGAATGGCTTGACTTGCCATTGAATGACTTCGTCGTACATTCCACTTCAGACATTGAAGAGCTACCTTTGGTGCAGGAACTCAATCCACCCTGGCTGCTCCAATCAAGGTGGTTGCTTGACGAAGTTGACGTGGGCCGCGCACTTCTGCCGATAGTCGAATTTAGGGACCCATTAGGAATCACACTCTACAATGAAGTAGTAACGCTAAACAACTCCGAAGAAGCTTTCATTCCACAGGAATTTACGACAGCTCCGACGATGCTGACTCAGAATTGGAGGCATTTATAGTATACTGTACCGGGAGTCTACACGATCATCGTACGTTGGGCAGGCAGCCGGGCCACAAGAGAGACCGGACAGTTCTCGGTAATAATAGGTGAATCGGAAGACGGAGTGAACGATGAATAGAAAACTGACAGCCGAGCAAGTTAGGGAACTTGCCTCGTTTCACAAGAAGCCGGCTCCCAACCAGCGGCCAACATCGCCTGCTACGGTGCGGTTCGTGGCTCACGATGAAGCCGCTGAGCTTCTGCCTGGAATCGTTACACAGCATACAGTCAAAGTCAAACGACCACCGACTGAAGGCAGTACCCACAGATAGATTCATTGGCTTCAATTTCTGAATCATTACCTGCCTCGATAAGATCTTGGGGCTATTGGTACGCGGCTGTACTTGATCGCTTGACTTTATCTCCTAGTTGCACACTATGGCTGATCAACGGGACCTACTCGTCCTCAAATAACTGATCCTGACTGTCGAGGAAGGCGACCAGATCAGCCAGCTGCTGGGTCGTCAGCTGCCGACCATATATCTCCGGCATCATACCGGCATAATCGGGCGTAATATAAGCCATCGGCTGGATAATACTCTCTACCAGGAACTGGCGATGACTGTAGTCGGCGAAGGCGGGCAATGCCAGGCGAAGCTCGTCCACCCGCGTCCAGGTGCCGGCCGTCAGCGGCGCCACCGCCTCATTCTCGTGGCAGCCGGCGCAGCCCAGCGTACTCCCGCCCAGAGCCGGCTCCAGGCCGTTGTAGAGCAGTTGGCCATTTAGCGGATCGCCGTATACGTCGTCGAGCTCGACCAAGATAGCCTCAACATCGGCCCCCACCGCCTGCGCCAGGATCAAGTCGTCCAGCGAAATAAAGGCCAAGGTCTGCTCCAACAGGCGGTCGATTTCGACCTCGTTCGGTTGATAGCCGCAGTCTAAGGCCAGAGTCTGATACAGCGCGCCCAAGCGAAAGAGATTGGCCAGCGCCAGCTCGGCGTCGTTGACGAAGTCTAGCGTCAAATAAGCCGCCAAGACGCCTTGCTGCTGCGTCAACGCGTCGGCCCGGCAGGCTTCGTCTTGGGCCAGGCCGCTCGCCGCGATCAAGACGATCAGCGCTGTAGCCAGAATGGTTTTCCGCATCTTGCGCCTCCTTTGGAAGTAAAAGGCGGAAATCAAAAAGCCCCCGAATTCGAGGGCTCACGCATGTCTAAGGTTGCGACCTACTCTTGCGTCAGCAGGTAACTGACGATATCCGCCAGTTGCTGATCGGTCATACGCACGCCGAAGTTGACCGGCATCACGCCCGAACTGTAGGTGTCCACCACATAATCGCCCGGACGCGTAATGCTTTCGACCAGGTACTGCTCCACGCTGTAGCCGGCGAATTGCGGCAGCGTCAGCCGCTCGGTCGATACGCGTGTGAAGGTGCCCACCGTGTCCGGCGCCGATGAACCATTGCGGTGGCAATCCGTACAGCCGAACTCGGCATCATACAGCAGCTCGCCGCTCACGGGGCTGCCCACGATTTCGTCGGCTTGCCAGCGCGCCAGGATGCCCAACACATCATCACCGGCCTTTTCCGGCTGCGGCTCGGTCGGCAAAGAGCCATCCGCCAGCGGTTTGCCGTATTGGGCGACTGCCAGGAAGTCTTCAGTTGTCCAATTGGCGCCCTTGTCATAGTTGAGGATGTACGCGGCCAGGTCTTCGATTTGGTCTTGCCGCAGGGGACCGCCGGCAGTCTGTGACCAGGCGGCCATGCCGGTGCCGCTAGGATAAACGCGCGCGCTGCCCGGCCGTCCGTGAATCAGCGTCGTCACGAGATAACCGTGCAGATCGCCGGCCCAGCCCACTTGCGACAGGCGTGTGCCATTCGTATTGAAGAATACCTCAACTTCGTTGTCAGCTGTCCGGTCGCTGTCTTCAATCGTTTCCCATAACGGGAAGAGTCCGTTGTCTACTGCCTTGTCCAACGTGCCAAGTATGGCGATGCGCTCGGCCACCGCCGCCTCAATCGCCAGCTGCTGTTCTTCAATCTGCGCTTCCAGCTCGGCGATGGCAGCGATGATTTCGTTCTGGCGCTCTGCCGAAGGCGGATTCTCGGCATTGGTCAATTCAGCCACCAGCTTTTCCGTCTCTTTGTTCAGCCGCACCAGGGTCCGGTTAGCGCTGGTGACGGCCGCGGTCTGCAGCCCCACCGGGTCAAAGCCGAACAGATGCGGATTGTTGAGCCCCGGCGCGCGATTGTCGGCGCCGTAACCCTCTTCGCCGTGGCATTCGGAACAGAGTGAGGCAAACAATTCCGCGCCTCGCTCAATTGATCGACCGGTATGCTGCCGCACAAAGGACTGCATCCGCGCTTCTTCGTTTATGGCGACCCAACCCACCAGGATCATCATACCGACGAACATCGTGATGCCAGCCAGAATCCGGCCTTCGATTGACTTTATGAAGAGTAGTCGACCCATGTATCGTCCCTGTGTCTCCCTCGCCGCGAAGCGCTACGGGCTGCGCAGCGCGCATGTGTTAATCGAAATACGCCGATGCCTGGTGGATGAAAAGGTGGTCGCTGTAAATGCGCCGCGCCGGGACCGGGTTGCCAGCTTCATCCAGCACGGGCACTTCTTCCATAAGCGGCTCGCCATCGTCGCCCAGGACCGGATTGCCTTCGCTATCGACCACGGTTGCTTGCTCGGTAGCGTAGACCAGGATCGGCTCGCCGGCCTCGTCCAGTTGCACGTTGCCGCCTTCTATTAAGACGGTGTCCCAACTCACGACCCAGTCCAGCCGCTTCAAACCGGCCTGATTGTCCGTGATGACCAGCGCGCCCCAGACGTTCGGCAGCTCTTCGGGCACGTCGTCCAAGTGATGGGCGAATTCCTCCATAACCTGCATCAATTTCGGCGCCTCGTCTGCCGGCACACTGCGGAAGCGCAGCGGCAGTTGGTTCGCGCCCAAATGCTGATCCTTCAACTCCTGAATCATCTGGGCAAACTGACCGTTGGCCGCCGTCTCGGCGTTGATCTGCGCGATCATTTCGTTGGTGGTCATGTCATCCTGATGATGCATCTGCGCCGTCGTGTAGGCGCCGACGATCATCTGATCGAAGGGTATCGTCCGCCCAGTGCCGACCTTGCTATGCGCCGGCTCAAAGGTCAACTCGTGCACGATCTCGGTCTCGGCCGAGGTCTGCACGGCGAATTTTGCCAAGCCCATATAGCTCAGCACCGTGGTCACCGATACCAGCAGCATGGCGATCGTCAACATGAAACGGCGATGCGCGAAGCGTCTGCTCGGCGTCACATCCATATAGGGCAGCATCGCCAGGCCGCCCAGCGCAATCGACGGGAAGGCCACGCCCCAGAAGAACTTGTCGCCCAGCTTCAGCGCGCCCTGAATCCATAGGAAATACCAAGGCGCAGTGGTGCCCAGGGGCGTCACCTGCGGATCGGCGTGATTCTCCAGCGGCGCATGATAGAACCAGATGCAGAGCACCGTGATGATGAAAGTGGTCGCGCCCAGCCAGAACATCTCATAAGTCAGCATGTCGGGGATGAAGTAGACGCGTTTGTCCAGCGGCACGCGCTTGGCCGAATCCTCGCCGATGTTCTCCTTCTGCGGCGGCAAGCTGTGCCCGTGGATGACCACTTTGTAATAGTGCACGCCGAAGAATACAAAGAGCAGCGCCGGCAAAGCCAGCACATGCAGCAGATAAAAACGCAGCAGACCGTTCGCGCCCAGCTCCGGCGCGCCACGCAGCAGCAGATTGACCTGATCGCCAACCACCGGCGTCGCTTCCGCCATTGACGCGCCGATCGTCACCGCCCAGAGCGACAGCTGATCCCAGGGCAGCAAATAACCGGAAAAACTCAAAAAGCCGGTAATCACCAACAATATCAAGCCGCTGAACCAGGTGAACTGTCTTGGCTTCTTATAACTGCCTGTGATCCACGTTCGCATCATGTGCAGCGCGACCACGGCCACCATGAACTCGGCGCCCAGGCGGTGCATGTCGCGCATCAGCTGACCCAGCGGCACATTGCTCAAAATCGTCAGCATATCGCCATAAGCGATCTCCGGCGAGGGCGTATACCACAGCATCAGCAATATGCCGGTGATCGTCTCAAAGAATACAAAATATGAGGAGAGCCAACCCAGCCGAAATGACGGGTACATCCCCGTCACATCACGGTTGAAGTAGGACGGGCGCATGTGTAGCCAGAAGCCGTCAGCGTGCGGCGTCAGGCGCGGATTCGGCCGGCGGCTCGCGCTTTCCCCGCGGAAGGCTTCGCGCAAGTCCTGCACATTCAGGCCGGCGGTCAGGCGCTCGACCGAGTCGTCGATGCCCTCGAACACCGCCTTCTTAAAGCCTTTTTCCTTGACGTCATCGAGGAAGGACGGGAAGGGGAGGATGGTCATGGAAACTCCTCGTGTGATTTCATCCGCGCTAGGGGTGCAATTCGCCTACGATGCGCGCGCCGGTATCAATTTGTATGCTGGTGATCTCCCGCTCCGGATCCAGCGGAATGGGACCGCCATCGGTCGGCGTCTCCACCGTCGTGCCATCGGCATAAGTCACCGTGGCGATGAAGATATCCAGATTGCGCGGCGCCGGACCCTCAATCCAAGTCCCGCTCAATTGGAACTTTGAACCATGACAGGGACACTCAAAACGGAAATTGGTCGGCACCCACTTGGGCAGGCAGCCCAGATGCGTACAGACTTGATAAAGCGCGCGCAAACCTTCCGGGGTGTGCGAGATATGAAAGCGCCCGGACGCTACCGTCACCGGCGCTGCGCCCGCGCTCGGCAGCTCTTCCGGATTAAAAGCGAATGCGCCGCCGAACTCGCCTTCCTTGAACCGTGGAAAGGCGAACCAGATCAAGCCCGCGCTAGACTGGCCCAGCAGCAACGCCATTGATGCGCCCCAAATGTAGTAGAGGAATTCGCGCCGGCTGGGCGCCGCCACCTGTATGCTCGGCCGCGCCGCAGCACGGGCCACGGGCGCGCTCATCGCAGTTGGATTCGTGGATTCTGCTGTCGCCATTTTGCCTTCCATTCCAACAGAACTGCCGCGCATTCTGTTAGGATTTCAAGTCGATTCCAGCGCATGAAATTGCGATAGTTAAATATATCACAATCAAATGGGGGGATACAAGTAAAAAGTTTTCGGGATTTCGTAGGCGGGTCGCGCCGGATTGTATCGTATAATGTAGCGGGTTGATGCACTGGGCGAGGATTCCATATGCGGATTTCAAGGGTGAAGTTGAACAACTACTTCTGCTATTACGATGCGCCGGAATTCGAATTGGGCCCTGGCATTAATTTCGTAGTAGGAAAGAACAACACTGGGAAGACAGCGCTCATCAATGCTTTGTCGCTTGAAGGCCCATGGCGTCCGCACAGAAGCCTAACAACGCTGCCTGCTCCTGGTATACCTCTGATGCAAGATCATAAACGCGGTATTGTGCTCGAGTATGCACCGACGGAGAGAGAAATTGACCGTCTCGAAAGTGTTCACTTAGATCAATTTGAAGAACCAAATGGCTACTCGTATTCTCAAGAGGACAGAAACCTCTTGCGAGGATTGCTCGCTCACGGGCTTCGCTTGCGTCTCACGTACGAATACAACAGTTGGGACAATCCGTCGAGGCAGAACTTGCTCTTCAATGCTGGATGGGATTCGCCAGAATATCCGTCGCGCGCGCATGCGGCTCAATCTTTCTCGGAGCGACTTCAGAAACCTGTCGAGATTACTTCTGGGCTAATGTGGATGGCGGGTTGGCTGAGGTTTTCGGCTACGGATTCAATGTCCGACCGTATTTTCAAGTTTGACGCCGAACGCCGCGTGCCGGCGACGGGTTCTCAGTCGGCAAATCAGGTACTTGCTTCCGACGCGTCAAATCTTCCCCAAACTCTACGGTGGTTACAAGGTCAGGGCACATCTTTCTGGAGCGAATACTTTGCCGCCGTAAAAAAGGTTTTGCCTGAAATCATGGACTTGCGCCTCGTTCCCAACGACGATGAAACTGCCACAATTACTGTGGATTATTATCCGCCGCCCTCTCGTCGTCCGGACCTTGGCGTATCGTTGGACGACTGCGGTACGGGCGTTGGTCAGGTTTTGGCGATGGTCTACGCAGTGATGCACTTTGACGAGACTAGCCCACGAATTTTTCTCATCGACGAGCCAAATTCATTCCTCCATCCAGGCGCCATAAGGTCGTTGCTAGAGATTTTTCAAGCGCACGATCATCATCAGTATATTATGGCAACTCATTCTCCAACCGCAATTATGGCTACGCAACAGAAAACAATGCTGCTCGTGACACGCGAGAACAACAGCAGCATTGTCAGAAGCATCAACATTGACGACAACGCCGAACTCGAAGATGCGCTAAAGCAGCTTGGTACAAGGCGGTCCGACATTTTCGGCATGGACGCCGTAATCTGGGTCGAAGGCAAGACCGACGAAATCTGCTTTAATCAGATTATGGAAGCATCCCTACCTTTCGGTGTGCAAATCATCGGGCTTGTGAATACAGGTGATCTCGAAGACATGAAGCATGCCCAGCTTGCGGAAAACATTTACGAGAAGCTGTCTGGTGGTGTAGGCATCTTGCCGTCCACGCTCGCATTCGTATATGACGGCGACAAGCGCCCCGATGACTACAACGAAGAAAATAGTATCGGCAGCCGTACGCGCTACCTGAAACGGCAGACTTTCGAGAATTATTTCCTGGACTTTGGCGGCATCGCCGACATATTCTCAGAGTTGATCAACAGCGACGACAGCATTCCTCCGCCTCAGCCTGTTACACCCGAAAATGTGCAAGCCTGGATTGACGAAAAAAGAGAGAAGAAAACATTTTACAACGGAGAATACATATACGATCCCGAAACGTGGCTGGACCAAATTCACGGTGCTAGATTTCTAAAGACCTTGTTCAAGGAACTTGCCCACCCAGCTCGCAAATACAAGAAGGTGAAAGACGGCGAAGAAATCACCGTACGCATCCTCGCCGACAACCCCGATCACTTCCAAGAAATCGTCAAGCTCATCAAGTGTATTCTCGCAACGGACGCCGAGCGAGAAATCACCTGACCACCAATCTTTGTGCCCTTTGTGTCTTCGTGCCTTTGTGGTGAAAAAAACCTCAGTAGTTCCAAGTAAATAGTGAGAATGACCGCCATTGGAAGGCAATTGCCAATATATCGGGAATGTTGTAGGGGCGAGCCGGTGGCTCGCCCACTCTTGCTCTAGATTGCTAATTACTTTTCGCATGACTAACTTGGAATTACTTCTGTGCCTCTGTGGCCAAAACCCCGCCACGCTAGTACGCCTTCCGCACAATCCCGTTCGCTTCCTGCAGCTCCCGCACGAAGCGTATAATCAGCGTCACGTCCTCGCGCGACACCTGCGGCTGAGCCGGCATATCCCCATAGGGCCAGTGATGCTGCCGCACGCCGGTCGCCGCTGCCAGATAAAAGGCCTCGTCCGAATGGTGCCCGGGATTGTAGATGTCGTGGATCAGCGGCGGACCCAACTTCGTGCCCGACGCATTCGGGCCGTGGCAAGCCTGGCAATTCGCCTTGAACAGCGCTTCGCCTTGCTGGCCTTCCGCCGATAGCTCGGCCGGCAGCACCTCAACCGTGACCCCGGCGCTCTCATCCTCTAACATGGCAAAGTACGCCAGCAGCGCCACCGCGACCAGCGCCGCCAATCCCAGCGCCGCGGCCAGTATCAGCTGCTTGCGCCGCTTCAGCTCGCGCCTTTGTTCTTGTCGCTTAACCGTGCGCATGGTCATCCGCCGCGCTCCGACTCTTGCTGACTATGCAAATCAGTGTACCCGACAAGCGCCGCCGCGCAATGACTGAATGCTTACAGCTTCTGCGCCAGGCGCCAAGATCTGGCGAAATCTGTTGGGTTAAGTCTGGGCGCGCCCCATTGCGACGTGGCGACTGAGGGGGGTAGAATCAGCCCCATGACGGCACGAACCATCACCCACGACAATCTCACCTGGATCGACATCGTCCACCCCTCCGCCGCTGATGTTGAGGCGCTGCACCGCCGCTTCCCGCACTTCCACCCGCTCAACCTGGAAGACATCCGCAGCCGCATCGAACGCCCCAAGCTCGACCAGGACGACGCCTACCTCTTCCTCGTCATGCACTTTCCGCTCTGGGACGCCCGCGATGAGCTCTCCCGCCCCAGCGAAGTCGATTTCTTCCTCGGGCCCGACTACGTCGTCACCGTGCACGATGGCGCCCTGAAACCGCTGACGGCTGCCTTTGATGCCTGCCAGATCGACGAAAACGAACGCAATGGGCTGCTCGGCCGCGGCGCCAACTACGCCCTGCACACGCTCATTGACCGGCTGGTCGATTACGTTTTCCCCATCCTGAACAAGGTCGATGGGCGCGTCCACGCCATTGAAGACGCGCTTTTCGAGTCGGACGCCAGGCGCGTCATCCAGGAGATCGCCCTGCTGCGCCGCGACATCATCTCGCTGCGCCGCATCGTCCGCGGCCAAATCCCCATTGTGCAGCAGCTTGAAGCCTGCGATCATCCAATCTTGCACGAGCACATGGAGGAGTACTTCGGCGATATCGTCGACCACCTATTCAAGCTGCGCGACATCGCCGATGAGAACTTCGAGATCATCAACAGCTTCGCCGATACCGCCGACACTCTGGCCAGCTACCGCATCAACGAGGTCATGCGCATCTTGACCGTCATCTCCGTCATCATGCTGCCCCTGACGCTCATCTCCAGCATCTACGGCATGAACATCGTTCTTCCCTTTGCCGATAATCCCCACGCCTTTATAATTACAGTCGGCATCATGCTCGTCATCGCCCTGCTGATGCTAACCCTTTTCCGCCGACGTCATTGGTTGTAACCCCGCCTATGCTCGCCCCTGCTACGTATATTGAGACCAAGTCCGCGCTTGACGCCGCCGTAGCACGCCTCAGCGCCGAAGCGCGCATCGCCTGCGATACCGAGTCCAACAGCATGCACGCCTACCGCGGCCGCACCTGCCTCATCCAATTCTCCACGCCGCGCGAAGACCTGCTCATCGACACGCTCGCCCTCGCCGATGTCAGCGCGCTCGCCCCGGTCTTGGCCGATCCCGCCATCGAGAAAGTCTTCCACGCCGCCGAGTTCGACCTGATCTGCCTCAAGCGCGACTTCGACTTCGATGTGCGCAACGTCTTCGATACCATGGCGGCCGCCCGCGTCTGCGGCTACCAGCGCATCGGCTTGGGCAATATGCTGGAGGACCTCCTGGGCGTCGCGCACAGCAAAAAGCACCAGACCGACGATTGGGCGCGCCGGCCGCTGCCCGCAGGCTTTCGCCGCTACGCGCAGATGGATACCCACCATTTGCTGGTCCTGCGCGATGCCCTCTACGCCGAACTTCAGGCCGCGGACCGCCTCGAAGAAGCTCGCGAATACTTCGCCGATGTCACCCGCTTCGAGCTGAAATCGGGCGAATTTGATCCCGAAGGTTTCTGGGCGCTCTGCCGCCCCAACTCGCTCAACGGGCGGCAGGTCGCTATCCTGCGCGAACTCTACATCCTGCGCGATGAATTGGCGCAATCGGTCGATCGTCCCTCCCACCAACTCATCTCCAACAAGGCGCTGCTGCAATTGGTCAAGTCGCCTCCGCGCTCGGTCAAGCAGCTCTACGATGTGCGCGGCCTGCCGGCTTGGCTGATCCGCCAAAGCGGCGACGAATTCATCCAGGCCATTCAACATGGCAAGGCCAGCCGCGTCGATTACGTCGCGCCCGAGCAGGAGACCATCCCGCAAAAGGTGGTCGATCGTTACAGCGCGCTGCACAGCTGGCGTCGAGAAACCGCTCAGGCGCGCGGCGTTGAATCGGATGTCATCATCAGCAAAGACGCGCTCTGGGCCATCGCCCGCCGCAAGCCTGCCTCGGCCGACGAACTCGACGGCATTCGCGGCCTGGGTCCCTGGCGCCGCAAGACTTATGGCGCCGCGCTGCTTGCCGCCGTGAACGGGCCCTAGCTGAGCGACCAAATGCCAGGTCACGCTAACCCGCCGTGCCGGGAAAACAAGTCCCACGACCAGAAACTAGGCGAGGCGCGGAAAGCAGTGCTGGCGATGCTGGCGCTGCATATACCCGCCGACGAGAAGGAAGCGCGCGACATAGGCGCCATCCGGTCGCTAATCGCTGCGCATCCCGACATATTCAGCCGCAATTGCGAAGTGGGGCATATTACCGCCTCCGCCGTCATCGTCGAGCCGGCTTCGCGCCGGACCCTGCTCCATCATCACAAGCGGATTGGTCGTTGGCTGCAGGTTGGCGGGCATCTGGAGGGCGAAACAGATATTGCCGAAGCCGCCCTGCGCGAGGCGCGCGAGGAAACCGGCCTGCCCGATTTGCGCTTCCATCCCGCAGAACACGAGGTCACGCCAATTGACGTCGATGTGCATACCATTCCGCATATCGGCGACCAGCCCGAGCACCTGCACCTGGATTTCCGCTACGTCCTGGTGACGAGCGAGCCTCGCGCGCTTTCGCCGGCCACGGGCGAATCAACGCGATTCCGCTGGCTGAGCTTCGCTGAGGCGCTCGCTATGGGCGACGAAATCGACGCTGCCTTGCGCCGTCTCTTGCGCAAAGCCCGCGACCTGTTCTGCGACGGCGCCAACAGCTTAAGATGAGCGTTGCGGGCTAAGCTGGCAGCGAGCGCATTTGCTTTCGATTGCCGCCGCCTATGTGCTAGACTACGGCTAATTCAAGGGGAGAGAGCAAGGTCAATGATGTCTACTGACCGGACCGAACAGCTGCGCGCCATTCGAGACGAGCTGGTCAATCTCAAGGAATCGCCGCTCTACGACTATCGCCAGCGCAACGGCTATTTTCCGGTGATCGGGCAGGGAGACCACTACGCCGACATCATGTTCATCGGCGAGGCGCCGGGCAAGAATGAAGCGGAGACCGGCCGTCCTTTTTGTGGCGCATCGGGTCGCATTTTGGACGAACTGCTCGCGTCCATCCAGTTGGAGCGCCCGGACGTCTACGTGACCAACATCGTCAAAGATCGTCCGCCCAATAATCGCGATCCGCTCAAGACCGAGATCGACTTGTACGCGCCCTTTCTAGAGCGGCAGATCGGCATCATCCAGCCCAAGGTGATTGCGACCCTGGGGCGTTTCTCGATGGAGTTTATACTGCGGCGCTTCGGCGCATTCCAAGCGAATCAGAAGATCAGCCAACTGCATGGTACGGTCATCAAGGTTCGCACCGCGTATGGCAGAGCTTCCGTCGTGCCGCTTTTTCACCCGGCCGCCGCGCTCTACAACGCAAGCCAACGAGATACACTGGAGAATGACTTCCAAGTTTTGAAGCAATTTATTTCCGCCGGTGATTCGGGTACAATGAAGTTGCTCTAGCGCCTCTATGGCGGAAGGACGTGAACTCGCTATGGTCATGGAACGCCAGTTTATCAGCGCCGACGACTTCCTCTTGATCGTCGAGCATCCCGAATACGAAGACCGCATTGTCGAGCTCGTTGAAGGAGAAATCGTCGACATGCCTTTGCCCAATCCGATACACGCTGCAATTCTCGGCACACTTTCGGCGGAGATAATTAACTTTGTGAGGAAAAGGGATCTAGGACGCGTTTTGGTTGGCGACGCGCCTTTTGTACTGGAGCGGAACGCAGAAGGCAGAGACACTTTGCGCGGCTTGGATATAGCATACATTTCGACGGAACGCTTTCCGGGAAAACTGCCGCGAAGCCCATTGCATGTAGCGCCTGATCTTGCTGTCGAAATTATTTCGCCGAGTAACAAGGCGGAAGACATCGAAAAGAAAATCGAACAATTTCTCGATGCAGGAACGACTCTGATTTGGATCGTGTACCCCGATCTGCGGAGTATTGCAGTTCATATGCATGACGGTACGTTCAAACTCAAAGAATCCGAATTGCTGACGGGTGGTGACGTCCTCGCGGGCTTTGAGATTCCTGTGAGCGACGTCTTCACAGATTAAGCGGGCCTAGTACACAGATCGCCGAACTCACCTTGTCCGTGATCACTGTATCAACTATTAACGCGCTGCTACAGATTCTCTGGGACTATATGCTCGTGGGCCACGAACTACGGCCGGCCGACTGCATTCTCGTCCTCGGCAGTCATGATATCCGCGTCGCCGATTACGCCATCGATTTGTATCAGCAGGGCTACGCGCCTTTCCTGCTTTTTTCCGGCGGAGTCGTTCAGCAGAATGCCGAGCTGGGCGTCTTCTGGGATACTACCGAAGCCGAATATTTCGCGCGCCGGGCGCGGGCGGCTGGTGTCCCAGCCGAAGCCATACTGATCGAGAAACGCTCGCTCAATACCGGCGAGAATATCCGCTACACCCGGCGTTTGCTGGGGGCACGCGAGTTGGAGTTTCAGTCCTTCATCATGGTGCAGAAGCCGTACATGGAGCGTCGCGTGCTCGCGACGGCGCTGCAGCAGTGGCCCGGCATAGACTTCGTGGCAACTTCGCCGCCGATTTCCTGCGCCGACTATCTCAATGGCGAGCTGCCGCGCGATGCCCTGATTCAGCATATCGTGGGCGACTTTCAGCGGGTCAAAGTCTATGGCGAGAACGGCTTTCAGACGCCGCAGGAGATTCCCGCGCGGGTTTGGGACGCCTTCGAGCAGCTTGTCGCGCTCGGCTATGACCAGCGGTTGGTTAGTCTGGAAGACTGAGATCGAGCAGGATCGCCGCGTGGTCGCTGAGCTTTCCGCGCCGCTCGCGGTCGCCCCAATCGTATGAACATGATGAGACATTTGGCTGCAAAGCGGCATTTACAAATGCCTGATCTAATCGGAATCCATTGCCACTGCGGGAAATCCAGGTAGGGGCGTCGGCATGGGAATGAAAGACTCGAAACATATCGCGCCAACCCAGTGCGTCCATGGGATCCATGAACGATTGCTTGTAGCTCAGCGAATACTTGGTTTCTTCGTCCATTCCGCTGATGCCCGAATTCATGTCACCGACAAACATGCTTGGACCCAGCGTCCAGTCCCGCGCTATGTTCAAAAGCGAGCGGCGATATTCTAGCCAAAAGCCCGGCATGTATTCATCCAGTGGCACATGGATGACGCCTATATGTAGCGGGGGATCGCAGTGTACGTTGGCCAAAAGCCAGTACAAGTCCGTTGCTGGCGCGTCAGCCATATGGACTCGCGAAACCTCAAATCTGCTGGCGAGGAAGAGCGCATTCCACGCCGGTTCGACGGGATTGACTGTGGTCAACTGATGTTCGTAGCCGGCTTCGAACAAACTCTTGGCGATGGATTGGCTGGGCGATGTGCCGCGAAACTCGGCCAGCGCGACGATGTCGGGATTCCATTCTTGTATCTGCTCGACAATCTGGCCAGCGCGCCTGCCGCCACCATGCATGATGTTCCAGAACAAGATTCGAGTATTCTTTGTTCTATACATGAACCAGCTGCCACAGATCGAGCAGGATCGCAGCGTGGTCGCTGGGGGTTCCATTGTCGCCCTTTAGTCCCCAATGATAATCGCAAGCCTTTACCTGCGGCTGCAACTCGGCGTTGGCGAAGGCTTGATCGAGTCTGCGACCGTTGCCGCTATTTGAATACCAGGTCGGCGCGTTTGTATCAGGATGGAATCTGCGAAATACGTCTTGCCAGGCGGCGCAATTCATGGGCTTCGTGACGGAATCATGATATTCGGCCGAGTCTTCCGTCTCTTCATCCAATCCCGTGATTCCTGTATTTGTATCTCCGATTATGAGGCCGGGACCGAATGACCAATTCTCGGCGACCTTCACGAGCGCCGCATAGTATTCCAGTCTGCCCAGATAAATGCTCCAGGGCGCGTGCACTACGCCAATATGAATTCGAGGTTCAGTCTTCAATTCAGCGAGCAGCCAGTAGAGCTCGGGTTCTGGCGCCCCTGCCAAGCGCACTCTGGTCATTTCGCATCGGCTCGCCAGATATACGGCATTCCACGCCGGTTCGTCGCTGTTGACGGTGGTCAACTGATGTTCGTAGCCGGCGTCGAATAAGCACTTGGCGATGAATTGGCTGGGCGGCGTGCCGCGAAACTCGGCCAGGGCGACGATATCGGGATTCCATTCAAGGATTTGCTCGACAATCTGGCCAGCGCGCCTGCCGCCACCATGCATGATGTTCCAGAAGAGTATACGCATTGATATGCTGCTCCCAGCGGTCAGCGCAGTGGATGCTCGTGCTGGGGCGGACCAACTTCAGGCGGGATCGGGCAGACGTATGGCGTACGCTCCACGGCGGCGCGGAATTCCGCCTGCGCCTCTTGCAGAATTTCCGGCGACAAGACCAGCTCCGCAGCAGCGAGCGCCATCACCTTGGCCGCGTACATCATGCCCTTGTGCCCGATTGTCGTTCGCCCGGTGGCGACTACGCCCCAGGAATGCGCCGCCGCCCGGCTGGCCCACGCAGCGGTTTGCAGCATACTGCAGGGCGCGTACCAACTCATATCGCCCATGTCTGAGGAGCCCGGCGACACGTAGCCTTTGTCGGCGCTCGGCAGCACATCGCCGATCAGCGGTTGCGCAGCGCGGTCGGGGGCCACACCATAGCGATCGACCAGTGTCTTGACGTTGGCGTCGCCGAAGTGCTGGTTGATCTCCGCGGCGTAGGCTAGCTCGTCTTCGCTGAAGTCGATGCCGCCCAGCCGGCGCATGACTTCGTATTGCAGGACGGCCAGCGTCTCGTTAGACAGGACGCGCGTGGAGCCCGATTTGTAGACGACTTCCACCTCGGTGTCGGTCATCATAGCCGCGCCTTTGGCGATGCGTATGACGCGCTGGCTGACGTCCTCAAGGTTCTGCGGTTCATTGGCGCGCACGTAATAGTAACTTTCGGCGTAGTCCGGCACCACATTTGGCGCCAACCCGCCGCTGAGTATGGAATAGTGCAGGCGAACATCATCAGTGACGTGCTCGCGCAGGTAATTCACGCCGATATTCATCAGCTCCAGCGCGTCAAGGGCGGAGCGGCCCGAATGGGGATCGGCGGCGGCATGGGCGGATTTGCCCCTGAAGCGAAAGTAATAGCGGTTGACGCTGAGCAAGCTGCCTTTCATGGCGGAATTGGTATACCAGGGATGCCAGTTGAAAGTAGCGTCCAGATCGTCAAAGGCGCCATCGCGGCCCATAAAGACCTTGCCGCTTCCGCCTTCTTCGGCCGGGCAGCCGAAATAGCGTACGGCGCCCTTATGCCCGCTGCGCTGCAGCCACTCCTTAAAGGCGACAGCCGCTGCCAGGCAGCCTGTGCCCAGCAGATTGTGCCCGCAGCCGTGTCCGGCGTCGCCGGCGCTGATGGGGTCGCGCAGGCTCTGGTCTTTCTGCGACAATCCGAGCAGGGCGTCGTATTCGCCGGCGAAGGCGATTACCGGCCGGCCCTCGCCCCATTCTGCAGCGAAAGCTGTGCTGATCCCGCCCAGATCCCAAGTGATGCGGAAGCCTTCAGCCTCCAGGAAATCAGCTTGCAGCTTCGACGCTTTGAACTCCACGAATTGCAGCTCCGGGTTGTCCCAGATTTCGTCCGACATGGCCGTAAATCGCGTCTGATGTTCGTCCAGCCAATCGGCGATGTCCGCTTTTGATTGCATGGGGATGCCCTCGCTAGTGTAGGTGTGAGACCGCCATGATATCGCGCGGCGAGCCGACAGCCTAGTGCCGCAGCTGCCGATCAGGCTAGGGTTGAGACGATATCAGACCTTGACTGTGGCGATAACCTGCTCGTTGGGGTCGGCGGTGGTATCGGGCGGCAACAGTTTGGCGGAGAAGTCGGGTAATGCTAGGGTCAGCACGCGAAAGCCATGCCGGTGCCCCATATCGCGGATGGCCACCAGCAGTTGGGTGCTAAGGTTGCGCGGAGACCAACAGTAGACCTCGGCATTGCGCTCATTGTAAAGCTGCTGATGGAAACAAACGAAGGCTTCATGGCCCGAGGCGTTGACATAATGGCGATGCTTATTGCGCTCGATGATCTGCGGAATGCCGCGCCAGTGTTCGATCCATTCGCTCTCCCAGAGCGCGCGCGGGCTGGTCCAGCGCCCGACCGCCAGCGCCCAGCCGTCGATCAGGCTGGCATCGGTTTTGTCGAAGTCCTGGCTCTTGTAAAAGCTCTGGCCGATCTGCGCCTGCAGAGCATAACGCGTCAGGCGCGATTCTTCCGCCGTGCCGAAGTACTTGCGATAGTAAGTCGATAAGTCTTGGTCGTAGGCCGGGTAATCGACCGACAGGCGGCCGGGCGCGCGCGCGTCGGCCAGGATGGCGTCGGCCAGCAGCAAGTGCGCTTCGTCCGCACAACCCTCGGCGACCTGCAAGTCCGCGATATGAAGATGCGTTCCCAGCGGCGTTAGCTCGCGATTGTAGAAGGCCTCGGCGTAAGCGAGTATCCGGCCGTGATCGTCCACCACATAGGCCAAGCCGTTGCCGCTCAACAGATGACTCAGCCAGATGGCGCCAGTTTCCAGCGACATCCACGCGCCGCCATGCAGCCAGCGTTCATAAATCGTCAGATCAGCGTAGGGAAGGTTCTCAACTTGACCAAGCGCGTTCAGTCGCTGCCATATGGTCACGCGAGAGGTGAACAAGTCCACAATCTTTTGCGTATCGTCAATGGTGGCCTGGCGTACCAACATGACATAACCTCTGCCGCAACGGTTGCGCCCTATCGGTTCAGAATCTACCATATTATAGCGCAGTGCCGCCGTCGGCATGCGGTCCGGCTCTTTGGATTCCGCAGCGGCGCCGCCAGCGCAATCGGATTGACGCCGCTGAATCGGAGCAGGCTATGCTTCTGGCAATCGACATTGGCAATACCAATATCCATCTGGGTTTGTGGGATGGGGGCGCCTGGCGCCTTTCCTGGCGGGCGCGGACGGTCGCGCAGAAGATGACCGACGAATACGCTGTCCTGGCGCGCAACTTTCTGGATACGGCAGGTGTCGATTTCCAGTCGATATCGGCGATCTGCCTGAGCAGCGTCGTGCCCGCGCTGACGACAACATTTCAAGAACTGGCGCGGCGCTACTTGAAGCTGGAGCCGCTGACTGTTAGCAGCCGAAGCCGTCTGGGCATCAATGTTGCCATCGACATGCCGGAGCAGGCGGGCGCCGATCGGCTTTGCAATGCCGTGGCGCTGTCGCAGCTCTTTGGCGCGCCCGCGGTCAGCGTCGACTTTGGCACGTCGACCAACTTTGACGTACTTTCGGCGGACAACGAGTACATTGGCGGCGTGATCGCGCCGGGCATCCGGCTGGCTCATGACGCGCTGGTCAGCCGCGCCGCGCAGCTGCACAAAGTCGACCTGGTTCCGCCGCCAAATCCCATCGGGCGCAATACCATTCATGCCATGCAGTCGGGCATATTTTGGGGTTATGTCGGCATGATCGATGCGCTGCTCGGGCGTATTTTGGAGCAGCTCGATTCTTCGGCGACCAAGGTAATCGCTACCGGCGGGATGGCGCCGGCCTTCAAAGAACATGTGGCGCTGATCGATTATGTCGCGCCCGAGCTGACGCTGGATGGTCTGCGTTTGATTCACGAGATCGGACAAGGAAAATAAAATGCCCCTGTTGAAGGGGCATCTAAGAGGCTCCGTAGCTTGGACTTGAACCAAGAACCGATCGGTTAACAGCCGATTGCTCTGCCAATTGAGCTACTACGGAATGAAGTGCTGCTATACTATCAGCGCGATAGGATGCTGTCAAGATAATTTGCGGCAATTTTACGCCTGTCGCTTATGGCTCAAGACTGTGGTCAGGCTTCATCGTGTTGGATATACGACCGCTCGGCGATCGCAAGGACTTCAGCGAGTTCTTTCAATTCCCCTGGCGCCATTACGCTGACGATCCCAATTGGGCGCCGCCCCTGCTTTCCATGCGCCGTCAATTGCTGGATAAATCCAAACATCCGGCCTGGGCCTACATGGATGGCGAATACTTCGCCGCCTGGCGCGACGGCGTGATGGCGGGGACGATCGCTGCCTTTGTTAATCACGAACACAATCGTTTTCATGACGAGAATATCGGCTTCTTTGGCCTGTTTGAGACGGTCGACGATCCAGAAGTTGCTGGCGGGCTGCTGGACGCGGCCAGCGAATGGGCAGCGGCGCGCGGTGTGGTCTCGATTCGCGGACCCGCCAGCTTCACCACCAATGAAGAATGCGGCCTGCTGGTTGACAACTTCAGCCCGCCCGTGATTATGATGCCCTACAATCCGCCTTGGTATGCTGCGCTGGTGGAGGGCGCCGGCTTCAAAAAGGTGATGGATGTGCACTGCATCTATCAGGATCGTAAGACGATCGCAGCCAGTGACTCGCTGGAACGGTTGGAAAGGCTCGTCAATCGAGCGGCGCAGCGCAGCGGAATCTCGGTACGCAGCATGCGCGCCAATGATAAAAAAGCCGAATTCGAGCGCTTCCGCGAGATTTACAACGCGGCCTGGGAGAAAAACTGGGGCTTCATCCCCATGAATGACGCGGAGCTGCAGGCTCTGATCGATGATTTAGGCATGTTGGTCGAGCCCACGTTGGCCTTTTTCGCTGAAATCGCCGATGAGCCCGTGGGCTTCGCGCTGACGATTCCCAACTTCAACGACGCGCTGCGCCGCGCCTACCCGCGACCGGGAGTACCGGAAATCGTCACGATGGCGCAAGTTGCCTGGCACTGGAAGGTTCGCAAGTCAATCCGCGGCGTTCGCATGCCATTGATGGGCGTCAAGCAGGAGCACCGCAACAAGGGCGTGGAGCTGGCCATGCTGCTGGAAGTGATGAAGGCCTTGCTGCCCTCACAGTATGATTACCTTGACTCGGGCTGGATCTTGGAAACCAATCCGCTGATCAAGATCAGCTTGAGCCTTGGCGGCAAGATCTACAAGACGCATCGCTTCTATGAGAAATCGCTTCTCGTCTAGCGCACAGCCAACTGTTCGACAACCTGGCGCGTCGCTTCGGCTGCCGAAAGATCGCCGTGCAAGACGTGCGCCAAGGCTTCCTGCATCAAGCGCGGCGCGGTCCCGCCTTCGCCTTCAGGCAGTGGCAGCGCTGCGCTTCGCAACAATTCGCTGAAGAATTGACTATCGGCGGCTGGGGGCAGGCTTTGGTCCAGAATGGCGGGTTGAGACGGTAGATGATAAAGCGCCCGCGAAAATTCGGCATGAAAGGCGGGCTCCATCATCCATTCCAGAAAGCGCGCCGCAAGGGCTTGTCGGCCGCGGTCCGGCGTCACGATCACCCACAGCCAGCCATTGAGGATTGACGAGCCGTTGCCGTCCGCCGTCGGAATCTCGCCGGCAACAACATTGATGGCCTGTTGGTCAATCATGGCGAGGTATTCGCTGGCGTTGAAGATGGCCAGTTGCGGGCGCTCCAGTTGATTGGCAAAGTCGGCGGCATAGGCGGCCGGCGACTGATAGGTCAGGACATCGGCTGTAATCAGGCCCCTTTGCTCGAAGACATCGTAGAATTCCAGCACCGTTAATAGCGCGTCTTCGTTGATGGTCATCACGCCGTCGTCTGGCGTCATTCCGCCGGCAGCCAGGTACTGCAAATAGAATGTCTGATTCAAGCCGTTGGCGCGCGCCGCCGGGAACAAGAAGGCAACTTCGTCGGACAGCATGTCATCAAAGCTGAGCCAGTTGCGGGCGGCCGCCCCTGGCTGCGTATAGACGCTATGCAGCAGATCGAAAAAGTAGGGCAGGCCGTAAAGCGAGAGTCCGCTTTCCAGGGGAATCTGGCCGAATTCCACGCCATCGTCCAAATCGTTGAGCAAGGACGATGAAAACAGCGATTCCAAAGACTGCAAATACTCGCTGGCCAGCGCTGCTCCAAAGTCCCGCCGTCGAATAAGCGCGACGTCCGGCAAGGCTTCGGGCGCTACTTCTTTCCCGGCGCGAATCGATGCCACGATGCCGCCGAGCTTGCCGACGTCCTTTATGCGATAAGTCGCGTCAATGTTGTTGCTGGCGGAAAACTCGGTGGTATGTTCGCTCAGCAGCTGATAGGCATCACCTGATTCGTCGGAGATAAGCGGCGCGGGCAGCCATACTTTCAGCAGCGGCGCAGCGCTGATTTCAGCCTCATTCGAGCTGTCCTGGGCGCTCGCAAAATGTGATAAGAGCAGCAGGAAGATAAGGGATGCCAGTACTAATTGACGTCTCACCGACGGCTTGCCTCAGATGCTCAGTTTCAATCCATAACTATTGTACTCGAATTGTTCGTCGATACCTGGCCGCAAGCGAGGCGCACTGCCGGACGATCGGCATTGGCGCAATCGCTTTGCCGCCTTAAAGTAAGGCTGCGCATGCTATCAAGCGAAGATTCCCAGTACCTCGCTGGGGCACTGGGCAAGGTGGATCATGCCGTGGTAGCCATCGCCGAGATAGGCGCTGTTCTCGAGCTCGCCGATTACCTTGGCCCACAAGCTGCCGTAGCAAACAAAGGGACGTCGCGGAACACCGCCGATGCGCATCAATTCCCAGGTTTCAGCGATTTCGTGTAATGTGCCGATTCCGCCCGGCATCGCCAAGTATCCGTCCGCATTTTCCACCATGTAGAGCAGCCGGTCGCGCAGGTCGGCAAAGTTGACGACCTCATCCAGGTAAGCGTTGGGCTTGATATCAAATTGCAGGCCGATTTGATCGGTAGTCACGCCGATAACGTGTCCGCCGGCCAACTTGGCGCCTTTACTGACGGCTTCCATGATTCCGTAGTAGCCGCCGCTCATAACCCTGTGCCCAGCTTGCGCCAGCGACCGCCCAATTGTCGCCGCGTCCTCGTATTCGGGCTGGCGCGGACGGACCAGGGAACTGCCGTAGACGGTAATTGTCTTCATAGTCTTCGTGGCTTCCTATCCCGCATACTGCTCGCGAGTATAACAGACCTGCCGGCCCTGTTTAGTGCCGACTAACGAAGGGTTGCGGATCCGGCGCAAACCGATTGACGCAAATCATTAGCGCCCCCTAATCTTTGGGCGGAACAGTTTACAGTTTTGTGCGTTATACTTTGTAGACGAAATGAGACGGGTAAGGGGACAAACGATGCTGAGGAAATACATGATTCTTTTCGCCTTGATCGCGCTGGTGTTTCCAGTCGCATTCGCGCAGGCGGATGCAGTGGACGAGGTATTTTGCGGCGATCTTTCCCAGAGCGATTGCCAAATACTGCTGGACAACGCGGCGGTGATGGACAGTCTGAACTCATTCGCGGTTTCTTTGAGCATGAGTTTGGAGGCGGGTTCAGCAGAGCCGATGCGCGTGTTCGCGCAGGCCAATGGCCAGTTTGAGCTTGACGATGAATCGCTGCAGTCCATTAACGAGAAGGCCGCAAACATGGCCGAGGCGGATTGGGGAGAATTGGCGGAGATATTCCTGACATCGGCCAAGGCGAATCTGAGGATCGATGTGACGGATTCCTCGGGCGAGGAAGAAGTCAAGTCGGAACTCACATTGCTGTTGAAAGACGGGATTCTGATGCTGAGCGCAGAAGCCCTGTCGGCCGTGACCGGCGAAGATATGACCGGCATGGAAGGCTTTGGCATCGACCTTAACGATGCTATCGGCGAGTTGCTGACGGAATTCGGCGCCACGCCCGAAGCGGACTCGGCGGAAATGGAAGAAATGGAAGCTGCCGCTGAATCGGCCATGACCATAGTCCGTCTGCCGGATAGCGACGTGAACGGCGCGGCTGTGGCTGTCTTCAGGACCGACTTTGACGTGAATGCCTTCTTTTCGCTAGTCAGCGCCGAACAGATTGTCGCGCTATCCAGTGACTTGGATGATTCGCAGACGGTGAGCGAGCTCATGGACGCTTTTGAAGTCGGGGAATTCTCGGTTACCCAGTATATCGGTCTGGGCGACAGCTATACTTACGGTACTGACATTGTGGTGGACGTCGGTATGTCGTACATGAAAGACGGTCAGTTGCAGGATTCGTCTATCGTCCTTGACATGGCGGCCGTGCTGTCCAACTTTGGCGAGCCGGTCGATGTCCCGATACCGGAAGACGCCTTCGTCTTCCCGCTGGCGATGTTGCTGCAGATGGGAGCGGATAGCTGATATTGGCGCTATACGGGTCGGGTGATGAGTCAGAAGCCCGACCCGGCTTCTGCGCAATCGGGCTAGAATACGGAGAGGGTGGGATTCGAACCCACGGTACCCCGGAGGGTACAACTGTTTTCGAGACAGTCCCGATCGTCCACTCTGGCACCTCTCCATAGCAGACCTCAAGTATACACAGCCACAGTCGAAATTGAACACTTTCTTGCCGCGGAAGTAGGTCAGCGTTGGTCCGCGGCGCGCAAACGGCGGAAAAAGGCGCGCAGCAGTTCAGCGGCTTCCTCAGCGAAAAGCCCGCCATCCACGTGTACATGGTGATTCAGTCGATGGTGCCGCGCGATATCGATTACGCTGCCGGCTGCTCCCGCTTTGGGATCGACCGCCGCGTAAACCAGGCGGGGCAAGCGCGCCAGCACCATGGCGCCGGCGCACATAGAGCAGGGCTCGAGCGTGCAGTAGAGCGTTACATCGTCCAGCCGCCACATACCGAGCGCCGCCGCGGCTTCCCGAATGGCGATAATTTCAGCGTGCGCTGTGGGGTCTTTGTCGGCTTCGCGCCGGTTATAGCCGCGCCCAATTATCGCGCCTCCATGCACGGCGACTGCGCCGACCGGCACATCGTTAGTGGCGAGGGCGCGTTCGGCTTCGGCAAGCGCAGCGCGCATCCACTTCCGGTCTTCGTCAGTGATGGGCATATTAGAACAGGTTCATTTGAGCTGGCGCGTCGGGATCGTCATGGGCTTCGGCGCTATCCTCTTCGGCAGTATCCTGCGCGTCGGCATCTCTGTCCGCGGCGCCCTCGTGCAAGTCCAGGCTGTCTTCGAAAGTTAGCGGGGCGGGTTCGTCGTCTTCGGCGGGGCCAATTACGGCAGCGGGGAAAGCGCTACCCGCTTCGGACGCCCCGGCTTCCGGGTCCGGGACTATCGGCTGTCCGTCGGCATCGTGCGCGGCCTCGTCGATTGGCATACATTGGGGACACATGCACTCGGCCGGGTGCGGCTGCGATGCTTGCGCTTGGTCAAGAATCTGCAGATCCGGCCTGAAGTCTTGCGGCATGTCGTCCACATGCATGGTGGCTTCAATGCGTAGCTGCGCCAGTTCATCTTCGCCGAAGCCGACATTCTGCATGACCGCGGTCAGGGTCGGCAATGTCACCGTGTCATTGTTGCGGACGACGTGTTTGTATTGTTCGCGCAAGCTGCGCAGCCACTCATCAAAAAAGACGCTGCGTGAATCCATCGCGTTAATCCGTAGCTGCCGGTGAGTCACAGTTTCGATTTGAAGATTTTAACATGTCTCGCGGCGCGAGATTAGCGTTCCGGCTGCTGATCCGGGTGTCGTTGGTACAGGCGGGTGATATGCAGCAGGGCGTCTTTGCCGTGATGGTCGAGCGCATCTAGCGGCAAACGCCAGGTCCAGTTGCCGGCCCTTTTGCCGGGACTGTTCATGCGCGCGCTGGATCCTAGCCCCAAGACGTCTTGCATCGGCATGATAAAGACGCGGCCAGCGGAGCGCATGCCAGCTCTCGCCATAGACCAGACGATATCCTGGACGTCGTGGCCGAGATAGTCATTAACGAAGCCGTGCGTCCTGGCGTCGACTTCGTTTTCCCACCATCCGCGCGTGGTATTGTTGTCGTGCGTGCCGGTGTACACGATGCAATTGACCGGGTGGTTATGCGGCAGGAAAGGATTGGCCGGGTCGCTCCAGGCGAATTGCAGTACTTTCATGCCGGGGAAGCCGAAATCATCGCGCAGCTTCTCGACGCCGGGCGTAATGACGCCGAGGTCTTCGGCCATAATTGGCAGCTCGCCCAGAGCTGCGCGTATCGCTTCGAAGACGGCCGCGCCCGGCCCTTCGGCCCAGCTGCCCTTGACCGCTGTAGCCTCGCTGGCCGGGATTTCCCAATAGGCTTCGAAACCGCGAAAGTGATCGATGCGCGCGTAGTCGACCAGGTTCAGCAGGGCGCGAATGCGCTGTATCCACCAGCCGTAGCCCTCGCCTTGCATCACATCCCAGCGGTAGAGGGGGTTGCCCCAGCGTTGCCCGGTCGGGCTGAAGTAATCGGGAGGGACGCCGGCGACAATTGTCGGATTGCCGGTCGCGTCGAGAAAATATTCTCCTTGATGCGCCCAGACATCGGCGCTGTCGTGGGCGACGAAAATCGGTAGATCGCCGAAGAGGCGAATGCCTTTGCCGTTGGCATAGCCCTTCAAGGCCGTCCATTGGCGGTTGAACAGCCACTGCCGAAATCGTTCCGCGTTGACTTGCTCGGCCAGCGTCGCGGCGGCATTGGCTAGCGCCGAGCTTTCGCGCCGCCGTAATTCTCCGTCCCACTCGACCCAGGGCCGCAGCCCGTGCTGCCGTTTGAGGGCCGCGAATAGCGCGAAATCCTCCAGCCAGAAACGATTCTCGTCCACAAAGCGCTCAAACTCACTGCGCAGCGAGCGCTCTTCGCTCCGGCTGAAATTATGCCAGGCGATGGCGAGCTTCTCATTGTGATAGGGGCCAATCCAGCCGTAGTCCACTTTCGCGGTTGGGAAAGGCGGCGTATCGGACAAATCGCCTCTTGTCAGCAAGCCATCGTCGACTAGGCGATCGAGGCTGATCAAGTTGCTGTTGCCGGCGAAGGCCGATAGCGTCTGATAGGGCGAATCCCCGTAGCTGGTGGGCCCAAGCGGCAGCACTTGCCAAATCGACTGCCCCTGAGCTTCGAGCCAGTCGACAAAGCGGTAAGCGCCGGCGCCCAGATCGCCGATGCCATAGGGACCATGCAGCGACGTGGGGTGAAGGAGGATGCCGCTCGAGCGCGGAAGTGAAATCACGGCGTTTGCGACAGCAAAGTAAGCGCCGCCTCAACCGCGCCTGACGATGCGACTGTCGTCTCGCTGCCATCGGCCAGACGCCGCAGCTTGACCACCCCAGCCGCGAGCTCGTCGGGCCCGATGATGACAACGACCGGAATTCCCTTTTTGTCGGCGTACTGGAATTGTCGGCCCAGCTTGCGCGACGGCAGATAGAGCTCGGTATTGATACCGGCCCCACGCAGCTCCTCCGCGATCCGCATCGAAGCGCCGCGCGTCGCCTGGTTGAACACCGTCACCAGCACTTGTACAAGCGTGCCGCCGAGGCGGCCGGGGTAGAGGTTGAGCTCGTCCATCAGATCAATGATGCGTTCAATGCCGAACGAGGTGCCGGTTGTGGGCAGGCTTTGCCGGCGAAACATGCCGATCAGATTGTCATAGCGACCGCCGCCCGTGATGCTGCCCAAGTTCGGCTGGGAGATGACCGTCTCAAAAATTGGGCCGGTGTAATAGCCGAGGCCGCGCGCCATAGTGAAATCGAATTCGTAGCAAGCCGGCGGGACCTTGGCCTCGGCCAAGAGCGCCGCCAACTCTCGCAGCTCGGCGATGCCCTGGTCGTCTTCACCGATGGCATCGGCGATGAGATCCAGGCTGCCGGCGCCCGCCGCTTTCGCCTGGATCAGGTCCATCATCCGGCTGACGGCATCGGCTGCGATGCCGCGCTCGGTCAATTCTCGCCTTACTCCTTCCGCGCCGATTTTGTCGAACTTGTCGACGCTGCGGTAGAGATCGGGCAGCTGCTCCTGGGGCACGCCGGAGAATTCGCCGATGGCGACCAAGAGCTGGCGATGGTTGATCTTGATCTGGAATTGCGGAAAGCCGAGTCGGCTCAGGATGCGCTGCATTAGCGAGACGATTTCAGCATCGGCGCTCATGCCGGGCACGCCGACGATATCTGCGTCGCATTGCCAGAATTCGCGATATCGGCCTCGTTGCGGCCGCTCGCCGCGGAAGACCGGCGCGATGTGATAACGCTTGAAGGGAAAGTTCAGCTCATTTTCGTATTGCCCAACCACGCGCGCCAAGGGGACGGTCAGATCGTAGCGCATGGCCAGGGGCTCACGCGTGCTGCGACCGTGCTGCGCGGTGAAGATCAGCTGCTCGGCGTCTTCGCCATACTTGCCGAAGAGCGTTTCATGCAGCTCAAGGATGGGCGTGCCGATCGGCTCGAAACCGAAGCGATGGAACTCATCGGTGATGTTAGATAGCACGTAGTTGCGCCGCAGCATGGTTTCGGGCAAGAAATCTCGAAAGCCCTTGGGCGTGCGTGGAGTGACACTCTTACTCATCGCGTCTCCGGGGTCGGCTGTCGACATCGCGTCTCGAATTAAGCTGTATCGGGCAGTCAGACGGCTGTCGCGCGCGCTGCCAGCGCCTGTCGCTTGACCTCTTCAATTTGCTCGTAGTGGCCGACCTCGTGTGAAAGCGCGAAAAGAAAAGCGGCCGGCGCGTTCATCTCGCCGAATTTGGCGGTGAATCGCTCCGACACGACGCGAACCACTTCAAGCAGGGGCGCGTCGGGCCAGGTTTCGAGGTAGGCGTTGCGCATGCGCTGGCTCTCTAGCAGGCGCTGGCGCACGTGAGCGACAGTCGTGATTTCGCGCCAGGGCGTCTCATATCGCGGGCGCTCTGAAGCCGGGACGCCACGCGCCAGAAGCGAACTCAAAGCGGCGCCTTCTTCGGAACTGGCTGTCACGTGGGCGATAAGATGGCCGAAATTCCAGCCGATGGTCTCCTCGCCTTCAACTGCGAACGGATCGTCAGCCTCGGCATCTTCCGGTGAGAACACGATATCGGTATCGCTCAAGCCATCGACAAGACCCAGCAAGTAGTCGATACTCTCGTCGCTGAGGGCTTTTAGCTCGGCCGGGCCGATGTTCGCCTGTGCCGCATAGTCAATGAAGCTAAGGTCGCCATCACACATGGGTGAAAAGTCAATCATAGTTGCTGCTCCTGGATTTGCCTGCGTTTCCAAGGTCATTCTACAGAAGGCCAGCGCATCTGCAACCTCGCATAGGGCGACGGCTTGCAAGTTGCGGCAGATCCGCCCGGCAATTGCCTAGCCGCCGGGGCGCAAATCAATGCTGGTTGATTGGTGAAAAACTAACGCAATGGTAAACTGAATTGGCGCGCGACGTTTTGTGGTCATCAAGCGCCCGGAAAGCCTAAGTCTATGCTGACTGACGTCGAAAAAATGCTTTTTCTCCTGCTGGCGTTGTTCGCCTTGGGCGCAAGCTACGCCGGCTTCAAGGAGATGTTTCTGATCATCGGGCGCGGCCAGGGCCAGCTGGAATTCGACGGCATTGTTCGGCGGGCATTCTCGGCGCTCAGCGCTTATCTGACGCAGAGAACGACGCTGAAAACGCGCCCTTTGACCAGCGTGATCCACTGGGGCGTCGTCCTGGGATTCAGTTGGTATTTCCTGGTGAACGCGCTTGATCTTCTGATCGGCTTCGCGCCCGGATTCGAAGGTCAGCTGCATTCTGCCGGCGCGGCTTATGACGGATTTCGTCTGCTCAGCGATGTACTGAGTATGGTTGTGCTGCTGGGCATGTTCTATTTTCTGCTGCGGCGCACCCTTCTGCCTAGTAAAGCCGACCTGAGCTTTCACGACAATATTCTGTTGCATACGCGGGTCGCGGCCGGGGCTGTCAAGTTAGACTCGCTGATCGTCGCTGTCTTCATCCTGCTGCACGTTGGCGCGCGTTTTTTGGGCGAATCGGTAGCCCTTGCCCAAACTGGCTATGACGGCTATATGCCCTTCGCCTCAGCCGCGTCTGTAATTTGGACGAGCCTGAACGCTGATGCGCTGGCTGCCCTGCGGCACTTGTTCTGGTGGGTGGCGCTAGGCGGGATCTTGCTGTTTCTGCCCTATTTTCCGCAGAGCAAACACGCCCATTTATTCATGGCGCCGCTCAATTTCTTGACACGTCCGCAACGGACATCGCTGGGCGCGTTGACACCGCTCGATTTCGAGGACGATGAGATTGAGCAATTTGGCGCGGGACGGCTTGAGGATTTGCACAGCACTCAAATCCTGGACGGCTTCGCCTGCATCATGTGCAATCGCTGCCAGGATGTTTGCCCGGCTTATCTGACCGGCAAGGAGCTGTCTCCCGCCGCGCTGGAAGTCAACAAGCGATTCCACATCAAAGACCATTGGGACGGCCTGGCTGAGGGAACGGAATCGGACTGGCCGCTGACTGGCAACTTGCTGAGCGAATCAGCCTTGTGGGCCTGCACAGCCTGTGGCGCTTGCATTGATATTTGCCCGGTCGGCAACGAGCCGATGTTCGATATCCTCGATATCCGGCGCGATGCCGTGCTGATGCGGAGCGAGTTTCCCAGCGAGTTGCAGGGCGCCTTCAACGGCATGGAACGTCAAGGCAATCCTTGGCAAATCGCCGAGCGGCGCAGCGCCTGGACGGATGGACTGGAGTTCGCCGTGCCGACCGTGGCCGAAAATCCCGCGTTTGACCTGCTCTATTGGACCGGCTGTGCGGTTAGCTACGATCCGCTGGCGCAGCGCACGGCTCGAGCCTTGGTCAAGCTGCTGCATGCGGCGGACGTTAATTTCGCCATCATGGGCGACGACGAGCGTTGCACGGGCGATGTGGCGCGGCGGGCCGGCAATGAGTACTTGTACTTTGAGATGGCAACCGCCAACGTCGAGACCTTGGATGAGCTCAATCCGAAGCGAATCGTAGTCACTTGCCCGCACTGCCTGCACAATATTGCTAAGGAGTACGACGCATTCGGCGGTAACTATGAAGTAGTGCACCATAGTGAATTGATCGCGGAGTTGATCGCGCAGGGCAAGCTGCCGGAGAGCGCGAGCGCGTCACGCTGGAGCAACGTGACCTTCCACGATCCTTGCTACCTGGCGCGTCACAATGATGTGGCGGATGCGCCTCGTACTGTGCTGAAGAGCGCGGGCCCCACCTTGGTCGAGATGCCTCGTAATCGCAAGAATTCTTTCTGCTGCGGCGCGGGTGGCGCGCAATTCTGGAAAGAAGAGGAGCCGGGCGCCGGGAAAGTCAGCTCGGATCGCTTCAAAGAGGCCGCAGCCACGGGCGCCGAGGCCTTGGCTGTGGGCTGTCCATTTTGTATGCGCATGCTGGAAGACGCTAGAAACGAAACAGACGGCGGCCCGCAAGTCGTCGATATTGCCGAGATTGTCGCGGAGCGGCTGTAAATCGGCTGGCTGCCTGCGGGGAATTGACATCAAACCAGCTGTGATACTATCCGCGCGGCGCGGTCGATAGTGGCAGGCAAGTGCGAAAGTGTAGCGGTGGAATTCCAATTTGACGAAGTGCCGGAAATTGAGACTGAGCGACTGACGCTGAGGCGCATCACCGCCGACGATCTCGACGACTGGATGGCGGTTTGGCACAGCCCGGGCGTACTGGACTATCTGATCGACTTTGAAGGCGCGCCGCATGAAGACATGGGGCGCGAGATCGTCGAATGGGCTGAGCGAATTTTCATCGAGAAGTCGGGAATTCGCTGGGCGCTCGCGCTCAAGCCCGGCAGGCGAATGATCGGATCCTGCGGCTTCCATCTATTTGATCGACGCCATCAGCGTGTGGAGATCGGCTATGAGCTGCATTCAGACTATTGGCGTCAGGGCCTTATGTCTGAAGCCGTCGGCGCCGTGCTGGAGTTTTGCTTCGATACCCTCGCAGTCCATCGCGTGGAAGCGGACGTAGTCGAGGGCAATGTCGCCTCCGCCGCGCTGTTGAAAAAGGCGGGTTTTACGCTTGAGGGCCTGTGGCGCGACCGAGTGTACAAACGGGGAGTCTATCAGAGTCTTTGGCAGTACGGATTCTTGAAGCCGGAATACCATGCAATGCGCCGCTAAGAGACAGACTGTGACCCAACTGGACAAGATTTATCTCGCCGCTATGGCGCCCGTTCTGCTTTTGGGTTTTGCGCTGGGCGCGGCTCAGTTGAACGTCGACATACTGTGGGTTGACGAGATGCATTCCGTGTCCGCCTTTGGCGCAAGTGACCCTTCTCAGAGTATTCAGGCATATTTGCATGCTCTTGCCCGGAACACTTATGTGCCGCTCTATTATTTTATCGGCGCTGGCTGGGCTTACTTCGTGGGATGGTCGCAGGTAGCGTTGCGCTATTCGTCGCTGCTGTTAGGCGCCTTGTCTGTCGCATTCCTGTATCGGTTCGCGGCGGACGTTTTCGGGCGGCGCGCGGCTTGGCTGGCAGCGCTCTTGTTTGCTAGTAACGCAATCATCATCATTTTCTTTCATGAACTGCGAAATTACAGCCTTTGGCTGCTCTTGAGCATCGTCCATCTATGGCAGTATTGGCGACTGGTAGACGGCGCAAAAGCGGACGCGTTCACCTGGACCAGCTTTATCGTCACGACCGCCGCATTGCTTTACACGCATCCCTTCTCTCCTTTTGTGCTGCTGGGTCTTGGCCTTCATCATCTATTGCTGGTGGCCAAAGAACGCCGCTGGTGGCAGGTGACGTTTGCCTGGGGCGCGGGCGTCATTGCCTTTCTGCCATATCTCCCCTTGGTCTTATCGGGCGTTGCCGAGGCGACCAACAGTCGTTCGGTAATGGAAGAGTCGCTGTCCTCATTGGAGTTGATCCCGATACTGGCGCATGTATTGGCGAATGGAGTTGACGTCTTGTGGGTTGCCGTCGTAGTAGCGGCCGGGTGGGCACTTTGGCGGAAGCGCTCTCCCGCATTCCTGCGCCTCTGCGTGATTTTCACGACGGTGACGATATCTTTGTTGGTATTTCATGCACTCGATCCATTTGTATCGACGCGCAGACTGCGCTACTTTTTGGTGGCTCTGACATTTGCGATTCCGCTAGTGGCACAGGTTCTCAACTTGCTGCCACATAGCCGCATCGTGGTCCCTCTGTTTCTGCTTGTGTGGATGGCTGGCTTTTACAGCATCTATCAGCAAGCGGAGCATTGGAAATATGCCGGCCACCATTCCTTGCTGGTCGCGCATCCTCCACTTCATCGTTTCGCCGATGCTCTGCAGTCCAAGACCCGTCCCTACGAAGCCATGCTTGGCTTCACACAGGCTTCATTCTTGAATTCCGGCCTACATTTTGGATTCAGCACCGTCGAATACTATTCTGAAACGGTGCTTGGGGTTCATGGCGCCTTCATCTGGACCGGGCTGCAGGGAAACGAACTCCGTGAAGAATTTAGCCAGCGAGTGGGCGACTACCCCTATTTGACCTTTGTATACCAAACGAATGACTCGCCTGCAAACTTCCTTGAAGCGCGGACCTTGTTGGAAGCGGCGTACTCTCCCTGCGAAGTTGTCGTGAAGACGGACGCTGTATTTGCGCAGCGCTACAACTACCATACGCTAGAGTGTGACCGTCAATTACGGTCAATTGAATACGACAACGGCATCAGAGTCATCGACAGATTTGCAGACTTCAATAGGCAGAAGCAGTCGATTCGCGTCGTTACCGGCTGGGAAATTGCCAGCGAAGAACAGCTCGACGTATACAATGTTTCGATTCAGATCATTTCGACGGATTGGCAGAGTTTAGTTCAGGCGCCGGATCGACACCTGTACGATCACATCGTGCCCTGGTACGTGGTCGAACTATCAACCGCCGATTTACCCGCGGGCGACTACAATGTCATGGTTATCCTTTACGATCGCGACACAATCAAGAAGGTAGCGGGCGTCGACTTGGCATCCGGGTTGTCGAGTGATATGCATTCCGTCGTCTCATTCACCATCGAAAGCTAGCCGATGGCTTACGGTAGAAAATCTAGCGACCGCCAATTTAAGGTATCATTTCTGTGGATTCTGATGATTCCACTGCTGCTGCTTGTGGCGTTTATGGCGGCGCAGGGCTTAGGCGCAGATCTGATCTGGTACGACGAACTTACGTCGATCAGCCACGCCGGTGGAGTGACCGGGCCCTTTTCCCCGATTGACGTCATGCAGTCAGTGAGTCAGCACAGCCCCAAGCATACGCCCTTGTTTTTTGAATTGCTCGCCGGCTGGGGCGCTCTCGTGGGTTGGCATCATGTCGTTTTGCGCTGCCTTCCGCTGTTTTTCGGCCTCATTGCCTTGGCCTGGACTTTTCGCCTGGGCACGGACTTCGTCGACCGCTGGACAGGCCTTTGGGCGGCTGCCTTCCTCGGCTTAAACGTATTCTGGCTGGAATACTTGCACGAGATTCGCATGTATTCCCTGCAGTTCATGCTGCTGATGGCGCTGGCCTGGCATTACTTTTTCCTCTTTCGCTCGGGGCAACGAGCGCGCTGGCATCACTGGGCCGGGCTGACGCTGGGCGCGGCTGCCTTAATGTATACTCAGCCATTCTCAATCTTCTTTCTCTTGGCTTTGGGAAGCTATCACTTTCTTTTTGCGAAACCGAACAGAACCTGGATTCAAGTGTCGCTCGCCATGATCGTCGCCGCCTTGCTATTCTTGCCATGGTTGCCGGTTACGATGCATGGTCTGTCGACCAAGTTTGATACGGCTTATGACGCAATTACATTGGAGCAAGCGACCGATATTTTCATCCGATTCTTAAGCAACGGCAGTTGGATCCTGCTTCTGGTAGTTCTGCCAGCCGCCTTGTTCCGCTGGCGCCAACGCGACGCGCTGCGCCGCATATTTCCATTCTTGTGGCTGGCAGTCATTGTATTACTGGTCCTGCTCACAGCCAACGAGGCGGTCGGTTTGATTCCCTTGCGCCGTTCGCGCTACTTTTTTGTGTCCTGGTCAATGTGGATCATTGTGATTGGCTGCGGCCTTGCTAGGTTCAAACCGCGCTGGATTGCGCCCTTGATTCTGACGGCATATTTGGTGACGGGTTTTGCCCTGCGGCGCGCTGACGGCTATCTGGAGTACCAGGGCACGGTGGGGATCGTCAGCGCATATCCGCCGCTCGCCCAATACGTGGAAACGCTGAAGGGCAAGATCGCAGAGCAGGACTTTGTCGTCGGATTCACTGGCACAAACTTTGTCAATGCGCGCGGAAAACGCGGGAAATCCACAGCCGATTACTATATGGAAACGTTGCTGGGAATAGACGGTGTTTTCCTACCGGCCGGCTTTGACGCGGAAACCCTGGCAGCCGACCTGCCGCGGAGATTGGACGAGCATCCCTTCCTTTTGCTCACTCACAATCCGCTGTCGCCGCCCAAAAATCTGGCGCTAGTTGATGACTTATTGCGGCAGTCATACAGAGCCTGCGATGTCGTTGTCGACGAACCTACCCTTTATGTGCAACGCTACGTCGACACGGCGCTAGCCTGCGATCATGAATACCAACCGCTTCACTATGAGAATGGCATTCACATCGTCGACAAATTTGCCGAATTGCGCGCCGATAAGGGTACAATACGCGTTGTGACTGGCTGGGATGTCGCTGACGAAGCGTTGCTTCATAAGCACAACGTGTCGATTCAGATTATCACGCCCGACTGGCAGAACGTAAGGCAGGCGCCGGATCGTCATCTTTACAGCCAAGTTTTGAAATGGTATGTCGTCGAGCTGCCGACGGCCGGCCTCGCTCCTGGTGAATACCGGGTCGTTGTCATCGTTTACGATCGGCATCAGCCCAGCGCAAAGGTCACCGGTCAGGACCTGACCACGGGGGAGATTGGCTCGATTCTGCCCATCATGGCATTCACCGTCGAGGAGCAGTCCGGCTGACCATGCTTTTTAAGCGCTGGGTTCGTCCGTTTTACGCGCCGCTGGTGCGATATTGGCGACGCAAGCGCCATCTCTTGAGCGAGCAAGGACGCATCCACGACCAGGTAGAGCGAGCGCTTAGGTCGGAAAGTCCGGTCAGAATCATCATCGGCGCCGGTCAAACTCGATTTGAGGGCTGGATCGCCACCGATATGCCGGCTTTTGATCTGCGCAATAGCGACCATTGGCGGGCGCTATTTCCGCCAGCATCGATCGACAGAATGCTGGCCGAGCATGTATTCGAGCATCTCTCGACCGCTGAAATGGCGCGCTTCCTGCATACGGCGGCTGACTATCTGTCGCCGGGCGGGCGCGTCCGAATCGCTGTGCCGGACGGATACCATCCCAATGCTGATTACATCAAGAGCGTGCGGCCCGGCGGCATCGGCGTCGGCGCCAGCGACCACAAAGTACTATACAATTGCGATCTGATTGGCGAGCTGATGCGCAAACAGGCCTATCAATTTGAATTGCTGGAATACTTTGACGCGGAAGGGCAGTTTCACCAACGCGAGTGGAGCGCGGAAGATGGCTTCGTCGGCCGTTCCGCCGATCATGATGCGCGAAACGCTGACGGGCGACTCAACTACACCAGCCTGATCGTCGACTGCTGGCGACAATAATCAGCATCAACTGACGGCGCCGCTTGGCGCATTGTCCGCGAAATACCAGCCCGGCTACAAATTCAGAAAATGACCTTCCAGGCCGTGCGCGGCTTCTTTTAAGGCTTCGCTGAGCGTCGGGTGAGCGTGTACATTGCGGGCGATTTCTTGTGGCGTAAGCTCGGCGGATCGCGCCAAAGTCAGCTCGGGCAGCAGCTCGGTGACATCGTGACCGATCATATGCGCGCCCAGGATTTCGCCGTATTTCTTGTCGCTGATCACTTTGACAAAGCCGATGGCATCGCCCATTCCCCGCGCCTTGCCATTGGCTTGGAAGGGGAATTTGGCCACATTGATCTCATAGCCACGCGCTTCGGCTTGCTCCTCGGTGTAGCCGAAGCTGGCGACCTGCGGCTGGCAATAGGTGGCGCGCGGCATCATGTCAAAGTCCAAGGTCACTGTCGGCGCGCCGGCGATATTTTCGGCGGCAACGACGCCCATCGTCTCCGCCACATGCGCCAGCATCAGCTTGGCGGTCACATCGCCGATGGCGTAAATATGCGGCAAGTTGGTCTGCATTCGCTCATTGATTTCGATGCCGCCCTGCGCATTGAGCTCGACGCCGGTATTCTCCAGACCATAGCCTTCTACGCGAGGTTCAAAGCCGATGGCTTGCAAGACGCGCTCGGCTTTCAGCGTCTCCTGCGAGCCGTCAGGGTGGCTGACATCGACCTCGACCTGCTCGCCTTGGTCCTTGATGGAGTCGACGCGGGCGCCCGTCAAAATCTTGATGCCGAGCTTCTTGAATGCTTTGGCCAGTTCCGCGCTGACCTCCGGGTCTTCCATTGGCAGGATGCGATCCAGGAATTCGACCATGGTCACGTCGACGCCGTAATTGCGCATGATATAGGCAAATTCAACGCCGACCGCGCCGGCGCCCGCGATGACGATGCTGGCGGGCAACTTGTCATCCATGATCTGCTCTTCGTAGGTCACGACGCGCTCGCTAAGCGATGTGCCCGGAATCAGCCTTGTGGAAGCGCCGGTGGCGATAATCAGGTTCTGGAAGCTAATCGTTTCGCTGTCGCCGTTGTTGAGAGCCACGGTAAGGCTGTTGGCGTCTTCAAGGGTCGCCCAGCCTTCGTAGGTCTTGATCTTGTTCTTGCGCATCAAGAATTGCACGCCCTTGGTCAGCCCGTTGGAGACGCGCCGGCTGCGCTTGTAGGCTTTGCCGTAGTCGAAAGAGAAGTCGCCGCTGATGCCAAAGGCATCGGCCTGATGCTGCAAGATGTAAGCCAGTTCGGCGTTGCGCAACAGCGCCTTGGACGGGATGCAGCCCACATTCAGGCACACGCCGCCCCAATATTTCTTTTCGACAATCGCTGTCGATAGCCCCAGTTGGGCGGCGCGGATGGCGCCAACATAACCGCCTGGGCCTGCGCCCAGCACGACAAGGTCAAATTCGTTGGCCATGTATCGAAATCTCCTGCTACTCGGCTATTGCTGCAACCGCGTTAGTCTACCGCAGCGCTCGCTCCTTATGAAGAGGCTTCGTTGGCGTACAGTCTTACGAGGCGCTGCTGCGGCGGCGCTGGCGTCTGGCTTCGAACAGAATGACGGCGGCCGCGCTGGCGACATTGATCGATTCGGCGGCGTCGGACATGGGAATCGCGATGACTTTGTCCGCCGCGTTGCGCGCCTTCTGGCTGACTCCGCGCGCTTCGTTGCCCAAGATCAGCGCCCATTGCCGCTGCCAATCCACGGCTGCGTAGTCGCAGTCCGACTCAGCGCTGGATGCGTAGACTGTCAGGTCTTGGCAGAAGCTCGCGATTTCGGGCCAGGATGCCTCGACCACCGGTATGCGAAAGTGCGCGCCCATGCCGGCACGCAAGACTTTGGAGTTGTAGGGATCGACGCAACCCGGCGCCAGAATCGCGAGTTCGACACCGGCTGCAGCCGCTGTCCTCATGATGGTTCCCAGGTTGCCGGGCTCACGGACGGCGTCAAGAATCAGTATCCGCGAGCTTGGTCGCGGAATCGGCGGTTTCGGAATCGCGAACACCGCCAGGATGCCAGGCGGCTGTTGGGTATCGCTGGCGAATGTCAGGACTTCCGGGCTAACGGGAAGCAATTCGCATTTGGCTTCCTGAAGCTGCGCGATCACTTGGAAGTCGGCATGCTCCAGTGAAAAAAGCGCCAAGCTAGGACGGCCTCCGCTGGCGAGAGCGTCGGCGATCAGGCGGTCGCCCTCCAGCACCAATTTCCGCTCGCTGCGCCGCAGCCGCGCTTTGGTCTGCAGCGACTTGACGTAGCGGACGCGTTTGTTCTGGGTGCTGCTGATGGCATCCATGTCAGGCTCGCGAAATTGAAAAAGGGTCAGTTTCCCGACCCTTCGGCTGGTGTTAAACGTTATAAGTCTTGCTAGAGGCTTTGTTTGGCGACGTCCGTGATCTTGCTGAAAGTCTCCGCATCATGTACGGCGATGCCGGCCAGACTCTTGCGATCCAGGCTGACGCCCGCTTTCTTGAGTCCGTGCATCAACTGGCTGTATTTCAGACCATTGATGCGGGCGGCGGCGTTAATCCGCTGAATCCACAGACGGCGCAACTGCCGGCGGCGCTGGCGGCGGTCGCGATAGGCGTACCAGAGGCTGCGCATCATGGCCTCGTTGGCGCGCTTGAAATTCTTGCTGCGCGTGCCCCACTGACCCTTGGTGAGCTTCAACACCTTTTTGTGCCGGCGGCGCCTGACGAAGCCGGTTTTGGTTCTTGCCATGAGAATTCTCCGTACCTGAACGACCCGTCGCTCGGTTGCGCCGGGCATAAGATCGCGATAAATATCCCCGGTCTACGCGGGCGGGTTGGCCTTGTATTTGCCGAGATAGGGCGCAAGCCGGCGAATGCGGCGGCGCATGGCTTTTTCGCCAACTTCCAATGACTTGTCCCATTGACGCTTGACGCGCTTGGCCGACCGTCGGCGCAAATGACTCTTGCCGCCTTTGGTGCGAACGATTTTGCCGGTAGCTGTCATGCGAAAACGCTTGGCGGTCGCTTTGTGCGTCTTCAATTTGTACTTGGTCGTCTTTTTCTTGCGTGGCACTATTGCTTCTCCGTGCTTTGCTTGGTTTCCTTGGTCGGCGCCAATATCATGAGCATGTCTCTGCCTTCCATGTTAGGCCACTGCTCTACCACGCCTACTTCTTTAAGAGCTTCTTCTATTCTTCCCAGGCGATCGCGTCCGATATGCTGATGTGTGATTTCCCGGCCGCGGAAGCGCACGCGGAACTTCACCTTTTTTCCTTCTAACAGCCACTTTTCCGCGCGTTTGATATCGAATTGCAGATGGTACTCATCCGTCTTGGGGCGCAACTGGATTTCCTTGACTGTCACCTTGATCTGATTCTTTTTCGATTTACGCTCCTTGCGCCGCTGCTCGTACTGGAATTTGCCATAATCCATAATCCGGCAAACCGGTGGGTTGGCATTGGGCGCAACTTCTACCAGATCCAATCCTACGTCGTCAGCCCGATCTTGCGCATGACCTATGCTCACGACACCAATATTGGTGTTGGTATCGTCAATCAATCGGACTTCACGCACGCCGCGAATATTGCTGTTGATCCTGTGCGGTGAATTTGCTATCGGTGCACGACCCTTCAGTTAATTGTTACAAGCCTAACCGGCGCGGAACTGTTATCCGCGCGGGACAAAAGTTTAACATGGCAGCTCAATTGTTGTCAACTCTGATTCGGCGCGGGCCGGCGTCAAGCGTCCAAAGCGAGGTCGAGTTCGCGCAGTCTTGCGACGGACGACTCGTACAATCTGATTAATTCTTGGTCGCTGCCCTTAAAGCGGCGCAAGGTTTGCTGCGCGCAGGGGGTGCAGCCGCGCATGGCTCGGTAGCTGTCCGTTTCACAGCCTAAACAGCCGTTGAGTTCGATCATGACTGACATCAATGCGATCACTTCAATGCTGGTTTCGCTCTTGGCGGAAATCTTGTCGATCAAGTGCCGCCAAGGCTCGCCGCGGGTGTTGCGCAGCGCCGGGATAGCGTAGTGAGGAAACAGGATCTCATTATCAGCGTACAAGGTCTTTTGCCTTCCGGGTTTTCCAAATTGAGCATAAGCCCGAATATGCGCGGGCGCAAGTCGTGGGCGCGCGATTCCTAAACCAATTTCAGGGCGCGGATCAACTCGAGAGTGGCAGCCATGGCTTCGTCGGCGCCGGCGAGCGTGCCATTCCAAAGGCTGAACAGTATGCCCGCCACGTTGCCCCGCGCCGTCACGAGCCTCAATGATTCAATGCTCTCCCGCAGGCTGGGCCCATCGGGCTCGGGATAGCTCATGGCGGGCATCTCGGCACAATCGACCACATCGGTGTCGAAGTGAATGTACAAGGGTTTCTCGGGCAGATCAGCCGCGTGCAGGGCTGCAAGAGATTCGAAAATCTTGACCTTGCTGGCGCGTAGCATGTCGCCTTCTTCGGGATCCAGGTTGCGAACATCGGTGACAATCACGTCCGACTCGTTAATCGGCCGCAACTCAAGGCCACGCATTAAGTGCTGATTGCCGCGGCCGACCAGCGCCGCCAGGGGCATGCCGCCGAGGAAACCACTGGGAGTTGTTTCGGGCGTGTTGAAATCGCCATGCGAATCGTACCATAGAACGGCGGGCGACTTAGCCGCCAAGCCTTTGACCATGCCCAGGCAACTTGTGCAATCGTTGGCGAAGACCAGCGGAACCTTGTCCGCATGCGCCAGAATCGCCTCGGCCAGGGCGCGATTAACCGCGACCACAGCATCATTCCACCGGGCGAAATCCGGCTCAATGTCGACCCACTCGGCGTCCAGCTCGTCCGCGATGCCTGCTTTGCGCAGGGCTTCCACTTCGCGACGATCGGGCAGCGACTCTCCCAGATAATATGGCGCCCCAATACAGACGAATGATTTCATCATAAACTCCAGCTTCTTGCTGCTTACGCAAGCATTTTGTCCACAAACTGCCTGGCGCAAATTTAATGTCGGCCAGCGGGCAGGCGGCGCCGATGTCCCTCAGATGCCTTTCAAGTGCGTAACGGGAATCTGGAAGGTCTCCTTGACTAGCTGCCAATTGAAGGCGACAAACTCGCGGATAAGCGAGAAGGGATACGACAGAGGCGAGCGAATGCGCTGCGCCGGCACTGGGCTGCGATAGGTCGCGATGCCTTGCAACTGAAATAGCCAGCTGGCGCGCAGCATGTGGTAACTGTCGCTGACCAAGACGACCTCGGCAATTCCCATGTCCTCAAGGATGCGCCGACTGTAAATTGCATTCTCCTCGGTGCTGCGGCTTTGCTCTTCCAGCACGATCGCTTTGGCCGGCACTCGGTTTGCCAGCAAGACTTCGCGACAGGCAGCTGCCTCCGAGCGCGGAAACGGCTCCGCTTGCCCGCCGGTGCAAATGATGTAAGGCGCGGCGCCCGCGCGCCACAGATCGGCAGCTTGCAGGCTGCGCCGGGTCAGCGCCCGGCCGGGCCGCCCGTCTCGCAGCAAGCCGGCGCCCAGCACGATGATGGCATCGGCTTCCTGCGTCGTGTCGATTGTGCCGACAATGTGGGCAGCGCTGATGAAGATGACGAAGTAGAGCAGGGCAGCCAAGAGCAGCATGAGGACGAGTCGTTTCGCAAATTTCACGTTCAAGAATCTCGTATGCGAGTAGATTCTGTACGCTAACGAATATCAATCTGGCTTTGCCTCAAGGCGTACAGTTTCGCATATGACAGAGACAGCCTGTAGTTAATCCGGCCTGCGGATTTTGGCCTTGCCGCGATGATGTCGAGTCTGAATTAGCGACGGCAGCGCGTTAGCATTCGCTGTAGTCGCAAGTCAGACACTTGCGACAATTCTCGGCGCGGATCAGCGTGATAGTGCCACAAGATGGACACATGTCAGCGCCGGATATGGATGAGTTGATAGTCGTGCCGCCTTCGTCATCGGCCAATTGAGGGGGCGCGCTTCCGCCTTGCATGGGCAGATCCAATTGCAGCGGCGGTTCTTCCGGGAAGAACTCGACTTGCAAGACGCGCGCCACGGCATCGGGCAAGGAGAGCACACGCTTGGGTCCAAAACCAATCGGACGCGCTCCGCCGATATCTTGCAATTGTTCGATGATCAGCTTGAGCATCTCGCGGCGGTTATGCGGCGCGGTCGTCCGCAGTTGCAGCGATATCATGCGGCCCAGGCTCTCGGCATCGGCCTGGATATCGCTGCCTGCCTTGCCGATGGCGATGAATACTTCAAAGGGATTGTCCTGCTCATCGCGGTTGATGGTGATATAGGCCTTGCCAAAAGGCGTCTGCGTCTTCACAGACGTGCCTTGAAGGCGTTCAGGACGCGGATAGACGCGATGGGGTGTTGTGGCGGGCTCGGCGCTTTCGGCGGAAGCCGCTGACTGGAGATCCTCCATCTCGCTTTTGGCGCGCTCATCGCCTTTGAGCATGAGCACTTGCTCGTCGCGACTGCCGTCGCGATAAATCGTGCCGCCTTTGCAGCCGAGCTGATACATATACTGGAAAAGCTCGCTAACTTGCTCGACGGTGTAGTCATTGGGCACATTGCAAGTCTTGGAAATGGCGCTGTCAATCCAGCGTTGGAATGCGCCTTGCACCTTTACGTGCTCTTGCGGCGCCAGGTCCATGGCGGTGACGAAGTATTCAGGCAGCTCCTCGGCCCCAGGATGCGCCTCATACCATTCCTGCACGATAGGCACTTGCTCTTCGTGCAAGCCGAGCCGGCTCTTGCGGTAATAGACCCATGAGAAAAACGGTTCCACGCCCGTGGAGGTATTAACCATAGTTCCCGTTGTGCCGGTAGGCGCTTGGGTCAATAGGGTAACATTGCGAATGCCGTCTTGACGAACCTTCTGACGCACATGCTCCGGCATGCTCTGCATAAAGCCGCTTTCCAAAAACTTTTCCGCGTCAAACATGGGGAAGGCGGCTTTTTCCCGCGCCAGATCACTAGACGTTTCGTAAGACGCGACAGCGATCGCCTGGTATATCTCGTCGATCAGCGCTACCGACTCATCGCTGCCATAGCGCACGCCCAGTTTGAGCATCAATTCCGCGATGCCCATCGTGCCCAGGCCGACCCGCCGCTCGGACATCTGAACGTCTCGGTTTTCCTCGAAGAAATAGGGCGTGGTATCGATGACGTTGTCGAGGAATCGAGTCGAATACTCTACCGTCTGGCGCAGCATGTCCCAAGCCACATCGTGGCTGACCGGGTCGTAGAATTTCGACAAGTTGATGGCGCCCAGATTGCAGACGGAGAAAGCGCCCAGCGGCTGTTCCCCGCAAGGATTGGTGCATATTTGCGGATTGAAATACCAACTGTTGGCCATTTTGTTGCTGCGCTCGCGGAACCATACGCCCGGTTCGGCGCTGGTCCAGGCGCTTTCGATAATCGCGTCCCAGAGCTCGCGCGCTCTGACGGTTTTGTAGTGGATGACCTGCCTGCCCGCGGCAATCCAGGTGTCCACATCGCCGTCCCAAAGTTCGTCGTAGTCCGGATCCCGCGAGTCGGGAAAGACCAGATCCCAGTCGGCATCGGCTTGTACCGCCTCCATCAATTTGTCGGAGACGCCGACGCTGATGTTGGCATTGGTAATCTTGCCCGATTGGCGCTTGCTATTGATGAAGTTAAATACATCCGGATGCCAATCGTTGAGTATCAGCATCAGCGCGCCGCGGCGGCTGCCGCCTTGTTCGATGAGGCCGGTGACGAAGCTGTACAGGCCGCCCCAGGACACGGCGCCGCTGGATCGTCCGTTGACGCCTTTGACATAGGCATGACGCGGACGCAAGGTCGAAAGGTTGATGCCGACCCCGCCGCCGCGCGACATGATTTCGGTCATCTGCGTCAGGGTGGTCATGATCCCTTCACGCGAGTCCTTGGGCGAGGGGATGACGTAGCAGTTATAGAAGGTGAGGTCCTGGTCCGTACCGGCGGCGGTGAGTATGCGCCCGCCCGGAACAAACTTCCAGTCATCCAGCAGCCAGCGAAACTTATGTGTCCATTCGTCTTGTTTCTCTGGGGTCGCCTCGGTTTCAGCCACGCCGCGCGCGACGCGATCCATCATCTGCCCGGGCTCAGTCTCAAGAGGCTTGTCGACATGCTCCAGATCGCGCACGACCCTTTCGCCGTCGAGCAGTCGTACGGTGACTTGCGGCAGGTCGATGTCGACCGCAGTGCCGATTTCGCGCTGGCCGGTCTTGGCATTGATGACCACAATCACAGTATCGCCGACTGACAAGCTGCTGCGTGTCATGTCCTTTTGGGCATAACGATCAAGAAAAATCTTGTAACCGAGGTCGTGAAGTTGGCTGGTGGCGGTCTGTGATTGAATCATGAGGTCTGAGTCCTGAGCTGTGAAAACATATTGTGGACGATGATGACAGTTTAGAAAGACACTAGTTCAAACTTGGCAATTGGCTGCTTCACTGACCAAGTTTTTTTGCAAGAATGTGGTGAAATCTTGGGCACGAATTCGACGACGCATTTTATCATTTAATCGGTTGATTGCCCAACCTTTTTGGCGTAGATATTGCATGAGTTCGGTTTGAAATAGGCGCTGTTGATTCTTCAAGACTCTATCAACACTGTATCGCCATCACTAAATTTGTCTGTGCTGGAACCCCTATCTTGCCTACGATTTGGGAACAAAAAGGGCGAGTCATGCCCGCCCCGAATTGCAAACCTGGTTTTAACTTGCTGCGGCCTTACTGGCGGCGATTGCGTTTCCGCAGGAAGGCCGGCAGCTCGGTATTCTTGGGGTCGATATTGTCGTAGGTGCGGGGGTCCTCTTGGGACGGCGACGGCGGCGCCATCCGGCTCCTTTGGAAGGACGATCCGCCACTGCTAGTCGATGCGCTGTCGGGGGATGCCTGCACTTCCACGTCTTCATAAATCGGCCGTTGCACAGGCGGCGCCTGCGGCAGCGGCGTCGTTTGACGGATTGGCAAGGCGCCCGCTTCCTGCATAGTCGTCTCGAGACGACTGCGCTCAAAGCCGGTAGCAATTACAGTGATATGTACCTCATCGCCCATGCTCTCGTCGATGTGCGCGCCAAAGATCAAGTTACATTCTTGATGCGCGCTGTCCTTGATAATGGCAGCCGCTTCGTTGACTTCAAAGAGGGTCAGGTCGGCGCCGCCCGTTATCGAGAAGAGGATGCCGCGGGCGCCATCGATAGTCACGTCAAGCAAGCCGCTGGTGATCGCCATCTCGGCAGCGGAACGCGCCCGGTCGTCGCCGGCCGAGCGACCTACCGCCATCAAGGCAGCGCCGCCTTCCGACATCACGGTGCGAACATCGGCAAAGTCCAGGTTGATGAGTCCGGGCACGGTGATCAATTCGGAGATTCCCTGGATGCCCTGGCGCAGTACATCATCCGCCAGCGAGAAGGCCTGCTGCAGCGTTGAGCGTTTGTCCGCCATTTGCAGCAGACGATCGTTGGGGATAACGATCAGCGTGTCGACCTGGCTCTTCAGCGCTTCAATACCGGTTTTCGCCAGTTGAGCGCGGCGTGTGCCTTCGAAAGTAAAGGGGCGAGTGACGACGCCGATAGTCAGCGCGCCCAGCTCTTTGGCGATCTGCGCTATCACCGGCGATGCGCCGGTCCCGGTGCCGCCGCCCATGCCGCAGGCGACGAAGATCATATCGGAGCCGCGCAGCACCTCGAGCAAGTCTTCTGAGCTTTCCTCGGCGGCTTTGCGCCCGATTTCCGGGTTGCCGCCGGCGCCGAGCCCGCGTGTCAGTTTATCGCCGATGCGCACCCTTGTCTTGGCTTTTGAGAGCATGAGCGCCTGGTTATCGGTGTTTACCGCGATGAACTCCACGCCGCCCAAACCTTCGTTGATCATGCGGTTAACGGCGTTGCCACCGCCACCGCCAACGCCGATGACTTTTATCTGCGCAAAGTTTTCCCCTGTAATCAAATCATTGACCATGATGACTTCCCTTTAGAATCAGCGCATCAACCCAACGCGTACGGCAAGTTATTGAAGTCATTGTACGCGTATTCAAAACTACTGCAAATCAAATCAGCGGCAATAATATACATTGATTTAGCCTGGCAATTCTTATTCATCTTGCGGCAAGAAGCGCCGAAGAAAGTCGTTCATCCGCCGCCCCCAGTTGCTGACGGGCAGGCCCATGCTGGCGGCTAACTCGGGCTCTGACATCGTATCCATTTCCAGGCCCAGCCGCAGCAGCCCGACGCTGGTGCTGTAAGCCGGGTTCTTGAGCGTATCGGCGATGCCGGTAATGCGCTCCGGATGAGCCAGGCGAACGGGCAGATTGACAATGCGCGAGGCCAGGTCGCGATAGCCCGGCAACTGTGAGCTGCCGCCCGTGATGACGGCGCCGGCGCGCAGCAAACCCGCGTAGCCGGAGCGCTTGATCTCCTTTTCGACCAGCTCAAAGATTTCCTCGAAGCGCGCTTCAATAACCATCGCCAGGTCACGGCGCGAAACGGGCAGGATCTCGCCGCCAAAGGGCTCCACAGGGAAAACTTCTGATTCGTTGACCGCGTTCATATCGGCATGACCGCGCTGTATTTTGACTTGTTCGGCCAAGCCGAAGGGCACGCGCATCCAATAGGTGATGTCCTGCGTGACGTGGTTGCCGCCAACCGGAATGATTGCGGTATGCCAGACGGTGCCGTCAATGAAGATGGCCAGGTCGGTCGTGCCGCCGCCGATGTCGATAACGACAGCGCCCATCTCGCGCTCGTGGTCGGTCAAGACCGCATCGCCGGCCGCAAGCGGGTTGAGGATGAAACGGTCGACCAGAACGCCGGCGGACTCGACCGCGTCTTCTAAATTGGCCAGGCTGGTCGTGGAAGCGGTGATGATATGCGCGTCGACTTCAAGCCGGAAGCAGTGCATGCCGATCGGGCTGCGGATGCCGTCCTGGCTGTCAAGCGTGTAACTTCTCGGCACAACATGCAGAATCTCGCGATTGTGCGGGATGGCGATATTGCGCGCCACGCTCATGGCCTTTTCCAGATCTTCCGCCTGGACGCTGCGCGAGCCGACAATCGTGGCCAGCCCGCGGCTCGTCAGCGAGGAGATGTGGCTGCCCGCCACGCTGACGAAGGCGCGGTTGATATCATAGCCGCTTGATTTTTCCGCTTTGCGGATCGATTTGGCTATGGCGGACGACAGGGCGCCCACGTCATTTACCACGCCCTTCTTCATGCCATCGCTCGGCTCGATGCCCAAGCCGACGACATAAACATCTTCGGGCCTTACTTCGCCTACAACAGTGCAGATTTTGTGCGTGCCTACGTCAAGTCCAACTACCAGGTCGCCCATGCGGTTCTATAGCCCCCACAACAGTCTGTAGAACGGTGCATCGGGATTCGCTATATTCAGTTCGGCAACGTCAATTGCGCGACTGCTAAGATTGCCCACCAGCACTTCGTATATCTTGATTTTCTCTCTCATCACTGCCGCCGAGTCAGCCCCCATCCATACTTGCCAGCCCAAGTCGTTGGTCCAGCCCAATCCGTGCGCCGGATGAAAATCCAGATGTCCGCCCTCCGGCAGAATCTCTCTGAGGCGCAAGGCGCCCAGTACCATATCCTTGTCAAAGTCGCTCGCCTCTGGCAGCGGGCGATCACTGCCATCGCGCACCAGATTCACATGCAATAGACCGGGCATTTCCGCGCGGGCCGGCATGGCGCGCCCTTGCACATCTATCCAGGTCTCTTGCCCGCCATTTGACCAGACAACCGCCGGCTGTCTTTCTTGCACCAGCAAGGTGACTAAATCGGGCGGCCAGCCAACTTCTACTGATACGTCCGCCACCGATGCCGAGCGCAGCAAGTTGCGCCGGATTTCGGCCGGATCAAGCCAGAACATGTGGTAGTCGGCCAATTCGGAATAGGCGAAAACCTCTTCACGAGTAATGAAATCGTTGCCGCGCACCTGAATTGCTCTCACATAAAAGACGTCACTGGTGAAAAAGACTATAAGCGTCAATCCAAACAAGACCAAGAGCACGCCGCTGATGACCCGCCAGCGCGATACCACCGGCCGACGCTCACGGCGCGCCGCTGTCGACAGCTTAGGCGCCGTACCAGGCGCCGCCCGGTGCAGCACACCAGGAGCACGGTCGGGTTGTCGCCTGTGCGCTTGGACATGACTTGCCACTTGGGATCGTCCACCGGTAGTTGGATGAAGCCTCCAGTCGATACGTGGTTCAGTTTACACTTGGTCAAAATAGGGCGCAAACGGCTTGGGGCGCAAATTCACTGCCATTCGCCAAGCGTTTGGATTTCGAGCTCGAGGGCGACGCCGAAGCGTTCTTTTACACTGGAGCGCACCAGCTGTATGAGTTCAAAATAGTCGCTGGCGCTGGCGTCGACGCTCAGATTCACGAAAAAGTTGGCGTGCAGGGGCGATACCTGCACCGCGCCGAGGCGTTTGCCTTTTAATCCGGCCGCTTCGATCAGCCGGCCGGCGTAGTCACCCGGCGGATTCTTGAATATGCTGCCCAGGCTGGCGCCGGGCGGCTGAGTCATCCGGCGGTATTCATTGTTGTGGTCCATGCGTGCCTGAATTCGCGCCGCGTCATCGCGCTGCAATTTTAGCTCGGCGCGCATGACAAAGAAGCGCCGATCGGGCCGGTGTTTCAGCCGGGAGGAGCGGTAGGCATATTTCAGCGATTCAACATCGTACCAGCGCTTTCCGCCATCCGCTTCGTAGACCAGCAGGCGCGTCAAGGAGCTGGCGATGTCGCTGCCGTGCGCGCCGGCATTGTTGACTGCTGCGCCGCCCAGCGTTCCGGGTACGGCGATGGCCCACTCCATGCCGGTCAGCTCGTTCGCCTGGCAGAAGCGCGCCAGACGAATCAGATTGGCGCCGCTGCTCGCCTGCAGCAAGACCGCGTCGCCTACGCTTTTCTGCTGAATGTCCGTGGCGCGATTGATGATAGTCAGCCCGCGAATGCCGGCATCAGCGACCAGCACATTGGCCCCGCCACCGATGACGGTCACGAGCAGGTCGCGGCGCCAGGCTTCTTCCAGCAACGCAATCGTATCTTCGTAGTCGGGCTCCCTGGCGACATAAAAATAGTCGGCGGGCCCGCCCAATCGCGCTGCGGTGAAGCGGGCCAAGGGCTGCTCGCGCAGCAAGCCGTCGATCATGGGCAATTCCTGCGAAGACATCAGTTTTACACCGGGCTATTGAGGTACATATCGGCGATGAGATTGGCGTCGCCGGCGCTGAAGATCAGCACGACGGCCGGCGCGCGCACCGACCGGCGCAGCCTGTCGACGGCAAGGTCAAATGTCGGGGCGTATTCCGCTGGCTGACGGGATTGCATCTCCGCGACCAGCGCGGCGCTGGTCACCCCGTCGATGGCTGATTCGCGCGCCGCATATATCGGCGTGACCAGCACCTGGTCCGCTTCTTGAAAGGCGCCGACGAATCCGGACCAGAATTGTTTGATACGCGAAAAGGTATGCGGTTGCCAGATGGCCCAAATCTGATGCCGCGGATAGCGCAGCCGGGCGGCCTGTAAGTTGACTCTGATCTCGGTAGGATGGTGCGCGTAATCGTCAACGACGACAACTCCATCGCGAACGCCGCGGATTTCGAAGCGCCGCGCTGTGGCGACAAAACTGCCGAGCGCCGCCGCGCCTTGCTTGACGCTGACGCCGCGTTCATAGGCCGCAGCCAATGCGGCCAGCGCGTTGAGTACGTTGTGCAGGCCGGGTACGGCGAGGCTGACTTCGCCCTGGGCCACGCCATTTCGTTCGACGGTAATTCGGGTGGAGGGGCCGCTGAAATCCAGATCGGCAGCGCGCCAGTCGGCATCAGCCGCGGCAATGCCGTACGTTCGGACAGCGCCGCCTTCTTGGCGACGCGACTCGGCGAGCGCGCGCGCGCCCGGGTCGTCGGCGCAAGCAACCAGTATGCCGTCGTCGGTGATTAGGTCGACGAAGCGCTCAAAGGCTGTGGTCATCTCGTAAGGCGACTTGAAGAAATCGGGGTGATCGTGTTCGACGGTCGTTACTACCGCCAGGTTTGGGTCCAGGCCATGAAACATGTTGCCGTATTCGTCGGCTTCAATGACGAAGGAATCTCCGCAGCCTAAAGCGGCATTCTTGCCTGTGGCGCCCATGGATCCGCCCACGATGTAGCTCGGGCTAACCCCGGCTGACTCCAGGATATGGATGATCATGGATGTGGTGGTCGTCTTGCCGTGCGTGCCGGCGACCGCGATCGTGTCACAGCCGTGCAGCAGGCTGCGCATGAATGTCTTGCGGCGAAATACGGGAATGCCAAGAGCCTTTGCCGCGACAACCTCGATATGATCGTCGCCGACGGCCGATGTGGCCAGCGCCAGGTCGACGCCCTGTACATGGCTCGCCGCATGACCCTGAAACACGCGCGCGCCATCCGCTGCCAGCTGCTCGGTGACTTCGCTGGACTGCATGTCAGAGCCGCTGACCACGCAGCCGCGCTCGAGCAAAATGCGGGCGATGGCTGACAGACCGGCGCCGCCGATGCCGATGACATGAACGCGAGCGCCGCGGCGCAATTCCAGCATGTCAGCCACGGCCGATTTCGCGCAAGATATTCGCCAATCGCTGCGCGCCCTTGGGATTCGCTAGTGCCTGCGACTTGGCGCGCATTTCCTTCAATCGCGCGTCGTCGAGCATCAGGTCGGACACGGTTAGGTAGAGTTTTTCGGACAAGTCTTCGTCGTTGAGCCGTACCGCGGCGCCGCGTTCGGCGAGATAGTCAGCGTTCACCTTCTGGTAGCGCCAGGCGTAGGGGTAGGGCGCCAGGATGCCCGGCAGCCCAAACAGGGGCAATTCCGCCAGGGTGCTGGCGCCGGCGCGGCAAAGCGCCAAATCCGCTGCGGCGAAGGCCAGGCCCATCTCTTCGTGCAGGTATGCGTAGGCATGGTAGCTGGGGTGTTCCGCCAGCGCGCCGACCTGCCGCTGTGAGCGTTCCCAATCCAGTTCGCCGGTGATATGAAGCACCTGAATCCCGCTATCCAGCAGGCGCTGCAAATGCTCTCCCAGGGCGACATTGATGTTGCGCGCGCCACGGCTGCCGCCGAATACCAGCAAAGTTTTGCGGTCGGGGTCCAGCCCAAAGTGCTGAATCCCCTGCGCTCTGTCAGCGCATAGCCGACTGCCTAACAATGGATAACCAGTCACAATAGATTTGTCTCGCGGGAAAAATCGAGCCGAGGACTCGACTGTGATTGCAATCTTTTGAGCAAATGGCTGCAGCGCCTTGATCGTCAGCCCGGGTTCGATATCCGGCAGATAGATGACCGTCGGAATGCGCAGCAGGCGAGCGCTAAGCGCTACCGGCAGATTGGCCCAGCCGCCGGTGAGCAGGATGACGTTGGGGCGAGTTCTTAGCTGAATGACGAGCGCTTGTAAGGTCCCCAGAGTCAGCTTCAGCAGGCTGAATAGAACGCGTACCGGATTTACCCCGTGGACGGGACCCGCCAGGACTTCATGGTAGCCATCAAAAGCCAAGCCGGATTCCGCCGCCAGCTTGCGTTCCATGCCTCCGACCGCGCCGATGAAAAACAGCTTGGGCGCCTCATCATCCGCTTGGAGCAGCGCCTGGGCGGTTGCCAAGGCCGGATAGACGTGACCGCCTGTTCCGCCAGCTCCGATCAATATTCGCAATATCGCTTCTCCGTTCCGAAGTCGGTTTTGGCAGCGTGGCCACCCGATGGACGCTAAGCATCAGTCCAACGCCAATCATGATCACCATCAGCGAAGAGCCGCCAAAACTAATGAAGGGCAGGGGCACTCCGGTAGAAGGAATGACGCCGGTCATGACCGAAATGTTCAGCAGCGCCTGAATGATCACCCAGGAGGTGAAGCCGACGCAGAGCAATGAGCCGAAGTTGTCCTTCGCAATTCGCGCCATCTGGAAACCGCGGATGGCAAAGGCCACGTAGAGGGCGACTACCACCGCCGCCCCCAACACGCCAAGCTCCTCGCCGACGATGGCGAAGATGCTGTCGGTATGTGGCGCCGGCAGCGCGCCGAATTTCTGCTGCGACTGGCCGACGCCCACGCCGGTCCAGCCCCCGCGCACAAAGGCGGTGATGGCCTGCAAGGTATGATAATCGGTCAAGGTGATGTCGCTGAGGCCCGCGAGGAAGTTTGCGATGCGATCTTGGGCATATTCCCAGTACTGCACGACGACAATGCTGACCACAGTCGTAATGCCGCCCACCGCCAGTATATGGAGCAAATTGGCGCCGGCGACGAAAAACATGACGCCGGCCGTAAGGGCCACTATACCGGCCGAGCTCAGATCGGGCTGCAGAATGATCAAACCTGAGATCACGCCAACAACCGCCATAAAGGGCAGCAGCCCAAATAGGAAGCTGTCCACGCGCGCGCCTTTGGATCCTAGCCAGGCCGCCATGTATAGAACAACCGAAAATTCAGCCAGCTCGCCCGGCTGCAAGCGCCCGCCGCTGAAAGAACGCCGCGCGCCGAATTTCACTTCGCCATACATTCTTACCAGCACCAAGGCGACTATCGTAAAGAGCAGCATCCAGATAGCGAAGCGTTTCCAAAAGCGATAATCGAGAGTGGCGAAGAAAAATAGCGCGATTGTCGACAGAATAACGTTGCGCAGGTGTTCCTCGACAAAGAATCCGGACGCCGTACCGTAGGTCTGATTGCTCCAATCCCAAGTCGCGCTGAAGACCATCAGCCCGCCGATAATTACAAGCAGAAGTACAATCGCGAGCATGGGTTTGTCAAAGGTCGCAATGAAACGGATCCGCTGATGCTTTACGCGGCGAATACTGTCGTCGTTGACGACGGTCAGCCCGGGACTGCGCCGTATCTGCCGGCGGATTCGTCGTTGTCTGCCGTCGTGGATTGCTTGTTCAGTCATTCAATTTTCTAGCCGTCTGCGTTGACAGATTCATTATAGTTCAGATACCAATTGGCGAAAGTGGGCGCCGCGCTCGGCAAAATCTTCATAGGCGTCGTAGCTGGTGCCGCCCGGCGACAGCAGCACAATATCACCCGCTTGCGCGACATCGGCGGCGCGCTCAACTGCTTCGTCAAGCGTCTGGACGCGAGAAAGCTGGTCGTCGCCTACGCGCATATTTTCAAATAGTTTCATCACTTTTGAAGCTACTTGTTTGGCGCCGTCTTCGCCGAAAACGATGATATGCCGCGCTTTACGCAGCGCGAAATGAATCGCCGCCTCCCAGGGCAGGTCTTTGTCGGCGCCGCCGATGAGCAGCACCAGCGATTCCTCGTAGCTGGACAATGCCGCCAGCAAGCGTTCGGGCGCAGTGGCGATGCTGTCATTGACCCAGGTTACGCCGCCCACTTCACGCACCGTTTCCAGGCGGTGCGCTACCGCCTGGAAGCTGCGTATCGACTTGCGCATAAGATCCGGCGTGACGCCCGGGCGATCAATCGCCAAACCCATGCCGCCGGTAATTGCGCAGGCGGCCAGTACGTTCAGAACATTGTGATCGCCGCGCAGGGGGATCTCTTCGCGTTCGCAGACCACATGCGGGCCCATGTCATAACTGGCTGATCCAGCCACCAGCAGCCGGCTGCCCAGCATGAAAGCGCCATCCGGTACCATGTCATACAGGCTGAACGCTAGTTGCTCGCCTGCGACCACTTGCTCCAGCGCTTTGCTGACGGGGCTGTCCCAACCCAAGACGGCCACGTCCGTCGCGCGCTGATAGCGCAGGATATTGGCTTTGGCGGAGACGTAATTCTCAAACGTGCCGTGCCGATCGATGTGATTCGGCGTCAGGTTGAGGACGGCGGCGACTCTCGGGCTGGCCGACATCAGTTCCAGCTGAAAACTGGACAGCTCCATGACGACGATATCTGCGGCTCTTATACGCGGCAGGTCCTCTATAAGCGGATTGCCGATATTGCCGCCGCGCCAGACTTTGTATCCGGCCTCGGCAACAATGTTTGCTACAAGAGCGGTGGTGGTGGTCTTTCCGGCGCTGCCCGTAATGCCGATTACCGGGGCCGGGCAGCGTTCCAGGAAAAGCTGGGCATCATTGCTGAGGGGAATGCCTCGTTCGCGCGCTTCCCGCAGTATGGGCAGGTCCAGCGGGACGCCGCCCGACACGCAAATGCAGCGCGCGCCGATCAAAACTTCGTCGGGATGCCCGCCCATGTAGAAGCGCAGGCCTGGATAGTCGCGGCGGCGCAAGCCCAGCTCTTTGGCGCTGCGGCTATCGGTGACTACTACTTCTGCGCCAACGGTGGGCAGCCAGCGCGCGAGGGCGGTCCCCTGGCGCCCAAATCCAAAAACGACTACCCGCTTGCCGGCCAAAGGGTCGCGTTGCGCCATTAAAAACTCGGCTCTCGCTTAACTAGGAACTTGACAGAGCACTAATATTATAGTGCATCGGCCATCTGCGACTCATTCAGACTGGGTCATTTGCAGGGCGATTCCATCAAACAATTTTCAACACAGAGAGCGCAGAGGGCACAGAGTTTAAGGAGTTTAGACGACTATTCTACTAATTCTGCGGCCAGTAATAGGCAAGAGCCACTAGCGAAACGTGAACCACAAATTACAGTGCAATGAGGACATGAACACATATATCTTGTTTTTCTCTGTGCTCTCTGCGCCCTCTGTAGTTGATTTTCAGTTTAGATTCCCACGTTTTCAGCCGCTATCATTTTGATGCAATTGCGCTGGGTCATTTGTCGACGGATTGAGGGCATACTCTGCGAATATAGAATCCGCCCCTGCCCACTACAGGAGCGCAAGCGCCACGCCGACGAAGGCGCTGAGAATGCCAATCAGCCAGAATCGCTGAACGATCTGCGTTTCGCTCCAGCCGCCAAGCTCGAAATGATGATGGATCGGCGTGCGCCGGAAGGGCCGAATATCGACGCCGTAGAAGCGTCGACTCAACTTGGCCGAGGCGACCTGAAGGATCACGCTGAGGATTTCCATCACCGGCACAATGGCGATGACCGGCAGAAGCAGCCAGTGGCCCGTCATTACCGCAACCGTGCCCAGCGTGGCGCCCAAAGCCAGGGAGCCGGTATCCCCCATAAATAGTTGCGCCGGGTGCGCGTTATACCATAAGAAGGAGAAGCAGGCGCCGACGATGACAAAGCACAACTCCACCATAAAAATCTGGTTCTGCAAAAAGGCGATGATGCCATAAGCGCCAAAAGCGCTGGCAGTAATGATGCCGGCCAAGCCGTCCAGGCCGTCGGTGAAGTTGGTGGCGTTGGACGATGCGACAATGATGAAGGTGCTGATGCAAACGAATAAGACCGGATGCAAAGGAATCGCGACTTGCACCAGCGGCAAAATCATCGAATTGGCAAATGAAAACTCAAAGTGTGAGATGACGGTCGATGCGATCAGCGCCAACAAGATTTGCGCCGCAAACTTCATCGTGCCCGATAAACCCTCGCCAACATTGCCGCGTGAAGTCTGGATTCCCTCCCAATCATCGATGACGCCCAGCAGGGCAAAGCCGATCAACACGATCAGCGGCAGCAAGATACTGCGGCCGGATCCTTCTTCGACGATGCGCGATATATTGAGCGCGAGCGTGATGGCCATGGTCGGCAGGATGATCATGATGCCGCCCATCGTGGGCGTGCCGACTTTTTGCACGTGATGACTGTCCATCAACTCGGCGCGTATCTGCTTGCCGAGTTTCAGGCGCTGCAAAATCGCTACAAATGGGCCGCCCCAGATGACGCCGAGCAGGAATGTTGCCCCGCCGACACTGAGCGCCAACGGTAATTGTCCATCCATATAACTTCTTTGGCTAGCTTTCGCTTGTGCTGAATTCCGCCTCAGCCAATGCCAAGCTTCTTCTGACTGTATCATCCGGTATTTCCAGCAAAATAACAAGACGCTCGGCCACACGCCTGAATACCGGCGCCGCTACCTCGTAGCCAAAGTCGGCGTCTGGCCGATCCAGCTTTACCAGCACAACCGCTTGCGGATCGTCGGCCGGCAAGAAGCCGATGAAGGAAAGGATCTTGGCGTTTCGGCCTTCTTCGAAAGCGACTGCCGTAGATATCTTCGCGGTGCCGGGCTTGCCGGCGATGGTATAACCGGGCAGTTGAGCCTGCGGCGCGCCGTCTTCAACGACGCGGATCAGCATATCTTTCACGATGTCGGCAGTTTCAGCTGAGATGACTCGCCGAATCGTAGTAGGGCGGGCGTCTTCGGCGCCTTCTTCATTGATAACGCGCCGCACGATGCGGGGCTGCCGCATAATGCCGTCGTTGGCGATCGCGGAAAAGGCGGTGATCATCTGCATCGGCGTAACTTCGACGCTCTGGCCGTGGCTGTTCAGCCCCAGGAAACTCTCGTTCCAATCCGAGTCGCCGGGGATTCTGAGCTCGCCGCGTTCCTCTGCGAACAGTCCGACGCCGGTTGCCTGCCCCAAGCCAAAGGCGCGTAACATACTGTAAAAGCGTTCCGTGCCCATTTCCAAGGCGATGGTCGCCACGCCAATGTCCAGCGAGTTGACCAAAATCGAGCTGACATCGGTTGTACCGTGGGATTGAAAGTGCGGATTCCATATATCCCGACCGCCAACCTCAAGATAACCCTTGTCATTGTAGGTCCAGAAATTAGAGACGACGCCCTCATCAAGCGCGCTGGCTACGGTCAGCACTTGCATCAGGGTGCCGGGCTCGTAGGTTTCGTTGATCGCCGGGTTGACGCGCAGGTTGGGATCGGCAATGTCCAGAAAGCTGTTGGGGTCAATAGACGGATGGTTGGCGAGCGCAAGCACATCGCCGTTGTGCGGGTCCATTACGATAATGGTACCGCGGAATGCGCTGTATTCTTCTACCGCGGCTCTCAGCTCCGATTCCACCCAGAATTGCACATCGCGGTCGAGCGTTAGCACGATATCGTGGCCGCGCTGCTCTGCAGGGCGGTCTTCCGGCAAGCCAAAAGGAACCTTGCTGACCGAGAGGTCCAACACGCGGCCCGAGAGCGTGTCGTTGTATGCGCCTTCGACGCCGAGCGCGCCTCTGAGCCCGTCGTCTACCACGATGCCGATCACGTGCGCCGCCAATTCGCCTTGGGGATAGAAGCGTTTGGGAATCTCTTCCAAGCCCAGTGAGATTTCATCGAGCGCGGCGACGGCTTGGCCCTGCTCAGCCGAAATTGGGCCGGCCAAGAATTCCCAGACCCGGTCGCTGGTGATCTTGCGATAGAGCTCGAATTCGTCGATATCAAGAATCGCTGACAGATCTTTCATCAAGGCGTCGCTGTCGGAAACGAGATCCGGGCTGACGCCGAGGCGGTATTGCACCAGGTTAAAGGCGAGCGGCTCTCCGTCGCGATCGTAGATTCGGCCGCGCTCGGCCGGGATGCGCAGGGTTGTGTTGGTGATGGAGTTGCCCATCTTTTCCAACTCCTGCCGAACGGAGCGCGGGAAGAATTGAAAATTGGCCAGATTGATAATCAGATAAGCCGCCATCAAGATCAGGAAGAGCGCCACGAAGGGCAATCGCGCTTGAATGGTCGCCTGCTGTGAGGACATCCGTTGCATGGCGAGATTCCCGTCAGACGCCGAAGGACTGGAATTGATCGCGTAACAGCGCGAATTGCTGCTCCAGCCAACCGCCGAAAGTTTCGTCGTATATTGCCGCCGGTGGTTCAACCGCTGTGACATCGGCGCTGGAAACCGTTATCCGATCCCGATTCGGGTTGTAGCCGTCTATCAGGATGTAATCGATATCGGCATTGGTGGCGGGGCGGAAGCCGATCGCTTCAGCCCGCGCGAACAAACGGGGCACGGTGCGGTAGCTGGCGATCTCGCCAATCAGCCCTTCGTTCTGCCGTTTGAGCTCATCTCTCTGTTTAATCAGCTCTTCAATTTGCCGATTGGTAATGGCGAATGAGGCGACCTGCGACAAATACAGGCTGCCAAGGATGAGCAATATCGCGACGCCTAGTATCGCCAATGCGGTCGCCTGGTTTCGCGTGCGAAACCGCTTGCGGCTGAAGGTATGCTGGATCCATGCTTGTGACATCGAATGCCGCGATCCCTGACTTGGGAAAAATAAACTGACAACAACTTGGAGCAAGCTGCCAATCAATACTGTATTCAATGTATCTGAAACGGCATAACGCGCAACTCAAGTTCAAGGCGCTTGCAGCCTTTCGACGACGCGCAACTTGGCGCTGCGGCTGCGGGGGTTGGCGTGTAATTCATCTTGACCGGGGCTGATCGGCTTGCGGTTGATTAGCCGGATGCTTGCGCGCCGCTCCTCAATGGAGGCCATGCCCGGCGGGGCTGCGACGCTGGTCGAAAGGCGTTTGAAGGCCTGCTTGACCAGCCGGTCTTCCAGGCTGTGAAAGGTGATAACCGCCAGGCGGCCGCCAGGACGAAGCAGATCCACGGCCATCGGAATCACGCGCTCCACCGCATCGAGTTCCTTGTTCACGGCGATGCGCAGCGCTTGAAAGACTTTCGTCGCCGGGTGTACCCTGGATCGTCGTTTGGTTTGAGCCGGCACTGCGTCCGCGACAGCTTCGGCCAACATGCGCGTCGTCGTGATCGGTCGCTGCCGCAGGATTTCACGGGCAATTCGGCGCGAATGGCGTTCTTCGCCGTAGCGGAAGAATAGTTCCGCCAGCTCTTCAGCAGCCAGGCCATTGACGAGATCGCCCGCGGTATCTCCAGCTTCAGCGCGGTCAAATCGCATGTCCAGCGGGGCGTCGAAACGAAAGGAAAAACCCCGCGCCGGATCGTCAAGCTGAAGAGAGGACAGGCCCAGATCAAGCAAGATGGAGTCGACAGTTTGCCAGCTCAAGGCGCGCGCGGCAGCCGGCATGTCGATATAACTGCCGTGGTGGAAGTTGACGCGGTCTCCGTAGGCTGCCAACGCTTGCCCCGCCGCCTCAATGGCGCGCGCGTCGCGATCCATTGCCAGGACCGCGTCGACGCCGGCATCCAGCAATGCGCTGCTGTGCCCGCCACCACCGACAGTGCCGTCGATCAGACGCGAATTCCTGGGGATTTCGGGCTGCAGCGCGGCGACGACCTCGTTCATGAGGACGGGAATGTGTCGGCGCATAAGCTGGCGCTCCTCATGTTGATTGGGCTGGGTTCGTCAGATAATTGCGCGCGCCCCAAGGCCGACCCGGTTCAGTTCACCCCGACGCGCGATCATGCTAAAATGATTGAGATCATGACAGTCTATGCCTAGTTTACCAGCGCTTATGCACTACGAGAAACCGCCTCATATTGAGACGATACTCAAGAATCTGCCGGCCAAGCCGGGCGTCTACCTGCTTAAGAATCGCCGCGGCAAGATCATCTACGTCGGCAAAGCGAAACGCCTGCGCAATCGTGTGCGCAGTTATTTCACCACGCAGGCTGACGGCAATAGCAAGACCTTGAGGATGCGCGACGAAGTCGAGGATATTGATTTCATCATCACCGAGAATGAAGTCAAAGCCTTAATCCTTGAAGAAACGCTGATCAAGAAGCACAAGCCGCGCTTCAATATTGAGTTGAAAGACGACAAGCGCTACCCGTATATTCGGGTGGGCTGGGGCGAAGCCTTCCCCAAAGTCGAGACGACCCGCCGCATCGTCAACGACGGCTCGCGCTACTTTGGCCCCTATTCGGCCATGTGGGTGGTGCAGAAGACGCTTAGCGACTTGCGCAAAGCCTTTCCCTATCTCACTTGCGATCGCGAGATCACCGGCAAGGATGAGCGAGCTTGCCTATTCCACGATATCAAACTTTGCAACGCGCCTTGCATCGGCGCGGTGACGCGCGACGAATACCGCTTCATGATTCAAGAGTTGATGGATGTGCTCAGCGGACGCGCCAATGATGTTCAGCGCCGCTTGGTTAATGAGATGAACGGCGCGGCCGAGAGCCTGAATTTCGAAAAGGCTGCCGGCATCCGCGATCAGCTCAAAGCTATCGATTTCATCACCAACAAACACAAGGCGGTGGGCAAAAGCATGACCGATCACGATGTGATCGCGCTGGCCCGCGACGACCGCGACGCCACGGTGCAGATTATGTTCATTCGCAATGGCAAGCTGATCGGCAGCGATTCGCGAACCATGGACAATACCGAGGGCGAGAGCGATGCTGTGGTGCTGGAGCAATTCATCAGCCAATTCTACGCCAATTCCGCCAATATCCCGCGCGAGCTGATTCTGCCCAACGAAGTTGAAGAGGCGCGCATTCTGGAGCGCTGGCTGAGCGACAAAAGGGCCGGTTCCCACGTGACGATTCACGTGCCGCAGCGGGGCGACAAACGCAAGCTGGTCGGCCTGGCGCAAGAAAACGCCGTGGAAAGCCTGCAAATGATGCGGGCGCAATACGAAGCCGACACAACCAAGCACGAAATGGCGATGGCGGAGTTGCAGGAGTCTCTGGGGCTGCCGCGCATCCCCAACCGGATCGAGTGCTTTGACATCAGCACCACGCAGGGCACGGCAATCGTGGCGAGCCGCGTGGTATTTGTGCGAGGCGCGCCGCGAAAAAGCGAGTACCGTCGCTTCAATATCCGCAGCGTCACCCATGCCGGCTCCGATGACTATCTCTCCATGAGCGAAGCGCTGACTCGCCGCTTCATGCGCTGGAAAAACGCCGTGGAAAAGGAGCGCGAGTTGACGCCCGATGGGGTAGAGAAGGACGAAACCTGGCGCCTGCTGCCGGACCTGCTGCTGATCGACGGCGGCAAGGGGCAACTGAATACAGCCAAAGCGGTGTTGGACGAATTCGGCTTGGCCGAACGCGTTCCGCTGGCGTCCCTGGCCAAGCGCATCGAAGAGATATTCGTGCCGGACAAGCTGGACTCGGTCTTATTGCCGCGGCGCAGCGAAGCGCTCTATTTGGTGCAGCGCGCGCGCGATGAGGCGCATCGCTTCGCCATCACCAGCCACCGTAAACAGCGCCAGAAGAAAGGCATGGCCAGCCGATTGGAGACCATCCCCGGCGTCGGTCCCAAACGGCGCAAGGTCCTGCTCAAGCACTTCGAGAATTCCATCGACGCCATCCGCAACGCCAGCGTCGCCGAGCTAGCCGCGGTTAACGGCATCAGCAAAGAGGTAGCGCTCAACATCAAGAGTCACTTGGATTGAAGGCATTCGCGGCGGCTTGACATGATCGTCGCCATAACGATATGATTGGACTTGACAAATGTGAGAGGTTGAAATGGCCATTGACGAATCAGCGACATCCGTCGAAATTCCGAAGCGCCCTCTGTTACGTGGAGTAGCCCGGCTTTTTGACTGGAGCGGGTCAATGGATCGTGATGCAATTCAGCAAATTCGAAAGCGATATCACGAGCCGCCGTCCTCCCAATCCACAGAAGAATCGTTACGCGCAACCTGGGCAGCAGTAGGCGAAAGTATGCGCTGGGCAATCGGAGAATATGACAAAAAACTGCGCCAGCAAAACAACAAGTAAGAACCTGTCTGGAATTTATCGCATTGTCTGCTGATGAAAGCAACTCGATTCCCGCAGAATTGGGAAACGACAGACTTGAAGACATGCAAGAGGTGTCTGGGCAAGAGTCGCCAGAAGCTCAGTTCAAGATTGCACATCTCGAGTATTCGGGCGCGCTGCCTCATCCGACTATCGTAGAAGGGTACGAACGGCTGTCGCCGGGTAGCGCCGATCGCATTTTGGCTATGGTTGAGCAAAGAGAAAAGCACAGTTTGGAATTGGAATCAGCCCGCCATCATAATCAAGTGCAAATGGACTTAGCAGTGATTAGAGGCTTCATTTGGAACGAACGGTTGGGAATGTTGCTGGTCGTAGGATTAGCGCTAGCAATTGTCTTGATCGGTATGCGCATTATGGAGCTCGGCCATAGCGCCGAAGGCTTTGCCTTGATCGTTGGCGCTGCCTGTGGCATCGGTATTGCCTACGTCAAGAGTATTGGGCACAGCCGAAACCAGAATCGGCAGAGCGACACTTCCTAACTCCCACGCCACTAAATCCGCAGTTGATGCACGTGCCGAATGAAGTCCTGCTCTCGCAGAACCTCCATCAGCGCTTCCGGCAGGGCTTCGTCGAAATTGAGCACAGTCAGCGTATTGCCGCCGGGCTCGGCGCGCCCGGTATGCCAGCTGGCGATATTGATGCCGTTCTCCGCCATCAAGCTGCCGACTTGCCCGATCACGCCGGGCCGGTCATAACTTCCCATAATCAGCAGATACCCGCGCGGCTCAAAATGCACGCGATAATCGTTGATCTGCAAGATGTATGGCTTCTGCCGATCGAGCAAGGCGCCGGCGATGCTAATCTCCTCGCCGTCATCCAGCGTGGCCTGGCAGGTGATGACGTTGCTGTATTCGCTGATCTTGATGCCCTTGGCTTGCGTGATCTGCCAGCCGCGCTCGGCGGCCAGCACTGGAGCATTCACGTAACTGACGTGGTCGCCCAGGATCGGAGCGAGCATGCCTTTGAGTATGCCGACCGTCATCGGCTTTATGAGGCCGTTCATGTCATCGCCGATGATCTCGATGGCGATGCGGTGTATTGAGCTGCGCGCCAGGATATGCTGCAGCGCGCCCATGCTCTCGGCCAACTGCATATAGGGACGAATCTCAGCGAAGTTGACGCCGGGCAGCAGCGGCATATTCACTACGTTGCGGTAGTCGCGGTCGTCCAGGGCGTCGATAACTTGCTGGACGATCTGCAGTGAGAGGTCCTGCCGCGCCTCGACCGTATTGTCGCCGATATGCGGCGTATGAATGACGCGGTCAAGTCCGATCAGCGGGCTGTTAAAGGGCGGCTCTTCGTTCCATACATCGACTGCCACGCCACCCAGGCGCCCGTTCTTTAGCGCGTCCGCCAGCAGAGACTCCTTGATGACGCCGCCATGCGAGGTATTGATAAAACAGGCGCCGGGCTTCATCAAGCGCAAGCTGTTCTCGTCAAAGAAGTCGACCGTCTCTTTAGTCGCCGGCACGTGCATGCTGACGTAGTCGGAGTCGCCGAGCAGCTCCGGCAGGCTCACCAAGACGATGCGCCGGTCGTCGACCTGCTCTTCACGGATGTAAGGATCGTATGCCAGCACGTTCATGCCCAGCGCCAGGCAGAGACGAGCGACGCGGTGGCCTACTCGCCCAAGCCCGACGATGCCGATGGTTTTGCCATGCAGCTGAACGCCGACTTGCTGCTGCCGGTCGAAAAGCCACCAGCCTTCGCGCAGGCTCTCGTGAACGGCCGGCAAGTTTCGATTGAGCGCCAGCATTAGCGTAAGCGTGTGTTCGGCGGCGGCAATCGCGCTGACGCCGGGCGTATTCATCACCAGGATGCCGCGCTCGGTGGCGTAGTCGATGTCGATGCCGGTCAAGCCGGCCGACATACGCGCGATTAGGCGCAAGTCAGGCGCATGGTCCAGCAGAGGCGCGTCCAGCTTGAAGTCGGAACGCGTGACGATTGCGTTGGCATCGGGCAGGGCGGCGCGCACATTGGATGTCTTTGGCGGCACGCAGGTGACCTGGAAGCCGTCGCTCCCTTCGAGCAGCGCGATGCTCTCCGCTGTAAGATCGGTCGCTACAACGATATGCTGCCGATTCACGCAAACAGCCCTTTCGCTTTGATCTCGTCCATGACTTCGAACAGATCGCCAAACACGTTCTCGTTCACGCCGGCAAACGCTTCTACAGCGGAATGCGACAGATCGGGCACGGTGAAGCAGGTCATGCCGGCGGCCAGCGCGGCCAGCGTACCGGCGTGGCTGTCTTCCAGCGCCAGGCAGGTTTCAGGCGCCTGGCCCAATTGCTCCGCCGCGTGCAGATAAATGTCCGGCGCCGGTTTTCCGCGCGCCATAAATTGCGCCGAATAGCGCTTGGGAATCAGCTCGGCCCAGCCCATCAGGCGTACAAAGTGTTCGATGACAACTTGCGTCGAGCTGGAGGCGATCGCGCGCGGGATCTGTTGAGCCGCGGCGTAGCGCACGATCTCATCGGCGCCCGGGCGCGCCTTGATTCGCTCAGGCGGCAGCGACAGCAGACGCTCGGTAATGGCCGATTCGATGGCTGCTGCCGAGTCGCCAAGTTTGGGATAATGCTGCTGCAGAATGGCAGCGAACTCATCCACGCGCATGCCGATGCCCGCGCTGCGCACCTCATCGCTATAGATATAGCCGTGCGACTCGATCAAGTCCACTTCAACCTCGTGCCAGACCGGCTCGGAATCTACCAATAGGCCGTCCATGTCAAATATCAGCGCGGAGAATGTCATGCTAGTCGATGTCCTCAAAGTCGCGAAAAAAGTCGTCTCGCAGCAAATCATCGTTGAAAGATACCGTCTGCTCGTTTAGTGCCGCCGCGATTCCCTTGCGGTAAGTACACTCGTGAGTCGTGTCTCGCGTTGCTTTCCAGCCGCGCCTACCGGCGGCCAGCGGCAATATGGGCGACAGCGACTCGGCATGAACAAATACTTGCGAAGCGTCAAGCAAGGCCTCGCGCGTCACGACGCCGCCATAACCGACGAAGAGGTCAACCGCGTCCTGCGCCGCCAGATCGGATGCGCCGTCGCCAATCATCAAGCGGCGGCCGGGCAGGTCGCCAGCCAGTTCGCCGATAATCCGGGATTTCCCGTGAGACACGGTCAAGGGACCCGTACTGTAGTCGAGGTAGGTCTTCGCTTGCTGCGCCCCCGGCTCGTGATAATCCCACCAGCGTCCCGATAATTCGTTGTACTCCAACTCGACCGCGCGAATCCGCTTGGGGTCGACGCCGAGCCGGCGTCCAAAACCCTTCACCGCGTCAATCAAGCCGCCGCTGATAATGAAAACTTGCACCTCAAGAAAGCGCAGAGCCGCGATGACCTCGAGCGCGTCTTCGACTACCGTCTCCCAGTAGCGCTCCTCAACGGCCTTGAGTTGCGCGCGAGTCGGATTGATGGCCTTCAGCCGCTTGCCGTAGACATCGGCGAGGTCGAGTTCGCCGTCCATCGCCTTGTTGGTCAGCAAGCCGACGCGCCCGGCCTTGCCCTTTGAGCGCGCCAATTCGTCTATGCCTTCGATGGCGGACAAGGTGCTGTCGCAATCGAAAAACACGAGATCAAATGGACGCCAGCCGCTGCTGCTCATATCGTTATCCGCTGAACTGTCAAAAGCGCGATCATTATAGGCGCTTGGCGGCAAAAGTGTACGGTGGTCTGAATCCATATAGGCTACGAAGGCGATTTGATCAGCAGCGCAGGACAATTGAACTAAGAATTTAACTACAGAGAACACAGAGGGCACAGAGCTTTAGGTCTTTCGAAGACAATTCAACGCACTCGGTGGTCCGGTAAATGGCAAGTCTCAGCAGAACACTTCAGATATCTATCAGAATCGCTACTAATTTATGACTAGGGCTTTCGTTAATGTTTTTCTCCGCGCTCTCTGTGAACTCTGTGTTTAATTATCCCTTCGAATTTGCGTCATTTTAGTCTCAATCATTTTGATGCGATTGCGCTGGTCTTGAGCGCATCGCGGCAGGCAGGCGCTTGAATGCCCTGCGACGCTCCTCTATAATCGAACCGCTATTTGATTTCCTTGCGCCGCGTATCTAGCTCGGGAGCCACATCTTGGCACGAAAGCCTGCTGATCAATCGGTCGATCGTGAAGACATTCTGTGGGCCGCCGCCGAAGTGCTGCACCGCAACGGCTACGAAGCGACCACGATGAAAGACATCGCCGCCCAGGTGAACTTGACCGCGGCCAGCTTGTACCATCACTTCAAGAACAAAGACTTTCTATTGCTTAGCGTTTTGGAAGTCGGCCTGGACCTCACCATCGACAAGCTTGAAGTCATCGAATCTTCGGACCTGACCTGCGCCGAAAAGCTCGGCGGGATGATTCGCTCGCATGTGGTCAGCGTGACGGGCAACGTGGCGGTTGGCGCGGCCATGGTTTTTGAGATACGCGCCTTGCTCAACGCCAATGTGGGCGGTAAAAACGGCGACGGCGCTTTCAACTCCGAGTTCGCTACGCGGCGCAAGCGCTTCTTCGCTCGGCGCGACTATTTTGAGGGCTTGTTTCGCAACACGGTGCAAGCGGGAATCGCCGCCGGCGAGTTTCGACAGGTAGACGCGGCCATCGTGACCCGCGCCATGCTGGGCGCGCATAACTGGGTGGGGGTCTGGTTCCGTGAAGGCGGCCGGCTCTCCGGCGCGGAAGTGGCGGATGTCATGGTGGATACCTGGCTGGCGGCGTTGCGGGTTTAGGCGAAAGCGTACATCAATGGACAAAAGACAACTTACTCCGGATTTGCCCACATACGAAATTGGCCAGCGCTTCCTTAGTGTCATAGATGGCACAAGTGAGTCTCTATATACAACTATGGTAAAAGGAATTTACGAGCATATCCGCAGTCCAAAAGATCCGTTTAATTGGAAAGAACCGGAAGATTGGATACCGCGACTGCTGACCGACGATAGTTGTGATTTGGCGCTACGGTTGTGGCGGAATTCCGATCATCTAGTCAATCCTCGTCATACATTTGGACCCAATTACCTGTGTAGAATCCACAAGTTGTCGTCTATTCGAAACGGTGCAATACAGCTTACTGAACGTGGCAAGAGGTTCGTCTCAGGCAATGAAGAAGTCTTGGCAGAAATGGATGACTACGACGGTTTGCTACTGGTGCTATCGGAAGTCGCTGCAAAGGGACCTGGACGACGACGTGATTTTGAAGGCAGCTATGCCGAGTTTTGCCGTACTTTTACTACTTACGCTGCCGACTCATCTATTTCCTCCAGCCTCATTTATCGACTAAACAACCTTGTAGGACGCAGACTTGTAGAAAAAAGTGGGCATTCCTACCAGGTAACTCATATGGGCCTAGAATATCTGGGGCGCCATGGCAGTGGCAGAAAGAAAGACGCGCCCAATCCTACAATCGCTAGGTTCGCCAAAGCGAACAATGCGGCCGCGCGTCAGCAACTCGCAAAATTTCTGCGCAACATGAATCCATACATGTTTGAACACCTGATAAAACTTCTCTTGGAAGAAATGGGCTACGAGAATGTCGAAGTGAACGGGGGCACAAACGACAAAGGCGTCGATGTCGTCGCCGAAATAGAGTTGGGAATCAGCAAAGTACGTGAAGTCATCCAGGTCAAACGACACAAAGGAAACGTTGGGAGGCCCGTACTTGATCAACTTCGAGGGTCATTGTGGTACTTTGACGCCGTGCGCGGCACAATTATTTCTACTGGTGGATTTACCAAGGGCGCAAGTGACGTAGCGTTTGCAAAAGGAGCAGCGCCAATCGCCTTAATTGACGGCGAAAGGCTTCTTGATCTGTTGATCGAACACAACATTGGCATCCGTAGACGCGAAATAAGGATCCTTGAGTTTGATGGCGAGAGCCTGAGCCAGTTTGTAACGGAAGATGAAATCGACATTTGATGCTACCGAATACATAGCGAGACAATCCATGCAAAACGTCTTGATCACAGGCGCTAACCGAGGCATCGGCCTCGCACTGACCAAAGCATACCTGGCCGCTGGCGAAAGTCGCGTCTTCGCGTCTTGCCGCAATCCAGCCGACGCCGCGCAACTGAACGCTCTGGCGGAGTCCCACGTCGATCGGCTGCTCGTACTGCAAATGAACGTCAACGATGAGGCGTCCATCAAGCGCGCAGTCGACGCCGTCAACGCGGAAGCCGGCAGCCTGGATGTGCTCATCAACAACGCCGGCATATCGGGCAGCGACGGCGCCCGTAATATGGGCCAGCTCCTTGCAACAGAAGTGGCGACGGTCATCACGACCAACGCGGTGGCGCCCTTGATCGTGACGCAGGCTTGCCGCGAATTGCTGCAGAAGAGCGCTAATCCCCGCGTCGTCATGATCTCGTCGGGCCTGGGTTCGCTGGCTAGGACCGGCAGCAACGCTTACGCCTATCGCATGAGCAAGGCGGCCATGAATATGGCGGCGCGCGCGCTGGCTTTTGACGGGGCGATGGCGGGGATTACGACCGTCACGGTAGCGCCCGGCTGGGTGAAGACTGATATGGGCGGGCCCAATGCCGTATTGCAGCCGGAAGAATCGGCAAGCGGAGTGCTTACGCTTGTCGAGGGCCTGTCGAGCGGAGACAATGGCAACTTCTTTCGCTATGACGGCTCGCAGCTGCCCTGGTAAGCAAGGGCGTGGGCAGGGCCGCGCCGACGGGTAATTGGGATTTCTGAGAATCCCAATCGTAAGTCAGTGTGGGAATACGAGGCCTCTATGCAAAACTATCTGATTACAGGCGCGAATCGAGGCATCGGACTCGAGCTGACAAGGCAGCTTCTCACTCAAGGGGGCGCGCTGGTATTTGCCACCTGCCGCGCGCCGGAACGCGCCGACAATCTGAATGAGCTTGCCCGCGACAACCCGGACAGGGTGATTGTCCTGCAGCTGGACGTCAACGACGAAGCCTCGATCGCGTGCGCAGTCCAAGCCGTAAGCGCCGCCGCCGCTGCTTGTCTTGACGTGCTCATCAACAACGCCGGCATCTTTCCCAAGGGCGATCACGCCTCCCGTGGCCTCGGCAATCTGACTTCTGAAGCGCTAAGCGAGCTCATCACGACCAATGCCGTCAGTCCGCTGATCGTCACTCAGGCTTGCCGCGACCTGCTAAAGCAAAGTGAGAATCCGCGCGTCGTCATGATCTCGTCGGGCTTGGGTTCGGTGCAAGCGACTCGTGGCGGGCCCTATGGCTACCGGATGAGCAAAGCAGCGATGAACATGGCCGCGCGCGTTTTGGCCTTCGACAGCGAAATGTCGGGCATTACGACCATCACAACGCATCCGGGTTGGGTGCAGACCGATATGGGCGGCGCCGCGGCGGATATCACAGCGACGGATTCGGCCGCAGGTTTGCTCGCGCTCATCAGCGGCCTGAAATCCGCGGACAAGGGCCGATTCTTCCGTTATGATGGCGCAGAGTTGGATTGGTAATCTTTTAACCTCGGAAAGGGTGATTGCGCGAATGGGATATCAGATCAAAAAAGCGGCCGTCATTGGCGCCGGCACTATGGGCGGGGGAATCGCCGCGCTGCTGGCCGGCGTGGGCATCGAGACATTGCTGCTGGATATCCCGCCGCCCGACAGCGAGCCCGCCGATGGCCCGCGAGTGCGAAACTCAGTGGTGGCGGGCAACCTCAAGGCCTTGCAGAAGATGCGCCCGGCACAACTATACAGCCCCGATGATCTGAGCAATATCCAGATCGGCAACATTGAAGATGACCTGCAACGCGTTGGCGAGGCTGATTGGGTCATCGAGGTCATCGTTGAGAATCTCGAGATCAAGCGCGCGCTGATGTCTCGTCTGGTGGAGCTTGTCAAGCCGGACGCCATCGTCACGACAAACACCTCGGGCATTCCCATCAGCAGCATCGCCGAAGGCTTGCCTGCGCCATTCACGCGGCGCTTCCTGGGCACGCATTTCTTCAATCCGCCGCGATACCTGCACTTGCTGGAGATCATTCCCCACGCCGGTAGCGATAGCGAGATTGTCGATTTTATGATGCGCTTCGGCGCCGATGCGCTTGGCAAGGGCACGGTGCGCTGCAACGACACGCCCAATTTCATCGGCAACCGCTTTATGTCCATGTCGGGCATGCAGGCAACGAACTACGCGCTGGATCACGGCTATACCGTTGAGGAGGTTGATGCCTTGACTGGCCCGCTGATCGGCCGCCCCAAGACCGCCACATTCAACTTGAACGATCTTGTAGGATTTGACATCGCTGTCGGAGTGGCCCGCAATCTTTACCACGCCATTCCCGATGACCCGGCTCGCGAGCTGCTGATGCATCAAAAGAACGCCGAGCTGTCTGACGAATTGCTGGAGCGCGGCTGGCTGGGGCGCAAGACGGGTCGGGGTTTCTATCATATGCGCCGCGACGGCGCGAAAAAAGAGCTTTGGGCGCTGAACCTGGAGACCTTGGACTATGAGCCGCCCAGCAAGCCGCGCTTTGACAGCGTGGGGCAATATCGAAAGGTTGAACCGCTCGGCGAGCGGATACGTCTGCTCATCAACGCCGATGACCGCGCCGGCCAATATCTGTGGCATCTGCACGCCTTTCTGTTGGCCTACGCCTCCAACCGTGTGCCGGAAATCACCGCTACCATCGTCAACGTGGACAACGCGCAGAAATGGGGTTTCGCGCACGAGCTGGGCCCCTTCGAAATCTGGGATGCGATTGGCGTGGCGGAGACCATCGACCGCTTTGAAGCCGACGGCTATCCGGTGGCGGATTGGGTCAAGACCATGATCGCTGAAGGCTACGCGACCTTCTATCAGCGGGACGAGCAGGGCAAGGTCAGCGGCTATTACAGTCCGCCGGATCGCGCCTATTTGCCGCTGGAATCTGATGCGCGCGAAATCACCACGGCCGACTTGCGCGCTTCTGGCGCTGAAGTATACAGCAATGGCGACGGCAGCGTTTACGATATGGGCGACGGCGCCTTGCTCTGGGAGTTTACCACCAAGCAGAACAGCATCACCGCGGGCTTGATTGAGTCGGGCTGGCGCGCGCTGGATTTGCTCGCGGACGAGCGTTACTCGGCCTTGGTCATCGGCAATGACGGCGAACGCTTCTCGATCGGCGCCAATCTCGACCCCTCGGCGCTGATGGCTGGGCTGGAAGGTATTGAGAAGACTCTGGTCAGCTTGCAGAACTTAACACAGGCGCTGCGTTATGCGCCCAAACCGGTCGTCGTCGCCGCGCACAATATGGCGCTGGGCGGCGGCGCGGAATTGGTGATGTCGGGCGCTGCAGTGGTCGCCCATGCCGAGCTCTACATGGGGCTGGTCGAGGTGGGAGTTGGTTTGGTGCCGGCCGGCGGCGGCTGCAAGGAGATGGCGCGGAGACTGGTCAGCCCATTGGCGCGGCGCGGGTCAGACGATGTGCTGGCCGGCCTGCAGAAAGCCTTCGAAAGTATCGCGACCGCCAAGGTCAGCGGCAGCGCGAAAGAAGCCAAAGCGCTGGGCTTCCTGGCTGAGACGGACAAGATCGTGATGAATCGCGCGCATCTCTTGGGCGAGGCCAAGGCGCTGGCGCTGGCGCTGGCGTTGAGCGAAACTTACGAGCCGAAAAAACCGGAACCGGTCTACGCAGCAGGACGAGACGCCTACGCTGCGCTACTGTTGGGTGTGGCGGGATATCAGGAAGCCGGTTACGCCAGCGAGCACGATGCTCTGATCGCCCGCAAGCTGGCTTATATTTTGACGGGCGGCGCGCTGTCCGAGCCTCAGTGGGTGGATCAGCAATTCATGCTGAATCTCGAACGCGAGGCCTTCCTGAGCTTGATCATGGAAACCAAGACGCAGGAGCGCATCATGCACATGCTGCAGACGAACAAGCCGCTGCGGAATTAGTTCATCAATTTGCGTTTGAAGCGCTGGAAGGACTCCACTCGATTCAGTCGGCTCAGGTTAGGCATTGCCTTCACGATTTCCTCGGCGTGAACGTGCGGTTGATAGGGCCTATTCGCGTGCGTTCTGAATAGGCTATCAAGAATGTCCTTGGGATCATTTGACTCCAACGCTCGCTTAAGCCGACCAATATTGGCTTTGGGCGCCCACTGCTGGATGACATCGCGGACTGCTCTGTAATCAGCGACCAGCCATGTCTCCAGTTCGGCCTCAATACATATTAGCTCCACGTTGTTAGAAGAAACTCCAGCCATGATAAGAGACTCATATATCGATTCCTTGTCATTGTGTCTGCAAGGGTCCGCATCGCGCTTGAAGCTAGGGTACAGATCCCAGATGATTAGCACTCTCTTGCAGCCATCCGCAAGGAGTGTGGCCGCGGACTCGCCACATTCCTCTCGCATTCTCCGCTTGTTGCCGAGCGCATCCGGCACAACTGAAATGTCTGATCTGATAAGCTTTGCCAAATGCGTACATACCTTCAGATCCGGGCCTTCGTCGGCACATTCAAATATCATGCCGACCTTCATGCTAATTCCCGGTTGCGCAGCCTTCCGGAACTGTGGAGACGCCCAGGTCCAAAACGTTCCTTCCAACGGTCCAGGTCCCTGCATTCGTCTGGTCGAGTGAATGAGGGTGCTCCGTCCCGACGCTCAACCAGAACGATATGCGAGAGGTCGAACAAGTCTAGTAGGTATGGAGAATGTGAAGTCAATATGACCTGCGAATGTCCGCTCTCAGTAACTCTGCGAATCTCTTCGACGATTAGTTGAACTGAACGCGGGTCAAGACCGTTCTCGATTTCTTCAATCACAATAAGCTTCGGCGGCTCGGGATGCCGGAACAGTGCCAACAGCGCAAGGAGACGTATTGTACCAGTTGACAGCAGCCATCCCGGCACATTGAAATCTTGCTCGGACATCTGTAGGTAAGTCTGGCGACCAACAACATCAGTGATTATAGGCTTCAAGTCTTTCATGTACGGTAAGACATATTGCAGAGCTTCCAATATGCCGTCAAACGCGTCAGGATACCACTGTAGGATGTGATGCAAATATTCAGCCACGTTGGAGCCGTCGCTTTGCAAGCGAATCGGTCCCGCAGTGAGTTGAATCTGTCGCGGCTCTACCATTAGCCATGGATTTAGCGTTACGAATTGCCAGTCAAAACTAATCCCGTACCCCATGAGATCGTCAAATAGTTCATCATCCGTAAGCCCCCTAGCATAATAATAGATGCCCCCGTCTGATATGATTGCTTGATCTGGACGTATACCAAATCTCATCTCATTGTTGATGTACTGGATCACTCCCGTTGAGTTGCGTTCTAAAACTTTCTCATTTCTGTAATTGACGATTTCCTTTTGGATAAATATAGATTCCGTACTGGGCTCCTTATTGACTTTCATCAACGTACTATAGATTGACGGCTGGGATTCTTTCGACATTGGTGAAGAATAAAGTCCGCAAAGCTCAAACTCAATTGGATTAACCTTAGTCGATTGACCGTTTACAGTACGGCCGGAATCCAAAGGTGGGTGGGTGGCATACTCAAATCCTCGCCACACTTTCATAGCCTTATCAAGCCCTACAGTGACAATCTGATGATAGGTCTGTAGGCCCTCAACAAGACTGCTCTTGCCTGAGCCATTGTCACCAATTAACACCGTTAACGGTGTGAACTTCACTTTCTTGCTATCACTAATCGCTTTGAACTTCTTCAGCCGAAACGACTTTAGCATCGGCGTGTTTTTCATCTCGAATACTCCTTACTTGCACCAATACACATTTTACCACAGCCGACCCGCAACATTGACCCCACGCGATTAATTGCTAAGATACACAGACTGTAGAATTAAAGGGGCTAATCATGCGCCAAGCAGTGATCGTAGCGACATCGCGCACGGCGGTGGGCAAGGCAGTGCGCGGCAACACCAGAAACGCCCGCTCGGACGAGATGGCAGCGGCAGTCATCAGCGACTTGATGGCCAAGACGGCGGACAAACTCGATCCAGCTGAGGTCGATGATGTCATTCTGGGCTGTGCCATGCCGGAAGGCTCGCAGGGCATGAATTTCGCCCGCGTTATCGCCTTGCGCGCCGGCTTGCCGGTCGATACGCCCGGCCAGACTGTCAACCGCTTTTGCTCCAGCGGCCTGCAAACGATCGCCCTGGCCGCCAACAGCATCATCGCCGACCAAGCCGATGTCGTGATTGCCGGCGGCGCCGAATCGATGTCGTCCGTGCCGATGACTGGTCATCACCTCAGCCCCAACCCGCATATGGCCGCAAACGACCCCAACGTCTATATGAGCATGGGCTTGACCGCCGAGCGGGTGGTCGCCGAGTTTGGCATCAGTCGCGAAGATATGGACGAGTTTGCCTATCACAGTCATCGCAAGGCGGCTGCGGCCACCGATTCCGGCTACTTCGCCGAGGAGATTGTGCCCTTCGCCTGGGAAGAGACGGTGGTCGGCGAGGACGGAATGCCGGCTGTCGTCACAAAGGTGCTGGACCAGGACGAGCATCTGCGGCGCGAGACCACACCCGAAGCGCTGGCTGGCTTGAAGCCGGTTTTCAAGCCCGGCGGCTCTGTGACGGCTGGCAATTCCAGCCCTTTGAGCGACGGCGCGGCCGCGGTCATTGTGATGGAGCGCGAGAAAGCCGAGCGGCTGGGACTGACCCCGCTGGCGCGATTCGTCGGCTTCGCAGTGGCCGGCGTGCGCCCCGAAATAATGGGTGTCGGACCGATAAAAGCGGCGCCCAAAGCGCTGGAGCGCTGCGGCTTGACCCTTGACGACATCGACATCATCGAGCTCAACGAAGCCTTCGCCTCGCAGTCCTTGGCGGTCATGCGCGAGCTGGAGCTAAATCCGCAAATCGTCAACGTCAACGGCGGCGCCATTGCGCTGGGCCATCCGCTGGGCTGCACTGGCGCGAAGCTCACTGTGCAGCTCATCAATGAGATGAAACGCCGCGAGGGCGAGTATGGCATGGTGACCATGTGCATCGGCGGCGGCATGGGCGCGGCGGGCATCTTTCAGAACTTGAACTAGAGATTCGCCGCAACGTCAACGCGATCGGGAGCCGAAATGTCCGCGTTTTACACAACCGTTGCGCGCTTCTACGATTCCGAAAACGCTGACAAAACAGACGATCTGGAAATGTACAGCCGCCTCGCTGCCGAATACGAAGGCGAGATTCTTGACGTCGGCTGCGGCACCGGGCGCGTCCTGTTGCACTTGGCGCGAGAAGGCCGCCGCGCGCATGGCATCGACAACGATAGCGCCATGCTGGATCGACTGGATGCCAAGTTGCAGCAGTTGCCGCAACTGCGTGACTTCGTCTCTTACGAGCGCGGCGATATTATTGAACACCGCTGGCATCAGTCGTTCAGCTTGATTTTGTTGACCTACAACGCGTTGATGCACTTTCATGAGCAAGACGTCCAAATTGCATTGCTGCGACAGTTGCGCGCTTGCCTCGCCGTGGGCGGCCGCTTGGTTATCGACTTGCCAAATGCCGGGCCCGCCTTCGCAGCCGAAGACAGCGACGCCCTGACCTTCGAACGCAGCTTCCTTGATCGCGAAACCGGTCACCTGGTCATGCTGCAGTCCCTTACGTATTTGGACCGAGCAGCGCAAATGCTGACTGTGGAATGGATATATGATGAAATAGACGGCAACGGCACGGTAAGGCGGCTCATCGCGCCCCATCGCCTGCGTTATTTCTTTTTGCCGGAGATGCAGCTGTTGCTTGAACGCGCCGGATTCACCGTGAAGGCAGTTTATGGCGAACCAGATGGAGCGCCTTATGACGCGGACAGCGAGCGGATGATCGTGTATGCAGCCGGTGTGTGATTACGTAGCCCTGCGATCCCGCGTTGGCGGATCCCTTGGACTGGCTCCGTTGCTCGCAGCGCTATTGCTTGTCGCAGCGCTCTCGCTAGCTGGCTGCCGATACTTGACTCCAGCCACACCGGCCCCTTTCCCCACGGCCACAGCGATTCCCAGACGAGACCCGATTCCCACCGTCGAGGTTCTGGATTCGGAGGCATTGTACGGCCAGGACAGCCGCTCGATCGGACAGACGAACCCGAGCCTGGCTTCGTTTCCGGCGGGCGCAATTCTGCCGCCCGCTCCGGACGGGCGCTCCGAGCGGGGTGTGTCGGTTATCCTGGACGCCGAGACGACTTTGTTTGGCGAGCTGTATGCGCCGGTCGGACCGCGGCAGCCGGGAATTCTCTTGCTTGGCACGGACCTGGCCGGCTGGGGCGCCTTGCCGGCGACGCTGTCGCAACACGGATTCGCGGTGCTGGTCGTCCAGACCGAGCCCCTGACGCCGGCTCGGCGGGTTGAGGCGATTTTACAGTCGCTCATCGCTGCGCCTGCCGTCGACGCCGGTTCCATCGGGGTCATCGGCGCCGATCGGGCTGCCGATATCGCGGCGCTGGGCTGCGCTGTTAACTCGCTATGCGACGCGCTGGCCCTGCTGAGCCCGCGCTCGCGGGATACACTTGTCAATATGATGCCTTCTTATGGCGCCAGGCCGATCTGGCTGGCAGCCGGCCAAGACGATAAGGAAGCCTTGGACGCGGCGTCGGCTCTCGCGGCGGCCGCGGCGGGCGAGGCCAAGTATGTCGAAGTTAGCGCGGGGCGCGGTGTGGAGCTGCTGGGTAGTCAGCCCGATCTGGCCGACGATTTGCTTGCTTGGATGCTACGCCACCTGCAAGCTCAATAGAATGCATTAAATGAAGACTGACGGGACGGCAACACATGGCTGAACTCTTGCAGTTGTTTCGCTCACGGCAAAGTGAAATGCTTGATTTCTTGACCGCGATGGTGGAGCGGGAGTCGATTACTCGCGAAAAGGCCAAGGTGGACCGCTTGGTCGATTTTATGCAAGCCAGGCTCAATTCCCTCGGAGCGGATTTCGTCAAGCGGATTCCCCAAGTGGAAGTCGGCGACTTTCTGCAGGCGACCTGGAATCAGGCGGCGCCGGGCAAACCCTTTCTGTTTCTGGTCCATATGGACACGGTGCACCCCATCGGCTCGCTAGAAGCTATGCCGGTCAAGATTGAAGGCGGGCGCTACTACGGCCCGGGGGCTCTGGACATGAAAGCCGGTACGGTCATCATCCTGGAAGCCATAGGGCAATTGATTGAGCGCGGCGCCCTGCCCAATCGCCCGATTCATCTGCTCATGACGACTGACGAAGAAATCGGCAGCCCCTTCAGCGAGATGCTGATCAAAGAGCTGGCGGCCGGATGTGAATTGGTGATGGTGACGGAGCCCGCCACCAAAGAAGGCGCGATCAAAACCTGGCGTAAAGGCGGCGGAAAGTACGAACTGCTCATCGAGGGGCGGGCGTCCCACGCTGGTATCGCGCCGCAAGAGGGCATAAACGCCATCATCGAGTTCGCGCAGCAAGCCCTGGAAATCAACCGCCTGAATGATCTCAAATACGGAACCTCAGTCTCGATCACAGTCGTCGAAGGCGGCTCGGCCGGCAATGTGATACCGGCGCAAACTCGGGCGCATGTCGATACGCGGGTGCTGACCATGGAAGCAATGCGAGATCTGCACGAGGCGCTAAGCAATCTGCATCCGAAAATGCCCGGCGCCAAGGTGAGTTGCATTCGCCGCCACCATCGCCCGCCTATGGAGCGTCGACCGGCCCTGTTCGAGAAGGCTGCCGCAATCGGCGAAAGACATGGCGTGACAATCTATGAAGGCGGCACAGGCGGCGGTTCGGACGGCAATTTCACGGCGGCCATGGGCATTCCCACGCTGGATGGCCTGGGCGCGCACGGCGATGGCGCTCACGCCCTGCACGAGCACGTGATTATCGACAGCCTGCCGCGTCAAGCTACGCTAGTAGCCGCTTTGCTGATGGAGTGGGGCGACGGTTTGTAGCGTCTGGGCGCAGGCTTGAACTTGTAGACTTGCGACAATCCGCCGCGAATTCTCTTGTAGATAAATCCCCATCATTCCTCTGCGAACAGTTGCTACCATCAGCGACCGCTGCAATTGAATTGGATTGTCCGCAGATGGACGTTCTCTTTGTATCCGCCTTTGTCATGGCGATCAGTTTTGCCATTCAACCTGGCCCCATCGGCTTTGAGGCGCTGCGCCGCGGCATCTCGCATGGGTGGGGCGCAGCGCTACGCGTCGAGCTTGGCTCGCTGGTTGGGGACGGCGTCTGGGCGCTGATCGCCTTGGTCGGCGCTGCCATTCTGTTTCAGAATCCGCTGGTGACGCTCTTGTTGGGTTTCTTCGGCTGTGGCTTGCTGCTGCGCTTTGCCTGGGATGCTTGGAGAGCCTCCCGCGACGATGTGGAAGTTGCCGCAGCCAGAGATGAGCGCAAGAATCACTTTGCGGCGGGCGTAATGCTATCCTTGTCGAATCCGCAGAATGTCACCGCTTGGCTGGGCATGAGCGGCGTCATTGTCGGTTTGGGTTTTCTTAATCCGGAACCTCTGCATATCCTGGTCTTTTTCAGCGGCTTCATGATCGCCCAGGTCTGCTGGTGTTTCTTCTTCGCCACCGTGGTTGAATTTGGGCGCCGCCTGCTCACTCAGCGCGTCTTCCGCTGGATTAATACAATGTGCGCCGTGTTTTTGGCTTACATGGGCGTCAAACTCTTGCTGCAGACTGTGTCGATGACCCTGAACTCATTTTAGAAAGTTGCTCGATTGGGGTCCCTATCCGGTGAGTGATTTCTAATGCATATGACCAGATGGTGACGTATTCTCCAGGTAATGGAACGTCGCCAAAACTGGACGCGTCATGCCGGCCCAGAGCCTCGGGTGGCTGGCGCTACAATCGCTACAAAAACGAGTGGGAAAAGTAAGGCTAAATCTCGACGTAGCGCTTCCAGATTTCCGGCCCGGAACCCAGCGCGATCACCAGGTAGCTGGTGCGCGGCGTTTTGGGTTCCCAACGCAGACGCATGCCGGCGACATTATGCAGTCGATTGCCTTTGCGGTGGTTGCATTTGGCGCAGGCGCAGGCGGTATTCGACCAGGTGTCGCGGCCGCCTTTGCAGCGCGGGATGATATGATCGATGGTGAAGTCGCGCTTGCTGAGCACCTTGCCTTTGACTTGCGCGCCTAGCTTTATCCCGCAATAGATGCAGGTATAGTCATCGCGCACGAGCACGCCTTTGCGGCTCCAGTGCGACTTGCGGCGCGGGACGTTCACGTAGGAACGCAGCGCAATCACGGAGGGCACTTCAAATTTGGTGCGGACTGTATTCAAATACAGCCCGGTCATCTCGACAGCGATGGCTTTGCCGCCGAGCAGCAAATTGATAGCTCGCTGTACAGTAATCACTGACAGCGGTTCCCAAGTACTTCCATTCAACAGCAATACGCGCTGCTGCAAAACGCTAACTGTCGACACGATGCGCGGCGCCTTTCAACTCAGCCGAATGCCTGTGCAGTCGCTCGCACATATTATATACCACGAAATCCGCCGTTTGCCGAATGGTCGCGCAGCGCTCATTGGCGCGGGACTCAGGGTACAGTATCATGGTCGCGACAGCCCACGGGCGGCGTCATACTATGCGATGGGCGCTGTCGATTAAGGACTGGACTATCCATCAAGGTATGGGCTCATGCTGGAAAAACCTGATCTTGCCGATGCCGCAATCATTGAGCAGCTTGAAACGCACTACGCGCTTCGTATTCGGGCATTGGAATTTCTGCCCATCGGCAACGATCAGCGCGCCTGGAGCTATCGCGTCGAGGCCGACGCCGGCGTCTACTTTCTCAAGCTGCGCAGGGGCGGAACCAAGCCTGCTACACTGAGCGCGCCGCACTACCTGAAGTCTATAGGCATTGAACAAGTCGTCGCGCCGCTAGCCGCCTGCTCGGGCGCGCTGTCAGTTGCCGCCTGCGACTACGATTTCATCCTCTACCCGTACATTGAAGGCAAATCGGCCTGGAGGATGCCGATTCCGCTAGCGAATTGGCGCGATTGGGGGACGATTATGCGCCGCATCCACGGCAGCACTCTCGCCGCTCCTGTGCTTGCCCTGGCAGAGCGTGAAGCCTTTGGCGTTAAGTGGCTGGATACCATCGACCGGGTGGAAGACGTTTTGCAGCGACAGGACACTCGTGGGCATGTCGCTGCGCAAGCGGCCCGCGTTTGGCGCGATCAGGAGGCTGAGATCCATCTCTGTCGGCGCAGATATCGGAAAATGGGCGCGCTGCTGACAGCGGATCCGCCGCCATTCGCGCTCTGCCACGCCGATATTCACACGGCCAATATCATCCTGGATGCACAAGGCGAGATCCGAATCGTCGATTGGGACGAAACGGTGATCGCGCCAAAAGAACGCGACTTGATGTTTTTTGTCGATGACGGCCATACGCCGGAGGAGACCGACGCCTTCTTCGCCGGATACGACGGCGGCGAAATCAATTGGCTGGCATTGGCCTATTACAAATACGATTGGGTGGTTCAAGAATTTGCCGATTATGGCGAGCGGATCTTTCTCTCCGACGAAATTGGCGGCCAGGACTTGACTGCCGCGCTGGTCGAATTCAAGCGCCTATTCGAGCCTGACGATGTGATTGACCGAGCGCAGCGCGTGTTTCAGCGGATGCTGCGCCAGCCGGCTTATTCCCAAATTGGCATAGGCTAAGCGTCGGCTGTTTCGCGCACCAGCCGCATCGAATACTTCTATAATGGTAATGAAGCTAGCATTGTTGCGAGGCTAAGGACATGCGCCGACGAATCCCGTTTCTTGTGCTGCTGCTCTTGCTCGCTGTCATGGCCGGCCTTCCCCAATCCATCGCGCAGGGCAGCCGGATAGGGTTACTACAAGTCTTCGACGTACAGCCGTCACCGGCCGCTCCGCTCGGTCTGAAAGACAGCGTTGTCCTCTACTTCAATCGGCGGGTCGGCTGCATAGAGGCGGAGGCGGCCTTCAGTGCGTGGCCGGCTTTATCGGGCGAACTGCGATGCGACCAATTCAGCTTGAGCTTCACGCCCGCCGACGCATTTGAGCGGGACACGGCATACACTTTTGCGATAAAGCCGCCGTTACGGGCTCTGGACGGCGCGCAGCTGCCCGACCCTTATGAAGTGACCTATACCACCGCCGGATTTTTGTCCGTGTCCGAGGTCTTTCCCAGCGCGCAGGGCGGCGAGGTACCGGTTGACTCGGCAATCACCGTCGTGTTCGACCGGCCGGTTGTGCCGCTGACACTGCCATCCGCAATGGACGACCTGCCTCAGCCACTAAGTATTCAACCAGCGACAGCGGGCAAGGGCCAGTGGGTCAACAGCGCGGTTTACACCTTCACGCCGGCGTCGCCGCTCGAGAGCGGGCGGACCTACAGCGTAACGATTACCTCAGACTTAGTAGCCGTCGACGGCGCCGATATGGAAGCTGGCTACACTTGGACATTCGAAACCGCAACGGCGTCGATCATCGCGATCGATCCGCCGCTTGATACGACCAGCCTGAGCCTCGAACCCAAGTTACAGGTACGTTTCAACCAGGTCATGGACCGGAGCGCCATTGAAGATGCATTCTATCTGTGGCTCTTGCCCGCCGGCGAAGGTAGCGGGCTCGGCGGGGAGTTCGTCTGGGCCGAAGACGGTTTGGGATTCGCCTTCACGCCTGAGGCGCGCCTGGAGCTGGATTCGATTTACGAAGCTGGATTCAGCCCAGATTTGCGGCCTGAATTGCAATTTGGCAGCGCGGGGGCGGCGCCTACCTGGCGCTACCAGACCGTGCCCGAGCCCAGTATCGTGGCCACGGAACCGACTGACGGCGCGCAGGAAGTCAGCCGTGGCGGATTTTCTCTCTTCTTCGCGTCTACGATGAATATATCGACTCTGGCCGACCGCATCATTATCGAGCCGGAACCGCTGGCGCCGCCGCGCGTCTATTACAGCGAGTGGGCCAACCGCTATACCGTCTCCTTTGACGCAGCGCCTTCAACAGCGTACACCATTCGCATCGCGCCCGGCATGGAAGACATCTACGGCAACGCGGTCGCCGATCCGACAGTTTTCCGCTATAAAACCGCGGCCCGCACGCCTTTGCTCGGTTTCCATGTGCCGGGTCCCGTGGGCTTTTACAACGTTTATCGTAAACCGATCCAGCTCATTGCGCAGCACCGCGGCGCCGACACTATCGACTTCGCGCTTTATCGCGTGCCGCTGGATGCGTTTGTTAGTCGTTTGACGCAGGCGGACTACTATGATCCTTTGCGGGACTACGATCCGCGGGCCGACGACCTGCTCAAGAGTTGGCGCGTCGAGTCGGATGCGCCGGAAAACGTCCAAGCTAACGAGCTGCTGGTTTTGCGGGATGGTCAGGGGCGGGACCTGGAAAAGGGTGTCTACTTTCTTGAGGCGAAGGCGCCCGGGTTTGAACGCTACACTTGGCGGAATCGCCATTTTCTAAATGTCGCCACCGCAGTTTTGACGGTCAAGCAGGCAACTGACCGCCTGACAATTTGGGCGGTAGACGTTGATTCGGGCGCGCCAATTATCGGCGAGCGCATCGCAGTCTTTGGACGAGGCGGAGCTTCTCAGGGAAGCGGCGTCACCGACGAGCGCGGGATCGTAGAGATTGACATCCCCGCCACGCCTGATCTTTTCGCGCCATTTGTGGCCGTTATGAATGGCTCGGAACACTTCGGCATCGGCTATACGGATTGGTCCAACGGCACAGAGCCCTGGCAATTCGGCTACGGATTCTCTTGGTCGCCGCGCGCGTATCAGGCCTACCTGTACACCGACCGTCCCGTCTACCGCACCGGCCAGCCGGTATTTTTTCGCGGGGTTGTGCGCAGCAAAGACGATGTCGTGTACATGCCGGCGCCGCTTGACAAGGTACCGGTTACCATCCGCGACGCGCGCGGCGAAATCGTTTACCAGCGTGAATTGGCAGTTAGCGACTTCGGCAGCTTCAACGGCCAATTCGATATCGCGCCGGATGCCTCGCTGGGCGCGTACAGCCTGAGCGTGGATCTCCCAGCTGAGCGCGAATACGGGCAAGAGGGCGGCAGCATCAGTTTCCTGGTTGCCGAGTATCGACTGCCGGAGTATGAAGTGACGCTGTCGGCGGAGCAGTCCGAAATTGTTCAAGGCGGCTTGATCGCGCTGGATGTTGAAGGCAAGTATTTTTTCGGCGGTCCAGTTTCGAATGCCGCAGGCGATTATGCCGTGTATTCGACCCCATACGCATTTGAATACCGCGGCGATGGGCATTTCGACTTCGCCGATAACGACATTTACCGGGCGGAGCATGAACGATTCGGCGTCAATCGCATCGTCAGCGAGGGCAACTTAACCACCGACGCCGAAGGCAAAGCCAGGCTCGAATGGCTCGGGGACTTGCAGGGCGAATCTCAGAGCCGGCTTTGGCGCGTGGAGGCATCGATTCGCGACGAAGCCGGGAGCGCCATATATGGCAGCGCCAGCCTGGTCGTGCATCAGGGGCTGCTCTACTTGGGCGCGCGCGCCGCGGATTATGTCGGCCTTGCCGGCGAAGACAGCGTGATCAAGCTCATCGTCGTTGATTGGGACAGCCAGCCTGTGGCCGATCAGCCGATAGCGGTGCAGGTCGTCGAGCGGCGCTGGAGCAGTGTGCAGGAGCAGGATCCCAGCACCGGCGCCACCACCTGGACCTGGGATGTGGAGGAGATTCCAGTAGCGGACGGCAGCGTCATCAGCGGCGCTGACGGCAAGGCTGACTTCGTTTATCAGCCGCCAAGGGGTGGCATATACAAGATAATTGTTTCCACGCGGGATTCGGCGGGCAATCAAGTACGCGCGGCCACCTATGCCTGGGTCTCGGGTCCGGACTTCGTCAGCTGGCGGCAGCGGAATGACAATGCTATCGACCTGACGCCGGAGCAGACCGAATACAGCGTCGGCGATACTGCCAAAATCTTGATCGCGTCGCCATTTCAAGGCGATACCGAAGCGCTGATCAGCATTGAGCGAGGCGATGTCCTGCGTGTTGAGCAGGTGACGCTGGCCAGCAATTCGCAGATTTACGAATTCGAGATCCTGCCGCAGTACGCTCCCAACATTTTTGTATCCGTCTTCCTCATCAAGCCGGCGGACGAGCAGAACGCCGTCGCCTCCTGGCGAATCGGCATGACGCAGCTAGCGGTAGATATCGAACAGAAAGCCTTGAACATTGAGATATCAGCCGACCGCGATAGTGCCTCGCCGCAAGAAAACATCCAGTACCAACTGCGGGTGACTGACTATCAGGGCGATCCGGTCGTGGCTGAGGTCGGCATCGCGGTTACGGATCTGGCGGCGCTGTCGCTGGCCGAGCGCAACAGCGAGCGCATGCTGGATGCGTTTTTTGGTAGGCAGGAACTCAGCATTCGCACCTCGAGTTCGCTGGTCGTCAACGCTGACGCAGCCACAGAAGCGATGTCCGAGAGCAAGGGCGGGGGCGGCGGATTATTCGAATCGGGCATCGTTGACCTGCGCGGCGAATTCATCGACACGGCCTATTGGAGCCCGAGTGTGGTCACCGATGCGGCTGGCATGGCAACGATCGATGTGCGCCTGCCGGATAATCTGACTACCTGGCGGCTGGATGCCCGCGCCTTGACCGAAGGTCGCGCCGGACGCCTGCTGGTCGGCGAGCAGACTTTCGATCTGCGCAGCACGCGTCCGCTGCTCATTCGCCCGGTGACGCCGCGCTTCTTCGTCGAAGGGGACAAGGCGCAGTTGACGGCTGTCGTCAATAACAGTACAGGCATGGATGTCTCGGCCAGCGTTTCGCTTGAAAATATCGCCGGCCTGAACCTGGCTGACGAGACCTCGCTAGTCCAGGACGTGATGATTCCTGCCGGCGGCCGCAAGCGCCTGACCTGGCTGGCGACAATCGCGCATGTGGACACGGTCGCCCCTTCCTTTGTCGTGCGCAGCCAGGATGGCGCCTTCAGCGACGCCAGCATCTCGCCGGTCAGCGCAGACCGCCACGGTACCCTGCCGGTGTACCGCTACTTGGCGCCGGCGGTGGTTGGCACAGCCGGAATGCTTGCGCAGGGCGGCGCCCGCGTGGAAGCTCTGCGCTTGCCGCAGGATCGAGCTGCGATCGACGGTCGGCTCGAGATTCGCTTGGACAAGTCCCTGGCGAGCGTAACCGAAGAAAGCTTAGCCTACCTGGAATCCGACACGCAGCGCTATCGCGAATGTACCAGCACCATTGTGAGCCGATTCTTGCCCAACATTGTTGCCGTTCGCGCGCTGGATCAGACGGGCATTTCGGATGCCAATTTGCGCGCCAAGCTGGACGAGCTGGTCACGGAAGGTTTGCAGGAACTCTACGCGCGGCAGTTAGCGGACGGCGGCTGGAGTTGGTGCTCCTATCCCGAAGCGCACGACTTGACGACAGCCTACGCGCTTTTGGGGCTGGCCGAGGCCGACGATGCCGGCTATCCGGTTGACGCCGCCGTCATCGGACGCGCGCGGGCATATATTCGACAGGCCTTGATTACGCCTTCACTGCGGCTGGAAAATTGGCGGCTGAATCGCCAGGCATTTCTGTTGTACGCGCTGGCGGGATCCGGCGCGGCCGATGTGGCGCGCAGCACGACGCTTTTCGAAAGCCGCGAGCGGCTGAACCTCGATGCCATCGCATTCCTGGCGCTGACGCTGCATAGCATAAATCCGGCAGACGATTATCGCCTGGCGGCCTTGACCCAGCTGATGCTTAATCGCGCCGTAACGCGGGCGACCGGAACCTTCTTTGAAGAGACCTATCAAGACCGCTGGAATTGGTCGTCGGATACCCGCTCGACAGCTCTGATCTTAAATGCGCTCATCAGGCTCCGACCTGAGAGCGAGCTGCTGCCCAATATCGTCAGACACCTGGCGAGCGCGCGCGTTGAACGGGGCGGCTGGGGCTCGCGCCAAGACGACGTCTGGTCAATCATCGCCTTGACGAACTGGATGCTGCACACTGGCGAATTCAAGGCCGATTATGCCTATAGCGTCTCCGTCAACGGCAGTGAAATCTTGCGCGACGCCGCCATGCCCGCTCATGAACAGCGAGCAGACGAGATCAGCATTGACATCGCCGACCTGCGGGAGCTGGAAACCAATACCATCGAATTCGAGCGCGGCGTTGGTGAAGGCGCCTTGTATTACACGGCTCATCTTCACGCGAGTCTTCCCGTGGACGAGATACCGGCCGTCAATCGCGGCATTGATGTCACGCGCAGCTATACGCTTCTTGGGGATAACGCAGCGGGCACAATCGACCGAGGCGCCATTGGCGAAGCCGTGCAAGTTCGCTTGCGGCTGGTCGCGCTACACAGCTTGCGCTACGTCGTAATAGAAGACTTCTTCCCCGCTGGCGCCGAAGCCATCAATCCCGAACTGGCGATTAGCCCGCAACTGGGCACGCTGCCGGCTGGCGCGCGCATCGACCACGGCGACACAGGTTGGGGATGGTGGTATTTTGATCATGTCGAGTTTCGCGATGAGAAGGCGGTCATTTACGCCAGCCATTTGCCGCCCGGCGTCTATGAGTATGTCTATAGCATCCGGCCCTCAGTCGCTGGCGAATATCAGGTGCTTCCGCCCGTCGCCAGGCAACTCTACTTCCCCGAAGTTTACGGGCGCGGTGAAGGCAGACTGTTTACGATATCAGAGTAGGGGCGGTCCGCTACGGCTCAACCATCTGGACCGCGCGCGAATGCTCATCTACAAAGACGCCACAGGGCCCGCCTTTGTCGCTGGCGAGAAAGTCCACTTCTTCGCCAGCGAAGTTCAGTACCGGATGGTAGAACTCCGCCACTTTTTCCGCTTCGCCCACGATGTAATGGGCGATGAGCGCGCGGCGGAATCGCGTCGCGCTGGTATTGGGATAGCTGCCGTGAATCACTTGTCCGTTGAAGAAGACCACATCGCCGGCCCGCATGATAACCGGCGCCGCCTCGCTCCCTGGCGGAATCGGCACGGTTGAAGCGCTGAAGCTCTGCGAGGTATCCGCCTCCACAGTGCAAAGCCGGGGCAAGTCATGCGTACGCGGCACAATCCGCAGGCAGCCGTTTTCTTCGTCGCAGTCGTCGACCGCCATCCAGGCCGCCAGGCAAGTGCCCGGATGTACGCGCACCGGCGTCTGGTCCTGATGCAGCGCCTGCCCCCGTGCGGTCGGCGGCTTGAAATAGAACATAGTCTGCGCGGCATAGGGCTCGGCGCCGAGCAGCGCGCTGGTCCATTGCCGCAGGCGCTCATCCAGCAGCCAGTCCAGGGAGAACTGGTCAAAGCGATGCGGGTGGATGATTCGCGGATAGGCTTTGAGCGGATCGTCGTCGCCCAGCAGCAACGGATCATCACCGGCGAAACCGTGGCCCGCCGCGTTCAGCGCCATATAATGACTGCGAATGAAATCGATTTCATCCGCGGAAAAGAGCGACGGAATGACTACATAGCCGTCTTCATGGTATCGGTTAATCAAGGCATTATTTCCCATAGTCTGTCCTGTTTCACATCAGCTTGAGCAAGCGGGGCGCCAACTGTTCGTAAGTGTAATATAAGAGCGGGCTGCTTGCGAAATCCCAGGCGCCGATGTGCCGAGTCAATACGCCGCGGAATCCGCGCTTGAATTGATACACGCCCCACAGGCTGTCGCTCTCGTCAAAGCTGTCCGGCGCGCCCCACATATCGTAGGTCGCATAACCTTGCGCCCTGGCCCACTTCATAGCCTCCCACTGCAAAGCGTAATTGGGCATGCGTCCGCGTTCTTCGTTGGCTGACGCGCCGTAGAAATACCAGCACTTGCTGCCAAAGTGGAAGAGAATGACCTGCGCAATGGCGACGCCCTGGTATTCGGCGATCAGGGCATGGGCCAGCCCGGCTTCCATGAAAGCGCGCCAAGCCCGCTGATAGTACTCCAGGGGACGGATCAGGAAGCCGTCGCGCTGCCCCGTGATTTGATAAAGCCGATAGAGCAGGGGCAGGTCGTCGACGATGGCCGGGCGAACCGTGACGTCTTTCTTGGCGGCGGCCCGTATTTTACGGCGTGTGTTGCCGCTCATCGCCGCCAGAAGCTCATCCTCAGTCCGGCGCAAGTCGATACACAAGGTATTGCGGAATTGCACTTGCGAGCCCGAAAAACGCCAGCCGCGCTTTCTCAGCAGCGCCAAAACCTGTTGCCCCGTCTTATCGGCATGGTCTTCCTCGCTGTCGGGCAGGCCGGTGGCGGCGACGACATCCGGATCGATTTTCAGCCAGACGACGCCGAAGCGCGCGGCGCGCCGTTCCAGCTCGTCAAGCACTGCGTCGGCCAGGTCCAAGTCGGCATAGTCAAGCGCCGGGCCCTTGCTGACGACCATGACTTTCAGCGGGCCCAGCTTCCTAGTCGCCAAGCTGGCCTGCGCCACGACTCGCCCATCGCGTTCGAAAGCCAGGCGCTGCGGCTGCCAGCCGCCCGTGACGCGCTTGAACTCGCCCCATTCCCAAGTCTGCAAGATATGCGCGTTGGGCAGACTGCGCAGACTTTCGTTCCAGCGATCGCGCTCCCTGATTTCCTTGACCTTAAGAATGACGGGATTCCTTTTCGCCTTTAACGCCGCAATTTCAGGGCCGCCCGATAGGCCGCGTATACCAGCGGATTCCAGGCCAGGTCCCAGGTTCCCAGCGTCCGCGTCACCTGGCCGCCCCAGCCGCGCTTGAAGCCGTATACGCCCCAAAGTCCGTCTTTGCGGCTCTTGAATTGCGCTTCCAGTGTCGCAACGTCAAAGTCCGGAACGCCCCACAGATCGTAGTAGCGGCAGCCGCGCTGCTGTGCCCATTCTATCGCCGCCCACTGTATGCCATAGGTTGCGTACAAGTTGCCTTGCGCTCTTGAGGATGCCCCATAGAGATACCAGGCGGTGTCGCCGAGCGCGAAAACAATGATGGCGGCCAGCAAGTCATCATCGTGCTCGGCCAGCAGCAGCGCGCCGTACTGCGGCATAAACAGGTCGTAGACCGCCTCATAATAGCTGGGGCTGTGCACGCCGAAGGCATTGCGCTCGCCGGTCTGCAGCATCAAGCTGCTGAACTTCTGCAGATCGCGGCGCTCGCCTTCCCGATACACAACAGGGCCCGCGCGGCTCTTGCGGATCTTGCGGCGCGTACCCTGGTTCATCCGCCGCATTATGGCGCTGTCATCGCCGCTGATATCGATGATTATTGTGGTCGGCGGTTGAATCGTCTGCGGACTGGGCCGGAACCCGGCCTGAGACAGGTCCGATGCAGACAATGCCGTGTTATGGCCCGGCTCAAGCTTTAGGAAGGCGGCGCCGGTTTCGCGGCGGATCGCCTGCCAAAGCCGCGGATAAAGCGATGGTTCGCTCGCGTAGGCGCCCATAGGCACGTAGGCCAACTGGCCAGCGCCGGCGGGCAAACGCTGCAGCAGCGCCAGCGCGCCGGCCTGAATGCCATGGTCGTCCGAGAGGGCGATGATGCGCGCGTCCCAGCCAAATTGCGATTTTAGCTCGCCCCATCGCGACAGTTGCAGGAGATGGCCATAGGGCTGCGCGCGCACGTAATCGTCCCAGGCGGTCGCGGCTGGCTGGATAATGGCAAGTTGCTGAGATTGTGAAACAGTCATGAGTTCATTTTGGGGCAGCTTGATTTCCATTCATAGTGCAAATTCAGCCTCGCCGATGATAAGATTTCCGGCGCGGCAATGGGCGGTGATTTCAGCCCCACAATCCTGATTATGGGTGAAAAGCCGAACACAAAAGTCCGTTGCATTAGCGAAACCCTACTGCTATACTAATGCAGTTTGTGATAAAAGGCGCAATCCACATTGAAGCGACGCCGATTGTGTACGATAATCCGGCTTGAGTCATGGGCTTTACACGGCGCTTTGAGTAGTCAGCCCGTAAAGAAAAACCGTCGGCTGACGTAACTTAGGATGCACCACCGATGAACGTTTTGAACGAATGGGCATTTGTCGGCTTGTTTGCCGTGATGGCGCCGGTGTTCCCGGCCCTGCCAATCGTCATTGCCTGGATCTTCCGTCCGCGCAAACCGAATGTACTCAAGAGCTCTACTTATGAATGCGGCGTTGAGACTATCGGCGACACTTGGGTGCAATTCCGCGTGCAGTACTACATTTATGGTCTGATTTTCTTGGTTTTCGATGTCGAAATGGTGTTCTTATTCCCTTGGGCGGTGGCCTATAACGAGATGAGCCTTTTTGGATTCATCGCCGGTTTTCTCTTTATTTTCTTGCTGACGGACGCGCTTTTCTACGCTTGGAAAAAGAACGCGCTGGACTGGAAATAGGCGCCAGCTGACGCGAGCGGGAGACGACAATGGAAGAGCTGTGTACAGGTTTGTGCCGCCTCATGGTGGATTCCGGCGCGGATGCCGGGCTGGCGCAGTTTTTGTCATTGCTGGTTGGCGTACTGCTAGTCAGCGGCGTGCCGCTGCTCACCGTCATTCTCCTGATTTGGATTGAGCGCAAGGTGGCCGCGCGTATTCAAGACCGCATCGGCCCGAATCGCGTTGGCCCCATCGGCTTGATGCAGACCTTCGCCGATCTTCTCAAGCTGCTGGGCAAGGAAGACATTACGCCGACCAATGCCGACCGCTGGCTGTATAACGCCGCGCCGCTGGTTTCATTCGCCTCGGTCGTTCTCATTTGGGCGGTAGTGCCCTTCACGCCCTTCCATTACGGCGTCGATCTCGAAATCGGCGCGTTATTCTTTGTGGCCATCGCCTCCTTCGGCACGCTGGCCATCATGGTCGCCGGCTGGGCCAGCAACAACAAATACGCGCTGCTGGGCGCTTTTCGCGTGGTGTCCCTGCTGGTAAGTTACGAGGTGCCCTTGGTCTTCGCCTTGCTCGTGCCGGTTCTGTTAGCCGGCAGCATGAGCATGCTCGACATTGTTAACGCGCAGACGGGCATGTGGTTCATCGTTTTGTCGCCCTTGGCGTTCGTCATCTTCTACGTGTCCTCGCAAGCGGAAACCGGACGCGCTCCATTCGACTTGATCGAGGCGGAATCCGAACTGGTGGCCGGCTTCAATATCGAATACTCGGGTATGAAATTCGGCATGTTCTTCGCCGCCGAATTCTTGCACGTTTTTACAAACGGCATCTTGATGGCGCTGCTATTCTTCGGCGGCTGGTTGGGTCCGCTGTACTACGAATCGCCGCTGATTGCTTTCGCCTGGCTGGGCTTGAAGGGCGGCATCATCTACTTGACGACGCTATGGCTGCGCAATACGGTGCCGCGCTTGCGCATCGACCAGATCATGGCTTTTAACTGGAAGTTTCTGGTGCCGCTTTCCATCGCCAACTTGATTTTCGTATCGGCCGCGCTGAAAGTGATGCAGGAGCTTGGCTGGGCGCCCCGACAACTGGTTGGCGCCAGTTTTGCTGATTTGCTGCCGACCACGGTGATTCTGCTGCTCGTCAACGGCGCGATGATCATCTACCTGCTGGGCATTCTGCGCAAGAAGGGCCAAGAGGCGCGCCGAGAATCGCGATCGACGCGCGCGACGCTGGCCCAAGCGGCGGCGGACTAGGGGGCGGCGAGATGGAACTCAACGCAGTCACAATCGGGTTCGTCGTGTTTACCATATTTACGCTGGGCGGCGGTTTCGGCGTGGTGACCACGCGCAACCTTTTTCAAGGCACGATTTGGCTGATGCTCAGTCTCTTCGGCGTGGCGGGTTATTTCGTCCTGCTGAGCGCGCCTTTCCTGGCGGCTGTGCAGGTGCTGGTTTACATCGGCGCCATCGCTATCCTGATCACCTTCGCAGTCATGCTGACGCGCAGTGTTACGCGCATCAAAGCGCGTTATGTACGGCTTATTCCCAGTTTCATCGGGTCGCTGGTGCTGTTTCTCGTTTTGCTGCTCGGCATCACCATTCCGATATTCGGCGGTCAATTGCCGGAATCGGCGCCGGAGTACGTCGCCACCACGCGCGATCTCGGCGCGGCGCTGGTTGACGAGAACGGCTATGTCGTGCCTTTCATGCTGGCATCGGTATTGTTGACAGCCGCTATGATCGGCGCGATATTCATCGCTCGCGACGAGACGACGTAGGGAGGAGTGACAAAATGGCGCCTCTCTGGATGTATCTGGCGGTCGCTGCGGCCTTGTTTTCACTGGGTGTCTTTGGCGTGCTGGCGCGGCGCAACGCAGTCGCGATTCTGATGAGCGTTGAGCTGATGCTGAATGCGGTCAATATCAACCTGGTGGCGTTCTGGCGCTACAGCGAAACGGGAACCGACCTGCTGCTGAACGGCTACGCCTTCACCGCCTTCGTGTTGATAGTGGCGGCGGCGGAGGCTGCCGTCGGCTTGGCGATTATCATCACGGTTTATCGCAACCGGCGTTCGGTAATACCGGAACAAGCCGTCGCGCTGAAAGGGTAAGGGCCCTGATGGATTTCATTAACGACCCGAACGCATTGCCTTGGCTTATCCCGGCTGGTCCCTTGCTGGCGTTTTTGATCATCACGCTGATTACCAATAAGTCGAAGCTGGTTCCGGCCAGCGACCAGCACGAATACGGCGGTCACCATCCGGATTACGAAGGCATGTCCGTGCCGGTGGTTCACCCCTGGAGCCGCGTAATCAGCGTCGTTGTGGGCATGGTCGGTGTCATCGCAGCGCTCTTGATTAGTTGGCAGACGCTCAGCAACGCCTCTCAGCTGCATCACATCGGCGAGGAAGTACTGGCAAGCAGCATCGTCTGGATGGACACCGGCGACACCACATTTAATATGGGCGTGCTGGTCGACCCGGCCACCGTGATTATGCTGGTGATGGTGCCTATCGCCGTCTTGATGATATTCATTTACTCCATCGGTTATATGGCGCACGACCCGCGACAGGCTCGCTTTTTCGCGCTGATTTCGCTTTTCGCCGGCGCCATGCTGACGCTGGTGGTGGCCGATAATGTGCTGCTGCTATTCGTCGGCTGGGAGATTATGGGCGTCTGTTCCTACATGCTCATCGGCTTCTGGTTCGAGAAGGAAAGCGCCTACAAAGCGGCGATTAAAGCCTTCACCACCACGCGCATCGCCGATGTCGTTATGCTCTTGGGCATCGCCTATCTATACAGCATCACTGGCACCCTCAGTTTCCGCGAAATTATGTACAATCCGGAAGCGCTGGACATGCTGGCCACGACCACGCCTATTATATTTGGCGGCTGGACCGTTAGCGCCGCCAGCATCATCGGCATCTTTCTCATCATCGGCACGGTGGGTAAATCGGCGCAGTTCCCGCTGCACGTTTGGCTGCCAGACGCTATGGAAGGGCCTACGCCCGTCAGCGCGATGATCCACGCCGCGGCCATGGTTTCCGCCGGCATCTTTTCACTCATTCGTTTGTATCCGCTATTTGCCGCCGGCGGCGATCCACATCACGGCCTTATGACCGAGCCGCTGGCATTCATGGCGGTGGTCGGCGCATTCACGGCTTTGCTCGCGGCCACAATGGCTGTGGCGCAGAACGATGTCAAAGCTGTGCTGGCCTATTCGACGATTTCGCAACTGGGTTTCATGATGGCGGCCCTGGGCATCGGCGCCTATATCGCGGCCGCCTTCCATCTCATCACCCACGCATTCTTCAAAGCCTTGCTCTTCATGGCGGCCGGCTCGGTGATTCACGGCATGGAGCATGGCGAGCACCACGTACACGAGCACGGTCATGCTCACGACCATCCTCCCCCTGATTCATCGGGGGGAACCAGGGGGGAAGAGCACTTCGACCCGCAGGATATGTTTAATATGGGTGGCTTGCGCAAGACCATGCCGGTCACCTTTTGGACATTCTTGATCGGCGGCTTGTCTCTATCCGGCTTGCCGATCATTACCGCCGGATTCTGGTCCAAAGATGAGATTCTGGCCGACGCCTGGCTGGGCATTGAGAAATACGGCAGCGGCGCCCATGCGCTGGTTTTTGTGCTGCTGGCGCTGGCGGCCTTCATGACCGCCTTTTACACCATGCGGCAGATATCGCTGACCTTCGGCGGCGAGCCGCGCACTGAAGCCGCCAAACATGCCAGCCTGGGGCAGGGACTCATCAGCTTTACCATGACGCTGCCACTGATCATTCTGGCGGTGTTCGCCATCGTTGCCGGCTTCGTCGGCGTGCCGACAGATTTTCCAGTGCTGGGTCCGATCTTCTCGCCGGAGTACAACGCCTTTCATCATCTGGTGATCGAAGCGCTGCCGCTGCCCAAGTCGACCGCCGCCTTCGCGTCCTTGCCCGATTATCACCCGCACGCGCCGCCCTTTAACATCGTGCCCGTAGCCACTTCGTTCATCGTAGCGTTGCTGGGTTTGTGGCTGGGATACATGGTCTACTGGCGCAATCCGCTCAAAGCCGGGCAGAGCGATCCGCTGGTAAAGAGCCTGGGACCGCTGCATCCCTTGTTCAAGAACCGCTATTACCTGGACGACATTTATGGCGATGTATTCGTCAAGCCGTCGCAATGGCTGGCGCGGCAGGTCATCACTTTCCTCGATCGCGGCATTATTGACGCCGCCTTGCATATCATCGCGCGGATTTCCACCTGGCTGGGCGACTTGACCAAGGTCCTGAACCTCTGGCTCATCGACGGGGTCGGCGACGGCATCCCGATTGCCATCTTCAACTTCGGCGGCTGGCTGCGGCGTATGCAAACAGGACGGATTCAGCAGTACCTGCTGCTGGTGCTGATCGCTGCCGTTCTTATAGGCATCGTCCTGGTTCTGTCGTCGGGCGCGGCGCTGGCGCAATAGGGGAGACGCATTCATGATTGATGTTTTCGGGATAGACGCGCTCTCGGTTCTGGTCTTCGGCCCGGCTCTTAGCGCCTTTGTCGTAGCGTCGCTCGCCTCGCTGGGCCCCAGCAAACAAGTCGGGCGCTGGGTCGCGCTGATTCTGTCGCTGCTGCTGGCGCTGCTATCCATCAAGGTCTTCTTTGATTACCAAGCCGCCGGCCTGGCGATTGGCGATGATCAGTTCATCGTGACGCAAGACAGCGCCTGGTTCGAAGCGCTGAATTCGCGCTGGACGCTGGGCATTGACGGCATCAGCGCTGTCATGGTCTTGCTCACTGGCATCTTGACGCCGCTGGCGATCCTGGCCAGTTGGAATATCGAAGATCGCTCGAATATGCATCTGGCGCTGCTGCTATTCTTTGAGACCGGCAGCATGGGCGTGTTTGTGGCGATGGACCTGATGGTCTTCTTCCTCTTTTACGAACTTACGCTGGTGCCGATGTACTTCCTCATCAATCAATGGGGCAGCTTGCCTAAGGCCGGCGTGCGGTTCAGCGGACGATTCTACGCATCGACCAAGTTCATGCTCTATTCCTTCGGCGGCACGCTGGGCATGCTGCTGGCGACGCAATTGATCGGCTGGTCGGCCGGCACTTTCAACATCGCGGCGTTGACCGAGACCTGGCCGCTTTTTCGGCTAGGCGAGGCGCTACTGGGCACGGACGTCAGCACAGTGAAAGCGCTGGCATTTGTTGGTTTCTTCGTGGCTTTCAGCATCAAAATTCCGATCTGGCCTTTCCACACCTGGCTGCCTGATGCTCATGGCGAAGCGCCGACGGCCGGTTCTATGCTGCTGGCCGGCATCATGTTGAAGCTAGGCGCTTATGGATTCATTCGGCTCGTAATCCCCTTCTTCCCCGATGTCTGGCTGACCGAAGTAGTGATCATCGGCGTTAATGTGGCCACGCTCTTCGCGATTCTGTCGGTGGTCGGCATTGTGCTGGGGGCCTTCGCCGCCTTTGGCCAGACCGATATCAAACGTCTGGTCGCTTACAGCTCGGTCAATCACATGGGTTTCGTCGGCATCGGCATCGCCGTCATGGCGCAAACTTACGCGCAGATTTGGACGGGCGCCAATCCCAATCCCGACCTGCAATCGGCGATCCTGGCGACCAACGGTACAGTCCTGCAAATGTTCAACCACGGGCTGAGCTCGGCGGGCATGTTTTTGCTTGCGGGCGCGCTTTATCACAAAACGCATACGCGCGAGCTCGGCGACTATGGCGGGCTGTGGGTGAAGGCGCCGATAATGGGCGGGATCTTGCTCTTTACCAGTTTCGCCAGCCTGGGATTGCCCGGCCTGAACGGATTCGTCAGCGAGTTTCTGATTGTACGCGGCGCCTGGCCTGTCTTCACCGCGCTCACCGCCATCGCCATGATTGGTTTGCTTTTTACCGGCGGCTACATCCTCAAAGGTATCCGCGCCGTGCTGCATGGTCCCTTTAATATGCGCTGGCGCGATTACAATCTGGAGCTGACGCCGGCAGAGCTGCTGGGCATGGCGCCGCTGCTGGTATTGATGCTGTTGACCGGTGTCTATCCGAATTGGATCCTGCCGATAATCAACACCACGGTGTCGACCATATTCGCCGGCTTGGCGAGTTAGGACTGCATTCATGGATGGAACTGGATTCTCAGTTCTCACAGCGATCATCTTCATCCCGATCATTGCGGGTGTGGTTATCCTTTTCCTCGATCGCAAGAACCGTGATCTCGTGCGCGGCGTCGGCATCACGGCCGCCTCGGCAGTGTTGGCGCTTTCGCTGGCCGTATTCCTCGGCTACGACAACTTCGTCAAGTCAGACGGCGGCTTGATCAGCCAGCAGCGCGCCTTGCTCGCATCCGGCGCGGAGCTCAGCGGCGCGCAGATGTTCGCTGATGCGCTGGCCTTTGAGCAGCGCGTCGTTTGGGTGGAATCGCTAGGCATCGCTTACCACGTTGGCGTCGACGGCGTATCTGCGCCGATGGTGCTGCTGACCGGCATGGTGGCAGTGGCCGGCGTCTTGATTTCCTGGAATATCCAGGACCGCCTGCGCGAATTTATGGCCTTCTTCATGTTTCTAGTGGCCGGCGTCTACGGCGTATTTATCGCCGTCGATCTCTTCATGTTGTTCTTTTTCTATGAGCTGGCAATCTTCCCCATGTACCTCTTGATTGCGGGTTGGGGCTGGGTCAAGCTGCGCGAGTACGCGGCCATGAAGCTGACGCTCTACATCCTGGTCGGCTCGGTCTTTGCGCTTGTCGGGGCGGTAGCCATGTACTTCGCCGCGGGCGCTTTCTTCGCCGGCGGAGGCGCTGATGTCTTTCAGGCAGCGCTGGAGAGCGGGCTGCTGCCGCCCGACAGCCAACCATATAGTTGGAGCATAACGCAGCTCACGTTGGCGGCGGAGAATGGCGCGTATTCGATTGAGATTCTGGGCATCGAAGGTTTGAGTTTCGCGCGCTTCTGGTTCCCCTTCATGTTCATGGGCTTCGGCGTATTGGCCGGTGTCTTCCCCTTCCACAATTGGTCGCCGGATGGCCATGTAGCTGCCCCAACGGCGGTCTCAATGATTCACGCCGGCGTTCTGATGAAGGTCGGCGCATTCGCCGCGCTGCGCGCTGGTGTGCAACTGCTGCCGGACGGCGCGGACACGCACTTGCCCTGGATCGTCTTTTTGACGCTGATCAATGTTGTTTATGGCGCGCTCATCGCATTTCGACAGCGTGACTTCAAGTATGTCATCGGCTTCTCCTCGGTCAGCCATATGGGGCTGGTTAGCATGGGCTGGGCCACGATGAACCTCACCGGCATGACCGGCGCCGGCATTCAGATGTTCAGCCACGGCGCGATGACCGCGCTGTTCTTCGGCGTCGTCGGCATGGTTTACGACCGTTCGCACACCCGCGATATACCCAGCTTGGGCGGCTTTATCAAGGTGATGCCCTGGGTGGGCGTGGCCTTTGTCATCGGCGGTTTGACCAGCATGGGTATGCCCGGCTTGAGCGGCTTCATCGCTGAGTTCCCGATCTTCCAGGGCATGTGGGCCGCGTCGGAGCAAATCACGCTGCAGCTGGGCAGCTTCCAGCTGAGCAACTATTACAGCGTCATGGTCATCATTGCCGCTTCCGGCATCGTTATTACGGCCGCTTACGTGTTGAGGGTCGCCGGGCAAGTCTTCTTTGGCGAATTCGACGCCGAGCGCTTTCATGATGTCGGCAACATCGACATAACCGACCGCATTGTACTGATCATTCTGGGAGCGCCCTTGATCATCCTGGGCTTGTATCCGCCCATCATGGCGCCCATGATCGAGTCCGGCATACGACCGCTTATCGCCTTGTTGGGAGGTGGCTAGATGGAATTTGGTCTCTGGGCACAGCTGCCTTCCGTTTTGCCGGAAATCGGCCTGACCGCGCTGGCGATTGTGGTATTGTTCGCGGACCTTTACGGTTCAGCGGTGACGCGCCGCAATGTCGTCACCATTTCCGCGGTAGGCATGGCTTTGCTGGCGCTCGTGCCCCTGATCTGGCTGCCTGATCCCGCGCTCTTCGAAAACGGCACGCTGCTCTGGGGCGGCATGGTCAACTACGACCCGCTGTCGCAGATCTTCAAGGTGATGCTGCTGCTGGCGGGCGCCGTGACCTGTTTGATGGCGGCGGGCGACAAGGGCGTCGGCGACAAGGGCGAATTCTATCTGATCGTTATCGTGGCCACGCTCGGCGGTGTCATGATGTCGAGCGCCAGCGACCTGATTCTGGTATTTGTGGCGCTCGAGACCCTGTCGATTCCACTGTACATGTTGGCCAGCTTCCGCCGCGGCGATACGCGCTCGGCTGAGAGCGGCATGAAGTATTTCCTGTATGGCGCTTTTGCCTCGGCCATCATGCTCTTCGGATTCAGCTTGCTCTACGGATTCACGGGCACGACGAACCTCGGCGGTATCGCGGCTGCGATAGGCGTTGGTAGTGGCGACAGCATCGTCGGCGTGATGACCGCGCTGGTGATGGTCGTGGTCGGCTTCGGCTTCAAGATCAGCGCCGTGCCCTTCCACTTTTGGACGCCCGATGTCTACGAAGGCGCGCCAACCCCGGTAACGGCATTCGTCAGCGTATCCAGCAAGGCGGCCAGCTTTGCGCTGCTGGTACGTTTCCTGACAGCCGCCTTCCCGGTTGAGCTGGCTATCGGCGGCGTCATCATCCAGGATTTCTGGGTTAATCTGCTCATCGTCGTCTCGATTGTGAGCATGACCCTGGGCAACGTAGTCGCCCTGCGTCAGAGCAATATCAAGCGCTTGCTGGCATATTCATCGATCGCCCAAGCCGGATACACGCTCATCGGCGTGGCCGCGCTGCAGGGCGCGAACGACAACCTGGCGGTAGCCTCCGTGTCCTTCTATATGTTCATGTACATCTTCACCAACCTGCTGGTATTCGGCGGCGTCATCCTCTTCATTTCCGCGACGGATTCGGAAGAGATCAGCGATATGGCCGGTCTTAATCGGCGCAGTCCCTGGCTGGCGCTGTTCATCACCATCGGCCTGCTTTCACTGGGCGGGATTCCACCGGCAGCCGGTTTCTTTGGCAAGTTCTTCTTGTTCCAGGCGGCGGTCAACGCCAACCTGGTGGGTCTGGCGCTGATCGCGGTCACCAACGCCATCATCGCGCTCTACTATTATCTAGTGGTCATCAAAGTGATGTATGTCGATGTCAGCCCGGACGATGACAAGCCGATTGCGCTGCCGCGCTCCTATGCCTGGTCTTTGGGCATCACAGCGCTGGTCGTCTTATTGTTAGGAACAGTCGCTGTGACGCCGATATACGAATGGGCCACTCTAGGCGCGGCTGGTTTATGATTGCGGTAGCTATGCGTATTCGTTTGTGATAAAATTCTCGAAGTCTGGCCGCAAGACCGTCAGACGACTGGTTTGTCGATGACAAGACGTGCAGTTTATGAAGCGAAATAACAACCCTCTTTCGACATATGGAATGGTTGCGGGGGTTGTTGGGCAGGTCGGATGTTTAGTCCTGCTGGTTATTCTTGGAACGATTTTGCTCGGCCTGGCATTGGATGAGGCCTTAGGGACACGCCCGACTTTCATATTTGTGATGCTGCTGGTCAGCGTCCCCTTAAATCTGGCGGTTCTGTTCTTTTATACGCGTCATAAAGCCAGGCAGCTGCAGGGCGCTGCTAGACAGAAGGAGGAAGATATAAGTGAATAGTTTTTGGAACGGAAAACGCCGTTTCGTCGCTTTACTCATGTTCCTGGGTGGTGTGTTCGTCGCGCTGCGCGTTCCACCGGTCATACCCTTCATCCAGCTGCCCGGCGAGAAGTTTCCGGCAGGCTACGATATCCCCTTCCTGGATATCCGCCTGACGAATACTTTTGTCGGCTCGGTCATCGTCTGGATTGTGCTGCTCCTATTCGTGGTCTACGTCACGCGGCGCCGGCCCAAGGATGGCAACGAAGTTCCTCCAGGCGGCTTCTACAACATGTTCGAGATGCTCTTCGAGGGCTTGATGGGTTTCGTCGGCGGTATCGCTGGCGGCCGTCACTTCCGCTTGATCTTCAACATGTTCATGACTATTTTCCTGGTCGTGCTGCTGGCCAACTGGATGGAGCTTGTGCCCGGGGTCGACACTATCGGTTTCATTCATCCTCACGTCAAGGAAAAGTACGACGTGGAAAAGGATGAGTACAAGGTAGTCACAACCGACGGCTATGAGATTTATCAGGGCTTCCTCGGGATTTCCTACGTCAACGGACAATGCGACTGGATCAGCCCGGCCGATGAAGCTGCTGCTGATGAAGCGGCGCTGACTGCGGCAGCAGCGGCGGCCAAGGCTGCCCAAATGGACCTGAGCCAGGACGCCGCCTATGCTCGTTATCAAGCCGAGCACGACGACCACGGCGAAGGCGAAGCGACCGGCGACGATACGCACGCTGGGGAAGCGGCCGAGTCTGACGAAGCCACGGCGGCCTACGACGAAGTGCTGGCGGCGCGGCTCGCTGAGAAGCAAGCGCGCAAGGACCGCAGCTGCTACACCGGTGTCGCGCTGGCGCCATGGGAATCCGGCAGCGACGACCAAGCGGATGATGGCGAGTACGCCGATGAGAAACCTGGCATCCCGCTGCATCCCGACCCGAGCAGTGAAGAGGCGAAACTTGTGCCTTGGGTCGTTTTGCCTTTCGTGCGTGTGCCTTCCACCGATCTGAACATGACCCTGTCTATCGCATTGATTGCCTTCGTCATGATTCAGTACATCGGTTTCAAGGCGCTGGGCATCGGCTACCTGACCAAGTTCTTCAACTTCTCCACGCTCTTCAAGTCGCCTTTGGGCGGTATTGACGTGGCGGTAGGTCTGCTGGAACTGATAGGCGACTTCGCCAAAATCCTGTCGTTCAGCTTCCGTCTCTTGGGGAATATCTTCGCCGGGTCGATTCTGCTCTTCGTCATGAGCTTCCTGGTGCCGATTTTGCCTTGGCCCTTCTTCATCCTGGAGTTCTTCGTCGGTGTCATTCAGGCGCTGGTATTCGCCCTGTTGACGGCAATCTTTATGAATCTGGCGACGGTCAGCCATCATCACGATGATGAGCATGACCATGCCGAAGCACACTAGTCTAGTTTGAGCAAATCTGGAGGAAACATCAATGGATCCACAATCAACGATTATCTTGGGTAAAGCGATCGGCGCCGGATTGGCGATGATCGGCGCGGCCGGCGGCGGTATCGGCATCGGCCTGGCAGTGGGCGGCGCTGTGCAAGCCATGGGGCGCAACCCGGATCACACGCCGACCATCCAAACCAACATGATCCTCGGCGTAGCCTTCGCGGAAGCGGTCGCCATCTACGCCCTCGTAGTCTCGCTGATTATCCTCTTCGTACTCAGTTAAGCTGAGCTAGAGACTCTCTGGAGGAAATGATGAGCGTACTTGACAATCTGGGTATCAATCCCGGTTTGATGTTGATCTGGCTGATCGCCTTTATCGTGCTCTACACGGTGATGACGCGCTTCATCTATGATCCGCTGACCAACGTCTTGAACCAACGCCGTAACCGCATCGCCAAAGGTCTGGAAGATGCGGCGGCCGCGGCGCGGGCTCGCGAAAACGCCGAGGCTGAAGCCGAGAAGATCCTGGCGCAGGCGCGCGCCGAAGCGCAGAAGGTCATCGACGAGGCGCGCGGACGCGGCGAAGAAGTCGCCGGCTCGATCGAGCAGGATGCCCGCCAGGAAGCCGCCAAGATTCAATACGACGCGCAGAACGAAGCCGTGGCCATTCGCAATCAGGAATTGGGCAACTTGCGCGAACAGGTGCTGAATATCTCGGTGGCCGTAGCCAGCCGCATCCTGGATGACAACATCAGCAAGACCAAGCAGAAGTCTCTCGTAGATGGCTTCATCGCTGATTTGCCGGAAGGCGCCACGGGCTTGAGCGGCCGGGTGGAAGTCGTCAGCGCGATGCCCTTGACGGACGCCGAACAGAAGAAAGTCCAGTCCTCAATCGGGGCGGACGAAACCGAGTTCACGGTGGATCCCTCGATTCTGGGCGGATTGATCGTGCGCTGGTCCGGCGGCATGGTCGATGGCAGCGTTCGCTCGCAATTGAACGAGTTGGCGCGCAGCCTGAATTAGCCGCCTGCTGCAATACAAGTCAAATTCAAGCGCGCTGGATAGCTTCCGGCGCGTTTTTGTTTGTCACAGTCGCGTTTAGGTGCTTGAATAAGTAGGGAAGCGTCATTGTCTTAACGAGGTCGTGATTGGTCGAAATGCCTACTACGCTAGACTCGCTCCTCACTGCGATTCCCGCCGACCAACTGGTGTCGATGCGTGGCGACCTCTCTATTGAGATCAACGCCCCCGTGGTCGAGTCGAGCCAGGATGTCCGGCCGGGCGGACTCTTCGTCGCGCGGGCCGGGGCTTCCACTGACGGCCATCGCTTCGTCCCGGACGCTATAGAAGCCGGCGCCGCCGCGATCATCGGCGAGGCTGACCTGACCGATTTACCTGTTCCCTACGTGCGCGTCAAGAATGCGCAGCAAATTCTCGGGCGCTTGGCGGCAGCCTACAACGGCTATCCAACGCGGCGGCTCGTCGTTATCGGCGTCACCGGCACCGATGGCAAGACGACTACCTGTCATCTGCTGCACAGTATTTTGCAGCGCCAGCCGGGCTTTCGCGTGGGTTATATCAGCACGCTGTCGGCAGACTTCGGCGACGAGGCAGCGCCGACCGGCCTGCATGTCACCACGCCCGGCGCGCCTCAAGTGCACGATTACCTTAAGCGCATGGTCGATGCCGGTCTGACGCATTGCGTATTGGAGATGACCAGCCACGGCCTGGCGCAAGGCAGATTAAACGGCGTCGACATTGATGTCGCTGTGCTGACCAATGTGACGCACGAACATCTCGATTTCCACGACAGCTGGGAAGACTACCGCGCCGCCAAGGCAATCATGTTTCGGACGTTGAATCAGAGTTTTCAGAAGCCCAATGTTCAAAAATGGGCAATTTTCAATGCGGATGATCCCTCGGCGGATTACTTCGCGGCCATTCCCGATCTCGATCCATATTTCGTGGTGCCCTATGGAATTAAATTCGACGGTACCTATTGTGCAAGACGGATACGGTATCTACCCAACGTAACACTATTTGAAGCTGCTGGCCGAGAAATACATTTGAAGCTGCCTGGCTCATTCAATGTCTATAACGCGCTTGCAGCGTTCAGTGCGGCGCGCGTGTTAGGCGCAAGATTGGATTCAATCAAAGCGGGCCTTGATGCAGTCGAGCTGATACCCGGGCGCATGGAGCGGATCGACGAGGGCCAGGACTTCATGGCGATGGTCGATTTCGCGCATACGCCCAACGCACTGCGACGGGCGTTGGAGGCGGGCCGGCAAATGCTGCGACCGGACAATCGCCTGATTGCTGTTTTTGGCAGCGCCGGCCTGCGCGATGTCGCCAAGCGCCGGCTCATGGCGGAGACGGCGGCTGATTTGGCGGATATGACCGTCTTGACTGCGGAAGACCCGCGCACGGAGTCGCTGCAAGACATCCTCAAGATGATGGCGGCCGGCTGCATTGCTCAGGGGGGCGTCGAGGGCGAGACCTTCGTACGTGTGCCGGACCGCGGCGAGGCGATCTACTACGCCTGCCAGTTGGCGCAGCCCGGCGACCTGGTGATGGCTTGCGGCAAGGGGCATGAACAGAGTATGTGTTTCGGCGAAACCGAGCATCCCTGGGATGACCGCGAGGCCATGCGCTCCGCCTTGCGTGGGGCGCCGCTGGCTACTTTGCCGACCGCCCGAATGGGATCAGATTGATAAGCTGAGGCTATGCGCCAACTTGACTGTACTATGGTTTAAATTGCGGTTGGCGCATCTATGGTAAAATCGTGTCAGGGCAACGCGTTCGAGGGGAATGTGTACGATCTCGGCATTGTCATTGTCAACTGGAATACACGCGAGTTTTTGTGCCGCTGCCTGGAAACGGTCGTGGTCAGCAGCGGTATAGACCGTTTCCGCACAGTCGTCGTTGACAACGCTTCGACTGACGGCAGCGTCGACATGGTAAGGCAGCAATTTCCGCAGGTTGAAGTCATTGTAAACGACGCCAACATCGGCTATCCGCGCGCCAACAATGTAGGCTTGCGACATTTGGGTTTCCGGGCCGCCGGCGATGTGGCCGAAACCGCGCCCCGATACGCGCTCCTGCTCAATCCGGATACTGAATTGCCGCGCGACGCTCTGACGCGGATGGTCAGCTTTATGGATTCGCGCCCGGATATCGGCGTGGCCGGCCCCAAATTACTGCTTGGCGATGGCAACCTGGACAAAGCTTGTCGGCGAGGCTTTCCCACGCCCTTGGTCAGCTTCTATCATTATTCCGGTTTGGCCAGGTTATTCCCGCGCAATAGACGTTTCGGCCGCTACAACATGACCTTCGCCGACGAAGACGCCGAGCTGGAAGTGGACTCGGTCGTTGGCGCCTACATGCAGGTGCGCAAGGCAGCGATCGAACGCGTCGGCCTGCTGGACGAAGCCTTCTTTATGTACGGCGAAGATATCGACTGGGCCTTCCGCATAAAGGAAACCGGCTACAAAGTTTGGTACCACCCGGCGGTGACGGTGCGCCACTTCAAGCGCGCGGCGAGCCGGAAAAACCCCAAGGCGCAATTTGAATTCTGGCGCGCCATGCTCATCTTTTATCGCAAACATTTTCGGCGGACGACCTTTTTCCCGCTGCATCTGTTAATCCTGACCGCGCTCCTATTCAAGGGGGGTCCCGGCTTATGGCAAGAGATCCGCAATCCGAAAGCTACACGATAGCGCCTCGGCCAATACGGCTAAGCAATGACCATCTAAAGGCGCTTTCCACGCTGACGCTGCTGCTTGTCGATTCTCTTATGCTGGTGGTCGCCTTTCTCGTAAGCTACGAAGCGCGCGGGATACTGCCATTCTTCCCGCGCCCTGACGAACAGCCCGCGCTAATCAACTACCTGCCGACGATGATTCTACATAGCGCCACAACCATTGTGATGTTCTATTTCTCACAACTCTATCATTTGAAGCGAGCCTCGAGCCGTATCGATCAATTGCGCAGCCTGGTTGGCGTGGTAACGCTGGGCACATTGCTGGCTAGCGGCACACAGGAGTTCCTCCTGCAGAACACCGCGCTGGAAACGCTGTATCCGCGAAGCCTGCTGTTTTACGTTTGGTTCTTCAGCCTGATTCTTGTGGTCGTCGGGCGGGAATGGCACCGCCGGTTCTGGACCTTCATGCGCCGCCGCGGCGTCGTCAGGGACAGCTTGCTGATTGTAGGCGATGGTGAGATCGCGCTTAAGATCACCGATCTCGTCCGTAATAGTCCCGAACTCGGCTATGACATTGTGGGCATCGTCACGGCGGAGGAGAAGCAAGGCGATATGCTGGGGTTTCCTTACATCGGCGTCTATAGCGAAATCCCGCGGCTGATTGACGACCAGCAAGTAGAGCAAGTAATCGTCGCTCTGTCAGACTATCGACGAGGCGAATTGGTCGAGCTAATCAGCCTCTGCCAGCGTGGGAAAGTAGATATCAAAGTCTATCCCGATATGTTTTCCTATATGGCCGGGGACCTAAACGTTGATGACCTGGGGGGTACGCCGCTTTTGACCGTGCGTGACATTGCCTTGCGCGGTTGGAAGCTTAGCCTGAAACGAGCGCTTGATCTCTTCGGCGCTACCGTTGGTTTAGTGCTGCTCTCGCCCTTTATGCTGATAACGGCCGGCCTGATTCGGCTCGAATCTCGCGGCTCGGTATTCTATTGGCAGACAAGGATGGGCTTGGACGGCAGACCGTTTCCGATGATCAAATTCAGGTCAATGCGACCGAACGCCGAATCCAGCGGGCAAACCTGGACGGTCGAAAATGACGACAGAGTGACGCGCCTTGGCCACCACATGCGGCGCAGCAATTGGGACGAGATACCGCAGCTAATCAATGTCTTGCTCGGTCAGATGAGCCTGGTTGGTCCCCGACCGGAACGCCCGATGTATGTGCAGCAATTTCGCCGGCGGATACCGGACTACATGATACGGCATCGCGAAAAGTCCGGCATGACCGGCTGGGCGCAGATCAACGGTCTGCGCGGCGACACTTCCATAGCGCAGCGCACCGAAGCCGATCGCTTTTATGTAGAAAACTGGTCGCTCTGGCTGGATATCGTCATCATCATCAGAACGATTTGGCAGTCGATCACCCGCTCCAATCCAAACGCATACTGACAGGATACGCGGCCATGGATCTCGATACATTGACCAAGGCAATGCACGAGTTTGTTGAGAGCAAGGGCTGGTACCAGGAAGACTCGCCGAAGCGGCAAACGCAGCGGAATCTGGCGATTTCCTTGGTATTGGAAGCGTCCGAAGTATTGGAGCATTTCCAGTGGAGCGATGAGGCCGGCCGTCCAGCTGAGCTGGCCGACGAATTGGCCGACGTCATGCTCTATCTGATGCAGTTGGCCAGTTGCAGCGGCATCGATTTGGGCCAGGCTGTAATGACAAAACTGGAGAAGAATTACGCTCGCGAGTGGCGCGACAATCTGAATGATGGCGGCGTATCAAGAGAGTAGTTTTCGGCTCGAAGTGGCCACTCGATCGACAAGCATCCGCTTCCAGTCTTTTAATCTGCCCTGAAAGCACTACAATACCTTGCGTTTTGCATCCAGCCGAATTGACTCAAGCGCCTTTGCCAGCATGCTGTTGGGTGTCATCTGAACTCCGCATACGTATCACCGGCCGGGCACTAAACTTATCACGAAGGAATAGAAGACATGTCAGAACAGTCCGTCACCGCCCAAAGCGAAGACTTCTCGCGTTGGTATAACGAGATCGTCTACCGTGCGGATCTGGCGGCGCCCAGCCCGGTGCGCGGCTGCGTCATCATCAAGCCTTATGGCTACGAAATCTGGGAAGGCATCAAAGCCGGGCTGGACAGACGCTTCAAGGCGACCGGTCATCAGAACGCATACTTCCCGCTCTTCATCCCGGAGAGTTACATCCGGCGCGAGGCGCAGCACGTCGAGGGTTTCAGCCCTGAGTTGGCCGTCGTGACCCACGCCGGCGGCAAAGAACTGGAGGAGCCGCTGGTTGTGCGCCCGACTTCGGAAACCGTGATCGGCGAAGCATTTAGCGACTGGATTCAGTCCTACCGGGATCTGCCGCTGCTGATCAACCAATGGGCCAATGTCGTGCGCTGGGAGTTGCGCACGCGTCCCTTCTTGCGCACGGCTGAGTTTCTCTGGCAAGAGGGGCATACCGCCCACGCGACTCACGACGAAGCCGAGAGCGAGACCCTGCAGATGCTCGACATTTACGCTGATTTCGCCATCAATGACGCGGCGATTCCGGTTATCAAAGGCGAAAAAAGCCGTATGGAGCGCTTTGCTGGCGCGCTGCGCACCTACACCATAGAAGCCATGATGCGCGACAAGCGAGCGCTTCAATCCGGCACCAGCCACAACCTGGGACAGAATTTCGCCAAGGCATTCGACATACGCTATCTGGCCGAAAGCAACAATCAAGAGTATTGCTGGACGACGTCCTGGGGTTTGAGCACGCGCATGGTCGGCGCGGTGGTCATGACTCACGGTGATGACAAGGGCTTGCGTCTGCCGCCGAAGCTGGCGCCTTATCAAGTGGTGATTGTTCCCATATTCAAAGATGACTCGCAGCGCGGCGCGGTCATGGACGCTGTGGAGCGCTTGCGCCGGTCGCTTGACGACGCCGGCATTCGTGTTCATGTAGATAATCGTGAAGGGCAGTCGCCCGGCTTTAAATTCAATGACTGGGAGATGCGTGGCGTGCCGGTACGGATGGAAATCGGACCGCGGGACGTCGAAAAGAACAATGCCGTGCTCGCTCGCCGCGACGTGCTGGGCCGCAAAGGCAAGCAATTTGTCTCGCAAGATGGCATTGTCGATGCCGTACGCTCGCTCTTGGCTGACATCCAAAGCAGCCTGCTTGAAGACGCTCGCGCCTTCCGCGATGCGCATATCACCGACGCGGCGACCTACGCTGAGCTGCAATCGGTTATCGCTGATGGCGACTGGGCGCGGGTCTTCTGGGACGGTGACGATGACGATGAAGAGGCCGTCAAAGATGAGACTGGCGCTACCATTCGCTGCTTCCCTTTCGACTCGCCGATTGAGCCGGGCAGATGCGTCGTATCCGGCCGAACCACGGAGCGAGTGGCCCTCTTCGCCAAAGCATATTGAGTTGATCGCGTGTATATCTTGCTGGGTCGCCTTGACGTCAGGCGCGGCGGGCTCAGGCGCTCATTCAGCGCTTACCGCAAATTAACACGCTGCATCAGAAACTAACGGAAACTCATCCATTGTGAAAATTGACACAATCACAGACTTGCTGTAGAATGGTCAAGCGTCCCTAAATATTTGTTCTAAAGTGAGTGAAGCGGATGGTAACAGGACGCGCGGGAAACGAGATTCGTAGATCTCGCGTAGAATGTTCAAATGCGTGAAACAGGGGCGTCTTTACATAATTGTTCTTGCAAGATGTTATGACGATACGCCGTAGCATATACCGTAAACTTGTTGCCCATGCGTGTACGTGGAACTATGAGTTAGTCGCCGCCCAGTTTGAGTACCGGCCGGCGCCGTAACTTCTTGGACTAAAATATGGCTGCTTACTTGATTGTAGACGTCGACGATCTGCTCAAATTCACCGCCGAACATGGAGTAGACTTGCAGGAGTTGGCCGTGGCGCTGAGAGGCAATGCAGCGCTGGTGGCCGGCTTGTACGACACGTCCAACCTGAAGGCGATCGCCATTGCCGATTGGCGCACGGAGTTGCAGGGTGAATGGCAAGTTGAACCGGAAGCCATGTTCCGCAGCGTTGGTTATGAAGTCTTTGATGCTGACGACCGCAGCTGTTTGCCCGACTGCTTGCTTGAAGGTCTCTTTCGCCACGATCCCGCCCCAATCAGCGAATTGATTCTGGCGACTACCAGCCTGGACCTGCTGCCGCTCATCTCCAAACTGAATCTGACGCGAAATTCGCGCATTCGCGTTTGGGGCGCCGACGAGAATATGTTGGCCGGCACCGAGTATGAGGATCAGGTCATCTATCAATTGCTCGACGGCTTGTATGGCATTCGCACGAAGAACGTCTGGGTCTATATTGACTTCGAGAACATTTCCATCAGCCTGAACGAACAGGGCTTCGTGGTGAACCTCGACCACTTGATCGAGCGTTTGGTATCACAAGCGAAAGCGCATGGCAAGCTGGTCAAGATGGCGGCCTACGCGCCTTGGGGGCAACGTGGCGCATTGCCGCCGCTGGTGGATTCATCCGGGCGTGAAGTCGCCGGGGAAGCGCCGGCGCGCCTGATGATGGCCAACATCGACCCGGTCTTTCATTTGCCCGGCAAGCAAAGCGCGGACATTCGCATCGCCCGCGATGTGCTGACGGACGCCGGACATCCGGAAGCAGGCGACGTCATTATTCTGGCCACCGGCGATCGCGACTTCAACGATGTGGTTAATCCGCTGCTGCAGCGCAATAAGACAGTCATCGTTTGGGGCGTGCGCGGCAGCACCGGGCGTCTGCTTCAAAGCCATCCGTCTTTGCAGCTCGAGTACATTGACGACTTCACTGACATGCAGACGCATCAGTCCTTGAGCACTGTGGAGACCGAGCACGACATTGAAAGTTTCATCCCGTCGCAGTGGTCCAGCGTCATCATTCAGTTCTACCGGCTTTCCGCCATGTCGGAAAATGAGACAACAACGGTGGACGAACTGATTAATCAGCTGATTGACGCTCGAGATGTGGTCTCATCCGAGCGAGGCGATGACTTGGTATCTCAGGCGATTTCACTGGGTATCCTGCAGCAGCAGAGCGCCGGCGGCGTTAGTCTAAACATGCAGCACCCGGTCGTCGAAAAGACGCTGCTGATTGTCAATCGCATGGTGCGCCGCGTGGCCAATACCTTGAGCTCGCGCAATTGGGAGTACGTCAATTATGGATTTCTACTCAAGGGCTTGGCGATGGAGCGCGACCTCGATCGACCGGGCATGAACGAAAACGACCAATGGCGCTCGCATTGGATCGACTGCCTGGTGCGTGAACGCGTCTTGCAGCGAGACCTGGTGCCGCATCGCCATAACCCGGATGACTTGGTGCCGGTAATTCGCATTCCCTCAGCCGAGGAGCACCCGATCGCGCGCCAAACTGAGCAGACGCATAGTGATGTCGAAGCGGCGGCGCAGAAGTGGCAGGGCGTCCCGCCACACCAGCTTTTTGAGACTGAAGCCGAAGTTGCTCGAATGGTGACGCGCATTGTGGTGAGCGTGCAGCAGTTCACCAGTTTCCGGAATTTCGCCTGGTGTCCGCTGGGCAGCTTGCACCGGCGGCTGCGCGAATTCGACAGCGGCGTGATCTTCCAGCAAGCTGTGGAGTACTTGCTGATCAACAACATGGTTTCCGTGAATGAATACCCCAATCCGCGCAGCGACTACAACACCAAGGGTATCGAGTTGGATGAGAACAATCCCTTTGTGGCTGTCTTGCTCGCCGAGCGCGATGAATTCGTGCACGTATTGCTGCAGATGTATCGCAATAATACGACCATCACCCACGCCAGCATTGAGCGGATCCTGCCCGACGGCTGGGATGTTCCGCTCTGGATCTCAACCATGCGCGTCGAGAATGTACTCAATCCGCTGCCCGGCCGGTCGGATCAGTACAGTTTGTTTCGCACGCATCACTCAGTCAAGCTGGTTGCCAACGACGATGTCGACGAAGTCGCCGCGGCCGGCAATTAGCTCGCCATTGTCCCGTTTGGACATCGCTGATACAATCAGCGCGTTGTTTTGACCGACAGGCACCCGATCCGGCCTGTCTGGTGGCTAGCGAAGGGACGGAAATCATGCCATTGGATAAAGCAACGAAAAACCAGATCATCAAAGACTTTGCTCGTGAAGACGGCGACACAGGCTCACCCGAGGTGCAGATCGCGCTGCTCACCGCGCGCATCTCGCAATTGACCGACCATCTCAAAATCCACAACCACGACGAACACTCGCGCCGCGGGCTGCTGAAGCTGGTGGGCCAGCGCCGCCGGCACTTGAGATATATTTCGCGAAAGAAGCCGGACGTCTATCGTGATTTGCTGCAACGCCTTGGTTTGCGCCGCTAGTAGTGGACGCCCGGCGAGGTCCAGGCAATCCACTCGATGATGACGGCTAGCCGGGCCTTGCTGGCTCAGTGCGGAATACCGCTTGGATTCAATCTACCGAAAAAGAATGATGCGTCAGCCGCGACTAGCGCGCGCTGTTCACTTTGCATGCCTAGCGCGCGGCTATACTGCATTTCAACAATATGGAGAACGCTATGACACTTGACATCCGTGAATACCGCTGCATGGTGGGGGGCAAGGAGGTGGTCATCGAAACCGGCCGTCTGGCCCAGCAAGCCGGCGGCGCTGTAACCGTCCGCATGGGCGAATCCATGCTCTTTTGCTCGGCGAATATGGGCTCGCCCCGGGCTCACCTGGACTTTTTCCCGCTGAGCGTCGACTACGAAGAAAAGATGTACGCCGGCGGTCGCGTGCCGGGCGGTTTTTTCCGCCGCGAGGGTCGTCCCTCCGAAGGCGCGATTCTTACCTCCCGCGTGATTGACCGTACGCTGCGTCCGCTCTTCCCCAAGAACATGCGCAATGACGTGCAAGTGATTCTGATTTCGCTGTCACATGACAAGGAACATCATGTCGACATGATGGGCATCATCGCGGCCAGCACGGCATTGATGATTTCCGACATCCCCTGGGGTGGTCCGGTGGCCGGCGCGCGCGTTGGCCTGGTCGATGGCGGGCTGAAAGTCAACCCGACTTATACGGAGATGGAAGCGAGCAAACTCGACTTGCGCGTTTCCGGCACAGCAGACGCCATCAACATGGTCGAATGCAATGCCGATCAGGTCGACGAAGACTTGATGCTCGAAGCGCTGTTCATGGCACACGATTCGATTCAGGAAATCGTCGCGTTGCAGCTGCGCATTCGCGAAGAAATCGGCAAGGAGAAGCTGGAACCGTCGGTCGACGAATATGCTGAGTCATTGCTGGCGGAGGTGCGCGAAAAGGTCGAAGCGCCAATCCGCGAGGTGATGACCGCTCACAGCGACCGAAATGCCCGCCGCGAGCCGCTGGGGGAAATCAAGCAAGCGCTGCTCGATGAATACACGCAGAAGAACGAGACTATCACCGAGGCCGACGAGCAATTCAACATGAAGCACGTCACGCGCGCCTACGATCAAGTGATGAAAGACGTCGTGCGCGGGCGCATTGTCAATGAAGGCATTCGACCCGACGGGCGCGATTTCGCTACGATGCGTCCCCTGGCCGCCGAAGTGGGCTACGTCCCGCGCGTGCACGGCTCCGGCTTGTTTATGCGCGGCGAGACGCAAGTGCTGACGATAGCGACCCTGGGTACGCCCCGTGATGCGCAATTTATGGACGGCCTCAGCCCCGAAGGCGACAAGCGCTACATCCATCATTACAACTTTCCGCCATATAGCACGGGCGAGAGCTATCCCTTGCGCGGTCCCAAGCGACGCGAAATCGGGCACGGCGCCCTGGCGGAAAAGGCGCTGCTGGCGATGATGCCCTCCGAAGAAGAATTCCCCTATGTCTTGAGGCTGGTCAGCGAAGTGATGAGCTCGAACGGCAGCACCTCGATGGCTAGCGTCTGCGGCAGCACGCTCGCGTTGCTGGACGCCGGCGTTCCCATCAAGAATCCGGTTGGCGGCATCGCCATGGGCTTGATCAAAGAGGGCGACAAGCTCGCTGTTTTGACCGACATTCAGGGCATGGAAGATCACATCGGCGATATGGATTTCAAAGTGGCCGGTACCGTGGACGGCATCACCGCGTTGCAGATGGACATCAAGATTGCCGGCGTCACCCGCGATATCATGCGGCAGGCCCTGGCGCAGGCCAAAGACGCCCGCATGGAGATTCTGGACGTGATGCAGGCGGCGATGCCTGCGCCGCGCGCCACGCTTAGCGATTATGCGCCGCGAATGGAGTCTTTCCGCATCGCTGTCGACAAGATCGGCGCGGTTATCGGGCCCGGCGGCAAGAATGTCCGCGGGCTGCAGGAAGATCACGGCGTCAAAGTTGATATTCAAGATGACGGCCTGATATTCGTGGCCGGCGAATCAGGCGCAGAAGTCGACAAGGTGATCGAAAAGATCCGCAACATGGTGGAAGATCCGGAACTGGGTCAGATCTATACCGGCAAGGTTACCCGCACGGAGAATTACGGCGCCTTTGTCGAATTCCTGCCGGGCACTGAGGGCATGGTGCATGTCTCGCAGCTCGCCGACTATCACGTCAAGAGCGTGGAAGAAGAAGTCAGCGTGGGCGACGAGATCATGGTCATGGTCATCAATGTGGACAACACCGGCCGCGTCCGCTTGAGCCGGCAGGCGGTCCTGGAAGGCTGGGACGTCGAAGAGGCCAAGCGCCGCGATGCCGCCGGCAGCCGTCGTGGGGGCGGGGGCGGGCGTCGCGATGGCAATCGCCGAGGCGGAGACCGTCGCAGTGGCGGTGGCAACCGCGACCGCCGCAACTAGGACGGGCGCCCCGAGACTACTCAAACGCGTCGCGATGCGCGTGCGGCGCGTTTTTTTGATTATCGACCGGATGAATTTGGAGGAGCCTGAAGCATGAGCGACAAGGGCGACGCCGCCAACAACGCCCTCGCCGAGACCGACAACTATATGGTCTGGGAAGTGCGCGAGCCTGATGGCGAGATCACCTACCATGTCGAGCTGGGCGCGGTTACCCTGCACTTCTTCCGCGAAGAATGGGACGAATTTCTGCGGCTAATCAAGGTAGCGTCGAGCAACAGCTGATGGATGCGCGGCGCGTGCAAAGCCATTTTGTCGCCGTCATGGCGAAGCATCTGCCGCCCAGCGCTTCGACATTGCGACTGCTTGATCTCGATGGGAGTTCGGGCGGCACCCTGGCGAACTGGCGCGCCGATCTTGAGACCTCGCATGTAATGCCAAGTGAGCTCGACAACGCGGGCCTCGCGCCCGATTCCTTCGATGCCGTGGTCGCCTTTGATATCGAAATTGACGCGCAACTGCTCAGCGAATTATTGAACGTGCTTCGCCCCGGCGGCAGGCTAATCATGCTGCAATCGCGCGACTCGGTCAGCGAAAGTCAGGCGCGAATTCTGCGCGACCAGGGCTACACGCGCCTATTGCTGGAGCCGGCGCTGGATGGCATCGGCGTATTGCTGCGCGGCGAAAAGCCGCACCTAACTGCGGATACGGCTGAGCGCGTCCATAGCGTCGCGCAGGCCGACGGAGACCTGCTTGACCTCGATCATTATGCCGGGCGCTACCTGCACCTTCTGATTCAGCAGCTTCCGAACAAGCCGGTCTGGAAGCTGACTCGCGACGAGACGATAACTTGGCAGGCTGCTGCCATCAACTGTGGCCTTCGGCACATCCTGCTGGCCTTCAGCAGCTTGCCCAAGGCGGTCGCTTTTATGCAGCCGGCCGTTCTTCAGGGCGTCATCCGCGATGTCAATAAGGTCGGCAAGTTCAGCCGCGCCACCGCCAAGTCCTGGACCTGGGACGTAGTATTGAATCCGACTATGGCGTCAGTTCAAGGCAAGTCGCTGACCACCGTGCAGATCGACCCCGCTAGCGCCGAAGCGCCGGACGAGTAGCGGCTGCCATGGCGCTGAGCCTGGACGACATCGCTTTTCTGCGCAGCGAGCGCGGCAGGCAGTACCTGGCAGCCTACGCCGATTGCGATATCTCCAAAGCCAATACGCTTCCGCTGTTGACCAGTCTACGCAAGGCGCTGTCAGTTGCCGAAGCATCCGCCGTCCTGACCACATTGCGGCTGCGCAGGAAAGCGGTGTCAAAGTTTCCGCGTTTCGCCGGCGACATGCTATTCACTGAAGCGGGTTTGCAGCAGGCCAGCCACCCTTTAGTTCGCCGCTACCGTGCCGGATTGGTCGAATCTCGTAACGTGCTCGATGTCTGTTGTGGCATCGGCGGCGACAGCTTGGCCATGGTTGCGGCCGGCAGGGACGTGCTCGGACTTGATATTAACCCAGTTCGCATCGCCATTGCGCGGCACAATGCTGCCGCGACAAGGCTAAGCGCAGCGTTTCGGGTAGCCGACGCGGCCGGGCCGCTTCCGCGCGGTTATAGCTGTTTCTACTTCGATCCCGGGCGCCGCGACCTGCAGGGCAAACGGATCCGCCACGTCGAACAATATCAGCCGTCGCTTTCGCTGGCTCGCGCATGGAAGGCGGAGGAAATCATTGTTAAGCTCTCGCCCGCTGTGGATCTGCGGCAGCTCGCGGGCTACGGCGGCCAGGTCGAATTCGTCTCGGCCAAAGGACAATTGATCGAAGCCCTGCTCTGGCTACATCGACCGTCGTCACCGCCCAGCGCGACCCTGCTTACAGACGGCGGCGCCTACCATCTGACGCGCGAGCGTCCGGTGGGAGTCGAAATCACTGCGCCCAAAGCATGGCTATTTGAACCCGACCCGGCAATCTTGCGGGCTGGGCTGGTGAAATATCTTGCGCATAAATTAAACGCCGCCATGATCGACGAGTCAATCGCCTATCTGACCATGGACGCGCGCGCCGAAACAGCCTGGGGACGCTATTGGAAAGCGCTCGACTGGATGCCATTCCAGTTGAAGCGATTGCGGCGCTATTTGGTGGAGCGCGGCGTGGGGCGCGTAACGGTGAAGAAGCGCGGCTTCGCCATGACGCCGGAGGAGTTGATCGCTCGTCTGCGGCTGAGCAATGGCGCTGAGGCGCGTGTGCTGGTGGTGACGCGTCACCGGGGCAAGCCCATCGTTATCGTCTGCCAGCACGTCTGATTTGGGTAAAGTAAACAAATCCCTTATAATCGCAGATACAACGTATTCACTGTTGCTTTGCAAGGAATCGCCAAATGCTGATGCGTCCAGACGAACCCCGTCAGCCTCGCCTGGTTAGCTGGGACGAGGTCGATCAGCTCATAGACGGATTGGTCCCGCGAATTCAGCACCTTGGGCCCTTCGGCGCCATGGTCATGATCACGCGCGGCGGCGTTATCCCGGGCGGGTTGCTGGCCGAAGCGCTGAGCATTCAGCACCTTTTGACCGCCTCGGTCGATTTCGTCGCCACGCGCCAGGCTGGAATGATGGCTTGGCCGACATTCTTGCAGTTTCCCGATCCTGACCTGCTGCGCGGGCGGCGCACCTTGATCGTCGACGATGTTTGGGGCAGCGGTCGCACCAGCATAGCCGTGCGGGAACGCGTCAACTCAGCCGGCGGCATCCCCTTCAACTGTGTGATCCATTTCAATCCCTATCGCACCATGTTCTCTAACATAAAGCCGGATTTGTATGGCGACGTAACCGATGCTTATGTCGTATACCCTTGGGAGATAGACCGCGGAATGTTGGGACGGGCTTTTGGTGACTCGCAACCGGAAATCTAGCTTGGGCAAATTAATATCAAGTCCGACTGCGTGGCAATCTTCAGACTTTGCGCTATAATGCGTTTTCCGACGGATGCCTAGTGTTGCAGTCCGCTGGCGGTTGGCCATACAGGTTCGTAACGTCAACGTTCGCGCCGTAATGGACTTGTAAGCTGAATCCTATACTAATGCAATTCAGATCCGCTTGGCGTCGGTTCCGCCGGGAAACATTGTAGCAGAGAGCGCCGGTGGCGTGGCATTGACCGAAGGCGCGATGATAACCTGCTTAAGCAGGAGGCAATCAAAATCCTATGAGTGAAGCGCAAGAACAAAATCCCCTGACTGACGAGAATTTCGAGGAGATGCTTGCCTCGTCCTTCGACTTTTCTTACACACCGCCCCGCCGCGGTGAAATCCGTGAAGCGACTATTCTGCAAATTGATGAGCGCGAGATCATAGTTGATCTCGGTGCCAAACAAGATGGTATTGTGCCATCGCAAGACTTGGAGCGCATGGAGGATGCTTTTCGGGAGAGCCTGGAAACAGGCGCCAGCGTTCCCGTTTATGTCGTCAACCCGCGTGACCAGAATGATAATCTGATTGTATCTATCAATATGGGCTTGCAGCGCTACGACTGGGAGAAAGCCCGCGAATTGCTGACATCTCAAGACGCGGTTGACGTTAAGGTTAGCGGTTATAACAAAGGCGGCGCGCTGGTACGCTGGAACCGACTTGAAGGCTTCATTCCAAGTTCTCATTTGGTATCGACCAATTTGTCGGTTGATCGCAAAGAAGCGATGACGCAATTGATTGGCAACACCCTGGGCGTCAAGGTAATCGAAGTCGACCAGGACCGGCGTCGGCTGATCTTCAGCGAGCGTGAAGCGCAGAAGGAATGGCGCGCCAAGCGCAAGGCGAAGCTGCTGGCGGAGTTGAATGTTGGCGATGTCGTGAACGGCGTCGTGACCGGCTTGCGCGATTTCGGCGCCTTTGTCAACATCGGCGGCGCGGACGGCTTGATCCACGTCAGCGAGCTGGCCTGGCATCGGGTTGATCACCCGCGCGATATCCTGCATATCGGAGAGGAAATCGAAGTCTACGTGCTTAACCTGGATCGCCAGACCAACCGCATCGCGCTGAGCCGCAAGCGCCTGCTCAACGATCCCTGGGACGATGCCCAGTTCCGCTACCATGAAGGTCAGTTGGTATCAGGCTACGTGACTAACGTGGTGGATTTCGGCGCCTTCGTCGCGCTGGAAGACGGCTTGGAAGGTTTGCTTCACCTCAGCGAAATGGGGGACGGCGCCTTGAAGGAGCCATATTCCTACGTGCAAAAGGGCGATCAACTGTCGCTGCGCATCAGCCATCTAGAACCGGAGAAGCGGAGAGTCGGGTTCACGCAGCGCTGGGGTACAGAACCCGGCGCAGACGAAGCCACGGCCGCAGTAGATGAAGTAAGCGCGGAAGCGGAACCGGCGGGCGATTCCACCGAAGCGCCAGACGCCGCAGACGTCGAACGTGAAGACGATAAGACGTCAGATTAGCAGCTTGCAGCCTGGAACATTCTAGCGCCTGGCACGCGGCAGGCGCTCGTTGATTTCTGTCGTCAGGAATGTTGACAGCTTGCGGGCGCGATTGTATAATTCGGCGCGATTTCGTAGGTGAGGTCGATTCGTCCGTTCAAGGCCCTAATCGCAGACGTCTTGGAAAGTCCGAGCCTGGTTGTTCAGCGAATTGCTGAGCCCGGGTTTTATTTTTGCTTGATGGCCGCGTTAGGCCTAACGTAGCCAGACAGTTGGGAGTGGCGGCGGCTTGCGATTGATCGGCGCGACGACGCTCACCGGAAATCAATCCAATTTCGTAAGAGGAGAGTGAGTAGTTATGCATACTGAATCTGCAGTAAATGAGTTGGCCGACGAGATGGACTTTGCAGCGCTATTGGAAGAATCGCTGGCCGCCAGCCATCTGGAGCGAGGCGATATCGTTAATGGAACCGTGCTTTCAGTAGACAGCCAGGGACTAATCGTCGATATCGGCTGGAAGCAAGATGGCATCGTCGCCCGAGGTGATATTGAGCGAATGGGAAGGACGACGGCCGATTACCAGGTGAACGCGGAAATCGCAGTCGCGGTAGTAAATTTGAGCGACCACGACGGCAACCTGATTCTTTCTGCCGCGCAAGCCCGCCAGAACGAAGACTGGCTGCAGGCCGAAGAGTTCATGAACAGCGAGACGCTGTGGACGGGCGAGATCGCTGATACCAACAAGGGTGGCGTCATCGTGTCCTTCGGACATCTGCGCGGCTTTGTTCCCGCCAGCCATGTGCTGGATCTGCCGCGCGGCATGAAAGAAGATGAACGCATCGCATTCTTGCAGACGCTGGTGGGCAACGAAATCACGGTCAAAGTCATCGAGGTCAATCGCAAACGCCGCCGGCTCGTATTCAGCCAACTGGAAGCCGAACAAGAAAACCGCGCCGCGCGCAAAGAGGCGCTGTTGAGTGAGCTGGCTGAGGGCACGTCGCGCAAAGGCGTTGTTAGCGGTCTCTGCGACTTCGGCGCATTTGTTGACCTGGGCGGCGCCGACGGCTTGATCCACATTTCCGAATTGGCTTGGCATCGTGTTCGTCATCCCAGCCAGGTGACCGCTGTGGGCGACGAAGTGGAGGTCTACATTTTGAATCTGGACGCGCAGGGCAAGCGCATCGGGCTAAGCCTCAAGCGGCTGCAACCCAATCCCTGGAGCCTGGTGGACGACATGTATCACATCGGGCAACTGGTCGAGGGCGTGATCAGCCGGCTGGAATCCTTCGGCGCATTCATCAGCCTGGAGCCGGGCATTGAAGCTTTGCTGCACGTCAGCCAAATGTCGTCTAATCCCGACGAGAATCCGCTGCGTCATCTTTACGAGGGGCAGAAGCTGCTGATGCGTATCATCAGCATCGAAGCCGATCGGCAGCGCCTCGGCTTGAGTCTGACGGAAGTTACCGCCGCGGAGAAGGCGCAGTGGGATGAGCGTCAGATTGAGTTGGTAGCGGCAGCAACGGAAGCCGCCCAACTGGAAGCCGCGCAAAATGAGCTCGCTGCGCAGGACGAATCCGCCGACTTGCAGGAACATGACGACGAACTGGCGCAGCACGAAATTGAAGTCGAGGAAGATTCGCCGGCGCTACCGGCGCCAAATTAGAGTTAGCCTGTCGCTGGCGGGGAATCACGTGTATACTGTTGGACCTGTAAGTTCACGAATGACGACGAATATACCAGAAGGTGGTGAGTAGAGCATGGCTTCAGTCAAACTCAAGCCAGGCGAGAGTCAGGAACAGTTGTTGCGCCGTTTTCGCAAACGCGTAACCAATGCCGGCATATTGAGCACCGTTCGCCGCAAGCGCTGGCATATCTCCAAGAGCGAATTGCGCCGTATCGAGAAGAAGAAGGCGATCCGTCGTTCGCGGCGGCGTCAACGCAAAGTCTGATTGCTACGCGGCTCAGACGAATCGACGGCGTACCACAGTTTGACTCAATCGCGCGGATATCCGCTGTGTAGCTAGTATGCAGCGGATGATTGCGTTATAATCGCGGGGCGTATATCAGAATTCAGGAGGCTTATGGCTAAGAAAGAAGAAAAAATAGAAGTGGAAGGCACGGTAATCGAGGCGCTGCCAAACACACAGTTCATGGTGGAACTCGATAACGGGCATCGCGTCCTCTCTTATTTGTCGGGCAAAATGCGCAAGTTCTACATTCGAATTCTCTTGGGCGACCGTGTTAAGGTAGAGATGAGCCAGTACGATATGAATCGCGGCCGCATCATCTACCGGCACAAGGACAATGTGCGCGCCTGATCGTCAAGCCGTCGTCGCTGGATAGGCGGCTAAGCCAAGGGAGCATCAACATGTTTCCCCTACAGAGCTAAGCAACGGGTCATCGCAAGATGGCTCGTTTTTTTTCGCGCTGTCGAGATGGCCGAGTCGAGTTGTTCAGCTCCGCTTAACGCCCCAGTGAATCGCCATCGTGCCGAACATCAGCGTCATGAATCCGACATCGGTGAAACCCGCCGCTATGACCAGATCCGCCAGTTCCTGCGGCGTCTTGAATGCCTGCGTCGATTCCGGCAGATAACGGTAAGCGTCGCCCGCAGTTTTCCCGCCGACCAATCGACCAACCAGCGGGATGCCATGTTTCAGATGCAGCATGATCAGCGGCTTTAGCAAATTGTCGGGCGCTGGCGAGGTATCCAGGATGACAATGCGGCCCGCCGGTTTCAGTACGCGCCCTTGCTCGCGCAAAGCCTGCGCGATATCCACCACGTTTCGCATCAGATAACCTGAGACCACCGCGTCGAAACAGCTGTCGGCATAAGGCAGGCGCAGTGCATCGGCGCCCGTCCAGGCGACTCGCTGTCCAAATGGCGCGCGCCGTCTGCCCACGTGCATCATCCCCAAGGAGAAGTCGGCGCCCACGACTCTGGCCGCCGGCGTGGTCTTCAGCGCCTCAAACGCGATGTCGCCCGTTCCCGCCGCGATATCCAGCAAGCTGCCTTCCGGCGGGAGGGCCGCTTTTTCCACGACGATTCGGCGCCATGTCATGTCTTGGCCGCCGCTGATGAGCCGATTGATCAGGTCGTAACGTTGCGCGATGCGGTCGAACATCTGCTGCACATAGGCGGATCGCTCATCTCCGTCAAGTTGCGCCATTAGGCTGCCTATTCCGCCGGCCGTCCGGCTTCGACCAGCATCCAGTCGCCCAGCTGTCGCCGCGCGTAGGGCAGAAGACCGGTATCGCGCAGAGCCGCCTCGACCTCGTCCACCTGCGTATCGATGATGCCGCTGAAGATCGCCACGCCACCCGGACGCACAATCTCGCCTAGCCGCTCATTCGCCATCTCAACGATGATACGCGCCAGAATGTTGACGATAATCAGATCAAAGCGGCGCGCCGAGCTCAACAAACAGTCATGGCTGCCGCGCTCGGCGATCACTTTGTGCCCCACGCCATTTGCCCCCGCATTTTCCCGTGTGGCATCCACCGCGAGGGGATCTGTGTCCAGCGCCAGCACTTGCCCCGCGCCCAGCTTGGCCGCGGCGATGGACAAGATGCCACTGCCCGAGCCGAGGTCCAGCACAGATTGCGCCGGCTGCAGCAAGTCCTCCAGCGCTTGCAGGCATAACTGGGTGGTCGGGTGGCTGCCCGTGCCGAAGGCCATGCCCGGATCCAGCGCGATTTCGATGTCATCCGGCGCCAGCGGCAGGTCAATCCAAAGAGGGCGAATCAGCAGGCGCTTGCCAACGCGAAGCGGCTCGTAGTGCGCCTTCCAGGCTTCAGCCCAGTCGTCGTCTTCAACTTTGCGATAGACCGGCGTCGGCATCGGATACATCAGCCGCATGTGCCCCAGGGCCGTCTCCAGTTGGGCTTGTGTCGCTTCCAGTTGGTCGTCAGCCGGAAAATAGGCGCGCAGGGTCAGGCTTTGGGGCGGGGGAACTTGGTCTTCGTCCCAGGTGTCGGGCGGGATGCCGTCTTGCTCGAGCGAAACGCCTTGGTGGCCAAAACGCTCCAACACCTCGGCGACCGCTTCCGCGCTTTCGCCGTCAACTTGCAGGGAGACTTCTATCCAGGCGGAATTACTAGTCATCGCCAGCGAGGAAGTCCATCACCTTGTCGAAGAAGCCGCGTCCGCCGGTCTGGGGCGTGATCTCGGGCCCGAGGGAGTCGGCCAATTGCTCAAACAGCTCGCGCTGATGCTCGGTCAGCTGGGTCGGCGTCCGCACCTCCACGTAGACCAACTGATCGCCGCGGCCGGCGCTTGAGCCGTCCGAGCGCAAACGGGGGAAGCCCTTGCCGCGCAGCCGGAAGACCTTGCCCGTTTGGGTTCCCGGCGGGATGGCAAGCTCTTGAGCGCCATCCACCGTATCCACAGTAATTCTGTCGCCCAGGGCAGCCTGCGCCACATTGACGCCGATATCGAGTATGATGTCGTGCTCGTTGCGCTTGAAGTAAGCGTGATCTTTGACATGAATCCTGACGAAGAGGTTGCCGGGAGGCGCCCCTCTTTCGCCGGCATCGCCATCGCCTCGCACTTGCATCTGCAAGCCGTCGCTGATCCCCGCCGGGATCTTCACATTCAAGACGGCGCGTTTGCGTTTGCGTCCTGAGCCATCGCAACTGCGGCAGGGGTTCTGGATGATCTTGCCCTTGCCGCCGCAATTGGGGCAGGTATGTCTCCGCTCAAAAGCTGCAAAACCGATATTCTGAGTCACGCGGACGGCGCCTGCACCGTCGCAGTGCAAGCAAGTTATGGGTTGAGAACCCTGTGCCGCTCCAATGCCATCGCAATCATCGCAGGCTTCCAGTCGCTGGAACTCGATCTCTTTCTCGACGCCAAAAACCGACTCGACGAAATCGATGGTGACATCGACGCGCCGGTCGCGCCCTCTACTGGCGGATCGCCGGCGTCCAGCCTGCTGCTCGCCAAAGGCGCTGTTGAAGATATCAAAGATGTCCTCGAAGCCGCCGAAGCCGCCGCCGGGAAATCCGCTGCCCGCGCCGTTTACGCCAGCGTGGCCGAAGCGGTCGTAGCGCGCGCGTTTCTCGTCATCGGACAGGACTTCGTAGGCCTCGTTGATTTCCTTGAATTTCTCTTCAGCGTTGGTTTCCTGGCTGACGTCGGGGTGGTACTGACGCGCGAGACGGCGAAAGGCGCTCTTAATCTCGCCCGTATCCGCGCCCTGCGATACACCGAGCACATCATAATAATCTCTTGGCATGGAATATTTCCTGTAGCTCTCGGTGTCCTTTTGTCTTTCCAGATTCAATGACAAACGGGGCATAAGTCAATATACCCCGTTTATGTATTCTGCGTACCTGTGCGATTAGGTTTCGGTGAACTCGGCGTCGATGACATCCTCGTCCTCAGGTGGCGCTGCCGTGCCCGCCGGCGCGCCTTCCGCTTCCTGATACATCTGCGCGCCCAGGGTCTGCAGCTGCGCCATCAGCGCCTCGGTGGCCGCCTTGATTTCGCTGACGTCAGCGCTGGCTTGCGCCTGCCGCACCGCTTCGATCTTTTCCTGCGTCTGCTGAACGGCGTCTTCCGGCAGTTTGTCCTTATGCTCTTCGATCAGCTTCTCGGCCTGGAATATGGCGCTTTCCGCCTGATTGGCCACCTCAGCCTGTTCCTTGCGCTCGGCATCCTGGCTGGCGAATTTCTCCGCCTCGGCCACCATGTTGTCGACCTCGTCGTCGGAAAGACCGCTGCTGGCGGTAATCGTGATCGCTTGCTCGCGCCCGGTCGCCTTGTCTTTGGCGCTGACGTTGAGGATGCCGTTGGCGTCGATGTCAAAGGTGACTTCGATTTGCGGCATGCCGCGCGGCGCCGGCGGTATGCCATCGAGGATGAACTTGCCCAGCGACTTGTTGTCCGCCGCCATGGGCCGCTCGCCCTGCACAATATGAATCTCGACCTGCGTCTGGCTGTCGCCGGCCGTGGAATAGACCTGCGACTTCTTGCTCGGGATGGTGGTATTGCGATCAATCATCGGCGTCGCCACAGCGCCCAGCGTTTCGACGCTTAGCGTCAGCGGCGTGACATCGAGCAGCAGAATGTCCTTGACATCGCCGCCGAGCACGCCCGCTTGAATCGCCGCGCCCAGCGCCACAACCTCATCCGGGTTGACGCCCTTCGTCGGCTCTTGGCCGAAGAAGCCTTGGACCGCGTCTTGAATGGCCGGCATTCGCGTCATGCCGCCGACCAGCAACACGGCGTCCACATCGCCGGTGGACAGGCCCGCGTCTTGCAGCGCCTTCTTGCAGGGCTCAATGGACTTGCGCACCAGCTCATCCACCAGGCTTTCGAACTTGGCGCGCGAAAGGCTCATGTTCAAGTGTTTGGGACCGCTGGCATCCGCGGTGATGAAGGGCAAGTTGATTTCGGCGGATAGAGTGGAGGACAACTCAATCTTGGCTTTCTCCGCCGCTTCTTTCAGCCGTTGCAGCGCCTGGCGGTCCTGGCGCAGGTCGATGCCATTCTCCTGCTTGAATTCCTCGGCGATCCAATTGATGACGCGGTCGTCGAAATTGTCGCCGCCCAGATAGGTATCGCCGTTGGTGGACTTCACTTCGAAGACGCCGTCAGCGACTTCCAGGATGGAAATGTCAAAGGTGCCGCCGCCCAGGTCATACACGGCGATTATGCCTTCGTTGCGATCGCCCAGGCCGTAAGACAAGCTCGACGCTGTCGGCTCGTTGATGATGCGCAAGACCTCCAGCCCGGCGATCTTGCCGGCGTCTTTGGTGGCGTTGCGCTGCGCGTCGTTGAAATAAGCCGGCACGGTGATCACGGCCTGGTCTACGGTCTCGCCCAGGTAGGCTTCCGCGTCGGCCTTGATTTTCTGCAGCACCATAGCCGATATTTCCGGCGCGCTGTAGTCGCGGTCGTTCATTCGTATGCGCACATCGCCGTTCGAGGCCGCCGAGATATTGTAGGGTACCAGCTTTACGGCATCGCTAACTTCAGCATCGCTGAACTTGCGACCCATGAAGCGCTTCACCGAGAAAATCGTATTCTCCGGATTGACCACCGCCTGATTGCGCGCCACACGCCCGACCAGCCGCTCGCCGGTCTTGGTGTTGATGGCGACCACAGAGGGAATCAGATTGCCGCCCTCTGACGATGGAATCACGGTTGGCTCGCCACCTTCCATCACAGCGACGACCGAGTTGGTTGTGCCCAAGTCAATGCCGATTATTCTTCCCATTGTTGTTTCTCCTGCCCTTACATATCTCTGTCAAGTGATGTGCGTAACTCGTGTTTTTCCGACGTTTATTGAGCTACCCTAACTAGGGCGGGACGCACTACAGAATTGCCGATACGATATCCTTTTTGCACAGTCACAGTCACATAACCACTTTCGAATTCATCGCTGTTATCAATTCCAACAGCTTGATGAAATCGAGGATCAAATTCCTCACCGGTTGGATCAATTGTCGTGAATCCAAACTCAGTTGACGTCATGTTTTCGAGAAACTGTTTGTTGTCTTGCACGATCTTGTCGGACACTCCTTTAAGGTCAAGGAGAATCTTCTCTCGCAATTTCTGGTCATTTGCATAGATCTTTTCCCAAACCGATTTATCCGGTTGTAGTTTGTCAAGATCTTCTCTGCTTAACATGACCTTATCCATATGTATCTTATCCAGTAATGCCTTTGCAAAATTGCTACGAATCAGGGTGAGCCCTCTTAGCCAATCACTGTTGGCTATCTCATCAGGCACTGTCAAGAAAGCGCGATCAAGATCGTCAATCACTGGAAGAAGTGATTCGATCTTTTGGAAAGACGCAAATTCACTACTTCTTTCATAACTCGCGAGTTTGGCTTCCAATCTGGCAATTTCTGACTTAAGTCTGTCAATAGTGGCATTTGCCCGTTGCCAACCGTCTCTATTCTCCTGCGCTTCGTCTTTTGCTTCGTCAAGTGCTTGCATTAAGCCTGCGATCTCTGTTTGAAATCTAGAGTCATTAGTATCCGTTGCGGACTCAACACACTTACTCTCAGACGCGTTCTTGCCCGAATCCGTACCAGAATTGTCTCCAATCTGTTGACGATTCAGTGGATTACTTTCTCTGTTGACTTCAGGCATAATTCTTTTCCCTTTGCACTACATCAAAACACCGGCTAGATGTGCCAGCGTGTTTGCATTAGATTATCAAACATATGATAGATTTCTATACGAAAGGATATTAACTAGAGAAGTCTTACGAACTTTTTATAATCGAAGCGTTCATGCGTCTAGTCATGTGGTCTTGGCATTGAACCACACATCGGTAAGTGCTTTTTGATCACTTAGCTAGAGTCGTAAATGTGTCAAGCCAAACGTAATTTGTTTCTACTAGCGAGGACAGGGAATCAAAATGTTCAAGCCAAGTGAAGAATTCGTCGAATGGATACTTGCGCCAATGTTGGAAAGACTTGAACATGAACGAAATCAAATTCGGAGAACTTCACGGCACACGGGTTCGCCAACGCACTTTTATCTCGCCGAACCTATACGCGCCATCTCACCCATGCTTTTGCCAGCCGGACACTTCATTATCAAATCTGGTATCGCCAAAAGTATTCCAAAACGTGCCAGTCAACTAAACAGAGACTTCAACATCTTCGCCGAAGCATTGTTGCCTGATCGCTCCATCGCTAAGGACATTGAAGATCGCATCCAGAAATCTTTGGACTACGGGACTAGAATTTCCGAAAACTGGATAAAGAACCATGACTTATACGGTACACGAGTTGACTTTCGCAAAATACCTGCCTACATAAGTGAACGCGAAGACTGTTTACTGCATGACGTCGAGAGTTACAATCTCATGGTTAACGAACTCAATCGACATTTCGAAGGCGAACCGTTTCCACGTCGCTAAGTTGCACATGAACGTCATTCGTGCAATTGTCTTTCCAGAGTTCGCTGCAAGACGTTGTGCTTTATCTAACAATTGTAGTTCTCTGCTCAAGAAACTCTGTGTTCTGTATGCCTTCGGTGGTTGAAGAGTTATTTCCACTCGACAGGCTATAATCCTGCCATCAGTTTAGATTCTGGGCTGCCCGGTATCTTCCACATTGTCTTGGTAAAGCGTCGACAGCACGTTTGTCATCAGATTGGAAACGTAGCGCACGGTGCTGATGGCGTGACCATAGTTGATATGCGTCGGGCCCAAAACGCCGACAGCGCCGCTCATCTTCTCAGGGTCGCCATAACGGCTAAGCACGACGCTGGTGCGGCTGAGATTCTCATATCGGCCATCGCCGGCGATCACCACTTGCACATCCGCCCGGTCGATATCGGATGGCGGCAGCCGATCGAGCAATTCGGTAAGCAGCGCGTTGAGCACCGTGTGCTCCTCCAGGATTCGCATCGCCTGCTGTGCGCCTTCCTCGTCAGCGAAGCTGTCCATGATCCGGCTCAAGCCGTCGCGATAGATATAACGCGCCCGATTGTTGTCCAGATTCTCAATCAACTCGGCCGTCAGTTCGGCCACTTCTCGCTCCAGCATGGGCAGGTTGATGCTGCGCAGGCGCACTTGCCTCGCGCCCAAATCGGCGCAGGTTTCGTTCACGCGTTTGGCCGCCTCGCCCAGCTTTGTCTGCGGAACCGGCTCCGCCAGGGTCAGCATCCGCTGGTGGACGCTGCCGCTATTCAGCACCAGCACCATCAGCGCCAGCCGTCCCTGAATGGAAATCAACTCGACGTGCTTGAAGGAATTGGCCTGCGATACCGGCGGCGTTACTATCGACGCGGTCTGTATCGAACGGGCCAAGAGCGCTGCCGTTCGCCGCATCCATTGTTCCATGCCGCTTTGCAGCGTCCCAACCCGCTCCGATATATGGCTCTGCTCACCCCGTGTTAGACTGCGCGTTTGCAGCAGCCGGCGCACAAAATAGCGAAAGCCGGCGGCGGTAGGCACGCGTCCGGCTGAGGTATGCGGCGCGGCGATGTAGCCCATTTCCTCCAACTGCGCCATTTCATTCCGCACGGTGGCCGAGCTGATGTTTAGCTGAAAATTTTCAACCAGATATCGAGAACCAACCGGTTCCGGTTTATCGGAGTAGGCCTGCACGATGCAGGTGAGGATATCTTCTTGACGACTGCTTAGGCTGGGCAGACTGCGCTCTTCACTCATGACATCTCGCGGCGAACCGAAGCTGGGACTCAAAGTGCCCTGGCTAAATGCTATCACGCGCCCCATATAATGACAATTGACCGATGGCGCATGGTCGCGGGGCCAAGGCCACGGCAGAATCGTCACCGGCGCTCATTGGCCGATGCTTCATACGAACTTCTGATGTAAGATGAGGCACGGGCTAATCGTCCAAGTCACAGACAATTGAAGCGGGGAATTGTGGACAATCGCAGCCCCGCAAAATAACAGGAGAGAAAGACAAATGGGCGCCAAGACCTTCGATGTCAACAAAGACGAATTTCAAAGCGAGGTGCTGGACAGCAACACGCCGGTCCTAGTCGATTTCTGGGCGGAATGGTGCGGCCCTTGCAAGATGATCGCGCCGATCGTGGATGAAATCGCAACCGAGTACGAAGGCAAGCTGCGCGTCGCCAAAGTCGATGCCGACGAGAATCAGGAAATCCTGATGAACTACGGCATCATGGGCATCCCGACGCTGATCCTCTTCAAAGGCGGCGAAGCAGTCGAACGCATTACCGGTTTCAAGCCGAAAGGCAAGATCGTCAGCCAGTTGGCCACGCATATTTAGTGACTGCGAATGCTTTTGCTCAGCGCTCATCGAAACTCGGTGAGCGCTTTTGTTTTCTCCGCGCCCCGGTCGACTATAATCAGACTAGATTGATGGAAGTCCCAATGTCCCCGGAATCTCTGAAATGCGCCTCCGCGTCTTGATCGCCAAACCCGGCTTAGATGGCCACGATCGCGGCGCCAAGGTGATCGCCCGCGGTTTGCGCGATGCGGGAATGGAGGTCATCTACACTGGCCTGCGGCAAACGCCGGACATGATAGCGGAAGCGGCGCTGCAGGAAGATGTCGACCTCGTTGGCGTCAGTATCTTGAGCGGCTCGCATATGACCCTTGTGCCCGCCATCCGCGCTGCCATGGATGACCGCGACCTGGACGATGTGCCGCTGGGAGTTGGCGGCATCGTGCCTCAAGAAGATCAGCGAGCGCTGTTGAAAGCGGGAGTGAGCGCCGTATTCGGTCCCGGCGCCAGTCTTGACGAAATCGCGTCCATGATACAGTCGCTGGTCGAAGGAGCGCGATCGTGATCGTGGAGCGGATTCGGGCCGGCAATCGCCGCGCGCTGGCGCGATTTCTATCTCAGGTCGAGTCAGATCGCGATGCTGTCGCCGCTGAGCTGTGGCAGCTAAGGGCCCGCGCAGATGCCGCGCTGCTTGGCGTCACTGGCGCGCCGGGCGTGGGCAAGAGCGTCTTGGTCGCCGCGCTGACGAAGCTGCTGCGGGCGCGGAATCAGTCTGTCGCCATCGTCGCAGTTGACCCCAGCAGCCCGTATACCGGCGGCGCCATACTGGGCGACCGCATCCGCATGCAAGATTTGGCTGGCGACCGCGGGGTTTTCATTCGCAGCATGGCCAGCCGGGGCAATCCGGGCGGCTTGGCGCGCGCTACAATGGATGCGGCCAGCGTGCTCGGCGCGGCTGGTTTCGACTATGTCATCGTTGAGACGGTGGGCGCCGGGCAGAGCGACGTGGAGATAGCCCGCCTCGCTCATACGACGATCGTTGTTGAAGCGCCCGGCGCTGGCGACAGCGTACAGGGGCTGAAAGCCGGCATACTTGAAGTCGCGGACATTTTGGTGGTCAACAAGAGCGATGCGCCCGGCGCCGAGCAAACGGCGCGTATGTTGAAATCCATGCTGGAATTGGCCCATCCCTCCAAGCCGGCTCTTGACGCTAGCCCAGCCTGGTTCCCGCCGATAATTTGCACATCTGCGTTAAACGAGACCGGTCTTGAGGCGCTGGCCGATGCCATCTACGAGCATCGCCGTTACCTCTGCCAGAACGATTTGATCGCGGCTTTACGCAAGGCGCAGATCCGCGCGGATCTTGAAAGGCGCATAAGAGAAACCGCCAGCCGCCTCGTCTTTGACACTATCACGCCCGAAGAACTAGCTGGTATCATCGAGCGCATCGACTCGCTCGAAATCGATCCGCAAGGCGCCGTGCATGCGCTGCTTTCCGAGCGCAACTTCGGCCGCCTCAAGTAGCCAACGGGAGTTGCCGTGAAGCAGATGCAAATGACCAATCTGGTGAAAGTGCCTGGGGCGAAGTTCCATCCGGAATCAATCCCGGAAATCGACCAGGAAGAGGCGCAGCAGTCTTCGACCATGCGCTTCGGTTCCATGAAGGTCTTCTGCGGCAGCGCGTCGCAGGAACTCGGCGACGAGATCGTCGATTACATCTGCAGCGTTTCCGAGTACAACATCAAGCCCGGCATTTACACGCGCGCGGTCTTCTCCAACGAGAACATATTCATCAAGCTGGAAGAAAGCGTACGCGGCAAGGACGTGTACCTGGTGCAGACCATGGCCTCGCCGGTTCACGACAACTTGATGGAAATGCTGATCATGATCGACGCCCTCAAGCGGGATTCAGCCTGGCGCATCAATCTCGTTGTGCCCTATATGAGCTACACCCGCTCGGACAAAAAAGACCAGCCGCGCGTGCCGATTACCGCTCGCCTGATCGCCAACATTATCGAGGTCGCCGGCGTCGATCGCTATATGACGGTTGATCTGCACTCGGGCCAGATCCAGGGTTTCTTCAACATCCCGGGCGATGCGCTGACCGCCTTCCATCTCTTGACAGACTATGTCATCCAGAAGATGAATAGCGGGGAATTGGAAGATTTGGTGGTGGTGGCGACGGACCTTGGTTTCGCCAAGCAAGGGCGCAATTGGGCGGAAACGCTGGGTGTGCCCTTGGCTTTCGTGGAGAAGCGGCGCGTGGGCAATGGCGAGAATCCCCGCGCCCTCTCCCTGATCGGCAGCGTCGAAGGCAAGAATGTCCTGCTGGTCGACGATGAAGTGAACACAGCCGGCAGCGTGGTAAATGCCGTAAATGTAGTCCGCGAATATGGCGCGCGCGATGTGCTCTTCGCCTTCACCCACCCCTTCTTCTCCGAAGCAGCCTATGAACGCTTTGCCGGGCTGGATCTGCGCGAAATCATCTTCACCAATACCTTGCCAATCCCGCAAGAAAGGCAACTGCCCAATATGACCGTGCTCTCCATCGCGCCCCTGCTGGGCGAGGTGATCCTGCGCGCCCACGAGGGCAGAAGCGTCGGCGCCCTGTTCAATGAGTGAAGCCGAAGGCGCCGCCCCTCCTGCTGTAGACGATACCGCTTCCGAAATTTCTACAGCTGCGGTCGTCTTGGGCGTTGTCGGTTTTTTGGCGCTGATCACCTTTCTTTATGCGCTGGTCGACAGAGTCGGCATTGATGAGCTGCAGCAGATGATTGCCGATGCCGGTTTCTGGGGGCCGCTTCTCTTCGTCGGCCTCAAGGCGCTGACCTTCACCTTCGCGCCGCTGTCGGCGGGTCCGATTCAGTTTGCCTCGGGTATCCTTTTCGGCGTGATACCGGGCGCCCTGTATTCCGTCTTGGGCGAGGTCATCGGCGGCACGATTAACGTGCTCATCGCGCGGCATTTGGGCCGGCGCATCGTGGCTCGTTTCGTCGGCGCATCGGCATTAAATCGAGTCGACAGCTTCTACGAGCGACATCTTGAAGATTGGAAATCGCTGCTGGCCGCTCGTCTGTTGCTGTTTTCGGTCTACGACTTCATTAGTTACGCCGTCGGCTTCGGCAAGATCAGGCTTTCGGTGTACGTGTTCGTGTCCTTCATCGGCGGCTTGCTGCCAACTTATATCTTCGTCTTGATCGGCAGCCGGGCGGCGCAGAATCAGGACGTATTGCTGCTGATTTATGCCGGCGCGGCGGTCCTCTTTATCGTATTCATTTTGTTCCGGCGCCCCGTGTCCGCGCTGATCGAAAAGCTGCAAAAGAGGTTCTGAACCGCCGAGCAAGGTGCTCAGCGGTCTACTGCCGCAAACGCTATGATATAATCGACTCTAGCATATCAACCCTTATCGCGTGAGGACATATGTTCCGCAACATCGTCAAAAAAGTATTCGGCGACCCAATGGAGAAAGCGCTCTCCGGCTATCAAGAGACGGTAGACCGGATCAACGCGCTTGAACCGGCCATGCAGCGGCTCAGCGACGAGCAGATGCAAGCCAAGACCGCCGAATTCAAATCGCAGCTGCAAAACGGCGCCGACTTTGAAGACGTCCTGGTTGATGCATTTGCGCTCGTCCGCGAGGCATCGGTGCGGACGATCGGCCTGCGCCATTACGATGTCCAGCTCATCGGCGGCATCGTCTTGCATGAAGGGCGAATCGCCGAGATGAAGACTGGCGAAGGCAAGACCCTGGTCGCCACGCTGCCGCTCTACCTCAACGCCTTGGTCGGGCGCGGCGCTCATCTGGTGACGCCCAACGACTACTTGAGCAAACACGGCCTGCAATTTATGGGGCCGATTTATCACTTGCTGGGACTGTCCGCGGCAGTGATCCAAAATACCGGCGGCCAGCCCGACAGCGGCTCTTTTCTCTTCGATCCCAGCTTCATCTCGGATGACGCGCGCTATCAAAACCTGCGTCCCATCAGCCGCCGTGAGGCCTACCTGGCCGATATCCTCTACGGCACGAACAACGAATTCGGTTTCGATTATCTGCGCGACAATATGGTGCTGACGCACGACCGGCTGGTCCAGCGAGAATTGCGCTTCGCCATTGTTGACGAGGTTGACAACATCTTAATCGATGAAGCGCGCACGCCGCTGATCATCTCCGGCCCCTCGGACGAACCCTCCGACTTCTACCGCCGCTTCGCCTCCATCGTAAAGCGCTTGAAGATCAGCAGCGAAGACAGCGTCGAGGCGGAAGAGCCCAATGGCGATTACGTGCTCGATATCAAAGACCGCATCGTTTACCTGACCGAGCGCGGCGTCGAAAAGGTAGAGCAAGCATTGGGGGTCACCCAGCTTTATCATCCAGACAACGCGGAAATGCTGCCCTATCTCGATAACTGTCTGCGCGCCCAAACCTTGTTCGAGAAGGACAAAGAATACATCGTGCAAAACGGCGAAGTTGTCATTGTCGATGACTTCACCGGCCGCCTTATGCCCGGCCGCCGCTTCTCCGAAGGCCTGCATCAAGCCATCGAAGCCAAGGAAGGCGTGCAGATCCGGCGTGAGAACATCACGATGGCGACTATTACCTTCCAGAATTTCTTCCGCATGTACGACAAGCTCGCTGGCATGACCGGCACCGCGCTCACCGAAGCGGAAGAATTTGAGAAGACTTACGAGTTGGAGGTGGTGCCCATCCCGACGCACCGTCAGGTGATCCGCGCTGACGAGAATGATTTGATCTACGTCAATGAACGGGCCAAATGGAATGCCATCGTTCAGGCGATACAGGAGCGCAACGAGCGCAATCAGCCTATCCTGGTCGGCACGGTCGCGGTGGAGACATCGGAGCGCCTTGGCAATTATCTCAACAAGGCCGGCATCAAGCACGAAGTCTTGAACGCCAAGCAGCACGAAAAAGAAGCTGAAATAATCACGCAGGCGGGGCGTCCCGGCGCCGTCACGATCGCCACCAACATGGCAGGGCGCGGCGTCGACATCCTGCTCGGCGGCAATCCCGAAGGTTTGGCCCGCGCGGCCTTGCGCCGTCAAGGCGTTGACCTCACCGCCGCCAGCGGTTCGCAATGGCAGAAAGCCCTGGCCGAAGCCGAAAGCATGGTCGCACGCGATCGGCAAGTGGTCCTCGATGCCGGCGGGCTCTTCGTCCTGGGCACGGAACGCCACGAAGCGCGCCGCATCGACAATCAGCTGCGTGGCCGCTCCGGCCGTCAAGGCGATCCCGGCGAAACGCGCTTCTACCTGAGCCTTGATGATGACCTCATGCGCCGCTTCGCCAACGACAATGTCAAGCGCTTGATGAAAACGGCCGGCTTCCCGGAAGACGAAGCTATTGAGCACGGCATGATCAGCAAGTCTATCGAGCAGGCGCAAATCCGCGTCGAGGGGCACAATTTTGACATTCGCAAGCGGGTCGTCGAGTACGATGACGTCGTCAACCGCCAGCGCGAGATCATATATTCACAGCGCCTGGATTGGCTGGGCAAAGACGCCGACCAATTGCACAGCGATTATCTGGCGATGATCGACGACCAGGTTGCCGCCGTTGTTGAAGATATATTCGCGGCCGATTCGCAGGGCGAGCATTTGGATGCCGCCGCGATGTATCAACAGCTCGCCAGCAACGGCCTGCCGCTGCCGGAAGCTATCACCGCCGAAAATATCGACGAATCGGAGCCTGAAGACCTGACTGCGGCGATCAATGAACACATCGCCGCGCTCTTTGAAGAAAAGAAACAGTTGCTGGAAGAGGCGCGCGAAGGCCTAATGGAAGTCGCCGAGCGCCAAACCGTGATCCGCGCGCTCGATCATTATTGGCAGCGCCACTTGACCGATCTGGATATTCTGCGCGAGGGAATCGGCTTGCAGGCTATCGCGCAGAAGGACCCGCTAGTTGAATATCAGCGCCAAGGCTTTCAGATGTTTCGCGTGGTCGAAGACACCTATCGACAATTTGCGTCGCGAAATATTTTCCTGGTCCAGCCGGCTGTTGTGCAGACGCCCCAGCGCCGCCGTCAGATGCGCGAATATCGCCCCGACGCTTTCATGGGCAATACCGACCGTCCGACGCAGCAGACCGTGCGTAAGAGCAATCGTCGCCCGGGCCGGAACAAGCCCTGCTGGTGCGGCAGCGGTAAAAAATACAAGCAATGCCACATGCGCGAAGACCAGCTTTCAGGCAAATTCCAGCAAGCCGGCTGACACCGCAACTATTGATGTTTCGCATCGGCGACATAGAAATCTATCTCTTCAACGACGCCACAACCTGGGTTGATCCGGGCGGCATGTTTGGTTTGGTGCCGCGTGTGCTCTGGTCACGCTACCTTGCGGCCGATGCGCGCCACCTGATCCAAACTGCCAATCACAATCTGCTCATCCGCGCCGCCGGGCGAAACATCATTGTGGATACGGGCTACGGGAATTGTCTCAGCGAATCTCAGCGCAGGCGCGGCGGCATCACAGACTTTGATGGCACACATCGCGGATTGCAGTCGCTCGGCATCGCGCCGGCTGATATCGACATTGTCATCGACACGCACTTGCACGACGACCACTGCACCGGCAACTTCAGGCTGAGCGCAGGGGGATCGCGCGCGCCCGCCTTTCCCAATGCCGAGTACCTCGCGCAGCGCCGCGAGTACGAAGACGCCATCCACCCCAACGAGCGCACTCGCGCCACTTACTTGCCGGACAACTACGTCCCGCTATACGAGTCAGGTCAGCTCAGGCTGCTTGATGGCGACTGCGAAGTTGCAGTCGGCGTCACGGTCATGTTGACGCCCGGGCACACCCATGGCCATACGAGCGTCCGTATCGAAAGCGGCGGGCAGCATGCCGCCTTCCTCTGCGACCTGGCTTCGCTGGCGGTTCACTTCGAACGCCTCGCCTGGATGACCGCCTACGATGTCGAGCCGCTGGTGACTCTGGAGACCAAACGTGTCTGGCAGCAGTGGGCGCTGGAGACCAATGCGCTGCTCATTTTCCCTCACGATATCGTACGGCCCGCTGGCCGCCTCACACTTGACAAGCGCGACCGACCCAAAATCCAGCCCGTGGATGTCGCCTACGACAATCCTACGGACGACTAGACTCGGGTTTCTATAGAGATTTTCTCTGCGCCCTCAGTAGTTCCAAGTTAGTCGTGCGAAAAGTAATTAGCAATCTAGAGCAAGAGTGGGCGAGCCACCGGCTCGCCCCTACAACATTCCCGATACATTGGCAATTGCCTTCCAATGGCGGTCATTCTCAGTACTTACTTGGAATTACTTCTGTGTCTCTGTGGTGAATTTTATGTCCGCGCCGGCTGACACTCCGGGCAGAAATGAGTCCCCCGTTGCGCCACGCGAATCTTGCTGATCGCAGTACCGCAATGTAGGCAGGGCAGGCCCGTCCGTCCGTAAACGGTGAAATGATTCTGCGACTCGCCCTTCTGACCGTCAGGCTTGCGATACCAGTTGATGCTGGCGCCCTCGTGCTTGATGCCGGATTGCAGCGCATCTCGAATCGTCCCCCGGAGCCGCGCCGTCTCGTCGTCGTTCAGCGTTCCGGCCGCTGCCGACGGATGGATGCCGGCGCGGAATAGCGCTTCGTCGGCGTAAATATTGCCCACGCCAGCGACAAATTCTTGATCTAGTAGCTGAGCTTTGATCGCCCGCTTGCGCCCAAGCATTCCGGCGCGGAATCCTTCCAAAGTGAAGTCCTCGCTGAGGGGCTCTGGGCCCAGGTGGCCAAGCAGCTTTGCCACGTCGCTGGTCAAGTAGACGCGCCCGAACTTGCGCACATCGGAAAAACGCAATTGCTGCCCCTTGTCCAGGTCAAAGCGGACGTGCACCCAGCGGTCCGCTTCGTTCGTAGAATTCGCGTCGGCCACGTAGAGTCGGCCGGACATCTTCAGGTGTACAACCAGCGTGTCGTGCTCAAGCTTGATGAGGATGTACTTGCCGCGCCGGTCGACCGCGCTGATAGATTGCCCCGTTATGCGCGCAGCGAATTCATCCGCGCTCGGGGAGTGGATCGTCGGCGCCCAATCGTGCCACATATTCGTAATCCGCCGCCCGACTAGCGGCCCGCGCAAGCCACGGACGACGGTCTCAACTTCGGGCAATTCAGGCATAAGATTCCCACTTATCCGGCGACCGGACAATCTCTGCAAACATTGCGATCCAGCCGAACGATTTGTCAGCGCGAATGCTATAATACGGCTATCCTTCGCCGAATTGAAGCCATAGCGACGCCCGTGGAAACTGACGCCATGACCAGCGATTTCGTCCATCTTCACGTCCACAGCGAGTTTTCTCTGCTAGACGGCCAGAGCCGCATCAAAGAGTTGGTGGCGCGCGCCAAAGCGCTGGAAATGCCCGCCCTCGGTCTCACCGATCACGGCGTGATGTTCGGCGTGCTGGACTTCTACCGCGCCTGCGCCGAAGCCGGCATCAAGCCGGTTGTGGGCATGGAAGGTTATCTCGCCCAACGCAGCATGACTGACCGCGATCCTCGCTTCGACCGCCGTCCCTATCACATGTTGCTGCTGGCGAAGAACATGACCGGCTATCAGAACTTGCTCAAGATTGCGTCCGCCGCGCAACTCGCAGGCTACTATTATCGCCCGCGCTTCGACAAGGAATTCATGGCCGCGCACGCCGAGGGCATCATCGCCACCAGCGGCTGCCTGGCGTCAGAGATTCCGCGCCTGGTCAACGACGGCGATGAGGCGGCTGCGCGCGAGCAAATCGGCTGGTATCAAGAGGTATTTGGCGCGGAGAATTTCTATCTCGAGTTGCAAAGCCACGATATTCCGGAGCTGGAAAGCCTCAACCGCTGGCTCTGCGACTACCGCCGCAGCGGGCATAGCGCGGTGCAATTGGTCGCGACCAACGATGTGCATTATGTGCGCCAAAATGATGCCGATGCGCACGACACGCTGCTTTGCATTCAGACGAGCGCGCTGAAGAGCGAAAACGACCGCATGCGCATGGAGCCTTTCAGCAGCTATTACTTGAAATCCGCCGATGAAATGCGCGCTGGCTTCGGCGCCGCGCCCTCAGAATTGGTTGACGAAGCCTTCGCCAACTCCTTGAAAATCGCCGACATGACCGAGATTGATCTCAGCCCGAAAGGCTATCACCTGCCGGCATTCCCGGTGCCGGCTGGTTTCGATGAATACAGCTACTTGCGACATCTGATCGATATCGGCATGCAATGGCGCTTCGACGCTGACTGGCGCAGTGACGATACGTTTGTCGAGCGTATCGACCGCGAGCTGAACATCATCCACAGCATGGGCTTCGACACCTATTTTTTGATCGTCTGGGACCTCTGCGAATTCGCCCGCAATGCCGATATCTGGTGGAATGTGCGCGGCTCCGGCGCGGCCAGCCTGGTCGCTTACTGCCTGGGAATCACCAATATCGATCCCATCCAGAACGGCTTGCTTTTTGAGCGCTTCCTAAATCCGGGCCGCGTCAGCATGCCCGATATCGACCTCGATTATCCGGACGACCGCCGCGGTGAAATGATCGCGTATACGGCGATGAAATACGGCGAGGACAAGGTCGCCGCCATCATCACTTTCGGCACTATGGGGGCGAAGGCGGCCGTCCGCGATGTCGGGCGCGCCCTTGATGTCGACCTGGGCAAGATCAACCGCGCCGCCGCGCTGATCCCGCAAGAGGCGCGCCAGCGGAAAATCCGCGAATATGTCGACGCCAGCCCGGAATTGCTTGACCTCTACAATAGCGACCTGGATTTGCGCGAGGTCATCGACACCGCCATTGAATTGCAGGGGATGACCCGCCACGCGTCTACGCACGCCGCCGGCGTCATCGTGGCTGACCGCCCGCTGGTGGAGTTGACGCCGCTGCACCGCATCACCGGTAAAGATCCATCCGGTGGCGCGCTCAAAGCGGTGACTCAGTTTCCTATGGAGACGGCCGAATCCATTGGCTTGCTGAAGGTCGATTTTTTGGGCCTTTCTACCCTTACGATCATGCGCAAAGCCTGTGAGCTCATCGAACGCCACCGCGGCATCAGCTATGACATTGACAGCCTGCCCTATCGTCATGAGTCCGCCAGCGACGAACAGCGCGTCATGCTGGACGACGCCTTCAAGATGCTGGGGCGGGGAGAGACCATCGGCGTATTTCAGGTGGAGTCCGGCGGCATGAAGCAGATGCTGCGCCAAATGCGGCCCCGGGTCTTCGAGAATATCATCGCCGCCATATCGCTTTTCCGGCCCGGCCCGATGCAGTTCATCGAACAGTATTGCGACCGCATGCACGGCAAAGAAGAGATCAAGTATCTGCATCCCAAACTCGAGTCCATCCTCAGCGAAACCTACGGCATCATCGTCTATCAAGAGCAGATCATGCAGATTGCCGGCGAGCTCTTTGAATATGAATTGGGCGAAGCCGACTTGATGCGCCGCGCCGTATCCAAAAAGAAACCCGAAGACCTCAACAAACATCGGGCTATCTTCATGGAGCGCGGCCCGGCCAATGGCATCCCGCACGAGGCCGCCGAAGACATCTTCGACATGATCGAATTCTTCGCCGATTACGGTTTCAACAAACCCCACGCCGCTGATTACGCCGTAATAACGGTGCAAACGGCTTACCTCAAGTGCCATTATCCCGAAGAATACATGACCGCTCTGCTGAGCGTGCAGCGCGATGACCTAACAAAAGTCGCGACATTCTTGGAAGAGTGCCGCCGTCTCGACATCCCGATTCTGCCGCCCGATGTCAACTTCAGCCAGCTGGATTTCGACATCGAGACGATGCCCGACGGCCGGCGCGGCATCCGCTTCGGCTTGGCCGCCATCAAGAACGCCGGCGCGAAAGCGCTGCAGGACCTGATCGAAGAGCGTGGCGAAGCGCCATTTGACAGCCTGGTTGATTTCTGCCAGCGCGCTGATTTGCGCAAGTTGGGCCGGCGCTCGCTGGAGAGCTTGATCAAAGTCGGCGCCCTCGATGGCTTCGGCACCCGCGCCACGCTCATCGCAGCGCTCGACGGCATCATCGGCACCAGCAGCAATTATCACCGCGATCAGGAAATCGGCCAGAAGGTGATGTTCGATAGCGCCGCCGCTTCCGATGACGATTTGCTCAAAGCGCTGAAGTCGATCAAGGAATACAGCGCCCGCGAGCTGCTCAAGTGGGAAAAAGAGCTGCTCGGACTTTATCTCACCGGGCGGCCGGTCGACCGTCATCGCCATCTCTTCGCCAGCCAGAATCTGCACTCGATTCACGATCTCAAGAATCCAGCGTCTGTCAAACCGGAAGGCGTGCGCGTGGCGGGCGAGATTACGACGGTCCGCAAGCTCACCACCGGTCGCGGGGACATGATGGCCGTATTGAGCTTGGAAGATTGGCATGACAGCGCCGGCATCATGGAAGTGGTGCTCTTCCCGCGTACCTACACCAGCGTGGTCAATACCTTCGCCGCAATCAACGCCCAGCTGCCTGAAGGCGCCCGGCAAGTCTCTTTGGCCGAGGGCGAGATTGTACTCATCAACGGAAGCTACGATGAGAGCCGCGGCGAACCCCAGATAATCGCCGAGAGCGTTTCGACTGATTTTAACAACGCCGCTGCTGCCGACCCGCTGCCGGAGCAAATGGAAAACGGCCCCATGGCGTGGGACTCCAACGACGAGCCGCCGCCGCCTGACGATGACTGGCGCGGGCCCAACGGCGACGAGCCCGAGTTGCAGGAGGCCGCCTTCGAGGATCCGAGCGTCTCCGCAGAGGAACCGCCTGCACAGCCTCAAACAGCTGAAGAAAGCGAACCAGAATGGGTGAATGGCGACGGGCGCCTCACAATGCCCGATGAGGCCAGGCCGGCAACGCAGCCAGCGCGCCATATCGCTGTCGTCTTGGACACCACTGATGAACCCGAGAAAGATGAGCGCAAGCTCGGTCGTATTCACAATACCTTGATCAAGTATCCCGGCAACGACAAGTTTTCGATCGTCATCCGCCGCGGCGAGACCGATAAACGGCTAAGTTTCCGAGACAAGACGACGCAAATCTGCGACGCGCTCCTGGCTGAGCTGCGCAAGATCGTCGGCGGCGAAGAATATATCACTATGGAAGACGCCGACGCCTGAGGGCATCATCAATCGACGGCGCTATGAAGCGCTGAGCCCGCAGCCTCCATTAGGCTGCATTCATCTTTGAAGGTCGTAGCAAAATCGTCTAAAATACGCAGGCGGTAGATGCCGCGCGCCGATCCTGTTCCGGTGGGATGATGATGATATGAAGGCTGAGCGGAGACAGCCCAAATGAAACGAATTGCCGTCATGACTAGCGGTGGCGACGCGCCCGGTATGAATGCCGCGGTGCGGGCGGTTGTTCGCGCCGGTCTCGACCGCGAGGTTGAAGTATATGGCATTCGTCAGGCCTACCAGGGTTTGCTGGCCGGCGACATGGCGCTGCTCAGCAGCCGCGAAGTGAGCGGCATCCTGCAGCGCGGCGGCACAGTTTTGCAAACCGCGCGCAATGAGGAATTCAAGACGCCGCAGGGCCAACGTAAAGGCAAGCGCCGGCTCAACGAAAACGGCATAGAAGGCGTCATCGTCATCGGCGGCGACGGCAGCCTGCGCGGCGCGCTGGCGCTGCATAATATGGGCGTGCCGACGGTCGGCATCCCCGCCAGCATCGACAACGACATTTGGGGCACGGATACCAGCGTCGGCGTGGACACCGCGCTCAATACCATCCTGGATGCGGTCGACCGGCTGCGCGATACGGCGACCTCGCATAATCGCTCATTTGTGGTTGAGGTCATGGGCCGCGACTGCGGCTATCTGGCGGTGATGGCCGGTATCCTGGGCGGCGCGGAAATCGTGGTCACGCCGGAGAACGGCGTCACCATGAATGAAATCGCTGTCGCGCTTGAAGACGCTTATGTCCGCGGCAAGGCACACGCCATCGCCGTCCTGGCCGAAGGCGCGCCCTACCAAGGCCCGGAGCTGGCGCATTTCCTCGAGCAGAAGCATATTGGCTTTGAAATACGCTTGACAATCCTGGGTCATACACAGCGCGGCGGCAGCCCGACAGCCTTTGACCGACTGCTGGCCACGCGCATGGGCGTCTATGCGGTTGATCTGCTGCTCGCCGGTGAATCGGGCATGATGGTGGCGCGCGTCGGCCGCGAACAGGTCCCCGTGCCCCTGGCCGAAAGCACAGCGAAAACCCGCCAAATCACGCCGGAATACTTCGACCTGGCCCGGATTCTCTCCCGCTAATCTCAACCGGGTTCACTCCGTCTTGGGGTCCGCCACATCCACGATCCGGCAGCCTAGCAAGTCGATCAAGGCGCGAGTCTCCAGGCGCAGCTGCGTGCCGCGCTGCCCGGCGCTGATCACGATAAACGCGCTGGCCGCGCAGCGTTCATCCAGGTAGACGTCCCAGCGCTTCTGCATCAAAGCGAGCGCGCTGATCCCACCGACTTTTAAGCCGGTCAGCCTCTCAGCCGCGGCATGCGGCGCCAGCGCCAGTTTCTTCTCGCGCAGCGCTTTGGCCAGCCGCTTCAGGTTGAGCGTACAGTCACAGGGCAGCATGACCAGGACAGGTTTCTTTTTCGACGGTCGTTCAACGACCAGGGTCTTGTACACTTCGTCCGGCGGCAGTCCCACGGCCTGCGCCACCGCTTCGGCATCGCGTATCGCCGGGTCGTAGTGGCGCGTCTGGTAGGGAATTGCCCGGGCTTCGAGCAAGCGCATGGAATTGAGTTTCTTCGTCTTCGCCATTGCTTCTCGCTCGCCTCAGCAATTCCAAGAAAGTAACTGAAATCCCGAATATGGTCGGCTGTAGGGACGTTTCGTTGAAAGGCCCGACAATGAAAACGTCTTCTTAGATTATCTCTGCGCTCTCTGCGTTCTCGGTAGTTAACTTTTGTTGCGGTACTTTCTTGGTTCCACTTCTGTGAGTCTGTTAGTCACTACCGCGCGGCTGATACTGTCGCCGTGCCAGGCGCGCCATTATGCCCGGCGCGATGACTCCGCCCGCCAATATCAGACGATCAAACAGGCTGAGGATGAGATGCCTTGGCTTCCGCTCCGCAGCTTTCACAAGCGCAGCAGCCACCTCGTCCGCGGTCTTGGTGGGCAGTCCGCCGCGATTGGCCTGCCGCGAGCCCAGCCGATTCTGATTGAACTCCGTAACCGTCCGCCCGACCAGCACGTCAGTCACCGCGATATTGTCATCCGCCAGTTCAAGCCGCAGCGAACCCGCCAGACTGGAGACGAAGGCTTTGCTGGCGGCGTAAGTCGCGGTATAGGGCGTGTGAAGCCCGGCCACCACAGACGATATGATCAGTATATGGCCGCCGCTGCCAGCTCGCATCGCCGGCACAGCTGCGCGAACGCTGTGCATCACGCCGTCGATATTGGTTTGCAGCACCGTATTTAAGTCGTCCCATTCGGCGTCGGCCACTGCGCCTTGCTGCCCCAGGCCGGCGTTGGCGACCAAAATATCCAGCCGGCCAAATCGCCCAGTCGCGCGCTCGACCGCCGCCGTCAAGTCCTGTGGATTGCGGACATCGCCGACGACCGGCAGCAATACACCGTGCGGGGCCGGCAGGTTTTCGACCTCCGCTCGCAGCGCCTCGAGCCGATCCGCCCGCCGCGCGAAAGCGCATACGTCATAACCGGCTCGCGCGAAAGCCAGCGCCGCCGCCCAGCCGATCCCGCTGGATGCGCCGGTGATGAAGACAACTTTCTTGACTCGCATCAGGTCTTATTTCACTTTGCGATGACGCCACGCTCCTCAAGGAGTTCGCGAATCTCTTCGAATTTGGCGTTAAGCTTACCTTTTTCGAAAGGAATGTGTATCAATCCATGTTTGTTTGAGAACTCCTCACATCCTTCTTCAAGCAAGATTATTGCTCTTTCGAAACCGAGCCTACCTTGGAACATGCCCGCTTCATGAATGACATTCATTCGTGCTTGCATCTTGCCGTCAGCTCTCTCGTCTTCTGCTGTAAGCAACAAGAATGCAAACTGCGAGTTGTCCAGCAGTTCCGTAAGACTCTCCTTTATTGACTTGCCGGCTCGAGGCACGCTTTCAAACGTCTCCCATTCCAATCCCAGCCGGTCCTGCAAAAAGTCCTTTAGTTCTCGCCACAAAGGTGAGTGGCCATGGCCAATGAAGATGTTCTTGCCTGTCATTTGGGCAGTTGCCTCCGTACGCTGAACTCGCTCAATTTGCGCAATGGTTTTTTCAACAAGGTTACACAGTTCATCAATCGCTTCAAGCGCGCGGATACTCCACAACACTTCTGCCTTGACCTGAATATGAGGCGGAGTCTGTATCCCCTGCTGTTTGGCAATAGGATCCTTAGTATCCATCTCGATTGGCCGTTCAAGTGCGACTATATCTGAAATTGATTGAGTAACTAGCGCCTCCGCCCGTTGAGACAGGTCGCTGAAAGAAGCGCTGTTGATCTGCTGCGCGACTCTGATGATATTGAGCAGATTCTCCTTCTTGTCCTTGAATTCGTATATCCATTCCTTTGTTTTGTTAGATATTTTCCGTATGTCTTTTTCATCGATTCCTTCATTTATGACGGTCAGAACTTGGTCATGCGAGTACTCAGCCCATCTCGATGTTTCGCGCGATTCTCCTAACAGATCGACTTCAAGACCAAATCTGCGGTCAAAATGTTTTCCGATCGGCGGTGTCCCAAATTCCCGATAATATACGCGGGATTGGTATCCATACCAAGAGCCGCACCACGCCTTCTCAACCTTCTTTATGTTCTTTAAGCGTGTGTCAAGAGTCCACCGATACGCAAGATCACCCGCATATCGCGTGGTGTCTCGTAAATCCTCATCAATTCTCCGGAGTTCGTCAATTAGTCCGATCATTGCGTCGCCCTCAAATCTCGTTGCCTGCCTTTCTTAGTCCCTTGCAATGGTATCAGACTTTGTGCCTCGCGTCTCACACAACCAGCGGCTCCACGTACACACCGAAGACCTCGCGCATGACGTCGACCGTCTCGCCTAACGTGGCGTCCAGCTCAAGCGTAGATCTCTCCCAGCGCTTTATGTAGTCTCTTAATTCCTCATCAACTTGATGTCTTGGCATACGCCAACCTCTTGCTGGTAGGTTGGTCAAAGTATAGCACCGACGCTCACTCGCCCCGTGCGCCGGCTCGACAGCGGTATGTCCATCGCAGCCTCGCAGCCGATTTGACCCGCAAATGCCGATTCGGTAAGATTAGTATTAGCTGCGCCTACATTCAGGTGAAGTCTCCGAAATTACGTCACGAGCGGCAAATAAAAATGGTTGCAGACAATAAGCAGGCGGAAAATCCAGCGATGCTGGTCAATGACCATGTGGCGGAAGCCAGCCGCAAGGTTTTTTTGGGGCAGTTGCTGCGGATGAAAGCGCGGGAAGCTGGCAGCCGCACCGGCGAAGACATTGAGTCGGTGCACAAGATGCGTGTGGCGGTACGCCGCATGCGCAGTCTGCTGAGGTTGGTCAGCGAATATCATCAGAGCAAGACGGTAGCCAATACCGAAAAACGGCTGCGTCAAATCGCGCGCGCTTTGGGCGCGATTCGCGATCTTGATGTACTCATTCTGGATCTGCAGCAGTTCAGCGCGACCCTGCCCTCCGATGCCCAGAAGCAGGCGAATGCGCTCATCAGCCGGCTTGAACGCCGCCGAGCCAAACGGCGCAAGCGCTTGAACACATTCTTTGACTCAAAAGGCTACGAGCGATCTTTGCGCCAGCTGGAGCGCTTTGCCGAGAATCCGTCAAAGCGAGAGCGACGGCCGAAGCGTCGGCATGAACCCCATGAGCTGCGGCATGTGCTGCCCTCGCTGCTTCACCAGTGCTTGGCCAGTGTCAGAGCTTATGACACCGTCCTGCCCGCGTCAGATGACAAGCGCCTGCACGCGCTGCGCGTCGAGTGTAAGCGATTGCGCTACGCTTTGGAGTTTTTCGCGCCGGTCCTCGGCTCATCTGTGGGCGAGTTTCTAGCGCTGACGACGTCGATGCAGGACTCGCTGGGCAGGATTAATGACATTGCCGTCTTTGTCAGCAGACTGCAAGGCTTGGGCAAGCTGTCACCCAAAGAAGAGGCCCTGGTCGAAGATTACATCGCCAGCCGCAACAATGAGCTCATTCGATTGCGCGCGACCTTCTATGAACAATGGAATCGCTTTAACACGCGCGCCGTACAGCGGAAGTTCTCAGACGCCATTCTCGTCCTGCGCTGATTTGTCGTTCAGCTGCGCAGCCTGTGCGTTCCCGGCAGGCGCAAGAATTCACCGGCCGGCGCGCCGTCAACAGATAGCGGCAAGTAACGTTGCTCTTCTGGATCCCAGACCCCGAGGGCGAAAACGTAGACGGTATCTCGTTTTCGATTTGTCTCGCTGGCTAAGTGCAGGATCTGCCGATCGTTGACATATTCGCCGAGATCCCAGCGCGACGGTGAATAGCCGCCGTGCCGATGCGCCGCTGGCGTCAGTTGCCATTCTTGAGCCACGATGCCGCTGTCCGCTTCGCGTAACTGCAAGACAATTTGATAGTCGCGCTCCAGTTCTTGCAGCGCCTGCCAAGTGAGTTGCAGCGTAATCGGAGTCGACTTGTGAATTTGAGCCGGGAAAGCGCCGCGAGCATGGACCTGCAGGCGGTCGCCAAATATATTATTGACCAGGGGCTGTCCATCGACGCCGAACTTTTCCGGAAGCCTGTGGCGGCTGCGCATATCGCCGACTTCGTGCAACTCATAGCTAAAGAATCCGTCGTAATGCGCCGTTACCATTTCAAACAGGTCGTGACGTCCCAGGGCGGCGATCAACTGCGATTCTTCCGGAATCACTCCCCGCGCCAGATAGGCTTCACGCGCCTTGGCGCCGTAGATCAGGTGGGTCGCGTCAAGCGCCTCTAATTCGTCGAGCGATGTTGCCGCGGCATCAATGGTCTCCATTTGCGGGAAGAAAAATGGCAGTCGCTCTTCGCCGGGCGCTAGTACAACGGGATCGCGCTCAGACTCCCGCAAGTAATCTTCCAGCTCCAACACAACCTGCATCAGCGACGGGTTAAAAACCTCATACTTTTTGAAGTCGTCATTGAGATCTGCGCGCAGCAACCAGATTGACGTCCAATCGACGTTGGTCGCCACCGCCACCATGCCCGGCACACAAACCAGGATCAGGGCGACATGATAGGCGCGGCGAATTCCCGCGTTCCACGCTTGAATGCGATCTCGATTCAAAATAGTCCCGAGACCTATCGCGCTCGGCAGGCACAAAAGCGGCAGGATGGCGAATCCAAGTCTATAGTGGTAGCTGTACGAGAAATAGAAGGTTACGAAGTATGGCGCCGCCAACAGAAGCGCCCGCAATGACGTACACAGCAATGGCGCGGTCTGCTGACTGACGGGGCGCTTTAGCCTTTCGCGCAAGCCAAGCGCAATCAAGGTCAAGCCAAGCACGATGCCGAAGACCTCTTCCGCTCGCAGATAGCTTGCCGGCGGGTCGACCCGGGCGGGAAACAGCGCCGCGTTGGACGCAAGCACACCGGCGACAAGCAGTGCGATGCCGATGCCCACCGTTGTCAATTCACGCCATCGCAACCGATTTCGCAAGACGATTGCCAGGCAGCCGATCAGCACGACCGCAAGCAGCGGCGCCAAATAATCGCCGTTGCGCAGCGCGCGCGTCAGCCAGACGGCCTTGGGCAGTGTGATTGCCTCATGGCCGAGAAGCAGGTTGCGTCCATACCAGAAGAGCCCCATCGGCAGGCAAGCCAGCCCGGTCCAGAATGCGAGCTTGAAACGGGGCAGCCAGCGACGAGCGTCGAATCTGCTCCAAATCAGCTCTGCCGCGAGCAACAGCAGAATCCCCCAGATGAAGGCGCCGGCGGTCGGCTTGGTGAACAGGGCGATACCCAGCATAAGGCCGGCCAGAATCGCATCCGCTCGCCGCTCTTTGTATTCATTTTCGCCGCGCCAGGCGCTCAGGAAGAATAACGCAGCCATGGTGAGTGCGAAGGTCAGCGGAATCTCCAGATCGCCGCGGAATGCCCACTGCCCAACGAAAGGATGCAGGCTCCACAAGGCGGCTGTGATCAAACCGACGCGCCGATTAATGAGGCGCGCTCCCAAGAGGTAAGCCGCCAAAATGCTGCCGATATGCATCAGAGGGATTACCATGCGCGCGGCGTGATCGTTGATCGCGCCGATCAGCACTTGCACATAGGTAAACTGAAGCTGAACGAATTGCGGATAGTAGCCGACGTCATGCGGGATGGCGCCTTCCAAAAAGTACTGCCGCGCCTGAGAGCCATAGACCCAGAGCGCGTCGTAAACTGTGAAGGGCCAGAAGGCTGTGTGAATCCAGCGGAGGGCCACAGCTATCACGATCATCGCGACAATCAGCTTTTCGTCACCTGCGAGCGGGGGCTGCTGTTGACGATGGCTCGCAAAATAACGTCTTCTCTTGCGCCATGCGATCACGACGCCGGCAATGGCAATTATTATGCTGCCGAACAAGATCCACTCCAAGGTAAGCAGACGCATGTCAAGCTGCGCGCCGACTACGCCCAATATCAGCATCCAGGCGGTCATCCAGGCGGGCCCCAGCGCAAGGGCAAGCGCCGCTACGAGCGCGCGCGAATGCCATTGTCGCGTTGAGAGCGCGGCCAAGGCCCAAGGCAGACCCACACCGCCGACCATCCAGAGTGACGGCAGCAGGCCGGGTAGCGACTCTTCGATCCAGTAGAGCGATGTCATCAGATTATGCGTATTGAGCTTTCCGGAGCGACCCTGCTATCGTTGCCAACGCGTAAGACACGAGCACGATCAGCGCGGGCTGCAGCGGCACGTAATAGCGCGCCCAGGGCAGGGGATTCAGTCGCAGCGTCACCAGCGCCGATCCAACTATCCATATTAACAGCAAGAGCCGGTGTTCCCCGGTCACACGGCGATTGCGCGCCAAGTGGACCAGGCCGAATAGCGCCAGCAGCAGACTGATCAGCCCGAGGCGCGCCGACGAGCCAATGAACAATAGCCCAGCCAATCCGGATCGCTCGTATGCGGCGATTTGCGCGCCGATTGCGTCATAGGTCGCCCAGTTCTGCGCTTCGAAGTATTGGCGCTCGCCCGCAATGCCGTACTGAAACCAGCCATGTAAACGGACTGCAAGGGATGTGTACCCGCCAAAGATGTTGACTTGATCTTGCAGCAGCTCCTGGCGCAGCTCAATGACCACTGGCGCGACGGCCAAGGGGGCGTTCCACCAGGCCGGGTTCAGGAACAGGAATACCAGGCCCGTCGTCACGCCGGCAAATGCGATGCCTGCCAGATCTGAAGCGGGCTTGCGCCAAGCCTTGCCAGAGCCGCGCAGCAGTCGCCAAAGTGGATCGACGCTGCAAGCGAGAAACACCAGGGCGCAAATGCTGACGTTGGGGTGTTTGGCCGCAATGGCGAAACCTGCGCTAGCTCCCAGCAGCAGGTAGCGTCGCCTGCGCCGCTCTTGCATCAGCCATGCCGCGGCCATCAGCACCAGCATGAGGCCGAGAATGTGGCTGCCTTCCATCATGGCTCGCCGCCCGTTAATCAGGATATTGGGGTGCAGCGCGAATAACGTGGCGGCCAAGTATGCCGTCGGCCGGTTAATGGTCAGCTTGGCGAATTGAAATAGCAGCGCCGCCGCCAGCGCCAGCTGGAGGGACGAAGCCAGCCGAGCCTGCCCTAATAGCTCGGCGTCCGGTATCGAGCCGCGTTCGGCATTGGCATCGTAGTCTCTTCCCCACATCCAGTCTCGGTTGAGGTCTCGCGGCCCGAAGCCGTTCATCGACCCCAGCCAGCCGTAAATGGTCTTGGAGATGGTGCCGTTTAGCAATCGGAGCTGCTGCTCGTGAGGATTATTCTGCCAGTGAGGGTCAAAATGTACTTTGGAAAGGTCGCCTTCGACAAAGATGGTGTGAAAGTCGCGACTCATGACCATCAACGTAGACTCGTCGCCATGAAAGGGCACTATCGCGGCGCCCGAAACGATATAGACTGCCAGCGATCCCAGCCACAGCCAGTCGAACCAGCGCGGAATCACCTGAGGCAGGGGCATAGACAAATTGCCAACTTTCCGGTTACCTATCGACTATTAAAATTATAGGAATGTTTCACTAGAGGGAAAACCGAAACAGCGTCATTCGTCCTGAGGCGGTCTGATCTCTACCAGGAGCTCGTTTTTGTCCACTGCCTGACCCGCCTCGACATGAATTGCGCGCGCCACGCCGTCAATCGGCGATTTCAGCTCGTTCTGCATCTTCATTGATTCCAAAACGATGAGCGTATCTCCCTTGGCCACGGTTGCTCCCCGCTCGGCAGTTACATCGACGATCAGCCCCGGCATGGGCGCCTTGACCTCGCCTGAACCGGTGGACTGCGTTCCGCGCCGCTGCATCATCAGCATTGCGCGCTCGTCGAGCACTTGCGCCTCGAATTGGCGACCGCTCATCATGACGGCAATCACCCCTTCGTCGTCATTTATAACCGCCTCCAGCGAGCGGTTCTCAGTGATCACTGAAAATAGGTCGCCGCCGAGATTGAGAAAGTCAACATCGCGCGCTTCGCCGTCGATGAGCACGCTGCCGTCATGATCAATTTCGATCTCGTAGGATTGGTCGTTGATGAGGGTGACGTATTTCATCGATGCATCCTCTCGAAGCGTCCCATCCACTTCCAGTTGCTGGCATCGCGCTTGGCGGGGGCGACCACCTGCGAGGCCAATTGCCGTTTGCGATGGGCAAAGAGCGTCGCGGCAATGGCCACCGTCTCCAACTCGCTGCTGGTCGGGTCCTGCTCATAGGTGTTCATATTGAAGCGGCGCTCGACAAATGTCGTGTCGAATTGCCCGGCGATGAAGCTGATGCTGTTCAACAGATTGATGTGGAAGGGGATATTGTGCTTCAAACCCATGATGCGATATTCGGACAGCGCTCGCCTCATCCGCAGCATGGCTTCCGAGCGCGTCTCGCCCCAGGTGATCAATTTAGCGATCATGCTGTCATAATAGGGCGTGATTTCAGAGCCGGAAAAGACGCCGTTGTCGACGCGCACGCCGGGACCAGTCGGTAGTATCATGGTGCTGATTTGGCCGGTGGACGGCATGAAATTGGCGTAGGGGTCTTCGGCATTGATGCGGCATTCAATGGCCCAGCCCTTTGGGTCCAGCAAGCTCTCCGTCGGGCCCATGCGCCGGCCGCGCGCAATGCGAATCTGCTCCTTGGCCAAGTCGACGCCGGTGACCAGCTCCGTCACCGGGTGCTCGACCTGCAAACGTGTATTCATCTCCAGGAAATAGTAATTCTTGTCTTTGTCCACCATGCACTCAATGGTGCCGGCGTTGATGTATCCCACGGACTCGGCCGCGGCGATGGCCATGGCGCCCATGCGCTCGCGCAAGTCGCGGTCGACGAAAACGCTTGGCGCCTCTTCAACCAGCTTCTGATGCCGCCGCTGAATGGAACATTCGCGCTCGCCCAAGTGCACGGTATTGCCATGGGCATCAGCCAGGATCTGAAACTCGATATGGCGCGCGCCTTCCAGCAGCTTTTCGACGTAGACATCGCCGTTGCCGAAGGCGCTCTCGGCTTCGCGGCGCGCCGTGGCCAGAGACTCGGCGAAGTCTTCCTCGCGATGGACCGGGCGCATTCCCGTGCCGCCGCCGCCGGCCACCGCCTTAATCAGCACGGGAAAACCGATTCGCCGCGCGGCATGGACCAGCTCGCCATCGGGCATTCCCGCTTCCGTGCCGGGTATCAGCGGGACGTTGTTGCGCCTGACAGCCGTACGCGCCGATTGTTTATCGCCCATGGTCGCGATCGCGCTGGCTGATGGGCCTATCCAAACCAAGCCCTCGTCCATCACCTGCTGCGCGAAATCGGCATTCTCGGCCAGAAAACCGTAACCGGGATGGATGGCGTCGGCGCCGGTTCGGCGCGCCACCTCGATAATCTTGTCCTTGCGCAGGTAGCTCTGCGCCGGCCGCGGCCCGCCGATATGCACCGCCTCATCAGCGTAGCGGACGTGCAGCGCGGTGCGGTCAACATCCGAATAAACGGCCACAGTTGGGATGCCCAGATCGCGGGCGGCGCGAATGATGCGCACGGCGATTTCACCGCGGTTGGCGATCAGAATCTTGTTAAAGGGACCTGTCTGCAAGCTGATTGGCCTTTGCTAATTGCGCCGGGCGCTAGAGCGGGATATTGCCGTGTTTCTTGGGCGGATTCTCATCACGCTTGTTTTGGAAGACTTGCAGCGCATTGATCAATCGCGGGCGGGTATTATGCGGCTCAATGATGTCATCGATGAAACCCCGGCTGGCCGCAATATATGGATTGGCGAAAGTCTCGCGGTATTCGTCCGCCAGCTCTTGCTTGCGCGCCGCCGGATCATCGGCTTGCTGCAACTCGCGGCGGTAGATGATCTCGACGGCGCCTTCCGGGCCCATTACTGCAATCTCGGCCGTGGGCCAGGCGATGTTCAGATCGGCGCGAATATGCTTGCTGTTCATGACGCAGTAAGCGCCGCCGTAGGACTTGCGCGTTGTCACGGTCAGCTTGGGCACGGTCGCCTCACAGAAAGCGAAGAGCAGTTTGGCCCCGCTCATGATGATGCCGCTGTGTTCCTGATCGGCGCCGGGTAGGTAACCGGGCACATCAACGAAGGTAATCAGCGGCACGTTAAAGGCATCGCAAGTTCGCACAAATCGCGCCGCTTTGACGCTGGCCTTGATGTCCAACACGCCGGCCAGGACCATCGGCTGGTTGGCGACGATGCCCACGGCCGTTCCGCCGAGGCGAGCAAAACCCACCACAATGTTGCCGGCGAATTCTTCATGCACCTCGAAGAAATGCCCGTCGTCAACGATCAGCTCAATGACTGCTTTGATGTCATAGGGCTGGTTGGGATTCTCCGGCACGATGCTGTCCAGCGCTGCTTCGGTCCGCAGCGGATCGTCTGTCGGCGGCAGGGCAGGCGGATCTTCCATATTGTTTTGCGGCAAATAACTCAGCAATTCTCGCACCATCGTCAGCGACTGCGTCTCGTCATCGGCGACGAAATGACAGACGCCGCTGGTGCTCCCGTGCACTGACGCGCCGCCCAAGCCCTCAAAAGTGACGTCCTCGTTGAGCACCTGCTTGACCACTTCAGGACCCGTAATGAACATATAACTGCTGTCTTTGACCATGATGATGTAGTCGGTCAGCGCCGGACTGTAGACCGCGCCGCCCGCGCAGGGCCCCATGATGACGCTGATCTGCGGGATGACGCCGCTGGCCAAGGTATTTTGCAGGAAAATATCGGCGTAGCCGCCCAGGCTCTCGACGCCCTCTTGAATGCGCGCGCCGCCGCTGTCATTCAAGCCGATGACGGGCGCGCCCACCTTCATCGCCATTTCCATGATCTTGATGATCTTGGCGGCATGCGCCTCGCTCAAGCTGCCGCCCATCACCGTAAAGTCTTGCGAATAAACGTAGACCAGGCGGCCGTCGATGGTGCCCCAGCCGGTCACGACGCTGTCGCTCAGCGGGCGGTTGTTGTCCAGCCCAAACTTGCTGTTGTGGTGATGCACAAAAGCATCCACTTCGCGGAAGGCGCCGGGGTCAAGCAAAATGTCCAGCCGCTCGCGCGCCGTCTTTTTGCCCTTGTTATGCTGCCGCTGGATGCGCGCTTCTCCGCCGCCCAGTTGGCTCTCAGCGCGTTTGGCCCGCAGTTGCTCAATCTTGGGGCTGATGGTCATGCAAGGTCTCCCTGGTTGGTGATGTCGTCCGCATTGCGCGCGCCTCCGCTAATTCTAACACCAACGGTGACTGAATGATTTCTTATGCGGAGACAAAGCAGCCAACGAGTATAAGCGGCGGCGTGAGCAAAATGTAGTGCCAGTATGTACCGGGCAGTAAGGCGGTCACTGCTGCGCGCTAAGGGCAATGACGCTCGCAGACAGTCAGGTTTATGAGCGAGCGCTTCAACTTGGCCGAGCCGGTATCGCGTTGCGCTTAAAGCGCCCGGGCAGGCAGCGCCGGCGCGCAGCAGAGCACAAGTTCCTTGACCGCGCGCACCTCGTCCAGGCGGCGGACCGGCGCGGTATGCGGCGCATTGAGCAGGGTCTCGGGATCGCTGCGAGCTTCCTCGGCGATGGCCTCCATGGCCTCAACAAAAGCATCGAGGTCTTCCTTGACCTCGGTCTCGGTGGGCTCGATCAGCAGCGCCTCCGGCACGATCAGCGGGAAGTAATTGGTCGGAGGGTGAAAGCCGTAGTCCATCAGCCGCTTGGAGATGTCCAGCGCGTGCACATCGTCGACATTGTCGACATGTCCTTCCAGCACAAATTCGTGCCCGCAATAGCGCGGATAAGGCACCGTATACGTCCGCATCAGCTTGGCGCGCAAGTAGTTGGCGTTGAGTACGGCGTAGCGCGTCACGTCTCGGATGCCGCTGTCGCCATAGACGCGGATGTAGGCGTAGGCGCGCAGGTGCATGCCGAAGTTGCCGTGGAAAGCCTTCATGCGGCCGATACTTTTTTCGGGCATGACAAAACCGTAAAGCGGAGCGCCATTTTCGTCTTCCTCTTCAATGACGCCGACGACTGGTCCCGGCAAATAGGGCCGCAGCTTCTCGTTGACGCCGACCGCGCCGCTGCCCGGTCCGCCGCCGCCGTGTGGCGTGGAGAAGGTCTTATGCAGGTTGTAGTGCATGACATCAAAGCCGAGCTCGCCGGGCTTTACCACCGCCATCAGCGCATTCATATTGGCGCCGTCCATGTACATCAGCCCGCCGGCGTCGTGCACGGTTGAGATGACTTCGAGAATAGTCGACTCAAACAGACCGAGCGTGCTGGGCACTGTGATCATCATGCCAGCGATGCGGTCGCGCAGCTCGCCTTCGCAAGCGGCATGCAGCGCCGCCATATCGACATTGCCTTTATCGTTGGCGGGCAACTCGCGCACATTCATGCCGGCCATAGTCACGGTTGCCGGATTTGTGCCGTGCGCGCTGTTGGGAACCAGGATGATATCGCGCTGGCCCTCGCCGCGGTCGATGTGATACTGGCGGATCATCAAGATGCCGGCGAATTCGCCCTGGGCGCCGGCTGCCGGGGAGAGGCTGACATCGGAAAAACCGCTGATCTCGCCCAGCCACTGCTGCAATTCGTGCATCAAAAAGAGGGCGCCCTGCGCGCCGCTCTCGTCCGTCAGGGGGTGCAGCTGAGCAAAGCCGGCCAGCCGCGCCGCGTCTTCGTTAACCTTGGGATTGTATTTCATAGTGCAAGAACCCAGCGGATACAAACCCTGGTCGATCGAGTAATTCAACTGGCTGAGCTTGACGAAGTGACGCACCACTTGCACCTCGCCGACTTCCGGCAGCGCTAGGTCATCGCGCATTAGCTCAGCCGGCATGGGCGTCTCGGGCACATCGCAATCGGGCAGGTTGACGCCGATGCGTCCCGGTGCGCCCAAATCGTAAATCAGCGGTTCGAGTAGCTGCGTTGAATCGGACGCTACCATTAGCTAAGCCCTCCCAGAACTTCGACCAGGCGATCGATTTCATCTTTCGCATTGATTTCGGTGACGCAGACCAGCATGTGATCCTGCAAGTGGAAGTAGTGCTGCCCCAGGTCGTAGCCGCCGATCATGCCCTCTTCGAGCAGGGCTTCGTTAATTCTTGCGACCGGACGCGGACACGCGACAACAAACTCGTTGAAAAAAGGCTTGCTCATGTCCACGCTGTAGCCATCCAGCCGGTTGATCTCTTGCGCGGCGTAATGCGACTTGTGATAGTTGAGTTCGCCAACGCGGCGCAGCCCGTTCTTGCCCATCAATGCCATATAGATCGACGCCGACAGCGCCATCAAGCCCTGATTGGTGCAGATATTGCTGGTGGCTCGCTCGCGCTTGATATCCTGCTCGCGCGGCCGCAGTGTCATGACAAAGGCGCGCCGGCCGTCGGCATCTTGCGTCTCGCCGATGATGCGGCCCGCGATCTTGCGCACGTGCTTCTGGCGGATGGCGAAGTAACCCAGATAGGGCCCGCCGAATCCGAGAGGAATGCCCATTGGCTGGCCTTCGCCGACCACTATGTCTGCGCCCAGCTCGCCCGGGCTCTTGAGTAACGACAGCGCCATGGGATTGGCGACCACCACCAGCAGGGCGCCGCTGCTGCGCGCCGCCTCGGCCAAGGCGCCTAGCTCGTCGATCTGGCCGAAGAAGTTGGGATATTGCACCGCGATCATAGCGGTGTTGTCGTCGATCATTTCCATTAGATCGACGATCTCGCCGCGCCCGCGGTCGCCGATGATGCGGATGTCTCGTCCCTGATGGTATGTTCTCACGACCTCGCGATATTGCGGGTGAATGGCGTGGCTCAGGATGACTTTCTTGCGTTTGTTTCGCGTGACCTCGAGGGCGACGGTGACGGCTTCTGCGAGGCTGGTGGCGCCGTCATAATGGCTGGCGTTGGCCGCGTCCATGCCGGTCAGCGCGCACATCATGCTTTGGTATTCGTAGGTCGCCTGCAGCGTGCCTTGGGACACTTCCGGCTGATAGGGCGTATAGGCGGTGTAAAATTCGCCGCGCAGCAAGATGTGATTGACCACGGAGGGAATGAAATGGTGGTATGCGCCGGCGCCGCGGAACACCGCGTAATCTTGACCGTGATCATTGGCCTCGCTGATCGCCAACATCTCGGCGGCGACATCCATTTCACTCATGGGCGGCGGCAGATCAAGCGCTGGAAAGCGGTGAGAATGCGGCACGGCGTCGAAGAGTTCGTCTATCGAGCGCGCGCCGATCTCGGATAGCATAACGTCGGTTTCAGCTGGGGTATGGGGTATATAGCTCACGGTTTAATTGACCTCATCAAAGGCTGGCGATGCGCTTGCCTTGCGTCTGCGCTGGCTGGATCTGCAAGTTGGGGGCGCCTAGCGGCTGTCGCAGTAGGCGTCATAGGCCGCGGAGTCCATCAGACCGTCGATCTCGACCAGGCTGGAGGCGCGGATCTTGACCATCCAGCCGGCGCCGTATGGGTCGGCATTCACGACTTCGGGCTCGTCTTCCAGGGCGGAATTAACTTCGATTATTTCGCCGGCCACCACGCTGTACAGCTCGGAGGCCGCCTTGACCGACTCGACCTCGCCGAAAGAGCCGCCGGCCTCGACAGCATCGCCGGGGTCCTTGAACTCGACGTAGACTATATCGTTCAATTGGTCTTGCGCGTAATCGGTGATGCCGATGGTGACGATCTCGCCAGCCACAGCAAACCACTCGTCCGACTCAGCATATTTCAGTTCCGCCGGCGTCTTCCATTCGCCCATTGTTATCTCCTCTTCGAACGCATCAATGAAAAAGGCGCATCTCATGCCGAGTATGCGCCCTGTCGGTTCCTTGACCTTCAGAGAATCTCTCCCCAAGAGTCCTTTTGCCTGAGAGTTTCACGCAAGTTGGCGCACTTGTCGCTTGCCCCTTCGGCGTTTCGCGCGGCGGCGAAATCTCTCTTCTTGAGGAATCTTCATTGTAACTGCTATTAAGCGCGTCCGCAATGCAGTCCGAGCGGATTTGTCATCCGCAACCAGTAAAGGCCAGGGCAATCTCATCAAGATCTTTTAACCACAGAGAACACAGAGGGCACAGAAATTTAGGAGTTTAGACGACTATTCAAAGTACTCGATGGACTGGTAAATGGCAAAAGGCGCCGAAAAGACTTCAAATATCTCTCCAAATCACTCCTGACTAATGACGTTAGCTTTCATTATTGCTTTTCTCTGCGCTCTCTGTGATCTCTGTGTTTGATTTTCCATTCGAATTTGCGCCATTTAAGTCTCTACCATTATGATGCGATTGCCCTGGAGTAAAGGCCCGTCTTCATGCCTTGCGCATACCTTGCTATGCTTTACGATAGAGGACACAGGCGCCTTGGCATGGACAAGTCGGGGAATGCAAGTTTGAAGACGAAGCGAGTCTCAAATATCTTCGGCCGAAGTCTTTATGGCTTGCTGGCCGGTTTGCTCTTGGGCATCGCGGCCCTGGCGATCTTCCTGACTTATGACCGCATGCGTGAACCCGAGTCAGTCAGCACTGGGCCATTCGAGGTAGAAGGCGCGGCTGCTTTCGACGGCATTCTGGCGATAGATCCGCCAGTCGATATTCCGCCATTTGAGCTGACCGACAGCAAGGGCAGGTCTGTCCGTCTGGCTGACTTTCGCGGACGCCACACGCTTTTGACATTTGGCTTCACCCACTGCCCCGACATTTGTCCGTTGACGCTGAATGACTTCGGGCGAGTTCAACAAGCGCTCGGAGACCTGGCGGATAGTATGTCCTTCGTCTTCGTCTCCGTCGACGGCAAGCGCGATACTCCGGCGGCCTTGCGTCAATATTTTGAGTTTCGCCAATGGGATGACATCAGCGCGCTTACCGGCGACGAGGCGTCTGTGCGGGCGCTGGGCGAACCCTTCGGCCTAGCGTTTGAGATTAGCGACGAGGACCGATCCGACGGCTACTTGATCAACCACACCACCGGCTCCTTCCTGCTCGACCAAGCCGGCCGCTGGATCAAGCGCTATCAATTCGGCGTGCCGCCAGACGCGATTGCTGCCGACTTGAGGACACTGCTGGGTCAGTGAGTCGCGAGGCCTATACGCGTACAAAGTTGCGCGTCGCTCGTGTCGCGATTGATGTGACTACTTCATAATTGATGCTGCCGAGCCAAGCGGCAATCTCGTCGGCGCTGATCTCACCGTCACCCTGCTTGCCCAGCAGCACAACCTCATCGCCGGCTTGCGCGCCAGGGATATGACTTACGTTGATAGTAGTCTTCTCCATGCTGACTCGCCCAACCAGGGGAGCGCGCTGACCCCGCAGGAGCACTTCCCGCCAGGTCCGCGGCGCCCGGCGCAAGCCATCGGCGTAGCCCACCGGCAAGACCGCGATTCTCTCGCGACCTCCTGTCCAATAAGTGTTGCCGTAGCCAACTGCCGAGCCGCCCGGCAGCGTCTTCACCTGGGCAATGGCGGTCTTCCAGGTCATGGCGGGCTGGAGCCAATTTGGACCCTCGCCGTCTCCCAGCGGATTCAAGCCGTAGAGCAATAGACCGGGCCGCGCGAGGTTGAAGTGGCTCGAAGGCTGGGTTAGCAGCGCGGCGGAATTGGCGGCGTGAACGTACCGAAATTGAAAGCCGTTTCGCTGCAGCCCGGTGACTATGTCAGCAAAGCGAGACAATTGTCCCGCGGTGTATTGTGAATCTGTATCCGCCGACGAGAAGTGGGTGAAGATGCCCTCGAGTTCAATCGCCGGCTGCTCGTTTACATACCGACATAGCTCGTCGGCGTCGCCTGGCAGAACGCCGAGCCGCCCCATGCCAGTATCCACTTTGATATGCGCCGAGAGCGTACCAAGGCTGTTGTCCGCTGCCGCTTGATATTGCCGCGCCTGCTCACAATCGTAGATCGTGACAGTGATATCCAGCTCAATGGCGCGCTTGATCGCCGGCGCTGGCACATAACTTAGCGTCAAGATCGGCGCGTCAATACCGGCGTCTCGCAGTTCAAGCGCCTCATCAATCTTGGCGACGGCCAACAGATTGGCACCGTTACTGATAGCCACGCGAGCAACCTCCGGCGCGCCGTGTCCGTAGGCATTGGCCTTAACCACGGCCATCAGTGATACGTCCTTTCCAAAGTTAGATCGTATCGCGCGTACGTTCGCTGCGATGGCATTAAGATTTACCGAGACTTGACTTGGATAGCCGCAACATGGCCCCGCCGGCGCCGAATCACCTGCGTTGGGGAGCGTGTAATTGGCTTGAGCCTGGTTGCGCATGTGCATTGCGGGATTGATTTGACCTGTTCGCAACAATTGCGTAGTCGATAGACTTACAGCCGCAGTATAGCCTCGGGGCAAATTCGCTGCCCGTGGATCTCGCTGGAAACGCGGCGGTGGTGTGGCGCCTCCTGGTCCAGACGGCTCGACAAACTGTTGTGCTATAATATCGGCGGTCATCGTATCAGCGCGGAACTATCATCGGGAAACTTGCGAAACGGCGGCAACAATCATATTCAAGGCAAACGTCAAACGCTTCGACTCTGGTAACCCTATGGCATTCGATTTTGAGATTGTCGCGACCGATGGCAATGCGCGAGCCGGCATCCTGCATACGCCGCACGGAGATATCCCCACACCGGTATTCGCTCCGGTAGGCACGGCAGCTACCGTCAAGGCCGTCCCCCCGCGCGACCTGGAAGAACTCGATATCAGCTTGGTGCTGGCCAACACCTATCACCTCCACCTGCGCCCGGGCGACGAGCTCGTGCGTGACATGGGCGGCCTGCACAGCTTCATGGGCTGGAGTGGCCCGCTGTTGACGGATTCCGGCGGATTCCAGGTATTCAGCCTGGGCGAGATCAACCGGATTGATGACGACGGCGTCACCTTCCGCAGCCATCTTGACGGCAGCGCGAAACGATTGACGCCACAGCGCTCAATGGCAATCCAGCGAAATCTGGGCGCGGACATCATCATGGCCTTCGATCAGTGCCCAAACCCAAACGATCGCGAAGAAGTGCAAGCGGCAAGCGCGCGTACTCATCGCTGGCTGCGGCTCTGTCGCGAAGCCCATCCTGACGACATCGATCAAGCGCTGTTTGGCATCGTGCAAGGCGGCATCTTTCCCGATCTGAGGCAAGAATCGGCGCGATTCGCGACCGAGATGGATCTCAAGGGTTACGCCATTGGCGGATTGGCCGTCGGCGAGAGCAAGCCGGAAATGTACCGTACGCTGGACGAGACCCTGCCTGGTTTGCCGCAGGGCAAGCCAAGATATCTTATGGGTGTCGGCGAACCGGATGACCTTGTCGAGGGCATTTGCCGCGGCGTGGACATTTTCGACTGCGTCATCCCCACGCGTCTGGCGCGGCATGGCGCTGCGTTCACGCATGATGGTCGCATCAATTTGCGAAACGCCAAGTTCAAGGCGGACGAATCCGCCATTGACGCTGCGCTAAATAACTACGCCAGCCGCTTTTCCCGCGCATACTTGCGACACCTGATCGTCGCCAAAGAGCTGTTAGCTTACACCCTCATTAGTCTGCATAATATCGACTTTCTCGCTCGTCACGTAGAATCTATGCGGCGCGCCATCATTACCGGGACCTTAAGGGAATATGCAGCGCAATTCCTGCCTCGCTATTTGTGTCACGATCGGACCACGGAGTAGGTAAGCTAGCGTATGGGTCGCGCCCGAAAGACATTGGCTATTGTAGCCTTTGCGGCGATGGTCGGCTGTACCGTGAAGTCCCCTGCGAGCACACCGACGATACTGCGGTCGACATATCACATCCATTCGACGGCTGCGACCTTCGCGTTTACGCACAACCTAGCCCAGCGCTATGCTTCCGATTTTGGCGCAGGCGCCTTTGACGTGGAAACGATGTCCTTCAACCGGCTCATGGCAAAAGTGGAAGCCGGCAGCCTCGACTATTTCATAAGCAGCCACGTTCCCGCGCGCGACGATATATGGGCGGCGCCGCTCGGGGTTGACGGGCTGGCGATCGTCATCAACTCGGGGAACGACCGGTCAAACCTATCGACAATTGACTTGCGTGATATCTTCAGCGGGAGAGTTCGCGATTGGGGCGAACTTGCAGCGCAGCCCCGCACAATTTCGCCGCTTGCCTACCAGCCTGGCAGCGATATTGCGCTTGAGTTTGGTCGCCTGGTGATGGGCATCACGCCAGTAACCGGGAACGCGCTACTTATGCCTAACATCGAATCAATGCTGCAGCAGGTGGCTGACGATGCGGGCGCAATCGGTTATTTGCCGCTGGGTATGGTCGACGCGCGAGTCAAGCCATTGGCAATTGACGGTGTATTTCCGAGCCAGGGCAGCGTGGGCGACCGGCGATATCCTTTGCGGTCAACCATCTATGTTGTCGGCCGAGAAGCGCCGCCGCCGGCGACCTTCAATTTCTTAGGTTGGATCCAGAGCGAGGCCGGGCAGGCGATTGTCGCCGAAAGCTACACGCCCTTGCCCTGATTAGAATTACTGCGAATTAAGCTCAACATTCGCAAAAAGGTCGTCTTCATCCACGCGATCCCGTTCCGGCGCCGGGTAAACGCGCGTGAATCCTTGCTTGCTGTACAGGAACCGGCGCAGCCAACGCGAGGTGCGCGAGATTCGTCCGCCGCCCTGGCTGGCGTGGCAGCTGCTCGCGCGCTCCCAGACATCGAAATACCGCGCCACCGGAATACGGGCGTGCACCGGCTCAATATGCTCGAGCGTCTTTACCACATCAACATCCTGATTTCTGCCCATGCGCCTGGGATCCTGCCCCTTGAGCCTGGCGCTTAGAATGCGCATCCGGATTGTTGCCTTGGGAAAGGCGGCATAGTACAGCTTTTGCGGACGGTAGACGCCGTTCAGCGCAGCGCTGCTCGCTGGCGTACGCAGCTCTTCAAAAGCTTTCACCGTCGCCCGCTGTATCGCGATGTGATCCGGGTGGCCGTAGCCGCCGTAGCGATTGAAAGTAATGACCACATGCGGCCTGGCGCGCTGCAGGATTTCCTTAACTTTGTCAGTGACGCGCTCTGGATGATGCTGCCATTGATAGCACAGAGATTCCGGATGACGAGATGTTTCGCTGCCCGGCATGCCACTGTCGCGGTATCCCAGCATGAATACTTCTTTGAATTTGAGATGCCGCCGGGCGCAATCAAGTTCGCTCAGTCTCAGCGCGGCAGTGGTCTCATATTTGCCGCGCAGCTCCTCGGGAACGGTGCCTACATCGCCATTGGTCGCGCATATGAGATAGACATCAATGCCGTCATCAATCCACTTCGGAATTGCCGCGCCCAAGCCGAAACTCTCATCGTCGGGATGCGCATAGCTAATAAGCAGGCGGCCGCGCTCCATTGCTGTCCCTTGCTATCCGATGCTTTGGCTACGATTCGCCCTATTATACTTACTGCGCCTTGTCGAAGGCAGTGCAGCTTTCCTATACTAACCGCGGTGTGTAATTTGAAGCGCGAATACGAGGCCCGATGCGTCAACATAAATGGTCGATCTTTCTCGGGTTATTTGTAATGGTCATTGGCCTGCCGCTGCTGACCGGCATGAGCAGCGGGCAAGACAGACGTCCGACGCCCGCTGTTGCAACGGCGACGCCGCGCGAATGGCTGCAATCCCCCGCCATCATCAGCACTGCAATCGCCAAGACTTATCTTGCCGCGCCCGATATGGAGGTTGGTCCTTGGGATTATCCAACCGGCGTAAATCCCTTGACTGGACTGGCCTACCCCAGCGACGAAGCGATGAGCCGCCGCAATCTGATCGTGAAGGTCTCCAACTGGCCGCCCAAAGTGCGCCCGCAGCACGGGCTCAATCTGGCGGACCTCGTATACGAGTACGAGGCGGAAGGCGGTGTGACGCGATTTGCCGCGCTTTACCGCAACAACGCGCCGGAGCAAGTCGGATCGGTAAGGAGCGCGCGCCTGCTGGATATTGAGCTAATCAGCATGTATGCCGCGCTGCTGGCGTATTCCGGCACCAGCGGCCCCATCCACAACATTTATATCAACGCGAATTATCGCCCGCTGCTGCTGTCTCCATCTCTCGGCGACAACTGCGACAACGCTGGCTTCTGTCGCGATGCGACCTTCAGCGACCGTGGCTATGAACACACGATGTTTGGCGATACGCGGCAAATGTGGCAGCTGGCCACCAGGCGCAATCTGAATATCGGCTATCGCGCCAACGGTTTCGCATTCAGCTTGCGGCCCAATGAGGGCGGGACCGAAGCCCGCGACCTGTACATCAAATGGTACGACAGAACCGACGTGCGCTGGCAGTACGACGAGGTCAGCCGGCGCTACCTGCGTTATTCGGACGGGATTCCACACTTGGACGCCGTCGATAACTCACAGCTGGTGGCGGACAACCTTGTGGTCATACAGGTTGTTCACAACCGGCGTCCCGACTTATTCGCGCATGGCGCGATCGACGAATCGTATGAGCTGGCGCTGTGGGGGCGGGGCCCGGCTTACGTACTGCGCGATGGCATGCTTTATGAGGGATTTTGGTGGCGGCGCAGCCAAAACCGTGGCGAGGCGCTGCAACTGATCTTCCCGGACGGCGAGCCTATCTTGCTCAAGCCGGGGCGGACATGGATCACCATCACGCGCGAATTGGACTGGGCGCAGATCAGCAGCCGGCTGGCCGATCCATCCAGGTCGATTGTGGCGACGCAATCCTAGGCAGTAGATGCGCGTTACCGGGAATCTGCTGACCATGAAAACGAATGCCCGATTCGGGCGGTAAAGGCGCGGCTGTTGCAACGCGCGATGCAAGGCTTCTTGCTGGGACTCGTAGTTTTTGTACTTGTGGTCGGTCTGGCTGCGGTTGGCGCCTACATCGCCACGGACGGACAGATCGTATTCACAGCCCAGAACCTCGTCCTGCGCCTTCAGCTGGCCAACCGGGGGGCGGAACTTGACGCCCCGTTCAGCAGCGATGTGGAGCCCGTCCGATTTCGCATCGCGCCGGGCGCCGGGGCCGGCACAATCGCCGCGGCTCTCTTTGAGCAGGCGCTCATTCGCGACGCTGATCTATTCATCGACTACGCGCGCGTTGCAGGCTACGATCGGCGCTTTGAGGCGGGCGTGTACTTTCTTAATCAGACCCAGTCCATCAGGCAGATCGCGGAGATCCTGACGGATTCCAGCAAAAGCTTTATTTCCTTTCGTTTGCCGGAAGGCGCGCGGATTGAAGAATTGGCAGACTTGGTCGACCAAAACGCGCTGTTTGACTTCACGGGCGCGGAATTCTTGCTCTTGGTCGGCGAGGCCGCGGACTTGCCGACCGCCTTTGCCGCCTGGGCAGGCATACCCGAGGGCGCCTCGCTTGAAGGATTTATGTTCCCCGATACCTATCAGCTGCCGCCTGATATCGCGGCGCTGACATTGCGCGATACCTTGCTGCGCGCGTTCCGCGAACGCGTCGGCGATTCGCTGCGCGATGCCGCGTTGGAGCATGGATTTAATTTATATCAGATAGTAACGCTGGCGTCGATCGTCGAGCGTGAAGCCGTTTGGCGCGACGAGCACGCCCTCATCGCCAGCGTTTACCGCAATCGCTTGGACATCGGCATGGCCCTGGAGGCCGACCCGACCGTGCAATACGGCATTCAAGGCGCGCGCGGAACCTGGTGGCCCCAAATCACGCGCGCAGACTACCGCGATGTGATTTCCCCCTACAACACCTACCTCAATCGCGGATTGCCGCCGGGGCCGATCGCCAGCCCGGGACTATCCGCCATCCAGGCCGCCGTTTACCCCGAGCATTCCGAATACTTCTATTTTCGCGCCGCCTGCGACGGCTCGCATTACCACAACTTCGCCATTACTTTCGAAGAGCATCTGCAAAACGGCTGCTGAGTTCCGGCACGCGCTGCTGCTGAGGTTCGAAACAGCGAGTTACATGTCTTTGCCATCGACGACGCCATGAAATAGCGGCAAGCGCGGCACTGGCGCCGAACTGTACTCGACTGCCCCCGCCAATAGGTCCAGGGCGGCCTGCAGGCGCCCATCGTCGTTAGCATGCACGGTCATCAAGAGGTCGCCGGTTGCGACTTCGTCGCCGACATTGATATGGACTTCTATCCCCACGGCATGGTCGATCACGTCTTCTTTGGTCGCTTTACCGGCGCCCAGGGCCAATGCCGCCCAGGCGACTTTGTCCGCCGCGACCGTGGCCACATGCCCGGAATCACGCGCCAGCAGGCTGTAACGCAGCTTGGCTTGCGGCAGTTGACTCAGGTCCTCAATCTGTCGCAGGTCTCCCCCGTGAGCAGCGACCATGCGGCCAAAGGATTCATAGGCGGCGCCGGACCTCAGCGCGCGGTCAACTTCCTTGCGGGCTTCGGCCAGGTCCGTCCGGCTTTTGCCTTGCCCGGCCAGGCGCAACATGTGAGCAGCTATCTCCACGCAGTGGTTATGGATGTCAGCCGGGCCCTTGCCCCGCATGGTCTGTACCGTTTCCGACACTTCGAGCGCGTTACCCACCGCCGCGCCGAGCGGCTGATTCATATCGGAGAGCAGGGCGACCATATCGCGGCCGGCATCAACACCGATCCTGACCATGGCAGTCGCCAGCGTTCGCGCTTCGTCCGGTGTTTTCATGAAGGAGCCAATGCCCGCTTTCACATCGAGTACGATGCCGCTGGCGCCGGCAGCCAGCTTCTTGCTCATGATGCTGCTGGCGATCAAGGGCAAACTGGCGACAGTGCCGGTGACATCGCGCAGCGCGTAGATAAGGCCGTCGGCAGGCGCCATCGATTTGCTTTGCCCGGCCAGCACAATTCCCGTTTCACGCGCAATGCGCCGAAACTCAGCCTCGGACAAATTGGCGTTATAGCCCGAGATTGATTCCAGCTTGTCCAGCGTGCCGCCGGTGAATCCCAATCCGCGACCGCTCATCTTGGCGATGGGCACGCCAAAATACGCCACCAGCGGCAGTACGACCAACGAGGTCTTGTCGCCGACGCCGCCGGAGGAATGCTTGTCGACGGCGTAATCGGTGATGTCCGACAAGTCCAGCAGGTCGCCGGATTCCGCCATGGCCATGGTCAGATTGACGGTCTCGGCGCGATTCATGCCTTGGAAGAAGATCGCCATCAACAAGGCAGACGCCTGGTAATCGGGGATATCGCCGGCGGTGAATCCATTGATAAAGAAGCGGATTTCGCTTTTGCTCAAGGGCTGGCCATCGCGTTTCTTTTCAATCAGGTCGATCATTCTCATCTGACCACGCTCCTTGATATGCCGCCGGAGAGACGGGCGTCACGATTATTATACATCATGTCGCCGGTCGATTATTCGCGGGCGGGCAGGCCGGTCGAGAATTGACGTCAAGGCATTTGGTTTGTACGATTTGTGTAGAGCGACAATGAATCAATCGTTTCAAAACAAGAAATGTAAGTTAACCGAGGGAATTGATCGTGACGCAAAAGACCAAAAGCATGCCACAGCGCAATCGGCTGATTCTTGGCGGCGTAATCGTAGTTGCTGTTATCGTCGCCATCGCCTTCGTTGTGCTGTCCAGCCAAAGCTCCTTCAGCGAGTTGACGGCGGATTACTCTAAAATCACGCAGGCGCGTCAAGACGATGGCGGTTTCGTTTTGGGCGAGCCTGATGCGCCGATCACAGTCATCGCCTTTGAGGACTTTCTCTGTGGCCATTGCCAGCGCTACAAAGCGACTACCGAGAAGTTTATCGACGAGTTCGTCGCCACCGGCCGCGCGCGCTTTGAGTATCGCATGCTGCCTGTCGTGCATGCCGGCTACTCGCGCCTGGCCGGACAGTTGGCGGAATGCTCTGAAACGCTGCGCCCGGGCACATTCTGGAACGCGCACGACGCGCTCTACAAAATCGCCAGCGCCCGCAGCTTCAGCGACGCCTCCTCCCGCACCTTCGCCGAAATGATGGATATGTCATATACCGATCTGCTGGAATGCACGCAGGACGCCGTGCAGATCGACAAGGACATCCAGCTCGCCAATCAGTACCAGGTGACCGGCACGCCAACCGTATTTGTAAGTTACGGCAACGGCCCGCTGCAACGAACGCGATTTGGGCAGCAACCCAACTTCGATCAGCTGGCTATCCTGGTGCAGGAAGCCGGCGGCTAAGACCTTTGGGCGCATATTCGGGCAAGGCCGTCGCAGCACTGCGAGGACAAGCGTAATGCGCAGCGTGGAATGGGAGCAGGGCGCGGTCAAGATGATCGACCAGCGCGCTCTGCCTTGGAAGCTGGAACACGTGCTTCTGGACTCGGTCGAAGCGGTCGCCGAGAGCATACGCAATATGACCGTTCGCGGCGCGCCCGCCATCGGGGCGTCGGCGGCTTTCGGTATGGCTTTGGCGGCGCAAAACAGCGAAGCGGCTTCCGTTGATGCGCTGATCGACGACTTGAGGCGCGCCGGCGACTTGCTTAAGGCTGCGCGCCCTACCGCAGTCAACCTGGCGTGGGCGGTGAATAAACTCCAGGACATCGCCGACAGCGGCGAATTCAACAGCCCGGATGATATTCGCGAAATTCTGCTGGCGGCGGCGCAACAGATCGCCGATGACGACGTCCGCATCAACAGCCGCATGGGCGCGCTGGGCGCCAGCTTGATTGCCGACGGCGCCACAGTGCTCCACCATTGTAATACCGGCGCCCTGGCTACGGTCGATTATGGCACCGCGCTCGGCGTCATTCGCGCGGCCTATGAAGCCGGCAAAGACTTCCATGTTCTGCTTGATGAGACGCGGCCGCGCTTGCAGGGCTCCCGGCTCAGCGCCTGGGAGCTGGAACAACTGGGCGTCAGCTACGACATCATCCCCGATACCGCAGCCGGCTATTATATGCAGCAGGGCGAGGTCAGTATCATCTTGGTGGGCGCTGACCGGGTGGCGGCCAACGGCGACTTCGCCAACAAAATCGGCACCTACCAATTGGCGGTCATGGCCCAGGCGCATAAGATTCCCTTTTATACGGTCGCGCCGACTTCGACCATTGACCTGAGCTTGAGCAGCGGCGAGCTGATTCCAATCGAACTGCGTGACCCCGCCGAAGTAACGACCCCCTACGGCAATCCCATCGTGCCGGCCCATTTCAAGGCGCTTAATCCAGCCTTTGATATCACGCCGCATCACTATCTCAGCGGTATAGTGACCGAGAACGGCATCGCTCGGGCGCCCTACGTCGAGAGCTTGCGGCGCGCGGTGGCCGGCGAGCAAGTTTAGCCTGGGCGGATCGTCCGTAGTCGCGCTTCCATTCTGCGCTATAATGCCGCCTTGACTTATCCGCCTTGCAGTCCACGGACATCAGCGATGCAAACTTTGGTTACCGGCGCCATCGCCTACGACTACTTGATGCGTTTCCCCGGCAAGTTCCGCGAGCATTTCCTCTCTGACGAATTGCACGATATGAGCCTCAGCTTCCTGGTTGATGACATGACCAAGCACTGGGGCGGCACAGCAGCCAACATTGCCTTCTGCATGGCCAAGCTAGGCATGAGGCCGAAGCTCTTGGGCACGGCCGGGCAAGACTTCGGCGACTACAGGCAGTGGCTGGAAAGCAACGGCGTCGATTGCGGCACGGTGATTCAACTGGACGACGTATTTACAGCTTCCTTCTTTTCCAACACCGATGTCGATAACAGCCAATTGGCTTTCTTCTACGGCGGCGCCATGAACCGCGGCCGTGACTATAGCATCGCGGATGTGACGGACGACGAGCCGGATCTGGTGGTCATTTCCCCTTACGATCCAGTCGCCATGGTCCGGTTATGCGATGAATGCCGCCAGCGCGACCTGCCGTTTATGTACGACCCCGGGCAGCAGGTTGCGCGCCTGAACGGAGACGAGCTGGCGCGTGGCATGCAGGGCGCCTATGTGCTGGTCGTGAATCTCTATGAAGCTCGAATTATCTACGAAAAGACCGGGCTGGGGCTCGACGATCTGCGCGAGCGAGCCGAAATCGTCATCATCACCGAAAGCGAAAAAGGCTCCAAGATTTATAAGGGCGACCAAGTAATAGAGGTCGGGTCCTTTGCGCCGCGGACGATTGCCGATCCCACTGGCGCCGGCGATGCTTATCGCGCCGGGCTTATCCTGGGAATGAGCCAGGGCTTTCCGCTGAAACTGTCGGCGCAGATCGGCGCATTGAATGCTACTTACGTACTCGAAGTCGTAGGTACTCAGAACCACAATTTCACCATGGCGGACTTCGTTCAGCGCTTTCGCAGCCTGGCGGATGACGGCGGCCTGCTGGATTCCTTGCTGTAGAGCGTTGCGTATTCACGTTCAGCGACATGATTCACGACAGCTATCCGCAATTGTGCTAGAATGCCTGCGTTTGGGCAAAGCGGCGCCGATCGAAGCAAAGTCTGGGAGACAACATGGCAATTGCACACGACGTCAAAGACCTCGAATTGGCCACCGGGGGGCGCTACCGCATCGAGTGGGCCGGGCAGGAAATGCCGGTGCTGAAGCAGATACGCGAACGATTTGCGGCCGAGAAACCTTTGGCGGGCTTACGCGTCTCGGCTTGCCTGCATGTCACCACCGAGACCGCAAATCTGATGCAAACCTTGCAGGCGGGCGGCGCTGATGTTGTGCTGACGGCCTCCAATCCGCTGTCGACGCAAGACGACGTCGCGGCCTCGCTGGTCACCAATGACGAAATTCCGGTCTATGCCATCAAAGGCGAAGACAACGAGACCTACTATCAGCACATACATGCCGCGCTCGATCACAAGCCGCATATCACCATGGACGACGGCGCTGATCTGGTAGGCACCATTCATAAAGACCGGCGTGAAGTCCTGGACGAAATTGTCGGCGGCACCGAAGAGACCACCACCGGTGTGATCCGGCTGCGCGCCATGGCCAATGACGGCGCGTTAGAGTTCCCCGTAATCGCCGTCAATGACAGCTCCACCAAACACCTCTTCGACAACCGCTACGGCACTGGCCAGAGTACGCTGGACGGCATCATACGCGCCACCAACATTTTGATGGCTGGCCGCGTGGTGGTCGTGGCGGGTTACGGCTGGTGCAGCCGTGGCATCGCCATGCGGGCCGCTGGATTGGGCGCCAACGTGATCGTCACCGAAGTCAATCCGCTGCGCGCGCTGGAAGCCGTCATGGACGGCTATCGTGTTATGCCAATGGAAGAGGCGGCGGAGATCGGCGAGATCTTTGTCACCGCGACCGGCGACATCAATGTCATCGACAGCCATCACTTCGCGCTGATGAAAGACGGCGCCATCGTCTGCAACAGCGGACATTTCAATGTCGAGATCAATCTGGAGGCGCTGCAAAACATGGCCGACGCCGTCCCCCAGATCGTCCGCCCCTTCGTTGAGGAGTACAAGCTTAACGGACGATCCATCTATATTCTGGGCGAGGGCAGGCTGATAAACCTGGCCGCGGCCGAGGGCCATCCGGCCTCAGTAATGGATATGAGCTTTGCCAATCAAGCCCTCGGCGCCGAGTATATGATTCGTAATGTGGAAAAACTTTCCGCGCAAGTCTATACTATACCAGCTGATGTCGACATGGAGATCGCACGCCTGAAGCTGGTGGCCATGGGCGTCAGCATTGATGAACTGACCGATCAGCAAGAAGCGTACCTCAATCAGTGGCAGGAAGGCACTTGATTCGCCTTTCTGCGTGCGGCGCGCAACGCCCATTTCGCCGATCCTCATGCGCTGACACGGGTTGACGTGTTGAATTCATGGCGCGCGCAGGATTGGAGAGCATGAAATCTATCCGAATCATAATTGTCATTCTTGCGGCCATTCTGTCGCAAGTAATGACCGCCTTGCCGGCGACAGGGCAAGACTCGGCGCAAATCCGCTTCGTCCACGTCGACCCCGGCAGCCCGGCTCTGGACGTCTTCGTAAATGGCGAGCTAGTTGCCACCGATGTGGCCTACGGCAGCGCAACGGCTTACATGGGCGTACAAGCGGGCGAGGTCGAACTCACCGCCAATCTGGCTACGACATCCGTCCAACTGCTTGACAACACGCTTTCGCTGGATGCGGAATCCGCTGCGTTGATTCTGTCGTCCCGCGCAGACGGCCGAGTCCACATTGCGGCTGATGATCTCAGCGAGCTCGCATTCGGAAGGGCTCGCTTCTCGCTGTTTAACGCGAGCCAGACAGACGTGACAGTTGCGCTGGCCTCGGCCAACGACGGTGAGATCGCGCGCGACGAGCTTGCGTCTGGTGATGGGGACGGGCCCCATGAAGTTGACGCGGGCAGCTACGAAGTTTCACTTCACTCGACTGAAAGCGGCACGGAAGCCGCTAGTCCGCGATTCGAAGCCGCGCTGGCGGCTGCAACCAGCCATCTACTGATCATTCATGGCGGGCAAGAGGAGCCGCAGTTGCTCTCGCTAGCGAGCGCGACCGAAGGCGGCGTCGACAGCGGCAGAATCCGCTTTGTACATGCGGTCGCAGGCGCCGCGCCACTGGACGTTCGCATTAACGACCAGCTCATTCTGCCCGCGCTGTCCTTCGCTGCGCCATCCCAGCACATCGCGCTGCCCAGCGGCCCTCAGCGTATTGCCCTATTTGTTGGCCCGGCGGAGATCATGTCAGAGCAGATGAATATTCGAGCCGGGCAACTAAGCACTCTTGCTGTCATGGGCTCGAACTCAGGTTTGACAATGCGCAGCTTCAGCGATTCTGCTCACAAAGTCGATGAGTCTTCGGCGGTTGTCAGCTTGATTAATGCTATTCCGGGCAGCGTCGTCAGCCACTTGCAGCTGGAGGGCGGCGCGATAGCCGCCTTCAACGTGCCCTTTGGCGAGGCGGGCGATGCAGCCAAGATCGTGCCCGGTACGCAATCAATGACCGTCCACCTCGATATCGGCGACGATCGTGGCGCGATAGACGTGCCCGCGCGTCACTTTGCCGGCGGCGCGTATTACAATTTGATCGCCTTGGCCGGCGGGGCATTCTCGGCGCCGCGCCTGCTAATCGCGGAGACGAGTTTGCAGCGCCAGGCGCCAGCGATGACACCCATGCCGGCAGCGGAGGACGCGCAGACGGGGCCTGCAGCAGAGCAGCAGCTTGAAGAGCAAACTGTTATATCGGCAGCGGCTGAGGAAGAACCAGATCTAGATACCGAAGCATCGCCAGTGGAAGAGGCTGTCCAGCTTGAGCCTGCCGTCGAAGAACAGGCGGATGAAAGCCCCGAAACTGAAACCGCCGCGGAATCGCAAACGATGCCGGCTGAATACGATGAGCCGGTGGAGACCGCGGTCAAGCCGGAAGAGGCCGCCGCTGCTGAGATAAATAATCTGGTTGTGACCGGAAACGGAATTTCCGGCGTAGCGCCTTACGCCATCGTCGTCGTAAATCCGGATTCGGCTTTGCACGTTCGCCAATACCCGTCCAGCGACGCTATGTCCCTCGGTTTGCTGCCGGCGGCTAGCGACCTGCTGGTGCTTGGCCGGCGCGCGCCCGCCGATATCGATCGTGACGGTCTGAATCTCTTGCCCGTTTATTTGCGCGATTTCACGGCGGACCCAGCCGCGGAGCTGCTGCCATATCAGGATCTGCCGGCGGACGATACCTGGCTGTTCGTCGTCTACGTGACTCCCGATGGCGGCGCATTATTCGGTTGGGTGAACGCCTTCTACCTCCAGGTCTTTGACCACGAAGGCGAGCCGCAGCGGCTGGCAAGTCTGGCGCCGGTAGGGCAGGACCAGCTGGGCGGCGCCTCAAACACGGATATCCGTCCGCCATCGTTGGCTGAACACGTCTCCGCCCGCGTCTATGGGCTCGATCCGGGCGCCTTTCTCAATCTGCGCATTGGCAACGGCGCCAGCACAGAAGTCCTCACACAAGTTGCTGCCGACTCGGTCCTGGGATTCATCGGCCTGGACGCCGCCGGAGAATGGGCCTACGTAAGATATGAGTCTCCCCAAGGCAACCTGGTAACTGGCTGGGCCAGCATGGACTTTATCCAGCTTCTCCTCAATGGCAAGCCGGCTCTAGCAGAATCCTTGCGAGAGCTTGATCCGTCAGCAGTGCGCGTAATTGGCGAAGGCGTAACTGGCGTGATCCAGCCAGCTGACCCAAGCGAATCGGACGAATCCGATCGTCCGATGTCCGGCATCGTGGGCGAGGTGAATGTCAACTTTGACTCGGCTCTGCACTTGCGGCGCTTTCCGGATGCCACATCGGAATCGCTGGCGCTGATTCCGCGCGGCATGCAAATGTATCTTGACGGCGTAACCGAGAGCGGAGGCTGGTACAAGGTCAATTATGAAGGCGAAATCGGCTGGGTGGCGGGCGACTACCTGATTCTAAGCATGAATGGTCGACAGTACGCGCGCGCCTTCCTGGACGGTCAGTTGCCGCGTTTCACTGACCAAGGCGCCTAAGCCGGCGCAACCGGGATTCGCCCGCATTTGCTCGACCGAACTTACTCAAACCGGCGCAGAATATAGACGTCGCTGTGTTTCGACTGGCAGCGCCTGGCGCTTGGTCTATAATGTCGCTGTTACCCCTTGTCAGTAGGTCGGGAATCACCTTGTTCCAATCCGCAGGCGCCAAGTCGATAATTCGCCGAACTGCACCGCGCTCAGCGATGGTCGCGGGTACAGGCCGAGGGTGTGCGCTTTGCGTGTCTTAATCACTGGCGCAGGCGGATTCGTCGGCAATCACCTGGCGGCTCATCTGGGTCACGCGCAGCCCGATGCGCAACTCTTTGGCACGACCCTGTTTGAAAGCGAGGCCGTGCATCCGGCAATCGGCGACAATCGGCTGATTGACTTGAAAGATCAAGCGCAGACGCGCGATCTGCTGGCCGACTGTCGTCCTGATGCTGTCTATCATTTGGCGGCTCAGGCTTTTGTACCACGGTCATTTGAGGCGCCTTGGGAAACGCTGGAAAACAACATCCTGTCGCAGTTGAATATCATCAAAGCCTGTATTGATCTGAATCTGCGCCCGCGCATCTTGATTGTCAGCTCGGCCGAAATATATGGCGAGGTTTCAGCCGATCAGCTGCCATTGGACGAAGATAGCGCCATTCAACCTACGAATCCCTACAGCGTTAGCAAAGTGGCGCAAGACATGCTGGGATTGCAGTATCATCTCAGCCACGATCTGCCGATTATGCGCGCGCGCCCCTTTAATCATATTGGCCCGGGGCAGAACAGCCGCTTCGTCGCGCCCGCCTTCGCTATGCAGATCGCCAGCATTGAGGAAGGTCAGCGCGAGGCGGTTATAAATGTTGGCAATCTGACGGCAAAACGGGATTTTACCGACGTGCGCGATATCGTACGCGCTTACCGCCTGATCGTTGAGAAGGGCCAGCCCGGCCAAGCCTATAATGTGGCATCCGGCCTGGCTCACAGCATTGAACAGCTGCTGGATCTTCTGCTTGACCTGAGCGAGATAGAAATCGAGATCCGCGTCGATCCGGCGCGCCTGCGACCGGTGGACGTGCCGGAAATCCGCGGCGATTCCGGCAAGCTGCGGCGCGACACCGGCTGGCGGCCGTCGCTGTCGTTTGAGGAGACGCTGCAAGATGTGCTGGCGGATTGCCGCCAACGTGGAGAACAAGGCTAAGGAAAAACTGCCGATGACGAAACGAGCGCTGATCACCGGTATTACCGGGCAAGACGGATCCTACCTGGCCGAATTTCTGCTGAGCCAAGGCTACGAAGTCTATGGCATGGTGCGGCGCACGAGCACGGTGCGTTATGAACGCATCCAGAACATCCAGCACCAACTCAATCTGATTCAAGGCGATATGGGCGATCTGTCCAGTTTGATTACGGCGATCAGTACGGTAGAGCCGGATGAAGTCTATAACCTGGCGGCGCAGAGTTTTGTGCCGACCTCCTGGAATCAGCCGGTTTTTACCGGGGACATCACCGGATTGGGCGTGACGCGCTTGCTGGAAGCGGTTCGCACGGTGAATCCCGGAATTCGCTATTATCAGGCCTCAAGCAGCGAAATGTTCGGCAAAGTCCGCGAGGTGCCACAGGCGGAAAGCACGCCCTTCTATCCCCGCAGTCCCTACGGCGTCGCCAAGGTCTACGGGCACTGGATCACGGTGAACTATCGCGAGAGTTACGATATGTTCACCTGCAGCGGCATCCTCTTTAATCACGAATCGCCCCGCCGCGGCATGGAGTTTGTCACCCGCAAAGTGACCTATCATGCCGCCAAAATCAAACTTGAAATGGCGAATGAAATCCGCATCGGCAATCTGGATTCGAAGCGCGACTGGGGCTACGCGGGCGATTACGTGCGCGCCATGTGGCTGATGCTGCAGCAAGACCAGCCCGATGATTTTGTCATCGCCACCGGTGAGACCCATTCGGTTGAGCGCCTGCTGGAAGTCGCCTTTGGCCATGTCGGCTTGAACTGGCGTGACTACGCCGTGCAGGATGAGGCGTTCATGCGCCCGGCGGAAGTCGATCTGCTCGTTGGCGATCCAGCGAAAGCCAAGCGCCTCTTGGGTTGGCAGCCCGATGTGAGCTTTGAAGAGCTGATCGGCATGATGGTCGAAGCGGACCTCAAAAAGCTGCGCGATAATCCGAACCTGGTCATTTGATGTCGGCGCCGCGCCTGATTGACACGCATTGCCACCTAAACTTTCACGCTTATGACGAGGATCGTGATGATGTGCTGCGGCGCGCGCGCGAGGCTGGCGTAGACAGGATCATCATCCCGGCGATTGATCTGGAGAGCTGTCAGCAAGCGCTGGCATTGGCGGATCGCTGCGCGGGCTTGTACCTTGCGGTGGGCATCCACCCCAACAGCTGCAGCGACTTCAGCCCGAGCATGCTGCAAGAGCTGCGCGCCTCTTCGCGCCACAAGCGGGTGGTTGCAATCGGCGAAATCGGGCTGGACTATCATTGGGACAAATGCCCGCCAGCGAAGCAGCAACGCGCGCTGGAGTTGCAACTTGAGTTGGCGGCGGAATTGCAGCTGCCAGTCATCCTGCACAACCGGGACTCAGCCGATGACCTCATGGCTATCCTGGATGCCTGGGCGCCCTCTGTTCCGCCGGGCCTTAATCAGCGGCTGGGGGTTCTGCACTCGTTTTCCGCTTCAGCCGACGTGGCGCAGCGCGCGCTGGAGTTGGGCTTCTACCTCGGTTTCACCGGGCCAATCACGTACAAGAACGCTGACCAACTGCGCGCAATCGCCGCTGACGTACGCGCCGACCGTATGCTCATCGAAACCGATGGTCCTTTTTTGGCGCCCCAGCAGCGGCGCGGCAAACGCAACGAACCCGGCTATGTTCGCTATATCAACGCGCGGCTGGCTGAAGTGAAGGGCGTGACGGCAGACGACATGGCGCGGCAGACAACCTCGAATGCCGAGCGACTCTTTGCCTTGCCTTGAACGCTGCCGCTTCCGCTCACGAATTCGCCCGAAGCCTGCTAAACTGCTGCTAGCGTGACATTAAGACGGACCTATTTATGGCGCGCTTGTCAATCATCATCGTGAACTGGAATGTTCAAGAACTGCTGGATCGCTGTCTGGCGAGCATCTACGCCGCCGATCTCCCGCCAGGCAGTTTCGAGATCATCGTTGTGGATTCGGCCAGCCAAGACGACAGCGTCGCCATGGCGCGCGAGAAGTATCCCGCGGTCAGGCTGCTGGCGCAGGCCGAGAATGTCGGTTTCACGCGCGGCAATAATATCGGCTTGGCGCAGGCGCAAGGCGACTTCCTCCTGCTGCTCAATCCAGACACCGAAGTCAGCCGCAGCTCGCTCGGCACGCTGGTCGAATACTTGCAGGACAATCCCACAGTGGGCATAGCCGGGCCGCAAACGCTTAACAGCGACGGCAGCCATCAGTCTACGCGCCGTTGCTTTCCCACGCTGATGACCGGCATCTTCGAAAGTACCTGGCTGGCGGGGGCGGCGCCCTCCCGCGTCGAGCGCGATTACCGGATGCTCGAAACTGACGATGAGGACATCATCATGGTCGACTGGGTGCAGGGTTCGGCGCTTATCCTGCGGCGCGAAGTGTATCGCGACATCGGCGGGCTGGACGAAGCCTTCGTCATGTACTCCGAAGAGCTGGACTACTGCCGCCGCGCCAAGAGGGCAGGCTGGCAGGTCGCCTACCACGGGGGCGCGATCATCACTCATCACGGCGGCAAGAGCAGCGAGCAAGTCGCGGCGCAGACCATGATCCATTTTCATACCAGCAAATTGCGCTACTTCCGCAAACATCACGGGTTTGGCCACTATGTATTTTTGCGGACCGTCTTGCTGCTGCAATTCGCCTGGCAGTTGGCGCTCGAATCCTTCAAAGGCGCGCTGGGCCATAAACGCGATCTAAGAGCCGAGCGCGTCCGTCAGTATTGGCGTGTTCTCCAGAGTGGCTTGAGGGCCGAGGGATGAAGATCGGTCTGATCAGCGGAGAATTTCCGCCTATGCCCGGCGGGGTCGGCGACTTCACGCGACTTCTTGCGAACAACATGCAGGAGCAAGGCCACGATGTTTTTGTTTTGAGCCGCGCCGGTTCCGCTGACGAGCGACTGCCGCTCGACACGGTCCGCAATTGGGGCGCCGGCTGCACCCTCCAGATTCGACGCTGGGCGCGGCGCTGTGGCGTCGATCTTGTCAATCTACAATTTCAGACGGCAGCATTCGACATGTCGCCTTTTATTCACTTCTTGCCGGATACTATCGGTGTGCCGGTGGTTACCACGTTTCACGATCTGCGCTTTCCCTACCTCTTCCCCAAAGCGGGCCCGCTGCGTGATTGGATTGTTTTGCGGCTGGCGCGGGCATCTCGGGGCGTGATCGCCACCAATCGCGAGGACGAAAGCAGGCTGAAGTCTTTGTCGCCTTGCCGGATGATCCCCATCGGCAGCAGTATTAAACGCAGAGCGCTCTCAGCATCGGAGCGCGCGGCCCGCCGCCGGCGACTCAGCGCCGACGACGACTGTCTGCTGCTGGGACACTTCGGCTTTGTCCAGACGATCAAGGGCGTGGACTACCTCATTGACGCCTTGACGCGCTTGAGAAACAGCGGAAAAAATGTACGGCTGATATTCATTGGCGCGCGCAGCAATACGATTGACGACGGCGCGGATAGCCGCTACCTGCTCGCCTTGGACCATCGCATCCGTCAGCAAGACTTGCAGGATGCTGTGCATTGGACGGGCTATCTGCCCGACGTTGATGTGGCGGCTTGGCTCGGCGCAGTCGATCTCATCGCGCTGCCATATGTGGACGGCGCCTCCTTTCGGCGCAGCAGCTTGATCGCGGCGCTCCACCAAGGTTGTGCCATAATAACTACGCAACCGGTCGTTGCGGCGCCAAGTTTTGCCCACGGCGATAACCTTTGGCTGACGCAGCCTCGTTCCTCAGAAGCAATCGAAAATGCGGTTTTGCAGTTGTTGTCCGAGCCAAAACGCATAAATGCCCTCCGCGCCGGCGCCGCGCGCTTGAGCAAGAAATTCGACTGGGAAGGCATCACGCGCGACACGATAGATTTCTACCAATCCTGTCTATGACGGCCAATGCGGATGAATAGAGCGGATAAGTTGTTCCACAACACGGATGCCCGCGCGGTCGCTGCGCTGCTTTTGCTGTGGCTGCTGTTTTTCTGGCGCCTGTTCACGCCCATCGCTGCGGACCAGGCGTCGCTGGCAAAGGGCGATTTCTCGGGACAATTTGTCGCGTTTGGCGCCTATCAGTACCAGCGCATCTCTCAAGGCGAGATTCCGCTGTGGAATCCTTATAACAACGGCGGCCTGCCTTTCATCGCCGATACGCAGGCTGCCGTCTTCTATCCGCCGCGCTGGCTCACCATCGGCCTCAGCGCGCTCGGCGGCGGCTGGAGCTACAACGCCTTGCAGATGGAGATGACGCTCCATGTGCTTCTGTACACACTGCTGATGTATCTCTTCGTTCGGCGGCTGACGCTGGCTGATCCGCGCAGTCCGCTGGCTGCCCTCTGCGCGGCGGTAATCATCGGCTACGGCGGTTACACGACCGGTTATCCCCCCCTGCAGCTGGCTGTGTTGGAAGCGGCGATATGGCTGCCGTTGGCCGCGCTTGGCGTCTTGGAAGCGACGCGCGCAGGTCGGGTCGCGCCGCGATTCATCGCGCTGGCGGGCTTCGGCCTGGGCCTGTCCTGGCTGGCCGGGCATCCGCAGACGAGTTGGTTCCTGACCTACCTGGTCGCCGCTTACCTGGCTTATCGTTGTTACGCCAGGCGCGTCGGCTGGCGACAATTTCTCGGTGGCCTGGGCCTATTGTCGGCCATCGCATTTGGCGTCTCAGCGGTAACACTGCTCCCGGGCCTGGAGTACTTGCAGTTGACATCGCGCGAAGAATTGGGCTTTGCCGCCAAAGGCAACGGATTCCCAATTAAGGACATGGTGCAGTTTGTCTTCCCCGGCTCGGTCAGCCAATGGTCTCCGCTATACGTGGGCTTGCCGGCGCTATTTTTCGTCGCTGTCGCCGTCTTCCGCAAAGAGAGCGACAGCCGCTTCTGGCTGATCGCGGCCCTGGTGGGCCTGCTGCACAGCCTGGGCGAAAACAGCGCCTTCTACGCTTTGACTTACAACTTCGTTCCCGGCTTGCGATTCTTTCGCGGCCAGGAACGCGCAGCCTTTGTCGTTGCCAATAGTTTAGCGGTACTGGCCGGTTTGGGCATCGCCGCGGCGACGACCTGGCCCAATCACCTGTACCGCAAGCGAGCGATTCGACTTTGGGCCGCTTTCACCGCGCTGGTCAGCGGGATAGCGATTCTGGCATTCTTCGCCTGGACTACCGACGCCGGCGCCTGGGGCGATCTCTTCAGCATCGCCCTGCGCAGCGCCTTGGTAAGTTTAGTCGCTTTGCTCCTCCTGCGCCGCTTGCTGGCGGATCCCGGCCGGCTGACTTATCAGCTGGCCATGGCGGCGCTCATCGCCTTCGAACTGTTCTCAGTCAATATGGATCATCCCGCCGTGTATGATTCCCTGCCCCACGACGAACAGCTCAGTATGATACCATCGCCGCTCGTCCAAAAGGTCCTGGATGACGAAAGTCAGCAGCCCTTTCGCGTCGACGGATTCCGCGGCCTGGAAGACAATTACGGCAGCCTTCACGGTCTGATGGATGTCCGCGGCATCAGCCCGCTCTGGCTGAAGGCGCCGCTGTTGATCATCTATGCCGACTATGTGGATAATCCATTGTCGTGGGAGCTATACGCAGTCAAGTATGTATTCAGCGGCCAAGAGCGCTTGTCAGTTCCCGCGCAGATAATAGGACAGGGCGCGGATCAGCGAGGCGCCGTGTATCTGCATCGTCTGGATAATCCTCGTCCTTTTGCCCGCCTCTATTATGAAGCGGATGTCGTCGACAACGAACAATGGGCAGTGGAATTGATGGGCGACATTCGCTACGACGAGCGGGAGAAACTCGTCGTGCAGCAGGCGCCGACCTTGAACTTGCCCGGCAAGGCCGCTGGAGGAAGCGCAAGTGTTGTCTCCTTCGCGCCCGAAGAGATTGTCATAGACGTCGCTACTGAGGAAAATGCTCTCCTGTCGGTGTCCCTACCGCATTATCCGGGCTGGACCGCTGCCCTCGACGGCGAGCCGGTACCCATCTTGCGCGCCTATGCCGGCCTGAGCGCGATTGAGGCGCCCGCTGGCCGACATGTGCTTACGCTGCGCTTCTCGCCATACAGCTACCGCATCGGCGCGGTCATTAGCGCGATCACCTGGATTGGACTGGCGCTTCTTGCTTTGCGGATTCTGCTCAGGAGATAGCCCGTGCCAAGCGCAAATGCAGTCACCATTTGGATAAGCCAACTGGATCGGCGTACCTATGCCATCGCAGTCGGAACCTGCGTCGGCGTAACAGGCGCAGCCATCGGCTTGCTGATTGCTTTGCTGGGTCCGCTGCTGACGACGGCGGCGCTGCTTGGTCTGCTGGCAGGCCTTTATATCATCACCGATGTGCGGATTGCGCTTTACGGTATCGTCCTCGTCGTACTGCTGCTGCCTTTCGGGATTCTGCCTGTCAAAATCGCCATCACGCCGACCTTGCTGGACCTGGCGCTGGGCGGATTCCTGCTCGTATACCTCTGCCAGTGGATGACGGGACGCCGCGGCGGCATCAAGCTGACAGCGGCGCATGCGCTGATCGCGGTCTACCTGATGTGGCTGGTGCTGGCCTTCGCCCTGGGTTTGCGCCATGCGGGACCAACTTCGTCGACGCTGCGCCAATTCGCCGAGACGATTCTGAGCATCAGTCTGGTCTTCATCCTGGTCGATCTGCTGCGCAGTCCGGCGATGCTGCGGCGCCTGGCGCTGGTAATTCTACTGGCGATTGGCGCTCAAGCTTTGTCAGCGATCACGCTCTATGCGGCGCCCGATAATTTGGCTGAAGCCCTGCTGGCGCGGCTGTCGCGCATAGGTTATCCGGCCGGCGGCGTCATCCGCTACATCGAGGACAATCCAGCCCTGCGTGAACGCGCCATCGGCACCTGGGTCGATCCCAACGCGCTCGGCGGCATCCTGGCGACCGCGGCAATCATCATCGCGCCACAGATCGCCTCCAGGAGACCGGTCATCCGCCAGCGCTGGCTGACCCTGCTGATTTTCCTGCTTGTGGCTCTGGCGCTGCTTCTGACGGCCTCGCGAGCGTCCTTCCTGGCGCTGCTTGCCGGCCTGCTGGCTATCGCTACCGTCCGCTACCGCCGTTTGCTGCCGATTCTGGCGCTGGCCGCGCTCCTGTTTCTCGTCTTGCCGCAGACCCAGGATTATCTCGATCGGCTGGTCCAGGCCTTTCAAGGGGCGGACCTGGCGACGCAAATGCGCCTCGGCGAATGGAAGGACTCGCTGAACCTGATTGCGCGCTACCCATTGGTGGGCGTGGGTTTCACCGGCACGCCCGATATCGACATTTACGCCGATGTCGCCAATATGTACCTGATGATGGCCAATCAGATCGGCTTGACCGGGCTGGTCATCTTCCTGATCGCTATGTCCGGCGTACTGGTCTACGGCGCGCGCGCCTGGCGAGTAGCCAAAACGAAACCGGAATTCGCCGCCATTCATCTGGGCTTCCATGCGGCGCTGATAGCCGGCCTGGTCAATGCCGTGGCCGACCTGTATTTCTTCCGCCTCGACTTTCAGTCTTCGATCACCTGGTTCTGGCTGATCGTCGCGCTCTGCCTGGCCAGCTCGCGCCTGGCCCGCGAATCGGCGCAGGAGCGGGACTGAAGCCACCGTTGCATTCAGCGCCGGAATAGTCTAGCATAGCTGGCCTACAACTGAATCACAGCTTTCCGCTCCGCAATGCAAGAAGACGCGGGGCTACGATCCGAGGAAAGGGACACTCATGAGAGACTATGAACTGACGTTCATTATCCGCATCTTGCCTTCAGACGAAGAAGTCAATCAAGCCATCGACCAAGTCATCAGTTTCATCGAAATGGGTGAGAATGGCGTGGTCAAAAGCGTCGACCGCAAAATGTTCGGCCGGCGCCGCCTGGCATATGAAATCAACGGTCAACGCGACGGCCATTACGTTTTCATCAAGGCGTCAATTCAGCCCGATCACCTGGTTGAATTGGAAACAGAACTCAAGCTCTTTGATTCTGTGCTGCGCTACTTGCTGGTGCGGGAAGAAGGCGAAGTAAAAGCCACTGCCTAGGTCCACAGCGAGAGTTGCGACCGAGCTGCTATGCGCGTCGCCTGGCGCGCCCGGAAACCGATGCAGAAAATGAATGGAGAATTTGAAGCGTGAGCGAAAATAAAGAACCCAAGAAAGAAAGCACAAGCTCAAGATCCGCTCCCGACCGCGGACGTGGCGGTGGCGGTGGCGGTGGCGGACGTGGCGGCGGACGACGCGGCGGCCACTGGCGTCGGCGCGGACGTGGACGGCGCGGCCGGACGACCTATTGCCCCAAAGGGCGCTGCTTCGACTACAAGGACTTTGACACCCTCTCACGCTACGTGAACGAGGGCGGCAAAATCAAACCGCGGCGTCAAACCGGCAATTGCTCTCGCTGCCAACGCGAGCTGGCGCGCGAAATCAAACGGGCCCGTCACCTGGCTCTGCTGCCCTACGTAGAGTGACGCTGGCCCTTGCTCAAGGCAGCGGCCTATTGCTTGGCGCGTAACCGGCGAACTGAAGCGCGCTGTCTACTGCATATCAATTGAGGAGTTTGCGGATTCATGTCGAAGAAGTCTCAAACGACTGGCGTGCCGAAACGCCGCAGACGGCGTAGACAGGCTGTAGCGGCAGACGGCGCCGAAAACATCACACAGAGCGCGGACGAGACGTCCTATAAGAGCCGCGCCGAGCGCGAGGAAGAGCTGCAGAAGTGGGTGATTCGGGGCGTGGTCGCCGTCGTTGGCGTCTTGATCCTGCTAGTGGCCATCGCATTCGCCTTTGAACAGCTGATCATTCCCAGCCAGGTGGTGGCTACGGTTGACGGCCAAGGCATAACCGTACACGAGTTTCGCCAAGAGGTGTTGCTGGAACGCAATCGGCTCCTGCTTCAACTCAACCAGATTCAAGACTCGGGAATCGATCTTCAGCAGCTGTCTCAGCAAGAACCCTATTCCACCTGGATCAATGAAGTCAACGTGCCGGACCAGTTGGGTCTGCGCGTGCTGAACGACATGATTGATGACCGCTTGCTGGCGCTGGAAGCCTCTTCGCGCAATGTCGGCATCGATGATGAGGCCCTCCGCCAGGCGGTCGAGGATTATTTCGGCTTTGACCCGACGGCCGTGGCCTTGATCGGCGTTGAGCCTACGGCGACGCCCGAGCCGACTATCACGCCGACTCCCTTCGTATCGCCAACGCCAACTTCAACGCCCGAACCGACCGCAACGCTTGACCCCGACGCTACCGCCGAGATCGACGCCACCACCACGGTCGACGAGCCGGCGGTTACGCCACAGCCGACAGTTGTCGAGCCGACCTTGAGCGCGGATGAAGTTCGCGACAACTTCGTTGAAGCTGAGCGCGACTACCGCGCTTATTTCGATCGCGTCGGCGTCGCCGATGATACATTAAATTCCTTGTTCGAACGCAATGCGCTGGAGACGCTGCTGGCTGTTGCGCTGATTCCGGACGATGCCGGGCTGCTCTACGCTGATGTTCGGCATATCCTGCTGGATGACGAAGAGACTGCATTAGCAGCGGTCGACGCGCTGAACGCTGGCGAGTCCTTCGCAGCCTTGGCGCGCGCCATTTCTACCGACCCGGGCAGCGGAGCGCGCGGCGGTGAACTGGGCGAAGCCTACGTTGGCAACTACGTGCCGGAGTTCCGGCAGGCCATTGAAGAGGCGGAAGTTGGCGCTTTGGTGGGGCCAGTCGAGAGCGAGTTCGGTTTCCATGTCCTGCAAGTGCGCAGCAAAGAAGAACGCAGCGGCGCCGAACAGGACTCGCAGCGGGAGCGCGCGCGGCAGCAGGCTGTACAGCAACTGAAGGAGTCCCTGCGCGAAGATCGCGACGAAGGGGTCGAGATCTTCGACATCTGGCTTGATCACGTTCCACGCAGTTGAGCCACAAGATTTAGCTGGCTGAATGGGCGGCTGAGCAGACTACTTTTCTGCTCGGCTGCGTTCCTGTTTCCGTGCACCGCCTGTCTTCTCACTTTGCCCCATAAGGCGACGCGTCTATAATGCAGGCATGAGCGTCAACCCGGTAGACAAGCTGGAATGGCAACTTGAATCGCTGATTGAAGGCGCATTTATGCGCTTGTTTCGCCGTACCATCGACGCGCGCGACATCGCCGTCTTGCTGCTGCGAGCGATAGAGGACAACGCCAGCGCGCCGAAGTCCTTACGCGACAGGCCGTCCGCGCCAGATCAGTTTCTGGTGCAGATGAATCCGTCTAACATTCAAGGTTTCCTGGCGGAATACCCGGATCTTCCCCAACGCCTGGCGCGGCTCATAGTTGATTTGAGCGAAGAATCGGGCTTCATTTTGTCCGCCAACCCCACCGTCCAATTGCTGCCCAACGACAAGCTGACGACGCTCGAAGCGATTATTACGGCCGAGCGTGTCTCGGCGATGAGCGGCGAGACCGCCAAGATGCAGCCGGTTGCTGACGATGCTGCGCAGCGCAGAGCGCAGAATCCCTCGCTGCATGTTAGCGACGCGCGCGTCATTCCCCTGCTAAAGTCGGTCGTAAATGTTGGGCGCGAGCGGTACAACGACATCGTCATTGCTGACGGCTATATTTCGCGCCACCACTTGCAGCTGCGCCGGCGCTTCGGCCTTTACTCCCTGTTTGATGTCAACAGCCGCGGTGGAACGCGCGTCAACGACAAGAGCGTGGCGGAGCATCGACTGCGCAACGGCGATGTGATCGCTATCGGCCACACGACGCTTGTCTATACGGACGATAATGGGCAATCCGCTGGCGATGGAACGACACAGATTCTGCCCACGGGCTAGGTCGGGAATGTGAACATTGAACTCACGATCTTTCTTCTGCGCCTCTTGGCGGGGCTTTGCCTGGCAGGCTTTTTGCTGGCGCTGTTTGTCATCATTTGGCGCAATGCCAGCGCCGCCGCTCAACAGCCGGCCGCGGCCTTGGCGTCGCGCGGTTATCTCGTTTGCGAGCAGCCTGCGCTGGCTGGCGACGCCCTTCGCTGCTCGCTGCGGCCCATCGTCACCATGGGCCGGGCGGAGGGCAACACGGTCGTCATCAGAGATGATTTCGCCAGCGCCAATCACGCGCGGATTGTTCTGGAGGGTAGCAAGTGGTGGCTGGAAGATCGGGGGAGCCGCAATGGCACGCAGCTCAACGGCGAGACGATAGTACGCCGCACGATTCTGACCGACGGCGACGAGATCGGCATCGGCAAATACCGCTATCGGCTCCACCTGAATCGGGAGAATATGGCGATGTAGCGCCGGGCCGCCCTTCGCCATAAACGGCCTTGAGTTTGACCCGCAGGGAGGCGGACGATGGATTCAGTACGAATAGCAGTTATTGGCGGATCCGGCTTGTACAATATGCCGGCCATATCTGACCTTGGCGCGGCAGAAATGGATACGCCCTTTGGCAAGCCGAGCGGGGTCATCCGCATCGGCAGCTTGGGTGGCAAGCGTATAGCCTTCCTGCCGCGACACGGCGAAGGGCACGTGCTGTCGCCGTCGACCTTGCCGTACCGCGCCAACATATTTGCCTTGAAGCAGTTGGGTGTTCGCTTCATCATCGCTGTGAACGCCGTCGGGTCGCTGCACGAGAATTACGAGCCGGGGCATATCGCCACGATTGATCAAATCATTGATTACACCATTCAGACGCGTCCGCGCTCCTTCTTTGAGGACGGTCTGGTAGCGCATATCTCGGTGGCGGATCCAACCAGCGCCTACCTCCGTGCAGTAATCGCTGACGCCGTCGAAGCGGTCGGCGGAACAGCGCATCGAAGCGCGACCATTCTGGTTGAAGATGGCCCCCGGTTTGCCACGCGGGCCGAAAGCCACTTGTTCCGCGCCTGGGGCTGCCACCTGATCGGCATGACCTCGGCGCCTGAGGCATTTCTGGCGCGGGAAGCCGAAATCGCCTATGCCTCGCTGGCGCACGTCACCGATTTTGACAGTTGGCATTCGCATGAAGCCGATGTCACTTCCGACCTCGTCATTGAAACGCTTCTGCAAAACATCGAGACGGTACAGCGAGCGCTGGCCGTCGCGCTTTCGCAGATTGACGAGGACCACATTGATCCGGCGCACACCGCGCTCGGGTCCGCCCTCGCAACACCGCCGGATGCGATGGACGCCAGCGCGATCGACCGACTGCGGCCTATCCTGGCGCGTGTGCTCAACCTTGACTAGGACAGACGTCGACAACCCGCTGCCATTGGTGCGAGCCGTCGTTGGTTCGCGCGGCCGGGGCAATGTCTGGTTGCTGCTGCTGATTGCGGGCGTCTTTGTATTCGCTGGTTTGGCGTCGATTTCAATCACCCGCCCATCCAGCGCCGACCTTTGGGCGGGATTTGCCGTTTGGATCGCCTGCGCGCTGGGCGCCGCGACCGTGTTGAAACGGCGGCTGCCGAGCCACGACCCTCTGCTGCTGGCCCTGTCGATGTTTCTCAGCGGCTGGGGCCTCGTGGCGATCGAGCGGCTCGCGCCGGCATTCGCCGATCGGCAGGCGCTGTGGCTGGTGATCAGCGCGCTGGCCATGCTTGGGATCGCGATTTTTCCCCAAGTCTTGCGCTGGCTGCGCCTTTACCGCTACATTCTATTGGCGGCCGCCTTGCTGCTGCTTTCAGCGACCATTGTATTGGGTCGCAATCCCTCTGGCTTTGACTTCGCTCCGCGGCTATGGCTGGGCATCGGCGCCTTCTACTTCCAGCCGTCCGAGATCATGAAAGTAATTCTGGTCGCCTTTCTGGCTAGCTATCTGGCCGAGCAGAGCGCAACCTTTCTGGCGCGCAGCAACGCGCCAGCCCGCGCCAGCGGCCTATCGCTGCGCCTCATCGGCCCCATACTATTGATGTGGCTGCTTTCCATGGTCATTCTGGTATGGCAGCGCGATTTGGGTACGGCCATGCTTTTCTTCATCGTCTTTCTGCTGCTGCTCTACCTTTCCAGCGGGGATCTGCGCCTGTTCCTTGGCGGCGCGCTGCTCGTCCTGGTGGCGGGCGCCGTGGCTTACCAGCTCTTTGACGTTGTGCAGCTGCGCGTGGATATTTGGCTTAATCCCTGGCCCGAAGCTGACGGACGCGCCTACCAGATCGTGCAGAGTTTGATGGCCTTCGGGGCTGGCGGCATCGCGGGCACAGGAGTCGGCTTAGGCTCGCCCGGCTACATTCCCGTGGTCCACTCTGACTTTGTCTTCGCCGCCATTGCGGAAGAGTGGGGTTTGCTGGGCGTCATCGCCATACTGAGCAGCTTCGGCGTTCTGGCCTGGCGCGGGCTGGCCATAGCTCTGAACCACCGGGACAGCGCGTTCCACAGATTGCTGGCCGCCGGCTTAACGATGACATTGCTGGTGCAAGCGCTGATGATCATGGCAGGCGTTTTGAAGCTGCTGCCATTGACCGGTGTGACGCTGCCTTTCATCAGCTACGGCGGCAGCTCGCTGTTCGCCTGTCATATCATGATGGGACTTCTGCTGCGCTTATCTTCAGAGGCGCGCTAGATGCACTATTCTCGCACGATCCGTCACATTCTTGCCGGAACATTGATCAGTCTGGCGCTCGTCGGTCTTTCGGCGACCTATTGGGCGTTGGCAGGGCAAGACTCCCTGCTGCTGCGAGAAGACAACCCGCGCATCATTGAAGCGCAGCGCGATGTCTTGCGTGGCGGCGTCTTTGACAAGGAGGGCCGGCCTCTGGCGCAGACGGTCGAAGGCGATACGGGACTCGCGCGGCATTATCCGCAGGCATCCGCCTACAGCATCGTCGGCTATTACAGCCTGCGTTATGGTGTGGGCGGCGCAGAATCGGCTTACGACGCGCTGCTGTCAGGCGCCCGACCCATCGAGAGCTTCGCCGACTACTTCAAGCGCAAGATCCTGAAACAGCGACAAATCGGCGCCGATGTCATGCTGACCTTGGATGTCGCACTCCAGGCACGGGTCGTCAGCGCGTTGGCTGACGTCGCCGGGACGGCAATCGTCCTGGACGCGCGCAGCGGCGCTGTATTGGCGCTGGTCAGCCAGCCGAGCTTCAATCCCAATACGCTGGATGCGGATTGGAGTACGCTGATCGAAGCAGAAGGCAAACCCTTCTTCAACCGCGCCCTGCAAGGCAACTATCAGCTCGGCGCAAATATGTACCTCATTTGGCTGGCGCACGCGATCGAAAGCGGCTTCGACTTGTCGTGGCGCTTTACCGACGCTGCGGATCCAGTCGATCTCGGTGATGGCATGACTGCTGCCTGCCTAATCGATCAGGCTGAGGCTGAACTAACCCTGGGCGAATCACTTGCATTCGGCTGTCCCGCCGCATTCGCGAGTTATCGTCAGACTGACTCGGCGCCGGCATACGACGACATCGTATCGTCATACGCTTTCCATGATTCGCTGACCCTGGCTGGATTCCCGCAACGGGAAGCGATCGATCTTGTGATCAACGATGCCAGTCTCAACTCCGCGGATCTGGAATTAAGAAATGCGCTGGGCCAAGGCAACTTGACCGCTACGCCGCTTCACATCGTCACCATAACCGCGGCGATTGCCAACGACGGCCTGGCAGCAAAACCTGCGCTGCTGTCCGGCTTGCGCCAGCCTGATTCGTACCGGTGGCAGCCACAGTCGCTGGAATCAGCGAGCCGACGCATGATGCGCGCTGAGACTGCTCAAGGCCTGCAACTTGTGCTGCGGGATGCCTGGATGAAGCTCTGGGAGGGGCCGATAGACTCGCCGCTAATTGGCGCCTATATCGCGCGATCCTTTTCAGGTGATGAGACGCAACTCTGGTTGAACGGCTTCGCTGAGACTGACGAAGACGGCGCGCTCGCTTTTGTCGTCCTGCTGGAAGACACGGATGACATCTCCCAGATCTTATCCATAGGACGCGACTTAATCGATATCTTTGCGGACGGACAATAGCCAAGGCCACAGCGCCGTCAGTTTATCCAAGCAGGGAGACGCCCCGCTCCTCCAGCTCGCGATTAAAAGCGGACAATTCACCGTCGCTTAGGCTCATGAACGCGTCTATCTGCGTCTGGATCGCGCCCGATAGCTTGTCAAACACCTGGTACGATTGAACGGTCGGCGGGAACTCTCCCAAACCTACCACCGACGGCAGAGCGCTCAAGCGGCGCAAGCTATCCGTGCCCTGATTCACGCGCCCGGCCCAGCCTTCGCCTAAGTCGGGCACAAAGATCTTCGTCTCAATCTCCCGCACTCGATCAGCGAGCTCGCCAGCGCTCTTCGCCAGGTCGGCGTGATCCGCCGAGTCGGCCAGTCGGTCTTTCAGACTGCCCAGTTGCCCGTGGTAGCGACGCATGGTATTGACCGTCTCGGTCGCATGGGAGTAGCAATCGTAAATCTTCACCAGCAGATCAAATTGCTCCTGCAGCTCCTCATCTGTCGCCGACGATGTCGCGTCTTTGATGAGGTCAAAGCTTTGCGTGTGCGTCTCGCCGCCGGTCGATAGCGACATCTGATACTCGCCCGGCGGCACGGTCGGGCCGGGCATCCGCTCGAATTGCGGGTCTTTGCCATTCAGGGCGGGCGATGTCGGCAGACGCATATCCCAAACGAAGCGGTTCCAGCCCGCCTGCGCCGTGAGATAGACGATGGTCTTGTCCGGCTTTTCCTTTTGCCGCTGCCGATCTGATTCATCCATGCTGCTGAATTCGTGGAGTAGCGTACCATCCGCGTCGGAAATGCTCAGCTTGATTTTGTCGGCCGGCGCGCCTTGCAAGAAATAGGTCACGAGTACCCCGCGCGGCAAGTTTTCGCCCGAATCCAGGAACTTGCGCTCAACCACATTTTCGGGCGTCGTCCTATGCGTGTAGGCGGCCGAGACGCCGGTCGAGCTCATGTAGGTCTTGCCCGGCTGATCGACCAAGCGGCGCCCGTCGATGCTCTCGAGTATGCGTTGCGTATCGCGCGGCTTGAGCAAGATTGCCTCGCAGTCTTGCACGTCGTCGCTGAGCTGATGCAGCCGGGTCAGATCATCCAGGATCCAGAAGGAGCGTCCATGCGTGGCAGCGACGAGATCGTTGTTCTTGACCAGTAGATCGTGGATGGGCGCGACCGGCAAGTTCAGTTGAATGGGCTGCCAGTTTGCTCCATCGTTGAAAGAGACGTAGACGCCGGTTTCTGTGCCGGCGTAAAGCAAACCCACGCGCGCAGGATCACAGCGGATAACGCGCACGAAGTCGTCGTCCGCAATGCCAGCGTTGATACGCGTCCACGACTGGCCATAGTCGGAGGTCTTGTATAGATACGGCGCGTAATCATCGTGCTTGTAGCGCAAAGCCGCCAAGTAGCAAGTAGAGGCGTCATGCGGCGACAGTTCCAGCGTGCTCACCATGGACCACTCCGGCAATTCCGAGGGCGTGATGTCCACCCAAGTCTCGCCATTGTCCTTGGTGATATGCACCAGCCCGTCATCGGAACCGGCCCAGATTACACCGGGTTCATGCGCTGATTCCGCCAGCGCGAATACGGTGGCATAAACTTCGGCGCTGGCGCCCTCGCGATTGACGGGACCGCCAGTGATTTGCAGGGTAGTCGGGTCGGCGCGTGTCAAGTCCGGACTAATCGGCTGCCAGCTGTGGCCCTCGTCCGTCGACTTGAAAATCAGATTGCCGCCGATGTAGAGCGTATCCGGATCATGCGGCGAAAAGACGATGGGGTAGGTCCAGGCGAAGCGATACTCGTAGTCGGCCGCTGCTTCGCCCGAAGTGACCTCGGGCCAGGTGGTCACCAGCCGCAGCTGCTTGCTGCCATGGTCATAGCGCTGCAAACAGTTGCCGCCGCCCGGCGAACTGCCGATGGCGCCGACAAAGACGATGTTGTCGTCATCAGGCTTGATGGCAATATAGCCGCTTTCACCGGAGCCGGCGATAAAGCCGTCCAGCCACATCAGCGAGGACTTTTCGTTGCGGCTGGGTACCGCCACGCTACTATTGTCTTGCTGGGTGCCATAGACGAAATAGGGCTCGCGATTGTCCGCCGCCACATGATAAAACTGCGCCGTCGGCTGATTGAATATTGACGACCAGGAGGCGCCGCCATTGAACGAGACGCAGGCGCCGCCGTCATTTCCCTGCACCATGCGCTTTGGATTACGCGGGTCGATCCATAGGTCGTGGTTGTCGCCGTGCGGGGTGCCGATCATCAGGTAACTGCGGCCGCCATCAATGGACTTCCAGAAGCGCAGGTTGTTGACGTACACCGTGTCGGCATCTTGCGGATCGGGCGTCAAGTGCATGTAATACCAGGCGCGCGAGATAATGTCGTTGTTGCGCGCGACGAACTTCCAGCTATCGCCATGGTCATCGGAACGGTACATGCCGCCCTCTTCATGCTCGACCAAGGCGTAGACGCGCCCCGACTGCGCCGGCGAGGCCGCGATGCCGACCTTGCCCAGGATTCCCGCCGGCAGCCCCTTTTTCGCCGAGATGTTCTCCCAGCTGTCGCCGCCATCCAGCGAGCGCCAAATGCCGCTGTCCTCGCCGCCGCTGCTCATCATGTGAAAGCTGCGATAAGCCTCCCAGATGCTGGCGTAAATGATGCGCGGATTATTCGGGTCGATGCTGAGATCGACCGCGCCGGCCTTGTCGCTGACGAAGAGTACGCGTTCCCAGTTCTCGCCGCCGTCGGTAGAGCGGAAAACGCCGCGCTGCTCGTTGCGCCCGAATGCATGTCCCAGCGCCGCGACATACACCGTGTCCGGGTCGGTCGGATGAATCCGCAGCTTGCCAATATGCCGTGTGTCGTCCAAGCCGATGTGCTTCCAGCTGCGCCCGGCATCGGTCGACTTGTACACCCCGTCGCCGTGTGAGACATCAATGCGGATGGTGGCTTCGCCCATGCCGGCGTAGATGACGTTGGGATCAGCTTCCGACACCGCCAGCGCCCCGACCGACGCCGTGTTGAAATAGCCGTCGGAGATATTCTCCCAATACTGTCCCGCGTCTTCAGTCTTCCAGACGCCACCGGCGCAGGCGCCAAAGTAGAATGTGCCCAGCTCGATGGGGTGGCCGGCGACGGTGACTACCCGTCCGCCGCGGAAGGGTCCGATGCAGCGCCAGTGTCCGATGTTGTCGAGGGGAAGGTTCATTGTGATTGTGCTTTCTTTGGTAGTGGATGTGAGATGGTGGGTATTGTAGCCGGTCGTTACTCGATCAAACCACATTTCTGCATTTTCCTTGACATATCCTCAACATCCGGTACTATGCGTGCAACGAGATTTTTTCTCGTTTAATTTACAGAAAGGGCTTCAACTGATGTTAATTCGATTCACAGTCGAGAATTTCTTGTCATTCAAAGACGAAGCAGAGTTTTCGATGGTTGCGGGGCGTCCACGGATGCATCCTGAACATGTCTATCGTGTTCCAAAACGTAAAGACCTTCGACTGCTCAAAACCGCGGTGACTTACGGCGCTAACGCCTCGGGCAAAACTAATCTTATTATGGCTATGAGCTTCGCTAGGTGGATGATAGTGAGAGGCTCAGACGAGGAGGGCACGATTCCGGTATCTCCATTTCGGTTGGATGCCAGTATGGAAGGAGCACCGTCAAAATTCCAGTTTGAATTTGTCTGCGACTCGGTTGCATATATATATGGATTTACTCTTGACTCTGAGAAAATCCACGCGGAGTGGCTCCACGAAATGCGTCCTGCCAGCGAGAAGCTTCTCTTTGATCGTTCCACCGATGAGTCTGGAAATGCCGACGTGAAACTGGGTAGGCTCGCATTCACAAAGATCCACGGACGACAATTCTTTAAGTTTGTGCAGTCCAGTACACGCGCGGACGAGCTGTTTCTCAAGAAGACGATTGATAACAACGTCGGATACTTCAAAGACGTGTATGATTGGTTCAACTTGAAGTTGAGGCTTATCTTTCCAGATGGATACTCAGGAGTTGAAACTGCATTCATGTCGGAATCGGCATTTGAAGAGACGTCTAGCGATCTCATGAATCTATTCGATTTGGGAATCGACAGCGTTCGTCTAACAGCTTCGGACATAAATGTTCCGAAAGACGTCAGGAGAGCCGCACTGCAAGCGCACCGCGACCTGCAAGAAGATGTCGTAATCCAATTTCCAATCAACAATACCTATTTGTCGATAAGCGCCGACAACGAAGTAAGAACTCGAAAGTTCATGTCCGTTCACAGTGTTCCGCACGAACGTCGTGAAGTCGAGTTTGAGCTTTCTCAGGAATCCGACGGTACACAGCGTCTCTTTGAGCTAAGTACAGCGCTGCTAGGATTACTAAGCGGAGAAGGTGACAGGGTCTATGTCATTGACGAGATCGATAGAAGCCTGCACCCTCACATGACCAGAAACATACTAGATATCTTTCTGGAAAACAGTGATGGTCAGCCAAGCCAGTTGATTGTGACTACACATGAATCAAGCCTACTTGATTTGGACCTGTTGAGAAGAGACGAAATCTGGTTTATCGAGAAGGACAATTACAGCGCTTCCTCAGTGTATTCATTAGAGGAATTCGCACCTCGATATGATATTGATGTGGAACGCGGGTACCTCGGTGGTCGATACGGTGCGATTCCAATCGTTCCTGGTTACAACATTCTTGCGTGGGCCAAACAGTAATGGCACGCGGGAGAGCAAAACCAAAGACACGCAGGCACAAAAAGAGAAGAGTCGAACCTCGCTTTGTAATTGCAACAGAAGGGCGTTCGACCGAAATGAAGTATTTTGACAAACTTCGAGAAAGGTACGGGAAGAAAAATGTCAAATTTGCACCGCGAAAGTGGAACCGAACCAGTCCAATGCAGGTACTCAATGACCTCATAGACTTTAGATCAAGTCAAAGCCGAGACAGGCAACGAACAGACGAGTATTGGATTGTAATAGACCTTGACAAATGTAATGAACAAGAGCTTTCGCAAGTTCAAAACAGGGCAAGGCTGAACAACTGTAGCATTGCTGACAGTAATCCGTGCTTTGAACTGTGGCTGTTGCTGCATTTTAAGCCGATGAACGAGTATAAGCGTTTACGGGCCGGCGGCGACAATAGTCCATGCTCGCCTCTAGAAAGAAACCTTGAACGGGTAGACAGAAGTTATGATAGAGAGAAAAAGGGACAATATGATGCGGCAAAGTACATGGATAATATTCTTGAAGCCATCCGTAACGCCAGTACGACAGAAAAATACGAGGAAGGTGCCACACTTGATCGCTTTGGCACGCGTGTATACAGGTTAGTCGACTCAATTCGAAAATCACCCGGAAATACCAACAACCCCCTCAACTAACTCCGCCGCCCGCGCGACCCCGCCCAGCGCCGCCATCTCCCGCGCCAGGCCGCGCGCCTTTTCCAGCACCCACTCCGCCTCCAGAAGCGCCTGAGCCCCTTCTCGCAGTTGACCCTGCCGCACATCATGCGCCGTCAGATGCAAGCCCACCTTCGCTTCCGCGACTCGCCGCCCCTGGATGCGCTGATCGGCGGCGTGCGGCACGACAATCTGCGGCAATCCGTTTATTACAGCGCCGTGAGTCGTGCCCATGCCCCCGTGATGAATCATCAGCCGAGCGCGCGGCAGCACATGCTCGTAGGGCGCCCAATTCAAGAGGCGTGTGCCGGCCGGCAGCGCCCGCTTCAACTCGGCTTTCTTCTCGGCCGTAATCGGATTCCAGCCCAGCGTCACAATGGGGATGAGCCCCGCGCTGGCTACTGCTTGCGCCGCCCAGGAATAGAAGCCCAGGTCGCCGGTGAAGACTGTGCCCAAAGTGACCAGTCCCAGCAGGCGATCGGGAGGAATATCTCGCAGCCACTGTGGCGCGGGATCGGCCGTGTGCTTTGGCGCGCCGCCCACAAATTGCGTCTGCGGCAAGATGGTGGGCAATTCGGCTTGGTACCAGTCGGGAGTGAAGTAGGTGATATGCAGCGCCTCGCTGACAATTGAGGGCGTCGAACCGCGCGAAAAGTTGCCGCCGCTGACATCAAAGCGATCGCAGAGTCGCTGAATTCGCTGCTGGCTGTCGCTGCTCAAATCGCGCTGTACCGGAAATAGCTGGTTGGCATCGAGAGTCGCTTGCGCCGGCCAGCCGCAGATGATAAGCGGAATGTCCAGCAGCTCGGCCGTGAATGCCGACCCGCTTAAGAATGGATCGGACACGATGGCGTCAGGCGCGCCGATTTCATCTTCCAGGTCAAGCAGAGCTTCAATGGCATCCGCGACCAGGTCTTCGCTGAGCCAGGTGTCCAGCGCCCGCGTGTAACGCAGCATGACCGCCTCTTGCGGTGGCATGCCGCTCAGATCGGGTGGGGGAGGCGGTGGCCATAGCCAGCCGGTTTTGCGGATTTCGCGGAAGGCGATGCCCCGCTGCGCGATCGTCGGCTGCAGGGGCGCTTCGCTCAGCCAGAGGACGTCATGTCCGCGAGCTTGCAACGCCCGCGCCGTCTCAAAGAAGCCGCCCCAATCCGTATGGCTGAATAGCGGCGCGGAGATAAACCAGAATCGTGCCACAACTAGGCGCCCAGCGCAGGGGAATTCACGCCGGCTCCGGGATTCTCAAGTAGGGCGCTAGGTATTGCCCGGTGTAGCTGGCTTGGTTGGCCGCGACTTCTTCCGGGGTCCCCTGGGCGATGACTTCGCCGCCGCCGCCGCCGCCTTCGGGCCCGAGGTCGATGATATGGTCGGCGACTTTGATGATGTCGAGATTGTGCTCGATCACGACAATGGTATTGCCTGTGTCGGCCAGTTTCTGCAAGACATTGATCAGCTTGGCTACATCAAAGGCGTGCAGGCCGGTTGACGGTTCGTCCAGGATGTAGAGGGTTTGCCCGGTGGCGCGCTTGGACAGCTCGCGGCTTAACTTGATGCGCTGGGCCTCGCCCCCGCTCAAGGTTGTGGCCGGCTGCCCGATACGGATGTAACCTAACCCCACCGCATCCAGCGTCTCCAGTTTGCGACGGATGCGCGGCAGGTTCTCGAAGAAGGCCAAGCCCTCACTGACCGTCATGTTTAGCACATCGGCGATTGACTTGCCTTTGAAATGCACTTGCAGCGTTTCCCGATTGAAGCGCGTTCCGCGACAGACTTCGCATTGTACATAGACATCGGGCAAGAACTGCATCTCGATTTTGTTCAGCCCCTGGCCCTCGCAATTCTCGCAGCGGCCGCCCTTGACGTTGAAGCTGAAGCGTCCCGCTTTGTAACCACGGATCTTGCTCTCGGGCAACTCGGCAAACAAGCTGCGGATGTCGTCAAACATCTTGGTATAGGTGCCGGGATTGCTACGCGGCGTGCGCCCGATCGGGCTCTGATCGATATTGATAATCTTGTCGATCTTGTCCGCGCCGATGATCTCATCGTGGGGGCCGGCTCGTTCGCGACTGCGGTTGATCAGCTGTGCCAGGCGGCGATAGAGTGTCTCCACCACAAGGGAAGACTTGCCGCTGCCGCTGACGCCGGTCACACAAATCAGTTTGCGCAGCGGGAAATCAACATCAATGCTTTTGAGATTGTTTGCGCGCGCGCCCTTGATCGTCAGTGCCTCGCCCGAGCCTTCGCGGCGGATTTCCGGCAGCGGAATCTGGAAACGTCCGGACAAGAAGGCGCCGGTGCAGCTCTCCCCGGACCGCGCGACTTCCTCGGGTCTGCCGGCTGCGATGACCTCGCCGCCATGTTCGCCCGCGCCCGGTCCCAGGTCGATCAGCCAGTCGGACGAGCGCATGGTGTCCTCATCGTGCTCGACCACCAGCACGGTGTTGCCGATATCGCGCAAGCCGGTCAAGGTCCGGATCAGGCGTTTGTTGTCCCGCTGATGCAAGCCGATGGACGGCTCGTCCAGCACGTATAGGACCCCGGTCAGTTGACTGCCGACCTGCGTCGCCAAGCGTATCCGCTGCGATTCGCCGCCGCTTAAGCTGGCCGCGTTGCGCGATAGCGACAGATAGTTCAGCCCGACATTGCTAAGAAATCCCACCCTGGATGTGAGCTCGCGCAGGATCTGATGCGCGATTTTCTGCTCGCGATCCGTCAAAATCGCGCCGTCTCCGCGCAGCGAATCCACCCAATGGCTTAGTTCGTCAATGGGCAAATGCGTGACATCATGAATCGTATTTCCGCCGATGGTGACCGACAGGGCTTCCGGGCGCAACCGTCGGCCGCCGCAGGAGCGACAAGGAATCTCGCGCATATACTCTTGAATCTTGCCGCGAATATATTCGGATTCGGTTTGCCCGTAGCGGCGTTCCAGATTGGGGATTACGCCTTCGTGCCGAGTAGACCAAGTGCGCTGCTCGCCGTTGGAGTGATAGTAGGTGACGTCAAAACGTTTGTCGCCCGAGCCATAAAGGACCAACTCCCGATGTTTTTTGCTCAGCTTCTTCCAAGGCACATCCAGCCTGAATCCATACGCCCGCGCCAGGCTGCAGTAAACATTCCAATTCCAGCCGCGCTTATCCTCCACGCCATGACCATTGGCGTGGATTGCTCCGTCCGCGATCGACACTTCTTTGTCCGGCACGATCATATCCGGGTCAATCTCAAGGCTAAAGCCCAGGCCCTGACAGGTTGTACAAGCGCCGCTGGGCGTGTTGAAGCTGAACAGCCGCGGCTCCGGTTGTGGCACGCTGCCGTGACCGTTGGGGCAGGCCAGATCTTCGCTGAACAAGTGATCAACCGAATTGTCGCGATCGGTCACATCCTGGATGATGATCCGCCCGTCACCCAGTTCCAGCGCGGTTTCGATGGCATCGGTCAGGCGCGTCTCAAAGGCTGTGGCTTCCTCGTATTGATCGTCGTCATATTGGCGAATGATCAAGCGGTCGACCACAACTTCGATGTCGTGGATGACATATCGATCCAGCGAAATCTCCTCGTCAAGGTCGCGCACATCGCCATCCACTCGAACGCGCGCGAAACCCTGTTTGCCGATGTCGTCGAGCGCTTTTACGTGGTTGCCCTTCTTGCGATGGATAACGGGCGCCAGCACCTGAATCCGGCTGTCGGCGGGCATGTTCAACACTTGATCAACGATCTGCTGCGCGCTTTGCGCCGACACTTCGACGCCGCAGGTGGGGCAGTGGGGGATACCGATGCGAGCGTATAGCAGCCGAAGATAATCGTAGATCTCGGTCACCGTGCCGACTGTCGAGCGTGGATTGTGGCTGACACTTTTCTGGTCGATCGAAACCGCCGGGCTGAGACCCTCAATCTGGTCGACATCCGGCTTTTCCATCAATCCAAGGAATTGCCGCGCGTAGCTGCTTAAGCTCTCGACATAGCGCCGCTGACCCTCAGCGAAAATCGTGTCAAATGCCAGCGATGACTTGCCCGAGCCGGATAAGCCGGTGATGACAACCAGCTGATTACGCGGGATTTCTACATCAATGTTCTTGAGATTGTGTTCGCGAGCGCCGCGAACTATGATTTTGTCTTGCATGCCGCTCTGGGTCCGATAGCGATTTAGTTGAAGATTGCCGTCAGGCACGATTCCTGCGTCGATGCGCTCGAAGTCCTGCCTGAAATGACTGAAAGCGCAGTCGCATTATAACCCCTGGCGGCTGGCATTTGAACAGACAACCCGTTCTACGCCTGCATCCTTGCCTATCCTTTCCTCGTATAAATCCGACGGCAAAAACGGTATGATTAGGCTGGATCCGGGATTTCAGGCGCGATGAGGCTTGTATGGCAAATCAGTTTCAGTGGGATGATCCATTTCTGCTCAATGATCAGCTGAGCGATGAAGAACGCATGGTGCGGGATGCCGCGCGAGACTATTGCCAGGATCGGCTCATGCCGCGCATCCTGGAGGCGAATCGGCACGAGGTCTTCGACCGCGACATCTATAGCGAGATGGCTGAACTGGGCATGCTGGGCGCGACATTGCCGGAAGCATTTGGCGGCGCCGGACTCAATTACGTCTGCTACGGTTTGATCGCGCGCGAGGTGGAGCGCGTGGACAGCAGCTATCGCAGCGCCATGAGCGTGCAGAGCTCGCTGGTCATGTATCCCATCTACGCCTACGGCAGCGATGAGCAGCGGCGAAAATACTTGCCCAAACTCGTCAGCGGCGAATGGGTCGGCTGCTTTGGCTTGACCGAGCCGAACCATGGCAGCGATCCCGGCGGGATGGAAACACGAGCGACGAAAGTCGACGGCGGCTGGACCCTGCACGGCAGCAAGATGTGGATCACCAACTCGCCGATAGCCGATGTCTTCATCGTCTGGGCCAAGGCCTTCGGCGCAGAGCGTGAGGGAGCGATTCGTGGCTTCATCCTGGAGAAGGGCATGCCCGGATTGTCGGCCCCTAAAATCGAGGGCAAGTTCAGTTTACGCGCCAGCAGCACCGGCGAAATCGTGATGGACGAGGTCTACGTTCCCGAAGAAAACCGGCTGCCCGGCGCCGTCGGCTTGAAAGGCCCCTTTGCCTGCTTGAACCTCGCGCGTTACGGAATCAGTTGGGGCGCGCTAGGCGCGGCCGAATTCTGCTGGCACGCGGCGCGCCAATACACGCTGGATCGTCAGCAATTCGGGCGCCCCCTGGCGGCTAACCAGCTTATACAGTTCAAACTGGCGAACATGATGACCGACATCGGGCTGGGCTTGCAGGGCGCATTGCGGGTCGGGCGGCTGCTGGATAATGACGCCGCCACGCCGGAGATGATCTCGCTCATCAAGCGGAATTCCTGCGGCAAGGCGCTGGATATCGCCCGGGCGGCGCGCGACATGCACGGCGGCAACGGCATCTCGGACGAATTCCATGTCATTCGCCATGTCATGAATCTGGAGGCGGTCAATACCTACGAGGGCACCAGCGACATCCACGCCTTGATTTTGGGACGATCGCAGACTGGCATACAGGCCTTCATGTGAGACAGGCCTTCTGATAAGAAGCGCGGGGCGACGGCCTCAATCATAAAGCTGCGGCGGCTGGCGCTCGTGCCAGTCTTGCGTCTGTTCATAGGCGTAGGCGATCCGGTAGAGCGTGGCCTCGTCAAATGGCCGTCCCATCAGCTGGTAACCAATTGGCAGGCCATCCGGCGTGAACCCGGCCGGCGCGCTGAGTGCTGGCTGCCCGCTCAGATTGGCCGGATAAACGTGATGAACAAAGCCATCGGTCGGCGTCTCCCCATCATCCGCGTCAGCCCGCGGCTCGCGTACGTCACTCAGCAGCGGGGCTGGCACGGGAATGGTCGGCGAAAGCAGCGCCGTCAGGTTCTCGCGCTGAAAAAGCGCCCGGGCGGCAGAGCGAAAGCGCTCGCGGGCCCGCAGCGCGGCGACATATTGCGTCCCCAGCACCGCCTGGCCAATCTCCAGCGTAGCGCGCGTGCCGGGACTATACAGGTGTCCCTTTTTGCGAATCAACTCCTTGTGATAGCTGGCGGATTCCACCTTGCCGATGATGTTCAGCGTCTCCCGGGTAAACTCCAGTTCGGGCAGGCTCACCTCGATGATCTCGGCGCCCAAATCCGCCATCTGACAGATAACGGCTTCCGTCGCCGCACGCACCTCGTCGACAACGCCGGGATACAGAAAGTACTCGCGCTCAATACCGATCCGCATGCTGCGCGCGCCATGTTCAATGCCGGCCGCAAAGTCCGGTATCTCCACGCGAGCGGAATTAACGTCTCTGGGATCGTGACCGGCAATCGCTCTCAGCATCAGGGCATTGTCGCGCACTCGGCGGGTCAGAGGCCCGACATGATCATGCGACCAGGCCAGCGGTACAACGCCAAAGGCGCTCACCCGGCCGTAAGTCGCCTTCATGCCAACCAGATTGTTGATTGAAGCTGGAATACGGATTGATCCACCGGTATCCGTGCCGATGGCCCCGAAGGCCGAGCGCGCCGCCAGCGCCACTCCTGAACCGATGCTGCTTCCGCCGGGAAATCGCTCGAGGTCCCAGGGCGTACGCGTCGGCGGTTCGCTGCCGCCGCAGGAAAATTCATGACAGCGCGTTTTGCCGATAATGACGGCGCCGGCCGCGTAGAGCCTATCGACCACCCCGGCATCGTGGTCCGGTACAAAACCCGCCAACACTTTCGAGCCCACTTCGGTCAGGATGCCCTTGGTATAGCAGTTGTCCTTGACGCCAATTGGGATGCCGTGCAGAGGACCGCGATCGCGGCCGTCCGCCAGATCTCGGTCAAGCTGTTCAGCGGCCGCCAGCGCTAGATCAGCCGGCACAGTGGCGTAGGCTTGCAGCGTCGGCTCGGTCTGGTTGATGCGCGCAAGGGTCGCCTCTGTCAGCGCGACCGCAGTCGTTTCGCCGCGGCGCAAGGCGGCCGCCGCTTCACTGATGGACAGATTGATTAGAGCGAGCTGTTCAGTCATGCCAGTCAGCGTCCATTTTTAGTATCGGCGCAAAGTCCTGCAGCTCGTCTCGTTCCAGCGCGTCAAGCAAGCGCAACTGCTGCGCCAAGTCCGCCAGCTCTTCCGGGGCGAGATTCAGACCCAGCGCTTCCGCAAGCCGAACGAGCCGATCCGCGCCCTCCTCCGGACTAGAATTCTCATTTGACTGCGGCATAGAATTACTCTCCTCCAAATTTCGCGCCAGGAAAACCGGCGCCTGGACCCGACCAGAACTTAACGAAAACTGGACTGATGCGCCAGCTTCTGTACCCATGTAGTCTACAATTGACGGCATACTTAGGGCGACGACATTATCATCTGTTACGTGTTGGCAGTCCTTGGTTACAATACAAGCATCAGATACGAGGATAGATCCATGACGAGCAAGACATTTGCAGTGCCCAACATCGGCTGTGCCGGCTGCGTTCAGGCGATTTCGAACGAGCTGAGCGATCTGGAAGGCGTTGCCAGCGTCAACGGGGATGTCAGCAGCAAAACGATGCATATCGAGTACGCGCCGCCGGCGACCTGGGAGGTCATCGTCGAGACGCTGAAAGAAATCGACTATCCGCCGGTCGCCAATTAGACGATCTGTCGCGGGAAAATGCGCCTCACGGCTGCGAGCCTCAAAGACAAGGCTCACGAACTCGGCTTTAATCTGTGCGGGATAACGCCGGCGCGGCCCTCGCCCACGCTGGCCGCCTACCTGCGCTGGATCGAGCGGGGCATGCAGGGCGAGATGGCCTATATGGCGCGGCCGGATCGTGTCAAGCGGCGCCAAGATTTGCGCGAGATCATGCCCGGCGCTGCGACGCTTATCCTGGTCGGCATGGATTATTACGCGCGCTATGCGGCTGAGGAAACGCTGAATGATCCGGCTCGCGGTCGGATCGCGTCTTATGCCTGCGGGCTGGACTACCACCGCGTGCTGGAGTTGCGGCTGGGTGAATTCGTCGACTGGCTGGCGGCGATGAGCGGCGGCTCGCTGGAGCAAAAGGTCTATGTCGACACAGGCGCCATCCTGGAGCGCAGCCACGCGCAGCAAGCCGGCCTGGGTTTCATCGGCAAGAACACCATGCTGATTCATCCGCGGCGGGGCAGCAGCTTCTTCATCGGCGAGATCGTGACATCGCTGGAATTTGACGACTATGACGCGCCGCATCGCGAGACCATGTGCGGCACCTGCACGCGCTGCCTGACGGCCTGCCCGACCGACGCCTTCCCCGAACCCTACGTGCTGGACGCCCGGCGCTGCATCAGCTATCACACGATCGAGAATCAGGGCTGGATCGACCGCGAGCTGCGCGCCGACTTCGGCAATTGGATTTTCGGCTGCGATATCTGCATGGATGTTTGCCCCTTTCAGCGCTTCGCCGAAGAGACCGAGGAGGTGGCCTTTCTGCCCTTTGAGCTGGACCGGGTGGCGCCGAAACTGACCGATATCCTGATGTCCAACGAGGCGTCATTCAGAGCCATGTTCCGGCGAACGCCGGTCGAACGCGTGAAGCGCGAGCGCATCGTGCGCAACGCCTGCATCGCGGCGGGCAATTGGCGCGGCGAGCAAGCCATCCCGCACCTGATTCAGTTGCTGTATGACGAGAGCGCGCTGGTGCGTGGGCATGCGGCCTGGGCGCTGTGGCGGACGATGGAGCTCGACAGCAGCAAGCTGCTGAGCGACCTGCATCGGCGCGAAGACGACGAGCGCGTGCGCGGCGAGGTCGAGGCGCTGCTGGGGTAGGCAAAGCCATTCAACCTAAATGGGCAATTCCGGCAAGCCACGCATGATCTCTACTGTCCGCAAGCTAACGGTAGTCACACGCTTCACAAGATCCAGGATGTAACGCGGCTCGCCTATTTCATCGGCCCAGTCGTTGGGATCGTTGGTGATGCCGCTCTTTTTATGTGTCGTGACTTTATAGCGGTCAATCAGCCAGTCCAGCGCCGAGCGTGTGCCGAGCTTGTAGTCATGCGCTGCGGCGGGAATGCCTTTCAGCGTGATTCCAGCATTGTATTGGATGGTCGATGTATCCAGATTAGGCCGCTTGCCGGCGTACTTCATCCTTTCGACGCGGAAAGCCGCGGGCGCGTCCGCATTCCAATTTGAGGCGTGAATCTCGTCCAGCGGAAACGGTTCGACGCTTTCGTAACCCACATGCAAGTCCGCCAGCTCACGTCCGGCGGCGACAAAAGCGCGAAAGTCTTCCAGCGAAGCCGCCATCGGGATACGCGCGGCAGACTTGGCCAGGTCATTGGCGAAAGCCTCCCGCCATTGCTGGGAATGCAGGACGCCGTATGTGTAATAGAAGAGGTCGTCTTCGCTGATGACGGGATCGCCGTAATGCTGGTGGAACTCGGCAAGGGCGGCTGGATTGATATTTGAGACGCGCTCGAGTTGGGTGCCCTGAAACGAGTGTTGCTTCGAAGGACGGTTGGGAATCAGGAAACGATAGCGGGGCAAGAAAACGCTATTCACAGCAGTTAGACAGTATTCAGCTATGCTATCCGACATTAAAGTGTGAAACGGGCTATTCGACCCCAATCCTGTCATGGAAATTCCTAGATTTTCCGAGTCGGGATTAGGATAAATCTCAGGAAATTTTCGGATACTCCAGTTTAGACGTGGGTTAAAATAATGTCGCTGTTTGAAATATGGGCGGTAAAGAGAAACTCTGATATCACGCTTATCACACTTGTATCTGGTGGCATTGGCGACATCCCTATACTGCTGTTGGGTCCAATGAAACTGCTCGTGATCTTGCTTAACAAATGTCTTTGCCTTTTGAAAACGTTTTGCAGTATTTCCAGAGGCACGGGTATTTTCAAAAGCGTCAACCTGGGAGTTGTAGAATTCCACACTGCGCACTATGTTCGTGTGTAGCTTCTCTGTAGATGAATTAAAACACCAGGCATCTCGATGTGATTGTAGCCCCAGTGTCCCAAGCAAGAAAATTGACGAGGAAGCCCCATCAGAAGTGCTTGCACGATTCGCATAGGCAAGAGGGCGTAGTGATGAGAAGACTTCTGACTGTTGGTTGATCCAATCACCGTGCTTATCAGGGATAATGGTTTCCCATTCGGTTTGCACGAGACGGGAATGCTGCAAGATGGATAGCTTTTGCTCTCTCGTGAGATAATCGCCAATATCACGATAGTAGATTGGAATGGACGAGTCAGGAGGAGAGGGCGGGTAGCGCTTCACAAGAAACAGAATCGCAACCGTGGCGCGGCTTGTTGCACCGAATATTTGCCCTCCTTCTCGCCTTGCAATATCGCCCGATGTTCGAGTATCGCCTCGCAAATTATAGCAATAAATCACATCAAACTCATTCGCGACTGCCTTGCGGAAGCCGTCAAAAGCCTTCGAATCAATGAAGCCACCATTGGTGACATAGGCGACGATGCCGCCGTTTTCGCCATCTTGGATCCAGTCGGATGATAAGCGGATTGCTTTGACATAGGAATCGTACAAGTTATTCTGATTGAGTATGTTGGATAGTTTGGCGTATAGTTCCCGCACCTGCCCATCAATGAAAGGATAAGCGCGATTATTAGTGGCCGACCAAGGCGGATTGCCGATGACGATGCGGATGTCGAGTTCCTTCTGGCGGACGATGCGCTGATTGTTCTCGGGAAACCAGAACTCATCCGCCGGCGCGCCCGATTCGTAAGCCTGGAAAGTATCGGTCAGGACGATGCCCTCGAAGGGCTGGTAGTCGCCGGATTGCGCTTGGTCGTGATAGGTCGCTTCGATATTGATGGCGGCGATGTAATAAGCCAGCAGGTTGATTTCGTTGGCGTGGATCTCTTCGGCGTATTTGCGCGGCAGGTCTTCGACGTTGATGAGGCCGCTCTGCAAAAGACGGGTGATAAATGTGCCGGTGCCGACGAAAGGATCGATGATGTGTACGCCTTCGTCGCCCAGGGAAACGGCAAACTCCATATTCAGCAGGTCTTCGACGCTGCGGATGATGTAGTCGACTACTTCGACCGGCGTATAAGCGATGCCCAGCGATTTGAACGTTTCCTCCGGCAGCGCGCCTTTGAAAAAACGCTCGTAGAGTTCGGCGACGAGTTGCTGCTTGCCAGCGGCGTTTTCATAATTCTCAGCGCTGATACGCACATCGCGGTAGAAATCTTCCAAGCCGGCGGTTTCCTTCTCCAAGCCACGATCAGCCAGCGCGTCTATCACACCCTGCATTGCCCGCGAGACCGGGTTGCGCTCGGCGAAGTTGAAGTCGGCGAAAAGCGCGTCAAAGACAGGCTTGGCGACAAGATGCTGCGAGAGCATGGAAACGGCGTCTTCCTGGCTGATGCCGTCGTTCAGGTTTCCGCGCAGCTCGGCGAGGAAGCGGTCGAATATCGGTCCAATGCCGGAGTCGGTCATCCGCAGCAGGGCGCGGATGCGGGCGTGATGCCTGCTCGCGATTTCCCGCACTTTATCGGCCCAGGTTTCCCAATAGCGTGGATTGGAATACTTGTCGACCAGCATAGCCAAGATCGCGTCTCGGTATTGGGCGGAGCCGCTGATTTCGAGGGGCAACTGCGTAGGCACATTTTCTTCGCCCTCGCCGTCTTCGCTTTCGCCGCTGCCGATGTCCTGGCCGCGGGCATAATTCTCAGTGGCTTGGTCGGCTGTCAATTTCAACTGATTGATTCTGGCTTCAAAGCGGTCGTCATGGGCGGCGATGGCGTTGATGACCTGCCAGACGGCTTTGTAGGCGCTTTCGCTGATCGTTTTCTGCGGATCTGCGCCGGGCGCTGGCGCTATGGGCAGGATGATGTAGCCGCGAACTTTGCCCGGCGATTTGCGCATGACTCTGCCGACCGCCTGCACCACATCAATTTCCGATTTACGCGGGTGCATGAAGAGGATGGCGTCGAGGGCGGGGACGTCAATGCCTTCGGTCAGGCAGCGGGCGTTGCTGAGGATTTTGCAGGTATTGGCGTCGGTCGTATCCCGCAGCCAAGCCAGTTCTTCCGCGCGTTTCAGGGCGTTTTGCGTGCCATCCACATGGCGGACGTCACAACGAAGGGGCGTTTCTGTGGCGGCCTTGCTGCCGGCATTGACGCATTCATCAATGACCAGGGGAAAGTAGTCCCGGAATTGCTTGGACTGCGCAATGGTGTTGCTGAAGGCGACGGCGCGTTTGGCAGGTCCGGGATCATCGCTGAAATCCACGCCTTCCACATCGCGCTTGCCCAGCCCGTTCCAGCAGCCGACCATGCGCGCCCCATTATCCATATCGACTTCTATGCTGTCGTCGGAAAGCAGCTTGTCCAAGTCTTCTCCAACATCTTCCTGGTCTACATTGAGAATGACGACTTTATAATCGGAGAGGATGCCCATTTCCACAGCCTTACCGAAACCCAGACGGTGGAATTCTGGTCCGTAGATCTTTTCGTCGTCCATCGACGCCAGCACCAGTTTGTTCTCATTCGCCTTGCGCCGCGCCTGGTCGCCATAGATGCGAGGCGTGGCTGTCATATAGAGCCGCTTTGCAGCAGCGATGAAATCATTGTCGTGAACGCGCTGGAAGTTCGATTCGTCGGCTTCAGTCAACCCGCTTACGCCCGTTGTGCGGTGGGCTTCATCGCAGATGATGAGGTCAAAGGCTGGCAGGCCTGCATCTTGCGCGTTTGATACAACATCAAGCGATTGATAGGTCGAGAAAACCACCGTCATCGCGTCGCCGCGATTGGCTTTCTCAAAGCGCCGCAGTAATTCGTCCCGGTTTGTCGAAGCGGGCCATTTCAGATCATAAATGGAGATGTCTTCGCTGTCCTCGCTTTGTCCGCCTTCTATTTTGGCATCGGAGCAGACTGGGATGGTGGCCAGGGGCGGGTCGGCGTCCGCTGTCCAATCGCCGAGGGCTTGGGACAGAAGAGACAGGGACGGCGTGAGAAACAAGACTTTGCCGCCAGCGCCCGCCATTTGCCTGGCAATGTGAAGCGCGGTGAACGTCTTGCCCGAGCCGCAAGCCATGATTAGCTTGCCACGATCATGCTCCCTAAAACCTTCGATTACATCAGCGAGCGCTTTCTTCTGGTATTCCCTGAGCGTCTTCTCTTCTTTTTGCGCCATTTCGCTTGGGTGATCCAAGCTGAATCTGGACCAATCTATTGATGAATTTTCGAAATCATCGGGACCCCAGCGCGATACAGGTTTGTGTTTTCGATCACTTAGCGCCTTTTCAGCGTTGGCCGTCCATTTCTCGCTGGTGGATACAAAAATACCGCTTGAGAATGTATCAACCGAAAAGGCGGCAAGGAATTTATTCAGTTGGTCAAGAGCAATAGTCGTCCCCGGGCGATAGAATTTGCATTGGATGGCTACCAGTTCGCCGCTGTCCCGTTCACGCGCTACCAGGTCTATACCAATATCATGTTGATTCTGATTGCCTTCCCACTCAGCCCAGAGCCAGACTTTATCGAATCGCGCCGACTGAGCCTTGTCCTGTTCCAGGAATGCCTTAACCAACTGCTCAAAAGCTGAACCCTTCTGGACAGTGCTTTCGGATTCCTCGTCCAGGATCCGTATTAGTTCTCTGAACGACGATGCTTTTGATTCTTTGCCATTTGAGTCAATCAGAATGTCCACCGTTCAATTGCCTAGGATACTGCGAGTATTTTAGCATTCTGGTTTCGTATTCCCTAGACTTGAGCCCTATCAAAGTCCAAATCAGGATACTGCCGATGCCAGTCGGTTGCGTCCTGGTAGGCTTTGGCCAGGGCGAGGGTTTCGGCTTCTTGGTGCAGGCCGCCTACGAAGGTGATGCTGGTGGGCGTTCGCTTGTTGGTGAAGCCGTTGGGTACGACCACCGTGGGATGGCCGGTCATGTTGGTCAGCCCCAAGGTTCGGCCGCCGTAGCTGGGCGAGATGAAGACATCCACGTCGTTCATCAGGCGCGCCATGTCGGCGATGATCTGGCTGCGGACGCGGTTGGCGTTGATGTACTCCACCGCCGGGATGAAGCGGGCGGCGCGGAAGACGTTGGGCCAGGCGTCATCGTCCTGGCGCGTCAGGGCGTCGACCGAGCCATCGCGCGTGATCTGGTCGAAGGCGGCCGCCGCTTCCGCCGCCAGGATCACCCAGAGGCCCTGGATATCGGTATCGGGCAATTCAATCGGCATCAGCTCAAAGCCCTGCGCGCGCATCACATCAAGCACGGCGGCGCTGTTGACATCGTTGACGCGCTGCAGCTCCTCGCCGGCGGGGCGATGGTGGGCGTCAGTATCGCCGGCATCGGCCGCGCTGAATGCCCCCGCGACATAGCCGATGCGCAGCGAGCGCGGATCAATCGCCGGATCCCACTTGAAGGGCTCGGGCGTCAGCGACATGTCCAGGCCGTCGGGCCCGTAGATGGCGCTGAAAACCAGGGCGCAATCCTCGACCGAGCGGCACATGGGCCCGACCTTGTCCAGGCTCCAGCTGAGCGCCATGGCGCCGTAGCGGCTGACGCGGCCGTAGGTGGGGCGCAAGCCGGAAACGCCGCAGCGCGACGAGGGCGAGACGATGGAGCCCATGGTCTCGCTGCCGATGGAGAAGCCGACCAATCCGGCAGCGGTCGCGGCGCCCGGGCCGGCCGATGAGCCGCTGCTGCCCTCGCTCGTATCCCAGGGATTCTTGGTCACGCCGCCGTACCAGACATCGCCGTTAGCCAGCGCGCCCAGGGTCAGCTTGGCGATCAGCACCGCGCCGGCTGCTTCGAGGCGTTGCACGACAGTCGCGTCCACATCGATCTGCTGGCCCTCGTAGGGTTTGGCGCCCCACTGAGTGGGATAGCCGCGAGTCGCCAGCAGGTCTTTGGCGCCCCAGGGGATGCCGTGCAGCGGTCCGCGATACTGCCCGCGGGCGATCTCGTCATCGGCGCGTTTCGCCTGCCGGATAGCGAGCTCGTCGGTGTAAGCGGCCACGCATTGCAGCTGGGGATCGTAGCGGCGCAGGCGGGCGAGGTACATCTCGGTTAGCTCAAGCGAAGTCACCTGGCGCGTACGAACGAGCTCGGCCAGCTGCGTGACGGTGTAAAAGGCGGCGTCTTCGAGATCGGCGGGGCGGGTCACGGGCGGCTGAGCGCTCATGGCGTAAGTGCGTGGGACGGCGGCGGGCGCGGGATCGGCGGCCTTGACCTTGAAGTGCAGCGAGAGCGGGACGCTGTTGTCCAGCGGATTCGCGCGCAGGGCGGCGAAGTGGCCTAGGCGGTCGGCCAGGGTCTTGCGCATCTGCTGGCGCTGGGCGGGCGTGAATTCGAGATCGAGCAGGGCTTCGGCGGCGGCGATTTGCTCGGGGCTGATGGCGGGGTCTTGGTCGGGCATAGGATTCCTCATGCGCTAAGCTTATGGGGCGAGTTTAGCACATGTTAATTCGCCACAGCGGCACAGAGGACACAGAGGCTTTTGTTAAACCACCGAGTACACTGAGTTTTTCGAGGGCAAGGAGTTTTATGTTCGTTCTTATGTTCAAGGGAAATATTTTTTTGAACGCAAAATCGCCGAATAGCGACGGGCGCAGTTGAGAATTCTCATACCTTGTCTTGATAGAGCGACATATTTTTTGTGTCACACGGTTGAGAATGTCGTGCGGCTCGGCGGGGGATATGGGGTTGTTAAGCTGCGGGTTGTGGAGAGCGTAGCATGGGTGGAGTGTGGATAGGTGAGTGGATGGTCGCGTTTGGGGGATTTGGCCACAGAATAACTAAGAGTTTTGACCACAAAGGCACGAAGACGCGAAGGTCACAAAGGGCGGGTGTTGGGTGGTGAATGAATGTTTAGGTTTGGGCAGATGCGAGCGACGGTTTTCAGAACTTGGGGAAATCTAGCTTTAGTTCAAATCCCGTAGGATCGTGGCCATGTAGAGTGCAATTTGCAACCTCATAACCATGCAGAAAGAGTATGTCGAATTCTACAGGTGAAAGCTTAGTTCGCTTAATATCCAACTTTTTGGCCCTACTGATTGCCGAATATGATAGCGCTCGCTCTAGCTTCGAGTACGAAGTTGGAGCGTCTGAATTCTGGAGTATATACTTTGCGCTATTGCCGAACTGAAAGTAGCGCCCTTTTCGTTTTAGGCATTTCAAATAGTGGTCGACGAAGAAACGTGAATACATATCGACACTTCGGCGATAGACGATTTCAATAAGCCGCCCGTAGGTCATTGGTTGGTGCCTGTACCGAGAGTCTTCTATCTTGGTACCGCCATTGCTGACGATCAAGAAATCTATATCCTTTTCTTTGCGCTTCATTACCGCTTCTAGTCCGAGATTGTCATAGAGTGCCCCATCGTAAAGATGCACTGTCTCGTGCGGCGGCTTTACAAAGTAATGCGAAACCTGGTCCTTCTTGATCTTGAACCATTCTTTGTCGTGAGCTGTATAGGCTAGAGGCCCGACTAAGAATGGTACAGCAGATGATGCTGCAATAGCTGCGCTTACTGGAAACTCGATCTCTTCAGTGTAACCAAACGTATAGTCGCCAATTCGTTTTTTCCTAAATCGCCAGTTCTTCCCTGTTTCGAAACATGCCGCATTTATGATCCAAATTGGTTTGCTCGGCAGGTCCCTGAGTTTCAAATTCACACGCCATGATTCTTCAATATGTCGAGCAAAGTGCCACGCATCACGGGCCAAAATGAGTGAAGGCGATTTGAGCACCTTATACAAGTATGACCTGCCTAGTTCAACGCTCGTAAGAAGCAACTTTAGGCGTGGAACTGTAAACTCAAAATAATGGCTACTTGAGGGAAAAGAATTTTTACTATGGGCGAGAATTAGCGCCATACCTAAGCTGCCGCCCGAAACGGTCGAAACGTAGGTTATTTCTTCAAGGAGACTATCTTCCGCCAAGCGCGCAAGCATGCCGAAATGAAAGACAGCGGCTCTTACACCGCCGCCTGACAGTGCGATTCCGATTTTCATTTTAATTCGTGAAACCACTACTCCGCGTTCTCATCAAGCTCTCTGGCAGTATTCCATCCAGGTCGCGACGGAGCGTCAGGACTGTGTCGCTTGCTTCCACCTTTGTAGGTACCATATACTTTCGTTTTACGGCGTTTGAACAATTGAATCACGTCCGGACTAGGGTGAATTCCGTCGCCGCCCTTTGCCGAAACAAACGCAGTCTTTGGAGAAAAATGCTGGATTAAATCCGAATTTAGATTGCTGCGGCTTCCGTGATGGGGAATCTGCATCCATCGAAGTGATGCCAAGTCTATTTCCGCTGACTCCAATACGCTATCAAATGCCAACGGGCCCGCATCGGCAGTAAAGAGATACTTCATGTCGTCGTCGCCATAAGTCAAGAGAGTGATGACAGAACTGTTGTTGTATGGGCTAGTATCATCGACTTCGTCAACAACTTCGGCGGCGTCCTTACTCGCCTTAATTGACGAATCGCTCTTCAAATGAGTTGCTAAGCCTGCATAGAAGTCTTCGCTTGGACCTACGATTTCAAGAACCGCACCTTCAAGCAATTCGTATCGTACACCCGCGAACGGTTGACGGTGTTTAATTTCCAAGTCTTTGATCTTCTGCATTACATCGCTAAGGCCCTGCAGGGACGCCGTCGCGCGCTTCGTCTCTTTCGAGCTTACAGATGAACGCAAAGAATCAAGTTGCCTTAGGAACACTTCCGGTTCATGAATCAAGACGCAACCAACTTTCAGATTGTCCAGAACATTCGAAACGCCGCCAATGTGGTCATCATGCGGATGAGTGCAAATCAAAAGATCAACGCGGTTCTTTCGCGTCGTCCATTCGGAAATGTGCTTGATGATAGCATCAGCGTCTCCGCTGTGGCCGGCATCTATCAGGATTACCTGTTCGTCAGAATCGTTAGAAAGGCGAACGATAATTGCATCGGCATTACCTACTGACAACATATCGATTTCGAGCGGCATTGACGTCTCCATAGATTTACCTGCAACAGTAATGATAACACTGTCACACTCGATAGTTGCGACGCATTTATGCTTGAGTTACGATTTTTACGCAATTCTTATGCAATTATGCGGATTGCATATTCACGAGTCTTGTCATTGGCGAACACTCCGTCCCCGCAAGCGCAGCGAATTGCTCACCACGAACACGGACGAGAAAGCCATGGCCGCCGCCGCGAACATGGGCAGCAGGCCGCCCAGCATGGCCACGGGAATCAGCACGATGTTGTAGATGAAAGCCCAGAAGAGGTTCTGGTGGATGGTACGCAGCGTGGCTTGGCTGAGATCGAGCGCGGTTGGCACGGCCGTCAGGTCGCCGCGGACCAGGGTGACATCGCCGGCGTCGATGGCGATATCGGTCCCGCCGCCGATAGCGAAGCCGATATCCGCTTGAGCCAGGGCGGGCGCGTCATTGATGCCATCGCCGACCATGGCGACCCTCGCGCCACCCGCTTGCAGCCGCTCTACAGCGCCGGCTTTCTCGGCTGGCAGGACCTCGGCCATGACGTTGGAGATGCCCAGTTCGCGGGCGATGACCTGGGCGGTTTGGCGGTTGTCGCCGGTGATCATGGTGATGTCGAGTCCGCGCGCTTGCATGGCCTGGATGGCGGCCTGGGATGAGGGTTTGACCGTATCGCCGATGGCCAGCGCGCCGGTGATTTGGCCGTCCAGCGCCAGCAGTACGACGGACAAGCCGCGGCTTTGCGGCTCGCTGATATGGCTGGCGATGGCCGAGATGTCGATGCCGCGCTCGCTGATGAAGCGCCGGCTGCCCAGTAAGACCTGCGCGCCGTCGATTGTGGCCTGGATGCCGCCGCCGGGGATGGCTTGGAAGTCTTGCAGCGGCAGCAGATTTATGCCGCGGGATTTGGCTTCGTCAAGCAGCGCCAGGGCGATGGGATGTTCGCTGGCGGATTCGGCTGAGGCGCCGAATTGCAGCAGCCTGTGCTGGCTGACGCCGGGCGCCGGGATGATTTCGGCCAGGGCTGGTTTGCCTGCAGTGATGGTGCCGGTTTTGTCGAGCAGCACGGTATCCAGCGCGGCGGCGCGCTCCAGGGCTTCGCTGTCGCGGAAGAGGATGCCGTTTTCGGCGCCGCGTCCCGTGCCGACCATGATGGCGGTGGGCGTGGCCAGGCCGAGGGCGCAGGGGCAGGCGATCACCAGCACGGCGATCATGTTGAGGATGGCTGTCGGCAAGCCCGCGCCGCCGATGGTCAGCCAGCCGATGAGCGTGATGACGGCGAGGACGATGACGAGTGGTACGAAGTAGGCGGAGACGCGGTCGGCAATCGCTTGAATCGGGGCTTTGCTGCCTTGCGCCTGTTCGACCAGGCGGATGATCTGCGCCAGTACGGTGTCGCGGCCGACGCGCTGCGCTTCGATGATCAGCCGGCCCTGCTGATTGATGGTGCCGGCGATGACCTCGGCGCCGGCGGATTTGTCGACGGGCAGGCTCTCGCCGGTCAGCATGGATTCATCCAGCGCCGAGTTGCCCTCGGTAACGATGGCGTCTACCGGGATGCGCTCGCCGGGTTTGACCAGCAGCAGATCGCCGGGCAGGACATCATCGATGGGGATCGACTTTTCGCGGCCGTCGCTCAGCAAGGTGGCGGTCTTGGGCGCCAGGCCCATCAGCTTTTTGATGGCGGCGCTGGTGCGGCCTTTGGCCCGCGCCTCCAGCAATTTGCCCAGGGTGATCAGCGTGAGGATGACGGCGGCGGATTCGAAGTAGTCGGATTTGCCGACCACATCGGAGAAGTCGAAGACCAGGCCCAGCAGCACGATGATGCCGTAGAGGTAGGCCGCGAAGGAGCCCATTGATACCAGCACATCCATGTTGGCGCTGCCGTTGCGCAGCGATTTCAGCGCGCCGCTGAGGTATTGCTTGCCCAGCAGCAACACGACGGGCGTGGCCAGCGCGGCGAATATGAAAAGCCAGATGTCGCCCGCCAGCCAGCCCAAGTTGTCCATCAGAAACGGGATCTGGTGCATAAAGTGGCGGGTCATGCTGAGCAGGGTCAGCGGGATGGTGAAGGCGGCGCCGATCTTGACCAGGCGCGTCTGTCGGTCGATCTCGGCTTGGCGGGCGGCGGCTTCGGCATCGTCGGGCGCGTCCAGGGCGGCCGTGTCGATGACGCCGTAACCCGCGTTTTCTACGGCCTCAACCAGGTCGCGGCGGCGGGCCACGCCGGGCAGGTAAGTCACGCTGGCTTTTTCGCTGGCGAGGTTGACGGCGGCGCTGATGACGCCATCGGTTTTATTGAGGGCGCGCGCGACATTTTTCTGGCACATGGCGCAAGTCATGCCGGTGATAGGCAGGTCGAGCGAGGCGCTGGCGACGCCGTAGCCCGCGCCGTCGATCCGCGCGACCAGATCGCTGGTTTTCAGCTGGCGGTTATCGTATTGGATGGTGGCTTGCTCGGTGGCCAGGTTGACGCTGACATCGGCCACGCCCTCGGCTTTCGAAAGGCTGCGCTCGACATTTTTGACGCACATGGCGCAGGTCATGCCGGTGACTGGCAGCTTGATTTCCTTCGTGGTCATTGGGTGCTCTCCCGGTCAACTGTTGATCAGTTTGAGGATTTTCTGCAAATCGGCGGTGGCGGCGGCTGGGTCGTCGGCCAACTCGCCTTGAAACGTATTTTCAATGTAACAGTCAAAGAGATGATTGATCAGGCTGCTCATGCCTTTTTCGATGGTGCGGGCGCGCAGTACGCGCTCTTCGCAGCTGCCTTGATCGGCGACGATCATATCTTCTAATGCCGACAGCTGGCCCTGGATGCGGCGCAGGCGATTGACCGTCTTGCGGTTGTGGTCGTGGCGTTCGGCGTGTTGAGTTGAGACGAATGCTTCAGCCATATCAGCCTCTTTCAAATGCGCTTATACATATACCCCTATAGGTATTGATGCGTTTACTGGATCCATTCTTACGCTATTTGGCCAAGGAGGGCAAGCAATCAGTTGCCGGGAAGTATGAGCGGGACGTCGTTGCAGTTGCCGCCGAAATTGGTGGCGTCAATGCGGACCCAGACGCTATTGGCGAGTTTCCACCAAGGCAAGCTGTCGGCGCCGATGCCGCGGGAGAGGGGCTGGGCGCTATCGCTGCGCGCCATGACGGCGATGATCGGCGCTGCGGAATCGGGACGGGAACGCATGTTGGCGCCGTCCGGGCCGGCGACGATCTTGCAGGGGTCTTCTGAGCTGATGTAGGCGAGCGGACTGCTGCCGTCTTGTGGCGCGGGCGTCGCCAGCGAATACAGCGCCAGGCTGACTCGGCTGGGATGTATCAGCGTCTCTATCGGCAGGTTGAGCAGCCGCTGATAGTCGTATGCGACTGCTTCGGTCGGCGCGCCAGCCGCCACCAGGCTGTGCTTCGCCGCCATCTCAATGGCTACGCTGGTTTGGAAGCCGCGCCTGACTACCTGCGTGACATCAGCCGCCGTAACGCTTGCCGTACCGTCAATGATATGGATGAGCGTGCCGCTGCTGATTTGCGCTTGCAGCCAGGCGGATCCGCTGAGCAGGATGCGAATGCCGTTGATTTCGAAATAGGCGGGCGTGGTGAAGTTGGGCGCTTGCAAGAGAATGCCGCTCTCCCAGCTGCCGTCGCAGGGCGCGTCATCAATGCCGCTGTGGAAATCAAAGATCTGCCAGGGCAGCCACAGTGGAATCGCGTCGCTGTCGGCATCCAGGACGGGCAGGGCATCGCCGCTGGTGGAAACGACCGACTGGCTCATCCATCCGCGCTGATCGGGCGCCGCGTAGACCAGCCGCCAATTCCGATTCGGGCTCATGCCGATGGCTTTGAGTTTGCTGCGCACGGCGAGCGGCGTGATGATTTCGGCGTCAATATGCGGCAACGCTCGCAAGTAGGCGCCGCGGCCGGCGGTGACGGTCAGGTCGACCAGCGGCGACGGCTGCTCAACCGGCGGCGGGAAGAAGAGCGCCACATTACCGTAGGCGACCAGGGCGGATTCGCGCGTCTCAAGACTGTCGCCGGCATAGGCGGGGAATACGGCGCGCGCAGCCCCCCATGTTCGCTCTTCCGTGCTTACGCTCAGCCAGTCCACGCCGTCGATCGGTAGGGTATCGCCGGGCTGATGCAGGGTCGGCGAGTCCAGGTTAGATTGTCCCGGTATGGCCGCTACTGTAGGATGGCCCAGGCAAAGTGTGCCAGGCGATTGCTCGGCGCAGTGGGAGATTATTGCGGCAAGCGCTTTAGTCTGAGGCGCCGGGCAGGCTGGCTCTTGCGCGGCGATGGCGGCAGTGAGTGAAATGACGATCAGCACTGCCAGGCAGCGCCTCATTGTGTCACTCCTTGGTATCAGTCGGAATCGCTTCATACAACTCCAGCAAGACGCCGCCCGTGCTATTGGGATGGATGAAGGCGTAGCGCCGGCCGTCGCGTTCGCGCGGACTCTCGTTGATCAGCTCGCAGCCGCTTTCGCTAAGTTGCGCGAGCTTGGCATCCAGATCGTGGACTTCGAGGCAGAGATGGTGCAGGCCGGGTCCGCTTTTGGCCAGGTACTTGGCCACGCCGCTGTCGGCTGTCGTCGGCTGGATGAGCTCGATGTGGGCGTCGCCCAGCGTCAGGAAGGCGATGTCGACGGCTTCGGCGGGAACCGCCTTGACATCGCCGGCTTGCGAGAGGCCGAGGATTTCGCGCCAGAAACGCAGCGCGGCATCCATGTCGTCCACGACGATGGCCAGGTGATTAAGTTTGATGTCAGTCATGCCCATTTCATTCGCGGTCCTGTTCAAGACGACTGTGGCAATTCTCGCGGATTATCACTCTTGTCGAGCTCTGCAAAGGTTTCTTCACCACAGAGGAAGGCGAGTACACACAGAGTACACAGAGTGTTATCTTTGATCGACATTTAGTCTTCGCAATTTACCGCGCCGTGTCGAGACAGAGTGCAACGGTTACGTCTGTTTGAATGTTATAATGATGCGCAGAATGCGGAAAGCGAATCAGCGAGGAAGGACTATATGGTCCTAAAGGAAATGACGCGCCCGTTGAGCCTGGCGCTGACCGACGAGCACGAGATGTTGCTGGCGGCAGTGCGCGATTTCGCCCAGCGCGAGATCGCTCCGGTAGCGGCCGAGTACGACGAATCGGGCGAGTTCCCGCTGGACACGGTGCGCAAGATGGGCGAGATGGGCTTGATGGGCATTGAGATGCCGGAGGAATACGGCGGCGCCGGCATGGATACACTGGCGCATGTGCTGACGATGATTGAGATCGCCAAAGCCGACGCCAGCCACAGCACCATCCTCAGCGTCAACAACTCGCTCTACTGCAATGGCATCCTCTGGTTCGGCACGGAGGCGCAGAAACGCGAATGGATCGCACCGGTAGCCAGCGGCGAGCAGATCGGCGCCTACAGCTTGACCGAGCCGATGTCGGGCAGCGATGCCGGCAATATGGCCAGCCGCGCCCTGCTGAACGAAGCCGGAACGCACTACATCATCAACGGGCGCAAGAGTTGGGTGACCAGCGCGCCCTTCGCTGACCGCATCGTTCTTTTCACCATGACCGCGGCCGAAGAGAAACATCGTGGCATCACCTGCTTCCTCATTGACACGAGCCGGCCCGGTTTCAGTCGCGGCAAGACCGAGCCCAAGCTGGGCATTCGCGCCAGCGCCACCAGCGAAATCATCTTCGAGGACTACGCTTGCCCGGTTGAGCATGTGCTGGGCGGTGTGGGGCAAGGATTCAAGATCGCCATGACCGTGCTCGACGCCGGGCGGATCGGCATTGCCGCGCAAGCGCTGGGCATTGCCGAGGCGGCTTATGATGCGGCGCTGATTTACGCGCGGGACCGGGAGGCCTTCGGCGCGCCAATCGGCAGCTATCAGATGATCCAGCAGAAGATCGCCGATATGAAGACGCGGATTGAGGCCGGCCGCGGCCTGATTTTCCAGGCGATTATCGCCAAGGAGCGGGCGCTGGCGACCGGCGGACGCTACACGACCGAAGCGAGCATGGCGAAATTGTTATGCAGCGAGACGGCTGCATTCGTTACTGACGAGGCGCTGCAGATCCATGGCGGTATGGGTTACAGTAAGGAATTGCCAATCGAGCGCTACTATCGCGATGCGCGCATCACGCGAATTTACGAAGGCACGAGCGAGATCCAGCGTATGGTGATCGCCCGCAACGAATTGGGGTTACGATGAGAGCAGCAGTTTTGAAGAGTCACGGCGGCCCCGAGGTCGTCGACTATGTAGAAGATTTGCCCTTGCCTGAGCCAGGCTATGGAGAGGCGCGGGTCAAGATCAAAGCGGCGGCGCTGAACCGCCTGGACCTGTGGGTGCGCGCCGGCTGGCGGGGCCTGGAGCTGGACTTTCCGCATGTGGTCTGCGCCGATGGGGCCGGCGTGGTGGACGCGCTGGGCGAAGGCGTGACGACGGTAGCGGCGGGCGATCGCGTCTGCATCGACCCGACGATCGTCGCGCCTGACGATCCGGCGCTGCACAGCGGGCTGGAGAATCAGACGCGTATCGCCATCCTGGGCGAGCATCACAGCGGGACGGCGGCTGAGTATGTGGTCCTGCCGCAGCGCAACTTGATGAAGATGCCGGACGCTTTCGACTTCGGCGAGGCGGCGTCGGTGGGCCTGGTCGGCGTGACCGCCTGGCATTCGCTGATCGCGCGCGGCGGCCTGCAAGCGGGCGAATCCGTCTTGATTGTGGGCGCGGGCGGCGGCGTCAACAGCATAAGCATTCAGATCGCCAAGCTGGCTGGCGCGACTGTGTATGTGGTCGGCAGCGACGCCGAAAAGTGCGCGCAAGCCGAAGCGATCGGCGCGGATGTCGCGATCAACCGCGAAGACGAGCCGCAATGGTCGCGCGCCATATACAAGTTGACGAATCGGCGCGGGGTTGATGTGGTGGTCGATAATGTCGGCGCGGCGACCCTGGGGCAGAGCATGCGCGCTTGCCGCATCGGCGGGCGGATTCTGATCGTCGGCGGCACCAGCGGCTATCAGTACGAACTCAATGTTGCGCAGCTGTTCGCGCGGCATATTTCGCTGATCGGCAGCACGATGGGACCGCATCGTGATTATGTCGCTTTCATGGAGCAGGTCTTCGCTGGCAACATCAAGGCGGTGATCGGCGCGCGTCTGCCGCTGAGCGAGGCGCGGCAAGCGCAGCAGATACTGGAGACGAACGCGGTATTCGGCAAGGTCGTGCTGGAGGTTTAGCGCAGTCGGTCGGGACGCAAATTCTTACCACAGAGGACTCAGAGGATACACAGAGGACACCGAGTAAAGCTGTTAAGAGATTGTATGCCAGCGACAGTTTCCATTTGATAGATGGCTGCCTGGATCGCGGCGTTATCGAGAAAAAATAGAAGCCTCTGCGTCCTCTGTGTACCCTCGTGAGCCTCTGTGGTAAAAGAAAATGTCCTTGAAACGGGATTTCCATTACTTACTTGATTCTACTTCTGTGAACTCTGTGGTTAAGAAATTGTGGCTCATGCAATCGACAACAGATGCCATTTGACGGTACGGATGTATTTCTGCTGGCGAGCCAGCTGGGTCTGCCCGATTTGGAGCGGGCTGCCAGCCGCGCCGGCGTGATGAGCGTCTTGCAGGTATCGGCGTACTACGCCGAGCGCCGAGTGCGGCATTCGGTGGCGCGCGTGATTGAATACCAGACCGGCGAAATCACGATGCAAGTTGTATTTCAGGGCGTGAATTTGGACGAGCCACTGCGGCTGACGCTGGATCGGGAGCGTTTGGAAGGGCTGGAGCGAGCGCTGCTGCGGGCGCGCTTTGAACAGCTGGCCGATCAGGCTGGTCTCTCTTACGCCGAGCGCAGTCTGTGGCTGATTCAACGGGCGGCGGGGTCTCACGTGCATGGCATCATGGTCGCGCCCGATCGGCCGGAGACACCCTATACAAGCATCGTCAACGCGATTGACGACTACTTGCCCGAGGCGATCCGCGAGATTCCGCTGAGGTGACCGCGATGAACGAGGCTAGTCTGCACGAGGTCGAGGTCAAGCTGCATACACCGGACTTGGCGAGCGTGCAGGGCGCGCTGGAAGCGGCCGGCGCGGCGCTGCTGAAACCGCGGGTATTCGAGCGGAACGTTCGCTACGACAGCGCCGGCGGGATGCTGTCGGCACAGGGCGTTGTGCTGCGCTTGCGGCAGGACGATGCGGTGCGCCTGACATTCAAGGCGGATGAGCGCGTGGTGGACGGCATCTCCAACCGTTTTGAAGCGGAGGTGGAGGTCGGTGATTTCGCGCTGATGGATGTGATCTTGCAGCGGCTGGGCTACGAGGTGGCGCTGATTTACGAGAAGTATCGGACGACCTATGCGCTGGATGACGCGGAGGTGGTGCTGGACGAGCTGCCCTACGGGAATTTCACCGAGATTGAGGGCGATGCGGCCACGATTGAGCGGGTGATGGAAAAGCTGGGTTTGGCTGGCGCGCGGCGCATGGGCGGGAGTTACGTGTATATTTTCCTGGGCTTGAAGCGGCAGCTGGGCTTGGGGGAGCGGGATTGTACGTTCGAGGTGTTTGCAGATATCGATGTTAGGAGCGTATTGTGAAACTGTCAGACAAGTCAAGAAAAATACTGGAGCTCATTAGCAGTGGCCATACTTATGAGCAGATACTGTCGTTGGATTCGGGCTTTACCTACGTGGACATTTTTGCCTCTGCTGAAGAAGCACTAGCGCTTGATAGCTTAGACAAATCCAACTATCAAGACAGATTAAACGCGGTTAAGCAAAAGCATCCGAATGCGTATGAATCGTGGACGAGTGAACAAGAGAACCTCCTAAGGAAAATGCACAAGGGCGGCGCCCCGATTCATGCCATAGCATCTGCCCTAAAGCGACAGCCAGGCGCTGTCAGCAGCCGCATTCGAAAACTAGGCCTTTAGGCATAACAGACCAACGCGCGGACTAATGTAAATATTTTTTGGGATGTGCAGGCGCGTTTGAGCTTGGCGGCGCAGGATTGTAAGTTTGGGGCGTTTGAGTCAGGATCCGATTTGCAGCGCACGATTCCCGCAATTATTATGGGGTCGACCACAAAGGAGTTCAGGGATAAGTCGAACGATGACAACTCCAGAAAAGCAAGAGAAGCTACAGCAGTTTCTCGCAAAGCGAAACGCTGTAGCTATACCGGGCAATTACGGAAAACTGGTTAAGTTGCTCGCGATGGAGATTGCGCAAGGCATTCATTTGAATCTCTGGCGCCCTATCATCATTCTTGTCCGCAAAGGTGAGCCGCCTCGACAGGACCAAGATATTCTGCGGCAATTTATTGAAGAGCGTTGGAAGGATTCAATTGACAGCTCATTTACGATGATCTTGTGGGTACATGGTTATATTGCGCAGACAGAAAATAAAACAGTCTATCTTGTCACAGAGAAGGCGATGGATCTGCTTGAATACCCTGACCCACACAACGTCTTTGTCTCATACACGCATAGGGAAAGTTCCGCTCTTGCTTTACTGGTAGTCGAATCACTACGCAAATACGGACAGAATGCGTTCTGTGATATGTGCCTCGTACCAGGCGAGGACTGGCATCCCGAACTGGAAAAGCAAATCAAGAAATGTGACCACTTCATCGTGTTGGTTGGCAAGGAAACTCGCAATTCTGGCCCGACCCTTAAAGAAGTGAAGTGGGCGCTTCAAAACGACAAAACCGTCATCCCGATCTGGCACAATGAATTCGAACTCACAATCGACGAATGGAGTGGCGTAGACGATGAAGTCGTAAACGCGATCCAGCGCAAACATGCCGTGATCGTCCAAAAGGAAAGTGCGGCCGGATACAACGCTGCCATAACAGAGTTGCTTACAAACCGATTTGGCATCACGCCCTAACTTCACAGCGATGTCGGGACGAGGTATCAGGTCGCCCGAAAATGAATATGACCGGGCCAACGGGCGACCCACCGGGTCGCCCCTACGAAAACCGAATTGAACGGGCAATCGCCGCCGAATGTGGTTTACGTTTCCTTTGTGCCCTATGTGTCTCGGTGGTGAAATAGCGGCGGCGAAAGCCCGCACGGCTATTGCGCCGCACTTGAGCAAAGCGCCGAGTCTGCGTATCATGCGCTCTGTTTTGCGCGCGCAGAGCGGATAAGCCGTCCCGTGATTGAGCTGCTCAACATATTCATCGACAACTTGGTGCCGGTGCTGGCGATTGCCGGCGTCGGTCTGTATTTACGCCGCCGCTTTGACACCAGCCCGGTCATGATTTCGCGCATGATGTTCCACGTCTTTTCGCCGGCGCTGGCCTTCAACGCGCTGTATACACGCGATATCAGCGGCGGGGACTTCCTGCGCATGTATGGTGGCACGGTGGCGTTGGCGTTGACGGTAGCGTCCATCGCCTTTCTGGCGCTGCGCTGGGGGAAGATCAAGCCGGACGAGCGCGCCGCTGCGTTGGTGGCCACCTTCGTCTTTAACGGCGGCAACTTCGGCATCTCGATTGTCAGCTTTGCTTTTGGGGCTGAGGCGCTGAGTTACGCCGTCATCGCCTATGTGGCGGGTTCGACCACGGCCTATACGCTGGGCGTCTACATATCGTCAAAGGGCAAGGCTTCGATGCTGGCTTCGCTCAGCAGCATTTTGCGCACGCCGTCAGTCTATGCGCTGGCGCTGGCTTTCGCGCTCAAGGGGCTGGGCATCAACGAGCTGCCGCCGGCGCTGGGCCGCACCTCGCAGCTGCTGGCGGACGCGTCCATCCCCCTGATGTTGGTATTGCTGGGCTTGCAGCTGGGCGGGCTGGGAAAACCCAGCGGCTGGCGCTTGGTCTTCTCAGCCAGCGCGATCCGCTTGCTGCTGGCGCCACTGCTGGCGGTGTTCTTTGCGTCGCTATTCGGCCTCGAGGGCGCGGCCCGCTTCGCCTTCATTTTGCAGGCCGGCATGCCCACGGCGGTTATGACCATCGTGTTGGCTCACGAATTCGGGACCGACCAGGACCTGACGCTCAACCTCATCATGGCCACAACGGTGGTCAGCCCGATTACCTTGTCGCTGCTGATTTACCTGCTGCAGAATAGCCTGATCTGAATCAGCGACTCGACTCAGTATTACTTAGATTTCACTTTCTTAGCCTTGCTCAAACCACTACAATAGCCGCGGCAATAAAGGTAGGGAGTCCAGGTGCCCAGCCACAAACTCGTTGAGGCAGTGCCGCTTGGCAAGCAATCGAGACAGCTGCGAATCCTTCGCGTGGGCTGGCATGATACACGCGCGTTATTTCGCGAGTTTCGCCAGCCGCTGTTCATCTGCTTTCTCGCCGTTTTTCTCGGCGGCTACATCTACATGATGCTCAACAATGATTTCTCCGACAATGAGCCGCTGAATTATGTCGACATGCCTTATATCATGCTGGCTCTGATGGTGCTGGAAGCTTCGATAGAAGTGCCGGACGAGCCCTATCTGATCATCTTCTGGTATATACAGCCGCTGCTGGCGGTTTATATCGTGGGGCGGGGCGCGGCGGATTTTCTGCGGCTCTTCATCAATCGCGAGGAAAGGCGCAGCGCCTGGGAGGTAGCAGTGGCATCAACTTTCAAGCGGCATATTATCGTGGTAGGCATCGGCCATACCGGCATGCGCATCGTGCGCGAGCTCACGCAGATGGGTTTCGAAGTCGTAGCGGTGGACTTGGGCGTTAGCAAGGAGGCTCACGAAGCGCTGCATGATGTCGATGTGCCCTTGATCGCGGGCGACGGTCGGCAGGTTCAGGCGCTGGAAACGGCCGGGCTTAGCCGGGCCTCAGCGGTAGTGGTCGCGACTTCAGACGACCACGTAAATCTCGAAGTCACCATGCGCGTGCGCGACATGAATCCGGAAGTCCGGGTCGTGACGCGTATGTGGGATCGTCAGTTGGCGCAGCAGATCGAGCGCTTTTTCCGCGTTGAAGTACTTAGCGCGTCCGACTTGGCGGCTCCGGCCTTTGCCGGCGCGGCGGTGGGTGCGGAGATTACGCAGAACTTGCATATTGCGGGCATGGAATACAGCATGATCCGCTTGGTCGTCCGACATAATTCCTTCATGGACGGCCAAACTGTCGGCGCAATCCAGGACAGCGAAGGCGCCGATATCGTCCTGCTGCATCAGGGAAACGACAACTCACCCGATGTTCACCCCAAGGGCGACATTGTGGTGCGCGGCGGCGATACGCTGGTGCTCTTCGCCCATCACGATCGCATCACCGAGATCCTCGGGCGCAACGAGAGCGGCGGCCGCTAGCGCTGCGGTTGCCGATCACTTGCGCCGGGGAAAGCGCGTCAGGATTGTGACTGGCTCCGGCATCTTTATGCGCTCGGTGAGCGAGAGATTGCCCAGATCAGTCGTCTTGGCGCGGGCTGTGCCAGCGTATAGCGCCAGCTGCGTGCCCACCTTGCGGAAGCCCTTCTCCATCAGCGCCTGCCCGAGCTGGTAGCCTTCCGAATCGATATTGCAGCTGGTGACCTTGCCGACGACGCGCCCGCGCGGGCTGACGATAGGGTCGCCATAATGCGCCGGGCGCGCGCCGCGGTTGTCCATGCGGAAGCGGCTGACCTGGAACTTGCGCTGCGCTTCGTGGGCGATGAAGGCGGCCTTGCCAACGAAGAAGGGTTTGTACAGCTTTACGTAGGCGCCGAAGCCGGCATCGGCCGGATTCATTTCCAGCTCGCCGGCAAGTTCCAGCCCATAGAGCGGCAGACCGGCTTCAGTGCGCAGGCTGTCGCGGGCGGCCAAGCCACAGGGCGTCACGCCGGCAGCAACCAGCGCCTGGAAGAGCGCCGCCGCTTGATCGGGATGCGCGAAGAGCTCGTAAGCGACGCGCTCGCCGGTGTAGCCGGTGCGCGAGACAATCAGGTCGAATCCGTCGAGCGTAACTTGCGTCACACCCGCCCATTTCAGCCGCTGGATGCGCGCCTTGTCGTCGGCGCTGCCTTCAAGAGAGAGCAAGCAGTCGCGGCTCTTTGGGCCTTGCAGGGCGATATCGACGCGCCGCTCTGCGCCCCATTGCTGCAGGCGCAGATCGCGCAATTGGAAGCGGTCCGTGCCGGACAGACGCCGGCCCGGGTGGCGCGGGTCGATAATCACCTCGCCTTTGATGAGGGCTTGCAGCCATTGCCAGTTTTTGTCGTTATTGGAGGCGTTGACCACCACCAGGAAGTGTGCTTCCGCCAGGCGATAGATCATCAGGTCGTCAAGCGGGATGCCGTCCACATCGAGGAAATAGGTGTAATGCGAGCTGCCGACTTTAAGGCGCTTGACATCGTTGGTGGTAATCTGATCGAGGAAGTCTTCCGCGCCGCTGCCCCGAATGTCGAAAACGCCCATATGCGCCACATCGAAGATGCCGGCGCTGCTGCGGACGGCGCTGTGCTCTTCACTGACCGAGCGATACCAGAGCGGCATATCGTAGCCGGCGAAGGGCGCCATCTTCGCGCCCAACTCCAGGTGCAGCGCGTGCAATGGCGTCTCTTGCAGCATGTCAACGGCGGCGACCTCCGGTTCAAACTTCGGCAGGTCGGCCGCCGGTTGGCGCGGATAGAGCTCGCCGTTCATGCCGATGCAGTAAGTTTTGTCGGCGTAGCCAGCGCTATCCGCCAGCATTTCCGGCTCGCCTGCGCCGATAACGCGCACGGACACAGGTCCGGGGGCCTTGGCATGTACGTCAGAGTCGTCGAATAGGACGAAGCCGTCACTGAGGCTGCGCATCCAGGCGACGGCGCGATCGGCCCACCCGGCCAGGGTCAGGCGATATTTGGTCTGGGAAAGCCGTTCGACGCTTCCGCTGGCCATAGCACTGCCGTCCTTCTCGAGGACGCGCGTCGGCTGTCGCTCGCCATCGCTGAGCGCGGCTACATCGCTGGACAGGACCATTTGCAGGAAGTCGCCCGCTTTAGACGGCGCGCCGCTCACACTGATTTCGAGGCAGCTCTCAACCGCGTCGTGATCCAGCTGATAGAAGTGCGGGTAGCCATCGGCTGCGGCATCCGTATCAATGCCGAGTTGGGCGGAGAGGGCGCGCGATCGCCGCTGCGCCGCTTGCAGCACGTCAAAGTCAATCTTGGCGCGTGCCAATGGACGAACGCGGCCGGTCAAGCTGAAGGGCAGGCAAGCGCCCAGCACGTCAGCGATGATGTCGCCGAGCTCGTCAATTTGAACTTCGTTGATGCCGCGCTGCGTCAGCCAGGTAGCGCCGAGGCGGATGCCGCTGGGGCGCAGCGCCGACGTATCGCCGGGGATCGTCTGCCGATTGACGACGATGCCGGCCAGATCGAGGATGCGCGCAGCCATGTCGCCGCTTAGTTTTGTGCCGTCGGCGCCGACAATCGACTTGCAGTCGAGCAACAGCAGATGCGTATTCGTGCCGCCGTAGGGCACGCGGAAGCCGCGCTCGCACAGCTTAGTCGCCAGCCGCTCAGCATTGACCAGGGTTCGCGCTTGCATGTCGCGGAATCGCTCGGTTGTGGCCAGGCGCAGGGCGACTGCCAAACCCGCCATGGCGTTAATATGCGGCCCGCCTTGTTCGCCGGGGAAGACCGCGCGGTCGAGCTTGCTGGACAGGTCGCGCCGGTGGGTGATGAGAACGGCGCCGCGCGGTCCGTTCAGTGTCTTGTGGGTGGTGAAGCTTACGACATCGGCGATGCCGACCGGGTTGGGGTAAACGCCGGCGGCGATCAAACCGGCCACGTGGGCGACATCCGCCAGCAAGTAAGCGCCGACCGCATCGGCGATCTTGCGATATTCGTCCCAGTCGGCGGCGAAGGGATAACTGCTGAAGCCGCCGATGATCAGGCGCGGCTTGTGCTCCAGCGCCAGCTGCATCATGTGTTCGTAGTCGAGTTTTTCGCTTTCAGGATTGATGCTGTAGCTGACGATGTTGTAGTTGATGCCGCTGCGATTGACCGGGCTGCCATGCGTCAGATGGCCGCCCATGATCAAGTCCATGCCCATGACCGTGTCGCCGACATTCAACAGGGCGGAATAGACGGCGTTGTTGGCGGGCGCGCCCGAAAGCGGCTGCACGTTTATATAAAGATCGTCAGCTTCGAGTCCCTTGCCCTGGAAGATTTCGGCTGCGCGTCGCCGCGCCAGCGACTCGAGGATATTGGCGTATTCCGTGCCTTTGTAATAGCGCTGATCGGCATTGCGGCGGAATTCGGGCAGTCGCTGTTCGTAATCGAGTATCTGGGCTTGTGTCATCCGGCGCGAGTTTGACAGCGGATAGCCTTCAGCGTACAGGTTGTGAAAGGGGGAGCTGAGGGCCTTGCGCACGGCAGCCGGCACGGTGCTCTCCGACGGGATCAAGATGAGCTTGTCCTGTTGGCGCGCGGTTTCGTGGCGGATGAGCTCGGCTACTTCGGGGTCAATCTGGTCTATGCCGTCACGGAACAGGAAGTCGTTGGAGGTCATAGGGGTTGATGTCCCATCGCTTGGTTGCGCGTAAGGCAATTGTATCAAATACGAGGCTTCGAATCTATGCGTCTGCTAGCTCCAAGAGCGCAGCAGAGCCTGTCGACGCGAGAAGTCACAGCTACCGCTATTGACGCACTCCAGGATTTCCTCTGCCACGAAAGCGGCGACTGCGCTGCTAATCGTCGGGCCGTAGTGCCCGGTATCTCCCCACCGTCCCCATTCAATAAGTTCGGGACCGAGCGCCGTTTCCGTCGCAAGGTAATGAGTTCGTGTCGGCACAAGCTGCAGAAACTCGTGATAAGGAGACTGGCGACCCGCATGATACAATTTAAGAAAACTGCGCTTCGGCAAATGTACAGTCAGAAATTGTGCGCCGGTTGCCGCGACATCGGCGGCCATAGCGTCAATAATTGCTATGCCCAACTCTACCCGCTCGCTATTCCTGCTGAAATCTTCGGGCTCGGCAGTTCGCTGGCGTAGTACGTCATGCAAAAAGACTAAGAGCAGGCTTTCGGACCACCACTTTCGAGAAAGTTTGTTCCTGTCGTAATAGAATTCATATTCTGCCATGGGGAAGCGTTCAAAATTGCGATATATGTTCATCAGGGACTCAGGCGGCACAACGGGCTGGTTTATCACTTCAAGTCCGCTTTCCGTCAAGATAAACCGTGGTTTCGCCAGCGGGATGCCAGTGTTTGCAAAGGCGAGGACGCGAAAAAGATTGACATTTCGGTGAAGGTTCTCCGACTGGAAGCCGAAAATAACGATATCCGGCGAGTAGGAGCGGACGATGCGTTGCCAGCGCAGGAACGACTGTCCCATGCCGTAAGCCTCAACGCCGAAATTCAGGACTTCCGCTCGCAGTCCCGATTCTCGCAACAGCCGCTCGACCTGGAATCCCCAGCTGTCTTCATCGGGAACATCCACGTCGGCAACGAACGAATCCCCGACCAAGGCAATTCTCAAGATATCGGGAGCGACTGTCGTGTCATAGTCCTGCAGCGCCCGCATGCCTGCCGTTTGCGTCGTAAACCTGCCATCCATTAAAACTGAGTGCGCCCGGTAGCGCCAGCCAAGCATCTCGTCGTAAACGAGTTTGGCGCTGTCGCCATAATCTAGATATCGTTGAAGCGAAGCCTCGACATGGGCGAGGTCAATGTTGTCGGGCCGCAGTCGATAGCCCGCAAGTAGACCGTCGCCATCGGGGTCGCCAAGGGCGCGAAGTCCCAATTCTATGGCGATCAAGGTCACGATGATAGAAGTTACAATTATCGTCGCGGATACCGCTTTACGTTTTAGCCGGGAGGGTACGGAAGTCATTGGATGTCGTGTAGAGGTCCTAGTTTTTCGCCTAGCTTTACACTTAACATACTATCACAGTGATGTGATTGAATCTACGCTGTTCGCGCTGAGAACTTTAGCAATACAGCTTAAGTCAAGAAGCGCTATTTCCAAATGTCGCTGGTATTCTCAAAGCGCGGCAATTGGCAAGTATCCTCTTGTATGCACGTGACAAGTTCCATGGACACAACTTCGGCGATTCGTATGTTAATTTCCGGGCCGTAGTGGTTTTGGGGCTGGTAGTAGGAGTCGTCGCTGTATTCGACTCCCAGGAAATCTTCAGCGTTTATGAAGTGGAATTCTTCTTGAAAGTGATCTAGTAGAAATCGCCAAGGCGCACGTTTTCCGCCATGGAAGTCCTTCAGATGGTCGTGGCGCGGTAAGTGGAGCACCATGAACGTCGCGCCGCTGCTGTCTACATCTGCGGCCAAGGCATCAACAATCGCCTTTCCCAGTTGACCCCGTTCGCTTTCAGGTCCGTACTATTGCGCAGGCGTTGCAGCCGGATTCAGCCGACCAAGAGTGCGAAACAGCAGGCCCGCTAAGCGGCTCGTCCCCCAAATTGGAGACGAAGCGTCACGTCCCCGGTAGTATGCTTCATGCGCAGCCAAAGGATGACTGTCGAATGCTCTCATCACGTCCAGCAAGTCCTCCGGAGGAAGGACCGGCGAGTTGACTAGCGATAAACTTCCGTCTTCAATGATGAAGCGCGGTCTCGAATACACGACTCCACCTTGCGGGTAGAGCAGTTGAAACATGTTGACATTGCGGTCAAGATTTTCAGCTTGAAATACGAAGATTACCATGTCGGGCGAGAAACGCCGGCCGAGGGACTGCCAGCGAAGATAGGCCTGCGCCATGCTGAATCCGCTGACTCCGAAGTTAAGCACTTCAGCATTAAGGCCCGCCTGGTTTAGCAGCTGCTCAAGTCGCGATCCCCACACTTCTTCGTCCGTAACTTCGTCTCCAGCAACAAATGAATCTCCAAATAGCGCGATACGGAGCGTATCGGCCGCCGGCTCAGAAGTATATTCGCGTAAGGCCCGCATTCCGGCGCTGTTAATGGTGAACGTACCATTTTGGCGCTGTGAATTAGGGCGATAAGTCCATCCTGTTGCGGGATCGGGAATAAGGGTTACCGCTTCCTTGTAATTGAAGTATTTCTGTAATTCACTCTCTATCCTGTCGAGCGGTAAAACATAAGGCGGCAAAGTACGGTCAAAGATTACGAACTGACCGTTTGAATCCGTGTAGCCTATCAGACGTATGCTCAGCTCCAGAGTCGCCAGCGTTAGCAAAACGATGACGCAAGCAGCTAGAGCGCCTTTCGCTATCTACCCTGTCATTCTTTCTCTCCAATCCTAAGGCGCGACAATCCTGGCCCAATTACCATCAGATTCGGGGTCGGCTTCTCAATGATATTGCGACGTAACCTTGGCTGCATCACGAAATTGGAGAAGCTTGCAAGTCGCTGGGGTACCTTGTTTCCAGGGCCCGCACTAATGTGATATATTACCACCGCATTGTCTAATTGAAGTTGAAAACTGGGATAGGGTGACGACTGATTTAGTCTTGCTCAAGTTCGCTCTCGATCTTAAACGCGGAATGATCGTCGAAGCGCGAAAGGCTGCATGCTTCGCTTTGAAGGCAAGATAATATTTCCTGCGCGACAGTTTCAGCCAGCAGGGCGTTTAACACCGGCCCATAGTGCTTGGTAGCGCTCCAGAATTCGTCGTTGGCGTGGTCGGCCTGCAAGTGGTCTTCAAATGGGATGTAGTTATAAGACTCGCGGCAGTGATCAAGCAGGAATTGAAAGGGCGCGGCGATGCCGTTGAGCCGCCAAACCAGGTGGGCTTGCAAGGGCAAGTGCAGCACGATAAAGGCAGCGTCTTCTTCCATAACGTCCATGGCAAAGGCGTCGATGATAGCTTTGCCCAGTTGCCCGCCTTCGCCAACGCTACCGTATGAATTTGGGCTGGCGTCCTCTTGTTTTAGCGCTTCAACCAACAAGCCGGCAAGGCGGCTGGACGCCCACCAGTGCGATGCCTGGTAGCGGCTGCGATAGTAATACTCGTATTCTGCCAGCGGCTGATCCGCGAAATTCTCGAAGGCGGCGACTAGTTGATCCGGCGGCAGCGCGGGCGAATTCAGCAGTTCCAACCCGCCATCGGCAAGCGCGAAGCGGGGCTTGGTCAGCGGCGGACCGCTTCTATTCATCAATTGGCGAAATATGTTGAGATTGCGCTTGAGGTTATCGGGCTGCAAGCCGAATATCACGATGTCTGGCTCAAATGCCTTGCCCTGATGCAGCCAGCGCAGATAGGCCTGGTCCATGCCATAGGCGCCGACTCCGAAGTTCAAGACTTCCGCCCGTATGCCCGCATCGAGAAGCAACAGCTCAAGGCGCGCGCCCCATACTTCAGCGTCGCTGACATCGTCGCCGGCGGTGAATGAATCGCCAAACAGAGCGATGCGCAGGTGATCCGCAGGCGGCAGTTGGCTGTATTCGCGCTGGGCGCGGATGCCGGCGCCATTGATTGTAAACGTGCCGTTTTGGCGCATGGAATGTGGTCGATAGGTCCAGCCGAGACGCTCGTCATATATGACGGTGGAAATATCTTCCAGGTCCAGATATTGCTGGACGGGAGTGCGCAGTTTTTCCAAGGGCAAGCCAAGGGGCTCCAAAGTGAAGTCCAGGATAGAGAATCGTCCGTCGGCGTCGGTGTAGCCGGCAAGACGCACCAAGGCCTCCAGCAGGGCTAGCGTGAGCGCGATGGCGAGGCATGCAATCAGGAGATTCGCGGCGATTTTACGCAACTGATTCTTCTCCGGGAAGTACGTGGGCTCTTAGAATTGGCTGAGCATATGTATGAAGCTAGTCAATACTATCCCAAGGTCGCTACTTGCGCAGGCGCTAACCTGTGGCCTTGGATCGGCCACCCAAGCGCAAACTGCGACTTTGACAATCGGCTTGCGCGCCTATAAAATCCTTCCTATTGTCGGCTCCTGTTGAGTCGGATTCTGTTCGCGCGCAGGCAAATGGCAAGCGCTGATTGGGAGGCGACCCTCACGTGAAAGCATATCAGACGGAAAACATCAGAAATATCGCACTAGTCGGGCATCAAAGTTGTGGCAAGACCTCGCTGGTTGAAGCGCTGCTCTACAGCACCGGCGCCACCACCCGCATGGGGCATATTTCGGAAAAGAACATGGTCTCGGATTGGGACGATGAGGAACGCGAGCGCGGCTTGTCGCTCTCCACATCTTTGGCGCCCGTTGAGTTTAACGATGTCAAGATTAATATCATGGATACGCCCGGCTTCACTGATTTTCAGGGCGAGCTCAAGAATGCCATCCTGGCGTCTGACTCGGTTGTGGTGGTCGTTGATGCCGTATCCGGTGTAGAGGTCGGCACAGAGCTGGCTTGGGAATATGCCCGCGTCACCGAGCAGCCGGTGATCGTCGTGATCAACAAGATGGATCGTGAGAACGCCAACTTTGAGCAAGTGCTGGAGCAGCTGCGCAGTCAATTTGAAGACTACAAGTTCATACCAGTGATGCTGCCCATCGGAGCGGAAGCCGAGTTCAAGGGTGTGGGAAATGCGCTGACGCAAAAGGCCTACTTCGCGGAAGGGTCAGAGCCGGCTGAGTTGCCGGACGAGTACGCTGACGCGCTTGAAGAAGCCAATATGGAATTGATGGAAGCGGCGGCGGAAGCAGACGACGAGTTGCTGGAAAAGTATTTCGAAGAGGAGACGCTGTCATTTGACGAGATCCGCCAAGGCATGCGCCTGGCATCGCGCTCGCCGGAGCTAAAGACAGTGCCGGTGTTTGCGACGTCCGCTACAGAGAATATTGGCACGGTACCCCTTTTGGAAGCGCTGGTGGCCTATGCATCGTCGCCAGCCGAGCGCCGGGTCAATATCATGCGCGGCGATGACCCTGATGTCTTGCAGCCGCCGCAAAGCGACGACGACCCCTTGGCCGCCTATGTCTTCAAGACGCTCAACGATCGTTACGTGGGCACCCTGAATTATTTCCGCATATTCTCGGGTACGATATCCAGCGACGGGCGCAACCTCAATGGCAACAGCGGTACCGAGGAACGCTTTAATTCGCTCTTCGTCATGCGCGGCAAGGAGCAGATGCCGGTTGACAAGCTGCATGCCGGTGACATCGGCGTGGTTGCCAAACTGACCAATACCAAGACCGGCGATACTTTTGTTGATTCAGACGCCAGCATCCGCGTGGCCAAGCCGGACTTTCCCGCGCCGCTTTATATGCTGGCGGTCACGCCGCGGGCGCAGGCTGACAGCGCCAAGATGGGCCCCACGCTCAGCAATTTATGCGACTCGGATCCGACGCTGCGTTGGCGTCAAGATGGCGATACGCGCCAGACCGTGCTCGAAGGCATGGGCCAGATTCACCTGGAAGTGACGCTCAAGCGGGCCGAGTCTCTGGGAGTGAATATCGACACCGACATGCCCAGGGTGCCCTATCGCGAGACGATCACCAGTAATGCCGAATCGAGCTATACGCATAAGAAGCAGACCGGCGGCGCCGGGCAATATGGCCGCGTTGACCTGAAAGTTGAGCCGAATCCCGAAGGCTTCGAATTCGAGTCAAGCGTATTCGGCGGGGCCATCTCGCAGCAATTCGTCGCCTCCACCGAGAAGGGGATTCGCGCCGTTCTGCCCGATGGCGTAATCGCAGGTTATCCGGTCGAGCGGGTGAAAGTCAACATCTTTGACGGCAAGGAACATCCGGTAGATTCCAAAGACATCGCCTTTCAGATTGCTGGGCGCGAGGCGTTCCGCGATGCCTTTCGCAAGGCGAAGCCCGTCTTGCTCGAGCCGATCATGGATGTCAAAATCACCGTTCCCGAGACCATGATGGGCGATGTGATGAGCGACTTGAATACGCGCCGTGGCCGCGTCCAAGGAATGGATACTATAGGCTTCAGGAGTGTTGTGACCGCTGAAGTCCCGTTAGCCGAGATGCTGCGCTACGGCAATGACTTGCGGTCGATGAGCGGCGGGCGCGGCATTTACACCATGGACTTCAACCGCTACGACAAAGTGCCTACCTACGTTCAAGACGAGATCATCGCCGAGGTCCAGGCGGCCGCCGCGCAGTAAGTCTCGATGATAAAGGGCGGGGTCGCTGGCCTCGCCCCACAACCTGCGCTGATCTCTAGAGAGAAATCGAATGAAGGAAAAGAACTACGAAAAAGAGAAGCGCCCAAGTGCCTCTATGGCTTGGGTGCTTGTTGGAGTGGTCTTCGGGGTACTTGGTCTAATTGTCGCTTTGATTACCAACAAAGGCGACGGGAGAGTGAGCAAAACATTTGCTGGCTGTATAATCTGGCTGCCGATCGCGACCCTGGGTTCGCTTATTATCCTTGCTTTGTTGGGCCCCGTGGTCGAAAATGAACTCAGTAACATAATAGGCACTCTGAGTCCAACAATTACTCCGCTGCCTTAGCCGTCTATCTCAGCGGTTTCCGCGGAACCTGAGCCGTTCTGCTCGGCATTCTCAGGCTCGCGCAGGTGCTTGGCGACTGATGCGGGTACAAACTCGTCCGTATCGTCTTCCAGGTCCAGAATGCGCAAGATCTCTCCGCGCTCCACGGTTTCTTTGGAAAGCAGCGCTTCAGCCAGGATGTCTAGCTCGGCGCGATGGTCATCCAGCAGCTCGCGCGTTTCCTGGTAGGCCACATCGATGATGCGTTTGATCTCGGCATCGAGCTTTGAGGCGGTGTCGTCGCTGTAGTCGCGGCCGCTGTTGATAGAGTAACCGAGGAAGGGCTGCTCGCCGTCGTCGCCATAGTTGACCATGCCGACTGAGTCGCTCATGCCGAACATCTTGACCATGCGGCGGGCGATCTGCGTCACCTGCTGAATATCGTTGGCGGCGCCGGTGGTGACATCGTCGAAGACGATTTCTTCGGCGATTCTGCCGGCCAGTCCCACGCGAACGTAAGCTTCCAGCTGTTTGCGCGATTGGTGCAGCGAGTCGTCCTTGGGCATGTAGAAGGCCACGCCTAAGGCGCGCCCGCGCGGAATAATCGTGGTTTTGAGCAGCGCCATCGCGTCCGGGATCAAGAACGAGACCAGCGCGTGCCCGGCTTCGTGATAAGCCGTGATGCGGCGATCTTTGTCATTGGACAGGGGCGGGCGCTTGGTGCCCAGGCGGATGCGCTCGTAGGCTGTCGTGAAATCCGACATCGTGATCAGGCGCCGGTCGTAGCGGGCGGCATGCATAGCCGCTTCATTGGCCAGGTTGGCGATGTCGGCGCCGGAAAAGCCGATGGTCGCGCGCGCCAGGGACTGCAATTCGACGTTGTTCCCTAGTGGCTTGTTCTTGGTGTGAATCTTGAGAATCTCGTACCGCCCTTTGACGTCGGGCAGGTCGACGGTGATTTGGCGATCGAAACGGCCGGGCCGCAGCAGGGCCGGGTCCAAGACATCGGGACGGTTGGTGGCGGCGATCATGACGATATTGGTGTCGTTGTCAAAGCCGTCCATTTCTGACAGCAACTGGTTCAGCGTTTGCTCGCGCTCATCGTGCCCGCCGCCCAAGCCAGTGCCGCGACGGCGGCCGACGGCGTCGATTTCGTCGACAAAGATGATCGCTGGGGCGTTTTCTTTGGCGCGCTTGAAGAGGTCGCGCACGCGGGAGGCGCCCACGCCAACGAACATCTCAACAAATTCCGAAGCGGCGATGCTGAAGAAGGCCACGTTGGCTTCGCCAGCGACCGCCCGCGCCATCAAGGTCTTGCCGGTGCCGGGCGGGCCGATCAGCAGAACGCCGCGTGGCACTTTCGCGCCCATCTTGACGTATTTTTCGGGCTGCTTTAGGAAGTCCACAACTTCCGTGAGTTCCATTTTGGCCGCGTCTTGCCCGGCGACATCCTCGAAACGTATCGCCGGCATCTCGGGCGATTTCTCGCGCGCCTGTGATTGACCAAAGGAAAAGATGCCATTCATCTGGCCTTGGGCGCGCCGACCCATCCAAACGAAGAAACCGATGATGAGCACTAGCGGCAGGAAATTCAAGATAATTGATAGCCAGGGCGAGGTGCTGCTGTATTCCTGATTGACCGGCTTAATGTCGTTCCGCAGTCGCAGACGCTCGATTTCGGGACCGGCGAAGACCGGGATTTGCGTGGTGAAGCGTCTTACGCTCTGCGTCCGGCCCGAGGGCGCGACGACCACAATGCTGCTCTTGAATTCGCCGACGATGGCGGTTGTATCCTGGTAATCGAAAGCCGATACGTTGTTGAGGAGCATCTGCTCATAAAAGTCGGAGTAGGCGATTTCCAGCGTCGACGAAATGCCGCCCAAGAGACCGGGTGAAGAAATCAGGGCGAGCAGCATGACCAGAACCAGCAGGCCCGGCGACACCCAGCGGCGCCAATTCGGCGGCGGCTGCGGTGGTCGATTGCTATTGCCGCTGTCCTCGTTGTTGTTGTTTTCCCAGAATTGCATGGAGTGATAGTACCCGCAAAATATGGTTTGTATAGTCTGATTATAGCGTATCAGGACAGCGAACTGTGCAAGTATTGTCTTAGAAATGCTCCTGGCGCGGACGCGCGCCGCAGGACTGACGATATCGCTTCACACGGATGTCCATTATGCTTAGCTATCAAGCGCCAGCGGCTGCCGACTGCGAAGCCAGCTTATTATACTGAGAACGAGGCAACTGATGAATCGACTGAAAGACGAGAGCAGCCCCTACCTGTTGCAGCACGCGGACAATCCGGTGGACTGGCATCCCTGGTCGGACGAAGCCTTTCGCATCGCGCGCGAAGCGGACAAGCCGGTTTTGCTCAGCGTGGGTTACAGCGCCTGCCACTGGTGCCACGTGATGGCGCATGAGAGTTTCGAGGACAAGGCCACGGCTGAGATGATGAACGCGCTATTCGTCAACGTCAAGGTGGATCGCGAAGAGCGGCCGGATGTAGACGATATCTACATGCAGGCGGTTCAGGCTATCGCTGGCCAAGGCGGCTGGCCGATGACCGTATTCTTGTTGCCCGATGGGCGGCCTTTTTATGGCGGCACCTATTATCCCAAAGAGAGCCGCTACGGCATGCCATCGTTTCAGCAGCTGATGGGCGCGGTTCACGATGCCTATCGCAATAAGCGAGGTCAGCTGGAGGCGCAGGCGGACAATCTGCATCAGGCGCTGAAGCGGGATGTCTTAGGCATCGGCCGCGCGGATGACAGCGGCTTGACGCTCGAGCTGCTGGACGAGGCGGCTTTGAAGATGATGGACGCCATGGACCCGGTCAACGGCGGCTTTGGCGCCCAGCCGAAATTCCCCAATCCCATCAGCCTGGAGTTTTTGCTGCGGCATGTCGACCGGACGCAAGACGAGCGGGCCTTGCAACTGACGACGCTTTCGCTGCGCAAAATGGCGCAGGGCGGCATCTACGATCAGGTGGGCGGCGGATTCGCCCGCTACAGCGTGGACGCGCACTGGCTCGTGCCCCACTTTGAAAAGATGCTCTACGACAATGCGCAACTGAGCCGCCTCTACTTGCATGCCTGGCAGCATACCGGCGACGACTTCTTTCGCCTGGTCGCTGAGGACATCTACGATTATATGCTGCGCGAGATGACCGCAGCCGAGGGTGGCTTTTACAGCGCGACCGATGCCGATTCCGAAGGCGTCGAGGGCAAGTTCTTCGTCTGGACGATTGAAGAGGCTCGCGAAGCGCTGGCGCCCATAAGCGACAGATTGCCGCGCGCCTTGGAAATCGCTGTCGAGTACTTTGGCATGAGCGCGGAAGGCAATTTTGAGGGCTCGAATATACTCTTCATTCCTCGCTCGCCTGCCGAGACGGCCGAAGAATTGGGCTTGAGCCTCGGGCAACTGGAGCAGGCAGTATCGCAAATCAAGGATCAACTCTACGCTATCCGCAGCCAGCGCATTCCGCCCAGCCTGGACGACAAGATCCTGACAGCCTGGAACGGCATGATGCTGGCGAGCCTGGCGGAAGCGGCGCGTGTCTTGGGTCGCCAAGATTACCTCGATGCCGCGCGCCGGTCGGGTGAATTCCTGCTCAATCACATGGTCGGCGACGCGGGTCGGCTTTTCCGCTCGCATAAAAACGGTCGCAGTACACTCAATGCCTACCTGGAAGATTACGCCAACCTCGTCGATGCGTTGCTGGAGCTGTATCAGACGACATTTGAGGAGCGCTTTTTCGTCCAGGCGCGGCGCCTGGCTGAGGTGGCGCTGGCGCGATTTAAGTCGGCTGATGGCGGGTTCTACGATACGAGCGACGATCACGAGTCGCTGATCGTGCGGCCGCGCAACTTGCAGGACAATGTGACGCCCTCGGGCAACGCCATGATGGCCAAGCAGCTGCTGCGGCTTTCGGCTTACACCGGCGACTCGCGCTATGACGAAGCCGGCAGAGAGGTGCTGCGGAAACTGAGCGACGCCATGAGGCAGTATCCGCAGGCATTTGCCGAGTCCTTGAACGCCGCCGATATGCTCATCCGCGGCATCGACGAGGTCGCATTCATCGGCGATCCGGAGAGCGCGGGGGGCAGCGAGATCCTATCGACCTTGCGCCTGCCTTACCGCCCGAACATGATCGCCGCCTGGTCCCGGGATGACGTGGCGCGGCATGAGGTGATTCCGCTGCTAAGCGAAAGATCGATGGCAGGCGGGCAACCGACCGTGTACGTCTGCCGCAATTTCGCCTGCCGTCTGCCGGCGACCACCGCTGAGGACACGGCGGCGGCGCTGAACGACCGCTAAGAGGTCCGCGGCGGCACATTATGCAGCAGACGCGACAAACGGGGCAAGAGTATTTCAGCGCCCTGCTTCACACGGTGGTGGGGCAGGCTTTCGCAGCGGCGGGTTATCAGCGCGAGCAGTCGCCGCTGCAAACGGCGGGCGGGCGCTTTCGTTATGCCACGGACTTTGACGACGGGGCGCGTGGCATCATCGACTTTCAAGTCTTGGTGTACAGCGACACCATGTGGTCGAGCGGCGCGCCATCGCGCTTCCGTGTGCAGTTGACGCGCTCGCAGAAGGCGCCGGGCGGCGCAGTCGTCCGCAGCTTGAGCCAGCTGGTGGTGGAAGACTTCGGCGTCAACATTCTGCCGACGGCCGATCACTGGTGGAGCTATCGCGATACGGAATCGCTGGGCAACGCCCTGGCCGAGGCGGGTCACCTGATTGTCGGCTATGGATTGCCCTGGCTGGCGGGTGAGTTGAGCCCGCCGGGAGATTAATTTACAGCGAGCTTGCTTGACAAGCTGACATCGGCTTCGTAACATGACCGAACTGGACTTATCTGGCGGATTCTATTATATGCTGCGATTCCGCATTATCGTGCTGGCTATGTGTTTATTCGCGAGCGCCTGCAATATGCGCAGCGCCGACAATACGCTGCCCACGCCCAATGAAGACAACATCATCTACGTCACGGCCACGCCGCTGCCGCTAGAGGCACAGGCGCTCCCCTCGGAAACCGTCACCAGTACGCCGACGCCGGAACCAACGGCGACGCCGACTGTGCAGCCCGCGCGGCTGTTTCAGCAAGGCGAGCGACTGGTGCTGAACGGCTATCTGGAAGACGCAGCTGGCATCTATCGAAGGCTCCTGGCTTACGGCAGCGCCATCACGCCGCAAGAGCGGGCGCAGGCGGCATTTCGCTTGGGACAGGTCACGCTTCGGGCCGGTTTTTTCCAGCAGGCGGCCGATGCCTTTACCATGCTGGTCAGCGATTTTCCCGGCAGCGCGCAGATCGCGCAGGCGTATTTCTTGCGCGCTGACGCTCGTATCGGCTCGTCGCAATGGGAGGCGGCGATAGCCGATTTACAGCAGTACATTTCGCTGCGCCCCGGCTTGATCGACAGCTATGTTTACGAGCGAATGGCCGATGCGCAGATCGCCCAGGGTCAAACGGACGCGGCCTTAAATAACTACGAGCGCGCCATAAGCGCCAAGCGCTCCAAGGTGCCGCTGCTGGTGCTGCGTGAAAAGCTGGCGCAGATTTACATCAAGCTCGAGCGCTACGGCGATGCCCTTGCGCAGTATGACTCGGTGCTGGATGTGGCGCGCAATGCGCCTTACCGCGCCAATATCTCCTTCAGCGCGGCACAGGCTGCGATAGCCGGCGGCGACCTGGCCGCGGGCGTGGATCGATTGCGGGCGCTGATTGAGAATTACGCGGGCACGGCTACCGCCTGGAAGGCCCTGGACTTGCTGAGCCAGCAGGGCGTCGCTTACGACGGTTTGCAGCGCGGCCGGGCGGCTTTCAGCGCGGGCGATTACCAAGCCGCCATCGCTGCCTTCAACGAATACACCACGACGCATCAATTGGCCGCCATACCGGCTGACCTGTTCTTGACCTTAGGACGGGCCTATCGGCAGATCGGCAATTCGGATGCCGCCACCGTAGCCTTCCAGACCATTATCGACCAGTACCCGCAGGATCCGCTCTTTGGCGAGGCGCTGCTTGAGCGCGGGCGGACCCGTTTCCTGGCAGGTGACAGCCCCGCTGCGATTCAGATTTATCTATCGATTGCCGATACTTATCCACTGTTTGAACAGACGGCCGGCGTGGCTTTGTGGCGAGCCGCCTACTTGTACGGCACCAACGGCCAAACAGCCCTGTCGCGGCAAGTGTTTACGCGCCTCGCGGACAGCTATCCCGATCATGAATTCACCATCAACGGCTTATTCAACGCCGCCTCCGCCGCCGTGAGGGACGAAGAGTGGGCGGTCGCTGAAAACCTCTACGCGCGCATCGCCAGTCTAAGCGCCGGAGATGATCAGGCTGCCGCATATTTGTGGATGGGCCGGATAGGGCTGATGCGAGGCGAGGAAGACTTGGCCCAGCAAGCCTTTGACTTGGCGATCGCAGCGGCGCCTGACAGTTATTTCGCGGCGCGCTCGGCTGATTTCCGCCTGGGCATTCAGCCCTTCCACCCGCCCGATGCCTGGCGATTCGACTTCGATGAAGGCGCAGAGTTGGCTGCTGCCGAGCAGTGGCTGCGGCAGACATTTGGCGTCGAAGAGCAGGGCAGTCTTTGGCGCCTGACCACCGAGCTTAACGACGATCCCCGCATGATACGCGGGCGAGAGTTGTACGCGGTCAGCGCCTTTGACGAAGCCTTCATCGAGTTTGAAGATCTGGTCGATGAAGCGCGCGATGAGGGCAATGTGCTGGATAGCTATCGGCTGGCGCTATATCTGCGCGGTTTGGGCATATATCGCGAGAGCATCATAGCGGCGGCGGATGTCATCATCGCCTCGGGCATGGGCACGCTGGAAGTTCCGCCTTTCCTGGCCCGGATGCGCTTTCCGGAATATTATATCGACGTCATCCAGCCGCAGGCGGCAGCGCGCGGCATCGACCCCCTGCTGATGCTTTCCTTAATCCGCCAGGAGAGCTTGTTCAACACCTTCGCTACAGCTGGCGCGGGCGAGAAGGGCATGATGCAGGTGATTCCGTCGACGGCGCAGTACATCGCCGAGCAGTTGAATTGGCCGGATTATCAGCACAGCGACCTCTTTCGGCCTTATGCGGGCGTGGCATTTGGCGCCTTCTATATTGACGAACAGCTGGATCGCTTCGACCAGAACGCGATTGCGGCGCTGGCTGCGTACAACGCGGGGCCGGGCCGCGCCTACGACTGGAACGCGCTCTCCGGCGGCGACCCCGACCTGTTCATGACAGCGATTACTATCGACTCCACGCGTCATTACGTGCAGTTCATATACCGCAACTATAATATCTATCGGGCGCTGTACGGAAGCGACCAGGTTTAGCGAATCTGTGTCAATTCGTTACCGCGGCTCGAATTTCGCGTATAGTAAGATAAACATCAAATCTATAGTTCGACTGTCCCCTGCCATAAGCGGCGACTGCGGCGGTAAAATGTAAGCTGAACCGTTTATTAGCAACTTTCTAGTATGTTACACTTTTAGCAGCGGTCATTTTCGTGGGGCGGCAGCGTCATGCAAACGCATCGTTTGTTAGAGAATCTGCAAGCTCAACAGCACAAAAACCCGGACGAATTCTTCGGCATGCCCAGCCTGCTGGAGCAGCGGGATGCCAGCGCTGCCTTCGCGTCGGTGAAGAAAGTCGCGGTGCTGACGGAGTCCTTCCTGCCCAAAGTCGATGGCGTGGTCAAGACCTCGTATTTGACAATTCGCTATCTGCAGGAGACGGGCCGGCAAGTGCTGATATTCGCCCCGGATATCGCTGTCGATCAGGTGGGTGATTCGCAAGTGATTCCCTTGCCCTCCATCAGCCTGCCGCAAGCGCCTGAGACGCGCATGGCCCTGCCGAATCCGGTTGTCGCGCGCCATATCGAGGAGTTTCAGCCGGATCTGATTCACTTGTTCAGTCCGGCGGCGATGTCGGTGAACGGCATGGCAGTGGGCCGGCATTTGAACTTGCCGGTAATCGCGAATTACCAGACGGATTTACCCGGCTACACCGAACAGTATGGTTTCCCCATGCTATCGGGTCCCGTCAATCGCTGGTTGCGCTATATTCACAATGGCTGCCACCTGACGCTGGCGCCGACGCGCACCATCATTCGCGAATTGCGCGCCACGGGCTATCGCCGCGTCCGGCACTGGGGGCGGGGGGTGAACACCGAACGCTTCAATCCGCGGCATGCCCGCCCGGCAATGCGCCAGCGCCTGCTCAACGGTCGCAATCCGGACTCGCTGCTGTGCGTCTTTGTTGGGCGTCTCGCTAATGAAAAGCGGATTGACTTGCTCTTGGACGCCGCCAAGTCGCCCGGCATCGCCTTGACGATCATCGGCGACGGCGCCTTGCGAGAGCAACTGGAGAAAGTCTTTGCTGCGACGGACACGCATTTTACCGGCTACCTCATCGGCGACGAGCTGGCGCAAGCGTATGCCAGCGCCGATGTCTTTGTATTCCCCGGCGAACACGAGACCTTCGGCCAGGTGATCCAGGAAGCGATGGCCTCGGGGCTGCCGTCAGTGGTCGTGAACGCGGGCGGCGCGCCTGATGTCGTGGAAGACGGCGCCAGCGGTATTGTCGTGGAGCCGTTCCCAGAGGCCTTCGTCGAGGTCATCCAGCAGCTGCGCGAGCAACCGGAGGTCCGCCGGCGAATGAGCCGCAACGCGCGCAAGATGGCTGAGGAGCGGCCATGGTCGGCATTGATGGAGCAGCTTGAGGGCTACTACGAAGAAGCGTACAAAATGAATCAGCGCTTCAAGAGTTTGTTTGGCTTCACCAATTACCACCGGCCGCTGTCGATCCCCGCCCGGCTGGTGCGCCGGCCGCGCCGCAACGCTGACCTGACACCATTTGGCTTTTAGCGCGTATAGCTTGCTTGTAAGGCTTGTCCGGTGCTGTCACGCTGCCGCCGCTCGCTCGGCTTAGGCGAAGTTTCGACATCTTTGCCACCGAGTACACCGAGTTAGATTGAGGACACAGAGGAAAGGCATCATGTTAAGTCCAACGACAGAATCGGCGAACGTGCGGACCGTCCTTGACTCGACCTACCTCCACGTCTCCCGGAATCTCTCTCTGTGCCCTCACATTTACTCTGTGCCCTCGGTGGTAAAAGTGTCTTGAATCCGCACAAGCGGGGCGACCGCTCCGCCCAAACGTACCGTCATCGGTTGTTGAGTAGCGGACTAGCCTTGTAGTGGCGCAATGCCATCGTTTGTCGGCGGTTGCACGGTCAAGGCGCCGGCATGCGCCGCTGCTTGAATCGAATGGCTGAGGACAAAAGGCAATATGCCAAAACAAACCAAGAGACGCACGCTGGCCCTGATTTCGCATGACGGCAAGAAGGCCGATATGGTCGGATTCGTCAAGGATCATCACCAGCGGCTATCGGAATTCGATTTGGTCGGGACCAGTACAACGGGTCAGCTCATCACTGAAAAAGCTGGGCTACCGGTCAAACGCATGCTTTCCGGACCCTACGGCGGCGACGCGCAGATTGCGGCGATGGTGGCCGAGGGGAAAATCAGCGCGGTCTTTTTCTTTGTCGACCCGCTGGGCAAGCATCCGCATGATCCGGATATACAAGGCCTGCTGCGCATTTGCAACGTGCATAATGTGCCGCTGGCGACCAACATCGCTACCGCCGTGCTGCTGATTAATGCATGAGAGCTGCCATTCTAACGCGTTTCTTGCTTTTGCCGCCGCCAATCACGCTACATAATAGGAAACGCGCTGCGACTGCCCCTTGCCGACGGGGAAGCGGGATATCTGTAGCCCGGCGCATTCATCCTCCATGGCTGGGGAAGGTCCGTGACGGAACAAGATCGCATAGTGGTAGATTGGGTCATCAAAGCGAGGCTGGGCGATCAAGAGGCTTTCGCCGAATTGGTCCATCTGTTTCATGATCCGGTTTACAACTTTTGTTATCGGATGCTGGGCGAAAGCGGTGAGGCCGAAGACGCCTCGCAAGAGACTTTTTTGCGCGTGCACCGCAATCTGCACCGTTATGATATCTCGCGCTCATTTAAGACCTGGCTGCTGTCTATCGCGTCCAATCATTGTATTGATCGGCTGCGCAAACGGCGGGTGCAATACGTCTCGCTGGATGATGAGCCGACGGCGGCGGCCCTGGCTTTGAGCAGCAGCGACCCCACGCCGGAGCAAGCCGCCCTTAAACTGGAGCTGAAAGACGCCATTCAGCAGCTGCTGCTGCAGCTGGACGAACATTATCGCCTGGCGGTGATTTATCGCTACTGGTATGAGTATTCATACGCCGAGATCGCGCAAGCCATGAATACGACCGAGAGCGCGATCAAGAGCCGCCTGCACCGCGCGCGCAAGAAACTGGCCGACTTGCTTGACGAGTCCATTCTGGACGGAAGCGGCAGCAGGCTGGCCGACCCCGGCACGAAAGGAACCTGAGATGTCCGATGAGCGGAGCCTGCCTCAGCAGGACATGATGCAAGAGGCACTGGATGGGCAGCTGTCCGAAGAAATGGCGAGCAAGCTGGTCGAAATCTTGCGGCGGGACGAATCGGCGGCGGATGAATACAGCCGATTGCAGCGGGTGGACAACTTGCTGCGCCGCGCGCCGCAGAAGCGGGCGCCCGCGCGGCTGGCGGCGACTATCATGGCGCGGGTGGCCGCTACCATGCAGGCCGAGACCGAAAAATCGGGTTTGTCGCCGGAAATGCAGCGCGTCATGATGTTAAGTCTGTCGGCGGCCATGATGGCGATGATGCCCATGATGGAAGCGGCATCCTGGCTGGTGCTGAATGCGCAGCGCGACCCCGAATTGCTGGGCGATGTCATGATGGAGACGATCGGCTGGATGTCTCTGGTCACCAACGCGCTGATACAGCTGCTGGAAGACGCGGAAAATCTGGCGCGCACTGACCCGGAGGTCGCAGCGGCCACGCTTGCGCTGACGCCGTACTTGCTGTCGACTATTCTGGACTACCTCGACGAGCTGGAGCTGCAATAGCGAGGCAGCAAAGACTCGCGCAGAATGTCTCAGCGACCGGAGCCAAACAGAAAAGAGGCGCTGTGACCCAGCGCCTCCCGGACTTCAATTTGAGTTTCCTGGCGCTAGCTGCCCTCATCGGGAATCATTTCAATCTTGCGCACTTTGTAGGTGACCAAGCCGTCGGGCACTTCCACTTTGACGCGATCGCCTACCTGTTTGCCGAGCAAGGCTTTGCCTACCGGTGAATCGAGCGATACTCCGCGCCGTCCATGGGTAATCTCCTCATGATCGAGCAGGTCCATGGTAAATTCTTCTTTTTCCGATGCGTCGTAGACGGTCACGCGGTTGCCAGGCGTGATCGTATCGGGATCTTCGTCGGCGTCGATGATTTCGGCGCGCGCCAGCACATTCTGCAAATGCGATACGCGTTCGTCCAGCCTCTCCTTTGATACCATCGCGTCGAAGAAAACCGCCTCTTCGCCCTGATCGTCTTCGCGGGCCTCGGCAAGCATCTCAGCGACTTTGTTATTCTCTTCGCTGGTGAGCACGTTAAGTTCACGCTGCAGCTTATGGTAGCCTTGCCGCGTCAACACAATGCGTCGTTCTGCCATGATTTGTTCCTTTCGTGTTGCAATCACCAAGATATACGGCGACCCTTGCTAAAAGTTGTATCTACCCCTCATTGGACGCAGCAGCGAGGGTAGTAGACGAAACGCCCTGCCCACCGGACAGGACGTACATTGTCGTTCACTTGTATGCTTATACGCAAATTATACTAGAATACTCTCTTCAATTCAAATCGGTAGCCGGCCGCCTGTATTTGACGACCTGTTGCGCGCTCATTCTCATCTATCTCGCCTGATTTGTCAAATCCGCAAGGCGTGTCCGGCCAGCAGGCATATCGTTGGATTGCGAACGACTCATCGGCGCTGATATATCTCCGGATTGACGCAGGTCGGCAGCGGCTGCCCTTGCAAGCCGGCGATCACATTGTCCACCGCCATCTCAGCCATTTTGGCTCGGGTGGCGACGCTGGCGCTGGCGATATGCGGCACGACCAGGCAATTTTCAAGCGTGAGCAGGGGATCATTGAGCGGGATGGGCTCTGGCTCGGTGACATCCAGTCCCGCGGCCAGGATCTCGCCATCGCGCAACGCTGCGTAAAGCGCCTGCGGATCCAATACGCTGCCGCGCGCCGTATTGATCAGAATGGCAGTTGGTTTCATCTGTTTCAGTTCGCGCTCGCCGATTAGATGGTGTGTTTCGTCTGTCAAAGGAACGTGCAGGCTCACGAAATCGCTCTGGCCTAGCAGGTCGTCCAGCGACACTTTTTCCCCGCCCAGTTGTCGGATTTCGTCGGCGCTCTCCAAACTACTGACCAGTATGCGCATATTGAAGCCTTGTGCGCGGCGCATGACCGCGGCGCCGATGCGTCCGCAGCCGATGATGCCCAGCGTTGCGCCGAATACGTCCTGACCGGATAAGACCGTTGGGTGCCAGGTAAGCCACTTGCCGTCCTGGATATACTGCCGCGCCTCCGGAATCCGGCGAGCCGTCGCCATCAGCAGGGCGAAGGCGAAGTCGGCCGTGGTTTCGTTCAGGACACCGGGCGTGTTGCCGATGGGGATGCCGCGCTGGCTGGCGGCGGGGATGTCAATATTGTCGTACCCGACCGCCAGATTGCTGATGACTTTGATCTCCGGGGCGGCGTCCATCAGCGGCGCGTCAATGCGGTCCGTGAGCAGACAGAGCAAGCCGGCAAGCCCGCCAATTTTGTCCAGAATCACATCGTATTCGGGCGGCAGAAATTCTTGCCAGACTTCCACTTCACAGTGCTTGGCGAGGCGATCCAATGACGCCGGCGGCAATTCACGTGTGACAAATACTTTGTCTCGACCCATGTTTCTTCTCCCCGTGTGGCTTCCCGCGCGAGATTATAGCGCAGATTCACCATCGCGGTCAGCGGCGACGCCGGCGTATGGAAACGAGATCTTCGGAGAAAACGGGCAGTTTCAGGGCAGGCAGGTCAGTGAAATCTTCACAAGCGTGCCTTTGCCGGGTTTGCTGCCCATTTGCAGGCGGCCGCCGCAGCCTTCAATATGGCGCCGGGCAAGATACAGGCCCAGCCCCAAGCCGGGATCCATTTCGCGCGACTGCCAGAAAGGCTCAACCGTAGCATCGGACGTCGCGCGGAATCCGCGGCCCCGATCGAGGATGGCGATGTCGGTCTTATAGCCGAATTCTTGCACCTTGATTCTCGCCTCTGCAACATCGGCGTGCAGGCGGATGTTGCGCGCGATTTCCCCAAATGCGTAGGAAAGGTACTCTTCGTCGCCAATGGCGCAGAATCGCGTATCAACTTCAGGCAGCACGATGTCGCGCAGCACCGAACGGACTCTGTGGATTAGCACAGAGCCGTCGAATTCGTCATCGGCGTACTCCAGCATGTCGTGTCGCAGCAGCGAATAGTGCCAGATATTGGTCATCATATGTTCGATCGACTGAAATGCCTCGATGACGTGAGAAATGGTGGTCTGCTGCTCTTCGCCCAGGGGGCCGTCGAAACCGGCTGACAGATTGTCCAATGCCGCCTTGGCCGGGTGATTCAGGGCGTTGAACCGTTCCAGCACCAGCGGGCGCGTGGCTGCATTTTCGATTCCTAGGGAGGTAATGACATCCATGACCAAGGTGTGCAGACCCCAGCAACAGGCGTGAATGCGCTTGCAGCATTCGCGTTGATCGCCAGTGGTCGCGCCGAACGCGCCGGCCATCATTGATTCCATCAGCGTGATGATATCGCTGACTGGGTCCAGCAGTTTGTTATAGGAGATGTTTGGCACGTAACGGGACTCAATCTCTACGCTTACCCTCATTATAGCGTATCGATCGTAAGAAGGGGGTGATTGGCGGCCAATGGCAAACTTAGGAGGTCTAGCGCTGGGGAGGCTTCAAACAGAATAAAGCAGCCGGCGCTCTGCCAGCTGCCTTCGAATGCTTTGCTTGTGGCTCTCAGGCCGGGTCAATCGCCGCCGAGAGCAGTCCTGCGCGAGAAGTTACTTCAGCTCGACGACGGCGCCGGCTTCTTCCAGCTTGGATTTGCCGTCGTCGGCCATATCCTTGCTGACTTCCTCAAGCACGGTCGCGGGCGCGGATTCGACCAATTCCTTGGCCTCTTTCAAGCCCAGCGGGGTGATACCGCGGATGGCCTTGATGACGTTGATCTTCTTGGGGCCGATCTCTTTCAAAATCAAGTCAAATTCGGTCTGCTCTTCTTCCGGCTCCGCGTCGGCGCCGCCAGCCATTGCGCCGGGCGCCATCATCATCATGCCGCCGCCAGCGGCCGCTTCGACGCCCCAGGCGTCTTCCAGCTTCTTCTTCAAGTCAGCGGCTTCCAGAATGGTCAACGCGCTGAGTTCTTCTACCAGCTTTTCCAGGTCTGCCATTGTTGTTCCCTTTCCTCAGGATCTCTTCGCTATCAGATGACTACTTGTTTGTGTGAACCCGCACAGCGCGCGAGGCGCACGGGCTACTCGGCGGCGCCGACGCCTGCTTCTTCTTGCTTATCGAGATAAGCTTGAAGGACGTTAACCACGCCGCCAGTTGCTTGATGCATCACGTTGACGATGCCTTGTGCCGGCGCGACCACCATGCCGGCCAGCTGAGCGCGAAGTTCGTCGAGCGTCGGCAGTTGGGATACGTCTTCAATTTGCCGCGCATCCAGAACGTCGCCATTCATCATGCCGCCTGTGACCTGCATTTTCTCGGCGAATTCCGCTTCGTCGATGTGTTTGAACAGGGCCTTGGATACGCCGGGCATGTTGTCGCGGCCGAAGATATAGGCCACCGGGCCTGTGAGCAAATGCTCGGGAACGGTCCAGTCGGCCGTTTCCAGCGCCTTTTTTATCAGTGTGTTCTTGGCGACGAGGTAGCGGCCGTTATGCGCGCGCAAGGCATTGCGCATCCCTTGAATCTGGGAGACGCTCAGGCCCTGCGTTTCTACGACGACGAAGCCGTCGCACTCATTCAGGATTTCTACGTACTCGGCGACAAGCTCTTCCTTGCGTGCTTTTGATACTGGCAAGTGCCGTTCCTTTCCTCGTCAGACGCTCGTCCCCAAGCAGGATTTGGCCTGAGCCGGTCAAAACAAATAAGCGACCCGTTTATGGAGGTCGCGTCAAGTTCCAATCAATACAGCTGGAGAATGGCTTGCGCGCGTGCCTCGGCAGGGGATTAAGGGCGGCTGCCCGCCTGCTGTCTACGGATTGCGTCGCTATTCGGATGTTAGCAGGCTCGCATTATAAGGCGGATTCAACATTGGTCAAGGTTCAGTTAAGGATTTGACGCCGGCTCGTTGCTGCGCTACAACTTGCCTAGATAAATCACAAGCAAGGACAAGCGGATCATGGAATTGGATCGCGACGCGCTGCAGAAGAAAGTGCATGAAATGTACACCCGCGAACACGCCGAACTGGGCGAGGCCGGCACTAGTGAACACTTGGAACGCGGACGGGAGTGGCGGCTGGCGGAGACCTTGAGCGCGGACGGCATTCTGGTATTTCCGCACGCTGGCGTGCACGACTGCGGCTATCAGATCGCGGCCTGCGTTCATGCCACGCTGGATAGCGGCGCCGACAAGGTCGTTGTGCTCAGCGTGCTGCACGCCTTCACCGCCGAGATGGAAGCGGCGCGAGTGGCCGTAGCCGCGGGGGAGGAGCCGGCGCAATTCGAATTCTGGGGCATTCAGGGGCCGGGCATTGACGGGCGGCGCGAATGGACGGGCGATCACGCCTTGATCAGCTGGCGGCATTTCTGGCGGGCTGAGCTAAGACGGCGCGGCATTTCAGAGCAGCGAGCGCCAAAAGTATTCGAGCGCTATCCCTATCTGGCCGGCGGCCGACCCCAGGATTTGCCCGGCATCGACGAGCTGGCTCGCCTAATGGAAGACGCGGTTGTCGTCAGCACTGCCGATCCCTTTCATCATGGCATAGGCTATGGAGACGCGCCGGCAGACGCCTATAACCACGACGCGACAGGCTTGGCGCATGCCCAAAACATGATCGAGTCCGGCATCCGCATACTCGAACGCGGCGACTACTGGGCATACAATCAGCACTGCATCAAGTCCAAGAGCGATGCCCGCGATACCGGGCAGGTATACCGCCATTTGCGCGGCCCGATGAATGGCGAGGTTCTCGATATCAGCTTTACGGACTCATCCGAACTTTACGATCAGCCGCCCCCGACCTGGGTTGCCGGCGCCTTGATCGAGTGGAAACTGAGTGGCTAGCGCTCGGCCGGGCGAATAGCGATTCTCGCTCTATTGCGGATCGCTGTCGCCGTCTATGTTGAAGTGGCGCTCAAAATTCTTGAGCGCGCGCTGCAGATTCTGCTGTCGCAGGCTCTGCGTCAAGTCGCCGCGGGTGCGTTCCAGGACGCCGCGCACGACATCGGTTTGCCGCCGCAGACCATGGGTCAGCGCATCGGGAAAGTCGAAGGTCACCAGTTGGTCGTAGATGTCATCCATCGCCAGCAGCAGCCGCTCGGCTTCGTCGCTGTGCCCGTCCGCCCGGCGCATGATATCCAGGATGAAGCGGCGCAGTTCGGTTGCCGCCTCGCCCAGCCCCTTGAGATAAGTGGAGCTTTCGATGCTGAGGTCGGCGGACGACGGCAGCGGCTCGCCCTTGACGATGGCTAGCGTGATGTGGGCCTCGGCCACTTCTTTCAGCGCGTCTTGCGTGTAGCCGGTGTGATACAGGTCAGGGAAGTCTTTGACGATTGACTTCAACTCTTCGGCGCCGGCCTTCACCCGCTCGAGTTTCTGATCGGCTACGTCCCACTCCCGCCGATGGATGGCGCGGATGCTCTCCGAGCAGTGGCGCACGAGTTGGCGCGAGAGCATGATGGCTTTGTCGCGGGCGGCATTGCGCTCTTCCAGGTCCAGGCGGATCGTCTCGCAAATCTGCTCCAGGTTATTCATCGTCATCGTCCGCCGGTTTTACCGAGCCGAATAGTTGATCAGCCAGCGTTTGGCGGGCCGGCGCATCAATCTTGCCGTGGCTCGCTTCATACTTGCTCATATTCTCCTGCAGGGCGTTCAGGAAGAGCTTGCTGTGCGTCGGGGTCATCATGACGCGCTTTTGCAGTCGCGCGCGGTCGTCATTGGGCATGACCTGGATGAAGTCGAAGATCACTTCGTTGGCCGTGTGCGTGATCATGACCATGTTGGAATAGATCGCGCTTGGGTCTTTGGGCAGCTCGACTTTGACTTTGCGTTGGCCGGTCTGTTTTTCAGTCATACAGTCCTCGCGCTATTGTGCAGACGTAGTTCCAAGAATTTAATGAGAAGTCTTGAATTGCCGTTTTTCTACCCCATCCCCGGCCCTTCCCCGAATCATCAGTGAGGACAGGACAGTTATTCAACAGGCAAACTAAAGCCGTGTAACCAGTGAATTATGTGAGTATTTCGGGCGAGCCAATGGCTCGCCCCTACATTTTCCTCACAGAATGATGCCTGTAGGGGTCAGCCATTGGCTGACCCGTTGCAACAACAGCCACTTATCCCAAACCTGTCCCGTCCTCAGCGAATCATCAGGGAAGGGTGACTCGCTGTTGTGAATGGAATATCTAGTGAAGTTCGCAGTACTCAGTTGCAACTACTGAGACGGTTCATTATAGCCGATGTTTGCGGTCGTCTCAGGGTCGTTTCTGTTGGCGATTCAGCCTCGTTGCGTCGCGGGCTTTCAGGTAGCTTAGAGTGTGCCTTGAAGAGTCGCAGTCCAGGACGGAATTTATGCCCACATACATTTATCGGATTCAGCCGGTGCGGCCGGCCATGCTGGCTGAGGGGCCGACCGAAGAAGAGGCGCGTATCACGGCCGAGCACTTCGATTATCTGAATCAGCTGATGGCGGATGGCCTGCTCATCCTGGCCGGGCGCACGCTAAACAGCGATTACTCGGCCTTTGGCATCGCTATTTTTAATGCGCGCGACGATGAACACATGCGACAAATCACCGAAACCGATCCCGGCGTGGCGCAGAAGCTTTTCCGCGCCGAGTGGTTCCCATTCCGCATCGCGTTGCATGAGCCCGGCAACATCGAGAAGGACTAGGCTGTGATGGACAAATCACCCCGGCATATCGTCGCCGCCAGCGCTTTGATACGCAACGACCAGGGCGAGATCGCGCTGGTGAGGACCGAGCGCCGCGGCTGGGAGTTGCCCGGCGGGCAGATCGAGTTAGGCGAGTCGCTGACCGAAGGTTTGCAGCGTGAAATCTTTGAAGAGTGCGGCATCCAGGTCGAGTTAGCGCGGCTGCTGCAAGTGCGCAGCAATCTGAGTTCATCCATTGTCGTCTTCTGTTTCCAGGCGAGTTATATCAGCGGAGAATTGCGACCCAGCGATGAAACGCCGGAGGTCCGCTGGGCGAGCCCGGCCACCGCCCTGGAATTGATTACCGCTCCCATTTTGCGCTATGGCTTGCGTGACTTGCTGGAGAGCGACGGGCCTCTGATTTATCACGCCTACGAAAATAGACCCTTCGCGCTTCGTGAAACGCGGACTTGCTAGCGAATAGGCTCGCGCTCAGGCAGCCCGGCGCTTCGGGGGAAACGCCGCGGCGTCGGCCGGATCTTGTCAACGACGACGAGATAGCGCGGGTTATCCAGCGTAGGCAACCGCAGCTCTTCAATCGTGAATAACTCGCCGCCAAGCAGATCTATGGCTTTGGCTGCCTCGTTAGTTTCCTCAAACGCCGCTGTGCCGCGCATGGCGATCACTTGGCCTTCCTGGCGGGCCAAGGGCAGGGTGTATTCCATTAGGGCGGGCATTTTGGCGACGGCGCGGGCCACCACGATATCGTATCGCTCTCGGTGCGCTTCGCTGCGTCCGGCGTCTTCGGCCCGCGCGTGCACGATGCGTACGTTGGCCAATCCCAGCGCATCGCTGGCATGCTCTATGAATCGCAGTTTCTTTCGGGTCGAGTCCAGCAGAGTGGCCCGCAATTTCGGGAATGCGATGGCTAACGGCAGGCCGGGAAATCCTGCGCCCGTACCGACGTCGATGAGCCGCAACGAATCAAAGCGTGGCGTGACCCTCGCCAGGGAAAACGAATCGAGGTAATGCTTGACGACGATCTCGGCTGGATCAGTGATTCCGGTCAGATTCATGCGCTGGTTCCAGTCCAGCAGCAGGTCCGTCAGCGCGTCAAATTGCCGGAGTTGGCTCTCTGACAGGTCGAACTCCAGCAGCGCTTTGGCGTGCGAGCGCAGCAGGGACAATTGGGCTCGGCCCGGCTAATTCTGCGGAAAGCCGGGATAGGTCTTCAGCGGCATGGCCGGCTGCTCATGCAAGACTGCGACGCCATGCGGATTCTGCTGGATACGGAATCGGCAGCGGCTGCCCAGCCGTTCGTTTGCTGTGCCGGGTCCGAAATCCTCATAGCCGTCGCTGATCGCTTCCGACCAGCCGACAGCAAAACCAATGTCGTAAACGCCGTGCTCCCATTTGGCGCCGAAATTGGCCGTGTAGAATACCCACCAATTGAGGCTGCCCGGTATCTGCTTGATTTCGCTTATTTCTGCCGGAATCGGGAGAGAATTGAGCGTCACCGAATATTGGGCTTTGTTGATGTGGTCTTGCACCTGCTCCGCGGTTTTGGCGTACCAGGACCAGAACACGCGAATCTCGTCAGTATCGTACAAAATGCCGGGGTCGGCCCCGTCCACATCGACGCACTCGGCGAAGATCAGTCCGGGGTCAGCCACGCGCCCCGGCGTTATGTCAGCGCTGGGCCGCGCGCCAATCTGCACGATCGGCTCAACCGGCCGCGAGTATACGGGATTGAGCATACTTCCGTTTGGCGTGAAGACGTTGGCTGCCGAGATGAGCTTCGGCAAAGCCGAAACATCGATGCCTTCGACCAGCGTACTGCCGGGCGCCTCGCAGACTCCCAAAACGTCGTCGGACGGCTCCTGAAACAAAGTATCGTCCGGGTCATTTTCGCGGGCGATGCGAATGACGACGCTGATGGGCGTGTCCAGGGCGCGCGTTGCGCCGTCGAGCCAATAGATTACCTGGCTAACGGAATAATCCTCATTGACGCTGACGCGGCGCAAACCAGTGATGGCCTGGCCCAAGCCGCCTAATTGGTCGAATGCCTGATAGTATACGTCATAGCCAAGCTCCATCGTGCCTGACAGGTCCATCACCATGCGGTCTTCGCATGCGCTGTAAAACCAGTTGACCGTAGAGGTGAATTGGGTTTCGTCCTGCGCCTGCGCGCTGAACACCATAATGATTGCGAGCAGCACAACTACAAAAGATTTCGCTAAACGCATAAGATCTCGTTCCTGTCTGAACCGTCAAGGACAGTCTTCTGCAACTATTTTACCGCATTTGCCCAGAATGCTCAGCCCGATTTCCTAGCTGGCGCAGCCGGACATTATTATGTATAGCATATATCGCTTACAATGAGACGGGAATTCGCCCGTAACCAGAAGGAAGGCAGCATCCAAGTGAGCAAGCGCACGATCTGTATATTGCAAGGGGACGAGACGGGTCAGGAGCTGCTGGAGCAGGCGCTGCGCGTGCTTGATCCCAGTGTAATCCGCATGCGCGACCTGGTCTTTGAGACCTTTGACGTGTCGCTGGAGAACCGGCGGCGAACGAAAAACCAGGTAGTGCACGAGGCGGCGGCGCGCATACTGGAAACCGGTTTGGGTATCAAGGCGGCCACTATCACGCCTGGCGATCCGGACGACGTCGGCAGCCCCAATGCGCTGCTGCGCGATCTGGTGCACGGCAGCGTGATTCTGCGCACCGGCAGGCGTATTCCCTCAGTATTGCCGCTGGCCGGCGTGCATTCGCCGATTGCGGTGGTGCGCATGGCGGTTGAGGGCGCCTACGCCGCCGAAGAGTGGCGCGAGGGCGAGGGACTGGATGAAATCGCCTACAACAAGCGATATATCAGCCGGCGCACCTGCCGCGCAGTGGCTGAATTCACCTTTCAGTACGCGGGGCAGCACGCGGCGACTGTATTTGGCGGGCCAAAATACACCGTGAGCCCGGTCTACGAAGGGCTGTTCAAAGAGGAGCTGGACCGGGCGGCGGACCTGCATCCGACTGTGCGCTACAACCCCCAGTTGATCGACGCGACTTATGCGCTGCTGCTCGAAACAGCGGGCGAGCCGCTGGTGATCCCGGCATTAAACCGCGACGGCGACGCGCTTAGCGATCTGGTGATCAAGATGTTTGGCACCATTGCCGGCGCCGAGTCGGTCATCATCGGCTTTGACGACGACTTCAACGTCAAGGTCGCCGTAACTGAAGCGCCGCATGGCACCGCGCCTGGCCTGCAGGGCAAGAATATCGCCAATCCCATGGCGATGATCCTGGCTTGCGCCGCGCTGCTGCGTTATATCGACGGCAGGGACGCGGCGCTGGCTAGCCGCGCGCTCTACGAAGCGACTCTGGAATCGGTCTACAACGGCATCAAGACGCCTGATCTTGGCGGACGAGCCAGCACCTCGGAATTCGTAGATGAAGTGATTCGCGAGGCGCGTGGTAAACTTGAGGTATGGGATGCGCTGGGTGACTGAGCGCAAGGGCGGAGGCGGCCGGAATTGGACGAGATTCTCAACCGCGATGTGGCGGAATTGTGGTCGGTTCTCTTTGATATCGTCACCGACGGCGAAAAGCGTCTGGCCAGCCACTTCGAAGCGCATCAACTGACTCCACCGCAATTCTACGTGCTCAAAACTTTGTCCGAGAACGACGGCGAGTGCCGCATCGGTGATATCGCCCGCGACCATCACTTGACCAGCGCGACCATGACCGGCTTGGTCAAGCGTTTGGAAGGCATGGACCCGCCTTTGGTGCTGCGCAGGCGCAATCTCAAAGACGGGCGCTCGGTTGATGTAATCCTGACGGCCGCCGGAGCGGAGCGCTTTGTGGCGGTGCAGCGCGCGCTGATGGATCAGTTGCGGGCCGTCTTTGCGCTGCTGCCGGAAGCGGAACGGCGCGATATCATCGGCAAAGTACGCCTGTACTTCAGCGTCTTCTCGCAGCGATTTCCCGTGGGACGGGTATCCTGACGCCGTCGCCTAGGCGCCCGTATAACGGTCGAACCAATCGATCATTTCGGCTAAGCGGCTGATCCGGTGGCCGGGTTCGCCGCTGCGCGACAGTTCATGCCCCTCGCGTGGATAGCGCAGCATCTTGACCGGCGTTTCGGTGGCGCGCCGCACCCAGGCGAATAGCTGCTCGCCCTGTTCAATCGGCACGCGAAAGTCGTTTTCCGAGTGTATCAGCAGCAGTGGCGTCTTGATGCGCGCGGCGTACTTCAGCGGCGAGTTGTCCCAATAAACATCGTGGTCGTCCCAGGGTTCGGCATCGAATTCGTTTGACATCAGCAGCGGCACATCGGAGGTGCCGTAGAAGCTGGAGATGTTGTAAACGCCGCGCTGCGAAACCGCGGACTTGAAACGGTCGCTGTGGGAGATAATCCAGGCGGTCATGTAACCGCCGTAGGAACCGCCCGTGATGGCCATGCGCTCGCCGTCAGCGAAACCCAGTTGCAGGATTGCGTCCACGCCCGCCATGATATCGTCCATGGCGACCGGGCCCCAGGCCGCGTGCAGCTTGCGCTCGAATGCCTCGCCATAACCGCCGCTGCCGTGCGGATTGCAGTAGAAGACGGCATAACCGCGGGCCGCATGGAATTGCCATTCGTGCCACATCGACTTGGTCGAGAAGCCCCAGGCGGCGTGCGGGCCGCCGTGGATGTTCAGCGCCAGTGGCGCTTTGTCGCCGGCTTCATGGTCGACCGGCAGAATATACCAGCCCTGTACCTCGCCATTGGGCGACTCGTAACGCAGCTCGTGAACGTCTTGCACGATGACTTCATCCAGCAGCGCGTGATTGAAGTTCGTGGCTTCTTTCAGTTCTCCGTCGACGAGGACGTAGAGTTCCTGCGGGTTGCCGGGTGTGGAGACGGTCATCGCCAGCAATCCGCCGCGTCCGCTATCAATTTGCTCGATTTCGTAAATGCCTTCATGCGCCGGGCTCAGGCAGTCGCTTGCCGGGTCGTATTGCCAAGGCAGGACATTGCCTTCGCTCTCCAATGTCAGCGCCAGCGTGCAGTCAGGCGACCAGGCGAAATCGAAGGTCTCGCGGTCGATCGCTTGATTGACAATCCGCGTTTCCGAGCCGTCGGCAGCCATGACGAGCAGGCGCGTTGGCATATCGGTGATGCCGATGGGGCTGCGCTCGCAGGCGATCCACTTGCCGTCCGGCGAGGGCTTGGGCGCGTAGACGCTGTATTCGCCCGCCGTCAGCGCTGCTTCCGCGCCGCTTTCCGCGTCCAGGCGGAAAATGTTGAGCGCGCGCCAAGGCTCGTCGCCTTCGGGGATGGTAGTTCGGGCGGTGTAAATCGACCGGCCATCGGGCGACCAGCGCGGCGAACCGTAGTCGGCGTCGATAGCGGTCAGACGCTTGGGCTTGGCCTCGCTTGATTCGGCTGCGGATATCACAAAGATCTGATCGTAGCGTTCATCGACGTAGGTTGTGCCCTGTCGATAGGGGATGCGCCACATCGGTCGCGGGTCCCAGCGCTTGAGCTCGACTTCGGCTGCCCGCTCCTTTTGATGTTTGCTCTCCAGCTTGTCAGCGGGCTCGGGCTGTGGCTCGCCTTCGGCGTCCTCCGTGTTTCGCTCCTCGCGGCTCATCGGCGCCAGAAAGGCGATGCGGCCGCCGTCGGGCGACCAATCCGGGCTGTGCGCGCCGTTTTCCATACTGGTTAGCGCGCGCGCTTCCCCGCCTGGCGCAGCGGTCGGCAGCAGGTAGACCTGCGGTTTGTCGCCCCGCGCGGACACAAAGGCTAGTCGCGTCCCGTCGGGCGACCAACGCGGCTGCGAGTCTTTGTCCCCGCGCGTTAATTGCAGGAGCGCGCCGTCGGCCATCGCGTAGAGCCAGATATTGCGCTTGTACGACTTCTCCAGCGGGTCCGGCGAGACTTTGACTAAAGCGACCGAGCGGCCGTCGGGGCTGATCTGCGGGTCCTGCACGTAATGGATGCGGTTGAGATCCTCGGCTGTTATGGGGCGTTTCTTGGCGGTCATGGGCTTGTCCTAGTTACAGTTCGCGGAGAAAAGTTGTTCCTGATTGCAGAAGCTCGGGAAATCGCGCTTCCCGCGCCAGCTCGCTGATTGATCGCGGCGGCTGTGGCGCTTCAGGCATGGGGCGCAGCGCCAACTGCCACCAGCCGGTATGGCGCCAGTTTCCCGCCTTAAATCCCACATTTTCGAAGACGCCGATTTTGCGGAATCCAAGGGCTTCGTGGGCGCGGATGCTGGCTTGGTTGGGCAAGGCGATCACGCCGACGGCGTTGCAGTAACCTTGGGCGCGCAGTATCGCCACCAGCGAGTGATAAAGCGCGCGCGACACACCGCGCCGCTGAAAATTCGGGTGTACATATACAGTCGTTTCAGTCGTCCACTGGTAGGCATAACGGGCGCGAAAGGCGCTGGCGTAAGCGTAACCGGCCAGTCGACCGCCGATTTCGCAAACCAGCCAGGGATACTGCGCTAATGTCTTGCTGATGCGCGCCGCGATCTCGTCGACGCTGGGAACAGAGCGCTCGAAAGAAATATGCGTGTCGCTGACTATGGGGGCGTAAACCTGACGGATGTCGGCGGCATCGGAAGGTGTAGCCAGCCGGATGGTGGCGCTCATTGCGCTTTGCTGACCTCGCCGGCCGGAGATTCCTCTTCCTCAGGCCGCCAGACGGCGGTGGTGATGTCGATGTATAGGACGCCGTCAAGGTGGTCGATCTCGTGCTGAAAGACGCGGGCCAGCCAGCCGCTGGCGGTCAAGCGAATCGGCTCGCCCTGCCGATCCTGCCCGGCAATCTCAATGCTGGCGAAGCGCTCGACATCTCCCAGCAGACCGGGCAAGGACAGGCAGCCTTCGACGCCCGAAACTTTGTCCTCGCTGCGCCAGACGATGCTGGGGTTGGCGACAATATGAAGCTTGCCGGCGTCATCGCCATATTCTTCGACGCTGTCCTCGTCATCGGGCAGGCGAACGACGATCAGGCGCTTGCTCTGGGCGACCTGCGGCCCCGCCAAACCGGCGCCTTGCGCTGCCGTCATGGTTTCGACCATGTCATCGATCAGAAGCTGGAACTCGGCGTCGAAGAGGGTTATGCGCTGGGCTGGTCGCCGCAGGAGCGGGTTATCCGGCTGGATGATTGGCAGGACGGTCATCTGTTGGTCTCATTTTGATCTCGTAATGGCGGACAGGTCGCGCGGCAGTGTAAGGTCAATAAAGACGCTGGCAAATAAAACAATGCGACTGTTTTACGCGTATAAGAATTAGGATCTGCTTCGCTCAACTGGCAGGGAGATTGTGCAGCATTTTACAGAAATTTTACACGGTAATTATGCAATCGTGACACATTGAAAATCGGATGACTTACAATGTGTACGAGTCGAAAGCTAGCGCGGTGGCGGGCCCGCCGAATATCTTGTTGAAGCGCCCGAACTTTAATTGCCGAGATGGTTCCGCTCAATGATTGTGGAGGTGGCCAGACTTGCTGCGAACCAAGACAGAAACCATTCTCATCGTGGATGATGAGCAGCGTATCATTGATCTCGCCAAAATGTATCTGGAGCCGGACGGCTTCTGCGTGACCAGCGCCACCAGCGGCACGGCAGCCAAACGCATGATTCTGCGCGACAAGCCGAGTCTGGTGGTGCTGGATTTGATGCTGCCCGGCATGGACGGGCTGGAAGTCTGCCGGCGCGTCCGCGAAGAATCCGATGTGCCGATAATCATGCTGACAGCGCGCAGCGAAGATATCGACAAGATCGTCGGGCTCGAGCTGGGCGCTGACGATTATATGACCAAACCCTTCAATCCCCGCGAACTGCTGGCGCGCATCAGAGCCATCCTGCGCCGCGCCGACCGCACTGATGCAACGGATGAATCGCCCGAGCCGATTATCGTCGGCAACTTGCTCATCGACCCGCAGCGCCGCCGCGTTGAGGTGGCCGGCAACGCGGTAGACTTGCGCATGAAAGAATTCGACCTGCTGCAAGTCTTGGCGGAAAACAAGGGCGTGGTTTTCAGCCGCGACAAGCTGCTTAATGTCGTCTGGGGCTACGACTTTGGCGGGCAGACGCGCACAGTAGATGTTCACGTCGCCCATCTGCGACATAAGCTGCAAGGCATGGATCTGGCTATTGAGACGGTCTGGGGAGTGGGATACCGCCTGGATGATGAGTAAACTGCCGCGCATCGCCTTTAACCTGCGGCTGCGCCTGCTGACGTCCTATCTGTTGATGCTGATGGTTGCCTTGGGCGTGATTGCCCTGGCGCTATTTGTCTTCATCGGCAATCGCGCCGCGCCGCCGGAGCCCACCTTTGAGCGGCTGGCCGCGCTGACGCAGGGGCTGAACTACATCGACTTTATCGCCGACATTCCCGTCGACCGCAACTCGCAAATCTTGCAGGAGCGAGTGCACGATCTGCTGGCGGTATTTGCCCAGACGCGCAATGTGCGCACGCTGCAAGTTCGCCTTTCGGCCGATGGCACGCGGGTGGTCTACGACAGCTCGGGAAGTTTCGCAGCCGGCGATCCGGTTAAATTGCATAATGAAAAGTACAAGAATCGGCAGTTGCAGACTGTGTTGTCGCGCGGCAGTGAACAGTTCTTCGGCCGCTTTCACGATCCGAGTGGCGGCGAATGGCTGTACGGCGGCGTGATGTTCGGGCGCTTGCGCCAACAAGACCGTCAGCGCTATGGTGATCTGTGGCTGCTGGCGGAGCCGCGCCCGACCGTCAGCTTGCAGGAGACGCTGGCCGTATTCGGCAACGCCTTGGCGCCCCCGCTGCTGCAAGCCGGCGTCGTGGGCATATTGTTTGCTGTGCTCTTGGCGGCGCTGATCAGCCGGACCATCGCGCAGCCCCTGCAGCGGCTGGCCCGGGCAGCCACCGATGTGGCCGGCGGGGATTACGCGGTAAATGTGCCGGTCAGCGGTCCCGCCGAAGTGCGCACGCTGGCTGAATCCTTTAATCGCATGACCGCCGAGGTCATGGCGGCCAATACCGCGCAGCGCGATTTCCTGGGCAACGTCTCCCACGATCTGAAGACGCCGCTGACGTCGATTCAAGGTTACGCGCAGGCTATCATCGACGGCGCGGCCGACGAGCCGAAAGAAGCGGCGCAGACCATTTATGAAGAGGCCAGCCGGCTCAACCGCATGGTGGTCGAATTGACCGACCTGGAACGGCTGCAGGCCGGCAGGCTGTCAATGAACAATGACATACTGCGTATGGAGCGGCTGACCGACGCGGTGGTGCAAAGCCTGGTCGTGGTGGCGCAGCAGAAGGACCTCAAGCTGGAATCGTCAGCGGAGCCCGTGCCCCTGGTCATCGGCGATGGCGACCGGCTGGCGCAGGTGCTTGTCAACCTGATCAGCAACGCCTTGAAATTCACGCCACCCGGCGGGGCGGTGCATGTGACAACCGAAGCGGCGCCGGATGGCGTGGCGGTCTCGATACAAGACAATGGCATCGGCATCCCGCCGGCTGACTTGGCGCGCGTCTTTGAACGCTTTTACCAGGTGGATAAGGCGCGCGGTCCGCAGCGCGGGACAGGACTGGGCCTGGCCATCGCAAAAGAGATCGTCGAGGCGCATGGCGGACGCATCACGGTTGAAAGCCGCGGGCAAGGGCAGGGGGCTACATTCCGCCTGTGGCTGCCGCGGGCTAGCGCCGGCGAAGTCGGTCAGAACAGCTTTTGACGGCCGAGACGCCCTAACTCAGCGTGTCATCGCTCGCCGGGTCATAAGCCAAGGCCGGCAGCGCCAAGGTCACGCGGACTTCATTGCCGCGCTGGAAATACCTGTCCACACCTGTGTGCGTCACTAATTCAGTCCCATCCGCCAGCGCCAAGCCCAGCCGCTGATAGTGCCCGTAGAACTCGCGCCAGCGCACAACAGCGGGCGTGCCATGGTCGTCGAAGCCAACGGCAAGCGCTTCGGGACGAATCATCAGCTGCACCTGGCCCGATTTGGGATGGAAGAGCTTGACTTCGCCCAGACGACTGGCTGCGGTCATACCATGAGCTTCGGCCGGCAAGAAATTGGCTTCGCCGATGAATCGCGCCACCTGGACATTCGCCGGGCGGTTGTAAATCGCGTGCGGAGTCGCCACTTGAACCAGCTTGCCCTCAAATATGACAGCAATCTCATCAGACAGGCTGAGGGCCTCTTGCTGATCGTGGGTGACAAATATGGCGGTGGTTTCAGTCTTGAGCAGGATATTGCGCACATCGGAGCGTACCTGCGCTCGCAGGCCGGTATCGAGATTCGAAAAGGGCTCGTCGAGCAGCAGAATATCCGGCTCGGGCGCCAGCGCGCGCGCCAACGCCACCCGCTGCTGCTGACCGCCGGATAATTCGTGGGGCATGCGGCCGGCGAATGGCGTTAAGCCGACCAGCGCGAGCAGTTGCTTGACGCGGCGCTCATTGTCCGCCCGGGCGCCGCGCAGGCCAAAGGCGATATTTCCCGCCACGTCCACATGCGGGAAAAGCGCGTAATCTTGAAACACCATGCCGACTTTGCGCTTTTCCGGCGGCGTGAAGCGAGAATCATCGGCGACGATGCGATTGCTGATCTGGATGCGTCCGCTGGTGGGTCGTTCGAAACCAGCCAGCAGGCGCAGGGTGGTGGTCTTACCGCCGCCGCTTGGTCCCAGCAGCGTCAAGAACTCGCTGGGTCGCACACGCAGCGTGATATCGTTCACGGCCGGTGACTGGCCGTTGTAGCGTTTGGTCAGGTGATCCGCTTGCAGCGAGTATTCCATAGGTTCAGCACGGCGCCGCGTAATTTGACATGCCCAAGCATATTGGAAATGTCGGATGCATAAAGGGGAAATCGCGCCAGCGAACAAGCTGTCTGCCGCATGTGGTTAGGGTATTGCCTTTTCCTGCCGCAAGATGACAAACAGCACAGTCGCCGATACCAGGATCAGCGCGAGCCCGGGCAGCGCTATCGACGACAGGAAGGCTTCGTCGTAGGCGCTCCAGATGCGCGTGGCAAAAGTGCGAAAGCCGATAGGGCGCAATATCAAGGTAATCGGCAGCTCCTTCATCACATTGAGGAAAACCAGCGCCAGGCCGGCCAGTATCCCGGCGCGCGCCAGCGGCACGGTGATGCGCAGCAGCGCCTCGCGCGCTGTCAAGCCCAGGCTGCGCGCCGATTCTTCAAAGCGGGGATTGATCTGCTCCAAGGCGCTTTCGGTTGCGCCAATGCTGTATGGCAGGAAGCGAATGGCGTAGCCGAGAATCAGCAGGGGCAAAGTCTGATACAGAGTGAGCATGTGTTGCGAGGCGAAAAACACCAGGGCCAGCGCAATGACAATGCCGGGCAGGACGTTGCCGGCGTAGGCGAGCTTGACCAGCCAGCGGTCAAAGCGGGAGGACGCGCGCACCGCCAAAAGCGCCAAGGGCAGCGCAGCGGCGGCTACGACCAGGGCTGAAATCGCACTTACGCCGACAGTGTTCCGCAGCAAAGTTTCCAGGGGCACGCGAATCGGGTCGGTAAGCATGTGCCCTGCCAGCCACTTGAAGAGGACGAGCAGCGGTACAGCGACGCCCATAAATATTACCGCCGCGCAGAATAGCACGCCCGGCAGCTTCAACCTGCCTAGCTGAACCGTTTGGAGCTGACGCGACGCGCCGGTGCCAATGCGATAGTGCCTTCCGTTGGATTGCAGGCGAGACTGCAAAATCAGCAAGAGCATCGTCATGGCGATGAGGACCAGGCCCAGCACGGAGGCTTTGTCCATGCGAAATGATTCTGTTTGGATGAAGATGGCGCGCGTGAAAGCGTTGAAGTGCATGACGGCCACCGCGCCGAAGTCGCTCAGGCAGTACAGCGCCGTCATCAACATGCCGGTGGAAAGCGCCGGACGCAGCTGTGGCAGCGTGATCTGGCGGAAGACTTGCCAGCGATTGAGCCCCAGGCTTTGGCCCGCTTCTTCCAGCGCGCGGTCCGCATGCAGCAGGGCCGCGTGGACCGGCAATACAATGTAGGGAAAGGTGACAAATGTCAGGGTGAGCGTCGCCCCGACGAATCCCTTGATGCTCGGCAGCCGGTCCACGCCAAATGGCTCCAGCGCGGACTGCAGGATGCCCTTGGGCCCAAAAGCTTCGCTAAAAGTAACGGCCGTCAGATAAGACGGGATGACCATCGCCGCCAGCCCCAGCGCCAGGAACACCCGCCGAGCCGGCAGGTCGCAGCGGCCGGTCAGCCAGGCGAAGGGGATGGCGATCAGGGTCGCCAGGAAAGTGGTCGCCAGCATCAAACCCAGGCTGTTGCCGACGATCAGGATGGTGCGCGTTCTTAGCAAGTAGTCGACGCCGTCTTGCCCGGCGCCGACCGCGCCAACAATCAAATAGGTCACCGGAATCATGACGCAGGCCACGATCGCCAGGCTGATTCCCTGCACGAGCTGGCGATTGCCCAAATGCCAGCGCCCCGGCAGATGTCGCTTGCGGCCGTCGCTGCGGAATCGTGGCGGAATGATGCTCGAAAGTTGCATGGCAACCCTAGGGATTCAATCGAGCGAGGACTATCCCCGCCCACGTTTGCGCAATCGGCCGCCGGGCTTAGTCCAGCGCGCCGCTGTCTTCGATCATCTCTAACGTACCCTGCAAATCATCAAGGTCCGACAGGTCGATATCGGGCGCTTCGATATCCGCCAGCGCCGGCAAGTCGACAGACGGCTCGACAGTTTCCACCAGCGGATACTCATAGGTCGTCTCGGCGAAATATGCTTGCGCCGTGTCACTCAGCAGGTAGTTGACCAATTCCAGGGCGTGATCTTGCTGGTCGCTTGTACGCAGGATGGCTGCGCCGGCGATATTAATCAGCGAGCCGACATCGCCGCCGGGGAAGAAATGCAGCGTCGCCGTGATCTCGGGATCTTCGGCCAGGAAGCGGAAGAGATAGTAGTGATTGACCAGGCCCACCGGAATTTCGCCATTGATGACCGCCTGAACGATCGGCGTATTCTTGGGATAGGCCTGGACGTCGTTGGCGATCATGCCAGCCAGCCAGTCTTCCGTGTCGCAGTCGCCCAGTAGTACGCGCATGGCTGTGACGTTGGCGACGAACGAGGCGTTGGTCGGCGCCCAGCCAACCAGCCCGCGCCATTTCTCGTCGGTCAAATCAAGAATGGAGTCCGGCAGTTCAAGTGACAATTCATCCAGCATTTCTGGATTGTAAACCAGGACGCGCGCCCGGCCGCTTAAGCCCGCCCATACGCCATCCGGCGAAACAAAGGCGGGATCGACGACCCGTTCCAAGGTTGCCTCGGGAAGCTCCTGCAGCATATCAGCCGCCGCCAATGCGCCCAATGCGCCGCCGTCCTGCGCGATGAAAATATCGGCCGGGCTGTTCTCGCCTTCCGTGAGGATCTGGTTGGCGACCGCGCTGGTGCCGCCATAGAGGACTTCGACGGCAATGCCGGTGTCCTCGCTGAATTGCGCCAGAATGGGACCGATCAAACTTTCGTTGCGGCCGGAGTACACTGTGAGGACTTGATCCTCATCGGCGAAGGCCGGCGCGCCAACCAGCGCGACAAGCAGAACAAGCAGGATAAAGAGGATGAAACGTCTTGCGGACATGGGGTACGCTCCTTGCGTTTGCTGCAAATCCACGATAGGATTTGCATAGATAGACGAAGGTCAATCGGGAATTTGAACAGGTGACGAAGCCTTCTCATTCCGATTGACCTTTCTGTTTTACCAGAGACAGCTTGAGCCTGTCCACGCCACTGGTAAAGTCCGAATTGTCGGCGCAGCAGGGCGCGAATTCTTATCCGGTACGCATGGGAATTAATCGGTCAAGTCGGGCGAGTTGCGTCCGGTTAAACTTGTCGGTGAAGTCGGCAGCCGAGCGACCTGCCAACGCAATCTATTTAATGGCGGCTCGTTGCTGAACCTAGACAAGGTTTGAGTAAATCAATAGAGTTGGTGCGACCGGGAAGCACCGTACCGCAATTCGGAGAGCGACCAATGTCAAATTGGTGGGGAACGCGAAAAAACGTCTCAGCCCGCCTTGTCTGGGAAGTCGAGGCGATGAAGGCCGCCTTTGGCAATACCTTTAAGTTGGTCGTGCCCCCATTTGGCGGATTGCTCTATTGGCAGGGCATTGCCGAGATCAATATGAGCATCCTGGATTCGCCGCGCCACAGCCTGAAGCTCGTTTATCCCAAAGAGTATCCCAATCGTCCGGCTGAAGCCTACTGCGTCAAACCGCGGATTTACAGCGAAAAGCACCAGTACGAAGACGGCCAGCTATGCTTGTTTAACCCGAAAGACGGCGAACAATACGGCTGGAATCCGTCCAAATCGACCGCAGTGACCGTGGGCGGCTGGGCGATACAATGGCTCTACGCCTATTACACTTGGCGCTCCACCGGCAACTGGCCCGGCATTGAAGAACGGATCAAAGCGAGCACACCCTTGCCCCGCCGCCGGAGACGTTAATCATGCGGACAGCGGATGAACCGGAATTCATCAGGCTGGTACAAGCCGAGGTCGAACACATCAGGAATCGCTTGCGGGGGATGGCCATGATTTCACGCGGGATCGTACCCAATCTGGTCTTGTCGCAGCGAGCGGTCGAGCGCATGTTATCGGCGGCCAGCCAATTTATGGCGGATGAAACCGGCGAAGCCATGGTGGGTTTCGTCATCAAAGACGACACGCCGGAAGGGCTGCCAACCATTTATGTGCTGGACACCATTTCGCCGGACGAGACGGCTGTGCGCCGCTCACACACTTTTCAGCAGGGCGACGCTCTGCAAGACGAGATCATTTGGTGGCTGCAAGAGAATTGGCACTTTCACCGCGAACGCCATCGCGGCGCCGATTCACTCCAGGATCGTTTCGATGTCCCCTTGAGGTATCTGGGTGATTGGCACAAGCAACCCGGCTCCATGATTCAACCCAGCCATGGCGATCATATGACAGCGCTGAACTGGCTTGACGATGACGAGCTCGGCATGGATTCGCTGCTGGTGCCGATTGTCACGGTGGGCCATGCGCCAATCATCGGCGAAACAGACCTGGCGGTAAACTACATCACAGTGCCCATGGATAATGGCTCGGATATGCGCGTGGACTGGTGGTATATCCACCGCGATGTGCGCAAATTCCAGCCGGTGCATCCGAAAGTCGTGCCCGCTGATCAGCTGCCGTCGATGATGAAATACGGCTGGCATGTGGTGCTGGCGGATCGATTGACCGACGAGACCTTCGCGCTGGCGGACGATGGGCTGCTGGTCCGCACGCTGTTTTACGAATGCGACGGGGAGGTGCCGCTGGAATTTTGCTTTATCACCATCCGACAGGGCGCCTCATCCTTTGTCCTGTTCGTCACTCAGCACGACTATCCGCATAGCGCCCCGCAGGCCTATCATGCGCCCTACGTTGCCGGCGTCGACCTGATGGATCCGGTCGCCAGCTTTCAGCTGCTGTGGGAGGTGGCCACGCCGATCGAAGACCCCCCGGACTGGCAATGGATCAGCGACAAAAAGCTCCTCGACTACCTCATCGCGATTGAAGTCGAAATGGGATTGCGTCAACCGCCGATTCAGATCATTCCGGTGTTTGATGTTGCTGGCCAGCCCCTCAGCGATGCTGACGCTGTTGGCGGCGGCGAACTCGAGCGACCAGATGCCGGCGATGCGCATGCGGATACCGAGGCGCAAGAGCATGACTGATATGTGGGAACGCGTAGAGCGCCTCATCGGGGCAGACAACCTGGGGCTTCTCGCCGAGAAGACTGTCGCTGTCGTGGGCCTGGGCTCGGGCGGCGGATTCGTCGCCGTCAGCCTGGCGATGAGCGGCGTTGGCAAGTTCGTGCTGGTGGACAACGATGACCTGGAAGCGGGCAACGTGACCCGACATGTCGCTGACCTGCGCTATGTCGGCTGGAACAAAGCCGAGGCTGTAGCCGATCTGATCTTGAATCGCAACCCCGAGGCGCAGGTTGAAACGCGCGCCGGCTTGATCGACGACCATTGGGATTGCCTGGACGATGTCGACATCCTTGTCGCGGCGGTTGACAGCGAACAGGTGAAATTCACGATCAACGAGCGTTGCCTGGCGAGACGCCTTTGCGCATCGTACGCCGGTGTGTACGAACGCGGCGAGGGCGGCGACCATGTCATCATCCGACCCTTTGACGGCCCCTGCTACGCCTGCTGGTCGGAAGCGACGCGCGACGGCGTCATGGTTGCCATGGGCGCGGGCGGCGAACTCGACTACGGCATGATTGGCGAGGCGGGCACGCTGGAGGCCGAACCGGGGCTCTGGGTGAATGTCACCAAGGTGGCGGGCATTCAGACCGATCTCATCATCAATGAGTTGCTTCGCGGCAGCAGCGCTCATGAGCCGATGCCGGCCAATACGCTGATTGTCACCAACAGCTATATGGACATTTTTGAAGGACAGGAAAACGACCCCCATACCGGAACCTGGCTTGAAATAGCGCGCGATCCCGATTGCCTAGTCTGCGGCGAGCGGCTCAAGCAAGGCGTCAGCAAGCTGGTCGAGGGGGACGCCGACAGCATCTCGTTGGCGGATCTGGCGGCTTCCGGCATGACTACTGAAATCGAATTTGAAGACGAGGACGACTAGGGCCGCTCCAACTTCAGTTGCCATTGCCCTACGATTTCTCGCAGCCTTTGACGATGCGTCAAGCGCTCGCTTTCCTGGAAGCGGCAGCGATGCAGCAGATGGTCGCCACCGTCTGGCGGTCCGCCGGGGTCGCCATAATACAAGCTGAAGTTGTTCCGAATCGCCACGCGATAAACACCGGCGTCATAGACCGGCGCGCGATAGGGCAGTTGGCGTTCAGCGATGCTTAAGATGATCCGGTCTTCGTCGTAATGTGCCCAGACGCCCAGCAGATACAGGGTCTGATAGCCGTGGTAACCCTTGTGATGGTACCAGACAAGGGCTGCCGACCAGGCCGGGCCGCGCAGAGACTTGGGACCGTAACATAGCGCGTGCCGGTAGTCCCTGCGGGCGATTTGAGCCAGCGCGTCGACGGCGTTGATTCGGTCCAGGGCGCGGTCGTGCGGCGTCTGCGGCAGCGGCTCGCGCCGTCTGCTGCCGAAGGGGCGCCCCTCGGCGATCTTCTTGAGGATGTCCTGGTAGCGTTCGTCGTCGCGGTCAGCATTCATGGTGGCCGGTGTCAACTTCCGCCAAGGCCGTGACTTAGACGCCCGCCAGAAACTCGCGTACGCTCGCTTCAAACAGCGCCGGATGCTCCATATTGGGCAGGTGCGCGGCATTAGGCAGGATGAGTTTGCGCGCTCTTGGTAGCTGCTCGGCCATATAAGCGGCCGCTTGATGCAGATAGGGCAAGTCGTTCTCGCCGATGATGACTAGAGCGGGCATTTCTAATTCGGTCAGACGCTGCGCCGGGGGAACCTCGGCCGTCTTGCGTTTGTGCTCGCCAATGCCGCTGAGCTCGTGTTCTGTCACCCGGCGCGCCATTTCGAAGGCCTTGGCACGGATGCCCGGGTCAACATCGTTCCGCGAGCGCCCGACGCCATCGAACCAGATTTGCATGTCCAGCTCGGCTACCTCATCAACCTTGCCTTGCTCAAAGGCGGCTTCAGACTGTGCGATCAGTTCCTCGGGCCAGGCGGCGTCGCCTTCAAAGCCGCGCGGATCGCTGCCAACGAGCAACAGCGCCGATACTCGCTCGGGCTGCGCCAGGGCGAATTCTATCGCTAGCCCGCCACCCATCGAGCAGCCCATCATGATGATCGGCACAGGCACGTCCAAGGCGTCCAGCAATCCATCGAGGTCGTCCTGAATGTTGAATTCGCCAACCATGGGCAAACTGCGACCGTAGCCGCGCATATCAAAGCGAAGCGTTTGGTAGCTGTCGGCGAGCGAAGCGAATTCATGGTCCCACATGCGGCAGTCGGCGATGCCGGCGTGGATCATGACCAGCGCTTGACTGTCTCCCGCGCGCTCAAAGTAGAGATTGGCGCCATTGACCTTGACGAAGCCTGTTTCGATGTTCTTTGGCGGTCTCATTCCAGCACTACCTTGGCCAACTCGACGCCTTCGCGCAGGACTTTCTCATAGACATTGTAACGTTGATAGATATGCATTCCCAAGCGCTCGTAAAGCGCCACGGCGTTGGTCAGGCTCTGGCCGTCGACGTCAAGATGAACCAGCCGCTTTCCACGATCCCAGAAGGCCGCGAAGCTGTGCTGCAGCATGGCCGACGCCAGCCCGCGCCGGCGATAGTCTCGGCGGACGCCAACCGTATCGACATAGCCGGCTTCCGGATCGCGAAAGTCTTGTGTCAGTCCGAGCAGGCAGCCGACCACTTCTCCCGTCGCTTCGTCAACCGGGAATATCACCAGCTTCGGCTCAAAGTAGGGGTCGTTGTCGAGCCAGTGGCGGAATATCTCGAGGTCTTTCTCAAACGACTCTTCGATAAATCCGAAGTGGTCCGAGAAAGAATCGCGCACGACATCGACCAGCAGGGGCAGGTCGGTCTCATGGCAATAAGGACGCGTGACGATGCCGTCGGGCCAGGGCGGGGGATGCGGCCGCTCCGTCAACTTAATTTCCATATCGTAGAAGCTGCGGCAGACGCTGTATCCGGCGTCTTGCAGCGCGCTTTCGGCATAGGCGTGTCCTTGGCGCGCGCCGGTTTGCAGGCTGATCCGCGCCTCAGGCGGGCAGCGGGGGATGACTTCGCCGGCTCTGGCATCGGCCCAGCCCAGCAGCTCGCGCTCTAGTTTGCGCTCAAGAAAATCGGGATGCACGCCCCATCTCAGGCCGGGGCGAACCGGCTTTTCGGCAGTCGCCCAGAAAGTGGCGTAACCCGCCAGCCTCCCGTCCGCAGCGAAATAGGCGTTCGACGAGTTGGACAGGTCAAATCCGGGCTCCTGCCACTCCAGCAGCACAATCTTCCTGTCTATTCGATCCTTCACGCCGATGGACGCCGAGATCGCATTCTCGGTTTCGATATAGCGGTCGACGTCATCCAGAGAAAGCGGACGAATATCAAATTCGGGCAAGCTCATCTTGATTCCGTTCTTGTGGAAGATTCGGACAAATTTGTGATTTCCGGCGCGCCGCGCGGATATGTATCATCTGCAGACGCGCCGCCGGCGGATTATAGGGAGAAAAAGTCTTGCTTAACAGTGTTTCCCTTTTGCGGTATTATGACCGCGCTTTGACGGCGCGCCTGGAACGGGGCTTGAATGAACAAAACCACCAAGACTTTAACCTATGTTATCGGCATTATCATGACGATCGCCATGGTCGGCAGCCTGATCCTGCCAATGCTATCGGGCAATATCGGCCAGGCTGGGATAGATGCCGAAGCAGCGCGCCCGACTCCCTTACCCGAGCCGACCATGCCGCCGCCCCCGGATACCGCCTCGATCAGTTTTGACCGCTCCTACCTGCACAGTTCGGGTTTGTTCACTTTAGGCGCGCCTACTGGCTGGATCCAAAGCGCGGGCAGCAATACGGCCGATGAATTGCGCGCCAGCTTGACAAACGCGTCTCTGCTCAGCGTGATCGAAGTTCGCATCAGCAAGAACCATGCCGGCCTGGCCAATAGCGAAGCGCTCAACGCCTTTCTCGACAAGACCTGGCTAGGCCAAACCTGGAGCGGCTACTCCCGCTGGGACGAGACCAGCCGCAAAATCACCGCCGACGGCATCGTTCAGATTGACTTCAATTTGTCGCGCGGTCGATCTCACATGATTGCGCGGCAAGAATCGTGGCTGGAAGGCGGCGACATATACAGCATTCGTGTTGTCATGGCGGAGAACGCGCCGCAGGAGCTCAAGTTTATCTTGCAGGGCGTGGCCGACAGTATCGAACGACTGCCGTTTTACGCGGATGCGCCTTTCGGCTGGGACGCGTACTTTGATAATACCGACAAGCACATCGTCCGCTATCCATCCGACTGGGAAGTTACTGATGCTGCCGTGGGCGTGCCGGCCACCATTGTCGGCGACCTGGCGTCGCTGGTCATATCAACCGTTGACGTGGCGATCAGCAGCGAAGAAGAGGCAATCGACTGGATTGAGAGTTGGCGCAGCGGCGTGAAAGCCCGCACTGTCGAAGCGGTTGAGATCGATGGAAACGCCGGATTCAAGGTTTCCTATCGCCTTTCCACGCTCGACGGCGACTCCGAAAGCGGCTTGGCAATCATGCTCAACGGCGCGGACAATCGGATGCATGTGGCTAACTTGCGCCTGAGCGACATCAGCGAAGATCTGCTCGATGTAAATGCGAGCGACTTTCCCTGGCTGGCCACGATTGATTCCTTCCGTCTTGTGCCAGATTTCGAGGCCGACCTTCAGTAAGGCGCCGGTCTGGCGATAGAGATGCAGCCAGCTGCGCCGGTCGTCCATCGTGAACCAACTTTGGGGCTGCTGTGATGGGACAGCCGAAAGAAATCCTGCCCAATCTGTGGATATATGAGGCGGTCTCGGAAGACATAACCGTGCGCGGCGCCCTTGTCGTCGGCGAGCGTCATGCGGCGGTCTGGGATACGCTGACTCACCCGCGCGACGTATCTGCGCTTAGCGCCATTTTGGGCGACAAGCCCTATTACGTGGTATACAGCCATGCCGATTGGGATCACTGCTGGGGCACGTCCGGATTCAGGCGACCGCCACTGAGCGTTATCGGCCACGATGAGTGCCGGCGCCGCTTTGAAGAAGACGTGCCGCAGACCCTGAGCAGCATGCAAAGCGCGGAACCGGACAAATGGGACGATGTGCGTCTGGCGCCGCCCAACATTACTTTTAATCCTCGCATGTACCTGGACCTCGGTGGCGTCACGCTGGAGCTGCATCACTTGCCCGGGCATACAAGTGATTGCATCGTGGGCTGGATTCCGGAATGGGGCGTCCTGCTGGGCGGCGATGCCATCGAAACTCCCTTGCCCGTTGTCAATAGCGCGCCGCTGCTGGGCGCCTGGCGGTCCGCGCTGCAGGGTTGGGCGAATATGCCTGATCTCAGGCGGTCGATACCGTCTCACGGCTCGACGAGCGGGCGCAGGGCTTTGGATCAGACGGTCGCCTATTTGGCGTCGCTTGGGGGCGATCAGGAGTTTACTCTGCCAAAGAGACTGGCGAAGTTTTACCGAGAGACGCATCAGAAGAATCTGCAGCTGCTCGCTGAAGCGCCAGGCCGTCATGAATGATGTGCTGCCGGATGTCCTGCAGGAAGACTTGCTGGTAGTCTTCTGCGGCACAGCGGCTAGTACCGTATCGGCGCGGGAAGGCGCCTACTATGCCAATGCCTCGAATGCCTTTTGGCGCGCATTGCATCAGACCGGCATGACCCCGCGGCGATTTGCGCCCAGCGAGTTTCTGCGCTTGCTCGAACTGCGAATTGGGCTGACCGATGTGGCCAAGGGCGTTGCCGGCAGCGACAGCAGTTTGCGCCAAAGCGACTTCGGGCCCAATTGCCTCCGCCAGAAGATCCGCCGCTTTAAACCGCAGATTGTAGCTTTCACCAGCAAAGCCGCCTGGCGCGCCTGGAGGCGACTGTCCGCCGCCGATGCAGTCTCGTACGGACGGCAGCGAGAAAGCCTGGGGCCTACCGAATTCGTCGTATTGCCATCGCCGTCCGGCGCCGCCCGCGGATATTGGGACCTATCTTATTGGCAGGCGCTAGCCGACGACTACCGGCGTCGTATGCGACTCGGGTAGGTTTCCCTCATGCGCGTTTATCGAAACGACAAATTACGGGCGCTCAACATCGGTTTCGAGGCGCCGCGAGCGGGCGATGCCGGCTACGATCTCTACGCGATTTCGGCCCACAGCGTCGAGCCGGGGCAGCGGGCGCTGATCGATACCGGCTTGCATCTGGAGATTCCGGTCGGCTTTGTCGGCCTGGTCAAGGATCGGTCCAGTGTGGCAGCGGCGGGCATCCACACGCTGGCCGGCGTCATCGACGGTTCCTACCGCGGCGAGCTCAAGATACTCCTGGCTAATCTGGGCAGCAGACGCTACGAAGTTCGCACAGGGCAGAAGATCGCGCAGCTGCTTGTCGTGCCGGCTTATACCGAGGCGGTTGAGATCGTGGATTCGCTGGAGTGCCTGTCAACCTCGCAACGCGGGTCGGGCGGATTCGGCTCCACCGGCGAATGATCTGGGCCGCAAGTTCCGCGCCTATTCCGCCGGATTGCCGTCGTCGGCGGCAAACACCACTCCGTTGATAGACTCGGCGGCATCGGAGCACAGATAGAGCGCAGTGTCAGCGACATCGCCAAGCGAGCGGGCGCTGAGACCCCACGCGCCTGCCGATTCCGAAGCCGTGATTTCGCCCGAGGAGGCGCTGCCAGCCGCGATGGCGTTGACGCGAATCCTATGTGGCGACAGCTCGCGAGCAGCCTGCTGTGTCATGGCGATCAGGGCCGCTTGGCTCGCCACATAGCCGATGCCGCTCGGCAGCGTCGACCCCAGCCCTTCGGCGGATGCCAGATTGATCATCACTCCGCCGCCTTCGTCCGCCATGACGCGCCCGGCCAATTGCATGCAGAAGAATACGCCGGTGATGTTCATTTCAAGTTGGCGGCGCCAATTCCATTCGTCGATTCTTAACATGGCTTCGGGATGAAAGATTTGCGCCCCATTGACCAGGATATGAAGCTTTCCGAAGGCGTCGCGCGCCATCTCGATCATATTGGCTGTCTGGAAGCGGTTGGAGATATCGGCCTGCAGCGCAATGGCCGCGCCGCCACGCTCTTGGATTTGCTCGCAAGTACGCTCGGCGCGCTCAATATTGATATCGCTGACCGCAACTGACGCGCCCTTAGCCGCCAGAGCCAGCGCTATCGCTCGTCCCGGCCCGGCGCCGGCGCCAGTGACCAAGGCGTTGCGGTCGCTTAGATCAAGGCGTTGATCGGGCACGAGGACGTAACAGATATAAGATGCGGCGTTCGCTGACCGCTAGAAAGGTATATCGTCGACGGAGGCCGGCTGATCCGGGTAATTCGACGCCCGGTCGCTCTGTTGCGAAGGTCCGCGTTGCTGTCCGCCGCCGCGCTGCTGTCCGCCGCCTTGCCAGCCGCCATCCTGTTGACCTCCGCCGCCGCCATCGCGCCCTCCGAGAAATTGCACGCTTCGGGCGGTTAAATCCAAGGAAGCCGCCGCCTCGCCGTTGTTGTTGACGTAGCCGCGCGCTTGAACATTGCCGATCACCATCACCTGCCGACCTCTTGATAGATAGGTGTTGCAGGGTTCTGCTTGAGGGCCCCAGACGGCTACGCGATACCAGGTGGTCTTTTCCTGCTGCTCATTGGTCTGCCGGTCACGCCAGCGTTCAGAGACCGCCACACTGAAGTTGCAGACGGCGCGCCCACTCTGCATGTAGCGGAGTTCGGGGTCGCCGCCCAGATTGCCTACGATTATTGTTTGATGCCAAGACATAACTGAATGCTCCCGTCGACTCTGCTCTATTCTCTCAAGGTTGATAGTTTATCAGTGAGAATCCGGCGCACCACTTTCGGGTCTCCTTTGCCGCGCAATTCGCCCATTATACGCCCGAATATGGCGTTTACCACTTTGTCGTTGCCGTCGAGGTAGCGCTGCACCATGTCATCGTTGGCGCGCAGGACGCTATCAACGGCGTCGCCGATCAGCGATGAATCCGATACCTGCGCCAATCCCTCTTTGTCTACGATCGCGCGCGCGCCCTTGCCGGTCTTCCACATGGCCGGCAGCACACGCTTGCGCGCTGTACTCTGGTTGATGACGCCGTCGTGCACCAGCGCCAGCAACTCGGCGAAATCAGCCGCGGAAACGGGTATCGCGCCGATGCCTTCTCGCTCTATCTCTTTGGCGTTCATCAGCCGGAACAGATCGCCTGTGATCCAGTTGGCCGCTGATTTCGCCTCCGTCCCGCTGTCGATCATCTGCTGAAAATAGTCGGCGACCGAGCGTTCCGCGGTCAATACGGCAGCATCGTAGTCGCTCAAGCCCAAGTCCTCAACGTATCGCTGCTGCAGCTGATCGGGCAGGGCGGGCAGCTTGGCGCGGATCTCGTCAACCCACGCCCGGCTTACTTCCACGATGGGCAGGTCGGGCTCTGGGAAATAACGATATTCATCCGCGCGTTCTTTGTATCGCTGAATCGTGATGCGCTGCGCCGATTCGTCCCAGCCCAGGGTGGCAGGCTTCACCGATTCGCCGCTCTGGTATAGCTTGATTTGCCGCTTGACCTCGTAGTCTATCGCCTTGACCATGTTGCGGATGCTATTCAGGTTCTTGATCTCGGTGCGTTCGCGCAGCTCGGTATCGCTTGTATGCAATACGCTTACGTTGGCTTCAAAGCGCAGAATGCCTTTGGACATATCGCCGCTGTTGACTTCCAGGTAGCGCAGAATCGAGCGCAGTTTTCTGGCGTAGCTCGCGGCCTCGTCCGAGCTGCTTAGATCAGGCTCCGACACGATCTCGAGCAGCGGGACGCCGGCTCGATTGTAGTCGACCAGGCTGCCGCCAATGACGTGACTAAGCTTGCCGGTGTCTTCCTCCATGTGTGCGCGGCGCACGCGGATACGTTTCTGTGACCCGTCAGCGACATCAATTGTGACGTAGCCCTTGACAGCCAGCGGGCGGTCGTACTGGCTGATCTGGTAGCCCTTGGGCAAATCGGGATAGAAATAATTCTTGCGCGCGAACTGATTGATCAGCGGAATCTCGCAGTTGAGCGCCAAGCCCACCATGATGCCATATTCCATGGCCTGCATGTTGATGACCGGCAATGTGCCCGGCATGCCAAGCGAGAGGGGATCAACCGCCGAATTCGGTTCTGCTTCGACGCTGTCAACAACGGGGCAGCGGCTGAACATCTTGCTTGCCGTCTCGAGCTCGGCGTGGACCTCCAGGCCGATGACGGTTTTCCATTCGCTCATAGGGGAATCACCGCGCGTAAAATTGGCATGACCCATAATGTAGCCCAAAAGTTCGCAAACGCAAGGGAGTGAATGTCGATTGGGTTCAGCAGCGAAAACCTCGGCATTTGCGCCGAGGCTGAACTTGACGCGTCAAAGCAATCTGGCGTTTAGGCCAGCGCCGACTCCATTGCTCGCTGCAGCAGACCGCGTCGCTGCAGGAAGCGCTCCAGGTGGCATAGCGCCTCGCGGATATTGTCTTCGCTGGTGGCGTAGCTGGCGCGGACGTAGCCGCGGCCGCTGCTGCCGAAGGCGCTGCCCGGGATGAGAGCGAGCCGTTCTTCATGAAGCAGCGCTTCGCAAAAGGCCTCATCGTCCATGCCGCTTATGGCGATGCTGGGAAAGGCATAGAAAGCGCCGCGCGGCTCAAAGCAGCTCATGCCCAGTTGATTGAATCCGTCTACCAGCAATCGGCGGCGGCGATCGTATTCCTGACGCATCCTCTCGACATCATCTTCACCGGCGTGAATGGCCTGGAGGGCTGCCGCTTGTCCCATCGTCGGCGCCGACATGATCAAGTACTGATGGATCTTGTACATGGCTTGGGTGAAGGCTTTGGGCGCAGTTGCGTATCCGATGCGCCAGCCGGTCATGGCATAGGATTTGCTCATCCCGCTCAAGACAATGGCGCGCTCGTACATATTGGGCAGCGTGGCGAAGTTGATGTGCTCAATGCCGTATACCAGCCGCTCGTAGATCTCGTCGGAGATGACGACCAGGTCATGTTTCTCGGCAACTTGAGCGACTTGCAGCATATGCTCCATCGTCAGCGCGGCGCCGGTAGGATTGCTTGGATAGCTCAGCAGGATCGCTTTTGTTCGCGACGTGATTCGCGCTTCCAGCGCGGCGCCGGTGATCTGGAAGTCGTCCTCGACTGTAGTGGGCGCCATCACGGGCACGCCGCCCGCCGTTTCCACCAGGGCTGGATTGGCGACAAAACAGGGCTCAACCACCAGTACCTCGTCGCCCGGATCGAGCAAGACCTTGAGCGCCAGGTACAGCGCTTCGCTGACCCCAACGGTCACCAGCACTTCGTCGTCAGGCGAGTAACCGAGACCGTATCTGGCTTGTATATGCGCCGCTATGGCCGCTCGCAGTTCGTATGTCCCGGCGTTTGAGGTATAACCTGTGTTGCCATCGCGCAGGCTTTGCAGCCCGGCTTCTACGATATGAGTCGGCGTGACAAAATTCGGCTCGCCGATGCCAAGCGTAACCACATCGTCCATGGTGGCGGCGATGTCGAAATAGCGTCTGATGCCGGATGGGCGCAGGTTTTGAACGCTCTTGGATAGATAGCGGCTCATCAAATGGATCTCCTCCGAAGTTGTAAGCCCTCAGGTTATATCATTGAATCTCTTGTCGGTCATCACACATCCGCCATAAAGTGCTCCGCCACTTTTGCTACACTCTGTACCAATTTATTCGCTTAGTGGCACAATAGCAGGGAATCATTAAAGCAGAATGTATGAAGACTCAGCGCCAACTTATTTCTCTTAAACGGAAGACCATCAGACTGGAAAGTATAGGCCGGGGCGGATTACGAGGGGAATATCATGGCACTACCGAGCTTGTTAAACTGGGAAACATCGCGCGACGGCTTGCATCAGATAGCTCTAATCGTGGGCGCGTTTCGTGTTGCCTGTTCGGACCCGCGGCCGAACGATCTGCACTTCAGCCTTGATCTGACCGGCAGCGGATTCTCAACCTCAACTATGCGTTGCGGCGGCGTGCTGGAATTCGACCTCAATACTTTGCAGTTGACGTTCTCACGCTGCGGCGCTTCGGTCTTCACTCTGAGCGCCCGCGGGCATTCGCAGGTCTCGCTAGCCCAAGCGCTGATCGCCAACTTCAAAGACAGCGGATACTCGATTTCGCCGTCGATGAAGCATATTACGCAGGAAGGCGCGCTGGAAATCGACGCGACTCTGGCGCGGGATTACTTGGTCGCGCTCGACCGTCTTTATACGGCTTTGGCGCGTTTTCGGGTTAGGCTAGCTGGCTACATGACGCCGCTTGTGCTTTGGCCGCACCACTTTGACATGGGGTTCATTTGGTTTCCTGGCGGCGGCGCCGACGAACACGCCGACCCGCAAATCGCATTCGGCTTCGCGCCTTTCAGCGAAGGGCTGGATCGTCCCTACATTTACGCCTATGCCTGGTCGAAAGCCACCGGCTATATAGAGGCGCCAGTGTCCGCCCCGGCACGGGAGATCACGGAAGGCTATACCGGCTTGTATGCCGCTTATGACGACCTGCGCCAAGCCAGCGATTTCGATTCGGTCATTGAGTCCATGCTGCTGCAGTTTCAGCGGTTGGCTGCGTCGCAGCTGCAATAGCTCCGTCAATTTTGACCATTACTGCTAGGGAGTTCTGCTGGTCGTGAGCGAAGGCAGAGTAGCGAATCCCTACAGCGAGAGTTCGCCGCGGTACGACCTTTTGGCCGCTGCCGCGTACTATAAGTAGGCGGGCAGCCCGTATGACAGGCGATCATCGTAGCGAAGCGTCATTCAATGCGCGGGGACGGATGCGCAAGTTTATGTATCCGCGCGCCGAATTCTACTTGGCAAATGCAGCGACTTTAGTCTACACTATGAAGTTGAAGGCGCAGTCGCCGCAAAGTTGACTACAAGCGGCCGTAAATTGCGATTCAGCGTCACGACAGAGGGTGGTCATGAGCGACGAAAACAGAAACCGCAACGATGATATTGACGAAAACCTGAACGGTCCCTCGGGCGAGGATATGGATGATCGCCTGGAGCGCCTTGGCGGAGAGCCGGCGCCGGCCATAACGCCGGAAGAATTTGAGCGCTTGCAGAAAGCCGGGCAGGTCCACATCGACTCTCGCGGGCGAGTGCGGACCGCGCGCCGGAGCGGCGCCGAAGCGGGCGTATCGCTGCGCAAACGCCGGGCTTGGTACGCTTCAGACTGATGCGAACAGCTTCGGCGGAGCCCGATGCGGCGGCGTGCAGCCTAGCCATTTGCTGCCGCGTAGCGCCCTCTTTCCGCCGACGATTGCCATTTCCTCGTATACCTTTATGAAACTCATTAAGATGCTCGCGGCGATCGTGAGGTTGCCATGGTTGCGGCATGGAATCGGCGCATGGCGGGAATAGTCAATTTTAATCACGTCACAGCGGCGCTGGGGCTGGCTGACTTTGACTCGGCTGAAGCTCGGCAGCGCATGGCGCCGGCGCCGCGCGGCTGGCAGAAACGGGATACGCCGCCGACGCCCGCGGCGGTCATGATTGTTATCTTTGCCGATGCGCTGGGGCGTCTCAACCTGGTGTTGACCTTGCGTAACGCTGAGCTGCGCGGTCACAGCGGACAAGTGAGTTTTCCCGGCGGACGTCAAGACCCGGACGACGCCGACTTGACCTGTACCGCGCTGCGCGAGACCTGCGAGGAGATTGGCCTCTGCCGCGGCGACTTTGACATTATCGGAGCCTTGCCGCGCTTCTACATCCCCACATCGCATTTCGAGGTATTTCCCGCCGTCGCCCGTTTCGACGGCCTGCCGGCCTACACGCCCAATCCTGCCGAGGTCGCCGAAGTGTTCAGCTTTGGGCTGGATGAGCTGCTCAAGCCAGCGTACAAGCAAGTCGAACAGCGCCAAGTCAGCGGCGTCAGCGTACGCGTGCCCTACTACGCCGTGCGGGAGCATAAGGTTTGGGGCGCCACTGCAATCATGCTGAGCGAGCTTGAAGGCCGTTTGCGCCGGGTTGTGCCGCGGGACGCGCTGCATTCCATAGCCGCGGTGAACGCATAGTGGACTGGTTTACGGCCGCGATTGCATCGGCCTTCGGTTTATCCGCGCAAGCGCTGGTTTTCCAGCGCCTGCAGAAACACTATCCCATCAACGCGTTCATGACCTGGGCTTGGCTGGGCGCCACTGTGGTGTTGGCGGTCTTGTTCTTGCGGCCGGCGCATTTTGACGCGATCGGGCGCAACATGGTACCGCTGATCTTGTCCGGCGTAGCCAGCATGGCCGGGAATTACGCTTACAATCGGGCGATCCGGCTGCAGGGCAATATCGGCTATGTGGAAGCGGTTATGTCATGGCGCTTGATCATCACCTACCTATACTCACTGCTCTTGCTGGATTCGGCTTTTGAGCCCTTGCGCCTGGCGGGTATGGCATTGATTATCTCGGGCCTGCTGGCGGTTTCGGGCGCGTGGCGCATCAGCGTGAAAGAGCTCCGGATTGCCTGGCTGAGCTGGTCGCTGCTGGGCGGCCTGGCATTTGCGCTGGTTTCGATATTCGCGCGCTTCGCCAACGATGACGGCGTCAGCGGCGAAGTTTCGCTGATTGTCGTCTTGCTTGTCGCCGGCATCAGCTTTTTATTCGCCGCCATTGGCGAGAAATCATCATTGCGGGTCAAGTTAAAGCACAGCCATTTGATAGCGGCGGTCATCTTTTGCGCAGTCCTCGGCAACGCCGCGCTGTTTATTGCCTATGCCAAGTCGCCGAACCTGGCTTATGCCATCGCAATCGACAATTCGCGCATCATCATCTTGTTCCTGGCCGGCCTGGCCATGTTCAGCCAAACCTGGAGTATCGCCAAAGCCGCCGGCATCGTCTTGACATTCGCCGGCATCTTGCTGCTTGCATAGGCAATGAGGACAGCTGTTAGACCGCTCATTCCTTACTTGTGCGCAGCGCGCATGATTGCTATGCTTGATTTAGCTGGATATACACGAAAGTAAGTCCAGCGTCACCCGTAACGGAAGACATGGATAGCATCCCTACCATCATACCGATATTGGCGGTCACGACTGGCGCTGGAGGCGCGGGTGAATGGGGCGCGCTGATCTTCTACGTGCTCATTGCGCTCGGCGTCTCCTTCCTGTGCTCGGTGTGGGAAGCGGCGATGCTGTCCACGCCCGTGTCGCATATTGAGCTTCTGGTGCAGCAGGGCAGCAAAGCCGGCGTCATCATGCAAGGCTTGCGCCAGAATGTCGAACATCCAATCTCGGCTATCCTAACACTCAACACCATCGCGCATACTGTTGGCGCGGCCGGCGCCGGTGCAGAAGCAACGGCTATTTTCGGCAGCGAATTCTTCGGCATCATCTCTGCCGTGCTGACCCTGATGATTTTGATTTTCTCTGAAATCATCCCCAAGACGCTTGGCGCGGTATACGCCAAAGCGCTGACGCCCTTCACGGCATATTCCCTGCGCGTGCTGCTGGTGGCGCTAAAGCCGGCCGTATTCGCCTCTGATTTCTTGACGCGCTCCATGCGGCCCAGCGAAGAGGCGCCTACCGTGACGCGCTCCGAATTGCAGGTGATGGCGCGCATCAGCGCCGAAGAGGGCGGCATAAAAGAGCGCGACAACCGTATTGTGGCCAACTTGCTGCAACTGGCGGACGTGCAAGTCGAGACGATCATGACGCCGCGCACCGTAATGGTGACCTTGCAAGAAGACGATACGGTTGGCGAAGTCATGCAGTCGCACGCCATTCTGCCATTTTCGCGCATACCGGTTTTTGGAGATTCAGCAGACGACATCAAAGGCTATGTCCTGCGCCACGAAATCTACAAACGCGCCGCGGCCGACGAGCACGATGTCAGGCTGCGCGAAATCGCGCGGCCCCTGGACGTCGTGCCCGAGACGAATTCGATTGCGGATGTGCTGGACGACTTCATCGCCAAGCAAGATCATATATTCCTGGTGATCGACGAATACGGCGGCACAGCCGGCTTAATCACCATGGAAGACGCGGTCGAGACCTTGCTGGGCATTGAAATCCTGGACGAGTCGGACCCGGTCGCCGACCTGCGCGAATTGGCGCGCCGCCGTTATCAGAGTCAGCTTCAGCCGCAGACGGATGGCCGGCCCGAGGCGCCTGACACCGGCCGCGCCGAATGACGGAACTGCGCCTGCCGCTTCCCGCATACGCCTATCGCTTTGACTTGCTGCTCGCATTTCTGCGGCGAATCGCCTATCCGGCGCGACTGGTCGTCAACGGCGACACGCTGTGGCGTTTTTCCGAGGGCCAGCTTTTATCCTTCCGAGAGTCAGATGATGCTATCCTGGTTCGCGGCGACAGGTTGCCTGGCGCGCTAGTCCGACGGGTAGAGCGGACGTCGCGGCGCTGCCTGGGGCTGGACCAGGACCTGACTGAATTCTACAGCCTGGCGCAGAACGACGGCGATCTGTGGCCTGTGGTCGAGCCGCTGGTGGGATTGCCGGTTTTCCGCAGCGAGTCGGTTTTTGAGGCGCTGATTACGCTGATTATTGAGCAGCATATCGCCTGGAAATCGGCCATGCGCTCTCAGCGAAAACTGCTGCAACTCGCCGGTTGCGCGGCGCGGGCCGGACGGTCGATGGTCTATGACTTCCCATCGCCCTCCAGGTTGGCGCGCGCTACCCAAGCAGAGCTCAAGCCCTTGAAAATCACCAACAAGCGAATTGATCTGATTATCTCAATCGCGGCCGCCGTGGACCGCGGTGAGCTTAAGCTCGAAGGCATCTGTGATTTGCCGCCGGCGCAGGCCTATGAGCGGCTTTTGGCTATCAAGGGCGTGGGACATTGGACGGCCGGCAACGTTATCGGTCGCGCGCTGGGCCGCTACCCTTACGTCGGCCACAATGATGTCGCTTTGCAGGCGGCAGTGAACCATTACTTTCATGGCGGGGCGGGGCAGAAGAGCGCGTCGCAAGTAAGCGAAACGCTGAATAGATTCGGCCAATACGCCGGCATGGCCGGGCATTTTACATTGCTGAGGTGGGTCTTGGATCGCTACCCGCCGCTGGACAGTTGACCGCGCCGGTATGGCTTAGGCGCCGAGTTCGTCGTAGAGCATGTCGGCGTTTAACGATTGCAGCACCGTGTCTTCGCTCTCGAGAGTCAATGACGCTGCGGCCACGCCCAGCCGCATCGCCTCGTCAATCGGCACATCGTTGAGGATGCCGAAAATCACCGCGCCGGAAAAGGCGTCGCCCGCGCCAGATGTGTCAACTACTTCGGTATGGATCGCCCGCAAATAACCGCCGCCGCTGCTATCGGCATAAGCCAAGCCTTGCTCGCCCAGCGTCACGACGGCGATGCTCGCGCCCATTTTGACCAGTTGCTGCGCAGTTCCAATGGCGGATTCGCGCTCGGTCGCCGGTTCAGCCAGATTGCAGAGCGCGGCCGTTTCACTGGCGTTGGGCACGATCAAGTAGAGGTTGGCAATGTAGTTGTTCAGTCGGCTGGCCATCCGCGGTGATGTGGGGTCGGCGCAGACGCGCACTTGATAGCGAGCCGCCAACTCGAACAGCGTATCCAGCGTCTCTTCGGAGAGCGTGGCGTCGACCACGACCAGAGCGGCATTCTCAAAGAGCCATTCATGCTCCATCAGATAGTCGGAATTAAGGGCGTCGGCGATACCCAGATCATCGACGCGGGTGCAGTTGTCTTCCGATTTGTACAGCAAGATGGAGGAAGCGGTGGTGGCGCCGCTGACCCGCAAGACGTGGCTGCAGTCAATGCCGGCCAAGCGGGAGTGCGTGATCAAGTGCTGGCCAATGTCATCGTCAGCGATGGCGGAAAGCAGGACTGTCTCAATGTCCAGGTGCGCCAGGTTCTCCGCGATATTCCGGGCGACGCCGCTGACGGAAGTATGAATATGCCCACTCTGCCGCAAGCCGGGCTGCAGCACTGCAATCGTGCGGGCGCTGATCTCGAGCACTGCCGAGCCGATCACCAGGACAAAGTCGCCGTCCATTTGCCCTCTCCTTTTGTCCGCCTAACCGGCAGAACTTGATGTGCTGCTGTCATCCGCCCGGCCGGCTTCCGGCGGCGGAGGCTGCGTCGGCTGCGCGTTGGTGTTCGCCAGTTCTTGCGGCGCCGGGGTCGGCACATCAACGCCCAGGGTGGCCGGATTCAATTCTGCGCCACCGATCAAATTAGCATTCGGCGGATCCGCCACGCAGCGGAAACCAACCCAGCGCTGGAAGCCTTTGGGGTCTCCTGACTGCCGATGCACAGCGCGGCTGAAGAAGGGCACGCTATTCCAGGATCCGCCGCGCAGGACTTTCTGTTGCCCGGCGACGGGTCCCTTGGGATTTACCGCAACTCCTGCGGCGGCCTGTTCTTCATAGTAGCGCTCGCTATACCAATCACTCACCCACTCGGCCACATTACCGGCCATGTCGTAGGCGCCGTAGAAGCTGGCGCCGTTAGGATAGCTGCCCACCGGGAATGAGCCCGGCGGCGTATCCAGCGGGCGATTGGTCTTGGCCAGCGCATTATCCCAGCGGTTTCCCCAAGGATAGATCCGTCCGTCGTCCGCGCGAGCGGCGCGCTCCCACTCGGCCTCGGTGGGCAGGCGGCGGCCCACGGCTTCGCAATAAGTCAGCGCGCCGTAATAAGTCACGCCATACACCGGATGCGGCCGCAAGCCTGTGCCGATGCTGTAGTTGGTGCCGTCGAAGATGATGGGGGCGTCAGGACTTTCATTCTGCGTTTGAATGCAGGGGAAGCCTGCGCAGCCGTTCACATGAGTGTCGGGACCGCGAACGTTCAAAAAGGCAACGTACTGGTCAAAGGTCACTTCGGTAATTTCCATTTGGAAGGAATCGACTGTTACCTCATGCGCCGGGTATGAATCAAAGGCGTAACTCGCCTCGCAGGTGCCGCCGTCGCGCGTGCACTCGTTCACCGCCTCGGCCACTTCGACGGGCGTCGTACCCATGCTGATCGCGCCGCCCGGAATGCTGACGGTCAGGCTGCGAATCAGAATCAAGACTTCGGGTACGGTATCGGCCGGCTGCAGCGGCTCCGTCGGACTGACGGGCGGGGCTTCAGTGGGTATCGGCGTGGCCTGTACTTGAACGGAGACAATCTCGTTCGACGCCGCTTGAATCGGCGTCGGCTGCGCGACAGTAACCGGCTGGCTGTCCGGCGTGGCTGTCACTATTATATACTGGGACAGGGGCGTTACTGTGGGTTGATTCGGGTCCTCAGTGGGCGTCATCACGACATGAACCACCGTGGTAAAGACCTCTGGCGCCGGGGTGGGCAGGAAATACGCCGGCACGGTCCCTTCCAACACAACCGCGGCCATCACGATCACGCCGCAGAACAAGCCCGGGATAAAGCCAATAAGTCCCCATTGCCAGGCGGCGCTGCGATTGCGCCTGCCGCCAATTGGTCTATAGGACATTAACGCTCTCCTTCTTTGTCAAAATGAGAATTGCGCTAGCCAAGGGCGTTCGATATTTGCGTGAGCGCGATAGCCATTCTCGCTGCCGCCGAGCGGCTTTGGTTGCGCTGCTTGTTGCCGTTGCGCAGCACAGTTCTATACAATTATAGTCTAAACGACAAGGCGGTCTTGGTAAACGGCTGGGCGCGGCGCCCTTGAGGCTTTGTCGGCTCAGCTTCGCTTGACACTGGCATTCGCAGGGTTTAGGCTAAGTTAACTCCATTAATACTGCGCCAACGCTGACTTAATTCAGCTAAGAAGCGCAGTGGCGGGGTTCCGCCGCGAGGAACGCCAAGTTGACTCGAATCTCCTTACCACCGATTGCTGCGCCGGCTGTTGTCCAGGATGGCGTCCGGCCGGTGAACCTGCGGACAGATCTCCGCCCGCTGGCGGACTTGATCGAGATGGTGTTTGCTGACTCAATGGACAGCAGCGGTCGTTCCGCCATTCGCGAGATGCGTTATCTGAGCAGCTTGGGCTACGGGCTAAAGCTGATCGCGCGGCTGAACGAACTTGCGCTGGGCATCAGCCTGGGCTTTGTCTACGTCTCGGACGAAAAGTTGGTGGGCAATGTGTCAGTTTATCCCGCGAGTTATCCGGCGGGTTTCAGCGAGACCTGGATCCTGGCCAATGTCGGCGTCCACCCGGATTACCAGCGGCGAGGCATAGCGCAGGAACTGATGCGCGCGAGCCTGGAAATGATCCGCCGGCGGGGCGCGGCTCGTGTGATTCTGCAAGTGAATTATCAGAACGAGGCGGCCTTACGGCTCTACGAACGACACGGTTTCATTTATGAGCGCGCCTGGCAAGTTTGGCGGCGCAGCGGGTATCTGCGCGCGCCCGCCTCCAGCAATCGCGGCCTGCCGATTGACCGCGCGCGGCCGAGCGACTGGCAGGCCGAGTACGCCCTGGCGCAAGCTGCGCGTCCCAATAGCCGCGGTGGACTGGGCTGGCTGAAACCGGTACATCGGGCGGCCTTCAATCAGTCGCTATGGCGGAGGTTTCGCAGCCTCGTCGCCCTCAACAGCGTCGAAAAGAAGGTCATACGCGATCAGGCAGCGGACTTGATTCTAGCTTCGTGCTGGGTTGAGAGCGCCCTGAGCACTGGGAATATCCGCGCCTGGCTTTTCGCTGATCCAGCCATAGATCATCAGCCGCATGCTGACGCGCTGCTCAACTGGCTGGCGTCGCGCTTCGATCGTTCCACGATTGTATTCGAGCACCCCAGAGATGACGAGGTCGTTAACGACCTGCTCAAGACTCGCCAATTCACCGTCAAGCGCGATCTTTGGCATATGCGCCTGGATCTTTAGCGGCAAAAGAATGACGACAGACTCAAGTGTCGGGCGTCTCTTTCGCCGACGGGCGCAGCCGCTGCGGACGATGCGCGCTTAGAAGGATTTTCGACACTTTTGCCACCGAGCGCACAGAGTAACTTTGAGGACACAGAGGGGAAATTAGGGAAACATGGCGGCTGGTCGATAAAAGGATAATCTGCTGTTGTGCTAAATCTGTCTTTGATAAGGCACGATACTTATCCTCTGTGCCCTCGGTTTAACTCGGTGTCCTCGGTGGCAAACGCGTCGAATCCAGACCAATGCCGATCCCCTGCCGTCGTCGACATAGTAGCGGACAAGCCTTTTGGCGGCAAAAGAATGACGACAGACTCAAGTGTCGGGCGTCTCTTTCGCCGACGGGCGCAGCTGCTGCGGACGATGCGCGCTGCCCAAGCTTGATCCCGGCGGAGCTTTTTGCTGAGCCGCTACAATCTTTTTTGGCAGTCGCGGCGGCCGATTGCGGTCTGGGTTGTTGACCGCGCGCGCGCCCGGCTCGTAAACATCAGCCGAGTGGACGCCGCCCGTTGTTGCTTGCGCGTCGCCGACCGCCGAAGTCCCGATCTGTCCCGGCGCCGCCTGTAAACCGCCCCCGGGAGATTCGCCCAGATATTCGCCGAGCACCTTCCGCTGCTGCATGGCGTCGAAGCGGGCGCGCCGCAGCGACTTGTTGTGCTGTCGGCGCGAGATTTCCTGCTGGATTTCCTGGGGCCGCGGCACCTTTACGAAGAGTTTCGGTTCGTCGGCGCCGACCAGGGACATACGCACATCGCCATACTTTAGCAGGGCGGCGAAGATGCCGCTGGTCACCGACTCTACGTTGTCGATTCGCTCGACCAGGATCTGATCGCGCAGATTCTCCAGGAAGAAGGGGCGTTTATGCACCAGGGTTATGGTGTCGTCGGAGATGATGTAGACATCGTTGCGCCAATCCCAGTCCAGCCAATAGTAAGTCAGGCTGCCGGCCAGCAACGCAATCATGGCGACAGGAAAAGTGATAATGCGCAGATCCGGCCCCACGAGCGTGAATGTCAAAATGAGCGCCGCCAGCGCCGCCAGTATGATAAGTATGGGTAAGGCGGTGTGTTGCGCCCAGACGCTGATGTGCTTGCGATAGACGATGTCGCCGTTGCTCATCTCGATTCGGGTGCTGAGGAAACCCTTGCTGCCCGATAGCGGCTTAGGCGGCCCATCGGCGGACTGGCTAGCGGAGAGCAGCGCGTCGTCCTCCGGCTCGCCCGACATCATGCGCTGCATTTCGGCGCGCACCAGCTTGTGATGGCGCTGCGCCTTGCGACTCTCGAAGTACTGCCTGTTTTCCATAATCAAGGACTGAAATCGCGCCGGAGAGGGCATCAGCGCCATTTCCAGGTTGCCTTGCGCGCCGGCGGTCTTGACGATCACGCTGCCATAACGAAAGATGCGGGCGAAGGGATCGTAAGGCGGAAGCTCATAGTTGACCTCATGAACGCTGTCCAGGCCCACCTGCGAAACTTGCCGATACATGGTCAGGATCGTCCGGTTGATGCGGATGATCCGCTGGTCGGTGACGATGACCGAATCGTTGCGCCACTCCAGGTAAAAGTACAGTAACGCCAGCCCCGGCAGAGCCAAGGACAGCGCGAGGAGGACCAGCGAGGGCGCCTGCGCCTCCAGCGCGGCCGCGCCCAGCCACATGGCCGGCATAAGAATCAAGGGCAGCCAGGCCGTACGCGCGAAGGACCACCAGTGTCGATGCGTCTGAATTAGTATTTCTTCGTCTTCTCGCTGCTCGGCGAATTGCGGATTGATCGGCCCGCTCTTTGACTCGGCGCCCTCGGTCCCCAGCGCCGCGCCAATGTCCGGATGCTGGCGCAGCAGCTGATTGAATCTGGCCCGCGTCAGTTGCAGCAGGGTGACGGGTTGCGCCGCTCGCATCGTTGCCGACTGCATGGCCTCGGCAAATAGCGCCTGTTGATTGAGGCTTTGTCCGGCGGAAACCGTTGCCAGCGGGGTCTGGCTGCCGTCTTCGTTGGTTTGGAACAACACTGCCTGCCCGTTTAAGAGCAGCAACAGGCCATCGGCGGGGGCGCCCTGAACAAAGATGTCTTCGCCAGCGCGATAGCTCTTGCGCTCCAATTGATTTTGGATCCGCTCAAGCTGATCCTCGCTCAGCGTGGCGAAGAGCGGAAGGCTGTCCAGCCGGAATGACTGCTGCATAAAGTGGTCTTTCGCCCACGCTTGCGCTGCGTCGATTATAGCATCGTGTAGGATGGCGCACGTCGCTGGCAGCGAGCCGTATACGATGACGCAAGGCCGGGCAATCGCATCAAATTTGAAGCGACTGAAGCAGCGCAAATGTCAACGGAAATCTAAACACAGAGTTCACAGAGAGCGCAGAGTAAAGCAGTTAAGCAATACGACGTCTTATTTCAGGAGAGATATTTGAACTCCTTTCGGTGATTCCTGCCATACACAAGCTCACTGTGTACGTGGAATAGTCTCTTTTATACCTGAGTCTCTGTGCCCTCTGTGTTCTCTGTGTTCTCTGTGTTTCAAAAAATATGATGCGAGTGCCCTGTGACGCAAGGCAATCCCAACTCGAATTGTTCGGCGAATATGGTACAATCACCAAGACTTAAGGTATTAGGCGAGGAGATCACTATGGCGAGTCTTGGTGGACCCGAACTTCTTTTAGTTCTTGCGATTGTTATTTTGCTCTTCGGCGTCGGGCGCGTATCCCGCATCGGCGGTGAACTTGGCTCGGCTGTTGCGAATTTCCGCAAAGGCTTGCAGGAAGGCGCCAAGGGCAAAACGGAAGAGACTGAAGAACCCGAAAACGCTCAGTCAGTCTAGCTCAGGCTTCTCGATTGGCTCTGGCGACCGCCTGCTTGATCAGTTGGTCGCTATTCAGCATTGACCTGTGCGGAATGCCCCGGGGCGCCTTCAGGTTGTGCAAGATCACATCGCGGTTATGTCGTTCAATTCTCTCTTCAAGTTGATTGACATAAGTCGACCGCTTCCTATTCGCAAGCCCCGCAGAAGCCGACCTGCCGGCTGCAAGAGCGGCGGCCCATTCCTTTGCTCTCGATTCGATCTCGGCGCGAATGCCTGCCTCGCTTTGCTCCACTGACTTGGCAAGCGTCATCCATCCCGGCACAACTTCGTTGTCCTGCATGATCTTAAACGCTGCGCGCTGATCCGGCGGCGTGTGGCAATCCTCATGCAGCGGCAGCCTTTTTCCGGCGCCGGGCAAGTCCGATATATCGCCGTCGCCAATGACCTCGCTGAGCAGGTGATCAACAATACGGGCCCAGCGGTCCATCGCTATTCGCCTCTCGCGTCCGTAAGAAACGCTATGCGCCTGCGTCCGGCCCGGGCAGCTGAAGCGTCTGCACGATGCGCCCTTGCGGATCAGCGAGCGTCAGCTCTTCACCGGGCGACCAAACACTTTCCTCTCTGCCCCAGAAGCGCGCATTGGCGGTGCTGGTGCCGCTGCGCGTATATATCACGACGCCGGTCTGCGGAAAGAGCAGGACATCGCGGAATCTGTAGGTATTGCCATCGGCGTCCGACAGCGTCCAGTCGCTGATGTTGATATTGCCTCCGATATTCTGCAGGCGAATGGCTTCCGCGGTGATGTCGCCCAAGCCCTGCGCGTCCTGGATTTCGAACTGTGGCCTGGCCGGCGTGCTGGTGGCGGTCGGCAGTGGCGTTGAAGTGGGCGCAAGCGTCACCGGCAAGGGCTCGCCCGTGCGCTCGTCAACGCGGCAGCCCGGATGCGGGATCAGCAGTCGCTGGCCGATCTGCAAGTTGGCGGCCGTATTAATTGTCATACCATTGGCGCGCAGAAGGTCGTCCAATTCAACGCCTTTGCGCAGCGCGATAAAATAAGCCGAATCGCCAGCCAAAACGGTGTAAAACTCGCAAGTCGAGTCGATGATCGGTCCGCCGGCGATCGATGGCGTCGGTGTGCTGATGACAACATCGCGGGCGCCGAGAGCGCCGGGATCAATCGCCCGGCCGGACGCGCCTTCGGCTTCGGCCGCGATGTCCGCCGGCAGGTCAACTTGCGCGCGCTGCCCTTGCGCCGCCAGGGAGGTCGCCAACTTGGTGGGCAGGGGCGTGGCCGTGTAAATCACTTCAACGGTGATGATCTGGGGAATCTCGACGCCTTCGCGCTGGCTCTCATACACGGTTAGCGCCACATATGTGCCGCTGACGGCGGCGAGGAAGGTCAAGGCCAGGAAAATGATCTGCGGCAATATCTTCTGCTGTTGCTGGGGGCGCTGCCTTTGAATCATAAGTAGTCCCGCGTCCTGGAGCCGCCTGACAGACATACTAGCACAGGCGATAGGGACTGGCAACGCGGTCGGATACGTGTTTGAATCTAAGCGCTGATTGTATCGCGGAATTGGCGGCGCAGCGCAGCGTTCGCAGGAGAATCCAGGTCAATGAAGGTCTTATTGGCAAGCGCCGAGGCCGTGCCCTTTGCCAAAGTGGGCGGGCTGGCCGATGTCGTTGGCTCGCTTCCCGCAGCTTTGCGCCGGCTTGATGTCGACGCGCGTGTCATGCTGCCTGGCTACGGCTTCATCAATCACGAAGGATACGGCGTCGAGAAGCTGCTGAGCTTCGACTTCGCTCATCGGCTGGGCTTAAGCGATGTGACGCTCTACGCGGCTGAATATGATGGGACTCCCTTCTATTTGCTGCAGTCGGCCCCTTATTTCGGCTTGGAGGGAGATGTCTACAGCCAATGGAATTGGGACATGGAGCGTTTCATCTTTTTTAATCAGGCGACTATGGCGGCCTTGCATCAGCTTGATGAAGTCACAGGCTGGTTTCCAGATGTAGTTCACGCCAACGACTGGCACACCGCGCTCTTGCCCTTCATGATTCGCGATCACGGCGGCAGCCTGGCCAGCGTGATGAGCATCCACAATATCGCCTATCAGGGCGATTACGCCGGGGGCTTCTTATGGAACGCGGGGGTTGACGGCCGACATCATGCCGATCTTGTTGAACTGGGATTGACGGACAATTTGCTGGGAACAGGAATCGCCTACAGCGACATGATTTCCACGGTCAGCCCGCGTTATGCTCAGGAGATTCAATACCCGTACGCGGGTTATGCGCTGGCGCCGCTGATCGCTCGCCGGGCGGCCGATATGCGCGGCATCCTCAACGGTCTCGACTGCGAACTGTGGAACCCGGCGACCGACCCGAAGCTGGTCAACAATTATGATGCGGAAAATTTCCTCAATGAGCGCCCGCCTAACAAGAGGCGCCTGCAGTCTTTCGCGCGGCTGCCCTTGCGCAAAGACGTGGCGCTGGTTGGCATCGTCAGTCGGCTGGCGGCGCAGAAAGGCTTCGACCTGGCTTTGCCCGCCTTGCGCAACGTTCTGGGCGCGCGCGATATGCAGCTGGTAGTATTGGGCACGGGCGAGCCCGAGATAGAACAGGCCTTTTGGCAATTGGATCAGAACTTCGGCGACAAGGCGCGCGCTTTCCTCCAGTTTGACGCCGCGCTGGCGCAGCAAATCTACGCCGGCTGTGATATCTTTTTGATGCCGAGCCACTTTGAACCCTGCGGTATGGGCCAGATGATGGCTATGCGCTACGGAGGGCTGCCGCTGGTTCGCGAGACGGGCGGGCTGGCCGATACCGTTTTCAACTACGACGACGCTGATGCCGACGAAGGCACGGGCTTCGTCTTTCATTGGCAGGAGGCGCAAGCGGTGGAGGGTACGCTGCATTGGGCTTTGGATGTATTCGCGGAGCGGCCGGATGCCTGGCGCCGGATGCAGCGGCGCGGCATGAAGACTGACTTCAGTTGGCGGAAAAGCGCCGGGGAATATGTCGAAATGTACCAGCAGGCCTGCGCAAAAGCTGTAAGCCGTGCCAGTTGAAAAGATTCAGATGATCCGATAGAAAAGAATTGCTGCGATAAAGGAGTGAGGCGTGAAGATTAAGGCAGTTATTTTGGCGGGCGGCAAAGGCACCCGCCTGGGCGTATTGACGATCAAGCGCGCCAAGCCGGCTGTGCCTTTTGGCGGCAAGTACCGGATCATTGATTTCGCGCTCAGCAATTGCGTCAACTCCAACGTCTTTGATGTGCTGGTGCTGACCCAGTATCGTCCGCACAGCCTGAACGATCACATTGGCAAAGGGCGCCCTTGGGACCTGGATCGCTCCTTTACCGGCGGTGTACGTTTGCTGCAGCCTTTTCAGGGCAGCTTCGATACCGACTGGTACGCCGGCACGGCTGACGCGGTCGCCCAGAATCTCAACTTCGTGCGCCAGGGCCGGCCCGAGTTTGTACTGATCCTGTCCGGCGATCATATCTATGAGATGGACTACGACATGCTGGTGCAGTATCACCGCGACAAGGGCGCGGACGCCACCGTCTGCACCATCCGCGTGCCGCTGGACGAAGCCAGCCGCTTCGGCATTGTCGACACGGACAAAGATTATCGCGTCATCGACTTCGTGGAAAAGCCAGCGGCGCCCCCCGGCAATCTGGCCAACATGGGCGTGTACGTCTTCGACTATGCGGTACTAGAGCGCGTTCTGCTGGAAGACCAGGCTGATCCGGAGTCCGAGCACGACTTCGGTAAGAACATCTTGCCCAAGATGGTGGCGGACCACAGGAATATCTTCGCCTACCCCTACGGCGGCTACTGGATCGATGTCGGCACCATCGACGCCTATTGGGAAGCGCACATGGACCTGCTCTCGAGCCCGCCGTCGCTGAACTTGAACGACCGCACCTGGGTGATCCACACCCGCAGCGAGGAGCGGCCGCCGGTGCGCATCGGCGCCGACGCCAAAATCATCGACAGCATGATTACTGATGGCTCAGTCATCGGCGCCGGCGCTGTGATTGAACGCTCGATTCTATCTCCGGGCGTCTTCGTCGGGCCGGGCGCGGTTATCCGCGAGTCGGTCATTCTGAATGACGCCTATATTGAAGCCGGGGCTCGCATTGACCGGGCGCTGGTGGACAAAATCGCGGTCATCGGCAAGAACGCGCGTGTAGGATCCTGGCAAGATATGGGCGACTTGAAAATCACCAGCGTCGGCAAGAATTCGCGTGTCCCGCCTGAATTCACGATAGGCGCCGGGTCGATAATAGGCGCGGATTGTACGCATGAGAGTTTCGCCGGTTTCAGCGATATGACGGTGCCGGCGGGCAGCGATGTTGAATTCGCTTCACGGATACGCCGGTAGACCCATCGAATTGTGGCAGCGCCCGGGCGGAATCCGCGTGGGCAGAAAGGTAAGGATATGGGCAAGGTCAAAGTAGGCGTGCAACTTCATCCGCAGCATGTGAGTTACGCCGCTTATGCAGAGGCGGTTCAGGCGTCGGAAGCGCTCGGCGTCGACTCGATCTGGAATTGGGATCACTTCTTCCCGCTCTACGGCGACGGCAATGATAATCACTTTGAAGGCTGGACTCTGCTGACCGCCATCGCCATGCTGACTTCCCGCGTGGAGATCGGCACCTTGGTCACCTGCAACAGCTACCGCAATCCGGCGCTGCTGACGCAGATGGCGAATACGGTCGATCATATCAGCGGCGGACGGCTGATTCTGGGCATTGGCGCGGGCTGGTTCGAGAAGGATTATGAGAAGTTCGGCTACGAATTCGGCACGGCGGGCAGCCGCCTGCGCGATCTGGGCGAAGCGCTGCCGATTATCAAGGCGCGCATGAGCCAGGAGTTGCCGCCTCCCGTGCGCAATCCAATCCCCATCATGATCGGCGGTGGCGGCGAAAAAGTCACGCTGAAGCTGACCGCGCAGCACGCCGACCTGTGGAATGGATTTGGCCCACCCGATGTATACGCGCATAAGTGCGCCGTACTTGACGATTGGTGCGCGGAGCTCGGGCGGGACCCGGCTGATATCGAACGGACCGTGTCGCTGACCGAGGCGGGCGATATTCCCGACCGGCTGGACGCCTATGCGGAAGCGGGCTGCACACACTTCATCATGATGACGAAAGTAGCGCCGGATTATGACCAAGTTGAGAAATTGGTAGCCTGGCGCGATCGCGTAAACGGCTGAGGGGAAAGCAACAGGTCTCTTTCGAGGAGACCTGCCATGTCGCTCACGTCGTTACAACGCAGTTGTCGCTGCCGTGCGGATTGGGAACATAGCGCTCCGCATCGGAATCGTTGACCCAAGTCTCGCCGTTCACAAGGTATCGGTACTCGTGACTGGCGCCCTGCGCAAAGACGAGCGATGTCATAAAGTGGCCGTTCTTGAGCTGCCGCATGGGATGCGCCTTGATGTCCCAGTCTGAAAAACTGCCGACCAGGTGGACGGTTTCGGCTTCTGGAATCGCTTCGGTGTAGAAGCCTACATAAATGCGCCCATCTTTGCGCAGCGTCTTCTTTATCATCGCTAGACCTCGACTACTGAGTTTTCTCCGCTGAATGGATTGGGCACGTAGTGGTCCGCTTCCCAATCGTTATGCCAGAGACTGTTGTCGACCAGATAGCGAAACTGAAAGCGCTGATCAACCGGCAGCTCGACCGTGGCTTTGAAGCGCCCGTCTTTCAGCAGCTTCATTGGCGTAGCGGCTTCATTCCATTCGTTGAAGTCGCCGACAAGCGCCACATTTTCCGCATCAAGCTCACGCGCCGTATAGAATGTTACCTGGCATGCGGGCTTGCTTTTCAAGTATCGTTTCTTCAGCATGTGTCCTCTTGGGTGGTTGAGTAGACAATGTGCGTCAACGCGTATGACATTTATCGTATCATAATTGATAAGTCAATAGAAGCGATTCCGCTGATTTCGCCGGTAAGCGAGGCATGATATTTGTACGAAATGGCTATGTTCGCGGGCTAGGCGATGTAGTCTGCTTCGTTTGTAAGCGTGGTTGATCCGGCTCGAATCAAGATGTATTTATGAGCGATAAGCCGATACAATCTTCCGCTTGAAAGGTAGACCAAATCGTAATCTCACAGGAGACGACAATGGTACAGCCGGTTGCGAGAGTCAATGTAGCGCCGAAACTTCCGCTACAGTTGCGGAGACTGCACGAACTGACCTACAACCTGTGCTGGGCATGGGATCATGAAGCGATTTCGCTCTTTCGGCGCCTGGACCCGGATTTATGGGAAGAGACGCATCATAACCCGGAATGGATGCTGGGACTGATGGATCAGGGCCGACTGAACGCCCTGGTCGACGATTCTTCGTTTATGGCCCATTACGCCCGCGTATGCCAAGCCCACGACGAATACATGAGGGCTGAAGACAGTTGGTTTGCGCGACGCTTCGGGCATTTGCAGCGCCCGCCGGTCATCGCCTACTTTTCAATGGAATTTGGACTAACTGAGTGCTTGCAGAATTACTCCGGCGGCCTGGGCGTGCTCAGCGGCGACCACCTCAAAAGCGCCAGCGACCTGAACCTTCCCCTGGTCGGCGTCGGCATTTTGTATCAGGAAGGTTATTTCCAGCAGTATCTGAATGCCGATGGCTATCAACTGGAATCTTACCCGCTCAACGATTACGTGAATTTGCCGGTGAAGCTGCAATCGGATGCGGCCGGCGCGCCGATAAAGATTACGATTCCGCTGCCCGGGCGTGACTTGTTCGCGCAGATCTGGAAGGTGCAGGTTGGGCGCGTGTCGCTTTACCTGCTCGATACTAATATCGACGAAAATGTCCGCCCCGAAGACCGCAATCTGACGGACCGTCTCTATGGCGGCGATCGGCGGACGCGCATCCGGCAAGAGATTCTGCTGGGCATTGGCGGTGTTCGGCTGCTGCGCGCCTTGGGCATAAAAGCGGATATCTATCACATGAATGAGGGTCATTCCGCATTTCTGCTGCTGGAGCGGATTCGCCAAAGCATGCGCGAGGACGACTTGACCTTTGAACAGGCGAAAGCGCTGACGGCGGCCAGCAGCGTATTTACAATTCACACGCCTGTGCCGGCCGGTTTGGAGCGCTTCGGCTTCGACCTGATAGATGAGCATTTCACCGAATTGATGACCGAGCTTAGCTTGTCTCGCGATCAATTTCTCGACCTCGGTCGCGAGAATATGGGGCACTACGAGCTGTTCTCGATGTCGGTGATGGCTTTGAACTTGTCGTCCGGCACCAATGGCGTGGCCGAGCTGCACGGGGCGGTATCGCGCGCGATGTGGAATTGGATGTATCCCGGCGTGCCCGAGCACGAAGTGCCGATCGGCTCGATCACCAATGGCATTCACGTGCAGTCCTGGGTCAGCCCGGAAATGGCGCAGCTCTTCGACCGCTATCTGGATCCCGCCTGGCGCGAGGAAGAATCGCGCCCGGAAGTATGGCAGGGCGTCAAGAGCATCCCGGATGCCGAATTGTGGCGCACGCACGTCCGCCGCCGCGAACGACTGGTAGCCTTCGCGCGTGACCGGCTGCGCTTGCAATTGCAGCGGCGCGGCATGTCGCAGACCGAGATTGAATCCGCCGACGAAGCGCTGAATCCGGACGCCTTGACGATTGGCTTCGCGCGGCGCTTCGCGACTTACAAGCGAGCGACCTTGATCTTCCGCGACTTGGGGCGGCTGCGCCGGCTGGTAACCGATGCCGACCGCCCGGTGCAATTCATCTTCGCCGGCAAAGCCCATCCGCACGACAACGAGGGCAAGGAATTCATTCGCACCATAGTCAATGTCGCCCGCGATCACGACTTCCGCAATTCGGTGGTCTTCCTGGAAAACTACGATATGAATGTCGCGCGCTACATGGTGCAGGGCGTCGACGTCTGGCTGAACACGCCGCGCCGCCCCAAAGAAGCCAGCGGCACCAGCGGCATGAAGGTCATCTACAACGGCGGCTTGAATTGCAGCATCCCCGATGGCTGGTGGGCCGAGGCCTACGCGCCCGATCTCGGCTGGTCAATCGGGCACGGCGAAGAATATCCCGAAGATGAATGGGCCCATCAAGACTATGTCGAGAGCCAGGCGCTCTACAACCTGCTCGAGCAGGACATCGTCCCGCTCTTCTACGGTCAGGCGCGTGGCAGCTTGCCGCGCGAATGGATCCGCCGGGTCAAGCACAGCATGTCTTCGCTGGCGCCGCGATTTAATACGCATCGCATGGTGCAGCAGTATGCCGAAACACTGTATTTGCCGCGTTTCAAAGTCGGCCAGTCAATGACCCAGGACGCTTTTGCCGGCACGGCAGCCTTTGTGAATTGGGGCCAGATGCTTGACCATGTCTGGCATGAGGTGAAAGTTCTCGATGTGGATATTTGCGACGGTGATGTTGAGGTGGGCAGCCGGACTGATATTCACGCCCGCGTGATTCTAGGACGGCTGCGGCCGCAAGATGTAAACGTGCAACTCTACTACGGCATGCTGGATAGCGCCGGCAACATCCGCGATGGCCAATCGGTCGACATGTACGTCCAAAGCGAAAATGGCGAGGGCATCCATACCTTCACGGCTGAGCATGTTTTCCAGCTCACGGGCAATGTCGGATTCTCAGTGCGAATCTTGCCCTTCCATGAGGTTCTGCACACATCCTTCGTGCCGCATAAGATCGTCTGGGCTTGAGCCGGAGCGATACTGCCGGCGCGGCGCCGCTGCCAGACTTTGGCCGCGCATTGACCGCGAATCAGGCTTCTACTACAATAAGCGCGCAATCAATTGGCGAACAAAGACATGCAATATCATATCTGGACCCTCGGCTGTCAGATGAACGTGGCCGATTCGCAACTGCTGGCCTCTGAGTTGGAAAAGCTGGGTCATAGCTCGACGACTATCGGTGATAATGCCGATATCATGATCGTGAATACCTGCGTCGTGCGGCAGAGCGCCGAAGACAAGGGCTTGGGCCGCCTGCATCTGCTCAGCAAAATAAAGGAAGCGCAGCCCGACAGAGTGATCGGCGTCATGGGCTGTATGGTTGGCGTGCGCGATCCGCTTTGGATGCGACAGCGCTTGCCCTTTGTCGATGTCTTCATGCCGCCTTCGGATCCCTCGCCAATGGTCAGCTTCCTCCAGGAGCGAATGGACGAAGTTGATGTGCTGGAGCTGGAGGCGCAAGCGCGCGAATCACGCGACGCCTTGCAAGACGGCGAGTTGATCCTGCCTCTGCATGAGCGCGGCCAACTGGTCAGCGCTCATGTGCCAGTCGTCTATGGCTGCTCGCATGCTTGCACCTTCTGCATCATTCCTTTTCGGCGCGGCATTGAGCGCAGCCGTCCCATCGGAGAGATCGTGGCGCAGGCGCGCAGCCTGGCCATGCAGGGCGTCAAGGAGATTACGCTGCTGGGCCAAATTGTCGATCGTTATGGCAAAGACATCCCTGACGGACCTGATCTGGCCGATCTGTTGCGGGTTGTGCATGGCGTCGCTGAAGAAGTCGGCCTGGAGCGGATTCGCTTCCTGACCAGCCATCCTAATTGGATGAGCGAGAAGCTGCTGGAAACCGTCGCTGAATTGCCGCGGGTCATGCCGCATATCGAGGTACCGATCCAGGCCGGGGACGACCAAGTGCTGGCGCGGATGCGGCGCGGATACACAGCAGATCAGTATCGCAAGTTGGTGGCCAAGATTCGCCGCATCATCCCGCAGGTGGCGATTCACACTGACATCATCGTGGGCTTCCCCGGCGAAACCCGCCAGCAGTTCATGCAGACCTATAAAGTGCTCGAAGAGCTCAAGCTGGACAAGGCGCATTTGGCTCGCTACAGCCCGCGGCCGCAAACGGTCAGCGATCGGCGCATGGAAGACGATGTGCCGGAGGCGGAAAAACGCGAGCGGCACAAGCTGCTGGAAGAATTGCAGGCGCGCGTTGTGGCCGAGATTAACGCGCAATACCTTGGCCAAACGCTAGAAGTCCTGGTGGAAGGCAAACACAAGGGCAGGTGGCGCGCCCGCAGTCCGCAGAACAAGCTGGTCTTCTTTGAAGCTGAGGGCGACTGGAAGGGGCGTCTGGCGCAGGTCGAAGTCACTTGGACCGGACCCTGGAGCATGCAAGCGCGCTTGCCTCAGCCTCAGAAACAGGCCGATCCCTTGCTGGTTGTCGCCGGTTGATGACTTCCTGGTACGGCTCTACAATTCACCGACTCTCATTGCGCCTGCTGACAATCGGCATCTGTCTGCTATTGACCGCCTGCAACTTGCAGGGCCGGACGACCGACTCAAGTCCGGCGCGCGCGACCAATATCCCGACCGGGCCGCCCAGCATTCAAATCGCCTCGCCCAGCGGCGGCGATGAATTTGTCATTGGCGAAGAGATCCTGGTTTCAGTCTTGGCCGGCGACAGCATCGGCGTCAATCGCGTCCAGCTTTTTGTGGACAATCAGATCGTGCGCACGGTGTCGTCCGAGTCCCTGCAAGGGGACCTGGCGTTGCAGGCGATCCTAAACTATACGCCGCAGCGGCACGATTTGGGCGCGATTACCCTGCGGGCTGTAGCCTATCGCGGGGAGGTCGTCAGCGAGCCCTATGAGATCAAGGTGGTCGTGCGGGAATCGCCGGCGCAGATCGTAGCCACTCCGGTTCAGCAGGGGAACATACCCTTCATACCCGACGACGGCGTCTGCCGCGCCTTGGTGAACGTGGGACTGAACTTCCGCACCGGACCCAGCACCCGCTATCAGATTATCACCGTACTCGCCAGCGGTACGCTTGCGCCCATCACCGGCCGCAACAGCGAGCACAACTGGTGGCGCCTGAGCGTGGAGGGGCAGGTCGGCTGGGTAAGCGGAGACTTCACCACAGAATATGGCGATTGCGGCAGCATAGCGGTGGTTGCCGGCTGACCCCAGCGTAGCAAGGTTTTCAAATATATCTTTTCTCTGCGCTCTCAGTATATGCGAGTAAGTCATGCAAATACTTACCACAGAGTACACAGAGGATACACAGAGTACACTGAGTAAAGCAGTTAAGTGATCGTCTGCCAGCGACAGTTCCCTTTTGTTCGATGGCTGCCTAACTTGCGGCAGTATCGCAATAATATAGAATCCTCTGTGTCCTCTGTGTGCCCTCGTGAGCCTCTGTGGTAAAGGAACGACGTCCGTGAAACGGGATTTGCATTACTTACTTGATTCTACTTCTGTGTCCTCTATGGTTAATTTTCCGTTTGACTTTCTCGCCGCGGCGGGCTGCAGTTTCGAAACGATTACCCATCCGCTGCCCCGTGATTCGTTGGTGACGATGCTTACCTGTGCTAAAATCGACTATAAGTTCTTCAGATTGACGCCACGGAATCCACGATGGCCATAGCCGTAAAACAGATCATGTTAATCACGCGCAATGTGCAGTTTGCGATTGACGTCAAACGCGCCTTGGAGGCTTTGGGCGAATATAGCGTGACCACAGTGGCGGACGCGCGCAATGCCATGGAGCAACTGCGCGAGACGCCACAACAACTTGTCCTGCTCGATACCGACAATCTGACCGTTTCGCCCGCCATCATGATTGAAATGATTCGCTCGCGCCAAGAGGACATCGCGATAGTCTTGGCGCCGGATCAACCGGACGTGCATGAACTCGCCAAGAGCTATCGCGCGCAAGGAGTCGTCGATGTGCCGGTGATGGCGCGGGATCTAATACCGGTGCTCGAGCGTTCACTAGAGGCGGATATCGGGGTGGCGCCGCAGTCTCCGGGGGATCAGGCAGACGAATTGAGCGAAGATACGATTAGGCTGGAGTCGCTTGTCGGCGACGCATTGGGCGAGGCAGCCGGGCTCAACTACACGCGGCGGCGCTTGCAAGCGTCGCTGGATCTGCTGAATCCTGATCCGCCGACAAGAGCGGTCAACGACGCGATGGAACTCCTGGTCGAGCCGGAAGACGAAGGCGATACAGTACGCTATCGTGTAGTCCGGGTTGGTGACGGGGAATCATCGGCAGTCCATATTCGCGATGTGGAATCGGATGAAACGCCCTTGTCGTCCGCTAGCGAATTCGAGACGCTGCGAGACCTGGCGCAGCGGTTCGGGGCGCAAGTAGGCGATAGACCAGTCCCCGCGCCAGACCAACGCAAGAGTGAGTTCGTTCCTGGCGATGAGGATGACTTGGAAGACAGCGCGGCCTTTGAACGCATGCTCAACACCGTTCTAGATGAAAGCACGCTGCTGGAAGACCTGACGATGGAGTCGCTCTTCGATACCACGCGGGAATTACCAGGAGCGCCGGGCCGTGACGCCATCCCCGCCTGGCTGCGCGAGACGGAAAAGTTCATCCGCGAACCGAATTTCCTGCCCGACAGTTTGCCGCCGCTAGGCGCTCTGGAAGGCGCGGGCGAAACGACGATCCCCGCAAGTCTAGCCGGCAATGCGCATGAGGACTTGTCGGCAGATTCAACAGTTGATTCTGCGGTCGTCGAGCAGAAGGACAGCAGCGCCGAAACGTCTTGGGGGCTGCTTTCGAGCCGAGACCGGGATCCGTACCTGGCGCAGTTGGCGGTGACCATGACGCGGGCGATGAGCGATATGACAGCCGACGCGACCGTGCTGACGCGGTCGAACCGAATCGTGGCATTCTCGGGCAATTTGAGCCTGGAGCAATTCCGCGCTATCCGCGGCTGCATCGCCGACGACTGGAGCGCGCAAGACCAGCAGTCGCGAATACGTTTCATCAAGGTTCCCAAATCCGGCGCCGATTATATGCTCTGCTCGCGCGGCACGGTTGGCGGCCACACCCTGACGATGATCTTCGCCGGCGGCAAGCAACTGACTGAGATTCGCCGCCAGGGCGACCGCATGCTGAACGCGCTGGCAGGCGTGCACGCAGGCATACCCGCAGGCGAGGCGCCGCCTGTTGAGGACGAGCCGGGTGAGCTGATATCGGATGTGGCGGATTCTCGTTCGCCTATCGCCTTTGTCTGGATGGTGGCGGATCCGGCGCTGCTGCTGCGCCGAAGCGTCGCTGAACAACTGGTTTTCTGGCTTGAAGTCCAGCTGAATGCCTTGAATTGGCGCGTTCACCGCCTGGATGTGCACCAAGACTTCATTTATCTGCATGCTGACGCGCCCGGACGGGCTTCGCCAGAGTCACTGATTCGCACGGTGATGGATCGCTCGCGCAGCATCGCCTGTTCGGAAGACAAGGCTTTGCCGGACGAATTGTGGGCCGATGCCTATCTGGTATTGCAGCCCGGGCGGGAACTCAGCGAACGTGAATTGCGCAACTTTCTTCAATTCGCGCGCTAGCATTGCCTGACGCCGTATTCTGAATTGCCGCCCGTGGCCGCGCCTCAATTTCGCCTGTGACAAAATGGCGGCGTCGATTATACTCTTCGCCAAGTTTGTAGCGGTCAGGCGCCGAGCGGGAGCCCATGGAAGCGCGAGAAGTCCTGTATTTGATAGATGGCCATGCGCTGGCGTATCGCAGCTATTTTGCCCTGCAGCGCGGCGGATTCACCACCTCATCTGGCGAGAGCACTGGGGCCGTATACGGCTTCAGCCGCACATTGCTCGATGTGGTCGAGCATCATCAGCCCAAGTATTTGGCCGTCACCTTCGACGAGGGTTTGAGCGCGCGCGAAGAGATCTACCCCGACTACAAGGCGACGCGCGTCAAAATGCCCGAGGACTTGTCGATCCAGATCGACCGGATTAAAGACCTGGTCGAAGCTTTCAACATTCCCCGCTTGACCATGCCGAATATGGAAGCGGACGACATCCTGGGCACGATCAGCCGGCAGGCGGTCGAGCAGGGTTTGGATGTCCACATCGCCACCGGCGATCGCGACATACTGCAGCTGCTGGGCCCGCATGTTCGCGTGCAGCTGCCGCAGAGACGCGGCCCCGATGTGGTGATGGATGTGGCCGCCTTTCGCGACAAATACGGTCTGGAACCGAGCCAGTTGATTGACCTGAAAGCGCTGATGGGCGATAGCTCGGACAATATCCCCGGCGTCAAAGGCGTGGGCGAGAAATCCGCCACCAAGCTGCTGCAAGATTACGGCGACCTGGAGACCATCTACGAAAATCTTGAAGACATTGGCACGCGCGTGCGTAATCGACTGATTGCGGGCAAGGACATGGCCTATCTCAGTCGCAAATTGGCCACGATTATGTGTGATCTGGATATCAAACTCGACCTGGACGCTTGCATCGCGCAAGACTTTGAAGTCGGACTGGTAGACGGCCTCTTCTCCGCGCTCGAATTCAGGACCATGCGCGAGCGGCTGCACCGCGTCTACGGCGAGCTTCACGGCGAGGACTTCGAATCGAGCATCGTGCATGATCATGAAGTCGTCGAGACCGTCGTCGTCCGCGACGAGGCGCAATTGAGCGAGCTGGTCCAAGCCTTAACGGGCGCGGAGATGATCGCTTTCGACACCGAAACCACCAGCATCGACCAAATGTCGGCGGACCTGGTCGGTATCGCGCTGGCCGTGGACGAGAAGCGGGGGTACTACTTGCCGGTGGGGCATCGCGTGGTTGGCGGCGAAGGCCAGCCCGATATGTTCGCGCAACCGGTTGGCGAGCAGCTGCCGCTGGATACGGTGATCAATGCTCTGCGCGCCCCGCTCGAAGACCCGAAGATCCCCAAGACCGCGCACAACGCCGTGTATGACTTGATGATAATGCAGCGCTACGGCATTGATGTAGCGCCGATCGCCTTCGATACCATGCTGGCGGAATGGGTCCAGAACCCGATCAGCAAGTTCCTCGGTCTAAAAGCATTGGTGGCGCAAACGCTCGACATCCAGATGACGGAGATCTCGGAGTTGCTGGGCAAGGGCAAGAATCAGATATCTATGGATATGGTTGAGATAGATGCCGCGGCGCCTTATGCCGCTGCTGACGCGACCATGACATACCGCTTGGTCGAACCCTTGCGGGGCGGGCTGACCGACTCGACGCTCGGCGGTCTGTACGACAAACTCGAATTGCCCCTGATTCCTATCGTCGGCGCCATGCAATTCAAAGGCGTCACGCTGGATGTCCACTTCTTGAGCGATATGAGCGACCGACTGGCGACCAGCATTCAGGGGCTGCAAGAGGCAATCTACCAAGCCGGCAATATTGGCAATTTTAACATCGGCAGTCCCAAGCAGTTGAATATGGTTTTGTTCGAAGTGCTGGGACTGCCGACCGACGGCCTCAAGAAGACCAAGCTCGGTTTTTCCACCGATGCCACCACGCTTGACATGCTGCGCGATCAGCACCCGATCGTGGACATGATTGTAGAATATCGCGAGCTCTCAAAACTCAAGAGCACTTATGTCGACGCCTTGCCGGCGCTGGTCAATGCGCGCACTGGTCGCTTGCACACCAGCTACAATCAGACGGGTTCGGCGACCGGGCGCTTCAGCAGCAGCAATCCCAACTTGCAGAATATCCCCATTCGGACTGAAGTCGGTCGCGAGGTGCGGCGGGCCTTCGTAGCGCCGGAGGGCTACTTGCTGCTGGCCGTCGATTACAGCCAGATCGAACTGCGCGTCATGGCGCATATCAGCCAGGATGAGACCTTGATCAGCGCTTTCCATCAGGGGCTGGATATCCATCAAGCCACGGCCGCGACGGTCAACGGCATTGAGCCCGACGACGTCAGCTATGAACAAAGGAGCTTCGCAAAACGCGTTAATTTCGGCTTGATGTACGGCATGGGGGCATTCCGGCTGGCGCGCGACAGTGATTTAACGCTGGCCGAGGCGGAAGAATTTATAAGCACCTATTTTGAGCGTATGCCGGGCGTTGAGCAATACATCAAGGACACCAAGGAGTTCGTCTGGCGGCACGGATACACAGAGACGCTCTATGGCCGCCGGCGCATCTACCCGGCGATTAAGTCAAACGGCAACCGGCGCAGCACCTCGGCCGAAGAGCGCGCGGCCATCAATATGCCGATTCAGGGCACTGCGGCGGACATATTGAAGCAGTCGATGATCAACCTGCACGCGCGTCTCGCGGACGCGCAATTCGACGCGGCCATGATTCTGCAGGTGCACGATGAGCTGGTGCTGGAAGTCAAAGCATCAGAGTTGGATGCGGTAACGGCGCTAGTCGTCGAGACGATGGAGTCTGCCTTGCCGGATGGCAAACCCCTGCGAGTGCCCTTGCGCGCCAATGCCAGCTATGGCCGCGACTGGTGTGACATGGAAGAGATTGACTGAGGCCGGGCTGCGACAGGACTCATACTGAATGACATTTGCAAGCTGTTCTGAATTCGAAAGCGAGTTGGTGCTTAGGTGAAGCATTTTCTAGATTTGGCGAGCTGCTCCAGTGACGAGTTGCGCGAACTTATTGACCTGGCCTTGAGCTTGAAGGTTGAATGGCGCGATGGCGGCAACGCGCCGACCCTGCAAGGCAAGACCCTGGGCATGATCTTTCAGAAGCCGTCTTTGCGCACCCGTGTGTCCTTTGAGATGGCGATGAAACATCTGGGCGGCGACGCCATCATGCTGGGCCCGCAGGAGATCGGCTTGGGCGTGCGCGAGAGCGTGCCCGATGTCGCTCGCGTTTTGTCCAGCTACGTGCAAGGCATCATGGCCCGTGTATTCGATCACCAGGATGTGGTCGCGCTGGCTGAATACTCGCGCGTGCCGGTCATCAATGGTTTGAGCGACGATTACCATCCTTGTCAGGCGCTGGCGGATATCCTCACCATTTGCGAGTGTTTCGGCCGGCTGCAAGGCTTGAAGCTGGCCTTTGTAGGCGATGGCAACAATGTGGCGGCGTCGGTTGCGCTGGCTTGCGCCCATTTTGGATTGGACTTCAGCATCGCCACTCCGGAAGGCTATGAGATGAAGGCGCCCATCCGCGAGCAGGCGCGCGCCATCGCCGTCCGCAACAGCGTGAATTTGGAGATGCATACGCATCCGCAGGCGGCAGTCTCGGGCGCAGATGTAGTATACACCGACACCTGGGTCAGCATGGGGCAGGAAGCCGAAGCCAGCGAGCGGGCCGAGGAATTCGGCGCCTTTCAAGTGAACGCGGGTCTGATGAAGCACGCCAATGCATCGGCGATCGTATTGCATTGTCTGCCGGCTCATCGCGGCGACGAAATCACCGACGAGATGATGGACGGCGCGCGCTCGAGAGTTTTTGCACAAGCCGAAAATCGCTTGCATGCTCAGAAGGCGATTCTCGTAAGGGTTTTGGCTTAGCGTTTGCTATTTCCGCGCGCTCGAATGGTAGGTTTCACTCTATAAAATCCACGGATGGCTCCCCTCCCGTTTCCCGACGCTAAGGTCGCGTCATGCGTATTCCTCAGATTATTCAGCGGTATGCCGCAGCAATCGGTGTTAAAATAGCATAACGCAACGCTGTCTGGCGTGTTAGTAAGATTGGCTAAACGTAGCGTGCTTCATGCGCAAGCCATGCCGCTGTATTTAGTGAAAGATCAAACGTGGAACAGATCCTTCTCATATTGCAGGGCCTCCAGCTGACAGACATTGTCGATATCGGCATCGTCACCTTGCTCTTCTACAGCATCAGCTTCATGTTTCGCGGCACACAGGCCGTCGCCCTGTTTCGCGGCATCGCGCTGTTGGTGATTGGGCTTATCTCGGTGGCCGCTGTATTACGACTGGAAGCGCTGAGCTGGTTGATCGCCAACAGTCTTACCGCCTTGGCCATCGCCATCCCGGTGATTTTCCAGCCGGAAATCCGGCGTGTTCTGGAGCGCCTGGGCCGGGGCTTGATCATTGGGTCGCGTCAGGCGCCGCAGCAAGTGCGGGTCTCGGTCATTGAAGAGGTCTGCGCCGCCTCGGAAAAACTATCGGCCCGGCGGCACGGGGCCCTGATCGTGCTGCAGCGCAACAGCAGTTTGCAGGAGTACGTTCGCACCGGCATCAGCCTGGACAGCATAGTTTCCGCCGACCTGCTGGCCACCGTATTCTGGCCGCGCACCGAGCTGCACGATGGCGCCGTGATCATCAGTCGCGACGGACGCATTGCTTCGGCTTCCAGCGTTTTGCCCATCACCGCCAGCCGCAATCTGCCCAATCCCAATCTGGGCACCCGGCATCGCGCGGCAGTGGGTATCAGCGAGGTTGGCGACGCGCTCTGCGTGATCGTGTCGGAAGAGACGGGCAAAATCTCGGTGACTAATGCCGGGCGCATGATCCTCGACCTCGACTCGCAGCGATTGCGTCTGATTCTGAACGCCTATTATGGCCCGACCGACGAATCCTGGACCTCGTTCCGCTCTCGCGTTCGTGAGATGTGGGCGGACTTGCGGCTGCGCATGCGGACGCGCAGCAGACAGCAGACCCAGCCATGATACGCCGGCTCCTGCGTTCGGACATGGCGGGAAATCTGCTCTGGTTAGCGGTCTCAGCACTATTGGCGACTGGCGTTTGGTATATCGCCGTGACTTCGGCCGATCCAATCAGACAGCGCAACTTTAACGCAATTCCGATTCAGTTTGTTCCCAGCACGATGGCTGTAATGACGAGCAGCGCGGCACGGTCTGCGAACGTGACCCTCCAGGGATCGCAGACAATTGTCTCGTCGCGCCTGGCCAGCGATATCGTCGTGCGAGCTGATCTGTCGCGCCTGGGACCGGGAACGCATTCTGTGCCCTTGGCCGTCGAGGTGACCAGGCCCGATTCCGACAGCTTCCGCCGCCTGGTGTCTCGCGTTGAGCCCTCCCAAATCAGTATAGAATTGGAGCCGAGAGAATCGCGCGACATCCGCATTGTTGTTGCGCTCGTTGATGCGCCGCCCATTGGCTTCAGAAATGACGAGCCGCAGCCTGATATCGACGAGGCGCTGGTGAGCGGCGCGGCCAGCCTGGTGTCTCAGGTAGTGGCGGTTCGAGGGCAGCTGGATCTTTCAGCCAGCCGGAATCCGCTGGAAGTCGATTTGCGCCTTCATGCCATCGACGCCGACGGCAATCGCGTGAACGGCGTCGAGTTGGAGCCGTCGACGGCCTCAGTCGCCGTGAATATCTCGCGCCGTGATGACATTCGTCAGATCGCAGTGCGCCCCAACGTCTTTCTCTCGACCCTGCCTGACGGATTCACCTTGAAGAACCAGAGTTATGAACCGGAGTCGCTTTTTGTCAGCGGCGCGCCGGATCAGCTGGAGAAGATTTCCGATACTTTGCTAACGGCGCCCATCAGTTTGGTGGGACGCGAAGCAGGATTCGTTACCAGTGTGCCGGTGCAATTGCCTGACGGCGAGCTCTTCGTGATGGGCGGCGACAGCAATATCACGGTTTCGATTGAAATCATTCCTATCGTCGTGTCGCGTCAAATTGATAGCATTGAGGTGGGCCACATCGGCCTGGACGACGCCTATGAAGTATCCATTGTTCCCACGACGGCGTCCGCCATCGTGACCGGGCCGGTTGTTTACGTGGATGCCCTTTCGCTTGAGGACATCCAGCTCGTGGTCGACTTGGACGGACTGACGCCGGGCGTCTACGATTTGTCGCCGACGATATCTATCACCAAAGGCGACTTGAGCGAAGCCAATGTGTCGCTATCGCCGGCTGAGCTGAACGTGGAGATCACATCTCCAGAGGCGGCCGACGAGGGCGATCCGGCTGCGGACGCTTCAGCCGATAGCTAGCCTCCAATGGTAAATTGCCCAGCTGGCTAGGCCATTCTCCTTGCCACGCCGACGACTCAAAGGTCAGTTGACGCAGTCCGTACCCCGTCTACCGAAATCTGCGCGCGACGTCTACAATACTGGCGCGGAGCACGAATCATTACCGGAGCAATTACGACGCAATGTCCAGCAACAAAATCGTCGCCCTGGTCGGCCGTCCCAATGTCGGCAAGAGTACGCTGTTCAACCGTTTGGTCGGCGAGCGCCTGGCCGTAACGCACGAGATCCCCGGCACGACGCGGGATCGCTTGCACGGCGAATCCTTCTGGAACGGCGTGACATTTCAAGTCGTTGACACCGGCGGGATCGAGATTTATCAGCCGGCCGGCTCGCGCGATGTTTCCCCCTTGGCTGAAGGCAGCGCCGATTTTGTCGCCGAGATCATTGAGCAAGCGCTGATCGCCATCACCGACGCGGATGTGGTTATTCTGGTCGTTGACGCGCAGTTTGGCGTTACCGCTGCTGATGAAGCTATCGCTGAGATCTTGCGCCGGTCCGACAAGCCGGTGCTTGTGGCGGCGAATAAGATTGACGACCTTATGCACGTAGACGATGCCTACGACTTCTACAGCCTCGGGCTGGACGCGGTTGTTGGCATCAGCGCGATTCACGGGCTTGGCGTCGGCGACTTGCTGGATGAATTAGTGTTGGCGTTTGGAGACGCGGAAGCCGATTTTGAGGAGGAAGACGAGGACGACCATCTGAAAATCGCGATCGTCGGACGCCCAAATGCCGGCAAGAGCACCCTGCTGAACAAGCTGATCGGCCGCGACCGCGCTATAGTAAGCGAGGTAGCCGGCACCACGCGCGATGCGATCGACACGGACATCAGTTGGTTTGGCGAGCGCGTAACCTTGATCGACACCGCCGGCATTCGACGCCGCGGCCGCATCCAGGCCGGCGTCGAGAAATACAGTGTGATTCGCGCCATGAAAGCCATAGGCCGCGCCGATGTCGCCTTGCTTATCATCGACGCCAACCTTGGCGTAACCGAGCAGGACGAGCATATCGCCGGATACATCATTGATGAATACAAGAGTCTGGTCATCGTAGTCAATAAATGGGACGACATCGATAAAGACGCCCTCACCATGAATGCCTTCAGCGAGAATATCCGCGACCGGCTGCATTTTGTTCGCTATGCGCCGATCATCTTCATCAGCGCGCTGGAGGGGCAGCGCATTCATCAGGTCATGGAGGTGGCGCATCGGGTCTGGGAGACGCGCTTTTTCCGCATGGCGACATCGGATGTCAACCGTCTGATGCGCGAAGCGGTTAGCAAACATCCGCCGCACGGCAAAGGCACAAAACGGCTGAAATTCCTCTACGCGTCGCAGGTGCGCACCGATCCGCCGCTGATTCTCTTCCACGTAAATGATCCGTCCCAGGTGCATTTTACCTACAAGCGTTTTTTGGAAAACCAGTTCCGCGAGGCCTACGATTTTGAAGGCACGCCGCTTTGTTTGAGCTTCCGCGCCCGGGCCAACAAAGGCGCGCGCGCGATGGAGGGCGCCACCGCTGACGATTGACCAGCGAATTCAGCGCGAATTGGAAATGGCGGTCGGCCGCAATGCGCATTGCGATGATGGTGGCGGAATCCTATAATCAACGCAGTAGTAGGCCGCGCCTGCCTCATTGTCGAGTTGGAACAGGCGTCAAAGGATAGTTAATGTTCCGCAGCCATATCGACGAATTGCCGCGGCCCCGCCTGGATACGCCCGGTTTCCTGCTGGAGATTGTCAGCACGGTCGTATTCGTCATTGCGGTCACCGTGCTGTTTGACTTGGCGATACCGCGATCGCTGGTTGACGGGCATAGCATGCAACCGACATTCTATGAGAGCGATCGTCTGGTGGTCAGCCGCGTGCACTATCTGCTGGGCCGGCCCGACCGCGGAAACATCGTCGTCTTTAATTCTTTAGTGCCTAGCGAAGCCGAACGCGGCATAATGCTGATTAAGCGGATAGTTGGCTTGCCGGGAGAGACGGTTGAGATTCGCGATCAACTAGTGCATATCAACGGCGAAGCATTGGACGAGCCTTATATCAAGGAAGCCTGCCGTATTCAGCGCTGCGGCGACGATTCCTGGACCTTGGGAGCCGATCAGTACTTCGTCATGGGCGACAACCGCAATAACAGCCGGGATTCGCGGCGCTTCGACGCCGTGCCGCTGCAAAATATTGTGGGGCGGGTGGTATTCAGATATTGGCCGCATAATTCAATCGGGATCATCCCGAACTAGGATGTTATAGCGATGGATGCCAAGACCAGAGCTTACGCTTGCCCGCGCTGTACAGTAGGGCAATGCACGCCGCAAGGAACCACCTTTGCCGATATGTATCAGGGTCAGTTGCTTTGCATTCCCAATACGCGCGCCTATATCTGCGATGTCTGCCATTTTGCTGAGTTTGAGCCGGAACTGCTGGACGCGCTCTGGAATGAGTTGTATAGCGAAGCCGCGCTGGACGATGTGCAGCCACCTGCACGCCATAAACGCGGATCAAGTTACAGCGAAGGCTCTGGCTAGCAGCCGCAAGACTTTTCCCGCGCACAAGACGGAGATGCAATACATGCCGCAAACGGAATGCGAACTGCGCCAGTTGATTTGCCGCGTCGGTCAGTTGATGTACCGGCAAGGGTACGTGGATGGCGCCGCCGGAAATATCAGCGCGCGCCTGGACGACGACCGCATCCTGATGACTCCGAGCGGCTTGGCGCTTGGTTTTCTGGAGGCCGAGCAGCTGATCGTCGTTAATTTGGCGGGCGAACGGGTGGATGAGCCCAGCGAAGCCAACGCCCATCTGCGGCCGACATCCGAAAGCGCGATGCACCTGGAGTGCTACCGACAGCGCGACGATGTCCATGCGGTGGTCCATGCGCATCCGCCCACGGCGATCGCGCTCACATTGGTCGGCTACGACTTCCAGCAGTGCATCATCCCGGAGATGGTCGTGCTGCTGGGCATGGTGCCGACGGCGCCTTATTCCACGCCGTCCAGCCAGGAGAACAGCGATGCGATCACGAATCTGATCCGTGAGCATGACGCTATCATGCTGTCCAACCACGGTTCATTGACAGTCGCCAAGTCACTGTGGGATGCCTACCTGATGTTGGAATCGCTGGAGCACAGCGCAACTATCCTGCATCGCGCGCTGCAGCTTAGCGGTGATCTCAAAGCGATTCCGCCTGAGCAGATTGAAAAGTTGGTTGCTTATCGCGAGCAATTTGGTTTGCTGCGCCCGGGCGATCGCGAACGATTCGCCCGCTATAAAGCGTCGCGCGGCAACTGACGCCTGGGAATACTGCCCAAACGAATCTTGACTGGCGCAACGCTTCGTTGTATCCTTGCTGCCGCCTGCTGGCCCCTTCGTCTAGCGGCCTAGGATGCCACCCTTTCAAGGTGGAGACACGGGTTCGAGTCCCGTAGGGGCTACACAGTCTGAGCAAGTCCATGTGCCTGTCGCCGTCAATGGCGAGAGGCATTTTGTTTTATTGCAGCGCATTGCCTCGGGCCGAAAATTTGACAGTATCGGCGTACAGGATATACTTTCCCTGATCAGCGCAAGAGATCTCCGCCACGGCGGAGACCAAACGATTCCAATGATCAATCGTCTGCGCAGGTTGATGAGGAAGGATGAGTCGGCTTTGATTCGCAAACCGCAGATGCAGAATACATGAGGAGAAAAGCGAGAAAGCGAGGAATATTTGGCAATAAACCGTTTGAATTTAGGATGCTTAGAAATGAAAGTGGAGAACAACACCAAATGAATCAGAACAGAATTTCAATTGTAACAATCATGGCCCTGTGTTTGCTTCTAATTGCTGGAGCGTCATCAGCGCAAGACAATAATGTGACGATATGGGCTGCTGACGATGACACTGGCAGCTGTTGGTCGAATCTGCTAGTGGACACATTCCCGCGCGAAGACATTTCCATTGAGGTCGTATTGCAGCCTGGCACGGGTCTTGTTGATGCGCAGCGCACGGCTTTGCAAGGCGGCGCGGGCCCCGATATCACCTTCTCGCACGGCCCCTCGTTCATGCTGGAACTGGCGAATGCCGGCTTGCTGCTCTCGCTGGATCATTACGCCGACGAATACAACTGGGGCGATCGTTTCGCTCCCTGGGCGCTTGATCTGGGCCGCGTCGAAGGGTCGCTCTACAGCCTGTCGGAAGAGCTCGAAACTGTCATCCTCTATTACAACAAGACGGTCTTTGAAGAGAACGGCTGGGAGACGCCCAAGACGATGGACGAGCTCTACGCTTTGGCCGATGCCATTCAAGAGGCTGGACTGGTGGTCATGGGGCCGGCCTTTGGCGAATGCGCGCCTTGTTACGAGTGGGCTGTCAGCGTCTTCCTCAGCCATCACGCGGGTCCGGAAAAGGTATACGAGGCTCTGACAGGTCAGCGGCCCTGGACCGATCCGGCCTTTGTCGAGGCGATTACAGCGTTGAAAGACATCGTGCAAGGCGGCTGGTATATGGGCAGTCTTGATCTCTTCTTCTCGGACACATTCGATTCAGCGCACGCCTTATTTGGTACCGGCGAGATCGCCATGAGCTTTGAAGGCACCTGGATGCTGGATAACTATCAGCGTGATTTCTTCGGCGAAGATGCGGGCAATATGAACGAATGGGACTGGTTCGCCTTCCCGACGTCATTCTCCGATGAGCCGCACTTTATCATCGGCGTCGGCTCAAGCTGGGGTGTCAGCTCCGCGACTGAGAACCCGGATGCTGCCGCTGCAGTGCTCGACCACTACTACAGCACAGGCTTCCAGGCCGCGTCGCATGCGTCATGCGGCAATGCGCCCGCTCCGCTGATTTACGAAGGCGACGTCTTCGCCGACGCAGACCCGCGAGAAGCGCGCTTGTATCAAGAGTTCGGCAAGGCGTCGGCCGCCGGCAACGTAGGCTACACCAGCTGGAGCTTCTGGCCCGCTCGCACCAACGTCTGGCTCTGGGAGCAGATCACGCGTGTCTACGATGATCAGATCTCGGTTGAAGATTACCTCGCCGGTATGCAGTCCGAATTCGAAGAAGAATTTGCCGAGGGTCTCATCCCTCCGATTCCCGCTCGCTAAATCGTAAGCTTTACATTGGTGTTCCAGTGCAGTTGTCGCTGGAACACCAACACTCACTCTTGTTAGCGCATGGCGGAAGAGTCGAATTAATGCTTAGCAAATTGCCTTTCAACAGCGAATACTGGACGCGTTATCGCGTCATGCGCTATGGGGTCATCCCCTGGCTCTTCATGCTGCCTATCCTTGGCTTGCACGCCTTTGTAGTCGTGTTTCCGGCGACGCAAGGCGTCTACTATTCGTTCACCGACTGGTCGGGCATTGGCGAAGCCGAATTCATCGGGCTGCGCAACTTTGAAGAGATGTTCTTCGAAGATCAGAGCCACTTGGACGCGCTGTCTCGCAATATCCAGTGGATGCTATTCTTCATCACCGTGCCCTTTGTTTTCGCGCTCTTCGGCTCGAGCTTGCTGGCCAAGGTCAGGCGCGGCGCGATGTTCTATCGGACGGCGCTCTTCCTGCCGTTTATCTTGCCCAGCGTCGTGACAGCCACGATCTGGCGCTACCTGTACAACCCGCGCTTTGGATTGCCCACCCTGGTAGGCTATGACAAGGCCTTGCTGGGCCAGTCCGATACTGCGCTCTGGGCTATCGCCTTTGCGGACAACTGGCATTTCTGGGGTTTCCTGATGGTGCTCTTCCTCACGGCCATGCAAGGCATTGATCCGGTCTTGTATGACGCCGCCAAAGTCGATGGCGCCAGTCGTTGGGAAGAATTCTGGCACGTCACATTGCCCGGAATCCGGCCGGTTGTGCTGTTTATGATGATGATGGTCATGATTTGGGCCTTCCTGGTTTTCGACTACATTTTCATCTTAACCGGGGGCGGCCCCGCCGGGGCAACTGAAGTACTCGGGATCGACATTTACAAGAATGCCTTCCAGCGCTTTGAAGCCGGTTACGCCGCGGCGCAGGGCATTACGATCTGTTTTTTCGCCGGTTTAATCGTCAGCGTCTTTGCCTTTTTGCGCAAACGGGGATGGGAAATATGAGGGCACGGCCGGAGTTCTTTCTCTTCCGCAAGCAGCGTGAGAGCAACGCGTTTAATCACTTTTTCCTGTCTATCCTGGTAGTGTTCTCGCTGGGACCGGTCGTCTTGCTAGGCTTGAATTCTGTCAAGTCAAACTCCGAGATTGCCTTGAATCCGCTTGGCCTGCCGCGGCAAGTCCATCTGGAAAATTTCGGCAACGCCTGGGAGAAAGGCGAATTTAGTCGCACATTCAAGAACAGCGTCATTCTGGTCATAGGCACGGTTGCCGCTGAGTTGGTGCTGGGCGGGCTGGCGGCCTATAGCTTGGCGCGCAAGAATCCGCCCGGCGCCAACTTCGTCATGATCTATTTGTTGGTGGCCTCAACCGTCCCCATTTGGCTGTATCTGGTGCCGCTCTTCTTCTTGTGGCGGCAGTTGGGACTGATCAACACCTATCACGGACTCATCCTGATATACACCGCCTTAAACGCGCCCTTCTCGATATTCCTGCTGCGCTCGTATCTGATCGGATTGCCGGTGGAGCTGGAGGACGCGGCGCGGGTCGACGGAGCGAACGAGCTGCAGGTTCTGCTGCGGATCATCGTGCCTTTGGCTTGGCCCGGCTTCCTGACCGTCGGCCTGGTGGTGGGCTTGGGAATCTGGAGCGAATTCCAGGTGGCGCTGATTTTTGTACACAAACCCGATATGTTTCCCGTCACCACCAGCTATTTTAAGTTCACCGACCGTTTCGGCCGCGATTGGGCGATGACCAGCGCGGGCGCATTCATGATGATTGCGCCGGTGCTCATACTGTTCCTCGCGCTGCAGCGCCGTTTCGTCGAGGGACTGACGCAGGGCGGCGTCAAATTCTAGGCGCACCTTTGAGGCTTGTCCACTACTCAAATACCGACGGCGATACGGTTTGTTGGGGTGTCTGCCGCGCCTTTAGGGATTCACGACACTTTTGCCACCGAGGGCACAGAGAAAATATGAGTGCACAGAGAGGGATTTCGGGAAATGTGGCGGTTGGTCGAGTCAAGGATTTTCCGCGCGTTCGCCGATTCTGTCTGCGGACTAAGAATGATGCCTTTCCTCTGTGTACTCTATCAAACTCGGTAAGCTCGGTGGCAAAGATGTCGAGTATTCGCCTAAGCCGAGCGAGCGGCAGTTAAGTCACAGTACCGGACAAGCTCTTTAGCCGCGCAGATCAACCGCGAATTTGATTAGATGGTCGGGCTGCTCCCGGATGTGTTGGAAAACCTGCGTCGCGTCTTCCAGCGTGTAGACCCGGTTAATCAGACCGCGGCAATTGAGACGTCCGCGGCGCATCATGGACAAGATGGCGCGGAAAGCGCGCTGGCTGTCCCAATAGGGGAATCCGCGCGGCTCATGACCGTAGCCGCAGCCATGCGGCACGATCATCGTCAGACGATTGTGATGCCATTCCCGGCCCAGGAAAAGGTCTCGCGCCTCGCCTTGGTAGAAACCCGCCGAGCAGACCAAGCCGCCCACCCGCGTACAGCTGATCGCAGAATTGAGCCCGATATAGGCGCCGGTCAATTCGATGGCGACATCCACGCCCATGCCGTCGGTCAGATCGCGAGCTTGCAGCGCCAGGTCGCCGTCGCGCGGGTCAAAGCTGTGGTCAGCGCCATATTCGCTGGCGAGCGCCCGCCGCTGTGGCAAGAGATCGGCGGCTATTATCGTTTCGGCGCCTGCCTCGCGCGCGATGCTGACCGCCAGCAGCCCGAGCGCGCCCAAACCAATAACCGCCACTCGATCGCCATAGCGCACGTTGGACTCGCGGATGCAATGGATCGACACGTAAGCCGGCTCGAGGCAAAGCGCGACCAGCGGATCAATGTCGCCCAAGGGCCAGACTTGGTTCTCGTCGCGAATATTTGTCTCGCGGATATCCATCACTCCGATCACTCGGTCGCCTGGCGAAAACTTCGTCACATCGGCGCCGATTGCTTCGACCACGCCAAGTCCACTGGTGCCGGTCGTCCACGGGCTTTCGCGGCTCGGGCGTCCAATAGCGTCCGGGTCGCCGGCATCCACAAAGACGTGGCGCTCGCTGTCGAAGCGCTTACCGGCAAATGTCCGTCCGTCCAGCATGGCAAAGGTCGTGCCGTGCTTGCCGGAGGCGAACTCGGTGCGCACTAGCAGCTCGCTTGGCTTGAGTTCGCGATCTTCGTAATCCAGGACGCTCGCCTCGTATAGGCCGGTTAACGCCAGTCGTCTAGGCATGCAGGATGTCCTTTTCCTTACTTTGTCTTCAAGAGCGCGCCGAAGCAATGTCAGCCGAAAGCTCCTCAGCGGCAACTTGTATTAGTTCAACTGCAACGCGTAGCGCGGATTATACAGAACTACGGCAGCAGCTACAAACTTGGGCGCTATCCCCGCAGGGCAATTGCATCAAAATGATAGCGGCTGAAAAGGTGCGAATCTTAACTGAAAATCAACTACAGAGGGCGCAGAGACCATAGATAAAAACAAAAAATATGTGTCATGTCTTATTTGAACTGTGATTTGCGGTTCACGTTTCGCTAGTGACCGTTGCCTATTCCAGGTCGCAGATTTTGTAGAATAGTCGTCTAAACTCCTAAATCTCTGTGCCCTCTGCGCTCTCTGTGTTGAAAATAATTTGATGCGATTGCCCTGGGCTATCCCCGCATCTGTCCGCAGCGCAGGTCCTCCGGCTCGAAACTGATGCCGCTCAAGTTGGGCGCGCCGGCATCGCCACATCTCAGGCACTATGTCGGCAATCGAATCCCGGCAAATGAGTAGTCAAGATAGGCTGAATGCGATATGTTTGACGACAGTCGCAAGCATTTATAGAGTAGCCGCGTTCCGAATTGCCAACATTAGGGCCGACTTTAGCCCTCGGCAGGCGCCCTTGGACAAGTATTGGAGACTAGCCGTGACCAAAAAAAATGAAAAGCGTATTTCGCCCGTGCCGCTAAGCCAGGTGTCGATTGACGCCGGATTCTGGGCCGAGCGGCAGGCGGCCAACCGACAGCGCACGATCCCCGCCATTTATCAAAAGCTGGAAGAGACCGGGCGCATCAAGGCTTGGTCGATGGTGCGTACTCACGACATGCCCAAAGAGCGCTCGGTGGTTCATATGTTCTGGGATTCGGACACGGGCAAATGGCTTGAGTCCGTAGCCTACAGCCTGGCCACCCATCCTGACCCAGAATTGCAGGCGCAGGCTGACGCGCTTATCGACGCCGTTGCCGGCGCGCAGCAAGACGATGGTTACCTCAATACCTATTTCCCGGTCCTGGAACCCGATGGCAAGTGGGCCAACCTGCGTGATTGGCATGAGCTTTACAACGCCGGACACCTCATCGAAGCTGCGGTCGCGTACCATCAGGCGACCGGCAATCGCAAACTGCTGGATGTACTTGTTGGTTTCGCGGAACACATTGACTCAACCTTCGGCGCTGACGACGGCAAGCGGCGCGGCTACCCCGGCCACCCGGAACTGGAGCTGGCGCTGGTGAGATTGTATCGCGAGACGGGCCATGGCAAGTGGCTGGACCTGGCCAGCTACTTCATTGAAGAACGCGGTCAGGAGCCGCACTACTTCGATATCGAAGCGGCCAATCGCGGCGAAAAACGCGAGGACTTCTGGGCCCAGACTTACCGCTACTGCCAGGCCCATGCCCCGCTGCGCGAGCATACCGAAGCCAACGGTCACTCTGTGCGCGCTTGCTATCTATACGCCGGCATCGCCGATGTCGCGCTTGAAACCGGTGATGACGATTTGCTGCGCTTGTCCCGCCTGCTTTGGGACGACCTGACCCAGAAGCAGATGTATATTCACGGCGGGGTCGGTCCGTCGCACTCCAACGAAGGTTTCACATTTGCATACGACATGCCGGACGAAACGGCCTATGCCGAGACCTGCGCCGCGATTGCGCTGGCTTTCTGGGCGCATCGCATGTTTCACCTCGACCCGGACAGCCGTTACATCGACATCATGGAGCGCGCAATCTACAACAGCAGTTTGAGCGGGCTGTCTTTTAGCGGCGACCAGTTCTTTTATGCCAATCCCTTGGCGGCCTACCCAGGCGTGAACCCGATGGGCCGCTGGAGCGGCATTATCGACCGGGGTCACTACCGACGCGTTGACTGGTACTTCTGTCCCTGTTGCCCGCCGAACATCTCCCGTTTGATCGCGAGCATTGGCGAGTACTCTTATTCGCAAGCAGAAAACCGCGTATACGTGCAGCTTTATCATGACAATACTGTCGCGCTTAACATAGATGGACAAGCGCTGACGCTGGCGCAGAATACGACCTATCCTTGGGACGGAGCGATACAGTTCACTGTCGAGACGAGCGAGCCGCTTAGCTTTGAGCTGGCGCTGCGGATACCGGACTGGTGCTACGATTACGACCTGTCGGTGAACGGCGAACGGATGGATGCGGCGCTTGAAAGGGGTTATGCTGTGCTATCTCGGCAATGGGCGCCGGGCGACAAGGTGGAGTTGACACTGGCGATGCCGGTCGAGCGGGTGATGCCGCATGCCAACATACGGCAGACGGCGGGCCAGATTGCGTTGCAGCGCGGTCCGCTGGTCTACTGCCTGGAAGAGGTCGACAACGGACCGCGGCTGGCGAATATCGTCATTCCGCCGGATGCGTCGCTGGAAGCCGCTTTTGACAGCGAACTATTCGGTGGCGTCTCCGTGATAATCGGGCCGGGCTTGCGAATTGAGCCGGCTGATGAAAGCGCGGCGCTTTATCGCCATCACAGCCAAACGCGTTATAATGAGTCGGAATTCACTTTTAAGGCGATTCCGTACTATCTTTGGGCCAATCGTCATCCGGGCGAGATGCGCGCCTGGATTCGCTCAAGCTAGCTGGGATTGAACCGGAATTCTTGTTCCGGGTGATAATCCATTTATTCGCATGCGTTAAGAGGAGGAGCAAAATCATGGCTATTTCCCGCAGAGAGTTTTTGAAGTTAACCGGAGGGTCAGCGACAGCCGCGGCTATGCTGGCGCAGCTCGGCTACCTGCCGCCGGCGCTGGCGCAGGCGACCAACATCACATTCGGCGGCTGGGGCGGCGTCGCCGAGGACGAGGGCGTCAAGGCAGCCATCGAAGTCTTCGAAGCGGAAAACGAAGATATTACGGTGGAATGGCAGCACACGCCAAACGCCGGAGAATACGGTCGCATCCTGCTCTCGAGCATTGCCGCGGGCACTGCGCCGGACACTGGCTTCATCTTGTCAGATAACTACGAAACCTTGGCCGTCGGCGGCGCCTTGATGGATATCACCGATCTGGTCAAGAACGACCCGTTGCTGGGCCAACCGGGTTATTTCCTTGAACCGCAAGAAGCCAATCGCTGCGAGGTCAATGGGCGCTGGTATGGCATCGGCTCCACCTGGGTCGCCCATCACTTCTACTACAATGCTGAAATGTTTGAAGCGGAAGGCATCACCCCGCCGGGCTTCCAGGATGACGAGATTTGGGAATGGGAAGAATTCCTCGAAGTCTGCAAGGCTTTCACCAAAGACAGCAATGGTCGCCATCCCGGCGATGCCGGCTTCGACAGCGAGGACATCGTGCAGTGGGGCGTCGATTGGCCCTTCTGGTGGATGCCGCTGGGATTGGCCGCACACGCCAATGGCGGCGAGTTCCTCACCGAAGAGGGCTTGATCGGCCTGGACTCGCCCGAAGCCATGGAAGGCTTGCAGCGCATTACTGATTTGGTGCACAAGCACCATGTAGCGCCGCGCGGCGCCGCCTTGGCCAGCTTGGGCATGAACAATGTGCAAATGGTCGATACCGGCCGTCTGGCGATGGCCGTGGACGGCTCCTGGGCGCTGTCCTGGATGAACCCGTCGCTCATGAGTGTGGCGATGGGAACCGGCGCCTTGCCCAAGATGCAACGGCCGGCCAGCATCATGCAGGCGCATTTCCATTCCGTGCTTGCGGGCACTGAAAATCCGGAAGAAGCCTGGCGCTGGGTTCGCTTCCTGGCGACGCCCTTCTATCAGGAGCATTTCTGCAAGATCGGTCTGTGGATCCCTAACCAGACCGCTATGCTCACCGAAGAGGGCCTGGAGGGCTGGATCCGTGAAGGCATCCATCCGCCGAATTACTCGCAATTTGCCACCGACTATCTGCCGAAGCATGGCGTCGCCGTAGCGATCCCACCGGGTTACATCGAAGCAGCCAATGACTATATCAATCCGGCTTTTGAGGGGCTGGCAAACGGCGAGCGGGCAGAGGACATCATGCCCGATGCCGTACGCGCCGCGAACGAAATCTTGATCGCGGCCAAGGAAGACATGTAGTTCTTGTCGTGATCCGGCGCGACCGCGTCGACCTTCACGCATGAAGAATTGTCATTTGCGCGCGAGCGGGAGGCTGGACAAGCGCTCTCGCTCGCTGCCCCTTGTTGAATTGACTATGAGCGACCTTACATGACTGATTCGGCTGCCGCTGAAGGCTTCTGGTTGACCCGGCACTACAATCGCTTGACTCTCAAGCAGCGCCGCACGCTGATGGGTTATATCTTCATCGCGCCCTTCATTCTGGGCTTCCTGCTCTGGTGGTTGGGGCCGGCGGCCGTCGCGGGTTATCTCACCTTTCACAAGTGGAACTTCCTCTCGGCGCCGAAGTTCGTGGGCATGGCTAACTTCAGCAAGATGGTCGGCGACCCCATTCTAGCGCAGAGCCTCAAGGTCACATTTGTGTTCTCGGTGATTTCAGTGCCGCTGGGCTTGGTTTTTGCATTCTTCCTGGCCAACTTGATCAATGCCAAATTCCGCTTTATAGCCATATTTCGCACCATATACTTCTTGCCAAGCATCGTGCCGGCGGTGGCGAACGCCATCCTGTGGGCCTGGCTCTTCAACACCGAATTCGGCTTGATTAATTATGTCATTCGCGCTTTTGGCGGGCCGAAAATCGGCTGGCTGCAAGATCCCAGTTGGGTGATGCTGGCATTTGTCATTCTGACCATTTGGGGCGTCGGCGGCTCGATGATCATTTTCCTGGCCGGCTTGCAAGGCATCCCGCAGATCTTCTACGAGGCGGCCGAGATTGACGGCGCCGGTCGCTGGCAGCGTTTGCTTTACGTGACCTTGCCGATGATGTCGCCGATTATATTCTTCAATCTGGTAATCGGATTCATCAGTTCATTTCAGGTCTTCGTCAGCGCGCTGTTGATCACCAACGGCGGGCCACAACGAGCGACGCTTTTCCTCGTGCTGCATATCTGGCGTACCGCCTTTAGCAGCCAAAAGATGGGTTATGCCTCCGTGCTGTCTTGGCTGCTATTCGCAATTTTGATGTTGCTGTCTTTCTTTGTCTTTCGCTACATTGGGTCCCGCGTCTATTACGAGAATCCGGACGAATAGGAGCGAGATTCGTGGGCTTTAGCGAGCAACCAGCCGATTATGTCGAATCGCGACGCCGACCGACCTCATACGGCGATATCTTCTTCCACTGGCTGACGGTATTCCTCTTGCTCTTTTTCGCCATCGTCATGATTACGCCCTTTATCTGGCTGCTATCCAGCTCGCTGAAGACGCAAATCAACATATTCCAGTATCCGCCGCAGCTGATACCTGACCCGATCGTGCCCGAGAATTACGTCTACGCATTGACGTACAAGCCCTTCGGCCTCTACTTCCGCAACACGCTAATTGTCGCCGGTCTAAATGTTGTGGCGGTGGTGTTTACTTCGTCTTTCTGCGCCTATGGATTCGCGCGCATGCGCTTTCCCGGGCGCGACTTCTGGTTCGGCATCGTGATGGCGACGCTCTTCCTGCCTTACGCCGTGCTGCTGGTGCCGAGTTTCATCGTATTTTCTCGCCTGGGCTGGGTTGATACTTTCCTGCCGCTGGTTGTGCCGCCATTTTTTGGTGGCGGCGCCTTTAATATCTTCCTAATGCGGCAGTTCTTCCGGACGATACCGGAGGAAATTGCCGATGCCGCGCGTATCGACGGCTGCAGCGAATTCGGCGTCTATTGGCGTATCATGCTGCCCTTGTCCAAACCGGCGCTGATCACCATTGGCATTTTCACATTCCTCTTCGCCTGGAACGATCTCATCGGACCGATTACCTATCTGCGATCGCCGGACAACTTCACCATTGCGGTCGGCTTAGCTTCGTTCCGCAGCCAGACGGACATCAGCTGGGATCTGCAATTGGCAGCATCCACCGCGGTGACTCTGCCGGTAATTGTCCTGTTCTTCCTGGCGCAGCGATACTTTATTCAGGGTGTCGTTATGACGGGGCTGAAGGGTTAAGAGTCGCCAGCGGACTCAAGCCCAGAAGGCTTTTTCGAGGTCGTCAAAATCTGAGGCAGGGCCTTCAAACTTGTTGCGTCCCAACTCGAGCACATAAACGTAATCAGCGATCTTGAGCGCTTCGCGGATTTCCTGATCGACCAGCAAAATCGTTAGTCCTTCTACATCGCGCAGATCGATCAGCATGCGGTAAACTTCCTCGCTAAGCATCTTCGCCAAGCCGGCCGTCGGCTCGTCAACCAGAATGACTTCCGGGTCAGTCATCAGCGTACGGCCGATTTCGACCATGCGCTGCTGCCCGCCGGAGAGACTGCCGGCTTGATCGTGTTGCTTTTCGCGCAATATGGGAAAGCGCTCGTAGTTCTCTTCGATTTTGCTTTCCATTCTTTTGCTGTCGTTCTGGAAGGTCCAGGCGCCCATCATCAAGTTTTCGCGCACGCTCATGTGTTTGAACACGCCGGGCTGCTGCGGGATATAACTGATGCCAAGACTGATTAATTGATGGGTCGCGGTGCCGGTAACATCTCTGCCATTTAGCAGGACCTGCCCGCTGTGCGGGTTCAAGAATCCGTAGATGGCCTTGAGCAGGGTGGACTTGCCGACGCCGTTTGCGCCCAGAATCGCGGTGATCTTGCCGGTTTCCGCCGCCAAGCTTAGCCCGCGCAAGATATGCAGGTCTTCATAGTAGCCGACGTAGAGGTCCTTGATCTCGAGCATGCTCAATCGTCCTCATCATGGCCGAGGTAGGCGTCGATTACAGCCGGATCGTTCTTCACCGATTGCGGGTCGCCATCGGCGATTAAGGCGCCATTATGCAGTACCAGCAGCCGCTGGCTCAGTTCAAAGACAGCGCCCATGTCGTGGCTGATCAGGATGATGGCTTTGCCGTCCTCGTGAACGCGGAAAATGTACTTATAGATGGTTTCCTGCAAGCGCGGATGCACGCCGGCGAATGGTTCGTCGAGGATGATCACCGACGGCTCGAGCATGAGCAATCGGCCCAATTCGAGCAGTTTGCGCTGCCCGCCGCTCAGCGCCCGGCTGAGTTCGTGGGTTAAGTGCTCAATCGTCAGCATGCAAGAATTTCCTGCGCCCGCGCTTCCAGGTCAGCTTTGCGCGCGTTGGGCTTCAGCGCCAGCCCGGGGACCATCATGTTCTCCATCACGGTCATGCGGCCCAGCGCTCGCGTGATCTGAAACGTCCGCCCCAAGCCGGCGCGAGTCACATCGTAGGCCGGGTGGCCGTCAATGCGCTTGCCATTGAGATAAATCGTGCCCGAGCTAGGTTTCAGCATGCCGCTCAGCACGTTGGTCAATGTCGTTTTCCCGGCGCCGTTGGGGCCGATCAAGCCGATCAACTCGGGCTTGGTGACTGAGAACGATACATGGTCGACCGCTTGGTTGCCGCCAAAGCGCATGGAGATCTTGTTCAGTTCCAGATTAATGTCACTCATCGTCCGCCTCCATCGGCTCGACGATGTCGTCGTCATCGCCATCGCGCTTGGATACGGTTTCTTTCATGGCCAGGTCACGGCCGCTAAACCAGGTGATGAAAGGATAAAGCAGGCCATTGCGCATATAACGCAGCGTAAACACCATGACGACGCCGAACAAGGCGAAGCGCCAGGCGCCAGTCTCCCAAACGAAGGCGTCCCCGCCATCAGCTGTAGTGAGCCCAAATGGCAGCGAAATCACCACTTCGCGCATGGCTTCCAGCATATAACGGGAAATAAACGCGCCAGCCGCCGCGCCGATAAGACTCTCCATACCGCCAATCACGGCATAGGCGATGATCAACGACATTTGCAACACTTCAAGCTGTTCCGGGATAATTCGTTCGGAGCCGACATCGCTGTAGAAGATTGCGCCGGCCAAGCCAACAATCATGCTGGTGAATACGAAAATCAGAATCTTGTAACGCACGACATTCACGCCCAAAGCCGAGGCCGCGTCTTCATCCTCACGCATGGCGCGCAGGAAGAGCCCGATCGGCGAATTGGCCACCCAGTGCATCACCAGTAGACAGACGATCAAGAGCGCGAACATCAAGTAATATTCAACCTGCCGCGCGGTATCGACGTCAGCGATCTGCAGCAGCGGGCGCAGCGACAAGCCGTTTGAGCCGCCGGTGTAGTCGTATTCCGTCAGCATCATGATGCGGAATAACTCGGAGAAGGCGATGGTGAAGAGCGCCAAATAGGCCGCGCGCAGCCGCAGCAGCAGCCAGCCGATTACCAGTCCCACCAATCCGGCGACCAGTGTACCGATAATGATTGAGCCTATCGCAGAGAAGGATTCCGGCGTAATCGCGATGCCCAGCGTAGCGAACATGATGCCGTCACGGGCGATCAAACCAGCGACGTAGGCGCCGATTCCCATGAAGGCCATGTGGCCGAAGGAAAACTGCCCAGCGATGCCCGCCAACAGCGCCCAGCTGGACGACATAATCGCGTAGAAGAAACCGCTAATAAAAACTGTCTTGGCGTAATTGGATTGCGATGTGTCATTGGGGAACCAAAGGAAGAACAAAATGATCAGGCCCAGCACGATGTACCCCAGCCTGCGCCGGCCAATGCCTTGATCGATTCTGGACTCAATTTGCCGCAAATAAACCATGGCTAATGCTGCTCCCTGCCGAAGAGGCCGGTCGGTTTAAGCAGCAGCACCAAGGCGAATATGACCAACGCAAAGGCTTCCTTATAGGCGGCGCCACGGCTGGGATCAGGGTGGCAGCCAGCGCCCAGCGCTTCCACGATGCCGACTACGATGCCGCCCACCAACGCCCCGGGCACCGATCCCAGACCACCCAGCACGACGATGACGTACGACCGCCCGACCATCTCCGCCCCGACCCAGGGCACCCAGGCGAAAATCGGAATCAGCGCCGCGCCGGACATGGCCGCCAACATCGAGCCCATGCCAAAGGACAGGGTGTTCATATTGGTCGGGTTGATGCCGGTTACCGCGGCCGCTTGCCGGTCTTGGCTGGTGGCGCGCAGGGCCCGGCCTGTCCAGGTGCGCTGCAAGAAATATAGCAGGGCGAAGATGAGGAAGATGCCGACGACCATCGCAAAGGCGCGGTCGCCGATAATGTTTATTGGACCAAAGGCAAAGTCATCAGTGATCTGCGCGCGCTCAAGCGTGAAACGGCGAATCTCTATGAAGCGATTCGTCCGCTGCGGGAAGGGTCCGGCAACCGCCAAAGTCGTATACTCAATCACGAATCCGAAGCCGAAAGTAATTAAGATGGCGTATTCCGAAATTCGCTCGATCAGCCCATCATGCATGGGCTTCAGGAAGATGCGTTCAAATATGGCGCCCATCAGAAAGACGATTACCGCTGCGACGGGAATACCCCAAATGGGATTTACTTGTACCTCTGTCCCGGTTAATTCGCTGAGCAGATTGCCGGCATGCAGCAAGAAGTAGAATGAAAAATAGCCGCCCACCATATAAAGCTGCCCGTGGGCGAAACTCACGATGCCTTGTACGGAATAAATCAGGGTCAGGCCAACTGCCATCAAGGAATAAATGCAACCAATAACCACGCCATTTGCCGTCTGCTGCGTCAAATAGGTGACCGAGAAGGGCGCCTGCACGCAAGGATTGGTCGGATTCTGGATGGCAAAGAGCAAATAAATTTGCCAGGCGCCCAGCGAGCCCAGGATGATCATCCAGTCGCGATTGATCTTGGGCGTTGACTTCCACATCAAGCCAAAGATTAGGGGGCCGATCGCGAAGCCGCCGAGTGCCGCCGCGGTCAAGACATTTTGGTCGTCGGCTTCTTCGTCGCGATAATGGCGCGGGATAAAGTAGGCTGCCAGCGCTGCCCAGAGCGGGCCGGCCAGAAACAGCCAGATCGCGGAGGGAAAATGCGGATCAACCACCCGCACCATTACTTGCGACGAAACAAATACGGTAAGTACGACGCCGATGGTCAAGGTCGTCCGGCGAATGAGCAACGGCTCAAAGTAGAACAATCCAAGGCCGACCGGCCCCAAAGCGAAACCGCCGATAACGCCGGCGATCTTCAAGGTCGTGTCCGGAATCACATCTTCATTTTTGCGCCCGCGGTTGACGTTGGGAAGCACAAACAGGCCCACGACCGCCCACAGCGGGCCCGCCACCATAAGCCAGAGTACAAACACAGTATCTTGAATAACCATAAATTCGTATCGCGCTACCGTTGATGGCGGATCGACCTACGGATCCGCCGGCTTCGACATAGATGACAAGGGCGACCAGTTCAGTCGCCCTTGTCCTTACGATTCGCTAAGGCGAGGTACCCGGCACGATGTAGCCGGTGCCGTGAGTTTGATAAACCTCGGGATAGACTACAGCCGCCTCCAAGCCACTTTGACCGGTCTCGTAATACTGCATGACAGTCACGATGGGGTCTGGCCATTGATGCCACATAAAGGCCGGCGTGCCTTCCGGCAGGTCCGGATTGTGGCCGCCGTACTCGAAGTAGTAGCGTCCTTGGGACAGCTCAATATCGACCGCTTCAATCGCCCCGACAATGGCGGCGGCGTCGTCATAGCTGCCGGCGCGCTCCATCGAGTCCTTGAGGATATGGACGGCATCGTAAGAAGCCATGGCGAAGCTGGGAATGATATCCCCCCATGCCTCTTCGTACTTGGCATTCAACTCAACTGCGGCATCACTGAACAGGCTGGGAATAATTCCCACCCGATTGAAGGCGCAGTAATTGCCATCGGGGACCGTCGCCCAATACTGATCCGACTGGAATGCAAATTGATTGGTGACGCAGATTGTGTCTTCACTCGGCGCAATGCCCAGCTCAGACATCTGCTGCGTGAGGTTGAACGAAGTCTCACCCGTGACGAGAATGCGGATGACGTCCGGCGCTTCGGCGCGGGCCTGGATCCGGCTCAATATCGGGACGAAGTCTTCCGTGCCCAGTTCGATGTCAATCTTGCTGACAGTGGCGCCCGCTGCTTCAAAACGCGCTGCTTCGTCAGCCGCCGCTGGCTGACCGTAGTCGGTATTCTCCACGATCATTACGACATCATCAACGCCCAGGCTGAGCAGCCAGTCAACGACCACACTGCCGACCATTGAGCTGGCGGGCGAAATCCGGAAAACGTGATCGATTCCGTCTTCAAAGCGTGGGGGCTGGCCATCGTATTCGCGGATACCGTTGGCGCTGACGTTGTCGTTCCAAGGCTCAGAGAATACTGTCGGAATCTGGTTCGCTTCCAGCATACCCATGGTCGCCAGGCCGACCGCGCTATGATATACGCCGACCATCGCGTCGACGCCGTCTTCCTGAATCAAGCGTTCCGTTACAGCCTGCCCGCGCTCGGGGCTGCCTTCCGAATCGCCAGTGACAACGTCAAGCATGTAATTGACGCCGTCGATCGTGACGCCGCAATCAGCGTTGATATCGTCCGCTGCCTGGTTAAAGGCCCAATCCATGGCCACGCCGCCGGCGACTGCGCCCGGTGCTGAAAGCGGCGCCAAACCACCGATCGTGATCGTATAATCTGCGAATTCGCAATGCCCATCCGCCTGCGCGATGCCCAGCGGCAATACGGCAAGCAAGGCTATGAGACATACGTAAAAGGTCTTGCGTTTCATGTTGAAATACTCCTCCGACTCGATAAACAAACGTGACTGCGGCGAATTGCCACAGAATACCGCCGCCCGCCACTGTCGATGACCGCTGTTGCTTGATACGGCCTCGAACTATGCTGGTCTTGCCAAACATCTCAACGTGTCAATTGAGCAATTGAGACGGCGGACAGATACCAAATTCAGTAACTGAGGGCTAAAGTGGCACGTCGAGACCAGCGCTACTGTATGTGGAGATTAACGTGAACAGCCGGTTTTGTCAAGCGCGCGCGGCGCGACGGCTACTACGCGAGATTTGACAGGCAATTGTGAATGGAGTACATTTTCACTCATTGTTAGTCATAGTTTGCCAGGCTGTCTGCGTTCTATTGCGGCAGATTCTGGGGGCGCGAAAGGCCGCCCTTTCCCAGCCGTCATTTGAGAAACCGGGTAAGTAGATCAAGGAGGATTATGATTCAGAGCATAGAACCGAGTTGTGAACAGAAATCTCGCAATTAGTGAAAGGACAGAACAATGAAAGTGGTAAAAACTATAGCCCCGCTTGTGCTGATCGTGGCGCTGATAGTCGGCATGGGCATAGCGACGACTGCCCAGACATCGGAGTTGGTGCTGCGCTCAGCGCATGACGCTGAATGGACCGGGCTGGATCCCCACGTTGCCAGCACTGTGTCGAGCTTCCACGTGTTGGCCAATGTCGTGGAGTCCTTGACGACGAACAATGACAATTTGGAACTGACGCCGCTGCTGGCTACTGACTGGTCGCAATCGGACGATGGCTCGACCTGGACCTTCAATCTGCGCGAAGGCGTCAGATTCACCAACGGCGAAGAGATGACTTCAGAGCATGTCGTCTTCTCGATGAATCGCATCCTTGATCCGAATACCGGCTCGGGTCGTGTAGCATCGGTCGGCGGCGCCGGTACGGTCTGGGAAGCCATGGGCGACTATGCCGTGACCGTCACTACCCCAGAGCCGAACGCGATTCTGCCGATTCTGCTATCCAGCCGCGCTACGGCCATCGTGCATCCCGACAGCGTCGATGAGAATGGCGTGATCGTCGTGCCCATCGGCACGGGTCCCTTCACGGTGGAAGACCTGGACGGCACGATAAGCATGACGCTGGCCAAGAACGCGGATTACTGGCAAGAAGGCTTGCCCTTGCTGGACGCCGTTGAAATCACCGTCATCCAGGAAGACGCGGCCCGTGAAGCGGCGCTGCTGGGCGGTGAAGTCGACTTCGTCACCAGTGTGGCCCGCCAGGCCGTGCAGGCGCTGCAAGAGAATCCCGATGTGAATGTGCTGGTATCACCGGCGCTGGCCTACAAGTACATCGGCCTGAACCTGCAGCGCGAGCCCTTTGACGATGTACGCGTTCGCCAGGCAATCGCCTACGCCATCAACCGCGACGATCTCTGCGCCGCGGGCGACTTTGGGCTGTGCACACCGCTCTACGGCGGTCCCATCGATACAGCCAGCCCCTGGCACTTCGATTACGCGCCTTATTCCCAGGATCTTGACAAGGCCAGGGCGCTGCTGGCGGAAGCCGGCTATGCGGACGGCTTCGAGATGGAGTTGATGCCCACTTCGACCTACCAGGATACCGTGCGGCAGGCGCAGGTCTTGCAGGCGCAGCTCGGCGCCATCGGCATCCGCGCCACTATCAACGCGCCGGAATGGGCCGAATGGCTGGAACTCGAAGGCAACTTCCGCTACGACGGCTACATCTGCAGCTGGAATGGACTGATCGATGTCGAGCAGTATTACTACCTGCAGCATCGCACCGATGAGGTATTCAACTTCACCGGCTACAGCAATCCGGACTTCGACGCCCTGGTCGATCAAGGTCGTCAGGTTTCCGACTTTGACGAGCGCTACGCCATCTACCAGCAAGCGAATGAAATCCTGGTTGACGCGGTGCCCTACGTCTACTTCTACAACCCGGCCTTCGTCCGCGCAATGAGCCCGAGTGTTCAGGGCTACGTCTTGCGCCCCGACAACAACAATCTCTACATGAACACCTGGCTTGAAGGATAGCCGCCGCGTGGGGCGGGTTGGCGCCGCCGGCCCGCCCCACACAAACTTCCCCCAGCCAACTGCATAGCGCTGAGAGGCGTGAGCGCCTTGAACTATCAATATGTATTGCAGCGACTGTTCACCGCACTGATCGTCGTGCTGGGCGTCACCTTTGTTGTCTTCATGATCATGCAAATCGTACCCGGCGATCCCGCTCGCGTCGTGCTGGGACCCTACGCCAGCGATGAATCGGTGGCGGGCTTGCGCGAACGCCTGGGGCTGAATCGGCCCTTTTTTGTGCAGTATGCTTCCTGGCTGGGTGGCGTGGTACGCGGCGACTTCGGCCAGAGCCTGCTCAACGGGCAGGAAGTGGCGCCGCAGTTGTGGGGTCGGGTCGGGCCATCTTTTGAGCTGGCCATGGTGTCGCTCTTCGTCGGCTTGGCCATCGCCTTTCCCGTGGGCATGGTATCCGCTCTGAAACCCGGCAGCGCCGTCGACGTGGTGGCGACGCTCTTCAGCCAAATCGGCGTTTCCGTGCCCACCTTTTGGATGGGCATTTTGCTGGTGATCGTATTCGCGCTGAATCTGGGCGTGCTGCCCCCCAGCGGCTATACGCCCATCACCGAAGACCCAGGCGACTGGCTGGCGCATATCGTCCTGCCCGCATTCACCGCCGGCTTTGTTAGCGCCTCGATTCAGACGCGCTTCATTCGCAGCGCCATGCTGGATGTCTTGAGCGCCAATTATGTGCAAACCGCGCGCGCCAAAGGCTTGGCGGAGCGAAATGTGATCGTCAATCATGCGCTGCGCAACGCGCTTATCAATATTGTGACAATCATAGGCTTGCAAATTACGGCTCTGTTTAGCGGCATCGTCATCGTCGAAGTCGTGTTCTCTTGGCCCGGTTTGGGCCGGCTGGCGCTCAACGCCGTGCTGGAGCGGGATTATCCTCTGCTGCAGGGCGCCGTCTTTTTTGTCGCTGTCATGGTGACGATTGTGAATCTATTTATTGATCTGTTGTATTTCTTTCTCGATCCGCGAATAGAGTTTGCCTAGGGCGGTGGCGCGATGTCAGCGGAGTATTCAGTATTTGCCTGGAAGCGAACTCAAACCGACGAAACTCTGGGGCCGGCCAACACACTGTGGCGGGACGCCGGAAGGCGCCTGCTGCGACACCGCCTGTCGATGTTTGGCGTCGTCGTGCTGCTGATTGTACTGGTGATGGGTATTTTCGGCCCGGCCATCACACCTTACGACCCGAATGGAATGGACTTCGCCAACCGCTTCGCCAACCCCTCGTTCGCCAATCCTATGGGCACCGACGACTTCGGCCGCGATATCTTTTCGCGCATCATCATCGGCGCGCGCGTATCCCTGCAAGTCGGCTTCGTCGCCGTTAGCGTGGCAACCATCATCGGAACCGGGCTGGGTTTGATCGCCGGTTACGGTTCGCGCTTGACCGACGAGGTCATCATGCGGGCCATGGACGTCTTGTACGCCTTTCCGGCCATTTTGCTCGCGATAGCCATCATGGCGGCGCTGGGCAAGGGCATAGGCAATGCCATGATTGCCATCGGGCTGGTATATATACCCATCTTCGCCCGAATAGCGCGCGCGGCGGTGCTCGGAATTCGCAATGAAGAGTTCATCATCGCGGCGCAAGCCATGGGCGCCGGCGACGCGCGTATCCTTATTTCGCATGTCCTGCCCAATGTGCTGTCGCCGATTATCGTCGAGATCACCCTGAGCCTGGCATTCGCAATTCTGGCGGAGGCGTCGCTCAGTTTCTTCGGCCTCGGTACGCAGCCGCCCGATCCGAGTTGGGGGCGCATGCTATCCGAAGGGCGCGACTTTTTCCGTCAGTCGGGCTGGATGGGGGTCTTCCCGGGCCTGGCGATCTTCTTCACGGTCATGGGCTTCAACTTCTTGGGAGACGGGCTCCGCGATGCGCTTGATCCCAAGCTGCGGCGTTAGGCCAGCGCGGTGAATCTATCGGTAGCATGGCGTCGGCTGCTCGGCACGGCCTTATTGTCTGCTAGCGCGCTACTGCTGGAAATCGCTTTGACGCGGCTGTTCTCTGTTCTGTATTTCCCGCCTTATGTCTATTTCATAATCTCGGTGTCGATTCTTGGCATCGGCATCGGCGCTGCATTGCCGGCGATACGCCCGGCACTGGCAGCCGAAAGTCGCCTGACGCTCTATTGCCTGGGCGCCGCCGCTTCAACCAGCTTATTGCTAGTTCTGTCGATCTCGGGACCTTCGTCCGTCATTCAGCCGCCGCTGTTCGCGCTGCTGGCGCTGACCTTCGCCTGCTTTGGTCTGGTGATCTCGTCCATCTTCAGCCTGCATCCGTCGGCGGGCCGAATCCTGTACATGGCCGACTTGCTAGGCGCGGGGATTGGCGCGCTGCTGGCGATACCGCTGCTTAACCATTTCGGCGCTGTCAACGCTGTGCTCATCGCTGCCCTGGGATTCGCGCTTGCCGGCATCTATTTTGCAATAGAACGTCATGCCCTGGTGGCCATGGTCGCGCTTGGCGTCAGCGCTGCGGCATTCGCGGCGAACGCGGCAAGCAATATCTTGCAAGTGGATATGGCAAAGGTAACCATTGAAAAGCCGATCGTCGCGGCGCTGCAGGCCGGCGGAGAGATACTGGATAGCAGGTGGGATGCCTTCGCTCGTACCGATTTGCTCGATCCAGGCGAAGGCGAGTTGCTGCGAGTCTACGTCGATGGCGGCGCCGCCTCGATCATGCCGAATCAAGCGCACGCTGCGCAGCTCATGCGTGACATCGGCTTCTTCCCCTTTGCCACTGAACAGCCCGAACGTGTCTTCATTCTGGGGCCCGGCGCCGGGCTGGATGTGTTCTTCGCCCTGCAGGGCCGCGCCAAGACCGTCACGGCGGTCGAGGTCAATCGCTCTGCTCTTGTGCTGGCGGACGAGTGGCGCGCTTACAACGGCGCCGTGTATGAATCGCCGGGGGTCCAAGTGATTGTAGACGACGGCAGAAGCGCGTTGAGGCGATCCCCTGACGAATACGATCTCATCTATTTGTCGCAAGTTGTGACCTTGGCGGCGGAGCGGGGCGGTTACGCGCTGTCGGAGAACGCAATCTATACCGTAGACGCCTTCGCTGAGTATCTGTCTCGCCTGGCTGAGGGCGGGCAAATCGCGCTCAAGCTTTACGACGAAGTCACTTTGACGCGCGCCCTGTCCACTGCACTGGCTGCCTTGCGCCTGCAGGGCCTCGACGACCGAACGGCGCTGAACCACCTGATGGCCTTTGTGGACGAGCGCAGCAGTCCGCCGCTGCCGCTGCTCTTGATCGGCGAGAGCGCCTTTGACGAAGACGACTCGCTGGCGCTGGGCGCGATCGCGCGCGATGTGGGCTTTACGCCGCTTCTCCTGCCTCATGTCCTGGTGCAGCCATCGCTGGATCAAGTAGCCCGCGGGGAGCAATCTTTCGCCGCCATCATCGCCGCGTCTGATGCTGACATTTCCGCGCCGACGGACGACCGTCCCTATTTCTTTCAGGTGGAACGAGGCATTCCAGCCAGCCTGCAGCCCCAGGCCGCCATCGTCGCCTTGCTCACCTTATTATTACTGGCCTTCTATCTGCAATTCTGCTGGCGTTCCAGGGAATCAGCCTCGCGCCATCTTCCGCCGTATTTTGCCGCGCTCGGCGTTGGCTTCATAGCCCTGGAGATTCATGCGATTCATCAGACGCGTATATTCCTCGGGCATCCGACATTGGCGGTCACGCTCGTGCTGGTCACATTTCTTGTCGGCGGCGGAATCGGCAGTGGCCTCAGCCAGCTGCCAATCGCTCGCAGCCTGAGACAGCGCCCGCCATTGGCCACCGCGCTGATTGTCCTGTTGGTAGTCACCTGGACCCTGGTTTGGCCCCCCATGAGCCGCGAGCTTTACGCGTTGGAATTCGCGCTGAGGGCTGCAGCGGTTGTGGCATCCCTGCTGCCCCTGACCCTCGTCCTTGGCGTTCCCTTCCCCCAGGCGCTGGAGATGGCGGGCAAACTTGGCCCGGGCCAGATAGCCGCCGCCTGGTCTGTGAATGGTGTGATGACAGTGGTCGGCTCGGTAGCCTCAGTTGTCTTGTCAATCACGCTGGGCTTCAGCGCTGTACTTCTGTTGGGCGCCGCCGCCTACGCCGCCGCAACGTTGATCTTGTTATATGGGCAGGGCCGGGAGCTATCATGAGCAAATCGCAAGAATCCGCCGTCGCCGAGCGTATCAAGCTTTTGGCGAAAGTGGGCAGCTGTTGGTCACCCACATTTTCACCGGACGGACTTAAGTTGGCCTTCATCAGCGATATGACCGGCAGTCCTCAAGTCTGGCAGCTGCCGTCATCAGGCGGTTTCCCACGCGCGGTCACCGCTTTCGCGGAGCAGATCAGCGAGGTCATCTGGTCTCCGGCGGGCGACTGGCTGGCGATACAAGCGGCGCCGGGCGGCGGAATGAACTCGCAGATTGACCTCATTCGTCTTGATGGTAGCGGGCGCAGACGGATTACACCTGGCGGAACAACCAACAATTGGCTGAATTGCTGGACGCCCGACGGAGGCGCGCTGATATTCTCGTCCAACTTGGGCGATGTCAGCTCGATGGACAGCTATCTTTATTGTATTGAGACAGACGAAACCGAGCGCATTGCAGTCAACAGCGGCGCCGGCGTCGTGGAACATGTCGCCAACGATGGCCAGCAACTTCTGCTGAGTCGAGTAGCTTATCGCGGCGACAACAACGTTTATCTGTCTTGCCTAGGCACGCAAGAAATGCATTTGCTGACGGAGCACGAGCCACCCTCGAGCTTCAACAACGCCCGCTTCTCGCATGACGCAGGCAGCGTATACATGGTATCCAACCGCGATCATGACCTGGCAAGTTTCGTCCGCGTTACATTAGACCCGGGCGCGTCCTGGGAGACCTTGCAGACCCGCGCCAATGCCGAGTTGGAGCAATTCGCCATCTCAAGCGAAGACAAGCTGGCGGCGCTGGTGTGGAATTACGCCGGCCGCCATGAACTGGAACTGATTGACCTTGCGGAGAATCGAGCGGAGGCCAAGATCGAGTTACCGGGCGAGATCGTAGACGCGCTCTGCTTCTCCGCGGACGGCACAAAGCTAGCGCTCACCGTCTCCGGCGCAAAGCTGCCGCAAGACATCTGGTTGCTGGATACGACGGATGGCAGCTTGCGTCAGTTGACGCATAGTCCCCACATCGGCGTGGCATTGGACGCGCTGGCGGGCGCATTTCTGCTCGAGTACCCGGCGCATGACGACTTGCCCTTGACCGGCTGGCTCTACGCGCCTCGCCAGGGCAACGCGCCCTATCCCATGGTACTGAGCTTCCACGGCGGGCCCGAAGGCCAGGAGCAGCCGCACTATCGCTACGAGTATCAAGCGCTGGTCGCGCAAGGCATCGCGGTCTTCGCGCCCAACGTCCGCGGCTCAGCCGGTTTCGGCAAGCGCTTTGTCAACCTGGACAACGGCGCTCTGCGCGCGAACGCCATACAGGATATCGCCTCGACCGCGCGACATCTGATCGACAGCGGCTTGGCCGCGGAGGGCCGAACCGGCATCATGGGCGGGTCCTACGGCGGCTACATGACCATGGCCGGCCTGGCCGAGTTTCCTGACATATTTGCCGCCGGCGTCAATATTTACGGCCTGGTCAATTTCAAGACCTTCTTTGAACAGACCGAACCCTGGATGGCGAGCATCTCCAAAATCGAATATGGCGATCCGGCGACGCAAGGCGACATGCTGGATGCGCTATCGCCGATCCACAAGATCGACCGCGTCATTGCCCCTACCTTGGTGCTGCACGGCGCCAACGATACCAATGTGCCGGTGTACGAAGCCGAGCAAGTCGTGGAGAAGCTGCGCGAGCGAGACGTGCCGGTCGAGTACATCTTGTTCCCGGACGAAGGGCACGGCTTCCGCAAGGAGGAGAATCGGATCGCCACAGCAATAGCCATCGTCAATTGGTTCGCAAAGTACCTGCTGTAGTACTTGTGCGGTACACGGTAATGACGGCGCCGGTCGCTCGGCATTGGCGCGGTTTCGACACCCTAACCACCGAGGGCGCCGAGTGAAATCGAGGACACAGAGGATAGGCATATTGCTTAGGTAGGGAGAGTTTCAGCGTGCTTGCGGACCAGCGAAGACTTGACCAACCTTCATATTACCCGGTATCCCTCTCTGTGCCCTCGTTATTACTCTGTGGCCTCGGTGGTAAAAGTGTCGAAAATCCGTAATAGCGCGATTTCACGATCCCGTACCTGACGAGCCTTGTAGTGTCAAAATGGCGTGTCTGTTTTCCTCAAATTTGCTAACATGAAATGGTCCGGAAACAGCGATGAGCGACGGTGAAGAACATGAGCCAGATGACAATCGGTTGCGCGCTTTGGACATTAGGTGCCACGCCCGACGTGGCCAGTTTGGCGCGACAAATGGAGATCGCGGCGGAGATCGGCTGTACCTCGGTGCAGCCCTGGATCGTCGACTTTGAATATCGTCCCTGCATCCTCGATCCCGACGTTGGCTCGGCCGCCGACCGGCGCGAGGTCGTGAGGATTGCCAAGTCGCTCGGGCTCTCGTTCAGCGGCTTCTGCGCGCAGCTGAAGGGCGCCGTGACCTACGGCGGACTGGAAGAACGCGAAGGCTTGCGCTGGCGCATTGACAAGACCAAACAAGCCCTGGATACCACCGCCGAGCTGGGCAGCGACATCGTATCGACGCATGCCGGCGTCCTGCCGGAAGAAAAGACCGACGCGGCTTATCAGACGCTGTTGGAGTCGGTGGGTGAGATCGCCGAACACGGCGCTCGCGTCGGCGTTTATTTCGCCATGGAAACCGGGCAGGAGTCGCCGCAAGCGCTGGGAGACTTCATCGACGAGGTCAACAATCCCTGGCTGAAAGTCAATTACGATCCCTGCAATCTGCTCAAATTCGGCTCGGAAGCGGGTACGATACAGGGCGTGTATGCCTTGAGCGACAAGATCATTCATACTCACGCCAAAGACTGGAATCCGGATACCAGGCAAGCCACCTGCGGCGAGGGCCTGGTGCCCTGGGACGGCTATATTCAGGCGCTGCGCGATATCGGCTACCAAGGCGTATTGGCCATCGAAGACGAGACCGGCAACGAAGACATGATTGAGTCCATTGCGCGCAGTTACGCTTTTTTGCAGGGCTACCTCAATGATTAAAGTCGGTATCCTTGGCGCTGGCGGGATCGCCGCGCTGAGCCATCTGCCCGAGATCGCCTCTGTCGACGGCATGCGCGCGACGCATATTTGCGGGCGAAAGCCACGCCGCCTGCGCTTGCTCTGTGAGCGCTTTGACGTGCCGCGCTACTCGACCAACTGGGCTGATCTGCTGGCCGATGATGAACTTGACGCGGTTATCGTGGCGCTGCCGCATCCCCTGCATGCCGAAGCCGGCCTGGCTGTGCTGCAGCAGGGCCTGCATCTTTTTATGCAAAAGCCCTTATGCACTACTGTTGAAGAAGCGAATCAACTGGTGGCGGCGAGCGAGGCGCGACCGGCGCAAATCGTCTATTGCCGCCCGTCATTTGACGCGGTTGTGGTCGAAATGAAGCGGCAACTTGAAGCTGGCGCGGTTGGTACGGTATCCGGGGCCTTGACGCGGCATAGTCACGGCGGGCCGGAAATCTACTACGCTGAGGTGACGGACAGCTTCAAAGAGCCGCGCGTCGAGAACGACTTCTGGTTTTTCGATGCCGATACCGCCGGCGGCGGCGCGCTGATTGACATGGGCGTCTACTCAATCGCCAATATCGTCGCGCTTTTGGGCAAGGTCAACCACGTGACGGCGCGTATGGCTACCGTCGCCAAGCCCACCCGATTGGAAGACAGCGCCACGCTAATTCTCGAAATGGCCAATGGCGCCTTGGCCACTGCCGAGACCGGCTGGTGCGATCCCGCTCGTTCATCTTACCTGCGCGTGCATGGCACAGCCGGCAAGCTCATCAAACGCGGCGGCTCGATCGACCATATCCGCCCCAGCTCATACGAGCGCGAATGGGCCGAGCCGCTCGTTGACGCAATCACACCGGCGCCGGCGGTCAACCAGCATGCAGAGTGGCTGCGCTGCATCGAAAGCGGCCAGCAGCCTGCGCTGTCGAACTTGCGCGTTGCGCGTCATGTCACTGAGATTATGCTGGCGGCGGTCGAATCCAACGAATCTGGCGCGCGCATCGCGACCCATACCGATCCCCACATCTCCTGAAGCTTACACCTCGACGCCGAGCGCGGTGAATGAAAGCGGCGGCAGGCTCATTTCGGCTTTGCCGTCGATGATCTGTGGCGCGTAAATGGCCTGCGTCGTCAGTTGATTCGGGTTTTCCCAAGTGTTGGCCGCCTTCGGATCGTGGCCGGCCAGTTGGTGCGCTGACGAAATGCGCTTCGGCGCCACGTCTTGCCAGTGGATTTCAAGCGGCACTCTCTCGGTCTGGCTGCGATTGACGATGAATATCGTGTTCTGGCCCCGTGCCCCGTCGTAAGCGGCGGATACATCAAGCAGCGGCATGTCGCCGTAATTCTTGGTTTCGTAGCGCGGCGACTCAACCAGCAGGTCCAGCGAGTTGCCGCTGGCCATCTGGCTGAACATCAGCAGGGGATAGTAGATGGTCTGCTTCAGCATGTCATCGCTCTTGGTTAAAATCGGCGCGATGACGTTGACGATCTGGGCGATGCAAGCGATCTTGAGCACATCGGCTCTGCGCAAGAATACGTTCAGCCATTGCGCCACAACCAAGGCGTCTTCCAGGTTGTAGACTTCCTCAATGAGATGCGGCGCTTCGGTCCACTTGCCCCGCCTGTCGTCCTCACTGCGCGCTTTGTACCAGACATTCCACTCGTCCCAGGACAGGTAGACCTCATGCTTGGAACGCGTTTTGGCTTTTACATAGCGCAGTACCGCGGCCACCGTGTCGACGTAGTCCTCTAGTGCGGCGCTATGGGCGAGGTAGCTGGCCGTATCGTCTTCGTCGTTATCCGCGTAGTAGTGCATCGAGTGATAGTCCACCAGCTCCCAGCACATTTCCAGACCGATGCGGTCCCATTCGGGATAAGTCGGCATCTTTGAACTCGACGAGCCGCAAAGCACCAGTTCGATTGACTCGTCATGCAGGCGCATTAGCTTGGCCGCTTCCCGCGCCTTCGTCCCGTAGGCCGCGGCTTGCAGATGGCCAATCTGCCAGGGCCCGTCCATTTCGTTGCCCAGGCACCAATACTTGACGCCGTAGGGGTCGCTTTGGCTGTTGGCTGCGCGCATATCCGCATACTTGCTGCCGACCGAGGCGTTGCAATATTCGACCAGGTTAGCCGCGTCCTGGATGCTGCCAGTGCCCAGATTGACCGCCAGCATCGGTTCAGTACCGATCTCGCGGCAGAAATGCATAAACTCGTCCGTACCGAATTGATTGGACTCGATGGACTGCCAGGCCAACTCGCGCACACTAGATCGTTGGTCTTTGGGTCCGATGCCATCTTCCCAGCGATAACCGCTGACGAAGTTGCCGCCGGGATAGCGCATTGAGCGGTAGTTCAGCTCGCGCAAGGCAGCCAGGACATCTTTGCGCAAGCCGTTTTGATCGGCCTGTGACGAGGCGGGATCATAAATGCCTTCGTAGATGCAGCGCCCCATATGTTCGGCGAAGCCGCTGAAGAGCAAGGGCGAGATCTCGCCGATGACGCGTTTGCTATCAATATAAAGACGGGCGGTCTCAGACTGGCTCATACCTTTACCTCTCGATTCTTTTCACTTTTGCATACGGGTTGTCACCGGTTCAAACTCAGGCGCCTGCGCCTAATCTTCTCTGACCAAATCCAGCACCGATGCTTGCCAGATGTCGCGATTGTATTCGGCGATGGTTCGATCCGACGAGAAGAAGCCGGAACGCGCCGCATTGAGGATGGACATGGTTGTCCAGCGTTCCCTGTCGGCATAGGCCGCAGCGACCTGCTGCTGGCATTTCAAGTAGCTGGCAAAATCGGCGCAGATCATGTATTCGTCGTGGTAGAGCAGCGAATCAACGATGGGGCGGAAAATCTCGGTGTCGCCGCCGGAGAATTGACCGCCGGCGATCCAGTCGATGGCGTCGCGCAGCGCGGCATTTGACTCTACATAATCACTCGGGTTGTAGCCGCGCGCTTTCGCCTCGAAGACTTCCTCCGTTGTCAAGCCGAATAAGAAGAAATTCTCCGCGCCCACTTTTTCGCGGATTTCGATATTGGCGCCGTCGAGCGTGCCGACGGTCATTGCGCCGTTTAGCGCGAATTTCATATTGCCCGTGCCCGAAGCTTCTTTACCGGCCAGCGAGATCTGCTCCGATATATCCGCAGCCGGATAGATCAACTGACCGGACGTGACATTAAAATTCGGGATGAAGACCACGCGCAGACGATCGGCCGAAACCGGGTCCCGGTTCACCACATCAGCGACCGAATTGATCAGCTTGATAATCAGCTTGGCCATGTAATAGCCCGGCGCGGCTTTGGCGCCAAAAACGAAGGTGACCGGATCCTGCTCGGCTTCGGGGTCCAGCTTCAGTCGCTGATACAGAACTATGATGTGCAGCGCCTTTAGCAGCTGCCGCTTGTATTCGTGCAGGCGCTTGACCATGACATCAAACATCGAGCCGGTATCGACAGCCAGCCCAAGCTTGTCATTGATAAAGTCGGCCAATTGCCTCTTGTTTGCCTTTTTCATATCGCGCCAGGCTTGACGAAACTCCGGGTCGTCGACGAAGGCTTCCAGTTGCGCAAGTTCGTCCAGGTTGGTCAGCCAGCCGTCGCCGATTCGCTGATTGATGAGATCAGCCAGGATGGGGTTGGCCAGGCGCATGAATCGCCGCGGAGTCACGCCATTGGTTTTGTTGCCGAATTTCTCCGGCCACATATCGGCAAAATCGGCGAACACACGTGATTTCAGCAGATCGGACTGCAGCTCGGCGACGCCATTTATCGAGTAGCTGCCGATGCAAGCCAGGTTGGCCATGCGCACTTGTTTTTCCACCGCTTCTTCTATGATCGACATTCGCTCAACTCGCCCGGAATCGTTGGGGTAGGCCATGCGCACATCGTCCAGGAAACGACGGTTTATCTCGTAGATGATTTCCAGGTGACGCGGCAGGACGCGCTGCATCAACCAGACGGGCCATTTCTCCAGCGCCTCCGGCAGCAAAGTGTGCTGCGTTGAAGCGAAGGTGGCGCTGGTGATTTTCCAGGCGCGTTGCCAGCCAAGCTCGTATTGGTCCAGCAGCAAGCGCATAAACTCGGCTATGGCGATGACCGGGTGCGAATCGTTGAGGTGGATGACGGCGACATTCGGCAATTCATCCCATTCGACATTCTTGATCATGAAGCGCTTGATGATATTGTTCAGCGAGCAGGCGACGAAGAAGTACTGTTGTTTCAGGCGCAATTCCTTGCCTTGCGGCGTGTTGTCATTGGGATAGAGCACCTTGGTGACGTTCTCGGAGCTGGTCTTCTGCTCCACCGCGCGCGAATAATCGCCCACATCAAAGAGCTGCAAGTCGAATTCGCGTGTGGCGCGGGCGCTCCATAGCCGCAGCATATTCACCGTCTTGGTCCGGTAGCCCGGCACCAGCGTGTGATAGGGCTGGCCCATGATGGTCTGCGATGGAATCCAGCGGACGCGATACTTGCCCTCACTGTCGGCATAATGCTCGGTCCGCCCGCCGAATCCGACCTCGACCATATCATCCGGCTGGGGGAATTCCCAAGGGTTGCCGTAGTAGAGCCACTCGTCCGGGCTTTCTATTTGCCAGCCATCACGGAAGGATTGGCGGAAAATGCCGTATTCGTAACGAATGCCATAGCCGACCGCCGGAATATTGAGCGTCGCCAGCGAGTCCATGAAACAGGCGGAAAGCCGGCCCAATCCGCCGTTGCCCAAACCCGGCTCGATATCCATGGCGATGAGGTCGGCGAGGTCGATGTCATGCTTCTGCATGGTCTGCCGCGCCAAGTCGTAAGTATTGGTATAGAGAAGATTTTGCTCCAGCTGCTGCCCCACCAGGTATTCGGCGGAGAGATAATATACAAATTTGGGATTCTGACGATAGTAGCAGTCCACATTCTGCTGCCAGTTGTACATCATGTAGTCGCGGACGGTATGGGCGAGCGCCTCATACAGGTCGTGCCGCGTCGCCGTGTAGATGGCTTGGCCGCGCGTGTAATAGAGATTGTCGCGGAATGCCTGCGCGAATGCCTCCTGCGAGTGCTCCACGCGGCTGATATTTTCAAAATTCGCGATGACCATGTTATTCCCTGTCGTCTACCTGCTGCTGACCGCTCAAAACTGCGTCGCTCGTCCCCGACTTGCGAAAAGCCGTGAAGCATAGAAAGATTCTACAATAATAGACCGCAGCTGAGGTTTTCGCCAACATCAGCCTCGACCACGCGACCGTGCTAAAATGAATCGCGTCCGCGATGAAGGGAGCCATGCGATGAAACGTCCCAATATCCTCATTCTGTATACGGATCAGCAGCGTTGGGACGCTCTGGGCGCCAACGGCAATAAGGATATTATCACGCCGAACCTTGACGAGTTGGCTTCCCGCGCCGTCAACTTCACGCACCACTTCGTGCAGAACCCGGTCTGCATGCCCAGCCGCATCAGCATGCTGTCAGGGCGCTATCCCTCCTCGCTCGGCATAACGCACATGGGCGTGCCTGTGCCGGAAGACATCGTAACCTTGCCCCATATCCTTAAGCAGTACGGCTATCGCAGCGCCAATATCGGCAAGCTGCATTTCCTGCCGCACGCCAATCGCGATCATCGCCTGCCGCACCCGGCTTACGGCTTTGATCACCTGGAAATAGCCGATGAGCCGGGCGTTTACGAGGATGCCTATCGCGCTTGGGCGCGGCGCAAGGCGCCCGAACAGATGGATGGCATCAGTGCCGGCATTCCACCGGCGACGCGCGTTTGGCAGCGCGTCATGGGCCTTGAAGATGAGGTCGTCCATCGCGGCGATCCGGACGGACGGCATGACTTTGACGGAGCAATCCCGTTCCCGGCCGATGATGGGCTGACGCACAGCGCCTTCGTCGGCGAGCAGACCATTGACTTCATCGAGCAAAGCGGCGAAGAACCATTCTTGTGTATCGCCGGATTCTACTCGCCGCACGCCCCCTGGATGACGCCGCAGAAACATCTCGATCTGTATGACGCGGATCAGCTGTCAATTCCGGAGTTTCCCGATCACATCAATGCGCAGCGCCCGCCGGAACCGGAAGCGCCGTTCTCCGACGCGCAATTGCGGCGCGCGCGACAGGGCTACTACGCCATGATCAGCGAAGTCGATCACTATGTAGGCGCAATCCTCGACGCTCTGGAAGACTGCGGCAAGCGCAACAATACGATAGTTGTTTTCACATCGGATCATGGCGAGTGGCTGGGCGATCATCTGCGTTATGGCAAGGGCTACCCGGCTGATGACGCCGTGAGCCGCGTGCCGCTGATTGTCTCCGCGCCTGAGGGATGTCGCGGTCACGCGCATCATGGGGTGGTGGAAGCGGTCGATATCGTGCCGACCTTGCTGGAGCTGGCCGCGATTCAGATTCCGACTTTCATGCAGGGCGAAAGCTTGGCGGGCCTGGTCGAGGGGCGAGTCGCGCGGCGGAAAGACATCGCGCTCACCGAAGGCGACGGCTGGAAAACCCTGCGCACGGAACGCTTCCGATATCTCGTTCACGCGGACGGGCGGGAAAACTTGTGGGATCTAGACGCAGACCCGGGCGCATACAATGATGTCGCGGACCACGATGACTATGCCGGCGCGTTGGCGGATTGCCGCAGAGCGCTCTTGCAGCGACTGCTGGAGATTGAGCGTCCGCTGCCGCGCGCCTGGGCCTACTAGCGCGAGCTGGTTTGAAGCTAGACGAAGGGAAACTCGGCGACAGTATGATCGGCAATGCGCTGCCAGAGGCTCTCCACTGCGCGGATGTCGTCTTGATTCAAGCTGATTTTCTGCGTGTCGCGCGTGTGAGGCGAATCGATCACGCCGCGCCGCCACAATACATATTTGTGCAGTGACACGCCGTAGACCATGGCGTAATTCAGCAGCGGCAGCAATCGAAAGTGAATGCGCTCAGCTTCCTGGATATTGCCCGCACGGTACAAGTCGTATATCTTGACCTGCACATCCACCATGCCGCCGGCGGGCATATTTCCGCAGGCGCCGCGTCTCAGCTCGTCAATCAGATAGATGCCGTTTGCGCCGCCAAAGACGCCCAGGCAATCGCCAGAGTCCAACTCGAGAATCTGACTGATATGCTGCAGAATCGGAATCGTCTCTTCTTTGATGTACTGAATATTGCTTTCCGCAGCCAGCAGCTCTACCAGTTCACGCGGCGACAGGGGCGTGCCGATGGGCGCGGGCGCGTTTTGGATGATGAGCGGACGCTCGAATTCGGCCAGCCGGCGATAGTATTCTTGCACCGCCGGCTTGGATGCTTTGCGCAGGTAGGGCGGCATGGCCATCAGCGCTGTCGCCTCGTGTTGGCAGGCGTGTTCGGCGAATTCCAGGGCCAGTTGCAAGTTCAGCCCCTGAACGCTTACCACGTAAGGAACGCGTCCGGCGATATGTTTCCCGGCAAATTCCACCACCTGCTTGCGCTCGCTGTCGCTGAGCGTGAAAAATTCGCTGGCCAGCGCAGGAGTGACCAAGCCGTGTACGCCGCCGGCCATGCAGTAGTCGATCTGCCGGGCCAAACTGGTCCAATCGATGTCGCCGCCGTTGGTGAAAGGCGTCTGAAGTATCTGATAGATTCCAGCTAGCACGGTCATGCGCTCCTTGATTTCGATTCCGTTGCGGATCAACTGGCAATCTCCTACACTATACTCGTCTCGCGGAATCGAATCTAGCGACAGGAGTACAGCAGTGCAAATCACGCATGTCGAAGCTATTCCCGTGCGCATCAAACGGGAGGAGGCCTATCTGGGCGGATTGCCGGCCGGCGCCGACCGCGAGGCATATTTCCTGCGCCCACCTTATCGAGCGCTTTATTCCGCCTATTTCGAGACGGCCTTTGTCAAGATCAGCACGGCGGATGGCATCTTCGGCTGGGGCGAGGCGCTGGCGCCCGTTGCGCCGGAAGTCGTGCAGCAGATTATCGAACAGCTGCTGGCCCCGGCGCTGATAGGCCGCAATCCGCTTGATGTAAATGTGCTATGGAATGTCATGTACGACTTGATGCGCGAGCGCGGTTATTACGGCGGATTCATGCTCGACGCCATCAGCGCCTGTGATATCGCGCTTTGGGACCTCTGCGGCAAGATACTGGGGCAGCCGGTTCATCAACTGCTGGGCGGCGCCTTTCGAGATGAGATCCCTTGTTATGTCTCGGGCCTGCCTCGACCGACCGCCGAAGAGCGCGTTGATCTGGCGCAAACTTACACCGAGCAGGGATTCGACGCCTTCAAGCTGGCTGCCGGTCACGGCGTTCGCGCTGACGTCAAAAGCGTAGCCGCCTTGCGCGACGCGCTTGGCGAGGACGCGACGCTTCTGCTCGACGCTCACTGGGTGTATTCGCTGGACGAAGCTGTGCATTTGGGTCATGCTCTGGCGGATCTGGGCGCGGGTTTCTTCGAAGCGCCGATAAATCCGGAAGATGTCGAATCTCATGCGCAGTTGGCGGCAGCCGTCGCCGTGCCGGTCGCCATCGGCGAAACCGAGCGCACGCGTTACCAGTTTCGTCCTTGGCTGACGCAAAAGGCGGCCGACATCTTGCAGCCCGATGTGGGGCGGGCGGGCATATCCGAGGTATTCAAGATCGCGTCATTGGCGGAAGCATTTAACGTGAAGATGGCCCCGCATCTTAGCGTCGGATTGGGCATCTGCATCGCTGCGACGATTCAAGTGGCCGCGGCCATCCCCAATCTGTACCTGCTGGAATACCAGCCTCCTGTATTCGAAATCGCCAACGCCTTGTTGGAATCTCCCTTGGTCTGCCGCGACGGCTGCTACGAGGTACCTTCGGGCGCCGGAATCGGTGTGGCGCTCGACGAAAATTGCCTGCGAGGGTTGCAGGCTTAAGCGTCGCTGTCTACTCAGGAATGAGCGGCGTCTGTGGACGCACAATCTGCAGGCGCTCCGGCGTCAAGCGCGCGATCAGTTCGTCCGATACCTGGTAACCGTGGCGGAAACTGCCCCAGGACGGACCGTAACGAAATACGATGATGCGGCGGTTTCCCTCGTTGACGCGCTCGGCCGACCCGTGACATAACGCGTCCACAAACAACAGCGCATCGCCGGCCTCCATATCGATGCGTAAGGCGCCCTCTACGCCGTCAACTGAGGCCGATTCGCCAAGCATCCGGTGCTTTTCTGCGTCGGGATGCGGGAAGTGGGCTTTGTGGCTGCCGGGCACTACCATAGTCGCGCCGTCGCCGGGCCCGATATCGGTTAGCGCCATCAATATATTGATTTGCCCGCAATGGAACTCGCCGTTGTAGAAACGGAATTGCGTGCGTTTTGTGCCTTCGTGCCCGCCCGAATGCAAGCCGATCGCCTCGCCAGGACCGCGTACGTTGGCGAAACATTCGTCAATGAACAGCGGGCCGTGATTGTAGTCGAAGGTGTCCGCGCCGCCGACAAAATACTTGACCTTGTCGATCCACGACGGGTGGTCGATGAGCCGTTCAAAGGCCGAGCCGCCTTCGTAAATTTGCTGCAAGTTCAAGCCATCGTTGTCACCGTAATTGTGCCCGTGAACGTATCCCTTCCATTCGCCGGGCGCGATCGGCAGCAGCGCGTCAATGGCGGCGTTGATGTCGGCGACTTCTCCGGGCGCCAGCGCGCCTTTCAGCAACAAGAAGCCGTTGATATCGAAGAAGTAACGCTCTCTCTCAGTGACCATATTCGCTCCCATAATTGCCCTCTGCGCCCGACTATTCGTAACAATGCACTGCGAACACGGCAGCTGGACTGTCGCCTTGGCTGTTCAAGACTTCAAGCTTCAACGCGTCAGTCTCGACCGGTTGCGCGAATTCAATTGTATTCACCGTCTGATGATTGTCGGTGACTTCCGCCAGAATTTCGCCGGCGCCATCCTTGATGCGATAGTGCCGGGCCGCAAAAGGCATAACCGCTTCGGGATGCCCGCGCAGCGTCGTTTCCATCGCATGGTCAAAGTCGGTATCAAACATGAGGGTCACTTTGCTGATGCTCTGCGGCGCGACCCACTTGATATCCAGTTGCGGCGCCGGGTCTTGCGGATCCGCCACCCAGGCATTGGCCTGGGAGGTGGGACGGGCGACGCCGTTGCAGATATTCTGCGCGTCGAATCCGTTGATGGGCGGCCTGAATGTCATGGCAAGATTATGGCCTTCGGGCCGGCGCGGCGGCGTCCAGAATTCGAAACTCTCGACGCCGATGTCTTGCGGCGGCGTTTGCGTCCGGCGGTATTGAAGCGCCAGCAAGCCGCTGACGCGCATTTGGCTCAGATGCAATCGCAACGCGGGATTCGCCATAGCGCAGACAAATACGTAGCGTCCGTCGTCTATCAGCTGATCAAAGTCGAGCTCGACGAGCTGATTGTCGCCCGCCGGCAAGTCGATACGCAGCGACTTCAAGACGACATCGGGACTGTGATTGTCCACTTTGCTGCTCATACGCAGCTCAACGTGGAGTTCGGTCGCTTCGGCTGCGTCAACCGTGATTGTCATGCGCGGCACGCGACCGCGCTGCAAGGGCAGCATCTGGGCGTAGGGTCTTTCCAGCGCCAGGAGTGGCCCATCTTCCGGCAAGCTCTCCAGGCAAAGTTTGCTTGACGCCGTCACACTGGCTTGCCTGACCAGGTTCTCGTCGTCATCCAGCTTGAACTGCGGAATGTAACCGCCGACACGCTGCAAATCGCGCTGGAGCAGTTTCACCTGTTCAGGTTGAGCGATATCGCGCGGTAGCAAATCGCCCTGAATGCAATGCGCTGCCGCCATGCCGACCGATTGCGCCGCGGAGGCCAAAGTCAGCATGACACGTGTCGAGCCAAAAGCCACATGCGAGGCGCTCATGATGCGGCCCACGATAAAGAGGTTGCGGATATTTTTGCTGTATTGTGTGCGGTAGGGCACTTGGTAAACACCCTTGGCATGCCATTGATCGCAACCGGGCAACTCGCTGAAGACGCCGTCAGCCGGGTGCAAATCTATCGACCAGCCGCCGAAGGATATGGCGTCGTAATGCTGGCGCTGCTCGATGACATCTTGCTGGATCATCATATAATCGCCTTCAAAGCGCCGGCTCTCGCGCTTGCCGGGGATATGACCAACCCACTCCAGCGTCAGCGTCTCGGCATCAGGGAATTCGCCCGAATTCTTGATGTAATTCCAGACGCCGTAGACGACTTTCCACAGCTGCCACTTGATCGTCTCCGTCTCGTGCACCGTGTCCAGGCGCCCGCCATATTCGATCCACCACAGACGGCAGCCGTCAATAGCGGAGTTGAAGCTGCGGAAGCGGGGTATTTGCGTGATATCGTCCAGCGCATAGCTGGGTGGCACAAACTCGACCGGTTCGCCGACATCCTTGCTGTAGAAATATATCGAGTGCCCCAGCAGGTAGCCGTACTCTTCGCTCGGCGCGAACTTCTCGTCGAATTCGTCGCGCGATTCCGCGCCCATACGAAAGGCGGCGCCGGCTTGAAAGGCGACAATGCCATCGCCGGAAGCATCGCAGAAAAGCGGCGCGTAGAGCTCATACTGGGTCGAATTCTGGCTGCAAAATGCGCTTACGGATTCGATCGTCTCGCCGTCTGATTTTCTTACGCGGACGGCGGCGGTATTGAGCAGCAGCGTAATATTGTTCTCGTCAACGACCTTTTCCAGGAGGATGGTGTCAAATATAAGCGCGTTGCCTTCTTTGTTGCGATACATATTCTCGACCAGAATCTCGTCGATCACGCCGCCCTCGCGCGCCCAGCGATTGTTGTTGTTCATATGCGAGGTAGCGCCCAATGCCCACAACCTGACCTCACTGCTGGCGTTGCCGCCCAGTACCGGACGGTCTTGCACCAGCGCGACTTTGATGCCGGCGCGCGCAGCTGTGATAGCCGCGCAAGTACCCGCTAGTCCACCGCCGACAATGACCAGATCGCTATCGATCCGCTTCGTCATGGGCGGGCGGGCGTCCGGCGAGAAAGGCTCGCTCAGCATTCTTGGGATTTGATTATCTTGCTTCATAAATATTCCTTTTGCGTTATAGCCGCTTTCCAGTTCGCCAGCTGCGTATGAATTTCGCTGCGGATAGCCTGATTTTGGCTCTCACGTCCTACATGCCATGCCGGTCGGGCTCGACGCCGTGCTGGGCGCACCATGCGTTCAGCGGATTCGCGCCGCCTTGTGGCTTAAACTCAAGTGTGTCGTCGACTTCTTCGCCGACCAGGTATTTCTCCAGGTCGCTTAGTTTCTCCACGAATGACAGCTCTTGTTTGATGTAATCCATCGGCTTCAGCCAGCGATAGCAATAGCCGATCATCACCGCCTTGCGCGTTAATTCGCTGAAATTCGGCGCGCCGGCGTGCCAGGTGCGATATTCGAAAATGACGCAATCGCCCGGCTTCAGCAGTGGCTCCAATGCGTTAACCGGGTCGGTGGCGCCATCAGGAATGTCAATTCGTTCCGTCAACTTATTGCTGCCCGGCGCCAACATCGTAACGCCCGAGTTAGGCTCGCTCAGATCAGTCAGATAGAAGGCGCACTTCAGACCCAGCCGCGGATAATTGCCCTGTCCCAAATCAAGTTGCGTGCGGCCGCCGTCGCGGTGCCAGCCTGGCCGTCTGATGCTGTCCGGCGTGCCCGGCGGGTCGGGATGGCGATAGATGAGATGGCTGGTGGAAAGCTGCAAATTGGAGCCCATCAACTGAATGACCAGCGGCAACGTGATCGCATTCGTCAGCAGCGGGATGAAGGCATCGTCCAGCATGATGCAGTTGCGGAATCCGTCATAGTAGTCGCTGGTTTGATAGCGGTTGACACGCTCGTCCGTGGCGATGAGCCGGTCTCCGGCTTCGATCAGGCGACCAATCAGATCCTCATCCAGCGCGTTGCGTATGATCAAGTAGCCCTCGTCGCGAAATTGACGGCGTTGCTCATCAGTTAATTCGACAAAACCATTCATGCGGCCTCTCCAGATAATGCCCTTAGTTTGGCTTGCTGCTAAGTATAGGTGAAATAAGCGGTGGCGACACATTTCTGCTCGCTGCGAATTCGCGCCCAGTGCGCGCTGTATCCCGGCGGGAAGGCATGATGCTGATAACCCTGCGCCTCCACGGAAAAGCTGCCGTACCGCTTCCACTTGCCATTGCCCAGGAAATCAACTTCAAGCGCAAACTCGACGGTACTGTCGCTGTCGTTGCTCAGATGCAACGCCTTCTGATCAAAGCCGGTCATCAGATAGGGGTCGGAAGTCTCGCCGGCGCTGACTTCGTCTTCCCACCAGACGCCGCCCCAGCCGGCCGGCTTGCCAAATTGCCAGAGGTCGTCCGTCTTGCCGAAGTACAAGCCCGACTGCGGCTCGCCCGCCAGTTGATTGGCGCCGTGATGCGGGCTGGCGTTGTCCGAACCCAGCACCAACATGCCGCGATAGGTGCAGAAATCGCCATGCACCCAGAGGTGCGTCGAAATAGGGCGGATTCCCCAGATGTGATTCTCATAGGCCCAGGGCGACAGCTCATAGAACATGCCGTGGCAATCCATGATGAAGCGCTCGTGGTCGACCTCGCGGATGCGCGGCCACTCCGTCTGCCACATGTGATCGAAACAGTGGCTGGCTTTGGGCAAGCGATAGCGCTTCCACTCGCCATTCGCTTCAGTGAACACTTGCAGAATCGCCGAACGCTTGTCCCAGCCCATGGCAAAAATCGTGCCGGCGAAATCGCCCCGGCCATTCACCTCGATGAAGGGATTGCGCTCGATAATCGTCCACTGCTCGCCGTCCCATTCCGCCAGGCGACCCGCCGCTTCAGCGCCCTTGAAGTCGCGCTCGTCATAGCTGTTGTTGGCCACCACCACCCGCCCGAAGTTGCTGTAAGCCGCCTTGAAGTGCGCGTACTGATGGTCAGGCACGCCCAGCTCCACCGTGAGGTCTGCCAGGAGAGTCGTCTTTAGGCTATGCACGTCCATCTCATAGAATTCGCCCTCCATGCCCAACATGTAGACCATGTCGTTCGGGCGCGTGAGATGGCGCATGGTCGCGCATATCCGCACTTCCACCAGGTCCGGCACAGTGCGCACATTGCCGGACGCGTCAATGACATGCGGTCCGATGATGAGCTGATTGGACTGCCAATGCGCCATGCGATTGGTGTAGGTGCCGACATAGCTGGCCGGGTGCTTGCTGATTTCAAGCTGCTCGTTGATCGAATATAGCCCGGTGCCGACGCCGCTGGCTGATTTATGCGAGACGTAAGTGACCAGCCAGAGTTTGCCGGCCCAGGCCATCATCGCGCCGATGCCGCATTCGCTGCGAGGCGGGCCCAGCTCCGCCGTCAGCGCCAGATGAGGGAATACGCCGCTCGCGTTCAGGTATTGAGTGGATGCCATTGCGTGTCACTTTCCGGTTGAGTAGGGATAAATGAGTCCTCGCTCTGCCGCCGGGCCGCTTATCGGCAGCCAGCGCGCGCCAAGACAACGAGTATGTTGGGTGGCGCGTCCATTGGCCGGCGACTCAGCCCTTCAAGCCGGAGATATTCGCGCCCTGGATGAATTGTTTCTGAAAGAGGAAGAACACGATCAGAACCGGCAGCACCATCATGGTAGATGCCGCCATCTGCTGGTTGTAGATGCCGCCTTGCCCCGGCAAGGACGTGAACTTGTACAGCCCAACTGCCAGCGTATGCAGATCCGGGTCCTTCAGATAAATCAAGGGGCCCAGGAAATCATTCCAGCTGTTCTGGAAGCTCAAGATTGCGATGACCACAATCGCCGGCTTGGCCAGCGGAATCATCACCTGGGTAAAGATGCGCACTTCGCTGGCCCCGTCAATCTTGGCGGCGTCGAGCAAGTCTTGCGGAATGCCCAGGAAGAATTGCCGGCAAATGAAGATATAGAAGGCGTTGCCAAAGAAGGCGGGCACGATCAGCGGATAGAAGGTGTCGATCCAGCCGATGGCCTCATAAGCGGCGTAGACCGGTATGAGTCGCACGGCGAATGGCAGCATCAAGGTCGCCAGCAGAATCAAGAACAAGGTATCTCTAAAGGGGAAGCGGAATCGCGCAAAGCCGTAAGCCACTATCGTGCAAGAGCCGATATCGCCAATGATGGAGACGACCGTGATTAGCATGGTGTTGCGGAAGGTCGTGCCGAAGTTCCAGAATTTCAGCGCCTCGGTAAAGTTCTCCGGCATCCATACGCGCGGGATCCACTGCACCGGAAACACGCCAACTTGATCCAAGGGCATGAAGGACGACATGAACATCCAAAACAGTGGCGCCAGGAACCACAGGCTCATCACAATCAGCAGCCCGTAAAGCAGGACGCGCCCGACGACTCGCGTCAGCCGGAAAACCGGATCCCGCTCAAAGAATCCCCGTTGGGCCATACTTGCCTCAGGCGCCCTCATTCGCCGTTCTCCCCGCCTTGATAAAAGACCCAGCGCTGCGATGTCGTCACAATGACAGCCGTGAAGAAAAAGATGATCATGAAGAGTATCCAGGCCAGCGCCGACGAGTAACCCATCTGCGGCGGCAGATATTGAAAGGCGTGGTCAAACAGATGCAGCACGTAAGTTCGCGTGGCGTCTCGCGGCCCTCCCGTGCCGTCAGTCATGATGAAAACTTGCGTAAAGACCTGAAAGGCGTTGATGATATTGATGAGGATATTCAAATAAATCGTAGGCGTCATCAAAGGAATGGTCACGCGAATCAGGCGCTGGAATACGTTGGCGCCGTCGATTTTCGCCGCGTCATAATATTCTTCCGGTATGCCCTGCAAGCCCGCCAAAAAGATGACCATCGTCACGCCGACCCAGGTGGTGCTCATGATCAGATAGCCGATCATGGCGATATCGGGATCGGCAAACCAGCGGAATCGCGGCAAACCGATGGCGTACAGCAGCGAGTTCAGCAAACCGGCGCGCGCGTTGAGCACATACAGCCAGATCACTGACAGCGCCACAATGGGCACGACCGACGGCAAATAAAAGAGCGTGCGCCACAAGCCGAGGAAGCGCACTTTCAGGTTCAACAGCAGCGCCAGCGCAAAGCCCAGCACGATGCGTATTGTGACCGAGCCGAAGACATAGACGCCAGTATTTTTTAGTGACTTCAGGAACAGCGGGTCATCGGAAAATATGTTGCTGTAGTGTTCAAGCCCAATCCATACTGGAGGCTGAACGATATTGTATTTCGTGAAGCTCAGCAAGAAGGAGGCGATGAAGGGAAACAAGGAAAACAGAAGCACACCCGCAATCCAGGGGCTGATGAAGAGCAGCCCCATCTTCGCCTCGCGCTTGCGTATTGGTGACATATCGCGCCAGCGTTCCCGCCGGCGACCGCGCAAGGCGCTGATTTGCGAGCCGAATGATGTGGCCATTTGCTATTTTATGGTCTAGTGAGCGAAGAATTAGGCATGGGACATCAGCCGATGCCCCACACCGTAATTGGCTCGGTTTAGCCGTATTCTTCCCAGAATGCGTCCAGCAATTCCTGAATCTCGCCTTCAGCGCTTGCCAGCGCGTCTTCAATGCTGCTGTCGCCGAAGAGCACGTCTTCAACCATGCGGTTGATAATTTGATTGGCTTCCGGTTGCACCGGCGAAACGGTCACCAGGTTATCCAAAGCTGCAACGCCCAGCAGCGATTCAGCCCGCGGATGAACCACGCCGTCTTTTTCGTAGCCGTTGCAGTCAATCAATGGCGACGGACGCTGCTGCTGTTGAATGAACCAGCAAGCGCCCTTGTCATCAATCTCCGTCGTCAGCCACTTGACCAGCTGCCAGGCCTCATCAGGATGAGCGGCGTTCTTGGGGATCATATATCCCCAGCCGCCATGCGCGCCACCGCGCCGACCCGGGTCGCCCATGGGGCCGTGTGGAATCGGCGCTACGTCATAGTTGAGGGTCTCGGCGTGGTCTTCCACCTGGAAGAGCGTCCAGGAACCGTTGATCTCAATCGAGACCAAGCCCTGAATGAGCGGGCCTTGATCGAATTCGCCGGCCATTTCCCAGAAGGCGTTCAGCTCTTCAATGCCGTAGTTGATCTCCGCCATCTTCTGCATGAAGTCCAGCGCCTGAATGCCGGCTTCGTTATTGATGGTAATGGTGCGCAGGTCAGCGCTGATCCAGTCTTGACCGTTGGCATTGAGCCAAGTGAGGAAGGCGCCGGGGCCACTAGTAGATTGCGTGTTGACACCTATGCGCTCCAAGAAGCTGCCATCCCCGAGCCGCAGTGTCTCAGCCACGTCCAGCATCTCGTCCCAAGTCTGCGGGAATTCCTCAATGCCGGCTTCAGCGAAGTGATCGGTGTTGTACCAGGCGATGCTGAAAGCGCCGCCACCCGGTAGCGGCAGCATCCAGGTCTTGCCGTTGAATTGCGTACCGGCAAATTCGGAAGCGTGGAAAATAGCCGGATCAATGCCATCAGCCGCCATGTAATCGTCCAGCGGGATGATCGACTCGGTAGCGGCGAAGAAGGGCAAATCGTGCCGGCCGAACATGGTCACATCGGGCGGGTTGCCGGCGGCGATAGCGGCCAGCAAATTCTGCAAGCGGTTGTCCCAGGGCAGGAATACGTTGTCGACGCAGATGCCCGGGTTGGCGTCTTCAAATGCGGCAACTTGCTCTTCCATCAGAGGAATGCGATTGCCGCCCCAGTGATGCCAATAGGTCAAGGTAACATCGCCCTCGCAGTCGGGGTTTTGCGCCGAAACCGTCATGGATAACGGCATGACCGCCAGGACGATGACCGTCACAAATAACATAAGCGTTGCTTTCTTAAGCACGATATTCTCCTTTCATCGTGAGTACAGGTTCGCAGGATTGCGATTTCATCGGGACGCGCCAACTCTCGCCAGGCGCATCCCACAACTAAGATAATGCGAATTGAACAATAATGCAAAATCAATTATCGCAGCAGTCGCCTATAGAATGCTTGTCCGGTATTAAAATTAGATGTCGATTCGCTAGGGCTGGGCGGACGCCGCACTTTTGCGGATTTTCTACACATTTGCCACCGAGTACACAGAGTATCCACGAGTACACAGAGAGAGATACCGGGAAACATGGCGGTTGGTCGAGGGAAGGATGGTCCGCGCGCTCGCTGATTCTGTCATTGGACTAAGCATGATGCCTCTCCTCTGTGTCCTCAATCTAACTCGGTGTACTCGGTGGCAAAGATGTCGAATCTTCGCCTAATCCGAGCGAGCGGCGACGTTACCGTACCGGACAAGCCTTAGACGATACGTCGCCCGCAGCAAGGCGTCGCGGCTGTCGCCCAGCGCCTTGGCCGGATTGGGCAAGCTGGGATTCAGCTCCAGGCTGAGCGCGCCGTCATAGCCGATATCCGCCAAAGCCTGCAGCATAGCATCGAGCGACTCCTCAGTCATGACGCCGTCCAGCAAGCTCAAATGCAAATCGCTGATGCCATCGTTGTCGTCAAAGTGCATATAACCCAGCCGATCAGCCGCGTTCAGTATGGCGCTGGCCGGGTCCTCGCCCGACATCTGCAAGTGGCCGCTGTCTATCAAGATATACAGATTCTGATGCCCCGCCCGGCGTATGAATTCCAGGGTCTCGCTGGCTGTCGGCAGCGCCGTGCCCGGGAAGTGCTCTACGGCCAGTTTTATGCCATGCTCGGCGGCAATGTCGGCCAGGCCGATCAGCGAGTCACTGAAGCGCGCCAGGGCGCTCTCACCGCCGTCTCTGCTCGGCACGACGTATACCGTGTCAGCCGCCAGCTCTGCGGCGAAATCGATGCTACGGGCGACGTAGTCGACGGCCGCTTGTCTTTTGGAGTAGTCCGCATGATCTAGCGACGCCCCCGCCGGCATGCCAAAGGAAGCGCCCAGGCAGGAGGCGCGCAAATCCAGCTCCTGCGCCAGCAGCCGGCTCTCCAAGGTGCGAAGGTGCGTCGGCTGGATGTCGATCCAGTCGAATCCCAGCGCCCGGACCTGTCGCAGTATCTCAATTTCCATTCCGCCTAATGCCCAAACACAACAAGCGATCTTCATCCGGCGTCCCTTCGCGCGGCGCTAATTCCAGCAGCGATACTACCCTATGCCTCGCGGCTTGTCACGCTTTGACAAGGCGCGTACACTTGGCGCAGCAGGCAATGCAGGGGAGAGATTATGGATCGGAAAATCGCGCTTATCACCGGGGCCGGCTCGGGCATCGGCCGGGTGACCGCCCTGGCGCTCTGGCAGGCCGGGTATTCCTTAGTGCTGGCCGGGCGCCGCGAAGACAAATTGCGCGAAACTTGGGCAGCCGCGGGGGTCGGCGCCGATCGCGCCCTGATCGTCCCGACTGATGTCAGCGACCGGGGCGCTGTAGTCCAGCTCTTCGCCCAGACTAAGAACAGATTTGGCCGGCTGGACCTGCTGTTTAACAATGCCGGCATTAACGCGCCCGCTATCCCGCTGGAAGACCTCAGCGAATCGCAATGGCTGAGCGTAGTAGGCGTCAATCTCACTGGCGCCTTTTGGTGCCTGCAAGAAGCCTACAAGATGATGAAAGCTCAGCAGCCGCAGGGCGGACGCATCATCAACAACGGCTCGATCTCGGCGCATGTGCCGCGGCCGCATTCGGTCGTGTACACCGCTACCAAACACGCCATGACCGGGCTCACCAAGTCCACCGCTCTGGACGGCCGCGACTATAATATCGCCTGCGGGCAGATTGACATCGGCAACGCCCGAACCGAGATGTCGGAGAGGCAGCAGAAGCGTACCGAGGCTGCGGGACGATCGGCTGAACCACAGATGGACGCGCGGCACGTCGCCGATGCCGTGATTTACATGGCCAATCTGCCGCTGAACGCCAATGTCCTCTTTATGACTGTCATGGCAAATGGCATGCCCTACGTGGGCCGAGGCTAATCGCGCATGAGCGAACTGGTTTGGAAAACTGCTGTCGAGCTGGCCGGGCTAATCCGGCGCGGAGAGGTCTCAGCCGTAGAAGTCTTGACGGCCTGCCTTGAGCAGATTGATGCGCTGAATCCGCAGTTGAACGCCATCGTCACATACTTGCCGGAGCGAGCGCTCGAGCTGGCGCGTCGGGCTGATGAGAAGCAGGCGCGCGGCGATAAACTTGGCGTTCTGCACGGTTTGCCCATCGCCCACAAAGACCTTTTTGAAACGGCGGGCATCCGCACCACTATGGGTTCGCCGGCCTTCAGCGACTATATCCCCAAGTCGGATGATCTGATCATCGCGCGCTTGAAGCAGGCGGGCTGCATAACCCTCGGCAAGACCAATGTGCCCGAGTTTGGCGCGGGCTCGCATACTTTCAATCCGGTCTTCGGCGCGACCCGTAATCCCTACGACATAACCAAGACCTGCGGCGGCAGCAGCGGCGGCGCGGCTGTGGCGCTGGCGGCCGGCATGATCCCCGTCGCCGACGGCAGCGATATGGGCGGCTCGCTGCGCAACCCGGCCAGCTTCTGCAATGTAGTCGGTCTGCGCCCCACGCCCGGTCGCGTGCCGCAATACCCCAAGGGCAACGCCTGGTCGACGCTCAGCGTGGACGGCCCGATGGGGCGGACGGTGCAAGATGTCGCCTTGATGCTGCAAGCCATCGCTGGCTACGACAGCCGGGCGCCGATCTCGCTGCAGCAGCCGGCATCTGACTTTGCCGCCAATCTCGAACGCGATTTCGCCGGCGTGAAGATCGCCTGGAGCCGGGACCTGGGCGGCTTGCCTGTTGATACGCAGGTGACGTCTGCAATCGAGCGGCAGCTTCCGATCTTCAGTGAATTGGGTTGCATTGTCGACAAGGCCCAGCCCGATTTCGCCGATGCCTATGATATCTTTCAAACGCTGCGCGCCTGGAACTTCGAATTGTCTTTCGCCGAGCGCTTCGCGGAATTCGGCGAGGACGCTTTTAAGGAGACCATTCGTTGGAATGTGGCGCAGGGCAAAGAGTTAAGCGCCGGCCAGATCAGTCGAACTGAAACCAAGCGTACAGAGCTATTCCACCGCGTTCGAGAATTCCTCGATACCTACGAATTCCTCTTGCTGCCGACAGCCCAGGTAGCGCCTTTTCCCATCGACTGGGAGTATCCCAGTGAGATTGCCGGCGTCGCCATGAACACGTATATCGACTGGATGATGACTTGCGCCTACATCACTGTCACGGGTTTGCCAGCGATTTCCGTTCCCGGCGGCTTTACGGCTGACGGCTTGCCCGTCGGCTTGCAGATTGTCGGGCGCCCGCGCGCGGACTTCGCGGTGTTGCAGCTGGCCTACGCCTTCCAGGAAGCGACTCGCCTCTACGAAAAGCGTCCGTCACTGCACGGCAACGACTAGGCGGCGCTCGGCTCGGCAACTTCCTGCTTGCTGGTCGATGGCGCCCTTGCCCGATAAGGCAACTGGAGACAGCGCTTGGACCTCAACCTGATTAACTGGCTGCTGGCGCTGTCGCCGGTGCTGACTGTGCTGCTGCTGATGGTCGGCTTGGGCTGGGGTGGCAGCCGCGCCGGCTTGGCGGGTTTCGTCGTCGCGCTGCTCTTGTCCCTGACTGTCTTCGGCGGAGACATTCAACTGGCATTGGTCGCCATCGGCAAGTCCGTTTTTCTCGCTATCGACGTCTTGTACATCGTTTGGATGGCGCTATTCTTCTACAACGTGACCAACGAGGCCGGCGCAGTCGCCTTGATCGGCCGCAGCCTGCCGCGCTTGACATCGGACCGCGCCGCGCAGAGCCTGCTCATCAGCTGGGTGTTCGTTTCGCTTCTGCAGGGCGTTGGCGGCTTCGGCGTACCGGTTGCCGTTGTCGCGCCGCTGCTGGTTGGCTTGGGCTACACCGCCACGCAGTCGGTCATTATGGCGGCGCTGGGCCACGGCTGGGCGGTTACCTTCGGCTCCTTGGGCACATCATTCGTCGCCTTGACCGCCGTCACCGGGCTGTCGGGCGAGGTTTTGGCCCATGACGCTGCGCTTGTCCTGGGATTGGCCGGCTTCTTCAGTGGCGGGCTGGTCGCCTTCGTCAGCGCCGGCTGGAGTGGATTCCTGCGCTCGATTCCCATGTTGCTCATCGTTGGCGCCGTCATGGGTTTGACGCAGTGGTGGATCGCCACAAACGGCATGTGGACCCTGGGCTCCACCTCTGGCGCGCTGGCGGGGGCAGTCGTGGGCGTCATCTACGTGCTGTCGCCGCTGCATGCGGGCAGAGCGCAACCTGAGCGAGATGCCGGTGAGCGCCCACGCAGCATCGCGCTGGCTTTGGCTGCCTACATCATTCTTCTGGTTCTGGCCTTTTCGGCGAATCTAATCGGCCCGCTGGAGCAGCTGGTGGATACGATTCGTATCCAGGTCGACTTCCCGGCTGTGGCGACCAGCTACGGCTGGCAAGTCCCGGCCGAGAGCGGACGCGGCATCAGCGTCTTTGGCCATGCCGGGGCGATTCTTTTCTACGCGGGAGTCATCGCCTTCCTTTTGTATCGGCGCGCCGGCTACTATGAGAGTCTGTCCGTCTGGCGCGAGATTTGGGCCAAAGTCCGCCGCTCCGCCTCCAAATCCACCATTTCGATTCTGGCGCTGGTGGCGATGGCGGCCTTAATGACCCACACCGGCATGACGCAGATTATCGCGCGCGGCATCAGCGAAACCTTCAGCGCCCAGTTTTACCCTCTGGTCGCGCCCTTCATCGGCGCCCTGGGCGCTTTCATGACGGGCAGCAATACCAATTCCAATGTGGTCTTTGGTGCGCTGCAGCAGGAAACGGCGACCCTGCTGGCCTTGAGCGCGCCGGTGGTGCTCGCCGGTCAGACGGCAGGCGCCTCGCTGGGCAGCGTTCTGGCGCCGGCCAAAGTCATTGTCGGCTGCAGCACCGTTGGCTTGGCCGGGCAGGAAGGTCCCGTGATCCGGCGCATGCTGCTGCTGGGCTTGATTCCCGTCGCCTTCGTCGCGCTATTCACCTTCGCCAGGCTGGCAGCGTCGTGATTCGTCTGGCGATGCTCGGCACAGGCTCGATCGCGCAGTCGCACGCGGGGGCCGCGCAATCCATCGCGGACTGTGAAATTGTGGCGGTCGTCAACCATCGTCCGGAGTCGATGGCGCGATTTGCGGACGCCTACAACGTGCCGCGACAATACGCGACCCTTGACGCTCTCATCGCTGATGGCGACATTGACGCTGTGATCGTGGGCACGCCCAACGCCTTGCACGCCGAGCAATCTATTGCGGCTATGAACGCGGGCACTCACGTATTGCTCGAGAAGCCGATGGCGATGAATGCCACCGAAGCGCGGGCGATTCTCGCGGCCAGCGAGTCCTCAGCCGCTCTTTTGCAAGTCGCGCATTGTCTGCGTTTCATCCCTGATCTTGAGGCGCTGCGCGAGCTGATTGCCGCCGGCGCCATCGGCGATGTCGTCAGGACGCAGGGCTACGGCGTTCATGCGGGCTGGGGCCCGAGCGGCTGGTTCACGCAGCGAGAGCTGTCAGGCGGCGGCGCCCTGATTGATATGGGCCTGCACGCCATAGACGCAGCCCGATTTGTCCTGGGCGATCCTGCGCCGCGCTCCGTATTTGCCCGCCTCGGCAGCTACTACGGCGATTACGATGTCGACGATACCGGCTTCATCGTCATTGAATGGGCCGGCGACGCGGTTTCGACGGTAGAATTTGGCTGGCGGCAGCCCCATGCCGAGGGCGTGGTCGGCTCGACGCATTTCTATGGCCGCGAAGGTTACGCGCGCCTGTTTCCGACGCGGCTGACTCAGACGAAAACCGGGCATGAGACGGTCGAGCGGCCCCCGCTCCCGGCGGCGGATATCGCCGATCTGGATTCAGTATTCGCGGCGATGTATCGGGCGCAATTGCAGCACTTCCTGGATTGCATTGAGAGCGACAGCCAACCATCGCCCGGCGCGCGCGAGGGCTGTGAAATCATGCGCATCGTTGACGCTGCCTACGAAAGCAGCCACAGAGGGCAAGTAATGTTTCTGGGAGATTAACTATGAGCGAGTTGGCCCTTTTTGGAGGCGGCAAAACAAGAACGGCGGCTTATCCAAGCTGGCCCGTGCATGACGAGCGCGATGTCGAAGCCGTGGCCGAGGTCCTGCGCAGCGGCAATTGGGGCGGCTTCCCTTATCCGGGCCCGCAAACGCAGCGCTTTCTTGATGCCTTTGTCCGGATGCATCGCGGTCAATACGCCGTCGCCGTGATGAACGGCACCCTAACCATGGAAGTCGCTTTGCGCGCGGCCGGCATCGGCTGGGGCGACGAAGTCCTGGTTCCAGCTTACACCTTCCAGGCGACCGCCTCCGCGCCGATGATGGCGGGCGCGATCCCGGTGCTGGTGGATATTGATCCCTACACCTTCTGCATGGACCCCAAGGCGATAGAAGCCGCGATTACCGACCGGACGCGCGCCATTATCCCGGTGCATATTGCCTCGCAGATGGCGGACATGGATGCCATCATGGCTATCGCTGAGCGGCACGACTTGATCGTCATCGAGGACGCGGCCCACGCTCACGGCGCGATGTGGTCGGGCAAAGGCGCCGGCACGCTGGGTCATTTCGGCTCTTTCAGCATGCAATCGACCAAGATCATGACCGCCGGCGAGGGCGGTGTGCTGCTCTGCCGCTCGCAGGAACACGCCTGGCGCGCGGCCAGCATCATCGACTGCGGCCGGCCGCATGATCCAGCCGGCGAGATCTACACGCAAGGCGGCAACTACCGCATGACCGAGTTGCAGGCGGCGCTGCTGAATGTCGCTCTTGAGCGCTTCCCGGCGCAAGCCCAGCTGCGCGAGCAGGCGGCCAACTACCTGGACGAATCGCTCAGCGAAATTGAAGGCGTCCGCGTTCTGCAGCGCGATTCCCGGCACGAAAAACGGGCGCTCTATCGCTACATCTTCGCCATCAACCCCCGGCCTTCGGCGCGACCAATAAAGTTGTCGCACGGGCCATGCAGGCCGAGGGCATCCCCTGCTGGAGCGGCTACGATCCCATGTATCGTTACGATCTCTTCCGACCGAAAGACTCGCGTCTGGCTGTGCCGTCGGCTTTCCCGGAGTACTTTGATCTTGAGAATATGCATTTGCCCGTCACCGAGCGGATTAGCGCGCGCGAAGGGTTGTGGCTTGATGAGGAAATCTTCCGCGACGGCGAGGGCGCTGTGGATGAAGTTGTTTCCGCGCTGAAGAAAGTGCAATCGGCGCTGGCGAACGACGCTTCGCTGGCGGACCGCATTCACGCGCTCGACTGATCACGTTTCTCGCACAGTCGTGGGGTATCCGACCGGGTCGACCATGACATCAATCAGCATGGGAGCGCGCTGGGACAATCCCGCCCGAATCGCGGCGTCGCAATCTCCTTGCGACTCGACCCGGCGGTAGGCTATGCCATAAGCGCGGGCGATGAGCTCAAAATCGGGATTGTGAAACTCGGTGCCAAAGGCGGGGTGATCCGCGCGCAGCTGCGCCGAACGTATCAGATCCAGCGCCGCGTCATTCATGACGACAACCAGCACCGGCAGCTGCCGTTCAACCAGCAAGCCCAGTTCGCCCATGACCATCGCCAGCCCGGCATCGCCCGTGATGCAAATGGCGGGCTCGCCCGTGGCCGCGGCCGCCGCGATGGCGCTGCACAGCCCGAAGCCCATCGCAGACAGCCCGTTGGAGACGAAGTAGCAATTGGGCGCGCGAGCCGGCCAATCGAGCGCCGCGAGTATCTTGTGCGAGCCGACATCGGTGGTCACGATGATATCGTCCGGTGTATTGTCCCGCAGCGAAGCCAGGAAGATTTGCGGCAGAATGCGCTTGGCGCCCGTTGTCGGCAGGCTGATCCGGCGCTGCTGGTCGCGAAATTGCCGAACGCGCTCTTCACCCCAAGCCTCAGACGACATGCAGCTTATGTCCCCGAGCGTGCTCAGGATGTCGTCGATGGGGCCGACCGCTTCCAAATGGCAAGCAATTCGCGGATCGCGATTCTCCCAGCCAGCGATCCAGATCAGCGGCGTTTCATAATCCCAAGGCTTGACCAACTCGACGACATCAAAGCCGATGGCAAGGATGCAGTCGGCTTCATCCAGCAATTCATATACCGGGTCTTCGCGCGTCAGTCCGACGGTACCGGCGAAGAGCGAATGGTCGACGGCCAAAGCGCCTTTGCTTTTGGGCGTATCAATGACCGGGGCGCCCAATCGCTCCGCGATGGTTCGAATGGCGCCATAGGGCGCGCCCGGCTCCAGACCCAGGCCGACCACGATGAGCGGTTTGCGCTTGTCCGAGAGCAGCGCGCGGGCGGCGTCGATGTCTATCTCACGTTGCGGCGCTGATGCAATTGCGGTCGGCTCAGCTTTCGGTTCAATTTCCTGCAAGGCGATGCGATTGTGCAGGCTGAGATGCACTGGGCCCGGGCGACCCGCTTTAGCCAGGCTTAGCGCAGCCTGAATAGTCTGGGCCGCATTGCACGCCCTAAGCTCCCGCGATAATTTGCAGATGGGCTGAAAAATGGCGGACAGATCCAGCACCTGGTGCGTATGACGGCCGATCAACTCGGGGTCTGTTGTTGCCGTGATCAAGAGCACGGGCGCCCGGTCGAGGTGGGCATGTGCCAGTCCGGCGGCAGCATTGGCCGCGCCGGGGCCGAGCGTCGTCAGCGCCACGCCAATCGTGCCGCTCAACCGCGCCTCTGTCGCCGCCATGAAACAAGCGCTGCTTTCGTTCTTGACCAGCACAAAGTCAATCCCGCACAAGCGAATCGCTTCCAGGATTGCGACATTCTCGCCGCCGGGCAAGCCGTACACGCGTTCAACCCCGGCGGCCTTCAACTGTTCCGCGAAATATTCAGCGACAGTCGCCATGCTCAGGCGCCTTGTCTGTACTGTTTCGAGACTGTCATTATGCAGCTTGCCTTTCTGGTGTCAATTAAGCGCGTCCTGACCGGGCGCATATCCAAGCCTGATTACACTGAGGGCGCGTATCGCCTTCGACTTACTCGTCGGCGGGCAGCGCAGAGAATTTACCGCAACATCACTACAGGTCATCGCCGCGTCAGCAGTTGGCTGCACAACTGTCTAGCAGCAGATAAACGCTCAACACAAACAGCGGGATCATCATCATCCACTCAAAAACTTGCTGGTTGATGCGATCGATCAAATAACGCGCGACCATCACCGCGGGCGGAATGAGCGCAAATACCCAGGCTATGCTGAGCAAGCGCTCAATATCAAATAGGCCAAGCAGAAAAAATCCAGGCGCCTTGGTCAGGTTTATGACCGCGAAGAAGAGCGTGGTCGTGCCTATGAAGCGGCGCGGCGTCATCTGCGGTTGCAGCAGCAAATATGCGGTGAAGGGCGGCGCCCCTACGTTTGCCAGCGTCGAGCCGAAACCGGACGCCAAGCCGGCGAAATAACCGTGCCATTTCTTGGGACTGTATGAGAGCGCAGCCAAACGATCGCTGGCGATTTTGAAGAGCAGGGCGAGCAGCGTCAAGCCGCCGATGACCCGCTTCAGCGTGAGGGCGTCTATGTCCTTGAGCACAAATGCGCCCAGAACCACGCCGATCAATCCCGGGATGAGCATGAGGCCGATGCAGTGGCGGTCCCACTGCTTCCAGTAGAAATATAGCGCGAAGCCATCGGCGAAGATCAGCAGGGGCAAGACCAATACAACAGCAACCTGCGGGTCGATGAACAAGGCTAAAATGGGTACGGTGAGCGCCACCGGTACCGGACCGCCCAGGCCGCCCTTGGAAAAGCCGATCAATATGCCAACTAGCGCGAAAACTAGAATCTCGTTTGTCAAAACAGAATCTGTCCGTAATCTACTGGAGCAGCAGCCATTATACTGTATTCGCATTCAGCATCCGACTATAAGGTAGAATGTCCGCTACTCAAATTCCGATTACGGTACGTTTGGTCGGGGCGGGCGCCGCGCTTTTAGGGATTCGCGACGCTTTTGCCACCGAGGGCACTGAGTAAATATGAGGGCACAGAGGGGAATTCCGGGAAATATGGCGGTTAGTCGATTCAAGCATAGTCCGCGCGTTCGCCGATTATGTGCTTGGACTAAGCAAGATGCCTTTCCTCTGTGTCCTCTATCTAACTCGGTGTACTCGGTGGCAAAGATGTCGAATCTTCGCCTGGGCCGAGCGAGCGGCGGCGACGTTGCAATACCGGACAAGCCTTATAAGGTAGAGTGTTCGCGCTTATCGCTTACTAAATTGCGCCGGCGGATTAGCATCGTGCCGTGACTACAGATTGGAGAATCCGCTTTGGACATCAAGCAGTTAAATGACGAAGGCCGTGAATTATGGAACCGCAAAGCGCGCTTCTGGGATGAATTGCAGGGCGAAAGCGGCAATGTCTTTCATCGTCAGCTGGTCGAGCCCAGTGTCTTGCAGCTGCTGGAGCTGCAAGCTGGCGAATCGGTGCTTGACGCCGGCTGCGGCAATGGCGCGTTGACGCGGCGTCTGGCTCGCGCAGGCGCAGTTGTGACCGCCTTCGATTTCAGCGCTGTTATGATCGAGCTCGCGCGCGAACGCAGCAGGGCGGCCGGCGACAATGTGGATTACCAGCTTCTTGACGCCACCGACGAAGCGGCGATGCTGCAACTTGGCGAGCGGCGCTTCGACGCCATTACCTGCTCGATGACCTTGATGGACATTCCGGCAGTTGATCCGCTCTTTGCCGCGGCCAGCCAACTGTTGAAGCCGGCGGGACGATTCGTCTTCTCGACCATGCACCCGGCTTTTAACTCCAACAATCCCATTTTTCTGCACGAGAAAGAGGACCGCGACGGCGTCGTAAGCGACTACTTTTCCGTCAAGCTGCGCGCCTACCTGGACATGCCGCCGGTCAAGGGTTCGGGCGCGCCAGGCGAACCGACGCCGCACTATTACTACCATCGCTCGTTGAGCGAATTGCTCGGCGCTGCATTTGCCGCCGGTTTCGTCCTGGACGCATTGCTTGAACCCGCGTTCGAGGCTGCGGTCAAGAGTAGCGCGACTAGTCTGGACTGGAGCCGATTTCGCCAATTTCCGCCGATTCTGAGCGGCCGCCTGCGTCTGAGCTAGATCGACGGATTGCCGGCATCAAGGACCGCGGATTCGTAACTTCCGCCCGCGTACGCTTCGAACAGCGCCAACAGATCTTCAAGGGCGGATTCGATGTCTGAGCGGCCGCCGGGGTGATGCGCCTCCACAGTAATGACGGCCTCGGTCGTGCCAGCGTTGGCGGCGCTGGTGGCGCTCTGCCGCCAGCACCAACGGCGCGCCACCACCATCTTGTTCTCATCGGAAAAGACGACTTCGCCCGGTTCGGGATGCATCGCTTCACCGCTGGCCAGCTCGGTATACAGCTCACTGCCGTCAGAATAATGCACCGTGATCGGCGCCGCTATCTGGCGCGTATCGAAGATGGCGACCGGCAAGCCATAACGGACGCTGACCAGATTGCCAATATCGACCAAAGTGTTAATGCAGGGCACATCGCCCTTCTTTGTCAGGCGGCGCAGCAAGGCTTCGGCGGCGCTGCGATACTTGGTAGGGGATACGCCGAATGCGCTGAATGCCCGGCGCCAGGCCTTGAGCGACGGCAGCTCGCTGAGCGGCGTGTCGCCGGTGCGCGCTTTGACCGCGTCTTGCTCAGCCAGATAGCGATCTTTCAGCGCCTCCGAAGTTGGCGCGTTTGTCATGCCCCGCGCCACAATAACCCCGGCGCTGAGATTCGCATAATTGTCCGTGATTAGCTTGTCGTATTGAAAACTTGTCATCTCAGCCTCCTGCGGCCAGTTCCGGGGCGGTCGCTGCCATCCCAATCTCGTTATTGTCCAGCCAGTAAACGATCCGCAGCCAGACCAAAAGCGGCACGACCGCGGCCAGGGCCGAGGCAAATACGATCGTCCGCATGCCGCCATCGCCCACCGCGTCAATGGCGAAACCTACCGCCAGGATGCCCAGGGTCTGCACCAGCTCGAATCCGGCGAAATCAAGCGAAAACATGCGCCCCAGGTACTCGTCATGCACCTGCTGCTGAATGATAACCGAGCTGTAGGTCCAATTGATTGACCCGCCCATGGCCCGCACGACCACCGCCAGCGCCAGGAACTCCAAAGACGGCGCCAGGCCCCAGAACAGCCAGCCGATCGCGATCAAGGCGAAACCGACGCCTATCAGCCGGCGCAGCACGCTTACGGAGTCGTCGCTAAATCGATTGGCGATAAGCGGGCCGACAATAGCGCCAATGCCGAAGGCGGCCCATAAGATCGCCATCGAGGTGATGCCCTGGTCGCCCAGAACAAAGACCTGCGTGCCGAAGAAGATGAGCAGCGCGTCCGAGCTGGTGATGCTCTGCCCGGCTTTTACAAAGAGCGCGGCGGCTGTTTGCGGGTGACGCCGCAAGTAACGTAGGCCGTCGAGGAATGTGCGCTCAGTCTTGTCCGTGACTTCGCGCGGCGGCTGGCCAATTTCGGAGCGCGGACTGTCCGGAATCACGATCAGCATGACAAATATCGCGGACAAAACAAAGGTCATGGCATCGACCAGCAGCGCTATCTGCGTGCCGAATAACTCGGCCACCAGCCCGCCGCTTATGGCGCCGATCGCCAACATGGCCGACCAGGTGACGCTGCTTAACGTATTGCCGATGATGAGCTGATGCCGATACAAAATGCTGGGCATTATGGCGTTGCGCGCCGGCTCAAAAACCGAGGAAATCATGAACTGTACGATGACGAGCACGTAAATAAGCGGCAGGTAATCCGGGCTCTGCGAGGCGAAGAGCAGGCCCAAAACAGCGGCCGCGCGCAGCAGGTCGCTGATAATGAGCAGCCGCTTGCGATCAAAGCGATCCGCCAGCACACCCGCCCAGGGCCGCGCCAGCAGCGGCGGCAGCATTCTGGCGATGAGAAAACCGCTGACTGCGATGCCCTGATAACCGCTGCCCTCGGTGTAGGTAATTATCAAGGCTGAGACGACGATTGTGCTGAACCAATCGCCCAACAAGCTAACGAGTTGCGCCGCCCACAGCTTAGCGAAATCATGGTTGCTGCGGAGAAGTCTGATGTAATCCATTGGCAGCCTCGAATGTGGAGCGTCAGTGTACAGCACATCGCTAAGTGATGCACGGCGCAACCGACACAAGGGCAGAAAATCGTCAAGATCTCTGGCGATTTGCGGCTCGTTCGCAGCGCCTGTAGACTAACGTAAGATTGTTAGTATTCGCGGCGAGGAATGACAATGGAGAGCCTGCTATACGTCGGCGTCGGCGGCTTTTTCGGCGCTAACGTCCGCTACCTGCTCACGCTCGGCTCGAACCAGGTATTGACGCCGGTACTGGGCGTTTTCCCCTACGGAACCCTGCTTGTCAATGTCGTCGGTTCATTTGGGCTGGCGCTTTTTGGCGTCTGGTTCGGCGCGCGAACTGGCCTCTCGCCCCAACTGCGCCTTCTTATAGGCAGCGGGTTCTTTGGCGCCTTCACCACCTTTTCGGCTTTTGCCAACGAGAGTTACGCCTTGGCGAACGACGGCAAGATTGCGCTGCTAATACTTAATGCGATCCTGAATTATGTCTTGTGCTTGCTAGGCGTCGCCTTGGGACTCCTGCTGGGCAGTCGTCTCTTCGGCGCGGCCTGAGCCATCCTGACCACTATATGACTGGCATGCAACCCTGCTTATGACCGAAGACATCATCAAAGTTATCATCCTGGCGCTCGTCGAAGGCGTAACCGAGTTCCTGCCGATATCATCAACCGGCCATCTGATTGTTGGCAAATCGCTGCTGGGCCTGAATGGCATGGGCGCAGTATTCGAGATATTCATTCAGTTCGGCGCGGTCGTGGCGGTTGTGATCTACTACCGCAAGACCCTGTACGGGCACTCGGAAAAACTTTCCTCATCGCCGACGGTCCGTCGCTTCTGGTCACTGGTGGCGCTCAGCTGTATGCCCGCCGCAGCGCTAGGCTTCCTGGCTGGGGAGCGCATCGGGCAAGTGCTATTCTCGCCTCAAATAGTGGCCGTCTCACTAATTGCAGGCGGAGTTGTCTTCTTGCTGGTTGAGCGTCTGCCAAACTTTCAGCTACGTGAGAGCGATCAAGGCAGTGTCACTCAGATTACGTTGAAACAGGCGCTGACGATCGGCCTGGTGCAAGTACTGGCTCTGATTCCGGGCGTGTCGCGTTCAGGCAGCTCCATTATCGGCGGCATCTTGTCCGGGCTGGACCGCCGACAAGCGACAGAATACTCGTTTTTCTTGGCTATCCCGCTCTTGGGCGGCGCCACGCTTTATCGCCTGGCGACTGTTATTCACACGCTTGACGCCGGCGAACTGTTCTTACTGCTGCTTGGCGCGGCGCTGTCGGCAGTCTTTGCCTGGATATCTATCGACTGGCTCTTGAGATACTTATCCAAAAACAGCTTTGTTGTATTCGGCTGCTATCGCATTCTTGCCGGCTTGTTGATTCTTGCAGCCGCCTCCGCTGGGCTTATTTCTTGATAACATGAAATCCGGCGCAATCGAATAAATACCTCAAATACTGTCCCATTCTCGTTTGTCCGATATATCGACTGTATCTATAATGAACCGCAGGGATGTACTTAGCGTCTCCGTCAATTGCGTATGACGACGGAGAGAATAGCAGTGTGGTTGATCGCTTCTGTGATGAGGAGTAGCCGATTGATGTCTGACTTTTCCTGGCGCTATCAACTCATGCTGCTGCTGGTCGCTGTTGCGCTGCTTACGACAGCGTGTTTTCGAGATACGTCTGAGGCGATCCAAAATCAGCCTGTTGCGCGCGAATATCCATCGCCGACCGCAGTGCAAGAAGAAGAGCCGACAGCGCTGCCACCCACCGTTGCCCTGGAACCGGCGGCGACCGAGCCGCAAGCGATAGAGCCGGTAGCCGATCAGTTCGCGCTTACGGCAACGGCCTTGATCGCCCTGCAAACACAAGCAGTCGCTGGAGATCTGTCCTCGGCAGAAAGCGGTACCACAGCTGGCGCGATACCGGCCGGCCAAGCGACGGCCATTCCACAGCCGCGCGCGACTATTCCGCCGGGGCAAGACTGTGTGCATGAGATTCGCGCCGGCGATACCTTGTTCCAGCTCTCGTTGGCATACGGGGTAACGGTCGACGCCATTGCCGCAGCAAGCGGAATCGACAACCCGGATCGCATCGCCGTGGGACAACATATCACTATTCCACTTTGTGGCACGACCGGCTTTATCCCGCCCCCCACATCCATTCCGACCGCTACGCTCGATCCAGCGATCATTCCTGCGACCAGTGAACCGGCGGAACTTGAGATCGCCGGCATTGATGACACGCGCAGCGCCCTGGTCGAGCAAGCGCAAGCGTCCCTTCTGGATAACGCGCAAACCGATCCTTCGGCGGCTTTTAGCGCGCAACTGGCCGGCGAGGCCACGCCCAGCCAAACCTACACCGTGCAGCAGAACGACACCTTGTTTGAGATCGCCACATCCTTTGGCACGACCGTGGAAGTCCTCGCTGCCCTGAACGATATCGCCAATGTCGACAACTTAATCGCCGGCCAGGTATTGCAGCTCCCCTAAGCCCCGGCGCCGGCAATCGCGCTGGCTACGGCTATGATCGTGAGGAATCTCCAGGACTATTGCTTGCCCTTGCCGAGTCTTGCGCCGCTGTGCTACAATGCGCCAACTTCTGATTGACAGTAAAGTGCCTACGGGCGCATTTTTGTGAGGGCGCGCCGCCATGAGCCAGGAATTGATGCAAGCGCTGGTTGCCAAAAACAATCGGCATCCCAAGATTGAATCGGGCGATACCGTGAAAGTTCACGTGCGTATCGTCGAAGGAACTCGCGAGCGGGTTCAGGTATTTCAGGGTGTCGTGATCCGGGCGCGCAAAGGCGGCAACGAAGCCAACTTTACCGTGCGTCGCATCGCCAGCCATGGCATCGGCGTTGAACGCACCTTCTTATTGCATAGCCCGCGCGTCGAAAAGGTCGAGATTTTGCGCCGGGCCAAGGTGCGCCGGGCTCAACTTTACTATCTGCGCGATCGTCGCGGAAAGTCCGCTCGTCTCAAGGAACGCCGCTAGCCAGCAAGTAGCCTCAGTTTGACAGTCCAGGGCGTGCTGCGGCGCGCTTTTCGCCTTCTGCGCTTATTTGTCCGCAACCCTTTCGCGCAGCGTATAATGCGTGCCTTTGTTCGCGCCCACTTTGTTGAGAAAGCCCTTCTCCACCAGATCCGCCAAATCCAGCCGCAAGGTCTCCGCCGAAACCGAGTGTATCAAGCTGCGGTATTCACGGTTGGTAATCGAGCCCTTGTCCCGGACGTATTGTAAGGCGCGGGCCTGACGGTGATTGGTATCGCGCGACCATTCGGGAACTCTCGGTCTTATGCGCTCGTTGTGCAAAGCCACCGCGAAGCTATAGGGTCGGGCGTCGAATCGCGGCGGGGAGTGCCCGGCTTGTTCCATGACCTCCATCATCCGGTCGATGCCCAGTCCAAGTTCCTCGATATAGCCCCAATGGAATAATCCCCCGACCAGACGCGGATTGCGCGAAAAGTGTTCGTGCTTGATATTTTCCACGGTGATGAAGCCGGGCAGTCCGCCGGGTGATATCACCTCCAGGCGGTCGGAGAACATGCGCACTTCGATGCGGCGGCCGCGCAAGCGATAATCGCGGTGGCAGATGGCGTTGACCAAGGCTTCGCGCACGGCGAATTGCGGGTACTCAAATGTCTCTTCGCGCTCCAAACCCTTGACGACAGCGCTGATCGCCATCTCGCTCCAGACGAGGTTCCAGGTCGCTTCAATGAGGCGGGGGACCGAGCCCGTGATCTCTTCGCGGCGTGTATAACCAGCCAGGCCGTGCTCGCCGCGCGGCGTCGTGCCGACGAATCGGGCGAAGACCACGCTGCTCTGCGGCAACCAGCGCTGCGGATAATCGCTGAAGAGCAGCAGACCGCAGACCGTGGGCTTTCCATCGGCCGTAATCGCGCCGATCTCCGCCAGCAGCCGGTTGATCTCGCCGCTGTGAACGCGCTTGGTGCGCTCGGCGCGCTTTTCCAGGTACTCGTCGATTATCTCGCGACTGAAGTCGTCAGTCGTGGCGCCGGGCACGGCTTCGGTTTCGAAGTCGCCGGTATTCTTGGCGCTGGCCAGGCGCAATATTTCCTGCCCGCCCAAGGGCCGGTTGACCGCGCCACTGCGAATGAGAACGCGGCCGTCGGCCAGGGCGTGTAACTCGGTGCTGCGCGGAACGCGTATCGAAAACGCCGGTATCAGCGGCTCAACGCGCGCGGAATTGTTCCCGGCATTTTCGCCTTCAGCTTCATGCCGAGTCGCATTGCTGCCCGCTGGTTTCAGTCGGATGGCATCACAGCCATCGATGACGACCGGCGGATTGTACAGATCATCGGCCCGGCCCAGTGTGCGCTCGATCTTATCCTTCGCCAGAAGCTCCCGCGCCGGCGAGCCGTCGGCATTGACGCCGACGACGATTGTGCCGCCTTCGGTATTGGCGAAGGCCACCAAATTTTCGGCAATTGCGTCGGCATCCGCATCTTGAATGAAGGCCATCCGCGGACCCTCAACAGGCTCTATCAATGTGTCGTAGGACATCAATCACCCGCTAGCCTCTTTGTCGAAATGTCCGCATCGCGCCTGTACAAATCATAATCGCACGATGATTTATCTGACATTATAATGGGGTTTCCGCAGGGGATAACGTACTTGGCTGGTCATATTGGAGGGCTCGACCTTGTTGCTGGACCTTATCGCGCCGATGTCGCAGGTGTTGCTGAGCTGGGCGCTATTGTTCCTGCTTTTCAGCGGGCTCGGTCTGTTGATATTGAAGCTGCTTGGAAAACGCCCCGCGTCGGGTCGGGTTTGGCTGGATAGCTTCTGGCTGGGCTGGGCGCTGAGCATTGCCGTGTTGCAGATCTGGCACTTCGTCTTTCCCGTTAACGAGATGATTCTGCTGATTCTCTCCGCGGTTGCGCTGTTTCAGCTGTTCAATCAGCGAGAATCTGCCGCAGGCCTGTTGGCTCAGTTGCGAAGCGACCGAGCCTACCTGTTAACCATGGCGCTGCTGGCCCTGTGGCTGTCAAATCGGGCGCTCGCTATGCCGACTGCATACGACACCGGCTTCCGCGACATCCAGGCCGTGATGTGGATCGACGCCTTTCCTATAGTGCCAGGGCTGGGTAACCTGTTCTCGTCCCTGGCATTCAATCACTCAGTCTATCTGTACGACGCCTTGCTTGACGCGTTGATCTGGTCCGGACGTTCGCATCATATCGCTACCGGCTTGCTGCTGATGGCATATCTGGCGCAGGCGGTAAAATCGGCTCTGAATCTACGCAACTGTCAGTCTGTGGGCACAATTCGCTGGTCGTGGATACTTTTCACCTTGACCATACCGTACCTGCTGTTTTACACCGTAGGCTGGAGCGGCATAACCCATTTCTTGACCGATACGGTCGTTGACCTGGTCGGCTTCCTTTGCGTGGCGTACATGCTGGATTTCCTCCAGGGCTGGAGTTCCCAGGAATCCGACAATCACTATCTGATTTTGCGCTTGGCGATTCTGATTCTCCTGGGATTCACCATAAAACAGACCTTCATCGTATTCGGCCTGGCGGTTGCGGCAACGGTCGCTATCGTTTGGCTGAAACGGGGTGGTTATCGCCGGGATCGCGAGCGCGCTTCCCGGCTCCTGCGGCTGACCATGATATTGGCCGGCGTCACGATTGTGCCTTGGTTGGCCCGCGGTGTGGTTTCCAGCGGTTATATTGCCTTTCCACAGACGGTGGGCAGAGTGAATGTGGACTGGGCTATTCCGTATGAGCAGCTGCTAAATAGGCAGCGTACTATGTCGACAAACACCCGTATTCGCGGCGGCGCCCAAGCCGACGTGCTAGGATCTTGGGATTGGTTGGGACCATGGATTCAGAAATTTGCGCGCAATATTATGCCCGCTATGCTGCCGTCGATGATATCTGTGGGAGCGCTGGGATTGTATGCTGCGGGCAGATTGCGTAACCGGCAAAAGGCTTCTTACTATGGTCCCGGCCTCTTAGCGTTGGCGCCCTTGCTCATCATGTTGATTTTCTGGTTCTTCACTTTCCCCGAGCCCAAATATGTGCGCTACGTCTTATGGAGCCTGGCCGCGCTTTCCGTGATACTGGCATTTGAAGCATGGTCGAGTGTTGCTTTTCGTCTGCGCATCATCGCCGTATATGGCTTGATGTTGCTCTGTCTTTTGTACGTCGCTCTTCTCATCGTCGGGCGTCAGAGTTACCCGCTGACGGCCGGGCCGGATGACGGCTTCTATGATCACTGGCCCATACCCTACGATCAATACGTGACAAACAGCGGCCTTCAGCTTAATGTACCCAGCGGGGACGGGACGCAATGTTGGCAGGCGCCCCTGCCTTGTACGCGCTTTCCCGATGCTCGCCTGGAGGCGCGCGTGCCGGGAGAGTTGCGCCACGGTTTCAGGATTGCGAATTCCGCAAGCGCGGGCTCGACCGATTGATAATGTCGCTATAGATTGCCTGATAGAAGGCGCGGGACTCATTCAATGATGACCATACTGCCACTGGTAATGTTTGCGGTGTCGCTACTCTTCCTGCGCGCCTGCTTGATTACGCTGGGCTTCTACAAAGAGCCAATCCTGTCCGCCTTTCAACAATACGGCGACGAAGTGGGGTTCAGCCCGCTGTTTGACTCCTGCCTGTGGGGGCTGGTGCTGGCTTACTTGATCTTTACTCTGCTTGTTCCTTCATCGCTTCTGGTGCTCCTGGGCATCTTCGCATTTGTGTTCTTCTTTATGCTGTATTGGCGTGTGCGCGACAATATCCTGGAACACCCGGAGATATTCTTGCGCTTTCCGGGCTGGTACCGCGAAATCGTTGATCGCACCACGCGCGAGGAGCGCCGAAAGCTGTCGTATATGTGGTTGGGTCTACCGCTGCGGACGCGCCTGCTTTACAACGCCCAGCACGAAGAGTTCCGCAAGTGGGTGGAGCTGGTCGTGCTTTCGGTCGCGTAACTGCAGCGGATACCACTCCGCCAGCGCCCGGAATACAAACGACCCGGCTGCAAACCGGGTCGCGAATTAAGCTGGGAGACCTGGACTCGAACCAGGAATGGCGGATCCAGAGTCCGCTGTTTTGCCAATTAAACTATCTCCCACCGATTGACCACAATGCTAACATCGAAAGCGCCATGATTCAAGACTTGCGCTGCAAACACCGCTAGCCCTTTCGTGGCGCTGACAACGGCAACGCCAGCCGCGAACGCTTGTCAGGCGCGTTCCTTCAGCGCTTGCAGCGCCAGCTCAATGCGGCGGATGGACTCGGCTCGGCCCAGTATCTCCATCGTTTCAAAGGTCGGCGGCGATACGCGCTGACCAGTTACCGCCGCGCGCAAGGAGCCGAATACCTGGCCGTTTTTGTATCCAATGTCTTTGGCGTATGCCGCCATAGCGCTGTGCTGAGTCTCGCCGCCGAAATCGTCCAAGCGCTGCAGCACGGGGATGGCGCCGCTCAGCACGGTCGCGGTAGCGGCGCTATCCATCTTGCGCTGGATCAAGACTTCGCATGCTGGCGCTTCAAATGCCTGCCAATCCGCAAAAAAGAAACCAGCCATGGCGACGACGTCATTCAGCGTCTTCAGCCGCACTTGCAGCAGCGGCACGACGCGGCGCAGCAAGTCCACATCGACCGCGTAACCCGCTGCTTCCAGCACCGGCTTGAGTCGCCGCGCCAAGTCGTCAATCGCGGCATCCTGGATATACTGGCTGTTGAGCCAGTCCAGTTTGGCGATAGGGTAGGCGCTGTTGGCCGGGTTGACGTCTTTGAGCTGGAAGCGTTCAATCGCTTCCAGCGTGGTGAACAGCTCACGATTGTCGCCGATATTCCAGCCGATATTGGTCAAGAAATTGATTACCGCTTCGGGCAGATATCCCGCGTCGATGAATTCATGCACAAGCACGGGCACGCTCTTTCCATCGGCGGCGAATTGCTGCTTGCGTTTACTGAGCTTGCCCTTGCCGTTGGGGTTGAGCAGTACGGGCAGATGGGCGAATTCCGGCTTCTGCCAGCCCAGGGCCTCCCAGATTCGAATATGCAGCGGGAAGGAGGGCAGCCATTCCACCGCGCGCGTCACATGCGAAATCTTCATGTGATAGTCATCGACGATATGCGCCAGATGATAGGTGGGAAAACCGTCTGATTTCAGCAGAACCGCGTCTTGCAATTGGGCGTTTTCAAAGACGACATCGCCGCGAATCATGTCGACGCCGGTCGTCTGGCCGCTCAAGGGCATCTTGAAGCGGATGACATAAGGCTTGCCCTGGGCTTCCAGTTTGTCGGCCTGCTCCGCCGAAATGTCTCGATAGCGCCGATCATATCCGCCGCCGGACGCGCGCATCTCGGCCAGTTCCTCGGAGGTGGCAAAACACTTATAGGCCGTCCCTTGCTCGACCAGCCGCTTCGCCCAGGTCTGATACAGCTCCAAGCGCTCGGACTGAATGTAGGGCCCGAATTTTCCGCCAACGTGGGGTCCCTCGTCGATATCCATCCCCAGCCATTCGAAGGACTCCAGGATGCGCTCGAGCGAACCGGGCACGCTGCGCTTCTGGTCGGTATCTTCGATGCGCAGAATAAATTGTCCGCCGTGGTGACGGGCAAAAAGCCAGCCGAACAGCGCCGAGCGGATGCCGCCGATATGTTGCGGACCGGTTGGGCTAGGGGCGTAGCGCGTCCGCACCGGGACCTCAGAGCGAATGCTCACAGTTGCAACTCCTTAACATGTTTGCGGACCGTTAGACTTGGCGGCAGGCCTCAGATGCTGAGGCGCCGACGCCGCACAATGACGCTTTGCACCAGGCCGATGCCCACCATGGTAAACAGCAGGGACGTCCCGCCCGAACTGACAAAGGGCAGCGTCAGCCCCGTCACCGGCAGCAGATTGAGATTCATGCCGATAGACACAGTCGTCTGAAAGAAGATCATGGCGGCTACCCCGAAACAGATCATGCTGCCTAGCGGATCGCTGGCTTCTCTCGCGCCTTTTAATATGCGCATGAGCACGATGGCAAACATGCCCAACAGAGCGACGCCCCCGGCCATGCCAAACTCGTGCGCGATCACGCTGAATATGAAGTCGGTATGGCGTACGCGCAGGAAACGCCCGGTATTCTGAGAGCCGACGTAGTAACCCTTGCCCAAAACGCCGCCCGATCCAATGCTGATCAGCGCCTGATTGATATTGTAGTAGGCGTCCGATTCCGTATCAGGCGCCAGAAAGGTCTCCACCCGAAGTCGCTGGTAGGGCGGCAACAGCGGGAATACGGCAATCAGAATGATCAGCCCGGCGCTGAGGAAGAGCGCGATATGGCGCAGCCGCAAGCCGGCCGACCAGATAATCACGGCCCAGATCACCAGAAACACGATGGTCGTCCCGAGGTCGGGCTGAAAAAAAATCAACGCCGCCGGCGCCGCCATGTGCAACATGCTGCGCAGCACCGTCGACAGCCTGTCCAGCTGCAAATAGCGCTGGGCCAGGTACTGCGACAGCGTGATAATCATCATGATCTTGCCGATTTCCGAGGGCTGCAGCCGGATGCCGACATTCAGCCAGCGCTTGGCGCCGCCGGCCCCTTCCACGCCAAAGACTTGCACCAGCAGCAGCAGGATGATCATGGCGGCGTAAATCCACATGCTGATGCCGCCCAACAGACGATAATCGATCGCGGCCACTACCACGACCACCGCGAAGCCGATAATAGCGAATCTGATTTGATCCGGCACACGGCTGATAATGTCGTCGTCTATCGCGTCCTGCGTGGCGCTATCGATCATCAAGATGCCGAAGACGACCAGAGCGACTGTGGCGGCAAATAGCACATAATCGAAGCGGCGCCAAATACTGACTTGGTCCATTTTGCAGGCGGTTTATAGTGGGCAAGCTAAGCGTCAATTATACAGAATGCGTAGCGGGCAAAAAGGGTGGAGGGTATTCACAGGCGCCGGTTCTTGCGCAGCCCGGTTGCGGCGTCGCAAATATGATCCGCTTGGAAACGCGCTGCGACAAAGGAACTAGCTTTTCTTGTTTCCCTTGTCTTCGTCATCGCTGTCTGGCTCGGCTGCTTCATCGAGCTCAGCGGCAGGCTCGCCGACTTCGCTGTCGGCGGGCTCATCTTCGCGCAGGTCTTCGTCCCTGACTTCTGTAGACGCTTTCCCCGCGCCATTTGAATCAGCGCCATTTGAGTCGCTAGCCGCGACTTCGGGCCCCAGCTCAATTTGGACTTGTTTCTCCTTGGCGAAAGGAATCTCGGCCACCAGCTTGCTATGACTGCGATCGCGCTGCTCCAGGGCGATTTCCACCCGCTCCTGGTCGACGACCAGATACTTGACGATCACCGCCAGAATCTCCCGTTTCATGTCGTCCATGCGTTCGGGCGGCAGGTTGATGCGGTCGTGTTGGAGCACGAAATGGAGCCGGTTCTTGGCGGTGGCGCCGCTGCCTTTCTTGCCGCGTCCAAATAAACGATTTAAGAGGCTGGTCATGGGTAAATCCTTTACTGGTAGCCGCTGCTGATTATGTCGTGAATGATGACGGTCTCTAAAGACCTTCGATTAGTCTGACTAAGCGCCGGAAAATCCCGGGATTGTCTTCGAGATTCATAAAGGGCACGTCTTCCCCGGTCAGCCTTCGCGCCACATTGTTGAACGCCATGCCGGCTCTGGATTCCGTGTTCAAGGTCACCGGAACGCCGCTGTTGGATGCCGAAAGCACCAGCTCGTCTTCCGGTATGATGCCGATGATCGAGAGGCCCAAAATGTCGAACACATCGTCCGACGACAGCATCTCGCCTTTCTTGACCAATGCGGGTTTTATGCGGTTGAGGATCAGACGGCCGGGTCCCTTCTCCGCCGCCTCGATCAGGCCGGTGATGCGATCGGCATCGCGCACGGCCGACACTTCCGGATTGGTCACGATTAGCACTTCATCGGCCGGTTCCAGCGCGTTGCGGAATCCGCGTTCTATGCCCGCCGGTGAATCGATCAAGACAAAATCATGCTCCTCGCGCAATTCGTCAGTCAGCTTGACCATATCTTCCGGGCTGACGGCCATTTTGTCGCGCGTCTGCGCGGCGGGGATCAGAAACAAGTCTTCAAACTTCTTGTGCTTGATCATGCTCTGCCGCAATTTGCTCCGGCCCTCGACTATGTCGACCAGGTCGTAAACAATGCGATTCTCCAAGCCCATGATGACATCCAGGTTGCGCAGGCCGATATCGGCATCGATGACGACAACTTTCTTGCCCAGGCTCGCCAGGGAAATCCCAAGATTGGCGGTAGCGGTGGTCTTGCCGACGCCACCCTTACCTGATGAAATCGTTACAACTTTCCCTGCCATTCGGCGTCCTTTCTCGGTTCAATCCCTGGCTTCCACGATAATCTGATTGTCTCGTATGAACGCGACTTCCGGCATGACATCTTTGCGCTTGCCGGGCGGGGAAGTCACCAGATGGCCGGCAATCCGCAGCTGGCTCGGGCTCATATCCAGGGCGCAGACCACCGCCGATTCGTCGCCCATGGCGCCGGCGTGCACATAACCGCGCAGTTTGCCCCATATAACGATGTCGCCCGCGGCGATAACCTTGGCGCCCGGGTTGACGTCCCCGTATACGACAATGTGCCCCTCGCTGTGGATCGTCCTGCCGGAGCGCAGCGTGCGCCGAAACAGCGTGCCGTACGTTCCCGATTCTTCCGGATTTACCGGCGACGTTTCTTGCGGAATCGGCGCAGGGGTCGGCGCCTCCCATCCGCGGCTATTCTCGGTCGCCACCTGCAAAGCGCTCGCGGAATTGCGCGTCGTTTCGCTCTCGCTTTGCACCAGCGAAAGCGTCAGGCCGCGCCGCTCCAGTAGCGCCTTCAGCGAACTGAGCTCGTATTTCGGCACCGGCCTTGCGCCAAGCTGAATCGTAATATTGGCGCCGGCGAAAAAGTCCGCCTTTTCGTCAATGCGCGCGGCCAGATGATCCGTGACCATTTGCCATTTCTCGGTCGTGCTGAGCGCAATAAGCAAACCGTCATTTACGCCTTTGATGGCGATTAGTTCTTCTTGCATGCTGGGATTCTTCCACATCTGCGCGCGGCATGGCGGATAACCTTCAATCCAATATACTCGTTTTTGAATAATCTGCAGGGTACGCGAGCCGTCAATTGCGTAGAACTTGCAGCGATTAGAACAATGACTTGGGCCGATAGCGGAGGCGTCCGCAAATGGGTAGCGATTTCCTTAGGGATTCAGGATGTTCAGCAGCAGAATTGCCGGAACCATGAAGTAAACTGCCGAGACTACATGAATCCATAAACCAGCGTCATTCGCCAGCGATTTGTTTACCCACTGGCCGAAGGTATTAATCGCGTAGGTCATCCACATGACCTGGATTATCATCAGCGGCAACAGCAAAATCTCACGGTTGCGGCCCAGGTAAACCAAGCCAAAGACCACGAAGGCAGCGTAAGCGAACATGGTGACGACGCCCAGTGGCGGGTACCAGCGCGCCAGCCGAGCCAGACCAATGACGCCGAGCGCGATGCCCAGCACGCTGAATTGCGCGATGACAAGTTGCCCCAGCTCGATCCAGCGCGTCGCTTCCCGCCAGCCCCATATGTTGACGACCGGCGTCGCCGTCATGATGTAGGTACGCGCGAGCAGTGCGAGACCCGCGAAAACCGTCAGCATCAGCGCCAGCCAGAACCAGGCGGGCAGACGAGCGTACGAGAGAAAAAGCGCCAGCAAAATTGCCGGCGCAAATAGCACAACCAGCGGATCGTTGACCGAGCCAATGGCCAGGAGCAGCAGCAGACCCAAAGGTTGCCAGGGCTTCGGCGCCACAGCCGGCTTGATGCCCGGCCTGGGATTAGTCAGCATAATCATGTCAACAAGCAGGTAAAGCAGCCAGGCGCTGACTAGCCCGGTTAGCCTCAGGCTCTGTGAGGTGCCGATCTGGCTCCAGAAGAGGATGACAAACACGCCGATGCCCAGCCCAATGCCCACGTCCCGGCGTTTTAGCAGGATCGCGCTGGCAAGCATCGCGAAGAAAGCGGCGGCTGCGGCAATGACGATGGTCGCCGGCTCCGTTGCGCCGCCACCCGTCTGTGACCAGAACACCGGGCAAAGCGCCAGCGTCAGTCCCCCTGCGGTTGAGGCGACGAAACCCATCGGCCTCATGCTCGCCGTCACGCCCAGTATGGCCAGCGACAACCCGCAAGCTCGCGCCAAAGGCGTCTCCCCAATTGTCATCAGCAGCAGCCAGGAGGCGCCCGCGGCCATGAACGCCGGGCCCCAGGTCCGCAGCAAATTGCGCCGCTCTGAGGTAAGCAACTTCACGCTAGGCTTCTCCTGCCGGCGCCAGACCGTCGAGAGAGTTTTCGCCCAGTTCAGCCTTCAAGCGATAATACTCTTCCATGGTTTTGCGCACTATCGGCAGGGCAGTTGCCGAGCCTTCGCCGCCGTTGTAGACGAATGCGATGATGATGATTTCCGGGTCGTCGTAGGGCGCGTAACCAGTGTACCAGGCGTGCGAGGGCCACTGGCCGGGCACGCAAAGATTGAGCGGCCGGGCGATATCGTCGCAGTATTCGGCTGTTCCAGTCTTGCCCGCGACTTCGACAAAAGGCAGCGCCGCCGGCTGAGCTGTTCCGCCTTCGCCGATCACCGCCTCGCGCATCCCTTCGCGGACCAGCGCCAGCGTTTCGTGGGTCACAAACGCCGGAATGTAGGGCTCGCTCGGGGCGCGGAATCGAACCGGCTGGCACACTGAACCGTTAAAACTGTAATTCAGCGGGATGTGGATTCGGTAGCTATGCAAGTCTTCTATGCCGGGATCGGGATTGAGATCGACGGTGTTGCGATAGCCCTCTGGGTCACAGCGGTTGGGATCGTACCACTGCGAGTCGCTTTCGCAGACGCAAGCCAGGCTGGATTCCCGCTTCATCAACATGTCTTCCAGCAAGAGCAGGGTGAGCTCTTCGCCCGGCTGCATCATCTCGCGATTGAGCGTACGAAGCACATGCGGCTCGAAAGGGTCAATGACCTGTCTCTCTTCATCGAGAAACTCGCGGATGACCGTCGGCTGATACAGGACGCCGCCATTGATTGTGGCCGCGACTGACGCCAGCAATTGCAGCGGCGTGACGTTCACGTAGCCCTGCCCAAAAGCGGCGTTATAGGTGTCGCCGGTGGACCAACTTTCGCCCTCGTTGCGGCGCTTCCAGTCTTCGTCCGGCATGCGATTGGGGTTCTCAAAAGGCAGCTCTATGCCGAGTTCGCTGCCGATGCCAAAGGCCGTTCCGTAACGAAACAGATCGTCGATGCCCAATCCACCGGGACGAATCGTCCGCGCCGACAGATTCGGATTGCCGCCGCCAATCTGGTAGAAATAGACATCGCAGCTCCAGGCGATGCCGTTGATCATGTTGACGCGCCCGTGTCCCTCGCGCAGCCAGCAGACAAAGCGCTGCGAGGCGGCCCGGTCGTTGGGCGCGTAACGATTCTCGACCAGAATTTGCCCCTCGTCCAGAAGCAGCGTGTTCGGATCGACGACATTTTCTTCCAGGACCCCGGCCGCCGTTATCACCTTCCAGACCGAGCCCGGCGGGTATTTGCTCTTGATCGTATTATTCACCAGCGGCCGCAGGGGATCATTGACGATTTCGAGATAATATTCCCCGTCAATTGCGCGAGCGAAGCGCGAGTTGTCGTAGCTGGGGTAGCTGACCAGAACCAGAATCTCGCCCGTGCGCGGATCCATCGCAATGACAACGCCTTGACGCGAGACCGTGCGCCCAACCAAGGTATTCAATTCCTGCAGTTGATCGATCAGCGCTTGCTGCGCGAAAGCCTGCAATTCCGTGTCGATGGTCAGTCGTACATTTTGCCCTGGAATCGGCTCTACTTGGTCGATCACTCTGACCACTTCGCCGGCCACATCCACTTCGCGCAAAACCGTACCGCGGACGCCCGCCAGCCGGCCCTCCAGATAACGCTCGATTCCCTCGTAGCCTATTCGATCAAAGGCGGGATCGTAGCCCTGCGCCCGCAATTCCACAGCCTCTTCAGCCGGGATCGGCCCCATATAACCGATGACGTGCGTCGTCAACTCGCCGGTAGGGTACTCCCGCACCGCGACCGCTTCGACATCGACGCCGGGCATGTAGATGCGCTCCTCCAGAATCTGCATGGCGACCAGTTGCGGTACGTCCTGCGCGACGATGACCGGCCGAAAAGGCTCGATGCCGGCGCCTTCTTGCACCAACTCTTGTATGCTTCGGACGAATCGACTGGCTTGCTCGGCGATTTCACGCGTGGGCGGGACGTTGACCAAGGCCGACAGCCGATTGTAGACGGCCAGCTCCGCTTCTTCATCGCCCGGCAGTTGCGCCGGAATGATGGTCACGTTGAAGGCCGGAACGTTGAAGGCCAGCCGTCTGTCGTTGCGGTCGAAAATGGCGCCCCGCCTGGCGGCGATAGGCAGATCTTTCAGACGGTTTTCGTCAGCTTTGACCTGATAATCGCTTTGGCGAACAACCTGCAATTCGTACATGCGAATTGCGAAGATGAGAAATACGGCGAATATGACCGCTTGAAAGAATGTCAGACGCCAAGTTTGAAAGGGGATCAATCGGTTTGATTTCATTCTTGAGCCATCGCGTTAGGTCCTGGCGCCAAGCTCTGCGGCGCAATCTGCAATCCGCCTTCCAGCCTCCGCTGAATAAGGCGGACCACTCCATACACCGGTATTACAGCCGCCAGGTTGTAAAGTATCGACGGGATGAGAACGAGGCGCAGCACGGTGAAAAAGTCGTAGTTCAGCCCCGTTAGCGCCAACGCGAACAGGGTATAGAGCGTCAAAACGATGGTGGCTATCGGCGTAATTGCGGCCAGGAACAGAATGCGCACGCGGAATAGCTGCCGCGCCACGCTGTTGACTAAAAAGGCGAATAAAATCAGGACTGCCGATGTCGCGCCAAGCGGCAAGATCGACAGCGAATCGAGGGCCAGGCCGCCGACCAGCGCCCAGATTAAACTCTCCGTCACTTCAGCGCGGACGGACCAGCACAGCACAAACAGCATGACCAGGTTCAGCTGGCCCCGTGTCTGCTCGAGCATGGGAATAAAGTTGCCGACTAGCGAGACCAGAAAGGTAATCGCATGCGGAATGATGCTTGCCGACAAGGCCGCTGACAGACCCAAGACCACTATGGACAGATAGCGCCCCATATCAGTTGTCGCCCGTCTGCTCGAATATCGTCAGATCAATTGGCTCAAAACTGGTGATCACCAGCACAAACTCCAGCGTTTCAAAGTCGATGAGGCTGCGGACTTCCGCTTCCTGGAAAAGCTCGAACTCGAACTGGCGCACGCTTGTCACTTGGCCCACCACGATGTCGGCCGGGAAATTGCCGCCGAGACCTGATGTAATTACCAGATCGCCCTGGCGTATTTCTTCGTCCAGGTCAACCATGGTCAGGCGCAGCACGCCCGATGCCTGGCCGATGATGCTGCCGTGCGCGCGCGACGTCTGCAGCCGGGAGCTGACCGCGCTGTTTTCGTCGTTGATCAGCCGAACTTGCGCGGCGTTGGCGCTGACGTTAATGATGCGTCCCACCAGCCCCAGGTCTGTGGTGACGGGCATGCCCACCGCGATGCCATCGCGCGTGCCGCGATTGATGATGACGCTGCGGGCGATTCCCGTCTGCTCGACCGCGATCACGTCCGCAGTCAGAAACTCCTGGTTTTCCAGCGCCGACGTATACGTCAAGAGGTCGATCAGTCGCTCGTAGTCGCTCGCCGCCTCGCGTAATTGGATGGACTCGATCTGCCGCCGCGCCAACTGCTCCTCCAATTCCGCGATCCGCTCGCGCAATTGCCCCAGGTCGTTGAGTTCTTCAAGCGTCGAACTGATGGACAGCGACAGGCGATTAAACAAGCCGGACAAACCGTGAAGCGGCGCCGCGACCAGGCCTTCTACCGTTGTCAATGCGCCGGCGACGCTCAGCAGAATTAACCCTCCGCAGAGGCTCAGCATCAGCAACAGCAGCATTATTCGGCTGGGGCGCCCGAGCGTTCTCAAGCCTGCGTCCTCAAACTAGCTTGAACAGTATAATTCTAGCATAGTTTGGGACTGAACTATTGTAGACTCCTGCGCCACAATGCCGCTGCCCACGCAACATACCTTGCGTCCGGCTGCGTCATGGCTCCCCTTCCCTAGCTTGCTGGGGCAAGGGGCCGGGGGATGGGGTTTACCGCTATGAACGTAATCAGAGCCTGCACGCGACCCGCGACGCCGGACGCGCCCGTTTGCCAAAGGCGATGTCAGTGACGGGTGCTGCCGCGTTCCGGGCCCGTGAGCAAGCGGCGCAAATTATTGTAGTCTTCCAACACGCGGCCGGCGCCCCGCGCGACGCAAGTCATAGCATCGTCCGCCAGCCAGGAACGGATGTTGACCTCTTCGCGCAGCCGCTCGCCCAATCCGCGCAATTGACCGCCGCCCCCGGCGATGGTGATGCCGCTCTCCATCAAGTCGGCGACCAGCTCCGGCGGCGTATCGTCAAGCGCGTCCTTCACCGTATCCACTATGATGCTGACCGAGCCGCCGATCGCCTCGCGAATCTCAATCGAACTGACCTCAACCGAGTCGGGCAGGCCGGTCGTCAAGTTCCGGCCCTTGACCATATAGGTGCGTTCCTGCGGCAGGGGATAGGCCGAGCCGATGTCAATCTTGGCTTTCTCCGCCGTCGGCTCGCCGATCAGCAGATTGTGCTTGTTGCGCAGATGCTGCACGATGTCTTCGTCCATTTCGTCGCCCGCCACCCTTATCGAGCGGCTGATGACGATGCCGCCCAGCGAGAACAAAGCCACTTCCGTGGTGCCGCCGCCGATGTCGACGACCATGCTGCCTCGCGTCTCGAGCACCGGCAGGTTGGCGCCGATCGCCGCTGCAACCGGCTCCTCAATGAGATGGGCTTCGCGCGCGCCCGCATCCAGCGTCGCTTCAATAACCGCGCGCTTCTCGACTTCCGTAACGCCGCTGGGAATGCCCACAACGACCCGCGGTCGCGGCACCGGCACCCAACTCTGCTCATGCGCCTTTTTGATCAGATAATCCAACATCCGCGCAGTGATTTCATATTCACTGATAACACCATCGCGCAGCGGTCTTACTATCAGGATGTCTTTGGGGTTTTTGCTCCACATTTCCTTGGCGCGGGCGCCGACTTCAATGGGAGTTCGGGTCTTGCGATCGATAGCGACAAAGGACGGTTCGTTGATGACGATGCCTTTGCCGCGAACGTAGACCAAGGTATACGCTGTACCCAAGTCGATGCCGATGTCGAGCGAGAATAGCCCGAAAAGGAAATCCAGGGGACTTAGCACTGATGAATCCTCGACGTGATGCGTACGCGCCGCATTATATCATAATCGTGCAAAATCAAATGCGAACCAAAGCCAACGCCACACAAACTATTGCGGCACATGCGTACGCCTAAACTCAATATAGCACTGAATCTATTATGTTTCCCAAGTTATAAGCGCGAGGTTATGATTAGTGCTTAGGTTGAGTCGTCGGCAAATCGTAGAGCACAACGCCATGATTCTCGAGCGAGTAGAACAGAATCTGGAAAAAAGCGGGGTCATCGCTGGCGGCGCCAAGCTCATCGTAGCGGTATCCGGCGGCTGCGATTCCGTCGCGCTGCTTCACATGCTATGCAAGCTGCGAGGCTCGCTCCGCGTCGAGCTGCACGTCGCGTCGCTCGATCATGGCCTGCGTGGCGCGGCGGGCCAGGGAGACTTGGACTTCGTAGGCCAATTGGCGCGGAATTGGGGCCTTCCATTTACGCTGAATCAGGTCGATGTGCCGCGGCTTTCCCGGGCCTGGGGACTGGGCCTTGAGGCGGCGGCGCGGCGCGCGCGCTACGACTTCTTGGCCCAGGTTGCCCGGCAGGAAGATTGCCAATGCGTGGTCGTCGGCCATCATGCCGATGACCAGGCCGAGACCGTCCTCATGAATATCATTCGCGGCAGCGGCCTGCGCGGATTGGGCGGGATGCGGCTCTTGTCTCCGCTGCCCGATCATCCGCAATTCCAATTGCTTCGACCGCTGCTTACGATCACGCGCGCCGAATTGGAGCAGTATTGCCAAGCGAACGACTTAGTCTACCGGCAAGACGAAAGCAATTGGGATACCAGCTTCGGACGCAACTTCCTGCGTCACGAAATAATGGACAGGCTGTCGCGCATGAATCCGGATGTGGTGAGCGCCCTGAACCGCCTGGCGGAATCCGCCGCTGTTGACGAAGACTTTGTCGCTAGCCAACTGGAAAATCTGGCCGAAGTCGCCCTGAGCAGCTGGGACGAGGGCTGCAGCATCAGCCGGCCACTGTTCTTAACGGCGCATCCGGCTCTGCAGCGCCGCTTGCTGCGTCGGGTTTTCTGCCAACTTGCGGCGGGCGGCGAATCACTGAGCCATGAGCTTTCGCTGGACCTGGTCGCCTTTTGCCAATCTGCCCGCACAGGCGCCCGTCGCGATATCGGCGCCGCTCTCGAGCTGCGGATCGTCTATGACGAAATCCGTATTCAGCGCAAGGGCAGCCAGGAACCGCGAGGCGACTATCGACTTATTCCCGCCGAAATGGACTGCGTTTTGCGGGCTGAGAAACCGCTTAAGACAGGCGGACTTTCAATTCGCGTTTGCGCCGAAGCCGGCGACTGCGACACGGGCGTGGCGCTTGTTCTGCCGGCCGGCTGCGAATTGCGACTGCGGACTCGCCGGGCGGGCGATCGCTTCAAGCCAAAGGGTATGGGCGGACGCTCGCGCAAGCTCAAAGACTGGATGATTGACCAAAAAATCCCTCGCCGCCTGCGCGATCAGATTCCGCTGCTCTGTGCCGGTGGCGAAATCGTCGCCGTCTGCCTCGGCCCCGCCTGGCGCCTGGCGCATCTGGATGCCTTGCCAGAGAGCGCAAGCTCGGCCACCGCCGTCTGTCTCGACTAGCCGCCGCTCTACTTTCTTATATTCTCGTGGCGTCGGGATTCGCGCCGGTGCTATAATTGAGGGTGACACAAGGTATCGGATCCGGCATTCAAGATGGCTGAGAGACAGCTGATGCGGCTCTTGCTAGTAGACGGCGATGGCGTCAGTCGATATACCGTAAGCAAGGCGCTGCAACGCGTCGGCTATTTGGTTGGCGAGGCGGGCAGCGGTGAGGCGGCGCTTCAGCGCTTTGCCAAAGATGACATTGACCTCGTCTTGTCCGAAATCGACCTGCCCGACATGAGCGGCATCGACTTGTTGCAGGCCATCAGAGCGCGCTCGCAGGACAGCATTGTCATTCTCATGGCGGAATCCGTCAGCGTCGAAACCGCAGTTGAAGCGCTGCGCTTCGGTGCTCGTGATCTCCTGATCAAGCCATTCTCCAGCGAAGATATTCGTGCCAGCGTCGAGCGCGGCATCGTGACCGCCCGCAGCTTGAGACGGCGGCGGCGACTGCTTGATACGATCGAGCGTACCGTGTCCGATTTGACGCGCGAGGTCGCTTTTGCCGCTGGCGAAATTGACGACGAGAGCGAGGCGTCGCCGGCTCAACGCGGCGCGGGAATGGCGGCGCATCGGAATGTCATCAGTCTGGGTCCGCTTTCAGTCTTGCCCGGCAAATATCAGGTCGCGGCTGACGACAGATCCGCCAGCTTGACGCCGACCGAATTTGACCTCTTGCTCTACCTGGCTGCCCATCGCGGACGCGTCGCCTCTTGTCACGAGTTGGTCCGCGAAGTTCGTGGCTATGTCACCGATGAAGAAGAAGCCCGAGAAGTCATCCGTCCGCATGTCAGCAATTTGCGCCGGAAATTAAAGGCCCTGGGTGATATCGACCTAATCGTCAATGTGCGCGGCGTTGGTTACCGTCTCGCCGAGATAGCCGGCGAAGACTGACCTTCCTCTCCCCATACAATCGCATTGTGATATGATTCTGCGCGCTAACGGCCTACGCTGCGCGGAATTGGAGAGCTTATGCGCCTGGCATTTTGCCTGCTTCTGATTTGCCTTCTGCCCGCAACAGTTCAAACGCAACCGGTGGACTGCGGCGAGGCGGGTACACTCTCCCGCGAAACTTATGTCGACCCGGGCGCCGATCAAGAACGAAGATTCCACATCTATCTGCCGCCCTGCTACAGCTCCGGGGCCGACCAATATCCGCTGCTGATGTTGCTGCACGGTTCCAACGCCGACGACCTGCAATGGGCGCTGCTGGGCTTCCTGCAATCGCTCGAGACATCCATTCATGCGGGCGCGGCCCCGCCCATGATTGTGCTCATGCCCTTCGGCGGGGAAGCGGCCAATGACAATTCTTTTGGCGACAACAGCTACGACCGGGTGCTGCTCGACCTGCTGGCCATCGTATCGGAGCGCTATCTTGTTAGCGATGCGCGCGCCATCGGCGGCATCTCCCGCGGCGGCTTCTGGGCTTATCATCTCGGCTTGCGCTTCCCCGATCAATTCGTCGCCATCGGCGGCCACAGCCCCTTCTTCGACGCCGACCACGTAGCCGCTGCTTACAATCCTTTGAATCTGGCAGCTGCGCTCTCGCCCAACACGCATCTCAAGTTATGGCTGGACCGCGGCACAAATGATCACGCTGCGGCCGGCATTGAGCAAATGCATGTCAATCTGGCTGCGAGCGGTGCGCCGCACGAGTACGTCGTTTATCCCGGCGGCGATCACAGCGAGGCGTCCTGGTCGCGCAATATCGACGATTACCTAGCCTTTTACGCGGGCGCGTTTTCACCTGAAGTCGCGGCCAACGCAGCTGACGGACGCGGCAGCCGAGACGAACTCGAGCTTTGGCTGCCGGCTGCGGGATTTGGCACACTGCTCGCATCCATCGACTCTGCCGAGCTCGCGGCGCTGCTGGCCGGGCATTACGACGGGCGGCTGATCTTAAGCGAATCCGCTGCGGCCCGTCTGCGTCAACACGGCTTTACCTTCCACGCCGGCATCAGAATTGTCGCTCACGATCAGCTCTTTAATGCCCTCTGGCGGGACAAGCGCAGTTTTACGCTGCTGCCAGCCAAGGAGTTGGAGATGCGTCTGCGCGTTTTATGGATGGACGATATGCCCGTTGTGGATCAGCTGGACCATTATCCGCTGGTATTCGAGTCCGACTATCCCAACTTCAGCCGCGACAAGCTGACTCGCATTACGCTCTCCGGCACGACGGCGCTCGCCCGGCATACGCTGCCCGCGATTGACGCCATCGGCCTGGAGCGCGCTGCCAGCGGCATTCGCGACTACGTTCGCCGCTCAGATTACTTTCAGATTACCAACGAGGCGTCAATAGCGCCTGCCTGTCCGGACATGGGCTTTGTGGGCAGGGCTGGCAGCAATTACAGCATGTGTATGAAGCCCGACCATGCCGCGATTTTCGAACTGCTTGATGTTGACGTTGTCGACCTGACCGGCAATCATATCAACGACTTCGGCTACGAGCCGCTGCTGCGCACGCTGGATCATTTCGAAGGGCGCGGCATTGCGCTGGTTGGCGGCGGACGAGACCCGAACGCGGCGCGCCAGCCGCTGATAATTGAACGAAACGGCTCGCGCATCGGCTGGATCGCCTGCAACGAAGTGGGACCGGCCTACGCCATTGCCAACGACGACGCCAACTCGATTTACGGCCGTAGACCGGGGGCGGCCGCCTGCGACCGCAATTGGCTGCGCGAGGCGCTGGCTGTTCTAGCGGCTCAAGTCGACCTGGTGCTGATGACGGTTCAATATCGTGAATTTGAACGCTTCACCCCGACCGATGGGCAGAAGTTTGCCTACCGGACCTTCGCCGAATGGGGCGCTGATATCGTAATTGGCACCGCCGAGCACAAACCCATGACCTATGAATTCTATCCCACCGGACGCGGCGAGACCGCCTTCATACACTACGGCCTGGGCAACCTCTACTTCGACCAGCTGCTCTGGGGCAATCGGCGCTTTTTCTTGGATACCCTTTATATTTACGATGGCCGACTGCTCACGGTTGAAGTCTTCCCCGGCATCATAGACGAGCGCGCGCGTCCTCGGCTGCTCACCGGCGAAGACCGCTTTAACTTTCTGCATTTCATGTTCATCCAGAAAAACGAATTCTAGCGGCGTCTTCTTCAGAGGCCGGCCGCACAGTAGGGCAATTGCATCAATTTATTTTCAACACAGAGAGCGCAGAGGACACAGAGTTCGTAGGAGTTTAGACGACTATTCTACTAAATCTGCGGCCAGGAATAGGCAACAGTCACTGGCGAAACGTGAACCACAAATCAAAGTTCAAATAAGACATGAACACATATTTTTGTTTTTCTCTGTGCTCTCTGCGCCCTCTGTAGTTGCTTTTCAGTTTAGATTCGCACCTAAGCAGCCGCTATCATTTTGATGCAATTGTCTTGGGCCGCGCAGTTTTTCTTATGCAAATCAAACGCAACCTGCGGCAAAATAGTGTGTCGCGCCAGCGCTGGAATCCAGGCCAGCCATACTAGGCGAGGCCCGCCGGCTTGGGCTATAATGGCGCTGCTCCGGATGATTCAAGCTGGGAAACGGACCGGGACTTAGTCTTGACATGTCGACCCTAAATCCAGACCTAATCTCCAAAGATATGGACGCCGTCCTGAATGACGCCGTGCCGTTGCTGGAACAGCATCGCAAGTCTTCGATAATGCCCGAAATGGTGCTGCTCGCCTTGATGAGACGTGAGAACACTGCGGCCCATCGCATGCTGACCATGTTCGAGTCCAGCCGAGGCGTCGACCTGGAACGCCTGGAGCGGCAGGTGAAAGTTGCCATTCAGTCGCGGCGCGATCCCGATGGCAGCCTGGACTTTGTCGCCATCGGCAACAAGAAAGTGCCGCTCAGCCGGCAGTCCATTGTTTTGCTGGACGACGGCTTGACCATCGCCAATTCGATGAACCAGCAGAAGATCGACACCGACCACGCCCTCGCTGTTCTGGCGGAAACTTCAGTCAGCACCGGCGGCATCTTGCGCCAATTCAGCATCACGCCCAAGTCGATCAAAGACGCCTACTCCGACGGCAGCCAGATCATCCCGGCGCGCGAAGACAGCACCACTGTGGACTACGTCAATCGCGCCCGCCGCGGACTGCTGCGCGCTGTGCACTTCCGCGAAGACCTGCTGCGCAACATGATCAACGTGCTGACGCAGTCGATTAACCGGCACATCATCCTGATCGGACCCGATGGCGTTGGCAAGCGCGCGCTGGCTTACAGCCTGGCGCTGCTGATGGCGGAAGACAAAGGCCCGGCCGGCTTGCACAACCTGGTGCAGATTAGCGAAACGGCGCTTCTGGACGGCGACCAGGAAGCCTTTCGCGCGGGCATGAGCGCGGCGCGTAACGGCATCCTCTTTCTGCCGCTGATACATCGCTTCTTCGGCGGCCCCATCAAAGCCGACTTCAACAAAGCGACTTCTCTCGTGCAGAAGGCCTTTCTGAGTGATGATCCCGTCGTCATCTGCACGACTACGCTGCAAGAATTTGAGGCGCGTATTCAAGGCGTTAGCGCCATCATGGAAAACAGCCAGGTCATCCGCGTTGACGAGCCCTCGCTGGATGAAACCGTGCGCATCCTTGAGGTGGTTTCCCCGCATCTGGAATCCGATTATCAAATCGCGGTTGAGCATGATGCGCTCAAAATGGCGGCGCGTATGGCGCAGCGATATCTCACCATCAATCCGCTGCCGCAGAGCGCCGAGCAGTTGCTGCACCGTACCGCGGCCATGGTCAATATGGGCAAACAGGCGCACCTGGCTTTCAAGCCGGAAAACAACGACGCCCAACTGGATGTAGAAGATGTCACCCTGGTCACCAGTCAGATGACTGGCATTCCGGTGACCAAGCTGGGCGCTGACGAACGCCTGCGCTACGCAAATATGGTCGAGCACCTCAGCCAGCGCTTGATCGGCCAGGAAGAAGCCGTGCAGCTCGTCAGCCGCGCCATCAAGACGGCCCGCGTCGGCTTGAAAGACCCGCGGCGCCCCATCGGAACGTTTTTGTTCCTGGGCCCGACGGGCATCGGCAAAACTGAACTGGCTCGAGTGCTGGCCGACTTCATGTTCGGCAGCGAGGAAACGCTCTTCCCGCTCGATATGAGCGAGTACAAGGACGAGAGCAGCATCAACCGACTGATTGGCTCGGCCGTAGGCTATGTCGGCAGCGACGAAGGCGGGCAACTCACCGAGCGGATTCGGCAGCAGCCCTATACCATCGTACTCCTGGACGAGATCGAAAAGGCGCATCCGCGCATCATGGATGTGTTGCTGCAAGTGATGGAAGAAGGGCGACTCACCGACGGCCGCGGCAATGTCGCGCGCTTCAGCGAGGCGGTTGTGATCATGACCAGCAATATCGGCTCGGAGCACCTTATGGTGCGGCAGATCACCGACGACCTGCGCGAGCGCATCATGGACGAGGTGCTCGACTTCCTGCGCCCGGAATTCGTCAATCGTCTCGACGAAGTCATATTATTCAACGCCCTGAGTGATGACGACTTTGTGCTGATTCTGGAATTGCTTATCGAGAAAGAAAATAAGCTGGCCAAAGAAAGCGGGCTCACGCTGACATTCACCGACGGCGCCAAGAAATGGCTGCTGGACCAAAATGACGAGCCCGAGTACGGCGCTCGTCCGCTGCGGCGCATTCTCCGGCGCAATCTGCGCGAGCCGCTGGCGGATTTCTTACTACGCACCAATCCGGAAGAAGGCGCCGAGGTGCGCATCAGCTCCAGCCGCAAACGTGGCGGCGGCCTGGAATTCTCGTTCCGCTAAGGCGCGGCGCGACGTCCGGCTTCGATAATTACTACTGACACGACATATACGATAGAGGAATCCATGGCGACGCTCGATCGATCGATTTTCCGCAAATACGACATCCGCGGTATCGCCGCCGGTGACTCGCCCCAATTGACGCCCGCGGTTGCGCTGCTGGTGGGCAAGGCGCTGGGCACCTACCTGCCGCGGCATTTCGGGTCGGAGAGAATCTTCGTCGGCTCTGATAATCGCCTGACTTCGGGCCCATTGAAGTCCGCTGTCATCAAAGGCTTGGCATCGACCGGATTACCTGTCACCGATATCGGCGAAGTCCTGACGCCGACAGTATACTTCGCGTCCGCCTCGTATGATGGCGCCGGCGCCGGCGTCATGGTTACGGGCAGCCACCTGGATACGCGCTACAACGGCATCAAGATGGCTTATGGCAAGCTTGCCCTGGCTGGCCAGCAGATTCAAGACCTGCTGCAAATGATCGACGAAGAGTCGTTCGCGGAAGGCGCCGCATCGGTATCGGAAGATGCCGACATGATTCACAAGCACATGTCGGCCATCCAAAGTAAAGTCTCGATGGCCAAGCCGCTGAAAGTCGTGCTCGACGCCGGCAATGGCTTGAGCGGTACTTACGTGCCGCCGGTGCTGGCAGCGCTGGGCCTGGATGTCGAGTGCCTGTACTGCGAGCCGGATGGGACATTCCCCAATCACCTGCCCAATCCCGAAGACCCGGAGATGACCCGCGATCTGGAAGCCAAAGTGGTCGAGCTGAGCGCGGACTTGGGTTTGGCATTCGACGGCGACAGCGACCGCTGCGGCTTCATCGACAATCACGGCCATCATATCGCGGCGGATCGGTTGCTGGCGCTGCTGGCCCGCGACCTGCTGAGTCGCCATCCCGGCACGCCGGTCGTCTTTGATGTCAAGGCCTCGCAAGCCTTGCCGGATGAAATCTCCAAGTACGGCGGTGTGCCGGTCATGTGGAAATCCGGCCACAGCTTGATGAAACAGAAGATGAACGAGATCGGCTCCCTCCTGGGTGGGGAGGTCAGCGGGCACTTGTTTATCGGCGAGGACTACTACGGCTTCGACGACGCGCCGCTGGTCGCGCTAAAGACGCTGGAGATTATCAGCCAGTCGGAGCAATCGATCGCCCAAATCTTTGCCGACATCCCCAAACTGGTCGCCACGCCCGAGATCGTGCTTTCCGCCCCTGACGACCTAAAATTCAAAATGATCGATGAGATGACGGAAAGCTTGCAGGGTCAATACGAAGTCGTGACGGTAGATGGCGCGCGCGTGCTATTCGATAGCGGCTGGGGCCTGGTGCGGGCCAGCAATACGCAGCCGGCCGTGACGCTGCGCTTCGAAGCCTATACGCGCGAGCAGATATCGGCGTACATGCGTGTATTTGAAGCGCAATTGATGCGATATCCACAGATCGACCGCGGTCGCTTCGACGCGCTCCTGGTCGAATTCAGCGCCTGATCCATTCCTGGGCCATCGCTTCATACCGTGACCGCGCGGCGTAACTTCTTCCAAGACATCTACCGCCATCGCGCTGAAAAGTACGATCGGCTGGTAGCGCGCGAAGATGCGCAGGGCAACCTTTTCGCCGCGCTTAACGAAATCATCCCGCTCGACGGACTGCACGTGGTGGAATTCGGCGCCGGCACCGGGAGGCTGACGCGCTTGCTCTCCGTGCTGGTGAAACGGATATACGCATTCGACATCGAGCCGGCAATGTTGCGGCTGCTGGCGCCACAAATGCGCGCGACCGGCATGGTCAATTGGTACGCCGCGCTGGGTGAAAATGGGCGCATGCCCCTGGCATCCAATTGCGCCGATCTCGTCATCGAAGGCTGGAGCTTCGCCCATGTCATGGGCTGGCATCCCGAAGACTGGCTTTCGCGGACCGACGCCATGCTGGCCGAGATGGCGCGCATCCTGAAGCCGGGCGGCACAGCAGTACTGATCGAAACGCTTGGAACCGGGCGGCGACGTCCACAGCCGACGGACAAGCTGGCGCGGCTTTACCGGCACTGGCAAGAGCGGCATGGCTTCCAATCGCGCTGGATTCGCACCGACTTCCAATTCGCCTCGCCGGCGGAAGCGGATGAGCTGACCCGTTTCTTCTTCGGCGACGCGCTGGCGGACGAATGCCTCACCGGCAGCGATGTCATCCTGCCCGAGTGCACCGGTATCTGGTGGAAGCGGATTCCCTAGTGAATCCCGCAAAGGCCTGACCATCTTGGCAGTTTGCCCCCACATCAGCTTCGTTTCAGATGCCGGGTATTGCGCGACCATTCAGTCGCCTCCGACAGTCAGCATTACACTACACTCGCCTGGGAGCGAAATGAATCCGAGGTCAGATCATGCTGCTTTGCCAAAACGTCCGTCTACATTGATTTCCCGCAGAAGGATTTTCTGTCCGAAAAAATATTTGCGTCGGACAGAAAACGGCAACGACGGAAAAAACGGACAGAAAACTACTGCGAAGTCGTCCGCGACCAGGTCTCCAGAATGGAATCGGAAAACCGTGAAAACATACCCAGCTGAATACATGCGCAAATCGTTCTCTGTGCCCTCTGTGCCTCTTTTTTAACGAGCCTTGTTGGAACGCCGTCGGCGATTCCGCGAAAGAACGCCGTGCGTACGGGCGAGCCGGTGGCTCGTCCCTACCGATCGCCATTTTTGTGGGCTCGTTATTTGGTGTGAGCCAACTCGTGACTTGCGAGCGACTGTGGTAAATTTACCTGTCTACAACCCAACGAATATCGCATCGCTCTGATATAGGACACGTCTTGATGCCGGCGGCAGATGCGCTCCTCCGCCCGATGCGCTACTATTGAAACATGCTCGAATTCAATTATTATGTTGAGCCTATGCGAAACTTCATCTCCAGCACAGTGACCAGCGGGAGCCGCTAAATTGCAGAAACTAGGCCCGCCCGGCGAAATGCCCAGCCTCGAATTTGAAGTCGACCGAGAACACTCCGGCGTTCGTATGCTGGGTTGCCTCACCTTCTTTTTTGGCGCCATAGGCTGCTACCTGATTATCAATACCATTTTCCCCAATGGCGGCTTGATCACATTGGGCGCGTCTCTGGCTATCGCCGTTGCCTTGACCTACGGCGCCGATTACTTGAGCAAGAGGTACTGGCCCAGCAATCGCGCCATTCAATTCGTCGACGATGTGATCCTGCTGGTCAAGGGCAATAAAATTCAAGGCGAAATCGATGCCGCGGGCAACGTCAACTTGCTCCAATGGCATTTTGAAGCAAAGCGACACCCGCGTGTGCCCAAGGGCTGGTACGTCGTTGCTAGCGCGCTGGAGCAGGACGGCGAGTATATCGTCAGCTACAGCATCGCCTCGCCGGCGGACTTCGACGCCTTACCGCTGTCGCGATTGTCGCAGAAGTATCAGCGCAAGAAGAAGAAGAAAGACGAAACGCGTGATTTGCGCGAAGCCGGCAGCCAGCGCCGGATCGCCCAAGCCGAGTTTCATCGTGGCGAATTCGGCGCCGAAATGTCGCTGGAAGACTACCATGCCTACCTCGATTATCTGGCGGACACCTATACCTCCTGGATGCCCAAAGAAAAATGATCTTGCTGGGCCGAATCGCATTCTGTATTGCCTTAATCCTCACAGCTGTCACACCGCTGCGCGCGCAAGGCGCCAGACTGAGCCTCGGCGACATCGTCGAAGGCAGCTTGGCCTCCGGTGAGACACATCGCTACACCGTAAATGCCCTGGAATTAACGCTTGTGTCTTTGCGCGTGGAGTCCCTTGATGGCTCGCTGGATCCCGTCATCGAGATCTTCGACAGCAATGACGAGCTGATCCACGCAAGTGACGACTTTGACTACCCCGCCACGCGCGACGCGGCCATTCAGGCTTTTGTCTTGCCCAAAACCTCGACCTATTCAATCGTGGTCAGCGGCCATGCCGGCAGCAGCGGCGACTATCGCCTCTATTTCCTGCCCGGCTATGATGTGTTGGCGCTGCACGATGCCACGATGGAAAAAACCAAGTGGAAGGTCGTACTCAGCGATACGGCAATCGACATTTCCGAGTCCAGCCTGTTTGCAGTCGAGCTGCAAGGTTTCGCGCGCTCGGCCGTGGTGCAGGCTGAACACTTCCCGCAAGCCCAGGATCTCTACTTCCAGGCGACATTTCACGAAGTAACCTCAGCCGCAGACTGGAATGTGGGTTTGGTCTTCCGTTACATCGACAACGAGAATTACCACCGGCTGCTGCTTAGCAAGACCGGTTTCTGGCGCCTGGACCGCTTCGATAAGGGCGAACGCGTGCAACTCAAGTATTGGTCGACTCATCCGGCGATCCGGCCCGGCGAGAAGGATTTTCGCCTGGGTATTTTAGCCAGCGGACAGCACTTCGACGCCGTTTACAACGGACAGGTCGTTGGCTCCGCGTCCGACGGCGCTGCGCCGATCGCAGGCGGTTTCGGTATCGCTATGCGCACCGATGAAGTCACGGGCGGGCTGATGTCCTTTGCCGTGCTGGAAACCCTGCTGACCCTGCCCACGCGTGTCAACGACCGGATTCTTTTTCCGCAGCGAGTTGTCGAACGGCAGAATTACTTGATGGCGCTTGACTTGGCGCGCAAACAGTTGGCGCCGGCCGGCCGCAACGTCGGCTTCGTTCAGCCGGAGAGCTCCGTGCGTCATGCGCGCGCGGGCGTGACGCGCATCGCCATCGCCTCCCAACGGATGTATGAACAGTTTGCGCTCGGCGCCTCCCTTAGGCTGGGAACTGCCGGGGCTGGCAACGGCGGCTGCGGCATATTCTTCCACTTCAACGACGACAATCACTATACCTTGGCCTACGTGACCGAAGACGGCGACTTCGGTGTTTCGCGGCGCAGCGGCGATGTCTTTGAGCCCGGCCTCTACGGCAAACGCGCCGCTACACAAGTTCCCGAATACTACCTTCTAGTCATCGCGACGGACGAGGAAATGCACTACTTCCTGGACGAAGTATACGTCGGCAGTCTGCCGTCTCAACCAAGAACCGGCAGCATTGGCATTGCCGTGGTCAACTATGAAGCGGTGGAAACAACTTGTCGCTTCACCGACCTGTGGGTGCAGAGCTTCGACGAGTGAATTTCGATATTGTCAATAATATCAGTCAAGTTTCGCCTGCCGCGCTGCCAAAGCCCGCCACTTGGGGACCGGGACGCTGGGCTGCTGCCTTCTTCCGTTGCGCATGTCTATGCTGGCCACAACCTCATCCAGCAGCTGAATCAGCAGCTTCTGTTTGACTGCGGCGTGCGCCGGGTCATTCCACAAATTTCGCATCTCTAGCGGATCACACTCGCGGTCTATGAGTTCGCCCCAGTCTTGCGCGTGATAATGAGTCAGTCTCCAGCGCGGCGTAATCAAAGTGCGCATCCGCAAGGCGGCGAAGTCATCGTCGTTTTCCACCAAAGCGGCGCCGGGGCGCGGCTGGTCTGCGCCCTCTAAGAGCGGCATCAGCGAGCAGCCCTGAACCCCCTCAGGCTCAGAGGCGCCTGCGTATTCCAAAAGCGTCGGCGCGATATCAAGCGTGGATTCCACACTGCTGATCGCTTGACCGGCGGCGACGCCCGGGCCGCGGAAAATGAGCGGCGTCCGCAGGGCGCATTCGTAAGCCAGCCCCTTGCCATACATGCCGTGATCGCCCAGATAATCGCCGTGGTCTGAGACGAAGACGATGATTGTATTGTCATTCATGCCCAGCCGATCAACCGCGTCCAGTATCCTGCCGACGCTGTGGTCAACCAGGGAGACCATGCCGTAGTAGATGGCTTTAACTTGCCGCCAGTCCTCCTCATCGTATTCCGCATAGTTGTGGGGCGGCGTACCGATGACGCGATCCCTGGGTCGCGCGCCGTCTGAAGCTGGCGTCTGCGGCCCGCGATAAACTCGCTCGTGCAATTCCGGCATGTCGAACGACTCAGTAACCGCTGGTATCGGCGGCGGCATGTCGGCCGGGTCGTAAAGGCTAGCCCAGGGTTCCGGTACAGTGAAAGGATAATGGGGATCGGGAAAGGAGACGTGAAGTAAGAAAGGCGCTTCGCTCGCTGTCTCCAGGAAGTCGATGGCCCGGTCGGCAATATAATGGCTGGAGTGTACCGACTCGGGCAGATTCCAGCGCCAGCAATTCACGCCATTTTCATAGGGGGTGGTTTTCGCTTGGCGTTCGTCAAGGTCCGGCACGCGTTCGCGCAGCCATTCCGTGTAGCGATTGCCGAAGCAGCGGCTGCCGTGGCCGTTGACAAGGTCGACTTCTTGAAAGCCGTAATAGCTGCCCTCGTCGCCGGCGAGCGCTTGGGCGACAAGTTCCGGCTCGGCGGCTTGCGGCGCCAAATGAATCTTGCCGATTGAAGCCGTACGATAGCCCTCAGTCGCTAGCACGCGCGGCAGAAACCGCTCGTCGTCCGGCGTATAACAGCCGACCATGCGCGCGCGCAATGCGGAGGGATAGCAGCCGGTCAAGATCGAGGCGCGGCTTGGCGTGCAGGTGGGTTGCGTGACGAAACACTGCGAGAATCGCGTTCCTTCCCGCGCCAGCCGATCAATGTTTGGCGTATTTACGATGGGATTGCCGAAGCAGCCAAGCGCATCCGCGCGCAGCTCATCGCAAAGAATTATGATGATGTTCGGCTGCTCAGGCATTGTTGGCCGCGCCCTGCATCAACCACTCCAAATCGAAGCGCGCCAGGGTCAAGTGATCGTCGGTATTTCCGCTGGAGTCGTCGCCGCGCTCAAACAGGCAAAGCACGGTCTTGTCCGCGCAGACCGCCAGCGCGCTGTAGCCGGCGTAACCCGGCTCAATGACCTTCGAGAAAGCCCAGGATTGGCATTCGTCCAGGGAGAGCTTGACAGTTAAGTTCTTGCGCGTGCGGAAGATGGTCGAGCCTTTGGCGTCTTCGCCGTCGATATTGTCCGGGTTGCAGAAGAGGATGCGGCTCGCGCTTTCCTCCGCCCAACTATGGCGGAATAGCGTGCCCTGGCAAGTTGGCTCAAGCAATTGCGGGTCGAGTTGCGGGATGGACCATCCGCTTATGCCATTGCGGCTGCGGCTGATGAGGCGGCGCTGCACACCGCTGCCGTTGCGCATGTTCAGCAGCACCGACCCGTCCTCCAGTTCCACAATGCCGGTTTCGTTGAGATTAGGCACGGTATCGGGAATCATCTCGCCGCGCTGCCATGTTGCGCCTTCATCATCGCTATAGATGGTGGCGCAGCGGTTGGGGCGATGCGCGCTGGTTCGCGATGTCGAGAGCCAGACGGGGATAATCAGCCGACCGGATCGTCGCAAACGAATGCCGTTAGGCAATCCGATGGCCAGGACGCCCCAGTCGTATTCCTGGCGGAATTCTTCAAATACGGCAGTGATTTCGCGCGGCGCGCTGAATGTCGCGCCATCGTCCTGCGATTGCATAGTGAAGGCGCGGGCGTAACCGTAACAGAACAGGACGTGTACGGCGCCGGTCTCGTGATCCACGATCGTATTGACGTTGTGCAGCGGACCATCACCAAAGTCCCGGTGGTCCAGGAGACGGCGCGGCTCGTCCCAGGTCGCGCCCTGGTCGACACTGCGGCGCATGACGATATCTATCTTGTCCCAGTCGCCGCCACGGCCGTATCGCGCTTCGGCATGGGCCAGGGCCACGCCGCCGGGCGAGACGCAGATGCCCGGAATCCGATACATGGTATAGCCGCCGGTATCGCGCGAGAAGAGATCTTGACGTTGAATCAGCATCGCTATCAGTGTCCAGTGAGTTGCTCGGGGCCGGTATCGGTCGCCAGCGCCAGCGCGTCAAAACTATGCTGCATCAGCCTTAGCTTCGTCTCGTTCAATGCGGGGTCGTCCCATAGATTGTCGAACTCATGAGGGTCGTTTGCCAGGTCGAACAGTTCGCCGATTTGATGCCCGTGATAAACCACCAACTTGTAGCGCTCATCGCGAATCATGGTGGCGTACGTGCCATTGATGCCTTCGCGAACCAAGGGGTTTAGCGCGCGGTAGTATTCGCAGCGCGCGAAGTCGCGATGGCGATCGGCAGCTGCCGGGTCCGCGAGCAGCTTGCCCAAGGATTTGCCTTGCATGCGCTTGGGTATGGCGACGCCCGCCAGCTCCAGCAGGGTGGGCGCGATGTCGATTAGTTCCACCAGGGCTTGACGGCGCGCGCCGCTCAAGAATCGCTCGGGCCAGGAAATTATCAGGGGCACTCTCACCAAGCCCTCGTAAAAGCGGCAGCCCTTGAGCAGCAGGCCGTGATCGCCCAGCATTTCACCATGATCGCTAGTGAAAATGACCACCGTGTTTTTCAACTGGTCGCTGCCTTCCAGCGCGGCCAGCATTCGCCCGACATTGTCGTCGATCTGTTCTATCATGGCGTAGTAGGCGGCCTGTATGCGCTTGGCGTCAAATTTTTCCGGTCGGCGCGCCTTTGTTTGGAAGTCGATGGCGCTTAATTTCGCTTGCGCCGCCAAGTCGCTATCGCGGAATTTGGGACCGGGCATCGTGTCGATGTCAAAGCGATCTATATAGGCTTGCGGCGGGTCAAATGGCGCGTGCGGGTCAAAGATGTTGACGCTCATCAGCCAGGGCTTTCCAGCGTGATCAGCCTCGATGAAGTCGATGGCGCGGTCGCAGCACCAACGGGTTTGATGCAGCTCCGGCGCCGTGTCTTGGGGATGCTCCAGCATTTCCGCCAGATCCTGTCCCTGTTGCTGCAGCCAGTCGGCGTAGTCGTGGCCGGATTCCCATCTGGCGTGCGGACCGTGGCTCCAGTGAAATACTCGATAACCGTCGTGTTGCGGCCGCGGTTCAATGCGCCCTTCAGCGCCGGCCAGATGCAGTTTGCCCGCCAAGGCGCAATCGTAGCCGGCATCCGCCAGCAGCGCGGAAACAAGCGGCGCAGCCTCCGCCCAATACTCATTGCCGTTGCCGCAGCCATGCACGCTGCTGGGGTACATGCCGGTCAAAAAGCTGGCGCGGCTGGGCGTGCAGATCGGGCTCTGGCAATAGGCGCGCTCAAAGCTGACGCCGTTTTCGACCAGCCGGTCGATGTTCGGCGTGCGGATAAGGGAGTTATTCAGCGCGCCGATGGTGTCGTAGCGCTGCTGGTCGGTGCAGATCCACAAGATGTTGGGTCGCATCAGCGAACATCCTCCAAGTCAATAGTCAGGCCGACCAAATGGGCGGTATCGGCAATATCGCCGGCATTGCTATAGTCGACCAGATAGATGCTGCCGTCCTCGCGCTGAATCCAGGACGAATAACCGTGGTCGGGCCAGGGCGCCTGGGCGGGATGATTGCCGTGCAACTGTATCATGCGCTCGCGTTGATACTGATCCGGGTAAGCGCCGGAAGCGGCCTTCCATGTCCATTTGAAATCAGGCAGGTTGGGGTTGCCCAGCGCATAGCTGATGCTGCGCCAGTAGCTGCGGCCGCTATCGCCGAATTGGCCGAATTGTGTACGCCGCCGCGGGTTGCCGCCATGAAAATCGCCAGCCGGCCATTCTTCGCGAAATATGCATCTATGCATCACCGTCTCGCCATTGAGCTTGACTTGCAGCCAGCCACGCTGATGATGCAAGCCGACTCGCTGGTAGCGCGTCATGTCTACCGGATGGCGCATCTCATGCCGGCCGCGACTTATGGCAATGTGGTCGGGCGCGATCGTCAGCAGTTGGCCCAGGCGCGAGACGGACATGAAGGCGACCCCGCTATGCCCGGCTGAGGCTTCTACGCGGACCTCCGCCTCAAAGTCGACTGTGCTGAATGCCGATTGCGGCGGTAGCAAGGTGTAGCGACATTCGTGCTCAGGCAGATTCTCGATGAGCAGCGCGTCGTCCCGCAGTTCGGCGCGGTGCTTGCGTCGCGGTCCGCCGACCGCATATTTGCCCGCTTCCTGTTCCAAATCGCCCACCCAGGCGTACGTGCCTAAGCCGCCGTTGACATGGCGCCCGGTCACCATGACCCGGCCGTCCATCAGCTGCTTGGCGTAGGGTCGATGAATCGCAAATGGCAGCATTCGCGGTTCAGACCAGGTATGCCCGCTGTCATCGGAGAAAGCGACGAAAGACGGGATGCCTCCCGAATGATTCTCGCGCATGACGCAGGCCAGCCGCGCGCCGCCGTCTAAAACGACAATAGCGCCTTCGCAGAAGCGGTGATAGCCGTTATGCGCGATGGTGCTGCGCTCGCTCCAGCTGCGCCCGCCGTCTTCTGAAGTCCACAGAACTTGGGCGAATTCTTGCGTGGCGCCGCGCATCAGATGTGATGTCACACCGAGCGCGCCATCGGGCAGGTCGATTATCCGGTCGGGTTCAAAGCCGCCGATGCCGCCTTCCGTCTGCGCCTCTGTCCACGCGTCGCCGTCGTCTTGGCTCCAATACAGCCAATTACCGGGCGGCTGGTCTTCGTGAAAATGGCCGTCATCGTCATGGTCGATGATGACAACCAGGCGACCGTCATTCAGCCGGCTCAAACGCGGCGTGACCAGACGCTCATCGCCTTGCGTCAGGTCGGCGCGATCAATCTCGCGGTGTTTGAACCAGGTCGCGCCTTGATTGTCGCTGGCCAGCAAGGTCAGTACCTGGTCTTGCAGCGACCAATGCGCGTCGACATCGCTGTAGATCAGCATGTAGCGCCCGGAGGGAAGGACGATGATATCGGGATTCTTGGTGAAGCGCCCGGGGCTGCGCCAGATGTCAACTACCCTGTGGGCGAGTGATCGTGTATGAATCAGCACAAGTGTCTCCTACTGGTTGAAATAAGCGACGCAACGCGCATCAATCCCGGCTCGCGGGCAGACAATTTCCGAGCGTCATTGACTGGCGTCAAACTCCACGCAAGCCAGGCGCAGGAATTCGTAAGGATGGCTCTCGCCGCCTTCGTAGAGGCAAAGGATGCGACCGTACGGGGCGATCGCCAGATCCGAATAGGCGCTGGGCCCTGCGTTTAAGGCGATTTGGCCGGGCCAGGTTGCGCCTTCATCGCGGCTGCCGCGCAGCGTCATATTGACGCGCTCGCTGGCGCTGGCCGGATTGGCGAATAGCAGAGTCGCGTCGCCATCACGCTCCTCGCCTGGAAAAGCAACAATGCTCGCCTGACAGACGGGTTCGACGAGCGCCGGGTCAGTGCGTTGGTCGGTCCAGGACATACCGCCGTCCGCGCTGACCGCAACTTGCCGCGCGCGCTCGCCGGGCGCATAACTGCGCATATTCAGCAGCAGACGACCGCCGCTGATTTCAACGACTTCACACTCATTCACCCGAGGCCGGGGTGTGCGCCCGCCCCGATGCCAGCTCGCGCCGTTGTCGTCGCTGTAGATGATATGCGAGTAGTAGTCCTTGGTCCCGGCTTCGATATGATCGCAGGGAACAACCAGGCGCCCGCTGTGCGCGCCCTGGCGAATCTGGATGCCATGTCCCGGGCCGGTCGCGTACCAGGTCCAATCCGGCTGCTTGACCTCGCCGGTGATCTCTGCCGGGCTCGACCAGGTCATTCCGTCGTCCGTGGATGTCGTCACATAGACGCGGCGGCTGTCTTTGCTGCTGCCGGCGATGATGTCGCGTTCGTGGTCATCGCCGCGGTTCCAGGTCATCAGCAAGTGGATTGCGCCGCTTTCCATGTCGACCACCGGCGCCGGATTGCCGCTGGTGTTGCCGGGATCATCCCACACGAGCGACTGGCGCGACCAGCTTGTTCCGCCGTCAGTCGAGCGCTTGACAAGCAAAGCGATGTCGCCAAAATCGCTGCGGTGCTGTTTCCGCCCTTCGCAGAAAGCAAGAACGGTATTGTCCTTGGTGACCGCCAGCGCGGGAATGCGATAGGTATGGTAGCCATCGCTGCCGCTGCGCCAGAGGTCAAATTGCTGGACATTTCGTTTGAACATTCGACTTAGCCTTTGATGCCGCCGATCATGATGCCTTTGACAAAATAGCGCTGAACAAAGGGGTAAATGAAGAGGACGGGCACGGTGCTGACAATGATCAGCGCCGAACGCAGCGACGCGGCCGGCGGCGGATCTTCAATGAAGGCCAGTTCCTCCAGTCCTTGCATATTGGTGGTTTCGAGCAGGCTGCGCAGGATAATCTGCATCGGCTTGAGATGAGATTTATCAATGTAAATCGCGGCGTCAAACCAGGAATTCCAGTGCCATACGGCGTAAAACAGCCCGATGGTGGCGATGACCGGCATGGATAGCGGCAGCACGATGCGCAGCAGGACTGTCGGTGGCGACGCCCCGTCGACGATGGCGGCGTCGAATAGTTCTTCGGGCAGGCTCATAAAGAAGTTGCGCATGATGAGCATATTCCAGGCGTTGATCAAGCCGGGGAAGACCATCGACCAAAGCGTATTGCGCAGGCCCAAAGCGTCGACGAGAAGAAAGCGCGGTATCAGCCCGCCGCTGAAGACCATGGTGATGAAGACAAATATCGTAAGCGGCACACGGCCCGGCAAGTCTCGCTTCGCCAGCGCGTAGGCCATGGTGATGGTGAAGGCGAGGTTGAAGCCCGTGCCGACCACGACGCGAAAGAGCGTGACACCGTAGGCGTTGAGGATGACTTTGCTGCGACCGAAAAGAATATCGTACGCGCCCGTGGCGAAGGCTTCCGGGTATAGCACGTAGCCGCCGCGGCGAGCGAATTCGGCGTCGCTGATGAATGAGGTGGAAAAGACGATGATAAAGGGAATCAGGAAGGCCAGCGTCAGCAGGATAAGCAGCAAGTATATGGTGGCGTGAGCGAACTTTTCATTGCGAGATAGCTTGAGCATTCGCCTTCTCCTACCAGAGACCCGGCTGGCCCAGTCGGTTGGCCAGGGTATTAGCTGCAATCAAGAACAAGAAGGCCATGACGCCTTTGAACAAGCCGACGGCCGCGGCAAACGAATATTTCAGTCCCAGCAATCCTTCGCGATAGACATAGGTATCGATGATATCCGACACGCTGTAAACCGCCGGCGAGTAGAGCAGCAGGATCTGTTCAAAGCCGGCGTCGAGCAGATTCCCGATTTCAAATATGAAGAGAATGGTGATTACAAAGGCGATGCTGGGAATCGTGATATGGCGCGCCATTTGGTAGCGGTTGGCACCGTCGATGGCTGCCGCTTCATACAGCGCAGGATCAATCGCGGACATGGCGGCCAGGTAGAGAATGCTGCTCCAGCCTATCGTTTTCCAGACGTGAGTGAGAGTCAATATGCCGCGGAATTGATCGGGGTTGGTCAGGAATGTCCAGCGCTCTCCAGTCAGTTCATTCAGCCATTCCGTAAACAGTCCGCCGCTCGTCGCCACCAGCGCCGTCACCAGACCTGTGGTCACCACCCAGGAAATGAAGTGCGGCAGATAAGAAACCGTCTGCACGAAGCGCTTGAAATTGACGCGAAAGACTTCATTAAGCATGAGTGCAAAAATAATAGGAGCGGGAAAGCCGAATATGATCTTCAAGCCGCTGATGACCACGGTGTTTTCGATGACGTTCCAAAAGAAGATGGAATTGAAAAATCGGGTGAAGTGCTTCAGGCCGACCCAGGGCGCTTCAATAATGCCGGTGACGCCGCCGAAGGGCGAGATGTCCTTGAATGCGATGACGATGCCAATCATGGGCAGATAATGAAATATGATGAAATACAGGATGCCCGGCAAGGCCAACAGATAATAGAAGCGGTAGAACCAGATGCGCTTCAGAAGCCGGCGCCATTTGCCGTCGCTGGTCGCCGGCGGCGAAAAGCGGCTGTTTGGCATCATGCTGCGCGTGGTCATCGGGCCCCGCCTGACGCTTGTGTGGAGACATCGAGATGGGTCTCCGGCAGCGCCCCTCTCCAGCCGGCGCGAAGCCGAGCGGACAGGTCGCTTAAGGTCTGTGCGGAGCTGGCGTTTCCGGCGATATTGTCGATTTCAGCGTTCCCTTCAGCTTGATCGTACAGCTCCCGCTCAAGCGCCTCGCCCGAGCGAAAGTCTTGCCATTCGGTATAACGATAGCGCTCCGTGCGCATGCTATAGCCCATCACTTCCGGCTCGCCGAGATAAGTCCAGGGGCGGGGAAACTGGCTGAAGACGGCGCTCTTCCAGGGCAGGTCCGGCTGCTGCAGCAGCGGCGCCAAACTGATGCCCTCCAGGTCTGCGCGCGGCGGCAAACCGCAGCAATCGAGCAAGGTCGGGTAAATGTCGACGAACTCGACCAGCGCGGCGCATTCACCGGCGCCGGCGCCCGGCGAGGAAATAATCAGCGGAGCGCGCGTATCCAGTTCGTAGTTGCTTGTTTTGCACCAAAGCGCCTTCTCGCCCAGGTGATAACCGTGGTCGCCCCAGAGAACGATGATGGTGTGATCACGCAGTCCTTGCGCATTAAGGGCGTCCAGCAGCTTGCCCACTTGGGCGTCCATGAAGCTGACGCAGGCGTAATAGCCGTGCCTGAGCTTGCGCGCTATATCGTCGGAAATGGGGCCGGCGTCTGGAACATCGCTGTAGCCGCGCAGCTCCCGGCTGTTATGCCAGGCGAAGTCGGGAATGCCGACTGGCTTCTCCGCATATTCCGGCGAGGAGATTTCACTCGCTTCATAGCGATCCCAGTAGCGCTTGGGCGCGCTGAAGGGCAGGTGCGGCTTGCGAAAACCGACCGCTAGAAAGAAAGGCTCATCCCCAAATTCAGCGATGATCTTGCAAGCGGCGTCTGCAACTTTGCCATCTCCATAAGCGCTGTCGGGCGCATCGGCGGCTTCGGTGGCCGCCATCTTGTAGCCGGGCCAGTTTTCAGTCTGGGGCGCTTGATTCTCCGGCAGCAGGTAGTCGTCGCTTTTCCAAACGACATTGAGAAGCGCGTCGGCAGACCAGGATTGCGGATCCTGCGCTTGGGGCGAGCCGTGATAAATCTTGCCGACCGACCGCGCGATATAGCCGTGCTGCTTGAAGTACTCTGGCAGAGTGACGACATCGGGCCGCGCCGCGCGGAAATGCGTGCCGCCGCAATGCTGCGGAAGGTCGGCCAGCCGGGCCGGTAGCTCATGTCGGAAATGGGATTTGAGGTCCCAGACTTTGAGGGTATCGGGACGCAAGCCGGTCATCAGCGAGGCGCGCGAGGGGTTGCAAACTGCTTGTTGGCAGTAAGCGCGCTGAAAGACTATGCCGCCCCCGGCGAGGCGATCGATATTCGGCGTAATCGCGTTGCCGTCGCCGTAGCAGCCCAGCGCCGTCCGCAAGTCGTCGACTGCGATGAAGAGTACGTTCGGCTTTTCCATTGGATTCAGTAGGTCTCGCCCAGCGCAAGGCGCATGCCGCATCAGTTAGCTACGAACAGGCGCTCATGTAAGATGGCGGGAGACATTAGGCAGCCTCCCGCCATCTGCGGAAACTGGACTAGACGCCGCCCAGTTCGTTGTATTGAGTGGAAATGGCGTTGACCCAGTCGTTGATGCCGGCGCGTTCAAGGTCATTCATGAAGTCGTCCCATTGATCGAGCGGGCGCTGGCCGGTGATGAAGAGAATGGTCTGCTCGTCCAGAAGCCGGGTGAGGTCGCCCAGCGTGGGGACTTCATCGGCGATGCGGCTCAGATTGTAAGCGAGCCCGCCATCAAAGGGCCACTTGGCGTCGCCCAGGTCGATGAGCTGGCTGCCGAGATACTCCACATGCCAGGCGCGCGACGGGTCGTCCAGGCTGTAGCGAATTTCAACGTTAAGGTTGGGCAGCATGTATTCGCTGACGTAGCCGAAGCTCAGATCCGGGTTGACCAAATTGGTTGCCTCATCGAGGTAGTCCCACATTTCGCCCTTGATGCCGTAGCGCGCGGTCAACTGATTGTCGGTGGTGTCGGCGCTGTAGACCCAGTCCATGAACTGGATGACCGCCGCCGGGTTCTCCGCTTTGCGCGTGACCGCATAGGCGCTGGCGTTCTGCGGCCGCGCGGTGGCGATATACCCCATGTCAGTCGTGATGCTGGTGCGCGCCCAGGCGATGCCTTCACAACCGCTCTCAATTTGCGGCGTGATCAGCGTGATGCGCGAGTACCAGCCCATCCACACGCCCAGGTTGCAAGTGCGGAATAGCTCCGGCGCGTCAAAGCGCGTGAAGGTATCGGGGAAGAAGTATCCGGCTTCCCACCAGGAATTCAGCTCAGTCACCCAATCGAGGACGCCCGGCTGCAAGACCCAGGGCTTTACCATGCCATCATCGGGGTCCAGCCAGTTGGAATGGCCATTGGGCGTGAATCCGCCGAGAGTCGTCCAGCGAATGTCACCGGGGCGCGTGGCGACCATGGCTTCGGGATTATGGGCCAGGAAAGCATCAATCGTCGCTTCCAGCTCATCCCAGGTCGTCGGCACATCCAGGCCGAGCTCGTCTAGCCAGTCCTGGCGCACCCAAGTGATGTAAGGGCTGGTCGGCGTCGAGCGCGGGATGCCCATGATTTCGCCATCGGTGTTGCGCATGATATCCCACTGCTGCTCGGGAATGACTTGCATGATGTTCTGACCATGTTCAGCCAGCAGATCGGTAATCGGGATGATCGCCATGGCGTAGTCGTGCCAGCCATTGCCGGGCGCCTGGAAGAGGTCGACCGGGTCACTCGAGCCCAGCAGGAGGTTCAATTGCTCAGTAGCGTTGGCGGCGCCGCCCGGAACAATGGTGACCGGCCGAACGCCCGATTGCTCGGCGATATGATCTTGCACGCGCTGCAATACATCGGGATCGCTGCCGCCGGCGTCAAACTGGAGTGTGCCGGAATTGTTAAAAATGTAGATGACTGGCTCATCCTGGGCTATTGCCGATGGCAATACCAAGATAAGAACTAAGATCAATGCAGCAATACGCATCCTTGTCATGCTGTTTCTCCTTGTTGATCGTAAATAGCAAATGCGATGAAAAACACCTCCACGACAATAGCCAGGTTCACCTCCTTCTCCACGCTTGTATCGGCTCTCCCGCTTCGGTTGCCGGGGCTATTCTGGCAACGCGTTTTTCAATCGGCTCACTATAACGAATTGCGCTGGACATGTCAAAATCGCGGTGTACTCGCCCAGAGCAATCGCATCAAATTATCTTCAACACAGAGAGCGTAGAGGACACAGAGTCTTAGGAGTTTAGACGACTATTCTACTAAATCCGCGGCCAGGATTAGGCAACAGTCACTAGCGCAACGTGAACCAAAAATTACAGTTCAAATAAGACATGAACACATAAGAGATCTCTCACCAAGTCTAGTTCGCGCCGGTCTTAATCCAACAAAAAGGGCCCTACAACTTTACAGGGCCCTTCCTCATATCCGTTGAACAGGCTAGGTAAGACTTAGCCCGCCATTGCGCCGGCAAGCGCGCCACACGCGGGGCAGCCGCCGCCGGGCCGAATGATGGCGTAGCCGGCCTGTGGATCGGCGCCCCAGGTCGTGAAGTTCACATTCCACACGATCATCAGCGAAACGCGCCCCGAATTGCGCGATAGACGAGCCGCATCCGCCAGCCACTGCGCTTGTTCGCCAACCGTCACCGGATCATTCGGCGTCCAATTGAAGCCAGCCGGGATTCCGGAGGGCATGCCTTCGCCGCTCAGATAGCCCAGTTCAGTCCAGCAGACTTTACTGTTGGGAAAGTACTGCGCGCCCCGCTGCAGCATGGTTCCAAAGAAGTACGTGGGATAGTATCCGCGCGGGTCGCCGTTGGTTTGCGTGGGGCTTAGGACGCCCTCGTTGTAATGCAAGCCCAGGCAGTCCATGTACTGGGCGGCGCCTGCTTGCGCCATCTGCGCCATGAACGTATCGTCATTGCAGCCGCCGGCTCCACAGCCGGCTGCGCCAAAGTAGCCGGTTGGCGCCGGCGCGCCGCTAATGACAAGCGTGGCCGGGTTGGCCGCCTTGATGGCCTGGTAAGCGGCTTGAAGCAGCCGCGCGTATGAGCCGCCATTGATCTGGCCCGCGGGCCACTCGCGGTCGATATTGGGCTCGTTCCAGACTTCAATGGCGTCAGCGCCAAGGCTGGCCAGATGCGCTACGTATTCGGCGAATACCGCGACGTATCCCTCAAAATTGGTCGCCAATTGATTCTTGTCGCCGAGCGCGCCCAGCAACACCTTAAAGCCCTGGTTATGAGCCTGGGAGATGGTATCTCGGCCGTCGGATATGCCATGTCTCACTTGCTTCTTGACCCAAGTCATCCCGGCACTCTTCATCGCTGATACGGCGGCGCCGTCCAAGCCTGCGATGTGGCCACCCAGGGCGAATCCGGCGGGTCCCGCATTGGCCGGTCCCACGGCAATCGCAGCCTCTTGGGCTTCGGCCGCCTCGGCGGATTCTGGCGCGGGCTCTGGCGCGGGCGGCGGCGCGTATTGCGGCGGCACCACGATATCATCGCAGATGATCGTGTCTTGCAGGTCGAAACTGACTCGCGCCTGGTATTCCTCGTTCGACGTGGTCGTGAATATATATGTCCAGCCGAAGAGTATGTCGTCGCGCTTTGCATCGAATGGTACAGAGTCGGTGCAATTGTCGATGCCGGCGGCCCCGTAGAGGCTCATGCTGGCAATGCTGGTCCAGTTATCTTCATAGAAGCGCCAGCGCCGGAGCCGCATCGTCGCGCCAATATCTTCCTCAATCAAGTCTCGCGCGATCTGCATACCTTGCATCACCGGGCTGATCTGGACTGGCGCTGCTTCCGCGTCTTCTTGCGCCGCCAAGGGCAGGCCGACGGATAGCAGCAGCGTGAGCGCCAGCAGCACAGGAAACAATCTCGTGAATACTTTGGGCAATTGTGTCTCTCGCATAAGCCTTCTCACTCGTTGCTAGTTTGCTCGTGAACCAAAAGCATAGCGAATAAAAACAAGATTGCTATGGTTTGTTACTTAGTGCGGTTTAAGATCGGCTGCTTTCAAAATTTGCACGGCCGACATGGCGCAAATCAGCGCCGGGCGGCTGCTGGCCCGGCAAATCCCGAGGCAAAGTGAAATAAAATGTTGAGCCGCCCCCAATCTGGCTTTTCACAGCAATCTCGCCGCCGTGCGCCTCTACAATGGCTTTGACCAGGTACAAGCCTAGGCCGGCGCCCTGCGTCCTTCGCGTGATGGTATTGTCAATTCTGTAGAAGCGGTCGAAGATGCGGTCGACCTCTGCTTTCGCGATGCCGGCGCCTTCGTCGCGTACAAACACCGTGACGCTCTGCCGGCTGAAGCGCCCGCCTACCGTGATTGTTTTGTCATCGGGCGAGTACTTGATGGCATTAGTCAGCAGATTGTCAATGACCTGGCGCAGGCGTGTCTCGTCGCCAAGGATCGTCGGGAAGTTTTCCGGAAAACTCAGCTCAATGCGGCGCCCTGCTTGGCTCTCAAGCCGGGCTGCGGAGCGCGCCGCCAGGTCGCTTATATCAACATCGGCATTGCTGAGTTGCAAAACCTGCGCCGACTGAATCTTGCTGGCCGTCAGCAGATCTTCGACCAGGTTGGTCAGGCGGTCGGACTCGTCTTCAATGATCGCCATTTTCTCGCGGATTACATCGCGCTCCCACTCGACATCTTCGCGGCCCAAGGTACTGGCGTATCCCTTGATGATGGCAATCGGCGTGCGCAGTTCGTGATGTATTGTCGAGATAAAGACGGACTGCATCTCCTGCGCTTTGCGAATGTTGGTAATGTCGCGCACATTTGCGATGATGCTTTCCAGTTTGCCGTCGCTATTCAGCAGCGGCGCATAAGTTATGCCGATGCCGAGCGACATGCCGTCGCGGCGGATCATGTCCCCCTCGACGTAGAGCGCGTCGGCGGCCGGACTCGCCGCGCCCGGCCCAGCCCACCCGGAATCCAAGGCGTCCTCAAGGTCCGGGCCCTCCAGGTTGGCCCAAACGATTACCTCGCGTTTTGGCAGACGGAGCAGGTCCGCCTTGTGCCAGCCCGACATGCGCGCGAATGAATCGTTGGCTTGCTGGATCTGGAGATCCGGATCGAGTATCAGCACCCCGTCGCCGCTGCTGTTGATGATGGCTTCCAGGCGCTGATGCTCGTGCTGAATGTCGCCATAAAGCTGGGCATTGTTTACGGCGATGGCGGCTTGGTCGGCGAAGCTTTGCAGCGTCGACAAGTCTTCCGGCGTTATGCTGGTCTGGTAGGAGCGAAAGACGATCAGCAGCCCCAGCGGGTTGCTCGCGAAAACCAGCGGCATGGCAATGGATTGCGCCAGGTTTGCGTCAATGGCATCGGCCATTTCGCGCAGTTTGGCATTAAGAAACTCGCGGCTGAAGCCCTCGGCGTCGCCGGGGTCCATGAGCTCCTGCAGCTTGACGTTGAGTTCGGGCACAGTGTCGGCGGCGATGCCACTGAATGCGCGCACGTAGAATCTGCCGTCATTTTTGTTGCTCAGGGCGACGATGCCGACGCGCCCGGCTAGCATCACCAGAGACGCGTGCAGCACGCGGCGCAATACTTCGCCCAAGTCCAAGCGGGCGGTGATCGCGCGCGTGATTTCCAGCAGAAAATCTCGCTGCTGCGTACGTAAATCGGGGCGCATCAACATAGCTGAATTGTATCACTCCCCGGCCTGTCCGCGCTTGTTCTACCCAATCGACAAACTGCGGCGTATCAGAAGCGCTTGTCCAATTCGCTGATGTCGATGTTGCCGCCGACGGTCGCCACCAGCGCTGCCGCCCCGACCAAAGCGACATCGTCGCCCAGCGCCGCTCGCTCGATGCGCAGGCCTTGGACAAATGCGCCGTCCAGAATGTGTTCTTCGACAGCTTGGCGCATGGGCGCGAAGAGAAGCTCGCCGGTCTTGGTCACGCCGCCGCCGACCACGACGATCTCCGGATTAAACAGGAGCACGGCCGTGACGATAGCCATCCCGATCATGCGCCCGGCATATGCCAGACTGCTGATTGCCAGATTATCGCCCCCTGCTGCCGCCATGCTGACGACTTTGGCGTCAATCCCATCCAGGTCGCCGCCAACCAGGTCATGGATACTTGACGCGGCGCCATCAGCCAAAGCGGCTTTGACGCGGCGCGCGATGGCGGGTCCAGCCGCTTCCAGCTCGATAGACGAGACGCGCTTCTGCTCGACAATGATGGGAATGTGCCCCAGCTCCGCGGCCAAACCGGCGCGACCTGAAACAAGCCGGCCCTCGCTGATGATACCGGAACCAATGCCCGTGCTGACTGTGATGTAGACCACATGGCGACAGCCTTGCGCCGCGCCCTTGGATGCCTCGGCCAGGGCCGCTACGTTGGCGTCGTTTCCCACATAAACCGGCAGCTTGAACGCGTCCGCGATCATGTCTCCCAGCGGCACATCATGCCAGCCGGGCAGGTTGGGCGGCGCGATAACCACGCCCGTCTTGGGATTCAAGGGGCCCGGCGAGGAAATCCCGATGCCCTGAATCTCGTCATCGTTGGCGGGCATGACTTTTTCGATATAGGCTTTCACCCGCTCCACTGTGGATTGCGGGCCCATTTCCGCTGCGGTAAGCGTGTTTTCCCGCTGCAATATATTCAGTTCGCTGTCGTAGCGGGCGGTGCGAATCTGCGTTCCGCCCAGGTCAACCGCGATTATTTGTTTGCCCATCAACCGCACCCCGTGCGTTCAAGTCGTCTTGACCGCGTATCGCTTACGATACGTCCTGCTGTATCGTCCGCCGACTCTAGATCCGTTGACGGCCCGGCAGGTAATAGAACATTTCTGCTATCGCTTGTAGCCGCGAATTGACGCTGATAGAATAACATGGATTAGCCCGAGAATTAAGCGCATTAGCGCGAAACGCTGGGATAACGTCATGGCTCGTGTCACGCCGATGCGGCGGCAGTATCTCGAAATCAAAAGCCAATATCCGGATTGCATCCTCATGTTCCGCATGGGTGACTTTTACGAGATGTTTGATGACGATGCGGAAGTAGCGGCCCGCGAACTCGATATCACGCTCACATCGCGCGCGCAGCGCAAAGGCGGCGAGAAAATCCCCATGGCCGGCGTGCCCTACCATTCGGTCGACGGCTATATTGCCAAGCTGATCGAAAAGGGCTTCCACGTGGCCGTCTGCGATCAGGTTACGGAGCCGACGGGCCGCGGCATTGTAGAGCGCGAGGTTACGCGGGTGATGACGCCCGGCACCGTGGTCGAACCTGCGCTGCTTGAAGAAGGCAAGTCGAATTACTTGATGGGTATGTTGCCAATAGGCGATCCCGAATCGGGGACTTGGCGCCGCTGCGGCATTGCCTTTGCCGATGTGTCCACCGGCGAATTCTGCGCGACACAGTTCTCCGGGGACGATGTCGGCCTGCGGGCCTTTGAAGAATTGGCGCGGGTGGCGCCGCGCGAAGTCATTATGCCCGAGAGCTGGGTGGAGCGGGGCGCGACATTGCCCGAAGGCATCCATCTGAGCCCGGCGCAAGACTGGACCTTCGAATTCGACGGCGCGGCAGAGCTGCTGCTGGATCACTTTCGTGTTTCCAGCCTGGCTGGATTCGGCCTGGATGATCAGCCGGATGCGGTGGCGGCGGCCGGCGGCGTCTTGCAGTATTTGCGCACGACACAGAAGCAGTCGCTCGATCAGCTGACTACACTGCGCGCCTACTCGACTGACTCATTCATGGTGCTCGATCAGTTTACGCGCCGCAACCTTGAAGTGGTAGAAACCATACGCGGCGGTAAGCAACGAGGCAGCTTGCTGGGCATACTGGATCGCACAGTGACGCCGATGGGCAAGCGGCTGCTGCGCAAATGGCTCAACGAACCGCTGCTGGAAATCAATCGGCTTAACGCCCGGCTGGATGCGGTTGAAGCCTTGACCGGCGGAGACGTCTTGCGAGGCGAAGTCGCCCAGGCGCTGAAGCCGGTTGCGGATATGGAGCGGCTTACCAATCGAGTTGTTATGGGGAAAGCCGGACCACGCGAGCTGGTAGCGCTCAAAGCGGCCCTGGCCATGATACCCCGTTTGCGCGAACTGATTGAAAGCACGCCAAGCCTAACAGCCATCGCCGAACGTCTTGACCCGTGTGAGCAGGTGCTTGACTTAATCTCGCGGGCTATCACCGATGATCCGCCGACGACATTAAATGCCATCGGCGTCATTCGAGACGGTTATGCGCCCGAGCTGGATGCCATCGTCAGAGCCTCCCAGGAAGCGCGCGACTGGATTGCCAATTTGGAGTCGCAGGAGCGCCGCCGCACCGGCATCTCCAACATCAAGGTGAGCTACAACAAGGTCTTCGGCTACTATATTGAAGTTACAAATGCGCATACGGACAAAGTGCCCGACGATTACCTGCGCAAACAGACCTTGGTCAACGCCGAGCGCTATATCACGCCCGAGCTGAAAGAGTATGAATCGCGGGTGTTGAACGCCGAGGAAGAAATCCTGGCGGCGGAGCGGCAGCTCTTTGCCGACTTATGCCAAAGCGTGGGCTTGCAGAGCGAGCGCCTGCTGAAGACTGCCAACGCGATCGCGCACCTGGACGGGTTCTTGTCGCTGGCCGAAGTGGCGGTGCGAGAGGGCTACGCGCGGCCGACGCTGACAGAAGACAACGTGCTCGAAATCGAAGCCGGACGGCATCCGGTAGTCGAGAAACTGCTCGAGCGCTCGACCCGTTATGTCGCCAACGACAGCCGCTTCGATATGATGTCGCGGATTCATATCATCACCGGCCCTAATATGTCCGGCAAGTCGACCTATATTCGACAGGTGGCGCTTATTACTTTAATGGCGCAGATCGGCAGCTTTGTCCCGGCCGACTCGGCTACGATCGGGCTGGTGGATCGCATCTTTGCGCGCATCGGCGCCCAAGACGAAATCCACGCCGGCCAGAGCACCTTCATGGTGGAAATGGTGGAGACGGCGCGCCTGCTCTCGGGCAGCAGCCCGCGCAGCTTGCTGATCCTCGACGAAATCGGCCGCGGCACTTCGACCTACGACGGCATGGCCATCGCGCGTTCCGTCATCGAGTTTATTCACAACAATCCGCGCCTGAATTGCCGTACGCTCTTCGCCACGCATTATCATGAGCTGACCGAGTTGCCCAATATATTGCCTCGTACGGCGAACCACAACGTGGCCGTGGCGGAGCAGGGCGACGACATCGTATTTTTGCATCGCGTGCTGCCCGGCGGCGCTGATCAGAGCTATGGCGTGCATGTGGCGCAACTGGCTGGCATGCCGCGCTCGGTGGTTGAAAGGGCGCGCGAATTGCTCGCTCAGCTGGAAGCCGGCGGCAGCGATTTCGCCGCATACAAACCCAAACCGCAGCACCAGCAATTCAGCTTTTTTGATACGCCGGAGAATCCGGTAGTAGCGACGCTGCGCTCGCTCGAGGTTGACGATCTCAGCCCGCTGGAGGCCTTGACCGCGCTTTACGAATTGAAGCGGATGGTGGCGGAGGCATAGGTGTTTGTTTTTAATACGGTCGTGATCGCCACGCATCGCCGCTCTGGCACGCAATGGGCGATAGACGCCTTGCGCAAGAATAGCCCGGACATCAGCGATACCTATATGGCGCTTGAGCAGATGGAGGCGGATCATGACGCCGTCATCACGCTGGCGAATTTCCGCCGGCAATTGCTTAATCTTGAGGGCAAGGTGCTGATCAACGTACACGATTTGCCCTCCGCCGAATCCTGGAGCGGATTGGACGAGCGGCTCTTCGCGCGAACGATATTGAAGAATTCGCCCACGATTTATGTCCATCGCGACGGCCGAGATGTGATGGTATCACTTTACTATTACATGCGCTCATTCAGCGAGACGGTGCGCAACCAGTCCTTTACGCGATTTCTCCGCGGCGAATCGGCGCTGGCCGGCGTCGATAGCGGTTTCAGCCGTCCCGGCTTCTGGGCGCATCACGTGCAATCCTGGCTGGACAAGGAAAACTTGCTGGCTGTTTCCTACGACGACATCGAAAGCAACTACGAAGCCACGGTTAGAAGGATGGCGGATTTCCTCAACGTAACACTCAACGAGAATTTGCAGCCGGTTAGCGCGCTCGGCAGGCATGACGGCGACAGCAAGATTGACAGCATGTTAGGCAGGCTGGGCATGCGCCTTGGCCGCAACTCGCCACCGGCGGGCCCGCGAATCGGCCGCAGCGGCGACTGGCGCAGTTTGTTCGACCGGCGAGACCGCGAATTCTTCATGAAAGAAGCCGGCGACATGATGCGGCGCCTGGGCTACGAGAAGTAAGCGCCGACGCCAGGCTCAAGAGAGAAGGAAGTTAGCCGCCGGGGATATGCGCCGCGTCGGGCCGCGCTTCGGGAATCTGCGCGTCCTCTTCAGCAAGTATGCCTTCCGAAAGCAGGACGCGATTAAAGGCTGTGATGGCGACTTCGATCATGTCGTGATTGGGCTCGTTGGTTGTCAAGTGCTGCAACGCCAGATTCGGTTTGATCATGAAGCGGATCCAGGGCTTGTCCAGGTTGGCGGCGGTGTATTTCAGGAACTCGTAGGCCACGCCGGCAATGACGGGAATGAATACGACGCGCGACAAAATCAGCAGGCCGAAAGGCGGGCGCCCAATCAGGGAAAATAGCAGAACGCTGACGAAGACAACGGTCAGCAAGAACGCGGTGCCACAGCGCGGGTGTTCGATGGGGTAGCGGCTGACGATCTCGGGCGTCAGTTCGTCGCCGGCCTCGTAGGCGTTGATGGTTTTGTGCTCCGCTCCGTGATAGGCGAAGATTCGCCTGCCGTCGGTCGTCCGGCCGACGAACCAGATATACACCACCAGGATCGATAGTTGCACCACGCCCTCGATCAGATTGATGAGAAAGGCGTCCAGGCCGATGGGCAGCGCCTCATAAGCCAGGATATTGCTGCTCTGCGCCGCGACGACAGTTTCGTTGCCCTGGTCGTCGACGACTATTTCGTTGGCGGCTGTGCTGAGACCAAGCAAGTTGCCGATGCCGGTCGCCGTCGCGGTCGGCAGCAGGAAAAAGATGCCCACGCCGATGAGTAGCGATACGGCGATAGTCGCCCAGCCGATGGGCCCATTGAAACTGACGTCGTCTTCTTCATCCAGGGCGATGTCAGCCGACCACATCAGCGCTCGAATGCCCAAACCGAGCGCATCCCACAGGCCGATCAAGCCGCGCAGAAAAGGCGTGCGAGCGATGCGTCCGCGGTAGAGCCTGGCGCTTAGCGGCTGCTCATGCACGACGATCTGACCCTTGGGGTCACGCGCGGCGACGGCCATGGAATGCGCCCCGCGCATCATCACGCCTTCAATGACGGCTTGCCCGCCATAAGAGAACTTTAGCTCGCCCGCTTCACGCTTGGTTGATCGCTGCAAAGCGGCCTCCAATTTCGACATAAGCGTCCACTATACGACGCCGTCCAGCGGCGGTCAAGCGGAAACAGTATTCGCCGGATTTCCCGCGGGTCGTATATCAAGCAAGCGCATTTGCAGTGACCGCCTGCCATTCCACTCGTTGATTTCCGGGTGATAAACGCAATCGATACGGTCCAGTCGTTCTTGCGCCCTATCGCCCAGGCCGAAGCCGATGGCGTCGATTGGCGGGGCGCCGTCACCGGCCAGACGAAGCTTTAGATGCCCGCCTTCTGCGCCGACGCGCCGACAATGCAAGACTTTCAGGTCGCGCGTCAAGAATGTCGCTTGCGGATTCCCATGCCCGGTCGGCTCCAGCACATCAAGCTCCGAGATCAATTCCTCGTTTATCTGGGCCAGGCCAAGCTCGCAATCGATTGGCAGCCGGCGCTTGAGCTGCCTTCCGCCAAGACTCGCCTGCGCTTTGCGCTGCAACTCCTGGCGGAGCACATCAATGTTCCTATTGAGCACGGTGAATCCGGCGGCCATGGCATGCCCGCCATGCTTTACCAGCAGGTCGGCGCATTCGTCCAGGGCGCGGGTGATGTCGAACTCGGGAATGCTGCGGCAGGAGGCGCGGCTTTCTTCTTCGCCGAATTCAAGGACAACGGCGGGGCGGTAAAATTCTTCCGTGAGTCGCCCGGCCACCAATCCAACTATCCCGGGCAGCATGCGTTCATCTCCGGCGAAGATCAAGGGGACGTCACCGGTTTCGGTGACTTGCTCGCTGATTGCCGCCTGCGCTTGACGCGTCAGACCTTGGCGCTTAAGGTTCAGGTGTTGCAGGTGGGCGGCATGGGGCCTGGCGTCTTCCAACGTCAGCGCAGACAGCAGCTCGTAGGCCGTCATCGCCGAGCCCAAACGCCCGGCGGCGTTGATGCGCGGTCCCAAGCCGAAGCCGATATCGCTCGCTCTGATCTGCCCGGCCCGCAGCCCGGCGACCTGCGCCAGCGCGGCGATGCCGGGCCGCCTGAATTGGTTGATGGTATCGAGCCCATGCCGCACCAGGCGCCGGTTCAGACCGATATTCAGCGACATGATGTCCGCCACAGTACCCAGCGCGACCAGGTCGAGCAAATCGGACAGGCGCAGGTTGTCGGGATAACTGCTGCGGTCGCTATCCCAACGACGCAATAGCAGCGCCTTGGCCAGCATAAAAGCGACGCCGACGCCGGCCATGCCCGGCTCGCCCGCGCAATCGTCTTGGCGCGGGTTGATCACGGCCAACGCCGCGGGCAGCTCCGGACCGATTGAGTGATGATCTGTGACAATGATATCCAGCCCGGCGCTTTTACCCGCCTCAACTTCCGCGATCGAGCGCACGCCGCAATCGACCGTGATCACCAGCTCCACGCCATCCGTCGCCATTTTCTCCAGCGCCGGCGCGTTCAAGCCGTAGCCTTCCTGGGCGCGGTCGGGTATATATGGCGTTACAGGAGCGCCCAGTCGGTTCAGCGTTTGGGCCAAGAGCGTCGTGGCGCAGACGCCGTCCGCGTCAAAGTCGCCATAGACCACCGTCGGCTGCTGGCGCTCGATAGCCAGGCTGATGCGATCAACCGCTTTCTCCATGTCCTTGAGGGCAAAGGGGTCTTCATCGAGAGTCGCGCTGTGGAGGAAGTCCAGCGCGCGCGCCGGATCTTCGAAACCGCGATTGAAGAGCAACTGCGCCAGGATCGGGCTGAATCCCCTGTAACGCCCCAGGTGTTCGGCTGGCGCGGTTTGCGCAAGCGCCCATTCTTTTTGCGACATAGACTGAGCCGGCGATCTTCCTTAGAATGGTGATCGATACTACCATTACGGCGGGTGAGGCGCTATGGCAAGAATCGTCTTCATGGGTACGCCCGACTTCGCATTGCCCAGCCTGCGACAGCTGATCGCAGCGCATGATGTGGTCGCAGTTGTCACGCAGCCCGATCGACCGGCGGGGCGCAGCAAGCAACTCAAGGCGTCGCCGGTCAAGCAGCTGGCGGAATCAGCCTGCATACCGACGCTTCAGCCGCGGCGGATCCGTGAGCCGGGGACGATGGAAGCGCTGGCCGGGCTGGATGCGGATCTCTTTGTGGTGGTCGCCTTTGGACAGATTCTGCCGCAGGCCGTCCTCGATATGCCCAGGCAGGGCACGCTAAATGTACATGCCTCCTTGCTGCCGCGCTGGCGAGGCGCCGCGCCGATCCAAGCCGCCATTCGCGCCGGCGATGCAGAGAGCGGCGTGACCATCATGCTGCTGGACGCCGGGTTGGATACCGGGCCGGTCCTGTCTCGGCATGCCCTTGCGCTCGAGCGGGACGAAACCGGGCAGAGCCTGCACGATCGGCTGGCATTGCTGGGCGCGGATCTGCTGAGCCAGACGCTGCCGCGCTACCTGGCCGGCGACATCGCGCCGCAGCCTCAAGACGAAGCGCTTGCCACTTATGCGCCCCAGCTCAAGAAGAGCGATGGACGGATCGACTGGACGCGGCCGGCCGCGGAAATCGAGCGACTGGCGCGAGCCTTCACGCCATGGCCGGGCACATTCACCCAGTGGAAGGGCCAGCAGCTGAAGGTCATTTCGGGGCGGGCAGCTGAGGGGAATTTGCCAGCGGGCCAAGTTGACGAATTGAAGGGAATGATTGCCATCGGCACGGGCGAAGGCGTTTACCTGCCGTCAGCCTTGCAGATGGCCGGCAAAAAGACTTTGCCCGTCGCGGACTTCGTAAATGGCTACCGCAATTTTCTGGGCGCGCGCCTGGATTAGCAATCCGCCGACAGGACGACGCCAAAGGCGCTTGGACGAATTGATGACGCATAGCCCTGAAGCGGCTGACAGCCATCCCTTTTTGACGCGGCGCAACCGAACCATTCTTTACCTGTCGCTGCCGATCCTGCTGTCACTGATCGCGGAACCGGTGACTGGGCTGGTCGACACCGGCTTCGTCGCGCGTTTGGGCGCCGTGCCACTGGCTGCCTTGGGCGTCGGCACAAGCGCGCTAAGCTCGGTATTTTGGATCTTCGGATTTCTCGGCATCGCCACGCAGACGGATGTCGCGCATATGTATGGCCGCGGTCAAGTAGCCGCCGCCGGTCGCGCGCTCAGCCTGGCATTGGCCGTGGGCGTCGCCTTCAGCTTGCTCTTGAGCGCATTGCTGATTCCTGGCGCTACTATCGTTTCGAGAGCGCTGGGCGCGGAGGGAGAGGTGCTGGAGCTCGCCGCGCAGTATATTCAGCTTCGGATTTTGGGCGCGCCGGCCGTGCTGGTCGTCATCGTAGGCTTTGGCGCGCTGCGTGGCCTGCAAGACATGAAAACGCCGCTCTGGATCGCGCTGGTCATCAATTTGGCCAATATCGGCCTGGACTATTTGCTGATCTTTGGCTGGGCCGCATTGCCGGCGCTGGGCGTGGCCGGGGCGGCGCTGGCGAGTTCGCTGAGCCAGTGGCTGGGCGCTGTCTGGATGCTGTGGGAGGTCCATCGCCGACTGGGATTGAGCCGCGACATCAGCTGGCGGGATAGTTTCCGCTTGCTGCGCGTGAGCCGGGATCTCCTGGTCCGCAGCGGCTCGCTGACGCTCTTCCTATTGGTCGCTACGCGCGTGGCCACGCAGATGGGCCCGGAGGCCGGCGCGGCGCACCAAGTTATCCGGCAAGTCTGGTTCTTCACCGCGCTCTTCGTCGAAGCCTTCGCCACCACGGCGCAGAGCCTGGTCGGTTACTTCTACGGTTCCGGCAGCCTCGGGCACGCCAGGCAAGTTGCCTTTTCGACCATGCGCTGGAGCCTGGCGGCGGGCCTGGCGCTGATGCTCGCCATGTTGATCGCGACCCCAATCGTAAGCGAGGCATTTGTGCCCTCCGATTCCGTGTTTTTATTCACGCTGCCATGGATCATCGCATCGGTCTCCCAGCCGCTGAATGCGCTGGCCTTCATCACTGACGGGATTCACTGGGGAACCAGCGATTATCGCTACCTGCGCAATGCCATGCTGCTGGCGACGGTCGCCGGGCTCTTTGGTCTTCAGCACATTCCAACGGAAAGCGTCGAGTCTTTCAGCGCCGTCTGGCTGGTGACGGTGTGCTGGATTAGTATTCGCGCTTTCTGGGGCCTGTTGCGCGTCTATCCCGGCATTGGGGCCAGCCCTTTCCGGACGCGTATCGGCATCCAAAGCACATCATAAGCGCAGTTGCGAATCACGCGACAAAATTAACTTTGGCTCGTATATGTAATAGCGGGTGGATGATTGCGCGTCGAATGTCACCACCCGCCTGACTCAGTGGCGCGAAGGTTCGGAGTGGACATGACTATGAAAATTGACGTGCGCAAGCGGCTATATCGATCGCGCGGAGACCGGCGGGTCGCTGGCGTCTGCGCTGGCATCGCGGATTATCTTGGCGTGGATGTCTCGCTGGTGCGGATTGCCTGGGTAGTGTTTGCCATAGCCGGCGGACCAGGCGTATTGCTCTACATCATCATGGCCGCCATCGTGCCGGAAGAGCCGGAGTTCGTCCAGGCGACGGCCGAGAAAGCCAAGCGCGGCGACCTCGACGAATAGTCTGGCGCCAGTCTCTAAGGCTTGTCCGCTACTCAAATACCGATGACGGCACGGTTTGATGGGGTGGGCGCCGCGCCTTTAGGGATTCACGACACTTTTGCCACCGAGGGCACAGAGAAAATATGAGTGCACAGAGAGGGATTCCGGGAAAAGTGACGGTTGGTCGAATCAAGGATGATCCATACGTTCGCCGATTCTGTCTGTGGACTAAATATGATGCCTTTCCTCTGTGTACTCTATCAATCTCTGTGTACTCGGTGGCAAAGACGTCGAGTATTCGCCTAAGCCGAGCGAGCGTCCGCAGCGTGACGGTACCGGACAAGCCTGCTAGCGCTCACGCAAATTATGAAGGACCGAGCGTCACAGCCTGTCCTCGTAAGTCTCACCTGCCGCACGCGCGATCAGAGCAGGTCGCTGATCGCCTCGCGCTCTTTAAATAGTTCCGCTTCCGTAGCGCGGATTTTACCGAGCGCGTATTCGCTCAGCGATAGCCCGCTGACGATCTCCACGGTCCCGTCACCGGTTCTCCTTAAGGGGAAGGAGTAGATCAGGCCGCTTTCAATCCCGTATGGATTCCCCTCGCTGGGTATGCCGGCGCTGAACCAGTCGCCCGGCGGCGTCGGATTGATTAAGCTGCGGATGCTATCGAGAGCGGCGTTGGCGGCGCTGGCCGCGGAACTCTTGCCACGGGCCTTGATGACAGCCGCGCCGCGTTTCTGCACCGTAGTCATAAACTCGCCTTCGAGCCACTCGCGGTCGCCGATCGCCGCCTCGGCTGATTCACCCCTGACGAGCGCGTGCTCGAAACTGGGGAATTGCGTCGCGCTGTGATTGCCCCAGATCGCCACATTGCTCACCTCGTTGACCAGAACGTCGGCCTTCTGCGCTAACTGAGACGCGGCGCGGTTCTCGTCCAGGCGCGTCATCGCGTACCAGCGATCAGCTGGGATATCGGGCGCGTTGGCTTTGGCGACCAGGCAATTGGAATTGCAAGGATTGGCCACCACCAGCACGCGAATATCGGCAGCGGCGTAGTCGTTAATCGCTTGCCCTTGCGCTACGAAGATGGGCCCGTTGGCGGCGATGAGGTCGCCGCGCTCCATGCCGGGTCCCCGCGGCATGCCGCCGACCAGAATGGCCCAATTCGCGTCTTTGAAGGCAACCGCGGGATCATCAGAAATTATGATGTCGTGCAGCAATGGCTGGGCGCAGTCCTGCAATTCCATCACCACGCCGCGCAAGGCGTTCATCGCCGGCGGAATTTCGAGGATATTTAAGATCACCGGCTGCCGCGGACCGAACACTTCGCCGTTGCCAAGGCGAAAGAGCAAATTGTAAGCGATCTGGCCGGCGCCGCCGGTTACCGCAATACGAATCGGTGCTGTCATTCCTGTCTGTCCTCTCCGAAATTGTCATCGGGCAATTGCGCCGCGATTGTACTGGAATTGCCTGTCCTTTACAGCGATGATCCTGTCGGCTCTTCAAGATGCGGCGTTTCGGCAAATGACTCTATCCGCCAGACGTCCTGGTAGCGCGCTAGCGTGGTGATCGATGTATTCAGTACCGGCTTGGCGGGCAAGAACGCGAACATGCTGGCGAGGAAAATCATCATGGCTGAGCTATGCCCGACGATCGCCACCGTCGTGCTGCCGTCATTAGCGCTGGTGATCTCGTCCCAGGCCGCTTGCATGCGCAGCTGCACATCCAGGCGGGATTCGCCGCCCGGAACGCGATAGCGCCGATAGCCCGACTCCCATTTCTCGTAGGCGATCGGGTAGAGCTTGGCCACTTCCGCGAAGGTGTGTCCTTCGAAATCTCCAAAAGCGATCTCAGCCAAGCGTTCGTCTTCGTGTACGGTCGTATCCAAGTGGCCGCCGATAATCTGAGCGGTTTCTTTGGCGCGCGTTCGCGGGCTGGTATAAATCGCGTCGATGGACCGGCTGCGTAGATATTGCGCCAGCAAACGCGACTGTTGCCTGCCGCAGTCGTTGAGGGGCACAGGCAGCGCGCCTTGCAGCCGCCGCTCAGTGTTGAAGCCGGTTTGTCCGTGACGAATGATATGTACTTTCTCAACGCTCATCGCGCCCTCTCAGTCTTGACGTATTGTGCGGCGACAGGCAGAATTCTTGCGACTGTGCAGTTTATCATAAAGAAGGCAGTAATCGAGTGACAGACGAACGCAGCGGCAATGCGCCGCAGCCCAGCAAGTTGACCCTGTACGGTTTGGCTATGGTCGGCGGACTTGGCTTGACGCTTATGATGCTCGGCGCGACCATAGGCGTGATCTACGGAACAGCGCTGGATGAGGAAGCGACGCATTCCCTTGGATTGATGATCGTGGGCGGCCTGCTGCTGCTGGTGCTGGCCATCGGCTTCTGGCTGGGATGGGTGCGGCCCTTCGAGCGCTTCGACGACATCAACATTCCGGCGGAGCCTGAGCATCACTGACCTCCCTGATGTCCAAGAAAAAGATGCCCGAACGCCAGCCGATCTCAGAACGAGTCGCGGCTATTGTGACGCGCATTGATGCGGGCGCGTTGCTGTCTCGTCATCGTCTTGATGCCGGCGAAATAATGGCGCAAGGCGATCTAACCCTTCGATTCGGAATCACTTACTTGGGCAAACCGCAGCTTTCGATCGTGCCGGATCTGGTCGTGGCGGATTATGGCGAGATGCTGGTGGGCGAGGCAATGTGGGAATTTCTAATGCAGAGCGCGCATCTCTATCCGCGCGCCGATGCCTGTGGTTTCAGCCAGGACGGCAATCAAGACATGGTCCTGCTCAAGCAGTTGGATTTCGACCATCCTTACGATGTATTTGTTTACCTTAAAGAAAGCGATCGCAAGCCGCTAGCCCGGCTCTCCGCCTTGATCGCCGGAGATCGCAGGCATTTTCCGGGGCGGCTGCTGGCTCATCTGCCGAGCTTCGAAAGCTTGGACGCCTGGCGCGCTCATGGATGAGTTGGATTCGATATTCAGCGACGATTGGGGCGACGATCATCGATCGGGCCTGGTCGCGGTGATCGGACGGCCAAACGTCGGCAAGTCCACGTTAATCAATGCCCTGCTGGGGCAGAAGGTGGCGATTGCCACGCCCAAGCCGCAAACTACCCGCCAGCGACAACTGGGCATCTATACGTCAGCCGATGCGCAAATTCTATTCGTTGATACACCGGGCATTCACAAACCGCATACGCTGCTTGGCGACTATATGCAGACTGTAGCGCGCCATGCGCTCCGGGACGCCGATGTCGTTCTCTGGATCGTCGATGCCTCTTCTGCTCCGCGAAAAGCTGACCGTCAAATTGGCGACGCGATAGGCCAGTTTGCGCGGCATACACCGCTTGTGTTGTGCCTTAATAAGCGCGATCTCTGCGACAAGAATTTCGATGACAGCTCGCATCTGGAGCTAAGCGATACGCCGCGGGTAGTGACGACCAGCGCTACCGAATCACGCGGCCTAGGAGACTTGCTCAGTTGTATAAAGCCTCTGCTTCCGTTTGGTCCCCGCTATTTCCCGGCCGAGCAAGTCAGCGAAGCAAATATGCGTTTCATCGCCGCTGAGATTATCCGCGAGAAGATCATCGAGTTTACCAGCGATGAGATTCCCCATGCCGCAGCTGTGGAGATAGAGTGGTTTGAGGAGACGCCCGGCATCACCACGATCGAAGCCGTCATCTATGTGGAGCGGGAATCGCAAAAGGGCATTGTGATTGGCAAGCGCGGGCGCATGATCAAGCGCATCGGCGTGGCGGCGCGCGCCGATCTCCAGCAGACTTTGGAGACAAAAGTACGCTTGGAGACGCGAGTAAAGGTTCTCAAGAATTGGCGCGGCAACGAAGACTTTATGCGTCGTGTCGGCTACGCGCTGCCCAAGCGCAAGAAAGCCTAACTAGTCGCCTATGGCATTGAGATGGCGCCGGGTCGCGGCGATATCTTTGTCGATCTGGGCCAAGAGATCCTCCAGCCCCTTGAAGCGTCGTTCCGCCCGCAGGCGCTTTTCGAAATGGAGCTCCATCTTCTCGCCATATATGTCACCGCTGAAATCCAGCAGATGCGCCTCAACGGTTACGTTCTCGCCGGCAAATGTAGGTCGCTGGCCGATATTGGTCGCGGCCATGTATCGGACATCGCCCAGAACAGCCCAGGCGGCATAGACGCCATTGGCGGGCGCGAGCTGCTCGTCCCATACAGCGAGATTGGCTGTCGGGATGCCGATGGTGCGTCCGCGCCCTTCACCGGCGACGACCAGTCCCTCCAACTCATAGGAACGCCCCAGCATTTCTCTTGCATTCGCGACCTCACCGTGGCGCAGTTGCTCCCGGACGCGGGAGCTGCTGATTTGGCTGCCGCTGCCATGGTCAGTGATCAGATCCACGGCCTTAACCGTAAAGCCGAGACTTGCGCCCTGGGCTCGCAGGTAGGGCACATCGCCCTCGCGCTGGAAGCCCAAGGCGAAGTCGGCGCCCACCCACAATTCCTTCATGCGCAAATTGTGGACCAGCTTGTCGACAAACGCAGATGCCGACAGCTGGCGGATCTCCTCGTCAAACGGCAGTGTGATTACGCTGTCGGCGCCAAGCGTCAATAGCAGCTCGGCGCGCTTCTCGGGCCTCGTCAGATAGTAGCGCTCAGTGGTTTTGTCCAGAACCTTGTCGGGGTGGGGGAAAAACGTCACAACGATAGCCTGCTGACCGGCGGCGCGCGCGCATTGCACGAGATTCCTGATCAGACTTTGATGTCCTCGATGTACGCCGTCAAAAACGCCGATGGTAACAAGCGAGTCTGTTATAGGCTCAGCGTCTTCAAAATTGCGCAGGTGTCTCATTGCTCTTGGCTTTGACTTCGTCCACCCCGATTGTATCAAGACCGCAGCGGGAATACTTTATGCGGTTTCCAAGTCTCATCGCGCGGAACAAGTACGGCGACGAGTTGTTGTTTTGAGTCAAATGCGAAGACGGTTTCCGCCAGAGTGTCACTGGGTCGCGTGATGAATCCGCCTTGTTGGATACGTTGAATCTCATCAGCTGATAGCGTAACGCAAGTCTTCTCGGTCAACGCGTCGAATGGCGAAATAATTTGGCTCGTCCAGTCGTCGTCGTGAACTACCTCATCAAGCGCGATGCTCTGGTCAAGGCGAAACGCGCCGCTGGCTATCCGCGTCAAAGCCGATAGGTAGGCGCCGACACCCAGCGCGTCGCCCAGGTCGTTCGCCAACGAGCGAATGTAGGTACCAGCGCTGCATTGAATCTCCATTTCGAGCGCGGGCGCGTTCCAAGAAATGATGTCGATCGAATATATCGTTATTTTGCGTTCGGGACGAGCAACAGTCTGGCCCGCGCGTGCCAGCTCGTACAGCTTTTTGCCCTTGACTTTGACCGCGCTGTACATCGGCGGGATCTGACGGATTTCACCGATGAATTGTGGCAAGGCGTCCTCAATGTTTGCTTGCGTCAGGCGGCTGGCGTCTTGCGTAGCCACGACATCGCCCGCCGCGTCAAACGTGGTGGTAGATGTCCCGAAGGTAATTTGCGCGCGGTAGACTTTGCGGCTGCGCATCATGTATTCACTGAGCCGCGTGGCCGCGCCCAGGCAGATGATCAGCACACCGTCAGCGAGCGGGTCCAGCGTCCCGGCATGGCCAACTTTCACTTTGCCGCTGCTGGGCCGGCATCGGCGGCGTATGGCCGCGACTACGTCGTGGCTGGTCAAATGCAGGGGTTTGTTCAGGTTGAGGAATCCGGCGGTGACAGGATCGCGCAAGCCAGCTAGCCCCCCTGGGCGATCACTTGGCGCGCCAAGGGCAGGACTGTCGCCTGCGCCTGCTGCAGTGTGCCGTCTACTGTACAGCCGGAGGCCAAGGTATGTCCGCCGCCGCCCAGCTGAAAAGCCAGGCTGGCCACATCATAGCCGGGTTTGGCGCGAAAACCTACTTCCACCTGGTTATCAGGCAACTCCTTAAAAACGACAGATACTTTGGCCTGGACCACATTGACTAGGTAGCTGACCAAACCGCCGTCCGACATCGTTTTCAAGCCTACCCGATCATAATCACACTGCCTGATTTTGGCATATATGAGCCCGCTCTCCAGCGTGACCGACGGCAATACCTGTTTCCAAAGCTCGACCTCGCGATACGGGCGGCTATTAAGCGTGTTGGCCATGATATGGGACAGCGAAGCGCCGCGTTGCATCAAGTCTTGCGCAATTTCGAGGGTTCGACTGTTGGTCGCGCTGATTCGGAAGCCCTGGGTGTCGGTTACGAGTCCCGTAAGCAAAGCAATGGCGACATCAGTGGAGATGTCCCAGCCCATGTAAGCCAAAAGATCGTAAACAATTTCGACGGCGGCCACGGCGTCCGGAACTATCAGATGAATGTCGCCGTAACGGGTATTGGTGGGATGATGATCCAGATTAATCGCGCGTCCGCTGTTCTTTAAGCCGTATGCGCCTGCCTTTCCAATACGGCTGAGGTCGCTGGAATCGACCGCAATCAACAGGTCGAAATCGCCGGCGGTGACGGCAGTCGAGATAGAATCGCTTCCGGGAACGAAGCGCAGCGCAGCGGGAACGCCATCATCTATCGCTGCGGTAACGTCTTTTCCCCGCGCGCGCAAAGATTGGACTATGCCCAGCAGCGAGCCAATGGCGTCGCCATCGGGAGCAATATGCGAGACCACCAAGATTGACTGCGCGGCATCAATGGCGTCGGCGGCAGTCTGCCATTGCGGTTCAGTCGTCATCGCTGGCCTCGTCGGGAATATCCAGGCTGGAGATAATCTGGTTGATGCGGTTGGCGCTTTCCAAGGTGTGATCCCAATGAAAGTGCAACTCGGGTGTATTGCGCAGCCGGATGCGCTTGCCGACTTCGCGCCGCAGAAAGCCTTTGGCGCGGCCGAGCGCCTTCAAAACCACGTCCTCGCGGCTCTCGTCGCCCATGCCGCTGACGTAGACTTTGGCGTACATCAATTCGGGATCCAGCGACACTTCCGTCACGGTAATGTCCTGCAGGCGCGGGTCCGATACTTCGCGCAGCAGGAGATGGCTCAGGATTTGCTGTATGCGGTCGTTCATGCGCCCTTGTTTGATAGACATGACGCCGCCCTAATTCACGCGTTCGCGAACGAAGAATTCGATTAAATCGCCTTCTCTGTACTCGTTGACGCCATCCAGACCGATGCCGCACTCAAAGCCGGCGCGCACTTCCCGCACGTCTTCCTGAAAGCGTTTTAATGACGACACGCCGACGCTATCGACTGTCAGCTTTTCGCCGCGTTTGACGCGCGCTTTGGCATTGCGCCGCGCCACGCCATTGCGAATCATGCAGCCGGCGATGAGGCCGCTGCGCGGGATCTTGAAGATTTGACGCACTTCCGCCACGCCGATGACGCGGTTGGCGTATTTGGGTTCCAGCATGCCGTGCAAGGCTAATTCAATGTCTTCGAACAACTTGTAGATGATTTGATAGCGGCGGATTTCAACGCCATGCACTTCCGCTTGGGCCAGGGCGGCATTGTCCGCGCCGACAGTAAAGCCGATTACGATAGCATTGGAGGCGCTCGCCAGCATCACATCGGATTCCGTGATTCGTCCTACCTCCTGGCGCAGAACGCGAATGCCAATCTGCTCTTCATTGCGCTGGGAGATATTTTGCAGCTCGTCAACAATGGGTTGAATAGAACCTTGTACGTCGGCTTTCAGGACGATCGACAACTCTTTTGTTTCGCCTGATTGAAATTGTTCAAAGAAATCGTCCAGCGTTAGCGCGACGGGCGCTTGGCCGTCTGTTTGCAGCAGGCGCTCCGCGTCACGGCGCTCTTGGGCCAGATTGCGAGCAGTCTTGTCATCCGGCGTAATCTCAAACATAACACCGGGCGCTGGCGGCGAATCCAGACCGAGCACCGCCACCGGCATTGACGGTATGGCGTGCTTTACGGCTTTGCCCGAGGAATCAAACATTGCCTTGATCTTGCCATGGGAAGTGCCGGCAACGATTGAGTCGCCCCGATTCATCGTGCCATTCATGACCAGCAGCGTGGCCATGGTGCCGCGCGAGCGGTCGACCTCCGCTTCGATAACGGTCCCGCGAAGAACGCCCGCGCCGTTCGCCACGACGCTGCTCGCGTCCGCGACCAGAACCAGCGCCTCGAGCAGATCTTCTATGCCTTGGCCCGACAAGGAATCGATCGGCAGCATCATGGTAGACCCGTCCCAGTCGTCGGGAATCAGATCTAGCTCAGCCAACTGCTGCTTGACCAAGTCCGGGTTGGCGTTGCGCCGGTCGATTTTGGTGATCGCGACCACGATGGGCACGTTGGCGGCCCGCGCGTGGTCCAGCGCTTCGCGGGTGGTCGGCATGACGCCGTCGTCGGCGGCCACGACCAAAATGGCGATGTCCGCGCCATGAGCGCCTCTAGCCCGCATAGCGGTAAATGCCTCGTGACCGGGCGTATCCAGAAATGTGAGCGTGCGCCCGGCATGTTGCGCTTGATAGGCGCCGATGTGCTGCGTAATGCCGCCGGCTTCACCTTCGGCCACTGCCGTTTTGCGTATGGTATCAAGCAATGTTGTTTTGCCGTGATCGACATGGCCAAGTATCGTGATGATGGGAGGGCGGGGCGTCAGCGACTCAGGCGTTTCGCCTTCATACATTGAACTCCACTTCTCTTCACGTTCCTCAGCCCGTTTTTCTTCTTCTTGCGCCGCCGCTTCTTCGCTGGCGGATTTGGCCACGAAGCCGAGCTCTTCGACGACAATCGCCGCTGTGTCGAAGTCGACCGTCTGATTGATAGACGCCATGATCCCGTTCGAGATCAAGGTCTTCATTACATCAATTGGGCTTACTTCTATCAGCGTCGCCAATTCGCGAACGACAATGTAATCCGGTATCAGGATTTCATTGGTTGATTCTTCCATTCCTGCCTCCTATAGTTTGTACGACCGTTCGAGGCAGGATGGTCGATCCCGCCTTCGCTAGCTTGGCTGGTTCATGAGGGTGTCATCTGCCGCAAATAGTCACGGTCGCCATCACTCAACTCGTGACGCAGCGCGCGCGCCAACTGTGGTACGGCTGAGGACGATGTCCAGCAACCAGGGTTCCCACACAAGTACGCGCCGCGTCCATTCATCTTGCCAGTCACATCAATCCGCAATTGCTCATCCGCCATTACCAAGCGAGTCAACAGTCGCTTGTCATTCTTTTCGCGACAGACCACACAACTGCGCTCGGGCCGGTGTTTGCTTGCCATGCCAAGCCCTCGCTAGCGAGCTAGAAGTCGTAGTCTTCCCAGGCTTCTTCATCCCAGCTGCCCCGGCCGCCTTTGCGGCGCCGCTTGGCGATAACCTCGCCACTCTGCTCGTCCAAGACAAGCTGACGCCGTTTCTGGCGGTCCTTCCGCCGCTGCTGCTTGCCTTTACGCAAGTCGAGTTCAAATTCGCGTTCACTCTCTTCATCATCGACTTCTTGTTCTTCGGCGTCGGTCTTGTCCGGTTTAGACGCGACCTCCCGCTGTACATCAACATCGGGCGCCAGCGGGACCGCGGCGACCGCTTCGGCTTCCACTTCCGCTACAATCGGCTGGCCAAAGGCATCAACCATGACTTCGGGCTGACCATCAGCAGAATCTGGCTGCTCGGCGGGGCTGTCCGCTTCTGACGCGTCGCTCTCCGCGGCCGCTTCTGCGGCTTGCTCAGCTTCGCCTTCCGCTAGCGTCTCTTCTTCCTCTTCGTCCGTATCTTCAATTGAAATTGCTTCCTCAAGCAGTTTGTCGATATCGGCGGCCATGATGATATCGAGAGCGGCTTGCAGCTCCACCATGGGGTCGACCCTTTCAAGTACCGGGGCCTCATCCTCAACTTCCGCGTCAGTTTCCGCTGGAGCCTCCGCGCTGGCTTCTGCTGGGGGGGCTGCCTCGGCCGCAGTTTCGGCTGATTCGTCCGCTTCAGTGTCGGCTACGCTTGGCGAATCCATTTCAGCAATGGCCGCTGGTTCTGCGTCCGCGTCAACCTCTGCCGCGGTCTCGTCGCTGACGGGTTCCGCGACTTCAACGAGCACAGCTAGCGGCGCCAATTTTCGCCTGACCGCCTCATCACTGACCAGGCTTGTCAGCATGACCTCGCCAATATTCTCGAAGGGTTCCAAGATGTCTAGCATCTCTTGTGATACCGCCAGAACATCCAGCGGAAGTTCGAAGAGCTTTGGCGAGAGCGTAGCGCGGATTGCTGCGCGCTTCTGCAAATACACTTCGCGCGCCGCGTCTCGCTTCTCCTGCAGTAAGTGTTCGACGACATCAGCAAATCGGCCCAGCGACTTGTATTCTTCCGGCATAATCGCTAAATCGTGCTGCTTTTTCTCCATGATGCGCATTGATTCGGCGATCAGATCGGCATGACTATCGGCCAAGGCGCGCAGCGGCTCCTGCTCCAGCACATCCAGCGCATTCTGCACTGTCTCGGCAACGCTCTTGATATCAATGCGCCAGCCAGTCAACTTTGCCGCAAGCCTGGCGTTCTGCCCTTCACGCCCAATGGCCAGCGACAGCTGATCATCGGGAACAAGGACAACCGCGGTCTTGCCTTCAATCGGATCATCGTCAAGATAAACGCCAGTGACGCGCGCCGGGCTGAGCGCCTTGGATATAAAGGCAACGGCGTCCGTGTTCCACTCGATCACGTCAATCTTTTCGTTATGCAGTTCCTTGACAATATTTTGGATACGGATTCCGCGCATGCCGACACAAGCGCCGACGGGATCAATGCCATCTTGCAGCGCGGCGACTGCCACTTTGGAGCGGTGCCCGGCTTCGCGTGCGATATTCTTGATCTCGACTTGTCCGTTGTAGATTTCGGGCACTTCGTATTCGAGCAGGCGCCGCAGCATATTGCGATGCGCCCGGCTGACCAGGATCTGCGGTCCGCGATTGCTCCTGACCACCTCGACCACAAAGACGCGGATCTTTTCGTGCGTACGATAGCGCTCGCCGGGGATCTGCTGCGCGCGCGGCAGGTCAGCTTCCGCGCGACCCAGGCTAAGCGTTACTTTGCGGGAATTGACACTCTGCACCGTACCGGTGATGAGGTCGCCTTCGCGGTTGATGAATTCGTCGTATAGTGAATTGCGCTCCGCTTCGCGAATCTTCTGCAGAATGACCTGCTTGGCAGTTTGCGCGGCGATGCGGCCGAAGCTGCGCGTGGTATTGTCGACCTGCACCATGACGATATCGTTAATCTGCGCCTCGGGATTAAAGAATCTGGCTCTTTCGAGCGTCACTTCAGTCGATTCGCTGAATACGTCATCTACCACTTCTTTTTCGACGTAGACTTTGGCGCGCCCGGTGACCGGGTCAATCTCCGCTTCAATCGCCTGCGCCGCGCTGGCGCCTGTATCCTTGCGGTAGGCTGATACCAAGGCGCTCTGCAAGGCCTCCAGCACGATATCGGACGGCAGCGTGCGCATCTGCGCGATCTCATTAAAAGCAATCTGCAATTCGTTTGACATTCTGCACCACTCCAACGTACGAGCCGGCCCGAAATCACAAGGACTCGCTAGCCCGATATAAAACGAAAAGTGGGGGCTGCCCACTTTTTCCGTACACTTACTTCCGCGTCGACAATAACATGAATCATTTGTGTCGTCAAGTCTCAGCAACAGTAGACTTGACGATGATCTGGCTCTTTCGGCCTCTCCAAATCTCTCCAGAATGTTGGCACGGTGTTGCTATCGCTAGAATGGCGCGAATTTCAACACCCGTCCCGCGCCGGAATCGCTGACATAAACGTAACCGTCGGCATCGACGGCGATTCCGCCGATTTCCTTAAACTGCCCGGCTGCCGCCAATTCTCCCGCTTCGCCAAAGGAACCAAGACACTCGCCGGCGGTGTCGTATACCAAGACTCGTTTGCTGTCCGGGTCGGTGATGTAAAGAGTATCGCGGGTTTCGTCCAGCGCCAGGTAAGGCCGATTTAGCGCGTTGTTGTACCAGCCGCGCACCCGGAAGTCGTCGAGGTGGCCGCCACTGAGATCGAACACGGCGATGCGCCGGTTCCAGGTGTCGGCGACGAAGAGGCGGCTGTCGGAGTGGATTGCCAGTCCGCTGGGTTCGTCCAATTCGCCGGGACCGCTTCCGCCGCTGCCGATATCGTATTGGAAGACTGCTTCGGCGTTTGATAGCTCGTAAACTCGAATCCGTTTGTTGCCCGTATCGGCGATGTAGATTCTGCCCGCATCGTCGATAGCGACATCGCGCGGTCCCCAGAAGCCATCGCTTGGATCAATCGGCGCGTCAAAGCCAAATTCTCCAGCCTGGCCCCAACTCGCAAGCGGCGCGCCTTGCGCATCAAGCTGCTGTATGCGGTAATTCCAGGTATCAACGACCAGCAAATCGCCGTCGTCCGAAACCGCGACACTGTTGGGCCGCCTGAAGCCGACCAAGTCGGTCTCGCCGTAGCTCCGCTGGAACGTCCCCTCGCGGTCAAAGCTGTAGATGAGATTGGCGCTCTCGTCGGCGACGTAGACCATGTCGCCGGCTACAGTCAGCGCCAGGGGATGAACGAAACCTTGGTCGGGTTGGTCGAATTCGAGAATGGGGCTTAGCGAGCGCCAATTAGCTGCGCACTGGTTGATTTCGGCTGGAATATTGCTCGGGACATCGCCATCGCCCAGTCCGTATTCCCAGATCATCGAGGCGAAGTCCTTGCGAATGTAAACATGCATACGATCGGAAACGGGCCAATTGGTCAGCGAAAAGTCCTTGCCCGTCGCTTCGCCGTATTTGTCGTAGTCGCGCGCCCACCAGATATCGAATATGCCCTTGCGCAAGGCAGCGGCATTGGCGTTCTGCTGCGAGAAATCGAGCAAGTTATTAAGTCGCTCCGGCGTCAGCCCGAAGTACTCCTGCATTGGCCACCACATTCTCATATGGTCGCGCCGAATATAGCGGTCTTCCAGAATTGGCTCGACATCGCCGCGGTGCCCGGCGCCTACCACCACAAAGATGGCGTTTTCGGTATTCTGGACCGTCGGGTTTGAGCCGACGAAAACGGCATCGGTGAAGTTGCGGAAGTACCAACTGTAGGGCCAGGATACTTCGTCGTCATAAACAAACTTGAGGTCCAGGCCGTCGGTCATGCGCAGGCTCATCTCTTCAATGTCGTCGAGGACCCATTTGACCGCGGGGCCGGTGTGCGCGTAAACCAGCAGCTCGGTCGGCAAATCATAATTGATGAACGATGCCATCCACGCCGCGCGCAGGGTGAATACGCTCAAGACGCCGAAGAGCGCAACCGACAGTATCCGCCTGATGTGCATCCAGCCGGTCTGGCGCGCCAAGCGAAACAAAACGTAAGCAAAAGCAATGGCGACAATCAGGGCCGCCAGCCACTCATAGGTTTGCTCCAATTGATATTTTGCGAGGCCCGCAAAGGGCATATCGCCGGCGATGAACGATCCAATGACGCGAAGCAGGCTTATCACGAATAGCGGCGCGATGAACAGCGCGAGCCAGCCGCGGGAGACAAAACGAGACCTTTCAATACGGGAAAAAACCCCGCCGAAAAACCAAGCGGTAATCAGTATCATCGGTGTCGTGAGATGGGTGCCGAGCCAGGGCATCTTCTCGCCCGCCAGCGAATAGCCGACCAGATTTAGAATCGCCCACCACGCCAGCAGCAAAAGGAAGGGGAGGCGGCTCAGTTGTCCGTCGTCGATCGCGCTAGCGGCGGCAGCCGAATCAGACGGGCTGCCGGACTCGTCGCTCGCTATAGTGATCGCGACCTGGTCTGCTTCGACGGCGCTGCGGCTCGATTCGTCGCCGGCTTGATCGACCGGAGCGTCTGTCGAATAGTCGCCGCCAGTGGACTCGAAGTAGGCATCCAGTTGCGCCTCGATTTGACTTCGGCGTGCCTCTTCGATCTCCAGGAGTCGTTTGCGCCGCGACTTCCAGAAGCAGGTGACGCCGGCGAACATAGCGCTGACAGTGCCGACAATCGGCAAGAATTCGTATGTTGGCATGATGACAAGCAGGTAGTAGTACTGCGGCTGGCTGCCGCGGCGCACGCCTTGCTGTTCCAGCCAGTAGCCCAGGCTGTAGATCATACCCGTGCCCAGCCCAGCGATATTGGTGAATACCGTCGTGAAAAAGAAGGCGAATATCACGTGGAATATAGCAGCGGATATCAGCCAGCGCTTGCGGTTCCAGCTTAAGCCGATAACCAGCGACAGCGCCATCAGCGGCGCGAATACCGACACTCCCACAAGCAGTTGACCGACTTGCTCGGCGCCGCCGACATTCGGCAAGCTGGTCAAAAGGCCGCGAACCCCCTCTGGCAACGACTCGGCAAGTGTAACGAAATCGCCGGCGGAACCGCCCATAAAACGGGTAAACAGGGCCGTCGTCCAGGGAAGAATGAGCGTCAAGATCAGGACCAGAAAATCGACTTCCGGGAATTGGTAGAGGTAGCCCCAGAAGCCGCCCTTTTCGCTTTTGTCCTCGGCCAATTTGTCGTCTTCCGCGCTGAGCCGCCTGGCATCGCGGACGAGAAAAACGATAACAGCAATGGCGATCAGCCAGAGCGCAAGTGCCGGCGCTAGTCGAATGCTTGAGCCAGCATCCACTTCTGGCGACTCGCTGATCTCCAGATCGGGGACGGCCGGTTCAGCCGTCTCGGTCGGGCTGGGGAAATGCGATAGCTCTTCGATGAACAGCAGTCCGCCGGCGGTGGCCAGCGCGAGCAAGAAGATCAGAGCCAGCTCGCGCCAGGGTATGCGCTTCCACCGGTCACGGAAGGCATAGAGCGCTGTCGATACAAGTACAAAGGCGCCGCTCAGAATGGACAGCGCCATCCACAACAGCCAGCTAGAACGCTGCGTATCCGAAAGATCTTGAAAGGGAGTCCCTCGGCCCGCAATTATCTCAGCCGGAATGATGTCGACAACGATATACATCCCCAACGTGATCAAACCGCCCAACAAAATGCCCAGCATGATTGACTGGAACAGATAGCGGCCGCGCAGTTGCAGCCGCTGCTGCGCCAGCCGCGCCAGGAAATAGATCAGCAGGAAGCTGGCGAAGATGGCGATATATATGAAGGCAGTTTCTTTTGATCCCAGATTTAAGATCATGGCGGCGGCGAAGAGGTAGAGCCAAATAGCCCGCCGCCGGTAACGCGGCCCGCCATCGAGGTACATCAATATGCAATAGGCCATGATCATGCCAAAAAATATTGATGGCGTGTCATGGCGAATGTAGCGGTTGTAATAGAGGATCAGAGGCGAAATCAGCAGCAAGGTCGACGCCAGGATCGCGCCCCATCGTCCCAGCCACTTACGCCACAGTAGCGGGAACATCACCATCAATACGCCCAGCAGCGCCGTGTAAATTCTGCCCGAGAAATCATTGTCGCCAAACAGATAGAACGACAGCGCAGTCGCGTGGAAGAGCACCGGCCCGTGCATCAAGGGCGTGTGCTGGAAGTTGCCCTCGTTGTAGAGATTGTAGGAAAAGCGCGTGTGCAAGCTCTCGTCGTGGCTCATTACACGGCTGTCCAGCATGTGGAAGCGCGTGAAAATCGCAAGCAACAGAATCGCGAGGTAAAGGGCGAATTCCCAGTTGAGCGCGAATCGTTGCGACAGCGCCCGGCTCAAGACATTGTCTTCCTGCTGATTGGGGGACGTTATCATCTTGCGCTAGCCTGTGTTCCGCGCTGGGAGCGAGTAATCAACGAATAGTCAGAACCGCGGCGCCGGTGTACTCTGCAGAATAGGCGCCTGGACGCGCGCCCCCGGATTCACGGTCGCAAAGCGTGGAGCGCCGGTAACGTCTTGCGCCGGCGGACGAACGACTACGGCGTAATGCGGCGCGCGCGGAAAATCAATCGAAAGCGGGGAGGCGTGGTAACCAAGCGCAAGCGGCAGCATTAGCGCAATGACAATAGCGAGGATGGCTAGACCATAGCTGAATTGCAAGCTGGATCGCGAGCCAAAATCGCTAAACCATAGCGTCTGCGACTGTGGCGCTTGCAGATCCGCCTGCAGCGCGGACCACATCATTTCGAGCCGCTGCGAATTCGGCCGGCCAAAGGTAGGCAAGCTGCGTTCCAGCTTCTGCGCAAACTCGCGATGGCGCATATATTCTCGATAGCAGTCCTCGTTCTCGTCGATGTATCGCGCCACCCGGCGACGCGCGGGATCGGCCAGATCGCCGCTTACGTAGCGGGCCATGTGAACTTTGCAATAGCGATACTTAAACCTGACCATAGTCTGATGCTAGCCTCTAGCCTTTATCGCTAATGAACGCGCAGCAATTCTTCCAGCAGGCCCAGCCCGACCGGCTGCAAGGCCTGTCGCAAGCGCTCGTGCCCAAGACGCACTCGGCTTTCCGCTGTTTTCTGCGGGCAGCCCATAACTTCCGAAATTTCACGATAGGTCATGCCCTGTCCATAGCGCAGCACGATTGCTTCGCGCAGGCGCGGGGAAAGTCCTTGCAGCGCATTCGAAATAGATTCGCTGGCGTCACGCCGAATGGCGGCTGCTTCCGGCGCTTCTGCGGGCGGCGCCTTCAACTCCAGGCCAAGCCACTGCGTAATGTCGACCGTTATGAATCGCTTGCGCCGATATGTGTTACGGCAACGGCTGATTGCAATCGTATATAGCCAGGTCTTCAGCGATGCTTTGCGCGAATCAAAGCGCTGCAGATTCTTGAAGGCATAAAGAAATGACTCTTGCAATATATCTTCGGCGTCTTGCTCATTAAGGAGCAAGCTGTAACAGAGGCGATACAAGCTCGCGGCGAAGCGATCATACAGTTCGGCATATCCGGTCTGGTCGCCTTTGAGGGCGCGGTTGACGATGGCGTCAATCTCTTCGCGCATGGCTAATCGCTTGTCTGTCATAGTCCCTCGCTAATTGCGCACGGCTGGCCGACACTTCTCATTCTACACGCGGCGCCGCAATCGTCCTCAGTATTGCGCGCTTCATTCAAGAGTCGCGCCGTCATAAACATCCTGTCTCAACCACAATATTACCGCTTCTTCTTTAATTTGGTCAGCGTCAAGCCGCCCATGCGACCACCAAGCCGGCAGGTCCCAGCGGTCCACTTCGTTCAAGGCAAGCTTGCGGCGCAGCGCAAAACGCTGGCCAACGTAATTGCCACTGATTGCGGCGGTCTGAACTGGATCGTCGGCCATGATTATGATTGCTCGTCCGTCCGCTGCGCTGGCCGCGCGTACGAATCGCGCATTTGGGAAATCGCGAACCAACCAGGCCATCAAGCCATCTTCGCGGATTATGCCGCCCTTATCAGCCACGATCGCAAGCTCCAGCGCCGGGAAACCCGACGATTGCCGGTCCGCCAATTCAAAGAGCGTATCGCGCAGCAGATAGGCGTCTTCGCTGACAGCGGATTCTCGCCATAAACCATCAGGGTAGTGGGCGTCCACGACGGCAGCTTGCCAGGCGCCGCCAAGGCCTGAGAGCAGCAGAAATACAAAATAGCCGATGCCGGCGCCTTGCAGGCAGGTGCCCAAGCCCCAGAAGTTTGCCAGCAACAGAAACACGATTGCCGCAATGACTCCGCTTGCCAGCAACAAGCCCAAGCCCTGCGCCAACCGAAGCTGTGACGGATCCGCCAGAAATGCGAAGAGTTCGCCGACGGTCATTTCGGCCGGCAAAATAGTCATTAGGCGGGCAACTTGCATAAATTGCACGGACAAAATGAACAGGCACAAGAGCACAGCCGCGGAAATCGCCCATTTCGCCCACCAGTATTGTGTGGTGTAGAGCAGGCCGTCGCTTTCGCCTCGGCTCTCGTCTTCATTCTCGTCGCTAGCTGACCAGAGCAAAACCACGCGTCGATTCACCAGAAGCTGTGTAATGCCGTAGCTCGCCAACAACGTGAGTGGCACAACAACCCACAGGGCGTCCGCCGGGCCGGCGCCTGGGTATAGCAGCAAGCCGACGGCGCCTAGCGCTGCCCAGGCTGCGGCGAAACGGTCCACGTAGGTTACATCGCCGTGTTTCCACAAAAGCCAGGCGCCGCCCAACGAGAATATGATAAGCAGCGGCTCTTGCAGCAGCAGGACGGCCAAACCAAGACGCGCGCCGCTCCCCGAGCGACTGTGAAAGACGCCGCTGATGGCGGATTCAATTAGCTGTCCAACGGTGCTGAGTCCGGACGGATTCAACATAAAGAGCGTCGCCGTGGCTGCGACAAGCACGAATGGGACTAGCAGCACTTTAGCGAAGGGAAAGTCGCGAGTTCGTGTCACGGCAATCTGCAATATGTCATCGCCGGGCAGCTCAAGGCGCTGGGGCGCGCTCAAGGCGGTGCGCCAGACCGCCAACCAGCCCGCAATCAGCAGAATCAGCAGCAGCGGGACACCTGCCGGCCCCGACAGCAGCAGCATGGCGGTGACGAATGCAGTCGCCCAATAGGCGTCTCGCAGGCGCAGAGAATACCAGTAGCATCTGATCATCCAGACGGCCAGAATCGTGAACAGCAATACAAAGCTGGCGCCGTCGGCCGATCGCGACGCCGCCAATGGCGTGGTTAACAGCGTCAGCAGCACTGCCCAGACGAAGGTGCGCGTCCGGCCCAGGCTGTCGCGAAAAAGTAACGGTGTAAAGGCAAGGGCAAAGCCGGCAAAGGCCGAGGCAAGGCGAGCGCTGAATTCGTTCGCGCCGAGCAGCGAGAAGGTCGTCAATTGCGCCAGATAGGTCAAAGGGCTGCTGGACGCGGCGAATGAACCAGGCGCGTCATCTTCAATCGTATGCCAGGCATGCAGGGCCTGCCGCGCCTCAACATCTGATAAGGGCACGCTGTCAAGCATGGTTACACGAAGAAACAGGGCGAGCAGCGCAAGACCAAGGTAGGCCAGCCATTCAGCGTCAATGCTCATCGACGACGTCATTGCAGACGCGACGCTGTCGCCTGGATCAGCACGCGCCAGAGTGTGGCGTCTCGCGCCTTCATTCAGCGGCGTCGACATGGAATATCCTGGATTCTCCAGATTCGCATACAATGGGCAGGCTGTCCAAGAATTTTTCTTCGCCTAGGCTGCCATACTGCTGGCGCTCGGTTGAGCCATACATGATATGCGAGATACGATACCGCTCAAGGATATGTTGCACGTCGCTCATCTCGTGGCGCGTAAACAATTCCTTCAAGTCACTGGCGCGCGACCCGGCGATCTCATAGTAGCTGGCGCCCCGCCACTGCCGTTCGTGGTTTTCCCAACCCAACACAATCGGGATGCCGGCCAGTGTACCGACCCTGCCAAAAGCGACATTATACGCTTGGCCAACCGCTTCCGCGACAACAGCGTCTGTTTGGCCAACTAGTTCGTCCAGACAATATATGACCTGCTGATCGTTGAAGTCCATCAAACCGGCCGCGCCATCGAGCGTCAGTGGTTCTTGTATCAGAATGTCGAATCCATCGAATATCGCGATCCCGCCCGCCTGGGCTCGCAGCAGGTCCGGTTCAGTCGCATCGGCCAGGCTAACACGCGAATATAAGACGGCGCCTGGCGCGACGGCCTCGCCGTCATGCACTTGTCTATTCGCATTCTCCCAGTCGCCGGGCGGTGAGTAGCGCTGCCGCTCCGTCGCGAAATGACGTCCGCTTTCTATCCAGGCGCGGTGGCGGGTCGCTGCGATCCCATACAGTAACCCGGCGACTATACTAACCAGAAACAGAATCCCTATTGCTACACGCAGGATGACGTTCGGCGACGGCCGGCCGCGATCAATCAGAACGCTGTACAGGGCGTAAGCCGCCGCAATGCTCCAGAGCATCCAGGCTTGATAATACAGCTTAAACACCGTGTTGATTCGTACATAGAAATTGTCCTTCAAATAAAAGAATTCGCTGAACAAGGTCAGACAAAGCCCCATGCCAGTCAATAGCAGAACAAACCCTGTCGCGCTGGAGTAGCTGATCCCGTTGAAGGCGACTTCGCCGGACCGTGCCGCGTTGTCTTTGTCGGGGAAAAGGCGGGCCACCACGATGCCAATGCCCAAGGCAAGCAGAATCGACGTCAGCCCGTATTCGAGTCGCCGTTGGGCAAGCTGGCCCGCGACCTCGCCGCTTAACCAATGCGCGCCAGCCAGATTGCCGGTGATTGGCGCATCGGGATTGCCGATTGCGATGGCGACGCTCAAGAGCATCATTAGCGCCAACATGCCCAAGAGCAAACTGACGCCGACCTTGAAGCCGAGCCGCCAGTTCAGCTGACCCTCGGCTCGACTGCGCCAGCTTTCCACCAGCAGGTAGGCGCTGAGAATGACGATTAACGGTCCAAACATGATGAAGAAACGCTGAAACAGCGACGGGTGCAGCAGGTTGGGTAGCACGCCGCCTGCCTGCGACCGAAAGCCGACGAAGTAGGGTAAATAAGCGGCCGCGGCGACGAGCGCGAGCATCACGCCGAACTTCGGTAGCGCTAGCCAATCCCAGGTTGTAAGCCGTCCTTCCTCGCTGGTCATCAGCCGCCGCAGCGCTTCCGCGCCAACCAAGCCCAGGAGAAATGCGGGCGCGTCCCAGGCGTTGAGAAAAGCGAGACCCCCCACCGCCACGCCGTATAAGAGCAGCTGACCGGCCGACGCTTCCCGGCGCCAGAGCACCAGGTTGAGCATCAACCCGATGGCCGTTATCGCGAAGGGCAGCGAGAGCACGTGGGGATGATTATCCGACAAGATGAAACTGAAGGCCGGGAATTCGCCGATCGGCTGAATGCCGGTCAGCCTGCCGTTCAAGTCATAGTCCGTCGGCACGCGGCTGGCATTGAACCACCACCAGTGATTCCAGGACGTCGTGTCCAGATTGAGCGGCGACTCCGCTTGCCGCTGGTATTCGATCACGTCGAAATCCGGCAGCTTTTGCGTGCCCCAGAACTCAAAATATGACTGAGGCGCGCTGCGTGACGCCAGCGGAAGCTCGAGCAAGATGAACTGGAAGTTGCCCATGAGCAACATAATCAGGATCCCGACAATGCCGGTGGCCATCGCGGCCATGCGAGATGCCGACTGCGAGCGCGAACGCGCCAGATTGTAAAGCACGCCAAATGTAGTTAGTCCGGTAAGCGCGAATTGCGACGCCACCGTCAGGTTAAAGCCAATGGTGCTGCTGACCCCGCTCAACGCAGCAAGCGCGGACGACATGACATAACCCATGTAGTAATAGCTGATGGCAAAGCCGGACATCCAGGGGTCGTTGGGCGGGAAGCCGGCGCTGCGCTGCGTCGCGCTCAGGAAGGCCAGCTCCATCGGCTTTTCAGTGCCAACCAGGTCATTTTGATGCGCCCGATAGAGTGCCCAGCCCAGGAACAGAAGGGCGAAAAGGAGCTCGGCGACGACAAAGAGGCTGCGATTCTCCCGCCACCAATCCGAGAACAATTCGCCGTCGCGGGCGCGAAAGTAGAGCGCTAGAGACGCCGCCAAAACCAGCAGCCAGGTCAAGATGATGCTTCCGGCCGAGTTATCAAGGAAGCCGTAACTGCCCAGCAGCCAGAAGATCCAGGTCGCGATCAGCATGCCCAGTGTACGCGCGAGCGTATAGCCGCTGTCCGGCAGCGCCGACAGATAACGCAGGGCTAGCGGCATGATCGCCACGCCAGCCAGAGTAATCCAGAGCCACCAGAATAAAAGCAGGTGACCTTCGCGCGAAAGCCAATCCAGAATCAGCGTCATGAATGTCGATCTACCAGGTATTCCATCAGAGCCCCTTTGTCCACCTGATAAATCTTGCCTCCGTCTACCTCGTAGCTCACGGAAAGCAGACCTTGTTCCACCATGCGATCGAGCTTTTCCAGGCCTTCTACAGTCGAATGCACTGCTTCCAGTCCGCTCCGTATGATGTAGCTTACGTCAAAATGATGAATAATATCGACCGCCACGTCCATATTGTCGGTACTGTAAAATTGTTGGATATTGCGTTCGCGCTGGAATATCCACTCGTGCATCGGGAAGAACGTGCGCTGCTGCCGCTGATGGAAATTCCAGCCCAGCACCGAGGGCAAGCCGGTCATAATTGAGAAGCGCCCGTTCCACTGGTACTCGCTGCCGGGCCGCCGCCCTTCAAGGATTACGGGAGAACCCTCGACATTTTCTTGCATCCAGCGAATAAGCTGATAGTCGACATTGAAGTCAATCAGGCTGCTCTTGCCTTGATCGGGCGATGTCTCGAAATGGGTCGACTGCGTCATATAGTCCATGCCGTCCAGTGTGAGCGGCAGGTCCGGGGCCATGCGATCGAAGGAGCGCGCGCGGGTGGCCATGATGGGAAACAGGCCGGCTATCACAAACAGAATAACGCAAGGCGTGTACCACAGGACTTTTAAAGTAGTGCTGAAGTCCTGCGATGCCCGCCATAAACAAGCGAAGGCCACTCCGCCCGCCACGCTCAGTAGCAGCCAGGCCTGGATGTAAAACTTAAAGACGGTATTCTGCCGTCCGATGTCGCCGCCGATGACAATGACCTCGACGCCGAGCGTCATTGACAGCGCCAATCCGATCAGGACCAGCGTGAAGCGCATGAACTGGGACTGCCCGGGCCGGAAGAATAGCAAGGAAATCCAGCAGACCAGCGGCAAAACGATCAAGGCTGCCTGATATCCGGCGATCGTGAGAACGATGGCGAACAGCGTTATCGCGGATACGAGAACGATCGCTTGGCTCGCCAGTTGCCGGTGCTCGAGCAGCGCTTTCACCCGCGTGTTGCGCAGCCAGTTGGATGTCTCCCATAGCAGCAGCGATACGATGAGAAACAGAAATAATCCATGAATATCGAAGTAGGCCCATAGGGGTGTCTTGCCGCCTTCCCACAGTTGAATGCTGTTGTAAGTTGCCGCATACCAGGAAGTGTAGGGTAGGGCGAAAGCCAGATTCAGGAAGATGAAGCCGCCGACCGACGCTGCCAGCTCCAGTGCTGAATCGCGCACCAGGAGATAACGAATCATGAGCCACAAGATGGCTGCTCCCGCTGCCGCCGCAATCGCGACTCGGAACGCGCCGAAAATCCCAGCCGTGATTGCAGGATTCGGTCCGAGCGGCAAGGGCGCTCCGCTGGCCAATACGGAAACTGCGCCAAATGCCGCCAGAAGCGCGCCAATTAGGGCGAAGTAGAAGCGCGACTCAGCTACACTGCGGAAAGTCGATTGCCAACGTAGGCGCCAGGCGTAGGCTAAGGCCACGATCGCGAACAGCGTCATCGAGGGCCAATCCCAGGTATTGGTCGCCTGAATCGCGCCAACGGTCAAGGCGATGAGCGCTATGGCGGCAAATCGGTCAATCTTTCGGCGATGATCGCGCCCGGCCTGCGCCACTTCGTTGAACAGGAGCAGCACCGTCAGCAAAATCAGAGGCATGCTGATCATATGCGCGTGCAAGTCGCCGTAGACAAATGTGAAATAGGGCATTTCGGTGATGGCGCCGCCACGAACGCCTGGTGTCTCCGCCAGGACGCGCGAAGGTCCCCAATACCAGCGGTCGCTGCCGATGGGCAAGTTATCGCCTTGCAGGGCGCGCCCGGCGCCGCGCAGTAATCCGCTTATCAGCGAAGTCGAGTTGTGGACTTCGTAGCGCAAGCTGTCCCATGGATGCAGTTCGGACGCGCGCCACGACAATTCAGCGCGGGTTTCAGCCGAGGCAGGCGCATCGAATTCGGACTCATATTCGTCGATCAGATACCGATGCAGCCCCTGCGGCGTATGATAACCGCCGAGCGATGCCAGGCCGTTGCCGAAGACGCGCACGGTGTCGAGATTGCCCAATACGACGCAAAGGAACAGCGCCGCGATGCCGGCGACCCAAGGATTGCCGAGTTGCCTTCGGGACCGCTTCGACTGGCTTGAACCGCTACGAGACTGACGCCAGCGCGACAGGATGTTGAATGCGGTCGAGAAGGCGCCGAGTCCCGTCAAGCTGAAAACGGTGGGTATCATCAGGTTGTAAGCGAAAGAGGGAACGACGCCCAGCAGCAGCGCCGGAGCGCCCAGCAGAACATAGCCAAAATAGTAGTAGTTGATGAATCCGCCGGAAAACCAGGGGTCAATCGGCGGGAAAGTGGTGCTGCGCAAGACGCCGTTCAGGTAGGCGAAGTCCATCGGTTTTTCGCCGCCCTTATGAGGATGCCATAGGTCGGGGTTGGTCAAGCGGACAGCGATCATCACCAGGAAGGCCGCAATGGTGATAAGTTCGATCCACGCCAGCCGCTTCCAATGGTCGCGAAGAAACTCGACGAATTGGATGCGGACCAAGGTCGCGCTGAGGACAGCCAAAACGGCGAGCGATAGTAAAATTCCGACTTGTGACCAGATCGGGATCTTCAAACTGGATACAGCCCAGGCGAACCAGGCGACGATAAGCAAGCCCACAAGTTTGCTGAGGCCATAGCCGCCATCTGCCATTCTGGGCATGACCGCGAAAACCAGGGGAAAGGCGATGGCGCCAAATACGAAGAGCGCTGCATACCAAATGACGACGCCCGCCGCCTGGTTGGAATTGACGAGACTGTCGCTGAAGAATCGTTGCGACCAGGTACCGCCGCTGCTTTGGACATCGCGCTCTTCCGGAGGGAAGGTCAAGGCGGTTGGAACGGCCTGGGCGTCTACCAGTCGCCAGTAGAAGACGCCCAAGAGCTGCGCCTCGTCGCTCGAATTCTGCAATTCATGCGATTGCCTCACAGATGCCTGCGACAGCGCCGCTTCCACCGCAGCGCGCGAGTAATCTTCGGTTTTTCTGAAGATAAAAACGGTGGGATGATCATAGACGTGGAAGGTTTCGTCGGCCTCAAGTTCGTTTAACCAGGCCGGCGACCGGTGGATCGGCAGGTGCTGGTCGGCGACGCGCCAAGGGCCAAACTCGAAAGTTTCCTCGAATACCATTTCAAGCTCGTAACCCAATTCGCCCGCGAAGAGCTTCTCGTAATAGAGCGTGGTCAAAGGCCAGCGCAGCAGGTTGCGAGGCTCGCTGTCATAGAATCGATTGCTGGCAATCGTCAGATAATCGCCCATGTCCAGCGTTCGAATGATATGGTCATATTTGACTTGATCGTCCACCGGATGGGACATGATCTGATCTTGAAGATTGACAAGCGCGTGATTTGGCTGGGTTCGGCGGCAGTCACGCGAATTGACTAATCCCGGCGGCGGGTCGTGAGCCAGCGTGACCCCTTCAGGGAGCGAGCAGATTATCGTGCCGGGGACGCGGTTGTCCCAGCTGCCTTCAGTGAGCACGACAGATCCCGATCCGATGACGTCGCCACTGCCGGCGCCTACCACCATCACAAAGGAATAACGCCCGCCTTCCACGACTTGCAGGGGCTGCTCGAAAGGAATGCTGTACGACCTGCCCAGGGGGCTCCCGTCTCTTTCAAGGTCCGTGCGCAAGATGGCTGTGGCCACCGGAGAAGGGTTGTCCTTGGCGTAAATCCTGAATAGGAGTTCTTCGGTTTCGGGATCGCCAGAGGGGTCGCCAAGATGCGGCGCGAAGATAGCTTCAATCATTCCAGTAGCGGGCGCCGTAAACGCTACTTCAATTGGCTGGTCCTCGCGGTACAGGTTGGCGCGGTCAAATGGCGGTCCCTGCATTTCGCCCCAGGCGTAACCCGTGTTGTGAATGGCGATATTGATCAAGGGAATAGCTTCGTCGGCGCCTTCAATCTTCATCGAGAAATCGCCGGGAATACGCTCAAACATATAGTGCCCGGACTGCACCAAGGTGTTCTGATGCCGATAGACGTTCGCGAACATCAGGCCCCAAATGACTGAGAATCCGACAGCGAAGGCGGTAAGGAGCAGCGGTCGCCATCGACTGGCGCGGGGCAGGACGGCTGCGCCCAGGAGCAGTATGCCCATAGCCAGGGCAGTAATCGCTGTCGCGTCTGCGATTCCGTGGGAAATCTGATAGCCGCCGACAATGGTCAGCAAGCCGCCCGATATGATCAAAGGCAATGCGATGCTTGGCGAACTGCGCCCGCGGGCTTTCGCCTGCGCGAGCCACTCGCATAAGCAGTGACCGGCTATGACCGCCAGCGCGCCGTAAAGGGGCAGGAAATAGCGCAAGCTTAAGGCGGTCAGGCGGTTGATGAACAAGAAATAGCCGCCGACCCAAATCAGCAGCAGCAGCAAGTCGCTCGATGCGCGCCGGTTCCGCAGCAATCGATATGCGGACCAGCACCAGCCGAACCAGCCCACAACGCCGAATGCTATTCCCATGCTCCAGAAGAGCATATCTTTCAGCGGGTAAATGAAGGCGGGGCGCGCCAGCCATTGCCAGGTGGGCGGAAAGTCCTGCAGGCCGGACACGCCGGTAGTAACGCTCTCGAGATTCTCAATCCAGCGAGAGTTCGGCAAAAGGCCGAAGAAGCCCGGCCCGGTAAATGCATACGGATTCAGCAGCCGAAATGCCAAAAATGCGCCCAGACCGGCTATGGCTAGCCCAAAAATGTGATAAACAAATAACCTTGAACGTTCCTTCGGGTCGGTATTTCGCGCGAAAACAGGCGCGGCCTGGATGAACGCGGCGAAGACAATGATTGACGCCAAGGGCGCCACGTTGATGCGACAGGCGACGGCGGCCCCTGTGAAAACGCCAAACAGCAGGTAGGCGCGCCATCGGCCGCGCTGTTGCACGCCGACGGCATAGTAAAGCGCCATCGTGACCATGAATGACGTGGCCGCGTTGACTGTGCCGAAGTGCGCTTTCTGTATCGCCAGAGGGGCGGCGGCATAGAAGAGTGCAGCAAGCAGACCAACCCAATCGCCGCGTATCCTGCGCCCGAGCGCGTAGACCGCCAAAATCGCGAGCACATCGAATATCATCGATATGCCGCGCCATACCAGGTGACCGCCCTGATAATCAAATAGCGCGATGCCCGCCTCGGCAGCGCCGCTCACTATTTCACTGCCGAAGTGGGCGAGAAACAGCGGCAGCGTACCGTACACGAAGAAGCCGTGAGCCGCATTGTGCGGATTGAGAGGCGAACAGCGCGTATCGAAATAGCCGCCGACGCCATCTGACTGCGGATAAAAGTGGCTGCATCGCAAAGACTGCAAATCTGTGGATGTCAACTGATCGACGCTCAAGATCAGGGCGGAATCGTAGGCATTTTGCGATCTGCTGATCAGCAGCGCATCGACTTCTTGCGCGAGCAGCGCGGCTTCCGCTTGCGACAAATCCGGAAAGACTCGTACGCGATCTGGCCCAACCAGCCAGGTTGCGGCTTCGGCGGCAAAGGCGTCGCGCACGGCGCCGATCACGAGCGCGTTCGAATTCAGCAAGTCTTGGCGACTGCGCACGACGTCGCGGGCGCGCGCTGTCAGGATTTGTTGTTCGGGGAAGTGTATCCGGTCGTCAGTAAAAGAGTTGCCACCGCCAATTTGCGGCAGCAAAAGCGCGGTCAGAAAGCGTTCGTCGGGATGTATGTGAGCAAAGTCGTCCCAATTGTGCCCGACCAGTCGCAAAGCGCCGCCATAAACCAGTATGGCCAATAGTAGTAAAGGCGGAAGCAACCGGCGCCGTATCGACAGTTTTTTGGTATTCGCGCTTTTAATATCGCTCATCTATTTGTCGATTATCCCTTTGTCCTGGATTGCTCTAGCTGTTTGCAGCCAGGAAGTCATGCAGGCCCGCTTCGCCCAGCGCAGGAACGCGGTAAATGAAGAATGATTTCTCCGCAGGGACTTGCTTGATTTCCAGCTGCCGGCCGGCGGGGAACCACTCGCGCAGCCGCGCGGGCGCTTCCTCGTTGCGCGCGGCGTAAAAGAACAGCAAGTCTCGATCGGCAAAGAGCCGGTATTCATCAGTACGCCGCAATCCGTGGCTGACATATTGGGGCAGGCGGTTTGCATCGACCATCGAATTTTCCCAGCGTACTGTACCGGCTTCGACACCGACGGCGCGATGATCCCACCAATGGGGGGAGTTTAAGATAAAGGCATTGCCGTAGGCGCCGTCGCTCTCGGCGAAGCCGCGCAATATTTGCCCGGCTACAGTGTGATTCCGCGCGGACCGACTGTAGTTGTCCATAAAGTCGCCGAAGTACAAATCGCGGTTGTACTGATAAGAGGAGGCAATCACCGCAAGCGCAAATCCGACAGCGACGGCAGGGCCCAGGATACGCGGCAGAGTCCGATAGAATTGGCGGCACAAGATGGCCACCGGCAGCGCTATGATCACATAGGCGGGCGGGATAGCTCCGCTGGCGCGCTGCAGGCTAGGCACTTCTATCGGAAACGCGATAGCCAGCGCAATTAACAGCAGCATAACGAAAAACAGCAGCGGAACAAACCAAAAAACCGGATCCCGCTCGCGCGCCATCAGACTCAGCCAGGCGGCTGCGCCCAATATCAAGAATGCCCCGGTGACCGGGTCCAGAGCCGGCTGGCCGGGTACCGCCGAGACCCAGGTATTGTCCTGCGAGTGATGAAACATCAGCAGGGCGTTGCGAATATTACTGAGAAATGTAGCGCCACTCTCACGCAGAAACGCCACGCGCTCAACGTCGCTCGTAGGCTGATCGCCGAACATGCGGGTTGTCCAGCGCTGCGTGAACTCGTAGGGTTCTTCAACCCAATAATGAAACGTAGGCAAAAAGACAACGCAAGCTACAAATGCCAATACCGCCAGATTGAGCAGGTAACTCGCTCGCATTCGCCAGGAAAAACGGCGTACAAGCAGAGCGAGCCCTATGCTCATCACATATACAAAGGGCAACAAGCGCAGGGACTTATAGGTACACAGGCCAAGACTTAGCGTAATGCCAGCCAGGATGAAGTCCGCACGGCGATTATGGCGCAAGGCGCGCACGAAAAAAACGGCGGACAGCGCCGTAAAAAGCGGCGAGAGTGGAATCCGCAAGCCTTGCCGTGCCAAAACGACGTGCCAATAGCTGACCGCTAGCAAGGCCGTCGCCAGTACTGCGACGACAAGGGCATGTCGACGGCGATGCTTCCCGATGACCTCAAGAGCGAACCAAAACATGACCGGCAGCGTCAAGAAGCTTTCCAACGCAGTGACCAGGACAAGCGTGCTTCGATCGAAGTGGAACCCTGGCAAGCCCGATACAAAGGCCAAGAGATAGAGTTGAATCGGCTCTCGGCCGCCATTGTTGCTCAGGAAAATCGGGTAATGCTCTCCCAGGTGGATCCGATACGCGTCGACGATATTTACGACCATATCGCTTATCAATTCAGGCGGAGCGGAGTCGATCTGGTCAAATCGGAAGCGGGCGCCCACGATCAAAATCAAGACAAATGCCAGAATCGTCAGCAAGTCGCCGCGCAGGCTGAAGCGACGGGCCCGGTCAATTGCGCGCGCGCCCCAGTCAAACAGGTCCCAGCGCAGTGGGGCGAATACGAATGCCCAGGCTACGATGCTAGCCAGCCAAACCAACATAATCGGCGGCTCGATGCGGTTTCCGCTGGTGTTGGCCCATACCACGAGACTGAGACCAGATGCAAGTAATACCAATAGCTTTCGAGGATGGCTGACTTCTCGCCAGGCAGGCGGGCGCAGAGGCTTGCGGTCTACAATCCATTCTTGCTCGTTTGCCGGCGATTGCTTGTTGACATACGAAACTTGTCGCAATTGTAGAGATCGGAAAATGACGTTGATGGCAAGCAATATTACAAGGCCGGCTATCAGAAGAACAAGCGCGGAAAGCGCGGTGTCAACAGCTGATTCTACTGGCGCCGACAGGGACTGCGCGAAGCGAAACAGGGCGCTGACCACGATGATTGCCGGTACCAGCCGGGCGCCCCACAGCAAGCGCCTCTCCCGATCGCAACCCTTCCAGTATGCTGTAATCTGTGACCAATATCCGCTGATATCGCCGATCAGCCAGAGCAGAAATCCCAGCCATAGGTAGGGCGCGGCAACCTGAAGCGAATGGCCGCCAGCCCTGGTGATGTCTTCGCTTCCGCGCGCGTAGGTGCTGCCGGCCAAGGCACATATAAAAGCGAGCATATAGATGGCGAGTTTCCGGTATTCCGATTGCCGGAGTCCCTTAGTCGCGACTTCTAATGCCGCCCGCGCTGAAAGACCGCTGCCGGAATCTGTTTCGCTCAGGATGGCGGCCGGCTGATGCGCCGCGACTATTCGCCCGCGCGCTTGAGTCGATCTGCTGGCTAGCCGAAAGCGGCGCATTGTCGGCGCTGGCGAGCGCCACAGCAGCGCCAAAAGCTCGCTGACGGTCAGATCCTCAAACGAGCGGGCAGGCGTCGCCGATTCGCGACAGTCCGCTTCCGACGACACGGCGGCCAAAGTATCGCCCGTCTGCTGCAGACCAGCTTCGTCGCCTGCAGTTGGCGCGCCCGGCGCCGCGGGCATTTCAGCGCGATCGTCTGACATCGGGCTAGCGACCGTCCCGAGGGCCGGCAGCAGAAAACCAGCAGTTTCGGATCATGCTATTTTCCCGCCCCTTTTCGCTAGTGTCTCGCGAATTCGCGAAATGTCGCCTCGTACTGATCCACGGTGTCCTCCAGGGAGAAAGTCTCGGCTATTTTCTCGCGCGGCTTTATGTATCTTTCCGGCTCATCAAGCACATCGAGTATAGTCTCGCCAATTGATCTCCAGTCGCCTGGAATCGCCAGTTTGCCCATGCCAGTCTCTTGTACCGGAACGCGCCCGCCAGGAATATCGGTCATGACCACGGGCGTGCCGCATAGCATGGCCTCGACCTGTACCATGGCGAAGCCTTCGCTGTCGCTGGGCAAAACAAAAACATCGCAGGCTGCGTAGAAATTGGCCAGCTCCTGCTTGGTTTCAAGCAGGCCCAGGAATTTAAGCTGTGAGCTGAACTTCTCCATCAGCGGCCGGTGCCGATCCCAAGTGTCTTCATAGGGAATTTCATGCTGCCCGGTGAAGACTAGCCGCGCATTGGGATATTTTGTGTTGATGACTTCCAATGACTGAATAAGCAGCTCCGGTCGCTTTTCCTCGACAAACCGACCTGAGAACCCTATCAGCGGCCCGTCGCTTTGCCGCAGCTTTTCGCGCAGCCGGGTTGCGCTTTCCATGTCAGGCTCGGGAATGGCGATGGGCGGATAGATCGCCCGAACCATTGAGCGGAAGGGCGCCAGCCAGGCTGAATTATCGGCATAGTCGTCACTGAGACTAATTATGCATGCCGAGCGGCGCGCCATGAAATTGAATATGGCGGACATCACGCCAGTAACGAATTTGTTTGCGGCACCCTCGGGCAGAATCAGATCGCTGGTGTGGCTGGCAACAACCCTGAGACCGTTGATGCGCGCCAGAAAAGCCGCCAGCGCGCATTCAAACGACGGCGTAAAGATGGTCACAATATCGTGCTTTCGCAACTGGCGGTAAAGACTCCAGGGATACGACGGCATAATGAATCCTCGGCTGATTCGCACCGGCGCCCACAATCTTATGACGCGAACCCCGTTCAGCATGGACTCGCCAATAGGCGTTTCTTCGGTATGGCGCGCGACGAGTACGGTGACCTCATGACCCCGTCTGACAAGTCCCTCGGCGACTACCTGCGCAAGATAAGTCAACCCAGTAGGGTGAGGATGATAATATAACAAGAGCATCAAAATCTTGAGCTTGCTTCCTGCCACGTTCTTGGCGTTACTCGTCGGCATGGCGTCTGAATCCGTTCGAGGGCATGTCAAGAGCAAGTCAATCTCGTCCGCAGTTAAGCAAGCGGCCCGTGAAAAGGTGAATACTCGGCCAAAAGTCGGAGGGCACTAGTTCAACTGATAGTATACACGTCTGGCCCGACGGGGTCTCACTGTCGGTGGCGATTTCCATTGAGGGTCGGCGGGCGCATTCGCCGCGTCGTGTGTGGCCACAACCGCGCCGCCTAGACGCAGCTTGAAATGTAGCGCTGCAGAAGTAGCGCCAACCAAGTGATGCGAATTTCGCTGGGTCTTCCATTCACAACGGCGAGTCACCCTTCCCTGATGATTCGGGATGCTCGACATAGAGATGGCGAGGGGGGCCGGGGATGGGGTAGAAACGTGGCGATTTCGGCATTCTCAATAATTCATTGGAACTGCTGAGGTCTATATGGCAGAGCCGTAGGACCACGGAAACTTGACACCGCCGGTTCAAACATCTACAATCGTGGCAGTTGGCGGGTATAGCTCAGTTGGTAGAGTGCCTGCTTCCCAAGCAGAAGGTCACGGGTTCGAGTCCCGTTACCCGCTCATTTCAGACTGGTCCAGATTAGTCCACTTCAAAGTGGGCTTTTTGCTTGCGCGCGGCATTGACTGGTGCGCATGGGGCAATATAGAATGGGCGAGTTACGATACAATAAGTGGCTTGCCTCGCGCGGATAGCATGGGCCGGGTTAAGTAAAAGCCAAGGAGATCTGATTTATGGCAGAGTTTCAACTCGCTGCCGAGGTGCGTCAGCAACGGGGCAAGAAGAACCGTCAAGTGCGGCGCGGCGGCTTTGTGCCCGGAATTGTGTATGGTCCCTCAATTGACCCGATCGGTGTTAAGTTTCCATATCGGGCGATAGAAGTCACCTTGATGAATGCCGGCGGGACAAACTTGATTGACATTGAAGTGAACGGCGAAACCTATCCCTCGCTAGCGCGCGAAGTGCAGCGCGATGTGGTGCGCGGCGACATTCTGCATGTTGATTTCCTGGCTGTGGATCAAACGCAGCGCATCAGCGTGGAAGTTCCCATCGAAATGGTAGGTCGCAGTCCGGTCGTGGTTGCGCGCGAAGGCATCCTGATTACCGGCAGAAGCTCACTCACGCTTGAGGTATTCCCCAGCGATATCCGTGATCGTATTGTGATTGATCTGGATGAGCTGACCGAGCTGGGCTCGGAAGTCTTGGTGCGCGATCTTACCTTCGGCGAGAGTGTCACCGTTCATAACGATCCCAACGAGATGCTGGCCAAGATCGTTCAGCCTGCGGCCGCTCGCGCTGAAGAAGAGCTTGACGACGAAGAAGGCGAGCTTGAGGATGGGGAAGAGGGCGAAGAAGGCGACGAAGACGAAGCCGAGACTGATTAGATTCCCGATTCTTCGCGTGCTATCGCGCGCCACAACTGAGGCCGAAATATCCTGAATGAAACAACCGCTGCGCCGGGGCTAGCTTTCGTCAGTCGCCCCGTTGCTGCTGAAAGCGCCGCTGTCCTGATCGTCGCCGTCGTCCTCAGCAATCATGATGGCGATTCCGGCGACCTCGTCAGCGCCATCCAAGCGCATCATGATGACCCCTTTGGTATTGGGGGCAACCTCCCGTATTTCAAAGATACGCATGCGCGAGACAGAGCCGCCTCTGGAAATCAACATGACCTCGTCAGATTCTCTAACGCAGCGTAGAGCGATCACGGGACCCGTTGCCGAGTTGCGCTTGAGCGTACGGTTGCCAAAGCCGCCGCGATTTTGTAGGGTGTAATTTGTCACAGGGCTGCGTTTGCCATAGCCTTTACGTGTTACAACAAGTATCAAGGCATCGTCATCGGGTACGACATCCATCCCGACGATCCGGTCACAGCCTCGCAGTTCCATGCTCTTTACGCCGGCTGCCTGTCTCCCATACACACTGACTCGTCCTTCGTGGAACAATATGCTCTGACCATCGGCTGTTGCCATAACGATCTTCTGGTCGCCGTTAGACCACTTCACCCAGCGCAAGCTATCGTTATCATTCAGGCTAATCGCTCTTAGCCCAATGCGTCGAATGTTTGCAAGCGCTTCCTGCTCGATCCGTTTTATCTTTCCGCGCTCGGTAGCCAAGACGAAGTAGCCGCTGCAAGCTTTTAGTTGTTCATCGGACAGCGCAAGGATGGCGGTAATGCTCTCACCGTCCTCCAACTCAAGAATCTTCTGAACATTGACGCCCTGCTGGTCTCGGTTCTTCTTGTCAATCTCATATGCGAAAAGGGAAAAGACTTTGCCTCGATCGCTGAAAAACAGCACGGTGTCATGGCTATAAGCGGAGAAAATATCGAGCAGGGAATCTTCTGCCTTTAGCGCCATGCCTTTCATGCCCTTGCCTCCGCGATGATGCGTAGGGTATTCACTCGACGCCACTCGCTTAATATAGCCGCTCTCCGTCAGCGAAATGACAACATTTTCCCGGCGATAAAGTCCCGCCTCGTCTAAGTTATAGTTATCATCCTCAAGCACCGTAGTGCGCTCATCACCATATTTCTCCACGATTTCCTGAATATCTTCGCGGATGACAGTGCGTATCTTGTGCGGTGAGCGGAGCAAGTCCGCCAAGTACTCGATACGCGCCTGAACGGTGTCGAATTCATCCTGCAACTTCTGCCGCTCCAGCGCGGCCAGCCGACGCAACTGCATATCGAGGATGGCGTTCGCCTGGATTTCATCAAGCTCGAAGGTCGTTATCAACTGCGCGCGCGCGCTGTCCACATCGGCGGCGTTGCGGATGAGTCGAATGACATCGTCGATATTGGCCACCGCTTTGAGCAAGCCGCTCAGGACATGCGCCCGGGCTCGCTGCCGGCGGAGATCGTATTGCGAGCGCCGTACGATTACATCGTAGCGATGCTCAATGTAGAGCGTCAAACAGCGTTTCAGACTCAAGAGCCTGGGTTCGCCATTGACCAGCGCCAACATCTGAATGCTGTGCACAGTTTGCAGCTGGGTGAAGGAAAACAGCTGGTTGAGCACACGCTTGAATTGGGCATCCCGTTTAAGTACAACGACTATGCGCATGCCTTGTCGGTCGGACTCATCGCGCAAATCACGAATGCCTTCAATTCGCCCTTCGCGCACCAAGCTCACAATGCGTTCAATGATGCCGGCCTTGCTGGCTTGGTAGGGGATAGACGTGAAGATAATTCTTTCGATATCTGCTGGTCGCTCCTCGGCAATATTCTCAAGGACCGCTTTGCCCTGGCCATTTTCCAGCAAGTATGTCGAGCGGACAGCGACCCGCCCCTTGCCCTTACTATAAGCTTCTATGAGATCAGGGCGTCTCTCATCACCGAGCCCGATTTTGGCGCCGGTAGGGAAGTCCGGACCTTTGACAAACTGCATTAAATCTTCGACCGACACGCTGTCGCTGTTCTCGTAGTTGTCGATCAAATGCGTTATCGCGCCGGCCAACTCGCGCAGATTGTGCGGCGGGATATTGGTCGCCATGCCCACCGCGATACCGCTGGCGCCGTTCAGCAGCAAATTCGGCAGCCGCGCGGGCAAAACAGTGGGCTCGTCCTGAGTGCCGTCGTAATTCTCGGCGAAATCCACCGTCTCCATGTTGATATCGGTCAAGAGTTCGCTGGCGATATTGGCCATGCGCGCTTCGGTATAACGCATGGCGGCCGGTTTGTCGCCGTCCTGGCTGCCAAAGTTGCCCTGGCCGTCCACCAGGGGATAACGCAGCGAGAAGTCCTGCGCCATGCGCGCCATCGCGTCATAAACCGCTTGATCGCCGTGGGGATGATACTTGCCCAGAACCTCGCCGACCAAACGAGCGCTCTTCTTATAACCGGTGCCGGGCCGCAGACCCATGTCGTGCATGGCGAAGAGGATGCGCCGATGAACAGGTTTCAAGCCGTCGCGGGCGTCCGGCAGCGCGCGGGCCACAATCACGCTCATGGCGTAATTCAAATAGCTGCCGCGCATTTCCTCATTGATGGTTATGGTGCGGATTTCGCCGGCGTTTTCTTCAGCTGATTGCGGATCGAGTCTATCCATCGCAGGCTGCCAATCACAATCTTGACTGGCAAACTTCTCCTTTCGTCATGGCGCGCGCATGTCGCCGTTGTTCCGGCGATTCCCAAACTGTCTCAAGCGAGATCAGGCAGGGATTCCTGACGCTTCATACTCCGGCGAGTCGCGGCGGATTCGCCTGCCAATCCTACGCCGTACCCGCTGTTGCGCCCTCGCCATTATTCCCACTGATTTTAGCATAGTCGGCCTCGATTCGCCACTTGGAAGGGGTTGGCGTCAATGGCCTGGCAGGCCTTTGTATAGCTCAGCGTTAGAATGCGAGGGTTGGCCTGATGCTGTCATCTGGCGCATTCGTACAAGAGCCAGGGTTCCGGGAGCAATCAAATGCCCCAAACTGGACCAATGCGGAGAAATTGCGCCGATTTGCTTGCCACCGTAAACTCATGCGTATATAATGTCACCAAATGTCGAAGGCTGACGCTTATAAGTTTTGGCTAAAAGTCTTTGCCATTACATCGTTGCATCGCTATCGAAAACTCAAAGTTTCTTAGGAGGAACTCTTATGAACAGCGATGATATGAGGCGGGGCGTAATTCCGGGGGTAATCGCGGGTTACATCTTTTTGGCTTATGCAGGTCCGGGAATGCAAGAAATGGTCGGCGGCATGATAAGCGCTGATTCATTTGTCGGCTTCATCTTGCATATCATCATCAGCATTGTAATCGGCGCTCTCTACACCGGCGTATTCATGCAGTATGTTGACCTGGGCAACCCCCTGGTGAACATCGCTGTCGGCGGCTTGATCTACGGGCTAATCTGGTGGATCTTGGGTGGCTTGATCATCATGCCGGCGATCGCGGGCGGCGAAATGCTGCAGATCGATCTCAACAGCACTAGTCTGTTTGGTCACGTCATCTTCGGCCACGCGCTCGCCTTCCTGGTCGTCTTGCGTGACGCCGCGATGGGCATGGACGCGGAGAAGTAGGCGCCTTTCAACCGTTAGTGAACTGAAGCAAATCAGGGGCCAGCACAGGAATCGCTGGCCCCTTTTTATTTCCACGGTTGCCGCTTTTGCAAACTGGCTAATATTCGCTCAACACTTCTCGATTGTTCGCCGGCAATTTGTTGAGGCCTGTCAACTCGAACGCTTCCAGACGCCGTTCACCAGATTGAACAGCAACAGATCCTCTTGCGCTTGGCTTGCCGCGCCTGCTTCCGTGATGACGCGCAATTGTGGGATGCCGGCGTCACTACTCGAAATGCGCTGATCAATCACCTTGTAGGCTTGGGGCGGGGCGTTCTGATTGAATCGCTGGTAAGCGGCGCGGCGGACGCTGTCGTCAGACGTGTCGTAGAGTCGCAGCCAGGCTTCCTCGGCGCGCGCGGCGATAAGCTCGGATTCAAGTTCGAGACGCCACTCTACAAAGTCGCGCCAATCCAGGTCAGCCTGCGCGAGCGGGTCCGAAATCACGCCTTGCATCACGGCCATGCTGTCGGTTGCGCTCAGGTTGGCCAGGAGACGCGCGACCGCGTCGGCGCCATAATTCTCGGCCAGCGATCCCAGCAAGGTCTCACTTTGGTCTATACGAATCAGCCAGGCGGCCAGCCAGTCAATAGCCGCCTGACGCAGAAAGAGCGCGTCGTGCGGGTAGGCCGCTGCCTGGTAATTGCTGTGGGCGTTGACGATCCGCTCGGCAAGGAGTTGGCTGGTTCGCAGTTGATAGCCGCTGTCGAAGGGCGTGTCGGCGCGCGCAATATCAAGATACGGCGACAAGATTTCCAGGCGCAGATTTCGTTCGTCGCGCCAAACTGCAGCCGTATCAGAATCGAGCGTCACGTTCACGATCACAGTCGGCAGGTCGCTGCAATCAAAGACGACGCAAGCGCGGCGCATCCAGTCCTCCAGCGCCTGGCCCAGGTCGGTCGCAAATTGTTGGTCTACAGCGCGATAATTGATTTCAACGCCAGCGCCCTGGAATTGCAGATTCTCGCCCCAGAAAGAACGGTCGGGGGCCCTGTGCAGCCAGCCGGAATCCGTGCGTCGGTAGAACCATAGTCGGCTGTAGGGCAGGTTGTTGACGTTTTCTTGCACCAGAACGCGCGCGCGTTCGCCATCAATTTGCACAGCCAGAATGTCGCCGGTTAGCTCGATTGCTCCGGCGGCTTTTAAGTCGCTGTACTGCTGGAACATAGCGCGCTGTTGACCGATCCAGCTTTCGTTTTCAGCTGCCTGTGACGCCAGCCAACTGTTGATATCGCCTATACGGAGGGCGGCGACTTCCGCTTTGACGGTGTCCTGCAGAAGTTGCGCGAATTGGTTCTCAACATCAAGCAGGCGCTGCCTGACGATAAAAATGCCGAGCGCGATCATGGCCAGCAGCAAGGCCAGCAACAGCGCCAATCGCAGAACATTTCGCCTGCGCCGGCGCTTGGCTAGCGGATCTTCGCCATCCGACCGTTCGATATGTTGCGATTCGATGTCCCACTCGAAGCGGATCTTGCTCATTCTAGGCTCCGCGTTTCAGCAACGGCGGTGACATCGCCGGCGGAAACTTCATGGACGGCGCCGAGCTGATCTTCGACCAGCAAGCTGCCCTCCGCCGTTACATCAAGCGCGCGGCCGCTGATGCCCTCCGCAACAACGGGATGGCCCAACATGTTGAGTCGGCCCCGCCAAGCGTCGTAGACTTCGTCGCTGTCGATTCGCTGATACCAGTACTCGACGAGCTCCAGCAGAATGCGAATCAGTTCAGCGCGGTCCAGCGGATGATCGGCGACATACTCCAGGCTTGCTGCCGATTCGCGCAGGTCGGTTTGGCTGAAGTCATTTCGAACGTTCACGCCGATACCCAGCACAACACCGTCTAAATTGCCCTGCATCCAGACGGCCTCAACCAAGACTCCGCTGATTTTCTTGCCTTGTACTTGAATGTCGTTGGGCCACTTTATGCCGACGTCGTCGCAGCCGACTTGCGCCGCTAGCTCATAAACGCATAATGCGCCGATCATGTTTACGCGCGCCAGCAGCGCTGACGGCGGCCGCAATACGACCGAGAGCGCCAACGCCGCGTTGGGAGGCGTGCGCCACACGCGTCCGCTTCTGCCGCGCCCGCTCGCCTGTTCGTCCGCGATGACGACGGCGCCATCGGGCGCGCCTTTTATGAGCCACGTTTTGGCGACATCGTTGGTGCTCGTTACGCGCGGGAAGTAGCGGAATGGCTGCGCCAGTTTCTGCTGTAGAATGCCTTCCGAAAGCGTCATTATGCCGCGCCCCTTCGCTGGATTCTGTACATTGTATCAGACTCGCTGTCGCGGCTAGAATGGAAACCCGAGAATCGCGAATTGCGGCTGCAACCTTGCCTATGAATCATTTGTGGACGCCCTGGCGCATGGAATATATCGGCGATAAGAGCAAAGGCGAGAAACAGACGTCGTGCGTCTTCTGTCAGGCCGCGGGGCAGCCCGACAGCGACCAGACGACCAACGTGGTTGCTCGCTCCGCTTATACTTTTGCGATGCTCAACCGCTATCCCTACACTTATGGCCACACGATGATCATCCCCTATGCGCATGTCGCCTCAATGGAAGGTATGCCTTCAGAAGCGCTCGCAGATCTTATGACAATGACCAACGGAGTCATGCGCGCGCTTCGGGCCATTGCCGATCCGCATGGCTTCAATATCGGGGCCAATATAGGCGAAGCGGCCGGCGCCGGCATCGCCTCGCATTTTCACTTGCACGTTGTTCCGCGCTGGCAGGGCGATTCCAACTTCATGGTGACAGTCGGCGGTACTCAGACGGTCGCTGATACGCTATCGAACACTGCGCGGACGATGCGCGAATATTGGGAGCAGCTGCCACCGGGCGCGCCGACCCGGGCGTCATGAATCCGAGCCAGCGGATGCCGCCGGCGTCGCTTCGAGTTGGGAATCGTCGTCCTCTATGTCGTCGCCCTCGGCGGTGGGCTCCGGCGTCGGCGTCAACGCCAGTACTTCGCTAGCCATATCCCAGGGGAGCGTGAAGGAATCCCGTATCACTTCCAGCTCTTCGTCTTCAAGTTCTGGTTCCGGCTCCAACAGCGCGTCGGTTTCATCTTCGGGCACAGCGCTGGCATCCGCCTCATACGCCTCATCAATTTCATCCTTGCTCTTGTTCACCGTCACCTGGTATTCCGCTCTTGGATAGGTGAGACCGTCGTTAACATACAGACCGACAATCACGCGATAGTCGATCATATTGAATTCGCTGGGGAAGCGGTGATAGGTCTTATAGGCTTCGCCCCAACGCCAGTATACGGTGGGCAGCCTCGCTGAGGCATCCGCTTGCGCGATGATGTTCTCGTCGTCGTCAAGCATGTGAACGAATACAGTGTAATTCTCGCTCGGCGCTGATTCTGCTTTCCAGTTCAAGATGATTTCATTTAATTCCAGATCAAGCTGGAACGACTCCAACAAAATTGATTCGTCGAACTTCGGCTGGTCATCGCCGGGAATCTCGTTGGCGACGCTTGATACCGCCTGAGAGCGGGCGGCCACCACCGCGCCGATGTCAAGCAGCACCGGCTCGATCAGATTGCCCTCGGGGTCGGTGGCGGGTATCCCGGCTGCGCTCGCGAAATCTTCCCACTGAACCTTCAGGTCAAAGGGATAGCGGCCATACGCCGCATTGTTTATGCTGATCACGTACTCATCGGGATAGATGGCGCCGGCTTGCCAGCGCGACGTTCTTAATGAACCCGCGCCGGGAAAGGTGGTGTAGCTGCCTATTTCCTGCTGATTGTCATCGACAAGCTGTAGGAGGATGCTGTTGTCCGTCGGCGATGGCTGGGACACCTGCCAGTACAGTGTGAAGTGGACGCGGTCCCCGGTGCTGTAGCGTCTGTCGACGCGCTCATATGCCACCAGCGCGACATCGCCGAACTCCGCATATACCGGTAACGCTTTCTGCGGGACTTCCGCCACCGGCCGCGGCGCCGCGTATTGGCCGGCGATGACGGTTAGCGGCGCGAAGAGCGCAACCGCGCCCAGGATTCGCAGTTGCCAGACCATGGTGTCATGCAGCAATTCTTTGGGCACGGCGTCGCCGGCGCGCACAAATTCCAGGTTCGGCGGACGCAATGAAAATACGATCCACCAGACGACTTCTACCAAGCCGACAGCCAGCAATGGAACCGCCACAGCAATCAGCGGAAACAGCATTCGGCCCTCGACCGCGCGGGTGAGCGTACTCCAGAAGAGGATTCCCAAAAGAGCCAACGCCAAGGCGCTCGATAGAGTAAGCAAGTGCGCCAATTCATAGCGCGCATAGGCGAAGTCGCTGATGGCGAGCAGCTGAAGAACCAGGAAAACGAAACCGATGACGCTCAATAAAGTCATCACGTCAAGCAATACGTAGAATATGCCGGTGACCTGGATATTGAGCGCGCCGAACAAGCCCCAAAACGACATGCGAAATTGCTGAAAGTCGGCAAAAACCTCAGCCAGATTAAAGGTCATTCCGCGGGGCCCGGCGATGTTTGCCATGGTGATAATGCCGAAGGGCTCGCCATAAATCTGAATGCTGCGGGCAAACCACCAGCCGGCGATCAGCACCCAGAGCAAAACAACAAGGCTGAAGAAGATCAGCGCGCCGCGCCGGTCGTTCGTCTTGCGCTGGGCGAAAAACGCCGCGCCAACAAACATTGGCAGCACAGCGAACGCCGTCAGCTTGGTCAGGCACGATATGGCGAAGAGCAGCGCAATGGCCAGGGAATATCGCAGCCGAAAGCCATCGCGCAAGGTGCGCAGCAAAAGCAAGATCAAGGCGCCGTTGAGCAGCATCGCCAAGCTGTCATTGCTGACGGACGCGCTCACAAAGATAAACATCGGATTCAAGCCGGTTAGCGCCGCGGCAACGAAGGCTACGGTCGGGCGCTGCGGCGCAATCAGCTCGCCGACTTTGAAGACGAGTACGATCGTCGCCGCCCCCATGGCCAGGCCCAGCGCGCGTATGATCAGCACCGCCAGCCCGGCGCCGCGCAACATTGACAGCGTACCGTCGTGAACGACCAGGTTCTTGTTGCCAAACGACTCCGGCTGAAGCTTGTTGACATGTGGATTCAGCAGGCGATACTGGTCGGCGTCGTCGATGTCAACGGGCGAGGAAACAAGCGCCATCAAGGCGTAATAGAGCGGTGGCTGGCTGCCGTGTTGCTGATACAGCGTGTCCACCCCATCAAATTGTTGGACCGGCAGACTCCCATATTCGCGAACGTGTTGCACGAAACCAAAATGCCAGATTTCATCATTCGCTTCAAATACGGGCGTTGCGGCAAGGTATAGCGCGCCAAATACAAGATACAACAGCAAGATCCATTGCAGCGGGCTCAAAGGGATGTCTATGGAATCGACCCAACGCCACAGTGTTTGAGCCAGCGCGATCAGGCGCGCCAGACGACGAAGCGCGTGGAATCTCAAGATTCGAAACGATTGGGTCAGCCGAGCGATTCTTGCTTGCATGATTCCGAAACAGTCCCGTAGCAGCGTAGTAAGTAGAGATCGCGACATATACCGCGAGTATAATCCCGAATCGCCCAAAACGATACAGACCTGCGTTCTTCTGCCACCATATACGTTCTGCTGGCCCTGGTGTCGCGCCAGGATATAGACGCGAGGTCCGGTCTAAGCGCTGACGGATGCGAACATGTCTTTGGACCCTTCGACGTAATCGATGGATTGATGCCGGAAGTAAGTGTTGTACAACTCGGCATAGTGTCCGCCCATGCGCAAGAGTTGGTCATGATCGCCCGCTTCGATTATCTGGCCCTCGCGCAGCACAATAATTCGATCGGCGCTGCGAACCGTGCTCAGGCGGTGGGCGATGAGAATGGATGTGGAGCGCGCCAGAATCAACTCAATGGCATCCTGAATTTGCGCTTCCGTGAATGGATCGATGCTGGCCGTGGCTTCGTCAAGGATGAAGATAGACGGCTTCTGGACCAGGACTCGCAGCAGGCTGACCAATTGGCGCTGGCCCAGGCTGAGCCTGCCGCCGCGTTCGCCCACGTCTGTGTTCAGGCCTTCAGGCAAACTTTCCAGCCACTCGCCGTGCCCGATGCTCCCCGCGATCTCTGTGATTTCGCCCAAGGTCGCCGCTTGGTTGCCGTAGCGGATGTTGTCCAAGACCGTGCCGCTAAACAGAAAGGGCTGCTGCGGCACGACGCCCAGGCTTGAGCGGTAGCTGTTCAGGTCGAGCGAGCGGATATCGCGGTCGTCTATCAGAATTCGGCCGCTCTGAAATTCGTAATAACGGGTGATCAATTTGGCGATGGTGCTCTTGCCGGCGCCGGTATGGCCCACGAAGGCCACATTCTCGCCGGGCTGAATCTCCAGGCTGAAGTCGCGCAGCACTGCGTCGCCGCTGTCATAGCGGAAATCGACATTTTCGAATTGGACTCTGCCCAGCAGCGGGTTTAGGGTCGCGCTGTCGCTTTGGACGACATCGTTTTCCGCATCGATCAAGGCGAATATTCGTTCCGCCGCGCTTAGGCCTTGCTGGAACTGGCTCCAAAAAGACGCCAGATTCATGAAAGGGAACCAGAAGCGGTCGACGCCCTGGATAAACAAGAACCAGGCGCCCGCGCTGATCGCTCCGCTTAATACCGAGTGCGCGCCGGACCAAATCACGATGGACAGGGCAATGGCGGACAGGACGCCCAGGGTAGGGAAGACCAAGGACATGACAAATCCGCGGCGCAGATTGATGACGTAGCTGAGCACGTTGACCGTGGAAAACTCGTTATAGATCATCGCTTCCTGGCGGAAGTTCTTGGCGATGCTGATGCCGGTGACGCTCTCCTGAATATTGTCGTTGACCACCGCCATAGCGCGCGCGCCCTGCCGGGTCACGATGCGCGCCAGATAGCGAAATATCAGCGAGGCGCAGACTACCAGCGGCATGGTCAATAGCAAGACGACTGAAAGCTCAAGCGAGTAGCTCAACAGCGCTATGAACAAGACAATTACTGTGAGGAATTGCGATACCACTTCGCTGCCCAGCAGCATGACATCGCCGAATTCTTGCGTATCGCTGGTGACCCGGCTCATAACGGCGCCGGATTTGTGCCGGTCGTAAAAGGCCAGATCGCGTTCAATGGCCGCTTTGAAGGCGTGTTTGCGCATTTGCGCTACGATGCGCCCAATTACGACAACGGCAAAGCGCCGCCGGATGTAATTGCTGATGTACTCTGAAATGGCGACGAAAGCCAGCAGCAGCAGAAAGAGATTCAGCCGATCGCCGGCAAGGACCAATTCATCCACCCCGGCGCTGATGAGCACGGGGCGCAGCGCCCGCACCGCCCCAACGACCAGAAATCCCGCCAGTGTCAAGATGACAGGCAGCCGGTAACGGACGACATAGCCTGTAATGCGCTTCAGCAGCTGAAGGTCTGAATACTGTCGATCGTATTTGTCGCTTTGCAGGCCGCCGAAAACCGCCGCCACAGTATGCCCCTTTCTTACGATTCCGAAGGCGCGTAGCGGTCGAATATGTGACGGTACGACTCGGAAGTCCGCAGCAGCTCTTCATGCGAGCCCTGCGCCACTATGCGCCCCCGCCGCAGCACAACGATATGATCAGCCCAGCGGATCTGCGAAAGCCGGTGAGTGATCAGCAGCGTCGTGCGCCCGCGCGCCGCGGACCAAATCGCCCGCTGAATTTTGTCTTCGGTCGCGCTGTCGATGGCGCTGGTGCTATCGTCCAGAATCAATATCGGCGGATCGGTCTGGAAAGCGCGAGCCAGCGCCAGCCGCTGCCGTTGCCCGCCGCTGAGGGTCATGCCCCGCTGGCCGATCACCGTATCGTAGCCGGCGGGAAAGGCCGAAATAAACTCGTGCGCTTGCGCCGCCTTGGCGGATTCAATGATGCTATCGCGATCGACCTCGTCGCGTCCAAAGGCGATGTTCTCCGCCACACTCCGGCTGAAGAGAAATATGTCCTGTTCGATAATGCTGATCTGCGAGCGCAAAGCCTGCAAATTCCAGTCGCGCGCATCGACCCCGTCGACAAGCACGCGACCTTGGTCGACGTCATAGATGCGATTGACCAATTTGCTGAGCGTGCTCTTGCCGCAACCGGTCTGGCCAACGATCGCCACGGTTTGCCCGGGCTCGACGCAGAATGAGATTCCCTCCAGCACCGGCTCATCTGGGTTGTAGCCGAAAGAGACATTTTCGAAGGCAATCTTTCCGCGAATGGTTCCGCTGTAACCAAGCGCGTTTTGATCAAGCGTAGTGGTGGTGGTCATGACTTCAAGAATGCGCGCGGCGCTGGCGTAACCGGAAGCGATGCGCGCTGTCGAAAAGAGCGAGATGAATACAGGAAACTGAAAGAGGCTGATGAGGCCCAGGAATGCCACTACCTGCCCCTCGGCGATAGCACCGGCCCGGAAGAGCGCAGCCGCGTGCCATAGCGCGCCGGTATAAGTGATTCCCAGCAGAAAGATCGAAAGATACCGCGCCTCGAACTCGCCTTGATCGATGAATCGGTCGCGGACGAGATCGGCCAAGCCATTGAATGTCCGGACTTCACTGCTTTCTTGCGCCGCGCCCTTGACCACCTCCAAGCCATCAAGCGACTCCGCCAGCCGGGCATTCATGTCTCCAAAGTGGCGGCGCACATCTTGCGCGATCGGATGCAGCCGCTTTATGAAATAGACTTGGACTATGATATGCGCGAGGATGAAAAACATCGGCATCACGATCAAGTCGGGATGAATGCCCGGCGCATAAAGGGCCGGCATGATGAGAAACATATTGGCGCCGGCAATCAAATTGACGCCCGGGTTCATCATCAGATTCATCTCGCGCACGTCGTTGGTTACGCGCGCCATGGTCTCGCCGACCGGCTGCCGATCGTGATAACTCATGCTCTTGGCCAACAGGCTGGAATAAAGCTCATCGCGGACGTCGCGCTCAAAGCGCTGGGCGAAGACTTCGGCCGAAAAGTTGCGCAAGAATTGCAGCAGCGAACGCAGCGACTGCGAGGCGATAACCAGCAAGACGCTGTTCAGCACCAATCCAAGCGTCTCGTCGTTTTTCAGCAGAATGGCGTCAAAGGCGCTGCCAACCGCGCCGGGAACAACCCCCGCGAGAAAGGCATTGCAGAACGCGCCTATCATCAGCAGCAGCGCGGCAATCGGGTGGCGCGCGACATGTGAAATGATAAATCGAATTGGGCTGCTGTGGTTAGTTCGGATGGGAGACGCAACGCTGAATTCGGCAGCCATCAATGTTCCTGCAGTCGGCGGAAGCGCAAATCGAGAGTGTAGCCGAAACCGGGAAATTCCAGAATGGACGATTTCGCCGGGATTGCGGCTGTCTGGCGTGTTTCGGCGATCACTCCACGGTGAATGTGAAGGGCAGTACGCCGATGTCATCGTCACCCGCGACATCGGCGCCGCTGACCGGGAGTCGCTTGATCTCGCCGCTGTCGCCATCGCGATAGTAGAGCAGCACCCAAAGGCGATAGTCGCCCGGCGGCGTTCCCAGCGGCAAGCGAATGGCGCGGTTGTCCCATAGTGGCGCGCTCGGCGTCCATTCGCTAGTCGGCGTGAATCCAGCTTGCGGGACGGTGTCCCAGCCTTGAGCGATCGGCCCGCCCGTATCGGCGGACGCGATGAAAGTCGCGACTGTGTAGCTGAGTTCCAGGCGAGCGCTTGACTGCCAACGCAGCGAAAACTCGACCGTCTCTCCTGCTTTGTAAGGCTTGTCATTCCGCGCGACGAAGCTCAGCAGCGCAATGTCGTCGCCAAAGCGCAGATCGGTGGCGAATTCGCCGGCGTACAATGAGAGAGGGTTAAATGCCGGCGCCTTCGTGCTGTATTCGAGCAAACGCACGGTGTCGTAGGGCTGGGAAAGGCGAACTTCTTGAACTGGATAGGCATGCATCGCCAGATAGCGCTCCAGCGGTCGGAAGCTCCAGGACATAAACGGGCTGGTATTGGCCAGCAGCCAGATGCGATCGTGACGCCCCGCCACATGCTGGATCACGCGCAGTGAATGCACATCAAACCAGCTATTGGCGTTATTGGAAACAACCTGCGCCGGTTGCCTGTCGCTTGCGGCTTGCGCCAGCGGGCGCGGCAATACAATGACGCGGGGAGCGGCCTCCTTATGATGATTCAGAATGAAGTCGCCATAGTCATTACCCGGCAGCAGCAGAATGTCGTCCGGCGCGGAGGACCGCTCGAAATAGGCCAGCGCCTCGTGCAGCGCATTCTGCTGCGAGTTGGTTCGCGGGTCCTTGAAATAGGCTGAACTGAGGTTCAGGTAAACGGCGGCCAGGCAGAGCGGCGTCAGGATTAATGAAGCATAGCGCAGCTTGCTTTGGCGTCTCTGAAGCAGCTGAATCAGCGTCGCGGTTATCACGAGGATAAGCAAACCAAAGCTGATACCCCAAAACGGAAGGTTCGCTCGCGTCCGCAAGAAGTCAAAGCCCAGGTCCTGCCATCTTTGCGGCAGCACGAACCAGCGAAAATAAGCTGGCTGCCACATGGCCGGCAACCATTCGGATAAACCTTGTGACTCCACCGGCAGCGTCGCGCCAAAATGCACCCAGCTTAGCGCAACGCTGTTGAATTGGATCCATACGCCGTATAGCAGCAGCGCGCCCCACAAGATTCGCAAGCGTCTGTTTACCGTGCTGAAGAGTCGCTGTGCCACGGGCGCGGTCGCCAAGATCAAGACCGGAATGGCGGGCAGCAGAAATCGCGGCGGCCAACTGAGACCGCCAAACCAGTGCGCGCCGGTTGTCAGCGCGTGCCCCAGGACATAGCTGACTGACATCAGACAGATCATAAGCAGCAGGCGGAATTGCTCTTGACGCCAAAGCAGCACTGCGCCGGCCAGCGATAACAGGACGATGGGAGATGTCCCCCAGATACTGGCGCCCGGGCTCAGGATGTAGCTGCGCAGCGCGGCGCCGAGGTAGGTCGGTTCAACGCGAAGCGACGCTGACAGATGCCGCAGCGCGGCAGGCAAGGGATCGATCAGCATGGGGGCGGCAAAGAGCGCCAGCGACAGCGCCAGAATAATCAGCGCGATGCGGCGTCCGTAAGTCCCGTGAAGAATGCGAAGCTCAGGCAGCGCAAATACAATGGCTGCCGGAATCGCTAGCGCAGCCGAGTACTTGGTCAAATACGCCAAATAGAGACTTATGCCAGCGACAATCAGGCTGAACAGCCGCTGCGCCAGCGGTCGATCACGCCCCAGTTGGGTCGCCAGTAGGGCAATCAATATGAACAGGGCAGACAGAGGTTCGCGGAAAAACGTCTGGCTGTACGCCCAAAGATTAGTCCCGATGCCGGCCGAGACCGCGACCAATACAGCGACGGCCTGGGAGTAATCCAAGGCAATGACCAGCAAATAGAGCAGTCCGGCGATAAGCGCGCTTACTAAAACGTTCAAGAGCCAAACCGTATGTATGACGCCCAGCCTCGGCAGCGTCTCGGCAATCTTCGACAAGGGCAGGGCGAGTTGGATGTTGAGCCGCTCTTCGACTTCGTATTCGCTCAGCGGAAGACTGTGCTTCTTCCGTATGCGCAGACTGGGCTTGAACCAATTCGATTCGTCCATAAGCCAGTCGCCATGGCGCGACAGGCTGGTTACCGCATCCAGCGCGCGCAGCGTGTCGCCGGATTGCATGACCGCGCGATAAGTCAGCATGTAGACGCAGGTCATCAGGCTGACCAGCAAGAGAAAGACGCTGAATCGATACGCCCTTGGAGTTGTCGGCGGCATCGCGGTCAGTTCACGCTGTGGCGGGCGAGCGGCCGTTGGCGTCGCGCTTTTCGTTGATGATGTTGTACAGAGCTTCGGCGATGCGATGCAGATCTTCGCGGTTTATTTGGCGGAAGGCCATGGCCAGGCGGATAAAGGCTTGGTTATTGTCGTCCGCGGCAAAACGAACCAAGTCCGAATCGGCGGGAGCTTGCGGCGCGCCTTCGCCCGGGGGCAAATCTTGACCGCGCTGTAAATCGTCCGAATTCAGAAAATACCGTAGGTCCTGACGGATGGCCTGAGCCAGTACGCAGAGGTGATGAATCGGAATCTTGACTTCGCCAAATTCATAGCGCTCGATCAGATCGATATCCAGGCCCGTTCCGGCGCCTAGTTCTTCTAGCGCGAAAGCCTGCGTTTGTCGCGCTAATTTCAGCTTCGCGCCGATCATGCGTTGACGCAGCAAGTAGTATTCAGCGCCGCGGGCGAAGTTAACTTCCGCTGATTCAGCGGCTTCGCCGGCAGCGGTCGCCAGCAGAAATCTCGTCAAGCCTTCAAGCTGCGGCAAGCTGGGCACGGATTCGCCAAGTTCCCAAGCTTCAATCAGCTGAGCGTCAACCTGCAGAAACGAGGCGCAGTCGTCGACCGAGCGCTCGGCCGATAGTCTGCCGCGCCGAATCAATACGCCAATAATCCGGCCGCGCAGATTATGCGCTTCTGCTTGATTCTGTGTCGCTGTTGCGGATGACGGCGAGGATTGCAGCGCCTCAAGCGCGGCTTGCGTCAGGTCAACGTGATCCATCAAAGTTCTCAAACTTGTGTGGCACAGATTATAGACTTTCGCCAATTTTAGGGCAAGCGAGACGGGCGCGGAACCAGGGCAAATGCATCAGATTACTTTCAACACCGAGAGCGCAGAGGGCACAGAGTTCGTAGGAGTTTAGATGACTATTCTACTAGATCTGCGGCTTGGAATAGGCGCCAATCTTTAGCGAAACGTGAACCACAAATCACAGTTCGAAAAAGACATGAACACATATTTACTTTTATTCTCTGTGCTCTCTGCGCCCTCTGTAGTTGGTTTTCAGTTCAGAGTCCCGCCTTTTCAGCCGCTATCATTTTGATGCAATTGCCGTGGTCGCGGAACGCGATAGATGCCTGTCAGAATTCGCTGGATGCGTCGCCGGTCAATCGTCTCCCGCCTCTGTATCGCCGTCGGAATCCGCTGGCGAGCCGTCTGCCGGCGCCGGCTCGAAGGGACCGTGCGTATGGATCTTGATCTCGCGCAGGTCGTTGCGCGCGTTGACCGAGATGATGGTCTTGATATCAACTTCATCCGGAATCAGGCCCAACTCCTGCAGCGTCCAAACGGTGGTCAGCCGTCCGCTGAGATTGGGCCACTGGTCTTTGGCCCAGGAATAACGCTCGCGGCAGAATTGCCAGATTTCTTCCGGCTGCTGCTCCCATTTATATTGCTGAAATTGCTCGAATATCAGGTCATCGTCGGTCAAGGGGAAGAGCAAGCTGATCATCGACCGCTGCACATCGGCCCCATTGCGACCGTGTTCTTCATTGACCCAATTGGCGTAATACTTGTCGATGAAGGTGAAGATCCCGTAGTGCGAATAACTTTCGATTTTGGCAATGATCTCATCGCGCGCGTTGAAGGTTTTGAAATAGGTGTCGTCAAGTTCTTTGCTCGGTTCGTGTGCAATGTCATCATCGTATTCGGCTTCCATGCGCTGCAGCTCAAACGCGTCTTTATCCAGGCAGTAAACGTAGGTCACCAGTCGCCTGATTCGGGCCGAGTCCACATTGAACTTGACCAGCGCGCCTTCCTCCAGCAGTTGGTTTACGCGGTCGATAATTCCGCGCGCCCGCGCCTTGTCATGCGCGCGCTGAATGCCGCTGTGGTAATCCGGCTTGCCATCCGGCGCGGGAGTGTACGCGGACAGCTTGGCCGGGTCTCGCCGACCGCCGCCGAAGGCGTAATAAAGCTGAAACAGCGTGATCAGCACCGCCAAAACTACGATAGCGCCGAGCGCGTCGGTCTTCTGTGTGATCAGGACGATGCCCATCGCGTAGCTGGCGAGCATGCCCCGAAAGCCGGCGAAGCGCAGCGAACGCGCCTCGGCCGAGCCGGGGACTATGCCGCGGTCGCGCAGCACGTCATCGCGCGCGAAACAGACCGTCGTGCTGGTTATGATGAATGCGCTGACAAAACCGAAGGCGTAGTAAGCTTCGACGACAACGACTTCGCGTATCAGCGGGATGAAGGCGGCGGAGAAACCCCAGATGACGGCGATGCCGATTCGATCATTGGTGAAAAAGCCCGGTAGTCGACCCAGCTTGGCGGCATTCGCGGCGACCGCAGCGCCCCCGACATAGCCCCCGCCTTGCGCCAGAAGAAGAATGATGGCCAGCAGCAGCGCGGCGATTGACAATATGCTCTGGCCATCGGTGCCGCGAAGAGCGCTTTCAATGGCGCGGGCGATGGCGATGTCATTGGCGATCGCGCCGACATCGTTTTCGCGGCTGTGATCGCCCGCCAGCGCGCCGGATTCAGCCGCATGGAGTTCCTGAGCTGTTCGTTGCTGCGCTTGGTAGATTCTTTGCGCTTCGGCCCGGTCTTGGGCTGCGACTACGATATCAGCCGGCGCGACGCCGCGACCAAATGTCTGCGCCGCCACAATTTCGTATTCGATCAGCAAAGTGCTGTAGCCTTCGGTAGACGGTATATTCCACAACTTGGCCGCCGCCAATTGTAATACGCCGGTGCCGATCAAGAATACCGCGGCCAGCGTCAGGGCCGTGTTGACCACTTTCCATTTCGGGCGCGCCGCGTGCTTGCCACTGGCGGGGATCACCTCGTAGCCGGAAAAGCCAAGCATGGCGCTGCTCATGGAGCGGAAGAAGAATTGGAAGAACAGCACCGATCCGATGGCGGGCGCGTCGCCGGCCGCGCGCACCACGTGCTCGACGACTTGCGCTTCTTCAAGACGGTGAATAATGCCGCTGGTTAAGAATGCCCATTCTGGATTGGCGACCGCGCTGTAGCCAACCAGCGAGAGCGCCAGTAGCGTAAATATCGTGAAGGCGCCGCCTCCCAGCAAGAATAAGGGCACGGCGCGCCGGGGCCCGACAGCCACGAGAACCGCCATGATAAAGAACGCAAAGCACTCGGCCAGCAGAATACGATATGGCGCAAACTCGGGAAACAACAGCATCAAGACGTCGGCCGCCGATATCGAGCTGATAATGATGGTAAGGACAGCGTCGAGGAAAAACAGACTGGTGCCGACCCACGACAGCCAGCGCAATTTTGGCGGCCCGATCGCCTCTACCAGGGGGCCGCTGCCGCCGGCGGTGGGCCGGATGTAGGCGCCCGCTTTGTAGGCCGGGACAATACCCAGGAATAGCATGGCCGAAAGCAAGATAAAGGCCAGAATGGCAATGTCGTGGTGACCGCTGGCGCCGTGAATGGCGAGCAGAGTTTGATAGGCGGCCACGCTGAAGGCATCGGCCGCGATCTCGAAGATCAGCGCGAATACACCCAGGCCCGTGCCGCCTAGCAGCAAGCCCTCGACCATTAACTTGGGCAGCTTGCGCGACGCCTCGCGGTTCTCGGCCGGATCAATGTAGCTGCGCAGCGCCATTCGGGTTCCCTCGTGGGCAAGTCGCTGTGACAACCCGCCCAGCCTATCATAATGAGGTATTACTTTTCAAGGAATATCGCCCCCTTTTGAGGCTTGTCCGCAGTTAGAAATCGCAGGCAAATGGGTCTTGATCCATCGTTGATGAACAACAAATTAGTCTGATGCTCCGGCCCTTTGAATTGCACTGGGCTCTACGTAACTGCGCGACCGGCGGGCAGTGTCGGCGCGTCCCTATAATCTCCCTTTCTGCGCGATTCTGCTTTACACTCAACGCTATGGACAGCTGTCAGTCTCAGTTCTTGATGTCGATGGCGCTCTTGTTTTTCCCTTCGCGCTGCTCGCCAATACAATGGCTACCTGTCACGTGCGTACGGGAGAGCCGCTGGCTCACCCTTGCATCGCGCGAGGGGGATACCCCCACCCCCACCAAAAAACCCAGCCATATCCATACTGTGTCTATACTATTTGGAGATTCCAGGGGCATTTTAGGGGTTTTTGCAGGGCAACGGCGAGTCTTTGAGGTCTCGCAGCGCGCAATCGGTTGCCGTCAAGAGCTGCCCGTTTTTCGATGGACGAAGGAAAAGAGAGCAACAGGAAATGGAAGACTACGGCTTTATTTGCCAGCAGCGTGCTTAGTGGTGGACAAGACTTTTCGGCGCGCCTATCGCGCACTTCGCCGAGCGTTGCGGCGGGCAATTCTCGACGCTAGAATCAGTACGAGTGGAGACAACACAGAAAGGTTTATATGCCGAACAGGACTCACCACGAAGCCAATCGCCTTTCATGGAATGAAGGCACGAAGGCGCACAACAGCCATAAAGGCGATCAGGCCTCATTCTTCCGCGCTGGCGGCGATACGCTGTTCCGGGAAGAACGGGAGTTGCTGGGCGATATAGCGGGCAAGACCCTGCTTCATTTGCAGTGCAATTGCGGGCAGGACACGCTCAGCGTCGCCCGTCACCTGGGCGCGGACGTTACCGGCGTTGACATCAGCGATGAGGCGATAAGATTCGCCCGCGAACTTGCCGATCAATGCGGTATTCCGGCGGCTTTTGTGCGTGAAGATATATATGATTTCTTCCTCAGCAATCAGCGCCGCTTCGATGTCGTTTTTTCGTCCTATGGCGTCATCTGCTGGCTGTCCGATCTGAAAGAGTGGGGGCGCGGCATCGCCAACTGCTTGCAGCCCGGCGGACGCTTTGTACTGGTGGATTTTCATCCGGCATTTTTGATGCTGGACGAAGACTGGCGGCTGAGATTCGACTACATGAGCGGTTGTTTCCGTGAGTTCGAGTCCGGCATAGGCGATTATGTGGCGCTGACCGGCGCGGCTGCCGAAATCGACAATTTGGAGCCCGGCGTTCGCGACTTTCGCAATCCTTATCCCGGTGTTGAATACCAGTGGGGCATCGCCGACGTGGTCATGGCGCTGGTTGGCGCAGGCCTACAGCTGAGGCGCCTGCAGGAATACCCGTATTGTAACGGATTCCGGCCCTTTCCCGATATGAAGGACTACGGCAACCGGCGTTACGGCCCCGCGCGGCGCCTGCCCGGCAATATCCCGCTGATGTTCAGCTTGGTCGCTGAGCTGGCGCTGTGAAGGCATATTCGTCAGCAGCGTTCGACGATGCCGTAGTTACTAATGCGAGCCAGCAATTCACTGATTTGTCGGCGCGGTTCTTGTATCTTCGTCGATTTCAGCCGCCAACTGCAGCGCTTCGGCTTTCATTTCGTCGCTTAGCGCGAAATCCCGACTGAAATACACTGACTCGGGAAAGCGGTAATTCCAGGCGCGATAGAAGTCCGCGCGTCGAAGGTCACGGCTGAGATTGCAGTCAAATCGCAAGAGGTAGCCGTTGGCCAGGTGGCCCTCATTATCATGCTGAATGTGCGACAAACCCCATGTGACGCCCCGTCCATCGCCGCTGTCCGCGAATGCGTCCGGCACGTAGGGTCCCGCGGCCACCGGTGCTACGGTGACCTTTCCGACTACCTCGAAATTCAAGCCATCCGGCGCGTACTGCACGGTGTTTTTCTCCGGCCCTTCGACGCTGGTGATGGCGACGATGCCTGCGCGATAGGGATACAGGAAGGTCTCATGACCGCTATTGGTCAATGGATTCAGCGGCGATTTCACGAAGGGGCCGCGCGGATCATCCGCGACCGCCACACCCCAGCCGACGCCCAGATCGTGACGATAGGTCCGGCCGAATTGTACGCCTTTGTAATACAGCCAGATCTGCCCGCGATACACCAGAACGTACGGATCATGCAGCTTATGTGAATCCCATTCGCCAAAGCTGGAAATAGCATCGGCGTCGTCGGCCTCGCCAGCAAAGTCGCCACGGCGGCCCGGCTGCAAGATAGGTTGGTCCAGCTTGGTCCAGGAACCATCGGGAGAATCCGCCCATGCCATGCCGATTTGATGGATCGACCTGTGTTTCCACACGCCCTGAATCACCTGGTAGTACAGATAATACTTGCCCTCAAGCGCCAGAATATCGGGCGTAAACACGGCGCGGTCGTCGAATGCGCCTGTCGCGCCGCGGCGGACCGCCGGCCCTTGTTCTTCCCAGTGAAAGCCATCCCGCGAAGTCGCGTACCAGATATCTGCCATGTCCCAATCCCAGGCCGGGCGGGTTTCGCTGGCCCGCGCGATTCCCTGCCAGGCAAGCTCGGTTTGCCGGCGCGTATACCATACGTAGTAAGCGTCGCCGACCTTGATCACCTTGGAGGGGTCGCGCCGCGTCACGCCCTGTTCTTTGCCCATCCCGCCGATGGCCGAGTAACGGAAGGCCGAGAAGAAGTCGCTGCCCTGATCCTTGTAGATGCCATAGCTGTCGTAAACCCGCTCCATGGCCCGGCTGATTGCTCCGGCTGGTCGGGCTTCCGATGGACGTTCCGGCTCATTGGCGTATGTCAGTTCTTGCATATTTCGCTCGTTCAGCGCGACATCGGGCGAGAAATACACCTCTTCTGGAAAGCGAATATTGGTCCCGCGGTAGCCCGGCCGCTCCAGGCCGCGCCGCAAGTTGCAGTCGAAACGCACAATATAGGAGTTGCCGCTCTTCATTTCTTCAGTGGCAATATGCGACAGCCCCCAGGTAATGCCTTTGCCCGGCTGCGTATCGCAGTAGGAGTCGGGGGCGAAAGGCCCGGCGGCCAGCGGCGGCAGCGTCACGTGAGCGACTACGTCAAAGTTCAGCCCATCCGCGGCGTATTGAATCGTATCTTTCTCGGGGCCGTCATGCCCGCAGATTGCGAGCAGGCCTTCGCCATAGGGAAAAAGGCAGGTCTCGTGCCCGCTATTGGTGACGGGATTCAAGGGCGATTTTATGAATGGGCCCTCCGGACGATCGGCAATCGCCACGCCCCAGCCGATACCGCGGGCGTATTTGGTCGTCCAGCCCATCGGCTGGCCTTTGTAATAGAGCCAGTATTTGCCGCCGCGGACCAGAATAAAGGGGTCGTGCACCTTGTGGCTATCCCAGTCGCCATAGCGCATGACTTCGTCCGAATCGTCGTCGCCCAGCCATTCGCCGGGGCTGCCGGGCCGCAAGACGGGAGCGTCGGCGCGCTGCCAAGGCCCATGCGGCGAAGTCGCCCAGGACATGCCGACGGAGTTGCGCGTTCGCGTCTGATAGGGATAGTCGACCGCTTGATAATACAGGTAGAACTTGTCGCGAGTCATCAGCACATCGGGCGTGAACACAGAGCGGCCATCGTATGCCCCTGCTGGTCCGCGAGTCACGGCCAGGCCTCGCTCTACCCAGTTGAATCCATCTTGGGAGGTGGCGTACCAGATTTCCGCCAGATCCCAGTCAAAGACGGGTGTATCCCAGCTCTGTTCGCGATGAGGCGGCTTATTGCTGTGGTCGCGGTCATTGGCGGTTTTGCGCCGGGTATACCAGACGTAGTAGGTACCGTCGATGCGCAGCACAGTCGTTGGATCGCGCCTGGTTACGCCGGCTTCCTTGCCGATTCCGGTCACGCGACTATATTTGAAGGTCGTGTAGAATTCGCTGGTCGAATCTTGATAGCGGCCCCATTTGTCGTAGAGTCGATGCGTCGCCGCGCTGAGCGGGTGATCCAGCGGTTTGTCCAGTCCCCCTTCGCCCGGCAGGCGCGGCTTATTTGTGTCAGCTGGTTCCATTGGTCAGCCTTCTTCCAGAATCATCGCGGCGGCCTTTTCCCCGATCATGATGCAAGGCGCGTTGGTGTTGGCGTTGATAATCCGCGGCATGATCGAGGCGTCGGCAACGCGCAGCCCGCTTATCCCATGCACGCGCAGTCTGTTATCCACAACCGCCAGCGTATCATCGCCCATCTTGCAACTGCCGGCCGGATGATAGATTGTCGTGGCGAAATCGCGGATATAGGCGACTAAGTCTTCATCCGCTGTTACGTGCGCGCCCGGCAGAAACTCGGCGCCGCGATAGCGGTCGAATGCGCCGGCCGCGACGATCTCACGGCCCAATTTGACGCCGGCCAACAAGATTTGCACATCGTCTTCGTGGCTCAAGCATCCGAAGTCGATGAGCGGCGGCGCCATCGGATCGTTTGACTGCAAGCTCAGCTGCCCCGAGCTCTTGGTTCCGACCAGGCCGGCAAGAACAGTGAAGCCGTGCCCGGCGGGCGTCTCGAAGCCATGACGGATGAACCAATCGGGCCCGAAATGATACTGCAATTCCGGCGCCGGCGAATCCGAGTCGAGCCTCACGAAGCCACCGGACTCGCCGAGATTCGATGTCAGCAAGCCCATCTTGCTCTGCGCATAAAGCTGAGCCTGCTCCGGCGAATCTTTGCCAACCAGGCTGATGGGCTGCAAACAGTGGTAGGCGACGGGCACTTGTACGTGGTCCATCAAGTTCTGGCCCACGCCGGGCAAATCGGCGATCAGCGGAATCTCAAGCTCCGCCAGCTGATCCGCCGGACCGATGCCGGATAGCAGCAGCAATTGCGGCGAGTTGATTGCGCCCCCGCACAGGATCACCTCTCGCCCGGCGCGCGCTGCCTTGTCCTGGCCCTCATGCCGATACGCCACGCCGACGCAGCGGCCTCGCTCAATGAGTAGCCGCGCGACGTGAGCGAAGGGCAGGGCGGTGAAGTTGTCTCGCTCCAGCGCCGGGCGCAGGTAGCCAACCGCTGTGCTGTGCCGTTGGCCCCGCTTCTGCGTGACTTGGTACAGGCCGAAGCCTTCTTGCGCGCCGTCATTAAAATCGGCATTGTGGCGGTAGCCGATTTCCAGCGCGGCCTCGACGAAGGCTTGGCTCAGCGGATTCGGGTCCTGCGGGTCGGCCACGTTGATGGGCCCGCCTACACCATGATGCGCCGATTCGCCGCGTTCCTGATGTTGCATCTTGCGGAAAAAGGGCAGAACCTCCGCGTAACTCCAGCCCGGATTGCCATCCCCCGCCCAGCGGTCATAATCGGACGGGTGACCGCGCTGGTAAACCATGGCGTTCATCGAGCTGGTTCCGCCGTACACTTTGCCGCGCGGCACATACTCCCTGCGACCATTCAGGCCCGGCTGCGGCGCCGTCTCGTAATCCCAGTCGACATCGCTATGGAACAAGTCCGAAAATCGTGCCGGAATGTGAATGGTCGGCTCGCTGTCAGGGCCGCCCGCTTCCAGAAGCAGCACCGAGTTGCCTTCGTCTTCGCTCAGCCGATACGCGACGGCTGCGCCGGCCGAACCCGCTCCAATAACTATGTAATCAGCGGCAATCATTTTTGGTCTATATACCGTGAATGAAGTACAGCGGCTCGCAATAAGCCAGACAATTTGACGCGCTTATGTCTATTGTCTACAATTTACAGATTGTACTGCTTCGCGTTTGCTCCGGCAACGTATGTCGAATTAACCACACAACGATTTAGGAGGCATGATGAGCGAATCAAAGGGCGCATTCCCCAGCAAGATGCCGCAGGAAAAACCGACCGACCGCCCGCTAAGCGCGGCGACACAGCGCGTTTACGATATGTGGACGCCTAAGCAAGATCCTGGCAATCCTTTCTACAGCATATTCAAGTATTCGCGTATTACGGGCATCGATAGATATGACACCCACCCGTCAGTTTCGCGCCGAGACCCATCCAAAGTCCTTAAGATCGGCGACACCTATTACGTCTGGTATACGCGGCGGCAGACCATTCACAACCCGGTGGGGATGCCGAATGTTGACCAGGGCACGGACGAGATTCCCGTCGTCGATTGGGATCTGGCCGATATCTGCTATGCGACGTCCAAAGACGGCTTTGAGTGGGAAGAGCAGGGTGTGGCCGTGCCGCGCGCGCCCAAAGGCTCATATGGCGACCGCTCGCTGTCGACGCCCGATATCCTTGTTTTCAAGGGCCGCTACTATCTCTATTATCAGACATTCACCACCATGTGGCGCAAGAATGACTGCGTCAATGTCAGCGCCGCCTGGTCGGATTCGCCCGATGGTCCGTGGACGCGTCTTGACCGGCCGGTTGTCCTGCAAGGCGCGCCCGGCGAATGGGACAGCTGCGCCATTCACGACCCATATCCGCTTGTCTACAAGGGAAAGGTCTTCATCTACTACAAGGGCTCGCCGGTCGACAAGTCACCGGGCAATCTTCTGCGAGCGCAGGGCGTCGCTATCGCGGACCATCCGGAGGGGCCTTTCGTCAAGTCAGTACTTAATCCGGTGACGAATTCCGGCCACGAGACCATGTACTGGCCCTATAAAGACGGCATCGCGACGCTGCTCATCCTCGACGGACCAGAGAAAGACACCATTCAGTATTCGCCGGACGGTCTCAACTTTGTGCCGATGGCGCACGTACAACTGTCGCCAATAGCGCCCGGGCCATTCTGTCCTGACGCCTTCGCTGACAACGGCGACGGCCGCGGCATAACATGGGGCCTTTGTCACATGAATCCGCTCGGAGTGGGTAACGAAGTCGGCTTGCAGATTATCCGCTTCGACTGCGACTTAAGTCGTGACAGCAACCGCGCGGAATACAAACGGAGCAATCTGCATTGGGGCGAAGGAACCTGGTTCCAGCGTATGATGGAACTGCCCGAAGACTGGAAAGCTCGTATCCTGGCTGAACAGGCGGCATTCGACAAGCCCACCGCCGGTACCTAGGCTCGGCGCGGGCAAGACTGTTTTAGCGCCCCATCCAGCCGCCATCGACCACCAGGATTTCGCCGTTCACAAAGTCAGAAGCGGCCGAAGCCAGGAACACGATGGGTCCCTTGAAGTCGTCGATATTGCCCCAGCGTCCTGCCGGAATCCGCTCAAGTATGGCGCGATAGCGCTCCGGATCGTTCTGCAGCGCCTCGGTCACGTCCGTGCGGATATAACCCGGCGCGATGGCGTTCACTTGTACGCCGCGCCCGGCCCACTCGTTGGCGAGCGCTTTGGTCAACTGGCCGATTCCACCTTTGCTGGCCGCGTAGCCGGGCACCGTGATGCCGCCCTGAAATGTCAATAACGAGGCGGTGAATATGATCTTGCCGCTGCCACGTTCGAGCATGCCTTTGCCCAGCTCGCGGCTGAGCACGAACTGGGAGTTGAGATTCGTCTCGATGATCGTGTCCCAGTAATCATCAGGGTGGCGCTCGGCCGGCTCGCGCAGAACCGTGCCGGCGTTGTTCACCAGAATATCGATTACGGGATGGTCGGCGGAGACTTGCTTGATGAAACGATAGAGGTCGTCGCGGCGGGAAAAGTCGCAGCGATAGCCGCTGAATGCTCTGCCAATGGCTTTGATGTCGTTCTCGATGTCGCTGCCCGATGCTTCCAGGTTGGCGCTGACGGCGATGATGTCAGCGCCAGCTTCCGCCAGGGCATTGGCCATGGCCCGGCCGATGCCGCGGCGCGCGCCTGTGACCAGGGCTGTCTTGCCATCAAGCCGAAAACTTTCCATTACATTCATTTATAACTCCAGCAGAATCTTCATGACTTGCCCGCCTTTGTCCATGTCCTCGAAGCCGGATTGCAGCGCTTCTAGCGGGCGGATATCGGTTACCAGATCGTCGAGCGGCAAAGTCCCGCGCGCGGCCAATTCGATGGCGGCGCTGAAATCTTCAGACTCGTAGACGCGGACGCCCTGCAAGCGCAATTCGCGCCAGAAAAAGCGGAACAGATCAATCTTGGGCGCTTGGGCGAAAATCGCCACCACAACTGCCAGACCGCGGGTACGCAGCAACTCGGTCATGATGGTCGCGCCGGCCTGTGAACCCGATACTTCAAATACGATGTCGGCCCCGGCGCCCTGGGTACGCTGCAAAACAAGCTTTGTCAGGTCGGTCTCCTGCGGATTGACGGCGTCCAATCCGAGTCGACTCGCCAAGTCGACGCGATAGGGATTGATCTCGGACACCAGCACCTCAGCGCCCGCTTGTCGCGCTACCAAAGCGACCAGCATGCCAATCGGCCCGCCGCCGAGCACAACTACCTGGTCGCCTGCTTTGACATCTGCCAAGCGCACATCGTGGCAGGCTACCGCCAGCGGCTCAATCAGCGCGCCGTGCTTTAGTGAAAGATGAGCCGGCATACGGTGCAAAGTATAAGCCGGCACCGTCCAATAGCTTTGGAATGCGCCCGGCGTGTCGATGCCCAGAAAGTCCAGATTGTGGCAGATATGACTGTGACCCGCTGCGCAGGCCGGGCAGTTGCCGCAGGGCGCCAGCGGCATGACGACGACTTTGTCGCCAATCGAATAATCTTCTACGCCTGCGCCCAGCTGGTGCACGGTGGCGGACATTTCGTGCCCCATGACCAAGGGCATCTCGACCCGCGCGTCCATGGCGCCATGATAAATATGCAAATCGGTCCCGCAGATCCCGCAGTGCGAAATCTTGAGCGTTATCTCGCCATACTTGGGTTCGACTAGCTCGCCCGGTCCATGGCGTATTGTGCGATTGCCTTCGTAATAGGCTGCTTGCGCCATATCGTATGTCCTTTGCACAGGCGAGTAAAACTAGTAGATGCCGTATGTTTAGCGGCTTCCATCTATTGGATGTTTGCCTTCAATGCGTGGATTGCGGCAGCCCGATCGCCGGCGCGTATCGCGTCCAGGATTCGTTCGTGCTCGCGGTAGCTATCCATAATATCGACCAGGCGATTGTAATGCATCATCATGCGCATGGCTATCGGCTGCCAAAGCGCGAACAGATCCTTGTCGTCGTGGCTCTGTATGATGGCCTGGTGAAAGCGCAGGTCGTGTTCCGTCAGCGCGTCAACATCATTTCGTTCGCAGGCTTGCCGGATATCGGCCAGGATCTCTTCCCAAAGCTCAATGTCCGCCTCGGTGATGCGTTCGAAAATGCTCTCCAACACAAAACACTCGATGGTACGGCGCAATTCCACCACCAAGGGCCGCACCTCATCACTCGGATTCTGCGCCACCCGAACGCCCTTATTCGGTTCGAGCACTAGCAGACCCTGCTGCGTGAGCTGGCGAAAGGCTTCGCGCACCGGTCCGCGACTGACGCCAAACCGCTCCGAGAGATCAATCTCGCGCAAGGGGTCGCCCGGTTTGAGCTTGCTGGACAGCACATCTTGCCGCAAGCGCGCGGCGATCTGTTCGGGAAGCGTACGGTAGATTTCGGATGTTGGCATCGGATCGTCTCTGAACTGTTTAAGTCATCTCAACTTCGATGGCGCAGTGTAAGCGCTGCTCCCGAATTATGTCCACCGCAAGCTTGTATGGCTTGAGCTATTGCTTGTAGGGGTCGGCGGCGTCGCGCAGGCCGTCGCCCAGGAAATTGAAGGCCAATACCGTGACGATGACGAACAAACCCGGTATCAGCAGCCAGGGACTCTGGCTGAGGCTGCGGATATTCTGGGCGTCTTGCAGCAGCACGCCCCAACTGACCGCTGGCGGACGGATGCCGATTTCCAGGAAGCTCAGCGCGGTCTCGGCCAAAATCATGCCGGGCACCGACAGGCTCAGCACGACGATGAGAAAGCTGGCGAAGGAGGGCAGCAGGTGCTTGACGATGATGTCGAAATCGCCCATATTTGAGATTCGCGCCGCCATGACGAAATCGGCCTCGCGCAATTCCAGCAGCTTGCCGCGGACGGCGCGCGCCAAGGTCGTCCAGCCGACCGTCGCCAGCACGATGGTAATGCCAAAATACACCTGTATCGAACTCCATTCCGCTGGCAAGGCAGCCGCCAGCGCAATCCAAAGCGGAATCTGCGGAATCGAAATGATGAATTCGATCACGCGCTGAATCACAAGGTCCACGGTTCCGCCAAAGTACCCGGATACACCGCCGATGAAACAGCCCAGACCGAAACTGATTACAACGCCTAGCACGCCAATTGACAGCGATATCCTGGCGGCGAACATCGTGCGCGAATACAGGTCGCGCCCCAGATTGTCCGTGCCAAACGGGAAATACACTCCCGGCTCATCCACACCTACAAGGTGTATATTTGTCTCGACAAGGCCTAGCAATTTGTACGGCTGGCCTTCAACAAAGAACCTCAAGTGATAGCGCTTGGATCGATCCTCCGTGTAATTGCGCTGCAAGGTACTCATATCCAGTTCTTGCTTAAGATCGTATATGAAAGGCACAAGGTGAAACCTGCCCTCATCATCCACGAAATACAGGGTTTGCGGCGGCGCCTTGGCATATTTTACGTTGCGCTGCTGATGATCGTTTATGGCATAAAACTCGGCGAACAGCGCCAGCGAATACAGGAATGCGATCACAACCAGCGAAAACATGGCAAGCCGGTGGCGGCGGAACTTGCGCCACACCAACTGCCACTGCGACGCCAGGTAATAGCTCTCGTCATATTGAACGGGATCAGGCTCGCCGCGTGTCCGCCGAAAAAATCGTTGTGGCCACATGACTCAATTCACCTAGTTAGCCGCGCGTTCCATTCGAATTCGTGGATCAACTACCACGAGGAGAATATCAGATACCGTTGTTCCAATCACGGTAAGTATGGTCACAAACATCAATAGCGTCGCCGTCAAAAAAGTATCCTGAGCGATAAGGCCGCGCAACAGCATGGGGCCCGCTGTAGGCAGGCCAAGTACGATAGCTGTTATCGTCCCGCCAGAGACTAACGACGGGAACAACCAGGCCAGGCTGCTGACGATGGGGTTCAAGGCGACTCGCACCGGATACTTGAATAAGAGCCTAACTTCGCTGACTCCCTTGCTGCGCGCCGTTATGACGTACTGTTTATTAAGCTCGTCTAGCAGCGTGCCGCGCAATACGCGTATCAGGCCCGCTGTGCCGCCTGTCCCGATTACAATAATCGGAATCGGCAAATGCAGCAGCAGATCGCCAGCTTTTGCCCAGTTCCATGGCGCGTTGAGATAATCCGGCGAAAACAGCCCGGTCAGATTCAGCCCAAACTGTTTGAAACCTATATAAAGCAAGATAAGCGCCAGCATAAAGTTGGGAATCGCCAAGCCGATGAATCCGATAATAGAAACGACGTAATCGCCAAAGGAGTACTGATGCGTCGCGGAGTAAATGCCAATAGGTATGGCGACCGAATAGGTAAATATTGCGCTTAAAATCGCAATTGAAAATGTCAATACCAAACGCTCGCCGATTATGTCCCGCACCGGCTGCTGCCAATCAAACGAAAAGCCGAAGTTGCCCTGTATGACTTGCTCGATCCAGCGAAAATAGCGCGCATAAAGCGGCAAGTCCAAGCCATATTGCAGACGCAACTGCTCGACCTGCTGGTCGGTCAGGTCTTCTCCAGCCTGCTCCAGACGGCTGATATAGGTCGAAAGGTAATCACCCGGCGGCAACTGGATCACAATGAAGGTGACGACCGACACCATCCAGATCAAAAAAACGAGGTATACGAGGCGTTGTAAGATGTAACTTTTCATGAATTTGCAGTTCTGCGGCCCTGCTGCCTATGACCCATGCCGAGTTTTTGTGCGGCATTCTGGGTCAATGCTATCGCTGGCGCGACATATTGTCAACAATGTACACTTGACAATCTTTTGTAAATTGCCCGAATCTTGGATATGATTCTCGTCAGCGAGGTGCAGTGGCGGGCCTTTTAAGCTCGCCGACATGTCACCGACGAAGAGTGAATCGCAGACGAACGATGCGGCATTGGCAATGATTATCAAGCGTCTTGACACGCGGCACTATATTCTGCCTCTGAGCCACCCCATGACGGACGCTACGCATGGCGTCATGACCCATTTCGAGGTGATTCTCGCCGAGCTGGAGACGGAATGCGGCCGCACTGGCTATGGCTACACCTATACGATCGGCAGCGGCGGGGCGGCTATCAAGGCTTTGATAGAGCGAGATCTTCAGCCGATTCTAGTCGGCGCCGACGCCAACCGGATTGAGCAGATTTGGGAGCGCATGTGGCGCTGCATGCATTACGTAGGCCGGGGCGGGCTGGTCGCCTTTGCCATTTCGGCGCTGGACATCGCGCTGTGGGACCTCAAGGGAAAGCGAGAAGGGCTGCCGCTTTGGAAAGTGCTCGGCGGCTATTCCAGCCGGGTTCGCGCCTACGCCGGCGGCATCGATTTGCAGTTGGGTCCGGACGAAATGGTCGAGCAGGCGCGCTCCAATCTTCAGAAAGGTTTCCGCGCCATAAAAATCAAGGTGGGGCGAGACAAGCTTTCGGAAGACGTCGAGCGGTTGCGGGCTGTGCGGGAATGCGTCGGTCCCGATTTGCCGCTGATGATAGACGCAAACATGCGCTATACGGTAGAGCGCGCGACCAGGGCTGCGCAAGCTTTCAAGCCGTATGACGTATTCTGGTTCGAGGAGCCGACAATCCCCGACGACTATCCGGGCATGGCGCGGATCGCGCGCGACGGCGGCATTCCGCTGGCGGCCGGAGAAAATCTGCACACGATATTCGAATTCCGACACACCATTGAAGTCGGGCAAGTCGCCTTTCCCGAGCCGGATGTCTCCAATATTGGCGGCATCACAAACTGGATGCGCGTCGCCAAGCTCGCCTATGCCCACAACTTGCAGGTCACATCGCACGGCGTTCACGAGCTGCATCTGCACTTGCTGGCGGCGATTCCCAATGCCTCATATCTCGAAGTGCATAGCTTTGGACTGGAACGCTACATCAAGAATCCGCCTTGTCTCAAAGACGGGATAATGACGCCGCCGGATGCGCCCGGCCATGGCGTCCGCTTTGACTGGGAGCGGCTGGCTGAACACGAAGTAAGCTAGGGGCTGAGCTTTTGAGTTTTCCGTTGATATTGTTAACAATGCACAATTTACAATCTATGGCAAAGGGCATTTAATACGGAAACACGCAGCGTAGAATTGGCTCAGCGTAAACCGCGCTGCTACAGCAGCAAGCGTGACGTGAAAGGAGAGCTATTGACAGTAAAACTTAACCCGCTCGTTTTGAATTGCTTATGAAGTTAGGGAGGAAGACAACCATGAAGCGCAGTATTCTTAGCCTGATGTTTATCCTCGTTCTGTTGCTGTTTTCAGCTGCCGGGCTGGCGCAGGACATGAGCGAAGGCGACCTTGTTTATCCATTCCAATATGCCGACCTGGATGCCTACGCCGCCGCCACCGGCAATTCCATTGACATGTGGGGCGAAGCGCCGATGCTTGCGGAGCAAGTCGCCGCCGGCGATCTCCCGCCCGTCGAAGAGCGTCTGCCCGCCCAGCCTGTCGTTGTACAGCCCTTGGAGTCCATCGGCGAATATGGCGGTGAGCTGGCCGGTCCGACGACTAATCCGACTTGCTGTGGTTGGGATGTTCTGGAAATGCGCTTGCAGAAGCTGCTCACGATCGACACTGATCTGACCAGCATCATCCCCAACATTGCTCGCGCCTATGAAGTATCAGACGATCAGACCACATTCACCTTCCACCTCCGCGAAGGTCACAGATGGTCCGATGGCGAACCCTTCACCACTGATGACTTCCGTTTCTATTTTGAAGACGTGCTCGGCAATACTGAGCTGACGGCGAATCCCGGCGGTCCCTGGGTGCTGAACGGTGAATTGCCGCAAGTCGATATTATCGACGAAACCACCATCCGCATGACCTATCCTGAGGCGCGCCCCACATTGCTGATCTCCATAGGCAGCGAGGTGAATCATCGCGGCTTCCGTCCCCAGCATTACTTCGCGCAATATCATGCCGACTACAATGCCGATGCCAATGATCTGGCCGCTGAGCTGGGCTTTGAAGACTGGGTGCAAATGTTCAACGCCAAGATGACCCCCTACAACAATACCTGGAATCTCGGGTCAGAAACCGATGCCTACTCGCCTACGCTGAATACCTTCGTTTTCGCCAGCGAGGATGCCTTTGGCAACAAGTACTACGAGCGCAATCCCTACTACTTCAAAGTTGATACCGCTGGCAACCAGTTGCCGTACACCGATACTCTGCGCCGCATCCTGGTGGAAGACTTGCAAGTGCAGGATCTCAAAGCAATTTCCGGCGAATACAGCCACTATGGCTGGGGTACCCTCTTGAGCTTCCCCACTTACCGCGAGAATGAAGAAGCCGGCGGCTATCGCACGGCTCTGGCGGAATACAGCCGCGGCAACGAGTATTCGGTCATGTTCAACTTCACGACGCCGAACTTGCCGCTGCGCGAGATATTCTGGGATATCCGCTTCCGCCAAGCCATGTCCGTGGCCATCAATCGCGATGAAATCAACGAGCTGGTATACTTCGGCCTGGCAAATGCGTCGGCGAATTCGCCCGTGCCATCGTCTCTGTTCTTCGAGGACTGGATGCCCACGCATTACTCGCAGTACGATCCCGATCTCGCCAATCAGCTGCTGGACGAGATGGGTCTTGATCAGCGTGACGGCGACGGCTTCCGCCTGAGGCCCGATGGCGAGACCCTGTTCTTGAACTTCCAGGTATCTGTGCCGGAAGATTCATGGCGTCAGATGGGCGAGCTGATCACCTCCTACTGGAACGAGGTCGGGGTAAAGACCAGCTACAAGCTGATCGGCAACGACTTGTATCGCGAACTGCGCGACGGCAATCAAGTCGACTTGGCAGCCTGGGGCACGGACATGCTCGATATCGGCGAAGTCGCAAACGGACTCGCGAATATGCGGCCGCGTTGGGGCGCGCGCGCTTCCGGTCGCCTCTGGCAGGACTGGCTGAATTCCGACGGCGAAGAAGGTGAAGAGCCACCGCAGGAAATCAAAGATCTGTGGGCTGCCGGCGACGCCTTCCTGGACGCCAGCTACGGATCTGACGAATGGCTCGAGCTGGGCAAGGAATTCTACCGCTTGTCCATGGGCGGGCTATACCAGATCGGAACGATTCAGCGCCCGCCGCAGCCCCTGCTCTTCAAGACAAACTTGAAGAATACGCCGCCGAACGACACCACTGGACAATGGAGCTGGACCTATCGCCAATGGGTCATGTTCATGCCCGAGCAGTGGTACTTCGAGGGTGGCAGCAACTAAGCTAAGCAAGGCTCGTCGTGGCGCGGCCCTGGGTCACGCCACGACGCTTTGGAAACAGGACTTATCTATGCCTCAAAGCGCAGCCATGCAACGCTTTCAAAAACGGGACGCGGACAATCCCTGGTTTACGCAATTCCGCTACATGCCCGCGCCCGGGCTGGGATACGAGCGTGGCATAGTCCGGCGCGACCCAAGCTGCATCATTCAAGTCGCGGGCGTCTACTACGTCTGGTATACGCGCGGGGCGCATCCTTGCGTTCCGGTCGGCCATGAGCGCGCGACAGACACACTTCCGGCCATGCCCTGGGACCTCACCGATGTCTGGTACGCCACATCGACCGACGGCCATACCTGGCAGGAGCAGGGTCCAGCAGTCGAGCGCGGACCCGCTGGCAGCTACGATGAACGGAGTATATTCACGCCCGATGTGCTGGCTCACGATGGGCGCTACTACCTGGTCTACCAAGTCACTGCGGCGCCAACCTGGCGCAGCACGCCGGAATCCATCGCCATCGCCTGGGCGGATTCGCCGACCGGCCCGTGGATCAAGAGCGGCGCGCCGGTCGTCGAACCCGACCCCTCGGGCGAAGTGGACATTCGCGCCCATCCGGAGCAAGCTACAGTCAAGGGCGCGTTCGACAGCCTGCGCGTGCACGATCCGGCTTTGCTTTACCGCGACGGGCGCTACTGGCTCTACTTCAAGGGCGAGGGCATTGGCCACAGCAACATGGATAGCAAATGGGGCGTGGCCATCGCTGACGACCCGCTCGGACCCTACGAAAAGTCGCCGTTTAACCCGATCACCAACAGCGGCCACGAAGTGATGGTATGGAATTACGCCGGCGGCGTCGGCGCCTTGCTGACTCGCTGCGGGCCTGAGAAAAACACCATACAGTTCGCCGCCGACGGCATCAACTTTAAAGCGCAGTCGGCGATAATCTCTCCGCCGCAAGCCGCCGGCGCGCTGCGTATTGACGAAAGCCGCAACACGGAACCGCTCGCCGGTTTGAGTTGGGGCCTCAGCCACGTAGCGACCTACAGCTCCCATAGCGTAGTGCAAGGCCGCGATCCGCTAGGCTTGCTTGCTAACGACGAACCTTGGGATTTCATCGTTCGTTGGGAGCGCTTCAGCAAGCGCCCAGCTTTCGACTAGACTAAGCGCAGACTGGCCGTTTTCATGTCGCGGCGTCCGAATGTCCTTTTCATTATCACGGACGATCAGGGTTACGGCGATGTCGCTTATCACGGAAACCCAGTACTTAGGACGCCAAACCTCGATCAGATGGCGCGCGAAAGCGTTCAGCTGGACAATCACCATCATGATCCACTCTGTTCGCCTGCGCGGGCGGCGCTTTTGACCGGTCAGTACGCCGCGCGCAACGGCGTCTGGCATGTCATACAAGGCCGTCATCTTCTGCATCCCGACGCGCTTACAATGGCCGACCATTTCTCAGCCAGCGGCTATCGCACCGGTATGTTCGGCAAATGGCACCTGGGCGACAATTACCCCTTCGCCCCGCAATATCGCGGCTTTAATGAAGTGCTCTGCCACAAGGGCGGTGGCGTGGGCGAGCTGCCTGATTACTGGGGCAACAGCTACTTCGACGACACCTACTATTATAATGGCGAGCCGCTGCCCTGCGCTGGCTACTGTACCGATGTCTTCTTCGCCGCGACTTCAGCATTCATCAGCGAGCCGGAAGATGCGCCCTTCTTTGTCTATCTGGCGACCAATGCCATGCACGCGCCCTTCCTGGTAGACGATCGCTATGCCGCGCCCTACCGGGAGCTGGGCATACCCGACGCCCGCGCCAGCTTCTACGGCATGATCGCCAACTTCGACGAAAATCTCGGGCGGCTGTTTCAGCGACTTGAGGAACTGGACTTAGCCGAAAACACCATTGTCGTTTTTACATCCGACCACGGAACGGCTGCCGGCTTCGACGCGGCAACAGGAGACGGCTACAATGCGGGCATGCGCGGCGTCAAAGGCTCGGTTTACGAGGGCGGCCACCGCGTCAACTTCTTCGTGCGCTGGCCGGGCCAGTTGCCGGCCGAGCGAAAGCTAACTCAGCCGACCGCGCATATCGATGTCCTGCCGACTTTGCTCGACCTCTGCGGTATACACGCCCAGAATGCGGCAGACTTTGACGGCCTAAGTTTGGCGCCGCTGCTGCGAGGCGAAACAGATGACTTGCCCGAACGCGCTATCGTCGTCCAATTGCAGCCCGACGTACCGCGAAAGTGGCATCATACCGCGCTAATCAAGGGACGCTGGCGGCTTATCAACGGCGAGGAACTCTACGACGTGGAAAGCGATCCGGAACAAGCTTACGATATCGCAGCCGAATCCGGCCAAATTGTGGAGGCTCTGCGCCAAGACTACGGAAGCTGGTGGCAGGGCATGCAAGACGCCTTCGCTCAAATCGTGGCGATTCCGGTCGGCAGCGAACACGAGAACCCGACGACTTTGTCGGCTCGCGATTGGCATCCCACTCGGGGACGAGTGCCCTGGAGCCAAACATGGATCGACGATCCGGCTTATGACGCAGAGGGCTACTGGATGATCGATGTGCTTGCCACCGGAGCCTACCGCATTGAATTGCGCGCGCATCCGCGGGAAGCCGATTTGCCGATGAGAGTCACGAGCGCGTCGCTACTCATCGGCGAGGACGAGTTTCGGCAGTCTTGCCGGGCCACTGACGTCATGACTGCCTTTGATGTGCAGCTAAGCGCCGGCGTCACATCGTTGAGCTCATTGCTCGTCGACGCGGCCGGACAGCGCGAGCGCGGCGCCTATTATGTCTACGTAAGCAAAGTGTAGAAACTGCCTGGAGCGACACTGATGGGTTTGAAGCGATCTGACGTACTGATTACGCGCCCATGCGGCATGGATGTTTATCGCCGCTATCGCGCGACCGGGCTGGGCTGGGGTTTCTTGCCCGAGCCGGACCGCCGCGGCTTGCCGCCGGATGAAGAGATGATGCGTGATGTCGACGAGGCGCATCGCTGCGGCGTCAAATTCCAGGGACGGGTTGAGCTGGATGCTGACTGGATGGGCATGATTGACTTCGACTCCAACTTCATGGAGTCAACAGTGCGCGATCTGACCAACAGGCCGGCGGTGACCTGGTGGGCGCATACTTACAAAGGCCATCCCTCGTACCACTTCTGCACCAATGCGCCCGGCTATCGGCGCTATCTGATGTATCAGCTGCGGCGAGTGATGGAGGCGGGCGCCGACTGGCTGATGATCGATTCCGCCATTCCCACCATCGGGGCGCTCAACGCGCGCTATGGCGGCTGCTTCTGTCACCATTGTATGGCAGGATTCCGCGCTTTTCTCAAGGAAAACCTCAATCCAACGGCGCGAGAAAGTTTGCAGACGGGCGACTTGGCGTCATTTGACTATCGCGATTATCTCCTGTCGCGGGGATTCACCGATGAGCGCTATCGCGCCGAGATACTTGCCTTTCCCGCCACGATTCCGCTGGCGCAGGAGTACTTCAACTATCAGTGGCGCGAGGTCAACGCGCTGTTTCGGGAATTCAAGCGTTATGCGCAAGAATTCGGCGAGGATGTTCCCATGAGCTCCAATTCGCCCTATTACTGGGCGGAGTTCATGTACGCGGCGGATGCGCACGACTTCTACACCAACGAAATGGAGTATCGGCCGCCGGAGGAAGAAGTTCTGCCCAGCGAGCCGATTTATACCTTCAAACTCGCTGACGCGCTGGATAAGCTGGTGGCGATAACCGGCGTGCCCAGCGCCTTTGAACCCTACCGCCTCAACGACCGTCCGGGTCACATCCGGCTTTGGATTGCGCAAGCCTACGCGCACGGGCACGTCTTTATGGCGCCGGAAAAAATGTGGACGCGCCGATTCGCCGGCCAGCCCGACCGCTGGTATCACAGCAAGCCCGGCGATTACGAAGACCTGTATCACTTTGTGCGCGATTATCCGGACTTGTTCGACAGCTACGAGTCCGCGGCCTCAGTGGCGCTGATCTTCAGCAACAACGCGGTTCGTCAGTATCTTGGCGAGCGCCTGAGCAGCGGCCATCTAGGCGGCCAAAATCGCAGCGCGCCCAAGACTGATTTGGTACAAGCCTGTCTTGCATTGAGCGCCGCCAATCTGCCTTACCGCATCATTGTCGCCGGCGATGACTGGATCGACGACCGCCTTCTCGACGCTGATCTATCTCAATTCCGCGCGGTCGTCCGCTTTGAACCGTCGCATTTAAGCGCGGAACAAGAAGCCAAGCTCGCCGATACCGCAATACCGGTCTTGACCTGGTCGGGCGCTGACGATCTGATCTCAAGCGTTGGGCAAGACATTGAAGTCGCCGGCGAAAACCTGTCCCTGTTGCCTCGCATTCAGCCAGGGAACGCGAACTCGCCACTGATCTGCCACTTGCTCAACAGCAACTACGATCCGCAGACTGATAGTTATCGCAACCAGAGCCATGTGGAATTGACGGTCGAGAGCGGCATGGTCAGCCGGATCTATACGTCCGCGACACTCTTCGCGCCAGGCCAAGCGCCTGTTGCGGTCGATTGCCGCGCGAGCGAAACATCCACCAAAGTGACCATCCCGAACCTGGGCATGTGGGCCATACTGAAATTGGAGTGAGGCCTAGGTAAAGTCGCCCTTCGTCCAGCGCTGGCGAATAGCCGTCAACTGAGACAGCATTTGCTCGCGGGCCCAGTCGTCTTCAAAGAAACTGCATTGCTCAAAGAAGCGAAACAAGTCATCGAGCCGCTCCAGGAGCTCGTCATGCGTCGCCTCAGCTGGGGCGGCGCTGAAGATTCGTCGCCGTAAGGGAGGGGCAAGCCATTCAGGGGGCGGCGCGCCGGTCTCGAGGATGTGCTCGCTCGCTTTGAAGTACCGCGTTACAGCCGTGTGCGCCGCGCGATTCGTCGTCCAGAGAATGACGCGCACAATCATGAACGCGCCTAGCAAAGACGCCAGCACGAAGACCGCCAGCAAATCCATCAGTCGTCCTCGTCGACGCCGCGCAGCTCTAATTCCTCGGCGAAATGGCAGGCGGCGAAGTGCCCGGGCGCCACTTCATTCCACTCGGGCGTTTCAGCGGCGCAAATCTCCTGGGCGTAGCGACAGCGCGGGTGGAAATAACAACCGCTCGGCGGATCTGCCGGATTGGCCACTTCTCCCGGCAAGATGATTCGATCCATCTTGATTTCCGGATCCGTGGTCGGAACGGCGGAAAGCAGCGCCTCTGTATAAGGATGCTTTGGATCGGTAAAGAGCGACTCGGTGTCGGCCATTTCCACCAGCTGGCCCACGTACATGACGCCGACGCGATCCGAAATATGCTCAACGACTGAGAGGTCATGCGCGATGAAGAGGAAGGTCAGATTGAATTCTTCTTGCAGGTCTTCCAGCAAATTGAGAATCTGCGCCTGAATAGAAACATCAAGGGCCGACACGGCCTCATCGCAGACGATAAGACGCGGGTTCGGCGCCAGCGAACGGGCGATGCCGATGCGCTGCCGCTGCCCGCCGGAAAAGGCGTGCGGATAACGGTTGAGGTGCTGGATATCCAAGCCGACCACGTCCATGAGTTCGCGTACGCGGTCCTGGATATCGCGCGAATCGGAGAGCAATTTATTGTTGCGGATCGGCTCGGCGATGATATCCAGCACAGACATGCGCGGATCCAGCGACGAATAGGGATCCTGGAAAATCATGTGAAAATGCTGGCGTACGTCGCGCAGGTCGCGCCGTTCCATAGCGGCGATATCGACTTCGTCGCCATCCGGCATACGAAAAAGCACCTGTCCCTCGGTCGGTTCGATTGCGCGCACGATACAACGCCCCAGCGTCGTCTTGCCGCTGCCGGATTCGCCAACCAAGCCGAAGGTCTCGCCTTCGCGAATGACAAAACTGACCCCGTCCACCGCCTTCACGTGGCCGTGGACAGTGCGGAAGAAGCCTTTCTCAATCGGAAAGTGTTTCTTGAGATTGCGTACATCCAGCAACACTTCACCGATTTCTTTTGCAGGGGACGCCGGCGACTCAGGCATAGACCGGCTCGCTTTCTTCGCTGTGCAGATAGCAGCGAACAAAATGCCGATTCCCCATGTCAACCAGCGACGGCACAGCCGCATCGCATTTGCCGGCTATAAAGTCATCGCAGCGCGAGGCGAAACCGCATTGCGGCGGCGGATTCATCGGTACGGGCACGTTGCCGCGGATGGCATCCAGCCGTCCCCGCCCACGGCCGCCCAGGCGCGGGATAGACTTGAGCAAGCGCTGCGTGTAGGGATGCAGCGGATTCTTGAACAGCTCAACAGTCGAAGCGCGCTCAACGACACGGCCGAGATACATGACGTTGACCTCATCGGCGATTTCAGCGATCACGCCCAAATCATGCGTGATGTACATGATGGCCATGCCAAACTCATTCTGCAGTTCTTTCATCAGTTCCAGGATTTGCGCCTGCACCGTCACATCCAGCGCGGTGGTGGGCTCGTCAGCAATCAGCAGCGACGGACTGCAAGACAATGCCATCGCAATCATCGCTCGCTGGCGCATGCCGCCGGATAGCTGGTGCGGATATTCATCATATCGCTGTCTCGGGTTGGATATGCCCACGCGATTGATCATATCGAGGGCGATGCTCTTCGCTTTTCGTTTGTCGCGCGTGATATGCAGCTGTATGGCTTCTATGATTTGCGCGCCAACCGTATGCACTGGCGACAGGCTGGTCATCGGCTCCTGGAAGACCATCGAGATTTCCGCCCCGCGAATGGCGCGGATTTCTCGGCTGCGCGGATTAAGCTGGCACAAGTCGACCGGGCGTCCTTTGCTGGGCCGCAGAATTATCTGGCCCGACTGGATCGCGCCCGGCGGCGGCACAATTTGCAGGATCGATTGCGCAGTTACGCTCTTGCCCGAACCCGATTCGCCGATGACGCCAACCGTCTGATGAGGCGCGATGGTTAAGTCAACGCCGTCTACCGCCTTGAGCGTTCCCTCGGTCAAGTTGAAATAGGTGCGGAGGTCGCTTACCTCAAGGACGTAATCGTGGTCGGTTGGCATCGGGCTTCCGGCGTCGGCTGGGAAATATTGTCATAATGTAGACAATCTACAAAACCTTGTCAAGTATTCCGGCTTGGCGTCCTAAGCGGGAAGCATGCCGCAGCGCCTGTTTCATGGCGCATGTCTACATATAAAACTGACGCCTCGCAAGGCGTCAATTTCCGGTACGACTTATGAAGTGGGCGATGTAAGACTCGAACTTACAACCTTCCAGGTGTAAACCGGATGCTCTGCCAATTGAGCTAATCGCCCTGAGCCGCCAAGTATAGCGCTTGGGGCCGCGCGCAGTCAAGACTTGTCCTTGATTACATCCGCGGCGGCGTCACCCCAATCTGGCCCTGATACTTGCCTTTTTTGTCGGCGTAGGATTGCTCGCACGTTTCGTCCGCTTCAAAGAATAGCACCTGCGCCAGGCCTTCGTTGGCGTAGACCTTGGCCGGCAGCGGAGTCGTATTGCTGATCTCCAGCGTCACGAAGCCTTCCCACTCCGGTTCGAAAGGCGTGACGTTCACGATCAGGCCGCAGCGGGCGTAGGTCGATTTGCCCAGGCAAATGGTCAACACATTGCGCGGGATGCGGAAGTATTCAACCGAGCGCGACAGAGCGAAGGAGTTGGGTGGAATGATGCAGACATCGCCCTGATAATCGACGAAGGATTCGCTGGCGAAATGCTTGGGATCCACCACGGCCGAGCGCACATTGGTAAAGATTTTGAATTCGTCAGAGACGCGTAAATCATAGCCATAGGAAGACACGCCGTAACTGATGGCGCCCTCGCGCACCTGTTTGTCGACGAAGGGTTCAATCATGCGGTGCTCGCGCGCCATTCGCTTGATCCAGTGGTCAGGTTTGAGTCCCATAATGCGTTCCTGTCTATCGACTTACATACGCTCGGGCGCGGACATGCCCATCAGACGCAGCACACGGTGAAAGACAACCGCCGCCGCCCGGTAAAAGCGCAGACGCGCCTTGGCGACATCCGGCGGCACCTCGCTGTGCAGCACACGCACCCGGTCATAAATCGGATGAAATACGGACGCCAGCTCATGGGCATAAAAGGCGATTTTATGCGGCTCGTAGTTGAGCACAGCCTGCTCGATGACATTGCCTAACTCAAGCGCCTTGCGGATGAAACGCAGTTCGTCGGCGCCGAGCAAGCCGAGGTCGGCGTCTTCATCGCTGAAGCCGCGCTCGTCTGCTTCGCGGAAGATGCCGGCGCAGCGCACGTAGGCGTTTTGAATGTAATAGACCGGGTTCTCGTTGCTCTGTTTCACCACCTGATCGACATCAAAATCCAACTGTGAATTGGGACTGCGCGCCAGCATATGATAACGGACCGCGTCTGCGCTGGTCATCTCGACCAAGTCATCGAGGGTGTCGAAGTCGCCGGCGCGTTTTGATTGCTTGACCGCTTCGTATTCGCCCCGTACCTGGTTCCAGCGCACGGCGCGCACCATCTGCACGAAGATGACATGAATCGGCGCCGGGTCCATGCCCAAGGCCTGCAAGCCGTATTTTACGACTTGCGCCTGCGAGAAATGGTCTGTGCCGAGCACATTGACGGCGATATCAAAGCCACGCTCCAGCTTGTCGCTATGATAGGCGATATCGGGCAAAGTATAGGTCGGCGCGCCATCGCTCTTGACCATCACGCGGTCTTTTTCGTCGCCGAAGGCACTGCTGCGAAACCAGGTGGCTGGTTCATAGCCCTTGGCGGACACATCGACGACCTCAGCGGCATCAGCGCCTTCCCAATGCGTAGCTTCGTAGACATGCCCGTTCTCGCGCATGAGCTCCAGCGTCCGCCAGATTTGCCCGCATTCAAACAGAGACGTCTCGTTAAAAAACTCATCGTGCTTGATGTCAATAGACGCCAGCGAGCGATTGATCCACTGGAACATCTGCGATTCGGCCGCGTCCTTAAAATAGGCCCAGTCTCTATCCCGCAGCGAGTCGCCGTTTTCATCCACCAGCCGCGCCGCTACATCAACGAGATATTTGCCTTGATAGTAATCAGCCGGGTAGTCAATTTCGGCGCCGATCTGCTGCAGATAGCGCAGCATCAGGCTCTTGCCTAATATCACCATTTGGTTGCCGGCGTTATTGTAATAGTACTCGCGCTGGACCTGGTAGCCGGCCGCTGCCAGCAGGCGGGCCATGGCGTCGCCGATCACGGCGCCGCGCGTATGCCCGATTGTGATCGGCCCGCTAGGATTGGCGCTGACGAATTCGACTTGCGCCGTCTTGCCCGCGCCGATATCGAGCCGGAAGAAGTCGTCGCCCTCCGCGATGATGGTATCTACTTGTCGCTTGAGGTAGTCGGCGGCGATAGTGAAATTGATAAATCCCGGCGGCACGACTTCAATACTGTCGATGTATTCCAGCGAGTTCATGCTATCCACGATCAGTCGGGCAATGTCCAGCGGGCTCTTGCGCGCCAGCCTGGCTAGTCCCATAGCCGGATACGATAAATCGCCCTGGTCGGCGCGCTTGGGCGGACTGACCGGAATCGCAGGCACGTCAAATGTCGGCAGCCGGCCGTCCGCCTGCGCCGACAAGAGCGCAGCGCTGATGGTTTTTTCTAATTCCTGGTTTAGTTGTTTCAATGAATATAGCCTTGTTATTGAGCTGGCGTAAACGGTTACGGATTCTAGCAAACTTGGCAATTGTAAGATACAGGCAGTTGGCTCGCCGCTTGCCTAATGTCGTCAAGTCTATGAGCGCGAATCGGCTGAGAGCATCCCGCTTTTAGCGCCCAGACCTGGCTGTAATCTTCTTGCCAAATCGCGACCTCAATGTCTCGCATTTCCAGCTGCTCCAGTTCGCGGCGCATTTGTTCTTCGCTAAAGGTTCGCGTGGGCATCCAGCGCGTGTCAATGCGAATTGTTGTTAGCAGCAGCCCGCCCGGCCGCAAGACGCGCGCCATTTCCGCCAAGGCCTGCTGCGGACGCGGCATAAACTCTAGCGCCTCCAGGCAGGTTACCACATCAAAGCTGCCATCCTCGAAGGGCAGGTCGCCGGCGTCAAGTTGCAGCAGCGAAACAAATGACTCGAAGCGACCGGCAACGACCTTCTTGCGCGCCTGTGCCAGCATGCGGCGGCTGGCGTCCAAGCCGATGACGTGGCCCTTAAAGCGCGCATTCCGCGCCATAATCAGCGGTACGCGCGCCGTGCCGGTGGCTACGTCCAGTATCAACGGATCGGCGATAGGGGCAATACGATCAAGCAGCGGCTGAGATATGAGCATGATATCGGCGGTCTCGTCAAATTGTTTGATGCGGTCGTAGCGCGCGGCGTAGAGATCATAGAGCGTGATCACCACGCGTCGGCCCAGGTAGACGCCCTCCGTCTCGAATATCAGCCACCAGATCAGAAAGGCGCCGAAGAGAATTACAGCGCCGAGAAACAGGAAAATCACAAATGCACTCACTTATAGAAGGTGGTCGAGACGCTTCGCCGCTAATGATAACCGGATAACAGCCAATCGTCCGCGCGAAATTGCATCGCGTACAGCTTGGCGTATAGGCCATCCTGCGCCATCAATTCATCGTGCCGTCCCAGCTCAACGATGCGCCCTCTGTCCAGGACGACGATGCGATGCGCGATACGAACTGTGCTGAGGCGATGCGCGATAATTAGCGTCGTGCGATTCCGCATCAGCCGTTCGAGCGCTTCCTGCACCAGTTGCTCACTCTCGTTGTCGAGGCTGGATGTGGCTTCATCCAGGAGCAGAATCGACGGGTCCTTGAGCAGCGCTCGCGCAATCGCCACCCGCTGGCGCTGTCCGCCGCTGAGTTTGATGCCGCGCTCGCCAACGACCGTGTCATATCCTTTCGGCAGCTCCATGATAAAGCCGTGAGCGTTGGCCGATTGCGCGGCGGCGATCATCTCCGACTCGTCGGCGTCCAGCTTGCCATACAGAATGTTCTCGCGGATGCTGCCGCCGAAAAGCAAAGTCTCCTGCGGCACGATGCCGATATGCTGCCGCAAGCTGCTCTGCGCGATAGACCGGATGTCGCGCCCGTCAATTAGAATGCAGCCGGCGTCGGGGTCGTAAAAGCGCGGGATCAGATTGAAAAGGGTCGTCTTGCCCGCGCCGCTCGGGCCGACCAAGGCGATGATTTCGCCCGCAGCGATATCAAGGTCGATATGTCGCAACACTTCCTGGTCATCATCATAGGCGAAGCTGAGGTCGCGCAGCGAGATGGCGCCATCGACCGCCGCTGCCTGAACAGCGTCCGGCGCGTCCCGCACATCCGGCTGGGTATCCAGAATCTCGAAGACGCGTTTGGTGGCGCCCAGCGCTTCTTGAAATTGCGAGTAAACGCTTATCACCCCGGCGAAGCTGGCCGCGACAGTCATGCCGTAGATCAGAAACGAGATGAGTTCGCCCGCGCTGAGCCGCCCGTCCAGCACCTCGCGTCCGCCAAACCACAGCATCATCGCCAAGCCGGCAAATGCGAAGAAGCCAATAATGGGACCAAACACGGAACGCACCGTCAGCAGCTTGACCGCAGCGCGAAAAGCGATGTCGATCGCCTGGTTGTAGCGGCCGATCTCGTAGCTTTCGCGCACGAAGCTCTTGACTTCGCGGATATTCTGAAAAACCTCTTCCGCTACGACGGTCGCGCCGGCGATTTCGTCCTGCACTTTGGTACTGGTGCGGCGGATGGCGCCGCCGAGCACAAAGGCGACGCCGACGATTATCGGCATCAGCACGATGATAAACATGGTCAGCCGCCAATTGAGGTAAAACATGATGGCGATCGCGCCGCCCAGCGTCAGCGATTGCTGCAAGAATGTGCTGACGCTGCCGGTCAGTACGGTGCGCACCACCGTGACATCGGAAGAGATGCGGCTGATCAACTCGCCAACGCGCCGATCGGCATAGTAGCGTATCGAAAGCGTCTGCAAGTGCGCATAGAGCTCGCAGCGCATATCGACCACGATGCGCTCGCCGACATAATTGAGATTGTAGTTCTGCAGAAAACTGGCCAGCGAGCGCAACACAAAGACCGCCAGCAGCGCCAGCGTTATCGCATCCAGCAAGGCGGTGTCCGCGTCTATGAAGACCGAGTCAATCACGCGCTGAATCACAGCCGGAAAGACCAGGCTGAGGGCGGAGGCCAGGGTCAAGCCGATGGCGGCCACCAGCAGCCGCAGCTTGTAGGCGCGCAGATATGACAGCAGACGGCGCCATTGCATTCTGGTAACGGGTATGTCGCGCTGGTCGGCGCGGCCGGGCGAGCGGATGCGGTACATCATGGCTGCGTCGCTCCAACACGCTTGCGAATGCCCAAGTGTACCGGCGCGCTCTGCGGCGTCGGCAGATCCCGAGCCGGATCAAAAGTCACGAGCGCTCTGGCGGAGAGCCATCAGCGTCATCAGGCGGCAAGTCGTGATCGGCGTCATCGGGCGAGTCCAGGGACAGATCGCCGTCGTCTTCGACTTCAATGGTTACGGGCCCGTCAACGTCATCTTCGCTTGGCAGGGGAATCTCCGGCGTTTCCAGCGGCTCTCTCGCGGTCGATTCCGGTATTTGCGGCGTCGGATCTTGCAGCAACTGCCAGGGCGCGGCGGCTTCCAGCGCGACGGTATGTCCGCTGGGGAACTCTACCCGACTCGCCTCCAGGCTGCGCGACACCGTGACGCCGTGCTGCTCAACTGTAACCGGATGATCCCAGCTGAATTCGCCGCCCAGCCAGACTTTGTCCGCGGCGATGATGCGGATTCCGATCACATCGCCTAGCAATTTCAAGGGCGCGATTCCATCCAGGTGGTTGTCCTCGCCGAAGCCCGTGGCTTCATCGGCATGGTAGAACTGCGCCAATCTGCCATCCCGCTCCAGTACGCGCGCCTGCGCGTCGAGCAGTCGTTTGACGATCGCCGTCGCTTCATGGCGAAAGCCGGCTTTGAGCAAGCCCTCGCACACCAGCGTCAGCCAGTAAATCCAGATCCCGCCGCCGCCGCGGGCGTTGGACGGGTCGTAGTTGCGGTCTTCGGCGCTGACCATCGTGAGCCCGTTGGGCTGCAAGAAATGCGCTTCATCGAGCGCCAGATCCGCCAGGGCTGCGGCGCGCTCGGGCGAAAGTCGCCCGGTCCACAAGGGCAGCAGCGCATTGATGTCCAGCCGGCTGCTGTCGAGCGTACGGGCATACACCTTGTACACCCGGCTGAGCCCCTTGATCGCGATCCGCTCCACTTGCGATAGCGGCTGCTGAGTAGTAAACACGCCTTGCCGATTCTGCCAGAGAAAGTCATCAATCGACGCTTCGACCAAAATAGGGACGCCATCCAGGTCCTTGCCTTCGAGCCTCATAGTGATGCGCGGCCGCTGTGATACGCCGCCGACCACGCGCACCATGATACGGGCCGGAATCTCCAGCTCCTGAGCTATCTCGTGCGCCTGGTCGCCCGCGCCACGGTAAACCAGATCGACGCCGGCGCCGGTCAAATGCGAGTCGCGGTCGCGGTACACGTAGCGGCTGCCGTTCCAGAATTCCTCTAAATGCGCTTCTAGCAACCGCAGCTGTTGTTCAGCGAATGCGGCCGTCTCACGCACGCCGAGCAATTCCGCCAGTTGTCGCAGCGCATCGGCTTCGGAAATCAGATAGGCCAGCAGATCGGGCGATTCCAGTTGGCGCAGGTCGGCGCCCTGGGCCCAGGCTTGGCCGCGGCCGAAGGTAGGAAAGGCGATATAGCCCATTTGCCGCTCCGACTGCCATTCCGGCACGCCGTCGGCATCGGCGTCCTCCGCCAGCCAGCGCGAGAAAAAGGCGCGCAGCGCAGGCAGGGCCTCGGCCGCAAATGCCAGGTCTTCCGCTTCTTCAACCAGCATCAAACACAGCCGCGCCAGAATCGGTATCTGCAAGACGCCTTGTCGCTGACCGCCCAGGCCGGGCCGGCGATCGATGAAACCGGTGTCGTCGGCAGCGGCGAAATAATTGTGCAGTATGCCCTTGGCCAGCTCAGCGTCTATGCCGGCGAGAGCCGCAATCGCCGGGTAGGTATAAGTGGGGTCTTGCCCGGACCAGGCTCTGACGTGGTCGCTGCCATCGCCGCGCCGGCTCCAGCCGCGGTCAGCGCACCTATAAGCGACAAGAGAGTGGTGGGGCAGGTTCTCGGTCGGGTCCATGAGGGATTTGATCAACTGTGCCGCCGAGTAGTCGATCAGCAGATCCCATGACGGTTTGCCCGTGCTGATTTTGGGCAGCGCGGCGGCATTACGATCGATCTGCTCAAAATAGGGCGCCCAGGGCCGCGACATCCAGTTCATGGCGACGCTGTACGAATCGCGCATATCGGCCAGCCCGGCCACAACAAAGGGGATGCGAATGCTTTCGCCCGGCGCCAGCTCTATGAGGCAGCCGATCTTGGGACTGCTGATCCTGCCGCCGTAAACCCCGACGCTGGCGCCCTCCAGCGTGGCAACCGGATTGAGATTGCCGATCTCGCCCAGATGCAGCGCCAGACTATAATCCGCCATAGTCAGCACATTGAGTTTGTGATTGCGCCCCTTGATGACGACATGCCCGAACAGGTCGAGCTGCAGGCTGTGGTGCTTGGCGCTGTTATTGAACAGGTTGAATTCGCCCCCGGCCGCCCGCGAGTCCATGGCCCAGAATCGCGCGACCAGGTCGAGATCTTCGAGCGGCGCCGCCTCGACCTGAAGCATGTCCGCCGCGAAGTAGGTGATGACCGGTTCGCGCGCATAGCCAAGGTGCTGGTAGATGACGCGACTCTCGACGCGCCACATAGGCACCAGGCTGACCAATCCCGCTCGCCCGCCGAATTCGGTTTGAAAAGCCAGGGCCGCTTCGTCGCGAGCGCCCAGGCGCACAACCCAAGCCTGGTCGTCGCCATAATCTGTGCTGCTGCTGCGCGCGTCCGCCGCCAGATGAAAGTCGAAGGGGCGATCGGCTTTGATGCTCTGCCGCCTGAGGTTGCGCATGCTGTTGGCTGCCGGGCTCAACTATCGATGGTCCAGGTAAAAGTCTCTTCAATAAAGCGAAAATCGTCGCCGTTTGCGGCTCTCACTTGATGGTAGCCCGGGCCTGGCACGTATTCGTTGTCTTCGTTAACGAAGCCGCCTTGCTTATAGACGTAGCGCGATGTATGCCCCTGCTCCAGCCCAAGCGCCCAGCCGACCTTCTGGCGGACTTCCAGATTTTCCCGCCAAAGCTTGCCGAAGCCGCGAATCGGCTGATGGAGATCCTGCGGCGGTACCAGTTGCGGATCATACTCGGCTTCGCCTTCGCCGAAAGTATCATCGTAGACGGACCAGATATTCTTGCCGGCGCTGTCCGTGGTGAGCACCCATATTTGCCGGTTTGGCTCCAGCCAGAACATCCAGCCGTGTTCAAAGCGCTGTTCAGCCACGTAAACCTTCGCCTGCACTGGCGTGGGAAAAGGATCCGGAGTTGGCGTGATCGTCGGTATATCGGTGGGCAGGACTTCAGTGGGCGCGGCTTCGGTAGCGGCGTACTCGGCCGTTCCAGTCGCGGCAATGCTGCCCAGGGTCGCAATGTGCTGCGCCACGGCTTCAGCCTCCGCAGTTGCCGTCTGCTGCTGCGGCGCGACGGTCGGCCCCTGGCAGGCGCTGAGTAAGGCGACAAGCGACAACAGCCAGATGAGTTTTCTGAAGTCGGGCATAATCCTGGCTCCGTAACTGATGGTGACGCCATTGTAGCAGAGCGAAAGCGAACCGCAAGCTGGGCGGGCCCCAGCGCAATCGCAGTGGGTTTTCATCTGTTCATTCATGCCTGAAACTTATACGATTCCAATTCGCAGCCAGTTGCGAAGGCAGAGGCAGTGGACATCAAGCCGCAGAAAATCACCCTGAACAAATCAAGCGAAGAACTCATAATTGAGTGGTCGGACGGCTTGGCGAGCAAATACCCCCTGGGCCAATTGCGCGAGGCTTGTCCCTGCGTTGAATGCCGCGGCGGGCACGCAAAAATGGGTATGGAACACGCGCCGGACGATATCCTGAAGTTGACGCCGCGACGCTCGTATGCGGTTACAGCGCTGGTCGCGGTCGGCAATTACGCCGTGCAGCCCACTTGGGACGACGGGCACAGCACCGGCATCTACACCTGGGAATACCTGCGCGTCATCTCTCCGCAGCAGCCTGATGAGTGACAGGATGATATAGGTTGGCTCAGCGTCGATTTGACCTTGCAAGGCCAAATCGTCGGCGGATTGACGCAGGGCGCGGTCAAGGGCAAGCGCCTTTCTCCGGCCTGGTCTGTCAGCATTGAAGTCGCCTGCTATACTGTGCCGTATACGAGCGTCGACAAACCCAACCTGGAGCATCGCCATGAAGCCTCCTTCGCTGGAGACGGTCGAGCGGGCTATAGGCGCAGAGCTGCTGCGCGCGAGATATGCCTACAGCGAGCGCGAGGCCATACTCTATGCCTTGGGCGTCGGCGCGCCGGCTCATTGGCTCGCGCCGGAGGAACTGAAGTTCGCGCACGAATTGCGCGCTGACTTTCAAGTCTTGCCCACTTTCGCCGTCATCTTCGCCAAGCAACTCCACGATCTGGTGCTGAGCGGAGATCTGGCCGGCATCCAATACAATCCCATGATGCTGGTGCACGGCGAGCAGCAACTAAAACTTGCCAAGAAACTGCCGCGGAAGGCGGTCGTAGACTCGACCGTAACGGTCGCCGACATACACGACAAAGGCAGCGGTCTGCTGATGATCCTTGAAGTCACAAGCTGCGATGAAACCGGCGATTTGCTGGCGCAAGCGCGCACATCGATGTTCATCCGCGGTATCGGCGGCTTCGGCGGCGAGCGCGGCCAAAGCAGCGCGATCAGTCTGCCGGATCGGTCCCCGGACGCGGTCATCGAAGAAGCGACGCTTTCGCGGCAGGCGCTGATCTATCGCTTGGCCGGCGACGCCAATCCGCTGCACGTCGACCCGCAGATGGCGGCGATTGGCAAATATGACAAGCCGATTCTGCACGGCCTCTGCACCTTCGGCTTTAGCGCGCGCGCCGTACTCAAGCGCTTCTGCGACAACGACGCGCAACGCTTGGCGGCGATCAGCGCGCGTTTCAGCCACCACGTCTTCCCGGGTGAAACCCTAATCACCGAAATGTGGCGCGTGGGCGCAGACGAAGTCAGCTTTCAGACCAAAGCGAAAGAACGCGATGTGGTGGTGCTAAGCCACGCCAGCGCGCGACTCAGACAGTAAGTTATGGACTTGCAGCTCAGCGATCACTCCCATCGGCGTTACAACCCCCTGCTTGACGAGTGGATTCTGGTCTCGCCCCATCGCACCAAACGCCCCTGGCAGGGCGGGCGGGAGCAGGCGCCGACCGACCAGCGGCCGCGCTACGATCCCGAATGCTATTTATGTCCGGGAAATATGCGCGCCAACGGCGAAAGCAACCCCGACTATGCGCATACCTTTGTATTTGTCAATGACTTTGCCGCCGTCTTGCCAGACGTGCCGGAAGCGGAGTCGGACGCGCACTCGCTGTTTCGCTGGCGGTCCGTACGCGGCGAGGCGCGCGTGATCTGCTTCTCGCCCAGGCATGACCTAACCCTGGCCGAGATGTCGACCGCGGAAATCCGCCGGGTGGTTGACCTTTGGGCTGAGCAGTCGCGGGAGCTCGGCCAGCGTTTCAGCTGGGTACAGATCTTTGAGAATCGCGGTGACCTGATGGGCGCGTCAAATCCGCATCCGCACGGTCAGATCTGGGCCACGGACACGCTGGGCGCCATCGCCCTTCGCGAAGACGCGCAGCAGCGCGAATACTACGAACGCAACGGGAGCAGTCTGCTGCATGACTACGTCCGGGAGGAAGAGCGGCGGGGCGAGCGCACGGTAGTCGAGAATCGGAGCTGGCTGGCCGTGGTGCCTTATTGGGCGGTCTGGCCCTTTGAAACGCTTCTGCTGCCGAAGGCGCCGGTGCGTAAACTGCCCGATCTCGATAGTGCTCAGCGAGGTGATTTGGCGGATATTCTCGCGCGGCTGTTGACGAAATATGACAATCTCTTTGAAGTATCCTTCCCCTATTCCATGGGTTGGCACGGCGCGCCGTTTAAGGGCGAAGCCGGCTGGCACTGGCAGTTGCACGCGCATTTCTTCCCGCCGCTGTTGCGCTCGGCAACCGTGAAGAAATTCATGGTAGGATATGAGATGCTGGCGGAGCCTCAGCGGGACATAACTGCCGAACAGGCGGCCGCGCGTCTTCGAGCCGGTTCTGATATTCACTACAAGCAGCGCCGACATCATGAACGCGAGGGCGGCTGATTGGTTCACAGCATCGCGCACTTTTTGCCGCATACCGCCTGAGCGCGATATTGACATTTGACCGACAGGCGTTATACTGCGGACTGCTCATAAGCCGAAGTGGCGGAATTGGCAGACGCGCTACGTTCAGGGCGTAGTTCTCTTCGGGGAGTGTGGGTTCGACTCCCACCTTCGGCACAAAAGCAACCCGGCATCCAGGCCGGGTTTTTGTTGCGCTCGCCCGCTGAAAATGCGCCGGCCATGCGCTGGCGGATTCCGCGCGCTGTACTAAGATAAGAGCAGGCAACTCCGTACAAACTGTGACCTGTTATGACCGAGGCGATAGTCAACAGCGGCGTCGAAGCAAGCGCGCCGGCGCGCAATCATTTTGGGCGTCGATTGACAAGCATTCAACTGATGCTGGCCGTCGCGCTGACCATCGGTTTGGTGCTGGCGCTGAATTTCAGCAGCCGCATCAGCCTGGACCGCGACCTGGCGCGCATTCACGCCGAGTTCAGTCGCGAAATCGACCTGCTGCTAGCCGAGCAAAAGCGGCTAATCGCCGAGTTGGATTACGTCAGAAACGATGCCTACGTTGAATATTGGGCCCGCGACGAAGGCAAGATGATACGCGAGGGCGAGTTCTTGATTCTGCCGCAGAGCGTGGGCGCGGCTGCCGCTGAGCCTACCCCGCCGCGCCGGCTGGTTGAGTTCCAAACGACGCTGCCAAAGCCAAAGAACTGGGAATTGTGGTGGGCGCTGTTTTTTGACGAGCCGCCGCCTGGTCAGGAAGGCGCATAAGCGGCCGAGCGCGCCGAATCTACGTTCGCGGCGCGACCCTCTGGATGAAGGGGGGCTGCACGCCGGCAAAGCCGGAGACACGAGCCTGTGCCTGGCCGCCCTCAAAGTCCAGAATTGTGCCGGGCTGGCAGCAGTTGACTTTGACGACAGCCAGCGCGAACAGGTCCCCGTCCGGCGCCTCGACGCTGCTGGTGAGCGCGCCAACCGCCCGGCCCGCGTAGAACAATGGCGCCGGCGCGGTAACCAGTCTCGACAAGTTTACTTTGACCATGGCCTTGGCCACGCGCTCGCGGCTCTCCATGCGTGCGATGATTTCCTGGCCGGTATAACAGCCCTTGCTGAAACTGATCTCGTCCCAAAGCCCCACTTCCAGGGGAATATAATCTGCCGACAATTCCCGCGCGCCGGGGCGTCCGCTGCGTATGCGCAAAATGTTGTATACGAGCGAGCCGGCCAGCCGCAGTCCAAGGGGCTGACCCAATTCAAGCAGCTGCTTGTGCACAGCGGCGGCATCATCGGCCGCGCAAATCAGAGACCAATGAGCGCCGCATAGCGGCTTACGCCACGACAGAATTGCGGAGATACCGGCGATCACGATGTCGCAGCTGCCCATGGCCTGCAGATCGTGTAGACGCCCGTCGAGCGCAAAGGCGATCAGGTCGGCTCGCGCCCCATACAGGGCGAATTGCGCCGTGGCCTGGCTCTGGTCACTGACTGCCGCTTTGTCGCCGAAGAAGATATTGCGCCGCAGAAAGTTGGCCAGGCTGGGGCCCTGGCCGGGCTCGCTGATTAGCAGCAATCCCTCCGGCCGATGATAGCAGTCGGCTCGGAATAATATGCGCGCGTTGGCGTCGGTGAAAACCGTCGCGCGCCCGGCGTTGACCGGCAACGCGCTCAAGTCATTGGTGGACATGCGATTTATCAGGCTCAGGCGATCGTCGCCGCTGACCAGAATTCGGCCCTCGTGTGACCGATCCAGCAAAATTGCGTCGCGGTCTGCCGCCTCATACTCGGCGGGCAAATCGCCGTAATCCAGCGGTATGCCGTCCGGCGCCAGGCGCGCTCCCAATTCGCGGTGATAAGGCGCTAAATCGCTCATTTGGGCGCTCCGGCCAACTGACGCGCTGCTAATTCTCGCTGAACGATGCCGCGCGTTCGGTCGATCGCGGCTGATAAGGAGTCGTTCACCACGACGTAATCGCATTGGCTTTGATAGGGCAATTCCAGCTCCTCCGCTCGTTGCAGGCGCTGATCGATATCGGTATACGGATCGGCGCGCTTGTACATGCGTCTTTTCAGTATAGCAAGTTGCTCGTCAATAGTCGCGCCGGGCGCCGTGACGAAGATTTGCACAACATTTTCTGCAAAGGTATCGGCCAGCACCTGGGCGCCCAGTACCTCAATGTCAGCAATACGAATCTCTCCGGCTGCCAGACCATCGGCGACTGTTTGGCGCGGGATGCCGTAGTATTTGCCGGGCGTCACTTCCTGGTATTCCAGCAGCTCGCCGGCGGCAATCATCTGCTCAAAGCGCCTTCTGCTGACGAAAAGATGTTCGCGCCCCTGTTCCTCGTCGCCGCGTTTGTTGCGAGTGGTTGCGGTCGCCAATTGGCAGATGGCCGGATTGTCGGCCATTAGCGCTTTCATAATCGCATTTTTGCCGGCGCCACCGGGTCCGATCATCACAAAAATCACCCCCGGGAGTTTCTTGGATGAAGTCACAATGTGCTATCCTTAGACAGGAAACTTACACCATAAAGTTTAGCAAGAGGACTGACCTTACTCCATAGTAAAGCATGAATCCGATTTCACATTGAAGACCGCCTGCTCAACGCCAAGCGCCGTCGCCAACATGCGAGTGAGGGAGGCGGCGTGACAGGTCATAGCGAGAGGAATGCGACATGCCGGCGAGAATCATTGACGGGCAAGCGGTAGCCAAACGAATCCGCAGCGAGATTGGCGGCGCGGCTGACGACTATGTCAAGAGGACAGGCTCAATGCCGGGCTTGGGTGTCGTCTTGGTGGGGGACGACCCGGCCTCGGCTATGTATGTCCGTATGAAGCGGCGAGCCTGCGAACGCGTCGGCATCCGTTCCGAAGCGCAAATCCTGCCCGCGGCCTCCACGCAGCAAGAAGTGGAAGACGCCGTCCGCGGATTCAACGAGGACCCGGCCATACATGGCATCCTGGCGCAATTGCCCTTGCCCGATCACATCGACGAAGAGGCCGTGCTCAGCCAAATCAGCCTGGCCAAGGATGTTGACGGCATTCATCCCGTCAACATCGGCCGGCTCGGCATGCGCGGTCGCGAGCCGAGTTTCACGCCCGCCACGCCTACGGGCGTCATGATCTTGATTGACGAAACCGGCGTACCAGTTGAGGGCGCGCAGGCCGTGGTCATCGGCCGCAGCAATATTGTCGGTTTGCCGGTGGCGCTGATGCTGACCAACGCCAACGCCACCGTGACCATCTGCCATAGCCGCACGCGTGATCTGCCCGCTGTGGTCAAAGGGGCTGATATCGTCGTGGCGGCGGTCGGGCGCGCCGAATTCGTCACAGGCGACTGGCTGAAGGACGGCGCAGTCGTCATTGATGTCGGGTCCAACTCCGTGCCGGACGAGACCAGCGAAAAGGGCTATCGTTACGTCGGCGATGTAGCCTTCGACGCGGCGCGGCAGGTGGCCGGTTACATCACCAAAGTGCCCGGCGGCGTTGGCCCCATGACCATCACCATGCTGCTGGCAAATACGCTGAAAGCGGCGCAACGAATCGCAGACATCAAGCAGTAGCATGAGACCCGGCTGAGGCTGAGACTAAATTCATGTCGGCAGCCGGCGCCGGGCGGGTATCATCGCTCATGAAAAAGAGACGATTATTGCCATGACAACCTTGCTGCTCAAGAACATTCGCTGTTTGGCCACCATGGACGAGGGCCGTCGCGAATTATCAGACGCCTGGATATTGCTGCGGGACCGCAAAATCGCCGCCCTGGGCCCGGCCGATGCGCTGCCTCATGACCTGCGGCCTGATCGCGTCATTGATCTCTCGAACCACGTTGTGCTGCCGGGGCTGGTCAATACGCATCACCATATGTTCCAGTGCCTGACGCGCGCCCTGGCCCAGCAGTGCGAACTCTTTGACTGGCTGCAATTTCTGTACCCCCTCTGGTCCGGATTGCGATCAGAACACGTTTATTCCGCCGCCAGGCTGGCCATGGCTGAATTGCTGCTGGCGGGCTGCACCACCGCCAGCGACCATCACTATATCTTTCCCAACGATGTGCAGCTCGAGGACGAAATCCGCGCGGCGCAGGAAACAGGCATCCGCTTTCACGCCGCTCGCGGCGCCATGAGCCTGGGCGAGAGCGACGGCGGATTGCCGCCCGACCATCTGGTCGAGCGCGAGCCGGATATATTGCGCGATACACAGCGCTTGATCGAAACCTGGCATGACCCGGAACCGCAAGCCATGCTGCGAATCGTGGTGGCGCCCACATCGCCTTTCAGCGTCACTGTTGACTTGATGCGCGAATCAGCTGCGATGGCGCGCGCCTATGGAGTGAGCATGCACACGCACCTGGCGGAAAATGTCAAGGATGTCAGTTACAGTCTAGAGCATTTCGCTATGGATCCCGGCCAATATGCCGAGGATGTCGGCTGGGTCGGTGAAGATGTTTGGCATGCGCACTGTGTGCAGCTGAACACGCAGGAGATCGGTTTGTTCGCGCGGACGGGCACAGGAGTTTGCCACTGTCCCTCGTCCAATATGCGCCTCGCTTCGGGTATCGCGCCAGTACGGCAGATGCTGGACAAGGGCGTAAAAGTCGGTCTGGGCGTGGACGGCTCGGCGTCCAACGACAGCGGGCACCTGCTGGGCGAGGCGCGTCAGGCCATGTTGCTGCAGCGCGCGCTGGGAGACCCGGCCGGCTTGTCGGCCCGTGAAGCGCTGGAGATGGCGACCCTGGGCGGCGCCAGCGTTCTCGGGCGAGACGATATCGGGCGCATCGCCGCGGGCATGTCCGCCGATATCATCGCTTTCCGTCTCGACGACATCGCACTGGCGGGCGCGCTGCAAGATCCGGTGGCGGCGCTGGTTTTCTGCCAGCCTTCCGCTGTCGACTTGTCCATCATCAACGGCCAAATCGTCGTGGAAGACGGCATCCTGCGTACGCTAGACCTGCCGAGCCTGGTGGAAGGGCACAACCGGCTGTCGGCGCAGTTGATCCGGGGCGAGGCTTAATCTGGCGCAGCCGAGATGGGAGGAAACGCATGTCAATCGTAGATCGCCTGGCGGCCGCGCGCGGCGACGCCTCTGCCGATTTGGTTCTGCGTAATGCAAATCTGGTCAATGTCATCAGCGGGGAGATCTACCCGACGGATATCGTTGTTCATGACCGCCATGTTGTGGCCCTGGGCGCCGGCTACAGCGGCCGGCAAGAAGTTGATTTGACGGGAAAGTTCGTGGCGCCCGGTCTCATAGACGCGCACGTTCACATCGAAAGCAGTTTGGTCACGCCGGCGGAATTCGCGCGGGCGGTGCTGCCGCATGGCGTCACCACAGTGATCACGGATCCCCACGAAATCGCCAATGTCTTGGGTCTGGAAGGCATGCGTTATATGCTCGAGCGGGCCAAGCACGGCCTGCTTAATATGTTCGTTATGGCCTCGAGTTGCGTGCCCGCCACCGATATGGAGACCTCGGGCGCGCGCCTGGAAGCCGAAGATCTGGCGCAACTGGTTGATCATCCCTGGGTGCTGGGCCTGGCCGAACTGATGAATTATCCGGGCGTGGCGCTGGGCGATGAAGGCATGCTCGACAAGATCGCCCTGTTCGAGCATCTGGCGCTTGACGGTCATGCCCCGGACATGAGCGGCCCCATGCTCAACGCCTATGTCGCCGCCGGCGTACAGAGCGAACATGAATGCACAACCTTTGAGGAAGCGCGCGAGAAGCTGCGGCTGGGCTTGACGATCTTCATCCGCGAGGGCACCACGACGCGCAATCTCAAACCCCTGCTGCCGCTGGTGACCGAAGCCAATCACGGCGCCATTTGCTTTTGCACCGATGACCGCATTCCCGCCGATCTGATTGATCACGGTTCGATCGACCATATGATACGCATCGCCATCGCAGAGGGCATCGACCCGCTGCTGGCTATCCGCATGGGCAGCAGCAATACCGCCCGCCACTTTGGACTCAAAAAATATGGAGCAATCGCGCCGGGCAAATACGCTGATTTGCTGGTTGTTGAGGACTTGCGCGACTTCAGGCCGCAGCAAGTTTACCGCGGTGGTGTGTTAGTAGCCGAGAACGGCGGCATGGCCGTCGAATCCAGACCGCCGCGCCGCGTCGACCTGCGCAGTACAGTGAATCTGTCTTCGGCTGCCCTGGATTTTGCTGTGCCCGCGGAGAGCAAAAGAATCCGCGTCATTAAAACGATTACCGACCAAGTGGTCACCGAGCGCCAGGTGGCAGACGCCAAAATTGTCGACGGCTGTGTGGTCAGCGACATTGAGCGCGACATTCTTAAGTTCGCCATGCTGGAACGACATCGCGCCAGCGGCGACATCGGCCTGGCTTTTATTAAGGGCTTCGGCTTAAAGCGCGGGGCCATCGCTGGCACTGTGGCCCACGATCATCACAACCTGGCGGTGATCGGCGCCGACGATATCAGCATGGGCGCCGCCGTAAAAGCGATTGCCGAAATGGGCGGCGGTCTTGTCGTGGCTGATGGTCAGCGGGTTTTAGCATCCTTGCCTCTTCCGATTGCCGGCTTGCTCAGCGACCTGCCCATCGAAGCTGTGCGCGCGCGATACGACCGCATGATTGTGGCGGCGCATGACCTGGGCAACCGCATGAGCGATCCCTTCATGGTCATGAGCTTTATGGGGCTGGAAGTGATCCCTAAGCTGAAACTGACCGACCAAGGTTTGGTCGATGTCGAGCAGTTCAAATTGGTGAATCTCTTTGTGTAAAATTGACTGTATTTTTCGCCGTTTTTCGTTAAAGTACATGACTCATAGATTGAGCAACTTATAGGTATCGACATGGTAGACCACAATCAACTTCAAGAGTTGCGGCATAAAGTGGAAGAACAGCGCCGACCAATCGTCAGATTCTTGCGCGAGATTTGCGCCATCCCCAGCATGGATAGCCAAATTCGCGATTGCGGCGAACGCATAGCCGCGGAGATGACCAAGCTCGGCTTCGACGAAGTATTTTGGGACAAAATGGGCAATATCGTCGGGCGCATTGGCAGCGGCGACAGTATTTTGCTGTATGACAGCCACATCGACACGGTGGGCATTGGCGACCCGGACGAATGGGAATGGGATCCCTTCACGGGCAAGATCGAGAACGGCATCTTGTACGCCCGCGGCGCCTGCGATGAGAAGGGCAGCACGCCGGGTATGGTCTATGGCTTGGCGCTGGCCCGCGACCTGGGTTTGCTCGATGGCTTCACCGCCTTTTACTTTGGCAATATGGAAGAATGGAATGACGGGCAAGCGCCCCAGGCCTTCGTCCAGACCGAGGGCATCAAGCCGGATTTCGTCGTCATCGGCGAGCCGACCAAGATGCAGATTTACCGCGGGCACAAGGGCCGCGTCGAATTCAAGATTGTGGCCAAAGGCAAGAGCGCCCACGCCGCCAGCAATTATTTGGGCGACAACGCCATCTACAAATTGCTGCCCATCATTGAGCGCATCAGCCACATCGAGCCGGAATTGGGCGATCACGATTTTCTGGGCCAGGGCCGCATCACCGTCACGGACATGGAGGTCAAGACGCCCAGCATCAACGCCGTGCCCGATGAGGCGACCATATACGTCGACCGCCGCATCACCTTCGGCGAAGATCCGGAGACGGAATTGCAGCGGCTGCGCGCGATTATCGGCCAACGCGATGATATCCGCGCCGAGATCCTGCTCTATGACGAGCCGAGTTATACCGGTTTCGTTTTTCCGCTGGACAAGGTCTATCCGGCTTGGGCCTTTGAAGAAGACGAACCGATCGTCAGGGCGGGCCTGGCGGCGGCTGAAGTGCTTTATGGCGCGGTCGATACCGGCAAATGGGACTTCTCGACCAACGGCATTTATTGGGCGGGCAAAGCCGGCATCCCCAGCATCGGCTTCGCGCCGGGCAACGAGATTCACGCGCATACTGTATTGGATCAGGTGCCGCTTGAAGATGTAGTGCGCTCCACCGAGTGGTACGCGCTCTTCCCGGCTATCCTGCGGCAGACCATGAATGGCGCCGCGTCCAGTTGAAGCCGGTTCTATGCGAGGTTTGCGGGTGAGGTAATACGGCCGCCTTTCTAACAGAGATGACGCCATTAACAATCAAGGAAAAGAGGAAAGATTCATGCAGACGGATTTACGAGGTCGCGACCTCATTAGCACGCAAGACTGGTCACGAGAAGAGATTGAAACCTTGCTGGATGTCGCCTGGGATTTGAAGCGCAAACGCGCGCTGGGCGAGCCTCACGCCCTGCTGCGGGACAAAGTGCTGGCGCTGCTTTTCTTCTTCACCAGCACGCGCACGCGCATCAGCTTTGAAGCCGGCATGGCGCAGCTGGGCGGCCACGCGCAGTTTATCGACCACAGCACAACGCAGATCAGCCACGGCGATACGGCCAAAGAAATCGGCGAAATCGTGGGCCGCTATACCGACGGCATCGCCATCCGGCAATGCGATTGGGGCTTCGGCAATGCCTATATCAACGATGTGGCCGAGGCCAGTCGCGTGCCCGTGCTGAATATGCAATGCGACATCTATCATCCCTTTCAGATTCTGGCCGACTTAATGACGATCCAGGAAAAGTTCGGGCGCGACCTGCGCGGCAAGACCATCAATATCAGCTGGGCCTACGCCTCCAGTTATCAGAAGCCGATTTCGGTGCCCCAGAGCCTGGTTCTGCTGATGTCGCGTTTTGGCATGAACCTGCGCTTGACACGGCCGCCCGAGTACAAGCTGATGCCGGACATCGTGGAGCAGGCGAGAGAGAATACGCGCCGGCATGGCGGCTCCTTCGAGATCGTTGACGACTTCGACGCCGGTTTCGCCGGCGCCGACATTCTTTATCCCAAGAGCTGGGGCAGTTGGCTGACGACCGAAGACGATGACGAATCGGCTGCGATCGGCGCCCAATACAGCGACTGGATCACCGACGACCGCCGCATGTCGCTGGCTAATGATCATGCCATCTACATGCACTGCCTGCCTGCCGACCGCAATATCGAAGTGACCGACAGCGTCATCGATGGCCCGCAGAGCGTAGTCTACGATGAGGCCGAAAATCGAACCCACGTGCAGAAGGCGGCTATGGCACTGACGATGCGCTAAGATCCGGGTCATCTTTCTGCCCGCGTCGTCTCCGCCTTGAAGCGCTTAATCAGTTGGTCGATGATTTTGAGAGACGCTGAAAATGATTGACAAACTTGTAGTGGTTGCGATCGGCGGCAACTCCCTAATCCCCAACCCGCGCGATCCGGGTATTGAAAGCCAATGGGAAGCTGCGCGCGAAACTTGCCGTCATATCGCCGATATGATCGCGGACGGCTGGCAAGTCGTGGTGACGCACGGCAACGGTCCCCAAGTCGGCTACATTATGAATCGCTCCGAGATCGCCAAACGCGAAGCCGGCATCCACGAGGTGCCGCTCGATCTGGTGGTGGCGGACACGCAAGGCAGCATCGGCTACATGCTGCAGCAAGCGCTCGACAATTCGCTGCGGCGCGTCGGCATGAACCATACCGTGGCCACCCTGATTACCCAGATGCGCGTCGACCCCAATGACCCGGCCTTCGCCCATCCGGATAAACCGGTCGGCGGTTTCTTGACCGAGCTGGAAGCGCGCGAGGCCGAGGCTGACGGCTGGCAGGTCATGGAAGACGCGGGCCGTGGTTGGCGGCGTGTAGTCGCCTCGCCCAAGCCCCTGGTAGTCAACGAAATCAACGCCATTCAAGCCCTGGTATTGGCTGGCTACATCGTTGTCGTCTGCGGCGGCGGTGGCGTGCCGGTGGTGCGCAACGAATTCGGCAGCCTGCGCGGCGTCGCCGCTGTCATCGACAAAGATCGCGCCAGCAGCGTGCTGGCTCAAACCCTGCGCGCCGATTTGCTGCTGATTTCGACCGGCGTCGAGCGCGTCTGCCTGGATTTCAACAAGCCGACTGAGCGCCCGCTGGATACCATTACCTTGGAAGACGCCCGGCGGTACCTGGACGAAGGACACTTCGCCCGCGGCAGCATGTACCCCAAGATCGAAGCGGCGATTGACTTCGTTCATAGCGGCGGTCCCAGAGCCATCATCACTAATCCGTCGAATATCACGCGCGCCTTGCATCGCGAAACGGGCACGCAGATCGTTCCGGGCGGGTCGGGCTGATGATGACGCAGCCAGCGCCGCCGGCACTGACTGAATGCCGGTCATTCAAGCTGATGCTGTGATGGCCGATATCAAAGAACTTCGCTGTGTCATCGGCGGTTGCGCCTACGCGGTTGATGAGGTCGCCTACACATGTCCGCGGCATGGCGAATTGGGCACTCTCGACATTTTGTACGACTATGAATCGCTGCGAGCCAGCCTGGATCGCGATGCGCTGACCGCGGCCGGCTCAAGCGACTGCTGGCGCTACCGGGCACTGCTGCCGATCGCGAGCGAAAGCCGCGTGCCGCCGCTCTCGGTGGGCTGGACGCCCTTGTACGAGTCGCCCCGCATCGCGGCCCTTCTCGGCCTAAAACGGGTTTGGGTCAAAGACGACGGCGCCAACCCTACCGGTTCCCTGAAAGATCGAGCCAGCGCTTTGGTATTGGCGCGGGCGCTGGAAGCCGGCATCGATGTCGTCAGCACCGCCAGCACTGGCAATGCGGCGGCGGCCCTGGCCGGTTTGGGCGCGTCCCTGCCCGAGATCAATACTGTCATCTTTGTGCCGGCTGCGGCGCCTGCGGCCAAGGTGGCGCAATTGCTGGTCTACGGCGCGCAGGTGCTGCTGGTCGATGGCAGTTATGACGACGCCTTTGAGCTTTGCCTGGCTATCTGTGAGGAACAAGGCTGGTATTCGCGTAATACCGGCGTCAATCCCTTTACCACCGAGGGAAAGAAGACGGTCGCCCTGGAGATCGCCGAGCAATTAAGCTGGAATGCGCCCGATGTCCTGGTGGCAAGCGTCGGCGACGGGAGTATCATTAGTGGTGTGCACAAAGGATTTAGCGATCTAATGCGCCTGGGCTGGATTGAGCGAATGCCGCGCTTGATCGGCGTGCAAGCCGAGGGCAGCGCTGTGCTCGCGGAGGCCTTTGACGCCGGGCTGGGGCCGGAAGATATTAGCCGGCAACCGGTCGCGACCATCGCCGACAGCATCGCCTCGGAATTGCCCCGCGATCGCGCCAAGGCCTTGCGGGCCGTGCGCTCTAGCGGCGGCGCCTTTGTACGGGTTTCGGACGCGGCCATCAGCGCGGCCATACCGAAATTCGCCCAGCTCAGCGGCGTCTTTGCCGAGCCGGCAGCCGCGGCCGCATTCGCCGGCTTGGAGCGCGCGCTTCAGCTAAAGATCGTTCAGGCCGAAGAAAGCGTCTGCCTCTTGAGCACCGGCAATGGTTTGAAGGATATCGCCCGCGCCCGCGAGTCGGTAGGCGGCGGCATAGCGGTCGCTGCGGACATCGCGGCCGTCCGGCAGGCGCTGGGAAGCGCGGGACTGATATGAGCGCGCGTCCGGTTTATTCGATAGTCGCGCCGGTTTATAACGAGGCCGGCAATTTGCGGCGCTTCTGCGATGAAGTGGCGCTCGCGCTGGATTCGACCGGCGAGAGCTGGGAATTGCTGCTGGTGGATGACGGCAGTACGGATGGATCCAAGGAAATCATGATGCAATTGGCGGCGGCCGATTCCCGTTTGAGTGTGCTCGGCTTGGCGCGCAACTTCGGGCACCAGATCGCGGTCACAGCCGGCGTCGATTATGCTCGCGGAAAGGCCGTCGTCTTGATCGACGCCGACCTGCAAGATCCGCCGGCGGTGATTCCGCGGTTGATCGACAAATGGAGAGAAGGTTTCCAGGTAGTCTACGCGGTTCGATCGGAGCGCCGCGGCGAGAGCTTCTTGAAGCGATTCACGGCCAAGATGTTCTATCGTATGATCCATCGCATTACTGACATTGATATTCCTGTGGATACCGGCGATTTCCGCTTGATGGACGAGCAGGTGGCCCAAGTGCTGCGGCAAATGCGCGAGCACCATCGCTTCGTGCGCGGCATGACCAGCTGGGTGGGCTTTAGGCAGACCGGCGTCGAGTATGTTCGTGAGCAGCGGGCCTGGGGCGAGACCAAGTATCCCTTGCGCAAAATGATCGCCTTCGCATTGGATGCCGTCACCAGTTTCTCGTTCTTTCCTCTGCAAATAATGATTTATGTCAGCTTTATATTGGCTAGCGCCTCCTTGGTCGTCGGCGCAGTCATATCGTTCTTGCGTCTGGCGCGCGGCGAGGAATTCTTTGGCGGGCAAGCGACGACCATCATCTTACTGCTGCTGCTAAGTTCCTTCCAACTGTTTTTTCTTTTTGTCATCGGCCAGTATGTAGCGCGCACTTATAATGAATCGCGCGACCGACCCTTGTATGTGGTAGCCTCAACGGCAGGATTGCGGCGAGCGCAGACGCCGACGCAGCGCGTGCAGGTTTCGGCCGCGTTTCCGCATCAAGATGAAGAGGAGACGCGTAATGACGGCGTCTGACAAAGGGCAATTGGCGCTGGTGGCGCATTATCGTCAGCTGGTGGAGGCTTATGAAGCGCTCGACAGCAAGATTGACGAATTGATTATGGCCACCGGCGGCAAAAGCGAAGACATGTCCGCCGAAAACAGGCGCTTGTATCGAAAGTGGGCCAGGCAGCGGAATGAGATGTTAAACGAAATGCGCCTGCTGGAGCGTCAGCTGAATCTGATGGAAGACGATGCTTCCGGCCTGAGTTGAGGAGAGCTTCATGGTCACCGGTCCCAGCTTCGAAGAAATGCTTCACCCGCAAACGATCGATCCGTCCCTGCGCGCTGACGCATTGGCGGCCCTAGAAGGCGATCCGCTCAATCCCCTGAACCTCTATAATATCACCTGGCGCGACGCGGCAGATCGCGTGTATCACTTGGTCTTGCCCAGCGAACTCACCGGCGTCGATGCCCGCATTGTCCTGATTTACGGCGGTAAATTCCCTTCCGGCAGCCACAAGGTCGGCGCAGCTTATTCCGTTCTGCTGGAGAAACAATTGCTGGGCGAGGTGGATCCCAATGTGCATACGCTGGTCTGGCCCTCGACCGGCAATTACGGCATCGGCGGCGCCTTCATCGGCTGTCGCATGGAATACGACAGTATTGTGGTGTTGCCGGAAGAGATGAGCCAGGAACGCTTCGACCGCATAAGCAGCTATGGCGCCGGCATCATTCGTACCGCTGGCAGCGAAAGCAACGTCAAAGAAATCTACGACGAGGTCAAGCGCTTAAGCGGCAGCGATCCCCAAATTCGCGTGCTGAACCAATTCGAAGTGATGGGCAATTACCGCTTTCATTACCACGTCACTGGCAATACTTTGGTGGAATTGGCGGCCGAGCTGCAAGCCGAGGGCGTTGGCGCCGGCAAGATCTCGGCCTTTGTTTCGGCCATGGGCAGCGCGGGCACAATCGCCGCTGGCGACCGGCTCAAGCAAGTCTGGCGCGACCACAAGATCGTCGGCCTGGAGCCGATTCAGTGCCCGACCTTGTATAATAACGGCTATGGCGCGCATGAGATACAGGGCATCGGCGATAAACACGTCACCTGGATCCACAATGTCTTTAACATGGACGCGCTGATGGCCATCGACGATATGGATGCCCTGAAGGGGCTGCGCGTCTTTTCCGAAGCAGCCGGGCGGCAAGTTTTGGGGGAGCGATTCGGCCTGGCGCCGCAGCTGATAAACCAGCTGTCGCAGACTTTGGGCATCAGCGGGATCTGCAATATTATTGGGGCTATCAAAACAGCCAGGTTTTACGATATGAAGAGCGACGATGTCATTGTCACCGTCGCCACCGACGCCATGGAGCGTTACGGCTCGGTTATGGCGCAATTGCGCGACCAGCGTGGGCCCTTGGATGAAGCCACGGCCACGGCCATTGTCGACGGCGTCTTCCATCGCGCCGGGATTGACTGGGTCATGGAAGGCAGCCGCGAAGCCCGCGAGCGTTGGCACAATCTCAAGTATTACACCTGGGTGGAGCAGCAAGGCAAGTCGGTGGCCGAGTTAGACGCGCAACGAGATCCGGCTTGGTGGGTCGGCCATCAAGAGCAAGTGGCGGAAATCGACAAGCGCCTGCTCGAGCAGCGGGGGCATTAAGATCAGCCGCTCGGCGGCAGCGAGAATGGCTAGGGCGCAAAGGCAAAATAACTAAGGCGGCCGGCTACCGCGAGTCGCGCTACGTAAAAAGAGAGATCAGGGACGCTTATGTACGCCGACGACCGAGTGCTGGTCGGGGTGCTCAACCGGAAAAAAGACTTTGAAATCGCCCGCCGGCAGCATTGGTATCGCATACCGGAGCGGCAGTTGCCGCGCGGCTTAAACGCCGAATACATCGCCTTTTTCCTCAGCGGCAAGGTATTCCGCGGGCGCAGCGGCACCATCGCCTATTTCGCGCGCGTCACCGGCTTGGAGCTGGCGCGGCGGGCCGACTTATTGCCCGGCGAAGACAAACGGGCGGCGGATATCTATTTCAAGCTGCAGTTCCGTAATTTGCTTGAAAAGGACCCGCCGATCGAAAATGTCCCGGCGCGCTCCATCAGTTTCATTCGCACCACCTGGGATCGCTTCATCAGCGCCGAGACGATCGCCGATCTCTATTACGCCGGCGACTTCTATGTCGATCGCGTTTATCACGCGCTGCGGAATTAGACCCCAAGAGGCGAGGGAAAAGATCGTCTATGTTAATTATCAACGCCAAGCTCATTACCTTGGGCGCCGAGCCCCAAGTCTTGCCGAATGCGGCCTTGTATATCGACGGCGACCGAATTGGCGCTATCGGCAGCCGCGCCGACCTGGAGGCGCAGCATCCGGCAGCAGACATTATCGACGCCCGCGGCCAGTGCGTCATGCCCGGCGGCATCTGCGCGCATACGCACTTTTATGGCGCCTACGCCCGCGGTATGGCCATACCGGGCGCGCCGCCGCGAGACTTTCCGCAAATCTTGCAGCGCTTGTGGTGGCCGCTGGACAAAGCCCTGGACCGCGACAGCGTACGCGCCAGCGCACTAGTCTGCCTGGTGGACGCCATCAAACACGGCACGACCAGTTTGGTCGACCATCACGCCAGCCCCAACGCCATCGACGGCAGCCTCGATGTCATCGGCGCTGCGGTTGACGCGGCCGGTTTGCGCGCTGTCCTCTGCTATGAAGTGACGGACCGCGACGGCATGCATAAAATGCGGGCCGGCATCGCCGAGAATATGCGCTTCCTGCGCGCGTCGGCCGGCCATCCGCGGCTTCGCGGCGCCTTTGGCCTTCACGCCAGCTTGACCTTGAACGGCGAGAGCTTGCGCGCCTGCGCTGACGCCATACCGGACGAAGCCGGTTTTCATATCCATGTGGCCGAGCATGAGGCGGACGAAGCCGACAGCCTCAGCCGCAGCGGTTTACGCGTGGTCGAGCGCCTGGATCAGTACGGCATTTGGCGCGATTCCACCATCGCCGCCCATTGCGTCCATATCAACGAGGCCGAGCGCGATATTCTGCTGGATCGCGGCGTTTGGGTCAGCCATCAGCCGCGCTCCAATATGAACAACGGCGTAGGCGCCGCCGATATCGACGGCTTGCTGGCAGCCGGCATCAAGCTCTGTTTGGGCAATGACGGCTTCAGCAATAATATGTGGGCCGAATGGAAAGCCGCCTATTTGCTGCACAAAGTAGTGAATCGCGATCCGCGCCGCGCTGACGGCATGGCTATCGCTCAAATGGCCTGGGACAACAACGCCCGGCTGATGCAGAAGTTTTTCCCGGGCCAAACCATCGGCGAAATTAGGCCCGGCGCAGTCGCCGACCTGATTTTTGTCGACTATCAGCCCTTCACGCCCTTGCACACGGGCAATTTGCCCTGGCACCTGCTCTTCGGTTTTGAAGCCTCCATGGTCACGACTACGATATGCGCGGGTCAAGTGCTGATGCGCGACCGACAGCTGCTGACGTTGGACGAAGCGGAAATCGCCGCCGAAGCCCTGGCGCTGGCGCCAAACGTATGGGAGCGCTATACGCGAATTGCCCAAGATACTTTACAATCCTAGCTCTTGAAGGGGCAGTCAAACTGAGGCAACGATGAAAACACTGGCGATATTGGGCGGGACCGGCAAAGAAGGCGCCGGCTTGGCGATGCGCTGGGCCCTGAACGGCTATCAGGTCGTAATCGGCTCGCGTGAAGAAAGCAAGGCGAAAGCGCGCGCGGCCGAAATGAACGCCGAATTGGGCGGCGACTTCCTACAGGGAAAGGCCAATGCCGCAGCAGCCGCCTCCGCCGATATCGTGATACTGAGTGTGCCCTATAGCGCGCATAAGCCAACGCTGGAGAGCGTGCGCGAGGGGTGTCGCGGCAAGATTCTGGTTGACTTAACCGTGCCGCTGCGTCCGCCCGAGATCATGGCGGTGAATCTGCCCGCCGGCGGAGCAGCCGCCCTGGAGGCGCAGGCGATTCTCGGCGCCGATGTCACGGTAGTCGCCGCCTTTCAGAATGTGAGCGCGGTCAAGCTCAGGCAGTTGGATCGCGATGTGGACTGCGATGTGCTGGTCTGCGCCGACAGCGATGCGGCCAAGGCCAGCGTGTCCGATCTGGTAGCGGCGGCCGGCATGCGCGCCATCGACGCCGGTCCCTTGAAGAATGCGGTGGCGGCGGAATCGCTGACGCCGATCCTCTTGTACATCAACCGTGTCTACAAGGTAAAAGGCGCCGGCATTCGCATAACCGGATTGGACGGCTAGCCGTGGCCAGCGCGCCAACCTTCGCCGCTTGGGCGATACCGGCTATCCCGCTGATCAAAGCCGGCGATGATCTCGTTGATATCTTGGTATCGCGGGCGGCGTCGGCCGGACTGCAATTGTCCGACGGAGACGTCCTCGTGATCGCCTCCAAGATAGTCGCCAAGGCCGAGGGGCGTTACGTGGCGCTGGAGGGGGTCTGCCCGTCGCCGGCTGCTGGCGCGCTGGCGGCGGAGACCGGCAAAGATCCGCGCCTGGTTGAATTAATTTTGAGCGAATCGCAGCGCGTCTCCCGCAAGCGCAAGGGCGTCCTGGTGACCGAGCACCGCCTGGGATTTGTCTCGGCCAACGCCGGTATCGATCAGAGCAATATTGAAGACGGCGCTGAGGCCGCGCTGCTTCTGCCGCTGGATCCAGACGGTTCCGCCGACCGGATTCGCGCCGGGCTGCGCCAGCGACTGGACGTCGACCTGGCCGTGGTCATCAGCGATACGCATGGACGCGCCTTTCGCGTCGGCAATGTCGGCGTCGCCATCGGCGTTTCCGGTTTGCCTTCCGTGCAAGACTTGCGAGGCAGCCGCGACTTATACGGCCGCGTGTTTGAGGTGACGCAAGTGGCTTATGCCGATCTGGTCGCTTCGGCGGCCCACCTTCTCTGCGGGGAGGCCGATGAAGGTTTGCCGGCCGTCCTAATCCGCGGGCTGGATTTGCGTTCTGAGCAGGGACGGGCGACCGATATGATCCGCGCAGCCCAACATGATCTCTACCGCTAGCCCGGCCATGAAGGCCCCCGATTTATCGAATCTTATTCGTGGGCGGCGTTCACTGCGGCGCTATCATGCCGACGCGGTGCCCAGCGAATATATCGAGCAGATTCTGGAGGCAGCCGTCTGGGCGCCTTCGGCTCACAATCGCCAGCCCTGGCGCTTCGCGGTCATCAGCGAAACGGCGACTAAAGAGCGTCTGGCGAGCGAAATGGGCGCCAAGTTGCGCAACGATTTGTCCGCTGACAGGGTTCCGCAAGCGGTTATTGACGCCGATGTCGAGCGTTCTTACCAGCGGATCACTGGGGCGCCGCTGCTTATCCTGCTGTGTATGAGCCTTCAAGATATGGACAATTACGGCGACCAGCGGCGCAACGCCCACGAGCGCACGATGGCGCAGCAGAGCGCGGCCATGGCCGGGCAGAATATCTTGCTGATGGCCTCCGGCCTGGGTTTGGGCGCCTGCTGGATGTGCGCGCCGCTCTTCTGTCAGGACCTGGTCGCTTCGGTATTGGACTTGCCGGCCGATTGGCTGCCGCAAGGTCTGATAACGCTGGGTTTTCCAGCGCAGCAGCGGACGCGCGACCGCGAAACTTGGGAAACGAGAACGATTTGGCGTTAGGCATGAGGGTTGCGGTATTGATCGGCGGGGTAGGCGGCGCCAAATTGGCGAGCGGCTTGATGCAGGTCGTCGCGCCCGAGCAGCTGACATTCATCGTCAACACCGGCGACGACTTCCGCCACCTGGGCCTGAAAATCTGCCCCGATTTGGACACCGTGATGTACACCCTGGCCGGCTTGGCGGACCCGCAACAGGGCTGGGGAATCGCCGAAGACTCCACTGCTGCATTGGAGAGCCTGGAGCAAAACTACGGCGTCGAGCCCTGGTTCCGGCTGGGCGATAAAGATCTGGCCACTCATCTGCTGCGGGCGCAACTTCTGCGCCGCGGGCATTCGCTCACTGCGGTCACCGACTGTCTCGCCCGGCGACTGGGTATTTCAGCGCGCCTGCTGCCCATGTGCGATGACGAAATCCCGACAATCATCAAGACTGAGCAACGCGGAGAATTGGGTTTTCAGGAATACTTCGTGAAACATCGCTGGCAGCCCATCGTAAAGTCAATAGAGCACAAAGATTGCGAAAGGGCAGCTATGTCGCCGGCAGTTGCAGCCGCCCTTGAAACGGCGGATGTTATTCTAATCGCGCCATCCAATCCCTGGTTGTCGGTCGCGCCGATTCTGGCTGTGCCCGGTATGCGAGCATCGCTAAAACGCGCAGACGCGCCGGTCGTAGCTATCACGCCTGTCATTGCCGGCACGGCCGTCAAGGGACCGACGGCCAAGATCATGGCCGAGCTGGGCTTGGAAGTTTCCGAGGCGGCCGTTGCGCGCTTTTACGGCGACATCATAGACGGCTTCGTCAATGACATTCGCAACCAGTCCGTTTGCGCTGTCAACCTGCGCACAGTGCAGCTGAATACGCTCATGACGGATACAAAAGCCAAAGTCGAATTGGCGCGCAACACGCTGGAGTGGATCGCCGGGTGGGCCTCATGAGCCTCTGGGCCATCATCCCGGTCAAGCCGCTGATATACGCCAAGAGCCGCCTGACGCCGGTCCTTTCTCCCGATCAGCGCTTTGAATTGGCCCAGGCCATGTTTCGGCATGTCTTGGCGGTGACCACCACCATCCAGCAGGTTACCGGTGTGCTGGTCATATCGCGCGATACCAAGGCGCTGGCGATCGCGCGCGAAATGGGCGCCAAGACCTTGCAGGAGGGCGCCATGTCGAATCTGAATCCGGCATTGCTGCGCGCGACCATGGTGGTAAAGAGCTGGCGCGCCGATGCGGTGCTGGTGCTGCCGGCGGATTTGCCCTTCATCAACGCGGAAGACCTGCGAGCTATGATCGCTTTGGCGACTGATCGCTCACTGGTTATCGCGACCGACCGCAATCGGGACGGCACCAACGCGCTCATGATTCGGCCGCCCCTCGCCATCGAATACGACTATGGTGGCGGGAGTTACCAGCGGCACGTTCGAATGGCGCGGGCCGCGGGACTGCAAGTGCGAGAATTTCAATCCGATCGGCTATCGCTGGACATTGATGTGCCGGAGGATTTACGAGAATATCAGGAGATACTGGATCAGGGACACTTTGGTCATCTGCCGTCCTTCCCGGTCATGTGCGGCGCCAATTGACGAGCCGGCGACATTTGCAAGCTAAGCGGATTCTGAATGATAATATTGAGAGCAGTAGTGGATAGCGAAGTGGAGATTCCTCATGGCTGATCGCGTAGCGCTTTATTTGCAAGACGCACATCCCTTGGCGGACGCCATCGAATATGTGAAGTACGCCGAGCTCTGCGGCTTCGAAGCCGTATGGCAAGCCGAGAGCCGCCTGGTGCGCGATGCTATCGTCCCGATGGCCGCTTTTGCCGCAGTCACCTCGCGCATAAAAATCGGCTCCGGCGTGATCAACAACTGGACGCGTAATGCCGCCGTGGTCGCAGCCACCTTTCTCACGCTGGACGACCTGGCGCAAGATCGCATCTATTGCGGCATCGGCGCCTGGTGGGATCCGCTGGCGGCCAAGGTCGGCATCACCCGGCGCAAGAACTTGCTGGCGATGCGCGAAGTGGTGACGGTGGTGCGCCGGCTGCTTAATCGCGAGCGCGTCAGCTTCGACGGCGAGTTTGTGCAAATGGACGATGTTGAATTGGACGTGGTGCACGGCCGCAAAGAGCCGCGCAATGTGCCCATTTATATCGGCGCGACCGGCCCCAAGATGATGGCTTTGACCGGCGAGATTGCCGATGGCGCCGTGCTGAATTATTTGGTTTCGCCCAAATACAACGACATGGCTATGGCGCAGCTAGAAATCGGCGCCAAGAAGGCCGGCAAATCGATCGCGGATGTAGACCGCCCGCAACTGGTCGTCTGCTCGGTCGACAACGACCGCGCCGCGGCGCTGGACGCTGCCCGCAAATTGGTCACGCAATACCTTGGGCAACAGCCGCATATCATGAAGGCCAGCGGCGTCAGCCAGGATTTGCTTGATGAAATCAACCAGGTCTTGACCTGGCCGGCCACAGAGGAACAGATCATGGAAGCGATGAAGCTGGTGCCGGACGATGTGGTGCAGATGATCACCGCTTCCGGTACGCCGGACGAGGTCAAAGCCAAAGTGCGCGAGTACGTCGACGCCGGCGCGACCTGTCCCATACTCTACCCGCTGGGGGCTGATGTTCGTCTGATGATCGATACCTTCGCCGGCGGTTTTTCCAGCTGAACTGCGTCCAGTTAATCCTATACGCAGCGCTCTAGCGAAGGCGGTCGGCGTGGTCAAGATTCTCTGCGTAAGCGATACCGAGATGCCGCAGTTGCACAGCGCGGTAAATTTGCGCCGCCAGTACAGCGATATCGACATGATCATCAGTTGCGGCGATATGCCGCCCGGTTATCTCGATTTCATCACCAGCATCATCAGCGTGCCCATGTTTTACGTGCGCGGCAACCATGATGAAGTCTACGACTCGGAACCGCCCGGCGGCGTCAATCTGCATCAACAGGTGGTGGAGTACGGCGGCTTGCTCATGGCGGGTTTGGAGGGATCGATCAAGTATAATCGAGGCGCTATCCAATACACGCAGTCTCAAATGCATCGCATGGTGCTGGGCCTGGCGCCGCCGATACTTTGGAATCGCTGGGCGCGGAAACGAAAGATCGATCTCTTTGTCACACACTCGCCGGCGCTTAATATCCATGACGGCAATGACGTGGCGCATCGCGGCTTCAGCAGCTTTCTCAATTTCATGAAGTGGTATCGTCCCCGATATATGCTTCATGGGCATGTGCATATCTGGGATCGGCGCAAGACTGTGCGCACGCAATATGAATCGACCTGCGTTTTGAATATCAATCCCTTTACCGTTCTCGACCTGGATCCGATCTAGGCGGCCGGCCCGGCCGATTCAGTCAAGGAGGCGCGTCGACCATGTGGCAGGCTTATCACAGCGTCAGCAGCGTGTCCGAGGCCTTGGCCCTGCTCGACGAACACAGGGCTGCCGCCCGCATTGTCGCCGGCGGCACCGACCTCATCATTGAGATGGAGCACGGGGCGCATCCGCAGTTGACGACGGTGGTTGATATCACGCGCGTTCCCGGCCTGGATCTGATCAGCCAGGAGGATGACGCTATCGTGCTGGGTCCGCTGGTTACGCACAACCACGTGGTCGACAGCGACTTGATTCGTCGGAGAGCGCTGCCGCTGGCGCAAGCTTCATGGGAAGTCGGGGCGCCTCAGATTCGCAATCGCGCCACCGTCGCCGGCAATCTCATAACCGCCTCTCCAGCCAACGATACCATCACGCCCTTGATTGCCATGGGCGCGGAAGTGACCCTGCTTTCTGCAGACGGCCAACGTACTGTACGGCTGGAAGACTTCTACAGCGGATTCCGGCAAACCGTCTTGCGACCGAATGAGCTCCTGAGTTCAATCCGTATTCCGCCCTTGGCAGACCGCCAGCGCGGCATCTTTCTGAAGTTGGGCTTGAGGCGCGCACAAGCCATTTCCGTCGTGGATGTCGCCGCCGTCATTGGGCGCGACGAAGACGGTATCGTGACCGACGCGCGCATCGCGCTCGGCAGCGTCGCCGCCACCATCGTTACTGTGCCCGTCGCCGAGAAGGCCTTGATCGGGCAGCCCCTCGACAGTGAGGTCATGGCCGAGTGCGGGCGTTTGGCCAGCGCGGCTGTTACGCCGATAGATGACGTTCGCGGCAGCGCCGAGTATCGCAGCGAGATGGTTAAGATCTTGGTGGCGCGCGCGCTGCGGCAGCTGGCGGCCGAGCATCAAGAGCCGGGCATCCCGGCCGCGCCGCCGATGCTTTGGGGCGAAAATAGCGCTCGAGTTCGACAGGGCTTGGCACAGGGCACAGTGCATTTGCCCGACACGCCCATCAAGAGCCGCGTCAACGGCCGCGAAGTCAGCATCTCCACCGGCCAGCAGAAGTCGCTCTTGCACTGGTTGCGCGACGAGGTCGGCTTGCCCGGCACAAAAGAAGGCTGCGCCGAGGGCGAATGCGGCGCCTGTACAGTCTTCCTTGATGACGTGGCGGTGATGTCCTGCATGGTGCACGCGCCCCGCGCGCATGGCGCCGAAATCGTGACGGTCGAGGGGTTGCAGCGCGAGGAGGCCCTTCATCCGATTCAGCAGGCATTCATAGACGAAGCCGCCGTCCAATGCGGTTATTGCACGCCGGGCTTCCTGATGGCAGGGGCCAAGCTGCTGGAAGAAATCTCCGAGCCGGATAGCGAACAGATCAATTACAGCATCAGCGGCAACCTTTGCCGCTGCACCGGTTATTACAAAATCGTTGAAGCATTCCGCCAGGCCAGCCGGGCGAAATCGCGAGTCCCCTAAGGACAGCTTATGGATCGACGGGTGCCTACGACGGGCAGCGAAGAAATCGAACTCTACATGCGCACTTATTATTCGCTGCTGCGCTCCAGCGACAGCATCAAGATCGAAACGCTGGTGGAGAGCCACTTGGCAATGGCGTCCTCCTTGCATGATCGCGCCGTCGCCGCCGAACCCGATGCCTCCGCCTTGATGTACAGCGCCTTGCGATTGCCCGCTTGCATCATCGAGACCGAAGAAGTCTTGATCGGACAGTTGGAACGAGGCTTTGCAGCGGCCGGTTACAAGAATGTCGCTGACTGGCTGCGCGTGTATGCGCCGGGACGCCGGCGGCGCACCCATTTCAACGGGGGCAGCGCCATGGCCGTTTTCATTGTCAGCCGCTCGGACATTGACGATTTGGTTCCCATCCTGACCGCCTTCCAGATCGAGTGGAACAAGCTGCATCAGCTGCTGCAAAATCAGGACCTGTACGAATCGCTGCTGCCCTACGCCGACGGCGGCGACGTGCCGGCGGAAGAATTCGAGATTCTGGCGGCCGGATTGCATATGGCGGTCAGCGACCTGCAGCGGCTGCAATTGCTATGGCAGGACGAATTTGTGAACAACTTGCTGCTCATCGGCCGGCAGCGCAAAAGCATGACCCTGCGTCTGATATCCGGATCACTGGCGGACTACCGCCGCGCCACCGCCGCCTGGTGGCAGGAGCTCTGCGAGGAAGTGTCACTCGCGGGCATCGACTTGCAAGAGCGCCCGGTATATTTCGTCTCCAGCAATACGCATTCCTTGATAAACTTGCTGGCCGGCTTCGCTCGACGTTTTGAAGAGAGCCTGGTCAACTATATTGAGCAGTTCGAAGAAAAGTCTTTGCTGACAGAATACGAAGACCTCAAAGAGAGTTATCACAAGAGCACCGATAATTTCTTGTATTTTGTGCTGCGTCAATACCTTTCGGACCAGGGCAGCCGCGCCAAACGCGTCTTCGAAAAGGAAGAACACCGGCTGGGCATCCATCGCGTGCCCAGCCGGCATGGCTTCGAAATGGAAACGCAAGTAATCGAATTGGGCAAGCTGGAGGCGCAATGGTTTGATCCGCGACTGGGCCGGGCCGATGACCTGGAACCGCTGCGCCATAGCAACGCTGTCGTGCTGAATATCGACTATCCCCTGGGCATGGCGTCTTACGAATTGCTCAGCCGGATTTCGCAAGGCGTCGGCCGGCTGGATGGCGTCTACGTCATGGGCAAAGCCGCCACGCTTAACGGCCGCATCGGCGATATGATGATCCCCAATGTCATCCACGACGAACATTCGCAGAATACTTACCTCTTCCGCAACTGCTTCACCGCGCGGCACGTTCGCTCCTGGATGGAGCACGGCAACGTCTTGGACAACCAGAAGGCGGTCACTGTGCTGGGCACATTCCTGCAGAATCCCAACTATATGAGCGTCTTCTACAAAGAGGGTTACACCGACATCGAGATGGAAGGCGGGCCCTACTTGTCCGCCATTTACGAAGCTTTCCGTCCGCAGCGTCATCCCATGAACGAAATCGTCAATCTGCACTCGGTGAATTTCGACATTGGATTCCTGCACTACGCCTCGGACAAGCCGATGAATCGCGGGCAGACGCTGGGCGCGGGCAGCTTGAGCTATGGCGGCGTTGAGCCGACCTATGCCGCCGCCATTGCCATCCTGCGGCGTATCTTCTACAACGAGACGGAAAAGTTGATCGAGACCACTTTTGAATCCCTGCCAACATATTAATCGTTCGTATTGACTATGCTCCATTAGGTAAAGGATATGAGGGCCTTGAGGAAATCCACGCCCGCCATCAGCGAATCCATCAAGCGGATTGACGCTTTAGGCAAAGTAACCGGCGAGACCAAGTACCCCGGCGACATCGATATCGATGGCCAGCTGTGGATGCGCATCAAGTTCAGCGCGCGCGCGCACGCCCGTGTGATCAGCGTCGACAAGCGCCAAGCCGAAGCCCTGCCCGGCGTCGTCAGCGTCTTCACCAGCGCCGATGTGCCGGTCAACGAATACGGCCTGGTCATCAAAGATCAGCCCGTGCTCTGCGGTCCCGGCGGCGACAAAGTTGGTACCGATATCGTCCGCTGCTATATGGACATGGTGGCCACGGTGGTCGCGGAAAATGACGCCATCGCCCGTCAAGCGCTTGATTTGATTCAGGTCGAGTATGAAGATCTGCCCGCGGTTTTTGATCCGGAAGCGGCCATGGCCGAGTCCGCGCCGCAGCTGCATCCCGATAGCCCGGGCAATCTGGCTGCGCAATATCGCATTCGCAAAGGCGACATGGCGTCCGGCTGGGCCGCTGCCGATGTCGTGGCGGAAGGCGAATATGACACGACCTGGCAAGAGCACGCCTACCTGCAGCCGGAGGCCGGCCTGTCGTACATAGACGAGGAAGATCGCGTCACTGTCATCGTGGCCGGCCAATGGACCCACGAAGACCAGGAGCAAATTTGCCACGCGCTTGACTTGCCGCCCGAACGGGTGCGGGTGATCTATCCTGCCATCGGCGGCGCTTTCGGCGGGCGCGAAGATATGTCCGTGCAGATCGTGCTGGCGCTGGCGACTTGGATTCTGCGCCAACCGATCAAGATCCAGTGGAGCCGCGAAGAGTCCATCCTATATCATCACAAGCGCCATCCCATCAAAGTGCGCGCCAAATGGGGCGCGACTAAATCAGGCGTAATCACGGCGATATATTCTGAAGTCATCGGCGATGCCGGCGCCTACAACTACACCTCGAACAAGGTGCTTGGCAATGCGCAGCTTACCGCCAGCGGCGCCTACGAAGCGGCCAATATCCACATCGATACCTATGCCGTTTACACAAACAATATTCCGTCCGGCGCATTTCGCGGCTTTGGCGCGCCACAAGCGCTCTTCGCGGCCGAAGGCCAGATGAATCGCCTGGCGGACGCCTTGAATATGGACCCGCTTGAGATTCGGCTGATTAACTCGATTCGCGACGGCAGTCTGGGCGTGGTCGACAGTCCCTTTCCCAATGGCGTGACCATGCCGCAGGTCTTTGAGGCTTGCGGGCGCGAGTCCTGGTGGCGCGAAACCGCGGCCGGCTGGTCCCTGCAAAGCCCCGCGCAGCCAGCTGACGCCACGAAACGGCGCGGACGGGGCTTGGCCGGCGGCTTCAAAAATGTCGGATTCAGTTTCGGATTTCCCGAGCACTGTTGGGCGGGTATTGAGCTGCGCGGCAGCGCCGAGATAGAGCATGTGGTTCTGTACCACGCTGCGGCGGATGTCGGTCAAGGCGCGCATACCGCCTTGATGCAAATGGCGGCCGATGCGGTTGGCGTTTCCTTCGATCAGGTGGAAATTGTCGCATCGGACACGGCGACCTCGGGGTCGTCTGGCAGCGCATCCGCATCACGCCTCACCTTTATGTCCGGCAATGCCATTCGCCCCGCCGCCGAAATCGCCCTGCAAAAGTGGCAAGACGAAGAACGCCCGGCCCGCGGCGAATTCATGTACCACCCGCCGCCGACGACCGCTTTTGATCCTGTGACGGGCAAGGCCGAGCCGAACTTCGCTTATGGCTACGTCGCTGAAGCAGTCGAGGTCGAGGTTGATATCGAAACCGGCCAGGTGCAAGTGCTGGAGGTGGTCTGCGCCAATGACGTGGGCAAGGTGATAAACCCGCAGCAGCTGCAAGGCCAAATCGAAGGCGCGATCGTCCAGGCGCAGGGCTACGCGCTGATGGAATACCTGGTGTCGCGCGAGGGCCGCATTCAAAATCCCTACCTTTCGACCTACCTCATCCCCACCTCGCTCGATGTGCCGCCAAAGGTGAAATCGGTGGTGCTGGAGCATCCCGACCCGATTGGCCCCTGGGGCGTTCGCGGCATGGCGGAGATGCCCTTCTTGCCCTTGGCGCCCGCGATCGCCGCCGCCATCTTTGACGCCACGGGCGTCTGGCTGGACTCGCAGCCCTTCACCGCCGAAAAGGTAGTCAAAGCGCTGCGCCGGCACGGGATCGGCGCCGTCTAAGCCGATCAGTACGCCCGCTTTCGCATCGACCGGCGGGGTCGAGTCTACTTACAAAATGGTAGATCGCTGCAAAGATGCTGCGCGCCGTCGAGCCTCGATCAGTAGATCGTTCGGCAGAATCCCAGCCCAGAGCGCCGCATTCATGTTATTATTGGGCGTGTAAGGCTTGTCCGCTACTCAAATGCCGATGACGATACGGTTTGTTGGGGTGGGCGCCGCGCTTTAAGGGATTCACGACAATTTTGCCACCGAGGGCACAGAGAAAATATGAGTGCACAGAGAGGGATTCCGGAAAATATGGCGGTTGGTCGAGTCAAGGATGATCTACACGTTCGCCGATTCTTTCTGCGGACTAAGAATGATGCCTTTCCTCTGTGTACTCTATCAAACTCGGAGTACTCGGTGGCAAAGATGTCGAGTATTCGCCTAAGCCGAGCGAGCGGCAGTTGAGTCACTATACCGGACAAGCCTTGTGCTGGCGGGCCCTGCCTTTTAGGGTGCTAGCGCCTGAAGAAGGACGGCGGGCGCGGAGACAGAATGAAACTAAAGAGCGCATTTGACCTGAATCGCGGCGAAGTCGTGTCACTCATTGGCGCCGGCGGCAAGACCTCATTGCTGGTCAGCATGGGTTACGAATTGGCGGAAGACGGCTGGCGCGTACTCGCTACGACCACGACGAATTTAACTGAAGAACAGTTGGGGTTTTTTCCCTGCGCGCTGAAAGCCGATGCAGATGCAACCGCCATTTCAGAAGCGCTGAACGAAAATCAATTCGTTCTCCTCTACGATGAAATTCGCGCTGGCCGCGTATACGGACAGCCGCTCGAGTGGACGAAACAGTTGCTCGACCGCGTTGACTCGGACATCTTGCTGGTGGAAGCCGACGACGCCTGCGGATTGCCTTTCAAAGCGCCGCTCGCCGGCGAACCGCGGATCCCCGCCGAGACTTCCTTGGTCGTTTCTGTGGCCTCGCTGAGCGCGCTTGGCGCCCCCCTGGATGCCGATCACATCTATAATCCGCGGGCTATGATCGAGAGATACGGTTTCGTCGAGAATAGCCCGGTGAAGTCGCCCTGGCTGGCGCAGGTGCTTCGTGATGAAGACTTGGGCTTGAGCGGCGTTCCCGACGATGCCCGCGTGCTGGTCTATCTGAATCAGACGCCGGAACGCGGCTACGTACGCGGCCGGGCGCGATTGATCGCGCGCTTGAGCCTCCAGAGCAAGCGGATTAGCGCAGTCGCCTTGGGCTCGGCCCGCGGCGCTGAACCCGTGCATGAAGTGCAGCGTCCAATTGGCGCTTTGGTGCTGGCGGCCTCAGATGCGCAGAGCGCCAGCTTGTCGGCCATCTTGCAGCCCGCCGAGCGGGGCCGCGCTGCCGTAGCGCATGTCACCGAGAAAGTCTTTCGCTCCCGCATCGATCATGTGCGTGTGATTACGGGACAGCAGGCTAGCGCTGCCCGCCAAGCCATTCAACATCTGGGCGTCAAAATCGCGCATAATCGCGCCTGGAAGACCGGCGGATTCGTCTCTTCTTTGAGAGCCGGGCTGCAATCCTTGCCGGAACATGTCGCAGCGGTCATCGTTTTGCCCGGCGATCACGTCCAGCTCCAGCCGAAGACGATTTATCAGCTCCTGACGCTGTACGCTCGTGACGAAGGCGAGTTTCTCATTCCGCGCTATCGAGGCTGGTCGGGCTATCCGGTCTTGATTGGCAAGCGCTATTGGGCGGACATTTTGAAGTTGCCCGGCCAACTTGGCTTTTCAGCCGTTGCGGAGCAATTCGCAGAATTCATTACCTACCTGGATGTGGACTCCGATTATGTCTTGCGCCGCGCTGATCTGGGGGACGCGAGCAGGCTGCTGAGCCTGACAAACAGCATACGAGACCGCGGCCGCTAGCCGCCGTCTTGCTGGCTGATCAACTCACGGATCATATCGCGCGTCCAGACGCCCGTAGTCGAAGTGTCAATATTGAGACGCAACGTTGCCGGGCGCTTGTTCTTCTCTCCGGTCGCCTTGGACCGCATTTCGTCGAAATACTGCATCGGCGTGATGACGATCAATACCTCGTAGGGCTGGATCACGTAATCGAGCGGCGGCGCGTATTCAAAATCATTGCTGTGCGACTGCCGGATGCCGACCACGCCGGCGTGGTAGCGCATGGACAGCGCCAAGTCCCGGATGGTGCTGCCTATCCAGGGCGAATCATCCTCCATGTACAACTCGGCCGTTTCAATGCCGGTGATCTCATTGTAGAGCACATGCTGCAAGAAGTTGGCGATCTCGGGACGCGTGGTCGACAGCAGCACAAATTGCGCCGCGACGTGAAACGGGCTGACGACGCGGTCGGCGCCCGATCGCTTCAGTTTGTCGATCATATCGTCTGTCGTGGCAGTAACCGAGATCAACAGCGACTTGCTGATGCTGCGAGCCGAAAGCACGGTCAGAACTGCGGCGGCCTTATCTTGCATCGAGATCATGATCGCTTGCGCCCGGTCAATTCCGGCGAGCTTCAAGACGGTTTCGCTGGTGGGATTGCCATGGATCACGCAGAAGCCGCGCTGAAGCCATTTCTGAGCCAGGGACTCATCGCTGGTGAGCAACACAAAGGGACGCGCCGGGTCCAGAAAGCGAACCGCGCTTTGGATAATATGGTCGTTTCCGCAGATCACAAAGTGCTTGGACATTCCCGCGATCGTGGTTACGCACTCGGGCAAGCTCATGATCTTGTCCAGGCTCTTGCTATCGCGCGACTGCACCAGCCGTTGGAATGTCGTGAATCGGATATCGTTGCGCGTGGCGGGGCGGCAGACATTTTGCAGGACTGGAACCATTGGCCCGGGCGCAACGCCTAGCAATATCTCATACTCGCGCAGAACGCGTCCGCCGCCGGGCGCGTGCGCGAAATCGCCGTTTTCCAAGCGGATGCCAATAATGCCGGCGTCATACTTTTCCCGCAGCCCCAGATCGCCGATGCGCTTGCCGATCCAAGGCGAATCGTCCTCCAATTCCAGCTGCGTGATCTGATGATTAGTCTCCTGATCGAACAATATGCTATTAAAGTAGTCGTTGACCGCCGGCCGCAGGGTCGCGCTGTTGAGAAATTGCGAGGCTACTTCATAGGGCGCCAGCACAACATTGGCGCCGGCCTTGATCATCTTCTGCTTCAGCTCTTCTTCAACGGCGGCCGCAGTGATGTACAGACGCGGGTCCAAGTTGCGCGCTGTCAAAACCGTGAGCAGGCTCTCGGTGTCCTGATTCAACATGACCATGATCGCCTGGGCGCGGGTAACGCCGGCTGCCAACTGCGAGTCGTCATCGGTCGGGTCGCCATCGATCACCAGAATGCCGGCGCTGCGCAAGCGCTCCGCGTATTCGGCGTCTTCGGTAATTACTACGATCAGGTCCAGCAGCGTGGTATGCTCGACAAATATATTGTGAAACAAAAGGAACAGTCGGCGGACGAATTGCTGAAGCGCCGCAAAGCGCCCCGATTTGGGATTACCGAGCAGCCGCTGCAGACGCGACTCAAAAGGCCGATACGAAGCATCCTGGAGCTGCGCGCGGCGGATTTCCGCGCCATGCAGCACGTAGCCGATAGTTTTATCTACCAATTCGCCCGTGCCGCATAAGATGTAATGGTTTGTGAGCCGGTCGATTTTCTGCCGCAATCGGAAGTTGCGCCGCCGCGCCATCGCTTCCGGACTGAAGAGCAGGGCAAACGAGGAAGACAGAAAGAAGGCCAGGGCGCCCAATCCGGCAAAGACCAATCCCAAAGTAAAAACTCTGCCGATTTCCGTCGACGGAACCACATCGCCGTAGCCGATCGTCGTTAGCGTGATGATGGTCAAATAGATGGCTTCGAACAAGGTCTTGCCTTCGAAGACCATGTAACCGGCGATACCTATGGGTACAATGATCAAGATTAAAATCGCCGCCGCGCGGAATTGTCTTCGGACGTCGTTCAAGCCTGTAACCCCTTACAGAACAAGTCTCTGCAACGCCCTCATTATATCGGAGAAAGCCAAGTTGTGATAACATGGCGCTAGCGCTAGTGCTGGCACGATGCGGCCCTTTGGCGCTGACAATCAAGCACCGGGCAGGTGCAAAGAAGGAGGCGGCTTTTGAGTCAGCGTGAGGCATACAGGCGAGCGGCAGATACAGTTCGCGAGCGCGCGAATCTGCAGCCGACCATCGGTCTGGTACTTGGTTCGGGTTTGGGCGGCCTGGCCGACGAGCTGGAGGACAGAGTTGTTGTTCCCTATGCGGAGATCCCGGGCTGGCCGCAATCCACCGTGCATGGCCATCAGGGCAATTTAGTCATCGGCGAGCTGGAAGGGCAAGCGGTGGCGGCGCAGCAGGGGCGCGCTCACTTCTACGAGGGCTACGACCTGGCGCAAGTCACTTTCCCCATCCGCGTGATGAAAGAACTCGGCATCGGCGCTGTGATTCTCACCAACGCTGCCGGCGGCGTCAATCCGGTTTATGAGGTCGGCGATCTGATGCTGCTGGAAGACCATATCAGTCTCCCGGGCATGGTTGGCGCCAATCCGCTGATGGGCCCCAACGATGATGAACTGGGCGAGCGCTTTGTCGGCGTGGCCCAGGCATACGACCGAAAGCTGCGCAGCCGCGCCCTTGAAGTTGCGCGCCAACACGAGATTCCCCTGCACAGCGGCGTCTATTTCGGTTTGTCCGGTCCTTCCTTCGAAACGCCGGCGGAGATCCGCATGATCCGTACGCTGGGCGGCGATACGGTCGGCATGTCAACCGTGCACGAGGTGCTGGTGGCGCGCCACGGCGGCATGCGCGTCATGGCCTGCTCGGGCGTGACCAACGTAGCCATAGACGCCGTCGATACCGACTTGGAAACCAATCACTTGGAGGTCCTGGAGGCGGCCGAGATAATCGTGCCGCGCCTCACAACCATCCTGAAGGGTGTGCTGCGTAACTTTCCGACATGATCGCTGTAATCGCCCTCATTGATCAGATCGCCATCGGCATATATTTTCTGATTGGCGCGGGCATCCTTTTTGCGCTCCGGCGCTTCCTGATTCAAGGCGAAGAATACCGCTCCTCATATTTTGAACTTGAGCGTGACTTGGCGCGCTTTCGGCGCATGAACGCCGTCACCGTGATAATTCTGCTTATAGAACTGGCAATGATAGTCTTTGGCGTCCAGCAGGTCATTGTGCCTGAGCTGCTTGATGACCGCAGGATCGAAGCGCTGCTAAATGAGACCCGGTCCGAAGATGGCGTCTTCGAAACGCCCGTGCCGGCGCAGCCCGCCGACAGCCTTGGCATTGATCCAGTCGCGCTGCCACGATCTGTCGATACCGGCAACCAACTGCGGGCCACGCCCTTGCCGACGCCCACGCCAGTTGGCACCATCATTCCGGCCGATCCGCCAGTAGGCTGCGGGTCGCCGGAAGCGCAACTGGTCATCCCCGGCAATGGCATGCGCGTTTTCCAGCCGGTGCCGGTTGTCGGCACGGTATACACCGACCAGTTTTCCTACGCGTCGATCGAGATCAATGGGCCCAGCACCCGCGGCAATTTCCAATTGATCGATGATCAGCCGTCGGAAGTCAGAGAGCCTGAAGAGTTCAGCCTGTTTGTGCCGGCGGGCTATGAATCGGGCGAATACCAATTTCGTCTGATGGTGTACGACATTACCAACACGCTAAAAGCGTCTTGCCTGGTCCACATCTACATCTCCGAGCCCCTGCCAACCTTGACGCCCAGCCGATGAATCACGGCGAGTGTCGGTCTGCAGCGACGGATTCCACCCTGAATCGGCACTTGGTAGCCGAATAATCCGAGATTGGCGCCTCACCAACAAGCGGTGTTTTGATCGTATTTAGAGAACCGATTGGACCTTGCTTCAATCGCGGATTTCGCGCACCTTGCGGTTCACGCGCCGTCGCCAGCGCCGTGAACGTGACCGCCACTTGGCGATCCGGTATTGAACATGGCGCCGCTGCCGATTGAACATGGAGCCGTGCTGCTCGCTCGGTTCGGGCACGCCCCAGCGGATTAGCATGGCGGCCCAGGCTAAACCGCCGCCGAATCCCACCAGCGCAATATGATCTTTGTCTTGCACCCGCTTCTGCTCAATCGCCTCGCACAACGCAATCGGTATCGACGCGGCAGAGGTGTTGCCGTAGCGCTCCACATTGCTCATGAACTTGTCGGCATCAAGGCCCAGCTTGCGGGCGGCCGCCTGCAAGATGCGCAGATTGGCTTGATGCGGGATCACCAGATCAATGTCTTTCACCTGGATGCCCGCTGCCGTACAGGTCTGTTCGATGCTCTCGCTGATGACGCGGGTGGCGAACCGGAATACTTCGCTGCCGGCCATGTACATCTTGTAGAGTTTGGCGCCATTGGAGCTGGCGCGTGAATCATCGGCGTCTATGCTGCCGACGCTGGGAATGCCCAGCAGGTCGCTGCCGGCGCCGTCCGATCGCAACACGCTGGATAGCACGCCGCCCGGCGCCTCGCTCGCCTGCAATACAACTGCCCCGGCGCCATCGCCGAACAAAATGCAAGTGCTGCGATCCTGCCAATCCAGAATACGACTCATGGTCTCCGCGCCAATTACCAGCGCCGACTGTATGGACCCGGCGCGTATCGAATCGGCCGCCATATTCAGTGCGTAAACGAAGCCGGAGCAGGCCGCGCTGAGGTCAAAGGCGCCCGCGTCATGCGCATTCAACCAATCTTGAACCAGGCTGGCAGTGCTGGGGAAAATGTTCTCCGGCGTCGAGGTGGCGACAATAATGAGATCGAGATCGGTGGGCAAGATGTCCGCGACTTCCAGGGCTTGCTGCGCCGCCTTATAGGCCAGGGTCGCGGTCGACTCGCCTTCGTCGGCGATGTAGCGCTGACGAATGCCGGTGCGGGCGAAAATCCACTCGTCGCTGGTTTCTACAAAGGTAGACAGCTCCTCATTGGTCAAGGCCGATTCCGGCACCGCCATACCCCAGCCAACAACGTGGGCGTGGCGCTCCGTCGCCTCATTTTTGTCGACGCCGCTGCTAAAGGTGGCCATTGTCTTGGTATTCGCCAAAGATTACGACAGCGTTGTGCCCGCCAAAGCCAAAGGCGTTGGACATCGCATGGCGGACTTCGTGCTGGATACCGCAATTGGGTACATAACTCAAATCACAGCTTGGATCTGCTTCCTGCAAATGGATGGTAGGCGGGATGAAATTCTGCCGTATCGCCATGATGCTGAAGACGGCTTCAATAGCCGCGCCCCCGCCCAGCAGGTGTCCCGTCATCGACTTTGTCGAGCTCACCGGGATCTGGTAGGCGACTTCTCCCAATGCCCGCTTCAGCGCGTTGGTTTCGGCCGTGTCATTCAAAGGCGTGCTGGTGCCATGGGCATTGATATAGTCGATATCTTCCGCTTGCAGGCCGGCATCTCGCAGCGCGAACTCGACAGCTTTGGCGGCGCCTTCCCCGCTCGCCATGGGCGCGGTGATGTGGTGGGCATCCGATGTATGGCCGTAGCCCTTCAGCTCGGCGTAGACGCGCGCGCCGCGGGCCAGCGCATGATCCAATTCCTCCAACACCAGAATGCCGGCGCCCTCGCCGGGCACAAATCCATCTCGATTGAGATCGAAGGGGCGTGACGCGGTGGCGGGGTCGTCATTGCGGCTCAAGGCGGTCATGTTGTTGAAACCGGCGACGCAGAGTGGAACGATTGCCGCTTCCGACGCGCCGGCGACCATGGCGACCGCGTCTCCACGGCGGATGATGTGCATGGCTTCGCCAATAGAATTGTTGCCCGAGGCGCAGGCGGTTACGATACAATGATTTGGCCCGCGCAGGTTGTAGACCATCGAGACAGTCCCCGAGCAAGAATCGCTGAGGATCTTGGGGATGGCCAAGGGCTTTATGCCGCGATGCCCGCGCGCGTCTATGCCCTGTTGCGCTTCCACGAAGGAATTGATGCCGCCGACGCCCGAGCCTATGACGCATCCGATTTCGTACATATTGTCCGCGGTGATCTCTAGACCGCTGTCTTCAATAGCTTGTCGGCTGGCCTCGAGCGCAAACTGGGCCACACGATCCATGCGCCTGGCTTCTTTGCGGCCGAAGAGCTTGTCGGGATCAAAATTCTTGACCTCGCCCGCCAGCTGGTTCTGCGTCAGCGCTCGGTCGTACCGCGATATAAAGCCGATGCCATTGGCGCCAGCGGCGGTGTTTGTCCAGGCCTCGTCGACATTGTTGCCCGTCGGGCAGACGATACCCATCCCAGTGATGACGATTCTCTTTCTGTCCAAGCACTCCTCCACTGCGGCATCCGGCGTTCGCGCGAACTATACATCCATTGTAACACTGTGTGGCCGCTTCAGTTGCTTTACAGGCAGACCAATGGCCCCTATAATATCGCCTTTAGCTTGTACGGTTGCGGATACGTTTCGGTTCGCTCCAGGTCAAGGGCAGGGCATGATTCTAATCACTGGCGCGACGGGACTCGTCGGGCGAAATCTGGTGCAGCGCCTGATGGCGGAATCACTGCCGATGCGTTGCCTGCTGCCCGAGGCTCGCACGCGGCGTTTGCCCTGGAACGTTGGCGATCCCAACGCGCCCGAAATTATCTCCGGCAGCGTCACTGACGAAGAAGCGTTTTTCCGTGCGGTGACCGGCTGCCACACCGTAATCCATCTGGAGAACGCGCTTTGGTGGGGCAGGCGCAGAGACCTTGAAGAAATTGAACTTGCCGGCGCCAGGGTCTTGACCGCTGTCGCGCGGGCAGCGCGGGTAGGGCGTATCATCACGCTGAGCCAATTGGGCGCGGCCCCGTCCTCAGCCTATCCGCTGCATCGTGTCAAAGGCGGTGTCGAAGCTGTCATTCGCAATGGCGGCGTTGCCTTCACCGTGATCCGCAGCGGCATCGTCTATTCGCCCGAGGACGCCTTTATTAATCACATTGCCAGTATGTTGCGCGCCAATCCGCTTTTCTTTCTTATGCCCGGCGGGGGCGAGGTGGTCCTGCATCCGATTTACATTGACGACTTGATTGAGGCGATCGTCCGCAGCTTGAATCTTCTGCGCCTGGTAGATGCCACGGTTGATATCGGCGGCGCGGAATACGTATCGCTGCGCGATATGATGCGCACCGTTATGCGCGTGACGGGTATGCGGCGGATTCTGGTTTCCATACCGCCTTATTTCTTGCGCTGGCTGACGGAAATCTACAATCGTCTTTTGCCTCGCTCGCTGATGACCAGTCAGTGGTTGGATATTCTGGCGGCGAATCGTACAGCGCCCTTGGGCAACGCCTATGATTACTTCGGTTTCCAGCCGCGCCGATTCGAAGAGACGCTGCTGGAATATCTGCCGCAGCGCCGTCATTTTGTCGGCCTGCTGAGAGATACGCTGCGGCGCGCCCCGCGGCGAGCTTAAAGATTGCGCAGGATAATATGGACGCTATCAGAATCGAACGGCTGATGAGCACAGCCCAGCACGATCAAGCGGTCGAACTGCAGAAAACCTACTGGGGCGCCGACGCCAAAAATCTCGTCCCGCGTCATATGCTATTCTCGATATCGCATTATGGCGGCCATATCCTGGGCGCTTTTGACGGCCAGGAGCTGATAGGCTTTGTCATGGGTTTCGTCGGCACAGACATTGATTTCGACGATCGCGACGCGCGCCCGGCCATGGCCAACTTGCTGATTATGTCCAAGCGAATGCTGGTGCTGCCCGGCTATCGCGGGCGCAATATCGGCTATCGCCTGAAGATGGCGCAGCGTGATATCGCCATGAAACAGGCCATTAGACTGGTCACCTGGACCGTTGACCCCCTGCTGGCGGCCAACGCCCACTTGAATATTCGCAAGCTGGGCGCGGTCATCCAGCGTTTCTCAGCCAACTATTTCGGGCTGGAAGAGCCGCACAGCCTGCGCGCCGATCGCTTGATCGTTGAGTGGTGGGTTGCGCATCGCCGTGTTGTGGAACGCGCGGCGGGCCGCGGCAGCAAATTGACGCTGGGGCAATATCTGGACGTCCACGCACCCATAGTCAACCGCGCTGATGCCAGAGGCGATTGGCTAAGGCCGCGTCCAATGACTGCCGTGCCCGGCTCGTCATTTGCTCTGGTGGAAATACCGGCGAACTTTCGCGAGCTTGAAGCAGCCGACCGGCCTTTGGCGGACCAGTGGCGCTATCACATACGCGATGTATTCAGTAAAATGCTAGCCGCGGGTTTCGTCGTGACGGATTTTCTTACCGATCAATTCGAAGGCCGCACGGGTACCTTTTATTTGCTGAGCCGTCACTTTGACGATGATGATCGCAATAATTAAGGTGGGCAAATGACTTTCAATGGCGATTCGGTTGCTTTCATCGGCGCTGGCGTTATGGGCGAAGCCATGATCAAAGGCTTGCTGCATCAGCAACTTCTTGCGCCGGATAACATCACAGCCTCCGATCCCCGCGCCGAACACCTGGATGCGCTGCGCCAGCGCTACGGCATCCACACCACAACCGACAACGTCGCGGCAGCTGAGGCGGGTGATGCGCTGGTGCTTTCCGTCAAGCCGCAGGTGATGGGCAAAGTCCTTTCCGAGCTTAGCGGCCATGTCGACAGCATTAGTTTGATCGTCAGCATCGTTGCCGGCGTGGAATCGAGGACTATCTCCGAAAGCTTGCGCAACGGACGCGTCGTACGCTCCATGCCCAATACGCCTGGGCAAATCGGGCGGGGCATCACCGTCTGGACCGCTGCGCCGCAAGTCGCTGACATCCAACGTCAACAAGCGGAAATGCTCTTGGGCGCCCTGGGCGATCAGATCTACGCCAATGACGAAAGCTTTCTCGATATGGCGACGGCGCTAAGCGGCTCGGGCCCGGCATACGTTTTTATGTTTATGGAAGCGCTGATTGATGCCGGCGTCCACATGGGTTTCGCCCGCCGCGATGCCGAGAAGCTGGTGACCCAGACCTTGCTGGGCTCGGTGCAGTATGCGCAGCAATCCGGCTTGCATCCGGCGCAGCTGCGCAATCAGGTGACGAGCCCGGGCGGCACCACCGCCGCCGCGCTGCATGAGATGGAGAAGGGCGGCTTGCGCACGGTACTTTCCGAGGGCGTCTGGGCCGCCTACCGCCGCTCGCAGGCCCTGGGCGAGAAATCGGACTGAATCAGGGTCAGGCGCCGCTTGTATCCACAGCCTCTCGCTGGCAAAATCAAGCGGCCGCAACCGCGGTGACGGCTGTTGAAGCGTCGCTAACAGGTGCAAACTAGCAAGTAGCAGAATCCATTTGTGAAATAATGGACAAGTGACGGCGTGTACGCTACAATAGCAGCAGTTTTGCCGTGAAATAACTGTCGTACAAGAAATCCTGGCGGTCGACAGGTTTAGAGCGTAAACGAAACGCACTGTCTTTCGTCCGCGTGGACGAAACTTATCGTCAGCAAGTGAAAAGAGCTAGCGCAAGGAGCCAGCGAATGGCAGACAACATTTACGATTCGATTCTGGAGCAAATCAAAGATATCGAGCTTAGCAAGCTCGCGTCAGTTGAGGTCGGTTACGTCCAAGAAGTCGGCGACGGCATCGCCCGCGTCTCCGGCCTGGACAATGTGCGCTACAACGAATTAGTGCAATTCGAAAACGGCGTGGCCGGCATCGCCTTCAACCTGGAGAAAGACAACGTCGGCGTCATCATCATGGGCGCCTACGATGACATTCAGGAAGGCGACATGGTAAGCGCGCTTGAACGCATCTCCTCCGTGCCGGTCGGCATGGGTATGGTCGGCCGCGTGGTGAACGCGCTGGGAGAGCCGATCGACGGCCGCGGCCCCGTTCAATTTGACGAATACTACAATATCGAACGCATCGCGCCCGGCGTGATGGAGCGGCGCAGCGTCGATCGCCCGGTGCAGACCGGCATCCTGGCCATCGATACCATGATCCCGATCGGCCGCGGACAGCGCGAGCTGATCATCGGCGACCGTCAGACGGGCAAAACCGCCCTGGCGCTGGATACGATCGTCAATCAAAACGGCGAGGATATGTATTGCATTTACGTCGCCATCGGCAAACGCCGCGGTGAAGTGGCGCGCATTCGCGAAACCCTGGAGCGTGAAGGCGCCATGGATTACACCACGCTGGTGGTGGCCTCAGCCTCGGACGCAGCCGCCCTGCAGTATATGGCGCCCTACGCCGGCTGCGCCATCGGCGAGTGGTTCATGGAAAATGGCAAGGACGCGCTGGTCATTTATGACGATCTATCCAAGCACGCCAACGCCTATCGACAAGTCTCGCTTTTGATGCGGCGCCCGCCCGGCCGAGAAGCCTTTCCCGGCGATGTATTCTATCTTCACAGTCGCCTGCTTGAGCGCGCTGCGCAGCTCAGCGATGAGCGCGGCGGCGGCAGCTTGACGGCCTTGCCGGTAATCGAAACCTTGCTCGGCGATGTTTCCGCCTTCATTCCCACCAATGTCATTTCCATCACCGACGGCCAGATTTATTTGGAATCGGAATTGTTCAACGCTGGCTTGCGCCCGGCACTGAACACCGGCATCAGCGTCAGCCGCGTGGGCAGCGCTGCCCAGGCGCGCGTCATGAAAGACGTGGCCGGCGGCCTCAAATTGCAGATGGCTCAATTCCGCGATCTGGCTGCCTTTGCCCAATTCGGCTCCAACCTGGACAAAGCCACGCAGCAACAACTCGATCGCGGCATGCGCTTGACCGAGCTCTTCAAGCAGGTGCAGTATCAGACACTGTCGCTGGAAGATCAGGTCGCGCTGACGTTCGCCGGCACCAGCGGGCTTACCGATGAGGTGCCTGTGGAGCGGATGCTGGCCTGGAAAGAAGAATTCCTGCGCTCCTTCCGCACGCAATTCTCCGATACTGGCGAATTCATCCGCGAGAATCGCAACGAGAAGGCCAAAGAAGAGATTGAAACGAAGCTGGAATCCGCCGTCAAGACATTTAACGAAGCTTGGGCTTAGTGCTGCCAACGACTGCAGAAGGGAGACGCTAGATGCCCACGCTTAGAGAAGTCAAGAATCGCATCCGCAGTGTCCGGAACATCACGCAGATAACGCGAGCGCTGGAAGCTGTATCGGCCTCTCGCGTACGGCGCGCGCAGGCACGCGTGTTGGCCAGCCGCGCCTTTGCCGAGAAGGCTTGGGAAATCCTGGTCAACATCCAGGCGGCCAGCAAATCAGTGCCCCTGCATCCGCTTTTGACCCAACGTGAGGAAGTCAATCGCGTCATGGTCGTGGTGATCACCTCCGATCGCGGATTGGCGGGCGCCTACAACACCAACATCCTGCGCGTGGCGCAGCGCTTTGATGAGCGGCTGGGCAAGCCGGTGGATTATGTCGCCGTCGGGCGCAAATCGCGCGATTCGTTGGTCCGCTCGGGAGCGAATATCGTCGCTTCTTTCAGCGATTTGCCGGCGACGCCGACTATTTCCGATATCACGCCTATCGCCCGCATCGCCATGGACGCCTACCTCAGCGGCGAGGTTGACGAGGTGCTCATCGCCTATACCGACTTCATCAATATGCTGGCGCAGCGCCCCGCAGTACTGGGCTGGCTGCCGCTGACGACTGAGACGATCGCCCAGCAGGTGGCCGCCGAGTACGTGAAGGACGTCGCGGCTGTCAGCGAGGGCACGCAGAATTACGACTACGAACCGAGCGCGACGGCTGTCGTTGAAGAAATCGTACCGCGCTTCACCGAATTGCAGCTCTATCAAGCGCTGCTGGAAGCGCAAGCCAGCGAGCACGCCGCGCGCATGGCCGCCATGCGCAATGCCACCGACAACGCCACGCAAGTCACTGCCGACCTGGTGCTGCTCTACAACAAAGCCCGACAGGCGGAAATCACGGCTGAAATCCTGGACATCGTAGGCGGCGCCAACGCGTTGCAGCAAGCGATCGACAATACCGCCGACGCTATCCTGGACGCGCAGCCGACCCAAGGACATTTGCTCGACGCCTGAGCCCAAAGTCAAGATGCGCTCAGCAAACCGGAGAAACAAGTAAGGAGCTTGGAAGATGGCAGAAATTCAAGGGACGGTAACGCAAGTGCTGGGCAACGTAGTGGATGTCGAATTCCCGGCCGGTGCGTTGCCCGACATATTCGACGCGGTTGAAGTGCCGCGCGACGACGAAGACAATCTTGTTCTGGAAGTTGAATTGCATCTGGGCGATGGCGCCGTACGCACCGTTGCCATGGATTCGACCGATGGCTTGGCTAGAGGCACAGCCGCCTACGCCACCGGTCAGCCGATTGCTGTGCCGGTTGGCGCGCCTACCTTGGGGCGCATCTTCAACGTGCTGGGCCGCCCGGTGGACATGGGCGAAGAGGTGCCGGACGATGCCGAGCGCCGTCCCATTCACGCGGACGCGCCTTCATTCGAGGACCAGTCGCCGACCATTGAGGTCTTTGAGACCGGCATGAAAGTCATCGACCTGGTTGCCCCGATGACCAAAGGCGGCAAGACGGGCATTTTCGGCGGCGCCGGCGTCGGCAAAACCGTGACGATTCAGGAGTTGATCAACTCCATCGCTACGCAGCACGACGGCTTGTCTGTTTTTGCCGGCGTGGGCGAGCGCACCCGCGAGGGCACCGACCTCTATCACGAAATGAAAGAAGCCAATGTGCTCGACAAACTGGCTATGGTATTCGGCCAGATGAACGAGCCGCCGGGCGTGCGCTTGCGCGTCGGGCTGTCCGGCTTGACGATGGCGGAATATTTCCGCGATCAAGGCCGCGATGTGCTCATCTTCATCGACAATATTTTCCGCTATTCGCTGGCGGGCGCGGAAGTTTCGGCGCTGCTTGGGCGTATGCCGTCCGCGGTGGGATACCAGCCCAACCTCGGCGAAGAAATGGGCATGCTGCAAGAGCGCATCACCTCCACGCGCAGCGGCTCGATCACCTCCATGCAAGCGGTGTACGTACCGGCGGACGACTATTCCGATCCGGCGCCGGTCGCGGTATTCACCCATCTGGACAGCACCATCGCGCTGGAACGCTCAATTGCGGCGCGCGCGCTCTTCCCGGCGGTGGACCCCCTCGCCAGCACCAGTAATATTTTGCAGCCGGAAGTGGTAGGCGACGACCACTACGGCACGGCGCGCGAAGTCCAGCAGGTGCTGCAGCGCTACAAAGATCTGCAAGACATTATCGCCATTTTGGGTGTGGAAGAATTGTCCGACGACGACAAGGTGCTTGTGGCGCGCGCCCGCAAGATGGAGTACTTCCTCAGCCAGCCCATGTTTGTGGCCGAGCAATTTACCGGGCAGGCTGGGCGCTACGTGCCGATCAAGGACACGGTGCGCGGTTTCCGCATGATACTAGAAGGCGAAGTCGACCATATCCCCGAACAGGACTTCTATATGTGCGGTCCGATTGAGGATGTGCTGGAACGCTACGCGAAACGCCAAAGCGCCTAGGAGCCAATCATGCCGATTCACATCGAGTTGGTGACGCAAGAGCAGAAGGTCTTTGAAGAAGCCGAAGCCGATATCGTCATTGTGCCGGCTGCCGAGGGCGAGATGGGTGTATTGCCAAACCATGCGCCAGTTTTGACGACGCTAACCTTTGGCGAGTTGGTCGTGCGCAAAGGCGCCGCCGAAGAGCGCTTTGCGGTTTATGGCGGCGTGGTCGATGTGCGGCCCGACAAAGTGGTCGTCCTGGCTGATCTGGCCGAGTCGTCTTACGCGTTGGATCTGGAAAGGGCGCAGGACGCCCGCGATCGTGCGCGGCAGCTATTGGACGACGGACTGCCCGGCGCGGACAATCGCGAAGCCGAACTGGCCCTGCGGCGCGCCAATCTTGCCGTGCGCATCAGCCAGAAAATCCGCAGTCGCGGCTCGATGCTGCGCATTCTCGATGAGGAGAGCGCTGAAGCCTAAACCGGCAGTTTCCCTGTCAAAAACTTGGAATCCAGTAACGCCCGGCGCTGCCTCTGTAGTCCGGGTGTTGTTTTTGCTGTAAAATATCCTTAGTGTGCATTACTAAAGAGCGTTGATAATTCGTATGGCTCGCTTCGGAAAGAGTCTGGGCGTCGACTTGGGTACAGTGAATGTGCTCATTTACGACAACGGCCGCATCGTATTGCAGGAGCCCTCTCTGGTCGCCCTCCTGGCTGAAGAGGAACGAATCGTCGACTTCGGCAATCCCGCGCGCGAAATGCTGGGGCGCGTCGACGACGAAGATATCCAGGTCATGCGTCCCCTGCAAAACGGCGTTATCGCCGACTATGAAGTGACCGAAGCAATGCTGGAGTATTTCTTCAGCAAGATCGCCGGCCGTATGCGCTTGTTCAGACCTTCCGTCATGGTGTCGGTGCCTTACGGCGCCACCAGCGTCGAAAAGCGGGCTGTTCGCGAAGCTATCCTCGCGGCGGGCGCGCGCGAGGTGCAGCTGATGTGGGAACCGCTGGCATCGGCGCTGGGCGCGGGCTTGCCCGTCAGCACGCCAGCTGGCGGTATGGTCGTGAATATCGGCGGCGGCATCACCGAAGCGGCTGTGCTGACGATGAACAACATCGTGCGGGCGGAGAGCGGCCGGGTCGGTGGGCTGCGTCTGGATGATGGCATCATCAGCTATGTGCGCCGCAAGTATAACTTGACGGTCGGCCAGCCCACCGCCGAGTCAATCAAGATCCAAATCGGCGCTGCCGTTGACCAGCCGCAAGAACTCTCGATGGAGATTCAGGGCCGCGACAACGTGTCGGGCCTGCCGCGCACGGTTCGCGTCACCACCGGTGAGGTAGTTGAGGCGCTGGCCGAACCCCTAAGCCAAATCGCTACCGTCGTTCGTGCCGTTCTGTCCACCACGCCGCCCGAATTGTCGTCGGACATTATCGACCGCGGCATCGTCCTGACCGGTGGCGGCGCCCTGCTGCGCGGCATCGACGCCTACCTGACGCGCGAAACCGGCGTACCTGTCTACCAGGCCGACAATCCCTTGATCAATGTTGTTGTGGGCTGTGGCCAGGCGCTGGAAGATCCCGCCATAATGCGGCGGTTGGCCCAAACCAATTACTTCTGATCCTAGAATCTATCGAGAGCCGGCTCTCAGCCATCAAGATAATAAGTCATGCGCTGCAGATGCGTGACCGGGTCGATGTATTGGATTTGTACCTTGTCCGGCACGTTGATGTTGATGGGCGCGTAATTGAGGATCGCTTCTATGCCCGCTTCCACCACCTGGTCCGCCACTGCCTGGGCGTGCTCGGCCGGCACCGCCAGCATCGCGATCTTGATGCCTTCCTCGCGGATCGTGTCAGCCAATTTGCCAACGGGCCTGACGACGAATTTGCCGATTCGCTGACCGATGACGTCGGGACTCACGTCGAACAAGTGGGCAATGCGAAATCCGCGGTCCTGAAATCCGCGATAATGCGAAATCGCGCTGCCCAGGTTGCCGGCGCCAATGACCACAACCAGCCATTCTTGATTGATCTTCAAGACATCCCGGAGCTTTTCGATGAGGAAATCGATTTGATATCCCGTGCCCTGTTTGCCGAAGCCGCCAAAGTGGGAGAGGTCCTTGCGTATCTGCGCCGAGCTGATATCTAGGCGTTTGCCCAGCTCGTGCGACGACGTCACCTGCTTACCCTCTTGCCGCAAACGACGAAGCGCGCGCAGGTACAAGGGCAGGCGTCCAATGACGATATCCGGAATGGATGACGCTGCGTTGCCGGGCATTAAAAGCGCTTTCTAACAGCCGGATTGTGAAACTTTATACAATAACCATCCTACCATCCCGCCGCCTTTCTCGCTAGCCGGCATGGGGCAGCATGCGCATCAATTGCGCCGTGCAATCAACGCGGGTGGAGCGGCCCGTTTTCCCGCCCTGCTTGTAAGCCGCCGGCCGCAATGATAGAATGACAGGCACAGTCGCGTACCGAGTCAACGCGCTCGAATTGGGAGAAGCTCAAGCGCCATGTCGCCTGATCACAATAGCCAGCGGAGCAAAGAAGGTCCGCTGGCCAATGACCTGGAGATCGTGCATGACAGCATGCTGGATGGCTTGAGCCAGTTGGCGGATTACTTTGGCTTCAGCAAGGTGATGGGCCAGCTCTACGGCAGCTTGCTCTTGAGCGCGGAACCGCTTTCCCTTGACGACATGATGGCGCGTTTGGGCATTTCCAAGGCCAGTGTCAGCACCAACATCCGCTCGCTTGAACATATGGGCATGGTGCGACAAGTTTGGGTGCGGGGCGGCAGCGGACGCCGCAAGTATTATCAGGCTGAAACCGATTTCTGGCAGATATTCTCCAATTTCCTTAGCGGCCGCGAACTGCGCGATTTAGAGCACGCGCTTTCGGTGATGCAGGAAAACCACCAGCGTATCTCGGCTTCAATCAACGACCTGCCGCCCGATCAGCAGATCCTGGCGCGTCTATACCTTGACCGCATCGCGCAAATGCAAGCCTTGTTTCGCTTTGCGCAACTTATCATCAGCAGCGTCATGAATCAGGTCAGCGGCATCGATGTCTCCGCTGTGTCCAGCGTCGAGCTTCAATAGTTTCTCCCTTGAAGCCTTTTTGCCTCCTGTCTATAATTCTGGCGTGGTCGGCGCCTTGAGGAAGTGGCGGAATTGGCAGACGCGCATGACTTAGGATCATGTCTCTTCGAGGTGAGGGTTCGAGTCCCTCCTTCCTCATCACGATCTATCAATCGAGGCGCGCGACGCGCCTTTCGACTTTTTAGCTTAGAATCTGATTTGGCACACACGACCAGCGGTTGACTGCGGTTGTGAGAATACAGGGACGAATCTTGAACTTAACGACTGAACGAATCGAAAACCACCGCGCCCAATTGACCGTCGAAATCGAAACCGACGAGTTGGAAGACGCCAAGCGCAAAGCCGCCCGCAAGATTTCGCGGCAAGTTCGCATCAAGGGCTTCCGCAAAGGCAAAGCGCCATATCGGCTGGTCGCGCAAGCGGTGGGCGAGGGCGCTATCCTCGAAGAAGCTGTTGAGACGCTCGGGGACAATCTCTATAAGCAAGCCCTGGAAGAAGCCGAAGTCGTGCCCTATGGCCCCGGCGCCTTTGACGACTTTCAGCTGGAACCGTCGCCGACTTTTGTATTTTCCGTTCCTTTGCAGCCCGAAGTCGACCTAAAGGCATATCAAGATGTCCGCGTCGACTTTGAGGCGCCGGAAGTCAGCGAAAACGATGTTGATCAAGCGCTGAAGCAGTTGCAGCAGCGCGCGGTCGAGGTTCTTGATGATTCGGTGGCAATGGCCGCGGCCGGCAACCGCGTCACCATCGCCGTTGAAAGCGAGTTCGTCGATGGCGAGCCTCAAGATGCGGTAGCGGACGACGATGACGAATCCGACGCGGCGGACGCGCTGACTGACGATAGCGCCGAAGATACTGAGCCTGACCAGCAGGCGCCGTACATTCCCAAGCAAGGCGATACTTTTGTCAGCGACGACGACGCGACCATCATCCTTGATCCCAACGAAGATCCCTTTACTCATGGCTTTGTCGGGCATCTTATTGGCGTAGAGCAGGGCGCTAGCGTCTCGTTCGAATTGACGATTCCGGATGACGACGCCGACGAAACCATTATCGGGCGCCGCGTGGAATTCCATGTCACGATGAATAAAATCGAGTCCATCTCCATTCCCGAATTGGATGACGACTTTGCGCGCCGTGTTAGCAGAAATCGCGGCGATCTGGAACTGGATTTGGTCGGCTTGCGCGCCTCGACCAGAGAGGAGCTGGAGCGGTCGGCACTGTCGCAGGCCAAGTCGGAATACTGCGACCAGGTATTGGAGAGGATGGTTGAAGGCGCTGAAGTAGACTATTCCGATGTCATGCTGGACCAGCAGATTGACGGCATGATCGGCGAGTTCGAGCGCAGCCTCCAGCAGCAGGGGATTAGCCTGGACGACTTCTATCGCTTGACCAGCAGCGACATGGACGATTTGCGCGAACGGCATCGTGAAAGCGCTGCCAATTCCCTGCGACACTCGCTTGTCCTGCGGGAATTCGTAAGCGCCCAGGATATCGCCATCAGCGACGAAGACATTGAGACACGCGTGGATTCCATGGTGGCCGGCTATGGCGCTGGCCCTGAGATACGCAAGCTGTTTGATACACCGCAAATGCGCGACAACATTCGTAATGATCTGGTCATGAGCCAGGCCAATGAGCATCTGTTTGCCATCGGCCGCGGCGAAGACCCGGCCGCAGCTGTCGAAGCCATGCGGTCGCAGGTTGCTGACGATGCGCAGCGCGCCCAGGAGCGCAGCGAACGGCTGCTGCAATATCAGGCCGAGGACGAAGCGGCCGCCGCAGCGCTGGCAGTTGACGATCAGGGTGCTGCCGCCGTTGAACGCGACTCCCAGGAGCCGGAAACAGCAACGACCGACAGCGCAGTCGATGAAGCTAACGATGCCGAGCGGGCGCAAGAAGCGTAATATCATTCGACCTCGCGACAGAAAGGGTTCCAACAGCGTATGAATCAATTCCAGAACGTAATCCCAATGGTGATTGAACAAGGCAGCCGCGGCGAGCGAGCTTATGACATTTACTCGCTGCTGCTGAAGGAGCGAATTGTCTTCGTCGGTTCCGGAATCAACGACCAGATCGCTAACTTGATCGTGGCGCAGTTGCTCTTTCTGGAGCGCGAGGGTCCCGACCGGCGCATTCAGATGTACATCAACTCGCCCGGCGGCGCCGTATATTCCGGCTTGGCGATTTATGACACCATACAGCAGATTGGCGCGCCCGTGGGCACCGTCGCCGTAGGCATTACCGCCAGCTTTGGCACGGTACTGCTGACGGCCGGCGAAAGCGGCATGCGCATGGCCTTGCCCAACGCCACCATCCATATGCACCAGCCCCTGGGCGGCGCTCAAGGGCAAGCATCTGACATCGTGATCCAGGCCGAAGAGATTGTGCGTTTGAAAAAGCGTATAATTGATATATTCGTCAATCACACTGGCAAAACGCCGGAAGAAGTCGAGCGCGTTACTGACAGAGACGTCTACATGACGGCGCAGGAAGCCACGGATTTCGGCTTGATCGACGCCGTGCTGATCGGAGAAGAACGCATGCTGGAAGGAGCCTGAGGTGAGCTTCTCGCCCATCAAACACCGTTGTAACTTCTGCACCCGGTCACATGAAGAAGTGGAACGGCTGATCGCCGGGCCTGAACATATTCACATCTGCAATTTCTGCGTCGATCTCTGCCACAGCTTGCTGCAGAAAGAGGAAGCCAAAGAATCCAAGCTAGAAGACAAATTTGAGTTTAATCTCGCTCTCTCTCCGCGCCAAATCATGCAGCGGCTGGACGAATACGTCATTGGCCAGCAAGATGCCAAGCGGGTATTGAGCGTCGCCGTCTACAACCACTACAAGCGTATCCAGGCGGCTGATGATCCGGTCGATGTGGAGCTGGACAAGAGCAACATCTTGCTGCTGGGGCCAACCGGCTGCGGCAAGACCCTTCTGGCGCAGACCCTGGCCCGCATCCTGGATGTGCCGATCTGCATCACTGACGCCACTGCGCTCACTGAGGCCGGTTATGTTGGCGAGGACGTGGAGAATATCCTGCTGCGACTGATTCAGGCGGCCGATGGCAATATCGAGCGCGCCGAACGCGGCATTATCTATATTGACGAGATCGACAAGATTTCGCGCAAGTCAAATTCCAATCCCTCGATCACGCGCGATGTATCGGGCGAGGGCGTGCAGCAGGCCTTGCTGAAGATTTTCGAAGGAACCTTGGCCAATGTGCCGCCTCAAGGCGGGCGCAAGCATCCGCATCAGGAGTTCTTGCAGATCGACACCAGCAATATCCTTTTCATCGTCGGTGGCACCTTCTCCGCGCTGGATGAAGTCATCCGTCAGCGCATCGGCGCCAACAGCAGCATCGGCTTCGGCGCCAAGCAAGACGCCTCATTCGAGGGACAGGACAACCTGCTGAGTCGGGTGTCTCCGGAAGATCTGGTTCAGCACGGCATGATTCCCGAGATGGTAGGGCGTTTGCCGGTTTTAGTTGCGCTGAAGCCGCTGGATTTGGACGAACTCGTCAGGATCATGATCGAGCCGAAGAATGCGCTGATACGACAGTACGAGCATTTGCTGTCGCTTGATAAGGTCGAACTGGTCTTTGAAGACGCTGCCATGCGCGCGGCCGCCGAATTGGCGCTAGAGCGGGATACCGGGGCGCGCGGCTTGCGCTCAATCATCGAATCCTGCCTGCTCAATGTCATGTTCGAGGCGCCGAGCCACGAAGAAATCAACCGGGTCGTGATCAGTGAAGCGGTGATTCGCGGCGAAGAGCCGCCACAGGTTTACAGTCGCGACGGCGGTGTGATGGATCTGCTGGAGAAGATTGACACCGCCGCCTGAACACTAAGGTGTGACGGGCAGCAGCAGCACTTCGGTTGCGCCCGAAACTTGGCTCTGGAAGCTCTGTGCGTCAAGTTGCGTCGCCTCCTCGCCGGCGCCGCCCCAATTGTAGGGAATGGCCCACTTGGGCTGCATGGACTCTACCAAGCGCGCGGCGTCCGTCACGGACAGCCTGCCATAGCCATCAATCGGCAGCAAGATGATGTCGGGCTTCAGATATGCGGTTTCGCTGACGGTATCCGCTTCGCCCACGTAATAGATGTCATATAAGTCCAGCGAGATCAAGAAGCCAAGCCGGCCGTCTACCTTTTGGTCGCGCGGATCACGAGATGACAAGGCCGGTATCGCCTTGATGTTCGCCCGGCCGACATTGATGCTTTGCCACTCGCGCAGCACCTGAGTACCGGGGATGACGCGGCCGGCGCTTTCGCTGCCGACTACCACGGTGCTCTCCCCGCGAATCTTCTCGACGTCCGCCGGCGAACAGTGATCGTAATGATCGTGGCCCACCAGAATGACATCGGGCGGCGAATCCGCCTTGACCACTCGCCAGGGCGCTATCTGGATGAAGGGCGCGCCCTCAATGGCGAAGCTGCCATGCCCTTGCCAGCGGATTCGATCGATCAATTATCGCTTCCCCGTCATCAAGATATGGCTTTGACCTCAATGCGATGCGCCACGCCAGTCCGTAATGCCAGATTATAGTCCGCTCGCTGGCGACTTTCCATCATGTATGGCTGGACGGCAGGGCAATCGCATCAAAATGGTAGCGACAGAAATGGCGCAAATTCGAACGGAAAATCAAACACAGAGATCACAGAGAGCGCAGAGACAAGCAATAATGAAAGCTTACTTCATTAGTCAGGAGTGATTTTGAGAGATTCTTGAAGTCTTTTCGGTGCTTCATCCCATATAGCAGTCCATCGAGTACTTTGAGTAGTCGACTAAACTCCTAAATCTCTGTGCCCTCTGTGTTCTCTGTGGTCAAAAAAATCTTGATGCGATTTCCCTGGGCTGGACGGAAGTCGCCGCTGGCCTTTCCATCTACACGGCGCTGGCAATCTGCTGTATGCTCAGCCGTCGTTCAGGTCTAGCCGGAATCGCGGTGGTACGCCAGTGCTGGTTGACGAGGCAAAGCTATTTGTAGCCAGCGGCAAGGGAGGCGACGGCATGGTCTCCTTTCGCCGCGAAAAGTACGTGCCCATGGGCGGACCATCCGGCGGCGACGGCGGACGCGGCGGCGATGTCGTTCTCCAGACCGACGCCAACCTGAATACCCTGTATTTCTTTCGCAAGCGCAGCCACTTCAAAGCCAAGCCAGGCGGCAAAGGCGGGTCCAGCAACAAGACCGGCGCCGATGCCGACCGGCTGGTTGTGCGCGTTCCCCAGGGCACTGTGGTTCGCGATGCGACGACCGGCGGCCTGATTGCCGACCTGGTTGGCCCGGATGCCGAGGTGGTGGTGGCGCCCGGCGGTCGCGGCGGACGCGGCAACGCGCGCTTCAAATCGGCATCCAATCAGGCGCCGCGTATGGCGGAAAAAGGCGAGCCCGGCGTAGAACGCTGGATCACGCTCGAGCTGAAGATGATCGCCGATGTCGCCCTGGTCGGGCTGCCGAACGCCGGAAAGTCTACCTTGCTCTCAGTAGTGAGCAACGCCAAACCCAGGATCGCGGACTATCCCTTTACCACTCTGGAGCCCAATCTGGGTACTGTTGTTTACGACAACTTGGATCTGGTATTCGCTGATATTCCCGGGCTGATCGAAGGCGCGCATCTCGGCATCGGTCTGGGCCACTCCTTTCTTCGCCATGTGCAGCGCACCTCGCTAATCGTTCACATTCTTGACGGCTCGGCTGATGATCCCTTGGCGGATTACAATCAGATCAGAGCCGAATTGGCGCTCTATGACGAAGATTTGGCCAAACGTCCTGAAATCCTGGTTGTGAACAAGATCGACCTGCCCGATGCTCGCGAGTACCTGGAACTGCTCAACGAAGGTTTTGCCGACCGCGGCATCCAGGAACCGCTGGCGATCTCAGCCCTGACGCGGGAGAATGTCGACCGGCTGATACAGCGCGTGTTTGAACTTTCCGCCAATCTGCCCAAGCCCGGCTTATCGCAGAAGGCGGACGAGCCTGTTTATGAGCTACGCGACGACGATGGCATGGCTTTCGAACTGGAAGTCAAAGACGGCATATACTTCGTTCGCGGCGACCGCATCGAGCGCGCGGCGGCCATGACCTATTGGGATTATGAAGAAGCGGTGCTGCGCTTCCAAAAGACGCTTGAAGCGACCGGCATTGCCGCAGCCCTGGAAAAAGAGGGAGTGAGCAGCGGCGATACCGTCTTTATCGGCGACTTTGAACTGGAGTGGTCGGAGTGAGGCGGGAGCGAATCGGCATACTCGGCGGCTCATTTGATCCGCCGCAGATCGGCCATCTCATCCTGGCGGAATACAGCCGGGAAGCGCTGGATATCGACCATGTCCTTTTCGTCCCGGTCGCTGACCACCCGGTCAAACGCGGCGAATTGCGCCTGCCGGTCGTTCACCGATTGGCCATGCTGGGGCTGGCCATCAATGACAATCCCAACTTCAGCATTTCGCGCGTGGATATCGATCGCAATGGCCCGCATTATTCCGCCGACACGGTCAAACTGATACGCGAGCAGTACCCCCGCGCCGACTTGTACTTCGTCATGGGCGGCGACAATCTGCGCGCACTGCCCACCTGGGAGCGCGCGCCGGAACTCTATCGCTGCTGTCGCCTGGCTGTGATGAAACGGGCCGATGAAGACATCACGCCAAATATGCACGATGATGTCTTGCCCGGTCTATCCGAAAAGGTCGATATTGTGGACGTGCCAATGCTAAGCGTCTGGCTGTCGTCCACCGTCGTTGTCAGCCGCCTGCGCGCGAAACGCAGCGTTCGTTATCTGGTTCCGGATGCCGTGCTAGCCTATATTCATGACAATGACCTCTACGGCTGATCCATAATGCTGCGAACCATAGCGACATTCGCTGCTTTTCTCTTGCTTGGGCTTGTCGCGTCAAGTCTGCTAGCGCAGGATGATCCACCCGTCCCCACGCTGGCCGTACCGACGCTGGCGCCTGCGGCAACCGTCGACGAACAGGCCGACTTCTTGCACGCCGAATCGGCAATTGCCGAGATCACGGCGACCGGCGTCTTGCGCGTGGGCCTGCTCTATAACGATCCGCCTTATAGTGAATTCACCTTCCAGGGCGAGCTGCGCGGTTTCGACATCGATCTGCTTCGCAAAGTCGCTGCCGAATGGGATAGCGAACTGGAATTCGTGCAGGTGACGCGACAGAATGCGCTGGAAATGTTGAATCGCGGCGAGGTTCATGCGCTGGCCTCGGCCATCGTTCGTTATCGCGACAGTGACGCCGAGCTTGAGTTTAGCCAGACCTATTTGCAAGGCGCGCAGGCGCTGCTGCTGCGTGGAGACAGCCCCTTCCAGGCGCGTTCAGATTTGCTCGATCAGCCGCTAGGCTATGTGCTTGGGACTCGCGCGGAAAAGGCGACAGAAATCTGGAGCGCGCAGACTGGCGGGACATTAAACTTGCAGCCCTATTTGACGCTGGACCGGGCGGTCGCCGCTGTGATGCGCGGAGAAATCAGCGCTGTAGTCGCTGAGAAGCAGGCGCTGAACCGGGTCACGGCGGATCTCGAGGAATCGGTCCGTATCCTGGACGAAGCGGTTTCGGTTGAACCAAGAGCCTTCGCGGTCAGACGCCAGGACGCGCCCTTGCGCGACGCCCTCAGCAAGACGATTCAGCTTTTGGCTCGTGAGGGCGAACTGGATGTACTCTTTCGCGAATACTTTCCCGACGAGTCTTATAATCCGGATGTCTTCGCCATCTGGTCCGGCCTCGGCGAAGAAGCGCTGCCGTCGCAGTTCGCCGATGAGATTGTCTATCCGGCGACTTACGCGCTGCCGCGAATCAGAAGCACGGGCAGGCTCCGCGTCGGCGGAATTACAGATACGGCGCCCGGATCGGCGACTGGCAGCCTGAATATGCTGAACCGCGCGCTAGCCGCCGAGCTGGCGCGGCGTTGGGGCGTCGCGCTCGAGATTGTATCCGGTGATTCCGGATCCGCCGCCGGCCTGCTCAACAGTGGGCAGGCGGACCTCGTATTCGGCATGAAGCCGGACTGGAACCTGGCCGGCCAGATGGACTTCTCCATGCCCTACCTGCTGCACGGCGATCGGCTAATGGTGCGCGCAAATTCTGGTATACGAGGCTTCAATGACTTGCGCGGACGCTTTGTCGGCATTCTGCTAGGCGACGACACGGCGCGAGAACGAGCCCAAGCCTGGGCAGATAGCATCAATGCCACTGTGCGCTATATCCAAACGACTGAACGCGACGCGGCCCTGACCCTGCTGAATTACAACAACGCCAACGCCATTTATGCGGACAACCTGGAGCTGCTGGCGCATCTGGAAGCGAATCCCAACGCATTGCGTCTGACCGAACGCTGGTATAGCCGCTCCTACTATGCCATCGGGCTGCCCTACAATGACATTGACTTGCGGCTGCTGGCGGATTACACGATCCAGGAGCTGATCAAGGACGGTACGCTCTACCGGCTGTCGGCCAGTCTAATCGTGTCTGATTCCCTACCGGCATTCGACTTGATTCCGGGCTCGAGCAGCTTCGCGGGCTTCAATCTGTCGGACCCCGCCGCTGACCCCGCAGCACAATCGTAACCCCCAGCAACAGCAGGGCGCTGCCCAGCGCTTGCCACGAGGTAGGAATCTCGCTGAAGATTACAAAAGCCCAGAAAGCGGCCAGGACGGGCATGACCTGGGCAGTCACCGTAATCACGGTGGGCGACACATATTTCAGCGCGAAATTAAGCGCGCCGTGGCCGATGATCTGCGCGAGAATCGCCAGCAGCAGCACCCACAAATAGCCGCGAATATCGTAACCGACTAGCGACACTCGGCTCAGGCCAATTATCAGCAAAGTCACGGCTGAGCCGGCTGTATACACCAACCAGATATAGGGTATGAATGATGTCGTCGAACGGACCGTGCGGCCGATGGTGATATAGAGAGCGGCGGAGCATGCGCTGATCGCTGCCAGTAGCACGCCCAAACCCGGGTTGGCGTCGTCGCTGATGACGGGCGCGCCGGAGCTGGCGAAGGCCACGACCAGTCCGCCCGCCAGCGCCACGCCGATTCCCGCCCAGATGGCGCGGCTGAGTGTGCCCTTTAGCAGCGTGACTTCAAAGACCGCCACCCAGATGGGAATGGTCGCGATCAGCGCCTGATTGATCATGATGCTTATATGCGTAAGCGATGTCGCCATCAACGTGATATTGATGCCGAAAAGTGTGCCGGCGGCCACGGCCAGCCAGCGACTGCGGGACGGCATTTGCCTGATTTCCTGTCGGCCCCGATACCAGATATAGGGGGCAAACATGACCGTGCCGGTGAACATGCGCCCGAAGGCTACCAGCGCCGGCGGCATATCGTATTGGAAAGCGTAACGAACGCAAATCGGGCCGAATGACCAGGCGAAGATTGATATGGCGACTAAGATGCCAATTTGCGCGGTAGAAGGCGGCAGTACGCTAGTCCGGATCATCGCGCTTGACTTTCGATTGGCGGATCTCTCCGCGGCTGGCGAGCAATACGCCGATAACGATGATTATGCTGCCTGCAATCTGCTGTTCCGGCGGCAATTCGCGAAAAAGCACTAATGCCAATAGCGCGCTGCCCAGCGGCTCAAGCTGGGAAAACATGCTGACCAGCGCAGCGGGAAAGTACTCCAGCAGATAATTCAACGAGGAGTGCCCCAGCAACTGCGGTATCAAGCCCATGGCCAGCAGCACAACGTAGCCCTCTGCGGCGTAGCCGGTTACGCGCGTCGACGTCAGCAAGATTACCGCGCAGCCGCAGATGGCCGCCACGCTGTAGACCAGCCAAACGTAGGGAATGACGGGCAGCCGAGCCCGCAGCACCCGCCCAATCAACATATAGACTGATACGGACAGCGCGCCGATCCAGGCCAGCAGCGCGCCTGTCGCCGTGGCGCTCAGGTCGTCCGCGCCGCGCGCCGTCAATTCAGCCCCGGCGTTGATGGGAATGCCGATGATGATGCCGCCGGCGAGCGCAATGATCAAACCGGCGACGACCAATCGCGACAGCCGAATATGAAGAAACAGCACTTCGAGAATCGCGACCCAGATTGGGCCGGTCGAGACGATAACGACGCTCACAAGGACTGTTGTGTATTGCAGCGACGATACCCAGGCAGTGAAGTGAATGGCCAGGCAGAGCCCGGAGAGGATGATCAGCGAGAGGTCTTGCCGTGACAATTTGGCCACTTGGTGAATATGCCTTCGGAGCGCCAGCGGCGTCAGCACAAGGGCGGCGATGGCGAGGCGCGCGGCGGCAATCAGCAGCGGCGGCATGGCGGCGTCCAGAGCGTAGCGGATGAGTATGGCCGCCGACGATGTGGCGACGACAGCCAGCAGAATCACGAAATAGGCGCGGTAGGGGGTTGTTTGGACGCCTGAAGCTGCTTTCGCTTGCAAGGACTGCTCTCCCATGACACAAGCCTTTATCATTGCGCGAATCCTTCAGAAAACAAGTCGGAATCAAACGGGGCAGGCCAGCGCCACGCACGTGGTCTAGGAAGTTCGCGCTTCTGCGAGTACAATTTGGGGAAGTCTTGCGCCGGCCTTAGTCCAGACTGTTGGCGATAACGCGGTCTGGCGTGTTAGAATGTCGGTGAATATCGTTCGAATCCACAAGTACATTAGGAGCGAGTAGAGTCATGGCCTTTGAATTACCTTCTCTTCCCTATGCAGAGGACGCGCTTGCGCCCCATATTGATGCCCGCACTATGGGTATTCACCACGGCAAGCATCATGCCAGCTACACCGCCAATCTGAATGGCGCTGTCGGCGGCACTGATCTTGAAGGCAAGTCTATCGAAGAGATCCTCGGCGACCTGTCGGCAGTTCCGGAAGGCATCCGTACAGCCGTACGCAACAACGGCGGCGGCTACGCCAACCACAACCTGTTCTGGCAGATCATGGGTCCCAACGGCGGCGGCGAACCCAGCGGCGCCTTGGCGGACGCGATCAACAGCGCCTTTGGCAGTTTCGGCGATTTTCAGTCGGCCTTCTCCGCGGCGGCGGCGACGCGCTTCGGCTCCGGCTGGGCCTGGCTGGTGGCTGATGGCGGCGCCGTCAGCGTCACATCGACGCCCAACCAGGATACGCCGCTGATGGAAGGCAAGTCACCCATTCTCGGCATTGATGTCTGGGAACACGCCTACTACCTGAACTACCAGAATCGCCGTCCCGATTACATCGCCGCCTTCTTCAACGTGATCAACTGGGACAAGGTGGCCGAGCTTTACGCTGCGGCAGGCTGATTCCGGGCAACAAATTAAATGCAGCGTACCAGACCGTACGCTGTATTCTGCTACATGATGGGAGGACATGTCATGGCCCCTATGAATCAAGGCATGAGCCGCCGCGACGTCTTGAAGTTGGCGGCGGCGGGAAGTATTAGCGCTGGGCTGGCGGGCGCGCCAATTGGTATCAGCGCCCAAGAGCGACAGACAGCTCAAACCCATAGCGACAGCTGGCCCTTTGAGTTGCCGGAGTTGCCATACGCTGAAGACGCGCTCGAACCCTATATTGATGCCGGTACCATGGGCATCCACCACGGCAAACATCACGCCGGCTACACCAACAAGCTCAATGCGGCGATCGAAGGCAGCGATCTGGTCGGCAAAAGCATTGAAGACATCCTCGCTGATTTGGAGGCCGTGCCGGAAGACATCCGCACAGCAGTAAGAAACAACGGCGGCGGCTACGCGAATCACAGCCTCTTCTGGCAGATCATGAGCCCGGACGGCGGCGGCGAACCGAGCGGCGCGCTGGCTGACGCGATCGGCAGCGCCTTTGGCAGCTTCGCCGGCTTTCAAGAGTCCTACGCGGCGGCGGCCGGCGGCGTCTTCGGCTCGGGCTGGGCCTGGCTGGCAGCGGACCAAGGCGCGCTCAGCATCAGCACGACGCCCAACCAGGACACGCCCCTGATGCAGGGGATGACGCCCATTCTCGGCATCGACGTCTGGGAGCATGCCTACTACCTCCACTATCAGAATCGGCGCGCGGACTATATCGCCGCTTTCTTCAATGTGATCAACTGGGAGCGGGTCGGCGAGTTGTACCTGGCCGCCGCCTAAGCTCTCCCCCAGCCCCTCTCCGAAGCATCAGAGAGGGGAGCGTAACTGATTGCAAAGAGTAATTCTCTTTCAGTTTGAAGGGCGCTACAATTGTGGCGCTCTTTTGCTATTTGACGCTGGCTGACAGGAGATGATCCGATGACTGAGTATCGTATTGAGGCGGATTCGATAGGCGAGGTGCGGGTGCCGCGGGAAGCGCTCTACGCCGCGCAGACGCAGCGCGCGCTGGAGAACTTCCCCATCACGGGCATGAAGCCCCTGCCCGCCTTCATCTGGAGCATCGCGCTGATCAAGCGGGCGGCCGCCGAGGTCAATATGGAGTTGGGCTTGCTCGACGCGGAGCTGGCGGCGGCGATCATCCAGGCCGGCGACGAGATCCTGGACGGGCAGCATCACCAGCACTTCGTGGTCGATCCCTTTCAAGCGGGCGCCGGCACCAGCCACAATATGAACGCCAACGAGGTGATGGCCAACCGCGCCAATCAGATTCTCGGCTACGCGGTGGACGCGGCGGACAAGCCCGTGCATCCCAACGATCACGTCAACATGGCGCAATCGACCAACGACACTATCCCGACGGCGATTCGGCTGGGCGCGCTCTGGCGGCTGGACGAGCTGCTGGAGACGCTCGCGCGCTTCGTCGCCGTGACGCGGGGCAAGGCGGCCGAATGGGACGATGTGGTCAAGACGGGACGGACCCATCTGCAGGACGCGGTGCCGATTCGCCTGGGCCAGGAGGTCGGCGCCTGGGCGACAGCCATCGAGCGCGGAAGCCACAAAGTAGTAGTCGCGGCCGAGGGACTGCGGCGGTTGGGAATCGGCGGGACGGCGGCCGGCACCGGCTTGAACGCGCATCCGCAATATCACGCGCGCATGGTGGCCAAGCTGTCGGCGTTGAGCGGCATCAGCCTGTATGAGAGCGACGACCTCTTCGAGTCGATGCAATCGATGGGGGACGCGGTCTTTTTCTCTGCGGCGCTGCGCAACCTGGCCATGGAATTCACGCGCATCGCCAACGATCTGCGCCTGCTGTCAGCCGGGCCGACCACCGGCATCGCCGAGCTGACGCCACCGACCGTGCAGCCGGGCTCGTCAATCATGCCGGGCAAGGTCAACCCGGTGCTGGCGGAGATGCTGAATCAGGCCATGTACCACGTGATGGGCAACGACAGTACCGTCAACCTCTGCGGCGCGGCCGGGCAGTTCGAGCTCAACGTGATGATGCCGGTTATCGCGCATAACCTGAACGAGATGATGCAGGTGATGATCGGCGCGGTCGGCGCCTTCACGGACAAGCTGATGGCGGGCCTGGCGGTCAATCGCGAGCGGGCGGAGAGCTGGCTGTCGCGCAATCCGATTCTGGTGACGGCGCTGAATCCCATCATCGGCTACAACAATGGCGCCAAGGTGGCGAAGCAGGCGCTGGCGGAAGGCAAGAGCGTGCGCCAGGTGGTGCTGGAGCTGGGCTTGATGGAAGCGGCAGAGCTGGACGCGGCGCTGGATGCTCACGCGATGACCGAGGGTGGCATCGCGGAGTAGGGGGTTGGCGGTCGCGCGAGCTTTATGAGAATCGATTCTCATAAGAGTCGAAAATATTTTTTGTGTCATAAAGCCGGTTTTATGAGAATGCGGCTCGGCGGATGCGGTTGGTAATGTGCACGCTGTGAGCAGGCTAGCATGGACTGGGGCGGGAGTGGCGACTGGATGGTCGCGCTTCGTACTTTTCCAGTCAGATCTGTTCATATAGAATGTATGTTTATGGTGGAGTTTTCTGTCCAATCGGTCATCTACCGTATGATTACAGGCCCGATATGCTCAATCTGAGGTTGACCTGCAAAGGAGAGGATTGGATCACGCAGAAATGACAGATAAGACGCAATTTGTACATAACCTTGGATTCACCGAAGATCCTTTTGCATTGACAAATGCCGATGACGAGAGGCGGCTGCCAGAGTACTTTGTTGAGCCGCCGTTTTTCCCTGCGGTATTTGGGAATGCCGATTTCCCGAAACCCTTCTTTGTATTTGCTCCTCGGGGAGGTGGCAAGACAGCTCAAAGGATAATGATTGAGAACCGGTGTCGTGCGCGAAACGTACTTTCATTGACTTATGTAGATTTCGATTTCTTTGGTATCAGTAAGGCCAGAGAAGTAACGTTAGAAGATCACGTTCGCCGCATTCTACGGATTGGAATGTTGGGTATTCTCGTGGAAATCTACGACCAACCTGCTTTGAAAGACCGACTGTCAAGGTCTGAGAAATCCATGCTGGCTCGTCTGATAAATAGGCACTTGGGTAACTTGAAGTTTTCAGAATTGAATGCCACTCTGAACTCCCTCAAGAGCTTATCTGATAAGATCGCAGATTTTGTCAACAAGTACCGTGTACCTCTGGAAGCTGGTGCGTCAAGTCTTTCTCAATTGGTTCTGGGTCAGGATGTCGTTGATGTTACGGAGTCTGCCAGTACCGTGGACGCCTTTGAACCCAAGTATGAACTTGAATTGCTAGTCGATTTTGCAAAGAAAATAGGATTCAGATCGGTTTATGTTCTGGTCGACAAAGTAGATGAGACGGCGTACGCAGGTAATAAACCCTTGGAGTCATTCCGTATTATAGAACCACTAATCCGAAGTCTAAACATATTGGAGACGCACGGAATCGGGTTTAAGTTCTTTCTTCCCATAGAGATGGAACGCTTATTTCGAAAGGTTGGCAGACCTGACAGAACTCCCTATAGAAAACTCGAATGGAGGAAGAACGCGCTAATGCAATTGCTGTCAAAGCGTGTGAAGGCTTTCAGCGATAGACGCGTAAGCAAACTGGATTCGGTGTCTGAATCTTTGCCGTCATTTGGTATCGATGAAATCGTTGTTGCGTTTGCACAGGGGTCACCTAGAGACTTGATTAGACTATGCGATCATATCATTACTGAGCAGATGGAGCTTGACAGTGGAAGTGCGAACCTCACCGTTTTCGGAATTTACAATGGGTTGGAATCGTATTGCAAATACTTGGGAGACGAATTGTTTAGTGTACAGGATTTGAATTCGTTTCGGCGTATTGGCAATCCAGCGCATCAGATTGATTTTACAATACGTTATCTTGCGAACAACATTTTCAGAGAAAAGCAGGCTTCAACGCGGAGTAGAATCAAGCGATGGAAGGACTTGGGCATAATCTCAGATCTCGGGCGAATCACATCGACAACGGGAAACAAGGTAAAACTATACGGTGTCAAGGACATTCGGCTCGCACGAATCATGGCGGGACAAATCGATACAAAAGCATTTATCAACGAAAAGTTAAGATCGTGTCCAAACTGTAGCGAGTTTTTTATTCGCGACTTTGGTCAAGAAGATAGCAACGAAATCTGTCCATTCTGTGGATTCGACTCGACAATCTCTGACATTTCTCCCTATTTTCAACCGGAAGCGGACGATGATTCAGATCTGGTAGACAACTCTCCGCGCCAACTTTCATTGCCTGACTACAATGAGTAGACTGCTCCAGTAGTCGCTTATTCGCACATCAAGTTTGCTGGGCTCATCTCAAACCCGCTGAATGTGCCTTTCAACTCGCCAAACCCATCTCCCCGCACAAGCTCCCCCAAATTCGCAACCCCCACCCGAACCCGCTATAATCCCGCCAATCGAAATCACGCCGCAGCCACAGCCCATCCGCTCAGCCAACGGGAGGTGAATATCGCCATTCAGCAGGCAGGTCACTTCAACTTGTATTCGTTCATATCAATCGAAAAGTGAGGTAGAGAAAATGAAGAGAGTACTACTATTCCTGTTCATCATCGCCCTGCTGCCGCTGGGCAGCGCGCTGGCGCAGGACATGCCCCACGCCGGCGTCGAGATTGTTACCAACTTCATGCAGTCCGGCACCTACGACATCGGCGCCGAGCAGCTGGAGCCGGGCTTTGAAGAAATGACCGGCATCGAGCTCGAGATTGTGGCCTCGCCCTTTGTGGTCTTGGTGCAGAACAACATCACCGATTTGAGCACGGGCACGGGCGAATTCGACGTGATCTCGGGCGACTTCTGGATCGGCAGCGTCTGGAACCATATGCATTCGCTGGACGAGCTGATCGAGCGCGATATGTGGGATCCCAGCTATATCCCCGGGCTGGTGAAGCCGGGTCCGTCGGCGTACTTCGATGGCAATCGCATCGGCGTCCCTTATAGCGCAGATGCCTATGGGCTGATCTATCGCACCGATATCTTCGAGGAAGCCGGTATCTCGGCGGATTGGGAGACCTGGGACGAGTTCTTCGTGGCGCTGGACGTGCTGGATGCCCATCTGGAAGGCACGGATGTCGCGCCGAACGTCTTCGCATTTGGCGCCTACGAGCAGACGCCCGCCATCTTCCTGGGCATGTATGACAGCTACCTGGTGGATGCCGAGGGCAACTACGCCCTGGATCATGATCAAGCTGTGGCGGCGCTGAATCAGATGAAGAGCCTGCTGGATTACAATCCCGAAGGCGCGACCGGCCTGAGCATCGACGAAGCCAACTCGGTCTTCTTGACGGGCAATGCCGCCACCATGATTTGCTGGGTGAGCTTTGTGCGGGCGGACGCGCAGAATCCGGACGCTTCGCTGGTGGTTGACAATTGGGCGACCGCGCCCTTCCCGGGGCCGGGCTTCCCCTTCCTTTCGGCCTGGAATCTGTTCATATCCGGTTTCAGCGAGAATCCCGACGCGGCCTGGGAATGGGTCAAGCATTACATCAACGAAGAAGAGGCCAAGCGGCGGTTCGTTGAGTTGGGTGTTGGCTCGCCTTTCCTGAGCACTTACGAAGATCCCGAGCTGGTAGAGCAGTACGGCCACGACTTCCCGAACATGGTGGCCAACCTGAATCGCGCGGAATCGGTGCCCTGGATATTCGCGGCCTTCGAGATCTTCTTCCGTCACATGGGCGAATTCGTCATTGACGCGGTGGACGTGGAGACGATGCTGGCGAATACACTCGCTGATTGGTCCGAGCTGGAGGTGCCGGAAGGTCTGGTGCAATCGGCTGCGGCGCAGGGTCAGATGCAAGAAGGTTAGTGATTTCGGGCGGGGGTCATGGGCTCCCGCCCTTCTTGCTGCTCGATACCAACTTGACAGTTATTCCACAGCAGCCGCCGTGAAAAGCGACTAGAACCGTGATGCGATGAGTTCGACTGCGGTCTCCGCGAGCGACAAGAAGAGATCAACCTGGCATCGCCGCCACGATTTGCCTTGGCTGGTAGCCTTTGTGATACCGGCCTTTCTCATCGTGGTGGCGGTGCAGTTTTATCCGCTCGCCTATTCAGCTGTGCTTTCCGTGCAGGACTGGGTGCTGACCGAGTCGCAGACGCCCAAGGGATACGTGGGCCTGGATAACTTTCGACATGAGTTGGCGGACGATACCTTCAGGCGCTCGGTACGCAACAGCATCACCATCACCGGCGGCGCGCTGATCCTGCAGATGACACTGGGCATTTGCCTGGCCTATTTGACGATGGGGTCAAGCTGGCGCATGCGGGCGGTGCGCACGCTGCTCATTTTGCCGATGGTTATTGCGCCGGTGGCCGCGGGAACGCTGTGGCGGATCCTGCTCAATTCGCGCGCCGGCTTGGTAAATCACCTGCTCAGCATGATCGGCATCCAGGGGCCGCAATGGTTGGCGACGGCGGATTGGGCGCTGGTCTCGGTGATTCTGCTGGACACCTGGCAGTGGACGCCCTTTGTAATGCTGGTCGTGGGCGCGGCCATCGCGAGCATCCCGGACGACCTGCTGGAGGTGGCGGCGATCGACGGCGCGTCTCGCTGGAAGACCTTCTTATACGTTGAGCTGCCGCTGCTGATGCCGCTGCTGCTTTTGACGCTGGTTTTCCGCATGCTCGAGTCGCTGCTGTCGTTGGACTCGATTTACTCCTTGACATTTGGCGGGCCCGGCTACAGCACTTACACCTTGACTTATTACATCTACACCTTGGGACTGCGCAGCTTTAACTTTGGCGCGGCGGCGGCATCCTCCTGGCTCTTCATGCTATTCGCCAGTTTGTCGATTGGCCTGGTGTTTTGGTATCAACGCCGGGATTGGTGATGACCAAGTACAGCAGTTCTACCCCATCCCCGGCCCTCTCCCACCATCTCTATGGCAGGCTTCCCGAATCATCAGGGAAGGGTGACGCGCTGTTGTTGGTGGCTTATTTGGCAGAGTTCGGATCACTTACTTGGAACCACTAAGAATATTTGCTATGAAAGTACATGCTCTGGGAATTGATATACCGGACACAAAGGTGGACGGCAGTCGGCAAGTTCTGATCGAAACGCTGGCTGAGGCGCAGTCCGCCGGATATACGCTGGCGGAACTGTCGCTGCCCAGCTTGAACGTCATCATAAACGGCGAGCTCATCCCGCAGCGGGTCGAAGCGATTCGCGAGACGCTCGCGCCCTTTGACATGCGCTATTCTGTACACGCGCCGGGGCGGACCAATCTGGCATTTGGCCCAGACCCGGACTTGGAGTATCGCGTGCTGGAGGCATGCGTGCGCTTTTGCGGCGCGATTGGCGCGAAGGTTTTGGTTTATCACAGCGGCCTGCAAGCATTGGACGCGGCTCGAACCGGGATGGCGCCCTTGCCAAGCGACGACGAGCTGGCGCGCGGGGCTGAGCGCGAGGCGGCTGCGCTGCGCAAATTGGCGCCGATAGCCGGAGATTTAGGCGTGGTCATCGGCGTGGAAAATGGCGACCCGCACTTGTGGGAGTACCGGGTGCTGAAGGAGCAGGGCAAGGCTCGCGAGGACTTGGCCAAGTATCATGCGCGGATGCGGACATCGGGGATCGTGCGGCAGGCAGGGGCAGTGAATCACGCCAATGTTCGCATTACGCTGGATCTGGGACACTTGTATCTGGCGACTCAGGCCTTGGGAGAGGACTATCTTGAGGCGATAAGGACCGCGGCCCCCTGGGTTTGTCATCTGCATATCAACGATAATTTCGGCAAGTTGGACTCGGGTGTCGATTACGAAGGCTATCGTTTGCCCTATGGCGAAGCCGATCTGCATCTGCCGCCGGGCTGGGGCGCGCTTCCTTTCGCCGAGGCTTTTGAGCGCCTGAACGACTACGAAGGCGATATCGTCCTGGAGATCAAGGCGCGTTATCGAGAGCATCTCGGCGAAGCGCTGACAAGTACACAGCGGATCTTATTGGACAACGGACACCAAATATGTTAATCGAGACAAGAGCGCTTGAGAGATAGCGGCATGAACCGGCGAAGATCAAACAAGCAGCGGCTCCTCTCCTGGTTTCATGGCCTCATCTTGCTTTGCGCCTGCACAGTCGTAATGGTTCCTCTGGTGTACCTGGTCATCAACAGCGTAAAATTGCCGCGCGAATTCTTGACCGTGCCGCCGACCATCCTGCCGACCGAAGTTACGCTTGAGCATTACCGCGATTTGTTCGAGGACAGCAAGACCTTTCGTCACTTCCGAAACAGCTTGACCGTGACGCTTTGGACGACGGGCATCACCATCATCAGCGGTACCTTGGCGGCCTATGGGCTGGCGCGGATGCGGCTTGCGGCCCGCGTTTTGGCCGGCGTGACATTCATCTTCTTGTTCATTCGCTTTTATCCGCGCGTGACCACGGTTATTCCCTTCTTCCTGGTGATGCGGGAGTTTGACCTGCTGGATACCGTCTGGGCGATTATCATCGGCCAGCTGGGCATCACCATACCCTTCGTGACCTGGTTGATGCTGGTGGTCTTTCAAGATTTGCCGCAAGAAATCGAAGAAGCGGCGGTGGTGGATGGCGCCAGCGTCTGGCAGCGATTTTGGCGCGTCGTCTTGCCGATTGTGATGCCGAGCGTCTCGGCGGCAGCGATATTGACAGCCTTCTTGTCCTGGAACGAATTCCTGATCGCATCAAGCGTGGCGCGGCGGAAAGCCAGCGTGCTGTCGATTGCGGTCGCGGGATTTGTCAGCGACAAGGGCATTCAGTGGGGCCCGATGGCCGCTATGAGCGTGGTGATGATCCTGCCGATGATCGTCTTCGCCTTGTTCGCGCAGAAGTACTTAATCCGCGGCATCACTTTCGGCGCGGTCAAGGGATAGCGCAGCGACCTATGTCAGCCGGCCGCTCGCTCAGTCGCCGTGCGCACGCTCGTAGGCTTGACGCGTATAGGCGGCGAGGCGGCCGTCGATCTGCGCCGCATCCTTTAGCTCAACCATGTGAGTGATATTGGGCATGGCGCCCAGACCCACGCCCTTGCGTACATAATCGCCGAAGGCTTCGTCGCCCAAATCCAGACCGACGCGGATATTGGTCTTGTTGATTTTGGCGCAACCGAATACGCGATCGTCCTCAAGCGAGACATAAGTCTTGGTAGGTATGAAGAGCATGCTGGGCAATTCCGCATGCAGCGCAGCGGCAATCGCGTCATAAAGCGGTCGCTGCTTCTCTTTGCCCGCGAACAATTTGCGGAATAGTGTTGGATAATGAAAGACGGGTTCGCCGTCGTTGAGGAATATGCCCGCCAGCATCGAGGCTTGCATATGGTTGAAGGCTTTCTCGCTCTTTAGCCATTTGACGATTTCATTGTTCTTTTGCAGGCCGGCCGATTCCAAAGTCCGCATCCATTCCGCGAGACCTTCGCCAGTCTCATCGACAAGCGAACTGAGAAAGGCTTGCTCCAGCTCGCGCGCTTCCTTAGCCATGTTTCGCTCCTTTACTTCGCTGCGGCAAATGGATCTGAGCTGAAATTTAACCACAGAGACCACAGAGAGCACAGAGGAAATGCCCTATGGTGTAATGAACTCGTCCAGCCGTATACATTAGACTGAAATTCTGCGACAAGCCAAACAGTGTCTAGTGCAAATTGCTGAAGCGAAGGACAATTCCTAAACCAGAACTTTGTGTCCGTTGTGGCCGTTGTGTATTTGTGGTGAAATCAGTACAAAGGGACTTCCCAGAAACTTGGCCGAAATAAAGGAGAAAGATCTTGGATCGACAATCAGCCTACGAAATCGTCTGCGAATTTGTGCAATCGGAATCGCTGCGCAAGCACATGCTGGCGGTCGAGTTCGCCATGCGCGAATACGCCCGCCATTATGACGAAGACCCCGACGCCTGGGGATTGGCCGGCTTGCTGCACGACTTTGACTGGGAGATCCATCCTTCGCTGGAGCAGCACCCCATGGACGGCGCGCCGATATTGCGCGAGCGCGGGCTGGGCGAGGAAGACATCCGCACGATTCTCAGTCACGGCCCGCTGGCGGCGGACGATCGCGTGACCCTGCGCGACAAGGCGCTCTACGCCGTGGACGAGCTGACCGGCTTGATTACGGCTGTAGCGCTGGTGCGGCCCAGTAAAGACATCCGCGACGTAAAGGTCAGGAGCATTCGCAAGAAATGGAAGGACAAAGCTTTCGCCGCCGGCGTCAACCGGCAGGATGTGATTGACGGCTGCGCGATCTTGGGCGTGGATGTCTGGGAGTTTCATATCCCGCTGGTGCTGAAGGCCATGCAGGATCACGCCGCCGAACTGGGGCTCGACGGCGTGAAGGTCAACGCTTAGTCGCGGACGTGCACCGGCGTGCCCACCGGCGCGAAATCGTAGAACCATTTGGCGTCGGCTGTGGTCATGTTGACGCAGCCGTGGCTCATCGGCGTGCCGAAGTTGTTGTGCCAGTAGGTGCCGTGGATGGCGTAGCCGGCGAAGAAATAGCTGACCCAGGGCACACCCGGCAGATCGTAATCCGGACCAACCATATGGCGGGACGGCAGTTTGCGCGTGATTTTGAAGTTGCCTTTCACGGTGGGCGTGTCTGGCAAGCCGCTGGACATAATCGCGCTGCGCTGCAAGACACCGTTCTCATAGGCATAGGCCGTCTGTGTGCTCAGTATGATCACGATTTCACGGCCGACGCCAATTTGCGCGCCAGGATCGACTCTGACAGGGCGCACCGGACCATAGCGGGCGGCCTCTTCGCGCGTCGGGATTTGAAGCACGGCGCCCGCGTGCAGCGAATCGGGGTTGCTTATCCCGTTGATCGCCGCGATCGCCAGCCAGTTCATGCCTAACTTCGAGCCGATGGTCGACAAGTACTCGCCCGGCAGCACGACGTATTTCTCGCGTGTGATGTTGCTGGACGACGGCGCCGGCGTCGAGCCCGTGTTGGTGGCTTGCGGCGGGGGACTAGCCGATTCCAGGTCAGAGACGCGCAACACGAGGCCGGAGTGGACGCGGCGCGGGTCGCTGATGCCGTTGGCCGACATCAACAGATCGACCGACAGATTGTATTTTTGAGCGATGCTGAACAGGGTTTCGCCGCGTTCAACCGTATGGGTGCTGGGCTGGGCCCGAGTCGCGGGACCTTCCGGCTTGGCCGGCTGCGCGGGCGGGGCGCTATTCTCCTCGGGCGGGGCGCCGCCGGCCGGAATCACCAATTCCTGGCCCGGGTAGATCCAGAACGACCTGATGTCGTTGATAGCTTGCAAGTCGAAGACGCTGACCCCATACGCGACGGCAATCTTGCCCAAGGTGTCGCCTATTCGCACAATATGCGTATATTCGCTGGCGCTGGGTTGCGGGACGACTTCTGTGTCCGGCGTCGGATCAGAGACAATTGGCGCTGGCTCGCCGTCCGTGGCCGGCAGCAGCAATTCCTGGCCCGGATAAATCCAGCCGTGGTAATTGTTGTTCAGCATTTGCAGGTCGTACAAATTGACGCCGTATTGCGTGGCGATTAATGCCAGCGTTTCGCCCCGGCGGACGATGTGCGTTTGTCCACTGGCTTGCGCGGCTTCTGGCGCCGGCGGGTCTTGCTCCGCGACCTCGGCCTCGTCAGCAGCGCCTTGACCGGGCAGCACCAGTACATCGCCGGGGTAGATCCAGCCGCTAAAGATGTCGTTGGCTAATTGCAGCTCGAACAGGTTGATGCCGTACAACTCGGCGATGCTGCCGAGCGATTCGCCGGGTTGCACCCTGTGCCTGCCCGCGGAAACGGAGGCCGCTTCAAATGGCGCGGTCTCCGCAGGCAAAGACAGCCGCTGCCAGGTATAAATGAGGTGGGCATTGCCGATGTCATTGAGGGCCGCCAGCTGGTAGACGCTGAGGCCGTAAAGCTGCGCGATGTGGCCCAGAGTCTCGCCGGGCCGCACGACGTGCGAGACCTCGGAACTGCGCTGCGCCTGAGCGGGAAGCGCTGCAATCGAGATTGTCGCCAGTAAAAGTATGAAAGTTCTTATTGTGCCCATGATTTTTCTGCCCGTTTCGCTTTTGGCTTTCAGAAATACCTTAGCGCATTTTCTGCGGCCTGCGAAACGCGCTATTATGAATTGTAGTGGGCGGATTTTGCTTGTAGAATCATGGCATTCTGCGCAGCAATGCGCCGCAAACCAAGCATTTGCGCCAGATGGCGGAAAACGGCGTCGCTATTTTGTCCCAACAGTCGGGGCGTTGCGCGGGCAAAGAGCGTAGAAGAGGCGTCGGCTGATCGTGTGGCGAGCGTCTCCAGATGCGGGTACACTTTCTGGCGCAGCGAGATTCAAGCGGGAGGACTCACGATGTCCCAATACCTACAAAACAGGCGGCATACCTGCATATGGCTAATGCTGTCGCTGAGTCTCGTAATGCTGGCGCCGGTTTCGGTGCTGGCGCAGGATGGCAGCCGGGTTTTAGCGGCGGGCAGCGTCTTGTCCGGCGCTATCGCAGTTGACCAAGGCGCCGTCACTTACGCTTTTGACGCGCCGGCTGACAGTACCGCCAGCCTAACGCTTGGCAATGTGTCGGGCGCTGAGCTTTCGTTACATGTCAGCGATGTCAATGGCAATACCATTGGACAGGCCAGCACGAGCGCTTCGTCAGCGCAAGTTGAGGCCGCGATCGGCAGCGGCGGCCGCTATATTGTCTTGATATTTTTCGCGCCGGGCGGCGTCGCCCAAGACTCGTCCTTTGACCTGGGCTTGGAAATGACGACTGTGGAAAGCGCCGCGCCGTCGGTGGCTGCCGCAGAAGTGCCTGATCAACTCTTGCTGGGCGCGGGAATTGAAGTCAGTTTGTCCTGGACGGGCGCTGCCGACCTGAACCTGGAAGTGCGCGACCCCGCTGGGCGGACCTTGTTCTGGAATTCACGCACGACGGATAATGGCGGCGGCTTCGGCTTTGACGCCAATGGTGTGTGCGCGGTGATTAGCGAAAGCCCGCAAGAATCGGCGACCTGGCAGCCCGGATTCCTGCCGACCGGCAGCTATGAGATCATCGTCTACTACGAGCAGGCTTGTGATCCGCTGACGGCGACTGTGCCCTTCAGCGTAGATGTCGAAGTCAACGGCGTACTGAGCGGCGCGATTAATGACACAATCGCTCCGGGTGTATTGGGGCAGCAGAATGTGTACGTGGCGCGCTTTGAAGTGGGCGCGGAGGGCGCGACGACTGTCGTGCCGGGCGGCGTTTATCCGCCATCCAGCGTGACGCTGCTGCCGGCTACGCTTGACTTAAGTACACATCTCGCCACGCCTATAACGCGCGAAGTAGCTGTCGTTGGCGAAATCACCAATGCGCGGCCCTTTGTCGCCTACGCTTTCGAGGGCGTCGCCAACGAGTTGATTACGGTGGATATGCAGGCGACCGGCGGAAGCCTTGATACGCTGCTGCAAATCGTCGATCCCGCTGGAAACGTGGTTGATGTCAATGACGATGCTGTTTTGGGGGAGACGACAAATTCCCGCATTTCGGACGCGCGTTTGCTGAGCGGCGGCAGGCATACCATTATCGCTACGCGTTATGCTAAAGAGGCGGGCGGAACAGTGGGCCCCTACCAGCTTACCTTGACCGGACCTACCGGCCAGGCGGCGCCGCAAGTCAGCACATTGAATCTGCCGCAGGGTGATGTCGAAGTCAGCTTGTTCTGGAGCACCGGCGCGGACCTGCAACTCCTGGTGCGCGATCCAGCCGGGGAATCGGTATTTGATGACAATCCGCTGGCGACAAGCGGCGGCATTCTGCAAGAAGTGGGCAATGCCAACTGTGTGCTGGCGGCCAGCGGCGCTCCGGTATCGTTTGTGTATTGGCCGGAAGGATTCTTGCGGCCGGGCACGTACGAAGTGGAAGTTTGGTACCAGAATCCCTGCGCTGACTTTCCGCCGCCGGTCAACTTTACGCTGCAGATTGAGGTCAATGACGTGGTGATCGCTCGCATGCGGCATCTGCCGCAGCCGGACCAGCGCCTGGTCACCAATTTCACCGTGCAGCCGTCCGGCTTTGCGGTAGCGGGCGAAGCGGGCTTTATTGACGCCGGCAGCGCGACACTCGACTATCAGGCGGCCGCGCTGGACGCGCCTGCAATCGCGAGCGGAACATCGGTCAATGGCGCCATTTCCCCCAGCAATACCTTTGACGTCTATCAGTTTGATGGCGTCGCCGGCGAAACCGTGACCATCAGCATGACTGCGGTGACGCTGGCTTTGGACACGAATCTGTATTTAATCGGCCCGAGCGGGCGCGAACTGATCGCGAATGACGATGGCGACCCGGCCGCGCTGGGTTTATCGGGCAGAAAGACCGACTCGCAGATCAGCGCGTACAATCTGCCGGAGAACGGTCCTTATACCATCATCGCCACGCGTTACGGGAACCAATATGGCGGAACGATCGGTGTATACGAATTGTCGCTGACGAAGACTTAGCGCTGCAGCCGCGCCCGCGCCGGAGTTGGCTTTACAATGCCGGCCGGCTTTGATATGATGCCTTGCTGCTAGCGAACTAAGACATACGAAAGTTAAACTGAATGAAACGCGCCTTGCTGGTCCTATGTGCTTTGATTGCGGTTGTGGCGCTAGCTGCGTGTTCCGCTGATGTCAACTTGCTTGATGAAACAAAACTGAGCGACACCAGCTTGATCAGCGGCGAACCCTGCGCGGCGCCCTGCTGGAATGGCATTACCCCGGGCGAAACGCGCTATCGCGATGCCAAGCTCATCATCGAAAGCGACGATCGCTTCAAGATTTCGGACGAGCCGTCGCCTGAAGAGGGCAGTACAGCCAAAAGCTTCACCTTTACCGAAGGGGAGAATCCCGCTTGCTGTCAATTGGTCAGCCGCGATGGCGATATGGTATCTTCTTTCCTGTTGCAGACCGCGCCGATCATGAACTTCGGCGCCGTCTACGACATTTATGGCGAGCCGGATTATCTGGGCGGGGAGCAGGTCAACGACGAGCAAGGTTATATGGCGCTGGTCTACAGCGAGGTGCCGCTCATCCTCTACGCCTTCGTCGCCAATCCACCGACCGGCGCGATCTCCGTGACCAGCCAGATAATCGGCACGATGTACCTGGGCGAAGCCGAAATGCAGGAATTGCTGACCTGCGCCAGTTTATACCAATGGCAGGGATTCCTGGAGTTCACCAGTTACGTGGAACGTGAATTCGACTACGTTGGCGAAGGCGTCGGCGACGAGGAAATCTGTCCGACAAATCAGTAGCGCGCCATAAGTGAGCGGGCGCTGGACATTTCAATTGTAGGAGCGGGAAGACAATGGCGGAACAGACAGGTGCGCTGACAGTAGGCGCGGAAGTTACGGGCACGGTGAGGCATCTCGGCATCTACGGCGCCCTGGTCGATATCGGCACGGGACAAGATGCGCTGCTGCATATCTCCCAGCTGGGTGAAAAAGAAGACCGCAAATTTGAAGAGGTCGTTCAGCCGGCCTCTGAGATCAAGGCTTACGTGTACAGAACTCGGAACGACGGCCACGTTGCGCTGACGATGGATAAGCCGCCGGCGGTGCCCTGGCAGACTATTAAACGTGGCAATACCTATTCTGGCCAAGTGATCCGTATTGAGGACTTTGGCGTATTCGTGGACTTCGGGGCGGAACGCCCGGGCATGGTGCATGTCTCGGAAATGGCGGATGATTTTGTCAAGTCGCCCAGCGATGTAACGTCTGTTGGTGAAGAGGTCGAAGTGCGGGTCATCAAAAAGAACGGTCGGCCCAGGCAGATTGATTTGTCGATGAAGCCCGCGCTTGTAGAGGCGGCAATCGAAGCCGATGACGAAGAAGAGGAAGACTTGCCTACGGCGATGGCGCAGGCCTTCCAACGGGCGATGCGAAGTGAGGAGGCTGAAGAAGCGCTCGAAAGCCAGCCGCAGAACTCACGAAACAGCCATCGGGAAGAACAAGAGGAGATCTTGCAGCGCACGCTGCGTGGCGCTTAAGCCTGACAAGAATCTCGGCAACGGATTGAATTTGGAGGAGCGCCCACGCGCTCCTTTTCGTTTTGCTGCTTAGCCCTCCGCCTCGACCGTTTCGCGGTAGACGCGGTAGGCGATGGTGAGAAATAGTAGCGTGAAGTTCGTCTCGTGGCTCAAACACCAGGGGCAGAGCGCCTCCAGCAAGAAGAACTGCACGTAAACCAGCCACATCGAGAACAGCCAGGCGAAGAGCCCGATGCCAAAGACGAGCAAGCTGCCGTATTGTTCCAGGAAGGAAAGCTTGCGCTCGAAGAGCATAACCAGGCCGATGAGCGTGTAGACGGCAAAACCCAGATAGGCGATGGGCACACCCGCCAACTCGGAGTATTGGCTGTTGAGCACCACATTGCAGTCGAAGGGCCCGGCTTCGACACAGGTGGCCGGGGCCGCGGCCAGTTTCAGGTAACTTAAATAACCGGCGATAAACAAGCCAATCAATACGAGCAGAAACTGCACGCGCCGCAGCGTGATTCCTTTGCCGCCGCTAGTCTTAGACTGCATAAAAACCTCCCGCGCCTAATCAAGCTCTCGAAGAAGCATCACATCCACAACTGCGCCGGCCGGCAGAAAGGTCCTGCCTTCGGGAATCACGGCCAAGCCGTCGGCGAGCACCATCGACATCAGCGCGCCGGAACTCTGAATTCCGGTGGAATGGGCGATGAGTCCGTCCGCGCCTTGCTGCAAGGTAACACGGTTGTAGCTGCGGCGTCCGTCTGACTTCATGTCGTCGGCAAGCGTCGCTTTGATGGCGCGCTGCTTGATTTCGCGTCCGGCGATCTTGGCCAGGGCCGGGCGGACGAGCACCTCGTAGGTCACCATGGTCGACACCGGATTGCCGGGCAGACCAAAGAATGGCACACCGCGCAGCGTGCCGTATGCCAGAGGCTTGCCCGGCCGCATATTGATGCGCCAGAAGTCGATGTCGCCCAGTTCATCCATGACGACTCGGACCAGATCGGCGGCGCCGACCGACACGCCGGCCGTGCTGACGACCATGTCGGGATTGATCTCCAGGGCGCGGCGGTAGAGCGCGCGGATTGATGTCAAAGTATCGGCGGCGATTGGCAGTCTGATGGGAATGCCGCCCGCCTGTCGCACCAGCCCCGCCAAAGTGTAACTGTTGGTATCGCGGATTTGGCCGGGTTTTAGCGGATGGTGGATATCGACCAGTTCGTCGCCGCTGCTGAGAATGACAACTTTGGGCTGGCGAATGACCGCGACTTTGGCGCAGCCGATGCCGGCTAACATGCCGATTTCGGCAGGGCCGATGACCGTGCCCGCCCGCATCACGCTATCGCCTTGAGCGATGTTTTCGCCCGCGCGTCGAATATTCTCGCCGCAGCGCAAACTGCGATAGAACTGCACTTGTGCGGGAGCGGCGACTGAGTCTCCCTTCAACCAGTCATCGTCGGTGTTCTCGACCGGGATGACTGCGTTGGCGCCGGCGGGAATGGGCGCGCCGGTCATGATGCGCGCAGCCTGGCCTCGTTGCAGCTGCCCGCTGGGCGCGCTGCCGGCCAGCACATCCATTACCACCGGCAGCGTTGCCGGGTTGGCATGGCTGGCTGCGGTGCTGTCTTCACAATGCAGGGCGTAGCCGTCCATGGCCGAGTTGTCGAAGGGCGGCAAGTCGATGGGAGAGACGATGTCTTCAGCGATGACGCGCTTATGCGCCTCGGGCAAGGAGATGGTCTCGGCCGGAAGTACGCTCACGCTATCCAGTATATTCTCAAGGGCAGTATCAACGTTGAGCAAGTCGCTCATTGGCCGTCTCCCGAGCCTAACCTACGGGCGCGCATTATAGCATAGATTTGTCCGCCGCTTGCGCTGCGAATCGGGCGGTGCAGGGCAATTGCATCAAATTATTTTCAACACAGAGAGCGCAGAGGGTCAAGTATGGCGTGTAGACACAGCCCGTCGACACCGAGCTTAGTTCTATTCAAGGCAGAACTCCTCGTAGGATCTTGGCGCTAATGGGTAAAAATGCCTGTACCGGCATCCAAAATAGCAGTGCAATTGCACAATTTTATAAATGAAAGACTTTTCTCTGTGCCCTCTGTGTCTCTGTGGTTAAATTTAAGTTTGTAATATGTTCATCAAAGCGCATATTCATTTTGATGCGATTGCCCTGTCGGGCGGCGTCGATTTGTTGACACATGTAAAGCGAATGGATAGACTCTCTTCGAGTTAAGCGGTTTTCTTGGTAAACCTTTCCCTATATGAGGAGGTCAAAATGAGACGGGTTCTTACGACACTTGCACTATTGGCAGCGATTACGTTGATAGGCGCGGCGCTGCCTACCGCGGCGCAGGACGCCAGCGAAGTGACGCTGACGATGTGGACGCACGATGGCTTGTACGTTCAATTCTTCAGCGCGCGCGCTGAGGAGTGGAAAGACCGCTACCCGGATGTCGACTTCACTTTCGAATTCGAGGTGGTGCCGAGTGTATTCGACAAGGTCTTGGGCAATTTGGCGGCCGGCGAAGAGATCCCCGATTTGCTGGGCATCGAGCAAGGCTCGTTCCCGCGTTTCATGCAGGGCGGCATCATCGAGAGCAAGTTCCTCGATTTGACTGATCTGCTGGCTGATGACTATGACTTGATCGTGGAAGGGCGGCACACGCCTTACAAATATCAGGGTCGAGTCTATGGCGTGGACAGCTCGCTTTGCGGGGTTGTCTATTACTATCAGCCGTCGATCTTCGAAGAACGGGGACTGTCGGTGCCGACCACCTGGGATGAGTATCTGGAGACGGGCGCGATCCTGGCGGAAGAAGGCATCGCCATGTCTTACATTACTGACCACGGTGGCATGTTCATGATGTATTTGCTGCAGCGAGGCGGCGCGATCTTCGACGAACACGGCGAATTTGTATTGCCGCAGGAGGAGAATCGGACGATCGCGATTGAAGTGCTGAACTTGCTGAAAGAGGGGCTGGACAGCGGCGCGATTCGTTACGTGCCCAGCGCCGAAGTTTGGGGACCGGCGATCATAAATGCCTACCGCGAAAATAACCTGGTCGGCGCGATTATGCCCGATTGGTATTCCGACTATATCTTGAAACCGCAGGCCGAGGATATGGCCGAAAAGTGGCGTATCGCGCGCATGCCGGTTTGGGACGAAGGCACGAGCCATAAGACATCTGTTTGGGGCGGCACCGGCTTTGCAGTGGCCAAGGAAAACGAAAATGCGAAATATGCCTGGGAGCTGCTGCAGTATACCTATGTGACGCTTGAGAACCAGATCAAGCGCTATGAGGAGATCGCCTACTATCCGACGATGCCAGCCGCGTTCCACGATGAGCGCATCGTTGGTTTGCAGGATCCCTTCTATGCAAATCAGAAGACGGGCGAGGTGTTCGCGGAGATCGTGGATGATGTGCCGATCTGGTATCAGAGCCTGTTCCGCGCGACTTTCGAACAGCAGATGGCAGCTGAATTGGCCGTTTTCTTTGACGGCTCGGTGACCGCTGAAGAGGCGATCGACAATGTGATTGTTTACCTGGAAGACGAGATCGCTTTCGCCGAATAAGTTGGCAATCCGGCGCTGGCAGGGCGGCTTGCCCTGCTGGCGCTCCCCAAACTGGAGCAGCGCATGTTTCAAGCGGCCGTTGCGCGCGGACGTGAGGCGCGGCAAGGTGGCGGATTCCACCAGCACAGGCTCGCGCCCTATGCCTTCATCTCTCCGTTTTACCTTCTGTTCGGTTTCTTCTTTCTGGCGCCCAGCCTGATCGCGCTGGTGCTGAGCCTGTTCCGCTGGGACGGCATCAACGATCCGCGTTTTGTTCTCGCTCGCAATTACGGACGCCTGGTCAGCGACAAAGTGTTCGCTCAAGCGGCGACCAACACGGCGGTTTACGCGATTGCCAGCCTTTTCATCGTCATACCCTTGGCGCTGGTGCTGGCGGTGCTGTTGAACGCCAAGTCTTTGCGATTCAGCAGTGTTTGGCGGGCGATGTATTTCACGCCCATTGTGACATCGACGGTGGCGATTACGTTGGTGTTTCAGATTCTCTACGATCGCGACGTGGGCTTATTGAACGCGCCGCTTATCTATTTGGGTTTGGAGCCTATACATTGGCTGGGCGATCGATCGTGGGTCAAGGTGGCAATCATCATTCTTATCACTTGGCGCTCGACCGGATTGCTGTCAATATATTTTCTGGCCGGCTTGCAGAGCATTCCCGAAGAGTTGTACGAAGCGGCGTCGATAGATGGCGCAAGTACACTGCAGAAACTCTTTCGTATCACAATCCCTATGCTGCGTCCCATCATCTTGTTCGTTAGCATTATCGTGCTGTTAAGTTCAATACAGATATTCGATGAAATCCAGATTCTTACCAATGGATCGGGTGGGCCCGCCAACGCCAGCATGAGCGTCGTGCAATATTTGTATGTTCGTGGCTTCACACGCTTGCGGCTGGGTTTTGCCTCTGCGGTCGGCACAGTACTCTTCGCTACCGTATTCATTTTGTCGCTGCTTCAGCTGCAGTGGTACGGCGTCTTCCGGAAGGAGGACTGATGGACCAGCGATTCGGTCAGCGCCTGGGCGTTGTGGCGCTGCACGTGGTGGTCATCAGCGGCGCGTTGCTGACAGTAGCGCCGATCGCCTTTATGATCTTCTCGTCGTTCAAGACGACGACCGAGATATTCACGCTGCCGCCCTGGCTGCCGCCCGCGGAGTGGTCGTTCAAGAATTACGAAACCCTGCTGACCAAGTGGCCCTTTCCCTATTGGTATATCAACAGCATCATTTACGCCGGGGTGGTGACGGTGTTCGTGTTGTTCTTTTGTTCGCTTGCCGGTTTCGCCTTCGCCAAGTACAACTTTCGCGCCAAGAATGCTTTATTCATCATCTTAATTGGCTCGACGATGATTCCGTTTCAGCTGATATTGATTCCGCTTTTCATCTTGATGAGCCGGATCGACTGGATCAATCATCCCGCGTCAATGATCATCCCCTGGATGGCGCCGGCCTTCGGAATCTTCTTGATGCGGCAGTATATTCAGGCGGTGCCTTCGGAATTGATGGAGTCGGCGCGGATTGACGGCGCTTCGGAGTTTCGGATTTACGCGCGTATAATCGTCCCCCTGGTGCGGCCCGGCTTGACGACGCTGGCGATTTTAACCTTTCTCGGCTCGTGGAACAGTTACATTTGGCCGCTGATGGTGCTGCGCGGCAACCGGGTCATCACGCTGCCGGTCGGTATTGCGACCATGCGCAGCCAGGCGACGGGCGCTCAGACTCCCTACGGTGAAATGATGGCGGCGGCGAGCATGGTGTCGGTGCCGGTGATTCTGTTGTTTCTTATGCTGCAGCGATACTTCATATCGGGATTGACGATCGGCGCGGTCAAGGGATAGCGTCCCGCGGCTTCCAGGAGTGCCGCTGTCGTAAAGTCGACGAATATGCGCGACCATTCAGACGCGTCTTGACAAATCCGCCGGCATCAAGTTACAATCCGTCGCGATGGAAAATCGCCAATAATTCACAGTTGGGAAAGGGCTCAGGGGCTGTGCCTTCTGTTAGTCTTTTTGTCATTCAAGGGTGATAGTGGTCATATTTCATCACTTCATCAATCTTCAATCAACAGATTCATAGCGCATAGGAGGTTACGCCTTGGAGGCGAAAGACTTTAGCGCATTACGTATTAGTTTGGCTTCGCCCGAGCAGATTCGCTCCTGGTCATACGGTGAGGTCACCAAGCCCGAGACGATTAATTATCGGCGTCTACGTCCGGAAATGGACGGGTTGTTCTGCGAAAGAATCTTCGGCCCGACACGGGACTGGCAGTGTTATTGCGGCAAATACAAGAATATCCGCTATCGTGGAATCATCTGCGACAAGTGCGGTGTTGAAGTTACGCGCTCGTCGGTCCGGCGGGAGCGGATGGGGCATATTGAATTGGCCGCGCCGGTTGCGCACGTCTGGTACACGCGGCGCGTTCCAAGCTATCTCGGTTTGCTGCTGGATGTTAGCCGGCGCAATCTGGATCGCGTGCTCTATTTCGCGCAATACGTCGTGACTACAGTCGATGAGGACGCGCGAAATAAGGCCATCGCCCGCATTGAGAAAGAACTGCAATCCAAGGAAGAAGAACTCTCGGGCGCTATTGAAGACCAGATGACGGCATTGCGCGATAATCGCGACCAGATCGCTGAGGAGTTCGAGACCAAGGCCAAAGCCATTCGCGATCACTTTGACGTGGAATTGGCGCGGCTGAGCGACGAGGTCATGACCGAGGCGCAATCGGCGCAGACCAGCGTGGAGAGTTTACTCGGCCAGTTGGCCGCCGAGGACATCAAGCTGGATTCGGCGTCCGCAGTCGTGGTAGCCAAGGGCGAGACGATCGCCAACGATCATATTTCCAAGATTCAGACTTTGGTCAATGAGCATCTGAGCTCGCTGCAGGGCGAAATCGAAGCCCTGGCTCAGGAAGAGATTGGCAAGGTCAGCGGTGAAATTGACTCCGCCAACGTCGATGTCGACAGCTCGATGGATGAGCAATTGCAGGAGCTGGACGATAAGCTGCGCAACTTGCGTGAAAGCGCCGACAAGCAAATCGGCGAATTGAACCAGCTGCAGAGTTTGGTAGCCTACTCCGAAACCGCCACCAAAATCCGCAATGAACAGAAGAAAGATTCTCCCTTCATTTCGGAAAGCAAATACCGGGAATTGAAAAGCAAATTCGGCAATGTCTTCCAGGCGGGTATGGGCGCCGAGGCCTTCTACGAGATCCTCAGCAACATCAACATGTCGAGGATGGCCGAGATGCTGTGGGATGAAGTGCGGACCGCCCGGTCCAAACAGGTCCGGCGCAAAGCGACCAAGCGCCTGCGTGTGGTGGAGAGCCTTCGCAGCAGCCGCGCCACGGTCATGGACAAAGACGAAACCAAGCAAGAGAACGAGCCCCACGGCAATCGTCCCGAGTGGATGATACTAACCGTGCTGCCTGTAATTCCGCCCGACTTGCGGCCGATGGTGCAGCTGGATGGCGGACGCTTCGCCACCAGTGATCTGAACGACTTGTACCGCCGCGTGATCAACCGCAACAATCGACTCAAGCATTTGCTTGATTTAGGCGCGCCCGATGTCATCGTTCGCAACGAAAAGCGTATGCTGCAGGAAGCGGTCGACAGCCTGATCGACAACAGCCAGCGCGGCAAGGCCCTGAGTCGGCGCGGCCGGCGCGAACTGAAGTCGTTGAGCGACATGCTCAAGGGCAAGAAGGGGCGCTTCCGGCGCAATCTGCTGGGCAAGCGCGTCGACTATTCCGGGCGTTCCGTAATTGTCATCGGGCCCAAATTGAAGCTGCATCAGTGCGGCCTGCCCAAGACGATGGCCCTGGAATTGTACCGTCCCTTTGTCATCAGCCGGCTGGTCGCGTACAACTACGCCAGCAACGTCAAGGGCGCCAAGCGCATCATTGAGCGCGAACGGCCGGAAGTCTGGGAAGTGCTGGAAGAAGTAATCAAAGAGCGTCCGGTTCTGCTCAACCGCGCGCCGACCTTGCATCGCTTGGGCATCCAGGCCTTTGAGCCGCTCTTGGTCGAAGGCAAGGCGATACAGATTCATCCACTGGTGTGTTCCGCCTTCAACGCCGATTTTGACGGCGACCAAATGGCGGTGCACGTTCCCTTGAGCGAGCAGGCGGTAAAGGAAGCCCGCGAACTGATGTTGAGCACGCGCAACCTGCTGAAGCCTTCCGACGGCGCGCCGATTGTAGGGCCGTCGAAAGATATGGTGCTGGGCAACTATTATCTGACGATGGATCCAACGGTCGAAATCGTCGCCTTGCGTTCGCGCGCGGATGAATTCCGCACCGAGAGCGCGCTCTACGCCGGCGAACACAAGGTGGGCATTGCCTTCCGATCCAACGGCTACTACTACGCGCAATTCCGGCACGTGCCCAATAGCGAATTGTTCCTGGATGAGACGGCGCCCGATGCTAACGGTCGCCCGCAGGTGGTCAAGTCAGCGGTCGATCGCACTGTGGCCGCGCTGCTATCCGGCGACGTCGATTGCATGCTGGCCAACGCCTACGAGATGCGCAAGTATCTGCGCGCGACTAATCTCGAAGATCAATTGGAAATCACCAACCTGCACGAGCGGCGGGTCGTGGTGGATATGGATGAGGTCGAGTATCTGTATCGCATTGGTCTGGTCAACTTGCACAGCCCGATATTGCTGGGCAATGTCTACGATGAGCTCAGCCCGCAGGATGAGCCGGAGATTTGTACGGTGGGGCGCGCCATGTTCAATCGCATCCTGCCCGACGAGATGCGCTTTGTTCAGGAGACCTTGGGCAAGCGCGGGCTGCAAGATTTGGTGGCGCGCTGCTATCAGGTCATCGGCGGCGAACGGACGACGGAAGTGGTCGATGCGATTAAGAACTTCGGCTTCCACTACGCCACTATTTCCGGCACGACTATCGCGGTCAGCGACTTGACCATCCCCGATGAGCGCGCGGCTATCTTGCGCGAAGCCGAAGACGTGGTAACCCGCGCCGAGCGTGACTTCCGCCGCGGCTTGATGACCGAAGAAGAGCGCTACCAGATTACGATTGACGAATGGAATCGCGCCAAGGACTACTTGCAGGATCAGATTCAGGATGCGCTTGATCCCTATGGACCGATCGCGATTATGGCGCTGTCCGGTTCGACCAAAGGCGGCTTCGGCCCGATCACGCAGTTGGCCGGAATGCGCGGTTTGATGGCGGATCCTTCCGGCCGCATCATCGACTTGCCGATTCGCAGCCACTTCCGCGAGGGCTTGAATGCATTGGAATACTTCATTTCCACGCACGGCGCCCGCAAGGGCCTGGCCGATACCGCGCTGCGCACCGCGGACGCCGGTTACTTGACCAGGCGACTGGTTGATGTGGCGCAGGATATGATCGTCAATCGCTGGGACTGCGGTACCAGTAGCGGCTTGCGGATTTTCCGCGCGGACGACATCGCCGGGCAATCCATTGAAGAACGAATCGTGGGCCGCTGCTCGGCGGAAGACATTGTGGATCCGGAGACCAATGAGCTGATTGTAGGCCGCAACGAGATGATCGACGAAGACATCGCGGCGAGAATCCAGCAATCGACGCTTGAAGTCGTTGAAGTCCGCAGTCCGCTGACCTGCGACTTGGTTCACGGCGTTTGCGCAATGTGCTACGGGCGCGACCTGGGCACCGGCGAAATGGTCAACATCGGCTCGGCCGTGGGCATTATCGCGGCGCAGTCGATAGGCGAGCCCGGCACGCAGCTGACACTGCGGACTTTCCATAGCGGCGGTACAGCGGAAGTTCGCGACATCACCAGCGGTTTGCCGCGTGTAGAAGAGCTGTTTGAAGCGCGGCGCGCGCCCAAAGGGGAGGCAGTAACGACGGCCATCGCCGGCGTACTGCGCTTGACCGAGCGAGAAGACGGCGCCCGCATCGCTACCGTCATAGACGAGGTGCTGGAGAGCGAGGAACACGATATCCCAGAGGGCTGGGACGTAGTCGCCAAGGACAGCAAGGATATCAAACAGGGCGCGGTTATTGCCCGCAACGGCGACGATGAAATTGTGGCGGGCCTGGCCGGCAAAGTTCATATCGAAGAGACCAAAGTCTACATTCGCTTCCAGGACGACACTGTAGAAGAACTTGAGATCCCAGCCAATGCCCGCTTGCGCAAGAATATCTACGACGGCATGAAGATAGCGGCCGGCGAACAACTCACGGAAGGTTCGAAGAATCCGCATCGGATTCTGCGTGTCCTGGGCGCGAACGCCACGCAGTTGTATTTGCTCAGCGAGATCCAGGAAGTTTATCGCAGCCAGGGCGTAAATATCGCCGACAAGCACTTCGAAACGGTTATCCGCAAGATGATGTGCAAGGTGCAGATTACCAGAAGCGGCGACAGCGATCTGCTGCCGGGCGAGTTGATCGACCAGCTCAAGCTCTTGGAGATCAACGAGCGCCTGATCGCCGAAGACGCCGAGCCCTGCTCGGGTACGCCGGTGCTGCTGGGCATCACCAAAGCGGCCTTGAGCACGGAAAGTTATCTGTCAGCCGCCAGCTTCCAGCATACCATCAAGGTCTTGGCGGGCGCGGCTATCGAAGGCCAGGTCGACCCGCTGCACGGTTTGAAGGAGAACGTGATCATCGGCAAGCTGATCCCGGCGGGCACGGGCTTCCATGCCTATCATGAGCGCGAAGTGATAGCGCCGCCGGTCACCCTGGAAGCTCAGGGCGCGCTGGACCTGAATGAGGTCGGCGATCATGACGACTTCGAAAATATGCTCAGCGAGCTGTAAGCGCTGACGCAAGTAAATTTCATGACGCGGGATTCGGGGACGGTCCCGCGTTTTTTTTCTCGTGGATGCTAGGGGCGGCGCTCCAAAGCATAGTACAGCGGGCGCCGGCGCTTGTTCCTGCTGCCGTCAAAGCGCGGATAGAGAAGGCTGTAACCGGCCAACTCAATGCGATCGTATACGGTGCGCTCTTCGGCGTAGCTCAGATTCCAGAGAGTCATAACACCGATGTCGGCGCGCGACTGGCCAATCTCGAAGGCGCGCATAGTGTAGTTCATCTGGTCCTGCGCAGAATTGTAGCTCATCCAGGGGTCAGGCGGTTCTGTGGGATAATTTTCCCAGGTGGCCCAGCCGAATTCGGTCACCCACATTTGCGCGTTATCCCCGACAGCGGCGATGATGCTGGCGTAATCGCGTATCGTCTGCCGGAAGAAAAACTGCGGCCGGTCGTCCCAGCCTTGCCCATCGACAGTGTCGCAGCAAAGGAAATCCGGCGGGTTGCCCCAGCCGTAGGGGTGGACGCCGATTTTGACGTCTGCGTAGCGCCCCAGGCCAGCCTGGTACATTTGGCGCAGGAAGGCGCGATCGTCGACCGAGACGCCGCTGTGATTGCCTGTCGGCGCCAGCCCGGCTGTGATCAACGCGATATGTGGCGAGTAGGCGCGTATGGTGTCGTAGGCGACGCGGAATAGTTCCATATAGCTGGCGCCGCTGATGGGACGGCTGCCGGTCCATTCGCGGCGCAAATTGGGCTCATTCCAGATTTCGATAGCGTCAATGTAGGGTCCGAGTTGCTCCATAATCTGCCGCAGGAAAGCGGCGAATTGGTTCAGATCATCGGGCGGGCCGTCTTCGTTTCGATTTGTGTGGCGCGCCCAGTGCGGCGCCTTGACGACGCTCAGCATCACCTGGAAGCCGTACTTGTCGGCTTTCTGTACGTGCAGTTGAAAAAGGCGGAAGTTCTGGTCAAATTGTCCGGCGCGGTCGGGCTGCAGCCATTTCCAGGCCGCTTGCACCTTGACCCAGTTGACCCGCAGCGGCTTAATCTGCTGCAGGCTGTGTTCCCAGCTGTCGACATCGAAATTGTAATGCAGCTGGATGCCCATGCGGGCCGGGTCGAGTCGCGTCTGGTCAAGGGCTACCGGCGTGGTATAGGCGCTGCCGGGTTGGGTGACGACTGCCGTCGGTGTCGGCGGCTTGGAGGTATTGGTCGGCGGCTGCGTATACTTCGGACCTACTATGGGGCCGAAATCTTGAGCGCCTGTTTCCGTCGCGGCCGAGCTGCGGACCGTAGGCGCGACCGTGGGCTGTTGGACGCCATTGACGTCTGCTATTGTCGGTTCGACATTCTTGGCGGTCAGCTGCACCTCAGGCGCGATACTCACCGACACCTCGCTTGAGCAAGCGAATAGAGCCGGGCAAAGCAATACAAAGACGAGTAATCTCAGCATTTGACTGGCCTTGGCCGAAAGCGATCCACTGGAAGGCTGTGCGGCGGGTAGTGGTCGGAGGGTCGGCGCAAGTTGGAGTCTTTTTGGGTCAGTTGGTTGGCGTAGAAGGCGCGATTGCATTTGACACGCTCTCAGATGACATTCTACAATGAGAAACTGAAGTCCGCATGAGTTACTATCGTCGCGCTCCCGACGATTCTTATACGCTTTGGCCGTGTTGCGAAGCCGCAGCCGGCAATAGTCAGATTGACCGGATGGATTCTTAAGTCGTCACATAGACGACGGCTGTCCCAAGCCTGGAGTATTGCCGAGCAGCCAGCCGGGGAGTGATAGCGCGCAGGCGATAGTCGCACGATAGGGGATTCCGCCGAGGTCACACAATGACAGATCGTTCCGTGCATCAGATCAATATTGAAAGCGAAATGCGCGAAGCCTACCTGAGCTACGCCATGAGCGTGATTGTGTCGCGGGCTTTGCCGGACGCGCGCGACGGGCTGAAACCTGTGCATCGGCGGATTCTGTACGCGATGCATGACATGGGCATTGGCGCCGGCAGCACGCATAAGAAGAGCGCTCGAATCGTTGGCGAGGTGTTGGGCAAGTATCACCCACACGGCGACGGTGCCGTCTACGAAACGATGGTGCGCATGGCGCAGGACTTTTCCATGCGCTACATGCTAATCGACGGGCAGGGGAACTTCGGCAGCATCGACGGCGATGGCGCGGCAGCCATGCGCTACACCGAAGCGCGTACGGCGAGAATCGGCGACCAGTTGCTGGTCGATATCAACAAGGATACCGTGGATTTCGTCGAGAACTTTGACGGAACGCTCAATGAACCGGCCGTGCTGCCGTCGATGGCGCCGAATATGCTGATAAACGGGGCGTCGGGAATCGCCGTGGGCATGTCGACGAATATTCCGCCGCACAACCTGGGCGAAATCTGCGACGCGCTAGTGCATATGCTGGATCAGTGGCAGCGGCTTGAAGAGATCAATGTTGACGAGCTGATGCGATTCGTCAAGGGGCCAGACTTTCCCACTGGCGGCGTCATGTTCAAAATGCGCGGCGAAGATAACATGCTGCGGCAGGCCATGGCCAGCGGGCGCGGCAAGATTACTCTGCGCGCCAAAGTGCATATCGAGGATATGGGGCGCGGCAAATCGCGCATTATCGTCAGCGAATTGCCTTATCAGACCAACAAGACGACGCTGGTGGAGCGCATCGCCAGCCTGGTGCGGGCTGGCAAATTGGACGGATTGGTCGACCTGCGCGATGAATCGGACCGTCAGAATTCGGTGCGCCTGGTCATCGAATTGCAGCGCGGCGCCGACGTCACCGACGTATTAAAGCGACTCTTCAAGTTGACGCCGCTGCAATCGACTTTCGGCATAATCATGCTGGCTTTGGTCGACGGGCAGCCGCGTACTCTGGGTTTGAAGCAGGCCCTGCGCGTCTTCCTGGAGCACCGGCTCGAAGTGGTCGTGCGTCGCAGCGAATTCGATTTGGCGCGGGCGCGTGAACGGGCGCATGTGCTCGAGGGGCTGATCATCGCGCTGGACAATCTGGACGCGATCATTAGCACTATTCGCAAATCGCGCAATTCTGATACGGCGCGCAAGAACCTGGTCAAGAACTTTACCGTCACCGAGATTCAGGCGCAGGCGATTTTGGACATGGCCTTGCGGCGCCTGGCCTCACTGGAAATCCGCCGTATCCGCGATGAATATAAAGAAAAGCAGCGTCTAATCAAATCGCTGGAAAATCTGCTGGCGAGCCCGGCGAAGCAGCGCGGGCATATTGCCGCGGAGCTGAAGAAGGTGAAAGCGGAGTTCGGCGACAGGCGGCGCACCATCGTCTCAGAGGGCGAGGCGACCGGCGTGACGCAGGCCGATTTCCTGATGCCCGAAGAGCAGACTGTGGTCATGCTCAGCACCAAAGGCGATCTGGGCCGGACGCACGGCGACGATGCGCCCAAGATCACCACCGGCACCAAGCAGCCGCCGCGTCTGTTGCAACATAGCACAACGGCGCAGATTCTGTATCTATTTGCCCACGACGGCTATTGCGCGACCCTGCCCGTTCAACAGATACCTCAAGTAAAGCAAGCGGCCGACGGCCTTCGTTACAGCGATCTGACCGACCTCGGCGCAAAACGAAAGATTGTTTCTTTCCTCTGCTTGCCGGCGGATCTGCAAACGGGATACGTCTGCTTGTTCACGGCGCAGGGTCAGGTCAAGCGCCTGCAAATGCTGGACTTGCCGGGCGTGATGTCTCACGAATTCAGCGTGATGAAGCTGGCGAAACGTGACCGAGTCGTAGCCGTGCTATATAGCAGCGGCACGGACGAGCTCGTCCTGACCACGGCCAGGGGTTACGCCATCCGTTTCAGCGAGGATGATGTAAGAGCCACTGGTTTGGCATCGGGCGGCGTACGCGGCATCGAATTGAAGGACGATCGCGCCGTCGCTGCTTGTCTCATTTCGGAGAGGGCGAGTCACTTCTGGCACGTGGACAAACGGGGACACGCCAATCTTACCGAGCTCTCACGAATTCGCTCACAGACCCGCGGCGGTATCGGCCGGCGTCTGCGCGGTATCCAGGGCATCGAAAGCGAATTTGTCGCTGCTGCTGTGGGCCGCTTAAACGAGACCTGCCTGGTTGTGACCAGCCGCGGCAAAGCCAAGTACATGACTTTGGGCCTGGCGGCGAAAGCTATGCTTGGGCCTAGAGGAATCGAGCCGGTAATCGCTCTGCGCGACAAGGAGACCGTCATCGGCGTCGCGAAGTATCGCCAGCGGATCGATGTGCCGGCGGATGAGCTGCCGGCCGACGAAGAACTCAGTCTGGAGGAGATAGAAGCGCTCTTGAATCAGGCGGAGGGCGCCGAAGACGAAGATCTCAGCGCCCCGACGAATGGCGCCGATCCCGCTCTGAGCGATGACGATTGACCAGGTCCTCCAGCTCAGCATCGTAACGCGGCCCCACCAAGGCCCAATCGAATGCGGCGATTTTCGCTCGCAGCGCGTTGGTATCCGGCCGGTCGTTACCTTCTAGGTGATAGCGCAATTGCGCGGTAAGCCGGTCTCGCTGATAGAGGCAAGCGGGTTTGAGTTCGTCGGGCAGCAGGTGCGGGTAATTCAAGCGGTCGGGCAGAATCGGCAGGCAGCCGCAGTAGATGGCCTCGCAGATAGACATGCCGAAGAATTCTTGCCAGGCGGTGCTCACCACATAATCCGATTGCCAGAGCAGACGCGCGTATTCCGCGAATGATTCGACGTAGCCCAACTGTATCAGCTTGTCGCGCAGCAGGGTTTGCGCCGCGTCGAAGACCTGCGGCATCTTGCCGAAGTGCTCGCCGGTGATGGCCAGCTTGAATTCATGACCTTCTGCGACCAGCTTGATCATGCTGTAGATGAAAGTGGCCGGGTCTTTGTCCTCCTCCCAGCGGTGGTTCCACAAGATCGTCGGCGGTTGGTTTTTGTCTTTGACGGCGCGGTACTGGTCGTAGCGCTGCAGATCGATGCCAACCGGCAGTACACGTGACTTGGCTTTGATTTCATCTATCGTCTGCAATTCGTAGTAGTCGCGAAAGTTTTTGAGCATGCGCGGCAGCTGCTGCATGAAGTCGGCCAGGTGAAATTCGCTGTTGAAGAAGACGGCATCGGCGCAGAGGGCGCTGACGTAGTTGATGAAGCCGTAGCGCCAGCCATGCCCTTGGCGTTGATTCTGCGGATACGACAGCTGATTCTCATGCAGATACAGCGCGATCGGCACATCGCCCAGACGGCGGAAGGTGAGCGCGCGGAATATGGACAGGTCGATCATGCTGGAGGCGATGATGAGATCGGGCTTGGACTTCAGCAGACGCGCGAAAGTAATCGCGGCGCCCTGCATGCGCCATTTCCAGTATTGCGCCGGCATGGTGATCAGCTCGATATCGTGCTGCGAGAAGCGCCGATAGCCGTCGGCCCAGGTCTTGTGGCTGCCGCCGTAGTAGGATTCAAGCAGAGTGATTCGCATGACGCGGCGCGGGCTCAGCCGGTGTTGCGGCGGCGCGCCTCAACGACATTGGGCACCAGGTCGATCAGGTTGAGGATGCGCGTCAGCTGCTGGTTGCTGGAGATTTCTAATTGCAGGTTGAGCGTGGCGATGTGCTGGCGGGTGCTGACGTCAATCGAGGCGATGTTCACCCGCTGATCGGCGATGATGGTGCTAATCTCGCGCAAGAGTCCCTCGCGGTCAAAAGCGACCACCTCCACCGGCACCAAGTAGCGCTGCTCTTCGGTTTCCGGTCCCCATGAGACATCGATCAGGCGCTCGGTCTCGCGCGAGGCGGCAATGTTCGGGCAGTCTTCGCGGTGCACGGTGACGCCGCGTCCGCGCGTGATGTAGCCGATAATGTCGTCGCCCGGCATAGGCGCGCAGCAGCGCCCGAGATTGACGAGCAGACCGCCGGCCCCCATGATGCTTACGCCTTTGGCGACGTTGGCGCCGGCCGGTTTCGAGCGCGGTTTCAGCAGGTCGTCATCACTGACGCTCTCGGCGGACTTGCGGCGTTCTTCTTCCAGGACGCGATTGGTGATCTGCGGGCCGGTGACATCGCCGGCGCCGATTGCGGCCAGGAAATCGTCGAGCTTTTCGAAATTGTGCAGCTTGGCGACCGACTCGAAGGTGACCTTCTCCAGCACGCCCAGGCGTTTGAGCTCGCGCTCGAGCACTTCGCGTCCCATGGTGATGTGCTTGTCGCGATTCTGTTTGCGCAGCCAATGGCGGATCTTGGTGCGCGCGCGGTTGGTGATGGCGTAGTCGAGATCGGTGTTGAGCCAATCCATGCTGGGCCCGCCGCGCTTGGCCGTGAGGATCTCCACCTGGTCGCCCATTTTCAGTTTGTAATTCAGCGGCATTAGGCGGCCGTTGACCTTGGCGCCGCGGCAGCGATTGCCGACATCGGTATGAATATGATAAGCGAAGTCGATTGGCGTGGCGCCGACTGGCAGGTCAATGATGTCGCCGTTCGGCGTCACGCTGTAGACACGATCCTGAAACACCTCGGATTTCACCGTATCGACGAATTGCGAGGCGTCATTTAGCTCGGGGCCGAATTCCATCAGCCGGCGCAAGTACTCGAGACGCTGTTCGAAGGCCTGGTCGTGCCCGTTTTTGCCTTCTTTATAGCGCCAGTGCGCGGCGATGCCGTACTCGGCGTCTTCGTGCATTTCCCAGGTGCGAATCTGCACCTCGACAGTCTTGCCTTCGTCATCGTGAACGGCGGTGTGCAGGCTGCGGTAGAAATTGTCTTTGGGATTGGCGACATAATCATCGAACTCGCCGGGAATGGGACGCCAGAGATTGTGCACAATGCCGAGCGCCAGGTAGCATTCCGCCAAAGTATCGACCAGGACGCGCATGCCGCGAATATCGTAGATTTGCTCCAGCGGCAGGTCCTTCTTGGTCATCTTGCTGTAAATGCTGTAGATATGCTTGGGGCGCGTGCTTATTGTCGCATTGGTGATTTTGGCTTTGCCCAGCTCCCGCGTTAGGCGTTCTTTGATGCGCTTGACGTAACTTTCGCGTTCGTCTCGCCGCTCGTCCAGCGCTTTGGCGATTGACCGATAGGCATCCTGATTCAAGTAACGGAAGCTTAGATCTTCCAACTCCCACTTCATCTGCCAGATGCCGAGTCGATTAGCGAGCGGCGCGAAGATGTCCATCGTCTCTTGCGCCACCGACTGCTGCTTGTGCCGCGGCATATAACCGAGCGTGCGCATATTGTGCAGGCGGTCGGCCAGCTTGATCAGGACCACGCGCACGTCATCGCCCATGGTCAACAGCATCTTTCGGATATATTCCATTTCGCGGTTGACGGCGCTGGAGCGGCGCGTATCGCCGGTCGCGGAAACATTCTTGATCGGCAGGTTCTTTAATTTGGTGACGCCGTCCACCAGCTTGGCGATTGTGCTGCCAAATTCGCCGCGCAAGAGCTCAATGCTGACATCGCTGTCTTCCACCACATCGTGCAGCAAACCGGCGGCGACGGATTCCGCATCCATCTTCATCTCGGCCAAAATGCTGGCCACCGCGACGCAATGCGTGAAATAGGGCTCGCCCGATTTGCGCCGTTGCCCGCTGTGGGCATGTTCCGCCCGTTGATAGGCGGCGGTGATCAAATCGACTTCATGGGGCTTGAAGTCTGGCAGCGAATTCAGCAGCGACTCGAGATCGCGCGAATAGAGGTCGGCTGAAGTCAACATAACGCGGCCACCTTGAGGGACATTGTCCACCATAGATTAGCATATTCCGGCTGCGTTGTCGCGTCATTCAAGTGACTTGGCAGGGCTGGTCCCTGCAAGAAATCTTTGCCACCGTCCCCCGTCGGCAGCGATGTCTGCTTCCACGCTCACACCAACTATCAAACCCCCAACCCGATCCCAAGTCGAAATCTGTAGGGGTCAGCCACCGGCTCGCCCCTACACACACAACCTAGGGCATCAGGGTTTGATTGAGCCGAGTCGTGACTTGCGAGCGACTGTGGAGGTTTATGACGTGCAGAATAGGCCGATTTACTCCAGCTGAATTTAGCCGCTGACTTTATGTCTCAGGTAGGCTTCGATAAATTCGCCCAGCCGGCCGTCGAGCACCGCAGTGGTATTGCCGATTTCGACGCTGGTGCGGTGGTCTTTTACCATCTGGTAAGGGTGCAGCACATATGAACGGATCTGATTGCCCCAGCCGGCGTCGACATTCTCGCCTTTCAGCTCGGCCATTTCCGCTTCTTGCCGGGCGCGCTCCATCTCGAACAGTCGGGCTTTGAGAATCTGCATGGCGCGGTCGCGGTTCTGCGCCTGGCTGCGCTGGTTCTGGCATTGCACGACGACGCCGGTGGGCAGATGCGTAATGCGCACGGCGGTGTCGTTTTTCTGCACATGCTGGCCGCCGGCGCCGCTGGCGCGATAAGTATCAATGCGGATGTCGCGGTCTTCGATTTCGATTTCGATGTCGCTCTGAATATCCGGCCAGAGCTCCACCTTGGCGAATGACGTATGGCGGCGGCTGGCGCTGTCGAATGGACTGAGGCGCACCAGCCGATGCACGCCTTCTTCGCTCTGCAGATAGCCGTAAGCGTTTTCGCCTTTGACGCTGACTGTCACGCTTTTGAGACCGGCTTCGTCGCCGTTGCTGCGCTCGAGGATCTCCGCCTTGTAGCCGTTCTGCTCCATCCAGCGCAGGTACATTCTCTCGAGCATTTCCGCCCAGTCCTGCGCGTCGACGCCGCCGGCGCCCGCGTGTATGGCGAAGATGGCGTCTTCACTATCGTAATCGCCCGCCAGCATGGCTTGCAGGGACATTGCCTCGACGATTTCGCTCAGCGCTGCGGTTTCGGCTTCGAGTTCCGCCTGCATATCGGCGTCGGCGATCTCGGCGAGCTCGATGGCGTCGCTGATGCGGCCGGCCAGCGTGCCCCAGCGGTCGACGGCAGACTTCAGCTTGGAGAGGCGTTGCATGGTCTTCTGCGCCGCATCGGGATTATTCCAGAAGTCGCCCTCGCTGGCCTCGCTCTCCAGTTCGTCAATGATTCGCTGCTTGCCGGCGATGTCAATCCGCGCCATCAATTCGTCGATTTGCCGCTTGAATTCGCTCAACTGGCTGATGATATTGTCCATTGTTGGCACGGGCAATTGCCCGGCTTCACCTTTCTGTGTTGTGGCGGGCCGCGTTCTGCTGTCGGAAGCGCTCGTACATGAGTATCGCGCCGCTGACGGATACATTCAGCGAGTCGCTCACAGCGCCGGCCATCGGTATGCGCGCGAGTTGGTCCGCTTGCGCCAACCAGGGCTCGGGCAGCCCTAGGTCCTCCGAACCCAAGACGATGGCCGTTCTTCCCCCAAAGTCGAGCTCAAAGAGGCTTGTGGCGCCGTCGACAGCGGCGGCTACGATTTGGAAGCCCTTCTGCCGCAAGTAGGCGATCGCTTCGCTAGAACTAAGCTTGAACACATTGTCGCGGAAGCAAGCGCCCGTGCTGCTGCGAATGACATTGGGATTATAGAGGTCTAGGGCGCAATCGACCAGTATGACCGCGTCGATGCCGGCGGCGTCCGCTGTGCGCAGTAAGGCGCCGACATTGCCCGGAACGCTCAACTCGACCAGCACAGCGACATGATTGACCTCGGATTGGCCAAGATCAGCGAGCCCGTTGGCTGGTCGACTGTGCATTATCGCTACTATGCCGTCGGGATTCTCGCGATAACTGATGAGTTTCATGAGCTGTGGCGAGACTTGATGAATCTCGACTTCGCTCAGCTTTGGGACAGCAGCCAATTCCGGACAGTGCAGCAGGTAGTCAATGGTGTAGCCGCAGCGCAGCGCCCGCTGCAAGTCGCGCCCGTATTCAATCAGGAAGCGCCGGGCATTGGCGCGGCCGCGCTTGCTTCGCAGGCGTTTAACTCGCTTGATTCGGCTATTCTGCTCGCTGGTGATGATCAAGGCAGCGGTCAACCTGTCTCGTCATCTTCGTCGTCAAATAGGCTCTCGACGAAGAATTCCGGCGTGAAGAGCACCAGATCGTCGACCCCTTCTCCCAATCCCAGGTAGTGCACGGGCAGGCGCAGGTCATGAAAGATGGAGAAGACCATGCCGCCTTTGGCCGTGCTGTCGAGCTTGGTGACGATGACGCCGGTGACGCCCGCCGTTTCCTGGAAGCTCCTGGCTTGCTCGATGGCGTTCTGGCCGGTGGTGCCGTCCAGCACCAGCAAAACTTCATGCGGCGCATCAGGCACGACTTTGCCCGAGACCTCGCTGATTTTGGTGAGCTCGCGCATGAGATTGTAGTTGTTTTGCAGTCGTCCGGCGGTGTCGATCAGCAGCACGTCATGGCCACGGGCCTTCGCCGCCACAGTTGCGTCATAGACCACCGCTCCCGGGTCCGAACCCGGTCGATTGGCGATGACGGGCACATCCACTCGGCTGCCCCAGGTCTGCAGCTGTTCGATGGCGGCCGCGCGGAAGGTGTCGCCGGCGGCGATCATGACTTTGCGGCGCGACAAATTTTGCAGCCGATGCGCCAGCTTGGCGATGGAAGTCGTCTTGCCCGATCCGTTGACGCCGACCACCAAAATGATTGACAGCTCGCGGCCGGAGATGTCCATCGCCGGCGGGAATTCCAGCAGGCCGGCCAAGGTCTCTTTGAGCGCGCCCTGCAGCTGGCTGGTCTTGGTCATGCCTTCGCTGCGCACGCGGTCCTGCAATCTGTCGATCACTTTCACGGTGGTGTCGAAGCCGACATCGGCCTGGATCAGCAGCGTTTCCATGTCCTCCCAGGTGTCTTCGTCGATCTCGGTATTGCCCAGCATCTGCGAGATGCGGCCGAAAAACGACTGCCGTGTTTTGGAAAGTCCGCGGCGAAAAACTGCCAAGCCGTGCCCCCTACTTGCCATCCGATTGCAGGGCGCGATTATACAGTCTGGCGCCGGGCGCAACAATGCGCGTTCGTGGCGAAAATAATATTGCTGTATAATCGAAACAGACTGAATTATGAAAGCAGAATTGGCAAATGGTGAAGGTGAGTCGTTCTAATGTCCCAAACAAGTGATGAATTTCCGGTCATTGTTTGGCTGGACGGTTCCTTGTCCAACCCGCACTGGCTAGTAGACAGCCCGGAGATGGTGCTGGGCCGGGACGATGGTTGTGATATTGTAATACCGGTAAGGCAGATAAGCCGGCAGCATGTGAAGATCATGCTGGAAGGCGGCGCTTGCGTCATTGAAGATATGCGCAGCAAAAATGGCACCTGGGTCAATGGCTATCGCTTGACCGGCATGCGACAATTGGAAGACGGCGACGAAATCCGCATCGCCAAAGATATACGCTTGCGTTTTGTGGGCTCGGGAGCCACCGCGCCCTCCACCACGCGTGTGCTGCCGGATGTCATTCCCTCCGGCGCCATGACGGGTTTGCGAATGCGTCTGGACCCCGAATCGCGCGAGGTGGTCATCCGCGGCGAAACGATCGATCCGCCTTTGAGCTTGCCGCAATACCGCCTGCTCGAGATCTTGTTCGCAAGCCAAGGCGGGGTCTGCAGCCGTAATGATGTAATGGATGCTGTATGGCCGGATGCCATGGGCCTGGGCGTCAGCGAACAGGCGATCGACGCGCTGGTGCGGCGCCTGCGGGACCGCCTGTCCGAGTTTGATAGTGAGCATCAGTATATCGTTACCGTGCGGGGTCACGGCTTTCGGCTGGACAATCCTCAGGACGAATCGGCCGAATGAAGTATCAAGATCATCTTGATAGCGCGGCTCTGGAACAGTATGCTTCTGCCTTGAATACGCGGGCCAAACAAGCGCGCGCCAGCGGACGGCTGAGCGCGTCGGATCTGCGCGACCGCATTTTGGAATCCGGCGGACTGTGTGAATGGTGTGGTCGCCGGCTGGTCGATGCTGAATTCGAACTCGACCATATCATCAGTTTGAAGCAACGCGGCGCCAATACAGCCGAGAATCTGGCGGTTGCCTGCCCGGACTGTAATCGACAAAAGGGCCACAAACACCCGGCGCGATTTGCCGCCGAGATCAGCGTTAAGACGTCTCGCAAGACCCCGCTGGTCGAGCGGATTCTGCGGCATTATGCCATGGAGTCGCTAGAGCAGGCGTCGCTCTTTGCCGAGACCGTGGGCCGGACGGAGACGACCAGCGCAGACAATCGTGATAATTCGGACGAGCCACAATATCGCTGGTGACCGGGCGGGTTATTGCGCTATGGGAGCAATTTCTTGGACAAGACAATTGAAAAGACGCTCGACGAACGCGAGTCGCAAGCCGGCGGAGATTCCGAAGCCTGGCAGAGCGTTCTGGAGCTATGCGGCGATGAACTGCGCGACAATGCTGGACGTGAGAAGAACGATGACCCGGTAGAAAAGCGGGTTTGCTCGCGCAGTTACACCTTGAAACAGGCAGCGCGACTGGCCGGCGTCAACTCGGCCACCCTGCGACATGCAGCCACCGAACTGGCGCTGGACAGCTTTCTGGACCCGCGCGGCAAGCTGCGTTTCCCGGTTTACAGCTTCAAGCCTACCGCCGCCGATCCGGATCTAAGCGAGATGATCGCCGGCTATGAGCGCCTGCGGCCGGATACGCTGAGCGCCGCGCTTGGGGTGGACACGCGTCGCCTCAAACGCCAGTTGAGCGAGCTGGGATTATCGGTCAAAAACTTGACCTGGCGCGATGTACGTGGCTTGTGGAATCTGCCGGAGACCTACGCGGAGTTCAATCAGCTGCTGGTCGCAAAGACAGAGGACAAGGAAGAAGGCAAATCCAAACGCAAGCGTGGTAGTCGCTCGCGGCGGCGGCGCCGGCAAGAAGCCAAGAAGAAGCTGCGCAATCGCCTGATCGACGCCTTCCCCAAGTGGCGAAACGCCAACCGCGAGCATCAGCAGCTCTATCTGCATATCGGCGAGCCGAATAGCGGCAAAACACATGATGCGCTCCAAGCGCTGAAGGAGGCCGGCTCGGGCTGGTATCTGGCGCCGCTGCGGCTGCTGGCCTATGAGATCTTCGATCGCCTAAACAGCGAAGGCGTGGCCTGCAGCCTCTTAACCGGTGAAGAGTACATTCCGGTAGATGGCGCGCGCATCACGGCAGCGACGATAGAGATGTTCAACGCGACCGAGAGCGGCGCCTGCGTCATCGTGGACGAAGCGCAGATGCTGGCTGACGCCGACCGCGGCTGGGCCTGGACGCGCGCGCTGATGGAGTCGGCTGCGCCTGAGATGCACGTTATCGGGCCGCCCACCGCCCGCCGGCTGATCGAAGTGCTGGCCGAAGCCGCCGAGATTCCATGCGAGTTGGTCGAGCATCAGCGGCTGGCGCCAATCGCCGTGGCTGAGCGACACTTCACGCTCGAGTCAATGCCGGCTTCAACGATATTAGTGGCCTTTTCCCGGCGCGCTGTACTAGATCTGAAAATGAAACTCGAACGCTTGGGACGGGCGGTATCCGTGGTCTACGGCAGCTTGCCGCCCGAGGTGCGGCGGCGTCAGGCGGATCGCTTCGCCGCGGGCGAGACAGAGATCTGCATCGCGACCGATGCGGTCGGCATGGGCTTGAATTTGCCGGCGGATGTGGTCTGTTTCTATGATGTGGAGAAGTTCGACGGCAAGAATGACCGCCGGCTTTACCCCAGCGAAGTTCATCAAATCGGCGGGCGAGCCGGGCGCTACGGCATGTCGACCACCGGTTTGATCACCGCCATGAGCCGGGCCGATCTGGATGTCATTCGCGAGCTCTACGCGCAGGAGCCAGCTGAGCTGACTTTCGCGCGCGTGGCGCCCACGGTCGACGACCTAGACATGATTCCTGGCAGCCTGGCGGAGCAACTGGCGCAGTGGGCTGAACTCAAGTCGATACCCGACGAATTGCGGGCCGTGATCACGACTGCCGACTTGGACGAACGCATTGAATTGGCCAAGATGCTCTCGGACGATGAGATTCAGAGGCTGGGGCTGGCCAGCGCGCTGCAGCTGGTTAATGCGCCGACGCGCAAAGCCACGCGGGCTTACTGGCAAGACTGCGCCTATATGATCCTGGAGAATTATCAGATTCCGCTGCCGCCCGACGCGCCCTCGCCGATACGGGATGGCGGCGACCTGGAAGCGACCGAGTTCTCAATCGCCAGCGCCGATATCTATTTGTGGCTGTCACGGCGGCGCGAATTCGCGCAATTCTGCGACGCCCACGCGCAGGTGCGGGAAGAACGGCGCGAGTGGTCGCTGTCCATCGATGAGGCTCTGCTGCGCAAGCTGAATATCGCCAGACGCTGCCGATCATGCGGCGCGCTACTGCCGTCGCGGCATCGCTTTCGAATATGTGAGAATTGTTTCGGAAAGCGCCGCTTCTAATCTCACGGTTCGCCGCCGGCTTCAGCGACTGAACCGGGGAAACCGTCTTTTTCGAGCCGTTCCAGCGCGACGCGGGCGGCCGCCTGCGCTGCCGAGCGCTTGCTGCGCCCGCTGCCACTGGCGATGACGCTGCCGCAAAGCTCAACCTCGACGCGAAACTCTTTGTCGTGCTCGGGCCCGGCCTCACTGACTACTTCAAAGGACGGTACCGTGTTCAGGCGTCCTTGCGTGAGCTCTTGCAGCTCGCTGCGGGCGTCAATGTGCAGCCTGTTTGATATGGTTTCGTCCAGGAGTTCGAGCATCGGCGGCGACACAATCTCGACCACAGCGTCCAGCCCACGGTCAACGAATATGGCGCCGACTACCGCTTCGAAACCCTGGCAGAGAATCGTCAGCCGCTGGCGTCCCCCGCTGAGTTCCTCCCCGCGCCCAATACGCAGAAACTCGCCCAGGCGGAAGCGCGTCCCGATCTGCGCCAGCGACTCGGTCCTGACAAGCGCCGCGCGCAATTGTGTCAGCTGGCCCTCGCTGGCATCAGGGAATCGGCGAAACAACATGTCGGCCACAACGACATCAATGACCGCATCACCGAGAAATTCCAGCCGTTCGTTGTCGCGGACTGCGGCTTTGCCTTCGTATTCATTGGCGAAGGAGGTGTGCGTGAGGGCTTGCGTCAACAGCTCGGGATCATTGAAGCTGATTCCCAGTATCGCTTCAAAGTCACTGCTTGCATTCACTGACTCGTTCATTAGCTATTGCGCGTCCTTGGCCGTCGGACGGTAGTCGCCTTCTATCCAGGTTTCGCCGGATTTGCCGACTTCCTTCTTCCAGACCGGCACGATCTCTTTCAAGCGGTCGATGCCGTAGCGGGCGGCTTCAAAGCAGCCGTCATCGCGATGTGGCGCGGAGCAGGCGCAGAGCACAGTGTTGTCGCCGACCTGCAGCCTGCCGACCCGCTGGATAATGGCGATGCCCTCGACTTTGTCCCAACGCGCCCGAATCTCCTCGGCGACTTGCTGCATCTTCGCCAGCGCCATCGGCTCATAGGCTTCGTATTCCAGGTATTCGGTATTGGGCAAGTGGCCGTCTTTGGCGGTCTGTCCGCGAACCAGCCCCGTGAACATACAGACGGCGCCGGTCCTGGGCGTTGAGATTGCGTTGATGATTTCGTCGTGATTGATGCTTTCGCTGGGCAGGCGGAAAATCTCGGGGCGCTCTTGGCCCGCGCCGCCGCTGACCGGCGGGAAGAAAGCCACCTCGGCGCCATCGGCGAAACTGTCGTGGTCGAAGGCGAATTCTTCATTGATGGCGGCCAGCGCCACTTCCAGGTTATCGGCGGCGGCGGGATAGCGAGCGGTCAATTCCGCGCGCAACTGTTTGATGTCTGTCACGCCCTCGTCCAGCTCCAGGGCAAGACTGCGCGCGCCGACGACATCGCGCAGCGTGGCGAAGAATAGCACTGTGATGCGCATGGCCTCCTCTATGCCTCCGCCAGGTAGTCGCCGCGGACGCCGCCGCGTTTCTCCAGCAGCCGCACATCCGTGATGCGCATGGCGCGGTCGACGGCTTTGGCCATGTCGTAAATGGTCAGCGCCGCCACAGTGACGGCTGTCAGCGCTTCCATCTCCACGCCGGTCTGGGCGGTGGTCTTCACCGTCGCCTCGATCGTGACCCCGCTGGTCTCGTCGTCCAGGGCCAGGTTGAGTGCAATCTTGGTCAGTGGAAGCGGATGACAGAGCGGGATCAGCTCGGCGGTGCGTTTGGCCGCCATGATGCCGGCGATACGCGCAGTGCCCAGGACATCGCCCTTTTTGATGTCGCCCTGGCGAATCAGGCGCAGCGTCTCCGCCTGCATGACGACGGTCGCGCCGGCCCGCGCCAGGCGCTGCGTCTCGGCTTTGTCGCCGACATCCACCATCTCGGCTTGTCCCTCGCTATTGAGGTGCGTAAGTCTCTGTCCAGTCATATTGGCTTTACTCTGGCAGCCTCTGCGTCCTCTGTGTTCTCTTTTTTAACGAGCCTCGTTCGGACGCCGTCGGCGATTCCAAGAAAAAACGCTGTGCGTACGGGCGAGCCGGTGGCTCGCCCCTACCGATCGTCACGTTTGTGGGCTCGTTATTTTGTGTGAGCCAAGTCGTGACTTGCGAGCGACTGTGGTGTAAAAAGCTGTACGAGGCTCTGAAAAGGCGCAATTCAATGCAGCGTACCGTGTTCGACCTTGTGCTTGCGCCAGTCTATTCTAGGCACGATGATCAATCGCCTCGCGCGAGCCATTTCCGCAGCGTTTGAGTCAGCGCGTCTGTATCCAAGTCCTCCACATTATGCCATAGAATCCCGTTGTCGTGCCCGCGGAACCAAACGTCTTGCTGGCGGATGAATTCGTGTGTGCTGAACTTGGTTCGCTCAATGGCATGGTCCAGGGGAATCTCGTCGAGAAGATGGCCGGCGATCTCCAAATAACCCAGCCCGCTCATTGACGGCAAGGCTCGGTCGTAGCCCATGTCCAACAGCCCTTGCACTTCTGCGACGAATCCGGCGGCGATCATCTCATCGACGCGCTGATCGACGCGCGGATACAAGCTGGACCTCGGCAGCGCGAGCCCCAGCCTGATAATGCGATAAGGTGGCGGACGTTTGCGCTGCAACTTGCTGATGGGCTTGCCGCTGACGATTTGCACCTCCAGCGCGCGGATCACACGGCGCGTATTATTGGGGTGGATTCTTTCGGCGGAAATCGGGTCGACGCTTCGCAACCGCTCGTGAAGGTCGGCCGGCGAGTGGCTGGCGACGTAGGCCTCCAATTCCGCGCGAATTTCCGGGTTCGGCGGTACGCGGGGAATCGACCAGCCTTCCTCGACCGCGCTGATATATTGTCCGCTGCCGCCAACGAGGAGGGGCAGCGCGCCGCGCTGATGCAGGTCATCAATGCAGCGATAGGCAGCATCCTGATATTCCGTCAGGCTCAAGCTGTAATCGGGCGCCACGATGTCGATCAGATGATGCGGGACCACTGCTTGCTGGGCGGCGGTCGGTTTGGCCGTGCCGATATCCATGTGCTGGTAAATCTGCCGGCTGTCGGCGCCGACGATCTCGCCATTGAGAGACCGCGCCAGCTCGATGGCCAGGCTGGTCTTGCCGACGCCGGTGGGGCCCAGCACGATGACAAGCGGATGCCGTTCACCAGTCAAAGGCGTCCTCCACATGATCCAGCTTTGGCGGTCGCTTGCCATCCAGCGCGACGGCGATGACATCGATCTGCCACTGCGTATCCGGATCGAGTTCCTTGTCGTTTAAGTATTGGTAGACCGCTTTAAGCATGCGCTCTTTTTTGGCGGCGGTGATCCCGCCCAGCGCGGCTTCCGTGTCCGCGGCGCGGCGTGTTTTCACTTCGACGAAGGCCAAGACCCCTTTTTGCTCGGCGACAATGTCGAGCTCGCCGAAGAGGCTCGACCAATTCTTGTCAAGGATGCGGTATCCCCGCTGACGCAAGTAGCGCCGGGCTAGCGCTTCGCCTTGGGCGCCCGTCCGTTTTGTAGGTGGCATATTGCTTCGTCTAATGCTTGTCTGCTGCTTTGGCGCGACTGTCGCTCTCGTATTATAGGGGAATCTGCTGCCTCTGCTATGCGACGAAAGGAACCGCCACTATCATGCGCGGGACATGTCCGGCAAAGTGCCTGACAGTGGCCAGAGCAATCGCATCAATTTATTTTAACCACAGAGACCACAGAGGGCACAGAGATTTGGGGGTTCGGACGACTATACGAAGCACTTGGTGGGTTGGTATATGACAAGCATCACCGAAATAACATCGAAAATCTCTCATGGATTATGAATTGGGCTTTCATTATTGTCTTTCTCTGTGCTCTCTGTGGTCTCTGTGGTTGATTTTCCCGTCGAATCTGCGCCATTTCATTGATTATCGCTTTGATTCAATTGCTCTGACATTGGCGAGTCCGCGCTTGAAGTATTTCCCTTTTCCGCTACCATCTTTTGCTTGGTGTTTCTCAGGCGAAGCAAAGTCAATCTGATAGAATCGAATGCAGGCGGGGACAAATGTCGCCTGCGCTAATGACGCGCGGATGTAACCTTGCGCAAGGGAGACGGAATCCATGATTGATCTGAATACAACGGTAACCGTGGCTGTCGCAGCGGCCGCGATCGGTTTGCTGTTCGCGCTGTATCAGCGCAACTTTGTGCTTGCGCAGGACGAAGGCAGCGAACGCATGCAGCAAATCGCCGCGGCGATCCAAAGAGGCGCGCAAGCCTTCCTCAGCCGCGAATACCGCGCCGTGGCAGTCCTGGTGATAATCGTCACCGTAGCCCTGGTGGTATTGAGTCAAGTGCCCGGCTCGGGTATGTCTATTCTGACCGCGGTGGCCTTCGTTTGCGGCGCTCTCGCTTCCGGTCTTTCTGGCTATATCGGCATGTATATCGCCGTGCGCGCCAATGTTCGGACGGCGCAGGCGGCTTCCCTAGGCCTCAACCGCGGATTGCGGGTTGCTTTCGCCAGCGGCACGGTCATGAGCACGATGGTCGTCTCGCTGGCGCTGCTGGGCATCAGCCTGCTCTTTATCATCTTTGTCAACCAATTGGGTGATGCGGCGCAAGCGGCGTCGGCGCTGGCTGGCTTCGGCTTCGGCGGCACCTCCATCGCCATATTTGCGCGCGTCGGCGGCGGCATCTACACAAAAGCGGCCGATGTAGGCGCCGACCTGGTGGGTAAAACCGAAGCCGGCATCCCGGAAGACGACCCGCGTAATCCGGCGACCATCGCCGACAACGTTGGCGACAACGTGGGCGATGTGGCCGGCATGGGCTCGGACCTCTTCGAAAGTTACGCCAGTTCTATCATCGCGGCTATCTCGCTGGCGACGATCGGCGGCGCATTCGCCGGTGACGGCTTGCTGGCGGCGCAGGTCTTTCCGCTGCTGGTAGCGGCGGCCGGCTTGATTGTCAGCATATTGGCCAGCTTCCTGGTCAAGACCGAAGAAGGCGCTGATCAGGAGCGCTTGCTGGGCAGCATCCGCACCGGCATCTACAGCGCCTCCGTCATGATCGGTATTGTCGTCATCGTTCTGGGCTTGAGCTTGCCCTTCGGCGATATGAATGTCGGTATCATCATCGCCACTTTGAGCGGCTTGATCGGCGGCGTCTTGATCGGTTACTTCACCGAGTACTTCACGGCCGATACCTACGGGCCCACCAAAGCGCTGTCAGCATCGGCTGAAGGCGGCGCCGGCATCGTTGTCATCCGCGGCCTGGCGCTGGGCATGATGAGTACGCTGGCGCCTGTCATTGTAATCGTGGTCGTCACTTTGCTGGCGACATCGCAAGCCGGCCTCTACGGCGTGGCTGTAGCGGCGGTCGGCATGCTCTCGACCTTAGGCATCACGCTGGCGACTGACGCCTACGGTCCCGTAGCGGACAATGCTGGCGGCATCGCCGAAATGTCCGATTTGCCTGAGGAAGTTCGCGACCGCACTGATGCGCTGGACAGCCTGGGCAATACCACCGCGGCCACGGGCAAAGGCTTCGCTATCGGCTCGGCGGCGATGACCGCGCTCGCATTGACGGCCGCTTTTATCACCGCGCTGACGGCCGGCGGCAGTACCGCGCTGGGCGCCGCGGTCGAACCGGCTAAACTGCTGCTGAATCCGCAATTTGTCACCGGCTTGTTCATCGGCGGCTTGCTGCCCTACGTATTCAGCGCGCTGACGATGGTTGCAGTTGGCGACGCCGCCCAGCAGATCGTCGAAGAAGTGCGGCGACAATTCCGCGAAATCAAAGGCATCATGGAAGGCGAGCAAGAGCCCGATTACGAGCGCTGCGTGGCCATCAGCACCGACAGCGCCATCAGGCAAATGCTGCTGCCCGGGATTATCGCGGTGGGTGTGCCGGTGGGCATGGCGCTGCTGGCGGTCATCGGCAGAGGCAACGTAATCGGCGAATTTGTCGCGCCGATCTCGCTGGTTGGCGTGCTGCTGGGCTCGCTGGTATCGGCCTTCATGCTGGCGGTGATGATGGCGAACGCGGGCGGCGCCTGGGACAATGCCAAGAAGAACATCGAAGCCGGCAACTACGGCGGCAAAGGCTCGGACGCGCACAAGGCGGCTGTGGTCGGCGATACTGTCGGCGATCCCTTTAAGGACACGTCTGGTCCCTCACTGAATATCCTGCTGAAATTGCTGGCGATCGTCTCTCTGGTGATTGCGCCGCTGATCGGCAGCGCCTTTCCCGCCAGCGCCGACTTGATCGATCCGGATTCGCCGCCGGCTGTAGAGCAGACGACGGACGATAACAGCGAGTCGTCGGGCGGCTAAGCCGAACTCGAATGAAAAGCAAACAGCATCGGCTTTAATCTGGTGCTGTTTTTGATTCTGACAAAACCAAGCAAGCCGGATGGCGGGAGGATAGCGCGTGAAATTTGAAGCCGACGGGCCTCGCGGTCTCTACTTTGAAGAATTTGAAGTCGGCACGACGCTGCGCACCCGCGGGCGTACCATAACCGAAGCCGACCTGGTGCAATTCGCGGCGCTGACCGGCGACTTCAACCCCATGCACACTGACGCCGAGTACAGCCGGGAGTCCTTCATGGGTCAGCGGGTCGCGCACGGCATGCTGACCATCAGCTACGCCGTGGGGCAGGCCTATCAACTCGGCATCCTGGAGCGGACGGTGCTGGGTTTCCGCGGCCTGGACATGAAATTCAGCAGCCCGGTCTACATCGGCGACACCATCCATGCCGAGCTGAAAGTGGCCGAAACCAAAGCCGCTCGCCGTCTGGGTGGAGGCGTGGTCACACTGGATATCCGTATCCTCAAGCAGGACGGCGCCGTGGCGCAAAAGGGCAGGTTGTCATTGCTGATGATGTCCAAGCCCTAGCGCCGCCTCAAAGCGCGACGCGTCCGCCAATGCCTGTAAGCGAATAAGATGCGCAGCGGCAGCCCGTCAAAGGCGAGCCGTGTAAAGACCCCCAGCAGATTGTGCCTGTGCGCCAGCCTAATGCGGTCGGTCAATTCGACGCCGCCTTCCACCTCGCGAAAGACGTGCTCATGACGCCAATAAGCCAGCGGCCCTTTGACTTGCCGGTCGGCGAAGGAGTGGGGCGTGGGTCCGGGCTCATGCCGCGCTATCCAGCGGAATGGAATCGGTCCGAACCATAGCGTAAACTCTATTTCGCCCTCGCTTAGCGAGCGGCGGTCATCACGGTGCAGCTGCATGATTATCGGCGGCGGCGTCAAACGAGCAAGCGCGCGCGGGTCCTCATGGAAGCGTGTGACCGCGTCCAGCGTGGCGGGCAGCGTACTCGTCATTTCGAAGCGGCGCGTGTTGGCGGGTCTTTCGTTCACGGATTTATCGAGCTCAATATCAGCGCTTCATTTGCTTTTTATGCTAGCGTAGCCGGTTTTCATTCTCGTGATAGGCTGATTAGCTGGCTGTGAGATTGGCTACGAACGCTGCACATTTATGGCCCGGCGTAGATCGGCAGCCGCGGAGCCGGGGTCAGCAGCGAAGATGATGCCCCGCGACGAATTGATGATGAGCCCGCGCCCGGCGCTATTGAGTCCGGCCCTAAGTACACCCTCGAGGTTTCCGCCTTGCGCGCCGATGCCCGGTACCAGCAATGTCATATCGCCGGCGATAGCGCGAATCTGCGCCAAATCAGCCGGGTCAGTTCCCGAGGCGACCATCATGCAATTGCCCTGTGTGTTCCATTCAGACTGCACTTTTTCCGCCACAATCCGCCAGAGTGGGCGACCGCCTGCGTCCAGATTCTGGATATCCGCCGAGCCGGGATTCGAGGTGCGACAAAGGATGATGCAGGCTTTGTCTTTGTGGTCGAGGAATGGCTGCAAGGCATCGCGCCCCAAGTATGGGTTCAGCGTGACGGCGTCGAAACCGAGCTCGCCGAAGATCGCCCGCGCGTAGGCCGCGCTGGTATTGCCGATATCGGAGCGTTTGGCGTCGCTGATGGTCAGTATGTCGGGATGCCGCTGCCGGAGATATTCCAGCGACTGCGCCAGTTGCCGCCAGCCATCGGCGCCATTGACTTCGTAGAAAGCCATGTTGAACTTAAAAGCGGCGGCGAATTCGGCGGTGGCGTCGATGATGTTGCGGTTGAACGCCAACTGAGGCGATTCGCCGCTGCGGAATGCGCTTGGCAGTTTGTCGATATCACTGTCGAGGCCAACGCAGACCAGGGAGTTGATGGCCTTCGCTCGCGAATCGTATTTGTCAATTGCGTTCATTTGCTCCTATGTTCCCAGTTCTGCGGATCGGCAAGCCAGCGGCGAACAACGGCGATTTGCTGCTCGTCCAGCGCGCCGCCCGCTCGCGCCTGGCTCAGCACAGTAGCAAAGTCGGTCAAAGTGTGCAATCGCAGGCCAGCGCTATCGAAAGCCTCCGACGCCGCGCTGAAGCCGTAGCTGATGATCGCTAATACATCCGCAACCCGTGCGCCAGCGGCCCGCAACGCGTCAACAGCTGACAGGCTGCTGCCTCCGGTGGTGACCAGGTCCTCAATCAGCAGAACGCGCATGCGTCGCACATCGCCGCCGTCGATGCGCTGTCCTTTGCCGTGCGCTTTCTCTTCCTTGCGCACGAATACGGAGGGCTTATGCGCAATATATGCCAGCGCCGAGCTATGCGGCACGCCGCCGACAGCCACTCCAGCGATGATATCGAAATCGAAATCCGCCGCGTCAATCAGCGACTTGAAGCCTTCGACGACAATATGCCAGGCGGCCGGATGGTAGATCAGCGCGCGATTGTCAACGTAGACCGGCGAGCGAATGCCCGATTTGAAAGTAATCGGCGCGTCCGGCGAGAAGCCGACGGCGCCGATATCAAGCAAGGCTCTCGCGATGGATTGCTTCGTACTCGTGTTCATGCCGGGCAAGCTCACTTTCTATAATGGCGGCAGCCAAAGGACCGCGATAGACAAGAGCCGACCAATACTGCCCGGCTTTGACGCCGAGCGCGCGATACTCGTCGAAGCTGGCGCCGTCCAGGATTCCGCCGCAAGCGATGACATCGACTGCATAACCGCCGCGGCGTCTCTCCGCCAGCAAATGACGAACCGCATCCAACGCTTCGGGAAAGAGCGCGCCGCCGCCGACGCCAGCGGACACAGCGCCGTCGTCTGGGCTGGGACGCGCCGCGGTGTTGGTGGCGATAACAGCTTTGACGCCGACTTCGTGGCAGACGCGCATCAATACTCGATATTGCTCTGCTTCCAAGCCGGGGCTGATCTTCACCCATAGCGGAACGTCTAACTTTCGGCTGCGCATGCTTCCGATCAATGCGCCGCAAAGCCGCTTGGTTTCACTCTCCAGTTGGAAGCCCTGCGGATCGTCTTCGGTGTTGGGGCAGCTCAGGTTCAGCGTGAACCAAGTCGGCTGGACGCCGGCGTCGAGAAAGAACTCGAGCGCTTCAATTACATCGCCTTCCTGCTGGTCGATATCTGTGACGCCCGGCGACACGGCGATATTGATGCCGAACTCCGCCGGAAGCTGATGGCGCCGTTCGCCTAGAAAGCGCGCGGCGGCACGGGCGCCCGGATTGCGTAGTCCGACGCGATTCTGTGTCGACTGGGTCACCGCGTCGCGCCAGATCACTCTGCCCCTGTTGCCCAGGCGCGGATGGCGAGTGAAGGAACCGAATTCGATCGGTCCCGCCAGCGCCGGCATGATGCGCCAGCCCGGAATGATATTACGCCCGGCCGAGACCTCTCGCAGCGCTTCGACTTCGTCGGCGAAGCCATCGCCTTTGACCAATCCGGCAGCCAATATCAGGCGCCCGGAAAGGCGAGCGCCACCGACTTCGGTCGTGACGAATCGCGCGGAACGACGGTATAGCCATTTCGCGATAGCCACGGATACATCTGAGCGCTCAAGCATGCGCAGGGATGCGATGGCGGCATCGTGGGCGCGCTGAGGCGGCAATCTGAAAAGCAACTTTCGATTCCAGGCTTGATACGCGGCAGCGACGAAGCGCAGCGCGCGTCCGGCGGCTCGCGTCTTCATGCGACCAATCCAAAGAGATCGCGGCCGAAGCCGGGCGGGCTCAGCACAGTTTCACCATCATATACTTTGTGCCCGCGTATCCATACCTCGCGCACTCTGCCGTTGACGCGCATGCCTTCAAAGGGCGACCAGCCGCATTTGCTGACAAGATGCTCGCGCTCGATGATATAGCTAGCGTCGGTGTCGACCAGGGTATATGTTTTGGGCAGCGGGGTGATGCGCCAAATTCGCTGGACGTTGAGCGAGAGCATGTCGCAGGCGCGCTGCAGCGGCAGGCGGCCGTTCCGCGCCGCTTGCAGCATCAATGGCAGCGTCGTTTCCAAGCCCGGTACGCCGTAGGGCGGCGAGTCCGACTCCTTCTCCGCGATGGTATGCGGCGCATGGTCGCTTTCGATTATGTCCACAACTCCCAGGCGAATCGCCCGCCAAAGCGCGCGCTGATCCGTCTTGCGCTTCAATTCCGGTTTCATCATTCCGTATGCGCCCAATGTCGGCAGATCGTCTTCGGTCAGGAACAGGTGATGCGGGCAGACGCCGACGGTGACGGGCAAGCCGTCTTCTTTGGCTTTTGTAAGCAGATTGATCTCGTACTCGCTGCTGATGTGCAGAAAGTGCGTCGGCTGCCGGTATTTGCGCACCAGCTCGAGTATATTGGCGACCGTTTCTTCTTCGGCATGCACCGCGATGAGCTTGCTGGGCGTCCAGGCTCGATAATGCCGCTCGCGCATCGCGCTCGAGTCGATGAGCAGGTCGCCGGTGGTTGAATTATTGTAGATCTTCAGGCCGCAAACCCGCCGCGCGATAGCTTCGTACTCGGCGGTGTTATCAGCTTGCGACGCGCCGAAATACAGTCCCCAATCACAATGCGCGGCGCTGTCTATGCGACCTGCTTTGTCCAGCAGCAGCGCCTCGTCCACCGTGGAAGGGGCGGTATTGGGCATATCGAAAACGGCCCAATACCCGCCAGCGATGGCGGCTCTTGTTTCCGACGCAAAGGTCGCTTTATGGCTCCAGTCAAGATCACGCAGATGTGTGTGGGGATCGATCATGCCGTTGATCTTGAGCAGCGGCATCAGACATAAACTCCGCGCAGAACCTTGACCAGCAGAGCCATGCGCACAAACATGCCATTTTCCATTTGTTCGAAGTATATCGCGCGCTTGTCGAGATCCATGATGTCGTGGTCTACTCTTGTGCCCATCTCGTGTTTGCGCGGCAGGGGATGCAGCAGAATCGCGTCCGGCTTGGTTTGCGCCAGCACCTGCGGCGTCATCACATAACGGTCTTTGATGCGTTCGTAGGCCTCCAAATCGGCAAAGCGCTCTTCTTGCACGCGCGTCCAATAGATCACATCCGTGTCAGCGATGATTTCTTTTAAATCGTCGGTTTCGTATACCTTGATTCCGTGCGACCGCACCAATTCGGTGATTTCGGCCGGCATCCGGAGATTCTCGGGCGATACCAGGCAGAGCCGCACATCCGCGGCATCGTAATAGGCGATGAGCTTGGCCAGCGAGTGCACCGTCCGCCCATGCAGCAGATCGCCAACCAGCGTGATCGTCATATTGTCAAGCGACTTCTTCTGATCGAAGACCGTGAATATGTCCAGCAGCGCTTGCGTCGGGTGTTCGCCGATGCCGTCGCCGCCGCTGATGGCGACTGTAGGATTGTCAATGCGCTGGTTGAGCCGGTCGAGGTAATAGGCCGCTTCGTAAGACGACCCGATTTCCGGATGTCTCAGCACCACCACATCGGAGTAACAGCCGGTCGCGCGGACGGTATCGGAGAGATTCTCGCCCTTGTACATGGAGGAGAAGCGCACGCCATTGCTGACGGCGATCACATCCCCGCCCAGCCGGCGCATCGCCGCTTGGAAGGACATATCGGTGCGCGTGCTGGCTTCAAAGAACAGAGACGCCATCACCTTGCCGGCGCAGAGTTCCGTCAGGCCGCGGTCCTGACTGCGAATGCGTTTGCGGATGCTTGTCGCCGCGTCAAACAAGATATCGAGGTCTTGCCGCTTAAACTGATCGACGGAGATGATGTGCTTGCCGACGAAGTCGCCGTCGATGGCGGGCGGCTGATAGCTGAAGGCGTGGTCGCTAACCGCAGTGGTGTTGAGTGTCGCTTCCGCCAATTGACCCTCCCATTATGATTCTTGTGCGCTGCGCAATGCTGCTGTCACTCGCATGGCGCTGCGAAACTCGCAGGCGATGATGACTCGCCCACGCCACATCGAAACAATAATAACAGACCTGCGCCTTTCTTGCCGCGCTGTTAGAATAATCCGACCACTTTGCCGTCTTCATCGATATCGACATTCATTGCCGCCGGCGTCCGTCCCAAGCCCGGCATCGTGCGCACATCGCCGCAGAGCGGGTAGATGAAGCCGGCGCCCGCCGACGCGCGGATGTCCGTGATGGTAATGCGGAAGCCGTCCGGCGCGCCCTTGAGTTTGGGGTCGTCGCTGATGCTGAGGTGAGTCTTCGCCATGCAGATCGGCAGCGAACGCAGCCCTTGTTCCTCATACTGTCGAATCTTGCGGCTGGCGATCGGCGCGTAATCGACGCCGTCGGCGCGATAGATTTCGCTGGCGATCGTCTCGATTTTGTCCTTGATCGACATGTCGTCGGGGTAGAGCAGGCGAAACTCGTTGGGCATGTCGCAAGCGGAAACGATCATCTCGGCCAACTCCACCGCGCCTGCGCCGCCTTCGGCCCAATGCCGCGCGACAGCTACGCCGGTAGCGCCGGATGCCAGCGCGATCTCCCGCAGGGCTTGAATCTCAGCATCGGTATCATCGGCGAAGACATTGATCGCCACCACCGGATTCACGCCGAACTTCTTGAGATTCTCCAGGTGACGCACCATGTTGACGGCGCCGGCTTCGACATCGGGCACATTCTCTTCTTTCAGGCCCGGGTCGATCAGCTTGCCCGGGATGATGCGGTACTTGCCGGTATGCGCCTTGAGCGCGCGAATGGTCGTCACCAGCACGACGGCGTTTGGTTTAAGCCCGCTGATGCGCGACTTGATATTGAAGAATTTCTCGGCGCCGATGTCCGCCCCAAAGCCCGACTCCGTCACCACATAGTCGCCGCATTTCATGGCGATCATGTCGGCGATGATGGACGAGTTGCCGTGGGCGATATTGGCGAATGGACCGGCGTGCACCAAGGCCGGCGTATTCTCCAGCGACTGCATCAAATTCGGTTTTATCGCTTCCTTCATCAGCACCGTGGCCGCGCCGGCAGCGCGAATGTCCTCGGCAGTGACGGGATTCTTGCTCCTGTCATAAGCGACTACCATTTTGCCGATTCGCTGGCGCATATCTTGAAGCGAGGTTGTCAGCGCCAGGATGGCCATGATTTCCGAGGCGACCGTGATATCGTAGCCGGTTTGGCGCGGGACGCCGTCGAAGCGTTTGCCCAAGCCCACGATGACATTGCGCAGGGCGCGATCATTCAGATCGACCACGCGGCGCCAAGGAATGTTGTGAATGTCGATGTCCAGCGCGTTGCCGTGGTAGACCTGCGCATCCAGCATCGCCGCGATCAAGTTGTGCGCGGCGCTGATGGCGTGGATGTCGCCCGTGAGGTGCAGATTGAAGTTCTCCATGGGCACAATTTGGCTGTAGCCTCCGCCGGCGGCGCCGCCTTTGATGCCGAAGGTGGGGCCCTGCGACGGCTGCCTGACGGTGATGATCGCGTTCTTGCCGATGTGCTTCATCGCCTGACCAATGCCGACTGTCGTGGTGGATTTGCCTTCGCCGAGCGGAGTAGGCGTTATGGCCGTGACATCGACATATTTGGCGTCCGGCCGCGACTTCAGCCGGTCGAGGACTTCCAGGTTGACTTTGGCCACGTATTTGCCATAGTGTTCCAGGTCTCTGTCCGGATCCAGGCCCATTTGCTCGGCGATTTTATTGATATGGACGAGGTTTGCGTTCTGTGCGATGGAAAGGTCCGACGGCATGTCCATGAGCTTCAACCTTGTTACTCGCTTACGAAGTCGCAGGCCGCAGCGCGGAGCGGGCAGCCAGGGCTGGTTGGCCATCGCTCGCGTCTGCATCCGCGGCGGCTGCTTTCATATTCAGTTTAGCACGGCGCCGGCCCAAAAATAGTTTATTCGGGGATAAGATTGCCAAATGTCAATCAGACTGAACGCCTCACGAATTGTCATTTGGCCTAACGCATGACCGCGCCAGCGCAGATACATAGCCGGCTGATTTCCGCCAGCCCGATTTATTACGGCTGGGTCATTTGGCTGGTCGCGCTAATCGGCATGTTGTGCAGCTTCCCTGGCCAGAGCTTTTCGGTCTCTCTCTTCATGGACTTCTTCATCGAAGATTTCGGGCTGGATCGCACGGCGATCAGCAGTTTGTACGGCGCGGGCACTTTCGCCGCCTCGCTTGTTCTGACCTGGGTCGGGCGCCAGATCGACATTTGGGGCAACCGGCGGGTAGGTGTTGCGGTCGGCGCCATATTCGGCATCGTGCTGCTGCTCTGCTCTTTGATAAACGGGCCCATCATGTTGTTTTTCGCTTTCGCCGGCATGCGCGGCTTGGGTCAAGGTTCGCTGCCGCTGGTGAGCTCCACCGCCGTCGCCAACTGGTTCCGCTATCGCCGCGGCCGCATGATGTCGCTGCTGGCGCTGTCCTTCGCGCTGTTTCAAGGACTCTACGTGAATGTCGCGCGCGTGCTGCTGGAGACGATGGACTGGCGGCAGGCCTTCATCGTGCTGGGCGCCGCTGTGGCGCTGCTGGCTGTGCCGGCCTTCTCCTTTCTCATGCGGAATCGGCCCGAGCATTACGGACTGACGCCGGATAACGCCGCGCAAGCTGAGGGGGGCAAAGAGGCGGCGGCCGCTGACGAAGAGGACAATTGGACGCTGGCGGAAGCGCTGCGCACGCCAATTCTCTGGGTATTCATCGTCGCGCGTATGCTGCCGTCGGCCTGGGGCACCGGCTTGATCCTGCACCAGGTATCAATATTCGCTGATCTAGATTACAGCCTACAGGTGGCGACGGAGACATTCGCCCTGATTTCAATCTTCACCGCGGGCTCGGCATTGCTGGCCGGCTATCTCATCGATCGTATCAAACCCTCCTACGTGGCGGCGCTGCAAATGCTGGCGCTGCTGGCCGCGTGCATACTGGCGATGAGTATGCGCGAAACCTGGCTATTGATCATGTACGCCTTGGCCTTTGGGCTGGGCATGGGGATCGGTTACGTCTTTGATGGCGCCGTCTGGCCCAATTTATTCGGGCGGCAGTTTCAAGGCGAAATCCGCGGCTTTGTCTACACAGCCAGCGTCATTGGCAGCGCCATCGGCCCGGCCATATTTGGCATTAGCTATGACTACGCCGGCGGCTACGACCTGGCGCTGTGGATGGGGGCGGGCTTATGCCTGGTGGTGCTGCTGCTGGCTTTGGCTGTGCCCAGCCCCAAGCGCCGTCGCAAAGTCGCCGCGACAGGTTAATCTGTGGCTGCCGCGCCTGTGACTCTTGCAATTCGCACTAAGTAGTTCCACCAAAGAAATGCGACATTAAATGGGACGTTGTAGGGGCGATTCTGTGAATCGCCCGTTGTATTAATCGTGAAATTTCGGGCGACACACAGTGTCGCCCCTACAATTTGACCCAGTGCGGAATTCTGCACGACCAACTCGGTTCTACTCAGTCACCGCGCTTGAGAATGAGCGCGCCGAGCGGCGGCAGGCGCAAACTGATGCTGTAGGGCAAGCCGTGGCTGGGTACATCGTGGCTGTCAACGCCGCCGAAGTTGCCAACGTTGCTGCCGCCATAAGCCTCGGCATCGCTGTTCAGCGCCTCGCGGTAAAATCCGGCGGCCGGCACGCCGAGACGATACTGATCCCGCGCGACCGGCGTGCAGTTGAGCGCGATGATGAGAAAGTCGTCCCTGTCTTCGGCATAACGGATGTAGCTGTAGACGCCCTGGTCGGCGTCGTTCGCCTCGATCCAACGGAAGCCCTCTGCTTCAAAGTCGACTTGCCAAAGCGCGGGCTGCTCGCGATAGAAGCGATTAAGATCGCGTACCCAGGCCTGCATCTGCTCGTGTTTTTCGTAGTCCAGCAGATGCCAATCCAGACTGCGCGCTTCGCTCCATTCGCTGAATTGCGCAATCTCGTTGCCCATGAAGTTGAGAATCTTGCCGACCTGTGTATATTGGTAGCCGAAAAGCAGGCGCAGGCCGGCGAATTTCTGCCAGTAGTCGCCGGGCATTTTGCCGATCAGCGAGCCCTTCAGGTGCACGACTTCGTCGTGCGAGAGCGGCAGCACAAAGTTTTCGCTGAAGGCGTAAAGGCTTACGAAGGTAATCTGGTGATGGTGAAAGCGGCGATGCACCGGATCCAGTTGCATGTACTTGAGCGTGTCGTGCATCCAGCCCATGTTCCACTTCAGCGTGAAGCCTAAGCCGCCGACATAAGTCGGATGCGAGACCATCGCCCATGACGTCGACTCCTCCGCGATGGTGACAGCGCCCGGCGCCTCGGCATGCACCAATTCGTTGAATTCGCGCAGGAATGCCAGCGCGCCCAGATTTTCGTGGCTGCCGTATTCGTTGGGGATCCAGTCGCCGTCCTCGCGCGAAAAGTTGAGGTATATCATCGACGAGACGGCGTCCACGCGCAGGCCGTCGATATGGTAGTGCTTCAGCCAGAACAGGGCGTTGGCCAGCAGGAAGTTGCGGACTTCGTTACGGGCGTAATTGAAGATCATCGTGCCCCAGTCAGGATGTTCGCCTTGGCGCGGGTCTTCGTGGCTGTACAAGTGCGTGCCATCGAAGTAATTCAAGCCGTGGCCGTCTTTGGGGAAGTGCGCCGGCACCCAATCCAGGATCACGGCGATATTGCTCTGATGGCAGCGGTCGACGAAATACATGAAGTCTTCCGGCGCGCCAAAGCGGCTGGTCGGCGCATAATAACCGGTGACCTGGTAACCCCAGGAAGCGTCCAGCGGATGCTCAACCACCGGCAGCAGTTCCAGGTGGGTATAGCCCATGGCCACCAAGTAAGCCGGCAATTCATCCGCCAGTTCGCGGTAGGTCAGATAGTCGCCAGCCTCGTTGCGCTTCCAGGACCCCAAGTGCAATTCGTAAATGTTCATCGGCTGCCGCAAGGGATCGCTCGCCGCCCGCGCCTTCATCCACTCGCCGTCACTCCATTGGTAGCCGTCCAGGTCGTAGACGATTGAAGCCGTGTGCGGACGCAGCTCGTGGAAAAAGCCGTAGGGGTCGGACTTGGCGGCCGAGTAGCCCTGATTATGCGAGCGAACCTCGTACTTGTAGCGGGCGCCCGCCTCGAGACCCGGCACGAAGATTTCCCAAATGCCGGAGTCGTTCTGAGTTTCCATCGCATGCGTACGCGCGTCCCAGCGGTTGAAGTCGCCGATGAGCGCGACTCGATAGCAGTTCGGCGCCCAGACGGCGAAATTCACGCCGGTCACGCCATCAATGGTACGGATGTGAGCGCCCAGCTTATGGTAGATTTCGTGATGCTCGCCTTGTCTGAAGAGGTAAACATCGTACTCTGTCAGCAAAGGCGGGTAGCGGTAAGGATCGCCAAAAACTTCAGGCTGCTGGGCGTCGGTGGCGGCTTCGAAATGATACGCCGCGCTGGCCCAGGTCGCGTCGAGCTCCGCGACAAACAAGCCGTCCTCATGCAGCCTTTCCATCTGAGCGCGCTGACCAGTCTCGTCGTTCACAACTTCCACCGCTTTCGCCCAGGGCTGGAAGGTACGGATGGACACAGCATCGCCCAACTGGCGCCGGCCCAGAATCGTCGACGGCGCGCCGATTTCGCCCTTGACCAGCGCGTCAATCGCGTCCGGATGAATAGAAAGCGTCATGGTTTGTCCTTGATGGCTGCCGCAGCGCAGTCGCGGTATTATAGCTGTTTTCGCCCGAAATCGAAGTCCGTCCGTTTGTGGCGCACGCTGGCTGCTCTGCTTCAATCCTATTCACCACAGTCGCTCGCAAGTCACGATTTGCCTCACACAAACAAATGCATCGGCAACACCTACGGTTCACAAAAAGGTCGATATGTAAGGTTTGTCCGGTACTCAAAATCCGATGTCGATACGCTTGGGCAGGGCGGACGCCGCACTCTTACGGATTCTCTACACTTTTGCCACCGAGTACACAGAGTAACGATGAGGGCACAGAGAGGGATACCGGGACATATGGCGGTTGGTCTGGTCAAGGATGATCCTCTGAATTGATGAATCTGAATGTCATAAATCATGTTGCCTTTCCTCTGTGTCCTCGATTTCACTCTGTGTACTCGGTGGTAAATGTTGCGCCACGGTCGAGCGACCTGCGCCTTCGTCACAGTACCGGACAAGCCTTGTAGGGGCGAGCCTTGGCTCGCCCACCTGGACACAGCTTAGCATTTTATATCTTGTGCGCGCCACGTCGTGGCTTTCTTGAGTTTACTGGCAAATTATGTTATCATAGAAAATATATTCTATATGTGTTCCTTAGAGTCTGCCGCTGCCTCTCGCGGAAAATCCAATCATGAAGGCAACGACGCGCAAAATACTTCATCTAGATTTGGACGCCTTCTTCTGCGCGGTTGAGGAGCAGTTGAATCCGGAGCTGCGCGGCAAAGCTATCGCAGTAGGCGGCAAGCCGAACGAGCGGGGCGTCGTATCGTCAGCATCGTACCCGGCCCGCAAGTACGGCGTCCGCTCGGCCATGCCAACCGCCCAGGCGATTCGCCTGTGCCCGCATCTCATCGTGGTCGGGCAAACGCGCGGCGCCTACACCGAGCGTTCGCACGCGGTCATGGAGATCCTGCGCGATACGGCGCCGTTCGTCGAGCCGCTTTCGATCGACGAAGCCTTTCTTGATGTGACGATTCTGCCCGCTCCCATCGAGACCATCGCGCGCGATTTGCAGCAGCGAATCAATCGGGAGCTCGACTTGCCTTGTTCGCTGGGCGGCGCGACCAACAAGCTGGTTGCCAAAACAGCCAATACCGTCGGCAAAGCGCGCCAGCCGAAGGACAAACCGCCCAACGCCATTACGATTGTTCCGGCGGGCGAAGAGGCGGCCTTTATGGCGCCCTTGCCCTTGCGGCAGCTATGGGGCGTGGGACCCAAAACCGCCGAGGCGCTGCAAAATCTCGGGCTTACGACGATCGGCGATGTCGCGCAATGGTCGGAGGAGGCGCTGACGCGGCGCTTGGGCAAGCTTGGCGGCGATATCTGGCGGCGCGCGCAGGGCAGCGACCACCGCCCGGTGTTGACCGAGCATGAGACCAAATCGATCAGCAAGGAAGTGACATTCGCCAAAGATGTGGCGGACGAATCCGAACTCAAGCTGACTTTGCGCCGGCTGTCTGATGGCGTCGGGCGGCAGGCTCGCAAAGCCGGATTGGCCGGTTCAACGGTCAAGCTTAAGCTGCGCTGGAGCGATTTCTCCACACTCAGCCGACAGACGACGCTTGATCAGCCGACGGATTTGGACGGCGAGATTTATGAGAACGCGCGCGACCTGTTCGACCAGTCGTGGAGAAAGGGCAGGCCGGTCCGGCTACTGGGCGTGGGGCTCAGCGGTTTTGGGAAAGCGGCGCGGCAGCGGGGCTTGTGGTCAGACAGCGCCGACGAAAAACACGAAGAAGAATTGCTAGGCGCGCTGGATCGGCTGCGTGACAAATACGGCGAGAAGATGATTCGCCGCGCCAGCGATCTGCACCATCATCCGCACGAGGACAACAAACGCTGAGTTGCGCCCGAAACGGCTCAAACCAGCGTGAACAACTGGTGGTAGACGCCTTCCAGATCCAGCAGTTCTTGATGGCTGCCCATTTCGACGATTTTGCCGTGATCCATCACGACAATAATGTCGGCTGAGGTAATGGTGCTCAGCCTGTGCGCGATCACGAAGCTGGTGCGGCCTTCCAGCAGGCGTTCCAGCGCGCTCTGGATTTGCCGCTCGGTTTGTGTGTCGATATTGCTGGTCGCCTCATCCAGGATGAGCACGCGCGGGTCGGCAAGCAAGGCGCGCGCAAATGCCAGCAACTGGCGCTGGCCGGTGGAGAGCAGCGCGCCACCCTCCATAATTTCGCTTAAGTAGCCGTCCGGCATATCGACGATGAAGTCATGCGCGCCTACCGCCTTGGCCGCCGCGACCACCTCCTCGTCGCTGGCGTTCAAGCGGCCGTAGCGGATATTGTCCATGACCGTGCCTGAGAACAGGTGCGTATCCTGCGGGACCACGCTGATCTGCCGCCGCAGGCTGTTCTGCGTGATATGCCTGATATCGCGGCCGTCAACGGTCAGCTTGCCGCGCGTCACTTCGTAGAAACGCATGATGAGCTTGATCATAGTCGTCTTGCCGGCGCCGGTGTGCCCGACGAAAGCCACGCGAGCGCCCGGCGGCACATCCAGATTGATCCCGTCCAAGACCACTGGGCCGGCCTCGGAGTATTGGAAGGAGACATTCTTGAAGCGGATATGTCCCTTGATGCCGGGCAGCTCGTCCGCGTTGATATCGTCGCGAATGTCAACCGGGAAATCCATCAACTTGAAGATGCGATAGCCGGACGCGATCACGCTCTGCAGCAAGTTGTAGCGCTGCGCCAGCAGTCGGATCGGGAAAAAGAACTGCTGGATATACAAGATAAAGGTCAGCAAGACGCCCACGGTTATCCGTTCGTCGAGGACAAGGGAGCCGCCCACGAAAATCAAGGTGCCGGTGGCGACGCCGCCGATCATCTCGACAGTCGGGAAGAACAAGCCGGCGATCAGCGCCGCGCGCACAGCCGCCTGCCGGCTGGCCCAATTGATCTGGCCGGAAAAGCGCTGGTAATTGCGCTGCTGCCGGGCGAAGGCCTGGGTGACGCGGACGCCGTTGAAGGCTTCCGACAATTCGGCGTAGACCTTGGCGTTGCTGTCCGAGACTCGCAAGTAAGCCGCGCGGGCATGAATGCGCCAGAAATTGGCGATCAGCAGCAAGGTAACCAAGACGGTAAAGGCCACCGTGGTCAGGGGTACGTTGATAACTAGCATCGATATGAGGATGCCGAAGAGCATCAAGAATTCGCGAATGGTGCCCACCGCGGCGAAGGTAACCGCCTCGCGCACGACATTGACATCGCTGATGACGCGCGCGATCAAGCGCCCGACTTCGTATTCGGCGAAGAAGCCGATGGACAGATACTGGATGTGATCAAAGAGTTGATCGCGCAGGGTCTTGATGATCGTCTGCCCGATAACCGCCATATTGCCGACCTGGATGCGGAAGCCGACGAAGCCCAGCAGCTGGATGACGACAAAGACGACCACGCCCGTGAACAGGATCGAGATATCGTTATTGCGAATGCCTTCATCGATAGCCCAGCCGATCAAGGGCGGGCTGGCGACATTGGCGAACACCGTGAAAAACATGGCGAACAGCGCCACAGCTAATTCACGGCGATGCGGCCTTAGATACGAAAGCAGGCGCAGCGTCACATCGCGGTCGAAGCCCGGCTCGTGATCGTCTTCAATCTCCAGGATGCTGGGTTCGGCTTCTTTGCGCTTGTCTTGCGCGGCGAGCGGCCGCTTCTTATTGGAATTTAATACAGCCATAAACTCCGGTCTCTGCCACTTGGCTAGGGTGTATATTTGCCCGTGAGGCGGTCAATCAACGCGCGGAATTGCTGGGTCGAGCGGCGCTCTTCCAGCGGTATCTTGATGATGCCGGCGATGATCGCCTCGCGGCGCACGCGCTCTTGTTCTTCCAACTGCAATTTGTAGATGTCCTCATAGAGCCCGCCGTCCTGAAGCAGGGTCTCATGCGTGCCATGCTGAATGATTTCGCCGTCGCGCAGGACGATAATCTGATCGGCATTCAGGATAGTGCTCATGCGCTGCGCGATCACGAAAGTAGTGCGCCCATCCATGATGCGCTCAAGCGCCTGCTGAATCAGTTGCTCCGTTTGCGTGTCGACGCTGCTGGTGGCGTCATCGAGGATGAGAATTCGCGGATCCACAAGCAGCGCGCGGGCGATAGCTACCCGCTGCTTCTGGCCGCCGGATAGCGTGACGCCGCGCTCGCCAACCAATGTGTCATAACCATCGGGAAACTCGCTGATGAAGTCGTGCGCGTTGGCGGATCTGGCGGCTTCGACAATTTCGCTGTGTGTGGCCGCGGGATTGCCATAAGCGATATTCTCTTCAATGGTGGCGGAGAACAGCAGCGACTGCTGCATGACGATGCCGATTTGGCTGCGCAGGCTATGCAGGTCGTAATCTCGCACATCGATGCCGTCGATGGTGACGCTGCCTTCGGTCACATCGTAAAAGCGCGGGATCAAGTTGGCGATGGTGGTCTTGCCAGAACCGGTCAAGCCGATGACGGCGACCACGTCGCCCGGCGGCGCCTCCAGATTGATGTCTTCTACGACAGCGGGGGTTTGCTCGCTGTAACGCGTGCTGACATTCTCAAAACGCACATGCCCCTTGAAAGCAGCCTTGATCGCGCCCGGCTTGTTAATGATGCGCTCTTCCTCGTCAATCACTTCAAAGATGCGCTCGCCGCTGGCCACGGCCTGGGTGGTCAGCAGAATCACGAAGCCCACAAAGCGCAAGGGCTGCGCCAGCAACAATACGTAGGCATTGAAGGTGACGATCAAGCCGATCGTGATGCTGGCCATGCCTTGCTGTTCCAGCAGCCCGCCGAATAACAATACCAACGCGGTCGACATGGCCGCCAGCAAGGCGCTGGCAGGCAGATAGGTAATCCACTGCGTGATGAAATCGAGCTGCTCGTCATAGAGATGCTGATTTTCCTTGTGGAAACGTTCGATCTCATGCTGCTCACGGGCGAAAACGCGCACGACCTCAGCGCCCAAGGCGTTCTCCTGGATGTGGTTGCTGAGCACCTGCATGCGTTCCATCACTTTTTTCCAGCGCGGATGGATGCTCTTGACAAATCGCTGCGAGAATAGAGCGAGCGGAACCAGCGGAATAAAGGCGATAAGCGCCAGCAGCGGACTGGTCGCGACCATAATCGTAATGACGCCGGTCAAAAGCAGCAGCGTATTCAATCCGTCCATCAGGCCGTAAGAGAAATAGCGCTGAATCTCGTTGACATCGCTGATTGCGCGTGTGATGATCGTGCCGACCTGCGCATTGTCATGGTAGGTAAATGACTGACGCTGGACCTTATCGTAAATCTCATTCCGAATATCGTATGAGATGCAGTGCGCCAGACGCTCGCCGAAGAAGCGGCCGAAAAAGGCGGTCATGCCCCGCAGGACCCCCAAGCCGATTACGAGTATGCCCGCGCTCAGCATGTAGGCGCTGTCCTTATTGGCGATGCCAATGTCTATCACATCGCGCAAGATGTAGGGTACCGTGACCGCCAGAATATTGGTGCCGACAATCCCGAACAGGGCGGTAAACACCCAGAGCCGGTATTTCAGCAGATAGCCCATCAACCGTTTCCAAATGCCGATCGGCGCGTATTTCCGCGCCTCCGGCGGCGCTTCGAGCGGTGATTCTTTGGCGGCAGTCGCCATGAAAGGACTCCTGGCAAGGCGGTAACGATTGCTTTCGCTGGCGGATGAATGCCTCGCGAATTGGTGACGCACAATCAGCCAGTGTACAGCAGGCAATAACAAAATACTACGAGCAGTGGCGGCAGTTTGGGGAATCCGGCAGCGCTTCGATTCACACTGGCATTAACGCCCAGAATCGCAACAATACAGGCAAAGCCGCTCGGCGGCAGCGAAAATGGCTACCGCGCTCACGTCTGAATTCAGGTGTGCGCGGCTGTCGCAGTCAGCGGTTTGATAATTTAGGTGATTGTCGGCAAGAACGGGAGGGTTGCTATGTCTGGCTTGAAACCGGTAGCGCTGCAGCTGTATTCGTTACGCGAGGCTTTGGCTGTGGATTTTGAAGGAATCGTCCGGCAGGTTGCGGACATGGGTTATGTCGGCGTCGAGCCTTATGGCGGCATGCCAGGCGGCTTGGAAAACTCGGCTTCGCTGTTCAAGGAACTTGGACTAGAAGTGCTGAACAGCCATGTGCCCTTTCCCGATGAGGAAAATGCGGCGGAGGTGTTAGCCATTGCCGAAGCCTATGACCTGGATCGCGTTTGCGTCGCCTATATGCCGGCCAGCGAATTCGAGACCGTCGACAAAATCAAGCGCACCTGCCAATTGCTCAACCGTGCTGGTCAGCTCGCCAGCGCCAATGGTTTGCAGCTGGGCTATCACAATCACTGGTGGGAGTACAAACAGCTGAACGGTACCGCCACGCTGGATCTGATGCTCAATGAACTGGACGAAAGCGTCTTCCTGGAGCTGGACACCTATTGGATCCAGGTCGGCGGGTTGGAAGCGGCTGATGTGGTGCGGCAAGTGGGCGCGCGCGCGCCGCTGATCCATCTCAAGGACGGCCTGCTGGACCCGCAAGGCGATATGACGGCCGTCGGCGGCGGCAAGATGGACGTGCCCGGCATCGTGGCGGCATCCGCCGAAACCGCCGACTGGTATATCGTTGAGCTGGATCGCTGCGCCACCGATATGCTGGAGGCCGTACGCGACAGTTATACCTATTTGACCTCGAACGGCCTGGCGCGCGGCAAGAAATAGGGCTAGCGCCGGCATTGACGCAGGAGCGAGCGCATGAAAGTTGCCATAGATCAGTTACGCGATGTCACGCGGCGGGCGATTGCCGCGCAGGGTTATGACCAGGCCGACACGGAGACTGTCCTGGATATCATCATGTACGCCCAGCTGCGGGGAAACAACCAGAATGTGATCAAGCTGCTGGGCGCCGGCATGCCGGCTGATGCGGCCGCTGGCGAAATTACAGTCGTAAAGGACAGCAAATTGTCTGCGTTGCTGGATGGCAGCTGGAATCAGGGCATGGTTGTGCTGTCGCGTTCGACTCAGCTGGCCATCGACAAGGCGCAAGTGCACGGCTTCGGCATCGTCGGCACGCAGCGCACCAACTCGCCCACCGGCGCGATTGGTTATTATGCGCGCTGGATGGCGGAGCAGGGCTTGATCGGCTTTGTCTGTTCCGGCGCGCCCGAACTGATGGCCATGCACGGGTCGTATGAGCCTTTTCTGGGGACAAACCCGCTGGCGATCGGCATCCCGTCGGCGGGCAAGCCGCTGGTATTCGATATGGCGACGGCCGCTATTGCCTGGTACGGCGTCATTCTGGCCAAGGCCGAGGGCGATACCATACCCGAGGGCCTGGCCTACGACGCGGAAGGCCGCCTGACAACCGATCCGGAAGCGGCGCTGGCCGGCGCGATCAAGGCTTTTGGCGGCTACAAGGGCGCGGCGCTGGCGCTTATCGTCGAAATGCTGACGCGTCCGCTTGTCGGCGCCACGCGCAAAGAAGACGGCACAAAACTGGATTGGGGAAATCTGGTTTTCGCAATTGATCCTGAGCTGCTCGCCGATGATCTGGAGACGTTTCAGGCTGGCGTCAGCGACTTGCTGAGCCGCGTCAAGCAACTGAAGAAACTGCCGGGCGTTGACGAGATTTTGACGCCGGGCGAACGGGGCGATCGCGTATTTGAGCGGAATACGGCCGCCGGCGCGCTTGAAATGGACGAACGTGTCTGGCGCGAATTGAACGAGGTCGCGGACTCAGCCGACAATGCCGATTGAGGGCAGCATTCGTTCGTAGACCACTCCGGCCTGTCCGCGCCTGTCGGATGGCGTATTGGCCAAGCCGCCCCGTACGAAGAGGTGACTCGAGCCTTCCCCGCTGAGGTTCAGCGCGTCGACGGCGCCGGCTTCTCGCATCAACTCGGCCAGCTCGCCCAAGGTAGCCCCGGCGCTGTCGGCTTGGGTGTTGCAGGCCGGGTCGCAGCCATCAACCAGCGCCAGCAGCAGATCGCCGTCCGGCATGATGCCGATAGCTGTGCGCGCTTTGCGTGCGCCGTCCTCAGCCGGATCGGTGAATACAGGCGATATGCCGATAATTCCCTCCTTGCTGGCGCAGAACTCTTCATCGCTAGTCCCGTCCGTCAAGACAGCCTCGCCGCCGCGTAATAGGACCGGCCCCGCCTGGATACCGGAGACTGCGCCTTGAGCCTCATCGGCGAATTCGTATTCGACCCAGGCGTCCTCGATGATGCGCTCTGGGATGCCGGGCGGCAGGGCATCGCCTCGCAGCGAGAGCACGAAGCCATTCTGCGGGATCTGCAGACCGCCGCCACGCTTCCAGCTGCTAACCTGCCGATTGACCAGCACAAATTCCATGCGCTCCTCTGCAGTCGGACTGCGATCGAGCGGGCGCCCGGACTGCCGCAAGCCGCCGGCGCGTGTGTACAGCGCTATCTCGCGCGCTTCGGCTGGATTCACCTGGAAAGAATAGGCGTCCTCGTCACGGTTGCTCAGCGCGATGTCGCCGGGCAAGAGCAAGCTGATATCGCCCAGGCCCAGGGTCTCGATGCGCCAGCTTTCGCCGTCGTAGAGCAGCGCGCCGCGCCGATACACGGGCGGGCGCAGGATGGTATTGGCCGTCACCATCAGGCCCACAGCGTCGCCATAGCCGGAATGGTGGCTAATCAGGTCGTCATGCTCGTGCAGAAAATGTGAGGTGTTAAAGACGGCATTGCGCTCGTGGTTCTGGATGAAGTGCCGCATGAAATCGCAGCGGCCGATACGGACAAAATTGTGCCCCACGTCAAAGGGGCTGAACACGCGCGGCTGGTAGCTGCCCCGCTCTATATTAGGGTATAGATCCAGTTGAATCGACTCTTCCAACCAACCCACGATAGCCTCTGCGCGAGGACGCCAGTCTTCATGCTCCGGCGGCAATTCAACCTTCCATTCATAGGTATCGCTGATGTATTCGTGCAAGTGCAGCCAGCCTTCGGCCAACAGCTTGCGCAGAACGTAAGTGACATAAGAGTTGGCGCTGATGATCTCTTCGCCGTCATCGGTGGCGTAGCTGAGACCCGGAAACAGTTGGCTGGCGCGGCGATCGGTCTGCATGGCTGTCCAGGTCAGGATATGCGGGCTTTCATCGCCGCGAGCCAGCGCCCGCGCGTAGTGCATGCGCGCGATGTCTTGCTGCCGGACGTAGCTGCTCATCGGGTGCAGGTCTTCAAACTTGAGCTGGTCGGCAGCGATCTTGACCCAATGCGCGCTCGCCCAACTGCCGCCGTCGACTTGGCGCCGCTCGCTACGATAGAGAGGTTCTGTCATACCGCCCATCCTGGCTGAGTTTTCTGAGTTTCAGTATACGCTCAAAGGTCGAACTGGCAAACCTGACTGCTGCAATAGGTCAGCGTATTAGAGTCGTCTGACATTCAATCAAGCCAGAATCGCTTTCAGCACAGCCGCTCGAATTTCACGACTTGGCTCACACAGAATGACGAATTCGTAACGATTGGATTGTGTAAGGCTTGTCCGGTATTGGAAAGTACAAACAGAATCAATTGGAGCGTAACTGCGTTCTTACAAATTTGCGGATCAATTCTTGCAAAAGGTATCAAACTGCAATGAAAGTCGCAAAAGCAAGTTCCCCCTCCCTGACTCGTCGGATGCTCGCCATAGAGATGGCGAGAGGGGGCCGGGGGGTGGGGTAAAATTCCGGTGCAGCCCCCACGTAGCGCGTCGGGGGCTGCGGAAATCGGCGCGGGATCAGCGGCTGCCCAGCGTAATCGGAATCTCCAGTTGCTTGGCGCCGTCGCGCAGCACGCGGAGGATCACCTCTTCGTCCGGGCGAGTATGCCGCGCCAGGTAGGTGATCAGATCATTCATCCCGCCGACAGGCGTCTCGTCTACGGCAGTGATGATATCGGCGCGCAAACCAACCAGCTCATCGTCCAGGTCAAGCATACGCGTGACTTCGCGCAGGCCGGAATCGGCGGCGGGTCCGTCATCCACGACCTCGCGCAGTACCACGCCGCGGAAATCATTGGGCAAGTCCAGTGATTCGATGGCGCTGAGATTGACATCGAATCCGGAAATGCCCAGGTAGCTGTAGGTCATCTCCCCGTCTTCGATCAGCGCGTCAGCCACCCGCCGCGTCAGATTGGCCGGGATGGCGAAACCTACGCCGGAGCTGCTGCGCGCGCCACTGATGATCTGCGAGTTGACGCCGATGACCTCGCCGTCGAGATTAATCAGCGGGCCGCCGCTGTTGCCCGGGTTGATGGACGCGTCAGTTTGGATGACACCGCCGATGGAGAATTCGGTCAAACCTTGAATCGTGCGATCGACGGCGCTGATGATGCCCGATGTCAGCGTCCAGCCCTGGCGGAAAGGGCTGCCGATGGCGAGTACAGTCTGGCCGACTGTGAGATTGTCCGAATCGGCCAGGCGAATCGGCGCCAATTGCTCCGCCGGCACATCGACCTTGATGACGGCGAGATCAGATGAGGGATCGCTGCCGACCAGCTCCGCGCGGACGATGGCGCCCTCGAGGAACTCGACCACGATTTCTTCCGCCGTGTCGACCACGTGGGCATTGGTCACGATATGGCCGTCGCGGTCGATGACGAAGCCGGAACCGCCTCCTCCGCCTTCTTCAGTGGCGACGCTGATCGCCACCACGGACTGACGCGCATTTTGGTAAATCTCGGCGAAGATGTCATTGGGATGGGTGACGATGCCGATAGCCTGGATGCCCGGCAGGGGCAACGCGCCAAATACAAACAAGGCGATCAGCATCCCGACTGCTGTGGGTAGAATTACGGACCGTGCCAAAGCTTTCATTGCTCTTTCCTTTCGTTGCGAGGGCAACAAATCGTACATTGCTGCAATCGTAGAAAAGAGTTGTTAGCTTTTCTTGGTCAGCCTGAAAAAAACTTGTAAACCAAGATTAGCGTCTGCTTAGGGGATCAAGAAAAGCGATGTCTGCCGGCCATCCAGCCAGCGCGTCTCGCCGCCGCTGAGCGCCGCGTCTTCTTCCAGCATGATGCGTACGTCTTGCCCGTCCCATTCAGGCACGCTCATGACGATATTCAACTCAATGGAATAGACCGTGTCATTGAACAAACGGTATTCGCCAGCGCCGGGCACGCCATCTTGCCGATCCCACAATCCTATTAGGGGACCGGCGGCGTGACCGTGATACCCCAGCGGGTGTGTGTAAATCTGGGCGCGTAGGCCTTCCGCTTCCGCCCGTTCCAGCGCGCTGCACAGGACATCGTTGCCGCTGCGGCCGACCTGCATTTCCGCCAGGAGTATGTCTTGCAGCCTGTTGCCATCTTGCAAGGCGGCGCGTATGCCGGCAGGCGCGTCGGTCTCGCCCGCTCTTAGCACGTAGGCATGCTGCTGCTGATCGGTTGCCAAACCCAGGTAGTGGAAGCCCATATCGCAATGCAGCAAGTCGCCCGGCTGAATCGTAACGCAGGCGCTTTCGAGAAATTCGAAAGACTTGCCCGGCGACTGCACATCGATGGTCGGTTGAAACCAGGCGCTCAGTCCAGCGCCCTGCATCGTCTGCCGCATCCACCAGACGACATCGTCCGTGGTAGTGATGCCGGGGTGGATGACTTCGCTGGAGAAAGCGCGCGCGATGATCTGGTGGCCCAACTCCACCAATCGCGGATAGGCGTTGATCTCCTCCGGAAGGCGCCGTTCCAGCCAGCCTACGCAGAGCCCTTCGGCGCTGACCAGCCGCGATGCGTAAGGCTCGCCCAGCGCTTGGCTGACCTGCTGGTACTCGCTGTGGGAGATGCCGTCGCCGAAGGCGAAAGTCTGCGAGACATTGATGCCGATTCGCTTGGGATCGCGCTCGCGTACCAGCCGCGCCAGACAAGCGTATTGCTCCTCTTCGTCGGGATTCCACACGGCTTCATAGAATCCTTCGATGCCGTAGCGTGACACCGTTAGCCGCTCCACATCGCCGTCAGCATTGCGCGTGAAAAGCAAAATTGTGCGCCGGCGGGCGGACATCGACGTGGCCGGCAGCAACGACATGATCACGGGATCTTCGTTGTATTCTTGGCAGGCCACAATCCACATATCCAGGCCCGCGCGTTCCATCAGTTCCGGCAGCAGCGTTTCCAGCCGCGCCTTCAGCCAACCGTCGCGTACTTCAGCTTGCCGCCGCAGTGGCAGGATATCGCTAATGAATGACATGATGGTCCTTCCTCATTTTTTATGGCTAGGCAGCCGCCATGGCCGATTGCCAATGAAGCCTTAAGTCGGACTTGCTGCGGCGATATGAGAAATAAAGGAATGACAGTTCAAACAATTGCCCCAGGGTTAAGCCGAGCGCCGCCGCCAGAATGCCTGGCATCCCCAGCGCGATGCCTCCCCAGACGGTCAGCGCGGTCGTTAGGAAACCCAGGCTGATGGCTTGATAAATGGTTGCTGTGCGCTGGCTGAGCATGAGCAGCGCGCGAAAATAGCTTTGCAGCGTGGTCAAGAGCGGAATGAGGACTGCCGCCCGCGCGCCTGACTCAACCAGCTCGCGCAGATGCTCTGGCACGCCCAGGACGCCGCCGACGTAGACAGTGATCAGTGGGGTATAGGCGAAGAGCAGCATAATAAAGCTGAGCGCGAAACCCAGGCGCAAGGTGAAATTGCGCAGCAGACGATGGACGGGCTCGCTGTTGTCGAGGGAAATCACGACTTCCTGATAAGCCATGCCGCCCGCGCGCGTCGCGAACATGATCGAAAGCAGCACGGGCCAGGCGGCCAGGCTTTGTACCGCATCCGGCGTATTAGCCAGCCCGCGCTCGACCGCCGGGTAAATTAACATGCTGACCAGGCTGGTGATCGCCAGCGGGATATGAAAGCGCAACACCTGCCGATAGCTTAGCTCCGGCAGGCTCGCTCGGCGAGGCGTCTCCAGCAAGCGCCGCACATCAGGCCGCGAGATGATATGGGTGTAGGTCGTTTCCGCCAGCACGGATATAGCCAGCGCCAACGCGCCGATCTGGGCGCCGGCGATGTTGGTGATGGCGCCCAGCCCAACGGCGATGCCGCCTGAGACCAGCACACGCAGCGCTGTGCCGTAGCCGACGTAGCGCGTGTTGCCAAAACGGATGATGACGCCCTGATGAAAGCGGCGATAACCGATGAAGGCGCCCCAGAAAATCATGATTTTCATGCCCGGCCGCGTCGCTTCAATGATGTGCGCCGGAATGTTGAGCACGGCGCCGAGGTACAGGTCCAGCAAAGGCGTGAAAGCCATCAGCACAGCTATGCCCGCGATAAAGAGGTTGATCGCCAGCATGAAACGCCAAAGCCGCTGAAAGGACTGTCGGTCTCGCGCCAGCGCGTTGCTGGTCGCCAGCAGCATGATAATCGGCGTTTCGATGAGTATCGACAGCGTGAAGACCAGACCAAAGGCCGCTAGCTGCGTTTCGGAGTCCGGCTTGCGGCTGATCACGCCTTGAATCCAGGGCGCTTCCAAGGCCATCATCAGCCAGGCAAGCGCCAGCGGAAACCAAAACAGCAGAACTTTGCGATATGTCATGGACTCGACGGTCACGTTGGACAGCAGCTAAGCGCTTATGGTACATGATTCGACGCTGATTCGACAGCAGCAGACGGGAGCGGACGCCAATCGCCTATCATCTTTATGTAAGGCTTGTCCGGTACTGTAACGTCGCCGCCGCTCGCTCGGTTTAGGCGAAGATTCGACATCTTTGCCACCGAGTACACCGAGTTAGATAGAGGACACAGAGCAAAGGCATCATGCTTAGTCCAAACGCAGAATCGGCGAACGTACGGACTATTCTTGACTCGACCAACGGCCATATTTCCCGGATTTCTTCTCTGTGCCCTCATATTTACTCTGTGCCCTCGGTGGTAAAAGTGTCGCGAATCCCTCATAGCGCGGCGCCCGCCCAGACCAAACGTACCGTCATCGGAATTTGAGTAAAGGACAAGCCTTCTAAGACCAAGTGCCGGCTTGCCGCCTCTGTGCCGCTGCGCTAATATGTGGCCTGCCGCGCGCGTGATTCAGACCGGAGGACAAGTTTGACGTTTTGGGATCGCTGGCGCATCCCGATTATGTTGGCGCCGACGATGTCGGTCATTTTCTTCTTGTTCATCGGCGGCTTGATATACGGGACCATGGTCAGCCTGGGCTGGCAGCCGCTGATCGGCCGGACCGAGATCTCGCTGCGTGCTTATCAGAACATCCTGTTTTCCGGCGAGTTCACGGAAGTCTTCTGGCATGGCTTGGTACTGACAATCTGGGTCAGCGTGGGCAGCACGGTGATTTCGGCGATTTTGGCGCTGATGACCGCGCTGCTGCTGCGCCGCACTTTTGTCGGCAAACGCGTCGCTGTCTTCCTCTACCAATTTAACCTGCCCGTGCCGCATGTGGTCGCGGCGATCGGCATTCTCTTCCTTTTCTCGCAGAGCGGCGTGTTGTCGCGTACGGGAGCGCAGCTGGGCCTGATCAGCTATCCGAATGAGTTTCCGGTGCTGGTGCGCGACCGATATGGCATCGGCATGATGCTGTCCTTCGTCTGGAAAGAAGTGCCCTTCATCGGCGTTATCGTGCTGGCCGTGCTGCAATCGCTGGGCGTGGACTACGAAGATCTGGCCCGCAGCTTGGGCGCCAATCGCTGGCAGCGCTTCCGCTACGTGATTCTTCCGCTGGTGATGCCTGGCGTGCTTTCCGGTTCGATCCTGGTTTTCGCGTTCACCTTCGGCTCCTACGAAGTGCCGGCGATTCTGGGCGTGCGCTTTCCCCGCACCCTGACCGTGACGGCCGTGCGTTTCTTCCGTAATCCGGATCTCAACGCCCGAACCGAGGGCATGGCCATCAGCATCATCATTTCAATTATCGTATTCTTCCTGGTGCTGGGATATATGTGGCTCAGCCGCCGCGCGATACGGCAGGACTAATCGCTATGGCTGCCTTGAGTGTTGACCTTTCGCAGACCGGTCTGGCGAGAAAGCGGCTCTTGCGCGCGCTGCACTACTGCGCCGTCATCTTGCTGATTTTTTTGCTCCTGACGCCCTTGCTTGCCTTCCTGTTTAATGCATTTTCATTCCGCTGGTTTTATCCGCAGCTCTTCCCGGACGAATTGAGCCTGCGCGCCTGGGAAAGCACCTTCTCCGCCAACTCCAAAGTGCCCGAAGCTTTGCTGAATAGCACCATCCTGGCCGTGGGCGTCACCATGAGCTCGGTGATCATCGGCCTGCCGGCGGCGCGGGCCTTGGGCTTATACTCCTTTCGCGGCAAACGCGTCATCGAGTTTCTGATAATCTCGCCGACGATTGTGCCCGGCATCGCCGTGGCCATGGGCTTGAACATCAACTTCATCCGCTGGGGACTGTCGGGCAATCTACTTGGCGTCGGACTGGTGCACCTGGTGCCGGTAATGCCTTACGTCGTTTTGACGCTTTCCGGCGTCTTCGCCAACTACAATCCCGAGTTTGAGCAGCAGGCGCGGTCGTTGGGCGCGGGAACGCTGCGTACATTCTGGCATGTTACCTTGCCGGCGGTATTCCCCGGCATCGTGGTGGCCAGCCTGTTCGCCTATTTGATCTCCTGGAGCCAGTACATCTTGACTTTCCTGGTGGGCGCGGGGCAAGTGATTACTATGCCGGTGCTGCTATTCTCTATCGCGTCCGGCACCAACAACGCGCTTACCGCGGCCATGTCCCTGGTTTTCGTCGCGCCGTCGATCCTGATTCTGATACTGACGGCGCGTTATCTGTCGGGCAAGTCGAGCGCGATCGGCGGCTTCGGACAGATCTAGGCCGGCTGTCTTAAACTCGGGTCAGTCAGCCGGCATCAGCAGCGCGCAGGGAGACAGACTTGACACAAGCAAACCGAAGTGCTAAGCTAATACAGTTATCTGGGGGCGTGGTGTAGCGGTTAACATGCCGGCCTGTCAAGCCGGAGATCGCGGGTTCAAATCCCGTCGCTCCCGTCAGTCGGAGACACTTTAGCCGGTGTCTCCGTTTTTTTTGGCTAACTGCGCTGGATCATGGTCTTCAACGCCTCTATCCGCTATATCGACGATTCGCTCTACATCGACGACATCACCGTCGAGTCGATAGCCTGTCAGGTCGGCACGCCCACGTATATCTACAGCCGCAAGCGCGTTGGCGAGAATTATCGCCGCTTGCGCGCGGCATTCGCTCCCTGCAATGCCCGGATTCACTACAGCGTCAAGGCCAACGGCAGCCTGTCGATTCTTCGTTCGCTGGCGGGCGCAGGCGCGGGCTTCGATTGTGTGAGCGCCGGCGAAATCGATCGCTGCCTGCGAGCCGGCGTTCCCGCACAGTTCATCGTATTCGCGGGCGTCGGCAAAACCCGCGCCGAGATTGCCTTCGCCGTATCGCGGGGCATCGGCTGGTTCAATGTCGAAAACCTCGCCGAGCTGCGCTACATCAACTCAAGCGCTGACGACCTGGGCGTAGACGCTGTGAACGTGGCGCTGCGGCTGAATCCTCAGGTCACTGCCAATACTCACCCGTATATGGCGACAGGCCACGGCGCCGCGAAATTCGGCTTAACCGCCGATGTCATTCGCGACATTTTGACGCGGCAGAGCGACTATCCGCGACTCAGCTTTGCCGGCATCCATATTCATATCGGCAGTCAACTCGGCGATACCGCGGCCACCTTGGCGGCTCTGGACGCGGCGCTGGACCTGCTGGCGGCGCATCCGCGCATCCGCACAATCAATCTGGGCGGCGGTTTGCCAGTTGCCTATCGCGCTGACGATGCGCAGCCGCCGCTCAAGGCTTTGGTGAACGAGCTGCTGCCGCGGCTGGATGGATATGACGTCCTGCTCGAACCCGGCCGCTCGATCGTGGCTGACGCTGGCTTGCTGGTCGCCGAGGTCGTGTACGTCAAACGGCAGGCGGGGCAAATCTTCTACATCATTGATGCCAGCATGGCCGAGCTGATTCGGCCAGCGCTTTACGACGCCCATCATGAAGTTGCGCCGCTGCGAACGAGCGACGGCGAGACAGTGATGGCGCAGGTTGTGGGACCGGTATGCGAGTCGGCAGATGTCTTGGCGCGCGATCGCGAGCTGCCCGCGCTGCAAGCGGGCGACCGTGTGGCGCTGATGACGGCCGGCGCCTACGGCATGTCGATGGCGAGCAACTATAATGCGCGTCCGCGGCCAGCGGAAGTGGTGGTGTCAGAGTCGGGCGATACCTGGCGGGTCAGCCGGCGGCGGGAGACATTTGAGGATATGCTAGTGGGAGAATCATCCGTCAATTGCACCTAGGTGAAACTCAGATCGAACCTTCACCAAAACGCCGTAGGGCGTCTTCGGCTTCGACTATGGCTTGCTTATGTTCCAAGAGTTCGCCTTCGCTTAATGGTTTGGCACTCCAAAGCCCGCTATGTTTTTCCAAGACTGCAATACGGTGAGGTTCGCCGACGCCTAATCCGGCGTTCACCGTACTGACATGTTGGAGAGTCCACAATACGCCAAAAATGGCCAGCCGCGTGGACGTCGGCGCTATGTCTCTCCAAACGATTCGCCTAATGAATGCTAGAAACGGGTCAGCTTGTCTTCGACCGCTTCCAATTGATACAAATGGAGATTCTGGAGTTATCTGGAAAGAATCTGCCAGAGCGTTAAAGTGAAACAAGTTTGGCGCATAGTTAACGGGCATGGCCACCAAGACATCACATCCGCCAAACGCCTTGCCCGCGCTCTTGGCACGCTTAGCGCTTGGCTCTATCTGCGAATACATGGCGTCGGATATGGCAGACCGGACATCTCTCAAACTGCGGTACTGTTTAAACTCATGCCATCTTCCACTAAGGTCTTCCTTGATCATTTGGCTCAAGCCGGCTGAGCCAGAACAGGCGATGATGACATCCTCTTCTTCAATAGTGAACTTGTCGCTAACATGGTATTCTATTGCGGTTTCGGCAGTTGCAACGCTGTCCGCGCCAATAACCACGCCGTCGCTACATATCACCCCAACAATAAGTGTCACTGCGCTACCAATCCTGAAACACGCTGTTTTCACGGTAAGCTGGGTACATCTGGTAAACTTCGCGAACCAGTTGCTGAAACGATAGACCCCGTGCCCAACAAACTTTGTCCGCGATGAACGTCGACACTTCTTCGGGCATATCCTCAATCGCTGTCATGTAGCCGCGGACTGTCGACGCGTATTCTCTCCAGCCGCCTCTTGGATTAATGGAAATTCTGATTTTGCCTTCGCGCTCAAGTTCTTCTGCGTCGCGGTATATATCCGCGGAAAAGGGACCGTAGTCATACTTCCGAAATTGATAGTAGTCATCAGGCATGTACTTGCTACATTCAATTCCCAAACGGAATGCCACCTTTTGCAGTTGAGCTGGAGTAACTGGCTCCCCGTTGGCAGCAACGATGATCTTCAAAAGCAAATCGGTCCGCTTCATGTTGTCCCCTCCCCACATGACCTGGCGACCGCAGGACATTAACTATAGCCTAGCACATCTGTTTTGAATATTCAACTCAATACCATACCAACCAAAAAAGACCCGTTGCGGGTCTCCCATTCAGTGCTGATGGGAAGATTTGAACTTCCGACCTCGCGATTATGAGTCGCGCGCTCTAACCAGCTGAGCTACATCAGCTCAATAGCGGGGGCTGGATTCGAACCAACGACCTTTGGGTTATGAGCCCAACGAGCTACCACTGCTCCACCCCGCATCATCAGGCAACACTGAACGTTGCCAATTGTTAGCTTAACAGTCGCGCAGAGGCTTGTCAATGGGGAGCTTGCTTCCGCGCGAATTCACCCTCCTAAGGCAACTAGTCCTTGCATGAGTCGCAGCCGGAACGTTATAATCAGCTATGCAACGAACACCTGTTCGCAGAGCAGAGGCCGAGCCGTGCCCGAATTTGAACTGGAGTCCCCATTTGCGCCCACGGGCGATCAGCCCACGGCCATCGAAGGCTTGCTGGCCGGCTTGAAGCAGGGACACAAGCATCAGACCTTGCTGGGCGCGACCGGCACCGGCAAAACCTTCACGGTGGCCAATATCGTCCAGGCCACACAGCGGCCAACCCTGGTGATGGCGCATAACAAGACGCTGGCCGCGCAACTCTACGCCGAGTTCAAGCGACTCTTCCCGCAAAACGCCATCGAATATTTCGTCAGCTATTACGACTATTATCAGCCCGAAGCCTACGTGCCGCGGCACGATCTCTACATCGAGAAGTCGACCGACATCAACGAGCAGATCGAACGGCTGCGACTGTCGGCCACCGCTTCGCTCTTTTCCCGCCGCGATGTGCTGATCGTAGCGTCCGTGTCCTGCATCTACGGCATCGGCGATCCGGTCAATTGGCAGAAAATGTCGGTTGAGCTCAAGGTCGGCGAGGAGGTCCGGCGTGAACGCGTCCTGCGCGACCTGGTGCGGATACAGTATAGTCGCAACGACCTCGAACTGCGGCGAGGCACTTTCCGCGCGCGCGGCGATACCTTGGAAATCGTGCCCGGCTATTCGGAGACGGCCTTCCGCATTTATCTCTGGGGCGATGAGATCGAGAAGATCGTCGAATTCCATCCGCTCACCGGCGAGGTGGTGCATGTGCACAATCTGGTGACCATCTTTCCGGCGCGCGAGTATATCACCGATGACGAACATATCCGCGAGGCGCTGCACGATATCGAAGCGGAACTGGAGCAACAGGTCGCCCATTTCAAGCGCGAGGACAAGCTGATCGAAGCGCAGCGCATCGAACAGCGCACGCGCTACGATATTGAAATGCTGCGCGAGGTCGGCTTCACCACCGGCATCGAGAATTACTCGCGCCACTTCGACCGGCGTCCGCAGGGCAGCGCGCCCTATACCTTGATCGATTACTTGCCCGAAGACCATCTGCTCATCCTTGACGAGAGCCACATGACCATCCCGCAGATCCGCGGCATGTACAACGGCGATAAGGCGCGCAAACAGATCCTGGTCGATTACGGCTTCCGCTTGCCCAGCGCGCTCGACAATCGCCCGCTGCAATTCAACGAGTTTTGGGAGCGGGTAGGGCAGACGGTTTATACCAGCGCCACGCCCGGTCCTTATGAAGCCAAACATGCAGAGCAAGTGGTGGAGCAAGTCATCCGGCCGACCGCCATCGTCGATCCGCAAGTCGACGTACGGCCGATTGAAGGCCAGATCGACGATCTGCTCCAGGAGATCGCCCTGCGTGTGCGCGAAAGACAGCGAGTGCTGGTCACGACGTTGACGCAGCGCATGTCGGAAGAACTCGCAGGCTATCTCAACGAGCTGGGCATCAAGGGCCAATACTTGCACGCCGAGGTCGATACCCTGGAGCGCGTGGAGATTCTGCGAGATTTGCGCATGGGCGTCTACGACGTCGTCGTCGGCATCAACCTGCTGCGCGAGGGCTTGGACCTGCCCGAGGTGTCGCTGGTGGCCATCCTGGACGCCGACAAAGCCGGCTTCCTTCGCTCCGAACCCGCTCTGATACAAACCATCGGCCGCGCCGCCCGGCATGTCGAGGGCAAAGTCATCATGTACGCCGACAAAACCACGCCGGCTATGGAAGGCGCTATTGGCGAGACCGATCGCCGCCGCGCCAAGCAGGAAGCCTATAATCGCGACAACGGCATCGAGCCGCAGCAAATCGTCAAGGATATTCAGGACATCACCGACCGACTGCGCTCCATTGACGGCGAAGACGCTGACGACGAGGTCACGGTCGATCTGGGCTTGCAGGCTTTACCCGCCGATGAATTGCAGCACATGATCGACGAGCTTGATCGCGAGATGAAGAATGCCGCCCAGGCTCTTGAATTCGAGAAAGCCGCCGCCTTGCGCGACCAGATCTTTGATCTGCGCGGCGCGCTCATGCAGGAACATGGCCTTGAAGGCGACCTCATGCTGACCTAGCAGACTCGTTCGATAAGGCAAAACTTACACAATGACAGCCGGAATCGTGCCAAAATGAGACCATAGCGTGGTCGATTCTAGCGCAAGCCAATTGATCATTATGGAATTCGCTATGAAGCGCTCCCCTTCCCTGATACTTCGGGATGCTCGCCATAGAGATGGCGAGAGCGGGCCGGGGGATGGGGTAGAAAAAGCGCATCAGAATGACACAGTACCGGACAAGCCTTAGAGCCCGTGGATGCGCTTCACCTCGGCGATCACGCGGCCGATATCCCCGCTTGACGCTGCCGCGGGCGCTTGCCCGTAGGGATCGCTGATTTCGTCGCTGCCCAAAAGCGCGCGTGTTATATTGCACCAGCCATGCGCCAAAGCATCCAGGTCGTAGCCGCCTTCCATCACGAAGACGACTTTCCCGCCGCAGAGCCGCTCCGCCATTCGCAGGCACTCGCGCGCCAGATGATCGTAGCCCGCCAGGCTCAGCTGCATGTTGGCCAGCGGATCAACCCAGTGCGCGTCGAACCCGGCCGATACCAGTAAGAGATCAGGCGAGAAACGCTCGGCAGCCGGCCAGACTACTTCGGCAAAGATTCGCTCATAGCTGGCGTCGCCCTGCCCGCCGGTGATGGGGACATTCAGCGTAGCGCCCTTGCCCGCGGCAGTACCCGTCTCGCGTAGCGCGCCAGTGCCGGGATAGAAGGGGCTCTGGTGGATGGACATGAACATGACGGAGGGATCGGCGTAGAAAATGTCCTGCGTCCCATTGCCGTGGTGGACATCGTAATCGATGATGAGGACTTTGCCGCAATTATGCCGCGACTGCGCATGTCGGGCGGCGATGGCGATATTGTTGAGCAGGCAGAATCCCATCTGCTGCTCGACCGTCGCATGATGCCCGGGCGGCCTGACGACCGCAAGCGCGTTGTCGGCAGTGCCGTCCAGCACGCTATCGACTGCGCCGACGACCGCGCCGGCTGCCAGCCGAGCCACTTCCAGCGAAACAGGCAGCGCGTAAGTGTCGTGGTCAAGCCGCGTAATCCGATCACCCCGCGAAACGGCGACCAGACGATCCAGCTGAGCGCGGCTGTGCGCGGCGAGAATCTGCTGCTCGCTCGCGGGCGCCGGCGCAAGCTGCTCGACTTGGTCCAGCAAACGCTGCCGGCTAAGTTGCTCCCACACCGCTATGATGCGACCCGCGTGCTCCGGGTGGCGCGGGAAATCGTGCTCGGTGAAGCTGCTGTGTGTTGCGTAGGCTGTGGCCACGGCGCGCTCCCTCAGTTCTCGCCCTCGTCCCGCGGGTACAGGATCAGGTAGTCGAATCCGTTCATGTGTATCGTCTCGCGATGCAGATAGTAGCGGTCAATCGCCTCCAGGACAGCCGGCGGATAGAATAGCGCCCGCAGAATGACCAAGCCAAATTCTTGCCCTTCGATCATAGCGACTAGCTGCTCCCCGGCAAAACGCCCGGCCAGGTCCAGGTTTCGCAGTTGAGTTGGATTGGTCACCACATCACGCCCGGCCGCAATGGTGAAACCGGCTTCCTCGCTCAACATGGGACCTTCAGTGTCATTGATCAATTCGACGATCCGGTCGCCAGCCGCACGATCTTCCTCGGCTAAGAAGTAGCCGATCCGGGCGTAGCCGCCCACCAGAAAGGTCGCCGAATCGTAGAAGTTTTCCCGTATATTGCTCTCCACGCCAAGCACACTTGCAATCCCGGCAAAGCCACCATCCGTCGGCAGCTTTAGCGTGGCGCGCGCGTAACCCAAGTAGAGCAGCGGAATCAGCACAATGCCGGCGGCGCAGAACGCTGATCGGCGCAGGAATTTTAAGTGGCGCGGCAGATTCAGGGTGCCGCCGCAGATCCGCGAAAAGAAGAGTCCGCTGAGGATGCACAGGGCGGCGACAGACGTGACGAAATAACTATCGCCCGCGCCCCAAGTTCCGGATGCGATGCCGCCCAGCAGCGCTGTCGCCACGAACCACAAACTGTAAATCGATAGACGGTCGAAATAAGTCTCGTAAATCAGCAGCAAACAGGCCGGCGCCAGCAGAAAGCCGTGCAACTTGAACCACAAGATGAACAGCCCGAGGGCTTGTAAGCGGTCGAAATCATTGACGTTGGCGACGATGGCCTGGATCCACCATTGGCCGTCCGAAGCCAAGTTTAGCGCGGCGAAGATCCCGCCGCCGGCCAAGCCGAAGCCTAGCGTCCAGCGCAGGGCGCGCGCCGGTCCGCGCAGGACCATCCAGGCGATAGCGGCGAGCGCGCTGATTGCCGCCAGCTGCTTGGTATAGCCGGCGCAGATCAGCAGCAGCAGCGCAAGGGCAATGCCGCGTCTGTCTCGCTTGGGAAATGATGCGCTCAGCAAAACAACCGCCAGCACTTCAAACATAACCATCATCATGTGCTGCCGGAATAGGGGGCCAATGTGATAGACAAAGTTGGAGCTGAGAAAGGCTAACCCGGACAGCAACGCAATATGCCGGTTCCGGCCGCCTTCACGGTAGACGGCCGTGGCGATGGCGGCGGCGGCCACCAACGATGCCAGGAATCCCAGCAGCCGACCGTACCAATAAGCCGGGCCGAACAGGCGGGCGAAGGGCGCCAATATGACATGAAACAGCGGCGGATAATTGCTGGCGTAGAAGGGGTAAGTTTCGGTATCGCGGTAGGGCAGTTGCAGCCGGCTGAACAGCAGGGTGTCGTGTACTTCAAAGCCCTCGCCCTGGTCATAGTCGTAAGGGAAGCCAAGCAGGTTGATGGCGTACAACAGGTATACCAGCAGCGAGAAAGACAGCGCGCCGACGGCTGCCAACACCAGCGCGTCATACAGGCGGCTCGTCAATTGAGTCATGCCGGCGCGTCGCCCAGCGGAATCAGTGACAAGCCGATCAGCGTCAAGGCCGCCATCAGCAGCAGCGCCAGCGATTGGGCCGGTCCGATGCCGCCTTGCCGCCCGACATCAAGAACATCAATCGACAGGATCGCCAGGAAGCCAACCGCGCCCAGTATCGCCAGCACAATGCCGAGCTGGCGCTTGGTGAGACCCTCTTCAGGTTCGCTCATAGCGGGAAGTGTAGTCAGATTCAGCGGCGCTGTAAAGTGCACCGGCGTCGTCCCCGCGTCAATCGCATAAGAATTGTGGTTAACTCAGCGGATATGAATGCTTCACCAGGCAGACAGTAATGCACTGCGCCCTCTGCGTTCTCTGCAGAACCAGGTAAGTAATGCAAGTCCTGTCTCACGGACGATTTCCTTTACCACAGAGGCTCACGAGGGCACACAGAGGAAACAGAGGGTTCTATATTATTGCGATACTGCCGCAAGAAAGCAGCCATCTAACAAATGTGAACTGTCGCTGGCATACGATCACTTAACTGCTTTACTCAGTGCCCTCTGTGTATCCTCTGTGTCCTCTGTGGTAAGTATTTGCATGATTTGCTTGCACTTGCTTCTGTAGTTAAATCAACTTTATGCAACTGCCCGCTCCCGAATGACCATACATTTGCCCCCTCGCTCGTGATAAGCTATGCGGCTGAACCAGCCCGAATTAACGCAATCAACACCAGGCCTGATAGGAGCGGCAGCAATATGATGAAGACACATACCTGTGGCGAGCTTCGTGAAAAAGACGCCGGCATACCGGTAACGCTGGCAGGCTGGGTGAACCGCCGGCGCGATCAAGGCGGCTTGATATTCATCGACTTGCGCGACCGCTGGGGCATCACACAGGTAGTGGTTGATCTGGAAGCGGCGCCAACTGCGCATGCTATCGCTGACAGCGCCCGCAACGAATTTGTGCTGCAAGTGCGCGGCAAGGTGCGGATTCGTCCGGAAGGCACGGCCAATCCCGACTTGGCAACCGGGGACATCGACATTGTCGCAGACGACATCGTCATCTTGAATCGCTCGCGCACGCCGCCCTTCTACATCAATCGGGAAGAGGGCCAGCTCGACGAAGCGCTGCGCATGCGCCATCGCTATCTCGACTTGCGCCGTGAACCGATGCAAGAGAATATCTTGCTGCGGCACAAGACCGTCAAATTCATCCGCGATTTTCTCGATGCTGAAGACTTCGTCGAAATCGAGACGCCGATACTATTCAAGACGACGCCGGAAGGCGCGCGTGATTTCCTGGTGCCAAGCCGCCTGCAGCCGGGCATGTTTTACGCGCTGCCGCAATCCCCGCAGCAATTAAAGCAGCTGCTGATGGTCGGCGGCTTCGAGCGCTATTTTCAGATTGCGCGCTGCTTCCGCGATGAAGACTTGCGCGGCGACCGCCAACCCGAATTCACCCAGCTTGACCTTGAGATGAGCTTCGTCGAGCGCGAAGATGTGATGCGGCTCATGGAAGCGCTGGCGATAGCAATCGTCAAGGAGCTCACGCCGCAGAAGCGTCTAATCGCCGAGCCCTTCCAGCGCATTCGCTATCAAGACGCGCTGGAATCATACGGCACAGACCGGCCCGATATCCGCTTCGACTTGCGGGCGATTGACATCAGCTGCATCGCCGGGCGCAGCGCCTTCCCGGTCTTCGTTGACAACGTCAAGGCGAGCAAGAAAGTCAAATGCATGCGCGTGCCCGGCGTCGCCGGCGCGCTCAGCGGAACGCAGCTGCGCAAGGTGGCGCGGGACCTCGAGAATATGGCCCGGCGCGCGGGCGCAAAAGGCTTGGCCTATATCACCATTCCGGCCGACCTCGAAGGCCAACTGCGCGGCCCCATCGGCAAATTCTTCAATGTCGAGCTCAAGCTGGAGCTGATCGAGGCGATGGGCGCGGAAGGCGGCGACTTGCTGCTGTTCATGTCCGACGCGGACGAGATCGTCTATGCCGTAACCGATGCGCTGCGCAATCACTTCAAAGCCGAAATGGACCTGGACGACGACTTGCTGGCCTTCTGCTGGGTGATCGATTTTCCCGAATTCATCCGCGACGAAGAGAACGACCGCTGGGACCCGTCGCAGCATATGTTCACCATGCCGCTGCCGGAAGACTTGCATCTGCTGGATAGCGATCCCGGCGCGGCCCGCGGTTCGCAGTACGACCTGGTCTGCAATGGCTACGAAGTCGGCGGCGGCAGCATCCGCATCCACGACCGTGAGATCCAGGAGAAGATTTTCCCGCTGATCGGCCAGAGCATGGAGCACGCCATGGCTGAATTCGGACACATGCTGGAAGCCTTTGAGTATGGCGCGCCACCCCACGGCGGCATGGCCTGGGGCATTGACCGTCTGGTAATGCTGCTCGCCGGCGCGCCAAATATCCGCGAGGTGATCGCCTTCCCCAAAACGCAAGGCGGCACGGACATCATGGCCAACGCGCCCTCAACGGCCGAAACCGAGCAGCTGAGCGAATTGCATATTCAACTGGACCTGCCCGAGCCGGAAGAGGCGCCTTAGCCCAGCAGAAGTAAATGCGAGCAAGGAATTAAACAGTCTGCCATAAATTCTACCCCCTCAGTCCCCCCGAATCATCGGGGGGAAGTTTTGACGTACCTGTGCTGCTCCCCCTCACCGATGATTCGGACGCTCGCCATAGAGATGGCGAGAGGGGCCGGGGGTGGGGTAGACCGGCACGAATGTCGCATGACTTACTTGCTCCTACTGAGACTGCGAGGGACGGGTCGGGAGCCGACTCGTCCCTTTACTTTTCCGCTTCGTCCGAGTTGAGAATATTGCCCTGCACCAAACCGGCGACGATGCCGCCGCCGAAGATGCCGACCAGGTAAGGAATCAAGTAGGATGTGTCACCGGCGACCAGCGCGGGCCCCAAAGTACGCGCCGGATTGAGCGAAGCCCCCGTCGCCGGACCGCCCGCTAGGATGCTGGCCGCGAGCGTGAAGCCGATGGCGATGCCGGCAAACTGGCCCGCGCGCCCAAATCCCGCCGCTTGAATAACCGCGCTGACCAGGAAGAAGGTCAGAATGGCCTCATATACCGCAGCCGTCCAAACCGAGTCCGCGGTCAGGAAGCCGGTGGTCTGGCCGAAGTTGTAGGCATTTTCGCCCAGAAAGGCCGCCACGCCGGCATTGTCCTGTGGGAAGACCGCTGCCAATACCAAGGCCGCGATGATGCCGCCGATGAACTGCGCCACGATGTAATAGGCCGACCGCTTCGTGTCCTGCTTGCCGCTGATGGTCAAACCTACCGTAACCGCCGGATTGACTTGCGCTCCCGAGATATGACCATAGGTATAGATCAGGGCGCACAAAACCAGACCGTGCGCCAAGGCAGGAACCACCACGCCAAAGACCGGCGCCACTAACACCGCTGCCGACCCCACAAATACCAATACAAACGTGCCGATCAGCTCGGCAATGCTTTCTCTAAGAAGACCTTCGTCCATGACCCTGCTCCTCAATACGCCAACCAAAATATAGCGACATGCCCATTATATGCTCTTTGGCAGCTTGCGCGCATTAAGCTTGCGCGGCGATTTGAAGTCATCGGCATGATTTGACAGGCCAAGGCGATTCTGCTATAACCTGCCTCACCTGCTGTATGCGTGATAGAACTATATGTGCCGAGCCAACATTCTCTATAGGGGAGTCCATCTTTGGCAGCCCATGTAATAGGCCTGAGCCAAAACAGCGGTTGTCAAGCGATTCCCGGCCTGTAAATCTGCAGGTTCGAGACACTATGGCTACACGGTACGGTGGGTAAGCTTTGATGGGCAGCGCGCGAGATTCGTGCGCTGCTATCGTTTTCATAACATAGCGCGGGCTGAAATAGTCGAGGGCGCCGGGTAATTTGCTGCAGCGCGGCAGTTAATCTCGCTGCCGCGCTGCGGCCATTTAGGGCGCGTAGTCGTCCCCAAAGGTCTCCCGCAGCAGCACAGGCAAGCGCTCCACGATGGGTATCAAGACCTGCTGCTGATATTCCTCAGTAGTGTATTCCTGCACGTACTGGAAGTTCATAACGCGCATTTGGATGTTCTCGGCTTCGACTTCTCTGGCGAAGAAGGCCAGCTGCACAATCTGCTGAATGTCCAGGCCGGTTTGCAGATTCTCGCTTAGGCTGGTGAGCAGGGCGGGTATCTGCCCGATCAGCTGCAGGAAATTGACGCTCAATACGCGTTCGCGGATACCACTGATGACCTGCTGCTGTCGCCCGGCCCGCAGCACATCGTTGTTGCCATGCCGCGTGCGGGCGAAGCGAAGCGCGTCCTCGCCGTCCAGGATATGCGTGCCCGGCGCCAGATAGAAGGGATCGTAGCCGTAATTCTTGTCGGGATAGCGCTCATCGTTGATGGTGTAATCGATGGACACTTCAATCCCGCCCAGCAGATCGACGAAATCAACCAGAACCTTAAAATCGACCAGGACATAATTATGCACGCGCATGCCCAGATTCCAGCTGACCGTCTGCTGCAGCAGGCGCGGTCCGCCGCCGGTCGCGCGCACCTCGCCCAGGAAATAGGCGCGGTTAATTCGGTCGCGCTCTTCTTGCCCAGGGATCTCCACCCACAAATCGCGCGGGATACTCAGCAGGCCGATGCGATTCGCAGCCGGATCAATGCTGACCAGCATCAAGCTGTCTGTGCGCACCGGTTCGTTGGATTGGTCCTCGCGGCGGTCGAGGCCGGCGACGATTATCGTGTAGCGCGTATGCCCGTCCCAGGGCGCAATCTCTATCAAGCTGCCATCGTCCAGCTTCAAGACATCGACCCCGACCCGGCGGCCATCGGCGATGAATTCGTTGCGGGCGTCGACGGGCGTCGGCAGAAAGGGCGTCAGATCGGCCGGGGTCATTACGATCTGCGCCGACTGAGGCACGCGCGCCAAAACGAACATGGCCACAATCAGTACACCAAAGACAGAAATCATGCCGCCTGCTAAGATGACCCAAGCCCATTCATTGCGTCGGCGTCGGCGCATGGCGCGTCGCTGACGTCCATGCGCGAGCGAATCTCGCGGCAGCGTCCTTTGCTGGCGTCGCGTAAATTGCGCCGTGCTGTAGAAGGGCGCTTCGTTGGAATCCGCCAAGCGCGGCGCGGGAGGCAACCGCGTGCTGGTCGCGCTCGGCGCTGCGGAATCGCCGGACTTCTCTCGGGTCTGCTGAGGCATTCCGTGCCGTTTCCATGGCTACACGATTGGACGCTAAGTGACAGTATAGGCAAGGTCACAGAATGCGGCAAACGCGCAGGATACGAGAATCAGACTTCAAAGACGGCGCCCGCAACATGGCGGTGGACAGTGCCATTGCGCAGGCGGTCGGCTCCGGAGTCCAGCCCCCAACCCTGCGGCTCTACGGATGGAAGCCATTTTGCCTTTCACTCGGCTACGGGCAGCGCGCGCGCGATGCCGATAACGAGACGCTGCGCCGACGAGGCTGGGATTTGGTGCGGCGGCCCACCGGCGGCAAGGCGATTCTGCACGGCGATGAATTGACCTACAGCCTTTGCCTGCCCCTTGATCACCCGTTGGCCGGCGGCGACATTGTCGCAAGTTATCGCAGGATAAGCGTTGGTTTGCTGCGCGCCCTGGACTGTCTCGGGCTGCGCGCGACGGCCAATCCAATCGATGAAAGCGCGTCCAGCGAGTATGCCGGGCCGGTATGTTTTGTGCAGCCGTCGCATTATGAGATTCTCTTCGACGGCCGCAAGCTGATTGGCAGCGCGCAACTGCGTCGCAAAGCCGTGATGCTGCAGCATGGCACGATCCCGCTCCGCGGCGATGTGGCGCGGATTTGCGACGTGCTCAGCTTCGAGTCGGCGGCGGAGCGGGAAGCGCAGAAGCTCCGCACGCGGCAGCGAGCCCTTACGCTGTCGCAAGCCCTGGGACGCGAGCCCTCATGGGATGAGGCGGCTGCCGCCCTGGAATCCGGCTTTGCCGATGCGCTGGGGCTGGACATGGCGCCCGGCGCTTTGTCAGCAGCTGAGGAAGCCGAAACCGAAGCATTCGTCCGCGACAAATTTGGCAACCCCGCCTGGACCGGCAAGCGCTAGCTCCGCCGCGCCTGTAGTAAAAGCGGCTCGCGTCAGAATACCCGCAGCAGCAAGCCCTTGAGGTACTCGCCCTCGGGAAATGTCAGCGCAACCGGATGGTCCGCGGCAGCCGACAGGTGGCGGACAATCTGCGCCTGCCGGCCGGAATCCGCCAGCGCGCCAAAGACGATCTTCTGGAACAAATCCCGGCTGATGGCGCCGGAGCAGGAGAAGGTCATCAGGTAGCCGCCTGCTTTGATCAGCTTGAAAGCGCTGAGATTCAGATGCTTGTAACCGCGGGCGGCGCGCTGCGTCTGAGACTTGTGCTGTGCCAGCTTGGGCGGGTCCAGCACAACGAAGTCGAAAGTTTCGTTCTCACGCACGCAGTAATGCAAATAATCGAAGGCATCGGCTTGGATGAACTCGGCCGTTTCGCCATGCATTTTCTCGTCGTAACCATTGAGCTGGAAATTGCGCTCCGCCAATTCGAGCGCCGGGCGCGACGCATCCACATTGACCGAATGCAACTCGCCGAATTGACCGGCGGCCAGCGCGAATCCGCCAGTGTAGCTGAAAAGATTCAGGAGCTTGACGCGTTCGCGGGATTCCGCGCGGCGGCGCCGAATCAGATCGCGCAGCAGCTGCCGATTGTCCCGCTGATCGAGATAAAAGCCGGTCTTCTGTCCGTTCTTGATGTCCACCAGATAGCGCGCGCCCTCGTCAATATCCACGACATCGGGCAGCGGTCCTCCCCACAGCAGCCCTTTTGCCGGTTGCAGGCCCTCGTGCTTGCGCGCCTCGACATCGCTGCGTTCGTAGATATTCCGCGCGCCCGTTGCATCAGCCAGCGCCGCCGCGATCGCCGATTTCTGCTGGTCAATGAAACGGGTCAAGGCTTGCAGAACGTACCAGTCGGCGTAGCGGTCGATGATCAAACCAGGCACAAAGTCGTTCTCGGCATTGAGCAAACGGTACGCGGCATTCTCGGCATGGGTCAGGTGAGTTGCGCGCAAGCTGACGGCGCGGGACAGCATCTTCCGCCACCAATCGGCGCCGATGTCTTCGTCGCGCCAGGTCATGATGCGCGCCTGGATTTGCGATTGCGAATTCCAATAGCCGCGAGCGAGGAAACGGCCCTTGTGGTCGACGACGCTGACCAGTTCGCCGTCGGCGGCGTTTTCGGCCTGGCTGATGGCGCCGGAGTATATCCAGGGATGTTGATTGCGGATGGGCTTCTCGCGCCCGCGCTTGATCCCTACCACACCTTCAGTCACGATAGCGCCATTTGTATTCCAGCTCTCATTCGCCGAGCAGAGCGCGCAGCTCGTCTTCGCTGAGGATGGGCACGCCGATCTTCTCGGCCTTTTCGATCTTGCTGCCCGGCGAATCGCCAGCCACGACATAGCCGGTTTTCTTGCTGACGCTGCCGGTCACTTTGCCGCCGTTGGCCTCCACCAGCGCCTTGATTTGGCCGCGCGGCACGCTCATCGCGCCCGTCAGCACAAAGGTCTTGCCCGCCAGCGCAGTACCGGCCGCCACTCTCTCTTCGGCCTGCATATTGACGCCGGCGGCCTGCATCTTTGCTAGTACAGTCTTGTTGTGCTCGTCAGTGAACCAGTCAACAATGTTTTGCGCCAGAATCGGTCCCAGCCCTTCAATCGCGTGTAATGGCCGCGACGCGTCGATGAGTGACTGTAGGTGTTCCGCGATAACCGCTACCGATTCCGTCGACAGCTTCAACGGGCGCAGCAGGCGCTCAAGCCGCGGCGCGAGTTCCGGCGCGTCCAGGTAGCGCGGCGCCAGGTCAGTGCTTGGGCGCCGCATACGTTGGATCAGTTTCTCTTGGTCGGGGTCCTCCTCAGACAGAGCGGCGATACGCGGGCTCGTTTGCAGAATGAAAGCTGCCTCGGCTTCGCGCGCTTGCTCCGCCGTCCCCAGCAGATCGGCCATCGACGCGAAGTTGTCGGTCAGCAGGCCCGCTACGGTCGATCCCACGCCATCAATTCCCAGCGATGTCAGCACTTGGGCGAGGGGACGCGCTTTCGCCGCTTCGATCGAGCCGAGCAAGTTTTCCACTTTCTTTTCGGCGAATCCTTCCAGCGCCAGCAGGGGTTCGGCTTGCAGCGTGAAGATATCGGCCTCGTCTTGTATGAGCTCGTTCTCGATCAGAGCGGAAATAGTCTGCGGGCCCATGCCTTCGATATCCATGGCGCCGCGCGATACGAAGAATTCCAACGTGCGCATGATCCGTTCCGGGCAGGTCAGATTGGGGCAGAACCAGTCGATGGCGCCTTCAGGCTGCACTACTTTGGTATCACAGAATGGACAGACCTCCGGCGGCTGAATCGGCTTTTCATCGCCGCTGCGCGCGCCCAACACCGGGCCGATCACATAGGGAATGACATCCCCCGACCGTTTGATGACGACGCGATCGCCCTGCCGAATATCCAGCGCGGCCACTTGATCGTAATTGTGCAGGCTGGCGCTGGAAACGGTTACGCCGCCAATGAAGACCGGCTCAAGCTGCGCGGTCGGCGTCAGCTTGCCCGTGCGCCCAACGCCGATCGTGACGCCCAGCAGGGTAGTCGCAGCTTCTTCAGCCGGGAATTTGTAGGCGATGGCGCCGCGCGGATCTTTGCCTGCCACGCCTAGCTCGCGCGCGGCTGAAAGGTCGTCCACCTTGAGCACCAATCCGTCAATCTCAAAGGGTAGATCGTCCCGCCGCGCTTCCCAGCCGGCCAATTGCCCGGTTGCCTCGGCGAGATCAGAACAGCGGCTGGCATGGGTGATGAGGTTAAAGCCCATGGCGCCGAGGAATCGCAAGGTCTCCCTCTCGCTCTGCAGCTCGACGCCGTCGCTGTCCACGATGTCGTAGATATAGGCCGTCAGTTTGCGCTTGGCCGTTTCGCGACTGTCCTTCTGTTTCAGCGAGCCGGAAGCGGTATTGCGGGCGTTGATATACGCGGGCAGCCCTTGTGCTTCCTGCTCTTGATTAAGCTCGAGGAATGCGTCCTTGTGAAACAGAATCTCGCCGCGGACTACCAGCCTGGGCGGAGCGGCGCCAGATGCTGGGTCAACCGGAATCCGCAGCGGCACGGTTCGTATGGTCTTGACATTGGCGGTCACATCGTCGCCCAGAATGCCGTTGCCGCGCGTCGCAGCGCGTGTTAGTTCGCCGTTCTCGTAGCTGATCACAATCGCCAGGCCGTCAAGTTTAGGCTGCAAGACATAACCCAGCTGGCTGCCCGATGGCAGAAGCCGCAAGTTGCGCTCCTCCCACTGACTTAAGTCCGCCACGTCAAAGGCGTTGGCCAGGCTGAGAATCGGCGCCGGATGCTCGACCTTGGGGAAATCGCCGCTCAAATCCGAGCCGACGCGCTGCGTGGGAGAATCCGCTCGCGCATATTGCGGATCTTCGGCTTCAAGCTCCTGCAATTCACGAAACATGCGGTCGTATTCGCCGTCAGTGATGAGCGGGTCGTTCAGCACGTGATAGCGGTAGATGTGGAAATGCAGCTTCTCGCTCAGATCGGCGATGCGGCTGCGAATGTCTTGAGTCACGGGTCCTATCCTGGATTCTCGGATACCGTCTGCAAATAATTGGCCACCGCCCAGCCGATCACTTCAAATTGCGGATCGTGCAGCTGCCACCAGCTGAAGCCATCGGCCTCCTGCGGCCCGCCGATGATGTTAAACACTGTGCCCGCCCTGGCGCGGAACAAGACTTCGCTGCCCTTTATACTCGGAATATTGCGCACGTTCAATTCGTCGTTGCCCACATTATGGACTATGGCTTGCTGGCCGACGCCCAGCGGTATTGGCGTATTGGTGACGATGACGGTCGGGACTGCCGGTCCGGTCAATGCCAGGCTGGCCGGCGTCTCAGCCGCCAGGATGACTTGCGGGCCACCGTCCGGCCTGTTTGTGCCCGCGGCAATGCCGCTCGCGCCATCGCTGAAATCCGCTTGCGCCGTCGCCACCACAATGACAGGCTCCAGCGGCGCCGCTGCAGAGTCCTGGCGCAGGCCAACAAGCGCTGTGATAGCGCCGGCGACGGCGATGAGCGCAAATAGCAGGGCTGCGGCAAGCCAACTGAGCGGGATGTAGAGCGGGTTCCGGCTGCGTCTGACCGCTCGTCTAAATTGCCGCCGGGCCGCCAGCTGCTCGCGCGTCGGTACCGGCAGGCGCTGCGGAGCGCCCTCCGTGGTAGCGCTTTGCTCGCTGTCTGGCGCGTTATGCCGCAGCTCTTCGGTCATGTCGGCCTACCGACCCGCTTTAAGGGCGAGCGCTTAGCCATTGCTGAAATCGCTCAAATGTCCAGGTGTTGACAACATGCTCCGGTTCCACCCAGGCGCGCCGGGCAATAGTCACGCCGTAGTCCATCAGGGCCAGATGCTCGATCTGATGCGCGTCCGTATTGATAGCCAGCAGCACGCCCAGATCTTTCGCCAGTCGCGCCAACTCCGGTTTCAGGTCCAGGCGCAGCGGATTGGCGTTGATTTCCAATATGGTATCGTGCTCCTTGGCGGCGGCTAATACAGCGTCCCAATCGGCGTCAACGCCTTCGCGATTGGGGAATTGCCGCGCCGAGGGGTGCCCGATCATATCGACATGCGGGTTGCGAATGGCGTTCAGCAGGCGCTCGGTCACTTGCGGGCGCTTCTGCTGCAAGCCGGAGTGCAGCGACGCGATGACGAAATCCATCTGCGCCAAAATCTCATCCGGATAATCCAGGCTACCATCGGCTTTGATATCCATTTCAGTGCCGGCCAACACTTCGATTTGGCCGCCAATTTCCGCATTCAAGCGGCGCACTTCTTCGGCTTGCGCCAGCAGCCTTTCGATGCTCAGCCCGTTAGCGATGCCCAAGCTGCGCGAGTGGTCGGTGATGGCGATAACGCGCAGGCCGCGCTGAATACAGGCCTCGACCATCTCGCGGATGCTGTGCTTGCCGTCGCTCCAGGTGCTGTGCATGTGCAGGTCGGCGATGATGTCGTCTTGGGTAATCAGTTCGGGCAGGCTTCCCTCGCGCGCCGCTTCGATTTCGCCGCTGTCTTCGCGCAACTCCGGCGGCACATATTGCAGGCCCAGCGTCGCATACACTTTCTCTTCGCTGTCGCACAAGATCTTCTCGGCGGATTCGATGATATTCTTGTCGTCGTCCACCGGGCTGAGGGCGTGCTCGTTGAGGCTGAGCCCCTGGTCAAGCGCGATCTGCCGCATCTTGACATTGTGCGCCAGGCTGCCGGTAAAATAATTGAGCGCCGTGCCCCAGCGCGCTTTTTCCAGTACGCGCACGTCAACTTGCAAGCCCGAAAGCAGCTCGACCGAGCTCTTGGTCGGCCCATGCCCGAGCACGCGGCCCACATTCTCCATGGTCACGAAGCGCTGCATGATGGGCCCGGAATCATCGCCGGCGATCAAAATATCGACATCGCCGATCGTCTCGCGTCCGCGGCGGATGCTGCCGGCCAGCGCGCCCTCCTGCGCTTCCGGCAATTCCAGCAGATGCTCCAGAATCCGCTGCGCCGCGGGCAAGGCCTCGCCTATGGATTCTCGACCGGTCTGGCGCGAGAGCGCCTCGATGCCATCGAGAATCTTCTGCTGGCTTTTAGCGCCCATTCCGGCCAATGCAGCCAGCTTGCCGGCCTCAGCAGCGCTCTGCAACGCGTCCACCGACGTGATATCGAGCTGCTCCCAAAACAGCTTGGCTTTCTTCGGGCCTACGCCGTTGATGTGCATAATGTCGACCAAGCCTTCGGGCACATCGGCCTTAAGGCGCTCGTAAAATTCCAACTGGTCGGTTTCCAGCATTTCATCGATTTTGGCGGCGATCGTTTTGCCGATATAGCTGAGATCGGTCAGCGCGCCTTCGCTTGAAATCACGCGCAGATCGCGGGGCACGGCGCGGATCGTCTCGGCCGCCCGGCGATACGACAGCACGCGGTGAATATTGTCGCCGCGTATCTGCAGCATATCGGCGCAGCGCGCAAAAATATCGGCCATCTCTCGGTTGCTGAGGCTCAATTTGAACTCCTGATGCTCGTGGCGATTTTAGAACGCATATTCGAGATTAGTATACCAGAATTTCAGGCGCGCTTGAAGGCGGTTTGGCTTTAGGCATGGCAATCGCATCAAAGCGATAGTCAGTGAAATGGCGCAGATTTGACGGGAAAATCAAACACAGAGACCACAGAGAGCACAGAGAAAAACAATAATGAAAGCCCAATTCATAATCCACGAGAGATTTACGATGTTATTTCGGTGATACTTGCCATATACTAACCTACCAAGTGCTTCGTGTAGTCGTCCGAACCCCCAATCTCTGTGCCCTCTGTGGTCTCTGTGGTTAAAATAAATTGATCCGATTGCTCTGGACCCAGCCAAACTGCGCTTGACAGAGCGGCGCATTCACGCTAGCATATCGGCAAGTGAATACAAAGAAAGACTGTGAACCAGAGTAGTACGCATCGTCCTGCGGTTCAGAGAGTCGCCGGAAGCTGGGAAGGCGATACACGCAGAGATGCCGAATGGGCTGGGGAGTCGCGCAGGTGAAAGGGCAGCCGATTAGCTTGCGACGGAGTGCGCACCGTTAGCAGCGCGGGATATCGACCCTAGGTCCGTATCTGTTAAGCGACCCGCTCCGGCGGGTAATCAAGGTGGCACCGCGGGAACCCTTCTCGTCCTTGGTCGGATGATTTGGGTTCTTTTGATTTACCAGGGGGCTAGGCATGCTAGGAACGATGCAAGCGGAACGAACCGATATCAAGCCTTCGCGCGCTGAAATCTATCAGCACTTTGAGCAAGGCGACCACGTCCCGGTCTATCGGACGCTGATAGCCGACCTGGAAACGCCGGTGTCGGTCTATATGAAACTGAAAGAAGCGGGGGCGCCGGCCTTTCTGCTGGAGAGCGTCGAAGGCGGCGAACAAGTCGGACGCTACTCTTTCATCGGCGTGAACCCCAAAGGACTAATAACTGTCAAGGACAATATAGCGAGCTTCGAGCGAGACGGGCAGTCCACCAAATTCGCCATTCCCGAAGGGCAAGACCCGCTGCATGTCATCAAGCGTCACTTTCAAACGGTGAACCCGGTAGCGCTGGAGGGTTTGCCGCGCCTGGTAGGGGGCGCCGTTGGCTATATGTCTTATGACATCGTGCGCTACTTTGAGGAGCTGCCCGCCACCGCCAGCGACGACCTGGCTGTGCCGACGGTCGCCTTTATGTTGCCGGACACCTTGGTGATCTTCGACCATGCCATGCACCAACTGACGGTCCTGGCCAACGCGCACAATACCGGCGACGATCCCGATGCGGCTTATGACCGCGCCGTGGCCAGCATTGACGCTTTGGTCGCAGCCCTGTCGCGGCCGCTGGCTCATGATGCTTACGATCAACCGAGCGGCAACCTGTCCAGCGACCCGCGCTCCAATGTGGAGCAGGCCGTGCACGAAGACCGCGTGCGCCGCGCCAAAGCGTACATCCGCGATGGCGACGCCTTTCAGATTGTCCTCGCGCAGCGTTTCAGTCGCCAGACCGAAGCCAGCCCCTTGCAGATATACCGCGCCCTGCGCGCCACCAATCCGTCGCCCTACATGTTCTTGCTCGAGTTCAGCGATGACTTGACGCTGGTGGGCGCTTCGCCGGAAATGCTGGTGCGCCTGGAAGACGGCATTGCCTACAATCGACCCTTGGCCGGCACACGGCATCGCGGCGCCAATGAAAAAGAAGACCGCGCGCTTGAAGAAGAGCTGCTTAACGATCCCAAGGAGCGCGCCGAACACGTCATGCTGGTCGACCTGGGACGCAACGACCTCGGGCGCGTCTGCGATTATGGCACGGTGCGGGTCAAGAAGATGATGTACGTCGAGCGTTACTCGCATGTCATGCACATCACCAGCCAGGTTGAGGGCGTACTGCGCCAAGGCATGGACGCCTTCGACCTGCTGCGCGCCACCTTCCCGGCCGGCACGTTGAGCGGCGCGCCCAAGGTGCGGGCCATGGAAATCATTGAAGAGCTTGAAGAGACGCGGCGCGGTCCCTATGGCGGCGCGGTGGGCTATTTCAGTTTCGACGGCTCAATGGATATGTGCATTACCATCCGCACGCTGCTGATGCAGAAGGGCACGATCAGCGTGCAGGCCGGCGGCGGCATCGTGGCGGATAGCGACCCCACCGCCGAATACCACGAGACGATCAACAAGGCCAAGGCGGTATTCGAAGCGGTCAAATATGCCGAAAGCGGCTTGATGTAAGGCGTGCCCGGTACTGTCACGACGGCGGAGGGCTTTCGACATTGGCGTGATTACGACACCTTTGCCACCGAGGACACAGAGTGAAACCGAGGACACAGAGGACGGGTATCATTATTTTCGATATTGAGATTCGGCTAAGCTGGAGATCGACCTTGACCCGACCAACCGCCGTATTTCCCGTTATCCCTCTCTGTGCCCTCAAAGTTACTCTGTGTACTCGGTGGCAAGAGTGTCAGAAATCAGTATGAGCGCGGCGTCTGCCCTGACTTGTTGCGTCCATCCGTATCGACATAGGATTTCGAGTGCCGCACAAGCCGTATAGGCGACCGAATCGAGGAGCAAACATGATTCTAGTGATCGACAATTACGATAGCTTCACTTATAACGTGGTGCAGGAATTAGGCGAGCTGGGCGCGGACTTGACCGTGTATCGCAATGACAAAATCACGGTCGATGAGATCCGCCGTCTGGCGCCGGACCGCATCGTGATCTCGCCCGGGCCAGGCTTCCCGATTGACGCGGGCGTGTCGCTGGATGTCATCCGCCAGCTGGGCTCGCAGATCCCGCTGCTCGGCATTTGCCTGGGCCATCAAGCCATCGGCGAGGCCTACGGGGGCGTAGTCGTGCATGCGCCCGAACTGATGCATGGCAAGACCAGCATGATCTACCACGACGGCGATACCATCATGTCCGATGTCCCCAATCCCTTTGAAGCGACCCGCTATCACAGCTTAATAGTGGAGGAAGAGACGCTGCCGGATTGCCTGATGGTCACAGCGCGGACGGCCACGGGCGAAATCATGGGCATACGCCATAAAGAGCATCCGGTTATCGGCGTCCAATTTCACCCGGAGAGCATTTTGACTTATCATGGAATGCAGATGCTGGGCAACTTTCTGAGCTACCAGCCGATGGAACTAATCGAAAACTAGGGCGGCAAAGGACGACTTCATGGATATTCAACAAGCGATTGACGCGCTGAGCCGCTACGGCCACCTGACCGTGGAGCAGGCCGAATCGGTGATGGAGCAAATCATGACCGGCGGCGCGACTCAAGCGCAGATCGGCGCCTATCTGATGGCGCTGCGCATGAAAGGCGAATCGATCGAAGAGATCACGGGCAGCGCCATCGCCATGCGCAAAGCAGCCGCCAAAGTGCCGACCAATGTCGATTCAGACCTGCTGGATCCGGTTGGCACCGGCGGTGACAAATCCGGCACCTTCAATATCAGCACAACATCAGCATTTGTCGCTGCTGGCGCGGGCATTCCCGTGGCCAAACATGGCAACCGGGCCGCAACCAGCAAATGCGGCAGCGCCGACGTACTGGCGGAGCTGGGCCTGAACCTCGACCTCAGCCCCGAGCAGGTTGGGCGCTGCATAGACGAGATCGGCATCGGCTTTATGTTCGCCGTGAAAATGCACCCGGCCATGCGCCATGCCATCGGTCCGCGGCGCGAGCTTGGCATTCGCACCATCTTTAATATCCTTGGCCCGCTGACCAATCCGGCCGGCGCTCAGCGTATGTTCATCGGCGTCTTCGCTGCCGAAATGACCGACCTGCTGGCGCAAGTGCTCAAGGCGCTAGGCACGACCTCGGCCATGGTCGTCAACGGCTACGGCGGCCTCGACGAACTGACCGTGACCGGTCCCAACCGCATCAGCTATCTGCAAGAGGACGGGGATATCACGCATCTGGATGTCGATCCCACCGAGCTCGGATTCCACATGGCCAGCATCAACGATCTCAAGGGCGATGACGCCCCCACCAACGCGGCCATCCTGCGCGCGGTACTGGACGGCAGCGACACCGGACCCAAGCGTGATATCGTGCTGCTGAATGCCGGCGCCGCGATCATGTCAGCCGGACGAACGCACTCAATCGCCGATGGCATTGTCCTGGCGCGCGACAGCCTGAATAGCGGCCAGGCGCTGCAGAAGCTGGATAACTTAATTGAGATGAGCCAGAGTTTCGCCTCGTGAGCCAATTCTTCGTCGCCACCGATACGGTCCTTGACCGCATCCTCGACCGCAAAGTGGAGGAGCTTGCCGTCCGCCGGGTTCGCCTGCCCGAAGCCGAAATGCGCGCGCGCGCCGCTGACGCGCCCTTCGCCGCCTGCGATATGCTCGCTGCCTTGCAAGGTGAATACGTCAGCCTGATCGCCGAGGTCAAACGCGCCTCGCCCAGCAAAGGCCTGCTCGCCAAAGACTTCGCGCCCGTGCTGACCGCGGCCGCTTACGCGCATAACGGCGCATCCGCCATATCGGTGCTGACGGACGAAGACTTCTTCCAGGGCAGCCTCGACTACTTGACGGCAATTCGGCGGGCGGTCGATGTGCCGCTCTTGCGCAAGGACTTCGTCATTGATGCCTACCAGGTCTACGAAGGCCGAGCAGCCGGCGCGGACGCCATCTTGCTCATCGTGGCGGCGCTCTCCGACGCGCAGTTGGCCGACTTGTATGCGCTGACAGTCGATCTCGGCATGACGGCTCTGGTCGAAGTGCACCAGGAATGGGAGCTGGAACGGGCGCTGCAACTGGGCGCCGACTTGATCGGCATCAACAACCGAGACTTGAAGACCTTTCATGTTGATCTGGCCACCACCGGCCGGCTTGCTTCAATGGTGGAGGGCGATGCGGTCTTGGTGGCGGAGAGTGGCATACACACACCCGCTGACGCGCGCGACATGGGGCGTCTCGGCGCGCAGGCGATTCTCGTCGGCGAATCACTTATGAAGGCGGCCGACACCGCCGCGCTCACCCGAACCTTAAGCCGCCAGCCGCGAGTCGGTCATGACTAAAATAAAAGTCTGCGGCATTCGTACGGCCGACAACGCGCTGATGGTCGCTCGCGCCGGCGTCGACATGATCGGGCTGAACTTCTATCCCAAGACGCCGCGCCATATTGAACCTGCGATTGCGCGCGACGTCGTCAGCCGGCTGCGGCTGGAGCTTGGCGGTGCCTGCCCCATCGTCGTTGGCGTCTTCGTAAACGCCAGCGTAAGTGACATTCGTGCTATTTCCGCTGAAGTCGGCCTGGATTACGCGCAGCTCAATGGCGACGAATCGGCGGACTTCGTTGGCGCGTTGCCGGGGCTGGCTTTCAAGGCGATTCGGCCGGCTGATGAACGCGCCGCTAGCGCCGAAGTCGCCGCGCTGGCCTGCGCCTTTCTCGATGACGCCGATGCGCCGTCGGTTCTGCTGGACGCATTTAATCCCAAGCTTTACGGCGGCACCGGCGAGACAACCAGCGTGAGCATCGCCCAGGCAGTATGTGAGACGGCGCCGCGCATGATGTTGGCCGGCGGGTTGAAGCCCGAAAATGTGGCCGAGCGCCTGCGAGCGATCAAGCCCTGGGGCGTGGACGTGGCCAGCGGCGTCGAAGCCGGCACGCCGGGCATCAAGGACGAAGCCAAGCTGCGCGCCTTTATTGATGCAGTGCGGTCAGCCGACGCGTGAACGAGCACTTCGATATCTATGACGAAGCGCTAACTCACATCGGCGTGAAGCCGCGTGAGGCCGTGCACCGCGACGGCGACTGGCACCAGGTTTTCCATTGCTGGGTGATCGGTCTCGACCCCGATGGCGCCGCCTACGTCGTGCTGCAGAAGCGCGCGCTGGATCGTGACTATGCTGGCAAGATTGACATCAGCGCGGCGGGACATCTCGAGGCGGGTGAAAGCGTGTGTGACGGCGTTCGCGAAATCGAGGAAGAACTTGGGTTGCAAGTCGCATTCAAAGACTTGATTCCGCTGGGTATCCGCCTGGGCGCGACGAAAATTGGCGACTTCATCGACTGCCAATTTTGTCATGTCTACTTTTACGAGTGCAACCAACCGCTGGAGACCTACCATTACCAATCCGAAGAAATCCTGGGCTTGGTCAAACTTCCGATAGAGCCGGGTATGCGTCTCTTCACTAGAGAGGCATCATCGGTCACGGTAGAGGCAGTTGGACTGGACAGCGACACGATCGAACTCACGACTGAGGACTTCATCCACAGCATAGACCGATACGTACTCAAAGTACTGATTTTGGCGCGGCGCTATTTCGCCGGCGAGACGCAACTCTGGATTTGACGATCGCGAGGACGACCCCTTATGGCTGAACTGTATATTCGCACCGACATCACTGATTTGCCCGACGAGCGCGGTTATTTCGGCGAATTCGGCGGGCGCTTCGTGCCCGAGACGATCATGCCCGCGCTGGATGAGCTCGAGCGCGCCTACGCCGAAGCCATCAGCGATCCGCAATTTCACGCCGATCTGAGCCACCTGCAGCGCACTTATACTGGCCGTCCCACGCCAATCACCCACGCCCGTCGATTGAGCAATGCCCTCGGCGGCGCCCAAGTCTATCTCAAGCGCGAAGACCTGGCGCATACCGGCGCGCATAAAATCAACAATGCGCTGGGGCAGGGCCTGCTGGCTAAGCGCATGGGCAAACGCCGCATCATCGCGGAGACCGGCGCCGGCCAGCACGGCGTCGGCACGGCGACCGCCATGGCGCTGCTGGGGCTGGAATGCCACGTCTATATGGGCAGCGTCGACATCCGCCGGCAGCAGCCCAACGTCTTCCGCATGAAGCTGCTGGGCGCCGAGGTCATCCCGGTCGAAAGCGGCAGCCGCACGCTCAAGGACGCCATCAACGAAGCCATGCGCGACTGGGTCACCAATGTAGAAACAACTTTCTATCTGTTGGGCTCGGCACTGGGTCCGCATCCTTATCCCATGATGGTGCGGGATTTCCAGAGCATCATCGGGGCTGAGGCGCGCGAGCAGATTCAAGCCCAAGCCGGCCAGTTGCCCGATGCCTGCATCGCCTGCGTCGGCGGCGGCAGCAACGCCATTGGCCTATTCCACGCCTTCCGCGATGATACGGCCACCGAGCTGATCGGCGTCGAAGCCGGCGGGCGCGGCATCGAGAGCAAAGAACACGCCGCTCGCTTCGCCGACCTGGATATCAGCCGGCCCGGCATCTTGCACGGCACCCGCTCCTTCGTCATGCAAAATGACGACGGGCAAATCATGGAGACGCACAGCATTTCCGCCGGGCTGGATTACCCCTCGGTCGGCCCCGAGCACGCGCACTTGCGCCAGCTGGAGCGCGCCTATTACACCATGGCGACCGACGACGAAGCGCTGGAAGCCTTTCAAGTACTGAGCAAGCTTGAAGGCATCATCCCGGCTCTGGAAAGCGCGCACGCCGTCGCCGAAGCCATCAAACGCGCCCCGACCATGCCGCGCGACAGCGTGCTGCTGGTCAACTTGTCCGGGCGAGGCGATAAAGACCTCGACACCGTAATCGGCATTCTGGGCGACTAGGTTGTATCAAACTCGCGAACGGTAGAAGTTAAACCAAGATCGCAAGAATAATGACTACTGAATGAAAGCAACCGGCAAAATCTATGTTGGGTTGTAGGGGCGAGCCGGCGGCTCGCCCACGCATGCCATTTAGTTCTATGCCCGTGCCTCATGATTTATGTTGCAATACTTGGAGTAACTGCAAGTGAGGAGTTCATGACATTGAAACGAGATTCCCACGGCACAGCCGCCCTCGAGGCCATGTTCGCGCATGCCAGATCACAGAATCGCGCCGCCTTTCTGCCCTATTTCCCCATCGGCTATCCTACCTATGCCGCATCGCTGGCCACCATCAAGGCGCTGGCTGATGCCGGCGTGGACGGCTTCGAGATCGGCATCCCCTTCAGCGATCCCATCGCCGACGGGCCCACGATTCAGGCGGCCACCCAAGTCGCGCTGGAAGACGGCACGACCGTTCTTAAATGCCTGGACGCCGTGCGCAGCCTGCGCGGGCAGGGCGTCACTCAGCCGATGCTAATGATGGGTTACGCCAATCCGCTGGTGGCCTACGGCACGGACGCCTTCGTGCGCGATGCGCGTGAGGCCGGCGCGGACGGCTTGATCGTGCCAGACCTGCCGCCGGAGGAAGCCGCCATGTTTGCTGATTCCTGCCGGCGCGAAGGCCTGGCGCTGGTATTCATGCTGGCGCCCACCAGCAATGACAAGCGCATCAAGCTGGCCTCCGCCAATGCCACCGGCTTCATTTACGTCGTATCGCTGACCGGCATCACCGGCGCTCGGAGGGAGCTGCCGGCATACCTCAAAGACTTCATCGCGCGGCTGCGCGCCAGCACGGATAAGCCGCTGGTGCTGGGCTTCGGCATCAGCACACCCGAACACGCTCGCGAGGTCAGCGGCTTGACCGACGGCTTCATCGTCGGCTCGGCGCTGGTGCGGGCCGGCGGCCAGAGCGTCGCAGCCGCGCGAAACTTGGCGGCGTCCATGGTCGCGGCAATATCGACTTGAACGTGATCAGAACCACATACGAACTGCTACGTCAACGAGATTGAGTCTGGCTGCAGGGCATTTGCATTAAACTATTTTCAACACAGAGGGCGCAGAGGGCACAGAGTTTTAGGAGTTTAGACGACCATTCTACTAAATCTGCGGCCTGGAATAGGCAACAGTCACTAGCGAAACGTGATTTTTCACCACAACTCACAGTTCAAATAAGACATGAACAAAATTTCTTGTTTTTCTCTGTGCTCTCTGCGCCCTCTGTAGTTGATTTTCAGTTTAGATTCCCACCTTTTCAGCCGCTATCATTCTGATGCAATTGCCCTGAGTCCCGCCGTTGACATCTCGTAATTGATCGGGTATTTTGTAGCTTGACTGTATCGTGAAGCTTGAGTCGCCACATGAGCGTTTTACACCTTGCCAGATTGCGCTATTATTATTACCCAAACTGCATAGACCGGTCTGGGTGATTCGCGCTGGCAACTGATTTCTACGCTAAACTTAGCGATAATGGAGGCGCAGAGTGAAACACTCGGCGTCTTTTTTGTTGAAAACGAAGGAGTATAAATTGACGATGATACGCGGAGTGCGCGGCGCTACCACAGTCGAATCCAACGCCAACCAAGCCATACTGGAAGCGACCCAAGAGCTGCTGGGAACCATGATCGAGCGCAACGGCATCGTAGAAGACGACGTGGCCAGCGTGCTGTTCAGCGCCACGCCCGAGCTCGACGATACCTTCCCGGCCAAAGCCGCTCGCGACATGGGCTGGACGCGCACCGCCTTGATGGGCTTCCAGGAAGCCGATGTCAAGCACGGGCTGCCCATGTGCATTCGCGTCCTGATACATTGGAATACGCAAAAGTCTATCGATGAAATCCAGCATGTCTTTCTGCGCAAAGCGGTAGCGCTGCGGCCCGACCTGGCCCAAGCAACGGAGACGGGAGCCGAGTGATGAAAGCCAGCTTTCACGCGCGCCATCTGGCTGTCGTCGGTCTGGGTCTGATGGGCGGCTCATTGGCGCTGGCCATGCGCGACCATGCCGATCATATCGCCGGCGTCGACCACGATCAGCGAACGCGCGACTACGCACTTAAGCGCGGCCTGGTTGACTGCGCGACAGACGATCTTTACGAAGCCGTGAATCGCGCTGATGTGGTGGTTCTGGCCGCGCCGGTGCGTGTGATCGTCGAGATGCTGAGGATGCAGATCGGCTCCTACCTGCGCTCCAATACCCTGGTCATTGACATCGGCAGCACCAAGCAAGATATCGTGGACGCCATGGCCAGCTTGCCCATCGGCGTCAACGCGGTCGGCGGCCATCCCATGACCGGCAAAGAAAACGGCGGCATCGAGGAGTCTGATCGCTCGCTCTATGAGAATCGACCCTTCGTGCTCTGCCCCTCGCGCCGGACGACGCCCGCGGCTCGGCTGCACGCGCGCTCTTTTGTCGAAACCCTGGGCGCCCTGCCGATTGAAATGGACGCCGAGCGCCACGACCAAATCGTGGCCGGCATCAGCCACCTGCCATATTTGCTGAGCGCCACGCTTGTAGCCACAGTAGCGCGGCAGGCGGAACAGGACCCGGCTTACTGGGAGCTGGCGGCTGGCGGATTTCGCGATACCACCCGGCTGGCGGCCAGCGATGTGACCATGATGGGCGATATCCTGAGCACAAATACCAAAGCGGTGGCGACTTTGCTGGCGCAGTTTCGCATGCAATTGGCCATGCTGGAGACGCTGCTGATCGCCGGCGACGACCATCAGCTGAGCGAATCCCTACAGCCTCTGCGGCATGCGCGGAAGGAATGGGCAGAGAATTATGAAAACGGACGCTAAGCAGGGAAAATTCACGATTCGTCCCGGCTCGCAGCTTCGCGGAACGCTAAGTGTGCCCGGCGACAAGTCGATTTCGCATCGCGCCGTCATGTTGGCTGCCATCGCGCAGGGCGCCTCAAATATCCGCAACTGGCTGGCCGCTGGCGATACCGAGGCCACCCTGGGCGCCATGCGCGACCTGGGCGCGCAGATCGAACGCCACGATGAGTCGACATTGACGATTGAAGGCGGACCGCTGCGCCCGTCGCCCGAGCCCTTGAATCTGATGAACGCCGGCACCGGCATCCGTCTGCTGGCCGGCATCATGGTGGGCCAGCCCTTCTCCAGCGTGCTCGATGGCAGCGAGCAATTGCGCAGCCGCCCCATGAAACGCATCACCGAGCCGCTGACACAAATGGGCGCCGACATCCAGTCGACAGACGGCTGCTGCCCTATGACCATTCGCCCGGCCGCGCTGAAGGGCACACGCTACGATATGCCGGTGGCCAGCGGACAAGTCAAAAGCGCTGTGCTGCTGGCCGGCCTGTTTGCCGATTCGCCCACAACCGTTACCCAGCCGGGTCCCGCGCGCGATCACACCGAGCGCATGCTGCGGGCCATGGGCGTGAAGATTGAGCAAAAGGACCAAGCCGGCAACTGCCTCACCCTCCATCCCAACGGGCGGCTTGATCCGCTGGACATCACCGTGCCGGGCGATCCCTCCTCGGCTGCTTTTCCGCTGGTCGCCGGCTTGCTTGTCCCGGGCAGCCAGCTGACTATTGCCGGCGTCGACCTGAATCCCACACGCATTGGCTTGTTGGATGTGCTCGCAGAAATGGGCGCGGACTTTGTCATCAGCAATCGCTCGACGCAGGCCGGCGAGCCGGTCGGCGACATTCAGGTGAAATCGAGCGCGCTTTCCGGCGTCGAAATCGGCGGCGAGACCGTCGTGCGCATGATCGATGAATTCCCGATTCTGATGGTGGCGGCCACCCAAGCCGAGGGCGAGACGATCGTCCGCGACGCCCGCGAGCTGCGCGTCAAAGAGACCGACCGCATCGCTGTCATGGCGGCCGAACTGCGCAAATTAGGCGCGGTAATCGAAGAACGCGAAGACGGCTTCCGCATCGTCGGCCCGCAGAGCCTGACCGGCGGTCACGTCGACGGCCACGATGACCATCGCATCGCCATGAGCTTGACCATCGCCGGCCTGCTAGCGGCTGAAGGCGCCATCGTCTCGGATGCCGCTTGCGCCGGCGACAGCTTTCCCGGCTTTGCCGAGACGCTTATGAACTGTGGCGCAATGCTTTTACCCGAGTAGCGCAGGGTCTGAAGGACGCCAGATGGCTATCAAACGTGTGGGGGTGATAGGCTTCCCGGTGGAGCACAGCCTCAGCCCGATAATGCACAACGCGGCTTTTGCGGCGCTGAACATGAGCGACTGGCATTACGACGCCATGTCGATCCCGCCCGATATCTTGCGGCTGGGCCTGCGCGAGCCCAAGAACCACGGCTACATCGGCATTAATGTGACGGTGCCGCATAAGGAAGCCATCATGGAATACGTCCGGCCCGACGAAAAAGCGCGGGCGATTGGCGCGGTCAATACCGTGGATTTCCGCAATAATGTGGGCACAAACACCGACGCCGACGGCCTTATCAACGATCTGCGCGCCAACCAGGTCGCCATACGCGGCCAGCGTGTGCTCGTCCTGGGCGCCGGAGGGGCAGCGCGGGCCGCAGTCTATGGCCTGCTGCGCGAGGGAGCGAGCGTGGTTATCGTCAATCGCACCAAGTCGCGCGCCGATAAACTGGTGGCGCAACTGCGCGCGTCCGCGAGAGTAAAGGGCGCGGCGGTGATGACGCTGGACCAGGCGGCTGACTGGGGCATGTCGTTGATTGTCAATTGCACATCGGTCGGCTTGCACCCCCATATCGAAAAATCGCCCTGGATTCACGGCCTGCCCTTTCCCGAAGGCGTGACCGTTTACGACATGGTCTATCGCCCGGCCAACACGGCGCTGATGCAGCAATGTGTAGCGCATGGCGGTCGCGCCATCGGCGGACTGGGCATGCTTGCGCGGCAAGGCGCCATCGCCTTCGAGCTTTGGACCGGCGTCGAGCCGCCGATTGACCTGATGGTACGCGCTCTGCAAGAGGCGCTGGAAACTGCGAACGAGGACTAAAGGCCCATGCCAATTCGATTCTTCACCGCCGGCGAAAGCCACGGTCCCGGACTGACCGCCATCCTGGAAGGCATGCCGGCCGGGCTGCCCTTGACCAGCGAAGATATCAACCTCGACCTGCGCCGCCGACAAAAAGGTTATGGCGCCGGCGGCCGCATGCAGATCGAGAAGGATCGCATCATTATCACATCCGGCGTTATGAACGGCATGACCACCGGCGCGCCCATCGCTTTGCAAGTGCAGAATCGCGATTTCAAAAGCTGGAAAGAGCGCGATATCAGGCCTATCACCACGCCCCGGCCCGGTCACGCCGATTTGACCGGCGCGGTCAAATATGGCTATCGCGAGTTGCGGCTCTCGCTGGAGCGGGCCAGCGCCCGCGAAACCACCATGCGCGTCGCCATCGGCGCAATCTGCAAAACTTATCTGCGCCAGTTCGACATCGCTGTGGACGGTTATGTCTCGCAGCTGGGGCACGTCGTCGCCGACCTGGCCGATATGTCGCTGGACGAACGAATCGCGCGTAATGAAGACAATGACGTTCGCTGTCCTGATGCGGAGGCCGCGGATAAGATGCACGCGCTCATCCGCCAGATTAAGATCGACAAAGACACACTTGGCGGCGTTTTCGAAGTGGTGGCGCGCGGCCTACCGCCCGGTCTGGGCTCGCATGTTCACTTCGACCGCAAGCTGGACGGCCGGCTGGTTGGCGCCATGGTCAGCATCCAGGCCATGAAAGGCGCTGAGATCGGCAGCGGCTTTGAGAATGCCGGCAAACGCGGCTCGCAGGTGCACGACGAAATCGTGATCGACGAAGCGGGCCTGCTGTCGCGCTCGACCAATCGCGCTGGCGGTCTGGAAGGTGGCATCACAACCGGTGAGCCTGTCGTCGTGCGCGTGGCCATGAAGCCGATCTCAACGATGCTGCGTGGAGCGGAATCGGTCGACCTGGCCACCGGCGAATCAAACCCAACCGTTTACGAGCGCAGCGATTTCTGCGCCTTGCCGCGCGCGGTCCCCGTGGGCGAGGCGATGATGGCCATCGTTCTGGCTGACGCGTTGATGGAAAAGCTGGGTGGCGACAGCATCGAGGAAATGAAGCCGCGCTTTGCCGCGTTGCGCAGCAATCGCCTGGACGACCTGCCGATGGACAACGTCGACTGGCGCTTTGGCTACGAAGTATGAATACGGCGCAGAACATAGTCATCACCGGTTTCATGGGCACGGGCAAAAGCACCGTCGGCGAAATCGTCGCGCGCAAGCTGAATCGTCCCTTCGTCGATATGGACGTCGAGATCGAAACCCGCTCCGGCTTCAGCATTCCGCAAATTTTCCGACGCCAAGGCGAGGCGGCCTTCCGCGATATGGAACGGCAGTTGGTGCACGAGCTGGCGCTGCGGCACGGCTTGGTAATTGCCACCGGCGGCGGCGCCCTCGTTGACGCCGGCAATCGCCAGATGATGAGCCAGCACGGCATCGTTATCTGCCTCAACGCCAGCAAAGCCGAGATCCGCGCGCGCCTGTCCGAGAACCAACATCGCCCGCTGGCCGCTGAATGGGAGGCGCATTTTGACGCGCGGCTCGGCGCCTATGCCAGCATTCGCCATCAGATTATGACTACCGGAAGGACGCCGGAGGACATCGCCGCGGACATCCTTGCTTTGGCCGACGGCGCGCTATACGTGCGCAGTCCCGACGGCGGCGGTTACCCGATACTTATCGGCAGCGGCAACTTGCAGCGAATCGTGGCCGACCCGGAAGCCGCCGGGCTGGGCGGGCATGTCGTAGTCGTCACCAACGAGAGGATTGCGCCGATCTACGCTGAGAACCTGGTGGGCGGGCTGCCCAACGCCAACCTGATAATCGTGCGTGATGGCGAGCCGCACAAGAATCTGGATACGGTGCGCGGCATTTACGACGATATGCTGAGGCTTAGCGCGGACAGACGAACGACCTTGCTGGCTTTGGGCGGCGGCGTCGTCGGCGATATGGCCGGCTATGTCGCGGCGACTTATATGCGCGGCATTCCGCTCTTGCAAATACCCACCACCTTGCTGTCGATGGTCGATTCGAGCGTCGGCGGCAAAGTCGGCGTTGACCTGCCGCAAGGCAAAAATCTCATCGGCGCCTTTAAGCAGCCCAGGCGCGTCATCATCGATACCGATGTGCTGGCGACGCTGCCGGAATTGCAGTGGCGCTGCGGCATGGCCGAGGTCATCAAGCACGGTCTGATCGCGCAGCCCGCGCTGCTCGAGCCGAGCCTGTGGCAGCCTGAAGAAGCGGCTTACCTGGTTCGGCACGCCGTACAAGTCAAAATCGACATCGTGGAAGCCGACCCTTATGAAAACGGCATCCGCGCCCATCTCAACCTGGGCCATACCTTTGGACACGCCATTGAGAAATCGACCAACTATGCTGTGCCGCATGGCGAGGCGGTCGCCATCGGTACCATGAAGGCGGCGCTGCTTTCGCGGAATTTAGGCCTCATTAACGATGACCTGGTGGCGCAGATTCAACGGATATTGTGGCAAATCGGCTTGCCCACTGACATCGCTCTGGATCCCTACCGCTGGTACGCCGCGATGGCCACCGACAAGAAGTGGCAGTCCGGAGTGTCGCGTCTGGTCGTCCTCAAAGCGCTGGGCGAAGCGGCTGTCGTAGAAGGATTGCCGCCTGAAGATATTATGGCGGTTCTGTAATCGAGGTGCGCATAAGTATGGCCAAGGGAATCCTGCTTCTACATGGTCCGAATCTTAACTTACTGGGTACGCGGCAGCCGGACGTCTATGGCAGCATGACGCTGGACGCCATCAACGCGGCGGTAGAGCGACACCTTGCGTCATACGCCGTCGAGTTGCGAATCGCGCAATCGAACCGCGAAGGCCAGCTGATCGACCTTTTGCATGAAGCGCGCGACTGGGCCGATGGCGTGGTCTTTAATCCCGGCGCCTTCACGCATACCTCGGTCGCCTTGCGCGACGCCATCACCGCCATAGAGCTGCCGGTGATCGAGGTGCATTTGTCCAATATTCACGGACGCGAAGCCTTCCGTCACAAATCGCTTTTAGCGGGTGTCTGCCTGGGCCAGGTCGCTGGCTTTGGCTGGCACAGTTACATTCTGGCCGCAGACGCGCTGCTGCGCCGCTGGGACTTGCTGCGCGATTAACTGGTCAGAATCCATGAATACTCAGGGCAGTTCATTGGCTATCTCGCCGATATTCGTTGCGCTTTAGCGCCCGTTATACTGCAAGCAACACAGACGACTTCACAGGCGAATCATGCAATCAGCGGCGGACATCCTCAAAGACGTGAAGGAGCAGCGCGTACAATTCGTGGCGCTGTGGTTCACAGACATCACCGGCCTGGTCAAGAGCGTGATGATCCCGGCGGCCGAACTGGACAATGTATTCGAAAACGGCTCGCACTTTGACGGCTCCGCTATCGAGGGCTTTGCGCGCGTGGCCGAGAGCGACATGGTGCTGGCGCCGGATGAATCAAGCTACGTCATCCTGCCTTGGACAAGCGGCGAAGAAAAGACCGCCCGGCTGATCTGTTCCATTCACACGCAAAACGGCGAACCCTTTATCGGCGATCCCCGCAGCTTGCTCGTCAAGGCGCTGGATCAAGCGCGAGACATGAACCTGCGCTTCAAAACCGGCATGGAGTTGGAGTATTTCCTCTTTCCGCTGGATTCGGCCGGGCTGCCTTTGATCGCATCGCATAATGACATCGCTGGCTACTTCGATATCCCGGATGACCCCATCCGCTCCATGCGCCGCAGTATGCTTACCGCGCTTGGCGCCCTGGGCATCAAGGTCGATTCCACGCATTCCGAGACCGGGCAAGGCCAGCACGAAATCGACTTCCAATACGATGACGCCTTGCGCTCGGCGGACAACATCCTGACCGCGCGCATTGCGCTCAAGACCGTCGCGCGCAAGTTCGGCTACTACTGCACCTTTATGCCGCGCCCACATGCCGAGCTGCCGGGATCGGGCATGCACACGCATCAAAGCATGCACGATCTCAGGACCGGCGCCAACGTATTCGCGGACAGCGACAGCGAATACGGCTTGTCCGAGACCGCTTCGTTCTTTCTGGCCGGCCAGCTGGAGCACGCCCGCGCCATGTGCGCTGTGCTGGCGCCCTTGGTCAATTCCTACAAGCGCCTCGGCACCAGCTTTGAAGCGCCGGTCAACGTAACCTGGGCGCATGTGAATCGCAGCGCCCTGATCCGTGTGCCCAGCACGGCGCCCGGCAAGGAATATCACACGCGGCTGGAATTGCGCTGCCCCGACCCAACCGCCAACCCTTATCTGGCCATGGCAGTCATGTTGCAGGCCGGGCTCGATGGCATCGTGCACAAGATGGAACTGCCGGACCCGATGGAAGAAACGCTGCTGCAATCAATGCCGGGCCGGCGGCGCCAGATCGAAGTGCTGCCGCATTCGCTGGAAGAGGCGCTCGACGCCCTTAGCGAAAATGACGTGATTCTGTCGGCTTTGGGCCCCTATGTCAGCGACCGCTACATTGCCGCCAAACGCCAGGAGTGCGACGAGTACAACCAGCAGGTTACGGACTGGGAAGTCCAGCGCTACCTCAATCGCTTTTGACGATCAGACCGTGGATGCGCCGCAGGGCTGACCGCGCTTCCTTCGCCGGCACAGCCAGGGTGAAACTGCAATTGGACGCGCCCAGCGCCAGCCCCAAAATTTCGATTTCCCCCAGACAATCCAGCAGTTGACCTTGCAGCCGCGCGGCCCGGTGCAGATCGCTCCCGATCGCCGTGACCAAAGCCACCGTGCCAATTTCCCAGGGCATCTTTTCCGGGTATTCCGCCATCTTGGCTTCTAAGGCGCGCTGCAAGCGATCGACGCCGTCAATGCCGATGCTGGTAGGGATCACCAAACAGATGAAACTGCTGGTCGCCGATTGCGACGCAATCATGACTTCGGTGCGCATGCCCAGCGTTTTGAACAGCGTATTGCCAACCAGACGCGTCACGCCGGCCAGCGATCCGCTCGCGGGACGCCGCAGCGACAAGCCGTGGATGGAGGTGACCGCTTTTAGCGCCGGCTCGCTCTCGTTCGGCTCAGTAGATACTAAAGTCCCGGTCTGCTGCGGCAGGCTGATATTCTTGATCCGAATCGGCAATTTGCGCTCAGCCAGCGGCGCGATCATGCGCGAATGCAGCAGCCGCGCGCCAAAATACGCCAGGTCCGCGGCTTCGTCATAATTGAGGCGAGGGATTACCTTTGCATTGGCTACCTCGTGCGGATCGGCCGACATCATGCCATCGACGCCGGTCCAGATCCATAGCTCGTCCGCGTCGATCAACGCGCTGAGCACCGATGCTGTGTAATCCGTGCCGCCGCGCCCCAATGTGGTCGTTTCGCCGGCGGGCGTCGCGCCGATAAAGCCGGTCACGACCGGGATCATGTTGCTTCGCAGCATGGGCAGCAGCGTCTCTTCGACGCGCTGTCTGGTCAGCTCGAGATCCGGATGGGCGTTGCCAAACGCATCGTCGGTGACCATGATGTCGGCGCCGTCAATCGCCGCGCAGCGAATCTCATGCTGCCGCAGCAGCGCCGCAACGATGCGCGCGGATAGACGCTCGCCAGCGGCCACCACCGCGTCGCTGTAGGCCGGCGACAGCTCTTCGTTGAGATTTGTCGCGATCAACCGGCACTGATCCAGCATGTCCGACAGCAGGCGATCGATTTCGGCTTTTAACGTATTGCGATCCGGGCGCTCCAACGGCAGCTGATCGATAATCGCCAGGTGACGGCTGCGCAGATTGGCCGCTATCCGGCGATAACCGCGCTGGTTGGCGATGCGCGCCAGATGGGCGGCCTCAAAAAGCATGTCGGTAACACCGTCAAGCGCCGACACCACAACCAGGATTTGATCCCACTTGCCCGTTTCATTGGCGACTGTGCCCAAGACTTGCTTGAGCGCGGCCGCCGTGCCGACGGACGAACCGCCATATTTCATGACCAGCGTAGACATAAGTGCCTTGCATCGCCTCCAAGGCCAAGTAAGGGCGCCAAGTAATTCGGTGGATTTCCCCACTGCAATTCTAGCAACATCATCGCGAATCGCACAAATGCGCCATGTGAATCTCAGACTGTTCGTATTGCGGATGCCCTCATTTTCGAGTAGAGTGATAGGCGTTCAAACGAGCCAACGATCGGCGCCGGCGTGGGAGCTGAGATAGCATAGACCAGGCCGGTAACCCTGCAAAGGCGTATCCATCATGGCAATTCCAGCGATTGAGAAGAGCGAGCTGGTAGCGGGCGTACGGTTTCAGAAGATTGGCAAGCTCTATCATTTTGATTACGACGGCTACCCCGAACTGAAGCAGGGCGATTATGTCATTGTGGATACCCGCCGCGGCCGCCAGATGGGCCAGGTCATGGGTTTTACCGAGTCTGACGCGCATCGTGATGTGCGGCCTATTCTGCGGCCCGCCACACCCCGCGATATGGTTCTGCGGCAGCATTGGGAAGCCCAGCAAGACGAAGCGCTTGAGATTTGCCGCGAAGCTGCCGACAGCTTGCGCCGCCTGTCCGATGTGAAGTTTGTAGCGGCGCAATACAATTACGACGGCAGCGCCATTACTTTCCTCTTCAGCGCCGAGCAAAAAATCGACACTACAGTCTTGCAGAAGCGCCTGCAGCGCAGATTCGGAGCGCGCGTCGATATGCGGCAGATCGGCCCGCGCGACGTGGCCAAACTGTTGGGCGGCTTCGGCGCTTGCGGCATCACCCGCTGCTGCAGCACCTTCTTGACCGACTTCAGCCCAATCTCAATCAAGATGGCCAAGGCGCAAGGCATCTCGCTTAATCCTTCCGAAATCACCGGCATGTGCGGCCGGCTGCGCTGCTGCCTGGTATTTGAATACGAGCAATATGTGGAAGCGCGCAAGAAATTGCCCCGCCGCAACAAACGCATCGGCACGCCCCACGGTGAGGGACGCGTGCTGGACCAGTTGCCGCTGAAAGACGCTGTCCTGGTTGATGTCGACGACGCCGGCCGCAAGGTCGTGGAGCGCGAAGATATCATCCCGCTCGAAGAATTCCGCAAGTTGGCGGAAAAGGCGCATTCCCCCTGCGAAAAGCACGGCGACGGCAGCTGTGAATGCGGCATGCCGCCCGGCCAACGTCAGGCCGATCGCGTAATCGCGAAACCAGCGCCCGCCCCGACAACGGAGACGGCCGAGACGACGGAGTCGGCCGCTGCGCCGAAAAAGGATGACTCTCGCCGTGGCGGCTCCCGCAAGCCGCGTGGCAAGCCAAAGGATGGCCAAACGCGCTCAAGCCGACGCCGGCGCGGCAGACGGCGCGGCGGCCGCCGTTCCAATCGCAAACCTGATTCAGGCGCTGACGAAGCCAAGTCATGACAAGTAATTTGCAACAGCCAAACGGGCGAATCGGCACTGTGCTTGGTGTCTTCGCGCATCCGGATGACCCGGAATTCTTCGCCGGCGGCACCTTCGCCAAGTGGGCGCAAGATGGCGCGGAAATCACATTCGTTATCGCCACCAGCGGCGACAAAGGCAGCGCCGACCCGGAAATGACGGCCGAGCGCCTGGCGGAAATCCGCGAGGATGAGGAGCGACAGGCCGCTGCCGCCCTGGGCGTGAAAGATGTTGTCTTCCTGCGTTACAAAGACGGCGAGCTTTTCCCGACCATGGAACTGCGCCGCGATATCACCCGGCTGATTCGCATGAAGAAACCCGATGTCGTGGTGACGCTGGATCCTACCGTGTATTGGCGCGGCACCCGCAGCATCAATCATCCCGACCATCGCGCGATTGGCGCAGCCACGCTGGAAGCCGTTTTCCCGACGGCGCGCGACCGCTTGAACTTCATCGAACATGAGCGCGACGAGGGCTTGGATACGCACAAGGTAGGCACAATTTATATCGCCGGCGCGGCCGAGCCGACCCTGACGGTCGACGTCACCGACGCTGTCGAACGGCAGATTGAATCGCTGCGCGCGCACAAAAGCCAAATATCGGATATGGACAAGATGGCCGAGCGCATCCGCGAGCGTTCGCTGGATCCGAATTCACCGCCGGAATATCCGCGGCGTATTGAAAAGTTTCGCGTCATAAAGATGGGATAGGGCAAGATGACAATTGACTTCCTGGCGGACGCAGCAGCCCTGCGCGACGAATTGATCGAGCGGCGGCGTGATTTCCACCGGCATCCTGAATTGGCTTTCCAGGAACATCGTACCGCGGGCATCGTCGCCGATGAACTGAACCAGCTGGGCTTGGAAGTGCAAACCGGCGTCGGCCAGACCGGCGTAGTCGGCATTCTGGAAGGCGCCTCCGACGGGCCGACCGTGCTCTACCGCGCCGACATGGACGCCTTGCCCATTCACGAAGCGAACAGCGCGGAATACGTTTCCCGCGCGGCCGGGGTGATGCATGCCTGCGGCCACGACGGGCACACGGCCATCGCGCTCGGCATCGCCAAAGTCCTGTCGAAACGCCGCGATGACCTCGGCGGACGGGTCAAATTCGTCTTCCAGCCGGCGGAGGAAGTTGGCGGCGGCGCGACCTCCATGATTGCTGACGGCGTCCTGGAAACGCCGGCGCCCGATTATACCTTGGGCATACATCTGTGGAACGACCTGGAAGTCGGCACGGTCAGCGTTGTATCCGGCCCGACCATGTCAGGCGCGGGAGTATTCGAGATCACCGTCACTGGCAAAGGCGGGCACGGCGCCATGCCGCATCAAACGGCCGATCCCATCGTTTGCAGCGCGCAGTTGATTCTCGCCTTGCAGACCATCGTCAGCCGCAATGTGGATCCGCTGGATTTGGTTGTGATTACCATCGGCACGCTTGAGGCCGGCAGCGCGCGCAATATCATCCCGCAGACGGTAAAGATGGCCGGCTCGTTCCGGCTGTTTCGCGAAGAAACGCGCGAGCTGGTCAAAACGCGCATCCAGGCTGTGGCCGATGGCGTGGCCAGCGCCATGGGCTGCCGCGCCGATGTCGACTTTGGCCTGGGCATTGGCGCAGTCGTCAACGACGCCGAAGTCGCTGAGCGCGCGCGCCATGTCTTCGCCAACTACGCCGACGCTCTTTCCGTAGTGCAGCAACCCTGGATGGCATCCGAAGATGTCGGCTTGCTGATGCAGCGCAATCCCAGCGCCTATCTGCTGGTCGGTTCCGCCAACCACGAGCGCGGCCTGGATTATCCCCACCACCATCCGCAATTTGACATTGATGAAGACGTGCTGCCCCTTAGCGTAGGCATGATGTCAGGCCTAATCGCCGACTACCTGGGAGTCAATTCCTGAATGTCCGACTCAGCGCCGCTCACGTGGCTGCCGTCAAACGGCTGGATCGTGCTCTCGGGTCGCGCCGACCCCCTCAGCGAGATCCGCGCCCAAGCCCTGAGCCGCCACAACGCTGGTGGGGAGATCGCCTATATCACGCTGGCGGATGATCTGGGCGATGAGCTGATGGACGATATGGCGGAATTGGGCGCCTCCAGCGGCTACTTGGTCGACCTGGAGGAGCAGGACAACAACGAAGTCTACGAACGCCTTATCGGAGCGGCCATGATCGTGGTTGATGCCGCCGGGCAGGGCGACCGGCTTTTGCGGCTGCTGCGGCGCACGGCCATTCACGCTCTAAAAGAAGCGCTCAACCGGGGCGCTCTGCTTTTCTTTGAAGGCGCGGCCGCCGCCATCGCTGGCGAATTCATCCTGGCCGCCGATCATCGCATTGAATCGGGACTGAATTTCTTGCACAATGCGCTGGTTGCGACCGAAGCCAGCAGCATTGCCGGGGACGATGCCCTGCGCGCGGCCCGCAGCGAGTTGCCGGATGCGATATTCCTGGGTCTGGCGACCGGCTCAGCGCTGGTGTTGGGGCCGGGTGGGCAGATCGAGACCTGGGGCGAACGGCAAGTCGCCATCAGCCTCGGCGACCCGACGCGCGCGAATGCCGCTTTCAGCAGCCTGTCGGTCACAGAGAATTAAGTCGGCCGCAGCCGGACGTAGACCTAGTCAACAAGTTAATTCAACAGAGTGCAGCTATGCCAATAACGATTTTGATCGGCGCCCAGTGGGGCGATGAGGGCAAGGGCCGCGTGGTGGATTGGCTGGCTGGTTCAGCCGATATCGTGGCGCGTTATGCCGGCGGCGACAATGCCGGCCACACGGTGGCGCTCAACGGCAAGGTCTACAAATTGCACCTGGTTCCCTCTGGCATACTGCACAGCCGCGTCGTGTCCATCATGGGCAACGGCATGGTCATTAACCCGGTGAACCTGGTGCAGGAAATGGGGTCCCTGCGCGCGATTGGCGTGGACATCACGCCGGAGCGTCTGGTGATCAGTTCGCGGGCGCACATTATCACGCCGGCGCATATCGCGCTCGACTCCGCCAAAGAAGCGGCGCTGGGCGATGCCAAAATCGGCACCACCTTGCGCGGCATCGGTCCGGCCTACCTGGACAAGACCGGGCGCGCCGGCATCCGCACCGGCGACATGCTGCTCGATGTTGAGGAGTTCACCGAGCGGCTGGTCAGCGCCATCGAATCCACCAACGAAGTCTTGCGGCAGCAGGGCCGCGACGCACTGGATCCCCTCGCGGCGGCGCAGAGCTATCTTGATGCCGCAGCCGTCTTGAGACCCTATATCAAGGATACGTCGGTCTACCTGCATCAGGCGCTGCGGGCCGGCAAATACGTCGTCTGCGAAGGCGCGCAAGGCACGCTGCTCGATATCGACCATGGCAGCTACCCCTTCGTTACCAGCTCATCGCCGACGGCCGGCGGCGCGCTCACTGGCTTGGGCGTGGGACCGCTTTTCGTCGAGAAGGTGCTGGGCGTGGCCAAGGCTTTCAGCACACGCGTCGGCGGCGGACCTATGCCCACCGAGCTCGATGGCGAGATTGCCCAGCTTCTGCGCGGCAGCGGCGCCAACTTCTGGGACGAATTCGGCACCACAACCGGGCGTCCGCGGCGCTGCGGCTGGCTGGATATAGTCATGCTGCGCTACGCCGTAAGCGTCAACGGCTTCAGCGAAATGATGCTGACCAAACTTGATGTCCTCTCCGGGCTGGACGAGCTGAAGCTGGCCGTCGCCTACGAAATTGACGGGGTGAAATATGAGTATCCGCCGGTCACCAATGAGTTGCTGCTGCGCGCCAAACCGATATATGAATCGCTGCCCGGCTGGCAGGAAGACATTAGCGGCTGCCGCGAATTTGCTCAGTTGCCGCCTGCCGCCCAGCGCTACGTTGAGCGTATCGCGGCGCTCTGCGATGTACCCATCAACAGCGTCAGCGTCGGCCCGGAACGCGACCAGTTGGTCACGCTATCGGCGAGCTAGGCGGGGCGACTGCGGAGCGATCTTGCATCGCCCGGCATTGAAATGTAGAATTGTGGCGATAGTTGGGGCGGGAGGAGATTCCGGATGAAAGCGCTTGCGGCAATTGTAGTAATCTTGGTCGTGTTGCTGGCCGGCGGCGCGATTACATCCAACTTGCTTTCCTCGGATTTGGCTATCCAGCAAACCACCGACCCCAGCGGCGACTTCTTGACCGCCACGCCCGATCAAGCGGTAGCCTTCATCCTGGTCACCGGCTTTATCATCTTCAACGTGCTGGGTGCCGGATTGACCCTGATGATCGTCTTCTGGTTGCTGAATCGCCAGGTGACCGCGGTTCGGCAGGCTTCGCGCCCCTAAGCCGCCTGACCAAGAATTTGCGCCGCTTCCACGCGACTCTTCCATGAGTGATAAGCCCTCCCGAGCCCTAAGTATTCGCGCCATCGCCGGAATTGCGTTGCTCGCGCTCACAGTTTTTGTCGTCGTTCTCGTCGCCATTCTCTCCAATTCCGCGCCCGGCAGCAGCGAGATTAACGCGCAGTCCTACGCTGAAGAAGTCGCAGCCGGCCTCGCCAACGCTGACACTCAAGTCGGCGGCGACCTTGTCTATGAATTGGAATGCGATCTCTGTCACCTGCAAGGGGATGGCAGCGTATCGCCGCTCTTCTTTGACCTGGCTGAGGTGGCTGCCGAGCGGCGACCGCCCTTGTCCGCCGAGCAATACCTCTACGAAGCCATCCTGTTTCCGGCGCTTCACCTGGTCGAGGGCTATTCCAACTCCATGCCAAATAATTATCAGGACCGCTTGTCCCAGCAAGACGTCGGGCATATCATTGCCTACCTGCTTGGTTTCAAAGCAGGCGTGATCGACCCGTGACCAGCCTGACTCGCGGCGCCTTCGCTGCAGTGAGACCTGCCGGGCATCTTAAATCCCCATGAGCCTTGACACCTTCTTAATCTCGGCGCTGGCCGACGAACTGAGCGACAAGATCATCGGCGGCCGCGTCCAGGACATCATCGATGTCGATGAGATCTGCATTGGGCTGGAGGTCTACGCCGCGGGCCGGCGCCACTACCTGGCCCTCAGCGCCGACGCTTCCTTTCCTCATGTGCACCTGGCCGAGGCCAAACTGCGCCGCGGCACAGCCCAGCCGACGCAGTTGGGTCTGCTCTTCCGCCGCCACATTGAGGGCAGGATCGTCACCGCAGTGACGCAGCCGCCCTGGGAACGACTGTTGCATATCGACATTGAAGACCGCCTGCAGATTATCGCGGAACTCATGCCCAGGCGCGCCAATGTCCTGCTATTGCGCGACGGCATAATCCTGGATTGCTTGAACCGAGTAGGGCCGGACGACAATCGCTATCGGCTGAGCCTGCCCAATCACAAATACTTGCCCCCGCCGCCGATTCGCGATCAATTGGACCCGGCTTCATTGACGGCGCTTGATATGGAGCGCCTGCTGCAGAGCGCCGAAAAACCGACAATTCAAATCCGACGGCTGCTGCCCGGCTCCATTCTCGGCTTGAGTCCGCTCCTGGCCAAAGAGATCGCCTTTCGCGCCGTCGGCGATGCGCGCGCCAAAGTGGCGGATGCGGATGGCGCCGCGCTCTACCAGTCCTTTCGCGAGCTTGTTGCGCCGCTGCTGCAGCGGGAATGGCAGCCCGGCATCGGCAGCATTGACGGCGTCGCGGCTGAGGTCAGCGTCTTCCCGCTGCGCCACATGCAGTGGGGGGCTTGCTCGTCCATCAGCGAGGCGATCTCGCGCTACCTTGGCGCGCTTACTGGTCCGGATGCCTATCGCGCCGCGAAGCAACCGGTGCAGGCAGCGCTGGATGAGGCCAAAGCCAAACTGTCGGCCAAGGCAGCGTCGCTGGAGCGCAATCTCAAAGACGATAACGACCTGGAGTTGCTCAGACAATCCGGCGAGTTGATTCTCGCTTATCAGTATGCCATTCAAGCGCATCAGACCGAGCTGAGCGCGCAGTACGACCTGGATGGGCCGGCGCTGGTTATACGCCTCAATCCCGACCGCAGCCCGCTTGAAAACGCGCAAAACTATTTCCGCCGCTACGAAAAAGCCAAGAGCGCCGCCGACGCCTTGCCCGCGCTGATCGACGAAACGCGCCTAGAAATGAACTTTCTGGAACAGCTGGAGAGCGACCTGCAAATCGCCGCCAACTGGCCCGAAATCGACGATGTCATACAAATCTTGCAGGCTCGCGGCCATTGGCGGGGCAAGCAGGTCCGGCGCATGGGCGGCGGACGTCAAGGGCCCCTGCGAGTCGTCAGCCGCGATGGTTATATCATCTGGGTGGGGCGCAACAGCCGCCAGAACGAGGCGGTCACCTTCAAACGGGCTAATCCACAGGATATCTGGCTGCACGCGCGGCAAGTTCCCGGCGCCCATGTCATCATTCGCAACGATGGCCGGCGCATCAAAGACGAGCTGATCGCGGAAGCCGCAGCCGTGGCCGCCTGGTACAGCAAACGCCGCGGGGACTCCAGCGTTCAAGTCGATTACACTCGCGTCAAATACGTCAAGGCGATAAGAGGCGCCGGTCCCGGCATGGCGACCTATCGCAACGAAAGCACGCTGAGCGTTCGGCCGCAAGACGAAAGCATTCTTGCCTGAGTTGAATTCGCATTTGGCTAAGCTGATTCCGGGGAGTCTTTGTAACTTAATACGCGCCGCGCCGCCTCAAAGACCTGCCGCGCCGTGATGTCTCGCACGCAGGGGTGATAGGCCACATCGTCGTCCCGCCAGTCCAGTATGCGACAGGGCCGACAGCCGATATCCGATGTCACAACTTCGTGCAGGAGCGGGTCGCCCCAAGGCGCGAATTCCCGCGGATCTGCCGGCCCAAACAGCGCCACCGTCGGCGTGCCCACGGCTGCCGCCAGGTGCAGCGCGCCGCTGTCCGGCCCCAAGACCGCCCGCGATCGCGCATAAAGCCCCGCCAGCTGGCCCACGCTGGTTTCGCCCGCCATGCAGACAGCGTCCGCAGACATGTCGGCGGCAATCTCATCCGCCAGCGCCGCTTCCGATCTTGTTCCGGTGAATACGATCGAGGCCCCCAATTCAGCCGCAAGTTGGTCAGCCACCTGCGCCCAGCTCTCCGCTCGCCAGATTTTGCTGGCCGCACCCGAACCCGGATGAATGCAGACTATTGGCTCTGTCGTCTCAATCGGCCAGCTTTCAATCAGCTTGCCGATGGTCTTGCAATCCGCCGCCTGCACGGGATATTCCAGTTTGATGTCGGCCGCGTCCAGTATTCCCGTCCACGACGCTGCCAGCCGCAAATTTTGTTCGACGGCGTGCCCGTACTCGAATTTGACGACATCAGTCAGGAATGGCGCGACATTCTCCAAATCATAGCCGACGCGCTGGGGTATGCCGGCCAAATGAGCGACCATGGCGCCCCACCAATGATCCGGGCGCATGATGATTGCGCTGACGTAGCCGACTTTGCGCAGAAGTCGCGCTGTCTGGATGGCCAGCCGCCAAGGCGCAATCGCGGAGGTCGAGGCGCGCTGAAAACCGGGAAAGGGCAGGGTCAGCACGCGATCAATCTCGTCGTAGTTGGCCAGCGCTTCGGCCGCCCATCCGCCGCAGAGCGCATGTATTTTTGACTCCGGACGGCTGCGTTTTAGCGCCTGAATCGCCGGCGTGGACAGCAAAACATCGCCCAGGTGATCGGGTCGCACGATGAGCAGCCGTTCGCCGCCCGCTTGCGCCGCTGCGACCGGAATCCGCGCCATGCCCGCCAAAGCGCGATCCCGCAACCGCTGCTTGAAGCCGGCGCTCCGCAGCTCGGCCGCCCGCCGCTGGTTTCGTAAGACGAGCTCGGCTCTATCCACTGGCCAGGCTCTCGTACACGCGCAGCAGATTTGGCATCAGCACCCGCCAGTCATAATATTCGCCGACCGCCTCCATCGCCCGCGCTCCCAGGTCAAGGCGCCGCGAATCGTCTTGAAGCAAGTCCAAGATGGCCCGCGCGAATTCATCGGCATCGTCCGCAATTTCCAGCGCGCCGCGAACCTCGCTGTTAAGGCCGGCCGCGCCGATTGACGTGGACAGCACGGCGCAACCCGCCGCCATCGCCTGCAAGATCTTCAGCCGCGTCCCGCTGCCCATGCGAAGCGGCACGACAAAGAGAGCGGCTTCGTGCAAATATGGCAGCACCGACTCGACCCAGCCGGTCAGCTTGATGCGCGGGTCCTGCGCCAACACTCCAAGGCGAGGGTGCGGATTCCGCCCCACGATACTCAGGCGAGCCGCCGGCTCTCCCTCCCAGACACGCGGCATTATCGCCTTAAACAGCCATTCAGCAGCGTCAACATTGGGGCGATAATCCATTTTGCCGCTGAACACGATATGTCGCATTGAGCGCGATTGGCCCGTCGGCGCACGATATTCGGCCACCGCGATGCCATTTGACATCACCGTGATGGGCGCTCCCCCATAGCGCCCCAGCAAATCCCGGTCTTCGCCGCTGACGGCGATGACAGCGTCGACCCCATTGCAGACGCGTTCTTCAAAGCGCGAGAGCCGCCGCGCCTGTGCCGCCGAATAGACCGCAGCCGGCATGCGTTTGACCCGCCCAGCATCGACGCGGGCGATTACTCGCTGCAAGTCGGCTTCGGCGTTAAGCGCGTCGTAAACCACCTTGGCGCTGCCCTTCGCCGCTAGAATCACTTCCAGGTAGCCGCCCAGCTCAATGCCCGAAAATTGCACAATGTCGAAACACTCCGAATGCAGCAGTTGCCGCAATGCGCGCTCGTAGGCATCGCTCGCCAGCCTGGATTCCAGATCCGCTCGGGAACTCGTCACGAGTGTGATCAGGCGATCTCTTCGTGTTCTGTTTGGCAGCGGCGCAGTGTGAAGCCTGTGGCATAGTTCCTTCAGCGGACTCGACGACGGCGCGTCCGGGCTGGCGCGAAAACTGAGCAGCGTAACCTCATGCCCGGCCGCGCGCAGCCCGCGGATGATGCCCATATTGCGCAAGGCGGCGCCCGACTCGCTGGGGTAGGGCAAATCCGGCGTGAGCAGCAGGATTTTCATTGCTCGCCTAGCTTAGCGCGCGATCATAACAGTCGAGCGCGATGCGGGCCGTATCGCTCCAGCGGAATCCAGCCGCCCGCTGCAGCGCCGCCTTTTCTTGCTGTCCGCGCCAATGGCTGTCGCATAAGACTCGGGCAAGCGCCCCGGCGATCGAACTGATGTCGTGCGGATCGATCAGCAATCCCACATCGCCCACGATCTCCGGCAGCGAGGCGACTCGGCTCACGATCGGCGTCGTGCCGCAAGCCATGGCCTCCAGCGCCGTCAGGCCAAAGCCCTCGTAAAATGACGGCGTAATCAGAGCCAAAGCATGGTTGTAAAGCGCTGGCAGCTGACCGTCCGCGACTTCCTGCTTGATGATAAGGTCGTCGTTGATTCCCACCGCGCGCAGATCGGACATCAGCTGATCATAATGCCAGCCGGGGCGGCCGACGATGACCAGCTTTGGCGCATCGGGAAAATCCAGCTTGAGCTCGCGATAGGCCCGCGCCAAGCCTAAGAGGTTCTTGCGCGGCTCAAGCGTGCCTACAAACAGGAAATAGCTATCCGGCAAGTCCAGCGCGCGAATCGTCGGCTCGGAACAAACTCGCTCCAGTGGCATGAAGCGCTCGTCCACGCCCAGCATGTGTACGGTGATCTGATCCGCCGGCACATCCAGAATATCGATCAGGTCGCGCTTGGTCGCCTCGCTGTCGGCCAGAATATGATCCGCCCGCCGCACGGAGGCCGCGATCTGCCCGTTGTAGTAGTGGCGGCTTTCGGCGGTGATGTACTCAGGATAGTGGATGAAACTGAGATCATGCACGGTGATCACATGATGTTTGCCGCCGCGCAGCGGAGCGATGAAGTCGGGGCTGTGCAGCAAGTCGAAACGGTGTCGCGCCAGTTCTACCGAGAGCGCCGCTCGCTCCCAGGGATGATGCGGCGGCGTCCAGGCCTTGGCAGTCCGTAATCGCGCCGACAAGCGCCCCCGCGCCTTTCTGCTCTGCACGAGCGTGAAGTCATGCGCCGGCTGCAGCTGTTCAAGGGCGCTGATTAGGGCGGTGATATACCGGCTGATGCCGCCAACACGATAGTGAGTGAGCCGGGCGTCAATTCCGATATGTGCCATGAGGCGAGTATAGCGGTATCATTTGGCGCATGCTAGCCAAAATCGGCCCCGCGCAGAATGCTGGCGCAGGCCGCCGCCACGACAAAGGATTCTCAGCATGAATCGCTACGACGTACTGACATTTGGTGAATCTATGATGCGTTTGACGCCGCCCGGCTTCCTGCGGATAGAGCAGACCCAATCCTTCGATATTTGGGTCGGAGGTACCGAATCCAACACAGCCGTCGGCCTGGCCCGGCTGGGCATGAATGTCGCCTGGCTGTCCCGCCTGCCGCGCTCGCCGCTGGGCCGCTACATCAGCAACCGCATCGCCCAGTACGGCGTCGATGTCAGCCATGTGGTCTGGGCCGACGACGAACGGCTGGGCATCTACTTTCACGAGAAGGCGCAAACTCCCCGCGCCAGCGAGATCATCTACGACCGGCGTGATTCCGCCATCAGCCGCATGCAGCCGGGGGACCTGCCGGAGGGCCTGTTTCAGGCGGGCGTTTCGCAGCTGCTTCACGTTACCGGCATCACGCTGGCGATCAGCGAGACGGCGCGGGACACGGTGCACGAAGCGCAAAGCCGGGCCAAGGCCGCCGGCTGGCGCCTAAGCTTCGACACAAATTTTCGCAGCAAACTCTGGAGCGGCGCGCAGGCCGCCGTCGGCTGCCACCAGGCCATGTTGCTGGCGGACGTCATCTTCTGCCCGCTGGGTGATTATCAAGTGATGTACGGTCCCGCCCAAGCCGACGACGCCCTGAATACGCTCGCCGCCCGCTACGCAGATACGCTGATCGTCGTGACCATGGGGGTTGACGGCGCGCTGGCGCGAACGCCCGCCGGCGAGACGATTCGCCAGCCGGCCATACTCGCTGGCGAGGTCGGGCGAATCGGCGGCGGCGACGCTTTCGCGGCTGGATTCCTCTATGCCTGGCTGCGGCAAGATGATGTCGCTGAAGCGCTAAAGTGGGGCGTGGCCATGTCAGCGCTGAAATACACCATCCCCGGCGATCTGCCCCTGGTCGATCGTGAAGCGGTCGCAGCCTTGGCCGCCGGCGCCGGCGGGGGCGGGCTCATCCGCTGACCGCACTCAGAATCGTCTCGTCGTTCTCGCCCGATGTCATATAGCGCGCTACCCAGCATTCCTCTATAATCCGACGCTTATATGAGACGAAATTTAGCCCCCTGCGCATGAAACCAAAAATTAAGAAACGCCATCCCTTTGTCCGCTTGCTCAATTATGCCTCCGTCTACAAGCGTCGTGTGGCTTGGGCGACCAGTTTTTCCGTCCTGGGCAAACTCTTTGATATCATGCCGCCGGTGCTCATCGGCATGGCGGTGGATATCGTCGTCGAACGTCAGAATTCCTTGTTGGGCCGCTGGGGCGTGGCTGATCTGTCGATGCAGCTGATTATCCTCGGCGTCGTTACGCTGATCGTCTGGCTGCTGGAATCCGTCTTCGGCTATCTGCAGCGCGTCTACTGGCGCAACCTGGCCCAAGCCATGCAGCATGACTTGCGCGTCGAAGCCTACGATCACGTGCAACGCCTCGAGCTCGGCTACTTCGAAGATCAGAGCACCGGCGGCTTGATGTCCGTGCTCAACGACGACATCAATCAGCTGGAGCGCTTTCTGGATATCGGCGCCAACGACGTGGTTCAAATCTTGACCACGATTATCACAATCGGCGGCATATTTGTCTTCATCGCGCCCAGCGTCGCCTGGATGGCGGCCGTGCCTATTCCCTTCATCATCTGGGGCTCGCTGAAATTCCAGAAGCTGCTAGCGCCACTCTACCTTTCCGTGCGCGAGCAGGTTAGCGTCATCAACCATCATCTCTCCAATAGCTTGAGCGGCATTGCCACCATCAAGAGCTTCACCGCCGAAGACTTTGAAGCCGAGCGTCTGCGCTTCGAGAGCAACGAATACCTGGAGCGCAATCGCCGCGCCATTCGCTGGGGCTCCGCCTTTACGCCCCTCATCCGCATGGTGATCGTCACCGGCTTCATCGCCATCACCATTGCCGGCGGCAAACTGGCCCTCGATGGCCTTCTCGAGATTGGCGCCTACAGCGTCCTGATCTTTATGACGCAGCGTTTGCTCTGGCCGCTGACACGACTGGGCGAAACTTTCGATCTCTACCAGCGCGCCATGGCGTCCACCATTCGCATACTCGACTTGCTAGGCATCAAGTCGTCCGTCATTGATGGCCACATTCACCTGCCTACTAAAGACGTCCGCGGGCAGATGCGGCTGGAACAAGTGGAGTTCGCCTACAGCGACGGACGCGAAGTGATTCGGAATCTCTCGCTGGATGTCCCCGCGGGCGATACCATCGCCATCGTCGGGGCGACCGGCGCCGGCAAAAGCACCGTCATCAAGTTGCTGCTGCGCTTCTACGATGTCACCGCGGGGCGCGTCTTGCTCGACGGCCTGGATTTGCGCGAACTGAGGCAGGAAGACATTCGCCGCGCCATAGGCCTGGTGAGCCAGGATGTCTTTTTGTTTCACGGTACCGTCCGCGAAAACATCGCCTACGGAGATCCCGATGCCCCGATGGACCGCATCATCGAAGCGGCCCGGGTAGCCGAAGCGCATGAATTCATTACGCAGTTGCCGCAAGGCTACGACACCGTAGTTGGCGAGCGCGGGCAGAAGCTCTCCGGCGGTCAACGCCAACGCCTGTCCATCGCGCGCGCCGTGCTGACCGACCCGCCCATACTCGTGCTCGATGAAGCGACCTCATCGGTCGACAACGAAACCGAAGCCGCCATTCAGCGTTCGCTGGAGCGGATCGTCATCGGGCGCACCACAATTGTCATCGCCCATCGGCTGTCTACCGTGCGCAATGCCGATATGATCTACGTGCTGCAAGAGGGACGGCTGCTGGAAAGCGGCCACCACCAGGACCTGCTGCTTCTGGACGGGCTCTACGCTTCGCTCTGGCGCGTTCAGACCGGCGAGCTCGTGCTGGCCGGGGCAGCGCATTAACGCACCTGCGCTAGCAGCTCATCAACCACCACCATATTCTGCACCGCATCAGTCGCGGGGAAACGCGGCGCGCGCTTGTTGATCAGCGCGTCAGCAAAATCTTCCGCCATCAGCTGATAGTGGTCGGTCGCCGGGATGATATGCTCGCTGTAATCATCGCCCTGCCAATGCTGCACCAGTGTATCCGCCGACTTGTCCGGCACGAAGCTGGTGGGCACAACAATCATCCCCTCGCTGCCCTTTAACGTGTAGGAATGCTGTCGATGCGCCCGCAGGCCGCAATCAAAATGGCCGATCACGCCGGAAGGAAACTCGAAGGTAGCCGCAAGCGCTTCGTCGACGCCGGTCGTCTCGCCGATGCGCCCGCTGGCCGTCACACGCGCCGGTTCTTCGCCCGTCATGAAGCGCATCAGATTGACGCAGTAGCAGCCGACATCCATCAGCGCGCCACCGGCCAAAGCTTTGCTCAAGCGGATATTGGCTTCGTCGCTAATCGCAAAGGTGAAACTGCTGTTGATGATTTTTAACTCGCCGATGCCGCCCGCGGCGACAATCTCCTTCACTTTGGCGTGCTGCGGATGAAAGCGATACATAAAGGCTTCCGCCAGTAGCACATCATGCTTTTCAAAGGCGTCCACGAGGCTCTGCGCTTCGGCAGCGTCGCTGGCGAACGGTTTTTCGCACAAGACCGGCACGCCCGCCTCGGCGCACTTGATGCTCCATTCGGCGTGCATGCTGTTGGGCAGCGGATTGTAGATGGCGTCAATCTCGGTATCCGCGATCAATGCTTCGTAGCTGCCCAAAGCGCGCGGTATATCCTGCTCGGCGGCGAAGGCTTGCGCGCGCTCCAGAGACCGACTGCAAACCGCCGCCACGACGCCGTTGCTTGAGGCGTGGATAGCTGGAATCACGCGGCGTCCGATATTGGCAGTGCTCAAGATTCCCCAACGTACTTTGTCTGTCATGGCTCTCTCCCCCGTTTACGGCCTCGCTATTGGTCAACTTCGCACACTTCTCGCAATTTTCCCTCTGTGTCCTCTGTTTAGAGGAGCCTTGTTTGAACGCCGTCGGCGATTCCACAAAAGAACCCTGTGCGTACGGGCGAGCCGGTGGCTCGCCCCTACCGGTCGTCACTTTTGTGGGCTCGTTATTTTGTTTGAGCCATGTCGTGACTCGCGAGCGAGTGTGCCTCTGTGGTGAATCCACCTGTCAGGCGCTCGCCCCCGCACCCTCACAGCCATGCCTCAATGATTTTAGCCAGTTCGCCGCTATCTTTCAAAGCGGACAAGGCGCGCTCTACCAGTTTCCAGGCGCCGACGCGGTCTTTCCGCACTGCGATCGCGTAGGGATCGTGTGTGACGAACTCGGCGTCCGGCCGCCATTCTCCCTGCGATTTCGCATACAGGCGAAATGTCGTGGCGTCCGTCAGCGCGCCGTCGGCCTGTCCGTAACGCAGCGCGTCCAAAGCGTGCGCGGGCAGCTCGTACGGCAACTTCTGGACTCGGACTCCCGCGCGCTCCCAGGCCCGAATCTGGCTGTCGGCGCTGCTGGCGTACTCATAGCCGATACGCTTTCCGGCCAGCTCGTCCGGATCAAGGCCCGCGCCGACTTCGCTGACCAGCACCAAGCCGTTGTCATAATATGGCTGCGAATAACGCACATCCTCACGCCGCGCCGGCGCCACGCGCAGCGCCGATATCAGCAGATCGACTTTGCCGCTGATTAGCGAATCGTACAAACCGTTGAAGCTAATGCTCACGAAGCGCGCGGGCAACCCAATTTCTCGCCCAAGCGCCTCGCCCAGGTCGATATCCAGCCCGCGCAGTTCGCCGCCATCATCGTAAGCGAAGGGCGGGAAACTGCCGTCCACGCCAATGGCGATCTCGCCGCGCGGGAAGGCTACAGCCGGGTCCGGCGGCTGATAATGCCGCACGACGGCGCCGACAAGGAAGGCCAGCGGCAGCGCCACCGTCAAGCCCCTTAATATGCGCGCTGCTACTTTCATTCGTCCGCTCGCGGCGGCGGCAGCCAAGGCGTCTCGCTTTTTGTCCAGCCGCGCGCATAATCCTGCAGCGCGAAATAGATCGGCTTTTCCACGAAGCCGGAGGTCACCAAGGTAAAATTGTCCGGATAGCTGTAGACATCAGCAGGATAACGCAAGGCCCAAATGCAGAGCTTCTCCAGCCATTGCCAATTCTGCTCGGCGTATTGGAAAGCCCGCAACGTGTAGGCCGAGCGCTGCGACGGGCGGACCGCTTGCGTCCAACGGGGATGGTCATTCCAGCCGCTCTCGGTAATGTAGACCGGCTTGTGCCCGTCGCCATTTGCCAGCATGATCTCGCGCAGCAGCTCGCTGCGGCGGAAGTTCAAGCGGTCGGGCGCCGGCTCTGCTTCCGGAGGTTCTTGAAAACCATAGCTGTGAATAGCCAGGGCGTCGAAGTATTCCCCCGCGCCCAAGTCGTACATTTCCTGGAGAAAATCCAACTCGTTGAGTCCCGCGCTGCTGCCCGTTGCCTCCAAAGTAGGCGCCAGCGCGCCAGCCAATACAACAGCGCTCGGATTCGCCTGTTTAATCGGCGCGTAGCTGGCTTCCAGCAGGCGAACATAACGCGCCGGATCGGCAGGCTGATAGCCCCATTCAAAGCTGAGATTCGGCTCATTCCAGATTATGAGACGATCTACCGATCCCGCGTAGCGCTCAGCAAAGGCCGCGGCATAGTCGGCAAAGTCCGGGAAATTCTCCTCGGTCAAATAATTGAGCGTCTCTGTATTGCCGTCACGGGCCCAATCCGGTACCAGCCCCAGCCGGCCAATGACGCGCAGTCCCTGCCTGTCGGCCTGGCGCACGATGCGATCGGCCAAGGTCCAGCTGTAGTGGCCCGGCTCGCGCTCGACATAAGCCCAGGGGAAGAATTGCACGATCGTTGTCGCGCCCAACTCGCGCGCCAGCTCCAACGACCGCAAAATTGACTCGTCCTCGACCTCGTTTTCCAGCAGTGTATGCAGGCAAACCTGCGGCTTTTCAGTTGATACCGTGTGCCGCTCGGCGGGCGGAAAATCTTCAGCCGGCTTGCGCGCGATCAGCGCCAATAGCGCCAACAGCGCCAGCCCCGCTATCACGCCCCCGCGCGCTCGCTTATGCTTGGTATCGACCCGCTTCTTCTGCCGTGACATTCGATGTGACAAGGTCTATGCAATCGGTTACAATACGTGCTGCTGGGCGGTGCATCCACTATAGTGGCAGGTGAGCCAGTCAAGCAAGGTCGACGCTAAAGGGATGAGCACAGGTGGCGCAGCGAATCATTGCGATGTGGTCCGGACCCCGGAATATCTCCACTGCGCTGATGCGGTCATGGGCCAGCCGCGCCGACACGCGTGTCATCGACGAGCCATTTTATGCGCATTACCTGAAAGAAACCGGTTATGACCATCCGGGGGCCCGCGAAATCATCGCCACTTACGAGACTGACTGGCAGCGCGTGATCGACCAACTGCTGGCGAACGACAATGGCAAAGCGATCTACTATCAGAAACATATGACCCAGCACATGCTTGAACATATCGACCGATCATGGCTCAGCAAAATATCAAATTGCTTTCTCATTCGTGATCCGCGCCGGATGCTGCTCTCATTTGCCAAGGTGATTCCCAATCCGGGGCTGGACCAAACTGGCTTGCCGCAGCAGGTCGAGCTTTTCAGCGCGGTGAAGCAGGCGACCGGGCAAGTCCCGCCGGTGATCGCAGCGCGCGATGTCCTGCGCAATCCCGAAGCGACTTTGCGCCGGCTCTGCGCCGCGCTGGATGTCGACTTCGACCGGGCCATGCTGCGCTGGCGGCCCGGCAAACACGCCAGCGACGGCATCTGGGGGGAGCACTGGTACTCCGGCGTGGAAAGGTCGACGGGCTTCGCGCCCTACCACGAGGACAACACACCCGTTCCCGCGAAGATGCGCGCCCTGCTGGAGGACTGTCAGCAACTCTACGACCAAATGGCGCCATACTGTATTCGGCAGGACGATTGATGAAACAAGCTTTTAATCCCAAGAACAAAGACTTGCTGATTAATATCAACGGCGAGCTCTATCATCGCGATGCGGCCGGCATCAGCCCCTTCGATTCTGCAGTGCAGGGCGGCGACGCGGTCTGGGAGGGGCTGCGCCTCTATCAAGGGCGCATCTTCAAGCTGATCCCGCATCTCGACCGCCTGCGCGATTCCGCCCTGGCCATGGCTTTCAGCGAGATACCCTCGCGCGAGCAGATCATCGCCGAGATCGGCAAGACCCTGGCCGCCAATCAGATGACCGATGGCGTCCACATCCGATTGACCTTGAGCCGCGGCCTCAAATATACTAGCGGAATGGATACGCGACTGAATACCAGCGGGCCCACCTTGATCGTGCTGGCCGAGCATAAGCCGCCGGTCTATGACAAGAGCGGCATCCGCTTGATTACCTCGGGCATCCGCCGCATCCCGCCCGATTGCGTCGACCAGAATATCCACTCCTGCAATCTGATCAACTCGATTCTCGCCAAGATCCAGGCCAACGCGGCCGGCGTTGACGACGCGCTAATGCTCGACTATCAAGGCTACGTCGCCGAAACCAACGCCACGCATATTTTCATCGTGCAGGACGGCGTCGTATTAACACCGGACACCGGCTCTTGCCCGGAAGGCATCACCCGCGCGGCCGTGCTGGAAATCTGCGCGCGCTGCAGCATTCCCTGCCAGGTGAAGAACATCTCCTTGAGCGAGGTCTATCGCGCTGACGAGATGTTCTGCACGGGCACCATGGGCGAGCTGGCGCCGGTCATCGAGCTCGACGGCCGGCAAATCGGTCGCGGCGCCGCCGGCGAGATGACGCTGAGATTGAGCCAGCTTTTCCGCGAACGCACGCGCCGGGAAGGCTATCAAGTGGTGGATTTCGCCTCCGCCGGTTAAACTGTATTGGTTGTGCTTTAGTCCGATAGGAGAAACCTCGAATGTCAGATCTTTCATTTGTTGGTAAACCAACGCCGATGATTGACGGTCCCGCCAAGGTAACCGGCAACCTGAAATACACCGGCGACCTAAAGCTGTCCGGTATGCTGCATGCGCGCTTCGTCTTGAGCACTTACGCTCATGCGGCAATCGGCAGCATCGACGCCGAAGCGGCGCTGGCGATCCCCGGTGTGCACTCCGTCTTGACCGCCGCCGATCTGCCCGATATCACGCCATCCTCGCGCGCCAAACTGATGCTCGCCCGCGACCGTGTGATTTTCGTGGGTCAGCCGGTCGCTATGGTGCTGGCCGATACCGCCGCCGCCGCGGCCGATGGCGCCGAATTGGTCGACGTCGACTATGACCCGCTTGAAGCGGTGACGTCTATGGACGCGGCAGTCGCGGAAGGCGCGCCCGTCATCTGGCCCACCGGCATCCCCACTGGCGCGGAAGACGAAGCCGCTCACGGCGCGGACACCGGCGGCGAATCCGAAGAAGACGACGGCGAAGCCTCCAACATCGCCGGCCGCACGCACATGGAAACCGGCGATGTGGCCGCCGCCTTTGCTGAGGCCGATGTCGTGGTGGAGCGCACCTTCGAGACGCCCATGGTGCATCAAAGCTCGATCGAAACGCAGGGCTGGGTGGTGCAGCCCAACCCGATCACGGGCGGGGTCACCATGTGGGGCAGCCTGCAATCGCCCTTCGGCGCGCGAATGGACGTGGCCGACGTGCTCGGCGTGCCGGAATCCGATGTCACCGTGTACGGCATGCCGGTTGGCGGCGCATTCGGCGCGAAATTCGGCCTCTACGAACCCCTGATCGCACTGGTCGCGGTCACCGTCGGCCGCCCCGTCAGCCTGATTTTGACGCGCGGCGAGGAGCTGCTGACCACCAATCCGGCGCCGGGCCTGCGCATCGCCGCCAAGCTGGGCTTCAAAAGCGATGGGGAGTTGCTGGCCATGCAATCGACCGTAACTGCCGACACCGGCATATACCCCAGCGGCCTCGGTGGCTTCGCCGCCATGCAATTCGCCAGCTTCTATCCCTGCGAGAATCTGCTGCTGGAATCGATCAATGTCGTAACCAACAAACAATCCGTTGGCGCCTATCGAGCGCCGACATCGCCCACGGCCTTCATGGCTGTCGAGACGCTCTTTGACGAAGCGGCCGCGCAGCTGGAGATGGATCCGGTGGAATTGCGCCTGATGAACGCGGCCCGCGGCGGCGATCCCGCGCCCGATGGCGGCGACTTCCCTACCATAGGCATGGTCGAGACGCTCGAGGCCGCTCGCGAACATCCCCTGTGGCGCAACCGCGATCAGTCGCGTCAGCAGGGCCGCGGCGTCGGCATCGCCATCGGCGGCTGGATGGGCGGCTTGGAACCGGGCGCCTCGGTCTGTAAGCTCAATCGTGACGGCGTGCTGCAAGTTCAGATCGGCACGGCCGACCTCTCCGGTACGCCGACCTCCTTTGCGCTGCTGGCTGCCGAAGCTTACGGCGTGGCGCCCGACAAGGTGCGCTTCGTCTACAGCGACACCGATAGCGCGCCCTATGGCGGCGGCGTCGGCGGCAGCAAAACCCTGTATACCCTGGGCAACGCGGTCATTCGCGCTGCACAAGACGCCCGGCGCCAAACACTCGCTATTGCCGCGGAAGAATTTGAGGTATCGGCGGAAGACCTGGAGATCGTCGACGGGCGCGTACAAGTCCGCGGATTCCCGGACCGGTCAATTACACTAGGCGAAATCGCCGGCAAAGGCATGACCTTCGGCGGCAAATACGAACCGGTGCACGGCAACGGCAGCCAGGCGGTCACCGATCGCGCGCCCTCGTTCTGCGCCCAAATCGCCGAAGTCGAAGTCGATGAAGAAACCGGCGATGTCAACCTGCTCAATCTGGCGGTTGTGCAAGACGTCGGCCGCGCCATCAACCCGCTGGCGGTCGAAGGCCAGATGCAAGGCGGCGCCGTGCAGGGCGTCGGCTGGGCGCTCTACGAAGAGATGCGCTACGACGAAGACGGCCAGCTGCTCTCCGGCTCCTGGATGGACTACGCCATGCCCGATGCCGTGCAAGCAGCGCCGATTCATACGCAGATCGTCGAAGTGCCGTCCCTCAGCGGTCCCTTTGGCGCGCGTGGCGTCGGCGAGCCGCCGGTCATCCCGACCGTCGCAGCCATTGCCAACGCCGTCGCTCATGCCACAGGGGTGCGACTCGCCCAAACACCCATGACCCCGCCGCGGGTGTTGGCCGCTCTGAATGACAGCAAGAACGGCGAGTAAGTTGATATAGCCCGGGCTCGTCCTGCCTTTGCAGTGGCGAGCCACATCGGAATGCTGTAAGGCTTGTCCGGTACTGAGACGTCGCCGCCGCTCGCTCGGCTTAGGCGAATATTCGACATCTTTGCCACCGAGTACGGGGAGTCAGATTGAGGACACAGAGGAAAGGCATCACGCTTAGTCCAAAGAGGGATTCGACGAACGTGCGGATTATCCTTCACTCGACCTACCTCCACGTCTCTCGCAATCTCTCTCTGTGCCCTCATATTTACTCAGTAAGTCCAAGTAAGTCATGCGACATTTGTGCCGGTCTACCCAACCCCCGGCCCCCTCGCCGAATCATCGAAGAGGGGGAGCAACACAAGTACGTCGCAGCTTCCCCCCGATGATTCGGGGGGACTGAGGGGGTAGAATTTGCGGCAGACTGTTTAATTACTTACTCGCATTTACTTCTGTGCCCTCGGTGGTAAATTGTCGCGAATCCGTACAAGTGCGGCGACCGCCCCGCCCAAACGTACCGGCATCGGTTTTTGAGTAGCGGACAAGCCTTGTAGGGGCGATTCTGTGAGTCGCCCACCGGCAACATCCACTACAATTCCGCTTTTCGACTGACCAACTTGGTCACAATTCTGTACCTGTTCATTATGAATCCGGCCCTACTTCCACTTGCGCTCGCGTCGAAGACCGGATGGGCGACTTATCAGGTTGCCCGAAAGTGTATGCTATGCCATCGACGGGCGAGCCAATGGCTAGCCCCTACAATTGCTCACTATTTGGCGTTCATTAGATTGCGTGAGCCAAGTCGCGACCTGCAATCGGCTGTGGTGAGTTAGCTAGTGCAGAATACGGAAAGCGGCGAAATTCCTTAACTGACGATACCCTGTTTCACACGCCAGCTCACAGGCGTCCGCCGTCAACCGACAGCACTTGACCCGTAACCCAGCCGGCGTAGTCCGAGGCGAAGAAGAGCACGCCATGCGCGATGTCCTCCGGCGATCCCAGCCGCTTCAGCGCGAAACGCTCGACCAGCGCGCGCTGGCCCTCCTCGCCGTAGGACTCAAACTGGCGGATGGAATTGGGATTGGAAAGAACAAAGCCCGGCGCGATATTGTTCACCGTGATGCCCCAGGCGCCCAATTCATGCGCCAGCTGCCGCGTCAAACCGATCTGCGCCGCCTTGGCCGCGGCATAAGCCTGAATTCCCGTGAGGCTGACGCCCAGGCCGGCGCCGCTTGAGATATTGACGATACGGCCGTAACGCTGCGCTTTCATGCTAGGTGCTGCCGCCTGCGAAAAATAGAACGCGCCGCGCGCATTGACTTCAAAGATGCTGTCCCAGTCTTCTTCGCTGATGTCCTCCAGCGGCCGCCCGACTTGCCCCAGCACGCCGCCGGCGTTGTTGACCAAAATGTGAACGCCGCCGTCTCGTGCCGCGGCCTCAGCCACGTATGCGCGCACAGCCGCGCGATCGCGTACGTCGACAACGCTTACGCTGCAGCTGCCGTCCAGCCCTCGACAGAGCTGCCGCGTCTCCTGCAATTCGTCTTCGAGCACATCACAGGCCCATACCGACGCGCCGCGCTCCGCGAAGGCCAGGGCAATGGCCCGCCCGAAGCCGTGTGCCGCGCCGGTGACGATGGCGGTCTTGCCGTCAAAGCGAATGTTCATAAGTACTTAGCCTTCAATTCGTCCAGGTTCGTCAAGCTCTGCGCGCGTTTGCCGTCTTCGATCTCGCGGATCATGCCGACCCAGCTGCGTGTCAGCGGCATGTCAAAGCCGATCTCCGCGGCTTGCGCCAGCAGCGGCTCATACATAATCACTTCCGTTTTCCGTTTGCGCACGGCCAAATCGCGCCAGATGCCGCTGTGCGTCTTGGCCGACAGCTTGTTGAAGGCCACCAGCGTGTCAAGCGACTGATGTATGGCATCGGCGTCGTCAGCCAGGAATACCTTGGGCTCAAAGCCGTTGAAACCGTAAGCCTCAATGTCCAGCCGCTCGGCCAACTGCAACACCTCCTGCGCGGCGCGGATGTACAGCTGACGATAGCGGCTGTCGGCCAGCGCTTTGGCGATGGACTCATGCGTCAGCGCCGATATAAAGAGCATCGCGCCATAAGCTTCTTTGCCCCAGAGGTAGCCCCAGATATTTTCCGTTATCAGCGTGTTCTCGTCGAAATGGCGGAAGATCGCCTTCAGACTCTTAAGCCGCTCGCTGATGGCGCCGTCCAGTTCGCCGATGACGACAGCGCCGCGTCCGCCAAAGAGGATCTCGCCCGGGGCATGATAATCGGCGCTGAAGTTGATGAAGCTGCCGACAGTCCGCTCGCGACCGATAATGTCCTGAATGATCACTTCGTTCAGGCCGTTCTGCACCGACATGACGAAGCCGTCGTCAGCGAGGAAGGGCGCCAGCGCGAGCGTCGCTTCCCGTGTATGCTGCGACTTCGTGCAGAGCAGAATCGTCTCATATTGCCCTTGCAGGTCGCCCGGCAAAAAAGCTTCGGCAGGCGCCGTAAACTCGTCAACCGGTCCCGTGATGGTCAAACCCCTCTCATTGATAGCCTCTACGTGCTCGGCCACGACATCAACGAATCGGATATCATGACCGCTGCGAATCAGATATGCGCCCAGTGTGCCGCCGATAGCGCCGGCGCCCCAAATCAATATGGTCATCAGCTCCAGTCTCCTTCGAGCAAGTCGCGGGTTTCCGCCACCGCCACCTGCCAAATCGCCATCATGTCGGCGTCCGAGCGTTGATAGTAGCCGCCCATATTGCCGTCGACCAGTTGCTCGCGCGTCTGCTGCGGCGTGAGCAGCGCCAGCTTGTCCAGGTCGAACAGCGGTTTCCGCTCGGCTGGCAGCGCCACGCCCTCCAGCCGCGTCCAGGGATAATTCTCCATCCAGGAGGCATGAGAACCGACCGGGTCAATCTCCAGCACCTTGGCCCAGGTCTTGGGCGCGTTGTACCAATTATGCCATCTGACCGCGCTGTCCGGATTGTCCATCATCCACTCGCGCAGCATGCCCTGCGCCGGAGCGTTGCCGCCGTGGCCGTTGACCAGCAGAATCCGCCGGAAGCCCGCGCGGCGTATGCTGTCCAGCACATCGCGTATCAGCGCCAGGTAGGTCTCGACGCGCAGCGTGACTGTGCCGGGGAAGGCCGTCCATTGCTGCGCCAGTCCGTATGGCAGCACTGGATACACCGGCACGCCGGCTAATTCACCGGCTTTTTCCGCCAGCCGCGCCGACAATATCGTATCCACCGTCAGGCTGAGGTACGCGTGCTGCTCAGTGCTGCCGGTCGGCAAAATGCAACGATCGTCGTGCTCGAGGTATTTCTCAACTTGCATCCAGTTCATTTGCGAAATCAACATAGGTCAACCGGCTTTCTGCTTTTGGTCCAATATACGCGGGCGCTCTCTTGCGGGACGGCGGCGTCACAGCCCCCATTGCGCGCGGGCAGATTCCATGTCGCGCTGCATTTTGCCGTAGTGTCCGCTGCCGTCGCGTTTCCAGCGCTCATCAACCGGATCGCCCGCCGGCTGATAACGCACATCGCAACTGAGGCGGAAGCGGGTCGTCAGGTTGGTGGTGGAAGCGTGCATGGTATGCATGCCGAAGATAATCACATCGCCCCCGCCATAATCAGCGCCTTGCCATTGCCCGCCGAAACGCTCGACAATCTGCATCGGGTCGCGTTCGAACCAACCGCTAATGCCGTCGCGGTCAATGTCCATGCGGCCGTAGGTGTCGCGGATGCGCGCGAAACTATCGAGCTTGTGCGAGCCGCGGCAAATGGCCAGCGTGCCCTGCTGAATGGGCACATCGCCCAAGGGAATCCAGACGGTGTAGAGATTGCTGGAGCCGCGTCCCATATAGACGTAATCGAAGTGGCGCCGGTGTATTCTTCGTTGCCGATGGCACGCAGCCACTTGAAGGGGAAGCTCAGCGCTGGCTCGCCGAAGAGCCGCTCAAACAGCGCGAAGAGGGCGGGGTTCTCCAGCGCAGCCAAGACGTCCGGATGGTGGGCGATGCCCTTACCGCCCATCATGCGTATGCTGGGTCCGCCTTGCGGCATCACGCCTTCCAGCACCGGTGTGTTGGGCAGCAAGACCTGCTGTTCTCGCATGTGCTTCAGCACGACCTCACGAGCGGACAAGACCGTGTCTCGCGCAATCAAGCCGCGCAGCAGCAGGTAGCCGTCTTCGTCCATGCGCTGCCACAGAGCCGCAACGTCCCCGAGCGCGTCATTGCTCTCCCTCAGCGGACTGAGCTCGCCGCTGGGAAACTCAAGGTCGCGGTAACCGAATCGAACCTTCATCGTCTCTGCCAATCAATACAATCGGATTCGATGATATTATATGCAAAGCCGAATATCGCCAAGTTCGTGATGCTATTGGAGCGCTTAACTCCGTGGACAGGTAAACTTCGCAAAGCATACAAGATTAACTCTGTGCTCTCAGTAGAACCAGGTAATTAATGCAAATCCTGTATCAAGGACGTCGTTCCTTTACCACAGAGGCTCACGAGGGCACACAGAGGACACAGAGGGTTCTGTATTATTGCGATACTGCCGCAAGTTAGGTAGCCAGCTGACAAAAGGGAACTGTCGCTGGCATACGATAATTTAACGGCTTTACTCAGTGTCCTCTGTGTATCCTCTGTGTACTCTGTGGTAAGTATTTGCATGATTTACTTGCACTTAATTCTGTGTCCTCGGTGGAGAATAAATCTGTGCGCTGTCCGCCTGGAGAGCTGCATCCATGATACTCGCCATTCTCCAACGCAATCTCGCTTGCATTTCGCTTCCAACCGCGCCAAACTCATGATCGGAGCGGGGCGGTTGCTCAAGTATTCGCGATCAGCTTCGCGCATAGACATTCGCAAAGGATAGTTGATGAATCAGCAAGTTCTTACTCGGATAGACCCGCGCGCCATGATCCGTCCCGGGCGCAAGATCACCGGCATCTCGGCCATTCTGCTGCCCTTTACCGACTCTTACGAAATCGACTGGACCGGGCTGGCGGATCACGTACGGCGCACGGCGGAAGCGGGTCTGACGCCGGCGGTTAATATGGATACCGGCTTCGCCAATCTGATCAGCGAAGACGAACGCCGGCAAGTCTTGCGTTTGACGCAGGATGTGCTCGGTGGCGCCGGGTTTGTGGCGGGCGCCTTTGTGGCTGACGAGCCGGGCGCGGGCTTCAATGCGGATGCCTACTTCCAGCAGGTGGAGAGCATTCAAGGATTTGGCGGTACGCCGATCGTCTTTCAATCGTACGGGCTGACGCAGCAAGCCGGCGCCGAAATCGTACGCGCTTATGAGACGGTCGCCGCGCGGACTGATGGATTCATCGCCTTTGAGCTGGGCAAGATGTTCGCGCCCTTTGGCGCTATCTACGATCTCGAGACCTATCGCGGTTTGATGGAGATTCAGGCATGCAGCGGCGCCAAGCATTCGTCGCTCAGCCGGCAACTGGAATGGGAGCGGATCCTGCTGCGTGATGAAGCGCGGCCGGACTTCAAAGTCTACACCGGCAATGATCTGGCGGTCGACATGGTCATTTACGGCAGCGACTACCTGCTCGGGCTGAGCACCTTCGCGCCGGATCTATTCGCGGAGCGCGACGCCATGTGGCTGGCGGGTGATCCCGCCTTCTTCGAGTTGAACGACCTCATCCAATACCTCGGCTTTCTGGCCTTTCGACCACCCGTGCCCGCCTACAAACACTCGGCGGCGCAGTTCTTGAAGCTGCGTGGCTGGATCGCTTCCGATCAGACCCATCGCGATTCGCCGCGCCGTCCCGATTCCGATGTCGCCATACTGCGCGATATTGCCGAGCGTCTCGGCGTCTTGCATGAGGGCTAGCGCATGACAATCAGACGGGTGGCGCAATTGCGCAGCTTTGAACAATTCACAGACTACTGCGCATCTGTGGGCGCGTCGCTGCCGGTTGACGAACTCGCCCTGTCTGGCGACGAATCGCCGCTGGCGCGTGAGTATGTCTACCGCGATCACAAGCTGACGAACAGATTCGCGATCTTGCCGATGGAGGGCTGGGATGGCACGGCCGACGGTCAGCCATCGGACTTGACCCGCCGGCGCTGGCGACGTTTTGGCGAGAGCGGCGCCAAGCTGATTTGGGGCGGTGAAGCGGTAGCGGTGCGACACGACGGCCGCGCCAACGCGCGTCAGCTGGTCATAAATCAGGACACAGCCGCCAGCCTTGAGAGCTTGCGGCTCGAGCTGATGGAGGCGCACGCAGAATGCTTCGGCGCGGCGGACGACCTGCTCATCGGCTTGCAGCTGACGCACTCAGGTCGCTTTTGCCGGCCGAACAGCGCCAAACTGGAGCCCCTGGTGCTGTATCGACATCCCATTCTCGACGCCAAGTTCCAGCTCGATGACGACTCCTGCGTCATGACTGACGCCGACATCGAGCGTCTGATCGCAGACTTCGGACGGGCAGTCGTTTTGGCGCAGCAAGCCGGCTATGATTTCGTCGACATCAAACACTGTCACGGTTATTTGGGACATGAATTCTTGAGCGCGGTAGACCGGCCCGGCCGCTATGGCGGCAGCTTCGAAAACCGCACGCGCTTCCTGAGGGAGACGGTGGCATTGGTGCGAAAATCAGCGCCCGGACTGGATATCGGCGTGCGCTTGAGCGCCGTGGATTGGGTTCCATTTCGCCCAGGACCGGATCGATTGGGCGAGCCGACGCCGCACCCGGGAGCGCGTTATCCCTACGCCTTTGGCGGCGATGGCACGGGAACCGGCTGGGATCTTGACGAACCGGCGCGCTTTCTGGCGCTGCTGCGCGAGTTGGACATTCAGCTGGTCTGCATCACGGCGGGCAGCCCCTACTACAACTTCCATATTCAGCGTCCGGCGATATTCCCGCCCTCGGATGGTTATCTGCTGCCCGAAGATCCCCTCGTCGGCGTGGCGCGGCAAATCAAGATCACCGCTGAGTTGAAGTCGGCCTTTCCCGAGCTGACGATTGTGGGCTCGGGTTACTCCTATTTGCAGGATTGGCTGCCCAATGTGGCGCAAGCCGCTGTTCGCGAGGGCATGACGGATTTCGTCGGCTTGGGTCGCATGGCGCTCAGCTATCCGGAGTTGCCGGCTGACCTGCTTGCCGGCAAGACCTTGCAGCGCAAACGGATATGCCGCACCTTCAGCGACTGCACGACGGCGCCGCGCAACGGCATGGTTTCCGGCTGTTATCCGCTAGACGACTTCTACAAGTCCAGCGACGAGTTCACGCGTCTGGCCGCGATCAAGAAAGAGACCGCGCGCTAGTATCGCTCGGCATCAACCAGACAGCTGCTAGATCCAGGCGTATTCGGACGCGGCGAAATTGACCATATCGCCGTGATAATAAGGCACGGTCGCCCGTTCCGGCTGCGCCAGCGCATCCAGGCGCTTGTGGTCTTCTTCAGTGATCTGTATATCAATCGCGCCAAGATTGTCATCCAAGTGCGCCATCGTGCGCGGCCCGATGATTGGGCTGGTCACGCCGGGCTTGCTATTCACCCAAGCCAGCGCGACCTGGCCGGGGCTGCAGCCTTTTTCGGACGCCAGTTGCTGGACCAGGTCCAGAATGCCGAATCCCAGATCGGTGAAATGCTGATCACGGCGGCGTTCGTTGGCGGCGCCGCGTCCCGCATCCGCGCCGAAACGGCTGTCGCCGGGGATGGGCTCGCCGCGCTTGTATTTGCCGGTCAGGAACCCGCGAGCCAACGGCGACCAGGGAATGATGGCTAGACCGTAGGACTGCGCCATGGGGATCATCTCGCGCTCTATGCTGCGGTCGAGCAGGTGGTAAGGCGGCTGCTCGCTGACGAAGCGGTTAAGACCGAGCTCCTTGGCGGCCCAGAAGGACTCCATGACGCGCCACGAAGGAAAGGTGCTGGTGCCGATATAGCGGACTTTGCCCGCGCGAATGAGGTCGTCAAGCGCGCGCAGCGTCTCGTCGATGGGAATCTCGGGATTGGCGCGATGCAGCTGGTAGAGGTCGATATAGTCGGTTTGCAGCCGTTGCAGCGAGGCATCGCATTGCTCGATGATATGGCGGCGATTGTTGCCGGCCGAGAGGATATCATCCTCGTCCATGCGGCCATGGACCTTGGTGGCCAGCACGATGCGGTGGCGTTTGCCGTTGCGCTTCAAGGCGCGCCCCACAACCCTCTCGCTGCCTCCGCTGACGTAGACGTTGGCGGTATCAAGGAAATTGACGCCCGCATCAACGGCGCGGTCGATCATATCAAAGCTGTCCGCTTCTGATGTGGGCCCGCCGAAGTTCATGCAGCCGAGACAGAGTTCGCTGACCATTACGCCTGTGCGGCCGAGTGAGCGGTATTCCATAGTCTGCTCCTAGTATGTGATTGCTGAGGACTTCATTTTAGCGCGTCTCGCCGCAAGATGTATCGGCAATCTGGTCAGGCGAGTCGCTAGACGATTCCGCGCGCAGTACGTTAAGATGGATGTTCTTAACTCAACGACAAAGGTTGAATCATGCGACATTACGGAACGACGGCTGATGGCATTGCGGTAGAGGAGTATACGCTGTGTAACGCATCCGGCATGGAAGTCAAGCTGATCACCTTCGGCGGGATTCTGACGTCGATTCGCGTGCCCGATCGCAATGGCCATTTCGCGAATGTGGCTCTGGGATTTGACCGCCTGGCGAAATATGAAGCGGAACACCCCTATTTTGGCGCCATCACCGGCCGATACGCCAACCGCATCGCCGGCGGCAAGTTCAGCCTGGATGGCGCCGAGTATGAGCTCTTGAAGCAAGACGGCGTCGCCTCGCTGCACGGTGGGGAAGTCGGTTTCGACAAACGAAATTGGGCTGCGCGCCAATTCGAGAACGGGGTCGAACTGTCCTACCTGAGCCCGGACGGAGAGGAAGGCTATCCCGGTAATCTGAACGTGACCGTGCGTTATAGCCTCGACGATGGCAATTCACTGCGCATCGAGTACTCGGCTGCCACGGACGCGCCCACCGTGCTCAATCTGACCAATCACAGCTATTTCAATTTGCTGGGCGAGGGCGAAGGCACGATCTACGATCACATTTTGACGCTGAACGCCGACAGCTACACGCCCACCGATGCTCGTCAAGTCCCGACCGGAGAGATTGCGTCAGTTGCCGGCACGCCCTTCGACTTTCGTCTTCCCAAGACGATTGGCCCGGGCCAGCGTTCGGCCGATCCACAGATCATCATGGCCAAGGGCTATGACCATAATTTCGTCTTGAATCGCGAGGGATTGTCGGACGGCGAGTTAGGCTTGGCTGCCCGCGTCTACGAGCCGCGCTTGGGGCGAATCATGGAAGTGTGGACTTCTGAGCCGGGCGTCCAGTTTTATGCCGGCAACGTGCTGGATACGACGCTGGTCGGCGCTAGCGGACGGCTATATCGACAGAGCGACGGGCTGGCGCTGGAGACGCAGCATTTCCCCGACTCGCCCAATCAGCCGGGCTTCCCCTCGACCGTGCTGCGGCCGGGCGAGCGCTTCCAATCGGTCACTGAATACCGCTTCTCGTCTGATTAGCGCTGCTATTCTTGCGCGGTCGGATCAAAGGCATCGCGCAGGCCATCGCCGATGATGTAGAGGCAGAGCACGACAATCGTAATCAGCAGGCCGGGCAGAATCATCAAGTGCGGCGCCTTGCCAATGAACTCGCGCGATTTGCTGAGCATATTGCCCCAGGTCGCCGTCGGCGGCTGCACACCCAGCCCGAGGAAACTGAGAGCGGCTTCAATGAGCATGACGATGCCGATATTTCGCGCCAAAGTAACGATGGTCAGGGAAAAGACATTGGGCAGGATGTGAACCTGCATGATGCGCAAGTCAGAAGCGCCGATCGCTTTTGCCCCAACGATGAACTCGCGCGAACGTATCGCGAGCGTCTCGCCGCGAACCAGGCGCGTGGTAACGGTCCAGGTCAGAAAGACAATGACCAGGATGAGAGAATTGGCGTCCGGGCGGAATACTGCGGATATCACGATCAGCAGCACCAGCCCGGGGATTGCGTTGAGCGTGGTGATGATCCAGTTGATCAGGTCGTCAATAATGCCGCCATAATAGCCGGTGATGATGCCCAGCGTCACGCCGATCACGAGGGCAAGGAAGGCTGACATAAAGCCGATAAAGAGCGAAACTTGCCCGGCGTAGAGCAGGCGCGCCAAGTGATCCCGACCCAGGTTATCGGTGCCCAGAACATGACCCTCGCTGAAGAGCGGCAAATATTTTGATTTCGACGCATCGGTGGTGTTCGGGTCGACGCCCAGCACGCCAGTAATCAGCGGCGCCGTGATGGATGCTACTGTCAAGAAAACGATGATGCCGATCGCCAGCATAGACAAGCGGTCATTCCACAAGCGTACCAGCGCCAGGTCGGTCAGAGACCGGCTGCGTAGCGGGCCATCCATTTTCCCTTTGGTCGCGCTTGCTTTCGTCGACATAAGCCGTTCCTAAGTAATCCGAATGCGCGGATCTATGATGACGTAGAGGACGTCAGACAGCAGGAAACCCAGGATCGTGCCCAGCGACGCAAAAATGACAATTCCCATCACGACCGGATAATCTTGCTGAATGGCTGAGGTGAAGGTGATCCTGCCGACGCCTGGCCAGGCGAAGACCGTCTCAATGATGATGGCCCCGGCCCAGACGTTGGTGATGATCGGGCCCAGCAAGGTGGCAACCGGAATCATAGCGTTACGCATGGCGTGGCGAAAGTTGACCGCGCTGGGAGACAAGCCTTTGGCGCGCGCGGTGCGGATGTAATCCTGGTTCAGCACTTCCAGGGTCGAAGTTCGGATGTAGCGCGAAAACAGCGCGACGAAGCCGGCGGCGAATACAATTGTCGGCAGCGGCAGGTACTCGAATCGCTCGAACAGCGATGGGCATACGCCGTACAAGTTGGGAACGCAGCGCCCGCCCAGGGGCACAATGTCGAGCAATATGCCGAAGACATATAAGAGGATGTAACCCAGCCAAAAGTTGGGAATAGCGTCAAAGATGACCGCCATTACGCGTGAGACATTGTCGAACAGTTGGCCCCGCGTTACGGCGGAGAGCACGCCTACCGGAACGCCAATGACCAGCGACACCAATATCGCGGCAATGCCCAGCTCGAGGGTGGCCGGCAGGTTGGCCAGGAAGATCTCCATGACTGGCTTCTTCTTGATGAAGGAGCGGCCGAAGTCCCCGCGCAGAATGCCGTAATTTTCGCCGGGCGGCTCGGGCGCGCCATCGCGTTTTCCCCCAAAGGCGCAACCCCTTAAAGCGAAGGCGGCGAGCGGGCGACCCCACGTTTGGGATTGGCAGGGGAACGCACGCGAGCAATCATCCCAACTCCGCAAGGGATCGAATGCTCAAAGGCGCGACAAGCTCACCGATGAAAGACAAGCTTTTCGCCCAAACGCCTTCGCTTTTGTCGGTTGCTGCTGACGCGGGCTGGCTCAGATAGGCGAAACAAGCGGGGTAAAAACAGCGACCGGACAAGCCGGCCGCTGTGATGGTGAAATGGTACGAGGATTAAACGTGTTGTTCTGTCCATTGACCCCAGCCGACGCGTTTCCAGCATTTGTTGCTGGACCATTTGTAGTTGGTGGGATCGCTATTGATGTATCCTTGACATTTTTGCTTCTTGATTTCGAGTTGGTTTTGATTCGAGAGGAAGTTATGTGCAGCTTGGATCGAGCTACAGGATGGAAAGCCAGGAGTACCGCAAGAGTGCGAGCCGCCTTCGCCAGGGGTGAATTCGTTGGCGTTTGCGGTGCTGGCGGGCAGGAAAATGGTGGCAAGGAGTATAGCGGCGACGAATATGGCGATGTACCTCACGATTGTGAGCGGGCGAAGGCCGTGCGAGCTGCGGCGGTGGTCGGATAAGGTGTGTGGAAGATTCATGATGATGCTCCTGTGCTTGATTAACAATGGATGGTTATAGCACAGAATGCACCATTCGGCACAAGGGCACGAAGGATCTCGTCCATCGCGGCATCGAGCCCTTCGAGGCGGCTGTGGATTATTTGCAACTCGTGCGTGTGCTGGCTGTATGCTTCGCGGGCGAGCTCAAGCTCGCCCTGTTGGCGGGCGCGGTCGTGGCGGTAGCTGATGGCAAGCGACATGATGAGCGCGGCCAAGAGGATGTAGGTGGCGGCGTGGCGGTAGGACTGGTCGGCCTTCACGCGTTGTCCTTTGCTTTGCGAGTAGTCGCGTCAACCAGGTGCTGGCGCTGGATGCCTGCGGGCGGCGTGGCTTCGTTGTCGAGAATGTGTCGCCAGCAGCCATCGGACCATGCCCAGGCTTCGTCAATGTGCATGCGCAGGCGAATTGGATCGCGCTTGATGGTGCTGCGGCCGGTAACTTTGATGAAGTCGTCGGGCTTCAAGGCGTCGCCGAGATTGCGGGCGGCCTGACAGAGCAGGGCTTTGAGTTCGATTTGCTAATGTTGCTTTCTGTGCTGATTCCGTGCATCAAGCATAATAAGTATACCAGCCTTCGCCACATTTGCGCCACGATTGGATTTTGATTGGCAGGCAAGACGCCCCGGTATGGGCTAGCAAAACCCCCGGATGATTTGGCGGACAGACCGGCAATTGCCGAGCGCCGCGCGCGCTTATCCGCCAATATTTGTTACACTTCAGGAACGACGGGTTTGCAGACGAGCGGGGCAAGACTGATGAAAGCGATTGATACGATTGTTGTTGGGGCCGGCGGACGGGGCAACGCCTATGGCGATTTCGCGCTCGAGCATCCGCAGGAAATGCGGGTCGCAGGCGTCGCCGAGCCGGACGTTTTCCGCCGCGACCGTTTCGTCGGGCGGCATGATATCGCGCCTGATATGGTCTTTCACGACTGGCAGTCTCTGCTCGAATCGGGCGAAAAGCAAGCGGCGACGATCATCAACTGCACGATGGATCGTTTTCACTTTGAGTCGACGATGAAGATGCTGGAACTCGGCTATGACGTTCTCCTGGAAAAGCCGATGACGCCGATATTGGAAGAGAACATCCGCTTGGTGCAGCAGGCGGAGGCCGCAGGCCGTGTTCTGCAAATCTGTCATGTGCTGCGCTACACGCCATTCTGGCAGGCATTGCGGGCGGTGATTCATTCAGGCGCGATCGGCCGCGTCATCAGCGTCACGCATCGCGAAAACTTGACTTATTACCACATGGCGCACAGCTTCGTACGCGGCAACTGGCGGCAAGCAGAGACCTCTGGGCCCATGATCCTGTGCAAATGTTGCCATGACTTTGATGTGCTATTGTGGATTCTGCAGCAGAATGTCGCGCACCTTAACTCTTTTGGCAGCCTGACGCATTTTCGGCCCGAATACGCGCCGGAGGGCGCCACGCTGCGCTGCACCGACGGCTGCCCGGCGGCGGACACCTGCAAATACGAAGCGACTAGGCTCTACGTGAACGACGACGATGGCTGGCCGCAGAACGCTGTGTCATTCGCCGCATCGAAGGAGAAGCGGCTGGAAGCGCTGAAGACAGGCTGGTACGGACGCTGCGTCTATCATTGCGACAACGATGTAGTTGATCATCAGACGGTAAATATGGAGATGGAGGATGGCGCTACAGTCACGCTGGTGATGAACGGGCAGGGCGATGAGGAATGCCGCACCATGCGTTGGGACGGCACAAAAGCGACCCTGTATGGCAAGTTCTCAGGGCGCGGCCATGAGATTCGTATTCACCATCATCTGACGGGCGAGGTTGAACAGGTTCCCGTCGTCGCTCGCGACCAAAGCGGACACGGCGGCGGCGATTATGGCATTGTCCGCAGCTTCATCAATACGGTACAGGGCAGGCCGGACGAAAGTGTCACGACGGCGAGGGAATCCCTGGAAAGCCATCTGCTGGCCTTTGCCGCGGAGGAGTCCCGGCTGAATAAAACCGTCATCAATATGAACGAGTACCGGGCGCGTCTGGAGCCCTAGATGGACCGGCCGGGCTGGATCAGAAACGAAGCGTGAGAATGCAGTAAGATTATCTGAGCACCCCCGACAGGATTCGAACCTGTGCGCCTGGTTCCGGAAACCAATGCTCTATCCCCTGAGCTACGGGGGCTCTTCGCCCTCAATATAACAGAACGGCGGATTATCAGCAAGCCCGCCCCCGGTTCAAAGCAGGGCACTCGCATCAAAGCGATAGTCAGTGAAATGGCGCAGATTCGACAGGAAAATCAAACACAGAGACCACAGAGAGCACAGAGAAAAACAACAATGAAAGCCCAATTCATAATCCACGAGATTTTCGATGTTGTTTCGGTGATACTTGCCATATACCAACCCACCAAGTGCTTCGTATAGTCGTCCGAACCCCCAAATCTCTGTGCCCTCTGTGGTCTCTGTGGTTAAAATTGATTGATGCGATTGCTCTGCTGTTCAAAGCAACTCCCGGCCGCGCCGAGTGGCGAGCGCAGTCAGGTCCTGCCAAGACCAGGCTAACTTGATATAATGGCTGCCTGGCGAGGCGCCCCCTCGCGTAATCGAAAGCGCGGCGTCGCAATGATCATGTTTAGGCGATTGTGCTGGCGGTTGCTGGTACCGGTCACGATGCTCTTCATGGCTGGCTGCAACGCATTCGCAGCCAGCGATTCCGTCGCGACGATTGATGCTGATCTCACGATGTATGCCTCCGAGCGCGACATGATCCGCGCAGCGGCGACCGCCGAGAGCAATATGGCGCTTGAAACCGTCGTCGCCGCCAGCACGCGCGTGGCCGAGTTGTCAGTTGTTAATGCGGCATTGGGCGCCACCTTGCGGGCGAATTACACCGGCACTCCACAAGTCGAAGCGGTTGTCGTCAGCGCGGAAGACATGGGAAGCTCATTGGAAGACGACATGATGGATGACTCGACGGCGGGCCAGCCAGCAGCGGGGCAGATGGAAGTTTCGAATCTGACCACTGCCAGCGGCATCGATTCGAATAGCGGCTGCTCCGGCGGAACTGTCCGGCAATTCAGTCAAAGCGTTCCGGAGATTTATGTCACGGCGCGCGTCACTGCCCTTCGCGCGGGCGCTGTCTTTCAAGTAACCTGGTTTCGCGGCGATGCGCTGGTTTACGAATGGAGTTGGCAATCCACTTACTCAAAGTCGTTCGAATGTATCTGGTTCTTTGCCACACCTGAGGACTTCGCCTTCACTCCCGGGCAATATACGGCGACTATGACAGTAGACGGCGCTGAACTGGGCAGCACTACCTTTGACATCTTAGGCAACTAAGCGGAGACTCATACATTGCAGTCTTTTCGCCGCAAGCGAGTCCTGTTTCTTGGGCTCGTTATCATGCTGCTTAACTGTGCAGTTCAGAGCCAGGGGAACAATGCCAGTGGTTTGCAGGCATCGTCCGCCGCAGACGCCTACGCGGAGGCGCCTTCAGCTGCTGTCGTCGCTCCACACCTTGACTCGATCGAGCCGGTTGAGCACAACGTACTTCACCGGCCGATCGAATTGTCCGATGACTTGACGCACTGGGTGGACCGCAGCTACCCCTATGGCAGTACTCAGCAGGGCGCGCGCGCGGTGCATTTGGGCGTCGAATTCGTGAATCCGCGCCATACGCCTGTCTATGCGGCCAAGTCCGGCGTCGTTGTTTTTGCTGGCAGCGACGAAGAGATCCTGATTGGGCCGCAACTCGACTACTATGGACTAATTGTCATCGTGGCGCATCAAATCGAGTCATTGTCCGGGCGGCAAGTGTTCACCTTATACGGTCATCTTGAGAGCATAAGCGTGGTAGTCGGGCAGGCTGTGGAAGATCTTACGCGACTGGGCCATATTGGTTCGAGCGGCGTAGCGATTGGGCCGCATCTGCATTTCGAGGTGCGCGTCGAAGATCCGTTTGACTTTCGCATGACGCGCAATCCCGAGCTATGGCTGCAGCATTACCTCGATAGAGGCATGATAATCGGCAGAGTCCGCGATCAGGAGGGCGAGCCAATTTACGGCAAGCGCGTATCCGTCCGTTCAGACACCATCAACCGCGATGTATATAGCTACGAGGGCGAGGTCGTAAACCCCGATCCCTTATGGGACGAGGACTTTACGGTCGGTGACCTGCCGGCCGACGACTATCAGGTAATCGTGCTAAGCGACGAAGGCGAGATAGCATTCGTCGACGTCGTTGCGGTACAGGCTTATCGCACGACTTTTGTCGACATCGTCCTTGCCGACTCCTAGAGGACTCGCTTGAGTCAGCGATAGATACGGTATTCAATGGTGATCGGGCCGTTGCGCGATACGCTGGTCACCTGCATTGCGCCGCGATGCCCGTCCGCGGTCATCAAGGTGAATACCTTGTTCGCGAGTTGATCCGCGTTTGCGATCGTGGTGTTGGCCTGCGCAGTGATGATGGCATCGTAGTGCGCTTGGCTCAAGGCTGAGAACTGGCCGATTGCAGTGAAGGCGGCGTTACCTAGCGCGGAAAGGTCGTTTCCGGTCCAGGACAAGTCCGGGCTGGCATCGCCGTCAAGATCGACTGATCCGTCGGAAGTGGTCCATGAACCGCTCGCCAAGACCGGGCGGTCGGCCACATAGTTGTAGACAAAATTCAGATTATTCGCTTCCCCGGCGGCGCCTTCGTAAACCTCCTGGTTGAGATCAACCACAATGACAACTGATTGCGGGCCGGAAGGTCCGCTGAGATTAGGATGCAGCTGTACAGTTGCTTGCTGGCCGGCGCCCAAGCCCGCCGCATTTACCCCGGCAAATTGGCCGCCCGGTGAAAAGGTACCGGCGACGGCAAACCTGTCGGCCGCGCCCAATCCCTGATTGCTCAGCGTGACATTTAACACGTTTGTAGCACCGATGTTGAGTCGCAAAGGCTGCGCGCTGACCACGACCAGGTCCGGTTCCTGCGGCGGCGGTGGAGTCGGTGTTGCTGGCGGCGTAATGATTGGCACAAGATTGCGATCGCCGATGGTATCTGCCAGGTAAGCCGCAACCCAGCCCCATTGGCCGCGAAAGTCGATGACAACCCAACTGTGGTCGGCATTCGCGCCCAGGATGCGCGCCTGTGTACCTTCAATCACCTGTCCCATGATGTCGTATTCGGTGCCGGGTCCGCTGCGCACATTGAGGAAATCGCGCGTGATTCTTATGCGATATCCGGTGGGTGTTGCAGTTGGCAAAGGCGCCGCTGTAACCGGCACAGCTGTTGGTTCCAGGTCCGGTTCTCTGGTAGGGACAAGGACGTCGATTACTCCAGGATAACGGGCAACGACATTGGCTGTACCGTATTCATTCAATCGGGTGACGACCACATTGCTGCTGGTTTCGCCTGGCCAAAGACCCGCCGAATTCAGCACACCCTGAACGCCGGAAAAAGGGCTTGTGGCGGACAAAGCGTCGGAAACGGCGCCACCCTGCGCGGTTGCCTCGGCGATTAGGCTCATGGCGTCGTAGCTGGCCGCGGCCAAGGCGTCAGGTAGCCGTCCATATGCGCGGGCAAATGCCCGAGTAAATTCGCGGCTGGCCGCATCATCAAGCGTATGCGACCAGGTGGTAAAGCCGATCACGCCAGGCAGCAAATCGGCGGGAACGCGCGCGGCGAAGTCCGGCTCATGAGAACGAGTGTAGACAAGTTCTCCCGTGTAACCAGAGTCGCGAATCTGAGCTACGACTTGAGCAGCCAGATGCGGCGGGCCAAAGACGGCTACCGCGTCGGGCGCCGACGCCGCAACAGCCTCCGCCACTTGCTGAAAATTTGGCTGGGATAAGTCCACACTTAAGTTTGAAGGGCGCAGACCATAGGTAGCCAAGGCATTGGCGAAGGAAATCAGACTGGTCGTGCTGGCGGCGTCCAGCTGCACGGTGTGAATGGTCTGAATCGCTAGCGAATCTGCCAAGTATTGCGCCAGGCCGCTAATCTGCGCATTTTCCGCTGCGCGGCTGCGATAGAGGCGGCCCGTGTGGTCCGATAGCAAGAGCGTATCGCTGGTCGCCGGCGTAAACACGGGAACTTGGATCTCTTGCAGCTTTGACATGTTCCGGGCCACCTGATCGCCGCTTTCCGGCCCGATTACGGCGAAAACGCTGGCTTGCTTCATATTGGCTGTGGCGACTTCCATGTTGTCAGGCGGCGTATCTACTACGGTCAGCTGGAAGACAGTTCCATCGGCGCCGACAAGGCCACCGGCATCATTGATGCTATCCGCCGCTAGCCGCGCGCCCGCCAGCATCGATCCAGACGGATAATCAATCACGCCGATTCTCAACTCGTATTGAGCGCTCGCTCGCATGCTGCCTAATCCGACGATGCAAACCAAGACAAACGCAATCCAAAGCGGGCATCTACGATGGACGATCATTGCAGAATCCAGACTGAAACGTTTACCAGTGCAATTAGTATACAAACAAGTCATAAGGGCGCAAAGCTGACGGCGCGTTGCGCTCTTGATTTCCGCCTGCTGGCTGACTATACTCGCTCTAGATCATTCCCTATTGTTTAGCTCAGTGGCCCACGAACCGCATGCAGCGCGAACGCATCACGGACAGCATATTTGTATTTCGCAGTGGCCAGTACGCCCAGGTAACGGCCGGCTTGATATTGACGAGCGAAGGCGCAGTGCTAATTGATACCTTGCTCTATCCCGAGGAGTCCTTGCGCATTCGGCGCTACGTAGAATCCGGACTGCGGTCCGAAGTGCGCTACGTCATCAATACGCATTATCACGCGGATCATACGACTGGCACGTGTTTCTTCCCGGAGGCGCAGGTCCTGTCTCACCGGCTGTGCGCTGAGATGCTGGCGACCCGTGGCCGAGACGGCCTGGAGCGGATGAAAGAAAGCTCGCCGGAGTTCGAGTCGGTCGACCTTGTCATTCCCGATATCACCTTCGAGGGGCAGGTGTCGTTCGAGCTAGGCGAGTTCCGATTCACGCTGCGATCGAGCCCTGGTCACAGTCCGGATTCCATCGTTTGCCTGGTCCATGACGACGACATACTCTTCGCGGCTGATACTGTCATGCCCATTCCCTACTTCGTCGATGGCAGTTTCGACGACCTTGAGCGGTCATTAAGTAATTTGCTGGATCAAGAATACGAGAACATCGTGCAAGGTCATGGCGATATTATATTGCGCGGCGAGGCGCCGGAAAAAATCGCCAGTGATTTGGAGTATCTCCACCGTTTGTCAGAGGCGGTTGGGACTGCAATTGAAGATGGTCAACAGAATATTGAAGACGCGATACCCTTGGGCGCATGCGGCAAGAGCCACGTGCTCTTGAATGGGGTCGTTGAGCAGTTGCACCGCGACAATATTCGCGCATTAGTGAACGGCGGCCGGTCCGGTTCAAGCTTGCCGGCTGACCGAGACGCATCCCACGATTATGAAGGAAACTCGCAATGGCAACAGAAGAATCTTATCTAACCAGAGAAGGCGAAGATGCGTTGCGCCTTGAATTGCGGCAACTCATAGAGACGCGGCGTCCGGCCTTGGCGCGTAAGCTGAAGGACGCGGTGGCGCAGGGAGACCTCAAGGAGAACGCCGACTACCATGACGCCAAGGAGCAGCTCGGCTTTGTGGAAGGCCGTGTGCAACATATCGAATCCGTTCTCAGGAACGCCATCATCGTGGATAACTCAGGGCCCAGCGATGAAGTACGCGTCGGGTCTACCGTCGTTATTCAGGAAGTCGGCAGCGGCGAGAACGAAGAATACAAAATTGTCGGCAGCGCCGAAGCAAACCCGCGTGAGCGCAAAATCTCGCAGAAGAGTCCGATAGGCTCTGCGCTGCTAGGGAACCAGATAGGCGAAAAAGTCTCGGTAAGCACACCCGACGGCAAAATCAAATTCAAGATAGTCGAAATCCGCTAGCGTCTGGCGACGATGAGACCGCGTACGCGCAGGCCGCTTCTGACGCAGACTCCGCGGATGTGGCGCAAGACTGGCTAGTTACGAATAGGGCATGAAATTGCCCGTGCCACCGAAGGGATCGTCCTCTTCATCTTCCGGGCGTTTCGGCGCTTGCGAGCTTGAGGATGGCGCGCTCATGCTGCCAGTCGGCGGCGGCGAGGGCGACGTTGTCTCCGACGGCGGACCGAATTGCATCTCCGCGTATTCGTTGAAGGGCGAACTGGCGGGCGCCGGGTAACCGCTCGCGGGTAAATTCGAGGGTACCGCCTGCTTATGCCAGGCCAGGATTTCGACTTGAAGGGTCTCGATGCCGCTGTTAGGCGTTCCGCCGCCGTAATTGCAGACTACCGCTTTAACAGTGGCTTGAATGTGGATTGCGCCACTGTCCAATATCAGACGCGCGCCGGGCTCTACTGCGACGATGTCGACTCCGGCGTCTCTGACGCGGTTGGCTACAGCGGCGTGCAAAGCCGGATCATGCAAGGCGGCGGGCGCAGCAAAGACCTTGGTCAGCGTCTCTTGCGACGCCATGTCAAAGCCCCAGAATTCAACTGACTGCAACTCATTGCCGACTTGGGTCGCGCCCGAAACGCCGCATTCACCCAGGAATTGGCTGCCGGCATTCGGCGTCAATTCTATGGCGAAGGAGTCATCAAGGTTGCGCCCTTTTACGTAAGTCGAAACGGCGCGCAATACGGGAACGCCGTACTGGGGATGGATTGTGCCGCTTTCTTCGGTTTCGTCTTCGACCCAGGTCGCGGCGGCTGGCGCCTCACTGTAGGCCTGTAACGGTTGTTCGGATGGCATCGTCGCGGACCCGGCCGGCGGTGGGCTGGCCGCTGCTGTTTGCTGGCGACCGTGGCGGGCAGACGTCGCGCCTCCGCCGGCTGGCAGAATTGTGCGCCCGGCGATAACAAGAATCGGGATCCCCAGCGCTACGACTGCCAGCGAGGCTACCACTTGAAGGGTACTGGCAACGATGCCGGGATCTTGCGGCGCGAGCGCTCCCGGCAGGTCGGCGTATCCGGGTATGTCCATCAACGCTTCCAGCGCAGCGCGCTCCGCGGCGGGAACTTGCGTGTTGCCCGCCAGGCCTTCTACCACGGACTGCGGATTAGGGATCTGCTGCAAGACCAGTAAGGCATTGTTGCTGTCATAGTGTACGTCTTCGGAGTGCCCCACGGCGATCATTCGCACCCACTGCTCAATTGCCAGCCGGCTCATGTGGCGGGGCGAGGCGCCGGTGAATTCCGTAGGAATGATGACGTAAGCCGTACTCAAACCCAGAACCATGCCCAGGAGCACCAGTAAGACGGTCATTCTCTGCGGTCCGGACGCTGCCAGGCTCTGAATGCGCGAAATGGGCCGCTGCCCGCCACTTTCAGGGGATGAGTTGACCAATCCAACGCCTGCAGCTTCACTGGATTCGGACGCTCCGGACGATTGCGCACGATTAGACATTCGACCTTGAAGGCTCATAAAAGCGCCCTTTCGAGTCTCAAATAGGCATACTTGCAATGAAGTATACGATAGGTGCCAAAGCGCCACAAACGCGTTGCGCGCCAACTTTTCAGTGCAGGCGCAATTCACGGCAGGCGCGCAGCATACGCCGGCTGGCTTAGACGACTGCGGGTTCCTTGTCGTCCTGGCCAAGCTGTGAAGATTCGACGGGTTTCAAATTCTTTGGCAATTTCCAGGTCGTATAGTCGCAATCGGGATAGCGGCTGCAGCCGAAGAATGTCCGTCCCTTCCGTGTGCGCCGCTCGACGATCTCGCCCTGGCTATCAGCGCCGCAGTCGGGGCAGAGCAGGCCCTTTCGCAGCAGGAAACGTTCGGTATGTTTGCAGTCGGGATAATTTGAGCAGCCGATGAACTTTCCATAGCGCGAGTGTTTGATTACCAGCTCGCCAGTAGTACAAGTCGGACAATTGCGCCCGACCTTCTCGGCGACGTCCCTTCGCGGCATGTTTTCGCGGGCGTTCACCAGGCGCTTCTCAAAGGGGTGATAGAACTCGTCAAGCATGGGACGCCAATCCAGCTTGCCTTTGGAAACTTCGTCAAGCTGGTCTTCCATTTTCGCCGTGAAGGCGTAGTCCATCTCCTCCTCAAAGAATTCCGTGAGGAGTTCGCAGACCACTCGCCCAGTCTTTGTCGGATGCAAGCGCCGGTCTACCTGGGTGACATATTCGCGCGTTTGAATGACCGTTACTGTCGGCGCATAAGTGCTGGGTCGGCCAATGCCTTTTTCTTCCAACTGACGAATAAGGCTCGCTTCGTTATAGCGGGGCGGCGGCTGAGTAAAGTGCTGCTCCGGAATGATTTGGCGCCGATCAAGCCATTCGCCTTTCACGAGGTCTGGGAAATCTTGTTGCTGATCGTTGCGGCCCTTACCGCTGCCGTCGGCGGCCCTGTCGCCGACGGCAAGATGGCCGGCAAACTTCAGCTTGCTGCCCGAGGCGCGAAACAGATAGGGCATGTCGTCGCTGGCGCGGCCCGCTTTGACTTCAATGCGCAGCGTGTCGTAAACAGCCGGGGACATTTGGCTGGCCACAAAGCGATTCCATATCATGGTGTAAATCTGCAGTTGCGCTCGATTGAGGTGATTCTGCAGCGACTCGGGAGTTCTGTCGACGCTGGTCGGACGGATCGCTTCGTGGGCTTCCTGAGCGCCTTTGGAGCGTGTCTTGTACATAGGAGGCTTGTCGGGCACGAAGGTTGCGCCGAACTTGGCCTTCACGAAGCTGCGCGCTTGAGACTGGGCGTCCTTGGAAACTTGAACGCTGTCAGTACGCATATACGTGATCAGGCCGACGGAACTGCCCTGGCCAAGATCGATGCCCTCGTATAGCTGCTGAGCGATGCGCATGGTTCGGCTGGCGCCAAAGCCGCGGCGATTAGAGGCGGCTTGCTGCAAGGTGCTGGTGGTGAATGGCGCCGATGGTTTGCTCTGTCTTGTGCCGCGCTTGACCGCATGCACGCGGAACAAGCTTTGACGCAAAACATCTATATGGGGCTGAACTGTGGCTTCGCTATCGAGGACGGGCGGGTCTTCACCTTTGGGATTGAAGGTCACCTTGACATCGTTGATCTGCACCAGGCTCGCGTTGAAGCCTCCGCTATCGGCGCTTTGACCCGTTTTCGAGAGGGCGGCGTCTATCGTCCAGTATTCGCGCGGCTTGAACGCGGCGATCTCGTCTTCGCGCTCGACCACCAAGCGCAGGGCGATACTTTGGACGCGGCCGGCCGAAAGGCCGTTGCGGACCTTGGACCACAAAAGCTGCGATACTTGATAGCCAACCAGCCGGTCGAGAATGCGGCGCGCTTGCTGCGCATTCACCAAATCAATGTTGATATCCCGCGGATGGGCGAAGGCATCGGCTACCGCCCCGTCTGTAATCTCGTGGAATACCACGCGCTTTATTCGCGTCGTCGGCATCTCAGCTGCCGCCACCAGATGCCAGGCGATAGCTTCGCCCTCACGGTCGGGGTCAGTCGCCAGATAGATCTCTTTCGCGACTTCGGCCGCCGCTTTTAGCTCTTTGACGACGGCTCGCTTTTCATTGGGAACGCGATACTCGGGTTCGAAATTTTGCTCGATGTCTACTGAAAGCCGGCTCTTGAGCAAGTCGCGGACATGGCCGACTGAGGACAAGACCGTGTATCCCTTGCCCAGGAAGCCGCCGATGCTGCGCGCTTTGGCCGGTGACTCGACGATGACCAGACGGTCAATCTTGCCGCGCTTTATAGTAGGGCTGCGGCCGTTGGACTTGGAGCGCTTCTTTCGTTTGGCTTTCGCTTTGGATTTCTTTCGTGCCGGGCGCTCGATAATCTCCGGTTTCGGTATGCCCTCGTGGGCGGCCGTTGCGCCCATCCGAAACAGCTTGGTGCCGCATTCGGAGCATTGTCCGCGTGTACCGGGCGTGCCGGTCTTGGTGTAGGCGGGTTCAGCAGAGCCGATATCTCGCTTTGTTCTGCATTTCACGCAATAAGCCTGAAGCGCTGCGGCGTTGTTGTCAGCCATGTTTGGTCCTCATTCGTGTGTCGACAGTGTTAGAGATAGTCTTCGTTGCCGTTTTCTCGCAAGTAATTTACGACCTGCTTGACATCTTGCGTACGATCCTTGTGACAGATCAGCAGCACGTCGTCGGTATCGACGACGACAATGTCTTCCACGCCAATCGCCACCGTTAGCCTGTCGCTAAATACCAGCGTATCACGCGTGTCAAGGATGACGCGAATATCGCTCGCCTCGCCTTTGATGCAGTTGCCGAAATTATCTTGCGGCAGGATGCCGTAGAGCGATGCCCAGGTTCCCACGTCGCTCCAGCCGATGTCTGTGGGGATGACGGCGATATTGTCGGTCTTCTCCATGATAGCGAAGTCGATCGACAACTTCGGCATCGTCTCCCAAATATCATTGAGTTTGTCTTCATAGTCCGGCGTATCGAGAGCGGTCTGCAGGTAGGAGCACATGGCGTAGATGGCAGGCTGAAAGCGCTCCAGGTCGCTCATGGCGCGGTCAACCCGCCAGATGAACATGCCGGAATTCCAACTGTACAGTCCCGAAGCCAGGAATTGAGTCGCCCGCACGATGTCCGGCTTTTCAGTAAATCGTTTGGAGTGATAGACGGAGAAATCGTTGTAGTCGCCCAAGGGCGCGCCCTGTTCAATGTATCCGTAACCCGTGGCTGGATATGAGGGGGCGATGCCCAATGTAACAATATAGCCCTCCTGCGCGACCTGCCAGGCGGATTCAAGCACTTGGCAGAAGGTCGGCTGCTGAGCGATATGGTGGTCGGCGGTCAAAATCGCTACCGTCGCTTCGGGGTCGCGCTTCTGAATCGTGGCCAAAGCCAAGGCCAGCGCCGGCGCGGTGTTCTTGGCATAGGGCTCAACAATGAAGTTTTCGCGGGGCAGCTGTGGGACTTCATCCCGCAGATCATCTACCAGCTCTCGACCGGTCACGACAAAGATGTCTTCCGGTGGGAAAATGGACTGAATCCGCTCCACGCTAGTGCGAAACATGGATTCCTGGTTGATCAGCGGCAGCATCTGTTTCGGCGTTTTGGCGCGGCTCATCGGCCACAGCCTCGTGCCGTGCCCGCCTGCGGCAATCAGTGCGTAGTAGTGGTCCATTCCGGCGGCTTTCTGTCCTGCGATTAGCGCGCTCGGCAGTATTGCATAGGTCCGGCGCTCTCGGCAAGTCCCTTTAACTCAAGCATGGTTAGTGTACTGGTGACGGTGGCTGTGGGCAATTCGGTTTGGCGCACGATGAAGTCGACGTGCACGGGATCGGCGCTCAACTGCTGCAGGATAGCGTCTTCAGCTTCGTTTGCCGGCTGAATCTCTTGCGCGCGGCTGCGCGTTTCCACGTCCAATTGCGTGACCTGCAATTCATCCAAAATATCTTCGACGCTGGCCACCAGCTTGGCGCCTTCCTGGATGAGGATATTCCCGCCGCCACCAGGCAGGCTGAAGATATTGTGCGGAACGGCGAATACGTCTCGACCCTGGTCTATGGCATGAGAGACGGTGTTGAGGGCGCCGCTTTTGATGGGCGCTTCGGCTACCAGAACGCCCAGTGACAGCCCGCTGATGATGCGGTTTCGCTGCGGGAAGTTTTTGCCCAAGGGCGCCGAGCGCAATGGCATCTCCGTGATGATGGCGCCGCTTGCCTCGATATCCGCCGCCAACTCGATATGCTCGCGAGGATAGACTCTATCGATACCGGTCGCCACCACGGCGATAGTTTTTCCGCCGGCGTCAAGCGCGCCGCGATGGGCAGCGGCATCGATGCCGTGCGCCATGCCGGAGATGATGGTAACGCCTTGCCGCGCAAGTTGTCTTGAGAGTTCAAAGGCGACATCCAGTCCGTAGCGGCTGGCTTTGCGCGTGCCGACGACGGCTACCGCGCTTTCATTACCAAGCGCGAGCGCGCCGCGAAGATACAGCAGGACCGGTCGATCGGGCAGCGAGCGCAAGAGCCTGGGATAGCTCTCGTCTTCCAGCGTAATCAGCGATGCGCCGGCGCTGGCGACCCGATCCATCTCGCGCATCACATCGATCTTCCGTCGTGCCGCGCAGAAATCATCCAGAAGCTTTCGCGGCAAGCCGAGCCGCATGATGCTCGAATCCGCTTCGCGCCAAAGCGCCTCCACGGAGTCGAAATGCGTCAAAAGCTTGGACAATTTGGCGATGCCGAAATTCGGGACGAGATGCAATCCCAGCCAGAATTGTTGATGATGGTTTGACGGCATAGAGGTCCATTAATGAAGCGGCGACGCGTTCAGCATATCAGCAGGGAAAGATTGTTGTCAAGTTTGCCGGAAGATGACTTATTCCGGAATCAGGCCTTCGGGCAGGGACATCGTGATTACCTTTGAATCAAAGTCTATGCTCACGATCGTTTCTTCATGCGCCGGCAGAAGCAGTTCTCCATGAGCCGGGCTGTCGACGATATAGACATCGTTGGCGCCGGTCTGCAGCACCTCTTTGACGATTCCGATTGCTTTGCCCGCGCTGACAACCCGCAAGCCGATCAGCTGGAACAGGTAATACTGCTCGCCTTCCAGCGGTGTTATCTGCTCGCGATCGATAATGACCAGTTTGGAGCGCAGCGCATCGGCATCATCGCGGCTGCTATAACCTTCAAGGGTCAGCAGCGCATAAGCCTTGTTGAAGCGAACTCGCTCAACCTGTAAACGAGTTCTGCGCTCGACGTTCGCAGAGTCTGCCAGGTAGACGTATTCCAGGTTTAGCAACTGCTCGCGATTCTCGGTCAAGACGCGCATACGCACTTCGCCACGCACGCCGTGCGGACGGAGAACTTCGCCTACAACGAGAAACTGTGGTGTTTCGAGCTGCACCGGCGACTATTCGATTTCAAGGATCACGCGCCGGCGGCGGTCGCGTCCGCGATCGTCGGGTGAGGAAACGGCCCGCAGCAGCGCGCGAATGGAATTTGCCACGCGTCCGCTGCGCCCGATGATGCGTCCCATATCGTCGGGGGCAACGGAAAGCTCAAGTATGACGCTGCGCCCGGTCTCTTTGGTTGTGACTGTAACCTCGTCAGGCGAGTTGACGAGATTTTCGGCGATATACTGGACCAACTGTTCTTCAGCCATGGGCTATCACCTAGTTGCCGCTGTCGGCGGAGAGGCGGGCGGCTTCCCGCGCTTTGATCTTGCTTTCGCCGTCGCCGGGAGCAGGATAATTGGTCTGGGGGCTGGGCAATTCGCCGCGGTTGTCTTCCGCCTCACGCACCAAGTCTTCCATGCTCTCGCCGGCGCGCAGCCGCTCAAAGCGTGCCCAGGTGCCGGTGTGTTCCAGCAGGCGCCGAACCGCATCGCTGGGTTGAGCGCCGACGCTGAGCCAATAGAGCGCTCGTTCCTCTTCGATGATTTCGGTGGCCGGGCGCGTGCGCGGATTGTAGTGGCCGATGTTTTCCAGATAGCTGCCGTTGCGAGCCTTCCGCTGGTCAGTCACGACAATGCGGTAGCTCGGTTGCCGTTTCAAGCCTTGACGGCGCAAGCGAATACGAACCATTGATCTTCTCCTCTTTGCCGGCTTAGGCGCTCAAGCCGGGAATACTGGGCATTTTCCCTCTGCTGATTTGATTCATGAGCCGGCTCATCTGCTGGAATTGCTTGAGCAACTCATTGACATCGCGGACTTCAACGCCGCTGCCGCTAGCGATACGGCGTTTGCGGCTGGCTTTGAGAATCCGCGGATGCTTGCGTTCCTGCGGCGTCATCGAATTGATGATCGCTTCGACTTTCTTGATACGCTTCTCAATATCTTCGTCGTTAAAGTCGGTCTGCATTTGCAGCTTGGACATGCCCGGAATCATTCCCAGCACTTTGCCCAGCGGTCCCATGCGCCGGATCTTCTGAAGCTGATCGAGGAAATCCTGCAAAGTGAAATCATTCTTCATGATCTTGTTTTGCAGTCGCAGGGCTTCTTCCTCTTCGTATACCGACTCGGTCTTCTCAATCAGCGACATGATGTCGCCCATGCCGAGGATGCGCTGCGCGATGCGGTCGGGGTGGAAGAGTTCCAGCGTGTCGGCGCTGACTTTCTCGCCCGTTCCCATGTACTTGATCGGCACGCCGGTGACGGCTCTCATGGACAAGGCTGCGCCGCCGCGGGCATCGCCGTCTACGCGCGTCAATACCAAGCCGGTTATGCCGAGATGCTCGTTAAATCCGCGAGCGATATTGACGGCCTCTTGCCCGGTCATGGCGTCAGCGACCAGCAGGATTTCAGCCGGCGCCGAGATGCGCTTGATCTCTTCCAACTCATCCATCTTGGTTTCGTCAATCTGCAACCGGCCGGCAGTGTCGACCAAGACGACATCGGCTTCAAGCTCTTTGGCTTTCTTGAGGCCGCGTTTCACGATGGCTGGCGGAGTACTTGACGTGCCTTCTTCGTAAATCGGCACATTGATCTGCCTGGCCAGGGTCACCAACTGATCGACGGCCGCGGGGCGGTAGGTATCCGCCGCAATCATAAGCGTGCTGCGGCCTTCTGCGCGCAGATGCAGCGCGAGTTTGGCTGTGTTGGTTGTCTTGCCCGTTCCCTGCAAGCCGACCATCATGATGACGTGGGGCTTGCTGCTGCCGCTGAAGCTCAGACGGCCCGGCTCGCCCAACATATCCACCATTTCTTCGTGGATAATCTTGACGACTTGTTCGCTCGGCTTTAGGGCTTTGTGAACTTCTTCGCCCAAGGCGCGCTGGCGGACTTCCTTGATGAAGTCCTTCACGATTGGCAAGGCGACATCCGCTTCAAGCAGCGCCATACGCACTTCGCGCATGACGGCCTTGACGTCCGCTTCTTTTACGCGGCCGCCTTTGCGCAAACTTTCGAAGGCAGTGTCAAGCCTTTGTGACAACGATTCAAACATAGCTATCCTTGCGGGAAACAACGCCAATCGATTCTAGGCTAGGGTCAAGCAATAGTCAAGGCAAGCCTTTGTCGCTGCTCACGCCGCCGCCATGGCTTGCAATCCGGCGTCGCGCCAGGCGACCTGCTAGACTTCGCCCGACGGAATAAGGCGGTTCATCACTGCAAAGGCGGCAATGCCCAAGATGCCGGCGACTATGCCAATTAACAGGAAGTTGCCGGCGCTCTCTTTGTAGATCAGGGCGCCTGCCGCCGCGCCAGAAACACGGCCCAGGGAGTGCGCTCCCACGTTGGCGCTCATCATTACTGCTCGCGATTTTGGCAGTATTTCGCTGAACAAGGGAATAGCCGAGACGATGGCGGTTTCAATGCAGATGAACATGAAGAAAATCCCCGCCATCGCCAGGGGCAGGCTGAATGAGAGTTGGGGAATGATAAGGAAGCAGATGGCCGCGAGCAGGATGCCGTACATTGACGTCCGCTTGGCGCCGAAGCGGTCGGCCAAGGTGATTACGATGAACTCGCCGATGACTTCAGCTATGGATATGACGATGGTAATGGCGCCGAGAGCGGTCAAAACCAGGCCGAAGCTGGCTTCCATCCACAGGCCGTAATTGATGTAAAAGATCTCATGCGAGGCGGTTAGGCAGAAGGTGAATATCAGCGCGAACACGGCGGGCGGATGGGCGCTGACCATGCGCATGGCGGCGAGCGGGCTGACCAAGCGCGTTTGCTTGCGTTTATGATCCGGTCGAATGTCCGCTTCCACCATGACCAGGCAGGCCAATGCGCTCAGCGCCAGCGAAAGCGCGAGGAATAAGAATATCGCTTGCAGCGTGCTTACGTCGAGCAGGAAGCCGGCGACTGGCGCGGAGATAAAGCCTGACAGCGCCCAGCTGAGCTCGGCGATACCCATAACGCGGGCGCGCCGGCTGAAGTGAACGGCGTCGCCGATGTAGGCTTGGAAGGTTGGATCGTAGATAATCTTGCCGACGCCAAAGCCGAACATGACGATAACGAAGACGCTGTATTGGGCGAAGAGCGCGCCGACTGCGCTCATCAGCGCCATTGCCAGCAGCGCGCCGACCAGAACGGCTTTGCGCCCAAAGTGGTCGGAAATTGTGCCGAGCACGGGACTTAGCAGGCCGGAGACATTGGTCAGGGCGATCACATTTTGAATGTTGTCAGCGGGAACGCTAAAGGCGGTGCCTATGGGCGCGACGAAAGGGTAGGCGAAACGGCGCGAGATATTGATCGCCAAGCGACCACAGACAATGGCGAAAATCGAGCGGTTTATTCGGTCGCTCAAACGGGTCTCATTTCGCATGTTATAGGCTAGCGGGTATTGAAGAGCATTCTATCACAGGCGGGCACGAAGTCGATCAGGCTCTTGAAGTCGCGCGCGAATTCAGCCGCGCCGCGTCCGAAAACCAGGGTCGGCACAGGATTGAGCGTGTGGCGGCGCGTACTGAGGTCTTCCATATTGCCGTGATCGCTGGTGACGACGACCAGGCCGGCGTCATCATCCCATTCTTCGAGGACACCGGCCATAACGGCATCAAAGCGCTGCAGGACCTCAATGCCTTGTGACAGCGTGCCGCGATGACCGATGCGGTCCGTCAGCCAGTGGGAGTGGAAGGCGAAGTCGTATTGGCGGGCCAGGCGCGCCAGCAGCCGTCCGGCGTCTTTCGGCGAGTATTGCGGCAGATCGCCGAAGCGCAAGTGACGCCGCCAGCTATCCGTCGTCCATTCAGCGGTTAAGGCGCGCTTCTGTTTGATATCTGCCAGCGCAAAGTGCGGCGCGCCCGCTTCGAAAGCCGCTTGCTGAATGCTGGAGCGCAGCGTCTTGCCGCGTTCAAAGTCGGCGATTAAGCGCGGTGGAAAGGCCGTGAGCAGGCGGGCAGTCTTTCCCTTCTCGGTCAAACGGCGGAAATAACTGTGCTTCGCGATGATTTCGCGCGTCTTGGCATCCGGCTTGGGGCCGTAATGTCTGCCGATGATTTCCGGCACATTCAGCCCGGTCAACAGGCTGGCTTGCCCGCTGCCGCTCTGTGGCTTGCCGGCGACGCCCAAACGCGCGTCTGTTGGGATAAATACGGCGCGCTCGTTTGCCTGCTTCCCAGTGGAGGCCAGCCAGCGCAGCCCATTGGTCAAACTGCATAGCGTCGGCGTGTCTGCTGCTGCGAAGGGATTGGACTCAGGGTCATCAGCGCCCAAGCCGACGCCATCCAGAAACAAGGTGAGAATTGTCATCGGCTGGGCTGACGCCTAGAAGATGTCGTCATCGTAGGCAAGCAAGAAGGGGTTGGTCGCGCGCTCGCGGCCGATGGTGGTGGCGCCCATGTGGCCGGGCAATACCTGCACGTCATCGTCCAGGACCATCAACTTGTCGACGATGGAACGCATGAGCAGCGCATGATCCCCGCCCGGCAAGTCGGTGCGGCCGATGCTGCCGGCGAAGAGCGTATCGCCGCTGAACAAGATCTTGTGCTCGGCCAGGTAGAAGCTGAGGTGGCCCGGCGCATGGCCCGGCGTGTACAGACTGTGCAAACGAACGGAGTCCAGCTCAATGATCTCGGATTCGCTGGTGAGCAGACGATCGGGTTGGGCGGCTGCCGGCAAGTCGCCCAGGCCAAAGAAGATGCCCTGCAGGGGAATCTCGTCGAGCAGGGACGCGCATTCCTCGTGGATGTAAAAAGGCAGGTTCAGCTCTTGCTTGATTGCGGCGCTGGCCAAGACGTGATCGAGATGGGCGTGCGTGGCGATCATTAGCTTGATGGTCCAGTTTTCTTTCCGCGCCGCAGCCAGGATCGCCGGCGCATCGTCGACCGGGTCAATCAGGATGGCGTTGCGACGTTGAGTGTCGGCGATCAAATAGGCGTTTGTGGCGAAGGGACCGAGGGTTAACGATATGATCTTGATGGGCATGTAGGGCCTGTCTAGCCGGCCGGACGCCGCCGGATTAACTTCGCGAATTCGGGTAGCTCTTGCATTTTCAACAGCAGGGCGGTCAGCAGGAAAGCTGCCAAGCCGACCGTGCCCGCCACCGCCAGCCGCAGTATAGTCAAGGAAATGCCGGATCCCAATACGAAGCTTTCCCAGACCAGGTCAAAGGCGACGATGGCCGCTGCCATGACCAGCGAGGCTGCCAGCGCCTTGAGCAATGTACGGGCCAAAGCGTTCTCCGCGATTCCGCGCCAGCGCCGGCGCAGAATGAAGAGCAGCGCCAGCACCTCGAACATGACGCCCAGGGAATTCGCCAGGGCCAGGCCGCTGACGTTGCCGACTTCTCGCGACAGCTGCAGCGATGGCGCCGAAAGCGCGATTGAATTGAGCAAGGCGTTGGAGTCGACGCGGGCTACATCGCTGAGCGCGAAGGCCAGGCCGAAGTTGATAAGCGCGCCGCCCAGCGCGGCGAACAGTGGCGTCAGCGTGTCCTTGTCGGCGTAGAAGCTGCGGGCGATGATCTCCAGGGCGGAGTGCACGATCAGCCCGAGGGTGAACATAGACAAGGTGCTGTAAACCAGCGCGGAAGCCGAGGCGTCGAAGGCGCCGCGCTCCAGCAGGCTAATCAGCGGGCGGCCCAGCAGAATCAAGGCGATGGCGGATGGAATGCTGCAGATGAGGATGAAGCGCAGCGCCCCGGACATGGCGTCGCGCTTGCCCGACAGATCGTCAAGCTCGCTCAGCGCTGCCAGTGTCGGGAAAATGACGATGCCCATGGCGGTGCCGATCAGCGTCTGCGGGATCTGCATCAAGCGCCAGCCCCAGTCCAATGCGCTGACGGAGCCGGCGCCCAGGCGCGAGGCGATATTGTTCATCACTAGGAAATTGAGGCTGAATACGCCCAGTCCGCCGATGCGCGGCAGCATGAGCCGTATCACCAGCCAAAACTGCGGATTGCTCCAGCCCAGTTCAAGGCGCCAGCGCATCTTGTAGCGAAACAAGCCAGGAATCTGAATGCTGAAATGCAAGCCGGCGCCCAATACCGCGCCATAGGCGATGCCGTTGATGCCGAAGCGCGGCAGAAAAAATATCACGCCAATCAAAATGCCGATGTCGAACATGATGGGCGCCAATGCCGGCAGCAGAAAATGCTGATGCGAGTTGAGAATGCCGCTGAAGATGCCGCTGACAGCGAAGATAATCGTGCTCAACAGCAGTATGCGCATCAAGTCCACGGTGCTTTGCGCGGTGGGCCCGTCAAAGCCCGGCGCGACCACGTGGTCGACCAGCCAGGGCGCCAGCGCAAACACTATCGCGCTGAGCAGGAGGGCGAGCGTAAATATGCTGTTGATCAAGTGACTCGATAATCTCCAGGCGGAATCCAGATTGCCTTTAGCCAGGAAGCCGCTGAAAACCGGGATGAAGGCATGGGTTAAGGCGCCGCCGGAAATCAGAATGACGATCAGCTCGGGGATGCGATTGGCTGCTACGTATGCGTCCAGGTCGCGGCCGACCCCAAAGGCTTGCGCAATGATTAAGGTTTGCACTAAGCTGATGATTTTGGCCGCCAGGAAGGCGAGCATCACTATGAACGTCGAACGAGCCAAATGACGCGCATGCTGCCGCCCGGACGGGCGCGCTTTTTTGGTGTCTGCCATTCTGCGGCCTAGCTGAGGTTGTCGAGCGCTATAAGCGCGTCGTCATAGTTGGGGTTGTAGGTCAATGCGCGCCGATAAGACGAAGCGGCTTGCTGAATCTTGCCTTGCGCCTCTTGCACGCGGCCTTGCCAATAATAAGTCTCTTCGAGTTCGCGCGAGTTATTTTGGTTTATCCTGGCCAGGCTGAGCACATCATCGTATCGTTCCAGCTCGTAATAGGCTTCAAAGGCGCCAAACTGATACCAGTACATGCGCCAGGGCAAGTTGCCGGTGCGGTTTGCCTGATCAAAGGCGGCGGCTGCTTCCTGGTATCTGCCCAAAGCAACCAGGGATGTGCCCATATTAAACCAGGCAAATGCGTTCTGCGGTTGGCGCCGGGCTTCTTCCCGGGCGGTTTCAAAAGCCAGTTGCGCCGCGCTCGATTCGTCCCAATACTCGTCCAGAAGCGCGCGAAGCAGTTCTTCTCGCTGCGGCTCGTAGACCACGATGAAGGTGCGGTTGAACGCCTGCCAATCGCTGTCGACCTGGGTGTAGCTCTTGGTGATGCCTTGCGCCCCAGCTCCGACGCCGAGGAAGCTGTCAAAGAAATAGAAGGTCTGAAAGCTGTCGTCATAAGCGATCAGCACGCGATAATGGCCTATCCAATCGTAGGCTTCAAACATTGCGCCAGTTTCGATCACGACCGGGAATCCGTTGGCGACCAGGCGCTTGAGCAGCTCGAGCGTGCCGCCCATGCGGACCAGGGCCCGAACGAAGCTCTCGTCTTCGACAAAGCCGGCCAACTCGTGCGGACTGACGTTTTTGTCCTCCCGGTTTGGCTTAAGCCGGACGCGGGCAAAGGACTGGTCCTGCTGCCAGCCGTAATAGCTGAGCGCCATGGTAATCGTCGCTGGTCCGCAGTTGTTCCAGGTCTGCTGCTGATGCACGACGCCGGATATTCTGGCGGACGGCGGCGCGTTGTTGGCAGATGGAGCGGGCGTGACTGATGGCCCCGGCGCGGCGGCATCGCTCTGGCGCGCGGTCGGCGCTATGCTCTGATTCGCAGGAGTTGCCGTTGCGTCAATGGCGAGCGTAGGCGCGGGAGTGCTGGTAGGCGGGACTACTGTGGGCGATGCCACAGGCGACTCTATTGCCGCGGCTGCTGCTTCTGTGCCGGCTGGCGTGGAGAAATCCAGGGGCATATCGAGCAGGGCGAGGGCGTCGTCGGCGTTAGCTGGCGGAATAAGCGTAGGAAAGACGCCACCTTGCGGGGTCGGACGGCGTAATATGCGCATGAAGGGCAGTTGATCGATGACTCGCTGCTGCTGCGCCGGCTGCAGGATCTCGCGGAAGCCAAAGACGACGCCGACGATACCGAGCAGCACCAGAACGAAGAAGATGATGACGCCCCAGAATAGGATTCGCGGCGGCGCGGATAATCCCTGCTCGCGCGGCGTCAGATAGTGGCTTCGGCTAGGCTGCGTGTCATGCAGATTTTGCATTATGTCAGTCTCATTTGCGCCCGGCGACGGGGAACGAGCGCGAAGTCCGCTTCTACAACTAGTATAGTCGTCTTCGCTTATTCGTGTGATTCCGAGGGCGGGAACGTAGCGTTTCCGTAGCTTAGGGCATCCAGGAAGGACTGCAGGATAATACGGGCGGCCAAATCGTCTACCGGCTCGCGCGGGTTGCGCTTTTGCTGATGCGCCAGGCGGCGCGCCTCGTGGCTGGTCAGATACTCGCTGACTTCGGCTATGGGCAGCGGAATCGCGAGGCGCATCTCGCTGATCCACTCTCGCACCGCATCCGCCTGGGTTCGGATTCCCTCGGGAGCGTTCGGGTTTAGCGGGACGCCGACTACGATGCCGGCAATCTCGCGCTTTGCAGCGACTTCGGAAATTGCCGCGAAGTCTTCAGCATTGCCCAATCGCGGGAGAATCTGCAATTCGCGGGCGGCAATGCCCATGGCGTCGCTGACGGCCAAGCCGATTCGCTTCTCCCCCGGGTCGATGCCCAACAGGCGGCCAATCACTGGCGCTCTCGTTCGCGCACGTGTATGCGGACAGCCATCGTCGGCATCCGCTTTAACGCCTGCGGAAATAGCAGGATATGCGCCGGGTTTTGCTCTGAGAGTTCTGCCTGTGACTCCAGATGCGCGCGAGCTTCTATCAAGGAGAGGCCCGCCAGCTGCTCCCGCAGATGGTCGCTGTTGAAGTCGGCGCGAACTGTCGCGCTGCCGGTCGCCGTGAAGTTGATTTGCCCGTCGGCTCTTCCCAGCTTGAAAGGGCCGCGCGTATAGGTCAGCGAATCGTCCAGAAGCTGGAAGTTGGCCGGAATCTTGTCTCTAATTCGGGCAGTGGTCAGCTGGCGGGCGTAGCGATCGTCGACCACCAGGGCGGACACGATCGCGCGCATGGTCAGCGACAGTTCGCTTGTCATGGCGCCAACAGCGGCGGAAAAACGGGTCCATTCTTTGCGCTCCTGTTCAATCCGCAGCGACTCAATGATGATGACTTGGCTTTCCGCCAGTCCAGCTCTCATCCGCTCGTAGGCGAGGGATTGCAGCTGAATCCGCGCGCTTTCGAGCAACTTGCTTCTATCGGCAGCGGCGACTGATTTTACGCTCTGATTGCTGCCGCCCGCGGCTGACGCCAGGTTGATAACTGAGACTCGATCGGAAAGCTCTCCCAGCACGGTGTTGATCATGCCCGGGCCGACATTGCCCACGTTGCCGCGGTAGCTGGCCATGGCTGCCACTGCCGCGTCGACTCGCTGCCCCGCGCCGGCGGGTACCGCGACATCGGCAAGGGTTTTAAACAGGATGGGCTCGCCTGCGCTGGTGCCAAGGATCGTTCCTCGCGGGATATCGACTTGCCCGGAACCCAGATTGGCGAAGGTTACGACAGCGGCGGCGGAAGTGCTGTCAAGCCAAATTGTGCCGGTAGCTGGAACCGTGGCCGAGGTCTCTACCGTTTCGCGCAGCACCAGCGCGGGGATGACTCCGCTTTCGCTGCGTATGGCGCTGGCTTTGCGGTCGGCAACGACATCGACGACCACCGTGATGACTTCTTCCCGCGGACTGACGACGACTTCCGCGCTGGGCACAACGGCATATAGCGCGGCGCCCACCACGCCCGTAAGCAATACAAGTACCGCCAACCGCTCGATCAGCGAACGCCAGGGCGACCGTTGATTTCTCCTGGCGAGACGCCCGGCGATTAACTCCAGGTCTTCCGCTTGCAAGTCTGGGCTCGGTTTGTGATAGCGCGGCAGAAACAGCTTCTGCCGGCTGCGTTTCCAGCGGTTGGTTTGGCTCGCTTCAAGCGTGTCGAAGCAGCTGATATTGAGTTCGACCGCGTAGAATCGCTGCATTTCGTCGCTGGTGACGATGGCCAGTTGAATCGCGCGTCGATCGGCTTCGCGCTGAATCAGCACAAGATCCAGCTTGCTGCGCAGATTCGTGGCCGCTTCGGGCCAGATCAGCAGCACGCGCTGGCCGCGCAAGCCAGCGAGCCGCTGCCGCAGGCTAACGATGGTGTCGGTCGCTTCAAGATTGTGAGATACGATTTCCGCTGACATCAGTTAGCAGTATACGACGAGATGCGGCGGACGAATGAGGACTTTCGACCTGAATTGGCTCAGGATTCCGCCAGCAGTTTGCGAGCGACTTGCAGCGCCTCGCCGATTTTGCTGCTGTCGCGCCCGCCAGCCTGCGCCATTTGCGGGCGACCGCCACCGCCGCCGCCGACGGCTTTCGCAATCGGCTTTATCAAGTCTCCAGCGCGCATGCCGTCTTTAACCAGCGCATCGGACACGGCAACTACAATTTGCGGCCGGCCCTTGATATCGCTGGCAAGCACCATGACGCCTTTGTCGACTCGATTGCGGAACCAATCGGTCATCTCGCGCATGGTATCCATTGGCGTGTTGTCGAGCTCGGCGACCAGCGCTTGCATCCCATTTACGCTTTCCAGCCGGTCGCTGATCATGATGTCAAAGTCATGCTTGGCTTGTCGCCGGCGCAGATTCTCGATTTCGCGTTGCGCAGCCGAAAGCTCGCTTTGCAACTCAGATATCCTGGTCGCAGCCTGATCGGGAGTTGCGCCCAGCCGCCCGGCTATGCTATCCAAAGTTCGCAGCTGTTGACGGAAATAGTCGCTGGCGGCGCGCCCGGTCAGCGCTTCGACGCGGCGGATGCCGGCGCTAACGCTGCCCTCGCTGGTGAAGACAAAGCTTCCGATTTCGGCGGTCGCAAGCACGTGGACGCCGCCGCAGAGTTCGTAGCTGTAGCGATCGTCGGCGCTGCCGATGACGACCGTTCTTACGATGTCGTCGTATTTCTCGCCGAAGAGAGCCATGGCGCCCTCGCGCCTAGCTGTTTCGAGCGACTTCTCCTCTGCATAAACGCTATAGTTTGACAGGATCGCGCTATTGACCTCGGCTGCTATTCGCGCCAGCTCGTTCGCCGAGACTTTTTCCGGATGCGAAAAATCGAAACGCAGCCGGTCCGGCGCCACCAGCGAGCCTCTCTGCTGCACGTGTTTGCCCAGGCTGCTGCGCAATGCGGCATGGAGCAGGTGCGTGGCTGTGTGATTGCGGATGATGTCCTTGCGGCGCGCGGCGTCGAGGGAGGCTGTCGCCTTGGCGCCGGTTGCGGGATTGCCTTCCACGACTTCGCCAATATGCGCGATCAGCCCTGACAGCGGCCGCTTCATTTCTATAACATCTATAGCCCAGCCGTCGCCGGCGATGGTTCCGGTGTCGCTAACCTGACCGCCGGCTTCAGCGTAGAATTGCGTCTTGGCCAAAATGACCTCCACAGTTTCGCCGACGATGGCGCTATCCAGTCTCGCGCCGTCTTGAACGAGGGCGAGCACAGCCGTGTCGACCGGGGCGTCTGAGTAGGGCGCATAGTCGACGCCGCTACTGCTCAGCTCGCCCGCGGCCTGCAAATCGGCCAAGAGCTGTCGGTAGAATTCGCCGGACTCAATCTCGCCCATGGCTTGGCCGCCGCCGCTGATGCGCGCGTGCTCGGCCTCGGCCGTGGCGAATCCGGCTTCGTCGACGGTGAATCCGCGCTCTTCGGCGACATCTTTGGTGACTTGGAAGGGCAAGCCGAGTGTGGCTTTCAAATAGAAGGCCTCAGCGCCGGACAGCCTTCCGCCGGCGTCGAGAGCGGCAAGCATGTCCTCCAGTTCGTTGAGCCCGCGTTCCATTGTGCGGTGGAAGCGCTGCTCTTCCAGCGTGATTACGCGTTTGATGTTTTCGGCTTCATCAAGCAGCTCACTGAAGTAGTCGCCCATCACAGCAAAGACGGCATCGGCGACATCGGCCAGGAAGGGCCGGTCGAAACCGATCTCTCTGCCGAAGCGGGCCGCGCGTCGGATGACTATGCGCGGGATGGCGGCACGACCTTTGGCGCCGGGATAGACGCCGTCGCTAATCAGGAACACGGCAGCGCGGATGTGATCGGCGATGACGCGGTAAGGCACGATATTGGCGTCGCGTTCGGCATCGCTGTGGCCGGTCAATTCTTGCGTGCGCTTGATGATGGGCGTAAAGAGATCGGTCTCGTAGGTGGCATCCACTCCCTGCATAATCGAGACGATGCGTTCCAGGCCCATGCCGGTGTCGACCCCCGGCGCTGGCAAGGGAACATCCCATTGGCCGCTGTGCTCGGGATCGGCTTGTTGGCGATTGAACTGCATGAAGACCAGGTTCCAGATCTCCAGGAAGCGATCATCTTCAGCTTGCAGCTTGGGGATGATCTCGTCTTCGCCCAGCTCGGGTGACTTGTCCCAGTGGATCTCTGATGTGGGGCCGCAGGGTCCGGTGTCGGCCATTTGCCAGAAGTTGGTGTCTGGACCCATGCGGGCAACACGTTTGGGATCGACGCCCAGCTCATCGACCCAGGCTCTGTAAGCTTCGTCATCGTTCTCGTAGACCGTGAAGACCAGGCGATCAGCCGGCAGTTCATAGACCTCGGTCAGCAGGGTATAGGCGTATTTGATGGCATCGCGTTTGAAGTAATCGCCGAAGCTGAAGTTGCCCAGCATTTCGAAAAAGGTATGGTGGCGCGGCGATGGCCCGACATTCTCGAGATCGTTGTGCTTGCCGCTGACGCGCATACACTTCTGCGAGGTGGTGGCGCGGCTGTAATCGCGCTTGTCGAGACCGAGGAATACGTCTTTGAACTGCACCATGCCCGCGTTGACAAAAAGCAGCGTCGGATCGTCCGCTGGCACCAGCGATGAAGAGGCAAGGGGCCGATGCCCCATCTCTTCGAAAAAGTCGAGAAAGGCCTCGCGTACTTCGGCGCTGCTCATGGTCTTCATATGCTTGTCTGGCTCCGGTTGGACGATGACTGAAAATGTCGCTTCGATTGTCGCGAATCGGCGAGAATTATAGCGAGCGCCATCCCGCCTGAATAGGGGCGTATGCCTATGGTATACTGGCGCATTGAGAACCCGCATGACCCGATAGGAACGGAAAATGGCGACGATTGACCAACAAGTCGAAGTATTGATGTCCGGCACGGCCTATGGCGATGCCGAGACGCGGGCCAATATGGCCAAAGATCTGCGCGCGCGCTTGCTGGAATGCGAGCGGGAAGGGCGGCCGCTGCGCGTCTATTGCGGCTATGACCCACGCACCTCCGACTTGCATTTGGGGCACACCATCACGATGCGCAAGCTGCGGCAGTTTCAGGACTTTGGGCACGATGTCACCTTCCTGGTGGGCACTTTCACCAGCTTGATTGGCGACCCGTCCGACAAAGAGTCGGCGCGCGACCAATTGACCATGCGCAATGTGGAAGACAACGCCCGCACCTACGCCATGCAGGCATTCAAGATACTTGACGAAGAACGGACGCGTGTGCGGCGCAACGATGAATGGCTGGCGCCGCTTGACTTCGCCGACATTATCCGGCTAGCGAGCCACTTTACCGTGCAGCAATTTATGGTTCGCGAAAACTTCGCCAAGCGCATCGACGAGGGCAAGGCGATCTATCTGCACGAATTCTTCTACGCGCTGATGCAGGCCTATGACGCGGTGGCGCAAGAAGCCGATGTTCAGGTAGGCGGGCAAGACCAGCTGTTTAACATCTTGGTGGCCGGTCGCAAGCTGCAGACCGGGCTGGGCCAGAAGCCGCAGATCGCCATCATCATGGGCGAAAGTCTGCCGGGCACCGATGGCGAGGTCAAGATGTCGAAGAGCCTGGGCAATCATATTCCGCTGCTATCCGAGCCTTGGGATATGTTCGGCAAGGTGATGAGCCTGCCCGACAAGTCTATGGGCGTCTTTCACAAGCTGATTCTGGGCTGGACGCCGGCGCAGGTCGATGAGTTGGAAGCCAAACTGGCCGCGGGCGAATTGCATCCCAACCAAACGAAGATGAATCTGGCGCGGGAGATCGTCAGTATTTTCCATAGTCCGGCCGACGCTGATGCCTCGCAGTTGAGGTGGAATGAAGTATTTCGCGGCGGCAGCGGGATTCCGGCTGATTTAGACGAGGCAGTCGTGCCGGCCGAAGAAGAAATCCGCGATATTCTGGTGCGCCTCAAGATGGTCAGCAGTCGCGGCGAAGCCAAGCGGCTGATTCAGCAGAACGGCGTGCGCCTCAATGAAGAGAAGGTTGACAGCCTGCAAGCTACTGTTACGCAGGAAATGCTGCCGGCGGTGCTGCAAGTTGGCAAACGGCAATTTGTGCGTTTGATTAAGCCGAATGGCGGCAGCGAGTAGCGCCTTGTCCGCAGATCTTGACTATTCCGTTGACGAGCTGATAAGCGTTTGCATCTCCCGACAGGTGCAAGATGGCGATGTCTGGGCGCAGGGTATCAATACGCCGCTGGTTTCGGCGGGTTTGATCCTGGGCAAGATTCGCTACGCGCCGCGCGCCCGCTTCACATCGGCGATTGGTCAAGCTCTCGTGCAAGACTGGGGGCCGCTGAGCATAGCCGGCATTGAAGCGCTTTGGGTGGGCAAGGGCTTGATTCATTTGGGATTCGCCGCCGGCGCCGCTGAGATTCTGCCGAAGTTTCAGCCCAAAGAATTCTTCCGCCCGGCCCAAGTCGACCAGCAGGGCAACATGAATAATATCGCCTTCGGCAAGGATTATCACAAACCGAGAATGCGGCTGCCGGGCAGCGGCGGCATCCCGGACGTCACGCCGCAGTATGATCACAGCTACTTGTACGTTCCGCGTCATTCGCGCCTGACCTTTGCCAAGAAGATTGATTTCATCAGCGGCATGGGGCACAGTCCGCGGCGGAAAGCCGGTGGGGGACCGCGCTATTTGATTTCAGACCTGGGCCAGTTTGATTGGCAGGGCGGACGGATGCGACTGGTCAGCATCCATCCGGGCGTCAGCCTCGAGCGCATTCGACGAAAGACGGGCTTCGAACTGGAGATCACGCCGGAGCTTAAAGAAACAGCTCCGCCTGAACCAGAAGATCTGCGTCTACTACGCGAAGAAATCGACCCGCTTGGCACGCGCAAGCTGGAGACCCTCGCTGGCGCCGCGCGCAAGACCTTGCTGCGTGAAATATTGCAGCGGGAACAGTCGATCTAGCCAGCCACGGTCGCCGGGCGCCATTGCTGAATGCCGCGGAAGCGGTCGGCGGGAGATGTCAGAAAGCCTAGCTTGACGCCTTCAATGCTGTCGCGCGTGATATACGTGAGCAGCGGATAATAGAGCGGGATGGCCAGCGCCTGTGTGGCGAAGACATCCTGCAAATTCTGGTAGAGCAGAGCGCGGCGCCCGGCATAAATCTCGCCGCGCGCCAACTCGATGAGCTCGGCAATTTCGTTATGCGCTGCCGCCCCGTAGTTGCTGCCGCCGCCGTTTTGGGCCGGATGCCAAAATCGATAGAGGTCGCGATCGGCGCCGATGCGCTGGGAAACGATTGCCGCGTCAAAATCGCCTGCTTCAAGGCGGTTGCCAAATGTGAGCTCGTCAACCGATTCGACCGCGAAATCAAGACCGAGCTGGCGCCACGCTGCGGTAATGTCCTCGGCCAAACCCCGCAGTTGAACCGTGTCAGTAATAAGCAGCCTGTACGCTGCAAAGTCCTCGCCAGCTTCGTCAGCGTCCGAATCTTCCGCAGCCGGCGCAGGGGAAACGGGTTCAAGCGCGGCAAGCAGCGTTGTCGCTCGTTCCAAGTCATTCGTATGCCAGAAGGAACTCGGCTGATAGACCGACGATCCCAAGATATACGGGCTGTCGGCAAAAACCGCTGCCGTCCCGAAATGCGTTTGGATCAGCCGAGGCAAATCCATGCTGAGCGCAAGCCCTTGCCTGACGCGACGTTCTTCAAAGGGTGTAATGCTCCAATTAAAGATCAGCATGCCCAGCTCCGACCTCCCCTGGCGGAAGTGCCGGCTGTTTGGAAGCGAGAGTAAGCGGTCCGGCACTGCTTCGATTGCGAGCGCGTCGATTTCTCCCGACTCATACGCGGCCATGACGTCGGCCTCGCTGGCGTAAAAGCGGAATATCAGATCGCGAAACAGGAAGCCGTCCTGCGCTTCCTGCCGTTGGCGATAGGTCGGGGAACGCTGTAATTGCGCCGCGTTTATACCCCCGCCACTGTCGGAGTGCAGGGCGGCGAGCTGGTAGGGTCCGGTACCAATCGGCGATAGATTGAAGGGGTGGCTGGCAAGCTCGGATACTGAAGTACCGCGCAGCGCATGCTCCGGCAAGATGCCGATGGTCAGCAGCACAGGGAAGTCGCTAAACGGCTGGACCAATCGAAAGCGCAGCAAGTCGGCGCTCAGCTTCTGCGTTTCAACGGTCCGCCAGAAAGCGGCGGCGGACGAGAATTCGGCGTATTCGCTTGCGCCTAGCAGAGAGAGCGTGTACACAACATCTTCCGCTGTAAATCGTATTCCGTCCTGCCACAGAATGTCGTCGCGCAGTCTGACGACATATTCCAGCCCGTCGCTGGATATCACCAGTTCCGCAGCCAGGCGCGGCACAGCTTCGCCGTAGTCGTTGATGGCGAAGAGCCCTTCGAATATCAGGCCCGTCAGATCGCGATCGGGCGGGTTCAGGTGGGCAAACAGCGGGTTGATTCGCTGCACGCTGCCGACCAGTCCTTCTCTGTAGGCAGTAGCGGCGCGAGCGGTGGCGGATTCGCTCTCGGACGTCGCGCGCCCGACAGCCTCGGGCAAGGCGGTTGCTGTTGGCGCGGGCGCTTCGTTAAGGTCAGTGGCAAGAAGCTGGGGCGCAACCGTCGCTGTCGCTGTGGGCAGGGATTGTCGGCTAATACGGAAAACGGCAGCGGCAGCGCATAAAAACAGCGCAATCAGCAGCGCGATCAATTGCCAGCGAAAGCCACGGAACATGAAAGGCCTCACACAACCAGAAACGGCGCTCTGTATTGGTCACAAAACGCCGGGAAGATGTTCTTCATGAGTGGATTACGCCAATGGCGGAGGGAACTTATCCTGGCGCTGACACAGCAAATAGCGCAATACCCAGGAAAGCGATCGACAGGAAAATGGTGATGCGAAAGAGCGTCTTTTCCAAGCCGCGCCGCGTTCGCGCGATTCCGCCGCCGGCATCGCCGCCCAGCAAGCTGCCCAAGGCGCCGCCTTTGACCTGCAGCAGGATCAAGACGATCAGCACAATCGAAATGACAATTGACGAGACTTGTAAAACTGCGCCCATCTGCGGCACTCCCTGCGGAACTTCGAGATCGTAACCAAAGCACTATAGCATCAGCTGCCTGATTTGAATAGCGCGACCTGGCGACGCGAGACTTCGCGCTATCACATATACGCAAGCGAGTCGTCTTAGTCGCGCAAAGACTCAAGATAGTCGATCGCTGCCTGGAGCTGGATATCGTTCGCTTCCTCTTCGTCAGATTCAGGATTCCATTCGACAAAGATATCCGGCGTGATGCCCTGTTCGTGAATCCAATGGCCGTTCGGGGTCAACCAGCGCCGCACTGTGATGCGCAGTCCGCCGCCGTTGGATAGGGACGGGATATTCTGGACTGTGCCTTTGCCGAAGGTCGTCTCGCCCAGGATGGTGGCAACGCCGTAGTCCTGCATGGCGCCGGCGATAACTTCGGACGCGCTGGCGCTGGTTTCATCGACAAGCACGATAATTGGCACTTCAATGTCAGCGTAGCCGCCGCTGGTGCGGGTGACTTCTTCGCTTTGGTCCCGGGCAACTTGGCGCAACAGGACGCCGTCCTCGATAAAGGCGCTTCCAATCTCGATGGCGCTCGACAAGGTGCCGCCGGGATTGTCGCGAATGTCAAAGATGAGGCCGTGTGTGCTATTGATGTCAACTGCCTGCAAGGCCTCATCCAACTGCGCGCGCGAAAGATCATGGAAGTCAAGCATTGAGATGTGTGCAATGTTGTCGCCGACGATTTCAAAGGACACATTTGGCAAGGAGAAGGTGTCACGTATGATCTCAAAAGTAACCAGTTCGCCGTCTCGTCTGAATATGATGGTTACGGTTGTGCCGCGCGGTCCCGGCACCAGCGCCGATAGCTCGGCCTGGGATACGCCGATGACGCGCCGGCCGTCTACTTCATAGAATTCGTCGCCCGGCAACACGCCGACGGTTTCAGCCGGCGAATCCGGAATCACTGTCGTGACTTCAATGGCGCCGGAGTCCTGGTTGGTTCGCGTAAAAACACCGATGCCGGTGAACTCGCCCGAGAAGTCCGTGCTGCGCTTATACAATTCCGGGCGAATGTAGCCGCTGTGGTCATCTTCAAGCGAATCCACCATGCCTTCAATTGCGCCATCTACAAGAGACTCGACTTCTACCTGGTCGACATAGCGGGATTCGATGACGGAATAGGCATCCCAGAAGGGCTCAAATGCTTCGTCGGTGTCGCTGAGCGCAATAGTTCGCAGGTCGGACAAATTGCCAGCGGCAAAGCCGACGCAGAAAGCCAAGATCGTCAAGCAGATAGACCCGCATACTCGCGGATCCTCTATATGTGACTGCAGCCACTTCATCAGCCTACTCCAAACGATGTAAAGCTTTCTATGCCGTACCAGTATAAGATAAGATGGCTATTCTTCGGAACAGGCAAAAGCCGTCGTAGATAATTCGGCGGTTTGCTCGGAAACGAAGGTGTAGCCCGAGACAGGGGAGGAGTCATAGTGCCTGGTCGCTACGTGTCGCTTGATGAAGCCGCCCAGACAGTCAAGGACGGCGATACCCTGGCGCTGGGCGGGATGACGCTTTATCGGCGTCCGCTGAGCTTTGTCAAAGCGCTATTGCGCCGCAGCGAGCCGCCGCGGGAGCTGACATTGCTGAGTTTCACCGGGGGTTTGGAGTCGGATCTGCTCATCGGCGCCGACTGCGTCAAGACTGTGCGTTCGGCGTACTTTGGTCTGGAAGCCTTCGGATTCGCGCCCATGTTTACGCAATATGCCCAGGAGCAGCGCATCAAGGTACGGGAAGAGACCGAAGCCAGTCTGGTCATGGGTATCCGCGCGCAGATATCCGGCTGCGGCTTCATGCCTTCGCAGGCTTGGCTGGGTACCGATCTTCCGCGGCTGCGGCCCGATGTCCGGACTGTCACGGATCCCTATTCCGGAGAGGAATTGCTGGCGTTCCCGGCCATACCTTGCGATGTGGCGGTGATTCACGGACAGGCCGGGGACCGTCAGGGAAATGTGCTGCTTAACAATAATCTTGGCATCGACATGGAACTGGTCTACGTCGCTGATGTGGTTATCGCGACTGTGGAGCGAGTCGTTGACAAGCTGGAGCGCACCTTAGACGGCGTTATCATTCCCTTTCCCGGCTGCGACTTGATTGCCGAGGCCCCCTCGGGCGCCGCTCCCACGAGCTGTTATCCGCTTTATCAGCTGGATGGCGCGGCTATTCTGCAATACACGGAAGCGTGCAGCGCCGGGCGTTTTGCACAATTTGCGGCCGACTTCATTCATTCATAGCGCCGAAACATTGCAGCAGCGGAATAGGCAAGGTATAATCAGCGACAACATATCTCGTGACTTGGGGAGCTCGCGGAAGCGGGCTGAGAGGGCATGACATACATGCCGACCCACAAACCTGATCCAGGTAATGCTGGCGTAGGGATGTCTGCAATACCCTGCAATTGGCCACCCCTGTACACACCCCGACAGGGGTGGCTGTTTCCTGGACTACAACGCGCTCGCCAAGTCTTGTTCTCGGATTCGAGAAGGAGGATCTTATGCGTGGGCGAGCATTAATAATCATAATTGCCGTACTGTATGCTGTAGGCGCTGCAGCGGCGCAAGATACGGATACGTTAGTTGTCCTGACACATGACAGCTTCGCGATTTCGGAAGAAGTGCTGGAATCGTTTGAGGAGCTCAGCGGAACTTCTGTCGAGATTCTGCGTTCCGGCGATGCCGGGCAGATGGTCAATCAGGCGATTCTGAGCAAGAGTCATCCCTTGGGCGATGTCTTGTACGGGGTCGACAATACCTTCTTGAGCCGCGCGCTGGAGGCCGAAATCTTCGCGCCCTATCAGTCACCACAGCTGGAATACGTGGGGGAAGAACTCATTCCTGACGATTCCTATCGCGTGACGCCGGTCGACTTCGGCGACGTCTGTCTCAACTACGATCTGGCGTATTTTCAAGAGCATGAGTTGTCACTTCCCGAGAGCTTGAGCGACTTGACTAAGTCCGATTACGCCGGGCTGCTGGTGGTCGAGAATGCGGCGACATCATCGCCTGGATTGGCCTTCTTGTTGACGACGATCGCTGAGTTCGGCGATGAGGGCGACTATACCTATCTTGACTACTGGCGGGCGCTGGCCGAAAACAACGTCTTGGTGGTATCCGGCTGGAGCGATGCCTACTTCGGCGAATTTACCGTCGGCAGCCAGGGTGGCGGAGACCGTCCCCTGGTCGTCAGCTATGCCAGCAGTCCGCCGGCAGAGGTGCTCTACAGCGACGATCCCGAGGCGGGCGCGGTCACCGGCGCGATAGTCAGCGACAATATGTGCTTCCGTCAGATTGAGTATGCTGGCGTCCTGGCAGGCGCGGCCAATCCAGCCGGCGCCGAGCAGTTCATCGACTTCATGCTAAGCGCCGAGTTTCAGGCGGATATGCCGCTGAATATGTTTGTCTTCCCGGTTGTGGAGGACATTGAGCTTCCTGATGTATTTGTGGAGTACGCAGCCATACCGGAGAAACCGGCCTCGTTGGATCCCGCTCAAATTGAAGAGAAGCGGGATGAGTGGATACAGGCCTGGGCGGAGGTGATGCTTCGTTGAGGTCACGCCTGCGATACGCCAAGGTCCTGATTTTCTCGCTGCCGTTGGCATTCCTTGGCGTATTTTTCGTTTATCCGATTCTGACCCTCTTCGATATCAGCCTGCGCCCGGATGGCGCGCTTGATCTCTCCGCCTTTACACGGCTGTTGACGAGCGACTACTACCTGGAAACGCTGCTCTTCACCGTGTACCAGGCGCTGATATCTACAGTTGCCACGCTACTGCTGGCCCTGCCCTGCGCTTACGTCTTTGCGCGTTACCGTTTTCGGGGGCGGTCGCTGCTTTTGTCGCTGGCGACATTGCCATTTGTTCTGCCCACCGTCGTAGTTGCGCTGGCCTTTTCGGCCATACTCGGAGAACGCGGGCTGGTGAACGATATGCTGCGCTTGCTGTTCTCGCTTGATCACGCCCCCGTTCAACTGGAACGCACGCTCGCGATTATCATCATCGCCCACGTTTTCTACAACTTTTCGGTCGCGCTGCGGATTATGACCAGCTATTGGTCATCGTTGGGTTTCCATGCCGAGGAGGCGGCGCGCTGCCTCGGCGCTGATGAACTGGCTGTCTGGCGCGATATTCGCCTGCCCGTGATAAGACCGGCGCTGCTCTCGGCCGGGACGCTGGTCTTCATTTTCTGTTTCACCAGCTTCGGCGTTGTACTGATCTTGGGCGGGATTCGTTTCGCCACGCTCGAAGTTCAGATTTATTATCAGGCCGTCAATATCTTCAACTTACCGCTGGCCGCTGCGCTGTCGCTGGTGCAGATCGTGTCGATGCTATTTATGCTGCTCGTTTACACAGCCAGCCAGCGCCGGCTTCAATTGCCGCATGGCGGACGATCGGCGCATAGCGCTCGCCCCCAAACGCGGCGGGAGCGCATCGCTATAGTCGCGACGGTTGGGTTGATGGCGATATTGCTGTTTTCGCCGCTGATTGCCTTGGTTTGGCGGTCGCTCTTTGTCGCGGGTCATCTCGATGTCAGTGGATTCACGAGCCTGACGGAGAAGACAAGGGCGTCGCTATTGTTCACCACGCCATTGCAGGCCGTATTCAACTCCCTGCGATTTGCGCTGATCGCCACCTCAGCGGCAGTTTTGCTGGGAACGGCCGCGTCATTCATGATAAATCAGCACGGCGTCTGGTCGCGCTTGGTCGATCCGCTCTTCATGCTGCCGCTGGCCACCAGCGCCGTGACCCTGGGCTTCGGATTCATCGTGGCCCTGGACGAACCGCCGCTGGATCTGCGCTCGTCCTGGGCCATTATTCCCGTTTCTCATGCGCTGGTCGCGCTGCCATTTGTCATTCGCAGTATCTTGCCGAGCCTGCGCGTCATCCCGCCCTCTCTGGGCGAAGCGGCGCGAATGCTGGGCGCGCGCGAGTTCGCCAAGCTCCGGACCATTGACCTGCCACTGGTGAGCCGAGGTTTGGTCGTCGGCGCGACATTTGCCTTCACAGTGAGCATGGGCGAGTTTGGCGCCTCGCTTTTTGTGGCGCAGCGTGAATCGGTGACGATTCCAGTTGTCATTTACCGGCTCTTTGGCCATCCCGGTCTGGCATCATACCGGCAGGCCCTGGCCATGAGCGTGATTCTCATGCTGGTCTGCGCCGCCGGATTCCTGATTATTGAACGCCTGCGCGGCGTCGGCGTCGGCGAATTCTGATGCTGCAAATCATAGATGTCTCTCACGCCTACGGTAACAATGTGTCGCTGCGGCAGGTCTCCTTAAAAGCAGGTACGGGTGAAATCGTCTGTTTGCTTGGCCCAAGCGGTTGCGGCAAGACGACTTTGCTGCGGATCATCGCCGGTTTGGAAAGGGACTATCAGGGCAGCGTGGCATTTGATGGTTTGGACATCGGAAGTACGCCGGCGCATCAACGCGAATTCGGTCTCATGTTCCAGGACTTCGCGCTCTTCCCACATATGTCGGTCGCGGAAAATATAGCCTACGGTCTCAAGCGGCGCGGCCTTGGACGCTCGCTGATCGGCAAGCAAGTGGCGTCGCTGCTGGAACGGGTGGGCCTGGATGGTATGGGCGAGCGCGACATCGCCTCGCTCTCCGGGGGACAGAAGCAGCGAGTCGCGTTGGCGCGCAGCCTGGCGCCGAATCCGCGACTGCTAATGCTTGACGAGCCGCTGGGTTCGCTGGATGCGCAACTGCGCGACCAACTGGCGCTGGAATTGCGTGGCTTAATCAAGCAAGAAGGTTTGAGCGCGATATACGTCACTCACGATCATCGAGAAGCCTACGCGGTGGCGGACCGCATCGCCGTGATGGATATCGGCAGCGTCGAGCAAATCGACACGCCGCGAGATATTTACCTGCGCCCGAGAAGCGCATTTGTGGCTCGTTTTTTGGGCATGCGCAATGTGTTCCAACTGAAACAAACCCGATTCATTGACGAGCTCGTCCGCCTGGCGCTGCCGGATCAGAAGCGCAGCGACGCCGTATTGATTCATCCGGCCGGAATCCAACTGGGAAGTTCAGCGGACAGCAGGGTGATGACCCGCGAAGCTGTGCTGCAGAGCAAAGTGTTTCGCGGGGGATACTACGATGTCAGCGTCACCGTTGACGGGGATACGACGCTCTCTTTTGCCGCCAAGCAAGTAACCGCTGAAATAGGCGCGGCGCTCTCGGTCGCAATATCGTTGGAAGCGGTGATTCCGCTTCAGAGCTGAGCTGGCATCTAATCCCTGTACCGGACTCAATCGCGCCACTATAATCGCCTTAATTCGCTTACTAAGTACAGAATTAGGGAATCGACTATGCCAAGGGCCTTGTTTAGCGTATCAAGCAAACGAGGTTTGCTGGGTTTCGCCAGCGAATTGATCGAACTGGGATGGGAAATCGTCGCCAGCGGCGGTACGGCGCAAACCTTGTCGGATGCCGGCCTGGCCGTGACGCCGGTTGAGCGGATCACGCAGCAGCCGGAGATGCTCGGCGGCCGCGTGAAGACGTTGCATCCAGCGATACACAGCGGCATCCTGGCGCGCGACAATGCGGCAGATATGCGTGAGTTGGCTACTGCGGGATTCGCGCCGATCAATATGGTGGTATGCAATCTATACCCCTTCAGCGAGACCATCAAAGCGCCCGGCGTCGCATTAGAAGAAGCTATCGAGCAGATCGATATCGGCGGTGTCACCCTGCTGCGCGGCGCGGCCAAGAATTTCTCGCGCATAACCGTCTTATGCGATCCTGAGGAGTACTCTGACGTCTTGGTCTCATTGAAGACCAACGGCGCTACAACGCTGAGGCAACGGCGAACGCTGGCAGTGAAAGCCTTTGCTTATTGCAGCGAGTATGACAGATCGATACATGCTTATCTCAGCGAGTCGGATATCGTAGAGCCCGCCGATAGCGATGTGCCAGATAACATAGCTTTTGGCGTGCAGCGCAGCCACGATCTGCGCTACGGCGAGAATCCCCACCAGGCGGCCGCCTATTACGCGCGTGGAGAGGCAGGTACGCCGCTGGGGGCTGATCAGCTGGCGGGCAAGCAACTCTCATACAACAACATATTGGATGTGGATGCGGCCTGGCGCGCAGTCAGCAGCTTTGAGGAGCCGACGGTCGTCATCGTCAAACACTTGAATCCGACCGGCATCGCCAGCGCTGGTACAGTAGCCGAGGCCTTTGCGCCGGCGCTGGCTTCGGATGCCATGTCGTCATTCGGCGGGATTATCGCGGCCAATGGAGAGGTGGATGAGGCCTTCGTTGAAGCTATGGGCTCGCTATTTGTGGAAGCGGTCATTGCGCCGTCGTATACCGAAGCGGCAGTCGCGAAGATTCAGGCCGGCCGCAAGAATTGCCGCTTGCTGCGGATGCCGCGGCGCTTTGACGGGACCGCTTTCGAATTCCGCAGCGTCACCGGCGGCTTGCTGCTGCAGCGCTACGATATGGGCGATCCGCTGGGTTCGGCCATGAAAACGGTGACCAGACGCACGCCGATTGACGAGGAGATGGAATCTTTGGTGTTTGCCTGGAAGGCTGTGCAACACGTCAAGTCAAACGCCATTGTGCTGGCCAGGGGCAAGCGAACCGTTGGCATCGGCGGAGGTTTGCCCAGCCGGGTGGATGCAGCTGAATTGGCGATCAAGAAGGCGTCAAGCGACTCGACAAACGCGGCGATGGCTTCGGATGCTTTTTTCCCCTTCCCCGACAGCATCGAACACGCGGCGCGCGCTGGGGTGACCTGCGTGATTCAACCCGGCGGTTCGATTCGCGATTCACAGGTCATTGAAGCGGCCGACTATTACGATATGGCGATGATCTTCACCGGCAGCCGTCACTTCCGGCATTAGGCGCCAGCCAATCAGGCGGAGACCGGCGCCGCTTCTTCTATAATGTCGTTTTTGCGGATGAAGGGAAGCTCGCCTTTTTCCCAGGCCACCAGCAGCGGCACAGCTGTGAAAATGGAAGAATAAGTGCCGGAGAGCAAGCCGATGAACAGGATTGCGATGAATTGCTTTACGGTTTCGCCGCCGAAGAGCAAAATCGCGATCATGATAAAGAAGGCGTTGAGCTGAGTCGCCAGCGACCGGTGAATGGTCTCCCAGATGCTGCGGTTCACGATGGTTTCGTAGGGCTCGCCCAGGTGCTTGGGGATATTCTCGCGGATGCGGTCGAAGACCACGATCGAGTCCTGGACGGAGAAGCCGACCACCGTCAGCACGGCGGTTAGAAACAGCGCGTCAATTTCCCAGCCGAGCAGCAGACCGAACAAGGACATCACACCCATGACCAGCAGAATATCGTGGATCATCGCGGCGATGGCGCAGATGCCGTAGCGTATCGCATTGGGAACTTGGCGAAAGGCGATGACGATGAAACCGGTGATGACCAAAGCGCCAACCGCTACCGCCGCCAGAGCCGAGCGGGTTACTTCCTGGCCGATGGTCGCGGATACCGTTTCAGCGCGAAAGCTGCCGCGGTCGACCGGCGCCAAATCCCCCAGGCTGGCCAGGATCTGATTGGTAACGCCCACTTCATGGAAGCCGGCGCGCACCGACCAGCGATATTCGCTCGGCTGGCCGATCTGCTGGATGATGACATTGTCGTCGCCGAAGGACGTAAATACTTGTCTGAGTCCGTCTTCAGTGGCGCCCGCCTCGTCAAACTTGAGTTCATAAATACTGCCGCCCAGGAAGTCGATGCTCAGCCTGAAAGGCGCGCCGGTTGACAGGGTGGAGAAGAGCATAATCGCCAAACCGGGCACGATGACCAGAGCGGACAGCAAGAAGAACCAGCGGCGTTTCTGTACGATATTGAACATGGTTCCTTACCCTTAGGCGCCTAGCAAAGCGCGGTTTTGCGAAATCGTGCTGCGGAAAATGCTGACGAGGACGTAGAGGAAGGTGCGCGTCACGATGACGGCCGTGAACAGATTCAACACCAGTCCGATCGCCAGCGTGACTGCAAAACCGGCGACGATGCTGGCGCCCGGCGTCTGCCCGAACATAAAGAGGATGCCGCAGATGATGATGGTGGACAGATTCGAATCGCGAATCGAGGTCCAGGCGCGGTCGAAACCGGCTCTTAGGGCCGCATCCAGCGGCAGACCAGCGCGCAACTCTTCCTTTATTCGTTCGAAAATCAGGATATTGCCATCGACCGCCGTGCCGATTGAGATGAGGAATCCGGTGATTGCGGGCAGGGTCAGCGTCACCGGCAGCAACTTGAAGACCGCTATGTTCAACAAAATGAATACGATAAGCGCGAGATCGGCAGCGAAACCGGGCAGCCGATAATAGATGAGCATAAAGGCCAGGACGACGATCACGCCAATCACGCCGGCCTGGACGCTCAACCTCACTGACTCCTGGCCCAGCGTAGCGCCAACTTCCTGTGTGCTTTCAATGCGCAGCGGAATCGGCAGAGCGCCGGAACGCAATTGCAGCGCCAGGGTATTGGCTTCGTCTTCCGTGAATTGTCCGGTGATAACGCCGCCTGAGGGAAGCTCCGCCTGGATGATGGGCGCGGACAAGACTTCGCCGTCAAGCACGATCGCCATCGGTTCGCCGATGCGCTCGCGAGTGAAGCCGCCGAAGATTCCCTGAAACTCTTCTTTGATCTCGAAGTTGATCATCCACTCGGGGCCGCCGGTACCTTGTGGCGGTGACAGAACCGCGCTGGCCGCTTGCAAGCCGGCGCCGGTCATGACAGTGCGGAAGGGCAGGCCGCTGACCGGATGCGCGCGCCGTTGCGCCAGCGGGTCTTCTTCGCCTTCCGCCAGCACGGTGTTCTTGCGCAGATCGACTTGTTCGCTGGTGACAATTTCAGTGCCTACCAAGGAACGGACCTGATTCGCCAAGCCGCCGAAATCGACGAACTCGAGCAGGGCTGTCTGCTGGATGGTCGCGATGGCTTGTTGAGGATCGCGCACGCCGGGCAGTTCCACCAGAATTCGGTCGCGGCCTTGAACTTGCACTGTCGCTTCCGTCAGCCCCAGCGCATTCACACGCCGTGATACATTGTTTGCCGTTTCGCTCAAATCTTCCGGCGTAAAGTTTTCCGCGGCGATATCGGCCTGCAAGAGAACGCGTAAGCCGCCGACCAAATCAAGGCCGAGGCTTTGTGTTATGTTCAGTACAAATTCGTTCGTTCCATCCCCGTTTGCGTCTATGACTAAGTTTTCCGAACATTTCAAGTCCGTAGGTATGTCGCCGGCCGCTGAGGCGCAGGCTTCCGTCTGTACGCCCTTGAATTCCGGCGGAGAGGCCACCCACAGGCAGAATAGGCTCAGTAATACAATGACAATTAGCCATCGAGCATGACTGCTCATTGCTGGCCGCCTTCCTTCTCAGTCGTCATGTTCAGGTTTTGGAAATCTCGGACTGCCGCTCTTTGATGCCGATATTGGCGTTATAGGCGTATTCCTTGGGATCGTACACTTGTTGCAGCGCTGCGGTCAGCAATCGAATCGTGACACGGTCCGCGATCTCGACCTGGGCGATGCCGCCGTCCGCATCAATCTCGACGATCTTGCCGACGATGCCGCCAAAGGTTACGATTTCGTCCCCAACATGCAGCGAGCGCACAACCTTCTGCTTATGCTGAAAGGCTCTCTGTTTGGGAAATATGACGAGCGCCCAATACCCGCCCAAGACCAAAGCCAGAACGGCAAACACCAGTGCGAACTCTGACATGGCAATCTTTCGCTAGTTATCGCATAACGCAAACATTATAGTAGCGTACCTACGACTAAGCCAGACCTCGTCGGCTGCTTGACCAATGCAATAAACGAACCTACAATTAGCAGTTGTAGAGGCGCGGGGACATTGAGGTGAATGGTATGATGCGCAAAAGTGCTAAAAGTACGGTGGTTGCATTCGGCGTGTTTGCTTTCGCCTTCCTCTTGATTGCCTTCCCGGCGGTGGCGGGCGATACCTTGCTTAGCAACAACATCGGCGATGGCAACGCGGTCTTCTTTATTGAAGGGGAATCATCGGTGGTCATCAACGGCTTTGATCTGACTCCGCTTGGTGTGACGCTGCCGGTCGCCCTGGATGCGCTTAGCATCTCTGTGGACACCCCTGTGCCCGGCAGCGCTATAGACTTATTGGTGTATCAGGACGCCAACGGCGGCTCGCCCGTGGATGCCACGCTTGTATATCGACAGGCCGTTGCGTTAGAGCAGATTGGCGTCAACCGGATCGAATTGAGCGAGCCAGCGATTATCACCGCGCCAGTGGTGTGGGTCGGCTTCAACTTGCCGGTCGGCTTCAGATTCCACGCCGATACCTCCGGGGCGTCAGTGCTAACGTATTGGGCCTGGACGGCGGGCGGAATCTTCGATTTGGCGGCGTTGTCCAGCGCAGAGGTGCTTGGTCCAGGCGATGGCAGCGAGCCAGTCAATATTGCCATGGACGGTATTGCTCGTATTACGGCGGAATTGCGCGACGCCGAGTATGAGGAAGTTGCGGTTGGCGTACCGCTAGGTCGGCAAGTATTTACGGATGTAGCGCAAGACACTTCAATTATGCAGCCCTACAGCAATTGCGCTAGCTTGCTGTTCGATCCGGAAGATATCGAAATCTCGGCCGGTTCCTCATTTACCTTGGACTGTATCGTTACGGATGAATTCCATGCGCCGTCGCCGCTGGCTCAGCCCCAGAATCAGAATCTTGAGTTGCTGCGAATCGGCGCGCTCTACAAGCTGTCGGCCGTGATCCCGCCAGAACAGCATGTGGCGGGCGCGGTAAATACGCTTCCGGTGCCAGTGACACACTGCATGAGCGTGGCTGAAGGCGACCTGGAGCGGGCGGTGCTGGGCGAGATTCGCGCCCAAGCCGAACCAAATCCTGAGCCAGAAAAGTGGCATATCCTGCCGTCAGTGCGATTCAATGACATAATCTGCGCCGAAGTCACGGTGGCGAATTACCTGGCGTATTTTGTTCCGGAGACTGAGGACTCGCCGCAGAACGTGAATCTGGTTGTCGGCTGGACGCAGGTCAATCCGCACCCGCTGTACTGTGGAAATCGCGCGTCTATACAAGCGCCTATTGTGAATACGGGACAGGACTGGTTCGACACTGACGACAGTCATATCACTATCGCCATTCAGAATATTCACGTTTCCTCATCAATTGTGACGGATGAGAACACCTTTGATATCGGCACTAGCCAGTTGGGACCCGGCGCCCGCCAGTTTTATGAACTTGGACCGTTCTATGTCGAGACCTACATCGGCGACTTGCACCGATTGCAGGTGACTGTGGATTATGATAATGAGGTCGATGAAATTGACGAGGGCGACAATGTTTGGTTCACGGAATACGTGCTTAGCCTGCCGCCGGGTTACGACAAGTGTGAGCCGCCGCCACTGACAGGGAAATTCAGGAATTGCAAATACAGATTTGATCACAGATACGAAGGCGAAGACGAAGCTATTATTGATGCCATAGAAGACTTGGAGCGTGCGTTTGATATTTCAACTGAAAATCGGTCGGATATCTCCACCCGTATCTTGAATGCGGTTTCGGACGAACATTGGGATTTGCTGGAAGCGTGGTTCCTGAGGCCAAGAGGAAAGCTGGTAGAAACGCTTGAATCAGACATACGTAAGAACCAGGCTGCGATACGAGTATGTCTGGCAAATTAGAACAACTAATGAAGGCGCATAAGGCACAGGAATCCGCCTGACTGAGGACACACGATGCGAGTCGTAACAAACAAGAAGCTGGCCCGGCGAAATCGCAAGATTACGAATTATCTGTTCTTCGGTACGTTCGGCGCGCTGATTCTGGGATTCGTCGTTATCAACGCCTCGCTGTTTACAAATCAAACGCCGGATACGCTGACATTATTTGCGCAATCCGCCGTATTGCCAGTTGCCTTCATTCTGACGATTTTCTCCGTCAGAATGACCAATCTGTGGGCGCGTGTACCCCGCCCGGAAAAGGCGATCGAGGACGGACTGAAGGGCTTGAGCAATAAGAGCATCCTTTACAACTACTATCACTTCCCGGTTCGTCATGTGTTGATCTGCCCACAAGGTGTATTCGCCATTGTCACGCGTTGGCACGATCAGCAGTTTAGCTTTCGCGACGGCAAGTTTCACAGCAAGCGCAATCTGATCAGCAAGCTGTTTTCGTTGATCCGATTTGATGGCATAGGCAAGCCGCTGCGTGATGCTGAGATTGCGCGGGAGTACATACAAAATGCGATTGACGATGTCGCAGACGATGTAGAAGTACAGAGCTTGATAGTATTTGTCGATCCTTCGGCAGCGGTAGAGATCGAAACTGAGCCTGAGATACCGGTATTGTATGCTGATCCGAAGCGGAGCCCGAATCTCAAAGAATTCATGCGGGATGCCAAGCGCCTGTTGAACGATTCGGCGGGCGAGGCAAAAAACGCGAGCTTGATGCCGCTAAGCGACGAGCAGATTCAAGATTTCGAAGAAGCAACTATCTAAGCGAGCATGCCTCTGCTTCGACCGTACAGCCTGGTCGTCACCATTATTGCTATATTGGTAGGGTTCGGACTGCGGGTTCACCATCTGCAGGCTGTGCCTTTGCGCGGCGACGAAGCCTTCAGCGTCTTGTATTGGGCCGATACTCCGCTGCGCGTTTCGCTGAGCGAAATCGCTCATGGCGAGCCGCATACGCCGCTAGTCTACGCGATAGGCCGTTTATGGAATCACATAATCGGCGGGATCGACTCAGTATTCGCTTTACGCTATCTCTCTGTGCTCGGAAATATATTGGGCGTTCCGGCTATGATCGCGCTCGCCTGGAGGCTGTGTGGCCGACTAGACCTTGCGCTGCTTGCGGGCCTTATGTGGGCTGCGCATCCTTTCGAGATTTGGCACAGCCAGGAGTTTCGCAACTACGCTTATTGGGGCGGCATAAGCGCTGTTGCCTTGTGGCTCGGACTGCGTGTTATCGACAAGGCGCGTCACGCTGACTGGAATCTTTATGCCGCAGTGGCTGGCTTCGCGGTTTTGACAATCTACACTGAATGGTTCACCACTGTTGCGCTGGCAGTTTTCGCGTTTCTGCATCGTTGGCGAGATTGGCGTTTTCTCAGGCGTCTGTTTGTGATTCAGCTGGTTATGGCCTTATTGCTGGTTGCCGGCCTGATACTCATTCAAGTGAGGCAGGGATTTATTGAATACTATCCGGGACTCGTTCAAGCTTTTGACATTTCCGACTATATCGCGCGATTCGTTCCCTACTTGGTCTTAGGGAGTACGTTACCGTTTGAATTGCCAGCGGTCGGACTCGGACTGTCACTGATTCTTGTTGTTGCGGCATACCTTGTCTACCGGCAATCAGCACGGGCCTTCAGCTTTGCTGTTCTGACGGCAGTAGTTCCGCTGCTTCTGCTTGGCATAGTTTCGCAACGATACAACTTGTTCCATCCGCGTTACGTGCTCTCTTCCGTGCCCGGATTCATGCTGTTGCTGGCGATTGGCAGCAGCCAGATCGCGAAACTGCTCGCCCGTCGAGTCAGAATAGCCCGGGGACCGCTGACAATCATAATTGCTTTGCCTTGGTTCGTATTTGCGCTGTTGACGCTGGATGCCCACTTCAACAATCCGGTTTTCCGAAAGTCGCCGGCCTGGGACCAGCTGGGAGAATTTCTGAATTCGCGGGTGGAAGACAGCGATTTGGTCATCCAACTGGCGGTGGATCCCGCATTTGGCTACTACTACAATGGCGCCGCCCGGGACATTGGTTTACCCACTAAGCCCGACCAGCCCGCTGCTGAAATCAACGCGGCTCTCAGCCGACTGAGTAGCGAGTACGGCAGCATCTACGTCGTTGCCAAGGAGCAAGCCGGGTGGGAAAACTCCGGCGTAGTTGTTGAGTGGATGCAGGCAAACATGCAGGAAGTATTGTATGCAGACGCCTCCGGCCTGCCCATTCGACAGTACCAGCATTGGACCGTTTCGGACACGACGCTTGGCGAATTAGCTCAATATGGTGAAGTCGTATCCTTGTTGGGCTACGATATCTGCGCTGATCCCTTGCCCAGCGGCGAACTGTTGCTGCGCGTCTATTGGCGGCCGATCGCGCAGTCATCGCAGCCCTTGAAATCATTTGTGCACGTATACGGACCCGCGCCGGGCGCTGCGGGCAGGAGACTGCGGACCCAAGACGATCAGTATCCGCAGGAAGGTCGGCTGGACGCGACCACTTGGGCGCATGCCGACGTTTTCCGCGAGGTATACTATTTGCCTGCTTCGTCTCTGGATGAAGGCAAGTACGAGATTCTCATCGGCTGGTATGAGCCGGACAGCGGCGAACGCTTGCTCCTGGCTGACGGAACTGATTCCTTTGCGCTCTGCGCATTCGAGATTGCAGCCTGAAAAGCGCAGCAGTCGCAATAGTTGCAATCTCATTGGCACAGAATCGTTCTCGCTTGTAGACTGCTCTTAGGGGCGATTCCCTATAGAGTCTAAGGTTTGAGCTATGAAACGTATTAACCATGTCATAATAGCGGCGTTCCTTGCGCTCTTATTAGTATTCAGTGGAGCAGCTCAAGATTCTGGTTCCGACCCTGGCGCGGCGGCGTCGGAAGAAGCGCTGCCGGCCGCCTACGACGCCTACATTGTACAGAGCGGCGACTCATTGTTTAGCATCGCGGAAGCATTTAATACCACTATAGCGGATATCCGACAGATCAATGGAATCGCGGAAGGCGAGCAAATCTTCGCTGGGCAGAGCATTCTTCTGCCCACCGGCGTCAGTGCATTTGTGGAAGTGTACGAGGTCCAGCCGGGCGATACCTTGTTTGCAATCTCGAAACGATTTAACACCAGCGTCGGCATTATTCAAGGACTTAACGAAATCGTCGACAGCACCCACATCGAGGCCGGGCAGTTGCTTATTGTGCCGAGTGTCAATGAATCGGATCTGCTGGTCCATGAGGTCGCTCCGGACGAATCGCTCGACAGCATATCGCGGCGCTACAATACGACGGTTTCTGTATTGAAATCGCTCAATGGCATCGCCGATGAGGGTGAGCTGGTCCCGGGCGCAAGTATCCTGGCGCCGAACATTGACGAGACCAAGTTTGAAACATACAAAGTTACCGCGGCTGACTCGCTTTACAGTATTTCGCGGCGATTTGCCACTACGGAAGAAACATTGATTTCCCTTAACGCTTTGACCGACTCTCTTCATCTGGAGGTCGGCCAGATCTTGTTGGTACCGCGGATTGACGAGAACATCTATTCAGTCTACGTCGTTGTGCCGGGCGACAGTCTCTTCAATATAGCTCGGCGCTACAACACGACGGTGGCGCAATTGCGGGCGCTGAATGGCGTCGCGGGCGGTCGCGATTTGGAGGTTGGGCGGAGCATAATAGTACCGAGAATCGACGAGACAATTTTTGACACAGTAATTGTTGAAACCGGCGATTCGCTATACAGCATCTCCAGACGCTATGATGTCAGCTTGTCCGCGCTGCAGGTGATCAATCGCCTGGCGGACGCGCGAGACTTGAAAGTGGGTGAAGCGATTTTGGTGCCCAAACCGGAGAACGCCGCACTTGAGGTACATGTGATACGGGCCGGCGATTCGCTGACCAAAATTGCTGAGACTTATGAAACCACCGTAGAGTTCTTGCGGTCGCTCAACGGCATCGCCAACCCGAGCCTGATCCAGCTGGGCGACGCGATTCTAGTGCCGGCGCCCATCGGGTCCTTCGCGCGTCCTGATTTCGGCATTGGGCTTCAGGTTTTCGCCGACCCGGACGAGGTCGACGCCTTGGTGGAGCAGGTGTCCGAATTGGGCGTTGATTGGGTCAAAATCGATGTTTCATGGGCCGAATTGGAAGCTGAGCCGGGGATTTACGATTATCAGGCGCTGGATGCGATGGTCGCCGCGTTCGAGCTGACAGATGTGAAGATCCTGCTGAACATTTATGATGCGCCGGGTTGGAGCCGAACACGGTATACGGACAAGCTGAATAGCACCATGCGCGAATATGGCGGCCCGCCGGAAGAATTGGCCGATTTTGCCAGCTTCTTGACGAATCTGGTTACGCGTTACGCCGGGCTGGTGGATGCCTACGAAATCTGGAAGTCGCCCAATCTGCTGAAGTATTGGACGGCGCCGGTCTACGTCCGAGAACCGGAATTGACTGACGACGGCGACTACGGCATCCCCGATGAGGTTCAGTTGGGCGCTGGCTACTACGTTCAGCTGCTAAAAGTCGCCTATGACGCTATCAAGTCGCACGACGACCGCGCGTTGGTGATCAGCGCGGGTTTGGCGCCTGTTGGCTATTCCGACGGCTATAATTCCATTGATACCGGCACCTTCCTCCAGGGGATGCTGGACCAGGGTGCGGCGGCCAGCAGCGACGCGATTGGCGCGGTATTCAGCGCATCGGCTGTTCCGCCGACCTTGGTGTGCTGTGACAAGCCGCCGGGCGTAGACTCGCATTATGAATCGTTCCTGCAATATCTGCCCGAGCTTCTGGACTTCTACACCAAGGTCCTGAGCATAAACGGATACAGTGATATTCCGATATTTGTCACGCAAATGGGTTGGGGCACCGGCGACGGCGCCAATACGGCGGAGCCATCCAGCGGGTTCGAGTGGTTGACATACACGAGCGAAGATGAACAGGCGCTGTACGTATCGCAGGCTTATTCTATTGTGCAGAAGATGGAAAATGTCTCGGCGATGTTCTTGTACAATCTCAATGGCTGCGCCGCGGGCGATGATGAAGCTTGTTTCTTCAGTCTCATCGACGCGGCTGGCGAGAGACGCCCGGTTTACGCTTCGTTTAGCGACGTGCCAAAATCAAAGTCAGCCTGAGGACGCTCGGCAGAAACATTGTCGCGCGTGAACTTTTGCAGCATGGCGCGGGCCGGGCTGTCACTTGCGCCGCGCTTTGAACCAGGGGAATCACCTGCCAAGCCAGCGGAAAGTGCGCCAGGCGCCTTCTTCGCCGACGTAATTATAGATTCCACGCTCGTCTACTTGCGCCACCGATACCCGCCACTGCATGTCATGTGACCGCCCGTCGTTGGGCATGAAGGCAGTTGGCGCCTGGAATGAATTGGCGCGGGTTACATTTCGCAGCGTCTGGTTGGTCGTTTGGTCGACCAATTCCACCAAATACTCGTCAAGATCATTCATGCCGCTAAGGCCCACCCACTGAACGAGCAAGGGCGCGTGGGGAATCTCTTGACCGTCAAGGGGGTAGACAAGACGAGGCGCCAACTTGGTTGCGGTCGGCGTGGCTGTTTCCCTGCCGGTGGGCGTGGGGAACTTGGTGGGCAAGGGCGTCGGCAGTGGAACGCGGACGCATTGACCTATGCTTAGATTAGGCGCGCAATTTTCGCCGCCGCTGGGGAGCGTAAAGTTACAGCCGAACCAGTTCAAGTCTCGATTAAGTCCATGAAGGATTTCCAGAGTTGTATTGTTCTGGACCGCAACGCCAATGATGGCGTCGCCCGCCTCCACGATATGGCAGCCGACGGTCGCGCCCGAAGGCAATACTACACCTGAGGAGTCGTCCGCGCCGATAGTCGCCAGCAGCTCTTGAGTTGCTTCCGCGCCCAGCGGAGTAGGCGTCAGTGTCGGCCGCGGAATGCGAATGGTGATGCCGCCGCGCACTGAGTCGGCATCGGGGATATTGGCGTTCAGCGCCACAACGGTCGCCGCCACATTGGGCTCGTAGCCGTAGCCGTGCTGCGGCAATTGAATGATATAGAATAGCGTCTCTCCTTCGCCGACCAGGTATTCAAAGTAAGGCAGGGTTGCCGTTGGAGAAGCAGCGATGACGGTTGCGGTAGGGGCATGAGTTGGAGATTCCGTTGCTGCCGCTGGCTGAGACCTTGTGCTGGTCGCTGTTGGCGATACGAGTGTGGCAGTCGCTTTAAGCTGTGGCGCGATCGTTACGATGGCTTCAGACTCGTTGGTTGGCGACGGGCCGATTCTTGGCTGGCTGATATTGCAGCCTGAAGCCAAGAACAACGACAATCCCAGGAACGAAACAAACAGGAACTTTCTCATGTTTCGGGCTGTCCCCTGCCTTGCCAAACAAAGGCGCGCGTATCTGTGGCATATGAAATCGCGGCCGAATTCGTATCGTAGACGCTTACCTGCCAGGAATACCTTTGGCTGCTCGCGTCCGGGCTCTGCCACTCTGACGGAATAATGAAGAACAACTCTTGTGTATCGGCTGTGAAATGCGCGCCGCTGTCAATATTCGACAGGGAGATTCGGTAAACTTGACCTACGTCAAGCGCGCCCGTACCAACCCAGCGCAAGGTTACTTGCTCATGCGGCGAAAAGAAGGCCTCATCGGCAGGACTTTGTGCTAGCGGGGCGTTGAATGTGGCTGTCGGCGGTGGCGTGGGCGTTTCGCTTCCCGACGAGGTCGGGATTGCGCTCGCCGTCGGCGCGGGGGCTGGCACGCGAATCCTCTGGTTCACAAACAACTGTACGGTGCATTCCGGCCCGCCATAGACTTCGCCGAAGTCGCATAAGCTAAACGATATCTCCGGATTCAGGTCCGCGAGTGTCTTTATGTTTATCTCGTGAATTGCGGCTACGTATATCATGTCATCGTCGGGCTGCACGACGTACCACATTAGCCCCGGCAACAGCGTTGGCGTCAGCGTGGGCGCGAATGGATCGAAGGCCAGCCGCGTCAGTTCCTCTCTTCCGGTCGCGGCGGCGGCGGAGTCTTCCGGTTCCGGCGTGGCGGCCGGGTCGACGGTTGGGGACGGGTGGGGCACCGAGATTTCTTGACCGATCTGAATACGAGTTTCATCAGCGATGTTGTTGATCGCCATGACGGTCGGGAGGATATCAAGGTTGCTATGCCCGCAACGCAGAATGATGGCGATCAGCGAGTCGCCCGCCGCTACCCGTCGGATGCATGGCGCCGGCGTCGACGTTTCGCTGGGTTTCGGCGACGGGATGGGGCTGATGGTGAAGGTTGCTGTCGGTGTACCGGGCGTGATTGACGGCGCCATCAATCGTGTTGGGGAGATGGTTGGTGCGTCGGCGCTGATCGCCGGGTGGTCGTGCATCTGACTAGTCAATCGTACGGCGACGGCCAGCGCGCCAGCCACGGACAGCAGCAGCGCGATAAAGATTGCGCTCAAAAGGCGACCCTTGCCCGTTAGCGAGGCTTCCGCCAGATCGGTCTCGCCAAAGCGGTAATCGTAAATCTCCGCTCGCGCTTCTCGGCCGTCGGCGTCTTCATCGGGCGCGACCTCGGCAATAGTCGTTCCGCAGGTGGCGCAGAGCACCGCATTTCGGTGATTGCGCGCAGCGCAGATTGGGCAGGTCTTACGGCTGTCCGTCAATCATAGCCCTCAATGATGGTGTTCGCTTCAACTCCATTATATCGAATGGCGGCGCCAAGCTTGAATTCGCGGATGCTGTCGTAGGCAAATCGCCAGTCGGCGCTGCGAGGGCGTCCCAGCCATCATTCGCAGAGACTGGCCGTCCGCTCCCGAATTTGCGCGAGCGCTGCTTCCAGATCGGCCAGGCGGTCTCGCTCACGTTGTACCACCGCGGGTTGGGCGCGCTCGACGAATTTCTGGTTGCCCAGCATGGACTCGGTTCGCTTAAGCTGCTGCTGCAGTTTCGCCTCCTCGTTGGCCAGTCGCTTGCACTCGGCATCCAGGTCCAGCATGCCTTCAAGCGGCAAATATAGCGACATATCGCCAACCACGATGCTCGCGGCATTGGGCGGCGCGTCCTGCTCGGGCGGTATCAATTCGAGCGCCTCGACATTACATAGGCGCTGCAGGATATGCTCATTTTCGGCAAGGCTGGACGTTGCCTGATTGGCCTGCGCTATTGCGCCGATTCGCCGACCCGGATCTACCTGGTACTCTCCGCGGGTATTGCGAATCTCGCGAACGACATCCAGAAATGAATGCATTCGCGCCTCGATATCATCGTCAATCAGTTGATCGTCGGCTTTGGGCCAGTCCGCCAAGATCAACGCCTCGCCTTCGTGAGGGAGGTAGCGCCAGGCCTCTTCAGTGATGAAGGGCATGAATGGGTGCAGCAGACGCAAGCAGTTGTCTTGAACATGGACGAGGACGCGGCGCGTGGATTCTTTCTCGTCCGCGCTGCCCTGATAAAGAGCATGCTTGCTGATCTCCAGGTAGAAAGGCGCTAACTCGTCCCACATGAAAGCCAGGATCTGGTTGCCCGCTTCGCCATACTGATAAATGTCGAAGAGGTACTGAACATTTGCTATGAGCCGATGCAGGCGGCTGACGATCCAGCGCGAGGCCAGGTCCATTGCTTCGGATGGCAGCAATCCTAGCTCCAGCTCGCCCTCAAGATTCATGTTTATAAACGACGTCATCTGCCAGATTTTGTTGATGAAGCGGAAGCTGTGATCCAGGCGCGTTTCATCCAGGTGGCAGTCGTTGCCGGGCGTCCCGCTGGTAATTAAAGTGAAGCGCAGCGGATCGGCGCCGAGTTCGTCGACGACCGTCAGTGGATCAATGGCGTTGCCCAGGGTCTTGCTGAATTTCTTGCCGCCTTCCGCCCGCACCAGACCATGTAAATAGACGGTGTGGAAGGGCGCTTCATCCGTGAACCACAAACCCATCATGATCATACGCGCGACCCAGAAGAAGAGGATGTCATGGCCGGTCTCCATGACCTGCGTGGGATAGAAACGCTCCATGTCGACTGATTCTTCGGGCCAGCCCAGTGTGCTAAAGGGCCACAGACCGCTGCTGAACCAGGTATCAAGCACGTCCTGTTCCATCGTCCAGCCGTCGCCTCTCGGGGCTTCTCGGCCGACGTAGATCTCGCCTTGCGGGTCGCCGTCTTTCTCGCGATACCAGGCCGGAATCCGATGTCCCCACCAGAGCTGGCGACTGATGCACCAGTCCTGAATGTTTTCCAGCCAGTGAAAATAGACTTTCTCAAAGCGCTCGGGCACGATGCGGATGCGGCCGTCACGCACAGCGGCGATGGCTTTGTCGGCCAGTGGCTGAATGCGGACGTACCACTGCGTGCTCATCATCGGCTCGACGACCTCCCCGCCGCGCTGGCTGCGTGGAATGCGTGTGACATACGGCTCGGTCTTGATGACCAGACCCGCGTCTTGCATATCGCCCCACAGTTGCGCGCGGCAGTCGTAGCGATCCAATCCAGCGTACTTGCCGGCCTTGGCGTTCATGCTGGCGTCTTTGTTCAGGATATTAAGCAATTCCAGGCCGTGCTTCTGCGCCAGTTCGTAGTCGTTGAAATCGTGACCGGGTGTCACTTTTAAGGCGCCGGTACCGAAATCCATATCGACGTAGTCATCACCGATAATTGGGACTTCGCGCTCGAGGATCGGAACATAAGCGCGCTTGCCGATCAGGTGATTGTAGCGCTCGTCGTCCGGATGAACCGCGACGGCGGTATCACCGAGAATCGTCTCCGGTCGAGTGGTGGCGACGGGAAGATATTGTCCGCCTTCGACCGGGTACTTGAAGAAGTAGAGCGTGACTTCTTCTTCATTAGACTCGACTTCCAGATCGGAAACGGCGGTTTGCAGGCCCGGGCTCCAGTTGACAAGCCGCGGTCCGCGATAGATCAGCCCCTGCTCCCACAAGGTGACAAAGGCCTGCATGACTGCTGCTGACAGCCCGTCGTCCAGCGTGAATCGCTCGCGATCCCAGTCGCAGCTGGCGCCGAGCCGTCTAAGCTGGCGAATGATCGTGCCACCCTGTTCTTCTTTCCATTGCCAGGTGCGGTGGAGAAACTCTTCGTAGCCAACTTCTTCGCGGCTGGTCCCTTCATCGCGCAGCATCTTTTCCACTTGCAGCTGCGTGGCGATGCCGGCGTGATCGGTTCCGGGCAGCCATAAGGCGGCTTTGCCCCGCATGCGCTCGTAGCGGATCATCAGATCTTCGAGCGCGGTGAAGAGCGCGTGGCCGATATGCAGGCTGCCGGTGACGTTAGGCGGCGGCATACTGATGACGAAGGGCTCGGCATCCTCAGGCGCGGCTTCCGGCTTGAACCAGCCGTTCTCCAGCCACCAGTCGTAAAGGCGCGGCTCGGCTTCCGCAAAGCTGAAATTACGCGGCATGTTGCTTTCCGCAGTCGCTTTCATAGGGTCGATCTCCTCTCACACAACAAAAAAGCCTTCCATCCTGCACAAGGACGAAAGGCTGACTTCCGCGGTACCACCTTGTTTCAGTGGACGTCAATCCACTGCGCTCAAGACGCGATGACGGGCGTAAACCGGCTCGATTCTACTAGCTGACGCGTTCTTTCGAGCAGCTCCCGGGTGACTTTCTGCGCTTGTTCGCGAATGGGCTTTCAGCCAATGACCCACATTCTCTGACGCGAACGGATTCGCTTACTTTTCCCGATCAAAGCCTTATCGTATTCGGTTTGTATAACACTGCTTTAGCGTTGCGAAATCTGAGCCACCCATGGGACTTGAACCCATAACCTATCGCTTACGAAGCGATCGCTCTGCCAATTGAGCTAGGGTGGCGCATTTCGCAGCCGCAGTATAGCAGCGGGCGTGGCCGCATTCAAGGATTGAATCGCCCGCGGCAACAGGAGTAGAACCAGGTAAATAATGCAAATCCTGTTTCAAGGACGTCGTTCCTTTACCACAGAGGCTCACGAGGGCACACAGAGGACACAGAGGGTTCTATATTATTGCGATACTGCCGCAAGTTAGGCAGCCATCGAACAAAAGAGGAGCTGTCGCTGGCATACGATCACTTAACTGCTTTACTCGGTGTACTCTGTGTATCCTCTGTGTACTCTGTGGTAAGTATTTGCATGACTTACTTTCGCTTACTCGGGCGTGGATTCTGTTATACTCGTTTTGATTCGTAGCGATAAGCGCCAAAGGCCCTGAAATGCCGATTCAAATACTGGCGGACGATGTAGTCGCCAGGATCGCCGCCGGCGAAGCTGTCGAGCGGCCCGCGTCAGCCGTGAAGGAGCTCATCGAGAACGCCATCGACGCCGGCGCAACCTCGGTTCATATTGAGACCAGCGGCGGCGGCCGACGCATGCTGCGGGTCAGCGATAATGGCTCGGGCATCCGTCCCGAAGAGATTGAGCTGGCTTTCAAGCGGCATGCCACCAGCAAGCTTCGCTCAGCTGAAGAGCTGGAAGCGCTGCGGACTCTGGGTTTCCGCGGCGAAGCGCTGTCGAGCCTGGCCGCAGTAAGCAAGGCCACGATTGTGACGCGGCATCGCGATGAAGCAATGGGCGTTCGTTTCGCATCCGGCGCCGGCATCAACCGCTGTCAGCCGATCGGCGCGCCGGCTGGCACGGTTGTCGCGGTCGAGAACTTGTTCTACAACACGCCGGCCCGTCTGAAATTCCTGAAGAACGATGCTACCGAGAAACGCCATATACATTGGGTGGTGGCGCGATACGCGATGGCCTATCCGGGGGTTGCCTTCGTACTGGTGCAAGATGGCCGTGAGCGGTTTCATTCGTCAGGCAGTGGCCAGCTGGCGGATGTCGTAGCCAAAGCCTTCGGCTTGCGGGAATACAATTGCATGGTCGCGGTCGAGGGGCAGGAGCGGGCCGGCAATGGACGGGTGGCCATCAGCATAAGCGGCTTCACCTCCAACCTTACGCTGAGCCGAGCCAGGCGCGACCGCATCATCTTGTTTGTCAACGGGCGGGCGATCCAGGACAGTTCGCTCACCCACGCCGTGATCCAGGCCTATGACGGCTTGCTGAAAGAACGTAGTTTCCCGCTGGCTGTACTCTTGATCACAACGCCGCCTGATTTCGTCGACGTGAATGTGCATCCGACAAAAGCCGAGATTCGTTTTCGCGACTCGCAGCAAGTATTTCTGGCGGTGCAGCGCGCCGTGCGCGAGGCGATACTTGAGCAAGCCGATGGCGAGCCTGTGGACGATTTGTGGTCGGCCAGCGGATTTACCGACCAATACATCGAGTACAAGCCGCTGCAGCCGCCCTGGCAGCGCGAAAGCGGCACAGCGCTCGTTGACGAGCAAGGACTGCAATACGTGCCGGAATTAGCCGAACCGTCGGCTAGACCGCGCACTTTGCCGATTCTGCGCGTGGTGGGGCAAGTTGGCGCTGCCTATATCGTCGCCGAGGGCCCCGCCGGCCTTTATCTGGTTGATCAGAACGCAGCGCACGAACGCGTAATTTATCAGCAGTTAACCGAGGATCATGCGCAAGGTCGGATATCCAGCCAGGTTCAAGCGGAAATGCAAACCGTTTTGCTTTCGCACGAAGATGCGCTACTTCTGGAATCGGTCGGGGATCAGCTGGCGGCCCTAGGTTTCGAGATAGAGCTGTTTGGACCCAACGCCTTCGCCTGCCGTTCGCTGCCGGAAGCCGCTGCGGGACTGCAACTGGATGAACTGATGACCCGCATGCTGGAGCAGCTGCGCGGCGCCGAGCCTCAGCTGGAGAACGTGATCAAAGCGCTGGCCGGCGCGATCGCAGTGCGTTCGGGACAGATAATGACCATCGATGAGACGCGTTCGCTGATCGCGCGGCTCGAGCGCTGCCCCAACCCCCTGTCCTCCCCACGCGGGCGCAGAGTGCTGATCCATATGAGCAGCGAGCAACTGGCTGACCAGTTCAGAATTCGCTGACCATCAGATCAGCGGGAATACGCCCAGCAGGTAAAGCGGCACTAGTCCGGCCACGGCCAGGAAAGCCAGAATCACCAGCAGGATGGTTACGATATCCGCGCCTTCGCCTTTGGCTTGCCGTTGCGGCAGGAAGGGGCCGGAGTAGCCGCCGGTGGCGTCGACGTTGATCGTCCCGTCCGGGTTAAAGAGCTGGCTCGGCGGGTTGGGCGCTGCGGGAAGGCCGCTGGAGACGCCGCCCTCGGGCAAGGGACCGACGCCACCTGAGGGCGCCTGTGGTGGAGCGGCGCGGCGAGGAACGGGCGCGGCCGGAGCGCTGAAATTGGACGCCACCGGCGCAATGGGTTGCGGACTTCTAGGCGCCGGCTGCTGTCTGGTCACGGTGGGCGGCGCCATACGAGCGGCGGCCGTCTGCTGCGCTGAACCTCTCCGGCGCTCGCGCACCTGCTGCAGGATGTGCCCAAGCTGGTCGGCGTGCTTGTAGCGGTCGTTGGGTCGCTTGCTCATGACCTTATAGATGACATTGCTCAGCTCGATCGGCAATTCCGGATTCAGCTCAATGGCGCGCGGAACTTCCGCCTGAATATGCGCCAGAGCCAGGTCTCGCTGTGTGGGGCCGACAAAGGGCAAACGTCCGGTAAACATCTCAAACAGCACGACGCCGATCGAATATACGTCCGAAGCCGGGGAGGGTTTTTCCCCGCGCGCTTGCTCGGGCGCGAAATAGTGCGGGCTGCCCCAAACGACTTCGCTGCGCGTTTGCGGCATGGTATCAGTATAGGCTTGCGCGATGCCGAAGTCGGTGATCTTGACGATGCCTTCGCGATTAATCAGGATATTCTGCGGTTTGACATCGGCATGGACAAGCTGCGAGCGATGCGCAAAGCCCAGACCGGCGCAAATCTGGATGGCGAGCTCAAGCGCTTTGTCAAAGGGCAGCGCGCCTCGTGTCTTTATCAGCTTCTTTAGGTCGTCGCCTTCAATCATTTCCATGACAATATAGTAAGTAGCGCCATCGTTGCCGACATCGTGGACGGTGACGATATTAGGGTGCGACATCATGGCGACGCTGCGCGCTTCTTGCTGGAACTTTTCCAGGAAGGCCGGGTCTTTGGTCAGATTGGGACGCAGAATCTTGATAGCCACCATCCGGCCCAGCATGCGATCGAGCGCGCGATAAATGACGGACATACCGCCCGAGCCCTGTTGGGCGACAAGCTCGTAGCGCTGATTGAGAAGTGTTTCACCTGGCATGAATGCTCCCCGCTTACGGCTTCGTTATCGGGTCGAATAGCTGCTGAAATTCGTGCAAGGCGCTGCGGTCTGTCAAGTTGGCGATATAGTCGGCTACCACGCGATGCACAGATTCATCTCTCAGCTTGGCGCGGTAATCATCAGGCAGCTGCAAGGGCTGTTTGACGTAGCTGGCGAATAAGGCCTCCAGAAAGTGTTCGGCGCGCGTCTGCATGCGCACAATTCGGAAGTGGCGATACATATTATGGAAAAGGAAATCTTTGAGCTGGGAAACCTGTTCTAGTTGCGCTTCGCTGTGGCAGACAACGGGATCACAATGCAGCTGAACGGCCATAGACGAATCCGGCTGTAATTCCGCCAGTCGCCGCTGGGATTCGTCAAGCACATCATCCACGAGCAGACCGACCAATTCGCGGATGATGTGATGGCGCGAGACTGCATCGAGTACCTTGCCCTGCCACTTAATGCGCTCAACAACGTGACGCCACAAGTCGAGCTCGGCAATCTGGTCGATGCGGATCAAGCCGGCTTGCAGTCCGTCGTCCAGGTCGTGCGCGTTATATGCGAGTTCGTCAGATATATTGGCGATTTGCGCTTCTACGCTGGCGCCGGTTTCTTGCGCGATCTCGCTGAAGGAGCGGCGATAGTCGCTGGTCTCGTGCTTGGCGATGCCTTCCAGCGTTTCAATCGTGAGGTTCAATCCCGCCCAGTTGCGATAGCGCCGTTCCAGCTTGGTAACCACGCGATAGCTCTGATGATTATGGTTGAAGCCGCCGTGGTCGCTCATCAATTGGTTCAGGACATCTTCGCCCGCGTGCCCAAAGGGAGGGTGTCCCAGATCATGCGCCAGGCAGATGGTCTCCACCAGATCTTCGTTTGCGCCCAATGCGCGCGCCAGCGTACGGCCGATTTGCGCTACTTCCAGCGTATGGGTGAGGCGCGTGCGGTAGTAGTCGCCGGCGTCATTGACAAATACTTGCGTCTTGTACTCCAGCAGGCGAAAGGCGGCCGAATGCACGATTCGGTCGCGGTCTCGCTGGAAGGCGGTGCGATAGCGCGGCTCGGCTTCGTGGTGCACGCGGCCGCGCGAAGCATCGCTGAAGAGCGCGTAGGGCGCCAGCGTGTTCCGTTCGTTTGCTTCCAACACGAGTCGGCGTTTCTTCATGGTCTGTCCTCGTCAACTTTATTCTAATATTCGCTGACGAATCGCGCATCTTGCACATAGCGCGGATTGAAAATGTGACTTCGCGCGTTTGAATCAATGCTTGAGAGTCGAAACAGACTACGAAAATCAGTCGCAAGCCCTCAATGCGGCCGCATGCGTAATTCTTGAGGGCCGCCGTCCCTTGCCGATGAGGACGGCATCCCGTGCCGGCAGGCGCGTCGCGCGGGCTGACTGCCTCGAGAGTCTGCAGAATTTGACAAGGCTACCAGGATGTGCTCAAATTCAAGGGTAGGCAGCTTGAATATGGAATCGTTATTTGTATCCTGACTTGTTTCTCGGAAAACTCGCCAATTCGAAATCTCTGTGCAGTGGGCGGCGGTCTGCCATCGCCCTGCGCCTAAGTCAGGCTTTCTTAGACATACCAGGCTGTGTTTCTGCACAGCGATGTTGCTAGTCCGTACATCCGATAGCAAATGAAGAGAGGAGCAATATGAAAGCTGACCCGGAATGAAGGGCGGGGCAAAATTACGCCAATGCGAGAAATTTAGCCCCGCGCGGCATCGGTAGTGATCCATTTATGCAATGAGGAGAACAGAATAATGAAGAAGTATGTCGGTTTGTTGATGATCGTGCTGCTGCTGACGACTGGCGTCAGCATGGCGCAGGATGTCGTGCTGGAATTCCAGCAGTGGTGGGAGCCGGAATTGCCCGAAGGCTCGTTCCGCGCGATTCTGGATGATTTTGAAGCGGCCAACCCGGGTATCAGAGTGGAGACGATCAGCGGGCCCTATCTGACCACAAAGGACCAGATTATCGCCAGCGCGGCCACCGGCACGATGGCGGATGTAGTTGGTCTGGACGGCGCCTGGGTAAACGTCTTGTGGAAACAAGGCGCGCTGCACAGCCTGACGCAGGCTATGGCCGATGCCGACTACGATGACAGTGAATTGGCGGCGCAGATTCAGCTGGCCGGGGAGACCTATATGATCCCCATCGCCAACTTCATCTATCCGGTATTTGTCAATTTGGACATGCTGGCAGCGGCCGGCATTGACCCGCCGTCTACTCGTGCGGAATTCGCCGCGGCAGCCGTTGCGCTGACCGACCCCGACAACAATGTCTACGGCTGGGCGCAGCCGCTTTCGCTGGAGCAGCCCAACGGCATCCAGAATGACACCATGTCCTGGGTCTGGGCCAGTGGCGGCAGCATGCTGGACGACATGGGCCAACCTAACCTGGTCGACAATGAGTTGCTGGCAAGCACGATGGAATACATCAAGAACTTGCATGACGCCGGTGTGGTCGCGCCTGGTTCCTTCGCCATGAAGGAGAACGAGAAAGTGGAAGAGTTCGTGAATGAGCGCGTGGCTATGATTATCAACACGCTGGCGCACTTCACGCTGATCCGCGAGCGCAACCCGGATCTGAACTTCGACATCACGGCGCTGCCGGCGGCTGAGGGCTATGATGGCCCGCGCGGCTTGCCTTACGCCTCCTGGGGCATCGGCATTTCGTCCAACACCGAGCACAAGGCCGAGGCCTGGAAGCTGATCGACTATCTGACCAGCGTCGACGGCAACTCCAAGCTGACGTCGATCGCGAATGCCTTCCCGGGCAACGTGAACGCCACGCCGGACTTCATTCAGACGGATCCGCTCTTCATGACGGCCTTCGAGATCTTCCAGGAAGGCTTCCTGGCTAACGAGTTCACCGGTCTCCCGGCTGCGGAAGAGTTGATGCGTCAGTTTGACGAGCCCTTCCAATTCTATTTGGACGGCGAAATGGAGCTGGGCGAATTCCTGGAAATCGCGCAAGAGGAGTGGGAAGACATATTCGAGTAAGTTTTCCCGACGCGCTATTTCCCTAAGTTGTAGCGCTGAGGCGGCCGGTCAGAGCGGCTGGCCGCCTCAGTCCAATCGGAGCCGGCATGGTGACAGCGGCGAAAAACCAAGTCGCAGAACCCGCGAATATTATGTGGGCGCACAGGAAGCGCAAGCTTCTGCCCTATGCGTATCTCTCGCCGACGCTGCTTTTGCTGGCGGCGTTAACCATTGTGCCGATTGTGACGGTTTTCCTCTATTCACTGGTTGACAATGTCATCGTAAACCAGAATACGCCTACCTTCGTTGGTTTGGAAAATTACGAAGAAGTGCTGACGCATCGGAAGTTTCGCGGCGCGCTGAGCAACACCCTGTACTTTTCGATTGCCAGCGTCGTGGCGCACTTCTTCATCGGCCTGTCATTCGCTTTGCTGCTAAATTCGCGCTTGCTGGGCAATAACGTCAAGGCGGTATTCCGCGTCATTTACATCTTGCCCTGGGTCTTCACGGCGTCGATTATCGCCATTCTGTGGCGGCTGCTGATGAATCCGCACGGGGTGATCAACTTTATCCTGCTTGAGCTGGGGCTGGTCGAGGAGCTTCAGGAATTCCTTTCCGACCGGCGGCTGGCCTTAAACGCGGTGACCTTCATCAACATTTGGTCGGGTTATCCCTTTTACCTGGTGAGCTTCCTGGCCGGATTGCAGGGCATTCCTGATGACTTGTACGAGGCGGGACGCGTCGACGGCGGCAATGCCTGGCAGCTATTCCTCAATATTACGCTGCCGCAGCTAAAGCCGATTATCATTAGCCTGGCCTTGCTGGATTTTATTTGGACGATACATCAATTCACCTTAATCTGGATGACCACGGGCGGCGGCCCCATGCGCTCCACCGAAGTCTTGAGCACATATACCTATAAAGCGGCCTTCAGTTCGCACGAGTATTCGATCGCTTCCACCATTGCCATGGTTATCCTGGCGATGTGTACCTTTGTGGCGGTTTTCTACGTACGCAGTCAGCGCATGGTGGACGAGTAGAAGCTCGCTGGCGGCGATACCGGCAATCGTTTAATCGCTGGTAACTGTTTCTGTAAGAGATATGCAGAATTAGTAGCTTGAGAACAGTATGATCGGCAGTCGCAGAGAAATTCTAGCCCGTAAATTCCTGCTCTGGATCGCGCTTATCCTGGGCGCGTGTTTCGCGGGATTGCCGGTGCTCTGGATGGTGGCTTCGTCGTTCAAGTCCAATCTGGAGATCTTCGCGTACCCGCCGGCGCTTATCGATTACTCGTTTTCATTTGACGCGTACCGGGCGGTGTTAAGCGATCCTGGGCAGTTGCGCTTCTTTTTCAACAGCTACCTCGTCGCGATTATGGTGACGATTTGCACCGTCATCACCAGTATCCTGGCTGGTTACAGCTTGAGCCGTTATGACTTTCGCTACAAGAAGTTCCTAACTCTGGTCATTATCGGCGTCCAGTCGGTGCCGCCGATTACGCTGATGATTCCCTATTTCGGCCTCATTGTCTGGCTGCGGATTTACAACACCTATACCGCGCTGGTGCTGACCTATATGGTGTTTACGCTGTCATACGCCATTATCATGATGACCGGCTATTTCAACACGCTGCCGCGCGACCTGGACGAGGCTGTCATGATCGATGGCGGCGGCAGCTTTGTCACGCTATGGCGCATCCTGGTGCCGATCTCGCTGCCCGGGATTGTGGCGGTCGGCGTTTATACCTTTATGCTGGCCTGGAACGAATTCCTCTTCGCGCTCACACTCACGCGCACGAACGACATGCGAACCGTACCGATAGGCATCCATCTACTGATGGGGCAGCACTCCTTTGAATGGAACCAGATGCTGGCGCTGAGTGTATTGGGCTCCCTGCCCGTGCTGATACTCTTCCTCTTGTTTCAGCGATACTTCATCGCTGGTATGTCAGCCGGGTCGATTAAAGGGTAAACTACGCCCTGCTTGAGTTATCCGACTGCTACGAAATGAAGAGCCCACTATGTTATTGAATATGCGAGACTTGCTGGCTGTCGCGCGCGCAAATCGTTTTGCTGTGCCGGCTTATAACATCAGCAGCAATATGCTGCTTACCGGCGCGATTGAAGCGGCGCAAGAAGCCGAGGCGCCGGTCATCATCGCCATTCATCCGGACGAGTTGGCATTTGTTGGCACAGCCTTCGTGGCGATGGCGCTGGAAATGGCTCATGACGCCACGGTTCCGGTCGTCATCCATCTCGATCATGGTTCGTCGCTGGAGCAAGTGATGACGGCTATTCGCGCCGGTTTCACGTCAGTCATGATGGACAAATCCATGCTGCCGCTTGAAGACAATATCGCCGCCTGCCGCGAGATTGCTGAGCTGGCGCATGCCGTCAACGTGTCGGTTGAGGGCGAATTGGGCACGATCGGCGAGCTCGATGAAGAAGCGGAGGCCGGCGCCGACGAGGTCATCTTTGTCGATCCCGAACAGGTGAAGCAATTTGTTGACGCCACCAATGTGGACACGCTGGCTGTCGCCATCGGGACGTCTCACGGTCTGTATCCCAAAGACATGAAGCCGGAAATCCGTTTGGACTTGCTGAAAGAAATTGGCGCCAAGGTAGCAATCCCGCTGGTGTTGCACGGCGGATCAGGCAATCCGGATGCGGAGATCGCCCAAGCCGTCGAGTTGGGCATATGCAAGATCAACATTTCTGCGGACATGAAAAGCGCCTTCTATCAGAAAGCGCGCGAAGTCCTGCAGAATCCGATTTTGCGCGAGCCGAGCAGCATCTATCCGGAATGCATTGACGCCATGAAAGTCGTCTGTCGCCAGAAATTCGACCTGTTCAACACCACTGGCAAAGCCGCCTTGTATTGATGCTAGCCTGTCATCAGCCGCTGACCGCAATTTTGTCGAGCGGTCCACCTCGGGATTCAGGTCGTGAGTGAAAGCATCGCGCTCGGCTTCTGCAACAATGTCGATTATGAGGTCGTCTGGAACGCCGCGGTTCTGGAAGACCTGGTCACCCGTTATCAGATACGTGCGCATGAACTAAGCGCGCTGGCAGAAATTCGCTCCGAGCGCGACCTGGTCGTCTCCATTCTTGGCTTTATGCGGACATCGCAAGGCGGTGAGCGCTTCGTCGGCGGCTCGGATATCCTGGAGCGCTTTGCGGCTCGCTTTGAAAAGAAGGTGACCCTGGGTGGCACATCGGTGCGCGCTGCCATCGCCATGCGCAAGCTCGGACACCGCTCCGCGCTGCACCTGATAACGCAGAACGAACACGTGCGCCGGCTCATCCCGCCGGACAGTCCCTACGTTTGCAGCAGCGAGAGCGACAGCATTTATCCGCACCTTATCGTGCAGTTCGGCGCGGGCGACCGCGTGAAAGCGGGCGAGATTGATATCTGCGCGGGCCGGCCGAATCGGCTCATCTACCATTGCAATGCCGATCGCATCGCCATGCGGATTGCGCCCGACTTCGCCAATCTGTCAGACGACGCGAGAGTGCTGCTGGTATCCGGCTTCAACGCCATGCAGAGCAAGCAGCTTTTGCTAGAGCGGCTGCGTGAGGTCATGAACTTGCTGGAGCGCCTGCCAAAGGACGCTACAGTCTTTCTGGAGGATGGCGGCTATCACGATACCTCGTTTCGCAAGCTGATTTACGGTACCTTGGGGCGCAGAATCGATGTGTATAGCATGAATGAAGATGAGCTGCAGTCACACTTGGGGCGCGTGGTTGATCTCGACGACGTCGGGCAGGCTCGCCAGGCGCTGAAAGAATTAAGTGAGGTCATTCCGGTCGCTGTCATCGTATTGCACACGCGGCATTGGGCGCTGGCTTATGGAATCGGCGCCGGCCGATATGCCGCCGCGCTGCGGGCCGGCGTGACAATGGCCACGACGCGATTTCGCTACGGCGATGATTTTACGCGCGCGGACTATGACGACATCGCCAGCCGGGCGCCCAGCGTGGTCAGCGAGGAATTCGCGCGCCTATTCAACGCTGCGGCGGGTGACAGCGCGGTCTGCGTGCCCGTGGCCGATGTGGAGCAAGAGAACGCCACCACAATCGGCCTGGGCGATGCTTTCGTCGGTGGATTCTTGCCAGCGCTTCTTGCCTAGTCGGACCGCGCCTTAGAGATTGCGGCCGCGCTTGCGCACATCGCCGACCCGCTGCGTGACGCCCAGCGAATCGAGATGTTCCAGGACGGCAATGGCGTATTTGCGCGATGTGCCGAACTTGTCACGCAGCGTCTTGGCGTCAATTTCATCAGACTCACGGATATGACGCCGGATCTCGCTGACGAGCCGGTCGTAACTGTCGGCGGCGAAGGCGATGCTGTCGTTCACTCTGACAAGCCGGCGCAGATCGCCCAGCGCGCGCACCACATGCTCGCCCGCGATTTGGTTGAGCTCGACGATTCCGGGCGGCGAATAGGGGTCGGCCAGCAGCGCTTGCATGACGCGTTCGGCGCCGTCGCTTTGCTCGGGCGAGAATCTGATCGCATGGTCGCGCAAGCGGACGAAGTTGGATTCCTGCGTCAACTGGTCTTCGTTTTCGATCAGCGTGTCGAGCAGGCCCAGCTTGACCTTGAGGCGGCTCTGCAATTGCGGGCGCAGCATGCCCAGCCGCAGCGGGTTTTGCTTGTGATAGATCCTGAGCTCGGTCGCGACTGACTGTACCGCTTGCTGCCAGGATTCCGCCGCCCAATAGCGCTGGTCGCCGAGGCGCCGAATCAGGCCATGCTTTAATGCTTCGTCCAACGCTAGTGACAATTCTTCGTCTCCGTAGCCGAGCGACTTCTGCATGTCGTCGCGGCGCTGCGGCGCGTCGGCTCGGGCGGCAAGGGCCAGGCGTTCGCCGGGTGTGCCGCTCGCGCGTAATTCGAGCTCGTCAATGATCTGCGGCTGAAATCGCTTCAGACGACGCCCGGGATGGGCGTTGATGATCCGGCCGCCGCCAATCGTCTCGGCTGGAGAGGGATAACGCAATATGAAGCGATCGCCGCGGGAGAGCGGCACGGGGTGGCGCAGCCGCAACTGCAGCCAGCCGCTTGAGCCGGGCGCCAATGAATCGGCATTGAGCAGGCGTGCGTTGGCGAGCGTCTCGCAGGCGCCGCAGAAGATCTTGACTTCGGCATTATGCGTCAGCGGACGCTGTATGTCGCTCAATTGCGTGAAGTAAGCATCCGCCAGCAGGGTAGGCTGGATTTGGCCAGGATGGGTCAATACATCGCCACGCTGAATATCGCCGCTGCTGATGCCAGCCACATTCACCGCGACCCGGCTGCCAGGCGCGACCGAATCGACCTTGCGCCGGTAACTTTGCAAGCCGCGAATTCGTCCCGTCTTGCCCGAAGGCTGTATCTCAATGCTGTCGCCGACCGTCAGCGCGCCGCCGGAAAGCGTCCCGGTGACCACAGCGCCGAAGCCGCTGACGACGAAGACGCGGTCGATGGGCAGGCGCGGCTGATGGTAGTTGACGCGCTGCGGCATGTCGCCCAGGACAGTCTGCAACGTCTGCACCAAGTCATCTAGGCCGGCGCCGGTGTGCGCGGAGACAGCGACCAGCGGCAAATCGTCAAGCTTCCACTGCGCCAGCAAGTCGCCGATCTCCAGCTCGACCAGTTCCAGCCATTCGGGATCGTCGATCAAGTCGACTTTGGTCAGCACGATGATGATGTTCTTGATATCGAGCAGCTGGAGGATGGCAAGATGCTCGCGCGTTTGGGGCATGATGCCTTCGTCGGCGGCGATGACGAGCAGGGCGGCGTCAATCCCGCCCACGCCGGCCAGCATATTCTCGATGAAATCGCGATGCCCGGGCACATCTACGATGCCGACAGTCTCGCCGTCGGGCAAGTCGAGCCAGGCAAAGCCCAGGTCAATGGTCATGCTGCGGGCCTGCTCTTCCGCGAGTCGGTCCGGGTTGATGCCGCTTAGTTTTTCTACCAGCGTGGATTTGCCGTGGTCGACGTGCCCGGCGGTCCCGATTACGCGCATCGACTAGCCGCTGCTCAGGCGCCCGGCCGGCTGGCGGACACCCGCGAAGGCCTCGTCAGCCCCGTCCACCACATCAAATTCATGCAGCATGGCTTGATAGCGCTCGCGGTAAAGTTCCGCGCGGGCTCGCTCCAGCAGCCAGAGACGTTCGATATGGCTCTGCAATGCGGGAACCAACTGCTCGACATCATCAATCCGCTTGATGAAGATTTCGAATTCTCTATCGTGATTGCGCCATACTTCGTCGCTGGAGAGGGTCAGCTGTTTCCAGCGCTTCTGATCGTCGTCGCGCCAGTCGTTCCATTCTTCGCGGAACCGTTCCTCGCTCAGGCGCTGCATTTCCGAGGCTTCGCTGATACGCCGCTCCAGCCGATCACCGATACGGTTGAAGTCGTCTATGATGCGCTTCATCTCGCGATAAGCCTGGGCCCAAACCTCAAAGCGCTCGATGTTCTTCTGCAATTCTTCATCATGTACGCTGAAGCGCTTGGTCAACTCCAGCAATTGTTGATCGCGCTGCTGGACGAGCAGCTGCTGTTGGTCGATGAATTGCTGGATCTGCTCCCGGCGTTCGCGGTCGACATTGTTGAAGTCCTGGATGCGCCTTTCATTGCGAACCGCCAATTCTTCCAGCAGCGCCATTTTGGGCTGAATGCCGTCGACAGACTTTTTGTACTCGGGCAATTCGGTTTCGATCTCAGCCAGGCGCCGCGTGTCTGAACGGCGCTGCTCTTCGAGGAAGGTCAGACGCCTGTCGGGGCCTTCCAGTTTCTTGCTCAGGTCGTCAATCTCCTGGTTGAGCAGGCGCATGGCGTTAGTCAGGCGATCGCCCTCGGTCTGCAGGTCGCTGATGTTGGCAAGCTGACGCTCCAGGCGTTCGGCTTTGTCAGACACTTCGCGAATCGCGCGCTGAAAATTTTCGCGTTGCAGCTCAATGCGGCGTTCGGCTTCACGCTCGGCGGTGAGCCGACGCGCCTCGGCGTTCTCCAGCATTTGCTCGGCTTCTTGCCGCATATTTTCGATGATGTCTTGCTCTTTAGTCGCGGGCATGGCCTCTTGTCTGATCATCACCTGGTCGGACTCTACGCTGTTAACACGGCGCTGCACGCCGTCGAGCGCGTCAGTCTGCTGCGCCAGGTGTTGTTCCAGGGTGGCGATCAGCGCCTTGTCGCGACGGCGCTCTTCGTCCAGCCACTCGATCATGCTGGCGATTTGGTTGATATCCATGACGCTTACTCCGAACGCCACGAAAGCGTGGCGCCTGCTACGGATTGCGACGATTATAGCACTTCACGGGCTGGCCTTCAATCTGGTCGGCTGGCGAGCAGGGCAATCGCATCAAAGCGATAGTTAGTGAAATGGCGCAGATTCGACGGGAAAACCAAACACAGAGACCACAGAGAGCACAGAGGAAAAACAATAATGAAAGCCCACTTCATAATCCACGAGAGATTTTCGATATTATTTCGGTGATATTTGCCATATACCAACCGACCAAGTGCTTCGTATAGTCGTCCGTACCCCCCAAATCTCTGTGGTCTCTGTGGTCTCTGTGGTTAACATAAATTGATGCGATTGCTCTGTGGCGAGCAAGTCTTCCGTTGACAGGCGGGGCCGCGCAGCGTATACTGTGGCCATCGTTGCAGAAGGTGGTTGTCATGGCCTTTTATCATCACCATCATCATCCGGCTTTCCCGCCAAAGGCGATGCGCGGCGCTTAGTGTTTTGCGTTCCAACTCAGACGTTGCTGCCTCGCTAATTCGCGGGGTTTTTTCTTTGGGGGCAAGGAGAGACTATGCTGGCGGTCATTGACTACGGCGCCGGGAATCTGAGGAGCGTTTTGCATGCCCTGAAACATCTGGGCGTGCGGGAAATGCAGCTTGTTCAAGATCCCGATCAGCTCCGCGGCGCGAACAAAATCATCCTGCCGGGCGTCGGCGCATTCGGCGCGGGTATGGCGCAGATGCGCGCGCAGAAGCTGGTGGCGCCCCTCAAAGCGGCGCTGGAAAACGGCATCCCCTATCTCGGCATCTGCGTTGGCATGCAGATCTTGTACGAGGTAGGCGAGGAGATGGGCGAGCATGCTGGAATGGGTATCCTGGGCGGTCGCGTGGTGCGCTTTCCTAATTTCGCCGAGCGCAAGGTGCCCCATATGGGCTGGAATCAGCTGAATATTCGCGAACAGTCGGGCTTGCTCGCTGGGCTGGATGAGCGCAGTTACGCCTATTTCGTGCACAGTTATTATTGCGCGCCTTCGGAATGCGATACCGTCATAAGCTCGGTAGACTACGGCATCGAATTCGCCGCCATCGTGCGACGAGACAATATCTACGGCGTACAGTTCCACCCCGAGAAGAGCCAAGGCGCCGGCCTGCGAATTTTGTCCAACTTCCTCCGACTATGAGGCCTGCCCGGTACTGCGCCGCCGCCCCTCTCGGCTTAGGCGAAGATTCGACATCTTTGCCATCGAGTACACTGAGTTAGATAGAGGACACAGAGGAAAGGCATCATGCTAAGACCTTTGACAGAATCGGCAAACCTGCGAACCATTCTTGACTCGACCTGCCTCCATATGTCCCGGTATCCCTCTCTGTGCTCTTCTATTTGCACTGTGCCCTCGGTGATAAAAGCGTCGCGAATCCCTAAGAGCGCCACGCTCGCTCCGACCAAACATGCCGTCATTGGATTTTGAGTAGCGGACAAGCCTTAAAGGAGCGCTTATGATCATCTATCCAGCGATTGATTTGCTAGAGGGAAAAGTCGTGCGGCTGCGCGAGGGCGACCCCAAGCAGCGGTCCGTCTTCAGCGATGATCCCGTCGCGACCGCGCAGGAGTGGATTGACCGAGGCGCCGAATGGCTGCATATGGTGAGCCTGGACGGCACATTCGGCGCGGCCAACCAGAATATGGCGATCCTGGAAAAGGTCGCCATGCTGAATGTTAAGGTGCAATTCACTGGCGGATTACGCGATATGGCGGCGCTGCAGAGCGCCCGGGACGCCGGCGCCAGTCGCATGGTGATCGGCACCCTGGCTGTGAGAGACCCGTCGGCGGCAGCTGAAGCCATCGGACGTTTCGGCGCGTCAAAGGTTGCTGTGGCGCTGGATGCCAAGGATGGCAAGGTGGCGACGCATGGCTGGACCGAGCTCTCGCAGCAGACGCCGATTGAATTGGGAAAACGGCTGGGCGAGCTGGGCGCGGTTCATGCCCTGTACACGGACATTAACCGCGACGGCGGTATGGCCGGTGTGAACATCGCCGATACCGTTGCCCTGGCGCAAGCCACTGGCCTAAAAGTGATCGCCTCCGGTGGGGTGAGCGCCTTGGCTGATATCACGGCCTTGGCGCGCAGCGGAGCGGTGGCCGGCGCTATCATCGGTATGGCGCTGTATCAGAAGACCTTCACGCTTGAAGACGCGCTAGACGCAGCCGGGGGAGAGTGAGCATGTTGGCTAAGCGAATCATACCTTGCCTGGACGTTATGAATGGCCGAGTGGTAAAAGGCGTCAATTTTGTCAATCTGCGCGATGCCGGCGACCCGGTCGAGCAAGCTATCGTATATGACCGCGAAGGCGCGGATGAGCTGACATTCCTGGACATCACCGCCTCGCATGAAGCGCGTGCCACAACCCTGGAAATGGTGCGGCGGGTGGCGGACAGCATCTTCATTCCCTATTGCGTTGGCGGCGGCATTCGCACCATCGATGATATTCGCGATACGCTGCTGGCGGGCGCGGATAAGGTGTCGATCAACAGCGCGGCGGTCAGGACGCCGGAGGTGATCACGGCGGGCGCCTGGGGTTTCGGCAGCCAGTGCATCGTGGTCGCCATTGACCCCCGCAGGATTGACGGCAAATGGGTAGTTCACATTAACGGCGGCCGCATTCCAACAGACAAAGAGGCAGTGCCCTGGGCCAAGGAAGTGGAAGACCGGGGCGCCGGCGAGATTCTGCTGACGAGCATGGACAAAGATGGCACCAAATCGGGTTACGACATCGAAATGATTCTGGCAGTCGCCGACGCGGTTTCGATACCGGTGATTGCTTCAGGGGGAGCGGGCAGCAAAGAGCACTTTCGCGAAGTTCTCCAGGAAGGCAAGGCGGATGCCGCATTGGCCGCGAGTCTGTTTCATTTTAATGAGCTGCGTATGGGCGACCTCAAAGAATATCTGCATGACGCGGGCGTGCCCGTAAGGCGCAGTGGCTGGGAGAATTCTGATGCCGTCGAGTAACGAGGCGCTTGCGAGAATTCAGTGGAATGACCAGGGCCTGATGCCGGCGGTCGTTCAAGATGTGAATACGCGCGAAGTCCTCATGGTGGCCTTTATGAACGCTGAATCGCTGCGCTGCACGCTGGATTCGGGCGAGGCGGTATTTTGGAGCCGCAGCCGTCAAGAATTGTGGCATAAAGGCGCGACCTCGGGCAACACGCAGCGGGTTGTTGAAATTCGAATAGACTGTGACGCGGATACGCTGCTGCTCTTGGTGGATCCGGCTGGCCCGGCCTGCCATACGCTGCGGACGAGCTGTTTCTTCCGCACGCTGGATCAGTTTAGCGCCGAGCCCGAGCAATACTAGTCAGGAGCGGCAAATGCAAGACATGTTTGATGTACTGGAAGCCATCATCGCCGATCGCCGGAGCAATCCGGTGGCCGGCAGTTATACCTGCGAGCTCTTTGCTAGCGGGCGCGCGAAGATCGCCCAGAAGGTTGGCGAAGAGGCGGTCGAGGTCGTGATCGCAGCGCTCAGCCAGGGGCGCGATGACCAGCTCGACGAATTGGCCGACCTCTTCTACCACACTCTGGTTCTTATGGGCGAACTGGATCTCTCGCTTGACGATTTGCGCCAGCGGCTCCGCGAGCGCCATCAACCCAGCGGAGAGAGCCAGCATTAGCGCTCGGCATCGTAAGCCGTGTATTCGCGGTAGCTCAGATAGCCCTGCCAGTCTTGCAGCGGCGCCGACTCAAAGGCGGCCGCAAAGATCTCCCCAGTGGCGTAGACGGCCGCAACAATGGGTGACGTCTCTTCGAGTAGGCCATCGACTCCCGCTACGACCGCACTCAGCAGCATGAATTGCTCTGGATAGTATAGCATCAGGTTGGCTTCTGCCTCGCTGAAGGGTTGGCCAAATACGTATTTCGGCTCGCCGCGCGTCGCAATGACTTGGCCGACATTCATATTCGGGGCAAGCTGAAGGAGTATGGATCCGACGGTCTCGCCATCCTGGCTGGAGATTTGGCAGCAAGGCGCGCCGTCTCCACTACGGAATACAAAGGCGTCGCTGCTGGATTGCACGATTTCCAATGCGTCTATTGAAGAAATGATTGCCGCGGCTTCTTCCATGCTGGTCTGCCCGGGCGTAATTTGTTGCCAGCAGGGCGGAGCGCATGGCGTCCCGCTGAGCAAGCTGGAGTCTGGCAAGAAGTCTTCGTTCAGCAGGCTGCGTTCGGGCGCGCCGATGGTGACGTCGGATACACCCTCCGCCAGAGCAGCGAGCACATCAAAGGGCAGGCCGCCGCGGGCCTGCGGCTGATCGCCGACATAGATGACCTGTAGCTCGCCTTCGCTGTCGCGCGCGCGGATTGCCGGGGTTCCGCTGACGCCGGCGCTTTGCCCTACATGGATGTCGATCAGAAATTGCATGGAGCGGTCGAGGCAGTCATTTAGAGCGGCGGCGTCCAATGCGAGGATGCCGGCGATGCTCCCGGCCATATCGCTTACGTTGTTGCTGGCGGCAAATTGGAAGAGCAGATCATGGGCGTCCCAAAATTGGCCCAGATCTTGCGCCGCGACGCATTCGGCGACTTTGGCGGCTGGCGTCGAATATTGCGGATTCGCCAGGGGATAGAGTCGGAATTCAAAATTGGCCTTGCCTGTGCGCACATAGGCGTCAATGAATTGTCGCACGGTTTCCGCGTAGAGTTGGCAATGCGGGCAAAAGAAGTCTTCAAAGGCGACGATGGTCAGGGGCGCATCAGGATCGCCAAGTACAAATGCGCCGTCGGACCGCCGAAAAGTTGAAAGGCCAGCGTAATCGCCAAAGCGAATGGTGTCGGGGTCGCTGGTCTGCGGCCGAACGGCGTTGACGATGGCCGGGAAGTGTTCCGGCAATCCCAGCGCGATCTGCAGCGGCTCGCTGTCGCCGTACTGGACGAACAGAGAGGGCGTCCCGCTGACTCCAAGGCTCGCGCCATAAGCGGCATCAATGCTGTATTGGCCCGCCTGCCACGCGCAGTCTGATAGCGCTTCGGCATCGACTTGCAGCGCCTCGGCAAAGTCTAGATAAGACTGCGCGGTGAAGCCCATGCTGCTGACCATTTGAAATATCAGGTCGTGCGCCTGCCAGAACAGGCCCGGCTGCAGGGTATCGGCGCATTCCACCAGATTGGCGCTGAGTACCGAAAGCTCTGGGTCGACAACCGGGAAAAAGCGGTATTCGAATTGGGCTTGCCCGGAAGCAACGAAATCCCAAATGAAGCTGCTGATGACGGGCTCGTAATTTTGACAACTTGTACAGATAAAATCGGAAAACTCGATAATCTTGACCCCGGCTGCATCGCCCAGCACAAAGGCGCCGTCCTCCGCGCGCGACTGCGTCATTTCGGCGTAGGGATCGTCATTGTCCTGCGAGTGGATCATCCAGGTTTGCAGGATGAAAAGCACAGTAATCACGGCGATACGAGTCAGTCGATTCATGATCTTCCCTTTGTCAGGCCGGTCAGAGTCTAGTGTGGCATAGATACAGAAAGTTTCAATGCTTGTGCCTCAAAGTCGCGGCAAGGTAGACTGATGCCACCTGCAATACTCTCGGGAGGCGCCTGTGGCCCAAGTCTGCCAGACTACATTTCGCATCCGCTACGCTGAGACGGACAACATGGGCGTAGTACATCATGCAGTGTACCTCGTCTGGTTTGAAGAGGGCCGCAGCGCCTTCATCCGCGAGAGAGGTTGGAGTTACGCGGATATTGAAGACTCGGGCTATTACCTGGTCGCGACGGAATTAAGAGCGCGCTACCTGAGAGCAACCAGATATGATCAACTGGTAACAGTAAAGACCTGGATTGAGGATGTGCAAAGTCGGGCAATCACCTTTGGCTGCGACATACTCGACACCAATTCGGGCGAGATTGCCTTCAGCGCGTCCCTAAAGCTTATCTGCGTCGATTCACATGGGCAAATCAGGCGGATCCCCGCAGCCTGGAAGCCTTGGCTGCACGATTGACATTTGCTCTATACTGCTCCGCCAACGAAAGCGGCATTCAGGCTCACGCACTCCAAATCGGAAAGGATAAGCGCGAGCCGATATCGCTTCGGCTTTCCGCTCTTGGGCGCGTTTTCAACTGTCGGCGTATGCGAATGATAAGGGTACCTCTGCACTTCGTATTGACATTCGGAATGCCAACTGGTGACTGTTAGGCCGTCATACGGTGTTGGAGCGCAACCGAATTAAGCTATACTTAGTATGAAGTTCAATGCGAGCAATTACTGAGGTGCGCCGAATGGTGACTTATGCTGAGAGACCGTGGACCAAGAACTACGATGTAGGACTGCCTACTTCGCTTGAGTTTCCCGATATTCCGCTACATCAGCTCTTGAAAGACACCCGTAATCGGGTACCCCACAAGACGGCGCTCATCACTCCGGCGAACTTGCCTGTTTTTGGGAGGATGAGCCGCTCGGTCACATACGAAGAATTGGATCGTTCATCAGACGCTTTGGCAGCTGCATTGATTGATCTCGGGCTAAAGAAGAGCGACCGCGTGGCTATCGTTATGCCCAATTCGGTTGCATTTGTCATTAGCTTCTATGCCATTCTCAAGGCGGGTGGCGTTGTGGCCGCTACCAACCCGACCTACCCAGCCGACAAAATGGCGCATCAGATCAACGATTGCGACGCCGAATTTGTGCTGACAATGACGCTGTTTTATGGTCTCGTCAAGCGCGTCCAGCCTCAGACCAAGGTCAAAACTGTCATAGTCGCCAATATTAAGGAGTATCTGCCGGGCTTGGCCAAGTTTCTCTTTACGATCGCCAAGGAGAAGAAAGAGGGTCATTTCCTGCAAGACGTCGAAGAGGGCGACCATTGGTTTCAAGATCTGCTGCGAAGCTTCGACGGGAAACGGCCGAATGTAGTGGTGAAGCCGGACGACCTGGCCATATTTCAATACACGGGCGGCACTACCGGGGTTGCCAAGGCGGCCATGTCCAAGCACCGCGCACTGATAGCAAATATGCTGCAGGCAGAAGGTTTCCTCGATCTCTTCGATACGCCGGCTGAAGATGAGATTTTTCTCGGCGCTATCCCCTTCTTCCATGTTTATGGCTTGGTCGTAGTCGTCAGCACGAGCGTGTATCGCGGCTGCAAGATTGTTCTGGCGCCGAATCCGCGTGATATTGATGATGTGCTGGGCAATATCGAGACATTCCGCACGACGCTCTTTCCCGGTGTGCCCGCGCTGTACAACGCTATCAACAACCATCCGGCAGTTCAGAGTGGCGAGGTGGATTTGAGCTCGCTGCATCTTTGCTTGAGCGGGTCGGCGCCATTGCCCGAAGCGACCAAGGCAGAGTTTGAGCGGCTGACCGGTGGCTCCGTTCGCGAGGGATTTGGCATGAGCGAAGCGCCTACAGCCACACATGTCAATCCAATTTACAAGGAAAATCGTCCTGGGTCAATCGGCCTGCCCCTGCCGGAGATGGACATGCGCATTGTCAGCCTCGATGACGGAGAAACGGATGTGCCGGTCGGCGACGCAGGCGAGCTGGTAATGGCGGGACCCAACGTGATGGTGGGCTATCACGGCATGGTGGAAGAAACGCAGAACGTTCTCCGCGAAGTGGATGGCAAGCGCTGGCTATACACCGGCGACATCGCCAGGATGGATGAAGACGGCTACTTTTACATTGTTGACCGGAAAAAGGATATGGTGCTGATCGGCGGCTACAATGTCTACCCCACGGCAGTTGAAAACGCAATTGCCGGGCATCCTGACGTGCTTGAAGTCGGCGTCGCCGGAATCCCGCATCCGGAGCGAGTTGGCCAGGAAGCATTAAAAGCCTGGGTCGTATGCAAACCGGGGCATGAGCTGGACCATGACGATATTATTTCATTCTTGGGCGAAAAGCTGGCGCCTTATGAGATTCCGCGGCGTATCGCCTTTATTGACGAATTGCCCAAGACCGCCGTGGGCAAAACCTTACGCCGCGAATTGGTGCGCTTGGACGCGGAGAAAGACTGACGAGCCGCATGCATATCCGGGCGGGGGTTGAATAAGATTTAGTTTCAAACCATGAGATTCTGTGTGTTGCAGCGGCTGAAGCAAATCCAGATCGACATTGAATGTATAGGGAATCGCGATAGAATTGTAATCTTAACTTCAAGACATAAATAATAAGAAGTACAGACCATGAACATCCGACTTCTCGTCCAGCCCGCTTATGAGAAACTTTTGTCCTTTGCCAGCCAGTCAAAAATTATCCTGCTTCATCCGGCCAGCCAATGGCGATCGCTGGTGGTGGCTCGCCTACTGAGCGACAGCGCGCGGAAGACGTATTACTATGCATTGGACATCGACGATATTAATTTGTTTCACTTCTTAACGGGTCTCATAAACGGGCTGGCGAAACAACACGCGAGCTTCGGCCGCCATCTTAATGTATTACCGCAAAATGTGCTTCGGAATCCATACAGTCATTTGGATTTGGTATTGAAGACTTTTCTTCAAGAGCTGTCAGAATTTGACGATGGCGACTTTATCTTGCTGTTTGATGAGTTTGATCGCGCTGATCCTGCGGATGACATTCATCGATTTGTCGAGCGCTTGTCACACCTGGCGCCTGATCGCTGCACGATTGTGCTCAACGGCAGGTCGCTGCCACGGCTTCCCTGGCTTTCAATGGTAGCCAAAAGACATGCCGTAATCTTGCGCGATGAGGAGTTGATACGTGAAGACTTCTACGGGAATCGAAGTGCCGAAGGCGCCAGCCTTAAGGTGTTGTCGCTGGGTCCCGGATATGTGTTTCTAGACGATCGCTTGGTCGATAATTGGGAAGGGCACCTTCCGCGTCTGTTGCTATTTTTTGTTATGGACCGACCGGAAGTCACGCGGAACCAGATATGTGAGGTTTTCTGGCCGGGCCTTGACATCAACCAAGCGGTTAACGTCTTTCACGTGACGAAACGGCGTCTGCACAAGGCGCTAGGTGTGGACATACTGTCCCATGATGGCAAGTATTATCGCATAAACCCGGATATTCCCTTCTACTTCGACGCCTTTGAGTTTGTGGAGTCGCTGCTTCTCTGCCGACATGATGACCCTCCCGATGCGTTTCAGTATTGGCAAAATGTGGCGAAACTGTACCGGGGTCCCTTCCTGCAAGGTCACAGTGACGGCTGGATTGATGAAAGGCGGGAGGCCTATAGCATCGCTAATACCGAAGCGTTAACGCTGATTGCCGACGGCTGGTCGCAGCGAGGCAACGATGAGTTAGCGCTGCTTACCCTGGGCAAGGCCATCAATGCCGACTACTCTATCGAGGCGATTCATCTGAAGCTCTTGAGACTGTACGTAAAACTCGGGCGGCGCGCCGAAGCTGTCGCGCATTTTCGCGATTTGGAGAAGTGGGCCAAGGTGAATAAGCGTAAGCTTGGCGCCGAAACACGGAAGCTTTTCGACGAAATCACCGCCTGAAGCCGACTGATGACTCTGAGCCACTGAGGCAATAATCGCCCCTGGCAGGACTCGAACCTGCGACCAACGGTTTAGAAGACCGGTGCTCTGTCCGCTGAGCTACAGAGGCAGCGTAGCAAATCATAAGTTTGGCGCGTCCTGCTGTCAATGGTTTCGGGCGGCATTTGGCAGTAGTTCAGATTGTTGAAAGCCTCACCCTGTAGTACAATACAAGTGAGATTCTGCGTTTGCTGGCGTTAGTGCGCATGCGTCAATTCCTTTTCTTAGCGACAACTATTAGCAAAGAGTGCTCGCGCGGCGTGTAGAGGCAGTTGTCAGGAGACAAAATGGCAAAAGACAGAAGTACGGTCGCCCAGCAAGAAAGCGTCTACAACGCGAGCAACATCCAGAAGCTGGAGCCGCGCGAGCATATTCGCCGGCGACCGGGCATGTATGTCGGCGGAACGGACGCCCGCGCGCTACACCATTTGATTTACGAAGTGGTAGATAACTCGATTGATGAGGCGCTTGCTGGACGCTGCGACAAGATCTCCGTCATTTTGCACACAGACGGTTCGGCAACGATCAAAGACAACGGCGTCGGCATTCCGGTGGATAGGCACGAGAGTGGCAAGTCCGCGCTTGAGCTGGTAATGACCGAGGTGGGCTCGGGCGGCAAGTTTGATAACGAAGCCTATAAAGTCAGCGGCGGACTGCACGGTGTCGGCGTCTCAGCCGTTAATGCCCTCTCGGCAGATATGACCGCGACCATCTACCGTGATGGGCACGTCTGGCGGCAGTCGTACAAAGCAGGCATTCCCACCAGAAGCGTGAAGAAAGGGCGGCCGCTGAAAGAGGGTGAAGAGACCGGGACTGTCATCAGCTTCGTACCGGATTTCACCGTGATGGAAAAGAATGAATTCAGCTTCAACACCTTGATGACGCGTTTTCGTGAGATGGCCTTTGTCACGCGCAAGGTGACAATCTCGTTGCGCGACGAACGGACCGAGCCCATCCCGCGCGAGGCGACCTTCTATTTTGACGGCGGGCTGCGCTCATTTGTACGTTATCTCAACCGCAACCGGCGCGAGATCCACCGGATCATTCATGTCGAGCGGGACATCGAATATGCCGACCGCAAAGACAATCCTTACACGATAGGCGTAGAGGTCGCGTTTCAGTACTCCGATGTCGCGACCACGACTGAGCTTGCCTTTACAAACACGATCAATACGCCCGACGGCGGAACTCATATCACGGGTTTGCGCTCGTCCATTACCGGCGTGATCAACCGTTTCGCGCGGAAAGCCGGCTTGCTGAAAGACAAGGACGGCAACTTCTCCGGCAACGACACGCTGGAGGGCCTGACGGCTATTGTGAGCGTCAAGCATCCCGACCCGCAATTCGAGAGCCAGACCAAGGTCAAACTCTTGAATCCGGAGGTTCAGGGGGCCGTATCGCAGGTCGTGACGGAAGCGTTCAACGAATTTCTCGAAACCAACAGCCGCGATGCCCGCCGCATCGTCGACAAGTGCCTGACGAGCAAACGCGCCCGCGAAGCGGCGAAAAAGGCGCGAGAGCTCGTGCGCAGCGGGCCCAGTCTGCTGGAGAGCAGCACCTTGCCCGGCAAGCTGGCCGATTGCTCCGAACGGGGCGATGGCGCTGAGATTTACATCGTCGAGGGCGACTCGGCCGGCGGCAGCGCCAAACAGGGCCGTGACCGGCACTTCCAGGCGATCCTGCCACTGCGCGGCAAGATCCTCAACACCGAGCGGGCGCGTATCGACAAGATTCTGGACAACAACGAGATCAAGGCATTGATTTCGGCGCTGGGCACGGGCATCCACGAAGAGATGGCGATCGACCGCTTGCGCTATGGTCGAGTCATCATCATGACAGACGCCGATGTCGACGGCAGTCACATCCGCACCTTGCTGCTGACATTTTTCTTCCGGCATATGCCGCAAATCATTCAGCACGGTCATCTGTATATCGCGCAGCCGCCGATATTCCTGCTGAAGAACGGCAAGCAGATGCAATACGTCCATCCAGAAGCCGGCGCCACTGACGATGAACTACTCAAGCGGGAAATCAAAAACTTCAAGAATCCGGACAAGGTTACCGTGCAGCGCTACAAGGGTCTAGGCGAGATGAACCCGGAGCAATTGTGGGAGACGACCATGGATCCTGCTGAGCGAACGCTATTGCAGGTGACGATTGAAGATGCTGCGGATGCCGACAAAATCTTCGATATGCTGATGGGCGCGAGCGTACCCCCGCGCCGCCGCTTTATTCAGACGCACGCCAAGCAGGTGCGCAACCTCGACATTTAGTTTGGGCGCTTTGCGTCTACAGACCAGAAGTCCTGGCGTCTTCTTCCGTCCAGCCGAGCGTCTTGCGGGAGGCATTGGCTTGCAGCGCGCGCTCCAGTGGTCCGCGTTCAAACAGCGCGTGCAAAAAAACAAACGCGAAACTGCCCAGGCCGAGCGTTACCACCGTCAGAATCAGCGGATGCCAGGTCATGCCGGCGAGAATCACGGCTTCGGGATGCAGTACCAGAATGCTCATGAGAATGGTGGGCAAGATAGACACGAAGCAAAGCCCAGACATAAAACTGAAAAGTGCTGAGAAGATGCCCCCGCGAATTGGCTTTTGCTCAACCGAGCGCTGATGCACCAGCCAGCCGAGACGCAGCACGATGACGATGAGGGCGAGCAATCCGAGCATCTTGATCTGCGATGGTTCCATCTTTGCTGCCTGCGCTAACCGATTAGAACAGCGTGTAGATAAAGGGGCTCAGCGGGCTGGAGCCACCAATAACGATGAGCAGCGCGAAGACAATCAGCGTTATCACCATCGGCAGCATCCAGTAGAGCTTGCGCTTCCATAGGAAGGCCAGCAGCTCCCCTAGCACACCCAGGCGGACAAAGAAGTCTTCTAACGCGCTCGGCGAGTCGCCTTTGTTTTTGATGTCTGTAGTCATGTCTTGTGCAGCCTCGCTACCCGTTTTCAGGTGGATTTTTTCACGATGTGCGAACCGAGAACCAGCAAGTCTATATCGCTATTGCGGAAAGTATTGTAGGCCTCGCGCGGTGTATTCACAATGGGCTCGCCGCGAAGGTTGAATGATGTATTCAGTACGACGGGTACGCCGGTTGCTTCGCCGAATGTACGTACGATGTCGTAATAACGCGCATTGGTGTCTCGGTCTATTGACTGCAGCCGGCCCGTGCCCTCGTGATTCACGGCGTGGATCTCCGACTGTTTGTCCTCCTTGATGGGAGCGACCATCAGCATGTAGCGTGGCGTGTCGTGCTCGGCTACTTGCGGATAGTCGAAGTATTCGGGCGAGCGTTCGCGCAGAATTACCGGCGCGAAGGGGCGGAATGGCTCGCGGAATTTGATCTTGGTGTTGACGATCTCTTTCATGTCCGCGCCGCGCGGATCCGCCAGGATGCTGCGGTTGCCCAGGGCCCGCGGTCCCCACTCGAAGCGGCCCTGATGGAAGCCGATGACTTGCTGCTGCGTCAGGGCGTCGACAATTGCTTCGGTCAGTTTCGACTCGTCATCGTAGCTCACGTAGCTCAGCTGCTCTGCGTCGAGAAAGGCGCGGCATTCCGCATCGCTATAGCTTTGCCCGTAATAAGCATGCGACTGCACCCATTTGCGCGGTTTGCCCAGCACGGCGTGCCAGGCCCAGAGCGCTGCCCCGAGGGCGCCGCCGTCATCGCCCGCAGCCGGTTGGATCCACAGCTCCTCAAAGGGAGATTCGTTGAGCAGCCGCCAATTGGCTTTGGTATTCAGGGCTACGCCGCCGGCCATCACCAGCTTGCTTTTGCCCGTGCGCTCGTGCAAATACGTAGCGATTTTGACAAGAGCGTCCTCGGTAAATTGCTGGATGCTGGCGGCGACATCAGCATAGTACTGGTTGCTCTCGATGGCGGATCGCTCGACGGAGCGTTCCGGATTCGTGCCCATGGTGAAGAACTCGCCGTCCGCATCGCGCTTCTCGCCGAAGAGATCGAGAAACTTGCGGCTGTAACTTTGCGTGGTCGAGCGATGGAAGTCGAAGTAATCCATATTCAAGCGAAAGGCGCCGCTCGACTCGTCCAGCGACGCGACTTTGCTGATCTTGTCCATATAGCGCGGCTTGCCGTAGGGGCTCATGCCCATGACTTTGTATTCGCCGTTGTTGACGCGAAAGCCGAGCCAGGCTGTGAAGGTAGAGTAGAGTAATCCCAGCGAATGCGGAAAGCGCTGCTCCTCAAAGAGCTCAATTGTTGCAGGACCGTCAACGGATTCGCCGAGGGTGCTGTTTCCCACGCCCAGCGTTGTGGTTGTCCATTCGCCAACGCCATCAACTGTAAGAATGGCGGCGTCCTTGAAGGGACTGGCGTAAAAGGCGCTGGCGGCGTGGCTCATGTGATGGTCGCAGAACAAGACTTTGTCGTAGGGTACGCCGATTCCCCGCGCCACATGGCTGCGCACCCAGAGCTTGTCGCTAAGCCAGGTCATCATAGATTCGCGCCAGAATCCGACGGAGCGGGGAAATGTGTTTAGCGCCGTCTGCAGGATGCGCTCGAATTTCAGCAGCGGCTTCTCGTAGAACACGACGTAGTCCAAATCACGCGCGGAGATGCCAGCCTGCTCGAGGCAAAACTCGGCCGCAAGTTTCGGGAAGCCGTTGTCGTGTTTCTTACGCGAGAATCGTTCCTCCATGGCCGCCGCGACCAACTCCCCGTCTCGAAGCAAGGCGGCCGCAGAATCGTGATAGAAGGCGGAAATGCCCAGAATGTGCATGCTTATCCCTGCTCTTTGGCGGACTTCATGTCCGCGGGCACTGCCTCACGCTTGAGCCAGGCATTTTCCAGCGACTTCTTTTTGCGCAGCGGATCCATGAACAGCGCAGACAGCAGGCCAAAGGGTACCATGACCGAACAGTAGAAGAGCGTGGCAATGAAGCGGCCATTTATATCGGCCACCACGGCCGAGTTTATGCTAAATCGCTCCCAGGCGATTTCCCGAATGCGTCTCAAACGTGTACCTCCCGCAAAACAATGGCGCGCCACCGCCAAATCACATATCAAGGTTAGACTGATTCAGAAAGTCGAGCAAGGCGATTCGGGCAATATTATGGCCGGTTTGATTCCAGTGAGTATCGGCAAAAAAGTAAGGTTGCTCGCCATTGCTGACCGCACTTTGTAGCGCCGGGGTCAAATCAAGAAAAGCGATGTCCAACACGGCCGCCGACTCCGCCAGGAGATCACGCTGCGCCGCTAGATTGGAACTGACGTCGCCTATCTCTACGGTCGGGCCGAATACTTTGCTGCCGGAAAATATCGCCCGCTCGCTCTCGTCGGACAGACGCTCCCAGTAAATTTCGGCCTTCTGAGGAATATACATCAGTATCAGTTGAGAGCCTCTCGCTTGCAGCGTCGCCGCCATTTCGCCGATGGCTTCCCGCGTGATGCGGAACATCTCGCTCTCTCGCAAGGTATGGCTGTCCAGCGCAAAAGACGAAAGGAACTGGTCATAAAATGCGATTGGCGTCGGCGGTTCTGTTTGCGCCGTCTGCGGATAATGGCAAGGTTGGTCGGCATTGCGCAATATGGAGCTGCGAAAGGCGTAAGCGATATTGAAGAGCACGGAGTAGTCAAGCGGGCTCTTGCGCTCGCCGGTAGCGCTTGAACTGGCTTCGTCCGCTTGCGATTGTCGGTGGAATGTCAAGCTGTCCCGCATATCGTTGCCCGCAAAATAGGCCAGTATGACGAGCTCCGGTTCGCGCGGCATGGCGAAGGCTTCCAAGAGTCGCTGCTGCTGAAGCGTGCCGCTGCCCGGCAAGCCGAAGACCAGCAGCGAATCCGATAGACCCTGCCAATAAGGCGTGACGATCGCTTCCGCAGCGCTAAATGAATCGCCTATAATCACAGTCTCTACCTTATCGGGCCAGGGCTCGGGATTCCGAAAGCCATGCGCATCCCTTTGAAAAGCAACATGATAGGCGTCGAAGATTGGCGCGTCGTCCGGCGACAAACAGGTCAACTCAAAAATGTCTCCGCTCAATCTCGAAATATCGTAGTTGACGATTTCACCAGCCGGGTATTCTTGCAGGCCATGCTCGGCATCGAGTCGGAATCCCATGCGCGCGCGAAACTGCGGCATTTGCTCGATGATTGCCACGGGCAGGTGGGGGAAGGCAAGCTGAAACACGAGTTCCAACGCTGACAAGGTCAGCAGCGTTAGAACAACTGCTCGAATGACTACGGATTTGCGCGTTTGCAAGCCTTCTGTCCCGTGGCTGTCCCGAATCGAAGAGTGCCTGGTCCGGCGATCTTGGCGCCTCAGGCCATATTATCACGCCGGCTTCGATGTGTTGAGGTCGGCTCAATTGCGCGAGAAGTGGCCAATGTTGAAGTCTTCGCCGGGCGGGGACAACCGAACCTTCAGGAGCATCGTCTCCAGTCGATAAATGTCAACCAACGTCGTCAGAAGTCTGGACAAGCTGCCGATGGATAGCAGCTCCTGTTTCTGCAGATTATCGGCCTGCAGAATTATCGATGCGATTTGCGCGATCGTCCTGGGCTGTCGCGGCAGTTGCTCCGGATCAAAATGAGAATCGGAGGAGGACGACAGAATATCAAGATAGCGTAGCAGCAATGGTCGCAGCACGTTGCTGTAAACCTTTATGACGCCGGGCCGATCTGCTTCCGGCAGAAAATATTCCACATCTCCAACCAAGTATGGTTTGCTGCGATCAATTGACTTGATTCGAAAGCGCCGGCGCCCGGTAGTTACGATATTCATGCGTCCTAGCGGCAAGCGCTGCACTTCGCTGATATCCGCTGTACATCCCACATCAAACGGCACTGCAACCTGATTCCCGATTTCAGCGCCGCGCCTAATCAACACAACGCCAAATGGCTCATTCATGTCGATACACTGATTTATCAGCGATTTGTAGCGTCGCTCAAATATGTGCAGCTTGAGCTGCATACCGGGAAATAGCACCGTATTGAGTGGAAACAGAGGAAGAAGGGTCATATTTCATGGAAACTGAATGTGAACCGTACTGACTCAATAACTCAATCATAACTCATTTGCGAATTGGCATTAGCGGAATGTCCATGGCATCACATTGGCGCGCGGCAAAAATACAGTAGCGTTTTAGCCGGGCTCCGTTTCTTTGCCTGGGTTGGCGTCTTCTTCAAACAGCACGCGTCGCAGCACCTTCCCGATGAAGGAGCGCGGCAAGGTCTGGCGAAATTCGATTTCCCAAGGTACGGCGTAGGCTTCAAGACGTCGTCTGCAAAGCGCCAGCAATTCTTCCTGCGACAGACGGCTCTCGGGCCGCGGCACGACAAATGCCTTGATGCGCTGTTTGCCGTCTTCATGACCTACGCCCACGACTGCCGCTTCCAACACCTTGTTATGCTCGTAGAGCACTTCTTCGACATCGCGCGGATAGACGCTGAAATCACCGGTAAAGATAGTGTCTCGCTTGCGGCTGATGATCTTGAAATAGCCATCGTCATCCATGACCGCTACATCGCCGGTATGAAGCCAGCCATCCCTGACTGCCGATTCTTCGTTGCTGTCCGCGCGCCAGTATCCCTGCATAACTTGTGGGCCGCGCACAAGCATTTCGCCGACTTGGCCAGCGGGCAACTCTTGACCGGTCAAAAGATCAACGATCTTGGCGTCGGTGTTTGGCAATGGTACGCCAATCGAGCCTACTTTCCGCAGGCCATAGAGCGGGTTGGAATGGGTCACGGGACCGGCTTCAGTAAGCCCGTAACCTTCGACCAGGCGGCCGCGCGTCAGTTTTTCAAATGCCTCTTGCACTTCAACCGGCAGGGGCGCCGCGCCGCTGATGCAGGCTTTTATGGACGAGAGTCCATAGCTGCGCACGTTTTTCGCCTGGTTGATGAGTGTGAACATGGACGGCACGCCCGGGAAGAGCGTCGGCTTGTAATGGCGGATTTGCTCCAATACCTGCTTGAGTTCAAAAACCGAGATGATGACGATCTTTGCCGCGATCAATATGGGCAGGTTCATTGCGGCGGTCATGCCGTAACTATGTTCAAATGGTACGACGGCCATAACGATTTCTTTGCCGTAAACAATTTCCTTCATCCAATGCCGAGTCTGCAGCGCGTTGGCCACCAGATTTCGATGCGTCAAGCAGACGCCACGCGGGTGACCGGTTGTGCCGCTGGTATACGAGATGACGGCAAGATCGCTCGGTGAGACGTCAATGCCCGGCGGATCGGAACGCTGTTCAGCCATGATTTCTGACATGAATTGCCCGATTTGGCGCGCCAATTTCTCGTCGTCATCAGTTGGATGCTTGTGCCTGCCGAAGGCTGAATCGCTACCTGTCGTAACGTGCTTGCCTATTCCAGTAAAGATAAGCGTCTGAACGTCAGAAGACTCTTGCAAAAGCTGTGCCAGTTCGCTGAAGGCGCTGAGGGTGACCAATACCTTGGCTTCCGTTTCACGAGCATGGCTGACGATCAAGTCGGCATTGGCGTCCGGGTTGGACAAAACGACCACCGCGCCCAGCTTCAAGATGGCGTAGTAGGCGATGATAAACTGGGGTGTATTTGGCAGCACGATCTGCACGCGGTCGCCGGCTGAAACGCCACAGTTGCGCAGGCCGCGGGCAAATTGATTGGCCTTTGCTTCCAGCTGACGGTAGGTGAGGGTCTTGCCGTAGAAGACCGTGGCGATGCGCCGGGGCACCCAATCAGCGGCGCTTTCCAGGAAGCGATAGAGTGGCTGATGCGGTATGGGAATGGTATGGGCGGTGTCTTTGTCGTAGTGTCCCAGCCAGGGCCGCCCCTTGGACAGCGCGTCAACAGCCGAAATGGAGCGCCAGGAAGAGCGCTTCGACGTTTCGATGAAACGTTCGATGGCGCGGTTTACCGCATCGTGTCGCTCAAGTTGCACTTTATGCTTGGCCGATCCGACGTCTTCGACTACTGCGCCTGGTATTAACTTGGCGACATCGTCATAGACATAACGCGGGAAGTAGTTGTCCCGTTCGCCGGTGATAACCAAGGTATCATTCGTGATGTTCCGCAGTTGCGACCAAGCCTGCCAGCCATACATGCTGTGCAAGAACATGTTCTTCAGCGCGTGATATTCGGCATCCCATTTGCGTCGATAGCGCCAGAAGGGCAGCGCGAAATGCACGGGTATTCTGAAGAGCAGCGAGGCTATCTTCGGCAAGGGATACTCGCCGGCGGAAGCAACCAGGATCAGCTTCTCGATGCGCTCGGGATAGGCGTTGGCAAATTCAATGCAGACGGCGCCGCCAAATGAGTGGCCGGCAAGGACGATCTTTTCCGGGGCCTTCATGGCTTCAAGAACGTCATGCATGTCTTGCACCAATTCGGACATGGAATACTGGCTGTGGGGCGCGTCGCTTTGCCCGTGGCCGCGCAGATCAGGCGCGATTACGCGGTATTGGCTGGCGAAGTGCGCGAGCTGATACTCCCAGGACTCAGCCACGCCGGCGAATCCGTGCTGAAAAAGAATCGTTGAGTCGATGTCCTGTGGATGCAGATCGATGACACTCAAGTGTTGGCCGGGATAGTCCCGTATCGGCACGTTGACGCGATACAAGTCGAAATCCAGCAGAAATACGGACCGTTTGAGACCGCGAATGCGTTTTTTCATCAGCGACTTTCGTGGCTTGGAGCGCCGATTGGCGACCGCAAATCTTATCCTGTCCAATTATATCTGACACGCCGGATAAGTGAAAACTCAGCAATTCTCGCTAGATCGCTCTATTTTGAGTAAAATCTGTGGAAGTTACTGACGTTTGGGATGGGATAATGGTTATGCAATCGCCGCTGGTGACAACTGCTTGGCTGGAAGCGCATTTGGATGATGAGAATCTGCGCATTGTGGAACTTCGCGGTAAGGTGCTGCCGCCGACGCAGCCTCCGCCTCATTACCTTACCGATAAGGCGGGCTACCTGGCGTCTCATATTCCCAATGCCTTGTTCGTTGACTGGCAGGTCGACATCGTGGAACCGGGTTCGCCCTCCAATGATATCGCGTCGCCGGAGCGTTTTTCCGAACTGATGTCGCGCTTGGGCATTGGCAACGGCCACCAGGTGATCGTCTATGACAACGCGGCCGGCATGTTCGCTTGTCGGATGCGCTGGACCTTGCGCTATTACGGGCATAACGATGTGCGCGTTCTGGATGGCGGCTGGGAACGCTGGCTGGCGGAGGGTCGGCGAGTGACCTCAGTTGTCCCGCAATTTGAGCGCAGGACCTTTATCGCGCAGGAACAGACCAGGCTGAAAGCGACAGCGGAGGAGATTCAGGCTGGGCTGGCGGCGGGGGACATGCAACTGATCGATGTGCGCTCGCCCGCCGAATACGCCGGTCAGTCGTCGCGCGCTGATACAGCGGGACATATTCCCTCAGCGATAAATGTGCCGTGGCAGACCATGGTCAAATCGAATCTGACGGTGAAGCCGGTTCATGATCTGCGGGATGTTCTCGAGAGTTCGGGCATCAAGCTTGATGCGCACGACACGGTGCTATATTGCAATTCGGGAGTCTCGGCCACATTCGGCATGCTGGCGATGGAAATTGCTGGCGCTGAGAACTTGCGACTCTACGACGGTTCCTGGATGGAATGGGGCAACGATCCCGAAACGCCCAAAGCATCGTCGGTATAAGGTGAATGGTTGCCCGCGGCCCGCAAGCGGATGTAAGAATCAGTTAGTACGAAATGTCTCAGATACGGTATAAGCGGCTGTTTAACCGGAGAGGAGAATTGCCTGGCGTGGAAATCACAGCCTATACCGAGGATTCAGCATTCGATGTTTTGCAGCGGGAGTGGAATCCCTTGCTGCAGCGCGCGCCTGTGAATCATGTCTTTTACACTTGGGAGTGGCAGAAGACTTGGTGGGAGGCGTATTGTCCCGGCGACTTGCGCGTATTGGCCTGTCGTCAAGATGGACAGCTTGTCGGCATTGCGCCGCTATTCGTAACGGAATCCGCCGGCAAGCGAACTATACAGATCATTGGCTGCGTCGATGTAACGGATTATCTTGACTTCATCGTAGACCAAAAGCATTTAACAACGGTATTTGCCGCCTTCGCGGACTATTTTGCCGCCCATCGCGAAGACTTTGATGTGCTTGATTTTTGCAATATCCCTTTTGATTCACCGTCGCGAGAGATTCTGCCGGGGTTGCTGGAAGAGCGTGGCTTCAGCACAGACGTTGATCAGCAAGAAGTTTGCCCGATTATTGAGCTGCCCAAAGATTGGACCGGCTATCTGCGCATGCTTGACAAGAAGCAGCGTCACGAGCTGCGGCGCAAGATCCGGCGCGTCCAGGGCAGCGAGAAAGCGATCGATTGGTATATCGTCAATGGTCGTCATGACCTTGAGGAAGAAGTCACTCACTTCGTCCGGCTGATGGCTGCCAGCGACCCGGATAAGGCAGCCTTTCTGCGCAACGACAAGAATCTGCGCTTCTTCCGCAAAATTGTCCCCTTGCTGCAAGAATGCGGCTGGCTGCAGATGAAGTTTCTGACAGTCGATGAGGAGCGCGCGGCTGCTTACATTAACTTCGTATACGGCAACCGGGTGATGGTTTACAACTCGGGGCACGATCACCGGGATTACGCCGACCTCAGCCCGGGAATCGTCTTGCTGGCCTACAGCATCCGTCATGCGATTGAGCAGGGCTACCAGACTTATGATTTTCTGCGCGGCGACGAACCCTACAAGTATCGCATGGGCGGCCGCGATAACCCGGTGATGAATATCAGAGCCAGCTAAACCCGCCCGCGCCGACCGCGGAGTGATAATGCCCGTACGCAGGATCGCGCTCATCTCTGTCCACACCAGCCCGCTCGCGCCAATGGGTGGCGCAAAAACAGGCGGGATGAATGTGTACATCCGCGAGCTGTCGCGTGAATTTGGCCAACAGGGAATATCTGTCGATATCTTCACCCGGCGCTCGCATGAGTTGGACCCGGAGATTGATTCATCCATCGGTGAAAATGTCCGCGTCATCTACTTGAAAGTCGGACCCCTACTGCCCTGGACACCCGAAGAGCATTACGGCCATCTGTCCGAATTTACGGCGGCGCTTATGGCCTTCGCCACCTTGCGCAACCTACAGTATGACATTGTGTACAGTCATTATTGGCTCAGCGGATGGGTGGCGGCGAAGCTGAAAGAAGCTTGGGGCACGCGCTTTGTGCATATGTACCATACGCTAGGACATATGAAGAAACGAATCGCCTTGAACGCGCGCTATCAGCCCGACGTCCGCATCATGACTGAGATGCAGATTTTGCAGACGGCCGATCGCATCATCGCCGCCACTCCCGCCGAGCAGGCGCAACTGCGCTGGCTGTATCGCGCCACGCGCAAACAGATTACGGTGATTCCACCCGGCGTAAATGCCGGACACTTTCAAGAAGGCATGTCAGCGGATGAAGCGCGGGAATCCCTGGGCCTGAAACCAGACGGGCATATGCTACTCTTCGTCGGCAGGATTGAGCCGCTGAAAGCCGTGGATACGATTCTGGAGGCGCTGCATGTACTGCGGGAGCGGGCGCCGGCTATGCTGCGGCGACTGCACTTTATGATAGTCGGCGGAGACCCAAACCGCGGCGACGATCGTGAAATGAATCGCCTGCAGGCCATGAGCGTCGAGCTGGGCATCGATCGCTTGGTCAGTTTTGCGGGCGCCAAAGAACAGTCGGAATTACCCCGCTATTATACGGCGGCCACGGCTGTCATCATGCCCTCTGACTACGAGTCATTTGGCATGGTGGCGCTGGAAGCGATGTCGTCGGGCACGCCCGTGATCGCGTCGCAAGTGGGTGGCTTGCAATTCCTGGTGCGGGATCAAGAGACGGGTTTTCACATGCCGGCGCGCGAACCAATCTCGCTGGCGGACTGCATTATCCAATTGCTCAGTAATCCCGGCAAAACGGCATCAATGGGCCTAAGCGCATCGCGAGTAGCGAAGACCTACGCCTGGTCGGAGATTGCGCGTCGGCTTAGGCGCGTATTTGACGAGGTGGCGGATCAAGCGCTGAAAAACGCCTAGCCCCCGTAGGAATTGGGCACATCGGCGACCCGGGCTTCGATGTAAGGCGCCTCGACCATTAACTCAAGCGCTTTGTCTTCCGCGACCAATGTTTGCCCTTTGTGGTAGAGCGTGTCGTTGAAGCCGTCGTAGCGGTAGCGGCGGTCGACCCAGCCGTGCAAATTGTGCTGGAACAAGACATGAAACTGAATAGATTCGTCTTCGGCGAAGATATCTTCGCGGAGAAGCCAAACCGGCGCGTACTGTTCCAAATGCGGACGCGACTTTTGGTCACGCAGATTCTTGAGTTGCTCTACCGTCGTCATCGTCTTTCCTGTCTCGAAATGCCCGTCGCTTATGCCTGAGGCATTGTAGCCGCAGGGCGCGCAGTTCACAAGTCGTTGTGCGCTGCGGCCTGGCCTGGCTTCTAGCGCAATAATGCGACCATCCACTTCCAAAACTTGAATCTTTGCGTAAACTAGGCTGCTTATAGCTATCAGAATGGTGGGGCATGTCGATGGAAGCAGCAGAAGTGAAGAAAGTTGTGCTGGCATATAGCGGCGGGCTCGATACTTCGGTAATCGTGCCTTGGTTGAAAAATAACTACGGCTGCGAGGTAGTTTGCTTCTGCGCCGACCTGGGGCAGGAAGAGGAGCTTGACGGCCTGGAAGAAAAGGCCATCGCCTCGGGCGCGTCCAAGTTATACGTGCGGGACCTGCGCGAGGAATTTCTGACCGACTTTGTCTTCCCGACCCTGCGCGCCGGCGCGGTGTATGAGAGGGAGTATTTGCTGGGAACATCATTCGCGCGACCGCTGATCGCCAAACACATGGTGGAGATCGCTGCGCAGGAAAAGGCCGATGCTGTGGCCCATGGCTGCACGGGCAAGGGCAACGACCAAGTCCGCTTTGAAGTCTCGACCATGGCGCTGAATCCGAAGCTGAAGACGATCGCCCCCTGGCGCGAATGGGATATCCGCGGGCGCGAAGACGCGCTGGCATACGCTGAAGAATTCCGCGTGCCGGTGTCTCATACCGAGAAAGACATCTACAGTCGCGATCGCAATATCTTCCATCTCTCCCACGAAGGCGGCCTGCTGGAGAATCCCTGGAACGAGCCCGAGAACCTGATGTATCAGTTGACCAGCGCCCCCGAAGAGGCGCCCGACCAAGGCGAATACATCGAAATCGGATTTCAGCATGGCAATCCCGTCAGTCTCAATGGCGAAGAGATGAGCGCGGTTGTGCTGTTTGTAGCGCTCAATGAGCTGGGCGGGCGCCACGGCATCGGACGCACGGATATCGTGGAGAACCGACTTGTCGGCATGAAGAGCCGCGGTGTATACGAGACGCCGGCCGGCACGATTGTGCATCGCGCGCATCAGCTCTTGGAGAGTATCTGCCTTGACAAGCATACGATGCAATACAAGGACATGGTCGCGCCCAAGTATGCCGAGCTCGTTTACAATGGCATGTGGTACAGCAAGCTGCGCGAGGCGCTGGACGGCTTTGTGACGGTGACGCAGGAGACCGTTACCGGTACCGTCCGGCTCAAGCTCTACAAAGGCAATATAATCGTGGCCGGCCGCAAAAGTCCCTACAGTCTGTATCGGGAAGACTACGCCTCCTTCGGCGAAGAGGACGTCTACAATCAGCAAGACGCGCACGGATTCATTCAGCTCTTTGGCCTGCCGATTAAAGTAGAGGCCATGCTGGAAGTAGAAGGCGGCGCGCTCACCGACTACACGCGTCCTGATTACAGCCGCTTCAAGCGCGACTGAGGCATATAGCATGAGCCTGTGGGGCGGACGATTTAGCCACGCGAGCGACGAAGATCTGCGCGCGCTGAACGACAGCATCGAATTTGATCATGTTTTGTATGCCGAGGACATTGAAGGCAGCATTGTTTACGCTCGCGCTCTGGCCGACGCCAAGGTCATCACGCCGGCTGAAGCGGAAAGCATCATCGGCGGGCTGCGGCAAGTCATGCAGGAATTTGATGTCTTCGAATTCGCCGACGTCGATGAAGATATCCACACGGCGGTTGAGCGGCGGCTGACAGAAATCGTCGGCGAGGTCGGCGGAAAATTGCATACCGGGCGCAGCCGCAATGATCAGGTGGCGACCGACTTCCGACTGTGGGCGATGCGCGCCGCGGATAACTTGGCGAGCGAACTGCGATTGTTGCAGAGGGCGCTCTTGTCTCAGGCCGAGGGCCATTGCGAGACAGTTCTGCCGGGTTACACCCACATGCAGCCGGCGCAGCCAATCAGCGTTGCCCACTGGCTGATGAGTTTCTTCTGGATGCTGGAGCGAGACCTGGATCGTTTGCGCTCCGCTCGCGAACGGATGGCCGAGTGCCCGCTGGGATCGGGCGCGCTGGCGGGTAATCCCTTTCCGGTCGACCGGCATCAAATCGCTGCGGACCTGGGCTTTGAGCGTCCCAGCGAGAACAGCCTGGATGCCGTCAGCGATCGCGATTTTGTCGCCGATCTGCTCTACGTCGCGTCGCTTTGCGCGGTTCACCTGAGTCGGCTGGCGGAAGACATCTTGATCTATTCGAACCCGGCCTTTGGCTTTATCACGCTGGACGATCGCTACAGCACCGGCTCAAGCTTGATGCCGCAGAAGCGCAACGCCGACCCGATGGAACTGATGCGTGGCAAGACGGGACGGCTGATCGGCAACCTGGCTGGTTTTCTCACGACTTTAAAAGGCCTGCCCAGCGGTTACAACAAAGACTTGCAGGAAGACAAAGAGGCGCTCTTCGACTCGCTCGCGAATATGTTTCGTCTGCTGCCGGTGATCACAGCCACGGTTGCCAGTTTGGCGATCAACGCCGATGCTATGTCTGAGGCGCTAAGCGAAGACTTGCTGGCGACGGACCTTGCGGACTATCTGGTGAAGAAAGGTTTGCCATTTCGCCGGGCGCATCACGCTGTTGGCGCCATTGTGCGCATGGCGGCCGAGAAAGGCGTCGCGCTGTCCGACTTGGATCTGGAAACGTTACAAGGCGTCAGCGGCCATTTCGCTGAAGATGTCGCGGCGGTGTTTGACTACGATCGCTCGTTGGAACAGCGGACCTCCTTCGGCGGTACAGCGTCGGCGGCCGTGAAGCTGCAAATCGAGCATGCAAAGGCGCGGCTAGAGCGGTAACTGTGCATTGTGCCAGAACATGCCCGGTCAGTATAAACGAAAGTCAATCGTTGATTAGGCTGATGGCATTCACTTACTTGACAGTTGAGACATTATTCGCTAGTCTCTCTAGGTTAAATCGCAGAAACGAGAAATGCCGTGCGCAGCAGCAGCAACTTGATCCTTATTCTTGTCCGTGTCATCGTCCTCGGGATTATCAGTGGACTGTAACGGCTTGGGTGGCGAATGCGCATAAGAAAAGCAATCGAGAGCCTCCCAAGCCAAGGGGGGCTTTTTAGTTTATAAGAGGACGATGGCGAGAATCTGAGATGGACGTTGAGACTAGACAAAATAGGACGTGGCGCCAGACCGACTACAGGCCGGCGTGGCGATTTTATTCCCGCCCAGCGAGGTTTCGTGTATTGACGCTTGTTTCTTTTGATAATCTCGAAAGCGCAAGCGTTTTTGATTAGCTGTACGATTAGCTGAATGTTGCGACAAAGGATGAATACATGACGGCTGAATGGATTTGGCGCAATGGAGAATTTGTACGCTGGGAGGATGCGACCGTTCACGTAAGCGCCCATGCGCTGCACTACGGCTCCAGCGTATTTGAGGGAATCCGCGCTTACGATACGCCGCAGGGCGCGGCGGTTTTCCGCCTGCGAGAGCACACTGAGCGGCTAATGCAAGGCGCGAAGGTCATGCGCATCGACCACGACAACGATCCGGAGTCTCTTGATGCGGCCATACTCGAGACAGTGCGCCGCAACGGCCACGCTTCCTGTTATATCCGGCCTATCATCTTCCGCGGCGCGGGGGCGCTTGGTTTGGAAGGACGCGGCCGGACCAAGACCGAGACCGTGATTTTCACCATGGAGTGGGGGCGTTATCTGGGCGCCGAAGCTATCGAGCAAGGCGTCGACGTGCAAATCAGCTCCTTCCGGCGTATGGCCCCGGATACGCACATGGCGCTGGTGAAGGCGGGCGGGAACTACGTCAACAGTCAATTTGTGAGCATGGAAGCGCACGACAACGGCTTCCAGGAAGGCATCGCGCTGGATGTCAACGGCTACGTGAGCGAGGGCGCCGGCGAAAACATCTTTGTCATCATGGACGGCATTGTATACACGCCGGGCGCCTGGTCGTCGATTTTGATGGGCATCACGCGCGACAGCGCCTTGACGATACTGGCCGACCAGGGGGTGGAGGTTCGCTTCCAGCCGGTGGCGCGGGAGATGCTGTATATGGCCGACGAAATCTTCTTCACTGGCACAGCGGCCGAGGTCACGCCGGTAAAGTCTGTCGATCGCATTCCTATCGGCTGCGGCGGTCGCGGGCCGATAACCGAAGCGGTGCAACGCGAATTCTTCGCCATCACGGCCGGCGAAGCGCCTGACAAATACAATTGGCTGACGCACGTAAATGCCTAATCGGCATTAATTGGACGCGCTGGATAAGCGGGAGGCTATGATGAAGCTCAAGGGTTCGGAAATCATCATGGAATGCTTGTTGAAGGAAGGCGTCGATGTCATGTTCGGCTATCCGGGCGGCGCAATCTTGCCGACCTACGATGCCATGGCCAAGTACGACGACCGCATTCATCATGTCCTTGTGCGCCACGAACAAGGCGCTTCCCACATGGCGGACGGCTACGCGCGCGCTACCGGGAAAGTCGGCGTTTGCATCGCGACCAGCGGTCCCGGCGCTACTAATCTGGTGACTGGCCTGGCGACGGCGATGATGGACTCATCCGCCATCGTGGCGATCACCGGGCAGGTGCCGATACCGGCCATTGGTTCCGACGCCTTTCAGGAGACTGATGTTACCGGCGTCACGCTGCCGATAACCAAACACAACTACCTCGTGACGGATGTCAACGACCTGGCCTATACCATCAAAGAAGCGTTCCACATTGCGCGGACCGGGCGTCCTGGACCGGTATTGGTCGATGTGCCCAAAGATGTTCAGAATGCCGAAATCGAATTTGTATACCCCGAAGCCGATGTGCAGCTGCCGGGCTATCACCCGCCGAGCGAGGCTCAGGCGCACGAGATTGACAGCGCGCTGCGGCTCATCAACGAGGCGGAGCGGCCCATCATTCTGGCTGGGCACGGCATAACGATGTCCGGCGCGATGAACGAAGTGCGCGAGCTGGCTGAACGCGCGCAGATTCCCGTTGCGCTAACGCTGCTGGGCAAGGGCGCCTTGCCCGAAGACCATCCGCTTGTGATTGGCATGATGGGCATGCACGGGGAAGCTTCGTCCAACCTGGCCATTCAAGAGGCCGACCTGCTGATTGCGCTGGGCATGCGCTTTGACGACCGCGTAACCGGCAACTTGAAGACTTATGCCGTGAACGCGCGCAAAATTCACGTCGATATTGATCGCTCGGAAATCAACAAGAACGTGAAAGCTGATGTCGGCATCGCCGGCGATCTGAAGACGGTGCTGACGCAGCTGCTGCCGAAATTGGCGCAGAAATCCCACCCCGAATGGATTCGGCAGATTCGGGACTGGCTGGAAGATTCCAGCGAGCGCGACATTCTAAATTACGAGACGCCGGGCAAATTGATGACGGCGCAGGTGATTAACGACATCTGGCGCTTGACCGGCGGCGATGCCATAACTGTCACCGATGTGGGCCAGCACCAGATGCTGGAAGCGCAGTATTACCCGCATCAGCGCCCGGCGACTTTGCTCACGAGCGGTGGGCTGGGCACGATGGGCTTCGGCTTTCCCGCGGCCATCGGCGCCAAGTTCGGCAAGCCCGATGAAGAAATCTGGGCCATCGTCGGCGATGGCGGTTTCCAAATGACCTTGTGTGAGATGGCGACGGCCAAGCAAGAAAACATCAACGTCAACATCGCTATTATCAATAACCATTTTCTGGGCATGGTGCGGCAATGGCAGGAGCTGTTCTTCGAGAAGCGCTATCAGGCCACGCCGATGGTGAATCCGGATTTCTGCAAATTGGCCGATGCCTATGACATCCCCAACCGCCGCGTAACCCAGCGCGATGAGATCGAAGATGCGGTCCAATTCGCGCGCAATATTGACGGTCCCACGCTCATAGAGTTCGTTGTCGAGAAAGAAGAGATGGTGTACCCGATGGTGCCCGCCGGCGCGGACCTGCACGATATGAAACGCCGGCCAAAACCAGGAGAAGCATGATGGCTGAAGCAAAGACCGATAACAAAATGACCGTCGTGGCGCTGGTCGAGAATGAGCCCGGCGTTCTGAACCGCATCGCGAGCATGTTCCGCCGCCGCGCTTTCAACATCGACAGTCTCACCGTCGGCCGGACGCACCGACCCCATATCTCGCGCATGACCATACGCGTCGTGGCCGGCCCGGAATACGCCATGAAGATCGCGGCCAACTTGCAGAAGCTGGTCAACGTGATCGATGTGCGCGTGCTTGACAACCAGCCTCACGTGGAACGCGATCTGGCGCTGATCAAGGTGCGCAATGATGACGCCGAATCGCGCAATACCATAACTGAAATCTGCGACCGCTATCCGGCACGCATCATAGACGTTGGGCCCGAGGTCGCCATCATCGAAATGGTGGGTACGGAAAACATCCTCGAGGAGTTCATCGAGGAAGTCCGGCCGACCGGCATCGTCGAAATGATCCGCACCGGCGTGGTGTCGATGGGGCGCGGCACGCGGATTCATGACTCGGATTTCAAGCGGCCCGATCCGGCGCGACCGGGCGGCGACGCAGTGTCCAACGGCAACGGGCGCGTTGTTTGAAATTTCTGCATTGGCTGGCGCCATCAGTTAACCACAAACGACAATGGGCGGGGTCGGGAACTGGCTCTTGTAACGGGCGGAACATCGGGGCGGTTCACAGCTGTGGCGCAAAGGCACTTTACTGCTGGCATCGTTAGATGAGGGGAATTATGAAGGAAAAAAACTCCAAGGCGGGCAACATAAAGAAGAGAATCACACTAATAACGGCGCTGGCGCTGATAGCATTTGGGGTGGTTGCATTCGTAGAGCAGATGATGCGGCAGTCGGAAGATTGCCCGCCAACGACGACCCATGCGCTAGCGGAGAGGTGGCGGCGGGGTAAGTGTTTGCCGCCAATATTAAGCGCCCAAGACAATACGTTGTCACCTCATAAATCGGCGACTTTGCCCAACACTGGATGTCATGTGATTTACGGGGAGGCTAGAAATTCAGATCAGTATGAGTTTGCGGTACGGTTTGTTTCAGGCAACGCGAGGGTTTATTGGGCCACAAGGGATTCTGACGAATGGCAGGAGATAACCGAGTGGCACGACATAGTTGTAGAAGGCGACGAAACCCGCGTTGGTGGTGACGTCCGTGCTGGGTTACCGTTAATTGAAGGTGCGGGCATTCTTGAATTCGAAGTGCGGAATCACAAGGGCGCGGACAAGTTTGAGATCGACGAGAACTGGAAGGCGCTCTACATCATAGACTTAGTGTGCTAAACGAATCAGGAGAGGTAAGCTAGATGGCGACACTTTACTACGACAAAGACGCGGACTTGTCCCTGCTCGAAGGCAAGACGATTGCGGTGATCGGTTATGGCAGCCAGGGGCACGCGCATGCGCTCAACGCGCGCGACAGCGGCCAGAATGTGATTATCGGCCTGCATGAAGGCAGCAAGAGCAAGGCCAAAGCTGAGGCCGACGGATTGAAGGTCTACACAGTCGCCGAAGCGACCAAGCAGGCCGACATTGTCATGGTGCTCATTCCTGACACCCGGCAGGGCGCGGTCTATGACGAGCATATCGCTCCCAATCTGAAAGCGGGCGCCATGCTGATGTTCGCCCACGGCTTCAACATTCACTTCAATGAAATTGTGCCGCCGGCGTCGGTCGATGTGGCCATGATCGCGCCCAAAGCGCCGGGCCATCGCGTGCGCGAAGTATTCATAGAAGGCGCTGGCACGCCGGGATTGATCGCGGTGGAGCAAGATGCCAGCGGCAATGCCACGGCCAACGCGCTGGCTTACGCCAAGGCGATCGGCTGTACGCGCGCCGGCGTCATCGAGACGACCTTCAAAGAGGAAACCGAGACCGACTTGTTCGGCGAGCAGGTGGTGCTCTGCGGCGGCGTCACGGCGCTGATCCGCGCCAGCTTCGAGACTCTCGTGAAAGCCGGATATCAGCCGGAAATCGCCTACTTCGAATGCTTGCACGAACTGAAACTCATCGTGGATCTGCTCTACGAGGGCGGGCTGAGTTATATGTGGTATAGCGTCAGCAATACGGCCGAGCAGGGCGGATACGTCACCGGTGATCAATTCGAAGAATCGGTGAAAGAAGAGATGGCGGGTGTGCTGCAACGCATCCAGAATGGCGAGTTCGCCCGCGAGTGGATCGAAGAGAACAAGCAGGGCAGGCCGAATTTCAACGCTCGCCGGCAAAACGAGCATGACCTGCTGCTGGAGAAGGTGGGCGCCGATCTGCGCCAGATGATGCCTTTCCTGGATGCCAAGAATATCAAACAGCAAGACTGACGCGTAAGCGATCGCGCCTTTGCTGCGCAAGACGAGTCGACGAAGGGAGGTGCCTGAATGGCTGAGGTTGATCTTACTGGCTTAAGCCGGTTGTACAGCACTCCTGACCCGATTCGACTAAGTAAAGGAAAACCTCCAAATGGTTACGCGAACCTACGACGATAATACCGTCATCATCTTCGATACCACGCTGCGCGATGGCGAACAGAGCCCGGGCGCGACCCTGTCCAGCGCGGAGAAGCTGGAGATCGCGCGGCAGCTATCTCGCCTGGGCGTTGACGTCATCGAAGCCGGTTTCCCGGCGGCTTCACCGGACGATCTAAAAGCCGTGCAACGAATCGCCCGTGAAGTCGGCACGATTGACGGCCCCACTGTCGCCGGATTGGCCCGCTCCGTCGAAAGCGATATTCGCGCGGCTTGGGACGGCGTCAAGGAAGCGGCGAAACCCCGCATCCACACCTTCCTGGGGACGTCTCCGAGTCACCTGGCCATGCTTCGCATCGACAGAGACGAAGGCTTGGAGCTAATCCGCAGCGGAGTCACACTGGCCAAGAGCCTCTGCGATGATGTGGAATTCAGCCCAATGGACGCCGGCCGCACCGATACTGAGTACCTGATCCAGGCCTGCGCCGTAGCGGTTGAGTGCGGCGCGACGACATTGAATATTCCCGATACCGTGGGTTATGTCATGCCCAGCGAATGGGCCGACACCTTGGAAATGCTGATCAACGAGACGCCGGGCGCTGGCCCCGGCAGCGGCGTGATTTGGTCGGTGCATTGCCACAATGACCTGGGACTGGCAACCGCCAATACGCTGGCCGGGCTAACGCGCGGCGTGCGCCAGGTAGAGGTGACCATCAACGGCGTCGGCGAGCGCGCCGGCAATACCAGCCTGGAAGAAGTTGTGATGGCCATCCACACGCGCAAAGGTTTCTATGATTTGCGCACGAATATCGACTCGACGCAGATCATGAAGACCAGCCGCCTGGTGCGCAATTACATGGGCATGCCGGTGCAGCCAAACAAAGCGATCGTCGGCGCCAACGCCTTCGCTCATGAATCAGGCATTCATCAGGACGGCGTGCTCAAGAATGCCGAAACTTTCGAGATAATGACCCCGGAAGACGTCGGCTTGACGCAGAGCAAACTGGTCTTGGGCAAGCACAGCGGCCGTCATGCCTTGCGCGTACGCTTGCGCGAGCTGGGCTACGAGGTCGATGGCGATGAACTGATGGATGTCTTCCGGCGCTTCAAAGAGCTGGCGGATTTGAAGAAATCAGTCACTGATGCCGATTTGGAAGCGCTAGTCGCCGATGAAGCGGCGCATAAACCGGAGGACTTCTTTCGCCTGGTCGATATTCAAGTGGTCTGCGGCACCATGGGTTTGCCCACCGCTACAGTTAAGATGCTCGATCAGGACGGCGAGGAGTTCATCGTTTCCGCCGTCGGCACCGGGCCGGTTGACGCCTCGTATCGCGCGGTGGACCTGGTCATCAAGGCGCCGAACGAACTGCTGGAATTCAACGTCCATAGCGTCACCGAGGGCATCGACGCGCTGGGTGAAGTGACGGTGCGGATTTCGCCGGTCGAAAGCCCGCGCACCTTTGGCGGATACGGCGCCGACAGCGATATCGTGGTGTCCAGCGTCAAGGCTTATGTCGCGGCGCTCAATCGCATGATAGCGAGCATGGGGCTGGGCGACCGTGCGCCGGAAGGCGAAGTGGCTACCGTCGGGCTTAGCGCTTCGTAATCGTATACGACTGTGATGAGGAAATAGAAATGAAGCAAAATGGCAAGCGCCGCACACTCTTCGAAAAAGTGTGGAACGCGCATATCGTGCGCGAGCAGAGCGACGACGCGCCAGCGGTACTCTATATCGACTTGCACCTGGTGCATGAGGTGACATCGCCGCAGGCATTTTCCATGATTCGCGAGCGAGGCTTGAAGGTGCGCCGACCCGACCAAACGATTGGCACGATGGATCACAGCACGCCAACTACGCCCAGAAATGAGCTGGGAATCATTCCGGTGGCTGATGCCATGGCGGCCAAGCAGCTTGATACCTTCAGCAAGAATTGCGACGACTTTGGCATTCCCATGTATGCCTTGGGCGATGAGCATCAAGGCATTGTGCATGTGATCGGGCCTGAGAAGGGATTGACGCAGCCGGGCATGACCATAGTTTGCGGCGACAGCCACACCAGCACGCATGGCGCATTTGGCGCGCTGGCTTTCGGCATAGGCACCAGCGAAGTCGGCCATGTGCTGGCGACGCAGACCTTGCTGCAGAACAGGCCGCAGACGATGGCGGTCAATGTAGAGGGCAGGCTGGGCGACGGCGTCACGGCCAAGGACATCATCCTGGCGGTCATCGCGCGGATCGGCATCGGCGGCGGCACCGGCCACGTATTCGAATATCGCGGCGAAGCGATCCGCAGCCTGAGCATGGAAGGGCGGATGACCGTCTGCAATATGTCGATTGAAGGTGGCGCCCGCGCCGGTATGGTCGCCCCCGACGACACGACATTTGAGTATATTCAGGGTCGCCAACATGCTCCGCAGGGCGCCGAGTGGGATGCGGCTGTCGCGCGCTGGCGAGAATTGCCGAGCGATGACGGCGCCGCATTCGACCAGGAAATCACGCTGCGCGCCGATGAGCTGATTCCGATGATTACCTACGGCACCAATCCGGGCATGGGCATGCCGATCGACGCGGCGGTGCCGGCCCCGGAAGATGAGCGCGATATCAATAAGAAGATTGCGCTGGAGAAGGCGCTGACCTATATGGACCTGGCGCCGGGGCAGCAGTTGCTGGGCAAAGCCATAGACGTGGTGTTCATCGGCAGCTGCACAAATTCACGCATCTCGGATCTGCGGCAGGCGGCGCAATTTATGCAAGGCCGCAAAGTGGCTGACTCCGTGCGCATGATGGTGGTGCCGGGCTCACAGCAAGTGAAGAAGCAGGCCGAAAGCGAAGGCCTGCATGAGATCTTCAGAGCGGCGGGCGCCGAGTGGCGCGAAGCCGGCTGCTCAATGTGCATCGCCATGAATGGCGACCAACTGGAGCCCGGTCAATGCGCTGTCTCAACCAGCAATCGCAACTTTGAGGGGCGGCAGGGCAAGGGCGGCAGGACCTTCCTGGCCAGCCCGCTAACCGCCGCGGCATCGGCTGTGGCCGGCTCGGTAACTGATCCGCGCGCCATGCTCACGGGTTTGAACTGAGGAGGATGAAAGTGGACAAAGTAAGCCGCATACGTGGAAGCATCGTCTCCATACCGGTGAACGATATTGACACCGACCAAATCATACCCGCGCGCTTCCTCAAGGTGACTGACAAGGAGGGCTTGGGCAAGGCCGCCTTTTGCGACTGGCGCTACCTGGAAGACGGCGACACGCCAAATCCGGAGTTTGTGCTCAATCGCCCCGAATATAGCAGCGCGTCGGTCTTGATCGCGGGCAACAACTTCGGCTGCGGCAGCTCCCGCGAGCATGCGCCCTGGGCCTTGCTGGGCGCCGGCTTCAAAGCGGTAATCAGCACTGACTTTGCTGACATATTTCGCAACAACTCGCTGAAGAATGGCTTGCTGCCGATAATCGTCGACGAAGAGACGCAGCAGCAACTGTTCAGCCTGGCCGAGGAAGACCCCAGCACTAGTGTCAGCGTCGATGTCGAAGCGCAGACCTTGACGTTGCCCGACGGACGCGCGGTCAGTTTTCCGCTGGATGGATTCGCCAAGTATTGCTTGCTCAACGGCGTGGATCAGCTTGGCTATCTGCTGGCGCTTGATGATGACGTTCGCGCCTACGAGTCCGCTAATCCGCAACGCGTCGCGACCAGTGCGTAGCCAACGCGCCCTGCAGCGACCGGGGAGGAAGGGCATGTCGAGCGTGAATGCGAGAATCGCGATTTACGATACCACTCTGCGGGACGGCAGCCAGCGTGAAGGAATTTCGCTCTCGGTAGCTGACAAGCTTCATATCACCCGCTTGCTCGATGAATTGGGCATCGACTACATCGAAGGCGGCTGGCCCGGCTCCAACCCCAAAGATGTGATGTACTTCGACCAAGTGCGCGATTTGGATCTGAGACATTCAAAGATAGCCGCGTTCGGCTCGACGCGCCGCAAGGGTATCGCGCCGGAAGACGATGCCAATATTCGGGCGCTGGTCGAGGCCAATACGCCGGTGGTTACCGTTGTCGGCAAGACCTCGATGCTGCATGTCACTGACGTCCTGCAAACGACCGCCGGCGAAAACTTGAAGATGATCGAGGACAGTCTGGCATACTTGAAGGCGCAGGGCAGGGAAGTGATCTACGACGCCGAGCACTTCTTCGACGGCGCCAAGCTGGATATGGAATACGGCTTCGATACCCTGGCGGCTGCGGCTGCCGGCGGCGCTGATGTCATCGTGCTCTGCGATACCAATGGTGGCTCCATGCCTTGGGAAATCGCCGAATTTGTCTCAAAAGCGCGCGAGCTCTTCCCGGATGCGCAGTTCGGCATCCATACGCATAATGACGGCGAGGTAGCCGTCGCTAATTCGCTGGCTGCGGTTCGCGCCGGGGCTGTGCATGTGCAAGGCACGATCAACGGCTATGGCGAGCGCTGCGGCAACGCAAATCTCTGCAGCATCATTCCCGACCTGATTATCAAAATGGGCGTGCCCTGTTTGGCTGCGGACGGCAACCTGGCTACGCTGACACACCTGTCGCGCGCCGTAGCCGAAATCGCCAATCTGGCGCCTGACACGCACCTGCCCTACGTCGGCAAGAGCGCCTTCGCGCACAAAGGTGGGATTCATGTGGCGGCCATGCGGCGCAATGTGGACAGCTACCAGCATATCGAGCCGGAGCAGGTGGGCAACAGAACGCGCGTCCTGGTGTCAGACTTGTCGGGGCGCGGCAATTTGCTGAGCAAGGCGGAAGAGCTGGGCCTGGACGTCTCGACTGACGAGGCGGTATCTGTGCTCAACGAAGTGAAAGAACTGGAAAGCGCCGGATTCTCATTTGAAGGCGCTGAGGCATCGGTGGCGGTTCGCTTGCATCGCGCCGCCCCGAACTATGAGCCGCTGTTCAACCTGATCGACTTCACCGTTATCGTAGAAGACAGACGTGGCAGAGGTCAGTTGGCCGAGGCGATGGTCAAGCTGGATATCGACGGCGATATCGTGCATACGGCGGCCGAGGGCAACGGGCCGGTGAACGCGCTGGACCTGGCGCTGCGGAAAGCGCTGCTGCCGAAGTACCCGGCGCTCCGTGATATACAACTGGTTGATTACAAGGTGCGCATCCTCGACAGCGAGCATGCCACCGGCGCTATGACGCGGGTATTGATTGACTCCTATAACGGCAGAGAACGCTGGAGCACCGTCGGCGCCGGCACCGACATCATCTGTTCGAGTTGGCTGGCGCTGGTCGACAGCGTGGAATACGGCTTGTCCGTCGCCGAGGCGGGCGAAACGCAACAGCCGGCGATCATCGGCGAGTGACAATAGGCGATTCGTGAATCAAGGCGACGAGTCCAGGACTTGTCGCTGCTGCAAACATGGAGAGAGACAAATATGAAAGCGACGATTGCAGTTCTGCCCGGCGACGGCATTGGGCCCGAGGTAGTGGCGAAGTCTACCGAATTATTGTCGGTGATAGCTGAGAAGTTCGGCCACGAATTCACCTTCGTCGAAGGCTTAATCGGCGGTATCGCCATTGACGAGACCGGCGATCCGCTGCCCGCTGAAACGGTAACAATTTGCGAAAACGCCGATGCCATTCTTATGGGCGCTGTCGGGGGGCCTAAATGGTCCGACCCGACAGCGACTGTGCAACCGGAGCGCGGTCTGCTGGAGCTGCGTCAGCGCTTCGGTTTGTTCGCCAATTTGCGGCCGGTAAAAGCGTATCCGGCATTAGTGGAACATGCGCCTCTGCGCGCCGATTTGCTGCAAGATGTTGATATTCTGTTTGTTCGGGAGTTGGTCAGCGGTATCTATTTTGGCGAACGGCAAGAGCAAGGCGATGGCGATGCCTCATACGATACGATGACTTATAGTCGCTCGGAAGTAGAGCAGGTTGCCAACGTGGCCTTCCGCGCTGCTCAAGGGCGCCGCGGAAAGCTGTGCTCAGTGGACAAAGCCAATGTGCTGGCGACCATGCGCTTGTGGCGGCGCACGGTGGTCGATGTGCATGAGGAATACGCCGATGTTGAACTGGAACACCTGTTGGTCGATGCGGCCACGATGCATCTGCTGACACGGCCGGGCAGCTTTGATGTGATCGTTGCGGGCAATATGTTTGGCGACATTCTCAGCGACGAGGCCTCGGTATTGGCTGGCAGCCTGGGTATGCTGCCGTCGGCGTCGCTGCGTGCCGATCAGTTCGGGCTGTACGAGCCGGTACATGGCACCGCGCCTGATATCGCCGGCCAAGGCATAGCCAACCCTATCGGCATGTTTCTCAGCGCCGCCATGCTTCTGCGCTACAGTCTGCAATTGGAAGATGAGGCCTCAGCGATTGAAGCTGCCATTGACGAGGCACTGGACGCCGGCTTGCGGACGGCCGATATCGCCAGCCCGGGGCAAGCCAGCGCTTCAACCGACGAGTTTGCAGCCGCCGTGATTCGCCACCTGTAAGTTGTTGCCGCGTCTTGGCATCTACCAGACGGGCTGCGGCGTCAACTGGGTTTCAATGCGCGTGACATCGGCGCCTAGCGCGCGCAACAAGTCGTCGATGGCTTCGTAGCCGCGATCAATCTGATACACATTGTCAATGATGCTTTCGCCGTCCGCTGCCAAAGCAGCCAGCAGCACTGTCGCGCCGGAGCGGATATTGTCGGCGCTGATGCGCGCTGGTTTGATGCGCTCGACGCCCTTGATAATGCAGACGTCGCTTTGACTGATTAGAATGTCGGCGCCCATCTGCAGCAGAGCCTCAACGTAGTCATAGCGGTTATCGAAGATGCGTTCGCGGATATAGCTCGTGCCGTCGGAGAGCGTGGACAGCGCCGCTATGCACGGCTGCAAATCCGTCGGGAAGCCGGGGTAGGGGTGCGTCTGGATATTGATCGGATTCAAGCGCTGATGGCGGGATCGCCGCACCCGAATCGAGCGAGCGTCCGCGCTGATGTCCACGCCCATTTGCTCCAGCTTCGCGCTGACAATGCGCAAATGCGACGGATCAACATTGCGCAGGGTGATATCGCCACCGGCGATGGCGCAGGCTATCATCATGGTGCCCGCGACCAAACGGTCGGGCATCGGCGTATATTCGACCGCTTTCAGCTTCTCTACGCCGTTGATGCTAAGTGTATTGGCGCCAAGACCCTGGATATCGGCGCCCATCTTATTGAGGAAATTGCCGAAGTCGACTACTTCGGGTTCGACCGAGGCGTTTTCGAGAATAGTCTGGCCCTCGGCTAATGAGGCCGCCAGCATCAAGTTTTCTGTACCGGTGTGGCTGGGCAAATCCAGATAAAGCATTGCGCCCCTAAAGCGCGCGCCGTCAAGTTCAATAATGGTGCGGCCATCTTCGAAATACTGGACGTCCGCCCCTAGCCGGGCGAAGCCACGATGATGAAAATCGATCTTGCGCGTGCCGATATCGCAGCCGCCGCTGCCCGGCAATTCAACGTAACCGAGACGGGCCTGCAGCGGCGCCAGGAATAACACCGAGCCACGGAAACGTCCGGCGATGTCTTCGGGCAATACGCCACTGCTGACATCGGCTGCGTCAATGCGCACAGTTTTCGTCAATTTGTCGTGATGGACTCTGGCGCCAACCGCGCGCAGTAGTTCCAAGGCCCGCTCAACGTCCTGGATGTCCGGCACTTGATGCAAGACGGTCTCGCCCTCTTCAACGACAATGGACGCCGCCAGCATAGCCAGAATCGCATTCTTGGCGCGCTGGACCTCAATTTCGCCGTAAAGCGCGCGACCTCCCTGGACTCTAAAAGCTGTTTCATTAATAGTCGGTAGATTCATGCTGAAGTAATCCACTTTCCTTCGCGCGACAGACATATGATAACAATAAAGAATATCATACTTCTTGAGATCCGCGTCACGTCGGCGCGTCATTTGCAGGGCAATAGCATCAAAATGATAGCTGCTGAAAAGGTGGGAATCTAAACTGAAAATCAACTACGTTGAAAATAATTTGATGCAATTGCCCTGGCGTCATTTGCGATTCGTCCGCCGCTGTGCTATAGTGCGCAGTGATTAACAATCAAAGATAAAGTTTGCGCTTATCCAGAGGTGGTGGAGAGACCGACTCGGCGAAGCCACAGCAACCCCCAGATGGCAATGGGAAGGTGCTAATTTCGGCAGATGTTTCTGGAAGATGAGGGTAAACACCTGAATCGCTCGGCAGATTCATGTGGAGCGGCAGGTCATTCCGTAGACTGTGCCCCAGTCACTTAAGCTTGAAGGTCACGGAAGCCCAAACTGGCGTAACCTCAGCCGTTTGGGCTTTTTCTATTGGGGAGAAATCAAGCATGAAATCGAGAGATTCTCAAGCGACGCCAAGATCGATTGGCGCAAGCACAGCATCGGTGCACGGCGGCGCAGCGCGTGACAAGGGTTTCCATTCGGTGACCACGCCAATTGTGCAATCCGCCACATATACCTTCAGCAATACCGCCGAAGTTATCGAGTTCCTGGACAAGAAAGTGTATGGCGGGGAGCTGAACCGCGAGGAATACGGGCGCTACGGCAACCCCTCTACCTGGTCGCTAGAGAACCGTATCGCCAAGCTGGAAGGGGCTGAGGATGCCGTGGTTTATCCCTCCGGCATGTCGGCGGTGACCTCGCTATTCCTTACCGTTCTGCGCCCCGGCACGCATATCGTGATGACCGACGACTGTTACCGCCGAACGCGCCAATTTTGCAAGACGACGCTGGAGAAGTTTGGTATCGAAACGAGCATCGTGCCGATGGCGGATTATGACGCGCTAGAGGCGGCGATAATACCGAAGAAGACGCGCTTCATCTTCACGGAAACGCCGACCAACCCGTACTTGCGCGTGGCCGATCTGCGGCGGCTGGTAGAGTTGGGCAAAGCGTACCGAGCGATGACGCTGCTGGATACCACCTTCGCCACGCCAGTCAACCTGCGTCCGCTGGAATACGGCGTCGATTTCGTTATGCACAGCGCCACCAAGTACATCGGCGGTCACAATGATGTTCTGGCAGGCGTGATTGCCGGCGACAAAGGGCGGATTAAGGCGCTCAGGGATGCGCGCGGAATCCTGGGCAACGTCGTGGATCCGCATCAAGCCTATCTGCTGGAGCGCGGGCTGAAAACCTTAGCGGTACGCGTGCGCCACCAAAACCGGGCCGGGCTAGAAGTTGCGCGCTTTCTCGAAGGGCACCGCAAGATCGACCGCGTCTATTATCCGGGCCTGCCTTCGCATCCGGATCACGAGATCGCGAGAGCGCAGATGCAAGGCTACGGCGGCGTCGTCAGCTTTGAGGTTGCCGGCGACATCAAGGCGACCAGCGACTTTATCGATCGCTTGCGCATCCCTTACATCGCGCCCAGCCTGGGCGGCACTGAAAGTCTGATTGAGCAGCCGGCGTACTTCAGCTACTACGATCTGAGCAGCGAGGAACGGCAAGCCATTGGCATCAAGGATAATCTGGTTCGTTTCGCGCTCGGCATTGAAGATGCGCAAGACATCATTGCTGATTTGGACGCCTCGCTGCAAGCCGTTCCGGAGGCGGTTTCCGCGCGACAAGCAAGCTGATAAGGAACGGAGTCAGCGTCTGAATCTCACTCCAGCAAGCGGATGATTTCGGCGATATTGTCGTCGGCTTGCAGAATGCGATTGGGATACGCAGGCGTGATGCCCGCAAGCTGATCGGCATGGTAGCCGATGGTGGCTTCCGGGTCTTTCAAGACGTTGCCCGTGAGCACAGCCAGCACAGAATCGCCGCGCTTTATAGTTCCGTTTTGGACCAGCTTCCTGGCGCCGGCAACTGAGCAGGCCGAAGCCGGCTCGCAGCCGATGCCCGCGCCATCGATAACCGCTTTGGCATCCATGATTTGCTCGTCGCTGACTTGCTCGACTACGCCGCTCGTCCATTCCAGCGTGCGGATGGCTTTCTGCAGGTTGACCGGGTTGCCGATCTTGATGGCGGTGGCGATAGTCTGCGCGTTCACCGGCTCAAAGCTTTTGAAGCCGGCCCGGAAATGCCGATAGAGCGGATTGGCGCCTTCTGCCTGAATTATGGCCAGCCGCGGCAGGCGGTCGATCAGCCCGATTTCGTACATCTCCAGCAGCCCCTTGCCAAAGGCGGAACTGTTGCCGAGATTGCCGCCGGGCACAACAATCCAGTCCGGCGCCTGCCAGCGCAATTGCTGCAGCGCTTCAAACATGATCGACTTCTGCCCCTCGAGGCGGAAGGGATTGATGGAGTTCAAGACATAGATGCCCAGGCGATCCGACACTTCACGGACCAGTTCCATGTTGCGGTCGAAGTCGGCGTTGATCTGAATGCAGGTGGCGCCATAGGCGATGCCTTGTGCCAGCTTGCCCATCGCGATTTGCTGGTTCTGCAGAAAGACAATGCCTTGCACGCTTGCATAAGCCGCGTATGACGCCATAGACGCGGAGGTATTGCCCGTCGAGGCGCAGGCTACGCGCTCCATACCGAGCAGCTTGGCTTGCGTGACACCGGTCGTCATCCCGCGATCTTTGAATGATCCGGTGGGGTTCTCGCCTTCGTGTTTGAGGTATAGACTCTCGACGCCGGCGAATGTCGCGACGCGCGGAACATCGTAGAGATTGGTATTGCCCTCCATGCGGCTTACGATGGCGTCGTTGTCGATGCCGGGATAGACGAGCTCTTTGAAGCGCCAAACGCCGCTGTTGTAGGGCGCTGATAGACTGCCTAAGCGCCTGTCAAAGAGCTCGCGAGTGATTGGCGAGGATTCGGACCCGAAATCATGCTTTACATCAAGCAGGCCGCCGCAAGCCTGGCAACTGTAGATGACGCGATTGATTGGGTATTGTTTAGCGCATTCTATACATTGTAGTATGCTTGGCATTTGCTCAGCCTCGCTTGGCGGAAAACTCCGCAAGGATAACGACCCTCCATGGCATTTTCCAGAGCCGAAGCCTTCGCGCCGGCTACAGTCGCTAACTTGGGCGTCGGTTTCGACATCATAGGCTTGGCGCTGCAGGGCAAGGGCGATCGCGCCGTGGTCGAGTTTCAGGACGCGCCGGAAATCGTCTTCAGCGAGATTCAGGGTGATGGCGGCAAGCTCCCGCTTGACCCGTCCCTTAACATCGCCGCGGTATCCGCCAGAGCGCTCCTGGATCACGTTGGCGAAACACGCGGGCTAAAGATTCAGCTATTCAAAGGTTTGCCGCTCTCGAGTGGGTTGGGCAGCAGCGCCGCCAGCGCCGTGGTATCGGTTGTGGCGCTCAACAAGCTGCTGGGCGAGCCGTTCGCGCGCGAGCAACTATTGCCATTTTGCCTGGAAGGGGAAGCGCTGGTCAGCGGCTACCATGCGGACAATGTCGCGCCCTGTTTACTTGGGGGCATCATCTTGGTGGCCGGCACCACCGTCGACGCTATCCAGCCTTTGCCCATACCGGATCAGTTCCACCTGGCCCTGGTTACGCCCGATGTACCCGTCCCTACCGACAGCGCGCGCAAGATCTTGCCCAGGCACGTCACGCTGAAGACGATGATTCACCAAACTGGCGCTGTCGCCAAGCTGGTGGACGCTTTGCACCGCGGCGATCTGGGCGCGCTGGGCGCGGCTATTGAAGATGACCGCGTCGTTGAGCCGGCACGGGCCTGCCTGATGCCGATGCACAAGGAGGCGCGCGTGGCCGCCAAGCAAGCTGGCGCGGCTGCGGTATTCATCGGCGGCGCCGGCCCAACGCTCTGCGCCGTCTGCGAGAGCGGCGCCATCGCGAAAGCTACAGCGAGCGCGATGCACGCGGTATATCAAGCCACGAACATACCTTGCATTGCGCAGGCCACAGGCGTTGACCGCTGCGGCGCGGTCCTGCTCAACGCCGACTGAGATTTCGTTTGTGAAATTCTTGACAATCTAACTGTCGCTCTCTATACTAACTGCGTTGGAGAAGTTAGCTTGACGCGCTTGCTGCTGTTTAGGCTGCGCGGTTGATGCCGGCATATAAGCAGAGCTTGGTGAACCGGAGTCGTGACGCAAACTCAGCTTTATTGGGATTCGACCTACGAGATCGTTCTTGCTCTGATGGAAAACTATCCCGATGAGAATCTGGATGCGCTCGGTCTGGATGAGCTAAATCAGCGGATTCTCGGCCTGCCTGGATTCGCGGACGACCCGGCCTGGGCGAATGATGCTATACTGAAGGCCATCCTGCGCGACTGGTATGAGGAGATCGGTGTTTAGATGGATCTTAACTTGCAAGAAGTAAATGCGACCGAGTTTCCCGTACCCGCAGAGCTTGAGAATAACATCGCTATCACCAGCTTGAGCCAGCTGTACAATTGGGGACGGCGCAATTCAATGTGGCCCATGCTCTTTGGGCTGGCTTGCTGCGCCATTGAAATGATCGCCACCGCGTCTTCGCGATTTGATTTCTCGCGCTTCGGCTTTGAAGTGATGCGCGCGACCCCGCGCCAGGCTGACTTGATGATCGTATCGGGCACGGTAACCAAGAAGATGGTCGTCCCTATCGTTCGCCTTTACAATCAAATGCCGGAGCCTAAATACGTGCTGGCTATGGGCGCTTGCGCCAGCGGTGGCGGACCATTCAAAGAAGGCTATAACGTTGTATCGGGCATGGATAAATACCTGCCAGTAGACGTTTACGTGCCCGGTTGCCCGCCCACGCCGCAAGCCTTGCTCTATGGCATGATCGCCTTGCAGCGCAAGATCGACGGGCAGAGTATCGCCAATGGCGACGATGTGCCCTGGTATGGAGAAGGGCCGGCTGAGCCGACTCCCGTTCCGGTGCTGGGACCGGATATTATTGACCCGCGCCAAATGGATATGATTCGGCGTCAGGCGGAATCAGCCGCGAGTGAAATGGACTTGCTGGGCCAACGCGAGCTGCCGGCGCTTACTCAGCTGGTGGCCGCAAAAGTGGAGACCGCGCAGGCTGCCGTTGCGGAAGCTGGTCCGGTGGATGAAGACGCCTTGAGCGTGGTATTGCCCACCGGCGGCACGCCCTGGGCGGAAGCTGAGGACATACGCGAGAAACGGCGTTTGCGCGCGCTGGCCCGCAAGGCGCTGCGCGCGACCCGCAGTGCAGCGCAGACAGAGGGAGAATAAACCTGTATGGAGAATCTCGCGGCGGCGGAGCAATCCGTAGAGCGTCTATCGATTGACGACTCGATTGAGTACTTGAAGGCCAACCATTCGCAAGCCATCAAGTTGGACGATCGTGATGGCTACGAGGGCGTCATTGTTGACAGCGACAAGCTGGTCGATATCGCGCGCGTCATCCGCGACGAGCTTGGATTCGATTATCTGTCCAGCGCGACCGCTGTGGACTACCTCGGTGAAGGCGACCACATGGAAATGGTCTATCACGCCTACCGCAGCAGTGGCGGCGGGGCCTTGGTATTCAAAGCGCAGACCGACCGCGAAGCCGCCGAGATTCCCTCGCTGGTCTCGGTTTGGCGCGGCGCTGATTTCCAGGAACGGGAAGCCTGGGACCTGTACGGCATCCGCTTCCCAGGCCATCCAAATTTGACGCGCATCTTGATGTGGGAAGGCTTTGAAGGCCATCCCATGCGCAAGGACTGGCGCGAAGCCTATTACGAGGAAGAACAGAAACCCTTTGACAGCCGTTGGCCCGGCGGCCACGTGCACCGTGCTGAAGAGAAAAACGTCTTTGGCAAGAATGTATCTTATCCCCCGGATATTGACCTCAATCGACTGATGGATACTTCCGAAGAGGCGGTATACCAGTCGCTGGGATTGGGCGTCGATATTGAGCGCATCATGGACAAAGACGGCTTTGAGACCAATGAGCTGGTCGTCAATATGGGCCCGCACCATCCCAGCACCCATGGCGTGTTCCGCATGTTGCTGACGGTCGATGGCGAGACTGTCACATCGCTGGAGCCGGTGATGGGCTACCTGCATCGCAATCACGAAAAGATCGGCGAGCGCAATACTTATCTGCACAATATCCCTTTCACCGACCGGCTGGATTACATTTCCAGCATGGGCAACAACCATGGCTACGTGCTGGCGGTCGAGCAGCTGATGAGCTTGGGCCGCAAGTACAATCCGCCGACTTACCGCTGCGAAGCGTTGCGCGTGATGATGGTGGAGCTCAGCCGCATCGTGAATCACCTGTGGGCGATTGGCTTCTGGTTGAATGACATCGGCGCTTTCTTCACGCCCGTGCTCTATTTCATTCAGGAGCGCGAACGCATCCTGGACTTTTTCGAGGCGGTCGCCGGCAGCCGCATGATGTGCAATTACATGCGATTCGGCGGCTTATTCGGCGACTTGCCCGAGCGCATCAAGAGCGTCAGCAATTTGACCAACGATCGCGTTCGTGATTACAACACGATGCAGTTTCTCACCGAAATGATTAACGAGCGCATTCCGCGCACGATCGATGAACTGGAAGTCCTGCTAACGCAGAACGAAATCTTGATCGAGCGTTCGATGGGCGTTGGCATTCTCAGCGCCGAAGACGCCATCAATTTCAGCGCGGCGGGCCCGCTGTTGCGCGGCAGCGGCGTGGCCTACGATATTCGCCGAGCCGATCCCTATAGCATCTACCCCGAGCTTGATTTTGACGTCGCCGTCGAAGAAGAAGGCGATATGTACGCGCGCTATCGCGTTCGTGTGACCGAGCTGCGCGAGAGCGTGCGGATTCTGAAGCAGATTCTGCCGCGGCTGGAATCCACGCAAGGCGAATCGATCTGGGCTGATGGCAAGCCGGGCGCTTATGCCCCGCGCGTACCACACGGGGAGTCTTACGGTCGCGTGGAAAACGGCAAGGGCGAGCTGGGCTACTATCTCGTATCGGCCGGCGGTCGGGGCGGCTCGTCGAACCCCTGGCGCTATCATGTGCGCGCGCCCAGTTTCATCAATTTGACGCCGCTGGGGCATATGAGCAAGGGACACAAAGTAGCGGATATCGTCGGCATTCTCGGCAGCATAGATATTGTGCTGGGCGAAACGGATCGCTAGCTTGTTGGGTGAATCAGCCCGCAGCTTCCAAGCGCTGTCAGCGCGAGACTTTTGAGGAGATGGCATGTACGGAACGGGATTGGCAAAGGGACTCCGGTTGACCTTGCGACATTTTGTCGAGTCGTATATTGACGACCTGCGTTACGGATTCCGCAAGTACCATCATTCGACCGACAACTTCGGCATCCGCCAGGGTACGCAGACCAAAGGCGTGATAACGGTGCAGTATCCGGACGAGAAAATCGCCGTTCCGGAGCGTTTCCGCTTTGTCCCGTTCTTGATCGTCGAAGACGACGATCATCCCACCCGCGCGGGCAAGGATTGGTGCACCAGCTGCGGCATTTGCGCCAAAGTCTGTCCTCCGCAATGCATCTGGATCGTGCGCGGAAACGACCCCGATACGGGACGCCCGGTGCCCGAGCCCGAGGGCTTCTTCATCGACATCGACATTTGCATGAACTGCGGCTACTGCGCCGAATACTGCCCCTTTGACGCCATCAAGATGGATCACGATTACGAGCTGGCCAGCTACGATCGCACATCGCACCATATCCATGACAAGGAAAAGTTGTCCAAGCCAAATTCCTACTGGCGCAGCATCGCGCCCACGCGCGCCTATGACGAGATGCTGGTTCGCGGCACATGGGAACACAAGGACGCGGCTAAAGAAGCGCGCCGCGGCAGCGCAGGCGCTCGCGCCAGTTCACCGCGCCCGGCGCAGGCGGCGTCCACAGCAGCAGCAGAGACAGCAGCGGTATCGGCGGCCGTTGAAGCAGAAACCGTCGCCACGACTGCGACGGCGGAAGGCGCCACGCCCTGGTCCGAGGACGACGCCAAGCGCGAAGAACGGCGCCGCAAAGCGCTCGAACGCAAAGCCAAGCGCGCTGCCCGGGGCGGTTAGGTGCGCCACGCTTTGAAGTCTTTCCTTATGCGGGGGCCCGAGTCTTTCTCTTGGTAATGCGCCCGGCCTTTACAGCTTTCTAATACAGTCACGTCCATAACCAGCCAATCAATGGTATATTTGCTTTGAAGTCTGCCGACTGAATCGAGGCAATCGATGAGCAATATCAATGAAAAAGTGATGCAAGCGCTTGGCACGGTCATCGAGCCCGAGCTAAATAGCGATATCGTATCGCTGAATATGGTTCGAGATCTGAGCGTGAGCGACGGCGCCGCCGAATTCACCATTGTACTGACCACGCCCGCCTGCCCCTTGAAAGACGTCTTCGTTGAGCGCTGCAACGACGCCTTGATCGGCAAAGTCGACGGCATCAAGCGGATTCGCATCAATTGGGATGCGCAGGTGCCTACCGACCGCCGGATTCACGGCCGCCTGGATGTGCCGATGAACAGCATCGTCGCTATCGGCAGCGGCAAGGGCGGGGTGGGCAAGAGCACCGTCGCCACTAATCTGGCCGTCTGCCTGGCTGATGCCGGCGCCAAGGTCGGTTTGATCGACGCCGACATCCTCAATCCCAATATCCCGCAGATGTTTGGCTTGGGCAGCGGACGACCCAAAGTGGCCAACGACAAGATGCAGCCGCTGGAAGTATTCGGCGTCAAGCTGATCAGCACCGGTTTCCTCACCTCGCCGGAAAAACCGATGATCATGCGCGGACCGATGCTGCATAGCGCGATTCGGCAATTTTTCACCGATGTTGAGTGGGGTCGGCTCGACTATATGATTGTTGACCTGCCGCCGGGAACGGGCGACGCGCCGCTTTCGCTGGCGCAGTCTTTTCCCTTGACCGGCAGCATTATCGTCACTCAGCCGCAAGATGTCGCTGTCTCCGATGCGATTCGGGCGGCCGCCATGTTTGATCAGCTCAAAGTCCCGGTCCTGGGTGTCATCGAAAACATGTCGGGCGATTTCTTCGGCAGTGGCGGCGGCGAGCGATTCGCGGAGTCGCGTGGGGTACCGTTCCTGGGCCGTATTCCGCTGGCCGCCAAGATCCGCGAAGGCGGCGATTACGGGCGTCCGGTTGCCATTCATAGCCCGGATACGCCATCAGGACGCGCCTTCCGCAAAGTGTCCGAAATTGCGGCTGCGCGCATCAGCGTGGCGATGCTTCAAGGCGCCGATGTCATTCCTATAGACATTATTGGGTGAGCGCCGCGCCAGCGATCAGTCGTCCATGCCGATGACTTTGACTTCGCAGTCGCTGCCGACCGGGTTGTAACGGCCGATCAGCAGCCAGAACAGAAGGCTTAGCACAATCCCGATGACAAAGGCCAGCAGCGTTTCTTCGTGCAAATCGCGCTTCAAGAAGGCATATTGCCTGATTACCAACAGAATGGGCGCAACAACAAACGCGGCCAATCGGCGGCGCTTAGGCTCGGTACGCTGTATCATAACCAGCAGCGCGGCTACCAATACTGCGATGAGGCCGACGTAATTCCAGTCCATAATCGAACCACTGATCCTTCAACTTACGATAGCATTCTATCATCTTTGCTATGTACGGAGTAATGCGCAATGCGCTTGGAACGATCTAGTCACGGGAATGTCCTCGTTGTTGAAGCGGGCGGCAGCATAGACAGCGTCAGCGCGGAACAGCTAGGCTCGTTCTTGCAGTACGAAATCAAGGCGGGCAAGCGCTACCTGGTGCTGGACCTACAGGGCGTCGACAAGCTTGGCCAGGACGGTTTGTGGGAAATGGCCACGGCGCTTAAGCGGGCTCGGTGCTGCCGCGGAGACATACGCCTGGCGCAGCCCTCGGATCGAGCGCGCGAGGCCATTGAGATGTCTGGGCTGGATCAGATCTTCCGCATTTTCGAATCGCAGGCGGAGGCGGTCGCTAGCTATTGAACGGCTTTGCCTTGCGCATTGCCCACTACGGCCCGTGGCTCAGTTGCGCTTCCAGGCGTTGATGTCGTCGAGATTCACAGCTTCTGCGTTGGGCGGCAGGTAATTCCCCTCGCATTCGACAGCGGTGGCCGGCAAGTCTGAGCGTGGCTGCAATAAGGCGTTTTCGGGATTGAAGAAGTTCCAGGCGGCGCGCGAGATTTCTTCGACCAAGGGCCAGAGTTTCTCGTAATCCTGGAATTCGGTCCGCTCCCAGAGAAATACTGAAATCACGTAGTGACGTCCATTGGGCGAGTAAACGATGCCCGCATCGCCGACCGTATCAAAGATCCAGCCATTCTTGTGCGAAATACGCGTGCCCGGCGGGATGCCGCCTTGCAGCAGCCGTTGCAGATCATTAGCGCTGGCCACCTCCAACATGCGCCGGCATTCCTGCTGCGTGATTTGGCCTTCCGGCAGGGCCAAGGCCAGTCCCGAGTCATAGTGCGCGCAATCGTAAATCAGGCTGAAGATGGTTCCCATGTCTTCGGCGGTGGTCTGGTTGAAGGGATCGGGCTCGGTACTGAAGGTCTGATTGGGCGTGGTCGCCGGCGCTTGAATCGAGCCCAACTGCTGGCCCTCGACTCCCAGGTAGAAGGGCGCGGTGATGTAAGTATTTGAAGCGCTGATCGCCCCCAAGGTGTTGGTTACCCGGCGCAGTCCCGTGAAAATATCGTTGCCGCCGAGTATTTCCATGATGAGATTTGACGAACTGTTGTTGCTGCACAAAAGCGAATTCGCGATCAGCCAGGCTTCGCCGGCCGTCGGTTCTCGGTTTAGCTGGCGAAAATATTCGATTGTGATGGGCATCTTGATAGTGCTCGCCGCCGAATAGGCGACATCGCCCAGAATATTGATCTCCTCGCCGGACACCAGGTCAAGTATGTAAACTGATGCCACCGTGCCCTGTCCGTCGTATATGAAGCCCCGACTGTCGAGATAGTTGATGATGAGCGCGCGCAGCGTATCCAGGCTCAGATTCTGGTTGCCGTGCGGAGTGACGGGCAGGCTGACATTGCGCTGGCTGGCGGAGCGCAAGGCGGCGTCCACGGCCGGCATCGCCGCGCCAACATCAAGAGCGTAACCGCTGCCGCCAGGGTAGATGGACAGTGTGTCTAGATCGAAGGTTGCGCTTCCCGGGGGATCGTTATATCTCGCGGCCACGTCCTGCAAGAATGCTTCCAACGCATTGTCCTGGTAGTCGGCTACCAGGGGTATGTCCTGCGATACTGACAGCTCGATCCCGAGAAGAAAATCAAGGAAGCGGCGCCAGAATCCCCCGCCTTCCTGGCCCGAAGCCAGCGCGCCGGCCAACATCGACTCACTGCTTATCCGCCAACCGACTTGATCGGGGTGCAGCTGTATGGGGTGATCGCCGAGGTCATTCGAATACACCAGGAGAATCGGCTCGGCGTAGGCGCGTTCCCAGCGGGCTACGGCGTTTCTCTCACTGAGCTGGCCGACATTGATCCCGGCTACCGTGACCCCGGCCGGCAGCTCTTGCTCCCGCCGGCTGAAAGTCACAAGAAAATAGATGAGCAGGCCGACCGCTGCTACGACGAGCAAGATGGAGAAAGATTGCAGGACCGGAAATCCCGCGCGGCGGCGGCGCGAATTAAGACTGGCGCCCATGCTATGCTCCCGATCGGCTAAACATGGGCAGATTCAATCGAGCGGCGGTGAAAGCTCTTGATCTCTGGCAGCTCGTCGCAATGCACCCAGGCGAAGTCAAGCAGTTCATGGCTCAACTTCCCTACGGGGCACTTGGCCTCACAGAGAAAGGCAAGATCAATATGGTCGGCTACGGTCTTGCTGGTGTGGATGACGCGAATCACGTCGGCCTCAAGCTGTAATTCTTCCTTCAGCTCTCTAATAATGGCCGCTGCCGGGTCTTCGTCATCGCCGATCCAGCCGCCAGGCAGTCCCCAGGGAAAGCGCGGATGGTACGAGTGTTCGACCAGCAGAACCCTGCCGCAGTCGTCAAATATAACGGCGGCCACCCCTACCGAATACCTGGCTTGGAGCCGACTGAACAGCATGAATGGCAGCCGCAATACAGACGGAAATCTGCGAAGGAATGCTGCAATCTGCCGAGTCACACGATACGCTCAGGTTCTATAAGAGTCCTCACGAGTGTAGATTGTAGGCCGGGCAACGTCAACAGCAATTAAGTTCAGCCCGGACGCAACACCTGGCGCAATCAAGGATGGAATTATTGAGTACGCAATTTTCGCCTATGCTATACTGACTCGCAGTATGCGCCGCCTGGCGAGTATACCTGTTTTGTGTTGAAGGCGGTTCCAAAGCGTGCGTATGAAACGCGGCTGCAAACGATTTCCTAGTCCGTTCTCAGCGCGCGACCGCACCAGATGGACGGTGTGATTTGTCAATAGTGCCGCGTGAATTCCTTGACCTATTTGTACGCTTCCCCGGCGACCTGCTGTTTTTCCTGTTGTTAATCGCCTTTAGCTTAAGCGCCTTGTACCTCGCTATCGGCCACCGTTCGCGCTTTCCTGTGGAGCACGCCACCCGCCGCTATGTTTACAGTGCCGCGGGCCTTCTACTGGTTTGGCTGGTGATGATGGGTGCCGCGCTGCTGGCTCAATTGGCCAACGTCGAAACCAATCGATTCATGCCGCCACTGGAACGGCTGGCTTACGCCATAACACTTGTGGTAATGGCTTGGGCATTTCTCAGCGCGGATTTCTCGCGTTGGCGAAACCGATCAAATCTATTCGTTTTTGGCGTCAGCTTTCTTCTAGTGCTGCTCTATCTGAATACCGCGCAGAGTTGGTTGGCGGCAGCAAGCGAAACCGGCAGCTTTAACGCTTCGGCCTATGCGTCCTTTTGGTCAACAATACCGGTATTGATCGCGATTGCGGGCCTAATGCTCGCGACTCTTAATGCGCGGCACTTGATTGATGCGCCGCTGAAAGCTCTATTCTTTCTGGTCTTCATATTAGGCAACGGCCTTGACCTGGTGCTCTTGGCGGAAGGGGAAACCGGAGGTAGCTATCTTGGTGGCGCCCGTTTGGCATACGTCGCCGGAATGGCGCTATTCCCAGCGATAATCTATCGGCTGGCGGTTGCATTGCTGGAGAATAGTCTGGTCGAAGTTGTGCTGGCGGCTTCTCAGCCGTCGGCGGCCTTGGAAGATCCGGACAGCCAACCCGAGGAAGATATCGCCGACCCGCTGCTTTCCGCGCCTTCGTCCTGGAGCTTCTCGGCAGCCCCGGTGCAAACAGACCGGCGGCTGATAATGAACGCAGTGGGAATGATGATGGACCCGGGCGCTGATGCGGATTTACCGACCAAAATCGTCGAATCTACGCTTGAGGCATTGGGCGCTGATCTATGCGTGTTGGTCCGTGTGCAAGAGAACAACTACGCTGACGTTGCTGCGGGCTACGACCGGGTCGCCGATCAGCATTTGTCCGGTATATCGCTGAATCTCAATGAACAGCCGACTTTGCTTGAAGCTACGAGGCGCGGCGAGCAGACGATCCTGTTTCCCGAGTACCACGCTGATGAGCTGGCTGATTTGTTGCGTCGCCTAAATATTGAAGCCTTAAGCAGCGTGTACGTTCAGCCGCTGATGATCAGCAGCGATTTGCAGGCTGTCTTGCTAGTTAGTATTCCTTATCGGCAAGTGGACCTGTCGGTCGAGCAAATTGAGTTGCTGCGAGACATTGGTTTCGTGGGCGCGCACATGCTCGCTTGGAGCGCGTCCGCCGCAGCTTCCAGCTCTCTGGAGGATGCGGAGCAGATAGACAGAATCGCCACAAAGTCGGTCGAGTCTTCGCTTGATGCGGATATGTTGATGGCCAATCGGCATGAACTAGAGGGGAGCCTTGAACGGGTTGCCGAGCGTCGTTTGAAGCTTGCGTCGCAGGTGGCGCAGCTCAAGCAGCAATTGCAGCAACAGCATATCCGTTTGATTGACGCGCTTTCTGAGGCTGAGAGCGACACACTTGCCCTGCAGCGATTGACGGCGGCAATGGACGAGCAATCAAGAATGCGGGCCGCTAGTGAGCAAAGCGCGCGCGAGCTTCTTGATGCGGAAACGGTGCTGCGTGTGCTAAATGTGGCTAGCGGCGAAACGATTGCACAGGTGATCCGAGAATTCTTGCACAAAGAATACAACTTGCTGGTAGGCGTCCGAGATCGCTTACGGCGCCAAATCAACGCCATTCTTTTGCAAGGGCAGTCTGCTGCCAGCGATGGAGTCGCGCCAATCTTGCAGAGCCTGGCGGACGAAACGGCGCAACTCGATCTGGAGCGGGAACAACAGCGCAGGCGCTTGGATTCCATCACATCAAAGCTGGTGTCATTAGGCGTCGGCACTGGATTCACTAATATGACGCAGCTACTTATCCAGCTGTACGCCGAGAGAATGACGCTCGCGCAACATCTTGACGATTTGAGCAAGGATCGCGCGCTACTCGTGAGCGAGCGTCAGCGACTGCTGACAGCCGGCAGCGGCGATAGCGAGGAAATTGCGCTGCAATTGAAGCATTTGAGCGCTGACCACGAGCAATTGCTCAACGCTCGTGAAGAGATGCGCCGGCAGCAGCAAGAACTCCTGTCCCGCATTGACGCGGCCGAATCGGACAAGCGGGCCTTGCGTGAGCGCATTGATGAACTTAGCGAAACGGTTTCGGCAAACGCCCAGGGGCAGCAAGCCTTTGATCAACGGATCGCCGCATTGACTGAAGAGCGCGATAATCTGCTGCTTCTTCGAGACCAGCTAGCCGCAAGGGTTGCCGCGCCCGGCGCAGAAGGCGGCGACCATGGCGTCGACGGTCAACTCGAGGACTTGCGCGCCACGGTCGCTCGCTTGACGGAGCAGCGGGAGCAACTGGCGCTTGAGCTGAGCGATGCGCGAACTGAGCTGGAATCGGTACGGTCGTCCGTGCCAACTATTCAGGATGCTGCTGGGGAGACGACAGCGGGCCGCTTGCCGCTGCAGAGCGAAGTGTTGTCGCGGGCTCTGCACGACTTGCAGCCTCAAATTGCTTCTATATCGGATTACACCGAGCTTCTTTTGACAGAATCTATCGGCATCCTGGGCGCCGCTCAGCAGCAGGTTCTGCGGATGCTCGCTGGCGATATTGATCAACTGGTCGAGATGCTGAATGAAGCGCGTGGCCTTGCCAAACTCGATGCGGTCAACTTCACGCTGCAGCACGAGGACGTTGATGTGGTCAGCGTGGTAGAAGATGTTTTGCAGGAACAGTCAGCGCAGCTTGACGATAGCGAACTCATGCTGGAATTGTCGCTAGATGATCACTTGCCACCGGTAAACATCGACAAAGACAGCCTCAAGCAATTCATCATGCAATTGCTTGATAATGCGCGTGCGGTATCGCCGCCAGGTTCGCAGATTGGCATCGCCGTTTCGGCTGGACCGGCAATCCTGCCGGGCGCTTCGGAACCGATCGAGGCGCTCGAGATAGCCATACGCGACCAGGGCGGCGGCATTGCTCCGGCGGATCTGCGGCGTGTATTTGCGCGCAAGTATCGGCGCGAAAATCTCCGCATTGCCGGGTTCAGCGACACTGGTGTGGGCATGAGCATCGCTAGAGCCTTTATTCGCGCCCGCCACGGTGATATGTGGGCTACTAGCGAAGTCGACGGCGGGTCAGTGTTTCATCTGGCTCTGCCACTGCAACTGGCTGCGTCAATCGAGGACTAGCCTATGCAGCGCAATATTGGCAAGGAGCTGCTCGTGGCTCTTATAGCGGCGTTTTCGCTGCTGTTTGCCGGACTATTCGCGCTATTACTGTCCACATCTACACAGAATCCGCCGATTCCAGCTAGTCCAACGGACCAGCCGGACTCAGCAATTACGGTCACCACGCGGTCACCCGCCGTGACTGAACCCGTCTCTACATCCGAGGTCTTAGCGACAATTCAGCCGACAAGTATCCCGCAAACCACTGTTTCCGCTACAGCTGCCGATTTAGTGGACTCCGTGTCGCCTGTGGGCCTTCTCACGGCCACCGCTAGCCCCGTCGAGTTGCCGAGGGTAGCTACCGCCTCAGCATCACCAACCCCAGTCCAGAGGGAAACGGTCACAGCCACTCTTGAGCCAACGCTAGCGGCCGAACTGACCGCAGACCAGCTCACGGCCTCGCCGCCGATTCAGGCGACCGTGCGAGCTGTCGCAAGTGCGACTTCTACTGCGGAAGCGCGAGCGACGCGCACAAGGGAATTCCCTGCGGTGACGGCGACAGCGCTTCTTCAGGAGACGATCGAGCCTACCGCGCGGGTCGCAGCAACTAGCGCCACGGCCGTAGCGACTGAGACTGACTTGCCGGCGACCGAATCTGACGTACGAGCTGTCGCAAGTGCGACGTCTACAGCGGAAGCGCGAGCGACGCAGACAAGGGAATTCCCTGCGGCGACGGAGACAGCGCTTCTTCAGGAGACTATCGAGCCTACCGCGCGGGTCGCGGCAGCAAGCGTCACGGCCGTAGCGACTGAGACAGACTTGCCGGTGACCGAAACCGAGGTACGAGCGGTCGCAAGTGCGACTTCTACAGCGAAAGCGCGGTTGACGCGGACAAGGGAATTCCCTGCGGTGACGGCGACAGTGGCTCTTCGGGATACGGTCGAGCCTGCCACGCGGGACGCAGCAGCGAGCGTCACGGCCTTAGCGACTGGGACAGACTTGCCGGCGACCGAAACCGAGGTACGTGCTGTCGCAAGTGCGACTTCTACAGCGAAAGCGCGAGCAACGCGGACAAGGGAATTCCCTGCGGTGACGGCGACAGTGGCTCTTCGGGAGACAGTCGAGCCTACCGCGCGGGACGCAGCAGCGAGCGTCACGGCCTTAGCGACTGGGACAGACTTGCCGGCGACCGAAACCGAGGTACGTGCTGTCGCAAGTGCGACTTCTACAGCGAAAGCGCGAGCAACGCGGACAAGGGAATTCCCTGCGGTGACGGCGACAGTGGCTCTTCGGGAGACAGTCGAGCCTACCGCGCGGGTCGCGGCAGCAAGCGTCACGGCCGTAACGACTGAGACAGACTTGCTGGTGACCGAAACCGAGGTACGAGCTGTAGCAAGTGCGACTTCTACAGCGAAAGCGCGAGCGACGCGGACAAGGGAATTCCCTGCGGCGACGGCGACAGTGGCTCTTCGGGAGACAGTCGAGCCTACCGCGCGGGTCGCAGCAGCAAGCGTCACGGCCGTAACGACTGAGACTGACTTGCCGGCGGCTGAAACCGAGGTACGAGCAGTCGCAAGTGCGACTTCTACAGCGGAAGCGCGAGCGACGCGGACAACGGAATTCCCTGCGGCGACGGCGACAGTGGCTCTTCGGGATACTGTCGAGCTTGCCACGCGGGTCGCAGCAGCAAGCGTCACGGCCGTAGCGACTGAGACTGACTTGCCGGCGGCCGAAACCGAGGTACGAGCTGTCGCAAGTGCGACTTCTACAGCGGAAGCGCGAGCGACGCGGACAAGGGAATTCCCTGCGGTGACGGCGACAGTGGCTCTTCGGGAGACAGTCGAGCCTGCCACGCGAGACGCAGCAGCAAGCGTCACGGCCTTAGCGACTGGGACAGATTTGCCGGTGACCGAAACCGAGGTGCGAGTTGTCGCAAGTGCGACTTCCACAGCGGAAGCGCGAGCGACGCGGACAACGGAATTCCCTGCGGCGACGGCGACAGTGGCTCTTCGGGATACTGTCGAGCTTGCCACGCGGGTCGCAGCAGCAAGCGTCACGGCCGTAGCGACTGAGACTGACTTGCCGGCGGCCGAAACCGAGGTACGAGCTGTCGCAAGTGCGACTTCTACAGCGGAAGCGCGAGCGACGCGGACAAGGGAATTCCCTGCGGTGACGGCGACAGTGGCTCTTCGGGAGACAGTCGAGCCTGCCACGCGAGACGCAGCAGCAAGCGTCACGGCCTTAGCGACTGGGACAGATTTGCCGGTGACCGAAACCGAGGTGCGAGTTGTCGCAAGTGCGACTTCCACAGCGGAAGCGCGAGCGACGCGGACAAGAGAATTCCCTGCGGTGACGGCGACAGGGGTTATTCCAGAGACAGTCGAGCTTACCGCGCTAGCTTCCACGACACGTGATATGATCGCAACGAGCGAGATACACGGCTTGCCACCCACCGCAACCTCGACGGCTGGCGCGCGCGAGACAAGACAAATAGAGGCTGAAGCAACTATCACCAAGGCGCCAGCCACGGCTTTGTCGCCTATCCAAACTGCTGCGCATGCTGACGGGACTGCGACTGCCCGGGCTGTGGCGCGGACAACAGTGGCGCAGGCTACAAGTGTTTCGACGCTCAACCCAACTGCTATGGCGACAACTCTCCTAGCGGAAGTGGCTACCGGTATAACCCAGACTGCTGCACCGTCGCCGATATACGCAGAAGGCACGGCCACACAGCCTTCAGTGGCTTCGACTGCCGCCACCCTGGCTGTCGACGCGCCGGAGCCCTCTCCGTCGGCTTCGCCATCGGCGCATGCTGAGCAGGCAGCAGCTCGGATAACGCACACGGCCATTGCGCGTGCCGCCGCGGCATCACAATCATCCACAGCAGAAGGCGCGCTGACACCGTCTTCAACGCGCCAAGCACGCGACGCCAGAGCAGTGGTTACAGCAACTGATGCGCCTGCGATTACTTTTACGCCTCACTCTACTATGACACTGGCGCCTGCCATCACGCCGAGCGATCCGCCTACAGCGCCAAAGCCCGAATCAAAGGATGACGTCTCGTATGCTGATCGCCGCGAAATTGCGATTCGACGCATTGCTCGATCAAGCGGCTGGCCTGGCAGATCGCCGGCGAAAGCGGAACAGCCGCTCCAGGACGCAATGGCAACGTCGACACCGGAGGTTTCTGACACCGTGACGCCTACTTTGACCTCAGCGCCGACGGGCGCGACCGAAGTTGAGGCAGCGACGGCAGACGGGATTGGCGCCCGCGCGACTGTTATTGACGCCGCCGAAGCGACAGCTTCACCGTCTCAGACGGCATTGCCGGGCGCGACAGCGGCGACTGCCGAAGCTTCGCCTACGGATGACAGCGCCGAGCGGACACCTGTACCAACGGTCCTGACCGCAGGCCCGCCGATAGCTGCAACGAGCATCGCCGGGGCGACGATCCACCAGCCAATTCAGGCGCCTGCGGTTACTGAGACTTCAGCAGCCACGCCAGATCGCGCTACGGCGCTCCCCTCTGATGCTAGCGAGACGAAAGCGGCCACGTTCACGGCAACCGCAGATCCGTCAACATTGGCGGAAGCGACCGTGGCGGAATCCGGCTCGCCAACCGCAGTTGCGCCTGTCGTACCGACAGAAACGCTTAGGCCAGCTTCGGAGATGAGCGCCAGTCCTGCGATGCGGGATTCAGCGGCGACACATACTGCAACGACTTTCGCATCTGGCGACACTGTCACGCCGCAGGTAGCGAGAACGGCCAGCGAAGCGGCGCCAGCCAATACTGAAGTCGCGCCGAGGTCCACAGCGAGCGCAGAAGTACCGCGAGATGAACCGGAGCCCGAGGCAACTGGTGCCGTGGCTCGCGGAACAAGCACGTCCACGCTACGCGCGACTGAGATCAGAAGCGACGTGGATTCCCGCATTGCTACAGAGGAAGTCGGGACCGATGTCGCGTTGGCTGCCACCAGCCCGACACAATTGGCTGCGACGGCGACTGTCATAGGCGAAGCGCCGACCAGCCGGGCGACCGAAGGCAAAGTTGCAACAGCGGCCGTTTCAGAGACTCCCGCGCCAACTTCATCTACGGCTTTGCCTGCAAGGGCTGAAGAGACCGTGATTGCCACCCTAGTTTTGGCCACAACCGCGGCCCCCGTGACTGAAGCGGCAGACGTAGTTGCGACAGCCGCGCCGGTGGAAGCCTCTGCCACAGACTTGCCGGCGGTCTTCGCTCACCTGATTGCGACGCCAACTGCGTTCGGCGCAATTGACGATGACGCGGCGGCGGTATGTACCGTCGTGGAGGGCTGGCTGCCGTATGAAGCGCAAGCGGGCGATTCGCTGCTTGCCTTGGCGCTCGCGTCTGGCAGCAGCCTGATCGAATTGCGAGAAGGCAACTGTTTTGGTCCGGTTACTGGAATTATCGTTGGCGAAACTATCGCTGTTCCAAACATTCCGCAGGCGCCGATTGCGCCCACCGCTTCGCTGTTTCCGGTTTCCGACTCAGCGTATCAAGTCGTCGGCTGCGATTCCGTACGCGCCACGATAATTGAACCTCTACCGATGACCGAGCTTCAAGGCATATTTGCCGTCCGCGGTCGGGCGCTGATTCCTGAGGGCGGCAAGTATCGCCTTTCTGTGAAGCCGGCCTGGTCGCCAGATTATCATCGATTCCTGGATGTTGAGCGGTCGGTCGACGATGATGTGATAGGCCTGATCAATACGGAGATCTTTGGCCCCGGGTTACAGCGACTGCGTCTGGAAATCGTGAGGGGCGACGACAAAATCATAGAGGATAGCTTGTGCGAAATACCGGTTGTGTTTATGGCGCCTTAGTCTTCGCTGGAGAACGAAGTTGAAGGCAACTCGCTTGCTAGGCCAGTTAATCAGGTTGCTTCTATTCAGCTTGCTATTGGCGCTGCTGATCGCGCTGGCCTGGACTGCGCTGCAGATCGCATCTGTTGCCGATGGTGGCGCCGCGCCCGCTGGGACGACCGTAGCGCGCCGCGCGGCCTATCGCGCCACGGCGACCGCAATCCACGCCGATGACGATGAGGCGAGCCTGGAATACAACCCGGGAATCGTTCTCATGCAAGAGATCGTCACGGCGGGAACTCCCGCATCTGCTGGGGCGGATGAGCCTACTGCCGCGCTGGTCGCAACAGCCGTGCCGGACGACTTTCAGCTGCCAAAGTTGCTGATTCCGCGCGATCCAGAAGAAGGCAAATGGATGTCAGGGCTGGAGGCGCCGCGCCGCGTTGCGCCGGTAATACGCAGGCATCGACTTGTCAATATCATGCTCTTGGGCAGCGACGAAGAATTGACCGAAGACAATTTCATCCGCACCGACACCATGATTGTGGTATCGCTCAATGTCGAAACTGGTACGGTATCAATGATGAGCTTGCCGCGTGATCTCTATGTGTACATCCCTCATGGCAAGATGGGGCGCTTGAATACCGCCTTTGGTATCGGCGAAAACCTGAGCTGGGATCCGGGCCGCGGCTTCGGATTGCTGCGGCAAACAATCTTCTACAACCTTGGCATCAACGTTCACTACTACGCGCGGGTGAACTTTTCCGGTTTTGAAACGGTAATCGACAGACTGGGCGGCGTCGACATCGCTGTGGACTGCGCCTACCGCGACTTGTACCCGATCTGGAACGGCGAATACCGCTGGCGCACCTTGCCAGTGGGCCTGCACAGCTTTGATGGCTTCGACGCGCTTTGGTATGCGCGGACGCGAAAATACACCGATGATTTTGACCGCGGGCGGCGGCAGCAGCTGCTCCTGCGCGCCATGTGGCGTAAAGCGCGTAGCGAAGGACTCGTCGCCACCATTCCGCGCCTTTGGAGCGAAATGACCGACGTGGTGGACACGGATTTGCCACTCGACATGCTGCTGCGTTTGCTGCCCCATCTGGTGAATCTGGATCTGGCGGATGTCGAGAACATTACGTTTAGGAAGAATTACCACACAACCGAGTGGATTACGCCCGGCGGGGCGGAAGTACAACTGCCCAATGAAGAGCCGATCGCCGCCTTAATGCAAGACTTCTATACGCCGCCGTCACCCTATCAAGTGTCGATTGCGGGGCCGACTATCGGCGTGTACAACGCGTCAGACCAGGACAATTGGGATATTGTGGCGACTGAACGGCTGCGTTGGGACGGCTACAACGCTGTTGCGCTGGGCAAATTAGACGATGGCGCCGGCCTTGCCTCCAGCCAATTGACCGATCATGTTGCTACGGAGAAGGGCAGTCTGGTTCCGCGAATCTTGCGCGCATTGAATATGACCGAAGAGCAGGCCGAGCAGGACGCCAGGGCCGACCGCGACTACGACTATGTGGTCAGGCTCGGGCGCGACTACGAGTCCTGTACCTATGCCGTACTGCCGCTCGATCGATAAGCGCTTCACCGTCCATTTGGGCGATCTGTTGGCGTATCAAGAGAATTGTGCTATCATGCAGAGCATTACGGGGTATGGCGCAGTCCGGCTAGCGCGCTTGCATGGGGTGTAAGAGGTCCCCGGTTCGAATCCGGGTACCCCGACAGAAGTCAGACGGGCTCACCAACAGGTGAGTCTTTCATTTAGGGAGGAGCAACCCATGCAGATCAAACTGACGGCGCTGGCCAGTTGCGCCGGTTGAGCGGCGAAGCTCAGCCCGAGCGAACTGGCGCAAGTTTTGCGCCCCCTTAGCGAATTATTCTCCAGCGAGTTGTACCCGCAGATCCTGGTAGGGTTGTCAGAGCCGGACGACGCGGCTGTCTGTCAAGTCGACGAGAATCGCGCCATCATCTCGACCGCCGATTTCTTTCCGCCAGTGGTTGACGACCCCTATGATTTCGGCGCCATAGCAGCAGCCAATGCTTTGAGCGATGTGTATGCCATGGGCGGCCGTCCGCTGATGGCGATCAATCTGGTTGCCTACCCCGACGATTTGGACAAGGCAATTCTGGCGGAAATCTTGCGCGGCGGCGCCGAAAAAGTCAGAGAAGCGGGAGCGGTCATCGCCGGCGGGCATTCCATCAGCGATGCCGAGCCCAAATACGGCCTGTCAGTGACGGGCGAGGTCGACCCTGGGCGGATCATTCAAAAGTCCGGCGCGCGACCGGGCGACCAGCTGATATTGAGCAAGGCTTTGGGCACGGGCGTTATCACGACCGCCCTGAAACGCGGCATTGCCGATCAAGCGCAAGTCGACGCTGCTGTGCAATCTATGTCGCGCCTCAGCGGCGAAGCGGCGACCTTGGCGCAGACGCATCAAGTCTCCGCCATGACCGACATCACCGGATTTGGCTTGCTCGGTCACGGACTGGAGATGGCGCGGCTCAGCCGAGTGGACTTCGAGCTGGACTTCGAGCGCATTCGCTTCTTGCCCGGCGCTGAGCATTTTGCGCGGCAGGGCGTTTTCCCGGGCGGAATGGATCGCAACCTGGAATACTTCGCGCAGTGGGTTGATGAAGCGTCTCCGCTGCCGGCATACGCGCGGGGCCTGCTCTACGATCCGCAGACTTCAGGCGGGTTGTTGATGGCGGTGGCGAGCGATAAGGCTGACGACTTGCTGACTGGGCTGAAATCGAAGGGCGAAGCTGCCTACGCGCTCGGGCGGGTCGTGGCTGGGTCCGGCAGAATCGTGGTGAATGCCGCCGGCGAGTAATCGATGCCGGCTAGGGAATCAAGTCGAGATTATTGCCTACCGTCTTAAAGGCGGCAAGAGCGCGATCCAGATGATGCTGCCGGTGCGTGGCGATATAACTGGTCCGCAGCAGCGCCTGGCCGGGCGGTGTGGCCGGGGGCACGACCGGATTTGTATAGACGCCCTCCTCGATAAGCGCCATCCAGGTCAAGCCGGTGCGGTATTGCTCGCCGATCTTCACCGGAATTATCGGCGTCTGGCTGTTGAAAGTGTCATAGCCCAGCTTTTTGAGCCCATTGCGCATGTATTCGGCGTTCTTCCAGACTTGGTGCACGTGATCTGGCTCGGTCTCGATGATATCGAGGGCAGCTAGCACCGCCGCGAGATTGGGCGCGGGAAGCGCAGCGGAAAATATCAGCGACCGCGCATGATGTTGAACGTAATGAATGACATCAGCCGAGCCGGCGATGAATCCGCCGATTGAAGCGAAACTCTTGCTGAAAGTACCCATGATCAGATCGACTTGATCGGTCAAGCCAAAGTGGGCCGATGTGCCGCGGCCGCCCCCGGCCACACCGATGCCATGCGCATCATCCACTAAGAGGCGGGCGCTGTATTGCTGGCAAACATCAACGATCTGCGGCAAAAGCGCGAAGTCGCCGCCCATGCTGTAAACGCCATCAACGATGACCAGCTTGCCGGCGTCGTCTGGCACACGGCTCAGCACTCGTTCCAGGTCATCAATATCATTGTGCCGAAAGCGCTTCAGCGTTCCGCGCGACATAGCCACGCCATCGACCAGGCAAGCATGCGCATCCTTGTCCAGAATGGCCACGTCATTCTTGCCCAGGAGTGCGGACACGGTTCCCAGGTTGGTCTGATATCCGGTGGAAAACACCAGGGCCGCTTCTTTGCCGACGAACTCAGCCAGGCGGCGATCGGCTTCCAGGTGAAGTTCGAGTGTGCCGTTGAGGAATCGCGAGCCGGTGACACTGGTGCCGAATTGCTGCGTCGCTTCAATGGCAGCGTTTTGTACGCGCTCGTCTGTGGTCAAACCCAGGTAATTGTTGGAACCCAGCATGACCACGTCTTTGCCTTCGAAAGTGGCTGTGGTTCCCTCAGAGTCACTGAGCGCCCGGAAAAAAGGATAGATTCCCATTTCCATCGCTTCTTTGGCGACAGTATAGCCGGACAGCTTGTCAAATAAATCTGCCACAATTGTCTCCCGAAAAGCGTCCTCGGCATGTAGGGACGGAAGGCCGGCGACACCGGCAACATTGCAACGCATTATGTCGCCCGAGACGCCTCTTCTTTGCGGTCGCCCGACCGGGTTCTGCGGCGTTCCGGGCACAGCTGTCCCCGTGCAAAGTCTATCAGCAGCTATACTCTTTAACAATAACCATTTGAAATCTCCGCAGTCATTGTCTGTGATAAACTTCACTTGCGCGGACCGCCGCATTGCGTGTAAAATGCCGACAGATTTACGCTTACAAGTTTGGAGAGCCGCATGTCCAGTTTGACGGTACGCAGAATCATCGTTTGGGTCGTTTCGATGGTCTTGGGCTTCGTCGTCGGATACGGCATTATCACAGTCGTATTTGATTTGCTGCCGCTCTTGCATTTTATTCCCCTGATCGGTTGGCTTTTCGAAGGCATAAAGTCGCCGCAAGGTATATCGATCCAGGAATACGGAATACAGTATTATCTGTTTACGTCCATTCCAATCGGCCTGGTGTTCGTCATTTGGCTGGACGCGTTTATGGATACGCGCATCCTGCCTGACTAGACTGGGTCACATACCTGAAATCAAGAATCCACCTGCGGGTGGATTTTCGCTTTGAGCATCTAGACGGCGGTTCGGCAAGGCGCGAGCAAATGAGAGATCTGAAGTCAGCGCTGATAGCAATTGCAAGTTCCCTACTGCTAGTTTGGAAGCATGGATGAAGTAAAGCGCTCTGCTATCGGGCAGTTCTACAAGAAGACGCTTGCGGAGAGGCAGGCGATTGCCGCAGCCTGGGCTCAGCTTAGCGAAGCTGATGTACAGGCCTTATCCGATTCCGGGCTTACGCTTTCGCAGGCCGATCTGATGATCGAAAACGTCATCGGTCGCTACAGTCTTCCCTTCGCGCTGGCGACAAACTTCCTGATCAATTCGCGCGACTACCTGGCGCCGATGGTTATTGAAGAGCCGTCGGTCGTAGCCGCCTGCAGTTATGCCGCCAAGCTCTTCAGAGTATCCGGCGGTTTTACTGCGAGCAGCGACGAGTCAGTCATGATCGGGCAGCTGCAAGTGCTGGACCTGCCGGACTTCGAAAACGCCGGGGCGCGTCTGCTGGCGCGAAAGCAGGAAGTTCTGCGCGCTGTTAACGATCGAGGCGGAAGCATCGCAGCTCGCGGCGGGGGAGCGCTGGATCTCGAAGCGCGCTCATTCCCGGCAACTGCCATCGGGGATATGCTGGTCGTTCATCTGCTATACGACGCGCGAGACGCCATGGGCGCCAACGCCATCAACAGCGCGCTTGAAGCGGTTGCTCCTTTGATAGAGCGCATGACTGGCGGCCGGGTCAATTTGCGTATCCTGAGCAATCTCAGCGATCGCCGGCTGGCGCGCGCCAGCGGAATGATTCCGGCGCAAGCGCTGGCGACTGATTCTGCGACGGGCGAGCAAGTGGTGGATGCCATCGTGGAAGCGGCGGTCTTCGCCGAGGTCGATCCCTATCGCGCCGCCACGCACAACAAGGGCATCATGAACGGAATCGACGCCGTGATGCTGGCCACCGGCAATGATTGGCGCGCTGTGGAAGCTGGCGCGCATGCTTATGCCGCGCGGGACGGACGATACAGAAGCTTGACGCGCTGGCGCAAAGATGAAGCCGGCAATCTGCAGGGTGCTATCGAAATTCCGCTGGCGACTGGAATCGTCGGCGGGGCGACCCGGGTGCATCACGGCGCCAAGGTTGCGCTGAAGTTGCTCGGTGTGCAATCCGCGCGAGAACTGGCGGAAGTGGCGGCGGCGGTGGGATTAGCGCAGAACTTCGCCGCCATTCGCGCGCTGGCGACCGATGGCATTCAGGCCGGGCATATGCGGCTGCACGCGCGGCAATTGGCGCTGGCGGCCGGCGCGGACGAAGCAGACGCGCAAGCAGTCGCGCGCCAGTTGATCAACGAAGACCGCATTCGCTTGGAGCGCGCTAAAGAAATCGTAAACGAACGGAAGCGAGAAACATGACTGGGCAAACTCAATGGTTGATGCGGCCGGATCGCGCGGTTGGCATAGTCGGTTACGGCGCCTATATCCCGCGATACCGACTGCCGGGCGCCGAAATCGCGCGGATTTGGACCGGCGGAAGGGGCGGATCGCCGGTGAAGGAAAAGGCGGTTGCCGGCTTGGATGAAGATGTCGTCACCATGGCCATTGAAGCGGCGCGCAACGCAATTATCAGCGCCGGAATCAAGGCCAACGATATCCGCGCGGTGTGGGTCGGCAGCGAGAGCCATCCTTACGCCGTGAAACCCACCAGTACAATTGTCGCCGAAAGTATTGGCACATCGCCCAATATCCAAGCGGCTGATTGGGAGTTCGCCTGCAAGGCCGGGTCGGAAGCGGTGCAAGCTGCCATCGGTCTAGTCGGCAGTGGCATGACGCAGTACATCCTCAGCATCGGCATGGACACCGCGCAAGGCCGGCCGGGCGACGCCTTGGAGTACACGGCGGGTTCCGGCGGAGCGGCTTTCTTGCTGGGCCCGGCCGAAGAGAGCTACGCGGTGTTTCTGGGCAGTTACAGTTACGTCACCGACACGCCTGATTTCTGGCGGCGGGCCGGCGAATCCTATCCCAGCCATGGCGACCGCTTTACGGGCGAACCGGCTTATTTCGCGCATACGATCAGCGCCGCGTCGGCCCTGATGGAGATGATGAATACGACTGCGGCTGATTACGACTACGCGGTCTTTCATCAGCCGAATGTCAAGTTTCCGGCGCGCGCGGCCAAAATGCTCGGATTCACTCCCGAGCAAATACGGGCCGGCTTGCTGGCCAACGAGATTGGCAACGTGTACTCAGGTTCCTGCATGATTGGCTTGACCGCGATCCTGGACGCAGCGCAGCCCGGCGACCGTATCTTGATGGCGAGCTACGGCAGCGGCGCCGGCTCGGATGCCTTCGATTTGCGTGTAAAGGAGCGCATCACGATTAAGCCGCGGGAACTGTATTCAACGGCCGACTACATTGCGCGGCGGACGCTCATCGACTACGCCACTTATGTACGCTATCGCGACAAGCTAAAGGACTGAGGCATGAAATCTGTGGCAATTGTCGGCGTCGGCATGACGCCGGTTCGGGAACACTGGTCGCTGTCCATCGGCGAGTTGGCTGAAGAAGCCGGGCGCTTGGCCCTGGAAGACGCCGGCCTGGCGACCGCCGACGCGCTTTACGTCGGCAACGCTTATGGCGCGACTTATAACCAGCAGACGCAATTGAGCAGCCTGATCGCCGGGGACCTGGGTCTGGCCGGGATTGAGAGCTTCAGCTGTGAGGCCGGCGATGCCTCCGGCGGCGTCGCCCTGCGGACGGGGTATCTGGCGGTGGCGGCGGGCGCGGTGAAAACGGTCCTGGTGGTCGGCGTCGAGAAAGCGACCGACGTTGTGGGATTGGCCCGCAATACCGCTCGCAGCGTCAGCTTGAACGCCGATTACGAAACGGTAAACGGCGCGACCTTGATCGCTATGGCGGCCCTGCTGATGCGCCGATATATGGTTGAGCACGATGTCGAGCTGGCGCAGTTCGAGGGCTTTAGCGTCAACGCCCATCGCAACGGCGCGCGCAACCCGAAAGCCATGTATCGCAATCTGCTGCGTCCTGGTTCCTTCGGCAAGGCGCCGATGATTGCCGAGCCGGTCAGCCTCTTTGACAGCGCGCCCGACGCCGACGGGGCTGCCGCTCTGGTATTGGCACCGGCCGACGAAGCCGTCGATCTGGCGCCCAAGCCGGTGCTGGTCACCGGCAGCGCAGTTGCGACAGATTCGCTCATGCTGCAAGACCGGCGCGATCCGCTGCATTTCGCCGCAGTGCAACGATCGGCGGCTCAGGCGCTGGACCAAGCCGGATTGGCGGCAGGCGACCTCGACCTGCTGGAGCTTCATGATGGCTATACGATATTGACCGCCCTGGCGCTTGAGGCGATGGGGTTGAGCGAACGAGGCAGCGGCTGGGCTTGGGCGCAAGCTGACGGTGAACAGATTTCCCTGGGCGGCGAATTGCCCTTATGTACTTTTGGCGGCTTGAAGAGTCGCGGCAATCCCAGCGGCGCGACCGGCGTGTATCAGGCTGTAGAAGCGGCGCTGCAACTGCGCGGCGAGGCAGGCGAAAATCAGGTCGCGGGCGCGGAAACGGCGCTGGCGCAGAACCTTGGCGGTTTGGGATCAACCGCTGTCACTCACGTATTGAGCGCGATACCGGAATAAGCTGATAGGCTCTGCAACTGTCAAGTCCTATCAAGAGAGCTTCTGATAGCTCGCGTTTCCTAGACTGAGAGCAGTGTGGTCAAGCGAATCAGGGGTGAGGAGCAGACCGATGCAGGTTGCGAAGTATTGGCGAAACAAGAAACTGCGCTATCGGCTTGAGGGCCTGGCGCGCCGCCAAGAGCAGGAGATCTTCCTGCCGGCGCCCGACAGAGCTCCCGATCAGAATGGTCGCAAGCCGGTCAAACGCGAGCCGGCGAGGCTGCTGCAGTGACGGTCAATCGCGGCGAAGGCAGCCCCTTGGTCAAGCGCCTCGGCAATGAGGCGGAATCGCTTCAGGGCGAGGTCTACAGCTTCACGGTTGTGCAAGATCCGCCGGAGGGTTTTGAGGCGCAGGCGCCCTATTATCTGGCGCTGGTTCGTGTGGATGGCGGCAATCTGATAACGGCTCAACTGACCGATGTCGACGCCGACGTAAATATTGGCGACCGGGTGGAGATGGTCACGCGCAAGTTAACCACGGACGGCGCGCGGGGCATCATCGTCTACGGATATAAGTTCCGCCCGCTGGTCAATTGATCACCGCTTCATAAATCAACGGCAGAGCGCCACAAACGAAGAGCCACAACGAGGTGGCTCTTTTCGATTGCTCTTTCAGCTCGGATTCAAGCCGATTACATGCCCGCTTTGACCTTGGAATCGTAGGCTAGCGACTGCTCGGTGTTGGAATCGAAAATGTGCATGTTATCGAGATTGAAGGTAACGCCCATCTCCTGGCCGACTGTGGCGCCCGTACGCGGATCGGTACGCGCGATAAAGTTCTTGCCGCCGGCCTCCAGATAGATGATTACCTCGTTACCCATTTGTTCCACGACCTCGACCTGGGTCGAGAGGTTCGCCGGGATAATGCCCTGCGGCAAGTAGTTCGTGTCGTGGATGTCTTCGGGGCGGATGCCGCAAATGATTTCCATGCCCGCGTGGCTGCGGAAGGAATCAGTTTTGCTCTCCGGCACAGGCAGTGTAAAGGCGCCGGTGTCAACCACCAGGGAATCACCGTCTTCCTTGAGAATTGCGTCAAAGAAGTTCATTGACGGGCTGCCGATGAAACCAGCTACGAAGACGTTATGCGGGTTATGGTACAAGTTGAAGGGCGAGTCAATCTGCTGCAGCTCGCCTTCGTTGAGCACGCAGATCCGCGTTCCCATCGTCATCGCCTCGACCTGATCATGGGTCACGTAAATGAAGGTCGTCTCCAGCCGCTGATGCAGGCGGCTAATGAAGGAACGCGCTTCTACGCGCAACTTGGCGTCGAGATTGGAGAGCGGCTCATCCATGAGGAAGACCGCCGGTTCGCGTACGATGGCGCGGCCAACTGCCACGCGCTGACGCTGACCGCCGGACAACTGCCTGGGGCGGCGATCCAGCAAGTGGCCGATGCCCAATTCGTTGGCAGCCTCATTCACGCGCTCGTCAATGATTTTCTTTGGCGTCTTGCGCAGCTTGAGACCGAATGCCATGTTATCATAGACGGTCATATGCGGATACAAGGCATAGCTCTGGAACACCATGGCCACATCGCGGTCTTTCGGCGCGACATTGTTGACCACGCGATCACCGATCAGGATTTCGCCCTCGGTAATCTCTTCCAAGCCTGCCAACATCCGCAAACTGGTGGACTTGCCGCAGCCGGACGGCCCGACGAAGACCAGAAACTCCTTGTCTTGGACTTCAATGTTCAGATCGGATACAACGCGTAGATCACCGAAATCCTTTGAAACATGATTAAAAGTGACACCAGCCACGAGAACCTCCGTTCGAATCAACTGTTTAACGAAAAGATTGGTAATTCTGCACAAATACCTTACTTGACAGCAAGATACTTTTATAGTGGTCATTATAGCGTCTATTTTTGAAATTGCAAAGAACTCGTCGCGATGATGTAGAATTCGTTGTGGGCGCTCACGCGGTCGCTTAGATGATGGGAACGGCATGTCTGATAATCCAAATGCGGAGATCATCGCCATTGGCACCGAGTTGCTCTTGGGGGAGATTACGGATACCAATTCTGTCTTTCTGGCCCGGCAATTGCGCGACATCGGCGTGAATGTATTTTTCATGACGACTGTGGGCGACAACCTTGGGCGAATAGCCGATGCCATTTCCGATGCTTTGAATCGCGCCGAAATTGTCATTACCACCGGCGGCTTGGGACCAACAGTGGATGATATGACGCGGCAAGCGGTGGCGGACGCAGTTGGCCGGCCCCTTGAATTTCATCAGTCGCTTTACGACACGATCGCGGAACGATTTCGCGGTTTTGGCTCCAAGATGACCGAGAACAACCGTCAGCAGGCCTACCTGCCCGCCGGCGCCATCCTGATCGAGAACCCGGTGGGCACCGCGCCTTCATTTATCGTGGAATCGGAACGGGGCGTTGTGATAAGCGTGCCCGGCGTGCCGCGAGAAATGAAATTCTTGATCACGGAGACAGTCGTTCCCTACCTTCTCAAGCGGTATGAGCTGGGCGTTATCGTAGCGCGCATCCTGCGAACAGCGGGCATCGGCGAAAGCTCGCTGGACGATCAAATCGGCAGTGATATTCTAAGCGAAACCAACCCCAGCGTTGGGCTGGCCGCGCATCACGGCAGCGTTGATATACGGATCACAGCCAAGGCCGACAGCAAAGCCAAGGCCGCGCGATTGCTCGACAGAATGCAGGGCAGGCTGGAATCACAGATTGGCGAGCATATCTTTGGCGTTGACGATGCGACGCTGGAAGATGTCGTCTGGCAGCATGTTCAGGGGCGCCGGCTTCGCGTGCATGTGACCGAGGCCGGCTTGCCCGGTGTTGTCAGCGCTAGCTGGAAGGATGCATCCGAGTTGCTGACAGCGACGATTTACGCCAACCCGCTGCAGGCCTTCGAGCATTTTGCGGTTGATGCGGCTGAGGTTTCCCTGCGAGAGTTTGCCGCTGATATTGCAGAGCGCATTCGCTGCAGTCGCGGCGTCGATGCCAGCGTTGTCGTCCTGAGTTACCCCGATCTAGCTGAAAATGCCGATGTCGAGCAGGGCAGCGCGATTGCGATTGCTACAGCGTGGGATCTGCGCTACCGCGTCTACGGATTCGGGGCGCGATCGCCTTTGGCGCGCGAATGGCTGTCGCGCTGGGGCTTGGCGAATCTTTGGAAGATGCTGCGAGAAACAGCTGACGAATGAGGGGCTGCCTTATTCATCCAGGCTGAGCAGCGCCATGAACGCTTCCTGAGGGACTTCCACGGACCCTATCATCTTCATCCGTTTCTTGCCCTTTTTCTGCTTCTCGAGCAATTTCTTTTTACGCGTCACATCGCCGCCATAGCATTTGGCCAGCACATCTTTGCGCATTGCTTTCACGTTGGCGCGCGAAATGACGCGTTTGCCGACAGCCGCCTGCACCGGCACGACGAACATCTGTCGCGGAATTAGCGTCTTGAGCCGGCTCACCAGGCGCTGGCCGCGGTGGTAGGCGTCATCGCGATGGCAGATCATGGCGAGGGCGTCAACGCGGTCTTCGTTAACCAGCACTTCGACCTTGACCAGATCGCCGGCGCGATACTCATGAAACTGGTAGTCGAGGCTGGCGTAACCCTGGGTCACGCTCTTGAGTTTGTCGTAAAAGTCGATGATGATCTCTGACAGCGGAATATCGAAGTGGAGAATCACGCGCGTGGCATCGAGATACTCGGTGGTGTCGTAATTGCCGCGTTTCTTGATCGCCAGCTCCATCACCGCCCCGATGTACTTCTGCGGCACGTAAATCTGAATCTTCATCCAGGGCTCGTGAATCTCTTCAATGGCGCCTTCGTCCGGCAGCAGGGCCGGGCTGTCGATTAGCTGGGTTTCGCCATCACGCTTTAATACGCGGTATTCGACGCTGGGCGCCGTAGCCAGAATATCAAGATCGTATTCCCGTTCCAGGCGCTCCTGAATGATCTCCATATGGAACAGGCCCAGAAAGCCCACGCGGAAACCGAAATTGAGCGCTTGCGAGGTCTCGGGCTCGTAGCTGAGCGAGGCATCGTTGAGCTGAAGTTTTTCCAGCGCGTCGCGCAAGTCGCCGTAATCTTCGTTATTGGTGGGATAGATGCCGGCGAAGACCATGGGCTTGGCTTGCTCATAGCCGGGCAGGGGACGCTCGGCGCCGCTGCGGGCCAGCGTGATGGTATCGCCGACTCGGCACTCGCGCACGGTCTTCAAGCCGGTGGCGATATAACCGACTTCGCCGGCTTTCAAGCTGTCCACTGTACGCATCACCGGATCAAAGACGCCGATTTCAACGGGCTCGAAGCGGGCGCCGGTGGCAAATAGCTTGAGCAGGTCGCGCCGATTGACACCGCCGTCGACTACCCGCACGTAGGCGATAACGCCCTTGTACGAATCATAGTGAGAATCAAATACGAGCGCGCGCAAACTCTCCTGCGCATTGGTGGTCGGCGGCGGCACCTCCGCAATAATTGTCTCAAGCAGTTCGACCACGCCGATGCCATTCTTGGCGGAGATTCGGGGCAGCTCGTCGCCGGAGGAACCGAGCAATTCTTCCACTTCGCGCGCGACTTCGTCGGGCTGCGCGGCCGGCAAATCGATCTTGTTGATGACGGGAAGGATCTCGAGATCTTGCTCAAGCGCCAGATAGACATTTGATAGCGTCTGCGCCTCGATGCCCTGGCTGGCGTCCACGACCAGGACTGCGCCTTCACAGGCTTGCAGCGCGCGGCTCACCTCATAGGTGAAGTCTACGTGGCCGGGCGTGTCGATTAAGTTGATGGTGTATTGGATGCCGTCGTCCCCGGTGTACAGCATGCGGACGGCGGAGGCCTTGATGGTAACGCCGCGTTCGCGCTCGAGCGCCATGCTATCGAGTAGCTGCTCTTGCATATCGCGCTCGCTTACGGTCTGCGTCAATTCCAGCAGGCGATCGGCCAGCGTGCTCTTGCCGTGATCGACATGGGCGATAATGCAAAAGTTTCGAATATGCTCGATTGTCATCGGGCCACCAGTGTGTGCGGCGCAGTTATCCCATTATGAAGCATGACACGGACTTGGAGTAGGGCAAGCTACTCCGGCGCAGAGCAATCGCATCAATTTATTCTAACCACAGAGACCACAGAGGGCACAGAGATTTGGGGGTTCGGGCGACTATACGAAGCACTTGGTGGGTTGGTATATGGCACGTATCACCGACTTAACATCGAAAATCTCTCGTGGATAATGAATTCGGCTTTCATTATTGTTTTTCTCTGTGGTCTCTGTGGTCTCTGTGTTTGATATTCCCGTCGAATCTGCGCCATTTCACTGACTATCGCTTTGATGCGATTGCCCTGACTCCGGCGCCGCGAATAGCGCGTCGATCTTGCTGGATACGCGCGCCTTGTCGATGGGGGCTTTCGTCAGCCGCAGCCAGAGCAAGTACTCGACATTGCCTTTGGCGCCTGTGATGGGCGAGGCGATGACATCGGCGCTGGTCATGCCCTGCGATTCAGCAGATTCAACGACGCCTTGCAGCGCCCGACGCCGAAGTCGAGGGCTGCGTACAATGCCGCCCTTGCCGACCTCGCCTTTGCCAACCTCAAACTGCGGTTTCACCAGCGCGATGATGTCAGCTTCGGCGGCTACCCAACGCTTTACCGCTGGCAGAATCAAACGGATAGAGATGAAAGAGACATCAATTGCCACCAGGGAAGGGCGCTCCGGCAGCGAATCCAGATGGCGCGCGTTGGTGCCCTCCAGCAGGCGGACGCGCTTATCAATGCGCAAGCGATAATCCAGGATGCCACTGCCTACATCTATGGCGTAGACTCTGGCCGCCCCGTTCTGCAGCAGGCAGTCAGTAAAGCCGCCTGTACTCGCGCCGACATCAGCGCAGACCCTGCCGGCCGCTTCGATGGAAAAAGCCGCCAGCGCCGCTTCCAACTTGAGCCCGCCACGCCCGACAAAACGGGGCTTGGCCTTCAGCCTGATTTCAGCATCGCTGCGGACCATGCTGCCGGGCTTGTCAACGAGTCTGCCATCGACCGTGACTTCGCCAGCCATTATTTGGGCCGCCGCCTTGCTGCGAGAGCTAACGTGGTTTTTCGCCACCAGCAAGAGGTCCAGGCGCGTCTTGCGGGCCACTTCTAGCCTCGCACCATTTCGATGGTGATGTCTACGCTGGTCTGGTTCGAGTCGAATCTAAATACATCAGCGAAGTTGGGGATATATCCCTCCGCCTCGACAACCACGCTATATGGCGTATCAAAGGCCAACGGGCGCGCAAACTGAAACTCGCCATTGCGATCGGTCGTCGCCAGCGCCACCACCTGCTCCTGGTTCCAGACAAATTCGCTGGCGTCAAAATCTTCGCTGATAAGCACAATGGTTAGACTGGGAATACCTTGCTGCGTTGCAGCGTCTACCACTCTGCCAGTGAGAATTGTCCCTTGGAATTCCGCAAAGCGGTCGATAGGCAGCTGGCCGATGCCGACGACAGCCGATTGCTCAAGCAGCAGCAAATTATTCACTAATAACTGCAACTGGTAATTCCCGTCCGGCGGGTCTGGAAGGACAAACGCAAAGTCAGCACCGGATTCCTGCGCCAGCCAGGGCTGCGTGTAGCGGAAAAACTCCTGGTCATCGACCAGCCAGCTTGCTATCCAGGGCGTGCCGGCTGAAATCCGCTGCCAATCAAAGAGCGCAAACAGCGCTGGAATCGAAGAAGGGTAACTGGAGACAGCGGACCCTCCGCGAGCTTCAGTCAGCGAATCGGCGCTAGTAAATCGCAAGTTGCTGAATATGCGCGGCAGCGGTGATCCTTGCTCGCCAGCGACATAGAAGTCGGATGTAGCCGAGAGCGCGCCGTCAACGTACAACTCCAGCCGATACTCGCCCGGCAGCAAATTGCCCGCAGGATCAACACTGATGACCTTGGAGCCAAAGGCGTCATCCGACCAGGCGTCGCTAGTGCGCGCGAACTCCGTGCCGGCGTAATACCAAATGGCGGACCAGCGTATACCGGCTGACATGTTGGCATGGAGAAAGCGGGCATAGGCGATGTTGCCCAATGGTACGATGGAGCCGTTCCCAATTAGATTGCCAGCTTGATCGAGCGTTCCAAAAACAATGTCGCTAAAGTGCGCCCTGTCGTCCGCTCCGCCACCGATGATGATCTTCTGGCTGCCGGCGCCCGCGCCATTCACCAGGAGCGTAAATTCGTACGCCCCATTGGCCCAGGCTTGCTCTCTCGCGCCGATATACCATACACCACGTTCCCCGCCACTCCAGCGCACCGGGGGCAAGCTAAAGGTCGTATCGGGTATCCCGTCGCGGGTAACGCGCAATTCGTAGACAGTGTCGGCTGAGAAGTTATTGTAGTCAAAGAAGAGGTAGAGGTTGCGTGTGTTGGAAGGCAGCGAGCCAACTACAGTTGATGGCATAGCGCCGCGCACCGAAGGCGCAACAAAAAGGCGGGAGACCGAAGGCGGATTTCGGGGCGGCACGGCATCGCGCGCGCTAAGCGTCACATCGACATGCAGGCCCAGGCGAGCGCCCCGAATCAGGTGTTGCGCCAAAGCAATTGGCCTTAGCGTACTGATAAAGTCGCCCGTAGGTACGCATCTATCGCTGCTGTTTACCAGGCCGTCATTGTTTGTATCGTTAAGATAGCGACAGTTGGAGGATGCGGCTGAACCGGCCAGCGGCGCATTGGTTGGAATGCCGATAAGCTCGCCCGCCGTATTGTAGGCGCCTCCGCCCGCCATGGCGCCAGGAATCTCCGCGCGCGTCTTGAACCAGGTCCGTGACCTTGTCAACGGCTCGCTTAGGAAGGCGGTGACGGTGCCGCGCGAAAATGCCACTGGTCCGTTGCCGATATCCGGATAGCCCATGACAACCAAGTTATCGTCTATCGCAACGCTGTTGGAATCCCCAACCGCGACGAAGGGCAGCACCGGCAGTTCGCCTTGGGCAAGGAGCCTGCCGTCCAGTTCACGCGCAATCCGCAGCAGAGCAATATCCAGTCCGGCATCATAATTGACGATGACCGCTCGGTATTTGGGAATGGGCGGTTCTGCCAGGTCCACGTTGAGCGAGACGATAAGATTATCGCCACTGCACTGCCGGCTGGGCACGACGGCGTTCGCCTTGGTGATTATCAGTCCGTCCGCGCTGATCAAGGTACCCGTGCTGATACAAGTAACGATCAAGTTGTTGCCGTCGGTTTCGGCCTGATATATAAAGACGGTTGCGCGCTTGATCCGCTCCAGGCTAAGGTCCAAATTGCCTTGAGCGAAGGTCGACAGGAGGCCCAGGAGCAAGAGTACAGCAGCTGAGGGAAGGGTAAGGGTCTTGAACAATCGTGTAATCATTAGAATTCTAAACTATCTATAAAGCGATGAAAGGTTTGCAGCTCGCGTTGATAGATGCTTGATTCCGCGCGAAAGGATACGATTAGCGCTTGCCCGCGCCGGATCGTAAGAATATCCAAGCCATTGACAATGGAGGAAACGCCTTCCAGGAATGGGCTGGTATCCCGCGACACAAAAGTATAGGCCATGCTGACTGCCTGCGAGTCGTCCGGCAAGCGGAATGTGTTGTATCCCAAGACCGAGTAGTCGATGAAGACTTGGGACCGCTGCAAACTCAAGTGATCAAGCAGGTTTCGTTCTGCGCCGTCTGCGCCGACGGGCAGCGACCGAACTTCAATGGTTGTTTTGAAGCCGAGATGCGACATATCGCGAATGCGAAAAACGTTGTCTTGGGACTCATCGAGCAGCCAGCGCGCCGGATAACTGGCGGATATGCCGGCGGTATTATTGCTGTACAGGCTGGTTTGATTGAGCAAGCTATCCCGCTGGTTTACGCCTAGCAAAAGTCCGATAACGATCAGCATATAACTGAAAGCTATTGACCATCGTTGGCGCGGGGTGATTTGAACCGCGGGCGAGCGTCCAGTTTCAAATGCCATCGGGGCCCTCATGGCTCACATAGGCTTCTCGCTCCCGGCGCTCAGAATTTGCATAGAGAAAATACGCCGCTCCTACTGACACAATGGAGGCGGCCAAAAGAAACACAAGGCCGAATAGAGGCCGATCGGCGCTGCCCGCCTGGCTCAGCGGACCACTTAAGAGCCCCGGCAATAGCGCCTGCACGATACCGGCGACAAGCGCGGCTACCAGTAGATTGACAGGCAGGACGAGGGGGAAGGCGTCCGCGAAATACGATTCAATGATGCCCAGGGCGATGTACAAGCTGGAAGCGGCCTGAATTGTGAAGCCGGATAAAACGTAAATTGCCGCATTGTTCCAGGTTGGTTCCAAGCGCAAAACCAAGTCCAGGCTCAGATAAAAGCTGTAGCCGATCGCCGATGCCAGGGCATAAGCCACAGCATCGCTGCGGACGCGCAAGGCTTGCGGGTAGATCAGATATCGCAGCACGATGAATCTAAGCCCGACGTCAATCATTCCCACCGTTAAGGTAAAGCCGACGATGCGCTGAAATACGGATTGCAGCGGTAACCACTGATCTACAACGAAGAAGCCCTGCACCAGCGGAAGACCAAGGGCGGAGGCGGTCAAGCCTGACACAACCCCTACGCCGATCAGCCAGCGGCGCGGGCGCTCTACGCGGAACTCCGGCAACACCGCAATCAGCAGCCACATCAGCAAAGGCAGCGACGCCAGCGTCAACGAAACCAATCTATTAAAGTCTGAATCAAGAGCTACAGGTAGCGCCTCGCCGGCAACGACCATAATCCCGCAGACCGCCGACAGGAAAACATACAGCAGGCTGAGCCGCCTCCAAACCGGCAAGATGCCGTAAGACTCTGGGGCGCCAGTCTCCCTGAATTGCGGTATTCGTATCATCTCTTGTCCTGCCCGCTCCATGAAGGGACGGACTACCGTCTATAATGTAAAGCTACGCAATCACAACTCAATTGTACAGTGTCTGTGATGTCTCGGAAAAGCTGCAGCGGCGACGGCTGGAATGGGCAGCGCGCCGGTATGTTGAGAACAGATACCTAGCGAGCAAATCGTCTCATGGCGATATACGAACGCAAAGAGCCAATAGCGTATGAGATTTTGCTTGTAGCCGGCTGCGTGCTGGCTGCCTTGATATTGGCTGGCTGCGGCATGGGCGATGTCGAGCTTCCGTGCGAGGCCGATCAAAAATGCCTGCGCTATGGCTTGACTGCTGATATCCCCATTCTTGATCCCCATTATGCCGAAGCTGCAGAAGCGGGTATGATATTCCGCCAAGTGTACGATACGCTTGTATATCGCAAAGCCGAGGGCCACGAGTTTGTGCCGGGTCTCGCCGCTGATTGGGAAGTATCACCGGACGGGCTGGTATATACCTTTTCCTTGCGCAGCGATATCGTTTTCCACGACGGCAGCCGCTTTGACGCCGCCGCGGTGGGCCGCAATATTGAGCGTATATTTGACACAGCGATTTCGCAGTCGTTGGCGCGCGATCTGTTGGGGCCATTGACCCAATACGAAGTTACCGGCGACCACTCGATTCGCCTGATTCTCGCGTCGCCATTTCCGGGCTTGCTCGACGGTTTGTCGCAGCCCTTCCTAGGTATCGCGAGCCCGGCCGCGCTTGATTCGTACGACTCTTTGCGCTATCAGTTCCATCAGGCTGGTACCGGCCCGTTCCTGCTCGAGGAGTATCTGCCTGGTGAGCGAATCGCACTGCGTCGATTCGACGACTACCGAGTCTCCCCGGCGATCTACGAGCCGCTTTCCGGCGACGAGATCACGCGCGTCGAGTTTGTGCTAAACGCCGGGCATGAAGCGGATGCGCTGGCGACGCTCAGCGAAGCGCTTGACGTTCTCGATGACTTGTCGCCCGTAGATGCGCAGACACTTGCGGGCAATAGCCGTGTGCAAGTCCTGCCGGTGGATATCCCGGGGCTCTCCGTCCACTTTCTATTCAATACAGCGCGTGAGCACATCAGCAGTCGTTCGGTGCGATTGGCGCTGCTGTTGGCGACCAACCGTATCGCCATCAGCGACCAAGTGTTCTTCAACTTTTCGCCGGTAGCTTGGGCGCCGCTTGCAACCAGCACCGGCTATTCACATAGCGGCTATCTAAACAATTTCGCATATGATCTGGCGGCCGCCCAGGCCTTGCTCTCGGACGCCGGTTACGACGACAGCGATGGCGACGGGGTGCTCGACCGGGATGGGGAGCCGCTCACGCTGTCAATCGTGGTTCCTCCTTGGGGCGGGCTACCGGCGGTGGCTTCGATATTGCAGCAAGAGTGGCAAGCACTCGGCGCGGCGCTGCAAATCGAGCCGGTTCCGGGCGGGTCGCGATTGCGCAGCCTGATCCGAAGCGGCGAATACGATCTCGTACCAGTAGATCAACACGGAATCGATCCGAATGTTTTGTCCAGGGTGTATCTTAAGGATTCGCTCTATGGCGCATCCCAGGCGCCAGTTGACGAATTGGAGAAACTGCTCGTAGGCGCCATGCACACGACTGACAGCCTACTTCGCCGAACGCTGGTATATGACATTCAAGCCAAGATAATGGATGAGGCGCTGATTCTGCCAATTCGAGAGAACGTTCGCCTTACGGCCGCGCGGGCTGATCTACGCAACCTTCGATTTGATGCCTTTGGCTTCTATCCTCTGCTGTTTAACGCATCAATTGCAGGCAGCTAGTCCGTCACTGCGCGCTTATCCGCGTTCCATGGGCCGCGCCGCCAACCAGCAGATCCAGCAAGATATCGCTGACCTTGCCATTGGCGATCACGATTTCCAGGCCGGGCTGGGTTTGTACCAAGCCGATCATCTCGGTCACTTTTTGAAGCATTCCGCCGGTTACGTCTACGCCATCGGATTCGCCAAGCAGGGGAGCGATGCGCGTAAACGAGTCAGGCGTGATCGTGGCAATCGGCGCGCCATTTTCGTCGAGGACGCCATCGACATCGCCGAGCAGAATAATCTGACGCGCGCGCAGCGGCTCAACCAGACCGGCAAACAGCGCTTCGGTCGAAATGATGGCGCCGCCGGTCTCGCTATCAAGCGCGATGTCGCCATGCACCAAGGGTATGAACTGCTGTTCCAGCGCAAGCCTTAGCGGCTCAACAGAAATTGCATGCAGTTGGCGGTCGCGCGCGACAAGCATGGAGGAGGGCTGAAACCGTATGGCGGGCAGGCCGGCCGCCAGCAGCTCGCCCAGAATCAACTGACTGAGCTCCGTGGCAGCCGCGCCGACTTTCGCAAAGCCCAAGCGATCTTCGGCGGAATAGACGCCGTCCGCCGTATTGTGTTTTTCCGCTTCAAAGTGGCCAAATGACCCGCTGCCATGGCCGATGACGATACGAGTCTCCGGATGCGCCGCGCGCAACTCGACAAGCTGTTGCGCGATTACTTGCACAATTTCGCGGCGGAACGATCGCGCTCGACGTTTGTCCGTTACCAGCGAGCCGCCAAGCTTTATGAATACAGTCATGATTTGGCGCCGACGGACGAGACTATAACCCGCTTTGCGCCGGCACGCCGCAGCTCTTCCGCAACCGGCGCTTCTGTATCAGCTGACACTAGCGCGATCATAATTCCCCCGCGCCCGCCGCCCGATAGTTTAGCGCCATAAGCGCCACCGCGCAGCGCGGCTTCGACCAGCTTGTCCAGCGCGGAGGAAGAAACATCTAGCGCTTGCAACAGCCCGTGATTCTCTGTCATCAGCTCGCCCAGCTTCTCATGTTCGCCCGTTTCGATGGATGTTCTGGCCCGGTCGACGAGCGCGCCAATTCGGTCGAAAATTTCCTGAGTCCGGCTTGGTTGGCTCTTCAGTCGGACGCGTACATCGGCGACGGCATCGCGTGTGGGAGAAGGTACGGCGGTATCCCCAACCACGAGGGCGATGGGGCAACTGATTTCGACAAAGCGGCTTGATCGGCCTTTTACAAAATAGATCGGCCTTTCGTAAACGATGACGGTGTTGTCAATCCCACTTGGCGTGCCATGATGCAGCTTCTCAACTTCGTATACGATTGCGTTCAACTCCTCATCCGGTATATCACGACCGAGCAGGGCGGCTACTCCTCTCGCCAAAGCGGCCGAGACTGCGGCGCCGCTACCCATACCACTTGCGATTGGAATATCCGACCGAATGTCCAGTTCACCTTGAAGGGAGCCGACGGCGAAGTATCGCGCGGTCAGTTCTATCGCTCTTTCCAGCGGATTCGCGGAGTTGGACTCGTCTTTACACCAGAAAAACCTAGCGCCGCCCGCGTGAGAAGTGCTCACTTGCAGTGGTAAGGCGGTAATACGAGCATGGACATAAGCCCGGAGTTGCAGCAAGGGCACGGCAATCGCCGGCTGTCCGTATACGACCGCGTGTTCTCCAACCAAGATTGCTTTTGCGGGAGCGCTGCTGGTGCAAAACATGGCAATTTACAGGACGTATAGAATGACGAAATAAGTCAACACGGCGATGACAAGCGTCAGTTGCAGCGGGCGGTCGGTCAACAGGACCTCGTCCGGCGCGCTGCCTTCGCCTTCGACGTGGATCAAATACAAATAGCGGAAGATGCCGTAAAACACAATCGGCGCCGTGAGCAGCCCGAAATTTTGGCCGTGGCGAACCATCGTCGTGGATTCAACCGTGTAAATGACATAGGTGATGAGTACACAGGTCGTTACGATCCGCAGCAATTCATCCAGCAGCGGGAGATTGTAGTGCTTGAAGCTCTCGCGGGCGGCGCGCGCTCCATCACCCAGCATCAGCAGCTCCTGACGCCGCTTGCCAATAATCAGGAAAAGCGCCAGCAATCCGGCGGAGGTCGTCAGCCAGGGCGAAAGCGTGACATCTATAACGACGCCGCCGGCCAGAATGCGCAGCACAAATCCGGCGGATACCGCCATGATATCGAGCAGCGCGATATTCTTAATGTACAGCGAATAGGCAACTTGCAGCAGCATATACGCAACCAGGATAACGGTCAGATCGCGGTCAAACGCTACTGAAATGAACAGCGTTACAGTGGCCAATATCAGGCCGGAGACAGCGGCTACGGGTACCGGTACGACGCCGGCTGCAATGGGCCGATGCTTCTTCTCTGGATGCTGTCTATCAGAGGCAACATCGACTATATCGTTGAACAAGTAGATGGAGCTCGCGGCCAGTATCAATAAGAAGCTGCATACAAATACACGTCCGAGCGCGTCAAAATCAAAAAGGCCGGCGTTAAAGATGATGGCAGGGAATACGAACAGGACGTTCTTTGTCCATTGCCGCGGACGCATCGAGAGAAACAAGCCGTTGATGAGACGCAAGCCGGTCTCCAAATTGTTTGCGCTGGACAAGACCTGCGCGCTGGCGATAATGGGATTGGCGGTTGTCTGCGGTCCCGCCGCGTAGAATAGGAAGCCACACAGATGTTGCCAAGCGTAAACAATATAGCAAGAGCGCGCGCACATTCCAATATTGCGTTCATCAAGTACTGGGGCAACCGCGACCACAATTTGCGGCTGCCGGCTAACTCGTCCCTTAGTATGAACTTGGGCGACTTGCATACGACCACAAACGTAGACTGGAATCAGGCAAGCGATGCTGACACGCTGGTGATCAATGGTTCTGCGGCTGCGCAAGGCGCTCGTGAGCGTGTGAGCGCACACCTGGACGTCATCCGTAGGCGTTTCGGAATTCAGTCGTGTGCGCAGGTGTCGTCAACGAACAACTTCCCAATGGGAACCGGCATTGCCTCTTCCGCGTCCGCCTTTGCCGCGCTCACCATGGCAGCGGTAGCCGCGCTCGGCGCAGAACTGAGTGAACGCGAGCTTTCGGCTCTAGCGCGGATGGGCTCGGGCTCGGCAGCCCGTTCGATACCTTCTGGTTTTGTGGAGTGGCATGCGGGCGACTCGCATGAGACTTCTTATGCGGAAACATTCGCGCATCCCGACCATTGGGATCTGGTGGATGTGATCGCCGTTGTCAGCCGCCGGCACAAACATGTGGGCTCGAGCGCGGGACACCGGGAGGCCGATTCAAGCATTCTGCAGTCGGCGCGGGTGACGAGCGCGGAACAGAGACTTAGGGATGTAAAAGCGGCGATCCTTAGCCGTGACTTCGAAGCCTTCGCCGGCATCGTCGAAGAAGACAGCAATCTGATGCACGCGGTGATGATGACCAGCAAACCCCCGCTATTCTACTGGGACCCGCTCTCGTTTCGCGTGATGCGGGCGGTACGCAGTTGGCGTACTGCGGGCGGACTGCGCGTGTGCTATACCTTGGACGCGGGTCCTAACGTCCATTGCATCTGTGAAGCAGCTGATGCGGCGGCGGTTATCGCCAATCTAAGAGAGCTGTCCGAAAACATCGAGATTATTCATTCGGGCGCTGGGCCAGGCGCCTACGTCTTGCCAACGATGGCGGTGTAGGTCGGAGCTTTCTTGCATAAGTTGAACATTGCCCCGTATAATGTGAGCATATTGACGGCAGATCGAAAGAGAACGTAGATGCTGATGCCAGCCGCCGCTGCTAACGACATTCTGCTCGCCATTGCCGCGTTTGTGATCGTCCTGTTTCCGGCGATTATCATTCATGAGTTAGGGCATTTTTTCGCCGCCAGGCTCGTGGGAATTAATGTGCTGGAATTCGGCATCGGCTTCCCGCCGCGCGTGGGACGACTTTTCACTTGGCGTGAGACCGAATTCACGATCAACCTGCTGCCGATCGGCGGCTTCGTCCGGCCGCTGGGCGAGGACATGATCGGCCCGGCGACGGAGGACAAAGTGAAGCGGGACCGAGCCGACCTGGAAGAGCGACGCTCGGACGGGGCCCCAGTCGCATACGAACGCGAGCTTCTGCGCCTGCGTGGCGTAAATGAACACGACATGATGTCGGTCAGCGAAGCGCCCGCGGTCGGTCGAATCTTCTTCATGGCGGCCGGCGCGCTGGCGAATTTCGCCACGGCAATCCTCTTGTTTATCGTCGCCGCCTTAATCGGATTGTCGATGCCGGTGGGCGGACTCAGCCAAATCGCAGCTATTCCGGAAGGTTCAGTATTCGATGGTTCGGGCGTCCAGGTGGGCGATGCAATCGAACGAATTGATGGCGAACGCTTTACCGACTTCAGCGCCTTCCACGACATTCTGGCGGCATATTCTGGCGAGCAGATCACATTCTCGCTGTTGCGCCCGGAGACAAAGGAGTCATACGTAGTTGCCGTCAAACCAGATTTCGCGCAGCGCGCCGGCGCGGTGCAAGTGCTAGGCGTGCTGGAAGGGTCGCCGGCGGCAGAAGCCGGGATTCTCCCCGGTGACTTGGTGACGCAGATCAATCAGGTCTCGATTCCATCAGCTGGCGATCCAGCGCTCAGGCTTAAGGAAGCCACGCGTGAAGCGGAGGGCAAACCGCTTCCCCTGACTATCTACCGTGAACTTGACGATGGAAACGCTGAAATCATTCGGCTAGTGGTAACGCCGCACGCGGATCCGCCGGAAGGCGAGGGCAGACTAGGTATCGCCATACGCTCGCAGTTAGGCTTGGGTGACGGTACGCGTTTTGCCAATGCGGGCTACATAAACGAATCGGTGCCGCAAAGCGTCCCGGATGCAATCTCGTACGGCCTGCGCACGACCGGCGAGACCTTCCGCGTAATCGCGTCCATTCCCGGTCGCATACTTGATGGCTCGCTCAGCGGCAAGGACGCGCGGCCAATCAGCATAATCGGCATCAGCAAGATCGGCGGCGAGTTCCTGCAGCGCAGTTTGCATGAAGGTCCTAGTTTGATGCTGCATTTTGTCGCGCTGATCAGCATATTTCTGGGCATCAGCAATTTGCTGCCGATTCCGGCGCTGGATGGCGGTCGTATTGTCTTCGTGTTAATCGAGATGCTGCGCGGCAGACCGGTCGACCCTAAGGTTGAGGCGCGTGTGCACCAGGTCGGTATCGTATTGCTGCTGATCTTGGGCAGCCTGGTCATGATTTATGATCTGATCAATCCTCCGAGCATCTCATGATCGATACTGACGCGCATCTTCCTGCCTTGGACGAAGAGCGCTTCGAGAAGCCCTCAATCGACGATGTCGTTCTGGCCTTGCGCGAGGTTGAGCCGGCGCCGGAGCGAGCGGTCTCGGCGACCGTTGTATACGGCCTGAGCGACTTGTCCGTTGCTGAACGGCAGGCCGTGGAAGCAGAATGGCGGCAACTTTCTTCCGCATCCCGGCGGCGAATCTTGCGCTCGCTACATGAAGCAAGCGAGGCAATGTTTGAAATGAATTACCGCGAGATCGCATTGCGCGCTTTAGACGACGAAGACAGCTTGGTGAGAACCGCCGCCATAGAGCTGCTTTGGACGGACGAGACCGATGAGACCCTCCGTCGCTTGATGTCGCTTGCGGTCGATGACCCGGACTCGATAGTTCGCGCGGCTGCGCTAAAGGAGTTGGGGCGATTCATTCTGCTTGGGGAATATGGAGATATCCCCGAAGACGCCGCCAAAGAAGCGCAAGGTCTCGCGCTGCGGATCCATGCCGATCGCAGTCAGTCGCTGGAAGCCCGTCGGCGAGCATTGGAAGCATTAAGCAATTCGAGCCACCCCAAAGTCGAGCGCCTGATTCGCGAAGCCTACGCCGATGGCAATCATGACCTCAAGATCAGCGCTATCTTCGCTATGGGACGAACTTGCAGCAAAGTCTGGCGTGAAATCTTGCTGGAGGAATTGGACAGCGCCGACAGTGAGGTTGTTTTTGAAGCGGTAACTGCCTGCGGTCAGATTCAGTTGGACGAAAGCGTGCGGCGAGTCGGTGAACTAGTAACTAGTGAAGACCGCGAGATTCAGCTTGCCGCTATCTGGGCGCTCGGTGAGATCGGCGGCAACCATGCCTTCGAGATTCTGACAAGCCTTGAGGAGATGATCGAGGATGAGGAAGCCGCCGCCGTCGTTGACGAGGCCCTGGACACGGCAGGATTCAACCGGACTTTCGCTGCCTTGGGTCTAGATTTTGAAGACGACTAAGAGCCACGACAAATGCGCTACTGCGCAAACATGGTCTGCATCTTCATAGCCAATCCCATATCGCCCATGATCTTCAACTTGCCAGTCATAAAGGCCTGCATCGCGTTCATTTGCCCGGTGGCCACAGCGTGCCAATCATCCGCCGTCGCTTTGACAGTCATGGCGGCGTCACTCTGCGCGCCTTCGCCCGATTCCGCGCTGCCATCCGCCATTCTTATCCAGAAACTCCCGCCATTTTCGCCGCTCAAATCAAAAGCAATGGTAGCATTAACGCCATCCGCCTTCTCGGGAATGAAGCGCTCCACCATCGCTGGAAATATGCTCTTTACTTCATCAGCTGTCGCCATGATTAACTCCCATATAAGATGTCGCGAATGCGAATACTGAGTCAGTATACAGTTGTTCGCGGGAACGCCCAAGTCATGTTTGCTAAACTTCGCATTAATCTCAGCTTGATATGCCGATTGTCTTGCGCGATTGTCGCAGTCTGCGTAGTCGGCGTCGTACTCTCCAGCTGCACAATTTCTCATCAAGTGGAGAGCCAACCTGAGGCGCGAGCCGGAGAGGCGGCTGCCGGGGACCAGTCCCAAACGGACCAAACCGCAAGCGACTCGGCGGGCAATGATGAAGACGGGGCTGCGCCGGTGTCAGCGGAGGAGGTCGCCGCGCAACCGACAGTCGCCGCCGCCACTGCCAACGAGCCGGCTAACAAGCTGGCCACAGGCCCTGAACCCGTCGCGACGGCGCTGATTTCGTCGCACCGGGTGGTGGCCGGGGACACATTGACGCGAATCGCTGAACGATATGGGGTGTCTGTGGCTTCGCTGATGCGGGCTAACAATCTGTCCAATCCCAATCTGCTGCACGTTGGTCAGATAATCAGCTTGCCGGCGCCGCCGGTGGATTACACACCGGCCTTTCGCATCTTGCCCGATTCATTGCTCGTGCGTTCGATAACGGCGGGTGACTTTGATGTTGAGCGATTTATCAGCTCTCACGAAGGCGCCCTCAAAGCGTTGACTGTGCATCTGACCAAGACGCGCTTCGACGGAACTACCGAATCTGGAAGTTTCAGCGCTGCCGAAATCGTAGAACGCGTTTCGCTGGAATATAGCGTTGATCCCCGCATTCTCATTGCTTTTCTCGAATTCGCGACAGGCATGCTGACCCAAAGCGCTATCGATGAGGAATCGAAGCTGTTTCCATTAAGACAGGCGGAAGCCTACAACAGAGTGCAGAGGGCGGGACTGTACAATCAGCTCAGTTGGCTGGCCGATCAGCTCAATCAGGGTTATTACGGCTGGAAATATCGCGGCGAAGTGATAATTGAGCTTGACGATGGCAGCCGCCTCTATTATGAACCGAATCTCAATGCGGGCACGGTGGCTGTACAGCATGTGCTGGCGCAGCTGCCGAGCGTGGCCGATTGGCGGCAAGCGAGCGGCGAAGCGGGCATTTACCAGACCTACTTGAAGCTCTATGGCGATCCCGAGCAACTGGCGCATGAAACAGTTCCGGCTGACTTGGAACAACCGGTCTTAACCTTGCCATTTCCGCCAGGAGACGTGTGGCGATTTACCGGCGGTTTCCACGGCGGCTGGGGCAACGGCAGCGCCTGGGCGGCCGTCGACTTCACGCCGCCGCGCCAAGCGGGGCAGGGCGGGTTATGTTACACATCGGTTTTTCCGGCGACAGCAGTGGCGCGCGGCACGATCGCTCGGCTGGACGAAGGCGTCGTGGTCCTTGATCTGGATGAAGATTCGGACGAAGCGACCGGCTGGACTATTCTATATCTGCATGTCGATCACAGCGACTTGCTGCGCGAGGGCCAGCTGGTAGAAGCGGGCAACATCCTGGGCTACGCCTCATGTCTAGGCGGCGTGACCAACGCCACGCACTTGCACTTGGCGCGGCGCTACAATGGCGAGTGGTTGCCGGCGGATTGCAATCGCTGTCCGTCCGGCGTTGCTGTTCCGCCCTTTGTAATGAGCAACTGGAAAGTCGTCGGCTTGGACAGCCAACTTTACCAGGGCTTTATGGTTCATCAGCTGGATAATCGAAGCGTGGTCGCCGAGCAGGGTAGATACACCGCAGTCAATGAAATATCATGGTAATGTCACTGCCGGCGTTTTTCATTGAGGTCGCGTTTTGCTTCGTTTGCTCTTGCTGGTAACCGGGCTGGTATGTTTATGGTGTCAAACCGTGCCTGCTTGGGCGCAAGCGCGGGCCAGCGCCACCCCCGTCGTGGCCGTGATCATTACGCCCACGCCTGAGGGCCAAGAGCCGCCCCCAGCGACCAGTACCGCTACGCGGAGCCCAACCCCGCCGCCGGCTGTACGATTGCGAGCCCGTTCCACCGCCGGGAACATAAATGTGAGAGCCTTGCCGAACCTGGAGAGCGAGGTCTTGGGCATTATTGCTGACGCGACAGAATATCAAGTCTTGCGCAACTATTTTCGCTGGTACGAATTCCGCTATGACGCTTCGCCCAATGGGCGGGGCTGGGTTTATGGCGATCTGGTTGAAATCATCGGGGACAGCTCGCTGATTGAGGTAATTGAAGACGCCGCTGAAATAGAGCGCCCGGGCCAAGCGGAGAACCTGCTGGCGGACGGCGGAGATGGCGAATCAGAGCGAACAATCGCGATATCTACAGTTCAGGCTAATTCGGCCCTTTCTGTTGAGCTAGCGGTGGTCACCGCACTGCCGACCTTTACACGGCCCGCGCCCACGCCCGCGTCGCAAACTGACCAAATCCAATTTGTGGCTGGCATCCAGAACCCGCTGCCGCAAATACCGCCGATCGTGCCGATCGCGGTATTGGGCGGAATAGGGATGCTAGGTCTGCTAATCAGCGCCTTAAGACGATAAGCGATAGCTCGTCGGGGAAGCGCCTAGTAGCTGCCGCAGGTACCGCAGCCTTGGGCGTCGTCCGCGGCTTGCTCATCGCCCGACTTGAACGAGTGGCCGCAGCCGCAGCTGGAGGCGGCATTGGGGTTGTCAATCTGGAAGCCGCCGCCGATCAAGCTGTCGACGTAGTCGATACGCGCCCCGCGCAGATACATTAGGCTGTTGGGATCGACCAGCAGGCGAACGCCATCTTTGTTGACGACAGTGTCCCCGGCGTCTGGCATCTCCTGAAAAGCCATGCCGTATTGCAGGCCAGAGCAGCCGCCGCCTGTTACAAAGACTCGTAACGCATGGCTGGGGATATTGCGTTCTTCAAGCAGATTGCGGATTATCGAAACCGCCGCCGGAGTGACCCTCAATATCGATTCATCGGTCATCACTTCAACTGGCTGCTGTTCGGCTAGTACCATCATGTGTCCCTTCGTATTTCACGACCTGCCGCAATCTTAGCACAGTCAGCGCATTGTGTCAATTTTTCCTGGTCTCTAGCCGCATCTTGCGCGTTCTATCAGCGGCAAGGCAAACAACGCCGCGGACATCCCGCCCGGTTCGGTTATCGACCGACCCGCCGGACACTAACTGAAGGCAGTTGCAAACTCGACAGCATTTCGTTTGCCCGTAAAACAAGCGAGCACTATACTGACAGGCGATAATCATTCGAATGCAGGGTACATGAGACCATCCTGGAGGAACTAATGCTCAGGATAACGAAGTTTCACATATTGCTGTTAATTTCTTGCCTATTCCTCGTGCCGCTTACGCCAATGGCAGCGCTTGCTCAGGCCTCGGATGCGCATGTAGTCATCAATACCTATCGGCTAAATGTCCGCACCGGCCCAGGCGCCGGCCACAACATAATAACAAACTTGCCCGGCGGCACCACACTACCCGTCACGATGCTTTCTACCGACCGCAAGTGGTATGAAGTATCAGGCGGCTTCGGGACGGGATGGTTGCGCGGCTCCTACACAGTGGAACGGGGCGACTGGTCTTCAGTGCCTTGGCAGGGAGCGCCGTCAAATTTGGGTAGCGGCACAGCAATTCTCGCTGATGCCCCGCATCTGGTGGTGAATACCAGCTACCTTAACGCCAGGACAGGGCCGGGGATCGGCCACAGCGTCCTCATTGTACTTCCCGGAGGGACCAAGCTGTTGGTCACGGCCATTGATCGCGACGGGAAATGGTATCAGGTGGAGACTTCAGCCGGGACGGGTTGGGTCAATTCGAGCTACACGGCAATACGCGGCAACTTTACCGAAATCCCGCGAACAGGCGCGCCGACCGTTGTTTTGCCGACCGCGCCCGTTCAGCCCGATATTCCGTCCGGGACGCCGCATCTAGTAGTCAACACCGGCTACCTGAATATCAGGTCAGGTCCGGGCATCGGCCACAGCGTCATCCTCACTGTGCCGGGCGGCAGCAAGTTGGCCGTGGTGGCCATCGCGCCGGATCGCAAATGGTATCAGGTTGTTACCTCGGCTGGCAACGGATGGGTTAACTCGAACTATACCGTTGGACGCGGCGATTTCTCCGGTGTGACGCGGATTACGCCGCCGCCCGATCCGCTGTCAGGATCGACGCCGCGCGCGGTTATCAATACGTCTTACCTCAATATCCGTTCCGGACCAGGCATCGGACATGGCGTCATCACCTTCTTGCCGGGCGGCACCACGTTGGCGGTACTTGGCAAGTCCGCTGATGGCAAGTGGTTCCTGGTCGAAGGCGACTTTGGACAAGGTTGGCTGCGCAATCGATATGTAGCCTTCCGCGGCGACTACAGCCAGGTGCAGGTAGCTGGTTAGCGGCGATTCTGTTCAATTCGCGGTCTCAGACTTACAATACACCCTGTCGAATTGGCAGGGTGTTTTGATTGGAGCAGTCAATGATTGAAGCCGTTGAGCGGATGATATCAGTCGGAAAGCATGAGCAGGACGGTGGCGCGCCCAGCTCGATATTTGGCAGCGCAGCCGGCCTGGCGCAGTCTATCGAAAGCGAAGAACAATTCCGCATTAGCCTCTATCCTGTCATCTGCGCGCAATCGCCCGATATTGCAATGGGACTCGCTTCTTGCCTGGCTTACTTGATGGAGCAGTACCGCGACGCGAAGGTATATCGCTGTTTCGCCAGAATTGATGCCGACGATGACAATAGCGAGTTGTCCGACTCCGATTATCAATTTGAAATTGCCGACTGGGAACTGACCGGATTGGCCGACAATGTTGTCCTCAGCGGGCAGCTTGAGGTCGGATCAAGCGGCTACAATCTCAGCCTGATACTGGATAGCGGTCTGTTGGACGAGCGCGAACCACAGCTGTACACGACCCATCATAATTCTCTGGCGGAGATCGTGGGGGCGTTACCGCGTGTCGCGGCGCAGCTGATGGAGTCACTGGCCGGCCCAAACTATGAACATGCGTTAATTGAGTACGCGACCGCGGATCTGGGTGTGCCGGAATTAGAGAGCTTGCTGGAGAATGTCTTCTACTGGAATCTGGATGTTTATTTGAGCTTTTGGGATGTCGAATGGCAAGAGGCGGACCGGCTGGAACAATTTCGTGAGGTTGCTGCCCTAGGCGCTTCCCACAAAAGCGAATTCGCAGCTTGGTGCCTGGGCATGATGACGGAGCAAGTCATGCAGGCTGGCTTGGAAGAACTCGGCGAGGCGCTTGTGCCGGAAGCCACGCATTCGTTTGAATCTGACCTGCGGATGGCCGGGGGAGCGGCTGCGGCGGCCGCGGGTATGGCCAATCTTGGATTCAGCGACCGCGCAATCGGCCTGGTGAACCAGTACCTGGCGACGGAAGCCGAGGCGGGCGTTTGGAGTCGCGCAATTGAGATTCAGCTTGAGGCCGGGCAGATTTCGAGCGCGATCGATACAGGCCAACGCGCATTGGAGACCGGCGCGGAGCATCCGGCGCTGTATTGGCAATATGCGCAGATTTTGATCAACGCTGAGACACACGAATGGGAAGTCGAAGCGTTGCTATTCGTGGAACCTGAGGCGGTCGCCGAAGACGAGCAGCTTCCAGCCGAGATCATGCATGCGCTAAAGTCGCATGTTGAGCTGGCGCCCGAAAACTTGCGGGCTCTGCAGCTGGCGCTTACTTACATGATTGATTTGGAAGACGAGGCGCTATGGCTCCACTTTGAGCGGCTGACGCGGAATGATTCCTTTGGCGAATTTACCGGCGACATTATCGATCGGCTGCTTGACTTGCCCGAGCACAATCCAGCCTACGATATTCTCAGGGGCGCTGCGGATGCTAATCCCTACGCCCACGTATTCCTGGCCCAACTGGCTCTGGCGGACGAAGATCACGTACTGGCAAGCGAAACCATTCAGGCTTGCCGCGGGCAGTTGGTTGAGCTCGACGATTCGCTCGAGGCGGAACTTCAGCGGCTGGAACTCAGCGCCAAGCTGCCCGGGTTTGAAGCATCGTTTGCGGAGATAAAACTGCTGCTAGGCAGCAACAGCCAGGCCACGGAAGCGCATGTTGATTTGCTGGAAGGCGCGGTCGAAATCGCGCCAGGCATGATCGATCTCTACATCGTGCTGTCCCGCTGCTACCTGTCGTGGAAGGACAAAGACAGCGCGCAGGAAGTGCTGAAAGACGCGCGACGGCTGGCGGGGGATGCGCCGCAAATTGAATTGGGTCTGGCGCGGATTCATTGGGCCAACAACGAACGTGAGCAGGCGATTGGCCGACTTAACGCCGGGCTGGAGGCCTTTCCCAGCGATGTCTACCTGTTGGCGCAAATGGCCAATTATCTCATCGCCAATGATCAGCTGGAGGATGCCCGGCCTTTTATCGTTCGCGCGGAAACCATTGCGCCGTCGCATCGCGCCATTTGGCAGGTGCGCAATCTAGTAGCGCAGAAAATGGCTCAGTAAGTTCAGTGCAGGATTACCGGGCTGACTTGCCCGGCGCTGCGATCCACTACCTCGGCGCTGAACCGTTCCACGTCCGTCGCAGCGAACCTGGCGATCACCATGACCTGGGCTTCGAAGACCTCGTCCTCGATGGCGCCGTCATGCGCGCTGATCAGCAGCTTGGCAGTCTTGTAGAACGAGTAGGGCATCTCAATCCCGACTATGCGTCTTTCTACCTTGAGTTCCGTCTTTAGCAGGCTCAAAGCCTCTTGGGCTGACTCGGTGTAGGCGCGCACCAGGCCGCCGGTTCCCAGCTTGATGCCGCCGAAAAACCGCAATGTCACCAAGACAATATCGCCGACGCCCGAGCCGCGCAGCACAGCCAGGGTCGGGCGACCGGCGGTTCCGCTCGGCTCGCCGTCATCGCTCATGCCTTCCGTGACAGTCTTGCCAAAGCCGACGCGGAATCCGTAGACTTGGTGATTGGCCTTCTGATGTTCGGAGCGCGAGGCGGCGATTGCTTCGCGAGCCTGGTCCACCGTCTGCGCCAGCCTGACCGTCGTCACGAAGCGAGACTTCTTTATGATGATCTCGCTGCGCGCCGGTTCGGAGGGAATCAGGTAGGGCGGGTTCATAGCGAGAGGCCTGTCCGGCGCCGGCGGTCGTCTCTTTGGCTGCGTGAATGACAGGCGAATCGCAAGCAGATTCTAGGGTCCCCCAAAGTTAACACTTTATACATCAGTTTCTATAGGGTTAAATTACACGATCACGAATGTAAAGGCTCGCAATCAACTGGAGTCACCAGTTTACCACTTTGCGCCATTGCTTCGACTAAGTGGCCGCAACAGTCGTGCAAACCAGTTTGCGCCGCTTCGGCCCATCAAATTCCAAGAGCAAGATCCGCTGCCAGGTTCCCAAGACCAGTTTTCCATTTACGATTGGCAAGGTCAAGGAAGCCCCGGCAAAGACGCTAAGGATATGCGCTTCGGCATTCGGGTTGCTGTACCGCCCGTGCCGGAATGGACGCATGCCTGACAATAGGTTCTCCGCGGAGCGAGCCATATCGTCGAAGAGATCGCTGTCGTTTTCGCCAAGGGTCAAGGCGGCGGTTGTGTGAAGCACATTGAATACCGCTATGCCATTCTCGGCCGTTCCGACTAGTGATTGGCACTCCTCAGTCACGTCTAGCACCTGAGTCTTTTGACTGGTTGAGATAACGGTTTGATTTGCCATAATGACCTGCGCTGGGTCTGCGCAAATAGACCGAATAACAAAGCCTCAGCCAATTGACAGCTGAGGCTTATGTGCCCCATAGGAGACTCGAACTCCTGTTTTGGCCTTGAGAGGGCCACGTCCTAGGCCGCTAGACGAATGGGGCTTAGCGTTCATTCTAATCAATCATGCCTGACCGGTCAAGACGGCGCCAGGAATCCGATGCGGTCTTGCGCTAGTTTGAGCGTTTCCTCGGCGATGTCAGCGGCTTTCTCGCGGCCAACTTTCAGCACTGAGTCCAGATAACCGGACTCGTCCATCAGTTCGTTGTATCGCGCCTGCAGCGGTTCGAGCGCAGCAACCACGCAATCGGCCACATCGCGCTTAAGATCGCCGTAGCCCTTGCCGGCGAAATGCGCTTCGATCTCCTGGCGTGTCTCACCAGTGACAGCCTGATATATCGTCAGCAAATTATTCACGCCCGCGCGCTCGCGTTCATCGCTGAAGCGGATTTCGCGATACGAGTCGGTGACCGCTCGCATGATCTTCTTGCGCGCCCGCGAGAGGTCGTCCAGCAGATAGACCGCGTGATTCTCCGAATCTTCGCTCTTGGACATTTTGGCGGTTGGATTGTCCAAGCCCATGACTCGGGCGCCGGCCTTGGGCGTCATCACCGAGGGCAAGGTAAAGGTCTGGCCATAGAGGTGGTTGAAGCGCTGAGCCAGATCGCGCGTGAATTCCAGGTGTTGACGCTGGTCATCGCCGACGGGCACCAATTCCGCGTGATACAGCAAAATATCGGCAGCCATCAAGCTGGGATAATTGAGCAAGCCGGCTCCGATGGACTCTTGCGCCTGCTTGGCCGACTTGTCCTTGAATTGCGTCATCCGGTTGAGCCAGCCGAGCGGCGCCATACAAGTCAGCATCCAGGCTAGCTCAGAATGGGCCGGCACATGCGACTGTACAAATACCGTTGAGACTTCCGGGTCAATGCCGGCCGCGATGTAAATGGCGGCGCTTTCGCGCGTCTTGCGCCGCAATTCCTGTGGGTCTTGCTCGGCGGTTATCGCGTGCAAATCCACCACGCAGTAGAAACAATCGTAGTCGCTTTGGACTTCCACCCATTGTTTGAGCGCGCCCAGATAATTGCCGATCGTGAGGTTGCCCGACGGCTGAATGCCGGAAAGCACACGTGGTTTGCTATTCTTAAGCTCAGCCATCTTGACTCCCTGGTTGCACCGGAAATGATGAGACGCGAGAATATTAGCACTGCGCTGCGGGCGCTACAACGACAAAACAGCCCGCTCTAGCGCTCTTTCAGGGCGCGTTCGATCTGCCGGTTGGCATCCCGTTTGGCCAAATCAGCGCGCTTGTCATATTGTCGCTTGCCGCGGGCGACGCCGATCTCCACTTTGGCGCGGCCGCGTTCGAGATAGATCTGCAGCGGGATGGCGGTCATGCCGTTTTCGCGCAGTTTCGTGATTATGCGATTGATTTCACGCCGGTGCAGCAGCAGCTTGCGCGGGCGGCGCGGATCGCTGTGTCCAAAGTTGCTGGCTTCCTTGTAGGGGGCGATATGCGTATTGAGCAGCCACAATTCCTGGTCCTGTTCCTGAACGTAGCCGTCGCCTATGCTGACGTTGTGATTGCGGATCGACTTGATCTCGGAGCCAAGCAACACCAAACCGGCATCATAGCGGTCGTTGATGTGATAATCTCGGTGAGCCTTGCGGTTTTTGGCGATGATTTTTCTGCTGCTCATAGGGCTTCCGCTACTCTGCGATCCGGCCGGTCCTATTTCTCGGCAACCGGCCGGATTGAGCATACAAGCGCCAAGCCCAAGATTCAAGACAGGGGCTGCCAGGCTCGCTGGAATTCTTTGCTGTCGATGTCCTCGTCCAAATACTGTTTAATGATTTCAACGGAGACGCCTATAATACGCAAGCTGGCATTGTCATCGTCGCAATTCAGCAAACCGGCGGCAACCGCCTCGGTATCGTCGGGGATGACATCAGCCAGATCGACCATCGCGTTGATGACCGTGCTTAGTCTGGCGTTGAATTCGATGCCCGGCACAGCACAGACCTGGATGACAATCGTCCTGCCCAGCGGCGTGCTGCGTACTGCGCTGGCGCGCCGGTCGATTTCAAAGTCGCTGATGCTGTCCGCCACAGCGCTGACGAATGCCGAAAGCGGATTTGAGGACTGGTCCGGTGTTCCGCTGACCTCTACCGCAATGGTAGCCACTTCCGCTGCTGCAACCGTCGACGTCGGCGTGGCGGCTTCCGTTACTTGCGCAGGCGTTCCTTCTTCCGTCGGCTCACCAGTTATTACGGCGATGGCCTGCTCTGTAGGCAGCGCGGTAGCATTCGAGTCGACTTCGGTTGCCGGCGCCTCCAGATCAGATTCCGTGGCAGTTGGCCCGGCAGTTGGCGCAGAGACCACGATGACTTCAGCCTCCGGCGTCGGCAGGATCGCCTCCAATATCTCGGAGATGTCAACTGTGCCGGAAGCCACTAATGCGATTCCAGCGGCGACAACAAATAAAATGATCGCAAGCACCACCGCGCCCAGGCGGCCGCCTGAGGACTCGTCGCTGTCAACGTTTGTTGGCTGCAAATCGTCCCAGTCGTCGATCGCGCTGCCGGTCGCGTCTTGGGCGGAAACGTTCTCATCGGCGTCCAGTGGAAGAAAGTCAGGATCACGCGACTGGATTTCCAGCACATCGTCTTTGAGCTCGTTCGCGCCGGGGTATGAGGGGTCGAGCTCGAGTACGCGATCCAGCGCCAACTGTCCGATTGACTGATCGCGAAGGGCGTGTGAATATACCCACCACAGCGCCGGATTCTTGTCGTCCGTTTCGAGCAGCGGCGCCAGCAACTCTTGCGCTTGTTCCAGCTCGTCATTTTCTATCAGTTCATAGGCGCGCTGCAGAATTGTATTCGTTGAGTCGCTCATACGGGTCCTTCAGGGGCAGCAGACCACGAGTCAGGTCAGTTGGCGTACAAGAGCCGCCGCTATAGTTTTGGTCTGGGCGGCGCTGCCAACTGGGTTCATCCGTTTCCACTAGGCAGTGTACAACTGCACAAAATAGCACGCAACAAAAAAGCTCACCAAAGGCGGCGAGCTTCTGTATCATGCCCTGAAGAGGACTCGAACCTCCACCCCGTTAGGGACACGGCCCTCAACCGTGCGCGTCTGCCAGTTCCGCCATCAGGGCTCTCGGCTGACAAGTATAGGTTCTGCGCTGAGATTGTCAATGCCTGCCGAAGTTAATCCGTCTTGAGCGAGCGCCATTCCTGCCGTATTATACGGCGAGATTCGTAGCATACGACCTACTGCGGAAGGCCGAGAATCAATGCGCATTGCGCTTGATGCGATGGGAACTGACAGTCGCCCCTTGAGCGATGTGGCCGGCGGCGTACTGGCAGCCAACGAGTTTGGCGATACCATAGTTCTGGTTGGCGACCAGCCGCGGATTGAAGCCGAACTCAAGAATCATGAAGTCAACGCCGGGCGTGTCGAAATCCTGCATGCGCCGGTCGATATCGCGATGGATGTCAAGCCCACCGATGTCTTGAAGTTAGCGCCGACCTCTTCCATTTACGTTGCTCTTGATGCGGTCAAGAAGGGCGAAGTCGATGCATTTGTGACCATGGGCAACACCGGCGCTGTTCATGCGATTGCCACCTTGAAGACGTTGAGACGAATCCCAGGCGTCAAGCGCCCGGGCCTGTCAGCGCTCTTTCCGGTGAACAATCATCGCATGATCTTTCTTGATGTCGGCGCGAATACTGACGTGAAGCCAGAGTGGGTCCAGCAATTCGCCCTGATGGGCAGTATTTACGCGCAGTTGGTGCTCGATTGCCCCGCGCCGCGGATTGCGCTGCTCTCCAATGGCGCCGAGGAAACCAAGGGCAACCTCATGATTCGCGAGGCGGCGGATATGCTGCGCCGCAGCAAGATGAATTTCGTCGGCAACGTTGAACCGGTTCAGCTGATGTCGTCGGTGGCTGATGTTATCGTGATGGACGGCTTCGTCGGCAATATCGTGCTCAAGATGTTTGAGGCGACGGCGCATTATGTGGCAACGCTGATTCGCCAGGAGTTCCGCAATGACGCCATCTCCATGGTCGGCGGCGCCTTGGCCAAGCCCGCTTTCAATCGCATCCGCCGTCAAGTGGATACATCGGAGATCGGCGGCGCGCCTCTTCTAGGCGTCAACGGTGTTGTCATAATTGGGCATGGACAGAACTCGGCTATCGGCATCAAGAACGCCATCAAACAGGCGCGCACCGCCGTAAAGGAGAATGTCATCGGCGCCATCCGCAGCGGCATCGCGCAGGAGTCGTAGTGATCCGGAGCGCAAAACAATGGAATTAAGGCGTCAGGGTCGCAAGCGCGTCGTGATTACGGGTTTCGGCGTCGTTTCCCCCTTGGGCGCCAAATCCGACTTTTGGGCGGCGATACAGGCGGGCGAATCCGGCATTCGCAAACTGCAGAATATCGAGACAGAACACCTGGACGTGAGGATCGGCGGAGAGGTGCGCGGCTTCGATTCCTCCGACTACATACCACGCAAGCAGGCCCGCCGCATGGGACGAGCGACGCAATTCGCCATAGTCGCTGCGATGCAGGCGGTGGAAGATGCCGGCTTGACCGTCGAGGCAATGCGCGACATTGGCGACCGCGTCGCCACCATCATCGGGACGACGCTGGGCAGCTACGAAATTGGCGAGGCCGGCATCCATAGCTGGCGCGAGTCGGGGCACAAGCGGGCCAATCCGATGAGCATTGTGAATGCGCTTCCTAATATGCCCGCGCATTACGTGAGCAAGATGTTGGCGGCTGTGGGTCCCTTGATCACGCCATCTGTAGCCTGCGCGACCGGGATTCAGGCCCTGGGCGAAGCGGCAGACTTGATTCAGCTGGGCAAGTGCGACCTGGCGATCGCTGGCGCGCTTGATGCCGTTATGTTCGACTATATATTGGCCGGTTTCAGCGCCACGCGCGCGCTCACGCGTGATTTCAATGATGCGCCGCAGGAGGCCAGCCGGCCCTTTGACGCTGACCGCTCTGGCTTCGTGCTGGGCGAAGGCGGCGGCGTCTTCGTTGTTGAAGACCTCGAACACGCATTGGAGCGCGACGCGCCGATCTACGCCGAGATCCTGGGCTACGCCGCGTCCTCGGACGCGTACCACGTAGCGGCGCCTGATCCCGAAGGCGGGGGCGCCAAGCGTGCCATGCAGTGGACCCTGGACGACGCCCAGGTCAACCCGGACGAGATCGAGTACATCAACGCGCACGGGTCATCGACGCAAGCCAACGACGCTATCGAGACAGCGGCCATCAAAGCGGTGTTCGGCGAGTCCGCCTATGGCATACCGGTGACCTCAACCAAGAGTATGATCGGTCACGCCATGGCCGGCTGCGGTTCCTTGGAGTTGGCGGCATGTCTGATGACCTTGCAGCTGGGGGTGCTGCATCCGACAGTCAACTACAACAGGCCCGATCCCTTATGCGACCTGGACTACGTTCCCAATACCGCCCGCGACGCGCCCGGGATCACAACGATTATGTCCAACAGTTTCGGGCTGGGTGGGCAGAACGCATCTATGATTCTGCGAAAGCTATAATACGTTTACGATCCTGTGACGAAGGCGCCGGTCGCTCGTCGATGGCGGGCATTCGACACCTTTACCACCGAGGACACAGAGTGAAATCGAGGACACATAGGACAGGTATCAAGATGTGTCAGATAGAGATTCGGCAAAGCGAGGTATCATCTTTGCAGCGACCAACCGCCCTGTTTCCCGGCATCCCTCTCTGTGCCCTCATAGTTACTCTGTGCCTTCGGTGGCAAGTGTGTTGAAAATCAGTAGAAGCGTGGTGTCCGCCTCGACGGGTTGCGCCCAATCGTTTCGACATCGGATCATTAATGGCGGACTAAACCAATAGGCGCGGGGAGACAAGATGGAACAAGCGGTGACGATTATTGGCGGCGGCTTGGCCGGCAGCGAAGCGGCCTGGCAGTTGGCCCAGCGCGGCCATCAGGTTCGCCTGTTTGAAATGCGCCCGGCCAAGACGACCGGCGCGCATGTCAGCGATCGCCTGGCGGAATTGGTTTGCAGCAACTCGCTCGGCTCGAAATTGCCGGACCGAGCAACCGGCATCCTGCAAAATGAAATGCTTATGCTGGATTCCTTGCTGATGCGCTGCGCCCAAGACGCGGCAGTGCCGGCCGGCGGCGCCTTGGCGGTCGACCGGGAACGATTCGCTGAGAGCGTGACGGAGAGACTTGGCGCGCATCCTGACATCGAGATCAGGCGCGAGGAAGTCACCGAACTGCGTTTGGACCAGCCGACGATCGTGGCCACTGGGCCACTCACTTCCCCTGCTCTATCGCGGGCGATCGGCCAACTAACCGGCGAAGATTATCTGTATTTTTACGATGCAATCTCACCCATTGTTCAGGCCGCCAGCATTGACATGCGCCGCGCTTTTCAGGCCAATCGGTACGGCCGCGGCGAGGACTCTGCGGGCGACTATATTAATTGTCCCATGGATAAGCTGGAATACGACCGCTTTGTCACCGCGCTGGCATCCGCTGAGACGATCGAACTGCGCGACTTCGAGCGGGAGGATCCGAACTTTTTTGAAGGCTGCGTGCCTATTGAGCAGCTGGCGCGGCGTGGCCACGACACGCTGGCTTTCGGTCCCATGCGGCCGGTGGGTTTGACGGATCCGCATACGGGACGGCGTCCGCATGCCGTTGTCCAGCTGAGGCAGGATGATGTGGCCGGGGACCTGTATAACGTCGTGGGTTTCCAGACCAATATACGCTGGAAGCAGCAACGGGAGATTCTGCGCATGATACCGGGCTTGGAGGCGGCTGAATTCTTGCGTATGGGACAGATGCATCGCAATACATTTCTAAATGCGCCCGCCCTGCTGCATCCGACCATGCGCTTTCGCGGCCAAGACTTGCTCTATTTCGCGGGCCAGATCACAGGAGTCGAAGGTTACGTGGGCAATATCGCCACCGGCTTGCTGGCGGCGCTGAACCTGTCGCGGCAGTTGCGCGGCATGACCGCCTGGGTTCCGCCAGCCGACACCATGCTTGGCGCGCTCTGCCACTATGTAACCGAAACGGCGCCTAAGCGATTCCAGCCGATGAAAGCGAATCTGGGCATCCTGCCGCCCTTGCCGGTGAAGATCAAGAACAAGGCGGAACGGAAGCGTGCCTATGCCGAACGCGCGAAATCTTCTATGCTGGGGTCGCTGCGGGAACTTGATGATACGCTCCCCAACTGTCGAACAATGGAAACTCTCGCCCAGAACTGATGACACGAAAACAATACGCGCAAGCAGACCCGGTGGACAGAGCCTTTCTGGTTGGCGTCGCGCTGCGCCAGGAACGCGCTCTGCTTTCCCTTGACGATTCGCTGAACGAGCTGAAGCTGCTGGCGGAAACGGCTGGCATCGACGTCGTTGGGCGTAGCAGTCAACTCGTGCGCCAAATCAACCCGAAAACCATGATCGGCTCAGGTAAACTGGCGGAAATCATCGAGCAAGCCGCTATGCTGGATGCCAATGTCTTGATCTTTGACGACGAGCTGTCGCCGCGTCATCAGCGCGAAATCGAAAAGCAGCTGGCCGAAGACGTACGCCTGCTTGACCGCTCGGCGCTGATCCTGGACATCTTCGCCCAACACGCCCGCACGAGCGAAGGCGCGCTGCAAGTCGAGTTGGCGCAATATGAATACCGTTTGCCCAGATTAACGCGGCAGTGGACTCACCTGGCTCGGCAAGCCGGCGGCGGTGGCGCGCGCGGAGGGTCCGGCGGAGTCGGCTTGCGCGGTCCGGGCGAAACGCAGCTGGAGGTAGACCGGCGGGAAATCGCGCGCAAGATCACCAAGCTGAAAGGCGACCTGGAACAAGTACGGGCGCACCGCAGCCTGCATCGAGACAGACGGCGGCGCTCCGGCTTGCCGCTTGTGGCGCTGGTGGGTTACACCAACGCCGGCAAATCGACGCTGATCAATGCGCTGGCCGGTTCCGATGTCTACGCTGCCGACAAACTATTCGCCACGCTTGACCCCACGACGCGCCGCGTGGAGCTGCCCGATGGACGCGAGATCTTGCTCAGCGACACGGTTGGGTTCATCCAGAAATTGCCGACCACCTTGATCGCCGCCTTCCGCGCTACCTTGGAAGAAGTAGTTGAGACCGACCTGATTCTGCATGTTGCCGACATCAGCCACAAGAATGCCGCGCAGCAGATTGAAGCTGTCGAGGATACGCTCGCCGAAATCGATGCGGCGCATATACCGCGGCTGCTGGTGCTGAACAAAATCGATAACCTTGACGGCGCAATGCCCGAAATCGGGAATATCGACAATTATGTTGAGACGATGGCGATCTCAGCCCGCCACGGTCAAGGATTAGAAGATTTGCTCAGCGCGATCAGGGACGCCATTGAGCGCCAGCGGACGCGGCTCGACGTAATTATTCCCTATCAGGCTGGCAGCGTTTATTCCGAGCTCAACGACAAGCAATATATTGAGACTGAGCGGACCAGCGAAGCCGGCTGGGAGCTGAGACTGCGACTTCCGCAAGCCGAGGCTGACTTGTACCAGCCCTTTGCGGTTAACGTAGTTGAATCGACTTGATGCGCTTAGGTTGATTCTACGGGCAGTTGCAGCCAATAAATTTCAGGGCGGAAGCGGCTGTGCAGGAACAGGCGCAAGTCGTCAGAGAGCGTAATGGCCAGCGGCGCCGGAATATCGGAAAAAACAACCAGCTCCACGTCATCAGCGCTGCAGCCCTCGTCAAGGCAGATTGACGGATCGATCCGGCCAATGACGCCGCGTGTACCCAGCGCATAGGCAAAATAGAGCTTGCCGTCGCTGCCCATCGCCAGGTTGGTTGTGTTCTGCAATCCCGATATCAGTGGTCTGACAGCGGAATAACCGCCATCGGCTTCGACTGAGAAATACTCGATGCCGCGTCTGGCGCTGCCGCCGTTGGCAAAATAAACCCGGCTTTCGTGCTTCACTATGCCGGTCGGCGCGCGCAGCTCACTGTGCACATCAGTTTTCGCGCCGTTCTCGTTGACTGCTACAATACCGTTAATCTTGGTATCGGTAATCAGAAACTGGTCGCTGTCCAGCCGCGCGATGCCCCAGGGCGAATCAAGAGCCGCGCTGATGGCAACCGGGGCTGAGCGCCTCTGATCGACCTTCCAGAGCGCGCCGACTTCCGGATCGGGCACCCAAATGTCAAAGCCGGCGCTGGTGTCTTCAAGGATGAGTGTATTGCCATCGCGCGTGCCAAAAACAAAGGTAATCGTATCGCCGGTCTGATCATCGATTTTGTATATAGTCCAGTCGCCGTTACAAATAGTGTAGAGGCTGCCGTCGTGCCAGACAAAGCCATTGGGCCGCTGCACATTGCCAACCAGCAACTCCAAATCGTCCTGGAGAAACGGGCTTTCCAAGTCCAAGCTGGCAAGGCTCGCGTCTAGGGAGTCCGGCTTGGCAGCCGATTCTGTCTCCTGAGCCAATGTGGACATGGCCATCTGGAAAACAAGAAGCAGCAACAATAATCTCATTGGCGGATTGACCCCGTCCTTTGTGGGCTGGGCGATGCTTGCGGCAACAGCGAAGTATTCTACACTACATACGTATCTAGCTCTAGCGCCAGACGCTACGCGACAGAGCAATCGCATCAAAGCGATAGTCAGTGAGATGGCGCAAATTCGACGGGAAAATCAAACACAGAGACCACAGAGAGCACAGAGAAAAACAATATTGAAAGCCCACTTCATAATCCACGAGTGATTTTCGATGTTATTTCGGTGATACTTGCCATATACCAACCCACCAAGTGCTTCGTGTAGTCGTCCGAACCCCCACATCTCTGTGCCCTCTGTGGTCTCTGTGGTTAAAATAAATTGATGCGATTGCTCTGGCTACGCGAGGCCTGAGGTCGCTCAGAATCCTCATGCGTCTGGCCGATGATGGCGGAAAATGCAGTGGCGAGAATGAAAGCTATGACTAGCGCCCGAAATGCCGACTTCGAAGCAGAGGTCATACCTGGCTTGGAAGCTCTTGCGATGGACGAACTGCGCCAATTGTCTCCCGTCGCGCCAAGCCAAATTCGCCAAACGAGAGCGGGCTTCCTGCGCTTTCGACTTACTGATGATGAATCTGTCCTGCAATCGTTGCGGTCGATCATCGCAGTCTATCGGATTCACAACTTCGCCATTCCGCGCCCCAAAGCGCTGCTCGGGCATGAGCATTTCACGCGACTGCTCGGTATTCTGCGCGCTGCGGCTGGCCGCTTCACGTCACCCCCGGGCACAATGGGCATCGCGGCGGCCGGCTCGCACACAGCGGTCATGCAGCGTTTACGACTAGAAACAAGCCAGGCGCTGGGGCTGCAGCTGGCCGAGGACGGCAAGGGCGAATTGTTTCTGCGCTTGGCCCGGCAAGTCGATGGCGCCGGCTGGGAAGCGCTCCTGCGCACGACATCGAGTCCCTTGTCCAAGCGGGATTATCGTCTGGTCAACGTGCCGGGCGCGCTGAACGCGACGGTCGCCTGCGCCATGACACGGATGGCACAGCAGCCGGACGGCCGGGTCGTCCTCAATCTCTGCAGCGGTTCTTCCACGATTCTCATCGAGCATGCACAGAGCAAGCCAGATGATATACTGTTCGCGATAGACAATTGCCCGGACATGATCAGCGCAGGCAGGCAGAACGCTGAGCGCGCGGAGCAGGGACGGCGAATAGCTCATTTGCTGGCGGATGCGACGCGGGCGCCCTTGCCGGCCGGCTCAGTCGACATACTTTACGCTGACTTGCCCTTTGGCCATCACATCGGCTCGCACGAGGATAACCTGTCGCTCTACCCCGCTCTAATGCAAGAAGCCAGGCGGCTGGCGAAGAAGAACGCTATCTTTGTAGTACTCACCCATGAAGCGCGGCTAATGGCCCGTACCGTCCGAGCGTCCGGTTGGCATGTTCTCAGCGAAACGACGATAAACCTTAGTGGACTGCATCCGCGTCTGTTTGTGCTGCTGAAAAACTCAGCTAGGATATAGGTTGAGATCGGCGAAATTGACCAGAACTGAATGATGACCGGACGGCTCTTCATCATCGGCATCGTAATTTTCGCGCTAACCGCTTGCGGGCCCGGCGACGAGACGCCGTCGATAGACGTGACAATCGTCGTCGACGGCGAGACCGTAAGCCTTAGTCTGACACGCGTGGTCTCCGTTGATCAATTACTCGCGAACGCTCAGATAGAATTGGGCCCGCAGGACCGCATCAGTCATCCGCTGGTAGCGCCTATTGAAGCGAATATGATGATCACGATCAGGCGGGTGCGCGAAGAAGAAGTCTGTGACCGACAAGAGATAGCCTTCAAGCGATTGGTGCTACCCAAAGAAGGCGTACCCGCCGGCGGACAAAGAGTGGGACAGATCGGCAGACCCGGTATCGAGGAAGCCTGTTACCGGGTCACGCTGGAAAACGACGTAGAAGTTGAACGCGTCTTGATAGACGAGCCGCTTGTTGCGCAAGCGCCAATAGATGAGATTATTTATACTGGCACGGCGGCCACGGTCACGCCGGTCGCCATCGCCGGGCGCTTGAGTTATATCAACCACGGCAACGCCTGGACGATTAAGGACAACACTGTTAATAAACGACAGTTGACGATCGACCACAATCTTGATTCACTGGTATTTCATCAAAATGAAACCGGCGTCTTGATCATCTTCAGCAGCGAGACCGATGCCACCGACGACTTCTTCAACGAGCTTTGGCTGGTCGCTACTGATAGTGAATCTGAAGCGCGGCGCCTTTCCCCCACCGATGTGCTGTTTGCGGAATGGCGGCCCCGCTCCAGCAACTCGATTGCTTACTCCACCGGCGAGCGCAGCGCTAGCCCCTCTGGTTGGAGAGCGCTGAACAATCTTTGGCTGATGACCATTGATATCGAAGGCGGCCGAACCTTGACTATCCAGGAGGCGCTGCCGGAATCGAGCGGCGGCCTGTTCGGCTGGTGGGGAACGCATTTCGCCTGGTCGCCGCTGGGGAATCAGCTGGCCTGGGCGCGTCCCGATGGCTTCGGTCTGGTTGACTTTGAGCATCGGCGCTTGACAGCGTTGGCGGATTACGCAGTCTTTAAGCGCGCGACTGACTGGATCTGGCTGTCTTCACTTTCGTGGTCTCACGATAGCCAATTGCTGGCCTCCGTCATACATGGGCTGCCACAAGCCGACGAGCCGGCGGAGACCAGCCCCATATTCGATGTATTGGTGTCCAGCGCTGATGGACGCTTTGCCGCGGAAATCAAAACTGCGGCGGGCATGTGGGCGGCGCCCTCTTTCTCGCCTGGCATAAGCGATGGCGGCGTTGAGGGCCGCGAAGGATTCCTCGCCTGGCTGCAAGCGCGCGAGCCGCAAAATAGCATGAATAGCGAGTACGATTTAGTGGTTGCCGACCGCGACGGCAGCAATGAGCGGCGCCTATTCCCGCCAGCGGGCGCGGACGGCATGCGCAAGCACGATCATGGTCTAACGCCAAAGGACTATGCCTGGAGCCCGGACGCGCGCCATATAGCCGCCGTGTACCGCGGCGATTTGTGGCTGGTTGATGTACAGACGGCTGAGGCTTATCAGCTTACTTTCGACGGCGGCTCATCAAATCCCGTCTGGACAGGCTGATGCGCAAGCTAATCGTCCTGCTGGTGAGCATCATGCTGGTAATCGGCAGCTTGGTCGCCACCTTGGGCACGGTATATGTGCGGGATTTCGAGCTGCGCGGTTATGTAGACCCGACTGCGAATCAAGAACTGCCTTTCGCCCAAGACAAGCCCGGCGTAAATGTCGAGCTACTGCAATATGACAGCGCCGAGCTGCTCAGCCATCTGGCGCGCATCCAGTTGGCGGGCTTCCGCTGGATCCGGCAATTCGCCTATTGGGACGAGATCGAGCGCGAGGATGGCGAGTTCGATTGGAGCGCCTGGGATCAGCTTGCCCTGGCGCTTGAGGATTTCCCTCAGCTCGAACCCCTGGTGGTATTGATGAATTCGCCGGCCTGGGCGCGTGAAGAGCGGAGCGCGGGCATACCGAGCAATACGGGACCGCCACAGGATCTGTCCCGCTTCGCTGACTTCGCCGGAACCTTCGCCGAGCGATTTGGCGGCCTGGTGAATTACTATCAGATATGGGACGAGCCCAATCTGGCGGATGCCTGGGGCGGAATGGACCCGCGACCGGCCGAGTATGTCGCGCTGCTGGAAACCGCCCGCGAAGCCATCCTGCAATCTGATGCCTCAGCCACGATTGTCGCGGCCGGATTGGCGCCGACTACGGAGACGGCTGGCCGCAATATCAGCGACATTCGCTATCTGGAGGCGCTCTACGCACAGGGCGCGCGCGAGTTGATGGATGTCGTTGCTGGCAAGCCCTATGGATTTGCGACCTCGCCGCTAGACCGCCGAGTCGATGAGTCCATTCTGAATTATTCTCGCGTTATTGCTCTGCGCGAGACGATGGTGCGGCATGGCGATGCCAAGAAGCCATTGTGGGCCAGCAATTATGGCTGGAATGCGCTGCCAATGGACTGGCCGGGTACGCCATCGATTTGGGGCGAAGTTAGCGAATCAGAGCAGGCGCAGTTCACGATTCAAGCGCTTGATCGCGCGCATCGCGAATGGCCCTGGATGGGCGCCATGTTTCTGCATCATTGGCAGCCGGCGGCCGACGCAAACGACCCCCAATGGGGCTTTGCGCTGCTGCAGCGAGATGGCGCGGCGTCGCCGTCGCTTCAAGCGATAGAAGCGTACGTCTACCCGGAATCGGCACAGAATGGCTTATTCCATGCGCGTAACCCACATGCGCGCTACAGCGGCGTATGGGAATTCAGCGAGTTGGGCGCGGATATTGGCTGGCTGAACCCGAGCGACAGCCGCCTGGAGTTTGACTACTACGGTACTGATGTCGCCATGCTGCTGCGCGAGGACGACTACATTGCCTTTCTGTATCCGACCGTGGATGATGCCCCGGCTAACGCAACTCAGAAAGACTCAAGCGGCAGCGCCTACATCTTCCTGCGCAGCAATTCGCGCGGGCCGGAATTGAACCTGGTACCCGTCGCAACCGATCTCGCGCTCGAGCGGCACACGCTGCGCGCTGTAGCTGATCAAGGCTGGGATCGCTGGGCGATCGCGGGTTACGCCGTTAGCTCCGGCGATTTGGCAGCGCCTTACGAAGGGCAGATCCATCTCGGCATATTCGCCACCGTCTTGTCATTATTGCTGTTCGGTCATTCCATGGTAACGGCGCCCTGGCGTGATTGGCTGCCGCCGTTGACAATTTTGATTGACGGCATGAGCGCCACGGTTCATTTGATGTTGAGCGGAATCACGTCCGTTCTGATGATGCTTGCAATGCTTTGGACCTGGAACTCGCCGCGACCATCGCTGCTAATGCGCGACGAGGTTAACATCGCGCTGGCATTGCTGACCGGCGGCGCGCTATACCTGTCACCCGGTCTTATCCTGTCGCTCGTTTTTCTTTGCGTGCTTTTCGTGCTCTTTTTTCATCGGCTGGAGACCGGGCTGATCTTGACGCTCTTCTGGGCGCCCTTCTTTCTATTCCCGGTCGAGCTGCATCGCTACGCCTTTCCTATGGTTGAGGTCATGTTACTGGTCACCGCGGCGGCTGCGCTCTTCAAGCTTTTGGTTGCGTTAGGCAGAGAACTGCAAATGCGCAACAGCGACTTTCCGGTTTTTTCGCGGCGGTTGCTGGCGCCGATCAGGCCTATGGACCTCGCTGTCGCCAGCCTGGCCGCGCTCGCCCTGGTATCGCTGCTTTGGACGCAGCGTCTTGATACGGCGCAGACCGAACTGCGCACGCTGATATTGGAACCCCTGGTATTTTATGTACTACTGCGCGCCTTGCGCCCCAACCGAGCGACCTTGTGTCGGCTCTTCGCAGCACTTCTCGTTTCCGCTATCCTGGTCTCGCTGATCGGATATTACCTGTATTTCTTTAGAGACATCGTCATCACGGCCGAAGCGGGAACCAAACGGCTGTACAGCGTCTATGGCTCGCCCAACAATGTCGCTTTGCTCTTGGGGCGCACGATTCCAATCGCCCTCGGCTTTCTGCTGGTCCCTACGGAGCGCAGGCTGCGCGCTTTCGCTGGCGTCAGCCTGGTCATCATGTTCCCGGCTATGCTTTTTACTCAGAGCATCGGCGCGATTCTGTTGGGTGTGCCGGCGGGATTGAGCGTGATAGGGGTAGCTCGTTTCGAGCGAAAGTCGATTGCCCCATTGATCGGCGCTGGTGTATTGGGCGGCGCTGCCTTCGCCGTTCTGACGCGCGCGTCGGCCAGGTTCGCCAACGCCATCGACTTCTCCAGCGGTACAAATTTCTTTCGGCTGCGCCTCTGGGAAAGTACATTGGCTATCATCCGCGAGCGCCCCCTGACGGGTATCGGCATGGACCAGTTCTTGTACGTCCTAGGCGGGCAGTATCTTAAACCCGACGCTATTTGGGACCGCGATCAGTCGCATCCGCACAACTTTCTGCTGGACTTCTGGACGCGGCTCAGCGTCTTCGGCTTGCTTGCTTTTCTTGTGATTCAACTGTTATTCTGGCGCAGCGCGATAATGCTGAGCAGGCGATTGCGCCGCGGGGACGCCCTGCTATTCGCCATGTTGCTCGGCTTGATGGGAAGTATGGCCGGATTGCTGGCGCATGGCTTGATCGATAATAGCGTGTTTGTGATTGACCTGGCGTACATTTTTATGTTCCAATTGGCGGCGCTAATGCGGCTGGATGAATTAAGCGAGCAGGCGGCATGAGGCGGCATGCACATTTCGCGGGCGTCGCATTTATGGCGGTTAGCGCCTGTGGTAAACTCTCGTCAGCAAAACAAGGCAAAGGCGGGTTAAGTTGCGAGTACTAATCACCGGTGGCGCCGGCTTCATCGGCTCACATCTGAGCGACAGATTCCTACGCGAGGGACATCGCGTGGTGGCCATGGACAACTTCATCACCGGCTCGCAAGACAATATCGCGCACTTGGCCGGCAATCGCGATTTTGAGTTCATATACCATGACGTCAGCAACTTTATTCATGTCCCGGGTCCAGTCGACGCGGTATTGCACTTTGCCTCGCCGGCGAGTCCCATCGACTATCTCAAGTACCCTATTCAGACCTTGAAAGTCGGGGCCCTCGGAACACACAACGCGCTGGGCTTGTCACGAGCGAAGAAGGCGCGCTTTTTGCTGGCCTCAACATCTGAGGTATATGGCGACCCGCTGGTTCGTCCGCAGAACGAATCCTACGCCGGCAACGTGGATCCGGTGGGACCGCGCGGCGTTTATGACGAAGCCAAGCGCTATGCCGAAGCGCTGGTGATGGCCTATCACCGGCAGCACGGGATGCAGACTCGCATTGTGCGGATCTTCAACACCTACGGACCGCGCATGCGCCTTGATGACGGGCGGGTTGTGCCCAACTTCATCGGCCAGGCCATTCGCGGCGAACCCTTGACCGTTTACGGCGATGGCGCGCAAACACGCTGCTTTCAATACATCGACGATCTGGTTGAAGGCATCTTTCGCCTGCTGGAAAGTAATTGCGTTGACCCGGTAAACATCGGCACGACGCGCGAAATCAGCGTGCGCGAGTTTGCGCTTATTGTGAATCAGGTATCTGGAAGCGGCGCCGGCGTCGAATATTCCGATGGATCGCGCATAGAGGGAGATCCGCAAACGCGCAAGCCTGATACATCGCGTGCAGCAGCAGTGCTGAATTGGCGGCCGCAGATCGAACTCGAAGAAGGGCTCGAGCGGACCATCCGCTATTTCCGCTCTGTATTATCTGAACCGGCCTAGCATGTTCGGTTTGCAAACCAGCAACAACTTGCCTCATCTGTTTCTGATAGTTGGGCTCGTCGTAGCCGCTGCAATTCTTGTCTTGCCAATGCCCTGGGCCCTGCTAGCGATTCTCGCAATAACTTGTGTCATATTCATGCCGCTTTCGCCGCAGATTGCCTTGATTGTCATGTTGACCTTAGCGCCGCTGCGTTCCTTGATCAGCACGGAGTCCAGCCTATCACTGCCACTCGATATTGGTCAAATCATGCTGCTGGTCTACCTTGGCGTTTGGCTGGCTCATCGATTGTGGCGGCGCGAAGCCCTGATCAAGCCGCAGGCGGACGCTCCCCTGCTCGCCGTATTTGGTCTGATCGCCGTCTTGTCCCTCGGCGCCTGGAACAGCCAGTCGCTTTCCGGCTGGCTGGCCGAATGGTTAAAATGGGTGGCGATCGCCCTGCTCATCTGGACGCTGACCCTCAGCGTGGACGGGGCCTGGAGCTGGCTGGTTTTCGCTGTGCTGGTCGGCGCCTTCGCCAACGCGCTGGTCGGGCTTTACATCTTCTTCGGCGGCAGCGGCGCCGACCATCTCCTGATTATGGGCAAGTTCTTCCGTGCCTTTGGGACATTCGGGCAACCGAACCCTTTTGGCGGATTCATGGGTATTGCGCTTCCGCTGGCTTTGATGGCTGCCTGGGCGCAGTTGCCTAGCATCTGGTCGGGTTTGAGCCGCAATCGGCGCGCCCCGCACTTGCCGGTTCTTATATTCTCTGCCGCCGGCGTTGTGTCTCTCGCTCTCACCGCGGCATTGATTGCGTCATGGAGTCGCGGCGCGTGGCTTGGCACTGCGGCAGCGGTAATGTGTATGTTGATCGCACTGCCGAAACGTATCGGCCGGGGATTGGCTCTGGCTGCGGCTATTGCCGCCCTGATGGCAGCGGCCTGGAGCATAGGACTGCTGCCGCGGTCGATCGTGCTGAGGCTGACAACCGCCGCCACCGACCTCATCACCGTATCAGATGTGCGCGGCGCGCATATCACCCCGAGCAACTTCGCGGTAACCGAGCGCCTGGCCCATTGGCAAGCCGCTATGCTTATGGCGCAGGAGGCGCCGTTCTTTGGCGTTGGTCTGGGAAACTATGAAGTCGTCTACGATGACTATCGCTTGATCAATTGGGAAGCGCCATTGGGTCACGCGCACAACCTGTACCTGAATTTGCTGGCGGAAACGGGCCTGACCGGACTGATGGCCTATCTGATGTTCTGGGTCGTTGTTTTTCGCATGACCTGGTCGCTGCGGCGACAGCCCGATGCATTTTCCCGCTGTATTGCCGTCGGACTGCTGGGCACATGGGTTTATGTGGCCGTGCACAGCGTATTTGACAACCTGTATGTCAACAACCTCTTTTTGCATATCGGTGTATTATTAGGTTTATTGGCGATCCTTCACCGGCGCATGACGCAGGCGCTGGAGCTAGACTAGGCATGTCACAGACGATTTCTACCGCTTGCAATGAGCCCGGCCGGCAATACCACAAGGTAACCACGCCTCTCGACCGCTTCATCGTGATGTTGTCCTTGCGGATAGGCGGCGACCAAGCGAAGGAATACGAACGATTCATCAAATTCGCCGTTGTAGGCCTGCTGGGTTTTATAATCGACGCCGGCTCGGTTTTGCTGCTGCAGAATACCATCCTGCCGCCTGTTAATGAGCTCGGCGAAGCGCTCTCTACCAACGTCGCGCTGACGCAAAGTATCGCGTTCTTCCTGGCAGTCTGCAGCAATTTCGTTTGGAATCGCCTGTGGACTTACCCGGATTCGCGTTCGCAATCGGCCCAGCGTCAGCTGATTCAATTTGTCATTGTCAGCGTCATCGGCTGGGTGATCCGCACGATTTGGATTGCCGTAAGTTACGAGCCGTTCGGCCGCATATCAACAAATATATTCTCCCAGCTAAACGCAGATTACGCGCCTGCCCTGCTCGATCAACATAAGATCGGCACCATGATCGCGCTGTTTTTTGGCGTCATAGCGGTCATGTTTTGGAACTTCTTGGCCAATCGCTACTGGACATATAACGACGTCGACTAACGTGCACCGGATCGCCATCGACTATACACCTGCCTTTGAGCAGAGCGGCGGCATTGGACGGTACGCGCGCGAGTTGACGTCCGCGCTGGCCGCTCTAGACGAGGACAACGCCTACCGTCTCTTTGTTTCGGGCGCTGCCGCTGATACGTTGCCGCCTGCGCCCTCGCCGAATTTCCAATGGAGAGCGACAGCAATTTCTCCTCGCTGGCTGGCGCGGATATGGCATCGCGCTCGGCTACCGCTGCCCGTGGAACTATTCACCGGCCAGATCGAGCTCTATCACGCGACAGACTTTGTTCTTCCGTATACGCGGCCGTCAACGCGTACGCTGCTGACCGTCCACGACCTGTCATTCGTTCGTGTTCCGGAGGCCGCCAGTCCGCCTCTCAAAGCCTATCTGGATGCTGTCGTGCCGCGCTCGGTTGAGCGGGCTGACCATGTACTGGCTGATTCCGTCGCCACGAAAGACGACTTGATAGAGCTGTACAAGACACCCGCGGACAAAATCACCGTACTTTATAGCGGCGTCGGTCAGCGCTTTCGCCGGATTAGTGATCAAAGCGCGCTGGAATCGACGCGGGCCAAGTATCAACTGTCGGACCTCAGCTACGTACTGTCGGTCGGCACAGTACAGCCGCGCAAGAACTACAGCCGCGTCATTCGGGCGCTGGCACAGTTGCGCGCGACCGGCTTAGATATGCACTACGCGATTGCCGGCGCCAAGGGTTGGCTCGAGGAAGAGATGCAGCAAACGATCGCCAGCGCTGGGATGGAAGACTACGTTCACATTCTGGGGCATGTCGATGATGAAGATCTGCCGGCGCTCTACAGTGATTCGCGCATGATGCTGATGCCGTCGCTCTACGAAGGTTTTGGTCTGCCGATTCTGGAAGCGATGGCTTGCGGCGTACCGGTGATCACCAGCAAGATTTCGTCGCTGCCGGAAGTGGCGGGTGATGCCGCGATTTTGGTTGATCCGATCGATACTGATGCGATTCGCATTGCCATCCTTTCTGTCGAGACTGACACGACATTGCGTGAGCAGCTGGTTCAGAAGGGCTACCGGCAGGCCGAGAGATTCTCCTGGCAGCGGTCTGCTGCTCAGCTGCTGTCCGTGTACAAAAGCTTGTTGCATGACTAAACTGGCTGCTGGTTGCTTCTGGCATCGGCGCCATGGCCATTGCGAGAGGATGAATAGTGCTAAGCCGCGTTGATCCCATCCAGAAACATGCGCTTCTGCTGCTGATGCTGCTGCTTCTAGGGCTACTCGGGTACATATCGCCTTGGGCAGTGACAAGATCGGCGCCTATGACGCTCAATGCTTATGATCTCGCCGAATGGACCTCTTTGCATCCGGCGCAGCGACATACGACGCCGCCACTATTGGCGCCGCTGCTATTACGCGTGCAGCTAGTGATTCTTACTTTGACATTCGCGGTGACCGCGTCGGGACGGTGGATCACAGCCCTCGTCGTTTTGCTTCTGGCGCTGGCGCAGCTGCCCCCATTCGAGTACGTGTACGACATCGCGAATTTGAATTACCGGCAGCAATTTGGTCTGGCGCTTTTCAGCCTCATCGCCGGACTTGTCGCGACGCGCTTTGGAAACCGACGCCCCGCGCGGTCAGTGCTGATTGTGCTGCCAGTTGCCGGGGTTGCTTCAGTTTACACCGGTGTTTCCCAAGCCTTCGAAGTGTATCGGCAGCTGCAAGCGGTCGCGAGCGTTGGTATGGGACCGTGGCTGCTAGTCGCCAGTTATATTGGAATCGCCGCGCTTTGCCTGCTCGCCTTTCGAACAAGCGGCGCGAATGCTACGAGCTGATGTACTTTGCGCTTTTGCCCAGCGCTTCGGCGACCATCGTCAGTTGCCCAACATGGTAGGTCGCGTGAAAATGGAAATAGAGCAGGCTCTCTGCCAGTGAATTGCTACCAAAGCCGGATGGTTGCGCGAGTTCCGCATCGGTCAGGCGATGAAGCCCGGCAATTAGACGGCGCTGTGATAGCTCGAATAGGCGAATCAGGTCTTGCAGGCGCAGCACGCCCGGCGACGCTGCTCCGATGGGGGGACTGCCATTTCTATAGCGTTGGCGCGCCGCTTCCGACCAGACCGGCTCGGCAGCCGCATGACTCAGCGGCGTCGAGCGCGACGAAACGATATGACCTGTCAACCAGTTAATGCTGTGTTCGCCGGCGATCGGCTGACGCAAGCTTTCTTCATGGCTGATCTCGCTGAGCTGCTGCCCAACAATGTCGGCCGTATAGCCGAAACTCTTGGCCAGATACGCCGCTTTCATAGGAGATTTCTCCATTTGTGATTGAGGCTAATCGTTGTAGTTGTTTACACGCTGGAACTGGAATACGCTTGATGCGCTTCGCCACCATCGGTATTCGGAAGTCTGTCGCGGCAAAAGAAAAAGGTAGCCTGCGCTACCTTTAAGATGGTGAGTCTATAGGTATAACGAGACAAATCATTCCATATTGGACTGGATATACTGGACCGCTTGCCCAACCGTCTCAATCCGCTGCGCGTCCTCATCGCTGATTTCGCCGCCGAATTCTTCTTCAAATGCCATGATTAATTCAACGAGGTCAAGTGAGTCGGCTTCCAAGTCTTCGCGGAAGTTTGCGCCGGAGACTACGCGCTCTTCTTCAACACCAAGCAGCTCGACCACGATTCCTGTGACGCGTTCTTCAATAGTTGCCATGTCTTACCACCCTTCAAGTTGGAATCTTGCTTCTCACTTCACGCCAATCAATTATACCGATATTCAGTTACCGCGCTAGCCTGTTTGCGCCAAGTGCCATGATTGACACCTCGCGGCCTTATCGGTACGATTGCCTGCCTGCCAGGCGTGAAACACTCTGACAAAAGGAACACCGGTCGATGACAAAAGTGACGAAAGCAAGCGCGACCGAAAGCCGCAAACTGGACCATATCCTCATCAACCTGGAACAAGATGTGCAGTTTCCGCGCTTGACGACCGGGTTGGAGCGCTATCGATTTATGCATCAGGCGCTGCCGGAGCTGAATCTGCACGACATTGATACGAGCGTGACCGTTTTTGAAAAGCTGCTGCTTGCTCCGATTCTGATTTCGTCTATGACCGGCGGAACGGATATGGCGCGAGCGATAAATCGCAATCTGGCGCAAGCGGCGCAGCGGCACGGCATCGCGATGGGCCTGGGCTCGCAGCGCGCCGCTATTGAAGACGACGGCCTGGCTGACAGCTATGCCATTCGCGACATCGCCCCGGACATTCTGCTTTTCGCCAACGTAGGCGCGGTACAATTGAACTACGGATACGGCCTCGACCAGTGCCGCCGGGCGGTGGAAATGGTCGGCGCCGACGCCCTAATCCTGCACTTAAATGTGCTGCAGGAAGCAGTGCAAGCGGAAGGCGATATCAATTTCGCCGGTTTGCTAGGCAAAGTGGAAGCGGTTTGCGCCCAACTTGAGGTACCGGTGATTGCCAAAGAAGTAGGTTGGGGCTTTTCGAAACAGGCCGTGCGAGCGCTCGCTGAGGCCGGCGTATCGGCGATTGACGTGGCCGGCGCCGGCGGTACATCCTGGAGCGAGGTTGAGTATCATCGCGCGCCCAGCGCTTTCCATGCCCGCGTCGCGCGCAGCTTCGCCGATTGGGGCATTCCGACCGCCGACGCCATCCAATACGCTTGCGTGGCCGCTCCGGAATTGCCGGTATTCGCCAGTGGCGGCTTGCGCGACGGCATCGACATTGCCAAATGTCTCGCCCTGGGCGCGGACTTAGCCGGCTTGGCCAGCCCCTTCTTGCGCGCCGCCAGCCAATCGGCGGAGGCCGTCGATGAGTTGATCCGCGAGTTAATCGCTCAGCTGCGGGTCGCGATGCTCTGTACAGCTTCCCGCGATATCACTGCCCTGCGCCAGGCGGAACTCGAGCTTATACCGTAATGCCCGCTACGAATTCACGAATAACGCCGTTGCTTAGCAGTCGGCCGGCCGGGCTTAAGCGTACACGATCCACATGTAGTTCCAGCATACCTAACGACACAAGCCGATCAACCCCCTCGGAAAACATCGCTACAAAGTCTTGACCAAATCGCTGCTCGAAGCGAGTGCGATTGATCCCTTCGCAGGTCAGGCGCAGGCCCATCATTATCGTGTCGTAGAGGTCGGCCGGCTCTTCGACGAGAGTGTGCTTGGCCACTGCCGGCGTCAGCGGAAATTCCATTGCTGTAGACGGCTGCTCCGTCAGAGCGTCGACATAACGCTGTGGCGCAGTGATGGTCGAGTAGCGGTAACCGCCGGCGAAACCATGCGCCCCGGCGCCCAGCCCAAGGTAGGGAAGATTTCGCCAGTATTGCAAGTTGTGTTGGCATTCTTTACCGGGACGGCGCCAGTTGCTGATTTCGTACTGACTGTATCCCGCGCTCTCCAGTGTTTCGGACGCGAATTCGTACATGTCGGCAAAGTCGTCATCGTCCGGCTGCGGCAGTGCGCCGGCGTCCACTTGCAGTCGGAGTTCCGTTCCGCCTTTTAATTCCAATCCATACATTGATACGTGATCGGGCTCATAGTCGAGCAGCGTCCCGACTGTATCCGCCCAATTTACCAAGGATTCCCCAGGCGAGCCAAATATGACATCCAGATTGACATTGTCGAATTTCGCCTGTCGCGCGGCTTCCATGGCGCTGGCCACCGCCGATACATCGTGCTGCCGTTCGAAGAGGCGCAAAATGTCGGGATTTGCCGATTGCATGCCGATGCTCAGGCGGTTGAATCCCAGCTCTCGCAGCGAGCGCAAGTAGCCGGCATCCAGATCGTCCGGATTGGCTTCCAGCGAGATCTCGCATGTGGGGCTTAAGTCAAAGGCATCGCGCAGGCGCGACAGCAAGCGCTCGAATTGGCTAGCCGTCAGCAGCGATGGCGTTCCTCCGCCGAAATAAACCGTATGAACTTCGCGCTTGGGAGCGCCGGCCGCGGCAGCGCTTATCTCACGGCCGAGGGCGTCCACATAGGTCGGTATTAGCTGAGCGAGATCGGTAAAGGTGTTGAAGGCGCAATAACTGCAGCGCGTACTGCAGAAGGGAATGTGCAGGTATATCGATAGGGGCGAGCTTTGGAGCTGCATGCTGCGGCCAGTCGCTCAAGGCAATGATTGCGCCAATCTACTTGGTAAAATATAATTGTGCAAGTTGCTTTCGGCAGGGAGCGTTTCCCTGTGATTGCGCGGATACCCGGCAGGCAGACATAATGAATCTTCTTCGCAGGCTCTTTGGTAGGCCCAATCCAGACGCAGGCCGTACCACATCATCGCGGCGCGCTTCGCATGTCACGCCTGCCCGCTCGCAAGGGGCGGTTACTCCTATTCGAGAAGCGCCGGCGCAGCTGGATGAAGCAGCGGGGGTGATTGACGCTGAAGCGCTTGATCAGGCGCCAGGACAGCCTCTTCAGGCAGAGGAGGAAGCGGAGCGCGCGCCCTCGGAAGCTCAACCAAACGAGCCGCAGACCCTTCCGAAAGCGATGCCTGAACCCGAGCCTGTCGTGGAAGACGCGCCGGCGCCACGTGCTACGCCAAAGCGCGCCATGCCACCCGCGCCCAAACCGATTCTCACGCGGCAGCGACAGGCGCTGAGCTATGGTATCGCCAGCGATGTGGGCCTGATGCGCAAAAATAACGAGGACGCCTGCTTTGGCATGCAGTGGCATTCGATCACCGTCGACAACCGTCCGGATTTCGGCTTTTTCGCGGTAGCTGATGGTATGGGCGGTCACCTTGACGGCGAACGGGCGGCCGGCATCGCGGTGCAGACCCTGGCTTCGGAAATGTTAGACAAAATCTATGTGCCTCTTCTGCGCAACTTTAATGCCGGCGACAGCCCCACGGTGCTTGAGGCGCTAGTCTCCGCCTCAGAAAAAGCAAATCAGGCTGTAATTAGAGGGGTGCCGGGCGGGGGCACAACGCTGTCAGCGGTCGCCATAATTGGAAATCTCGCTTATCTGGTGCATGTTGGCGATAGCCGCGCGTATCTGATTCACGACGACAAGATCGAACAGCTCACTACCGACCATACGCTGGTGCAACGCTTGATTGAGATGAACGAATTGACGCTGGCGGAAGCAGAGCATTATCCGCAGAAGAATGTGCTTTATCGCGCCATCGGCCAGAATGAAGAGTTAAAAATGGAGCGACTGGTGCGGGCGCTGCCCCCATCTGGGCTGGTTCTAATCTGCACCGATGGCCTCTGGGATATGATAGAAGACGACACAATAAAGCAAGTTGCCTTGCAAGCTGCTTCGCCGCAAGACGCTTGCGACAGTCTCGTCAAGGTAGCAAACGATCGTGGCGGCATTGACAATATATCGGCCATTGTTTTTCAGGTGCCCGGTGGCGGATCATCAGAATAGACGGCGACCCGTCCCGCTTGCTCGCCGCGAACGCCGTCCGCAACCGCTAGAATCTGGAGCGCTCCATGATCTCGAACGCCCGCGTCAATCCCAAGCCTAAAGGCAAGGTCATCCTGGTTGTGGATGACGAGCCGCGCATGATTGGTTTCATTCGCATGAACCTGGAACTGGAAGACCATCGCGTGGTCGAAGCGCACAACGGATTGGAAGCGCTGGATGCAATCCGTACGCAACTGCCCGACCTGGTGCTGTTGGATGTCATGATGCCCGACCTGGACGGGTTCGAGACACTAAGAATGCTGCGCGAGTTCTCGGATATTCCGGTCATCATGCTGACGGCCAAGGGCGAGGAGAGCGACAAGGTCTATGGCCTGGAACTGGGCGCCGATGACTACATTACCAAGCCTTTCGGCCCGCGCGAACTTTCCAGCCGAATCAAAGCGATTTTCCGCCGGCTGGAAAAGCCGACTACCGAAGATGCCATCCTGCGAATCGACGATCGGCTAAGCGTAGACTTCAATCAGCGCGAAGTCATTGTCTCAGGCGAAACCGTAAAGCTGCGCCCGACCGAGTACCGGCTGCTCTACCATTTGATCCGCAACGCCGGCTGGACCGTGCCGCACGATCAGCTGCTGCAGAAGGTCTGGGGCTACGAATATCGCGATGAAGCCCACTATGTGCGCCTCTATGTAAATTACTTGCGCGAGAAGATCGAAGAGGATCCGGCGGATCCGCGTTATATCATTACCGAACGCGGCGTAGGCTATCGTTTTGAAACCATACTCCGTATAGACGCGCGACTCAGCGTGGATTTCACTCAGCGCGAGGTGATAGTCAATGGCGAAACAATGAAACTTCCCCCGCCGGAGTACCTACTGCTCTACCACCTGATAAGCAACGCCGGCCACACGGTGCCGCACGATCAACTGCTGCAAAAAGTCTGGGGCTACGAATATCGCGATGACGCACATAAATTGCGCCTCTATGTAAATTACTTGCGCGAGAAAATCGAAGAAGATCCGGCGGATCCGCGTTATATCATTACCGAGCGCGGCGTAGGCTATCGCTTCATCGACTTCAGGAAGTGACTTGGCGAAATCAGATCCGCATGAAGCCGAAGTCAAGAAAATACTTGCCGGCTGATGCGGCCATTTCACCATCCAGTTCGCCATGCGCGCGAAAGACGAAGATAGATCGGTCACGCCGTTTGAGTTTCTTCTTGAGTGTATTCCATTGCGATTTGCTAGGGCCCTGGTGGCCCGCTGCCGGCTGAAAATAGCTGGCGGCGAACACGGCGCGAAAGTGGCGGTCGTCATACTCTATGAGCTCCAGCAAGGCGGAACCGCGCTCATTCGTAAGGGCGCTGTGAATCAGCCGGGCGGCGTAGGCCCGCTTAACACGACGAAACGTGGGAACATCTGATTGCATTTGGGTTCGTCTATTCTCCGCTACTTTTCAAATCTACTGTTCGGCGAAACACCCTGTGCACCAGTCGGCCGCTACCGGGCCGGTTTACCACGTGCTATTCTCGCCGCTTCCCATTAGAATGGCGCTGTCGGAAAGGACGGTATGATGAGCATTATCGACGGTCAAGGTTTTAAGAACATACTCGCATGCTGGACGGCTGGAATAACGGTTGTAAGTGTAAATTCGGATGATGACTGGCAAGCGATAACGGTCAATTCCTTCGCCAGCGTCAGCATGGTTCCCCCGCTGGTCTGTCTCAATATCGCCAATCGCCTCGAAACTCGCAAGTATATGGCTGACGAAGGCCATTTCGCCGTCAGCATTCTATCGGACAGGCAGCTTGACCTGGGCAAGCGATTCGCCGGCTATTTCGACGACCAGTTGGAGGACCGTTTCAATGGCCTGGACTGCGCCCTAACCGACTTGGGAGACCCCATCATTCCCGATGCAATGGCCTGGCTTTCGTGTACTGTTGAGCACTCCCTAGACGTCGGCGAAAACACCATGTTCATCGGCCAAGTCGTACAAGGCGGCTGGACCGATGACAAGCTTCCCCTACTCTACCACAACCGACAATGGGGAGTTTTTCAGCCCACGGAAGACAAGTAGACTTGCTTGCAAACTTAGACTCGCGTCAGATCCGCGGCGGCCAAAGCGGCGCCGACGATGCCGGCGCGATTGCGCAATTGGGCCGGAACGATCTTCGCCTTGCAGTCGATCAGAGGCATGAACTTCTGCGACTTTTTGCTGACTCCGCCGCCAATGATGAAGAGATCCGGCGACATCAGGAATTCAATATATTGCAGGTGCTCCGTCAGGGCTCTCGCCCAGCGTTTCCAGCTATAGCCTTTGGCTTGCCGGGCCCGATCCGACGTGCGCAATTCGGCCGCCTTGCCACGAATGACCAAGTGGCCAAATTCAGTATTCGGCGCCAGATGGCCGTCTATGAATAGCGAGCTGCCAACGCCAGTGCCCAGCGTCAGAATCACAACTAGCCCGGCCTGGCCATTGCCGGCGCCGAATTTCATTTCAGCGATGCCGGCGGCGTCGGCATCGTTTAGGACGACGACCGGATTGCCCGTTTGGCTTTCGAACAATTGTCGCGCGTTAGTTCCGATCCAGCTATCGTCCACGTTTGCGGCGGTCATGGTCACACCATGCTGGACAACGGCCGGGAAGGCGCAGCCAATGGCGGCGCGCCAACTGAATTGAGCGGCGATTTCGGCAACGACTTCCGCAACTGCCGCCGGTGTGGCCGGCTGGGGCGTGTCAATGCGCAGTCGCTCGCTGGCGAACTCGCCGGTAATGGTGTCGACGATGGCGCCCTTGATTCCCGATCCGCCGATATCAATGCCGAGCATATTCATAAGCTGTCCTTTGTCGCCGCGCTTGGTCGCCGAGATTTTACCATATCGATTTCATATCCTGAGGCATAATGATCGCAGTTGCGGAAATGGAGAGGCCAATCATTGGCTGCCGGGCAATAGCCGTCCCTAGCCTACGATTCTTATGCGATCAGCGCGCGGGAGGGAAAATCCGCTTGAATACCAGGCCGTTCTCGAGTTAAATGGGTAGTAGATTGGTAAGGGCGAGATTTTGACATGCGTAATCAAAAAAGATTTCTGATCTGCGCCGTTCTTCTTTTGCTGTTTTGTTCCAGCGCGCTTGCTCAGAGCGCCTGCCCGCCGGCCGGCTGCGGAATCGACGAGAGCACGATAGAGCAGCATCGCTGGCCTAACGTTCGTCCCCTGCAAATTGACGAGAACCTGATCGGCGACCGCGATTACCGTCAAATTGAAGGCTCGTTTGCTATCCATACTGCGCCTAACAGTGAATCAAGCGAAACCTTCGGTACGGGGTACACCTTCGTTACCGTAATCGAGCAGCATGGGGAATGGACACGCATCGGCGACAATCAGTGGGTGCGGTCGGAGTTGCTCAGCGAAAGCGTATCGCCTTCTCGATTTGCCGGCGTACAACTGCCTATAGGTGAAGACGCCCTGCCCTTTACCGTCGCCTGGACGCTTCAGCATTTGCGCGGCGCCAAATCACCCGGCGGCGCCCAAGCGCCAGACAATCCCTTCCGCTATCGTTACACCCGAGTCTACATTTATGACACAGTGGCTGTCGACGGCTATGACTGGTATCAGATCGGCGCGAACGAATGGGTGCACCAGTTCAAAGTCGCGAAGATACTGCCAGTTGATAGGCCGGAAGCGGTGGATACCCACAAGTGGGTCAGCGTCGATCTTTACGAACAGGTCGCCATCGCCTATGAAGACGAAGTACCGGTATTCGCCACGCTGATCTCATCCGGTCTTGAGGAATGGCCCACCAACGAGGGCGTTTTCCACGTTTATGTGCGCTTCACCCGCAAGCTCATGAGCGGCGCCTACAACCAGCCCGACTTCTATTATTTGCAGGAAGTCCCCTGGACGATGTTCTTTGACGACCAGATTGCGCTGCACGGCGCCTATTGGCACGATGGTTTCGGGTTCCGCCGGAGCCACGGCTGCGTCAATATGACCGTGACCGACGCCCACTGGCTCTTCGAATGGGCGCGCAGCGAATACGACTGGAGCAATGGCGATTACGTTGGGCCTGCGGTATACGTCTATTCAAGCGGCGAGTACGACTAGACCGCTACCTTATTTCGCAAGCGCGACTACGGACTCAGCCACAGCGAAGCCTTCAATATAGCCCTTCACAGCAAGCAGTTCGGCGTTCAGGATGCTGCAGCCAGCGGCGCCGCGGACTGTGTTATGCGACAGGGCCGCGAATTTGTAGCCGAGGACCGGACACTCTCGCAAACGGCCGATGCTGGTCATCATGCCCGCGCCCGCTTGCCGATCGCGACGGGGCTGCGGCCGATCGATCTGTTGCAGGTATTGCAGCGGATAATCGGGAGCGCTGGGCAAGTCCGGCACAGGTGAATCCGCCTGGTAAGTCTCCCAATCATCGATGATATCAGACAGCGAGGGCCGCGCGTCGAGTTCGAGTGAGATATTCACCAGGTGCCCATCCAATACCGGAACTCGCGTGCAAGTCGCGCTTACGATGCTGTCCAGGTTGACAATGCTAGCGCCAGTAAAGCTGCCCAGCATCTTGCGTGATTCCGACTCCATCTTGTCCTCATCGCCCGGAACATAAGGGATGATATTGTCAATCATATCCATGGACGAGACGCCGGGATAGCCGGCGCCGCTGACGGCTTGTTCGCTGACCAGATGCAGCTTGCGGATTCCGTACTTCAGCAGAGGTTTCAGCGCCATCACGACGGGCATGACCGTGCAATTGGAATTGGCGACCAAGGCGCCGCTGCTCCAACCGCGCCGCGCGCGCTGCACGTCAATTAGATCAACATGCTCGGCGTTAACTTCCGGCAGCAGCAGTGGCACATCCGCCAACATGCGATTGGCCGATGCATTGGTGCATACGACATGTCCGGCTTCCGCCAGCTCCAGCTCGCAGCGTCGCGCGGCTTCTTTAGGCAAAGCGGAGAACACCAAGGGCGACTCAATCTCGTCGTCAAGAGCGCCAACGATCATGTCAGTGATTCTTGCCGGCGGGTTGTCGTCCAGCACCCAATGCGCGGCATCGCCATAGCGTTTGCCTGCGCTGCGGCTCGAGCCGATGACCTCAGCCACCTGAAACCAGGTATGATCCTCCAGCAGCTGAATGAATCGCTGGCCAACGGCGCCCGTTGCGCCAAGGATCGCGACATTGAGTTTCTGCATGCGCTTCTCCCGCTTTACATACCTACGGTCCCGGAACGGACGGCCGGGTAAGACCCCAACATTTTTACAAATGAGGTCAATTGCAGTAATTGCGTGAGTAATTCCTGGCATCGCGGTTCTTGCCAGTGGCCTTCGAAATCAAGATAGAAGAGCGGCTCCCAAGGGCGATTGCGCCGCGGGCGCGATTCCAGCTTGGTCAGATTCAAGTCGCGCTTGGCGAACTCTCCCAGGCATTCGTAAAGCGCCGCCGGGCGATGGCGAGTGGCGAAGACGATTGAGGTTTTGTTGTAATCGGAAGGCTCCGGGTCGCCATGCCCCATCAAGAGAAAACGCGTATAGTTGAAACGTTCATCTTCGATATCACCTGCCAGCAAATCAAGCCCGTACAATTTGCCGGCAAGTTTTGAGGCGATCACCGCCACGCCGGGCTGGGGCGATTTCGACAGATCCAGCGCGGCGCCTGCCGTATCAAACCAGCTGACCGATTCCATATCGTGCCGCTGCAAGAAACGTTCGCATTGCAGCAAGGCTTGCGGATGAGAACGCACGGTTTTCACGTCTTCGAGGGTTGTTCCCGGGTTTGCCAGCAAGGCATGATGGACGTGCAAGATCACTTCGGCCTGGATGCGCACGTCATGATCCAAGAGCAATTCGTAGGCGCCGCTGACGGAGCCGGCCAAGGCGTTTTCGACGGGCAGCAAACTAAACTCTACTTCTTCGGCCCGCAGGACAGAAAACAGATGGTTAAAGTGCTGACAGGGATGCAGATCCACATCGTCGCCAAAGTGCTGCCGCACCGCGATTTCCGAGTTGGCGCCAGGTATCCCTTGGTAAGCGACTCTGGGCATTGCTGTCTCACTCACTCGATTTGTATCGGCGAATCATAACCAAAACAGTTGTGATGTCAATGACTCGATCCTATGCAAGACTTGACTGGCCACGTCGCCGCTCGCGGCAGAAGCCTCTTGCTGCGCCATCGCGTATCTTCGGCCCTGTTGGCTTGCGACAAAATCTGGCGCGCTACGTATAATGGTTCAAGAGCGGCAGCTAAATTGGGAGTTCCCATGACAAACGAATCACGTTTCGACCCGATGAAAGAATTGCAGAATCTAGGCGAGCAGGTTACCAAGACGGTTGAAAAGGGCATCCGCACCTTCACCAGCAGTTCCGAACAGCTGATGCTCGACATGTACGAGGCCGACGGAAACCTCCACATTTGCACCCAGGCGATCGACGGGCTGGCGAAGGAAAGTATCGAAATCAGCCTGGAATCCAATGTCTTGACACTTGCGCTACGGACTGAACCCGAAGCGACGCCGACCGACGCGCGCTATTTTCTGCAGGAACGCCGATTTGGTCCCGTGACGCGTCATGTTGAGTTATCAGTGCCGGTAAAGGGGCACGAAGCGCGGGCCAAAGTGGATAGCGGCAGCCGCTTGCTGATCACGCTACCCATCGATGACAGCGGCTTCGGCAATATTACTGTCACGCCGGTCGATTAGGCTAACAAGGCAAAGAGACGCGTCAAACCGCCTGATTCAGTCGCCAGTCAACAGTGTGCGGCGCGCCGTCTTTACTTCCCGGTCGAATCGCCGCAGCAGCTTGTCCTTGCGTTCCGGATCAAGGAACGACAGATCGATAGACTGACGCATCAGTTGAATGAGCGCGTCAAGTTCCAGCCCGCAGGCCGTTTGCGCCAATTCGTATTCGTCGATCAAGTCGGCCCCCAGCAACGACGGCATACCTGACGATAGCAGCACCTGCACGCCACTGTCCAGAAGCTGCCGCAAGGGATAGTCCGCCGCAGTCTCGGCCAGTCCCAGGCGCAGGGCCCGATGCAGGGAAACGACAATTGGAATCCCGTTTTCCGCCAGGCTGTCCCGCGTCGCGCTGTGCCCGACTATGCCCCAGGAGTCCGTCAGGCGATGCGGCGATAGCTCGGCCAGCGCCTCATCAATACCTGCAACGCCTAAGCTGCTGCCTGCGTTGACAACGGTATATATGTCTTTTTTCCTGGCCGTGTCAAATGCGCGTCGGAATTGCCCCACCGGCTGCGCGCCTTCCGGCCCGACAAGACCCATGCCGACCACATTGCCAAGCTGAGCGGCGGCGCCAGTGGCCCAGCGGGCGACATCGTCTCCCGAGCGCGGATTGTCCCAAGGGATACAAAGAATCCACGATATATCGACATTCCAGGCCCGCAGGACGCGGTCGCGGCCGTCGTTTAGCGCAGCGAAGAATGTGTCGAAATTCATGTGCGCGGAGCCGATGAAATCCGGCGGCGCGACGGCTACTTCGGCATAGTGGACATTCTGTTTGGAAAGCGCTACGCCCATGTCATAGACGACGAGCGCGATATCCTCGGGATACATCACCCAGCTGCCCGCCTCTCGCGCGATCTCATCCAGGCGCGCGTAGTCTGGCTGATCGAGCAGCTCAATCCACTGGTCAAAGTCTTTGTTCTGCGCCGGGATGCCGTTCTGATGAGCGATCATCAGCAGACTCTCACGACGTAAGGCGCCGGTCAATTGCAAGTTAAGCTCGACCTTGGGAATCGCAGTGATAAAGTCACGTAGAGACATCGCTATTATCTCATCCTCAGGGCTATAAGATCTTGTTGACGCGGCGCGCTTGCCCGCGGTACGTTCAAGCCGAGTCGACGCCCCAAGCGGACTCTTGCCGGAACCTGCCCATTTCGTCCCGGTACTCGGCTGATGCCTGTATAAATGCTGAAAACAGGGGATGAGGACGATTTGGACGACTGAGAAATTCGGGATGGAATTGGGAGCCAAGCATGAATGGATGATCTTGCAGCTCGGCGATTTCCACCAGCACGTCATTCGGACTTAAACCGCTGAAGTGAACGCCATTTGCAGCGAAAACTTCGCGGTAGTCGTTGTTGAATTCAAAGCGATGACGATGGCGCTCAAGTACTTGCGCCCTGCCGTATGCCTGCGCCGCAGCGGAATTGGGTTGCAGCAGGCAGGGATACTCGCCCAGCCGCATGGTGCCGCCCATATCGGTAATCGCGCGCTGCTCCGACATCAGATCGATCACCGGGTGCGGCGTGCTGACATCGAACTCGGAACTGTTGGCGTCTTCCAGCCCCAGGACATTACGGGCATATTCTATGCACATCACTTGCATGCCCAGGCACAAGCCCAAATAGGGAACCTTGTTTTCGCGGGCGAACTTGGCGGCGGCAATCTTGCCTTCGATGCCGCGGTAGCCGAAACCGCCCGGGACGATAATGCCATCCAGCTCGCCGAGTTCGTCAAGGCGCTTGCCCTTTTCCAACTCGCCGGAGTGAATCCAGCAGATTTCCACATCCTGGTCTTGCTGCACGGCGGCATGGAATACAGATTCTTTCACGGACATGTAGGCGTCATGCAATTCGACATATTTTCCGACTATGCCAATCCGCAGTTTTTCCTGGACCGCGTGACACTTGCCGACGATGGCTTCCCATTCACCTAAATCAGGCGCTTCCGATTCCAGTCGCATGCGCTCCAGAATGTAGTCGCCCAAGCCCCTGTTCTCAATCATAAGCGGGACAGCATAGATGTTGTCCGCCGTTTGCAGAGGAATGACCGCGTCTTGGTCAACATCGCAGAAGAGCGCGATTTTATTGACGATTTCTTCATTCACCGGGTAATCGGTTCGGGCGATGATCACATCGGGCTGGATGCCGATGCCGCGAAGCTCGCGGACGCTGTGCTGGGTCGGTTTCGTCTTCAGCTCATCAGTCGCGCCGATATGCGGCAAAAAGGTGACGTGCACGTACATCGTATCGTGCCGCTTGAATTCAGTGCGCAACTGCCGCAGCGCCTCGAGGAATGGCAGGCTTTCGATATCGCCGGCAGTGCCGCCGACCTCGACGATGACGACGTCGGCATCGGTGCGCTGGCCCAGCAGCTTTATGCAGCGCTTGATTTCGTTGGTGATATGAGGCACCACCTGAATCGTACCGCCTAGATAGTCGCCCTTGCGCTCTTTCTCGATGACGGTCAGATAGACTTGACCGGCGGTCACGTTGGATAGCCGGCTGACATTTTCATCGACAAAACGCTCGTAATGCCCCAGATCGAGATCGGTTTCGGCGCCATCCGATGTAACAAACACTTCGCCATGCTGATAGGGGCTCATGGTGCCCGGATCGACATTGAGATAGGGGTCCAGCTTTTGAATGGCGACTTTGAGGCCGCGCGCCTTGAGTATTCGACCTATCGCGGCGACGGTAAGCCCCTTGCCCACTGAACTGACAACACCGCCCGTGCAGAAGATGTATTTCGGTTTCACGTCAACTCATCCATCCTGTCATAAAGTCAAGCAAAGCTGTGCAGCCACCTTATCCCAACGAATCAGACTAGCTCGCGCAATGCCTCTGCCGTCCGCTGCATGTCGAGCAGAGCCAGGCCCAGTTTGGCTTCCTCGTCCACCAAGACGGTGAGTACGGCATTGTGGTTCACCGCCGCCATCAGTACGTAGCCAGCATCACCCTTGATGAAAACTTGATCGAGCGCGCCCCGCCCCAATTCTTGCGCGATCCTCTCACCCAGCGCCAGCATCGCGGCCGACATCGCCGCCACAAGCTCCTCGGCCAAGTCATCGGGCAGCGAACCGGCGATCATCAGGCCGTCCACACTGATGGCCGCGGCCGCCTGTATGTCCGACCCGGACAATCGCAAGGCATCAAGCTGCTTTTCGATACTTTCCGAACGAGACGCAATCAAGGCATTGCCCTCTGGCTTGAAACCCGCCAGCAAGAACGAATCTGAACAAATTGGAGGCGGAACGCCAACTATTTCAAAGCAATGTTAATTGTCCATGCCAGTTTGCCACTGTCCTGCGGCAAGCAGCAAGTAAACCGCTGTGTGGGAGCGCCGCAATTATGTCGTTGCAAGCTTTTGACTGTGAGAGCCGGCACTTCAGTCCAGAAAGCAGGCCAGGACAAAGTTGCCATATTGCTTCTGCCTGTGCTTCATTATACTTGTTGAGCACTAATCGGCAAGCGGGCGGCAGATCGAATCCTAAACGAAGGTGACGCGTGGGAAACGATTGAACTTAATTCCGCTATACTAAGTGCAATCTAATTGTGCAATTGAACACAAGTGGACACTAATTGATGGGCGAACAATTCCCAGCAACTCGGCGGACGGCTCAGGTTCGGCAAACAACAGCAAGCGTACAGGAAATCGCGGAACGGGTGACGAATAGCGTCGGCCAAGTCATCCTTGGCAAGTCAAATGAGATTCGGCTGACGACGCTGGGATTGCTCTGCCGCGGGCATATTCTGCTGGAAGATATCCCGGGCGTCGGCAAAACCATGTTGGCCAAGTCCCTGGCGCGCGCTGTTGGCTGCACATTCAACCGCATACAGTTTACACCGGATATGCTGCCGTCAGACATCACCGGCGTCTCGATCTACAATCCTAAAACGCGCGAATTCGAGTTTCGTCCCGGTCCCATCATGGCGCAGATTGTACTCGCCGATGAGATTAATCGCGCCACGCCCAAGACGCAGTCCGCCCTGTTGGAAGCCATGGAAGAAGGGCAGATGACGGTTGACGGCGTCACCTACCGTCTCAGCAATCCCTTTCTAATAATGGCGACGCAAAATCCCATCGAGTATGAGGGAACTTTTCCCTTGCCGGAGGCGCAGCTCGACCGCTTTCTGGTGCGTATTCAGATGGGCTATCCTCAGCCGGCGGACGAGCTGAAGATTCTCGCCTCGCAGCAATATCAGCATCCGATACAGAATTTGCAGCAAATGGTTTCATTGAAGGAATTGCTGGCCGCTCAACAGCAGATCAAGGATGTCTACGTCGCCAATGAAGTGCAACAATACATCATCAGTCTCATTACAGCATCCCGACGCCACGGCGATGTTTATCTCGGCAGCAGCCCCCGCGGTTCGCTGGCGCTGTTTCGCACGGCGCAGGCCCGCGCGGCCATGACCGGTCGCGACTTTGTTATACCGGACGATGTCAAAGCGCTGGCCGAGGTGACGCTGGCGCATCGAATCATCGTGGGGCCGGCGGCGCGCATCAAGAACATCACATCGCGCACTATCGTCCAGGACATTTTGCAAAACACGCCCGTGCCCGGTTCATCTGTGCGATAAGGTCACATGCCCGGCCGCCGCAACGCGCTATATCTTCTGACGATTGTCTGCCTGCTGACGGCCCTGTTTACCGGTCGCGCCGAGTTATTCAATATTGCTTACGTGATAGGCGCGATCATGTGCCTGTCATTTGTATGGACCTGGCTCTCCCTGCGCGGCATCGCGCTGCGCCGCACAACCCGCACGCGCCGTTCGCAAGTCGGCCGTGTCTTCCAGGAGTCCTTCGGCGTCCGCAAGACGGGCATTTTCCCCAAGTTGTGGCTGGAAATCCGCGATCACTCCGACCTGCCCGGGCATAGAGCCAGCCATGTCGTTCCGTCGTTGGTGGGCGGCAGAGAACATACCTGGGAAGTCAATACCATTTGCGCCGCCCGCGGAGAGTTTCAGTTGGGACCGATAACGGTTGTTTCCGGCGATCCTTTTGGCTTGTTTCGTTCGCCACGCCGCATCGGCGCCACCGATCGCCTGCTCGTCTATCCCATGACAGTGGAGCTGAATAGAGTCGAGCTGCCGGTCGGTTTCTTGTCCGGCGGGGATGCGCAGCGTCAGTTGACCCACCAGATTACCACCAACGCCAGCAGCATTCGCGACTATGTGCCCGGCGACAGCATCAACCGCATCCATTGGCGCTCGACGGCGCGCACCGGCGATATCATGGTCAAGGAGTTCGAGCTGGATCCGCTGGTGGACATCTGGCTGTTCAGCGACTTTTCCGCGGGTTCGCTGGTTGAGGATCCGGCTGCGCAGCGCATGCGGCAAAGCGACTGGCTGGCGCCGTCCACCTTTCGCATTCCGCCTTCAACCGAGGAGTACGGCGCCATCATCGCCGCCTCGCTGGCCAAGCACTTTATCGATGACGAGCGCGTCGTCGGCTATGCTGCCTATACGCCTTATCGACAAATCCTCCAGCCGGACCGCGGCAACCGACAGCTCACACGCGTCCTTCAAGCGCTGGCGGTAGCGCGCAGCACCTCCACCCATACCCTGCGGGAAATGCTGTCGCTGGAAACCCATCAGTTTACGCGCGGAACCACGGTGATGATCATTACCTCGTCGCTGGACATGGACTGGATCAACGAAGCGCAAGTCATGATACGCCGCGGCATTCGCCCGATATGCGTCTTTGTCGATCCGCAATCTTTCAGCTCTCGCCTGGATTCAAGCGAATTGCGCGGCATGCTACAATTAGCCAAGATTCCAGCGATAATAGTGCGTAAGGATGACGACATCGCCGCCGCCTTGGAAGAGCGACCCCTCTAACCATCGGACGACAGGAAGCATGCGAGATGAGCGAAGTATTTGACGCCATCGTGATCGGGGCGGGCGCGATGGGCAGCGCCGCGGCCTACTACCTGAGCGAGCGTCTGCAGCGCGTCCTGCTGCTGGAGCAGTTCGAGCTGGATCATCGCCTGGGCAGTTCCTACGGCTATTCTCGCATCATTCGTTACGCCTATGACCATCCCGAATATGTTGAGCTGGCTAAGGATACGTTCCCGCTTTGGTTTGCCATGCAGGAGAAGCTGGGCGAGCAGCTGGTCTATCAGACGGGCGGCATCGACTTTGGCCCGGCCGGGGAAGCATCGCTTGAAGCCACAATCGCAGCGATGCAAGCAAGCGGCCTGCCACATGAGCTGCTAAGGCCTGATGAGGCCGCGCGCCGGTTTCCGCAATTCCGTCTTGGTGACAACTTCAATGCGCTTTATCAGCCCGACAGTGGCTTTGTCAAAGCGTCGAAAGCCGTACTGGGTCATATCAAATTGGCTACGGCAAATGGCGCCGTTGTTAAGGACGCCACTCCGGTTACTGCGATAGAGTTGCAATCCGATAGCGTCGAGGTCACGACTGCGGATGGAAGCTATGCCGCGGGCAGCTTGATCGTTACAGCTGGCGGCTGGGCGAAGAGCCTGCTGGAGCAGACTGGCTTGGACCTGCCCCTCGCGCCCTTGCGCTGCCAACTGAACTTCATGGCGCCGACGAATATGAGTCCTTTTGAGGCCGAACATTGCCCGGTATGGATCGCCCATGTCGGCAGCCTGTTTCCGGAAGCGATTTACGGCATTCCCTCACACGATGGCTCGGGCTTCAAGATCGCCTTCCATGGCGGCCCGGCGTTTTCGCATCCATCAGAGATCGATCGTGAACCGGATGCCGAAAATGTCGCGGCCTTGCGCCCATTTATGCGTGACCACATTCCGGGAATCGCCGCGGCGCGGGTTCGCGAGAGCCGAATCTGCATTTACACGCAGACACCGGATGAACACTTCGTTGTTGACAGGCATCCTGAGTATGCGCATGTGGCCATCGGCGCCGGCTTCAGCGGCCACGGCTTTAAGTTCAGCACCACGGTGGGCAAGATGCTGACCGAGATTGCTCTGGACGGCGCCACGCCTCACAACGACAGTCTCTTCAAGATCGCGCGCTTCACAGGGTAAGCGTCCACCAGTCGAAATCGCCGATGACTTCAAACGAGTTTGCTCGCAGCAGATCGATAGTCGCCCGGTCGTTTAGCGGGACAACGGCGCCCATCTGCCTGGGGTCTGGCTGAGCCCGCAGCAACTGTCGGGCAGCATCGATAGCGCATTGGCTGAGCTCGCCCTCCAGCCAGTAGCCGCTGTAGGTCAAGGTATCAACCGCGATTATCTGGGCAGTGGCGCGGCGATCACAGTCTTGGGCCGACCCTTTGGCCCGGCTGACCAACAGTTGGCAGGCGCTTTGAGAACGCTGAAGTCCGCAGCGGTGGCATATGCGCTGCATAGGCATATTGTCGCAGCGGACCAGTGCTCTAAGGGTCGTCGCTTTCGAGTCGCGCGCAGCGAGCATGCTGCGTTCGACGAGGTCAGCGCCGATTCCGCGGCCCTGCCATGCCGGCGCAACGCCTAGCAGATCAAGCTCGAATCGGCTGCGGCCCTTTTCGTCACGGGTTATGAAGTTGCTGACAAAGCCGACCACCAGTTCCTCGGCAAGCGCTACAAAGGTGTAGCCCGCGTCCAGGACATGCTGTATGCGCGGACTCTCGGGCTCGACCCTGGCGCCGAGCGCCTTGGCGGCGACGGAAGCGATTCCATGCCTATGGTCAGTTGTCGCAACAGCGATGCGTACTTTCATTGATTTTTTGCCTTCGCGGTCGCATAATGACTGACTGACGCGCATCACCGCGTCCTTGCTTTAACTCGCCGGCATTATGAGCCAAAACGCAAATGGCAAAGCGCTACCTTTATACCATAGCATTCTTCAGCGGCATGACGACCTTGGCCATTGAGCTATCAGCATCGCGGCTGCTGGGCAACGTTTTCGGCAATAGCAATCTGGTCTGGGCAAATGTCATCGGCCTGATGCTGCTCTACTTGACGGTCGGTTACTTTGTGGGCGGCCGTCTGGCGGACAGAATGCCGCGCGCTACAGTGATGCTGCAGATCATACTGTGGGCGGCCTTCCTAAGCGCGTTGATTCCGCTAATCGCGCGACCCATCATAACTCGAGCCGCGGATGCCGTCTTTGGCGCTGAGGCCGCGCTGGCGCTGGGTTCATTCCTGGTCATCTTGATCTTGTTCTCAGTGCCCGTGACCTTGCTGGGAACGGTCTCGCCCTTTGTCATTCGCCTGGCGGTGACTGAAGTTGCGACGAGCGGCAAGATCGCCGGGCAGGTTTACGCCATCAGCACGCTGGGCAGCTTGTTCGGAACCTTTCTACCGGTGCTGATCACCATCCCGCAATTTGGCACCGCGCGGACTTTTCTATTGTTCTCCGGTCTCCTCTTCGCGATTGCCTTCATCGCCTTGCTCCACGTCGACCGGCGCCGGGCTTTTATGTATCTGCCTATGCCGGTCCTTATCGCGCTGCTGGCGCTGGCTGTGCTCGACGGCCCCCTGCGGCAGCCGGCTGCGGGCGCGCGCTTGCGCTACGACGGCGAGAGCGCTTACAACTATATACAGGTGCAGGAGGATTCAGCCGGCTATCGCTACCTCTACCTAAACGAAGGGCAAGGCATTCACAGCCAGTGGCACGAATCGGAAGTATTTTACGACGGCACTTGGGATTATTTTCTGGCGGCGCCCTACTTCAACGATCCGCCCTTTCGCGCGGATGAAGTCGCTTCGCTGCTGCTGATCGGCTTGGCGGCCGGCACGATACCGCGGCAGCACATCGAGATCTATGGCGATATCCCAATGGTAGGCATCGAGCTTGACCCGGAAATTGTCGCAGTGGGCGCGGAATTCTTCGACATGAACGAAGACGCCATGCCGACTCTGTCTACGCAGGTCGGCGACGGGCGCTATCTGCTCAATCGGCTCGAAGGCCAATTCAGCGTGATCGGCATTGACGCCTATCGCCCGCCCTATATTCCCTGGCATCTGACGACAGTGGAGTTCTTCGAGGAAGTCAAGGCGCGCCTGACGAAGGACGGCGTGATAGCCATCAACGTTGGGCGCACTGACACCGACCGACGACTGGTAGACGCGCTGAGCAGCACGCTCTTGCAGGTGTATCCCAGCGTATATGCGCTTGATGTGCCGCAGTCGTTCAACACCATCCTGGTAGCGACCAGGCGGTCCACCAAAGCTGCCAACCTAAAGGCGAATTTGGCGTATCGCCTGGGCTCGGTTGATGGGCGCCTCTACGAAATCCTGGAAGACGCGGCCGCCGCGCTGGTTCCGCTGGAGGGCAGCGACATCATTTTCACCGACGACCTGGCGCCGGTGGAGCGCTTGGTCGATTCCATTGTCCTGGATTTCTTGCTGGCGGGTCGCGCCGCCGAATTTCAGCTGGCTGATGACTAACGGGCGCGGTGTTGGCCTGGCAATTGGATGGCTTATCGCGCTAGCCCTGCCCTTCATGCTGGTGGTCGCAAGTGTCAGGCTCTTGCTGAGTCACGAATTCCTGCGTCTGGAGTATCAGCGCCCGGGTTTTCCGGCAGATCCCTACGGCTTTACGACAGTGGATCGGCTTGAGCACGGCATGCATGCCATCGATTTCCTGTTTGGGGCGGGCGACAGTTCCGCGCTGGCAAGGCTGCAAATCCCGCCACAGAAGTGCTGGCAGCCCGCGGACGCCGCCGCGAATTGTCTGCTGTTCAACGCGAACGAGCTGCGCCATCTGGAAGATGTCAAGCACGTGCTCACGGCGGTCTTTGCGCTGGCTGCCGTCTGCGCCCTTGCGACCGCAGCCTTGCTCTATGCCGCCTGGTCCGGCGCAGATGCTCGGCGGCAAATCAAGGCTGGGCTGCTACGCGGCGCCTGCCTGACACTGGCCGCGGTCTTGACCTTGGCCGTAATGGCGGTCGCAGCCTGGGACAGCGCCTTCGACCAATTTCATGAGATCTTTTTTGCGGCAGGCACCTGGCGTTTTCCCTATAGCGACAGCTTGATTCGGCTCTATCCGGAGCAGCTCTTTGTTGACGCCAGTCTCTTTATCGGCGGGTTCTGCGCTGGGGGTGCGGTCGTGATTCTCCTGCTGTCGTCGCTTTGGGAAAGACGGGGCGCCTGATTTCCCTGCGGTTCATTCCGCCAATGAAGAAACGGTTTAACCAGGGCAATTGCATCAAAATGATAGCGGCTGCAAAGGTGGGAATCTAAACTGAAAATAAACTACAGAGGGCGCAGAGAGCACAGAGAAAAACATACAATATGCGTTCATGTCTTGTTTGAACTGTGATTTGTGGTTCACCTTTCGCTAGTGACTGTTGCCGATTCCAGGCCGCAGATTTAGTAGAAAAGCCGTGTAAACTCCTTAAACTCTGTGTCCTCTGCGCTCTCTGTGTTGAAAAAAATGCCCTAGCACGGATTGGCAATTGCCTTGCCAACTGTATACACTAGAGCATTGTTGTGAGCTAAAAGCCAAACTAGCGCTAACATTATGCTTGTCCTCTCCGTCAATTGATGCTGGCAGCCAGAAGCGAACGAGCAGCCGACGACAAGGTAGACGCCATGCCCCATTCGGACCACAGACGCGCCAGTTTGATCTCGCGCCGCCGCTTCCTGCGTATGGGGCTGGCAGCGGCAACTGGTTCCCTGCTGAGCAGCAATTTGTCGCTGTCGGCGCATTCCGATGGCGCCGACGACCAATACAGCGGAAACGTAGGATATGTCATTCGAGGCGTGCGAACCAATGCGCGCCGCATCTGCCTGACCATCGACGATCTTTGGAGCGAATTCTATACGCTAAAGATTTGCCGCGAATTTCACAGGCGCAATATCCGCCTCACCTTGTTTCCCATCGGGCACGCCGTATATAACAATCTTGAGCGGCCTACTGCAGGCCACGAGAATTTATACCCCCGCCTGCGCGACATGGGGCACGAATTTGGCTGTCACCTGTATACGCATCGCGTCATCAAAGGCTTCAGCGTCGATCAATTGATTGACGAAGAAATGGAGCCTTCCCTGCGCGTGATGCGGCGCGCGCTCGGCGCCAATTTCAAGCCGGTCGGCATTCGCCCTCCCTACGGCCATGTCACTGACGAGCTAAAAGAGTTATCGCAGCGGTATTATACGCCGCTGATTTTATGGGGATTGGATTCGCAAGACGCGATCTGCACTCAGCAGAAAGATGTGCACAATTGCGAGGTCTCGCAATCATCCGCATACGCGATGTATTCCCATTTGCGCGGGCAAGCGCCGCTAAGCCAGTTATATGATAAAGATCACTGCGCGAGAGAGTGCGTAAAAGAAATCCTGCACAGCTACGAGAGTTATTTGCGCCCCGGCACAATCATCCTGCACCACGCGCTAAAGGCTACCTGGCTGGCGCTCCCAGCCATCGTGGAGCTTCTCAGCAACTGGAATATGAAGGCCATTCCGCTATCGGAATTGCTCACTTTTTCGAGTGGTTCGAGCGGCGCCTGACTACGCCCTGCCGAAGCTGCGGGCAAGGTCTGGCGCCTGTCTCACCTTCGACAGTCGATATACACATCCTCAAATCAGATTTCGGCTGCGTCCCAGCAGACCTAGCGCAGTTCAGCATGTTATTATTATTCACTGTGCACTAAGCTATTGCTGCAATCGTGCAGTGTTCAAGCGACAATAAGCGAGGAGAGACGACAATGGCGATTCGTGCTGGCATCAACGGCTTCGGGCGCATCGGGCGGCAAGTCCTAAAGGCGACAATTGAGAATCATCCGGATGAAATCGAAGTGGTTGCCTTCAACGATTTGGGCGATCTAAACACGATGGCGCATCTATTCCGCTACGACTCCAATTATGGCGTTTATCCCGGGACCGTCGAGGTTGCCGATGGCGCGTTAATCGTGGACGGGCGCGAGATCAAGGCTCTGTCGGAACGCGATCCAGCACAGTTGCCCTGGGGCGATCTGGGCGTGGATGTGGTCATTGAAAGCACGGGCATCTTCCGCGACAAGGCGAGCGCCTCAAAGCATATCAGCGCCGGCGCCAAGAAAGTGATCATTTCCGCGCCGGCCAAAGGCGAAGACATCACTATCGTGCTCGGCGTGAATCAAGACAAGTATGATGCCGCTTCCCACCACATCTTGTCCAATGCTTCTTGCACCACCAACTGCCTGGCGCCGCCGGCCAAAGTCGTCAACGACGCTTTCGGCATTCAGCAGGGTTTCATGACGACCATTCACAGTTATACCAACGACCAGAGCATTCTTGACCTGCCGCACTCGGACCTGCGCCGCGCCAGAGCCGCAGCCGTGAATATGATCCCTACCACCACCGGCGCCGCGCAAGCGGTTGCGTTGGTCGTGCCGGAGTTGCAGGGCAAGTTCGACGGCATGGCTGTGCGCGTGCCTACGCCGACCGGCTCGCTGGTGGACTTTGTCGCCAGCGTCGACCGTGTACCCAGCAAGGCTGAATTGATCGACGCCTTTGAAGAAGCTGCGGCCGGCCCCATGATGGGCTACCTGGATGTTTCTCACGAGCCGCTGGTTTCCACCGACTACATCGGCAACCCTCACTCCAGCGTCATCGACGCTTTGGCGACCGACGTCGCCGGCAATCTGGTGAAGGTCATCACTTGGTATGACAATGAATGGGGCTACTCTTGCCGAACGGCCGACTTAACCAAATTTGTGGGCGACCGTCTCTAATCCAATCCGCTTTACTTGAATCTTAAAGGTCGTCAGAGCAAGCAAGTCGCTTTTGGCTAAGGTCTTGCGAGCCCTTCCGTCTGACAGTTCCTGGAGCAGATGGCATGAGCAAAAAAACTGTTCGTGATGTCGATCTAGCCGGCAAACGCGTACTGGTTCGGGTGGACTTCAACGTTCCGCTGGATGCGGGATCCATAACGGACGACACCCGCATTCAAGCTGCATTGCCCACCATCCGATACATCCTAGATCGCCAACCCAAATCGGTGATTCTGATGTCGCATTTGGGCCGTCCCAAAGGCCGGCGCGTGCCGGAAATGTCCCTGGCGCCGATTGCGGAAGCGCTCTTGGCTTTGCTGGATACCGATGTCGCTTTCGCGGACGACTGTATTGGCGCGACAGCGACGAAGGCGATCGCGGCGCTGCCGGCGGGTGGCATTATTCTGCTTGAGAATACGCGCTTCCATCCGGGCGAGACCAAAAATGAGAGCGAATTCGCGCGCGAGCTGGCGCGGAACGGCGACATCTACGTCAACGACGCCTTTGGAACCGCCCATCGCGCGCACGCCTCCAATGTAGGCGTCGCCTCGCAACTTGAAGCCTGTGCCGGTTTGCTGCTTGAGCGGGAGATTGACTACCTGGCTACTGCGCTGGAAAATCCGCGGCGGCCCTTCATCGCTTTACTCGGCGGCGCCAAGGTTTCCGGCAAGATTGACGTCATTGAAGCGCTGCTGAGCAAGGTTGACAAGCTGCTAATCGGCGGCGGCATGGCCAATACCTTCTTCGCGGCTCAAGGACGGGATATGGCTGATTCACTGGTCGAGGAAGAGGCGCTGGATATCGCGCGCGACTTGCTCAAAGCCGCTGGCGACAAGCTGCAATTGCCCGCCGATCAGCGTATCGCCGATGACTTTCGAAATGACGCTGCACACAAGATCATTGCGGCCGACGCGGACCTTCCGGCCGGTTGGCAGTCCTTGGATATCGGGCCTGATACAGTCTCCCGCTATCGGCAAGCGCTGCAGGATGCCGAGACTATCGTATGGAACGGCCCCATGGGCGTCTTTGAAATGCCGACATTTGCTCGCGGAACTATCGGCGTGGCGGAAGCGCTGGCCGAGCAGACCGTCAAGGGCGCAACTACCATCATCGGCGGGGGTGACTCGGCGGCGGCCGTTGAACAAGCCGGTTTGGCGGAGCAAATGTCGCATATTTCGACCGGCGGCGGCGCCAGCCTTGAATTGCTGGAGGGCAAGACTTTGCCCGGGCTCGCGGCCTTGGCGGACCAATAAGCAAATCTCTCCGCTGCCAGCCTGCGCTAATTCGACCTGCAGCACTAGAATACCCTGAAGTCAAGCGGCCACTGAGGAGCAAAACATGCCCAGAACACCGATCATCGCCGGCAACTGGAAGATGCACAAATCACCGAAGGAAGCTGTCGCCTTCGTGCAAGAACTTGCGCCAATGATCCAGCCCTACGACAAGGTGGAATGGGTGGTCGCGCCGACATTCCTGGCGCTTGGCTCTGTCGCGGCCGCGCTGGAAGGCGCCGCCTTGAAAGTAGCGGCGCAGGATGCGCACTGGGAAGAAAGTGGCGCCTACACGTCTCAAGTATCAGCCGCTATGCTGCAGCCCCTGGTAGATTACGTCATCATTGGGCATTCGGAATGCCGTGCTTTCCTCAACGAAACGGACGAAAACGTCAACAAGAAAGCGCATGCCATCCTGGCTTGTGGTTTGCAAGCAATTATCGCCGTGGGTGAAAGTCTGGCGCAAAATGAGGCCGGCGAAACAGTCGAATTTGTGCGTTCGCAAGTTAGCGCGGCCCTTGAGGGCATTTCGGCGGAAGGCATGCGGCGGGTTGTCATCGCTTATGAACCCATTTGGGCCATCGGCACGGGACGCAGCGCCAGCGGCAAACAAGCGGACGAAATCATAAAGTCGGCCATTCGTGACACCGTGCGCGCGCTCTATGGCGATGCCGTCGCCGATGCGCTGCGCCTTCAGTATGGCGGCAGCGTCAAGCCCGGCAATATGGAAGAATTCATGTCGCAGCCCAACATAGACGGGGCTCTGGTTGGCGGCGCATCTCTGCAGGCTGATGACTTTGCCGCGCTGATCGAAATCGCATCGAGAGTCAAGGGAATGTGATCTGAAAGACCTGGATTTCCTCGCCCTGGCCTTTGGACTGGGGCTGCTCGTCCTGCTATTTCGCCAGATCGAAAGCTGGCTGCATCAGCACATTTTTAAGGTCGGCTGGCTGCTGACCAATGATGTCCAAATCACGACTGTTCTCTACTACATCATATTCTTGCCCGGCATCGTGCTGCATGAGCTGACCTTGTGGCTGGCTGCGAGCGCGCTCAGAGTGCGGGCGGAGGGCGCGCTGCGATTTCCCGAAGATCGAGACATTAGCGAGTTGCGTCTTAGCTTGATTCGCCTGGCTCCTCACACCAGTTATATCAAGAGGATCCTGATATCGCTAAGTCCGCTGGCGACGGGGCTGGTGGCGCTGTGGGCAATCTCGGCGACCCTGTTTCCCGCGAGCGAAATCACGGCTCTGGCTATGCCGGGCAGCATAAAGGAATTGGGCGCCGCCATTCGCTCGTTGACGACGACAGCGGATTTCTGGCTCTGGCTCTATATCGTTTTCACTATTGCCAACCGCAGCTTCCCCGCGCTGCCAGTGAATTTGACAACCCGCTGGAAGTCCATACTTATTGTGGCGCTGCCCGCGCTCTGCTTTGTACTGTGGCGGACGTCGGTTGTGGCGAATCCCGCAATCGCGCTCGGCATTGAAGGACTGCTGCGCGGCCTCACGCTGATCATCGCGCAAATCACGCTGCTCAACATGGGCTGCGTGCTCGCCTTGGGCGCGATAGAAGCAGTGATCGAGCGCCTCACCAGCCGCAGCGCTACCTTCCGCGATGGCAGAATGATTATGCTAGAGGGCGGCGAAACTGCGCCTGCTCCAGCCGGACGATCACAGGCGCGGAGTACATCGGCTGAAGACTCCAGAGCGCGTCAGGCTGCCGCAATCACCTCAATCTATGATATGAAGCTGCCCGTCCCCGGACCGCCTGGACGAGAGCCCGTCAGCCGTCAAGCCGTGGCAGTAGTCAATCTGGACCGACCCGACCCGGAGCTGGCCGCGCGTCCAAAGCCAAGCCTGTCCATCCCGCAACCGGCGCATGCGGCAGACGAGACAGCGCAAAAGATTCCGCAGCAGACGCATGATGAATCTGCGGGTGAACCCCGGCTCCCCAGCGCTAACCAGGACGCTGTCGCGCCATTTGCGCGTCCCTTCGCCGAGCAAGACGCGCCAACTGGCATTGTCGATGACTGGGATGTTGACCACGACCAAAGCGACGGTGAGCCCTTCGCTCGTCCTTTCGTTATGAGTACAAGGTCAGAAAAGCCGGCGGCGCCGTCCGACCCGCTCCAAGTGGATTCGGATACCGAGGCAGCAGAGGTCAATGCCCAGAAGAGGGCCAGGGATGCGCCGACGAATCGCGACAAAACCTCGCATCAGTCAAACAAAACACGTCCAGCGCCCAAACCGTCACAGAAGGCCGACAGGAAAGGCATCAGCGCTGAACCGCCAGATTCGGACGAGTTGAAATACGAAGATCTGGACGAATTTGACGCATTTGACCATGACGATGGCCGTTACGATGATGAGCTGTAATCTTCGTCCAAAGCCGAAATCCGCCCGACCACAACAAATCCTATTGCGATGCAAATCAGCATGAAGGCGAAGGCGATAAACTTGAACATCTGGCTGGTCGTCACCAGCGTCAGAAAACCGAAAAGCGCGCAAATGCCATAGTAGGACAAAGCGATCTGTCGCGGCGTCATCAAGCCGGAGTCCTGCAGCCGGAAATGCAAATGTCCGCGATCGCCGCGAAAGGGATTGTTCCCGCTTCGCAAGCGGTTGAACATCTGCCAGCCGAGGTCCATCAGCGGCAGACCCATCACCAGCAGAATGGTGGCCATTTTCGCGCCGCCGATGATGCTTAGCGTGCTCAGCGCGAAACCCAGAAACCAGGCGCTGCCGCCCATATAGATGCGGGCCGGATAAGAATTGTAAATAAGGAAGCCGAGCAAAGCGCCGGTCAAAGCCAGCGGCAGCAGGCTCACGCTGGTCTGAGGCGGCGCCAGGCGAAAGGCGCTATTAAAGAAGAGTACAAGGCCCGCAATCAAAGCGATGCCGCCCGCCAAGCCGTCGGAGCCGTCCAGCAAGTTCACCGTATTCATCATCAACACCAGCCAGAACAAGGTCAGCGCTACGGTAATGACGGGCGACCAGGGATCGGTTTGCGCGCCGGTCAGAGGATTATTGAAGAACTCAATAAAGATCTGAAAGCCGATGGCAATTCCCGAACCGACAGCTTGCCCGATGAAAATCTGGATATAGTTCAAGTCGAAGATATCATCAATCAGTCCCAGAATAAATATCACAGCGCCGCCCGCAATTAGCCCGAACAAACGTGTGATCTCATTGGGGTCTTGCCGTTCAATGGCGACGAATTGGGCGACAATTATGCCGACCGTAAAGCCAAGGAATATGACCATCCCGCCTAATTTCGGCATGGCGACGCGTTCCTGGCGCCGCCCGCCGGGAACCGATGTGACGCCAAAGCGAAAACTGAAGTGTCGCGCCAAGGGAATTGCCAGCAGCGTAGCGGCCAAGGCGGAATTGAAGACGATTACAAAAGCAAAGAGCCGCAGCATCAGGTGCCGAACATGCGATCGCCGGCATCGCCGAGACCGGGAACAATAAAGCCGATTTCGTTTAGCCGCTCGTCCAGCTCGGCGACATGTATGGGAACATCCGGATGGGCTTCTGATAGCGCCTTTACGCCTTCCGGGGCCGCCAGAATGCCCAGAAATTTGATACGCCTGGCGCCCCAGCGCTTGAGAATATTGATAGTCGCGATGCCCGATCCGCCGGTCGCCAGCATGGGATCCAGCACCAGGCACAATTGCACCGTGGGCGCGTCGGGCAATTTGTTGTAGTACTCGACCGGGCGTAAAGTCTCTTCATCGCGATAGAGCCCGATATGCCAAACTTGCACAGCCGGCAGCAGCTCCTGAATGCCATCCACCAGTCCCAATCCGGCGCGCAGGATCGGCACTACTCCGATAACTTCATTAGTTACCGAGCCGGATGCTTCGCCCATCGGCGTATTGACCAGCGTGGGCTCCAGGCTCAAGTCTTGCGTGGCTTCGTAACAGAGCAGCAGCGCCAATTCACGCACCAGTTCGCGGAATTTGCGATGATCGGTTGCGGTATCGCGCAAGAGCGTCAGTTTATGTTTGACCAATGGATGCGCGGAGACGTATAGATTGGCGGTCATAGGGCGGCGTCCTTTCACAGTCGCGTCAGCAATTAGTTTAAGGCTTGGCATTCCTAATGTAAAGCAAGCATTGAATCCGCAATCTGCTAGTCTATACTCAACCTTATCTCGCATTTCAGGGACGAGCCACAGATGCCACCAGAGGATCGCGTAGTCAGCGGGCAGCAGCGTAAAGTCGAGCGCGACAACATCGCCTTGCGGCCCGAACGCCTTGCTGACGTGCTTGGCCAGGATCGGGTACGCGAGAACTTGAGCATCATTATTGAGGCGGCGGCTGCACGCGGCGAAGCCATTGATCATATCCTCTTCTATGGACCGCCGGGCTTGGGCAAGACGTCACTCGCTTACGTCATCGCCAACGAAGCGCAAGGCAATATACGCATTACCGCCGGCCCCGCCATCGAACGCGCGGGCGACCTGGCGGCAATTCTGACGCATCTCAAAGAAGGCGACATTCTCTTTATCGACGAGGTGCACCGGCTGGGTAAGGCTGTGGAAGAGATTCTTTACCCGGCGATGGAAGATTTTGTACTCGATATCGTGATTGGCAAGGGGCCGGCCGCCAAGACCCTGCGCTTGAATCTGCCGCGCTTCACGGTGATCGGCGCCACCACGCGCCTGGCGCTGCTGGCCGGGCCGCTACGTGACAGATTCGGCGCCCGCTTCCGCCTTGACTTTTACGAACTGCCGGCCATGGAAGGAATTGTGGTACGCGCTGCCGATCTGCTGAATGTCGAAGTCAGCCAGGAGGCGGCCGCGGAGATTGCCAGGCGCGCGCGCGGTACGCCGCGGGTGGGGCTGCGCCTGCTTCGCCGCGTCCGGGACTTCGCTGAAGCGCGGGCGGATGGCGTGGTCACTTTGGAGGTAACACGCGAGGCGCTAGCGCTGATGGAGATCGATCATCTGGGCCTGGATGATGTCGACCGCCGGATCTTGCGCATCATCATCGAGAAATACAGCGGCGGCCCGGTCGGTTTGGATACGCTGGCTGCCGCCATCAGCGAAGACCGCGCCACCATCATGGATGTCTACGAGCCTTATCTCATACAGCTGGGATTCATTGACCGCACGCCGCGCGGACGCACCTGCACCGAGCACGCCTACCGGCACCTAAACATTGCCTTTCCCGAAGCGGATGACGAGGGACAGCAGCGCCTCTTATGAAACTTGCTGACTTCGATTACGATCTGCCGCCGCAATTTATCGCGCAGACACCGGTCGAGAGGCGCGATTCGTCTCGCTTGATGCGGCTGGATCGTACGACCGGCGCAATGTCTCATCATGTCTTCTCTGACATAGTCGACATGCTGCGAGCCAACGACGTCCTCGTGCTTAACAATACGCGGGTCATTCCCGCGCGTCTGCAAGCCCGAAAAGCGGAAACAGGCGGGCGAGTTGAGATTCTGCTACTCAAAAAACTCGATGAGCGCCGTTGGCAAGCGCTGATCGGCGGCAGGAACATCCGCGAGGGCATGCGACTTGACTTTAGCGACAGCGACCTCACCTGCTCTGTCGTGCGGGAGCTGGAGAAAGCGCAGCGAGTCATAGAATTCAGCCGGCCGGTCGACGGACTTTTGCCTGACATGGGTGAAGTGCCGCTCCCGCCCTATATCAACCTGATACTCGACGATGCGGAACGATACCAGACCGTCTACAGCGAAAATGAAGGGTCGGTCGCGGCGCCCACGGCGGGCCTGCACTTTACGCCGGAACTGCTCGACATTATCAAGCGCATGGGCGTCGGTCTGGCATATTGCACCCTACATATTGGTCTGGACACTTTTCAGCCGGTGACCGCGGAGCGCCTTGAGGACCACAAGATTCACAGCGAATATGCCCTGCTCGACGCAAAGAATGCGGCGGTCATCAATGAGGGTATTCGGGCTGACGGGCGAATCATCGCCGTCGGCACGACATCGGCCCGTACCCTGGAGACGGCGGCGACGCGCTCGGCTGAAATTAACGAGGCGCCGCGAGCCGTGACGCCATTTGCGGGCCATACTGACCTGTTCATCACGCCGGGTTATCGCTGGCGAGCGGTCGACGCCATGATTACCAACTTTCATCTGCCCAAGTCGACCCTGCTGATGATGCTCAGCGCCTTCGCCGGCCGCGAAGTCTTGCTGCGCGCTTACGAAACGGCGAAACAGCTGAATTACCGCTTCTACTCATTTGGCGATGCCATGTTTGTCGCGTAAAGCCGGTTGGGCAAACTGCCGCTTGACTGGGAAAGCAGTCATACTCTACAATAGCTGACGCCCTGCGCTATCCAGTGGGGTTTTTTCTGTAATGCCAATTTTCCCCGTGAATCGAGCCGTGAAGGGCCTCGATGGCGGAGAAACAAAGTGAAGATTGGAGTAAACCTAGATGTACGCAATTATCCGCAGTGGCGGCAAACAGTATCGAGCGGAAGTTGGCGCGACCATAGATGTCGACCGGCTGCCGCAGGAAGTCGGCGAATCGATTGATCTGTCCGATGTGCTCCTGATCGCGAACGAAGAAGGCACTATGATCGGTCAACCGCTGGTGGATGGCGTGCGAGTCAGCGCGACAGTAGTTGAGCAATTCCGCAGCAAGAAGATCATCGTCTACAAATACCGTCAGCGCACGAATTACCGGCGTAAACAGGGGCACCGCCAATATTACACACGGCTGCGCATCGACGATATTTCGCTCTAGACGAAGGAAAACGGGAGGCAATCTGCCATGGCTCACAAAAAAGGCGGCGGCTCATCAAGCAACGGCCGTGATAGCAATTCCAAGCGCCTCGGCGTTAAGAATTTTGGCGGCGAGTATGTCATTGCCGGCAACATCATCGTGCGGCAGCGCGGCAGCAGGTTTCATCCCGGCGAAGGCGTCGGCATGGGCAAAGACTATACGCTCTATGCTACTCGCCCAGGGTTCGTAACCTTTGAAAAGATGCGCGGCCGCAACGGCCAGAAGCGCATTTCGGTTTACGACAGCCACGAAAAGACGGGGCGGTCCTTAAACTAACTTCACAGTAAAAGTCATTTGCGCCACCCTGTGAGGCCGCAAATGCGCGGAGGAAAACATGAAAGAGGCAATCCATCCGGCTTGGCATGAGACGCCCGTTCGTTGCATGACCTGTGGCACCACCTGGACGACCGGCTCGACTGTCGAGTCGCTCACCGTTGAGATCTGCTCGAATTGTCACCCCTTCTATACCGGCGAGCAGCGCATCGTCGACACCGAGGGCCGTGTTGACAAGTTCATGAAACGCCTCCAGCAGCGCGATGAGATACGCACCACGCTTGTGAAAGAAGAAGAAGAGCGCACCCCGCTCGACTTGCCGATCACTGAATTGGATATCGGCTCGCGCTATACCAATATCTTGGTGGACAACGGTATCAACAACGTCGCGGACGTGCTGGATCGCCTCGGCGACGAAGATGACGAGAACAGCATTCTCGCGATTCAGGGTATCGGGCGCAAGGTCGTTAGCGATATGAAAAAATCGCTGCGCAGCCGCGGATATCAACTCAGCAACTAAGCAGAATCAGCGAAACTCCGGGCGGCCGGGCTCTTGCTCTGGACGGCCTGTACTGTGTGCTAGACCAGACTCCGTGACAACGACTCTCCTTTATCACGCGCGCCCTGGCGGCAAGGTCAGCTTGCCATGAAGCACGACGCCGGGCGAATTGAGGTTATCTGCGGAAGTATGTTCTGCGGCAAGACCGAGGAGTTGATCCGTCGCTTGCGTCGCGCCATTATTGCGCGGCAGACGATCAAGGTGTTCAAGCCGCAGATCGACGATCGCTACGGCATTCAGAGCATCACCAGCCACACGGGCCAATCGGTAGAGGCTGTCCCGGTGGCATCATCCGGCGACATTCTGACGCTGGCGGATGGCGGCGCCACAGTGATTGCCATCGACGAAGCGCAGTTTTTTGACATGGGCCTGGTTGATGTCGTGCAACGGCTGGTTGACGAGCATTCGCTGCGCGTCATCGTCGCCGGGCTGGATACCGACTTCCGCGGCGAACCCTTCGGCCCCATGCCTCAGCTACTAAGCGTCGCCGAGGAAGTTCTCAAATTGCATGCGATTTGCGCGGTATGTGGCGGAGACGCCAGCCGCACGCAGCGCCTGGTTGATGGCAAGCCGGCTGCCTACGACGATCCGACCATTCTGGTTGGCGCGCAGGAATCATACGAAGCGCGCTGCCGCCAACATCACGTAGTGCTGCCAGCCAAGTCCTGAACTGAATCCGCACTATCCCCAGGCTGTCAGGCCAGCAAGCCAGGAATCTCCTCCGGATTGGCGGCGACTCTCGCGCCGGCCGCTTCCAGGGCCTGGATCTTCTCTTCTGCCGAGCCCTCGCCCCCGTCAACGATGGCGCCGGCGTGGCCCATGCGTTTGCCCGCTGGCGCACTACGCCCGGCGATAAAGGCCGCGACCGGCTTGGTCATGGCATTCCGGATGTAGTCAGCGGCGACTATCTCGGCGCTGCCGCCGATCTCGCCCAGGAGCGCCACCTTCTCGGTCTCCGGGTCGTTCTCGAACATCTCGAGCACTTCCACAAAAGTCGTCCCGATAACCGGATCGCCGCCGATGCCGACGATCGTGGAAATACCGATGCCGGCGTTTTTCATGGCGAATCCGACTTCATAGGTCAACGTGCCGCTTTTCGAGACGACGCCAGCATTGCCCGGCATTGCCACCATCGCCGGAATGATGCCGACTTTGGCCTGGCCCGGCGTCATGACGCCCGGGCAATTCGGGCCGATAAGGCGCGTACCGCGCTGCCGGCAGAAGTCAACGACCTGCATCATGTCGGCTACGGGAATGTGCTCTGTCAAACAGATGACCAGCCGGACTCCAGCGTCGGCCGCCTCCATCACGGCGTCGCCCGCGAATCGCGCGGGAACGGTGACCAGGCTGACATCGGCGTTGGTCGTCTCCACCGCGCTGCGCATGGTATCAAAGACCGGTTTGCCTTCGAACCATTCTCCGCCTTTGCCTGGCGTCACGCCGCCGACGACATCGGTGCCGTATTCCATCATGAGCTTGGCGTGGAAGCCGCCTTGGCGCCCGGTGATGCCCTGAACCAGGACTTTTGCGCTGCGGTCGATGAGAATAGACATTTAGGCCTGCTCCTTCACTGCGGCGACTGCGCGCTGGGCGGCTTCGGTCAAGGTATCGGCGCTGATCAGATTGGGGATTTGCGCCTCGCTGATAATACTATTGCCTTCGGCTGCGTTGGTGCCTTGCAGGCGAATCACCATGGGTACGCTGGGATTCACTTCGTTGTAGGCGGTCAAGATGCCCTTGGCGACTTCATCACAGCGGGTGATGCCGCCGAAGATGTTAAAAAGTACGCACTTGACGTTCTCATCGGACAAGATGATTCGCAGCGCGGCAGCAACCTGCTCCGGCGTCGCCCCGCCACCGATATCCAGAAAATTCGCCGGGCCAATGCCATCGGCGTCGCCATAGAGCTTGGTCATGTCCATGGTGGTCATGGCTAGACCGGCGCCGTTGACCATACAGCCGATTTGGCCCTCAAGCTTAATGTAGGTGATGCCGGCTTCGCGCGCCAGGCGCTCAGATTCCGGCTCGTCGCTGGTATCGCGCTGTTCAACCAAAGCCGGCTGCCGGAAGAGCGCATTGTCATCAATGATGACCTTGCCATCCACCGCCAGCAACTCGCCCTCCCCCGTGATGACCAGCGGATTGATCTCAGCTAATTCAGCATCGGATTCGGTGTAGCACTGGTAAAGCCCGCGCAGAATCTTGGCGAAGCTGCGCCACTGCGCGCGCGGCAAACCCATTGCGCTGGCGATGAAGGTCATCTGGTAGTCTTGCAGACCGGCGAAGGGATCAACATGCTCGCGGACTATGGCCTCGGGGCGCTGCCGATTCAGCTCCTCGATATCCATTCCGCCTTCCATAGACGTCATGATTAGCGGCTTGCCGGCGCTGCGATCATTGGTGATGGCCAGATAAATCTCCTGCTGAATGTCGGCGCCGGGATCGACCAGCACTTTTTCCACGCGCAGGCCCTTGATGTCCATACCGAGTATGTCTTCAGCGTATTGGCGCGCTTCATCGGCATTTTTGGCGACTTTGACGCCGCCGGCCTTGCCGCGCCCGCCAACGTGTACCTGCGCCTTGATCACCACAACCCCGTCCATTTCGCCGGCGATCGCGAAGGCTTCGTCAGCGGTTGTGGCTACCTTGCCCAGCGGAATCGGGATGCCAAAATCACGGAAAAGAAACTTGGACTGATATTCGTGCAACTTCAAAAGCGGACCTCCGCGAGTCTGATGTCTGTGTCCGTATAAATTCGGAGTTTATTGACGCAAGCAACGAATCTTGCCGCAAGAATCGCAGCGCCGGACGTCAAGCATCTGCAAGAAAAAGCTGATGCGCAATTGATCAGCCAGGCTGCAATCTCGATTTCCCTTATCTTCGCGCCTTTTGCAGCGGCGCAACTTGGCGCTCGCGGCGATATTGGACTACAAGAGTAGCGGGAAATCAGCGGGCAGACTGGGCAAGATTACGCGAAGCTCACGACATTCTCAAGAGAGAATCATTGATTTTGGAATTACCGCTTATAGCTTTGTGCGCTTTTTCGAATCTGAGTAGACTAGACTTTAGTGTTTGATAATTTAATCCACGCGATTCTTCGGCGGGGGAAGATGATGAAGTTACGCTACGCGGTCATTCTAATTGTTTTGCTGGGTTTATCGATTCTGGTCAGTTTAGGCCAAGGCAGCGAAACGACGAACCTGCTGGAAAACGGCGACTTCGAAGGCGAGTTCACGGAATTGGACGGCGCTGAGCCCCGGAATGTAGCGGGGGGATGGACGCCTTGGCATGTTGGCCGTTCCTCTTCAAGCCCGTCATTCGCCAATCATGACCCGAATTACGATGAAGAAACCGATCGCATCCGCCTGGATGAGGAGGGCAGCGCGCAGAAGTACTTCACGCTCTTCGCGACTCACCACGGCGGCATATACCAAGAAGTTGATTCCGTCACCAGTGGCACGACCTATCGCTTCAGCGTCTACGCGCATGTCTGGTCCTCCAGTTTTGAGGACGCCGATGTCAGCGAGGATCCGGGCGATGTGGTCCTGCGTGTGGGAATCGACCCCAATGGCGGCACGGACGGCGAGAGCGAAGATATCGTCTGGTCTACGGCGGCCACGTTCTTCTATGATGCCTACCGCCAATACGCTGTTATCGCCACCGCTGCAAGTTCGACAATCACCGTTTTCGTAGAATCCACCGTCGGCGAGCCGCGGGCGAACAATTATATCTATCTGGATGACGCAGTATTGGAGGCGACAAGTGATACGACAGTCGTAAGTGAAGCATCGCCCACATCTGAGACAAACACTGAGTTGTCCGGTGACGATGTGTCAGAAAGGCCCACTGCAACCGCGACGAGCACTTCCACAGCGACCGACACCCCGACGCCAACTGACACCCCTGAGCCTTCAACTGACCGCGTTGGCCGGTCCGAAAGCAATGAGAATGAACAGAAGCCTTCTCCTTCGGATACGCCTACGCCGACCTTCACGGCTACAGCATCTCCTACAACAACTCAAACTGCGACGGCTACCGCGTCGCCAACTGCTACAATTACAGCGACGGCCACCGCTACCGCTACTGCAACTGCTGATGGCACGGTTACCCCGATCAGCGATGAGTTTCCCGAGACCGTCACGCACGTTGTTGAAGAAGGAGACACGGTCAGTGAGTTGGCGCTGGAATACGACAGCACACGTGATGCCATCAACACTGCCAATGGACTGAACGAGGCTAACTTGATTTACGTCGGACAGCGCTTAATCATTCCAATCAACTTGCCGGCAACGCCGGAAGGCGCTGAAACGGCCACCGCGACGGCGACAGCGACATTTACGCCGACCTTCACACCCACGCCAACGCCCACCGCCACGCCAATCACTTATCAGATTCTGCCAGGGGACACCTTGGAGCGCATCGCGCAACAGTATGGCACGACGGTGGATCTGCTGGCGCAGCAGAATAACATCGTCAATGTCCACCAAATTGACGTGGGGGTGATACTGGTTATCCCGACCGCCATACCGCCACCAGCGACCGCCACCCCAGTGCCGACTGCGACGCCTGTCACGATTTCGACCGCTGACGCCTACACCATTTACGTCGTGCAGGCGGGCGACACCCTGAGCCAGATCGCCGTGGACCACGATACGACTGTTGCCGCAATCTCGCAGCTCAACGGGATAACGAATCCCCGGACGATATTCATCGGCCAGCGCCTGCAGATTCCCAGCGCAGTGGGCACACCTGTGAGCCCGCCGAGCGGCCAGCCGCAAGAAACCGCGACGCCGACAGTTCAACCAACGCCCACGCCGCTTCCCACCTCGGTGCCGGTCACGCATATCGTGCAGCCGGGCGATACGCTCTTCGGGATTGCGGCCCGTTACGGCGTGAGCATTGTGGAGTTGGCTCAGCTCAACAGCATTACCAACTATAACCAGTTGAGCGTTGGACAGGTCTTGACCATACCTGGATGAGTTCGCGGCGGCTGATTGTCAACGAACAGACGGGACAAATTGTACTGGCTCGCGCACGTGTTTGCGCGAGCTTTGTTTCTCGGCTGATCGGGCTGAGCTTCCGGGGAACAAGCGCCCTCAACGATGGCGCCTTATTTGTTTGCCGGTCGCCCGGCCGGCTGGCCGCAGCCATCCATACGCTTGGCCTGCGCGCGCCCATCGGCGTAGTCTGGCTCGGCGCAGACCTCAAGGTAGTGGACAAGAAGTTAGCAAAATCATGGAGATTCGCCCATGTGCCGTCTACGCCGGCGATGTATTATTTGGAAGCCGATCCGAGCATCTGGGAGCGAGTGGACATCGGCGATCAATTGCGAATTGGCGAGGCTGTCTCGTGAGGCATAGTATTGTCAGATTTGTGGTAATTCTGCTTGCGAGCGTGCTGCCAATGATATTGGCGTCGCATGCGCAAAACGAGAGCGAATCGGTCTTCACCGTTCACGTGGTGCAGCGCGGCGAAAACTTGTTCAGGATTGCCCTGCAATACGATCTCTTCGCCGAGCAAGTGGCGGCAGCCAACGGCATCACCGACAGCAACAGCATAATCGTCGGCCAGCGCCTGATCATTCCGCTGGCGACAGTTTCCCCAGATCAACATTTGGCGCATGCAGTTTCCGCAGGCGAGACACTTGCCAGCATTGCAGCCGCATACAGCCGTACTGAAGCGGATCTGCTTGCGCTTAACCGCCTGGAATCAGCCGAAGCTATATATGTAGGTCAGGAATTGGTGATCGTCCCCGGCGAAACCGAACCTGAAACAAGTCCAACGACGATTCCATCTTCCGGCGCCGACTCTTCCGATGAGATCGAGCCTTTGGCCGCGTCCGCCCCTGGTAGCGACAGTCGCCATTCCTTCGCTCGTTACGGCGATCCGGTCGCGCCGTTCTTGTACAAGGTGAAGAGCGGCGACACGCTTTTCGAGATCGCCTTGCGCTTTAGCCAAACGGTTGACGCCCTGGCTCGCGAGAATAACTTGCTGGATCCCGGCTTGCTGCGGGTGGGTCAGCAGCTGATCATACCGGGCATTCAATTGCCGCGGCTAGCGCAAGACTTGCCCGCCACTGTAGAGGCCTTCACTATCGATCCACAAGTGCTGGAGACGGGGCGCAGCGTCCGCATCGAGCTGAGGACTAGCGAAGCGGCGAGCATCAGCGGGCAGTTTCTCGGGCAGGAGTTGCGCGTCATCGAGCGCGACGAGGCGCGGCGCCACAATATCATCGTCGGCGTGCCCATGTTCACCGAGACGGCCATCTATCCGCTGACGCTGCAATTACAGCCCGCCGAGGGCGATGCGGTGGCCATCGCGGCTAACTTGCAGGTGGTTGGCGGCGGCTACGGCTACCAGACCATCACGATCAACAACAATGACTTGCTGGCGCCCGCCATCGAAGAAGCAGAGATCGAGCGACTGACTCAGCTGATGAGCGACTTTACGACCGATCGCTACTGGCTGAATTCGCTTAGCCTGCCGGCTGCCGCGGCCATGAATGCTGTCTTTGGCACGCTGCGCTCGTACAATGGCGGCGAGTACAACCGATATCACCGCGGCGTAGACTTCGCCGGCGCCCCGGGCACATCGGTGCTGGCCGCGGCCGATGGAATGGTGGTCATGGCTGACCGCTTGCAGATACGCGGAAACACCACCATCATTGATCACGGCTGGGGCGTTTATACCTTGTACGCCCACCAGCGAGAGACTCTGGTCCAGCCGGGGCAAGTCGTGGCATCGGGCCAGGTGATCGGCACTGTCGGCTCCACCGGGCGCAGCACCGGGCCGCATCTGCACTGGGAGCTGTGGCTAAACGGGGTAACGGTTGATCCCCTGCAGTGGGTGCAGGAAGTCTTCCCCTAAGTCAGCGACGCTTCACGATTGCAGGGTCACGAGCTGTGAGCGCCGTCCAGCGCTTCAAAGTCCGTGAATAGGAAGTGGTCGTGATAATAGTGAATCCACAGGAACGACAGGATAGCCGTGTAATAGGCGATATCGAAGTGGCTGTTGCCGTCGATGCCCGGCCGTACGATTCCGGCTAGCGCGTAGACCAGCACGAATATCACGGCTGACCCGACCAGCAGAGCCGCGCTGAAAGCATAGAGAGCGCGCGCGTCTGTGCTGCGGCGGCTGAAGCGCGCCACCAGCGGCGCCGACTCATCCAGGTCGCCGACCATCTGCCGAATCTTGATGATGTAAAAGGTGATTGCCAGGTACTGAAAAGAGTGCCAGGTATTCAGCCCTTGAAAAGCCGTATCGAGATTGGGCAGCAGCGGCGTCAGAAAAGCCACGATCACGGTCAGCGAGACAAAGGCGAACTTGGGCATATTCAGTATGCCGTGATGATATTCGTAGATGGATTTGACCACGTACGACACCAACGCGGACCCGAATATCAGCGACACCAAAACGAAGAACCAGGGATTCTCCGGCTGTTGAAACAAGTCGGGGATTGCCTCGCCCAAATCATTCTGTCCAATTTCGAAGCTGCCCTGGCTGATTTTCCACATGGCGATGGGGAAAAGGCTGGTCAAGACGATCGCGTAGTCAATCATGCGCGAAAACGAGCTGAGCGCGCTGCGGCGCACGAACTTCGCTTCTTTGTGATTGTATAGCTCAACGATATAGGTGACCTGATGCAGGACGTGCAGGGACGCCCAGAAAAAGAAAAACGTCAGCATCAGGCTCAGGTTCAAAAACGCCAGCGAAATCACGATGATGGGAATGATGATCGAGGAGCGTATCAGCGTTGGATAACGTTCCTTGAAGCGCTCGTCCAAGCCCGTGCGCAAAAAGGTCGACATCATGTGCGGACCGCCGATGGCAACCGCCACAAAGAAATTGACCATATTTCGGCTGGTGTCATCATCAATGCCGAGATGTACGCCGAGCAAATAAAGCACGTATGGCAGCGGCACGACCACGACGCTGAGCGTAAGAAAGAAGAGATCCCAACGCTTGTTGCGCAGCCAAAGACTGCCTTTGTCGATGTCGCTATAAGCGTCGGCGCGCGAAAACGGAAGAGCGGTGGATGCCATACAGAGTCTCCAAGCTGTACTGCTAGAACTATTCTACAAGAATTTGTTTAGCGACACAAAGTAAATTTTTCTTGCGGCCGCATCAGCGGACCCGGCCTAGGGCAAGAAACCAAACCAGCTGCAGAAGTTGGTCGGATGCTCGGCGCAAGCATCCGGGGCATAGAAGAAAAGCAGGACGGCGCCCGCCGCAGCCGCCAAACCGACCAGCAGGAACAGGCAGCCGCACCATGCGACCGGCCCCCCTTGCAGCATGTCAATGACAATTTCAATCACGCCGAATATGACGTCAAAGATGCCGCTCACCGCCTGCAGCAAGAAGCCGATGACCAGGGCTACCAGGCATAGCAGCGCGCAACCCACGGCGATATAGGGCAAATGAGCCGGGTCGATATTTTGCAGAATCTCCATCAGAGCGCTCCCTATGGCATTAGCCCGCTCGCGAACAGGCTGTGCCATAAGTCGATATCAGTTCCCAGGCCGCGTCCACACTCGGCCGCTTGTAACAGTCGCAGTAGCTAACGTTCTGGTTGCCGCCGCTGGACTCCCAGAGCAAGAATGTGACAGACGTTTCCACACAGATCGTCGAATCGCCGTCCTCAGCCTGTATTGTCGATCGTTCGATGCGCAGGCCGCGATCGGCGCTTTCGCTGATCAGCGAGATTAGCAGGCGCGGGTGCGCGTGCGGGTCGGGAATCTGGCTATGTTGCAGGCGAATCTCGCCGTTGGCCGCCAGATAAAACAGACCACAGGGCGTCAGCAGTATCGCGAACCAGACCGCTATCAGCAGCCAGCAGCCAATACGCCGCGGCAGACTTTTTTTCCGCAGGGCTACAACATCGCCAGGCGCATCAGCGGACGCTAGAGTCGACTGATTTGGCTCAGACATTTAGCGCCCAGTCATAATGCTGGTATCCCACGCGCAGCCTGTCGGCATGGGCCAGGACATAATCTCGCTCCTCGTCCACGAGAAACTTGGCGATGTAGCGCAGCACAGGCTCTCGCTTGCCGACGCCCATCCAGCGCCCGCCGAAGTCGGGACTGTACCACTGGAATATGCGCGAAAGCGCGATGGTATTTTCGTCGCGATTCAGGTCGGCGCCGCCGTTATTGATGAAGTTGGTCGCCGCCAGGTCGAGCTGATGATCGAGATGCTCCGCCTGATAGATACCGATGGGCGGGCAGGAGCTGGCGCCGCAGACGAGCGCGAAATGTATGCGGGGATCTACTTGCGCCAGTGTGTGCTTGCGGCGCGGATCCCGGCGCGAGAACCGCAGGCCCGGGATCAGAAAATGCGCCCGGTTGCCGCGCAATACGCCATGCTCGATATCGTCCAGGCTATAGCGGCGGCTGCCGATGACGTAAGCGATGCGCTCAAAGGCGCCGCGAATCTTCAAGAGCGACCTGCTCTCTCGATAGGCCAGCACGCCATGAATCAGCAGGACATTATAAATGTTGATCCAGAATGTCTTGCGCTCCTCGTCGCTGACGAGCCGGCCCGGATCGAAGTTCCGCAGCGCGGCCGCCAAGGGGCGGTATTCCTCTACGACCTTGCTGCGCTCAAGTCGCTGATAGTCGACGCGGCCGGTCGTCAGGTTTAGACCATCGGCCCGCCAGCGATTCATGGCGGATTTCAATGCCGAGCCAATGTCGTTGCCGGCGCCCGGGTCAGGCGCGCAGTTGCAGTTCAGCGCTTCGTCGGGCGCTACCTGGCCGACGCGCATGTATAGTCGCATGGGCAGGCGAATGGGGCTTGGCTGCAGTTCGGAATCAGCGCAGGCAAAACGAAGCGCCATATCAAGCGTCTCCCCGGAAACGCAGCTTGATGCGGTCAAATTTGTCGTAACTTACGTGCACATTCATCGGCGGCTCGTCGTCTTTCATTTGCAGAATCTTCGGCAAGAGTTGGGGCAGATCTTCCACCAGATCAAGCTCGTTGATCCTGCCCTTCTCGACCCATTCCAAGCGTCCTTCGGGGCTTTCGCCTTTTACGGCGCGGCTCTCGCTAATCGCAGTATATACAAAGAGGAGGATTCCAGTCTGCTGTCCCGCGTCGATATTGTGCATGCTGCGCAGGCGGAGCGAATGTACTTTCAGGCCGCTTTCTTCTTCGATTTCGCGCAGCGCCCCGCTGGCCGGATCTTCGTCCCGCTCGATGTGGCCGCCCAAGCCATTATACTGGTCCGGGAAAACCCTTCGATGCGGCGCGCGTTTCATCAAGAGTACTGCATCGCCATTAAGGACAAATGACAAGGTTCGCGGCATCACCAGCCAGCGCTTCTGAGTGGCATCGGCCCCTTGCTGCTTCGCGCCCATTTTCCAGCTCCTCGATTAGCCGCGCAGCGCGGCGCAATTGCCGCCTGCCCCAGTTCGTGATACGCTATGCGCGATCACTAGATTATTCTACTTGGAATGTCAGTGTTTTCGAATCCGATAAGCGCGCCGCCTCCAGCGCTGCGCATCGTTCATGTCAACGACATTCTGCCGCACGAAAAGAGCGACGTGCAGCGTTCGCAACCCTTGATGGATCGCATCAAGCGGGCCGAGTTCTTCACCAATCCACCGCTCGTTGGCGAGCTGGTCGATGGCAGATATGTGCTTATGGATGGCTCAAATCGGCATGTATCGATGATTATGCTTGGCTTTGAACATATATTGGCGCAGGTGGTCGATTATGAAAGCGACTTCGTCGAGTTGGGCGTTTGGCAGCATATTGTCGCCGATTGGAACTCGCAAGCGCTGCTGGAAAAACTGGAAGCGATCGACCAGGTTGAAATTCGCGACGGCTGGGACGGCAGCGCCCTAGCGCAAATCTTGCTGCATGACGGACCGGTATTCTCGATACATGCCGTTACTGACGGCTTGGCAGAGCGAAATGCGACATTGCGCCAAGTGGTCGCCAATTATCATAACAACGCCACCTTGTATCGAACGCCACTGACTGATCCGGGCCAGATCTGGTCGCTCTTCCCCAGCGGGTTCGCCCTGGTGATGTTTCCTTCTTATCAGCCGCAAGACATCATCGACGCGGCGCTGCAGCGGGCTTATCTTCCGCCCGGCGTCAGCCGGCACATCATTCACGGGCGAGCGCTGAATGTCAATTATCCCATGAAGAAGTTGCGCGCCAGCCTGCCGCTGGAAGAGAAGAATCAGCAGTTCCAAGATTGGATGCGGCAACAGTACGCCAAGCGCAGCGTACGCTTTTATGCCGAGTCTACTTTTCAGTTTGCCGAGTAAGTCTCCGTGACACAGACTCTTGAGCAGGCGCTGGCCAGCACAGGAATTTACAGCGACGGACAGGATTATCGCCTGCTGCGTCTGCCGCCCAGAGCCATCACTTTGGCGGCCGGCATTATGGCGGAGAGCGGGATTCCCTTCTGCGCGGCAATCGCGGACAAGGACGAGATGTCGCTTCTATTGCGCGACGATGTCGTGCAGGAATTCGCCGGGCGGCTGCGCTCGGCTGATGTCAGCGAGCAGATCTACCGTCAAATCACCTTTGAAGCGCCGCTGGAGCCCTCGCTTGTGGGTTTCATCGCAGAGATTAGCGCAGCATTGGCCGCAGCACAGATTCCGATTCTCGCCTTCGCCGCCTACTCTCGCGATCACATCTTTGTGCCGCAAGAACATTTCGATGCGGCGATGCAGGCGCTGGCCGCGCTACAAGACAGCTATTCGTGAGGAAGCAATTCGGTGGAAATCAACCTGTTTAACGACGCCAACTCGGTGCCGCAGCCCAAGCACAAAGTCAGAATCGAGGATATCGGCGCTGTGCCCTACCGCGACCGTTTCCGCGTCAAGGTCAATCTAAAGCTGACGCCCTTTCAAGAGCGCCCCAATCTGCTGATCGTCGCCCGCCGCAGCGACGGCCTGGCGGTCAGCGACCTCGATGTCATCGCGACCATGCACTTTGAAAACGAGTTCACGATGCATATTCGCGGCCTGGATGACCCCACCGGCGAGTATAAATTGACCGCCGAGCTCTATTACGAAACGCGCGATCCGCCGCAAGACCAAGCCGAAATCGACTTCATTATTGCGCCCTTGGAAGGCTGACGATGGCTGTCCGAATTGCTTATGCGGTGGCGCACCAGATAGCCGATCACGCGCTGTCTGAGGCGCCGAACGAAGCCTGCGGCATCCTGGCCGGCTCGCGCGAGCATATCAGCCGCGCTATTCCGCTCGATAACGCGGCGGACGCGCCCGACAGGCATTTTCGCTTTGACCCGGAAGTAGAGCTCAAAACACTAAAGGCCATAGATGCTGCCGGTTTTGAATGGATCGGCGTTTACCATTCCCACCCGCAGGCGCCGCCGATTCCGTCGCAAGAGGACATTGGGGCGGCGGTGGACAGGAGTCTGCTGCAGCTGATTGTGTCTTTGGAAAGCGCCAAGCCCAAGCTGAAATTGTGGCAAGTGGACGGATCGTCAGTGACGCCGATTGGCCTGGTGTTAAACACCGAGGAGAATGCGGACATCGACGATCACCTGAGCCGACACAAACAGGTCGCCATAGTCATCGCCGGAATCGCGGGTGTGCTGCTTCTGCTGGCGGTTTCTTTGATGCTGCTGCCGCCGGCGCCAGAAATCGCGGCGGCGCCGTAGGCTCGCGGGGAAAGTTTCGGTGGACATTGCCATTCATGCGCTTGCGGGGATCTTGCTGGGCGGGTTAGTCAACGCGCTGGCGGACAATCTGCCGCAGGGCCGGTTTCTGGCGCTTCCTCGCTATGGCGATGGCAGCCCTCGACCGCTGATCGCCTGGCTGGGCCTGAGCGCCTTTCTGCTCAATCGGCGGCGTCCGCTTGTCAAGCGCGACGGCGACTGCACGGACAAGCTGAGCTGGCGTTATCCGCTGACGGAGCTCACTCTGGCAGCCTTGCTGCTAACGACTCATCTCGTCGCTGGCGCCAAACTGCAAGTGTCACCGGGACAGCAACTGCTGTGGCAGCACTACGCAGTCATTTTTCTTTTGCTCGCCGTCGTGGACATCGAACACAAGCGCATTCTGTTCCTGCCGGTATTCGTGGCGTGGGTGCTGGCCCTGTTGGACGCGGCGGTATTCCCGCAGCATCCGCCTGGACTGACCAGCAGCCTGGCCGGCGGCCTTGTCGGCGGCAGCGTGTTTTCGCTGGTCTACGCTGGCGGCCTGGTCTACGGGCGAATGCTCAGAAGTCGGCGTAAATTACCGACGGCATTTGGCAAAGGCGATGTCTACTTGATGGCCATGGGCGGGCTGATAGTCGGCTTCCCCAATGTGCTCGTTGCCATGTTCGCCGCAGTCTTTCTGGGCGGGGCCGGCGCCTTGGCGTTCATAGTGGGTAAGCGTCTGCTTGGCGAGCGCTATGTGCGCTTTACGGCGCTGCCTTACGGTCCGTATATCTTGGGCACAGTATATTTTGTAATGCTATTCCCAAACGTAGTCGGCTTGGGAACTTAAAGGGCGTGACTTTGCGCGCGGGCTCAACACTCTCACGCTCCTAGCGTGCTGCAAGCGCCACGCGCCCTGAGGAGAACTCAGCTTCAGCGAACTTGGCGATGACGCCGCCGCCGAGGCAGACATCGCCCTGATAGATGACCGCCGCTTGACCGGGCGTAATATCGCGCTGTGGCTCATCGAAAATGACGCTGAATCTGTGCTGGTCTTTGACTTCGATTGCGGCCGGTTGAGCCTTGGCGCGGTAGCGAATCTTGACGTCGGCGCGGAAGTTGCACGCCGGCGGGGCGCCGCTCACCCAATTGGCATTTTCCGCGATCAGCCGGTCACGGCCCAGTTGGTCGCGCGCGCCGACCACAAGCGCGTTCTTGTAGGGGTTCATCGCCAGCACATATAGCGGCTCATTGGCGGAGATGCCCAAGCCCTTGCGCTGGCCGATGGTGTAATTCGCCAAGCCCTGGTGCTGGCCCAGCAAATCTCCCTTTGCATTCACAATCGGTCCCGGCGCCATCACATCAGGCGCGTGCAAACGCAGGAAGTCGCGATAGTCGCTGTCGCCCAGAAAACAGAGATCCTGGCTGTCCTTCTTGCCGGCGACATTCAACCCCAGCTCTTCCGCAAGCTCCCGCACCTCGTGTTTGTGATATTCGCCGACGGGAAACTTGGCGCGCGCCAGCTGCGATTGCTCCATGACGCTGAGGACGTAGCTCTGGTCTTTCTCCGCGTCCAACCCGCGCCGCAAGTCCCAGCCGCCGGCCGCATTCGGTGAAATGCGCGCGTAGTGACCTGTGGCCAGATAGTCGGCATCCAGCGCCAGCGCATTATTCAGCAGCCAATCAAAACGGATATGGCGGTTGCACTCCAGACAGGGGTTGGGCGTATAGCCGTCGCGGTGCTGATCGATGAAATATTGCACCACCGTACTGCGGAAAATGTCCTTGCTGTCCAGCGCGTAGAAGGGAATGCCCAGCTTGTCGGCGATGTGGCGGGCGTCGCTCATTTGCTCGGGCGTACAGCAGCGATTGTGCTCAGCGCCGCCCAGGGCGTCATCGGTCCACAAGCGCATCATCATGCCGACGACATCGTAGCCGGCCCTGACCATCAGCGCCGCCGCGACGGAACTGTCTACGCCGCCGCTCATCGCCACAACCACGCGCGTATGCGAGCGGCTCATGAGGCCGGCTCCCGGCGCAAGCGGCTCAGTTTGCCGACCGCCTCGACCAGCACTTCCAGCGCATAATCGATATCGTCTTCGGTAGTGCTCATGCCGACCGAGAGACGCAGGCCGCTCTTAGCCTGCTCCACTGTGTATCCGGCAGCCAGCAGCGTCTCAGCCGGTTCCGGATTGCCGGTCATGCAAGCGGAACCACTGCTGACGGCTACCCCGTTCATATCCAGGTGCATCAGCAGCGCATTGGCGTCGATCCCGTTCAGCACGAAACTCGCGTGAGACGGCAGCCGCCGCTGGGGATGGCCGCTGAGCTCGGCGCCTGGAATGCGCTGCAAAATCGCATCAATGATTCTGTCGCGCAGAAAGCGGAAGCGCGCGTTGCGGTCGTCGCTCTCAGCGTGCGCCAGCTGCAATGCTGTCGCCAAGCCGACGATAAAGGGCGTGTTATGCGTTCCCGCGCGGCGCCCCGCTTCGTGCCCTCCGCCGGTTTGGGTCGGCGCCAGTTCGATGCCGTCGCGCAGATAGAGAATCCCCACGCCTTTGGGACCATAGAACTTGTGCGCCGACAGGCTGAGCATGTCCACGCCGAGTTGTTGTACATCGAGCGTCAGTTGGCCGCCGGCTTGCACGGCGTCGGTATGCAAAAGAATGTCGTTGGAGCGGGCAATGCGAGACAGCGCCGGCAAGTCGTTGACGCTGCCCAACTCGTTGTTGGCGTAAATCACACTGGCGACAGCGCCGCCGCTGGCGCAGGCATCGCCGAATGCCGCGAGGTCGATCAAACCGTAGCGATCGACCGGCACGATTTGCGTTGCAAAATCCATAACGGCGCCCAATTGGTCGACAGTGCTGATGACGGCGCTATGTTCAACCGGCGAGGTGATCAGCTTTGCCGGCTTGCCCTGCTTGCGCGCCCGCCATGCAGCGCCCCGCAGCGCCAGATTGTCGCTCTCTGAGCCGCCGCTGGTGAAGATGATTTCCCGGGGCCGGCAATTTAGGATCGCAGCCACCGTCTCACGAGATTCTTCAATGGCGCGATCTGCTTCTCGACCGTAGCGATGCGACGAGGACGGATTGCCGAAGACATCGCTGAAATAAGGCGTCATCGCTTCCATCACCCGCGGGTCGACGGGCGTAGAGGCCGAGTAGTCCAGGTATACGTCGCGTTTGGTCCGCATGAATCGGGTATTACTCGTCAACATTCGTTCGTTGTCATTTTAGTCCAATTGCAGTATGTCAAGCAATCCGCAAGCCGGGCCGGCTTGGTCCGGCGCCGATTGGCTGTGTATTTGCAGCAGATGATATACTATCATGTCAGGCTGAATCTGTACGCTGTCTGGGCATGCGAACCCGTAGCTTGCCACAAATGGAGACTTGATTGATGCCAGCAATCAGCAGAGTATTCGCGCGCGAAGTCCTGGATTCACGCGGCAACCCCACCGTCGAAGTCGAAGTCCGACTCTCGGACGATACCTTGGGACGCGCGATTGTGCCCAGTGGCGCGTCGACCGGCGAGCACGAAGCGCTGGAGATGCGCGACGGCGACAAGGCGCGCTACCTCGGCAAGGGTGTTCTGCGGGCGGTGGCATCGGTTAATGAAGTCATCGCGCCGGAAATGATTGGGCAGTCGCCATACAACCAGAAGGCGCTCGACGAATTGATGCTGCAGATTGACGGCACGCCAAGCAAGAGCAACCTGGGCGCCAACGCCATTCTCGGCGTGTCGATGGCCCTGGCTCATGCGGCGGCGAGCAGCTTGCGGCTCCCGCTATACGCCTATCTGGGCGGCGTGCACGCGCACGTTTTGCCCACGCCGATGATGAACATCATGAACGGCGGCAAACACGCGCTGGGCAGCACCGACTTCCAGGAGTTTATGGTGATGCCTGTTGGCGCGCCGACCTTCCGCGAGGCTTTGCGCTGGGGCGCCGAGATTTATCATCACCTTGGCGGCATCCTGCACGACAAGGGCTATCAGACCACTGTCGGCGATGAGGGCGGCTTTGCGCCCAGCCTGGGCAGCAACCAGGCCGCGCTGGATGTCATCATGCAGGCCATCGACAAGGCGGGCTATCGCGCCGGGGAAGAGGTCTTCATCGCGCTTGATCCGGCCGCCTCGGAGATTTATGAGGATGGCAAGTACCAACTGGAAATCGAAGGGCGCGAGCTCAGCGGTGAAGAAATGGTCGATTTCTGGAGTGATTGGCGCGATCGCTACCCGATCATCTCAATCGAAGACGGCCTGGATGAAAACGACTGGGAGAATTGGTCGCGCCTTGTAGCCAAGATAGGCGACCGTGTTCAAGTCGTGGGCGACGACCTGCTGGTAACCAACGTGGATAAGGTACAGCGCGCCATCAACGAAAAGGCAGCCAACTCCCTGCTCTTGAAGGTGAACCAGATCGGCTCGCTGACAGAAGCCTTCGCCGCCGGCCAACTGGCGCAGCGACATAATATGACTGTAGTAACCAGCCACCGCAGCGGCGAATCCGAAGACAATACCATTGCCGATATCGCCGTCGCCCTGAATAGCGGGCAGATCAAGACCGGCGCGCCGGCGCGTACAGATCGGATCGCCAAATACAATCAGCTGCTGCGGATTGAAGAGCAACTCGGCAGCGCCGCCAGTTATGCCGGCAAGGCGGCGTTTGCCAACTTGAATGCGGATGTAGAATAGACTTTGACATTCGGGCGCGCAAGACGATGAGGGGGAACCAGCGTGCGACTTAGCTTGCACAGCAAACACACCAAAATTGTAGCCACCATCGGTCCCGCTTCAAGCGACCCCGCCACGCTGCGCCAAATGATCCGCGCGGGTATGAACGTAGCCCGCATCAACTTCTCCCACGGCGATCACCAGACGCACGGCCAGACGATCGACCACATACGGCGAATTGCCGATGAAGAAGGCAGCGTGGTCGCGATCCTTTGCGACATTCAAGGGCCCAAGATACGCATAGGTCCTTTGCAGGCTGAGCCGCTGATGTTAGAAATCGGCGATTCGATCACCTTGACCACGGACGCCGTGCTTGGCGCCGAGGGATTGGTTTCGCTGCCTCATCCCGAATTTGTGCAAGATATACGCGCCGGCACGACGCTCCTGCTGGATGACGGCAATTTGCAGTTTCACGTCACCGCGGCCGACGGTCGCAACATCGATTGCGAGGTGGTGGTCGGCGGCGCGCTGAAGTCGCGCAAGGGCGTCTCCGCGCCGAATGCCCGCTTGACGCTTTCCGCCATTACCGAGAAAGACCGGGCCGATATTGAATTCGCTTTGGCGCAGAATTGCGACTATATCGCCATGTCCTTCGTCCGCTCCGCCAACGACATTCAAGAGCTGAAGACCTTGATGGGCAGTTTGGACAAGGACGCCGCGATCGTCGCCAAGATTGAGATGGGCGAAGCGCTGGAGAATATCGAAGACATAATAGAGATCTGCGACGGCATCATGGTAGCCCGCGGCGACTTGGGATTAGAGACGCCCGCTGAAGAAGTTCCCTTCCATCAGAAGCGCATCATCAAGCTCTGCAACGACGCGGCCAAGCCGGTCATTACGGCGACGCAGATGCTGGAATCCATGACCGACAATCCGCGCCCGACCCGCGCCGAGGCCAGCGATGTATACAACGCGATCCTGGATGGCACTGACGCCATCATGCTGAGCGCCGAGAGCGCCAGCGGCAGCTACCCCGTGCGCTCGGTGGAAGTCATGAGCGAGATCGCCACCATCGCCGAGCGCAATTTGGAGAATTTTGGCGCGCCCGGCGTCAGACGCGATCTGCCGGAGGCAAAGGGCCGCAGCGACCTGGAGGACATTTCCATCGCCATCAGCAAAGCGACTTCGGATATTTCGCAGGTGATCAAGCCCAAGGCCATTGTGACGACCAGCTTGTCCGGATACACCACGCGGCGAGTCGCCAAGGAACGGCCAAATACGCCGATTCTTTGTATGACGCCCAATACCAAGACGCAACGTCGAATGGCGCTGGTCTGGGGGGTGGTGCCGCTGCATGTCGAAGAATTTGCCACGATCGACGAAATGGTAAGCATCACCGTTCGCGCCGCGCATGACAAGGGCCTGGTGCATCGAGGCGATCGGCTGGTGATCATTGCCGGCGTGCCCTTCGGCATCGACGGCCAGACCAATCTGATCAAGATTCACACTGTCGGCGAAGAAGGCGAAATATAGCCGGTGAGGCTCGCCCTTTATTTCCCAGGGTCTTACTTACTCGACGTGCTGAGAAGCCACCCATCTGGCGTCGATTGGGTCTGGCTCAGAGGGCTGGACATGACGTGAATTCGTCGCGATGGTGCCGTCCGATGTGTAACTCACCTGGCTGACCGTGCAGCGCGGGCAGATGTTCCACTGCAATTCCAAGAGATAGTCACAGTTGACGCAAGCTTTCTTCAGCCGATGATGACAGTGCGGGCAGGCCTGCCAATCGTGCTGAACGCGCTGGCCGCAGCCGGGGCAGCTGGGCCGTTCTTCGATCTCCTGCAAGAGCGCTTCTTCTTCCAGCGAGCGCTCGTAGGCGGCTGACAGCGTCTCTCTCGGGCGCAGCAAGATATAGATGAACAGACCCGGTACATTGAGCGCGAATACTAGTATGGCAACGAGGATCTGAGCCAGCGGATCACGCGACCGCAACCGCATGTCGCGATAGGCCCACATAACTATCGCCAGCCAAAAGGCCGCAATGACAACAGCCGCAAATACGGTAGCTACAAGTAAGATATCGTTCAGACTATCAGGCATGCGTCAGACTCCTGCGCGCTTCCATTTGCAGCATCGCGCGCTTGCGTCAGCCGGCGGACGTGTTTCCCAGCAGCAGCGCCATCTCACTAACGAGCGTATCAAACTGATGGCCTGAGGCATAAAATGACACGGACTTAATTGTCGCCGGACGCTCTTCCTCGGCGATCAAATTCAGAAGATTATCCGAATCGAAGGTATGCCAAACCGCCTGATTGATATCGAGGTGATCCTGAATACAGGTATCGCAGCGCTTGCGGGCAGCGCCGGAAATGTCGGCGGCGTAATAAAAGCCGCGGTACCATTGCGCGTCGCGGTTTCGACCAGCGTCGTCGACGTAGCTGTAGTTAACTTGGAGCATAAGGGGACATTCGCTCGCCGCCCGTCCGCAGACGCTAAGGTTCTGGTAATTGGGCAGGAAGGTGGTCAAGACACGCACCGTATCATAGTCCTGCACATCCAAGCCTTCCCCGGCAAAGGTCTGCGTACAGCGCACCTCGCCATTGGACTGGGCGTTACTGAGTCGACGCAAACGCAAGCCGACGCGTCCGTCGAAGCGAACCAGCGAGAAGTTACCCGGGGGCGCCTGCTCTTGCCGAATGCTGCAGCGCCAATCGTTCAGCGCGCGTGCGACATCGCTACCTTCCAACAGGCTAATTTCGCCATTCCTCAACACGTTTGTCCGCGACGGGAATTGCGTCATGCTGCGCGCGCCGATTCGCACGACCAGCTCATGGCCGCTTCGGGCCAGCTCGCGGCGGCTCTGATCGTCGCGAAAGAACACAGTCGCATCGCCCGCCAGATTCAACAGGCGGACTTCGTCTTCAGACACACTGAGCCGATAGCGGCCGTTGCTGGTGAATACCACATGCACGCCTTTGTCGCTGCTTAGGCTGTCGCTGTAGAAGTCCATACGGAAGGGTCGTTCGCTGACGCCCGCAATCAAGATGTCCAGCATGCCATTTAGACCAGAAAACTGAATGCTCTGAGGGTTTCCGCTCCACTCAAAGCGCGGACGATTTGCGTGATTAAAGGTAACCAGCGTATTCCCCTGGAGCGTAACCGCGGCCAGCAGGTCCGCTGTCTCCGCTTCGCCATTCCCAAGGTCTTTGATTTGAATCGTTGCCTGCGATAAGGAATCCGTGCTAATGCTGGTGACCGAATTTGTCAAGTCATCACGCTCGCGTTCGGCGGCCACAATCAGATCGGGACCGGTGATGCCGACGGTGCCTTTGGATACCTGTAAAACCGCGGACATGGGCACTGTCGAGCGGAAGAGATAGTGGTCTACGCCGAAGATTGTGGACAGCGTTACGGTGCAGAACAGCAGAAATGCGCCCAGCATAACAATCCAGGCGATGCGTTCCGGCGGAATCGAACCCTGGTACTGGAATTGAGAATCTTCACTGGCCGCTTCAATGATATCCTCAGCCTGCTGCATCACATCCATCAGATCGCAACTCTAATCTACTGTCTGGAAGCACGCCAACATATTATAGCATTGTGTATTGCAATGCGGCGCGAGGAATAGGCTATAATCGTCTTATTCACAGACTGCGAATTTGCCAGGAAAGGGATGCGTCCATGTCCGGTCACAGCAAGTGGTCGACCATCAAGCGAAAGAAGGGCGCGGAAGACGCGAAACGGGCCAAGATCTTCACGCGGCTGGGGCGCGACATCATGGTTGCCGCGCGAGAAGGCGGCGGCGACGAGAGCGCCAATCCCAGGCTCAAGCTTGCCATCGCCAAAGCCCGCGCCGCCAATATGCCCAAAGAGAATATCGAACGCGCCATCAAAAAGGGCACCGGCGAAATTGCGGGCGGCGAAGTAGTGGAGATTCTCTACGAAGGTTATGGCCCCGAGGGCGTCGCTTATATCGTCGAGATCCTCACGGATAACAAGAATCGGGCCCTGGCCGAAGTCAAGCATGCTTTCAGCAAGCATGAGGGCAGCCTGGCCACCAACGGCGCTGTGATGTGGCAATTCGATCAAAAAGGATATATCACCATCATAGGCGAGAGCGACTTTGACGAGCTGTTTCTGGAGGCGGCGGAAGCGGGCGCGGAAGATGTCGTAGATGAGGAAGGGATCGTCACGGTTTTTACGCCGCGCGATGAGTTCTCAGCGGTTGAACAGGCGCTGACACAAGCCGGTTACCAGGTTGACGACTGTGAATTGCGCTGGTTCCCACAGAACGAGCTGGAAATTCCCAAAACCAAGGCCCTGCAGAACATGCGGCTTATGGAACAACTGGAAGAGTCGGATGATGTGCAAACCGTCGCCTCCAACTTGAGCATCACTGACGAAGCCCTGGCCGCCTACGAGTCCTAGCATGATCTCACTCGGCATTGATCCCGGAACGGCGTCCTTGGGCTATGCTTTCGTCCGTGAAGGCGCCGACGGCAGCCTGGAAGCGCTGACCTATGGCGTCATCCGCACCGGCGCCGGTACGCCGATGCCTGAGCGGCTGCATCAGATTCACGATGAACTGAGCAGGCTGATCGCGGAGTATCGTCCAGACCGCGCCGGAGTCGAAGAACTGTTCTTCTCGCGCAATGTCACCACCGCCATAACCGTAGCGCAAGCGCGGGGCGTCGTCTTGCTGGCGTTGAGCCGTTCGAATCTAGTCATCGCCGAGTACAAGCCCAACGCTGTCAAGCAGGCGGTTTGCGGCTATGGCGGCGCCGGCAAGAGCCAGATGAAAGAGATGACGCGCCTGCTGCTCGGCCTGGAGACAGCGCCCACCCCAGATGATGCGGCGGACGCGCTCGCTGTCGCCATTACCGACTTGCACAGCTATCGCCTGCATGATATCAACCTCGCCTGAGGATTTGCGCTGGACATGATCACCACATTGGAAGGAAATCTGGTCTCGAAGGCAGCCGATCATGTGGTGGTGACGGTGGGCGGCGTTGGCATTGAAGTGTTCGCGCCCTTCACCACGATTGAAAAACTGCAATCCGAACGGGTATTCTTGTACACGCGACTGGTTGTGCGTGAAGAGTCCCTCACCTTGTATGGCTTCGCGACCGCCGGCGAACGCGAACTCTTCGACGCGGTGCTCAAGATTAGCGGCATCGGGCCAAAGCTTGCCGTCGCCATTCTGAGTACGCTCAGCGTGGACAATTTGCGCAGCGCGGTTGTCAACGACCGCCCCGAAATCATAAGCCGCGTGCCGGGCATCGGCAAGAAGACGGCCCAGAAAATCGTTCTGGAGCTGCAGGACAAGATTGCGGGCGGGTTGGACAGCCTGCCGCTGGCTGCTGAAGATGATAGCAGCGGCGTCATTCTGGACGCGCTCACCGCGCTCGGGTACAGCGTGGTGGAATCACAAGCGGCAATCCAATCCATTCCGCTTGACGCGCCCGATGATGTTGAAGAGCGCGTTCGCATCGCCCTGCAGAGTCTTAGCGTATGACTAGGCTGCGGTAAGGGCATCCCACAATACTAGCAGTTGGAAACATGCGCGGGAGCATTACATGGCAGATCAGTTAATTGGAAAGCGCTTGCCGGTTCTTGACAAAGGCTGGATCGAGCTAGTCGACTTGATGCCACATCCGGAATCCAAGATCAGTGGGGATCTAGCCATCGTAAATGCTGCCCGCGTTAGCTTTCTGGGCGAGAGCAAAGGACCGGAGCGCGACAAGAAGCTGCTGTTTTACCTGTTGCGTCACCGTCACACTTCGCCTTTTGAAATGGTGGAGTTTAAGTTCCGCGTGCGCGCGCCGCTGGTGACCTGGTGGCAGTGGGTGCGCCATCGCACCTGGAGTATGAACGCGCAATCCGGCCGCTACACGCCCTTCCAGGAAAGCGACTTCTATGTGCCGGACGTCTGGCGCCGGCAAAGCCGGGACAACAAACAGGCCAGCGAGGGAGCGTTGGAAGCGCGCGAGAATGACGAGCTGACGGAGCGACTGCTAAATCATTACGACGAAGGATTTCGCCTGTATTCGCAAGCGCTGGAACAAGGCGTGTCGAAGGAGATGGCGCGGCTGTTCTTGCCCGGATTCAGCGTCTATTACACCTGGGTGACCAAGATCGACGCGCACAATTTGATGCATTTTCTGCGCTTGCGCATGGCCAGAGACGCTCAATTTGAAATACGTGTCTACGCCGAAGCCATCCATGAGCACTTTTTCAAGCCCGCCCTGCCTTGGACGGCAGAAGCATTTGACAAGTACATTCTCAGAGGCGGATAGCGCAGGTTAGTCTTGCGCGGCGACATCGCTTTCGCCGGTGCGATTGATAAGAAAGGCCGACGAGCGGTCGAAGTATTCGCGCATGCGCGAGCGCGCTGGTTCTCGGATTCCGGCTTGGTCCACCGCGTTTAACATGTGCTCCAGCCAGTGATCGCGCGCCTGTTGATCGATCGCGAAGGGAAAATGGCGCATTCGCAGTCGGGGATGACCGCGCTCTTCCAGGTAGGTCCGTGGCCCGCCGAAAAACTGCAGCAAAAATAGATACAGGTGACGTTTGGGGGCTTCGAGGCAGTCAGGATACATGGGACGCAGTATCGGGTCGTTTTCGACGGCATCGTAGAAAGCGTCGACGATTGCCGCTACCGGTTCTTCTCCGCCGATTAATTCGAAGATACTCTGCGGCGTATAGCCCAATCCGATCTCCCTTTTGATTCTGAAGTTGACTACTGGCGCTCCGCACAGCCAGTAACGGAGGCGCTCGTCAGCCGATCGTAGCAGAAAAGTATGGCTTTACAATCGTAGCGCTGACGGTACAATCCGTTGGTTGAGTCAAGCTCAGGTAAGGATATGTCAATACATGGCGAAGTTTAGATTATATACCGGCGCGCTCGTATTGCTTTTGCTCGTGGCAAGCTCCGGTTGGGGGCTGGCGCAGTCGCCGGAAGACATCACCGTGATCGGTTCCGGGATCGCCAATGCGCTGATCGAGCGTATGGCCGATGCCAAGGGAATGACATCAGTTGCCATCACAACCAGCGGGACTGCTGCAGGAATTGACCAGTTTTGCAGCGGCGAGATTGATCTGGCCACGGCGACGCGGGAAATGTCCGCCGCTGAACGAGCCATCTGCGATGCTAACGAAATCTTGTACAGCGAGCTGCTCATCGGCCATCATTTGGCTGTATTCGCTACAGGCGCGGACGCCGCGGTCGAATGCATTGACGAGACGCAACTGCGCGAGCTTCTGAAGCCGAGCGCCAGCAACGCCCTGACCGACTGGTCCTTCGCCAGCGAAGAGTTGGCCGAACTTCCCCTAACCTTAATGCTTCCGCCGGATAGTCAGATCGCCTATTTCATCGCTGATTCCCTTGTCGCCGGCGACGGCTTGCGGCTCGATGCGGAGACTATCGACGCTGGCGCCGATGCCGCCCGGCGCGCAAGCGAAACCGAAGGCGCGTTGGCTCTGTTGGCTGGTAAAGACGCGAGCGAATCCGCGGACTCTATCACCGTCTTAGACATCTCGAGCGCAAACTCGGGCGACTGTGCAGCGCCATCGGCCGAGGCTGTTGAAAGCGACAATTATTCCTTTGCGCTGTCGCTCTATGTTGTCGTCAATCGCGCGCGGCTGACCGACAGCGACGACCTAGCGGAGTTTCTGAACTTCATCGTGAGTGAAGCGGGCGCCGCGGTTATGCGCGACGCCGGCATTACAGCGCCGACGGCAACGACATCTGAGTTGAATGCTCTCATTCTCACCGACGCCGATGCTGTGGCCAGCGCGAGCGGAGCCGGCGGCGAATATCAAGTCCCGCCCGACCTGAACGGAGAAGTCAGGCTGGTCGGCGCGGCTAACGCTTATCAAGTGCTGCGCCGTGTCGGCGACAGGCTTACCGAATCCTACGAGCGCTTTTCATTCGACTTCGAGGCTGCTGGGTCACGCCTAAGCATTAACAGATTATGCGCCGGCGAGGCGGATATTGCTCTCCTCGATGCCACATTAGGGGCCGACGCGCTGCAAGAATGCGCGGCCGAGGGCTCAGCCACCTTGCCACTGGCTTTGGGCGCGCAAGCGACGGTTCTGCTCGGCAATGCCGGTGATGACTACAGCGCTTGCTTGACAACCGGGCAGGTGAACGCGATCTGGAGCGGCGACGCCGACAATTGGTCGCAAATTGACGCTGCTTTCCCCGATCAGCCGCTGACGCTGTTTGGCCTGTCCTTCACCGATCAGTACACGGACATTCTGCTGCAGACCGCGGTCGGCATCATTCCGCCGGTGCGCCGCGACACGGAAAAGGATTACGACCCTCTGTATCGCGCAGCGGCCGTGGGCAATGTCGAGGGTGGATTGACCTACATGAGTTGGCCGGACTATCAGGAAGTAATCGCTAACGAACAGGCAAATATAAGGCTGGTCTCCGTCAATGACGGCGCCGGATGCGTCGAACCCAATGCCGGCTCCATCGAAAACAGCAGCTATCCGCTTTCAAGGCGAGCCAGCTTGCTCATCAGCGAGGAGTCGCTGGCAAATGCCCAGGTACAGTCATTCCTGTGGCGCCTCGCTGACGACGACAACTGGTCGCTCCTGGAGCGGGAAGGCTTCGTCGGGGCGAGCACTCTGGACTTGCCCATCATTCGCCGCAATCTGGCGACATGGTTCGCCCAAGCCGAAGCGGCCTATCCGCAGGACGACAGCGCGGCGGACTCCAGCAATGGGGATGCAGGTGATGAATCCAGCGAAGACGCTTCCGAGTGATCCTTAGCCGCATAAGTACTCGTTCCAGCCAGGCTCGCCAGCGAGCGCGTGAGATGTTCATGCGCTGCGCCGCCCACACGGGAGGCTGACATGCACGGCGAGCTAATCGCCCTCGACCTCGAAACCACCGGGCTAAACCCGTCTAGCGATGAAATCATTGAAGTCGGGCTGGCTCGTTTTCGCGACGGCGAAGTGGTGGATGAGTTTCAATCGCTGGTAAAGCCGTCGATTCCGATCCCGTCAGATATCACGCACTTGACCAACATCCATCAGGAAGATGTCGATGACGCGCCTGGCATCAATGATATCCTGCCGGATATGCGCAGTTTCTTCGCCGACGCGACGGTTATCGCGCACAATGTGGGCTTTGATCGTTCCTTTTTGCGGAAACATGATCTGCTCGAGCAGAACGACGCCATCGATACCTTTGAACTGGCATCAATCGTCATGCCCTCCGCGCCGCGATACAGTTTGGGCAGTCTGGTTTCGCAACTTAATATCAAACTCGAGCGGGCGCATCGCGCGCTTGACGACGCTGTCGCCACCGGGCATCTGTATTGGAGCTTGTGGCAGAAGCTCTGTACTATGCCGTCGACGGTGCTGGCGGAAATCATCCGCGCCGGCGACGGGCTGGATTGGCATTTGCGCTCCGTGTTTCAGGCTGCGCTGGACCGGAGCGTCCGCACCTTTGTGCCGCAGCGTCCGATCCTGCCCTTTCAGAGCGAGCGCCTGGATGCGCAGCCGCTTGCCCTGGGCAATGCGCGGCATGATCCGCTAGAGGCCACAGCGATTAGCGCGGTATTCGGCGCAAATGGAAGGCTGGCCGCTGATTTCGGCGATTACGAAGTCCGCGAAGAGCAACTGCGTATGGCGCATGAAGTCACTGACGCGCTGAATCAGGGCGAGCACCTCATGATTGAAGCGGGCACAGGCACGGGCAAATCGCTCGCCTATCTCGTCCCAGCCGCGCTTTGGGCGCTGCAGAACGATCAACGTGTTACCGTATCGACCAATACGATCAATCTGCAAGAGCAGCTTTTGGGCAAGGACATTCCCCAGCTGCGCAATGCCGTTGGCGCCCAGCTGAGAGCCGCGCTAATGAAAGGCCGCGGCAATTACTTGTGCCCGCGGCGCTTGCAAACCTTGCGCCGGCGCAAACCCGCGAATCTCGATGAATTGCGGACACTGGCCAAGATCCTGCTGTGGCTGCAGGAGAGCGATTCAGGCGACCGCGGCGAGATCACGCTGCGGGCCGGCGAGTGGGCCGTCTGGTCGCGGCTCAGCGCGCAGGACGAAGGCTGCTCCACCTCACGCTGCGTCAGCGAGATGGATGGCGTATGTCCCTTTTATCGCGCGCGTCAACGTGCGGAGAGAGCGCATATCGTCATCACGAATCACGCGTTGCTAATCGCCGATGCTCGTATCGATAATCGCGCCTTGCCCGCTTACAGCAACCTCATAGTTGATGAAGCGCACCACCTGGAAGATGCCATCACCAATGGATTGACGCGCCAAATCGACCAGAGGCAAATTTTTTCCCGGCTTCGCGACTTGGGTAATGGCCAGTCCGGTGTTCTGGGCGAGCTACTTGGCTACGGGCGCGAAATCTTCCCGTCAGACGAAAACAAGCGTCTTTCGATCTTCATCGACAGTATTGACGAAGCTGTCGAGCTGATGAGGCGTTTCGTTCGTCAGTACTTCCGGGCTTTGCACGACTTTGCCTCCAACCAAAAGGCCGACAATCGTTACGCCATGCGACTGCAGAATTCACATCGAGATTCAGGAGATTTCGCCCCTGTCTCGGCGGCCTGGAAACACCTAGGCGCCTACCTGCTGGCGGTGACCGACGCTGTGGAGCGCCTTTGCAGCGCCTTGCCGCGTTATGCCGAGTATGACATGCCGGACTTCGGCGACATAAGCAGCGAAATCAATGGGCGCCGACGATACCTGGCTGATTTGCATGAGCAATTGGAAGGCTTTACGCAGACGCCGGACGCCAAGTTGGTATACTCGCTGACTGCCGGCGAAAGAGCCGAGCGCCTTGAGCTGCAAATTGCGCCGCTTCATGTTGGGCCGATGATGGAGGAATACCTGAATCAGCGCATGGAGAGCATCATCCTGACCAGCGCCACGCTGCAGACCCAGGACAATTTTGACCACATTAAAGAACGGCTCCATTCGGAGAGCTTCAAATCAGTCGCGGTCGGCTCTCCCTTCGACTACAAGAAATCCACGCTGGTATACGTCCCGCAAGACATCCCGGAGCCGAAAGCGCATCGCGACTATCAGCGCATGGTTGGGCGCGGCGTTATTGAGTTGGCGGACGCGCTTGACGGGCGCGTGCTGGTGCTGTTTACCAGTTATGCTCAACTGCGCGAGGTATCCAAAGCGATTACGCCTCGGCTTACTCTCGGCAATATCAATGTCTACGATCAGAGCTTCGGGGCCAGCCGGGATGCGCTGCTGGAGAGCTTCATGAATTCAGACAAAGCGGTGCTCATGGGCACAAGAAGTTTTTGGGAGGGCATCGATATTCCCGGCGATGACTTGAGCGCGGTCGTGATCACCAAGCTGCCTTTTGCCGTACCGAGCGATCCTGTTTTCGCGGCGCGCAGCGAGACCTATAGTCGTTCATTTCAGCAATACGCCGTGCCTGACGCCATCTTGCGCTTTCGGCAGGGCTTCGGGCGTTTGATCCGCCGGCGCACTGACCGTGGGGTTGTCGCGATATTCGACAGTCGAGTCATCAGAAAGTCCTACGGCGCCAGCTTTCTTGAATCCTTGCCCGATTGCACAGTACAATACGGCATGTTGGACAAGCTGCCGGCTGTCGCATCAGGCTGGATCGAGCAAGGGAAAGCCAAGTAAATGAAAACGCCCGCCGGGCGAGAGTGCCCGCATTATTACTCCGACTTCAACCGGCATACCCGTGATGTTGAAGAGTGTCGGCTGGCGAAGAACAATCCAGAGTCTGAAACTTGGCATCCCAAGGATTGCGCCAAGTGCCCGGTGCCCGACATCGTATTGGCTAACGCCAGCCCCGATACCCAGCTTGTGCTTACGATAAAGGCCGGTTTTCTGGGGCTGATGCGGCGCGTGGAGGTTGAAGCTATCTGCTTAAAAGACGGCCAAAAAGTTGATCCATACGTAGGCTGTCCGGACGATCACCCCGGGCTGGATATTTTCCGGCAAGCAATGGAAGCTGGCGATGATTAAGGCGGTATTGCTCGACCTGGACAATACGCTGCTGCACAATCCTGACAGGCAGTGGGTGCAAACCTTCCGTCAGGGGTGGGACCAGCACTTCCAAGCAAGTTACGGCATCATGCAAGCCGCCGATGCCCTGCGGGGCGCCATCGGCCGGCTCAACGACGGCGGCGATAACTGCCTCAGCAACGCAGACCTGATTCATGACGAGCTGCGCAGCAGACTGTCGCTATCGCGGGAAGAGCTGTCGCGCGCGCTCGACGAATTTTACGCCGGGCCCTACCACAGCTTCAGAGAGACCACGGCGCCGATCGCCGGAGCGGCAGAATTAGTAGAAGAATTGTTCAATCAGAATCTGCTCGTGGCAGTCGCGACCAATCCGCTCTTCCCGGAGTCGGCGACCTTTGCGCGCATTGCTTGGGCGGGCTTGGGCGACTTCATCAGCGAATTTGCCTTCGTCACCAACAGCGAGAACGTGCATTATGCCAAGCCCAATCCGGCCTACTACGCCGAGACCATAGCGCGAGTGGGCGTGGAACCGGATGAAGCGCTGGTCGTCGGCGATAGCCTGGTAAACGACATTGCGCCGGCGGAATCGCTGGGGATACACGCTTGGCAAGTTGGCGAAGGATTCGGGCTGGGCGCGGTATTGGATTGCGTTCGTCGACCGCACTGGACGAATGTATTTCAGCCCGGCGAGATGACGCCGAAGACGCTGCCGGTTCAGTTTGCCGGAAACATGGCAGCTTTATGCGGCCTCTTGGCGGAAGTTAAGGACCATCAGTGGCTGCAACGCCCGGATCCGGCCGAGTGGTCGATCTTGCAGATTCTTTGCCATTTGTGGCGCGCGGAGACCGAAGTGCATGAGCAGCGGCTGCGTACGATTCTGGAGGAAGACAATCCTTTTATCCCCTCGCTGCCGCCGCCCGGACCGGATATTCCCGAATGCCATGACGACGGCATGGAAGTCTTCCAGCGATTTCGCGCCCAGCGGAAACAGACCATGGCCATGCTGGCCGCACTTGGCGCGGACGACTGGCGCCGCCCAGCCAGACACAGTATCTTCGGCTTGACTAATCTGCTGGAGATGGCCTATTTCACAGCCCAGCATGATCGCCTGCACATCACGCAGCTGTGTCAGACTTTGGGCAAATGCGCGGATTAGGCAGCGCTAACGGCAGGCAGCGCTGATTTACGTTGACGATTGTCGTATTTACAGTACAATACATTTAGATAGTTCTGAACTTCACAATTCTTGAACTGGAGCGGCAGATGACAGGCACAGCGGCGGGATCGGCAGTCTTCCGGGAACGCTTGGACGAAGGGCTGGCGGCCGTAGAGCGCGCCATGCTTGATGTGACCGACAGCCAGATCAATATCTTGCGCGATGCCAGCCGCCACATACTCGGCGCCGGTGGCAAACGCATTCGACCGCGGCTCTTGCTGCTGACGTATATGGCGCTCGGAGGCTTCGACCTGGAGCGCGTCGCCAGGCCAGCAGCGGCTATAGAACTCATGCACACCGCGAGCGTGGTGCACGACGATATCAATGATCATGGCATCATGCGCCGCGGCCGGCCATCCGTGAACGCCACCTGGGGCAGGACCTTCGCGCTGCTGACGGGCGATTATCTGTTCACAGCGGTTTACGAATTGATGGCGCCCTACGGCGATTTGAACCTGGACCTGGCGCAAGCCGCCACCGCTTTGGTCGAGGGCGAGACTTTGCAGGCGACCGCCGTCAAAGACAATGACTTTTCGCGAGAGGTCTATATGCGCGTCATCGCATTAAAGACCGCCGCGCTCTTCCGCGCTGCCGGCGCGATCGGCGCCAAGCTGGCCGATGCGAGCCAAAGTCAAATCCAGGCGCTGTCCGATTTTGGCTTCAACCTGGGCTTGGCCTTCCAGATTGTCGACGACATCCTGGATCTCATTGCCGACGAAGATAGCTTGGGCAAGACCTCGGGAATTGATATGGACCAGGGGCGCGGCGTGGCCGTTGCGCTGGGCGCTGGCAACGGCAATGGCAGCGTTCCTGCGGCGGACCCGATGGCTGCCATCAAGCGCAAAATGCTGGAAGGCGACACGATCGCAAAGGCTCGGCAACAGGCGGATCTGCTCGTCAAAGAGGCCATCGACCGGCTGGCCGTTCTGGACGAGACGCCGGCCAAACAAGCGCTGGTTGAACTGGCGCGCCTGGTGGTCGACCGCGACCGCTAAGCCAATTGTCGTGAAGTGTCAGCGAGACGTGTATCATTAAGGTGCGCGTCTTTTTTGTTTTCGTAGCGCGGGAGCAATCGTGATCAAAGTAGCGACAGTAGCCGAGATACGCGAGATTGAAGCCGCTGCCGACCGCTCGATAATGAGTTACGCGCAGATGATGGTCAATGCCGGCACCGACGCCAGCGCCTGCCTGCAGCGTAGATTCGACATCAGGTCAGAGACCACGATTCTGTTCCTGATCGGCAAAGGCAATAACGGCGGAGATGGCTTGCTCATGGCGCATGATCTGGCGCAGAATACCAAGGCGGATATCCGCCTGTATCTCCTACAGGATCGGGATCTCGACGAGTTGCCGCTTGAAGATGCAGCGCTCGGGGGTCTCCCGGCCACCGCGCTGCATGAAGACCGCGACAAGTCCCAACTGGCGCGGTGGGTGCGCGAATCAGACATAATTGTTGACGCAGTCTTCGGCATTGGAGCGCGCCTGCCCTTGGACGGCGAATCAGCCGCTGTCCTCCAATGCGTAAAAGACTGCCTGCGCGTGATGTCCGAAGGCGAGCGGGCCGATGTGGTCATCCCGACGCATCCGGAGACCGGGAATGGCGCTGGCCAACCTTTCGTATTCGCCATCGACTGCCCTAGTGGCGTCGACTGCGATAGCGGTAAAGCCGACCCGGCGACACTGGCCGCGGACCTCACCATGACCTTCATCGCGGCGAAACCGGGACAGTTCGTTTTCCCGGCGGCTGGACTTGTCGGCGAGCTCGCCGTAGCGCGCATCGGTATCCCGGACGACATGCCCGCGCTGCAGCGGCTATCGGCAACGGTAGTCGATGGCGCGCTGGCCGGATCGCTGCTGCCCGGGCGTCCGCTGGACGGGCACAAAGGCAGTTTTGGCAAGGTCATGCTGGCGGTCGGCTCAGCCAATTACATTGGGGCAGCGGCGCTGGCCGGTGAATCAGCCTGCCGCTCGGGCGCCGGGCTTGTCACCATCGCCGCCACAGGCCAGGTCATAGGCATCGTAGCGAGCCAGCTTCGCGAACCGACCTGGCTGCCGCTCCCTGATGCACAGGGCGCTATAGACGAGACTGCTTGCGAAACGCTGGCGGAGTCGGCGACAGCCTACGACGCGCTGCTGATCGGCTGCGGCCTAGGTCTGCATGAGTCCACACGCGCTTTTGTATGGAATCTCGCACACTCCGCGTCACTGCCGCCGCTGATTATCGACGCCGACGCCTTGAATGCGCTCAGTTCAAGGCCGGAATGGTGGCAGCCCTTGCCAGAAGATACGATCATCACGCCGCATAGCGGAGAGATGGCCCGCCTGACCGGGCTCGCGATGGGAGAGATAAACGCCGATCGCTGGCGTATCGCGCGCCGATACGCAGAAGCGTGGGGCTTGGTTGTGGTGCTGAAAGGCGCCCATACGATTGTCGCGGCGCCGGACGGCCGGACGAGTGTCATCCCCTTCAAAACCGATGCCTTGGCGACGGCTGGCACGGGCGATGTCCTGGCCGGATTGATCGCCGGTTTACGGGCGCAGGGCGCCAGTGCATACGACAGCGCGCGGCTAGGCGCCTACGTTCATGCGCTGGCCGGCTGCATCGCTGCCGACGCTATCAAGAGCAGCCGCAGCGTAATCGCCGGCGATCTGCTTGAGGCCTTGGGCCGCGCGTTTGACCAAATCGAGCGCAGCTAGCTATTTAGCCTCGCTCCTCCAGCCGGGCTTTGGCTTGCTCTTTGGCGTCATTGATGGCGGCGTTCGTCTCAAGCTCGGCTGTGCCGGCGCCAAACTGCGTCAGATCCCGGCGCCGCACCGCCCCGCGCTTCGTGACGCGCAGCAAGGCATAAATCGCGCCGAGAAACATGCCCAGCACGATGCCCGCGAAGGTCGCATTCTCGTCAAGCTTGGGGGGTCTCATCAGGATCAGGCGTCTTGGATTCCGGATCTGCCGGTATGACGACCCCGCGCAGCAGAATCAATTCGCGCAGGAAGGCCAAGAGGCCGGCCAGGAAACTCTTGATTTGAATCACGGGATCGACGGCATTGGTGTTGATAAATTGCGCGGTCGCCTTACCCAAGCGCGTCGTCTCGCGGGCATTGTCCAGAATCGGTTTGACTTCCGACTTCAGCATGATGAGGAACCCGGCCACTTGCAGCAGCAACACCGTGACAGCCGCGATTATCAGCAGAGACTCCAGCAGAAGCGCGACCAGCAGCACATCGCGGAAAATCTGGATAACCGGCGCCCAGGTATCGGCCGCGGTCAATGCAGCGACCAGCGCGCCGACCAGCAGCAATCCGATGAGCAGCAGCAGGACAATCGCGGTAAGCTTGATCAGCCGGCCGATCTTGACCCCGCCCGACTCGCGCGCCGGATGGCTGTCGCCAGACTCGCTTTCAGGCATGGTCTAGCGCCGTGAAACCGGCGTGGTCGGCTCGGCGGTCAAAATGTGGGCAAAGATCAGCAGCCCGATGGCGCAAACGGAGGCCGGCAGCAGATGAATAACGCCAATCTTGAACAGGGTTATGCCCAGGTATCCGCCGATGTATTGGCCAAGCAGGAAGCCGAGCCAACTTGTGACGATGAAGAGCACCATGCGCCTGGCATTACCGCCCATAATTACATGGAAAGCCAAGCCAAACATCGTGGCGATCACAAAAGCGAATATGAATATGGGGTTCGGCATTGTGGTTGCGATTCGGTTCTCGAGTGGTAAAATCTAAAGTCAGTGTAGCACAAAGCGTGAATCCAGTCACGCCATAGCGGCAAAAGCCATGAACGTCATTGATCTTGAAATCCTGATTCCAGCATCGCCGGAATTCATTTGGCGTTTTCTGGGTGATCCCGCTGCGCTGCCGCAATGGCAAGAAGATGTGACGTCGGTGTCCTTCCTTTCGACCCAGAGAGAGGGACAAGGAACGCGATGGCGAGCTACGGCGGAAAAGTCAAAAGACGTCGTAGTCGAGGTCAGCGCTTGGTACGACACGCTGGGCTATGAGTACCGGCTGATGGACGGTACCAGATTCGCGGACAATCAGGGCCGTATTCGCCTGCATGAGGTGCCGGACGGCACCTTGGTGCGCTGGACCTTTCAATACGAATTGGGCGGCGTATTGGGTGGATTGCGCAATGCCATGCGCCTGAAACGCAGCACAACCAATCAGCTGCAAGCCAGCCTGCGCAACTTGCATCAGTTGATTTTGCAGGAGTCCGGCGGCATTTCTACCCACGAAGCCAAAGCCAGCGTGCGCGAGGCGCCGGCTGTCGACGAGCGGCTCAGCTATCAGCCGCGCCATCCATCTGCGTTTCAAGAAGCGTCGCCGGATGGCGATGCCGAGACAGCCACCGACAAGCAGCCGATATCCTACGATGAGTTTGAAGCCGAACCACTGCCATTTGTGGCGGATACAGACACGAAGCCCAACCCCGTGGTTATATCTACCGGCGATGCAGAACAGCTTCTGGCAGCGCCAGAGCCCGCCCATGATGACACCAAGCCGATACAAATCAGCCCGCCAATTGTTGAGGCGTCGGTGAATCCTGAGCCCCGCCGGCCTGAACCAGTCGCTGAACCCGAAGGGCGCGAGGAACCGCCGCTAACTCCGCCCGCGCCAGTTGCGATGCCGGCAGCGCCAGCTTTGTCTAGAGAAGCGCGCGATTCGGCGCATCTGAGCGTGTTTGAAGTCTTCGGGTTAAAGAAGCCTAGCGAATCCAGCCCCTTGGACTCGCCGGCTGCGCCCGCAAGAGGGGCTGAGCGGGATATTGGATTGCCGGTACCTTACCCGCGACACGATGGTCGGGAACCTGTGCCCCGTATCGAATCTCAACCAGAACCTGCGCCCCGTATCGAATCTGGGCCAAAGGCTGCGGAAATGGACGGCCGCTACGCGAGCGTCACCGGATGGCGGCGTAAAGCGCGGCGGCGCAAGACGGTGATAAGATCGCATAACTGAGCCTGAGTCAAAACATTGCAGCTTGGGACGCCCAGAAGCAAAATCGCCCGCTCGCGACGGACGACATCCTGTTTCCAGCTTTTGGGTGGACGAAGGGGCTCGAACCCTCAACCGCCTGAACCACAATCAGGTGCTCTGCCATTGAGCTACGCCCACCACGGACAACCAAGAATCATATCATAAATATTTCGCGCTAGCTAGGCTCAGGTCAGGGCTTGATTCCGCGTTTGCGGAAGTCTTGGTCAGAATCAGCAGCTGAACGGCGCTGTCCGGAAGCGTGACGATCTCGGATTCGACCGTAAAGGCGTCTGCGCCGATCAAGTCGGAAATCGCGCCCGGGCAAAGGAAGGCGTCGCGTTGGCCCGTTAGACGGTAAAGGCGCCGTATCAGCGCCCGCAGTATGCCTCCGCCGCGAAGCTGACCGACCAGAACAATGGCGGCGCGTCCGGACGGGCTCAGCACCCGCGCCATCTCCGCCAGAACCGGCTCAGCGAAGATGACAGGCGTCGGGAAGGTACAAACAATCGACGCGAAAGATGCCGATCTGCAGGGCAGATGGACTGCATCGCCGCGTATGAGATCAGCGGCCAAACGAGCGCGACGCAGTTTTCGCCGCGCCAGCCTGCCCATTTGCGCGGAAAGGTCAAGCGCGACGGTTTGGTAGCCGGCGCGTAGCAGATCGACTTGCAGATCCCCGGTCCCATGCGCTAATTCGAGCACAAGCCCGTCTTCAGCGGCGGGCAAGTAACGCAGAACGCGGCGCTGCCAAGCCCTCCAGCGCCCAAGCGAGACGGAGGCGCTGACAAGATCATAGGTACAGGCAAATTCGTTGTAAAGCAGGCGAAACAGAAGACGCCAGACTTGAGTCAGCATTGATTCAGCGCGCTGATTGTGGCGGCGGGGCTGTCAGTGATTATGCCGTTGACGCCTAAATCGCGTAGCGCGCAGGCGCGTTCGGCATCGTTGACCGTCCAGGCGTTGACCAAGTAGCCGGCATCGCGCGCCCAGCGCATATAGGCTTCGTCGATGGCATCGTGCCAAGGGTGCCGCGCTTCATGCGAGACATCGTCCATTAGCGGCGCCGACCGACCCGGCACATGCAGATAGCCCATCATGATGTCGGACAAAGCGCGCGGAACTCCTGCAAGAGCCGAGGATCAAAGGACGATACGATCGTCTGCTCTGACACGCCATGACGCCGTATGCACTCGGCAACGGCGGCTTCCAAGTGGGGACGATCATCAAACTTGCTCTTGAGTTCGACATTGAAATAGAGCTTGTCAGCGAAGGCGTCAAAGACTTCATCCAGCGTGGGGATGCGTTCGCCCACGAAGTCAGCCGAGAACCAGCCGCCCGCGTCCAGCCGCTTCAGCTCGGCAAGGGTATAAGAGGCGACTTCTCCCTGGCCGTCCGTCGATGCGTCAAGCGTGAAGTCATGCACGATCACGATATGCCCGTCTTTTGACAGGTGTACATCCAGTTCAACGCCGTCGGCGCCTTGTTCATAGGCTAACTGAAAGGAAGCCAAGGTGTTCATCGGCGCCTCCGCCATGGCGCCGCGATGCCCGAATATCAGCGTACGGCCAGTGGCGAATGCTTCACGGATTGTTAGACGATTGGTAGAGGCCACAGCAGTTTCCTCGTCTAGATCAAAACCTGCACATTGCCACCCTGTATACGCGTCTTGAACCAGGGCACATCAACTTCCGCCGGGCGGCGTGTGACTTTGCCGTCACGAACATCAAAGCGGGCGCCGTGACGCGGGCACTCGATCTCGTACTCGATCAGTTTGCTGGGTTGATCACGCTCGTCGAAAGCCAGCACATTGCCATCGTGGGTGCATAGATCTTCAATGGCGTAAACCCTGCCGCCGATGTTGAACACCGCGATCCAGCGTCCGTCGACGCCGAAGACGTCCCGCTGGCCCGGCGGCAATTCGCTTTCCCGACAGAGCGTGACCCAGTTAGACATGGTGGTCCTGGCCTTCTTCTATCAAGGTCCACTGCTCCAGGCCGACCTGGCCGTAGGCGCCAACGACCAGCACTTTCAGCGGCAGCAGCGCGCACTTGACGCGGTTTATGCTGAGTGTGAGACCAATGTTGTCGAGTAGATCCTGCTTGTTGATTTGTCGCGCTTCCTGCAGCCTTAAGCCGAGCAATTGCTCGCCGAACATCGAGGCCGAGGCTTGACTGATGGCGCAGCCTTCTCCATCCCAGCCGACTTCGACAATCGTGCCATCAGCTCCCAGCCGCAGCGTGAGACGCAGGCGATCGCCGCAGAGGGGATTGCATTCCTCGTGGTCGAAATCGTTGGGAGCGAGCAAGCCCCAATTACGCAAATTGCGCGCATGATCCAGGATGAGCTCGCGGAACATATCTTCCATAAGGACTCTTGAGTCACCGTCTGCCTACAACAAAAAGCGCACCGTGTTGATGCGCTTGCATTCTAGCATTTACCCGGCTCGCGTTGCAATCCGAACGGCCGCTAACTGCTCAGGCGATGATCTTCGCTTCGATCTCGTCCATCAGGCGCTGACGCACGCGTTCGAAGGGGATGCGCTGCAGCAGCTCGTCGAAGAAACCTTCGATGATCATTAGCTGCGCCTGCGGCCGCGTGATGCCGCGACTCATCAGATAATAGATTGGCTCTTCCTCGAGCGTGCCAAATGTCGCCGCATGTGAGCAAGCGACATCGTCCGCCTCGATCTCCAGACCCGGAATGCTGTCCATACGCGCCTCGTCGCTGAGCATCAGATTGCGGCAAACCTGGTAGCCGTCGATCTGCTGCATCTTGGGCAAGGACTTAATCATGCCCTGCCACAGCGTCCGGGCGTTGTCGCGCGCCGCGCCCTTGAAGAGCAGGTCAGTATTAGTCAGCGGCGCGTTGTGATTCTGCTGAGTATCGAGGTCGAAGAATTGGCCGCGGTCGGCGAAGAAGAAACCGCTAACGCGCGCATTGGCGCCTTTGCCCACCGTATCGACTTCGATGAAAGCCTTGGTGAGCCGACTGCCCATCACGCCGTTGACCCAGTCCAATTGCGCGTCACGGCCGACCACGCCGCGCTGATGGCTGAACTCGAATGTCTCGCGATTCCAGTCTTGCAGCGATACATAACGCAGGTTGCCGGCGTCGCCGACGATCAATTCGGTCACGCCGATGTAGGCCGACTGCTGCTCGCGGTATTGTGACGCGTATTCTACTTGCATAGTCGCCTGGGCGTTTTCATCCAGCACGACCAAGACGTGGCCCAGCCCGGCGCCGGCCGCCGTGTTATAGCAGACGACGTGCAGCGGCAAATCGGCAGTTTTATTCCGGGGCACATAAACGAAGACGCCATGATCCCAGAGCGCCGCGTGCAATGCTGCGAATTTGCCATCCGCAGGCGTCACAGCGCGTGTCATGAAGTGGGCCTTCACCAGATCCTCATGCTCACGCACTGCCGTGCGCAAATCGGTAAAGATCACGCCCTGCCGCCTCAGTTGATCGGCCAGCTCATAACTGGCGACCTTGCCATCGACGAATACAAGCAGACCGCCCTGCTCATCGCCTGTGAGCGGATCCAGGTTCTTGGCGGGAACGGAGCGGGCATCGACGCCGTTGGCATGGATCAATTTGTCGGCTTCGTCCCAGCGAATGTGCCGATAGTCAGTCCGGCGCCACTCTTCTTCCATATAGGGCATGGGCAGGGCTTGATACTGCGCCCAAGCCTCCAGACGGCGCTCGCGCAGCCAGCCGGGCTCGTTATTATCCCGGCTTAGCGCTTCGACCTGTTCGATGGTATAGCTCGGCGCTTGTGGAAGCGACGATCGCCTGCGTACAACTGCCACGTATTTTCTCCTTCTTGCTGCGTTGGGCGGTCGCCCAGCTTGCGTAACCAAGGCCTGCGCGCCAAAACGCGCAGGGTTGCGACTGTCGGGATGGGTTCTTTTCTTGCGGCTGATCTAGCCGATGGACCCCTCCAGCTGAATCTGAATCAGCCGGTTGAGTTCAAGCGCGTATTCCATCGGCAATTCCTTGACCAGCGGTTCCAGGAAGCCGTTGACGATTATGGCGTTGGCTTCGTCTTCGCCGATGCCGCGGCTCATCAGATAAAAGAGCTGATCTTCCCCAACTTTGCTGACCGACGCCTCGTGCCCCATGGTCACATTCTTGGCGTCAATCTCAATCGTGGGATAGGTGTCCGAACGGCTAAAGTCATCGAGCAGCAAGGCGTCGCAAACAACGTTGCTCTTACTGTGATGCGCTGCTTCGTCGATCTTGAGCAAGCCGCGGTAACTGGCTCGGCCGCCGTCCTTGCTGATCGACTTGCTGATGATCTGGCTGGTGGTATTTGGCGCCAAGTGCGTAATTTTCGCGCCCGCGTCTTGATGCTGCCCATCGCCGGCAAAGGCGATCGAAAGCACCTCGCCATGCGCGCCCTCACCCTGCAAAATCACGGCCGGATATTTCATGGTCAGTCGGCTGCCCAGGTTGCCATCCACCCACTCCATGGTGGCGTCTTCTTCTGCCACGGCACGCTTGGTCACCAGGTTGTAGACGTTGTTGGACCAATTCTGGATGGTGGTATAGCGGCAGCGACCGCCCTTCCTGACGATGATTTCCACGACCGCGCTGTGCAGGCTGTCGGAACTGTAGATGGGTGCCGTGCAACCTTCGACATAGTGAACGTAGGCATCTTCATCGACGATGATCAGCGTCCGTTCAAATTGACCCATATTCTGTGTGTTGATGCGGAAATAGGCTTGCAGCGGCATCTCCACCTGCACGCCGGGCGGCACATAGATGAAACTGCCGCCGGACCACACCGAGGTATTCAGCGCGGCGAATTTGTTGTCGTTGGACGGGATGATGGTACCGAAGTGCTCGCGCACGATATCCGGGTACTCGCGCAAGGCGGTATCCATATCCAGGAAGATAACACCCTGCTCTTCCAGGTTGTCCTGAATCTTGTGATAGACCGACTCGCTGTCGTATTGAGCGGACACGCCGTGCAGGAATTTCTGCTCCGCTTCGGGGATGCCCAGCTTGTCAAAGGTATCCTTGATATCTTGCGGCACCTCGTCCCAGTCGTTTTCGGACTTGTCGGTCGCGCGCACGTAGTAGTAGATATCGTCGTAGTCGATGCGGTTGAGATCGCCGCCCCATTGCGGCGTCGGCTTGTCCATAAAGATATGGTAGGCTTCGACGCGCCGGTCCGTCATCCATTGCGGCTCGTCCTTCAAGGCGCTGATTTGACGGACGATATCCTCGTTGATGCCCTTTTGACTCTTGAAGGTGTACTCCACATCGGCGTCATGAAAGCCATACTTTTCGGCATAGCTTAAGCCGACGTCCTTCAAGGCTTCTTCTTCGTTAGTCAGCTGCTTTTCGCTCTGAATCGCCTCTACCATGATTGGTTCCTATTCCGCTTATGCTTCTGCCAAGGCCAGGTGCTTTTCCCGAATCCACTCATAGCCCTTCGCTTCCAGATCGTGCGCGAGCTCGGGCCCGCCGCTCTCCACAATCGTGCCATCGTACAGCACATGAACGTAATCCGGCTTGATGTAATTCAACATACGCTGATAGTGGGTGATGACCAGCGCGCCCATATCCGGGCCGGTCAACGCATTGACACCGTCGGCAACAATGCGCAGCGCGTCAATGTCCAAGCCGGAGTCGGTCTCATCGAGCACGGCTATACGCGGCTCCAAAACAGCCATCTGCAGCACTTCAGCGCGCTTCTTTTCGCCACCGCTGAAGCCTTCGTTGAGGTAGCGCCCGGCAAAGGAATGATCGATATGCAGATTGCTCATCTTCTCGCGCATCATGCGGGCGAATTTGGGAATGGGAATGCCCTTGCTCTCCGGGTCGTCGGCTTTCATGCGCGCGTTAATCGCATGGCGCAGGAAGTTGGCCAGCGTGACGCCGGGTATCGCCACCGGATACTGAAATGCCAGGAACAGGCCGGCGCGGCTGCGTTCATCGGGCTCCATATCAAGCACATCGTCGCCGTCCAAGAGCACGTCGCCCTCATGAACCTCATAAGCGGGATTGCCCATCAGGACGTTGGCCAGTGTGCTTTTGCCCGATCCGTTGGGCCCCATCAGCGCATGAATCTCGCCCTGCTTCACCGTTAAATCTACACCGCGCAGAATCAGATCATCGTCGCCTTCTACGCTAACGTGCAGGTTTTGTATCTGCAATGTCGCGGTCATTCGGGGCGGTACTCCCTTCTCCAAGATTTAATGTCGGTTAAATCTACTGTATAACCGAATCGAACTTGCTTGCAGTCTAACAGCGCGAACCTGCCTTGTCAACAGCATAAAGCGCCAGATGCGGGCGCAGGCGGTCGCCACGCTCTTGAGGATTTCCGACGCTTTTGCCACCGAGAGCACAGAGGGGGATATCGGGAGATAAGGCGGTTGGCCGAATCCATAATGACCCGCAGTTTTGCCGACTCTGTCGATGATAAAGCATGATACCTTTCCTCTGTGTCCTCGGTGGTAATGGTGTCGAAAGCGCGACATTATCAAGCGGCCGCAGCCGTCGTCACAGTACCGGACAAGCCTTATAAGGGTGGATGCGCGCGCAAGGCGGCGCCGAAAGAGACTATGCCATAGGCAAACAGGGCAAGCATAGAATCGCGTTAGAATTCGACGCCATTCGTCAAATTGACAGAGCATGAGCGCTGTACTATGCTAAGCGGACTGCCGCCTGCTGATAGCAGGCACTGACAAATGAACGCGCAGCGTTGATAGAATCAGCGTTAGTCCAAGGGACGAGGCCATGAGCGAAAAAGAAGCGGGACTTTACGAGGCGCTCCGCACTGTGATAGACCCGGAAATCGGCATGAATGTCGTGGAACTGGGGCTGGTCCGCGGCGTCGACATCGGGGACGAAAACGCGCACGTGAATATGATCATGACCACGCCATTCTGCCCCTACGCGCCGCAACTGCTGGAGCAGACTCGGCGCACGACGCAGGACTTCCTTGGCGTGCCGACAACCATAGAAATGGGCATGGAAATGTGGGACCCCAGCATGATGGAGGAAGGCGCCGCCAGCGATTGGGGCCTGTTCTAGCCCGCTTCCGCGCTCTGCTAAGGACGATGCCGGCGAATCCAATCCAGCGGGTCAATGTAATTGGCGACAAGCAGGTTGTAGTTTTTCTTGGGCCAATTACTGGGCCGCGTTGCCAGCAGCGTCGTGGGGCTCAAGTCAAAGTGTAAATGCGGCACGAAGCGGCCAAAAGCGTCGCTAACCTCACAGATGCGCTGTCCGCGCGCGACGCGATCGCCCACTCCTACGCGCATATTTTGCACATGAGCGTAACGGCTGTAAATCACCTGACCGGACGGCTCGTGCAGCGGATCATGGCGGATGATTAGCAAATTGCCCCAGATACCCATACGGGCAGCCAGGGTCACAACACCGCTAGCGCAGGCGTAACAGGCCATTCCCTTGTCAGCATACGGCGCGCCGAAATTCAAATCAGCGCCGGTGTGGTAGGCTTCGCTGGGCGTGCCGATGAAATACAGCTTGCCGAATGGAGACGCGTCGCGCCAACCGGGGGGCCATAGCGCTGTGCCGCTGCGCTGTTCGGTTGTGCCCACGGGCGAGTCATAGCCATCGGCGACATGGACGCCATTCACAATCGTGGGACGCGATGGCTCAGGCGCCGGGGTATAGCCGGCCGGCGTCGATACGATGCGGCGAAAGCGGACGGCGTCGAAGGCGATTTCTTTGTCCGGCTCGCCGGTTACATCGTTGAGGAATACGCGCCCGGCGTTCTCCATCGTTCGGTCCAGGTCAAATACGCCCAAGGCGACCCACTGATTGCGGTTCTTGTTCTGGTTGATATCGACAACGACTTCGGTGGTCGTGCCGACGATGCCATGCACTTTATAGCGCGCGCGCATGGTCGTGGCTTTGCGATTGGGAATGAAAACAGAAATCTCGTACAGGCCGTTGCGCGGCAATTCATCGCGCCATTCAGCCCAGACCTTGCTCGTGCGCTCCTCGGTGTTGACGTAGAGATAATCCCAGCCCCAGGTATTCTGCCGCGCGTTGAATTCAGGTTGGCCGGTGTAGGTGCCGCTGCGGAAGCCTTGTTTAGTCGGCAGTATCGTCACTTCGTCGGTGAAGTTGTGTACGATGTCCGAGTCTGGATCGGCTGGCGAACTGGACAAGACAATCGGCTTGTCGACGCCGGTCCAATGAGAAATGGTGCCGTAGCGCCACCAGCTCAGGCCTTTGGCGCCATGGACTTGCGTGGCCAAGGTATGCGCCTCCGTCTGCTCGCTCGTCACAGCGGCGCCTTCCAAAACCGGGATGATCGGCTTGTCGAAGCCGCCCCAGACGGTCCACACTTCTGAAAGCGCCTCCTCAACGGTGTCGCGAAAGATATTCCAATAAGTCTGCGGATGGACACTGTCGACGAAGGGACTCCATTCGCCCGGGAAAATCGTGTGATAGTGCTGCTTGCGCGGGTCGACGCTCAAGCCGATATGAAAGCGCGTGCCCAATCCGCGGCGCAGCGCCAGCATATAGGGCCGCACTTTGGATGACCCGCCCTTCCAGTAGCCTTCGTCCGCATACGGCTCGACATCCAGGATCAGCGATTCGACGCCGGCGCGCTGACAGGCGTCAATCAAGATGGCCGCTTCCGCTTCGACGTCCAGGCCTTGCGGCACGCACCAGGCGTGAAACTCAATGCCGGCCGCCTGGCAGGCCGTCACCCACTGGTCGATGCTTTCAGTCCCGTTTATGGCCATCGAGCTGGAATCGAAGCGGCCCATCCAGTCGACGCCATTGGTGATCTTGACCCAGATCTGGTTGACATTGGGCGCCCGTAACTTAATGTTGTTCAGCACTTCAGTCGCTGTGTCCTCGCTGACGGCGCTGCCCTTCCAATGCCAGACGGCCACTTTGCCGTCGTAAGGCGTCGGCTTGTGCCGCGAAGGCGCCGCGCCAATCGCCTGGATGAACTCAATGAAACCCGCGTAGACCCAGCCCTTAAGTCCGCCCTTTTCTATCCAGACCCAATTGCTTAAGGTGCGCGTGTCGGGATAATGAACGACCAGCGTGTTATCGAGCAGATCGCCGATGTCGTCATAGTTGACGCCCGGTCCGCGGCGAATATTGCTAAGCGCCGAGCGGGTATTGGCCACGGCGATTATCCCGCCCCCGGCGTCATCGGGTTTAGGCACGAAATTGGAACTGCTCATGGTGTGGACCTCGCGGGAAATCTAATACTGGCATGGTAGTACAAGTGCCGGATTTGGGCAAAGCCAGCGCGGCTCAACCACAGCGTTACAGAAAAGAGCCGCTCTTGGGCGACTCTTTATTCACGTATTTTTGCCGGCGGCGCGAAGGAAATTGCCGGTGAATAGGCCAGGGATGGTTCTAGATCACAAAGCCGCCGTCTTTGTAAAACAGCTCGCCATCCACCAGGATCTCGCTGTCTTGGCGCATATCGCAAATCATGTCCCAGTGGACCGCGCTCTTGTTCAGGCTGCCGGTTTCCGGATAGCCCATCCCCACCGCCATATGCACCGTGCCGCCGATTTTCTCGTCGTACAAGATCATGCCGGTGAAGCGGTCAATGCCGAAATTAGTGCCGATGGCGAATTCGCCCAGGTAGCGAGCGCCGGCGTCCGTGTCCAATTGCGCGCGCAACAGGTCTTCGTGCGTTTCCGCGGACGCTTCGGTCACCTTGCCGTCTTCAAAGCGCAGTTCTATCCCGCTGACCGCGCGACCGCCGACGATGGCCGGATAACTGAAGCGAACCCAGCCGTTCACGCTGTCCTCTACCGGCCCGGTGAAAATTTCACCGCTGGGCATATTGCGCCTGCCGTCGCTGTTGATGAAAATGCGGCCTTCGATGCTCAAGTCCAGGTCGATATTCGGTCCGCGCAGCGCCACCTGGCTCTTGCCGGCCAGGTAATCCACCTTTTGCTGCTGCAATTCGCTGAGCTTGCGCCACTCGCCGGCAGGGTCGTCAGCATCGCAGAAGCAGGCGCCGTAGACAAAGTCCTCGTATTCTTCGAGGCTCATATTTGCTTCCTGGGCGCTGGCCTCAGTCGGGTAGAGCGCGCCAACCCAGCGGAACTCGCCACGCGCGGCGCGCTCCAGGCGGGTCTGCAAGATCCGGCTCTGGGCCGACTGCTGTTGCCGTATGCGCTGCGCGTCGATATTGCTCATTGCGCGGGTATTTTCCGGCGCGCCGACGCGAATGTAGACATCGCCAGCCTCGGTGTAGCGTTGCAAACTCGGGTCTATCCAGGACATTTGCTCATCGCTGGCATGTCGCAGGAAGTAGCGTTGCATCTGGCCGTCGTTGATGATCAAGCTGGGATGCCCGCCGGCATCGACCACCGCCTGGAATACATCGCGCAGAATGGGCAGCGACTTGAAATCGCCCAGAATGCCGACCCAGTCGCCCGGCTTGACCGCCGTCGAGTAGTTGACCAGCAAATCCGCCAGCTTCCGCCGCCTCAAGTCACTCATTGTCGTTTGCCTCCGGGAATTCGGGCTCTATGCCAACTGCCGCACCTTTGCCAAAGCGGCGTCAAAGTTTACTTCGTCGCCGATAACGGGAATGTATTCGGCGTGCTGCAGCACATTGTCGCGGTCGAGCACAAATACCGCCCGCTGACAAATGCGCCAGTCGGTATCGTGAACGCCGTAATCATCGGCGAACTGCATGTCCCGATGCGTGCTCAGTGTCTCGGTGTTGTCGATGCCTTCGTTGCCGCAGAACCGGCCCAGCGCGAAGGGCAAATCCACACTGACCGTCAGTACGACCGTGTCGCTTAGACCTGCCGCTTCCTGGTTGAAACGTCGCGTCTGATCGGAGCAGACGCCGGTGTCGATCGACGGGATTACGCTGATGACCTTGACCTTGCCGGCGTAATCGGCCAGCGACTTGCTGCTGAGATCATTGGCGATCAGCGCGAAATCCGGCGCCGGCGCGCCTACCTGAAGCATATCGTTCTGAATGGTGTGTTCGTTGTCTCCAACCATCATACCCTTGCGCGCCATTATAGTTTCTCCTCACTAGTCTTAATGGGATACTGAGAATAAATCGGATATTATGAGAATTATAGGGGTCTATCAAGATGGCAAATTATTCAGCGCGGAAAAGATCGCGCGGGAGATTGACATGCAACGCAGAATACTGCTGATTATCGTGGTGGTCGCTGTGGCCGTTGTAGCTCTGGCAGTCACCGAGCCGTGGCTGTACTTCGTGAATCGTGAAGTGAATGAAGCCTTCCCCGGCATGAGCGCCGAGCAGCGCGAAGCGGTCAGCAACATGCCGGAAGCGGAAAAGCAAGCTCTGATCGACATGGCCAAGGACAACAAAGAGATGGCGGAACAGACCGCCATGGCGCAGATCGGCGAAGATACGGTCGTGCCGCAGGCGGAGCAAGCCATGCCGCCCGAGATGCCCGCCGAGCCGGTCGTTCTGGCGCAAGGCTCGTTCATCGACATTGATCCCATCCACGGCGCGGTCGGCAGCGCGACAATCTACGAATTGCCGGACGGCAGCCGGGTTTTGCGCTTTGAAGACTTTCGGTCCAAGAACGGTCCCGACCTGCACGTCTACTTGTCGACCGAAGCGCCGACCAGCACCTTTGCCGGGCTGGGCGATAACGAAGTGCACTTGGGCGCGTTAAAGGGTAACGTGGGCAATCAGAATTACGAGATTCCGGCCGAGGTCGATCTGAGCCAGTATCGCAGCGTGGTCATATACTGCGTGCCCTTCCATGTGATCTTCAGCACGGCCGAATTCAGCGCGTAGCTGGACGTTCTAGTCGAAGTCGCGGTAGCGCCAGTCGCCGTCAACCATAGTGCCCAGTACGGTCAGTTCGGGAATTTCGTCTGGCTCGACTTGGTAGATGTCGCGGTCGAGCACGATCAAGTCCGCCAGGTAGCCTTCGCGGAGCCTACCCAGCCGATCTTCCATTTCGGCGGCATAGGCCGGCCCACCCGTGAAACCTAGCAGGGTCTCGTGCAGGCTGATCTTGGCGTCGGGATACCAGCCGCCGGCGGGCTGTCCCATGCGTTCGCGCGTGATGGCGGCATGAATGCCCAGCAGCGGATCAAAGGGTTCAACCGGCGCGTCTGAGCCAAAGGCAATTCGCGTGCCCTGGTCAATCTGCAAGCGCGGGTTGTAGGCGTATCTGTTGCGCTCGCCCCAATAGCGGTCAGCCGTCGCCATGTCGGATGTCGCGTGAATCGGCTGCATGGACGCGATCACATCCAGTTCGGCCAAGCGCCCTGCATCCAGCGGGTGAATGATTTGCACGTGCTCGATGCGGTGGCGGCGGCTGCTGACCGGCTCTCCGCGCGCCGCTTCTTCTTGCCGCACGCGCTCGAATACGTCCAGCACGTCATGCACCGCCTTGTCGCCGATGGCGTGAATGCTTGATGGCAAACCGCAAGCGCTGGCGCGGCTGACGTATTCGATCATCTCTTCTTTATCGACCAGGGGCATGCCGAAATTGTCCGGCTCGCCTTCGTAGGGCTCGAACATCAGCGCCGTCTTCGGTCCCAGCGCGCCATCAGCAAAGAGCTTGAGCGCGCCGATGCGAAGCCAATCATCACCGAAGTTGCGCCGAATGCCGGACTCCAGCGCCGCGTCCAGCCAGGCTTGATTAACCTGCTTGACGACGCGCAGGCCCAGTTGGCCACGCTCGCGCAGAATCTGCAAGGCGACCAGGCAGGAGGGATCGTCAAAGTCGTGGATCATGGTGAGGCCGGAGCGGTGCGCCAGGGCTTGCGCATCCAGCATCATGTCCGCCAGTTGCTCGCCGGTGGGGCGCGGCACACAATCTCTGACCAACTCCATAGCGGTTTCCAGCAGAATGCCGGTTGCGGCGCCCGCGCAATCACGCGCGATTTGTCCGCCTTCGGGGTCGGGAGTGGAATCGGTGACGCCGGCAGCAGCCAGCGCAGCCGAATTGACCCAGCCGGCATGACCGCTTTTCGCTGATAGATAGACGGGATTGTGCGGGGCCGCGGCATCCAAATCCGCCTTGCTGGGAAATGCGCGGTCCTCCCACAGGTCCTGCGCCCAGCCCTGCCCCGTGATCCACTCGCCGGCGGCAGTCTGCGCCACGCGCTCGCTGACGCGCTCCAGCGCCCGTTCTTTGCTCGGCGCCTCAAATACGTTCACCGAACGCAGCGCGCGCGACTGATCTTCCCAGTGCAGATGCGCGTCGACAAGCCCGGGCAGAACGGTTTTGCCGTCCAAATTTACGACCGTAGCGCCCGCACCAGCCAGTCGTCGAATCTCGGCGTCACCTCCGAGCGCGACCACTCGACCGTAGCTGATCGCCAAGGCGCTGACCCTCGGACTGCGCTCGTCCAGGGTGATTATGTTTCCGTTGACAAGAATCGTTTGAATCATATGCTTTGCTCAGGACGCTCGTTCGATTTCGCGTGCTATCTCATCGGCGGTCGGCGCGCTGGCGAGGCCCGCTCGCGTCACTGAATAAGCGGCCAGCTTGCCCGCGACCTGCACGGCTTTGGCGACATCGCCCGATAACATCGGCAGCGCGCCCAGAAGCGAGGCGGCAAATACATCGCCGGCGCCGGTCAAATCTTGCGGCGTCACCGGCAGGCTATCGTAATGCATTGACCCGCCGTCATGATAGTATGTGCCGCCATTGCGTCCATTGGTCACCACCAGATGCTTGCAGACGCGGCGGGCAGCGTCGGTGAATTGCGGGTATTGGCTGACGTCTTCCTCGCTGTAGACAACAATGTCGATCTTCTCCAGGGCGCGCTCGTCGAACCAGCGGCGGAACTTCACCTGACCGTCGTCGCTCCAATCGCGCATCATGCCCTGCGGCGTCAGCATAATGGTCGCGTTGGGAAAATGTTCGGCCACTTCTCGCGGATCCAGCTCGGCTGCCAGCGGACCCAGATGAACGTAGGGCGCCTGCGTCCAGCCAACAGGCACATCGCTGTAGCGCAGGAAGTTGGCCGTAGCGCGAATATATTGCGTTCTGCCGCTGTCGCTGTAGACATTCTCATACGTTAGCGAATTCTCGGCCGGGCGCAGGGACAGTTCGCCGTAGGGCAGCAGTTGACCCAGCAGCGGCTCGTCAACGGCGGCGCTGGTCAAGATGCCGACTTTGTGGCCGCAAGCTGCGTAGGTTGGCGCGGCATAGGAGATGGTGCCGCCAAGCATCCGCCCGCCCGGAACCAGGTCGACCGTCATATGGCCGATGAGCAGAATATCTATCGCGCTAGCCATTTTCGCCTATCGCCAAGCCGCCAGACACCTAAATCAGGCGCGCTAAAAGTTGGTTGCATTTCAACTGATAAGACTTAGCGTGGAACGATGGTGACTTTTCGTCCCCGGCCCTCGCCGACGCTTTGTGTCATGACGTCGTTTCTGCCGCGGAGCGTCAAGTGGATTATGCGCCGTTCGTTGGGATGCATCGGTTCGAGCGTGATCGTCCTGCCCTGCTGCACGGCCTGTTTCGCCATGCGATTGGCCAAGCCGCGCAAGCGCTTGGAGCGGCCGGATTTGTAACCGCCGGCATCGACGATGATATTGGCGCGGCGTTCCAGGCGTCGGCTGCAAATCAGCCGCACGATATGCTGCAAGGACGAAAGCGTTTCCCCGCGCCTGCCGATCAAGCGGTTGACGCGGTCCCCAGAAATATTCAGCGTCCAGTGGGGATCGTCGCCTTCATCGTCGTCTTCGGCACGTTGCACCGCAATGTGCGCTTCCACGCCCATTCTTTCCAACAGGTCTTGAAGCACTTGCTTGCCCACAAGCGCGTCTTCTTCCAGTTCGTCGTCGGGCAGCCCGGGGCTAGGCGCCCTCGCCGGCGTTTCTTCATCTTGGTCGCTGCTTGCTTCAAATTCATCCGCTTCGTCTTTCGAGCGTGTGCCGATTAAGACCAGGCGCACACGCGCTTCCCGCGCGCCGAAGCCAAACAAGCCGGTATTGGGTTCCTCCAATACCTCCACGACGACCTCGCCCGGTCGCGCGTTGAGCTCCGCCAATCCCTTATCAATCGCCGCCTCAACCGAATTGGCGGTCACTTCAATCATCTGCATAGTTCTATCCCTTGTCAGTCAGGTAGGTGCAGTACGAGGTCACTTTTTGCGAGGCTTCTTCTTTTTGCGTCTTCTGGGTTTCGGCGGCGGTTCGTCGTCCTCGAAAATCACTTCAACCGGCGGCGCATCAGCCGATTTACGGCGGAAAACCCTTTCCAGGACACGCTTTCCCTGGGGGCTGTATTGTATGACGCCGATCAAATTGGAGGTTACGAAGTATATGGATAAGCCGACCGAGAACTGCAGCGAGAAGAAGCCGAACATAATCGGCATGATGGTGGTCATGCTCTTGGTCATGGCCGCCGCTTGCCCGCCTGCCGGCGCGGCATCGTCGTCATCGTCGTCGTCTTTGCTGGGCTTATTCTGTCCTGTAGCGCCCATCGTCAGCTTTTGCTGGCCCCAGGTCGTGATCAATACCAAAGCCGGCAAAATCAGCGCATAGTGCGGATTCTCTGTCGGCGCCAAGGTCAGATCCAACTCCGGCACAATCGACGCCAGCTGCGGTATCGGCGTCCACATGCGCTGCAGCGGAATCAAGGAGTCCAGGCCCGGGATCAGCAGTCTTTCCGAGAGGTCAACCAGTTGAAATGGTGTGGCCGCGAGCGCGAAGAAAATGGCTTGGTACAAACCGATCAATATAGGAAACTGGATCACCATGGGGAAGCAGCCGCCCACCGGGTTGACCTTGTTTTCCTTGTACAGCTTCATCTGCGCTTGCGAGAGTTTTTCCTTGTCGTTCTTGTACTTCTCTTGCAGCTTCTTCAATTGCGGTTGAATCTGCTGCATCTTCTTCGAAGACTCTTGCTGCTTGGCAAAGAGCGGAAAAGTTAGAATACGTATGATCACAGTCAAGACAATGATCGCCAGCACGATGTCCTGATTGAGCGCAGCGTACAGCCAAGCCAGAATCGTAACGAACGGGTTAAGAATCAGATCAAACATTCAGCCTTGCTCCAGTCGCTGGTCTAGCGAGGATATACCCAAGATTGGCGGCCATCGACTCCAAACGCGATTAGTAATCTGGCATCGTGCACGCTGGTAACCAACAGCAGCGGTTCATCAATTCTAAGCGTCTCGCTGGGCTCCAAGAGCATCATATCACCCAATAGTTCCGGGCGATCATCGATTTCACGCGCGTTGATGAGTTCGCCGTCGTACCTGTCCAGCCAGTACACTTTGCCATCGCGCGAAGAGACAATGACGCGTTCACCATAGACCAGAGGGCCGGCGCGTATGCCTCGCTCGGCAACTTGCACAGACCAGCGCTCGCGCAGGCCGCCGCTAGTGTCCAGCGCATGCACGTATCCGCTGAGGTCGGCGACGTAAACGATGCCGTACTCATCAATTGCCGGCGTACCCCAAACCCAATTCTGCGTCGCGTATTCACTCAGAATCGCGCCATCAAGCGAGATCTCAAAGAAGCCCTTGTTGAAACTGCCGACGTACAGGCGATCATTCGCTAACAGTGGCGTCGAGGCCACCGCGCCGCCCAAATCTACCGACCAGATTTTCTGCCCGGTTGAACGATCAACCGCGTACAGGTAATGGTCGATCGACGACAGAATGAGCATGTCATTGACCAGCAGCGGCTGCGCCCAAATGCCCGCGTCGGTGGGGAAGCGCCACAATTCGCGATAGTCCTCGAGCGAGATTGCGCCGAGGCCGCCGTTCTGGAAGGGCACGTAAAGAACGCCGTCAGCTTTCAGCGGACTCGCCACCACCTTGTCGACCAGCGGGAACGATCGCTGCAGCTCCACCAAAACAGAATCCACGCGAAGCAATCGGCGATTATGATCGGCTACGACTACAGTCGTGTCATCGACTCTGACCGGAAGCGTGTGAAATTGAGCGCCCCCGTTGTCCGATCCGCGCAGCACCCAGGTGCGGGGATTGTTTTCACTGTCAAGCAATACTTCACCGTCGATCGGATTCACCAGAAGCGCTGGCGCGCCATTCGAGGGCGTGAGCACGGTGACTTCGTTATTATAGGCCAACGCGATATGAGTCTCGCCATGCAGGTCGATCAGTCCGACCGCCGGCCAGCTGACGCCCATGCGCGCGCCAACACACGCGGTGAGTGAAAGGACCATCAGAGATAGGAGTAATATGAATCCAAGTTTGCTGCGCGCGTAGCTATACAATCATCACTCCTTGGGTGGGACCGGGTCAAATCCGCCTGGGTGTAGCGGATGGCAGCGCATGATTCGGCGCATCCCCATCCAAGTCCCGCGCATAGCCCCGTACGTATCGATGGCCTCGTAGGCGTAGACCGAGCAGGTCGGCGTAAATCGGCAGGCAGAAGGCAATATCGGCGACAAGAACCGCTTATATATCCTTATGCAAGCCAACAGCGCCCACTTCAGCATTTCAGCACGTTTCTATCAACTTTGCTCGCGTGAAGAGTTCCCTCAATATACGCTGCAAATCGCTGAATGGTTGCTCGATCATACTTTGGCGCGCGATCACTACAATGTCATAACCCTGTCTCAAGGCCGGATGCAATGCATTCAGCGCAGCGACGAAACGTCTTTTGCAACGATTGCGGACTACGGCGATCCCAATTGGCCTGCCGGTCACTATGCCATAGCGGTTATGCAAGAGATCGTTCGCGCATACGCCGATGGCCACTGCTGGATGTCGATGCAGCCTGCCATTGCGCCGAACGCGGGCGAAATCTGCAGGCCGGCGCAACCTAAGGGCGGATTTCATGAACTAACTAGCGTTCCAATTCACCTTTTTCACGTGGTTCGGGGTCACAGCCAGTTTATGGCGACCCCGCAGGCGCCGCGCCTTTAGCACGTTCCTGCCGCTCCGTGTGCTCATACGCTTGCGAAAGCCATGCACGCGTTTGCGCCGGCGAACCTTAGGCTGCCAGGTGCGCTTGGTTGACATTTTCCGAGCCTTTATCCAATTTGAGTCAGAGTCACAAGCGCGCAGTATAGCCGAGCAACCTGTAGCGGTCAACCGCGTCTTGGCTATACTGCAGAGCAATCGCACCGATTTATTTAACCACAGAGTTGCTCGCCCGTAATTCGGGGCAGCCACAAAATCACAACCATCCCGCCAATTCAGACGGTAGGTAACCGGAAGGATCCACTATCACACTGATAATGAGGTGAGTTTCGTAAGTTGTACCATTGAGCCAGTAAAACAGCGGTGCAGAGGCGCTTTGAGGTTCTAAGACCTACTCTACTTTTGGGCATCAATTAAGTGCCAAGCGGCTCGTCAGTTCGCCTCCGTCCCAAACTCTGTAGGGCATACATTCTGCCAAGAACACACGGGGATCGCGCACCGCACCAAAATTCTACAAAAATAGTGCAAGTTGCGCCAGTTTCTACATTGGTTCATTGAGGGGTTGTGAAAGTAGAACACAGAGGGCACAGAGATTTAAGAGTTTAGACGACTATTCAAAGTACTCCATGGACTGGTATATGGCAAGTATCACCGAAATAACATCGAAAATCTCTCGTGGATTATGAATTGGGCTTTCATTATTGTTTTTCTCTGTGCTCTCTGTGCTCTCTGTGTTCGATTTTCCCGTCGAATGTGCGCCATTTCACTGACAATCGCTTTGATGCGATTGCTCTGATTTGCCGCAAGTTGCGCTTGACGAGCTGTCCTGCTGTACGGTAGGATTGCTGCGGCGTAGCGCCTTCCGTCTAACAACCTTTTCCAGAGCGCCTCTTTTATCGAATCACGCCATGTAATTTTCGGGGGATGTTTGACCTTGCTGCCAGCACAACATTGGGCTTACAGCTTTTCTATCGGCGCGGACGACATCGAAAGCATTACCAACCTGCTGCTTGAACGAGAAACTCCCCTTTCCTCTGTTGAACTCGCCACCGAAATCATCCAAGCGCGTGAAGACCTGAAACGGCAAGAGTTCGCTCAGAGGTATTTGGACGCCAAAGTCTACCGACCTTCCGAGCGCTATGAGCCGGGCGACCGGCTTACATTTTCACAGCTGAATTATGCCACCGCCAGGGTCGTCAAACTGCGCGACGGCAAAGGCACCGATCTTCGCCCGCTCACCATCGCCGCGGTTGAGTTTGAAGATTCCAATGGCCGACCGGAAAGCCGGCTGCGCGAATTCGTCATCGACTACGACCGGGACCATCCGCTTAACGACGCCGACGCGAATCGACATCCCAGCCAGCTAACTGGCGAATACACGGTAGACGACATACTTAATGATGACGACACCGATATCGTTGAACAAGTTGACGATGCGCTTGAACGCAACGCCGATCTGGTTCGCTTGGCTGGCACCTGGTTCGTTAGAGAGTTGATGCTTGAAGTCGATATTGGGCACTTGCATCTGGCGGAAGCCGTACTGGACATGAATGAGGGCGGCCCCTTGCGCCCGGAAGCGATCCTGGAGCAAATCGGCGGCTTGGGCAGCGCGCCGCTTCCGCTGCAAGTATTCTCGCTGAATTATTACATGAATCAGGACGAGCGTTTTGACGAAGTGGGCCCTGCCGGCAGAGTGCTCTGGCATTTGACGAGCCAACTGCCGCGTTTGGTTCGTGAAGTGCCGAATATTCTGGAATATCAGCCGATAGCGTATGAACGCTCCCTGCTCTCGCGCGAGATGAAACAGCTGGAATATGACCTGGATGACGAACATTCGCCGGTGACATCGCCACGGCCGGAGGAAGAAGTCAGCCTGACCCTGATCTATCCGCATCGCCGCGTTGGCACGCTGCCTATCAATTCTGAGACCAAGTATGTCTTTCCCGCGGCCAAGACACCTCGAATCGCCATCACCATAGTCGATGCATTGGACAAAAAAGAATATCCCTGCTGGGTCGTGCACGAATTCAAATACGTGGTGGGCTTGGCGCCGATATTCCAGAAGCATCATCTTCCCGTTGGCGCCTACGTCTATTTGACGCCGACAGAAGACCGCAGCCGGATAGAAATCGAGTTCGACACCTATCGTCCGCGTACCGAATGGATACCCGTCGTCGAGCGGGCCGACCGTGATTTGCTGCGCTGCAAGACCGCCAAACGCGCCATCGGCGCCGACTACGACGAGATGATCATAGTGGGCGTCACAAATTTGCCGGAGGTCGATCAGCTGGGCAAGGATCTGCTTTCCAAACGCGCTTCGGTGGCGCAACTGCTGGTTCACCTCGTTCGCGAACTCAGCAAAGAAAATCCCCAGGGCACGGTTCACGCCAAGAACCTTTATAGTACGCTTAACATTCTCCGGCGCTGCCCGCCCGGGCCGATGTTTGCTACCCTGGCCAATATGCCCGAATTCGAGGACGTCGGCGGCAACTACTGGAAACTCAGCGAATAGAACCGGGTAAAGTCCTATGGCTCTGAACTACTTAATAAAGCCAAGTCTCGAGACGAAATTCTACATTGACTACGGCTGGTGGGAAAGCAGCCGTGACGACCTGCAGATCTACCTGTTGACTCACTTATCGCAAGAGCAGCAGCAGGCGCTATCGAAGCGAGATTTAGAAGAGGTCTACGATTACGTTCACCCGGAAACCGGCGAGGTTTTTGCGCTTGACGCCTTGGGTATGGCGATCCAGGAGTCATCCCGCAGCGAAGACTTTATCAGCGATCATATTGGACTGATCGACAGCGTGTTCCGCGCCTTTCTGGTCAACGGCAACCTGCCCTTGAATGCGGAGGAGCTGGCTGACGCCACCGGGCGCAATGCGGCGACTATCTTGAAGACCATCGGCGGCGTTCACATTTATCGCGGTATCAGACCCCACTTCACCAGCCAGAACGCGGAAGCCTAGCCAATGTCGCGCGTAATCAATACGAACAGCCCGGGCAAACGCCGTAACGCCCACCTGCGCACAATCGCGGAAATCCTGAGACGTCTTAGCCAAGAGCAGGAAATCAACCAGGAAAGCAAAGACATGGTGGCCACGCTGGTATTTTGCCTGCGCGGAATCGAAGGCACGGTCGAAGAGTCGATGGTCGCCTGGGAAAAACGCGGCTACTGGAAAAAGTCGGATGAGTTTCAGCAGAAGTGGTGGTGGGCGTCCCTGCTGTCGAAATCCGTCGAAGACTTGCTGCGGAATGAACGCTGGGAAGACTTGCCGGAGACTATGATGAAGCTCTACGGCCATGTCTCCGACCTGAAAGTGAACCGGCTGACTCGCGATCCCAGTGCCTGGCGCGGCGCCTACCAGAAGCTGGTCGACGAAGGCCAAAGCTGACTTTCTAGTAAGAATCCTCTAGTGTTATCTAGGCAAATTGCATAAGTAACTGTATACTGTGTCCAATGGATCATTGGGCATGAGTATGGCAGTTATATATCAGCGCCGGCTTTAACCCTTTCAGTCGCTCGGTTGTCGACCTTTCGCTGATGGCCGCGATTGTGGCAATAATCCTTCTCGGCCACGGAATCTCATAACGCAACCGCAGCTACGTTCCGGCTTTTGGAAGAAGACAGGGAGCACAGATTGGGCGCCACTCGTACGCAAGACCTCACGGTAGAAGAGATCCGTAAATTAGCGTTACCCTTGAGCGCGCACGTATTATCCGGCGAAGGCTTGCTTGATCGTTCGATCACCTGGACAACCGTCATCCACCCGGAAGATGATATTGACTCGAAATCGGTTCAACGGCGCGAGCTCATTCTGATCGCGTCACTGACCAATCCACCGAAGGCGCACAGCGATACGGAGCTCGTCCACTGGGCCGAGAAGGTTGGCGCCTCGGCTGTGGTCTTCTGCGGGTTGGTCAGCACGTCGGCGCTGGCGGAAGCCAAGTCATGCAATTTGCCTGTGCTGTCGCTGCCTGAAGATACCCGCATACGCGATGTAGAAAAGACCATTGTCGGTTTGCTCGTCAATCGCAAAGGCAGTATCGAACGACGCGGAACACAGATATACCGTCAGCTAACTCAGATTTCGTCGCGCAACGAGGGGATGGACGCGCTCATCAGCGCAATGGCCCGCTTGACGAAAAAAACGGTGATCTTGCAGGACAAGCGCCTGCGCCCCATCTCTCACAAGCTGCAGCCGAGCATCATCGGTGTCTGGGATGATGTCGAATTCTTCCTCAAGAAGCAGGACAACTTGCCGGTGGAATTGCATGACCGCCACCGAGTGATTGAAGTCGATCCCCCGGTTTTGATGCAGGCATTGCCGGTTTCCAGCGTCGCGCGGCTGGTGGCGCCTGTCATCACCAAAAATATCGGGCGCGGCTGTCTCTCGATTATCGGCCCGGAAAGCGACCTGGACGAAGTCGACCAACTCGTCTGTGAGCACGGCGCGGCAGCTTGCGCGCTGGAAATGGCCAAACAGAAAGCCGTCAACGAAACGGAGAAACGGCTGCGGGGCACCTTTCTTGACCGACTCCTATTGGGAGACGTCAGCCTGCAAGAGGCGGTGCGACAAGGCGAGCGCTTCAATCACGACATGGCTCGGACGCATGTCGCCTTCGTCCTATCATGGCGCGGCGACAGCAAACCATCGCTGCGGCGATTGGAGACCACGGTAAATGCCATCATTGAGGCGCAGGATGCCTCGGCACTGGTTTGGACGCGCGAAAAAGAAGGCGAAGTCGTCGTGTTCCATGCGACCGACTTTGAAGACCCCATTGACCACAGTCTTGCGCTGTCGAATGCGTTCAGCGACGAGATCTGTCAGAAACATCCGCAGAACCGGGTTGCAATCGGCTTGGGGCAAGTGGCGCGCGATGTCAACGCCTGGCGCGCCAGCTACCGCGACGCCGTGCAAGCCATGGAGTTGGCTGAAAGACTGCAAACTGACATTCCGCTGTTCATAGGCGATTTGGGAGTGTACCAATTGATCTTGAGCCTTTCAGATCGCAATCGACTCAGTGAATTCTGCGAGCAAACTCTGGGTACGCTGACCGAATACGATATGCGGCAGAACGCAGACCTCATCAAGACGCTGGAAGCCTATTTCAACTGCCACGGCAATCTATCGCAAACCGCTGAGTCACTGATCGTGCATCGGAATACGCTGCTCTATCGCATGAATCGCATCAACGAAATCGCCGGCATCGACCTGAGCCGCCCGGAAACACGTCTGGCCTTGCATTTGGCGCTGACGATACGCCGACTCTTGACCCTCGCTTAGACTGCGCTTCGGAAACGCGCGATATCATACGAATGGCTGCGACTCAGTTTTTGCTAATTTCTGACCAAGTAATAGGCCAAGAATTGTCTATCTTGTACAAAGTGCCTAAGAGAAAAGACTTATTGTCCATAAGTTCTTTCAATGGCGAGTCTGGCGGCGCTTGCTAGAATTTCTAGCAGAAGTAATGTATCATCTACGCGATATATGGGTCGCGCATCCGGCTGATATACGCTTGGAAGCGCGCGAAAGAATTTTTAATACAGGGACCGTTAGTTTAGACCTTAGGATGAGAAATGACTGGGCCAAACAATCATTCCCTCAACGATCCCTTCGCCGATCTTCATCCGATTGATCGCGATCATCGCGACGCCTGCGCCTTGATATGCTCGGTGCGCAAGGGCGGGCAAGCGACGCACGGGAACGTAAAACGAACAATCGAAGCCTTGACGCGCATGGGCCACCGGACGGGCTACGTCAACGGCGAAGGCGATGGCGTCGGCGTCTTGACCGACATCCCGCGCCAGCTATGGACGAAGTGGCTGGCTGAAGCGGGCTTGCGTTCATCGCTGGCGACCGACCGCAATTTCTGGGTCGCCCATGTGATGATCCCGGCGCACGATCGAACCCGCGCCCAATACATCGTCGACCAGATTTGCCGCCAAATCAGCGAAGAAGGGCTGCACATACTCATCGACCGCGCCGGACGAGTCAATCCGCAGGTGTTGGGACCAAACGCGGAAAAGAACGAGCCAGTCTTCTGGCAGATTGCCGGCATCAATGGCCAGGTGGCGTCAGAGAATTTGGACCGCACGCTATTCGAACTGCAAGTTCAGCTGGAGCGCGAGCTTGAAGTTCATTTCCCGTCATTCTCGGCGCACAGCGTGGTTTACAAAGTGCAAGGCACGATTGAGATTCTGCGCCGCTATTATCCGGAACTGCGCGATCCAGATTACGCATCGGCGATTACGATGGGCCATGCCCGTTACAGCACCAATACCAACCCGATCTTCGAGCGCGCGCAGCCATTCAATTTGATCGGGCATAACGGCGAATTCAACACGATTTCGCGGTTCCGGCTGGAATCAGAAATGCTCGATATTCCGATGGTTGACGCCGGTTCCGACTCCCAGGACGTGGATCGCACCATATACGCCTTGTGCATGCGATACGGCATGGACCTTATCGAGGCGATGGAGCACATCTTCCCGCCCTTCGAGCACGACCTGATCCAAACCGCGCCCGACATCCACTCGATGTACACCGAACTGCGACAGTCCTTTGGACCTTTCGCGCAGGGTCCGGCTGCGGTGGTCGCCCGGCTGGGCAATCAAGCGGTCTTCAGCGTCGATGCCTTGGGCCTGCGTCCGCTCTGGTTTGGCGAGACCGAGAAAGAGTACTTCATCACGTCCGAGCGCGGCGTGTACGCGCTGGATTCTATGTCGGTCAGCCCCAAGCCGATGGCGCCCGGCGAAAAGATCGCCATGACCGTGAATACCGGTCAACCGATACAAGTGCTGGACTACCCGGCTATTCAGCAATACGTCTTCAACAAACACCGTGATCGCAAACCTGCCGCTTCCGCTAATGGCGGGATTTGGCATGCCGAAGCGGCGAACGGCGGCGCGCCTTCCGCGCCAGGCTATCCGATGCCTCCCAGCGGAAACGGCGGCCACGCGGCACAAGCCCAAGCAGCGCCTGTGGCGGTGATGGAGCGCAGCCTCGAGCGGCAGAAGACAAGGACCAAGCTGCCATGGGCGGATGCTCCTATCAAGGTGAACGCCGCTGTTATGTCGGGTTTCGGCTGGGAACGCTATCACGTTGAGATCGTTACCTCGCTGGCGCAGAACGGCAAAGAGCAGATCGGTTCGCTGGGCTGGGATGGCCCGTTGGCTGCGCTGAGCAATACTCGCGCGAACCTGGCGGACTTCTTCAAAGAAACCATCGCTGTGGTGACCAACCCCTCGATCGACCGTGAACGCGAGCAGGCGCAATTCTCGTCCCAAGTCCTGATCGGCCGTCGACCGGACGTCGCCTCGGGGCGGGACGAAGAGGCCACGTTGATTCGGCTGCAAATCCCCTTGCTGCTGGAGGAAATCCAGGAGTTTGACGAAGTCGATACGCTTCACGACCTGGCGGCGAAGCATGGAACCATGCTGATTGGCGATCTGGCCAATATTTTCCAGGACCGAATATCATTCTTGTCCATGGGCTGTCCGATGGATACGACAGTCGACCTGGCTGTGGAGGCATTGCAAGACCGGGCGGTCGAAGCCGTCGCCAATGGAGCGGAATGCATCATTCTTGATGACAGCGCCATTGCCAGCGGCGAAGAGTTGTATATGGACCCGCTGCTGGTCGTCGCCGCCGTTGACAAAGCGCTGCGTCAGGTCGATGTAAGGCCGAACTTGCGGCGTCGTACCGGAATCGTTGTGCGCTCGGGCGCTCTGCGCGATTTGCATGATCTGGCCGTATGCTTGAGCTTGGGCGCCAATGCGGTGCTGCCCTATGCCATGTACGCGGTAAGTTTGGGCACTGCGCCCCGCGGCAGCCGAAAGCCGCTGGTCGCCGAGCAGGTTGAAGCCTCGCTGGGCAATGCCTTAGGCGCGATCAAGGCCGGCCTGCAGAAGATTACTTCCACTGTGGGCTGTCACGAGTTGCGCGGATACGGCCACAGCTTCAGTTCCATCGGTCTGTCGAAGAATATCTCGAGCCTGCTGGGTACGCCGAATTACTTTGGCTCGACCGGCCGCGGCCTCACTTGGACCTCCGTCTATGAGGATGCACAAGAACGCGCGCAGGAATTCCGTGGTGAAACGCGGGCGCGGCTGAAGAATCCCGAGCGCTTCTATCCCAAGATGTGGAAAAAAGCTGAAGCGGTCGCCCACGGCGAAATGCAATTTGATCAATACACCGAAACGCTGCTGGGCCTGGAAGACAAAATGCCCGTGTCGCTGCGGCACGTCTTGGGGTTGAAGGAGTGTCAGTCGCCGATTGACGCCGACGAAGTGGACATCAGCATTAATGGCTACGACATGCCGGTGCTGATCAGCGCCATGTCATTCGGCTCGCAAGGCGAACTGGCCTACCGCTCATACGCCGAAGCCGCTCATCTGCTCAATATCATCTGCATGAACGGCGAGGGCGGAGAGATCCAGGATTTGCTTGGCCGGCACCCGCGCAATCGCGGACAGCAAGTGGCTTCCGGGCGCTTCGGCGTCAACATCGCATTCCTCAACGCGGCCGACTATATCGAGATCAAGATTGGCCAGGGCGCGAAGCCGGGCGAAGGCGGTCACCTGCCGGGCTACAAGGTCACGGAGCAAATCGCCGCCGTACGCAGCACCACGCCCGGCATCGGCTTGATTTCGCCGAGCAACAATCATGACCTGTATTCAATTGAAGACCTGGCGCAGCTGATCGACGAATTGAAGACGGCCAATCCGCACGCCAAGGTATCAGTCAAGCTGCCGGTGGTGCCCGGCATCGGTATTATCGCTGTGGGTGTGGCCAAGGCGGGCGCCGACATCATCACCATCACGGGTTACACCGGCGGCACCGGCGCCGCGCGCGCTCATGCGTTGCGCCACGTTGGTTTGCCCGCGGAAATCGGCGTCTGGCTGGCGCACCGTCACTTGATAGAGAGCGGGCTGCGCGATGATGTCGAGCTCTGGGTTGACGGCGGCATGAAAAGCGGGCGCGATGTCATCAAGATGGTATGCCTCGGCGCCAATCGCGTTGGATTCGCCACGCTGGCGATGGTCTCCTTGGGCTGCACGATCTGCCGCGGCTGCCAGGACGGCGATTGCCATGTGGGCATCACCACGCATGTGAAGACCAAAGAAGAAGCCGAAAAACGCAACTTCAAAGCCTTTCGCCCATTCGAGGAGCGCGGTTCGCCGCACAGCATCGTACACATGTTTGACGCGCTGGCGGAAGACATCCGCAAGTGGGCGGCGAAGATGGGCGTCAAGAACTTGCAGGACATCGTTGGCCGGGCGGACCTGCTGTATCAGCGGTCACACCACGATCGCGTCGACCTGACTCATTTGCTGAAGCCGGTGCCGCGCGGGCAGAAGACCCCGGCGCAGCCAGGCGGACGTCGAATCACACGGCCGCGCAACACCGTGAGCAAGCAGATTACCGACATCGTCACCGACTACGTCGCCAAAGGCGAATACGAATTGACCTATGACGATGAGCAGGTCATGGCGATGGATCGCGCCTTGGGAACGCATCTGGCAGGCGCCATCAAACGCCAGGCGATCCCGCAATCGAATCGCATCGAGGCGATAAACCTGAGTTTCAGCAATTCGGCCATTCCGGGCAACGGCCTGGCCGCCTTCATTGACGATCCGGTCAATGTCTTGGTGGAAGGCGGAGCGCAGGATGGCGTTGGCAAGTGCGCCGCCGGCAGCAAGGTCTCCATTCTCAAGGGTCTCAATCACAACGGGCGCCGTCTGGACGGCTCGGTTGGCAAGAGCTTTGCCTACGGCGCGCAAGGCGGTCTGTTTATTGTGCAGGGCGATGCCGATACTCGCGCTTGCATTCGCATGAGTGGCGCCGATGTCGTCTTTGGCGGAGAGATTCTCGAACCGCTGCGGGACGACCTGGGCGGCATGGGCGCGCGCGCTAATCTCAAGGGATACGCCTTTGAGTATATGACCTCGGGACGCGCGGTTGTATTGGGCGATCCGGGTCCATGGATGTGTGCTGGCATGACGGGCGGCGTGGTCTACCAGCGCGTTCAGCCTGAGATGGGCTTGACGATTGACGCCATACGCCACCGCATCGCCGCGGGCTCGGTTGTAGAACTCCAGCCCTTGGACGAAGATGGCCAAGACGATGTGCGCGAGCTGCTGAACGCCTACATTCGCACGCTTGAGGAGAATCACCAGTCGCAGGAAGCCCAACCCTTGTACACGCTATTGCGGCGTCCGGCCGATCACTTCATCAAGATTGCGCCGCCGATGGCGCACAAGATTGTCAACGAAAGCTGACGAAGAGAAAAAGCTGCTGACAGGAAAATCAGCAGCTTTTTGTTTACTGGTTTTGTTGCGGCAGTTTAGGCGGTAACTGGCTCGCCGGGGATAGTCGCCAAAACCCGCTGCGTCTTCAAGGCCAGGTGCAGAATCAGCCGATTGTCGGAATCGTCCAGATCCAGCTTCGTCAATTCAGCGATTCGCTCCAGACGGTAGACGAGCGTATTGCGATGCACGTCCAGCTCCTGCGCCGCCTTGGCCAGATTGCCGTTGGCAGCGAAGAAGCCGCTTAGCGTTCGGATCAAGTCGCTCTGTTTGCGCTTGTCGTGCGCGACCAAGGGGCCCAGCGCGTCATTGTAGAATTGCTGCAAATGCTCCAGATTGCGTTCTTTCAGTGCCAAGAGCAGCTGATAGAGCTTCAAATCCCCGTAGTAGGTGGTTGAATCGCGGTCGCTCAATTCGTAAGCGATGACTACAGAGTCCTTCGCTTCCCGGTAAGCTTCGCGCAGGCTGGACAGTCCGGCAGCCGGGCGACTAATGCCCGCGGCTACCAGTCCTTTGGGAAATCGCGAAGCCAGCTGTTCGCGAACCGCTTCAACAGACGAGCGCGAGCGCGCCAGGGCGCTGCTGTCGTCCTCAAGCGGATACAAGCCGACAATCGCGTCAACGTACTGGCCGACCGCTCCGCTGACGCCCCGCCGCGATACATCGTCGCGAACCAACGAGATTACCGGCTCCAGCGGCAGCGATTGCCCGGCTTCATTGACCGCGCGGTAAACGGCCACCACAAACTGCTCGCCCGGTTCAAAACCGGCTTGCTGCGCGCGCGTCCGCAGCAGATCGTCATCCGCCGGCGTGCCGCTCAGCCACATCTGAATCCAATCGCCGCGGGTCTGCTCCACGGCCGAAGCTATGGCGCGATTCTTGGCCATCTCTATGGCGCAGACATCGGCGCCATAAGTCAGCACCAGCCGGTCGAACTCGTTCAGATTGCCATCGCGGTCTACCAGGGAAAGGTAGCCGGCGACGCGCTTTTCGACCTTGAGCGCGGTGGTGTAACCGAGCGGGCTGGCGCTGATTACGCTCGACAGCTCGGGACGCTCCTTCGTTAACCAATCCAGAAACTCGGCGCTGTCAGTCTGAATATTCTGACTGCGCCCATTCAGGCTGCGCCGGCCGAGATAAGGCAATATCTGCGTTATCATGGCGCCGGCGTCGTTATGCACGACGACGGGTTTTCCGGTTGAACGCGACATCACTTGCAGCAGGCTGTTAAGGTCGCGATTCTCCGCCGACAAACGCGTCAACTGGCGCTGAATCTCGATAGCCCTCTCGGTGAGGCGCGCCGACTGGTTCAGAATCAAGGCGTTAACGGCGCGTTCGATGGTGGTCAGGCTGGTTTCTTCGGGCGCCGTCAACAGAGCAATCTGACAGTCGTTCGCCGCGTCAATGGCATCTTGATCGACTGCGCCGGTCGCCAGAACAGCGCTGACGCCGAAGTCCGCCAGTTGCCGCACGACACTCGCCAATGTCAGCCGGCTGTCGAAACTGCGCAAGACATCCATCGAAACCAGGGCCAACTCGCCGCCATAAATGTCGGGAAATGCCGGCGGCTGCGCGCGTATGGTGATCGACCAGTTGACGTTAGTCTCCGGATCACCAGCGACTATGCTGGCGCCCAAGGGTAAAGAGTAACGAAGCAGAGACTGAATGGAGGCGATGTTTTTATCTGACATGGCTAGATTCCAGTCCGAACCGATACGGTTCTTTAGGTCGCTAAGTCAAAACAATGCCAGAAATAAACAATAAACCAAAGCACTTTTGTAAGTTATAACCAATTATAGCTTGTCCAGCAAGCAAAAAAACAGGGCGAATATGGACCAGCCATTCGCCCCGCAAGGAAACTTGTTAAACATGACTAAATCAGCGAGCGCGTTTCACCCCGATCGTCAAGGCTTCGCCCTTCAAATCGAGCGACTCGCTGACGAATTCATCGGCGATGTCGCCCATGGTCAGGCTGTCGGCCAAGGTTTCCTGACTGATATAGCCGCTAAACAGCAGCATCACCGCGTCGATGCCGCTTGAGGCGTCGGCGTACACAATCTCGATGCGATCATCCAGCGCGAAGTCAGCCGTCTTGCGCAGGTTCTGGATGCGGCGGATCACTTCGCGGGCCAGGCCCTCCTCCACCAAGTCCGATGTCAGTTGCATATCCAGCGCCACAACATATCCGTTGTCTTCGATGGCCCCGGCCGGCGTCTCAACTGTGACCTTGACTTCGCACTCTTCGTTGCGGATTTCAAAGCTCGCGCCGTTGAGTTCCAGCGTGATATCGTCGCCCGCCAGCAGACGCTCGGCGAAAGGCCGCACAAAGTCTTGCTCGCCATCGCGCAAGGCGGTTTGGATGGCTTTGAAATCCTTGCCGAATTTCTTGCCCAAGAAACGCGGCAGCGGATTCAGGCTGTAAACTGTGGCCGACTCAAATGCGCTGGCTTCGTCTGCGCCCATGACACTGACCGATTTCAGATTCAGCTCGCTCTTGATCAACTCGGCGTGGCGCTCCACGATTGACGTTTCCGAGACATCACGCAGGGCGAACTGCGCGCCGGCCAGGGGCTGTCGTACTCCTGTTTGGGCGGCATTACGCGCCGAAAGACCCAAACTTACCAGCCGGCGCACCAGCGCCATCTCAGTGATGAGCGCCTGATCAATCAGCGATTCCTTGACCTCGGGCCATCGGGACAGGTGCACGCTTTGCGCCTGCGACTCGTCGCGGTCGGCCACCAGGTTGCGATACATGGCTTCGCTCAAGAAAGGCATGGTCGGCGCGAGCAGCTTGGCCAAAGTGGTCAGCGTTTCGTAGAGGGTCGCGTAAGCCGCAAGTTTGCTGTCGTCGATCTCACTCTTCCAGAAGCGATCGCGGCTTAATCGCACGTACCAATTGCTCAAACGCTCAACGAAGTCTTCAATGGGCCGGGTAGCGTTCACCGCGTCGTAGTCTTCAAATGCGGCGGTCACATCCTTGACCAGCAAATTAAGCTCCGCAAGCAGCCATTGATCAAGCAGATCGCGGTCGGCAACATCCGGCGCGGGCGCAGTTGGCGTCCAGTCGTCAATATTGGCGTACGCGACGAAAAAGCTGTAGGTATTCCACAGCGTCGACCAGAACTTCTTGATGACGTCGCTGACCGCGTTGAGCGAGAAACGCCGCGAATCCCCGGGCGGGCCGGATGTATACATATACCAGCGAAAGGCGTCGGCGCCGTTCTGCTCCAGCACCACCCAGGGATCGATGGCATTGCCCTTGCTCTTGGACATCTTCTGGCCCTGCGCGTCCAGAATATGTCCCAGGCAGATGACGTTGCGGAAGGCGACCGTCTCGAACAGCATCGAGGCGATAGCGTGCAAGCTGTAGAACCAGCCGCGCGTCTGATCGACCGCTTCGCAGATATAATCCGCCGGATGCTGCTCCTCCAGGATTTCGCTGTTGCGCTGCGGATAAGCCCATTGCGCCACTTGCATCGCGCCGCTGTCGAACCAGACGTCGATGACCTCCGGCACTCGCCGCATTGTGCCGCCTTCGCCGTTGGGATTCTCAAAGGTCACCTCGTCCACGTAGGGACGATGGAGGTCCAGTTCGCTTAGATCTCTGCCGGCGAGTTCGCTAAGTTCTTCAACACTGCCGACGCATAGCATTTCGCCGGTTTTGTCGTCGACCCAGACGGGCAGCGGTGTACCCCAGTAGCGCTCCCGCCCCAGCGACCATTCCTTGAGATCATCCAGCCAGTTGCCAAAGCGTCCGTCGCGCACATGCTCGGGCACCCATTTGACCGTCTGATTCAGGTCTATCATGGTCTGTTTGTATTTCAGCGTGTCGATGAACCAGGTCTCGCGAGCGAAATACATCAGCGGAGAGCCATCGCGCCAGTTGTGCGGATAGCTGTGTTCGTAGGACTCGTGGCGATACATCAAGCCGCGCTCGACCAGATCCTTGATGATATGGGCGTCGGCGTCTTTGAACCACATGCCGCGGAAGTTCGACACGGCGTCGACAAAGCAGCCGGTTTCATCGACTGTGATCAGGACCGGCAGGTCGTGCTTGCGGCCGGTCGCCAAATCATCCACGCCGTAAGCCGGCGCCGTGTGCACGATGCCTGTGCCGTCTTGCGTGCTGACGTAATCGGCAGTCACGACATAGGCATAATCTTGCTCAACCGGCAAGAAATTGTAGAGCGGCTGGTAGCGCCAACCCTCCAGGTCGCGCCCTTTCAAGCGCTCGACTATCTTGTATTCGACCTCGTCATCCAGGACTTTATCCATGAGCGCTTCGGCGAGAATCAGCTGCTCGACGCCTTCGCCGTCGGTCGACGGTCCCTCGACGCAGACGTAGTCGACATCTGCCCCGACCGCCAGCGCTGCGTTAGCCGGCAAGGTCCAAGGCGTCGTGGTCCACGCCAGGAGATAGACGCCGGGACGGTCCTGCGCGGGAAAACGCACGGTGATGCTGGGATCGACGATCGTCTCGTAGCCCTGCGCCACCTCGTGGCTGCTGAGCGGCGTGCCGGATGACGGGCTGTAAGGCACGACTTTGTGGCCGCGGTAGAGCAAGCCCTTGTTCCAGAATTGCTTGAGGATCCACCAGACGCTCTCGATATAGTCGTTGGAAAAGGTGACATAGGCGTCATCAAGGTTGACCCAAAAGGCAGTGCGCTCGGTCAGTTTCTCCCATTCGGTGATGTGGCGAAAGACATTGGCGCGGCACATGGCATTAAATCTCGCCACGCCGTACTCTTCAATTTGCGCCTTGGTTTCGAAGCCGAGTTCTTTCTGGACTTCGATCTCGACCGGCAGACCGTGGGTATCCCAGCCGCCGCGCCGCAGACAGTAGTAGCCCTGCATCACTTTGTAACGCGGGAACATGTCCTTGAAGGCGCGCGACATGACATGGTGGCTGCCCGGCGTGCCGTTTGCCGTGGGCGGGCCCTCGTAAAAGACGTAGCGGGGCGCCTCTTCACGTCCCTCGGTTGTGCGCTCGAATATGCGATGGAAACGCCAGAAATCCAACTGCTGCTGTTCCAGGCGGTTGATGACTGCGCTGTTGACCTGCGAGTTTACTTCTCTAAACATAACTTACGTTCACTCCATGCCATTGATACGAAAACGATCACTGCGAGATGCGATTCTTACTGCAGTTGACGTATCAATGCGGCAATGGCCCGCGGTGTGTAACCATGCGACACCACGTAAGCACCTCCTCGCTTTGATGATTCCCTTTGGGAACAATTAATCGCCCGAATTATGGCGTAATCCGATTTATTGCGAAAGGGTAGACTCAGTGACCGTGCGCAGGTCACATTGTATGGTGCCGCAAGGATTTATGCAGCCGCCAGCCATTGCTCCAGATGCAGAAGAACCTGCGCCAAATGATCGCTGTACATCGTATCGGCATACTTGGCGGCATCCATCCTGATATTCTCCAGGCCGGCGCTGATCATACCCGCCTGCGGGCGCTCCGCTGCACCCAGGCGATGCAAGTAGTAAGTCAGCAGCAGCGATTGCTCTTGCTCGTCGCTGAATTCGGAAGGCAAATCGCTGAAGATACGCCGCGCCGCGTCCTCATCGCCCGCCAGAAAGCAAGCTTGTCCCAACTCAAAGCGGACGATTTCCGGCGCGCCGAGCTCCAGAGCCAGCGCAATAGATTCGCGAGCAGCAGCATAATCACCGAGAATGAGGCTGAGCTTGCCCAGGCTAAAATGGGCCAGATGATGCCGCGGATTAAGCGCCAGCGCCCGTTCCAGGATGCTACGGCTTTGGTCAAATTGCGCCAGATGACGGTAAGCGTTGCCAAGCAAAACCAGCGCATCGGCTGATTCGCGCGACGCGGCGGGCGTTGCTTCGAGAATCGCTTTGGCGTCGCGGAAATCGCCGGCGATGAAGCGCTGCTGCGCCTGGTGATAGGGGGAGATTTCGCGTCGATTGCCCCACAGGAAGAGCAGCTGTCCCGTCACCAGCACGCCGAAAGCGCCGATACGAGCCGGCAGGCGTACCTCGGGAGGACCGCCGAGACCGAGCGCCATAAGTATTACAAAGGCGAGAAGCGCCAGGGCCAGCGAAGCTTTGACCGACGCGTCCCAAGCGGGAACACGCCGCGCAAAGTCCCGCAAAAACATCATGTCTCGTTCTTCCGCTTGCCCTGCTTCTCGGCGATTGCGTCGTCGATTTTCTCCAGTTCGTAGTGCAGCAGGCTGCCGTAAGCCGTGCCTTCCAGCGCGCGCAGCGTCGATTTCCATGCCTGCAAACCGTGTTGAGTCGCGATCATGCGATCCGTCGCGCTTTCCGCATTGTCGCGCTCGCCTATTTTGAGGTAGTGGCGCGACAAGTGGTAGTTGACACGCACCGCATACATTGAGGGCATGGAATAGAGCGCCGCGTGTTTGAAGGATTCTATCGCCGAATCATGCTCGCCTGACAATTGCTGCACAAAGCCCAGCTCCGCCCAGACGATCGGCTGCGCCGGGGAAAGCTGCGCCGCGGTTTGCAGCGCGATGGCCGCTTCGCCATAACTCGCCTGCATGCGGTAGCCGTTGGCCAGCGTAATATAGGCGCCGGCGTCGCCCGGGAACATCTCGACGGCGCGGTCAGCCGTCTCCTGCGCCTTCGCCAGTTGTCCGTTATAGGCGTAGGCGCTGGTGAGCAGCATCAGCAGATCCGGCGTGATCTTGCCGCCAGCCAGCACGCGCTCCAGCAATTGAATGGCTTGGGGGAATTGCATCTTCTGTATCAGGCGATAGGCTTCGCCATAGCCAGCGCCATAATGCCTGGACTGCCGCGCCAGCAGGATGCCAACCAGCAGGAAGCCTAGCAAAACCATCGTCGCCGACAGACAGAGCCCGGCGAGCGACATTTGCATCACCGGCGAGATATAGGGATCCAGCGGCTGTGTTATGCCATCCGCCAGCTCAATGAGCACGCCCAGGGCAAAGACGATGAAACCCAAGGCCGCGAAGGCCACTGATACAATTACCGCTCCCCAAGCTATGCGGCGGCGAAAGGACACGGTTGCTCCCCTACTCCACTACTGCTTCAGTTGGCTCGCCCTCAATTAGCCGGCGCGCCGATTCAATGTCATCCGTGAGCACATCACGCAGGGCTTGCGCTTCATCCGCGCTCATTATCACTTGCCACTCTTCCAGGCCGGCTCGTTCGCTTTTCATCGCCTCTAATGCAGTAGCGGCGGCGCCGCGCTTGTCCAGCCCACGATGCGCCCTATATAAGTATAAATGCGCCAGCAGTCTGTGTCGAGAATCGGGTATCTTTAGCTCCAGCGCAGTCGTGAGATGGCCCGCGACCGCCGCATGGTCCGCGAGGCGATCTTCGATCATGCCCAGATTGTAAGCAGTGACCCATTCATCCGGCGCCAGCTGCTGAGCGATCTGCGCTGCCTGCCGCGCGGCATCGAAGCGCCCGGCCTGCAATTCCACTTCGGCCAAGCCGTTGTGAGCCACTGCGGAGTCCGCGTCCAGCTCGGTCATTCGCGAATAGTCGCGACGCGCCGACTTCAGGTCGCCCGACAGGCGATGCAGCTCAGCGCGAAAGCGATAGTGCTCGGCGCACTTTGGCTCCTGTTTGATCTGCGCGGTCATCTCTGCGACAGCCGTCTGGTAGTCGCCTTTGCGCATTGCCTTCACGGCCGCTTTGTAGCTGCGCGGCCCGCCAATGTTCCGGAATATGAAGATGCCCGCCACCATCCAGCCGAGCCCGGCGCCAACAAACAAGCCTGCGGCCTGAGGCAGGGCCAGCGATCCGATGCCCATGACCAGAATTGACGGCAGAATGACCGCCAGCCAGCGCTTGCGTTCTTCGGTGGGCAAACGAGACATCACCAGCCAGGCGGCGCCAACAATGAATATCAGCAGCAGCATGGTCTGCAGGGCTGGTACTAAATCCGAGGCATCGGAGAAGACATTCAGCGCCAGGCTGGCCAGGCCGGTTATCGCCAGCAAACCCACGAAGGCGCGGAAGTTGCGCGGCCCGAAGAAGATTTGCATTCGCTTCAACATGTCGCTTGACTCTTGGATTGTGCTGTCGTAAGGAACTGCGACAGTCGGCGCATCAATTCTGCGGCGAGACGTAGTTGCTGATTTGCACCACAATTTCCTGCTGCTTAAAGGCGTTCACGCGCTTGATGACCACGCCGTGCTCGTCGATCCAATAGGCCGCCGCGCGATCGCGGTAGCGATACCTTGATACAGGGACCTCTCGCTCGCCCAGGAAAACCACATCATCACCGTCTGCGTCGATCATAGCGCTCGTACTTTGTAGACTACCCGGAAAGAGCTGCGCGTGCTCAAACATTGGCACAAAGATAGGTTGAGGCTCGGCCGCCCGATTGGCGATTGCGCGAATCGTCTCGCCGCGGAAGATCAGCAGCGGCATGTCAATAAGTGTGCCGGCAGGGAGATCGACTTCAAGATACTGACGCTCGGCGCCATTCATATTGAAGCCCACTTGCAGCCGCCCATCCACGACCAGGTAGCTCGCGCGCAGTTGCTTGATCCCGCCTTCAAAGTTGTCGTTTTCGTAGCGTACATCCCAGCGCGCTAGTCCCCCGCTGCGGTTTTGCAGGGCTTCCACCAGGATGGACTTGCCTTCTTCGCGCCGGGCGTCCATGTCGATACGGATGAAGCGCTCTCCGTCCGCATGACTGTGGATGGTCCAGGCTTCGGTTTTGTCCAGCGCCTTGTCATCTTTGCTGAAGCGGTATACGCCGCCCGCTACGAATTGTTCGTGCGCTTGCACCGGATGCAAATGGCGCATCAATCGCTGATCTCCACGTAGAGGCGCTTGTTGATGCCGCCTTTGCTCTTGTATTTTGTGATGGAAATATTGCCGACTTCGCTGGTGTTGGCCACGTGCGTTCCGCCGTCGGCTTGCAGATCCAGGCCAAGGATCTCGACCGTGCGCACTTCCGTGATGCTCTCGGGCAACAAGTTGATCTTCGTGCGAATCAAGTCGGGAATCTGGAAGGCTTGCTCGCGCGGCAAGATCTTTGTGCGCACTTGGCGCGCGGCCTTAACTTCGTGATTGATATGCTTCTGAATCTCGTCAATCACTTCCGGCTGCAAGCGCTCGAATTCGAAGTCCATGCGCCCGGCCAGAATGTCCATATTGCCGCCGGTGACGCTGGCCTGGTAATCCCGCCAGACCACGCCGCACAAGACGTGCATCGCCGTGTGCGTGCGCATGATCTTGTAGCGACGCTCCCAATCCAGGACGCCGCGAACCGCGCTGCCCTTTGGCGGCAATTCACCGTCAATGATGTGCGCGCTGCCTCGACGCGCATTGGTCACGCGATACTCCCGCTCGCCGATGAATAAGGCGCCTTGATCGGGCAACTGACCGCCACCGCCGGGATAGAATGCGCTGCGATCCAAAACGACGCCGTTCTGATTGAGGTCATGGCCGACAACGGTCGCCGTGAATTCTTTCAGATAGCTGTCTTTAAGATAAAGCAATTCGGTCATGTTCCCTCTCCCGGCACATTCGCGCGCATACGAAGAATCGTGGGCTCGCCGCCGAGCGCTTCCCAGAATTCCAAAGCCTCGCGGTTCCTGGCGCTGACGTGCCACTCAAAGCGCGACACATCTTGATCGCGAAACCAGAGGCAAAGCCGTTCGACCAGGCCACGGCCCAAGCCCCGCCGCCTATAGGTCGCGCTGACGTAGATATCGGCCAGCAGCCCGCAGCGCAGCGGCTGAAACATCTCGGTCGTGATATCCGCGATCATGGCGCTGACGTAAGCCGCGACTTCGCCGCCCGCTTCCGCCACCAGCACCCGGGAAAAGGGGTCGCCCAGTCGCTCCAGCAGTCGGCGCTCGTACAATTCCGCGCCATTCTCGGCCGCTCGAAATGTGAGTGCGTCGAATTGCGCATGGTAGGCGACCATTTCTTCCCACAATTCGCCGATGCGCCGGGCATCGCTTTCACGCGCGAGTCTGATCATAAGCGCAGCCTGTATTGACGCGCGCTCAACGTGGCGCCTTGCGCGCGCCAGAAGGCGTCTTCCAATGGATAATTCGCCGGCGCACTAACAGCAAGCACGGATATATTGTTCGACAGCAGCCACGCTTTGGCTGCCTCAATCAAGCGGCCGCTTAATCCGCTGTGCGGTTGGTGCAGATCGACGGCAAGCTGCATCAAGACTCCGCTACGCTCAGGATGCAGGCCGGGATTCCCTGCTCTTATGGTGACGACCGCCATGCCCACGATCCGTCCATCGGCTTCGGCGACGAAAAAGGCGCAGTCAGCATCATCGATCCAATCCTTGGCGCGCACACGCCAGCGGTCGATCGCGTCAGACGCGAACTCAACCCAAGTGGCGGATTCACGCAGCATGGCCATGCGGTCATACCAGAGCGCAGCGGCCGCTTCCAGGTCGTCCACCCGCGCGCGTCTTATATCCATAGGGTCTGCAATTTTAACCTCGCGCTCGACGTAGCATAGCACTGGCATCATAGCGCGGCAAGACATTTTGATCGCTGCCCGCCGTTTACACTACGCAACCGGCGCATTGTTAGCATAGTCGCGCGTTTAGGGTAGAATACGGAGTATGTTGGCTGACCGCGGAAATCAGGCATGATCGGCGGCAGCGGCGTCAATTACGAAAGAAGGAGTTCCTATGTCCGCTATGTCATCGGCAGAAAAGATTGGCCAAGCCTGGCGCCTTCACCGCGATGGCGATTCCAGAGGCGCGATCGACATGTTCAGCAGCATAATTGAGGCCAATCCGGCCAACGTGGATGCGCACTACGGGCTGGGACTGGCGCATAAAGCCCTGGGCGAGAATGAAGCCGCGGGGGTGGCCTTCCAGACAGCGCTCGATAATACCGAGCAAGCGCTTTCAGCAGTGCAGCAGACTTCGCAGGCCGAAGGGCATCTCGGCGATAATGACCTCGACAGCAGCGCTGACGACCGCTACATGATGCTCACGCGGATGCTGAATCAGCGTCTTGAGGACGTGGGCGCGGCCAGCTAGCCAAACGATGCAGAAGCGCGAACGACTCGAGCGCGCGATCGCGGGCGAAACGGTCGATCGCGCGCCGGTCGCCCTATGGCGGCATTGGCCCGGCGACGACCAACGCTATGCCGATTTAGCGCGATCCACCATCGATTTTCAGCATGATTACAATTGGGATTTCGTTCGCCTGATGCCATCGCGCGCATACCAGGTCGTCGATTTCGGCGTTCAAGTCTACTGGGATGGCGACGCGCAGGGCATACGCAAGATCACCAAGCGAGTGGTCGGGCGTTCGCTGGATTGGACCGAGATTCGGCCGCTGTCCCCGGCGCGCGGCAACCTGCTGCAGCAGGCGCAGTGCGCGCGGCTGATCGGCCAGGCGCTGCAAGCCGAAGCGGTTCCAGTATTGCTAACCGTCTATAGTCCCTTCATTCAAGCAACGCAAATGGCCGGGCGGCAAAAAGTGCTGCGGGATATGCGACTGCGGCCGGACCGTCTGCGCAGCGGATTAAATCAGCTGACGGAAAGCACAATGCGCTTCCTGGACACACTGAAAAAAGTTTCCAGTCTTGCCGGCGTATTCCTCGTCACAGAATTCGCCAACCACAATACCATGTCCGAACAAGAATACCGGACGCATGCGCTGCCCCATTTGCTGAACATCCTCTCGGCTCTGCCGGAACACTGGTGGCTGAATATCGTGCAGGTCGCGGGTCCGTCGCCCATGCTGTCGCTTTTCAGCGATCTGCCCATACAAGCCTTGAACTGGGATACGCGCCAGGATTCCGACAGCCTGGCCAAGGCGTCCGCTGAATTCAGCTTCGCTGCTTGCGGCGGGCTTCATGATGTGGAGCATCTGCTCAAAGGCACGCCAACGCTCATCCATGCCGCCATTCGCGAGGCGCTCATCCAGACTGAATCGCGGCGGCTGATTGTCTCAGGCAGCGGGGACGGCCGCATAAACCTGCCGCTGTCCAATATGCGCGCCGTTCGCAGCGGCGCAGAAACGCAAGCCTGACGATGTCTTTGCGCGTGATCGCCGGCAGAGCGCGCGGCATGAAATTAAGAGCCGTGCCCGGGGACAGTACGCGTCCAGTGATGGACCGGGTCAAAGAGGCCCTGTTCAGCATCATCGGCAGCGACATCCACAGGGCGAGTTTCCTCGACTTGTTTGCCGGCACCGGCAGCGTCGGCATTGAAGCGCTCAGCCGAGGCGCGGACTTCGCCCTATTCGTTGAATTGAATCGACGCGCTTGCCGGGTCATTCGCGATAATCTCGACCACACCGGGCTGTCGGACAGCGCGGCCGTAGTAAGGCGAGATGCCTTCCAGCTGTTGAGCCGGCCGCCCCAGCGCCACTTTGATTACATTTATATCGCCCCGCCACAGTACCAAGACATTTGGCACAAGTGTCTGCGCGCGCTGGAGCAGAACGCCGACTGGCGTCACGCGGATACCCGTATCATCGTGCAGATTGATCCCAGAGAATTCGATGCCGCGCTGAGTTTTGCGCATCTCGAATTAAAGGACCAACGCAGATACGGCGGAACCATGCTGCTATTCTTTCGCTTTGTCGCTGGAGAAACAGGCGCCGAGGAAATTCCAGAGGCGCCGTAACCCGCCTAGTTCTCGCCGCTCGCGGCCTGCCTGACGACAAAATTGGCAGCCTCGCTTGCGGTCTGCACGGCGCCCGTCACTTGCGCTTCCCGCAAGGCCGTTAGCAGCTCGCCGACGGCTGGTCCGGGCTTGAGCTGGCAGAGCCGGCGGATGTCATTGCCATCGAGCAGCAGCGTGGGATCGACGATCTCGTCGTAGCGATTGAAGTAGGCATCCAACAAAGTCGTTACGGAGTCGACAAATGCCAGCCATTCACGCTGTCCAATGCCACTGCGATGAGTTCCCAGAAATTGCGCGGCCCCCAGCAGGATGGCATCAATGCCGCCGGCGCCCAGTTCGTACCAGAATCGATGTGCATCCAGCGCCGACAATGACTGCCGGTCGCTGAGCCGCCGATAGTTTGCGACGGCGCGGAGGAGATTGCGCTCTTCCGCGCTCGACAGTTTAAGCGCAGCCAGCAAGGAGTCGATATCAGCCTGCGGGCGATTATGCAGCAACGCGGCCAAATGCAGCAATTCCGCATGCGACCGGGACTTGCCGTACTCCTGCGCAAGGTGAGCCTGCAGCGCCGCGCGAAAGCGATCCAGCTGAATGACCAGCATGCCCAGGTCAAATGCCGCCGCCGTATTGTCGGTGCGCCGGGAACTGACAGCCGTGAGCAGCGCGCTCATACGCTCGACCACGGCTAGCGAGACGCTCCAGGTTTCGGGACCAAGCCCGGCCATCCCTTCGCGATTTTCGCCAGCGCGCCGCGGCGCCATCAGTGCTTGCAGCAAGTTCATGTGCACCAGCACGCGCAGCGCCCGCGCCGCTCGCTCCAAGCTGAGCAGTTTGAAAAGCTCGTCGCGAACGCGCTCGCCCGATACCTGCGCCAGCTCAGCCGACAGCGCCGGGATCTGTTTGGCCGCTTCGGGATGAATCTTCAAGTCAAACTGAGCGCTCATGCGTACCGCGCGCAAGATTCGTACCGGATCGTCCGCCAACGAAGTCGCAGAGCAGCAGCGCAGAGCCTTTTGGCGCAAATCCGATATGCCGCCGAGTGGATCAATTAGCAGCTGCAAATCACCCAGCAGATCAACAGCCATCGCGTTCATGGTGAAGTCGCGATCGCGCAGGTCTTGCTCCAACGTGTCGCCGCGGAAACGCGCAAAGTCCACGCAAATGCGTTTGTCCTGTAGCGTCACGATAACTCGCGCGACGCCGCGCTCGCGGTCCATGACGTAGATGTCGCCGTCCAGCCGGTCCGCGACTCGTCGCGCCACGCTGACGGCGTCGCCATTAACTGCGATGTCGATATCATCATTTGTGGCGCGCCGCAAGTAGGCATTGCGAACGGCGCCGCCAACAAGATAGAGGGGCGTAGCGATTTCGCGCGTTCTCAGCAGATGGGCAATGTCATAGACAAAGTCGGTCCATGACAGTTGCGGGAGCGGGTCATTCATCGCCCAGGGCATCCAGGCGGGCCACGCCGACGAAGGGCAGATTCCGAAAGCGCTCATCGAGATCCAGGCCGTAGCCGAAGACATATTTGTTCTCGATATCAAAGCCGATGTAGTCGACCTTGATGTCTACTTCGCGGCGCGACTGCTTGTTGAGCAGCGCGCAAAGCTTCAAGCTGGCCGGCTCGCGGTTCTGCAGCGTCTTGATGACAAAGGCCAGTGTATATCCGCTGTCGATGATGTCCTCAACGACGAGCACGTGCTTGCCCTTCACATCCATGCGCAGATCCATGTCAATGCGCACGGAACCGGACGATTGACGCGCGCCCGGCCCGTAACTGCTGGCCGCCATGAAGTCGATCATATGCGGCGTCAGAATGTGGCGGGACAGGTCGGACAAGAACATCACGCCACCCTTTAGTATGCAGAGCAGCATCAGGTCCTTGCAGTCGGCATAGTCCTTCGAAATCTGGGCGCCGAGCTCGGCGATGCGTTTCTGCAAAGTGGGCTCGTCGATCAAGACCTCTTTTAGGTATCGCTCATATGCCAGCGCCATAGACCTTGCCTCGTCCTTGCTAACCTTAGGTGACCGCCGCATAGTGCGCCTGCAAGCTGCGAACGCTCAGCGGTTTCTCGCTCATGCGCTTGATGCCCTGCACGGTGGCGGCGGCAGCGCTCATGGTCGTGACGATGGGGATGCCGAGCGCGTAGGCCCGGCTGCGGATGGCGACGCCGTCTTCGTGCGCCTGGCTGCCGAGTGGCGTGTTGATCACCAGGTCGACTTCTCCGTCTTGCATGGCATCAATGATATGCGGCCGGCCTTGCGATAGTTTGTTTATTCGCCCGGTCTTGATGCCGACCTGATTCAGCCAACGCGAAGTCCCATCCGTCGCCACCAGCGCAAAGCCGAGTTTTTCCAAGTCACGCGCGATTTTGGCGACCACGGGTTTGTCGAAATCATTTACGCTGATAAATACTGTACCAGCTTCCGGCAGCGGAGAACCAGCCGAGGCTTGCGACTTGACAAATGCGTGCCCGAAACTTGAGGCGTGCCCCATCACTTCGCCGGTCGAGCGCATTTCGGGCCCCAGCCTGGCGTCGACGCCGGGGAACTTCTGGAAGGGAAACACCGCTTCTTTCACAAAGAAACCGGCTACGTCCGGCTCCTCATTAAAGCCAAGTTCCGCCAGACTCTTGCCCGCCGCAATCTGCGCCGCATAACGGGCCAGCGGTCGGCCGGTGGCTTTGCTGATGAAGGGCACCGTGCGACTGGCCCGGGGATTCACTTCCAGCACGTAGACCTCGTCGTCTTTGACGGCGAACTGAATGTTGAATAGCCCTCTGACGCCCAGCGCCAGACCAATGCGACGGGTATGGTCACGGATTATGTCCAGATGAAAATAGCTGATTTTGTAGGGTGGCACGACGCAAGCCGAGTCGCCGCTGTGCACGCCCGCTTCCTCGATATGCTGCATGATGCCGCCGATGGTTACCTGCGTCCCGTCGCAGAGCGCGTCGACATCGACCTCGTAGGCGTCATCCAGAAACTGATCAATCAGCACCGGATGCCCGCTCCATTCCACATTGTCGTCCAGCCAGGCCAGCAGTTGCCCCTCGTCAAAGACGATCGCCATGCCGCGCCCGCCCAAAACATAACTGGGGCGAATCAGCACCGGATAGCCGATGGCAGCCGCCGTTGTCGCCGCCTCTTCGCGCGTCCGCACCGTCGCGCCCGCCGGCTGCGCGATATTGAGCCGGCGCATCAATTCATTGAAGCGCTCGCGGTCTTCGGCCAAATCAATTGTGTCAACTGACGTGCCCCAGATCGGCGCGCCCATCTCCGCCAGATCGCGGGCAATATTCAGCGGCGTCTGCCCGCCGAATTGCACCAGCACGCCATCGGGCTGCTCTCTGTCGACGATGTTCATGACATCTTCCGCCGTTAAGGGCTCGAAATACAGCCGGTCCGCCGTGTCATAGTCTGTGCTCACCGTCTCCGGATTGCAGTTGACCATGATGGTTTCATAACCCAGTTCCTTCAGCGCGAAGCAGGCGTGAACGCAGCAATAATCGAACTCGATGCCTTGGCCGATGCGATTGGGTCCGCCGCCGAGGATCATCACCTTGGGTAGGTCCGACGGCGCCGCTTCGTCTTCCATTTCGTAGGTCGAATACAAATAAGGCGTCATGGCTTCAAATTCAGCCGCGCAGGTATCGACGCGGTAAAAGTTGGCGATGACGCCCAGGGCTTTGCGATAATCCCGCACGCTGATCTCATCCTGGCCGACGAGACGCGCAATGTAAGCATCGCTGAAGCCGTAGCGCTTGAGCCGATACAAGTCTCGCTCGTCCAAGTCACTCAGGCGCAGCCCTTTGCGAATGACCGTATCGTGCAATTGCATCAGATCGCGCATTTGTTGCACGAACCAGGGATCAAAGAGCGTCTGTTGCACGATTTCTTCGCCGGTCATGCCATCGGCAATGGCGCTGGCGACTTGAAACAGACGCTGCGCCGTTGGCACGCTCAACACCTCGGCTGGCTGATGGGCATCAATCTCGCTGCCAAAACCGTCGATGCCGATATCCAGCGAACGTACGCCCTTCTGCAAGGCTTCGGGGAAAGTCCGGCCGATCGCCATGACCTCGCCCACCGCTTTCATTTGCGGGCCCAATACCGGGTCGGCCCCGGCGAACTTCTTGAAGTCCCAGCGCGGAATCTTGACAACAATATAATCCAGCGACGGTTCAAAGCTTGCGGGCGTCTTGAGCGTGATGTCGTTGGGAATCTCATCCAGCGTGAAGCCGACCGCCACCAACGCCGCGATCTTGGCGATGGGAAAGCCGGTGGCTTTGCTGGCCAGCGCGGAGGAGCGGGACACACGCGGATTCATCTCAATGACCTTGACTTCGCCGTCTTCAGGATTGATGGCGAACTGCACATTGGCCCCGCCGGTGGTGATGCCGACGCGGTCGAAGATCTGGCGCGACATATTGCGAAGTCGCTGGAGTTCGCGGTCGGTCAGCGTCTGCGCCGGCGCGATGGTGATGCTGTCGCCGGTATGCACGCCCATAGGGTCCAGATTCTCGATCGAGCAGACCACGACGAAATTGCCTGCGCCGTCGCGCATCAACTCGAGTTCGTATTCTTTCCAGCCCAGCAGGCTCTTGTCGACCAGCACTTGCCCGACCGGGCTCTGGTGGATGCCGTTGGACGCGACTTGCCGCAGCTCTTCGGCATCGTAAGCTACGCCGCCGCCAGCGCCCCCCATAGTAAAGGAGGGGCGGATCAGAATCGGGAAGCCAATCTGCGCGGCGAAATCCAGCGCGCCGTCCACGCTGCTGACGACCTTGCTCTCTGGCACTTGCAGGCCAATTTCGGTCATGGTTTCGTTGAAGAGTTGGCGGTCTTCAGCCAGTTGAATGCTCGTCAATGTAGCGCCGATTAACTCGACGCCGTACTGATCCAGCACTCCGCGCTCTTGCAGCTGCACCGCCAGATTGAGCGCCGTCTGCCCACCGACTGTCGGCAGCAAGGCGTCCGGTCGCTCCTGCGCGATGATCTTTTCGCAGATCTCCGCCGTCAATGGCTCGATATAGGTCGCATCGGAAAACTGCGGGTCGGTCATGATCGTGGCCGGGTTGGAATTGACCAGCACCACGCGATAGCCCTGAGCCTTCAGCGCCTTGCAAGCCTGCACGCCGCTGTAATCGAACTCGCAAGCCTGGCCGATCACAATCGGTCCCGAGCCGATAATCATGATGCTGTCTATGTCAGCGCGCTTTGGCATGGCGTCCTTTCAGCGAGAGTGAGCCGGCTTGGGGTCATGCGCCCGCAGCGCATCGACAAATTCGTCGAAGAGATACAAGGAGTCGTGCGGGCCCGGCGAGGCTTCGGGATGGTATTGCACGCTGAAGGCGCGCAGCTGCTTATGCCGCAACCCGGCAACCGTGTTGTCGTTGAGATTAAGGTGTGTGATTTCGCCGCCGCCCAATTCGCTGGCCGCTGACACCGCGAAGCCATGATTATGCGCCGCGATCTCGACCTCGCCGCTGGCCAGATTCTTCACCGGCTGGTTGCCGCCGCGATGCCCGAAACGCATCTTCTCGGTGACGCCGCCCAGCGCCAGCGCCAAGATCTGATGACCAAGGCAGATACCGAATATCGGTACCTGACCCAGCAAGGCTTTTATATTGGCGATGGCGTACTTCACCGCAGCAGGGTCGCCCGGTCCATTGCTGAGGAAAACCCCGGCCGGATGCATTGCCGCCACTTCGGCAGCGGGCGTCCAGGCCGGCACAACTTTGACGCGCAGCCCGCGATCGGTCAGCATGCGCAGGATATTGCGCTTGATGCCAAAGTCGTACGCGATGACCAGAGGGCTCTCGGCAGCGCCAAGCGAATCGCCATACCAGCGAGAATCGCTCGTTTCATGCCAGTCGTAAGCTTGGGCAACCGAGACTTCATCAACCAGGTTGGCGCCGGACATGTCGATGGCGTTGCGCGCCGTCTGTATAAGGCCGTCGGCGTCGTCGGCAGCCTTGCCGTGCGCCACCGCAGCGCGCATCACGCCCCGGTCACGGATATGCCGCACCAGCGCGCGCGTCGCCACGCCGGTGACGCCGATGATATTGTGCTGCTCCAGGTATGACGCCAGATCGCCGCGATTGCGCCAATTGCTGACGATGGGGCTGAGCGAGCGCACGACGAATCCGGCCGCCCACACTTTGCCCGATTCGGGATCTTCCAAATTGATGCCGGTATTGCCGATATGCGGCGCCGTCATCGTGATGATTTGCCGATGGTATGAGGGGTCGGTCAGGATCTCCTGGTAACCGGTCATTGAAGTATTGAAGACAATCTCGCCGGTCGACACGCCAAGCGCGCCGAAGCCTTCGCCGGGGAATACCCGCCCGTCCTCCAGAACCAGAACAGCCTGCATAACTCAGGACCGGTAGTCGCCGTTAATGGAAATGTAGTCGTGGCTGATGTCGCAAGTCCAGATGGTTGCGCAGCCCCCGCCCATGCCGCAATCGAGCGTGAACGTTATGGATGGCTCGGCCATGATCTCGGCGGCATCCGCTTCCCGGTAGTCGGTGGGCATGCCGCCGCTGAAGATCTCAAGACCGCGTTGATGCTCCGCCAGCGACTCGCCGGCAGCCACCCAAAGCGATGTGCTGTCGGGTTCAAATGCCGTGCCAGCTCGCCCGGCCGCCGCCACAATTCGGCCCCAATTGGCGTCGCTTCCGTAGAAAGCCGACTTGGTCAAAACCGAAGCGCCGATAGTCTGCCCGATTCGCTCGGCTGATTCTTCGCTGTCCGCATTGATGACGTCCAGCGTGACGAACTTGGTGACGCCTTCGCCGTCGCGCACCACCTCTTGCGCCAGATAGCGGCAGAGCTCGCTCAACGCGTCTTGAAAGCCGGCCAGATCCTCTTCGCTCGTCGGCGCAACGCCGCTTTCGCCATTTGCAAGCAGAAGCACCGTATCGTTGGTACTGGTATCGCCATCGACGACGATCCGGTTGAAGCTCTCCTGAGTCGCGCTCCGCAAGGCGTCGTTGGCGGAGGACGTACTCAGGGCAGCGTCCGTCACAATCACGCTCAGCATGGTGGCCATATTGGGCGCAATCATGCCGGCGCCTTTGACCATGCCGGCCACAGTGTAGCTGCCATCTTCCGTTTCGACGCGCAGCGAGCCCAGTTTGGGACGCGTGTCCGTTGTCATGATGGCGGCGGCGGCGGCGCGCCAGTCATCGCCGAGATTCGATCTCGAAAGCTCAACGCCGCGCGCGATTTTCTCCATCGGCAGGTGCGTGCCAATGACGCCGGTTGACATCACCAGCACTTGCTCCGCCGAGATATCAAGCGCGTCAGCCAACATGTCAGACGTGGCCCGCGCGTTTGCCAGCCCAATTGATCCCGTGCAGGCGTTGGCGCTGATGGTATTGGTGGCCACGGCTCGGATCGATTCGGGATTGCTCGCCACGCGCTCCATGTCCAGCAGAACCGGCGCCGCCTTAACTTTGTTGCGCGTGAAGACGCCCGCCGCGACGCAATCCACGTCGCTGACGACCAGGGAAAAGTCTAGCGCGCCCTGCTTTTTTAACCCGGCATGCACGCCGGCGGCGCGAAAGCCCGCGACCGAATCAATCGATGGGCTAATCTTCGACATCGATCTCCTCCAGAATATGCGTCAGCTTCTCGATCAACTCGTCCACATGTTGCTTCTCGACGATCAGCGGCGGCACAAAACGAATGACATTTGTTCCCGAGCTGACCAGCAGCAGACCATGCTCATAACCCGCGTTGACGACGCCTGCGGGCGCTATATCCAGCTCGACGCCCGCCATCAGTCCGCGGCCGCGCACATCGGTGATATGCGGGCTGTTGATCTCGGACAAACGCTCGAGCAAGTATTCGCCGACTTCCGCGACATGCTCCATGAAGCCAGGGCTGAGCACACGGTTGATCACGACTTCCGCCGCGCGCATCACGACGGCGCCGCCGGAAAATGTTGAGCCGTGATCGCCCGGCTTCATCGCGCCGGCTACCGCGTCGGTGGTCAGGATCGCGCCAACGGGCAGTCCGCCAGCCAAGGGCTTGGCCAGCGTCATGATGTCCGGCGAAATACCCGCGAATGAGTGCGCCCACAAATCGCCGGCGCGCCCCAGTCCACACTGAATCTCGTCGAAAATCAGCACCGCATGGTGTTCATCACAGAGCCGGCGCAGCGCCTGCAGGAATTCAGGCGTGGCGATATTGATGCCGCCCTCGCCCTGAATCGGCTCGACGATAACCGCGGCTGTATCGGCGTCGATGCAGTCCGCAGCGCTCTCAATAGAGTTGAACTCGCCCACGACCGAACCCGGCATCATGGGTTTGTATGGCGTCTGGTACTTTTCGCTAGGCGTCATCGCCAGCGCGCCCATAGTGCGCCCGTGAAAGGCCTTGGTAAAACTGACGGCTTTGGTCTTGTTCGGCTGCTCATTCATATATGCCAGCTTACGCGCGAACTTCAGCGCCCCTTCATTGGCTTCGGCGCCGCTGTTGCAGAAATAGACTTTGTCAGCGAAAGAATTGGCGCAGAGCAATTCGGCCAGCTCGGCCAGCGCCTGCGTATGATACAAGCCGCTGACGTGGATCAGACCGCGGTCCATCTGCTGCCCGACGGCATCCATCAATTCCTTGTCGCCATATCCCAGCGCGTTGACGGCGATACCAGCTACCCAGTCGGTGTAGGCTTTGCCGTCGGCGTCATAAAGCGTGACACCCTCGCCGCGCGCCAGTACAAAGTCGGGACGCGCCGCCACCGGCACACTAAATTGCTGATCTTTCTGAATCACTTCGGCCGTAATTGACATAGATTCCCCTATCGTTCCCTCTCAATAAACGTGGTTCCGCCATTGTTGCTCCAGCCATCCAGGTCCGTGATGACCGCTTCCGGTATTCCCGCCGACAATACCTCAAGCGCCGCCAGCGCCTTGGGAATCATCCCGCCGGCGATGACACCGCCCTCGATATAAGCTTGCGCCTGCGCCCGAGTGATGCTCCGCATAAGCGCGCCGTCGACCATTACGCCGGCGACATTGGAAATGAATACCACTTTTTTGGCCGCAATGGCCGGGGCGATGGCGCTGGTCACCGGGTCGGCATTCAGGTTGAAGTTGCTGCCCGCTCCCAAACTCACCGGGGCGATCACCGGCGTCACACCGAGCTCAAAGAGGTCGCAGATGACTTGCGGCCGCACCGCCTCCACCTCGCCAGTATAAGCCATGTCGACCGAATCATGCTGCATCTGCCGCGCCCGCACCAAGCCGCGATCCACGCCCGACAGCCCCTGCGCGTCCACGCCGGCGGCTAGCAAATGCCGCACCAGACGTTTGTTAACGGCGCCGCAGAGCACCATCTCCACCAGCGCCAGCGACTCGGCGTCGGTAACCCGCAAGCCATCTACATAGCGCGGCTCGATGTTCAGCTGTTGCTGCAAGCGCGTTATCTCTTTGCCGCCGCCATGTACGATGACCACGCGCTCGCTGGACCCCGCCACCGTAGCGGCGAATTGGCGCAGCAGCAACTCGTCATCCAGGCAATGCCCGGAAATCTTTACGACGCAAATGTTTCGTTCCACTACAGCAAGCCCAGGGTCTCGTCGAGTCCAAACATCAGATTCATATTCTGCACCGCCTGCCCGGCAGCGCCTTTGCGCAAATTGTCTGTGACGCTGGTGATATGCGCATAGTTATCCAGCACCGGCGTAATGCTGATGACGCATTTGTTGGTCTTTACGGCATGCTTCAAGGTCGCTTGCTCGCCAAGCGGCAGGACATCCACCAGCGCTTCGCCGCCATAAATCTCCAGGTAGGCGTCATGCGCCTGATCGCTGGCCATTGAGCCATTGAGACTGACGTAGATGCTCGACATCAGTCCGCGATCCACCGGCAAAAGGTGCGGACAAAATATCACCGGCCCGACGGCGTCGCTGACCTTGTGCGCTTCTTGCTCCAATTCGCCAACGTGGCGATGCGCGCGGCCCGTCTTGTAGGGAATGAGATTGCTATAGACTTCGGCAAAATGCGTGGTCAGCGATGGTTTGCGCCCGGCGCCGGTAACGCCCGACTTGGCATCTACAATGATAGGCGCATCGTCGCGCAGCGCCCCAAATCGCAGCAGCGGATACAGCCCGAGCAAAGTCGTGGTCGGGTAGCAGCCCGGCGTCGCCACGACATCAGCGCCTTGCAACTCAGCGCGATTGATCTCGGGCAGGCCATAGGGCGCCGGCAGCAATTCCGGATGCGGATGTGGACTGTGATAGGACTGTTCGTAAGCTTCGGGCGTATCCAGGCGCAGATCAGCCGACAGGTCTACCACTTTCGCGCCGGCCTCAAGACCCGCTTTTGCCACAGCTGCGGAGGCCTTGTGCGGCAAGGCGAGGAAGATGACATCTACATCGTCGGGTCGGGCGTCCGCCGCCGGAATGTAGCTTAACTCGGTACCCGGCACGGGTTCGCCGGCATAAGTATTCGATGTGGCAAACTGCAGCTCCACGCCGGGATGCGCGGACAAAATCTCCACCAGGTCCAGCCCCGCATAGCCCGATCCGCCATAAACACCCGCTCGTATGTCTTTCACTGTTGCGACCTCCACAAACAAAAAACCCTGACCGTAGTTTCGAGATCAGGGCGATTTTCCCAGTCTGGGGTCAAGCCAATTGTCACCAACACAAAGGGCCCGCACTGAACTCGTAGATTGTGCGCGGGCGACGCCTGATACACTGCGATGCGACTGACATATCCGGTCCGCTTTGATCTGGAGACATTTGCATTCTAGTTAAACATCGAGGATTCGTCAACGGAGCTGCGCAACATTATGCACTTTTGAATTTTCCTTGTGCACAATACACGAAGATCGCGGGCAATGCGCGCGAGCGAATCCCATCGGTCAATTGCGTCCGCGCCGAATGCCCATTTCCAGCTCGACTTCAAGGCCTAGGCACAGTTCAACCTCGGTCGATTCCTGTCGAATTTCACGAGGCTCCGCGAGACGCTGCACTGTCACTCGTTGCGCCACGTTCGAAAGAACGCTCCGATCTTCCGGCCGGGGCTTCCTCTTTAGCTTGCGCTTCGGCTCGTTTCTGTGGCGCGCCAGCCAGACACCGCCCAGGCCCAGCAGCAATTTCAGAATCAGCGGAAAGCGAGTGCTTGTTTGCACGGATGTTGTTCTCAAGCGCCGTATACTATCTTAGTGTAACATATGCTTCGGGCAGCGTTGCGCCAATGCGGAAGTCTGCCGGCCAAAGAGTGTGCCGCGCGAGCATAGACGCTGCGTTTCAGTGCAATTACCTTAGGTGCAATTGCGGGCAATTGTCAGTAAAGAGCGGGCATTACAACGTAATCTGAGCAAAAACTTGACAAGTAATTGAATCCGCGTTAAATTGTTTTCTTGGAACGGGATGCGGCCGGCTTCATATCGACGCCGCGCCTCGCCTTCGGAAGCGAATGAGCGCTTCCGCGATAAGCAAGACCATCGCTGCCGAATGTTGTATTAGCTTAAGAATGGCAGCGCATGAATGAAGAATAGTTATTTTGCGGTTTCAACTGCCAGCAGATGGAACCAAGTTTAGATTGCGTGTGGCGAAATTGGTGTCTGATCGACAGCAGAAAGGCGTGTCAGTGGTAGCAGTGCTAGACAACGTAAAGGAATTGACGCAGCGGGAAGTGATCCTCAAGCGACTGGTCGAAAAGTCCAGGTTGACCGGGTTTGTCACCTACAGTGACATTCTGGAGTTATTGCCGGATGTCGAAGGCGACGTGGCTCTGCTCGACGACTTGATGGATAGCTTGCTGGAGGCCGGCATTGACGTTATCCCGGCGCCCGCGAAAGTTGACGAGGAAGTCCCCGTCGACGATGCTGCCAAGGATGACAAGCCTGACGTCGACCCATTGGCCGCCCTCCCCGAAGTTGAGGACAAAGACGAGCGCGACGCCCTGCTGCGGGTCCTGAAGAAGGACTTGACCAGCGATGCCGGTTACCAGGCCGCTCTCGACACGGATGATGTCGTCGGCCTGTATCTCAAAGAAGCTGGGCGCGTCCCGCTATTGACGGCGCAAGAAGAGGTCATGTTAGCCAAGCGCATGGAGGCGGCTGTGTTCGCCCGCGCGCGTCTGGAAGAACCGGAAGAAGAGCAGATCGAAGTCTTGAGCTGGAGCGAAGAACAGCGGCTGCGCGAGACAATAATGGACGGCGATAGTGCGCAGGAGCACTTGATCCGCGCAAATGCCCGGCTGGTCATCAGCGTTGCCAAGAAATACATCGGCCGCGGCGTGCCCTTCCTCGATCTGATTCAGGAAGGCAATATCGGGTTAATCCGCGCCACGAATAAGTTCGAGTACCAACGCGGGCACAAGTTCAGCACCTACGCCACCTGGTGGATTCGCCAGGCGGTCAGCCGCGCCGTGGCTGACCAGGGCCGTACGATTCGCGTACCGGTGCACATGGGCGATCAGTTGAATCGCATGCGCCGCGTGCAGTTGCAGTTGCTGCAAGAGTTGGGCCGTGAACCCAAGATCGACGAATTGGCGACCGGCATGGATACGACGCCCGACAAGGTTGAAAACTTGCTAGAGATCTCGCGGCGGCCCGTCAGCCTGGAGACGCCGATTGATGACGAGGGCGATTCCACTTTCGGTGACTTCGTCGAAGACAGCAATAGCCCGGCGCCGTCTGAAGAAGTGGCGACCCACTTGCTGCATGTACAGCTTCAGCAGGCGCTTGATAAACTGCCCGACCGTGAGGCCCAGATCCTGCGACTGCGTTATGGCCTTGCCGACGGGCGCGTCTACACGCTTGAAGAGGTTGGCCAGACTATCGGCGTCACGCGGGAACGTGTGCGGCAGCTGGAAGCTCAGGCGCTGAACCGCCTGCGCCAATCGTCGGCCCACGTGATTCTCAAGGATTATCTCTACGAGGTATAGCGACCGCCTCCGGCTCGTCCGGAACAGGCGGGATTCGAATGGTTACAGCTGACTCCAGGCGTCCGCCGCGTTTGGAGTCGTTTCTTTGCCCGACAACGGCCTCCCCCGTGCCCCGCCTTGATGAAAGCTAACCGAGAAACAGAGTTATGAAGAATGCGGCGCTTGACCCCTCCCAGATGATTTTCCGCGACGCGGTGGCGGAGGACATCGCTATATGCCTAGCGCTGGATAGCGACTTTCAAAGCGAACACGTCTGGCAAATGACCGTGCAAGACGGCGCCGACGAGATACAGGTCAACTGTCGCCGGCAGCGATTGCCGCGGCGTCTTGAATCCCGCCATGTCACAGACCCGATTGACCTCGAAATCGCCTTGCGGCGCGATTACTGTTTCATCGTGATTCAGGACCAGAATTCCAATCAATTGCTGGGTTTCATCACCTTGCGCGTTGATGAGAAGAGCCATGTTGCTTATCTGCAAGACATTGTCATCGACCGGCTGTACCGCCGCCGCAGCCTGGGCTCCCGGCTTGTCCATGTAGCCCGCGTCTGGGCCAGCGAGTTTAACCTGCGGCAGATCATCTTCGAGATACCAACGACCAACTACCCCTGCATCCAATTCGCGCAGGCGCTTGGCTTTAGCTTTTGCGGCTTCAACGATCACCATTTTGCCAACCGAGAAATCGCCGTGTTCTTCAGCCTGTCCATCTGATCGCAGTAGCGCGCCTGGATTTTGCTAAACTAGAGACTGATTAACGGCCCATCGTAGCGTCTCGGGTAAACCTTGAATCTGCTAACGGCTCTTCTGCTGACAGTCAACGAGACCTTGACCGCGAGTAATGCGATTATCGCGGTCTCGCTGTTGCTGTTTAATCTGACGCGGAATCTGAACAACCGCGTCGCCAAATCATCCGCGGTCGTCCTGGCCTGCGTTACTTCTGCCTACGTCTCCGACGCATTTATTGCCTTAGGGCCGGACAACGCCGCCCACGAGATCGCCTCGCGTCTTCAGTGGATCGGCATCGCTTTTGTCCCGGCGGCTATCTATCACTTGTCGGATGCCCTGCTAGCAACCACCGGCTTGCCATCTCGCGGTCGCCGGCGCCGGGTTATCCGCGTTCTTTATTTGATTGGCGCCGGCTTTCTACTGTCCGTCGCTTTCTCCGACTCGCTCGTTCAATTCGTCGACGTTCAAGATTCATTGAGCATTCAAGCGGGCGGGGCGTTTCTGGTATATCTGCTGTATTTCGCGCTGGCTAGCGGATTCGCCTTCAATAATGTTCAACGCGCGCGAAAGCGCTGTCTGACGAAATCAACGGCGCGCCGAATGGCATACCTGCAAATTGCCTTCCTGACGCCGGCCATCGGAATCTTCCCCTATTCCATTGTCTTGCCGGCAGGAGCTGAGTTTACGGTATTCGGCTTGCTGGTTATCAATACCGCCAACATCATCATCATCTTGATGATGTTCTTCCTGTCGTATCCGCTCTATTTCTTTGGTTCAGACATTCCCGATCGGCTCGTCAAGAAGCAACTGCTGGATTTCCTGCTGCGCGGGCCGGCCACCGGGCTGATTGCCCTGGCCATGATGAACTTCACGGCACAAGCAACCCGGATTTTGAGCTTGCCCGGCGAAGCTGTCGCGCCGCCCGCCATCGTTGGGGCTGTTTTGCTCTGGCAGTGGTTTGTGTCGCTCGCTCTGCCATATTTCGAGAAGTTCTTCATTTATCGCGATGAGGACGAGGCGCAAATCACAAAATTGCAGACGCTCAGCGACCGTGTCCTAACGCATGACGATCTGACCCAGCTCATCATGGCGACTACCGAATCCATCTGCGATCACTTGCGCATTGACCGCGCCTTCATCATCAGCTTTGAGCACGCGCAGCCCGAATTCATCAGCAAAGTGGGCGAGCTGGAATTTGCCGATAGCGATCTATTGGAGGATGGCGACCTGCTGCAGCGGATCGCGCAGTTATCCGATGAAACTGGCGCGACGACCCATTTGCAGTGGCGCGAATATAGGCTCATCCCGCTGCTCAGCCGCCGAATTAGCGGCATGGGGCCCCATGCTCTGGCCGTCGGCGTACTCGGCCTGCCCGAGGGCATTTCCCTGCCGGATAGCGACGCCGCAACGCCGTCAAGCAGCCTACAGCCTTTTGTGCGCCGCGTCGAAACGAGCCTGGACGATATGAGACTGCAAGCCGAAATCTACAACCTGCTCGAGGGGCTGCTGCCGCAATTTCAGATGACCAGGTCTCGCGCGGAGCAAGTTGAGTATCGTCAGTCAGGCACGCCTCAGGCTGCAGCGATTACTTTGCCCGAACGCGCCGAATTGTTCGAACAAGTGCGCGCCGCGCTTCGTCACTACTGGGGCGGCTCCGGCATATCGCAGAGCAACCTGATTCAGTTGCAGGTTGTCCAGGACCGGATGCGAATGGCCGAAGACACGCCGGTACATGCCTTGCGCAAGATATTGGCTGACGAAATAGACGCGCTAAAACCGCAAGGCGAGCGCAAAATGATGAGCCCGGAGTGGACGCTGTACAATATTTTGCAGCTCCGCTTTCTCGAAAGCAGACGCGTGCGCGAAGTCGCGCGCCGCCTGAGCATGAGCGAGGCAGATCTTTATCGCAAGCAGCGCATCGCGATTTTGGCAGTCACCGATCAGATACTTGAACGTGAACAGCGCGTCCGAGCACCCTAGGCAGCCGGCCCCGGTTTTCCTCGCATTTCCCGCTGAATTCTCCTTTGCCATTCTGCAATCTGACTATACTGAATAGAGTTAATCCAATTGGCCATTAGCGTATACGCAAGTGGAAGAACAGACACTAGAGTCACAGCAACCGATCGCTACAGACGTCGACATCACGCAGCCGGCAGCCACGACGCAGAACATAATCAAGCCTTTGGATGAGGCAACCCAGGAATTCGACTTCTGGGAGGACCTCAAGGCCAGCCTGCCGCCCTGGATCAATGAAGTCGTCGGCTTTGCGATGATAGTATTCGGCATCCTGTCGTTCGTGTCGCTTTACATCGCTTCAGACGCGCTGGTCGCCGTGACCTGGGCCGATATGCTGGTCTCGCTCTTCGGCGACGGCGCCATTTTAATCGCCGCCACTATTTTTATGCTCGGCGTCGTGCTCTGGCTGCCCAAAGCGGGCATCCGCATACAGCTTAGCTCGGCGCGGCTGTTGGCGCTGGAAATCATCTTTCTCAGCATTCTGGCAGTCTTGCACTTGTTACACAGCGACAGCGAATTGCGCGCGTTGGCGCGGGCCGGGCAAGGCGGCGGTCTGATCGGCTGGGGCTTGAGCTATCCGTTTTTCTGGATAATGGGTCGCAGCGCGGCTCTGTCGTTATTCGCGGCGCTCATTGCGATTTGCGCGGTGATTGCTACCGGCCTGCGCCGGCGACATATCGTGGCCTTGTTCTCGCGTTTTGGCATCCGTCTGCAAGTCTTCAGCGAAACCACCCGGAAAGCGGCGCTGCCGATGCAGAATGTCGAGGCGCAAAATCTCTATCGCAAGCTGGCGGAGTCGCCCGGCTATCGCACGCGGATCATGCGCATTCGCCCGAACCCGGGTACGCCGCCTGTTGAAACTAACGGAAGCCGGCAAGCTACAGAGTCGTCGACCGCCGTTGAGAGGATTCGTCCGGCGACGGCCACTAAGGGCACGCCCACGGCAGCAGCGCCCGGCCAGGAGACGGCAGGCGCGTCTCCTCATGTTGATGAAAATCGCGAAACCGCATTGAGCCCGGTCGATCTTGGCGGCTTGTCCCGTAAGCCGGCCGATTCCCCTGCTCGCCCACAGTGGAGCGGCTCCTTGCCCGCCACGGATTGCCTGACGCCAGCCGACATGGTGATGCCCCACGAATCGGAGATCAGCCACAACGCGATGCTGATTCAGAATACGCTGCTGGAATTTGACCTGGAGACCACTGTAATCGATGTCCAGGTCGGGCCGACTGTCACGCGCTATGCCTTGCAGCCACACAAAGCCGACGGCAGCGATCGCATTCGCATGAGCAAGATTGCGTCTTACGCCAAAGACTTGTCGCTGGCGCTGGCGGCCAAGCGGCTGCGCCTGGAAACGCCAGTTCCCGGCACCAATTACATGGGCATTGAAGTGCCGAACCGGGAACCGGCCCTCGTCGCCTTGCGTAACGTGATGGAGAGCGAACAATATCAGCGGCAGAAGCTGAACGGCCGTTCGCCCTTGCTCATCCCCCTGGGCAGAAACGTAACTGGCGATTCTGTCGCCATTGACTTGGCGCAGATGCCGCATCTGCTAATAGCCGGCGCCACTGGTTCCGGCAAATCGGTCTGCATGGCGGCGCTGGCGACCGCCCTGCTCATGCAATACACGCCGGATCAACTGCAGCTGGTCATGCTGGACCCCAAAATGGTGGAGTTGTCTCGCTTTGACGGCTTGCCCCATCTGCTGGGACCGGTGGAGATTGAGCACGAGCGCATCATCGGCGTCCTGGCCTGGTGCACGCGCGAGATGGACCGGCGCTACAAACTGCTGGAAGCGGACGGCGCGCGCAATATCGCGATGTACAACGAGAAACGGCAATCGGCTGAGGCGACTGAGCCCCCGCTGCCCTATCTGGTCATTATGATTGACGAGATCGGCGACTTGATGCTCAAGAACGCCGACGACACCGAGCGCGCGATTACGCGGCTGGCGCAGATGGCGCGCGCGGTCGGCATGCATATGGTCATCGCCACGCAGCGTCCCAGCGTTGACGTCATCACCGGCCTAATCAAAGCCAACTTCCCCTCGCGCATCGCATTCTCGGTGGCATCCGGCGGCGATTCGCGCGTGATCATTGACCGCCCGGGCGCGGAAGATTTGCTGGGCAGCGGTGATATGCTCTTCTTGTCATCTGACGCGGCGGCGCCAGAGCGCGTTCAGGGCTGCTTCGTTTCCGAGGAGGATTCGCGCGAAGTCGTGGCGCACTGGCGCGGCCAATACCGGAAGCAAGTCGAAGCGGGCAACTTGCCTGCCAAGCCCGTCGGACCCTGGGAGCGCAGCCTGCGACGGCGCCAGTTCCTCAGCGACACGGACCCCATGCTGGAAGACGTGCTGAAGCTGGTTGTGGATGCGGGCGAAGCCTCCGCCTCATTGATTCAGCGGCGCCTCGGCCTTGGTTATCCACGCGCAGCGCGCATCATGGACTTGCTGGAGGAACTGGGGGTTGTCGGCGAAGAAATTGGCGGCGGACGCAGCCGCAAGGTCATCATTCCGCCCGGCAGAGACCCGCTCCAGTACGTCCAAGAGCGGCGCTTGCAACCCGGCGATGCGGACTGATACAATTCGCAGCCTATATGTCAAGTTCAGAGAATCACCGCAGCATCGCCCAGATTGCTCGCACGCTTCGAAGTATTATCGAGGCGGAAACGCTTGAGCATTATTTCTGGGTCGGCGGCAGAATCGACAGGCTGTACAAGTCTGATTTGGGTCATGTCTATTTTGAGCTTGTCGACGGCGACAGTCGCATCAGGTGTGTACTATGGGAAGAACGCACCGGCCATATTTCTTTCGACTTGAAGAACCATCTCGACGTCGAGATTTATGGCGATGTGAATTTTTACGAACGACGCTCCGAAGCGCGAATCAACGTTCTGAAAATACGACAAACTGACGATACCATTCGTGCGGCAAGCGCCATTGAAACGTTACGCGCCGAAGGTCTCTTTCCCAAGGAAAAGAAAGAACCGCCCGCCATTATTCGCCGCATCGGCATCGTCACAAGCCGCAGCAGTCGGGCAATCGGCGACTTTGAGACGACCTATCAAGAAGCCGGCAGGCGCGCAGTGCTCGCGCCCTTAAGCTGGCAATACACTTTGCTGGAAGGCGAACGCGCCGCGCAATCCATTATAGACGGAATCAATGCGCACGACGCAAATCCCGAGGTGGACGTTATCGCCATCATCAGAGGAGGCGGGCGCACTGAAAACCTCGCCCCCTTTGATGAGCTGGATGTTTTGCGCGCCATCATAGGCTGTAGCAAATACCTTGTCACGGGTATCGGGCATCACCGCGATCATGTGCTGGCCGACGATGTCGCTGATTACGTGGTCGCGACTCCGACTGCGGCGGCGATCCATGTGGCCGATCTTTGCATGAGGTCCCAAGACTCGCAAGCCCATCGCGATTTCATAGCGCCCCGAAAAATGCGCTATTCTAGCCTAGCAATAACTTTACTTCTGCTTATTGCCTTGGGTTCGCTCGCGCTGTTGGCCTACGCCATGATCCAATACTTGTGAGCCGCTACAGCAAATGTTGCTGTTGCGAAGCATCAAGCGGCATTATCACCGTCGGGTTGTCGTTGACCGGCTTGTTGACTTGCGTGGAGACCTCGTGATATTGCAGCTGGTCGGGCGTGGGACCCATCATCAACGGCTGCCATTCATCAGGCGACAGTTCTCGCGGCGCTAGCCATAGCTCGTAATCCTGCGGCTCAAGGATGACCGTCATGCGATGGTGGATGGGCTCAATATTCTCGTTGGCCCGGGTCGTCAATATCGTGCAGGTATTCAGCCAGCTTTCGTCGGGCTGCTTCCAGCTTTCCCACAGACCGGCGAATGCGAACAGGTCGCGATCGGCGTGGGTGATATACATGGGCGTTTTCTTCTTGCCCTGTTTGGCCCACTCAAAGTAGCCGTCCGCCGGAATCAGACAGCGGCGGCGCTTGAAGGCCGTACGGAAAGAAGGTTTCTCGGCAGCCGTTTCTGAACGGGCGTTGATCATGCGGTAACCGATTTTGGGATCTTTAGCCCATGACGGCGCCAGCCCCCACTTCATAAAACTTAGCTTGCCGGGATCGCGATTGCTGATGACCGGCGCCTGCTGAGACGGCGCGATGTTGAAGCGCGGCGCCAGCCAGCCGTCCACGGTGTCCAGGTTAAATGCCAGTTGAATAGACTCGGCATCGGCAGTCAGGGTGTATCGCCCGCACATCGCTTCACTTTTTCCCCGACTTCTTGTCGTCGTTTGGCTTGCCCAATTCGGCTATCTGCCGCACCAGGCCAAGCACAGTCAGCAGCACCGCCAGGAGCTGACCGGTTGAGATGGATGCGCCCGGCCCGGCCTCGCCGTCGCCGTTCTCCTCCGCCGCCTTGGCATAGAGGTAACTCGATATCAAGCCCAGCAGGGCGCCCAGGCCGGCGCCGATGACGATGATGCGAGCCTTGCGTTGCTGCAGCGCTTGATCAGTGTCTGGCAGTTGTGTGCTGTTCATTATTCTCCCTCTTCAGACGTATTCGTTTCCGGCGCTTCAAAAGCCATCAGCAGCTCCCTCACCGGCGCCAGCCGCACCGCCCAATTCAATACGCGCACGTCAATTTGCCCGAGCCAGCCCTCCGCATTCTGCTCCACTACCGCTGTCCAGGCTTCCAGTCGCCGCAGCGGCGAACGCGACTTGCTCCGCCAACGGCTCGCCAGCGCGACCAGCGCAAAGCTCAAAATCGTCAGCGGAAACATGATGATAACGAGCGGGCAGAGCAATAATACAGTCAGCATCGCATTCGACAATATGGCCAATTGCGCGGGCGAGCGCAACGATAGCGCTATGCCGACGAATGCCACCGCTACGGCCAGCACAAAGGAAAAAGGAAGCAATACGCTCAGCCATAATCGACGCCGTTGCGCCCGCTCCAATTCGCGATATTGCCGCTCCTGCTGCGCTTGTCGGCTCATTCAGTCACTGCCATGTAGTCGCCTGACGCAGAATATTGTACCCTAGACCGAAGCAAGATTCCACAGGAGCGCTGGAACATATGAGCCACGTATCGCCGGTGGCGCAGCGGCTGCGCATCACATTTGGCAAGTCCGGTTCGCTTCGTTACACCAGCAGCCTGGATGTGGCCAAGATCTGGGAGCGCGTCCTGCGCCGCGCCGACCTGCCTATCATGTATACAAAAGGATTTAACACTCGGCCGCGGATTCGACTGGCCATGCCCTTGCCGCTGGGCATTTCCAGCGAATGCGAGATCCTGGACGTCTCGCTGCGGCAGCGCATTGCTGTTGATGAAGCAGCGTTGAGAAGCCAACTGCTGGCTGTGGCGCCGCGAGGATTGACGATCGGCAGAATAGTCGAGGTCGATCTGCGCGCGTCCACGCTGCATTCGCTGATCGACAGCGCCGAATACAGAATTCATTTTCTTGATGAGGTCGATCCAGAATACCTGCGCCTAAAAATCAGCGAAATCATGAATCGTGAATCGATCATTATTGACCGCACCAGAAGGCGAAAACGCAGCGTAATGGACATCCGCCCGCTGATTCTGGCGCTTTATCTCGATGACGCGCATGATATGATTGCGCATCTCTCGGTTGGCGACCGCGGCAACTTGCGGCCGGATCAGCTAATCGAACTGATGGAATTAAGTGAGTTTCACCACAGCGTTCATCGCTACAATCTGCATACGATCGACGGCTGACTCTCGCTGATACGCCGGCTCACGACAGTCAATGGAAGCGCGCGCCATGCCCCTTCAAATGCAAGTCAGCCCATCAGTCCAGGACGCATTGGACGCCGGTCAACCGGTCGTCGCCCTCGAGTCGACGCTGATCACTCATGGCCTGCCCTATCCCCTAAATGTCGAGACGGCTCTGGCGATGGAAGCTGCCGTGCGGGATGCTGGCGCCGTGCCGGCCACGATCGCGGTGCTCAAAGGGGAGATTTCGGTCGGCATATCTCAGGAGCAAATTGAAGCGCTGGCGCAATCGCCCGCGGGCAGCGTACGCAAATGCAGCCGACGCGACCTGCCCATCGTCATCGCGCTGAAACAAGACGGCGCCACCACAGTCGCCTGTACCATGATCATCGCTGAAATGGTCGGCATCAAGGTATTCGCGACCGGCGGGATCGGCGGCGTGCATCGAGGGCAGCCGCATGATGTATCGGCTGATTTGCTGGAATTCGGTCGCACGCATGTGGCGGTTGTTTCGTCGGGGGCGAAGTCAATCTTGGACCTGCCGCTGACGCTGGAGGTGCTGGAAACTCAGGGCGTGCCCGTTCTTGGATACCGGACGGACAATTTGCCCGCTTTCTATTCGGCGCATACCGATTTGCCGGTTGATCAGCGTGTGGATACAGCCGCTGAAGCAGCCGCTATCATCCGCGCGGCGGACGCGCTGGGTGCGCTGCATGGCATCCTAATCGCGGTTCCCGTGCCCGCGGAGCGCGAGCTGTCAACTGCCGTCGCCGAAGAGGCCATCGCCAAGGCGACGCAAGAGGCGGAAGTTGCCGGCATCGGCGGCAAAGATATAACGCCCTTCGTGTTGGGCCGCGTGGCCGAATTGACGCAAGGCGCTTCCAGAAATGCCAATATCGCCCTGCTGGTCAACAACGCCCGCGTCGCCGGCGACATCGCGGTCGCGCTCTGCCGAGACTAGCTCAGTCCTTTTCCCACAAGTACAGCATCAGGTCTTGCTCAAGCGTTGGCGCGCCCAATTCATGCAGACGCGCCAAAATCTGCGCGCGATGATCGGTGCCGTGATTGACCATGTGCAGCAGTACGTCGCGCCGGAGGGACCGCTGCGGTTCGCTGTATCGACCCGAGATCGCCACTGAGATGGTCGCGTCCAATTCCGCCTGCGAGAGACCGGTCACATACGCCAGCACGCGCTCGCGCACGGCATCCCACTGCGGGCGTATCGATGCCCGGTCAGGAAACGCCGCCTCGTCCAGAATATCCGGCAGCGTCGTTTCCTGCAGGCGCGCAAGCCAGCGGTCATCGACATTCATGCAATGGACCAGATGGTTGCGCACCGAGCCCAGAGAGTAGCCGTTGTCCGCGACGAATTGCGCCTCGCTTAGCTGAGCCGCGCATTCCCAAACGCGGTCAAACATGCCGTAGTGATAATCGAAAATCGTATTAACTGTCTGTGAATCCATCGCTAGCCTTCCTCACTGTCGTCATTGTTTATCACGCGCCAAATATCCAAACCGGTATCGCAGCCGATGATGAGCGCCTTCCCGTCCCTGCTGAGCGCCACCTTGTCCGGTATGCGCTGGCAGCTGCGATAGGGCCCAAGTTCATAGCGCTGGCCCGTCTCTACATCCCAAGCGAAGACTTCCGGCGCAAGATCGAGATTGACAATCAGGATGGCGCTGGCGTCAGCCGTCAGCAAGTGATACTGAGCGTATGCGCCGCCGATTTCCGCCACCACGCGATTCTCGCCCGTCTCGAGATCGAGCAGATTAAGGCGCTCGGAGTAAGGATCGCTCCAGGCGAAGTGGCTGCCCGCCGCGTTCACGGCGCCGAAGACTGCCGGACCCTGTGTCAAGCGGTACTCGCGCGCCGCATCCGACGCAAAAGCATCGGGATAACGATAGAACGTCAGGGCGTCGTCCGCAAGCGAAGAATAGAGCACTAATGGAAAAGCGACTCTCCCGATTCGCACCGCCGGCTGCTCCGGGTCAGATGCCGGCAATAAGAACTCGTCGACGAGCTGTAATGCCTCGCCCGCATCCTGATAAGCATATTGCAAGAAGACCGTTCGACCGTCAGCGTCAATCGCTTCGACGAAAAGCGAAACCCCTTGTGCGACCATGGCAACTGGCTGGTACCCGGCAGGCAGTCGCTGCTGGTTGATGAAGTAGCCGCCATCGATTACGTATAGCGCCCGCGGCTCATCGTCAACATAGGCCGCGTCGATCAGCGAGAATAACTGGCCGCTCCCCGACTCTACATAGGTCCAACTGTCGGCGATGCCGGCCGGCGAGACTTCGTAGATCCGCCCGGCTTGATCAAAGACGATGAAATCGCCGCCATCGGCCGTGGCTTCAAACCAGCCAATCTTCAGCTCGCCGGGAAAATCGGCAACGTCAATCCTAGCTTGCGATTGCAGACGGGCGATATTAGCCGCGCTGATGGTCGGATAGCCTTGCCCCTTCACCAGAGAGGCGCAGACTAACGAGAGCGCGCACAGAAGGGCGCGAATCCAAGGCAGAGGCATCGCTATACAGTCGCCATCTTGTCCGCTATAATCAGTCCATTCAGAGCGCAAGCGATAGTGCCGGGCTAGCAGCATGGACAGACAGTCGATCGAGACTAGATTAGATCGATTCCTCTTACAAGTGGAAAAACCCGGTCGCTATGTCGGCGGGGAGTTCAACAGCGTCGTCAAGGACTGGGACGGCACGGACATCAAGGTCGCGCTGGCCTTTCCCGACATTTACGACTTGGGCATGTCCAACCTGGGCATCATGAATCTATACCACCAGGTCAATTTGCAGGACAATATGCTCGCTGAGCGGGTATTCTCGCCCTGGCTAGACATGGAAGCCGTGATGCGGGAACAGTCCATTCCGCTGTATTCGCTGGAGTCCAAACGGCCAATACGCGACTTTGACCTTCTGGGCATCAGCCTGCCCTACGAGCAGCTCTATAGCAACGCCGTCAATCTGCTCGATCTGGCCGGCCTGCCGATTTTGAGCCGCGACCGCGATGAGCGCTATCCGCTGGTCATCGCTGGCGGGCACGCCTGCTTCAATCCCGAACCTATGGCGGATTTCATTGACGCCTTTGTGATCGGCGAAGGCGAAGAGATCATCGTTGAAATCGCCCGCGCCGTCGGCGAGACGCGCGGCCGGCCCCGTCATGAGCAGTTGCGCAGGATCGCGATGATTCAAGGCATGTACGTGCCGCGATTCTACGATGTCGAATACCATGACGATGGCACGATTCGCTCGGTGATATCAAATGAAGACTGCGCGCCTGATCGGGTGCTAAAGCGAATCGTAATCACGCTGCCCAAGCCCTTTACCAAATTCATCGTGCCCAATATCGACACGGTGCATAACCGCGCGCCGATCGAGATTATGCGCGGCTGTACGCGCGGCTGCCGCTTCTGCCACGCGGGCATGGTCACGCGGCCAGTGCGTGAACGCCCGGTAGCCGAAATTATGGCGGCCATCGACGAAATCGTGCGCTACACCGGCTTTGAAGAGATCAGCTTGCTCAGCTTGTCGTCATCGGATTATGTCTGGGTGGAAGAATTGGCCGAGGAAGTCAACCGGGTCTACGCCGATGCCGGCCTCAGCTTGAGTTTGCCCAGCTTGCGCATCGAGAGCGCCAGCGCGGATCTGCTGGAGAAAATCGGCGGAACGCGCCGCAGCGGTTTCACCTTCGCGCCCGAAGCCGCTACCGAAAGAATGCGCGACCTGATCAATAAATACGTTCCCGATGAACAGGTGTTGCAGACGGCCCGCGATGTCTATTCGCGCGGCTGGCGCACGATCAAATTCTATTTCATGATCGGGCATCCCGAGGAAACGCTGGACGATGTGCAAGCGATTGTTGATCTGTGTATTGGCGCTTTGCGAGAAGGCACGAAGATTTTGGGCAAGAAGGCCACGCTGAATGTCGGCGTCAGCACCTTTATTCCCAAGCCGCATACGCCTTTCCAGTGGGTGCCGCAAGATACGCGGCAGGCCGTGGATGAGAAACAAGCGCTGCTCAAGCGGCAACTGCGGCGCGGCGGCATGCACCTGCGCTGGAATACCTTCGACGACAGCGAATTCGAAGGCTGGCTGAGCCGGGGCGACCGCCGGCTGGGGCCTGTCATTCGGCGCGCTTGGGAGTTGGGCTGCAAGTTCGACGCCTGGCAAGACCAGCATAAACACGCGAGCTGGCTGCGGGCATTCGCCGACTGCGACCTGGACCCTGACTTCTACAATCATCGCGAGCGCGGGTTGGATGAAGTTTTCCCCTGGGATCACATTGATGTTGGCCTGCACAAGAAATTCCTGCGCGAAGACTACTTGATGAGCATCAAGGGCGAAACGCGCGTCGATTGCCGCGACAAATGCTTTGCCTGCGGCATCCTGCCCAAATTCGCCAAAGCGCGCTCCACCACCGAGGACATGGCTTGGGAGTGCCCGCCGGTCAAGCCGATCAGCGAACGCCAGCGCGCCCGCCGAGCCGCCATCCCCTTGAGCGCAATTGGCTAGCGACTTGTGGCCGGCAGCAGCGAGATTTCAATCAAGGGCATTCGAATCCGCGAGCAAGTCGTCGGCGAAGGCCCGCCAGTGCTTATGGCGCATGGCTGGGGCGCCAGCATCGACTTACTGCAGCCGTTGGCGCTGCCGCTCAGCCGACTGGGCTATCAGTGCCTGATGCTTGACCTGCCCGGCTTCGGCGACAGCGACGAGCCACAACAAGCCTTCACGATCTTTGACTACGCATCGTTTTGCATCGACTACCTGGATCATCATAAACTGAAGTCCGTCAACTTCTTCGGCCATTCGCTGGGCGGGCGTATCGGCTTGATACTGGCCGCCGAGCACAGCCAGCGAATCGAGAAGATGGCGCTATCCAACAGCGCCGGCATCCGCGAACAGCCCGCCACGCTCAAGCGTTTTCGGCTGCAGGCCTATCACAAATTTAGATACGGACTGGAATCGATCGGCGCGGCGGCGGCGGCAGCGCGCCTGCGGCGGCTCTATAACAGTCGCTATGGTTCAGCAGACTACCAAAGCGCTTCCCCCGTAATGCGGCAGACCCTGATTCAGGTCGTAGATGAGAACCTGCTGCCCTATGCGGCGCGTGCCTCTGTGCCCTCGATTCTCGTTTGGGGCGATGCCGATCAAGATACGCCGCTCTGGATGGGTCGCAAGCTCGAAGAGACGATTCCCGACGCCGCGCTTATCGTTCACGAAGGCGCCGGTCACTATGCCTACCTCGATTTTCCGGACAAGACCGCAGCGATTATGCACGCGCTATTTCGGGGCGCTTGACGCAAATAGCCCGTTTTGCGTCGCCAGCAATTCACCCTATAATGCCCTTGAAAGGCTTGTCCGCTACTCAAATACCGATGACGATACGGTTTCTTCGGGTGGGCGCCGCGCTTTTAGGGATTCACGACACTTTTGCCACCGAGGGCACAGAGAAAATATGAGTGCACAGAGAGGGATTCCGGGAAATACGGCGGTTGGTCGAGTCAAGGATGCTCCACACGTTCGCCGATTCTGTCTGTCGACTAAGAATGATGCCTTTCCTCTGTGTACTCTATCAAACTCGGTGTACTCGGTGGCAAAGATGTCGAGTATTCGCCTAAGCCGAGCGAGCGGCAGCTGAGTCACAGTACCGGACAAGCCTTGAAGTCACCTGACGAGAGTTCGAATGCCTGAAATCGTCCTCATTTCGGTTTGGCTGATCGGCGCCTGGCTGCGGCTGTTTCGCCAGGCCCGCTTTTACCAGATTGAAGAGTACATGAGCCGCCGTTATCTGCGCTGGGTGCTGGCCGATTGGCGGCGCGCTTTGCCCCTGCGTCCGCTGGCGGCCTGGATCGCCGGGCTTGCTATTGGTTACCTCCGCGGCGATGCTGCGGGCAGCTACCTGCCCTTTATGATCGCCGTTACTGCCGCGGCCATCGCTGCTGTGCCGCCAGCCAGCGGTGAGGAAAAAAAACCGCTTGTTGTCACCGGGCGCGTGAAACGTCTGCTTTTTGGCGCTGGCCTCGCGAGCGCAATTGCTGCCGCAGCCGGCATTTGGCTCGCGACTTCAAATGACGGCGCCAGCGGAGCGGCGGGCGTCGCCATCACCAGCGGATTCGGATTCGCGCTGTTTCTGCTGGCGCCGGTCTGGCTGGTGGCCGGCAACGCGCTGATGCAGCCGGTCGAGGCGGCGCTGCGGCGGCGGTATCTCAAGCAAGCGGCCGCCACACTGGACAAGATACGCCCCAAAATCATCGGCATCACCGGTAGCTACGGCAAGACCACCACCAAGAGTTTCCTGCGCGATATTATGAGCCTTCGCTACCAAATTTATGCCACGCCCAAGAGCTACAACACGCTGATGGGCATCTCGCTCGCCATTAACCGCGACTTGGCCGACGACTACCGCAGCGAGTATTTCATCAGCGAAATGGGCGCCTATGTCGAAGGAGAGATCGCGCGCATCTGTCAGCTGACGCCGCCGGATATCGCCATCGTCACGGAAGTCGGGCCGCAGCACCTCGAGCGTTTCGGCAGCCTGGAAAATATCAAGCGGGCCAAGTATGAACTGGTGAGCAACTTGCCCGCCCACGGCGTCGCCGTTTTCAATTGGGACAACCCATACATCCGCGAGATGGCTGCTGAGGCTTACCCGGAGACTCGACTCACCGTCAGCCGCGCTGTCTCGCTGGACCAGGCGCAGACGCAAGGTATTACCTGGATCGCGACTGACATCAGCGAGAGCTTGAGCGGCCTGACATTCAACTCTCGCCACGTCCCCAGCGGCGAGGGTGCGCGGATCACCACTGGAATCGTCGGCGAGCACAATGTGACCAACCTGTTGCTCTGCATCGCCGTCGCCTATCACGAGGGCATCCCCTTGCGCGATATCGCCATGCGCATTCGCGGCCTGCAGCCGGCCGACAGTCGTCTCGTGGCCGAGACAAGCGCCGCGGGCATCACGATTATCAACGACGCTTATAGCGCCAATCCCCAGGGTGTGGTCAGCGCCTTGAAAGTGCTGCGGATGCACGACTCCGGCAAGCGGCTGCTGATCACGCCCGGCATGGTCGAGCTTGGTGAATTGCAGGAGGGCGAAAACCACAAGCTGGGCATGCTGGCGGCCCAAAGCGCCACAGATATCATCCTTATCGGCCGGAACCAGACCCAGTCGATATACCAAGGCCTTCGCTCTTGCGACTTTGACCAGTCCCGAGTTCAAGTGCTGGATACGCTAGATGAGGCCGTCGGCTGGTACCGGCAGAACTTGCGGGCAGGCGATACGGTCCTGTTCCTGAACGACTTGCCGGATACCTATTGATGTTTGGCCTGCAAACATTGATGCGCCGTGCCAACATAGTATCGTGAAGCCCAAGCCCGCATATAAGGCTTGTCCGCTACTCAAATGCCGATGACGATACGGTTTGTTGGGGTGGGCGCCGCGCTTGTCGGGATTCACGACACTTTTGCCACCGAGGGCACAGAGAAAATATGAGTGCACAGAGAGGGATTCCGGGAAATCTGGCGGTTGGTCAAGTCAAGGATGATCCACACCTTCGCCGATGCTGTCTGTGGACTAAGAATGATGCCTTTCCTCTGTGTACTCTATCAAACTCGGTGTACTCGGTGGCAAAGATGTCGAGTATTCGCCTAAGCCGAGTGAGCTGCAACTGAGTCACAGTAACGGAAAAGCCTTATAGGACCGCCATATGAGCAATCGTCGCCAACATGTCATCGCCGTGATCTTCGGCGGTCGCAGCGTCGAGCACGACGTCTCCATCGTCACCGGCCACCAGGTTATGAATGCCTTCCCCGCCGATGCTTACCGGGTTGTGCCGGTCTATGTCGCGCGCGATGGGCGCTGGTATACGGGCGAGCCGCTGGCCGACCTCAACAACTTCAAAGATGGCGGCGTGCTGGATTACGATGGCGTACTGCCCTGCCTGCTGTCGCCGGATACGCGTCATCACGGCCTCATCGTCAATCCGCTGGCGGGCCGCTTCCGGCAGAGCGAAGTCCAGCGCATAGATGTCGTCTTCCCCGCGCTGCACGGTTCCCACGGCGAAGACGGCAGCCTGCAAGGATTGCTGGAATTAGCCGACATTCCCTACGTCGGCTACGCCACCTTGGGTTCCGCCTTAACTAATGACAAGATCATGACCAAGATGGCGCTGCGCCAAGCCGGCATTCCGGTGCTCGCGGATTATTGCTTTTCGCGCGATCTTTGGCTCGGGCAGTCGGATAGAGTCATAGACCAGATACTTGCTGAATTTGACTTCCCGCTGTTTGTGAAGCCGGCCACGCTTGGCTCCAGCATTGGCATCGGGCGCGCCGACACGCCGGAAATGTTGCACGCCAGCATCGATATCGCCGCCAACTTCGACCGGCGCATACTGGTGGAGCCAGCCATCACCGGCGGCGTCGAAATCAATTGCTCGGTCATCGGCTTTGGCGATGACTGCCAGGCGTCGACGCTTGAGCAGCCGGTATCCTGGGACGAATTCCTATCTTACGAAGACAAATATCTACGCGGCAGCGAGGGCATGAAAAGCGCCGAGCGGATCATTCCCGCGCCCTTAAGTCCAGAGCTCACGCAGCGCATTCAGCGACTGAGCATCGAGGCCTTTAAGGTGTTGGATGGCCGCGGCATCGCTCGCATCGACTATCTCGTCCGCCCCGACCGGGACGAGCTGTTCTTGAACGAGATCAATACCATGCCGGGTTCGCTCGCTTTCTATTTGTGGCGCGAAGATGGCTTCTCGCAGACAGATCTGGTGCGAAAGCTGGTCCAGCTCGCTCTTGACGCCCATGCGGTCAAACGGCGAAACATCTACGATTATCAGACCAACCTGGTCGAAGTCGCCAGTCGCCGTGGCGTCAAGGGCAGCAAAGGCAAGGGCTGACGCGCGCGCCAGCTTTGACTTGCCAGTCAAGTCCGCTATGTTATGATAATTGCGATTGGACGTGTTGGAGCCGCGGCGTCAACGGAGGTTTTCGCGCGTCAGTCTGACGGGTCGTAAACGAGGGCAGGGGCAGCGTATTTCAGCCGCGTCTGCATCCAGTAATGTACTGTGCCCTACACATCTAACAACCCACGACCACCCCGCCCAGCCGATGTTGGCCGTTCAATCTGGGGTGGCGCGCCGCTGCCGCCCATCCCGGAGCGTGTGCTCGACGGGATACCGGGTTTCCTCGCCTGGTTGGCGTTGTTGGTATCCATCGCCAGCGCGGTCGCCTTTCCCCTGACGCTGATGACGATGGCGGCTTTGGTCGCCTGTTACTCGGCCTTCCGCTTTTTCCTCGCGGGCATCGCCAATGGCATCGGCATCCGCCGCATCAAAGAATACGAGACCATCGACTGGCACCGGAAATACCTGGACGACAGAACGCCAAGCGCGCTGGATTGGGAAAGCGTCCATCATTTGGTCATCATCCCCAATTACAACGAATCGATGAAGATTCTGTGCCGAACGTTGGATCAGCTCAGTCTGCAGCGCAACGCCAAGACGCAGATATCGGTCTTGCTGGCGATGGAAGCGGCCGAGCCGGAGAGCTACCAGAAGGCGCAGAGCCTGAGTCGCCAATACGACGATCTCTTCGCCAATGTTTATTTCACCGTGCACCCGCGCGGGCTGATGGGCGAGATGCAATGCAAGTCAGCCAATCTATCATGGGCGGTCAACCGCTTTCTGGAGAATGTGGTCGACGAATACGAGTTGAATACCGATCATGTCGTGCTTACGACAATGGACGCCGATACCCGTTGGCACGTCAATCACTTTGCCGCGCTGACCTACCACTTCGCCATCAATGAAGACCGCCACCGCACATTCTGGCAAGCGCCAATTCGCTACCACGGCAATATCTGGCAAGTCAATCCGCTCATGCGCATCATCAACACTTACGCCACCGCCTTCGAACTGGCTTACCTGGCGGCGCCTTGGTGGATGGCGATGCCGATGTCGTCATACTCGCTGAGCCTCAAGCTGCTGGAGCAGAGCGGCAACTGGGACACCGATGTAATCGCTGACGAATGGCACATGCTGATAAAAGCCTATTTCGCCACCGGCGGCCACGTGTCGATCCAGCACATTTATCTGCCCTTCCTGGCTGATTCAACCACCGGCGCCAATATCTTCCAGTCGATCAAGAACCGCTACAGCCAGACCCTGCGCCATGCCTGGGGCAGCAAAGAAGTCGGCTATATGCTGGCGAAACTGATCGAGAACCCAAGTGTCTTCTCGTTTAATTCGCTGAAGCTGCTCTTGCGCATCGCCCATGATATTCTGCTGGCGGGCGCCGGCTGGATCATCTTGACTGTCGGGTCGCAGCTGCCAGTTTTCTTCCACCCGGATATCGCGCCGGTCCAGCTCGACGGGCTGCTGGCCTCCAGCGACAAGCTGGTCTATGCCGTCGATGGCCTGTCCGCCAGCCATCCGGCCTGGTTCCTGCTAGCGATTTCCGGCCTGGTCATGCTCATTCTGGTCGTGGTCTTTCAAGTGCAAGACTATCGAATTCGGCCCCAGCGCGTGGCGCCATATACCTTGGTCGAGTCCCTGCTTGAGTTGCTGAGCATTCCCTTCATGCTGGCTTTGACGCTGCTGGTTGTCGCGCTGCCTACCTTGGTCGCGCAGACCCGCCTGCTGCTGGGCATCCCGCTGCAATTCATCGTCACTGACAAGTCGGCCGATCGCTGAATCCGACTGAATTGCTGGCAGCCGACCACGAATCGCTATCATGCCACACTCATGCTCAGCGCTCCACAGCGCTTTCCCCTAGCGCGCAAGAGCTGCTTTCCTTATCATAGTGCGGTCACGACATCGAGATTAGACACCTGGAAGGACGCGACGTGCCGCAGCAGCGCGTGCAAAAACTCATGGCGCAGGCCGATATCGGTTCGCGCCGAAAATGCGAGAAGATCATCAGCAGCGGACGCGTGCAGGTGAATGGCAAAGTCATCGGACTGGGCGCAAAGGCCGACCCGCTGAAAGACGTGATTCTCGTTGACGGCGTCCGAATCACGACGTCCTTCGATTCGATCTGCATCGTGGTCAATAAACCCAAGGGTGTTCTCACCACCAACAGAGCGGCGCCAGACGACGACCGCCCCACCATTCGCGAGCTTGTTGAAGTACCGGGCCACCTGTTCCCCGTCGGTCGCCTTGACGCCGACAGCGAGGGACTGCTGATCCTCACCAACGACGGGGAGCTGGCCAACCGTTTGTCGCACCCGCGTTACGAGCATACCAAGACCTACAAAGTCACGGTCAAGGGCAAGGTGACGCGCGAGACTATCGAAGCCTGGGAGAGCGGTGTCTGGCTGGACGACAGCCGTACAGCCGCCTGCTCCGTCCGGACGCTGCAATCGACAAAGCGCTCGACGGTGCTGCGCATCGTCATGCTGGAGGGGCGCAAGCGGCAGATTCGCCGGGTCGCCATGCTCCTGGGTCATCCGGTGATGCGCTTGGTTCGCACGCACATCGGGCAGCTGGGCTTGGGCACCTTGCGCAAGGGTGCCTGGTATCAACTGGACGAAGACGAAATCCAGGCGCTGCAAACACCGGTCCGTGAACTCGCTGAAATCCGCCGCGCCAGACGCGAGCGCAAACGCAAAGCCGCTCGCTGAATTCGAATGGCTGAGCCCATGTCCTACGATCTTAGCATTGAAGAGTATATCGACCGCCAGCCTGAGTACGACAAGTGGCGCGGTATTCTTCATCCGCTGCTGCGCGCGGCCCTGCCGGCTTTCTGCAAGGTCGAGGCGGAAGGCTTGCGGCATGTCCCGCTCCAGGGCAAAACCTGTCTGATGATCAACCACGTTTCGTACCTCGATCCGATTGTCGTCACCGCCAGCATTCCCTTCCGGCATACCGTCTCGCTGTCCAAAGTCGAGAATTTCGCGATTCCGGTCGCCGGCTGGCTGCTAAGGCGCTGGGGGCATTTCCCCATACATCGCGGCGAATATGACCGCAAGGCGCTGATGCAGACGATAGCGCTGCTACAAAGCGAACAGCTAGTGCTGATGGCGCCCGAGGGCACACGTCACACCGGCGGTCTGCAACAGGGAAAGGACGGCCTGGCTTACATCGCGACAAAAGCCGACGCGGTCATCGTGCCGGCGGCGATATGCGGCGCCGAAGACTGGCATCAGCGTCTCAAGCGATTCCGCCGCGCCTATGCCAAAGTCGTGTTTGGCGCGCCTTTCCGCTTCCGTCAGGGCGAGGGAAAACGCGTTCCACGCAAGCTGCTATCCGCGATGATCACCGAAGCCATGTATCAATTGGCGCTGACCATTCCCGATGAGTACAGCTACTTGCGCGGGTATTACAGCGATGTGGAAAACGCCAGCAGCGAGCATCTGGAGTTCGTCTGAACTCAGCCGGAGTGAATCAGGTCGAGCGCCCAGGTGGTCAGCGCCTCAACCGACACGCCCAAGTTGGCAAAGCGCTTATCTTGCGTGAAACCGCGCTTATAACGGATGAAGATCTGCTGCAATATCACCAGCAGACGAAAGATCCCCAGCACATGGTAGAAGCGCATATCGCTTAGATCGCGCCCGCTTTTCTCTGCGTAGCGGGCAACGATTTCATCGCGCGTGAAAAAGGCGTGGTCGCCGACGGGCATCGTGCCGATCGCTTTGACAAAGGGCGGGTCATCCGGCTGCGTCCAGTAGGTCAAGAGCATGCCCAGGTCGGACAGCGGGTCGCCCAGCGTGCACATGTCCCAGTCAAAAATCGCCACGATTCGCGCCGGGTCGTCATGGGCGAACATCGTATTGTCCAGCTTGTAGTCGTTGTGCACCAGCGAATGATAGCTGCTCTGGGGCAGTTCCGCGCTCAGCCACTGAAAGACTTCGTCGACGCGAGCATCGTCCGCGCTCTTGGCCGCCTGCCAGCGCCGATTCCAGCCCTCCACCTGGCGCTTGATGAAGCCGACCGGCTGGCCCAGATCGAACAGACCCAAAGCCTCGTAGTCGACGGCATGGAAGGCGGCCAGCGCGTCAACCAGGGCCTCGCTCATGCGGCGCGGCGCCCGGGGATCTTTAGCAAATTGCGCCGGCAGCCTTTCGCGCACGACGACTCCTTCACAGCGCTCCATGATGAAAAAGGGCGCGCCCAGGACGTCTTTATCATCGCAGAAGAGATACGCTTGCGGAACAAAGTGAAAAGCGTGATGCAAGACCGAAAGCACGCGGTATTCGCGGCCCATATCGTGGGCGCTGGGCGCAAAGGGTCCCAGTGGCGGGCGCCGCAAGACAAGCTCGCGCTGATCGCCGAAGCGCAGCAGATAGGTGAGGTTGGCCTTGCCGCCGCCGAATTGGCGCACGCTCAGCGCTTCGTCTGTGCCGGGCAATTTGCCGCGCAAGAACTGCAAAAGGCGCGCTTCATCGAATCGCTCATCCGGACGGACAACAATTAGCTCATCGCTCATTGGCCTTGGCATTACTCGCTTCCCGCTATCGACAGATTTGCCTGCGAATTCATCGCCTCTAGTTTAGCACAGCGGAAACAGCAAGGATTTTCGGCAACATCGGCAGCGGGCATCCGCCAGATGCCGTAATCGGCACATAGCACCTTTGCGCGACCTTACGCGCTTGGGTATGATGATGCCTTGCCCTTACACCGAATTGAGCCGTCTTGAAACCTGCCAACGCCGTCCCCATTATCATCGCCTGTGTGATATTCGTCGTCATTGGCATAGCCAGTGGACTGCTGAATATCGCCTGGACCTATATGCAGGTGACCTTCGGCGTCTCGCATGATTCGCTGGCGACGCTGGCGCCGGCTACCATGCTGGGCGGACTGATCGCAGCCTTCCTCAGCGGCACGGTGATCGGCAAGTTTTCGCTCGCGCCCGTGCTGGTCGGCGGCATGGCATTCGCCGGTTTCGGCCTGCTGGGTTATTCCATCGCTCCAATATGGATCATCCTGCTCGCTGTCGCCTTCATCACCAGCATCGGCAAAGGCACGGTTGACGCCGCCTTCAACAATTTTGTCTCGGTCAACTACGGCGCCAGCGAGATGAACTGGCTGCATGCGTCCTGGGGCATCGGGCTGACCATCGCCCCGAGCGTGGTCACCTTCTTTGTGGTGGACCAAGGCGGCGGCTGGCAAGCCAGCTACGTACTAATCGGCTCGGTAATGCTGGTGCTGGGATTGGTCATATTGCTGAGCCTGCCGGTCTGGCGCTTCAAGACAACGCGCGGCGATAAGGAAGCGCCAAACCAGCGAACACCCATGTCTGAGACCTTGCGCCAGCCGATCGTTCGGATCGGCCTGGTGTTCTTCTTCCTCTACGGCGGCGTTGAGATCGGCACGGGTCAGTTGGCCAACACTCTGCTGATTGAAGCGCGCGGCCTGCCGCAGGCCATCGCCAGCAGCTGGGTCAGCGCCTATTGGGGCAGCTTCACCGTCGGCCGCATCTTGATGGGTTTGCTGGCATTGCGTCTGGGCGATCGCAGCTTGCTGAATATCTGCTTTTCGTCGTCCCTTTTCGGCGCATTGCTGCTCTTCGCCAATTTGCACGAAATTCTAAGCTTAGTAGGTTTGCTCGGCATCGGCTTCGGCATGTCAGCCATTTTCCCCATCTTGATATTGCAGACCAACCGACGCGTTGGCCGGCGTCATGCAGCCAATGCCATCGGCTTTCAAGTCGGCTGCGCTGGCTTGGGCGGCGCCGTGCTCACTGGCTTGGGCGGCGTCTTTGTAGAATATGTCGGGCCGGATTCCATCAGCGCCTTTGTCTTTGCCTGCGCCGCGCTGATGGTGCTGCTCTACCAATTCATGATCCGCTGGGAAGCGCGCCAGTTGGCGGCCAGCCCCCTCCAGGCTTAGCTTATGATGCCGCTGGAAGAAAAAGTCGGACAAATGATGATGGTGGGCTTTGATGGCGCGAACCCGCCGGCGCACATTTTGGCCTGGGTGGCCAGCGGGCGCATCGGCGGCATTTACCTCTTCGATCGAAATATTCAAAGTCCGGCGCAGGTCAAACAGCTGGTGGATGACTGCCGGCGGGCAGCCAAGCATCCCATCCTGGTCGGCATCGATCAAGAGGGCGGCGTCGTGGCGCGCCTGCGCGAAGGCTTCACCGAGAGCCCCGGCGCCATGGCCCTGGGCGCGTCCGGGGACCCGCAGTTGGCGGAGGATGTCGCCTTCATGCTGGGGACTGAACTGGCGGCGCTCGGCATCAACTGGAATTTCGCGCCGGTCGCCGATATCGCCCATCAGCCGGACAATCCGTCGGTGGGCGCGCGCTCGGTCGGCAGCGACGAGCAACTCGTCAGCCGGATGGTCGCGGCGCAGATTCGCGGCTATCAGCGTGCCGGAGTAGCGGCGACGGTCAAGCACTTTCCCGGGCTTGGCAACACGGTCATTGATACTCACGACGATGTGGCTAAGGTAGCCGGGCCGCTCGATTATTTATACCAGCGCGATATCCTGCCTTTTCGCGCTGCCATCCAGGCCGGCGTCGCCTGTGTGATGCTCACGCATGTCATTTACGAAGCGCTGGACGCCGAGCTGCCGGCCACGCTTTCCCCGAGCGTCGTCAAGGGCCTGCTGCGGACGGAGCTTGTCTTCCAGGGCGCGGTCTGCACAGATTGCATGGAAATGAATGCGATCACGCGCGGCTTCGGCGCCGGTGAATCGGCCGTGCTGGCCGTGCTGGCGGGCGTCGACATGCCGCTGTTTTCGCACACGCGCCGACACCAGGAAGCGGCCTACGAGGCGGTCTTGACTGCTGCGCAATCGGGCCGGATTCCGCAAGCGCGCATCGACCAGTCCGTCGAGCGGATTGGCCAGCTCAAAAGCCGTTACCGCCTGGACATGCAACCTGCGCTCAGCGTCGTCGCCTGCGACTCGCATCAATCGCTGGCTTTGCGAGCAGCGCGCTGCGGCACGGTGTTGGTCAAGCGAGGCGATGCGCTGCCGGTAGATGCTGACAAGAGCCAAATCGTCTGCATTGAGTTTGCCGCGAAACCGGGCAGTTTTTCGCGCTTGCTGTCGGCGCGTTTGCCGCAAGCGGCTTGCCACAGGATTGATCCGCGGCTGCCACGCTTCCTGGCAGGACCAAAGCTCAAGCAGCTTATTGCCGAAGCCGACACCGTCATCCTGCTGACGCGCAACGCGCATTTGCAGCCGTCACAACTGCGACTGGCGCAGCGCCTAATTGATCTCGCGGCGCGCACAGTGCTGATTTGCTCGCGCAACCCCTACGATGCCGGCAAACTACATGGCGCCGATACGGTGATCTGCACCAATGGCGACAGCGATGCATCGCTCGTCGCAGCGGTCGAGTCGGTCTGCGGCGACTACCTGCCGACGGGACAATTGACGGTGGACATCGCATGATTGCCGGTGCAGACCGCGCCAGAATTGAGCAGCTCGTCGAGCGGCATCTGCCCGCCACATTTCCCGCGCTGAGCATTTGTATCATTCATCGCGGCGACATCATCCTGCAAGACGCCTGGGGTTGGATCGACCCGGAGACCCGCGACCTGCCTGTCACCACCGACTCACTCTTCGACCTGGCATCGGTAAGCAAGCTGATCACGCACACCAGCTTTCTTACGCTGGTCGAGGCCGGAGAAATCGCGCTGGAGAGCCGGCTGGTCGATGTGATACCTGAGTTTGGCCGCGTCAATCCCCGCCCTATCGCCAATGGGCAGGATCCGCATACGCGAAAGCTCTTGCCAATTGAAAACCGATTCCGCGGCCGCCAAGTCGACCCGACTGCCGTCACGTTTCAGCATCTGCTGACGCATACATCCGGCTTGCCGCCCTGGCGCTCGGTCTATCTGCTGCCTGCGCCTGAGCCTCCGGCGTCGCCCGCTGCGGGCCAGCCTTACGATGTGCAGCGCTGGCGGAAGGGCTTGGAAGCGATGGTGGACTTTCCCTTCGCCGGTACAGTCGGCGATACCGTGCGTTACACCGATATCGGCATCATGCTGCTGGGCGAAGCAATCGCGCGCTTGCAGGGCTGCCCGCTTGATAAAGCGCTGCGAGATTTGGTCTTGCAGCCGCTGGAGCTGTCCTCGTTTACTCACAATCCGGTTGCGAATGGCATAGCGCGAGACAGAATCGCGCCGACCGAATACGACGATCACTGGCGGATGCGGCGCGCCTGGGGCGAAGTACATGACGAAAATGCTTGCGGCGTCGGCGGCGTGGCCGGGCATGCTGGATTGTTCGCGGCAGCGGCGGACGTCGCCCGCTTTGGCCAAGCCTGGCTGTCGGGCGACCCGAAGCTGCGCATCAGCCCGGCCTTGCGGCAACTGGCCACGCGCCAGCAAGTCAGCGGGCAGTTTCGGCTCGGGCTGGGCTGGATGTTAAAAGCGGAAGCGGATTCTTCGGCCGGCGATCGCTACAGCGCGGGCGCCTACGGGCACACGGGCTTCACCGGCACATCGCTCTGGGTGGACCCGCAGCGGCAGTTGGTATGCGCCCTGCTGAGCAACCGCGTGTATCATGGCCGCGATCCCAATGGCATTCACGCATTTCGGCGCGCCCTGCACGATCTCATCGTTGAGGCCATCGACGGCTGATGAGCAAACCTTTGTTCCTGGGCATTGACGGCGGCGGCAGCACGCTCCGCGTCGCGGTTGTGAATCAGCGGCTCGAATCGCTTTGTAGCCTGACGGAATCATCCGCCAATCCCAACCTCATCGGCCACGACGCGGCGCAGGCGCTAATCCGACGCAGTATCGATGAGGTTCTTGCGCGGGCAAACTTAGAGCCGACGGACATCCGCGCCGCAGCGATAGGCGTCGCTGGCGCTGCGAGTACGCACAGCCGTGACTGGCTCCTGCAAACTCTGGAGCCGGCCCTGCCTGAAACTTTGCTGGCGCCAAGCTCCGACCTGGAGATCGCGCTGGTTGGCGCGCTGGCAAAGTCTTGCGGCATCTTGCTGCTGGCTGGCACGGGCAGCGCGGTCTATGGCATTTCGCCCGAAGGGGAGCACTTGCAGATCGGCGGCTGGGGTTACCTGCTGGGAGACGACGGCAGCAGCTATTGGATCGGCCGGCAGTTGCTGCGTCACTTGATCTCGGTCCACGACTCCGGCACTCCCGTCGAAAGTGATACGCTAAGTAGTCACTGCCTGAATGAGCTGACCTTGAAGCAGCCGCGCGAGCTGATCGCCTGGCTCTATCGCGCGGAAGAGACGCCCGCAGCGCGCATCGCTAGTCTGGCTAGGGTAGCCATCGACGCCGCGAGCGCAGGCGACGCCGCGGCTATACAAATTCTCGAGCAAGCCGTCACCTTGCTGGTCGCTCAAGCGGCAGTTGTGCAGCGACGGCTGGCTTATGACGACGCGCCGATCGCTTTTGCTGGCGGGCTGCTCGACAACGACAACACCTTTTCGGATTTAGTGTCGAAGCACTTGGGGCTTGTAAAGCGTCCGGTGTCCAAATATCCGCCCGTGATCGGCGCGGCGCTGCTGGCCCAGCAGGAATGGAGCGCTTCATGACTTTGACTACCGAATCCGACAATCCCGGCAGTCGACACATCGACAAGCTGCCAGCGAGCGATATCGTAAGGCTAATCAACGCCGAAGACGCCAAGGTAGCGGCGGCGGTTGAAACTGCGCTGCCCCAGGTGGCGCAGGCGGTCGATACGATTGTTCAGGCGCTGTCCGCCGGCGGGCGGCTCTTTTACATCGGCGCGGGCACAAGCGGACGGCTGGGCGTGCTGGACGCGGTCGAGTGTGTGCCGACCTTCAACGCGCCCCCGCAGTTGGTTCAAGGCATCATCGCCGGGGGTGATGCGGCCCTGACGCAAGCGGTCGAAGGCGCGGAAGACGACCCCGAGCAAGCGCGGCGAGACATGCGGGCGCGAGGCGTGACGGCGGCGGATGTCGTATGTGGCATCGCAGCCAGCGGACGCACGCCCTATGTGGTCGGCGCGCTGAGCTATGCGCGAGAACTCGGCGCGGCCACCATCGCCGTTGCCTGCAATCCGGACTCATCTATTGGCGCGTTGGCAGCGGTCAGCATCAGCGTGGATCTGGGTCCGGAGATCATCAGCGGCTCGACGCGCATGAAAGCCGGCAGCGCCCAGAAGATGATCCTCAATATGCTCAGCACCGCGACCATGATTCGCCTGGGCAAGGTCTACGGCAACCTGATGGTGGACCTAAAGGTGACCAATCAGAAGCTGGCGCAGCGGGCTAATCGGCTGGTCAGGCAGATCACCGGCGTCGATGAAGACAACGCGGAGCGTCTGCTGGCGCAGGCGAACAACGAGGTCAAAACCGCGGTGGTCATGCAGATGCGACAAGTGGATGCGGATTCGGCGAGCAAACTGCTGGAGAGCGCTGGCGGGCGGCTGCGGGATGTCATCGGCCATATTGACGCCGGAGACTGATTTACTTGCCCTGCCAGTCGATCGGGTAAGTCTTGTCGAGCATGGCCTGCACTGCCCGGCGGAAATCCTCGCTGCGGAACAGTTGCGCCTGCGCCCAGGCTTCAATCTGCAGGCCGCGGCTGTTGTCCACAATGTCGTTGATGACGCGCTTGCTGTAGCTGACTGCCAGGGGCGCCGCCGCCACCAGCGCTTCGACCCACTCATTGACCCCAGCTTCAAGCTCCGACTTGGGATAGACAGCGTTGACCAGTCCCCAGTCCAGCGCCTGCGGCAGATCGATGTTGCGTCCCGTCATGACCAGGTCTTTGGCGCGAGAGGGACCGATCAGCTTGACCAGCCGCACCGTGCCGCCGACATCGGGGATGATGCCCAAGCGCGACTCGGGCAAGCCCAGCTTCGCGCGTTCCGCAGCGATGCGAAAATCGCAGGCCAGCGCCAATTCCAGCGCCAGACCCAGGCAATAGCCCTGCAGCACGCAGATGACCGGCAGCGAGCAGCGTTCGATCTTGTTGAATATCGCCTGGTAACGGGCGGTAAAGGGAAAGAGATTGTCGCGCAGATTCTCATCAGGCGGGGAAAACTGATTCAAGTCGATGCCGGAAGAAAATACGCGCCCGGCCGCGCGAATGATGACGACGCGCGCGCCACCCGAAAACTCGCGTTCAGCGCGATCAAATGCAGCCGACAAGGCGTTCATCATGTCATCATTGATGGCGTTGCGCGAAGCCGGGCGATTCAAAGTGACTTCAAAGATTGCGCCTTCGCGGCGACAGACGATCAGCTCAGACATAGGCTCGTCCCTGTTCAGCCGGGGCGGGGCGTCTCACGCTTGTGAGTCCAGGAAGCGCTCAAAGGCCTCGACAGTATTCAGGTTAATACGCGCTTTGGAGCGGTCGATGCGGCGCAGCAATCCGGTGAGCACGCTGCCGGCGCCGATCTCGATGAAGGTTTGCGCGCCCGCGCCGATTATAGCGCGCATGGAATCGGTCCAGCGCACCGACTGCGTCAGCTGCTGATCCAGTTCCTGGCGGATGTCATCCGGGCTCGAAAGCGGCCGCGCCGCGACATTGCCGATGACCGGGATTGCCGGCGGCGAGAATGTCGTCTTGTGTACAGCCTGCAAAAATCCTGCCTGGGCTGCGGCCATCAGCGGAGAGTGGGCCGCGATGCTGACCGCCAGCTTCACTGCGCGCCGGGCGCCGGCTTCCGCCGCCAGCTCTATCAAGCAATCAACAGCCTCAATCTCGCCGGAAACCACCGCCTGGCCCGGGCAATTGTCGTTGGCCAGCACCACTGTTTTGCCGGTTTCGCTTGACGCGGCGGCGCATAATTCCGCGACTCTTGGCGTATCCAGCGCCAGCACGGCAGCCATCGCGCCGGGGCTTTGCTCGCCTGCATGCTGCATATAGTGGCCACGCGCCTGGACGAGCCGTAGGCCCGCGTCAAAGCTGAGCGCGCCGGCCGCGGTCAAGGCGCTCAATTCGCCCAGGCTATGCCCGGCCATCCAAGCCGGTTTCGCCCCGGGCAGCTTTTCCTTAAATACGCGCCAGATGGCGATGCTGCTGACGTAGAGCGCCGGTTGCGTATGGTTGGTCTGATTGAGCGAATCGGCGGGGCCGGCCCAACAAATTTGCGACAAGCTGTAGCCCAGGATCTCGTCCGCCTCGGCAAAGGTATCGCGCGCCACTTGGTAGCGTTGGGCGAAGTCCGCGCCCATGCCAACCGCCTGCGAGCCTTGCCCCGGGAAAACGGCCGCGGTCGCCTGCCAATCCATCGACATGTCAACCATTCGCTAGTCCTATAATCGAGAAAGCCATCGCCTAGCCACGAAATAGCGTGAAAAAAACCGCGCGGCGATGGCACGGTCCTTTGGCTTCGTCTCAAAAATGCTACGGTCGGACTAGTCGTCGCTAATCTCGACGACCTGTTCGCCGCGATAATTGCCGCATTTGGGGCAGACGCGATGCGCGATGTGATACTCCCCGCAGCTTTCGCACTCAACCAAGTGATTGAGCGTCAACGCGTCGTGGGCGCGTCGGCGATCCCGCCTGGACTTGGAGACTTTTCGCTTGGGAAGAGGACCCATCTCTTTACTCCTGATTGATTTCGGGCATAATCAGCGGATTATACAAGTGGGGCGCAAATGCTGTCAAGCCGCGCGTTACAGGCGCTGACGGCAAATTGGCCGCACTATGGAAAGCAATTTATGATGACTGATTACGATCTTCAGCAGAGGATAACCGAACTCCTTGGGCGCGACCTGCAGCGGATGCGTCCGTTGGCCGGCGGCAAGATCAGCCAGGTCTTGCGGCTTGACTTTGCGCGCGGCCAGCCGCTGGTGGCGAAAGTCGGCGACGGCAGCCACGACTTGCGGATAGAAGCCTATATGCTGCGCTACCTGCGCAAACACACCGCCCTTCCCATTCCAGAGCTCTGGCATGACGAGCCGAATCTGCTGATTATGGAGCATATCGCCGGCGACGAGCAACTGGAGCAGGCGAGCCTCCGCCATCTGGGACAGCTGCTGGCGGCCTGCCACCAAGTCAGCGGCTCGTCCTACGGCCTTGAGCGCGATACCTTGATCGGCCCCTTGCATCAGCCGAACCGGCAGACTGACTCCTGGATTGAATTCTTTCGCGATCAGCGCCTGCTCTATATGACCGGCATGGCGCGAAAGTCGGGCGAACTACCATCAGCGCTGGAAGCACGGCTGCTGCGCATCGCCGATTCCCTACCCGACTTGTTGATTGAGCCAGCCGGGCCCGCGCTGATTCACGGCGATATGTGGCGCAGCAATATCATCGTTCGCGGCGGCCGCATCGCCGGCATTATCGACCCGGCGCTCTACTTCGCGCACAACGAAATGGAATTGGCTTACATGGCGCTTTTCGATGGACTGGGCCCGGAGTTCTTCGCCGCCTACCACGAGATTCTGCCGATAGACCGGGCATTTTATGAGTCGCGCCGCCACATCTACAACCTGTATCCGCTGCTGGTGCACCTGATCATTTTCGGCCAGAAGTATATTCAGCCGCTCGAAAACAGCCTTGCGCGCTTTGGATTTTAGTATTATTATCGTTTCTGTAGGTTTGTTTTTTCGTACAATTTGTAGCTAGAGCGAATTGCAGAATGGCGATAAAGTACGCAATTGATTGCAGCCACGATTTGAACGAGCGGTCACTCATGATGTTGCGCGAAATCAAGAAGGCCAAGAAGACCCGCACCCACTGAGTATGGGCTTGTTTGCGCTGAAAGAAATTCCCGAACACGCACCCGCCCATACGGCGGGTTTTTTTGTTGCCCGGTCTTGAACGGTAGGAGAAGAGACAATGACTGACAGACCACCACTTTGCCCGGAATGCGATGCCGATGTTGAGATCCCAACGGACGCCATGGAAAACGAATTGCTTTCCTGCGCGGAATGCGGGACAGAACTGGAGATCATGAATCTGAACCCCATTGAGTTGGAATTGGCGCCGGAAGTCGAAGAGGATTGGGGAGAATAAACCTCATGCGCGTCGCCCTGCTGGTCACCCATATTCGCGCCGAAGAAAAGCTGATTTTGGCCGCCTTCAACAAGCGCGATATCAGCCCGGACATCATCCTTGACCGGGAGCTGAATTTCGATATTTCGCGGGGAAGCGAGCAATTGGCGCCCTCCGGCATCGCCTGGAGCGCCTACGACTTGATCTTCGAGCGCTGCGTCAGCACGTCACGCGGCATGTACGCGCTGGCGGTGCTCAACAGTTGGGGCATCCGCAGTTTTAACTCCTACGAGACGGCGGCCATCTGCGCCGACAAGGTGCGCACCAGCATCGCGCTGACGCAGAGCGGCATTCCGCAGCCGCATACGCGCGTGGCTTTCACGCCGGACAGCGCTATGCAAGCCATCGAAGACGTAAAATATCCGGCCGTGCTGAAACCGGTCACCGGTTCCTGGGGACGGCTGCTGGCGCGCGTGCATAATCGTGACAGCGCTGAAGCCATTCTGGAGCATCGGCAGACTCTGGGCGATTACAATCATCACATCTATTACGTGCAAGAATATGTTGATAAACCGGGCCGCGATATTCGCGCCTTCGTCGTGGGAGATCACACCATCGCCGCCATATATCGGGCCTCCAACCATTGGATCACCAATACGGCGCGCGGCGGTCAAGCGACCAATTGTCCCGTGACCGCGCAGCTAGACGAAATCTGCGTTAAGGCGGCCCAGGCGGTCGGCGGCGGCATCCTGGCGATTGACCTGCTGGAAGACGCGCGGGGCAATTATGTCGTCAACGAGATCAACCACACGATGGAATTCCGCAATAGCAGCAAACCGACCGGCGTCGATATCGCCCAGGAGACTATTGATTACGTCATCGGGCAAGTTGAGGTGGTGGCGTGATACGGGCGGGCATTGTCGGCGGCAGCGGATACACCGGCGGCGAGCTGCTGCGGCTGCTGCATTTTCACCCGCAGGTGGATGTGGCGCAGATCACCAGCCGCGAGCAGGCCGGACGCTATATCCACACTATGCATCCCAATATGCGCGGCGTATCCACGCTCAAGTTTATCCATCCCGACGCCTTAAAATCTTGTGACCTGCTCTTTCTGGCGCTGCCGCACGGCACGGCTGCGCGCAGCATCGAGCGCTACGCCGGGCTGGCGCCGAAGCTGATTGACTTGTCCGCCGATTTTCGGCTCGATTCGGCTGCCGGTTATGAGCGCTGGTATGGCGAAACCCATCCCGCGCCGGACTGGTTGGAGCGCTTCGTGTATGGCTTGCCCGAGGCCAATCGCGATCGGCTAAGGGGCGCGGACTACGTCAGCGGGGTCGGCTGCAACGCGACCGCGGTCAACCTGGCTCTCAGCCCATTGGCCAAGGCGGGTTTGCTGCGGCGCGCCGTCATCGAAATCAAAGTCGGCTCGTCCGAAGGCGGCAACAAGAGCAACGCCGGCTCGCACCATCCCGTGCGCAGCGGCGCCGTGCGAACGTATAAAGCCACCGGACACCGTCATCTGGCGGAAGCGCAGATGATCCTGGGCTGCGATTTTCCCATCCATTTTGCCGTCACTGCCATTGAGATGGTGCGCGGCGTACACTTGCTGGCGCACTGCTACCTCACGGAAAGCCTGGTCGAGCGCGACGTCTGGCGCTTGTATCGCGGGCTGTATCGCGGCGAGCCCTTTGTGCGCTTGGTCAGCGGCAAAGTCGGCCTGCATCGTCTGCCGGAGCCGCGCGTGGTCGCTGGCAGCAACTACTGCGACATCGGCTTTGAGTTGGACGCAGACGGCAAACACCTGGTGGTGATCGCTGCGCTGGACAATCTGGGCAAGGGCGCGGCCGGCAGCGCGGTCCAGGCGATGAACCTGATGTATGAATTTGACGAAACGACCGGGCTGGAATTCCCGGGCGTGTATCCTTGAGGCCTGGTTGCTGATGTCGAGCGCGGAACTTCTGGTAGTTAAGCTGGGCGGCGGCGCCGGGCTGGACCTGGCCGCTGCCTGTGATGACCTGGCGACTATCGCAAGGCAGCGTCCACTTGTGGTCGTACACGGCGTCAGCGACGCCATGAATCAACTCTGCGCCGAGCTGGGCATCGAAGTGCAGACCCTGACTTCGCCCTCCGGGCATAGTTCGCGTTATACGCCGCCGGCGACGCGCGATGTCTACGTGCGCGCTGCCGAGCAAGCCAATGAGAGCTTGGCGGCTGAATTGCGCCGGCGCGATGTAGCCGCCAGCGGATTCGTCGGCGAAGCAGTCGTCGTGCGCGGCAGCCGCAAGAAAGCCATCCGCGCCGTCATGAACGGTAGAGTCCGCATGGTGCGCGATGACCACAGCGGCGTCATCACAGGCGTCGAAGCGGCCCCGCTGCGAGAGGCGTTGGCGCAAGGCCGGGCGCCGGTGCTGCCGCCGATGGCAGCGAGCGCGGACGGCTTGCTTAATGTCGACGGCGATCGCGCCGGCGCGGCTGTGGCGGGCGCGCTCGGGGCCAGTACGCTGGTAATCTTGAGCAACGTTCGCGGGCTCTACCGCGACTTTCCTGACGAAGACAGCTTCGTTGAGCAGGTCGCCTTGGCGCAGATTGACAGCGCGCTGGATTGGGCGCAGGGGCGGATGAAACGCAAAGTTCTGGCGGCGCAAGAAGCGCTGACGCAGGGTGTGGCGGCAGTCATCATCGGCGACGGCCGCGTGAGAAATCCGGTGTCGAATGCGCTGCGCGGAGAGGGCACGAGGTTTACAGCATGATTGAAACTAACACCGTCTTTGAAATTGAAGATCGCTACGGTTCCGGCGCCTATGGCAAACGACCGACAACGCTCGTTCGCGGCCAAGGCGTTTACGTCTGGGACATTGACGGCGCGCGCTATCTGGACGCGACCAGCGGACAAGGCGTCGCGGCTTTGGGGCATTGCCATCCGGCGGTGGTCGCCGCGGTGAATGCCCAGGCGAGCACTCTAGTCTCGATACACGAGTCTTTCTACAACGACCGGCGCGCCCAGCTGTATACGCTGCTGGACAGCATCGCACCGGCGGATCTGAGCCGCTTCTTCTTGTGCAACAGCGGCGCGGAAGCCATTGAAGGCGCGCTCAAGGTGGCCAAATTGCTTACCGGACGCGATGGCATCGTGGCCGCCAAACGCGCATTTCATGGCCGCACGACCGGCGCCCTGTCGATGACCTGGACGCCGAAGTATCGCAAGCCCTTCCAAACCTGGCTGCCGAGCGTCGAGCACGTGGGCTTCAATGACATTGCCGCCGCTGTCGAGGCCATTACGCCTGAGACGGCTGCGGTTGTGGTGGAGTCGATACAGGGCGAAGGCGGCGTGCACCCGGCTGAGGTCGACTATCTGCAGGCTCTGCGAGAGCGCTGCGACAAGACCGGCGCCATGTTGATTATTGACGAGATACAGACCGGCTTCGGCCGGACCGGCAAGTGGTTCGGCTTCGAGCACGCCGGCATTCTGCCCGACATCATTGCCCTGGCCAAAGCCATCGGCGGCGGATTGCCTATGGGCGCGGTTTGCTGGCGCGCCGCTCACGGTCCCATTGCCCGCGCCAGCCATGGCAGCACCTTCGGCGGCAATCCACTGGCTTGCGCCGCGGCCATCGCTACCCTCTCGACCATTCGTGACGAAGGCATCGTGGAGCGGGCCCGGATCAATGGCGAATGGCTGATTAACGAATTGAAGCAACTCAACCTGCATAGCGTGCGCAAGGTGCGCGGGCGCGGACTGATGGTGGGTCTGGAATTGCGCGGTCGCGTGACGCCCGTGCTCAAAGCGCTGCAAGAATGTGGCGTCCTGGCGCTGCCGGCCGGATTGAACACCCTGCGCCTGCTGCCGCCGCTAATCATCAGCCGTGATGAACTTGGCGTCGTCATTGACGCCATCAACGAGGTATTGGACTGAGCCATGAGCGCGACAGCCAGCGAACAACTGCTGCACGATTTGGTGAGCATCGCCAGCCCCTCCTGTCACGAGGCGGAAGCGTCCGCCTTTCTGGTGGACTGGATGCGCGCCTATGACTTTGACCAAGCCTATGTTGACGAGGCGGGAAACGCGGTTGGGGTCATCGGGGGCGGCCCGCGCGAAGTCGTGCTGCTTGGACATATCGACACCTTCGCCGGTTTTCCGCCGGTACGCTACGACGGCCGACTCTTATACGGACGCGGCGCGGTGGACGCCAAAGGTCCGCTTTGCACCTTCGCCGCAGCGACGCGGCAAGCCACCCTGCCCGACGACCTTCGCGTTGTGGTCATCGGCGCGGTAGAAGAGGAAGCGGCCACAAGCAGAGGCGCGCGCCATGCGCTAACCTGCTTTCAGCCCGACTTCTGCGTAATCGGCGAGCCATCGCATTGGGATCGCATCACGCTGGGATACAAAGGCCGGCTGCTGCTCGACTGGCGCTGGGAAGGCGGCCTGGCTCACAGCGCCGGCAATGCGCCCAGCCCGGCCGAACGCGCCCTGGACTATTGGCAAGCTGTCAAGGCGCGGAGCGACGAGCATAACGTAGGTATCGACTCGATATTCACGCGGCTGGATGCCTCGCTGCGGGATATCAATACCTGGCAGGAAGGCGTCAATGGCGTGGCTGAGATGACGGTCGGTCTGCGACTGCCGCCCGGCATCAGCCCCGAGTCGCTGAAGCAGCAACTGCCGCCAGCAAATGGAGCGTCGGTCAGCGCTCGCGGGGGCGAGAATGCGTATACCGGCGACCGCAACAGCGAGATGAGTCGCCAGTTTCGCCGCGCGATTCGGGCTGCCGGCGGCGTGCCGCGCTTTCTGTACAAAACCGGCACGTCGGATATGAACGTGGTCGGCCCGCAATGGAATTGCCCAATCCTGGCTTACGGACCGGGCGATTCCGCGCTTGACCATACGCCCGATGAACATATTGATCTCGATGAGTACTTGCAGGCGATAAACGTGCTGTCTTCCGTGCTCGAATCACTCTAAGTGAGAACTGGCAAGCCCATGCACAACCGTAACATTCCTGTTCAGGAATTCAACTTCATCGACTCGACCTTGCGCGAGGGCGAGCAATTTCGCGGTACGCACTTCACTATCGAAGACAAGCGCGAAATCGCCCATCTGCTCGATCAATTCGGCGTCGAGTATATGGAGCTTTCCACGCCCGTTGCCAGCCCGCAAAGCGCCGATGCTATACGGGCGCTCGCCGATATGAAACGCGGCTTCAAGCTCTTGACGCATATCCGCGCCAACCTGGATGACGCCAAGCTGGCGGTGGATTGCGGAGTCGATGGCGCTGATGTCTACATCGGCACCTCCGACTACATGCGCCAGTACAGCCATGGCCGGAGCCTGGAGCAAGTCATCGATATGGGCCAGGAAGTCATCGCCTACCTCAGGGCCAACGATGTTGAAACCCGCTTCAGCACCGAAGACACCTTTCGCAGCAACTTCGCCGATGTGATGACCGTCTACCGCGCGATGGACTTGGCCGGCGTGGACCGCGTTGGCGTGGCGGATACGGTCGGCGTTGCCGATCCGCTGCAGACTTACAACCTCATCTCCAACCTGCGCGATGTCGTCAGCTGCGATATCGAATTTCACGGGCACAACGACAGCAGCTGCGCCGTGGCCAACGCCTTTAGCGCGCTGCAAGCCGGCGCGACGCATATCGACACCACCGTGCTGGGCATCGGCGAGCGCAACGGGATTACGCCCATGGGCGCGCTTATCGGCCGGCTCTACACTTGTGACAAATCACTGGTCGCCAAGTACGACCTGCCGCTATTGGCGGAGATCGAGCGGGTCGTGGCGGACAAAGTCGGCATCGACATTCCCTTTAATACACCAATCACCGGCGCTGTCGCCTTCCATCACAAAGCCGGCGTGCACACCAACGCGGTGCTGCAGAACCCGACCACTTATGAGGCGGTTGATCCGGAAGATTTTGGCATGTCGCGCATCATCGACGTGGCGCATCGATTAGTCGGGCGCAACGCCATTCGCGATCGCGCGGCCGGCTTGGGCATCGACTTGCGCGATGAGTCGCTGCGCTCGGTCACGGATCAGGTCAAGTCCATGGCGGACGAACGGCAAATCACGCTGGATGACGTCGACAAGATGCTCAGCGACCTGGCGCTGCCAGTCGACGACTAGTCAGTGGCCATGACAACAGGCCCATTATTGGGGTCGCGCATCGGACCGACAAAGACCAGAATCGACAGCAGGCCCGCCAGAGCGAAGATGCCGAAGGAGAGCTCGAAACTGACGGCATCAACCAGCCAACCGCCAATGATCGGCGCGAACACCGTCACCGGCGCGATGAGACTGTTGGCCATGCCGATATAAAAGGGCCGGTCCGCCACCGAACAGAATTTCACCGTTATCGTCATGATGGTTGACCATTGGGTCGAGTTGACGATACCCGTCAAGGCGAATACCAGATAGAACCAGCGCGCGTCCTCAGCGGTCAGCGCGATGGCGATTGCCAGGACAGTCAGAATATTTGCCAGAATCAGCACGCGCCGCAGGCCCCAACGTTCGCCTACCCAGCCGACCACCGAGCTAGTGAGCATGTTCGAGAGCAGCAATACGCTGGTCAGGCCGCCGACAAACTCCGGCGACATGTCAAATCGGCGGATGCCGAAAATCGTGTAAAAGGAGATGGCGGTCAAACTGAGCGACGTTAAACTGCGCGCAACCAGGAACCAGCGGAAGTTGCAGTCCGCGCGCAGAATCCGCTGAAGTCTTCTGCCGAATGCTCGCCAGCCCAACCCAGCGACGACATCACGAGGCGCGCTCTTGGGCTCGAATGTCAGCGCCAGAAACACGAAGGAAATCATCAAGCTGAGCCCGGCAATTGCGAAGAGCCACACGAATCCCTGCGGGTAGGCCAGCCGCTCCAAAATGACGCTGGCGAGCAAGGCGCCGCCCGCGCCAAAGAGATTCACCGCGGCCGACTGGATGCCGAAAAACGAGCCGAGAAAATGCGCCGGCATAATCTTGCTGATCATGCTTTGCCAGGCGGTTGCGGTGAAGCCGCCGGCAAGCGACTGCACGCAGAGTAAGATCAAGGTCAGCACCAGCGCCGCGTCAGTTCCGATCACGGGCAGCGTCAAGGCGACGATGGCCAAGCCAAAAAATGGCAAGCGCTCGATCAGCGTCATTGCCAGAACGGTGGGTTTGAAACGACTCAGGCCAGCGACGTAGCCCGACGTCAGCAACTGCGGAAATTGCCAGCCAATATGGAATAGCGCCGCCGCAAAGCCGATCAGCGCCGTTGATTCGGTCAGATACGACAAGAATAAGGGGATTATGGTAACATACGATGCCAATCCCGAGACGCCGAAGCCGAAAAGCGCGCCGTCCATAATGTTGACGAATGAGTTGTGGCGGAGTTTGCCTTGGAGCTCGTGTGACAGCATGGCGCGATTCAGTTTGAAAGTTCCGAAGCGAAGGCGCAATTTTAGCAGACAATCGGCGGGACAGAATGAGCAACGTGCCAGGAAAGTTAGGACTAATATGAGTTCCATCACGGGCCCGAGCGGCGAGGCCCAGTCCGAAGCGCAATGGGCGCCCATGACGCTGACTGAAAAACTCCTGGCGCGCGCGAGCAAGCGGGAAAGCGTCAAGCCCGGCGAAATCGTTGTGGTTGAACCCGACGTCGTCCTCAGCCACGATAATTCCGCCGCTATCTGGGAGATATTCCAGCAGCTGCCCCACGGGGAAATAAAGCACCCCGACCGGCTCGCCATCACGCTGGATCATGCCGCGCCGCCGCCGACAGCCAAACACGCGCAGAATCACGCCCAGATCCGGCAGTTGGTGCGTGAGCAAGGCATCAGCAACTTCTACGAAATCGGCCGCGGGATTTGCCATCAAGTCTTGTGCGAGGAAGGTGTTGTCGGGCCCGGCTTAATCCTGCTGGGCGCCGACAGCCATAGCCCGCACTGCGGTTGGCTGGGCGCATTTGGCGCCGGCATCGGCCGCAGCGAAGTGGCGGCGCTCTGGGCGACCGGCGAGCTGTGGCTGCGTGTGCCGGAAACCATGCGCATTGTGCTCACTGGCCGGCTCAATCCAGGCGTGACCACCAAAGACCTTACCATTTACATGATCGGGCAGCTGTCATCCGATGGCGCGACTTACCTGGCGGTCGAGTTTGCCGGCGACGGCATCAGCAACTTGTCGCCCGACGCGCGCGCGGTGCTGACCAATATGATGGCCGAGATGGGCGCCAAAAATTCCTGCATGGCGCCGGATGCCATCACCTGGGGCTGGCTGGAAAGCAGCCTGGCGCGCTCGCGACCGCAGGACGCCGATGAACGGCTGGCGATTTTCCGCGAGAGCGCGCTTTACCCTGATGCGGACGCGGCCTACGCAGTGGAACACCAGGTGGAGCTCAGCGCCATTGAGCCGATGGTGTCTTGCCCGCACACAGTCGACAATGTGCAGCCACTGTCGTCGCTGGCTCATACGCGAGTGGACGTCGGCTTCATCGGCACCTGCACCAACGGGCGCCTGGAAGACATCGCCAGCGCGGCCGATATCGTGCGCGGCAAGCAGCTGCGGCGACGCCTGCTGGTGATACCGGCCTCCTCGATGGTATTGCGCGACGCTACTGAAGCCGGTCACATCGCGGCCCTGCTTGATGCCGGCGCCACGATCGGCACGCCGGGCTGCGGCCCCTGCATGGGCAATCACATGGGCGTGCTGGCGCCGGGCGAAGTTTGCATCAGCAGCGCCAATCGCAACTTCCGCGGGCGCATGGGCCAGCGCGACGCCGAAATTTATCTGGCCAATCCGGCAGTAGTGGCGGCCAGCTGCGTCGCCGGCTACCTGGCGCACCCGGCGGATTTGGCAGAGGGCGGGCAAGCATGACGAAGACCAAGCATCGCGTCTGGAAGTACGGCGACAAAGTCAATACCGATGTCATCTTCCCGGGCAAGTACACCTACACGATCAGCGGCGATCCAGCGGCGCTGGCGCGGCATGCCCTCGAAGATCTGGACCCGAGCTTTGCCGGCAACGTACGCCCGGGCGATGTGATTGTCGCCGGGCGCAATTGGGGCAACGGCAGCAGTCGTGAGCAGGCGGTCACCTGTTTGCTGGCGGCGGGCGTGCATGCCGTGATCGCCGCGAGCTTCGCCCGCATCTATTATCGCAATGCCATCAACAGCGGGCTGCTGGTCATTGAGTGCCCGCAGATCGTCGAGGCGGTCGAAACGGGCGACGAGATCGAGATTGACCTGGCGGCGACTCAGCTATTCGCCGGCGGACGGAGCTACGGTTTTCCGCAGCTGCCTGAACAGGTACTCGAGATTCTCGACGCCGGCGGGATCATCCCCTGGTTGCGGGCGAAGGCCCTCCACGATTGCGAATAATAGCGCGGCAATCGCTTCTATGCGACGCCGCTGCAGGAATGGAAAGCGTCGCCGACATGCGGATTTGACCTATCTCTGTTTCTCTGCGAATCTTTTTTTAGACCCAGTCTATTCAAGGGCTCCACTCACATCGAAAGCCGTAGGGGCGACCTATCAGGTCGCCCTACAGTGTTTGCCATGACACCGGCGGGCGAGCCAATGGCTCGCCCCTACATAGCGACGGTTTTTTGAACCCTAGTCGGTGACGTTAAGTGCTTTGCGTAAGCCTCTCTGCGACTCGCGTGCGGCTGCGGCTAAGATTCCATTGCCGCGTTAACCAGTAGAAATCTGTCTCTGACAATTGCCGCTCCCCCGCAGTTGAATCAGTTTCGGCCCCATTTAAGTGTGTTATTCTTCTCGTTTCTATGTAACATTGGCGCGGCGTCAACCGGCGAATGCGAGAAGGCACATGCTAGCGATCGTCAACACCTGCGCGGTAATCGGTTTGGACGGGCACATCGTCGAGGTGCAGACCGACTTCAACCCGCGCGCCCATTTGCCCAGCTTCAATCTGGTCGGCTTGCCGGGCGTGGCCGTGCGCGAGAGCAAAGACCGCGCTCGCTCCGCCATCCGCAACAGCGGCCTGCGCTTCCCCAACAAAGCCTACGTCGTCAACCTCTCGCCCGCCGATATCCAAAAGCATGGCCCGTCCTATGACCTGGCGATCGCAATCGGCATCCTGGCGGCCACGGATCAGATTCCGCTGCACACGCTGGATAACACGCTGTTCATCGGCGAGCTGTCGCTGGATGGCAGCATCCGACACGTCAAAGGCGTGCTGCCGATGGTGTACACCGCCATGCAAGAGAGCATCGAAACGGTGTTTGTACCGGAAGAAGACGCTGGCGAAGCCACCCTCGTAGAAGGCGTCACGATTATACCGGTTCGCTCTATCGGGCAGCTGGTTGAGCACCTCTACCAGTTGAATCCCATCAATCCCTATCGCGCAGATTTGGGGTCGGGGTCGGATGAGCCGGCGCTGGCTGACGGCTTGGTCGACTTTGCCGACATCCGCGGCCAAGAGCACGTCAAGCGGGCACTTGAGGTGGCGGCCGCCGGCAACCACAACATCTTGATGTCAGGACCACCCGGCGCCGGCAAGAGCTTGCAAGCCCGCGCGCTGGCCGGGATCCTGCCGCCGCTGGTGACGCAGGAAGCGCTCGAAGTAACGCGGATCTATTCAATCGTCGACATGCTCTCGCAGGACCAGCCGCTGATCCGGCAGCGCCCCTTCCGCGCGCCGCACCACACCATCTCGCAAGTGGGGCTGGTTGGCGGCGGCTCAATACCAAAGCCGGGCGAAATCAGCCTGGCGCACCGCGGCGTGCTCTTCCTTGATGAAATCAACGAGCACTCGAGCAAAGTGCTGGAAGTGCTGCGCCAGCCGATTGAAGACAAAATCGTGACCATCAGCCGGGCCAAGGGCAGCGTCACCTTCCCGGCAAATTTCTTGCTGGTTGGCGCGCGCAATCCCTGCCCCTGCGGCTTTTACGGCGATCTGCAACAGAGCTGCAATTGCAGTCCCAATCAAATTCAACGCTATCAAACGCGCTTGTCTGGGCCGATTCTCGACCGCATCGACATTCACGTCGAAGTCCCGCGCGTGGAATTCGACAAACTCATGGGCGATAAGCGCGCGGAGAGCTCGCTGGACATCCGTCGGCGCGTCGAGTCGGCGCGGAATCGTCAAGTGCAACGCTTCGAGCAGCACGCCGGTCTTTTCGCCAACGGCGACATGACGGTCAGCGAGATCGACGATTTCTGCGTCCTTAGCGACGAGGCGCGGCAGATTCTGACGCTCTCCGTACGCAGGCTGCAGCTGAGCGCGCGCAGCTATCACCGTGTGCTCAAGCTGAGCCGCACTATTGCCGATCTGGACTGCGTCGACGACATCCAGGTCTCGCATGTCGCCGAAGCGCTGCAATATCGCCCGAAAGCTGAATGACGCTACTCGATCTGAGCCAGCTGCCATTCCAAGATCCGCGCCGGGGAGTAATTCTCGACGCGCAGCTGTTCCGCTTCGGCTGCTGACAGCGCGTCATGCGGGATCAAGCCGATGATCTGCGAGCCGTCGATGTGGACGCCAAGGCGTCGCGCTTCCTGCTCTATCGCCGATACAACTCGCGGAATCGAAGTCACGCGGTAATTGCTGAGGTTCATCGAGACTTGGGCTTGGCCGCGCACTCTTAATCCCAGCGCCTTGACGTGGGGCAAGCCGCCTGATGAGGCTCGGATGCGGCGGGCTATGCGTTTGGCAACTGCGACATCGTCCGTTGACAAGAAGACGTTGAAGGCGATCAACAAGTCGCGCGCGCCGATGACGCAGCCGCCGGCCGGACCCAGCTCGCGCGGCCCGAAATCCGGCTGCGGCGGAGCGCCGGTCGCGATCTTGCGCTCCAGAGATTCATAGCCGCCGCGTCTGATATCCGCGAGATTGCGGTTCGTCTCCTGCAGCGCCGCATGTTCATAGAGAAATACCGGCAGCCGCAACTCGGCGCCAACTCGCGCTCCCAGCCGGCGCGCCAAGCGGACGCACTCTTCCGTGTCCGTGCCGCGCAACGGAACGAAGGGAACGACATCAGCCGCGCCAATGCGTGGATGCTGCCCATGATGCTGGTCCAGGTCGATCAATTCAGCCGCCCGGGCAATGCCGGCGAAGGCGGCGTCGGACACATAAGCGGGCGCGCCAATGAAAGTCACCACAGCGCGATTGTGGTCGGCGTCACTTTCGTAGCCGAGCACTGTCACGCCGGGAACGAGCGCAATGGCGTCAACGATGCGCTCGATTATGGCGCCCCGCCGCCCCTCGGAGAAATTGGCGACGCATTCAATCAGCGCGCTCAAGGCATTGCCTCGCTTGTAAGGCCGTTATCTTGTACTGGTATCGAGTAATGAGATGGTCTATAGTGCCTTGCCATAGGCCCTGGTCGCGGCGATTGGGGTGAGCGGACACAGACGGGAGTATGGCATGAGCGACAGGAGTAAGGCAAGCAACTCTGCCCTCAGCCAGGACATTCGCACGCTCGGCAATTGGCTGGGCATCATCATTCAAGAGCAGAATGGCATGGACGCCTACGATCTCGTGGAAGAAATTCGCGCCATGTCCAAGGCGCGCCGCAACGGCGATGCCGCCGCAGCCTTCAAGCTGGCTGATCGCCTGGAGAATCTGCCGCTGGACTCCAAGAATGTACTGATCAAAGCCTTCTCCAATTACTTCCAGCTGATCAACATCGCCGAGGATTTGCAGCGGATCCGCGTCATTCGCCAGCGCGAAGCCCGCGGCACGCTTAGGGAATCGATACTCAATGCCATCAAAGCTTTGCACGGCAAAGGCAAAACGGGGGGCGAAATCCGGTCGCTGCTCGAAAACACGCGCCTGCGGCTGGTGCTGACGGCGCATCCCTCAGAAGCCAAGCGCCAGGAGATCCTGATCAAGCTGCGCCATATCGCGCAAATGATGGAGACCCGCGACCGGCAGGAGTTGTTGCCGCGAGAATTGCGCAAGCTGGAAAGCGCGCTGGCGGAAAAGGTCGAGGAACTCTGGCAGACGCGACAGGTGCGCGCCTCCAAAAAGCAAGTCGCCGACGAAGTCGATATGGGAATTTACTTCCTGCGCTCGGTGATTGTCGATGTAGTGATTGACATCTACGAAGACCTGCAGCAAGCCCTGGAACGCTATTATCCTGACGAAGATTGGACGGAGCTGCCGCCGGTGCTGCGTTACGCTTCCTGGATCGGCGGCGACCGCGACGGCAATCCAAACGTCACCACCGACGTCACCTTGCAGACGCTTACCACGTTGCGCGACACGGCGCAGCAAATGTACTTGGGAGAAGTCGCCGAGCTGGCGAAGCACTTGACGCAGGACACCAGCGTTTTCGGCGCTTCGTCTGAAATGGAGATGGCCGCCAACGCTGAAAATGACGGCGACAGCCTATTCCCGGGCGAGCTCTATCGCGAGCGGCTGACGCGCATCGGCCGGAAGCTGGCATCCGACGAGTACGGCTCCAGCCGCGACTTCCTGCAAGATTTGCTGCAAGTGCAAGACAGCCTCAAAGCGCATGGCGGCCTGCGGGTGGCCTTGGGAGCGGTCCAGCGCCTGGTGCGCAAGGTGCGCTTGTTTGGCCTGCATCTGGTACCCCTGGAAATACGCGAGGACGCCAACCTGCACCGCGCCGCCCTGGATGAAATCTTTGACTATTTCGATATCGCCGCCAACTACGGCGCCATGGCAGAGAGCGAGAAGCAGGCGCTGCTGAGCGACGAGATACGCGGCCGGCGCCCGCTCTTCCCCAAGGAAATCGGCGTCTTCTCAGAGACGACGCAGAGCGTCATTCGCACCTGGCGGATGATCGCCCAAGCCCACGCCAAATACGACAGCATCGTCATCGACACCGTGATCGCCAGCATGTCGCGTCATCCCAGTGATGTGCTGACCATGCTGCTCTTCGCGCGCGAGGTGGGCATCGACAATGATGTATACATCGTGCCCTTGTTCGAGACGATTGACGATCTTTACCGCGCGCCGTCGATTATGGAGAAACTTTTCGACAATCGCGAATATCGCAAGCATTTGGTCGCTCGCGCGGGCAAGCGCGGTTTGCGCCAACAAGTCATGATCGGCTATTCCGACAGCAGCAAGGACGGAGGCTACCTGGCGTCCAATTGGAATCTTTACAACGCTCAACGCATCCTCACCGAAAAGTGCGTGGAAAAAGGCGTGTCGCTGGAACTCTTTCATGGGCGCGGCGGCAGCATCGGTCGCGGCGGCGGACCCACTAACCGCGCCATCTTGTCACAACCGCCGGAGTCGCTGCACGGCGGCGTGAAGATTACCGAACAGGGCGAGGTCATCGCCTACCGTTACAGCAACAAAGGCATAGGGCAGCGCCACCTCAATCAAGTGCTGAACGCGGTGTTGATCGGCATGGGCTTGCAGGAGGAGCGCCATGTGCCGTCGCACTATTTTGAGGCGATGGCGGCCCTGTCCCAGATCAGCGCAGACTGCTATCGCAATTTCGTCTACGAAAGCGACGGCTTCATTGACTACTGGCAGCAGGCGACGCCGATCCAAGAATTGAGCAGGTTGCAAATCAGCTCGCGCCCGGCCAAACGCCAGTCCAAGGGCGGGTTCTCCGCCATGCGCGCCATACCCTGGATGTTCAGCTGGATGCAGAGCCGCGCGATCGTACCCAGTTGGTTCGGGCTGGGCAGCGCCTTCCAGACCTACGCTAACGATCACGACGGCGGCATCAGTCTCTTGCGGGAAATGTATCGCAGCTGGGCCTTCTTCAAGGCCTTGATTGACAACGCGCAGTTGGATGTAGCCAAAGCCGACATGGGCATCGCCGAATTATACGCCTCGCTGGTTGAGCCGCCCGAATTAAGAGAACGATACTTCGGCTGGATCAAGCAGGAGCACGCGCTGAGCAGCGAAATGATCATGGCCGTCACCGGGCAGGACGAACTGCTGGCCAATATGGCGGCCATCAAGACCTCGATACAGCGGCGCAATCCTTATGTCGATCCGCTGAATTTTATGCAGGTGGCGCTGCTGCGAGAATTGCGCCAGCTGGACGCAGGCGACGAAGGCCGACGCCCGGTGCTTGACGCCACGTTGGCGACCATCAACGGCATCGCGGCCGGCATGAAGACTACCGGCTGAGACGCTATCCGGACTGATCCCAGTCGGCATGGGGAAAGCGCTGGATCTCAATCCGGTAACCCGACGGATCCCGCACGAAGAAGTGATAGATGTCGAAGACCTCGTTGTAGCGCGGCGGGTACTCGCATTCCCAGCCTTGCCCGCTGATCCGCTCATACCAACGGTCAACGTCTTGCGTCACCAGCGTGAAAATGATGCTGGCCGGCGCCACGCGCGCGTCCGCAGCCTGGCAGACCCCGATGTATGCCCGGCTGCCGGCTACGCGATAAATGCGGCAGCCGCCCTGATCGAGCGCCAGCCTCAAACCCAGCGCCTCCTCGTAGAAGCGGGCTGCGCGCTCCAGATCATCGCTGTATAGGAAAGTGATTTGTGAATCGATGGGTAGCGCTGTCATAGTGTTTCGCCATCCTGCTCGCTGGGTATTCGCAGCTCACTCTTGCTCAATATACACAGCCGGATCGACCAGGAACTCGTTTCTTGTCGCCGCAGTCAGCGGCTGCTGATCCGGCGCCAGCTGCCGCCAGAAGAGTCCCGGATCGGCGATCAGCCCGTCGCCCGCGCCATAGTACGAACGGAGCAATTGGAAAAAATGCTCGTCACCGACATCTTCGCGCAGATTCTGCAGCATCTGCGCGCCCCGCAGATAGACCGCATTTATGTACTCGCGCGGCGTATTGAACTCAAAGACGGCGCTATCGACGCCGCCCTCCGGCAAATAGACTGCCACGCGGAAATACCACCACCAGTTTTTCTCGCTGGGATAGTATTCCTCAATATACAGATACTCGCTGTACGTAGCCAGCGCTTCGTCCAGCCAGGGATGTAGAGCGGCGTCATTGCCGACGCGCGCATACCACCACTGATGGGCGATTTCGTGCACGGAAATCAGCGTCAGGTAGTTCTTCTCCGTGCCGTCAAAGCCGTAGAACCAGGCGCTGCCGACAAAGACCAGGCCGGTGAATTCCATGCCATCGGGAAAATCGCCTTGAACAATTACCAGCCGATCGTAGGGATAAGGGCCAAACAAGCGCTCGAAGAGTTGCAGCGCCTTGATGCCTTCTTGCGCGGTATGGGCGGCGCCGTCCATAATCAGCCCGCGATCATTCACTTGCGCATCGGCGAAGCTGTAGACAGCCAGCGTACGTCCGTCCGCCAGCTGCTGCTCGGCAAGGGCAAACTCCTCGCTCAAGCTAAGCACAAAGTCACGAGATTGCCGCAGACGAATCGCCCAGGCCTGGTCGCCCTGCGCGGCTACGTAACCCGGCGCGGCCAGTTGCAGCGTATCGGCTGCGTTGTCGACAGTCAGATTTACTTCCCAGTCAGCCACCGCGTTGACGATCTGCTCGCCGATGCCGGCAGGCGCGTGGATGCGCCAGTCTCCGTTCAAACGCGCGGCTACCGTCGGCAAGACATGCCCCAGGTTGAGTTGGCGCGGACTATAGCCGAAGAAGCCGCGGTAGGAGCGCAAGCCGTCGCGAATCTCAGCGGCGCGCAGCCGGAAACGCAGGCCGATCTCGAGCCAGCAGCCGGGCGTCAAGGGCTCAGCCAAGTCAAACCGCAGCCGATTTAGATCGATTTCGTAAGGCGTAGATTCGCCGTTGACCGTCAGCTCCGCCAGTAAAAAGCTGTCGTCCCACTGATTGGCCTGCACATCCAGGACGATATGGTCCAGCGCGCCGTCTTCCCGATTGAGGAATTCAACGCGCTGCTGAACTTCGGCCGTCTTGGACGCGTAGTCGACAGCCACATCGGCGATTATGCGCCGCGTCGGCCGGTCCGCCTCAGCGATGCAGCGATCGATCGTGGGCGCTGGCGCAGTGGACGTGAGGGTCGGCTGGGGCCTGGGGCTGGCAGCGGCGGGAGGGGGCGCGGCCGTTTTAGTTGGGCGCGCCTCGCCGTCACCATCAGCCATGACCGGCGACTCAGCCGGCGTAGCGCTTTCTAAGTTGCAAGCCGCCAGCAAGGCCGCGCAAATGGCAAAGACTGTCAGAAGTCGAATCATGGGCGGAATCATACTAGGCGACGCCCAGCGATACAATGCAGCCTTGAGGCGCGTACTATAGTCACAATTGTGTTATGCTTTGCTGCGCTTGTGAACGCTCGCTTTCGAACGGTGAAACTTCCAAAATGCAAAACACAGGCGACTTGCCGAGGCCGGGCAAACTTGCGGCGCTTCTGCGTCTGACGCGCTGGCGCGAGCACGTGCCCTTCACCATTCCTTTGACAATCGTAGGGGGATTGCTGGCGGCCGAGCCGGCGGCGCTCGCGGTAGACCCCCGGCTGCTGGCGGTATTGGCGGGCAACGTCCTGGCCATGTCCTTCGCTTTTATGCTCAACGACATTGAAGACGCGCCGGATGACGCGCTTGACGCGGCCAAGAAAGCGCACAACGTCATCAGCAGCGGGCTACTGAGCCGGCGCGAGGGCCAGGTCGTCACAGCGGCCACTTGTATCGCCGCCTTTCTGCTTTTCGCCGCGGCCGGGGCATTCACGCTACTGCTCGGTGCGATCATGCTTGTCCTGTGTTACCTGTACTCCGCGCACCCTTTCCGCTTCAAGGCGCGCCCGCTGACGGACGTTATTTCACACGCGCTGATGCTCAGCGGCTTGATCATCGCCACTGGCTACTTTGCCTACGGACGCGAGCCCGGCGCCGTCTGGCTCGTCATTGCCGCGGCCAGCCTCTTTTCCGCTTACGGTCAATTCTATAATCAGGTGGCCGATTTCGAGGTTGATCAGCAAGCGGGCTTAAACAACACAGCCGGATTACTGGGCAAGGGGCTGACGGCCATTCTCGGACATGCGTCCATCGCGCTGGCGCTAATATTTATGGTTGCCGCCATATTGCAGGGGCTTTTCCCCGTCTGGCTGGGCACGATATTGCTGCTCAGCGTATTCACCTGCCTGCTTTTCCCTTGGGAAATGGACATGCGCGGCAATCTGGCGCAAGACGGCGGCAATATGCAGCGTCCCGGTCTCATCGTGGCCAATCTGGCGGCGCTGACCTGGCTGGCATCCAATCTGAACTGGCTGACGATTATGTAAGGCGCTCGGCCGGGCTATACTGGAAGTTAGAAATCACTGGGCGGTTTAATGGCGGAAATCCACCAAATCCTCTTCAACATGCATATCTTGTACTCGCTGGCGCTGGGCGTCTGGGCTTGCGTCACGGCGGCGCGCAACGAGCCCATCTCCGGCCATTATTGGGGCGCGATCCTGACCTACGCCCTGCTCGCCGGCGCGACGCTGCTAATCGGCATCGGCCTGCTGCTGACCGGCTATCAGCCCGCCTCCGGACGGGTGGTTGTATACCTGCTCTATATGCTGTGGCTGGCGATTATCATGCCCGGACTGTTCAGCCTGATGAGCGGCCGCGATGACCGCCAAGCCGCCTTGGCCTTCGCCTTGCTGGCCTTCTTCAACTTCACGACTTCACTGAGCATGATCGAGCGGCAATTGGTCGGGCCTTGGGTTACGCTGCCCTGAGCTGGGATCGAAAGCAGCCATGTCCGAGCCGAAAGAGAACCAGAGAAGTCCGCAACTCGATAGCGGCTACATCGGCGAGATTCTGGGCGGAGCGTCAGCCCGGCTTATCAAGGAGATCGCCCAGCGAGCGCAAACCAGGGATATCACGCTATTCCTGGTCGGCGGCGTCATCCGCGATCTGCTGCTCAAGCAGCGCAACCTCGACCTCGACTTTGTGCTCGAATCCGACGCCATTGCTTTCGCTGCAGAATTGGCCGCGGAATTCGGCGGGGCGCTGCAATCGCACAGACCCTTTGGTACGGCAACCTGGGCGCTGGACGCGTCAGTAGCCGCGAGGCTGTCCCTGTCCTTCGCCGATATTCCCCATCATCTTGATTTTGCGCGCGCGCGCTCGGAATCTTACGCCCATCCGACTGCCTTGCCCACAGTAACGCCGAGCGACATTGAGCATGACCTTTGGCGCCGCGACTTCTCGATGAATGCGCTGGCGCTGCAGTTGAGCCCGGCGTCGGCGGCCGGAAGGCTGCTCGATGTCTGCGGCGGCCTGGGCGATTTGGAGCGGAAGCGGGTTCGCGTCTTGCACGATAGAAGTTTCATCGACGACCCGACGCGCATCTTGCGGGCGCTGCGCTTCGCCCGGCGCTACGGCTTCGAGATTGAGACGGAGACCGCTGAACTGATAAAGGGCGCGCTGCCCATGCTCGGGCGCATCACCGGCGCGCGCGTCCGCAACGAGCTGGAACTGATTCTGCGCGAGCCCAAGGCCGCCGAAGTCTTGCGTAATCTGCAAGCACTTGGCGCACCGGAGAGCATCCACCCGGCATTTCGCGTCAGTTCCAAGCTTGAGCAGCGCCTGAAAATTCCGCCGGAGGCGATGCCGCGCTGGGCGGAGACTGCTGCTGATGACCTGGCGCTGCGTTGGAATTTGCTCCTGGCGGAAGTCGGCCCAAACGCTGCGCTAGCCGTCTGCCAGCGTCTTGACATGACGCAACGTGTTACCCGCTCCGTCGTTGCCACAGCGAGACTCGTGGCCGCAGCGACCGCGATCAGCGGTGCCGGCGCCCGTCCCAGCGAGATAACGCGCCTGCTTGACGGCAAGCCCGAAGTCTCGTTGTTGGCGGCCTGGATTACGCTCAGCCCGGCCGCACAAAAGAACATCGACGATTACGCCAAGCGCTGGCGGCATCTGCGCCCGAGCATCAGCGGCGAGGACTTGAAGCGCAGGGGACTCCTGCCCGGCCCGCGCTATAAAACTCTATTGGACGCGCTTCGGTCAGCCTGGATCGATGGCGACATTTCTACGCTGGAGGAAGAATGCGCTTTCTTGAAGGAGTTGCTCAAGCAAGACAATTGAAGCAGCCACAAATGATATTATGAAACAGAACATTTAGCCTTGAGCAAGCTTCTCGTAATTATATTCTGCCATCTTACGAGTAATCGGAATCGAGACGACTCATCGCGCGCAGCGGATTGAGCCGGAGGCTTAAGAAATGGAAAACGTAACGATTGGATTGGCGCTGGTGGCGGGCATCTTGTCATTCATATCGCCCTGCGTATTGCCGCTGGTGCCGGCGTACATCGGCTATATGAGCGGACGCCTGACGCACAACGTCAGCCGCCAGACGGCATCCGGCGCGGCAGCGCCAGTCGGCCTGGCGTTCCGCCTGCAAATGCTGCTGCACGGCATTGCCTTTGTGCTGGGCTTTACAGGCGTATTTGTCTTGATTGGCCTGCTGACGACAGCACTCGCCAGCGTCGCCGGGCAGCACGTTAGCACCTTCACCCAGATCATCGGGCGCATCGGCGGGCTGGTCATCATCTTCTTCGGCTTCCAGTTCATGGGGCTGGCGCCGCGCTTTTTCGCCTGGCTGCGCAAGAAGGGCCAAGCCGGCATCCTGGACAATGTATTGCTGAGTATCGCCTTTGCCTTGGTGAGCGGCGGCATCATCTATTGGGGATTCCTGGAGCAGGCGATAATCGCGCTGCCCTTGACTGTCGCTCTGGCGCTGGCGATGTTCGTCAAAGGCGCCTTCACGCAGCCGGCGGTCTTTTGGAACGGCCTGCTAGAATGGCTGGAAGCCCTGCTCTACTCCGACACGCGCGGCGAAATCGGCTCGAGCGGACGCGAAGGCCTGCTCGGCTCCGCCTTTATGGGCATGGTCTTCTCAGCCGGCTGGTCACCCTGTATCGGTCCGCTGCTGGGCACCATATTGACGGTCGCGGCAACCGCGGGCGCCAGCACCGGCGATATCGCCCAGGGCATGCTGCTGCTGACCGCCTATTCTTTTGGGCTCGGCATCCCTTTCGTCATCACCGCCCTGCTCTTGAACAGCGCTCAGGGCGCCCTGCGGCGGCTGCAACGCCAGATGGGCAAGATCAAACTCGCCAGCGGTTCGCTGCTGGTGGCCATCGGTCTGCTGGTATCGAGCGGTCAACTGCAAAGCTTGAGCCAGACTTTCTCTCAGGGCGAATTCGCTGATTTTACGCTGCGTGTGGAAGAGTGCGGCGTCGGCTTTTTTGAAGGCGGCATCGGCCTCAGCCATGTCGGTTCCTGCCTGAATGGCGCCCTGCTGCCGGTAGCCATCAACCAGAGCGCCAGCGGTCACTTCTCGGCGGAAACCACCTCGCAAGAGTATCTCTTCCACGCCGATAGCGGCGACGTCATTGATGTGGAAGTGCGCAGCGTCAACGAGACGATCCCGGACTTCGAAATTGCTCTGTTCGGTCCGGACGACGCGGAGCTCGCGCGCGGCAGCAAAGCCGACAGCCTCATGGCGGATAACAGGCTTTATCCGCTGATTGCGGCTCCGCTAGTCGAAGAAGGACTCTATCGAGTCGTACTGCGCAACGCGTCCGCAACAGATGTGGCGCGCTTCCGCGTCAAAATTCGTGATTCGCAGCCGATCGCCGGCATGGAGACTGACGCGGGTCTTTCGGAATCGGCCCAGCCGCAAGAGGAAGCCGATTCGCTGCTAAGCACGGCGCTTAACAGCCTGGCGGAAGTCGCCAGCGATTTGGGGCCGGCTGTCGGATTGGCCGCGGGCAATCGGGCGCCCGACTTCAGCATCGACACGCTGGACGCAACCAGTTTGTCTTTGTCGGACTTGAGCGACAAGGTGGTGCTCTTGAACTTTTGGGGCACCTGGTGCGGGCCTTGCCGCCGCGAAATGCCCGAATTTCAGAAGGCTTATGAAGAGTGGGGGCCACGTGGATTCGAGATCGTGGCGATCGCCTACAACGACACTGAGGAGGCGATGGCCGACTTCCGCGACGAGTTCGGTCTCAGCTTCACGCTGGCGCTGGATGATAGCGGCGACATCAACGACGCCTACGCCATTCAGACGCGGCCGAGCTCCTACCTGCTGGGCAAAGACGGGCTTATCCTGGCGCGCCACTTTGGTATCATGACTGAGACGCAAATCGACCAATTGCTCAGCGATGCCTTTGCCGGCTAAACGGACCACCCCCGGCGCCAGATGACCAGACTCAGACCAATCATACGCAACCTGGCCGCGCTCATGTGTGTGGGCGCGGCTCTTCTACTTCTGGCTCGCTCGGGTCTCCCTGACCGGATCGATCTAAGCCAAGACGCGAAGGGGTCAAGCGCTGCGCTTGAAATCGGCTCGCCGGCGCCTCCGTTTGAGCTGATGAATACACTTGGACAGGCTGTTGCGCTCGGAGGCATCGAGGGAGTGCCCACCGTCATCAACTTCTGGGCCACCTACTGCGCGCCATGTCGACAGGAAATGCGCGACTTGCAGCAACTGCAAGGCAGCCGGCCCGATTCGATTCGCGTCCTGGCGGTTAACATGGGAGAGGCTGTGGACCTGGTGGCCGATTGGCGGAGCGAACTTGGCCTGAGCTACGACCTGCTGCTGGATCCGGCGCTATCCGTGTCCAAGCGATACCTGGTTCGCGGCATACCGACTACGTATCTGCTCAATAGCGCTGGACGGATTCGCAAAGTGTATTATGGCCCGGTGACATACAAGCAGCTGGACGGCGATATTCAGCGCCTGGCGCAGAGCGCTTGAGCATGGGACTGCTCAAATCCGCCGGCCGCCGCCTCAAAACCGTCCTGCTCATCGCGGCGCGCAATTGGCTGCGAATCATGCTGACCTTGTTGGCGCTTTACATCAGCTTGCCCTGGATTGCGCCGGCCCTGGCAAAAGCCGGCTGGCCTGGCGCGGCCGATGTCATCTACACGCTGTACAGCCCCTTCTGTCATCAATTCGCCTTTCGCTCTGTATTCGTTTTCGGCGAGCAGCCTTTCTACCCGCGCGGCGCGGCGGAAAGCGCCTACAAACCCTTTGAGCAATACGCGGCGCAATCCGAAGCCTTCCAGGCGCAGTACCGCCATTGGTCGGCGGTCTATGCGGGCAGCGTCTCATCGCCGCCCGGCAGCGTCGAGGGCTTAAATCAATTCAGCGTGGCGCAGCAGATTGCCGCGCGGCACTTCATCGGCGACGAGACCTTGGGCTACAAGACTAGCTTGTGCGCGCGAGACCTCGCTATTTACAGCATGATCTTCGTTGGCGGTTTGGTTTATCGGCGTTATCGCTGGCGAATCCGACCGCTGCCATTCTGGATCTTTGTTTTCGCCGGCTTGGGCCCGGTCGGCATCGACGGCCTCAGCCAATTGTTGAGCTATCCGCCCTTTGAATTTTGGCCGGTGCGCGAAACCACGCCAATCTACCGCATCGTAACCGGCGGCATGTTTGGGTTGATGAGCGCCTGGCTGGGTTTTCCTTATTTCGAGCGATCCATGCAGGATCTCATCGAAGCGCTAGAATGACCTTGGGCTGATCTACAGTATTCGGCTTACTGGTCGTCGTCTTGCGGCTTGCTCAATCGCGACAGCCTGCCTTTCATATCGCCGGTATTTTTCTTTGGCGCCTTGGGCTGGCGCGGGTCAGGCTCTTCATCCACAACAATGAATCTGCCGCGCCTTGCAGGCTCTGGGCGTGGTTCCCTTTGCGGCGGCTGTCGAGTGAGCAGGTTCTCAAGGCCGTCGCGCGCTTCGTTCACCTTGTCGGACACAGCGTCTACGATGGACTGGTCGCCGACCCTGGCTCGTAAGCCGGCGCCGTCAACTGGGATGCGCGTGCGCCGCTGTGATGGCTTGCCCTCTGCCGCTCGCGATTGCGTTTGTCGATCATGCTCATCGAGAGCCGCGTCCAAATCGCGCATCTCCTGCATCAAGTGCCTGCTTAGGGCGCGGTGATCGCGCAATTCTGACTCGGCGATAGTCAACTGCTGCTGTTTGCTATTGAGTTGGCCTTGCAGACGGCGCGCGCCGAATTCATCGCCCTGACGCAAACTGAGGTCTATCTGCGCGTCCAAATCCGCCGCCTCCTGCATTAGCGCGTCGATCTTGTCCTGCAATACGTCCTCGAAATCAACGGCTTCGTCCAAACGCCGGCGCAAGGCCTGCGCGGAATTGCGCGGGTTCTTGTCGGCTTCGTCGGCGTTCAGGCGGATGCGCGCCAGCGGCGATGTGGGATTCTTGCCCAGCAGGTCATTCACGTGCGCGTTCACCAAGGTAGCGATTTTGTCAAACAGACTGGACATAGCGGGTTCCCTCAAGCTCTTGCCGGCTGCCGCTATCATTATAGTGCAGATTTGAGCGCAATAGTCTCTGCGGCATTGGCATCACTTCGCAGCGGCATTCAATATTTCTGTCAACTTTTGCGCGGCGCGAGCCAGACGGATATCGCCCGTCCGCGACCACCTGCGCAACTGGGCTTGCAGATCTCTGGCCGCGACTCCCCTCTGGATTTCTTCATCGGACAGTTCGCCAGAGTCCAGCCAAATTCGCAGCGCGCGGCAGGCCTGATAAGCCGCTTCGCCATCCAGTTCATGGCCACAGGCTTCCAGCAGGTAAAGCACCGGCGCCCATGCCACCCGAGCCGCAGCTTCGCTCAAGGTCCAGAATGCGCTGGCGCGGCTCTCGCGGCGATTAACGACCAAGCGCATCAGCCGGTCGACGATGTTGCGCTGCTCATCCGGGCCGAGCCGGATGCGTGACAAATCTCGCGGCAGGTCGGCTGCGCTCAGCGGATCATTGCCCCCGGCCCGCTGATTAGCCCGCCGCAACATGATGGCCAGCTCAAACAGCGCGCTCTCCCGCCGGTCGAAGTCGCGTGAATCCAGACGCTCAACCAGCTCGGCCAGGGCTTTGTCTCGGTAAATCTTTTTCACGGACCAGGACTTTCGCTGGCAGTCGGTTGCCGCAAGTATACGCTCGCTACCTCGTCCTGATAGGCTAGATTCCAGTCTTCCGCCGCCGCCAGCCGGGCTGCCAGCGGGCTATCGCTCTCAATCAGCGCGATGCCGATATCGTGACGCGCGAGCACGGACCGCCATCCAGGCCCGCCAAATGCCGCGCTGGTATACTCGGCCAGAAAATTCCGATACAAGTCGGTGCGCCCGTCGATGAAAACCGGAAACTCCGGCGCATGAAACATGAGATAGCCGCCCCAATTGTAGCTGTTGAACAGCCGGCCCTCAGTGGATTCTGTCTTGAGAAACTCCAGCGCGCCCAGCGGATAATTCCGGGTCAACGCGCGCTCAACTGTAGTCGCGCTCGTAACGTAACGAAGATGCGCCAATGTACCCAGCGCGACCAGCGCAATCAAAGCCAGATTAACAGCGACGCGGGCTGGCGTCTCCGTACTGCGTCGCGGAAGCGTCCAGCCGTGCCGCGCCAGGAATGCATCCACATGGATCGTGATCAGCGGGACAGCGGTTATGGCAAACAAGGACAGGTGTCGAGCGGAGTGCAGCGCCATGATTAAGGTACCGCTCGCCAGAATCGCAGCGGTCAGGTCGACCCGGCGTCTGCTCGCCAACACAGAAATCAGCAGAAGCGCCAGCAGCCCGATAAATGACCAGGTGATGGGCTGGGTGAAGTCCGGCGGCTTCCACTCCTGAATCAGGCTCTGAAGGCCGGGTATCGTCAGGGTATCGAAAGGCGCCGAGTAAACCGACAGACCCAGCGGATTTATCATCAGCAGCGGGAGCGACAAGAGCGTGAATCCGCACAAGCGGCGTAGGTCCGGCGCCGTCAGCCCTTCAAGCCCGACATAGTTTTTCAGCCACTCGCCCAGCGCGAATCCGGCGATGAACAGATAGCCGATGATGAAACCGCCATGCAGATTGCTCCAGACCCACATCAATATAGGGAGCGGCCAGATGGGAGCGTCCGCTCGCTGTTGCAGGCGCCGCAGCGCAAAAAGCAGAATCGCCGCGCCCAGGAAGGTGAACATCTGTGGTCGCGGCGACCAGAAGGCAGCCGCGCAGGCCGCACCCAAGACCAATACGTAGCCCTGCATATAAATGCTGCCGCGACCGGCACGGTATACGAAGTGCATCCCGCCGACCGCCAGCGCCGACGTAAAGAGCATCATGCCCACATGACCGCCCGCGCGCCAGCTTGCCAACATAAGCAGCTGAGCCAGACCGCTCTGATTTTGGTGCAGCCTGCCGATCTGTGTGTGAGAAAAACTGTCGGCGTAGACGATGTTTCCGGTTTCGACAATCTGTTGCCCCAGCCGCAAATGCCACCACATATCCGAATCAATCGCGACGCGACTGGCCATAGCGAAAAGCAGCAGATGTACGATGACAATCGCCGCTCGTTCGGTGGTTAATCGGCGAATCACATTTGCCACGCGTTTCTCACCGCGTACATCGCGCCACGCCTTGTAGCCGAACTCGGCGCCGGCTGGCCGCGCGCTCAACATCATTCAACGAGTTGCCAATCGTTCCCAACTTTAGTTTACATCTTGCGCTTTTGCTTGCGCCCTATAATATGAACGGAACGACTCTAAGAGGAAGCCAACAATGTCAGAAGTTCTAGCGCTATACCGCATCCAACAGCTTGAGCTTGATATCATTGATCAAACCAAGCGTATCAAGGCGATCGACCTGCAGCTGGAAGATAATGCCGGCCTGCATGAGGCGGAAGCAGCCTTCGAGACGGCCAAAGCGGCATTCGACGAAGCGGTGAAACGCGCGAACGAGATGAGCCTGGAAATCGCCGCGCTCATCGACAAGAAGCAGACTAGCGAGACGCGCTTGTACAGCGGAGAAGTCACCAATCCCAAAGAAATGCAAGACCTGCAAATGGAAATTGAGTCGCTTGCGCGGCGCAATGACGTGCTGGACGACGAGTTGCTGCGCATCATCAGCGACCGGGACGCTTGCCAAGCGACGCTGGGCGAATGCGAGGACGCGCTAAACGAAATTGGCGAAGAACGCAAAGAAGAGAATAAGAACCTGCTCAAAGAGAAAAAGAGTTTGACGGCGGCTGTCAAGAAGCAACTGTCCCAGCGCAAAGCCGCGGTGAAGGATTTACCTGTCGAGCTGTTCAAGACTTACAATGTCTTACGCAGGAAACGAGCCAACCGACCGGTATCCGTGCTCAAGGATGACGCATGCACCATCTGCGGCATCGAGCAGAATAGCACGGTCATCACGGCCATCAACCGCAGCACCGATCTTGTCAATTGCCAGAGCTGCGGCCGGATTCTAATCAAGCTGTAGGCGTCCGCCCGGCCTGCGGCGATGCCTGGCCCGCAATTGGCGCTAAATCACCAGCTGAATGATTACACTGATGCCCAGGAACACTAGCAGCGGGCTTAAGTCGATGCCACGCATCGGCGGCAAGGCGTTGCGAATCGGCGCCAACACCGGCTCCGTCGCTTGATGCAAGAAACGCGCTATTGGGTTGTTCGGATCCAGATTGGGGATCCAGCTCATCAAAACGCGCGCCAGCAATATGAGCTGATAGATATGCAATACCCAGTACAATACCAAAAACACTGAAGACATATTTTCGCCTCTCTCTGCGCTCCTAGCCTTCGAATTAATTCCTGTCGCCAAATATAGCGCGCCCGACGCGAATCATGGTCGAGCCTTCCGCTATCGCCAACTCAAAGTCGTCGGTCATGCCCATGCTCAGTTCGGGCAGGCTCACGCCGAGCGAATGCCGCAGTTCAGCACGCAAGGCGGCCAGATCGGCGAATACGCGCCGAATCGTCCCGGCTTCGGCATTGAAGGGCGCCATTGTCATCAAGCCGCAGACTTCCAAATGCGGCAATTGCGACAATTCGCCAAGCTCATGGCACAAGCGCTCCTTCACCGACGGCTCCTGATACCAATTGTAACCCGCAAAACCGTGTTTCGATGCTTCTCCCGAGATATTAATCTCCAGCAGAACCTCTAGTCGTCGATCGCTTTCGCCCGCCAGCCGCGAAAATCGCTTGGCCAAGCGCAGACTGTCCACCGACTGTACCATGTCAAAGTGCCGAATCACCTGCTTTGCCTTGCGACTTTGCACGTGTCCCACCATATGCCAGGTCACAGCGTCCGGCACAGCGGCCTGCACCGGCGCAATCTTGCCTACACTCTCTTCTACGCGATTTTCGCCGATGTGTTCTATGCCCGCTTTCACCGCGCTCACAATGTCGTCAACTGACTTCTGCTTGCTGACCGCTACCAGTATGATCTCATACGGATCGCGATTGGCCTTGGCGCAGGCGTCGCTGATGCGATCTTGCACACGCTTGATGTTATCAGCGATGCTCATAGCGAAATGACCACCCCGAATCGCCCTGTCTTCCCGTTCTCGGCGCGATGCGAATAGAACTCGTCCACGTTGTCAAAGGTGCAGATGTCCAATACCTCGATATTACTGACGCCCTGCCTAATCAGGTCCAGACGATTGGCGCGCCAGAGATCCAGGTAGGCGCTGCCGACGGCCGGATCGCGCGTCACGACGCCGGAGGCCTTGCCAAAGTAGGCTTCTGCTTCCGCCGCAACCTCGTCTCCTACTTGATAATTGCGCCGCGAGATGGCCGGTCCGATAAGCGCCTGCACATCTTTCGGCCGGCTGCCGAAGGCGGATTCCATAGCGCGTACCGTAGCGGCTGCCATACCCTTGACCGTGCCGCGCCAGCCCGCGTGCGCCAAGCCTATCGCTCGTTTTGCGGGATCGTAAAATAGCAAGGGCACACAGTCCGCGTATCGCATGACCAGCGGCGCATCCGGCTGATCCGTGACGATGGCGTCCGCCTTCTCCAACTTGCCATTGAGCTTGCTCTCGTCATCAATGACTTTGACAGCCACGCTGTGCACCAGCCAACTGCTTGCCGCGCGCTCGGGATTGACGTCCGCAGCGCGAAACATTCGCGAGTGATTCTCGCGCACAGCTTCCGGATCATCACCGATTGACGCGCCCATGTTAAGCGAATTCCAGTGGGATTGGCTGACGCCGCCATGTCGCGTGAATATGCCGTGCCGAAGTTCGCCCCAGCCTTCCTTGCGATAGAAGCTCGCGCCTTCCGCGGTGATCCGCTCCAAGTCAATCGGCCCCTCTGCTAAACGCGGTGAGATCGTGGTCTTTCAAGACCTAACTATATCACGATTCGGGCGAGCTGCCCCTGCGCAAGCAGCAGCTGTATGCCTTTGCTGTCCCGGCGCGATGGGCTTTTCGCCACTTGGAATTGCATCCGAAAACTCGCACATAGCTGCGATAGGCCCGCGTCTTGTGTTACACTTGAGTTGGATTCATGCTTGCGCTTCAGGCGTGAATGAGGCGCCAATGATTCTCGACACGGCATGGGATGCTTCGAGTTTTAGCAGACTTGAACTTGCGGCGCTTAGGGCGGCCGTATGGCTCGCTGATCTGGTCTTTCCGCCAACTTGCGGACATTGCGGTCGGGTCGACACGCGTTTCTGCGACAACTGCCGCGATGAGCTTGATTGCTGCCCCCTGGAAATCGCCAAGCCACCCGTAGATCTATTTGACGACCTGCGCTCGACCGGCAGCCACAGCGATTTGATCGCCAACGCCGTCAGAGCCTTCAAATATGAGGGCGCCAGCGACCTGCGCGAACTCTTGGCCGAGCGAATGATTGCGGCCTTGAGCGTGCAAACGTGGCTGGTTGATGCGGTCGTGCCCGTGCCGCTCCATGCTGACCGGCTGCTGGATAGAGGGTATAATCAATCGGCGCTGATGGGCGAGCGACTGGCGCGGTGGCTTGGAATCCGGTTTGAACCCGGCTTGCTGGGGCGGATTCGCAATACCGGCCAGCAAGCGCAGCTGTCGGGGGACGAACGGATTGAGAATGTCGCCGGCGCATTTGCAGCCGATCCGGCAGTGCAGGGCTTATCAGTTTTATTGGTTGATGATGTAGTTACAACAGGCGCGACTTTGACCGAATGCGCGGCGGCGCTGCGAGCGCAAAATGCCAGGGCCGTCTACGGCATCGCTCTCAGTCACGCTTGATTATCGGTTGACTTCGCCAGGAGGCAGATCGTGGACATTAGCATTCACGGAGACGGAATCAGGATCTCCGAAGGACTGGATCAATATACCCGCTCCCGCGTCGACAGGCTGGATCGCTACCTGCCGAATATCGCGCATGTCGGCGTCGAGCTGGCCATCATACGCACGCATCGCGGCGCGGACATCGCCATCGCGCAAATCACGGTTCAGCATGCGCGTGGCGCGATTTTGCGCGCGGAAGAAAAGCTGGACATCGAGAATCGCGATACCATTCGCTTCGCCATCAACAAAGCCGTGGACAAGTTGCATCGGCAGATCGACCGCTTCAAGAGCAAGCGCAAATCCAAGGCGCAGAAAGTCCGCGACAAGTATCGGGCGACCATCGCCGAGCTGGACGTCGCCGAGGACATTCCCGAGTCTGCCGTGGAAGTCGACGCCGACGCAGCGGCGCAGACCGAAATCCTGCGGCGCAAGCAGGTCGAGCTGATCCCCATGAACGAAGATGAAGCCATTGAGCAGTTAGAGTTGCTGGATCACAATTTCTACATGTTCATGAATGCGGATTCGGCGCGGGTCAATGTGCTGTACCGGCGCGACAACGGCGGCTACGGCATCCTCGTTCCGCAGTAGATTTTTCGCAGGGTACAAGCCGGCGCTCATTGACTCTGCCAGAGCGCGGCCAGATGTTGGTACTTGCGGTTTTCGTAACGCGCCATCAACAGTGACAGTCGCAAGCCGTGCCAGCCGTCGCGGTAACCGCCGAGCGTGACGTAGCGCCAGTAGAATTGACGCATGGGCTGCAGAATGAAGTTGTGGTGGCGTGGTACGACGCCCTGCGCGTATAGGCTTTGGGCGTCAATCCGAGCGTAATTCTCCTGCTTGTCCATAAAATGGTTGATGTCCACATAATTGTAGTGGATGATGGGGTTGCGCAAGGTGCCTTCTTCGCCGTAGAGCTTCACCACCTCGTGCACCGCTCGCTGTCGGTCGTAGGTCGCCCGCCCCACACGCAGCAGCCGCGTCTGATAGTCGGGATACCAACCCGCCCCTTTCGTTAACACGCCGAATATATAATTGTGCCGCGGCGCGCGCCAGCCGGCGAAATCGGGATAGGCGATTTTCTCGCGAATCTCCTCGGCCAGCGCATCGCTTACGCGCTCATCGGCGTCAACGAAGAGCACCCAGTCTGTCATCTCATCGGCCGCGTCCAGCGCCGCATTGCGCTGCTCGGCGTAATTCTCGAATCCGTGCTGAAAGATGTCCGCCCCGCAACTCTGCGCGATGGACACGGTATCATCAGTGCTGTAGGAGTCGAAAACGATGATGCGATCGGCAAAGCGCAGCGTCTTGATGCAATCGGCGATTTGCGCCGACTCATTATGCGTCAGCACGATGGCGGTCAGATGCATCATGTCTTGGCCATCTCAATAACCCGGCGGTAAGCCCGCTGCAACTCGGGATCAGCAGCGCCCAAAGCCCGCAACTTGCGCTTCATGCCCATTATCATCAACTGGCGCGCGGCAGCCCTTTTCCAGCGCGGATAATAAGTATCGTACAATAATAACCTACTTTTCCATAAATCTATCTGGCTGCGCGGTCGCGCTTGCGAAGTGCTGCTGCCGCCCAGATGAGTAACATGCGCCTCCGGCACGCAGAGGATGCGCCAGCCGGCGCGCTTGATGCGCCAGGCCCAGTCGATTTCTTCGCAGTACAAGAAGAAGTCCGTGTTGAAGCCGCGCGTTTGCTGGATGACTTCCCGCTTCAGCATCATGGTTGCGCCCAAGGTAAAGTCCACTTCAAAGGGACGCGCCGAGTCGTACTGCTCCCGAGGATAGCGCCCGTTAAAGGGCCCCTCCAGCAAGCGGCCCGGCGTGGGGAAAAACTCGGTCCAGATTTGGCGCAGATCGGGAAAGCGAAAGGCGCTGTGCTGAAAGGCGCCGTCGCCATAAGTGAGCCGCGCGCCTGCGACGCCCACATCCGCCCGCGCCATCAAGGCGTCGTAGAGCCGGCGGCAGGCGCCCAGGTGAGTAACCGTATCCGGATTCAGCAAGTAAACAGCCGCAGGCAGTTCGGCCGCCCGATCGTCGCCACTAAATCCAATCGCCTGCAGCGCCAGATTGTTGCCGGCGCCGAAGCCGATATTCTGCTCGCAAGCGATGAGCTTGACTGCAGGGAAGCGCTCGCGCACGATCGCGACCGTGTCGTCAGTCGATGCCGAATCTACAAGCCAGACTTGGCTGCGGAGACCGCTGCTATCCAGGTCGTCCAGCAAGCTTTGCAGCGCGTCTCCGATGACTTCGGCGCTATTCCAGGTGACGACTGCCACCGCCAGGTCGATCATCTGCGGCGCGCCCCCGTCAGCTCCGCGCGTCGCCGGCCGGGTCGACAATCATGATCGAGCGCAAGCCGACATGATTATTGCGCAAGCTGATGGCGACATCTTCGTGGATCAGCCCGGCCCAGCAATTCTGCGGGTTGCGCGCTTTGGCTTCGCTGAACTGAATCGCGCCCCAAACCAGAGCGCGCGTCTTCGGCGGCAGGTAGCGGTAGGTGTTGCCGCTGGCTTCGTCTTCGACGGCGATCAGGTCCTTTTCCGATGCGATGGCCCAGCGATAAGGGAAGCTGCCCATTGATGTCTCGCATTGAATGCCGACGCGCCAGGCGCCCGACTCATCAAACATGCCCAGGCTGCCGGCAAGCTGATCTTGCTGATACACCGTGCCGGGCGGCGGTCCGCTGGTGCGGATGGGCACATCGCCGTAATTGTCTACGGTTAGCCGAAAGACCAGCATTTGACCCACGGGCACGGTGATCTGCTGCGAATCGGCCAGCGCCGCCGAGTCATCGGGCAAGGGCAGCAATGCTCCCAAAGCAGCCTCAGTCGAAAGATAGCGCTCGGCGAAGGGCAGCACGGCGAAAGCCACATCGACGCCGACGGCTTGCGGCTTGATTTCGGCGTAGGGTTTGCCGCCGATCTCAATGGTTAGCTGCCCTTCCATGCGCATCCGCTGACCGACTCTATCTTGCGCCAGCGCGATCACGCGATATTCACCATCGGGCGGCGGATCGACGCCCAAGTCGATGCCGCCTTCGTAGTCAAAGCGGTGCCGGCCTGCCTCGCCGTATTGCCGCTCTTCCACCCGCGCAGAAATGGGAATCCGCGAGCCGTCCGGCCCTTCGAGGTAGACATCCAGCCGCTCGACATCTTTCTCCAGATAAACATTGATGCTGACGCGGTCGGCCACGCCATCTTGATTGGGCGAAAACACGTCCGGCGCGATCTGGAATTCCGACATGATTGGCAGCGGCGTATCGCCCTGCTCCACCCGCAATTCGCCGCTGACGGACTGCATGTCGCCGGACTCCGTCTGCGCCGTCAACTGCCAGCTGTAAACGCCGTTCGGAATCAGGCGCCGCTCGATTTCTCCGTAGACTGCTTCATTCTCATGCAAGAAACCATCCACCACACCGCTGAATAGCACCGTGTATTCGTCATCCGCGCGCGGCTGATCTTGTCGAAAATAAAACCTTCGGCCCTCCTCGCTGGTCAGCGACAGGCTGACGACGGCCGGGCGCGAGAGCGCATAGCTGAAGACCGCGATATCGTCTAATCCATCGGCGTTGGGGCTGATTAAATCGCGGTCGAAGCCCGCCTCAAGAATCAAGGGCAGAGGCGGTCGCAAGATCAATCCGCCCGCGAGCAATACCAGTATGACGCCCGCTGCAGCGGCGGCCAGGGTGACGGCAACAGGAATACGCATCTTGAATTCTCAACTGAATCGGCAAGTCTACCTTTGACATTTTACACCAACAAACGGAAGCTGGGCGCTGTCAGAGGCCCCGCGCTTGTTTATGTACGTTGAAGGCGGCGGCCGGCGGTCTTTACAGTTCCGCCGAAATTAAGCTACACTTTGAGGTCTAGACCTTGATGAAACCAGGCGGCTACCTTTGACAACAGAGTTGAGTAAACGGCTCACAAGCATCCTCAACGCCGAGTTGAAGCAGGACGGCGTATTTGAGCTCCCGCTGCTGATCCTCGATGATCGCGTGCTCTTCCCGCAAGTATTGAGTCTGATTCCGCTGACGGATGACTCGCAGGTCAATGCGGCTGCTTATGCCGACGAACGCGGGCAGACGCTGATCGCCTGCAAGCTGCGGCTGGAGCATAATGGCGGCGCACTGATCGACAAGATCCATCCCATCGGCACGGAGATCGCGCCGGGCAAATATGCCGAATTGGCTGATGATTCCAGGCAGCTGCTGGCCCAAGGCCGGCGGCGTGTACAAATCCTGGCGGTCGATCATCAGGGACCTTACCCAATTGCCACGGCGCGCCCGCTGGTTGACGAGGCGATTGAGCCAAAAGCGCTGGAATCGCTGGCGACCGCGTTGATCGAGCTCTTCAAGCACAGCAGCCAATACAACGAAGCCATGCCCGAAAGCGTCATCAAGCATATCTTGTCCCTGGACGATCCCGGCCTGCTCTGCGACTCGCTATCGGCGATACTGCCGCTGGCGCCGGAGGACTTGCAGCAGCTGCTCGAGCTGGACGATGTCGAGAAGCGCCTCGAGTTGCTGGCCGTCTTGCTAACCAACGAATTGCAGGACAAGGAAATACACGACGAGGTGCACACGCGGCTGCAAGATGAGATCGCGGCCAATCAGCGCGAAATGTACCTGCGCGAACAAGTCCGCATCATCCAGCAAGAATTGGGCGATGGCGATGTATTCCAGCAAGAAATCCACGAACTCACCGAGAGAATCCGCAGCGCGGGCCTGCCGGGCGAAGTGCACGAGAAGGCCATGAAGGAGATGTCGCGCCTGGGCGTTATCCCGCCGATGTCGCCGGAGTCGGGCGTTATCCACACTTATCTCGACCGGCTGCTGGCCCTGCCCTGGAATGCGCTGAGCCAGGAAAACCTCGACCTGAGGCACGCGGAAGACATCCTGGAGCGCGCGCATTACGGACTGAAAAAGGTCAAGGCGCGCATCATCGAACATATCGCCGTGCGCAAACTGGCGGGCGACAAGATGAAGAGTCCGATTCTCTGCTTTGTCGGCCCGCCGGGAGTCGGCAAGACCTCCTTGGGCAAGAGCATAGCCGAAGCCCTGGGCTGCAAGTTCTTGCGCATCAGTCTGGGCGGCGTGCGCGACGAGGCCGAGATACGCGGTCATCGCCGCACCTACATCGGCTCCATGCCCGGGCGCATCTTGCAGCAAATGGAGCGCTCGGAGACGGTCAACCCGGTATTTATGTTGGACGAAGTGGACAAAATGAGCGCCGACTTCCGCGGCGACCCGGCTTCGGCAATGCTGGAAGTGCTGGATCCGGAGCAGAATGGCAACTTCGTCGATCACTATCTGGAAGTCCCTTACGACTTGTCGAAAGTGACATTCATCACCACGGCCAACGACTTGTATTCGATACCCGAGGCGCTGGAAGACCGCTTGGAGGTCATCGAGTTCAAAGGCTATTCGGAAGAAGAGAAAATCCAAATCGCCCGGCGCTTCCTCATTCCCAAGCAGATCGAAGCCAACGGAATCGACGCGACCGGCGTCCGTTTCACCACGGGCGCGCTGCAGCAGATTATCCGCCACTACACCTACGAGAGCGGCGTCCGCAACCTGGAGCGCGAAATCGCCAATGTCTGCCGCAAGCTGGCGCGGCATGTAGCCGCAGAGCGCAAGATTCCGCGGCGAATCACGCCGGCGATTGCCGAGCGCTACCTGGGCCCGCCGCAGATCCTGGCATCCAAGGTCAACCGCCAGGACGCCGTCGGCATCGTAAGCGGCCTGGTCTGGACGCCCAACGGCGGCGAAATCCAAACGGTCGAGGTCACGCTTGTGCCGGGCAAAGGCAACTTGATGCTGACCGGCCAGCTGGGCGATGTCTTGCAAGAGTCGGCGCATATCGCGCTGAGCTACCTGCGCGGGCGCGCCCACGAGTTCAAGCTGCCCGCCGATGACTTTGACAATTTCGATATTCATATCCACATGCCGGAAGGCGCGGTGCCCAAAGACGGCCCGTCGGCCGGCATCACCCTGGCGACTGCGCTGATCTCAGCCTTCACCGAGCGCAAAGCTTGCGCGAAATTCGCCATGACCGGCGAGATCACCCTGCGCGGGCAGGTGCTGCCGGTCGGCGGCGTTGTGGAAAAATTGCTGGCGGCGCGCCGACGCAAAATCGCCCGCATCATTTTGCCCAATGACAATCAAAAAGATGTGCGCGACATCCCCAAGGCTGTTCTGCGCGACATCTCTATTTCGTACGTCGCGGATGTGCAGGACGTGCTGGATCTGGTCTTAAAGGCGCCGCCGGCCAAGCGACAGCGCGATTCAGAAGCCGAGCAGCGACAGAGCGCGGCTGAAGCACCCGCCATCACGTCAGAGTAAACACAGGACGACTGTTTGAAAAAAAGTCCTTCCAGCCCCTACCCGCGATTTAGCTTGTCGCCAGCCGTCCGCAGAAGCGCGAGGCGAGTATGGCTTTTGTCGCTGCTGCTGCTTGTCAGCGGCTGCAGCGCGCTCAGCCAGTTGGCGCCCAGCGATACGCCCACGCCGACCAACACGGCCACGGCGACCGCAACCTACACCGCTACAGCAACGTGGACAGCGACAACTGTCCCTAGCCCGACGGCCAGCCCGACCGTAACCAGCACCGCCACTTCCACGCCAAGTCCCGAGCCCACCTTGACGCCCAGCATTACCCCGTTTCCGCTATCCGGCTTTGTCTTCGACAACTGGGATGTGGTTGATGTGCCAGCGGACATCAGAGACGGCATCCAAAACCAGATGATCGCCTACATCAGCGCCAACCGGCAAGTTTCCATCGCCAATATCGCCACGGCCCAGCCATCCACCGGCGTCCAGACCCTGTATTTCGCCTCGCCGACCCGGCTTCGCGGTCGCATCCCGGTGCTGGAAGTCAACTCGACGACCGGACTGGAAGTCTTTGTGCCGCGACCGGGCAATGCCTTGGCATTCGTCAGGACGGACGGCGACATCCGCAGCAACGGCTTGTACATTCTCGACTTCGCCAGCGGTTTCAGCGCGCGTGTACTAGCCGGCGACAACCCGCTCGTGCAGCGCGGTTATTACATGGCGCCATCGTGGTCGCCCGACGGCTCGCAGCTGGCGATGGCGGTCGCCACTGGCTACGATATCGACATTTACCTTTATGCTACCGATGGCTCGGGTCGGACGAATATCACGGAACAGGGGTCCTACGATATGTGGCCCAGTTGGTCGCCGGACGGCCGACATATCGCCTTTGTGTCGGACCGCGCCGAATGCCCCAGTTGGATACCGGGCGAGCCGGGTTTTTGCGATGCTTTGACTAAACCGCCGCCCAGCGGAGGACAAGTCTATCTCTATGACGTGGAAAGCGGCAGTGTCAGCCGCCTGTCCGATGTAGCCGCTTCGGAAGCGCCTTACTGGATCAACGCCACCCTGCTCGCTTTCGCCAGCGGCGATCCCTTTGACCTGCTGAATCCGCAGCGGCGCATCTGGCGGGCCGATATCAGAAGCGGCGATGTGCGCGAAATTCGGCTGCCGGACAGCCCAGCCGGAGCCAGCTACTTGTCAGAGAGCTGGTCGCCGGATGGCGCGGCCGTACTCGCGCAGATCGCCGATAGCAATAACCGGCTAGTCCTGCTGGGCGTGGACAGCGCGCAAATCGGCGTTGATGACGCGCTCGACTTTCCCCGCTTCAGCATGAGCGCCTCCTGGTCGCCCGATGGCGAGCGAATCGCGGTAGGCGGCACAGCCGGCCAATGCCCCTTCGGCGTGCGCGTCCGCGACAGCCGTTTTCGCAGCGTGGCCGATGCCAGCCCCCCACCGACGATGTGCGACCCGCACTACTCCTTCGACGGGCAGTTCCTGGCTTTCACCGGCGTCAATCCGCGGGTGGACGGGCGCAATGATATCTACGTCGCCAGCGCCAACGGCTTCGGCGCGACCAGCTTGACAAGCGACCTGCGCGGCCAAGTTGAACTGATCGGCTGGGTGGGCGGCTGACCATAGCCGTCGCCGATTGCAAAGGCTATAGTGGAACGATTCATCTCCGGCCGACAGTGAGGGAAAACTATGACGGATCTTGCGGGCAAGACGGCTTTAGTAACCGGCGGCAGCCGAGGCATCGGGCGGGCAATTAGCCTGGAGCTGGCGGCGCGCGGCGCGGCGGTATTCGTGAATTACCGGCAGAGCGCCGAGGCGGCCGAGCAAGTCGTCGCCGAAATCACGGGCGCCGGTGGTACAGCCACCGCCGTGCAAGCTGATGTGCAAGTCGCTGAGGACGTTGCAGCGATGTTCAAAGCGATCACATCAGCAGCCGGCACGGTCGATGTCCTGGTGAATAACGCCGGCATCACGCGCGACAACGTCATCATGATGATGAAGCCGGACGACTTTGATGACGTGCTGGCGACCAACCTGCGCAGCTGCTGGCTCTGCTGCAAATCAGCCGCACGCATCATGATGCGCAAACGCACAGGCGCCATCATCAATATCACCAGCGTCGTCGGCATCGCCGGCAACGGCGGGCAAACCAACTACGCCGCCAGCAAAGCCGGCATCATCGGGCTAACGAAGTCACTGGCCAAGGAGTTGGCGGTTCGCGGCGTACGCGTCAACGCTGTAGCGCCGGGTTTCGTCGAAACCGACATGACCGCCGACTTGTCCGACGAGCTCAAAGGCGCGGCGATTGCAGCCATTCCACTCGGCAGGATGGGCGGGCCGGACGATATCGCCAAGGCCGTGGCCTTTCTGGCTTCCGCCGATGCCTCGTATATCACTGGCCAAACCCTGGTCGTCGATGGCGGCATGGTTATGTGACCGGTTATGCTGGGTTATATGGCGTCCGGCTGTGGGCATAACATTGTCAGGAGGAGGCGACAGATGAGTACGGTGTTTTCCAAGATCATTGCGGGAGAAATCCCGGCGGATATCGTTTATGAGGACGAGTTGGTGCTGGCTTTCCGCGATATCGCGCCCTCAGCGCCGACCCATATACTCATCATTACCAAGCGAGAAATCGCCACCGCCAACGATGTCAGCGCAGCCGACGAAGCCGCTCTGGGCCGGCTGTTCATCGCAGCGGCCAAAATCGCGGCGGAAGAAGGCATAGCGCAAGACGGCTACCGTCTGATCGTCAATTGCAATGAACACGGCGGTCAAGAAGTCTTCCACCTGCACATGCACCTCGTCGGCGGACGCTCGCTGGGACCTATGCTGGCTCGCAAGTAAAGCGCGCCGCTCCTGGCCGCGACATCAGACTATGGAGTCGCCGTCGTCACGGAGTCGTCCGCCGCGCCAGTAGCGGTAGACTCAGCAGCAGACGTCGCGGCGCTTTGAGCGACCGTGGCAGTTGCCTGGTCTTCCACGGTCGCTACGGCTGTATTTTCGGGTGACGCCGTGTCTGTGGGCAGCGCAGTCTGGCTCAGCGAGCTCGCCACTCCCCAATCAGCCGGGGTCGCATCGTCTATAGCTTGCAGAATCGCATCGGTCGATGGAATGGTCGCGCCCTGATCCATCGTGACGCCGTTGACGCGGATGGTGGGCGTGGTCGTTACATTTTCGCTCTGCGCGGCGCTTAACGTGGCCGAGGTCGCCGCGGAGTTGAAGCAGTCCGTGAAGGCGTTAGAAATCAAGCCAAGCTGCTCCACGCCCGCCAGCAGCCGATTCTGCGAAAAGGCCGTGTTGCCATAACGCGTCTGCCAATCGAAGAGGATGTCGTGCATCTCCCAGAACATGGTCTGCTCGCCGGCGCAGAGGGCCGCGCGAGATGCGCCCGGCGCGTTGGGCACCGAGCCGGTCTGCAGCGGCACATAGGTGAAGAGCACCTGCCCCTCGCGTACACGCTCCAGCACGGCGTCGAAACTGTCACTGTGGAAGACCTCGCAGCCCGGGCAGGCGAAACTGGAGTATTCCTCGACCGTCACCGGCGCCTGACTATCACCGAGCCGCGGATAACCCTCTGGCGAATAGGAGCGCTCAATGCCGTCATAACGCGCGGACAGTTCGTCGGGGATGAAGGCATCGACCGGCTGATTGGATACGATGACCACAGCGATCGCCACGACGGCCACCACCACGATGCCCACGAGCGCTAATATGCGTTTGTTTTTGCGCCGCTGCTTCTGCCGCCGCTGCCTGGCTTCGCGCGTGCGACTGCTCTTTTTTGCCATAGTCGATTGACCCTCGAATGCCCGCAAACAATTGACAGACTTGCAACTGTGGCAAGTCTACTTGAGAGCGTTCGGTTTGTAAAACGACAAGTTCTCGCCTAGGGGAGTGGCAGGCGCGTCAGTCAAACGAGAGTTAAGGTGACATCAAGTCAAGGCGATTCGTCAGGTGGACAAGACGTTCGACTAAGCGACCGGTTGGGAACTACGTCGCTCCTAGTCGATGCCGATATTCCATCTTGTTGTTACTGTTCTTCCTCCTTGATATAGATGTTTGAAAGATTCCAAGCCAGACTTTCGCGAGCAATGTAATCGCTTGACACCAAGTGCACGTTAAGTCCTAGGTCCGATGCCAAGGCCGACGATAAAACACTAAGCACTGCGCGCCTTGAGGGCGCTTCCCCTTCCGATACGTTCACAATCTCACCTGTTGCGTAATCATTTAGAATCTGGCGCTTAAACAGCGCAACGCCAAATAGAATGTAAGGTCCGGGATCCGCGCCGTCTTCCAATTTCACCCACTGTTTACCGGTAGGTCCTTCGCGCCAGTCGGCGTGGACTTCAAATTCTGGCTGCAATGCACTATCGTAAGTATCGCTATTAGCATTGAGAATTTGAGAAATGCCGAATTTGAAGCGCTCAGGTTCTTTTATCTTTCGAAATTGCACATCTACCGTACCTTCGAGATCATAGAGATCAAAACACTCTTCAAGAGCTTGTGAGCTGTATTTTGCGACGGGTTTGGCCCCAGGCGAACAATATATGCCATTGTTGTAGTCTATTGAGGCGATGACATAATTGGACATATCAACAATATGCAGGAGATCTTCATCCATGATGTATACTATGTTTCCTTTTCTTAAGATGTGAACCCGGCTGTCCGAGCCTTCTTGATATTGACCGAGACCCAACTCGTATATGCCGCCTTCTAACAGGCCAAGCAAAGTAGCTTGGTCATCGCGAGGCGGTGGAATCATGGAATGGTGGTCAAAAACCGACCGCGTTAACCCGCCATCTTCAGAGTAGTACCAATTTCCATCGCCGTGGGAATCGTACTTTTGGTATCTCTCGGTACGCCGGTAGATAACAACAACAGCATCAATATCAGGTAGCGGATCACCGCTGTCCATGATCACGAACGCTTCATTATCATTGTCAGATTCCGATGCCGGCGCGGTGTCTTGTGCTAAGCCAATTGGGGCAGTGACGATTAGCCAGAATATGGAAACTCTCAACCAATTCATGCGCAGCTTTTACCCCCGTTGAGATAGAAGGATTTCCTCGCACCCAATAAGCCTTAGCAGGTCCCTAGTTGGATTCAGATCTCGCAAACGTCTGTCGAGTCATCACCTGCGGCCTCGCCTCACTATCCTGCGTGAGATCCATAATGAAATTGCAGCCGCGCTAACAAGTGCGCAGTTTCTTTGCTAAAATGCGGCGTCGTCACGGTTACGGCCGCTGGGACCGATTCTGCCCAAAGTATAGCCTCAGCGCAGGTCGAGAAAAGGAAGCGTATATGAATCATCGTTTTGGCTCACGAGGCACGATCAAAACCGCGGATGGCAGCGCCGCCATCTACCGACTAAGAAAGCTCGCGCAGGACGGCATCGGCCACATCGACCGCCTGCCGTTCAGCATCAAGATCCTGCTTGAAAACGCACTGCGCAACCAGGACGGCCGCCATTTCCAAGCCGAAGACGTGGTCAATCTGGCATCCTGGGACGCGGCGGATCCCAACCCGGTCGAGATTCCTTTCAGCCCGGCGCGCGTGATCTTGCAGGACTTCACCGGCGTGCCCTCGCTGGTCGACCTGGCGGCGCTGCGCAGCGCCATGGCCCGTATGGGCGGCGATCCGCAGAAGATCAATCCGCAAGTGCCGGTCGACCTGGTCATCGACCACTCAGTGCAAGTCGATGTCTTCGGCAGCCCCGATGCCATCGCGCGCAACGCCGAGATGGAATTTGTGCGCAACCGCGAGCGTTACGAATTTCTGCATTGGGGACAGAAAGCCTTTGAGAATCTGAAGGTCGTGCCGCCGGCCACCGGCATCGTGCACCAAGTTAATCTGGAGTTCCTGGCTAATGTCGTGCAGCTCTACGACGATCCGCAGGGGGACGGCCTGGTCGCCCTGCCGGATTCGCTGGTCGGCACAGACAGCCATACCACCATGATCAATGGGCTGGGCGTGCTCGGCTGGGGCGTGGGCGGCATTGAAGCGGAAGCCGCTATGCTTGGCCAGCCGATTTACATGCTGATGCCGGAAGTGGTCGGCTTCAAGCTGCTGGGTCAACTGCCTGAAGGCGCCACCGCCACCGACCTGGTGCTGGTCGTCACGCAGATGCTGCGCGCCAAAGGCGTCGTCGGCAAGTTCGTCGAATTCTACGGACCCGGCTTGAGCAGCATGACCTTGCCCGACCGCGCTACGATTGCCAATATGGCGCCGGAATATGGCGCGACCATGGGTTTCTTCCCGGTCGATGACGAAGTGCTGAGCTACCTGCGCCGCACCGGCCGCGCGGAGGATCTCGTGAGCCTGGTGGAAGTCTACTGCAAAGAGCAAGGCCTCTTCCGCAGCGACGGCATTGACGACCCGCTATACAACGACATGCTTGAGCTGGACTTGAGCACGGTGGAGCCGAGCGTGGCCGGGCCGCTGCGTCCGCAAGATCGCATCCTGGTCAAGGAACTGAAGCCCACGTTTAATCAAGTCTTGACTGCGCCGCTGGGTCCGCAGGGATTCGCGCTCTCCGACGAGCAGCTTGGCGCCCGCGGCCAGGTGCGCGCCAATGGCGATAGCGCATTGCTGAAGCACGGCTCGGTCGTCATAGCCGCCATTACCTCTTGCACCAATACCAGCAATCCCTCGGTCATGGTTGCCGCCGGCCTGCTGGCCAAAAAAGCCAACGAACGCGGCTTGACGCGCAAGTCTTACGTCAAGACCAGCTTGGCGCCCGGCTCCAAAGTCGTGACCGAATACCTCGACAAAGCCGGCCTGACGCCGCATCTGGAGGCCTTGGGCTTCCACACGGTCGGCTATGGCTGCACCACATGCATCGGCAACAGCGGCCCGCTGCCGGAGCCGGTGCGCGAAGCGATCCACGAAGCCGACATCGTGGCCGCCTCCGTCCTCAGCGGCAACCGCAATTTCGGCGGCCGCATCGGCCCCGATGTGCGCGCCAACTTCCTGGCCTCGCCGCCCCTGGTGGTCGCCTATGCGCTGGCCGGCACGGTTGATGTCGACCTGAACAGCGAGCCGCTCGGCACTGACCAAAGCGGCGCGGATGTCTACCTGCGCGATATCTGGCCCAGCCAGCAAGAAGTCGTCGAGACAGTGCAGAATTGCCTCGATGCCGGCATGTTCCGCGAGCAATACGGCAACGTCTATGACGGCAACCAACAATGGAATGAAATCCCCAGCACGGACGAACCGGTCTACCAGTGGAGCGCCGAGAGCAGCTATATTCAGGAGCCGCCCTTCTTCGTCGACCTTCCGCCGACCGCCCCGCCAATCACGTCCATTGAAGGCGCGCGCGTCGTGGTCAAAGGCGGGGATTCCGTCACCACCGATCATATCTCGCCCGCCGGCGCCATCGCGATCAACGGACCGGCCGGGCAGCACCTGCTGGAACGCGACGTCAGTCCGCAGTATTTCAACAGCTTCGGTTCGCGGCGCGGCAACGACCGCGTGATGACGCGCGGCACCTTCGCCAATGTGCGGCTGCGCAATCTGCTGGTCCCCGGTAGCGAAGGCGGCGTTACCTATTACCTGCCGACCATGGAAGAAATGCCGATTTACGACGCGGCGCAAAGATACGAAGCGGATGGTACGCCCCTGCTGGTGCTGGGCGGCAAGGACTACGGCATGGGCTCATCGCGCGACTGGGCGGCCAAGGGCACGCTGCTGCTGGGCATCAAGGCGGTCATCGCCGAGAGCATAGAGCGCATCCACCGCAGCAATCTGGTCATGATGGGCGTACTGCCGCTGACCTTCGCCGCGGGCGAGTCCTACAAATCGCTGGGGCTGACTGGCCACGAGACTTACGACATTCCCGTCACGGACGGCGTCGAGCCAATGGACCGGCTGACGGTTACTGCTACCGACGCGAGCGGTCGCGAGACCAAGTTCGAAGTCACCGTGCGCCTCGATTCGCCGGTCGAAGTCGACTACTATCGCAACGGCGGCATACTGCACAACGTCCTGCGCAATTTCCTGGCGGAATGACGCTGGCGGGGTCGGGCGCAAGGGCAATCGCTGCACCTTATTTCAACACAAAGGCACAAAGCGCACAAAGCACACAAAGTCTTCATTGGATATGCCAATCGGCCCCGCAAATAGACGCGAGCACAGTCTAAGCCTGTTCGTGGAATAGTGCTTGAGAATGACGCAGAGAGCGCAATCCATCTATCAGATGGCTTTTCCTCTGTGCTCTCTGTGTTCTCTGTGGTTAAATTTCGGTTGGATGCGCGCGTCGTGGCGAATTTTGATTTTGCGGAGACTACGCCGGGTCGGGCGCCTGTGTTGCAGACGCTTCTCTTCGTTTGGAGTAGAATAGCAGCTTGACCCGCCCACGCTGAGCCCTGTCGGCTCAGATCTGGAGCAGCCTTGATGTATCCCTTGCGCGTCAGCCACCGGCTAGTTGTCACCCTATTCGTCTCGCAGAGCCTGTTCTCGGCGGCGCAAATCTCAATCTTAACCTTGCATTCCATTGCCGCGGGCATCCTGGGCGGGACGGACGCGGCAGCGGGAATGCCCACCACCGTAGTGACCTTCTCGCAGTCAATGATGGCCTACGCCATGGGCATCATCATGGGGCGCTACGGTCGGCGCTTCGGTATGTGTACCGCTTACGGTTTCGCCTTCCTGGGCGCCGTGCTGGGGCTGATTTCAGTCTTGCACGGCAACTTCCCCCTGCTGCTGATCAGTTCCGTTGGGATGGGCATCGCGCGCTCCGGCTCGCACATGAGCCGTTTCGTGGTTGGCGAAATGTTCCCGGCGGCCAAACGCGCGCAGATGATCGGGCGCATCGTTTTCGCCGGGACGATTGGCGCGATCTTTGGTCCCGCGCTGATCGAACCCGGCAGCCGGCTGGCCCGCTTCCTATCGCTCGAGTTGGCCCCCCAACCCTTCCTGGCGCATACTGATCTGGCGCTGAGCATCACGCCCGGCGCAGCCATCACCCAAGAGCTGACGACCGGTCCCTGGGTCTTGGCCAGTTTCCTGCTCGGCATATCCTTTCTGATCGCCTTCTTTCTGCTGCGTCCGGAACCCGCTCTGGTTGCGGCGCAGTATTCTGACTCGCCTCATCCAGCGGTCCGCGGCAGCAAGAGCAAACACGCGCTGCGAGAACTGCTGCGCCTGCCCAACGTCCAATTGGCCATTCTTTCCATGCTGATCTGCCAGACCGTCATGAGCACGCTGATGACCATCACGCCCTGGCATATGCACCTGGCGGATCACTCCAACGCGCAGGTGTCGCTGGTGATTAGCGCGCACGTGCTGGGCATGTTCGGGCTCTCACCGCTCACCGGTTATCTCATCGACCGCTACGGCCGCGTGATTATGATGGTAGTGGCTACGCTGCTGCTGATCGCCTCGACCATTATCGCGCCGCTTTCCACGCAGATGCCCTACCTGGTGGCGGGCTTATTCCTGCTTGGGCTGGGCTGGAATTTCGGTTATGTGGCCGGTTCGTCCATGCTGGCGGATGCGCTAAGCGGCAGCGAGCGGACGCGCGTGGCCGGCTTCAACGACATGCTGGTGGCTTTCTGCGCCGGGCTGGGTACGCTGAGCTCCGGCTTCTTGTTTGGGCTGGGCGGCTTCCTCTTCGTCAGCGCCGGCGGTGGAGCGCTGGCCCTGCTATTGCTGGCGCTGATTCGCACTTTGTCGGTGAAACAGATGGCGCTCAAACAGGCTTAGGATTCTTCCGGGCTCTGCTGGAAATAGCTCTGCTCTACGATCGACAGCCAAGCCAGGCCGATGATAAAGGTCGAGCTGCCGAAGGCGATGCCGGTGACAAGCGAATTGGCTATCGGCACTTCTTCCAGTATTTCGCTCAGGACGGCCTGCGCCAGCCGAATGCCCACGTAGCCCGCGATACCGCCGCCCAGCACCACGACGGCAGTGGTCTGCAGCATGCGCTGCAAGTCCTGCTTCGACAGATCCTTGCCAAAATACGTCTTATAGATATCGAAGCACATCCAGGCGTCGGCAATCGAAATTCCCAGTTGCTTGGCTATTTCAAGCGTCGGCGTCGGCACCGCGCCGGATAAAGCCGCGCCACCCATGGTGCGCGTGATTTTGATCAGCGAATCGTAGCGCATCTTTTGCAGATCGGTTTCATCGGCCATAGGGCATTACCCTGTCTTTCGACTTAATCACTGTGCTAGACTTCGCCCTTATCATATTGCACCTGGCTAGCGAGATGCAAATTAGGCTATACACTGACGGCGCCTGCGACATTCACGCTGAGAACAGACCGGGCGGCTGGGCGGCCATACTCCAGGCCATCAACGAAGCCGGCGAGCTGGTCAAAGAGACGGTCGCCAGCGGCGGCGCGCAGCGAACGACCAATAATCAGATGGAGCTGACCGCCGTTGTCGAAGGTTTGAAGCTGCTGACGAGCCCCGCCACGCTTACCGTCTACAGCGACTCGCGTTACGTCATCGATATCGCCCGCGGCGCGAAGAAGCCCGCCAGAAATCGCAAATTGTGGCAAGCCTACTTTGAGCTGGCTGGCCGGCACATGATTGACTGGAAGTACGTGGCCGGCCATTCCGGCGACGCGCTGAATGAGCGCTGTGATCGGCTGGCGGTGGCGGAACGCCGAAAATTCGCCCAGCCTGCCCCAAGCGCAGAGGCCGCAACCGCGACCGACAGCGACATACAAGTTTACTTGTCGACGCAATTGAACCGCAAAAGCAAGTCGACCGGTTGGGCGGCCGTCATCGTGGAAGGCGGCGTCGAACGGGAAGTCAGCGGGCGACAGGAGCGCGTCAGCGAATTGGAATGCACGTTGATCGGCGCCATCGGCAGCCTGGAGAGCTTGCCGCCGGGCAGAAGCGCGACCCTGTTCACGGCGCAAGAATACCTGTCCAAGGGCATGAATCAATGGCTGGCCGGTTGGCAAGCCAGGGGCTGGAAGACGCGCGGCGGCGAGCCGGTGAAATACCAGCGACACTGGCAGACGCTGCAAAGTCTGGCGGGCGGGCGGCGGCTGAACGTCCGCTTCGTGAAACAGCGAGACGGCATTGCTTACTTTCAACGCGGCAAGGAGCTGGCGGCGGAGCGCCTGCAGCACGCTTGATGCCCGCGCCTGTGGTATATTTGGCGGATGAAGTTTGTTCGGACGTAGAAACCGGGAAGCAGAATATGCCATCTTACGCAAAACGAGTAGCGCCCTTTGGCACGACCATATTCACCGAGATCAATCAACTGGCGGCGCAGCACAAGGCAGTCAATCTGGGCCAGGGCCGGCCCGACTTTGACGGACCGCGAGAAATCATCGACGCGGCGGTCGCGGCGCTGAACAGCGACACGGCCAATCAGTACGCGCCCAGCCCGGGACTGCCCTCTCTGCGCGAAGGCGTAGCTCGCCATGCCGGCGTATTTTACGGCCTGGATGTCGATCCGGAGGCCGGCGTCATCGTCACTGCCGGCGCCACGCAGGGCGTCTACAGCGCCATCATGGGCTTGATCGACCCCGGCGACGAAGTCATCATCATCGAGCCCTATTACGACAGCTATGTGCCCGGCGTGATTATGGCGGGTGGGGTACCGGTCTACGTGCCCATGCATCCGCCCAACTGGACCTTTGAAGAAGACGAGTTGCGCGCCGCCTTCAGCGACAATACCCGCGCCATCCTGCTCAACACGCCCAACAACCCCTCCGGCCGCGTCTATACCCGCGCCGAGCTGCAACTCTTCGCCGAGCTCTGCATCAAGCATGATGTCATCGTGATATCGGACGAAGTCTACGAACACCTCTTCTTCGAGGGGCATAAGCATATCGCCATCGCCTCGCTGCCCGGCATGTTTGAGCGCACGGTCACCATCGGCAGCGCCGGTAAAACTTTCGGCATGACGGGCTGGAAGATCGGCTGGGTCTATGGACCGCCGGAATTGATCACGGGCGTCTGGCGCTCGCATCAGTTCATCACCTTCGCCACCAACCACCCGTCGCAGGCGGCCGTCGCCTACGCCTTCTCGCTAGGCAGCAGCTACTATGAAGAATACCAGGCGCTCTATTCGCATAAGCGCGATTTGGTCATGCAGGTGATTGAGGCCGCCGGCATGTCCGCCATTCAGCCGGAAGGCACCTACTTCATCATGGGCGATTTCTCCGAGGTTTTCGACGGTGACGATGTCGAATTCTGCCGCCATTTGATCGAGGAGATCGGCGTGGCGACCATCCCGCCCTCGGCCTTTTTCAGCGCCAAACATCGGCATCACGCCGAGAATCATGTGCGCTTCGCCTTCTGCAAGAGCGACGAGACATTGGAGCAAGCCGCCGAGCGCATGCGCCGAATGCGAGGCTGATACGCAGAACAGGCTCCGGTTTCCAATTCAAGTACAAGAAGGCATCTCCTCTGGGTTCTCAAATCTAGGCAACGCGACCGTTTCCCAATCGCACTCACGTCGAAGAATGTAGGGGCGAGCCACCGGCTCGCCCGTACGCACATGGATCGGGGACTATTTGCCTGCGCGAGTCAGTGGCATGCTCCTACAAATCGACGGTATAGCGGACATTGCCAAAGCGATTACCCGGATGAATTCGGCAAATACTCTTGACAAGATCGCTCATTCAATAATAGAATTGATAGTAACGATACATTGATAGCATTCATCTGACGAATGAGCGACATCAACCTCGGTTCCGACTTCCTCAACTTCATCATCCGGCAAGGTTTCCAGCCCGGCGACCGCCTGCCGACGATCCAGGAGTTGACCGACGACGCCCATCTGGATATGAGCGCCAACAAGGTGCGCGAGCAGCTGGAAGTGGCGCGCATGCTGGGCTGGGTGGAAGTGCGTTCCAAGCGCGGGACGCGCATCAAGGAGTACGCTTTTACGCCGGCAGTGCGCCTGAGCGCGCTCTATGCCCTGGCCTGCGGCGAGCGCTTCGAGTCTTTCGCCTCGCTGCGCAATCATGTCGAAGCGGCCTATTGGAACGAAGCCTGCGCCCTGCTCACGGAAGCGGAGCTCGACACTATGCAGGGCTGCATCGACAGCGCCAACCAGAAGCTGGATTCGCCGCCTATTCACATTCCCAATCCCGAGCACCGCCTGTTTCACTTGACCGTCTTCACCCGTCTGGAGAATCCTTTTGTGTTGGGCATCCTGGAAGCCTATTGGGACCTATACGAAGAAGTCGGCGTCAACCGCTATATGGATTACAGCTATCTGCGCCAGGTCTGGGATTACCATGCGCGGATTCTTGACCTCATCCGCAGCGGCGATTTCGATCAAGCGCGCACAGCATTCATTGAGCACACCAGCCTGCTGCGTTACGAACCCAACAATGCCTCATGGGAGATGGAACGAGGCATATAAGAAGCGAGAGAATGAGCTTATCCGACCTCGGTGAAAGGAGCGGTACGCATATAACTGCGTAAACAATCATGGCGATCAACGCACAGACTCAAAGCAAGATTAAGACCCGCGAACCGGTCATCAACGATTTTGCCTTTTCGGTGGCGACCAAGAACGGGTCCGGCAGCCAGACGTCCAATAACGTGTTGGTGACGTCCCTGTTCCGTATGGGCATCCCGGTCAACGGCAAGAATCTCTTCCCGTCCAATATCAAGGGCCTGCCCACCTGGTATACCATTCGCGCCAGCAAGGACGGTTATACCGCGCGTAAGGCGATTACTGAAATCGTTGTCGCGTATAACGTCGACACCGCAACGGAAGACGTGTCCGGCTTGCCGCCGGGCGGCGTCTGCGTCACCACCGACAAGATTGCGCGGGTCATCAACCAGCGCGACGACATCTCTTACTACGAGATTCCGGTCACTAAGCTGATGCGCCAGACCAAGGTGCCTTCGGCCTTCCGCAAGCTGGTTGAGAACATGACCTACGTCGGCGCGGTGGCGCAGCTCTTCGATATTCCGCTCGATCTGATTTACCAGGTGCTGCTGGACAATTTCAAAGGCCGTGAGAAGCCGGCGAAAATGAATCACGATATCGTCGAGCTGGCCTATCACTGGACCGCCGAGAATATCGCCAAAACCGACCCCTATCGCTTCGAGCATATGGACGGCACGCAGGGCAAAATCATGATGACCGGCAACGACGCCGGCGCCTTGGGCGCGATATTCGGCGGCGTCAACGTGGTCGCCTGGTATCCGATTACGCCTTCCACAAGCTTCGTCGACGGCGTCCTGAATTTCCGCCACCTGCGCCAGACTGAAGACAAGAAAAACACCGTCGCTATCGTGCAGGCGGAAGACGAGTTGGCGGCGGCCGGCATCATCGTTGGCGCCGGCTGGACGGGGGCGCGCTCGCTGACATCGACCAGCGGGCCCGGCATCAGCCTGATGTCAGAATTTGCCGGGCTGGCTTATTTCGCCGAAGTTCCCGCCGTGTTCTGGAATATCACGCGTATGGGACCCAGCACCGGCTTGCCCACCCGCACCAGCCAGGGCGACCTGCTGTTCACCCATTTCCTGGGCCACGGCGACGGCCGTCAAATCTGCCTGATGCCCGGCAATCTCAAAGAAGCCTTCGAATTCGGCTGGAAGTCATTCGACCTGGCGGAAGCCTTGCAGACGCCGGTCTTCGTCATCAGCGACCTGGATCTGGGCATGAACAACTGGCTCTCGGACCCCTTTGAATACCCTGACCAGCCCATCAACCGCGGCAAAGTCCTGGACGCGGACGAGCTGCAGTCCTTCATTGACGAGCACGGCAAATGGGGCCGCTACATGGACGTTGATGGAGACGGCATCGCCTATCGCACGGTGCCAGGGACGGAGCATCGCTTCGCCGGTTATTTCACCCGCGGCACGGGCCGTGACGAGATGGCGACCTACAGCGAGCGCAGCGACGACTGGATGGCGACGATGAACCGCCTGCGGCTGAAGATGAACACGGCGCGCGGCATGCTGCCCCAGCCCATAGTCGACGACGGCAGCGACGCTGACATCGGCATCATTACCTTCGGCACGAACGACGATGCCATTCGCGAAGCGCGCGACTGGCTGGCGAATGATGGCATCAAGACCAATTACCTGCGGGTGCGGGCGCTGCCGCTGGCGGCTTCGGTCAGTGATTTCATTGACGCGCACCGCAGCGTTTTTGTCATCGAAAACAACTTTGACGGTCAGCTGACCCAGCTGATCCGCCTGGAGCACCCGGAGAACATTTCGCACGTGAGGCCGCTGGCGCTCGGCGACGGCTTGCCGATGACGCCCAGCTGGATCTACGAGAACCTGAAAGAACAGGAGGGTTAATCATGCCACCACGGACAAATCATATCGGCCTGGCGCGCAACGAATATCGAGGCCGCCCAAGCACACTCTGCCCCGGCTGCGGGCATGACTCCATCTCCAATCAGATCATCACCATGGCCTACGAGCTGGGCTTGGAGCAGCACAAGATCATCAAGGTCAGCGGAATCGGCTGCTCCAGCAAAACGCCGGCCTACTTCCTGGGCGGCTCACACGGCTTCAACGCCTTGCACGGGCGCATGCCCTCGGTCGTCACCGGCGCGCTGCTAGCCAATACCGACCTGTCTTGCATCGCGGTCAGCGGCGATGGCGATACCGGCTCCATCGGCATGGGGCAATTCAAGCACGTCATCCGCCGCAACGTGCCCTTCGTCTACATCATCGAGAATAACGGCGTCTATGGGCTGACCAAAGGCCAATTTTCCGCGACCGCGGACGAAGGCCAGTACCTGAAGTATTACGGCACCAATCACATGCCGGCCATTGACCTGGCGCTGGAAGCGGTGATCGCCGGCGCGACCTTTGTCGCCCGCAGCTTCAGCGGCGACGCCAAACAGGTGCAGACGCTGCTGCAAGCCGCGGTTCGGCATCCGGGCACATCGGTGCTGGATATCATCAGCCCTTGTGTCACCTTCAACAACGCCGAAACCTCGACCAAGAGCTATCCCTACGGCAAAGATCACGAGATTCCGCTGCACGAGATTCAGATTCTGGCGCCGGATTACGTGCACGCCCAAGAAGAAATCACCATCGGCGACTATGACGAAGGCGATATCATCGATGTCGATATGCACGACGGCAGCACCATCCGCCTCAAGAAGCTGGACAACGACCACGATCCGCGCAACCGACGCATGGCCATGGACGTGCTCGAGCGCTCCATGCGCGAGCAGATTTTCTCGACCGGCTTGATCTACTACGAAGAGCCGCGCCCGACCCTGGCGGACACCGAGGAACTGGTGGATACGCCGCTGGCTCGCCTGGGCGATGCCAACTTGCGCCCATCACAAGCCACGCTGGAAGGCGTCATGCAGGGCTTGATGGCGGGCTAAACGAAGACGAACATCCAATCAAAAAGACCGGCTCAATGCGAGTCGGTCTTTTCTATATCTTGCTTGATTGCCGCCTAATACTTCGGCATCTCCGGGTCGATCTCGTCCGCCCAGGCCAGTATGCCGCCCTCGACGTTGTACATTTTGTCCAGGTCATAGCCGATCTCGGACAAGTAGGCGATGCTGTCGGCGCTGCGCACGCCGGAGCGGCAATGCACGTAGAGCGTCTTGTCCTTGGGGATCTCCTGCAAGACCGTCTCTTCCCATAACTTGCGGCCGGCTTGTATGCCATTCTTCGCCAGCTGAATATCGGGCTTGGGAATGCGCAGCGTGCCGTCGATGGCGCTGATGTCCCACTCATGCGGATCGCGCACATCGATGACCAAGACGTCAGCGCCGTTTTCCAGCGCCGCTTGGACATCGTGCACGGTGACTGTCTGCACATCGACCTCGTCTCCGTCTTCGACCGTGCTGAATTCGCTGTGGTCGTGGGCCGGCATGCCGCAGAATTGTTCGTAATCGAGCAGTACCACGTCTTCCCTGGCGACGCTGCAAACCGGGCACGTAGGATCCTTGCGAATCTTGATGATATGGAAGCTCATCTCCAGCGCGTCGTAGAGCATCATTCGCCCGATCATCGGGTCGCCGATGCCCAGCAGCAACTTGATGGCTTCGGTGGCTTGCATGGTGCCGATAGTACCCGGCAAAATCCCCAGTACACCGCCTTCAGCGCAGCTTGGCACTAAACCGGGCGGCGGCGGCTCGGGGAACATGCAGCGGTAGCAGGGTCCTTTCTCGGCATAGAAGACGCTGAGCTGGCCTTCGAAGCGGAATATGCTGCCGTAAACATTGGGAATGCCCAGCTTGACGCAAGCGTCGTTGACGAGATAACGCGTGGGGAAATTGTCCGTGCCATCAATGACGACATCCCAGTCTTCGCCAAATATTCGCAGCGCGTTCTCGGAAGTAAGCGGCTCGTTGTACTTGAACACCTCAATATCGGGATTGAGGTCGAGCATGCGCGCCGCGGCGCTCTCCAGTTTGGACAGGCCGACCGTGCTGACGCCGTGGATGACCTGGCGCTGCAAATTGGTGAAATCGACCACGTCGTAGTCGACCAGCCCGATGCGCCCGATGCCGGCGGCGGCGAGATACAGCGCCAGCGGACTGCCCAGCCCGCCCGTGCCGATCAGCAGCACCGAGGATGCCTTCAGGCGGCGTTGCCCCTCCATGCCGACTTCCGGCATGATGACGTGACGACTATAGCGCTTGACCTCATCGTTCGACAGGTCAGCCAGCCGCGGATGTAATGCATCCATACTAGTTCTCCGTTCTCAAACTTAGCCCGCCAGCAATGCTGGGGATGATGCGCAGACTTTCATCCGTTTCGATCTCGGTATCCAGACCCTGCAAGAAGCGGATGTCTTCATCGCCGATGAAAATATTGACGAAGCTGCGCAGTTCGTCCTCGTTAAACAGGTGAGCGCGCAACTCCGGATGCTGATCGACCAGATTAGCCAGCGCCTCGCCGACGGTGGCGCCGGCCACATCAATATCGGCCGCCCCGTCAGTAAAGGCGCGCAATGGTGTCGGAATCCGAATTCTTGCCATCATGTTCTCCTCAAGTTTCGCCCGTTCCTCATACACATAGTAACGCCTGCTAGCCCCAGAATCTTACCTGCTGGCGCGCGGAACTTCACGTGAGCCGCAATTCCAGCTGATCAAAGCGGCTGCGATCGGCCTGAAGGCGCCAGGCGCGCATATCTTCCGCCCGCGCCATCATTACCGAGGTGATGATGTAGACAAAGTTGGGCAGCGCGTGCTCGCGATCATACTCGGACGGCACAGCCGGCGAATCAGGATGGCTGTGATAGTACCCGATCAGGCTCAATCCGCGCTCGTCCGCCTGATCTTCCAGGCGCATCCAGTCTTGCGGCGTCATGGCGTAGCGATGGTGCTGTTCCTCAGCGGCGAAGACATTCCGCACCTGAATGATGTCGCGGACGGTCACCGCGTTTGGCTCCGCCTCGCCCAAGAGGAAGCCGCCGCCTTCGTTGGGAAAGGTCGCTTCCATCTGTTCAAAGATGCGCTGCTGCAGCTCGCCGCTGATATTGACCAGCATAGCCGTCCCGCCGCCTTCCTTCGTAAACAAAAAAACCAACCGCTTGGGCTGGCTCTTGTCTGTGTCCGCTTCGCTTGTTCAGCCTCAGCTTCAGACAGCCTCAATCCCGACGCGGCCATACGCCTCATCGTCGCGACAAGGACAACAACAGCCTTGCCAGTTCACTTGCTGAGAGTCTGCTGACATGCCGTGCAGATTATCACAAGCTCGCGCGCGCTGCAACGGCGTTTTTCGCATACGCGCTTCTGCTGTATCAACTGCGTCTGTACGCCGATTTATCTATATTGAAGCAAGTCAAGCCGAGTGCTATACTGGCGCGCATTATTTTACGGACTGCGCGCGATTGGGTCGTGACGCCCGGGCGCGCTTGGGCTCGCGCGAACCAAAGGAGACAGGTTACATGACTGACAGGGGTGGGCTCGAGGGCGCCGTCGTTGCCGATATCACGACCAGCTATATTGACGGCAGCATCGGCGAATTGATTTATAGCGGTTATGAGATTGAAGACCTCGCCGAAAACGCCTCATTTGAAGAGATACTGTTTTTGCTATATAACTCCCGCCTGCCCAATCAAGCCGAGTACGAAGACTTGCGGGCGACAGTGGCGCAGGACGCCGCGATCCCGGATGCCGTCATTAAAATGATGCAGTCGCTGCCCAAGGGCACGCCGGCGATGGCGGCCTTGCGCACAGCGGTTTCGATGCTCTCGGCCTTTGAGCCGGACGCGGAGAACTTGACCGACAAAGACGCAGCGAAGGCCAAGTCTTTTCGCCTGACGGGACAAATCACAACTATATGCGCCGCCTGGATGCGCATCGCCAAAGGGCTGGAACCGGTTTGCCCGCGCCCCGACCTCAGCGTCGCCGAGAACTTCCTGTACATGACGATCGGCGCAGAGCCGGATCCAACCGCTTGCGCCGCGCTGAATGTCTACCTGGTTCTGCTGGCCGAGCACGGCATGAATGCCAGCACATTCGCCGCGCGGGTGGTGACGGCTACCGGCTCCGACTTGCACAGCGCCATCGTCGCCGGCATCAGCGCGCTCAAGGGTCCCTCTCACGGCGGCGCCAATTCCGAAGCCATGAAGATGTTTGTCGAAATCGGCGAAGTCGAGAATGTCGTGCCCTGGTTCGAAAAGAATGTCAAGTCAGGCAAGCGGCGCATCATGGGCATTGGTCACCGCGTCTACAAAGCCAATGATCCGCGCGCGGGTATCCTCAGGCGGCACGCGGAAGCCCTGGCTGATAGCTCGGGCAAGCGCAAGTGGTTCGATATCGCGGTCAAGCTGGCGGATACGGCCCGCGCCGACGACTATTTCGTGCAGCGTAATCTCTACCCGAATGTGGACTATTTCAGCGCGATCGTCTTGTACACGCTCGATCTGGACATTGATATGTTCACGCCCTTATTCGCGATGGCGCGGATAGCCGGTTGGTCGGCGCATGTCATCGACCAGATGGGCGGGCGGCTGATTCGCCCCAAGGCCAACTACGTGGGACCGCGCGGATTGAAGTGGGTCCCCATCTCTGAACGTTAATTGCACTCACTATATTTGGGATTCTCTCTTGGCTCATTAGCCCTGATTATGTTTTGGTTGAGAGCAGTGAAGTCGGCTGATATATCAACTTCAAGCATGCCATTCGATTATCTCTGTGCCCTCTGTGTCTCTGTGGTGAATCCCCCAGTATGAAATCCGGGATACGTCCTGTGTCCTTGAAATTCGCCACTGCCTTTGGTTGCATGATTTGCCAAGCGCCCGCCTAATATGCTAACCTGACTTTTAGGCTGGAAGCGGGCTGGCAGCATGATCCCCTACAAGATAGTCGGCACAACAAACTATCGCCCATACATCGCCTTTTTTGTGACGGTAGTCAATGTACTGGCCTTCGTCTACGTACTGACCTACGCCTTCCTGGGCGGATTGGCGATCGACGAGGTCTACCGCAATTATGCGCTGAACATTTGCGCCGCGCGGACGCAGCCATTGGCGGAGACGCTGCTTGACGGTACGCGCAGCATCTTCTTACACATGAGCTTTGTGCACCTGACGTCAAATATCATTATCTTCTATGTTTTCGGCTCGCGGATTGAAGAGCATCTGGGCCATCTCCGCTTCCTGGCCTTCTACCTGATAGTCGGCTACGGCGGCCACTTGGGGCATCTGCTGCTCGACGGCGGGCAATGCGGCGACGCGCTGTACATGGTCGGCTCAAGCGGCGCGATATCCGGCATCATCGGCGCCTTCCTTTTCTTGTTCCCAACCGCGCGCATCAAGTCAAAGATCATCGTGCTCAAGGTTTTCGGCTACGATGTCAACGTGCCGGCCTGGGTATATCTGGTCTATTGGTTCTTCATGCAATTCTTTTATCAGGTCGGGTCGGTGGCGCCGCGCATCAACGTGCACTGGGGGCATGTTGGCGGTTTCATCACCGGGCTGGCTGTGATCTTTCTCTTGTCCTTTCTCATCGCGCCGCCGCGCATTCCGCGGATCTAGGGCGCGGACGAGCAGACTTGCGCGAAACGAAAATCTTATGCTAACGTAATAGGCAGCAAGGCAAGCGAGGATGTCGATATGTTTCCTATAACCGTGGTCGGGCGCGACAAGACGATTCCCAAGGCGGCAATCGTTCTCATCGCGATCAACTTGCTGGTGTTTCTTTGGGAGCTCTCGGTGGACGCCAAGGGCGACGGCTTCCTCAAGGCCGCGCTGCAGAATTACGGCCTGGAAGTCTGCAAAATCGGCGAGCAATCGCTAGTCACGACCGGACTGGACAGCTTCCGCAGCTTGTTCTTGCATGCCAGCGCGGCGCACGTCCTGGGCAATATCTGGTTCCTTTTCTTGTTCGGCGGCTTGGTGGAGCGCTACCTGGGCAGCGTCAAGTTTGTACTGGCCTATCTGGGCTTCGGCGTCGTTGCCACCTTGGCGCATGTCATCTTCGGCAATACCGTTTGCACTGTGACGGATACAGGCGTGGTCATCGGCGCCAGCGGCGCGATCGCCGGCGTGATGGGTGGCTTCCTGGTGCTGAAGCCCAGAGCCAAAGTACGCACCATGCTGGGTTTCTTCCGGCCCTTTGTCTGGACGATCAAGTTGCCCGCGGTTGTATTCCTGGGTTATTGGCTGCTGATGGATGTCTTGCAGCATATCGGCTGGATAGGCGTAGAAACGGACGTGGCGCATTGGGCGCATATCGGCGGCTTCGTTGCCGGGGCGGCATTCATGTTTGGCGCAGGGCTGTTCAAACCGATGCCCAAGCCGGATCCGCTGGAGCACCTCGCTGAGTAGCCACTCAACCAGCGTTCGCAAAAAACGAAAACCACAGCCGCGACCAGTCAGTCGCGGTTTCGCTTTGGCCAGCCGGCTATCAGACTATTGCAGGAAGGGCACATAAAGGATGATCAAATTGGCGACAATCTGGCAGATCCAGGCCGCGGCCAGGCCGTTGCGTTTGCGCACGTAGACGTAGAGCAGGTTCATCATCAGCAACAGGATTACGATTACGGCTGTAACAGCGGGCAGCTCAGTGACCGCCCCCCACATCACCGGAAAGAAGAGAACGATATTCCATACGGTGGCGAGCAGGCCCACCAGCCAGAAGGCCAGCTGACCCTGCAGCAGGCCACGGAAAAACAGCGTTTCCGCGATGGGCATGACAAATACGAGAAAGGCGAGCAGGCTGCCGGATGACATGCCGGGAAACAGGCGATCGGCCGCCGGCGCCAGTATGATCCGGCTTAGGAAAACCAGAAAAGGAATGCCCAGCATCACGGCGTACAAGATGCCCCAGCCCAGATTTTCCGGCCGTTCCTGACCGATGCGCTCCATATTGCCCAGCAGCCAGGACAGTACGCTGACGCCGGCCAGCGCGCCCCAGGCCAGGGTATAGCGCAATTCGACGCTGTCGGGCAGCAGCGGCGTCAACCCGATGCTTAAGGCCGCCGCGATTATGAAGCCGAAAAGTGGATCCCCTGCGCCGCGGTAGCGAGTCCGCCGGGCGATTGCGCTTCGCTCTTCCGTTTCTATGACGGTTTCGGCGCTGCCAGCCGCTTCGACTGAGCCAGGCCTGTAAGATGAACGATCCTTGGCGTCTTTCAGGGGATCGAATGGCGCTTCCGGCATCATGATACGAGGGAACTCACCGCCGCAATTACCTTGTCGATGGCCGAGCGGTCTATCCAGTAGTGGGTGCGCAGGCGGATCAAGCCGCGTTCTCCGCCGTAAAGCGACATAAAAATATTATAGTCGCGGCTTAATGCGCCAACAAATTCGTCCAGCGAGATGCCCGCGTCTTCGGAGAGTGAGAAAAAGACGAAGTTGGTATTCTGGCCTATGATGCAAATGCCGGGGAGCTCGCTCAGACCCTCCGCCAGCAGTTGCGCGTTGTCGTGATCTTCGCTGAGGCGTTCGCGCATGGTATGCAGCGCGACCAATCCCGCGGCCGCCAGGATACCAACCTGACGCATGCTGCCGCCCAAGACTTTGCGCGCGCGCCGAGCCCGGCGTATGAAGTCCTGGCCCCCGACCAAGACTGAGCCGGCCGGTGCGCAGAGCCCCTTCGACAAGCAGAAAGTGACCGAATCAGCGCCAGCGACCAGCGTCTTGACATCTACGCCGTAGGCCGCCGCCGCGTTAAAAATGCGCGCGCCGTCGATATGAAAGATCAACTGGTTGCGCCGCGCGAAATCGGCCACGTCTTCGGTGTATTCGGCGGACAAGGGCATGCCCCCCGCCATATTGTGCGTGTTCTCCAGGGCGACCAGGCGCGTCACCGGTTTGTGCTCGTCGTCAGGATTGATGGCGCTTTCCAGATCACAGAGCCGCAGCGTGCCATCGGCCTGCACCGGGACGGTATGCGGCAGGATGCCGCCCAGCTGAGCCATGCCGCCCTGCTCGTAGCGGAAGATATGCGAAGTGTCGCCGATGATGATGGATTCGCCGCGATTGCAGTGCGCCAGCAGCGCGCAGAGGTTGCCCTGGGTGCCGCTGGTGACGAAGACCGCCGCTTCTTTGCCCAGCAATTCCGCGGCATCAGCCTCGAGCTGATTCACCGTTGGGTCGTCATGATAGACGTCATCGCCGACTACCGCGTTGGCCATGGCTTCGCGCATGGCCGGCGTGGGATGAGAGACCGTGTCGCTTCTGAGATCAATCGTTTTCATGGGGCGGGACCGCGCTGGTAGACCTGGCTAATGGGCAACGATACTAGACAGAAAAGGATTCAATGACAATAGCCAAAGCCTGTGTCGATTTGTTGCAAACGCGGGGCGCCTTTTGGAAAATCTAAGCAGGCGCGGTTCGGCTAGTGGACTCGCCACAGGAAATTTCACCACAGCCGCTCGCTAATCACGACTTGGCGCACACAAAATAACGAACTCTAGATAGTGAGAATCTGTAGGGGCTAGCCATTGGCTCGCCCGCCGGTGACGCGGCAAACGCTTTCGGGCGACATGATATGTCGCCCCTACGGGTTGCGACGTGATTGCATTCGGGGGTTGGGCGGGTTTCATAAATAAGAGACACAGAGAACACAGAGATTTATTCTATGCCAGGTGAATCTGACAAGTCGGCGAAGTTCACCGCCCGTCACGCTGCAATCAACTTCGCCTCAAGCCGTTTTGCGGTACAATGCCTTTCGACATTCTCAGCGGACAACGCGCGTGTTGAAGCTCGGCAAAGCGATACGGGCGGCGAATAAGGAAGCCACTATGACGGCGGAACCCTTCCGGCAAGACATAAGCCAGGTTCTGGCGGAGCTGACTGTTAGCAGCGGCGACGGATTGAGCGACGCCGAAGCCCTCCGGCGTCAGAGCGAGCACGGCAAAAATGTCTTGCCCAGCGACGACGGCGTCAACTGGTTCAAGCTTGTCATGGCTCAGTTCACCGATGTCATGGTCATCGTACTGATCGTGGCCGCCTTCATATCCGCCCTGCTGGGCGAAGCCACTGATGTCATCGTGATTCTCGCCATCGTCGCGCTGAATGCCCTGCTGGGCATCTACCAGGAATACCAGGCCGAGCAAGCCTTGGCCGCGCTCAGCCGCTTGCAGGTGCCGCAGGTGCGCGTGCGCCGCGGCGGACAAATCCATGAAATTAGCGCGGAGGAGCTGGCGCCCGGCGACATCGTCTTGATCGGCGAGGGCGATCGCATTCCGGCGGACGGGCGGCTGATCGAGTCGATCAACTTGCAGGTTGAAGAAGCGGCGCTGACGGGCGAATCGGTGCCAGTGGAAAAAGTCACTGGCGCAATCACAGACGAAGGCGCTGTCCCCATCGGCGACCGGGCGAATATGGCTTACATGGGCACGGCGGTCAATTACGGGCGCGGCGAAATGGTCGTGACCCAAACCGGCTTAAAGACTGAAATCGGCAATATCGCCACCATGCTGCTGCAAGTCGAAGAAGGCACGACGCCCTTGCAGCGCCGCTTAAATCACCTGGGGCATATCCTGGCGACGGCGGCCCTGATTGTGGTGGCGATTGTCTTTTTCGTCGGCTTCCTGATTCAGGGAATCCCGGCCGAGCAGATGTTCCTCATCGCTATCAGCCTGGCGGTGGCGGCCGTGCCTGAAGGGTTGCCGGCGCTCGTGACCATCGGCTTGTCGCTGGGCGCCAACCGCATGGTGAAGCGCAACGTCTTGATCCGCCGCTTGCCCGCGGTCGAAACCCTCGGCTCGGTCAATGTGATTTGCTCGGACAAGACCGGCACCCTGACCAAGAACGAGATGACCGCTACCTACCTGGTGCTGCCGCGCCACGACGATATCCGCGTGGAAGGCGCCGGCTATGTGGCCGAGGGCGATCTGGTTTCCCTGGGCACGCAGGACCCCGCCAATTTGGGCCAGCCGGTCGATGCCGAAAAGGACGAAGCGGCCCAGCGCATGCTCAAGGCGATGGCGCTGTCGACCAATGTCTATCTGGAGACGCAGGACGCCAGCGATCAGGTCAAGGTGGTCGGCGACAGCACCGAGGCGGCCCTGTTGGTAGCGGCGCAGAAGATCGGCTTCACGCGCGAGCGGCTGGAGCTGGACTTGCCGCGGGTGGCGGAACTGCCCTTCAGCAGCGAACGCAAAGCCATGACAACGGTGCATGAGGTCCGCGGCGAGACGGCGCAGCGGCTATTTCCCGACGCCAAATACGTCGTCATCACTAAAGGCGCGCCCGATCGACTTATCGAATGGTCGGAGAGCGAGCAGACGCCCGACGAAGTGCTTGACCTCAGCGACAGCGACCGCAGAAATTGGCAGCATCGAGTCGACGAAATGGCCAACGACGGCTTGCGAGTGCTTGGCATCGCCTGGCGACCGCTGGATGAGCTGCCGGCTGAGATCAGTCCTGAGATTGAGCGCGACCTGGACTTGATCGGCTTGATCGGCATTCTTGATCCGGCGCGCCCCGAGGCCAAAGTGGCGGTGCAGCGCGCGCGGGAAGCCGGCATCCGCACGATCATGATCACGGGCGATCATGCCTTGACCGCTGAAGCTATCGCGCGTGACCTGGGCATTATCGACGCTGAGCAGAAGGCGATCACCGGCAGCGCGCTGGAAGAGATGACGGACGCCGAGCTTGAAGCGGCCGTCGAGCGGACTTCGTGCTTCGCGCGCGTCTCGCCGGCCCACAAGCTGCGGCTGGTGCAGGTGCTTCAGGGGCGGAACAATATCGTGGCGATGACCGGCGATGGCGTCAACGACGCGCCGGCGCTGAAACAAGCGGATATCGGCGTGGCTATGGGCATCACCGGCGCGGACGTCAGCAAAGGCGCCTCGGAGATGATTCTGACGGATGACAACTTCCGCTCAATCGTGGCGGCGATCGAAGAAGGCCGCGCCATTTACGACAACATCAAAAAATTCATCAAGTATATGTTGAGCTCGAATGTCGGCGAAATCTTGGTGATGTTCGTAGCGCTCTTGATCAACTTGCCGATTCCGCTGCTGGCGATTCAGATTCTGTGGATCAACCTGGTGACGGACGGCTTGCCGGCTATCGCCCTGGGCTTCGAGCCGGCCGAAAAAGGCGTCATGCGGCGGCGTCCGCGCCCCACCAACGAAAGCATCTTCGCGCAAGGCACGGGATTGCACATCGCCATCGTCGGCGTTCTGATCGCGATTCTCACGCTCATCAGCTACGCCTGGGGCTATACGACCATCGGCCTGGATTCGTCCAGCCCGTCCTTGGGTCTGGAACGGCTGGAGCGGGCGGCGGTTGTCGATCTGGCCGGCGAGGATGCGGTACCGGCAGCCTGGGATGACTGGACGGCTGATGAGCGTGTGGTCTTCCTGGACGCCGAAGCAGCAGCCGGCGCGGGCTTCCTGGAAGCGCACGATGAATCCGGCGGGGCGCCGGGCCGGCATCTGCTCAATCAAGCCGAGCGCATCCCGCGCACGATCGCTTTCACTGTGCTGGCCTTCACGCAGATGTTCCAGGTGATGGCCATCCACGCCGGCGACCAAACGACCTTCTGGCAAGCGGGCTTCAAGGGAAACAAGCTGCTGTTCTGGGCGGTGCTGTCCACCTTCGCGCTGCAGCTTATCGTGGTGTATATGCCTTTCTTCCAGGAACTGTTTGACACCCGCGCGCTGGACATGACGCATTTGGCCGTCAGCATCATAGCCGGACTGTTCGTCCTGCTATTTGTGGAAGTGGAAAAAGCGGTGTTCCGCCGCTGGTTGTTCGCCGGCAAAGCGTCCGTGTGAGCTAGCCGTTCAGCACGAACCCCAGCTCGACCAGGCGGTCTACAACGACTTGGGCATTGGCCTCGGGCGTCGTTCCTTCGGCTGTCAGGGTGATGTCGGGATTCAGCGGCGTCTCGTAGGGATCATCAATGCCGGTGAAGCCCTTTATTTCGCCGCGGCGCGCTTTGGCGTACAAACCTTTGACATCGTTCTTTTCGACGTATTCCAGCGGCGTAGCCATGTGAATTTCAATGAAGCCGGCGCCGACCATATTGCGCACATCGTGGCGGGTGGCGCGGTACGGGCTGATGGCCGCGCAGATTACCATGCCGCCGTGGCGCGCGATCTGGCTGGCGACGTAACCGATGCGCCGGATGTTGGTGTCGCGGTCTTGCTTGCTGAAACCCAGTCCCTTGGAAAGATGCGTGCGCACGACATCGCCGTCGAGCACGGTGACGTTACGTCCCTTCTCCAAGAGCAAGTTGACGATATGCTCCGCCGTGGTCGATTTGCCCGAGCCGCTCAATCCGGTGAGCCACAGGCAGACGCCACGGCGATGGCGCGGCGGATAGCTGTCGGCGAGAATCTGCGCCACTTCCGGCCGCGAAAACCAGGGCGGCAGCGGGATGCCCTTGCCCAGGTAATCTTCGCGGACTTGTGTGCCAGAAATCTTGCGCACTTTGGCGTCGGGCGTCAGCCTCGAGCTTTCTTCGTAGCGGTCTTCGTCTTCCAGATAGACCATCTCGGTAAAGGGCAGCGGCTGGACGCGGAGCTCATCGGCGTGGCGCATGACCAGGTCTTGCGCGTCATAGGGCCCGTAGAAGGGCTCGCCCTGGGAATCCAAGCCGGGGCCGGCATGATCGCGGCCGACGACGAGATAGTTGGCGCCATAATTGCGGCGAATAATGGCGTGCCAGACAGCTTCACGCGGGCCGCCCATGCGCATCGCCAGCGGCAGCAGCGAAAGCAGGCTGCGGTCGTCTTCGTAATAATTGTCGATCAAGGTCTTGTAGACGCGCACGCGCGTATAGTGGTCGACATCGCCTGGCTGCGTCATGCCCACCACCGGATGCAGCAGCAGCACGCCATCGACGTCCTCGGCGGCGCGTTTGGTCAGGGCTTCGTGCACGCGGTGCAGCGGGTTGCGCGTTTGGAAGGCGACGACATTGGCGTGCCCGTAGGTCTCCAGGACCGCGCGGGTCTCGGCCGGGGTACGGCGCAGCTCAGCGAAGTCCGGATGAGGCGGCAGCTGCAAGACTTGCAGGCGGCCGGCGACATTGACTTTGCCCCAGCGGTGCATCTCGGCGATGACAGGATGGCGCGCGTCGAATTTGCCAAAGATCTTGGTCGCTGTCTCCTCCAAATCCCAATCGTAGACTTCCTCGACAGTCTGGATGGCGAGGATGTTGTTTTTGCTGTCGCGCAGGGCGATATCGCTCCCCAATTCGGCATTGGTCGGCAGCTCAATGGGCAGCGTGATGGGCATGGGGAAAAGCCTGCTATCGGCCAAGCGCATCGTGTCCAGCACGCTTTGGAAGTCCGCTTGATTCATGAATCCGCGCAGCGGCGAAAAGGCGCCGACCGTCAGCAGCTCCAGGTCGCATTCAACGCGCGCGCTGACCTGCACATAGGGCAAGGAGTTGGCGTAAGCCGTTTTTTCGACCAGTTCATCGCGCGGGACGAGCAGATTCACCAGCTCGCCGCAATAGGGCTCAATCAAACGCGTTTTCTCAGCAATCATCGAATTCTCCATATCAGGACCAAAGTGGCAGGCGCCATTGCGCAAAACGGCGATATTGTAGCACAGCAACAAAGGCGGCGTTAGCGATAGCTCAGTCTTTTCGGTCGACGCCGGAAATCTTGCGTCCGAAGAAGACCAGGACAATGCTCAGCGTGTAGAGCGCCAGCAGGGGCGCCATGACCAGGAACATGTTCACCGGATCGATGGTGGGCGTGATCAAGGCAGCGGCGATGGCGGCGCCGACGATGGCAATGCGCCATTGGCGGATCAGCGTGCCGGCGCTGACCAAGCCGAGCAGGGAGATGAGGAAGAATATCAGCGGCGTCTGGAAGGCGACGCCCATCCAGAACAGCAGCGATGTCACGAAAGTAATGTAGCCGTCAGCGGTCCATTCCGGCTGGAAGATCTGCGCCTGAAATTCGTTGAGGAAGCCCAGGGCCGGCGGCATCAGAATGCGCCAGGCAAAGAAGACACCGACGCAAAACAGCACCGAGGTAGCGGGCAGGGACAAGAAAACGTAGCGTTTCTCCTTACGCGTCAGGCCGGGCAGAATAAACATCAGAAACTGGTAGGTCACCATTGGAATGGACAAGATGCCGCCGACCATTAGGGCGACTTTGAAGTAGATGATGATATTGCCGGTGGGGTTCAGGATGACCAACTGGCAGTCGCTGACGGACGGGATGCGGCAATAGGGTTCTTGCAGCAGCATCAGCACGCGGTCGGCAAAGAAGACGCCGACAGTGGTGCCAACGACCAAGGACAGGACGGCGCGGGTCAAGCGATAACGCAACTCGTCGAGATGCTCAAAGAACCCCATGCGGAGTTCGTGGCCGTCTTCAACCGCCTCCTGAATGGCCGTGTCCGCCATGCCTAGTCCCCTTCGCCGCGCGCCGCTTTGGACCAGGCGCCCAGCTCCACGGTACTGCTGCTTCCGTTAGAAAGAGGCGCGCCGCTCCAGGTTCCCAGCTTGGGCGCGAGCGTTGGCTTAGCCTTGCTCGCTTTCGCGTTGGCTGCAGCGGGTTTTGGAAGTTTGACAGCAGTGGCGGGACTTGCCGGGGCTTTCTTCGCTTTGGGGCCGGCCGGCAGTTTCTTGTTGTTCAGTGAATCGCTAACTTCTTTGACCGTGTCAAGGTCCTTCTTGACTTCGTCCAGCGAGTCTTGCATGGGCTTGGTCATGGGCTTGACGGCATCGGAAACAGTGCGATTCAAGCTTTTGCGCGTTGGCGGCTCTTTGGGCAGTTTGATGTCGACGCCGGCTTCGTCAAATTCTTTCTGCACCAGGTCCACCGTCTCCGACCAGATCTTGCGGAATTTGGCCACATGTTGTCCCAGGACGTAAGACCAGTGGATCATGCGCTTGGGCCCGGCGAATACCAGCATGATGAGCAAAACCGCTATGAGTTCGGCAGCGCCGACGCCGAGGACATTCATAAGGCGTCGCCCTCTTCGGCTGCCAGATTTACTTCCGGTTCCAGCTCGTTGGTGATGGCGCCAAGCACGCCGTGCACAAAGCTGTGCGCGTGTTCCGCGCCAAAAAGCTGCGCCAGATGGACGGCTTCGTTGACGATCACCGGAACCGGCGTCTTTCGCTTTTGCATCAAGTATTCAAAGACTGCCAGGCGCAGGATGTTGCGATCGACGACCGCCACCTGGTCTATAGGCCAGTCCGGAGCGTACTCTTGCAAGATGGCGTCAATTTCAGCGCGGCGCTGCGTCACGCCGGCGACAAAGCGGCGGATGATTTGCCGCACGGCGTAGGCCTCGGGGCGCTCGCTCATGTGCGCCTCCAGCGTAGCCGCCAACGGATGGTCGGTGGTATCCAATTCGTAGAGTATCTGGAGGCTGGCTCGCCGAGCGATCGAACGATCCGCGGGATACAGCTCAGATTGGAGCACCTCAGACGTGATCTGGTCGACATCGGGATCGAAGTTTTCCAGTTCGAAAGGATAACCGTCCAGCACGGTGGAGTCGTCCATACATCGTTTCCGGCTCGCCAGCAAATATGGCGCAAGTGTAGCGCAGAAGCAGACAATTATCCATGTAGATTGGCGTGAAGCGGCACATGTCTATGAGCTGCGATGCTTGGCAAGTTTAATTCACCACACGCGCTAGCAAGTCACGACTTGGCTCACACAAGAGACGAGCGCATAACAGCGACTATCTGTAGGGGCGAGCCACCGGCTCGCCCGTACGCACAACGCTCTTTCGTGAAATTACGGGCAGTGTACCAACAAGGCTCAAAAAAACAGGTGCAGCGGGCGCAGAGAATCTTCTTAGGCATCGGGCTGATCCGACTTATCAGCATTTACGTCTACCGGACGAATCCGCCAATGCAAGCTGGACGAGACTTGCCCGCCGTCCAATCCCTGCGTCGCGCGCGCAGCCTTGTACCTGTACGCCGCTGGCGATGCTGTCTACAATACGGATTCTCGATGAATTCTGCCAAGTTCTGAACCCACCAAAAAGGGAGCAGCCCATGCGGGCCAGAAAGCCGCTTGATCTGCGGCGGGCGCTTGTCGTCGACTCCATCACCAAGTATTTCCACTTGCCGCAGCCGCCGCTGTGGAAGCGATTGCTGGGCGCCAGCGCGGACCTGCCCGAGCCGGGTAATTTGCCCAAAGCGAGCAAGGGCGGCAAAGAGCCGATTGCCGCGGTCGACCATGTCAGCTTTTCTGTGGAGCGCGGGGAGATTTTCGGCATTCTGGGGCCTAACGGGTCGGGCAAATCGACCTTGGTGCGGCTGATTTCGACCCTGCTGCGGCCGGACCGGGGCAGCGCCAAAGTCTTCGGCATTGATCTGGCGGAAGATGAAATGGGCGTCAAACAGCTGATCAGCCGCGTTTCGGTGGACGCCGCGTTTTTTAAGAAGCTCAGCCCTATGGAGAATCTGCTCTACGGCGCGCGTCTGTATGGCGTGACGGCGCCGGAAGCCACGGTCAAGGCCTACGAAATCATGGGACGGCTGGGACTGAAGCGCTCGTCGTTCAACGAGCCGATGGAAGAAATGAGCCGCGGCATGCAACAGAAAGTGGCCGTGGCCCGCGCGTTTCTCACTTCGCCTATTTTGTTGCTGCTGGACGAGCCGACGACCGGACTGGATCCGCGCTCGAAACGCGATGTGCGCGAATTCATCGAGGAACTGCGCGACTCGCATGATGCCACGATTATGATCACCACACACGACATGGAAGAAGCCGATGCGCTCTGCGACCGCGTGGCGGTGATTCACAACGGCAAGCTGGCGGCCATCGGCACGCCGGAGGAATTGAAGCAAAGCTCGTCAGAAAATGGCCAGTTTTCAACGCTGGAAGATGTCTTCATCCACCTGACCGGCGAGCAGCTCGTTGATTCAGAGGCGGCGGACATCGCCTAATCTCCCTGTTGGAGGACACTTATGCAGAATAGATTGCGGCGCCGCATTAGCGCGATCCGTTTGGAATCGCTGCAATCCTACGCCTTTCTGGCGCGCAACTGGCACTTGACGCGGCGCTATTGGGGCTGGGAAGTGGTGTGGTTCATGTATGCGCTCACCAGCGGCTTGTCCGTGGTCTTCATCGCTCAGGGCGCCGAAGCGCTGACCAGCGAGACGCCCAGCTTTGATGTCAAATACCTGACGATGTACCTCATCGTAGGCACGCTGATATGGCGCTACCTGGCAAACATTTTTATGCTGACGAGCGAGGTCATCACCTGGGAGCGCTGGGAAGGCACCATCGAGTATACGCTGATGGCGCCGGTGGAACGCTGGGTGCACTTGGTGGGGCAAACCGCCTATTCGCTGATTTACAGTCTCATCACGACGGTGCTAATCGGCATCGCCATGGCGCTGTTCTTCGAGTTGGACTTGTCCAATGCCAACTTGCCGGGCGCTGCTGCTGTGGTGCTGGCCGGCAGTTTGTCCTTGATCGCTATCGGCATCGTGGCCAGCATCCTGCCGCTGCTGTATCCGGAGCGCGGCGCCCAAATGACGGAAGTGGTGCAGGCGTCGTTTCTGCTTATCTCCGGCGTGTATTATCCCATCAGCGTCCTGCCCGATTGGATGGAATCGCTGGCGCGTTTTTCGCCGGTGACTTACGTCCTGGATGGCACGCGCGCCGCCGTGCTCGATGGGGCAGCCATAGCCGACTTGCTGCAGTATATCGCGCCGCTGCTGGTGCTGGGCGTGGTGGCGCTGCCCATCGGCCTGCGAGCTTTTAAGGCGGCGGAGAATTACGCCAAGCGCGCTGGCAAGCTGAAACGCGTCGGCTAGCCCCCGCCGGTGTCACGCAGTCCTTCGGCGGCTACACGGTCGCTGAGTTGGGGGCTGTTGACCTGATTAGGCAATTGTACGCGAATCTGCCCATCGCGAATTGAGATGCTGACCGAGGGGTGCGCCTCCGCTTCAGTCGTCACGCGGCTGACAAACCAGTCGTTCAGGCGCGCGCAAAATTCCGCGCTGAAGAGAAATATGGCGGCGATCAAGTAGGCCCAAAACAGAAAAACGATGACGGTGGCGATGCCGCCGTAGACGAATTGGAATCCGCCCAAATTGGTCAGGTAGTAGCCGAAGCCGCTCTTGGCCAGCTCCCAGCCAACCGCGCCCAGCAGCGCCGCCGGCAGCACCGCGTCCCAATGCACGTAACGCGCCGGCACGAAGCGGAATAGCAAGGCGAATATCACCACGTCCAGACCAAATGGCAAGAAACGAATGCCGATACTGAGCCACAAGCTGGGTTGGTCCAGCAGCAGCACGGAGAGCAGACGCAGTACGCCGGAGGTAACGAAGGAGGCGATCACCAGCACTACCAGCGCCAGGCTGATGCCGATGGCTTGCAGGCGCAGCTTCCAGATATTGCGGCCGTTTGGTACGCGGAAGATTTCGTCCAGCGAGGCGGTCAGGTTGGAAAACAGGCTAAGAGACGACCAGGCAATGGTCATGATGGCGACAATGCCAAAAGAATTTGACTGTTCCAGGGATTGGCCCAGGATGTCCTGTACAAACTCGACTGTCGCCTGATCTTCCGGCAAGAACACGCGCAAACCGTTTGCGATCTGTTCTTGCGCCGCGGCCGGCTCCAGCAAACCGCCGATCAGGACCGCCATCAGCAGCATCAGCGGGAAGAGCGAGAATAGAGCGAAGAAGGCCAACGCCGCCGACTGCCGCGAACTGTAACGTCCGAAGCTGCGCAGCGTGGTCAAGAGGATAATCGGCAGCGCCCGCGTGGTAGCGCTGCGCTGGGACCACCAGCGCAACAGAGTGACACGCAGCCGGCTAATGAGGTCTTTCATCCGCCTCCCGTTCGAACAGAAAACAATTTGCGTTTCGTACTCAAGCATAGCATGAGTAAGTGCGCGGCCAGTGAAATCTGAGCGCGAAGACCTCGTCAGGCTTGTCCGCTACTCACGCGCCGATGTGAGTGCAGATGCCACGCCATTTCGGATTCACGACACCTTTACCACCGAGGACACAGAGTAAATGTGAGAGGATACCGGAAGATATGGAGGTAGGCCGATTCAAGTATAGTCGGCGCCTTCGCCGAATCTGTCTTTGGACTAAGCATAATGCCATTCCTCTGTGACCTCGACTTCACTCTGTGTCCTCGGTGGCAAAGATGTCGAAACCGCGCCGTAGTCGAGTCGCCGCCGTCGTCATAGGACCGGACAAGCCGTTATAGACGCCAGGCGCCGCGCAGCAAGTCAGCGTAGTTGGCGCCCGGCGTGATCTGGCCGAGGATTGATGCGTGCCGCGCGCCGGTCATGGCGGGCAGCGAGGCCGGACGCCCGTGCCAGGTCTCAAACGCCAGCACGGCGAATACCAGCGCTTCTTTGAAATCGCTGTTCATGCCGATGTCTTCGTGCGTCATGACGGCCGCCGGCGCCAGCAGTTGGCGCAGCAAACCCACCATGACCGGATTGTGGCGTCCGCCGCCGCCCAGAATGACTTCCTGAATAGGAGCGGGCGCAAATCGCTGGTAAGCGTCAGCGATATTGGTGGCGGTCAGCGCGGTCAAGGTGGCGATGACTTCAGACGGTGTAAGGCCGCGCCCTTGCGCCTGGGCGACCAAATCCAGCGCGGCGGCCGTGCCGAAGGTCTCGCGGCCGGTGGTCTTGGGATAGTCGCGCGCGTAATAAGGATGCCCCAGCAATTCGTCCAACCACTCCTCATTGACCCGGCCCTGCCCTGCCAGCACGCCGTCGCGGTCGAAATTCTGGGCGCCGTCGGTGATATGCGCCACGGCGATATCCAGCAACGCATTGCCCGGCCCGGTATCAAAGGCGATGGGCTGGGATCTGTCGTCCGCGAGCGGAGGCAGGAAGGTCACGTTGCCCATGCCGCCGATATTTTGTATTGCCCGCCAATAGGTCGGATGCCTCAGCAGCAGCCAGTCGACGTAGCTGGTCAGGGGCGCGCCTTGACCGCCGGAGGCGATATCGCGCGCGCGGAAGTTGCTGATGGTGGTGATGCCGCTGCGCTCGGCGATGACTGCCGGCTCCACAACTTGCAGCGACACGTTGACCTGCCCGCTGGCCAGAACATTGTGCCAGAGCGTCTGCCCGTGCGAGCCGATGAGGTCGATCTCGCCGGGCGCCAGGCCGACCTGCTCAATCGTTTCGAGTGTGCGCTGTGCGAAGACTTCGGCGAGGTCGACGTGCAGGGCCGCAATCTGATCGACGCGGCTCTGGGCCGGGTCGCAGCAGGCGAGAATGCGCTGGCGCATTGCCGGCTCGTATTCGTAGGTCGCGCCGTACAACAGATCGGCGGTCAAGTTGCCGGGCGCGCCGCGGATATCGCAAATGGCGACATCGACGCCGTCGGCGGAAGTGCCGGACATCAGGCCGACTACGAGCATTCAGCGGGCCGTGGAAGCTCGGCGATCCGGTTAGCGGTCACGAGATAGAGGTTTCATCGCGCTTGGCTTTGCCGCCGCGCCGACGCTGTGTCATGAGATATCGCATGGCGTAGCCAACCAGCGCCGACTGAGCAATCGCAGCCACGAGCCAAGACATCAAGGACGTGCTCCCAAATACATAAATAACGAGCCAGAAGAACAGTGCGCCCGCCACAACATTCGCTGCCAGCCAAAGCCAGGCCGAGCGTACATATCGATATAGAAATAGCGTCTGAATCGCGGACAGCACTAAGGCGAACTGAATCATAGGGGTGAAGATGAGAGAAAGCATGAATTGGTAATAGTCGTAGTAGCTATCACCTAGTGGACTTCTCATCGCCGCCAGCAGGCATTCTTTGTTCTCGACAATATACACAATGACTGCGATCGCGACACATGCCCCTAGCGCCGAAATCAGCCGCCAGCGCCCTAAGTCAACACCGAAATGGCTACCCACTATCTGCTTCTGTAACAATCCGATAGCCAAGCCGACGCTTGCAGCGGCGACACCAACAACTATGGCAAATTCAATTGAATTCATGAAATGTGACTCAGGTGCAAAAAACGTGTTTCTAATGACGGCCAACACTGTAATCACAGGAGCTGCCAGCGCGATAGACAGCGGATAAACCGCCAGTCCGGCCACGATACATGCCGTGGAAAAGGGCAACTGTCGCGCCTTGTATCGGACTGAATTGGCTAGATTAATGGGAATGCGCATAATGTTCTCCAAGAATGGCTTCAGCATTAGTATACCCTGACCTGCCGGAGACACGGGAGTTGCGGTCCAATGACGATGCAAGAGCAATGGTGACGCGGGATTACGAGAATGAAGCCGGAGAGGAATGCGATTTAACTCGCGAAAACTCAGGCGTTTCAGGCAGCTGCCAAGCGTGAGGAGACAGTCGATCTCGCTGCTTGGGCTTGACGCTAAGCGGACTCGGCGTACCGCTTGAAGTTGTCGAGAATCGCCTGCCAGCCGGCCCGCTGCATATCGACTGGATTCTCCTGCTCGGCGTCGAATGAAGTAGATACGCGAGTCGAGTCTCCCAAAACCTCAAATGTGGTTTCCACTAGTCGTCCATCGGTCATGGTGTATGCGACTCTCGCCTCGTGAATCACCTCGTTGTAAATCGCTTCGAAGTCGAAGCCGAAGCTGCCGTCTACGGCTTCCATGCGGTATAGGAGTCGGCCGCCGGCGCGGAGGTCGTTCTCGGCGCGCGGGCAGCACCAGTCGTCACTGGCGAAGTTCCAATTGGTAATGTGCTGTGGTTGCGTCCAAAGCGTCCAGGCTTTGGCTTTGGATACAGCAACGGTCGCTTGAATTTGTATCTTCTGACTCATTCAGTTGCTCCGTCTTCGCTACAATCTAGTATCTAGCGGGGGCTCTTTGCCTGTCGCAAGCGCGGCGAAAAGGGGAACAGCATGAGGAAACTCACTGATCCGGCTCTGTGGCGCAGACCAGTTTGGGCATGATATCGGAGCGGAGAGGACAGGATTCGAACCTGCGGTACCCTTAACAGGTACAACCGCTTAGCAGGCGGCCCCAATCAACCACTCTGGCACCTCTCCAATAGATTATGCAACTGTTAATGTGTTCAAGGCGGAGAGGACAGGATTCGAACCTGCGGTACGGAGGACCGTACAATGGTTTTCAAGACCATCGCCTTAAACCACTCGGCCACCTCTCCAACGCTCAATTGAGCCGCGACGTGGCGACGGTTATGCTAGCATAGCGCCGCTGGCCTGTCAACCGCAGCGGCTGGCGCTTGCGGCGGAAGTGTCGCCCCGCTAGACTGCGAACTGATACGGGATAAGTGGCGGGCAATCTTGGCTGGCCTTGCGTTGCTTTACGTTCTGCTTTTGACGGCAGTTGCCAACATTGAGTCGGCGCGCATTGGTCGAACTCGCGTTCTGCCCGCGCTGACGGCCTTGCTGCCGCTCGCGTTGCTGACCTTGGCATTGAGCGGTTTGCACAATGGCGCATCGCTGAGCGTGGCGTTGGCAGTTGTCGGGCTGGTCGCAGGGCTGCTGATGTTTGCTCTTATTGGACTCGAGAGACCCTGGCAATGCGTCTTTCGAGTCCTCAAGTCAGCCGGGCAATTCGAGCATATCTCCTTCGATCCGCGCAACAGCGTTCACCGGCTGGCGACGCTGATCATCATCTTCGCCCTGACCGCTCTAGGCTTGGGAGCTATAAACGCTAGTGACGCGGAGCCCTTGGCTTTCGCAGACGCCGCGCCGCAGTTGCTCGTCGGGTCGCTTATGTATCTGGCGTTGGCTATCCTTGGCGTGGGCTGGCTGACGCGCCGGGACTGGGCCACCGTCAAGCAGCGGCTGGGATTGCGCTGGCCGCGGCCGGCGGATTGCTTGGCGGGCATCGCGGCAGCGATTGCGCTTCATCTTATGGCAGCGTTGGCGATGGCCTACTGGCAGGCTTCTGTTTCGCAAAGTACATTCGAGTCGCAGGTAAGCGGCGCGCGGTTGCTGTACGAGGCTTTGAGTTCGTCGCTGATTCTGGGTGGCCTGCTGGCGATAAGCGTCGGTATCGGCGAAGAAATCTTGTTTCGTGGCGCGCTGCAGCCGGTGTTTGGCGCAGTCATATCGTCTTTGCTGTTCGTGGCCGTGCATACACAATATGCCTTCACGCCTGCAGCAGCGATTCTGTTTGTGGTTTCGCTGGGATTTGGACTGCTGCGCGCGCGGGTGAGCACGACGGCTGCCATCATTGCGCATGCCGGGTATAATGCCATTCCCTTTGCGCTTGCGGCCTTAGCTTGAATGCTTAGGGCCGAGGCAAATGCGAGGCGAATTTGAAGCGATGATCAATCTGTATGCGCTTGACGAAACCGAATTGGCAGACTTTGTCGCGGCGCTCGGCGAGAAGCCCTTCCGCGCCAAGCAGATTTGGGACTGGGTCTATAACAAGCGGGTCAGCAGCTTCGAGGCGATGAGCAATTTGCCCCGCGCGACAATACTGAAACTGAGCCGGTCGGCGCGGCTGGGCGAGCTGGCGATGGCGGCGCGGCAGCTGAGCCAGGACGGCACGGAAAAGCGCCTCTACCGTTTGCCTGACGGCCAGCTGATCGAGTCGGTCTTAATGCCTTATGACGACGGCCGACAGACGGCTTGCATTTCGTCGCAGGCCGGATGCGCGCTGGGCTGCGTCTTCTGCGCCACCGGACAGATGGGCTTTGGCCGGCACTTGAGCGCTGCCGAGATCTTCGAACAAGCGATGATTTTCGCCCGTGACCTGGCGGCGCGGGGCAAGCGCCTGAGCAATGTGGTCTTTATGGGCATGGGCGAACCCTTCCACAATTACGACGCCTCGCTGGAGGCGGTCGCTATGCTCATGGACCGGCTGGGAATCGGGGCGCGCCACATCACCATCAGCACGGTGGGTTTGGTCCCGCAGATACGCCGCTTCGCCGATGAGGGTTTGCAGGTCAAGCTGGCGGTGAGTCTGCACAAATCGGACGACAGCGAGCGGTCGGCGCTGATGCCGGTGAATCGCCGCTGGCCGATTGCGGAGCTTATCGATGCTTGCCATTATTATGTCGAGCGAACGAAGCGGCGGATTACCTTTGAGTGGGCGGCCATCGCGGGGGAGAACGATACCGTCGCGGAAGCGCAGCAATTGGGTCGGCTGCTCGCTGGACTGCACTGCCACGTCAACGTCATCCCCTTGAACCCGACCGGGGGTTATGCGGGCCGGCCGGCGCCCGCGCCTGATCTCGAGCGCTTCCTGGCGACCTTAGGTCAATGCGGCGTGAACGCGACTGTGCGCGTACGGCGCGGCATCGACATTGAGGCTGGCTGCGGTCAGCTGAAAACAGCGGTGATTGACGCGGATGCGATCCGCTAGAGCACTGGGATATTTGGAATTTCAGACGATCGATGGCGCGGCAAGCTGTTGCGGTCGCAATCAATAAACAGTAAGATCATAATCGTTGACCACTCACAATTCAGATTGCTGCATGAGCGACAATGTCATCAAAATAGCGCCATCAATTTTGGCGGCGGATTTCGGTCGTCTTGCCGAGCAAGTCATAGAAGCGCAAGACGCGGGCGCCGATCTGATTCATATCGACATCATGGACGGGCGTTTCGTGCCGAATATCACCATGGGACCGCTGGTGGTGGAGGCGGTCGCCAAAGTCGCTGCGATCCCCCTCGATGTCCACCTGATGATTGTGGAGCCGGAGCGGTTCGTGCAGCAATTCGCCGACAGCGGCGCAAGCAGCATCAGCGTCCATGTGGAAGCCTGTCGCCATTTGCATCGAGTGCTGGGGCAAATCGCCGATGCCGGCTGCGAGGCCGGGGTCGCGCTCAACCCACACACGCCGGCGGCAGCCATCGGCGAGGTCCTGGACATGGCGCGACTCATCAACGTGATGACGGTCAACCCCGGCTTCGGCGGTCAGCAATTCATCAACAGCACGCTCGCGAAGATCCGCAGCTTGCGCAGGCTAATAAACGAGCTCGGCGTCGAAATCGACATTGAAGTCGATGGCGGCATCAACAGCCAAACGATCGGCGCCGCGATATCAGCGGGCGCATCTGTAACGATTGCTGGCGCGGGCGTATTTCAGCACAAAGACGGCATCGCGGCCGGCATCAGCGAAATGCGCCGGGCTGCGGCGAAAGAATTGAATGGCGAAGACTAGCATAGACGGGCAGGCGCTGAAAATTCTTCTCGGCGCCGGGGTCAAGGCTGTGGCGGACAATGTCGAGCTCATCAACGAGCTCAACGTCTTTCCGGTACCCGATGGCGATACCGGCATCAATCTTTTTCACACGCTGAATCGCGCCTGGGAAGAGGTTGATAATTCGACGGATACAAGAGCCTGCGCGGTGGCCGAGCGCTTTGCCTATGGCGCACTAATGGGCGCGCGCGGCAACAGCGGCGCCATTATGTCTCAGCTACTGGCTGGCTTTGCTGAGGCCCTGGGAGCAGCGGAGATCGTTACTGCGCCTTTACTGGTCGCGGCCTTTCAATCGGCGGTAAAACGCGCCTACGCCGCCGTCTCTCAGCCGGTTGAGGGAACTGTGCTGACCGTGGCGCGCGAGGCGGCAGAAAGCCTGCATGAGGGTCAGTCAATCGACGAAATGTTTCTAGAATTGGTGACATACGCGCAGGCCTCGCTGGAAGATACCCCCAATCACCTGCCGATTCTGAAGGACGCCGGTGTAGTTGATGCCGGCGGCATGGGGCTGGTCTGTTTCTTGCGGGGCATTCACGAGTACACTTGTGGTACGCCTATGGACGGGGTCTTGTCGGCGCCACTAGCGAAAAATAGCGCCGCATCGGCGGGCTCGCCCGCAGAATCGTACGGCTACGATGTGCAGTTTCTCATGTTGGGCGCGCAACTGGACTCGGCCGCGGTTCGCAGCGATCTGGAGAAGCTGGGCTGGTCCGTCATCGTAGCCGGCGATGACAGCATGATCAAAGTGCATATCCATGTGGAGAACCCGGCCATTCCCCTGGACTACGCGGTGAAGACCGGCGCAGATCTCGACGACATCGTGGTGGAAAACATGCAATTGCAGGCTGATGAGGTCGCGCGGCAATCAGGGAAGCAGGCGCATGGAGCAAAGCAGGAGTTGGTGTCAGTAATCGCAGTCGTCGAAGGCGACGGCATGCGCGGCCTTTATCACGACCTGAATTGCGCCATTGTCATCGAAGGCGGCGCGGGCAAGAATCCCGCAACACAAGAATTCATCGCCGCGATAAACGAGCTCGGCGCTGAGGAGATCATCATACTGCCTAATAATCGCAATATCGAATTGGCGGCGCAGCAAGCGGCGGACATGAGCGACAGCCGGCGCGTCACGGTCGTGCCCACGCGCACTGCCGCCGAAGGCGTCAACGCGATGATAGCCTTCGGCGACGCCAGCGACGGCCAGCTCCCAGCGGATACGATCGTCGCGTCAATGCGGGAGGCTGCCCTGGCCACGACATCCATTGAAATCACGCGCGCCACACGCTCTACAAAGCTGCAAGGCGTGGATATCCGCGAGAACGACTGCCTGGCCATCATTGACGGGCAGATTAGCGTCGCCGCGGAGGATATTGACACCGCGCTGCGGGATGCGCTGAAAATGGCCGGCGCAGACCACAAAGAATTGGCGACCCTGTATTACGGCGCCGGATTATCTCAAGCGGCTGTGGACGAAATTATTGAAGCTTTGATGGCGGACTTTCCAAACCTGGAATATGAGGCGGTTTATGGCGGCCAAGCCCTGTATCCGCTCATAGTTAGCGTCGAGTGATGCCAAGAATCCAAATTGTAACTGACAGTGGAGCGCGCTTTTCCAACCCGCGCCTGGTGCGGCATTTTCCGGTGACGATACTGCCGAACATCATTGAGATCGGCGGCAAGCGCTACCTGGAAGGCATCGACCTGGGCACGGAAGAAGCCTTTGAGTTGATGGCGCGGCATGGTAGACCGCCGAAGATCATACCGCCATCGGAGAACGACTACGCCGAATTGTATGCGCGCCTGTCCCACTTCTGTGATGCAGTAATCTCGGTTCATCCCTCGCGGGAGCTGTCCGAAAGCTGGCGGAACGGGCGGCTGGCCGCGCAGCAGGTCAACGGCGGCTGCGAGATTGCGGTGGTCGATTCGCAGAGTTTGTGCGCCGGCCAAGGCATGTTGATTCGGGTCGCGGCCCGCGCCGCGCAGGAGCTGGACAGTGCCGAGGCGGTGATCCACACGGTGCGGCAGGCGGTCAACCGCATTTATTCGGTCTACTGCATCGGGGACGTCAGCTTTCTACGCGCCAATGGATTCATGAAGCCTTCCCACGCGATTCTGAGCGCCCATTTGGAAATCATGCCTTTTGTCAGCCTTGAAGACGGCCAGATCATCGTCATTGAAAAGATCCGCAACCGCAGCGATGTCATCGAGCGCCTGGTCGAATTTCTGGTGGAATTCACCGAATTGGAAGACGCGGTCGTGCTGCAAGACCAGAAACTGATCAGCGAAGAGACGCGCGTGATGCAAGACCGGCTGGCGCTCGAATTCCCGGGTCAGCACTTTCCCTTCACGATGTACAGCGCGACCATGGCGTCTTATTTGGGCACGCAGGCTACCGGCGTTGCCGTGCTCGAGAAAGAGAGCGACGAGCTGGACGATGACTTCTAGTCGAATTCGCATAGCCGCGGACAGCGTCTGCGATCTGCCGGCTGAGCTGGTCGCCGCGCTCGGCGTGAGCGTCATCCCGACTTACGTCAATATCGGCGGGCAGAGCATTGCCGATGACGGCGTCGGGCTGGATCGAGAGCAATACTATCGAGACTTGCCGTCGCTGTCTGAGCAGCCGACGACGGCCGCTCCGTCGCCCGGCGACGCGGCGGAATTCTACCAGCGAATGCTCGCCGACGGCGCTGAGCACATCGTCTCGATTCACGTGCCGGAGAGTCTAAGCGGCACGCTAAATGCCATGCGCCTGGGCGCCGAATCCGTCGGCAGAGACAAAATCACGCTGGTTGACAGCCTGCAGCTGACATTTGGCATTGGGCTGCAAGTCTGGGCGGCTGCCGAACTGGCGCAAACAGGCGCCGACTTGGATGCAATTCTTGAGCGCATCCAGAGCGTTCGCGAAAACTGCAAAGTCTACGCGATCATCGACACCATGGAGTACTTGCGGCGCAGCGGACGCGTAAACTCGCTGGTCGCCGGCATAGGCGGGCTGCTGCGAATCAAGCCGGTCATCCGCGTCGACGGGGGCGAGATTGAGTCGATCGGGCGTATGCGTACCTGGTCGCGCGCGGAGCGGCGCTTGCGAGAGCTGACCCTGGCGGAAGCGCCTCTGGACAGGATGGCCGTGCTGCACATCGCCAATCGCGCCGGCGCCGAGAGCTTCCTGGAATCCATACAAGATTGCGCGCCATCTGATACACTGGTCATCGAAACGACGCCGACCATGGGCACACATATTGGGCCCGGTTCCATTGGCGTGGCGACGCTGAACCGCAACTGGAGGCAATGATCCATGCCATCTGCACTGGAAACGCTGGTCAAGATCCTCAAGCTGGAGCGCGATCAAGGCGGCAAGAATACAGCGGTCGTGGGCGGTTTGAGCGCCTACGCCAATAACTGGCAGCCTCAAGCGAGAGAGCAGGCGCGGCGCGCGCAGCATCACATTCTGATTGACGAAATCGTCGACTCCCTGACTGCCTATGACAAGATCGACAGCGAAGACGCGCGCATCGACAAAGTCAACTATTTGCTGAATCGCGTGACGGACCGGCAGAAAGCGCCGCCGGCCTACCAGAAGCGGCTGGCCGAGTGGGAGAAGAAACTGGGCTCGCAGACGGACCGGCCTCCGCGGCAGAAGCGAGGCCGCTCTTCGCATGAGCACGTGGATCGGCGGCCGGCGCGTCAGCAGCGTGGCGGTGACAAGCGGCGCTTCCACGCCTACGACAACGCCTCGTATGATGAAGACTTCACCGGCGGGCCCAGCCAGCCCAAGCTGGACATCCCGCCTTTGCCCAGCTTGAATCGCCCGCCGCGCCAGCCCCGCGCGCAGCTTAGCCTGAAAGAACAACTCGCGCTGTATCAGGAGCTGGAAGCGCCGACCACGGACATCAAAGGCATCGGCAACACCTACGCTGAGTTGCTGCGAAATCTGGATATCCACACGGTCAGAGACATGCTCTACAACTTTCCGCGCGACTACGTCGACTATACCCGGCTGACCTGTATCAAGGACTTGGTTGCGGGGCAGACGGCCAATGTCATCGCCACCGTTCAGCGCGCGGGCACGTCAGTCAGCGCCAGCGGACGTATGGACCTTGTCGTATGGGTCTCCGATGACACTGCAAAAATGTCCATACGCTTCTTCAACCAGCCCTTTCTTTCGCAGAAGATCAAGCGGGGCATGCACCTGCTGCTGCGGGGCAAGGTGAACGAGACCCGCGGTATGGCCAGCCCCGAATGGGAAGAACTGGACCTCGACAACTTGCGCAAGATTGGCATCGTGCCGGTATATCGCATGACACAGGGCTTGCGCCCACGCATGCTGCGCCGCACGATGAAAGTGCTGACTTCCGATTGGGAGAACAAAATTCCGGATCCCATTCCAACTTCGGTGCTGGACCGCGGCGAACTGGCGGATCTAGGTTGGGCGCTGAAGCAGGCGCATTTCCCCGACGGCGACGACCACAGGCGACATGCGCAGCAGCGACTGGCTTTTGATCATCTGCTGATGCTGCAGCTAGCGCTATTGGCGAGGCGCCGCGAATGGCAGTCTGCGCCTGGAACGCCACTGATAGAAGACACGGAAATTCTCAAGCGATTCGCGGCCGAGGTATTCGCCTTCAAATTGACCGACGGACAGAAGAAAGCCATACAGGAGATTCAGCGGGACTTGTCCTTCTCGACGCCGATGAACCGGCTGATCCAGGGCGATGTCGGCTCGGGCAAGACCGCTGTAGCCATCGTGGCCATGGCGATCGCCTATTCGAATCACAAGCAGTCGGCCTTGATGGCGCCGACGGGCATCCTGGCCGAGCAGCATTTCCGTTCGCTGAGCGCGACTTTCGCCAAGATGAGCGGCCCCGACAAACCGAATATTGCCCTCTTGACCGGCGCGCTGACTGCGGACAAGCGCGAGGCCGTATATCGCGACATCGCCGACGGCGCCATTGACATTGTCGTGGGAACGCATGCCGTGATCCAGAAAGGCGTCGAGTTCGACGATCTCGCTTTAGCCGTCATCGACGAGCAGCAGCGCTTTGGGGTCGCTCAGCGGTCGCAATTGCGCGGCAAAGGCGGCAATCCGCACCTGCTGATCATGACGGCGACGCCCTTACCGCGCAGCCTGGCGCTCACCTACTACGCCGATCTCGACCTATCCATCATCGCGGACAAACCCGCCGGCCGACGCGACATCGAGACCAAGGTCATCGATCCGGCTGCGCGCGAGCGGCTGAATGGCTTTGTGGTCAGCCAATTGGAGCAGGGACGGCAAGCGTTTTTCGTCCATCCCCTGGTGGAGAAGTCCGAATCACTGGACACGGCATCGGCAACGGAAGCCTACGAGCAGTTGAGTCAAGTCTATTATCAGTATCGCGTATGCCTTTTGCACGGACGGATGAGCGCGGCGGAGAAAGACGCGCTAATGGCGGACTTCGCGGCGGGCGAATACGATGTGATGGTGACGACCTCCGTGGCTGAAGTCGGCGTCGATGTGCCGAACGCGAGCGTGATTGTGATCGACGGCGCCAATCGCTTCGGTTTGGCTCAGCTCCATCAGCTGCGCGGCCGAGTCGGCCGGGGCGAACATCAGTCGTACTGCTTTTTGCTGCCGGATAGCTCCGCTGACATCGACATTGACCGCATCCGCGCCTGCCAAGCCGGCGAATTGGAACGGGACGCGATGGCCATCGCCGAGCAAAGACTGTCGGCGATGGAGGAATCCAACGACGGCTTTGAGCTGGCCGACAGAGATTGGCAACTGCGGGGCGCGGGCGAACTGCTGGGCACGCGGCAGAGCGGCCATCTGGACTTTGATATGTTGGACCCCGGCAATTCCGAGCTGATCAAAGAGGCGCAATTCGAAGCGCGAACCCTTGTAGAGGAAGACCCCGATTTACAGCTGCCCGAGCATCAGTTGCTGGCGGCATTTCTCAGCCAGCTCTACCCGGCTGACAGCGAACTGAGCTAAGCGCGTCCCCTTGAGTCTCGGTTGGAAAACTGATTTTCTTGCATTGGCAATTCTGCTGGCGTATCGGTTGGCGCGAATCCTCCAGTCCTACTACAATGCGCTGGTAGTGTGGGAGATACACTATGTCAGGACGAGGAATTGCGCTCTATCCGGCATCACTTGACCCGATTCATTATGGACATATCAATGTCGCTGTGCGCGCCTCGCGTTTCTTTGAGAAACTTGTCATTGGCATCTACGCCAATCCCGACAAGAAAGCGGTATTGTTTGATGTTGATGAACGCGTGGAATTGGCTCGCGAAGTCTTTAAGAAATACCCGTCTATTTCAGTGGCGAAATATAACGTTCTTACAGTACAATATGCTGAGTCAGTAGGAGCAATAGCCTTAGTTCGCGGCTTACGAGTATTCGGTGATTTTGAATTTGAGTTTCGCATGGGAATGGCAAACAAGAAGCTGGCGCCGCAGTTGGAAACCATCATGATTTTGTCGGATGAGCAATACATGCACATAAGCTCAAGCACGATTCGCGAAATCGCGCAGCTCGGCGGAGATGTAAGCTCGATGGCGCCGCCCATCATTTCGGAAGCGTTACGAAAGAAGTATTGTAAGTAGAATTGCAAACATTGATACTGTCTCTAACGGGGAGGGGGCGATGGATATTCAACACTTGGTAGACCGGATGGAAGACTTGATCGACGAGGGCCGTCACCTTTTTGGCACAAAGTATACGATGTTGGATGAAGAGCGGGCTCTGGAGATAATCGATCAGATGCGGATTTCGATTCCGGAAGAGATCGAAACGGCAGCGCGCACCATCCAGCAGCGTGACCGCGTCCTGGCGGAAGCCAATGAAGAAGCGGCTCGCATCGTCCAGCAAGCTAGGCAGCACAGCGAAGATCTGATAGACGAACAAGAGATGGTAACACAGGCAAAAGTCCGCGCCGAATTCGTGATCGAGCAAGCCAAAATCGAAGCGCAGAAAATCACGCAGGAAGCCGACGAATACGTGCTTGTTCAACTCAGCGAGCTCGAGCAGCGCTTTGCCCTCACCCTCGATGAAATCCGCAATGGCATTCAGCTGATGCAGTATGAAGAGCCGGTCGCGGTCGAGGCCAATCCGGAAATGCAAGCGATCCATGCGCCGCAGGCCGAGGGCAATGCTGAGCCTATCAGCTTTGACCGGCCAGCGCAGGCGCCCATGGGCAGCCGCCTCTAAAGCGTCAACTGTAATTTTCCTCGAAAACAGGCATCCTTTGCGGGATGTCTGTTTGTTTTGCCACATCCGCAAAGTAAGTTATCATTTCCTTGTTCATCTTATCCAATAGATCACTAGCAAATGCGCCTGATTTACATCACCCTTGCCTGGGTGCTGGGCATCAGCCTGGCGCGAGCGCTGCCCGACATTGAGACAATCTACTGGATCGGGGCGCTTGTCGCCTGCGCGCTTTCGTTGGCAGTAACCAGGTCAAAGCAGACGCCGGGCAAAGTGCTGCTGCTGCTGCTGATTCTGGCGGCGGGCGGCGCGAGGCAGTCGCTCTTGCCGCGCACTAGCGACATCGCCGCACACAACGGCTACAGCGGCACAGTTACCGGCGTCGTGGTTGAGGAACCCCGCTACCGTGAAGATCGTGTCCAGCTGCGCCTGGGGGCCGAGACCGTTTTCGTCAACAGCGAGACGGTTACGACAAGCGGGCTGGTGCTTGTTGAAGCCCCACGCGGGGCAGAAATCGACTACGGCGCCCGCGTGAAAGCAACCGCCGCCATGGCTACTGCCGCCACGGGCGATACCTTCTCCTACGCGGATTACCTGGGCCGTCGCGGTGTCTTCACCATCATGCGCAATGCCGGCGCGCAAGTCCTTAGCAAGGGCCATGGCAATCCGGTATCCGCGCGACTGCTTGAATTGAAAGGGATTATACGACGAGAAATCGCCAAGGCCTTGCCCGAGCCGCAATCGGGCTTGCTGACCGGCATCCTGCTGGGAGATGAAAGCGGCATATCACCGCAGCTGAAAGACGATTTCTCGCGGGTTGGCGCGTCGCACGTCATCGCGATCAGCGGCTTCAATATGGTCATCGTGAGCGCCATTGTCATTCGTGTGCTGTCGAGCTTGTTCGCCGGTAAAAGCGCCACGGTCACGATCAGCGCGGTCGCAGTCATCGCCGTCTATTCGCTTTTTGTCGGGGCAGCCCCAGCATCTTGCGGGCCGCGCTGATGAGCAGCTTGCTGGTGATCGGCAGTCAGCTGAAGCGCCGGACATTTGTCCCCGCGTCTCTGGCCTTCGCCACCCTGCTGCTTTCGATCGGCGATCCCAATGTGCTGCTCGACATCGGCTTTCAATTGAGCTTCTTTGCCGTGCTGGGGCTCGGTCTATTTGCCCATCCACTTTCACAGCGATTTGCCGCGCTGCTGGACCGCTGGCTGCCCAGGAAGCTGTCTCGACCGCTGCACAGTTTTCTCAACGAACCTTTGATCGTCTCCGTCGCCGCGCAAGTCGCCACGCTGCCGCTCATCATTCTGTACTTCGGGCGCTTGTCGCTGGTGGCGCTGCCCGTCAATATCCTCATCGTGCCGGTCCAATCGGCTGTACTGCTGCTCGGGCTGGCGGCGGTCGTCATCAGCGTCTTCGCGCCGGCGCTGGGCTTGCTGTTTTTCTGGGCGGACATGCTCTTTTTGTCCTGGACGATAACGGTTGTGCGCGCCTTTGCCGGGCTGGAATTCGCCGATGTCGCGATCACCATGGACGGGCGCATCATTCAAGGCTGCTATATTTTGCTGATAGGAGGGGCTATGGTTCACGCCGCGCGCCCGCCACTCTGGCAACGGATCGAGCAATTTGTTCGGCGTAACAGCGTTGTTGTGACTGCCGTTGCAGTGACCCTAACACTGCTCGCGCTGATGCTCGCCATGTACCTTAGCCGCAGAGACGAAAAGCTGCACGTCTGGCTGCTTGATGTCGGCCACAGCAATGCGGTACTCATGCAGACGCCGGGCGGCGCGCAGGTCCTTGTTGACGGCGGCCGCTATCCATCGCGACTGCTAACAGCCATTGGCGATCGCCTGCCCTTCTACGACCGCGAGCTAGATATCCTGGTAATCACGCATCCGGATGAATGGGACATTGCCGCGCTGGACAGCGTGCTTGATCGCTATGATGTCGGCGCGGCGCTTTATCACGGCCAGGATAATAACAATGAAACATTCAACCGGATTATGGATCGTCTGCGGAAATCTGATACGCCGCTGGTGGAGGCGCGCGCCGGATATCGGCTGGAACTCGATGACGACGTCATGATTGAAGTGTTGCACCCGCAGCGAAAGCCCCGCATCAGCGACAAGCTGAACGACCATGTGCTGGTGCTGCGCGTAAGCTTCGGGGGGATGTCTTTCCTGCTGACCTCCGATCTCAGCGCCGCGGGACAGCGAGAGCTTCTCGCTGCCGGCATCTCGCCGGTTTCGGCAGTGATGCAGATCCCGCAGCATGGCACGGCCCGCACGCTTGACAGGACCTTCGTGAAGGTTGCTCAGCCGCAAGTGGCGCTGCTGCAAAGTGATATCGCCAATCGCCGTGACGATCCCGACCCGGATACGCTCGCCCTTTTCGACGGATTGCCGCTGTTTCGTACCGATGAACTGGGAACGATTCACCTGGTCACAGACGGCCAAACCTTATTCGTAGCTGGGGACGAAAAGTGATTCCGAAGCGTTACGCTGCTTGCCGAGGGTCAAACGCGGAATCTAGCCACTGCCGCGCGCAAGTCACGACCCGGCTCAAACATAATATCGAAGTGTTAACAATCGGATTGTGTAGGGGCGAGCCACCGGCTCGCCCGTACGAAGTGGCAGGTGAGTCCTGTAGGCTGTCCCCTATTCGCGCTGAATCTGCCTAGTCGCTAGTAGCGAATGTCAACATGCCGGCGCGAGGCAGCCGATTCCAGAATCGCGTCGCAGATCACGGCATTGCGATAGCCGTCGACGAAGGTTGCGCCGTAGGGCGCCACATCGTTGTCGTTGACGATGGCGTCGAAGAAGTGGTGGAATTCGTGCACGAAGCTGTGCTCCCAGCCGATGATATGCCCGTGCGGCCACCAATTTTCCCAATAGGGATGGTGCGCCTCGGTGACGAGCACATTGTGGAAGCCCTGCGTGGTATCGGGGCTCTCGCCCTTCCAGAAGACGTTCAGCTCGTTCATGCGCTCCAGGTTGAAATGGATCGAGCCATTCTCGGCATTGATCTCGAAAGAGTTGAAATTCTTGCGGCCCTGGGCGAAGCGCGTCGCTTCAACCGTGCCTAGCGTTCCGCCCTCAAAGTCCAGCAAAGCCACGAAGCCGTCATCGACATCGGACTTGACCATGCCGCCGGCGCCATCGGGCCGCTCGGTGATCCAGGTCTGCGCCAGGCCGGATACCGCTTTGGGCTCGCCCACCAGAAAACGGGCCAGGTCGATGATATGCGCGCCGAGATCGCCCAAAGCGCCGCTGCCGGCTGGCCCCTTCTGGAAGCGCCAGGTCGTCTCCATGGAGCGATCCATGCCCCACTCTTGCAGATAAACGGCGCGCCAGTGATAAATCTGGCCTAGCTTGCCGCTTTCAATCAGTTTGCGGGCCTGCTGCACTGCGGGCACAAAGCGATAATTGAAGGCGACCATATGCTTGACGCCGGCCTTTTCGACCGCGTCCAGCATTGACTTCGATTCTTCCGCGCTGCGGGCCAGCGGCTTCTCGCAGAAGACGTGTTTGCCCGCTTGGGCCGCGGCGATGCAGGGCTCGGCATGGGCGTCATTAGGTCCGCCGTTGTCGAGCACGTCCACCGCGTCATTGGCCAGCATGTCGCGCCAATCGGTGTAGGCGTTCTCGTAGCCGTAGCGCTGCGCGGCGGCAGTGACGGCGTCTTGGTTGCGCCCGGCAATGCCCACCAGGCGGGGGATGGCCACGGGCGGGTACATCATGTAAGGGATCTTCTTGAAGGCGTTGGTATGCGCTTTGCCCATGAAGGCGTAACCCACCATGCCGATGCCGATCTCGGGCGCTTCGGCGTCGCTGGCCTCAGCCGCCATGCTGGTAAATGTGCTGCTTACTTGTTTCTCGTCAGCCATTGTTTGTCTCCTCAGTCTCGAATTCAGAATTCATGGGCGAGCCACCGGCTCGCCCCTACGCGCGGTAGCATTCAGTGACTCGGTGATGCGCGGCTCTGTATCTGTGCCCTCTTGTAGACCTATTCGTCAGCGAAGGCGGCGTCAAAGGCGAGCGCGGACGACGGGAAGTCGCTGGCTTTGACCCATTCGGCCGATTCGGTCGCGCCAAATTCGCGGTCCATGCCGCTGTCTTCCCACTCGACCGACAAAGGACCCTGATAGCCGGCTCGATTCAAGGCGCGGATCATGGAGTCGATGTCCAGATCGCCATGCCCCGGCGAGACGAAATCCCAACCGCGGCGGGAATCGCCGAAGTTGAGGTGCGAGCCGAGGATGCTGCTGACGTTATCCAGCATCACTTTCGAGTCTTTGACGTGGACGTGGAAGATGCGGTCGGCGAAGCGGTCGATGAATTTCACCGGATCGAGCAGCTGGTGGATGAAGTGGCTGGGATCGTAATTGAAGCCGAAGGACGGGTGCTGATCCAGCGCCTCCAGGGTCTTTTCGGCAGTGTAGATGTCGTAGGCGATTTCGCTGGGATGCGCTTCCAGGGCGAACTTGATGCCTTCGGCGGCGAAAGCGTCCAGCACAGGCGTCCAGCGCTCGGCGAATTCCTGATAGCCGGCGTCGATCATTTCGTCAGATGTGGGCGGGAAGCGGTAGATCATGTGCCAGACCGGGCTGCCGGTGAAGCCGTTGACCACGTCGACGCCGAAAGCTTTGGCCGCGCGCGCGGTGTCGATCATCTCCTGGGCGCAGCGTTCGCGCACGCCATCGTCATCGCCATCGCCCCAGAGGCGGTCGGGCAGGATGGCGCGGTGCCGCTCGTCGATGAAGGCTTCCGCCACGCATTGGCCCACCAGGTGATTGCTGATAGAAAAGTACTGCAAGCCATGCTGCTCGAGCACATCATGGCGCGAGCGAATGTAGGCGTCGCTTTCCAGCGCCTTGTCCACTTCAAAGTGATCGCCCCAGCAGGCCAGCTCCAGGCCATCGTAACCGAAGCTCTTGGCTTTCTCGGCGATGGTCTCAAAGGGCAGATCCGCCCACTGTCCGGTAAATAGGGTAACAGGTCTGGGCATTTGAGGATTCCTTTCACACTTGACGGGTCCAGTTCACAAATCGAATACAAGTATAGCGAGCAAATCAGCGACTTCCAATAGCGCGGCGGAGCAAGGGGCGATCGCCATGGAATGCTGTTCACCACAAAGAACACAAAGAACACAAAGGTGTTTTTCATGACTCATGGCAACATTAAAACGTTTGAAATTAGTGCTCCCGGCGGCCGAGCAATCAGCGAGTTATGCCAGACGGTCCTTGGCGCCGGTTTGAGATTCGGGCGCTTGATGCGTTATCATCGGTCACAACGATCTGGCTCTTACAAACTCAAGGAGAGGATGGCGCCAATGTACAACGGACTCAAGGTCATTGACTTTCACCTGCACTTCCCGACGCAGCAGGGCTCGTTTATTGAAGGCGGACCCAATCCCCGCAAGGACTACGTCGAGCGCGTGGGAGAGCGGCGCGCCGGCATCGCCCGCGAGTTGGCCATGGCCTACAACCGTCAATGGCGCGCTACCTGGGGCTTTGATCCGCCGGAGCGCGAATCGTACAGCGACGAGGAGCTGGCGGATCGCTGGGCGGCTGAGGTGGAGCGATACGGTCTGCGGGCGGTCGGATTCGTCACTGGCGGCGGCAACAAAAATCTGGCCAAGGTCATTCAACGCCACCCCGACAAATTTGTCGGTTTCGCGCACAACTACTTGTTCAGCGACGGCGCCGCCGATGAAGTCAAGCGCGCCGTTACCGAAGACGGCATGAAGGCCTACAAGCTGCTGGCGCCGGCGCTGGACCGCCCGGTGGAAGACGAAGCCGGCTATCCGGTCTGGGAGATCTGCGCCGAATTGGACATCCCCGTGCTGATTCATTTCGGCATCCTGGGCAGCGGAGGCGGCGTGGCCTGGCACGAGAACATCAATCCCCTGAAGCTGCACAATGTGGCCAAGGACTTCCCCGAAGTGACCTTTGTCGTGCCGCATTTCGGCTGCGCCTGGATACGTGAGACGCTGCAACTCTGCTGGGCTTGCGGCAATGTCTGCATCGACACCTCGGGCTCCAATCAGTGGGTGAAGTGGGTCGATGGCGAATGGGACACCAAGAAGCTGTTTCGCAAGTACATGGAGACGATCGGGCCCGAGCGCATCATCTTCGGCACCGATTCCAGCTATTTTCCGCGCGGCCTGGCCGAGCCCTACCTGGTCCAACAGATCCGCGATGTGCGCGAGCTGAATTATCGCGAGGAAGACATCCAGCTGATTTTCGGCGGGAATGCGGCGCGGTTGTTCAAGATCGACCTGTAGGCGCGACGGGCTCATTTGGCAATCGCCCGCAGATAAGTTAAAGTGATAGTGTCCGAATCAACGCAAACAATCATAAGGAGTGCGACATGCGTAAGTCTAGGCTGATTGCCATACTGGCAGTGCTGGTCATCCTCTTTTCGCTGGGAGCGGTAGCCGGCGCGCAAGATGACGTGGTAGAAATCGAATATTGGCAATATAACTTCGGCGCCCGCGTTGACGCGATGAATATGCTGATTGAGCAATTCGAAGCGGAAAACCCGGGTATAAAGGTAGTCCATAATAGCGATATCCCCTACGCCAACTTCCGCGACGAGTTGGCCGCTTCGGCGCCGGCCGGCGTGGGACCTGACGTGGTGACGCTGTTCTACGGCTGGATCCCGGCCTTTGTGGACGCCGGTTACCTGATTCCGCTGCCGGACGATCCCTTCAGCGAGGATTTCATCCTGGAGACCTTCTCGCCGATGGTTGCCAATTCCAAGTTCGAAGGCAGCTATTGGGCGATCCCGACTGCGGTGCGCTCACTGGCGCTGTTCTGGAACAAGGATATCTTCGCCGACGCCGGCTTGGATCCGGAGTCTCCACCGGCTACGCTCGATGAATTTGTCGAGGCCGCCATCGCGACGACGGTGTACGACGGCGATGAAAGCGACATTTTGAGCATCGTTCAACAGGGTCATGCGCCGGCGCTGGCCTCGCAGGATCATCACTGGTTCCGCGAAGTGCTGATTCGTCAGTACGGCGGCGCGCCCTATAGCGATGACGGCCGCACCGTAACCTACAACAGCGAAGAAGGCTGCGCAGCGTTCAGTTGGCTGGCCGCATTCGAGACCGAGCTGGTCACGGGCAGCAACGACATTCTCGATGGCTCGACCAACGCCTTCGTCAATGGCGAGACTGCGCTGCATGTTGACGGCTCCTTCCGAGTGGGCACGATCAGGAATAACAATCCTGATCTGAATTACGGCGTGACCGAGTTGCCGGTCGGGCCCAATGGCGAGCAGCACACCTTTGGCTCCTATTGGACGCACGGCATCACCCGCCGCGCCAATGACGACCCTGCTCGTATGGAAGCGGCTGTCAAGTTCCTGCAGTTCATCACCACGCCAGAGGCGGGCACGCTCTGGGTCAACAATGTGGGCGAATTGCCGGCGCAGCTTTCGGCCGCCAGCGATGAGATGATCCTGGCTGACCCGATTCTGGGCGCCTTCTCGGCCGGGCTGGCCTACTCGCACGCGACTTTCTTCGTGGACGAGAGCGCTCAGCGGCAGGTCCTCATCGACGCCTTCGACAACATCCGTCTCGGTGGCATGGATGCCTGCGACGCGCTGGATGAAGCAGCGGCGGCCGAGCAGGAGCTGATCGACAACTTCTGGGCCGATCGTGAGTAATCGCGGTTGAGCAACAAGCATGGTCAACTACGTCAGGCAGTTCGTCGCCTGGCGTAGTTTTTGCTTCATAGCCACCTCAATCCGCTAGTTGCGGGCAGACAACATGGGTCGCAAAGTCAAACGACAGGTCAATCTCCCGTTTCGCTGGACGCTGGCGCGGAAGAAGATCGTCTGGGCCTATATTTTTCTGGCGATTCCCATCGTCTTCTTCGCCTACATCCGCATTTATCCCACCTTCTTCGCCTTCCAGATGAGCCTGCACGACTACAATCCGCTGTCTGTGGAGCAGCCCTATGTCGGCTTGGAAAATTACGAAAAAGTCGTTGAAGAATTGAGCAAGAAAAAATCGGTCACCAAGTCCGCCTTCCGCAATACGATTAGTTATGTGGTGTTCGGTGTGCCGATTCAGCTCTGTCTGGCGCTGGCGATCGCTATGATGCTCAACGAAATCCGCTTTATGAGCACGCTGTATCGCATATTGTTCTTTTTGCCCTTTGTCACGTCGACCATCGCCATTGCCTGGGTATTTCGAATGCTCTATCAGCCGCGCTTCGGCTTGTTTAACGTCATCTTGCAGTTTTTGTCGCTGCCGCAGCAGCCCTTTCTCCGCACCCCCCAGCAGGCGCTGCCGTCTGTGCTGGCGCTGGTGATTTGGCAAGGCATGGGCTTCGCCGTAATTATCTTCCTGGCCGGGCTCAAACAGATTCCACGCACTTATTACGAAGCGGCCGAAGTCGATGGCGCCAGCCGCTGGCACACCTTCCGTTTTATCACGATGCCACTGCTGAATCCGAGCATTGTCTATCTGCTGGTATTGCAGACGATTTCATTCTTGCGTATGTTCGCCCCGGTGGTCGCGATGACCGAACAGGGGCGCGGCGGTCCGCTTGATTCAACCACGACCGTGGTTTTGCGTGTGTATCGCGAGGCTTTCCAGAGCTTCAACATGGGTTATGCGTCATCGCTTACCGTCGTTCTCTTCGCCATGATATTGGGCGTCACCATCATTCAACTTTCCGTGACATCGCGGCGGATCAACTGAGGCGATCATGGCCGAATCCATTACTCCCTCGAATATCTTCAAAGACCAGGGCCGGGTCACGGCTGTTGGCAAAGCCGGCGACGATTGGAAATACAAGTTCTTCTCGTATCTGCTGCTGACCATGATCGCCTTCACGATGATTGTGCCATTTATGTGGATGCTGTCGACCTCAGTCAAGCCGGAGACGGAAATCCTGCGCCGGAATATTTTCCCGGTCGAGCCGACCTTGGACAACTACAACGAGGTCATCAATCGGACGGATCTGCCGCTTTGGTACAAGAACTCCTTCATCGTCGCGGTCATCAGCACAGTTAGCGTAGCCTTCTTTGACGCGCTGGCGGGTTTCGTCTTCGCCAAATACGATTTCCCCGGCAAGCGCCCCATCTTCATCATCTTCCTGACTTCGCTGATGGTGCCTACTGAGATGCTGCTGATTCCCTGGTTTATCATGTCGTCCAATCCGCCGATTGGCGGCACCTGGGTCGACACTTACTGGGGCATCGCCTTTCCGGGCGTGATCACCGCCGCCGGCATTTTCCTCATGCGGCAATTCATGCAAGGCGTGCCGGACGAGCTGCTGGATGCCGGGCGCATTGACGGCGTCAGCGAGTTCGGCCTCTTCTGGCGCGTGGCGGTGCCGCTGAGCCTGCCGGCGATTGGCGCGCTGTGCATCTTCAACTTCCTGGGCAATTGGAACGCCTTCATCTGGCCGCTGATCGCCACCACCCGCAGCGAAATGTTCACCCTGCCAGTGGGCATTCAGCAGTTCTCGTCCGAGGCGGATACACCCTGGAATCTGATTATGACCGGCGCCTCGCTGTCGGTAGTGCCGCTCTTGCTGGTGGTCATCATCTTCCAGCGCTACATCATAGAGGGGATCGCGCTAACGGGCTTGAAAGGCTAAGCCATGTCACGCGAGTCCGCCTCGTTTCCTCATCCGCTCTACGAAGAATATGTGCTGAAACCCTTCTTTCAGGACGCCAAGACTTACTATTATGAGCCCATGCTGGCGGCCAATCGCGCGCACGCCGTGATGCTTTTTCGCTGCGGAATCATCACGCGAGATAACGCAGCCGCGCTGCTGAATGCGCTGGCACAAGTGGATGCGGCGGGCCTCGACGAGCTGGCCTACCGTTCGGGCGTGGAAGACCTCTTTTTCGCGGTAGAAAACAGATTGATTGAGTTGGCCGGCGCGGAGTACGGGGGCAACCTGCAGCTGGCGCGCAGCCGCAACGATCTGGGTTACGCGCTGACTCGCCTGGCTTTGCGCCCGCCACTGCTGGAAACAGCGGACGACCTGCTCAGCTTGCGCGAGAGTCTGCTGGCTTTCGCGCGAGAGCATCTGGAAACGCTGATGCCGGGTTATACGCATACGCAGCCGGCGCAACCGACCACGATGGCGCACTACATCGCCGGCATCCTGGCCTGTCTGCAGCGGGACTCAGCCAGATTGCGCTTCGCTTACGCGACCAACAATCAGAGCCCGCTGGGCGCCGCCGCCCTGACCGGCACGGCTTTTCCCATCGACCGGCAGCTCAGCGCGCGCTTGCTAGGCTTCGACGAGGTTCAGCTCAGCACCTATGACAGCATCGGCGCCTCAGACAATATGACGGATGTGGCCGGCGCATTGTCCACGCTGGGTGTGAATCTCTCCCGTTTCAGCAAGGACATGTTGTTCTGGGCGACGCAAGAGAGCGGCGCGATCCGCATCGACGCGAGCTTCTTGCAGATCAGCTCAATCATGCCGCAGAAGCGCAATCCGGTTGTGCTGGAGCATCTGCGCGCGCGCATCAGCCGCATGATGGCGCAGGCGCACGGGATCACGCTGCAATGCCACAATATCCCCTTTGGCGACACGCAAGACATCGAAGACGAGATCATCCCGCTCCTGTTTGGATCACTGGAATCGGCAAGAGCAATTCTTCGGCTCTATGGCGCTGTGGTGGATACGCTGGGCGTCAATGTCGAGCATCTGCGCCGGCGCGCCATAGCTGGCTTCACGACTGTTACCGAATTGGCCGATACTCTGGTGCGGGAAGCCGGCCTGCCCTTCCGGCAAGCGCATAGCCTGGTCTCGGCGCTGGTGCGTCACGCGCAGGCGCAGGACCTGGCGCCGACCGACTTGACCGCCGACAGCTTGCGACAGGTCGCGCTGGATACTTTAGGACGGCAAGTTGAGCTATCTGATGAAGCGTTCGATCGCGCGCTTGACCCGCGTGCCTTCGTCGAGGCGCGAGACCTGCCGGGCGGCGCCGCGCCAAGCGCCACGGCAGCCGTGCTGGATGCGCAAGAGCGCGTCATCGGCGAAGATCGTGCTTGGCTGGAATCCACACGCGCGGCTTTGGCCTCAGCCGATCAATTGCTCAGCAACGAGGTTGAAGCCCTCACCCGCTAATTGCCGGCAAGCCCTTGCCAGATTTCGCTGGTCAGCGACCTAGTCCGAATCCGACGCGGCCTCCTCGGCTACAGGGTCGGGATCGTCGATATCCGATCTGCCTTCCAGCGTGAGCAAGTAGGCGACGATATCAAAAATCTCCAGGTCCGTGTAAATCTCGGCCCAATTCTGCGGCATGAGATCGGCTTCGAAACCTTCTACCGTGTAGCTCATGGAGTCCGTGATGGATTCGTAGATATACTCGGCGGCGGTCAGCCCCTCGACGCGCGTGGCAGCGCGATCTTTGATATTCAGCAGGCCGGGGCCGATATTGGTTTTTTCGCTGGTCGGCAAATGGCAATTGGAACAGGAGTAGCCGGAACCGGCATCGTCCTGGAAAGTCTCGAAGAGAATCTTGCCCTTTTCGGGATCGCGCGCCGCTACCATGCGATCTATCGGCGACAAGAGTGGCGTCGCTGTTGGTTCGGGCGTGGCGGTCGGCTGAGGCGTGGGGGTAGCGGTCGGCTCGGGAGTCGGTGTCGCGGTCGGCGGCACGGGAGTGTCTGTGGGTGTCTCTGACGGCAGCGCTGCTACTACCTTTGTTGCCGCAGGCGTGTTGGTTGCCCGCTGCAGAACGGTGGATTCCAGGGTGCCGCAGCCTGCTGCCAGGATTCCAAATACCAGGCACAGCCCAAAAAGCGTCTTTGGCATGCCCAAATCGATTCTTTGCCGATCTCTCATCCCTACCGTCCTGTCGAGTTTGAGTTCAAGGTCTTCTCTGAAAGCCGCGTGACATTATCGCAAAACGAGCGGCGTTAATACAGGGGAATCCTGCCTCTCATCGGCTGCTCGCCATAACCGCCTATCATCGCGGCAAGCGTTGCGCCGTTTGCATCGTTGCCGAATCCGCAGACCTCAGGCGCTGGGATTGGATCGTGTGTGTCGCAATTGTGTTAGACTAAGATGAAGTGGATACAATTTTGTTCAGCAATTACCGTGTACAGCGAGACGGAAAGGGTCGTAATCATGAAACGTATACTGGTTTTGATTTTGGCAATATGTCTGTGTATCGGCGGGCCACTGAGCGCCCAGGATATGGAGGCGCCGGGACCGGGATTGGGCGGCATCGTCATCGATTCGTCAACCGCTGGCGACCCGGCTACATTTAATCCGCTGATCGGCGGCGACACCGCCTCAAGCGCTGTTTACAGCTGGCTATACCCGGCCATAATCGGCGTCAGCCCCTATACCGGTCTGGAAGAGCCCAACTTGGCCGGCGCCATGGCCTCGGGCTGGGAATACGATGAAAGCGGAACCGTGCTGACGGTGCGCCTGCGCGACGACATCAGTTGGAATGACGGTACGCCGGTGACTTCCGCCGACTATATGTGGGCGGCAAATGCCGTACGCAGCGGCCAGATCGACAGTCCGCGCGCCGGCATTTTCGAGACGATGACGGATGGCACGCCGGCCGGCGGCAAGATTGTCAGCATTGAAGCGCCGGATGACTACACGGTTGTTGTCACATTCAGCGAGGCCGATTGCATTTCCTTCAGCGATGTGAAGGACGTGACACCGGTGCCGGCTCACGTATTCTCCGAGCTCTTTGGCGACGACTACGCCGCCATGATGGAGGATCCGCGGCATATTCCAACCGTCTCCTTCGGCGCATTCAAGGATGTCGAGTTTGCTGCCGGCGAACGTATCAGTTTACTAGCCGATCAATCTTATCCCGATACGCTGCTGGGCTTCGTCAGCCCCTCGGAATTAGTGACCTTGCAGGTCGCCGATGAGAATGTCGCCACGGAGCGCTTCATCGGCGGCGAATTCAGCATTTTAGCCGTGCCTGCCCCACGGCAGGAGGAGTTCCGTACTGATGAGAAGTTGCTGGAATTTCCGCGCTATGAATTCACCAGTAACGGTTTCAGTTTCTTTGCCATGAATCATGCCAATCCCGACAATCCGCAGCCGGGTTTCGACGAAGACGGCAACCTGATCCCGCAGGAGCCGCATCCGGTGCTCGGCGATGTTCTGGTTCGCCAGGCGATTTCACATGCCGTGGACATGGACGCGCTGATCGAAGGCATTCGCGACGGCAACGGCGTCAAGGTCGCCACGCACACCATCCCGACCTCCTGGGTGTACAATTCCGAATTGCAATACGAATACAATCCGGAGCTGGCGATGGAGAAGCTGACGCAAGCCGGCTGGATTGACCATGATGACGATCCGGCTACGGCTCGCATCTGCCAGGACTGCTTGTTCGCTCGCGAAGTGGACGAGAGCTATAACGGCAGCGAGTTGACGCTGGACTTACACGTTCCCGCTGGATCCGAAGTCCGCGAGCAGGAGGGACTCTTTTTCCAATCGGAAATGAACAAGGTCGGTTTTGACGCTGTATTTGAGGCGATTGACTGGGGCAGCGCTTTCTTGCCCGAATTAACCGGCCAGACCTTCGACATGAACATATTGGGTTGGAGCCTCGGTTTGCCGGTCGATCCCGACATCTCGCCCTTCTACTATCCGGAAGTTGACGTGCCGGGCTCGGGCTTTAACTTCGTGTCCTACTACAATGCCGAGCTGATCGAGCTGAACGATGCGGCACGCGTCGTTCCCGGCTGCGATACCGAAGCGCGCGCGGAATTGTACGGACGCGTGCAGGAAATCCTCTTCAACGACATGCCCTACTTCTTCATGTACGTGTCGGAATCCATGACGGCGGTTCTGCCGGGCTCGGAGAATTGGAATCCTACGCCCTACTCACGCACCTATTCCATGGATGCCTGGGTATCGCCTGCTGTTACCATGCAATAGGGTACAGCGAAAACTTGCTATCAGAGGGCTTCGGCTCTCTGATAGCCTTCCAGCGAAGCAAAAGCCGCATGCAGAAATACATCATCAGACGCGTTGTGCAGGCGATTCCCACGTTGTTGGGCATCACCCTGATAGTCTATTTCATCATGCTGCTGGCGCCGGGCGATCCCGTTTCCCTCCTGGCCTTTGACCCCAAGATCCGGCAAGACGAGCGCGAGCGACTGGCGAGTCAGCTGGGCGTCAACGACCCCTTCTTCCTGCAATATTTGCGCTGGTTGATCGGCGACGACTGGATGATGGTCGATACGAACTTCGATGGCGAAGCCGATGCCTGGGGCGACAATTACGGCATCTTGCGCGGCGACTTCGGCACATCGTTTAAGTTCCGCGGCTCCAACCCCCTGACGTTGATCGGCGAGCGGCTGGGCGCGACCATCGAGCTGAACATTGCTGTCCTGCTGGTCGGCTTGAGCGGCGGGATAAGCATCGGCGTTCTGGCGGCGGTATATCGCGGGCGTTTCTTCGACAAGTTCACGCGGATATTTGCGGTGATAGGCGACTCGGTGCCGGCCTTCTGGCTCGGATTGCTGGCGATAGTTTTCTTCGGTATTATCTTGCCGCGAATTTTGGAGTCCTACGGCATCGGCTCGGGACGCCCGATCTTGCCTATGGGCGGCCGCTGTCCGCCGGTGCGCGGGGGTTGTCCGGCGATATTCGAGCGAATCCACTATTTGATTTTGCCGACCACGGTTAGTGCCCTGGGAGTCATCGCGGTTTGGTCGCGGCTGATGCGCGCCTCCATGCTGGAAACGATCAATAGCGATTATATGCGTACGGCGCGCGCCAAAGGTTTGTCCAACCGCAGCATCTGGGTCAATCACGGGTTGCGTAACGCCATCTTGCCCTTCACCGTATTTCTGGGCCCCACCTTTGTCGGTCTGATCGGCGGCTCTGTCATCATCGAGCGGATCTTCACCTGGCCCGGCGTCGGCTTGCTGCTGCTGGACGGCCTGGTGAGCCGAGACTACCCAATCATCATGGCGTCGGTAGTGATCGCCTCGGTGCTCACCGTGATCGGATATCTAATCTCCGACATCCTTTACGCGCTCTTTGATCCACGCATTCGATTCTAGGCAGCAACCGGGAGCAAGCCACAGTTGAAGTCCAAGATTCGTAGCGATTCCCTACAGATGACCATTACCAAGGAGGGTCTCAGGCCGTCGCAGAGCTTGTGGAGCCGTGCAATGATGCGTCTGCGGCGGGATCGCCCCACCCTTGCCGCGATGGTCGCGATTGTGTTCTTGGCGAGTTTGGCATTGCTGGCGCCAATCATCGGCGACGTGCTGGGCGTGGATCCTTACGCCCAGGATTTGCGCAAGAAATATCTCCAAGTCGGAGCGCCCGGGCACCCGCTGGGCACTGACGAGCTGGGGCGCGATCACTTGAGTCGGTTGCTCTACGGCGGGCAGATTTCGCTGGGCATCGCATTCGCGGCTGCTATTTTGTCCTTGTGCATCGGCGTCGCGGTAGGCGCTTTCGCCGGATTTTATGGCGGGATAGTAGACGACTTCATTCTTTGGTTCATCACCACGTTGACTTCGATACCCGGTCTCTTTCTGCTCATCATCATCACCGCCGTGCTCTCGCCCAGCCCACCGGCCATGGTATTGGTATTTGCTATTATCGGCTGGACGGGGACGACCCGGCTGGTGCGCGCTGAAACCTACTCCTTGAAGCAGCGCGAATACGTGATTGCCGCGCGCGCCATGGGCGCTTCCAATTTGCGCCTGATGTTCGTGCATATCGTGCCGAATATCTTTTCGCTGCTGATCATCGGCCTGTCACAGGCGATGGTCGGCCTGATTCTGGCGGAGTCAGCCTTGAGCTTCATCGGCTTCGGCATTCAGGCGCCGACTCCGACCTGGGGCAATATGCTCAACAACGCGCTGGATTATATGCGGCGCGCGCCGCATTTGATGATACTGCCGGGTCTGCTAATTAGTGTGACGGTTTTCTGCATTTATCTCATCGGCGACGGTCTGCGCGATGCCTTCGACCCCAAAATCGCCGATTAGCATTGGCTGCAACACGAGGACGCACACTGGACAGCGACCGCGCGCTATGCTAGTATTCGCGGCTGTATACTCGGCAGATACCGGTCTTGGGACCGAAAGACTTGAGCGGAAAGGAAAAGCGGGAAGCCCGGTCTTCCCCTTAACAGCAACTATGGCAAATCATAAATCGGCTCTAAAACGCATTCGCCAGAACGAGAAGAGGCGCATCCACAATCGCACTTATCGCAATCGCGCGCGTACCCTGGTGAAGAAGGCGCGCACCGCCATCGCCGGCGGAGACGTCAGCGAAGCCCGCGAAGCGACGCTGAAGGCGGTCAGCGATCTCGACAAATTGGCCCGGCGCGGCGTGGTGCACAAGCGCAACGCGGCCCGGCGCAAAAGCCGATTGATGAAGCAGTTGGCTGCGTTGGATAGTTAAGCCCACCAGCGTCGGACCCTTAGCCGAAGCGCAGACCATCGTAGAATTACTTATATTGATTCGATCAGATGCAGCAGGCGCTGAATTTCTGCGCGTGTATTGTATTGGCCGATGCCGATGCGCACCATGCCTTGCGGTCGGCTTAAGCTGCGCATGATCTCCACGGCGTAGTAATCGCCGCTCCAGACGTAGACATGCTCAGTCGCCAAAATCGACGCGATTTCGTCGGGCGACTTGCCCTCCTTCACCATGGCCACGGTGGGTACGCGCAAGCCCATGCGATCCGGCTCAACAATGCCGGCGATCGCTACACCGGGGATCGTACGCAGGCCGTCTATCAGTTCCTCGACCAATTCGCGTTCGTAGTCTTGAACCGCCACGACAGCGCGTTTCATGTGCAGGCGCGCTCCCTGGTACTGCGGCAAATCGGCTTCACCGTATTGACGGCCGACTTGTTCCCAGTAGTCCAGGCAGGCGCGCAAGCCGTTCCAGGTTTCGTAGCTGGGCGTGCCATTCTCCCAGCGGTTGGGCGCGATGTCTTTGGCCGGGCGCACTTTATAGACGGGCAGCGAATTGAGCAGGGCTTCCCGCCCCCACATGATGCCCAGGTGCGGACCGTAGAATTTATAAGATGAGCAGAGCAGAAAGTCACAGCCGATCTCCTGCACGTCGATGGGCACATGCGGCGCGCTCTGCACGGCGTCCACCACATGCCAGGCGCCAACCGCCTTGGCCATGCCGGCGATCTGGGCTACCGGGTTGATTGTGCCCACGGCGTTGGAAGCGTGAACCGTGGCGACCACCTTGGTGCGGACCGACAGCGCCTCCTCAAATGACCCCATGTCGAGCGTGCAGTCGGCGGCGTTAATGTCCACCCACTTTACTTTCAGGTCGCGGTCGCGCGCGATCAAAGTCCAGGGGCTGACGTTGGCGTCATGGTCCATGCGCGTTACCACCACTTCGTCGCCGGGGGACAGAAGCGACGCCAAGGCCCGGCTCAGGTTGAAGTTGAGCGTGGTCATATTGGGGCCGATGACGATTTCTTTTGCGCTGGGCGCGTTGAGGAATTCCGCCATGCGCTGCCGCGTCTGCTGGACCATTTCGTCATTGCGCTGGCTGGTGGCGAAGGGACCGCCCGAGTTGGCGTTCATGGTCATGTAATACTGCGTAACCGCCTCCATCACACTGCGCGGCGCCTGTGTGCCAGCGGGATTGTCCAGGAAGACGGGCAAGCTGCCGTCATCCGCTGGAACGCTCAATGACGGGAAAAGCGGTCGAATCGCCTCGGCGCGGAAACTCATAGTCTTGTCCTTGCTGCAGCTGGCTGAGTAGGGAACAGCCAGTATGCACTACAATGCCAGTGTGGTGGAATAGGCACTTGTGTTATCGAATCCGCGAAGCTGAGACCGGCGCGCGCAAGCCTCCGCTAATGCTGCCGAAGCGCTAATCGCGCTGGTCTTCGATACAGGCACGGACTTGTTTCGCCAGCCGCAAGAAATCCGGCCGATAGATCATGTCGGCGGAGCGCGGGCGCGGCAGGCTAACGGCGATATCGGCGATCAGCTTGCCGGGACGCCGGGACAGCACAATGACGCGGTCGGCGAGCAGCACGGCCTCGCTGATATCGTGTGTTACCAGCACAATCGTCTGGCGCGAGCGCCCGCGCAGCCGCAGCAACTCCAGGCTGAGTTTCTCGCGGGTTAGCGCGTCCAAGGCGCCAAAGGGTTCGTCCAGCAGCCAAACGCGCGGCTGCTGCAAGATGACGCGCCCCAGGGCCACGCGCTGCGCCATGCCGCCGGAAAGCTCGGCCGGATAGGCTAATTCGAAGCCCTCCAGGTTGAGCTGCGGCAACAATTCGCGCACAGTTTGATGGCGTTTCGCTCTTGTCACACCGGCGATTTCCAGGGGCAAGGCAATGTTGTCCAGCACGGTGCGCCAGGGCATCAGATTGGTATCCTGGAACATGATGGCGATGTGAGGCAGCGGACGGTCGATCAGTTCATCGCCACAATAGGCCGCGCCAACTGATGGACGCAGCAGACCCGCCAGTACGCGAATCAGCGTACTCTTGCCGCAGCCGCTGGGCCCCACCAGGCAAACGAATTCTTCTTCCGCTACCTCAAATGAGATCGGTCCCAGCGCCGGAAGGGAGGCGCCGTCAGGCCCGGTGTAGCTGACTTCAACCTGTCGCAGGCTCAGTCTCACTCGCCGCTGTCCAAGACATACTCATTGCTGAAGGCATCCGAAAGATCGCCGAGATCGTCGCCTAGAAAGCCCATAAGCGCCAAAGTATCGCGCATGGCTTCCCAGGAGGCCAGGTCACTGACGCCGAGCTGGTCGGCATCCCAAAGCCCGATGGTGTTGAGCAAGACTTGGAACTGTGTCAAGACGCCGGCATCGATCTGCGTCGACAGTTGTTGCAGCATCTCGGCTCGGCTCTCGGCGACCGCCGCTCGGTCCGGATTGGAGGCGAGAAACTCGGATTGTCTCTCGGCAGCCGCCTCTAATACTGCCACCAGCGACTCATCGCTCGGCAGCGTGTCCACGTATTTCAGGCTGGCCAAATAGGCGCTCGCCGGATTGTTGATCGCCGACTGGAGAGCCGTCTTAAAGGCAAAGGCCATACGCGCGGCGCTTTCGGGCGCGGCGTCCAGCAGGTTGCGGCTGACAATCAAGCCATTTGACACCAGATCCACTTGTGAGGCGACGGTGACAACTTCAACGTCCCATATTTCGCCGCAATCGCCGGCTGCGGCAAGGTTGCGGATTTGCAGCGGCTCGTTGTTGGCGTAGACCATGGCGGCGTCGACCGCGCCCAGGCAAACGACTTCCGCTGCATTGAAGCCGATTTCGTTGACTTCAATATCTGTTTCGGTCAGTCCTGCGCTGCTGAGCAGGGTCGTCAGCCCGCTATAGCTGGCGCCGAAGCGGCCCGGGATGCCCACCTTCAAGCCACGCAGCTGCTCCAAATCGCTCAAGTCCAGGGCGTCAGAATGGACCAGAGCCACGGGATATTGCTGAAACCACTCAAAGATATAGGTCACGTCCCGTCCGCGCGAGCGCGCCAGAATCACCTGTTCGCCGCTGACGATGCCGAAGTTGGCCTGGCCGACCGCGACGAGATCGAGTACTTCCGGCTCTTGCAGATGCTCCAGCGTCACGTCGAAACCGGCATCAGCGAAGAATCCTTCTTCAATGCCGACATAGAAGGGGGCGAATTGGACATTGGGGACAAAGGTCAGCAAGATACGCTCTTCGACGAGCGGCGCCTGAGCGCTGGATATTGCGGCGCTCAACAAGGCAAAGAGCGCGATGACACGTATGAGGTTCAACATAGATCTCCTCGCTAGGTTCAATTGACTAAGCGGAACGGCGCTGCCAAAGCAGCACGCGCCACTCCAATAGAGCAACCATGCTGTACAAACTCAGCGCGATGGCTGTCATGGTAAATACAGTGACGTACACCAGGGGCGTGTCGTATTGGCTGCGCGCCGAAATGACGAGCACGCCCAAGCCGCTGCCCGAGCCAACGAATTCGCCAACAACCGCGCCGATCACCGCCAAAGTTGTACTCGTCTTCAAGCCGGCCAATATCACCGGCAAGGCCGAGGGCAATTCCAGTTTGCGGAAGATCTGCCAGCGTCCGGCATTCAGCGAAAGCATGAGATCGCGCAGCCTGGGCGAGACGCCGCGGATGCCGACGATGGTATTGACCAGGGTGGGGAAAAAGACGATCACGGCCGTGGTGACCACTTTGCTGCTCGGCCCGGTCCCGAAGATGATGATCAGCAGAGGCGCGTATGCCACGATAGGCGTCGACTGAAAGGCGACAATGATGGGAGAGAGGATGTATTCCAGCAGCGGCGCTTTGGCGATGGCATAGCCGATGGCCAGCCCGATTGATACGCCGAAGAGCAAGCCCCACATCATTTCGCCCAGGGTCGTGGTCGTGTGCTTTGCCAATGTGCCGTCAGCCAGGGCGGCGGCCAGGGAATCCAGGACGTCGGACGGCGGGGGTATGATTATGCGCGAAACCAGCCGCCAGTCAGTAATCCAATGCCAAATCAGAATGAGAACGAGAACCGTGGCCAAGGGCGACAGACGCCGCAAAATGGCACCATGAGCGATGGCAAGTGATTTCTCAGGCTGGGCAAATGGGGTCAGGTCGCTCTCGGCCATATCGCTCATCCCGAGGCGCAAATTCAGGGAAGGGCGATACGCGAGGCGGCCGCCTGACAACAGGCAGACAAGACGCATATTTCACCAGGCAGGTCGCCAGAAGCAGCCTGCGCACCCTTCTCCCATCCGGACTATCACCGTCGGCTCCGGAATCTCACCGGAATCCACCTGCGCAGCTCAGACTAGCTGGCGCTGCCCAGGGTCACGGGCTTGGCATGAGATCTCATGCATCACCGCCGGTAGGGACTTCCACCCTGCCCCGAAGGTTGGTTGAACTGTATTTCAGCATTGAGTATAGCAGAATTGGCGTCGAATTCAATCTAGGCCGGGGCGGCAGTCTCGGGCAGTTCCAGCTTTTGCTCGCCATCATCAATGGCCGCCTGCCGCGGCTCGAATTCGGCATCCGCCTTCAGCACCGTGAAAAGGAAATGGCCGCCCTTGCCCTGACTATTGTCCTCGGCCCAGATGCGCCCGCCGTGGGCCTCAATAATGTGTTTGCAGATCGCCAGTCCCAAGCCGGTGCCTTCGTCGCCGGAGCGCGATACATCGGCCTGGTAGAAACGCTCGAAAATTCGCTCGCGAACGTTGTCGGCCACGCCGGGCCCATTGTCGAAGACAGTGACAACCACCTCTTCTTCGCTTTCCGCCGCCGTAATCGTAATGGCATCGCCGGGCGGAGACCATTTGATGGCGTTATGCAGCAGGTTTGCCAGCGCGCGCTTCAGTTGGTCGGCATCGCAGAGGACGTCAAGCTTCTGCGGCACATGGCTGACGATGTTGAGATGCTTCGTCTCCGCCTGAGACTCCAGCCTTGCGATCGCGTCGTCAACGACTTGCTTCAAGGGCGTCTTCACCAGGCGCAGAATGGCCTCGCCCGACTCGATCATGGACAGGTCGAGCAGCTCCTGCGCCAGCCAGAGCAAGGCGTCCGTCTCCATGGCGATCTCTTTGAGCGACTGGATGCTGGCTTTGCGCTTGGGTTTGTCGGCGTCGAGGAAGAGGCCCTCAATGATCAGGCGGATGCGCGTTATCGGCGTTCGCAGTTCATGAGAAATATTCGCGACCATGTCTCGCCGCGCGCGATTCAGATGCACCAGGTCGGTGATGTCTTGCATGGCGATGCCGATATAGCGCGCATCCCCGCTAAGGTCTATAGCTTTGGCGCGTACACGAAAATTGGATTCGCCGATCAGGAGCTGCTCGTCCAGGCTCTCCGCTTCGCTCAGAGTGTGCTCCGCCAGGTCGCGCAAGTCGTCCGAGTCAATGACGTCGGGCAGACGCAGTCCGATAGCGCTTTCCGCTTTGACGATCCTCGCCGCTGACTGGTTCAGGCTGAGAATCCGCAGGTCCTCGTCAAGCAGCAAGATGGCGTCAAAGGCGACCGAGGCGGCGGTCGACACGAAGGCGCTGTGCCGCAAGGATTCCTGTTCCAATTCCTGCAAACGCAGCCGGAAACGGTCGATCTCTTCGTCTTGGCTGCGGCGAGCGGCGACCAGTTGTTTCAACTTGCGGCGCTGATAGGCGCAGAAACCGCCCGCCCCGAGCAGGCATGCAGCTAATAACGCTAGCACGGTCTCCATGCTCAACCCTCAAACCGATAGCCGACGCCGCGGACAGTGCTGATGCGCTTCGGCTTGGATGGATTGTCTTCGATTTTTTCCCGCAGCCAGCGAATATGGACATCCACGGTGCGCTTGTCGCTTTCCGCGAGTAAATAGTCCTCGCCCCAGACATTAGCGATGAGAAAATCACGCGAGAGCACCGCCCTTTCATTGCGCATGAAGACGGTCAGGAGCGTGTATTCCTTGTTGCTGAGCTTCACTTCTTCGCCCGCTCTGAATGCGCGCCGCCCGGTGAGATCGACGTGCAGGTCCCCTGCGACCAATTCGTCCTGCTTAATGCTCTGCTCGGCGGATGGCCGGCGCAATTCCGCGCGCACATCGGCCAGAAATACGCCGAGCTTAGGAGGCTTGACAATATACTTGTCGGCGCCGCTTTCCAGCCCAAGAATCTGATCGTTAACCGTGCCGCGCGCAGTCAGCATGAAGATGGGCACGTACTCCTTATAGTTTTTGCGAATCATGCGGCATAGGCTGACGCCGTCCAAGCCGCCCGGCAGCATGATATCAAGGACGATGAGGTCATAGTTGCCCTTGCGCGCCTTATCCCAGCCGATCTCGCCATCAAGGGCGGTATCGACGACATAACCTTCCGCGCATAGCAGATCAGACAGCTTGCTTATCAGAGTTTGGTCATCTTCTACCAGCAGGATCTTCTTGGCCAAGTATCCGATCCTTTGTTTGCCTTCTGTTTGCGCTTCTAGCTTACAGGCTCTGCGCTAAATGTATGTTAAGGGATTTGGCCGACAATTTAAACTTTGCGAAACGTGAATTCCGGTCTGCTCAATTCGTTGCTGCGTACTGTTGCCAACGGGGCCGCCCGCAGGTCTATGCGTCGGATGCCGCGCGGATGCCGGCCAGCGAAGTCGCGCGCAGGGCCGCCCGCCGGATGGCAGCGGCGACAACTTCCGCCGCATGAGCGCCGACCAGCGTGGCATCGGCCGCGATGTCGCCGGTGGCCAAGGCAAATAACGTATCGCCATCGTACATAGTATGGGCGGGATTAATCGCGCGCGCGATGCCATCGTGCGCCATCTGCGCCACCTTCTGCGCTTGCGCCTTACTTAACCGGCCGTTGGTCGCCACCACACCGATGACAGTATTCTCGCTCGCGGCTGGCGCGGCGCCTGCAACTGACATGCGCGTCATCTCGTCAATTACGGAGATAAATCCGGCCCCGTCTTGCGGGCGGAGACCGGCCAAAATCCCGCCGTCTTCGCCGATGACATTGCCAACCGCGTTTACGGCCATCAGCGCCGCCACCACCAGTCCATTGGGCAATGCCAACGCCGCAGAGCCTATGCCGCCTTTGCTGGCGCGTTCATTCCCGGAGATGGCCGCGATGCGCGCTCCAGTCCCCGCGCCGACGCTGCCCATCGCGACCGGGTCCGCCGACGCCGCCTCGCAAGCTTGATAGCCTGCAGCCCCATCAGGTCTAATGCCCGGCTGCCCGATGGTCAGATCGAACAAGATTGCCGCCGGGACGATGGGTACGACGACGCCGCTGCGGGATTGGTAACCCAGGCCCCGCTCGCTGTGCCAGCGCATCACGCCATCGGCGGTCGCCAAACCAAAGGCGCTGCCCCCGGAGAGAACTACAGCGGTCACCTCTGCCACCAGATTATGCGCTTGCAGCAAGTCGGTCTCGCGCGTGCCCGGCGCGCCACCGCGCACATCTACCCCGCCCACCGTCCCCGGCGGGCATAAAACCACGGTGCAGCCGGTTGCCGCGTCGAGGTCCGTATAGTGCCCGACTTCGATACCGGGCACTTGCGTCAGCGTGTCATTCTTCATCATCGTCAATGTAGTACGGGGCGCCGTCGCCGTCATCTTGCCAAATCAGCTGGATCTTGTCGTTGCAGGCTTCGATCTGCTCAGCCGAATCGGGGAATAGTAGCGCAGCCGCCTCGTCATAGTCGTCGGGAGAAACCAGGACTTTGATCTCGCCGAGATTGCCCAAGGTGATGCCGAGCGCGGTAGCGCCCGCTTCTTGATGGATCAATGCGGGAATGTCGTGCGCTCGCAGCTTGCCGATAAGGATATGCGCTTCCGGTGAATTATGCGTGATGTAGACCGCCACCCATTGGGGGCCGTCGGCAAGTTTGCCGCGCTTGCGCAGACTCATGAAAAACCCGCCTTTCTCGTTGTCCCGGCTGTGAATGCTACTATATAGGATAGTGCAGGCCATAGTGACGGGCAAGCTGCGCCGAAAACTCCTAGCATCAGTTTATCCGGTGGATTCCCCGCTGATGGAAATCCGCCCGACATCAACCGCGCGCTCGAAGGGCCGTTCATCGGCTACGATCGTGCCGGCTTGTCCGCTGCCGGTTTCGAAGTCATACAAGATCAGTTTTACTGTGTAGTCGCCGGGCGCGAGGGCAGACAGGGCCATGCTGTAAACGTGCAGGGGATCGCCGCCGACAACATCGTCCAGTTGCGCTGCCTTTTGGTCCTGGCTGTCAAATAGTTGAATCGAAAATGCATATTTGTTGGCAAAAGTCTTCGTCCACCAGAAATAAACCTTAAGCGCATTGTTCTCCGGTTCGATCAAGATATTCTCAAGTTCTGTGCCATTGTCGAAGCGCAATTGGAAGGGCTGTTCAGAGGTAAGCAGCGCGCATGTTATCGATCTTTTTACGTACAAGTCGACAACAGTGTCTGCTGTGTCAAGGTAGCGTCCGCACGAGTGGAATAGGGGAACGAAGGAGGACAAATAGGCTGGCATGGCCTGCGGATCAGTGCGCTGGGGATCATGAATCGCCCAGATGGGAAAACTCCAATGCGTCATACTTTCAAGATCATCGTAGCGCGCATCCGTACTCAAAATTCCGACATCATCAGGATTGCTGTTCCAGAATTGAATAATTCCTCTCCAGGAGCCGGTCATGTTGCCATAGTAATGTAGTCTATGTTTCGACCTGTATGGAGCATCCTGATGGAAGCTGAGTACAAAGTCGCTACTGCGGGGAGAAATCGTTGGCTCATAGATGAGATATTGATAGTTCGGCACGTCATCATGCCTTAATTTGAGTTGATTGTTGTAAATGCCGATGTCTTCGCTGTCCCAGTAGCCGAAGAAAGCTGCAATCCAGCAGATTAGCGCGGCAATCCGCAATTGTCGCCATTTGGGCAGCATGTTCAGCCCGATAGCGAGGGTACAACTGAAGGCAGCGGCGAGAATCAGCGTATAACGCATCCGTATGGCCGACAAATAGGGAGCTACCGCGTTCGCCGCCAGCAGAAGAGCAGTCAAAAGCAGGGTAAGGATGACGATATAGCGCTGCGATTGGGGTAAATGCCTGAACCTGATCAGAACCAGACTTGCAACGACAGGAAATAATAGCGGTAGACCATTGGAGTAAACGGACAGAATCGCTGGCAGCGCCTCAAAGAAGCTTAAGACGCCGTCGTCTACAGCAGAGCCTACGACGCCAAGCGCCTTCAGCGGCATGGGCAGCCAGGGTACGAATAATAGTGCGGCAACCAAGATGGCGAACCAGATTGCCAGCCATCTTCTACTCGTAGGCACAAATAAGACGTGATAAAGGCAGATGGCTGCAAGCAAAAAGAATCCGAACAAATGGCTGTATATGACTGCCGTGGCACTAGCGACGAGCGAAAGCAAGGCTGTCCGTAATTTTCCTTCCGATGCGGTTAGAGCCCGCCAATATGAGAATACAAGCCATGGCGAAACTACGAGAAGGAGGGCGTACATCCTCGCGATCTGTGTATAGAACAATGGGAAGGCGAGAAAGCATGCTACCAACGCGGAATCCAGCGCAACGTCATGGCTGCCAGCTAATCTCGCAACTCGATAAGTAAATGCGAGAGCTATCATCCCAAACATGACGGAGAGCAGACGCATAGTGAATAAATCTCGGCCAGTGTAGCGAGACCATACGTTCAAGAGCAAGAAGTACAATGGCGTTTCTGGATTGGAGGGAATAGAAGTGATGGCATCGATTGTGGCAGTTGCGCTTGCCAAATTGTGATTGCGAGTTTGGTAGATCCGCCGGACCGAGTAAATATCGCTGACGGTCGCGGGTTCGGATTTGGCGTTTCGTATGCCAATTGAAAAGACAAACATGAAGCAGATAACCAGAATCACCTTGTGTGAAAATGATTCAGAATATGATGCCATAGCGGTCTTTTACCTGGTAAATCGAAACAAGTTGTTTGAACTGGTCTTTTGGCGTCACATACCAAAGAAGGTATCTTGCTGCAAATTCGATGCACGTTAAATGAACAAGCACGCTTGCCACGATTGGCAAGATTCTAGAGAGAATGCCCTCGACTTGGTTCGCGCCGTTATGAGCAGAGCCAATTCAACAATTCTGCTTCTGCATCTTACCATTTAAAGGCAGTACCATCTGCGCTCACGAGCTTAACTGCCGGGTTCGGGATGAATCCGGCTGGTGTGCTGCTACTCTGAGCGCGTCCGCCCGCCCGCAAAACGCGCGTCAATCAGCTGTAAGCTGCCTCCACCAGGCGCTGACGAGCCGAGCCAGGGCCGGCAGTACGCTAGTCAGCCTATCTCTCGCTGTTTCCAAGGTATAGTCTAGTCTCGGATGATAAAGTTCAATGGTGCGATTCGGCCGCTGCCAAGCAATGACAGTCCATCCTAACATCGTTGCTTGGCGCCAAAACCGGCCAGCATGAACCTTCAAGATGCGTATAATTGCTTCAATAGGCTAAGTTCGCGTGTATTGTCGACTTTCACAAGAGGTGAGGATCATGATGCGCAGCATCATTCCCTACATCGCATTATTCCTGGTGAGTATTGTCATTATCATTCCCGTTGTTTCCAGCGCATCCACAGCAACTGTGACGGACTTTAACTATCACTACAATTTCGCGCTGGAACTGCCTGAGAAAGTACATATTGCCCACGTACTATACTATGCAACGGTAATAGTTTTTGAAAGACTTTTACCCGATCCGTCACCGTTCTATGTAAACGTACTCTCGATGGTTACTTTCATGTCTCCGCTGCTATTGTTATTGTTTGCATTGCTCAAGCAATCGGCTGAAGGCCACGTAGGCGAGCATGCGCTTATCATTTTATCAATTTGCGTCTTTATCATTGGCCCGGTGAGCTTAGGGATCCAGGACCCTTTCATGATGGGCTACATCAGTGCTACTGTGTGGCACAGCCCGACGTTCCATGCCTTGCGCCTGTTTATCGTGCCAGTCTCACTCTTGGCGTTCAGGGTATTTGAGGGTTTCCAATACCGGAACCGCAATCAGCGAGTCTTCTTCCTGCTTCTGACAGCCTGTTTAGTATCACTCGCGGTAATGGCGAAACCCAGCTTTGTAATTGCACTGATACCCGGACTCTGTCTTTTCGCACTGTACCGAGTCGTGAATCGCCGGCACTTAGATTGGCTGTTGCTTACCGTGGGAATACTATTACCCAGCTCAGTGTTGTTAGGTATGCAATACTTGATCAATTACGAAAGCGAAAGCGGAATCCAATTTGGACTGTTTGTTTTGCAGCGACTCAGTATGCCCGGTTGGCACATCCCAATTAGGCTTGTCCAGTCCGTGGCGTTTCCGATTAGTGTATATCTGCTCTTGTTCAAAAATGCTCGGCACGACCGATTCTTGAATATGTCATGGCTGATATTCTTTGTTGGGCTGATTTACGTTTATTTCATTAATGTGACCGGGTTGCGTGTTTATCACGGCGTATTCTTCTGGACAGGTCACAGTTGCGCTTTCCTATTAGTGTTTGCTACAGTGCGCTTTCTCGTAAGACAATACGTCATTGCCAGCAGGAGTGAGAATCTGTGCACTGGCTGGTCGAAACGACTCTTGTCCGGTCGCACTTTCGCAATTGCCACAGTGTTTGGATTGCATGTCGCTTACGGACTAACGTATTGGTTCCGATTTCAGTCTTTCCCTGTGTGAAAAAGCTAAGTTGACCCAAAAGCAACTGAAATCAAAAAAGAGGGTGGAGTAAAGCAGAGAAGTGTTGGCGACGGCATACTCTCCCACATCGTCTCCAATGCAGTACCATCTGCGCTCACGGGCTTAACTGCCGGGTTCGGGATGGATCCGGGTGTACCCCCGCGGCTCTAGCCACCAACACTGCTCTGCCCTGCTCACACCCTCTCGGCATGCTCAGTTCATGATCAGTTCATAATCAACACGGCGGCTTTTACCTACTCGCGCGCTACACATAAGCCCGATACACCGCACCATAGTACGGAAAGCCCTCGACCATTAGTACGGGTCAGCTACACGCATTACTGCGCTTACACCCCCCGCCTATCTAACTGGTAGTCTCCCAGCGGTCTTACTTGGTTATACCAATGGGGAATCTCTTCTTGAGGATGGCTTCCCACTTAGATGCTTTCAGCGGTTATCCAGGCCGAAGGTCGCTACTCAGCTATGCCGCCGGCGCGACAACTGAAACACGAGCGCTTCGTCCACCCCGGTCCTCTCGTACTAGGGGCAACTCCTCGCAAATTCCCAACGCCCACAGCGGATAGAGACCGACCTGTCTCACGACGGTCTGAACCCAGCTCACGTACCGCTTTAATGGGCGAACAGCCCAACCCTTGGGACCTTATTCAGCCCCAGGATGCGATGAGCCGACATCGAGGTGCCGAGCCTTGCCGTCGATTTGAACTCTTGGGCAAGACTAGCCTGTTATCCCCGGGGTAGCTTTTATCCGGTAAGCTACGGCCATTCCACTCTGTGCCGTAGGATCACTAAGCCCGACTTTCGTCTCTGCTCGACTTGTCAGTCTCGCAGTCAAGCTGGCTTCTGCCTTTACACTCTACGATGGGTTTCCATTCCATCTGAGCCAACCTTTGGGCGCCTCCGTTACGCTTTCGGAGGCGACCGCCCCAGTCAAACTGCCCACCTGCCACTGTCCCTAGCACTGTGAATACTCAGGTTAGGGCCAAAGCCCTACCAGGCTGGTATCTCAACATTGACTCCACACACGCTGACGCGCACGCTTCCTAGTCTCCCAGCTATCCTGCACAAGTAGCGCCCTAACGCAATGGCAAGCTACAGTAAAGCTCCACGGGGTCTTTTTGTCCTGCTGCGGGTAATACGCATTTTTACGCATACTTCAATTTCGCCGGGTCCCCTGCTGAGACAGTGCTCCACTCGTTACGCCTTTCGTGCGGGTCGGAACTTACCCGACAAGGAATTTCGCTACCTTAGGACCGTTATAGTTACGGCCGCCGTTCACCGGGGCTTCATTTCGCTGCTCTCACAACTCCACTTAACCTTCCGGCACTGGGCAGGCGTCAGCCCCTATACGTCAGCTTGCGCTTTTGCAGAGACCTGTGTTTTTGGTAAACAGTCGGCAGAGCCTTTTCACTGCAACCTGGCTCTTACACCAGGCGATCCTTCTCCCGAAGTTACGGATCCATTTTGCCTAGTTCCTTAGCAGAGGTTCTCCCGTTCGCCTTCGTATTCTCTACTCGTCTACCTGTGTCGGTTTGCGGTACGGGCGGCATGCTTCAACATCAATACAGCTTTTCTCGTCCCATGGAGTCTGTCACTTCTTGCCCTACGGGCACGGCTTCACGGGCTCTCCCCGCTTACCACCTCAATCCACTCAGAGGCTGACTCTACCACAAGCTGCTGCATTCACTCCACATACCGGTACGGGAATATTAACCCGTTGTCCATCGCCTACGCTTCTCAGCCTCGGCTTAGGCCCGACTAACCCGACGCGGACTGGCCTTCCGTCGGAAACCTTAGACGTTCGGCGAATAGGGTTCTCACCTATTTCTCGCTACTCATGCCAGCATTCGCACTCCTACTCGCTCCAATGCGCCTCACAGCACAACTTCTCCGCAAGTAGAACGCTCCCCTACCATAACTCTCGTTATCCCTGTCTTCGGTAGTATGCTTTAGACCCGTTACATTATCCGCGCAAATGCGTTTGACTAGGGAGCTGTTACGCACTCTTTAAAGGATGGCTGCTTCTAAGCCAACCTACTAGCTGTCTCAACACACTCACCTCGTTTTACACTTAGCATACATTCCGGGACCTTAGACGAGGGTCTGGGTTCTTTCCCTCTCGACTACTTAACTCATCTCAAGCAGTCCAACTGCTGTGATTGGCATGACGGCATTCGGAGTTTGTTTGGGTTCAGTAAGCTTGACGCCCCCTAGCCCATACAGTGCTCTACCTCCGACACCCAACTCACAACGCTAGCCCTAAAGCTATTTCGGGGAGAACAAGCTATCTCCAGGCTCGTTTGGCATTTCACCTCTAACCACAACTCTTCCCCCGATTTTGTAACATCGGTGGGTGCGGTCTTCCATTACGTGTTACCGTAACTTCAACCTGGCCATGGTTAGCTCGCCTGGTTTCGTGTCTAATATGCGCCACTCAACCGCCCTGTTCAGACTCGGTTTCCCTGCGCCTTCGACTGTCTCTGTCTTAAGCTCGCCACGCACATTAACTCGCTGGCTCATTCTCCTAAAGGCACGCCGTCAGAATGATAAATCATCCCTCCGACCGGTTGTAAGTACACAGTTTCAGATTCTATTTCACTCCCCTCGCCGGGGTTCTTTTCACCTTTCCCTCACGGTACTAATGCGCTATCGGTCATCTCGTGTATTTAGCCTTGGAGGGTGGACCCCCCAGTTTCGCACAATGTTAGCGTGTATCGTGCTACTCAGGATTCTCGACACTGCGTTCTCTTACGCCTACGGGTCTCTCACCCTCTTCGGACGACCTTCCCAGATCGTTCGGCTTCCAGTTTCCGCAGTCTATTCAAGTCCTACAACCCCATACACCGTAGCATATGGTTTGGGCTTTTCCGCTTTCGCTCGCCACTACTCGCAGAATCTTCTCTTCTCCTCGCCCTACTTAGATGTTTCAGTTCGGACGGTTCCCCTCCCGCATTTGCGGGATGACGGCGTTTGAACGCCAACGGGTTTCCCCATTCGGATATCTTCGACTCTTACGGTCTTATACACCTCATCGAAGCTTTTCGCAGTATAACACGTCCTTCATCGGCACGAGATGCCTAGGCATCCACTGTGTACCCTTATTCGCTTTCCGTACTATCGTACGGTGTTTCCGGCTCATCTGGCACGCGCTTATAGGTATTACCTTCGCGTTGATTATTCAACTGTTAAACTGCACTCGCCTGCCAATGCAGGCGACTATCTCGGGATCTTGAATCCCCGGTTGCGCGCGAGACTCGCTCATGCGCAACCCACAACTCAACATCCCGCCGCTTATTTGGAGATAAGGGGACTCGAACCCCTGGCCTCGTCAGTGCGATTGACGCGCTCTCCCAACTGAGCTATATCCCCTCGTGGAGACTAGGCGGCCGGCGCTTGCTGCCTGGTGGAGACAAGGGGACTCGAACCCCTGACCTCCTCGGTGCAAGCGAGGCGCTCTCCCAACTGAGCTATGTCCCCATTCCTGTGGGGCAAGCAAGACTTGAACTTGCGACCTCGCGCTTATCAGGCGCGCGCTCTAACCAACTGAGCTACTGCCCCAAATCCAACTCATTTACCTTATACGATTAACAGCACAATAGCAGGCTAAAACCAGCGTCTCTACACCCTTTGTCTTACACACTCTCGCAAGGGCGACTCACCGAGTCGCCCCTACATGTAACTCGCGGTTATCTCTAACCGCTCCCTTAGAAAGGAGGTGATCCAGCCGCAGCTTCCGCTACAGCTACCTTGTTACGACTTCGTCCCAGTCATCGATCCTGCCCTAGGCAGTAGCCCCCCGAAGGTTGGCTTCCCGACTTCAGGCTCGACCAACTCCCATGACGTGACGGGCGGTGTGTACAAGGCCCGGGAACGTATTCACCGCAACGTGCTGATTCGCGGTTACTAGCAACTCCGACTTCATGCAGGCGAGTTGCAGCCTGCAATCCGAACTGAGATCGGCTTTGAAGGATTCGCTCCAAGTCGCCCCTTCGCTACCTATTGTACCGACCATTGTAGCGTGTGTGTCGCCCTGGATATTAAGGCCATGCTGATTTGACGTCATCCCCACCTTCCTCCCGTTTGTCACGGGCAGTCATGCTAGACACGTATAACTAGCACCGAGGGTTGCGCTCGTTTGCGGACTTAACCGAACACCTCACGGCACGAGCTGACGACAACCATGCAGCACCTGTGATGGCTCCCCGAAGGGTCCTTCCGCTTTCGCTTCCGTACTACCAACATGTCATTCCCAGGTAAGGTTCTTCGCGTAGCCTCGAATTAAACCACACGCTCCGCTGCTTGTGCGGGCCCCCGTCAATTCCTTTGAGTTTTAGCCTTGCGACCGTACTCCCCAGGCGGTACATTTATCGCGTTTGCTGCGACACTCAATTACTTGCGTAACCGAACGCCTAATGTACATCGTTTACGGCGTGGACTACCGGGGTTTCTAATCCCGTTCGCTACCCACGCTTTCGCGCCTCAGCGTCAGTGGAAATCCAGGAAGCCGCCTTCGCCACTGGTATTCCTCCGGATATCTACGCATTTCACCACTACACCCGGAATTCTACTTCCCTCTATTTCTCTCTAGTTATCCAGTTTTACCTAACCAATACAAGTTTAGCCTGTATCTTTCATAGGTAACTTAAATAACCGCCTACGCGCGCTTTACGCCCAGTAACTCCGGATAACGTTCGCGTCCTACGTTTTACCGCGGCTGCTGGCACGTAGTTAGCCGACACTTATTCCTATGCTACCGTCCTCTCTCGTCACATAGAAAAGGGCTTTACGATCCGAAAACCTTCTTCACCCACGCGGCGTCGCTGCATCAGACTTCCGTCCATTGTGCAATATCCCTTACTGCTGCCTCCCGTAGGAGTCTGGGCCGTGTCTCAGTCCCAGTGTGGGGGGCCACCCTCTCAGATCCCCTAACCGTCATCGCCTTGGTAAGCCTTTACCTCACCAACTAGCTGATGGTCCGCAACCTCATCCCTTAGCGCTAAAGCCTTTTCTCACCGCTCTCTAACTACCGCGAAATCATCCGGTATTAGCCTCTGTTTCCAAAGGTTATCCCAGTCTAAAGGGCAGATCAGTTACGTGTTACTCACCCGTGCGCCACTCTCCAGCACCCCGAAGGGCGCCTTATCGTTCGACTTGCATGTATTAGGCACGCCGCCAACGTTCATCCTGAGCCAGGATCAAACTCTCCGTATTCACAGGGTTTGATTCGCTCTGTCTTAACCTGCTATTCTGCTGTTAATCCGCACCGCGCAACAATTCATCATCGCCGCGCAAAAAAGCGAGAGACGAACTCTCACTTTTAGTCCGCAAAGCATAGCAACTGCATTTTCAACTGTCAAGGTTACGATGGACGAGTTTATGCGATTCTATCGCAAGCGTCCAAATTTGGTCCAGGCAAAGCCAAAGGCGATAACCGCATTGGCCAGTTGGTCATCGTTCAATCCCGCGCAATCTGGCTAGACTCATGTTAGATGTCTCTCGACCCTTTGCTTTGCGGAACCTCGTGCGTCGCGTTGTAATCCATCGCCGCTCGCAGCAGGGTCTTCAGCGCGCTTACATCAATCTTGTCCTGTTCAAATATATCAATCGCGCGGGACATTTTGGCAGCCAAGCTGGCGTTGAAGAGCTTATCGGGGTCGGGCAGCTGCGCTCCGTGATGGAAGGTGAGCTTCACCTTGGCTTTGAAGATATTCCCGTGGGCGTACATTCCATGGTGCGACCAGACCGGCGTTCCCATCCACTTCCAGTCTTCGATCACATCTGGGTTGACTTCGTGAAAGATTTTGCGCAGCTCGGCCATGCGTTCCGCGCGCCAATCGTCAAATTCCGCAATGTAGTTGTCGATGCGCCTGGCGGCTTCCTGCCGATCTATTGAATCGGGCGACCTGCTTCCGGCACGGCCTTTTGCAGCCGATAGTTTGGCAGACTTCGCGTTATTGGGAGTATCCATCAAGGCGTATCCTCCATGCCTGAGCAGCGCCTGATGATGCTCACACGAGCTAGAGACGGCAACAACCTGGCGACCGCGCCGACGCGGAGCTCAGACGGCAGTATTGGTATTCACGGCCTTACGACAATTCGGGGACCAGTTCGTCTTGCCGGAGGTCGGCTGGCGCTTCGTCTTCGGCATCAACCTTGCGCCGATCCCCCAAGACGTCTTTGACGTACATTTCATCAACCAGCACAGCGACGCAGGCGCTGAGCGGCACCGCCAACATCAGCCCCAGGAATCCGAAGAAGAAGCCGAAGATAATCTGACCAAGCAGAATCAGAATCGCCGGCATATTCATACGCTCGCTGGCCAGCACCGGGCTGACCACCTGGCTCTGGAAGAAAGAAACGCCATAGATGATAACTACCGTCCAGAGTACATTCTCTTCCGCTTGTACTATCGCCACCGCCACAGACGGTACCAACGCGACGACCGGTCCGAAATTTGGGATGAACGACAGAATGCCGGCCAAAACACCCAAGGCCAGCCACTCGCGAATACCCAACAACGACAAGCCCAGGCCAGTCAATACCGCTACAACAATCATCGAGACAGCAGTCACGCTGAGCCAGGCGCGCAAGGTTGAATCGAGCCGGCGCAATATACTCATCATGCGCTCGCGATACCAAATTGGCGTGAGTTTGATGATGCCATTCACATAGAGATCGGGTTCTGCCAATAGGTACATGCTGAGGAAGAAGATTATGAGCGCGCTAAGAATCGTATTGGCGACGCCGCCAACCACCGGCAGCACCGTCCCGCCAAGCCGCCCGACCGCCTCTGTCAATTGTGAGACGGACTGGTTAATGAAATCCACAGAGATCAAATCGTTGATATCGCTAGGAATCAACCCGTCGAGGAAAGAAAACTGAGCGACGAGGGCCTCCCTGGTAATCGATTCGCGGGCCTGCTCCAGACCTAGCTGGATCTGCCCACCCAGTATTTCGTACTGGCTGCCGATCGTTCGCAGGATCGGGATTCCAATCAGACCGAGGATGATAAAAAAGCCGACCACGCTGACCACGATGGCGACCAGGCGATTCATCTCGAATCGGCGCATCAACAGACGAACCGGCATGGTGAAGAGAACTACCAGCACGACCGCGGCAAAGGTCAACATTAATGTGCCGCGGATCTCCCAAACGAAGACCAAGCCCAAAGCAATGAGAATCGTTGCCACAACGTTACGTAAACCGATGTTAACAGACCGAGGATTTCTGGCGGTCATGCCCTTCCCAGCTCCAACTGTCCCACTGCCTTTTGCCCGGCTTCCAGCGGCGGAAGCATACAGGACTTTTCAAACATTGCGTCAACTATTGTATCATCCATAACCCGCTGCTGCTATTATAGTTGTGCTGTTGCAAGCTGAGAATTCGGTCGCTACGATCCGCAGCAGCGATGGGGTCTTCCGATGAAGTTTGATGTCACCGTATTCGCGCAGGACTTAAACGCCGCCAGCACCCTGGCGAAGACCGTGGAAGACTACGGCTTTGACGGACTTTGGGTGGCGGAAGCGGCGCATAACCCCTTCCTGCCGCTGGCGCACGCTGCGCTTGCCAGCGAACGAATCTCGCTCGGCACAGCGATCGCGGTCGCTTTTCCGCGCAGCCCGCTGCTCATGGCGCAGACCGCTTGGGACCTCGCTGAACAATCGGGCGGGCGCTTCATCCTGGGCTTGGGCACACAGATCAAGCCCCATATCACCAAGCGATTCAGCGCGACCTGGGGCAAACCGATTCCACAACTGCGCGAATACATTGGCGCGTTGCGCGCTATATGGCGGAGCTTCCAATCCGGCGACGAATTCAGCTTCCGCGGCGAATACTACAACTTCTCGCTGTCGGCGGCCGGGCCCCGGCCCATGCCCTACGGGGGCATTCCCATTTACATCGCCGGCGTCAACACCGGCCTGGCGCGGCTGGCCGGCGAGTTCTGCGACGGATTTCATGTACACTCCTTCCACACGCCGCGTTATCTGCGCCAGGTGCTGATGCCGGCTTTTGCGGCAGGTCGCGAGCGGGGCGCTGTCCAGCAGCCGCTGTCGCTCTCCTGCGCTGTATTTGTCGTGACGGGCGCAGACGATGCGGCGGTCGAAGAAAGCAAGATGCTGACCAAGTCGCAAATCGCCTTTTATGCCAGTACGCCGAGCTATCAGCTGGTGCTGGAGCTGCATGGCTGGCAGGACCTGGTTCCGCAGCTGAACGCCTTGCTGCGGCGCAATCGCTGGATGGAAATGCACCAGCTCATCAGCGATGACATGCTGGAGCAATTCGCGGTTATAGCGCCGCCGGACGAGCTGCCCTACAAGCTGCGCGAACGCTATGACGGCTTGCTCGATCGCGCTGGCTTCTACTTCCCCTTCGAGCCCTCGGACGGCAGCAAGCAGCTGATCTGGCAGCACGCGGCCAAGGCGATGGACCACTGATGCCGACTGTCGACTTGGGAGAAACTGCCGTCGCTTACAACGTACGCGTGAGCAAGCGCGCCAAGCGCATCAGCGTCCGTTACAGTCTGCGCGACGGCTTGGAAGTCGTCTATCCGCTCGGGATCAGCAGCCCGGCGCCGCAAGAAGTTCTCAAGGGGAAATCGGCCTGGGTGCTTTCGACTCGCGAACGATTCCGCGACGCCGCAAGTAGACTGCCGTCCAGGACATATGAGAACGGCGAGGTCTTCTTCGTTCTTGGCCGACCCTATACGCTCGAGCTGCGAACAAATCCAGAGCTTCGACGCGCCAGGGTTGAGATTAGCGGTTCCTCCCTGGTACTGTCGCTGCCCGACAGTCCTGAGGCCTCCGATGTCGCCTCGCGTCGACAAGCCGTTGAAGCTTATTACCGCGCTCTAGCGGTCGGCTATCTGCCGGCGCGCGTGAGCGAATTGGCGGCGGAACACGGCTTCGTATTCGCGCGAGTCCGCGTCAAGAACCAGAAGACGCGCTGGGGCAGTTGTTCGTCAAAGGGCAACATCAATCTAAATCTGCGCCTGATGATGGCGCCCGAGCCGGCCATAGACTATGTAATCGCGCATGAACTGTGTCATCTGCAGGTCTTGAACCACAGCCCGGCTTTCTGGGCGCTGGTAGAGACCTGTTTTCCCAATTATCGTCACTGGCGCAATTGGTTCAGCGCGAAGGGCGCCAGCCTGATTCTGTGAGGCGTCCAATGGAACGAGAATCATGAAACTCGATGTCCGCATCTTTCCCACCAATCGAATGCGCGCCGACGCAGACCTCATCGTGTTGGCCGAGCGCCTGGGATTCGCCGCGGCATGGGTGGCGGAACAAGCGCGCAATCCCTTCTTCTCGCTGACGATCGCGGCCACGGAGACCGGCGCGATTCAGCTGGGCGCGTATCAGGCGGTCGCTTTCCCGCGCAGTCCCATGGTCAGCGCGCAAATCGCCTGGGATCTGGCGCGACAGTCAAGCGGACGCTTCTGCCTGGGGTTGAATGCGCCGGTTGATTCAGCAGGCGAGCCCGACAAGGGCGCCAGTCGTATGCGCGAATACATCGAAAGCCTGCGCGCCATTTGGCATACCTTCCAGACAGACGAGCGCCTGCGCTACCGCGGCCAATACTACACCTTTCGGCTGATGGCGCCATTCTTCAACCCGGGCCCGATCGACCATCCCGATATCCCGATTTATCTAGCCGGCATGGACGCGTCAGTCGCTGAGCTTGCTGGAGGGCTCTGCCAGGGTTTGCACGCCTGCGCGATTCACAGCGCGGACTATCTAAGAAGTGTGCTAAAGCCGTCTGTTGCCGCGGCCTTGCTGGCAGCCGGGCGCGCTGAAAACGACTTCTCGCTGGCCGTCCCGGTGATGATTGCCAGTGGACTTGACGACGCAAGCATGCGTCAAGCGCGGAATGCGGTGAAACTTCGCATCGCTGCGGCAGCCAACACAGCAGCATTTCGCCGACTCACTGCTTTCCATAGCTGGGACGTCTCCGCCGACGAGAGGGATCAGCCGACCAGGGAGCTTAAAGGCGACGCGCTGCATCAGCAGATTACCGATGAAATCCTAGATGAAATAGCCATCGTCGCGCGGCCGCAAGACGTGCGCGATCGCATCAAGCGGCGATACACGGGCTTGGCAGATCGCGTTATATTGGATTTGAGCGGCGAGAACCGCGCGTTAATCGAAGCGATAATGGCCGGCCGCTAGCTGTACAGCTCCGGCATCGGCTCTTCGACGACATCGTAAATCCGAAAGCCGCGCTTCTGATAATTGGCCAGCGCGTGGGGTCCGTCCAAGTTGCAGGTGTGCAGCCAAACCCGCTTGGCGTCCATCTCCCAGGCGCGCGCGACCCCGTAACTCAACAAGTGCTTGCCCAGGCCGCGCCCCATATAATCGCGCCGCAAACCGAAGTAAACGATCTCCACAGCCTTGTCATCGTGGCGATACAACTCGACATAGCCGGCTGGCGAGCCGCTGACGTACAAAACATGAACTTGTGTATTATCCGAGGTCAATACCTGGCGCAGCTCGGCATTGGACATACTTAAGCGATCGCGCCAAGCCCACTCCTCGCCAACGGACTGATAGAGAAACTTGTAGAAGCCGAGATCCGGCATCTCCATCTTAACAATCTCTACATCACCCGCCTGGATGTACGCCGGCACAAAATGATCGAAATTCGTCATTTCCAGGTAGGTGGTTATGAGCAACTCAGCGTTTCTCGTCGCAATCGCCATAGGAGGATGTCTCAGGAGGACAGTGGCTCCATTCTGCGTTGCATTTAGCATAGCGAATCGGGCGACATGACCTAATAGCACAAACACACAAAAATCGCTGTACAGACCTAATCAATCTAGCCAAACGAATTGCCGGCAGCCGCTCTTGTACGGCGAATGCACAGACGCTACCATTTCAGGCCGTGGACAGATATCCGAGTCGCGCCAATGCGCCTTGCCCTACGCTTACGCCGATCAATCACCTCCTTGCGCTATAAATTCGTGCCCGCCGAGGAACTGATTAGACGCGTCGGCGCCAGCGCCAGCGATAGCCAAAGGCACGCGCTGATCGAAATTCTGAGAGAACGCCTGGCGCATCAAGACGGCAGTCTGGAGGGCGTCAACTGGTCGTCCCTACGTTTGAGCAAGGTCATGTTATCGGCTTCGCTTATGCCGGGGGCGCGGTTCGCCGGCGCTAAACTGCAAGGCGCCTATTTCGGTTATTGCGATCTGCGTGCGGCCAACTTTGATGAGGCCGACCTGCGCGAGGCGCATTTCCGGGAGGCGGACTTGTCCGCGGCGTCCTTTGCTGGCGCGAATCTGCGCGGCGCCAATTTGGCCCGGGCCAAGCTGCAAGGCTGTTCATTCCAAAAAGCTGACATGACCGGCGTCAATTTGTGGGGCGCGGATTTGCGCGGCGCGGATCTTAGCGACGCCATGCTCACGAACTGCTGCCTGACCGCCGCCCTGGTCGACGATGCGACTGCCCTGCCCGATTGCCTGGAAATCGAGAAAGCCGGCGCAAAAGCAAAAGTGGAATCTAATCAGGATTAAGTTTCAAGCGCGTTTTATGTACAATACTTACCGGACGTCTTTGAGTCGGGAGAGCGCTACAGGTGCATGTTGTAACTTTCACTAGAAGCACGCCGGACACCGCCGCAAAAGTGTGGGTGGATTCCGAGGGGAAAGTCACTTGGGGAGACGTGGCCACGGTCGTCAATCCCTGGGATGAATACTCCCTGGAAGAAACCATTGTTCAGGCGAAAAACGGCGGGGGCGACTCGACCGTGATCGCCATCGGCCCGGAGCTCCACAACGACGCATTGAAGCACAGCATGGCTATGGGCGTCAAGAATGCCCTGCGTGTGGAAGAGGCGGGCGCAGACATTAGTGACAGCTTGGTCTGGTCGGCTATGGCGGCCGGCGCCATCCGCAAAATCGGCGCTGTCGACCTGGTCATATTTGGCAAGGAAAGCGTTGACGTGGCCACCGATCAGCACACGTATCAGCTGGCGCGGCGCTTGGGCTGGACCATGCTCAGCTACGTCTCGGCCATCCTGGAAGCCGATTACGAGGCGGGCGCGATCAGAGTAGAGAAAATGCTGGAACAAGGCAAGCAGGTGGTCTCGGCCAAGCTGCCGGCGGTCATCTCCGTGATGAAGGGCATAAACGAGCCGCGCTATCCCAACTTCCTCGGCATTCGCAAGGCGGCCAAGGCGACTATTCCGGTGTGGAACGCGGCAGACCTGGGCATCGAACTGCCGCGGGCGGCTACCGCCATTTTGGGTTATACGAATCCTCCCGCGCGCGAAGTTTCCACCGAAATCATAGACGCCGGCGACCTGGAGTCAAAGGCGAGGACATTAGTCGAGCGTCTATTCGAGGAAAAAGTGCTGTGAGCGTCTTCGTCTGGATCGAGACCTTCGAGGGGCGCGCGCTTTCAAGCAGTTGGGAAGCGCTCGGCGCCGCCAGAATCATCGCCGAGGCGCAAGCCACGGAGATCGTCGCCCTCGTCTTCGGAGAGAATGCGCAATCCATAGCCAAGGCAACCGGTCAGTACGGCGCCGCAAGCGCTATCGTATGCGACGACGATGTCCTGCGCGAATATCGCCTGGAGAACTACGCCGCGCTGCTTGGCGATCTGGTGGCGAAACATTGTCCCAGCGCGGTGGTCGCGGTCGCCAGCAATCGTGGGCGCGAGCTGCTGGCAAGCGCCGCGGTCGATAGCGGCAGCGGGCTAGTCTCCGACGTGATTGAATTGCGCCTGGAAGAGGGACGGATCATCGGCGTGCGGCCAGCGTATGCCGGCAAGGTTCTGATGGAAATGACGGCCAATACGGCGACGACCTTTGTCACCATCCGAGGACGGGCTTTTGCGCCGGCGGAGCCCGCAGGTGGCGCCGCGCCGGCACTGGAAGAAGCGAAAGCGGTGGACGTGGCGGATGCAATAGCTACTGAAATCGAGAGTTTCGCCTCTGAGCTTGGCACAGTAAGCCTGACCGACGCCGCCATCATCGTTAGCGGCGGCAGAGGCATGGCCAACAACCCGAAATCCGCGCCGGACGGGATCAGCGGCGACGAAGCCAACATCTGGAAAGCCAAAGACGGCTATAAGAACACGCTGCGTCCCTTGGCTGACGCGCTAGGCGCGGCCCTAGGCGCAAGCCGCGCAGCTGTTGATGCCGGCTATATCGCCTATGACCACCAGGTTGGCCAGACCGGCAAGGTCGTCAACCCCGATCTGTATATCGCCTGCGGCATCAGCGGCGCCATTCAGCATCAGGCGGGCATGCGCGGCAGCAAGATAATCGTGGCGATCAACAAAGACGCTGCGGCGCCGATATTCAAATTGGCGCGTTACGGCATCGTGGGCGATTTGTACGATGTCGTGCCCGCCCTGACTGCCGCGCTGAGGCAACGCCTGACGAATTGAAGGGCTTCAAAGCAGCGAGACCGTATCGGTGAAGCCATGTTGTATATCTGCAGCGGAAACGCCCGCCAATTCCACCTGCGGCTTTTTGACAAACTATATCTGATTCCGTTATTACTTTTAGCCATTGAATGCCTTGGCGCAGCGGGTAAGCTTAACCTTGCGGTGCGAATGCCAGCGTCTATTTTGCTTGATACCGTACAGAAACATTAGCCTAACAAGATTCGAATCAGCATGGATCTCGTCTTAATCTCGGCGGCGCCATTTGTTCTGGCCTTGGCGCTTGCCCTGCCTGCTGTACAAGGAAAGCTAAGCAAAGCGACGCAGACGCTCGTATCATCGCTCGTCATGGCGGCGCTGTTCGTCTGGCTGCTGAGCTTTCTGCCACGTGTACAGGGCCAAGGCGCAATAGTTCAGACCTTTGAATGGGCGCCATCGCTCGGCATCAGTCTGTCGTTTTACCTCGACGGCTTGTCGCTGCTCTTTGGGCTTATCATCACCGGCGTCGGCGCGCTGATATTCTTCTACGCCGGCTACTATTTCGACAGCGCCGCGGAACATAATCGCTTCATGATCTGGCTGTCGGGCTTTGCCGGCGCCATGCTCTCGGTTGTGCTGTCAGGCAATCTCTTGCTGATGTTCGTCGCCTGGGAGCTGACCAGCGTCACATCCTTCGTACTTATCGGCTTCAAAGGCGCTGATGACGCCGAAGCCCGGGCCGGCGCCTTCAAAGCGCTGTTCGTAACTGGCGGCGGCGCATTGGCGCTGATCATCGGCATCATCATGCTGAGCGTGGCTGCGGGCCAGATTCTGTATCCCGACGAAGGCACACGGATCGCCGCCGACATCACTGATATTTTGCGCGCTACGTCGCTGGCGCAGCACGACTGGTATACGCTATTCGCCATTCTGATTATGCTGGGCGGATTCACCAAGAGCGCGCAATTCCCCTTCCATTTCTGGCTGCCCGGCGCCATGAGCGCGCCGACGCCGGCCAGCGCCTATCTGCACAGCGCCACCATGGTGAAAGCCGGCATCTATCTATTCGCTCGCCTTTCGCCCGTGATGTACCAGAACGAGCTGTGGTCCAGCACGCTGCTAACTACCGGCCTATTGACCATGCTGGTTGGCGCCTATTTCGCCGTCAAACAGCGTGATCTCAAAGCGCTGCTGGCATATTCCACCGTCAGCAAACTGGGCGCGATCGTCGCCATGCTGGGCCTGCCGGGTCAAATCGGAATCAAGGCGGCCCTGGTGGGCATCATCGCTCACGCGCTGTACAAGTCCGCGCTTTTCCTGGTTGCCGGCACAATTGACCATGCCACCGGCACCCGTTTCATTGACAAGCTTGGCGGGCTGCGTCAGCGGATGCCGGCGATGTTTGCGGTCACGGTGATCTCGGCGCTGTCAATGGCCGGGATGCCCTTTCTAATGGGCTTCGTCGCCAAAGAGGTCCTGCTTGACGCCATGCTGCATTACGAGGGACGCGGGGCCCCGCTAGTGATGCTGGTCGTGCTCTTCAGCACCGCCTTCACCGCCATGGCCGCCCATATGCTGATCTATGATGTATTCCTGAAGAAGCCGCGCCAATCGATTCATTTCCATCAGCCGCCATCGTTGATCAGGCTCGGCCCGCTGATACTGTCGCTTTTGTCATTGACTTTGGGCTTCTTGCTTGAGCCCGTCATCGTGCCGCTGCTGGAGCCGGCCGTGCCCAAGGCCTTCGAGCTGCATCTGTTCGCCGGCTTCAACGAGGTATTCTGGTTGAGCCTGGGGGTTCTGCTCGCCGGATTCGCGCTCTTCGTGGTGCGGAAACCTTTGATCGCGCGCATCGGCTTCCCCCTCTCCTGCGACATGATCTATGATGAAATGCTGGAGTATATCGGCTGGGCTGGCCGCAGCGTACTACATACGCAATCAGGATTCGTCCGTTACTATCTGGTGATTATCCTGGGCGCGGTTTCGCTGGTCCTCATCGCGTCTGGAACGCTGTCCACCGTGACCGCGGGCCAAAGCTTCATCCCGCGCGACTTGTCGCTGACCATCACGGACCTGGCGAAGATCTTTATGCTGATTTTGACTGTGACCGCGGGTATGCTGACGGTCGTCGTCCGCGAGCACGTCAAGGCAGCTATCGCCTATGGCGTGATTGGCTACGCGATCGGCGTCATTTTCCTGATCGAACACGCGCCGGATGTTGCCCTGGTGCAACTGCTGGTGGAAACCATGGCCACTGTGCTGATCATCATCATGCTGGGGCGAATCCGTACCCGTACCCGATTCAACGTCATACAAAGCTTGTGGGTTGGGCGCCACGACTACAACCTCGGGCTTATTCGAGATCTTGTCATTTCATTTGTCGTTGGCGGCGCCGTGTTCATCTTTTCCCTTATCGCGCTGCAGAGCCGGCCCGAGCAGCAGGGCATCGCCGAGTGGCATCTGGAGCATGCGCGAGTCGTCGATACCGAAGACGTGGTCGGCGCCATCGTGGCCGACTTCCGAGGAACGGACACGCTGCTGGAAATCGCCGTCTTCACGACGGCGGCACTGGGCGTATTGACGCTTCTTGCGCGCGGGCGTCAAAGCGGCAGCGCATTCGTCCCGCGAACGGCGCAGGTCTCAAGTCTGCACGAATTCGACGAAGATGTCGTCGACGAAATACAGGATGCCACCAGCCTGTCGACGCCTTTCACGCGCACGGTTTCCTATATAGTCTTGCCCATCGCCATATTGATCGGAATCGAACAGATCCTGTATGGCGGGGTTGGCCCCGGCGACGGCTTCACCGCCGGCGTCACCATCGGTCTGGCCATCTCGCTCTGGTATATCGTCCTGGGATATGATGAAGCCAAGCGCCAGCTGCCCTGGTTCCGTCCCGAAATTATCACTCGTCTTGGTCTGGTCATCGCCATCGTCAACGCCGCGATTCCCATCTTGCTGGGCAAGGGATTTATGGGCCATGTTCAATACGACAAGGTGCTGGGCATTTATGAGCTTGTCGGCGCCTTTGGCCTGCACATCACCTCGTCGCTGATATTTGAGATAGCCATTGCGATAACGGTGATGGGTGGCCTGGGCATCATCATGGAAGCGATCGCTTACCCCGCCGCGCGCTCCAACGGACGGCGGAACTCGGCAGAAGCTGTCGAGGCGACGAGTTGATGCGCGGCAGCGGGTCAGGAGCCGCAAATTCTCGCTATGCGCGGAAAGGACTAGCAGATGATTGAGTTTATGTTTGCCTTGGCCATCGGCATCTTGTTTGGCATCGGCGTATTTCAATTGCTGCGGCGCGACCTGATCAAAGCGGCCATTGGATTCGCCATACTCTTTTCAGCCATCAACCTGTTCTTTGTGGCGGTAGGGGCCTTTGAGGGCGACTTCGCTCCTTACGTCAGCAATGTGGAAGCCGGACGAAGCACGAGCGATCCGCTAATCCAAGCGCTGATACTGACGGCGATCGTGGTCAGCTTCGGCAGTTTTTCGCTGGTATTGGGATTCGTCAATATTATCTCGCGTCGATATGACACGGTGGACTCAAACGATCTCAACAAGCTGAAGCACTGATAGGGGTCCATTTACTTCCATGCGATTACTTGAAATGTAGCGACCGATGACTATGGCAAACAATACACTGCTGCTTGGTTCCCTGGTTACGCCCCTGGTCGGCGCTATCGTCGCCTTGATATTCGCCAATTCCAACCGCTTGCAGCGCTCGATCGGCGTGCTGACTGGATTGCTCGCCTGGGTGTTCAGCGTTTCGCTGTTGGTGCAGGTCCACGACGCCGGCGTGCAGACTTACGCCTTGGGCAACTGGATGCCTCCCTATGGCATCGTCCTGGTGGCGGACAAATTGGGCGCGCTCTTTGCCTTCATGGTGACCACCATCATGATCGGCGGCCTGGTCTATACCTTTCGCGGCCACGACAAATGCATGACCTACCCGGCTTTTATTCCGCTATTCCTGCTGATGGAGGTTGGCCTGGTCGGCGCCATGCTGACCGGCGACCTTTTCACGCTCTTCGTATTTATGGAGCTGATGGTGCTGGCGTCGGTGTCGCTGACGGCCATCTCCGACGATCAATATGGGCTGGAAGCCGCGCTCAAGTATATTCTCATCAGTTCCATGGGCACGCTCTTTCTCTTGCTGGGCATCGCCTCGCTTTATGCCACTTTTGGCACGCTGAACATGGCGCAGATCGCGCAGATTCTGCTGACGGGGGAACGGCCCATATTGGCGGCCTCCTCCTCTCTGATGCTGCTTTGCGCCTTTCTTCTTAAGAGCGCCGTGTTCCCCTTTCATTTTTGGCAGCCCGATTTTCATACCACAGCGCCGACGCCGATCAGCGCAATGCTATCGTCCATCGTGGTCAAAGTCGGCGTATACGGGATTCTGCGCCTGGTTACGCTGCTCTTCGTCAAGGACGCGCATATCATGGAGCCCTGGCTATCGACGCTCGGCATCATCGGTATCTTATTCGGCAGCCTCGGCGCCTTGCGCACCTACAATGCCAAGCGCATGCTCGCTTATTCGACCTTCGCCCAGATCGGCTTCATACTGGTTGGCATCGGCTGGGGCGGCACGCTGGCGCTGATCGGCGCTATCGTATACGCCTTCAACCACGCCTTTATCAAGTCATCCCTGCTAATGCTAATGGGCGTGGTCGCCAGCTATACCAAGACCAAGACCGCCAATTTTGGCGACATCAGCGGCATCGGCAGCCGCATGCCGCGCGCGCTGGGCTGGCTGGTGTTGCTGGGCGGGCTGTCGCTGGCCGGCGTACCGCCTTTCAACGGATTCATCAGCAAATTGGCGCTGATTCAGGGCGGCGTCGAAAGCGGCGATTGGCGGAACCTGATCATCATGGTCGGCGCCGGCATCCTGACGCTAATGTATATGATCCGCGCCTGGCAGCGCATCTTCCAGCAGAGCCCGCTGCCGACAACGGTCGAAACCAAGGACGAGGGCGACAGCCTGTTTGCGCCACTGCTGCTCATTATCGTTTGCCTGCTGCTGGGTACGGTCTTCACGGAGCCGCTGATTCAATTGGTCAGCGCCACCGTGCAAGAGATCCAAGACCCAACCATATACATCTCGGCGGTGTTTCCGGCGGGACCAGGGCAATAACATGAGAAGCAAGTTACGGGCGCAGAATTCTTGGCGATTGCCTCGCCACCTGCGGGAGGCGCAAATTTGATCGAGCAAGCGCGTAAGTCCAGCAAAGCAATGGTCATGGCCCTGCCCTTGGCTATCGGCTGGACGATTTACACCGCCAAGCCGACGCCGGGCAACTTTCTGCTCGCGTATGTGCTCAGCCTGGTGGTTCTCGTGGCGACGGGCCAGCGCGGCGAGAGTTTCCGCCTGCGCAACCTGCCATTGCAGATTTATAACCTGGTCGCCTACGTTCTCTTTCTAGCTTTTGAAGTCTTGGTATCCGGCGTGAAAGTCGCTCTGATCGTTGTCGCTCCTGAGCTAAAGATCAGTCCCGGCACGACAGAGCTGAGCACATTCGACGAGAGCAAGAACGAGCTCATCTCCGCAGTGAGCGCTCACGGTATTACCATCACGCCCGGGGAGCTGGTGGTCGACTTCAAAGAGAGTGGCGAAGAGGGCGCCACCATGATCGTGCATAGCCTGAATGCCGAAGACTCGGCAAAGCGCCTGGAGCGCGACCAGCAGGCGCGGCTGAAGCGAATTAAGGGGATCCTGGGATATGATTGAAAGCGCATTTGCCCAAACTGCCGTTCAATTGATCTTGCTGGCCATGGTCAGCTTGCTGCTGCCGGCTTCGTATCGCGTCATCGCCGGGCCCCGGCTCTCCGACCGCCTGGCCGCGGTTGACTTGATCACGACGCTGCTGATCGGCATTATCGTTATGCTGGCCCTGGTGGAAGGCACGGAGGTGTTCGTTGACATGGCGACGGCGCTGGCGGCATTCGCCTTTGTCGGCACCATCAGCATCGCGCGCTACATTTCCGAAGGCAGGGTCTTCTAAATGCTGCTCGAGATTCTGGGCGTCATCGCGCTGTTATTTGGCTTATTTTTCTGCGCGGTCGGTGTATTGGGGGTCATCCGCCTGCCGGATACCCTGACGCGTCTGCACGCCTCGGGCAAGGTCGCCACGCTGGGCGTCTTCGGCTTGCTACTGGGCGCCGCCCTGCTGATGCCGTCGACAGCGCTGCGATTGCTCGCCTTGGGCCTTTTCGTTCTGCTGACCAGCCCGGTCGCCACACACGCCATCGCCGCTTCCGTCTACCGCCGGCGCGAAGTCCTCGAAGAATTAGGCCAGCAGCCTGAGCCGGCAGAGGCAGATGCAGATGCGGAAGCAGAAACTGAAGAGCCCTTTCAAGTCGACGTTACGGCAGCGCTATCCCGCTCACGGATACAGGACATCATTGAAGCGCAGGAACGCGCCCTGCGACATCACAGTCCCGATATCAAGCGCCCCAGCAACAGCGACTGAAGTCCGACGCGCTCAGCGGGATATCAGGCGGAAGATGAAGTTGTCCTTTGACTGTAAATGGTCCAGCAGGTTCACCAGCAAAAATCCCGCAATCAGCAGGATTATCGCCAGCGCAAAGTTTTCTGAACTCGCGTCGGGCGCGACGTTCTGCTCCACCAGACAGCGGAAATCGCCGTGGCGGTCAAAATCGCTTTCCAGGCAGGCTTTCCAGGGGTAGATCTTCCACAGCGAACCGGCCATGAAGCCCACCAAGAGCGCCACCGTCAGATTGTAGTAGTGCTTCAGCAAATGGCTGAGCACGCGCGAGAACAAGATGATGCCGACGACCGCGCCCAATCCCACCACGATGATGGGCGGCAAATCGCGATTGCTTACGGCTGAGAGTACGAAGTCATACTGGCCCATGATAAGCAGCATAAACGAACCGGATATGCCCGGCAGGATCATGGCGGTAATAGCGATCATGCCGCTGACGAAGAGCGTTGGCGCCGAGTGATCGGCTTCCGCCGGGACGATGTTGACGATGATAAAAGCAGCTGCCGCGCCGACTGCAAATATGGCGCCGGCCGACACCGACCAGCTCACTTTGAAACCTATCGTTAAGATGGATGCCAACACCAGTCCGAAAAAGAATGCAAATAGCAGCACCTTCCCGCCGGGGTCATCCATTGTGCTGCTTAGAAAACTGGAGAGCAGCAGAATCGCGGTCGCCAAGCCGAGGCCCAGGGCCAACAGGAAGCGAAAAGATACGTATTCGAACAATGCGCTGATTTTCAGTTTCAGCAACAGCCGAATGGCGTCCAGGTTAAAGGACTTGATGGCGTTGATGAGATTCTCGTACACGCCCAGGATGAAGGCCATCGTGCCCCCGCTGACGCCCGGCACAATATCGGCTGCGCCCATGGCGAATCCGGTGAAAAAAAGCCGCAGATATTCGGCCAGCGTCTTAGGTTCGGAGATGTCTCGCTTAGGCTTGGTCACAAGTTCGCTCCTCTATCCCGCGGCGCCCTGGCGATTGGCCGTCTTCGGCGGTGGCGCAGATCGTTTAGCATCCATTCGTCGCACAGTTCATTTTATTCGCTTTGCGCTTTCCAGCCAGCGCTACATCGTCTGGTATTGGACCGGAACGGCGCGGCGCGCGATAGGTTGCCGTCGGCGGCCAGGGCGAGTATGATTCGGCCTGTCGTGGGTCACGCGCGGAATCCAGTGAAACCCGTGGCCAGAGGCGATACCGAAATGACCATATAGAGGAGCCGCCCCATGCCTGGCTACGCCAATTGGAAAGAACTTTTTGCGCTGGAATACTTGCAGCTCTATGAAGAGGGCTATCCCGTCGGCGATTCGACCGAGCCGGATTTTGCAGCCGCCTATATGCCGGATAGGCTGCGCAGCGCCAGCGACGCGCTAAGCGAAGCCGACTGGGAAGAAGCCTACGGCTGCCTTTGGGCGCAACGCGAGCGCGGCATCCGCGTCGATTTTCCCTTTGTCGAGCCGGACGATTACGACTCGATCATCGCTGACGCTGCTGCCGTACCAGCTTTGGCGCCGCTATCCGACGCAGAATACGCCGAGCGCATCAAGGGCGCCTGGTACGGGCGAATCGGCGGCGTAATTTTGGGCAAGCCCTTCGAAATGCGTCTGGATCGCCAATTCATCAAGACATATCTGGAGAGCGTCGACGCTTACCCGCTTGACGACTGGGCGCCGCCTGAATCGCCAGCGCTGGATTTTACTCTGCGCAGCAATGCGTCCACGCGCGGCAATGTGCGCTACGCCGAGCCCGATGACGATATTCATTACACTATTCTGGGAATGATGCTGCTCGAGAAGCACGGATTCGGCTTCAGCAAGCTGGACGTCGCCAATAATCACTTACGCAATATCCCTTATCACTGGCTCTGGTCCTGCACGCGCCAGTCTTATTTTCACATGGTGAATCTCAGCGATGATCGACCGGTCGAGGATCAGATCGACGAGTTTCCCACTAAGATCAATCCCTGGCGTGAAGGCATCAATACCGCGATTCGCGCTGATTTCTGGGGCTATATCGCGCCGGGCGATCCGCGGCGCGCGGCGCGCATCGCCTTTCGCGAGGTGACGCTCAATGCCGTGAAGAATGGCGTTTACAGCTCCATGTTCGTGGCCGGCGCGCTCAGCGCAGCCCTAAGCCGCAATCCCACAATCGACACGATCATACAGGGCGGCCTGTCTGTGATTCCCAAACAATCACGGCTGGCGCATATCGTTAAGGAGGTGCGCGCTTGGTACGAAATCGACGCTGATTGGGTTAGCGTTTGTGATCGCATTTACGACAAGTATGGACACCTGCCCTTCCTGCACGCGCTTCACAATATGGCGTTCGTCGTGCTGTCGCTGCTGCACGGCAATTTGGACTACAGCAAAACTATCACGACGGCGGTGATGTGTGGTATGGACACCGATTGCACCAGCGGTACGGCCGCCAGCATCGTCGGCGCGGCCATCGGCTATGAGCGTCTGGACCAACGCTGGATCGAGCCACTCAACGACCATGTGAAGACGGCTGTCGCCGACTTCGGGCAGGGTTCCATATCCGGCTTGGTGGCGCGCAACATCGCGCTCTGGCGTCAACTGCGCGGTCAGCCGGTACCCTGACATGCCCATCGTGAACACATCGCGCGGGGAGATCTGGATTGCCGATCATCGCCGCAGTTCGGACAAGCCGGTTGCTGTCTTCATCCACGGCGCCGGTGGCTCGCATCTGAGTTTCCCGGCGGCGCTGCGGCAGTTGCAATCGGTTTCGCCCATTCTGGTCGACCTGCCGGGTCACGGCGCCAGTACAGGCCCCGGCCGTGGCAGCATCGCCGACTACGCGCTTGATATCGTGGCACTGCTGGACGCGCTCTCGCTTGACTCGGCGATTGTGCTTGGGCACAGCATGGGCGGCGCCATCGCGCAGTGGCTGGCCCTAGAACACGCGGCGCGAATCGACGCTGTGGTTCTGGCCGGAACCGGCGCGAAGCTGCCCGTCAATCCAGCGCTGTTTACGGGCATCGTTGAAGACGCGCGGGGGACCATCAACAGCATCGTCCGCTGGATGTGGTCCAAGCAAGCGCCGGAGGAGCTGAAGCAACAGTCCGCCAAAATCATGCTGGCGACGGCGCCGACTGTCATACAGGGCGATTTTCTGGCCTGCGACAATTTCGATGTTTCGCAACGGCTGGGAGAATTCGCCGTCCCGACTCTAATCTTGCCCGGCGAGAAAGACAAGATGACGCCGCCGTCGCTCAGCCAGGGATTGGCGCGCGGCATCACCGAGTCAGAATTGGCGGTAATTCCGGAGGCCGGTCACATGATGCTATTGGAGCAGCCAGATCGCAGCGCCGAACTCATCGACGCCTGGCTGAAACGCGCGCTGATCTGAGCTCGCTCCGATCACGTCAGAGGCTCGCGAAAGTCAAAGACGCCGTCTCGTATTGCCCAGCGCAAACCACTCTGGCTCACCAGCGCTTCGTCGCTCCTCCTGAGTGACGAGCCGGTCACGGGGCAACGCAATATGTCGAGCGGGTCGTCCGAGTCCACAAACTGCGCGGCCGAGCGATTCTCCAGCTGTAAATCTAGGAATATGCTGGGCGAGATCGTCCAGCCGGTGTGCTGCAGCGCTCGGTCGCCCAGGGCCAGAAATGCCGTCGGCAGCGCTCGCTTGAGCAATCCCAGTCGCAGCCACGATACCGGCACGCTGCGGCGCAAGACGAAGCCGGCATCCGTCACCTGCGTGACTATGTACTCGGGATGAAAGTTGAAGTTCAACTCGACGAATTCGACCGGCGCCAGGGTGAAGGGATTCCAACTGTTTATGCCGAAGATGTGGCGCAGAATCGCTTTGAGATTGCGTTTGTTGGCGAATTCCAATATGAACGCGCCGGAATCGGCCAGCACACTGCCGACCTGGCCCAGAACTGCCGGCACGTTCTCGAAGTGGTGAATGACGCGAATCATGGTCGCGGCGTCAAATGCGCTGCTTTGAAAAGGCATGCGGTAGGCGTCAGCGGCGACGTACAAGAAGCCGTCATCGCCGTAGCGACTTCGGGCATATTGCAACTGCTCCAACGAATAGTCCAGCAAGACTACTTGTTGAAACATCTGATACTCGCCAGTGATTCTGCCGAAGCCTGCGCCGATTTCCAGCAGCCGGCGCCCGGCAGGCGGCAGCATGCTCGCTAATACACGCCGCTCGACCGCATCTTCGTAACTGCGGCCCTGCCCCTCCCAGAAATCCAGGCGGTAGGTCGAATCGCCATAGTCGCAAATGCGCGGTCCGTCGCTCATGGGCTCGCTACGTAAGGCCGGCTGCCTGGCGCAACGCGTCGGCTCGGTCGGTACGCTCCCAGGGCACGTTGATATCTTCGCGGCCGAAGTGTCCGTAGGCAGCGACTTGCTTGAAGATCGGTCGCCGCAGGCCCAAGTCGCGGATAATGGCGGCCGGGCGCAAATCAAAGTGAGCTTTGATCAATGCTTCGAGCTCTTCGTCGCAAATACGCCCTGTGCCAAAGGTCTCGACTGCCAGCGATGTCGGCTCGGCGCGGCCGATGGCGTAGGACACTTGCAGCTCAAATCGGTCCGCCAAGCCGGCCTTAACCACATTCTTGGCCACGTAGCGCGCCATATAAGCCGCGCTGCGATCGACTTTGGTGGCATCCTTGCCCGAGAAGGCGCCGCCGCCGTGGCGCGCCACGCCGCCGTATGTATCGACGATAATCTTGCGCCCGGTCAGCCCGGCGTCTCCCAGCGGACCGCCGGTGACGAAGCGCCCGGTGGGATTAATGAAGTAGCGCGTCTCTTCGTCAACCAGTTGCGCCGGCACAACATCGCGGATGATGCGTTCAATGACCTGGCTGCGAATATCCGACTGCGAAATTTCGGGCGCGTGCTGGGTCGAGATGACTACCGTATCAACACGCTTGGGCACGCCGCAGTGGTATTCTACTGTGACCTGGCTCTTGGCGTCGGGCCGCAGCCAGTCCAGCTCGCCGCTTTTGCGCGCGGCAGCCAGGCGGCCGGTGAGGCCATGCGCCAGCGACACAGTCAGCGGCATCAACTCGGCTGTTTCGTCACAAGCGAATCCGATCATCATGCCCTGGTCGCCGGCGCCGGTGGCTTCAATATCGGCATCAGCGGCATCGCCTTCGCGCGCTTCCAAGGCTGTATCCACACCCTGCTTGATATCGGCTGACTGCTCCTTGACCGTTATCAGCACACCGCAGGTCTCAGCATCAAAGCCGTAGTCGGCGTGAGTGTAGCCGATCTCCCTGACCGTTTGCCTGACGATGCTATCCATATCGACGTAGGCGCTGGTGGTGATCTCCCCCATGACGACAACCAGTCCGGTGGTTGTGGCCACTTCGCATGCCACCCGCGCCATGGGATCTTGCTCCAGTATGGCGTCAAGGATGGCGTCGCTGATCTGATCGCACATCTTGTCCGGATGTCCCTCCGAAACCGACTCGGATGTGAACAGGTATTTCGGAGACGTCATAAATGTGGTCGACATGTTCTTCCTTTCTCATCCACGCGACAAGCGTCGCTTCCCACGGCCGTTCTCCGCAATACGAGGGTCCGGGCCCGGGATCTTAACACTTAATGATTTGTAACAGGCAACAAAAAACGCCTTGCAAGGCAGCGGGCGCAGGCACAGTTCAGTCTGTTACGCTCATCTGCCAGAGTAATGCACTCTGCCGGACTTAGCACCGTCCCTGAAAATTCGGGGGTTGCCGCGAGATCAATGAGCCGGTTCTCTCACTCGCTCTTGATGAGTGCCGCGGACAATACATCCACGACATAGGGCATTATAGCATAGCCGGAATTCGCCGCAAGCGATCAACAAATCAAGTAGCGCAATCGTCGTGCTCGCGTTCAAAGTCGTTTGGACTATTTTCGCTTGGAGCGCTCAATGTGCATTAGAAACTCGTTGCGGGTGTCCTGGTTATAGCGGAAGTCGCCCAGCATCGCGCTGGTCGTCATGTTGGCGTCGTGCTTCATCACACCGCGAATCATCGAGCACATATGCTGCGCCGTCATGACTACAGCTACGCCCTTGGGATCCAATACCTCGACCAGAAACTCGGCGATCTGACGCGTTAAGCGCTCTTGCACTTGCAGGCGGCGGGAAAACATATCGACGATGCGCGGAATCTTGCTCAGCCCGAGCACTTTACCGTTGGGCATGTAGGCGACGTGGGCGTGGCCGACGAAGGGCAGCATGTGGTGCTCGCACAAGCTGTAATATTCGATATCGCTGACGATAACCATGTCATCGTACTCGATGTCGAATACCGCGTTGTTGACCAAGTTCACCGGATCGGCCGTGTATCCGCTCACCAATTCCTGATAGGCTTTGGCGACCCGCCTGGGTGTATCAATCAGCCCCTGCCGGTTGGGATTCTCACCGATGGCGCTTAGCAAATCTTCTACCGAGCGCTGTACGGCGGCTTCGTCCACAGGTACGGCATCCAGGCCAAAGCGGTTCAGCAATTCAGACGATTCGAGTTTCTGCCTGACGCCGTTTTCCAAACTGGCGGGCCTCATCGTTTCATGTTTGCCCATTTGACTGTCTGTCTCTTTCCGCGGTCGAACGGCCACTAAATGGCCGCAGTCCTAGTTAGCCCCATTGCTAAAATTATAAGAGCATTTCCGTTGCCAACGCAATGTTAATCCATATATGCATAATTGAGTTCAGACACAGGTTGACTGATAATAACCCAAAAGCCGGGCTGCGCAAGCCTGTGAGCGCCGCTGCGCCGCAGCCTGCGCTCGCTTTTACCAGTCCGCCGACTTCAGTTGAGACGGGCGCGCTTTCGTCTGACGCCAAATCGGCAGTTGTACTACAATGACTGCAGAAAGGCATTGCGCCTGGCGCAGGAGCAGATATGGCGAATTCAAACTTGATAACGCTTTCGCAGCCGCGATCGGCCGCAGCCGAAGCCTACCGCAGCCTGCGCACCAATCTGATGTTCAGCAGCGTAGAAGACCCAATCCGCACCCTGCTGGTGACATCGGCCGCGCGTGACGATCAGAAGAGCATTACGCTGGCGAATCTGGCGGTAACCTTCGCGCAAGGCGGCAACAAGACGATCCTGGTGGATGCCGATTTACGTCAGCCCAAGCAGCACGACATTTGGGGCATCAACAACAGCCGCGGGCTCAGCGGCATGATGCTGGACGATTCGGCCATAGCGGACGCGCCGGTCCAGGCCAGCGAGGTCGATAATTTGCAGATCGTGACGGCGGGCGATTCGCCGCCCAATCCGGCCGATCTATTAGGCGGAAAACGCATGGAGGCCATCATCGCGGCGTTGACGGAGCAGGCTGATTATGTTCTGTTTGACAGTCCGCCGATTCTGGCGGCGACGGACGCCGCGCTTCTGGGCATCAAACTGGACGGCGCGCTGCTGGCGATCCGCGCCGGGGACACGCGCCGGGATCATACCGCGCAGGCGCGCCAGGCCCTGGAGCGGGTACATGTGCGCATTGTCGGCGCTGTGCTGACCAACGCGCCGCGCGAGAACCGAGTCGCCTACTGAGCCCGCCTTCTGGCAAGTCCCGGTTGCGTCAGCCGGCGGCCGCTGAGGGTTTGCGCGCCGGCGGCTGTATAGGTCAGGGGCGGGTCATGACGATCTCGAGCGATTAAAGGAGAGCAGCGCCACGATGAAGGGACTCATCCTCAGCGGCGGCAAGGGCACACGACTCTATCCGCTGACCTACACGCGCGCCAAACAGCTGATTCCCGTAGCGAACAAGCCGGTGCTGGTGCGGGTCATTGAAGCGATCCGCGAAGCCGGCGTTCGCGAAGTCGGCATCGTGGTCGGGCACACCGCCAGCGAAATCAAGGAAGCGCTGGGCGACGGCTCGCAATGGGATGTCGAGCTTTCCTATATTCCGCAGGATAGCCCGGACGGTCTGGCGCACGCGGTCAAGATTTCGCGTGAATTTCTTGACGACAGTCCCTTTGTGATGTTCCTTGGCGACAATGTCATTGAAGGCGGCATCAGCAGCTTGATTCGAGACTTCGCTGACAACAGTTGGAACAGCCAGATTGTGCTCAAAGAAGTGGAGAATCCGTCGGCCTACGGCGTAGCGAAAATGCGAGCTGACGGCAGCATCGAAGAGTTGATTGAAAAGCCGCAAGCGCCGCCCAGCAATCTGGCGCTGGTCGGCATATATATGTTCGACCAGCACATATTTGAAGCCGTGGACGCCATTGAACCGTCCGCACGGGGCGAGTACGAAATCACGGACGCCATTCAGTGGCTGATCGACAAGGGATATACAGTCTTTCCCCACGTTCATGCGGGCTGGTGGATTGATACCGGCAAGCCCACCGACATGCTCGACGCCAACAGCCACGTCCTGGAGGAGCTGACGCCGACGGTACACGAATCTGCGGTCATCGGCGAGCAGTCCTCGGTCGATTCGCGCGTGACCCTGCAGGCCGGCGCCCGCATCTGTAACAGCATCGTCCGCGGTCCCACCATCATCGGCAAGGACACGCTCATCGAGAACAGCTACGTTGGTCCCTTCACCAGCATCTATCACGGCTGCACGATCCGCAATTGTGAGATCGAGCGCAGCATCATCCTGGAAAACAGCCGCGTTATGGATATCGAACGCACCTTGCGCGATAGCCTGATAGGCCGCAACGCCACAGTCAAGCGCAGCAGCGGCCGGCCCAGCGGCTTAAAAATGAATCTCGGCGATCACGGTACCTTATGGGTTTGACAGCAGCAATAATCCGCGTGGGACGGTCCACATGAAGAATATCTTGGTGACGGGCGGCGCCGGTTTCATTGGCAGCGCATTTGTGCGGCACATGGTCGCCAGCTATCCCGATTACAACATCATCTGCTTTGACAAGCTGACCTACGCGGGCAATGTCGATAATTTGCTGCCGGTGAGCGATGAGGAGAATTACCGTTTCGAGCGCGGCGATGTGGCCGATCGTTCTGCCGTCAGTCGCGTGCTGCGCGATTACCGCATCGACACGGTCGTCAACTTCGCGGCGGAGAGCCACGTCGATCGCAGCATCCTGGCCCCCGACGCCTTCATCCACACCGATGTCGTCGGCGTTTACATTTTGCTTGACGAAGGCCGCAAGCACGGCATCGAACGTTTCTGCCAGGTTTCCACCGATGAAGTCTACGGCGATATCGAAGACGGCTCGTCGCTGGAAGACGACCGTTTCTTGCCCAACAGCCCCTACGCCGCCAGCAAGGCCGGCGGTGAATTGATGGTTCGGGCCTACCATGTCACCTACGGCATGGACGTGGTGATTACGCGGGGAAGCAATACCTACGGTCCTTATCAATATCCGGAAAAGCTGGTGCCATTTTTCACAACGGAAGCCATTGACGACCGCCCGCTGCCGCTTTACGGCGATGGCGAGCAAATCCGCGATTGGCTCTACGTCGATGACCACGCGCGCGGCGTCGACCTCATTCTGCATTCCGGTGTTACAGGAGAAGCCTACAATCTCGCCGGCGAAAATCAGCGCAATAACATTGAGGTGACGACGCGCATTCTGGACTTACTGGGCAAGCCCGATTCGCTGATTCGCCATGTGCCAGACCGCGAGGGGCATGACCGGCGCTACGCCATGTCGGCGGAAAAGGCGCGCGCCTTGGGCTGGCGCCGGCAATTCGACTTTGAAACCGGTCTGGATGCGACCGTGCGCTGGTATCAGGCAAACGAGTGGTGGTGGCGCAAAATCAAGACGGGCGCATACATGGACTACTACAAACAGCAGTACGCAGAGCGTCTGGCGTCGGTAAAGTAAGCCCGCCGAATGTATTCCGGGAGCAGATTGATGGCGCCCACTGAAAAGGTTTAGTTCTCATGCGAGTCTTGATCACCGGCGCCGCCGGACGGCTGGGACGTCAACTCTGCCGGCAGCTCGCTGATAAACACGACCTCATCACGACTGACATTGTCAGTGATGTCAGCGCCACCGCGGACTTGACCGATTACGATGCCTGCCGGCGCTTGCTCCAGGAATTTGCGCCGGAAATCGTTCTGCATGCAGCCGCCTGGACCGATGTCGACGGCTGCGCGCTTGACCCGCAGAGAGCGCTGTCGGCGAACGGGCTGGCTACCGCGCACTTGGCCGCCCTTACTTCCGGCGTCGGCACTCCCATGCTCTACATCAGCAGCAACGAAGTTTTCGACGGGATGCACGGGCGACCATACAGCGAATATGATTGCCCGAACCCGATCAACCCATACGGCTACAGCAAGTGGTATGGCGAACGCGCCATTGCCCAGGTCAATCCGCGACACTACATCGTCCGTACCTCGTGGTTATTCGCTCACGGCGGCGGCAACTTCATCCAGGCCATTCTGGCTGCCGCCGGCGCGGGAAAACCGCTGCGGGTCGTCACCAATGAAGTCGCCAATCCCACTTATGCCAGCGACCTGGCGGCTGCCATTGCCCGGCTGATCGTAAGCGAGCGCTACGGTATCTATCACCTGGTTAATGAAGACGCGGTCAGCCGCTGGGGTTTCGCGCGCAGCATCCTCGATTACGCCGGTTACGCCGAGACGACTATCGAAAAAATCAGCCGCCATGAGTGGCAGCGGCCGTCTTTTCCGCCGGAGCAGACAGCCTTGGCGAATTACGCCGGCGCCAGCATTGGGTTGCGCCTGCGCCCCTGGCAAGAGGCACTGCGCGCCTTTCTGGATGCTGAGGGCTCGGATTGATGGCCGAGCCAGGCCTGTCTGTTGTCATTCCCAATTGGAACGGCAAGCGCTTCCTCGCGGCATGTCTGGACTCGCTGCGGCGGCAAACTTGCGCGGAACTAACCATAATCATCGTAGACAACGCCTCCAGCGACGGCTCGCAAGCATTCATACGCGAAAACTATCCCGAAGTCGTTCTCATCGAGCTGACCGAGAATCGCGGCTTCACCGGCGCGTGCAACATCGGCATAGAAGCCGCCAAGAACGAAATAGTCGCTTTGCTCAACAATGATACGGAAGCCGACGGGCACTGGGCCGAGGAACTCATCGCGTCCTTCGCAGCGCGCCCGCAAGCGGGCATTGTCGCCAGCAAGATGCTGCTTTTCGATCAACGTGATCGCTTGCATACCGCTGGCGACTATTTTACGATCGACGGCCGTGCCGGCAATCGCGGCGCCTGGGAGATTGACACGGGGCAGTATGATGAGGGCGAATACGTTTTCTCGGCCTGCGGCGGCGCGGCGGCGTATCGTCGGTCGATGCTCGCCGATATCGGCATGCTAGACGATGATTTTTTCTTCTTGCTTGAAGACGCCGACTTGGCCTGGCGAGCCCAGCTTGCGGGTTACAAAGTATGGTACGCGCCCAGCGCCATCGTCTATCATCACCTCTCGGCCAGCGGCGGCGGCGTGACGGCCAGTTACTTCGACGGCCGCAACAGCATCTGGCTGCTGGCAAAGAATATGCCGGAGAGCCTGCTGCGAAAATATGCCAGGCGCATACTGGCCCGCCAAACATCATTGGCAATGGCTGCGCTAAAGGCTTGGCGCGGACCCGAAGCGCGAGCGCGGCTGCGAGGCATGATGCGCGGGCTGCTGACATTGCGGGGAGTCTTGGCAAAGCGCCGGCAAGTTCAAGCGCTGAAGCGGGTAACTGACGACTATTTGGATAGCATACTAACGCGCCCGTAGCAGTCGGCCGGCACTTTGCGGCAGTACCGATCCTCACCCCAATGTGTACAAATGCTCATTCTGACGTATGATTAACCGAGCACGATTCGACAAGTTCCGATTCCGCCCACTGGAGACCGGTCGTTGAGCAATCCATTTCTGAGCATTGTGATTCCAGCGCACAATGAGGCCAGTCGCTTGCCGCCCAGCCTGGAGCAGATCAACTGTTTCCTGGACCAACAAGATTTCGCGGCCGAGGTCATCATCGTCGAGAACGGCAGCCACGACCGGACCTACGAAGTCGCGCAGGCGGCGGCGCGCGAATCCGACCGCATCCGCGTGATTCAGTCGCCGGACGGCATCCGCGGCAAAGGCTTGGCGGTCAAACAGGGTATGCTGGCGGCGCAGGGCGATTGGCGCTTCATTTGTGACGCTGACTTATCCATGCGGATTGACGATCTGGCCGGATTCTTGCCGCCTGAGACCACGGGCTACGACATCGTCATCGCCAGCCGGGAAGCGCCGGGCGCGGTGCGCGTGGACGAGCCGGAGTATCGACACATAATGGGGCGGATCGCCACCTTCATCATTAAGCTGGCGGCGCTTAACGATTACGAAGACACGCAGTGCGGCTTCAAGCTCTTCAGCGCCGATGTGGCGGAAGACTTGTTCCAGGTGCAGCGGATGAATGGCATCGGCTTTGACGTCGAGTTGCTGTATATCGCCAAACGGCGCGGTTACAAGGTCAAAGAGCAGCCGATTACCTGGTACTACGATCCCTATTCCACCATGCGCCTCTGGGACGATTCCGTCAAGCTGCTGCGCGAAATCTGGGAGATCCGCCGCAATTGGCGCCTGGGACTTTATGAGCGGACCAAGTAAGCCGCCAAAAACAGCCAGCCTCTACCATGAACGCCATTACCTTCGTGCCGGCTGCCGCTGCATTGTCGGCATTGACGAGGCGGGACGTGGACCACTGGCTGGACCGGTAACCGCCGCGGCGGTCGCGTTACCGCTGGAGCGGAAAGATCTTAGCCGTCTGCTGCGTGGCGTGCGCGACAGCAAAGAGATGAGTGCCTCACAACGCGAGTCGGTCGATGAGACGATCAAGGAGCTGGCCTTGGCCTGGGGCATCGGCTGCAGCTCGGCTGAAGAAATCGATTATCTCGGCATTGTCCCTGCGACCAAAGCAGCCATGCAGCGCGCCCTCGAGCTGGCGCTGAAGAATTCGGATATTCGGCCGGACTGCCTCTTCCTTGACTACATGCTGTGGCCCGAGCGTCGCGATATCCCGCAAGTCAGCATCGTAAACGGCGACAAGCATTCGCTCAGTATCGCCTGCGCCAGCGTCATCGCCAAAGTCTGGCGCGACGCGCGCATGCGCGAGCTGGACGCCCTTTACCCACAATACGGTTTCGCGCAACACAAGGGCTACGGTACCGAAACGCACCGTCGCGCCCTGCGCCGCTATGGTCCCTGCGCCGAGCACCGGCGCTCCTTCGAGCCGGTCAAAGAGACATTCAGCACCTGAAGCCCATTGCGCATTCGTGGTATCATCAGCGAAAAATTCTCGGAGAATCTCGATTGAAGCTCGCGCTGGTACACGACTGGCTGAACCAAATTGGCGGCGCGGAAGATGTGCTGGATACACTCGCGCGCCAATACCCAGCGAGTCCGATTTATACCAGTATTTATGCGCCGCAGACCATGCCCGAACACTACCGCAATTGGGATATCCGAACGCTGTGGACCGACAAGCTGCCGGCGATACAGCGCCGACACCAAATGTACCTGCCGCTCTATCCTTTGGCGTGGAACAACTTGCGGCTGTCGGGGTACGATGTCATCTTGAGCAACAAAAGCGGCTTCTGCCACGGCTTTCAATTTGACGCGCGCGCGCTGCACATCTGCTATTGCTTGACCCCCACGCGTTACGTCTGGCAATTGGACAATTACTTGGCGGGCGAGAATGTGTCCCCATTGGCGAGCGCCTTGCTCAAACCGATAGTCTCCCTGCTCCAACGCTGGGATTACGCCGCCGCGCAGCGCGTCTCCCACTTCGTGGCAATCAGCAGCGCCATCAAAGAACGCATCCGCCGCTTCTACAGTCGCGACGCGGCAGTGATATTCCCGCCAGTTGAGACGGAGCGCTTCCAGCCCGTCAGCTCGGACGCCGTAGAGGACTATTTCTTAATCGTTTCGCGTCTGGCCCCCTACAAACGGATCGACCTGGCCGTTCGCGCCGCCAGCGAATTGGGGCTCCCGCTCAAGATCGCCGGCGCCGGCCGTGACCTTGACCGCTTGCGGACGCTTGCCGGCGAGAGTGTAGAGTTTCTGGGATACGTCGCCGATGACGCGCTGCCCCATCTAGTGGCAAAGTGCCAGGCGCTGCTATTCCCCGGCCTGGAAGACTTCGGCATCACGCCGGTGCAGGCGCAGGCCGCCGGCAGACCTGTTATCGCCTATCGTGGCGGCGGCGCCCTGGACACCGTTTTGCCGGCGGTAACTGGCGAATTCTTCAAAGAGGCTTCTGCGGACTCCCTCAAGTCGGTGTTGCGTCGCTTTGACGCCGGCGCTTATGATCCCGAGACGATACGCCGCCTGGCGCTGCGATTCGATTCGGCGCTATTCCGCGAGCGCATCAGCGCCTTTGTCGAGCAAGCCTGGCAAGCTCATCAAGCCAGGCGCAAGTTTACTTTTCAAGATCCCGTCGCTGCAGTGGAGAGATGAACAGAATGGATTTTGCAGAACTTTTTCGCGTCTTTCTCCGGCGTTGGTGGCTGATCGTTTTGCCGGTCACGCTGGCCGCCGTCATCGCAGTCCCGGAGCTTGTTCGCCCGTCAAGCGCCGGCCTGAGCGGATACAGCGCACAGATTACATACAGCGCCGCGCAGGCTCTTAATCTGCCGGAACGCGATGGCGATTACACCGATGTCTGGCGAGCATCCGAGCATACCGTCGACGCCTTGACCGACTGGGTGCGCAGTTCCAGCTTTCGCCAAGAAATTCAAAGCCAGCTGGCCGAGCCCGATACACCGCTGGACAGCTTGCAGGTCGCCGCGGACAACGTGCGTAATGTCGGCGTCATCTACTTCAGCCATCAAAACAGCGAAGCGCTGCGTGAAATAGTCGACGCCGCCATACAGGTGCTGACGACTCGTAGCCAGGCCTATTTCCCGCAGCTTGGCGGCGACTCCGCGCAGGTGACGATCCTGGATCAAGCCACCGTAAGCGCAGCCCCAACGCCGCTGACCAACCGCTTCGCTCCGCTGATGCGGCTGGGCATTGCAGTTCTTATCGGTCTGGCACTGGCCTTCTTCGCCGAATATATCGACCAGACCATTTATCACCAGGACGATTTGCGCCGGCTGGGCATTCCCTTGCTCGGCAGCGTGCCGCGAGATCGAGCATGACAAATACCGACGCCTTCGACCTAAGCGGACGTGTGGCCATCGTAACCGGCGCCTCACGCGGGATTGGCAAAGCCATCGCTGAAAATCTTGCGCTGGCCGGTGCCAAAGTCGTGCTATCGAGCCGCAGGCAAGACGCGTTGGACGAGGCTGCGCGGGAGATTTGCGCGGCGGGCGGGGAAGCGGTCGGCATCGCAGCGCATAATGGCGACAAACAAGCGCTCAAGGACTTGGCGGAAGCCACGGCAGAGCGCTACGGCCGGCTGGATATCCTGGTCAACAACGCGGCCACCAACCCTCATTTCGGCACAATCCTGGAAGCCGATGACAGCTATTGGCGCAAGACCATTGACGTCAACCTGATGGGCAACGTCTGGTTGACACAGGCCGCAGTCAAGCGGATGCGCGCGTGCGGCGGCGGCAAGATCATCAACGTGGCCTCCATCGTCGGCTTGAATCCTGGGCGCTATCAAGGCATTTACAGCGTCACCAAGGCCGCTGTCATCAGCCTCACGAAGACACTGGCGACCGAATTAGGGCCGGAAAATATCCAGGTGAACGCCATCGCGCCGGGCTTGGTGAAAACAAAGTTTGCGCAGGCGCTTTGGGGGAATGAAGATCTATTGGGGCAGGTCCTGGCGCGGACGCCCGCCGGCCGCATCGGCCAGCCCGGCGACATGGCCGGCATCGCCCTATTCCTGGCGTCATCAGCTTCCGACTATACAACCGGGGCCGTCTTTGTGCTTGACGGCGGCATCACCGCCAACGCCATCTGAAGCACCTTAGCGCGCGGACTCGTCGACTATTTCCGTCTCGGCGTCGTCGGCGCCGGCACTCTCATCTTGGGCATCGTCCACGGAATCAGCCTCCCCTGCGAGCGCCCCGTCCGCATCGGTAAGCGCAAGCTCGCGCTCGGCGCTGTCCTCGCCGGAAGCAGCCGAGTGCCCCACCATGGTGATCTTCCCGTCGATGAAGGCGCCCTCTTCGGTGGTCAAGGCAGAGGCGCTGATATCGCCCCAGATGCGACCGGTTCGCAGCAACTGTACCTTATTGCCGGTGACATTGCCGCGCACTGTGCCGGCGATGGACACGTTGCGCGCGTTGATGTCGGCGCGGATATCAGCCGCTTCGCCGACCAGGATATTGCCGCTGATTTCCAGCGAACCACTGAATTGGCCATCCATGCGCACGTTGCCGGAACTGGCAAAGGCGCCTTCAAAATGCGTATTGGAGCCGATGACCGTATCAAAGCCCACTGGCCGTCCCGCCGGCACAACAGAAACCGATTCCGGCGCTTCAACGTCTGACTGACTGCGACGATTGGCAAAAAACGCGCTCATGTGATTCCCTCTGTGACTTGACTCACCGGCAAAATTACACTGCTTAACTAAGTCTGGCCGTCCGGCAACGCGCTGCAGGCTCAGCCGAGCCCGGCTTCACGCAAGCGGAAATGCTCCAGGCCCGACAATTCGCGCACTTGCTCCGCGGCGCGGTAACTGCTGCGCACCAGCGGGCCGCTCTCCACCCACTTGAAGCCCATGTCCAGGCCACGCTCGCGCAATTGATCGAACTCGTCCGGCGTATAATAACGCTCAATCGGCAGGTGACGTTTGCTGGGTTGCAAATATTGGCCCAGCGTCAAAATATCGACGCCGACATTGACTAGATCGGCCATGGTATCCAGCACTTCGTCAAGCGTCTCACCCAGACCCAGCATGATCCCGCTCTTCGTCAGGACAAGCGCATCCATCTTCTTGGCATTCTCCAAGGTCGCCAGCGCCCACTCGTAGCGGTCTTGCGGCTGCACGCGTTTGAACAACCGCGGCACGGTCTCCACGTTGTGATTGAGGATTTCCGGCTGGGCATCCATCACGATCTTCAGCGCCAGTTCGCTGCCTTTGAAGTCCGGAATCAATACTTCGATCGAACAGCCCGGCTGAAGCTGACGAATGCGGCGGATGACCATCGAAAACAAGGGAGCGCCGCCATCTGGTCGGTCATCGCGATTGACACTGGTGATCACGACATGCTGCAGTCCCATCGCTCGCACGCTCTCGGCGATTCGATTCGGCTCCTGCCAATCGAGTGGGCTGGGACGCCCGGTCTTGATATCACAGAAGCCGCAGCTGCGCGTGCAGGTATCGCCCATCATCAGGAAGGTTGCTGTGCCTTTGCCCCAGCATTCACCGAGGTTGGGGCATTGCGCTTCTTCGCAAACCGTGTGCAGCGTCTTGCCGCGCATCAATTGGCGCACTTTTTCGTAGGTTTCGCCGCTGGGCGCGCGTACGCGGATCCAGGGCGGCCGGCGCCGCGGGCTCTTGGGATCCGGCTGCCAATCCGCGGCGCTGCTTATCGGTATCCGATCCGGCTGAATCGTCTGGCTCAAAGCGTGGCTCCGTTGTTATGCATGGACAAAGAATACGCGACTCGTTACCTGGATTATACAATAGCCTGCAAAGTCCCGGCTATAGCGCGACTGGCTTTGCCAAGTTTCTGCCGCGCGTTAGCCTGTGTGTTATCCTAGGCGGCAGTTCCAAATGCCGAGAGCGCCGCGATGAGGACAGTGACGCTAAAGAATGTCAGCAAGACCTTCTACGACAAGAGTCGCAAATTGACGCCTGTCCTGGCGATAAAAGATTTCAACTTGCAGATCGAGGATGGCGAGGCGGTCGTCCTGCTGGGTCCATCGGGCTGTGGCAAAACCACGCTGCTGCGGCTGATTGCCGGGTTGGATCAGCCGGACACGGGCGAGATCTATTACAATGATGTGCCGCTGGATGCCATAGCCGTCGGCGATCGCGGCATCGGCATGGTCTTCCAGAATTATGTGCTGATTCCGCATTGGGAGAGTCGCAAGACTGTCGGCTTCTTCCTGCGGCTGCGCGACCGCGAAGCGGAAGTGCCGGCGCACGTCAAAACCGTGGCCAAGATCACCGGCGTCGACATCGAGCGCCTCATGGGACGCTTTCCCCGCAGTCTGTCCGGCGGCGAGAAACAACGCGTCTCTATCGCGCGCGCCTTCGCCCGCGACCTGGAACTGCTGCTTTTTGACGAGCCCTTCGCCAATTTGGACGCCAAGTTCCGCGGCCAGGCGCGGGTCGAGCTGAAGCGTCTCATTCAGGAGTTCAACGTTACTTTGGTTTATGTGACGCACGACCAGGTAGAAGCGATGAGCATCGCCGACCGTATCGTCGTTCTTAACGCCGGACGGATCATGCAATCGGGGGCCTACGAAGCCTTGCATGACGATCCCAATAGTTTGTTCGTGGCTGAATTCCTCGGTACGCCAACGATCAACACCTTCTGGGGGCGCGTACAAGATGGCGAATGGGACGGCAGCTACATGGGCAGAGCGCCTTTGCCCGGCCCTCGCCCGGACGGTACAGAAGTGATCGTCGGCATCCGCCCGGAACATATTTGTCTTTGCGATGAGCAAGAGGGAATCCCGGCGATTGTCGACCGGGCGATTCCCTACTACGCCGAGAAATTCTTGCTGCTGGAAGTGTGGCTCAGAAAAAGGCGCTGGCGCATTCAAGTTCCGCTGGGCGAAGAGCACAGCCCGGGCGATACCGTCCATTGCCGCCTGGACTGGTCGCGCGCTCTGTTCTTTGACGCGCGCAGCGGCGCCCGAATCTGCTAATCGAAGGCGAGTTGGTCCTGCAGATTCTCCAATGTCCTGGGCCCAATTCCCGATACCTGATCCAGATCGGCCAAGCCCGTGAACTCGCCAACCTGTTCGCGGTACTCAATGATGCGCTGCGCTGTGACTGGGCCGACGCCCGGCAGCGTTTCCAGCTCCTCTTGGGATGCCGAATTGATACGGACGCGCACGCCGCCGGAAGGCGTCGCCAGCTCGAATGCCGCTGCGTTGCCTGTGGTCGCTTCGACGTGAATCTGGTCGCCGTCGCGAACAATGGCGGCCAGGTTCACCGCTGACCGGTTGGCGGCGTCGGTCAGGCCGCCGGCGGCTGCCAGCACGTCCTGTACGCGGCTGCCCCAAGGCAAGGCGTAGGTCTGCTCGGGATTCGCCACTGCGCCGGTAACATATACCAGGATGGGTTCGTGAGTCGGTGTTGGCACCGGGGTATCGGTCGGCAGCGGAGGATGAATGGTGATGCGGGTTGGCTCCTGTCTTAAGCGAAGCAGTAGCGCGCCAGACAGGGCCAATACAATCACCAGCATCAAGAATACTGCAACTGTAGTCCGCGAAGAGAAATTGGACTCCATATCAGAGCGATTCCATGCGCGTCAATGCTTTGCTGGCGAGCGCCGCCCCATTGCGCCGCGCCGCTGAGGGCTTACTCGTCCACCCACACGGGCAAATGCCCCAAGGCCACGATGTCGTGCCATCGCGCGCGATCGCCCTCGGTAAAGATGGCTGTTTCCGCCACGACATTGGCGCCGGCCTTGTCCATGATCAGGCGCATGCCCTGTAGCGTACTCCCGGTAGAAATCACGTCATCCAGGATGGCGATGCGCTTGCCGGCTACCAGGCGGCGGTCCTTCTCGTCGAGGAATAGCGTTTGCGGCTCGCCAGTCGTGATGCTCAGCGTCTCGCTCTGCAGCGCTTCCCCCATGTAGGGTTTGTGCGACTTGCGCAGGACTACATAGGGCAATTGCATAAGGGTGCTGAGCGCATGCGCCAGCGGGATGGACTTGGCTTCGGCGGTGACCAGCACGTCGATCGGCTTGTCCGCCAGGGCTTGCGCTAACTCCGCGCTGACCGCGTTGACAAACTCATAATCGCCCAAAATATTTAGAATGGCAATCTTGACACCGGGCTTGATCTCCATGAGCGGCAGCTTGCGCTGGATGCCGGCCACCTCGACCGCAAAGAATTCGTCCGCCATCGCTTGTCCTTCTCGAATTGCGTAGTCTCGATGCTGGATTATAGCGCGTGTCTTAAACGCGCAAAATATTGAACTGCCTTCAACGAGACTGTGTAGGCGCGCGCCTTGGCTCGCCACCACCACGTTATGCCACCTACGGGCGACTCACCGAGTCGCCCCTACAGTTTTCGACATGATTTCGCTGGGAATAAGGCAGGTCCAAAAAATACGAGACACGACACGCGGACATTCATTCTGTACCGGTAGCGCCGTTGCCCGCGACAATCACCCCATCGACCAGCGAAAGCACGCGGTCCATCCGCGCCGCCAGCGACTGATCATGTGTGACCAGGACCACGGTGGTGCCGTTTTCGTCTCGAATCGTCGAAAGCGCCTCCAAAACCGTTTCGCCGGAATGAGAGTCCAGGTTGCCGGTGGGCTCATCCGCCAGCAGAATCGGCGGGTCGTTGGCTAAGGCGCGGGCGATGGCGACGCGCTGCTGCTGCCCGCCGCTGAGCTCATTGGGGCGGTGGTGCAGGCGGCTGCCCAGCCCCAGCATTTCCAGCAGATCTTCGGCTCGCTTGAAGGGTTTGTGACGCCTGACCTGGGCGAATTCAATCGGCAGGGCGACATTTTCCAGGGCGGTCAAAGTCGGAATCAGATTGAAGAATTGGAAGACGAAACCAATCTTCTGGTTGCGGATGTCGGTCAAGGCGCCCTCGCTCATGTGCGTTACATCGACGCCGTCGATAGCGATCGTGCCGCTGGTTGGGCTGTCCAGGCCGCCGATGATGCCCAGCAACGTGCTTTTGCCGCTGCCCGACGGCCCGATGATGCCGACCATCTCATTACGATGAATCTCCAGGTCGACGCCACGCAAGGCACGTACGACATGCGTTCCCAGCTTCAGGTGGCGCGTGACATCGCGCGCTTCAATGACGGGCTGACTCATCGGGATGCGTTCTCCCTATTGTTTTCCAACAGTAATACGCGGCGGATCCAGAAATGGTTGCCTGATTCCGGGCGCCAAACGCGACCCCAGGCCTAGACTTCGTTTACGATGCTGAAGATCATGGGACGGCGTTTGGTCTCGTTGTAGATGAGCTTGCTCAGATTCTCCTCTACCAAGGATTGCCGATTGCCGTTGAGATTACGCCGGCTGCGACTGACCGTATGGGTGATATTCTCGCGAATTTGGGCCAGGAAGTCTTCCGCCTCTCGCAGATAAACAAAGCCGCGCGACACGATCCGCGGCTGGTCCACCAACTCGCCGCTGCGCTGGTCCACGTTGACGCTGACCAGGACGAAGCCGTCTTTCGCCAGGATCTCGCGGTCGCGAATCACGGCGCGCCCGACGTCGCCGACCCCGCTGCCATCCACAAACACATAGCCGCCCGGCTGCCGCTCGCCGACTGTGACGCCGCGCCCGTCCAGCTCGACAGTGGTGCCGTTCGATATGACCGTGACGTCTTTTGCGCGCATGCCGTTGTCCACAGCCAGCTTGGCGTGCAAGTGCAAGTGGCGAATTTCGCCGTGCACGGGTATCAGATTCTTGGGCTGCACCAGATTCAGCATGAGTCGCATTTCTTCTTGACAGGCGTGGCCGGATACATGCACCGACTCGATGGGATCGTAGATGACATCCGCGCCACGCTCGATCAAGCGGTTAATGGTGCGGTAGACCATCTCTTCGTTGCCGGGAATAGGATGCGATGACAGGATGATGGTATCGTTCTCGCGCACATCCAGCTGGCGATGACGGCCGCTGGCCAGCTTGCCCAAGACGGCCGAGGGCTCGCCTTGAGACCCCGTTACCATGAAGACCACTTTGTGCGCCGGCATGTTCTGCGCCTGGCCGATGTTGATCAGCATGTCGTCGGCCACATTCAGATAACCCAGCTTGCGCGCGATCTTGGCGTATTCAGACATGGTATAGCCGGTGATGCAGACCTTGCGCTTGTGGTTGCGCGCGGCATTCACGACTTGCTGCACCCGCGACATCAGCGAGGCAAATGTGGCCACCATGATGCGGCCCTTGGCTTGCCGAAAGACGCGATCCAGGGCATCGCCGATGACCGCCTCGGATTGCGTCCAGCCCGCTTTATCCGAGTTGGTGCTATCCGCCAGCAGCAACGCAACGCCGCGCTGCGCGAAACCCGCCAAGCGAGCGTAGTCAGTCTTGCGGCCGTGCACGGGCGTGTTGTCGAACTTGTAGTCGCCGGTGACGACCACGACGCCATAGGGCGTGTTGATGCCATAGCCGACGCAATCAGGGATGCTGTGGCAGACATGAAAGCTTTCCAGCTTGAATGGCCCGATCTGAATTTTGTCGCCTGCTTCAAAAGTATTCAGCTCGGTCGTTTTCAGCAGCCGGGCATTCTTGAGCTTGACTTGCAGCAAGCCCGAGGTAAGCGGGGTCGCGTAGAGCGGGAGGTCGGGAAAGGCTTTGACCAGATGCGTCACCGCGCCGATATGATCTTCGTGACCATGCGTGAAGCAGATGCCGTGCAAACGAATGTCATCGCGCTCTTCCAGCCAACGAAAGTCGGGGATGATGTAATCGACGCCGTGCATGTCGTTTGCGGGAAACATGATGCCGCAATCGATCAGGAAGCCGTCGCCTCCGAGCTCAAAGAGAGTCATATTCTTGCCGATCTCCCCCAAGCCCCCAATCGGAGTTATTTTGAATTTCGGTTGTTTTGCCATTTAGAGTGCTCTCCAAGCAGTAATTGCCCGCCGACATTCATTGTCGTGGGTCGTTCGAGGTTATTTGGTGTTTCGAAGATAACAGCCGATCTAATTGCTCCGCTTCGGCCTCTCGCCATTCAACTCTGCTCATGCCTTTGTCTGCGGCATGTTATAAGTCGTGAATACGGGTCGAAGGTATCTCGCACCAGGTACATTGTATCACAGATTGAAGAGCTGTTTAATCCCACGATTCAAACGCGACAATTGAGCTGATGACGTCTTCGAGTTCAACTGGCGTCAGCGCGTAGAAGAATGGCAGGCGCAGCAGCTGGTCGGCCACAGTTTCGGCCACCGGGCAGTCGCCGGCTTTTCCCCCATAGCGCCGGCCCATGTCCGACAGATTCAGCGGCAGATAGTGGAAAACGCTCAGAATCCCGCGATCTTTGAGGTGTTGAATCAGCGCCGTTCGCGCCTTGAATGACGGCAGCACCAGGTAATACATGTGGTAGGACTGCTCGCAATAGTCGGGCACTGTGGGCAATTGTACATCGTTTGCGGTCGCCCAATCAGCCAGGCCTTCGTCATAGCGTTCCCAGATCTCCCGCCGCCGCGCCTGGATGTCGTCCGCGCGTTGGAATTGCGCCCAGAGATAGGCCGCCAGCATATCGGATGGCAGATAACTGGAGCCCAGGTCAACCCAGGTGTATTTGTCCACCTGCCCACGGAAGAAGCGGCCGCGGTTTGTGCCTTTCTCGCGAATGATTTCGGCGCGCTCGATCAAGCTGTCGTCATTGATCAGCAGGGCGCCGCCCTCGCCACAGGTGAAGTTCTTCGTTTCATGGAAACTCTGCGTTGCGAGCTGGCCAAAGGTGCCCAGATATCGCCCTCTATAGCGGGAGAAGAGCGCGTGGGCGCTGTCCTCGACCACGGCGATGCCGTGTTGACTCGCAAGCGCCATGATCGCGTCCATCTCGCAGGCGACGCCGGCATAGTGCACCAGAACAATAGCGCGCGTTCTGTCGCTAATTAGGCTGGGCAGCTTTCGCTCATCCAGATTCAGCGTATCCGGTCTGATATCGGCGAAGATCGGCTTGGCGCCGCGAAGCGCAAAAGCATTGATGCTCGATACAAAGGTGAAAGACGGGACGATGACCTCGTCGCCCGGCTGAATATCGAGCAGTAGCGCGGCCATCTCCAGCGCGTGCGTGCAGGACGTCGTCAGAAAGGCCCGGGAGACGCCCAGCGTCTGCTCCAGGAATTCGTGACACTTCTTACTGTACCTGCCATCGCCAGAGATATGCGACGTGGCCAGACTGTCGGCAATGCAATCGGTTTCAGTACCCAGGAAGGTCGGTCGGTTGAAGGGAATACGATAACTGGTCATTTCCATCCAGACATCAAGTCGAGAGTTAAAGACAATCGGCTGCGTTAGTCAAACCACTTGTGAAACCACAGTTCTACCGAGCGCGTTACGAACCCGCTGCGTTGATACAGCCTCTGCGCAGCAATATTCCGCCCCTGTGTTACGACATTCAGGCGATGCAAACCTTGCCCGGCAAACCAGCGCGCGGCATACTTTATCATCCCGCCGGCGCAACCCAATCCGCGGGCGGACTCCGCCACGCCGACCAACCCAATGTTGCCTTCGCCCGGCGGCTTGTGCAAGTGGCAGGTGACAAAGCCGACAGCGCTGTCATTTCTTTCCGCCACAACTACCGCGGCGTCCGGCGCCTTGCCAAAGCTCTTCCGCAGCCAGATCTGAAACATTTGCGTTGCCCTGTCGTGGCCAAACCGCCGATCGATGTAGAACCTGGACTGGCTGTAACTCGCGCCGGCTATTGGCAGCAGTTGACCCAGGTCGCGCTCTTGGCCGAGTCGAAAGCGAATGCTGTCCAAACGACCTATTGCTGGCAAAACATTGTATTGGGCAGACAAGGTGATGCGAATGTCGACAAAATCAAAGCCGCATGATTGCAGCGCAGCGATCGTAGTCTGGTCGGAGGCGTCAGCCAAGAAGTATAGGCAGTCAATGTCATGGCTCTGACACTCAGCCACCAGGTCTTTGCAGGAACTTAAGTCGACCTGTCGGCGCCTCGCGCGCGCTATGCGGCAACCGAAGTGCTTCGAGTCCCATGCCAGAACTTCAATGAATTGATCTGTCATCAGGAGTCTTCAACTGTCTTGCCAGTCTTTTGGCGGACTACGTATGCTGGCCGATCCATGATCCGCAGGTACATCCGCGCCAAGTACTCGCCAATTATCCCAAGAGCAAACATCTGCACACCGGCAAATATAGACACAAGCGAGGCGGTGAATGTAAAACCGGGCACTTCAAAGCGAAAGGCGAATAACTGGCTCATAACGATATACGCCAGAATCACCGAGCCGAACGCCGTCATCACCAATCCGAGCGCGCTGGCCAAACGCAAGGGCAGCGTGCTGAAGCCCGTCATCATGTTGAAGGCATGGGTAACCAATTTGCCGAATGTATAATTAGACTTGCCGATGGTGCGCGGCGCATGCGGCACATGAATCGCCACAAAGCTGCTGGTCGCCCAGGTGAGCAGCACATCAATATTGACCAACGGGCCACGGAAGTGTGCGAAAGCGTCTCTTAGGTTGGTACGAAAAACGCGAAACGCGCTGACGTTGCGCGCGGTTTCGGCGCCCATTACACCTTGCAAAACGACTTTCGTCGTTTGCGAAGCAATGTTTCTCAATGGGCCGTGCCGCAAGTTAGTTGGCGTACCGTAGACGACGTCATAGCCCTCAGCGAGTTTGTCCACCAGTACCTTAACTTGGTTTGTCGGGTGCTGCAGGTCGTCGTCCATCGTCACAATCAGGTCGTAACGGGCGGCGCGTATCCCGCAGAGCAAAGCGTTGTGCTGCCCAAAATTGCGCATAAGTTTGACGCCGCGCACAAAATCGTATTCCGCTGATAGCTGTTCAATGACCTTCCAGCTGTTATCGCCGCCATCATCTTCTACCAGGATCAGTTCAAAGCGGTCTGATATCTTTGGCATCTCCGCGGCCAAATCTTTGACGAGCAGCGCAATGCTATTCTCGCTGCGGTATACGGGAATGACAACCGAAATGGTAGACATCATTTGTCCGAGGTACGGGAATATAGTTTGAGCAGACCAGCGGAATTTCCCACCGTCCATTCCTCCAGTTGAATGGCGCTTTGCCGAATTATAGCGGACGCACACGCTTTCATGTTTGTCGGATTCCACTATTTTGCTTGGTGTATGGGCTACGTATTTGCGAGCGTTGACCGCATGAATGGTTGATCCACGAGCAGGAATCCAATTCAGAATTTCCACCGAAGAATAGTGTTACGCCAGGCGATTGACAGTGGTCAACGGATTCGACTGATTATAAACCGCCAATTCGCAGCAAGCCAAACTATGATATAATGCCGCGCGTTAAAAGTAGATGCGGCATACGAAGGAGACCAGTAGGTAATGGCTTACGACAGAATCAAGGTGCCCGACTCCGGCGAGAAGATCAGCTTCAGCAATGGGAAAATGCAGGTGCCAGACAACCCAATCTTGCTGTTCATTGAAGGCGACGGCATCGGCTATGACATCATGACAGCCAGCAAGCGAATCTGGGATGCGGCTGTGGCGAAGGCCTACGGAGGCAAACGACAAATCTCCTGGATGGAAGTCTACGCGGGCGAAAAAGCGGCCGGGGTCTATGACGGCGATTACATGCCCGAAGAGACATTCGCGGCCTTTCGCGAATATAAGGTTGGGATCAAGGGCCCGCTGACAACGCCAGTCGGCGGCGGATTCCGCAGCCTGAATGTGACGCTGCGCCAAGTGCTGGACCTGTACAGCTGCGTGCGTCCCGTGCGCTGGTATGAGGGCGTGCCCAGCCCGGTCAAGCAGCCTCAAGACGTAGATGTGGTGATCTTCCGCGAGAACACGGAAGACACCTACGCCGGCATCGAGTACGAGTCCGGAACTGAAGAAAACAAGAAGCTGGCGGCGTTTCTCAAGAACGAACTGGGCGCTACCAATTTCTTCGAGGATGCCGGCCTGGGCATCAAGCCGATCAGTCCCTTCGGCAGCAAACGGCTGATCCGCGCCGCCATTCAGTATGCGATAGAGCGCAAGCGCAAAAGCGTCACGCTGGTGCACAAAGGCAATATTCAGAAATTCACCGAAGGCGCCTTCCAGAAATGGGGCTACGAGCTAGCCTGCGAAGAATTCCCCGAAGAGACGATCTCCTGGGACGAAGTCGCGGCAAATCATGGTGGCAACGTACCCGATGGCAAGATCCTGATTCAAGACACCATTGCCGATATCATGTTCCAGAAAATACTGCTGCGTCCGCGGGAGCACGATGTGATCGCCACGACCAATCTCAACGGCGACTATCTGAGCGACGCGCTGGCGGCCGAAGTTGGCGGCGTCGGCATTGCGCCTGGCGCCAATATCGGCGACGAGATCGCCCTGTTTGAAGCCACACATGGCACCGCGCCGAAGTACACCAACAAGGACATGGTCAATCCCGGTTCGCTGCTCTTCAGCGGCGTCATGATGCTGGAGCATCTCGATTGGTTCGAGGCGGCTGATTTAATCACGCGCGCCTATGAGAAAACCATCGATCAGCGCTACGTCACTTATGACTTTGCGCGTCAGATGGACAACGCTGTCAAAGTGGCTACGAGCGAGTTTGCCACGCACATTATCGAGAACATGGACCGGGTCTAGTTCCTAAGATTCGAAATCGGTGTTTGGGCGATCCGGCGGGTCGCCCTTTTTGATTGCTGCGCAAGTCGACTTCGAGCGGACGTCGACCGGCGGCGTTCTTTCCATATTGTGAAACCTGCCGAATCCCTGTCGAAATTTGTAGGGGCGAGCCACCGGCTCGCCCGTACGCACACGGCATTGGAGTGCCTATTTTGTGTGAATCAAGTTGTGACTTGCGGGCGGCTGAAGCAAAATGTGGTTGACGCAGTTGTCTTGCCACCGAGACGGCTCTTCGCGAACTGGAATCGACAGTAGAATAAGCTAAAGTATTGCGCCCAATTGCCTGGCCGCTGAATGATGCCTAGCGATTACGAAGCCATTGAAGGATATTTCACGCGAACGCAGTCCCAGCGCAGCGCAAGGCGGGCATTGCTCGTCCTCCTGATAGCAGGCGCTTTGCTCGCGGCGAGCTTTACGCTGCTGTCGCCTATGTTGGCATTGCCGGTTGCGGCGCTCATAGCTGCGTCAGTCTTGCTCATTTTGCTTAGGACGCGGACGAGACGGATAAGGGTGCGCCTGGACAATGCTGTATTCTCCGTCACCGGCGGCGGATATGACATCCGGCTTACAGCGCCCTTTCGTTGCAAAACCGGCGTCGAACGCAATTTGCTGGCGGATCGCGACCAGGAGACTTGTTTTGTTCGCATGGTGATTGACGCGCATGGCAAGCCCCTTGTTTTTGAAGAGCAAGTTCTGGCTGGTTACGTGCCGCCGCCCTTGGAGGAAATCGTCGGCATATCCAGCGCGCTTGGCGTAGCCGAATTGACGAGCCTGACGCCCTATCCCGGCACGCTCTGGGCGCTGATCGAGCGTTTGCGCAGCCTGGAGAAGTCGACCGGGCGCGCAGGGGCGGACGAGCGGATTCAAAGCCTCACTCGCATTGCTGAGCGACATTTATCCCACAAACGGTACAGTGAGGCCATCGACATATATTCAACTATCATTCGCCAAGCGCCTGACGCGGCTGCCGCCTATTTCGGCCGCGGTTCGGCGCGATACTTTGCACGGCGAGACCTGGACAAGGCAGTTAACGATCTGACGACGACGCTGCGCCTTGATCCCCAGCGGCACGAAGTCTATCGTATGCGAGCGCTGGCGCGGGCTGCGCTGGGAGATTGGATCAGCCTGCGTGATGACTGCTCAGCAGCGCTGCAATTCCTGCCGCCGACCGCGGAGCTATACAATTTGCGCGGGACCGCCTGCTATCGCCTGGAAGATTATGAGGGCGCTATGGCCGACTTTGAAGCCGCCATCAAGCTGGAGCCGGCCCGGCCCGAGTCTTACTACAATAGAGGACTGGCCCGGCAGCTAGCTGGCCGACGCGGCGATGCGCTGGCGGATTTCGAGCATGCGCTGCGCCTCAATCCGGAGTTTGATCCGGCGGCGCGCAGCCTCGACGCCTTGCGATCCCAATACACGGGAGCAATCAAGTCACAGTATTGATCCAGTCGCGCAGCTTCGCTTCCAAGCCGTCGCGAACCTCTCCAAAAGACGCCAGGACCTCAGTGTCGTCGCCGTCAACCGCGACTGGGTCGGGAAAGCTCCAGTGGATGCGTTGAGCCGGTCCAGGAAAATGCGGGCAGGCGTCGGCAGCTTGATCACAGACGGTGATCACATAGTCAAATTCAGTCTCAAGGTATTGGGCAAGTTGTTCAGAACGCTGTCCGGAAATGTCAATGCCGCGATCTTGCATGGCGCGAACCGCGAAGGGATTGACCGTAGACGGCTTGGCGCCGGCGCTGTACACCTCGACCTTGTCGCCGGCCAGGTGGCGCAGTAGTCCTTCGCCCATTTGGGAACGGGCGGAGTTCGCCGTGCAGAGGATGAGTACCTTCATGAATTCCTTCCTTTGCTAAATTAAGACGCGCTTCAAACTTCGTCAACAGCTTGAGCGATACACGCCGGAGTCACGTCAGGCGGTCTTGGGCGCGGGCGAAGGACTGCGACAAGAAGAGCGCGATCATGGCCAGTACGATTAAGACCAGGCCGGTCCAAATGGCGGCGTCAATGTCGCGCTCGAATATACTGTAGACCAGCAGCGGCATGGTCTGTGTTTTGCCTTGCAAGTTGCCGGCGAACAGAATAGTCGCGCCGAATTCGCCCAGAGCGCGGGCCCAACTCAGTATCATGCCGGATATCAGCGCCCGCCAGGCAATCGGCAGCGTGATGTACCAAAACATCAGCCAACCGTGGGCGCCGTCGACGCGGGCGGCGTCTTCGATTTCGTTGGCGATGCTTGAGAAGCCGACTTGTGCCGAGCGGATATAAAAGGGCGCTGAGATGAAGAATTGAGCGATGATGACAGCCAGAATGGAAAAGGGAATGATGAGGCCTGAATCCGCCAGCAGCGAGCCAATGAAGCCGGTTCGCCCGAATGTCAGCAGCAGCGCCAGCCCGGCCACGGCCGGCGGCATAACGATGGGGAGTTCGATGAACAGGCTGACAAACCGCTTGCCGCGGAATCGGTAGCGAGCCAGCGCATAAGCCAATGGAGTCCCCAGGACAGCGGCCAGGCAAACCACCGCGAAGGTAGACGCGAAGCTGAGCAGTATCGCGGAGAGTATGGCCGAAGAATTGGGCAAGCCTTCCCAGGCGCGCGAACTAACACCCCGCGCCATCAGCACCGCTACCGGCAGCGCCAGCAGCAAGAAGGCAAAGGCGCTGACGGAAACAACCAGCAGCTTATCCGCTTGGGGGCGGCTGCGATTCGCAGGCGGTTTCCGGCTCTGCGTTTTCCTCGGCAGCTTCAAGTGTGGGCTCCGGAGTCAACTCTAGCGGCGGGTCTTCAGCTAGTATAGCAGGCGCGCAGAAGCCAAAGGCAGCCAGGATCGGCCGCGCCTCATCCGACAGCACGAAGTCGACAAAACCGGCGGCCAGCGAAGAATTTGCGGATTCTGACAAGAGGGCAATGGGATATGAAGCCAGTTGATTATGCTCAGCTTCGATTTCGATAGCCCGCAGCTGACCGCCGACATCGCCGATGACATCCGACTGGTAGACGATTCCCGCGTCGGCTTCACCCAGCGCGACGCGCGCTGTAACCTGTCGTACGTTGCTTTCTTCCGACACCAAATTGAGATAGATTTTCTCGACGAAGTCAGCGCCAAATTCGCTGCTCTGCGAAGCGAACATGGCGTCGGTGTAGGCGCGGATCGGCGTGCCCTGGGCGGCCAGTACCAGCAGAACGCCCTCGCCGGCCAAGTCGCGAATGGAGTCCACTGCGGCCGGGTTCTCGCTGGGCGTGATTAACACCAGTTGATTGTGCGCGAAAACTCGCGCGTCATCTGCAGCAATAATTCCGCTCTCGACAACCAGCTCCATCTGTCGCTCGTTGGCGCTTGCGAAGACATCAGCCGGCGCGCCCTGGATCAGTTGCGCCGCCAAGGTCGATGAACTGGAGAAATTCAGGAGAATGTCCGCATCCGGATTTTCCGCCAGAAACTGCTCCCGCAGCGCCTCAAATAAGTCTGTAAGGGAAGTCGCGGCGAAAACGGTTAATTTCTGCGCCGATCGCTCTTGCGCGGCGCTGGTGAGGCAGCAACACAACGAAAGCAACAGCGCGGCCAGATGCCTGAACTGCATGAAAGTCTCCTCGGAGCTGAGGAAACATGATATGTCATGCCGGGCATAATGCAAGCGTCTTGGCGCGTACGCTTAGTCTGCGATCAGCCGACGCTTGCTCAACGTTTGCTTGAAAGCGGCACTTTTTCCATTATGTTTGAGTGTAATCGTCCTGCGAGGCGCCTATGCGTTACGGTCAGCGGTCAGGGCCGCCATCCTGGTTCATCATCTTGCTCGGCATTGCCATCGTCTTTGGTGTCTACTACCTGTGGCTGGGCCTGCGCAATTTCATGTCGACGGGTGTATCCGCTTCCGAATCAACCTTGCAGGCGATCGAAGAAGACACGGCGACCGCGATTCGTTTTGAAGAGATCGAGTTCAACGCGCCGACCCTGCTGCCGAGCATCACGCCCGTGCCGCCCTGCCAGGACTTTGTCGTACGCGTGCCCATCGCCACCGTCCGCTCCGGGCCGAGCACCAGCAGCAGCATCGTCACCGGCCTGCGCGAAGGCGAGACCGTCTGCGTGATTACGATGCTGCCGGATTCCGAATGGTATCTTATCGACCAGAATGAGCGAACGCGCCGCATTGAGAGCGTCTACATGCATCGCGACATCATCCGCGCATTAAATCCGACGGCGACGCCAACGATAACGCCCACGCCGACTAACACCTTGACGCCGACGGCCAGCGCGACGCCCACAGATACGCCCGTGCCGACGGTCGCCCCAACGCAGGCTGCAACATCCACGACGCGGCTGCCCTCGCCCACCGCAACGCCCAGCGCCACGTCAACCGCGCCGAGCATCAGCCTTTAGCTTGCGGGATAGTACCCTTCGACTATACTGATTGCAGGTTTGCATGGTCTCACCCGCCGTCTGGCGCGGGCGAAAGGGATTGCGTTTGACTGCAATTATTCAAGTCGTCGCCGGCCTGGGTTTTGTCTTCATCCTGCTCAGCATCGTGGTGACGGAAGCCAACAATCTTATCGCGCGGGCGACCAAGCTGCGCGCGAAGAACCTGCGCAACAATATCAACCAGATCATCGAAGATCCGGTCATCCAGGCCAAGGTATATACGCATCCGCTCATCCAGTTGGTGAAGGCCGACCCCATCGCGCCCAGCCAGCGCATTTCGCATGAAGAAGCGGCCAAGGTCGCCAATGGCGCCGTCAGCTCGGTCGATTTTATTGACCCCAAGACCTTCGTTGATGTAGTGCTCAATACGATAAAGGCGGAATCCGACCAGCAGCTCTTCGGCTCGCTGCTTAATGTCATTGATGGGATGCCGACGGGGCCTGAGCGACGCGGGTTGCGCGCCATGGTCAACCGGATCGTCACCACCGGGCAAGGCATGAAAGAGCTGCGCAACGCGCTGCCCTACGTGCAAGACCGCCGCTATCGCAGCGCGCTCTCCGATATCATCAATCAGATCGACGAAGAGGTCAGCCTGCTTGGCGTAGAGCCGAGCGAAAATGTGGCGCTGATGGCGGGCATTAGACAAATCGAAAGCCAGAATCTGCGCAACTCCCTGGCCACGGTGATGTACAGCGCGGACAGCATGGACGCAGCGCGACAGAACCTGGAGACCTGGTTCAGCAATTCCATGAGCCGCGCCAGCGAACATTACAAGGCGCGCATGAAAGGACTATCAGTTGTTGTCGCTCTGGTCATCGCGCTGTCGCTGAATATAGACACCCTGAACATAACGCGAACGCTTTGGGAGGACCCGGCGCGGCGAGAGCAACTCAGCAGCGCGCTGAATTACTCGGTGCAGAGCGGCGAGCTGCAAACTCAGGTGGATGTTGTTCAGCCAGCCGGCGATGACGAGTTCCGCGCCAATCAAGTAGAAAGCGCCAACGAATTCGAGGACGCTGTCGGAGCCGGCGTGGACATCGCCAATCAGCTGCAGAACATCGAAGATTTGCGCCTGCCTATCGGCTGGACCGTGCAAAATGTCAGCGGAGAGCCCGAGCGTCTGAACGACCCCAACAATCTGTGGAATTATTTCCCCGATAACAATCCGGACGGCTGGCTGGGTCTGCTGGCGGCCAAATTCCTGGGAATCGCGGCTACGGTGGTCGCGGCGGCGCAAGGAGCGCCCTTCTGGTTTGGCATCGTCAATCGCTTGCTGCGGCGCTAGCGATTCGGGCGCGATCGCCGCATCGTCAAACTGTCGCTGTCCCTACGGATACCCAGCGCGCGCCTTGCGCTTAGAAACAGATTAGCGTTTTGCCGCGCATGCGAGATTCCGCCGGCGGGTTGCCTTGACTGGCGCGCAGTCGCCGGCGAAGTTGTCTCCGCGCAATTTTGGTGCAATCTGTGAGATTTTCTCGGTTGACAATACGGCAACGATTCGCACAAAATAGTGCACACATTGACCTCTACGCTGGCGCCAAAAATTAGACTTAGTTTTATTCACCCATTGAGTCGAGGATAGAACGTGATACAGGCACTCGTAGAGCTTGCTGACAAACGTGGTTATGTGACTTATGAACAAATTATAGAAGCGCTGGAAGATGATGGTGAGGACCGGGTCGCCTTACGCAATATCCTCTTCGAGCTAAGCGAACTCGGCATTGAACTGCGTCGTGATGCCGAGGGATCGAGAGCCAAAGGCGCCACCGATAGCATCGAAAATGATTTTGACGGGCGCGACTTGATTCCCAACAAGATCGTAGCCGACCTCAGCGCCATATCGTCCGACGACCCAGTCGGACTTTATTTTAGGCAGATGGCGCAAGAGCCGCTGCTGACAGCCACTGACGAGATCGACCTGGCCAAACGTATAGAGCGTGGATTCAAAGCCCGGCGGCGCCTTGAGAGCCCGGATGTCATGCAAAAGAGCGCGCGCTGGCGCAGGCATCTGCGGCGTCTGGTATTCGACGGACAATGCGCGCGGGAACATTTGGGCCGGGCTAATACCCGGCTGGTTGTTAGTATCGCCAAGCGATATATGGGGCAAGGCTTGCCCTTCCCGGATCTCATTCAAGAGGGCAATGTCGGTCTGATGCGCGCGGTCGACAAATATGATTATTCGCGCGGCAATCGCTTCAGCACCTACGCTACCTGGTGGATTCGGCAGGCGATCACCCGCGCCCTGGCGCAAAAGACGCGCACCATCCGCATTCCGCTGCACATGACTGAACGAATCCGGCAGATGTATCGCGCCGCGCAGGACCTGGAGCAGACGCTGGGGCGGCGGCCCACAGCCGACGAGATCGCTTCAGCCATGGAAGTGGCGGCTGACGCGGTTCGGGCCATGATGGACGCCAGCCAGCACGCCATAGCGCTTGAGCGGCCGGTCGGCGATGATGGTGACAGCGAATTCGGCGATTTTATTGAAGATCAGGAGACTGTTAGCCCGGTCGAATCGGCCACGCAGAATCTGTTGGAAGAGGCCATCGAAGAAGTACTGGCCGAGCTTACGCCACGGCAGAGCCACATCCTGCGCTTGCGCTTCGGCTTGGGCGGTGGCGAGCCGCACACCCTGGAAGAGATCGCCAATAAATTCGGCTTGAGCCGCGAGCGGATTCGCCAACTGGAGAAGGAAGCGCTGCGGCGTTTGCGTCATCCGCAACTGGCTCACAATTTGCGCGACTATCTCGGATAATCTACAATTTAGTTTCTTGATGGCCGTAAGCGGACGAAAGGAATGAGCCTTTCGTCGGCTTTTTTGTATAGGGTGGAGAAACAGTGTCGAAATCATTTGAGCATTTGCTAAGCAAGCGCGCCCTCGGGATGCGCGAAAACGTCATCCGCGAGATTCTGAGGGTCGTGTCGCAGCCGGGCATGATGTCGTTGGCCGGCGGCATTCCCGCGCCCGAAACATTCCCGGTCGAAGAGCTGTATCGCATTAACGAGACGGTCCTCGATCGCTATGGCGCGGCGGCGCTGCAATATGATTTGACCGAGGGATTCGCGCCCTTCCGCGAGGCGCTGGTCGGCTACCTGACCCAAAAGGGAATCAGCGCGGATGCCGATAACTTGCTGGTCTTCAACGGATCGCAGAGTGTGCTGGACACGCTGGGCAAGATCCTGATCACACCGGGCGATGTTATCGCTTTGGAGTCCCCCAGTTATTTGGGCGCCATTTCCGCCTTCAGCAGCTATTTGCCGGAATTCGTCAGCGTCGAGACCGATGACGATGGCATCGTGCCGACGTCGCTCGAGCGAGTGCTGGATCAGCAGCCGGTCAAATTCATCTATCTGGTGACGACCTTTCAAAATCCCACCGGGCGCACACTCAGCGTACAGCGGCGGCGCGAAGTGGCCGACATTATCAAGGCGAAGAATGCGCTGGTCATTGAGGACGACCCCTATGGCGATTTGCGTTTTCGCGGCCTGCCCGTACCGGCCCTGCAAACCTTCGCGCCGGAGAATACCGTCTACGTCAGCACCTTGTCCAAGATATTCGCGCCCGGTTTGCGACTGGGATTCTGCGTTTCGCCGCCACTGATCCGCGAATGGCTGTATCGTGCAAAACAAGGCGCGGACTTGCACAGCAATACTTACGCGCAGGCGCTGGCAACCGAGTATATCTGCGGCGGATTCATCGAGCGGCAGGTGCCCAAGATCATCGAATTGTACCGGCCGCGGCAAGAGGCGATGCTGGCGGCGCTGGAGCGTCACATGCCCGGCGAGTACCGCTGGATCAAGCCGGAAGGCGGCATGTTCATCTGGGTCGAAGGACCGGCGGGCGTGGATGCCGAGCAAATCTACTGGAAGGCAGTCGAGGAGAAGGTCGCCTTTGTCCCTGGCAAATACTTTTACATCGACCCTGAGGACGGTCTTCCGACCATGCGCCTGAATTTCACCCGCGTTGATGAAGCGACGATTGAAGCCGCGATTGAAACGTTGGGCGGCGTCGTTAGGCAAGTCGACGGCGACTGAATGTTTGCATTAGTGGCCGGGCTTGAGCCATGCCGAAAATAAAGCGAAAACTGACAGATTCAGCCGAGGGCGCGACCGGACTGCGCGCGCTGATTCTGGCATTCTATCTGCCGGCGCTGATGGCCACGCTCGGGCAGGGTTTGCTCGTGCCGATCCTGCCGCTCTACGCTGCCGACTTTGAGATCGGCTACCTGCTGATTGGCCTGGTGCTGGCCGGCGAAGGGCTGGGCACGCTGATTGCCGATGTGCCGACCGGGCTGCTTCTGCGCCGTTTCGGCAATAAACAAGTGATGATGATGGGCTTGCTCTTGAAGTCCGTGACGATTCTGCTGCTTTTTGCCGCGCCCACAATTTGGGTCGTGCTGCTGCTGCGGATATTCGCGGGCTTTGGGCGCTCTATGTTTACCGTGTCAGCCCACGTCTATGTGACCAACAATGTCGCATTGGGGCAACGTGGCAAAGCAATCTCGATGTATGGCGGCACGCATCGACTGGGCGGCTTCATCGGCCCGGCGATCGGCGGAATCGCAGCCGGCTTGCTGGGCTTGCGCGCAGCCTTTCTCATCGGCGGGCTGGTCACCGCACTTGGCTTGATATTGGTCGCGTTGTTTACCGTCGGCAGCAGCAAAGAGAAACGCAAGGCCGACGCTCGCGACGAGCATCCGCTGCATCTGCTGTCCATGCTGCAATCGAATTACCGCGTGCTGGCGTCGGCGGGCACGGCACAGGTTTTCGCCCAGATGATTCGCGCCGGCCGCACCGTTGTCATTCCCCTTTTCGCCGCCGACATTTTGGGCCTCGGCGTCGACCAGATCGGCTACATCGTCAGCATCTCGGTCGCCATCGACTTCAGTCTGTTCGTAGTCGCGGGCTGGCTGATGGACCGCTTCGGGCGCAAATTCGCTATCGTGCCCTGCTTCGGCATCCAGGCGGTCGGCATGGCGCTGGTGCCCTTCGCGGCCAGCTTTGCCGGTCTGCTCTTCGCGGCCGCGCTTATCGGCTTCGGCAATGGCTTGGGCGCCGGCTCGATGATGACCCTGGGCTCGGACTTGTCGCCGGATCGATCTCGCGGGGAGTTCCTGGGCGTCTGGCGCTTGATAGGCGACCTGGGCCATACCGGCGCGCCACTGGTCGTCGGCGTCGTGGCTGATTTTCTTGTGCTCAGTTCCGCCATCTGGTTCATCGCGGGAACGGGCCTGGCGGCGGCCAGCATATTCCTGTTCCTGGTGCCAGAGACGCTCAAGCGCAAACCGCCGCTCGCGGTGGCGTCATAGCCCGACTGTGCCTTGGGCATCAAGCGTTCATGTTACGCAAACTCAGTTACTTGACGGTCGACTGGCCGCTGCAGCAATCGCGCCTGTTCCCGCGCGCCGCGCCCCTGATCGTCGAGATCGGCTTTGGAAACGGCGACTACCTGATTCACCTGGCCGAGACGCGACCGGAATTTAACATCATCGGCTTCGAAATTTCCAGCCAATCCATGGACAAGGCGGAAGCCAAGATCGAAAAGCGGCGCCTGAGCAATGCGCGCCCCATACACTGCCGCGCGGAAACGGCGCTGTCGCATCTGCTGAGCCCGCAGACGGTGACCGAGTTTCACATCAATTATCCCGATCCCTGGTTCAAGAAGCGGCATCAGCGCCGCCGGCTGATCAAACGCGAGACGGTCGATCTTTTGACGAGCCGACTGCGCCAGGGCGGGACGCTGCGCCTGGCCACGGATATCGTCGAATACGCTCAGATGGCGGATGACGTGCTGGCCAATACGCCCGGGCTGACCAACCTGTTTGAGACGCCCTGGCTGCATGACATCGCCGGGCGCTTTCGCACGAAGTACGAGATTAAGGGCTACCGCGAAAGCCGGCGCGGGCACTTCTTCCGCTATCAGCGCAATGCCGAGCCGGTACATCACCCGCCCGTGATCAAGGAGCTGGACATGCCTCATCTCTTCTTGCAGTCGCCACTATCAGCCGCCGAGATCGTCGACCGCTTCGAAGCGACGCGGCGTCAAGCCGATGGGGCGCATATCGCCATTCTGCGCGCCTATGCCGATCGCCGTCGGGATACGGCGGTGTTCGAAGTAGTGGTGGAGGAGCCGACCATTGAGCAGCACGTCCTGCTCCTGCTGTCGCCGCGGGCCGGCGCGGGCGAGTACCTCTTGAAGATGAGCGCGGTGGGCCACTCGCGGTCGACAGCCGGCATGCACCGGGCGGTGGAGGCGGTCGGCGAGTGGGTGGCGGGCTTGGATGCGGGCGGGCGTGTGCTGGAGCGGAAGCTGCGGGGGTGATTCATTTTGAACTACAGAGGTCGCAGAGGGCGCTGAGATTAGAAAATATATGCTATAATGCGACTCTATGCGAAATTCGAGGAAAAGCGAGTTGAATTGTGTCCGCTAACCTTAACCTGCAAGAAGCTAGGACCAACAGAAAAGACGAGTTCTACACACAGCTTGTCGATATTGAAAACGAACTGCGACACTACACCGAACACTTTCGCGGCAAGGTCGTCTACTGCAACTGTGATGATCCGCGCATAAGCAATTTCTTTCATTACTTCGCCTACAACTTCCGCGTACTCGGCTTGAAGAAACTGATTACGACTTGCTACCAGAACCAGCAAATGGATATGTTCAGCCAGCACGACTCGGAAAAGGCGATTTACCTGGAATACGATGGAACACAGAACGAGACCGGCGTACCCTCAGTCGAAGACATCGGCATTCACTATCTGCAAGGCGATGGCGATTTCAAAAGCGCGGAATGTATTGAGCTGCTTAAGCAATCCGACGTCGTGGTCACCAACCCGCCCTTTTCGCAGTTCCGCGATTTTGTGGCGCAGTTGATAAAGCATGACAAGAGTTTTCTCATCCTTGGGAATATGAATGCCACTACCTACAGGGAGATATTTCCGCTTTTTCAAGAAAACAAAATGTGGTACGGACCAAGCATTTCAAGCGGCGATCGCGAATTTGGCGTCCCCAAGCACTATCCGCTGGCAGCAGCCACAACCAGAGTTGATGAAATCGGAAACAGATTTATCAGAGTAAAAGGCGTTCGTTGGTTCACCAATCTTGAGCACGCAAAACGCCATGAGGAACTGATTCTTTACAAGCGATACTCGCCGGCGGAATACCCTACCTATGACAACTACGATGCCATCAATGTTGATAAGACCGCTGAGATTCCGAAAGACTATGACGGCGCAATGGGTGTGCCGATAACCTTCCTCGACAAGTACAATCCGGAGCAGTTTGAAATATTGGGGATAACAGATCGCCATAATAATTCTGGGTTAAAGACAAAAAAGTACACATCATCAGATACTCCGAGATATAGCGAATTAAACAGACGCAGCGTGATTAAAACAGGAGATACCTACACTTTGAAGTACGTTCGCATTTTAATCCAAAATATGCGTGTCCAGCAATGAAGATTGAACTGAACCAAGTCACAGTGCGCGAACTCTTTGAGGTCTACGAAGCCGATGGCCACGACGGCGTGGTCAGCTTTGCGGGCAAGCTCGGCAGATTCTATGTCAATGGCAACAGAAAGTATGCGCGTATCGTTATATGTCGAAAGAAAGCGGAGCAATGAGGAATAATACACAGTGGTACGGGCGTCAACTTTTCAGTGGGGACAAGGGAAACGATGCCCTTATTTGGTTTAAACTTTGGCGGCCACCGATTGAGACTTTAATGAATGGTTCAAGAGACAACTACTATGCTGCCCTTCAATTAATGTACCCGTGTATGGAAAGGATGTACCAGTTAAAAGAACGGAAAGTCGGAGAAAAAGGGTTGACGAAAGATGTATTGAAACACTTCTTCCCTCCAGAAGATGATGCAAATGAGGAGCAGTACAACCGAATCATAAGAATTGTCGCTGATGAACTGAGACATGGATTAGCTCACGACGCATTTGTTAGAGAAGGCGTGGAATTATGGGATGGGATAGTTTGTTTAGTTGACTCAGGTTTGCGCGATAACTATTCTCGGCTGGACGCGGTTATATCCGCAGAGTTTCGAACCCCCATACTCCCCAGAGTTGATGGCAAAGTTATTGTTAATGTCAAGTGGTTATGGGGCGTAGTTAAGTCTAAGATTGATAACTACTACACATCTAGCGATTACCTTGTAAATCATTACATGCAGGATGATCTTGTCGCAATTTTCAATGCTTTAATAACAGATGACCGGGGGCAAACTGGAGAACAGATGCTGAAGTATCTGCAGGAATCAGGGATTAAATCGGAAGATACCCAATGAAAATTGAACTAATGGATCTTACAGTCCGCGATCTCGTCGAAGGCTATTATGACGATGGTGAAGGCGGTGTGCGCGGCTACGGCGGCAAGCTGGACATCCGCCCACCATTCCAGCGCGAATTCATCTACCAGGGCAAGCAGCGCGAAGCAGTGATAACTTCCATTCTCAGGGGCTTCCCGCTAAATGTCATGTACTGGGCGGATCGACAAGACGGGACATACGAAATAATCGACGGACAGCAGCGCACCATATCTATCTCCCAATATGCTAATAGCGAGTTCTCCGTAGACAAGTTGTATTTCCATAATCAGCCGCTGGAAATCCAAAATCTTATTCTGGATTACAAACTAATGGTCTATGTTTGCGATGGCACACACAGTGATAAGCTGGATTGGTTCAGAACGGTCAATATCGCTGGCGAGAAATTGCACGACCAAGAGCTGCGAAACGCTGTTTACTCCGGGACTTGGGTGTCGGACGCCAAGCGCTATTTCAGCAAAACTCGCGGTCCGTCTGTGGGCTTGGGAGGCGACTATTTGACCGGCGATCCCGATCGGCAGTTTCATCTTGAAACGGTGATCAAGTGGATTAGCGACAATAACATTGATGACTACATGGCGCGTAATCAACATGTCGAAAGCGCGGAACCCTTGTGGATATACTTCGGGAATGTCGTCGACTGGATAGAATCAACATTTACCAAGAAGCGCAAGAAACTTATGAAGGGGATTGACTGGGGCAGTCTCTATAACCAGTATAAGGACGCAGACCTGGACTCCGATTGGATTGAATCGGAAACCCAGCGACTCATCCTGGACGACGATGTTACGAATCAAAGAGGCATTTATCCTTACATTCTCACTGGTGACGAAAGCAAGCTGAACATCCGCGCCTTTACCGATGGCATGAAGCAGCGCGTCTACGAAAAGCAAGCGGGCAAATGCAAGCGTTGTGGTAAGTCATTTGACATTTCTGATATGGAAGCCGACCACATCACGCCTTGGTCAGAAGGCGGCAAAACAGTCGAAGACAACTGTCAAATGCTCTGCCGCAAATGCAACCGGGAGAAATCATCCAAGTGACCAACCTCACACACCACACCCTCCCCAACGGACTGACCGTCCTCCTCCGCGAAGCCCACAGCGCGCCGGTCATCAGCTGGTGGCTGGCTTATCGCGTGGGCAGCCGCAATGAACCCACGGGCCAGACCGGCATCTCCCACTGGGTCGAGCACATGATGTTCAAGGGCACCGAGCAATTCCCGGCCGGCATGCTCGACCGCGAAATCGACCGCGCCGGCGGGCAGTGGAATGCCTTCACCTCCATGGACGCGACCAAATACTTCGAGACCCTGCCGGCCGACAAAATCGACATCGCCATGCGCGCCGAAGCCGATCGCATGGTCAACGCCCAGTTTGACGCCGACGAGACCGAATCCGAACGCACGGTCATCATATCCGAGCGGCAAGGCGCAGAAAATCAGCCGACATTCTGGCTGCAGGAGGGCGTCCGCGGCAGCGCTTTTCGCGTGCACGGTTATCATCACGAAATCATCGGCGACGAATCCGACCTTCGCGCGATGTCCCGCGACGAGCTCTACGCGCATTATCGCCGCCATTATTGCCCGGCCAATGCCGCCGTCATCGCCGTCGGCGCCTTTGATACTGACGACATGCTGCGCGAGATCGAAAGCTTGTACGGCTCGATTCCCAGCGCTGGCGAGCCCGATCTATTCGTCAGGCAGGAGCCGGCGCAGCAAGGCGAACGCCGCGTCACTGTCGAGCGGCCGGGCCAGACGGCTTTCCTCGAGCTTTGCCATCATATCCCCGGGGCCGCCCATGACGACTGGATGAAGCTGCAGGTGCTCAACGCGGTACTGAGCGGATCCAGCGGCGCATCGGACAATAAGACCAGCCGGCTGTATCAGGCGCTGGTCAAGACCGAGATCGCCGCCGGCGTCGGCGCCTGGCTGACGCCGACCATCGATCCCTACCTCTACAGCATCCTGGTGACCCTGCGCGAGGGGCGCACGGTCGACGAAGCCGAAGCGATTCTGGCGCGGGAGATCGAGCGTCTGCAAGCCGATGGCATCAGCGAGGCCGAGCTGCGCAAAGCCAGAAAGCAAACCCGGGCCGCCTTCGCCTACCGCACCGAGAGCGTCACCGAGCAAGCCTTCTGGTTGGCGCAGTCTTTCATCTTGGGTGATGTCAACTGGTTCGACAAGTACTCGGCGCGGCTGATGGCGGTCACGGCCGCCGATGTGCAGGATGTCGCCCAGCGCTGCCTGAGGCCGCAGAAGCGCGTCGTCGGCGTGCTGAATCCGACTGATCCGGAGCAGGAGGCGGCGCCCGCATGACAGCACAGAAAGCGAGCATCCCCAAGGCTGACAATATCACGCGCAGCCGGCTGGACAACGGCATCACCATCTTGGTCTACGAGAATCCGGCGGTGCAGTCGGTCAATATCATCGGGTCGATTCACGCTGGCGGCATCTATGAGTCGCCCGCGCAAAATGGTCTGGCGTCCTTGACTGGCGGCGCGCTGATGACCGGCACTGCCAACCGCGACTTCGACGGGATTCACGGCGCGCTGGAAGACATCGGCGCCGATTTGGGCTTCCGCTGTCACCTGCACAAGCTGGGGTTCTCCGGCAAGTCGCTGGCGGAAGACCTGCCCACGCTGGTTGATGTGGCTAACGACGCGCTGCGCAACCCGACCTTTCCCGATGAGCATGTCGAGCGGCTGCGCGGCGAGCGGCTGACCTGGCTGCAGTACAGCAACTTTGATACGCGTTTTCGCGCTTCCAAGGCCATGCGCGAGGCGCTCTACCCGGCGTCGCACCCTTATCATTACGGCACATCCGGCAGCGAAGAGACAATCGCTAACATCACAGCCAGCGACTTGAGGCGCTTTCACAGCGAGCAGTACGGCCCGCGCGATATGATCCTGGTGATAGTCGGCAACGTAAAGGCTGACGAAGCTGTCGAATTGGCCAGCGCTGCTTTCGGCGATTGGCGCAGCGACAGCCAGCCCGCGATACGGCAGGTTGAGAAACCCGCGGAAAATGGCGATTCCCGTCAGCAGGTGGTCGTTGTGCCGGGCAAGACCCAATCCGATATTTGCATGGGCGTCTTCGGTCCGGCGCGGCTGGCGGATGATTATGTGCCGGCCCAACTCGCCAACAGCATACTGGGCGAATTCGGCATGATGGGGCGCATTGGCAAGAGCGTGCGCGAAGAAAAGGGCCTGGCCTATTACGCTTACAGTCGCCTCGGCGGCGGGCACGGGCCCGAACCCTGGACGGTCAGCGCCGGCGTCAACCCGGAGAATGTCGACCTGGCGATTAGTTCGGTGCAGGAAGAAATCGCGCGCCTGACCAGCGAGCTGGTATCCGACGCCGATCTCGCCGACAATCAGAGTTACTTCACCGGCCGCATGCCCTTGCGCCTGGAAAGCAACGAAGGCATCGCCTCCGATATCCACGGCATGGAGAGCTTCGGGCTTGGCCTGGATTACCTGGCTAACTACGAAGAGACTGTCAATCGGATCGGAAGAGACGACTTGTTAGCTGCCGCTCAGCGCTATCTGGTTGCGGAAGACATGGTGGTCGCCGTCGCCGGACCGGAGCACGACGGCTCAACTGCATAAGCGAGTCCAGCAAAGTGAGCGGCGAACTTGGCAAACTCAGGAATATCGGCGCGAAAACCGTAGCCAAGCTGGCTGGCGTGGGGGTCACGACGCCGGGGCAGCTCGAGGAGTTGGGAGCGGTGGAAGTATTCAGGCGCCTGCGCGCAGCGACCGGTCAATATTGCCATGCTTTGGGCGCTGCAGGGCGCGCTGCTGGGCCTGGCTTGGTACGATCTGCCGTCCGATATCAAGCAGGCGCTGCTGGAAGAGTTGGACAGCCGAAAGGATGCGCAAGACAGATAGTTCAAATCCCCAATCGCCAGGTGTATAATAGTCCACACTTATACGGGCCGCGCGCTTGGCGGACGAGACGAGCAAGAAAGACTGCAAGTGGCAACTAAACGCGTAGTTATTACAGGCATGGGATTAGTCTGCCCGGTAGGCAACAACGTGGCTGACTCCTGGGCGAACATCCGCGCGGGCAATTCCGGCATCGACTGGATCAGCCTCTTTGATGCCGACTTGGTGGAAAATCGCGTCGCCGGCGAGGTCAAAGGCCTGGATCTGGTCGGCAAATTCGGCCGGCGAGAAATGCGGCGAATGGATCGCGCGCAGATGCTGGCGCTGGTCGCCGCCGAAGAGGCGCTAAACGACGCCGAAATCGTCATCAACGATGACAACAAATACGATGTCGGCGTGGTCGTCGGCTCGGGAATCGGCGGGATCGTCACCGTAGTGCAAGCGCTGCAAGGCTTTGAGGCAAAAGGACACCGCGGCGTCAGCCCGGTAATTGTGCCCGCCCTGCTCCACGACGGCATCAGCTCGCGCGTGTCGATGCACTTCGGACTGAAGGGCCCCAACTACAATATCACGGCTGCCTGCGCCACCAGCAACAATTCGCTGGGCGATGCGGCTGACCTCATTCGCATGGGCCGGGCCAACGTGATGGTCGCCGGCGGCAGCGAAGCCTGCATTATGCCCATGGTCATCAGCGGCTTTAACAACATGAAAGTGCTGACGAATACGGAAGATGTGCCGGAAAAAGCCGCCCGTCCCTTTGATGTCACTCGCGATGGTTTCGTGGCGGCGGAGGGCGCTGCCCTGCTCATCCTGGAAGACCTGGATCATGCGCTGGAGCGCGGCGTACCGATTTACGCCGAGCTGACCGGCTACGGTCACACATCCGACGCCTTCCACGTGACCGCGCCCAACCCGGACGGCGTTGACGCGGCCGAGGCCATGCGGCGCGCCATGCGGGAAGCTGACATCAGCGCCAAAGACATCAGCTACATAAACGCGCACGGCACCGGCACCCAGCTCAACGACAAGAGCGAGACGCTGGCGATCAAGCAGGCGCTGGGCGAAGACGCCTACAATATTCCCATCAGTTCGACCAAGTCGATGACCGGACATATTTTAGGCGCGACGGCGGCGGCGGAAGCGATCTTCTCGGTCAAAGCCCTGCAAGACAACTTCATCCCGCCCACGATCAACCTGGAGACGCCCGATCCGGATTGCGACCTGGACTATACGCCCAAGGTCGGCGTCGCTCAGCCGATGCGGCACGTGCTCAGCAATTCATTTGGCTTCGGCGGCCACAATACGGCAGTGGTAATCAGCCGCTACGCCTGAGCGGCGCTCTGCTAGGGCTCAACCAGCTGCGCCACAATCTCCTCAAAAGCGGCATCCGCCAGCGCCTGAATCTCGGCGTCACTGCGGTCTTGGATTGGGTGCTGCACATAACAGGCGGCCGGTTCAAAGCCAAGCGCCTGCCCCTGCGCCGCTGCCGCCTCGACGAACTCGCTCGAAGCTACAAACATGCCGGGTATCCCGCGGGATTCGAGGTCCGTGATGTCATGCACACTGCACGACGTGCACGAGCCTCAATCGGCCAGCGCTTCGATTACCAGATCGCATTCGCTGACAATCTCTTGTTTGAGGTCAACCGGGGCGACGCGCGCAAATGTCGGCTTCTCATAACGCCGCGTGTCGACGCCCAGGCTCTGCAAATGCTGCTGCACACGATCCAGAAAGACATCGCCGCGCGGCTTGGAGATATCGAGCAAAGCCACGCGCTTGTCGACCAGCGACTTGGGGCGCGGCAGGGCGTCTCGCGCTGCGGCTTGGCGTTCGCTGGTCGGGTCAAGTAATTTGATCATGTTTACCTCCTGCTATGCTTTTTCAAGTTTGGATTGCTACCGTCACCGGTACACTGCCCTTGGGACCGTTGGCGGCCCAGCCGGTTATCACAGCCGACCACATGCCTGCGCCACCGCCCGCGTGCACGATCAATAAGCCGCCGGGCCGGAATTTGCGCAGGCGTTTGTCCGCTAGGCGTTCGGGCATGCCCACCGCAATATCATCGGCGCCGCGTATCACAGCGCGCCCGGCGACCGACGTATGCATTTCCAACTGGCTGCGGAAGCGCGCTTTGCTCCAGCCGGCATCGCGGAAGACCCGCATATGCTCAGGCGAGATGACCAGCAGAGCGTCCGCGCCGTTGTAAGCTTTGGCGTGATGGACAGTGCGCAGCGACAGCGCCAGGCTGCGCGTCAAAGATTCGGGTGTGCGGGAGGCCTGATCGCCTATGGGATGAACGCCGCCGCCAGCGAATAGCGTCACGGTAGACTCGTCAGCCGCGAAGCCCCGCTCCACCGCCAGCGATTCCCAGTATGAGTCCTGCTCGCGCTCGGCAAAGCAGAAGCCGATTTTGCCCGGCTGTCCCAGCGTGGCGCGGTCGACGCCGCCCGGCCGCCCGCCGCCGACATTACGAATCACCAGCTGCAGCGCCCGGCCGATGGTCGCGTTGGCGCGATTGCCCTGCCCAAGCGCGTTGTGGCTCCAGTTCATGCCGATGCGCTCGCGGATGGGCCCGTTAACGATGAGGATAGGCGCTGAGAAATACGTCGTCGCCAGGACGCCGTGCATGCAGAATTCGTCGCGGCAGGCCGCCTCCACCGCCGCCAGCACCACCGGCAGGTATTCCGGTTTGCAGCCCGCCATAACCGCGTTGATGGCAACTTTTTCGACAGTGCAGGGCGCGTTGTCGGGCGGGATCACTCCCACAAGCTCTGCGGGCGAGCGCGTCGTCCCGGCCAACATTCGCAGCACGCGCGCTTCGGTCGGCGGAACCAGCGGCAGCCCGTCCGACCAGCCGCGCTCGAAGGCAAGTTCATGCTCGTCTTGCTGTGAAGCCACCGCTATACGCCGCGCCTGCAAGGGGCTGTCGCCGAACTTAAAGGCCAGTTTCTCAGGCAGGCCGGGATCAACCGATTTGGAGCCGCAGCCCGGGCTGAAGACGGGCAAGTCTTCGCCGAGCGCGGACATGGCGGTCAGCCGGCGCCAGTCGTCTCGCTGCCAGCCGACCAGACGATCCGTTTCCTGGCCGGCATTTAGGCGCATCAAGGTCGGCACGATTTCGATATCGTGACGGTAAGAAAGCTCCAGCTCCCGCTCGTCAACGACATCGCCGACGCCTGCCGGAAACCCGGGATCGTCTTGTGAGCAGACCAGCACGTCAAGCTCGCCGGCCATGTCGGCCAACACAGGCGCGATCAGCCTGCAGGTGGCGCAGTCGCGCTTGACCACCGCGATGAAGCCGGTGAAATCATTGGGAATCAATGCATTCGGATGCTTTGTAGTTGCTGCCATGCGACCATTGTAACGCTTGCGCTCCCGATTCGCATCCGGTTGGCATGATGTCGGATTCGATTTATCCTATGGGTACGAGTGCAGGCAGTAACAACAGGGCGGATCCATTGAAACTCTCTGACATCTTCAAAGAGGGTTCGGACGCGCGGAAACTTTTCGGCAAGTTTTATGCCGTTGCGGCCATCGCCGTCATATTGACGGTGCTTGTGCTGCTGACGCTGGCGACGCGCGGCGCTTGAGACTATTCGTAGTCTTCTTTTCCTTCAGACCAATATCGCTCCAGCGAGACGCCCAGGCCATCAGCGATTCGGTTGACATAGGCGTAATAGGCGACTACCTGCGCGATATCCAGGATAGCGCGGTCGCTGAAGCCGACATCCCGAAGCTGCGCAACATCCCCTTCAGCCATGTCCCCGGGCGCGCGCGTTAATTTGGCGGCGTAATCCAGCATTTGCCTGTCCGCCGGCCTAAGGTCCGCTTGGCTGTAGTCCACTTCCATGTGGGCGGTTAACTCCTGGTCTCCGGTCAACTGACGGAGGTTGCGCGCATGATGCCGCAGTCAGTACTCGCAGCGGTTGATCGCCGAGACCACCACGCCGATCATTTCACGCTGGGCGCGCGAGAGCGGCGAATCACCATACATCAGCGTCTTGTACAGGCGCTGATGGTCCAGCAATGAGGCCGGGTTGAGACTGTGGATCTTCATGATGTGATCAACATGACCCGTCTTTGGGTCGGCGGCCCGGCGATAAGCGCGCTCTAATTCCCCAGTCGCCTGGTCTTCGGCGACCGTTTCGATCCAGGCTACGGGATTGCGCGCTGAGTTGTGGGGTCGGTTCTCGCTCAATTCCAGGTCCTTTCAGGCATCGGCGAAAAGCGGCGCGTCTAATTTCCAGGCGGTGTAAAGGGCGTGGAAAAAGGCGACAAACTCGCGGATGCACGGGTCGCTCTCCGCCGGCTCTGACATCAAAAAGTCGTAGCGCTCGCGCTTTGCTGGTTCGGACGATGAGATGTCCTGTATTTCCTTAGCTTCCAGATCGCGCTCAATCGCATGAACAAAGAGCAGCAGAATGCCAGCATGATTGGGGATAATGCGCTCGCCGACGCCGAAAATCATCTCCAGCAGCTGATCGGAAGAGATTCGCAGCTCTCCCAACCGGCGTTGGGGCGCGTCCGGCAACTCGAAATAGCGGACCGCTTGATCGGCAACCGCAGCGCGCAGGGCCTTGACCGAGGCGCCATCGTAGCCCAGCTTCTGAATGCCCTGCCGCAGTAGCAGCCAGACAAGGGGTTCGTCCGGCGCCGGCAGCCGTTCCAGCAGCCAGGTTTCAGCCAGCGCTGTGATCGGGTATTGGATGAATCCGGTGCAGCCATAGGGTCGGCCCGCGCGATTGGCCGGGCAGCCCTGACAATGGTCGGCATGATCATCCAGCACGGCAGCGTGATCCAGCAAGTCCTGCACAACGATGAGCTGCTTGTCGCCGCTTTCGCTTGGTGTGCTTTGGCTGAATTCAAATCCCATTTGCGCCGGAGGCCGTTCATCGCCGGCGGCGCGAAACCAATCTATGACTTCCCGCGCGCGCTGCCGCTCCTTCAGCCGTTCCAGGATTCCAGCGGCGCTCAGCTCGCGTTTGGGCGGGCAGTCGAGTTCCACCACATAGTCGATTGCCAAAGCGCAGTCTCCTACAATGATGCCAGTAGCTTCTCGGCTGCGAGTATAGCACAGCGAGCAAGTTCAGTTCACCGGACTACAGCCTGCCGTAGCGGCGCAGCGCCAGCAGGACATTGATGGTGGTCATGGGGAACCACTGCGGCAGGTCATGCTGGTCGCGCCAGTGCCCTTGCTCTTGCTGCCCAGCCGCCAGCAAATCCAGACAACGATCGATGAAGCCCTCGGGCAGCGCTTGCGCGATCAGCGAATCCGGCTGCGGCGCAAAGGCGAACAGCGAGTCAACCTGATTATCGGGCGCGGCCAGCGCGCAAGCTACGATATTGTCAATCGTCGCCTGGCGCAAATCGTCCAAGCCCGGCAAGTCATCGACGGCGAAGAAAAAGTCGAAGGCGTGGTATGCCATGAAGAGCCATTCATTCGCCAGTATCGATTCGGGACTATGGTTGGCGAGCGCCCAGCGTTTGGTTTTTTCCACCAGCGATGGCGTGGCGCAATCAAAGCGCATGAGATTGGCGACGATGGAATCGGGCATGGTCTGGCCGCCCTGCTCCCGCCACCACCATTCCAGCGGATAATCACGCGTCGTAGGCGGATTGCGCAGGCTGCCATCGGCGTTCATCTGGCTTTCTACCCAATTCGCTGCGCCGTCGAGAACGCAGCCGGCCGGCATCTCCGTGTGCTTCATCACGCCCAGAAGATACTCCAGCGCCAGCGGATTGGATTGCGGCGCCTTGAGGTCGTGCTCCAAACCGTGACCAAATCCATCGTCGGCATTCTTGTAACAGAGGATGATCTGATGCAGGCGCTCCAGGCTGCCCGCTTCAAACAGCCAGGCAAACAGCGCCCGCTCAAACAGCGTGCCCTTTCGGTAGACAAAATCACGCGCTTTTCCGAAATCAATCGCCATCAGCCAGCCTCCTTGCGAACATATATTCTATCATGACGCTTCATTCGAGAAGTTGCAAGGGGCTAAATATAGGATTCGATGATGCTCATCAATTCGCGGGCGCGGTGGCGGAAGGTATGCTGTTTCAATACGCGCTCGCGGGCCGCCCGGCCAATTGCCAAGCGCTCGCCTTCGTTGGCGAGCAAATATCGGTAGCGCTCGACCGCCTCTTCTGGCGAGTGAACCACGACTGCTTCTTTGTCCGGCTCAAACCATTCCGCGATGCCCTGGTAAGGATTGGCCACGATGCAGGCGCCCATCGCCGCCAGCTCGAAAGGCCGCGATGACGACGAAGCATATACGCTGGCGTGCGCGCCGCGCGTAATGCAGAGATTGAGCTTGCTGCGGCAGACGTATTGGCGCAGCTTGCTGAAGCTGAGATAGGGAAGCTGCCGCGCTTGGCCCAGGTCGCCCAGGTTAAGCCCGCGCACGGCGAATTGCGCCTCAGGCATTTGGCGGGAGGGCGCCGTGATCATGCCCTCGATCCATTCGGCGCGGTATTCCCGCCCGTGTCCATAAAAGAAAACGTCCAAGTCTTGTGTCGGCGCCGCTGTCGGGCTGAAAATATCTGGATCCGCGCCATACCAGACGGTATGGGCATACCTGGCGCCGAGCTGGCGCAGCAGTTCTTCACCGCCTTTGCTGTTACTGATGAAGGCCGTGTACTCGGATAGATTCGCGCCTTGATAAATGCGAAAGCCGGAAGCAAAGCCACGCATATTTGGCAGGCTGGCCGGCACATCGCCATCGAAATAGAAGACAGGCAGGTCGAACTTGTCCGAGAGGTAGCCGGGCAGGCCCGTCAAGTGATTGAGCGGAATCGTCAAAAACAGCAGAGCGTCAAAGTCCGACTCGCGAGTCAGAATCCGCTCAAGATGCCGGCGCCATAACGGAGCGATGAAGGTCTGCGCCGTCTTTCTGATAGCTTTGTCGGACAGCGAATCATCCGCCCGGGCGCGCTCGCTGCCGGTCCCGCGCCGCGGCAAAAGTGAGCGAGAAACATCACGCAGGGTTTTGAACGCGCTGCCCTGCCAACGCGCTGGATTCGGCAGAGAGCGCCACCAAAGGCTCTCCACCGCTGCGCCTTGATAGGGAGTGGCGACAACCTCCACGCCCAGCTCATAGAGGCCCTTCATGAGCTGCCACCAAGCGGGCGTGGCGCTGAAAGGCTGGTTCAGATCAAGCGACGATACGACGACAAGTAACTTCATATTGCCTTGAAATCTGACACGGCGCCACGATTGTACAGCATGGCGTCGATTTGCGTATGAGCCGTCCTGATGCCTGTTTCACCGAATGAGAACGCCAAACTGTAACCGGCTGAACAGCGCTAGCGGCTCACGACGCGGGTTACACAGCTCGCCAGCGCATTCCGCTGTGGGATCTTTCGAGATTGTTGAGAAATCTGCGCTATTGGTCGCCCGCGAACTAATACGTGTACAGTCACGGTCATCAATAAGAAAGGTACAAAATCGGCAAATGAATATCAGCTATCACACATCTGGCGACGTTTTCGGTATAATTGAAGTGGTCGTATCAGCTATACGACATCATTCAAAGTTAAGGAGACATGAAGCAATGAAACGACTACTCCCTGTGTTCCTGTTGATTGGCCTGCTCGTGGCCTTCAGCATTCCTGCGTTCGCGCAAGATGGCTGTATGGATGAGTTGGGCTGCGTCGAGATCGCCTCCGATGATCCGGTTGTGATTGGCGCTATGCTTTCTGTATCCGGCGCAACCTCATTTTACGGTGAGGATTCGCTGGGCGGTATCGAGTTGGCTATCAGTGGTCGCGACGGCATGCTGCTGGGTCGCGAAATTACCTTGGTTGTTGAAGACAGTCTGTGTTCGGCCGAGGGCGGTCAAGCGGCTGCTCAGCGAATTGCTGCCGATGAGACGATTGTTGGCGCCATCGGGACAACCTGCTCGGGCGCCGCTCAAGGCGCGATGCCAATTATCAGCGAAGCGGGCATGGTGATGATTTCTTCCTCGAATACATCGCCGAGCTTGACCAATGATGATACGGAAGCCGGCGGCACCTACTTGCCCGGCTATTTCCGCACCGCGCATAACGACCTGTTCCAAGGCGCCATGGGCGCGCAATACGCCGTGGAGGTTCTGAAAGCAGGCGCCGTCGCCACCATCCATGACGGCGATCCCTACACCGAGGGCTTGGCAGTCGTCATGGCCAACACCTTCGCCGGCTTGAACGGCGAGGTGGTTTTCCAGGGCGCGGTCAGCAAGGGCGATACCGACATGAGCGCGATACTGACGGAAATCGCCGCCAGCGCGCCTGATGTTGTGTACTTGCCAGTCTTCGTGCCGGAATCGGAATTCCTGGTCTCGCAAGCGGCCAACACGCCCGGCCTAGAAGACGCTGTGATGATGACGGCTGACGGCAGCTTCTCGGCTACCTTCGCCCAGAATACGGGCGCGGCCGCGGTAGGCGTCGTCATGACCGGCCCCCATGTCTCCGGCGAGGCTTATAGCGCCTTCCTGGACCTATGGGCGGAAGAACAACCGGGCGGCACCACAGCGCCACCCAGCGGCTTCCATGCTCATGCCTATGACGCCGCCAACATACTGATGGACGCAGTCGAAGCCGTGGCCGAAGAACTTGATGACGGCACGGTTCTGATCGGGCGCCAAGCGCTGCGCGACGCCATTTCGGCTGTTGAAGACTACGACGGCCTGACCGGATCGCTGACCTGCCAGGACGAGTCGCCCTATGCGGGTGACTGCGCGACAGGTACGGCGCTTGCGGTATTCGAGATTACCGAGCCGCAAGTCAACGACGGTGATTGGCCGCCGCCAATTGTCTGGGATCTGTCAATGTCGATGATGAATGACGGATAAGGTCCGTCATTTGTCCGGCAGAATGTAATTCCAGGGCGAGCCAGAGCGAAGAGTTCTCTGGCTCGCCCTTTTTCTGTTACAATTACTTTGCCAAAGGCGCGTTTGCGATATCATCAGCATGTGATGTCTTCAGTCCGCGGACGCGTCAGTCGAGATTACTCAGCCATGGATTAGGATTGTTAAACATGCTCGGTAAATGCCTTCGCGTATTCAGCGCGCTTGCCCTCTTTCTAATACTCGCGCCGCAGTCCGCAGCGGAAGCCGTCTGCGATGATCCGCTGGGCTGTGTAGAAGTGGGTCCGGACGAACCCATCGTTGTTGGCGCTATGCTGGTGGTTTCCGGCGCTATCAATTACTTGGGCGAAGATACCCTCGGCGGGATCGAGCTCGCCTTGCTGGCGCGCGACTACACTTTGCTGGATCGCGAGATCGAATTGGTCGTTGAAGACAGCCTGTGCACCGCAGAAGGCGGTCAAGTGGCGGCGCAGCGACTGGCGGCCGACCCAACCGTGGCAGGCGCTATCGGGACGAATTGTTCCAGCGCTGCCCAGGGCGCTATGCCAATCATCAGTGAAGCCGGCATGGTGATGATTGCGCCGTCCAACACATCGCCCAGCTTGACCAATGAAGATATCGCCAGCGGCGGGTCGCATCTGCCGGGCTACTTCCGCACCAGCCAAAATGGCTTGATTGAAGGCATGCGCCTGGCGGAATTCGCGACGCATGCCCTGGGGGCGGAGACGCTGGCGACCGTCCACGACGGAGACCCTTATACGGAAGGGTTGGCGAGTGCGGTCGCGGCTACCTTTGCCGATCTTAAAGGCGCGGTAGTCTTTGAAGGCGCCGTCAACAAGGGCGATACCGACATGGCATCCATACTGACCGAGATCGCCGTGCATCAGCCTGACGTCATCTATGTGCCATTGTTCGAGCCCGAGTCCAACTTTTTCGCGGCGCAAATGCAGCATATTGTCGGTTTGGAGGACAGCATCATAATCGGCGGCGCGGCCAGCTTCACATCCAACTTCCCCGAGAATACCGGGCAAGCCGCCGTGGGCATATATGTTTCCGGACCGCTCGTCAGCGGCGAGGCTTATGATAAAGTCCTGGCCCAGTGGTATGAGGAGTACGGCAGCGACCCGCCCAGCGGCTATCACGCCCATGCCTATGACGCGACCAACGTTCTGCTCGACGCCTTGGAATCCGTGGCGCTTTTCCAGGATGACGGCAGTATCCTTTTTGGCAGGCAAGCACTGCGCGATGCGATTGCCGCCACCGAGGACTATCCCGGTTTGACGGGGCGCTTAACCTGCCGCGATGATTCGCCCTTCGCCGGTGATTGCTCCCCGGGCACGGCCTTGGCGGTATTCGAAATAACCGAAGCCGAGGTGTTCGACGACAATTGGCCGCCGCCCGTGGCCTGGAATTTCGCCGTCGATACCTTTGAATAGCGCAGTAGATTCCCGGCATGAGGAGCGACCGGCGCAGCCAATTACCGACGATTAAGGACAACGGTGCAGCCAATGTTCAAATGGAGAACTGACGACTTTTCCTGGGTCGATTTCACGATTGACGTCCTGCGCATCATTATCGTTCTTGGGGTCGTCATCGGCGCCTGGAACACGCTATCGTCGGGACGGATCAGCTTTGCGCAGTGGGTGAATCTGTTTGCCGCCGGGCTGTCTCAAGGCAGCATCTACGCCTTGATCGCCCTCGGCTATACCCTCGTTTACGGCATCTTGCTCATGATCAATTTTGCCCATGGCGAAGTCTTTATGGCCGGGGCCTTCTCCACCGTTTTCCTTGCCGAAGCCCTCAACCGCACCGGCTTCCTCAATGCGCAGCCCTTGCTGGCGATTCTGCTGATGATCGCTTTCGCCGGCCTGGTGTCGATGAGCGTGGCGATATTATTGGAGCGCATTGCTTATCGTCCTCTGCGGGGCAGCCCGCGTCTGGTTCCGCTGATCACCGCCATCGGCGCCTCCTTCTTCTTGCAATACACATTCCGCGGCTTGTACGGTTCCGGCTTCAAAGCCTACCCGGGCGTACATGCGCTGCAAGGCGCAATCGAGATCGGCGGCATCAGCATCCCGGTAGTGCAGGTATTCGTATTCTGCGCCGCCCTTTTCCTGATGCTATGTCTCTACTGGCTGGTTGAGCGGACGCGCATCGGCAAGGCTATGCGCGCCGTCTCCGAAAATAAAGAAGTCGCGCGCCTGATGGGCATCGACATCGACTGGGTGATCATGTTCACCTTTGGCGTCGGCGGCTTCCTGGCGGGTTCAGCCGGCGTGATCAACGGCTTGTTTCGTCCGCAGGGCGTCAACTTTTATATGGGCTTCATCCCCGGCATCAAAGCCTTTACCGCTGCAGTTTTAGGCGGAATCGGCAATATACCCGGCGCTATGCTCGGCGGCTTGTTTCTGGGCGTCATTGAAGCGATTGGACCCAATCTCGTGCTGGCCGGCTTGGGCATTCCCGGCGCCAACCAATTAAAAGACGTCATCGCCTTCACCATGTTGGTGCTGGTGCTGATATTCCGCCCGCAAGGCATCCTCGGCGAACGCCTGTCTGAGACCAAGGCGTAGGAGGAAGTCATGAATATGCTGCGATCGCAGAGAGCGCGAACCGTCCTGACGCTGGGCTTGTTGTCGGGCGTATTCATTCTTTTCATCGGCGCCGTCGGCATGATCGCCGCCTTCCACGAACGGGAAGTCGTTGACAATGTTTTCAGCCTGGGCCAACTCTTGCTAGTCTTGGCGCCCTTTGCAATGGGATACATCGCATCCGATCGCTTGCGTGAAAGCGAGGCCGAGGCCCAGGTGATGATCATCGGCGGCGTCGCAGTCGGTCTGCTGACGGCATTGCCCACGGTGATTTTGCTGCTGTTCAACTCAGCTGAGTACCGCTTCCTGCTGGACTTGACGCTAAAGCTTGTTCCTTTTGTAGTAGCGACAATGTACGCCGCGAGGCTGCACAGAAATGGCAGTGACCAGCGGCTGATCATCGGCAGCTGGCTGGCGATCGTCGTCTTGGTCGGCATTGTCACCTTTTCCTTCGCGCTGATATTCGAGATTAAGGGCGATCTGCGAACCGTCTTGCCCAACATCAGTCGCGATTGGGTGGACGTTGTCACCTTCGACCACCGCAATGAACTGATGACGGGCATCTTCACCCTGCTGCTAGTTTCGGCTGGCGCCGGCGCGGCCGGCTCGATCATGGTTCTGGCCCCGCCAATTCCGCGCAAAGCCTTGCTCTATGGGCTGGGCGTCACGCTGATAGTTGGCGCCTTTGGCGAAACCGTCCGCCTCATTCTCCAGGAAAATGTCGACCGCGATACCTTGAAACTGATATTCAGGCGCGATACCTTGCGCCAGAATCCCGCGCTGCTGCTCTTCATCGTCAGCACCATCTCCGGCTTCCTCTGGGCGAAGTTCGGGCAGCAAGCGCGCCTCGGATTCTCTAACCTGGAGCCGTCTCGACGGCGCACGGTGAACGGCGTGGGCATGCTGGTCTTCGCCGGCATAATGCTGATGCTGCCCTGGTTGATCGGGCGCACGCTCAGCGATGTGGCTGTTACCATCGGCATCTTTGTCCTGATGGGGCTGGGCTTGAATATCGCTATTGGCCTGGCGGGCTTGCTGGACCTTGGATACGTAACCAACTATGCCGTGGGCGCCTACATTCTGGCGGTCCTGACCTCGATCGGCCCCCTGGGCAGACTGGACGGCGTATTCACCTTCTGGATGGTGATCCCGGTCGCCTTGCTGGCAGCCATGTTTGCCGGCTTTATGTTTGCTGTGCCCGTGCTGCGAATGCGCGGCGACTACCTGGCGATCGCCACGCTCGGCTTCGGCGAGATTATCGGCAAGCTGGCCATTTCGGACTGGCTCAAGCCGCTGATCGGTGGCGCGCAGGGTGTGCAGGCTATTCCAAAACCGATCTTTCTCGGCCTCGAGCTTAAGAACCCCGAAGAGCTTTATTACATCGTTCTGGTCGCAAGTCTGGTCACGCTTTTTGTATCGATCCGGCTGAACAACTCGCGCACCGGCCGGCAATGGATGGCTATCCGCGAGGACGAAGACGTGGCCACCGCTATGGGCATCGACACATCGCGCGCCAAACTCCTCGCCTTTACGCTGAGCGCGGCAACCGGCGGAGTCGCCGGCGCGATCTTTGCCGCCAAAGTGGGCACTGTCTTCCCCAACAGCTTTACCGTCTTCATCTCGATCAATGTCTTGAGCCTGATCATCGTCGGCGGCATCGCCAGCAATCCCGGCATCGTGGTGGGCGCTGTCGTGCTGATAGGCTTGCCCGAGCTGCTGCGCGAGTTCTCCGACTTCCGTTTCTTGATGTATGGCGCGCTCTTGGTCATCATGATGATCAAGCGGCCGCAGGGCTTTGTCCCGTCGAAGCTTGTCTCACACGAGATCAGAACCGGCGTCAAAGCAAAAGTGGCGGCTGCGGACTAAAGCGAAGGAATGCACTGACTTATGGCGAATGGCAAGCGCAAGGGCCAGGCCCGAATCCTCGAAGCCAACGGCATGACCAAGCGCTTCAGCGGTTTGGTCGCTGTTGACAACCTCGATTTCTACATACCGGAAGGGGCTATCGCCAGCATCATCGGTCCCAACGGCGCCGGCAAGACCACCTTCTTCAACTGCATCACCGGCTTCTACCAGATCGATGAAGGCGAGCTCCTCTTCGACGGCGCGCGCATCGACGGCAAGACGCCGGACCAAATCACGCGCTCGGGCATCTCCCGCACTTTTCAGAATATCCGACTCTTCAATAATATGTCGGCGATTGAAAACATCATGGTCGGGCAAGAGCCGCATCTGCGCTCCAGCTGGATCGGCGCGATTTTGGGCTTGCCATCCACCCGGCGTGAAGATGAACTCACGGAGGATCGGGCGCGGGAATTGCTGCGCTTCGTCGGCCTGGAAGGCAAAGGCGACATGCTTTCCAAGAACTTGTCCTATGGCGATCAGCGGCGGCTGGAGATCGGACGCGCCTTGGCCAGCAAACCCAAGCTGATCTTGCTGGACGAGCCGACTGCGGGCATGAATCCGCGCGAAACGATTGAAACCACCGATTTCATCCGCCGCCTGCGCGACGAGGTTGGCATCACTGTGGTGCTGATCGAGCACGATATGCGCGTGGTCATGGATATCTCCGAGCACATAACCGTGCTGGATTACGGCCGCAAAATCGCCGAGGGTCTGCCGGCCGACATACAGACCAACCCCGATGTCATCGAGGCTTATCTGGGGCGGGGCGCGGCCGAGGCAACCAGCGCGTAGATTAACGAATAACCAATACGGGCAGCAGCTATGGCGCTTCTGGAAGTCAACGACATTCACACCTACTACGGCAATATCCACGCGCTTAAGGGCGTATCCTTCGAGGTCGATTCCGGCGAGATCATCGCCTTGATCGGCGCGAACGGCGCCGGGAAGACGACCACGCTGCGGACGATTTCCGGTTTGATGGACCCGCGCGACGGCAGTGTCTATTACGATGGCGAAGACATCTCGACTTCCCGCGCCGACACGCTGGTATCCAAGGGCATTTCCATGGTGCCGGAAGGACGCGGCGTATTCGCCAAGCTCACCGTCGAAGAAAATCTCGATATGGGCGCCTATACACGGAGGGATGGCAGCATCAAAGAGGACCTTGCGGGCGCCTACGAACTCTTCCCGCGGCTGGGGGAGCGCAAAAAGCAAGTGGCCGGCACGCTCAGCGGCGGCGAGCAGCAGATGCTGGCGATTGCGCGCGCCTTGATGGCCAAACCGCGCCTGCTGCTGCTGGACGAGCCGTCGATGGGTCTGGCGCCGGTGCTGGTCGATGGCGTATTTGATACCGTAGAGCGTATAGCCAGTGAAGGCGTCACCATCTTGCTGGTTGAGCAGAACGCGCATATGGCGCTGCAGATCGCTGACCGCGGTTATGTGCTGCAAAGCGGAGAAGTCGCCATCGCCGATACGGCCGCCAACCTGCGCCAAAACGAAACAGTACAGCGAACCTACCTCGGCATCGACTGACGCCATGCCATCGACTCCAAACGGCGGATCGCATAACCCGTTGGACTTGCCCAAATCGTATGTGTCCGGCCTCGCCCGCCAGGCGACCGGCGATGAGCGCTTTGAGGTTCAAGTCTGGCAATGCGAGCCGGTTCAGGGCGGCTTCGGCAGCGCGGTCGGCGGCACAGCCCTTTACCGCCTCCTAGTAAGATCTTGCGCCGACCGGGTATGCAGCCTGATTCTGAAAGTCCTCTATGCCCGGCCAGATGAGGGCGAAGCTTCGCCCTACTACTGGAAGCGCGAATTCGAGCTCTACCGCTCGGACATACTGGCCGACATGCCGCGCGATTCTTTCGTTGCGCCGCGCGTATTTGCCGTCGAAGCGCATGATGATGCCTGCTGGATCTGGATGGAAGACATTGAGGATGACAAGGGCGAGTGGGCGCTGGAAGACTTCGCGGATGTCGCCGAGCGCGTGGGCCGATTCAACGGCGCCTGGCTGGCGAATGTCCCAATGCCTACGTGGCCGTGGCTCTCTCGGAGCTGGCATGCCGCCATCGTACCGGCCCTGGCAGATTGCTTCAACCAACTGAATCAGCTGCTCGAGCATCCGCTGGCCCGTCTGACGCTGCCGCTGGAAGCCAAAGCCGAGATCGAAGCCATCTGGCGCGACCGCCGTATCTTCATGGAGGCGCTGCGCGGCCTGCCGCAGACATTCTGTCACTATGACGCTTTCCGCCGCAATGTGCTGTACCGCGGCGACGATGCCGTCCTGCTGGACTGGGCGCTGGCCGGGCTCGGCGCCATCGGCGAAGATCTGGTGTCGCTGGTGGGGGTCAGTTTGTACTACGAAGGATTTACACAGGAATACGCCGCCCAACTCGATGAAGTGGTGTTCGCCAGCTATATCAAGGGGCTGCGGCAGACGGGCTGGGATGGCGACCAGCGGCTGGCGCGCATCGGCTACACCTGCGGCATGACTCTGCGTGGCTTGGCCGGCGTCAAACAAGACATCGACCAACTGACGCATGACGCGGCTGCGGTCGACTTACCGCAAGTGCATCATATGAGCGACCTTGAGCAGATCGCCCGGTTCTTCGCCGACATACGCCGCTTTCGACTGCTGAAAATGGCGTGCGAAGCCAGGTCGCTGCTTACGAGTTAGCCGCCTCGCCTTGCGCGCGATAAAGCGACAGCAGCACGCCGAGCGCGATCAAAACGCCGCCGAGCCACAATGTTTCGGTCATGCGCTGGCCCAGAAACACCGCCGCCAGTAGCGCGCCGGCCAGCGGCTGAGCGAAGAAAAACAGCGAGGCTATCGTGGCGGGAACCAGACTGAAGGCGCGGTTCCAGAGCAGCAGCGCCAATGCGGTTGAGACGATGCCCAGATAGAGTATGCCCAAGACGATCTCCACGCTCATGGCGCCGATCGGCCGCTGAGCCAGTTCCAGGATGCTGGCGGGAATCGACACCAGCAGACCGCCGCACAACGCTACGATAGTAACCATCAAAGTAGGCGTTGCCTGACGCAGTGTGACCCGCCGCACCAGTACCGAGTAAAGCCCCCAGGTGACCGCTGCGGCAGCCAGGAAGGCATCGCCGGTGAAAGTATCGGAGGCGAAATCAGCTGAAGCGGGATTCAGAATAATCAGCACGCCGGCTGAAGCCAAAACAATGGCGGCCAGGCGCTGCAAGGTCATACGCTCGCGCAGCAGCAAGACGGCGAAGAGTACGACAAAAGCGGGCGAAGCGCTGGTGACCAGAGCGCCGTTGACCGCCGTGGACAGGTCCGTACCCAGGAATTGCGCGCCCAGACTGATGCCCAGACCGACGACGCCGACGGCCAGCAGACTCCGCAAGTTGCGCCGGCCCGGCAGCGATTGCCCTCGCCGCAGGCTCAGCGGCAGCAAAACCGCCAGCCCGAGCGCGATGCGCAAGGTCAAGAGCGTAAAGGGCGGCACGATCAGCAGGACAAGGTCCGAAACCACGTACATGCTGCCCCAAATGCTCGCGGCAGTGACGCCATAAAACGCGCCGCGCCACATGCCCGAACTATCCATAAACGCGCATCTCAATCACGTCGCCGCCAGCCGCAAATCGGCACACGCTCCAGGGCCGTGGCCCGGCGCCAGATTTGCGCCCATATCGCATAACACACATGCCGCCCAAGAGTATAATCGATAGGAAGGAAGTGAAGTATACGCGCGCCAAAGGGTTCCGTCATTAACGCGAGCTTGATTTACCTTTCATACCACAACATTGATGTCGATTACGCTTTTCGGCTCTCGACCTTGCTGATCCGCTGTTACCGCAACATTTGGCTGGATCGCTTCGAGATTCCTCCCACCGCGAACTGGCCGGAGCAGACCCGCGCCGCGCGCGATCGGGCGACCAGCGTAATCGCCGTTGTTTCAGACGACTATCTGCAGTCGACGGCTTGTCGCGCGGAATTCGAGCATTTTCACGGTCGAGGCATCGCCGTCACCGCCGTCATTGCGCGCGATTTCTCCACCGATCGCATCAGCGGATTCACCTTCAATGACTGGGTCGACTTTCGGCGCTGGTTTGACGAACCCGATGACCGCAGTGTGGAGAACTTGCTCAGCCAATTCCCGCAGTCGGAATCGGCGCCGCCGGCGGGCGAACGGCTGGACTACTTGCGGGGCTTCATTCACCAGACGGAGCTCGCCTTCGCCAAGATGCCGACCTCGTGGGCGGCGCTGCGCAATGGCGACGCGGCCAATGCGGACGATATTCGCCCGCGCATGCTCCACGCGGGCTTGCTGCAAGATTGGGAGTTTGTCAGCGCGAAATCGGGCACTGAGCTGCCGCTGGACAATCTGCTGGCCTGGTCCAAAGATGAAGCGCAGTTCATGTTGCTGGGCGAGCGCGGTTGCGGCAAGACCACTTTCGCCCGACTGCTCGCCCTGGAACAAGCTCACGCCGCCTTGCGCGACGACGGGGCGGCCCTGCCCATCTGGCTTGATCTCTCGCTTTGGCCGGACAGCTGCCCTGCAGTTGACGCCTTCATTGAATCGCAGTGGCCCTTGCTGTCATTCTGGCAGCACTGGCTTGAAGGACATCAAGCTTTTTTCGTTCTGGATAACTGGAATGACTTCCAAAAGACCTACCCCGGCATGGCTGCCGACTTCTGCGACTGGATTGACGCCAGCCCTGACCAGCGTTTCGTTCTGCTCGCCGATGGGCCTAGCAGCAGCGACCCAGCTCTGCCCTCGGCGCGCTTCACGCCCTTGAATCCGCAGCTGGCGCAGAAATTCGCCGCCGCTTTTCTGACCCTGGATCAGCAGAGCGGATTCCGGCAGATTCTGCGGCAGAAAGAGGCGCTGATAAAAGACAGCCAACTGGCTTATCTGTCGCTCGGCGTGGAGCTGGCATCAGCCGACCGGGCGCTCGCTTTCAACGCCTGGCATAGCCATCCAATCGGCGCGGCAGTTCGGCTGCGCAGCCAGCAAATTCCGCCGCGAGCGATAGCGCTGACCATAGAGATGACCTTGTCTTCGCTGCGGGCGCTTGCTTGGTCGATGATGCTTCAGGGCAGCCACCGCACAATTGCGCGGGCCGATGCGGAACAGCAGACCTCAGACAGCCAGGTTATTAAGTACGCGCTGGAGCTCGGTCTGATGGTCGAGTCCGGGGAGCGGATACGCTTTCAATCTGAAGCTATTCAATACTACCTCGCCGCTGACAACCTCAAGAAAGACGGCTTGATCAAGTATTTGACTCGGCCGGAATTCGACGCGGAACAAGGCCGTACGCCTCGCAAGTGGGACCAATTGGCGCTGGTGGTGGTGGACTCGCTCGCCGAAGAGCAGCGCATTCGAGTCGTCAGTCAAATCGCCGACATCGACCCCTTTTTGGCGGCCATGTGCATGCGGAGACATCCGGACGACTACGCCAGTTGCCAAGAGATGCTGGTCAAGAAGCTGGTTCAATTGTGCGCGCAGAATCCCGCCGCTCAAGGCGCGTTTCGTGAGACCGTGGCGGGCTTGCCCGATCCGCTGCTGACGGCAGAGTTACTAATCGCCCAGGTGGGTCAGCAGAGCAATCCTGTTCAGCTATGGCTCTGGCGCGAAATCTGCGCGCTGCCGCTGGACTTGCCGGTTGCTTTCGTAGAGATTTTGTCGGGCTTTGAGCGCGACGAATCGACCACGGTGGCGGAAGAGCTGGCCGAATACAGCTTGCCGCACACACTCGCGTACCTTTTGCGGCTGACACAATATGACGACAATCAGCTGCGCCGCAATGCGCTCTGGGCCTTGGGCGAATTGAAGTATCTGCCTGTGGCCATTCTGCTGCTGGATTATCTGGAGCGGGCCGAACGGGACGATCTAGGCGAAGTCTTGTCGGCGTTGATGAACTTCGCCTACTCCGAAATCTTGGTGCGGGTGCTGCGCTGGTCGCAAGGCAATGCCTGGCATCGCGACACGGTGATCGCGGCCTTGGCGCGGCGCAAACGGGGCGTGACCAGTCGGCTGCTGGCCTTTGCCGACTCGCGCCGTTTGACCTTGAGCGCCGATTTCTATGAGCTGGTCGCCAATACTGACGAGCGGGATATCGCCATTGGCCTGGCGCAAATCATCGGCGAACAGGTCGACTTGCCGGAGTCCGTTGAGACCGCCGTGCTGTCCGCCAGAGATGCCGACGCTTTGCGCGGGCGCATCGCCGGCGCCATCACACACCTGCCAAACCGCGAAGGCTTCCAGCAGTTGGCGCAGGACATCGAGCAAGTGCTGCAAGATCCGCCGGAACCGACCGTGATCGCCGGCAGCAGCCTCGATGCCCTGCTCTATGGGCCGACTGTCTTCGACGAAATTTCAGCGCTGTCCGCGCAGGCTGGCGGCGCCATTCCACCTGACTTGCTCAAGCAATTGAGACATGGAGACTGGCAGCGGAGACATCGTGGCGTCAGCGCTTTGTCGGGAATCGCAGCGGCTGATGCGCTGCCGCATCTCTTGCAAGCCACGGCAGACGAAGACAATCGCATACAATTAGCGGCCTACGAAGTGCTGGCGAGATTCGACGACGAGACAGCGCAGAAGGCGCTTGTCGCCGCCTTGTCAGATTCAGATATCGAGATCGTTGAATCAGTGACCAATTTGCTGCTGGGGACCTCCCTGGGGGACTACGAACCGCTGATCGAGCTGCTGGACAGCGGCAATCCGACCGTAGTCGCCGCGGCCATCGCGATTCTCGCGGGCGCCGGGCAGCGCCAGGCCGCCGAAGCGATTGAGCAGCTGCGCGACGATCCACGACAGCCGGCGCAAGGCGCCCCGACCGTCGGGCAACGCGCGCGCGCGGCCGTCCAGCAATTGGCGGCGACAGGCGCAGAATCGCCCGACGGTCCTGCTGTGCCGGGCAACGGCAGCCAAGCGTCATTCAGCGACGCGGAAAAGATCAGGCGTACGCTGGATGTGCTGCGCGATGACGATTGGGGCCGGACGCAAAAAGCGGCCAAGTTCTTGCGCAAATTCGCCCGCCATATGCGCGGTCGCGACAATTCCGAAATACGCCGCCTGCTCTGCGCTGCCCTGGACGACAGCAACTGGAGCGTGCGTTGGGCGGCGGCCGAGGCCCTGGCCATGTTGCATGATCGAGCGGCAATCCCCCAACTGCAAGCTTGCCTGAACGACCCGAGCTGGATCGTACAGGTGGCGAGCATCCGCGCGCTGGTCGAGTTGGCGGCGCTGGATGCCGCGCCACACATGCTGCCACACTTAAATAGCAGCCATAAGCCTGTGCGCGAAGCCGCGGCGGAAGCTCTGGGCGAGCTGAAGTACCGCGACGCGATCCAGCCCTTGGGCCAAGTCGTCACGCGCGAATCCGATGAGTTTGTGCGATTGGCGGCGCTAACAGCCATCTACCGCATCAGCCCGGCCGAGGCGCGCCCCTGGCTGGAATACGCCCTCAGCGACAGCTACATGCATATCCGTGTTTTCGCTATGGAGCGGTTGTCGCCCGATTTGAACGAGAGCGATCTGCCGATTCTGCGTCAGTTGCTGATGGACGACGAGCAGCCCTCCTGGGAAGGTGATTCCGTCCGCGACATGGCCCTGCAAGTATTGCGGCGGATCAACAGCGAGGAAAGCCGCGCGCTGCTGGACTCGCTGGGCGCTGCCGAAAATCGGACCAGCGCATGAAGATCTTCGTAAGTTACGCGCGGGCGGACAAACCCTACTGCATCCGCATCATCGAAACCTTGCACGCCCACGATGTCTGGTACGACCAGCGCCTCTACGCCGGCCAAGACTGGTGGAAGGAAATCCTCAGGCGGCTGGAATGGTGCGAAGTCTTCCTCTACCTGCTCTCGCCCGATTCGGTGACTTCGCAGTATTGCCGGCGCGAGCTGGAACTGGCGCTGCGGCTGAAGCGCGACATCATCCCGGTGCTGATCACCAGAGACACCGTGCTGCCGGAAAATATGCGCGATTGGCAGTATGTCGATTTGAGTGACAAATTGACGGTCGAAAATGTGTCACAGCTTCTGAACGCGATCCTGATGGTGGAGCGCCAGAAAGCGGCTGAACCAGTGCCGGCGGCGGAAGTTGAGGTCTCCGAAAGCCGAGGGGGCTCGTCGGCCAACCCGGCGGAAACTATAAGCAATGCCGTTGGCGCGCTGGAAAAGGGTGATTACCGGCGTGCCGCCCGTTTGCTGCGCCAAGCCAAGGCCAGTGGCTACCAGTCGCGTTTCGTCAAGATCGACAAGCTGCTGCAAGTAGCGGAATCCGCGCTCAAGGAGCGTAAACAGACGCGCGAAGTCGAGCGCGAGTATCAGCATATCGTGGCGCTCTTTGCCTTTGAGAGCACACGCCAACTGGCTTGCGAGGCGCTGGAAGAATTCCGGCGCGAATTCGGCGACTACGATCCGCGCGGATTGCGCAAGCTGTGCAAACCCGCCGCGGCTGATGGCAATGCGAACAGCCGACCTCATAACGCGAACAACATCCGGCCTGCACCGAGCCCACGGCGCGTCGCTATGTCGCCCTCAAGCAAAAGGCCAGCCGCACGCGCGAGCAGTCAGGCGGTACCGGATCCGCCAGCCGGGAGCGTTGCTGCGGGACCGACTCTGAAGGCCACAGCCCAGGCGGAAACGCCGAGGCGCCTGCCAGACGCTGACGCGCCGCTCACAGTGAAGGAAGTTTTACCTATGCTACAATGGTGTGACATCCCGCACGGGACGGTCACGGTCTCCAGTATCGTAGGCGCGGATGAAGACTTCGGCGAGATGACGGTGCAGGTAGACAATTTTGTCATGAGCAAGTATCCCGTGACCAACGGGCAATTCGCCATTTTCGCCCGAGCGGAAGACGGCTACAAGAATTCGCGCTGGTGGACCTATTCGGAGCATGCGCAACGCTGGTTCAAGCTGGGCAAAGGCGTGGCCGAAGCGCGCTTCAGCGGCGAAAAGCACCCGCGCGAGAATGTCAACTGGTATGAGGCTATGGCCTTCGCCAATTGGCTCGGCAGTTTGCTCAAGATGAAAGTCGCCCTCCCCACAGTGGCGCAATGGCAGCGCGCCGCCCAAGGCGATGACGACCGCTATTTCCCCTGGGGCGATGAGTATGACGAGGAACACTGCAACACGCTGGAAACCGGCTTGAAGATGACGACGCCGGTCAACCGCTATCATCAGGGGGTCAGCCCCTATGGCGTATACGATATGGCTGGCAATATATGGGAGTGGACGATGAACACCGCGGCCGCGGCTGACGAGGGCCGGGATCGTCGGCGGGCGGTCGCCGGCGGCAGTTACGTCAGCCCCTGCGATCGCGCGCAGACTTCATTCCGCTATTATTTGGATCCGCGTGTGCGTTATTCATCAATTGGCATTCGACTCGTCGGCTTGACGTAGCCGCCAAATCGCGACAGCCTAACAAGACTGAACCCGGAAAACGAAGGGAAAGTAGAGATGGAATCAAGCGAACGCAGCCTGGACAAGTCAAGATCTTTTCGGCCTGACATCAACATTGACATCGACAGTCTTTCCGTGACGGGCCACCTCGTCTTCGCGGGCCGCGACGGACAGGTCAAAGTGCAGACGGGCGGCGACGTGGCGCAGCATACCAACCAGACCGTCACTGTCGGCGGCGTGGAAACGACCCCGCAAGAACTCGATATGATGCTGCAGTGCATACGCAAGGTCGAGCAGACGATCAATAAAGAACAGCAGCTGCAGCCGGAATCGCGCGAGGCGGCCATGCATGATCTGCAAACGGTTGAAGCGCAACTCACCACCAGCAAACGGCCGAATCCGCGCATACTGATTCGGGCGGCGAAATCGCTGCTGCGTTTCTCGCCAGCGCTGACGGCGGCCGCATTGACCCTTTTTGACCAGCCACTTGTGGGCGCGATACTCGCCAGCGCCGGCGAAGTGGCCATCAACTTCCACGAGGCCATCGCGCGGCATCGGCCCGGCAAGAAGATCTAGGGTCTGCGCGCCTGCTTGCGTACGCCCTTGCCTTCCGGCCTGGCTCGGCCGATGGCCGATATCGTCTGCCGCCTTCCGGGGCAACGAGCGGCTAGCGACAAGATGACCTCCTTCGAAACTGAGATGAACCAATGAATCAGCAGCTGCCAAAGCAAAGCCAGAACGCCATTGTCAGCGCGAGAGCGGCGACGCCTGTGCAACTTATGATCGCCTCGCCGACTGCCTGGCGCGAATTTGTGCAAGCCAATTGGAGCGGGCTCAAGCGGCAGGCCGACCAATCCACGCTGGCGTCGCCCTATCAAAAACTGGTGATGATGGTCTTCACGCCTGTCATGCCTAACCCGACCACCAAGCTGACCTTGCTGCGGCGCTTGTTAAAGAAGTATCGCTATTGCGGGCCGCTCAGCAAGCGCTTGACCGAAATCTACCGCGATCGCAATTACGCGCGCACGGCTGAAGAATTGGCGCGCGATGAGCTCCTGCCCGAGAAGCTTGACCGCGATGAAGTCATCGGGCTGGATTGGCTGATTGTGGCTACTGGCGGATTGGACGGTTCGGCCAGCCAGGGCGCGCAAGCGATACAGTTTTCGCGCAATCTGCTGGAAACCATGCGCGAATACCGCGATTACCCCTCGGCCGTGCGCGTGCAGGCGGGCACGATCACCGCGGGCGGCCATGTCATTTTCGCCGGCCAGGACGTAAATATCGTGGCCGAGCATTACCACGGCAACAAATCAGCGCTGAAAGCCTATCTGGCGGCCGTGCGCACCGAATGGGACATCCCGACCACAACCATCCACCCGGCTTCGCAGCATCATACCTCGGCGGCGCTGCATCAGCTGTATACGCCGGTCGACATCTGGACCGACCAGCGGCAATTTCACAATGTGGGCGTCGAGGAGTTAAATGCCCGCCGTTACCAGGCCATCGAGAAGGACATGGGTTATGTGCGCGAATCCGTTTTCGAGGTCATCGCGGCCCATCCGCTGATTGTGATCACCGGCGCCGCGGGCACCGGCAAGAGCTCGCTCTGCCGCTTCATCGTCACAGCGCTAGCCTACGCTTGCGATCCGCGCGCGGAGCGTCAGAGCAAGGTCAAAGGGCTGGAGATGCTGGGGCCCTCCTGGATCCACGGGCCGATTCTGCCGATCTACGTCAGCCTGCGCGACTTCGCCAATACGCCTGATTTGTTCCCGAAATCGCTGGGCGATAGCTCGGCAAATCACCTGCTGAGTTACGTCAAGGAGGCCACCGGCAATCTGGCGCCGCATCTGGAAGCCTATCTTACGCAAACGGACGTTCCCACCCATGGCAGCCTGCTCGTGCTCGATGGCCTGGACGAAGTCTATGAAGAGAGCGACCGCATCATCTTGCAGCGGATCATCGAAAATTGGGCCGATCGCTTTCCAAATTGCCGCATCATCGTGACCAGCCGCACCTACGCTTACCGTCACGACTCGCGCTGGCGGCTATCAGAGCGCTTCGCCTCGGCCGAATTGGCGCCCTTTACCTGGCAGCAGGTCGCGACCTACATTGAGCGCTGGTACGCCAATGTCGCCGAAAATCGCCCCGGCGTATTGGGCGGGCGAGCCATGGCGGCCAAGCAAGCATCGCTCATGGCCAGCGACCTCAACAAAACCATACGCGAGACGCGCGCGCTTTGGCCTCTGGCCCGGCAGCCGCTGATGCTGGCTTTGCTGACCATGATTCACGAAGATTACAAGCAATTGCCCGATAAACGCGCCGAGCTGTATGAGCACACAGTCGAGCTGCTCGACCGCTGGAATATCCCCTCGCCCGCCGACAAGCTGCACGAGAAGCTGGCCAACATCAACCTGGACAGAATGCGCGCCGCGCTCAAGCTGATCGCCTTCGAATTGCACTCCGAGCAGCGCAGCTATCAGCGCTATCCTACAATCATCCAGCGCGCGCGTCTGCTGGACAAGCTGATCGAGCAGCAGTCCATGGGCGGCGGCTTGGGCGCGGGCATCGAAGATGTGCTGGAGTACCTGGCCACGCGCAATGGCATCCTGGTATCGGACGCGCCCAATCTATACCGCTTCCCCCACTTGACCATCCAGGAGTACCTGGCCGCCTGCGCCCTGCTGGAGTTCTACGATGAATGCCGCATGCCGGCCGAATTGCGACCGCAGAGCGCCGAGGGCTGGGTGTTCCCGCAGAATATCGTCGCGCTGCTCTGCCACGACTATGCGCGCTGGCGCAACGTCGTGCTTTTCGCCGGCGCCATTATCGCGGCGGGCAAGTGGCAGGATATGCGCTGGCAGCTGATTGACGAATTGCTGCCGACTCAGCTAAACCGCGACTTGCCGGAGCAGGAATTGCATTGCATCAGCGTGGCGGCGGAGATCTGGGGCGAAAGCTGGCTCAAGTCGCGCACGCGCAGTCAATTCGTCATCGAATCGCACCTGGTACAATGTCTGCGGCATATCCACGGCGACGAACGGATTGACGCGCCGGAACGCGCCAACAATTACACCATGCTCTCGCGGCTGGTGAAATCACAGCCGGCGCGCGCTTAACGGATGGAGCTGAAGTACTCGTAAGCTGCCGATTCGAATGGTTTGCGGCTGACCGAGGGACCGCATCCAAACACGGAGGAAAAATTCTGTGACCGCAATACGCGCTGTTATATTCGCCCTACTCCTACTCTTTATCGGCCTCGCCTCGGCGCAAGACGCGGAGATTGTAATTTCGCGCGACGCCGCGCCTTCGTCAGCCAATGTCAAGCTGACGCTCATCGCCAGCGGATTCAATCGCCCGCTTTACCTGACCCACGCGGGCGATGGCGCCAACCGACTCTTTTTGGTGGAGCAAAGCGGCAAAGTCTGGATATTCAAAGACGGCGAAATGCTGTCGCAGCCCTTCCTCGACCTGTCGGCGATCATTTCCCGCTCAGCGCTCGGGGGCGGCTTTACCGAGCAGGGACTGCTGGGCTTGGCATTTCATCCGCAATACGCAATTAACGGCATATTCTATGTCAACTATACCGATAGAAACGGCAGCACGGTCGTAGCGCGTTATCAAGTTTCGCAAAGCAATCCCGACCTGGCGGCCGGCGGAAGCGGCACGATCATTTTCCACTTGGCCCAGCCCTACGCCAACCACAACGGCGGGCATATCGAATTTGGACCGGATGGCTATCTTTATATCGCTTTGGGCGACGGGGGTTCAGCCAATGATCCGCTCGGCGCCGGGCAGAATCGGGCGCTGCTTCTCGGGTCGATCGTGCGCATTGATGTCGACAGCGATCCGCGTTACGCCATCCCCGAAGACAATCCCTTTGTCGGCGTCGCCAACGCCCACGACGCCATTTGGGCTTACGGCTTGCGCAACGTCTGGCGCTTCAGCTTCGACCGCGCGACCGGCGATATGTACATGGCTGATGTCGGGCAGAATCGCTACGAGGAGATCAATTTCCAACCGGCTGACAGCGCTGGCGGGGAGAATTACGGTTGGAACGTCTGGGAGGGCAATCACATTTTCGCCGGCGGCAGCGCGCCCAATCATGTGCCCCCAATCTTCGAATACGGTCGCGATATGGGCTGCTCAGTGACCGGTGGCAATGTCTACCGCGGCCAATCCATTCCCGATCTGCAGGCGGTCTACCTCTTCGGCGACTTCTGCACTGGCTGGATCTGGACGACCTGGCGCGATCATGATCTACAGTGGCATACCAGCACGTTTATGAATACGAGCCATGAAATCAGTAGCTTTGGCGAGGACGAAGCCGGAGAATTGTATCTGATCGACTATGCCGGCGCGCTATACCGCTTCGACGCGGCCGAGGCTTAAGCTCTGGCCTGCGCGTCTTCAGTATTAGTGATGCCGGCGCGCGTACGTTTGTATTGGGCGATCAAGGTCTTGATCTGCAATTCGATCGGGTGGTAGCGCTTCATCACCTGCTTGCCTTCGGTCTGCAATTGGCGCATGCGCGTTTCCACCTGCCGCAATTTCGATTCCAACTTGCCATCGTAATTCTTCCAGTCGATGTACGCCAGCGGCACCAGCAAGATGAAGAAGGCTCCGAGTCCATACAGCACTGAGCCGTAGTCGGACTCGCCCGTGTACTCAAAGTAGAAGCCTAAGGCCCCGCTTGCCAAGACTAGCATCACGTGCACAAACATACGCCGGGTGAAGGCGCCGCGCTTTTGGCGTCGGTCCAGCTTGGCTTGCAGCTTCTCGCGCTGCTGCCGCAAATCGTCCAGTTCAACGCGTATGGCGTCGACGCGTTCGCGCAGTGGTTGCCCTTCTTCAATGAAGGTATCCAGCCGCTTCTTCACCAAACGCGCCGATTCCCATGTGTCCATCATGCGATTGTAATGCACTTCCAGCGCCTTGATCTGCAGCTCCGTCGGCTGGTAGCTTTGACGATAGACCGCGCCTTGCTGCTTCAACTCGCGGATCTGCTGCTCCAGCTTGCGCTGCTTGCGCGCTGTACGCGTGCGGGGATCTTTCCAGTTTGCGATCACAATTGGAATCAACAGGGCGCATGCAGCAACCAGACCGAAGGCTACCAGGCTTAGATTGCGAAAAGAATCGAGATAGTGCAGGCCCACAATGCCGCTCGCAGCAATTAGAACAACCAGCATGCCGATGCGTCGCAGCACAAAACTGCGCTTCGTGCGATTGTCGATTTTTTCCTGGCGCTTCTCATGCGTCACGTTCAGCGCCTCAAGCTCGCCTATAAATTCTGTCAGCTGTTCGCGCGCCGGCTGGCTCTGTTCACGCAGGGCATCCAGTCTGCGTTTGAATTGCTGGATGTTCTGCCATTCATCGTACTGCGCCTGCCCCCCGATGAACCACTCGCCGGTCTTGGCATCGCCAAAAATAAAGCGCCCAAAGTCGAAGCTGTAAGGCAAGGGTTTGCCGTTGCTAAGGCTGCGCTCCAGGTCGTTGACTTCATCAACCAGCTGCTCATGCAGCAGCAGCAAGAGGTTTAGAGGCGCGGCGGCGCGCTTTAGGGCAGCGGCGGAATCGGCGTCTGTCTCGTCGCCCGGGGTGTCACGCTGCAAGGTCAGCTCGGTACGCAGGCGTCCCAACTCCTGACGCACTCGCCGAATGCCGGCAGCCCGATCGCGCGTGGTAAGGTGCGGCTGGAACAAGCGCGGTATCCCAATCGCATGCATATCATCCAGATATTCCTGTGGACTTGGCTGTTCAATCATTGGCTGGATTTCACGCCGCACACCGAATTCCAATACAAAAACAACCGACAATCAACTTGCGCTGAGTCTAGCTCATTATAGCATAAGCGTGTATGACCATAGGATAATCATGACGCGATGCGATGATACGTGGGCAAACCCAAAGGGAAATCAAGCATGACGGCTAGATCGCTGTATCCGCTGAAGCTGCAATCCGCGTTGCATGTAAAAGTATGGGGCGGACGCCGGCTTGCTTGGCGTCTGGGCAAGCCCTTGCCGACCGAGCAGCCATATGGCGAGTCTTGGGAGTTGCATGACACATGCCTGGTCACGAACGGCGCGTATCGCGGCGTCAGCCTGGGAGAATTGACGCGGCAATTCGGCGCCGACCTCATAGGCGCTGGCAACGATCCTGCCGCCGGTGTGCCACTGCTGGCGAAATTCATAGACGCCGGCGCGTGGCTGTCCATTCAGGTGCATCCGGACGATGCGCAAGCCAAGGCGTTGGAAGGCGAACCTCGCGGCAAGACTGAAGCCTGGGTCGTGCTGGACGCGGAACCAGGCGCGCGGCTGGTCATCGGCCTGCAAACGGGGACCACCACTCAGCAAATGGCGAAGGCCATAAAGAGCAATCGGCTGGAGGAGCTGCTGGTCTACGCCGAGGCGACGCCGGGAGACCTGCTTTATATCCCGGCCAATACAGTGCATGCGCTGGGGCCCGGCATCCTGGTTTACGAGATTCAGCAGTCGAGCGACACCACCTATCGTCTTTATGATTGGGGGCGCCTGGGCTTGGACGGGCAACCGCGCGAATTGCATATCGACAAAGGCATCCAGGTCGCCAAATTGGAGTCGCTGCCGCAGGTCAGGCAGCCCGGCGGCGACTTGCTGGTTGACGGAGAGTATTTCCGCGCCTGGCGCCATACGCTGGATGAGGGCGCGCTGGAATTGTCATCGCCGGGCCGTTTCCAGGCGCTGACGTGCATTGAGGGCGAGCTGCGCATTGAAGCGCCCGGCGCCGCCGGTTCAGATGACGATGCGATTGTGCTGGGCAAAGGCCAAACCGGGCTCATACCAGCTTGTATCGCCAGTTTCAGCATAAGCGGAAGCGGCACGCTTCTTCGATCCGCTCAGCGCTAAGCAGACCGACGCCGCCGACTATACGTTTTTTACATACCGCTTACACCCTTCCAACACGATTCAGGGATAATCGAGTCATACCATAGGGGAGGGAATATGGACTTTGCACGATACACAAATAAAGCGCAGCAGGCCGTACTCAAGGCGCAGGCAATCGCCGCGCAGCGCCATCACACTGCTATCGAACCAGTGCATGTATTTCTCGGCCTGATGGAGCAAGACGAGGGCCTGGCGCCGCGGATCATTCAGAAGATCGGCGCTCATCCTCCCGCGCTGGGCATTGAGCTCGAAGCCGAGCTTGACAAGCTGCCCCGCGCGGCTCAGCCGGCAGCCGGCATTCCAATTGGCCGCGCCAGCCTGGACATCTTCACCCAGGCGGAAGCGGAAGCCAAGAAGATGCGCGACGACTATACCAGCACGGAGCATCTACTGTTGGCGCTGTCAAAGGACAAGACTGCGGGCGCCATCCTGGGCCGCAACGGCATCGCCTATGACGACATCCTGGAAGCGCTGCAAGCCATCCGCGGCAGCCAGCGCGTGACCGGACAGGACCCGGAATCGACCTACGAGAGTTTGAATAAATTCGGGCGAGACCTGACTGCCGACGCGCGGCAGGGTCGGCTCGACCCGGTCATCGGGCGCGACGAAGAAATCCGGCGACTGATTCACGTCATCAGCCGGCGCACCAAGAACAATCCGGTGCTGATCGGCGAGGCCGGCGTCGGCAAGACCGCCATCGCCGAAGGGCTGGCGCAGCGGCTGGTCAACGGCGATGTGCCGGAAGGACTAAAGGACAAGACGATAATTGCACTGGATCTGGCCGCGCTGGTCGCCGGCAGCAAATTCCGCGGCGAATTCGAGGAGCGCCTGCAAGCGGTGCTCAAGGAAATCGCCGACAGCCAGGGCGAGATAATCCTCTTTATCGACGAGCTGCACAATATCGTCGGCGCGGGCAAAGCCGAGGGCTCGATGGACGCCGGCAACATGCTCAAACCGATGTTGGCGCGCGGCGAATTGCGCATGATTGGCGCGACTACGCTGGACGAGTACCGCCAGAACATCGAGAAAGACGCGGCCCTGGAACGCCGCTTCCAGCCCATATTCGTTGATGAGCCCAGCGTCGAAGACACCATCAGCATTCTGCGCGGCTTGAAGGAGCGCTACGAAGTACATCACGGCGTTCGCATTCAGGACAGCGCCGTGATCGCCGCGGCTGCGCTCAGCAACCGATACCTGCCCGATCGTCAGCTGCCCGACAAAGCGATCGACCTCATCGACGAGGCCGCGGCCCACCTGAAGATGGAGATCGACAGCAAGCCGGAAGCGCTGGACAAGATTGAGCGGCAGCTAATGCAGCTGGAAATTGAGCGCGAGGCGCTGCGCAAAGAAAAGGACGAGGCGTCCAAGCGGCGGCTGGAAGACCTGGAGCGGGAATTGGCTGACGCCCAGGAAGCGCTCGACAGCCTGCTGGCTGCCTGGCAGGTCGAGAAAGAGGCCATCCAGCGCATGTCCGATATCAAGACGCAAATCGACGAAGCGCGCATACAACTCGAGCAAGCCGAGCGGCAAAGCGACCTGGAAACGGCTGCCCGGCTGAGCTATGGCGTGCTGCCGGAGCTTCAGGGCGCGTTGAATGAGAGCGAAGCCAAACTATCTGCAATGCGCCAGGACAGCGTCCTAATGCTGAAGGAAGAAGTAGACGCGGACGAAATCGCCGCCATCGTCAGCCGCTGGACCGGCATCCCCGTAGCGCGCATGTTGGAAGGCGAAATCGAGAAGCTGCTGCGCATGGAGCAGCGTCTGCACGAGCGCGTGGTCGGCCAAGACGAAGCGATCGCCGCTATCTCAGCCGCCGTGCGCCGCAGCCGGGCCGGCTTGCAAGACCCCAGCCGCCCGGTCGGGACTTTCCTGTTCTTGGGGCCGACTGGCGTTGGCAAGACCGAGACCGCGCGTTCGCTGGCGCAGTTTCTCTTTGACGACGACAAGGCCATGGTGCGCATTGACATGAGCGAATACGGCGAGAAACACAGCATCGCCCGCTTGATTGGCGCGCCCCCGGGTTACATCGGCTTTGAAGAAGGCGGGCAACTGACCGAAGCCCTGCGCCGCCGTCCATACAGCGTCGTACTCTTTGACGAGATCGAAAAGGCGCACCCCGATGTTTTCAACGTCTTCCTGCAAGTCTTTGACGACGGCAGGCTGACCGACGGCCAGGGACGCACGGTCAACTTCAGCAATTGCGTCATCATCATGACCAGCAATGTCGGCAGCGACCTCATCAAGCAGCAAGGTGATATGGCCGATATCGCGGCTCAGCGCGGCGCCATCATGAACGAGCTTGATCGGCATTTTCGCCCGGAATTTCTCAACCGGCTGGACGAAGTCATCCTCTTCCACAGTCTGACGCGCGAACACATCATCCGCATCGTCGATCTTCAGCTGGAAAATCTGGAGCGACTGCTGAGCGAGCGGCAAATCACGCTAGAACTGAGCGCCGCCGCCAAGATGCTGCTGGCAGAATCGGGATGGGATCCGGTGTACGGAGCGCGTCCGCTAAAGCGCGCCATCCAACGCCAACTGCAAGACCCGCTGGCGTTGGCGCTGATCGACGGCAGCATAGTCTATGGGGATTATGTGCGCGTAGACGTCAGTGGAGACGGCGAGGAATTAGTAATACAGTCGCAGCAGCTTGAGCCGGTAGCTGTCTAGAACCGGCGCCTTATGGGCAATCGGGGGTAGCGACCTGCCGCCCCCGGCTCTATTCTTCCGGCGGCGGGACCGGCAAGTCGTCTACGGCGGTGTCTTTCCACTTCTCGCCTACATCCACCAGCATGACCGGGATGCCATCGCGGATGGGGTACTTGTAGCCGCTGTCGTCACAGACCAGCCAACTGTCTTTCACAATGCGCAACTGCCCGGGATCGTCGCCCTTGTCCGTAAAATGAACCGCTACGGGACAGCGAAGGATCTCCATCAACTCGTCAGAAACTACTGCCATGTGACATCCTCAGGGGCAACCGACCATTACCTAAAAGTATAGCTACGGGTTACATCAGCGTCAATTCGCAGACCATCGCCGCTGTTGATTTCGCCGCCTGCCATTATAATCAGAGCGCGGAGCAGACCATTAATCAGCTATTGAGACTGCCGACAATGCATCCAATTGCACCTATACACTTGCCGCGCTCGCTTGCGGCGTCGAGCGGAACTGCGTTAAAACTTCGCCTTGTGATGCTGCTCTTGGTCGCATTGCTCGCCGGCAACGCCGCGCAGGCTCAAGTGCCCCCAGTGCCGACGTCGGCGCCCGGTACACTGATTGAAGCGGGCGACTATATTCGCGCGGACCGACTGGGCATCACCTTCATCAGCTATGTTGACGACACTATGGCGGCGGAGCGCTATCGCAACGCCTTGCTGCTGGGCGCCGGCTGGAACCGCTGGCCGCTATATTGGGATCGCGTCGAGCTGCAACCCGGCAATTACGACTGGGCGGCTTATGACCGATTGGTCACGGCGGACATTCGCAACGGCTTAAATACAAACGCTATTTTGCTGGGCCGGCCGGGCTTTTGGCAAGACGGCGGCAGCGTCACAAACCTTAGTGCGCCGGTATTCGCAAACGGCACGGACAGCGGGACCGCCGAGACGCTGATCAATCCGGACAACGCCTGGGCGCAGTTCGTCCACTACGCCGTCACGCGCTACAAGCCGGGCGGCGTCCTGGCCCAGCACAACGGTTTCGGCGCCGGACAAGGCATCAGCGCCTGGGAAATCTGGAACGAGCCCGACATTCCGCAATTCTGGACCGGCGGCAGCGAAGCTTATGCGCGGCTGCTCAAGACCGCGGCCATCGTGATCAAAACGGTCGATCCTCAAGCGGAAGTCATCTTTGGCGGCCTGCTCTACGCCAGCGATCAAGGCTTTCTGACCCAGGTGCTGCGCCAGTTTCGCGCTGACCCGCTGCGAGATCAGTATAACTGGTTCTTCGACATCGTGGCGGTGCACAGCTATGAGGATCCCTGGCGCAGCGGTTGGCTGACCAAGGTGGTTCAGGACACCTTGAGCCAATATGAGATTGCGCGTCCGGTATGGGTCAACGAGACTGGCGTGTCCGTTTGGAATGATTACCCCGGCCCGGTATGGGCATTTGGCGCTGAGCAGCGACAACGCCTTGCGACAGCCGAGCAACAGGCGCACTTTCTGATTATGAGCGCGGCCTTCGCCTGGGCCAAGGGAGTCGAAGTCGTCTTCTATCATCAACTCTATGATGACTGCGGCAACTACCCTGCCGGCACCGACTTTCCCTTTCATAACGGCGAATACTGCGCCAATGGCGCCTGCTATGGCGATGCCTTTGGCTTGTATCGCAACTCGACAGATTCTCCCTGCTTCAGCCACCATCCTTTCGCCAATACGCCGCGGCCCGCTGCGACTGCGTTTCGACTTTTGGCTGATGTGTTTGGGGACCAGCCATTCGTCCCGCTCAGCCTGACCGGCTTGACGGAAGCGGTCACCACGATTGTTTTTCAGCGCGCAAACCACGAAAGAATCATCTTGGTCTGGAATAATACCGGCCAGCCGCTGCAGCATACGATCCGAGCCAGCGGCGCGGGAGCTAACCTCTACCATCTGTCCGGCGACGTAACGCCCTTGCCGGCTATCGGCGGCGTATATACGCTCCAGCTCAAGCCCGCCGGCGACTTTAGCTACCCCGATCTCGAGAGCAATCGCAGCAGCGCAATCGGCGGCGAGCCTGTGATTCTGGTGGAATCGCCGAGCCAATGACGAACAAGAGTCCTCTGCCAATGCAAGTTGAGTCTCCGACCTGTACAGCTAAAGTTTCGCTTACGCCAAGCACGTGAATAGCCGGCGAATCTTGTTGCTCCTCGCCAGCTTCGCGGTCAGCGCCGCGCTACTGCTGTTGATTTTGCGCGACGTGCCGGTTGAAGCAGTGGTGGAGAGTATTCGGGCAGCCGATCCCGGATGGCTGCTGCTGTCCTTTGGCCTGGTGGCGGCCTCCTTGCTACTGCGCGGCATCCGCTGGTCGGTATTGCTGGATCGGCGCATTCCAGTTCTGCCGGCGACGCACATGGTGAATGTCATGTTCTTGGGCAATCAGCTGCCGTTGCGGCTGGGCGAAGTCGCGAGAAGTCTGTTGGCCACGCGCAACCAAGTGCCCTTGGGAACTTCAGCCAGCAGCATCGTTGTCGAGCGACTGCTAGATACCCTGATCGTTGTGCTGATGATTGCCGCGTCCGTCGGCGCGTCCCCCGACCTAAGCGAACGCGCCGCGCTATTCGGTTTCTTCGCGCTATTTGGCTTTCTGGTCTTGCTCTTTTTCGCGCGCTATCCGCAGCTTGCGCATCGAATCCTGGACGGGCTGCTCGGCTTGATTCCGATCTTGGGTCGCTTGCCGTTGAAGGCTCTGCTCGTAGACTTGCTCGACGGCTTGCAGCCGCTGACGGACCTGCGCGCTCTGCTGAGCACTTTTTTCTGGACGGTGATCGCCTGGGGCGTTTCGCTTGGGGGTTACTACTGCTGCCTGCTTGCGCTGGGCATTGAGACCGATTACCTGCGCAGTGTCCTGCTCGGGGTTTCGCTGGCCGCGCTGTCGCTGGCTTTACCCGTCAGCATCGCCGGATTGGGCTCCTTTGAAGGCGCCATCGTCGTCAGCGGAAATATCGTTGGTATGGATCCGCTGGCCTCGGTTTCGCTCGGCTTCCTCTTTCACGGCGTATCGGTGCTGAGCTACGCCTTTTGGGGCACGATCGGACTGCTGGCTTTGGGCGTATCGCCCGCAGCCGCCTTCCGCCCCAATGCGAGCGATAATGAGGGAGAACAGGTCAATCCTGCGTGAGAAACTCGTGAACCAGCGACTGAAAATGATGCACGCCATTTTCGCGCAAGACTGAGAAGCGCCCGGCCTCATAAGCTTTGGAGCTTAAGCCGCGCTGGACCCACTCGCACAGCTCAATATCTTCCTGCTGGATCTCGTCGCTGAAGGCGATGATCTGCTGCATGCTCTCCCAGCCTTCACCCGTGCCCGGCGCTTCAAAATACCACTCGAAGACGGTCAAAGTCTTGTCGTGGCCAAGGGGAATGATGATATTGATAGAGGTATTGTCCAGATATACGTTCAGCATGACGTTGGGAAAGATCCAGTAATACAGCGCGTCTTCTTCCGCGTCGCCACTGCGTACGTAGCGCCGGTCGCGCGCTTCGCCGGGATCAACATCGCGGATCGGCGCATGCTGTTTGGAATAATAGCGATAGGTATCCACACGATACTGGTCGTAGTCCACCTCCCGAAACAAGCCGGGATGCGCGATCGGCAGATGATAGCCTTCCAGGTAGTTGTCGACGTACACCTTCCAATTGCAGTCGATCAAGTAGTCGCGCCGCTCGACCAGGCGCATCTCGCTCAAGTTGAAACCCGCCGCCGAGATTTCGCGTTTTATGTCGCCGTAAATGCTCGCCATCGGCGCCGCGGACGGATCCAGGTTGACAAATATCCAGGGTCCCCAGGCTTCAACCTGCACAGACTGCAGGCAGACCGTTTGCGCGTCCCAATCGTTGACGCCGTCAAACTCGGGCGCGCGCAGCAGCCGGCCATCCAGGTCATAGGTCCAGCCATGATATTTGCATTGCAGGCTCTTGCGATTGCCGCGCCCGTGGGCGACAACGGCAGCTCGGTGCGGGCATACATTGTAAAAGGCGCGCAGCTCACCCGCCTTGTTGCGCACGACGACGAGCGGCTGATCCACAACCTCGCAGCTGAAAAAATCGCCGGCGCGCAAGACGTCCTCGACGCGCCCCACCGGCTGCCAGGATTTGTAGAAGATTCTTTCGGCCTCTAAGTTAAGGAATTCCGGCTCGGTATACCAGCGCGCCGGCAGCGTCTCAGCGCGTGACAAGTCGCCCGAAGGCTTGTAGTCGCTTAGGTCTATAGTGGGCATATCCTGGAATCCTCATGGTAAATCCGGCGTCTGGAGGATGCGCTGGCGGACCGGAGGCGCATGGCTAAATGCCCCCTATTTTTGCGGCCGGCGCCCGGCGATATTACATAAATTTTACGATTGTTAGAACGGTGGAAGGCGGAATTCCGTATAATGATTAGTGAAGCTTGAATTGCCAATCATGGGTGGAATGCGCCATAATTCGCAGACAGTCATTGCAGATGAGGGAGACCGGTTCAGTTGCAGAAAAAGCGTAGACTCCTTTGGGGCCTGGTACTGTTGCTGGCTATTGGTTGGATGGCAGTCGGGTCTCTACTCACATCTGACGCCAACGACAGCGGCAGCCTCGGCGCCAATGTTTCCAATGAAATCAAAACGCTGGCGTCCGAGCTGGATCTTGAGCTAGCGCCGGATTTTCCCCTTCCGCTGGTATTCATCTTTAGCGGGCTGCCGATAGCCCTCATCGCGCTCTTCTTTGTCTGGCGCAACCAGCGTGTGATACGTGGAGCAGCGCCGATCAGCTACGAGCAATTCCTCCGCTGGCAGACCCTTTTCGTCACGGTCCTCGCGCTAATTGTCGCGCTGTTCCTGTGGTACATGTCCGATGTGGAACGGCTGGTTGTTCGGCCAGACGGCGCCATAATCTCGCAAGGATCTACGATCAATGCATCGATTATCACTTACCCGGTACGTCTCTTCGTCACCTTCGTGCATGAAGCCGGCCATGTCCTAGCCGCGCTGATCTCTGGCGGGATGGTAGAAGGATTCACCGTATCGCCAAACGGGTTGGGCCAGGCCCTTGTCGCAGGCGGCAACATTGCGCTGATCGCCCCGGCCGGTTACTTAGGCGCAGCGCTATTCGGCGCCATGCTCTTCTTTGTCACCAGCCGCAAACCCCAATGGACGCGTAGACTATCCGTTGCCATCGGCCTCGCCATCTTCTCCCTCACGCTAATCTTCGCCACGCCAGACAGCCAGTCGAATGCCACTGCGCAGATCATCGGTTTTGGCTTCGGCGTCGGTCTGATTGTTCTGGGCGCGTTGGCTCCACAGGTCATCACCGTGTTCTTGTTAAATACCCTGGCGATATTGACCGGTCTCAACGCCGTGTTTGCCCTTTTCCACGTCGTGCGCAATGCCAATCCCGCTCCCGGCGGCCCGGTCAACGACGCCGCCGTCTTTTCCGCGCAGGTGACGCCACTTTTGCCGCCCGCAGTCGTCGCCTTTATGTGGGCCGCCATCGCGGTCGGCATGATGTCCGCAGCAATCTACTATGGTCTGATCAAACAAGTGAGAGGAGAGATTAGTCAAGCGGTACAAGGCTAAGTTTCGACAATGTCGTGTGAAGTATGTTAAGATAGCCATACACGGTATGGAGCCCAACAGTAAGTTAAGTTGAGGATTCGAGGAGAGTCATCATGCTTAGGAAGTTTGTGGAGCGCAAAGTACGGCGGCAGATCGTGCACAGAAGTCTGGCGATCTCGGTTGCGGCCTTCGCCGCCATATTGTTTCTTTGGTATAACGACAGCTTCAGCAACATCGTCCATCCGCTGCGCATGTTCATCAACAATATTCATGGCGGCCTGAGCGCATTCGCCATCCAAATCACCGGCGGCGCGGTGCATAGTTTTACTCTGTCGCCTGCCGGCTCATACGTCATCGAATTTAGCGGCGGCGCGGACGCCGTTACGATGCCGGCCGGCTATCTCGGTTCGGCATTACTCGGCGCGGTCATGTTTTTCCTGGTCAATCGCGCGCCCCAGCTGGTACGTGGCATGGCGATAATTACCGGCGCATTCACCGTCGGCTTCCTGGCGCTATTCATCCGGCCCGACGCAACCGGCGACTGGATCTCGATGTTCATTTGCATCGGCTTCGGACTGGTGTTGATCGTCCTGGGCTGGACCGGGCGCGGCGATATCAATCAGTTGCTGTCCCGCCGTTCGCTCACGCAAATCGTCATGACCATCGCGTCTCTCATGACAGCTTGTCACATCCTGCTCGATCTGCCGACTATCCTCAATTCCCCGGCATTGGCAGATGATGGCGCCATCACCAACCCGATAGCCTACTTCTCCGAGAATGTCATGCCGGCGCTCTCGGTCCAGGTAGTCGCATATACCTGGTCAGCCATCGCTATCGCATTACTCGCCGCAGCTTTCTACTTCAGCATTGCGCGGCAATTGAAGCAGATTCCCAAGAACGACGACATCGTCTAGGCGAAAGCCGCACATTCTCCACCGATCACAACTACAGGACGCGTCAATTGGCGCGTCCTCTTTGTTTTCGTCCCCCGCGCCAAACTTGCCTCACCGCTCGCAGCCGCCCGATTGCCACTCGAAAACAGCCTGAAAGTTTTCAGCATGGGTTGCAGAAATAATTAACCTCTGTTAAAATTAGTCTGTTGCAGTCACTCTCAGACAATTAATGGTGATAAATCATTGAGCGCGCAAACGACCGCTTCACAGACTCAACTTCCGGCAATTGAATCTCCGCTTACCTGGCAAAGTCAAGCGTGGCTGGCGCCGCGACTGGTTGTCGTCACACTGGCAGCCATTTTGCTGAGCTTTCTGGCCGAGCGCGCCGGAACATCGGCAACTCTCATCTTAGCGATCAATTTGGTCGCCTACGCCGCCGGCGGATTCTACGGCGCCAGAGCCGCAATCGATAGCCTCGCGAAAGGCAAAATCGATGTGGATATGCTGATGGTGCTGGCGGCATTGGGCGCGGCCGCCATCGGCCAGTGGCATGAAGGCGCGATTCTGCTCTTCCTTTTTTCGCTCAGCAACGTTCTGCAAGACTACGCCATCGGGCGCAGCCGTACCGCTATACGCAGTCTCTTCGCGCTTTATCCGGAAGTCGCCAAGGTCAAACGCGGCGAGCAAGTTCTTGAGCTTAAGATTAGCCAGATCGAGATTGGCGACACGGTGCTGATTGAACCGGCTGAGCGGATTCCCGTTGATGGCCAAGTCCTGGCGGGCCAGTCCGCGGTCGACGAGAGCCCCATCAGCGGCGAATCCATGCCGGCGGACAAGGCGTCCGGCGATCTGGTCTTTGCGGGCACGCTTAACGGCCCGGGCATCCTTGACGTGCGCGCGCTGCGATCCGCCGAGAAGACAACACTGTCGCGCATCATTCAGCTGGTCGAAGAAGCGCAGGACAGCAAAGCGCCAACCGAGCGCTTTCTCGAGCGATTTGAGCAAGGTTACGCTAAATTGGTGATTCTGGCTGTGGCGCTGCTCATCTTGATTCCGCCGGCTCTGGGCATCAGCGATTTCCAAAGCAACTTCTACCGCGCCATGGTATTGATGACGGTGGCCTCGCCCTGCGCCCTGGTGATAAGCGTGCCTTCCGCCATCATTTCCGCTATCGCTTCCGCAGCCCGCGACGGCGTCCTATTCAAAGGCGGCGCCAGCCTGGAAAAATTGGCGGCGGTCAAAGTATTCGCCTTCGACAAAACCGGCACGCTCACTCTCGGTGAGCCGCGCGTCGCCGACATCGTTTGCGCCGCCCGCGTCACCGAGTCGGAGCTGCTGACCTATGCCGCTTCGGCTGAAGCGCGCTCGGAGCATCCGCTGGCCAAAGCTATCCTGCGGCGAGCGCAAGAGTCAGAGCTTGACATTTACAAGCCCAGCGAATTCAAAGCGCTGCCCGGTCATGGCGTGATCGCAGAGATCAACGGGCACAGGCTGCGCGTCGGGCGCGTGTCGCTTATGTCGGATTGCCCGGCAATGCCCGCAGCATTGAGCGCCAGGCAGCAAGAATTGGAAGGCGACGGCAAGACGGTTGTCGCCGTCCTGCGCGACAACGAGCCGCTGGGATTGATTGCGCTGGCCGATGAATGCCGAGCGGACGCGGCGCCCATGATCGCAGCGCTATCCAAACGCGGCATCGTTCCGGTGATTCTGACGGGCGACAACCAGCGCGTAGCCGAATCAATCGCCAAACAGGTCGGCATTAGCCGGGTTTACGCCGGTTTGCTGCCGGAGGAAAAGGCCTCTGCTATCGGACAGCTGCGCCGCGAATTCGGCCCGGTCGCTATGGTCGGCGATGGCATTAACGACGCGCCGGCGCTGGCAATGGCTGATATCGGCATCGCCATGGGCGTGGCGGGCACGGATGTGGCGTTGGAAACTGCCGATGTCGTCCTCATGGGCGACCGGCTGGAACGCATTGCCGATGCGCTGCGGCTGAGCGCTCGCGCGCGCCGAGTCGTCTGGCAGAACATCGCTTTCTCGCTGGCGGTGATCGCGCTGCTGACCGTGGGCGTCTTCGCCGTAAACCTGCCCTTGCCTATGGGCGTGCTGGGCCATGAAGGCAGCACCGTGATCGTGGTCATGAATGGCTTGCTCAGCCTGCTGGCGCTGCCGGAATTGCGCCGGCGGCAACTGGCGCGCGCCCGCGAAGCCTAGCGTCTGAATTGGGTATGCTCCCATTCGGCAAAGCGGTCCTGTAACTTTAGCCGTTGGTACTTGCCCGTGGATGTCACCGGAATCTCACTGCCGAAGACAACGACTTTCGGCGACTTTTCGAAGGGCATGCGCTCGCGACAATTGGCGATTATGGCCCGTTCGTCGAGCTTGGCGCCGGCCTCAAGCACAACGTAGGCGCCGACTTCTTCACCGTAATAAACATTCTGGAAGCCCACAGCCAAACCCACTTTGACGCCGTCGATGCCGAGCAAGACCTCTTCAATGTCCAAGGGGCTGAATTTTACGCCGCCGCGGTTGATCAGTTCTTTGATGCGGCCGGTGATGAAGAAGAACTGCCGGCCGTCTTCATCGCGCAGATAGAAACCTTCGTCGCCACTGCGAAACCACTGGAACTTGAACGTTTCCGCGTTGGCGTCGGGCCGCTTGAAATAGCCTTGCATCACATTGTGGCCGCGAATGCAAATCTCGCCGCGTTCGCCCTCGCCCAATTCAATGCCGCTTCCATCGGCGGAAAAAATCGCCATTTCGTTAGGCTCGATCGGACAGCCAATACTGGGATATTCATGCTCCAGCAGCCAGCGCTGATTGACGCCCCAGGACAGGCTGACCGGCAGAAAGCAAGAAAAGCAGGTCGTTTCGCTCAGGCCATAGCCATGAATGATGGTGATGCCAAACATTTCGCTGAAGGTTTTGGCCAGCGCGACCGATAGCGTGCCCGCGCCGCAAATCAGATGACGAAAATGGATCAGATCCCGCCGGCTGATGTTGCCGCCGAAGATCGTATTGCCCTTCGCCCGTTCGCGCTCGCCGTACTCGATCAAAAACTGCAGCAAGGTCGGCACCACGCTAACCACATTCACGCCATCGCGGACGATCCGTTCCCAGAAGTGCGAGACGCTGAAGCGGCGGTTGAGCACGGCGCAGCCGCCAACATACAGCGGCATAATAATCGTCACGACAATGCCGTTTACGTGATGAATCGGCAAGACGCACATGGCGCGCTGATTGCCGGTAATCGCCTGCCAGCTGCTGATGCCCTGCGCGTCCACCAGCAGGTTGTATTGCGAGAGGATGACACCCTTGGGCGTGCCGGTAGTGCCGCTGGTATACACCAGCAAGGCGTCATCGTCGAGGCCGGCCGTGGCCTCGCCGCCGTCGCTCATGGGAACATCCGCCGATTTGGCGCCCGATTCGTCTGCCAGGTATGTGGTCGGGCGGTTCTTCAATGCTTCATGAAAGTTGATGATACCGTCACAAGCCGCCCCGCCGACCTGAACGATCCGCTCGATATTCGGCGCGCCTTCGTCGCCATCCGCGCCCCGTACGATGTTCTGCGCGCGCTCCATGTATTCGCTGCGGACGAAGCACACCTTGGCTTCGCTGTTGCGCAGGATAAAGGCGATGCGGCGGTCATCCTCGGCGACATTCTGTGGCGCTACCGCCGCGCCGATGACCCAGCAGGCGAAATAAATCAGCACGGTATCCACGTGATTGTAGGCGATGGTGGCGACGCGATCTCCTCGGCGGATTCCCAGGTCCTCGACCATAAAATTGGCCGCCTGATGCACGCGCGCGTTGAATTCCGCGTAGCTTAGTTTCTGCGCCCTGTCGTCTGCATCGTAAAAGATCAGACAAGTCTTGTCGCCCGAAGTCTTGCTATGCATCGAGAGCAGATCGCGGATATTGCGAAAGGGCGTCTTTTTTAGTTCTGGCGGAACGCCGTCCTTCATCTGCGCCTGATAGAGGTTGGTCGCCGTGAGAGTGTCCACTTGTGTTGCCATCGAAATCGTCTCCATCATCGCGTGACAAGCTGCCGAATCAGTATAGCAAGGACATTTCCAAAATGGTGCAGAAAGTTTCTCCGGCGAAGGTCGCGCGCCGCAACCGGCATCGGCTGATCCGCCGGGGGCGAAACCTGATAATGCCCCGTATACTTTGGTAGACTGAGAGGATTACTCGGCCTTCCAGTGTAGATGTCTGCGTTGTGAGACAGCGCCAAATTCAGAGGTGAGAGCGAGAAGCATATGCGACAACTTTGCGTAATCGGGTCAGGCTACGTGGGTTTGGTCACCGGAACGTGTTTCGCTGATATGGGCAACCGGGTCACCCTTGTTGATATCGACGAGCGCAAGATTGAGATGCTGGGCGCCGGGCAGATGCCAATCTACGAACCCGGCTTGGCGGAGACGGTGCTGCGCAATACCGAAGCCGGAAGGATGCGCTTCACCACCTCCTACGAAGAAGGGCTCAACGAAGCGGAGTTCGTCTTCATCTGCGTCGGCACGCCCTCGGGCGTCGACGGCGAAGCAGATCTGCAATACGTACGCGCCGCGGCGCAGACCATCGCCGAGACCATGCGCCAGCCCTTGATAGTCATCAATAAGTCAACCGTTCCCGTCGGCACCGGCGATTGGACCACCGAGATCATCAGCAGCAATCAGCCGCAGCCGGTCGAATTCGCCGTGGTCTCCTGCCCGGAATTCCTGCGCGAGGGCTCGGCCCTGGCCGACTTTATGCATCCCGACCGGACTGTGCTTGGCTCGACTGACCGCGCGGCGGCGGAAAAGGTCGCGGAGTTGTACGCCCCCCTGGACGCGCCCATCGTCATCACCGACATCCGCACGGCTGAAATGATAAAGTACGCTTCCAACGCTTTCTTGGCGACGCGCATCAGCTTTATCAACGAGATCAGCATCATTTGCGAGCGGCTGGGCGCGGATGTGACCGAAGTCGCGCGCGGCATGGGCTTCGACAAGCGCATTGGTCCGCATTTCCTGCAGGCCGGCGTCGGCTTTGGCGGCTCCTGTTTCCCCAAAGACGTCAAGGCCCTGGCCAATATGGCGCAAACGCACGGCATGCACCCGCAGCTGCTCAACGCGGTGATGGAGATCAACGCCTTTCAGCGGCGTCAGATCACGCTGAAAACGCGCGAAATGCTTGGCGGCTCAGTCAGTGGCAAAACGGTGGCGATTCTGGGCTTGGCCTTCAAAGAGAACACGGACGATATTCGCGAGTCGCCCTCGCTCACGGTAGCGCGATCGCTGCTCAATCAAGGCGCGACTGTCAAAGCCTATGACCCGGTGGCCATGGACAGCGCCAGCCGCGATGTGCCCGACATATCCATGTGCGATAGTCCCTATGGCGCTGCCGAAGACAGCGACGCCCTGCTCGTGTTGACGCCTTGGAACGAGTTCAAACACCTGGACATGAAGCGCGTCCTGCAAACAATGAGGCGTCCAATTCTTATCGACGGGCGCAATATGTACATTCCCGAAGAATTGCGCGAGCTGGGCTTTGAGTATCGCGGCGTCGGTCGTGGCTACAATGGCGAAGGCGCGCAGGACGACAAGGGCGACTGACCGATCATTCAGTTCATTTTAGGCTTGTCCGCTGCTCAAATGCCGATGTCGGCGCCTTTGGTCGGGGCGGGCGCCGCGCTTTTACGGATTTACGACACTTTTACCACCGAGGGCACAGAGTAAATATGAGGGCGCCGAGAGGGATACCGGGAAATCTGGAGGTAGGTCGAGCTTAGGATGGTCCGCGCGTACGCTGATTCTGTAAACTGATAAAGCATGAAACCTCACCTCTCTTTACTCTATCTTACTCGGTGTACTCGGTGGCAAAAATGTCGAAACTTCGCCTATGCCGAGCGAGCGGTGTCGGCGTAACAGGTCCGGACAAATCGTTTATGCTGGCTGAAGATCAGCGATCTGCGACAAGCGCAACTGCGCCGCTGTGCCGCCAACCGCCCCGGCCACCGCGCGACCGCACTCACAGGCGATCGCGAGGCAGGTTGACACCGGCAATCCCGCCAGCCAGCCCGCGAGAAATCCGGCATCGAAACTGTCGCCCGCGCCGATGCCGTCTCCGCCTTCAACCGCCGGCAAGACCGCCTGCACGAATGATCCATCGCCCTGCCAGGCCAGCGCGCCCGCTATGTCGCGCTTGATAACAAGCAGCGGCACAAGCTGTCGCAAATGTGCGAAGGCCGCGCCCGCCTCAGACTGACCGCTGAGGTGGATCGCTTCTTGCTCATTCGGCAGCAGGACATCGATCAGCGGCAGCGCTTCAGCCAAGCCGTGATCCCAGACTTGCTCCGGATCCCAGTTGGTATCCAGCGATGTGGTCAAACCGAGCGACTTGGCTCGCCGCAATATGTTTATCCAGTGCGGCAGCAAACCGGTCTGCAAATACAGGCTGCCGTAATGCAGATGGCGCGCCGAGAGCAGCAGATCGTCCGTGACGTCATCAATCGTCACTGCGCTCAGCGAGCCGGGGTGGGTCAACATGGCGCGGTCATCGCCCTGCACTAAATGCACGGTGATGCCGGTGCGCAAGCTGCGATCGACGACAATGTAGCGCGTGTCGACGCCTGCGGCGGACAAGGTATCCACGATTAGCTGGCCGAAGGCGTCCGGTCCGACCCGCCCCAAGAGCGCAACCTTCAGGCCGAGTTTAGCGGCTTGAGCGGCAAAGATGCAGCAGGATCCGCCCATCTCCAGGTCATAGTCGGCGACAAGTTTTTCCACCTGTCCAAACTGCGGCGCGACATCGCCATCTTTTAGAATCAAGTCGACGCAGGTATCGCCGAATACCACCAGATCAAATAGCTTGCCTGACGCCATGCCTTACCTGCCCTGCTTTAACTCCAGTAGAATCGCTGGCCCGCGCGGCCCTCTTCGCGCTCGTCAACCAGTTGCTTGGTCGCCTCATCTTCCGTGACCTCCGCGCCAAAAACATCCCACCAGATGCCCGAACGCGGCAAGCGGCTGTAACGCTCGATTTGCGCCACGATCATGCATGAGCGCTGCTCTTGGCGGGCTTCAGTCAAGGCGCGTTTTAGCGCATCCTCGTCCTCGACATTCCAGGCGCGCAGGCCCAGGCTCTCCGCGTTCTTGGCGTAATCGATGTCGACGAACTCGCCGTCATCCAGCCGCCCCGTCTCTTGATTGCGCACGCGAAACTCATTGCCTAGGCTATGCCCGACCAGCACCTTCTGATGCCCGTGAATGGACTGGAAACCGTCATTCTGCAGCAAAATGACCGTCAGTTTGACACCCTCTTGCACCGCCGTCTTCAACTCCATGGGATGAAGCAGATAGTTGCCATCGCCGAGGAATACGTAGACTTCGCCATCGTCCGGGCGCGCCAGCCGCACGCCAATCGCGCCCGGGATATCGTAGCCCATGCAGGAGTTGCCAAATTCGAGGTGCAAGACGCGCCCGGCGGTCGCTTCAAAGAGTTGATGCAAATCACCCGGCGCCGTTCCGGCCGCGCATACCAGAGTATCGCCCGCGTCCATGAAGTCGTTGAGCGCGCCAATCACCTGCGCTTGGCTCATCCGCTCGTTGGGATACTGAATGTATACCGAGTCTCGTTTCTGCTGCAGCCAGGCTTGGCGATCTACCGCCACCGATTCGACATAGCCGGCATTAGGCTTGATGCCGGCTTGCCTGCCGGCCGCAATCAGCTGCCGCAGCGTATCACGGGCGTCGGCGACGATGGGCAAGGCGCCCAATTTATGCGCATGCGCGCCGCTTACGTTGATGCTGACAAACTTGACATCCGGGTTCTGCCAGGCGGAATAGGAGCCGGTGGCGAAGTCCGCCAGTCGCGTGCCAACAAGGAAGACCAGATCAGCATCGGCCGCGTATTTGCCCGAGAGCGGCGTACCGGTATGGCCGCTGCCGCCGATGAGAAGCGGCGATTCCTGCTGCAGCGCGCCACGCCCGGAATGCGTCTCGCCGACCGGGATGCCAAAGGCGTCCGAGAATTCGCGCAATTCCGCCCAGGCTTTGGAATAGTGCACGCCGCCGCCGGCCAGAATATAGGGCCGCTCGGCATGCTTCAGCAGCGCAATCGCTTCATCCAGCCGCCGCTGATCGGGTTGCCGCCTTTCGATACGCCAAATCTTCTTGCGGAAGAAATTGACCGGATAGTCGAAGGCCACGCTCTGGATGTCTTGCGGCAGGGCGATCGTGGCCGGACCGGCATCAACCGGATCGGTCATCACGCGCATGGCTTCCGGCGCGGCGTACAAGATTTGCTCCGGCCGCGTGATGCGGTCAAAGAATTGGCTGACCACGCGGAAGCAGTCGGTGACGCTCATATCCAGCGACACCGGATGTTCGATATCTTGCAGCACCTGCCCCTGGAAGCGCGTGGCATAGTAGTCAGACGGCAGCAGCAGCACCGGCAGGCGATTGATATGGGCGGTGGCGGCGCCGGTCACCATATTGGTCGCGCCCGGCCCGATCGACGTGGTGCAGGCGAAGGTCTGCGTCCGCAGGCGCGCCCGCGCGAAACCAGAGGCGGCGTGCACCATGGACTGCTCATTGGTTGGCTGATAATAAGGCAAGTCCGCGCCGTATTCCCATAGCGCCTGGCTCAGTCCGCTGACGTTGCCATGTCCAAAGATGCCCCAAATGGCGGGGACAAACCGCTGTTCTTCGCCGTCATATTCAGTGTATTGCATCTGCAAAAATTTGATCAGCGCTTGCCCCATCGTCAGCCGTTGCGTCTCTTGGCGAAGAAATGGTCGAAACATCATCGGAAGCTCCTTAGATCTCGGCGTAGCGTCTGGCTTCTATTCATTGCCAACGGCCTCCAAAGCTAGCTCCTCGGCATAGCCCAGGTAGCTGGCCGGGGTTAGCTGCAAGAGCCGCGTCTTGTCGTCGCTCGCTATATCCAGGCCGGCGATGAACTTGCGCAAGTCAGCCTGCGTCACCGGCCGGCCACGGGTCAGGACCTTCAGTTGCTCGTAAGCGTCCGCATAGCCCTGCTTGCGCAACACGGTCTGAATCGCCTCCGCCAAAACTTCCCAGGCATTTTCCAGGTCGGCGGCCAGCGCGGCATGATCGATGGCGAGTTTCTTAAGCCCGCTCCCAACGGAAAGCAGCGCCAGGTAGCTGTGGGCGATGGCGACGCCGTAGTTGCGCAAGGCCGACGAATCGCTGAGATCGCGCTGCAATCGCGATACCGGCAGCTTGCCCGCCAAATGCGTCAAGCCGCTGCTGCTGATGCCGAGATTGGCTTCGGCATTTTCGAAATCTATCGGATTCACCTTGTGCGGCATGGTTGACGAGCCGACATCTCCGGCGGCTGCCTGCTGTCGGAATGCGCCCAGCGCAATATAAGTCCAGACATCGCGGCAGAAATCAAGCAGGACGGTATTGAAGCGCATAAGGGCATGCGCCAGCTCCGCCAGATAATCGTGCGGCTCGATCTGCGTTGTTAGCGGATTGAACGCCAAACCTAGACCGCAAACGAATCGCCGCGACAACCCTCGCCAGTTCACATCCGGATAGGCGATGCGATGCGCGTTATAAGCGCCCGTCGCGCCATTGAATTTGCCCAGGTACTCCTGCGCCTCCACCTGACGCAGCTGACGAACCAGGCGATGCCGGAAGACAGCCAGTTCTTTGCCCAGTGTAGTTGGTGTGGCCGCCTGACCATGCGTCCTCGCCAACATCGCCGTGGCCGCGGAAGCGCGCGCCAGCGAGCCTATCTGCTCCAGGACAACTTGCGCCGCCGGCTGCCAGACGCTGCGCATGGCATCGCGAAACATCATGGCATAAGCCAAGTTGTTGATATCATCCGATGTGCAGGCGAAATGAACCGAAGCCTCCACATCGCTGAGACTGCTGTCAGCCAAGCGCTCGCGGATATAATATTCGACCGCCTTGACATCGTGTTTCGCGCGCGCTTCGATGTCTTTGATGCGGCGGACCGCGCAATCATCAAAGTCGGCGCTGAGCGAAGTCAAAAGGTCTTTCTCAGCCGGCGTGAATGGCCGGACGTGTGAAACACCGGCTTCTTCCGACAAGGCGAGCAGCCAGCGCAACTCCACCCTCAGCCGATACTTCATCAGCGCCCATTCTGAAAGAAAGGGCCGCAGTGCTGCGGTCTTTTCGGCGTAGCGCCCGTCCAGAGGCGATAGCGCGTGCAGGCTGTCAGTCATTGTCCATCGATCCAGCTTTGGCCAGCCGCGTGTATTGTACACCGAACAGACTGACATTTCCCGCGCTGTTTCCTATGACGATGCAAACCAGACCTGCACTTGAGGCTGCGCGCAAGGCATAATACCTGGCCTACGATTCAGTGCATGGGAATCAGGGAAATGTCAATGCTGCGACAGTCTACGCCACGAGCCGACGGCTTCCGCATGCCCGCCGAATGGGAACCGCATGCCGGCTGCTGGATGCTGTGGCCGCAGCGCCGCGATACCTGGCGCTACGGGGCTGTGCCGGCGCAATTCGCATTCGTCGAGGTGGCGAGAGCAATCTCCCGCTTTGAGCGCGTGACCATGGGCGTCAATGGCGATCAGTTTCAGAACGCGCGCGCGCAACTGCCGCCGGAAGCGCGCGTGGTGGAGCTTTCCAGCAACGATGCCTGGGCTCGCGATTGCGGCGCGACCTTCGTCGTCAATGACCGCGGCCAGGTACGCGGCATCGACTGGAACTTCAATGCATGGGGCGGCTTGCAGAAGCGCATGTACTTCCCCTGGGACAAGGACGATCTAGTCCCGGCCAAAATGCTAGAGATCGAAGCGCTGGATCGCTACAAGGCGCCGCTGATTATGGAAGGCGGTTCCATCCACGTTGACGGCCAGGGAACGCTGTTAACGACCGAGCAGTGCCTGCTGCATCCCAATCGCAATCCCAATCTGTCGCGCGCCGAAATCGAGCAGCACTTGTCGGACTACCTCGGCGTCAATCACATCATTTGGCTGCCGCGCGGCGTCTACGAAGACGAGACCGACGGCCATGTCGACAACCTGTGCTGCTTCACGCGGCCCGGCGTCGTCGCCCTGACTTGGACCGACGACCGCTCCGACCCGCAATACGAGCGTTCCGCCGAGGCTTACGATGTGCTGATGTCGGCGCGCGATGCGGCGGGCCGCAGCCTGGCGGTGCATAAGATCCACCAGCCCGACCCAATGACCATGACGAAAGAAGAGGCCGACGGCATTGACGTGGTCGATTCCGCCTTCCTGCGCCCGGAGGGCGAACGCCTGGCCGGCTCATACATCAACTTCTATATCGCCAACGGCGGCATCATCCTGCCCCAATTCGGGGACAAACACGATCTTTCCGCGCGCCGCAAGCTAGCCGAGCTATTCCCGGGGCGTGAGATCGTCGGCATCAGCGCGCGCGAAATCTTGCTGGGCGGCGGCAATATTCATTGTATTACGCAGCAGCAGCCCGCAGGCCGCTGATGGCGCGGGGAAGCAGGCAGCATGTCCGAATACGTCACGGTGGAAGTTGAATACGGCGATGACGCCAATGTCGCCGAGCTTTATATCAATCAAGTGTTGACCGGCGATGGCGAAGAACGCTACCAGGATCCGGCAGCCGGCGATCTCGGCTCGCCCATCGCGCAGATGCTCTTCACGGCCGTCGAAGGCATCAACAGCTTGACCATCAGCGAAGACTGCCTGACGATTCAGCGCGATCCGGAATACCCTTGGGAAGCGATCATTGACGAAGTGCGCGACGCCCTGCGCGACTGGTATCTCTAATCTGTGCCGCTCGCAGGCTGGCCGCCCTTGCCCTCATCGGACTGACCGAGCGAGGCGTCCCCTGGCGCTGAGACGGCGCCGCCAACTTGCTCGAACATCTCACGCGCTTGCCGCTCATCGCCCGATTCCAGGACCGACAGCATCTCGCCGGAGGACATCTTGCGGTAGTCCCGCCCCGGCTTGCGCACAGCGACATCGGTGATCAGGCGCGACAATTCCAGCGACTCGCATTCGGGGCAGGCAATCGCAGCGGCGTCGTACTCGCGGTAGCTGCGATAGTTGACGCTGAAGCGCAACTGGCATGCATCACAACGGAAGTCGTATTGCGGCACGGCATCTATCGCTTTCGGCTCGGTCGCAGGTTGGGACCGGCATCCGGCGACGGCGCTCGGCGCTCGATCGCCTCGGTGTGCCCCATATCCGGATTCCATTCGTCCAGCAGCGCGTCTTTGTGCCGGGTGGCGACCCAGCCGCCCAGATCTCGCGCGATGCGTTCCAGCATTTTGGGCTGCGCCCAGGTCGCCGTGTCCACTTGTACGGCGATGGCGCCGGCATCGATATAGTCGCGCGCGTCTTGCGGCGAATGAATCCCGCCGCAGCCGATGATGGGAATCTCGTCCGGTATCTCGCGCCGCAGCCTGCCTACCATGCGCAACACCAGCGGCTTGATCAGGGGACCGTAAATCCGGCCGCTGACCAGGCGCCCGGCATGGATGTCACGGGCGGTACCGCGCGGCGCTGCAGTCAGCACCAGCGCGTCGGCCCCGGCTTCAGCCAGCGGCGGCGCCAAGTCATAGCACTCGTAAAACGGCAGGCGAACCAGCAAGGGCTTCTCCATTTTGGCGGCGGCTGCGACCAAAGCCAGGGCCTCATCCAACTCAATATCGTCGCTCAAGCCCAATTCGACCGCCGCGACCTCGTCGACTTCGTCGAGCGCGCTGCCAGCTTGTTTTACCTGGTCCACGCTGGTTGCGACCAAATGCAAAATCACCGGAATCGGCATGTTCGCCCATACCTTGCGGTCGCGGTTGATCACCTTGGACAAACCCGGATTCGGCAAACCCGTGTGCAAAAGAATACCCGCGTCCAGGGGGATCATCCGCGTGCCGGAGGCCGGATTCCAAGGCTCGATGGTAACGGGATTCGTGACCAGCGCGCCCAGCTTGTCGTAGTCGATCAAGCCCTTGTAGCTGTCCGAGAAGCCCAGTGTGCCGGCCGCCGGCATCACCGGCGTCGATACAATGAGGCTGTACTTGCCGGGTCGCGTGATTTCAATGGCCATGGCTAATCCCCGGCGCTAATTGAGGCGCAGGGTGGTCAGGTCGAAAGCGGGCCCGTCCACACATTGCAGCTTACGCGCCCCGCGCAAGTTCAGCATGCAGGCATGGCAAGCGCCAACGCCGCAGGGAAGCTGTCGCTGCAGCACGCCAAATGCGTAATTCGCCGGCACATCGTTGCGCCGCTCGCGCATCACGCGCATAATATCGCCAAGATGCTCCAGCTCGTCGCCCGGGCCGACCGCGGCAAACACCTGATCTGCCCAGCCAAGCGTCATGACCATGTCGCTCCAAGACAAATCGTCATCGGCCTGTATGATCTCGATCTCGCCCGGCAGATGGCTCGTTTCGTATTCACGCGCCGTGCCCATCAACACCATGGTAATGCTCACCTGCCGCTCCAGCAGCGGCGACAACATCATGAGCAGAGCCGCGGGCGTCGAATTGTAGGCGATCAGCAGAATATTACGCAGCTTCTGCCGAAAACGAAAAGGCTGGCCCACGGGCCCCATGATGCTCAGCAGTTGCCCAGGCGTGAAATGCGAACGGGCCGGCTGCTCGATGACGAGCATGTTGCTGGCCAGGATCTCGACCGGAAACCAGAGCTCGCGCAGATAAGGATCCCATCGCTCCGCCTCGTAGTCCCTGTCGATGCGCCGCACCAGCAGCGCCTGGCCCGCGCGCAGTGATGAGAGCGATTTATCGACCGCCAAGTCCAGCCGCTGATAGTCGCGGTTGACGCGCGTGATGCGCTCTATATAGGCTTGCGACTCTTTCATACGCCCCCTGCCCCGTGCCAACAATTATAGTGGTAGTTGATGTCTAGCACATTGCGGCCGCTGTCCCACTTTCGCGCCGGGAAGCAGTCGCGTTGAGCCGGCCTTAGCCGTCGGTGACGAGTCGAAATAGTTCGAACGGAATCACCCCCGCATCAGCCAGATGCGCTGCCAGTTGAAAGCGGGGGTCAGTTGCTTCGCTCAGATACAGATCGTCGAGCGCCGGACGCGACGCAGGCATCATCAAATAGTCGATAGCGAAGCGGCGGCCCAATTCCAGCGTGTCTTCGCGCGATGCCAAGGGCGTCATCACGGAGGCGTAACCGAAATAACTCATCACGTAGGGATCCTGCGACATCAGACGAATCTCGCCGTCGCTGGTTACGTCGGGCAAGCTGTCCAATGCATCCACCAAGACCTGTATGCTGCCGTAATAAGTATCGGCAAACTCGGTCTCCCACTTGATTTGCAGAACACTGCTGACGGCCAGCCACGATACCGCCAGGCCGACGAAGCCCCAGCGCCAAATCGAGCGGTGAAATGACCGGTCTATCGGCACAGCCGCCAAGGGTATCAGCAGCGGTACGACCGTGAGAAAGGCCTTTTCGAAGCTGCCGGCCTGGCTTTTCAAAGGCAGCAGCAAGGGGTACACCAACAGAATACCAACCAGCCAGATAAGCGCGGGCCCCAGCGTCGACAAGCGCGCCGGCAGTCGACCCCGCAGCAGGCGTATGGCGCCGGCAAGCATGAGTATATTCAGCGGAAAAGCGAGCGACACCACAATTTGCTTGATGGCCGCGGCGAACTGAAACAGTCGAAAATAAAGCAGCTCTCCGATACTGCGCCGCTCTAACATGCTCTCCCAGGTGATCGCCGGTCCATAGGCATAGTGGTCGCTCTGCTCCACCATGAAGAACATGCGGCTTGTCTCGGCCGTGCCCAGCAGGCCCGTCTCTTGCACATTCCGCCAGAGCCAGGGCGCGATGACAACCAGGAAGGCGACGATCGTCAGGCTTGCGGCGAAGAAGGCGTCGCGAGACATTGGATGCCTCGAGCCGAAGCGCATGCGGATTACCAGGATCGCGGCCAGCATCGGGAAAAACAGCAGCGCGTCGTTGCGCGTCAGGTAGGCCAAGCCGGTCAGCGCGCCGCAAAGCATGAAGTTGACTCTGCGCCTATGCTGCAATCCATCATTCAGCAGCAGTATAGCCCCGCCAATGAAGACTGCATTCAGAGCCGTGGTATCGGTACGCAGCGAGCTCAAAACCAGATCGGGTATGAAGGCCGCAAGCAGCGCGGCAATCAGCGCGGTTTCGTCCGCGAGCGCGAGCTGTTTCGCGGCGAAAAACGTCAGCAGCGGCGCCAGCGCGCCCGCAAGGACAAAGACTGTCAGAGCCGCGATCGGTGAAGCGCCGCCTAGCGATATTCCCGCTGCAGCGGCCACGCCGGCAACGGGCATCCAATGGTCGATGCCGTGGCTGATATCGAGCGGAATCCGGCTGTAATGCCAGACGTAATCTACCGTGAAGCCCTGCCCCTCGGCCAAGCGGCGTCCCAGGTTGAAATAGTGAATTGGATCGTGTAATCCGGGATTGTGTACCAGCGAGAGCAGCGCCACGCGGAAGAGGAAGGCTGCTGCAAAAATCGCGAGCAATCTAAGTGCCGTTGATCTTGTCCAACTTGCCAAGTGGTCAGTCATCCTTGCGTTTTGCCCTGCCCAATACTACCATTCGCCACAAACCAACCCTATAGCAAGTCCCGTAGGCGATGGAAGTTGACGCGCGTTATTCTCGATGGCTTTTGGCCGTCCTGCTCATAGGTCTCATGCTGCGGCTTGCTTTCGCTGCCGGCCAGCCAACCGTCGCCAGTTTTGATAGGGCTAGCGGCGACAGCGGCTGGTATCTTGCCGTTGGCTGGGGGTACTTCAGCGGGCAAGAACACGGATGGATTCGAGGTATTCCATTTACCAACGCCAGCATTCCCACACCCCCAATTTATGTCTTGTACGCCGGCATATTTCAGCAGTTTCTACCAGACCACGAAACAGTCGTCGTGATGCGCGTGCTGCAGTGTCTCGCTTCCGTCGCGACCGCATATCTCGTGTTCCGCATAGGATCGCTGCTTGGCGGGCCGCGCGCCGGTATCGCAGGCGCAGCTCTTGCTGCTTTTCATCCCGCGCTGATCTTCGAGCCGGCCAACATCGCCACGGAGACGCTATACATTTTTTTTCTAGTCTGTGGCCTGTGGTTATACGCGGAGTACATTGCCGCAGGCGCGAGCGAGCGCACCGAAAGCGGACTGTCCCCGCGGGCGGCCCTGCTGCTGACGGCAATCGCATTCGGACTGGCTACTTTGACGCGCGCCGTAGCCGTTCTTTTCCCGCTGGGATTGGCGGCCCACATGCTCTTTCTGCAACGCCACCAGATAATTAGCAACTGGCGCGGCAAAATCACCCTGCTGCTAACAATTTACCTGGCTATCCTGTCGACCTGGACAGTCCACAATCTTGTGCTCTGGGATCGCTTTGTCTTCGTAAGCGATCGACTGCTGCCCGCCGTTTGGCGCGGTCTGGAAACCGAAGACGGTTCGCCGCAGCAGAACGACGCGCTGCTGCTGGCCGGCGAGGAAGCCGTTGCGCCCGAAGGCTGTGTGGACGCATGCCAATACCATCATCCTCCGCAGCTCTATGTCGAGCGGATTGGCGAATTAGTCAGCGCTGATCCAGCCAGTTTGCTTGCGCTGCGAGCGCGCGAGTTGGCGTATTCGCTGCTGCAGCCCTACGGGACGACGCGCCTGGGCAATATCAGCGTCAGAGAGGCAGCGTTTGACTGGCTGAGCGGAGACCGTTCGCTAGCCGGATTCATCGCCGTCTTGAGAATCGAGGGATTCGCGCTCAAGCTGCTGACCTGGATATTCCATGTCGTTGGCATCGGACTTGGCGCGCTGGGTATGATCATCTTACACAAGCGCTGGCAGGTCTCCGCGCCCGTCATGGGCTTCGCCATTTATACCGTACTGGCGCATTCAGTGGTGCTGGCGCTGCCACGCTACCTATTCGCCATCGAAGTCATTTGGCTAATCTATGCCGGCTTCTCGCTGGTCGCCATTTATGATCGCTTTTGGCGCAAAGGCGCAACAGAGATAGACTGACGGCATCGCGCCGGGCCTGCAACCGCACGTTAATTGACGGGAGGATTCCGCAGATTGAAGATCTATACAAGAACAGGCGATAGCGGCGAGACATCCTTGTTTGGCGCCGGGCGCGTATCCAAGACCCATCTACGCGTCGAAGCCTATGGCACGGTCGATGAACTCAATTCGCTGCTGGGCTTGGCGCGCGCGCTGCGCCCGAGCGACCGCGGCGACGACTGGCTGGCTGAAGTACAAAACCAGCTATTTCATCTGGGAGCGGATCTGGCTGCGCCGCTGCACGCCAAGGCAGATTGGATCACGCGCATTTCTGGCGGTGACGTCGAGTGGCTGGAGTCAAGCATAGACGAGATGAGCGCTGAGTTGCAGCCGCTGAAAAACTTCATCCTGCCCGGGGGCACAACTGCCGCCGCCACACTCCAGGCAGCGCGCGCAGTCAGCCGCCGCGCCGAGCGCAGAATCGTCACTCTGGCTGAAGAGCAGGACATCGGTGAATTCGTCTTGCCATATATAAATCGCCTGTCCGACTGGTTGTTCACTTTGGCGCGCTACGAAAATATGCAGGCCGGCGAAACAGAATCCAAGTGGAGTCTGCGCTCGTAATGCCAATGTATGATGAGGTCTTATGGCTGGTGATGCCGGAGGTGGGAGTCGAACCCACACACCCGAAGGTACACGAGTTTGAGTCGTGCGCGTCTGCCAATTCCGCCACTCCGGCTTGCGGTTCCGCAGTCTACCGGCGCGCCACCTCAAAGTCAATGGGCAAGCGGCGCCCGGCGCTGCCACAATGAGCCGCATCGCCAACTATTGCGCGCGCTGCGGGCGGTCGCTGACCGAGCGCCTGCTTGGCGGTCGCATGCGGCCCTATTGCGCCTCCTGCGAGCAGCCGGTGTACTTCGATCCCAAAGTCGCGGTTGTCGTCTTCATCGAGCGGGACGACTGCGTATTGCTCATTCAGCGGGCGGTGGATCCGGGCAAGGGTTTGTGGGCCCTACCCGCCGGTTTCGTCGATCACGATGAAGCGCCGGAAGCCGCCGCCATCCGCGAAACACTGGAGGAGACCCGCCTGAACGTGCGCATTGATAAGCTGCTGGCGGTGTATCCCAAACGCGATGACGGCTTGGCTGACATCATCATCGCTTATAGCGCGACGGTTCTCTCGGGAGCGGCCCTAGCCGGCGATGACGCAGCCGAGGTGGGCTGGTTCACGCGGGATGACTTGCCGCCGCTTGTGTTCTATCCTTCGACTGCGTTGACGACTCTGTGGCGCAAAGACGCGCTGGACTTATAACGCGCTGAAGTCCTTATTCACCGGCCGGTTGCACCCCCAGCAGTCGCAATATGCGCGTCGCCACCGCCATAATATAGGTGTACACAATCGAAGCGCGGACACGCGTCGCATTCCGGCCGTCGTCCAGCGACTGATAGATCGCCCGCGCTTGGCCATATTCCAGGCGCGCCGCAGCGAATTCCCACTGCGATGTATACACCGATCCGAGCGCGTACAAATAACGGGCTTCGCTCTGCGGGTTGCCGACTGCGCGCGCCATATCAACTGCGCGACCATAATACGAGATGGCGCTGTCATGGTTCCCGCGCAATTCTTGCCATTGCCCGAGCATGCCCAGGGTGTACATCTCGTAGGGCGGGTGCTTGATGTCTTGCGCCAGCGCCAGCATCTGATCGAAATAGCCGCGCGCCTCGTCTAGGTCATTGGCTGCCACCAGCGTCATCGCCAGCGTATACAAGCGCATGAATTCGTGGAATACAGCTTCCAGGCCGCGGGCCACCTCAAGCGCGGTCAGCTGCTGCTCCAGGCCGCGTTCGAAGCTGTCGGCATCCTGCGCCAGAACAAGACCTTGCTGGCCAATGATGACGCTTTCCAGCAGGCGATCTTTGACGGATTGCGCTTTGCGCAATGCAACCAACAGGCCGTCGTTGGCTTTGCTGTGTTCGTTCTTGCGAATAAAGGCGTTGGACAGCAACAGGATCGCCCGCGCTTCCAGCTGGTCATCGTTGATTTCGCGGGCAATGTCGACGGCTTTCCAGGCGTGCTTGCTCGACTCGTTTGCATCCGACGCGATCTCGCCCATACCCAGTATGGACAAGGCGTAGCGCCGCATATCACCCGCTTCAAAAGCGTAGTCGACGGCCTTGCGGTAATCTTCGAGGGCTTCGCCCGTCTGTAGGTAACCTTCGCGGGCAATTCTGGCGCGGGCCAGCAGCGCGTCGATCATCAAGCCGACGGAGCGGATGGCATTGGCCCCTTCAACCGCCTGATTGATGTAGTCGCGCGCAAAGTCAAAATGCCCCAGCGAGCACTGCGCCTGCGCCAGGCCAAGGAGCGCGATAATCTCGAGGCTATGATTGCCTTCCCGACGCGCCATCGTCAACTCGACATGACAGCGGTCGACGATCTCGCCAAAGGCGCCGGATTTTGTCAGCGACTCTATGTCGTATCGCAGGCTGTCCACCGTTGCAGGCATAGACCACTTGTCCCAAGCTCAGTTCGTTTCTCACTATTATACGCAATAAGCGCAAATTCGATTCAGCGCCGCGGTCGTTCGCCAGACTCTCAATAGAACCAAGTAAGTAATGCAAATCCCGTTTCAAGGACGATTTCCTTTACCACAGAGGCTCACGAGGGCACACAGAGGGCACAGAGGGTTCTATATTATTGCGATACTACCGCAACTTAGGCAGCCATCGAACAAAAGGGAACTGTCGCTGGCATACGATCACTTAACTGCTTTACTCGGTGTACTCTGTGTATCCTCTGTGTACTCTGTGGTAAGTATTTGCATGACTTACTTGCACTTACTTCTGGTAGCATCCGACGCGGACCGTCGCATCAGACCGCGCAAGCGATGCGCCAGCGCGATCGTCCATTCGACCGACGCCGGCGGCAGCAGCCAGGTGTACAGCGCGTACAAGCGACGCTGCCGAGCTTCAGGCGGGTACAGCCCCGCGGCCTGCATAAAGTGATCCCGCGCTGCCTTTGCTTGACCCGCCTGCCACAGATAAAGCGCGTATACATGATGCCGCGCCGCGATCTTGCGCTCGAATTCGACCCTTTCCATACACTTCTCCCAGCCATATTGGCGGGCGTTCAGCATCGTCTTGAGCCGTCCCAAGGCCCCATACAGGCGGTCGTCCGAAATCATGCTGTCGTGCATGCGACGGAATACCAGCGGCTGGTCAATGCCGTGGAAGCTAAATCGCCTGGCAAGTCGCAGAAAAAGATCCCAGTCTTCGGCGCTGCGGAAATCCGCATCATCGGCAAAGCCGCCGACGGCGCGCAAAGCCTGCGCGCGAATCATGCTCGAGCTGGTCAGGATGCGGCAGCCAGTCTGCCTGAGCAATTCGCAGAATACGTCATCGCTGTATTGCTCGAAGGGCGGCGTTTCGACCGGCGTCTTGCCATCGGCGGCGACAAACTGAAAGTGCGTAAAGACGACCGCAACCTGCGGGCGACTGCGGAATATGTCCAGGCCGATTTCGATCTTCTGCCGGTGCAATTGGTCATCCGCGTCCAGAAAGTGAATGAATTCGCCGCTGGCGGCCGCGATACCGCTATTTCGCGCTACGCCGGGGCCCTGATTTTCTTGCGTGACCAGCTTAATGCGATCGCCGTATGTCTCGCGCAGAAACGCGGCCGTGCCATCCGTGCTGCCGTCATCAACGACGACCACCTCGCAATTGGCGTAGGTCTGGCCCAAGCCGCTTTCGATGGCGTCTACGACAATATGCCTGCGATTGAAGGTCGGGATGACAATGCTGACAAACGGGTCGCCACTTAGGCTTGTATCGTTATCAGACGTCATGGCATTTCACTCATGGAATCGCCGACCTAACTACGGGCGCTGGAGCGTCGGCGCGCCGTTAATCGTACCTGCCAGCCAGCCGACGCGCGCATCGGCCGTCTGCACCTGCCACCAGCGATAATCTTCATTGTCATAGGGTCCGGCAATGATGGCGACATAATCGCCGGAGACCAATCCGCCTTGAACCGCGCTGCTTGTAGAGGGTTCACTGCGCAGATTCAAGTAGTCGACGGCGATCCGCAACTGTTGGCCGGGAGCGTACTCTGAGCCTTCGACCACCCCATCCGGAATGGACTGCGCAGCGGCGGCCGGCGCCGCGCCAAATTGCGGATTGGATGTGCCCTCAGTGTTATCCGTGATCGACGAGCCGTCGGCAGGAATCGTATACTGCCGTGCTTGAACCGACACCAGGACTGCGCTGCGATCGGGGAACCAGCGGACATCTTCCGGTGCGACCGGACCAATAAAGTCAGACATCTGATTGCCGTTTTGATCGTAGAGCGCGACTGGTCCGCTGCCGGGGCTACCGGGGCGGCCCAACGCGCGATACTGCCCGTTGGGCAAGCGAACAGCGTCGCGCAGCCACAGCCCGCGCGCGGAGCCGTCGAGTATGACCTGCTCGCCCGCCAAGTTGTTATTCACCACGCCGATGATCACCCGGCCGTCCGGGCGGCGTCCGCTCACTGTGATGCCCTGCCCGCCCGGATTCCAGATAGCGTAGTCATATCGAACGAAATGCGGCGCGTTATCGGCGTTCTTGGGGTCGCGCAGCGCCTGCACAATCGCCTGGGCATTCCGCCCCTCCTCCGGCAGCAGCACGGACAGAAGTACGTTATTGTCGCCCCGAACCGGCGACCACTGTACGCCAAATGTCTTCCAGTGCCTGGCGTTGCTGGGGAAGACAAAGTTGCAGGGATTGTAGCCGGGCACAGGACAATCGCGGATCAGCTGATAAGTCGGGTCGAATTGGCTGTCCAGCCGCGGCTGCCAAAACCAGACGCCGGCGCTGGCGTTGTCCAGGCCCAGCGGCGTATCGATGCGGAAACTGAATTGCCTGCCGTCCGCCGACCAGTCCAATTCGACTATGCGATTCTTGTTCTGCTCGTAGCTGGGGACTTGGTTCGAGAATCCCCCAAAGTATGGCGAGTAGCCAAACTCACTCTCCTGCCCAACACCGATAGGCCGGTAACGCAGCACTCCCTTGTAGTCGGTGCGCAGGAAGCTATTAGGATCGACAGGATTCTCCAGGAATAGCCTTACGCCGCCGGAGAGTTGGATGTTGTTGTTGAAAGTGAAGATCTCGCCTACGCCCACATTGTACTGATACACCGAAGCGCCGCTGATGCTGAAGGTCGCCTCTTGCGCGACGGGCGGCAGAATCACAGAACGCAGCAAATCGCTCCGCACCGCAACAGTCGGCTGGACAAAGGTCGGCGTGGGCGTGGGCGTGAATTCGGGCGCTTCGAACTGCGACTCCGGCGTTGCGATTATCGGCGTGGAGACAAACACCTCATCGCTGCTGGTTGTCGCTTCTTCCAGCGGCGCCGGCGCGTCGGGCAGTGGCGCGGCAATCGTATTGGTGGGCGGCAAAGTCGGCGCCGCCGTCCACGTTGGCGGAATCGTCGGGCGCGGTTTGGGCGTCGCCAGCAGCTTGGCCACCTCGGTCTCATCGAGCGTCGGCCGCGGCGCGATTGTCGGGACCGACTCTATAACAGGTAAATCTGTCGCGGTTGACGTGGCTGTCGGAGTCACCGCTTCAGCTCGCTGGAGCAAGCTCACAGGTTCGGTTTCGGTCGGCGTAGGCGTGTCGGTGGGCGGCTCAGTCTCTATCAGAATCCGCGTCGGCGTCGGCTGAAGGGTTTCGGTCGGTGTATCCGTTGGCGGCGGAGCCTCGGTGGCGGTCGGTTGCGCAGTATCGGTCGCCGTCGGTAAGTCCGTCGCGCTCGGTTCGTCAGTGGCCGTCGCCGTTGGCGCCTGCGTCTGAGTCGCAGTGGGTTCTCGCGTGTGCGTGGCGGTGGCGGTAAACGTATTGGTAGCCGTCGGCAAGTCGGTGTGGGTGGCAGTAGACGTAGCGGTAGCCGTCGGCGCGTCGGTCTCCGTGGCCGTGGATGTGCTTGTCGCCGTTGGCTCATCGGTATTTGTGGCAGTTGACGTTTCCGTGTCCGTCGCCGTGGCCGTGTTTGTCGATGTCGGCTCTTCCGTGTTCGTCGCCGTAGCGGTTGACGTGTTCGTGGATGTTGCCGTGTCCGTAGCGGTAACTGTCTCTGTCGCAGTCGGCTGGTCAGTCTCGGTAGCAGTTGGCGTGTTTGTTGCCGTCGGCGCGTCAGTCTCGGTAGCTGTTGGCGTATAGGTTGCCGTCGGTGTGGCGGTGTCCGTGGCGGTTGGCGTGAGCGTCGCCGTCGGCGCGTCAGTCTCGGTCGCTGTTGGCGTATAGGTTGCCGTCGGTGTGACGGTGTCCGTGGCGGTTGGCGTTGCCGTTGCAGTTGGCGTTTCTGTTGCCGTCGGCGCGTCAGTATCGGTCGCTGTGGCCGTGTATGTCGCCGTCGGCTCTTCCGTATCCGTGGCGGTTGGCGTATCCGTCGCCGTTGGCGTTTCTGTTGCCGTCGGCGCGTCAGTATCGGTCGCTGTGGCCGTGTCAGTAGCCGTCGGCTCTTCCGTATCCGTCGCTGTTGGCGTATCCGTCGCCGTTGGCGTGTTTGTCGCCGTCGGCTGGTCCGTATCGGTAGCAGTTGGCGTTGGAGTGGCCGTCGGCGTATCCGTGTCAGTCGCTGTTGCTGTGGGCGTAGCCGTCGGCGCGTCAGTATCGGTTGACGTTGGCGAATTCGTGGGAGACGGCGTAAAGGTTGCCGTTGCCGTGTCGGTTGCCGTTGGCGTCGCGGTGGCTGTCACGCTGGCGGTTGCTGAAGGCGTGGCCGTAGGCGTCGGCGTATCGGTCGCGGTCGGCGATGGCGTCTGGGTCGTGGGCACAGCTCGCGTTCGGGTCGGCAATTCTTGTACATCAGTCGCGATCGGCGTGCGCGTATCAATCGGCGCCAAGGTGAGTGTAACCTCGGGTCTACGCAAATTGCAGGCGCTAGCCACCATCGCCAGCGCCAGCAGTGCAAGACCTCGGCGTACCAGCACCACTGCCTCCCGTTAACAAGGTTCACACCAAAACGAAATCAGCCCGATTATAACAGGCGCAGCGTCTATTTTCTGTGACGGTAGATCAGTCGCTTGAGAGGCGGAGGGAAAAACGAGGAAGGGCAGAGCAATCGCTCCGCCCCACTGTGTTAACTTTGCAGCAGTCCTTCTATCTCGGAGGCGATTTGCGCTTCGTCAATCACCCCGAACCAACGGGTCACGATCTGTCCAGCGGAGTCCACCAGCAGATACTGCGCCTGGGCCGTTATGCCCAGCTGATTGCGCGTACCTTGGGTAGCCGAATCGTCGATGTTCAAAACGATAAACTCTACCCGGCCTGCGAATGTTTCTTGTAGCCCGCTCACGGCAGGCTGATTACGCCGACAGGTCGGTCACCAGGAGGCCCATGACTCATAAAACTTGAATCTCGGCGCAACCGGCTCCGATACCGCCTCTGCGCCCGATGACGCAGCGGGAGCGCTGCCCGAGCTGCCTGACAGAATCGACCGCACGGCAGAACATCCGCTGAGCGCGACCAAGCCTATCAACAGCAATGCGATAAGTCTTGCGGTTAGTTTCATATCGGCATCCTATCTCAATCATCATCAGCACAAACCTAGCCTGAATTGCTAACGATTGTATTAACGACCGCGAACAATCAGCATAGCTGTCATTATAGCCCAATTCCAGGAGGTCGCGCGGAGTCAAGAACCGCTCATATTCAAGAACCCGGTTGAAGGGCCAGGCCCTTCGCGAATTGAAGCTCGGCCTGGCGCCGGCGATAGGTCAGTGGCTGCGGCAAGAGCTGCGCGTCATAGTATTCCACCAGCGATTTGAGCGTCACCGCCAAAGGCGTATAAGTTACGCCCAACTCTTCCTTGCTCAGGCGATTATCCAGGGCGCTCATCCAGCGCTCGCTGAAGGGCGCGCAATCCGGCAGGAAGCCGTTGGCCACCAAGTCGCCGCGATAGGCCCTGACCGTGCGCGCTTCCGACCCCATGATTTCCGCCAGGGCCTTCAGGAAATCCGCATGGCTGATGCGCTCATCCTGCGCGATATTATAAGCCTTGCCTTTCCCGGCGCCGCTGTCGATAAGATCCGCAATGGCCTTGACCACATCCTGGCCATCCACGTGATTGAGAACATAATTCGGCGCGTCGGGAACCAGGATCGTCCCGCCATCGCGCAGCCTAAGGTAATAATTGTACAGTCGGTTGTAGGGGTCGCGCGGACTATTGACCATCGGCAGCCGCAGCGCGGTAAAGGGAAATCCCGAGCGAGCATGCTCCGCCAGCAGCTCATCTTCGACTTCCCGCTTCTGCACGCCGTAGCGCCACTCTTCATAGGCGTATGAGATTTCTTCCGGCGCGGGCATCAGCTCGCCGTCGTAGTCTGACTCGCGAAAGGGCCGCGTCAGCCCCTCGCGCACCAGATAAACTTGCCCGCTGCTGAGCGCGATGTAATGCTCGATTTTGTCGCGGAACAGCTCGATGACGGTACGTGTCTCATCACCGTTGTAGAGCACGAAGTCGATCACGACATCAAAGCGCTTGCCCAGCAGCGCGCGCCGCATCTGTTTGTGGTTACTGCGATCAACATGAAGGCGATGAATGGTCCGCGGCAGATCATCTCGCGTGATGCCGCGATTGAGCAAAGTCAGGTCGCAGCCGGCCTCTGCCAAGCGCTTGGAGAGGTAGTAACCCATATTGCGGGTTCCGCCGATGATCAGAATGCGCTTCGCCATAGATTCGCTTCCCGGTTCATCTCACGGACTGAAATATGGCACCCGTGAACGGTATCATACCCATTGTAACAGCGGAAACACCTTACCGAAGCAACTCGAACGGAATCCGTACATTTCGTATAACCGCGCGCTGACGCGAGCGATACTTCGCCCTTGCCCGCGCAGGCATGCTCTAGCTATAATGCGGCGTCCTGAGATTGGCGCATCATTGGCCCTGTAGCTCAATTTGGCAGAGCAAGCGACTCTTAATCGTTAGGTTGAAGGTTCGAGTCCTTCCAGGGTCACAAATCCCCGCATCCGCCCCCACCAAGCAAGGTTCCGCATTCCGCGCCCTCAGCCGATCGCGCGCAGCAGGGCGTCTCGGTAGGCAGTTCGCATTCGTGTGCTTAGGGCTGCATCCATGACAGACATTTCAGCGCCGTGGTACATCCCGGGATATACCTGCAAATCCGTCGGCACGCCGGCCGCCATCAGCCGCTGCGCGTAGTCGATATTTTCATCGCGGAACAGATCCAGCATGCCCACCGTCACCAGCGCCGGCGGCAATCCGCTCAGGTCGCTCGCACGCGCCGCCGCGGCATAAGGCGATACGCTGTCGCTGCCGTATTCCGCGCCCAAATACATCTTCCAAGCCTTGAGCGAAACCTCGCGATTCCAAACGGTCGGGTGTGTAATTTCATATCCCGATGGACTGTCATGCCTGTCGTCGATCATGGGATATATCAACAGCTGAAAGGCGAGCTCGGGACCATTGTGGTCGCGATTGTAGAGCGAAAGCGCGGCGCTCAAACCGCCACCCGCGCTGGCGCCGCCGATGGCGATTCGCGTCGGATCGACGCCCAACTCAGCCGCATTTTCCGCCAGCCAGCAGAGCGCGCCAAAGCAATCCGAGATGGCTTCTTTATATGTCGACTCCGGCGCCAGACGATAGTCCACCGATACGACGGTACAGCCGACGTGCTCGGCGAATCCGATGCCGTGCGGGTCGTTGCGCCCCGAGCCGACAATATAGCCCCCGCCGTGAATCCAGAGCAGACCGCCGCGCGGCGCCGGCGTCGGCGGCTGATAGATGACAACGCCAATGTCGCCGTCCGGGCCGGGGACGGTCCGCTCGTCAATTGTGACCGGAGAGTTACGTAGGTCGTCCGCCAGCTCGTCCCAAATGGGTTGGAACATCTCGCGCGCCTTGGGCGGGTCGTCGCCGATGGCGGTCATCAGCTCGGCGGGGAAGAAGTCGAGGGCGTCGACGAGTTCGGGGTCTACCTGGTCGATGAAGGGCATTGGGATGCTCCTTAAGAAAATGTAGTCGATCACTCGGACTTCAATGTTGACTGAAGATTATCGCAGTTGGCATACTGCGGCAAGTTTGTGATAATCGCACACAAGAGAAGGGAGAAACAGATGCCACAGATTCAAGTCATGCTGGAAGTCCCGCTAAAAATAGCTGTGGGATTGGCGAGTGGTCAGTTGGAGCGTATGGGTGGGGTTATAGTAGATAGAGGCAGTAAGCAAGTGGTGGCGTGGCTGCGTGAGGGCGGGCAGATTAGTAACAATTCCGACCTCGCCGCCGAGCTACTAAGATCTGTGTTGCAAGCGAGCAGCAGTGGAGCGGCGAGACCATTGGCGGCAGCGGCAAACGCGGCTTTTGCAGTGCGCTCCAACTACCTGCTATTCCAGTCTTTGGAGGCGCTCTCCAATCTTGTTGAATTCGCCACGGCTATAGCTGTGCTTGATCTCGCCGCAACTGCCTTTTCAGCGGCAATTGTGCTAAAGCGAATACGCGATCTTGAGAAACGAATTGAGAGGCTTTACAAACACATATCCAGTGAGTTCAGCCGTGATCGGCAAGTCAAGCTTGAAGCGGCAATCCACACAGCTTCCGATGCGCTTAATATGCATAACCCTGACAGCAAGAGTTTCCATGCGAATTCTGCAATTATCAGGTTATTTGAGGCTCGTCAGCATATTTGGCGCGAGGTAGAAATGCTCAAGGGAAGTTCGAGTGGTGCTACCAACAATCAACTGATGCAGGATAATCTCCTGCAAGCCATGCACTTGGACACTTTGCGCGGCCGCTGTTTACACGAAATCGACCAAGTTGGCCTAGCTACGGCATATCTGTCCGACAAACTCGAAGCCTATCGCGAGACTTCTCGTCTGCTAGTGCATCGACATCTCGGCGAGCATCGTGCCGTGTTCTTTCACAAGTCCGTTTCAGAACGCGATCTGAAACGCTACTTAGCGATAGAGACATGGTTAAGGCCAAGTGAAGATAGACTCTGGGAGATCCTTTTGGCAAACCGCCAAGACTTCTGGAATAATGACGTTGGTAAAGATCCCAAAATAGCCAAGGGTGGAAAGTTTAGCCATCTCTCGTTGCCATATCACAGGAAAGGAGAGCCGGAAGATTCCACTCTATTACAAGTGCTTACTAGATCAGAGATTTTGATCGAGAATTATCAGCGCTTTCGCGGGGATATTGCAGAACTCAGGTCGATTGAACGGTTCGGGATTACGGCTACTGAATGGGAACAACAGCAAGAAGAAGCGCTAGCAAGAGCCGAAATCAACCTATCCGAACACGACGACTACGTGCTCCTTGTAGACAAAGAATGGCTCGCCGAGCAATCCGACACAACAGCCGCTTGAACGCCATGTAGCGATTCTATCGTTCCCGCACTTCGAGTCTAGTCAGTTGCCCGCGCACTACATCTGCGTTAGATTGTGAGCAGATCGTTCCCGCACGAGAGGCGTCCGCCACATGAAAATCACACGCATCGCCGCTTATCAAGTCAACCTGCCCTTGCACGAAGGCAGCTACAAGTGGTCGGGCGGCAAATCGGTCGAAGTTTTCGACAGCACCATCGTCCGCGTCGACACTGACAGCGGCATCACCGGCTACGGCGAAGTCTGCCCCCTGGGCCCCTTCTATCTGCCCGCCTACGCCGCGGGCCTGCGCGCCGGCATCCAGGAGCTGGCGCCGCACCTGCTGGGCTGCGATCCGACTCAGCTGGCCGTCCTCAACCGCCGCATGGACGCCGCCATGAAGGGACATCCTTACGTGAAAACAGGCATCGACATGGCCTGCTGGGATATCCTGGGCCATGTCGCCGGTCAACCGGTCTGCACCCTGCTCGGCGGACGCTATGGCGAAGACTTCGTGCTCTACCGCGCCATCTCGCAGGGGGCGCCCGCGGCGATGGCCGAAAATGTGGCCGGCTACCGCGAGCAAGGCTATCGCCGCTTCCAACTGAAAGTAGGCGCTGACCCGCAGCAGGACATCGAGCGCATCCGCCAAGTTGCCGATCTCCTGGAACCCAGCGACAAGCTCATCGCCGATGCCAACACCGGCTGGCTGATGCACGAAGCGGCCCGCGTCGTGCGCGCCGTCGCCGATGTCGATGTCTATATTGAGCAGCCCTGCCTCAGCTATGAAGAATGCCTCGCCATTCGCCGCCGCACGAGCCATCCATTTGTACTGGATGAGAATGTGGATGGCATCGACATGCTGCTGCGCGGCCATGCCGATGGCGCCATGGATGTGGTTAACATCAAGATCAGCAAATTCGGCGGACTGACCAAAGCGGGGCTGGCGCGCGACCTCTGCGTCGAGATGGGCGTTGCCATGACCATCGAAGACAGTTGGGGCGGCGATATCACCACCGCCGCGATCGCTCATCTGGCGCATAGCACGCCGACTGAATTCCTCTTCACCGCCACCGACTTCAACAGCTACGTCACGGTCAGCACGGCTGATGGCGCGCCGCAACGTGTCCACGGGCGCATGGCTGCCTCGCAGGCGCCCGGGCTGGGCATCAGCCCGAAGTGGGATGTCCTGGGCGCGGCCGTGGTGGATGTGAGTTGAGCTACGCGCGAACGACGTTCATGTCGACAGAATCCAGTCGCATCAATATTGAAGACCCGGCTGCCCTGCTGCGCTACCTGCGCGCGCAAGGGCTTATCGGCGGGGACGAATCTCCTGAGCTGCGCGGCCTGGCCGGCGGCGTCTCCAATCGCACCGTTCACGTGCAGCGACATAATGGAGAGGCCTGGGTGCTGAAGCAAGCGCTGGCCAAGCTGCGCGTCCAGGTGGATTGGTTCAGCGCGCCCGAGCGAATCCATCGCGAAGCGGCCGGTTTGCGCTGGCTGGGCCAGATCATACCCGGGCAGGTTCCGCAATTCGTATTCGCCGACGAGAAGCAACATATCCTGGGCATGAGCGCTGTACCCCAGCCGCATCAGAATTGGAAATCAGCCCTGCTTGACGGGCGCGCCAGCGTGGAAAAAGCGCGGGCCTTCGGTCATCTGCTCGCTTCAATCCACAGCGCCATAGATCGCATTCCCGCGCTCAAAGATGAGTTCGCCGACCGGCGTTTCTTTGAAGAGCTGCGGCTCGAACCTTACTATAGCTATAGCGCGTCCCAAGTCCCCCAGGCGCGCGCATTCCTGGAGCGGCTGATTCAAGACACGCGCAACCGCCGCTTGGCCTTGGTGCACGGCGATTACAGCCCGAAGAATGTGCTGATCTCCCAGGGAAAACTGATCTTGCTGGACTTTGAAGTCATCCATTTCGGCGATCCAGCCTTTGATATCGGTTTCTCATTCGCGCACTTCCTGGCCAAAGCCTATTATCTGCCGAAAGCTCGAAATGCCTTTTTGCAGATGGCGAGAGCGTACTGGATGACTTATTGCCAAAGTCTGACGCCGCAGATGAGAGCAAGCGTCGTGGACCAGGCGGCGCGACATACGCTGGCTTGCGTCCTGGCGCGCATGGCGGGGCGTTCGCCGCTGGAGTATCTGGATCAAGGGCAGCGCAGCACCCTAAGGCGGATTGCGCTTGAACTAATTGAGCAAGAGGTTGCGGACATGGAAACTTTGATTGAGCGTTACGAAGCGCGACTGGGGCAGCATCGTGAGTAAGATCGCGTCGCTATCCGCCGTCGAGATTCTCGACAGCCGCGGACGCCCCACTGTCCTGGCCAGCTGCCGGCTGGCGGATGGCAGCGCGGCTTCGGCCTCCGTGCCATCGGGCGCATCGACTGGGGCCGCGGAAGCGCTGGAGCTGCGAGACGGCGACAAAAAGCGCTACGGCGGTCTGGGATGCCTACAGGCAGTTGCTAACATAAATGATGAAATCAACCGGGCGCTGGCCGGCCGCCGATTCGAGACGCAAGCCGCGCTCGATCAAGCGATGCTGGACCTGGACGGCACGCCAAACAAAGCGCGGCTGGGCGCCAACGCCATCTTGGGCGTCTCGCTAGCGTTCTGCCGGGCGCAAGCAGCCCAACGCGCCACACCGCTCTATGCGCATTTGGCGCAGTTGGCCGGTGCATCGCCTCGGCTCCCGCGGCCGATGATCAACCTGTTCAGCGGCGGCGCGCACGGTGGCGGCCAGGTGGCAATACAAGATGTGCAGCTTGTTGTACCCGCTGCCAGCAGCATTCGCCGGACGCTGGCCATCGTGTCAGACGTGTATCGCGCGGCGGCTGACCTGACCGCCGAGCGCTACGGCGCGCGCTTGTTGACGGCGGACGAAGGCGGCTTGGCGCCCCCTTTTGAGTCCTCTGAAGCTATGCTGCGAGCCGCTGTAGAAGCGATCGAGCGCGCCGGATACCAGCCCGGAACGGATGTGGCGCTTACCCTGGACGTGGCGGCCTCGCAATTCTATTCCAGCGCCGGCTATCAAATTGACGGCGCCTTTTTTACGCGCGAAACGATGATCGACGCGCTTGAGAAGTGGTGCGCCGACTACCCGATCATCAGCATTGAAGACGGGCTGCACGAAGCTGACTGGACCGGCTGGCAGCAAATGGCTCAGCGGCTGCCGGGTCGCGTCATGATTTTGGGCGATGATCTGCTTTGCACCAATCCCGAGCGCATCCAGCGCGCCATTGACCTGAAGGCCGCCGACAGCTTGCTGTTGAAGGTCAATCAGGTGGGCACGCTGACCGAAGCGGTCGCAGCGCTCAAGCTGGCGCGCGGGGCGGGCTGGCGCATAGTAGTCAGCGCGCGCAGCGGCGAAACCGAAGACGACTGGCTGGCCGATCTGGCGGCTGGTTGGGCGGGCGACTACATCAAAGTTGGCTCAATCACCCAGTCCGAGCGGCTGGCCAAATACAATCGCCTGCTGGTACTCGAAGCTCAGGACAGCCTCTAAGGCTTGTCCGCTACTCATATACCGATGACGATACGGTTTGTTGGGGTGGGCGCCGCGCTTTTAGGGATTCACGACACTTTTGCCACCGAGGGCACTGAGAAAATATGAATGCGCAGAGAGGGATTCCGGGACATATGGCGGTTGGTCGAGTTAAGGATGGTTCACAGGTTCGCCGATTCTGTCGGTGGACTAATAACTATGCTTTTCCTCTGTGTACTCTATCAAACTCGGTGTAATCGGTGGCAAAAATGTCGAGTAATCGCCTAAGCCGAGCGAGCGGCAGCTGAGTCACAGTGCCGGACAAGCCTTCTAAAGACGAATCGTCAAGCCGCCATCAGCGACGATGGCCGCGCCCGTGATAAAAGACGCCGCATCGCTGACCAGGAAAAGCGCGACCTGCGCCATTTCTTCCGGCTGCGCGATGCGCCCCAGCGTGTGCAAACCGCCCCACTCCTTCAGCGCGCTGTTCGGGTCATCGGGACTGAACAACTCGGCGGAGGCGCGCAGCATCGGCGTATCGACCGAACCGGGGCACAGGCTGTTGGCGCGGATATTATCGCCGGCATGATCGATCGCCATTGTGCGCGTCATGGCAATGACCGCGCCTTTGGACGCCGAGTAGGCCGCCACGTTGGGCTGGCTGAACAAGCCCTGCACCGATGCGACATTGACGATAGCGCCGCCGCCGCGTTTCACCATTTCGGGAATGCAGTATTTGGCGGCCAGATAGACTCCCTTGGCGTTGACAGCCAGCGTTCTGTCCCAAGTGTCTTCGTCGGTATCGACAGCGGTGCCATAAGTCTGGATGCCGGCGCTGGCCACCAGATAATCGATTCCGCCAAAAGCGCCGACGGCTTCGGTCACCGCCCGCTGCGCGTCGGCAGCCTTTGACGCATCCGCCACCACGGCGATGGCTTGGCCGCCGGCCGACTGAATCTCGCCCGCTCTTGCCTCCAGCGCCGGCTGGTTGACATCGCTCAAAACGACCTTCGCGCCTTCCGCGCCGAAGGCTATCGCCGTGGCGCCCCCGATACCCGTCGCCGCGCCCGTGACCACTGCTACCTTGCCCTCAAATCGCATATTCTGCTCCCTTCGTCTTCGGCGTCTGCGCACAGCCGCAAGCTGGCGAGACGTTTCGCTGAGGATTCTGACACAAGTGACGTGTATTGTCTAACTGGGTCAGCGTAGCCCGAGCAGCCTGTCAGCGACGAGTGCTGAAACAATTGCGGCTGGTCTGCGCTTGCCGGAACTTACCTTTTGCGGCTTTCGAGAACTTTCGCAATGCACTACATTTGCGGCAACGTAATCAGCAGGCGCCAACATGGTAAAGACCGAGCGGGGCAGCAAGAATGTATTCAATATTACCGATCCCAAACGCTATCGCTGCCAAGTTTATCATTACCATCGTCGGCTCTCGCGGCTTTATCTCAGCGTTTACAAGGGCCAGCGCAACGAGCCGGCCTTCTATATCTTGTTTTCCGATGTCGCCTATCTGGAGGCGCCAATGAGTTGGCTGAGCGCGGAATTCGACATTGCCGAGCGCCGCGACTGCATCGCGCTTATGGCGCAGGTCGGCCTGGTGGGCGAGGCCATTCATCAATTTCCCGATGCCTACGCCGCCATAACCGATTACGCGCGTCTGTATCAGGTGCGCTCCAGCCACAGCACTGTCCGCATCATCGCCAGCAGCGCGTCATTTCTCAGGCACGCGCCGGCAGACATGGCATAAGCGAGCTTTTGTGCGCCGCGAGGAAAGTAGTCCGTTTAGGTCTATACTATAATGTTTGTCGGCTTTTGGTTTGCGTCGCGTCAAAAGCAAACAGGAAGGTCAATTATGAAACATCCCCCGTCCAGATCACCCGATCCAAACGCGCCCAAGCCCTCGTTGAGCGTGGTCATTCCTTGTTACAACGAAGTCAACACGGTTAAAGATGTGGTGATGCGCGTGCTGACTGAGGAAATCGTCGACGAGGTCATTATCGTGGATGATGGCTCAACGGACGGGTCGCGCGATGTCTTGCGGCAATTGGAGGCCGAGGGCGACAGCCGAGTCTCCGTACAATATCACGAGCGCAACCGAGGCAAGGGCGCCGCACTGGTGACCGGCTTCCAGCGGGCAGCCTGCGAAGTCATTATCATCCAGGACGCCGATTTCGAATATGATCCGCGCGAATACGCGCTCCTGATCAAGCCGATACAAGAGGGCGTGGCTACTGTGGTTTATGGCTCGCGCTTCCTGGGCGGCACGCGCAAGGCGATGAACTTCTGGAATATGGTCGCCAACAAGGGCTTGACGCTCTTTACCAACATTCTTTTCAATGCCATCCTCAGCGACATGGAAACCTGCTACAAATGCTTCCGGCGCGAAATCGTCCAGGGCATGACAATCAACGCGCGCGGCTTCGAGTTTGAGCCCGAGTTCACGGCCAAAGTCTTGCGCCAGGGCATCCGCATCGTCGAAGTGCCGATTTCTTATTACGGTCGCGAATACGATGAAGGCAAAAAGATCAAATGGACGGACGCGCCCATCGCAGCCTGGACCCTGCTCAGATATCGCTTTTTCCAGTAGGCCGCGCTTACATCGGCCCGATGCGCGCGGGCCCGACGTAGAGCGAGGTCATGTGCGCGTCGACGCTGCGCTGGAGCAACTGGCCCTTTAGCGTCTGATACGCCGGTAGGTCCCATAGGTCGGACAACTCTTGCGGGTCCTCCTCCAAGTCGTAGAGTTCGCCCAAGCCGTGATTGTGGTAGCCAACCAGCTTGTAACGCCCGTCGAAATACATGCTCGCGACCGTGCCATCGGGCAAATCTATCGCGTCGATATACTCGCTGCGCACGTAGTTACGGTGTTTCTCAGGCGGCTGCTGTCCGTTCAAGATCGGCAGCAGCGACCGTCCAGTCATGTGGTCCGGAACAGCTAGCCCACAGACCTCGAGCAGCGTCGGCGCAATATCGGTCAATTCGACCAGCGCCGAACTGCGTATGCCCGCTTTGAATGCGCCAGGCCATGACCAAAGCAGCGGCACCCGCACCAGACCCTCGTAGAAACGGCAGCCCTTCTGGATCAAGCCATGGTCGCCCAGCGCCTCGCCATGATCGCTGGTGAAAATGACGATAGTGTCTTCCCGCTGTCCGCTCTCTTCAAGCGCCGCCAGAATCCGTCCCACTTGATCATCAATGAGCTTTATCATGGCGTAATACGCGGCGATCAGCGTGCGCGCGTCGCGCTCGCCTTCAGTATCGGCTTCAACCAAGAGCTGGGCGGGCGACTGCGGCAGAATCGGGCTCTTGATGTCCAGTTCAGCCGGCTCGCGCGCCTCGGACTGAAAATCGACAGCAGCCAGCTTTTGCTGCTGCGCCAGGTCGCTCGGCTGGAAAATGGGCGGCTTGACGTCCGCGGGATCAAATAATTCCCGATATGCCGCCGGCGGGTTGAAGGGCGGATGCGGATCATAAATGTTGACGCTGGCCAACCAGGGTCGCGAACGATTCGCCTGCATGAATTCGATCGTCTTTTCCGCGCACCAGGTTGTCTGATGCAGCTCGGCCGGCACGCCAGCTGGATCCTTTGTGAGTTCGCCCAGGGCGGCGCCTTTTGAGCGCACCCAATCGGCGTAGTCATGTCCCTCATCCCAATCGTCGCGGGGCGCGTGGCTATACTGCCAGTAGCTGTAGCCGTCATCGGCGCGCCTTTCCACGCGACCGTAGGCGCTGGTCAAATGCAATTTGCCGATCAGCCCGCAGGTGTAACCGTCATCGGCAAGCGTCTTGCTGATCAATGGCGGAAAGTCGGGAAAGTCCGGATTGCCATTGCGATTCACGCGGATCGAGCTGGGATACATGCCGGTCAAAAAACTGGCGCGGCTGGGCGTGCATATCGGGCTCTGGCAATAGGCGCGCTCGAATGCGGCGCCCTCGCGCGTCAGCCGGTCGAGGTTCGGCGTTGAGACAGTTGGGTTGCCCAAGGCGCCGATGGTGTCGTAACGCTGCTGGTCAGTGCAGATCCACAGAATGTTAGGGCGCCGCCTGGAATTAATCATGTACTCTCCTCAGCCGATTCGCCAACAGTATGGCGCTATAGATGCTAAGCATCGTACATTCTAAAGCGTGTTATACTCGGGCGGGAAGTGGAGAGTACCTTTGGCGGTCACCTATGTTCCGATAACTGCAACAGCGCGCGCGTTCGCCTCCTTGCGACTGGAATTCAATCGCCGTATTCATAGAAGCAGGAGGACAACATGACTATTTCAGTTAGAGAGCTGCAGAGCACAGATGTAGAGACAATACTGGGCCTGCGCTTGCAGTGGCTGTCCAAGACATTGGGAGTGAACGCAACAACCAGCAAAGTGCGTGATTGGTTTTCCAATTATCTTGGAAATCCCCAATCGTTTGCGCTGGTGGCCACGGACGGGCAGGCCTGTGTTGGCTATATCTTGTGTGACTTGCTGGCGCACCCGACAATGTCGGGGCTATCGGCAAAGATCGAAGAAGTCTGCGTTGCCGAGCCATTTCGCAGACGTGGAATCGGCCGGCGACTTGTCCTGGAAGCTCGTCAGCGCCTGGAATCGCGGGTCGACGACTTGACTACGATACGCGCGCAAATTGATCGCGAAGATAATCAGGCGATTGCGTTCTGGTCCGCGCTCGGCTTCGAGCAGCATGTGATTGAATTCACGGACTATTTAGAAATCAAGCAGTTGCGCCATAGCGGCTAACGCAGCTTGTTCGACGTATCAAAAAGCCCCTCAGCAGCGTGAGGGGCCAGTTGAACCGGGTTGACCGCGTAAGCCGCATTCTGTCCGTCTCTGACGTGAGAATCATCTATCTGGGATCGGCGTCGCCGCCGACCTCTAGCGGTGTACCCGGCGCTTTCTACGGAGCGGGCCGCTCCACTGCGCCTGTTTCACCTTGCTCCCGATGGGGTTTGCCTGGCCAGCGACATTACTGCCGCTGCCGGTGCGCTTTTACCGCACCCTTTCACCCTCGCACCTTGCGATGCAATCTGCTCTCTGTTGCACTTGCCGTCAGGTTGCCCTGCCCGGCCGTTAGCCGGCATCGTCGCCCTGTGGAGTGCGGACTTTCCTCGACGGGCGCATGACCCGCCGCGATCCCCTCGGTCAACCCGGATAAGCTATTATACCGCAAAGCCAACGCCGCAGGGCCAAGCACAAACTGCCGCGGGCATATCGCAGACTTGGGAGTGGAGAATCCCATAAACATAAAGACTTAGCCAAGCAGACAAGAAATCTCTGTGTCCTCTGCGTTCTCTGTAGTTAACAGATCCTGTGCTGTATTTGAACCGGGGAGCAAGTCCAGGAATTTCACCACAACCGCAGAACCGCCGTGCTTGTCAGCAACATCAAACTGTCATAAGCTACTCGCAGAGGACAATCACGAGACCTGCGCAGATGACAGCAGAAAGCATCGCCCTCAGGCCGCCGCGGCGCAAACGATCGCGCTGGCGCAGTCCGATTTCGCTGAACACGATTTCGACCCTGATCGTCGTCAGCGTTCTGCTGCTGATGCCGCTGCTGGCGACAGACATCGCCGGCTGGCCCATCGATCTGGATATCGTCCTGCCAGCTGCCTTGCTCAGCGTATTCCTGGGGCTGATACTGGCGCGCAGCCGCTTCGGCGAAATCACCGCGCTGATCGTCAGCTTGCTATACGGCGTGGGCGCGGTGATCATCGCAGCCGCCCTGGATCAGAATCTGCCCTTTCGCGACGCGCTGGTTGCCGTCGTGACGCGCAGCTACGAATGGGGGGTAGACCTTGTCAGCGGGGGCATCAACACCGACCCGCTGGTACTGACCTTGCTGGTCGGCATCTTGTTCTGGTTCCTGGCTTACAACGCCAATTGGCATATCTTTCGGCTGGATCGCGTCTGGCGCGTGATCCTGCCGCCCGGCCTGATTCTGCTGGTCAACATCGTCTTCTACAGCGGCGATGACCCGCTGGATCGCTATCTGTTCGGCTTCATCCTCATGGCCCTGGCGCTCATCGTGCGCTCGCATCTCGATACGCGCCAATGGGATTGGTCAGTGCGCGGCGTCTCCGTGCCGACGTTTGTGCGGCGTCAATTCGCTGCTATCGGCATCATGCTGTCGCTGCTGGCGCTGGCCTTCGCCTGGAGCGTGCCCAGCAGCGATATCGATGAACGCCTGCAGAACTTCCAGCGCTTCCTGGCATCGGACCCAATCCAGCAATTAGCTGATGTCTGGAATCGCTTGTTCGCGCCGATCGAAGGCGAGGGGCCCGCCACCACCGATTATTACGGCGCCGACCTGCTTAATCTCAGCGGCGCCGTCAGCCTGGGCGATGATGTCGTTTTCACCGTGGACGCGCCGGCAGAGGGCTATCGATTCTATTGGCGCTCGCGAGTCTTCGAGCGCTATACCGACGGCCAATGGTCGCCCTCGGCAGATCTGCGCATCACAGACCGCAGTCCACCGGTCGAGTTGCTCATGAACGAAGAAGTGACCGGCGGTCGCCGCGTGCCGGTAACGCAGCGCTTCACCGTCGGCACGGCTAATTCGCGCATTTTCTACGCCGTGCCACAACCTCAGATCATCGAGCACAGCGGGCGCATTGACCTGATATATACCGACAGGCCTGACAATAGCTCGATGAATGTCTCGGTGATACGCCCGCTGAAGGTGTTGCGTCGCGGCGACTCGTACACTGTCACGAGCTTGCTGAGCAAAGCATCGGCGTCGGAACTGCGGCGAGCGTCGACGGAGTATCCGGGCTGGGTCAGCGGCGTCAATCTCTATGTCGGCATTCCCAACGCCCGCGTATTTGCGCTGGCGCGTCAAATCGTTAGCGATGCCAGAGCGAACAATCCCTACGACCGCGCCAAAGCCATCGAGCGCTGGCTGCGCGACAATATCGCCTACAACGAAACCATCAGCGCGCCGCCGCCTAATGTCGACACGGTCGAATGGGTGCTCTTCGACGCCCGCGAGGGCTACTGCACCTACTACGCGACTTCCATGATCCTGATGCTGCGTCATCTGGGCATCCCGGCGCGGTTGGCGGCCGGCTTCTCGCAGGGCGAATACGACGCGGAAAGCGGGCAATTTGTCGTGCGCGAGCGCGAGGCGCATACCTGGGTTGAAGTCTACTTCCCCGGTTATGGCTGGATCGAATTCGAGCCGACATCCGCCCAGGCGCCCATCCACCGCGAAGGCGACGACCAAGCGCAAGAAGAGCAGCAGCCGCTAACGCCCGACCCGACCTCCACGCCATCTCCGACGCCCACGCCGACGCCCTTGCCCAGCCCGACTGCGCAGTCCACTCAAGAAGCGCTCGAGCAAAGTCTCGAACAGCCGACGGCGACGCCGACCGCCACGCCGGAGCCCTCTCCGTCCCCAACCCCATTCGTGCTGCCCACCGTCCAGCCGCCAATTTCGCCGGACAATCCGCCGCCGCTGAGCATCTTGCAGCCGCTCATCTTCTTTGCGCTGGTGGTGATGCTTTTCCTGATCATCCTGGCCATTATTGCCTTGCTGCTTTTCTGGTGGTGGGAATGGCGCGGCATGGGCGGGCTCAGCCCGGTCGCGCGCGCCTACGCCCGTTTGGAGCGCTATATTCAGCTCATCGGCATCAATATCGGCAGCACCCTGACCACGCTGGAAAAGCGCCGCGAATTGCAACGGCGCATCCCGGCGGCTCGCGAATCCATTGGCGCCATCAGCGACCTCTATACGCGTGAGCGCTATAGCAGCGGGGACCGCGGCGCTAGCGACGACAAGCAGTTCGCTGAACGCGCGGAAAAGGCTTGGTACCGTACGCGCGGGAATATATTGAAGCGCTGGCTGCGGCGGCGGATTCCCTTCTTGCGCCGCGACTAACCTAGGTTCAACGCTTCTCGATCACTAGAAAATGGGACAATCCCCAGCTGTCGAGCGGCGTCCCTTCGAAGTGATACAGCAGGTTGCGCAAGGCCACAGCAGGCGCGCCCAGCCGCCTAATGATATTGTCGTAGCCGCCGTAAATGCGCGAATGATGCAGGATCTCCGCCGCTTCCCCGCACAGCATCTTCCTTAATTCGGCTTGTGTATAGGCGCGAACGTGCGGCGCCAGCTTGTCGCGCCATTTCGTAGGCAGGTAGTTGATGAGCGGCGTGTTGCCAAAGTGATATTGGCCTCGCCAATAGTGTCCGTGCGTTTCAAAGGGGTACCAGCGGTTGGGACAGAATAGCAGAATCCGCCCGCCGACTTTGGCGACGCGCAGCATCTCTTGCAACGAGCGCCGGTCGTCATCGACGTGCTCTATGACCTCGTGAGACAGCACCACGTCGAAACTACTCGCCGCGTAGGGCAGCGCCTCGCCCGCCGAAACCAGGGCGCCGCGGATGCCATCACGCGCCACTTGCACGCGGTCATACTCAATATCAAAGGCGTCTACATAAGGTGTGAAGCGCTGGCGGATCTGACGGGCGTACATGCCGACGCCGCAGCCGGCCACCAGCACGTGCGCGTCGCGCAGATCGGCCCAACGCGCCATCATCCCCAGGCGGCGCTCCTGCCCCGCGCGCCAGACATAGCTTGGCTCCCCGCGCAGCGACGCCAGATCGGAGTGGCTCATTTGGGCGCCTCAGCCGCGGCGGGAGATGGAGACCAGGTATTGATAGAGATTTCTCGAACCGCTGTTGCTCAAGCGGTCGGTGGAGAATTGATGATCAGTCCCAAGTGCGCCGCCTGAGCGCATAAAGGTGATGAAATCGTCTTCTGTCAAGGCAAAGCCGAGCAGGCTCTTGCTGCCGTCAAGGCCCTCGCCTTCATCGCCGTGGCATCCGGCGCAAGCCAGCGCCTCGTAGCGCCCCCTGCCGCGATCCACTAGTTTTGGATCCAGTTCGACGGCTTGACCAGCGTCAGATTCGGGCGCCGTCGCCTCCTCAGCAGTCGCTTCGAAGACCGGCGGTTTGGTCGGCTCAACAAAGGCAAAGGTCGGGAAGGGCGTCAAAGTCGGCGGCAGGTCGCTTGGGGTCGCAGTCGCTTGCCCCCCACCGCCGCCACAGGCCGAAAGCGCCAGCGCAATCGGCAACACAATAATAGCGATGCATATCACTTTCGGGATTCTCATCGTATTCTCCGGTTAATCGCCCCGCGAAGGATCAAGCGCTTCCTGCAAACCATCGCCGACAAATGAAAAACTGAGCATCGTCAGCGCGACAAGTATGGTCGGGAAAAGCGCCAGATGGTAGTCGACGATTACGGTCGAGGACTTCACACTGCCTCCAACCATTTTACCCCAGCTTGCCGTCGGCTCAGTGATTCCAATCCCCAAAAAACTCAAGCCGGCCTCGGCAAAAATAGCCAGCGGCACGGCAAAGGTGAAAGAAACCAGCAAGGGCGTCAGCGAATTGCGCAAGATATGGCGCGTAATGATCTTGGACTCAGAAGCGCCTAACGCGCGCGCCGCCAGCACGAATTCCGCCTCGCGGAATTTCAGAAATTGCGCCCGTGAGATTCGCGCCGGCTCAATCCAGGAGGTGACCGCCAATACGAATATTACATTCGCCAGGCCGGCGCCGGTAATGCTGATCAAGAACATGGCGAAAAGCAGCGGCGGGATGGCCGTTGCGATTTCGACGACGCGCAATATACCGAAGTCCCAGAGTCCGCCGCGATAGCCGGCGATGGCGCCCAGCGGAACGGCAAAGCCGAAAGAAATCAGCGGCGCCAGGAGACCTACAAATAGCGATGTGCGGGCGCCATATATCAGCCGCGTGAGGAAATCCCGGCCCACGCCATCGCCGCCCAATATGTGGTTGGCGTCTTCAAAAGGCCGCATGCGCACGATTGAGAAGTCGACCTCGTTTAGCCCATAAGGCGCCACAATGTCAGCAAATACCGAGACTGCGACTAGCAGCGTCAGCATTATCGCGCCAAGCATCGCCAGCTTGTTCTGCAGGAAGCGGAGCAAAGCATCGCGCAGCAGCGAGCGCTGCTCCAGCCTTTCCGGCTGATCCACCGGTAGCGACCTTGGCTTCCCTCGCATCAGGCGCCCTTGCTTTCGCCCAGGCGTATGCGCGGGTCAATCACCGTGTACAGGATGTCGGTGATCAGATAGGTCAAGCCCCAGAGCAAGGCAATGAGCAAGACCAGGCCCATGATCATGGGATAATCGCGATTGAATATGCTAGTCACAAAGAACTTGCCCAGGCCCGGTACGCCATAGACGACTTCAATGAAAAGCGAGCCGGTAAGCAAGTTGGGAATCTGCGGCAGCAGCACAGTGATCATCGGGATTAGCGCGTTTCGCAGCACATGGCGCAGCAAGATGGCACGCTCCGACAGTCCCTTTGAGCGCGCCGTACGAACGAAGTCGGCGGTTAATACATCAGCGAAGCTCGAGCGCGTATAACGAGACACGAGCGCCAGCGGCGCCAGGGCATAAGTGACGACCGGCAAGAAGTAATCCCAGGATAGAATCGCCGCGCCGCCCTCGGTCAGCGGCCCGATGATCCACTTGCTCTCTGCTCCCCAGCCATTCTGAAATCCAAACAGCAGCAGGAACCAAGTGGCAATGATGAAGTTTGGCACGGCGATGCCGGCGGTAGCAACGAGCGTAACGAGATTATCAACCAGGCCGTTGCGATAGTAAGCAGCCACTATGCCCAGGGTTATGCCCAGACTGAATGACAAAAGAATGGTATATAGGCCGAGCTGAAAAGTAACCGGCCATATCCGCGCGATGAGCTGGCTGACCGGCGGGTTGCCCGCTACCGAGAATGAATTGCCGAAGTCCAGCTGCATGGCGCTGGATATATAGTTGATGTAGCGGATGTGAACCGACTGGTCCAAGCCGTACTTCCGCTCGAGGTTCTCCAGCGCGGCCCCGGAGTAACCGCGGTCCGCCAGGGTAAACGGCCCGCCCGGCACAAGATTCATCAAGACAAATACAAGTATTGAAACCACAAAGAGGACGAAACCCAGTGACACGAGTCTGCGAAGAATGTAGCCGATCACGATTTGGGCATTACCTCTTTACGAATGCAAACGTTCCCCTGGCATTTCAGGATTGCTTTATTCTATTGAATGCGCGAATTATGACCAGATGAGACCGAGCCGGCGCAACCTGCCCTGGCGGGAAAACCGGCCCCGAAAACAGAATGGGAGCGAGCTATCCACCCGCCCCCATTGATGGTTCTGCTTCAATCGGCGACTACTCGCTACGATGGGTATCGTAGTTCATCACATCTTCGCTGATATAGTAATCGCCCCAGCAATGTTCGTTGCCCCAGTGTGTTGTCGCCAGACCTTGGCGGTCCGCTTCCCAGCAGTTGCCTGTCGCGGCCATGTACGGCTGCCACAAGTCGCCTTGAATGCGATGGACCAGGAAAATGCCGCCGACGTCCTCGACCATCATGCGCTCGGCATCCTGGTACATGGCGATGCGTTCTGCCGGATCGCCCGTGAAGGAGTTAGCCTCGCGCACCAGGTTGTCGAAAGCTTCGTTGCGCCAGGAATGACGACCGGTCGAGACCCAAACGCCCATCATGTTGGCCGGATCCAAATAATCCATGCCGTAGGAGACGCCACCGAATTGCAGCGTGGTCGGTCGTTCCAGCAGTCGGGTCATGTAATCCTGGAATTCCAAGTTATTGACCGTGATCTCAACGCCGAGGCATTGGCTGATCGAGGCGGCAGCCGCAACAAACCAATCCTGAATGAAGGAAGGCTCGCCGCGCAATGCCAGCTCAACGGGCGGGAAGCCTTCGCCGCCAGCATAGCCGGCATCGGCCAACAGGCCTTGCGCCGCGTCACAGTCGAAGCCCTGAATGTCCTGCAGGCCAGCGCTGTTCGACGCGGGGAAGCCGGGCGCCAGGAAGGAGTACGCCGGGATGCCTACCGTTGTGCCGATCACGTTCTCGACGATCGAATCGCGGTCGAGCGCTTTGGCGAAAGCCAGGCGCACGTTTACATCGTTGAATGGCTCGGTAAAGGTATCCATCAGCAGGTAGTCGGTGCGGAAGTCGCCGGCGTGCTGACGGTAATTCTGCGACATCGTCTCGTCAGCGAAGATTACCTCAAAATCGGCCGGGCTCAGCAATGGCTGGCCTACCTGGTCGATCTGATGGTCTTGGAAGGCCAGGAAACTGCCATTCAGCTTGTCGCCGTAGACAAATTCCAGGCGGCGCAGCCAGGGCGTGCGCGGGCCAACGTAGTCAGGATTGGCTTCCAGTACGGCGTGGCTGCCGGCCTCGAATTCCTTGAGGATGAAAGGACCGGCGGAGACGTGTGTTTCCGGATCCAGGATATAGTCCGGTCCGATCTCGGTGAGCGCCTTGGCTTGCATCGGCGGCCAGAAGAAGAAGGTCGCGGGCAGCGGTGGGAAAGGAACTTGCGACGTGACCGCTAGCGTATTGTCGTCAACCGCTTCCAAGCCGATTTCGTCGGGCGAAATCTCGCCGGCGACTGCTTCGTCCCAGCCATCAATGATGCCCAGCCATAGCCAGACAAAGTCATAGGCGTGGTCGGGATCGGCCATGAATCGCCAGCTCTCCACCCAGTCGTTGGCGGTGACAGGTGTGCCGTCGCTCCACATCTGGTCGCCGCGCAAGTTAAAGGTCCAGGTCAAACCATCATCCGACACCGACCAGCTTGTAGCCGCCGACGGAGTGATTTCCATATTGTTATTCAGTACAACAAGCGAGTCAGAGAACTTGTCGAAGGCGCCTGTGTCGCAGATGCGCGAATAGACGGTGACGATGGATGACAGTGATGTCTCTTGACGCGCCGAATCGCACAAGTTGCGATAGACCTGCATCTCGTATGGCGCAGCGTCCGCCGGCAATTCGCGGCCGTAGATATCTACATTGTCCTGTGCCAAGCTGGTCGGCAGCGCTGTCATCAACGCGAGCAACAGCAGGAGAAAAACAATTGGTGTCATTCTAGTCATGCGGATTCCTTTCCTGTGCGGAATTGTGTAATCACGATAGATTTCGTGAGCGGGCATTGTACCAAGTGGAAACATGGTTTCATAGAGGCGGGTAATTTGTATGATGCTGGTCAGAATAGTGGTTCCGGCTGCATCGGTAAACTGCGCTACCTACCCTTTTATCGAAACTTCAAAGCGGCTACACTTCTGGCGATTTTTACTTGTTTTGATCACATGCGAGGTTAAGCAATGCCAAGCCCAACCCAGCTGGCGAAGAAAATTGCCAAATCGCCGACAATTGCGATGAATGACAAAGCGAAACAACTGGCGGCGGAGGGTCATGCGGTGATCGGCCTGGCCGGCGGAGAGCCCGACTTTGATACGCCGCCGCATATTGTCGACGCCGCGATGAAAGCGCTGCGCGATGGCGAAACCCGCTATGCCGCGCCCTCCAAGGGTATTCGCCCGCTGCTCGAAGCGATTGCGATGAAGACGGAGCGGGACAACGGCGTGCGCCTCGATCCCATGAGCGATATCATCGTCACGCCCGGCGGCAAGCTGGCGCTCTTCCTGGTGCTGAAAGCCATGCTCGACCCCGGCGACGAAGTCTTGACGCCCGCGCCCTACTGGGTCAGCTATCCGTCGATCACCACTATGGTCGGCGGCGCGCCCGTGTCCGTCGAGACCACTGGCGCCGACAATTATCGGCTGACTCTCGAGCACATGAGTGAACACGTAAGCGCTCGAACCAAAGCGATCATCATCAACTCGCCCTGCAATCCAACCGGGCACATGCTCTCCTCCGCCGAGATTGAAGCAGTGGCGACCCTGGCGCTGGAGCATGACCTGTACATCATCTCGGACGAGATTTATGAAAAGCTTAATTTCGACGGCCGCCCGGCGGTGTCTTTGGCCTCGATTCCCGAGATCGCTGATCGCGTCGTCGTCATCAACGGCATGTCAAAAGCTTACGCCATGACCGGCTGGCGCCTGGGCTGGATAGCCGGACCGACCGAACTGGTCGCTGTGGCCGGCAAATTCAATTCGCAGACGGCCACCTCAGCCGCCACCTTTACCCAGCATGCCGCCGTCGCCGCGCTGACCGGGCCGCAAGACTGCGTCGAGATGATGCGGCAATCTTACGAAGAGCGGCGCAATTTCATGGTCCAGGCCTTTAACGACATTCCCAATATGTCCAGCCCCGATATTGAAGGCGCCTTTTACGCCTTCCCCAAGGTAAACGAAACCAGCAAGACCAGCGAAGAAGTCGCCAATATCATCCTGGATGAAGCGGTGGTAGTCGGCGTGCCAGGCAGCGCTTTTGGCGTCACCAAAGACGCGCATATCCGTTTTTCCTTCGCCGAAGACTTCGCCAAGCTCAAAGAAGCCGTCGAGCGTATTCGCAAGATCGCCGACAAACTTGCCTGACAAGCGCGTCGTCTGTAGTCTACGCTGACTCCGAGGAGTCACCGCATGCTAGCGCGTACTGTCCTCCTCTTGGCTGCGGCGCTGCTGCTGACTGGCTGCAGCCTGAAAAGCGCGACCGCGCCAACTCCCGCGCCGACAGCTACAGCAGCTTCCGCCTGGCAAACCCTTGCCGACGGGATGGCATGGCGTACGCTCATTCCCCAAGGCGATGAGCTGGCGCAGATCGTCGTCATCCGCGTCGATCCGCAGCGCTTCCGCTTCCGGGCGATCTACCGCGAGGGCGAACCGCAAAGCCTGGCCGATTGGCGGACGCTGGAAAACGATGCCAGCCTCATCATCAACGCTAACTTCTTCGACAAGCATCATCGTGTGCTGGGCGCGGTCGTCAGCGATGGCACTCGATATGGCGCCGCCTATAGCGATCGTGGCGGGAGCTTCATCGTACGCGGCGAGGCGCCGACCGTAGCGGTGCCGCAAACGCAAATTGACAGCGCCGTCCAGCAAGCCATCCAGGGTTTTCCACTGCTGGTGCGCGATGGTCGGCAAGCTTATTTTGGCTCAACCGAGGGCGAGCGCAATCGCCGCACCCTCATTGCCGAGGACGAGCGCGGCAATATCTTGATCCTGGTATCGCCCTTTCTGGGTCTTTCACTGCACGACCTCAGCGCTTACCTGCCGACGACCGGGCTCGATATCGTCACGGCGGTCAACCTCGATGGCGGCGGATCGACCATGCTCGCGCTGCCGTCCGCCGACATCTTCGTCCCCTCTTTTGACGCCGTCCCGACAATCCTGGCCGTATATCCTCGTTGACGCACGGATATGGACTATCGTCAGAACCTGAAATCTTGTACGCTCGCCTCAGAAAACCTAGCGGTGGATTGAATATGCCTAGATTGGCTCAAGTGGCCACGGCCAGGCAAGCGCAACTGGCGGACGGGCGGCGTCTTGGCTTCGCCGAATACGGCGATCCCGAGGGGAAACCGGTAATCCTGTTCCATGACCTCTGGGGCAATCACAGCTTGCGTCACCCGGACGACTCGATCCTGGAGCGCCTCGGCGTGCGGCTGATCGGCGTGGATCGGCCCGGATTTGGCATGTCGACGCGCAAGCCCGGCCGCGGCATCATGGACGTCGTCGATGATGTCATGCTGCTGAGCAAAGCGCTGAAGCTGGATCGCTTTGCCCTGCTAGGCTATTCGGCCGGCGGACCTTACGCCCTGGCCTGCGCCTATCGCTTTCCGCAGATTGTGCGGCGCTGCGCGGTCGTCAGCTGCCTGCCGCCGCTCGACCACGAGCAGGGATTCCGCGCCTTGCACGCCTTTTACGGCCGGTTGTTTCAGCTTGCCAGCGGCAACGAAGCCTTCTTCCGGCTGCTGATGCGCGGCTTCTTCTGGTTTGATGCGCAGCGCAATTCGGATCAGTACATACGCGAGCTTGGCAGTTCCTTCTCGCGGGCCGATCAGGACGTCCTGAGCAACCTGGACCTGTTTAAGCGCCGCCAGGAGATGTGGCGCGAGATACGCCGCGCGGGCAGCGACTTCCTGGTGGACGAGATCATTTCGCTGACGCGCCCCTGGGGCTTTCACCTGCAATCGATAGAGCCGCCGGTCGACGTCTGGTGGGGCGAAACCGATCTTTTCTGTTCACCAGTCGTGAGCGAGCGCATGGCGGCAATGATCCCCAACGCCAACGCGCGCTGCGACCCGCAAGCGGGCCATCTCATTCTCTTCTCGCACTGGGAAGCGATACTGCAAGCGTTGATCGCCGACTGACGCGACCGCCTAATAGGGGCTGCCGACTCCGTTGCTGCTGTCATTCTCCACCGTTTCCAGCGCCAAGGTATGCAACTCGGCCACAGCCCGCTCCAAATCACGCTGCTCAATGATGAAGGAAATGCTGCATTCGGATGAACCCTGCGCGATTGCCAGCACATTGATACGGTTCTCTCCCAATAGCGAAAAGACCCGCCCAGCCACGCCCGGCGTGCCGCGCATGCCGGAGCCGACCACCGTGATGATGACGATGTCGCTGAGCACGTCGACGCTGTCGATATTGTTATGCTGAATCTCGCGCTGCAGCTCGCTCTCAACGGCCGACTTGACATTCTGCGCCAGCGCGTCAACCACAGTGAAGCAGAAGCTCTGCTCGGATGACGACTGCGAGATCATCAGGATGCTGGCGCCGGCATTGGCTGATGCCAGGAAGGTGCGGCCGGCGATGCCGGGCACGCCTAACATGCCCCTGCCGCTGACCGTCAGCATGGAGACATCGCGGATGCCGGTGATAGCTTTGATGACCGTCTCGCTGGGCTGCGTCTTGGCGCCAACGACTGTACCGATATGACTTGGATTGAAGGTATTGCGGACGCGCAGCGGAATATCGCGGCTGATGATGGGCTGCACCGTCTTGGGATGCAACACTTTGGCGCCATAAAAAGCCAGTTCGCCGATCTCCTGATACGATACGTAGGGCAGCACGCGCGCCCGGGCATCCAGGCGCGGGTCGGTGGTCATGACGCCGTCGACATCGGTCCAGATGACCAACTCATCGCTGTCCAGATAAGCGGCGATAATCGCGGCGATGAAGTCGCTGCCGCCGCGTCCCAGGGTGGTTATCGTGCCGTCGGGCGTCGCGCCGAAGAAGCCAGTGATGATCGGCGTAATGCCAGCTTCCAACTGCGAGCGCAGGCCATTGGCGATGCGCGCCTCGGTCTCTTCCCAAAGCGGGTCGGCATCCTGGAACTGATTATCGGTCACGATCAAGTGGTTGCTGTCGAACTGCTTGACCGGCAGCCCCTCAACGTTCATGACGGCAGTGATGACCCGGCTGCTGAGCCGCTCGCCAAAAGAAACCAGCGTATCAGAAATTCGCGGCGTGGCTTCTCCCAGTACGCGCAAGGCTTCACAAAGCTCGAGATGTTGCCGCAGCAGTTCGTCCACTTCCGCCTCGATAGCAGCGCGCGCCGCCCCCGAGGCAATCAGCGAGTCGATGACAGCCTGATGCTTCCGGCGGACAGTGTCGTTGATGGCGACGTATTTCTCTTTGTCGCCGGCGGCAGCCGATTGCGCCGACTCCAGCAGCAAGTCGGTAACGCCCGACATGGCCGAGACCACCACGGCCAGCTCGTCGCCATCCGCCAGGAAATCGCGCACGATCGCGACCACCTGCTTGATCGCGTCCGCCGAGCCCACAGAGGTTCCGCCGAATTTCATCGTTCTCCGAGCCATGCTCCCACCCTTTCTCGCAGTTCGCTCTAGAAACAAAAAGGGCGCGTGGAAGGTTTCCACACGCCCGTTTGCTGTCCGCTTCTTCGCCCCTACAACAAATGGAAACCTCCACGTTGCGCCTCTATGCGCATCGTAGTCATAGTCATCGTAGTGGTAGTGATCGTAATTTTCGCCATGTCGCCGGATACGTTATCAGCTATGCGCGCCGCTGTCAAGTTAGCAGTCGCCAACTTCAGGGCAATTGCATCAAGAAATTTTCAACACAGAGAGCGCAGAGGACACAGAGTTCGTAGGAGTTTGGACGACTATTCTACTAAATCTGCGGCCGGGAATAGGCAACAGTCACTAGCGGAACGTGAACCACAAATCACATTTCAAATATGACATGAACACATATTTTATGTTTTTCTCTGTGCTCTCTGCACCCTCTGTAGTTGATTTTCAGTTTAGATTCCCACCTTTTCAGCCGCTATCATTTTGTAGCAATTGAACCGTCGCCAACTTGATTTCGACGCGATTTCGTATCGCGCCGGCATGAACTGCAATGACAAGGGCGTATTCGCGTCTATTGCCTTGCCGCCGCCCTGTGCTAAAATCACGACTTGCCGTCCGATGTGCCCCGGCTGATACCGTGTCAGAAGCGAACAGCCACTCAAACGCCAGCAGTCACAAGCGTCTTACAAACCTGCGTGTTGTCGCGTTGTGCCTTTGCCTCGCGGCTGCGCTGATCGCCGCCAATCTGGTGTACAGCGCGCTGACGGGGCGCAGTGACGCCTTAACCGGCAGCGCCGGTGAGCTGCTCTATGTCGCCAGTTTTTCCGGTTTCGCCGACGAATGGAATTTGTACGAGGGCCAGCAGAGCGCCAGGATCGCCGACGACCAACTTGAACTCTCGGTCAGCGCGCCGCAAACAGCTGCCTGGTCCGCCGCCCGACCGCAATTCGCCGACTTCGATGTCAGCATACAGACAGTCGCCAGCGACGGCCCGCTGGACAACGCATTCGGCCTCGTCTTTCACATCCGCAATGACGAACCGGCCGACTGCGACATGCCCGCCGTGCTGCTCTGCGGCTTGGAAGACCTGCTGCCGCTGGCGGGCGCCGCCATTCGCCAGGGCTTGGACCTGAAGCACTCGACCGAATACTACGCCTTCCTCATCAGCAGCGACGGCTACTACTCCTTGTGGCGGACGAAAGCGGGCCTCAGCAAGCTGCTTAGCGCCTGGATCCCTTCCCCTGATGTCCGCCAGGGGCTAGGCGAAGAGAATACGATCCGCGTCATCGCTGAGGGGCCGCGCTATCGATTCTACGTGAACGGCGCGCCGCACGCGCTCTGCCTGCCCGATGATGCGGAATCGGCCAGTACCTTTGCCGCGGGCGAATGCGTCGACGGCAGCATGCAAGACAGCTACCTCGCGGGCGCAAGCGCCGTCGGCCGGCTGGGACTCATCGCGCAGTCGACAGCATCCGGCGGTGGTGGCGTCGTGGTAGGCTTCGATAATATGATCGTGTTCAGCCCCTCCGCATATGACGAGAAGGAAGCGCGCCTGTGAAAGTACACCTAAAAATGGTCGGCTGCCGGCTCAATCAGAGCGAGATCGAAACCATGGCGCGGCAATTCAGCGCTTTGGGCCACGAAATTGTCGCTCGACCCGAAGACGCCGACCACTTTGTACTCAATACCTGCGCGGTTACACAAGAGGCCGCAAAAACTAGTCGCAAGTTCGTCCGCGACTTTCATCGCGCCAACCCGCATGGCGAGACGACCGTCACCGGTTGTTACGCCCAGATCGCGCCCGGCGACATCGCGACCTTGCCCGGTGTGCGGCGCGTGGTCGACAACGGCGATAAGGCTCAGTTGGTGTCACTGATCACCGGCGAGTCTATCGACGAATTCGACAGCGAGCCCATCGAGCGGAGCGCGCTGCCGGGCAGCCTCGGCCGGACGCGCGCCTTCGTCAAAGTGCAAGACGGCTGCGACAATGCCTGCACCTTCTGCGTCACCACCATCGCCCGCGGCAAGGGACGGAGCCGCCCGATTGAAGAGGTCCTGCGCGAGGTCAACTACCTGGAAGACTGCGGTTTTCAAGAAGCTGTACTGACCGGCGTACATCTGGGCAGCTACGGCCACGATCGCGGCGAGCGACAGGGGCTGCGCAACCTCGTAGAGACGCTGCTGCGCGAAACCTCCCTGCCACGCCTTCGCCTTTCGTCGCTGGAGCCTTGGGACCTGTCGCCCGATTTCTTTGATTTGTGGCAAAATCCGCGACTCTGCCGCCATTTGCATTTGCCGCTGCAAAGCGGATGCGATGCCACGCTCAAGCGGATGCGCCGCCATACCAGCCAGACGGACTTCCGCGCCCTCGTGCAAGCGGCCCGGACGAACATCCCCAATCTGAATATCACTTCGGATGTCATCGTGGGATTCCCGGGCGAGACCGATGACGAATTCGCCGAATCCGAGCGCTTTATCCGCGAGATGGCATTCGGCGGCCTGCATGTATTCCGCTATAGCAGCCGTCCCGGTACGCCGGCCAGCCGCATGCGCCATCAGATCAGCACGGCGACAAAGAAAGCTCGCAGCAGCAAATTGCTCGCGCTGTCAAAGATGCTTGAGCGCCGCTTCACTGAGCAGATTCTGGGCACGACGCAGGCGGTGCTCTGGGAGCAAGTCAGCGGCGCCACGCCCGAGGGCTTCGTCAATTGCGGCTACACCGACAATTACCTGCGTATCCGCGCCGTTCATCCGCGGGATCTGAGCAATGTCATCACCCATACCCGCCTGGAGTCGTACAATATGGGCGTGATTCATGGTAAAGTGGAAGAAGTGTTGTCGGCGTCCGCTTTCTCCCTTGAGCGAGAATTACCGTCAGCCGAGGAAGCAGTTACAAAATGACCTGGATTAGAGCAACAGAATGCAAGACTTGAAGCAAGCGCTGCAGAATGCGCTGAAAGACGCGATGCGGGCCAAAGACCGTGAGCGCCGCAATGCCATTCGCCTGCTGCAAAGCGCCATCAAACAGATTGAGATCGACAGTCAGACTGAGCTGGACGACGAAGGCGTCCTGGAGATCTTGCGCAGAGAGGCCAAGAAACGGCGCGAGACCATTTCCGAGCTGGAAGGCGCCGGGCGCGCGCAAGACGCCGCGAACGAGAGACTCGAGCTGGCGGTGACCGAGGAATTCTTGCCGCGCCAGCTCAGCGCCGAAGAATTGCGGCCGATTGTGCAGCAGGCGGTAAGTGAAACCGGCGCAAGCTCAATGAAAGAGATGGGGAAGGTGATGAAGGTCGTCATGCCCCAAGTGCAGGGGCTGGCCGACGGCCGGGCCGTCAACGCCCTTGTAAGAGAGATTTTGAGTTAAGCCCGTGTTGACGCACGTCACCGATTTACTCGAAGACCGATTCAAGATCCATCCTCAACGCACGGAGACCGCGGGCTATTTCCTCCTGATTCTGGCAGCCGCAGTGGCCTTTGCGCTCTGCTGTACCTTCATCGTCGCCTTTGATGACATCTTCCTGCGCTTCAACAGCACCGCCAACCTGGGCATCGGGCGCGTAGCCACCGAAGATATTATTACCCGCGAAGAAGGCTCGTTCATCAGCGCCATTCTCACCGACCAAGAGCGGACTAATGTTCTTGCGCAAGTGCCGACCGTATTTAGCCCGGCCGATCCCGGCGTCGCCCGTCAACAGCGAGACTTGACCGAGCAAATCCTGGCTTATATCGACAACGTTCGCGCCGATACCTACGCCTCGCTGGATCAACAGATTGCCGACATCAAAGCCATATCTTCGCTACAGCTGGCCGAAAGCGAAGATTCGATCAGCGCCATTTTGCAGCTGCCCGACGATAGCTGGCTGCAGGTACGCAACGAAATCGTTCTGGTGTTGGAACGGGTGATGAGCGCCGAGATCCGCGCCGCCGATCTCGAACGGGCGCGCGCCCAGCTGCCCAATCAGGTGAGCCTGCGCTTGACCGAACAACAGAGCAGGATAGTGACAGAGATCACATCGGACCTTATCCGCGCCAACACCTTTGAAAATCCGGACCAGACCGCCATCAATCAGGCGGCGGCCTTGGCCAACGTAGAGGATCAACAACGGCAATTCATTGCCGGGCAGATCGTCGCGCCGGCCGGGCAGCGTATAGACGCCTTGTCATTCGAGGCGCTGCAAGAGTTAGGCTTGCTGGCTCGCACGAGCAATCGCGCCCCGCGAATTCTACGCGCGCTGCTGGCGAGCAGCCTGGTTGTTATAATGCTGGGCCTGTATATCAGCCGATTTGAGCCGCACCTGATCTCGTCGGATAATTCTAATTTGCTCTTGATCGCCGTTCTGTTTTTGGTGGCGCTGGCGGCCATGCGGGCCTTCGGCCACGCCAACATCTACCTGATGCCGGCGGCTGCGCTGGGCATTGTGTACGTTGCCATCAGCACGCCTAACCTGGCCATCGTTGCCGCTATCGGCTTCGCTTTCCTGAGCAGCTTGCTCAGCCGCAGCCCATCGTTGGAGATCGCCAGCCTGATTGCCGCTGGCAACATCGGCGCCATTCTTACGCTGCGCAATGCCGGCCGTTTGAACAACTATTTCCTGGCCGGCCTTTTCATTGGCTTGGCCAAAGCGGCGATTGTGGCGATTTTCGCGCTTCAAATCGGCTTCGGGCCCAACGATGGCGCCAATATGCTGCAAGCTCTATTCAGCGGTGTTCTAATCGTGCCAACCACGGCTTTCGGCGTGATGTACGCGCTGACTGTGCTCTTCAACTTGGCCACGCCTTTTAAGCTGATGGATCTGAGCCAACCCAGCAAACCGCTGCTGCAGCGCTTGCTGCGAGAGGCGCCGGGCACCTACCAGCACTCGCTGCAGGTGGCCAATTTGGCGGAACAAGCTGCGCAGGCAATCGGCGCAGACACGCAGATTACGCACGTGGCCTCGCTCTATCACGATATCGGCAAAATGAGCAATCCCTTCTTTTTCACAGAAAATCAGCAGCATATTCCAAATCCACACGACGCGCTTGACGATCCCTACCGCAGCGCTGATATCATCATCGGTCATACGATAGAAGGTGATCAGATCGCCAAACGATACAATTTGCCTCACAGAATCCGCGAGTTCATCCGCGAGCATCACGGCACGACGCAGGTCTACGTCTTTTATCAGCGCGCGCTCGCCGCCGCTGGTGACAAGAACAATATCGATATCGCCGATTTCAGCTATCCTGGCCCGATTCCGCAAAGCCGCGAAACGGCGATTGTAATGATGGCGGACAGCTGTGAATCGGCATCGCGAGCGGTCAAACCACAGACCAACGAAGAAATCACGGATCTCGTCCACGGCATTATTGAGGGCAAACGCAACAGCGGACAACTGAACGACTCCAATTTGACGCTCAACGAATTACGCAAGATTGAAGAAACTTTCATAGACATATTCCGAGGTTTATTCCATCCACGGATTGATTACGCCAAAGCAGTGCAAGCACCGCGACAGCGGGCGCCCGTACATGGCGCTAACGTTTCCGCTAACCCCGCCCTGCCGGTCGACGTTTCAAGTGTTCCCGCCGACAAGCCGAGCAAAGCGCGCAAAACCGCAACGAAACCGAAGCCCACGGCGCCGGCGCCAGATACGACCACCGCGCCCGTGCGCGCTGAGGCGCAGGCTGCCCCGCGCCTTGACGCCTCGCTGAACGAGCCCGACGCGTCAACAGTGATGGAAGAAGATGAACCGCTGGCTGACGTGCCCTTCCTGCCCAAGCGCAATGGCAACAAGTCGGCCAAGCATCCCGCCTCAAATGTCGACGAAGTGGATGAGCCAGCGTGAACGCCAAGATTCAGTTGCAAAACCCGCGCAATCGTCCCCTTGAAGAAGCCCGCCTAACGCAAGCGGCCTTGGACGTGCTTGGCCAGAATGACGCGCCACGCTGCGCCTCATTGAGCATCGTTGTCACAGATGCCGATGCCGTGCGCGCATTCAATCGCCAACATCGACAGGTTGACGCCGCCACCGATGTACTGTCCTTCGCGGCGGCGCCCTTGCCCGATGAGATAGACGCTGCTGCCGTCTATCTTGGCGATATCGTCATCGCCTACGATTATGTGGCGACGCAGTGCGATGCGCGCGGCTGCAGTCTCAGCGATACGCTCTGCCTGCTGGTTGTTCACGGCACGCTGCATCTGCTGGGGCATGACCATGAATGCCCCGCGTCGCGGGAGCGCATGTGGAGTCTGCAGGAGGCGACCCTGAAATCCCTCGGCATCAGCCCGGCGCTGGTCCACAATTATGCGGCGGCAGGCGATGGATGAGGAGCTGCGGCGACGGCGGCATGCGACCGCGAATACCAATCCATCCGAGTACAGCTGGTCAACCAGCCAGTCGCGTTGGCGCAGCTTGGCTTACGCCTGGTCCGGCATTGCCTACATGTTGCGTTTCCAAAAGAATACTCGAATCATGGGCGCCGCCACCGCCGCCGTGCTGATCGCCGGCTGCTGGACTGGCATCGACGCCTTGCGCTGGGCTGTCTTGATTCTCGCAGTGGCGCTGGTCTGGATCGCCGAATTTATCAACGCGGCGATTGAAGCCGCTGCGGACATTTCCGCTCCAAGTTTTCACCCCATGGCGAAGGTCGCCAAGGATGTTGCCGCTGGCGCCGTCTTGGTCGCCTCGCTAACGGCTTTGCTTATTGGCGCACTTATTCTTGCTCCGCCGCTGATCGATAGATTAAGCGCCGTATTTCGCCCACATTAGTGTTACGTAATCCATAGACACGTAGAATGTCTAATATGTGCTACAATGAATCGCAAACAAATGTGAAACGGCCCTACGGATGTTTCCATGTCTATGATACGCGAATCAGCCCCTGAGAATTCGTCATCCGGGCGCGGGTTCCGGAATGTTTTCAATTCCATCGCAAGGGTTGTCTCGAATCTGCTCACGGGCTCGGGCGGGCAGCCAAGCGGAAGAAGCGGTAGCGGTCACCTGGGACAGCAACGCGCGCTGCGTATGTCAGCTCTTTTCGCGCCGAGAAATCGGCTGCGAGTGGTCGCTATTACCGGAATCGTAGTCGTCGCGGGCTTGGCGCTCGGCGCATTCCTCAATCGTGAAGTCGAGACGCTGCCGTTGAACAATGCCATCTGGTTGGATCGCACCTGGATTTACGGCGACATCAGCGACGCGCAATTGGGCGAGTTGGCCGATCGCTTGGTAACGAACCGAATCGGCAAGGCTTATGTCTACGTCAGTTCGCTGGGCATCGATAATCGCTGGTCTGGCGGCCCGCAAGGGACGGACGGCTTCATGAACTCGCGGGTAACAGTGGCCCAGTTCGTCGAGGCTTTCAAGAGCAAGAACGACAAACTGGCCCTGCTGGCCTGGATTGAGGTATGGACGCATCTTGACAATGTGGACGGTTACCGGCTGGATGATACCAATTTGCATCAGAACATCGCTGACTTCTCGCGACTGCTGGTGGATCAATTGGGTTTTGATGGCGTCCTGCTGGATGTCAAACCGATGTTCGCAGGCAATGACGATTTTATACGCTTGATCCGACGCGTTCGGTCTGCTGTTGGCAGTGAGCATACCATCGCCGTCGCCGCTACAGCCGATTTGACGCCGCACGATCTCCGTCTACAGGATATCCCGTCGATAGCGCCCGGTACCATGTGGTCGCCAAACTTCAAACAGCGCGTCATGGTCTTGGCGGACGAGGTTGTACTGCTGATGTACCAGAGTTACCGGCAGGAACGTTTGGATTACGTCAATTGGGTCGCCTATCATGTCGAATCCTACGTGAAACTGCTAGAAGCCAACACCGATATCTTGGTGAGCATTCCCAACTACGGCGGCGCCAGCAGCGCGCATAACCCGGAAATCGAGACCATGGCCGGGGCCATCGACGGGGTCCACGAGGGTTTGCGCCGGCTTGACGAAGAGGAGCGCGCGCTTCTCACCGGCATCGCCATATTCTCCGATGAGCAGCTTAGCGAAGCCGACTGGACGCTATTCCGCGAACAATGGCTGCTACGTTAACCAAGCATGCCCGCTATCCTTAAGAGCCTGACCGCGGCCGGCCTGCTTGATGTTGACTATGCGGCGGCATCACTGGATGAAGCTGCCGAATTCGAGCCCCGTCACGGCGTTTATACCGTAAGCAACACCTATCATCGCACGCGTACACTGCTGCTCGACGCCCACCTGGATCGGCTGGAAGACTCCGCCCGGCGCGAGGGATTCGCCCTGCGCTTTGATCGAAAGCGGCTGAGACAAGCGCTGCGGCGGATGATTGAAGACTCGGGCTATGGCGATGCGCGCTTTCGTATTTCGGTCCCGGGCGACCGTCCCGGCGAGATGCTGCTGTCCATCGAGCCATTTCAGCCGCCGACGCTAGACGTTTTGAATCGGGGCGCCAGTTGCAATACATCCGCTGCAGTCGCGCGCCTGAATCCCGCTGCGAAAGCCAGCGAATGGATGCATATTCGTAAGCGCTTGGCAGCGGCCCGGCCGCCCCATATCTATGAGACCTTCATCGTGGATGCCGACGGCGGCATTCTCGAGGGGCTGTCCAGCAATTTCTACGCTATCGAAGACGGCGAACTGCGCACGGCGGGCGCGGGGATTCTGGCGGGCATTTCGCGGCAAATCGTCTTGGAAATCTGCGCGCCGATCATTCCGCCCCGGCTGGAAGCGCCACGGCGCGCCAACATACCTCATTTCAGCGAAGCCTTCTTAACCAGCAGTAGTCGCGGCATCATCCCGGTCGTCGAGATCGACGGCATTGCCATCGGCGGCGGATCCGCGGGCAAGATTACCGACAAGCTGCGCGAAGCCTATGAACGTTGGGTTGCCGCGCATCTTGAAGAGCTCTAATGCGACATCTGGGCAATCTCTGGAAAGCCGGACGCCTGCTCAACTCGGCGCGCGAACTGGCGGTAGAAACGCAAGGCTTCCAGTGGGATATCACGACGCCCAACACACTCTTCCTGCAGGCGGAACAGTCCAATATTCGGCTTGCCTTGCATGATCAGCCGCAGATTCTGGCCAAGGTCGAATTACGCGCGGGCTTCGGCTGGCAGCTGACGACCGACCAGGACGACGCCGGCGTATACGTGGTGGCAAAACGCAAACCGGTGATCGGCAGCATCGCGCGCGGCAAATTCCACTTCACGCTGCCGCGGGGCGTCTATATCTCGCTGAAGCTCACGCAGTGTCAACTCTGCTTCGACGACTTGACCGCCTCGCTTGACCTGCCGCCCTTCCTGTTAGAAGCGTGATAGACTTGGCCTCTCGACTTGAATTCCCGCGATGCCTATGCTATGGTAGGCGCATGAGCGAATCGAACGTGGTTTTCACGCCCATGCAGTGTTGTTGTACGGAAGCCGACTGTTAAGCGGGTGTGATAGGTTTGCCGGCAACATGGTTGTTCGCCACCGACAAGTCAGCCCGCAGCGGTTGGCTTTTTTGTTTGCCTTTGCGGCGCGAATAACCCCACGCCATACCGAGCAAGATTAGCCTAAAAGGAGCATCAAGATGAGTGATATAGGTAGCCGAGGGTACTCAAATGCCGACAAGCTCGTGTCAACCGAGTGGGTAGCCGCCCATTTGAACGACGACAAGGTCCGCATAGTCGAGTCGAACGAAGATCCCCTGCTCTATCCCAGCGGGCACATTCCCGGCGCGGTGGAAGTCGATTGGGTCAAAGACCTGAACGACCCGCTGACGCGCGACTATCTCGGCAAGGCCGGCTTTGAAGCGCTGGCCAGCCGCATCGGCATCACGCCGGAGACGACGGTCATATTCTATGGGGACAAGAGCAATTGGTGGGCGACTTACGCCCTTTGGGTATTTGAGCTATTCAACCACAGCAACGCGGTGATTATGGACGGCGGGCGGCTCAAGTGGGCTGAGGAAGGCCGCGAGCTCACGCGAGAGAAGCCCAGCATCAGCCCCACCAGCTACAGCGCGCCGGAGCGGGACGACAGCCGTATCCGCGCCTTCCGCGATGGCGTCTTGCAGCACACGCAGGCCAACGGTCAGTTGGTCGATGTGCGCAGCCCGGGCGAATTCAGCGGCGAGAAACTGCACATGGAAGGTTACCCGCAAGAAGGCGCTGTGCGCGGCGGCCATATCCCCGGCGCCAGCAGCGTGCCCTGGTCGCGCGCAGCCAACGAAGACGGCACCTTCAAGAACGCGGCCGAATTGCGCGGCATCTACCTCGACGAGATCGGACTGAATCCCGCCCAGCCCACCATCGCCTACTGCCGCATTGGCGAGCGCAGCAGCCATACCTGGTTCGTCTTGACCAACTTGCTGGGTTTCGCTGATGTACGCAATTACGACGGCTCCTGGACCGAATGGGGCAATAGCGTCGGTTTGCCCATCGAGAAGTAATCAACTGCGGAATCGCGGGGGAAGAGCGGGCCTCTTCCCCCCGCAACTGACGTTTCACGAGAGACTGTCGTGGCTGACTACCCGCCTATATTGCAGGAATACCTGGACGATTTCGACTTTGTCACATCGCGGGAAGAGCGAGTCGATTTCCTGATATCAATCGCCGACGAATTTGAGCCGGTGCCGGAAACGATCGCAAGCAAACCCTACGATGAGGCTCAGCGCGTAATCGGCTGTGAATCCGAGGCATTTGTATGGGCGCTTGACCGCGACGACGGCACGCTCGACTTTTACTTCGATGTGCTCAACCCGCAGGGACTATCGGCCATGGCGATGAGCGCCATCCTGGACCGGTCATGCAGCGGCGCGCCCCTGGAGCAAGTGGCGGCCATCAACGGCGAAGTCGTCTTCACGTTTTTTGGCAAGGACATCTCAATGGGCAAAGGGCGCGGCTTGACCGAACTCGTCAACGCCGTGGTCTATCAGGCAAGGCAGCGCTTGAAATCCGCCTGAGTCAATGCGCTTCCAGGAACGCTTCGGCCGGCGCGCCTTCCGTGAAGATGCTATGCGTGCCCAGCATGCCACGATAGCTGCCCGGCGGCTCTGAGTCCGGGATGACGACGGCGCCCACAGTTTTCTCGTAGTAGCCGACCGGCCCGGCCCAGCCAATGATGCCGTACATATAACCGTCCTCGCGCATAGCGTGCAAGGCGGCCAGCAAAAGCGCCGTGCCGATGCCCTGGCCCCGCTCCGCCTCGTCTACGCCTGTAGGACCGAAGAAATTCTTGCGCGCCGTGTCATAGCAGGCAAACCCCAGCAGCTGCTCGCCGCGATGCGCCAGGTAAATCGTCGGCGGATGAGCCGCGAAAGCCACATCGGCTTCGGACACCCAGTACTGACTGAAGTGCTGCCCGATCCACTCAAGCGCCAGGAACTTCTCGGGCGGCATGCCCCGCCTGACGGTGATTCCCATATCCCGCTGGCGCGCGAGCATGGGCGCTAACTCCGGAATATCGTAGAGTTTGACAAGCATGTCTGGCATGGCCCACCTCCCCTAAGTAGCGTCTCCGCAAGCTGATACCCTGCTTGGAACCCCTTACACCCGAAGTTTACACCGATTCACCAGAATCGCGCTCGAATCTGACGCCGTTCTCACCCGCGCTTGGCAGGGGCGCAGCCAAGCCGCTATCATTGGCCACAATTCATTTCAGCCGAACAGGAGCCGTCATGAGCCTACGACCGGAAACGAGAGCGGTTCACAATGCAGGCGCCGATCCCGCCAGCGGCGCCATCGTGCCGCCCATCGTGCTCAGCACCACTTTCGAGTACGAGACGACCGGAGAAGACCACCATCCCGATCAACTGATCTACACGCGCTGGCAGAATCCCAACCGCGCCGCGCTGGAAGCGACCCTGGCTCAGCTTGAGGGCGGCGCTGCAGCCCATGCCGTCACTAGCGGCTCGGCGGCCATGTTGACGATTTTCCAAGCGCTGCGCCCGGGCGATCACATCCTTTCCAGCGACGATATGTACTTCGGCATCCGCGTGCAACTCAACGAGTTTTTCGCGCCCTGGGGCCTGGAAACCACCTACGTCGACATGAGCGACCTCAAGGCGGTGCGCGCGGCCATACGTCCCGATACCAAACTGGTCATCCTGGAGTCGCCCACCAATCCGCTGATTCGCCTGGCAGACATCGCCGCCATCGCCGACATCGCGCATGAGAACGGCGCCTCGCTGCTGGTCGATAACACGGTCGCCACGCCGGTCGCGCAGAGCCCCATCGCGCTGGGCGCCGATATCGTGGTCATGTCCCTGACGAAATACATCGCCGGCCATCATGACGTTTTGGGCGGCGCCATCATCTTCACCCGGGAAGACGAGCTGGCCGAGCGCGTCATGCGTTTGGTGCGCATCGGCGGCGGCGTGCTGTCGCCCATGAATTGCTGGCTGGCGGCGCGAGGCCTGCAGAGCCTCGCCTATCGCGTTCGCGCCCACAGCGAGAATGCCCTGCAAGTCGCTTGCTTCCTGGCCGAGCATCCCAAGATCGAGCGCGTCCTGTATCCCCACCATCCCAGCCATCCGCAGTACGACCTGGCGCTGCGCCAGATGAGCCTCGGCAGCGGCCTGATGTCGATTCTTGCAAAAGGCGGGCGGCAAGCGGCCATCGATCTGGTCAACCGGCTGAAGCTCTTCACCAGCGCCACCAGCTTCGGCGGCACGCACAGCTTGATCGAGCACCGCGAATCCATCGAAGAAGGCACGAGCACGCCGGCCAATCTGCTGCGCGTATCCATTGGGCTGGAGCATCCCGCCGATCTGATCGCCGATCTGCAACAGGCGCTTGAATGATCTATCACATCACCGAGCGCGCCGCCTGGAATGAGGCGAAACTGCACGGGAGCTACAGCGCGCCCTCGCTGGCGACGGAAGGCTTCATCCACTGTTCACGGCGTGACCAAGTCTTGTCCGTAGCCAATGACTTTTACCGCGGCCAATCGGATCTGCTGCTGCTCTGCATCGATGAGGACAGACTTACAGCCGAGTTGCGCTGGGAAGCGCCGGCGCATCCGCAGCCCGAATCAGCGTCCGCGACATCCGGCGAGACGAAGTTTCCCCATCTCTACGGTCCCTTGAACCTTGACGCAGTGCTTGAGGTCCTTGACTTCGTCGAAGCCGACGAGGGTTCCAAGCTGCCTGGCGACCTGCGCTAACCCACGCCAGTAGCCGCAGCGCTGAACTCCCACAGCTTCTTCTGCTGCTCGCGGTCGTAAGAGATATCGCTTGAGGGCACTGGCATCTTATCCTGCCAGTAGTTGCCGGTCACCCGCTCTACCTCCGCCGCGGAAGCCAGATAGACCAAGGTTTCCGCGCCCTTTTGCGGCGACCGGGCGAAAAGCTTCTGCAGCCCTTTTATCAGGCCGCCCAGGACTCCGCTCATGTTGTGGCCGAAACCCGTATTAACAAAACCGGGATGCAGCGCGTTGACGGTCACGCCAGTATCCTCCAGTCGCCGCGCCAGCTCATAGGTGAAGAGAATGTTGGCAAGCTTGCTGGCGCCATAATTGGCGAAACCGCCCATGCCGCGAAAGCCGGCTTCGCTGCGCAGATCATCCAGCCACAGCCCCTGCTTCAGGGCGCCGCTCGTGTGCGCGCCGGACGAGACGTTGATGATCCGCGCTTCGCCGTGATCCTGCGCCGTAAGCTTGATGATATCGAGCAGAAGCACAGTCAGCAGATAATAGCTGAAGTGATTCAAGGCAAATGTCATTTCGTAGCCATCGGCCGATGCTTGAAAGCGGGAAAACATAGCGCCGGCATTATTGAGCAGCACGTCCAGCCGACCGTAGGTTTCGCGATACTCGGTAGCGATACGCCGCACTTCATCCATAGATGACAGATCGCCGACAGCCAGGTCGATATTCGCGTTGCCGCTCAGCGTCTTCAGATCAATGCTGACCTTGCGCGTCTTGACTTCGTCGCGGCCGACGATGACGACCGCCGCGCCCATCCGCGCCAATTCCAGCGCCGCCTGCTTGCCGATGCCGTTGGTCGCCCCCGTGATGAGTACGCGTTTGCCCTTCACGTCTGCTCCTCCGCGAATACTCTTTATGCTAGGCGAATACTCGCCCTTTTACTCATCATCATCGCCGTAGCTGTGCCCGCCGAAAATCGCGCGGAGTTCAGCGGCGGACTTCGCGTTTTGCAGCGCGCTCATTCGCGCGGCTTCTTCCTTTTGCAGCGCTCGTACATTTTTCAGCACGGCTTCCAGCTGATCGGCCGGGAACTTGCAGGCGCCGTTTTCGTCCATGTGGATCAGCTCGCCCGGCGCCACATCCATGCCGCCGACCGAGACCGGCACATTAACGGCTTGCACCGCCATCGCGCCATGGCCCGCGGTCACGCCGCTCAGCATGTATTGGAAATCCATCTCGCGTATCTCATCCAGATCGCGCGAGGGACCATTGGACAGCAAGCCGACGCAGCCCAGCGCCTTCATCGCCGAGACCATATTGCCCCCCGCCAGCCCGACCTTGCCCGCGATCTCAGGCGGGAACTTCTGCTGAATCACCAGCACAGTCGGCTGCGGCGAGGCTTCCATCGCTTCCAGCACATCGATGAAGCTCAGGCGCGAGTAATTTGGATCCGGCAAGCCATAAACACAAGTCACGGCGTAACCCACGCGGCGCCCCAGCTCGGGATACATGCAGCGGATCGTCTGATCGGTATACCAATTCTCGCTCCAGGGGTTGTATAGACCCAGGCAGAGCGGAGAATCCGGGTAGGTCGCCACCACATTGGTAATTGAAGGTGTATCAAAGTTCTTGAGTTCCGCCAGCATGTCTTGAGTGCTCATTCGGCCTCCCTGTTTCGTTCTTGGCAATGAAGGTCATTCTACAGCGTACAACCGAAGAATGCGAAGCTGCGCTCAGCAATCAGTTGTCGTTGCTAGTCGCGCATACGAGCGACGTCGGATTCCCGGCCCAGCGTGCGTCGAAATACTAACAGAATGGGCAGCAGCAGCAGGCCCGACACGGATATTGCGGTACGCACGGACGACGCCAGCCCGATAGCGCCGACCACCGGGCCGCCGGCGATCTGGCCGAAAGCGTCCGCCTGCCCTTGTATCGAAAGCACAGTCGCGCGCACATCCGACTCGACATACAGATTGATCCAGGCTTCCATCAGCGGGTTGCGCACCTGCCGCGCCGCCTGCGTCAGCCACAAACCGAGCAAAATCAGCGCGAAGCTCTCGCCCAGCGTGAACAGCAGTACGCTGCCGATCATCACCACATAAACCAGCATCAGAGTCTTGGCCACCAAGCGCCCGTCGGCTAAATCCAGGCGCCGCCGCAAGACTTCGGTCGCGCCCAGGCTCAGCGGCATGGATACCGCGCTGATGATGCCGAACCAGGCAATCTCGTTGATGGGCCCCAGGGGCGGCAAGCTGAAATTCTCGAGGATATGCGCGATTGACAGTCGGTCGAAGCCCTCGCTGAAGGCGCCGTGAATGACGGTCGCCAGCATGATCAGGATCAGGATCTGGCCCGCCCTTATTACCGATACGCCTTCGCGCAAGGTCGAAAAGAGCGCGCGCCAGGTTTCGCGTTCACGCGATTTACGCCGCTGAAAGCCGCGCTCCGGCATCACAATCGCCAGCAGCGCCGCCAGCAGCAAGAGCAGCACACCGCCGGCGATGATGGCAGTCTGCAGGCTGATGCTGGCCAGCGCCACGCTGACGAAAATCGCCAGAAAACTCGTCACCTGCGCCACCTGCGACGAGCGCAAAAAGGCGCCGCCCGCTCGCTCCGGCCCGATCTCGTCTACGATCCAAGCCGAGGTAGCGCCGCTGAGAAAGGTATAGCCCAGCCCCATAATGACCTGAGCAACCAGCAAAGCCTCGAATAGCGGCAGGCTGCCCTCCACCAGAAAGCCGGTGCCCAAAAGCAGGAAGCCCAGGATTACAGACAGTCGCCGACTATAGACATCGGCCACAACGCCGGTCGGTATCTCCATCAGAAAGGCGGTCAGCTCGAGGGTCGTGCCGACTAATACCAGTTGCAGCGGATTCAAGCCGACCTGCCGCACTTGATAGACCAGGTTGATGGTAAACACGGTAGTCAGCGCCAGCGACTGCACCGCCGTCATCAGCATAAATAACTTGTACGCGTCAGGCTCGAAGGCGCGGTATCGTGTCAGCATGAGTACTCCCAAATTCGCGGCAAAGTCACAGCGTCGGCGAGCTGCGCCGCAAGACGCCGCTGCATAGAAACTGTTCCAGCTCAGCCGTCCGCTGCCGAATCAATGGGGGCGCCGCATCGCGCAATTGCGGATGATGCAAGTTCTGCAGCAGCCAGCGGCAAGACGCCAACTGCCGAGCGGCGATGAAGACCTCAAGCGCTTCCCGGTCGACATTGGCATCGTGGCGCGCCGACAGATAGCCGTCCAACAGCGCGCCTTCCAGCTGGTCATAGTCCGCGCTCCGGTCGCCCCGCAACTGCCACAGCAGCGGCGCCAAATCATAAAGAAAGTAACCCCAAGCGCTGAATTCGAAATCCACGGCCGCGATCGTATTGCTTCCGAAAAGCACATTCTTCGCCAAGAGGTCGGCATGGATCAAGCCAAAACTGTCGCGCTCGCCGTCAAGCCGCGCCATGATCTGGCCGACGCGCTGCGCCACCTGGGCAAAGACCTCGCGTTGCCCGGCTTCCAGCGCGCGGCTTTCGTCAGCGGATCCGTAGGGCGACTCGGCGCCGAACAAACCCGGCTGATCCAGGCGCGGCCGATCAAAAGCGGTCGGCATATCAAATTGCGCCTCTTGGTGCAATCTGCCGAGGTAGCGCCCGATTCGGCGACAGTCGCCGGCAGTCAGCTCGCTTGCTGATTTGCTCCGACCTTCGATATGTTCGAACAAGACGCCATAAACGTAGTGCGGTGGCGGCAACAGCTCATGCGGCAGTGTGGCGTAGAGCTGCTCCTTTTCCTTTACGCTCACTGGTACAGGATTGGGCGCCAGCAAATCGGTCCGCTGCCGAATCGCCCGCAGCCATTCCAGCTCCGAGCGTAAGCGGGACGCCTTGATTCGGCCCGGCAAGCTCAGGCGCAATACGTTTCGGGCATCGGTTGTTCTTACAGCGAAGACGGCATTACTGCTGTAGCTCAGCCAGTCGAGCGCTTCAAGCGTCAAACCCCAAACGCGAACCGCGTCCGCCGCAAGGTCCGCGTACAGCGCATTCTGCGCGTCCAGGTCCCACTCGCCAAAATCGTCCGGCGGATAGGCTCTGTTTTTGGCGGGGCCGTCCCTCATCGGGCTAGCGCGATGATCTGCATTTGGACAGCGCGCGCGCAATTTCTGCTACAATGAGCCGAGCTTCTGCTGCTGTTGATGGAGCGAGTCATGCGCAAGTGGTTCATTTTGGGCGGCTCATTGTCGCTGACGACGCTGGCCGATCAAGCCAGCAAACACTGGATACGCGACAATCTGGATGTTTATGAGACTATTCAGCCGCTGCCGGCGCTGGCGCCCTTTTTTCAGCTGACCCGCAGCAGCAACACCGGCGCGGCATTCGGCATTTTCCCTATGGCCGGTGATGCCTTCCTGGTTATAGCGCTGCTGATCATCGCGGGTTTGCTCTGGTATTTCCGCCAGGTTCCGGCGAGAGGCCGGCTCGTGCCCTTCGCGATCGGCCTCGTTATCGGCGGCGCCGTCGGCAATGCGCTCGACCGGCTGCAGCACGGACACGTGGTCGACTTCATCCACTATCAAATTCCCAACCTGATTTCTAACGTATCGAATCTGGCCGACCATGCCATCGTCTGCGGCGTCTTGCTCGTCATCGCTGAGAGTTTCTGGCGCGATTTTCGCGATTCGCGGCATGATCCGGCTGACGCCGATTGACGCCCGCAGGCTGCCTGCACATAGGCAAAGCGCGCGACATCGCTAGATCTTTTTCTCGAGCTCAATTTCGTCGCGGATGGTGATGCCGTTTAATCCCGTGATCGGAATCTGCGGCTTGATGCGGCGCGCCTCGGCAATCGCGTTTCGATGCACGGTGACAAGCTCATAGCCGCGCCGCTGCCAGAACTTGAGGGCGGCTAAATTGTCGTTGGTCGTGACCAGCCACAGCCGTTCGATGCCCGCCTCCCGCGCCCAGTTCTCCACCGCTTCCACCAGCGCCGAACCAACGCCTTCGGATTCGGTCAAGCTGTTGAGCGTGGTGATCTCGCATTCCTTGTCGCCGATGTGAACCGTGACCAAGCCAATGTTTTCCGCGGCGGCTTCATTTTCGTTCTTGGCGGCTTCGTTTTCGTGCTCGGCGCCCTCGTTATCGCCGTCCTCGGACGCCTCCGCCGGCCGCTCCGCCATGAAGCCCGGCAGCAAGTGCCCGTAAACTGACTTGCCGCGCGAGACAATCTGAGTGGTGCCCCAGCGCTCGTCCAGGAAATGCGCCACCCACTCCCGGTCGGAGCGTTCCAGCGGCCGTATATTGTAGTCGGTCATTGCCAAGACCTTTGTTCTGTCGTTCGTCTGCGGGTTACATTATAGCCCGTTTGACGGATGAGGGAAAATGCGGGGGCCGCGGCGAGGCCGGGTCAAGCGGCAAATAGCAAGGCCACGCCCGCGATCGCAATCAGCGTGCCAACCACTGCGCGCGCCGTGATGCGCTCGCCAAAGGCCAGATAGGCGATGGGAATCAAGAAAATCGGCGTCGTATTTGTCAATGTCGACGAGATGCCGACGCTGGTATATTGCAGCGAAATCAGTATCAGCGTCGTGCCGGCAACCGGCCCGGCGGCAGACGCCAGCGCCAGCCAGGCCAAGGCGCCGGGCGAAGACAAGATTAACTCCAGGTTGTGCCGCAGCGTGCCGCGCAGGGCGATATATACCCAGAGCAATACGATGGCAACAATCGTACGAATGAGGCCCGCGCTCATGGGCGAGAAGCCGCCGGCCACACCCTCCGACATCAGCACAAAACCGGCCCCCTGGCTGACGGCGGCCGCCACAGCCATCGACAGGCCTTTGCCATAGCCGGCCTCTTGCCCCTCAATTTGCCGTGCGCCCCGCTCGGATACCACCCAGACGACCCCACCGACAACGATGGCGATGCCGATGACAGCGAATGCGGGCAATTGCTGCCCCAAAAACACCCGAGCCATCAGCGCGGCGAATATCGGCGAAGTCGACCCGATCAGCATCGTCAGCCGCGGCCCGATATATTGAAAGGAGCGCAGCAGGAAAAGCGCCGAGATGACGAAGCCCGCCAGGCTCGACAATCCCAAAATCAGCCAGCGGTCCGGCTCGGCATTTAGCGGGACCGGCTCGCCGTGCATTAGCTGATGGATGGGCACAAAGAAGAAAAGAGAAATCACCAGACTCAGCGCCATGGAAAAGCTCGCGTCGATCTTCCGCCCCGCCAATGTATACGCGGTCGATGCCACGCCGAAAACGAGGGCGCCGCCCAGCGCCGAAAGCTCGCCAAGTACGTTTTCCAAGTTCACCTGCGCTTCTGCAAGGTAGGAGAGTTGCAGCGATTGTAGTGGTCTTGCCGCCGCAAAGCAATTGCTCGCGCCAGGCGTCGCCGCCAACAAACGATCGTGGCCGGCATCGCAGCGCTCAGCCGAGTTTCGCGCTTTCGCATTAGCCGACCCCTCGATTCAGGCGCGGGAACGGGTAAGCTGCAAATCAGCCAGCGGGTATCTGTGAAGGCCCGGGTTCACAGAAGTAAGTGCAAGTAAGTAGTGAGAATGACCGCCATTGGAATGCAATTGCCAATGTATCGGGAAGGTTGTAGGGGCGAGCCGGTGGCTCGCCCACTCTTGAATTGACTTCCATTCTATTTTTGCATGACAAACTTGGAACTACTGAGAACTGACATACTGAATATTCCGTTGCCCAAGTCAGGTTACTTGTTGAGTCGACGCTAAAAGCGATCTTCGCTGCTGTTCTAGTTCGCATGCCGCCGATTCGCTCGCCTTCTGGCAGCTGCTCACGGCGCTACTAGGCTGCCAGCTTCTCAAATTCGCGCATCCAGGCTGTGCAGTGACTCTCGCGCCGGTCATTATCCGCGGCGAAAGCGGCAGCCGCCGACCGCATCCACTCCAGCGCCTGCGCATTCTGCCCTAGCCGGTGCTTGACCATGCCGATATAGTACTGCGCCTCAGCCCGCTCGGGTTGAGCAGCCAACGCATTGAGGAAATGGCCCTCCGCCACCCGCCAGTCTTTGGCGCTGTATGCGATCATACCCTTGCCGTAATTCGCCAGCGCCTCGTAGGGATTCAGCCGCAGCGCCTCGTCAAATGCTGCGACCGCGGCCGGCTTCTGCTTGTCTTCCAGCAGCAGCAGTCCCAGCGCAGCATGATACTCGGCATGATTGGGCAGCAGCTCAATCGCCGCCTGAAGCTCAGTGATGGCAGTGCGCTGGTCGCGCGCGGCAAAAGCGGCCAGCCCGGCGCGGTAGCGTTCATCCGCCTCGAAGCGTGTAATGCCCAAGCGCTGCGCCAGGCTTGTCATGTCTTGTTCCGCTGAGAAAAGCGCCGCTTAGGGCGCCGAGTAAAGTATGAACACGATCCAAAGACTGTCAGTATTCGCGCTAAACCTCGACCGTTTTTGGCTGACGGTCTTTGGTCACGACATAGGTCCGCGCCAGTTTGTCGTGCCAGGTCTGATTGTTCTTGTCGAATATCGCCCAGAGAAAGCCAAGCCCGCAGAAAATGTAACTTACGTGATAGCCGATGGCTCGAATCACGGCGTCGGTATCGCTTAGCGGCGTGCCATCCGCTTTGATAACGCGAATCTTTAGCGCGAACTTGCCCGGCGTCTGCCCATCGCGGCGCGCCAAGAAGTACCATTGGTATAAGATCGCACTCGCGAAGCCGATGACTTGTGAGATCGACGTAGAGTCGCCGCCGCCCAATAGTGACACAACAAGAATTAGCAGCAAAAACAGCAGAACCTCCAAAACGGAGTCTAAAATCAGGGCCAGAAAGCGCGCGATGAGACCCGCCAGTTCATGCGTTTCCTTGGGCGGCCCGGGGTTGTTCTTTGCTTTCTCGTCCATCTTTGCTTTCTCGTCCATCTTTAGCTCTCTCCTCGCTTGCGGCGACGCGGCCAACGCCCACGGTTCCGCCTCAAGTGTACTATCAAGTCTTGTCGCCGGTCAACAAAGCATAATGTTCAATCATGCAATTCATACAGAATCGCCGGATTCGGCTCGGCTTCAAACTCCCTTAAATTCGCGATGGACAAATGCCCGTGCTGATACAGGTATTCGATATGCGCGCCGGCTTCTTCAAGCGCCAGCAGAATGTGATAGCCTTCGACATCCGGGTACATCGCTTGAGAAATCTCGGCGATAGTCATGGGCGCGCCCTGATCGCGCATGATCTTGCGGATGCGGTCCAGCTTGCGGTTATGGCTGGCGCGGATTGCGTTGATTCGCCCGTATAGATCGTGGATCGCGTCTTCATGGCTGCCCAGCGCCAGCTCGATGCCTTCGACGCGCAGCAGCTTGCGCAGCGAATCGGCATAATGATCCAAACCCATGTAGTGCGTGATACTCTCCGGCGATTGATGCGGCGTCGTTCGCGACAGCACATGATCGGCGCTGAGCAGAATATCGCCCAGGCGGATGCAAACTTGCCCGGGGCAATGGCCCGGCGTATGAATGAATTCCATCCCGTCGATGATCTGCTCGTCTTCGATGCTGAAATCGACCGCGATGGACGTGACGTGTTTCTTGGCGAAGCCGTACATGGAAAACAGCGCTTCCCGCTGCGATGGCGCTATGCCGGCCCGGTCAAAGTAGATGCCCAGCGCTTTGGTCGCCACGATCACGCGTTCTTCGTAATTGGTGAGCACGCGCAGGTCCAATTCGTGGATGCCGACCGCCGCGTCCGTTTGTTCCAAGACGAAGGCCAGGCCGCCGAAGTGGTCAATATGCCCATGCGTGATGATGATGCGCTCGATGTCGCCCAGCGTAATCGTCTTGCCGTAGCGCTCGCCGATCTGCCGGAAGCCGTCCAGCAAGTCTTGGTTGCTGCGCCCCATGCCCGAGCCGGTATCCACCAGGGTCAGCGGTCCCGCGCCGTCCAGAACAAAGGCGTGGCCGGTGAAGTCGCTGGGGAAGAGCAACATCGGCAGGCGGTAGATGTCTACGCCGCTGCTGCTGTTGAAGCGCTCAACCGGTGGCAGATTTGTCATCTCGATGCATCCCCGGACGCGTCTCGGCGACCGCCCCTGGCTACAGTGTACCGCAATGCGCAGACTAGGGCTTAGATATCAGCGCAGCCAGTCAAGCTCTGGCGCCGCGCTGCCGGAGGCGATGCTGTAAATAACGAAGGCGATGTAAGCGCCCAGGAACAAGGCCGCCCCCCGCCGACCCAGCCGCTGATGGCGCATGAAGGGAATGAGCAGCACGGCAAAGGCGATCATCACGATGAACTCAAATTGCACAGCGCCGCGCTCCACTTGTATGGGCTGCACGAATGCAGTCACGCCCAGGATGAGCAGCAGATTGGCGATATTTGAGCCGACTACATTGCCAATCGCCAGATCCGTCTCGCGATGATAAGCTGCCGAAAGCGAAGCCGCCAACTCAGGCAGTGAGGTGCCAAAGGCCACCAGCGTGATGGCGATCACCAATTCGCTAATGCCGAACAATCGCGCCAGATTTACCGCGCCCTCGACCATCATGCGCGAGCCTAAAACCAGCGCTACCACCCCGGCGAACAAGAACAGAAACTCGCGCCCCCGGCTGACCTTGCCGTCGGGGCTGTCCTCCAGGTCCGACAGCAGGCGCTTCTGCGTCTCGGATTCGCGCCGCGCCAACCAGTAGAACAGCAGGTTAAAGGCGACAAAGGAAAGCAGCAGGATCGCGCCGTCCAGCCGGCTGATCAGGCCGTCAAGCGTCAAGACAAAAGCTAGCAGCGAGACCAGAATCATGATCGGAACTTCGCGCCGCAGCAGAATGGCTTTGACGCTCAGCGGCGCGATCAAGCCGGTCGCGCCCAGGATCAAGCCGATGTTAGCGATGTTCGAGCCGATCACATTGCCTACCGCCAAATCGCTCTTGCCCGCCATCGCCGCCTGTAGGCTCACCAGCATTTCCGGCATGGACGTGCCGATAGCGACAAATGTCAAGGCGATGATCAGCACCGACACGCCGAAAGACAGCGCCAGATTTGAGGCGCCGCGCACCAGCCAGTTGCCGCCGTAGAATAATCCGACCAATCCAGCGAGCAGCAGCGCAACTTGATCAATCATCGATTCGATTCCTCATTGGAGCAAAGGCGGCGCTGGAACAGCACTGTGTCTGAGGCTTTGGATAAAGAAGTGGGAGGGAGCGGTCAGGCATATATCACGTGCTGCATCAGAAAGCGTTCGATTTTGTCGTAATAAGTTTCGATGGTCTCCGGCAAACGCCAGCCATGACCCTCGCCTTCAAACAGGTGGTACTCATGCGGCACGCCGCGGCGTTTCAGCGACGCCACAATGGTATCCGACTGATCTTGCGGCACGACGACATCGTCCGTGCCCTGAAAGACGATAATGGGATCGACGATTTTGTCGGCGTGGAAAATCGGCGAGCGCGCGCGATACACATCGGCCGCTTCCGGCAATTCGCCCAGAAGCCAGTAGGTATAGCGTTCCTCGAATTTATGCGTGTCCATCAGCAGGCCGAATTGATTGGATACGCCGTAAGAACAAATCCCCGCGCGGTAGAAACCGGGATATTCCACCAGCGACTGCAGCACGGTGAAGCCGCCGGCGCTGCCGCCCATGATGACGGCTTTCTCGCGGTCGATTTGTCCGGCGTCGGCCAGATGCTTCACGCCCGCAATCGAATCCGTGACATCGTATGTGCCCCAGTTGCCCTGGTGCATATTCATATAAGCCTTGCCATAGCCGGTGCTGCCGCGGTGGTTGACCTGCAGCACGGCGTATCCGCGCGTGGTGAAAAACTGGACTTCACTTGCGTAAGCGGCGCGGCGCTGCGATGTGGGGCCGCCGTGTATATTGACGATCAGCGGCGGCAGGCCGGCTGGCATCTCGTCCTTAAGCACGGGCGGATAAAACAGGCCATGCGCCTCCCCGCCATCTTCACAGGGCCAGGTGATGGCCTCGGCCGCGGACTGCTCATCGGCGGCCAAGTTTTCCGGGCCCCGCCGGCGATGAACCAGCGCCCGTCCTTTCCCGCTGACCGAGACGAGGCGAGGCGGAACCAGCGATGAGGAAGCGATCGCGGCCACGGCGCCTGTTTTCGGCGACACAGCCACCTGCTCCAGATCGGTGTATTCCTCCCAGCCGGCGACTGCGGCGCTTTGCCCGCTATCAAGCTTAATACGTTTCAGCGCGCAGAATCCACGGCTGTTCTCGATATAAACCAGCGAGCCACTGTCGCCGCTCCAGGCGTAAGTGCGCAAGCCCTGCGCCCAGGCCGGCGTGCCGTGCTCGGCTGCGGCAGTCGTGAGCTGACGATGTTCTTGCGCTTCCAAGTCGTAAACGCACAACTGGCTCCAGCCACTGGCGTCGCTGATGTAGGCCAGGTAGCGCCCGTCTGGCGAGAACTCCGGCTGAAATATTGCCGTCTCCGTGTCGCCTGTCAGGGTCAGGATATCCCGCGCGTAGAGGCCGCCGGAAGTTTGGGGTGTCAGCGAAACAATGCGCAATTCGCTGCCGTTCCAGGGCATCTGCGGGTGATTCCAGGCCACGAATGCCAGCTGTTCGCCGGACGGATGCCAGGTCGGCTGCATGACGAAGTCCGTGCCGTAAGCCAGTTTGCGCGGAAACGCTTCGCCGTCCGCATCCACGAGCACGAGACCATCAACGCCTTCATAATTGTGCACGCAGGCGACCCAACGGCCATCGGCTGAAATTGCCGGAGAGGCGTAGCTGCCGAATTGCGGCGTGATTGCCCGCGCCGCGCCGCCGGCCAGAGCCTGACTGTAAAGCCTGCCCTCAGCGGCGAAGACGACCTGGCCGCCGCCGACAGCAAAAGCGCCGCCGCCGTAACCGACGCGTCCAGCCACGTTGAGACGACGGTCGGTCAAATCCCGGGGCGCGTCAACGCCGGTTTGCGCTTGCAAGACGCCGATCTTGCCGCGGCTCTCCCACCACACCAAGGTATCGTCGCCGTCATTCCACTGCACATCCCGCAGACTGACGACGCTGGCGATAGACGCGCCATCAATCGCGCTCTCCCATGTACCAAATGCTTTGCTCATACCTTGCCTAGAGTCGACTCGCGAACGGCTACAGATTTTACCTGAGGCTCGGCAAAACAAAATGCCCACTTGCGTGAGCCTAAGTCAGTAGAACCAGGAAAGTAATGCAAATCCTGTTTCAAGGACATTTTCCTTTACCACAGTCGCTCGCAAGTCACGACTTGGCTCACACAAAATATGAAATCCAATGCTGTGTGCGTACGGGCGAGCCGGTGGCTCGCCCCTACATATTTCGACAGTGTTCGGCAGGTTTCATAAAAAAGAGGCTCACGAGGGTACACAGAGGACGCAGAGGATTCGAAATCTATTCGATACCACCGCGATTTAGGCAGCCATCTATCAAATAGAAACTGTCGCTGGCATACTATCTCTTTACTGCTTTCCTCGGTGTCCTCTGTGTTTCCTCTGTGTTCTCTGTGGTAAGTTTTTGCATGACTTTACTTGCACATACTTCTGGCTCACTCGGTGGCAAAAACAATTTGAAGCGATTGCCCTCGTCAAGCATCAAGCAGCAGCATAGCGCCAGCCAGGCTATGCAAGGATTTGCGTCGCTTAGGCCGAGATCGGCCGGTAGTTGGTGTCGACGGTGCCGATATATTCCTTGGCGTATTTGGCCAACTCGCTTTCCGGGGCGAACTCCGCGGAAATGATTTCGACCATAGTGCCGATCTCAGCCCATTCGTACAAGTCTTGCGCCCATTTGTCCACGGACATGATGCAGCCGAAGGTCGTCGGTTCGTAGACCCCGCCGCCGCCCAGATAGCCGCCATTTGGCAGCAGAACAGCGCCATGGAACCCATTCATCAAGCCGGGCACAACTTCGTAAATGCCCATAAACCAGGCCATCTCCCACTGGTTGCAATTGGTGCCCGCTTCGTTGCAGAGCGCGAAACTGCCGCCAAAAGCCTTCTCGTCATGAGTCAAGATCTGAAAGATGCCCGGGTAGGTCGGCGCTTCCTCACGCCCGGAAGAAATGCCCCAGTCGAAGATCAGCTCGCCATTCTCGAAACCAACCAGCCATTGCGCGTCAAGGTCAACGACGATGCGCTTGTGCGGCACCGGATCTTCGGGGATCATCACATCACGCGAGGGAATCTGCACCGACTGGCCGACCACCAGGCTGTTCCAGTTCACTGTCGGATTGGCGTCCCGAATCAGTTCGTAAGGAATCCCGCGCTTGCGGCCAATTCGATAACCCGTGTCCTGGCGCACAATATCATACTCTTGCGGCAAGTAATTCAATCGCAAGACCACGTCCGGGTCACCGGCGATTAGCGCTTCCTGCAAGGTCTGGGTGGCCAGCAGCTTGTCAATATAACGGCCGCCTTTGACCAGCTTCTCGTTCTCGTCGTCGATAAACTGTCCGAATGCGTCCGCGCGCACCGACAAGCCGTTTTCGCCGGCGATGATCCACTCGGCCGCCAACTGCTGATTCACGCTGAAGGAAAACATCTGATCCCTGAAGGGATCATAGCCCGTTAGTCGAATGCCTTTGTTCAGAAATACCAGCGCCTCATCCAGGAAGGGCGCGCTGTCCAGAACGGTCGGGTTGAGTTGAATAGTCTGTAAATTGAAGCGCCGCTCCGTCACGACGGTTGCCGCGTTTTCTTTCAGGCTATCCAGGCTCTGCTTGATGTCCAGATGTCTGCCGCGCCTTCCCGGCACGGTAATCAAGCGCCCGCCCGACCACTTGTAGCCGGCTTCGTACTGCTGCACGTAGATGGACTCGGTCAAATCCAGCAGCACGGTTTGGGCGCGGCTATGGGATACCGACACGATCGGATTCACGTTATAGCCGAAAGGAATGCCGGCGATACCCGCTGCCCGGGCGCCTTCCGCCATAGCCGCGGCATCAATCGTCAAGCCCAACTCGTCCGGGCTCATCCATTCCACATGCTCGCCATCTACGCGAATATCGATGCTGAGATTGGCATTCCAGTGGTCGCTGATGACCGCTTCCGCCTCGAGTGGCGTTAACTCGCCGACCGGCAGCCCCATCGCGTAGACATTCGGGAAGATGCGGTCGGATAGCACGTAGCTGCCGATGAAGAATACCAACACCGATATCGCAACCACCGTGGTCACCTTGGCGACAGGCGAACGGCTTGAGAACAACCAGGCCAGCGCGCGATGCGCCAGCTTAGTCTCGTCGTAGGATGGGAAATGCCTGCGAAAGAAGGCGTGGTCACCGGCCTCGCGGCTCTCCATCACGGCCAGGCGGCGCTGCTGCCGCGCCAATATGCGGTCGCGCGCTCTTCCAGTCTTGCGTTTTCGCGGTCTGCCAAAGTTTTCGGTCATGGCACAGTCTTCCTGTACTGCCGACTATTCTCCGTGTATTCATTGTATTCATGCTGGCGAATGGGGCAAATTGGAATGCCGGACAAGTGAGCGCCATATTCGACCGCCGGGCGCAAGTCTTAGAAACGTATCAAAATTCTCCCCTCCTGACGAACGCTGATATCATTTTTACGCGTCTATATGTAAAGTAAGGTGAGCAGCCGGGCAGAAGCGCAACCAACCGCATGGAGACAGAATTCGCCGCTCAAGCAGGACACGGTGAATTGGCCCGCGCTATTGCTTGGCCGACGGACTACCTACGCTGAGGAACTGCATCAATGACATATTGGGAAATGATTTTGAGCGATATGGACGCGCCGCAAGGCGGGGTCAATTTCACGCTCGGCGAAGAACTGGAAGACGAAGGCACTGCGATAGACTTGCCGGAAGAACTGCCGATTCTGCCTTTGCGCGGGTTGGTCGTCTATCCGCAAACGGCGATTCCCCTGACTGTCGGCCAGGAACGCAGCATCCAGCTGGTGGACGACGTCGTGGCTGGCAACCGCATGGTCGGCCTGGTCGCGTCAAAAGACCCCAGCCTGGGAACCCCGGGTCCCGATCAAGTGCAGTCGATAGGCACGCTCGCCACCATACATCGCTTGTTCCGCAGTCCCGATGGCACCGTGCGCCTGCTGATTCAGGGCTTGCAGCGCATTCAAATTGACGAATTCATCGAGACTTCGCCCTATCTCAAGGCGCGCGTGACGCGTATTCCAGAAGACGAAGTCGTCTTCGCCGACGACATCGAGATGGAAGCAATGGTGCGCAGCGTGGTGGACCGCTTCAAGGCGCTGGCCGAGCTGGTGCCCAGCATTCCGCAAGAATTGGTCACCAATGCCATCAACGTCGAAGACCCGCTGCAGCTGGTGTATTCCATCGCCACCTACGTCCGCATTGAACTCGACGACGCGCAGCGCCTGCTGGAAATGAACAACGCCGGCGACAAGATCCGCCACCTGCTTCAGCTGCTCAGCAAGGAATATGACGTGCTGTCGCTGGGCCGCAAGATCCAGGAAGACGCGCAGCAAGAAATGGAAAAAACCCAGCGCGACTACTACCTGCGTGAGCAAATGAAGGCCATCCAACGCGAACTGGAAGAAGACGACGATCAGCAGGAAGTCGAGCGCTTCCGCGAACTGATCGAAGCAGCCAATATGCCCGAGGAAGCGCGGCGAGAAGCCGAGCGCGAACTCAGCCGCCTGTCCAAGCTATCGGTCGCTGCCGCCGAATATGGCGTCATCCGCACCTACCTGGATTGGATCTGCAGCCTGCCCTGGAACGAGCGCACCGAAGACAAGCTCGACATCGCCGTAGCGCGCGAAATACTGGACGAAGACCATTATGGCTTGCGCGACGTCAAAGAACGCATCCTCGAATTTCTGGCAGTGCGCAAGCTGCGCGCCGAGCGCGAAGACGAATTCGCCGAGGGCGAGGGATTCGACCCCGTCCGGCGCGATCGCTCCGGCGCCATCCTGCTCTTTGTCGGCCCGCCCGGCGTGGGCAAGACCTCGCTGGGCGCTTCTATCGCCCGCGCCATGGGCCGCAAATTCATCCGCATGAGCCTGGGCGGCATCCGCGACGAAGCCGAGATTCGCGGTTTCCGCCGCACGTATGTTGGGGCCATGCCCGGCCGCATTATCCAGGCCATTCGCCGCGCGAAGTCTCGCAATCCGCTGATTATGCTGGACGAGATCGACAAACTGGGCCGCGACTTTCGCGGCGACCCCGGCTCCGCGCTGCTGGAAGTGCTGGATCCAGAACAGAATGCCGAATTCCGCGATCACTACCTCGATGTCGCTTTCGACCTGAGCGATGCCATGTTCATCACCACCGCCAACTCGCTGGATACCATCCCCGGTCCCTTGAGAGACCGCATGGAAGTTATCCAGCTGAGCGGCTATACCGAGCTGGAAAAGCTGGCCATCGCGGCGCAATATCTGGTGCCGCGGCAACGGCGCGAAAACGGCTTGCACGCGGAAGAACTCGAATTCAGCGACGACGCGCTGCTGCAAATCATCCGCGACTACACGCGTGAGGCGGGCGTGCGCAGCCTGGAACGCGAGATCGGCAAAGCCGCGCGCAAAGTCGTGACCCAAATCGCCGAAGGCGCGCTGGAAAAGCGCGATGTGGACGGCGAAGCGGTCAAGGAGTTATTGGGCAAAGCGCGCTTTGGCTACCGCAGCGAGCTGCAAGATCGCACCGAGATTCCCGGCGTGGCTACCGGGCTGGCCTGGACGCCGGTCGGCGGCGACGCGCTATTCATCGAAGCCACCAAAATGAAAGGCGGCAAGGGCTTCGAATATACCGGCCAGCTGGGCGAGGTCATGCAAGAGAGCGCCAAAATCGCTTACAGTTTTGCGCGGTCGCGGGCCGATCAGCTAGGCATCGACCCGGCCTTCTACGACGAATACGACATCCACTTGCATGTGCCGGCGGGCGCTGTGCCCAAAGACGGTCCCAGCGCGGGCGTCACCATGGCGACCGCCCTGGCTTCCTTGCTGACCGGGCGCACAGCCAAGAGCAATATCGCCATGACCGGCGAGCTGACGCTAAGCGGAAAGGTGCTGCCCGTCGGCGGCATTAAAGACAAGGTGCTGGCGGCGCATCGGCTGGGCGCGGACACGGTCATCTTGCCGCGGAAGAACGAGAACGATCTCGACGATGTGCCCGATGACGTGCGTGACGACCTCAGCTTCGTGCTGGTGGATCATCTGGACGACGTCCTCGATATCGCTCTGGTCGACGCGCAGCCCATCGCCATGAGCGAACCGCAAGTCGCGGTCGGATAAACCCAATCGCATGCCGCTCGCCAGACTGACCACAGGCGCCACGCTGCACTACGAAGACATGCGGCCCGGCAGCGACCGGACCCCGGTGATACTCCTGCACGGCATGCTGGGCACAGCGCGCATCCACCTGGGCCAGGTCATGGACCGTCTGCACAATGAGGGCTACAAAGTAATCGGCTTGACCTTGCGCGGATACGGCGAGTCGTTGCCCAAACCGCGCGACTTTCCTGACGACTTCTACCAGCGCGATAGCGCTGACCTCATCGCCTTCATGGACGCCACGGGCATCGACAAGGCGCACCTGATCGGCTACTCCGACGGCGGCGAAGTGGCGCTGATCGCCGCGGGTGAGCGCCCGGCGCGCGTCGCGTCGTGCATCGCCATCGGCGCCATCGGCCACTTCGGGCCCGAGCTGCGGCCGGTCTTTCAGCGCATGTACCCGGGCGATTGGATCACCGCTGAGGAGAAGCGCATCCACGGCTTCAGAGACGCGGCGGCCTTCACCGGCAACTGGGTGCGCGCCATGACGCGGACCATCGACGCCGGCGGCGATATCAGCCTGAGCCTGGCGCCTAATATCACCTGCCCGCTGATCATCATGCTCGGGCGCGCCGACAAACTCAACCCTTGGCAATACGGTCAGCGCTTTGTTGACATGGTCGAATCCGGCCGCCTCGAGCTATTCGACTGCGGACACGCCGTGCACGACCAAGCGACCGAAGACTTCTTTCGCCTGACGCTGCAGCATCTCTCCGCTGCCGGCGCCTAAAGTACACAAAATCCGATTGGATTCGCATTCATTCGTTGCTAGACTGATGTCCATGCTGCAAGACACCCGCGTCAATCCAGCCGAGAGCGCGCCCGCCAATTGGCCAGCGCATCCTCTCATCTACGAGATCAACACCTGGGTCTGGCTGCGCCGGCTCAGCAGCAAGTACCAGCAGAAAATCACCTTGGCCAATGTGCCCGCCGCCGAGCTGGCTGAGCTGGCCGCCTGGGGTTTTGACGCCGTCTGGCTGATGGGAGTTTGGCATCGCGGCCGAGCTACGCGCATGAGCGCCCTCAATTATTTGCACGAGTACCGCCAAGCCCTGCCCGATGTCACCGATGCCGATGTGCCCGGCTCCGCCTACGCCATTCGCGATTATCAGGTCGAGCATGAGCTGGGCGGCCGCGACGGCTTGGCCAGCTTCCGCAATGAACTGCGCCGTATGGGCATCAAGCTGATTCTCGACTTCGTGCCCAATCATGTGGCCACAGATCATCGCTGGACATCCGAACATCCCGAGTACTTTATGCGCGGTACGCTCCTGGACTTCAAAGAGCGGCCGTCCGACTATTTCGTCGCCGACACAGCCGATGGCGGCGGCGCGGTCATCGCCCGCGGGCGCGACCCCTACTTCCCCGCCTGGATCGATACGGCGCAGTTGGACGCCTTTCAGCCGGGCTTGCGGCAAGCCGCCGTCGCTGCGCTGATCGACATCGGAATGCAATGCGACGGCGTCCGCTGCGACATGGCCATGCTGATGATGAATGCGGTTTTCGCCGATACCTGGAACCGAGACGCCGACGCCCTGCCCCGGCGCGACTACTGGCGAGAGATCATCCCGGCCGTGCGCGCGGCGCATCCGCAAATGTTGTTCATGGCGGAAGTGTATTGGGACCTGGAGCACGAGCTGCTGCGGCAAGGCTTCGACTATACCTACGACAAGCGCCTTTACGACCGGCTGGCCAATGGCGAGATCAGCGAAATCAAGTCGCATCTCAAGGCGGACCTGGACTTTCTGCGCTTGAACATCCGCTTCATCGAGAACCATGACGAGCGGCGCGCCATGGAAGTCTTTGGCGAAGACCGACAGCGACCGGCGGCCGCGTTGATTAGCACCTTGCCCGGGGCGGCGCTTCTGCATCAGGGCCAGCTCAGTGGTCGCCGCATCAAACTGCCGGTGCAGATCAATCGCGGCGCGGAAGAAGACAGCCATCCGCTGCTGGCGCGTTTCTATCGCCGGCTGCTGAACGAAGTCCGCAGCGAGATATACCGCGCGGGCATCTGGCAGTTGCGCGCGGCGCAGGCCATTCACGGCGGCGACCACACACAGGAAAACCTGATTGCCTATAGCTGGCAACAACGCAAGACGACGCGGCTGGTCATCGTCAACCTTAGCAGCGAGTGGTCACGCGCCCGTCTCGACCTGTCCGATTGGGCCTGGCTGGCGCAGCGGCGCTGGCGGCTCCACGACGCGCTAAGCGAGTCATTCGCCCGGCAAGACGGCGACGCCATGCTGCAGGACGGTCTACTGCTGGAAGTTCCGCCCAGTTCCGCGCAAATACTGCGCTTCGACCAGGTCGCCGCCAAGCCATGAAGCCCTCAGCCACAGCCGGCGAAAAACTGAGGCGGAGCGCGCTGCTGCTGACCGGCGTGGCGATCTTGCTCTGGTCAAGCCTGGAAGACAAGGACCCCACCGCCGCGGTGACGCTGGGCGCGCTCTCGTCGATAGCGCTTACGCTGTGGCTGCTGTCGCGCCTGGCGGCTGGCCGAGCCGTCATGCCGGCCCACATCGCGCTTGCCGGCGCGCTAACCGGCGCCCTCGCCTCCCTGATTACAGCAGCGCTGATGCTGTTCAAGAACCTGCGGCACGCCCACGTCTTTCCCGATTATCCCGCCGAGATGCTGTTGGCGGTGTTGCAACGGCTGCCCCCTTGGACCATCGCCGGCGGGCTGGCCGGCCTGGGCATCGGCCTGCTGCTGGCGTCTCGGCTCAACGAAGCAAACAAGCGGCGCGCAATAAAATCAAATTAAACACAGAGATCACAGAAGTAAATGCGAGTAAGTAATTAAACAGTCCGCCACAAATTCTACCCCCTCTCTATCCCGCCATCTCTATGGCGAGGGGGCCCGGGGGGTGGGGTAGACCGGCACGAATGTCGCATGACCAACTTGGAAATGCTTCTGCGTTCTCTGTGTTTGAAAAGAATCTGACGCATGTTTGCTGAGCCCCACAGACGCTGAGCGGTATCCGCCGCGGCTATACGTTACAATGGTCGGATAACTTGACCGCTCAGCAAGGGGCTCGACCGCATATGGCCAAATACATCTTGTCGCTCGATCAAGGCACGACTTCCTCCCGCGCCATTCTTTTCGACCACGACGGAAATGTCGTCCGCAGCGCCCAAAGCGAATTTCGGCAGATCTACCCGCAGCCCGGCTGGGTCGAGCATGGCCCGGGCGACATCTGGTCCTCGCAACTCCAAGTGGCGCAAGACATCGTCGCTGACCCGGCCGAAATCGCCGCCATTGGCATCAGCAACCAGCGCGAAACGACCCTGATTTGGGACCGACTCAGCGGCGAGCCGATTCACAACGCCATCGTCTGGCAAGATCGCCGCACGTCCGCCTTCTGCGACGGCCTGAAAGCCGAGGGCTTCGACCAAACGATCCTGAACGAAACAGGACTGGTCACCGACGCCTACTTCTCCGGCACCAAAGTCGCCTGGCTGTTGGAGAATGTCGCCGGCGCTCGTGAAAAAGCAGAAGCCGGCGAGCTGGCCTTCGGCACGGTCGACAGCTACCTGGCCTGGAAGTTGACCGGCGGCGCGCTGCATATCACGGACGTCAGCAATGCCGCCCGCACCATGCTCTTCGACATTCACCGCGGCGATTGGTCAAAGGCCATACTGGAGCGCCTGAATATACCACGCGCGCTGCTGCCCGAAGTGCGCCCCTGCAGCCAGGTATACGGCGAGACGCTGCCTGAGTTTTTTGGCGCGACGCTGCCGATCGCCGGCATGGCGGGCGACCAGCAAGCGGCGACATTCGGGCAAGCCGCCTACCAGGCCGGCATGGCGAAAAACACCTACGGCACCGGCTGCTTCATGCTGATGAATACCGGCAGCAAGCCGCAATCCTCCGCCAACAATCTGCTGACCACCGTCGCCTGGCAAGTCGGCGAAGGTCCGCTGCAGTACGCGCTGGAAGGCAGCATCTTCATGGCCGGCGCCGCCGTGCAGTGGCTGCGCGACGAAATGAAACTGCTCGCTGACGCCGCCGAAAGCGAAGCCATCGCGGCAAGCATCGACAGCGCCGACGGCGTTTACGTCGTGCCCGCTTTCGTCGGCTTGGGCGCGCCCTATTGGGATCAGTACGCCCGCGGCGCCATCGTCGGCATGACGCGCGGCAGCGGACGCGCCCAGATCGTACGCGCGACGCTCGAGTCGATCGCCTACCAAACGCGCGATGTGGTCGACGCCATGTCAGCCGATTCGGGCTTGCCGCTTGACACACTCAAAGTCGACGGCGGCGCGGTGGTCAACGACTTTCTGATGCAATTTCAAGCCGATATCCTGGGTGTGCCAGTGCAGCGCCCGGCGGTCACCGAGACGACGGCCTTGGGCGCGGCCTATCTGGCTGGTTTGGCGACCGGCTTCTGGACATCCCAGGACGAGATCGCCAAACAGTGGCAGTTGGAGCGCGAATTTGAGCCGGCCATGTCCGCCGATCAGCGCGATTCGCTGTACGCTGGCTGGCAACGCGCCGTCGAACGGGCGCGCGCCTGGGCTGCGGACTAGTCAGCCGCTCCCTACGACAGCGCCGGTTTTCGTTATATGATTGAGATCTGCGCCTGACAGGATCCTTTGATGCTCACTTTCGTCCTCAGAAGACTGACGTATTCCCTGCCGGTATTGTTCGGCATACTGGTCGTCACCTTTACATTGGCGCGCGCTATACCCGGCGACCCTTGCCTGGCCGTGCTGGGCGAACGCGCCACCAAAGACATCTGCGAGAGTTTCTTCCGACGCAACGGTCTCGACCAGCCCGCGCCCATTCAGCTTCTCATCTACATGCGCAACTTTGCCCAGGGCGACCTGGGCGAGTCGATGCGTTTCCATCGCCCGGTGATGGAGCTTCTGGTCGACCGGCTGCCGACAACCGTCGAGCTGGGCTTCTTCGCGCTCATGTTTGCCATCAGCGTCGGCGTGCCCCTGGGTGTACTAAGCGCCTATCGCCATAAGTCGGCCATTGATGTCGGCACCATGATCGGCGCCAATATCGGCGTCTCCATGCCGGTGTTTTGGCTAGGACTGATGCTGGCCTACCTCTTCGCCGTGCTGCTGAAGGACACGCCGCTGGCCTTGCCGCCTTCCGGTCGCCTGACGCCCGGCGCCAACCCGGAACCCTTTTATCTGGCGCTAGGTTGGGTGGCTGAGGGCGAAGAGCCGCTGGAAATCCTGCGCTTCTTTTCACGCATCAACACGCTTAACGCCGTGCTCACGCTCAACCGCGAGCTGCTGATCGACGCGCTGCGACACCTCATATTGCCAGCGGTGGCGGTCGGCACGATTCCGCTGGCTATCATCGCCCGCATGAGCCGGTCGAGCGTATTGGAGGTATTGAACCAGGATTACGTCCGCACGGCGCGCGCCAAGGGCTTGCGGGAACGCAGCGTCGTCGGCAAGCACGCCCTGAAGAATGCCATGCTACCGGTAATCACGGTCATCGGGCTGAACTTCGGGCTGATTATCAGCGGCGCTGTGCTGACCGAGACCATCTTCAGCCTGACCGGCGTCGGCCGCACGCTGGTCGATAGCATCACGTCTCGTGACTACACTCTGGTGCAGGGATTCACGGTCGTGATCGCGTCCGGTTTCGTTCTCATCAACATGGTGGTCGATATGCTTTACGGCTACCTTGATCCGCGCATTCGTTTCAACTAGCGGCGCGCGAAAGACAAATTCATGGCGGATGCCCAACCAGCCGACCTGGCGCCCGAAGCCAACTATCGTTCCTCCAGTCTCTGGCTGGAAGCGCTGCGCAACCTGCGCCACAGCCCGTCGGCTGTGCTCGGCTCCATCATCATCGGCGCGCTGATCATCATCGCCATTGCCGCCCCGCTTTTCGCCACGCACGACCCGATCAAAACCATGATCGGCGTGCCAGGCGAGGTCGGCCGACTGCCCAGCAAAAAGCCCTGCATCCCCATCTTCGGCTGCGAAGACCCGCAGCATATACTCGGGCTCGATCTCAACGCGCGCGATCTATACAGCCGCGTCATCTACGGCACGCGCACCTCGCTCTCGGTCGGCATCATCACTATCAGCCTGTCGATCGTGGCCGGCACCGCACTGGGCATCACGGCCGGATTTATGGGTGGCCGCGTTGACAATGTCATCATGCGCCTGATGGACGTGGTGCTGGCTTTTCCCGCCCTGCTGCTGGCCATCTCCATCGTCACTATACTCGGCCCCGGCTTGACCAATGCCCTGCTTGGCATCACCATCACCTTTATCCCGCAGTACGCCCGCTTGTCCCGCGCCAGCGTACTGTCGCTCAAAGAGCAGGAATTCGTCGTGGCGGAGCGGGCCCTGGGCGCCAGTCCGCTGCGCATCGTTCTCGCGCATATCCTGCCCAACGCCATCACGCCTATAATCGTGCAGGGCACACTCGGCGTCGGCACCGCCATTCTGGACGCGGCAGCGCTGTCATTCCTCGGTTTGGGCGCGCAGCCGCCGACGCCGGAATGGGGCCAGATTCTCAGCGAGTCGCGCAATTATCTCTTCACTTCGCCGCACCTGGTCTTCTTCCCCGGCATCGCCATCATGATCACAGTTCTCGGTTTCAACCTGCTGGGCGATGGCATGCGCGACGCGCTGGATCCCCGGCTGAATCGCAGTTAGTCCGCCAACTTGGATTCTCACACAGTCGACAAATCTGACAACGACTTTGCGAGCCGACGGCTACCGACTCGCTATGGAGCGCGCGTGAGAAGGGCTCCCCTTCCCTAATTCATTGCTGAGGACAGGACAGTTATTCAACAGGCAAACATAAGCCGTGTAACCAATGAATTATGTGAGTCATTCGGGCGAGCCAATGGCTCGCCCCTACATTTTCCTCACAGAATGATGCCTGTAGGGGTCAGCCATTGGCTGACCCGTTGCAACTTATCCCAAACATGTCCGCTCCTCAGCCGTTGTTACGAGGATGCCCGCCATTTCTGTGGCGGGATAAAGAGGGGGTAGTCCTCGAAAGGGCGACTCGCTGAGTCGCCCCTACAAATTGCCCTAAAGCGCCGCTAGCACTGATCCGCGTTGATGAATTGCTGGAAGATGGACCGGTAGATGGCGAAGGCCTGCCCGGTTCCGGTGTGGTTGGGGCTGGCGCAATCAGCCGAGGCTTGCCAGGACACGACTACGTCATTGGCATCCAGGCTGGAGCCATCGTGGAAGAGGACGCCGTCGCGCAGGTTGAAGGTCCAGGTCTTGCCGTCGTCCGAAACCGACCAGGTCTGGGCCAAGCCCGGTATGACATCAACGCCGCCGCGCTCGAAATCGAGCAAGGCTTCGCTCACCTGATGGCATGCGCGGAAGGTCTCGCCGTCCCATGTATCGTTGCAGTAGAGCGAAATCGGTTCGGCATTCTGCATGTAGATGACATTGTCATCGTCCGGATCTTCAATGCGTGAGAATTCCTCGGTACCGTCCAGCAAGCCCGGATGCACGCCTACCATACGCACCTGCCAGACATCGGCGGCGCCGGCATGCCCAAAGGGCACCCAAGGCACATGTTCCGCCATGGCGGCGGCGACTTGCCGGAAATAGCCCATGCGCTCTTCGGGATCCAGCACCTGGGACGCCGAGACCAGTGGCCCGTAGAGCGCCGGATTGGGCGTGCCTAATTGCGTATTGTTGGGCCCGAAGCAGCAGCTGTAGAAATTGGAGGCGTCGGGGAAATCCGCATGCCAGCCCAGGATATGCAGCGGCTCGTTGCCTCGGTTGGCCGATGCCAGGAAGGTGCCGGATTCCACTACTTGCACATCTGCGATGACGCCGATATCGGCCAACTGGGACGCGACATCATTGGCGATAATGCCCGGGTTGGGCAAGTAACCGCGCACGACATCACGCCAGGTCAAGGTCAGGGCGCGCTCTTCGCCAGTGCTGGTATCAGCCAGGGAATCTAGTCCGATGCCGAGGTCGGCAGCGGCTTCTTCTAAAAGCGCTTTGTGGGTATCATCCAGATCGTCCAGGGAATCCAGCGGCAGCTCAATGCCGAGGTCGGCAGCGGCTTCTCTTAGAATCGCTTTGCGCGTATCAACCAGGGAATCCAGCGGCAGCTCAAAGCCCAAATCAGCGGCGGCTTCCTCTAGCAGTGCTTTGGCCGCATCCTGATCGAAGCCAGGCACGCCGTCTTCCCCTACATGGCCGAAGACCGCCGGCGGCGCAAAGTCCGATGTCAAGGGCGAACCGGGCGGGAAGAAGTTGTCGACGATACGCTGCCGATCGATGCTCATCGCAATGGCTCTACGCACGCGCACATCATTTAGCGGGAAGAAGTAATTGCTCATGGCCACGTAGACGCCGGTCAAAGGCGGAATATCGATGAGATTGAAATTGGGATCGGCGCGGAATACCGGAATATCATCCGGGTTTGCGAACTTCATACCGTCGATGGTGCCGGCGCGCAGCTCAGTCGCGCGGGCGGCCGCCTCTGAGTTCCAGCGCAAAATGACGGTCTGCTCTATCGAAGGCTCGCCCCAATAGTCATCATAGCGCTCAAACACGATCTCGTTGCCCTGGTCCCAATTGACCAGCTTAAGCGGCCCGGTGCCGATAGCATGCGTCAGCAGGTCGCCCTCGCCACCTGTGGCATTAACATATTCAGCCGGATGAACAGATAAACCGAGACTGGCGACTTTTTGTTCAAAAAGCGCGTCCGTGTTGCAGAGCGTGATTTGGACCGTCAACGAATCCAGCGCCTCTACGGATTTCAAATTTCCGCCGTAGTCGCAATCGGCGGCGGAGAAGCTCAGCATCTCGTCCTGCCCGGCCGCCGGCGCCACGATCAAGCTCAGCATCAGCAGCAGAAATACAAAAATCGGTAAAATGCAACGAAGCTTTTTCATGTGTTTCCTCCAAGGTTTGGCGAAAAGTGCAACCCGCCCTCGCATCAATGCAACGACGGGCAAACCATAGTGTAACGCACGCAGGCTGCTCGACAAAAAACTGGCGCCGCCATCGCGTGATGGACGAGATGCCAAATTGCGGAACAAAAGGAGACTTGGGTATGATAGGGGCGTAGCGCTAAAACTCGAATTCGTCGAAGTCGCGGCAGAGGTGGACCGGACCGTCGAAGGCTGCGGCGGCCTCCTCGACCAGAAGCTCCGGGTCCTGGTTCCACACTTGATAGTGGATCAAGCGCAATTCCTTGGCCTCGGCTTCCGTGGCCGCCTCGCCCGCCATGCGCGCCGTACTGTGGCCCGGCGGCGGGCCGCCCGCTTCATGTATGAAAATATCCGCGCCCTGGCCGATTTTCAGCGCGTTCAGGCAGGGTTCGGTATCGCAGCTGTAGGCCAGCACCTTGCCGTTATGCTTGTTGGTAATGCGCATGCCGATAGTCGGGATGAAGTGCACCACCGGAAACGAGTGTATGGCAAAGTCTTTGTTTTCGAAGAGCAAGGTGTTGTCATGCAGGCCGATGCGCGAAAACGACACCGGGAAAAAATTCGGCCAATACTCCCAACCGTACATATCCATAGTCTCTTCGACGCGGTTGATGCAGTGAGGAATGCCGTAAAAGCGCATCGGCGTCTTGCGCCCCATTTGCCACATATGCATCAACATATTGGGCACACCGGCCACGTGATCCGAGTGAAAGTGCGTCAGGATGATGTCTTGTAGCTGGTCATCATCAAGGCCCAGGCGCTTGATCTTGTCCAATGGATTCGAGCCGGCGTCCACCAGCACAGGACTGTCTTGCTCGCCTACCAGCAAGAAATGCGTGTAGTCATGGTCGGCATTGTTAACTGCGCCGGCGGTACCCAGAATGATGACGCGCGCCATACTCCCGCCTATGATCTGCTGAGCGACAACTTAGACCGGGTTCTGCATGCCAGGACCCGTAGCCTCACCCTACTGACGATACCATAATACAGCGAAATCCAAAACAATGTAATGTGTCTCGATACTAAGGCGCGCTTACTCGGATTCCGCCGGCCCGGCAATCTCCGTGCCTTCCGCTTGCTCGTCGGCGGCTTTGGCCGCGCTGAAACCACCGCCTCGATGACGCTGCAGCAGCAAGCCTACCGCGATTACAAAGGCGATCAAGGTGACTGTCTGCGAGCTATTAATCCCGGACCCACCGATAACCGCGATTTCAACGCGCAAGAACTCCAGCAGAAAGCGGCCGAAGGAGTATTGCGCCACGTACAAGAGCAAGATGTCGCCGCTGAGCAAGCGGCCGCGATACTGATGATATATCCGCCACAAGACATAAAAGGCGACCAGGCTCCAAAGCGCCTCGTAAGCCCAAATCGGATGAAAAAGCGTGTCAATGGGATAGTCGATCAAGCTCTCGAAGGGCGACACGCGCGCGTCCCGCGGGATTTGAATGCCCCAGGGCAGATTAGTCGGCGCGCCGTAGAGCTCCTGATTCACGTAGTTGGCAAAGCGGCCTATCGCTTGACCGAGCGGGATCGACACGCCGGCGATGTCCATCCAGGGCGAAAGGCGCATGCCTCCGTCGGGGAAGGTGCTGGCGGGCCGCTGATAGCGAAATGCCGCCGCGTCCTTGCCGGTTGCTCGCCGTACAATCATCTTCACCAGCCACTCAAGCCACTGTGTCAGCCACAGTACCGGCGTGAGTATCGTGGTCAGTAAGCCGATGATGCGATTGTGCCAGGCGCTGAGATACAGATAAACGCCCAGCGCGCCGCCGATTATCGCGCCGAATATGCTTAATCCGCCGCTCCAAATGGCGATGGCGCCACTCTGAGTATCGAAGAAATTCTCGAAGAACCAGGCCGTATTCTGGCAGACTTCGCCTTCGACGCCGCATCCCAGGATCAGCGACACCGGCGGGAAAAGAATGAACCACAGACGCGCGCCCACAATTCCCGGCACAATGCCCCAAGTCAAGCCGCCCCAGATATGATCGCTGTCGCGGCCGCTGCGGCTGGCCAGCAACGAGGCCACATAAGCCCCGGCCAGCAAGGCGATCACGATGATGATGCCATAATATCGTATCTGCAGGTTGCCGATCACAAGATGGGCTTGTTCGAATTCCATTTACTCACCTCGGTTTTTTAGTGTCGAATAGACATGCCATAATCGCTGCAGCGCCGTGATATTCGTGCCCAGCGCCAATAGCAGTATGCCGATCTCCAGCGGCAGCGTCGAGTCCAGCAGGCCGCTGCCGAGCGTCATGACCAGGATGACGACCACGCGCTCCAGTCGCGTGAACAGGCCGACTGTCGTGGCTACCGCGACTTTGGCGTCATCAGCGCGAGCGCGCACATAACTCACCAGATAGCTGCCTGCCAGCGCCGCCAGCGCCAGCGCCAGCATATCAAGACGCCCCTGCGCTGCAAAATAATAGCCCAAAGCGCCGAAAATTAAACCGTCAGCATAGCGGTCCAGCGTCGAATCCAGCACCATGCCAAAGGCGCCAGTCCTCCCCATCGCCCGCGCCACCGCGCCGTCCAGCGCGTCCAGCGGCAGACTGACCAGCAGGATCAATCCCCCCGCCAGCAACTCGCCGCGCGCCAGGCCGAGCGCAGCGACAGCCACTAGCGCCAATCCGGCGACGGTGACCCAGTCCGGATGAATGCCCAGCCGGGCCAGCGCGCCGCCGCAGCGGTTCACTGGCCGCATCGTCAGTTTTCGCAGCCGGTCCGTGAGCGTTTGCGGAGCGCCTTCAGGCATTATCTGACCTTGTAAGCCATAGCTGATTTCGCTACACTACGCACGATTTTGTCGGGGCGTGGCGCAGCCCGGTAGCGCGCACCGTTCGGGTCGGTGAGGTCGTGGGTTCAAATCCCGCCGCCCCGACTGACGCAAGAAAACTGTCACGGAAACCGTGGCAGTTTTTTGTCGCCGCTAAACCGCCCATCCCACACCTTTCTTCGCCGGATTGCTGCGCACCCACTGCCACAAGAACGCGGCCGGAATCAGCGCCGTACAATACAAGATGCCGCCCAGCCAGTTGGGCAGCGTCGGATCCAGCGCGAACAGCGTGCCGGATACCGCCGTGGAAATGATGACGCCCAGGCTCATCACCGAATGATACAGGCCCAGCACCGCGCCACGCAGCTCGATAGCTACCGTCTTGGTAACCAGCGACTGCAGCGGCGGAAGCAACAAGCCACTGCCGATGGCGAAGAAGACCATACTGGCGGAACCGATTATCGGCTCGGTCGCAACAGCCAACAGGAACATCGCCACCGTGCGCGAACCAGCGCCCAGCAATACGATTAGCGGATCGCTGTAGCGCTTCAAGGCCGCCGGCAACAGCACAATCTGAGTGATAAACTGGCCCACGCCCACCACCATCAAGAGCAGGCCCACGCCCAGACTGACCGCGGCAAAGTCATAGCCGGCGAAAAGGACTTTCTCCGCGAAAAGCGCGAAGGTGCCTATCAGCAGACCAAAGCCGAAGCGGCTGACGAAGGAAACGGTCAATACTGCCAAAAGCGGCACATTCCGGACTAATAGCGCCGGATTCATTCGCGCGCGTTTGCTGTCGCGGTTGCGCGCCTGATCGCTCTTGCTCAGCGTCTCTTCCAGAGCGAACCAGGTCAATATGACCGTCGCCAATGCCGCGCCCGCAGCGAAAAGAAAGGGGATATGCGGTCCGAATTGGCTGGCCAGCAAACCGCCGACGCCCGGCCCCACGATGAAACCCATGCCAAAAGCCGCCATCACATAGCCCAAGGCCTGCGTACGCTTATTCTCGGGCATGATGTCCGTGACGTAAGCCTGCGCCACGATGATGTTGCCGCCGGTGACGCCATCAAGGACGCGCGCGAAGAAGAGCAGCGCCGCCGATTGCGCGAAGCCGATCATCAAGAAAGCGACAACCGTCCCCACCTGGCTCAGCAGCAGCACCGGCAAGCGACCGCGCCTGTCGGACAAGCGGCCGATGAAGGGCCCGGCCACGAACTGGGCAGCGAAAAACGAGGTCAGCAGCAGCGTGATGACTTCCGGCGACAAGCTGAATTGGCTCTGCGCGTAGAGCGGCAGAATCGGATTCACCATCGCGGTGCCGATCATCTGCACAAATACAATTAAGAGAATGGTGAGAAAGCGACGATCAAACGCCCAATGCTCGAATCGCAAAAGAGGACTGCCTCGGAAAACGCGCAAAATGCTTTTGTCTTATCGTATGCCAATTCTCAGGCAATGGTAAGCCGCAATACAGCAGCCTTCCGCTGTGGCCTCGCAGCAGGTTGGGGTCTCGCCCAAACAAGGCTTGTCGGCTACTCAAATGCCGATCACGATACGGTTTGTTGGGTTGGGCGCCGCGCTTTTTGGGATTCACGACACTTTTGCCACCGAGGCCACAGAGAAAATATGAGTGCACAGAGAGGGATTCCAGGAAATATGGCGGTTGGTCGAGTCAAGGATGGTCCGCACGTTCGCCGAATCTGTCTGTGGACTAAGAATGATGCCTTTCCTCTGTGTACTCTATCAAACTCGGTGTACTCGGTGGCAAAGATGTCGAGTATTCGCCTAAGCCGAGCGAGGGCAGCTGAGTCACAGTGCCGGACAAGCCTTGCAGACGCGACCATTCAGTCGCCTCGCCGATCCGATCTCCGGCTAGGCTCATGCCATGACCGCCTCCGGCTCCGCGCAAGCCCTGCCAACCGCCGACACAAAAGCGCTATCTGTCCGAAAAAACTTTTTCGTCGGACAGAAAACGGACAGAAACGCGCCCATAGACTGTATTATCAATAGCTTCGATTTTGTGATACAAAAAGTATTCCGCCCTATCATGAGAATTATCACAAGATTATTGATAATTCGCCGCCTGCCCGATCCGCTCTCAATCGATCAATCGTCTGCGGCAACAATGGTTCATGCTTCGAAATCCGGTTTGCGGCAGGCATGGCGCAATGCTAGACTCTTACCGTTCCATGATTAGCACAACGACATGGAGACTCAATTGACGACAACTCTCTATCTAATGCGACACGGCGAAGTGCATAATCCGGCCCATATACTCTACGGGCGCATGCCGGGTTACTATCTCAGCGAGGCCGGCAAACAACAGGCGCACGCGGCTGGCGGATGGCTGGCAGATAAGCCGCTGACCGCCATCTATTCCAGCCCCATGGAACGCGCGCAGCAGACCGCCGGCATCGTGGCTGGCTACCTGCCGGAGTTGTCGCTGGCGACTGACGAGCGCATCATCGAAGTCAGCACGCCTTACGAAGGTCAGCCGACCGCCGATCTGGCCGCCATGGGCTGGGATCTGTACAGCGGCAATCAGCCGCCGCATGAAGTTCCCGGCACAGTGCTTGACCGCGTGCTGGACTTTTTCGACTACGTCGTAGAGAAGTACAGCGGCCAATCAGTCGCGGCGGTGGCTCACGGCGACATTCTGGTTTTCGCCTGGCTGCATGCCCAAGGCGTGGCGCCCACTGCCCTGATGAAAGACCGCCTGCAAGTTTACGCGCTTCCGGTGGACTACCCGGCGACAGCGTCGATCATGACTTTCCGTTTGCCGGGCTCGCCGCAAGAGAGGCAGCCGTCCGTTAGATATGACTGTCCCTACTGATTCAATCTTTCCACTCGCGCGCAGACAGGAATTCGTGCTGCCGAACCTTGCGTTGGCAAGTGACAGGCCGTCCGCATGATACACAAAATCTTACTGCTCGCCTTCGCTATCGCCGGAGCGTCGATTGGCGCGCGCGTGGGCAACGTGCTGGACACAGTGTTCACTGGCTTGGAAACAATCACGATTGTGGGCATGTTCTTCGGTGCTTGGCTTGGCGCAACGATTGGCGGAGGGGAATTGGCAAACTGCTTCCGGAAAATCCAGCGCGGCGCACTCAGCTGGAAACAGGCTATCGCTCTAGTTGCCTTATGCGCTACTACCACTGCCGTAGCTGTGCCGACGCTTACCGACTCATCTACGATGCTGTCGGGAATCATACTCGGCTTCGTCTTCGCGCTGTACCAATTTTCACGAGCCGATGACTACCGCTACGCATTTGCTGCACTGCTGTTCGGCACTTTCATTGGTACGGTGATCAGCGCTGCCGACGGCGTAGGTCAAATAGCGAAAGTAATCCAATACGCACAAGAAAATGGAATTTCGCAGGCGATCGAAGGCGCGAACCGCGGCTGGTTTCATCATGGTTACCTGGGGAGAGACCAAGAAGACATGCTCATTGCCAGCGCCTTCATAGGGGCGGTCGTGGGCGTTGCAGTTTGTCTGATGGCTTCTTTCCTAGCTTTATTGATGTCTTCGTTTTGGCGGGGATTCAAGGACAGGCCTAGCGATGCAGTGTCAGAAGGGAAACCAAAACAGAAGCGGCAATAGCCTGAAGAATGACCGCAGGGTGCTGTAAGATTATCCCCACAGTGGTGCGAAGGGATTGCTCTCGCGCCAGCGCGCTTCGGCTTCGGCCAGTCGCTCGCTTTGAACATCAACGCCGATGCCCGGCCCCTGCGGCAGGCGGATGGAACTGCCCGGCGCCAGCTCGAAGGGCGGCTCGGTGATGTCGGGGTCGAAATAGCGGTTCGTCGCCGAGATATCGCTGGGCAGATTGACCGCGGGCAGCGAAGCGAAGGCCAGATTAGCAGCGCGCCCGATGCCGGTCTCCAACATGCCGCCGATCCACAATGGCGTTCCGCTCTCCTGGCAGAGCCGGTAAATCTTGAGGCTTTCCGTGTAGCCACCGACCCGCGTCGGTTTGAGATTCAGAATTCGGCCCGCGCCCAAGCGCATGGCGATCTGCCAGTCCTGCGCCGAATAGATGCTTTCGTCCAGACAGATCGGCGTATTCAGCTGAGGCTGAAGCAGGCTGTGCTGGTAGATATCGTCATAGGCCAGCGGCTGCTCAATCATCAGCAAATCGAACTGGTCAAGCTGCTTAAGATGATCAGCGTCATCCAGCGTATAGGCGCTGTTGGCGTCCAGCATCAGCGTGATATCGGGAAAGCGAGCGCGGACGACGCGGGCCAGCTCAAGATCCCAGCCGGGCTCGATCTTGAGTTTAATGCGCCCGTAGCCTTCGTCCAGCCGCTTCTGAATCAGCGCCAACTGCTCGTCAAGCGAGTCCTGGATGCCGATGCTGACGCCGACAAGGGCCGATTCGCGCGGCCTGTTGCCCGCTGGCAGGTGGGCGGCGAAGTAATCGGCCAGGCGCATGTCATTGGCTTTCGCCAGCAGATCCCACAGCGCCGCTTCCACACCAGCCCGCGCATGATGATTGCCGCGCACCGTCTTGACCAAAGCCGGTACTTCGGTCGGCGAACGCAGCGTCTGCCCCAGCAGCTTGGGAATCAGAAAGTCGCGCGTGATATGCAAGGCAGTCAGAACCGTCTCCGAACCGTACGAGGGCTTGGTTTTCAGCGCCGTTTCGCCCCAACCCGTAAGACCGTTCTCGCTCACGGCTTCTATAATGATGGCGGTCTTGAATGGCTCAGCGCCGAAGCTGGTCTTGAGCAACTCGACCAGCGGCAGCGCCACGATATGCAGTTTGATAGCTTTGATCGTAACCGGCTTCAACTTGGCCGTCCTTCCAGCAAGCGGAAACTGAATTGTAGTGGCGCAATCGACAGATGACTATGCAGCATCAGCTTCCCGCCAATACATGGTTTGCCCGGCGGCGCCTATATAATTAGTATAAGAAAACTGCGCTTCACCCTGTGCATTGTGCCCGAATTTGATATAGTATTCTTCGTGGCTGCATAATCAATAGGAGATTCAACATGCACAACATCGCCTTGGTAGCCGCGCAGCTTCAGAAGCAACGCGCGCAAGACCTTATGGAAGAAGCGCGGATCGAGCGTTTCTTGCACGAAAAGAAGCATCGCGACGCCAACGAATGGCTGCAGCGACGTCTTCAACGCCATCGCAACGCCAGATAGGCGCTTTGCGCCATACAATCGACAGCCTCGCAATTGCGGGGCTTTTTCGTTTCCCCGGCTGCTGCCGCGCTCAATTGCCACGCATCTGAGTTGACCCTATAATCAATTCCAATGCCTGTTCCCGATACGATACTCGTATGAGATTCCTCCTGTTTTCTCTGATGATCCTGCTGTGCGCCGGACCCGTCTTTGGGCAAGACGCCTCCGGACTGGGCGTGCAGGGGCACAGTTGGGATGTATTCCTGCGCGCGCATGCGACCAGCCCGGCCGAGACGGACGTGATCTTTGTCGACCTGCTTACCGGCGAGACGACATCTGCCCCAACTGCCGGGGAACGTTTTACGCTGCTAGACGACGCCGTACTCTATTTCGATCTTGCGGACGAGCAGGTCAAGCTGATTAAGCCGGACGGCGCCATTCGCGAACATCCCTTTATCGCCATAACCAGCGCGGACTATCGCATCGATTGGACCGTATCGCACGATCGCCAGCAGATCGCCTGGGCGGTCAGCCGACGCTCCGCCGATCAGCAACTGAGCACATCGATCATGCTTGCTGACCGTTCCGGCAGCCAAATCCGCCAGTTGCTCAGCTATGGTCCGCGCGAGGGCATCCGTCTGCTGCCGGTCGCCTTTGGCGCGGATGGCCAATCGCTTTACATTGATGTACATGCCGACGGCACGGAGCGCGTGAGCCCCTACGCCAGGCGCAGCAATATGTTCTTGCTGGACTTTGGCGGCGAAGGCGTGGCGACTCGCCTGCTGCCGGGCCGAGATTCCTGCTTCTGCGCCATGGGCCTCGGCAACGAGGTGATGCTGCGGCTGTCCCCAAGCGGCGATCCTGACAGCACGCAAGTCGAAATCTACGACATCGAAACTGGCGCGGCGCGCGTCATTGCGCCCGTCTCGCGCGGCGATTACGATGAAGCCGGCAATGTGCTCTTGAGCCCGGACGATTCGCTCGCCATCTACGCCTTGACCCAGGCGGGCGGCCTTCACGCTGCCGAACACGAGCCGCGCACGGTGCTGGTCCTCGCCGACATCGTGAACGCCCGGCAGCGGGTTGTGGGCAGCGCCATGGACGCCCTGGCGCGTCCTATTATGTGGACCGAAGACAACAGCGCCGTCCTCTTCGCCCTGGAAGGCCGCGATGGCGCATGGAAGCTGCAGCTGGGCGACGGCCAGGCGATCAAGGTCGCGGAGGCCACCTACCTCGGCATGTTAAACGAGGGCGCGTCTGAATAATCAAGAGGCGTAAGGGCGGGCGAATTTGGGCCGATTCGCCCAGTCCCAAACAGCATCCGCAATATCCCAAACGGCGTCCGGACGCGCGATTCGCTTGGCGTTGTCGGCCCGCTGCTGCAGCCGCTCCGGCCCTTCTCGCAGCCAATCTACTATGAGTTCCGCGACTTTCTCCGGCTTGGGCACATAGACGCCGGCGTCGTTCTCCGTCACCAGCCGGACGTTGCCCGTCTCCTGGCCCGGGATACGGTCGCTGAGGATCATGGGCAGGCCGGCGATGGCGGCTTCGCTGATGGTGGACGGCCCGGCTTTAGTGACGATGACATCGGACGCGGCCATGATCTGCGGCATTTCGTCATAATTGGTCACGTATCCGAAGATCTTATGCGCGTTATTCCAATCGCGGCTTTCCAGCTGCGCCTTCAAGGCGGCATTGCGCCCGCAGACCACGATCAGCTGGGCCTCCAGCGGTTGCGCATCCAGCACGGGCACCAACTTGGAAATGCCGCCCATGCCTTCGCTGCCCGCAACGATCAGCACGGCCGGAAGTTGCGGCTCAAAACCGAATTGCCGGCGGGCTTCATCTTTGGAGGTGATGGAATTGATGAAGTGCGGATTCACCGGCAGACCGGTGATTTGCATTTGCGAAGGCGACATGCCCAGCCGCAGCCCGCGCCGATAAGCGGTTTCTGTCGGTACGAAGCAGTGGTCGACGCGCGGGTCGTACCAGAAGGAGGGAGTCGTGACCAGGTCCGTGACAACGGTTAAGAACGGCGGCCGCTCCTCCAATGTGAGAAAGGCGCGAAATGTGGGATTGGCGATTACGGAGTGAGTGCAGACCACCACGTCGGCCGGGTGCTCGGCGACGATGCGCCGCAACGCTCGGCGATTGTTGCGATAGATGAACTGACGAGCCAGGCGCGCCCGGCGTTTGCCATCGAAGCTGTGATACATCAGCGCCCACAGCAATTTCGAAGTATTGACGACGCGCGGATAGAGCTCCGGCTGTTTGTTAAAGGGCCAGCGACATTCGCGCAGAACATCTACATCGTCAAAGGCCACGGCGTCGCCGAATCGAATCTCCATCGCGTCCCGAATCGCCTGGAAAGCGGAGCGGTGCCCGCCACCAGTATCGGAGAACAAAAACAGAACTCGTTTGGCCGTCAAAATGGTCCTCGGTTCAGAATGTTGCCAGGGTAACCATTTTGATATTGTACATCGGCGCAAGAAGTCGCAACAGGCGACGGTGTTTCAGGGCGCGGCCGCGGCTCTTGCAGAGGCTCGCGGGCGAGGCTATGGGCGAATCGCCATCCGGCGGAGCTGTCAATGGCGGCGGGGCAATATGTCAGGGCAATTGCTTCAAAATGATAGCGGCTGAAAAGGTGGGAATCTAAACTGAAAATCAACCACAGAGGGCGCAGAGAGCACAGAGAAAACAAAAAGATGTGTTCAAGTCTTATTTGAACTGTGATTTGTGGCGCCAAATCACGTTTCGCCAGGGACTGTTGCCTATTCCAGGCCGCAGATTAAGTAGAATAGTCGTCTAAACTCCTACGAACTCTGAGTCCTCTGCGCTCTCTGTGTTGAAAATGATTGCATGCAATTGCCTTGGGCCAAATGTAAAGATGTCGTAAACGCTCCTCTTATTGGCGCGGAAATCAGGTATATTTAGAATGTAACTTCGACAAGCCGCGAGCCGAGACATGTTGCTGAACTTACATCCGATTACCATCATCATCAACCTGATCGTCCTGGGCGTCGCCATGACCGTACACGAATTCGCGCACAATTTCGTCGCCTGGAAGATGGGTGATGAAGTACCGAAATTGCAGGGCCGCCTGACTTTGAATCCACTGGTGCATATCAATTGGATTGGCTGGCTGATGTTCGCCGTCATCGGCTTTGGCATCCTGGGCAGCGCGCCTATCTCGCCGCAGCGCATGCGGGATCCGCGCAAGGGATTCCTGGCCGCGGTCGCCGCGGGCCCCCTGTCCAATCTGGCGCTGGCGCTTGTGTTTGGGCTTTTGCTGCGGCTGATCGGGCTCAGCGCCGAAGGTTTCTACGCTTATCGCTCTCCCGATCTCATTGTCGAGCCGATAACTCTCCTGGCGGCCCTGCTCTATGCCATGGTCTTCTGGAATATCTTGCTCTTCGTCTTCAATATGATCCCGCTCTTCCCGATTGATGGCTGGCACATTGTCTTGAGCCTGCTGCCCGGTACCTGGCTGACCCACATGCAGATTCCGGTGTTCATCCAGCGCAGCCTGCGCCCGCTGGCCGAGTTTCTGATGCGGCCGGCTTTCAAATGGCGCGATTGGCAGATGGCCAGCTACTACGTTTTCATCGCGCTGATATTCCTCTCGTTCTTGCCGCTGGGCGGCGTTAGCCCCTTCGGCGTATTCATCGGCCGGCCAACGAGCGCCCTGCTGAGTTTTCTGCTCTTCTAGTCAAATGAGTCAGGTCCGTCGTCGCCTGGCGCAAGGACTGCGCGCCCTGCTGGCCTTTGCCATCAGGCCTGACTTGGCGCTGGCGCAGAAATATCTGTCCAACTGCGAATTTACCGCCTTCCGCGCCTTGTCGCGTTCGGAGCAGCTGCATAGCCTGAATGTGCTGCGCGCGGTACTGGCTGTCGAGCCGGATGCGCCGAGCGTATTGACGGCGGCGGCGCTGCTGCACGATGTGGGCAAATCGCGCCGGCAGCTGGCCGTATGGCAGAAGACGCTGGCCGTGCTGGCGCAGTCCCTGGCGCCGGGGCTAAGCCAGCAGCTCAGCCAGGAAGAATCGCCCAGCGCCTGGCGATTTCCCTTTATCGTTCAGCGGCAGCATCCCAAATGGGGCGGCGAGATTCTGCGTGCCTGCGGCTCGGATGCGGAGCTTATCTGGCTGGTGGAACATCACCAGGCGGAGGCGAACGCGCACCGGGCGCATCCGGCTTATACGCTGCTAACACGCCTGCAAGCCGCGGATAATGCCAACTGAGCGGCATAGACTTTGCTATAGATTGAAGGCGACTATCTGCGATATAGTAAGCGGAAGCGATCGCGCGACAGGCCGCGACTCGCATTGAAGGAATTGCAGAGGACGCATTCATGGCGAAATTGACGGTAGCCATACTCGGATTGGATCGGCTTGGTTTGTCAATCGCGCTGCGACTGCGCGCGTATGTCGCAAAGGGCGGCAAGCACGAATTTGAGCTGATCGGATACGACAGTCGCGACGATTATGAGAAACCGGCGCGCAAGCTCAAGGTATTGGACAAAGTCGAGCGCAAGCCATACTCGGCCGTAGCGTCGGCTGACCTGGTCATCATGAATCTGCCATTTGACGAACTGCACGCCGCGTACGAACTCATCGCCTCTGATTTGCGCGAGGGGGTCGTCGTGCTGGATACCGCCGACATCAAGCAGCCCTCCGAAGCATGGGCGGATCAGCTGCTGAGCGCGGAGCAGCATTGGATCGGATTCACGGCAGTAGTCAACGCAGACTATTTGCTCGAGCATCAGCTGGGGGCAGAACATGCCAGCGACGATTACTTTCACGAAAGTACGATTTATCTGACGCCCTCGGTAAAGAGCATGAAAGAAGCCATCGACCTGGCCGTCAACTTCTCCGTCATTCTAGGCGGCAAACCCGCCTTCCTGGACCCGGCCGAGCACGACAGCCTGGCCGCCATCACCGAAGAGATGCCTCAGTTGCTCAGTATTGCGGCTTACGCTGCAGCCATTCGCCACAGCGCCTGGGGTGATGCCAAGCGTCTCACCAATTCGCCCTTTGGCGTGCAAACGCGCTATCTGTTCACGCACCATCCCGACGGTATGCGCGACGAATGGATGGCGAACCGCGAACGTCTCGGCCGCGCCATTGACGATGTGGTTGATGTGCTGCGGGACTTGCGCGAGCGGCTGGCGGCGAATGACGAGGCCGCCGTCGAAGCCTTCCTGATGGAGGCTTCCGATGATTATCAAAACTGGATCAATCGGCGGCACAAAGGCGATTGGGACGAACACGCGTCGCAACGCGTCCAACTCGATAACACCATCGCCAGCTCGCTGTTCGGCGGCGCCATCAGCAAGCGACTGTTCGGCGGCGACAAAGACGGCCGGCAGTGAGGAGCTGGCGCCTCAATTTGAGTATTAGCCTAGCGTCCAATCAGTACGCACCAAATTTCGTTGCGAGCTTTGCCCACGGCACAAAAAATGGAAACTGCGCCTTCAAAAGAAACAATTTGACGACAGGCGTCAAATCGGATACAGTATGCTTTAGCATCGTAATGACGTAAGAAATGTCTGGTTCACGTTTTTGTCCGAGGTAAGGGGGCATCCCACTATGATAAGTCTGATTAGCAAACTCATTCGGCTCGTAATCGTTCTGTCGCTGTTGATGGTTTCGGCTGTCGCGTTCGCGCAGGACGACCTGGAAACACAAAGCGCACAATTTCCCTTTATCGGCATTCGCTATTGGGGTGTCGACGAAGGCTTGCTGGTGACCGGCGTAATCGCCAATACGCCTGCTGAAGCGGCTGAGCTCCAATCGGGCGATATCGTTACCGCAGTCGAGGGCGAAGCAATCCAGGTGGATACGGTCAGGGATGTCGTCTGGAAACACGAGCCGGGCACAACGGTCACGCTCAGCCTGGACCGCGACGGCAACGCTATTGAGCAAGACTTAACCTTGATGGCGCGTCCGGAAGACCTCTTCGAAAACTCGCTGTACACAATTCCGCTGGACCTGGCTTCCGTTGGATTGTATGTCGGGCAATGCGATGACAAGCTGCTGGTGCTCGGCGCCTTGGCTGGCTCCGATGTCGCGACCGCAGGCTTCCAGGTCTACGATCAAATCGTAGCGATTGACGGCGATGCGGTTAGCAATATCGGTGAAGCGGACGTAGCCGTCTCCTATCTCAGCGAGGGCGACGTCTTGAGCTTCGTCGTCATGCGTGGCGACCGCGAACTGGTCATCAAGACGGTTGTTGTGGACCACCGCAGACGTCCGCCGCGCCATCGCCATCCACGTCCGCGCCTGGAGTTCAACAATACCTACGTCAGCAATAGCATCGGCTTGGGCTACGGGGATGGTTTCATCCAGGTACAGGCGATCGACCCGGCGCACGAACTCTACACCGCTGGCATCCGCCGCTTCGACTTCATCGTCGCCGCCAACGGCGCGCCGCTGGAAGAAGCGCAGGACTACTTCTCCGGCGACGAGATTACGCTGACCGTTGCGCGCGAAAGCGGCACGCTGGAATTCGACGTACCGGCTACCGTAGCGCCTCTGCTGCTCTACGGGCTGGACGCGCCGATTGAGCAGGATCGTTCGCAGTGGCTCGGCTTGCATGAGAAGCAGGTCACGCTGGGCGTGCGCTACTTGCAGCTGGAGCCGGACAATGCCTACTTTGAAGGCAGCGGCGTCTCGCACGGCGCCTATGTGGCCGAGGTCATCGAGGGATTGCCGGCAGCCAAGGCGGGCATCCAGGTGGGCGATGTGATCGTAGCCGTAGCCGACGAAGATGTCACCATGGAGCTGGATCTGCGCAATCGCATCTACTTCCATCAGCCAGGCGACGAGGTAACACTCGATATCCTGCGCGATGGCGAGATGATTCAGATTGACGTGGTGCTGCGCGTAGCAAGCTAGCTAGTCGAGCAACTCAGAATCAACGAGCCCCTGTCAAGCGGCAGGGGCTTTTTCATTCGCCAAGAAGGTCATTTAGGGGCATGATCAAGATTTGGAAAACCTCGAAAACGCTTCCGCCGGCCCCGTACAGCGGTTAAGCGTCGCATCCGGCCGTACGCTTTGCCGCTGCTGCCGTCGCCAACTTGCTTTCCTACGCTAATATCACCGCCAACACTTTCCCCATTGAGCCACTCATACTTGGCGCAGTCTTCTAGCCGCTGCCCCTGTACATCACCCTCGTGAAAACAAAATCAAAAAATTCAGGGTCTTCGTCTGCCAAGACTATCGGGTCTTCGTACATCCGCTGTAAGCCCATACTTGTGATCTCACTCACTGTGACAAGCAGCCAAATTGATGGTGGTTGGCCAGCAATACGTAACGGTATCCCGCTTGGATGCTCATAAGTCGTGCCCATTTAGGCTCTTTGGAACCGTTCATTGTAATCGACCTGCTTGGCACTGTATTCGCTTCGTGGATTCAAGTCGCGCAAGCGCTCAGCGCGATCATTCTAACGTATGCGGCTCAGACTCCACATGGGAAGCCGACGCAGTCCATTCTCTCACTGACTTACGGCCGCGCGACGCAGCGGAATGGCTGGGATGCAATGGCGCGGTCTGCGCCACCGACTCTGGCCAAGCGGAAGAACAAGCTGGTCGTCTGGAGGAGACTAACTGCGAACGAGGACTGGTGACCGTGAAAATGCTGATGCGCGATGCCGTCTAAATCAAAAGGGCGAACCTTGCGGCTCGCCCATCTTAGTTCATCGTAGACAGTCCTATCCAACTCGGCTCGCTCTTGCTCGCGGCGCCTACTTCGCGTACTCCACCCGCCGCGTCTCGCGGATGACATGCACCTTGATCTGACCCGGATACTGCATATCGCCCTCGATTTGCTTGGCGATATCGCGCGCCAACTGAATTGAGGAGTAGTCGTCCACGACCTCCGGCCGCACAATGATGCGTATTTCGCGTCCCGCTTGCAGCGCATAGCTCTGCTCGACGCCGTCAAATCCGTTGGCGATCTCTTCCAACTGCTTAACGCGCTTTATATAGGAGTCGAGGCTCTCGCGCCGCGCGCCCGGACGCGCGCCGGAAATGGCGTCGGCCGCCTCCACAATGAAGGCTTCCACGCAGTCTTTCTCAACTTCGTGGTGATGCGCCGCGATGCAGTTTACGACGGCGTCTTTGCCGCCATAGCGCTTGACGAAATCCGCGCCGATTTGCGCGTGCGTGCCTTCCACGTTGTGGTCGATTGCCTTGCCGATATCGTGCAGCAGACCGCCGGCCTTGGCGATGTTTACATCCGCGCCCAGCTCCATGGCGATCATGCCGGCGATATGCGCCGTCTCGATGGCGTGCATGTGCTGGTTCTGCCCATAACTGGTGCGGAATTTCAGCGTGCCCAGCAGATTCAGCACCTCGGCGTGCAAGCCGTGGATGCCAGTCTCGTAGGCGGCGCGCTCGCCTTCTTCGCGGACGATCTGCTCGACTTCGGCGCGTGTATCTTCCACCAGTTTTTCGATACGCGCCGGGTGGATGCGGCCGTCGACGACCAGCTTCGCCATCGTTCGCTTGGCGACCTCGCGCCGGACTGGATCAAAGCTGCTGATAGTGACGGACTCCGGCGAATCGTCTACGACAACGTCAACGCCGGTCGCCAATTCGAAGGAGCGAATATTGCGCCCGTTGCGCCCAATAATGCGGCCTTTCATGTCATCGCTGGGCAGATGCACAACGCTGACCGAGACCTCGTTGACCTGTTCCGACGCCAGCCGCTGAATTGCCATGGCGATCAGGCTGCGCGCGCGCGCGTCGGCGGTTTCGCGCGCTTCCGCCTCAACCTGTCGAATGATCCGCGCCATGTCGTTGCGGGCGTCTAGTTCGATCGAGTCGAGCAACTGCTGCCGCGCCTCATCCACGGTCATCTGCGCAATGACTTCCAGCTTCTCGATCATCACCGCTTCCGACTTCTGGAGTTCGTTTTCCTTTCTGTCGAGGCGGCTCTGCCGCTTGTTAAACTGCTGATCGCGCTGTTCAAGGCGTTCCATGCGCTTGTCAAGCTCGCTACGCCGGCGTCGAATCCGCTCATCCTCGTCGTCCATATCTCGGCGTCGGCGCGCGATTTTGGCGTCTGCTTCGCTGATGCGTTGGCGCGCATCGCTCTCGGCTTTGGAGACGATTCTGGTCTTTTCGGTCTCAGCAGTCTTCAGCACTTCCTTGGCATCCTCGGATGCCTTCAACAGGGCGCTCTGCCCTTCTTCCTGCTGTTGCTTCAGCAAAGCATTGACGCTCCGGCGGCTGCCGAGGACATAGCCGGCTCCGATCCCCGCGATGATGCCTACAACTGCAACTGCGATTCCAATGATGTCCATAGTCTATTGACGGGATCCAAGGGATTCATCCGTCCTTGCTCCTTTCTCTGATTGAATCGGCGCTTATCCGCCGAAACTATTCCGCGGCATCCGGCAGAAAGTAGTCTGCGTCTGCTGCTTCGAATTCCCCTTCCAGGCGCAAAACGACATCTCTGATCGTATCCGTCTCGAAGCCGCGTCGACGAAGCAATCCGCTTAACTTGCGCCGGAATGCTTGTCGAGTCGTTCGTTTGATGCGATTCGCTCGCCCTGCCGCCGCGCGATAGGCCGCGTCTTCCACTTGCACATCAGCCAACAATGTCTCAATGAGGTCGTCGGCGACGCCCTTTGATCGCAGCTCGTATCGCAGCGCCCGCGGCCCCATTGGCTTGAAGCGCGCGCGGTTCTCCAGCCAGAACTTGGAGAAGCCGACGTCATCCAGATAGCCGAGACGTTCCAATCGCTCCAAGACTGGCGCGATAAGCGCATCTTCCACCTTATGCTTTTTGAGATTGCGGCGGACCTCTTGCGCGCTGCGCGGGCGGTAAGAGAGAAAGCGCAGGGCTCGATCGAAGGCGCGCTGTTCCGCGTCGGTATCCGCCAGCGCCTCAACTTCTCGCTGGCTGAGCGGCTGGCCGATTATCAGCCTGGCTGCTTCCACGCGCGGCAAGCTCAAGACGAACTCATCGTCGAGGTAAAGCTTGACACGTTCTTTGTCGCGCTGATTGACTTCCAAGGCGGTAATAACCGGCATCGCAACAATCCAAGCAAGAACTCGCTGTAGTTCGCTGCTACGGCCATACCACTACAAAATTACAAACTGCCTCAAAACAGCTCGGGGGCTGCCGACTGTCAAACTGGTCAGGCGCCGGTCACGAAAATCTCAACGCATGGGCCAGGACGTTTTATGCTCCCGTCAATGAACTTTCTTCGCGAAAGTCCATTCCAATCTCATCAAGTTCCGGATTGAGCCGATTGATCGCTCGTAATCTGCGCAGTATTTGCCGCAGCCGCAGACTCGATACTCGTCATAGTCGCCGCAGCGCGACCGAGTCTGCTACCAAATCTCGCCGCGCTACGTATACACAGTTCAGGGCGACGATCATAGGTGATCTTGAAATGACTACATTTAAGAACAAGGTTATACTCAGCACCATTTCCTCATTCCACCACCTATTATACCGCAATTTGTGGAATGGCAAGCCTTGCCTTGAAACAGTCGCGGCGAGGCGCTGGCGCCAAGCGTTGGACGTCCACATCCTAAGCGCTGCGATCAAGCGCAGCAAACGCAGGGCGCGCACCAACTAAAGGTCGAGCAAAGACTGAAGCATGGCCAGGTTTACGCGAGGGATTCTGGTGACGGGCGGCGGCACCTTCCTGGGTGATAATATCGCCTCTGCCCTGTTGGCCGAGGGCGCCAAGGTCAGCCTGTTGGCGCGGCCGGGCAGCGAAGACAAGCTGGGACCATTGGCGCAGCAGACGCGCTGGTCGACGGCGGATGTATGGAGCCCGGCCAGCCTGCGCGGCAAGGCGCGCAATCATGCCGCGGTGATTCACACCGTTGGCAGTCTGTCCGCTGACCCCGCTCAAGGGTTGTCGCACAGCCGCCTGAATTTCGTATCGGCGCGCAACGTGGCCAATATGTGCGTAAGCGATGGCGTCCAGCGTATGATACTGATCAGCGGGGCAAGCGCCCCGTGGATCAGCCGCGCCTACATACACGCCAAGCGAGATGCGGAAAGGTATATGCTTCGGCTGGGATTGCGAGCGGCCATCGTCAGGGCGCCCCTGCTCTATGCGCCGGGCCGCAGCCGGCCCCTGTTCTATCGCGCGCTGTCTCTTTTTGGCGTGCTTCCGCCGCTATCCTGGCTGTTCTTGAACAGGATCGCGCCAATGCCGGTCGATGTGCTGGCCCGGGGTGTGGCGCTGCTGGCCATCTCCGGCGACGAGTCGCGGAAGGTGTATTACGCCCGTAACCTGCGGCGGCTGATTCGTCACGGGCCGGCGCAGCCAGACACGTCGGCCGATCAGTTTCTGCCCGGCGAGGCCGATAGCGACAGTCCCTATGATAATCTGGATGAGGATCTGCCATTTGGCTGGACGCCGGGACCTTAAATCGTCCTTGAATTGGCGCTGCCAGGCAGTATAATATGGGCGCTTCGGCGACGTGGCCAAGTGGTAAGGCAGAGGTTTGCAAAACCTTCATTCGTGGGTTCGAATCCCACCGTCGCCTCTCCAGTTACTTAAGTGAATCATCACGATAGCCATGGTCGCTCGCGCGCCTCGCCGCCAGCCCAAGTTAGTGGACAGGCTTCAGACGAAGGAGCCGCGTTTCGCTGAGCGGGCGCCATTGCCCTTGACCAACTACGCCTTGAGCACGGTATGCCCCGCTTGCGAACGCGAGATCTATAAGCTGGCCTGCAAGGTTCGCTGCAGCAATTGCGGCTTCATGTGGGATTGCAGCGAGCTTTAGCCCGCCCGGGCGATCACGGAGACACTTTCCAGTAGCGCTCTACATAGCCGCCAGTTCGCGGATCCGTAAAGGCGCGCCTTACGTCCGCCTCCATCGCTTCCAGGCCATCCCAGAAGGTGCTGATCTGGGACTTATAACAGGCGATGGCTATAATCTTGGCGCGGATGTCGGCTTCGCTGAGCCTCACGTCCGCCGGCGCCAACGGCAAGCCGAATTCTTTGAGCGCCAACTCGGTAGCGCGATCGACATTCGAGTAGGGAAACTCGGCGTAAAATCGCAGCGCCGATCGATCGGGAATATCGCGTACTTGCGTCATGCCCCATTGGCCGGCAATCTGATGATCAACGTGATGCCCGACCCCCAGCGGCAAGTATACGCAAGCAGCCGTTTCCAACTCGGGAATCTGAATGCCCTTCAATAGGCGCGGCGCGTAATCGGCCGGATGAATCTCGCCGAACAAGGACTCCTCCGAGGGGTAAAGCGCGATATCGCTCGCCAGGCGATACACACAGTCCGGCAGCGGAACGTGCATGAAATCCACGCCGATCGCGTTTGAGGCGTTTTCGTCTTCGATTTGGCGGCTGCGCAGGGGGCTTTCACCCGCCGACCAGCGCCGGTGCAGGTCCGCCAGGATAGGCGTATCCGGCAGCTCGCCTTGGTACAAGCCGCCCATAATTGTCATGATGGTCACGGCATGCCCGGCAGCGGCCAATTGGCGGGCGGTTCCGCCGCAGCTGAAGATGCCGTCGTCGAAATGCGGCGAAATGAATACGTGAGTCTCTCGTGCTGCCAATTTGCCCTCGGCTGTCGCTGACTTCAGGTCAGCCCGTGTTCTCTAGTTCGGCAAAAAAGTCGCAATGCTCGCTGATCTGGCAACGCTCGCAGGCCGGCTTGCGAGCGTGGCAGGTGTCGCGCCCATGTTGTATCAACTGGATGTGAAACTGATAGTAGTCGCTGGCCGGCGCGATGGCTTCCATGACCGGGTGCGCGTCATTGGCGGAGAGTTTTTCCGGCAGGAATCCGATGCGTTTGCTGACGCGATAGATATGCGTGTCAACCGGGAAGGCGGGCCGATCGTAGGCGAAGCATAAGACGATGGCCGCGGTTTTGGGTCCCACGCCGCGCAGCGAGTTCAGCCAGGCTTTGGCGTCGTCGATCGACAATTCGTCCAGAAAGTCGATGCTGTATTCGCCTGCCTTATCGTAGATGACGCCCAACACGTTCTGGATACGCGGCGCCTTTTGATTCGCCAGGCCGGCCGGCCGTATGACATCGGTCAGCTCCGCCAGGTCGGCAAAGCGAACGGCCTCCCAATCCGGGTAATTCTCCTTAAGTCGAGCGAAGGCGCGGTCGCGATTGGCGTCGTTGGTGCTCTGGCTGAGGATGCAGCTGATCAGCTCGTCCATGCCGTCTTGATTGCGCGACCAATCAAGACTTCCGTAGACCTGCGTCAAGGCCGCGGCAATCGGCGCGTACTTGGCCTTGCGCGCCGCAAAATTGTCGACTTTCTCGAGTGGATCGCGTTTACGTGGCATGGCTCCATTGTACCGGTCGGACGCGTCACTGCAAGCGATGAACTTCTAGCCAGGAGCAATGCCTATGCGCTTGCGCTGTGAGCGCCGCGTTTCGGCTTGGTCGCCAGCGTGTCGGCGGGCAGCAGATGCCAGGCGGTCAGGGCGATCAGCGCGAATACCAGGGCAGCGGCGATAAAGGTGCCGCGCATGCCTAGCAGTATCGCAACCGAGGCGCCGAAGATGGGAGCGACGGCTTTCGAGCCAGCCACAACCGAATTGTCGATTCCGTAGACCGCGCCCGCCGTGTCCTTGTCGGTATAACGCGAGAGCAGCGCGCTGGGCGAGGCGACCAGGCCGCCAGCGGCGATGCCGGCGAGTCCCTGCAAGAATAGCAGCTGCCAGACATCGCCGACAAATGCCTGCGGCACGTAGAGCGCGGTCGCGGCAATTGAGCAATAGATCAGCACTTTGCGATGGCTGATGCGGTCGCCCAGGTTGCCCAGATAAACTGCGCCGAAAGTAGATGTCGCTGCCGATACCGCCATCACCAGGCCCGCATAAGTATTGCTGGAATCGGTCTCGCGCGCGATCAAGGAGACCACAAACAGCGGCGCGATTGGCACAATGATTACCCGCGCCAGGCTGGATAGGAAGCGCAGGAACAATACCATACCGACGCCCGAGGTCTGCACGATCGATTTCCAGCCGCGGAAAATGGCCGCGGCGTGGAAGTCTTCACGTTTCTGTGTGGCGCTGAAGTCTTCAGTGACACCCAGCATGACAACCAGGCCGCCCCCTAGCAGCAATACGGCGGTGACTATGAAGGGGATGCTGTAGCCGAAGAGATCAGCCAGGACGCCGCCCAGCAGCGGACCCACCGCCACGCCGGCCCACAAGCCGACTTGCAGCGTGCCCATGGCGAAACCGACCCGGTGCCGGGGCGTTGCCGCCGCCACCAGCGCGTTGTTGGCCGATACAGTGCCGGTGACGACGCCTTGCATGGCTCGCACGAGGATCAGCTGTTCCGCGCTTTGTACGACACCCATCAGCGCCAGCGTGATCGCGCCGCCGAAGAGCGCGCGCATGATCATCTTCTTGCGACCGAAGCGGTCGGCGACTGCGCCCCAGAAAGGCGCGGCGATCATCATGGTGATTCCTTGCACGGAAATGACCAGGCCGGCGAGCAGCTCGGTGCTGTGGCCGCCCGCGCTGCCCAGAGATTCGATATACAGCGGCAAGAAGGGGAAGATCATCGAGAAGCCGACAGCCGACAAGACCTGCGCGATGAACAGAACACCCAAGGTGAATTTCCAACTATGGGGAAAAGAAAACGCTCTGGCGAGCGAGTGATGATTTGCTGTTAGGACTCTTGCCATGAACACCTAGCCCATGTATTTCGTGAGTAAGTTCAAATCAGTTGCTTCCCTTCAAAAATCCGCGTAAAGTCGAGATTGGCGTTTTCCGGCCTGCGAAACTCGTTAGCTGCCGCTTACAGCGTCCGCCAGCAGCCGGAAACGTTTCCGCTTCGGCTTGGGCAGGAAGTTGGCGCCGACAATGAGAATCGTCAGATAGTAGAGCGCGACAACCGCAAAGACGGCCCGCAAACCAAAGACCGCGGCGATGATGGAGGCCGTGAGCGGCGCCATGCCGTTGGCGAAGGACGAAACGGAGGCGTCCAAGCCGTAGACCGAGCCCTCGTCGCCCAAATCGGTGAATTTGGCCAGCATCGCCGCGGGCGCTGACAACACGCCGCCGGCGAAGAATCCGGCCAGTCCTTGAAATAGCAATAATTGGCCGATGTTGCTGACGAAGGCTTGCGGCACGTAGAAGACGACTGCCATCAGCGCAGCGGCCACGAGCATATTTCGATGACCCCACTTGTCGCTTAGCCAGCCGAGAATCAAGGAGCCGGCGGTAGTCGTGATAGCCGACACGGTAAGCACTAAACCGGCGTAACTGCTGGCGCCTGTCGCCAGGACAGTTGGCATCAGCGCCAGCACAAACAGCGGCGCGATGGGCATAATCGAGCGTTGGGCGAAGCCATTGAGAAAGCGCAGCGAATAAACCGTCTTGACGCCGCCAGCACGCAAGATGCCTTTCCAGGCGCGAACCATCTTCAAGGGGTTCAAGTCTAGGCGGCTGCCGGCGGGCGGCTGATAGCTTTCGCGAACGCCGAGAGTGACTAAAACACCGGCCAACACCAACATTGCGGATGTGAACAAGAAAGGAACTTGAAATCCAAAACGCTCCGCAAGCACGCCGCCCACAATTGGACCCACCGCCACGCCACCGAACAAGCCCACTTGCAGCGTGCCCAGCGCAAAGCCGATGCGCTCGCGCGGGCTTTCACCGGCGACCAAAGCCATGTTGGCTGCGATGATGCCGCTGGTCAGGCCTTGCAGGGCGCGCAGGGCGATCAGCGCGAAAGCCGTCTGCGCGAAAGCCATCAGCGCCAGAATGATCGAGGCGCCGAACATGGCGCGCATGACCATCTTCTTGCGGCCGTATTGATCGGCCAGGCGCCCCCAAAAGGGCGTCGAGATGGTAGCCACAAGCGGCGGCGCGGCAATGACAATCCCGGCCAGCAATTCCGGGCTGATGAATTGCGCGTCCTTTAAGGTCTGTACGTAGAGTGGCAAGAAGGGATAAACGAGGGAGATGCCACCCGTGCCCAGCGCCTGCGCCAGTGAAACCACCAGCAGCGTGATAAGCCAGCGATTGGGAGGCTGTGGGTCCTCAGTTTCTTGCATTCGGCGGCAAAACCTGCAACATTTTGTGCAAATTCCCCTACGTTAGTCTTTTTCGCAGAAATTGCAAGCGCTGATTTTCGCCAGTTTTCGGCAATCGATTCCATCTGTAATTCCGGCGCGATTTATACTAATCTGCTACCAGAACAGCGCAGGAAATCTCGGCGACATGGGTGCTGCTTCACGGGTGCGCAATACGCCAAATGCGATCAGGGAGACTGGCCGCCTCATGTGGCAACCGACGAAACTTGAACTTGAGCGGCTGGAAAAGGCAGAGCGCTTGCAAGCTTTGGGCGTTGAGCTTTATCCGGCGCGCGTGAGCCGCAGCTGCAGCATAGCCGATGCTGTGAAGGCGTTTCTAACGCAAGAAGAGCGGGCTGGCGCTGGCGCTGAAAGTGCTGCTGCTGACCCGCTTGAAGTGACGGTCACCGGCCGCATTCGCCGGCTTAACAGCAAAGGCAAAGTGTCCTTCGCGCATATCGAAGACGAAAGCGGACGCGTGCAGTTGTTTCTGCGCGTCAACGACCTGGGCGAGAAAGTTTACGAGCAGGTCCGGCGCAAGCTGATTGATGTCGACGACTTTGTGCAGGCCAGCGGCGCGATGATGCGCACGCGCGCCGGCGAGATCAGCGTGGCTGTGCGGCATTTGCGCCTGATCAGCAAAGCCTTGACTCCCCTGCCGGTTGTAAAAGAACAGCGCCAGGAAGACGGAAACGTCATCGAATACGGCGAATTCACAGACGTTGAATCGCGCTATCGACAGCGCTATGCCGATTTGGCGGTCAACAAGCCCGTGCGTGATGTCTTTGTCAAAAGGGCGCGGACGATCAAGGCGCTGCGAGACTTCCTGGATAATGAGGGCATGCTGGAGGTGGAGACGCCGATACTGCAACCGCTATACGGCGGCGCCGCCGCGAGGCCCTTCGTTACGCATCACAATCAGCTGCATCAGGACTTGTATCTGCGTATCAGCTTTGAGCTGTATCTGAAGCGGCTGCTGGTCGGCGGGTACGACGCGGTCTACGAGATCGGCCGCGACTTCCGCAACGAGGGCGTCAGCTACAAGCACAATACCGAATTCACTATGCTCGAGTTTTACAAAGCCTATATCGACTATGTCGGCGTGATGGATATTACCGAGCGTATGTTCGCGTATACGGCCGAGCAGGTGACGGGATCCGCCCGCATAAACTATCAAGGCGAGACGATTGACTTGACGCCGCCCTGGAAACGCCTCAGCATTCGCGAATCTGTGCAGGAGATGCTCGGTTTTGATTATATGGATTACCCTTGCAGCGATTCGCTTTTCGAGTACCTGGAAGGGCGCGGCCTGGCCGAGGGGCTTAAGCCGTCGGATACCTGGGGCCGAATGATTGTCGAGCATCTGCTGGGCAACTTTGTCGAGCCCCGCTTGACGCAGCCCACCATCATCAAGGATTACCCGCGCGATATGTCGCCCTTCGCCAAGCGCATACAAGGCGGCGAAGCGGTCTGCGACGAAAAGGAGCTCCGCTATATCGACAGCCACACGGAGCGCTTCGAGTTCTTCATCGCCGGTATGGAGATGGGCAACGCCTTCACCGAGCTCAACGATCCGCGCGATCAGCAGGATCGCTTTGTGGAGATGAAGCGACTGTACGCGGACGAGGCGGATGAGACGACGCCGCTGGACGAAGATTATCTCAATGCCATGCGCTACGGCATGCCGCCCAACGGCGGATTCGGCAGTGGCGTGGACCGGATGGTCATGCTTCTGACCGACCAAGTGAGCATCCGCGATGTGCTGCTCTATCCGCATTTGCGCGCGCCGGCGCCCACCGAATTTGACCTGCGCGGCCAATTTATGCTCGACGCCGCGGTGCGTCAGCTTGAGGTGCAGCTTGATGTTCGGCTGGAAGGCTCCAAGCGCAAGCTCGCGCTTTATCTTCCGGCTTACAATGTGGGCGTCGAGTTTCGCATGGCAAACGCGCTGGACGGCGCCCGGCCGCAGTTGCGGAATTTACGCAAAGCCTTCGCCGGCGTCTTGTACGTCATGACCGACGAGCGGCTTTATCGCGTGTGCGAGCAGTTGGAAGCGGTTGAATTCAGCGATTTCTGGAATTCGCTTAGCCAAAAGAAGATTTCCGGCGGATGAAGGACCTGGTTTGTGAAAGACCTTAGAGCAGCGCTGATTACCTTACTGCATGAAGTGGGACCGGCGCATCAGCAAGCCTATACCAAACCGGATCGCGACGATCCCGACTGGCCGATTTGGTACGCCGGCTATCTCCGCGACCCTTTGAACAAGCTGCTGGGTAATAGTCTGACGACGACGCAGTATGTTGTGCATCTGGTCGAATTCGAGCGCATGCGCACCGCTATGATTCCGGCGCCCGATTGGGCAACGTTCATCGCCGATCAACTGCTGGCGCTTTATCGCGAGAGGTAAGCTGGCCGTGTTCCTGGAATTCATGAGGCCCGAAGTATTTGACGCGCTCGTCATCGCTAGCGTAGCGATTGGCCTGGCGATCGCCTGGCGCCGCTTCAGGCTGGATCTGCGCAAACCCCTGCCGGAGGACGCGCCGGATTGGGCCCGCGCCCGCTATGAGTCCTCAAACGCAAGCTCCACGAATAGCGAATCTTAGATCCATGCGCCGCTTTACCGGGCCATGAATGGCTGCGGCGTGTGGGAGCCACATAGCAATCGTGGAATCCAGGCAGACGGAGATTCTCAAGGAGAGACGAAACCATGCTTGATATTGCGCTGATTCGGCAGAAGCCGGATTGGGTAAAAGAACAGATTAAGAAGCTGAACGATGAAGGCGCCATAGCGCGCATCGACAGCATCGTCATGTTAGACCAAGAGCGGCGCCAGACACGGACAAGAATTGAAACCGCCCAAGCGGCGCGCAACAAGCTCAATCGCGCGATGGGCAAGCTGCGCGGCAATAAAGCGATGAGCGATGAAGAGAAAGCGGCGCGCGCGCATGCGGCCTGCGGGGCGATTGGCGTTGCGGAGTACGACCGAGCCAGCGGCTTAATGGAAGGTTCGGCCGATGTTACTGCCGTCGAAGAAGTCGATCTCAAAGGCGCCTTTGACGAGCTGATACGCGAGTTGCGCTTGATGGGCGACGAGATCAACGAGGGTTTCGATCGGATTGAGTCGGTTGAAGCGGAACTGCGGGAGAATATGCTCTGGCTGCCCAACCTGCCCCACGATAGCGTCCCTGTAGCTGAGAGCGAAGAGAGCAACCTGGCGCATCAACCGGTCGGTACCTTCCGCGAGTTCGATTTCGAGCCCAAGCCGCATTGGGAGTTGGGACCGGCGCTGGGCATCATCGACTTCGAGCGCGGCGTCAAGTTATCGGGCAGCCGCTATTATGTGCTGACGGGCTGGGGCGCTCGGCTGCAGCGCGCGCTGATCAGCTTCTTCCTGGATAATGCGCGAGCCAACGGCTATACGGAAATCTACCCGCCATACATCGTGCAGGGGGACATGCTCTACGGCTCGGCGCAATTTCCCAAGTTTCGCGACACCGTATATGGGCTGGCGGACGAGAACAAGTTCCTGCTGCCGACGGCTGAGGTCGCCATCGCCAATTTGCATCGTGACGAAATACTGGACGAAGCCGATCTGCCGCTGAATTACGTGGCGCATACGCCTTGTTTCCGCAGCGAGAAAGCCAGCGCCGGGCGCGATGTGCGCGGCATAAAACGCGTGCATCAATTCGAGAAAGTGGAGATGTTCAAGTTCACCACGCCTGAAACCAGCTATGACGAACTCGAGACGATGACCGGCCAGGCGGAAGCAATCTGCGCCCAACTGGACATTCCCTATCGCCGGCTGGAGATTGTGACCGGCGACCTGGGCTTCAGCGCTACCAAGAAATACGACATCGAGATGTGGTCGCCGGGCTGCGAAGAGTGGCTCGAGGTCAGCTCGTGCAGCAATACCGAGACCTTTCAGGCGCGGCGGACCATGCTGCGCTATTACCCCGGCGGCACGCGCAAATCGCGCTACTTGCATACGCTGAACGGCAGTGGCCTGGCGACGCCGCGCGTGATGATCGCCATCATGGAGAATTACCAGCGCGCCGATGGCAGCATCGAGATACCCGAGGTCCTGCGCCCTTATCTCGGCGGCGCGGAGTCCATTACTACGAACTGCAGCTGATTCGTCGGCTTTCGCGCAAGACGGTCAACAAAACAGCGACACGCCTTGGCGTCCGGAACGCCGGAGATCAGGGCGCGTCGCGCTCGTTTCTCCTCGGCGCCCAAGTATCGAACCCACAAATTCTTCGTGCCGGGCCAGGACAATTGGATCAAAGTGATAGCGGCTGAAAAGTGGGAATCTAAACTGAAAATCAACTACAGAGGGCGCAGAGAGCGCAGAGAAATACAGAAAATATGTGTTCATGTCTTATTTGAACTGTGATCTGTGGTTCACGTTTCGCTAGTGACTGTTGCCTAATCCAGACCGCAGATTTATTAGAATAGTCGTTAAAACGCCTTAAACTCTGTGTCCTCTGCGCTCTCTTTGTTGAAAATAATCTGATGCATTTGCCCTGCGTGCCGGCCGATTCTTCTTGACCAGCATTTTAAGCGCGAACTATAATCAGGTCAGGTTGCCCGCGGGTTTTGGACGCGCAAGCAGCCACAAACGTCAACGAAAGGAAAACCACAATGGCGTCCGCTTCCATCATTGAAATGAGGGGGCTGTCGAAAAACTACGGCTCTGGCGCCAAGCAGACCGTAGCGCTAAGCAACTTGGATCTCAGCGTTAACCGCGGGGAGATATTCGGCTATCTGGGGCCGAATGGCGCGGGCAAAACCACAACCATTCGCCTGCTGCTGGACCTGATCCGACCGAGCCAGGGCGGCGCCACGATTTTCGGCCTGGACGTGCGCGCCGACAGCGTGGAGATTCACCGGCGCATCGGCTTCTTTCCCGCCGAGCTCAGCTTGTGGGAGGGGCGTACAGGCGATCAGATCATCCATTATGTCGCCAGCGTAAGAGGCGAAGCGCCGAGCATCGTCAAACACGCCGGCGAGCTGGCCGAACGCCTCGATCTGGATACGACCAAAAAGGTGCGCGACCTGTCGTCCGGCAACAAACGCAAGCTGGGGCTCGTCATCGCCATGATGCATTCGCCCGAGCTCTTGATCCTGGACGAGCCGACCGGCGGCCTTGATCCACTGGTGCAGCAGACATTCCACACGATGATGGACGAATATCGCGACAAGGGCAAAACCGTATTTCTGTCGTCCCATGTCTTGAGCGAAGTTCAAGCGATATGCGACCGCGTGGGCATCTTGCGCGATGGCGAACTCAAGGCGGTGGAATCGGTAGAGAAGATCACCAATGTCGAATTCAACTGGGTCGATGTCAGCTTCCGCGATGCCGTTCCCGCCGGATTGCAGCAGAAGCTGGCAAATATGCCATCGATTACGGATGTCAGCGCAAACGGCGCGCGCGTGCGGATGCGCATGATCGGCGATTTTGATCCGCTGTTGCGGGCAATCAGCGACGGTTATGTGGAAACGCTGCACGTTGAAGAGCCGACGCTCGAGGAAATTTTCCTGGCCTACTATAGCGGCGAGAAGGAGAAGAGCTAATGAGCGGCATCGTAATTGGCAACACCCTGCGCACATCCTGGAAGCAGATTCTCTATTGGGGATTGGGGCTCGGCGCCTTGGGGCTTTATATCGACTTCATCGCAGCCAGCCCGGATATCATTTCGGGTTACGCCGACCTGCTCAGTTCCATGCCGCCCGCCGTGCTCAAAGCCTTTGGCGCCAGCGATGTGGCGATTTTAACGACATCTGAAGGCTGGATCGTCTCGGTATTCTTATCGGAAGCGGCGATATTCTTGTCCGTATTCGCCGTGATGTCCGGCTTGAACATTACAGCCAATGACGAGCAGTCCGGCGTGATGGATGTGATCCTGTCGCTGCCGATTTCGCGCGCGGCGTATATGTTGGAACGTTGGCTCGGCTACGCGCTGATTGGACTGGCGATCATCGTCTTGACCGCAGCCATAACCGTCGGCGGCTTGATCGGGCTAAATATCGAAGCGCAGAACGGTGTCGTCTTCGCCAGCATACTGAATTTGTACCCAGGCCTGCTGCTGGTGATGACGGTGACTAGCCTGCTGGCGACCGTCTTGCGCCGGCGGTCTGTGGCGATCGCATTGTCGGCCGCCTTCGTCATCGTCAGCTACTTGTTCAACGCTATCGGCGCGGCCGCGGGTGGCGCTGCCGCTGATCTGATGGAGAGCCTGTCCTACTTCAGCTACGTGCATGGCGAGGGATTCGTGCTGGGTACCTATGACCCTGCGAATACTGTCGTGCTGCTGTTGGCCGCCTTGGTCGGCTTCGCCCTGTCCCTGAAAATGTTTGTCAGCCGAGACATCGGCATCTAGGAGGCCGCAAAATGATTGCTTCAGTATTCCTCGAGACGCTCAAGCAGACCTGGAAGCAGATGGTCTATTGGGGGGTCGGATTGGCGGCGATGGCGCTGCTGATTGTGTTGATGGTGCCGCTTTTCGATATGCAGGCAATGTCCGCGCTACTGGAGAGCTTCCCGCCGGTGATCCTGGCCATGGTAGGCGTTGGCGATGACCTGGCGGTATTCACCACCAATGAAGGCTTTGTGGCCCTCGGCTTCTTCGGCAAATCGGCCTTGATATTCGCCGTCTACCCAGTAGTCATGGGTATGCGAATCAGCGCCAACGAAGAAGACGAAGGCACCAGCGATGTGCTCTTGAGCTTGCCCATATCGCGCGCGCAGGTCATGGTTGAGAAGTTCCTGGCTTATGCGGTGAGCGTTGTGGGCGTGGTCGTGCTGATCTATCTGGGACTCTATGCCGGCGTCATACTGGGCGGCGTCGAACTGGATGTGGCGCTCCTGGCGGAAGTCACCTTCTATCTCATCCCGCTGATGGTCTTCGTCATGGCGGCGACCATGCTGATCGCCGTGCTCGCGCGCCGGCGGACGATGGCGCTCGGCATTGTGACCGCCTTCGTCATCATCAGCTATATGCTGCAGACGATCGGCGCGGCGGCCGAAGGCACGGTGGCCGAGTCTGTGGGCGCCGTTTCCTTCCTGACGTACTACAATACCGGCGAAATTCTGTCCCAGGGCTTCATCTGGCCGCATATCGCCGGATTCGTGGGCTTGTCAGTGCTTATGCTGCTGGCGGCGCTCTACCGCTATGAGCAGCGGGAAATCGCTGTGTAGATTGCTACCGGGTCTCTCGGCGCCAACGAGAGACCCGGCCCTTCCTCTGGCGTCACCATTCTTCAAGCATCTGCCACCTTGCCGGTGTAGAACCAGTTGTGGCTTTGCTTGCCAGGGCAATGGCGCCAAAATGATATCGGCTGAAAAGACGGGAATCTAAACTGAAAACCAACTACAGAGAGCTCAGAGAGCTCAGAGAGCTCAGAGAAAAACAAGAAATATGTGTTCATGTCATGTTTGAACTGTGATTTGTGATTCACGTTTCGCTAGTTACTGTTGCCTATTCCAAGCCGCAGATTTAATAGAATAGTCGTCTAAACTCGTAAAACTCTGTGCCCTCTGCGCTCTCTGTGTTGAAAATAATTTGATGCGATTGCCCTGTTTGCTTGACATTTACCCATAGGCCTAGGCAGCGCCGTACTATAATTGAGTTGTGTCACGACAGCCACACAGGACGGCAATGAATTACAAACAGTTATTGCTGGGCAAGATTGCGGACCGCACAGCCATCGTGGCAGTGGCCGGCCTCGGTTATGTCGGTTTGCCGCTGGCGGTCGAGTTCGCCGGCGCCGGATTCACGGTGCTGGGCTTGGATGTGGACGAAGACAAAGTACGCACGCTCAACGCCGGTGGCAGCTATATTGATGATGTGCCGGCTGAAAGCGTCAGCAGGCTCGTTGAGGCCGGGAGGCTGAGCGCAACTTGCGACTACGCCGATCTGCGCGCGGTCGATGCCATCAGCATTTGTGTGCCAACGCCGCTGCGCAAAACGCGCGACCCCGACATGTCATACATCAGCCAGGCGGCCCAGTCGATCGCCGAGATTTGCCAGCCGGGCATGCTCATCGTATTGGAAAGCACGACCTACCCCGGCACAACCGAAGAAATCATACTGCCCGAGATTACGCGCGAGCAGCTCAAGGTCGGCCAAGAAGTCTTCGTGGCTTATTCACCTGAGCGGATCGATCCGGGCAACCGACAGTATTCCGTTCGCAATACGCCCAAAGTGGTCGGCGGCATTACGAACAGCTGCACGGAAGTGGCGCAAGCGCTGTATCAAGCGGCGGTGGACAAGATCATCGGCGTCAGCTCGCCAACAGCTGCCGAGATGGTCAAGCTGCTGGAGAATACCTTTCGCGCGGTCAACATCGGCATGGTCAACGAGATGGCTCTGATGTGCGACAAGCTGGATATTGACGTCTGGGAAGTCATCAATGCCGCCGCCACCAAACCTTTCGGATATATGCCCTTTTATCCCGGGCCGGGCCTGGGCGGTCATTGCATCCCGGTCGATCCGCACTACCTGAGCTGGAAGCTGCGCACGCTGGATTACAACGCGCGCTTCATCGAATTGGCGAGTGAGGTAAACGCGTCCATGCCTCTCTATGTGCTCGATAAAATCACGCAGGCGCTAAACGACCAGCAGAAGTCGGTACGCGGCTCGCAAGTGCTTATTTTGGGCGCGGCTTACAAGCGCGATGTGGATGACGTCCGCGAGAGCCCGGCGCTCGACATTATCAGCCTGCTGCGCCAGCGAGGCGCCGATGTTGTGTACTGTGATCCTCACGTACCGGAACTTCGCTTGGATCCCGAGACTCTGATCAGCAGAGCAGACTTCAGCACGGCCTTGCTGCGAAGCGCGGATTGCGTGGTTGTCGTCACAGATCATTCCGCCTTTGACTGGCGAGAGATCGCGGCGAATAGCTGCGTCATCGTGGATACGCGCCATGTATACAACAGTCGAGACGGCGACCACATCATTGGGCTCTAAGCTCACATGCCAAGCGACCGGCGCCGGACCAAGGTATGCCCTTACACATCGCGATAGACGCCAGCCGCAGTACATCCTCCCGACCAACTGGTACTGAGCATTACTCGCTGCGTCTGATCCAAGCTTTGCTCGCCGCCAATGAAAGTCTGAGGCAACCTCATCGCATCGCGCTTTACTTGCGAGACCATCCGCCCGCGGGCCTATTCGCTGATTCGGCGCGCGTTAAACAGATCGTCATTCCCTTCCCGCGCCTATGGACGCATCTGCGCTTTGCGGCTGCGCTCTGGCAATCGCGGCCGGATATCACCTTTGTACCGGCTCATACACTGCCGGCGCTCTTTCCCGGACGCGCCATCGCCACGGTGCACGATCTGGGCTTCAAGGTCTTCCCGGCCGCGCATCCGCCCATGCAGCGGGCCTATTTGGACGCGACCACTCGCTATAGCCAAGCGCGGGCTGATATCGTTCTGGCCGACAGCCAGGCCACGGCCGACGACCTGCGCCGCTACTACGGGACAAATGCGGACAAGATTACTGTGGTCTATCCCGGCGTCGATGGCGACTGCCTGCGGGCGACGGCCGCGGATATCGCCGCCGCGCGCGCCAAATATGAGCTGCCGGAGCGGTATTTTTTGTTTCTTGGCACACTGCAGCCGCGCAAGAACATCAAGCGTCTGGTACAAGCATTCGCGCGCTGGCAAAAAGAGCAGGATGACGATGAAACTGCGTTGGTCTTGGCTGGCGGCAAGGGCTGGCTGTTTGAGGACAGCTGGCTGGATGGGGCGCGCAATGTCCGGCTCGCCGGTTACATCGACGAAGCCGACAAGCCGGGTCTGCTGGCTGGGTCGATTGCCTTGGTGTTTCCCAGCTTATACGAAGGTTTTGGCTTCCCCGCCATTGAAGCCATGTATGCGGAGACGCCGGTCATCGTCAGCGAGACATCCAGCCTGGGCGAGATCGTCGCCGACGCCGGGCTGCTGGTCGATCCACTCAGCGTAGCGGAAATCGCTGAAGCCATGATCCGCTGCAGCGCTGACGAAGCTCTGCGCCGAAAGTTGATTCTGCGTGGACGTCAACGCGTCGAGCGATTCACCTGGGCCGCCGCAGCTGAGCAGGTGATGCAGGCCATTGCAGCGCTGGGCGCGCCGTCTTCAATGGACACGGCGGCTATCTGATATGTATGCTGAATCGAACCAACCGCGACTGCTGCTGGCGCAACTGGCGGATATCGGCGACCTGGTGCTGACCACGCCCGCACTAGCCGCCCTGCGCGAAGCCTATCCGCAAGCTGCTATCGACCTCCTGGCTTCGGAGCATGCGCTACCGGTCGTCCCGCCCGGTTTAATCGACGCGGCGATCCCACTAAAGCGCGGCGGCAGCGCGGGTCGGTCGTTCTACTCGCCGGCGAATCTGCGGCTAATCTTCAGTCTGCGCCGGCGCAAGTACGATACAGTGCTTTTCTTTCATCATTTCACGCTGCGGGCTGGCGTCTTCAAGTTCTGGCTGATTGCCAAAGCCTGCGGCGCCAAGCGCGTCGTCGGCTTAAAGAACCATAATATCGGCTTTCTGACAAACTCCATTGACGATGCGGGATTCGGCGCGCTGCATCAGGCGCAGTATTGGCTGGAGCTGGTGGGGCTGCTGGGCGCGAGCCGCGAGCCGCGTCCGGCGCAGGTGAGGCGCGAGCCCTTGGCGGGCAGAATGACATCTGTCCGCGACAAGCCGAGAGTCGTCTTGCACACTGGCAGCGGCGGTTATAGCAGGGCTCGTCGCTGGCCGGCGGAACGTTTTGCGGAGGTAGCGTGTCAGCTCAGCGAAAGCCACGAGGCCGAGATTGTGCTGGTTGGATCGCGAGAAGACGAGCCCGGCATCGCCGAGCAGCTCGCGGACGTGAACACTATGGATCTGGTGGGCCGGACGACGCTGCCGCAATTGGCGGATCTTATAGCAGGCGCGGATCTTTTCATCGGCGCGGACAGCGGAGTCATGCATATTGCCGCGGCGACCGGCACGCCGGTGGTCAGCATATTCGGGCCCAGCAATGCCGACGCCTGGCGACCCTGGGCGATCGGCGCTCAAGCGACCGTTCTGCGCAGCGGCGTCGAATGCAGCCCCTGCAGCTACATCGGGCATTATATTGGCGCGCGCGGAGGCTGCGCGGCGCGGACCTGCATGAAGCTAGTGACCGTGGAGCAAGTCACCGATGCCGCCCGACGCGTGCTGGACAAGGAACACTCGCCTACGGTTGATTTCAGCGCAAGCCCGCCGACGCTTGAGCGGGACAAGCGACTGAGAATCCTTGATGTACCAGTCGATTCGATCACGTATCAGACTTGGCTGCTAGAGATTGACCGTTGGATTCGCGCGGGCGGCCGCGCCCGGCACGTTTGCACAGTCAACCCGGAATTCATCATGATCGCGCAGCGGGATCCGATATTCTTCGCCATTCTGCAGCGCGCGGCTATCTGCGTGCCTGACGGGGTTGGGCTGCTGTGGGCGAGCCGCTTCCTGGGCGCGCCGCTGCCGGAGCGGGTGACGGGCTCGGATGGCGTTCCTTATATCGCCCGCCATGCCGCCGAGCGCGGCTGGAAGATATTCTTCTTGGGCGCAGCGTCGGGTGTGGCGGAGAAGGCCGCGGCGATCCTGCAAGAACGCTACCCCGGCCTGAACGTCGCTGGCACATACGGCGGCAGTCCCTCAGCCAGCGAGGAAGACCATATCGTCGAGCTGGTCAATGGCAGCGGCGCCGATATTCTCTTTGTAGCCTACGGCGCGCCCGAGCAAGACAAGTGGATCGCGCGCAACTTGCCGCGTTTGCAGGTATCAATGGCGATGGGCGTCGGCGGCTCGCTCGACTTTATCGCCGGCGTCATTCCGCGCGCGCCACAGTGGCTGCGGCAGCGTGGCCTCGAGTGGCTCTATCGCTTGCTGAGACAGCCCTGGCGCTGGCGGCGCATGCTGCGATTGCCGCGCTTCGTGCTGGCCGTCCGGCGGCAAGCAAGACGCTAAGCCGCATGCCTGCCTTCATTCAAGAATGGGTTTTGTTGTAAACTGGAATGCGTCAGCAGAGCGAAAGAGCAAGCATGCCCGCATATCTTCTGTCAGAGGTAGCCGGACTGGCCGGAAAGACGGTCTTGGTCATCGGCGATGTGATGCTGGACGAATACATTACCGGCAGGCCGACGCGCGTGAGCCGGGAAGCGCCGGTACCGGTGCTTGAGCTGGAGTCCAAGCGCTATATCGCCGGCGGCTCCGCCAATCCAGCCGCGAATATCGTCTCCTTCGGCAGCCGCGCGGTACAGGTGGGCGTGATCGGCGAAGATGATGCCGGTACGCGCCTCGTCCAAACCCTGGAAGACAAAGGGATTGATGCCAGCGGGCTAATCCGCTGCGCTGATCGACCGACAACGGTCAAGACGCGCATCCTGGCGCAGATGGGGCTGCGCTTTCCGCAGCAAGTGACGCGCATCGACACGCTGACGCGCCGCGCCATCGATGAAGAAACAGAATCACAGATTGTTGCATTCGCCGAGAGCCGGCTTGAGCAAGCGGATGCGGTATTGCTCTCCCATTATCATGGCGGCTTGCTGACGCCGGAATTGGTGAAGCGCATTCGGGAGCTCTGCCGCCGTACCGGGATTCTGATCGCAGCAGACGTGCAAGGCAAATTTGCCAGCTTCGGCGGTTTGGATCTCATTAAGTGCAATGCCGATGACGCGCAGCGATACCTCAATCGCGAGTTAGTCAGTGATGACGATTTCAGCCGGGCCGCGCTGGAATTGGCGAGCGCGCTAGACGCATGTCGCGCGGCAATCATCACCCGCGGCAATCGCGGCGCCACGGTCGCTTGTGACGGCGAGACTCAACATTGCCCGGCGCCAAGCGTCAGCGATGTCTTCGACACGGTCGGCGCTGGCGACACCGCCATCGCGACCACCACGCTGGCGATGGCTGGGGGCGCTGCGGCGGCCGATGCGGTCCAACTGGCCAATTACGCCAGCGGCATCGTCGTGCGCCATCTGGGCAATTATGCGCCGACGCCGGAGGAACTGACGCGCAGCATTCGCGCCGCCTTATGAGACCTGCTCGACAAATTCAATGGTATTGCCATCGGGATCGGCCAGGGAGGCAACCTTGGCGCCTTTGTATTCGTCTACCGGGTTGATCTCGCTGCCATGATTCGCCAGGCCCTGCTCCATCACCTTTTCGATATCGCTGACTTCAAAGCGGAATTGCTGACGATTCTGCTCGGCCACCACACCGGCGATGGCATTGGGACAAAGCACCACATCCAGACCCGCGAGCGCGCCGCCGTAGAATTGCTGATCGCCGATATGCACCGTCTGCTTGAGCCCGGCGCCGAAGACGGCATTATAGAAGCGCACCATCTCTTTCATGTTGACAGCTGCAATCGTCAGCCCAATCAAGCGCATATCGTTCTCCCGTTCGTCCAAATGCGGCGCGCGTTTAATGCAGTCCGCAACAACTTCCCGCCTCAATTATGGACTGCAAATGTTTAATCCGCCTAATGCCAAGACCTTCTTCGAGACGGTATGGGAAATCGTGCGCGAGATTCCCGCCGGAGCGGTCAGCAGTTATGGCCAGATCGCCTCGATGATACCGCCGGACGAGGACATGGAGCCGGCGCGCATGAAGCGGCTGGCGCCTCGCTGGGTGGGCACGGCGCTGCGCAAGACGCCGCGGGGAGAGTCAATCCCCTGGCACCGCGTCATCAACAGTCGCGGCACGATCAGCTTTCCGCCTGATAGCCCGCAGGCTGACGAGCAGAGACGCTTGCTGGAAGCGGAGGGCGTCGAATTTGACAGCCGGGGCAAAGTTGACCTGCGGCGATTCGCCTGGATGGGCCCCGAAGCGGATTTCCTGCGGCGGCGAAATTTGCTGCCGCCGCGCTCGCTGGGATGAGCGCTAGAATTGTACGTAGCTGTTTTCCGCCAGTACGAAGCGGTGAGCATCGGGCACGTGCGCGGCCGAGGTGACCCGAGCATTATCCGCCAGCAGGCTGCGGTCAATCCGCCCGAGAATGTTGCGGATCTCGCAGTCTTTCATGACAATGCTGGCTTCAATTTCGCTGCCATCCAAGACGACGTTGTCGCCAATCGAGGTGTAGGGCCCAACATAGCTGTTGCGAATGATGGTGTTCTTGCCGATGATTACCGGTCCGCGAATCACGCTGTCGATGACGCGGCTGCCGCGCCCGATCAACACGCGGTGAGAGACCTCGCTCTGCCCTTCGATTTGCTGGCTGGCTTCGGGCGCCGGCGTATAAGGCAGTTCTTCCAAGACCAATTGATTGGCCATGATGATGGCATCGGGTTTGCCGGCGTCGATCCACCAGCCACTCAGCTCGTAAGAGGTCACCGGCAGCCCGTCATCGATCAGAACCTGAATAGCGTCCGTGATTTCCAGTTCGTTGCGGCCCGATGGCTTGATGCGGCCGATGGCGTCGAAGATGGACTTGCGGAAGAGATACACGCCGGCGATGGCCAGGTTGGAGGGCGGATCTTGCGGTTTCTCCACCACGCGCACAATGCTTCCGTTGGCGATTTCGGCGATGCCAAAGCGCGACGGATCAGGCACTGAGGCCAGAACGACGGCGGCTTCATCGCTCGAGTCCGCGAAAGAGGTCAAGAGGTCGGTCATCTTGTCCTGGAAGATATTGTCGCCGAGAAAGACAGTGAAGGGTTCATCGCCGACGAAGTCGCGGCAGAGCGATGTCGCATGGGCCAGGCCGAGCTGCTCATCCTGAACGATATACTCGATTCTGACGCCGACAGACTTGCCGTCTTTCAGGTTGGCGACGATGGGCGAATCCAGGTTGTTGACGACGATGCCGATATCGGTCAATCCCGCCTTCTTCAAGGCATCCAGCGCATAATTAATCAGCCAGCGATTGGCAACAGGCACCAGCGACTTGGGCATGGTCAATGTGACAGGACGCAGGCGTGTGCCTTGCCCCGCGGCGAGAATCAGTGCCTTCATGTAGCGTCTCCTGTTCGTTGAGTTCAGCGGTTGAGATCACTTGGCATACTAGCAGAGGTTGCTAGTTCGCGACAGGCAATCGCCCGCCTCTTGCCCTACGCTAGCGCAGCCTCGCGCTGTCGCTTGACCTCAAACGCGATGATGGCTGTGGCGGCCACTGTGCCCAAGGACTGGTCAAAATCGCGCCCGTAGGGAATCTCCAGCGTCAGGTCGGCAGACTGCGCAAAGGAGCGGGTCACGCCGCGCCGCTCGCCGCCGATGAGCAGAAATGTTGGCCGCGTCAAATCCGCCTGATCGGGAGAGCGTGAGCGCGCCGACTTGGCGGCGACCGCGATCTGTAATCCCTGCGCGCGATAAGAGTCTGCCGCTTGCGCCGCGGTCTCCGCAATCGCCATGGGCATCCGCTCGATGGCGCCGGCGCTGGCCCGGCCGACAATGGCGCTAGCGCTGGTCCAATTGCGCGGGCGGAGGACAAGGCCGTCGACGCCGGCCGCGTACAAACAGCGGACAGCGCCCGCGAAGTTGTAGGGGTCTTCAATGCCATCCAGCATGACGATGAAGGCCGCTCGCTCTACTGGCAGCAAATCCGCCGGATCGCAAAATCTGCGCTCGCCAACCTCAGCCAAGACGCCGCCATGGGAGTTGCCGCCAGCCCGTTGCTGAATAGCGTCGCTTGTCACGAAGGCGACTGGAATATCGGCTGCATCAGCTTGGCGCAGCAAGCCGCTGAGTCGCCGGTCATAACGCTTCTGGCTGTCAATCAGAATCCGATGCACATCGCGCCAGCCCGCCTCCATTGCCGCTTCAACCGAGAGACGGCCTTCCAGCAAGCCGCTTGCTTGATCCATCACAAGCCCAGGCGCTTGGCATCCTGCCACCAGCTATCAAGTTCGTCCAAGGTAAAGTCGCCCAGCGGCTTGCCCGCGTCCGCCGCTTGAGACTCCACATGCTTGAAGCGGCGATAAAACTTGGCGTTGATGCTGCGCAGCAAGCTCTCCGGGTCGTCAACGCCGAGCCAGCGCAGCCAATTCACCGTGACGAAAAGCAAATCGCCTAGTTCTTTGACTCGCTCCTCGGTGCTATCGGCGTCCAGCACTTCAGCCAATTCTTCCCTGAATTTGGACTCTACACCGGCGATATCGGGCCAGTCAAATCCGACTTTGGCGGCGCGGGCGGAATATCGCTGCGCGACAAATAGCGCCGGCGCGGCCTTGGCAACGCCATCCAATAGCGAGTCGCTCTGCTGGTTGGTCTCAGCCTTTTCCGCCGCCTTGACTTCGTTCCAGATGCGCGAGAGCTGGGCCAGATCGCTGGTCGGCGCCACATCGCCAAATACGTGCGGATGACGCCGCAGCATCTTCTCGTTCAGGCCCCGCAGCAAGTCCGCCATGTAGAACTCGCCTTCGTCGATTGCAATCTGCGTATGCAAGAGGATTTGCAGCAGCAGATCGCCCAATTCCTGGCAAAGCGCCTGCGGGCTGTCATCGTCTAGCGTATCCAGAACTTCGTAGGCTTCTTCTATGAGAAAGGGACGCAGCGATTTATGCGTCTGCTCGCGATCCCAGGGACAGCCTTCTGGAGCGCGCAAATGGGCGATGATGTTCTGCAGCGATTCAAAGCTACTGAGTTCGTCCAGGGCTGGCAGGTAAAGCGAAGTCGTGATGTCAATCTTGGAACTGCGGTCGATCTCATAGAGGCTTAGCGATTCTACTTCAGCGCCTGGGGCGCCAGCCGCATGCAACAGCGCAACCTGAAACTCGTCGGGATATTGATTCATCAGCGTCAGCTTGAGATTCGAGGCGACATCGCGGCTGTAGACCTGCGCCAGAAGCGCCGGCAGCGCCGGGTTAATCGGCGGATGGTATAGCTCGGCCACTACAAGCGCGTCCAGAATCTGCAAGCCTTCCAATGCATCGTGCCCGATTAGCGACAAGCAAGGCTCAATAAAGCTGAGGCCGTGAACAATTTCCAGGTCTATCGCTTCCGCGCGCGCCCGGTCGATGATGCGCGCGACGCTGGCCTCGCCGACCAGTGGATCGCCCGGGACCGCGTATACCGCTCGGCCATCACGCTTGGCGGCTGCCAGAATGCGCTCGGCGATTTCGGCGTACACATCTTCGAATCGCTCGACGCTCTGGTAAACCTCGTCAAAGCTGAGGCACGTGACAGCGGCCGGCAGCTGCGAGACGCAGGGATGGCGCGAGGTGCGCAGGTATACCGTTTCGGCGCTTTGGAGCACGTCCCAGGCTCGGCGCGTCAAATGGTCTATCGAACCGGGACCCAAGCCAATGATGGTGATCATCTGTGGCAATCCATCCGGCGCTAGCCCGGGAAAAGCTGCTTGACATCGTGTTCGTCAAAGGCGCGCAGCCCGGCCAAGATACTGTCCCAGAGCCGCCACTTGCCGTCGCGCCAGTCTTCCACCCGCCAGGAGCCGATCATTTCGCCCAGACGCAAGCCAATGGCACTGCGGTATTGCCGCAGATAATCTTCGTAGGCGTAGTCGCTGACGCCGTGGCGTTTCATTTCCGCCCAATGCCTTTGCAGAAAGCGCGCTTCCTCAAATTTGCGTTTGGCTGGAGGCCAATGGAATGCGATCAGGTAGGCCAGGTCCTCAACCGCCAAACCGGTCCGCCAATCCTTCCAATCGAGGATGCGGCAAGCGCGATGCGAATACACCAGGTTGCCCGGTTTTAGATTGTTGTGGATGACAGTGAGATGCCGCCCGCTGAGGAGCGATTCGCGAAAATCCGCCGGCATTCGCCCGGCAACCGCGTTCAGCGTGGCGCGCTGGTCCGGGTCCGGTCTTAACATCCCGTCCGAGAGGAAGCGGTCAAAGCCGTCTCGCTGCCGCGCCAGGCGGTCCTCCAGTTGGGCTTCCGTCAGCGCCAGATCGCCATGTTTCCAGAAGCTCGCATGAATCTTGGCGATGGTCTCGGCCAACTGCGCGTAGTGGCGTCCGGTCGGCGGGACTGCTTCACGATGCTCTTTGTAGCCGGTCGGAATTCCGGCGATGAGCACATGAGATTGATCAGCATCGATATCGTAAAAGGCGTCGAAGGCATCGCTGACTCCCAGGTCGCCTACCCCGAATCGCTGGCGCATTGCAGGCAGGATGGTACGGTAAAATGTGACTTCTCTATCAGCAAGCGGGTTCCCGGCGCGATATACCTTCAGAATCATATTGTCTGGCAGGCTGCGCGTCATACTGATGTCGCTGTAGCGAATCCGCAAGTTGAATCGTGTTGCCGCCCCACTTTCCTCACGTCCAATGAGGCGTACATCGTTGACGCGATAATACGCAAGGAATCCGCCGTCGCGCAATCGTTGCGTCAGCCAGTCGGCAGTGATTTGGTCAGGCGATGTGATGAGAATGGCGCGCCCCTCGCTGAGTCGCGTGGCTGTCAAGAAGTCGCTGCCTATCATGCGTAGACGCGTCCGATTCGTCAAGCCTGCGCGTCCGGCCAAACTAAAATCGGCCGGACGCCAATACGGGTATCCGGCTGATACGAGACTATGTATAGAGACTTCGCTGCTAGCGTTTGGTGTAGGTCGGCGCCTTACGAGCGCGTTTCAAGCCGGGTTTCTTGCGTTCCTTGACGCGGGCGTCGCGAGAGAGGAAACCTTCCCGTTTAAGGGCGCCGCGCAGGTCGGGATCAATCTTTTCCAGGGCGCGCGCGATGCCCAGCAAAATGGCGTCGCGTTGCCCGGTGATGCCGCCGCCGTTCACGTGCACGGATACATCATAACTGCGTTCCTGGCCGATATGAGTCAGGGGCGCGATGCAAGTCTCCATATCACCGAGACGCGGCAGATACTCCATGCCCTCTTTGCCGTTGATGATGAACCTGCCGGTGCCGCCCGGGAAGAGCCGAACGCGCGCCGAGGCGGATTTTCGGCGACCGATTCCTTCATAATACTGTGCTGACATCTACTCGCTCCTCATGGGGCGCCGCTCGCGGTCTTGCTTGCTCTGGTAAATCTTGTCGAGCGGCAGCTGTTCTTCTGTCAATTGACTTATAATTCCAAGCTCTCGGGCTGCTGCGCTTGATGCGGATGTTGCCCGCCAGCATAGACTTTCAGTTTCTTGAACATCTGCCGCCCCAGCGGGCCCTTGGGCAACATGCCTTTGATGGCGTACTTCATCGCGCGGTTGGGATACCTGGCCATTAGCTCGCGCAGGGTCAGGCTCTTGAGACCACCGGGATAGCCGCTGTGCCGGTGGTACACTTTCTGGTCCATGCGTTTGCCGGTCACGTGGATCTTGTCGGCGTTGACGATGATCACGTAATCGCCGGTATCGAGGTGCGGGGTAAAGTAGGGTTTGTGCGTTCCGCGCAGCAGCGGCGCCACCTTTGAAGCGACTCGACCCAAAGTCATGCCCTTGGCGTCGATCAGCCACCAGCGTCGCTCAATGACGCTGGGCGTGGTGGCATAAGTTTTCTGAACTTGCGCTCTCATATAGATTCCTCCAGCGGCGCCTCGGCCAATTCACAAGTCATATTCTGCGCCATGCGCGGCGAATAGCCGACCGCTTCCAAAACTAATCCCTGCGGCGGCGCCAACACTTTCGCTCGTTCGATATCGCGGCTGCGCATGATATCTTCAAATCCCTGGGGCGTGAGCTTTCCCCGCCCCACCTGCACCATTGTTCCAACCAGCCGGCGCACCATGTGGTACAAAAACGCCGTGCCGCGAATTCGGTAGGTATATGACGCGCCGTATTCCTCGGTTGCCATCTCCCAGCGCGACTGGAAAATCTGACGCACGGTATTCTTGCTGCCCGGCTGCGGCGGCCTGCCGAAGGCGGCAAAATCATGCTCGCCCAGACACTTTGCCGCGGCCTTTTTCATGGCTGCCAAGTCCATCCGCTCGCCAATCAACTGCCATACCGTGCGATTCAGCAAGGGATTGCGCGTAGTCACCGTGGCAATCCGATAAGCGTATTGCCGCCAGCGCGCGTCGTAGCGGGGATGAAAGTCATCCTGCTGCCAAAGCCGCTGCAGGGCGATGTCCATTGGCAATTGCGAATTAATCGCGGACAAGAGTTCGTCCTCTCTGTGATTCCAGTTGACATCAAATGCGATGACCTGCCCCAGCGCGTGCACCCCGGTATCAGTGCGCCCCGCGCCAATGACCGCGCAGTTTTGTCTGGCGACCGCCGCCACAGCTGCTTCGACCGCCGCCTGAATCGTCGGCGTCGGCGGGGGCTGACGTTGAAAGCCCTGATACTCGCTGCCATCGTAAGCCAAGATTGCGGCGTACCTCTTCATATCCGGTCAGCCGCTCAATCTTCCGTCTCATAATCAACGAGCTCGATCAGGGCCATTTCGGCGTTGTCGCCTTTACGGGGACCCAGCTTGAAGATACGGGTATAACCGCCCGGGCGCTCCGCGTATAGCGGCGCCAATTCATCGAATACTTTGCCGACCAGAATGCGATTGTTGTTCAGACGCCGAGCCACCTGCCGCCTGGCGTGCACAGCGACCAGTTGATCGTCCTTGGCTTCCGCCTTGGCCAGACCACGCTTGGCGATGGTGATCAGCCGCTCGGCATGTCCCTGAACGAACTTGGCTTTGTGAAAAGTGGTCTTGATGCGCCCGTGCGTAAAAAGCTCGCTCGCCAAATTCATGCGCAGCGCTTTGCGGTGGCTGCCGCTGCGGTTGAGCTTTTTGCCGTGATGACGATGTCGCATAGTTGCGCCTCACTTACCTGTTATTCGGCCTTCTCATGCGGCCAGTAATTCTTCTCTTGCAGCTTTTCTTCCAACTCATCCAGCGACTTCTCGCCGAAGTTGCGGATCGCCAGCATGGCATCGGGACCGCGATTCAACATATCCAGCACATCGCCGACCGAGGTGATGCCAGTGCGCTTCAGGGAGTTGAATACGCGCACGCTCAGATCCAATTCTTCGATGGGTTTGTCGTAGAGCGGCGGATAGGTCGGTTCGTCTTCGATTTGCGGCGGCAGCTCGATGGATTGGAACCAGTCTTCGTCCACACCGGCGATGACCTTGAGATGGTGCATCATGATCTGCGCCGATTGCGCGACAGCTTCTTCCGGTCGAATCGTGCCATCCGTCCACACTTCGAGCACCAACCGGTCATAATTGGTCCGCTGGCCCACGCGCGCGCGCTCAACTTCGTAGTTGACGCGCTTGATAGGGCTGAATACGGCATCAACCGGCAGCTCGCCGATGGGCAAGCGACCGCGGTCTTCCGCCGGGCTGAAGCCACGGCCGGATTGGACCTCGAATTCCACTTCAATGTTGACATCGCGGTCGTCCACCGTGAACAGATATAGACTTGGGTTCTCGATCTGCACCTCCGCCGGCGCCTGGATATCGGCAGCCGTCACCGTTCCCTCTGCGCCACGGTGCTCCAGGCGCAAGCGCGAGCTCTCCGCGCCGACCAGGATCAGCCGCAGCTGTTTGACCTGCAGTATTAGCTGGGTCATATCTTCGCGCACAGAAGGAATCTCGGAGAATTCGTGATGTACGTCGGAAACACGAATACTCGTCACGGCGGCGCCGGGCAGAGACGAAAGCAGAATCCGGCGCAAGGCGTTGCCAAGCGTCAAACCGTAGCCGCTTTCCAAGGGGCTAATCACAAAACGACCGTAATCTTTGGTGATATTCTGGCTCTCCACCTGATGCGGCAGCACCATGTTGGCGGTAACCAGATTTGCATCAAGCAAGCTTACGCTCGCCGTTGCGGGGTCAGACGATATAACCATAGTGGCGAAGTACCTTTCGACTATACGCGCCGGCGTTTCGGAGGGCGAACGCCGTTATGCGGCACCGGCGTCACATCCGTGATTGAACGTACCTTCAACCCGCTCTGCTGAATGGACCGAATGGCCGCTTCCCGACCTGGTCCGGGGCCCTTCACAAAGATGTCCACTTCTTTCATGCCGTGCTGCTGTGAATTGGTCGCCGCCGTCTCCGCCGCCATACGCGCCGCGTAGGGGGTGTTCTTGCGGCTGCCCGCAAAGCCGGACGTACCGGCGCTGGCCCATGTTATCACATTGCCCGACTGATCGGTCATGGAAACGATGGTATTGTTGAAGGTGGCATATATATGCGCTTGACCATAAGGTATATTCTTGAAAACGCGCCTGCCTGCACTGCGACTGGTTCTTCTCGCTCTTGCCATCTAATCGCTCCACATGCTCTAGTGAATCTTTTCATTTGGGTCAGGACGACCCTTACAGTTCGCGCTCGTTCGGCGCAGGATAACAGGCTGCCGCGGGCTATGTGCTGCCCGGCAAAGCCAGCTTACTTCTTGGTTGCGCCGCGCCGACGGCCACGTCCCGCAACCGTCTGTTTCTTACCGCGCCGAGTACGCCCGTTGGTGCGCGTACGCTGGCCGCGAACCGGCAAGCGCCGGCGATGCCGCAAGCCACGGTAGGAATTGATTTCCATCAGGCGCTTAATATTCAGCTGGGTCTGACGGCGAAGATCGCCTTCAGTCGTCAGTGAACCAATCAGCTCGCGCAAGCGCTGAACTTCGCTCTCGCTGAGATCACGCACGCGAGTGCTGTGGTCAATGCCGGCTGAATCCAAGAGCTTCTGACTGGTGGATTTGCCAATGCCGAAAATGTAGGTCAAGCCGATAACGACGCGCTTGTCCCGCGGCAGGTCGACGCCTTCTATACGAGCCATCAAATTTACTCCTTCTCAAATAACCGGGATTAACCCTGCCGCTGCTTGTGTTTGGGGTTATCACAGATAACCATCACCCGGCCGTTGCGCTTGATGACGCGGCATTTTGGGCAACGGCGCTTCACACTCGCTGATACTTTCATGGGTTATGCCTCAATTTCGCTATTGCTGTTTTCACTGCAAAGCGCAGAATCCACGAGCCCATCTGCTCGCAGACGCGCCATCCACTCGATATCCATGGATTGCTTGCTACTCGACCGTCCAGGACCTGTGCCGGGACAAGTGACAACGACCGAGCATTGTATCATAGAAAATCTCCCTGTCAAAGGACGTTTCTTCCAGCGCGTCATTCATTTTCCCGGATGTGAAATACTGGCGGGCGTAGGTCCTGCAGGCAAACATGTGAGGGCATTTTCGTCGGATTCGCCCAGAACGCGATCGCGACAGCTTCGGCACAGGATTCGTATTCCAGCACGCCATGCCCAACATGTGGAAAGGCTATTCGCCGAACCAGCGGCGTCTCGGAAACTTGCAACGCTTCCGCCGCGATCGGGTCATAAGCGCCGGCCAGAAATAGGGTTGGTATTCCGTATGGCGATGGCGGAATCGTGATGACTTCGCCGCTGTCAAGCCAGCTTGCGCAGTCAGCAAGGAGAGAGAGCGCAGACTGTGCTAGCGGAAGGAATGCGGGAGGCAGACCTACTGTACGCGCCTCGATCTTCGCGGTACTGGTGAGCGCTGATTCGTCGGCGCAGAGAGCGCTGAAGTACAGCCCTTCGCTATGGTCATCCAGGCGCAGCGACTCCGGCGTAGGCGGATCGCTTCCCGTGGACGCCAGGTAGCCATAATCTTTTTCGGCGACGGAAGCGATCAGAGCAGGTACATGGGGCAGCCTGTTTGCATCTGCCAGCATGTCTCTCAGCAGAAACACAAAGTTTTCGCCATCCAGTAGCAATGACGCGTTCGGCAATATCTCATCGATCTTTACCGGCTGAGCTCTCAAGGCCGCTGCCGCCTGGCTGAAATGCGTCGAGAGATTTGGATATGCGGCGCTACAGGGGTCATTTGCTTGGCAGTCAGCTAGTAGCAGCTGCATTGACCGCCAGGTATTTGCAGCTGCGCTTTCCAAAGCGCTTTCCGCACCTGTGTACGCGCTGTCGAGGACCATCGTCCGTATACTTTGCGGCAGTTTCTGCGCCAACAGCAGGGCTAGCCGGGCGCCGTATGATCGCGCGTAGATATTCACCTGGTCGAGTTCCATAGCCGTGATGAGGTCAGCGATGTCCTGCGCAATGGACTCGGCGTGATAAGCCGACAGGTTGATGCCAGACGCGAGCAAACGTTCGCGACACTTGGCCAGGCTGTCATGGTCGCGCGCGTCGAACTCGGGGCAATTGAGCGACGGACGAGAGAGGCCGGCGCCGCGTTGATCGATCAAGATGATGTCGCGCGCATCACGCAAGGACGAATTCAGCCACCAGGCTGTGTCAGCAGATGCAGAATCACCGGGGCCGCCGGCCAGGTAGATGATCGGAATCTCGTCGCTTGCACGGCGGGCCGGCAATTGCATCACGAATATCGAAATCTGCGAGCTGTCCCCAGATGATCGATCTTGCGGCGCCTGTAGCCGACCGCAAATCACGCCTGGCTCCGCGGATGGAATCAGATATTTCGGGCAGGCTTCGGTGACAAAGCGCGAAACTTGGCTCTGCGCCGTCGCCGACAGAACAATCGCCCAGAACAGTAGAAGGCAGCATGTCGGCTTCATTTCAGGCGGCTTCAAGGCAGCGTCAAGATGAGCGGTCCGTCTTCTGTAATGGCTACCGTGTGCTCAGAGTGCGCGGTCAGCGAGCCATCTTTGGTCACGACAGTCCAGCCGTCATCCAGCTCCATCAGGTCGGGCCGGCCTGCGATCAGCATCGGCTCGATGGCATAGGTCATGCCCGCCGCAAGCTCATAGTCCTGCCATTGGACCTTGCTTCTTCTGCCGGGCCACCAATTCGGCACCTGCGGTTCTTCGTGCATGGCTTTGCCGACGCCATGGCCGGTGTATTCGCGCGCCACGCTGTAACCTGCTCTGGCGGCGCGCTTGGCTGTGGCTTTGGCTACATCGCTGATGCGGCTGCCGATGACCGATGCTGCGATGGCCGCGGTCAAGGCGTCTTCCGTCGCCGCTATGAGCCGTCGGGCCGAGCGAGTGATCTCGCCGACAGGATGGGTGAATGCGGCGTCGCCTACGTAGCCCTGATAGAAGCAAGCGACATCCACGCTGATGATATCGCCGTCTTGCAGAACGCGTGAAGCGGAAGGAATGCCATGCACCAATTCTTGATTGATGCAGGCAGTTATTGTTGCGGGGAACGGCGGGTGATCGCCGGGCGCGTAGCCCAGAAAGCAGGGCTCGGCGTCATGGTCGCGCAGTACCGTTAGCGCCAGCGCGTCAAGCGCTTTTGTGCTGAGGCCGGGTCTAATGGCGCGACGCATTTCCTCATGCGCGATCGCGACGATGCGGCCGGCTTCGCGCATGATTTGCAGCTCTTCGCTGGTTTTCAGAACCGGCGCCATCGCTGTATCCCGTCCGCTCCCTGGATGCTACAGACGCTCCAGAGCGCCCCGGATATCCGACCAGACGGCGTCGATACTCTGATCGGCATTGATCCTCAGAACTCTACCGCTGGATTCAAAATGGCTGATTAGCGGCCGAGTCGTTTCCAGGAAGGTGTCAATGCGCTGAATGATTGCATCGGCGCTGGCGTCATCGGGCCGGCGTTTGAGCATGCTGCCGTCTTCGCTCAAAGAGGCCTCAAGGCGCGGCGGGAAGCAATCCGATTCGTCCGCTAGCCAAGTGAAATTCACGCCATCGGCGTTGTAATAGTAGTTGTAGCTGCCGCCGTCGGCATCGGTGACACGTCCAAAGGCGCGCTTGAAAGCGGTGTAGAGATCCAGCTCGAGCAGCAGCACCGCATTGACGCCGGCGCCTTTTACCGCCAGGTGCGATTCTAGAAAGGCGGCCTGGACTCTATTACGGGGATAGCCGTCCAGGATGACGCCATTTTGCGCATCGGGCTGAGCCAACCGATCTACGACAATGGCGTTGGTCGTATCGTCATCCACCAATTTGCCGGAGGCCATGATGTCTTGCACTTTTCGCGCCAAATCGTCGCTGCGCGTCCGCATAGCGCGAAAGAGGTCTCCAGTGGATACCTGCGGGATGCCGAAGTGTTCCTCTATCAGCTTGGCTTGCAGGCCTTTGCCGGCGCCCTGAACCCCCATCAAAATCACGTACAAACTCATCGCCGCAACTCCGGTTCTCCCTGACCGCCCTTTCATCATTAGGGCGGCCGACTGGCAACGAAGAAAGCCGAGCAATGGTACACCCGGCTTGAAAACTCTTGCTGTACGACTTCGGCTAACGCATGAAGCCTTCGTAGTTGCGCATCACCAGCTGGGCTTCCAGTTGGCGCATGGTATCTATGACGACGCCGACCACAATGATCAGGCCGGAGCCGGAAATCACCAGGCCGGCGTTGATGACCGCGCCTGACGCCGAGGCTTCCAGCGGGAAGATGACGCGATTCACGAGGTCAACCATGCCCGGGATGATGGCGATTACCCCCAGGAAGAAGGCGCCGACAAAGGTGATTCGCCTTGTCGTCGTCTTGATATAGTCTTCGGTCCGCTTGCCGGGACGGATGCCCGGAATAAAGCCACCGTTGCGCTGCAGGGTCTCAGCCAGATTCTGATTTCCCACCATGACTTCGGCGTAGAAAAACGTGAAGCCCACCGTCATCAGGAAAAACGTGCCCCAATAGAGCAAGCCCTGCTGATTGCCAAAGGTGGTTTGAATGGTATTGCCTACCGCGCCCGGCGGGAACAGACTGGCGATGATGGCCGGGAAGGTAATAATCGACTGGGCGAAAATCAGCGGAATCATGCCGACCGGGTTGACGCGCAGCGGGATAAAGCTGTCTTGCTGCGCGAACTGACGATTGCCGCGCACTCGGCGGCCGTATTGCACCGGGATGCGCCGCACGCCTTCCTGTATGACGACAACTGCCAAGACGCTCAGTATCGTGATTACGACAAACAGGACGAGATTGTAGATGCTGCGGTCGGGCTGCTGCGTCAACAGGCGGATCAGGTTTTGCGGCGCCTGGGCGACGATGCCGGCGAAGATGATGATCGAAATACCGTTGCCGATGCCTTGCTCGGTGATCAGCTCGCCCAGCCAGATGGCGAACATGGTGCCGGCCGTCATGGTTGTTAACACCGACACGGTCAGCAGGAAATTGCTGCCAATGCCAAAGCCGAAGCCCGGTATGATCTCCGCGCCGGTTCCGGTCGCCAGATTGAAGATGCTGATTTGACCCAGCGCTTGCAGGACAGCCATGGGGATGGCGACATAGTAGGTATAGCGCTGGATTTTCTCTTGTCCGCCCGGTTCACGCTGGATGCGCTCCAAAGCCGGCACAATCGGCACCAGCAACTGAAAGATAATCGATGCGGTAATGTAGGGATAAACCCCGTTGGCTATCACGCTGAAGTTAGCCACCGCGCCGCCGGACAGCAAGTTCATCACCTGGATTAGGTTGCCCGCGCTGCTGCCGCTTTCGAAGACCTGCCGCAGTACATTTCTGTCGACGCCAACCACCGGCACATGCGCGGCAAATTGATAGACGATCAGAATGAAGACCGTAAAGAGCAGTTTGTTCCGCACATCCGGCAAGCGCCAGGCGTTACGCAATGCTTGAATCATAAGACCAATTCCTATCCATTATGACGTCCCGACGCCCTCGCGGCAATGTAGCGGAATCGACAGCGACAGACGTAGCGTGGCTACAAGGATAATACGCAGCGCAGCGCGCGGACGTCGCGGGGCGCGGCTACAGAAGAGCCGATGCCACTCAGTCGCCGTCGCCAAACAGTCGTTCCATATCGACCTTGCGCATCCGCTTCACGGTAGCGCGGGCGCCAGTAACTTTCAGCGCGTGTTGGTTGACGCTGCCGCCGGCGCCTTCAATCTTGCCCGCGGCGCTCTTGGTGAACTTGTTGGCGTGCACTTCAAGCTTCTTGCTTAGCTCGCCCCGGCCAAGCACCTTGATCGGATCCTCGGCTTTGCGCACCAGCCCCGCTTCCACGAGCGACGCGCCATTGACGACCGCGCCCTCACTGAAGCGCGCTTCCAGCATGTCCACATTCACTTCTTGATACTCGATGGCGAAAATGTTGGTGAAGCCGCGCTTGAAGGGAAGCCGCCGCACCATAGGCAACTGACCGCCCTCAAAGTAGGGACCTTTGCCGCCGCCACTGCGCGCGCCTTGACCCTTGTGCCCGCGGCCGGCCGTTTTGCCTCCACCGGCGGAGATGCCGCGACCGACGCGTTTGCGCTTGCGCTTGGATCCCGCGTCAGGCTTTAAGTCATGCAGTTTCATTCTCATCGACCTCTGCAACTTCTTCGACCGTCACCAGGTGGCTGACCTTGGCGATCATGCCGCGGATCTGCGGCGCGTCGCCGATGAGCACACTCTGGCTCATACGGCGCAATCCCAGTGATTTGACCGTTTCCTTTTGGCGGCTGTTATAGCCGATCGGGCTCTTGACCAGCGTAACTTTGAGCAGCTTGCCGCTTTGCTCAGGCATGCTCGCCTCCTCGTTCGCCGCGGCGCTCCCACACGGGCGCGACTTCGTGCACGAGTTTACCGCGCATCTCCGCCACTTGTTCCGCGCTGCGCAGCTGCTTAAGCGCATCCAGCGTGGCCATGGTTACATTCAGCAGGTTGGCGCTGCCCTGGCTCTTGGTCAGGATATTCCTGACCCCCACAACTTCCAGGACCGCGCGTACGCCGCCGCCGGCTATGACACCGGTACCGGGCGCGGCCGGCTTTATCAGCACCCGGGCGCCGCCATGACGACCGGTAACGGTATAGGGAACCGTGTTACCCGACAGGGATACACTTTCGATATTCCGGCGCGCGCGCTCGGCGGCTTTGCGAATGCTATCCGGCACAGCGCGGGCTTTGCCAATGCCGATGCCGACATTGCCTTTGCCATCGCCAACCACAACGACCGTGCGGAAGGCGAAGCGCCTGCCGCCTTTGATCACCTTGGCGACGCGGCGGATATCGACTACGCGCTCGTCAAACTCGTCGCGTTCTTCCTGATTCCTGCGCGAGTCTCGTCTTCTGTTATCAGCCATATATGACCTCCATGCCTATAGCTGCAGGCCGGCTTCGCGAGCGCCTTGCGCCACGGCTGCCACGCGCCCGGTATACTTGAATCCACCGCGATCAAATACGACCGTATCAATGCCGGCCGCTTTCGCTCTTGCTGCGACCGTCTGACCGACGATTTTCGCAGCCTCGACCTTACCCTTATCCGCCAACTCCGGCGCCAACTCCTTGTCGATCGTCGAGCACGAGACCAGCGTACGCCCTGCCACGTCATCGATGACCTGTACGAAGGTATTGCTATTGCTGCGGAAGATGTTCATCCGCGGTCGCGCGGCCGAGCCCGAAATGTGCTTGCGCACCCGGCGATGCCGGCGCTTGCGGGCGACATATTTCTTTCGACCAGTAATATCTGCCATCTGTCAAATCCCTTGTTTCTTGCTTATCAAACCGCCATTTGCGGTAGCCGCAGGCAATTGATATCTTACGTGATCGCGGTCGCCATTCTCGCTGCCGCCGAGCGGCTGTGACCTCGCGACCGAGCTTGGCTCGCCCGGCGCATGGACGATCAACCGTCTATCGTTTGCCGGCTTTGCCAGCCTTGCGCCGGACGTATTCGCCTAGATAGCGCACACCCTTGCCCTTGTAAGGCTCCGGAGGGCGCCAGCCGCGGATTTCCGCCGCCACCTGGCCGACTACCTGCTTATCAATACCGTCAACGTGGATAATTGTGCCGCGCGAATCTTGCGGCACTTCAAAAGCTGTGTTCGCGGGTGGCTCGACCAATACCTCGTGCGAATGCCCCAGTCGCAACTGCAGGTTCTTGCCCTGCAAGGTCGCCTGGTAGCCGACGCCTTGAATCTGCAGCGTCTTGCGGAATCCTTCCGAAACGCCTTCCACCATATTCGCCAGCAGCGCGCGCGTCAATCCGTGAAGCGCCTTATGATGGCGCAGGTCTGATGGGCGCTCGACGATAATCGAGCCATTCTCCTGCCGGATCGCCATCTCAGGACTGAAATCCTGCGACAGCTCGCCTTTGGGGCCGCTAATTTTGACCGTGTTACGGTCAATCGTCGCCGTTACTTTAGCCGGCAGCGGGACAGGTTGCTTTCCTATTCGAGACATATCCCCTTCCCCTTCTGGCTACCAGACGTAGCACAGCACTTCGCCGCCAACGCCGTCGCGACGCGCCTGTTGCGCAGTCATGACACCCTTGGGCGTGGTCACGATGGCAATACCGGTGCCGCTTAACACAATCGGCAATTCCTTGCGCTTGCGGTACACGCGGCGTCCAGGTTTGCTGATGCGCTGCAGCTGCGTGATTACCGGCTTACGATCGCGGCGGGTCCCGAAGTATTTCAATTGCACATTGATCAAGGGCACAGGAGTCTCATCGCCAACCGTGAAGCCTTCGATATAGCCCTCTTCCTGGAGAATTCGGGCGATCTCCATTTTGATCGTCGACTTGGGCACGATGACTTCCGGCTTGCCGCGTACCAGTGCATTGCGAATGCGCGTCAACATATCGGCAACTGGATCATTTGTCACATTTGACACGATAACTGCCTCCTACCAACTCGCCTTCACAACGCCGGGAATCTCACCATTTAGCGCCATCTCGCGGAAGCAAATCCGGCATACGCCGAAGCGCCTGATGTACCCGCGCGGACGTCCGCATAGCTTGCAGCGATTGCGAACACGCACCGGATACTTGCGTCGCTGTTCCCGAAATTGCATGCATTTCTTTGCCATATATTCCTCTCTAGTTTCCTTGGAAAGGCATGCCGAGCAGAGACAGCAAACGGCGACCTTCCTCATCAGTTTTGGCGGTCGTGACGATGGTAATTTCCATGCCACGAACTTTGTCGATCTTGTCAAAGTCGATTTCCGGGAAAACCAACTGTTCCCGCAGCCCGACGGTGAAGTTGCCGCGGCCATCCAGCTTGTTCGGCACGCCGCGAAAATCACGAATACGCGGCAGGGCAATATTGACCAAGCGGTCGTAAAGCGCCCACATCCGCTCCTTGCGCAGGGTCACCTTGGTGCCGATGGCGCGCCCCTCTCGCAGCTTATACGTAGCGATGCTCTTCTTGGCGCGCGTCACCACCGGCTGCTGCCCGGTGATGGTTTTCAGGTCTTCGACCGCGCCATCAAGCGAGCGCGGTTCGTCGATCGCCTCGCCGACGCCGATATTCAGCGTGATCTTGCTGATCGTTGGCACCTGCATCGGATTAACGTAGCCGAATTCCTGCGTCAAAGTCGGCACGACTTCTTCCAGGTAGCGCGTGTACATGCGGTTTTCCATAGTTCACCCCGCCCTAAGACTCGATTACGCTATCGCACTTCTTGCAATAGCGCGACTTGCGGCCATCAGCGCCGATGCGATGACTGACGCGCGTACGTTCGTCGCAATTGGCGCACACCACCATCACATTGGACAGGTGGAGCGGCGCTTCAAATTCGATGATCTGCGCCGGAATCTGCTGCCCGCCCGGCGCCGGACGCGCTTTGCTGTGACGCTTCAAAATATTGACGCCATTGATGATGACGCGGTTCTTCTTGACCAAGACACGCACGACCTCGCCGCGCTGACCTTTGTCTTTGCCGGCGATGACTTCGACCGTGTCCCCTTGTTGCACTCGTTGCATTTCTGTTCCCTCGCTTATAAGGTCTCTGGCGCCAGCGAGACGATCTTCATAAATCCCTTGTCACGCAGTTCGCGCGCAACCGGACCGAAGACTCGCGTGCCACGAGGATTCTCTAGATCCTCAGCCAGAACCACCGCGGCGTTGTCATCAAAGCGGATGGTTGAACCGTCTGTGCGACCGTATTCTTTGTGCGTCCTGACGATGACGGCGCGCACTAACTCGCCCTTCTTGACGCCGCCGCTGGTCGATGCGGACTTGACCGTGCCTACCACGATGTCGCCGACATAGCCGTATTTCACTTTCGAGCCGCCTATGACGCGGATGACCAGGATTTCTTGGGCACCGCTATTATCGGCTACTTTTACGCGTGATTCTGTCTGTATCATCGTTAGCACTCTCCATTAAAGCAGGCCCAGCCCGTCGCCGGGCTCTAGCCCGCCGGGTCTTGTGGTGATTCCAGCACCGTCTCGACCACCCAGCGCTTGCGTTTGCTTAGCGGGCGGCTCTGCACTATTTGCACCAATGCGCCTATGCCGACGCCGGTTTCATCATGCGCCATGACTTTGCGCGTCGACGATACTACCTTGTGATAGACCGGGTGCATCTTGCGATTCTCGATGGCGACGACCACAGTCTTCTGCATCTTGTCGCTGACGACTGTTCCCACCAGGCGCTTGCGATTGTTAGGCATCCTGCCCCCCTTGTGCGATCATTTCGGCTGCCAGTTCGCGTTCGCGCAGCGCCGTTTTCAGGCGGGCAATATCGCGCCGCGTCTTACGGAAAAGCGTCGTATCTTTTAGCTCGCCCGTGTCTTTCTGCAAGCGGTAGGTATACATCTCGACTTTGAGATCCTCGATCTTGTCCAGCACCTCGTCGGTCGACATGGAACGGATTTCGTCGATATACATCAGTTGACCTCCCGCCCGGAAATGGGATCAAAGCGCTTGACGAACTTGGTCTTGATGGGCAGCTTGTGCGACGCGAGGCGCAGCGCTTCCCGCGCGTCGCCTTCCGGCACGCCGCTCATCTCAAACAGGATGCGACCGGGTTTGACGACGCAGACCCATTTCTCAACCGAGCCCTTGCCCTTTCCCATGCGCGTCTCGGCCGCCTTCTGCGTCACCGGCTTATCCGGGAATATGCGAATCCAGACTTTGCCGCGGCGGCGAATGTAACGGACCATGGCCCGCCGGCAGGCTTCAATCTGGCGGCTGGTGACCCAGCTGGGCTCCAGCGCCTGCAAGCCATAATCGCCAAATTGCACGACCGCGCCACGACGCGCTTTGCCGCGCATGCGACCGCGCATTTGCTTGTTGTACTTCCTGCGTTTAGGCATCAACATGCGGATTGCTCCTCCAGCTTCAGCGACCTAGTTGCGCCGACCGCGGCGACCTTCGTTGGCCCCGGTTCGTTGCGCGCCGGTGCTGAACGGGTCTTCGCCCGGCAAGATATCGCCCTTGTAGATCCAGACTTTTACACCGATCTGACCAAATGTGGTCAAGCCTTCCGCGAAGCCATAGTCGATATCCGCCCGCAGCGTATTGCGCGGTACACGGCCATCAAACATCCATTCGCGCCGCGCCATATCCGAGCCGCCTAGGCGACCGCTGACTTCGATGCGGATGCCACCGGCGCCCTGACGCATAGCTTGCATGATGGCGCGTTTCATCGCCCGACTATGTCCGATGCGCCGCACGAGCTGCGAGGCTACGTTCTCGGCGACTAGGGTCGCGTCCAGGTCCGGCTTCTCGATCTCGCTGACTTCGACCTTCACCTTCTTTCCGGTCATGTCTTGCAGGTTCTGCCGCAATTCCTTGACCGCTTCGCCTTTGCGGCCGATGATAAGGCCGGGCCGCACGGTATTAATCGTAATAATCACCAGATTCGGATGCCGTTCAATCTCAATCCGAGAGACGCCGGCGCGCTTTGTCCTGCCCTTGAGGAATTTGCGGATATTGCGATCTTCCATCAAGAGGTTGACATAGCGCTCGCCTTCGGCATACCAGCGGGCGTCCCATTCGCGAATCACTTTCAGGCGAAATCCCTTGGGATGAACCTTACGACCCATTAACTTCTTCCTCTCGCTCTGCCAGAATCACCCACAGGTGAGACGTGCGCTTCAACCGCGGCTTGAATCGCCCGCGGGCGCCAGCCTTGAATCGCTTCAAGGTGGGGCCGTCGCCGGCGTAGATTTTGGAGACGTACAATTCTTCCTGGTTCAGGTCGAAATTGTTAACCGCGTTTGCCATCGCCGACGACAAGGTCTTGCTGACAAATGCGGACCCCTTTTGCGGCATATAATCGAGTACGATCAGCGCCTCCTCAGCGTCCATCCCGCGCACTTTGTCGCAGACCAGACGCAATTTCTGAGGCGATATCGGCAGATAACGGGAAATAGCGCGAACTTCCATTTTTGCCTGCCCCTATCGTCTGCTATCCAAAATGTGACCGCGGAAAGTGCGCGTCGGCGCGAACTCGCCCAGCTTGTGCCCCACCATGTTCTCGGTGATGTAAATCGGCACATGCCGCCGGCCATCGTGCACTGCGATCGTGTGACCGACCATCTGCGGGAAGATTGTACTGGCCCGGCTCCAGGTGCGGATCACCACTTTTTTGTTCTGCCGGTTGAGCCGTTCGACTTTCTCCAGCAGTTTGGGGCTGATGTAGTAGCCCTTCTTCAATGAACGTGACATGCGTAAGACTCCTGCAATTAACGACGTTTGCCGCGGCGCCGGACGATAAACTGGTTGGTGCGCTTGTTGCGCCGCGTCCGCACACCCAGGGCTTTCTTGCCCCAGGGCGTCTTTGGCGCAGCCATGCCGATGCCGGTTTTGCCCTCGCCGCCGCCATGAGGATGACTGGCGGGGTCCATCGCCGTACCGCGCACGGTCGGGCGCCAGCCGAGCCAGCGTCGCCGGCCGGCCTTGCCCAGCTTGACGTTTGAATGCTCGGTGTTGCCCACCTGGCCGATGGTGGCGCGGCAAGTCGCCAGCACCATGCGCATCTCGCCACTGGGCAAGCGCAAGGTAACATATTTGCCCTCGGACGCCAGAATCTGCGCCGATGTGCCGGCGGAGCGCGCAAGTTGCCCGCCCTTGCCCGGGCGCAATTCGATGTTATGCACAACTGTGCCCAAAGGAATGTCCTTCAAGGCGCGGCTGTTGCCCGGCCGCAGCGCGCTCATAGCGCCGTTGCCGATCGTGTCGCCGACTTGTACGCCCATTGGCGCGATGATGTAACTCTTCACGCCGTCTTCGTACTGCAGCAAGGCGATGCGAGCCGAGCGGTTGGGATCATACTCGATGGCTTTGACCTCGGCGCGGCAATCTTCCTTGTTGCGCTTAAAATCAATGATGCGGTAACGGCGTTTATGTCCGCCGCCGCGATGCCGCACGGTGATGCGCCCGCTGTTGTTGCGGCCGCCAGTCTTGCGCAGCGCGCGGGTCAACGAGCGCTCGGGCTTCTTCTTGGTGATCTCTTCAAATGTGTAGCCGGTCATGTCGCGGCGACCGGGCGAAGTCGGTTTATAGACTTTGATGGGCATCGTAAATGCACCCCCTATACGTCAAAGAGCTCGATCGACACGCCTTCTTCCAGCGTGACGATTGCCTTCTTCCAGGCGCGGGACCGGATGTACCAGTTTCGGCCGCGGCGGCCGCGCTTGGCGGGCATCAGCATCATGTTGACTTTGATCACTTTCCCTTCCAGGTCAAAAATCTCTTCCACAGCTTCCTTGACCTGGATCTTATTGGCGTTCTTGGCCACCTCGAAGACGTATTTGTTCTCCGCCTCAACCATTTCAGCCGTCTTTTCCGTGATTAGCGGACGGCGGATGACATCGTATAAATGCAGCTCTGCCATGCTATGCTCCCACCCTCCAGATGCTCTTGACGACTTCCAGCGCCTCCAGTGTCATAATCACCTTGTCGTATTTCAACAGATCGCGAACGTTTAGATAATTGGCCACCAGCGAATGCGCGTTGGGCAGATTGCTCACGCTCTTGCGCACAGCCTTCTGCTCGGAGGTCAGTACGACCAGCGCCGACTGATCCCCAACCAGGGTCTCGATAAAGCTGCGCATCGCCTTGGTATTGGGCGCGTTGACATCCAACTGGTCGACGAGCACCAACTGTTCGTCGCGTACCAGGGCGCTCAGTGTCGAGCGGATGGCGCCTCGGCGCATTTTCTTGGGCATTTTCTTCGAATAATCGCGGGGTTTAGGCCCAAAAGCCAATCCGCCGCCGACGAAGATAGGCGCGCTCTGGGCCCCGTGACGCGCGCGCCCCGTGCCTTTCTGCCGATACCACTTGGCGCCCGTCGCACGAATTTCGCTGCGGGAGCGGGTATTGTGCGATCCCTGGCGGGCGTTGGCCATTTGCCTGACGAATGCCTGGTGCATCAGACCGACGTTGATCTTGGCTTCAAAGATATCGGGCGGCAGGTCCACTTGCGACACCTCCCGGCCGGCGCTATTCATTACTGGAAACTGCATGGCGTAAACTCCTGTACTTCGCTACGCGCGCTTGAGCGCGGGGCGGATCATGACGATGCTGCCCTTGGCGCCCGGCACCGAGCCTTTGACTGCCAGCAGATTCTTGTCGGCATCGACAACGACGAGCGGCAGATTCTGCACCGTAACGCGGTCATTGCCCATACGCCCCGCCATTTTCTTGCCCTTCAGCGTTCTGCCGGGCGTCGCGCACATGCCGATTGATCCCGGCGAGCGCATCCGGTCGGACTGACCATGCGTCTTTGGGCCACGAGAGAAACCGTGGCGCTTGATGGTGCCGGCGTGGCCGCGACCTTTGCTGGTGCCAATCACATCAACGAACTCGCCTTGCTCAAAAATGTCGACTTTGATCTCCTGGCCCTCTTCGACAGCCAGGTCGGGATTACCAGCCATACGGAACTCACGCAAGTGGCGCAGCGCCGGCAAATCCGTCTTCTGTAGATGACCGAGCTGACCCTTGGTCAAGCGGGTCGGTTTGGATTCCCCGTAACCGAGCTGAACTGAGATGTAACCGTCGCGTTCGCGGTTGCGAATCTGCGTAACATAGCAGGGGCCCGCTTGAATCACCGTGACCGGGACGACGGTACCCTGGTCGTCAAAGACCTGGGTCATGCCTACTTTTTTGCCAATCATGCCCTTCATGAGCGTAGCCTCCACTCGGATAAACGCCGCGAATTTGCTTTGGCGTCCCATCCGGACCTCTGTCGAACGGGCCGTCTACTGCGTTGCGCCCGGCCCGGCCAACCTAAATCTTGATTTCAATGTCGACGCCGGCCGGCAGATTCAGCCGCATCAGCGTATCGATCGTCTTGCTGTCCGGATCAAGCACGTCGATCAGCCGCTTGTGTGTCCGCACTTCGAAATGCTCTTGCGAGTCTTTGTCAATGAAGGGCGACCGCCGAACTGTAAATCGCTCGATGCGCGTCGGCAAGGGCACTGGCCCTACTACGCGCGAGCCGGTTCGTTCCGCGGTGTCCACTATTCTCTGGGCTGACTGATCCAGTACCCGGTGATCATACGCTTTCAGCCGGATACGTATTCTGTTCTTTGCCATTCCGCAACCTTTATCTGCTCAATCAGGACGCCGACTTGCTAACCTGAGCCGGGCACAAGTCCCGGCCCAGGTCGCGTCACTGTCGGACCGATCTACTCTAGGATTTCGGTGATGCGGCCGGCGCCCACCGTCAAGCCGCCTTCGCGAATGGCGAAGGAAGAACCGCGCTCCAATGCGACCGGCGTGATCAGTTCGACATCCAGGTTGACGTTGTCGCCGGGCATAACCATTTCCACGCCGTCGGGCAGGGTGATGGTGCCGGTAACATCCATCGTGCGGATGTAGAACTGCGGACGGTAGCCGGTGAAGAAGGCCTTGTGCCGCCCGCCTTCATCGCGGCGCAGGACATAGACTTCGCACTTGAACTTCTTGTGCGGGGTGATGGAGCCGACTTGGGCGATGACCATACCGCGCTGCACTTCTTCGCGACCGACGCCGCGCAACAAGATGCCCGCGTTGTCACCGGCCTGCGCCTGGTCCAACTCTTTGTTAAACATTTCAATGCCGGTAACGACCGTCTTGGCAATCTCGTCGCGCAAGCCGACTATGTCGACCTCGGTGCCCTTGAGCAGGGTGCCGCGCGCCACGCTGCCGGTTACGACCGTACCGCGGCCCTTGATAGAGAATACGTCTTCAATCGCCATCATGAAAGGTTTGTCCACGTCCCGAGTCGGCGTGGGAATCCACTCATCAACCGCGTCCATCAGCTCGATGATCGACTCGTATTCCGGCGAGCTCGGGTCGCTGCTTTCGCTTTCCTGCGCGGCCAGCGCCGAACCCTTGATGATGGGCGTATCCGGATCAAAGTCGTAACCTTCCAGCAGCTCAGCCAGTTCCATCTCGACCAGCTCGATCAGTTCTTCGTCATCCATCTGATCGGTCTTGTTGAGATAAACCACCATCGCCGGCACTTCCACCTGCTTCGCCAGCAAGACGTGCTCACGAGTCTGCGGCATGGGGCCGTCGGGCGCGCTGACGACCAGGATAGCGCCGTCCATCTGCGCCGCGCCGGTGATCATGTTTTTGATGTAATCGCGGTGGCCCGGGCAGTCAACGTGCGCATAGTGGCGATTGTCGGTTTCGTATTCAACGTGGCGGATATTGATGGTGATGCCGCGAGCGCGTTCTTCCGGCGCATTGTCGATATCGCCGTATTCTTGTTCCTGCGCTTGCCCTTTCAGCGCCAATACCTTGGTAATGGCGGCGGTCAGGGTGGTCTTGCCGTGGTCAACGTGACCAATCGTTCCGATATTTACATGCGGTTTGCTACGCTCGAATTTCCCTTTAGACATCTGACAATCCTTCTTGTGAACCTAGCGATTTGAATATGAACTACCGGACGAAAACTGCGAACCAGGCGAACCGGGCCCTCTACTTATCGCGAACCGGATTTGACTGCCTCGGCAATCTCTTCCGGCGCGACCGTATACATATCAAACTCCATACTGAAGTTGCCACGCCCCTGCGAGTTATTGCGCAGGTCGTTGGCATATCCAAACATCTCGCCCAAGGGCACCTGAGCCTGAATCACCGAAATGCCTTCGCTGTGGGGCTCCATGCCTTGCACAATGCCGCGCCGCGAGGAGATATCGCCCACGACCGCGCCGGTATAGCCATCAGGCACGACAACTTCCACACTCATCGATGGCTCCAGTATGACCGGAGCGCCCTTCTGTATGCCTTCTTTGAGGCACATGGAACCGGCGATGGTAAAGGCGATTTCGCTGGAGTCCACCTCGTGGTAGGCGCCGTCGATCAGCGTGGCCTTGATATTCACCACCGGATAACCGGCGATGACACCGCCTTGAATCGCCTGCGCGATGCCTTTTCTGACGGCCGGAATGTATTCTTTAGGGACCGCGCCGCCGCGTATGCCGTCAACGAAAAGCAGTTCACCGACGGCTTCGGACTTCTCCTCAGCGGGCATAGGCTCAAAACGAACCGTGACGCGGGCGAACTGTCCGGCGCCGCCGGTCTGCCGCCGGAAGGTGGTTTCGATTTCCACCGAGCGCGTGACAGTCTCACGGTAGGCGACGCGCGGCCGCCCTACTCGCGCTTCCACGCCGTATTCGCGCATCAAGCGGTCGACCAGCACTTCGAGGTGCAGCTCGCCCATGCCCTTGATCTTGGTTTGACCCAACTGGTCATCGACTTCGATCTGGAAGGTGGGATCTTCTTCGGCCAACTTGCGCAGGCCGATGCCCATCTTGTCCTGGTCGGCTTTGGTATTGGGCTCGATTGCGACTTCCACAACCGGGTCGGGGAAGCTGATGTTTTCCAAAAGAATGGGGCTGTTCGGCGCGCTGAGCGTATCGCCGGTGAAGGTTTCTTTCATCCCGATCACAGCCGCGATATCGCCGGCATGAACTTCTTTGACGTCTTCGCGGCGGTCGGCAAACATGCGCACGATGCGGCCGATGCGCTCGCGCTGACCATTGGCCGTATTGATCACCATCGTGCCAGCCCTTAGCACGCCGGAATAGACGCGCGTAAAGGCCAGCCGGCCGTATTGATCGGAAACGATCTTGAATACCAGCGCCGCCAGCGGTTCCTCGTCATCAGCGTGCCGCAGCAGTTCGCCGCCGTCTTTGGGATGCTCGCCTTTAACCGGCGGGATATCCAGCGGCGACGGCAACAAAGCCACCACCATATTCAGCAGCGCTTGCACGCCCTTGTTCTTCAAGGCTGAGCCGCAGAGCACCGGGTGCAGTTGGCCGGAAATCGTGCCGGCACGCAGCCCGGCCAGGATTTCGTCCTGGGTGATTTCTTCTTCGTCGAGGTATTTCATCGTCAGATACTCGTCGTGCTCGACGATCTTTTCGATCATGTCCTCGCGGCGAGTTTCGGCCATTTCCCGGTGACTTTCAGGGATGGCGTGGTAATTGATGTCGGTGCCTTCGTCGTTGCCGTAGGTGATCAGTTCCATCTTGAGCAGATCGATAATGCCTTCAAAGTCTTCGCCGCTGCCGTAGGGTACTTGAATCACCACCGGGTTGGCTTTCAGCCGGTCGACCATCATATTGACGCAGCGGTCGAAATCGGCGCCGGTGCGGTCCATCTTGTTGACGAAGCACATGCGCGGCACATTGTATTCCGAGGCTTGGCGCCAGACCGTTTCCGACTGCGGCTCGACGCCGGCAACGCTGTCAAACACGGTGATGCCGCCATCTAGGACGCGCAGGCTGCGCTGCACCTCGGCGGTGAAATCCACGTGGCCCGGCGTGTCGATGATGTTGACCTGGCAGTCGTCCCAACTGGCCGTGACCGCAGCAGAAGTAATCGTGATGCCGCGTTCCCGTTCCTGCGCCATATAATCGGTAGTCGCGGAGCCTTCGTGAGTCTCGCCGATCTTGTGCACCATGCCGGTGTAATAGAGTACGCGCTCGGTGACAGTCGTCTTGCCGGCGTCGATGTGCGCGATGATGCCGATGTTGCGCACTCTGTTCAGATCAAAATCCAGATTGCTGTTTGCCATTGCCCGTTCACTTCCCGAATTTACCACTCGGGATCAATAGATTTCTCTCTTAGCGGAAATGCGCGAAGGCGCGGTTTGCTTCGGCCATCCGATGCGTCTCGTCCTTGCGGCGTATGGCGCTGCCCTGGCTGTTGTAAGCGTCCAGCAGCTCGTTGGTCAGCTTTTCCGACATGCTGCGACCGTTGCGATCGCGCGCAAACTGAATCAGCCAGCGCATGGCCAGCGTGATGCCCCGCTCTTGCGAAACATCAATGGGGACCTGATAGGTCGAACCGCCGACTCGTTTGGGTTTGACTTCAACCGCCGGCGTCACATTGCGAATCGCAATTTCGAATACCTCGACCGGGTCCTTCTTCGTGCGTTCGCCCATGGCCTCCAGCGCATCGTACATAATGCGCGTAGCCAGGCTTTTCTTACCGCCGTGCATCATGCGGTTGATGAACATCGCCACATGCAGATTGCCATATTTGACATCGGGCGGCGGGATTCGCTTGGGCGGGCGATTTCTTCTGGGCATGCTTTAGCTCCTTCTTAGACGCGCCTCTGGTCCTCGTCTGCTGAACGTATTTCGCGTTCGCAGCTCACAGAACCGGGCTTCACGCTCGGCGCGCAGCTTACTTGCTGCGCTTGGTTCCATATTTGCTGCGGCCTTGCTCGCGCCCATCAACGCCGCTGGTATCCAGGGTGCCGCGAACAATGTGGTAGCGAACGCCGGGCAAGTCCTTGACGCGGCCGCCGCGCACGAGCACCACGCTGTGCTCCTGCAAATTATGTCCCTCGCCGCCGATATAGGCCGAGACTTCAATGCCGTTGGTCAGCCGCACACGGGCCACCTTGCGCAGCGCCGAATTGGGTTTCTTAGGCGTCATCGTCCTGACTTGCGTACAAACGCCACGCTTTTGCGGCGCGCCTTTCTGCTGGCGCGCGCGGCGATTCTTCAAGGCGTTAAAGGTGTACTGGAGCGCCGGCGCTTTATTCTTCTTGCCCTTGCTTTTGCGCCCTTTGCGCACCAACTGATTGATCGTTGGCATACGTGACTCCGTTGTACTTGTTTCTTGCTTGTCCTGTCTTAGACATGCAAACAGGCGTACATATACGCCTATTAATTGTTTCTCGATGGCGAGACGCCCCGCCTCGGCGCAGCACTTTCGCCATATTCGCTCAATTCAACCAACAGCGCCTCGTTCGCGGAGGGTACTGGTCGGGTGTGCAAGCGCGCATATTATCAATTGCATAGCAGGCTGTCAAGGCGTATCTATGCGGATAGCGGATTTCGCCGCAAACCCTGCGCAGGCTTATTGACCGCGATAGAGTTCGCGCACGATGATATTGCGTTGGATTTCGCTTGTGCCTTCATAAATCTGGAAGATCTTTACGTCGCGCAGCAATTTCTCCACCGGATATTCTTTCATGTAGCCGTAGCCACCGAAGATTTGCACGGCGTCAACCGCTGCCTTGGTGGCCATGTCAGCGGCGAAGGCTTTGGCGTAAGCGGGTATGCGCGGATTGAAGATGCCAGCGTCGACTTGCCAGGCCGATTGCCAAGTCAGCAGGCGCGACGCCTCGTAATTTATCGCCATGTCCGCGAGTTTATGCCCGATGGCCTGATGCTGGTAGATTGGCACGCCGAAGGCTTCGCGCTCGCCGGCGTATTTTACGCTCTCCTCCAGCGCGCGCCGCTGCAAACCGCAGGCGGCCGCAGACACGCCTGGACGACTGTGGTCGAATACTTTCATCGCGATGTAGAATCCCTGCCCGACTTCGCCGACGATGTTCTCTTCCGGCGCCTCCACATTCTCGAAGACGATCTCGGCCGTATCGGAGGCGCGCTGGCCTATTTTGTCGAATTTCTTGCCCACGCTGAGGCCAGGCGATTCGCGATCGACGATGAAGCAGGTCATGCCGCGGTGTCCGGCGGATGGGTCGGTCTTGGCGAAGATCGTGTAGAAGTCGGCGTAGCTGGCGTTGGTGATAAAAGTCTTGCTGCCGTTGATGATATAGGCGGCGCCGCGCTTGTCGGCCCGCGTCTCTATGCCCGCGACATTTGAGCCGGCGTTGGCCTCGGTGACGCCGTAGGAACAGAATTGGCCCTGCTCGCCCGCCCGTTCGCCCAGCCAGTAGGCTTTCTGCTGGTCGCTGCCGGCGATCAGAATCGGCAGCATCGCCAGCGAATTAACGCCGAGGCTGGTGCTGATTCCCGTACAGCCGTAGCCAAGCTCTTCCGATACCAGCACTTCTTCAAATGCCGAGGCGCCCACGCCGCCGTATTCTTCGGGGATGAGCATGTTGACGATGCCGAGTTCGCGCGCCTTGTGGAAGATGTCTGCGGGAAAGATGGACTTCTCATCGTATTCTGCAGCCACGGGAATAATATTGTCGGCCACAAAGTCGCGCGTCATGCGCACCAGCATTTCTTGCTCTTCGTTCAATTGAAATTGCGGACCCGACATCGGCGTACTTTCCCTTCACAAACCAGGCTCGCCAATAATCTAACAGTGATTAGATTTAAATTCCAGTCTTGCGCATCACCGCGACGATTGCCGCAGCGTGTTGGGACGGCGCCGCGCCTTATAGGATTTTCGACACTATTGCCACCGAGTGCACAGAGTAACTTTGAGGGCACAGAGGGGAATTTAGGGACACATGGCGGTTGGACGAGTAACGGATGATCCGCGGTCGTACCGAATCCGTCTTTGATAAGGCATGATACCTATCCTCTGTGTCCTCGATTTTACTCGGTGTCCTCGGTGGTAAACATTTCGATACCGCGCCAATGTCTAGCGAGCGGATTAGGCCAGCGCCTCAGCCAGGGCATTGCCCGCTGCTATGCCAGAGAGGAAGGCGCCTTCGACGCGCCCGCGGCCGCCAAAGGCGTCGCCGGCGAAGACCAGCGGCGGCATATTATTAGCGAGCAGACATTCGTCCGCATGGGTGGTGAGCGGGACTGAGTAGCGCCATTTCTTGAGCTGCGTGCGAACAATTCGGGCGCCGTCTTTGAGGTGCGGCTGCACCGCTGACTCGAGCTCGCGGATGATGTCGGCTTCGGGCGCGTCCCAGTTCTGCCGGCTGAATTTGGCGTTGGCGTGGCTGGTGACAAGGGCGGTGCGCGAGATGCCTTTGGCCTGATTATCGGCGACCCAATAGACGTTGGCCTGGAAGTTTTGCACCGCTCCCGGCTCCGGCAATTCGACATCGCCTTCTATTTCGTGGATGCCGCAGAGGCAGGGGCCAAAACGTATGCGCCGCAGCGCTGTCTGGTCGGCTTCCGTCAGATAGATGCCGCTCTTGGTCAACAGGGCGAGCGTCTCGGGCACTGGCGGCGTCATGATAAGCCCCCTGCTCTGGAATACATCGCCGGCGCTGTCTTCCAGCGTCCAACGCGACTGGTCTTGTTTGATCCCGGTTACCAAGCGATTGATGACGATATCGAGGTCGCGCGCTATATGTTTGGCCAGCGCGTTCATGCCGCCGCGGCTGGCGTAACGCGCGTGCCCATCGCCGGCGGTGCGCTTGACGCTGCCGTCGGACCAGCCCAATCCCCAGACGTAGACAAGGTCTTGCGCCAGCCAGCGATCGACGTAATCCTGCAGCGTATCACTGCGAACGGTGAAAAACTGCGCGCCATGATCGGCCAGGCCGCCCTCGCCCACACGACGCGTGGCCAGCCGCCCGCCGACGCTGCGACCGCGCTCGATCACTTTGACGGAATGGCCGCGCGCCTGCAGCGTCCGCGCCGCCATCAGGCCGGACATTCCCGCGCCAACTATCAATGCGTCCATGCCGGCGCCTCCCGCTGAACTGTCACTTGCTGAGCAAATCATACCGCATTCATGCATATAATGAAGAATCGTTTGCGTCGTAGGCCTTCGCCGTGGTTGGGCCGGTTCTTCAGCAGCTCCTTCACAAATCGTTCGCGTTGTGATACACTGTGTCTGCGTGGCGACGCCGCTGAATTGGGCAGCAGTTGTCGCCAGTCATCACGGGGGCGAATTAGATTCGACGTTGGTGGCTGAAACCGCACGGCAAGCCGTGGCGCCACAACACGTTAAACTGGCAACGCACATAGGTGCAAAACCCAATTTCCAACCCCTTCCTATGGTAGCTTAGGCGACCTGGATGAGGGTGTAGAGGCAAACAGTCCTCTACCGCTCCTGCAGTCTCGTCTCCCTTTGCGAGCTGCAACGAGTGTCATAAAAAGTTAGGGCGCCCGTCGTTCACGCCGATAAAGCGACGCCAAGACTCATCGGCTAGCCTCATGTGAACCGCGCCTTCTGGGACTGCATGACGCGAAACCTTACAGAGGGCTAAGCTTGTAGATGTGCGAGATTCGAATCCAGCGGACCCGGGGGGCAGGTCCCCGGCGCTTCCACTACCAGCAGCCGCCTTGCCAGACGCGAGGCGGTTTTGCTTTTGCGTTATAATCCCCCGCATTATGATGACAGGTTGTTTCATCACGACCCGGGTGGCTCGCGTTATCGCGCCGCTGGCTCTGGTCATAGCACTTTCCGCCTGCGCCTCCAATTCGCCACAACTAACTGCGACGGCGGTTTATGAGCGAGCGAAAGCGGAAGCGGAGAGCCTTAGATCTACGGCGACGGTCGTCCGAGCGCGTATGAAAACCACGCTGGAATACGCCGCCGCGCGCGTCGCGCAGGCTGAGGACGCCGGCGAGTTCCTGCAATTCAGTTTAATCGGCCTGGGCACGGATACCAGTTTTATTGCGACAAACGTCAGCCAGATTGAAGACGCGCCGACGCAGATCGCCCTAGCCTCACCCACGGCAACGCGTCAGGCAGAAGTCAGTCTCGTAACGCCGATCGCTTTGGCGACACTTGCGCCAACCCCCAGCCCAACTCGCCCGGCAACTGCCAGCCAGCCGCAGGCAACGGCATCGGGCCCGCGCCTGGATAATATCGTAATGGCCTCCGGAGTCAACGCGAATGACTGCGCCATCGATGTGAATCCCGTGTTTACGCCGGCATCAACGGAAATTTATGTAGTCGCCGAGGCGCACAATATCCCGGCCGGCGCCAAGATTTCTTCGCGCTGGCATCGCCGCGGCATCGAAGTGGCCTATTTCAGTTTTGATGTCGAGAACAGGATTGACGGCAATTGTATCTGGTTCTTCATTGATCAGACGGACACGGCATTTGTGGTTGGCGCCTGGAGCGTCGAACTGCGTGTGGACAATGTTCCGGCAGGCTCGCCGGTGGCTTTCGAGGTCAGCGCCAATTGAGTCGGCAGATCTCGACGCTCGATTAACCAAGTGACTATTGCTGATCTCAGACTGGTTATGCTGACAACTATCGGCATAATATTGCGTATAGATTTAGTAACTTCGGGTGATTAGCGAGTTTGAGAAGATGGCGATCGTAACGCGCTGGGATAACAAGAAAAAGACGGTTGTTCTCCTGGAATTTGAGTCGGAGTGGACCTGGCCGGATCTTGAAGTAGCCATCCACAAGGCGGACGAGCTTATCGGCAGCGTTGAACACTTTGTGGACTTGATCATTGACCTGGAAGGCGCGGCCATCCCCCGCGACATCATGACCGGCGCCAAGAAACTGCTGGCGTCCGGCGAGGCCAGACCTAATGAAGGCGCGCGAGTTGTGGTAGGCGCGAACGGCGCGCTCCGCACCATTTATCAGACGATCCAGAAGACCTTCAACAACGACATGGAAGGGCGCGAAGTCTTGTTCGCGGATACCATTTCAGACGCGCGAGCCATCGTCCGCGGTCTGTCGCTGGATCGTTAAGCGCCTCAGCTTCTCCGTTCTGGCTTAAGATTTTCAGCGCCTGCTGCGCTTCCTGCAGCGCATGATGGCAGCTTCGCAATCGACAGTCCTAGCCATTCGCGCAGTGGTCAGCCTTTGGCCGGCGCCGCTATGCTATAGTCAAAGCTGGAGGCATAAACGCGAATGATGATGCGCGGCGGCGGTTGGTTCCGCTACATGCACGGGCACGACAACAAAGCCAAGCCGAATGTAACTCGGCGCTTGCTGCTGCGGGTGCTGGCTTACGCCAAGCCCTACCGTCCGCAGATTGCCGGCATGTTGGCGACTATCCTGCTGACGACCGGCCTGGGCCTGCTCAGCCCTTTGATTTTCCGCGAAATCATCGATCAGGCGCTGCCGCAGAAGGACTTGACTAAGCTGAATCTGCTGGCGCTGGGTCTGGTTGTCATTCCCATCATCAGCGGCGGCATCGGCATCTGGCAGCGCAAGCTGAATGTGGCGATAGGCGAAGGCGTGATTTATGACCTGCGCGTGTCGCTCTATCATCACTTGCAGCAGATGTCGCTGCGATTTTTCACCAACACCAAAACAGGCGAGCTGATGAGCCGCCTCAACAACGATGTGGTTGGCGCGCAGAATGCCATCAGCAACACCATCGTTTCGATCATCACCAATGTGATTACGGTGGTGGCTACGCTGGCCGTGATGTTAGGCATGAAATGGCAGCTGACTATCTTGGGCGTGATGGTGCTGCCGCTTTTCATCCTGGTGGCGCGGCGCTTGGGAACGCGCCTGCAGCGGATCGCTCGCGAGCAAATGGGTTACAACGCGCAGATGAACGCCATGATGAACGAAACGCTGAATATCAGCGGCGCGCTGCTGGTCAAGCTCTTCGGGCGGATCGACGCCGAAGTCGAGCATTTCGACAAGCGCGCTGCTGACGTGCGCGATGCCGGCATCAAGCGGGCGGTGCTAGGCAGCCAGTTTTTTGTGCTGATCGGCCTGGTCAGCGTGGTCGGGACGGCGCTGGTTTACTGGGTCGGCGGGATGCTGGTCATAAATGGCGAGTTTTCTATCGGCGATATAGTCGCCTTCGCCGCCTATCTCGCTCAACTTTATACACCGCTGCAGGCCTTGACCAACGCGCCGGTCGATTTCGCCCAATCGATAGTCAGTTTCGAGCGCGTATTTGAGATCATCGACATGCCGCTGGAAATCGAGGAGAAGCCTGACGCCGTCCACCTGAGCGCTGTCAGCGGCGCGCTGGTCTTTGACGATGTCACCTTTCGCTATCAGATCGACGAAAGCCACTTGCTGTCCGATGTGGAGCGGATCGGGCGCATCGACAGCGTGGCCGCGACTCGCTCGGGCGATCCGGCGCGCCGGGATAACGGCGCCTCGACCAGCGGCGCGAAACATCAAGCGCGTGATGTGGCCTTGGAGCAACTGTCGTTCGGTATTGAGCCGGGCCAGTTGGTCGCGCTGGTGGGGCCAAGCGGCGCGGGTAAAACCACGCTGACCTACCTGATCCCGCGCTTGTACGATCCCAGCTCCGGGCGCATCAGACTGGACGGGCATGATCTGCGCGAATTGAGCCTGCGCACGATGGCGGAGAACATCGGCATGGTGACGCAGGAGACCTACCTCTTTCACGATTCCATCCGCACCAATCTGCTCTACGCCAAGCCGGACGCGTCTAAGGACGAGCTTGAAGCCGCGGCGAAGGTCGCCCATATTCACGACTTTATCATGGGGCTGAGCGACGGCTATGACTCCATCGTGGGCGAGCGCGGCTATCGTCTGAGCGGCGGCGAAAAGCAGCGCCTGGCGATCGCGCGAGTGGTATTGAAGGACCCGCGCATTCTGGTGCTGGACGAGGCGACCAGCCACCTCGACAGCCAATCCGAAGCGCTGATTCAGGACGCGCTCAGCCATATCCTGCGCGACCGCACCAGCATCGTCATCGCTCATCGCCTCAGCACGATCCTGGCGGCTGATCTGATTCTGGTGCTCGACCGCGGCCGCATCGTCGAGCGCGGCAGCCATGCCGAGTTGCTGGCGCGCGGCGGCTTATACGCCAATCTGTACGAAACGCAATTCAGCCAGCAGCGCGAATTGGCCTAAGGTCCGTGAAAGCCACTCCGTGAAAGCCACGATCACGCAACTGGACGCGAATCGCCTGGAGGCGGACTGGCAGCGGCTCAGCCGGCATGTAGCTGACCACGCTTCCGAGTTGGTTCTGCTGCCCGAAATGTGCTTCGCGCCCTGGTTCTGCACGACGCCGGAGCGAGACGAGGCGACCTGGCAGCATGCCGTTCGCAGTCATGACGGGTGGCTGGAACGCCTGGCCGAGCTCGGCGCAAGAATCGTCGTCGGCACAGCGCCGCGCGACATCGGCAGCAAGCGCCACAATGTCGCTTATCTGTGGACGGCGCATGACGGCTTGCGCTGGGCGCATACGAAGACCTACTTGCCCAATGACGAGGGCTACTGGGAAGCCAACTGGTACGACCGCGCTGCGATAGATTTCCAGCCGACCCGCGCCGGCGAGCTGACGTTGGGGGTCATGATCTGCACCGAGATTTGGTTTCTGCAGCACGCCCGCGAATACGGCAGAGGCGGCATCCACCTGCTGCTGAATCCGCGCAGCACGCCGCGGCACAGCAATGCCAAGTGGTTGGCGGGCGGGCGGACGGCCGCGGTCGTCTCCGGCGCCTACTGCCTCTCGTCCAATCACGCGGGCCAGGCGGACGGGGTTGATCTGGGCGGGTCGGGCTGGATCTGCGATCCCGATGGCGCGGTTCTGGCTAGGACCAGCGAAGCGGAACCCTTCGTCACGCTGGAGCTGGACCTGGCCGCTGCCGAGCGCGCCAAGTCCACCTACCCGCGCTATGTTGACGACAGCCCACTCTAAGCAGCGATTTCGCTATTCAATCCGGCTGTCCCTCAGTAAGCGAAAGTAAGTCATGCAAATACTTACCACAGTCGCGCGCAAGTCACGACTTGGCTCACACAAAATATCGAGACCACAAACGTGACGATCGGTAGGGGCGAGCCACCGGCTCGCCCGTACGCACAGCGTTTTTTCTTGGAATCGCCCACGGCGTCCGAACGAGGCTCGTTAAAATAGAGTACACCGAGTAAAGCAGTTAAGTGATCGTATGCCAGCGACCGTTCTCTTTTGTTCGATGGCTGCCTAACTTGCGGCAGTATCGCAATAATATAGAACGCTCTGTGTCCTCTGTGTGCCCTCGTGAGCCTCTGTGGTAAAGGAACGACGTCCTTGAAACAGGATTTGCATTAGTTACCTGGTTCTACTTCTGTTACCATACCGCTTAGCGTATACAACACACCCAGACGAGATATGTCCGAGAAGCACTTGATTGTCGGCTTGGGGAATCCAGGCGCCAAGTATGACAGAACGCGCCACAATGTCGGTTTCGCCGTCATCGATGAATTGGCGCGGCGATACAGCCCGGGCGCAGGTCGATCGGAAAAGCGCGCGCTTACCTGGGACGGCAGCATCGGCGCGCGGCGCGTCAAGCTGGCCAAGCCACTGACGTATATGAACCGCAGCGGCGAGTCGGTGCGTCAGTTGGCCGACTACTACGATATCGCAAATGACAAGCTGCTCGTCGTCCATGATGATCTGGATACGCCCTTCGGCGCGCTGCGATTGCGCTGGAATGGCGGGCACGGCGGCCAGAACGGGCTGCGCAGCATCGTGCAGCACCTAGGCAGCACGGACTTCGCGCGCTTGCGTTTCGGCATTGGTCGTCCGCCGGGCCGGATGGATCCGGTGCATTACGTGCTGCAACCCTGGAGGGGCGATGAGGCCATCCGCGCTGAAGAACTGGCGGCGCGGGCGGCGGACGCCATAGAAGTCTGGCTGAGCGACGGGCTGGAACGAGCGATGACGCTCTACAACGGCAATGCGTCAAACGCCGGGCCGCAAGCAAACAAGCCCGATCTCAGCGAGCAGTTGGCCCTCTTTGCGCGCGCGCATGAGTTGGCGCCTGCGGATCCCAAGCCGCTGACCAAACTGATCGCGCTGCAGAAAAAGCTCGGCCAAATCGACGAAGCGGTAGCCAACCATATCAAGCTCGCGCAGCTATACGATAATGCGGGCGATGGCAAGCTGGCGGTTGCGGAGAAAACCAAAGCTGCCGCGATTCGCCCGGGCTTGGCGGCGCTGCAGCGGGAGATCGCTGAATGGCATCTGGCGCAGGAGAACAAAAGGAAAGCTGTCAGCCGCTATCTTATTCTGGCGCAGCATCTGCGCGACATCGGCGATGCCGACGGCGCCGCAGAGGTCGTGGCGCTGGCGCTGTCCATCAATCCGCAGCATCCGAAGGCGCTGGCTATGCAGAGCGCATTGCAGGACTTAACTGTGTCCGAGCAATGAGCCGCTGCTTTAAGCGACAGCAGATTGCCGAGCGCGGATGCCGGCCTGAGTTTGTCGCTTAGCCGTGTTGGGAAGATCTTATGACGACAAAGAACGAGAATAAGGAAGACAATATGCAAGTCATCGCGCCGGAATTGGTGGGCATGTCCGCCGACCGTCTCAAGAATATCGGTACAAAGCTGCAGCAATATGTCGACGCGGAGCGCGCGGCGGGTTTTGTTACGCTGGTCGCGCGCGACTCGGAAATCGTGCATTTCGAAGCTTGCGGCTACCGCGATGCCGAGCAGCGCCTGCCGATGGAGCTTGACACGATTTTCCGTATTTACAGCATGACCAAGCCGATAACGTCCATCGCGCTGATGATGCTCCACGAGCAAGGCAAGTTCCAGCTGGTCGAGCCGGTCAGCCGCTATATTCCCGCTTTTGGCAACAGCAAGGTCCTGGCGGGCTACGGCTATATGGGTCCGAAACTCGTGCCGCAGAATCCGCCCATGACCATCCACCACCTGCTGACGCATACAGCCGGCTTGAGTTATGGCTTCTTCTTCGACTCGCCGATTGATGAAATGTATCGCGACTCAATCTTTCGCAGCGAGACGGCGTCGCTGGAAGAGAAGATCGTGGGCATGGCGGAACTGCCGCTGCGCTTCCAGCCCGGCAGCGCCTGGAATTACAGCATCGCCACCGATGTCTGCGGCTATCTGGTGCAGCTGCTGGCCGATATGCCCTTTGAAGATTTCCTGGAGGAGCGGATTTTTGGGCCGCTGGGCATGGCGGACAGTGCCTTTCACGTCTCGGCGGACAAGCTTGACCGCTTCGCCAAGCTCTATCGGCACGATGTACAGACCGGAGGATTCAGCGAATACGAGGGAGCGCCGCATATCCCCTGGCACGACTATACCAAACCAGCAAGCGCGCCTTCGGGCGGTGGCGGACTGGTCTCCACCATGTCGGATTATTGGCAGTTCGCCAATATGCTGCTGAACGAAGGCGAGTTGTACGATACGCGCATCATTGGGCGAAAAACGCTGGAGTTCATGACGCGCAACCACCTCAAAAGCGAAATGCTGCCCATGGCCATCGGCCTGGCCAACATTCCCGGGCGCGGCTTCGGCCTGGGATTTGATGTGGTTTTGGATGCGCCGCAAACCGGCGTGATCAATTCGGAAGGCAACTACGGCTGGAGCGGCGCGGCCGCCACCAACTTCTGGGTTGACCCGCAAGAGCAGTTGGTCGGCATAATCATGACGCAGCTAATGGACAATATGCTGCTTTTCCAGCAGGACTTCCGCGCGCTGACTTATCAGGCGCTGGTCGATTAGGGCCCGTCGATCGCGGGGATCAAGTCATTCCACAAGAACTGGTAGGACTCTGCTTCTTCGGCGTAATCGCGGGGATTGCCAGCGAAACTGTGGGTGGTGACCATCACCAGCTCGAGCTCGGGGATGACATGCAATATCTGGCCTGCGGCGCCGAGCGCGGAATACATGTCGTACGCAGCGATATGATTCAGCCACCAGTAGTAGCCATAACCGGCATAGTTGTTGCCAATGTCGACTTGCGGCGAAGTCGAGGCGACCACCCACCAGCCGGGAACCAGTTGCTCGCCCTGCCAGCGTCCCTCCTGCAAGAACAGCTGCCCGAAGCGCGCCATCTCACGCGCCGTCATGCTTAGGCTGTGGCCGCCGGTGAAGTAGCCCATTGGATCGACGCCCCAGAATTCCGCTTCTATGCCCAGCGGTTCAAACAGGTAACGATGCGCGAATTCACAGGCGCTCATGCCAGTGGCTTCGGTCAACACTGCCGACATGACATGCGAGGCGCCGGTGCTGTAGTGAAATAGCGTGCCCGGCTCGTTGCTAATGGGCAGGCTCAGGATGTCCGCCACCCAATCCCGGCTGCGGTTAAGGAAGCGCTCGCTCTCGTTTTCTCTCCAGGCCAGGCCGTGCGTCATGGTCAGCAGGTCGCGCAGGCGCAAGCCTAGCAAGCGGGGGTCATCTGCCTCGGCGAAGTAGTCGGGAAGGTAGTCCGCTACGCGATCATCCACAGTCGTGAAGGCGCCTTGGTCAAAGGCGATGCCGAAAATCGCCGACAAGATGCTCTTGGATACGCTGGCGATGTTATTGCTGTCGGCTACATGGCTGCCGTTGTAGTACTGCTCGTATACGATATGCCCATTGCGCATCAAGATCAGCGACTGCCTGGTGGGCGATTCCGCCAGGCGAGCCAGGCCGTTGGCGACAAGCGCTGGATCGATGCCCTGCTCTCTCATAGTGGAAATGCGCCACAAGTCGTCGTCCGTCAGGTCATCCGGCGCGTCCCCCCGCTGATAGAAGCGGCGCTGCTGCGGATGGTTTTCGAGGTCGCAGGCGTGCGGCAAGTCGGCTTGAGATTGCGCCATGACCGGCCCCGAAAGCCAGACGAGAGCAATCAGGCAGATTATGAGCGTGTCGCGCATTGTTGTGGTCAACCGTCGTATGATTGAAGGCCGCTTTCCGCGCCAGGTTGCGCCCGGTCCGGTTAGCAGAGCGTATCACATTTTAGGTCGCGCTTCAGAATGGCGATGTTCAAGGGATGTTCTGTCCGATTTTTCTATTCTGTCCGATTTTCTGTCCGACGAAAAACCTTTTTCGGACAGATAGCCCCTTTTTATGTCCGGAAAACCGGGCGGGCGCAAGAAGCGAGCTGTTGGCGCGACTAGGCATGAGGCGAGTATAGCCAGATGTGGGCGCGAGCTGGCGACTTTTTGGTCGCGCCTTACCCATCGCAGTTTCCCCCATGCTGAAACACTAGTACATTCTCTCGACTAGGTGTCCAGTTTTTCGGGACCACTACAAGTAGGAAAAGCGCAGCAGAATGACCCAGTATGGGCCAAGCCTTAAACTCGCGATCGGTCAGTGACTAACCCCAGGCGGCATAAAGCAGGCGCAGCCAGTTGCCGTACATTATGTTTTTGATGTCGGCGTCTGTGTAGCCGCGTCCGGCCAACTTGCCCGGCAATCGCTGCAAGTCAGCGATGGTATCCAGATCGCAGGGAGATTGCTCCTTGCCGAATCCGCCGTCGAGATCAGTGCCGATGGCGGCGTGACGGCAGTTGCCCGCCAACTGGCACACGTGGTCGATATGATCGACGACATCATCGATGAACACGGTTTCGTTGCTGTCGCCGCGTACGAAGCCCGGTTGCAGCATCCAGATATCAAAGGCCGCGCCGATGACGCCGTCGCGCTCGATGATCAGCTTGAGCTGCTCGTCGCTGAATTGACGCTGATGCGGTACCAGCGCCCGGCAATTGTTGTGGCTCGCCAGGACCAAGCCGTCATAGATTGAGACTGCTTCCCAGAAGGCTTCATCGGACAGATGGGTGAGGTCCAGGGGCATGCCCAAGCGGCTCATCTCTCGCAGCAGCGGCTTGCCCAGCGCCGTGAGCCCCAGCTCCGTTCCGGTGCCGCCGGCGTAACGCCCCGGGCCATAATGCGTCGGACCCAGCAGGCGCAATCCCGCATTCCACCAGGCTTCGAGCTGCGCCGGATCGCGAATGGGGTCAGCGCCCTCCATGCTGATGACGAAGCCCAGCGAAGGCGTGTCCGCGGGGTCGGCGCCGCTGTCTTCCCAGCGCTCCCATTCGTCGACATGACGGCGAAGACTCGGCCCATCCGCCAGAACTCGCACGTGGCCATCGGTCTCCAAGGCGCGGTAATAAGCCAGTTGCCCTTGCGCTATGCCGTATGCCTGCGCTTGTGAACCGAAGTCGATATGCGGGGCGTTCTGGCCGGTTGAGCGCGCCAGCATGGTGGCGAAGCTGACTGCCACGCGTCCGCGCCGCATCTCGGGCAGGGCGACCGTATTCTGCGCCCGGCCCTTGCCGGCCATGCGACCCTCCTTGACCCGGATCGTGTTCACCGATTCCAGCAAATCGCGATTCCACTGCAAGGCGTTCCAGGATAGATCCAGATGCGCGTCAATGACTAACATAGACACTCCAGTCTTTCGTTTAGCTTTTATGTCGCTGCCCTACCAAACCATGCCCCGCGCCGCCACATCCCAAATCACTTCGATGCTGTCGCCGCGTACGCCGTAGAGCTGATTATGCAAATTGGTGACCACGCAGGTATGCACCGGAATGAGATGTACGATATCGCCTACGCGTGGCAGCGAATCGTAGGCGCTGAAATCGACATAGCCATGCTCCTCGTTGACCTTGTATAGGCGCGCTGCCGGAAACTCGGCCATATAGCCAAATTGTCCTTCGATCGTCTCCGACTGGATCGACTTGCTGCCGCTATCCAGGATGACGCGGCCGGGCTCGTTGGCGCTGACCACGCTCACGCGCACGCGCATGGCGCACTTGTCGAAGCCGGCGTAGCCCGCGCTGACGCTGTTCCAATCCCAGAAGACACAAGTGCCGACGCGCATCTCCGTCAGCTCGGGCAGCAAATGCATATCGCTGATGGCGCCGCTGCCGCCGCCGCTGACATTCTCGACCGCGATGCCGGCTGCTTCCAGCAGAGCCAGCGTCTCCAGAAGGCGCGGCCTAATGGCGGCATCCGATGGATAGATCATCAGACCGGCAAAGCGCAGATTGTCCGTCGCCTCGATGCGCTTCGCCAGCGCCAGGGCAGCCTCGGGATTTGTGCCGGTGCGCTGTCCCAGGGAAACCAGCTCGACCATCATGTGAATCGTCGAGCCGACTTCTTGCGCCGCCGCGGCGATGCCGTCAATCACGGCTTGACTGTCGACCGTCACCGTCACTTTGGCTGAGCTCGCCAGCGCCGCCAGCCGCCTGGTCTTGCGCGCCCCGACGATATTGTAGGGGATCTGAATGTCGTCGAATCCAGCCTCGGCGAAGACTTCCGCCTCGCTGACCTTCTGACAGGCGATGCCTGTGGCGCCCGCTTCCAGCTGCCGGCGCGCGATATCCGGGATTTTGTGCGTCTTGATATGCGGCCTGAAGGCAATGCCCAGCGCGTCGCAGCGGCTCTGCATCGTGGCGATATTGGCTTCCATCAAGTCCAGGTCGATCAGTACGCTTGGCGTTTCCAGGTCATGAACCGTCTCGAATGTCATGTCTCCTCTTTCGCGTGGCATCATCCGAAATCGCTAGCGCAAGCATAACCAAGGGCAGTGCAGGCATGCAAGGCAAGCGGGCGCTACGGCAGAATTTGGAATTCAATAAACTTGCCACCTAGTGCACAGAAGTGAGTGCAAGTAAGTCAAGCAAATGCTTACCACAGAGAACACAGAGGATGCACAGAGGGCACTGAGGAAAGCAGCTGAGAGATTGTATGCCAGCGACAGTTTCCATTTGTTAGACGGCTGCCTTATTGCGGCAGTATCGCAATAATATAGAACCCTCTGTGTCCTCTGTGTGCCCTCGTGAACCTCTGTGGTAAAGGTACGACGTCCTTGAAGCAGGATTTGCATTACTTACCTGGTTCTACAGAGAATTGCAGGCGAAGTATGCCCTGTACATCATGGCCTTCGCGCCTTCGCAGCACAAACGAGATTGGCTGTTCTGAAGTTTGATCCAAGTAGCGTAATTGACGACAGTGTCATATGCGCGGACTATCGGCGCAGCGAGGATTAGATTCGAAATTATGAGTTGGCCGGCATGCCATAGCATAAGGCACGCCGGCCGGGAGGGTTAATCTTATTTAGCTGTTTACCAGCCGCGCTTGCCCAGGATGACCTCGTCGGGCGTCACGTTGATGCCCACCATCGCCTCGCCCAGATTGCGGCTGACATCGGCAAGAATCTTGGCGTCGCTGTAGTGTGTCACCGCGTTCACAATGGCTTTGGCGCGTTTTTCGGGGCTGCCGCTTTTGAAGATTCCGCTGCCCACAAAGACGCCATCCACGCCCAGCTGCATCATCAGCGCGGCATCGGCCGGCGTGGCCACACCACCGGCGGCGAAATTGACGACCGGCAAACGGCCCAGGCCCGCCGTTTCTTTCACCAGCTCATAAGGAGCGCGGATGTCTTTGGCATAGGTATACAACTCGTCATCATCCATGCAGCTGATGCGCCGGATCTCGCCGTTGACCGCGCGCGCGTGGCGCACAGCTTCGACCACATCGCCGGTGCCGGCTTCGCCCTTGGTGCGCATCATGGCGGCGCCTTCGTTGATGCGGCGCAAGGCCTCGCCCAGGTTGCGGCAGCCGCAGACAAAGGGAATGGAGAACTTCCACTTGTTGATGTGGTGCTCTTCATCAGCCGGCGTCAGGACTTCGCTCTCGTCGATATAATCGACTCCCAGCGCTTCCAGAATCTGCGCCTCGACAAAATGCCCGATGCGCGCCTTCGCCATCACCGGGATGGAGACGGCATTAATGATGCCCTCGATCATGTCGGGATCGCTCATGCGCGCCACGCCGCCCTGCACGCGGATATCGGCCGGCACGCGTTCCAGCGCCATCACGGCTACCGCGCCGGCTTCCTCGGCAATTAGCGCCTGCTCCGGTGTAACCACGTCCATGATGACGCCGCCCTTGAGCATCTGCGCCAATCCCCGCTTGACCTTGTCGGTGCCTTTTTCGCTGCCGTTCTGCTGATGTCCGTTTGTCGCCATTTCCGACTCCCAGTCGCCATTTACTCTGCCACCTATCCTACGGCAATGCGCTGATTTAGACTATGTCCAATGCAGTCCATTCAGACCACAGGGCAAGTGCAAGCAAGCCGTGCAAATGCTTACCACAGAGGGCACAGAGGATGCATAGAGGGCACTGACCAAAGCAGTTGACCGGCGCGACGCAGAAGGGCTACACTGACAATACTCAGAAGTTCTCGCCTGTACATTGAGAAAGCAGCTTGAGTTCAGAATTCCGCGTCGACACCATTCGTCCGCGTTATGCAGCCGCCCTGGAACAATTGCAGCGCGATTGTTTCCCCACGCTCGGCGCGGACGAATTAATGCGCGAGGAACACTTCCTCAACCATTGCCGCTTGTTCCCGCAAGGCAACTTCGTCGCTCTGCGCGGCGAGCGGGTCATCGGCTTAGGTTCCGGCTTCCTGATCGACTTTGACTTCAAGCAAGCGCAGCACAGTTTCCAGGAGATCATCGACGGCGGCTATTACAGCGCGCATGATCCGCAGGGCGATTGGTACTACGGCGGCGACATCAGTGTGCACCCGGACTTTCGGCGGCGCGGCGTCGGTTCGCTGCTATATCGGGCGCGCATGGACATCGTCAAGCGCTTGAATCGCCGCGGCATCGTGGCTGGCGGGCTTATCCCCGGTTACGCTGACCACAAGACGCGGCTCACTCCACAGGCTTATGTGGAAAAGGTTGTGAGCGGCGAACTCTACGACAATACCCTTAGTTTTCAGCTTAATCGCGGTTTCGCGGCGCGCGGCTTATTGCGGGACTATATCGAAGACGATGCCTCCGACAATTGGGCCACTTTAATCGTCTGGGACAATCCGGATTATCGGCCGGCTTAGCTCTCGACCGGCTCGATCCAATAGAACTCGCCTTGTCCTTCGGCGATCCAACCCAGCTTTTCTTCAATCCGCACCGGATACCACCTAAGACCGGCAGCCCCGCACTGCGGCAGTCCTGTGACGGTGAATTCGTCGCCCGCCGCCACCGCCCAAATGACCTCTGTATTGTCGGCGCCGGCGCCATCGCGGATGTTGACAACTCGGTCGCCGCTGGCGGTCGCCGTCATATTGGTTGTCAGGCGCGTAGCCGGGCTATTGGAACAAGCTACGTGATACAGCAGCCAGTAGTCGCCATTGGCGCCTTCCGCCGTCCAGCCGGAAATGTCGTCGTTGCTGACGGCGTACCAGTTGTAACCATCGGCGCAAACCGGTCCCTGGTCAATGGCGACAACCGTCCCGTCTTCCAGGCTGCCCAGTAGTTCCCCGCTGGTCGTGGCTTCATTGCGAAGGCTGAGCGTCAAGTCGGGGCCGACGATCGCCATCTGTCCCGCATTAAGCAGCGGCAGCAATCCGCAGTTGACCGACGCGGACAGCAGCACAGGGGCGCCGGCGACTGACCCGGTCGTCACCCACTCGGTTGGCGCCCACGCGACGCTGACCGGCTCGGGAATAGGAAATTCGCGCCCATGGCCGACAGCGCTGGCCAAGGCGCGATTGCCCTCGGTCATGCTGATCCGCCAATGCTCGACGCCGTCGCCGCCGTGCCAGGCCATTGCGGTACCAGTAGGCGATAGCGCCGGCAGAAAGTTGCTGTTTACGCGCGGGCTCACATAGCCCGAGTATTGCAGATTGGCGCCGGTCGTGGCGTACCAGTGGATGTCCCAATCGCCGTCGGCGTTGGCGACCGATGCCGGAATCAATTGCATGGCGCCGGAGATCGCGCGGTTTTTCAGCCGCGGCGGATCGCTGAGGCGCAGACGCGTACCGTCGTGCGGGTTAATGATCTCCCAGTAGTCCTGGATTTGCAGCGCCACCAGGCTGCTGCCCAGGTGGTCCACCCATACGAAGTCTCGCACAGCGTTGTCGCCGCTTTCGTTTAGTTGCAGGTCATAACTTGTCAGGGCGCCGGTGGTCGAATCATAAAAGTCGATGAAGAGCGCCTGATGGTCGAGTCGCAGCATGGCGATCCCGCCCGGCCCCCAACGCGGCGTTGGCATGTCGACGCTACTGCCTTGAGCGCCGATGTCGACATTTGCAGCCAGGAGCGATGTCGCGTTCGCCGCGATGTCGTGCAGCTTCAACGCCGCCGCATTGACCCCGTGAGCGCCCGGATCCAGTTCCAGCCAGGCGAGCTTGCGGCTATCAGGTGACCAGGCCGGCAGCGAGCGCAAGTATCCTGCTGTGCTCGCGCCCGATCGATCGGCGATGAGCGTGAGGCTCTCCCTTGCGATGTCCATGACCCAGATGTTGCCGGGCGGAGTTCCGTCGCTTTGCGCGGCCGTGCCGGCATTGACCTGCGCGATGAATTCGGGCGAGGTAGAAAGAAATGCCAACTTGCTGCCGTCCGGCGCCAAAATCGGCCCGCCTGTGTAGCCCCAATCCGTGAGATGCGCAGCGGAGTCGTCAGCCAGGTTGAACTTCCACAGATCGCCGAGCATATAGGCGTAGACAACCTGATCGGTAGACTGCGCCGATGCCAAGCCCGTGGCCCAAGCGATGATCAAGGTTAGGAGAAGTCTGGACATGGTTAAACTTCCTCATGGCGGATAACGGTCATCTTAGCACGAGAACCAGGCTGGAGATAATCAGCGCTTGAACGGGTGAGTGTTCACAATTTAACTGAAAGTCGGAAATGATCTCAGCCGGGCAGGCGTCGTTGCCGGATGACGCGCGCGGCAATCAACGCCCCGCCGATATTGGCAGCCAGGTCGAGCCAGGAGGCGTGGCGGTCCAGCGTATAGGCCTGCAAGATTTCGGTCGTAAGGCCAAGCGCAATTGCAATGAGGCAGGCGGCAAGTAGCGCCCGTCGCGCTTGCGCGGCACGGCTGAGCGCCCAGTACCAGCAGACCGTGGTCACGCCGAATGCCAGCAGGTGCAGCGTGCTAAAAGCCAGCTCGCGGGCCGGGGTATTGTCTCCGCGTGGAATGCCCAGATCGATGACTGGATCTGCTTCGCCTTGCAGCAGCAGCAGCGTTAACAAGGCCGACCAGCACAGCGCAATCACGATACGCATTGGCGCAGCCAGGGGAAGCTCATTCAGTCGTTCCACGGCGCAGGATCTCCAATTGGCGGCACGAAATTCAGCTTAGCAAAGGGGGAGATGGCGGGTCAAGCGCGGGCGCCGAGCGTAGCCCGATCGTCAGGTCGTTTCCAGCTCAATCAGGTCGAGTAAGTACTCCAGCATCGTGAGCAAGTCCATACCATCGGCAAATACCCGCGCATCCAGGATGACGCGCGGGCAAATGCGGCTTTCCAACTCGTCGAAGATCTCAGCCGCCTCTTCGCGCTGTGCCACGCTTAGACCCGGATCTTGCACCAGAAATGCCAGCGTATCCGCCGCAGTCTGTTGCATATTGCGCTGCAGGCAAGCTGCGGCAAAGACGATCATGGCCGCGTATACTTCGTCGCTGCGGCCGTTTGCGTCGACCGCGCGCAGCGATTCAAGCGCGTCTTTGGCGAGAGCGTCCCGCATCAGCTCAGCCATTGGCCGGGCGCCGCCACCACCAGCCGGCCGTCTTGCGCTCGCCCTGTTTCAGCTTCGCGTCCAGCCAGAGCGCCAGCCGACGCCAGCGGTTGCTCAGCATCCAACGCAAGATGCGGTTGATCAGCTTGGAAAAGTCTCGGTTATAGGGGCAGACGCGGATGCAAATGGAGCAATCCGTGCCTTGATTGGCCCAAAACTTAAAGCATTTCTTGGCGTTGATGGTCCACTTCTTAACGCCCTTGAGGTGCGAGACGCCGTCGTGGGTATCAAAATTGGGTTCCTCAAAGGAAATCGCCTTGACCGGGCAAGCCGTGCTGCAGCGCTGGCAGATATTGCAGGTCTCGGTGACTCCGAAGTCGATCGGCTGATCCGCCACGAGCGGCAGGTCGGTGAAGATTTTGGCGATGCGAACCCGCGGCCCAAACTCCGGCGTGATCAACAGACCGTGCCGGCCATATTGTCCCAGGCCGGCTTGAAGCGCCAGCGGAATCGAAAGCGCCGTGTCGTTCAAGCTGGCCACGGCGCGGTAGCCCAAATTGCGGATGTACTGTGTGATGGACAGCACGGCGATGATATCGCGGCTGTAACCCTGTCCAGTGGCGGCCCCGCTTAAGGCTGACGGCACCGTTTCGATGGTGGCGTGATCCATCTCGTTGACGATGACGACCACATGCGTCAACTCTTCCGGCAAGTTCATCGCTTTTGCCGTCAGCTTCTGTCGGCTGTAATTGTGCGTATAAACCCAGCGCTCGTCGAAGTCGCAGATGCCGATAGCATCCGCGCCCAGGAAGCGGCCGGCGCGCTTCAGGTCGGCGGTGTGCTCTTCGGCGCTGGCTTGGCTTTTGCGCGTCGCGCCTTCGCGGAACATGGTGTATGAATCGAGGAAACCTTCTTTGCGGTCGCCCGACAGCTCCAGCAGATCGGCGGTGAAATCGGCGATATACCAGGCGGCGTTGCGCAGGGCGTAGTCGCGATGTTGAAAGCCCTCGACCTTGCGGAATTGCGCCAAATCGGTGAAGTAGGACTCGAAAAACTTGTTGGCGCGCTCCGACCGCACCTCGTCATCCCAGACAGCGCGGTTGAACATGTCGTATTTCTGATTGAAGCGCTTGAAGTCCGCCGTGACCTCGAAGCCGGTTTCGGCATCCACCGGCCTTTTGCAGGCGCAGCTTTCGTTTTGACAAGTTGCTTCCAGGACCGGACTTATCATGCGGCACACAGGGACTATTTACATTTCGTATGCCGATGATACCACAAGTCAATGATTGCGCCGCGAAGACGGTCCCTGCCGCGATCCACCGCAACGGGGGCGGAACCAGCTATTGATCAAGCACGGTTGTGCTGGATTCATCCCAGTACACCTTGACACGCTGACCGGCTTGAAAGACGGCGCTGTCAATATTGTTGACATTTTGCAGCCGCGCCACCAGCTCGATCTCGTCTCCGAGCGCCAGCGTATAACGCGTATCCGTGCCGATGTACTGGCTGCCTGCCAACACAGCGTCAAGCGCCGTGATCCCGCTGCCTTCGACGCCTCCCCCCAATGCGTTGGGGGGATTGAGGGGGGTAGACAGGCCGATGCGCTCCGGCCTTATAGCCACCGTGACCGCCTTGGCCGAGCTGTCCAGCGCGTGACTTAGCTGCGCCCTTATGACCGTGCCATCCGCCAGCTTGACTTGACCGTAGCCATCATCGCCGCGCTCGAGCAAGGTTCCGGGTATGAAATTGGTCTCGCCGATGAAGTCGGCCACGAAGTGCGTTTGCGGGTGCTCGTAGATTTCCTTGGGCGTCCCGACTTGCAGCATCAGGCCTTCATTCATGACGGCGATGCGATCGGCCATGGTAATGGCTTCTTCCTGGTCATGCGTCACATAAATGAAGGTGATGCCGACATCGCGCTGCAGCGCCTTTAACTCAAATTGCATATTCTTGCGCAGCTTGAGATCGAGCGCGCCCAGCGGCTCATCCAGCAGCAGCACCGCCGGCTGCTTGACCAAGGCGCGCGCCAACGCCACCCGCTGCTGCTGACCGCCGGAGAGCTGATGCGGCTTGCGTTCGCCGACCCCCGGCAGCCGCACTTGCTCCAGCGCCTCCAGCGCCCGTTTGCGCGCCTCCTTCGTGTCGACCCCCTCCATCTGCAGGCCGAACATGATATTCTGCTCGACAGTCAGATGCGGGAATAAGGCGTAATCCTGGAATACCGTGTTGACCGGCCGATGATAAGCCGGGATGGCTTCCATGGCCCGTCCCCGGATGAGGATATGGCCCGATGTCGGCTGCTCGAAACCGGCGATGAGCCGCAGGGTGGTCGTCTTGCCGCAGCCGCTGGGGCCCAGCAGCGCGAAGAATTCGCCGTCTTCAATCTCCACGCTGACGCGGTCAACCGCGCGTACGCGAGCGCCGCCGGATTCGAAATCCTTGACGATGTCCTTCAATTCAACATCGTAAGTGGACATGAGCGCTTGCTCTGATGCAGTGCATTAACAAGAGGGCGACCCACTGGGCCGCCCCTACGGATTAGCGGCAAGACGAAATCTGCATCTACTGCCCGAGGAAAATCAGCAATTCGTCCCAGGCGTTGTTGATTAACTCTTCGGCTTCGGCGCCAACATCGATTATCGCGAAGAGCTTGGCCACTTGCTCCGCCGGCGGGAAGATGGCCGGATCACTGAGAATCTCTTCGTCGATGAAGCCGGACTCGATCGACGCCTGGTTCGGCGAGGCGTACCAGATGTAATTGGTCAAGTCCGCGCCCACCTTGGCATCGAGAATGTAATCAATGAAGACCATCGCCAGTTCCGGGTTGGGCGCGTCCACCGGGATCGAGAGGTTGTCGATCCAGACATTGCTGCCTTCATCGGGGATGGCATAGGCGTAGTCATCACATTCGCAATCCCAAGAGATTTGCAGTATGTCGCCGTTGTATTCGATGGCGATATCGACATCGCCGCGCTCCAGCAGGACCTGTCCGTCATCGGCGGCCACGGTGACCACATTGCTGCCGTTCTCGATCAGGTAGTCACGGGCGGCGCTGATCTCGTCCGCGTCGGTGGTATTCGGGTCGTTGCCCAGGAACAGGTGGGCGATGCCCAACATCGTCTGCCGGTCATCAAGCCAGGCCACCGGACCATCGTGATCCCATACCTGGTCCCAGGAGTTGATGCCGTCCGGGAAAGCCTCGGTGCGATAGCCGACGCCGACCGTGCCCCACTGATAGGGCAGGGAGTACTCGTTCTCGGGATCGTAAGCCGCGCCCAGCAAGTCCGGAATCACGTTCGCCACGTTGGGGATCATTTCCAGGTCGAGCGGGATCAGCAGCATTTCTTCCGCCATTCGCTGCACCGTGCCGCCGCTGGGAACGACGATGTCGTAGCCCGGGTTGCCCTGGCGGATGCGCGCCAGCATGGCTTCATTGCTTTCGTAGATGTCGTAATTGACCGTGACGCCGCAGGCTTCTTCAAAATTGGGCACGGTATCTTCGGCGATATAGGTCGACCAGTTGAATATGCTCAGGGTCTGCCCGTCGTAGCCCTCCGGGCAAGTCCAGGGCTCGTGCTCCATGTCTTGCGCCAGAGCGCCAGGCGCCAACAGCAACAAAATGACCAACATTAAGCCTAGTTTCTTCATGGGATTCTCCTCCTATAAACAGAAATACAACTTCCGACTAAACACGGGACGCGCTGCGCCCCTGCAATGCCAAGGATATGCCAATCAAGAGCGTACTCAAGACCATCATGATTGTCGAGATGGCGTTTACCTCCGGCGTGACCGTCAGCTTTAACAAGCCATATACAAATACGGGCAGTGTCGTCGTGCCCACGCCGGACGTGAAGAAGGTGATGACGAAGTCGTCCAGCGAGAGCGTGAATGCCAGCAGCGCGCCGGATATCACGCCGGGCAATATCAGCGGAAAGGTCACGCGCCAGAACGCGCGCCAGGGATTCGCGCCCAGATCATTGGCCGCTTCTTCCAGCCGCGGGTTCATATCCGCCAGCCGCGCGCGCACCACAATAGCCACGTAAGAAATATTGAAGGTGACGTGCGCCGCGATGATGGTATGAAATCCCGGAAAGACCCGCTCGCCGCTGATCAGAGCGAACCAGTCAAAAGCGACCTTAAAAAAGATCGCCAGCGATATCGCCTGCGTGATTTCCGGGATGACCACCGGCAAAAACAGCAGGCCGTCAATCAGGCCTTTGCCCGGGAAGCGGCCGCGAGCCATAGCCAGCGCGATCATCGTGCCCAGCACGGTCGAAATCGCCGTCGCTACTGTGCCCACGAAGAGACTGTTGCGAAAGGCATTGAGCATGAGCTCGGTGGAAAAAGCGCTCTCCGCGCCCATCACGTTGTTGAGGATGTTGCCGTACCACTTCAGCGTGAAACCGGTGAAGGAAGCCACGGACCGGCTCGAATTGAAGGAAAACAGCACCAGAACCAGGATCGGCGCCCAGAGGAAAAAGTAAGCGAAGATGGGATTCAGCCGCAGCCCGACTTGCCCCAGCCGGCGTATCCTGCGATTGCGCTGCATGGCGCCTTCATTGATCAGCATAAGCGCGCCTCAGGCGCCCCGTTCGCGCCGGTTGGCCATCACATAAACCAGCAGCGACAGCATCACGACCGCCATCATGACGATGGACAAGGCCGAGCCCAAGGGCATATTGCCCGAGCCGCCGAATTGTTTGTTGATCAGGTTGCCGATCATCAGCCCCTTGGTGCCGCCCAGCAAATCCGGCGTGACGAAGGCGCCCACGGAGGGGATGAATACCAGCGCGCAACCCGCCAAAACCCCGGGCATCGTCAGCGGCAAGACCACACGCAGGAAGGCGCGCGCATCGTTGGCGCCCAGATCATGCGCGGCGTCGACGTAGCGGAAATTGAAGCGCTCGACCGAAGCGAAAATCGGCAAAACCATAAAGGGCAGAAAGCCATAAACCAGACCCACCAGCACAGCGAACTGCGTATTCAGCATGGACAGCGGCTCGTCGATCATGCCCAGGCTCAACAACAGGCCGTTGATTGTGCCCTGCTCGCCCAGAAGGATGCGCCACGCGTAGGTGCGGATAAGGAAGTTGGTCCAGAAAGGCAGGATGACCAGGAAAAGCGTGATCTGCTGCACCAGACGCCGCCAGCGTGTGCTGATGAAGAATGCCAGCGGATATCCGACAAGCAGGCATATTATAGTAGTCAACCCGGCCAAGCCGATGGAGCGCCGCAGGATGATGAAGAATACGCCAAAGGTTCGTTCGTAGTGCTGGAGCGTGAAGGGCATTATGGCGACGCCGCCACGCCCCCGCGACATAAAACTGACTACAAGCACGATCAGCAGCGGCAGCACAAAAAAGATGAAGAGCCAAGCGATCGTGGGCATCGCGAGAAAGAAGCCGTTCTGCTGCAATCGCCGGATTCGACGGGTCACGATCTTCGCTGCCTGCGCAATAGCGACTTGCTATAGTCTGTGACACCATAGTAACGTATCGTATGGGCTAGCGCTATGTACCCGACTCGACAAGCGCTGGAGGACTTGACAGATGCCTAAGGACGAAACTGACAAGGAAGCGCTGCGGCGAGCGCTGAATTCCGACTGGCCCGAAATCCAGAAGCATCTCATCGAGGAAGCGGCGAAGAAAGACGGCCAAGAGCGGGACCCCTACGAGCCCTACTGGACCACCAACAGCGACGGAACGCGAACGCTGCACGCCAGCGCCGATGCCTGGTGGCTGAAAGACTTTCACCGCGATGACGTGCTCATGGAGCTGCCCGGCCTGGTCATCATGAATACCAAGCCCTGGCATTGCGCCGATGTCGCTTATGTATTTCGCGAAACCTACGGCATCCTCGAGCATGAGGACTGCGACGACTGCTTCACACAGGAAGATATTCAGACGCATATCAAGCGTTTTCCGCAAGGGCAATTCATGGCCATGCGCATCAGTGGTCCAGGCGCCGGGCACGCAATCGCCATGGCTGTCACCCTGCGTACATCGCGTCCGCCAGGCGCGCCGATCTTGCCCTGGATGGAGGCTATCGGCGATCTGCAAATCAGCGCGCACGAAGCCAATGGCGACTGGTTATACGGCGTCGAAATGGCGGTGCGCCCGATGTATCGACGTCACGGCATCGGCAGCGCTCTTTACGAGGCCCGCTTTGACCTCGTGCGCCGCCTCAATCTGCGCGGCTGGTACGCAATCGGCATGTTGATGGGATACAGCCAGCATGCCGATAAAATGGACGTCGTCGAATACGGCGAGAAGGTCATCAAGCGCGAGATCAAAGACCCGACTGTCACCATGCAGATGAACCGCGGCTTCCGCGCCGAGCGCGTCATCACCGATTATGTGGATGAGCCGTCCGCGGGCGACGCCGGCGTCTTGATCGTCTGGGACAACCCACAATATGAGCAGGATGGCTAAGCGATGAAGGTGCTGGTCATCGGCGCGGGCATCGCCGGTCTGTCAGCGGCCTGGCATCTGCGCGAGGCGGGCATCGCCGCGACCGTGCTGGAAGCGCGCCATCGCATCGGCGGACGCGTTTGGACGGATCGCGATTTTGCCGATATCCCGGTCGAATTCGGCGCCGAGCTGATCCACGGCCGCTCGCCCGAAGTCAATACCTGGCGCTGGGTGGAAAAGCTGGGCTTGAGCGCCTGGCACTGGAACAAGAGCGACGACTCGATGATCCGCACCGAAGAAGGCCAGTGGCTCACCATGGGCCAGGCGCGCGCCGCGTCGCCGGAACTGGACCTTACGCGCTCCTGGGAACTGGGCGATGCGCCCGAGCCAGAAAACGAAGAAGACCTGGGAGCATACTTACGGCGGATTGGCTTCAGCGAGCAGCAGATGCGCTACGTGCAGCGCTCCTTCGCCAATGCCGAGGGCGAGAGCATGCGCTACCTCAACGCAAAAGCCCATCTTCAGCTTCCCCTTGATGCATCGGCGAGGGTAGAAAGCGACGGCGCCGACGATAACAGCGACTTCCGCATCCTGGACGGCTACGATGCGTATTATAAGCAATTGGCGGAGGGGCTGGACATTCGGCTAGGCAGTGTCGTCGCAGCCATAGACTGGTCTAGCGGGGTAGTTGTGACAACGGCCGCGGGCGCTGTTCATCGCGCGGACGCCGCTGTCGTGACCCTGCCGCTGGGTGTCTTAAAGGCCGGGCGGGTCGAATTCATTCCGCTTTTGCCGCCGACTAAAGAGGAGGCTCTGGCCGGCTTGAAGATGGGGCCGGTGATGAAAATGGTTTATCTCTTTGATAAGTACATACTGGATCCATCCATCGGCGCCATCTACGCCAGAGGCAATCCGCCCATGTGGTGGTCGCCTTCTTTGGGTCGCGAGAGCGGACAGGTCGTTTGGACCGCCTTTTTCAGCGGCGATTACGCCCGCGAAATGCTGGCTCTGGGCGAGGAGGCGGCTTTGCGGAAAGGTCTGGATACCTTGCGCCGGGAAATCGGCCAGCCCGATCTGGAGTATGTCAAAGCGCGCTGGGTCAACTGGCCTGAAGACGAATTCGCTCTCGGCGGTTACAGCGCCTGCCTGCCGGGCCACTATGACGCCCGCGAAAAACTGGCGCAGGCGACGCCGCCGCTCTATTGGGCTGGCGAGGCGAGCGCCCCGCATCACCTCACCGCTATGGTGCACGGCGCCTTTTTCACCGGGCAGCGCGCCGCGCGTGAAATCATAGGCAGCGGGGATACGTCATGAAAGACCTTCACATCGCCCTGGCGCAGGGACACTGGACCGGCGAGCAAGAAAGTACCAAGGCGCTCTATCGCGATCTGGTCGCCGAGGCGGCAGCGACCGGCGCGTCGTTGATCTGCTTGCCCGAGTTCAGCCTCTTGCCATACTTCCCCGGCCGTCGCGATCCGGCCGGCTTCGCTTGGGCCGAGCCCTTGCGCGGCGGCGTGTCGGATCAATTCTTCAGCCAGCTGTCGCGCGAACACACCGTCAGCCTCATCGGCAGCCTCTTTGAAATCGACCTGGACGGCAATTTCTGGGATACTGCCACCATCCACGACGCGCAGGGTCAGCTGCGCCACTTCACGCGCAAGGTGCATATCCCGTCCGGCGAGGGCTATCACGAGACCGATTATTTCGGCGGCGCCGATCAATATCCCGTGCACGACATCGGCTCGATCAAGCTGGCGGCGCCCACCTGCTACGATCAATGGTTCCCAGAACTGGCGCGGATTTACGCGCTGGAAGGCGCCGAATTCATCTTCTACCCGACCGCCATCGGTTCCGAGCCTACGGCGCCGGACTTTGATTCAGCCGACGCTTGGCGCACCGTGATGCGCGGGCACGCTGTCGCCAATGGCTTGTTCATCGCCGCCTGCAATCGCGTGGGGCAGGAAAACGCCGTCACATTCTACGGCAGCAGCTTCGTTTGCGACCCATTGGGAAACATCCTGGCGCAAGCGAGCCGCGATCGCGATCAGGTGATTCACGCCAAACTGCGCGCCGAAGTGCGTGTGCAGTATCTGGATCTGTTTCCGCTGTTGCAGCACCGGCGTCCGCAGCATTATGGTCGTCTGCTGGGCGGCTGCGAGCAGCGGCCCTCAGCGCGTTGGCAGGAAAGCCTAAGCGCAGAAACGAGCGACTAAAATGTCACGCATGGAATTCTACATCGTCGATGTCTTCACCATCGGCCGCAAATATACCGGCAATCAACTGGCCGTCTATCTGGGTGATCCGCCCGCGGCGCTGATGCAGCAGCTGGCCAAGGAGATCAACTTCTCGGAGACGACCTTTGTGACATCGCCGCAGCCCGAAAATGGCGGTTACAACGTTCGCATCTTCATGCCAGAAGTCGAGGTCGATTTCGCCGGTCATCCGGTTTTGGGCACGGCCTTCGTCATCCAGCAAGAATACCTCAAGCAGCCGGTGGATGAACTCCTGCTCAATCTCCCGGTCGGGCAGATTCCGGTGACCTTTGCTGACGACGGCCTGCTGTGGATGCGGCAGAAGCCGCCCAGCTTCGGCCATCTTTTCGCGCCGGCTGATTTGGCGCGGATTCTCAACTTGTCGGAAAACGACATCGACACTCGCTATCCCATTCAAGAGGTGTCGACCGGCATGGCTTTTGTGCTGGCGCCGCTGGTATCGCTGGATGCCGTACAGCGAGCGCGCGTCAATCTGGATCGTTTGCGGGCATTGCTGGGCGCGCACGACGCCATTGCGCCAGCGATTTTCTGCGCCGAGACCCTGGGAGCCGAAAACGACATTCATGTCCGCGTACTAGACGATATCTACGGCGCGCCGGAAGACCCGGCCACCGGCAGCGCCAACGGCTGTATTGCCGGCTATATGCTGGAACACGGCTACTTCATGGGCGACAAGCTTTCCATCCGCAGCGAGCAAGGCTATCAAATAGGACGACCGTCGTTGCTGCAACTTGAGGCGCATCGCGCGGATGGACAAATCGTTATACGCGTCGGCGGCCGCGTCGAGCTGGTCGCGCAAGGCCAGCTGGCGGCAGACGACTAAATCATAGCGCGACTCAATCGAAAGGGACTGAGAAATGGATTACCGCATTCTGGGCCGCACCGGCGTCAAAGTATCTCCGCTCTGTTTCGGCACGATGTCTTTCGGCGATATCGCCGACGAAGCCGAGTCGGCGCTTATGTTCAACCGCTGCCGTGAACTGGGCATCAACTTCTTCGACTGCGCCAATGCTTACGCCGGCGGCCGCTCCGAAGAGATCCTGGGCCACTTGATCGCCGACTGCCGCGACGAGATCGTGCTGACGACCAAGGCGGTTTCGCGCACCGGCGCTGACGTCAATCAGGGCGGCGCCTCCCGCCGGCACATCCAGATCGCCGTCGAAGAAAGCCTAAGGCGGCTCAAGACCGACCGCATCGATGTCTACTTCCTGCACCATTACGACGCCGACACGCCTATCGACGAATCGCTGCGGGCGCTGGATGACCTGGCGCGGCAAGGCAAGATTCTTTACCCGGCGGTCAGCAATTGGTCGGCCTGGCAAGTGATGAAAGCGCAGGGCATCGCCCGGCAGCGTGGCCTGGCGCGCATCGAATGCCTGCAGCCGATGTACAACCTGGTCAAGCGGCAAGCCGAGGTGGAGATTCTGCCGCTGGCGGCGGACGAACAGATCGGCGTCATCCCTTACAGCCCGCTGGGCGGTGGCTTGCTCACAGGCAAATATGGTCCGGAAGCGAAACCCGACGCCGGCCGCCTTATCGAGAATAAAATGTATATCAAACGCTATGGCGTCGGCGATTATTATCAAACCGCGGCCGATTTCACCGTTCACGCCCGTGAGCGCGGCCTGCACCCGGCCACGCTGGCGGTCGCCTGGGTCATGGCGCATCCGGCTATCACGGCGCCCATCATCGGCGCGCGCAACCTGGCGCAGCTAGAAGCATCGCTGGCCGCATTGGACGTGGCGATGACGCCGGAATGGTACAGCGAGATCTCGGCGCTGTCAGCAAGGCCTGCGCCGGCGCACGATCGTTTGGAAGAGCGGGCAACCTGATGCTGCCTTATAGCATTATATTGAGGCGCAGATATAGTACGGGATACTGGATGAATACTGGGTTCCGTCTCCCTTTTGTTTTCGTTTGCGTTTTGCGCGTGACACACATCGCGCTTTGGATGACCATTCCAACAGTTTTCTGGCTGTGGTTAGGGTCGGAGCCGCCTGCGGAATGCGTACCCAAATATGGATGGTATCAGGGCAATGTCCTGTGTGTCTCGGAGGATACCCACCTCTGGATCGTTTTCGGACTGTTCCTGGCGGGCTTTTTTGTAATCGGCTGCTGGGTCAACGGCTACTGTTTTGACATCGTCAGCCGAATGCTGCGGGGCGACAAGCAACTGCCGCCGCTTCGTATGATGTCGGCAATTGAAGGCTGCAGGCTCCTTCTAGCGAGCCTCAAGTATTGGCTGTCGATAATAGCATATCTGATTGTTGTTACTATTTTCGCCGGCACACTGCCTTTGGAGACTAGAAACGACTCCTATCACACGCTGCTGCTGCTGGGGGCGCCGGTCATGCTGGTGATGCATTGGGGTCATCTTGTCGGTGTGGCGCGCTTCGCTGCCAATGGAGAGCGCACGCTCATTTACCGGCGGCGGGAGAATGCGCGCTTGGCGCTGACAAACATCAAAGCGACCCTGGCGCTCACTGGGCTGCTGGTTGCGCTGCCAATACTTTGCGCTGTCGCGTGGACAGGGCTGTCTCTTCTCCTGGTATCCTGGCGCGAGGCGGAATTCATGATTGAGGCGGCGCTTGGTACATTCTGCTTCTACTTCTTACTGCTAACGTGCTGTGTCGCGTGCAGCCGTCTGGTAGCCCGTTACGCCCTCAAGATTGGCATCGGCGTCAATCTCAAGACCGGTGAAACGCTGGGCTTGGCGCGGTCGGGCGGGCTCAAACCGGCAACGTAGACAGTGTTAGACACGTAGTCCGTGTTAGAATAGAATCGGATCGATAAGAAGGAGGACAAATATGAACCTTTCCAGCGCTTTTAGATATCCCTTTCAAAATCTCGCCAAGGTAATCAGCATCGTACTTGCGCTGTCCATCGCCTTTGCCGTCTTTATCGGCTTGATGCTGAATTCGCACGACTGGGCGTCGGTGCTGGCGCAGACCTATAACTTGGACCCCAGCGAATACAACATCGGCGAACCCGAAGAGATGGGCGCTACGCCTGCGATTGGTTTCTTAGGCTTGATTGTGGTTGCCGTCGTCAGCGGTTTCTGGATCTCCGGCTACAGCGTCGCGGTCATCCGCTTGATCTGGCAAGGCGTTGAATATATGCCGGATATAGAATTCAGCCGCAACCTCAAAGATGGCTTCTACTTGTTCCTGTCCAGCGTCGCCTACTGGATTCTCTTCATTGGGCTCTTGGTGGTGGAGGCGATCGTCCTTACAGCGACTGGTTCGCTTGGCGTAATCAATGCGCTACTCGTAATTGTCGCCGTCCCCGCGACAATCGTCGCCGTCGCTGTCATGGGCTGGGCCTATTTCGTCGGCATGGCGCGCTTCGCCGCGGAAGGCGATCACCGCGCTGTATATCAGATTCGGCGGAATATGGGCATCGCGCGCGATAACTGGACCAAGGGCGCCGGCCTGCTTCTCTATTTGATCGCGCTGTCGTTGATCTATGGCATTGTTAGCGCAATCGTCGACGGCATATTCGGCGGCGTCATGGGCATGCTGGGCATCACGCTGTCGATCGTCATCTACTACACCTTCAATCTGATGCAGCATTTCTCGACTCAGCACTTGATCGCGCAATACGCCGTCCGGATCGGCATCGGCGGCGACGAATACGAACCGGGCAAAGAGAAAGTCGAATTCATCTAGCAGGCGCTTGCCAAACGCCACTTCTGAAGTAGACGCACACGAGGTTAGCGCATGAGACTTTTGCAGGCATTATGCTTTCCGCTGCGCCGTCCGCTTCGTTTGGCGGCGCTCGCCCTGGCCCAGAGCTTGTTTCTGTGGCTGATGATCGCGGCCTTTGACGCTGCGTATCGCCAGGAAAGGCGTCCTGGAGAGTTCGAGGCTGTCGTTCTACTTGTCCTACTTTTCGGGTCCGCGCTCTGCAACGCCTTCTGGCTGCACAGTTCCTCCGTCGCTTCGCTGCAACGTGTGATTCGGAGGCAGAACTCGCTGGCGCCCCTTCGCCTGTCGCAGTTTCGGCCGCGGGGCATCGGCCCGGCTATCACATCGCTGGTGCTGATCGTCTTCTTCGTTTTGTTTCTCTGTCTAGCCTTCCAGCCGGCCCAAGTGCTGAATTTCTTAGGTGTGATGACACCGGACGAGGCGCTCAGCCTGATAACGTCGCATGTATTGGTTATTGGGCCGGGCACGTTGGTTACGCTGATCTTCTTTGTGAGCTTAGCGTGTCATGCGGCGGAAGACGCTGGCTGGCCTATCGACGGCAGCGTGGCGGACTTGTTCCGTCCGCGCCGCAACCTGGCCGCCACAATGCGATATCTGCTTAGAGGGTTTCTTGCGCTCGGCATTACGGCGATAGCATTCAATCGCGGCTTGGAGCTTTTGTACGCCAGCATACCGACTGACTTGGGTACTGCCCTGGTCGATCCGCCCGCAACTGTTTGGTGGGTAACCGTTATATTCGCAGGCTGCGCCGTCGTACATTTTTTCTGGCATGCCAGCCTGTATCTCCTGGCAAATTACGTTGTAGAGACGGGTGCTTCCGGCGCGTCAAAGTAACTCGGCCGGCTTGAATTGAACCTACTGAGGAATCGGCTGCGGCGTAGCTGACTTGCGGTCGCCGTGCCCGTCAAGGATCTGCTTGAGCGCGGCCCACTCCCGCTTCAGCACGCCTTTCAGGGTCAAGTTGAAGTAGATGCCAAACCAGAAAAACCAGCGCGTGCGTATATCCAGCGTCTCTCTTATGTTGGTCTGCTGGCCGCGGTGGTCAAAGCTGATCGTGCAAATAAAGGGAAAGCCCCAATACGAGCCTTTTAGCTCGATCTTGCGGTTGCGCTCATAATCGGTGACGTCACTGTTGACGAAGCCGCTGCGCCCCATAATGCGGCGCGTCATCGCCACCATCGAGCCGGCGCGAATCGGATCGCCGCTGGTGATGCCGACATTCCTTACATTGCGCCAGTGCACATCATTGTTGAAGTCGCCCACATATCGGAACACCTGGAACACGGGACGGTTGATCAGCACCTGTGTCTCAAATCTCGGCATCTATTCCCTGCTTTCCCTTCACCGGGTCTGCGCTAGCCAGTCCAAACGCCTCTCTGCCGCAACGCCGGACACCGTACATTATAGCGTAAAGCGCAGGTCGCTACAAAGACGAGCCTTGGCCAATGATTGCTTGGTCTTGCCAGCACGGCGGCGGGCGTTCGGCATTGGCGTGGTTTCGACAACTTTGCCACCGAGTACACAGAGGACTGGAATCATGATTGATGAAATACAGATTCAGCAAAGCCGGGGATCATCCTTGAGCCGGCCAAGCGCCATATTTCTCGGCATCCCTCTCTGTGCCCTCATATTTACTCAGTAAGCGAAGTCAGTCATGCGACATTCGTGCCGGTCTACCCCACCCCCGGCCCCTCTCGCCATCTCTATGGCGGGATAGAGAGGGGGTAGCATTAGTGGCAGACTGTTAAATTACCTACTCGCATTTACTCTGTTCCCTCGGTGGTAAAAGTGTCGTGAGTCCGTAAGAACGCGGTGCCGCCCCGCCCAAACGCGCCGACTTCGGAATCTTAGCAGCGGACGAGTCTTATAGTATCCCCACGCCGTACAGATACAGGAAAACCCAGCTGGTTACCCAGACCATCGCGTCAATGCGGTCTAGAACGCCGCCGTGACCGGGGAAGACGTTGAAGCCCGCCACATAGCTGTCCTTCACGCGAAAGAAGCGCTTCATAGCCGACTCGAACAGGTCGCCGCCGACCGCCAACAGCGGACCAATCGCGACCATCGGTATCAGTATCGGCTGCAGCGAATCGGTAAAAATCAGCAGCAGAAATGCCGCGCTCCAGGCGCCTAAGATCGCGCCGATTGCGCCTTCAACGGTTTTGTTGGGCGAGATAATTGGCGCCAGCTTCCGTTTGCCGAAAAGACGCCCGACGACATAGCCAAATGTGTCCGCCCCCCAGGTGATGGCGAAGACCACAAAAACCCATATCAAGCCGTTCTCAGGTTGATTGCGAATGCTGACCATAAAGGCCGCCGGAAAAGCCACATAGAGCACGCCGCATAGCGTAGTACCCACCTGCGCCAGCGCCCGGCCCATTTGTTTCGGGTGACGCGCGAATTCCAGGATAAAGGTGCCGATTACGCACAGCGCCAGCGCCATCTGCCATACTTCGTGCCGCTCCAGGTAGAAAGCGCTGACGACGGCGATACCAGTCGGGATCCCGGTCAGCGAGCTGCCCTGCGTCTGCGTGTCCTTCTCCATCACATAGAACTCAAGCATGCCGATAGCCATCACCGGCAGGATCAAGGCAAAAAACAGCTCGCCGCCGGCGAATGACACCAGGATAGCTATGGGAAGCAGCACGCTTGCTGTGATGAGCCGGACACGCAGCTCAGTGGCTTTTGCGGAGTTGGTGACGAAACTATCGCTCATGCCACCTGCCTCCATAGGCTTGGTCGCGTCTTGCCTACCAATTTTCAGCCTTCAGGCGGATTCTGTCAAGTTAGCGCCGCGCCGCCCGCCACTTGCAGGCATTGCGCAGGTGCGTTCCAATAAGCTTGCGTTGGGTGTTCAAACGATTGTCGGGCCCGGCTTATAATTTGGCGCGTTGCGGCGACGGCTGCCTTATCAAGCGCAGTAGGGGCTTTGCGTCTGTCCAAGCGTGGAAAGTCGAAATCACTACGGTAATTGCCATGACGGATGGTCTCATCGGCAAAGTGGTCAACGGATACGAGATACTGAGCCAGGTCGGGCAAGGCGGCATGGCGACGGTTTTTCTCGCCCGGCAGCGGTCGATGAACCGCAACGTTGCGCTGAAGTTTCTGCCTTATGTCTTCATGAATGACGAGGCCTACCTGCAACGCTTTGAACGCGAAGTGAGGATCGTCGCTCAACTTGAACATCGCAATATCGTACCAGTTTACGATTTTGGCGAATTCGAGGACCAGCCCTATATCGCCATGCGTTATATGCCCGCCGGCTCGGTTGAAGAATTACTGGCGGCCGGCCGGATTCCTCTGCCCCGAGTCCTCAGCATTGTCGAACAGGTCGCTTCCGCCCTGGATTACGCGCACCAAAACGGCATTCTCCATCGCGATCTCAAGCCGAGCAACATCCTGCTTGATGACGGTGGCGGCGTCTTCATCACCGACTTCGGCATCGCCCGCATCCTGGGTGAAGGCGGCAGCAATATCACAACCCAGGGCGTGGTTGGCACGCCCAGCTATATGTCGCCCGAGCAGGCGCGCGGCGAGCCCCTCGATGGCCGCAGCGATGTCTATTCGCTGGGAGTCATGCTCTTTGAGCTAATCACCGGGAGCCGACCCTTCGACAGCGACACGCCCTACAGCATTGCCGTGATGCATGTGACCATGCCGCCGCCGTCCCCGCGCGATGTTGAGCCCAGCGTGACAAACGCCGTCGAGGCAGTCATCTTGCGCGCGCTGCACAAGCAGCCGGATAAGCGCTACGCCACCGCCGGCGAGTTGGCGCAGGCGCTGCGGACTGCAGCCGATCCGTCGGCCACGGCCGACAAGCCCGCCGCATCCGAACGGTCAACTCAGCCTGCGGAGCCAGCGCCGAGGCGCACACTGGCCGCCCCAAACCATTTGGCGAGCGCGGGCGAAGACACATCGCAGATTCCCAAGCTGCGCTTTACGCGTCGGCTCTTGCCGGTTCGTCGCGGACGACGAGTGTGGGTTGGGGTTGCGGCGGGCGGCGCTATCGGCTGCCTGCTGCTTTCTGTGCTGCTAATCACCGCCGTCTCGCTCTTGGGCATCGTTTCCGACGATAGCGGCGACCAGGACCCAGCCACGCCGAGCGCCCTCGCCGTTGACGGCCTGATAGCTACGCAAGCCGCCACAACGGCGCCACCCACAGCGACAGAGACGCAAGCGAGCGCGGATGCCGCACTAAGGGCGACGCTCGCCGCGCTAGGGGCCGCGGCTGACGCCACCTTTACCGCAGAGGCGGAGCTGCGCCAGACCGGACCGACGGCCACCAGTTCCGAGATCCAGCCGGTCGGCGTTCGAGAGCGGCCAACGTTGCACCCGGCCTTGCAGACCGCCAGCGGAGAACTGGTTTACTTCGCCCGACGAGAAAGCAGCGCCGACAGCCAGCCGATCTTCGAGATCGTGACCTTGGATCTGTCAACTTGGGAAGAGCGGCGCTTCGACGCCGGCGCCAGCAGCACTTACCCGCAGCCGTCGCCGGACGGACGCTGGATCGTCTTCCAGTCGGATCGCGATGGCGACTTCGAGATTTACCTGGCCAATCGGCATGGCGGGCAATTGCGGCAGTTGACGCAGAACTCGGTCTGGGATCGCTTGCCGGCCTGGTCGCCCGATGGGCAGTGGATCGTCTACTCGACGGATTCGCGCGGGGACCAGACTTTCGACCTCTACCGTATGCGTCCCACCGGCGAGGAGCAACAGCCGCTCTTCAGCGACGGCTGGCGCAACAGCCACGCGCGCTATAGCCCGGCCGGGGATGCCGTCGTCTTCACAGCCGGCGAGCAAGTCCGCGACGCCAGCACTTGGGAGCTCAGGTTGCTGGATCTGGGGAGCCGTGACTCGACCCTGCTCACGGCCAACGACATTCGCGACGCCTCGCCCGTATTCAGCCCGGACGGTGGGCGAATCTTGTACGTGACAACCATCGGCGGCGCGCGCGCCTTGGCGAGCATGAGTCTTCAGGGCGGGGATCGTGATGTGCTCTATGCTGGACCGGGCAGCGTCTGGGCTGCAAGCTATAGTCCCGACGGACGCTACCTGGTTGTCACCGCTACGCTGAATGGCGAGGACCAGCTCATTCTCATGGACGCGGCGGGCGGCAACGCGCAGCAAATTACGACCGCCGGCGGCGCTTACGCCTCCTGGATTCCGCCGATTGCCGGATAGTTGATGCTTTGTCGCTTTGAGTTTATTGGCTGCCAGCATTCCGCCTGCATTGTCTGGCGAATGGCGATATAATGGGAACGTTGGTCCGCGATTACATGCTGGTTGACAATTCACATATTTGATTCGATTTGCCCGCAGCGCGCGCTCGATAATGGTCTGCGTATCCAGCGCTGCTGATTGGCGCGCGACAAGATGGGACGTGACAGATGATTGAAGAAATCCTCGAAGAAGCGGAAGGCAAAATGAAATCGACCTTGTCGGTCTTTCGCGATGAGCTGAGCAGAATGCGCAGTGGGCGGGCCAGCACGGCCCTGGTCGACCGCATGACTGTCGAGTATTACGGGCAGGACACCGAGCTGCGCCAATTGGCGAGCATCTCAACGCCCGAGGCGATGCAAATCCTCATACGCCCCTATGACAAGGGGGCGGTTCGCAATATCGAGAGGGCGATTCAGATGTCGGATATCGGCGTCAATCCCAATGTCGACGGCGAAAATATCCGGCTGAATATGCCGGCGCTGACCCGCGAGAGGCGGCTTGAGTTGGTCAAGTTTCTCAATCGGCGCATGGAAGAAAATCGCGTCGCCATCCGCAATATCCGCCGCTCCGCCAACAGCGATTTGCAGGAATTCGAAAAGGAGAAGCTGATCTCCGAAGATGACCGCAAACGCGGCGAAGCGGAAGTACAGAAGTTGACCGACAAGTACGTCGGCCAGATCCGCGAGCTGGGCGAAAGCAAAGAAAAAGACATTTTGGAGGTATAGCGCCTGCCTGAGGAGCTTGGGGCGCGACTGTGTAAAAGATTATCGTCATTCCAAAGGAAAGTCACAGCGGAAATCAATCATGGCGCTCATGGCAAAAACGAACGGACGGAAGCAGGTAGATCTGCCGCCGCTGGAAAAAGTGCCGACTCACGTCGCCATCATCATGGACGGCAACGGGCGTTGGGCGCACCAGCGTGGCTTGCCTCGCTCCGAGGGGCACCGCCAAGGCACTGAGAATCTGCGGCGCATCATCCGGGCCGCGGTCGAATTCGGCGTATCGATCATGACAATCTACGCGTTCTCGACCGAGAACTGGTCGCGGCCGCGGCGAGAAGTCATGCTCTTGATGCGCATCCTGGAGATGGTCATCGACCGCGAATTAAAGGAACTGCATCGCGAGGGCGTGCAAATCCGCCATATCGGCGAGTTAAACGGCATTGAGAGCCGGTTGGCGCGCAAGGTCGTGGAAGCCTGCGACTTTACGCGTGACAATCAGCGCCTGATACTAAATGTCGCCTTTAACTACGGCGGCCGCGACGAGATCGTGCATGCGGTGCAAAATATCGTGCGCGATGGCATTCCCGCTGACGCCATCAACGAAGACACCATCAGCGATTATATCTACACCAGCGATCTGCCCGACCCGGATCTGATCATTCGCACCAGCGGCGAATTTCGACTGAGCAACTTCCTGATCTGGCAGGGCGCCTACAGCGAGATCTATACCACCGAGACCTATTGGCCGGCCTTCGACCGCCGCGAATTCTACCGCGCGCTGGAAGAATACGGCCGTCGCCGCCGGCGCTTTGGCAAAACCGACGACCAGATTGATGCGGAGTTCCGCCGCCGCGATCCAGTGAAAGCAAACCAAATTTGATGCGGACTAAACGCCTCGGTCGTACTGGCCTGCAATTGCCCATCGTCGGCATCGGCACCGCCTTTGTCGGCATACCGACCCAAAACCAGACCGTCAGCGAATACGAAGGCGCGCCCAGCCCAATCGATCGCGAACTCGGCGTCGAGACGCTGGTTACGGCGATTGACGCGGGCTGTACCTTCTTTGATACAGCCGCGCTTTACGGTCGCAGCTTCAGCGAAGCCATGATCGGCGAAGCGCTGCGCCAGCGGCCGGACGCCAAAGGCGAAATCACCATCTCCACCAAAGCCGGGCGCAGCCACGACGGCTACGACTTCAGCTTTGACGGCATCGTGCGCAGCGTTCATGGCAGCCTGGAACGCCTGGGCCTGGACCGCGTCGATATCGTCTACATTCATGATGCCATGGGGCAGCCGATGCAGCGTGTGCTGGCGGATGACGGCGCGCTGGGCGCCTTGCGGCATCTGCAAAAGCAGGGGCTCTTCTCGTATATCGGCACGGCTTCCAACGATCCCCCGACCAACCTGGCTTATATCAAGACCGGCGAATTCGACGCCGCTGTCATCGCCGATTCTTGGAGCTTGATCAATCGCATCGCCGAGAACGAAATCTTCGCCGAGGCGGCCAAACATGATGTCGGCTTGGTAGCGGCGACACCGCTGGAACGCGGCTTGCTTGTGACCGGGCCCCGCGACGATGCCAAATACCTCAATCGTGTCTTCAGCCAGGATTGCCTCGATCACGTGCGCAAGATCCAGGGACTTTGCGCCGACTACGACCTGCCCATGTTGGCGGTAGCGCTGCAGTGGAGCGCGCGGCATCCTCAAGTCGCGTCGACGATTCCGGGAGCGCGTGTGCCGCAGGAAGCGCAATCCAGTATGGCGGCTGCGCAGTTGGACATTCCCGAAGCGTTCTGGGCCGATCTGGCGCCGCTGGTGCAGCACTTCGACACGGCGATCAGCGTCTAGCTCGATTCGCCTGACGCCAGCGCCGCGCTTTCCAGGTCGCTCGCCCGGCGGATGTCCGCCCAGCCCATGCCTTGCCGTATCAAGAGCGCGAATCCGATAATCGTAGGCGCCAGCCAGATTACCAGGTGGGTGACGACGGCGTAGGCGGTGGCCGCAGCGACCGGCTGGCTCAAGGCGCTTAGAATCGTGATAATCACAAACTCGTTGACGCCGACCTGACCCGGTGATGCCGGAATCAAACCCGCCAGATTGACGGCGCCGACCAGAAGCAGAGCCACGGCGTAACTTAGCTCCAGCCCGAAAGCCTGCATGACCAGCCAGTATGTTCCCGCCTCAATGCCCCAGGTGACGAAGGAACTGACGATGGCGCCCATCAGGAAGGCCGGGCTGCGCAAACCCTCCAGCCCGGCGATAATCTCTTCGCTGATGCGGCTGACTGCTTTGCCGAGCGCCTGCGGCAATACGCGTACAACGAGCCGTATCATGGCGCGCAGCAGATGCGGCTTGGCGGCCAGGAAAAAGGCGACCAGCAGAGCGAAAACAAAGAGCGGCGCGGTCACCGCGGTGATCGTTTCGATGGTCGCGGACTGGAGGTCGATAAATAGCAGACTGAGAAATATGAAGCATAGCATCACGCTTCCGTCAAACAGCCGTTCCAGCACGACCACCGTTGTCGAAGGCGCCAGCGGGACCTGGTGGTTGCGCCGCAGCAGGAATATGCGCAAGGCATCGCCCGCGCGCAGCGGATAGACGTTGTTGCCCATATAACCGATGAACACCAGCTGGCTCAACGCCGCTAGCGGCACCAGCTTGATGGCGCGCAGCAAATATTGCCAGCGTAAGGCGATGATGATCACGGCCAGGATATAGGCCAGCGTCGCCGCGGCCAGAATCGGCAGGTCAATGTCGCTAAGACTGTTCCAGAAGTGCTCGGGCTGCAGGCCGCGAAAGGCCAGGAAAAGAAAGCCGGCGCTGATAATCATGCCGGCGAGAAAACCGAGGCGTCGCTTGTCCAATGGTTTCAAGCCCTAGTCGATGACTATGGTCAAATGTATCGCGGCAAGCATACACCAAGATTAGAGCAAAAGAATGGCAATTGATGCTGCGAAAGCCGTCAGTTCTGACTGAGAACGACGACCACGCCAGCTGGTTCAGAGGGCGAGCAGGGCCTCAAACGACCCGAGCTCCAGCGCCTGTTTGGGTTCGATATACTCCAGACCAAAGGTATCGGCCACGGCGGGATAGGTACAATGCCCGGCATAGGTGTTGAGCCCCTTGAGCAGGGCCGGGTTGCCGGCGAGCGCTGCGGCAGGACCCATGTCAGCGATCTGCAAGGCATAAGGCAGGGTGGCATTGGCCAGGGCCAGACTGGATGTGCGCGGCACCGCGCCCGGCATATTGGCCACGCCGTAATGCAGTACGCCGTCAATGACGAAGGTCGGATCGCTGTGCGTTGTGGGCCGGGTGGTCTCAACGCAGCCGCCCTGGTCAACGGCGACATCGACGATGATGCTGCCCGGCGGCATTGTCGGCAGCATGTCGCGCGTCACCAGCATCGGCGCGCGTGCGCCCGCGATCAAGACCGAGCCAATCAAGGCGTCGGCGGTCTGAATCGCGCGGCCGATATTGACCCAATTGGAATACAGCGTGGTTAGATTGCCGTGCAACGCGTCCGCCAGATAGCGCAGTCGGTCCAGGTTGATATCGAGCAACGTAACGCGCGCGCCCATCCCCAGCGCGATCTTGGCCGCGTTGGCGCCCACCGTCCCAGCGCCCAGAATGACAACATGCGCCGCGGCAACGCCAGGCACGCCGCCCATCAAGACGCCGCGACCGCCCTTGTGCCGCTCCAGGTAATGCGACACGACTTGCGCGGCCATACGCCCGGCCACTTCGCTCATAGGCTCCAGCAAGGGCAGGCGCCCGGCGCTGTCCTCGACCGTTTCATAGGCGATGCCGGTCACGCCGGCTGCCAGGAGAGCCTCGGTAAGCTGCGCTTCCGCCGCCAGATGCAGGTAGGTGAAAAGCACCATGTCCGAGTGCAAGTAGTCAAATTCACTGCCCTGCGGCTCCTTGACCTTGATGACCATTTCCGCACGTGACCAGACCTCGGCAGCCGATTCCAGCATTTCCGCGCCCGATTCGTGATACTCCCGATCGGGGAATCCGCTGCCTTCGCCCGCGCCGCATTGCACCACTACCGAATGCCCGCGCCTGGCGAACTCTCGTACACCCGAAGGCGGCAGCGCGACCCGGTGCTCGTCCACTTTGGTTTCCGTTGGGATGCCGATGATCATCACTGTTCTCCTACGGTTTAGCTTCACCTTCATTGTACATCATGTAGGAAAACTGTCTAGTAATTTCATACAGATTGCCCAAGTCTTGTCTTGTCGGACGAGCCAAGGCTCTTCACTGCGAGGATTGTTTGCTACTCAAAATCCGATGTCGATACGGTTGGGCGGGGCGGGCGCCGCGCTTTTTTGGATTCACGACAGTTTTGCCTAAGCCGAGCGAGCGGCGGCGTCACAGTACCGGACAACCCTTGCAGTTTTGGATGTCAATGCGACCCGGAATTGGACGGTTTCAAGAACAAGGAACAGTAGCGGAAATGCACTCGGTTACGCCGAAGAATTGGACCTGCTGCTTGTATGGCTGCGCGGCATGTCGGAGCTGCGCGGCCTGCGCACGGGCGCCATCGCTAGTGAAGGAGGATAGCTCGCGCGGCGCTGTTGGTGAGGCTTGGCTCAAATGACGAAATGCTCGTATTCGTTATCGGCCGGGATGCCCCAAACCGACCAGAAATCACCGCTGGTAGGGCTCATGATGGCGGCCCCGCAGCTTTCAACGTGCATCGGCGGCCTTGGGCGCGTACAAATCGCCACATCGTCGCGCGTCAGCGCCATCAGGTCATCGATGGTGACCGCATCGTTCGCCAGCAGCTCGCGGGCGCGGCGCAAGCGATTCTCGGAGCTCATTCGTGACTCCGGCGGCCGTTCACGCGCGACATCCAGATTCTGCTGAATCAGGCAGTGGTTGGTATGCGTGATGGTCTCGCCGGCCAAGTCTTGCACGTGGCGCGATGTTGACATCGCCTCGACTTCGTAGCCCTGTCCCTGCTTGTCCATTAACATGTAATTGTGCGCGCCGGCCAGCTTGGCGCCAGTCAGGCAATCGAGCGCGGCGTCAATGTCCGTCTGCTGCAAGATCTTGCGCACGACAAAGGGCCAGGTGACGCCGATTTGACCGTCGGTCGCCATCAGATTGTTGATGCCGACGCAGATGCCCTCGCTGTTCATGCCGATCATGCCCACGCAGCCGGTTATGGTGAAGGTCAGAAACTCAGGCCTATCGTCAGGCTTGCCGTGAATCAAGATAACGTAGGGCGTGGCCGAGGCGTGCATATCCCAGGTCTGACCCAGGAAGGCTTGCCCGCTGGCGCTGCGACCGCCCGGCACCATAAAGGCGGTGCAATTGTCGGCGACCAGAGGCGGCGCGACCGCCGGAACAGTGATGTCGCCCAGGTTGTAAACCACATCGATGAAATCGGTGAAGCCGTTGTTGATAACCAATTCGGCCAGGCTGAGTCCGGTGGCGTCTGCCATGCCCTGCAGCTCAGCCATCAGATCGGGCGCGTAAGCCTGGTGCTCTGCCACGCAAGCCTCGGCCAGGGCGATGACAGCGGCGCGCGACAGATTGTGTCCGGTCCAATCGGCGCTCTGGCTGAGGCGGACGCGCTCCTCGGTGAACATGTGGATCTCATCGCGGAAGCGCTTGCCGTGCGCGTAGCCCATTTCGTAGGGCGTGCCCGTGAGCTTGATTACGCGGATTTGGTTCATTATTACCTTCTATTCTGTTACCATAGCCATCCGCACTGCTGCACGTATACGTCAATCACCCGGTAGCCGACGGCGCCGATCACAACCACAATGACAGCGAGAATTGCCCACGCCACTAGATTATACACTCGCAAGCGGCGCAGATCAGCAACCATAATTTCATGAGCGCCTTCGATTCTCGCTACACGCTCATTGAGGGTCGTCTCATTCATTATGTCGTCTCTCCGATAATCCTTCCCGCGACGATGCTCAATTTAGCATATTCTGCCCGGCATTGTAAGTGAGCGACTGCTGAATACATCTGCATGGTAACGGCGCTCACATCGACCATGATGCAAAGAATCGGCGGATGCGATTATTCAGCCTACATCTTGTCCATTTCGGCGCGGACGGTATCAAGCAAATTGTCCGCGCGAATCTGGGCCAAGGTATAACACGGCCCGCCGAGTTGGTCAGCCAGGCGCTGCGCCAAGCCTTGATCGAAAGCGACATGCTCCATATTTATCGTGACCGTGCGAATATCGGCTTCTTGGATTCTGCGGGCGATGGAGTGCGCCTCGTCCTGCGGCGAAATCGAATCGCTGATGGACACGTTGCCGGCGCCGTCAGTCAGCAGAATCATCATCGGCATCACATCGGGGTTCAAGTTCTTCTCGCGCATGACCGACTCATAGGTCATCAACAGGCCGGCTGAGAGCGGCGTCTTGCCGCCCACCGGAATATCCGACATGGCTTGCTTGGCCAAGACCACCGAGTTGGTCGGCGGCAATACCAACGAGGCGCGGTCTTTCTGGAAGACCACCAATCCCACGCGGTCGCGCCGCTGATATGCGTCCGTCAGCAGCGACATGATGGCGCCTTTGGTGGCTTGCATGCGCTCCGAGACCGCCATGCTCCAGGAAGCGTCGACCGTGAACATGATCAAATTGCTGGCTTTGCGCACGCGGACTTTCTCTTGCAAGTCAGTCTTGCGCAGGGCGTAAGCCATGCCCGTTTCCTGCTTCTGCTCGCTGCGTTCCACTTGAAACGGCGCCGCGGCGCGCAAGGTGGCGTCGAAGGCGATATCGCGCGGCTTCTCGCCGGCTTGTTTGGCGCGGACGTAGCGCCCGCGTTTGCGATCGGTTCTTGTGGTCGAGCGGCGGCCGGATTGACGCCGAGTCATGCGGTCAAGTTGGGTATTGAGCTTGCGCGTCTCGAACTCGGCTTTGGACTCGATCTGCTGCCCGCCTTCCCACCAGCGGGCGTCCGATGTGGGGAAGACATCCTGCGGGGCGGCTTCGGTCTGGCCCAGCTCTTGCTCTTGCGGCTCGCCTTCGCCGCTTACAGACTCACTTTTTTTTTAGTCTGCGCCGCCTGCTCGTCGCTGTTTTCGCTGAATTCTCCCTCTTCTTCGCCCTCGCCGATTTCCTGGCGTTTCTCGTCAACGGCTGATTCCACGGCGTTGAGATCGGCCTGGGCGTCGCTGAAGGGCCCGCGTTTCAGACGGTGCGGAATCGTCAGCCGGATGGCGATGGTGATGTCGCGGTCGTTGATGGCGGTCCGGCTTTCAAAGGCGGCATGGGCGCGCGCCGCTTTGAGTATCACCAGGTCGGCGCGGTGGCCGTCGATGCGCAAGTCGCTGGTGATGCTGGCGATGACGCGCAGGTCCTGCGTCTTATGCGTGACCTGGTCGATGATTTCGCGGGCGGCGGCGATGCGCTTGGACAGCTGCTTGTCCACCGGCTGCCACTCAGCTTTGAAGTCCAGCGGATCATTCTCGTAAGCAATATGCCGCTCAAGAATCTCGATGCGATCGGCCGCGTCCTTGATGCCGGTGACATCCACCGAAAGCGCGAAACGATCCAAAAGCTGCGGGCGCAAATCGCCTTCTTCCGGGTTCATCGTCCCGACCAGGATAAAGCGCGCCGGATGGCTGAAACTGATGCCTTCGCGCTCGACGATATTGACGCCCATAGCGGCGCTGTCGAGCAGCAGATCGACAATATGGTCATCCAGCAGGTTGATCTCGTCCACGTAGAGTATGCCGCGGTTGGCATTGGCCAGGACGCCGGTGTCAAAATGCCGCTCGCCAAACTGGATGGCCTTCTCGATATCAAGCGTGCCGACCACGCGGTCTTCGGTCGCGCTGACCGGCAAATCTATGAAGCTGATGCGTCGCTGCGTCATCGGGATTTCGCTGCAGTCTGCGTATTTCTGCCGCGCAAAATCCGACCAGGATTCGGGCCGCGCCGGGTCATCGCTAAAGGGCGAGTCGGCGATGACGCTGATCTCCGGCAAGAGCGCAGCCAAGGCGCGCGCAGCGGTCGACTTGCCGGTACCGCGCTCGCCGCGGATCAGTACGCCGCCGATGCGCATATCGATGGCATTGAGTATCAGCGCGAGCTTCATCATGTCTTGCGCGACTATAGCGGTGAAGGGATAAACGGGCGGTCTGTTGCTCATGGAATATCCGATTTCCTGCCAACTGAATCGACTGAATTGTCGATTATACGCGAGCGGATTTGGGCTGACAATTGCCAGCTTGGGCGGTTCTGCATATCGCCGAAAAGCGACTGGAGCCCCGCCACTCTCTAACACATGTAGAACAGAGCAAGTAAGGCAAATCATGTCTCAAGAAAATTCTCTTTTCACCACAGAGGCTCACGAGGGTACACAGAGCACACAGAGGGTTTTGGATTGTTGCGATGCCGCCGCGCTCAATGCCACTATTTGTCAAATGGAAACTGTCGCTGGCATACAATCCGGGAATTGCTTTACTCAGTGCCCTCTGTGTATCCTCTGTGCTCTCTGTGGTAAGGTTTTGCATGACTTACTTGCGCTTACTCAGTAGGTTCACGGCTAGAGTCGCGGTCCTGCTAAATTGCGCCTGGTTACGAATCGGTGGCGGTTGAAGTTGGCGACGCTGTTACGCTTGGGGACGGCGACTGCGTCGCGGTGGCAGTGGGCGATGCCGTCGGCGTCGGCGAGTCGGTCGCGGTCGGCAATTGCGGCATATCCTCAACAAGCGCCAGCGCGTTTACGGCGAATCCGCGGCACTCAAAGCTGCTGCGGATTCCCCAGCCCTTGCGACCGCTGGCCAGCTCAACCTGTAGCCAACTCCTGTCGTCGACTGTCCCTCGCGCCAGAACGGGCACATTTTCGACCGCCAGCCGAACTTGTCGGAAGCCCTTGTCCGGCCCGGCGTAAAGCAGCGTATCATGCAGCGGCACGCATTCCGGCTCTTTAACGGCGATGGTGATGCTTCGTTCGACGACTGTTCCAATCTCGTCCTCGGCAGCCAATTTGATCACTACGTCCTCGTCGGGCGCGCCACGCAGCTCGATTTCGCCGCGCGCTGCCGTTGCGGCGGATTCGCGCACCGTCTCGAAACCGAGCGGGCGCGTGATGTCCAGCGCGACGGCGCCCTTGACTTCCCAACGAACGATCAGCGACTCGGTGACCCGCCGCAGCATTGCTGTCTTGCTCGCTTCAAATTTGGCGACGATGACCGGCTCGTAAATATCGAGTTGGCGCGTCGCTATGATCTTGGTCTCGTCTCTTAAGGCGATTAGCGCGATGTCTATTGGGTCGACGAAGTCCTCAGTTGACAAGGTGAAGGACGCTGCGTCGCCGGGCAATGCGGCCACTTGAGCGCGATCCACCTCAATTACAAAGCGCTGCGCATTGTCCGCATTCCATTCGAGCTGGACTGGCGTCCCCTGCGCCACTTGCGCATGCGAAAGCCCAAAGCTGGTAATCTCGGGTTCAGGCGCCTGGATAAAAATGGCGGCCGCGCCCAGCAGAATGGCGATAACCGCCACCGCAACCAAGGCGGCCCTGCGATAGCTCCAGAGCGGCTGTATACGTACGCGCGCCGGCGCCGCTACGGTAAAGGCGCTTGGGTCCTGCGACCGGGCGATGAGCGCAAAGGGAATCTCGACCGGCTTGCCGAACAGCGCGCGTCGCCGCGCCCGTACCACAGCGCTGACCCGGCGGCGGCCGCCCGCTGGCAGCTCGACCTGGTCTTGCGCTAGCTCCCCAGCAAGCCGCGCCTGCGGATCGCGAATGGCTAAAGCAAGCTGTAGCGGTATGTTGCCTTGGTTGAGCAGAAAGAGCCGAAACGGCTGGCCGTCTTCGCACAGGCCGGGCACGAGTTCCAGGCTCAGCCCGCCGTAGCCGCCCAGCTTGATTGTCGCCACCAGCTGCACAACCTGGTCGACATCGCCCCGGCGCATAACAGTGACCACCAGCGGATAGTCGCCGGGCGCCATATCACTGCGCCGCGCCGGCTTGATCTGGAACTGAAGCTGGGTCGCCTCATTGGCCGGCAGCCGAAACGCCAAACTGGCCGGCTTGACCCAGTCATCGGGCAATCCCGAAGTCTCGACGCGGAACTCCGCCTCGCCCCGGCTGCGATTCGTCACCTCCATCGAGACGGTGACGCTTGACGCCGGGAACACGCTGTAGTCGCCGCGCTGCAGGCTGGCGCGGAAGTCAACTCCGCTGGGCTGGGTTTGCTCGCCCAGCGCCGGCATGGCAACCGTGGGGCTGTCGCTGCGCTGATAATACCTGAGCCGCAACGCGCCCGCGCGAATGTCCTCGACAGCACGCAGCCTCCGCGGCCGGTCCGCTTGCAGGCGCTGGCCGGAAACAAATGTGCCCGATGCCGAGCCGAGATCCGTAAGGCTCACCGCATCGGAACTGACATCGATACGGAAATGAACTGCCGCAACCGCGTCGCCCTCAAGCTGGATTGAATTCATCGCCGCGCTGCCGACGGTCAAGTAGTCGCCAGCCAGTTGGTGGCTTTTGGTATTACCATCGGGATACAGGACGTCCAATCGTCCGAAAACTGCCATTGTCCGGCTAACTCGCGCATGAGTAACGAGATATATGGTACTTCGTATTGTAACAATGCGGAAGTCAGCAGGACAGCTCGGCAGGCGCAGCGTGGGACAAGCGTCGCCTTGATGAGACCGAGGCGCTGGTGTACCGTTTCCCATGTCCCGCTGGCCAAGGCTCAGTGAATGAAGCGACAAACCATCGTCTGTGTAAGTCCCAACGCGGCTCTGGATCGCACCTTGCTTGTGCCGAATTTCGCCATCGGCCATATTTCGCGCATTCCCAACGCCATCGCCATGCCCGGCGGCAAGGGGCTTAACGTCCTGCGCGCCGTGCGCATCCTGGGCGGCCAGCCGCTGGCGATGGGGCTGCTGGGCGGCTACACCGGCGAGACTGTCGCGGCTATGGTGGAAGCCGACGGCTATCCGGCGCAATGGACCTTCTTTGCCGGCGAGACGCGGACCTGCACCATCATCGCGGCGGGCGGAACATCCACCGTCATCAATGAATCGGGCCGGATTGCGCCGGCGGATTGGAAGGCGCTGGCGGATGACATTTGCCTCATAGCCGCGCGCGAAGATGTTTACGCCGTCTGCCTCTGCGGCAGCCTGCCCGATGGCGCCCCGCCCGACGCCCCGGCGGATCTGGTTGCCAGCGTCAAAAGCGCGGGCGTTCAACTCTGGGTGGACAGCAGCAAGACAGCGCTGAGAAACGCGATAGCCGCCAAACCCTACGCCATCAAGGTGAATCGCGACGAGATCGCCGAAGCTTTGGGCGTTTCGCTGGAGGCGCGAGCAGATCTTGTGGCCCGGGCGCGCAGCCTGATCGCCGAGGGCATACAGATTATGGTCATTTCGCTGGGGGCGGAAGGCGCGCTTTTGATCGCGGACGGCCTGGCGGCGCAAGCGACTCCGCCGGCGATTCAGCCGGTTGACCCGGTCGCTAGCGGCGATTGCCTGCACGCCGGGCTAGTGACCGCGCTGGCGGCCGGCGCAGATCTGAAGGAAGCCTTGCGGCGCGGCGTGGCGGCGGGTACGGTCAACGCACTTTATGCTGGCGGCGCGCAGTTTACTTACGCTCATTTCCTTGAGATTCTGAGTGAGACGCGCGTGGAAATCATCAGCGACTGAGCGCCCGGGATTCTGCGGTTTTTTACAAATCGTTAAAGATTTTCGTATGGACATCGCAAGTACAATTTCTATTATTTTTGGCACATAAATTGCGCGGCGAAGTTTTTTCGAGCCACGGCAAGACACATGGAAAATTGACGAGGAGAAAGGAGCTCGCCCTTGATACATGCGCAGAACATCACCAAGAGTTATGGCAGCATTGAAGCGCTGCGCGGCGTCAGCTTTGATATTCAGCCCGGCGAAATCGTCGGTCTGCTGGGTCCAAACGGCGCCGGCAAGTCCACAGCCATCAAGATCATCACCGGTTTCTTGCATCCCGACGAAGGCCTGGTCGAGATTGACGGCTTGAATGTCCTAAGCGACTTGCACGCGGTACAAGCCAAAATCGGCTATTTGTCCGAAAACACGCCGCTCTATCCCGAGCTGTCGGTCCAGGCTTACCTGGCCATGATCGCCGACTTGCGCGCTATTCGTTCGTCTGACTACACGCGCCTGCTCTCGGACGCAATCTACGGAACCGGCTTGCAAGCCTACTTGACGCGTTCGATCGCCTCGCTCAGCAAGGGGCTGCGGCAGAGACTGGGCCTGGCGCAGGCCATCTTGCACAAACCGCAATTTCTGATTCTGGACGAGCCGACCGTCGGCCTGGATCCCACGCAAATCGTCGAGATCCGCGCTTTGATCAAAGAATTGGCGCAAGAAAGCACCATTCTCTTTTCTTCGCATATCTTGTCCGAGGTCGAGGCCATCTGTGATCGGGTTATCATCATCATCAACGGCGAGGTCAAAGCTGACCAAAGCCTGCGCGAGCTCAGCATGAGCAATAACGCCACGCTCGTCCTGCAACGGGACAGCGCCGATGTCGCGGCATCGCTGGGCGCGCTGGAGGGCGTCTCATTTATACGGCAGATGCGCTCGCTAGACGATTACCCCGCCTATCGCATTGATGGCACGGCCGACATCACGCCGCAGATTTACGCCTTGGCGCGCGAACGCAACTGGCCCCTGCGCGAATTGCGCCGTGACACGGTCACGCTCGAAACCTTCTTCAATCAACTGGCCACTACGGCCTAGGAGCGACTTATGAAGAAGATCCTCTCCATCACCGGCAAGGAATTGAAACTCTATTTCGGCTCGCCCATGGCGCTGATATTCGTGGGCGTATTCCTGGTATTGACGCTCTTCGTTTTCTTCTGGGTGGATTCCTTCTTCGCCCGCGGCATCGCCGATGTACGGGCGCTCTTCGCCTGGATGCCCATCTTGATGATCTTCCTGGTATCCGCGCTGACCATGCATCAGTGGAGCCGCGAAGAGGAGAGCGGCAATCTGCAAGTGTTGTTGACCATGCCGGTTCGGCTTGTTGAGCTGGTCGCCGGCAAGTTTCTCTCGGCGCTGGCGCTGGTCGCAGTGGCGCTGGCATTGACGCTCTTCCTGCCCATCACCGTGGCCTCCCTGGGCAATCTGGATTGGGGCCCGGTCATCGGCGGCTATCTGGCCGCGCTTCTGCTGGCGTCGAGCTATATCGCCATCGGACTGTTTCTGTCCTCGCGCACGGACAACCAACTGGTTGCGCTGATCGGCACGGCCATCGTCTGCGGCTTGTTTCAAGCCATCGGCTCGCCCGTAGTCACTGATCTCTTTGGCGCCACGACCGGCGACCTCCTGCGGCAGTTCGGCGCCGGCAGCCGCTTCGAAAGCATCGAGCGCGGCGTGGTCGACTTCCGCGATCTGATCTATTACACCTCGCTGACGGTCTTTTTCCTGGCGTTGAATATCGTATCGCTCGATAGCAAGCGCTGGAGCCAAGGCGCTCATCTGCGCTCGCATCGGCTGAACGGACGCGTCAGTTTGGCGCTGGTCGGCTTGAATCTGCTTGCGCTGAATCTGCTGCTTGCGCCCGTCAGCGCCGCGCGGCTGGACTTGACGCAGTACAACGATTACAGCTTGTCCGATGTGACCAGGAACCTGCTTGCTGATTTGGGCGAGCCGCTGCTGATACGCGGCTACTTCAGCGAGGATAGCCATCCCGCCCTGGCGCCGCTGGTTCCGCGCATCAAAGACACCTTGCGCGAGTATCAGCTGGCGGCGGACGGCAGGCTGGAGCTGGAATTTGTCGATCCTCTGACCGACCCGGAAATGGAGCGCGAAGCCAATCAGATTCATGGCATCCGTCCCTCGCCGCTGCAGGTGCAGGATCGCGGCGGCGTATCCCTGGTCAACGTCTACTTTGATCTGCTGATTGCCTATGGCGACCAGACTGCCAGCCTGAACTTCTCCGAATTGATCGATGTGGTCGATACGCCGCTCGGTGTCGAGGTGCGGCTGCGCAACCTCGAATACGACCTGACCAGCGCCATCCAGCGGGTCGTCTACGGCTTCCAAAGCCTGGAGGCTATCCTTGCCGCGCTGGAGCAGCCGGCCCAGTTGACGCTCTATCACTCTTCGGCCACCATGCCGGAGTGGATGGCCGAGGTGAGCCAGACGATTGTTGACGTAGCGCAGGAGATCGCAGACGCCAACCCGGACAAGGTATCTTTTGCCCTGGTTGATATGTCCGCGGGGGACGTCGCCATCACCGAAGAAGAGCTGCTGGAACGCTATCAGATTCAGCCGGTGGCCACCAGCTTCTTTGCTACCGAGACCTTCTACCTGCATCTGGTGATTGAAGCCGGCGCCGACATTCAAGTGATTTATCCCGGCGGCGAGTTGAGCCAGGCCGAGATTCGCAGCGCCATCGAATCGTCGCTGAAACGCTCATCAAGCGGCTTCCTGAAAGTGGTCGGATTGTGGACGCCGCCACCAGCCGGCGCCGATCAATTCGGCAGGCAAATGCCCAGCCTGCAGCAATACAGCATCCTGGAAGACTCGCTGCGCGAAAACTACGAACTGCGCCGCGTAACGCTGGAAGAAGGGCGCCTCGCTACCGATATCGACGTCTTGATTCTGCTGGCGCCCCATGGCTTGACCGAAAATCAGCGCTACGCCCTGGACCAGTACATCATGCGGGGCGGCTCGGTGATTGCCGCCGCCGGCCATTATCGGCTGGGCATCGATCCCTACCTCGGCACGCTCAAGCTGGATGTCAACGAAAACGGCATAGAGGAGATGCTGGAAAGCTACGGCATCGTGGTGGGCGATTCGGTGGTCATGGATCTGCAAAATGCACCCTTCCCGGTGCAGGTTCAGCGCGATGTTGGCGACATGGTCGTTTCGGAAATCCAGGCGATAAATTATCCCTTCTTCGCCGATGTGCGCGCTGACAAGCTGGACCCCGACAATCCCGTGGTCAACAGCTTGCAGCTGCTGACGATGAGTTGGGCGTCGCCGGTGACCGTCGATGAAACGGCACTGCCGGACGCGCAAGTCTCCACCTTGATCCGCTCCAGTGACAAGGCCTGGGAGACGACCAATACCAATCCCGAACCGGATTTGCAGACCTATCCGGACTTCGGCTTCCCCATCGGCGACCCATTGGAGTCGATTCCGCTGGCGGTCGCTGTTGAAGCCGCTTTCGAAAGTTACTTCCGCGACAAGCCGTCGCCATTTGAAACCGCCGAAGCGGGTGAAGCCGACGCGGCAGACGCGGGCGATGAGGAGCAGGCTTCTGAGCCAATCGGGCTGATAGAGCGCTCGCCCGACAACACGCGCATCATCGTGCTTGGCAGCGCCGAATTTGTGAATGACACCGTCTATCAGATTTCGGCCAGCTTCGGCGGCGATCGCTTCTTGAGCAATCTGCAACTGATCGCCAACGCCGTTGACTGGTTCACCGAAGACGTCTCGCTGGCGTCGATTCGCAGCCGCGGCAGCACCGCGCGCATCCTGCCGCCCATTCACGAAACCGCGCAGAATCAGTGGGTGCTGATCAACTATGCCGTAGCCATCATCGGCCTGGTCTTGATCGCCGTCATCTGGCAGATGCAGCGCCGCGCCGAGCAGCCGATTCAGCTGATCGCTCCAGCAGGCGCGGACATAGCGCTATCCCCGCACGAAACAGTTTCTACCGATGAGCCAGCCGACGCCGGCAAAGGAGGCGCCTGATGTTGAACCGAACGAATCTCTTCCTCGCTGCGCTTCTCGTTGTTCAAGCTGTACTACTTGCGGTTTCGGTGGTTACGACGACCGGAACTGCAGCGCGGACGGTGGCGCCGATTCTGGCCGACATCGCCAGCACTGAAGTAGACCGCCTGATCATCGCCGACAACCTGGAGAAGGAAATGACCTTCGCCCGCGGCGACGCCGGCTGGGTGCTGCCCGACGCCGATGACTTCCCGCTCGACAGCGCCAAGATCAACGAAACCCTCGACAAGCTGGCGAGCATGGACACGCGGCGCCTGGTCGCCTCAAACCCGGCTAACTTCGCCCGCCTCGAAGTCAAAGATGATGACTTTCGGCGCAGAATCACGCTGCAAGTCGGTGAGGAAAGCACTGTGATCTATCTGGGCGGCAGCGGCGGCGCCAACACCGTGTATATTCGCCGCGCCGATGAAAACGAGACCTACCTGGGAAGCGGCCTCAGCTCCTGGGAATTGTCGACGCAGGTCTCCACCTGGCTGGACGCGGATTACGTCAGCATCCCCAGCGACGACGTCCTGGAGATTACCGTGCAGCGAGAAGACGGCCAATTCACCTTCCGACGCGATGGCGACAACTGGACCTACGCCGGCTTGAGCGAGGGCGAAAGCTTCGAGGACACCCGCATGCCGCTCATCCTGCGCAACGCCGCGACCATCCGCATGCAGGCGCCCTTGGGGCTGGAAGCGCTTGACGAATACGGTCTGGATGATGCCCCGGTCATCGTGGACGTGCGCTACCGTCAGTTGGTGGATGCGCCGGCAGAAGAAGCGGATGAACCGGCCGAGAGCGATCCCGCGCCAGACGATGTATCCTCGGCGGAACCCGAATACAAGGAAGCGACCTACACACTAACTTTCGGCGCAACGATGGAGGACGGTGACATCGTACTGAAGTCGTCCGACGCCGACTACTATGTGCTGGTGCGCGATACCGTGCTGAACGCCTTTACCAATATCGCGCACGACGAGCTTGTCAAGTTGCCCGATCCCGAGACAGAATCCGAAACGCAGGCAGGCAGCGAGTAAAGCGCATCTATTCTATACGTCTAGATTCGTAGGCTGCTCCCGGTCTTGGGGCGCTTCCTCGACGACCGCGAGTATCGCCCTCGTTATCCGTCCGGGTCGCTCTTATAATGCTTGGCGAATTTAGGCACAGCCAACACAAGCAGGGAGTTGCATGACTACTGCCTTGACATTTCAGCAAGTCATTCTGAAGCTGCATGAATTTTGGGCGGCGCAAGGCTGTCTGATTTGGGAGCCCTACAATGTGCAGGTCGGCGCAGGTACGGGCAATCCCGCCACTACCTTGCGCGTGCTGGGTCCCGAGCCCTGGCGCGTGGCCTATGTCGAGCCCAGCGTGAGGCCTGATGACGGGCGCTTCGGCGAGAATCCCAATCGCATGCAGAAATACTACCAATATCAGGTCATCCTCAAGCCCGACCCGGGCAACCCGCAGGAGCTCTATCTGGCTTCGCTGGAGGCGCTGGGCATCAAGGCGCGCGAGCACGATATCCGCTTCGTCGAGGACAACTGGGAGTCGCCGGCTTTGGGCGCCTGGGGGCTGGGCTGGGAAGTCTGGCTCGACGGACAGGAGATCACTCAATTCACCTATTTTCAGCAAGCCGGCGGCCTGCAGCTCGATCCGGTCAGCGTCGAAATCACCTACGGCATCGAGCGCATCGTCCTGGCGCTGCAGGGCGTGGAATCTGCCTGGGATATCACCTGGCTGCCCGGCGTCAGCTACGGCGATGTGATGTTTAACGAAGAGGTCGAGCACTGCCGCTACTACTTCGACGTGGCGGATGTCGACGCCTTGCGGTCAACCTACGATACCTACGAGCGGGAATACGCGCGCGCGCTGGAGGGCGACGCCTTGATCGCCGCCTATGACTACGTGCTCAAGTGCAGCCACCTGTTTAACGTGCTGGATACGCGCGGCGCCATCGGCGTCACCGAGCGCGCGACTTACTTCCGACGTATGCGCGAAATGACGCGGACCATCGCCAAACAATACCTGGCGCAGCGCGAGGCGCTTGGCTATCCCCTGATGAAAATGGCGAATAACTGGCCCGGCGCGGAGTCGCAGCAGGCCAGCGAGATGCCGCCTGCGCCCGCCGAGCCCGCCGATGTGCTGATCGAAATCGGCGTCGAAGAGATGCCGGCCGATGATGTAGACGCCGCGCTGGCACAGGCGCAGGAAGCCGCGCCGGCGCTATTCGACGAGCTGCGCCTGACCCATGACGGCCTGGACGTATTCGCCACGCCTCGCCGTATCGCCGTTATCGCGCGCGATGTGGCGCCACGGCAAGCGGACGAGGAGTTCGTCGCCAAAGGTCCGCCGGCCGATCGCGCCTATGACGCCGATGGCAAGCCGACCAGGGCTGCTTTGGGTTTCGCGCGCGGCAAAGGCCTTGATGCAGCCGATCTGAAAATCGCGGAAATGGACGGCGGCCGCTACGTCACCGCCTTGGTGCGGAACGCCGGCCAGCCCAGCACAGAAGTCTTGGCCAAGGCACTGCCCGATTTCATCGCTGGCCTAAAGTTCAGCAAATCCATGCGCTGGAATACCGCGGACCAAGCCTTCTCGCGCCCCATCCGCTGGATCGCGGCGCTCTTAGGCGAAGTGGTCATTCCCATCGGATTCGCCGGCTTAGCAAGCGGCAATATCACTCGCGGGCTGCGGCCTTTTGGTTCAGCGGAGATAGAGCTGTCGGATGCCGCTTCATACCGTCAGGTTTGCCGCCAGCAGGGCATTCTGCTGGACACGGGCGAACGAAGCGCGGCGATACGCGAACAAATAGACGCCCTGGCCGCGCAAGTTGCTGCTAGGGTAGCGTATGACGACACGCTGCTGGCGGAGGTGACCAATCTGGTGGAAGCGCCCACCGCCTTCATTGGCAATTTCGACCCGACCTACTTGGAGCTGCCGCGCGATGTACTGGTTACAGTCATGCGCAAACATCAACGCTACTTCGCCTTGGAAGACGCCGACGGCCGGCTGATGAACTACTTCATTGGCGTGCGCAACGGCGACAGCGCCCATCTCGACAAAGTGATTCACGGCAATGAGCAAGTGCTGCGCGCGCGATTTTCTGATGCGCGCTTCTTCTACCAGGCCGATATAAAGAAGCCGCTAAAGGACTATCTGCCGCGCCTGGAAACCCTGACATTTCAGGCCGATCTCGGCTCCATGCGCGCCAAGAACGACCGCGTGGCCGGGACAATTGACGACCTGGGCGCGCTGCTAGGTTTCGACGCCGACGAAATTGCTGTGGCGAGCGAGGCGGCGCAAATCGCCAAAGCCGACCTGGCGACCAGCATGGTGGTGGAGATGACCTCGCTGCAAGGCATCATGGGACGCGAATACGCCCTGCGCGAGGGCATTGACCCGGCGGTCGCGACAGCCATACGCGAGCATTGGCTGCCGACCGGCGCCGGCGACAGCTTGCCGGAAAGCGCCCCCGGCCGACTTCTGGCTCTGGCGGACAAGCTCGACAGCCTCGTCGGCCTGATCGCGGTGGGTTTGGCGCCGAAATCGACATCCGATCCCTTTGGCTTGCGGCGCGCTGCCTTGGGTGTCATCCGTATGCTGGTTGAATCGGAAATCTCAGCCGACTTGCGTCAACTGGTTTCTCGCGTCGCTGACAGCCAGCCGGTTCCGGTGGACTTGCCGGTCAAGCAGCAGACGCTGGATTTTGTGACGGGCCGCTTCGCCAGTTGGCTGGTCGATGGCCTGGATGTCCCGCGCGATGTCATCAACGCCGTGCTGAAGGCGCAGGCCTTTAATCCCTATCGCGCGCTCCGCGGCATTGAAGAGCTATCGCGTTGGGTTGTTCGAGAGGATTGGGAAGCTCTCCTCGATAGTTTCGCACGCTGCGCCCGAATCACTAAAGCGGAATCCGCGCTGGTTGTCCGTCCAGAACTTATGGCTGCGCCTGAGGAAGAGCGTCTCTACCAGGCATACGATTGCGCTTCCGACCAGCTCAGCGAGGCGCCAAATGTCGACCGCTTCCTCTCTGCCTTCGTGCCCATGGTTCCGGCAGTGACCGACTTTTTTGACAATGTGCTGGTTCACGACCCGGATCCGGAACTGCGGAATAACCGTATTGCGCTGCTGCAACTCATCAGCGGGATGCAAGCGGGCATAGCGGACTTGAGCGAGCTGGAGAACTTTTAGCGCGCTCTTGGCGACTGGCGATATTCTTGTCCATTGCCCGTTTGTTAAGCCAGATAAATGGGCGCATCTTTGTATATATCCTCCAACGCGTGCGCCAATTTATTGTACAAGTATTCTGGCAACACTATAATTGTGTCCAAGTGTCTTCGAGGAGCGACAATCCGTGTCAACTACGGATGAAATCAAGTCCCGCATCGACATAGTCAGTTATGTGCAGCGCCATGTGCCTGGCCTGAAAAAAGCCGGGCGCAACCACAAGGCTTGCTGTCCCTTCCACAATGAAAAGACGCCTTCCTTTGTCGTGAATCCCGTGCGGCAGACTTGGCATTGCTTTGGCGCTTGTGCCGAAGGCGGCGACATTTTCACCTTCGCGCAGAAGCTGCACGGCTGGGACTTCAAGGAAGCGCTGAGGGAATTGGCGGCGGAAGCCGGCGTCGAGCTCCAGCGACAATCGCCGGCCCAGAAGAACCGCAGCGATCATCTGGAAAAGCTGCGCGGCATCGCCTCAAGCGCAGCCGAATTCTTTCAGGATGCCTTGCGCCGTGAGTCAGCCGCCGGCATCCGGTCATATTTGCGCGATCAGCGTGGCTTGAGCGACGCGACTGTTCAGGCTTTCCAGATCGGATACGCGCCGCAGAGCTGGGATTTTATGCTGCGCGCGCTGCGCGATCTGGGCCACAATGACGTCGACATTGTCGAAGCCGGCTTGGCCCTGCGCAACGAGAACGGACGCGTCTACGATCGCTTTCGCAATCGATTGATCATTCCCATCCGCGATGAGCGTGGCCGCGTGATCGGCTTCGGCGGACGCGCCATGGACGCCAACGACAACGCGAAATACATCAACTCGCCGCAATCGGCGATATTCGACAAGAGCCGGCTTTTATACGGCCTGGATATGGGCAAGTCAGCGATTCGCGACGGCGGCGCGGTTGTGATTGTCGAGGGCTACATGGACGTGATCCAGGCGCATCAGGCCGGCTATCTCAACGTCGTTGCGCAGATGGGCACCGCCATGACCGAGCCCCAGATTCGTCTGGTCGCGCCTCGATACGCCAAGCGAATTGTGCTTGCGCTGGACGCCGACGAAGCCGGCCAGACTGCCGCCCGCCGCAGCCTGGAAGTAGCCCGTCAGACACTATCGCGCGACTATGCCGGCAAGCTGTCCGTGGATATCGCCATCCTGCAAATACCCGCCGGCAAAGACCCGGACGACTTTCTGCGCGAGTCGCCCGAAGGCTGGCCAGCGCTGGTTGAAAATGCGCAGAGCGTGGCCGACTTTGTGATCGACATGGAAGCGGCAGCCTTGACGACTGATTCCAGCCTGCAAGCTCGCCAGGCGGTGGCGCAAGAAGTGCTGCCCATGCTGCTGGTATCCGAGAACAACGTTTACAAGCAAGACAACATACAGAAGCTGGCGCGGCGCTTGCGCATTGGCGAGCGCGATATGCTGGCTTGGGCGCAGGAGCAGGCGCCTCTCGTCCGGCAACCAGCGCCTGCCCCGCCGCAGGATGCGCAGCCGCCGGACCTGCCGCCTGAGTATTGGGACAACGAACATGAGATGCCCCCAACGGATGGCATCACGGAATACGAATCAACCGAGAATTCGGCGGGGTCGCCGGCCTCCGCCACGCCGCTGAAACGGGCCATAGAAGAATTCTGTCTCAGCGTTCTGCTGAAAGACCCCGATCTGCTCTATCAAGTTAATCGAAAACTGCGTGAGCTGGCGGCTGAAGACGAAGACCTGCTCAAGGGCCCGCTCGCTGAATTAAGCGCGGATGACTTCACGCAGAGCCAGTACCGCGCGCTGATGGCCTTCCTGCAGAGCTCGATGGCGCAGGATGACATGGCGCCTATGGAACACCTCGCGCTGGCGCTTGATGATGACTTGCGCGCAGCAGTCCGGGCGCTGCTGATTTCGGATCCGGACGCGGTTTCCGACCGGATAAACGGAAACTTTCGGGTCGACTTGAACGATATATTTAGAAGAGCCTCGCAAAAGGCGCGACCGGGCTTCAGCTTGAAGGATGAACTGATTGTTCGCGCGCTTCAGTTGCGCCTGCAACGTTTGGATAATGAACGCGTCGAGATGCAGTATCTGCAAGAAGAAGCCCAGAACGGCTCTGAACGCGATGAGCAATTCAGCGAACAGATTAGGTCGAAAATAATGCTGTCGATGCGAGCGAAAACTCGGATCAATGTGGCAGTCAGCTAGAAGGTGCTCCCATCGTGGCTATCATCGATTTCAACAGTAGGAGTCAGCAAGATGATGAATGATTCGGAAGACAAGCTCCGCGAACTCATCAATTACGACGGCGAGTCACAAGAAGACGATTTGTCGCAGGCAGATGATCGCCGCAGAACGCACCAAACGACCTCGGAATTCGCGACCGGCGAGTTGGACGACGACCAAACGCAGAGCGGTACGCGCGAAAGCATGCCGCTGCCAGATGACCCGGTCCGCATGTACTTGAAGGAAATCGGGCAAGTGCCGCTTCTTGACAGCAACCGCGAGATGTGGCTGAGCGCGCAGATTGCCGCCGAACGTCATTTGGAGCGGCTCCGCGATGAATTGATGAGCCTGGACAATCAGTCTTCGGACAATGGACAGCCGAACTACCTGGATGTGGAACGCTTTGCCTACAGGCGTCTGCGACAAGATTGGGACCTGTTGCAGGCGGCTGCCGGCGACCGTGATGTGGAAGCGCCCGACTTTTTCAAAGTCTTGGCGGAAGTGCAAGAGACCATACTCAATTGGGATCGTGATGCGGACTCGTATATCCGCGGCTATCTCAAACAGCGCAATTGGGGCCGGGACGAAGACTGGACCAAGCTGGCGCAAGGCTTTTTTGAAGTCATCCATGCGCTTTACCTGTTCCCATTTGAGCACCAAGAGCAGATGCAGCGCTATTTCCGGCGCGAGCGCGGGCTGCCGCCTTTGGAGGAATTCGATAGCTGGATTGAAGATACGGTGGATCCGATCAGCCTGGCCAAGCAGCAGCAGGAGCAAGTCGAGCAGCACGCGGCCATGTCATCGGAAGATTTGACCCGCGCCAATCTGCGCCTGGTTGTCAGCGTCGCCAAGCGCTACCTGGGCCGCGGCATCAGCTTCCTTGATCTGATTCAAGAGGGCAACATCGGCCTCTTGCGCGCGGTCAACAAATTCGACCATACCAAAGGCTATAAGTTCAGCACCTATGCCACCTGGTGGATCCGCCAAGCCATCAGCCGCGCCATCGCCGATCAAGCGCGGACGATTCGCATTCCCGTCCACATGGTCGAGACGATAAACCGCATGATGCGCGTGCAGCGCGAACTCATCCAAACGCTAGGCGCAGAGCCGATCACAGAACAAATTGCGCTTGAGATGGACTTTATGAGTGACTCCGAGCGCAGCGCGATCAAGCAGCAAATGCGCGACGGCGAAGAACTCGATCCGCAGCTGAATCGCAAATTGCGCAAAGCCTCGCAAAAGGTACGCCGCATCATGCGCATCAGCCAGGAGCCGATGAGCCTAGATATGCCTGTCGGCCAAGAAGACAGCAGTCAGTTGGGCGATTTCATTCCCGACGATAACATGATCGGCTCTGTGGACGCGGCCGGGCGGCAATTGCTCAAGGAACAAATACGCTCCGCTCTGGGTGTCCTCAGCGAACGCGAGCGTCATGTGCTGGAGATGCGCTTCGGCTTGATAGACGGGCAAGACAATACCCTGGAAGAAGTCGGGCACTTCTTCGGCGTCACGCGCGAGCGCATCCGTCAGATTGAAGCCAAGGCGCTGCGCAAACTGCGCCATCCAACGCGATCCCGTCAATTGCGCGATTACCTGGAAATGTAAGCCTCTGCTCAGCGCTCGGACCCGGCTGCCCAATGGACATTGAGCCGCTGCACGGCTGGGACCTCTGCCCGAATTCGGCGATCGCCCTGCAAGCCGAGCTGGCGTCCCGGCTGATAAGCGACCATCCGCTGGCAATCGACCGCATCCAGCGCGTCGCCGGCGTCGACGTAAGCGTCAAAGGCGGTCAAACGCGGGCGGCAATTGTCGTCATGAGCTTTCCCGATTTGTCGCCCATCGAGACGGTCATCGCGCAGCAGGCAACCCGCTTTCCTTATATTCCGGGTCTGCTGGCTTTCCGCGAAGCTCCCGTAATCTTGCAGGCGCTGAGCATACTCGGCAGTGAACCCGATGTCGTGATATTTGATGGCATGGGGCAGATTCATCCGCGGCGCATGGGCATTGCCGCCCACCTGGGCTTGTGGCTCGGGCGTCCGACAATTGGCTGCGGCAAGTCGCATTTCATTGGCGAGTACGATGAGCCGGAGAAAGAGAAAGGCAGCCGTATGCCCCTGTTCTACCGCGGGGAACAGCTTGGGGCTGTGCTGCGAACGCGAACGGGCGTCAAGCCAGTATATGTGTCGGTGGGGCACTTGGCAAATCTCGAAAGCGCGCTGGAACTGGTCTTGTCCTGCGCGCCGCGATTCCGCTTGCCCGAGCCCATCCGCGCGGCTCACAAGGCAGCAAGCCTGGGCTAATGGCCATCGAGCGTGCGCCCAATTGAGGCTCAATACTCGATGAGCTTGCGCGGGATTCCATTGACCGATTGGGGCGCAATTTTCCATACTCCATTACACTCTTGCCAAGTCGTTGAGCCGTCACTTAACCATTGATTGTACCGCTGGCCAAATGAAAGAAACTCGCTACTCCGCCAAACTATTCGCGCGTCCTTTACCACGATTCCGAGGCTGCGCGCCGCTACTCGTATTGGTGTTGGTGGCGTCGGCCGTGGTCGTTTCCGGCCGGCACTGGATTGAGCAGCGACTAAACCCGAACCGATTTCCGCAGTCTGAAGCAAATCTGCCCGCAGCGCTTGCCGCACTTGAGGATGGCGAGCTGGAAAGGGCAGTCGGATATGCGACTCAGATTCTCGAACGAGACGGGCCCGACATCGCCGCCTATGAGTTGCTCGTTCGCGCATTGATCTACCGCAGCTATAGTGAGATCGACCGCGCGTTGGACCGCGAAACGGCGCTGCGCATCAGCCGCGATGCCGTCGCCAAGCTGCCTCGCAGTCAAGATCTGCGGGCTGTCTTGAGCTATGCCTTGCAAGCCAACGGATACGCGGACGAGGCAGGCCGTGTCGCCTTACGCATTGTAGAGCGAATGCCGAATCATGTATTGGCGCGCATAGTGCTATCGCTTTCGTATGGCTCGCGGGGGATTCCAGGCGCCGCCCTGCGCGAAGCTGAAATAGGCCTTGACCTGGCGCGCGAGGCGGGTCGTTTCCAATGGGAGGGTCATCGCGCCGTCGCCTTAGCCTATAGCGGCCTGGGCAACTATCGCGAAGCGATGATGCACATGGATCACGCCGTTCGCTACAACGGAAAGCTGATCCCCTTACACTTTGAAGCCGCGCTCTTCGCGCTGCAAGTCAGCAATGTCGACCGCGCTACCGTTTCTTACTACCGCATAATGGCCCTGGACGACGACAACGTAAAAGTTCGCGTCCGCCTCTGCGAACTCGCCGATCGTTTACTGGAGAGAGAATCGGCGTTGCGATATTGTCGCGAAGCAACCGAATTGGCGCCGGGCTGGCCGGACGGATGGTATGAGCTGGGTCGCTTGCACTTTCTCGGCGGCGATTATCTCAATGCCCAATCCGCCCTGAGCCAATGCAGTCGCCTCCAGCTTGAAAGGCAGGTCGATGTTGCAGATCGGCGTCTTGAGTGCTGGTACTTGCAGGGTCAATCAGCGGAAATCCGCGGAGATTGCGCCGGGCTGATGGCGATTTACCATGAATTCCTCGAAATGGCTGAACAGGCCCAATTGCCGCAGACCTGGAGTTACCCGCCCGGCGGACCGCCGATCTGCGCGCAGGCTACGCTTGCGGCGCAGTCATCAACCGCGCCTTGACAACCGCTCAGCGATCAGCGGTCGCTTTCCAATAACGATTGGTAAAGCGCTATCGTTTCTTCGGCGACCCGGCGCAGGGTAAATTCTTGCAGCGCGATTTCACGCCCCTTGGCGCCGAAGGACTGTCTCAATTCTGGATCATCAATAAGCTGCTTTACCGCGTCCGTCAGCGCGTCCAGGTCTTTCGGCGGTACCAGCAAGCCATTGGCGCCATGATGCACGATTTCCCGGCAGCCGGGCATATCCGTTGTGACACATGCCCGCCCGCAGGCGGCTGCCTCGATCAGCACCTTGGGTACGCCTTCGCCGTAGGTGGACGGCAGGCAGACGATATTGCACTCGCCGTAGACCCGCGCCATGTCGTACTGTTGCCCGCGCCATTCGATGATGCCGGCCTCATGCCAAGCTTGCAGTTGCGCCGCTGGCACATTCGACGGGCTGGTGGGCTCTTCATAACCGACCACGCGAAAGCGCGCCTGGCCCTTTAACCTGCGCGCCAACTCGACGAATTCGCCCACGCCTTTTTCCCAGAGCAGACGCCCGGCGAAAAGCACAACCGGCAAGCCTGATCTGTCTTCGGGACGCGGCGCGAATTCCATCTCGTCTACGCCCGAGCCGCGTATGACCACGGTCCGTTCCGCCGCGATCAAGCCGCGACTGACGAATACCTGCCGGTCGTCCGGATTCTGGAAAATCATGACTGTGCCGGCGCCCGCAAGCGTCAACTTGAACGCCGGCCTGCTGAGCTTCTCGAGCAGCCGTGCGCGCCGCTGTTCGCTGACGTGCAGGTAGCCCAAGCCGCTCATCGCCTGGATGACCGAGCGGCGTCGACTTAACTTGGCCGCGATGCCGCCGTAGATCACCGGCTTGATGCTGACGTGGTGCAGCAAATCGGGCTCGTGGCGCTTGTACAGCCGCTGCAAGGCAAGTATCGTCCGCAGCTCGCGCAGTGGATTCAGGCCGTGCTGGCTCAAAGGCAGGGGATGAAAAGGCAATCCGGCCGCGGCGATGCGCTCAGCCGATTCTATGTCCGAGTCTGATGCCGCGACTTGAACATCGAATCCCTCAGCGCGCGCCGCCAAAGCCAGGGGCAGGCGATGCGACACAAAAAAACGCGGAATGTTAACCACGTAAAGCAGCTTGGCAGGCTTGCTCCGCAAGGAATTCCCCATCACTTGTACTGCAGTTCAGTGACCCGATTGCGCAATATAAACCCGGGAACTAGAGCGGCTCGTCGAGCTCAACCAGCATCAACTCTTTGGTGTCGTCAACGCCGGCGATGCTCTCGCTTAGCGCCTCCACCGGCGCGTGACGGGCAATGTGCGCGCCAGCCAAAACGTATACCAGGACGCCCAGGGATGACAGCGCAAAGCTCGCCAGGATGCCTATCACCTGCAGCTGCCCGAAAAATATGTCGCCGGAATCATCGCGAACGTGTGTGCCGAAACCGAGTATATCAGCCAGCCCGGCCAAAGCCGCGAACAAAATGCCGGTCAACGCCAGACGCACGCCGACTTGCTGGCTCAACGTGGCTGGAACCTCAAGAAAAAATGTGTATTTGAGATAGGTCAACGCGCCCAGAATGAGCAGGCTGTAGCCGACTAGCACCATAGCCACCTGAACCAGGCCGATGCCGACGGTGGTCGGGGCGCCGGTTACGCCCGGAAACAGCCCCATGAAGCAAATCATGACACCCAGAGCGCCTAAGGCAATGCCAACTTGTGCAAAGCGCCACATAAATTTCTAGCCGTTCGGCAAGGACTCCCTTAATTTGCGCAACATATTGCCGCTCAGAATCGCCCGTACATCGTCCGCGCTGAAACCGCGCTCGAGCAGGGCCTTCCGCAGCAACCATAAATCACTGGCAGTATCAATCTGGTCAGGCAAACTGCTGTAAGCGTAGCCGCCGTCGATGTTGCTGCCCAACCCAACGTGGTCAACCGATCCCGTCAACTGACAGACATAGTCAACGGCGTCGACCCAATGCGACACGGTGACGCGGCGCTTCGGGTCGCTGGGATGCCAGTCTTTCCTTAAAAAGCGATTATACACCATGATGCCCATCACTCCATCGCGCTCCGCCAGCCGATGGATCAGCGAATCTGCCAGACAGCGCGGATTATCGTGAAAGCGCCGCGGGTTGGCGTGGCTGGCGAAAATCGGACCGCCGTAGCGCTCAATTGCGTCCGCCGAAGCGCGCTCTGATAGTCCGGAGACGTCAAGCAGCAGATTGAAGCCGGCCATCACTTCTAGCAGCTCATAACCCATCAGCGTAAGATCGCCCTCGTAGCCATCGGTGTAGCGATTTCTCTGCCAGGCTGGCGCCAGGACTCGCAGTCCGTGCTCCAGCCACTCTTCGCATTGCTGCGGTTCCGTTATCGTTGCAGCGCCCTTCATAAGGACGACGATTCCCTGAACGCGCTGGCCGATAGACTTGTCCGCAGCCCAGGACTCCAACACCGTCCTCAGGTCTTGCTGCGTGAGAACGAGTTGGATGCTGTCATTCTCGTCGGCCAGGCGTCGGTAATAATCCAGCTGCCAAAGCGCGAGCCGCCGGGCATCGTCAGCCGACCGATAACTGAATGGCTGCCAGGCTCTTAAGTGAGGCGACGACTCGGCTAGCACTTGCAGGCTGCCGAAGACAATGGCGACCCTCGCCAGCAGATTGTCATACAGGCTGGTGGTGGCGGGCGGCCCGTCGCCGCGCGAATCACTCTGGCGCTGATGCCGGGCCCAGGCAGTATAGTCGCGCCCAAGCTGTTGGGCGTTGAAAGCGATATTTTGCTGGGCGTCAACGATTATCATTCGAGTGTTCTTTCTGTTGCCGACTGCCGCGGCGCTGCGATTCAGGTCATCTCTTATAATAGTAGACTATGCCGGCCACTGTTCTGGGGCATCTCGGCCGCTGGCGCCTGTGTTATCCTCGAAGCGAGCTATACAAACATCCAGGCAGCGCGATTAGCCATGCAAATCCTGCAGGTCAATAGTATCACGGTAAATCTCGCCGGCAGCGAGCTATATCGCGGCTTGTCCTGGACCATTGGCGACCGTGACCGCATCGCCCTTGTCGGTCCCAACGGCGCCGGCAAGTCGACATTGTTCAGGGTTCTCTTGGGCGAGGTCGAGCCTGATCGCGGCCAAATCACGGCGCAGCGCGGCATTCGCATCGGCTATTTGCCGCAAGATATCAGCTTGCCGGTCGATAAGACGCTGATAGAGACGGCGCTGATCAAGCCGCCGGAATTGGCCCAGGCGGAAGAACGGCTTAGCGCCATCGAAAGCCAGTTAGCGGATCCGGCGGTCTACGGCGATGAAGCGCTGCTTTCGCAAGCACTGGCCGAGCTCGAGGCCCAGCTCCTGCATTTTGAAGCGATGAACGGCAACCGCCACGCCAGCCACGTGCGCGAACTGCTGGCGATGCTGGGTTTCACCGCCGACGACTACGAGCTGCCTACAGCCGCGCTCTCCGGCGGTCAAAAAAAGATGGTGGCGCTGGTGCGGCTGGCTGTTTCCGCCCCCGATATTCTGCTGCTGGATGAACCCGACAACCACCTCGATATGGCCGGCAAAAATCAGCTTGAGCGCTTCATTCTCAATTATCCCAAGTGCGTCGTCATCATCTCCCACGACCGCTACCTGCTGGACGAAGTGGCGACGCAGACCGTGGAACTGGCCGAGGGCAAGCTCACTGCGTATCACGGCAATTATTCCTATTACCTCAACGAAAAAGAATTGCGGCGCCTGCGTCAACAGCAGCAATATGTGACGCAGCAGAAGGAAATCGCCCGCATCGAAGCAATGATCGAACGTTTCGAACGCTGGGCCAAACAGGTGTTGAGCCGCAAGCATATGCTGGCTGCGCGTCAACGGCGCCGTATGCTGGAAAAGATGGAAGAGCGCGGCGAAATCATCGACAAAGTCGCCGATCCCCGGCTGATGGATTTCAAAGTCGACGGCTGGCGCGGCAGCAAGAAGGCGCTTGAACTGGTCGATGTCTCAGTCGCATTCGATGATCAGCCGCTGATCATCGACGCCGATCTGCTTCTGCGTCATGGCGAGCGGGTCGGCGTTATCGGGCCCAACGGCGCCGGCAAAACGGTGCTGCTGCGCTTGATCCTTGGCGAGCTCGAACCGCTTGCGGGCGAAGTCAAGCTGGGCCCCAGCATTCGTATCGGCTACTACTCGCAAGAGCATCAGACCCTGGACGCTTGGCTGGACCGTAGTCCGCTGGAGCTCATCCGCAACATCCAGAACAGCAGCGAATCAACCGCCGTGAACTTTCTGCTGCGCATGGCATTCAGCTACGAACAGGCGCGCCAAGCCATTCGCACGCTGTCCGGTGGCGAACGCAGCCGATTGCAGCTGGCCCTGGTTATGCTGCGGCAGCCCAACCTGCTCCTGCTCGATGAGCCCACCAACAATCTCGACATCGCTTCGGTTGAGGTGCTGGAAGACGCGCTGGATGAATTCCTGGGAACGGTGTTGATCGTTTCGCATGATCGCTATTTTCTCGACCAGACCGTCGACCGACTGGTCGAGATTCGCGCCGGAAAGCTACGCGAATTCCACGGCGGTTACACCGAGTTTCTGCAAGCGCAGGGCCTGAGCTAATCCCGCTGCACGGTTCCGCGGATGACCGCTCCCGGAATCGTGAAGCTCATGTCGCTGTCCGGCGCATCATCCCGCCATCCGAAGCCACGGCGGATATCCTCCGGCGCTCCCTCGAACAGCGACAGAATCATGTCCGCATTTTGACGCGGCGTCGCCATGCGTCGGATCCAGGTGTCGAAGTGCAGAGTCAAGTCGAAACGCAGCAGCACCTCGCTGCGATAGCCGGCTTCCGATAGCATCGCCCGCCACTCGGAGATGCGATAATCGCGCACGTGAGATGGATCGCGCAGCAATTCAATCGTCTGCAGAAACGTGTCCTGGGCGTAGTCTTCCCGCGCCATGATGTCGCTGATGACGAAGACGCCGTCGTCCTTCAGCAGGCGGCGGAACTCTGCCAGGGCTCGTTGGGGCCGCAGCCAGTGATGCGCGCTATATCGCGTCACCACTAGATCAAAGCTGCGCGCTGAGAAAGGCAGGTCTTCTACATCGGCCAGCTGCGTGTCGATGTTGCCTATGCCGCGCTCCTTCGCCAGCGTCGCCGCCTGCTCCAGCATGGCGCCCGTGAAATCGCAAGCGACAACCCGGGCGACCCGCGGTGCAAAAGCCAATGAGGTATGACCGGCGCCGCAGCCGGCGTCCAGGACTTGCATGTTTTTATCTAGCGCGACGGAAGCGACCATCAGATCGAGGTCCTTTCCCGACGCGTGCACCCGGCTCTTACGATAGTTGGCCGCGACATCGCCGAATCGCTGCTGCACGTGATCCTTGACGTTGCGTCTTTCCTTTGGTCGATTGGCGTCTTGCGTCATTGATTCGTCTTTCTCATGGCGGCTCTAGGCAAACAGAGCAGGGCAATTGCATCAAACTATTTTCAACACAGAGGGCGCAGAGTTTTAGGAGTTTAGACGACTATTCTACTAAGTCTGCGGCCTGGAATAGGCAACAGTCACTAGCGAAACGTGAACCACAAATCACAGTTCAAATAAGACATGACACATATTTTTTGTTTTTCTCTGTGCTCTCTGCGCCCTCTGTAGTTGATTTTCAGTTTAGATTCCCACCTTTTAAGCCGCTATCATTTTGATGCAATTCCCCTGGCAAACAGCTACTTGCAAAGGCCGGCGGCTATGTTATCATTTCAAGAAGCATCTTCGGCTTTGGGTCTAGTGCGAAGGTCAGCCTTGACAAGACCAATTTGCATGTCGTACACTACAGGCTTGCAGTCCTCTTGCTGTCGCAATCTATTGGATACATGACAATCGGTCATAAGCACTGTTCGTTTTGTATGCGCTCCAGCTGTCCCTTGCGTCGCCAACTAGTGGCGGGGTAGGGGTTTTGTTGTTTTCATCCTTTTGGCTCAGCCAGGTCAGCTATTCATCCAAGGAGCTCCGCCTTGAAACAGTATTATAATGTCAAGAATTATGCGCGTACGCCTGAGATTCAGGAACTGCCATCGCTGATCGATATCCAGTTGAAGTCCTTTGAAGACTTCCTCTATGGCGGCAGGCTGCTGGAGCTCTTCGACGAGATCAACCCGATCCAGAGTTTCAACGGCAACTTGTCGCTCTACTTCCCGGGCAATCATCCACAGGCGCAGGAATTCGGACTCAAGCCCTACTTTGAAGATCCCAAATACGACGAGGACGAGTGCATTGAGCGCGATATGTCCTACGCCGCGCCGCTCTATGTCGAGGTCGCGCTGGTGAATCATGAGCAGGGCGACGAGATCATCCGCCAGGATATCTTCATGGGCGAATTCCCGCTGATGACGGAAAAGGGCACCTTCATCATTAATGGTACCGAGCGCGTGGTCGTCAGCCAGCTGATTCGGTCGCCCGGCGTATATTTCGACGCCGACGAAGAACGCGCGACTGGACGCCTGCTCTCCAATGCCAAGCTGATTCCCGATCGCGGCGCCTGGATGGAATTCGAAACTCGCAAGACCGACTACATCACCATCAAGTTCAATCGCAAGCGCACCATTCCGGTGACGATCTTGCTGCGCGCGTTGGCGGCTGTCGACGATGGCTTGCCGGCATCGGCCTCGCCCATCAAAACCGGCGAAGACGAGGAGATTCTCGCGCTTTTCGCCGATGTAGACAATAACGAAGCGCATAAATTTATTGAGAGCTCAATCAAGAACGAGCCGGTCTGGGACGTCAAGAAGAACCAGACCCTGGCCCAAGTCGCCTTGATCGAGTTTTACCGCCGCATGCGCCCGGGCGATCCGCCCACGCTGGAAAACGCCCGCGAATATCTGGCCGGGCAGCTCTTCGACCAGCGCCGCTACGACCTGGAGCGCGTCGGCCGCTACAAACTCAACCAGCGCCTGGGTCTCGAAGGCATTGTTGACCGCTCGCATCGGACCATCTCGAAGTCCGATATCGTTAAGTTGGTCGAGCACATGATCCTGATCAACAACGGTGGGCGCGCAAAAGACGACATCGATCACCTGGGCAACCGGCGCGTCAAGACCGTCGGCGAATTGATTGGCAATAAGCTGCGCATCGGCCTGCGGCGCATGGAACGCGTCGTCAAGGAGCGCATGTCCATCCGCGAGGCGGAACAGTTGACGCCCGTCTCGCTGGTCAATATCCGGCCGATTGTGGCGGCGGTGCGCGAATTCTTCGGCTCGTCGCAATTGTCGCAATTCATGGAGCAGACGAATCCGCTGTCCGAATTGACGCACAAACGCACGCTGTCGGCTTTGGGTCCGGGCGGCTTGCGGCGGGAGCGCGCCGGCTTTGACGTCCGCGACGTCCACCACAGCCACTACGGCCGCATCTGTCCCATCGAAACGCCGGAGGGACCCAACATCGGCTTGATCGGCCGCTTGGCCAGCTACGCGCGCGTCAACGAACTCGGCTTCATCGAGACGCCCTACCGCAAAGTGACCAGCACGATGCAAGTGCAGCTGGAAACCCGTGAACTCGTTCCCAAGTCTGTAAGTGTACTTGAAGAGGTGGTTAAGACACGCAGAGTTACTAAGTCATTGCTTGGGTGCATTCTGGCGAATGATATTGAAGTTGCAGCGACGGCATCAAACACAGAAAAGCCGTGGGAAGTTCTTCACAAAGAACTTGTAGCTGGTGATAGTATGTTGGCCAAATTGAATGAGGAGAGAAATCGAGTCTACGAAGGAGACTTGTCGGGCTTTACAGACAGAGCTGAGCTTGAAACGCATTTGTCTCGCGTAAAGGACAACGTTGAACTGTATTTCGAGTCAAGAATACGCGCTATTGAAAAGCTGGGGTTGCAGCCGCAGATTGAGGTGCTCGGCGCCGAGGAATTGCAAAAGGCAATATACGATTTGCAGGCCTATACTAAGGCCTACAGTGACGCCTTTAACGAATTCATCGCATTCGTTGCAGAAGATCATTCGGCAGAAACGGGCAATGAGCTTAAGCAGTGTTTCAACCAGTTGCATCGACGCACCGGAAACCTTTCAGAGGCAGTAGGCAGGGTCGAAAGGAATGTTGAGAAAAAGATTGAAGCGTTCAACTCTCAACTTCCAAACGAAAACAGAGTGGACTTGAACCCTATCGGTACAACTCGCCGTCTTATCAAGGCCAAATCAGTAATTGATGCCGGCATACTCAAGTTGTTGCAAGAGTCTGAACAGAAGTCTATCTCTGTATCTGAAACGGTGGCGAACGCGAATCTCTTGGAGTGTAATGTATTTCAAGATGCGCATACAAGTAACGGCGACCTCATCGCGGAAACGGGTACCATCATCGACGATGACATGCTGAAACGGCTTATAAGCTCTGGTATCAGGAAGATAAACATTGGCATTGAGAGAGTCAAAGTTTCTGATAACCCGGATCTTATTGGACGGACCCTACGCGACGACATCGAGAACAGCAAGGGAAAACTCGCCATCGAAGAAGGCACGGTCATCGACAAGAAAGTGGTCACGCGCCTCAAGCGCATGAAGATCAAAGAAGTGCCGGTGACTCCCTTCGCCACGCACGACATCGAATACCTGTCGGCGGACAACGAAGACAAATTCATCATCGCCCAGGCCAACGCCGTGCTAGATGAGCATGAACAATTTGTATCCAATCGCGTATCGGGGCGCTTCGAACAGGGCTTCTTGTCCGTGCCGCCGCAGCGTATCGACTACATGGACATCGCTCCCCGTCAGATCGTCGGCATCAGCGCCGCCTTGATTCCCTTCCTGTCGCATGACGCCGCCAACCGCGCGCTGATGGGCTCGAATATGCAGCGCCAGGCCGTACCGCTGCTCACGCCCGACGTGTCCGTGGTCAGCACCGGCATGGAGCGGCAAGCGGCCTCCGACAGCGGCCAAGTGCTCGTGTCCGATATAACCGCGGAAGTGATCAGCGTGCAAGGGCATCGCGTGATCGTCCGTACCGAAGATGGTGAAGAACAGACCTTCCATCTGCGCAAATACGAGCGCTCGAATCAGTCGACATGCATCGACCAGCGGCCCGTCGTTCGCAAAGGCGACATGATCCAGCCGGGCGATATCATCGCCGACAGTTCGTCCACCTATGACGGTCACTTGGCGCTGGGTCACGACGTATTGACCTGCTTCCTGTCCTGGGACGGCGGCAACTACGAAGACGCCTTGCTGGTCAGCGAAGACATGCTGCGCAATGACAAGTTCACCAGTATTCATATCGAGAAGCACGAGATTGAAGCCCGTGATACCAAGTTGGGTCCGGAAGATATCACCTACGACATTCCCAATGTCGGCGAAGACGCGCTGAAAGATCTCGACGAACACGGCATCGTGCGTATCGGCGCCGAAGTCGGTCCCAACGATATTCTAGTCGGCAAGATCACGCCAAAGGGCGAGAAAGAACTGTCGCCGGAAGAGAAGCTGCTGCGCGCCATCTTCGGCGAGCAGGCGCGCGAGGTAAAAGATTCGTCCTTGCGCCTGCCGCATGGCGACCGCGGCAAAGTCATCGATGTCAAAGTCTTCACGCGCGAAGAGCACCCGGATTTGCCCGCGGGCGTCGAAAAGATGGTGCGCGTCAGCGTGGCGCAGCGCCGCAAGCTAACCGTAGGCGACAAGATGGCCGGCCGGCACGGCAACAAAGGCGTCATCTCCAAGATCGTCTCTGTCGAAGACATGCCCTACATTGAAGGCGGACACCCGGTCGAGATCATTCTGAACCCGCTGGGCGTGCCCAGCCGCATGAATATCGGCCAGATCCTGGAGTTGCATCTGGGTTGGGCGGCGGACCGCATGGGTTTCCGCGCCATTACCCCAGTATTTGACGGCGTCAAAGAGCACGAAATTCAGGCGGAACTCGGCCGCGCCTGGATGATCGACTGGGCCTGGAAGTTGACGACCCAGCGCGCTTGGGAGAATCAGGAACGGCTGGCGAAAATTGTCGGCATGGCGCCGGAAGATTTCGATGATGATATGCACGTCATCAGCGCCTACCTGATCGAACGCGTTGGCGATTCCGGCCTCTACAACAGCGAAGCCATCATCCTGGAACGCGACGAGATCTACGTGCGCCGCGTGGCCGCAGCGGAAATCTTGCGCGAATTCGGCTACGACCCGGATGAAATCATGGTGTATGACAACAGCGGTCTAAGCGCTGAAGCGCGCGACGAACGCGATTTGAAGGCGCTGGAAGTCTCAATCCGCTTGTGGATACAGCAGACGGCGACCGAAGATATCGAGCTGGCGGATGATCTGTCGCGTCGCGAACTCTTCGACATCGCCGATCGCGTGATGTTTGAAACCGGCCGACCCGTGCCGCACTATGGCAAGCAGACCTTGTACGACGGGCGCACGGGCGAACCCTTCGATCGCCATGTTGCGGTCGGATACGTGCACATGCTCAAGCTGGCCCATTTGGTCGAAGACAAGGCGCACGCCCGCTCAACCGGGCCCTACAGCCTGGTCACGCAGCAGCCGCTGGGCGGCAAGGCGCAATTCGGCGGACAGCGCTTCGGCGAGATGGAAGTCTGGGCGCTGGAAGCCTACGGCGCGGCCCACATCCTGCAAGAGATGCTGACCGTAAAATCCGATGACGTGCAAGGCCGCGTGAAGACCTACGAAAGCATCGTCAAAGGCGAGCCGATTGAAGAGCCGGGCATCCCGACCAGCTTCCGCGTGTTGGTCAAGGAATTGCAGAGCCTGGGCTTGTCGGTGGAAGCCATTACCGGCAACGGCGATGTCATTCGCTTCGGCAAATACGACGAGCAAACACGCAGACCTCAGCCGGAGACGGGATTGCTGGGGCTGGGAACCAGCTGACGCGGGCGCCACAATGTCACCAATTAACGACGGGCGCGCTGGCAGCAGTGCGCCCCGGTCACGCCCGCCTGCTTATCACCGACTGATGTCCCCAACCGGCGGAGCGCCCATCTAATGCGCAGCAAAATCGCCGTCATACTGGCGTCAATCGTGTTCACTTTGGTGATTCTGGAGCTCGGCGCGCGCTTCTACCTGTCGCAATACGGCGACGAACGCCAGAAGATTCTATATCTCTATTCGCGCGACGAAATCAATCAGAAACAGACCCTGCTCCAGGGTTTGGCCTACCTCAACTACGGTCTGTCCACAACGCAGGACCATGTCAACTCGCTGGGATACCGCGGCCCGGAAATCGCGATTCCCAAGCCGGACGATGTCTTTCGCATTGTGGCGATGGGCGGCTCAACGACCTACGGCTTGTTCCTGGACCTGTGGCAGTTGGCTTATCCGCGCCAGCTGGAAGAGACTTTGCGGCGCGACTATGGTTATGACCAGGTCGAGCTGATAAACGCGGGCGTCCCCCAATACTCGACCTGGGAGTCAGCGGTGAACATGCTGCTGCGCATCCCTGACCTGGAGCCGGATCTGATCATCATTTACCACGGCATCAATGACGTCGGCGTTCGGCTGACGGACCCGGACTACTACGACGGCTTGAACAGCGGCAAAGGCTATTGGGTTGATCGCGACGATCCGCTGCCACCCAGCGTCTTGTGGCGCTTCGCCCTCAAGCGGCTGGGTTACGAACTGCCGGTCGCCTACGAATTGGACACGACATTTAAACGCCCGGACGGCATCCGCGCCTGCGAGCAGGATATCAGCGGGCCGGAGACGCTATGCCAGGGCTTTGGCATGACCGCCAGCGAAGTGCTGGCCGCCAATCCGCCCACATACTTTGAACGCAACCTGCGCAATATGATTCTCTTGGCGCGCGCCATGAACAGCGATGTCCTGCTCGTGACCTGGGCTTATTCGCCAATAGATTTCCCCATTGCCGGCGGCGGCGGCATGGTCCATCAGCACCTGCAATACGGCGCGAACGAGCACAACGCCATCATAAGGCGGCTGGCCGAAGAAGAGGGTACGCTCTTCTATGACTTGGCGGCGTCCATGCCAATCGATGCACAGTACTGGGTTAACGGAGTTCATATGAAAGCGGCCGGCACAGCCGAAATGGCGCGGCAGATCGCGGCATACCTGGCTTCGACTGAAGTGCTGGATCAGTCGCAATAACCCCGGCCATCTACCGCCACGTCCGAATCGGCTGTCTGTTTTGGCCAGCGCGACCTCGATAGGAATCCGCCGCCACAAGCGCGATATGAGCGGCGGAAACCGGGTCGCAAATCAATGCCCAGGCTTGCTTGATTTTGCCTGAAATCTATGCTAGGCTCACTGGAACTGGCATTGTTCCAAAAAGCACAAATGGTTTAGATCCTATGCCGACCGTCCTCGAATTTGGTCCTGTCACGGCTTTGCTGGTTATTTCCGTGGTCTTGGCCATGATCATCGCCAATATATCGCGCGTCATGGGCCCGCAACGGCCGACCTACCGCAAGTCCGTGCCCTACGAAAGCGGCATGAAGCCAATCGGACCGGCGACGCGGCGCTTTCCCGTCAAGTTCTATCTGGTGGCGGTTCTCTTCATCATATTCGATATTGAGGTGATATTCTTCTTGCCCTGGGCCGTATCGATGCGCGATCTGGGCGGTTATGGCCTGGCGGTGATGGCGGTCTTTACATTGATTTTGGTAGTCGGCTTCGTTTACGAGTGGAAGAAAGGCGGTTTGGAATGGGAGTAAGTTCCAAGCTCGGGAATATGGGCGTCGTCACCACCACCGTTGAACAAGCTGTCAACTGGGCGCGCACCGGCGCCATGTGGCCGCTGCTCTTCGGCTTGGCCTGCTGCGCCATCGAATACATGAGCTCGCAGGCATCGAGTTACGATCTGTCACGATTTGGCATGGAGTTGAATCGCGCCACGCCCCGTCAGGCGGACCTGCTCATCGTATCGGGTCGCTTGACGCGCAAGATGGCGCCGGTTGTGCGCCAGCTCTACGATCAGATGGCTGAGCCCAAGTGGGTCATCTCAATGGGCGACTGCGCTTCCTGCGGTGGCGTCTACAATAATTACGCTATCGTGCAAGGCGTTGACGAGATCATCCCGGTTGATGTCTATATCGCTGGCTGCCCGCCGCGTCCGGAACAGCTCTTGCACGGCATCCTGACGCTGCACGAAAAGGTCAGAAGCGAACGCATCGCCGATTGGGCCTGATGCCGGTTAACTAGAACAAAAAGGGCGGCATGGGAATGGAAATACCGGCGGCAAAAGATCCGGTCGAACTTGTGCGCGAAGCCTTTGGCGAGGCCCTGCTGCACGTCAAAGCCTTCCGCGGCGAAACAACCCTCGTGGTCGAGGCCGCTCGCGCGCCCGAAGTGCTGGACTTTCTGCGCGTCAGCCCCGGGCTGGTCTACAACATGCTCTCGGACATTAGCGCCGTAGATTATTATCCCAATGACTACGGCGAACGTTTTGACGGCGGCGAGACTGATTTCCGTCCGGAGCGCTTCGCAGTTTCCTACCATATATTATCGATGTTATACAATCGCCGCCTGCGCGTGAAAGCTTTCGCGGCGGACGAAGACCCGCGCCTGCCTACGGCCACGGTCGTCTGGCCCGCCGCCAATTGGCTCGAGCGCGAAATCGCCGATCTAATGGGCATCGTCTTTGAAGGGCATCCCGACCAACGGCGCTTGCTCATGCCTGAGGACTGGCACGGTCACCCGCATCGGCGCGATTATCCCTTGGGCAAGGAAACAGTTGCCTTTTCCTTTAACGAAGCGGAAATCCGCAAGCACAAGCCTTTCGCCACAGACTAGGTTTCGAGGACGATATGGCAGTCGCGACGCCACCGCAATCGATCGAAGAACAGCGCCGTTGGGAAGGCAACCTCGACCAATTGCGCGGCTTGGTTTCCGAACGCGCGATCACCGGCGAGACGATGCTGCTCAATATGGGCCCGCATCATCCCAGCACTCACGGTGTCTTGCGCCTGCTCCTGGAGCTGGACGGCGAGCAAATCGTCTCCTGCTTGCCCGATGTCGGTTTCTTGCACACCGGCATCGAGAAGTCCGTCGAAGACAAGAGTTACGAGAAAGCCCTGCCGCTGACCGACCGCATGGATTATCTGTCGCCGATGTCCAACAACATGGCCTATGCGGCGGCGGTCGAAAAGCTGCTGGACCTGGACGTGCCCGAGCGCGGTCAAATCATCCGCGTGGTCTGCCTGGAATTGGCTCGCTGCGCCAGCCATCTGGTCTGGCTGGGCACCCACGCCATTGACATGGGCGCCATGAGCGTCTTGCTCTACGCCTTCCGCGAGCGCGAGCGCATCCTGGGCATGTTCGAAATGCTCTCCGGGCAGCGCATGATGAGCAGCTACATTCGGCCCGGCGGCGTCTGGCGCGATGTGACCGACGATTTCCTGCCGACCATCAAGCAATTCCTTAACGATTTCCCGGCCAAAGTCGACGACTACGAAGCGCTGCTGACGCAGAACCCGATTTGGAAAGATCGCGCGCAGGGGGTCGGCGTCATAGAACCCGATGTCGCCCTGGCCTATGGCTTGACCGGACCCGCCCTGCGCGGCAGCGGCGTCAACTGGGATTTGCGCAAGGCGCAGCCCTACAGCGGCTATGAGACCTACGATTTCAACGTGCCGCTGGGCGAGCACGGCGATGTCTACGACCGCTATCTGATTCGCATTCAGGAATTCCGCGAAAGCATGAAAATCTTAAACCAGGCTGTCGAGCGGCTGGAGCGAGTGCAGGGACCGTACCGCTCCGAAAATCACAAGTATTGTCCGCCGCTGCGCAGTGAACTGGGGCAGAGCATGGAAGCGGTCATTCATCACTTCAAGCTCTGGACATACGGCTATGACGCGCCCGATGAAGAAATCTACAACGCCATCGAAAGCCCGCGCGGCGAAATCGGCTGTTATATCCATGGCACCGGCGCCAACAAGCCGCGGCGCGTGCATTTTAAGACGCCGTCATTTATCCATATCAGCGCGCTGCCGGTGATGTCCAAGGGCTATTTGCTGGCGGATATGGTCGCGATTATCGGCAGCGTCGATATTGTCTTGGGCGACTGCGACCGATAGAGACCGGCTGAGTAAAAGCGGTCAGTAATCCGGATCAAAGCATGGATTCCCGCGCAGGTGCAGGGAATCCGTTTGCGAAGGAACGATTAGCATGGCGATCATCGGCAATCCGAAATACGAAGAGCGCATCAATCACCACCTCGCCAAATACGAGACCAAGCGCTCGGCGGTGATGCCGCTGCTCTTCATCGCGCAAGAAGAGTACGGCTGGGTCAATCCCGAAGGCGTTGAAGAGGTGGCGCAAATCCTGAACTTGGATCCGACCCAGGTCAAGTCTATCGCCGGCTTTTACACCATGTACTCGGAGAAGCCCAAGGGCAAGTACTGGCTGCATGTTTGTACCGATTTGCCTTGCGCGCTACAGGGCGCGGACGAGTTTTACGCCTGGCTGAAAGATGAACTTGGCGTGGCCGAAGGCGGCACGAGCGACGACGGCATGTTCACGGTTGAGCATGTCATGTGCCTGGCCGCCTGTGACAAGGCGCCTATGCTGCAGTGCAACTTCCGTTATGTCGAGAATCTCGATCAAGATAAAATGCGCGAGCTGCTGGCGAAGTGGCGGCAGGAAGCGGCTGAGCCTGTGAGCGCAGGCGGGTAAGCGGTAGGACTGGCGGGAATAAGGAATCAAAGGCGATTATGCATATTCTTCTACGCGGTCGCGATATAGCCAATATCAAAGAGTTGACGACTTACGATAAGCACGACGGCTTCGTCGGCTTGAAAAATGCGCTGGCCATGACGCCGGCGGAAGTCATTGATGTGGTCAAAGCTTCGGGGCTGCGCGGGCGCGGCGGCGCCGGTTTCCCCACTGGCGTCAAGTGGAGTTTCATCCCGCAGCATGAGCCGGTCAAATATGTCACGGTCAATGCCGACGAGAGCGAGACCGGCACCTTCAAAGACCGTGAAATCATGGAAGAGAACCCCTATCAGCTGATCGAGGGCTCGCTGATTTGCGCCTACGCCATACAAGCCAAAGCAGTCTACATTTACCTGCGCGGAGAGTTCTGGGATATCGGCGATCAACTGGACGCCTGCATTGAGGCCCTGCGCGAGAAGAACATGGTCGGCGAGAACATCCTGGGCTCCGGCTATGACTGCGAGGTCTACACGCACTTGGGCGCCGGCGCTTATATCTGCGGCGAAGAGAGCGCTTTGCTCAACAGCCTGGAAGGCTACCTGGGTCAGCCGCGCGTCCGCCCGCCCTTCCCGGCGCAAAAAGGCGGCGGCCTGTATAAAGAAGCGACCGTCGTCAACAATGTCGAAACGCTGGCCAACGTCCCATACATCATGCGCGAAGGCGCCGAGGCCTTCAAAGCCATCGGCACGGAACAGAGCGCCGGCCCCAAAGTCTATTGCGTCAGCGGCCACGTGAAGCGGCCGGGCAACTATGAGCTGCCTATGGGCGCGACCTTCCGCGAATTGCTCTACGAACACGCCGGAGGTCCCCTGCACGAAGATCGCGCCTTCAAGGCGATGCTGCCCTCGGGCGGCTCGGGGCCCATCGTGCCGCTGACCGACGAGGTACTCGACACGCCCATGTCATACGAACACACGGCCGAGATCGGGACCATCATCGGCTCGGCTTCAATCATCATCATGGACGAAAGCGTCGATATCACCTGGGTCGCGTCGAAAGTCACCAAGTTCTTCGCCCATGAAAGCTGCGGCAAATGCACGCCCTGCCGCGAGGGCACTTACTGGCTGGACAAAGTCATCGACCGGATTCTGGACGGGCGCGGCACAGCCGAGGACGTCAAACGCATCGCCGATGTCGCCGAGAATATGGCAGGCACGACGCTCTGCGCCCTGGGCGATTTCGCCGCCAACCCGATCATTCATACCATTCGTCATTTTCCCGACGATTTTGCGCAGCACGTGCAGGCCTAGTGGACGATATGACGCAAGTGACGGAGGTAAATTGGCGCGGCTTGATCGGCGATGTGACCGGTGCCGTATATCAGCCGCCGATGAAGCGCGAACGCGAATTTTACCGGCGTCTGCGCGAGCTGAATGAGACGATCAGCGCCGCGCCCGATGACATAACGCAGATTGTGCTGCGCGGCGAGTTATTGCTGGAGCGGGGCGAATACGAACGAGCGAAACAAGATTTTGAGCGTGCGCTGGCGCTGGGAGACAAGCTAGATGATGCTAAAGCCTGGCACATCCTGGAGCAGATCATGCGCGACCGTGCGGCTTACGGAATGAGAACTGTGCAGCGCCACGAGCAGTCGGCATCCCAAAATGCTCGTGGTTGACAAGCGGAGGCGCGAATGTCCGACAGGGTGAAAATCAACATCGACGGCACTGAATACGAGGTAGACGCCGGCTCAAATCTGGTTGACGCCGCCAAATGGCATGCCGGCAACGACATCCCGGTCTTCTGCTATCACCCCAAGATGGAACCGGTTGGCATGTGCCGAATGTGCCTGGTCGAGCTGGGCACGCCCGCCAGAGATCGAGCCACCGGCGAAGTCGCGCTCAATGACGACGGCAGTCCGCAGATTCGCTACTTCCCCAAGCTGCAGACGGCTTGCACCACGGTCGTCAGCGACGGCATGCACATCAAGACCGAGACGCAGCAAGTCATTGACGCGCGCAACGATGTCCTGGAATTTCTGCTCAGCAGCCACCCGCTCGACTGCCCCATCTGTGACAAAGGCGGCGAATGTCCGCTGCAAAACCTGACCATGCGTCACGGCCCGCAGTCGTCGCGCATGTACTTTGAAGACAAGCAGCTGCTGGAAAAGCACTACCCCCTGGGCGACCTGATCTTCCTGGACCGCGAACGCTGCATTCAATGCGCCCGCTGTGTGCGCTTCCAGGACGAGATCGTCGGCGATGATGTCTTGGCTTTCCACGAACGCGGCCGCCGTCTGCAAATTATCACCAATTCGGATCCCGGCTTTGATACCTACTTCAGCGGCAATACCACCGACATCTGCCCGGTTGGCGCCTTGACCACGGCCGACTTCCGCTTTGGCGCGCGCCCCTGGGAATTGAACGAAGTGCCCAGCATTTCGCCTTGGGACGCTGCCGGGGAGAACATCAGCTTGAGCATGCGGCTCGATCGCGACTTCGACGGCAAAGCCATGATTAAGCGGGTCATGCCGCGGCAGAACGAGCAAGTCAACGAAATCTGGATCAGCGACAAGACGCGCTTTGGCCATCACTTCACGCGCAGCGACGAACGCCTTCAAAGGCCGCGGATGCGCAGCGGCGCGGAACTGCGCGACTCGACTTGGGAAGCCGCGCTTGCCGACATCGCCGAAGTGCTGCGCAACGCCGATGGCGATGTAGCCGCGGTCGCCGGCAGCGGCATGTCTAACGAAGATCTCTGGGAATTGCGCCGATTAATGGAAGGGCTCGGGGGCAATCGCCTGGGCGCTTGGCCGCCGACGCATGGCGGCGCGGAATCTGTGGCGCGGGTCGGCGTCGGCTTCGGGTCCAATCTGGGCCAGTTGGGCAAGGGCGATGCCATCCTGGTGATCGCCAGTGACCTTGAAGAAGAAGTGCCGATCTGGCGGCTGCGCTTGAAGCAAGCGCAAGACCGCGGCGCTTATCTGGTCGTGGCTAACGCGCGCGATACGCGCCTGGAAGACTTCGCCCTGCAAGGCGCCCGCAATGACAAAGTAGTCGAGGGCGATGCCATCCGTTACGCCGCCGGCGACGCCGTTGCGGTCATGCGCGACCTTGAGAAGAAGCACGAGGCGATTGCCGGGCGACTGAGCCAAGCCGGGAATTTGATGATCGTAGCTGGCGCTGAAGGGCTCACGCTCGAAGGCAGCGCGGCTCTGGCGCAGGCGGCAGAAAACTTCCTTATTGAGACCGGTCATGTTGGCCGGCCCAACAACGGCCTGCTATCGCCCTTCCCCGGCGCCAATGGCATGGGGCTGCACTACTTGGGCTATTCACCGGCTGCCAGTCTGGACATCGCCGCCAAACCGCCCAAAGTCCTAATCGTGGCGCAAGCCGAACTGCTGGATGATGACCCGACCGCGCAGGCTTGGCTCAGCGAAGTTGAGACGATCGTCTACGCAAATTTCTTTGACGACGGTATTTCGGATCTGGCGGATTATATGCTGCCGCTGCAAAGCTTTGCCGAGCGCGATGGCAGCTTCGTCAACGGCGAGCGGCGCGTGCAGCGCTTTTACACCGCGCAGGGACCCATCGGGCAAGCGCTGCCCGCCTGGAAACTCTTCGCCAGCTTGCGGCAAGCCATGGGCATGAGTCATCTCAAACCCTCCGCGGCCGCCGTCATGCTGGAACTGAGCAAGAACGTCCCTGAATTTGAAGGCATGCGCTACCAGGCCTTGTCGCAGGTCAAGCGGCAATTCCCTGATGTCGGCGGCCGCGACCAGTATTACGGCGGCACCGCCTATTCCAATGAGGGCGGACTCGGCATCCAGATTCCGTCAGTCGCGGACGACAATAAACTCAAGCCAGTCGCCATCAGCGAGCCGGAAGCCATCTCCGCTGAAGACGGCGAACTGTTGATTGTGCCAGTAACGCGCCTGTACAATCGCCAGCGCAATTTCCGCCCGTCGCTGCTGATGGAGCCGCGCATCTTGGCTGCATACGCGACAATGAATCCGGACGACGCGCAAGCGCTGGGAATCATTCACAATGATGTAATCGAAATCTCCGCTGGCGCATCAAGCCTGCGCGCGCGAGTGTGCATTAGTGACGAGATGGCAGCTGGCGCTGTGGCTCTGCCGCGACACATGACGGATGCGGCTGTCCCGCTGACGATAACCGCCGGCGCCGTCAGCCGCGTATCCCAAGCGGTCGCCGCTGCGGACTGAACCAAGAGGAATAAGAGTATGAGCCGAAATCTAAAGATCGGCATCGGCATAAGCTTAATCGCATTGATAGGACTCGTCGTTGTCCTTGGACTGCTGATCGCCAATCTCGGCGCGATCGCGGCCTGGATCGGTTTTGACGACGCCGGCAATCTCAACGGCCGCGAGGGCGCGATTGGCCTGCTGCTAAACCCGGAAGCGCGCGTCAATAATGTCGTGCAATGCGCCGATGACGCCGGCTGCTCGGCGCTTTGGCCCATCATATTCGCCGCTGGTTTCGCCTTTGTCATCGTGACTGGTTTCGCTTATGCCACCCTGCTGGAGCGGCGACTGCTGGCTTTCTTGCAGCACCGCGTGGGGCCCAATCGCGTCGGCCCGATGGGATTCTTGCAGCCGGCCGCCGATGGCGTCAAACTGGTATTCAAGGAAGATTTGATGCCGGCCGGCGCCGATAAGTGGGTCTTCCGCCTGGCGCCCATGATCAAAGTGATTCCCATCCTGATGATCGCCGCCGTGATCCCGATGGGTCCGGACCTGCTGCTTCCCTGGTTTGCGCCATCGCTGGGCGATGTCTGGTATCAGGTGCCGCAAGGCTTGATCGACTCCAACGTCGGCGTCCTCTGGGTCATCGCCATCACCAGCATCGCCACCTACGGCGTTGTGCTGGCCGGCTGGTCGAGCGATAACAAATACGCCATGCTGGGCGCCCTGCGCGCCTCAGCCCAGATGATCAGCTACGAGCTCAGTTTCGCTTTGACGCTGGCCATCCCGGTGATGATCGTCGGCAGCATGGCCATCGGCGATATCATTGATGCTCAGCGCAATATCTGGGACTGGTTCGTGTTTCAGAATCCGCTAGCCGCGGCTGTGCTGATTCTGGCGCTGCTGGCGGAGACCAACCGCGCGCCCTTCGACTTGACCGAGGCCGAGCAAGAATTGACGCAGGGCTACATGACCGAATACAGCGGCATGAAATTCGCCCTGTTCATGATGGCGGAATACCTGGGCATGATCGCCGTAAGTCTGGTGGCGATCGCGGTGTTCTTCGGCGGTTATCACCTGTGGCCCATGGATGGCTTGCCTATATTGGCGCCGGTCATATTTATACTCAAAGTCGTGCTGATGCTTTGCGGCATGATCTGGATTCGCGCCACGCTGCCGCGCATCCGCTACGACCGGCTGATGATGTTCGGCTGGAAGGTCATGATTCCGCTGGCGCTGCTGGCGGTCGCCTGGACGGCAGTTGCAGTAGTCGTTGGTGATTCCCTGGGCGGCGCGGCTTATCCGATTATATCTGGCGTCGTATTTGTCTTGGCGCTCGTTCTGGGCGCCTGGGCGCTGCGCCGCGTCAGCCGCGACCAAGACAGCGAAGAAGCCATCGCGCTGGAAGACGACCCGGCCTACACCGGCGAGCGGCGCGGCTTGGGCTGGGCGCTGGCGCACTTGGTCGGCATGCTGATCGCCATCCCGCTGGTGCATATCCGCTTCCAGGTGCGCGCGCTTGAAGGCTTGGCCAGCTTGGGGCGGACGCCGGAAGAAGACCGCGTGCTCGAAAGCGGCGAGACGGCGCTCAAACGCGCTGGCGACTAGCGTGGCGGCGGAAGTTTCTGTAAGAGGGACATGAAAGCAAGAGGGTTCACGGGATGCATGTAGTTAAAGGCTTTGCCACCACATTGAAGCATCTGATGGACGACGCTGTGACGGTGCAATACCCGGAACAGGTGCAGAAGTTCCACGATCGCTATAAAGGCCGGCATCATCTGCGCCGCTATGAGGACGGCCTGGAAAAGTGCATCGGCTGTTCGCTCTGCGCGGCCGCTTGCCCGGCCGATGCCATCTGGGTGGAAGCGGCAGAGAATACCGATGAGGAGCGTTACAGCCCCGGCGAGCGCTACGCCAAGACTTACGAGATCAATATGCTGCGCTGCATCTTCTGCGGCTATTGCGAAGACGCTTGCCCGACCGAAGCCATCCAGCTCGGCCACGAACATCAGATGTCATTCACGGACCGGCGCGATGCCATCTATGTCAAGGACATGCTGATTGATCCGCCTCAGGAGGGCGCGCCGGCCACGCCGCAGCAGGTCGAGCCGGGCGCATTCGACCGGTCCATTCCCGATATGGAAGATCCGACCTAAGGGCCCGGCCCGGCCAATTGCAAATTGAACGGCGAAATCAATTGTGCTAAAGTGCACAAACGCATTTATCTTGGGAAATAGCTCGTATGGAATGGTTGTTTCTGGTCGTGAGTTTTGTGGCGGTCCTGGCGGCCGGCATGATGCTGACGCGGCAAAACGCGGTACATAGCGCCTTATTCCTCATCGTTAATTTTGGCTGCGTCGCCTTCCTGTATTTGATGCTGGACGCGCCCTTCCTGGCCATGGTGCAGGTCACCGTATACACCGGCGCCATCATGGTGCTTTTCCTCTTTGTCATCATGCTGCTCGGCGCTGAAACGACCACCGATACCTCCGGGCGTATGCGCTGGCTGGGCTTCGCAGGCACGGCCGTCGCTATCCTGCTGCTGCTGATATTCGCCTTCCCGCTGGCGTCTAACATGCTGTCGGACGAGACCGTGGAGCAGCCCGATGCGCAGACGCGGATTCGCGTGATAAACGCCATTCCCGGTGGCGAAGCGCAGATCTTCACCGTGATGGATATGGGCCGCGCCATGAATCTGCGAGACACGGTTCGCGGTAATGTCCTGCTCGATCCGGCCGCTGACGCAACTGACGATACGCGTCTGGACGACGTCATCTACGAATACGGCCGCGAATCCGCGCAAGACTATCTTGAAGTGGCCGCGGGCGACTATACCGTCATCGTTGGCGTAGGCGGCCGCGACTTTGAATCCGCGCCCATCTACTCCCAGTCGCGTCTGCTTGAGCCGGATTCCGCGCATTCAGTCATGATCTACGAAAATGCCGAAGGCTTTGTCGATGTCGCTGTGCTTGAAGACGACATCAGCGCGCCGGCTGTCGGCAAAATGCGTCTCACGCTCTTCAACGCGGTCACTGACAAGCAAGTCTCGCTGGTGGACATCGGGCAATATACCGCGCGCGGCACGCTCTGCGACGACAGCTCCTGCGACTCGCTGATTCCCCATCGCGTCCTCATTGAGCTCTTGCCGGCTGGCCAGCATATCGGCCTCGAGCTGGAAGCCGGCTCGTATAACCTGGCCTTCGTCGACGAGGAGCAGAATGTGCTGCGAACGCTGGCTGAGTATCAAGCCGATCGCGGGCTGATCGAAACGCGCGTGCTCGTTCGCGAGCCGGGTATACCGGGCAGCCGGCCCAGTTACCGCGCGGCCGTCTTTAACGCCATCGGCGCGCCGGCTTTTGGCAGCCCCGAGGCAGTAGGACAGGTCTTGTTCATCGAATACGTGCTGCCGGTGATGCTGGTGGGCATGCTGCTGCTGGTAGCGCTGATTGGCGTTATCGTTCTGGCGCGACCCGACGCCCTGGCCCAAGCCGAACGGCGGCGCATCAATCGGCGCCGACGCGTGAATCGCCCGCTGGTCAGCGTGATCTCGCAGCAGACCGGTTCCAACGTCTTGAGCGGCGACTACCGCGCCAAGTTGCCCGGCGGCGCCGACGATCCGGCCGGCGAATAAGCGCAGGAGTGAGCGAACAATGAACCCAATCGGCGCCGAGCCCTATATCGTACTCAGCATGGTGCTGTTCTTGATGGGCGCCTTGGGCGTTCTCATGCGGCGCAACGCTATTCTGCTCTTTATGTCCGTGGAACTGATGCTGAATTCAGCCAATCTGGCGCTGGTCGCCTTTGCCCGCGAATGGGGCCAGGTCAACGGCCACGTCTTTGTCTTTTTTGTCATGACCGTGGCCGCGGCTGAAGTCGCGGTCGGCCTGGCGCTGATCGTGAACATATTCCGCGAACGCCAGAGCATCAATATCGACGATTTGCAGCAAATGCAAGGCTAGTCTATGGCCGTCGGAAGAGGCGCTAGCTAATGGAAAATCTGCCGCTCTTAGTACCCTTGGTGATATTTGTGCCCGCGCTCGGGGCCATCATCAATTTTTTCTTCGGCGCGCGCCTGGAGGAGAAGTGGTCGGGTTATATCGGCTGCTTCGCTTCAATTTTCGCCTTCGTCATCTCATTGCTTCTGCTGACCTACGTGACCGGCACAAACGGCGCCGCCGCGGTAGTCAATCCGCCCTTCCTTGACGGCTGGCTGCGGATCGAGTCAATCAGCCTGGAAATCTCCTGGCAGATGCGCGTCGATTCGCTCAGCGTGACCATGATGCTGGTTGTCACCGGCGTCGGCTCCCTGATTCATCTCTACGCCCGCGGTTACATGCACGGCGACAAATGGTATCCGCGTTTCTTCGCCTACCTCAACATGTTCCTGGCCTTCATGCTGACCCTGGTGACGGCCAATAATTTCTTGATGCTCTTCGTCGGCTGGGAGGGCGTCGGCCTCTGTTCCTTCCTCTTGATCGGCTTCTGGTGGGACAAGCAAGCGCCCGAAGGCTGGAAGAACAGCAACGCCGCGCGCAAAGCCTTTATCGTCAATCGCGTCGGCGACTTCGGCCTGCTAATGGCCATGTTCCTGGTCTTCTGGACCTTCGGTACGCTCGACTTCTACAAAGCGGGCGAGCTGCCCAACACTGAAGCCAAGTATCTGGTCCACTGGCGCGAGCACAACGGCCTGCTGGAACATAACGAAGAGACTGACGCGCCTGTTGATTCAGAAACCGCGGATGACGAACACGGCGCCAAAGTCGAATGCGTCCCGGCTGATGCGCACGCGGACGACGCTCACGCGGAAGACGCGACTCCCGCCGCGCCCAATCCCCTGGCGAACGATATTCGCGCGCTCTACTGCGACAACCATCGCTTCGACACCGAGCTTCTTGGCGTCTTCGGCCAGACTTCAGAGCGCTTCGGCACAGGCGAAACCGTCGACTTCGGCGGCTTCCAAATGGACTTCGAGGACGTGATCTTCTTGATCGCGCTTTTCATGCTGCTCGGCGTCACCGGAAAGTCGGCGCAGATTCCGCTTTTCGTCTGGCTGCCTGACGCCATGGCCGGTCCCACGCCTGTCAGCGCGCTGATTCACGCCGCGACCATGGTCACCGCCGGTGTTTACCTCATGGTGCGCTCCAACGTCTTCTTGTGGGAGCTCAACCATGCCGGCTATGTACTCGGTCTCATCATCACCCTGGTTGGCGCTGGAACAGCTATCGTCGCCGGCTTTATCGCGCTGGGCCAGTGGGATATCAAACGCGTGCTGGCTTATTCGACCATCTCGCAGTTGGGTTTTATGGTGGCGGCTGTCGGCATCGGCGCTTACGTAGCGGCCATGTTCCATCTGGTCACGCATGCGGTCTTTAAGGCGCTGCTCTTCCTCGGCAGCGGCTCGGTGATTCACGGCGTCGAACACGGCCATCATCACGTTCATGAGCACGGCCACAGCGACGACCACGACGAAGAATTCGACGCGCAGGACATGCGTAATATGGGCGGCTTGCGCAAACGAATGCCCATCACCTACATCACCTACTTAATCGGCACATTGGGTTTAGCGGGCATCTTCCCCTTCGCCGGTTTCTGGTCCAAAGACGAGATTCTGGCCGATGCCTGGTACGAGGGCCTCGTGCTCAATACCACCAGCGGCTTCATCGCCTTTGGCGTGCTGCTGGCGGCGGCGGCCTTCACCGCCTTCTACATGTGGCGGCAAGTTGTGCTGGTCTTCTTTGACAAACCACGCAGCGAAGCCGCCGAGCATGCGCCGGAGAGCAATGGCGCCATGTTGCTGCCGCTGATCATCCTGGCCATTTTCACCTGCATCATCGGCTTGATCAACGTGCCCAAAGCCACGCCTATCTTCGACGGCATTTATCATCCCTACGAATTCAAGCACTTCCTGGAGCACAGCCTGGTCAGCGTTTCGCGCGGGCATGTGCTCGATTTCAACCTGCTCATCGCCGGCATCGCCCTGGCCCTCGGCATCGCCTCGATCATCGTGGCGCATCGCGTCTACAAAGGCAAAGGCTTGGCCAGCGACAAACGCGATCAGCTGGAAACGCAAGCGCCGGCGCGCGGTCTGTTCAAGCTGGCCAACGCCCGGCTCTACTGGGACGAAGCCTACACCGCCCTTATCGAAGCGCCCTTCAATCGCCTGGCGGGCTTCCTGGCCGATCGCATCGATTGGGACTTCCTGCACGACTATTTCCACGATCGCATTATCAAACGCGGCTTCGACAGCATCGCTGAAATACTCAGCAAGCCGATCGACCTGGGTATCGTCGACGGCACGGTTAACGGCGTCGGCATCTTCGTGCAGCGCGCCGCCAACTGGATGCGCCGCTCACAGACCGGCTACGTGCGCGTCTACGCTGTCGTGCTCTTCATCGGCGTGGTCGCCGTCATTCTGCTCATGCTTTTGCCATTCATGCAGATGCTGCTCCAAAGTGGCTCTTAAGGAGAACACTGTCCTATGGACGTAACTGGACTCTCGCTCACTACTATCACCCTGTTTTTGCCCATAGTCGGTCTCGCCGTCTTGCTATTCATGAATGGCGAAACCCACCGCGGCAGCTTGAAGTGGGTGGCCTTTGCCACAAGCATCGTGACCTTTGTCGCCTCCGTACTCATGTGGATCAATTTCGATCCGGGTACGGCCGAGCTGCAAATGGTGCAGCGCAATACCTGGGCCGAGGTCACGCTGGGCGAGTCGGTAATTAACGTCAGTTACTTCGTCGGCGTGGACGGCATCAGTATGCTGCTGGTCCTCTTGACGACCTTCATCATGCCGATTGCGATTCTGGGTTCTTTTGGCAGCCATATCTTTGAGGAACGCGGGCGCGAGAAGCTCTATTACATCTTCTTGATGCTGCTTGAGTGGTCGATGATCGGCGTCTTCGTCGTGCACGACTTGATCATCTTTTACGTCTTCTGGGAGGTCACGCTGGTGCCGATGTATTTCCTCATCGGAATCTGGGGCTCGGAAGACCGCATTTACGCTGCGGTTAAGTTCTTCCTCTATACCATGGCCGGCTCCATCCTGATGCTGATCGCCATTCTCTATGTCGGCAATCGCTCGGGCACCTTCAGCACTTACAGCGCCGGCGGCGATGTCGGCGTCATTGAGATGGTGCAGACCTTCGAGGGCGACGGCACGTATTGGGATGCCCTGGGTCCAGACGGGGAAGCCGAGGATGCCGGCTTCCTGCTGAATTCGGTCGAGAGTTTCCTCTTCCTGGGCTTCCTGGTCGCCTTCGCCATCAAAGTGCCAATCTTCCCCTTCCACAGCTGGCTGCCCGACGCGCACGTGCAGGCGCCCACCGCCGGCTCGGTGATTCTGGCCGGTGTGCTGCTAAAGATGGGCACCTACGGCATCGTGCGCTTTAATCTGAACCTATTCCCCGAGGCGACCATAGCCTGGGCGCCAACTATCGCCTTCCTGGGCGTGGTCGGAATCATTTACGGCGCTTGGGTCAGTTACGCGCAGGATAACGTCAAAAAGCTGGTGGCTTACTCCTCAGTCAGCCATCTCGGCTTCGTCGTTGTCGGCATCTTCGCGCTGAACTCGCAGGGCTTGCAAGGCGCGACCCTGCAGATGGTTAATCACGGTATCAGCACCGGTGGCCTCTTCTTGATTGTCGGCATGCTCTACGAGCGCTGGCACACCAAGGAAATGGCGGACTTTGGCGGTGTCTGGAAAGTGATGCCGCTCTTTGGCGCCCTCAGCCTGGTCATCTCGCTGAGCAGCATGGGCTTGCCCGGACTCAACGGCTTCATCGGCGAATTCACTATCTTGCTGGGCTCGCTGGGCAGCGACTACCTTGGCTTCGCCTTCACGCTCTTCGCCACTCTGGGCGTTATCCTGGCGGCAGTTTATCTGCTCAAGATGTTCCAGCACGTGTTCATGGGCGAACTCAAGAATCCGCTGGCGAGCGAAGACGGCTACACGCTGACCTGGTACGAGAAAGCGGCATACATCCCGATCATCATCATGATCTTCTGGATGGGCTTGCAGCCAATCGTCTTTTTTAACATGCTGGATGTTTCCGTGGATAACATCGTCGCCATGTTTGTTCGCTAGGAGAAAACATGTTTCAGTCGCCGACTATCGCCGAATTCCTCGCGCAATCCAACCTGGCATCCACGCTGCCCGCTACCTTGCTCTTGGGCTGGACCCTGATCCTGGTCTTGGCGGATTTGTTCGCCGGCGAGGAGCGTCAACACTGGACGCCGGTTCTGGCTTGCTTGGGATTAGGTATCAGCTTCCTGGCGAATATCTTTGTCTATTCACCGGCTGAAGCTGAACAAGTCGCGCTTTATGGCATGTTCGTCGCCGACGCCTTCACCGGCTTCCTGAACGCAGTGATCCTGGTCGCGACTCTCATCGCCATCCTCATGAGCTGGGACTACCTCAATCGCGCTGAAATCCATCGTGGCGAGTATTACATTCTGGCGCTGATTTCATCGGCGGGCGCTATGTTCATGGTCGGCGCGAACGATCTGATCATCGTCTTTGTGGCGCTGGAATTGCTGAGCATCCCGCTCTACATTTTGGCCGCCTTCCGTTCGATCAAGAACGACGGCAGCGAGCTGGCGCTCAAATCCGAAGAAAGCGGCATGAAATACTTCATCCTGGGCGCCTTTTCCAGCGCATTCTTGGTCTTCGGCGCGGCGCTGGTTTACGGCGCCACCGGCGTCACCAACATCCCGCAGATCTTTGCAGCAGCCGGCGGAATCGTCAGCGCGACGACCTCCGCTGCGTTCTATTTGCTGGTTGGCGCGGCGCTGCTGATTGTCGGCTTGGGATTCAAAGTGGCGGTCGTGCCCTTCCATATGTGGACGCCCGATGTCTACGAAGGCGCGCCGACGCCCGTCACCGCCTTTATGAGCGTTACCGCAAAAATCGGCGGCTTCGCGGCGCTCCTGCGTGTGCTGATCACCGGGCTTTCGATCCTGGTGCTGGCGGATGGCGAAGCGGCGGCCTGGCAGGCGACCGCCACCATCATCGCCATACTCACTTTGGTGCTGGGCAACTTCGTCGCCATCTCACAGCGCAATCTCAAACGCATGCTAGCATACTCGTCCATCGCTCACGCCGGCTACATCATGGTGGCGGTAGCGGCCGCCGGCGCCTCGAACGCAATCGACGCTGCCACGCAGGGCGCGCTGGTCTATATGATGGCATACATGTTCACCAATCTGGGCGCCTTTGCCGTCGTCATGGCAATCGAGAAGGTAGACGGCAGCGGCGGCAATATCGACGATCTCAATGGCTTGGCGCAGTCTCGTCCGCTCATGGCCATGGCTATGACGATTTTCATGCTCAGCCTCACCGGCGTGCCTCTGACCGCCGGATTCGTCGGCAAGTTCATGATATTTTCCGCGGCGGTGCAAGCGGGGCTGTTTGGCCTGGCGGTGATCGGCGTCCTGACCAGCGTGGTGAGCGCCTTCTACTACATCCGCGTGGTCGTGAATATGTACTTGCGTGATAGCGCGGGCGAACTGATTCCTGCGCTGGAGACGCGCTACGTGCGATTGGCCATCAATATTGCGCTCGCGGGCACTTTGGTCTTCGGCATCTTCTATCCCTTGGCGACCAACCTGGTCAGCATGGTGAGCATCGCTTGACCGCTCCCGGCGCACGTAAGTATCAGCCCTGCTGCATTGTTGAATCTGCGCCTTCACGCGTGAGTCGGCATGTCTCGTAAAGAGCGCGAAGGCGTTTTGTGGGTCCTCTTGGCTGCCGCCGGTTTCGCGCTCATGCCGACCATGGTAAAGACCACCTATCTGCATTCGTCTTTCGCGCCCTTCGATATCGCCATTTGGCGCTTTGTCATTGCCGTGCCAATCATGTGGAGCTTGGTCTGCCTCAGCCGGCGCTCGGCTACCGCGGCGCGAACGAGCGATGTGCCCATACCCGCCATGTTGGCCGTCGGTATCGTGATTTCGGCCGCCGTACTGGCGGCATTCTTCGCCCTGGAGCGTTTGCCGGGCAGCACCTATATCGTGCTATTTTTTTCCTATCCCGCGATGGTCGTTGTGCTGTCGGCGCTGTTCGGCGAGCGGATTCGGCCCGTAGCCTGGCTGGCGCTGTTGATGGCGCTGACCGGCATCGTACTCACAGTGCCGGACCTCATGGTCGGCGCGAGTATTGATTCGCTCGGCGTGGCTTTGGCGCTCTTCAATGCGGCGATTGTCGCTGTCTATTACCTGCTGGCCAAGCGAACGCTGGCCGGCGTAGTCGACGTTTCCGGCGCCAGCGCCTGGATGATGGTTGGAACTTTGGCCGTCCTTCTGCTGCTTATTCCCCTGCGCGGGCTGCAAATGCCGCAGAATGCGCTGTCGCTGCTGATGCTGGTCGGCATCGCCGTCTTCGGCACTGTACTGCCGATTTTCGCCATCAACCTTGCCATCCAGCGCATCGGCGCGGCCCAGACATCGCTGATCAGCACGGTCGAGCCCATCCTGTCGATGATCGTATCCATGCTGATCCTCGCCGAAGTGATTCTCGCCATCCAATGGCTCGGCGCTGCCCTGATCATTGGCAGCGTCATCGTACTGCAAATGCGCCCGCGCAACCCTATCGATACTAGCATCGTTCACGAAGCGGGATAGAATTAGCCTTATGTCCGCCAAAGAAAAACTTCCAAGGGAGACGCGCAACGATCTCAAGCGCAACCGCGAGGGCAGATTGTCGTCGCGCCAATGGCTGCAGCTTATCACCGAGCCGCTGACGACTCTGCTGCTGCTGTCCGTGCCCTTGATTCTGATCGCTGGGCGTTACGGTCCGGCCGGGCGGCTGATCGTGTTCGCGCTGCTGGGCGCGTTTGCCCTGACGATGGCTATGCGCGCCCTGCGCTTCGCCCGCGTCAAGCTGAGTTATCGCGTTCTTTACGCCGATGGCTCAAATTCGCGCTGGAAGCTCTGGCGCAAAACGACCTTGGCCAGCAAGTCGGGCGAAAGCATCCGCTTCGATCACCGGCTCTCCGGCCGTCTTAATGCGCCGCCGGACCAAGCCCTGCATACCTATTATGTCGAGGCGGGGGGACGGCGCATCTTGCTGACTGCGGTGCCGAAGCGGCATCCGGAGGCCGAGCTGGCAGAGCCGAGCATTCACTTTGAGCAGGCCGGCGGAGCGTTCTACGCTGACTAGCCCAGTTGTCCGCTCATCTCGAGCACTTCCTCGCCGCCCTCATCCACCCACACGCCGCACTGTCCGCCGCCTTCCGCGACTTCCAACTCGACGACTGTGCCGTCGAAGCGCATCACCGGGTGATAATAATGCGACACTTGGTCAGCCGCCGCGTCGATGTAGTGGCCGATCAAGGCGCGGCGAAAGCGATTGGCCGATGTATTAGGGTAACTGCCGTGGATCACCTGGCCGTTGAAAAAGAAAACATCGCCGGCACTCATGATTATCGGCTCCGGATGCATATCCGCCGATAGCGGCACGGTGACATCAGTGAAGCTCTCGCTCGTATCCGCGTCAACCGGGCATAGAATCGGCAGCTTGTGGCTGCCCGGCACGACCTGCAAACAGCCATTCTCTTCATCGCAATCGTCAAGCGCCATCCAGGCCGCTATGCAGGTGCCGGGCTGTACGCGCAGATAAAATTGATCCTGGTGCAAGGCTTGGCCGCGAGCGCCGGCCGGCTTGAAATAGAGCATCGTCTGAACGGCCAGCGGCTCTTTGCCCAGCAACTGACGAAATGCGCTGCCGATGCGCTCGTGGAGCATCCAGTCGAGGCTGATTTTGTCCCAGCGGTGCATGTGAATCAGCCGAGGATAGCGCTTTAACGGGTCGCTGCTCTTGGCGTCGACGCCGGCAAAATCGCCCGGATATTCCCCCGCAGCGCGCATGTCCATATAGTGCTGTCTATAGCTCGCCACTTCTTCATCGCTAAACATGCCGGACACTGTAACGTATCCTTGCTCGTCAAAGCTCTGAACATCCACCTGCATCAGAATACTCCCGCAACCCGCTGTTGCTCTGGCGGCCGAAATCAATACAATCTTCCACACAAATTGTATTCAATATGGGAACGACAATGCAAGTCTTTGGTGTGGCAGATGTGAGGCAGGCGCTGCGAGAATTGAATCTGAATGTCGAAATTATTGAATTCGCCAGCCCTACGGCCACTGCGCAGCAGGCGGCGGAAAACATCGGCTGTGATCTGGGCCAAATTGTGAAAAGCCTGGGTTTCACGATCAGCAAGACGACGCCGACCTTGGTATTGACCAGCGGCGACCAATCCGTCGACGAGCGCAAACTGGCGGCGCTATTTGCCGTCGGTCGCAAGAAAGTGCGCATGATGACCGCCGAGGAATGTAATTCCCTGCTGGGATATCCTCCGGGCGGCGTCCCGCCAATCGGGCATCGCAGCGGCGGCTTTGCGGTTTACATTGACCAGTCGCTGCAGCGCTTTGAAACTGTCTATGCCGCCGGCGGCGCGGCCAATGCGATATTTCCGATTCCCCTGAATACCTTGCGACGCGTTACAGGCGGTGACTTCGCGGACCTCGTCAAGTAGCTGGCTGAGCTAAAACGCTTGTCCGCTAGTCAAATACCGATTACGATACGGTTTGTTGGGGTGGGCGCCGCGCCATTTTGGGATTCACGACACTTTTGCCACCGAGGGCACAGAGAAAATATGAGTGCACAGAGAGGAATTCGGGGAAATATGGCGGTTGGTCGAGTCAAGGATGATCCACACGTTCGCCGATTCTGTCTTTGGACCTGGCATGATGCCTTTCCTCTGTGTCCTCAATCTAACTCGGTGTACTCGGTGGCAAAGATGTCGAAATTTCGACTAAGCCGAGCGAGCGGCGGCAGCGTGACAGTACCGGACAAGCCTTAAAGAGGCGCGCTCAACCTGCCGAAACATGCAGCGTGGTCAGATAGAACTCGTTACCGATTGCGTTGCCATCCGGGTAATGAAGCGGCAAAATCGCACCGCGCTCCGTTTCTTTTGCGGAGAGCAATAGATTGAAGCTGCCTTCCTCAATGGCGCAAGGAATCTCCAGGGTCGTACGGTCGCGGTAGAACCGGTCCGCCTGCCAATCGGTCGTAAATGCGTCCGCCGGAATCGAGTCTTGAATCGCCAGCTGGCCGTCAGCGTTGGCGAGAATGATGCTTAGCGAGTAGGAGACGTCGACTGCGGCGTCCAGTTGCCACCAACTTTCGACCGTGACTGATTGGCAGGCTGCAACTTCCACCGAGTCGTCAAGCTCCCAGGTAAAAAGTTGCATCTCGTCGCCCGCTCGTAACATCGGTCCTTGGTGCTCGGGAACTCTCGCATATTCGCTTAAGGCGTAGTTAGTCACGTAGGGTTTGTCCCAGGCGTGAGTTCGGATCAACGCGTAATTCTGATTTAGCCAGTCCCCAAATTCGGCCCCAAGGTCATTGCCTCCGCCTTGCGTCAGGCGCCAGAGCTGCTCGTGCGCAGGCATCTGGTTCTCAAAAGCGGCCGGTTCAAATGTCTTAAAGATGTTCACCAATTCGTCGGGATAATTCGGAGGATGCGCATAGTCCCGTGGCGCCACCAGATGGAAGATACGGTCCTTGGACATTTTATCCGGTGTGAAATCCATCAAATAGTAGGCGGCCGGCAAAAGCCAGCGCCAGGCCCAGCTAAACTCGGTTACAACCACGCTGTCAATCTGATAGTTCGTCGACATTGTCTGCACAAGTTCGCGATAGGGAGCATTTGTGGGCTGAATGACAATGTTTGCAGGCGCATGTACATAGAGCAAAATGAGTAGAATTGCCCCCGCTTTTGTTGGGAGCATCCATAGGCCCAACGCCATCATCAAAGCAACGAGCATAACTACACTTGTGAAACCGCGTACATTCAATACGCTCCAGACTGAGTTTACGGACAGCGCGATTGCAAATGTCGCTAGCAGCAGAAACAAGGGATATACAAGCCTAGATAACGGGTACCAGCGAAGCATGTATCGACCGCGAATTGATTCCGATTATTGGCACGCGAGAACAGGCTCGCGATAAGCAGGAATTCGAGAATGATAGCAGGACTGAAGCCGATCTGCTGAATCAATGTGGGCAGATCAACCGCGTAATACCCACCCGCAAATGGTCCCACGAAAGTCTGTATAAGGGGCGGAATCCAAGGCGCGAAGGACAGCCCTATGAAAAACCACATAGTGGCGGTTCTGCGCATGAACCACCGATCCCAGCGCCGAAATATAAGCATGAATAGCGCGTGCGCCGCAAATATGACAAATGCGTAGAAATGTGTATAGACCGCAGCCACTCCTAGGGACACGTAAACCACCATCAGGGTTCCGGTCGGCTTGCTTAGCCAGCGCAAAAATACTAAATGCAATGCCGTGGCCAGCGCAATTAGCGTTGTGTACGGTCGCACCTCGAACATATTGTTGCTGGCAAAACCATAGAGGCCCAAAAGAGCGACAGCATAAATGGCTGCTCGTCGATCTATCAGATGTTTTCCTAGCTGAAATATCAGTGCGTAGCTCAATAAAGTCAGCAGCTTGGACGACCAGCGAACGACCGCCTCTGACGTACCAAATTGCTCTATCCAAAGGTCAGCAAATAGTAGCCATCCCGGCGGATGCACGTCGCTCGCCAGCCACCGTACGATTTCATGGGAATCCATGACGATTGCAGAATGTACGGTGCTGATTTCATCTTCGCGATAGTTGCGATTGCTGTATACGTGGGCATGCAGGAACGTATTGCCCAGAATCAATAAACTCGCCAGCAGAATGGCAAGTGATCGCTTGCTAGGCTCCCTGAGATTCATGCCGCAATTTGTCAATCTTGACTCTGGACTACAGTCATTCTAGTAGCGCAAGTTGACGCTCGCCAGCTTAGCCCGCCGCCGTCTTCACGTTGACCTTGTACTGCAACTGCTCCAGAACCTCAAGCAGCCGGGCTTGCCATTGCCCCTCAGCTGCCGGCAAGCGCACCTCCGTCCGCGTGACCTCGACATCGTCGCCCAAAGTTAGGGCCAGCAGTTCGCGCCTGACCGTGGCCAGATAGGGCAGTTTGATCAGCACTTGCTCGCGCGGCAGCCGAACGTGGCTGGCGCGCACGGCCAGCGCCAGGACTTTCACTCTGATCTGATACAGCAGACCGTCCACAGCTGCCGGCAGCGGACCGAAGCGATCTAGCAGTTCGCGGCGCATGGCGTCCACCTCGTCCAGTTGCGTGATGTTGCCGATGCGGCGGTACAGTTGCAAGCGCAGCGCCATCTCGGGGATCCAGTCAGTGGGCAGGTAGGCCGGCAGCGGCAAGTCGATGATTATTCGCTCGCGCGCGGAAGCCGGCGCCACTTCAGCGCTCTCTGCGTTTGAAGCGCCCTTCTGGTCCTTCACGGCTTGCTGCAGCATCTCCGTATACAGGTGCAGGCCCACGCTGGCGATGTGCCCCGACTGCCTCATGCTGAGTATGTCGCCGCTGCCGCGCATCTCCAGGTCGCGGATGGCGACTTGAAAGCCGGCGCCAAGCTGGCTGTTTTCCGCCAGCGTTTCCAGGCGGGTACGCGCTTCCTCGGTCAGCGTGCCGCGGTCATGAAAGAAATAGGCGTAGGCTTGCTGTGCTGAGCGCCCTACGCGGCCCCGCAGCTGATACAACTGCGACACGCCAAAGTGATCGGCCCGGTCGACGATCAGCGTATTGACCCGCGGCATATCGATGCCATTTTCGATAATCGAGGTCGAAATGAGAATGTCATATTCTCCGCGCGAAAACTCGGCCATCACCGTTTCAAGGGCCCGCGGGCTCATCTGCCCATGCGCCACGGCGATAGAGGCCTCGGGAACGATCCGCTCGATTCGGTTGCGAATCATGTGAATGGTCTTGACACGGTTGTGCACGACGAAGACTTGCCCGCCCCGCTCCACTTCACGCATGATCGCGCGCCGGCTCAGCTTGTCGTCCCAGGAGCCCACCTGCGTTATGACCGGAACGCGCTCCTCCGGCGGCGTCTGAATCATGCTGATGTCGCGTATGCCGCTCAAGCTCAGGTAAAGCGTGCGCGGAATCGGCGTGGCCGTCAGTGTCAGAATGTCAATCCGCGAGCGCATCTTCTTGAAGTGCTCCTTGTGTTTGACACCGAAGCGCTGCTCCTCGTCGATAATCATCAGACCCAGACGCTTGAAGCGGATATCCTTGGATAGCAAGCGATGCGTGCCGACGATGATATCTACTTCGCCGGAGCTCAGCCGCTCCACGATTTGCGACTGCTGCGCCTTGTTGCGAAAGCGCGACATCATTTCAATCTCGACTGGAAAAGCCGCCAGGCGCGCGCGGAATATCTCGAAATGCTGTTGCGCCAATACCGTGGTCGGCACCAGCACCGCCACTTGCATGCCGTCTTGCACCGCCTTAAACGCAGCGCGCAGGGCAACTTCGGTCTTGCCGAAGCCGACATCGCCGCAAATCAAGCGATCCATCGGTTTGCGGTCGTGCATATCGGCTTTCACTTCTTGAATCACTCGCAGTTGGTCTTCCGTTTCAACAAAGGGGAAGCCGGCTTCCATCTCGTGCTGCCAAGCCGTGTCGGCGCTGAAGCCATGCCCCGATGCCCGGGCGCGCTTGCTGTAGATAGCCAGCAGCTCGCGGGCTTCTTCAACGGCATTGCGCCGCGCCTTGTCCCGCGCCTTAATCCACTGATCGGCTTTGCCCAGCTGATTCAGCTTTGGCGCTTTATCTTCCGCTCCGACATAGCGTGACAGCCGATCGGCCTGATGGATGGGCACATATATCGTATCGGCGCCCTGATATTCCACCAGCAAATACTCGCGCTCGGTCGAATTTACCGTGCGGTGATGCAAGCCGGTAAACTTGCCGATTCCATAATCGACGTGTACGACGTAGGTGCCTTCTTGCCAGTCGCTATAGCTGGTGTCTGTCGCCTTGCCGCTTCGCCTGCCGCTTGCCTCATGACGACGGCGTGGCTCGGGCCTTGTCCAGCCGAAAATTTCTGCGTCTGTGACAAAGTGCAGTGTTCCGACGCTGCCCTTGAGCGACCAGCCTTCGGCGGCAGCTCCTCGTATGAAACACAGGCTGCGCGGCTCCGGCGCGGCGTCGATGCTCGTCACCGTCGGAATATACGTTGACGTATCTTGCTCGTACCACAAGTTCTCCAGGCGCTCTACCTGCTCGGTAATGACGACTACGCTGTCGCCCTGGTTCAGTTGCCGACGGATTTGAGTCAGCAGCAGGCGCAGCTGGCCGCCGTATCGCTCGCCCGGCGCAAATGCCTCCCTGGCGCTGTAGCTGCTGAGCGCGGCGCTGGCACGATGCTCGAGTTCAGCCTTTATCGCATCCCAAGCAAGAAAGGGCGCTGGATGATCGGGCGCTGCCTGCCCGGCTGATTCGGCTTCGCGGCGATTGACATCCGCCTGCTCGGCGATCTCCAGGGCAGCCTCTTCGACAAACTGCGGATCCTCGATCAAGATCAAGGCCTGCTCGGGTATGTAATCGAGCAAGCTGGCCGGCTTGTCATACAGGTATGGCAGGTAGTGCTCCAGGCAAGGGAATGCGCTGCCCTGCGTCAGCGACTCGATGTCGGCGCTGATGCTGGAGTAGTCGGTCGGGTCGCTGGCGGATGCCACGGCCCAGGCTTGCAGCTGCGCGCCGACCGCAGCCGTGCGCAGCGGCAGGGCTTCGCGCGCCGGCACGATACGCGCCGTCTCTACTCGATCAATGCTGCGCTGGCTGGCCGGGTCGAAGCGTCGCAAACTTTCGATTTCGTCATCGAAGAATTCGATACGCACTGGAAACTCGCTCGCCAGCGGAAAAACGTCGAGGATGCCGCCGCGCCGGCTGAAGCTGCCGGGTTCCAGCACCAGAGCAGCCGGCTCGTAACCCATGCCGATCCAGCGCAAGATGAGCTGCTCCATCGAGTGCCGCTCGCCCCGGGCCAACTCGACAGTGGCGCCGCGAAACTCGGCGGGCGGCAAGGTCGTCTGCAGCAACGCCCGCGCCGAGGTGACGACGATCGGACCGTCGTCGGCCGCAGCGTGCGACAGCGCGGACAAGGTCGCGATGCGATTGCGAATCACGCTGAGATCCCAGGGCGCCCGATCGTAGAAATTCGCTGAAGGTTCGGCGAATCGATGCAGCCGCTGTCCATCGCCCAGCCAAATCGGCAGCTGTTCGCTGACGTTGTACGCCCGGCGCACCGCCGAGGTCAGGTACAGGATCGGCGCCTTCCAGTCCCGCGCCAGCGCCGCCAGCAGATAAGGCCTCGCCGAGCGGACGACGTTGTAGTCCACCCGCGCCTCGCGCCTGCGCAGCCGGTCCAGCAGTTCTTTATAGCTCTGTGTTTGACGCAGTACATCCAGCAATCCGGAAAGCCGCAGCGACATAAGGTCCTTGCCCAAATGATTGGCAGCAACGAATCAGTATATCAAAGCGCGCATCAACGAACTAGCCGCGCCGAAAATCGGGATGCGATATCAAAACTCAAACCGAATGTACGGCATGCCCCGTAATGCAAGTCTTGAGCAGCGACGACCGGAATCGCCCCTAATTCAAACAAGAGAAGCGCCTGTGTTTGCGAAAAGCAATAGATTCTTGCGGACTTGGCACAGAATAGCTCCCCTTCCCTAGCTTGCTGGGTAAGGAGAGCTATCCATGGCGATTTCTGTAGAAACTTGTTGCCCTTCGCCTGAATCACCCGTTCTTTGTTTTTTTCGCACTATTTCCATTGTCTCGGCGTAAGACTTGCAGCTCCGGACAAGCCCAGTAAGCAGTCAAAGACCTGCTCAGGCCTTATCAATCACAAGCGCGTGTTCGCTGCTTTCAGGCTTGGGCGCCTAAGGTTAGTAGAGGTAGCATCTGCGTCAGCGCTCTTTCCAATAGCGGCGGCTCGGCGGCAAAGCAAAGCCGCAGGTAGCCTTCCCCTTGCGGGCCGAAGGCAGCGCCCGGCGCCAGGCCGACGCCGCATTCATACAGGACCCGTTCGGCAAAGGCGTAACTGTCGGAGACACCGTCAACGCTGAAGAAGGCGTAGAAAGCAGCGCTCGGCAAGGGCAGGGTCACGCGCGGCAGATCGGCGAAGCGGCTGACAACCATATCGCGCGCCGCTTGATAGCGCGCCATCGACGCGCGGACGAAATCTTCGCCCTCTTTTAAGGCGGTGATGCCGGCGATCTGAGTCGGCGCGAAGATGCATGAGAAGTTAAATTCAGCGACAGCTTCCAGCGTGCCGATCAGGGACTTGGGCGCGGTGAGCCAGCCCAGGCGCCAGCCTGTCATGGCCCAGGACTTTGAAAAGCTGTTCACGATCAAATATTTGTCTTCTTCAGTGACTTTGTCGGCGAAGCTGGGGGCGCAATCGCGGTCGTAGACGATGCGGTTGTATACCTCATCGGCGATCAGCCAGATATCGCGCTGGCGGCAGAAGTCAATGATCTGCCGCTGCTCGTCATCTTCGAGCATCCAGCCGGTAGGATTGTTGGGCGAGTTGATCAGCAGCGCGCCGGTATTGGGCGTACACGCATCAAACAACTCGTCCAGGTCCAGGCGCCAGGCGTCGCAGCGCGGACGCAGCGATACCCGAAGGACTTCACCGCCCAGGATCTCAGCCGCAGCCGGCAAGTTGGGCCAGACGGGCGATGGCACGACCACCGCGGCGCCCTCGGCCACTACGCACTGCAGCGCGACCGCCAGCGCTGTCATGCCGGACGGGGTCACGCCGATGTTCTCGGCGGTGAGCGCCGTGCCGTAGAGGCCGTTCTGATAGTTAGCCAGCGTCTGGCGCAGCTCGATAATGCCGAGGTTGGGCTGGTAGAAGGTCTGGCCCTCGTCGATGGCGTCTTTGGCGGCTTGACGGATGAATTCGGGAGTGGGTTTGTCGGGCTCGCCGAACCACAGCGGTATAACATCAATCTTGCCGATGGCGCTGTTGGACAGCTTGCGGATCAAGCTGGGCTGCAGCGCGCGCACGGTCGGACGTCCGGCAGGCAGGCTCATTTGGGCTAGTCCCCTTCCTGTTTGTAAAGCGCCACCGCCGCGACGATGATGACGCCTTGAATAAGACCTTGAATAAACTGATTAACGCCCAGCATGACCAGCAGGTTGGCGGTGAGGCCGAGCAGCAATACGCCTCCCAGGGTACCGAGTACGCTGGCGCGGCCGCCAAAGAGACTCGTCCCGCCGATGATAACCGCTGTGATGGTCTGCAGTTCGATGCCATCGCCGATAGCCGGGTCGCCTACGCCCATGCGCGACAGCCAGAGCAAGCCAGTCACCGCCGCGGTCAGGCTGCATAAGACATATACGCCGTAGCGCACGGCCTTGATCGGCACGCCGGAGAGACGCGCCACCTCGATATTGCCGCCGACGGCGTACAGATACTTGCCGAATACCGTGAAGCGCAGCAGCAGCATGGTCAGTACGATGAGCAGGAAAAACATCCAGGCGATGATGGGAATCGGCCCGATCTTTTGCACGTAGAACATCATAACTTCGCGGCTGGCTTTGCCGACCGGCGATGAAGAGATGGTCAAGCCGATGCCGCGCAAGATGACCAGAGACGCCAGCGTAACGATAAAGGGCGCGATCCGCAGTTCGTTGATGAGAAAGCCATGTATCAGGCCGACCAGCACGCCCAAGCCCAGCGTCGCGATGATGGCGGGCAAGACATTGCCGCTCTCGCCGTTCATCACGATCGCCGACACCAGGATCGACACCTTGACCAGCGAGCCGACTGAGAGGTCGATGCCGGCGGTCAAAATCACCAGCATCTGGCCCAGCGCGACAATGCCCAGGAAGGCCGACTGCCGGGCGACATTTGTCAGATTCCGCTCGGTGAAGAAACGCTCGGATTGCGTAATGCCGATGATGACAAGCAGCAGGATAAAGGCGTAGACCATGATAATTGGTCCATTGCGGCGCAGGAAAACAGCGCGCGATTGGGCCGATCGCTTGCGTTTGCCGCCGAAGAATTCGGTCACGAAGCTCATGCTCTGCTCACCGCGGATACGTCCATTGTCGCCAACTCGATTATGCGCGCCTCACCCGCCTCTTCCCGCGTGAGTTCGCCCGCGATTCTGCCGTCATTCATCACCATGATGCGGTCGCTCATGCCGATGATTTCCGGCAATTCAGACGAGATCATTACGATGGCGATGCCGCGGTCGTTGAGCTGACGCATGAGCCGGTAGATTTCGAACTTGGCGCCTACATCGACGCCGCGCGTGGGTTCGTCCAAAATGATCACCGCAGGATTGGTCGAAAGCCACTTCGCCAATACGACTTTCTGCTGGTTGCCGCCGCTCAGGAATTGCGTCTCTTGATCGGCCGATGACATGACAATCGACAAGCGTTTCTGCGCTCCGCGCACGACCTCGTCCTCGGCGCTGCGCTTCAGAACACCGAAGCGCGTCAAGGTTGACAGTATGGGAATGGTCACATTTATTCGCACTGACAGCGAGGTAAAGAGGCCATGCGCCTTGCGGTCTTCCGGCACCAGCACCAGGCCGGCGCCGATGGCCTGCGCCGGGCTGCCCCATGTCGCCGAGCCTTTGCCGACCAGTTTTATCGAGCCGCCAGTTAAGGCGTCCGCGCCGAAGAGCGCCCGCGCCAATTCGGTGCGCCCTGAGCCGACCATGCCGGCGATGCCTAGAATCTCGCCAGCGTGCAGCTCCAGGCTGACGCCGTCGAGAATCGTATCGGTCGCTATATCATTCGCAACCAATACCAATTCGCCCTGTTCGTGCTCGGTCTGCGGGAAGACCTCGTCAAGCGGCCGCCCGACCATGTATTCGACCAGTGCCCCGCGATTAAGCTCCTCAATCGGCCGCGTCGCGACCAGCTCGCCGTCCTTGAGCACAGTCACTTCGTCGGCGATGCGAAAGACTTCTTCCAGGCGATGCGAGATATAGATTACAGTGACGCCCTGCGTCTTCAGCGACTCGATGATGCGAAAGAGCTGATCCAACTCGCTGCCGGCGAGGATGGCGGAGGGTTCATCCATCACGATGAGGTCGGCATTCTGCGAAAGCGCTTTGGCGATCTCCACTAATTGCTGCTGGGCGATAGTCAATTCGCTGACCGGCAGGCGCAAGTCGAGCTCGATGCCCAGCCGGCCCAGCAACGCGCCGGCCCGTTCGTGCAGGACCTTCAAATCCAAAACGCCCAGGCGCTTGCGCGGCTCGCGCCCGAGAAAGATATTCTCGGCGACCGACATCTGCCGCACCAGCGCCAGCTCTTGGTAAATGATGCTGATGCCGCTTCGGATAATGTCGCCAGTTGAGGCGTCACCGCGCAGCTCGCCTTTGTAAACGATTTCGCCCCCGTCCGCGTAATAGGCGCCAGCCAGGATTTTCATCAGGGTCGACTTGCCGGCGCCGTTCTCGCCGACCAGGCCGTATACAAAACCGGGCCGGCAGCGAAAAGAAACATCCTTCAGCGCTTGCACGCCAGCAAAGGATTTCGAGATATTACGCATTTCCAGGATGTAGTCGCTCATGGCACGGCAACGAGCGGCATCCGAAGCGATAAGACGCTCCGAAGGCCGCCAGTCTATCGTTGACAGAAGGTCAAACTATCCGTCATCCATGGTAGTGAAGCCGAGTTCCGCCAGCTTCTCATCGGGCATGGTAATCGGCCCGTGCACGTCATCGCTCCACTCTTCGCGGAAGTAATCAGCGCCCTCGACATCGGTGAATGGATCGCTGTTGTCGATTTTGCCCACGAAGTCGATGAAGCGCGGCACCGGTTCGCCCGCCAGGATTTGCAGCGCGGCGTCGATGCAGAGCGTGATCATGGCATTGGGATACTGCCAGGCGAGATATTTGATGTCGTGCTCCAGCGCCAGGCGCAGGAAGCCGTTCTGCCACTCGCCGCCGCCGATGGGCGGGATATCCAGGCCGGCATCCAGATAGGCGCTGATGATGCCTTGCGACATCTGCGCGCCGCCCGACCAGATGCCATCGATCTCGTCGCCATATTGGACCAGCCAGGTCTCCATGATGCCTTTGGCATCCGCCGGCGACCAGAAGCCGGGCTGCTTGTCCAGAATATTGATGCCAGGATTGGCGTCAAAGACGGCTTGCGCGCCCTCTTCCATGATGTCCGATGTGGTGACGCCGGGGATGCCGGTCATGAAGACGACATTGCCTTCGCCATCTAGTTGGTCAACCACGTATTGCGCCAGGCTGGCGCCGACCACCCAGAGGTTGGTGCCGACTTCGGTGACGAAGTTGTTCGTCTCGACCGCGCTGGCGCAGAGCACAACCGGCACGCCCTGCATCATCGCGCGTTCGACCGGCGCCGAAAGCGCGGCTGCGCCCATCGGCACGAGGATAAGCGCGTCAGGCTCCTGCGCCAGCAGATCTTCAACCTGTGGCACCTGGATGTCAGCGCTGGCTTGGGCATCGCCGTAGAGAAGCTCGGCCACCACATCCTCGCCCAAATGCTCGACATACCAGTTGGCATGCGCGTCAAAGAGCGCGGACCAGGCATTGCTGGTGCCCTGCGCCGCCAGTGCAATCCGATAGGGACCGTCTTTGGCGAAGTCGCTGGTGTCGTAGGTTTCATCCAGCCGCGACAGAACACTTTGCAGATAGGGCGACGCATCGATCTGCTCGTCAGTGAATTCAAAGGCCAGCATATTGCCGTCATCGTCCTGCGCCAGCGTCACAGCGCCAAGGCAAAAGACCAAGGCCAGGACAACCAAGATATTGAGTAAGTTCTTCATGACGATTTTCCTTTCAAGTATAGACTCAGCATACGAATTTCAAAGCTTGCAGCATCTTCGATAAGCGCGCCTCCTTTCCAAGAATGGCGATCACGATTCTACATTGGCGACGCTGTAGAGCGTTACGGCCCCCAGTATCACCAGTCCCTTGATGATGAACTGCACCTCGACATCCAATCCCAGCAAAACAACCATCGTGCTAAGAATCTGGATGATCAAGACGCCGGCAATTGTGCCCAGCAAACCGCCGCGTCCGCCGACGAAAGCGGTTCCGCCGACCACCGCCGCCGCGATCGAGTCGAGATCCAAGCCGCTGCCGATAAAGCGATCGACATAGCCGACGTATCCAGTGAGCACGACACCCGATAAGACAGCGAACAGACTGCCCAGGATGTAGACAGAAATACGAATCGCATCAACCGGCAAGCCCGAGAGCCGCGCCGCTTCGATATTGCTGCCGACGGCATAGACCTTGCGCCCGTAAGATGTGCCGCGCAGGATGAAGATAAATAGGGCGCTAAAGCCGAGCCAGAGGATCAACGGCACGGACAGGACTGACCAGGAGCGATTGACGATGCCCAGCACATCGGGCACGAAGCCGCCGGGCACGCCGCGCGTATAGGCTTGCGTCGCGCCCTTGACCAGCACCAGCATACCCAGCGTGGCGACAAAGGGCGGGACGCGGCGCTTAGTCACCAACAAGCCGTTGCCCAAGCCAACCAACCCGCCCAGAGCCATCGCGGTCGCGATCGCCGGTATGACCATCTCATTGCGGCCATTGCCCACTTCGGCCACCACGACTGATGTCATGATAAATATGCCGCCGACAGACAAGTCCAGGCCCGCGACTAGCAAGACCATGGTCTGCCCGATGGCGACGATTCCCAACTGCGACCCCTGCCGCATCACGACCGCGATCGATTCAACCGAGTAGAGCTTCGGCGTCAAAACCGCGCCAATCAGCAGCAAGATTACAAGCGCGATATACACGCCGTAATCGGCGACGAACTTGCGCGTCTTCCAGCTTCTATCAGCAGCCGGACTGTCGTAAGACTTTGCCAGGCTCATTGCGCATCCAGACAGTCAGCGCAGGCGCGCCTAGTCGTCAAGGTATTTGGCCGCCCACTCGACGCCTTCCCAGGAGATTGTCTTCTCCGGGGAGATTTTGACCAGGTAGCGGGGGCGAACTCGTGAGGGCTCCAGGTATTCCGGTCCACGTTCGCCCAGGTATCTAACCGCCATACGCCGCGCGATTTCCAGCCATTCGCCGTGCATCAAGGCCGGGCCCTCAACAATTTCCGCGCCGCCGCGAAACAGCACGCGGGTGTATGGGCTGCTATCGAGGGCACAGGACACGGAGCAACGCGGGAAGCGTAGCAAATGCCGCGCGAATATCGTCTTGGCCCGCGGGATAATCCACATCGAATCGCCGTCCCATTCCTGCCATACCGGCGTCACGTAGGGGTCGCCCTTGCTATCGACGGTGGCAATGCGCGCAACGATGGGACCGTCAAGGAACTCCTGCAGCTCGTCAGCATACAGCCCGCGCATCTTGCCCATCCATTCGGGGTATTCACGTTTTTCGCTCATGCTGTCAACCGCCTTTCTGTCACCCATCACTTAATAGTTTTTACTAGCAGGCGCTCGTGTCCAGGTCAAGCATTATAAGTAGCGCCTCCGATAGCCCAAGTGTATCGCGCTTTAGCAAGCATGCCAAAGATTATGCGAGTCTTGTATCCGGAACGAAATTGGAAGTGTATTGCCTTCAATCAAAAGACTGAAAACTTCGGCGCCGGGGGCCTACGCAGCCCGCGTAGGTCTTGTAGACAGTGACCGCATTTGACATCGAGAAAAGCAAGAACGCCCAGAATCGCGCGCGAAGTCCGACATCTTACCTGTGACCTCGACGCCTTTGCGGTGAAGTTAAATCTGGATCATCCAATCCTCAACCGAATTAATACGATATATTTTGCCATGAACTTGACTCTATTATTCAAGCTGGTTACAATCGCGTAATCCCAAACTGTACGGAGCAATCACATGCGTCGTCTAGTCGCTTTGTTATTACTATTTGCTGCGATCGCTGGCATCAGCGCTGTTATGGCGCAGCAGGTCCATGTTGTGCAGCGGGGAGAAACCTGTCAGGCATTGCGCGCAAGTATGGCCGAACGCTACAGGAAGTCGCGCGGGCAAACGGCATCGACGATCCCTACATCATTCACGCTGGCAACGAGATTAGCATTCCGGCGGCCGGCGGCGCGTCATCGCAGTCTCTTCCACAAGCTCAGGGCCAGCCCGGGTTTAATGCCCAGGCCGCGATGAATGCCCAAGCCGCGTTTAATAGCCGCAACGCCCCCGTGAGAACTGTACTCAATTGCTGTGGCTTGGATCGGACCTGCCTACACCGATGAAGAATGGAGGGCCGGATATGAGGCTCTTGTGGCGCTGGAATGCTGGGATGAATATGTACTCTGGAAAAGAACCCCGGATCCAAATTATATGCCCGCAAGCGGCAGCGACAATTGTTGTACGGCGCCGGGATGGCTGTGCCTGGAAGCCGATCATTTTAGTGCCGGCTATGACGCCTTTCTAGTTTATAAGCACTGCGCCCCGCAAGTGAAAGCAAGTTACTTGCCCATACTCGAAACTTACTACGAAAGCGAAAATTGCTGTCACTTCGGTCGGAATTGCCGGACCGACCAGGAATGGGTTGATGGCTATCACGCGTATCGAAGGAATGAATGTCCCCCGCCCGCGCCCGATCAGCCATTTCATCCAGTGCAGCCGGTGCAGCTAGTGCAGCCAGCGCAGCCCGCGAGCGACGCGGCGCCAGGCGTCGACAATTGCTGTTTTTTGGGCTGGCAATGTCAGACCGACAAAGAATGGGTCGATGGCTATTACGCCTATCAGGCGAACCAGTGCGCTGCGACTCAGCCGACTGCCGTGACGGTCACTATTCCGGATGGCGTAGACAACTGCTGTTCCGTGAGCCGGGAATGCAGCAGCGAACGGGAATTCAGAGCGGGCAGGGAGGCTTTCCAACTCGGCCTTTGCTATGTGCCTTCGATTGCTGGACCCATCAGCATTCAAGGCCCCGCAGACTATGTCGCCGATACCAAGAGAGGGCTTCAGTGGCTCTTGACCCACGGGCCAAAGTGGTACAAATACGTGATCGACGTCCTGCGGGTGGTCAAGATGGTCGACGATTTGACTGGCGCCAACGTTACCCCTTCTACGGGGGTTATGCGCAGTCAATACTGGAGTTCACCGGATACAACTACGCCTTATCTTGGTCCGGGGCAATGGCCGGTACTGAGTTATGGTGATGAACGATACACCCAAATCGCCATGCTGCTCGTGCATGAAGCCTGTCACGTCCATGCCTACAGAGACGGTAAGCCAGACACGTGCCATGATGGTGCTGGCCCCTACTCCATGCCCGAAGCACTTAGGGACCTTGATGTCAATAACTACTATGAGGATTGGTGATTATCTCAGGGTAGCAGAATAGTCGGCTAAACTCCTAATGCCCTGCGCTCTCTGTGTTGAAAATAATTTGCTGCAATTGCTCTGCACAGGCGCCGCGCCTGCTTGACGAACTGTTGCGAATGAGTTCTATTTGTAGGGTGCGGCTGTACAGGGAGAATGCGCATGAAACTCACCAGTGATTTGCATGTGGTCGGCGGCGGTTACTTCGGCTTTGGCTTGTCAGGCCGCCTGGATTGCCACGTATACGTGCTCAACAGCGGCTCGGAGTTGGCGCTGATTGATCCCGGCATGGGCATGGAGCGCGATTTCGACACGATTTTGGACCATATCCGCGACGACGGGCTTGATCCGGGCAAAATCCGCAAGTTGATTTTGACGCATTATCATTGCGACCATATCGGGGCGGCGGCCGAGGCGCAGAAGCGACTGGACGTCGAGGTGTACTCATCAGCCTTTGCCGCGCCGGTCATCCGCAGCGCCGACGAAAAAGCGGTCGCCCTGGATGTCGCCAAGGCTGCCAATTTTTTCCCGGCTGACTTCCACCTGCCGCCCTGCCCGGTCGATGTCGAACTGGTCGAGGGCGATGGGATCAAGATCGGCAATCTGGAGCTGGAGACCTTCGAAACGCCGGGGCATTGCGACGGCCATTTGAGTTTCATCATGCGCGGCGGCGACCGCGTTTATCTGCTGGGCGCGGATCTGGTTTTCTGGGGCGGCAAGGTGGTCTGGCAGAATATCCACGACTGCCGCATTGACGCTTACGCCGACAGCATGTTCAAGCTGGAGAAGCAGCCATTTGACGCGCTTATCCCCGGCCATCTGCAAATTTCCTTGAGCGGCGGGAAAGTCCATCTGGACGCTGCCTGCGCGGCCTTCCGTCAGTTGGCGGTGCCGCCCAACTTGCTCTAGCGCATGGCCTTATGGTTGCGCGAATGAATGCCCCACGCTGCTAAAGTCCGCGACCGGTCAAGCAAGATTTGCGTTGCGTGTTGGAACTGTGCCATAATTTCGCCGACTCAGAATCAACTTTTTCCATTCCGTATGGTGTCCCGAAAGGAGCATGTTATGTCGTTTCGTAAAACCTTGTTCATTGTCTTGGCAATTGTGATCTGCCTTGGCGCGCTGCCTGCTGCGGCGCAGGACGAGCCGATCCAGATGTCGATGTGGGTTCGGTCGATCCCCTTCCAAACGCAGGAGTTGGTCGATCAATGGAACGCCAACAACGACAGTCAGATTGAGTTGACCGTTGTCCCGAGCGGCGAGTTCGTCACTAAGATGGGCGCCGCCATCGCCGCCGGAGAACCGCCCGATATCGCCAGCATTGACTTGATCTACACGCCCGCCTTCGCGGCCGCCGGTCAATTGGTCGATATCACTGACTTCGTAAGGGAACTGCCCTATGCCGACAGCTTGACGCCGGCGCATATGGAACTGGGCATGTACGAGGGCCGCAACTACGCCGTGCCGACGGGCGTTGACGGCTCCTTCATCGTCTACAACATCGACTTGTTTGAGCAGGCGGGCCTGGACCCGGACAATCCGCCTTCAACCTGGGACGAGATGCTGGAGGCGGCGCGCGCCATCAACGACCTGGGCGACGACACTTACGGCTACTGGTTCTCGATGAATTGCGCCGGCTGCAACGCTTTCACCTTCCTGCCCTTCATCTGGGCCAGCGGCGGCGACGTGCTCAGCGATGACTACACTGAAGCGACTATTGCGAGCGACCCGATCGTGGCCGAAGCGCTGGCCTTCTACAATACGATCTGGGAAGAAGCGCTCGTGCCCGAGGGCGCCAGCATCGACAACGGCTCCAACTTTGTCAGCGCATTCGGCGCCGGCAATATCGGCATGGCCGGAACGGGCAATTTCGCCATCTCGGGTTACACCAATGACTTCCCCGATCTCAACTTCGGCGTTTTCCATATTCCGGGTAAAGAAGGCGGCGCGGCCTCTTTCGGCGGCGGCGATGTCATCGCGATACCCAGCGGCACGGACCACGCTGAAGAAGCCTGGCGCTTCATCGAATGGACCATGAGCGATGAGCCGCAGATTGAGATCTATGCCGCCAACGGTCAGATTCCGGTCCGCCTCGAATTGATCGACAACCCCTACTTCGAAGGCGACGATCGCCAGCTGACCGCCGCCAGCGCCTTAGCCGTTGGCCATACGCCCTACACCACGGTCTACAACGACCTGTTCAACGATCCTAACGGTCCCTGGCTGGAGATGCTGCAAATCGCCATTCTGGACGGCGATATCGACGGCGCGATTGAGTTGGGCCAAGAGCGCTTCACACAAATTATGGAAGGCTAGCCTTTCAGCGTAAGCCGTGTCTGCCGGGCTTCGGTCCGGCAGGCGCCTTAATATCCGCAGCGCCGGTCGCCACCAAAAGGCATGTCCGCTACTCAAATGCCGATGTCGGTACGTTTTGGCGGAGTGGGCGCCGCGCTTTTACGGACTCACGACACTTTTGCCACAGAGGGCACAGAGTAAAAATGAGGGCACAGAGAGCGATTTCGGGAAATATGGATGTAGGTCGAGTCAAGGATGGTCCGGATGTTCGCGGATTCTGTCTTTGGACCAAGCATGATGCCTTTCCTCTGTGTCCTCTATCCAACTCGGTGTACTCGGTGGCAAAGGTGTCGACACTTCGCCTAAGCCGAGCGAGCGGCGGCGTCACGGTAGCGGACAAACCTTAAAGGCATCGAAAGCAGCGCGTTTTGACCAGCCAATTCGCAGTCTGGAATCTCAGTTGGGTGCAGCGCCGAAAATTAACCGGGCTGCTTTTCGTCTTGCCGACTGTCGCCTTCGTGACGGTGTTTTTCATCGTCCCGCTGCTTATGACCGTCTTCATGTCCTTCCATGATTGGCCGCTATTTGGCGAACGATCTTTCACCGGGCTCGCCAATTACACTGAGCTGGGCAAAGATCGGCAGTATCTCAAGAGCCTGGATTTCACCTTCCGCTACACCCTGCTGGTGACGCCGCCGATATTCATTCTCGGTTTCATCCTGGCCTCATTGGTCCGGCGCAATATACGCTTCATCGGCATCTTCCGCACCATCTTTTTCTTGCCGGTCGTGATCGGCCTGGGCGTCTCGAGTTTGCTTTGGGTCTGGATGCTCGACGATCGCATCGGCGTCTTCAACAAGATCCTGCTCGACCTGAACCTGGTCACAAAGGCGCAGCTCTTTTTGGGCCGGCCGAATACCGCCATGAATGTCATCATCTTGTCGGTGGTATGGAAGACGGTCGGCTTTACCATGATTCTGCTGCTGGCAGGCTTGCAGGCCATCCCGGACGAACTCTACGAATCGGCCGAGGTCGATGGCGCCGGCTATTTCCGCAAGCTGTTTTACATCACCCTGCCATTGATGCGCCGCTTCATCGCGCTCGCGCTGATTCTGTCAGTCATCGGCTCGGTCTTGTCATTTGACCAGTTCTATATCATGACGCGCGGCGGACCGCGCAACAGCACCATCTCCATTGTTTACTGGATCTTCAACAACTCGTTTACCTATTTCAAGATGGGCTACGGTTCGGCCATGTCGATCGTGCTGCTGGGTATCCTGGTCGCCTTGACGGGCGCTCAATTTTATGTCTTGCGGGAGCGGGAATAAATGACCGCGTCGTCACTGAGAGATGCAGCAACCGCGAAAAGCGGGCTGTCGCAGCAGCAGATGCGCCGCTTGCGCCGGCGCGCCTTGCTCGCGCTGCGTTATGTGATTCTGATTATTTTCGCGCTGCTCTTCTTGTTCCCCATCGCATGGTCCTTCATTAACTCGATCAAACTGCCGGCCGAGGCCCTGGCCGTGCCGCCGACTTACCTGCCGCAGCAGGTCTCCCTTGAGAATTATGTCGAGCTGACCACCTACGGCAAGATTGGCGTGGCGCAGCATGTATACAATAGCGCCTTGGTCGCGCTGATTACGGTCGCAGGCAGCGTCGTGCTGAGTACGCTGGGCGGCTACGGCTTCGCGCGATTCAACTTTCCCGGCAAGAACTTTCTTTTCATAATGGTGCTCTCAACCCTGATGATCCCCTTTCAGTCGATTCTGATTCCGCTCTTCGTCATGATCGTGCAAGTGGACCTGCACAATACGCTCTTTGGCCTGGCTCTGGTTTACATCACTTTTCAGCTGCCCTTTGGCATTTTCTTGATGCGCAACAGTTTCCTCGCCGTGCCGCTCGAAATCGAGGAGTCGGCGCTGCTGGATGGCTGCAGTTCCTTGAGCCTGCTCTATCGCCTGATGCTGCGGCTGGTGCTGCCGGGCGTCGTCACCGTGGCGATTTACGCCTTCATCAATTCCTGGAACGAATTCCTGGCCGCCCTGATCTTCATGACGGACCAGGATAACTTCACCTTGCCCGTATTCTTGACGACGATTCGCTACGGCATTTGGGGCGATGTTGATTGGGGCGCGCTGCAGGCCGGCGTCATCGTGTCCATCATCCCCAGCCTGGGCATCTTCCTGCTGCTGCAGCGTTACTATATGGACGGCCTCATGGGCGGCGCGGTCAAGAACTAATAAACGAGGCGGACTTTGGACAAACTCCCGAAGAATCGAAAGCCGCTCCATCCGGCAGCCTTTCAAGCCTTGCCGCTGGGCGCGATCAAACCCCGGGGCTGGCTGCTCAACCAGCTCAAAGTACAAGCCGGCGGGCTCACCGGCCACCTCGACGAATTCTGGCCCGATGTGGGACCGAACAGCGGCTGGCTGGGCGGGAGTGGCGAGTCCTGGGAGCGCGGTCCCTACTATCTCGACGGCTTGCTGCCACTGGCTCATCTACTCGATGACGGGCGCTTGCTGCAGAAGGTCGAGCCCTGGATTGAATGGACCCTGAACAGCCAGGACAAACGCGGCTATTTCGGCCCGCGCGACCCCGACTGGTGGCCACGCATGGTGATGCTCAAAGTATTGATGATGCATTACGAGGCGAGCCGGGACGAACGCGTGCTGAGTCTGATGACAGCTTATTTTCGCTATCAGAAGCGCGCCCTGCCCGTGCGCCCCTTGTATACCTGGGCCGAAGCGCGCGCTATGGACAATGTGCTCGCCATCCATTGGCTATACAACTTCACCGGCGACGCCTTCCTGCTGGAACTTGCGGAAGCGCTAATCGACTTGACGGTTGATTGGCCGGATTTGCAAGCGAACTACAGCGTCCGACATATTTTGCCGCTGGCGGAGTGGGATGGCGGAATGATGACGCATGCCCCAAACCACGCGATGGGCGTGAAGGCGGGCGGTGTTTTCTACGTGCAGACCGGCAAACCCTGGTATCGCCTGGCGTCGCGCCTCGGCATTGAAAACTTGATGAAACACCACGGTCAACCCAACGGCATCTTCAGCGGCGACGAACACCTTAACGGCACATCGCCAGTCAGCGGCACCGAGCTCTGCACGATATCGGAGTATATGTTCTCGCTTGAAGAATTGACGCGCATTCTTGGCGATCCCTTCTTCGGCGACAAACTGGAACAGGTCGCCTTTAATGCGCTGCCGGCCACCATCACAGCCGATATGTGGGCGCACCAATATGATCAGCAAGTTAATCAGGTGCTGGCGACTGTCGCCAAGCGCAACTGGACCAACAATAGCGACGAATCCAACATCTATGGCTTGGAGCCGCATTATGGCTGCTGCACCGCCAATATGCATCAGGCCTGGCCGAAATTCGCAAAGAGCCTGTTCATGGCGACGCCGGACGGTGGCTTGGCGGCCGTGGCCTACGCGCCCTGCCAAGTTGCTGCCACCGTTGCCGATGGCGTTCCGGTTACTCTCAGCGTAGCGACCGATTACCCCTTCAAATGCGATATCGTATTCAGCTTCGAGCTGGGCTCGCCCTGCGAATTTGATCTGCTCTTGCGAATTCCGGATTGGGCTGAGGAAGCGAAGCTGACAATTTGCGGCGAGACCACTGTCCTGCGCGCCGCCGGCAGCTTCCATAAGGTGCGGCGAACCTGGCAAACAGGCGACCAGCTTGTTCTGCAATTGCCTCAAGAGGTACGCCTGAGCCAAGGGCATCGAGGATTGCTTTCGGTACATCGGGGGCCTCTGCTGTTTGGCGCCCGAATTGAAGAAGAGTGGAAGCAGATCAGAGGCGAGTTGCCGCACGCGGATTGGGAAGTCTACCCGAAATCAGACTGGAATTACGGTTTGATTCTCAATGAGGATTCGCTGCTGGCGGAACTTGATCTCAAAGAAGCGCAACCGAGTGACTTGCCCTTTGCGACAGACGCCCCGCCGCTAGCCTTAAGCGTCGCCGCCAAAAAGCTGCCGCATTGGCGCCTCAGCGATAATTCGGCGGCTGACATTGACGTCGGACCGCACCAGACCGATGCGGCCAAGGAGAATATAACACTCATTCCCTATGGCTCAACCGGCCTGCGCATCGCCGCCTTTCCCGCCGCAATAGATGAAGAAGCGCCTCAATGAGCGAAATTCACAGCGACTATCCGATCCAGTCGGCGCCCTTCACCCAAGTCGCCGTGGACGACAGTTTTTGGGCGCCGCGCATCAACACGGCGATTAAAGTCACCATCCCTTACGACTTCCAAAAGTGTGAAGAAACGGGCCGGATCGACAACTTCGCCAAAGCCGGCGGGCGCATGGAGGGCGCGCACGAAGGCATATTCTTCAACGACTCCGATGTCTTCAAAGTGGTGGAGGGCGCCGCCTATGCTCTGCAGATCGCGCCGAATGCGCAACTCGAAACATATCTGGACGATCTCATCGATAAATTCGCCGCCGCGCAGGAAGCCGACGGTTACCTCTATACGGCGCGCACCATCGACCCGGCCAACGCGCCCGAGCCCTGCGGACCCGAACGCTGGTCGAACCTGCGCATCAACCACGAGCTCTACAACGTGGGCCACATGTACGAAGCGGCGGTCGCTTATTTTGAGGCGACGGGCAAGCGGAAGTTCCTGGATATTGCGCTGCGAAACGCCGACTTGATCGACTCGGTCTTTGGCGCCGACGGCTTGCGAGATGTGCCGGGACACCAGGAAATCGAAATCGGCCTCTTGCGGCTGTTTCGGATCAGCGGCGATGAGCGCTACCTGCGCCTGGCGCGATTCTTTCTGGATGAGCGCGGGCGCGCGAACGGGCGTGAAGTATACGGCCCCTACTGCCAGGATCATGCGCCAGTGACGCAGCAAAGTGAAGCCGTCGGCCATGCGGTGCGCGCGGGTTATATGTACGCCGGCATGACCGACATCGCGGCGATCAGCGGCGACGCTGACTATGCCGCCGCCGTTCACTCGCTCTGGGACAACGTCGTCGGCAAGAAGCTGGCGCTGACCGGCGGTATCGGCGCGCGCCACGAGGGCGAGGCTTTTGGCGAGAATTATGAATTGCCTAACCTGACCGCCTACAATGAGACTTGCGCCGCGCAAGCGAATATCTTGTGGAACCAGCGCATGTTCCTGCTGACGGGCGAGGCGAAGTATGTCGATGTGCTGGAGCGCAGCTTGTACAACGGCTTCCTGTCCGGCGTCGGTATGGACGGGCGTTCGTTCTACTACGTCAACCCGCTGTCATGTGACGGCCGCTACCGCTTCAACCGCGAATCCTCAATGTCGCGACAGCCTTGGTATGACTGCTCATGCTGCCCGACGAATGTGGTGCGGCTGCTGCCGTCGCTCTCCGGCTATATCTACGCCGCGCGTGAACAAGAGCTATTCGTCAATTTGTACATTGCCGGACGAGCCGGCTTGACCGTCGGCGAAACGGAAGTGTCGCTGCGGCAGCAAACCGACTACCCCTGGGACGGCAAGATTGAACTCGACCTGACCCTCGCGCAGCCCGCGACCTTAACGCTGCGGCTGCGGATTCCCTCATTCGCGCAGGGTCAGCCGCTGCCCAGCGACCTGTATCGCTACTTCGACGAATCCGCAGATGCCAGCCTACTCTTGGTGGACGGCGAAGAAGTCCCTCTCTTTATCCGCGATGGTTATGCCGAGCTGACGCGACCTTGGCAGGGCAGGACGCGAATTGAGCTGCGCTTGCCGCTGCCCGTCCGCCGCGTGATCGCCCATCCGGCAGTCTCTGAATTGGCGGGCTCAGTTGCGCTGGAGCGCGGACCACTGGTCTATGCCTTGGAGCAGGTCGACAATGCCAGCGGCCTGCTGGATTACGCGCTGCCGGATGAGGGACGGCTAAGCGTCGAACATGAGCCCGACCTGCTGGGCGGCGTTTCGGTCATCCGCGGCGAAGCAATCGACGGCGGCGGGGGGACCGTGCCTTTCAAAGCCGTGCCTTATTATGCCTGGGGCCACCGCGATGCCGGTGAGATGACTGTGTGGCTGCAGCGTAGCTAGAAGCTGGGCCAAGTATCGGTCAGGCGATAACCCAGCGGCCAGGGGTCATCCGGGTCGAGCATAAGCTGATGCGTTCCGGTGATCCAGGCGCGCCCGCGTATGCTGGGAATGATGGCCGCGCGCCCGCCAACCGCTGTCGTGCTGACGATACCGCAATCAAATCGAGAGCCGATGATCGAGCGCGCCATGAATTGGTCGCCCGGGCGCATCTGCCCGCGCTGATGAAGGACCGCCATCCGCGCCGAGCAGCCGGTGCCGCAAGGCGAGCGATCCAGCTTGCCCGGATCAATGGCGACGGTATTGCGGCCGGTCAAAATGCCGTCGCGCCGCTCTACCGGCAGCGTAAACTGGCAGAAGGAAATCTGATTCCAGTCGGCATGCAGTGGATGCTGAAAGCCGATCTGTTCGTTGGCGGCGGCGGTGATGGCGGCGCCCACGCGGGCCAGGTCGCTGGCCTCGTCCGGCACAATTTCGAAACCCAGCGCGCGCGCATCGACCAGCACAAAGCTGTCGCCGCCGTAAGCCACATCCACCGACAGCGTGCCATAGCCTTCCAGCTCAAGCGGAGCGTCAAGCCGATCGACGTAGGAAGGGACGTTGTGGAATTCGATGCTCTGCGCTTTGCCATGCTCGCAGAAGGCGCGAATCTGAACCAGCCCGGCCGGCGCCTCCAGGAAGAAGTTGGTTTCCGGCTCCTTCATCTCGATCATGCCGCTGTCCAGCAGCACGCTGGCGACGCAGATGGTATTCGAGCCGGACATCGGCGGCGTGTGCTCGGGCTCCATGATGATGAAGCCGTATGCCGCCTCCGGCTGTTTAGGCGGGACCAGCAGGTTGATATGTTTGAAGACGCCGCCGCGCGGTTCGTTCAAGACGAAGCGGCGCAAGCTTTGGTCTTGCGCAATCCAGCGCGACTGTTCCCAGATGGAGTCGCCCGGGGGCGGAGGCACGCCGCCGACGATGACGTTGCCCACTTCGCCTTCCGCATGACAGGAAACTATATTGATCAATCTCTTGCTGCGCACGGCATCCTCGCTTGCGGCTTTCGCCTCCGCCTTTGTATACACCATCTCGGCGATGTTAACAATCATCCGCGCTGGAACGCTTGCCTCAACTTGGACTGCAGCCGATCATCCGCGGCCGGCTCTTGGTCAGCCGCCTGCCTTGCTCTACAATGGCGGCGCCGCGCGCCTGCCCGGCGTCAAGCATTGTTGCAGCAGAGTATCACATAAGTTAGCGCAAGCAAGTCATGCAAATACTTACCACAGAGAGCACAGAGGATACACAGAGGGCACTGAGTAAAGCAATTTCCTGATTGTATGCCAGCGACAGTTTCCATTTGACGAATAGCGGCATAAGCGCGGGAACATCGCAACAATACAAAATCCCCTCTGTGTACTCTGTGTACCCTCGTGAGCCTCTGTGGTGAAAAGAGGATATTTTTGAGACAAGACTTGCACTGCTTAATTTGTTCTATTTAGAAGAGGAGCGTGCGTACATGCCCGAGATTTCCCCAGGGACCCTGAGAGAGTTGCGCCGTTATGACAGCGCGACCGTAGCGAATGTCATTGAGTTATTCGAATTGCGGCCCCGCAACCGCGGTTTCATGAGTCGCGAAATCACAGCCGCCTTCCCGGAATTGCCGCCAATGGTCGGCTTTGCCGCCACCGCCACCTGCCGCACCTTCACCAAGCCGCCGGCAAAAGCCGTGCCCGGCGTACCGGATGTCATCGCCCGCTTTGGAGACTTAAGCGGCACGCCGGTGATTGTCATACAGAATCTTGACACAAGCGGAAGGGCGGCCAATTTCGGTGATGTCTTCTGCAACTCGTTCAAAGCATTTGGCGCAGCCGGTCTAATAACTGATGGACCGGGCCGGGACTTTGTCGGCATCGAGCCGCTCAAGTTCCCGGTCTTTTACAATGGCATAGTCTGCGCTCACGGTTACATGCATTTGCTGGAGACCTACGGCCCGGTGCAGGTCGGCGGCATTACTGTCAATCCCAATGAGCTCCTGCATGGAGACGCCAACGGCGTCACGACCGTGCCGCTGGATATCGCTGCCGATGTGGCCGACGTCTGCCCTGAATTCGCCGCGACTGAGTCGCTGGTCATCGACTGCGCGCAAAGCGGATCAGCCAGCCTGGCTGATTTGCGCGAGGCCTACGCTGCAATGGCAAGCGGACAAGCAGAGCTGGGTAAGCGCGTTCACAAGCGGTCATTTTAGAATACATCACGAGGACGACAATCATGCGACTCTATGTAACCGGCGGAACGGGCCTGGTGGGCAGCAACGTGATACGGCTGGCGCGGCAGCGTGGCCTGGAAATCATCGCCTCGCAGTACGGGCCCGAGCCGGAGTGGCAGGTCGATTATCAGCTCGACCCGCTCGACCTTGCCAACCACGAAGGCATCCGCCGCTCGATCCGCCAATACAGACCGGACGCGGTCATCCACTCGGCCGCCATACTCGACCAGATATTCATGGACCAGAAACGCGAGCTCTGCTGGTCGCTGATGGTGGATGGCACGCGCGCCATGGCGGAGGCCTGTCGCGAGGTCGGCGCGCGGCTGGTCTTCGTTTCGTCAGACTGGGTCTTTGATGGCCGCGCCGATCTGGTCGATGAGACCTCGCCGCCCAACCCGGTGAATTTCTACGGCGTAATGAAAGTCGCCGCTGAGCGCGAGCTGGGCGCTATGGAGGGGCTGAATTACGGCGTGGGCCGGCTGGCTGGCATCTATGGCTTGAATTACGCTGCGCCCTCGCTGGCGCGCAAGGAGAACGGCTTGGGCTTCGACTTTTCGGTCTATGTCATCTACCGGCTGGCGGCGGGCTTGCCAGCGGCGGTCTGGACGGGGCCCAAAGTCAACGACGAGGCGCATCCAACACTGGCTTCCGATTGCGCTGACATGCTGCTGCGGCTGGCGCAACACGACGGCAATGGCATCTTCCACTGCTTCGGCAGCGAATGGATCGGCCGCGTGGACCTGGCGCATCAGATCGCCGCCGCCTTTGAGGCCGATCCCGCCTTGATCGCGCCCACCCGCACCGACCAAGCCGTCCTGGACGAAATGCGGCATATCGGCATCCCCTACCGCACCCGCGCCAACACCGAGCGAACGGCTGCAGCGCTGGGACGGCGCGCCTTCAACGTGGCGGAAGGGCTGGCTGCATTTCGCAAGGAATGGGATGCGTTTTGGGGTTAGATCCTTTCACAAATGGATGGGGGAAATATGTCGAAGCCGAATGTCGTCTTCCTGCTGACCGACCAGTGGCGCTTGCAGGCGCTGGGTTACGCCGGCAATTCGCAAGTGCTTACGCCAAATATCGACCGGCTGGCCGGCGAAAGCGCTAACTTCCGCAACGCGAACTCAGGCTATTCGGTCTGCTGCCCTTGGCGCGCCAGCTTCCTGACCGGGCAATATCCGCTGACTCATGGCGTGATCGTCAATGATGTGCCCATCAGCGGGGCGCCAGTCGGCTTGGGCGCTGCCTTCAAAGCGGCCGGTTACGACACCGCCTTCATCGGCAAATGGCATGTCGATGGCCACGGCCGCAGCAATTACATCCCGCCGGAGCGGCGCCTGGGCTTCGATACTTTTCAGGCGCTGGAGTGCTCGCACGATTACAATCAGTCGGCCTACTACGATGGCGACGACCCGACCTTACGCGCTTGGGACGGCTATGATGTTTTCGCGCAGACGGCGGCGGCGCAGCGCTACATGGAAACGCGCGCGGCGGACCAGCCCTTTCTGTTAGTCCTGTCCTGGGGACCGCCGCACAATCCCTACGAAACGGCGCCGCAGGAATATCGCGATATGTATGATCCGCGAGACATTAAGTTGCGGCCAAACGTGCCGGAGGAAATTGCCCAGGACGCGCGCGAGTGGCTGGCGGGTTATTACGCGCACTGCAGCGCTATCGACAAGAGCGTCGGCGATATCCTGGCGACGCTGGACGAACTCGAGATCGCTGACAACACCGTGCTGGTCTTCGCCTCGGACCACGGCGACATGCTGGGCTCGCAGGGAATGACCCGCAAACAGAAACCCTATGACGAGTCGATTCGAGTGCCCTTCCTGCTGCGTTACCCGGCGGCGCAGGGCCGTTATGCGCGCGAAGTCTCGCCCTTTTTGAACGCGCACGACATCATGCCCACCCTGCTCGGCGTTTGCGGCCTGCCTATTCCGAGCACAGTAGAAGGGCAAGACTTCTCACCGGCGCTGCGGGGCGAAGCGGTCGACAGCGAAGCCGCGCTGCTGGCTTGCTTCCATCCCTTCGGCGAGTGGTCGCGTCCGGTTGGCGGGCGGGAGTATCGCGGCATTCGGACGGAGCGTTATACCTATTGCCGAACGCTGGACGGTCCCTGGCTGCTATACGACAACGATGCTGATCCCTGGCAGTTGGACAATTTGGCGGATCGGCCGGAATCCGCCGCGCTGCAAGCCCAATTGGACGCGCTGCTGCAGCGTGAGCTGGACGCGCTGGGCGACGAGTTCCTGGACGGCATGAGCTATATTGACAAGTGGGGTTATCCGCTGGACGACACTGGCACGGTGCCCTTCCGCTGGTAGCGCGGGCCGCTGTCTCAGCCGGAATAGCGAACGTATTCCTTGCTGCGATGATAGATCAGCGGCGACTGCGCGTCATCATCAAGCGCTTCGCCGACTACGTAGCGCGCCACTTGTTCATCCGACAAGATATTCTTCTGCCCGTTGAATGCGCTGCCATCGGGCATATAAGCGCATGTCATCGCGCGCCGATAATAGGGCGTCATATTGGCGCCGGCGCCGTGCGCGCATAGAGCATTGTGGAACGAACAGGAACCGGCTTTCATCTCTATCGCGACTGCTTCCATTTTGCCCCATTCGGGATAGGTCTCGAAAAGATCGCCGATGTTCTGGCCGATGCCGACATTGTCCCAAGTGGCTGTTTTGTGGGCGCCGGGGATGAAGTAAAGGCAGCCATTGTTGCTCGTCACATCGTCCAGCGCCACCCACAAGCTGATGGCATCGCGCGAGTAGAATGACCAATAGGGGTTGTCGAGGTGCCAGCCGGTGGGGTTGCCCCAGGGTGGCTTGATCAGCGCTTGATCGTGCCAGATGCGAATGCCATCGACTTGCGCCAGGTCTGCCGCCATCTTTCCCAGCCGATCGTCGATCATCAAGCGGCGCATGCCGTCGTGATCGTTCCAAAGGTTGATGCGCTGGGTGAAAACGCGCGAATTGTAGTTATCCTCTTCTATCCAACTGCCATCGGCCAGCTTATGCTTGCCGCGGCTGCCCACCGCCTCGCCGACATTTTGTCGCCAGACCCCGAGTTCGTCCGCAGTCAAAAAGTCATGAATGACCACAAAGCCATTGTCTTGATAGAAGTCAATCTGTTCATCTGTCACTGTATGATTCACGTCGTTCTCCTATTGCGGCTTATCCTACCAATTATTTACGATGTTCTCGGCACTGCGCCAAGCCAGCGCCATGATGGTCTCCACCGGATTGAATCCGCCGTTGGTCACATGGGGCGAGCCATCGGCGATGAAGAGATTGTCTTGGCTGTGTACGCGACAAAACGAGTCGACCACCGAGCTCGCCGGATCATCGCCCATGCGGCAGGTACCGGCTTGATGCTGCCCGCCGGAGAGATAACGCGGCGGCGGCTGCCCCCAGACCTTGACTGCGCCGGAGGCCCAGAGCCACTCTTTGGCGCGCTCGTGCATGAACGCGGCAGTGCGCACCGTCTCCGGATGGGCGAGGCCCGAGAGATGCGCCACCGGAATGCCGTAACGATCCTTTACGTCCGGATTGATATCGACGCGCGCCTCCGCACTGGGTATCTCCTGCACCGGACCGATGACATCGCTGATGCGGCGGAAGTTCTCGCGCATGTAGCGCTTGGCCTCGATGCCCCAGCGCGGCGCGTCCGGCGGATAATGCCGCTTCCAGAGCGTCACCGGCGTGACGATATCTTCATCGCCCAGGAAGCCGCCGCCGATGATGCCGTCGTTGTCATGATTGAATTGGCTGGTGGCGATCGAACAGCCCGGACCGACGCCATCCCACATGATATCCGGGAAGAGCCCCACGGCGCCCGAATAATAGTGCCCCTGCAAATGCCGCCCGACCTGATCGCCCTCGTTGCCGATGCCGGTTGGTTCCTGGCTGGTCGCCGAGTTCAGCAAGAGCCGCGCCGTCTCCACCGCGCCGCAGCTGAGCACCACCACATCGGCCGCGAAGGTCGTCTGCCGGCCGGCCGCGTCGACAGTAGTCACGCCGACGACGCGTCCGCCTTCGCTGCAGGCCAGCCGCTGGGCCATGACTTCCGTGCGTAGCGTGCAATAGCCGGATCGCAGCGCGCGCGGCACGGTTGTATTATGGCTGCCATTTTTGGCGTCGGCCGGGCAAGCAAAGCCGACGCACTGCTGGCAATGGATGCAGCCCGGCCGCTCGTTGTAGGGCACGGAGTTGATCAAGCGGGGCACGCGCATGAAACGCCAGCCCAAGGCCTCCAGCCCATGCTTGTGCACGCCGGATTTGTGCGGCAGCGGCAAGGCGGGCATGGGATACGGTTTCTCATAGGCGGGCAAGTGCGTCATAGTGCGATGGTCGCCGCAGATGCCGATCTCCCACTCCACCTTCTGGTAATAAGGCGCCAGATCATGGTAACTGATGGGCCAGTCGGCCAGCGAACTGCCTTCGGGCACGCCGTACTCGCTGGCCATGCGGAAGTCTTGCGGCATGAAACGCCAGGCTTGCCCGGCGTAAACGCGTGTGCCGCTGCCGACGCAGGCGGCGTTATTCTGGTAGCCCGGCTCATGCGGTCGCAGCAAGCGCAGATTGCCTAACTCCCGACCGACCGGAATCGGGAAAGAATCGGGCTCAAGCGTGCGCGGGTTGCCTTCAATATCGGGGCCGGCATTATGGCCATATACGGGCATGCGCTGGTTGCGCAGATGATCGCGACCGACAGCGTCAAAGGACAGGTTGCGCCCGCGCTCCAGCAGCAGCACCGATTTGCCCGCTTCCGCCAGCAAAGCAGCCGCCACTCCGCCGCCGGCGCCGGAACCTACGACAATCGCATCGAAATCTGTCATCCGCGCACCTCGTAGCCAATCATGCGCCAACCGATGCCATCGCGGTTGCCGCCGTTTGTCGGATCGCTGTAGTAGCCTTCGGCGCAATGCTCGACGACCTGCCTGAAGAAAGGCGCCGGCTCGACTGACCATTCCGTGGTCACTTCTCCCCGCTCGACGCTATTGAGCAGCGACGTCCGTTCTTCCGCGTTCAGCTCGGCGAAAGGCTTGTCCCGGCTTGCTCGAGATTCCGCATCCAAGTCGTTCAGCCAGCGCTGATAGTTGGGCAGCAGCTCAGCCAAATCGCCGGTCAGTTGACGCAGAAGGTAGTCGCCGACGCCGGCATCCACAGCCCCGGGAAAATCGTCGGGCGGGATAATTGTATCCAGCAGCGCTTCTAGGCAGCACAACTGAGAATTATCAAGCATGAATCGCTTCCTTTATCTGCGTAAGTCTGAACTGTCGCGCAGGAGTGTAACGCAGATTGCTGATGCTGTCATACCTTGCGCCTCAACGCGTCCCGCCACTGCAAAGAGCGGGGCGGCAAATTGTCTTCGTTGGCATCGCGCAGGATGGCGCGCCACAGCAGCAGAATCAGCAATTCGCGCAAGAGCAGAAACAGCGCCAGCGTAAGGCTCAGACTAGCCTGTCCCAGCGCGACTACGGCGCCGATAGCCAAGGAAAAACTCAGGATCTGCAGCAAGATGAAGCCGGCCACAATGACGCTCGCGCGGTCAACTACGCTGTGCAAGCGGCTGCCGGCCGCGACAGCCAAGAGACAGGCGATTAGGGCCGATTGTGAATGTTCCAGCTGAATCACGACGGCAAGAAGCATCAGTTCAATAGAGACCGCAGCGAACTCCCTGGGGCTCAGTTGATTCATCTGCGCCGCCACTATGCACAGCGACATAATCAGTATCAAGAAGGCGCCGCCCGCCAGTACCCGCCGCAACAGGCCAAGCCAGTAGAGCGCATCGTCTTCGTTCAAGACCACTTTGCAGATCGTTATGTAGATGAAGACGCGCCCCGGCGGGATGACGCTGACTTCGTCCATGGCGCCGCTGCGCGCTTGCCGCGATATCAGGGCGACGATGCGGACGATCCAGACCGCGCAATAGACTGTGCTGAAGAGCATCAAGAATAGCGGCAGCGCCCAGCCAATCGCCTCATCGACCGCGTGGTAGGCGTAGCCGGCAAGAACCAGCAGTGGCAGCGCGCAGGCCAAGCTGAAAGGCAGAATGGGCAGCCGCCATCCTCTCTTAAGCTGCCGACCAAGATGGCGCGCGACCGGGTGCCGCGCGTCCCGCCGCAAGTTCTGCCACAGCGCCAGCCGTACCAAGAGCTGCTCTGGTAATGTCTGTTTCAATTGAGCGATGCGGGGGAATCGCCGCAATTTGCATCGCGCCGGCTGCTGCGGACCTTCAGCCATTAGCTATGCGCCGGGCCGGCCGAATCGGCGCGGCTAAAGAGCGGCGGGCGTCAGGGCAGTTTTCTGTGCCGGGTCGACCGAATCATC